>NZ_JACCBT010000001.1:0-4800000 GCF_013409045.1 Actinomadura citrea | reverse complement strand
CTCGGCGTGGTCGTCGCCGTCGCCATGGGGCAGCTCGCCCAGCACCACCAGCTCGTCGGCCGTGACGATCTCACCGGCGTCGGCGCGGGCGGCGCCCGCCCAGCGCACGAGGCGCACCGGGCCGTCCAGGTCCATGCTCGGCCCTGTGAGCAGCAGCAGATCGTCGCCGTGCGGGCACAGGTCGCGGATCCCGAGGCCGCCGAGGTCCAGGAAGTGGGTGCGGTAGGGCTCGCCGTCGTCGCCGACGGGCAGCGCCCGCAGGCGCCGCGGGTCCCTCGGGTGCGGGACGGGGCGGATCTCCACCAGTACCGCCCAGCCGCGCAGCACGGGCCCGCGCAGCCCGATGTAGAGGCGGTCGCCGTGCACGGCGACGCCCTCGATGTCCAGGCCGTTGTCCTTGCTCGGGATGGGCAGGAACGGCGCGAGGTGCGGGTCGTCGGCCAGCAGGTCGGCGATGGAGTCCTTGTCCAGGCCGAGGACGGCCGCGGTGCGGTCGCCGTCCTCGGCGACGGCGCGGGGCAGCCCGTCGTCGCCGGTCACCAGGGGGATGCGGGCCAGGATGAAGCGGTTGTCCTCCCGCACGACGGTGGCGAGGCGCTTGCGCGCCTTGGCGTCGCCGTTCCCCGGCTTGATCTTCTTGCGCTTGAGGCTGTGCGAGCCGATCGCCCACAGCCACCCGTCGGCGCGGGCGAGGCCCTCGATGTCGGCCTCCTCGTCGGGCCCGGCAGGGAGCGGGACGAGGTCGGCGAGGGCGACCGTGACCTGCCCGCCGTAGCCGGTGACGAGCCCGTCCCCGCCGGTGACGGCGGTGAGCCGCTCGATGGTGGCGGTCTCGTCGCCCGCCACCCACAGGCAGCGGCCGTCCTGGCGCACGGCGGACAGGTTGACGTGCGTCTCGGCCTCAAGGCTCTCCTGGCGAAAGCGCAGCTCGACCCGGCGTTCCACGATCATTAGGGCATGCTCCCACAGCCGCGCGAACCGGGGCGTGCGCGGAACGGTCCAGAACCGGCCCTCAGACGTCCCAGAGGACGTCCAGCCGCGCGGGCTTGCGGAACACCAGCCCGTGCGGCCGGGCGGGCCGGGAGGGATCGAGCCGCAGCCCGGGCAGGCGGTCCAGCAGCGCGGTGAGCGCGGTGCGGGCCTCCATCCGGGCCAGGTGCGCGCCGAAGCAGAAGTGGGGCCCGTGCGCGAACGCCAGGTGCTCGGCGGCGTTGCGGCGCCGCACGTCGTAGCGGTCGGGGGCGGGGAACACCGAGGGGTCGCGGTTGGCGCCGGCGATCGACACCCGCACGAGGTCGCCCGCGCGGACCGCCGCCCCGCCGAGCTCGGCGTCGCGGGCGGCGTACCGGTCGACGACCGAGGCCGCGGGCTCCAGCCGCAGCGACTCCTCGATGGCGGCGGGCAGCAGTTCCGGGTCGTCCAGGACGAGCCGGAGCTGGTCCGGGTGCCCGAGCAGGTGCAGCGCGGCGTTGGCGATCATCCCTTCGGTGGTGTCGATGCCGCCGAACATCAGGATCGCGGCGTTGGCGACGACCTCGGCGGTGCCCAGGTCGGCGCGGGCGGCCTCGGCCAGCAGCGACCCGGGGCGGGCCGCGGCGATCGCCTCCTCGACCGCCGCGCGCAGCAGCCGGTACGCCTCGTCCGCGCGCGCGGGCGCCGCGCCGCCCGCGGTGATGGCGGACACGGCCTCCACGAACGCGCCGTACCAGGAGCGGACGGTCGCGGCGTCCACCCCGTGCAGCCCGAGGGCCTCGGTGACGACCGCGACGGCGAGCGGCCCGGCCAGCTCACCGCGCAGCTCGGCGTGGCCCGCCGGCGCCAGGGCGCCGACGAGCCGGTCGGTCTCGGCCTGGACGAACGCGGTGAACCGCTCCCGCGTCCGCGCCGGTCGGAACGGCCGGGCGAACGCGTCGCGGTGCCGCGTGTGGACGGGGCCGTCCAGCGACAGCATGCTCGGCCCGACGACCTGCGCGGTGGAGAAGCGCGGGTCGTCCACGGTGTAGGCGGCCGCGTCGCGCATGACCTCCAGCGCCGGGCCGCGGGCGGTCACCAGCCAGCCGCCCAGCGCGGGCAGCCAGGAGACGGGCTCGCGCTCGCGGAGGCGGGCCAGGTGCGGGTGCGGGTCGTCCTCCAGGGCGGCTGCCGTCACCGACGCGCCGAGCGGGAAACGGGAGGTCAGGTCGAGGGTCACCCGCCTCAGTCTATTCCGCCACGTTTCGGATCTACAACGTAAAGGCGCCGGGCCGGCGGCTCAGACCGTCTGCGACCGCTGCCGCCACCAGTCCTGGCCCTCCTGCGGCAGCGTGTAGATCGGGTCGTGGTACTCGTAGCGCCGGGTCAGCGCGTCGGGGTCGGACAGCTCCAGGCCGGTGCGGTAGTTCTTCGTCCAGTAGGAGATGCCGCGCTCGCGGTCGTAGTCGGCGAGCTGGTGCACCCACCGCTTGCCGACATAGGGGACGTCGCAGACGATCCGCGGGGTGGCGAAGCCGGGCAGGTAGCCCATGATCGCGTGCTGCAGCCCCTGCGCCTCCCAGACCGCGAGCCGCCAGTGCTCGCTGCTCGGGATCATGTCGCACATGTACAGGTAGTACGGCAGGATCCCGGCCTCGTCGAGCAGCGCGAACGACAGGTCGAGCAGCGCCTCGGGCGTGTCGTTCACGCCGCGCAGCAGTACGCCCTGGTTGCGCACGTCGCGGATGCCGGTGTCGAGCATCGCGCGGGCCGCCTTGGCGACCAGCGGCGTCACCGACTGGGCGGCGTTGACGTGGGTGTGGATCGCGATCTGCACGCCCCGCGCGTTCGCCTTGGTGGCCAGGCGCTCCATCCCGGCGCGGACGTCGTCCTGGAGCCAGTGCTGCGGCAGCCCCATGAGCGCCTTGCTGGCCAGGCGGACGTCGCGGATGTTGTCGATGTCCAGCAGCGAGTCGACGAACGACTCCAGCCGCGCCCACGGCATGTTGGCGACGTCGCCGCCGGAGACGACCACGTCGCGGACGCCGGGGGAGCGGCGCAGGTAGTCCAGCATGGCGCCGAGCCGGTCCGGCGGCTTGATGGTGAACTTGTGCTTGTCGACGTTCGGCGTGGAGTTGCCGACCAGGTCCATGCGGGTGCAGTGCCCGCAGTACTGCGGGCACGTCGGCAGGAGCTCGGCCAGGACCTTGGTGGGGTAGCGGTGGGTGAGGCCCTCGACGGCCCACATCTCGGCCTCGTGCAGCGAGTCGCGGGAGGCGTGCGGGTGGGACGGCCAGTCGGTGCGCCGGTCGCTGAACACCGGGAGCATGTAGCGGCGCACGGGATCGGCGTAGAACGCCTCGGTGGAGGAGACGTCCATCGTGTTCAGCATCTGCGGGGGCAGCAGCATCGACATGGTGGCGCGCTCGGCCTGGTCGCGTTCCAGGTCGGCGTAGAAGCGCTCGTCGAGCAGGTCGCCCATGACCCGGCGCAGCTGCCTCACGTTCTTGACGCAGTGGGCGCGCTGCCACTGCGCCGACTCCCACTCGGCCTCCGTGACGTCCCGCCACCCCGGCAGGCGCCGCCAGTCGGGCTCTGTCAGCGGCCGGCGCCGGTAGGCGTACGGCTGGCGCGCGGCCTCCTCGGACTGGAGGGCGTCCGGGTGCAGGGCAGTGGTCATCGGTGACCGCCTCCTCGCCTCACATTGATCGCATAAAAGTCTTGTGTGCCGCCGACGTTACGGGAAGACTTTCGATGAAACCAGTGGTGCCCTGCATATCTTACGTAACACCACCCGATGTTGGGAGAAAGGCGGCATGGCGATGACCGGAGGCGGGACGGGGACGGCGGTCGGGCTGCACCGGGTGCTGGAGCCCGCGGGCGTCCTCCCGCAGGCCGCGCTCCGGCTGGACGCGGACCCGCGGATCCGGCCGGACGAGGTGCGGATCGGCGTCGAGCGCCTCAACCTGGACGCCGCGTCCTACCGCCAGCTGCACACCGCGCACGGCGGCGACCCGGACGCGATCCGCGCCGAGGTGCTGCGGATCATCGGGGAGCGCGGCAAGATGCACAACCCGGTGACCGGGTCGGGGGGCATGCTCGTCGGCGTGGTCGAGGAGGCCGGGCCGGACTCGCCGCTCGGCCTGAAGCCCGGCGACCGCGTCGCCACCCTGGTGTCCCTCACCCTCACTCCGCTGGCCGTCACCGACGGGCTCGCGGAGTGGGACGGGCGGTCCGAGCAGGTGCCGGCGCGCGGCCACGCGATCCTGTTCGCCCGCTCCATCGCCGCCGTCCTGCCCGACGACCTGCCGGTGCCGCTGGCCCTCGCCGTGATGGACGTGTGCGGCGCCCCGGCCCTCACCCACCGCGTCGTGTCGGCGCGCGAGGACGGCCCCGTGGTGGTGGTCCTGGGCGCCGCGGGCAAGAGCGGGTGCCTGTCGCTGGCCGCCGCGCGCCGCGCCGGCGCGTCCCGGGTGATCGGGCTGGTCCCCACCGCCGAGGAGCGGGAGCGGCTGGCGGCCTCGGGCCTGGCCGACGACGTCGTGCTCGCCGACGCCCGCGACCCGGTGGCGGTCGCGGCGGCCGTCGGTGAGCCGGCCGACGTCACCGTCGTCTGCGTGGACGTGCCGGGCTGCGAGCACGGCGCGATCCTCGCGACCGCGCCCGGCGGCACCGTCGTGTTCTTCTCGATGGCGACCTCGTTCCCGGCCGCGGCGCTCGGCGCCGAGGGGCTGGCCGCCGACGTCACGATGCTCATCGGGAACGGCTACGTCCCCGGGCACGCCGAGACCGCCCTGGAGCTCGTGCGGTCGGAACCCGCGGTGCGTGCGTTGTTCACCTCCCGGACCGGCGCGGATTCGGCAGAATGACCGGGAACATCCCGGCCGCGGCGGGGACCGTCCGATCATCGAGGGAGAGAGCATGGCGAGCATCACCGAGGAGCTGCGCGGGCGGGACCCGAAGGAGCGCCAGGCGCAGATCGTCGACGTCCTGGTCGACGCGTTCTCGGACCTGATGGAGCGCAGCCCCGCCGAGTTCCGCCGCCGCTTCCGCAAGATGGCGTCCGACCCGTTCGCGTTCTACCGGGGCAGCGCCTGCCTGTTCTACGCCGACATCGAGCACGACGACGACCCGTGGGCCGACGAGCGCACGTCCCGCGTGTGGATCCAGGGCGACCTGCACGCGCAGAACTTCGGCACCTACATGAACGACGACGGCGTCTTCGTCTTCGACGTCAACGACTACGACGAGGCCTACGTCGGCCACTTCACCTGGGACGTCAAGCGGCTGGTGGCCAGCCTGGCGCTGCTGGCGTGGCAGAAGGCGATCTCCGACGCCGACATCCGCCGGCTCATCGAGACCTACGTGCGCGCCTACGTCGACCAGGTCCGCAAGTTCGCCGCGCACGCGGGCGACGAGAAGTTCGCGCTGACGCTCGACACCACCGACGGCTACGTCCGCGACGTGCTGGTCGCCGCGATGGGCGGCACCCGGACCGGGCTGCTGAAGGGCATGACCGTCGTCTCCGGTTCCGAGCGACGGTTCCGCGACCGCCCCGGCGTCCGCCGCCTCGACGACGCCGAGCGCGCCGAGGTCGAGGCCGCCTACGCGGAGTACCTGAAGACC
Organism: Actinomadura citrea; assembly: GCF_013409045.1. Classification (NCBI taxonomy): domain Bacteria; kingdom Bacillati; phylum Actinomycetota; class Actinomycetes; order Streptosporangiales; family Thermomonosporaceae; genus Actinomadura; species Actinomadura citrea. The sequence continues at coordinate 4,794,423 of NZ_JACCBT010000001.1, read as the reverse complement.
ATCCCGAAGGAGAAGCGCTTCGGCAGCCTCACCTACGTGATCAAGGACATCGTCGGCGCGTCCGGGTTCGGCATCGGCTCGGCCGGGCTGTCGGCCTACAACATCCTCGTGGAGGGCAACACCCAGGCGCTGGAGAACGACGTCATCCTGTCGATGAAGCAGGGCAACGTCGCCGCGGCCAGCCGGGTCGTCGACGATCCCCGCATCCGCGAGTACTTCCAGCACCACGGGCACCGCACCGCCGTGTCGCGGCGCGCGCTGCAGGCCAACAGCGACCCGTGGCTCGGCCACACCCGGATCGACGGCGTCGGCTACGTCGTGCAGGAGCTGTCCCCCTACGAGGAAGACCTTGACTGGAGCGGCCTCACCGAGCCCGAGGACATGCTGTCGGTCCTGGACGACCTGGGCCGCGCCACCGCCAAGGTGCACTGCGTGTCCGACACCGACTCCGACCACACCCTGGTCGGGTTCCAGGTCGAGGACGCCATCGACGCGGTGATCGGCCGGGACGAGACGGCGTTCGTGGAGGCGATGGTGGCGTTCGGCACCGAGTACGCCGAGATCGTCCGGGAGGACCACACCTACTTCGTGGACGCGTTCCGCAACCACGAGATCCCCGGCCTGTAGGACGGGTCAGGCGCCCGGGGCGGATCAGGAGCAGCGCGATGTCGTCGTGGCCCGACATCAGGGCCACGACGCCGTCGGCGGTCTCCTCCAGCGTCCCGCCCGGGGAGACGGCCAGCGCGGAGGCGAGCCGGGCGATGCCCTCGTCGAGGGTGCGCATCCGGCTCTCCACCAGGCCGTCGGTGCAGAAGGCGAGCGTCGCGCCCGGCGGGATCGCCGCCGACGCCTGCGGGTACTCGGCCGGGTGCTCGTGGCCGGGCAACCCGAGCGGCAGCCCGTGGGAGACGGCGAAGTGCCGTGCGGTGCCGCCGGGGAGGGCCGGCAGCGGCGGCAGTCGCCGCCGAACCCGACCATGCCGCCGCGCCCGCCCTCGCGGCGGGCGTGGCGGTGAGCGCCGGGTCAGGTTGTGCGCCGGGCTCAGTGCGCGAAGGCGATCGCGGTGCCGGCGCTGATGACGACGGCGATGACGACCAGCACGAGGGAGGAGCGCAGCGGGTTGGGGCGCTGCGGCGGCGCCTTCTTCGGGCGGGGCGCCGTGTGCGCCCGCACCGCTGCGGGCTTCTTGGCCTTCTTGGGCGGTGCGGGCGCAGCCGCTTCGGGCCGCGTGAGCGGGCCCGGCGCGCGTGGAGGCGGGGCCGCCGGCCGGGGTTTCGGCACGGCCACCGGCGGCTCGGGCGCCGGGGGAGGGGGCTCCGGCGGCTCCGGCGGAGACTCCGAAGGTGGTGGAGGCGACGGGGGCTCGGGAGGTTCCGAGCTCTCGGGGGGCGGTTCCGGCGGGGGCGGGGGCGGCGGGGAGATCTCCGAGGGGTCGCAGCCGTTGGTGGAGCCGATGCCGATGCCGATGCCGATCTCGATGTCGACGCACACGCTGATCCCCGGCGTCGGCGTCGGGTGGGCCTGCGCGGAGGCGGGGAACCCGAGCATGACGGCGGGCACCGTCAGGGCGGGCAGAGCGAGGCCCGGCAGCGTCCGGCTCGGCGGCCTGCGGAGCGGCCGTGCGCGGATCGGCAGCGCCCCGGCCGGGACGGCGGCGGGCGGGGCGGGGCGCGGGCGCATCAGCCGCCTCCCGCGATGCGCTGCAGGTCGGCGTGCAGGCCGGTGAACGCCTCGGGCCCGACGGCGAGGGCGCCGGTGAACACGTGGGAGATGTCGACGGTGAGGTAGGCCCCCGCGGCGAGCAGCGCCGCCATCAGCGACAGCGGCACCAGCGCCATGCCGCGCGGGCGGGCGCCGGCGAGGAACGGCAGCAACAGGACCACGACGCCGGTGACGAGGGTGACGCCGAGCAGGCCGGCGGGCGGCGTCGTCCGGGCGTCCATGGCGCGCTGCCGCCGCGCCGCGGAGACCTCGCCGAGGTGGTCCAGGACGGCGCTGCGGGCGTCCTTGGCCTCGTCGGTGCCGGCCTGGACGGCGATGACCTCGCGGCGCAGCCCGTCGAGGTCGGCCCAGCCGCGGGCGCTGAGCCGGCCGTTCTTCATCAGCCGCCACTCGGGGCCGCGCACGAGTTCGACGTAGGCGATGAGCCCGTCCTGGACGCGCCGGGCGTCGGCCGGGGGAAGGCGCTGGGCGGCCCAGTACGCCTCGGCGATCGCCTGGCTCTCGGTGTAGGTGTTGGAGCGGGCGGAGTCCGACGTCGTCCACGGCACGACGATGGCGATCGCGAACGCCAGCAGGAACAGTGCGGAGAGCATCGCGCCGGTGTGGGAGGAGGTGGGGCCGTCGGGGGCGGCGTCCTCCGCGCTCCCGCTCGCTCGTCGTACCAGCCGGCTCGCCACGATGACGACGCCGACGGCGCAGGCCGCGGCCACGAAATAAACGATCATGCCCCTCCCGGAATCGGTCCGTCCTTGACCAAGGGTGAGCATAGCTTTACCCAGCGTCGTTACGGGTGGGTTGTCGTGGACCGTCACCTGGGGGTGAGATGACCGCTCGGAGGGGGAAGATGGGGCTGGCTGCCGACGGAAGGTCGCGGGAGATGTGGTGCCAGTTCTTGTGGAATACGGTGTCCATACCGGAAGATCTCCCGTAGTGAACTCGGTATGAAGGATGATTGTTCGGACCGGCCTGAGAGGGGCGGCTGCGTGAGGGGAGACGGCAATGGCGCCGCAGGGAAAGCTGGACCTCGATCCGGAGGCGGTGCGCACCGCCCGGCGCCTGGCCGCCAGGGCCGCCGAACCCATCATCGACATGGCCCGCTCCCACACCACGGTCTCGGTCGAGCGGGCGCTGCTGCGGCTGGCGGGCCTGACCGGCGCCGACGATGAGGGGCGCCCCTGGGCCAACCATCTCGCCGACGCCGTCCGCGACCAGGTCGGCCTTGAGCACGGGCTCGCCCTGCCGGTCTGGGACGCGCTGCTGGCCGGCCCGCACGGCTCCCTGGACGACCTGGCCCGGGCCGCCGCCCGGGGGCGGGTGTCGTTCCGGCTCCCGGCGGGCACCGACGCCGAGCACGCCCGCAAGGCCGCGGGCGAGGCGGCCCGCGGCGGCATGGCGCGCATCGACCGGCGCCGCGCCGAGCGCGACCGGCTGCTGGCCGAGCTGCCCACCCCCGACCGGGCCGACCCGGCCAGGCCGCTGGTCTACCTGATCGTGGCGACCGGCGACATCTACGAGGACATCCCGCAGGCGCAGGCCGCCGCCCGCGAGGGCGCCGACGTCGTCGCGGTGATCCGCTCCACCGGGCAGTCGCTGCTGGACTTCGTGCCCGAGGGCGCCACCCGGGAGGGCTACGCCGGCACCTACGCCACCCGGGAGAACTTCCGGCTGATGCGCGCGGCCCTGGACGACGTCTCCCGCGAGCTCGGCCGGTACGTGCGGCTGACGAACTACGCCTCCGGGCTGTGCATGCCGGAGATCGCGACGCTCGCCGGGCTCGAGCGCCTGGACATGATGCTGAACGACTGCATGTACGGCATCATCTTCCGTGACATCAACCCGCGCCGCACGTTCATCGACCAGCGGTTCTCCCGGCAGATCCACGCCCGGGCCGGCATCGTCATCAACACCGGCGAGGACAACTACCTCACCACCGCCGACGCCGTCGACGCCGCGCACACCGTGGTCGTCAGCCAGCTGCTGAACGAGCGGTTCGGGCACGAGGCCGGCCTCGCCGACGACCAGCTCGGCCTCGGCCACGCCTTCGAGATCAACCCGGCGATCCCCGAGTCGTTCCGGATGGAGCTGGCGCACGCCCAGCTCGTCCGGGAGCTGTTCCCCGGCGCGCCGTTGAAGTACATGCCGCCGACCAAGCACATGACCGGCAACATCTTCGCCGGCTACCTGCTGGACGCGTTCTTCAACCTCGCCGGCGTGATGACCGGGCAGTCGATCATCCTGATCGGGATGATGACCGAGGGCATCCACACCCCCTGGCTGTCGGACCGCGACCTGGCGCTGGAGAACGTCCGCTACGTCCGCGACGCCTGCGGGAACCTCGCCGAGGACTTCATGCCCCGCCCGGACGGGATGCTCGTCCAGCGCGCCAAGCAGGTGCTGTCGGAGTCGGTGGTGCTGCTGGAGCGCATCGCCGACGACGGGCTGCTCGACGCCATCGCCGAGGGCACGTTCGGCATCACCCGCCGCCCGCCCGACGGGGGCAAGGGCCTGGAGGGCGTCGTCCCGCGCGCCGACGGGTACTTCAACCCCGCCATCGAGATCCTCGACACCGAGGACCCCCACGCCGCCCGCTCCACCGCCGCCGACCAGGAGGTGCCCGCATGACGGTCGAGAGCCCCGGAACCGGTACCGGGACCCAGGCCCCCGCCGAGCCCGCCGACACCCGGCAGGTGATCCGCCCCTACGGCGACACCACCGGCGACGGCATGGTGCAGATGTCGTTCACCCTTCCCGTCCCTGCCGGGAAGCGCGCCGAGGCGGCCGCGCTGCAGCTCGCCGGGAAGATGGGCCTGGACCCGGCCAGCGTCGTCCACGCCAAGCCGATGGGCCCCGACTTCACCTTCTTCATCGTGTACGGCAAGGTGCGGCACCTCATCGACTACGCCTCCATCCCCGTCCCGGAGGAGCGCGCCTACCCGCTGCTGTCCTCCCAGGAGGTGAACCTGGCGATCCGCGAGACGCTGAACCGGCGGCTGGTGGTGGTCGGGGCCTGCATCGGCACCGACGCCCACACCGTCGGGATCGACGCGATCCTCAACGTCAAGGGGTTCGCGGGGGAGAAGGGGCTGGAGTACTACCGGGAGATCCAGGTCGTCAACATGGGCGCCCAGGTCACGGTCGAGGAACTGGTGGAGCGCGCGAAGGCCGAGGACGCCGACGCCGTCCTCGTTTCCCAGGTCGTCACCCAGCGCAACGCCCACCTGCACAACACCAAGCAGATGGCCGCGGCGTTCCACGCCGAGTACCCGACCGCGGTGGCCGGAGGCATGGGGCGGCCCCTGCTGGTCGTCGGCGGCCCCCGCTTCGACACCGTCACCGAGGCCGACCTCGGCGTCGACCGCATCTTCGGCAAGGGCACCACGCCCGCCGAGGTCGCCAGCTACCTCGTGCACGCCCTGCTCCCCGGCGAGCACCGGCCCACGACGATGGAGGAAGAGTGAGCGACCCCCGCGAGGGACTGACCGTCACCCACCGCCGCTACATCCCCTACTCGCACGCCCACTACGCCGGCGACCTGGTCGACGGCGCCTACGTGCTGGGCCTGTTCGGGGACGTGGCCACGGAGCTGTGCGTCCGCACCGACGGCGACGAGGGCCTGTTCGCCTCCTACTCCGACGTGCAGTTCCGCGCGCCCGTCCGGGCCGGGGACGTCCTGGAGACCACCGCCGTGCTGGCCCGCGCCGGCACCCGCAGCCGCGTGATGGACTTCGAGGCCCGCGTGGTGTGCCGGGGCCGCCCGGACAAGGGAGAGTCGGCGGCCGAGGCGCTGGCCGAGCCGATCGTCGCGGTCACCGCGACCGGGACCGTCGTGGTCTCGGCCCAGGGAGGCTGACCGGCGGCTCCGCACCATCGAAACCGTGATCGATCAGGCGCCGGCGAAATCGCCGAACGCCCTGATCATGGTGTTGAGCTGGGACAACATGGAGTAGCCGCAGAACATGCGGCGGTTGACAAGGTGGCGGAAGCCGGTAGTTTTGCTGCAGTCCAGCACGGGACTCACCGATCGGCCGCCCGAGGGGCCGCCGGGCGCCGCGCCGCGACGGGGACGGGGATCACGCCAGTGGTCGGCATCGTGCCCGCCCGAGCCAGCGCGGTGATCCGGGGCCGTGTCCGGGCGGAGCCGTCCGATCGCGCGGGGGGTTGGACCCGGGAAGGGCCCGGACATCCAGTAGAAAACGGAGCCTCGTTCCCACCGCCTGTGGGACGACTCCGGACCGATGGATGTCGCGGGCCCTCCTCCGTGTCCGGCCTCCGTGCCCGGCCCGCGTCCCGCACCTGGTGGACCGGCCGCTTCCCGCCACGACCTGGGCCCCTGGTCGCCGCGGGCGCCCCGGGCCGGTAGCGTTCCGGCAGAGACCCGAATGAACGAGGTGGGACGTGGCCCAGGAGACCCTCCCGGACCGGTCGCCGGCGACGGGGCCGGGCGACGGCCCGGGCGGCGAGCCCGGCACCGGGGCACCGCGCGGGCGGCTCGGCCGCCTGCGCCGCGGCCTGCGCTCCGGCGGCCGCGCGGGCTGGCCCCGCACGCTGCTGGCCGCGGCCGCCGGGCTGGTGATGTGGCCGGCCTTCCCCCCGTTCGACCTCACGCCCCTCGCGCCGGTGGGCGTCGCGCTGCTGACCCTCGCGCTGCTCGGCCGGTCCGCCCGCACCGCCGCCTGGCTCGCCTTCGTCGGCGGCGCCGCGTTCTTCGTTCCCGCACTGGAGGGCATCTCCCGGATCGGCCCGGACGGCTGGATCATCCTCAGCCTCGTCCAGGCCGCCTACTTCCTGCCCCTCGGCGCGGGGATCGCGATGGTCACCCGGCTGCCCGGCTGGCCGGTGTGGACGGCCGCGCTGTGGGTCGGCGAGGAGCTGATCCGCGGCCGCGTCCCCTTCGGGGGGTTCCCCTGGGCGCGGCTGGCGTTCAGCCAGACCGCCACCCTCCTCACCCCGTACGCGTCCGTCGGCGGCGCGCCCCTGGTCACGTTCCTGACGGCCCTGATCGGCGGGCTCCTCGCCTGCGCCGCCGTGGCCGTCCACCGCGCCCGGTCCCAGAGTGCCCGGTCCGAGGGAGCGGACGCCGACAAGCCGCCCCGGACCCGCGGCCGGGCGCTGCTGCCGGCCGCGGTCTGCCTGGCCGCGGTCGGCGCCGTCGTCGGCGGCGGGCTGCTGATCCCCACTCCCGCCGACGGCCGCCCGGTCACCGTCGCGGTCGTCCAGGGCAACGTGCCGCGCCTCGGGCTGGACTTCCTCGGCCAGCGCAAGGCCGTGCTGGACAACCACGTCAAGGCCACCCACGAGCTGGCCGCGCGGGTCCGTGCGGGGCGGCTCGCCAGGCCGCAGCTGGTGGTCTGGCCGGAGAACGCCAGCGACCTGGACCCCTACGCCGAACCCGACGCCTACAACGCCATCGACGGCGCGGTGAAGGACATCGGCGTCCCCGTCCTCGTCGGCGCCCTCACCGACACGCCCGACGGGGAGAAGGTCGAGAACCGCGGCATCGTCTGGGACCCCCGGACCGGCCCGGGCGACTACTACGTCAAGCGGCACCCCGTCCCGTTCGGGGAGTACCTGCCGTTCCGCGACGTCCTCACCAAGCTGATCACCCGGTTCGAGCGGATCCCCCGCGACTTCGCCAAGGGCGACCGCTCGGGCGTGATGAGGCTCGGGCCGGTGGACATCGGCGACGTGATCTGCTTCGAGGTGGCCTACGACAAGGAGGTCCGCGACGTCGCGCGCGGGAACCTGCTGGTCGTGCAGACCAACAACGCCACCTACGGCAAGACCAGCCTGCCGCCCCAGCAGATCGCCATGTCGCGGCTGCGGGCGGTCGAACATGGCCGTACGATCTTGGTAGCCGCGACGAGCGGGATCAGCGCCATCGTCGCCCCCGACGGCCGGATGGTCGACCGGTCCCGGGAGTTCGTCCCCGCCGTCCAGGTCGCGGCCGTCCCGGCGCGCACGGCGCGGACGGCGTCGGACCGGCTGGGGGAGGCGCCGGAGTGGGCACTGGCGCTGCTCGGGCTCGGCGCGGTCTGCGCGGCGGCATGGACAGCCAGGAAGAACGAGGGGAATTGACGCCGATGGAGATCCCAGCCGGCCTCGGCCGGGTGCTCGTGATCATCCCGACGTACAACGAGCGGGACAACATCGAGCGCATCGCCGGGCGGGTGCGCGAGGCCGTCCCGTCGGTGGACGTCCTGGTCGTGGACGACGCGAGCCCCGACGGCACCGGCGAGGCCGCCGACGCGATGGCGGAAGCGGACGAGCAGATCAGGGTGCTGCACCGGCAGGGCAAGGAGGGCCTCGGCCCCGCCTACATCGCCGGGTTCCGGTGGGCCGCCGAGCACGGCTACGACGTCATGGTCGAGATGGACGCCGACGGCTCCCACCAGCCCGAGGAGCTGCCGCGGCTGCTGTCGGCGCTGGAGGACGCCGACCTGGTCATCGGCGCCCGCTGGGTGCCCGGCGGCCGGGTCCGCAACTGGCCGAAGCGGCGCGAGGCGCTGTCGCGCGGCGCCAACACCTACGCCCGGGTGATGCTCGGCATCCCGCTGCACGACTCCACCGGCGGCTACCGCGCGTTCCGCGCCGCGACCCTGGAGAAGATCGGGCTGGAGGGGGTCGACTCGCGCGGCTACTGCTTCCAGATCGACCTGGCGCTGCGGGCCCTGCGGCAGGGGCTGCGCGTGGTCGAGGTGCCGATCACGTTCGTCGAGCGCGTCCACGGGACCAGCAAGATGAGCCGGGACGTGATGGCCGAGGCGGCGCTGCGCATCACCCAGTGGGGGATGAGCGACCGCATCGGCAGGCTCCGCGATCCGGGCTGAGGCGCGCCCGGGGGACGCGCGGGGAAACGAACGGGGCCGTCCCGGCGTTGAACCAGGGGAGAGGCTTTCGACGACCCCGAAGATGGAGCCATGCTGCCGCTGCTGATCGTCCTGGCGTTCCTGCTGGTGCCGGTCCTGGAGATCTTCGTGCTGATCCAGGTCGGCGGGGTGATCGGCGCATGGCCCACGGTCGGCCTGCTGATCGCCGAGACCGCCCTCGGCGCGTGGATCGTCCGCAGGGAGGGCCGCCGCGCGTGGCGGGCCCTGCAGGAGACGGCGCGGCGCGGGGTGCTGCCCGACCGGGAGGTCGCGGACGCGGCGCTGGTCATGGCCGGCGGCGTGCTGCTGCTGGTCCCCGGTTTCGTCACCGACGTGGTCGGGCTCGCGTTCGTGCTGCCCTTCACCCGCCCGCTCGTCCGCCGCGTCCTGTCGGCGTTCGCGGCGCGCCGGATGCGGGCCGCCGAGGAACGCGCCGCCACCATGTTCCCGCCCGGCGCCGCAGGGTTCGACCCGTTCGGACGGGGGCCCGGGCCCGACCGCGTCGAGACCCCGCCCGGACCGGTGGTCCGAGGCGAGGTCATCCACGACGACAAGGCCGTCGACGAGAACGGCGACAGGACGTCGCGCGCCTGACCGTCAGGCGTCGCGCGCGGCGAGCGCGGCGCCGCCCGCCAGCAGCGCCGCGGCCGCGTAGGCGGCCAGCACGCCGAGGCCCTCCCACGGCCCGATCGGAAGCCGGTCCACGCCCCGCGTCGCCTGGACGGCGAGCCCCGCCGTCATCGGCGCGGCCTTCTCCAGGCGCTCCCGCCACGCCTCGTCCCCGACCAGCCGGGTGACGACCGGCACGATCCACAGCAGCGCCAGCACCGCGCTGATCGCCGCCGCGGGCTCGCGCAGCAAGGTCCCCACGCCCAGGGCCAGCAGTGCCACCAGCACGAGGTAGAGGACGGTCCCGGCGGCCGCGCGGGCGGTGGGGCCGTCGGCGAGGGACAGCGGCGGGTAGCCGTTCGCCTCCGTGAAGCCGTTGCCGGGCAGGACGCCCCGCCCCGCCGCCAGCGACGCCAGCACCCCGGCCGTCCCGCCCGCGGCGACGAGCCCCGCCACCACGGCGGCCTTGGCGGCCAGCACGGTGATCCGTCCCGGTACCGCCGCCAGGGTCGCGGCGATCGTTCCCGCGGTGTACTCGCCCCCGACCGCCAGGACGCCGAGGACCACCGCGGCCACCTGCCCCAGTTGCACGCCCGACAGCGCCAGCTTCGGCGTGTCCTCCACGCACCCGGCGGGCGTCGTGCAGTGCGAGGTGTCCACCGTCCCGGTCACCGCCGCGCCCACCGCGGCGACCAGGACCGCCAGCGCCGGTGCGAGCCACGCCGTGCTCGGCACCGTGCGCAGCTTCGTCCACTCGGCGTGCAGCGCGTGCAGGCCCGTCCACGCCGGGCCGGTCATGCGTCCCGCCTCTCGACCAGCCAGGCGGCCGCGGCCAGGGCGACCGCCGTGTACGCGCACAGCACCCCGAGCCCCGCCCACGGGTCGATCGCCCGGTCGAACCGGTCGACGGTCTGCTGGATCGCGAATCCGGCCGCCGGGGTGAGGCGCTCCAGCCACCGCGCCGCCGACAGCGGCAGCCCGGTCGCCACGATCTGCGGGACGAGCAGGAGCAGCAGCACGATCGTGATCGCGGGCGCGCCGCGCCGCACGATCACCGCGACCGCCAGCGAGAACACGGCGATCACGGCGAACAGCGCCCCCGTGCCAGCGACCGCGCGCAGCACCGCACCGTTGGTCAGGGACGGTGTCGCCAGCCCGTGCGAGCGCATCACCGGCCCGGCGAGCAGCACCGCCCCGAACGCCGCCGCCAGCCCCGCCGCCAGCGACGCCAGGCCCGCCACGACGGCCTTGGCCGCCAGCACCCGGCCGCGCCGAGGGGCGGCCGCGAACGTCGTGCGCAGCATCCCGCGCCGGTACTCGGCCGTCACGAACAGCACCGCCAGCGTCACGATCGCCACCTGCCCGATCAGCGCGCCGGTGAGGGTCGTCTTGGTGACGTCGTGGGCGAACGCGTTGGGTCCCACATCGCCCGTGCCCTTCAGCGTCATCGTCGCTCTGGACCCGGTGCGGCCGTCCAGGGAGGGGTCGGCCGCCGGACCGCCCGGGGCGCCGCGGTCCCGCCACGCGGCGCCCGGCTGCGCCGGAGCCACCGCCACCTGGTCGAACGTCGCCCGGGTGGCGGAGGGCTGCCCGGAGACGCTCTCACCGCCGAACATCCGCCGCACCTCGACCTTGTCCGGGGCGGCCACGAACACGCCCGCCAGGGCCGTGCGCGGCAGCCCCTCCAGCCGGAGGGACCCGACGCGGCGCCAGTCGCGGCCGTCGGGCGAGGCGTAGCCCGTGACGGACGTCCCGGCGCGGGTCAGCCTGAGCCAGCGCGGCACGGTGCCCGTCCCGCCGCCGGCGCCGCCCTCCTTGTAGCCGCTCTGGAGGCGGACCCCGTGCCCCGGCGTCACCACCAGCGCCGCGTACGGGGTGCCGCTCCGCGTGCTTCCCCTGACCATGAGGCCGGCCTTGGCCCACGCGCCCCCGCCCTGCTGGGAGGTGACGCGCGCGACGACCGAGCCGTCCCCCGCCAGCGGCCGGTAGGTGTAGTGGCCCAGGTCGAAGGCCTCCAGCCGCGCCGGGTCGGACGGCCCGTCCCCGTGGCCGGTGGACTGGCTGCCCGCCGCCGCCAGCAGCGCCACCAGCACGGTCAGCAGCACCGACGCCAGCAGGGCCAGCATCCAGCGGCGGACGGTGCGCAGCTTGGTCCACTCGGCGACCAGCAGCCGCCCGAATCCGTCGCGGGCCCCGTCGTGGACCGCGCTGCGGTACGGCGCCGCCGCGGTGGGCCCCGGGGCGCTCACCGGGACTCCCGCCCCTGCGCGGCCTGGAACTCCACCGCGTCCCGGGTCAGCTCCATGTAGGCCTCCTCCAGCGACGCGCGGTGCTCGCCGACGCCGCTGAACCCCACCCCGGCCCCGGTGAGGACCGCGATGACCCGCTCGGCGGCCAGTCCCGTGACAATGACGGCGTCCGGGCCGGACGCCGTCACCGTGGCGCTCGCGCGGGCCAGGGCGGTCATGGCCTCCCGGCGCTCGGCGGTGCGCACCTCGACCCGGCCGCCGGACGCGGCCTCCAGCAGGTCCTTGACCCGGGTGTCGGCGATCAGCCGGCCCCGCCCGATCACCACCAGGTGGTCGGCGCCGCCCTCCAGTTCGCCCATCAGGTGGCTGGAGACCAGCACGGCGCGTCCCTCTGCGGCGAGCGACCGCAGCAGCCCCCGGATCCAGGTGACACCCTCGGGGTCCAGGCCGTTGACCGGTTCGTCGAACATCAGCACCGGCGGGTCCCCGAGCAGCGCCGCGGCGATCCCGAGGCGCTGCCGCATGCCGAGGGAGAAGCCGCCCGCCCGGCGGCGGGCCGCGCTGGCCAGCCCGGTCAGCCCGATCACCTCGTCCACCCGCCGGGCCGGCAGCCCGTTGGCGTGCGCGAGCCACAGCAGATGGTCGCGGGCGCGGCGGGCCGGGTGGAGCGCGGACGCGTCCAACATCGCCCCGAGCCGGCACAGCGGCGCCCGCAGCGACCGGTAGGGCCGGCCGCCGACCAGCGCCGTCCCGCCGTCCGGCCGGTCCAGCCCGATGATCATCCGCATGGTGGTGGACTTGCCGGCGCCGTTCGGGCCGACGAACCCGGTGACCTGCCCGGGGCCGACGGTGAACGACAGGTCGTCCACGGCGAGGGTGGGCCCGTACCGCTTGCGCAGGCCCCGCACTTCGATGGTTGCCTCCATGGACCGGGAGGTTACGGAGCGCCGCGGCCCCGGGTCATCACGCCGGGGAGGAGTCTTGGCGGGTCCGGGCCGGGGGACCGGGCGTCCCTCGCGGGAGGGACGCCGCCGCGGCGCCGGCCGCGCCACAATGGCGTCCGTGGGCGACAGCGACGGGACCTCCGGGCGGGGGCGGTGGCCGGCGGCCGGCGGCTGTCTCGCCGTGGCCGCCGCGGCGGAGGCCGTCTACCGCACCCACGGCTCGGGGGTGGTCCTGGCGCTGGCGCTGGTGGTGGACGTGTGCGCGACGCTCCCGCTGGCGGTCGTCCGCGACCGGGGCCCGGCGGCCGCCGCCATGATCACCGCCGCGGCCGCCGCGGCGTGCGTCCTGCACGGCGGCGCCGCCGTCGCCGCCCTCACCGCCCTCGCCGCCGTCTGGACGGTCCTGGTGCGCCGCCGCGTCCTGCGGCGCCGCGCCGAGTCCGCCGCGCGCGACGCCTCCCGGCGGGCGTTCGAGACCACCCTGCTGGAGCACACCGCGCGAGGCGAGCGGGCCCGCATCGCCCGCGAGCTGCACGACGTCGTCGCGCACCACATCTCGATGATCTCCGTGCAGGCCGAGACGGCCCGGCTGGCGGTCCCCGGCATGCCGGAGGACGGGGCCAGGCGGCTGCTGGCCATCGGCGACACCGCCCGCACCGCGCTCACCGAGATGCGGAGGCTGCTCGGCGTGCTGCGCGAGGACGCCGGCGCCGAGCCGACCCGCCGCCCCCAGCCGGGCCTGCAGCAGCTCCTCGACCTGGTCGACGAGACCCGCGAGTCGGGTGCCGCGGGCGTCCGCCTGATCGTCGGCGGGCACGTCGCGGTGCTGGACCCCGGGCTGGAGCTGGCCGCCTACCGGATCGTCCAGGAGGCCCTGACCAACGCCCGCAGGCACGCGCCCGGCGCCGCCGTCGACGTGGAGCTCGACTACGCCCCGGACGCGCTGCGCGTGAGCGTCCGCGACAACGGGCCCGGCCCCGGCGGCGGGACGGGCGGCGGCCCGGCCGGGCACGGGCTGCTCGGCATGCGCGAGCGGGCCGCCGCCGTGGGCGGCGACCTGCGCACCGGCCCGGGGCCCGCCGGCGGGTTCCTGGTGGAGGCGACGTTGCCGCTGGAGGAGGAGCCGTGAGCGTCCGCGTCGCGGTGGCCGACGACCAGGAGGTGGTCCGTGCCGGGTTCGGGGCCCTGCTGGGCACCCAGCCGGACCTGGAGGTCGTGGCGACGGCGGCCGACGGCGCCGCCGCGGTCCGGGTGTGCCGCGACCACCGTCCCGACGTCGTGCTGATGGACGTGCGGATGCCGGTCATGGACGGCATCGAGGCCACCCGCCGCGTCACCGCCGAGCCCGACCCGCCGCGGGTCCTGATGCTGACCACGTTCGACCTGGACGAGCACGTCTACGACGCCCTGGTCGCGGGCGCCAGCGGGTTCCTGCTCAAGGACGTCACGGCCGAGCGGCTGTTCGACGCCGTCCGGGTCGTCGCCGCCGGGGAGGCGCTGATCGCTCCGGCCGTCACCCGCCGCCTCATCGGGGAGTTCGCGCGGCTGCGGCCGCGCCCGCCGTCGCCGGGACCGGCCCTGGACGCGCTGACCCCGCGCGAGACCGACGTGCTGCGCCTGGTCGCCGCGGGCCTGTCCAACGCCGAGATCGCCGGCCGGCTGGTCGTCGGGGAGGAGACGGTCAAGACCCACGTCAGCCGGATCCTGCGCAAGCTCGGGCTGCGCGACCGCGTCCAGGCGGTCGTCGCCGCCTACGAGAGCGGCCTGGTGCTGCCCCGCTCGGGCCGGTGAGGGGCGGCCCGAGCCCCGGCGGCCCGCGGGCATGACGAAGGCCCGCACCCCCGCTGGGTACGGGCCTTCGACTCGAGCACTGTCAGCCGCTCACGCGGACTTCTTGCGCCCCGCTCGCAAGATCTCCAGGCGTTCGGCCAGGACCTCCTCCAGGTCCTCCAGGGTCCTGCGCTCCATGAGCATGTCCCAGTGGGTCCGCGGCGGCTTTCCCTTCTTGGTTTGGGGCAGCTCACCGTCGACCCGCAGCGCCGTGGCGCCGCAGTTGCGGCATTCCCAGGTGATCGGCACCTCGGCCTCGGCTGCGAGCGTCACGGTGAACCGGTGGCCCTTGGTGCAGGTGTAGTCCACCTCTTGGCGAGGGGCCAGATCGGTGTTGCGATCGTTCTCGTAGCTCGTCGCTCCGAGTCGGGTGCCGCGAAGTGCGCGCTCGGCCATCGTCACGTGCCTCCCAGACGGCTTGCGGTCTTGCCCTGACCAACGCTGAACACCGTGACAAGATTCCCCCACCCGGGGTGATCCAACCCTGCTGTTTGAGGCCGTCCCCCGCCGCCGGCGGGGAACACGCGGCTGGCGCCCTAGTGACGGGACGTGAGCACCTCGTCGATCAGCCCGTACTCCTTGGCCTCGGCGGCGGTGAAGAAGCGGTCGCGGTCCAGGTCATGGCGGACGGTCGCGGGGTCGCGCCCGGTCGCCTCGGCGAGGATCGCCTCGGTCTGCTCGCGCAGCCGCAGCACTTCCTGCGCCTGGATCGCCAGGTCGGTGGCGTGGCCGCGGGCCACCTCGATCGCCGGCTCGTGCAGCAGGATCCGGGCGCGCGGCAGCGCCTGCCTGCGCCCGGGCGAACCGGCCGCCAGCAGGATCGCCGCGGCCGACCCGGCCTGCCCGACGCAGGTGGTCTCGATCTCGGGCCGCACGTAGCGCATCGTGTCGCAGATCGCCAGCATCGCGGTGATCGACCCGCCCGGCGAGTTGATGTAGAGGGCGATGGGCCGGTCGGCGTCCATGCCCTCCAGCGCCAGCATCTGCGCCGTGACGTCGCCCGCGCTGATGTCGTCCACCGGCGCGCCGAGGAACACGATGCGCTCCTCGAACAGCTTGCTGTAGGGGTCGGTCTCCTTGCGGCCCTGGCCGGTGCGCTCCTCGAACTGCGGGACGAGGGAGCGCCGTTCCGCGCGTGTCATGTGCCCACCCGGTCGGTGCTGTCGATGACGTGGTCGACGAAACCGTAGTCGCGGGCCTCCTCCGCTGTGAACCACGCGTCGCGGTCGCCGTCGGCCTCGATCCGCTCCAGCGGCTGCCCGGTGTGGAACGCCGTGCGCTCCGCCAGGGTCCGCTTGAGGTACAGGGACTGCTCCGCCTGGATCTTGATGTCGGACGCGGTGCCGCCGATGCCGCCGTGCGGCTGGTGCATCATCACGCGCGCGTGCCGCAGGGCGTACCGCTTGCCCCGGGCCCCCGCGCACAGCAGCGTCTGTCCCATGGAGGCCGCCATGCCCATCGCGACCGTGGATATGTCGTTCGGGACGAACTGCATCATGTCGTAGATCGCCATCCCGGCGTCCACGACGCCGCCGGGGGAGTTGATGTAGATCGTGATGTCGCGCCGGGCGTCCTGCGCCGCGAGCAGCAGCAGCTGCGCGTTGGTCCGGTTGGCGACCCCGTCGTCGATCTCGCTGCCGAGGAACACGATCCGCTGCGCCAGCAGCCGCTCGAACAGCTGCGCGTCCGCCAGTTGCGGCATCTCGGCCACGCGGGCCCGCGACCTGCCAATGAACGTCTCCGCCTGCCGTCCGTCCTGTCGCCACGGTTCGCCGTCCACGTGCCCTCCTTGATCATCTGTACAGTTCGTACGCTACGTACGGACACTATTCCAGTGCCCGGGGAAGGGCCAGAGGGGAACGGGGTGTTTCGCTATACGATGAATCACGTGGATGTTCCGGTAACCGAAGCACGCGCCCAGTTCGCGGATCTGGTGAACCGGGTCGCCTACACCGGCGAGCCGGTCAAGCTCACGCGGCGGGGCAGGGTGATGGCCGCCCTGGTCTCCCCGGAGGACCTGGAGCTCCTGGAGACGGTCCGCTCCCAGCGCGCCGACCTGCAGGTCGGCGGGACCGTCCCGCCCGGGCAGCCGTCCCGTCCCGGGGAACGGCCCCAGCAGCAGCCTCAGCCCCCGATGCGCATCGCGGCGGAGTACCGCCCGCCCGGCTTCCGGCCCTGATCCCCGGTTCGCGGCCGGTCCCTCGCAGGGCCGGCCTCAGGACGGGGCGGCGGGCGGGTTCTCCCGCGGCCACAGGCCGCGCGAGTCCATCACGTCGCGGAGGGTGACCAGCTCGTCGGTCATGATGCCGTCGATGCCGAGGTCCAGGAGGCGCTTCATGGTGGCGGCGTCGTTGACCGTCCAGGCGTGGACCTGCAGTCCGAGCCGGTGGGCGTGGTCGATGAACGCCTCGGTGACGAAGGGGACGGGGCCGAGGCCGTAGGGCACCTGGGCGCAGGCGACGCCGGTGGCGGCGAGGCGGACGAGCTTGGCGGTGGGGCCCCCGATGGACTTGGCGCGCAGCGCCATCAGGCCGCGCGGGCCGAGCGCCATGCACACCTCGCGGTCGGTGAACCCGGGGAGCCGGGCGCGCATCTGCGCCAGCCGGCGGGTGGAGAACGACGTGATGCACACGCGGTTCCACGCGCCGGTGCGGCGCAGCGTCTCGGCGAGCGGGCCGATGACGGGCGCGTCCTTCAGATCGATGTTGACGCGCGCCTCGGGGAAGGAGCCGAGGACGTCCTCCAGGCGGGGGATGGGCTCGGTGCCGCCGATGCGGGCCTTGGCGACCTCGGCGTAGGGGAGCCGGGCGATGGCGCCGGTGCGGTCGGTGACCCGGTCGAGGGTGCGGTCGTGGAAGGCGACCACGACGCCGTCGGCGGTGGCGTGGGCGTCGGTCTCCAGATAGCGGTAGCCGAGGTCGGTGGCACGCTGGAACGCGGCCATCGAGTTCTCCGGGCGTCCGGCCGCGCCGCCGCGATGGGCGAAGGGGATCGGGCCGGGATGGTCGAGGAATTCGTACGAGCGCCGCACCCGTCCGATTATGGCCGACCGCACCGCCCGTTTTGACCTTACTGCGTAAAGGGCGGGGGCCGGGGCGCCGCTGCTAACGTCGGCGCCGCAATCGATCAGCGAGGGAGCACGAGCATGGCGGACGTGAACGACTACAGGGCGACCTTCGAGCTGGTGGACGTGGACGGTGACGGCTACATCTCGACGGCGGAGCTGAAGAACCTGATGACCCGGCTCGGGCAGGACGTCACCGAGACCCGCGTCGTGGAGGTGGTCGTGGCCGCCGACGCCAACCGGGACGGCAAGATCTCCCTGGAGGAGTTCACCGCGCTGATGGAGCAGTCCTCCCGGTGACGGCGGCGGCCGCGCGGGTCACCGCGCCAGGCGGCGCAGCGTGAGGGCGTTGTCGGTGCGGGTCATCGTGCGCCCGTCGGGCGCATTCTGGACGCGTTCGTGCTCGTCGCTGCGCAGGACCTCCCAGTCGCCGTCCGGCAGGGCGAGGGACGCCAGGACCTCGTCGGGCGTGGGCAGGTGCACGCCCGGGTGGGCGTCGGGGTCCCAGGGCGGGGGCCCGGCGTGCCCGACGACGAGCAGGACCCCGCCGGGCGCGACGGCTCCGGCGGCGGCCCGCAGGACCTCCTCGCGGGGCATGTCGGCGGGGGAGTGCAGGAACTGCGCCGAGACCAGGTCGTAGGAGCCCTCGGGGAACGAGGCGGCCAGGTCGCGGCGCTGCCAGTCGACGCGGTCGGCGACGCCGGCCTGAGCGGCGTGTCCGGCGGCGCGCTCGAGCGCGACGCCGGAGATGTCGACGGCGGTGACGCGCCAGCCGCGGCGCGCGAGCCAGACGGCGTCGGCGCCCTCGCCGCATCCGAGGTCCAGGGCGGTGCCGGGCTCGAGTTCGGCGGCCTCCTGCACGAGGACGGCGTTGGGTTCGCCGCTCCACATGGCGTGGTGTTCGGAGTAGCGAGAGTCCCAGTACTGCTGGGGATCGGTGGTGTCGTCCATGCTTCGATCGTGCGCGGTGACCCCGCCTGGAGGCGAACTGCGTTGCCGTTCCGGCAAGACGAGCAGGGCGAGCGGGACCAGGACGGCCGGGGCCGCGGCGACGGCGTAGCACGCCGGGAGCGGCAGCGCGTCCAGGGCCGCGCCCGTGGCGGCGGTGCCGCCGGACGCGCCGAGGTTCAGCGCGGTGTTGACCCAGGCCACGGCGCGGGTCCGGGCGCCGGGCGGCGCGTCGGCGTCGGCGAGGAGGTAGGCGGTGGTCAGCGTCGGGCCGACGAACAGCCCGGCGGCGCACACCGCCGCGGCCAGGATCGCGACGGACGGGGCGAGTCCCGCGGCGGCGAGGCCGAGTCCGAGCGGGCAGGCGAGCACGGCGAGCCGGGCCCGGCCGGGTGCCGAGCGGCTCAGCGCGCCGTAGGCGAGGCCGCCGAGGGTACTGCCGACGGCGAGCGCGGCCTCCACCCAGGCGACGGCGGCGGGCTGGTGGTGCCGCTGGGTGAACGCGACGGCCAGCAGGCCGGTCGACCCGAGGACGGCACCGGTGGCCGCTGCCGCGATGGCCGGTGCGAGCGGGAACGACCGCACGCGGGTCGTGCGGGGGTGCGGCTCCGGCCGCGGAGCCGCCGCGGGGGAGGCCGCCATCCCGGCGGTTCCGGCGGCGATGAGGACGGCCCCGAGGGCGACCCCGAGGGACGGCGCGGCGACGGCGGCGAGCAGTCCCGCCAGGAGCGGGCCGGTGACGAAGACCAGCTCCTCCGACACGGTGTCGAGGCTGTAGGCGCGCCTCAGGAGCGGGCCGTCCGGCAGGAGGGCGCTCCACAGCGTCCGCATGACCACGCCGACCGGGGGCGCGGTGACTCCGGCGGCGACGGCCAGGACGGTGAGCAGTGGGACGGGCGCTCCCGGCCGTGAGGTCAGCACGGCGAAGGCGGCGAGGACGAGGGCATAGGCGGCGGCCATGGGGACCAGGGCGCGGCGCGGCCCGTGCCGGTCGATGAGCGCCGCGCGGACCGGTGACATGACGGAGATGGTGAGGCCGAGCAGGGCCAGCAGCCCGCCCGCGCGGGCGTAGGAGCCCGTGGACGCCGTGAGCGCCAGCGTCAGGGACAGGAAGACGGTCCCGTAGGAAAGGCGTCCCAGGAACGCGAAGGCGAAGGTGCGGGAGGCGTGGGGCGTGCGCAGCACGGCTGCGTAGGAGGATGACACTGAGCGGTTCCTCGGAAGGGGGTTGCAGGGACGCCGGAGACCGCCACCGGACCGGCGGCGGTGGGGCGTCTACCCGTAGAGGAGGAACTGCATGGCCTGATCGTAACGGGCACGCTCGCCCGGTGCGAAATCCCCGGCCGGTTGCCCCGTGCGCTACCTCGCGGCCACCGCGGACCGCGCCGTCGCCGCTTCGCGGGCAGGTGCGCCATCCGTGCCTGGTCCCGCGCGGGCCGCCGCACGATCGGCCGACGAGTGGAACAGCGCCGCCGCCCGCCCGACGTGGCCGTTCGCCGGCGAATCAATCGCTCGTTCATGATGACGGGACGCTTCGGCGATGCATCAGGGGCGGTGCGGCGTGTGCTCCGAACGTGCTCGGGTCATGTGCTCCACTCGCGGCGGCGGGCTTCGGCGAGGGCGATGGCGGTGGCGACGGCGACGTTGAGGGAGCCGACGCGTCCGATCTGGGGGATGTAGGTGACGGCGTCGGCGGCGGTCAGGAGGGCGGGGGAGCAGCCGTGGTCCTCGCTGCCGATGGCGAGGCAGACGTCCCCGTCGAGGGGTGCCTCGTGCAGGGGCACGGCGTCGGCGGTCAGCTCCACCGCGACCAGGCGCAGGCCCTCCTTGCGGACGGCGGCGGCGGCCTCGGCGGCGGTGCCGGCGTGCTCCCAGGAGACGAGGCGGTCGGTGCCGAGGGCGGTCTTGGCCACGTTGCGGTGGGTGGGGGGCGTGGCGTTGCCGGCGAGCCAGAGGTGCTCGACGCCGAACACGGCGGCGCTGCGGATGATCGAGCCCATGTTGAACGGCTGGGTGACCGATTCGACGAGCAGGTCGAGGCGGGCGCCGGTGCGGCGGCGCCAGTCGCGGTTGAGGCGCTTGACGTCGGTGGGGCGCAGCTGGCGGCGTCCCTGCGCGGGGTCGGGGGTGCTCATCGGGTGTGGCCTTCCGTGCGGGGTGCGACGCGCAGGACGCGGTAGGCGGATCGGGAGGCGATCCGTTCGGTGGGGAAGCCCTGGGCCGCGAGCCACCTCTGGAGGGAGTCGGAGCCGAGGTGCTTCTGGACGACGAGGTGGGCGAGGCCGCCTGGGGCCAGGCGGGGGAGCCAGGCGAGGAGGAGGTCGTGCAGGGCGGCCTTGCCGATGCGGATCGGGGGGTTGGACCAGATCGCCGCGAACCGCAGCTCGGCGTCGGCCTCGTCCACCAGACTGAACCTTACATTGTCAAGGTCGGCGGCCTTAGCATTGCTCTCAGCGAGAGTTATGGCTCGCTGATTCACATCAACTCCCAAAACCCTCGCCTGGGGCGAGCGCTTGCCCATGGTGATGGCGATGGGGCCGTATCCGCAGCCGAGATCGAGCAGGTCACCGGTCGCCGGTGGGGCGGGGACGGTCTCCAGCAGCACGCGGGTGCCGGGGTCGATGCGGTCGGGGGAGAACATGCCGCTGTCGGTGTCGAGCCGCAGGTGCAGGTCCGGCAGGACGAGGTCGACGGTGCGGCGGCGGCTGGCGGCGCCCGGCCGCTCCGCGAAGTAGTGTTCCCCCACGTCCGCCGACCGTATCAGCGTTCGGGGCCCGCCCGTGCCGTGCGCGCGGTCAGGGGAGGCGGGAGAACCAGGCGAGTGAGACGCCGCCGGCGGCGAAGGCGAACAGCAGCGCGATGCCGACGTAGCGGGCGGCGACGTCGCGGTGCTCGGTCCTGAAGCCGAGGGAGCTGCCGATGTTGGCGTAGACCTCGCGGAGCTGGTCGGCGTCGGCGGCCTCGTAGGCCTTGCCCTCGGTGCTCTCCGCGAGGCTCTTCAGGGTCTCCTTGTTGACCGAGACGCTGGTGGTCTCGCCTTCGATGTCGACGGTGCCGTAGGGGGTGCCGAAGGCGATGGTGGAGACCGGGACGTGGGCGAGGCGGCTGGCGTCGACGGCCTCCTGCACCGAGCGTCCGGTGGTGTTGTCCCCGTCGGACAGCAGGACGATGTGGGCGGGCGGCGGGTCCTGGCTGGCCTGGGCGTCGAAGGACCGGACGGCCTGCAGGGAGGTGAACACCGCCTCGCCGATGGCGGTGCGCTTGGCCAGGACGAGCTGGTCGAGGGAGGCGACGGCGGCGTCGCGGTCGGCGGTCGGGGCGGCGATGAGGTTGGCGTTGCCGGCGAAGGCGACGACGCCGACGTTGAAGCGGCGGGGCAGGTCGCCGATGAACCGCTTGGCGGCGGCCTTGGCGGCGTCGAGGCGGCTGGGGGAGACGTCCCTGGCCATCATGGACAGCGACACGTCGACGGCGACCACGATGGTGGCGCGGTCGCGGGGGACCTTGACGGCGGTGGCGGGGCGCGCGAACCCGAACATCATGAAGGCGATCATGATGAGGAACAGGGCGGCCGAGACGTGCCGGCGCCACCCGGGGCGGCGGGGGGCGATCTGGGACAGCAGTGCGAGGTTGGTGAACCGGACGGCGTACTGGCGGCGGCGCAGTTGCAGGAGCAGGTAGGCGGCGACCACGAGCGGCAGGAGGCCGAGGAGCCAGAGCCGTTCGGGTGACAGGAAGGTCATGGGCGCACTCCCGCGTTGGTGACGGGCCGGCCTGCGGCGCGGCGCTGGCGGAGGGAGAAGCGGGCGACGTCGGCGATCCAGTCGCGGTCGGTGCGCAGGACGAGGTGGTGGGCGCCGCTGCGGCGCAGGGCGGCGCGGGTGCGGGCGCGCTGTTCGGCGGCCGCGGCGGCGTAGCGTTCGCGGACGCGGCGGCTGAGGACGATCTCGTGGACGGTGCCGGTCTCGGGGTCGGTCATCTCGACGAGGCCGACGTCGGGCAGGTCGAGTTCGCGGGGGTCGATGATCTCGATGGCGAGGACCTGGTGGCGGGCGGTGAGGCGGCGCAGGGGGCGTTCCCAGGCGGGTTGGCCGTGGGGGCCGTCGTCGGCGGTGTCGGCGCCGTCGGGGGCGAGGAAGTCGGAGATGACGACGCGCAGGCCGCGGCGGGTCTGGCCGCGGTCGAGGGAGGCGACGGCGGCGGCGAGGTCGCGGGGCGGGGCGATGGTGCCGGCACGTGGTCCGGCGCCGTCGTCGACGGACTGGGCGTCGAGGACGGCTTGGAGGAGGGCGTACATGGCGGCCTTGCCGGTGCGGGCGGGCCAGCGGCGCATGCCGTCGTCGTGGAGGAGGTAGGCGCCGACGCGGTCGCCTAGGCGGACGGTGAGGAAGCCGACGGCGGCGAGGGCGGCGACGGCGAGGTCGCGTTTGATCATGGTGCCGGTGCCGAAGTCCATGCTGGGGGTGAGGTCGACCAGGGCCCAGGCTTCGAGTTCGTGGTCGGCGATGAGGTCGCGGACGTGCGGGATGGTGGTGCGGGCGGTGACGGCCCAGTCCATGTGGCGGACGTCGTCCTCGCCGGGCTGGTAGAGGCGGGCTTCGGCGAGTTCGGTGCCGGGGCCGGGGAGCAGGCCGAGGTGCTCGCCGTTGAGGAGGCCGTCGAGGCGGCGGGTGACCTGGAGTTCTAGGCGGCGCAGGGTGCGTTCGGGGGCGAGGTGGGCGAGTTTGCCGCTGCGCCGGCGCCGGGGGGTCATGCGCTGGTCACCGCCGCCGCGCCGTGGTTCCAGACGACGCGGGGTGGGGGGACGGCGGCGAGGATCTGGTTGATGACGTCGGCGGTGTCGATGCCGTCGGCGAGGGCGTCGAAGGTGAGGACGATGCGGTGGGCCATGACGTCGCGGGCGACGGCGCGCACGTCGTCGGGCAGGACGTAGTCGCGTCCGGCGATCAGGGCGAGGGCGCGGGCCGCGGCGGCGAGGCCGAGGGTGGCGCGGGGGCTGGCGCCGATGTCGATGACGCCGCGCAGGTCGGGGAGGCGGTACTGGTCGGGTTCGCGGGTGGCCATGACGAGCCGGACGATGTAGTCGGCGATGAGTTCGTGGACGGAGACCTCCTGGGCGGCGCGCTGGAGGCCGGCGAGGCGGTCGGTGTCGAGGATCTGGGCGGCTTCGGGCGGGTCGACGCTCATGCGCTGGAGGATTTGGAGTTCCTCGTGGGCGGCGGGGTGGTGGACGTCGACTCTCATGAGGAAGCGGTCGCGTTGTGCTTCGGGGAGGGGGTAGACGCCTTCGGACTCGATGGGGTTCTGGGTGGCGAGGACGAGGAAGGGGCGGGGGAGGGGGTAGGTGTTGCCGCCGAGGGAGACCTGGCGTTCGGCCATGACCTCCAGGAGGGCCGACTGGACTTTGGCGGGGGCGCGGTTGATCTCGTCGGCGAGGACGAAGTTGACGAAGACGGGGCCGAGTTCGACGTCGAACTGTTCGGTGGAGGGGTGGTAGATGCGGGTGCCGACGATGTCGGAGGGGACGAGGTCGGGGGTGAACTGGAGGCGGGCGAAGGTGCCGCCGACGACGCGGGCGAGGGTGCCGACGGCGAGGGTCTTGGCGACGCCGGGGACGCCTTCCAGGAGGCAGTGGCCGCGGGCGAGGAGCGCGACGATCATGCGTTCGACCATGTGCTCCTGGCCGACGATGACCTTCTTGACTTCGGCGAGGGTGTACTGCAGGAGGACTGCGGCCTCGTCGACGTCGGTGGCGGCGATGGTCATGTGGGTGTCCCTCACTTGTCCGTCGTGTGCCCTGTCCTCGTGCGTCGGATGGGGGGCCTTACGACCCTACGCGATCACTTGTACCCGTTCGCCGGGGATACGTGCGTGCGGAGAGTGATCGGTTCGGGGTGGGGTCAGGGGGTGTTCTCGGGGCTGATCGTAGGGCGTGGTTGTTAGTGTTGCGGCCATGTCGAGGCCGTTGCCGCCGGGTGATCCCGCTCAGTTGGGGCCGTTCCGTCTGTCGGCGCGTTTGTCGGAGTCCGCTGCCGGGATCGTGTTCTTGGGGGTGGACGGTGAGGGGCGGCGCGCGAGTGTGGCGGTGTTGAACCGGGGTGCGGCGGGTGATGCGGCGGCGCGGGACCGGTTCCGTGCGGCGATCAATGCGGCGGTGCCGGGGCCGGGGCGTGCGGCGGGGGTCGGGGGTTCGGAGGGGGCGCCGGTGGTGGCGGCGCAGCCGGATGGGCCGGCGCCGTGGGTGGCGACGTCGTATGAGGCGGATCGTGCGGGGGCGGAGCGGTTTCTGGAGCCGGTGGCGTTCCAGGGGTCGGCGCGTGGGTGGTGGGGTGGGCGGCGTGGTCCGCAGTTCCAGCCGTATTGGTTGGGGTCGGGTGAGCCGGCGTTGGAGGGGCCGCGGCCGGTGCCGGGTGGGGGTCCGGTTCCGGTGGGGGAGCGTGCGCCGGAGCGGAATCTGGTGGCGGCCGTGGTGGGGTTGGCGGCGGCGTTGCTGGTGTTGGCGTTGTTGATGGGGGTGTTGTTCGCGTGTCAGCCGGTGGTGAAGGAGCCGCCGCCTCCTCCGCCGGAGCCGACGCCGTCGTTTCGGGTGCCGGAGCGGTCGCCGGTTCCCACGACGCCTGCTCCGTCGCCGTCGGTGTCGCCGCGGTCGCCGGGTCCGTCGTCACCTGCTCCGTCGCCGTCGTCGGGTTCGGGTGGGGGTGACGGCGCTCCTTTGTAGGGGTTTGTGGTGGTGTGTTCGCCCGCGTGGAGAGGGACGCTTTGTGTGGGGGAATAGGCGTTGCGTGGTGGTGCGGTGGGCGGACAGCATGGGGGGATGCTGGAGAGTTTGCTCGCGTTCGCGGGCGCGGCGGTGCTGATCGCGATGGCGCCGGGCCCGAGCACGGTGGTGATCATGCGTCAGTCGATGCGGTCGGGGCGGCGTGCCGGGCTGGCGACGGTGCTGGGCAACGAGACGGGCGTGCTGTTGTGGGGGGTGGCGGCGGCGGTGGGGCTGTCGGCTCTGCTGGCGGCGTCGCGGTTGGCGTTCGAGGGTTTGCGGGTCGCCGGCGCGGTGGTGCTGGTGTGGTTCGGGGTGCGGGCGTTGTGGCATGCGCGTCGCGGCGGTCCGGCCGCGGCGGGTGCGGGTGAGGATCTGGGCGCGGGGTCGGACGCGGGGGCCGGGGGTTCGGGGTGGCGGTCCTACCGGTTGGGGCTGGTGACGAATTTCGCCAATCCGAAGGCGGGGGTGTTCGCGGTGTCGTTCCTGCCGCAGTTCGTGCCGGAGGGGTGGCCGGTCGCGGCGGTGCTGGTGGGGTTCTCGGTGCTGTGGGCGCTGATCGACCTGGTCTGGTACACGGCGGTGGTGTGGCTGGTGGGGGCGGCGCGGCAGGTGCTGGGGCGTCCGGGGGTGCGGCGGCGGCTGGACCAGGTGTCGGGCGTGGTGCTGGTGGGGCTGGGCGTGCGGCTTGCGGCCGAGGCCCGCTGAGGCCTTGCCGAGGGCCGGTGCCGGGGGTCGCAGGTCGGGCCCGCCGGTTTGGCACAATCTCATGATCGCTTTTGGGGGCGGGGGTCGTAGCCTGGGGCGGTGACCGCTCTGGATGACCTTGCCGACCGCTATGTGGACGAGTTCGCCGCGCTGGATCCGTGCCTGGCGGCGCTGATGGGGATCGCCGGGCAGGACGCGCGGCTGACCGACTACGGCCCGGACGGGCTGGAGGCGCGTGCGGAGCTGACGCGGCGGACGCTGGCAGAGCTGGGCCGTGTCCCGGTGCGGGACGGGGCGGGGCGGATCGCGGCGGCGGTACTGCGGGAGCGTCTGGAGGTCGAGGCGGCGCTGGACGAGGCGGGGGTGCGGGAGCAGTTCCTGGACACCACCGACGGGCCCGTGCAGCGGCTGCGGATGGCCGTGGAGCTGCTGGACCAGGGGCCGGACACCGACTGGGAGGCCGTCCGCGCGCGGGTGGGGGCGCTGCCGGAGGCTCTGGCGGGGCTGCGGGCGTCGTTGCGGCGGGCGTGCGGGCGGGGCCGGGTGGCGGCGCGGCGGCAGGTGCTGCGCAGTGCCCGCGAGTGCGCGGACACTCCGGCGTATCTGGCGGGCCTGGCGGCGCGGTACGGGGACGGGCCGTTGCGGGGCGCCCTGCGGGAGGCGGCGTCGGCTGCGTCGGCGGCGCTGGAGGAGTTCGCGTCGTTCCTGTCGGGGGAGTTGGCGGCGCGGGCGCCGGAGCGGGACGCGCTGGGCGCCGACCGGTACCGGCTGGGGGTGCGGGACTTTCTCGGGACGGATCTGGACCTGGCCGAGACGTACGCGTGGGGCTGGGAGGAGCTGGCGCGGATCGAGTCGGAGATGGAGGCCGCGGCGGAGGAGATTCTGCCGGGCGAGCCGCTGCCGGCGGTGATGGCGGCGCTGGACGCCGATCCGGCGCACCGGGTCGGGGGCGCGGAGGCGTTCCGGGGGTGGATCCAGGAGTTGGCGGATCGGGCGATCGCCGATCTGGACGGGGTGCACTTCGACATTCCGGGGCCGTTGCGGCGGATCGAGTGCCGGATCCCGCCGGTGGAGGCGGGGATCTACTACCTGGCGCCGGCCGAGGACCTGTCCCGTCCGGGGACGGTGTGGTGGACGGTGGAGGATCCGTCCGCCGACATCGTGACCTGGACGGTGCCGACGACGATGTTCCACGAGGGGGTGCCGGGCCACCACCTCCAGTTGGGGGTGACGACGCTGAACCGGGGCCTGAACCGGTTCCAGCGCCTGTCGAGCGAGCTGCACCCGGGGCATTGCGAGGGGTGGGGGCTGTACGCGGAGCGGCTGATGGACGAGCTGGGCCACTACCGGGATCCGGCGCACCGGCTGGGGATGCTGGCGGGTGGGCAGCGGTTCCGGGCGGCGCGGGTGGTGCTGGACATCGGGTTGCATCTGGAGCTGCCGATCCCGGCGGGGTCGGGGTTTCACGAGGGGGAGCGGTGGACGCCCGAGCTGGGTTTCGAGTTCCTGCGGGCTCGTAAGGGGCCCGATCCCGATTCGGTGGTGGCGTTCGAGATCGACCGGTATCTGGGGCGTCCGGGGCAGGCGATCGCCTACAAGCTGGGGGAGCGGGTCTGGCTGGAGGCGCGGGAGGCGGCGCGGCGCCGGGAGGGTGCGGGCTTCGATCTGAAGGAGTTCCATCGGCGGGCGCTGGATCTGGGGCCGATGGGGCTGGACCTGCTGCGCGCGGAACTGTCGCGGTCGTGATCTGTGGTGCCTGCGGCCGGGCCTGCCGGCGAGGCAGAGGTCCGGTGCAAGGGGCCGGGCGGTGTCGGCGCCGGGGGGGGGTACGGGGTCAGACGGGTTCGGTGGGGTTGAGGCGGTTGCGGCCGGGGCTTTCCCATGCCTCGATGCCGGTTTCGCGGAGCCATCGCCGCTGGTTGGGGTGCCAGTCGGCCTCGGGGGTCTCGGCCGTGCCGAGGGCGTCGGCGCCCACGGGGGCGTGCGCGTCGTCGGCGACGGAGTCGGTGATCTCGTCGGATCTGCCGATGTGGCAGGCCCGCTCGTCGCCGGGTTCGACGATGGTCTTGTGGTAGCGGGGCGGCCACCGCAGCAGCAGGCGGCGTCCGCATGTGGGACACGCCCATTCCTCCACTCCGGTGTCTCCGGTCCGGAGGCGGCGCAGCTCGTGGGTCCGGTACAAGGTGCCTCTCCTCGACCGTCGGGTGAGTTTCGGCAAAGGTTCGTGCGTTAAGGATTTCCCACGTCCAGCGGGTTAAACGACGCGACCAGCGTCTTTATGGTCGAGGAGTCGGGACGTTCGGCCTGTCCGTAACCCGGGTTTACCTGGCGGTGACGGTGACGGCGGGGGGACCCGGCCGGGCCCCGGGACCGGATCAGGGGACGGGTTCAAGGGGCCGGATCAGGTGAGGGCGCTGCGCACGGCGGCGCCGATCAGCGCGACGGCCTCGGCGGGGCGGCGCGCGAACGCCCCCCATCCGAGGAAGCCGTGGTCCAGGCCCGTCCCGGGCACGAGCGCGACGGGCACGCCGGCCTCTCGCAGCCGCGCCGCGTACGCCTCGGCCTGCGGGCGCAGCCGGTCGTGCTCGGCGGTCGCGATCACCGCCGGGGGCAGGCCCGACAGGTCGGGGTCCAGCAGCGGCGACACTCGCGGGCCGGTGCGGTCGGCGCCGCGCAGGTAGGCGTCCAGGGCGCGGCCGGCGCCCGAGGGCGGGAACCGCAGCCCGTCGGGGTCGGGCAGCGGCGGCGGGACCTCGCGCAGGTCCAGCGCGGGGTACAGCAGGACCTGCAGGACGGGCCGGGCGGGCCCCGCGGCGCGCAGCAGCCCGGCGGCCGCCGCGGCGAGCTGGCCGCCCGCGCTGTCTCCGGCGACCCCGACCCGGGCGGGGTCCAGGCCGAGGCGGGCCGCGTTCGCCGCGACCCAGCGGACGGCGGCGACGGCGTCGTCCAGCGCGGCCGGGAACGGGTCCTCGGGCGGGCGCCGGTATCCGGCCGACATCCACGCCACACCGCTGGCCACCGCCAGGGCCCGCACGACCGGGTCGTAGGACTCGACGTCGCCGAGCACCCACCCGCCGCCGTGCAGGTACACCAGCACCGGCGCCGGGCCGTCCCAGGCCGGCCGGTACAGCCGGGCGGGGATCGGGCCCGCGGGTCCCTCCACCGTCAGGTCCGTGACGGTGTCGACGGGCGGGCGCGGGGAGCGGGCGAGGTCGGCGGCGTGCTCGCGGCGGGCGTCGCCGACCGTGCGGCCCGTCCCGCCGGGCGCGGCGAGGCGGGCCCGCAGGAACGCCAGGTACTCCGGATCGCGGCCCATCACCCCTCCTCGCCGGGGTCAGAAGGGGTAGGTGGCGATCTCGCCGCGGATCGTGACCCACTGCGTCTCGGTGAACGCCTCGATGTTGGCATCCGGGCCGCCGAACCGGGACCCGTTGCCCGACGCCGCCACCCCGCCGAACGGCACGACCGGCTCGTCGTTGACCGTCTGGTCGTTGATGTGGACCAGTCCCGTCGGGACGGCGTCGGCGATCTTCATTGCCTGGCCCACGTCGCCGAGGATGCCCAGCGACAGCCCGTATTCGGTCGCCGAGGCGAGCTCCACCGCCTCCTGCGGCGTGGAGAACGGCACCACCGGCGCGACCGGCCCGAACACCTCCTGCGCGTAGGCGGGCATGTCGGGCGTCACCTCGTCCAGCACGGTCGGGCGGTAGAACAGGCCTTCGTGGGTGCCGCCCGCCGCCAGCCGTGCCCCGGCCGCGACGGTCGCCTTGACGAGCTCGTCGACGTGCGCGAGCTGTCCGGCGTCGATGATGGGGCCGAGGGCGACCGGCCCGGCGGCCGGGTCGCCGACCGGGAGCTTGTCGGCCCTGTCTGCCAGCGCCGCCACGTACTCGGCGTGCAGGCTCTCGTGCACCAGGTGCCGCCCGGAGGTCATGCAGATCTGCCCCTGGTGCAGGAAGGCGCCCCACGCCCCCGCCGACACCGCGTCGGCGATCCGCGCGCCCGGCAGCACGATCAGCGCGTTGTTGCCGCCGAGCTCCAGGTGGGCGCGCTTGAGGAGCCGCCCGCACACCTCGCCGATCCTGCGTCCGGCGGCGGTGGAGCCGGTGAAGGACACCACCCGCACCTCCGGCGCCGCCACGACCGCCTCCCCGGCCTCGCGGCCGCCCGGCAGCAGGTGCAGCAGCCCGTCCGGCAGGCCCGCCTCCTGGAAGATCCGCGCGATGCTCACCCCGCCGCACACCGCCGTGCGCGGGTCCGGCTTGAGCAGCACGGCGTTGCCGAGCGCCAGCGCCGGCGCCACCGACCGCATCGCCAGGATCAGCGGGAAGTTGAACGGCGAGATCACGCTCACCACCCCGGCGGGGCGGCGCCGCGCCAGGCTCCACCGCGGCTGCGCCGACGGCAGCACCAGTCCCTGGGGGTGCGAGGCCAGCGCGGCCGACTCGTAGCACAGGCTCGCCGCGAAATGCGTCTCCAGTTCCGCCTTCGGGGGGATCGACCCCGCCTCCCGCACGATCCAGTCGCCGATCTCGGCGGCGTGCTCCTCGAACAGCCGGCCCGCCGCCCGCAGCACCGCGGCGCGCTCCTCGTAGGTGCGGGCCGCCCAGTCCCGCTGCGCCGCCGCCGCGGCCCGCGCCGCCCGTGCCACGTCCGCGGCGCCCGCCCGGCCCAGTGTGCCGAGCGTCCCGCCGGTCGCGGGCTCGCTCACCTCGAACACGCCGCCGTCGCCGGCCGCCGCCCAGCCGCCGTCGAAGATCTTCCCGGTCCACGCGCCAGGGTCGAGCAACGTCATCGTTCCTCCTCGCAAAGGGGTGCCGCGCCGAACTCCCACCCTCACCACGCGCGGCGAACGCCGGAACATCATCGTTCCGCTCAGTGGAAACCGGCCGGGCGGAAAACCCGTTGCGGCGCCCCCGCCGCGCAGGGCACTCTGATCATGCAGCACCCGCACGGGCCCGGCGAAGGCGGGCCCACGGCACCGCAGGGGAGGGACGGGAGATGACCCGCTGTCGCGGCGCACGCACCGCACCCCGGTCCCGAACCACCGGCCGGACGCCCCGCTGACCCACCGGTGTCGCCGGCCCGCCCCGCGCGAGGGGCGCCCCCGTTTCCTCACCGGCCCGCGAGGGCCGACCCGTGACGCCGTGGCCGAGCGGTTCAGGCGGCGGTCTGCAGAACCGTCACACGTGGGTTCGAATCCCACCGGCGTCTCCCGTCCCGTCCCCGCTGTCACCCTGGGGACGGGACGCCCCCTCCCCGTAGCTCAGCGGACAGAGCGCCGGCCTCCGAAGCCGGAAGCCGCAGGTTCGATCCCTGCCGGGGAGACACCGGCTCATCCCGCCGCGGGCGGGGGACCGGCCGGGCCGGGAGCAGGTCAGCGGCTCCCGGGCGTCCCCGGCACCGCCTCCGGCGCGGGCGGCCATACGAACACATGGGCGTACCAGGCGCCCGCGTCGTCCCGCACGGGCCGCCTGCCGTAGGTGGCGGCGATCGCGGCGACGTTGCAGCCCCGCCCGGCCTCCTCGCCGGGCAGTCCGCCGGGCGCTCCGCCCGGCCGCAGGACCTCGCCCAGCAGCAGCCGGACGGGCTCGTGCAGCTCCAGCCGCAGGACCAGTGACCCGCGCCGGCGCGGGTCGGCCCGCGCCACCACGTCCTGGATCAGCGGCGCCAGCCGGTCGGTCAGGCTCGCCGTCGCCGGCCCCAGCCCCCACACGTGCAGGGCGCCCTGCACGATCCCGCGGACGCTGCTCACCGCGGCCCGCCCGCCTGGCAGCGGCCACCGGCCGCTATGGGGGGTCGGTCGCGGGACATCCTGGGCGGGAACGACGGTCATGGGCCTCTCCTGATCACGAACGAGCTGCGGCCCTTCCGGGCCCCGGGCCGGCCGCGCCGGACCGAACACAATCGTCATCTCGCCGGATTCGTGCCCGGCCCGCCCCCGCTCAAGCGCCCCCCGTCCCTCCGATCCACCCAGCCGATCCCGGCGCGTTCCCGCGGACCCGTGCCCCGGGGGAGCAGAGCCGGTCAGGACGGGTCGGGCATGGCGCACGCGATGCAGTCCAGGACGCGCTCCAGCCCATACCAGAACTGCTCCTCGCCGGACATGTGGGGCAGGCGCGCGTCCTTCACGATGCGCTCGAACATCGGGTACCTGCCGGAGTCGAGCAGCTCGCGGACGTAGGGGGCGCTCTGCATCATCCAGCGCTCGGGCGTCATCCCGCTCTGGCGCATCTCCCGCATCCACTCGATCTCGCCGCGCACCGTGCGCTCGACGTAGCCGTTCAGCATGTCCAGCAGGGTGAGCATGTCGTCGATCGGGATGCCGACGTCCAGCGCGCCGAAGGCGAACTCCAGCAGCCGCAGCCGGTTGGGGCCGAGCGTGGCGCGCGGCCGGGCCAGGCCCGCCAGCCAGGCGTGCCCGCGCCACACCGCGCGGGTGTTCTCGGCGATCAGCGTCAGGTCGGCGCGCCAGTCGCCGCTCGGCCGCTCGGGGATGTCCATCTCCAGCAGGACGTGGTCGATCATCAGCTCGATCAGGTCCTCGCGGGAGGGCACGTAGCGGTACAGCGACATCGCGCCGGTGCCCAGGTCGGCTGCGATGCGGCGCATCGAGGCCGCCTCCAGCCCCTCGGCGTCGGCGATGCGGATCGCCGCCTCGGTGATCTGGGTGCGGCTGTACGCGGGGCGCGGTCCCCGGCCCTGCCGCTCGGGAATCGACCAGATGCTGACGTGCCGCTCGCCGCCTGTCAACGGACCTCCTCGTGACTCTCCCCGAGCATCCTAGTTGCGTACGACGTACCCAGTTGTCTACCGTAGCTGCGTACAACGTACCCAGAGGAGGGGTTGTGACCGACGAACCGATCGTGGTGGCCGAGGGGCTGCGCAAGCGCTTCGGGGACACCCAGGCCCTGGACGGCCTCGACCTGGCCGTCCCCGCCGGCACGGTCTGCGGGGTCCTCGGCCCCAACGGCGCGGGCAAGACCACCGCCGTGCGGATCCTGGCCACGCTCGCCGACGCCGACGCCGGGCACGCCCGCATCGCCGGCCACGATGTCGCCCGCGACCCCGACCGGGTCCGCGCCCGCATCGGCCTGGCCGGCCAGCACGCCGCCGTCGACGAGAAGCTCACCGGACGCGGCAACCTGCGCATGTTCGGCCGCCTGTACCACCTGACCCGCCGCGAGGCCCACCGCCGCGCCGACGAGCTGCTGGAGCGGTTCGGGCTCGCCGCCGCCGCCGACCGGCAGGTCGCCGGCTACTCCGGCGGGATGCGCCGCCGCCTCGACCTGATCACCAGCCTGATCCTGCGGCCCCAGGTGCTGTTCCTGGACGAGCCCACCACCGGCCTGGACCCCCGCAGCCGCGGCGAGATCTGGGACGCCGTCCGCGGCCTGGTCGCCGACGGCACCACCGTCCTGCTCACCACCCAGTACCTGGACGAGGCCGACCGGCTCGCCGACGACATCGCCGTCATCGACCACGGCCGCGTCATCGCCACCGGCACCCCCGACCGGCTCAAGGCCTCCATCGGCGACCGCCTCGACGTCGTCCTGGACGACCCCGCCATGGCCGGCCGCGCCGCCGCGCTCCTGCACACCCTCACCGGCAGCCACCCGGCCCTGGAGGGCGAACGCCTCTCGGTGCCGCTCACCGCCGGATCGGTGCGGCTGGCCGACGTCGTCCGCGAACTCGACCGCGCCGGCGTCACCGTCGGCGACGTCGGGCTGCGCCGCCCCACCCTCGACGAGGTGTTCCTCCGCCTCACCGGAAACACCCCCGACCCCGACACCCCCGACCCCGGTGCCGGGCGCGGCGCCGACACCGCCGCGCGGCGCAAGGAGACCGTCCGATGACCGCCTTCACCGCCCCCGCCTCCCGCACCGGACGGCTGCGCTGGGCGCTCGCCGACGGCCTCACCCTCATCGGCCGCGAACTCGGCCGCATCCGCCAGGAACCCGGCGAGCTCATCGCCGCCCTGATCTTCCCCGCGGTCATGGTCGTGCTGTTCGGCTACGTGTTCGGCAGCGCCATCTCCGTCCCCGGCGGCGGCAACTACCGCGAATACCTGATGCCCGGCCTGTTCGCCATGGTCACCTTCACCTCCACCATGGCCGTCACCATGCGCGTCGCCACCGACGCCTCCCGCGGCGTCATGGACCGGTTCCGCTCCATGCCCATGGCCCGCGCCGCCGTCCCGTTCGGGCAGACCGGCGCCGAGATCCTCAACGGCGTCCTCGGCATGGTCATCATGGCCGTCGCCGGCCTGATCGTCGGCTGGCGCGCCCACAACGGCGTCTGGCAGACCGCCGAGGCGTTCCTGCTCCTGGCGCTGATGCGGTACGCGCTCAGCTGGGCCGGCTGCTACCTCGGCCTGGTGGTCAAGAACGAGCAGACCGCCGACCAGCTCATCCCCCTGGTCTTCCCGATCACCATGCTGTCCAACTCCTTCGTCCCCACCGGCGGCATGCCCAAGGTCCTGCAGGTCATCGCCGAATGGAACCCCGTCAGCGCCCTCACCGCCGCCTGCCGCGAACTGTTCGGCAACCCCGGCGCGCCCGCCGGAGACCTCGCCTGGCCCCTCGCCCACCCCGTCCCCGCCACGATCGGCTGGGCGCTGCTCCTGCTCGCGGTGTTCGCGCCCCTGTCCGTGCGGACCTACCGCGTCCGCGGCCGCTGACCCCCTCACGGTCACCGGGCCACACCCGAAGCCGGGCCGCGGCCCGGCGACGGCGCCGCGGAACGGAACACCGAACCCCCGGCCGGCCGGGCCCCGCACGGGGGCCCGGCCGGCCGGGGGTTCAGCAGGTCAGCGCACGCGGCGGGTCAGACGCCGAACGGCGCCGGGTACCGCACCGTCCCCGACGGCACCGGGCCCGGCCCGTCCAGCACCAGCGCCATCAGCGCCTCGTCGGGCACCTCGAACGCCACCCCGACGCCCAGCGGCGACGCCCGCACGAAACCGAACCGCGGGTAGTACCCCGGATGACCGAGCACCACCACCAGCCGCTCGCCCCCGGCCGCCGCGCGGACCGCCGCCCTCTCCAGCACCGCCCGGACGGCCGCGCCGCCCGCGCCGCGCCCCTGCGCCTCCGGCAGGACCGCCACCGGCGCCAGCGCCAGAGCGCCCGCCCCGCCGACCGCGCACCGCGTCGCCAGCGCGTACCCGGCGACCCCGCCGTCCTCGCCCTCGGCCACCACCGACAGCTCCGGCACCCACGCCGCGTCGCGGCGCAGCGCGTCCACCAGATCCGCCTCGTGGACGGTCGGGAACGCGGCCCGCACCACCGCGCGGACCGCGCCCTGATCGCCCGCCGCCTCAGGCCTGGTCGTCCAGCTCACCTGTCCCGCCCCCGCTCCTTGTACATCTGCCGCTGCCACCTGCTGATCGCCTTGGTGCGGTTCTCCCGCTCGGCGCGCAGCCGCTGGTCGGTGCGCGAGGCCGCCCACGCGTTCTCGCGCAGCAGCTTGCGGTAGCTGTCGAGGCGGCGGCGCGGCAGCGTCCCGTCCTCGACCGCCTCCAGGACGGCGCAGCCCGGCTCGGAGCCGTGCGCGCAGTCGCCGAACCGGCACCGCGCGGCCAGCTCCTCGACGTCGGCGAAGGTGCGCTCCAGCCCCTGCGACGCCTCGAACAGGCCCACGCCGCGGAGCCCCGGCGTGTCGATCAGGACGCCGCCGCCCGGCAGCGGCAGCAGATCCCGCCGCACGGTGGTGTGCCGGCCCTTGCCGTCGGCCTCCCGGACCGCGCCCGTGGCCAGCGCCTCGGCGCCCAGCAGCGCGTTGCCCAGGGTGGACTTGCCCGCGCCCGACGGCCCGACCAGCACCACCGTCCCCGACAGGACGGCGCGGACGGCCTCCACGCCCTCGCCGGTCGCTGCGCTGCAGGCCACCACGTCCACGCCCGGCGCGGCGGCGGCGACCTCGGCGCGTTCCCCGGCGGCGCCGGGAACACGGTCGGCCTTGGTGAGCACGACCACCGGCCGCGCCCCGCTCTCCCAGGCCAGCGCCAGCAGCCGCTCGACCCGCCCCAGATCCAGCGGGACGGCCAGCGACACCGCGACCGCGACGGTGTCGACGTTGGCGGCCAGGACCTGGCCGCGCGAATCACGCGACGCCGACGACCGCACGATCGCGGTCCGGCGCGGCAGCAGCGCCGCCACCGCCGGCCGCCCGTCCGGGCCGCCGGCGAGCAGCGCCGCCCAGTCGCCCGTGCACGGCGCCGCCGCCGGATCTCCACCGGACCCGGTGGACAGGCCGGACCCGGTGGAGGCCCGTGCCGGGCCGTTCTCGGTGACCACATCGCACAGGCCACGGTCGACCGCGGCCACCCGCGCGGGGATCAGCCCCGCCGCGCGGTGAGAGGTGAACTCATGCTCCAGGGCGTCGTCCCAGCCGTAGGCGGCCAGAGGAGACGACCCCGTGAAAGAGGAAGACAACGGATCGGAACCCTTGCGTGAAGGGGCCCCGGCGTGACGGCGCCGCAGGCGGCGCGCAGTGAGTCGATCAGCCGGAGGCCCGGGAAACGAGGACAGGCTGAGTGCTGCGGGCAGCAGCCATCACTGCGACGGCCATAGGTCCTCATCCCCCTTCCGGTTCCATCCGGGACTCTACCGGCCCGCCCACGCCCGGCCAACCGGTTTTCTCACCCGCGCGGGGGAGCGGCCTCGGCCGCGGCGGGGAGGCCCGCCCGCCCCGGCCCGGCCACGATCGTGGCCATGGCCACCACGCTCGCCGCCCGCCTCTCGCCGCACGCCCTGGGACGCCGCCTCCCCGCGGCCGTGCTCGCCTGGGTCACCGCCTACGGCGCCCTGCGCGCGTACTGGGCCTCAGGGCACCGGCCGCACGACATGTCGCCCATCGGCACCGATCTCGTCGTCTTCACCGGATGGGCGGGCGCCGGACTGTGCGGGGCCGCCGCGCTCGCCCTGGCCGCCCTCGTCCTCTCGCGCGCCGACCGCCTCGCCCGCATCCCGCGCCTGGCGCTGGCGGGCGCCGCCTGGACCGCCGCGGCGTGCCTGGTCGGCTCCGGGGCGATGCTTCTGCTGGACGTGGTCGGCGCGGTCCTGCCCGGCCTGGGCCTGGGGTTCTACCCGCTCGGCGCGCTGTCGCGGGCCGCGGCCGTCACCGCCGGGGTCCTGACGGCCCTGTCCGCCCGCGCCTACACCGCCCGCACCCGCACCGGACCGGCCTGCGCCGCCTGCGCGCGTCCCGCGGCCGCGGCGGGCGCCCTGCCCCGCACGCCCGCCTGGGCGTACGGGGCCGCCTACCTCGCCGTCGCCGGATGCCTCACCCGCATCGCCGCCCAGGCCGTCGTCGGGTTCGCCGAGTCGCCGCTGTCGGGCGGCGCCTCGGCGGTGCTGTTCGAGGCCGGGTTCGTGCTCGGCGGCTGCCTGCTGCCCCTCGCCCTGGTCCACCCCTTCGGACGGACCTGGCCGCGCCGGGTCCCCGGCCTGTCCGGGCGCGGCGTTCCCCGGCGGCTGGTGCTGTGGCCCGGCGCCGCGATCTCCGGCGGCCTGGTCGTCTACTTCGGGCTGATGCTGCTGCAGATGGCCTGGGAGCGGCTCCACGGCCGCAACCCGTTCCCGCCCGATGGGGGCCTCGACCTGCCCGAGGCGTTCTTCTGGGTCGCCGTCCCCGCCTACTTCGCCTGGGGCGCCGGGATGGCCGCCGCCGCACGCGCCTACGCCCGCCGCACCCGCACCCCCTGCCCGTCCTGCGGCCGCTGACCGCACCGCCCGGGGCGCGCCCTTGCCCGGGGCGGCGGCGGATCGCGGCGCGGTGGCCGGAACTGGCGGCACTGTTCGGCAGTTATGGTGATTTGGGGGCGGGACCGCGATGAGGGGGCGTGACCGTGGACGACAACGACGAACGGCCGACCGGGCTCGACCGCGTCGACCGGGCCGACCGGGCCGCCGCCCGGCGGGTGCAGGAGATCTGGGACGGCCTGGCCCCGGCCGCCGCGCGGATCGCCACCGCGAGCGAACCGGTCCGCGACGCCGCCCGCGGCGCGGCGGCGCTCGCCGCCGACCGCATCCTGGCGCAGGTGTCGGGGACGCCGGTGATGAGGGCCGCCGAGCAGGCCGCGCGGGACGCCGCCGTCAAGGCCGCCCGCGCCGCCGCCGAACGCGCCGTCACCGAGGCCCGCGCCGCCGCCGCGGCCAACCCCGCCACCGCCGGCGCGTTCGAGGCCGCCACCGCCGCGATGACCCTCGCCGAGCAGGCCGCCCGCCACCCCATGGCCGCCGCCGCGCGCCGCCTGGCCGCCCAGAGCCCCCTCGCCCGCGCCGCCACCGCCACCGCCCTGGACGTCGCCGGCCGCACCGCCGCGGCCCCCGTCGTGCAGGCCGCCACCCGGATGGTCGTGGACGCCGCCGTCGACACCGTCGCCGACGCCGCCGTGGACGCCCTCATGGCCGCCGGCCGCGACGTCGTCGCCCGCGTCGTCCGCCAGACCGCCGAGCAG
Organism: Actinomadura citrea; assembly: GCF_013409045.1. Taxonomy (NCBI): domain Bacteria; kingdom Bacillati; phylum Actinomycetota; class Actinomycetes; order Streptosporangiales; family Thermomonosporaceae; genus Actinomadura; species Actinomadura citrea. The sequence goes on along the minus strand of NZ_JACCBT010000001.1, from coordinate 4,756,263 downwards.
GCCGCCCGCGACCTGGCCGCCGCCCTGCGCGACACCGCCCGCGACGCCGCCGAGACCACCGGCGCCGCCGCCGACCTGGCACCGCTGGCCGACCTGGCCGCCCGCGCCGGCCGCGACCCCGCCGTGCGCGGCGCGGCCCGCACCGCCGCCGGCCTGCTCACCGCCGCCGCCGGCAGCGCCCTGGCCCGCACCGCCCGCGACCTGGCCGCCCGCGCCGCCACCGCCGCCGTGGAGGCCGTCCTTCGCGAACTGCTCCGCGACGCCCTCAAGCTCGCCCTGCGCGACACCCTGCGCGGCCTCATCGTCGAGGTGTCCCGCGACGTCGTCGTCGACGTCGCCAAGACCACCTGGACCACCGCCACCCGCCCCGCCCCGTCCGGCCCCGCCGACCCGGCCGCCGCGACCGCCGTCGTCATCGAGGCCACCGTCGAGCCCGCCACCGAGCCCACCCGGCCCACCGGGCCCGCCGGCGCCGGTGACGCGTGGGCCGAGGCCACCGACGACACCCCGGACAACGCTGACACCGCAGAGACCGGCGGCGCGCCCTCCGACCGCGAACGCTGAACCGCCCCTCAGAAGATTCTGAAAGAACCATGAGAAACCGCCACCGGTGGCCGGGCCGCCCACCGGGGCTGTTTACCGTGAGTACATGGAACCCGGCGCGCAGGACACACCGCCCCCGCGGATCCTCGTGGTCGACGACGAACCGGCCGTCCGCGAGTCGCTGACCAGCAGCCTGGAGTTCGAGGGCTACCGCGTCACCGGCGCCGCCGACGGCGTCACCGCCCTGGACCAGGTCGAGCGCGAGACCCCCGACCTGGTCGTGCTGGACGTGCTCATGCCCCGCATGGACGGCCTGACCACCTGCCGGCGGCTGCGCGCCCTCGGCGCCACCATGCCGGTGCTCATGCTCACCGCCCGCGACATGGTCGGCGACCGCGTCACCGGACTGGACGCCGGCGCCGACGACTACCTCGCCAAACCGTTCGACCTCGACGAACTGCTCGCCCGCGTCCGCGCCCTGCTGCGCCGCGCCGCCATGGCCGCCCCCGCCGCCCGCCCCGGCGACGTCTCCGGCGAGGTCCTGACCTTCGACGACCTGCGCATGAACACCCTCACCCGCGAGGTCGCCCGCGCCGGACGCCCCCTGGAACTGACCCGCACCGAGTACATGCTGCTGGAGATGTTCCTCACCCACCCCCGCCAGGTCCTCACCCGCGAGCAGATCCTGGAGACCGTCTGGGGGTTCGACTTCGAACCCGCCTCCAACTCCCTGGACGTGTACGTGATGTACCTGCGGCGCAAGACCGAGGCGGGCGGGCTGCCGCGGCTGGTGCACACCGTCCGCGGCGTCGGGTACGTGCTGCGCCCGGCGGCGTCCCCGTGAGCACCCGCGCGCCGGTCGCCCGGCGGCTCACCCGCCGGCTCACGCTGCGCGCCCGCATGGCGCTGCTCACCGCCGCGGCCGTCGCGCTCGCCGTCGCCGCCTGCGCCAGCGCCGGCTGGCTGCTGACCCGCAACCAGCTGTACCGCGAGCTGGACCGCCGCCTCGGCGCGGTGTCGGGCGGCCCGCCCGGCGCCCGGGACGGCTACCGCGACGGGCAGCCGCCCTTCCACGGCCCCCGCCTGCCGCGCCGCCCCGAGGCGATCCTGGCCGCCTGCCCGTCCGAGCCCACCGGCACCGGCGCCCAGAACCCGCCGCCCGGCCCCTACGAGATCATGCAGCTGGTCGGCGCCGACGGGCGGCGCTGCACCGTCCCCGGCGCCGGCGCGCTGAAGGTCACCGCCGAGGACGTGCAGGTCGCCCGCGGCGAACGCGACCACGCCTACCACGACGGCACCGGAGTCACCGCCTCCGGGACCGAGGACGACGTCCGGATCCTCACCCGCTCGTTCCGGCTGCCCGACGGCACCCCCGCCGCCGTGTCCTACGCCATCTCCCTCGACGAGGTCCAGGGCCCCCTGGACAACCTGGCGCTGCTGCTCACCGCCGTCACCGCCCTCGGCGTCCTGGTGTCCGCCGCCGCCGGCCTCATGATCGCCCGCGCGTCGCTGCGGCCCGTGGACGAGCTCACCGGCGCCGTCGAGCACATCGCCCGCACCGAGGACCTGGACACCCGCATCCCCGAGGAGGGCACCGACGAGATCGCCCGGCTCAGCCGCTCCTTCAACACCATGACCGCGGCCCTGGCCGCCTCCCGCGAACGCCAGCAGCAGCTCATCGCCGACGCCGGGCACGAGCTGCGCACCCCCCTCACCAGCCTGCGCACCAACATCGACCTGCTGCTGCGCGCCGAGGCCGCCGGCCGCGACCTGCCCGAGGAGACCCGCCGCAACCTGCTGGCCAGCGTCAGGGCGCAGATGCGGGAACTGTCCAGCCTCGTCGGCGACCTGCTGGAGCTCGCCCGGCCCGCCGACACCGCGCCCGTCCGCGAGACCGTCGCCCTGCACGAGGTCCTCGACCGCGCCGTCGAACGCGCCCGCCTGCGCGGCCCCGGCCTCACCATCACCTGCGACGCCCGGCCCTGGCACGTCCACGGCGACCCCGCCTCACTGGAACGCGCCATCGTCAACCTCCTGGACAACGCCGTGAAGTTCAGCCCGCCCGGCGGCACCGTCACCGTCGCCCTCGACGGCGGCGAGCTCACCGTCCGCGACCACGGACCCGGCATCCCCGCCGCCGACCTGCCGCACGTGTTCGAACGGTTCTGGCGCTCCCCGTCGGCCCGCAGCCTGCCCGGCTCCGGGCTCGGGCTGTCCATCGTCGCGCGCGTCGTCGCCGAATGCGGCGGAAGCGTCGCCCTCCGACCCGCCCCCGGCGGCGGCACCCTCGCCCGCGTCCACCTGCCCGGCGCCCCCGCCCCCGGCGACTGAACACCCCTCCCGGCGGGGCCCGGCGGGTTTCTCATGCGGCGTTAAGACACGGCTCACCGCCCTCCCACACCGGCGCCCGAACCTCGGTTCCATGAGTCACCTCATCACCGAACCGGGCACGCCCGCCGCGCCGCCCCCGCCGCCGCACGACCACGGCGGACGGGGACGGCTCGTCGAGGTGGTCGTCCCCGTCCACAACGAGGAACGCGTCCTGTCCGCCAGCGTCGAACGCCTGCACGCCTACCTCGCCGACACCCTCCCCTACCCCTTCCGCATCACCGTCGCCGACAACGCCAGCACCGACGCCACCTGGCCGATCGCCCGCGACCTGGCCGCCCGCCACCCCCGCGTCCGCGCCGTCCGCCTGCGCGACAAGGGCCGCGGCCGGGCCCTGCGCCACGTGTGGGGGACCAGCGACGCCGACGTCGTCGCCTACATGGACGTCGACCTGTCCACCGACCTGGACGCGTTCCTGCCGCTGGTCGCCCCCCTCATCTCCGGGCACAGCGACCTGGCCATCGGCTCCCGCCTGACCCGCGGCTCCGCCGTCGTGCGCGGCCCCCGCCGCGAGATCATCTCCCGCTGCTACAACCTGCTGCTGCGCACCGCCCTGGCCGCCCGCTTCACCGACGCCCAGTGCGGCTTCAAGGCCGCCCGCACCGAGATCGTGCAGGCGCTGCTGCCCTCGGTCGAGGACGAGGAATGGTTCTTCGACACCGAGCTGCTGCTGCTCGCCGAACGCAACGGGCTGCGCATCCACGAGGTCCCCGTCGACTGGGTCGACGACCCCGACAGCCGCGTCGACGTCCTGCGCACCGCCCGCGACGACCTGCGCGGCATGGCCCGCGTCGCCCGCCGCATGCTCACCGGCGCGTTCCGCGCACCCGTCGGCGGGCGCCCCGGCCCCGCCGCGACCACGGGCCGGGCCGCCGAAGCGCTCCCCGCCGGCATGGCCCGCCAGCTGCCCGCCTTCGCCGTCATCGGCGTCCTCAGCACCCTCGCCCAGCTCATCCTGTTCGTCCTGCTGCGCCTCTTCCTCGGGCCGCTGTGGGCCAACGCGCTCTCCCTGGTGGTCACCACCGTCGGCAACACCGCCGCCAACCGCCGCTTCACCTTCGGCGTCACCGGCAACCGCCGCGCGCTGCGCCAGCAACTCGAAGGCGGCGCCGCGTTCCTGCTCGGCCTGGCCCTCAGCACCGGCGGCCTGGCGCTGCTGCACACCGCCGCGCCCGGCGCCGGACGCGCCGTCGAGGTCGCCGCGCTCGTCACCGCCAACGCCCTGGCCACCCTCGTGCGGTTCCTGCTCATGCGCGCCTGGATCTTCCACCCGCGCCGCCTCGACGACCACCCCGACCAAACCACCGCAGGACCCGCCGCCGCACCCGCACCCGCATCCGCCGCCGACCGCACCGGAGGGACCACGGCATGACCTCCACCCTCGCCCCGCCGCCCGACACCGGGCACGCCGCGCCCCGCGGCCGCGCCCGCCGGCTGCTCCTCGGCGCGGACGGCGACCCCCGCTGGGCGCGCCCCGCCCTGTGGGCCGTCCTGATCACCGCCGCCGCCCTGTACGCGTGGGGGCTGTCGGCCGCCGGCGACGCCAACGCCTACTACTCCGCCGCCGTCAAGAGCGGCACCCAGAGCTGGAAGGCGTTCTTCTTCGGCTCCCTGGACGCCGGCTCCTACATCACCGTCGACAAACCGCCCATGGCGCTGTGGGCCATGGGCCTGTCCGCCCGCGTCCTCGGATTCGGGACCTGGAGCCTGCTGCTCCCGCAGGTCGCCGCCGGCGTCGCCGCCGTCGCCGTGCTGCACGCGACCGTCCGCCGCGCCTTCGGGCACGCCGCCGCGCTCACCGCCGCCGCCGTCCTGGCCCTCACCCCGATCACCGTCGCGATCAACCGCGACAACAACCCCGACACCCTCCTGGTGCTGTTCCTGGTCGCCGCCGCCTGGGCCTGCCAGCGCGCCGTCGACACCGGCCGGCTGCGGCCCCTGCTCCTCGCGGCGTTCCTCGTCGGATGCGGCTTCAACACCAAGATGCTGCAGGCGTTCCTGGTCGTCCCCGCGCTGGCCCTGGCCTACCTGGTCGCCGCGCGGCCCGGCCTGGCGCGCCGCGTCGGGCACCTGCTCGCCGCCGGGGCCGTCCTGGCCGCGTCCTCCCTCTGGTGGACGCTGCTGGTCGACGCCATCCCGGCCCGCTCCCGCCCCTACATCGGCGGCAGCACCGACGGCACCGCCTGGGACCTGGTCGTCGGCTACAACGGCCTCGGCCGCATCCTCGGCCAGGGCAACGGCCCCGGCGGGCGCGGCGGCCCCGGAGGAGGCGGCGGCTTCGGCGGCCGGTCCGGCGCCGGGCGGCTGTTCAACGACATCCTCGGCGGCCAGATCTCCTGGCTCATCCCGTTCGCCGTCCTCGCCCTGGCCGCCGGCCTCGTCCTGCTGCGCCGCCGCCCCCGCACCGACACCGCCCGCGCGGCGCTGCTGCTGTGGGGCGGATGGCTCGCCGTCCACTACGTGGTGTTCAGCTTCGCCCAGGGCACCTTCCACCCCTACTACTCCACCGCCATGGCCCCCGCGATCGCCGCGCTCACCGGCGCCGGAGCCGTCCTGCTGACCGGCGCCCACCGCAGGTCGCGGGCCTGGGCGTGGGCGCTGCCCGCAGGCGTCGCCGTCACCGGCGCGTGGGCGTTCGTCCTGCTGGAACGCACCCCGTCCTGGAACCCGTGGCTGCGGTGGGCCGTCGCCGCCGCCACCGTCCTGGCTGTCGCCGCCCTGATCGCGGGACGGGTCTCCGGCCGCGCCGGGACGCGCGCCACCGTCGCGGGCCTGGCCCTCGCCGTGACCGCGGGCCTGGCGGGCCCCGGCGCCTACGCCGTCTCGGCCGCCTCCACCACCTCCAACGGCACCAACCCCCTGGCCGGACCCGCGTCCGGCGGCGGCTTCGGCCCGCCCGGCGCCTTCCCCGGCGGCCGCGGCACACCCCCCGCCATGTCCGGCGGCCAGGCCCCCGGCGGCCAGGCCCCCGGCGGCCAAGCGCCCACTGGCCAGGCGCCCGGAGGGCAGATGCCGCCGTGGCAGGCCGGCGGGCAGAACGGGCAGGCCCCGGACGGACGGGCCGCGGGCGGACGCGGGCAGCAGCGACCCGGCGGGGCCGGCGCGCGCGGCGGATTCGGCGGCGGGCCCGGCGGCGGCGTCGACACCCAGATGATCGCCTACCTGGAGAAGAACCAGGGCGGCGCCACCTGGCTGCTCGCCGTCTCCAGCGCCCAGGAGGCCTCCTCGATCATCCTGCGGACCGGGCGCCCCGTCATCGCCATGGGCGGCTTCACCGGCAGCGACCCCGCCATGACCGTCGCCAAGCTCCAGCAGTACGTCAAGGAGGGCAGGCTCCGCTACATCCTGCTCGGCGGCCGCATGGGCCCCGGCGGCGGCGACACCGCCGTCACCGCCTGGGTCCAGAAGAACGCGACCCCCGTCGACGCGAGCGCCTACGGCGGCACCACCGGCACCGCCGCCGGAGGCTCCACCGGCGCCCGGCTGTACAAGCTCGGCTGAACAGGGAACACGCACATGACCACCACGATCCCGACCGCCCCGCCCGCGCCCCGCACCCCGCGCGGGTGGGGCGGTCTCCCGCGGCGGCTGCTGCGCGGCCCCGCCACCGACCCCGCCTGGGCCCGGCCCGCGCTGCTGGCCCTGCTCACCGCCACCGGCGTCGCCTACCTCTGGGGACTCGGCGCGTCCGGATGGGCCAACGCGTTCTACTCCGCCGCCGTCCAGGCCGGCGCCACCAGCTGGAAGGCGTTCTTCTTCGGCTCCTCCGACGCCGCCAACGCCATCACCGTCGACAAACCCCCCGCCGCGCTGTGGCCGATGGCCCTGGCCGCACGCGTTTTCGGAGTCAACACCTGGAGCATCCTCGTCCCGCAGGCGCTCATGGGCGTGGCGACCGTCGCGGTCCTGCACGCGGCCGTCCGCCGCCGCTTCCCCGCCTGGGCGGCCCTGCTCGCCGGCGCCGCGCTCGCGCTGACGCCGGTGGCCGCGCTGATGTTCCGGTTCAACAACCCCGACGCCCTGCTCGTGCTGCTGCTGACCCTCGGCGCCTACGCCGCGCTGCGCGCCCAGGAGAGCGCGAGCACCCCCTGGCTGCTGCTCGCCGCCGCCTGCACCGGGACCGGGTTCCTGGCCAAGATGCTCCAGGCGTTCCTGGTCGTCCCGGTGTTCGCGCTGGTCTACCTGCTCGCCGCGCCCACGCCCTGGCGGCGGCGGCTGTGGCAGCTGGCCGCCGCCGGGGGAGTGCTGCTGGCCTCGGCCGGGTGGTGGGTCGCGGCCGTCGCGCTGGTGCCCGCCTCCGCCCGCCCCTACATCGGCGGGTCGCAGCACGACTCCGTCCTGGAACTGGCCCTCGGCTACAACGGGCTCGGACGCCTCAACGGCGAGGAGACCGGCGGCCTCGGCAACCTCGACCAGGACGCCGGATGGGGCCGCATGTTCGGGCCCGTCATCGGCGGCCAGATCTCCTGGCTGCTGCCCGCCGCGCTCGTCCTGCTCGCCGCCGGGCTGTGGGCCACGCGCCGCGCGCCCCGCACCGACCCCGCCCGCGCCGCCCTGGCGCTGTGGGGCGGATGGCTCCTGCTCACCGCCTCGGTCTTCAGCTGGATGCAGGGCATCTTCCACGAGTACTACACCGTCGCGCTCGCACCCGCGATCGCCGCGCTCACCGGCATGGGCGCAGCGCTGCTGTGGGAACGCCGCCGCGCCCCCGGCGCCGCCGCGGTCCTGGCGGCGACCGTCGCCCTCACCGCCCTGTGGGCCTACGTGCTGCTCGGCCGGTCGCCGGACTGGCATCCCTGGCTCGCGCCCGCGGTAGCGGCCGCCGGGCTCCTGGCCGCCGCGGGACTGGTGGCCGTGCGGCTGCTGCGCGGTCCCGTCCTGGCCGGGGTCGCCGCCCTGGCGGTCCTGGCCTGCCTCGCCGGGCCCGCCGCCTACGCCGCCGAGACCGCCCGCACCCCGCACACCGGCGCCATCGTCACCGCCGGCCCCGCCACCTCCACCGGGTTCGGCCCCGGACGCGGCGGCCCTGGCCGGCGTCCCGGACGCGCCGGACCCGGCGGCTGGACCCGCGGACCCGGCGGGCCCCCGCCCCAGGGCCCCGGCACCACCGGACGCATGCCCGGCACCACCGGACGCGTGCCCGCCGGCCCCGGAGGCGGCGGGGGACCAGGGGGCGCAGGACCGGGCGGGGGCCCGGGCGGGCTCCTGAACGCCGGAACCCCCGACGCCGCCGTCACCTCCGCCCTCACCACCGGCTCCGCCTCCTACACCTGGGCCGCCGCCGCCGTCGGATCCAACACCGCCGCCGGCTACCAGCTCGCCACCGGCCGGCCCGTGATGGCCGTCGGCGGGTTCAACGGCACCGACCCCGCCCCCACCCTCGCCGAGTTCCAGCGCCTCGCCCGCCAAGGCGAGATCCACTACTTCGTCGGCGGAGACCGCGGCCAGGGAGGCGGCCGGGCACGCAGTGCCGGAAGCGGCAGCGACGCCGCCCAGCAGATCAGCGCATGGGTCGCCGCGCACTACACCCCCGCCACCGTCGGCGGCACCGTCCTGTACGACCTGACCCCCGCCGCGGGGTGACCGGGCGCCCCGCGGCGGGAAGGGAAGGAGGAGAACGGCACCAGCGAACAGGGAGTGACCCGATGGCCGACACGCTCGACGCCGCCGAAGTCGCCGACCGCCTGCGCGGCCTGCCCGCCTGGAGCCGGGACGGCGACCAGATCCGCAGGCAGGTCACCGCGCCCTCGTTCCCGGCCGGGATCGAGGTGGTCGCCGACGTCGCCCGCGCCGCCGAGGACGCCGACCACCACCCCGACATCGACATCCGCTGGCGCACCCTGACCTTCGCCCTGTCCACCCACAGCGCCGGCGGCCTCACCGGCAAGGACTTCGACCTCGCCGCGACGATCGACCGGATCGCCGCCCGGCACGGCGCCGGGTAGCGCCGCGATGGCCGTGCAGGTGGCGGTGTGCGGGCCGGGCGAGTGCACCGAACGCCAGTGGGACCTCGCCTACGAGACCGGCCGGATCCTCGCCGGGCGCGGCGCCGTGGTCGTGTGCGGCGGGCACGGCGGCGTGATGGCCGCCGCGGCCGCGGGCGCCCGCACCGCCGGCGGCATCGTGGTCGGGATCCTGCCCGCCGCCGACCGCGCCGCCGCCGGCCCCGACCTCACCGCCGCCGTCCCCACCGGCCTCGGCCAGGCCCGCAACAACGTCATCGTCAACGCCGCCGACGCCGTCATCGCCGTCGGCGGCTCCTGGGGGACCCTGTCGGAGATCGCCCTGGCCATGCGCGCGGGCCGCGTCCCCGTCGTGCAGCTCGGCGGCTGGCGCGTCCACGACGAGGACGGACGGCCCGTCGGCGGCATCGTGCACGCCGCCGACCCCGCCGCCGCCGTCCACGCCACCGGCCTGTGGCCCTAACCTCCGCGCCCCGCGTCCGCACCCGGGCCCGCGAAGCCGCGGCTTCGGCACGGCGAGGGGCGCCGGGCGCTCACGGACGCGAGTCGCGCACCCGGGCGGCGATGCCGTCCAGCAGGTAGGCCAGGCCGTGGGCGAAGGTGGCGTCCCAGTCGTTGCCGCTGACATGGCCGTGCTCGGCCAGGACCGGGTACCGGTCGCTCCGCTGCTTCAGGTGGTCGTCGGCGGCCCGCCGGACGGCCGCCTCGTCGCGCCCCTGCCACGCGGCCTGCATCATCGACGACCCGATGACGTAATTGGCCACGCCGTAGGCTGCCGCGGTCAGTTCCGGCCCGGTCAGCCCCGCCCGGACGAGCGCCGCGTGCAGGAACTCGGTGCGCTCCAGCACGTTCGGGCCCATCAGCGGACGGCCCAGAAGGGCGGCCGCCCACGGGTGGCGCAGCATCGCCGCCCGCCACCCGCCGATCAGCGCGGTGACGTCCGCGCGCCAGTCCCCGGACAGGGCGCCCGGTAGCCGGGCCTCCCCGAACACCGTGTCCAGCGCCAGGTCGAGCACGTCGTCCTTGGTCCGCACATGCCAGTACAGCGTCGTGGACCCGGTGCCCAGCCGGTCGGCCAGGCGCCGCATCGTCAGCCGGCCGATGCCCTCCTCGTCCAGCAGGGACACCGCCTCGGCCACGATGCGCTCCCGGCTCAGCGGGGGCCCCTCGCGACGGGGCCTGGGGTCCCGGAACCAGATGCGTTCGGCGTCACTCGATCCCATGCCGACCAGTCTAGTACGTTGTTCGAGTACTAGACCATTGATCCGGTACCGGGTCGACGTTCGGGAGGGACGGCCATGGGCCATATCGAGGTGAGCGAGGTGACCTACGCCCTGCCCGACGGGCGGCCCCTGCTCGACGGGGTCTCCTTCCGCGTCGGGGAGGGAGCGAAGGCGGCGCTCGTCGGCCCGAACGGAGCGGGCAAGACCACCCTTCTGCGCCTCATCGCGGGAGAGGTCCCGCCGTCCGCCGGCACCGTCGCCCACTCCGGCGGGCTCGGCGTGATGCGGCAGTTCATCCCCGGCGACCGCACCGTCACCGAACTGCTGCTGTCGGTGGCCCCGGGCCGGGTCCGCGCCGCCGCCGCGGCCCTGGCGGCGGCCGAGGAGGCGCTCGGAGGGGACGAGGCCGGCCAGCTCGCCTACGCCGAGGCGATCAACGACTACACCGACGCGGGCGGATACGACATCGAGGTCGTGTGGGACGCCTGCACCACCGCGGCGCTCGGCCTGCCCTACGACCGGGTCCGCGACCGCGGGGCCGCCACCCTGTCGGGCGGGGAGCAGAAGCGGCTGATGCTGGAGGCGCTGCTGCGCGGCCCCGACCAGGTCCTGCTCCTGGACGAGCCGGACAACTACCTGGACGTCCCGGGCAAGGAGTGGCTGGAGGAACGGCTGCGGGCCACCGCCAAGACGGTGCTGCTGGTCTCCCACGACCGGTGGCTGCTGGCCCGGGCGGCCGACCGCGTCATCACCGTCGAGGCCCGCACCGCCTGGGTGCACGGCGGCGGGTTCGCCGCCTACGCCGCCGCGCGCCGCGACCGGGCCGCCCGCCTCGACGAACGCCGCCGCCGCTGGGACGAGGAGCACGCCCGCCTGCGGCGCCTCGTGCACACGCTCCGGCAGAGATCGGCGAACAACGACGCCGTGGCCTCCTCCTACCAGGCGGCGCGCACCCGGCTGGCCCGCTTCGAGCAGGCCGGGCCGCCGCCGAGCGCGCCGCCCGAGCAGCGCGTCCGGATGCGGCTGCGCGGCGGCCGGACCGGCAAACGCGCCCTCGTCTGCGAGGGCCTCGAACTGACCGGGCTGATGCACCCGTTCGACCTGGAGGTCCGGTACGGGGAGCGGGTCGCGGTCCTCGGCTCCAACGGCTCCGGCAAGTCCCAGTTCCTTCGCCTGCTCGCCGGGCCGCCCGCACCGCAGGTGCCCCACCGCGGCCGGGCCCGGCTCGGCGCCCGCGTCGTCCCCGGCCTCTTCGTCCAGACCCACGCCCGCCCCGACCTGCACGGCCGCACCCCCGCCGAGATCATCATGACCGAGCACGCGTGCACCCTCAACGACGCGATGCGCGCCCTGGCCCGCTACGAACTCGCACCCGCCGGGCGCCGCCCGTTCCACACCCTGTCCGGCGGGCAGCAGGCCCGCCTGCAGATCCTGCTGCTGGAACTGTCGGGCTGCACGCTGCTGCTCCTGGACGAGCCCACAGACAACCTCGACCTGGCCGGCGCCCAGGCCCTGCAGGACGCCCTGGACGGCTACGCCGGCACCGTGCTGGCCGTGACCCACGACCGCTGGTTCGCCGCCGACTTCGACCGTTACCTGGTCTTCCACGCCGACGGCCGCGTCCGGGAGAGCCCCGAACCGGTCTGGCACGCGCCCTAGTGGGCGGAGAACCCGCCGTCGACGAAGATCGACTGGCCGGTGACGTAGGCCGACGACGGCGACGCCAGGAACACCGCCGCGCCGGCGAAGTCCTCGGCCAGGCCGTTGCGGCCGGCCAGCGTCCGCTCGGCGAGCGCCCGCACCTTCGCCGGGTCCGACGACAGGCGCGCGTTCAGCGGCGTCATCACGAAACCCGGCACCAGCGCGTTGGCGGTGACGCCGCGGCTCGACCACGCCTCGGCCTGCGAGCGGGCCAGCGCCACCAGCCCCGCCTTGGACACCCCGTAGGCGCCGCTGGTCACCGACGCCCGGAACGCCTGCTGCGAGGCGATGTGGATCAGCCGGCCGAAGCCGCGCTCGGCCATCCCCGGCCCGAACCGCTGCCCGAGCAGGAACGGCGCCTCCAGGTTCACCGCCATCGTGGTGTCCCACACGTCGGTGCCGAGCTCGTCCATCGGCGGCCGCAGGTTCACCCCCGCCGCGTTGACCAGGATGTCGGGCTCGCCGAACGCCGCCGCCGCGGCCTCGGCGGCCTCGGCGACCGCCTCGCGCGACCCCAGGTCGGCGCTCACCCGCGCGGCCCGGCAGCCGTGCCCCTCCAGCTCCCGGACGGTCGCCGCCAGCTCGGCCTCCCGCCGCGCCACGACCACCACCGAGGCCCCGGCCCGCGCGAGCGCCCCGGCGATCGCCCGGCCGATCCCCGAACTGCCGCCCGTCACCACCGCGACCCTGCCCTCCAGCGAGAACAGCTCGGACAGGTACGGGACGGGAGACGGACGGTCGCTCATGACCGCAGAGTCTACGGGGCGTCCGGCGGGTCCTCCGGCGGGTCGCCGCCGCGGCGGCGGTCCCGCCACACCACGAAGACGATCACCGCGACCACCACGAACGTCGGCACGAAGAACGGCACCGCCGTGATGATCGGATGGGACGCCAGCACCCCCTGCGCCGTCATGCGCCCGCCTTCGCGCGCGACCCGTCCCGGGCGGCCCCGGCAGGCCCGGGACGGTCCGGGAGCCGCCGCGCGATCCGCGCCACGCCCCAGCCCAGCGACAGCACCAGCGCCAGCGTGCACAGCAGCACCACCGCCGAGCACGCCGCCCACAGCCAGCCCGGCACGTCGGTCTTCAGCTCCCGCTGCAGGATCGTCCGCTCGCCCCGCAGGTCCCGGGTGAAGCGCGGCGGGGCGGGCAGTTCCTTCGCGCGGATCGCCGGGTCCTCGGGCAGGTAGACCGGGACGCCCGCCAGCGTCCGCCCGTCATGGACGCGCACCAGCGTCTTCCACTCGCCGTGCAGCGGCATCGGCTCGCTCGTCCGGTAGACGCCCTCGCGCACCTTCACCAGGCGGTCGACGTGCAGGCCCTGCCCCTGCCAGCCCGTCACCGTCACCCAGGCCGGGCCGTCGACGGCGGTCGCGGGGGAGAACTCGACGCGCGCGTCGGCGGTGCGGTGCGCGGCGTCGCCGCGGACGCCGGTGAGGGTGACCGTCGCCGTGCGGCCCTGCGGGACCGAGACGACCAGGCCGTTGGCGACCGCCGCCGCCACCGCCAGGATCGCCGCCGCGAAGAGCCCGCGCGCCACCGCCGGGCGCGGTGTCCGCCCGTGCAGCCCCTCGGCAAGCAGCGCCCCGCACACGCCGCCCGCGACACCGCCCACCACTGCCATCGCCATGCCCTCGGCCACGATGTCCGGCGTCCACGGCAGCCGGAACGCCACCTGCCCGTAGGCGTACTCGGCGCCGAACCCGGCCGTGCCGATCAGCACCCCCGACACCGCGCCCAGCGCCAGCGGCCGCCGCGCCAGCACCAGCGCCGCGACCTCCACGCACACCGCCTCGGCGAAGTACAGCGGCACCGCGGCCCACAGCTCGCCGATCACCCCGCCGACCAGGACCGACACCCCGCCGCGCACCACCATGTAGAACACCACGGCGAACACCGCGCCGCCGCGCCCGGCCCACAGCCGCGCCGCGACCAGCGCGCAGCCCGCCGCCAGCGCGATCAGCAGCGGCTGGTGGACGAGCCGGAACTGCGGCACCCCGAAGTCGTACTCGGCCTGGAACACCGACAGCCCGATCAGCAGCCCGCCCGCGTGCATGCAGCGCCGCACGTACCGCAGCCACCCCGGCGGCTGCCCGGTGTCCCCGCAGGCCCGGCGGCCCTCCCGCTCCAGCACCATCATCGCCACCAGCGACAGCCCAGCCCCGCCGATCAGCATCAGGTGCGTCGGCCCCCACAGCGTCACGTCCTGCCCGAAGATGCGGTGCCACACGTCGTCGAGGGGGAACCCCAGCAGCGCGTAGAAGCCGGCGCCGGCCAGCAGCACGCCGCCCGCCGGGGCGTGCCAGTCCCGGGTGATCCGCACCGACGCGGGCCCGGGGTGCTCGCCCTTGGGCAGCACGACGGCCAGGACCCCGGCGGTGAAGATGCCGAACAGGCCGATCAGGATGGGGTAGTGGGCGATGTTGGCCAGCGGCCCCTCGTCCCGGCCGTGCGAGATGTGCAGGGAGATGTCCCAGTACATTCCGAGCAGCGCGACCAGCAGCGACACCATCGCGACCGGGATCGGCAGCGCCGCCCACCCCGGGGTGCCGCGGCCCGGGCCGCGCGTCGCCAGGCCCGCCGTCCGCGCCAGCACGGCGACGCGGCCGCTGCGGTGCCCCCATCCGAGCACCAGCAGCGCCGCCGTCAGCACGGCGGCGGCGCCTGAGGCGATGAGGATCTGGTCGAGCGCCGCGCCGCCCGCCGGCTTGGCCGGCGCCTCGGCGAGCCGCGCCGCGACACCCGCGCCGCTGATCGTCGCGCTCATGCCCGTCACGTGCTCCAACACCGCTGCTCCCTTGACGCACGAACCGGGACGTCCCTGTATCGACGGGGACGAACCCCTTCCCGGAGTATGCCACTTCCCAATGTGTCATTGTCTAGTGTCACAATTTGTGGTGTGCACCACCGGAACGGAAGGGGAGACATGCGGCGGCGGACACGAACGAGAACGATCGCGGCGCTGATCACCGCCACGGCGGCGCTGACCGCGGCGGCCGCCTGCGGCGAGCCCGCGTCCAGGACCCCGCCGGGCGCGCAGTCCAGCGCCCCGCCCCCCGTGCGGGGAAGCGCACCGGCCGCGTCCGGGCTCTCCGCCGTCCGGATCGCCGTGACCGTGACCGGCGGGAAGGCGCACACCGCGCACCGCCGCGTGAAGGTCCCGCGCGGCGCCGCCGTCGAGATCACCGTCACCGGCGACACCGCCGACGAGTTCCACCTGCACGGCTACGACCGCGAGCTGGAGCTTCGGCCCGGGAAGGCGGCCACCCTGCGGTTCACCGCCGACACCCCGGGCGTGTTCGAGGCCGAGCTGCACCACTCCGGCGCCCGCGTGCTCGAACTCCAGGTCGGGTGACCCGTGCACGTGCTCGCCCACGGGCTCGGCGGCCGCACCGACCTGCCGCTGGACGCCGTCGCCGCCATCGCCGGCGGCGGCCTCGCCGTCGCGGCCTCCTTCCTCGCCCTCACCGCCGCGTGGAAACGGCCCCGGCTCCACCCGGACGCCGGGCGTCCGCTGCCCCCCGCCCTCGCCCGCGCGCTGGACTCGCCCGCCCTCACCACGGCCGGACGCGCCCTCGCGCTGGCCGCGGCCGCCCTGGTCGTCGCCGTCGCGTTCGGCGGACCCGGCTCCGACGCCCGCAACCTCGCGCCGTGGGCGCTGTTCGTGACGTTCTGGGTGGGACTGGTCCCCGCCAGCGTCCTGCTCGGGCCCGTGTGGCGGCGCGTCAACCCGCTGCGGACCCTGCACGCCGCGCTCTGCCGCGCCACCCGCACGCCGCCGTCGGGGCGGCGCGCCCTGCCCGCCCGGCTCGGCTACTGGCCCGCCGCCGCCTGGCTCACCGGGTTCGTCTGGCTGGAACTGGTCGCCCCGCACCGCTCCGACCCGCGCCTGGTCGGCGCCCTCATCCTCGCCTACGCCACCTTCAACCTGGCCCCGGCCTGGTGGTTCGGCCGCGACTGGTTCACCCGCGGGGACGGCTTCGAGGCCTACTCCAGCCTCCTGGCCCGCCTGTGCCCGATCGGGCGGCGCGGCGACGGCGCCCTCGTCCTGCGCACCCCGCTCACCGGCCTGATGAAGGGCGACCCCGAACCCGGCCTCACCGCGACCGCCTGCGTCCTGATCGGCTCCACCGGATTCGACGGCATCACCCGCACCACCTACTGGCGCGACAACGTCGACCCCTCCAGCGTCCCCGCCGGCACCCTAGGCCTGGCCGCCGCCGTCGGCGCCGTCGCGCTGCTGTACGTCGCGGCGCTGCGGCTCAGCGCACGGCTGACCGGCCAGGACCCCGCCGCCCCGCACACCCGGTCCGGGCCCGCGCGGTTCGCCGCGACCCTGCTGCCGATCGCCCTCGGCTACACCCTCGCCCACTACTTCTCGTTCTTCGTCCTGGAGGGCCAGACCACGTTCATCCTCGCCAGCGACCCCTTCGGGACGGGACTGGACCTGCTCGGCTCCACCGGCAACCGTGTCGACTACGACCTCGCCGGACCCACCCTCATCGCGCAGGTCCAGGTCAACGCCATCGTCCTCGGCCACATCGCCGGCACCATCGCCGCGCACGACCTCGCCCTGCGAGGCCCCGGCCCGGCCTCGCGGGGGCAGCCGCCCATCGCGGCCGTCATGGTCGCGCTCACCTGCGCCGGCCTGTTCGCCCTGCTGAGCGGCTGACCGCTTGCGCCGCTCGACCTCCCTGGCCGCCACGCCCACCGCGATCAGGACCGGCACCGCGACCTTCGCCGCCGCCAGCAGCGTGCGCGCCCACGACGGCGCCGACACCTCCGGCAGATCGGGCCACGGGACGTCCGGCCAAGGGACGTCCGGCCAGGGCACCGACGGCAGATCCACGTCGGGAAGCGCCACCTTCGGCCACGGGACCAGCGCCAGCAGCAGCTTCACCAGGACGCCCAACCCCAGGAGCGGGAACAGCACCCTGCCCACCGCCGCCGCGACATGGCGGGAGGCGTACAGCTCCGGATGCGCCCGCGCGAACGCCTCCCGCCTCGCCGCCCGCGTCCCCGCCGGAGGCTCGAACGCCACCGGCTCCCTGACCGCCGCCGTCTCCCCGGAGGTCCTCTCTTCGGCCCCCTCTTCGGCCTCCTCTACGGACTCGCCGTCCTCGCCCGCCTCGGGCACGCGCAGCACACAGCGGGCGGCCTGCCCGGTCACCAGGCCCATGGCGTCGAACGCGGCCACCACCTCCAGTTCCCCGAAGGGCAGTGTGACCTTCGGGAACCCCGTCGCCTCCGCCAGCCGCTCACCGTCGGCGTACAGGCGCGCCGTGTGGTCCCAGCCCGCGCGCTCGGTCTCGACCTCCAGCCTGCGGCCGCCGTGGACGAGCCTCCAGCGGCCGACGGGCGCGCCGCTCAGCGATTTACCCCCTGACATGCCGCCAGTCTCACCGGCGGCCACACCGGAGATCGACGCCCGAACGGCCAACGCCCGTAGACCAAAGTCGGCACAGGGCCCCGACCGTCCGCGCACCGCTCGGTCAGCGCGCGTGGTCAGCGCGCGAAACTCCACCGCATCGCGCCGTACGGCTCCACCGTTCCCACCGTGAACACCGTGTGGAAGGTGATCCGGTAGACGTGCCACGGCGGCGGCCCCGCGCTCTGCGCGCTGTAGGGCGCGGTGAACGCCTCACCCTCCACCTGCGCGGGCCATCCGCCGTCCCGGTACCCGGCCGCGACCGCCTCCAGGACCGGCGGGTCGGTGACGCGCTCCGCCTCGCCCTCCAGCACCACGTCCCCGACCGGGGTGCGGACCGACACCGTGCACGCCGGGTTCGCCGCCAGGTTGCGGGACTTGCGCGTACCGGGCCCGCTGACGACGTACAGGTCCCCGTCGTGCCACAGCGCGCCGACGCCCGCCGAGTGCGGGCGCCCGTCCGGGCGGACCGTGCCGAGGAACACCGGCGTCCCGGCCTTCGGCAGCGCCGCCCTCAGCGCGTCGCGCACGCCGTCCCACGCCAGCTCGCCGGCGCCGTAGATGTCGAGGTCGCGCGCCTCGACGGGATCGCGGTCGCTCATCGTCACCCCTCCTTCGTGAACCGCCCCTGCGGGAGCATCCGCAGGGGTGGACGGCGGGGCGGCGGGGAACTCATCGGTGCCCGGTTCCTAGAGTTGCGTCCATGGCTCCTTCGATCGCCACCGCGAACCGCGTCGACCGCTCCGAACTGCTGGAGTTCCTGCGTCCCCGCCACCACGCTCTGCTGTCCACCGCCCGCGCCGACGGCCGGCCCCAGATGTCGCCGGTGACCTGCGGCGTCGACGGCCAGGGCCGCATCGTCATCTCCACCTACCCCGAGCGGGTCAAGGCACGCAACGCCCGCCGCGACCCGCGGGTGTCGGTGTGCGTGCTGTCCGACGACTTCAACGGCCCCTACGTGCAGGTCGACGGCACCGCCGAGGTCATCGACATGCCCGAGGCCGCCGACGCGCTCGTCGACTACTACCGCTGCATCGCCGGGGAGCACCCCGACTGGGACGAGTACCGGGAGGCGATGCGCCGCCAGGACAAGTCCCTGATCCGCGTCACCGTCGAGCGGTGGGGGCCGATCGCGACCGGCGGGTTCCCCGCCCGCCTGGCCCCCGACAACTAGCGGCGGGCCGCGGCCGGCTCGGGCAGGCCGCGGCGCAGGAACTCCGCCGTGACAGAGGACGGCGAATCCAGCAGCTCGGCGGGGGTGCCGGCGAACACGACCTCGCCGCCGTGCCGGCCCCCGCCGGGTCCGAGGTCGACCACCCAGTCGGCGTGCTTGACGACCTGCGGGTCGTGCTCGACGACGATGACGGTCCCGCCGTCGTCCACCAGCCGGTCCAGCAGCGCCAGCAGCGCGCCGACGTCGGACATGTGCAGGCCCGTCGTGGGCTCGTCGAGCACGTAGACCGTGCCGGCGCGGTGCAGCCGGGTCGCCAGCTTGATGCGCTGGCGCTCGCCGCCCGAGAGCGAGCCCAGCGGCCGCCCGAGCGTCATGTAGCCGAGCCCCACGTCGTTGAGGGCGCGCAACCGCGCGGCGATCGCGCGTCCGGCCGGGTCGGCGTCCTCGCAGGCGGTACCGGTCGAGCCGGCGGGCTCGGCGAAGAAGGCCAGGGCCTCCTCGGCGGTCATCGCCAGGACGTCCACGATCGTGCGGCCGCGCAGGGTGTGCGCGAGGACCTCCGGGCGGTAGCGGCCGCCCCGGCACGCCTCGCACGTGGTGGTGACCGGGTCCATGAACGCCAGGTCGGTGACGATGACGCCGTTGCCGTCGCATCCGGGGCACGCACCCTTGGAGTTGTGGCTGAACAGCGCGGCGCCGGCGCCGCTCACCCGCGCGAACAGCCGGCGCAGCGGGTCCATCACGCCGACGAAGGTGGCGGGGCTGGAACGGCGCGACGCCGCGATCGCCGACTGGTCCACCACGACCGCGCCGGGGTTCCGGGCGGCGAACTCGTCCATGACCAGGGTGCTCTTGCCCGACCCGGCCACGCCGGTGACCGCCGTGAGCACGCCCGTGGGGAACCGCACCGTCACGTCCTTGAGGTTGTGGGTGCGTGCGCCGGTCACCGACAGCCATCCGCCCGGCTCCCGGAACGCGGCCTTGACCGGCGCCGTGCGGCCCAGCGCCCGCCCGGTCGGCGTCGCGGCCGCGCGCAGCCCCGCGACCGTCCCGGTGAACACGACCTCGCCGCCGCGCACGCCCGCGCCGGGCCCCATGTCGACCACGTGGTCGGCGACGGCGATCACGGCCGGGTCGTGCTCGACCACCAGCACGGTGTTGCCCTTGTCGCGCAGCCGCAGCAGCAGGCCGTTCAGCCGGTCGACGTCGCGGGGGTGCAGGCCCGCGCTGGGCTCGTCGAAGATGTAGGTCATCCCGGTCAGGCTGGACCCCAGGTGCCGGACGACCTTGAGCCGCTGCGCCTCCCCGCCCGACAGCGTCCGGGTCGGCCGGTCCAGGGACAGGTAGGACAGGCCGATGTCCGCCAGCCGCCGCAGCCGCGCGACGGCCTCCCCGGCGACCCGCTCGGCGACCGGGTCGGTGATCTCGCCGAGCGCGGCGACCAGGTCGCCGATCTCCATCCGGGACATCTCGGCGATGCCGCGCCCGCCGATGCGCGAGGCCAGCGCCGCCTCGTTGAGCCGCGCGCCTGCGCAGGCCGGGCAGGTGTCCTCGCGCACCACGCGGCGGGCCGCCTCACGCACCTTGGGCGGCAGGGACGCCAGGTCCCGCCTGAGGTAGAGGCGGTGGAACCGCTCGATCATGCCCTCGTAGGCGTTGTGGCCCATCGACCCGGTCCGGTTGCGGCGCTGCACCCGGAACCCCTTGCCGTGCAGGAGCAGGTCCCACTCCTCGGAGGTGAAGTCCCGCAGCGGCTTGTCCGGGTCGAACAGGCCCGACTCGGCGTACAGCTGCCACACGAACGTCCCCACGCCGAACGGCGGGAAGTCGACCGCGCCCTCGTTCAGCGACCGCCCGGTGTCCAGGAACCGGTCCAGGTCCACGCGCGCGACGTGCCCGAGGCCGTCGCACTCGGGGCACATGCCGCGCGGGTCGTTGAAGGAGTAGGCGGCGGCCTCCCCGGCGCTGGGCGTGCCGTGCCGGGAGAACAGGACCCGCAGGACGGGGGAGATGTCGGTGATGGTGCCGACCGTGGAGCGGGCGTTGCCGCCGATCGGCCGCTGGTCGACCACGACCGCGGGGGCGAGGCGGTCGATGACGTCGGCGTCGGGCCGCTCGTGGCGGGGCATCCGGTCGCGGGCGAACCAGCTGAGCGTCTCGTTCAGCTGCCGCTGCGACTCCGCCGCGACCGTCCCGAACACGATCGACGACTTGCCCGACCCAGACACCCCGGTGAACACCACGAGCCGGTTCTTGGGGATGCGCAGCGAGACGTCCTTGAGGTTGTTGTTCCTGGCGCCGGTGATGACGATGTGGTCCCCGTTCATGGCCGCAACGCTAGGCGGCAAAGAGGCCAGATCCTGGCCGCATTGGCCGCATACTGGGAGCATGTCGTCCGAACGCCTGCTGCGGCTGCTGTCGCTGCTGCAAACCCGCCGGGAGTGGAGCGGGCCGGAACTGTGCGCGCGCCTGGCCGTCAGCCCCCGGACCGTCCGCCGCGACATCGAGCGGCTGCGCGGCCTCGGCTACCCGGTGCACGCCACGCTCGGCGCGGCCGGCGGCTACGTCCTGGAGGCCGGGGCCGCGATGCCGCCGCTGCTGCTGGACGACGAGGAGGCCGTCGCGATCGCCGTCGGGCTGCGCGCCGCCACCGGGGGAGCGGTCGAGGGCATCGCCGAGGCGTCCGTGCGCGCGCTGGCCAAACTCGAACAGGTCCTGCCCGCGCGGCTGCGGCGCCGCGTCACCGCCCTGCACGCCGCGACCACCACCCTGGGCTCCCCGCCCGCCGGGCCGGTCGCCGCCCCCGAGACCCTGACGGTGCTGGCCGCGGCGTGCCGCGACCACGAGCGCGTCCGCTTCGCCTACCGCGACGCCGGCGACGAGGAGACCCGGCGCCTGGTCGAGCCGCACGGCCTGGTGTCGGCGGGGCGGCGCTGGTACCTGGTCGCGTTCGACGCCGTCCGCGACGACTGGCGGATCTTCCGCGTCGACCGCGTGTCGGGCCCGCTCCCGACCGGCGTGCGGTGCCCGCCGCGCGAGCTGCCCGCCGCCGACACGGCCGAGTTCGTCACCCGCTTCATGGCGGGATCGCGGCCGGCGACGCGGGCGGTGCTGCTCGTGCACGCGTCCGCGCGGGAACTGGCCGACCGGTTCCGCGTGACCGAGGCCGAGGTCGAGCCGATCGACGACCGCAGCTGCGTGCTGCGCACCTCCGCCGACTCCCTGGAGTGGACGGCGCTGCGCATCGCCTACCTCGACATCGACTTCGAGATCCGCGAGCCGGCCGAGCTGCGCGACCGCGTGGCGGCCATGGCGGACCGCCTGGCCCGCGCCGCCCGGTGACCCCCGGGCACCGGCCGCCCGGCCGGGGCCCGGTCAGGTCTCGTCGGCCGGCAGTGCCGCCGCGGCGCGGTGGATCTTCTCCAGGGCGCTCATCAGGTGCGCGCGCTCGGCGGCGGTGAGACCGGCGGTGACGGTCTCCTCAAGCGCGCGGCGCTCGGCCTCGACCGGTTCGCGCAGGGCGCGCCCTGCGTCGGTGAGCCACAGCCGGACCAGGCGGTTGTCCCGCTCGTCCCGCCGGCGGACGAGCAGGCCCGCGGCCGACATCCGGGTGGCGGCCTTGACGACGGTCGGGGTGGTGACGTGCAGCGCCGCGGCGATCTCGCCGGGCGTGCGGCCGTCGCGCTCCCACAGCGCGCGCAGCAGGAAGTCCTGCCCGTAGTGCAGGCCGTGCCGCCGCATCCCGTTCTCCGCCGCGGCTCGCAGCGCCTTGGACGTCCGGCTGTGCAGGTCCAGGAAGTCGGGCATCGCGGGCTCCCTCGCAGCAGATCGATTGGCGGCTAATCATTTACCGGCTAACGTTCAGCCGCGAACATCGATAGACGGCAAACGATTATGGAGGGCTCATGCTACTGGTCACCGGCGCCACCGGGAACATCGGCGGCGACCTCGCCCGCGAGCTGGCCGGCCGCGGCGCGCGGTTCCGCGTGCTCGTCCGCGACCCCGCGCGGGCCGCCGGCCTGCCCGCCGCCGAGCGGGTCGTCGCCGACCTCGGCGACGCCGCCACGCTGCCGCCCGCGTTCGCCGGCGCGGACCGGCTGTTCCTGCTCCCGACCGGCATCGGCCTGGAGCACACCGCGAACGCCGTCGCCGCCGCCCGCGACGCCGGGGTCCGGCACATCGTGCACCTGTCGTCCCTGACCGTGGTCGGCGACCCGGTGCCCGCCATGGGCCGCTGGCACCACGAGCGGGAGGAGATCGTCCGCGCGTCCGGCATCCCCTTCACGATCCTGCGGGCCGGCGCCTTCATGGCCAACGCGCTGGAGTGGGCGGCGACCGTCCGCGGCGGCGGGTACGTCCTGGACCCGACCGGCCCGGGGCGGTTCGCGCCGGTCGACACCGCCGACCTCGCGGCCGTCGCCGCCGCCGTCCTCACCGAGGACGGCCACCAGGGCCGGACCTACGCCCTCACCGGCGGCGAGCTGCTCACGGTCGCCGAGCAGGTCGAGATGATCGCCGCGGCCGCCGGGCGCCGGATCGAGGCCCGCCCGGCGCGGACCGCAGAGGAGGCCGTGCGGGCCCGGTTCCCCGGCGGCGCGCCCCCCGCGCTCGCCGACGGCCTCGTCGACTGGTACGCGCGCATGCGCGCCGGCGGCGCCGCCATCCGCACCGACACCGTGGAGCGGCTGCTCGGCCGCCCGCCCCGTACCTTCGCCGACTGGTGCGAGCGCAATGCCGACGCGTTCTCCGGTACCTGACAGAAGATGTCAGCTTCCCCTGGGAACCTGGGGGCTCACCGATCACGAAGGAGCCGATAGATGCCCGGAATCGCCGAGTTCGTCGCCGTCACCCTCGACTGCCCGGAACCCCCCGCGCTCGCCGCGTTCTACGCGGCGGTGACCGGAGGCGAGGTCACCTACGACACCCCGGAGGCCTCCGCCGTCAAACTTCCCAACGGCCTGGACGTCTACTTCCAGGGCGTCGCCGGGCACCGGCCGCCCACCTGGCCCGAGGGGGAGCGCCCCCAGCAGTTCCACCTCGACTTCTACGTCGACGACCTGGACAAGGCCGAGGAGACCGTCACCGGCCTCGGCGGCGCCAGACCCGACTTCCAGCCCGGCGGCGACCGCTGGCGCGTCCTGACCGACCCGGCAGGGCACCCCTTCTGCGTCTGCCTCCGCCAGAACTAGCCGGGCGCCGGACTAGCCGAGCACCCGCACCGGCACACCGCCGCGCGGGCGCATCGCGGTCACGCTCGTCGGCGTGGCGGCGGGGGAGACCAGGGACAGCCGCGTGCGGCGCAGCAGGCACGCCAGCATCGTCTTGATCTCCACCGTCGCCAGCGTCGAGCCGATGCAGCGGTGCGGGCCGCCGCCGAACGGCAGGTACGTCGCGGGCGTGGTGGGACGGTACAGCGCCGAGGACCGGTCCCACCGCTCGGGCCGGAACCGCCCCGCCTGCGGCCACACCTCCGGCATCCGGTGGGTGACGAACGGCGAGTAGAACACCATCGCCCCCGCCGGGACCCGGTACCCGCCGTAGGAGAAGTCCTCGACCGGGACGCGGGCGCTGAGCACGGCGGGCGGGAACAGCCGCAGCGTCTCGTTCACCACCCCGTCCAGGTACTCCAGCGCGGGCAGGTCGGCGGCCTCGACCGGCCGGTCGCCGACCACCTCGGCCACCTCCCGCCGCGCCCGCTCCTCGGCCTCCGGATGGGCCAGCAGCGCGTGCACCGCCCACGCCATCGCGGCGCTGGTGGTGTCGTAGCCGGCCGAGATGAGGCTGATGACCTGGTCCTGGAGCTCCTGGCGGGTCAGGCCCGCGCCGTCCTCGTCGCGCGAGGCCAGCAGCATGCCCAGCACGTCGTCGTACTCGCCGCCCTCGCGCAGCCGCCGCTCGATCTCCTCGTCCACCCGCCGGGTGACGAGCGCGCGCGACTCCGCGACGCGCCGCATGTAGGGGTTGGGCACCGACCGCAGCACCATCTGCAGCACGAAGTTGCGGTCGACGGCCGCGAGCGCGACCTGCAGGCGCCGCCCGATCACCTCGCTGTCGGCGGCGAGCCGGTCGCCGAACAGCACCTCCACCGTGCTGCGGCGGATCACCCCGCGCAGCTCGGCGTAGGCGTCCAGCGTCCGGCCGGGGCGCCAGGACTCCAGCGCCGCGTCGGTGTTGGCCGCCATCCGCGCCACGTACCCGGCGACGCGCCGGTGATGGAAGGCCGGCTGGACGAGCCGGCGCCGCCGCCGGTGGTCGGCGCCGTCGCTGACGATCAGCGCGGTCTCCCCGTTCACCGGCACCAGCAGGTCGAACGCCTCCCGCCAGCGGAACAGGCCCGAGTTGGCGAACACGAACGCGTTGGCGTCGGGGCCGAACAGGTGCACGAACGGCATCCGGCGCGTCCCGACGACCGCGACGGGGCCCGCCTCGGCGTGCAGGCGCAGCAGGCTCGCGCACGGGTTCCGCGTGAACCCGATCCCGTGCCGGACCGTCAGTGACGGCGAGGGGCCCCGCACCTTCCCGCCCGCCGTTCGGGCCTTGCGGGGACGGGGCGCGCGTACCGGGGTGTCGGGGGCCACGCGCCCCACTATCGCACGCCCCCCACCGTGTCCGCGCCGGTCCGCGACCGCGGAGGGCGCGTGTTCGCGGCCGTCGCGCCGCAGGCACCCTCGGTGCGGTTCGGCGACGACCGGATGCCCGCCCTGGCCGAGGCCGTGCCGGCCGCCGCGAGCCGCCTCACCGACCCGCACCGCCACCTCTCCCAGCCGCCCCGCCCCGTCCCAGCCTTCGCCCGCCCTAACCCGTTGCGCCGGGGGCGGCGGCCAGTTCGTCCAGCAGCGCCGCCACCGCGGGCGGCCGCGGACCCGCCGCGACGACCGCACTGATGCGGCGGCTGCCGACGTCGCGCACGTCGGGGAACGCCACGCCCGGCTCGGTGTGCAGGCCGAGCGCCAGCCCCGGCAGCGTCGTCACGGCCAGGCCCCGCGCGACCAGGCGCTGGATCGCGACATGGTCCTCGGTGGCGAACGCGATGTCGGGGACGAACCCGGCGCGCGCGCACGCCCACCGCAGATGGTCGCGGCACCGCGCGCAGCCCGACGCCCACGTCTCCCCGGCCAGGTCCTCCAGCCGCGGCGGCTCCGCCGACGCCAGCGGATGCGCCGCCGGAACCAGCAGCCGCAACGGGTCTTCGCACAGCACGACCTCCCGGAACCGCGCGTCGGTCTCGGGCGGCATGGACACGTGCCGGAACACCACCGCGATGTCGGCCTCCCCGGCCCGCAGCAGCGCCAGCGCCTCGGGCGGCTCGGCGTCCACCAGCGTCACCGACACCCCCGGCGCGCGGGCCCGCAGCCGGGCCAGGGCGTCGGGCATCAGCCCGCCCGCCGCCGTGGGGAACACCGCGGCCCGCACCCGGCCGGCGCGCAGCCCGGCGATCGCGGCGATCCGCTCCTCGGCGTCGCCCATGCGGGCCAGCACGTCCTCGACGTGCTCGACCAGGACCCGGCCCGCCTCGGTCAGCCGCACGCCCCGGCCGTGCCGGACCACCAGCGGGGTGCCGACCTCGGCCTCCAGGCGGGCGATGTGATGCGACACCGCGGGCTGGGTGTAGGCCAGGGAGCGGGCGGCGGCGGTCATCGACCCGAGCCGCGCCACCTCGCGCAGGATCCGGCCCCGGTGCAGGTCCAGCATCGCCGCAAGGTATCAACGCTGCTGATGGGACGCCAAGAAATCAGTACTTTGTGCTATGGCGTGCCGGTGCTCCACGATCGGGGCATGACCCTTTCCCTGCCAGAGGCGCAGCGCGAGTTCGGCGCCGGCGTCGCCTTCCTCAACACCGCCACCTACGGGCTGCCGCCGCGCGCCGCGCACGAGGCGATGCTCGCCGCCGAGCACGACCGGGCCGCCGGGCTGCTGGAACGCGGCGACCTGGACGCGGCGGTCACCCGGTCCCGGGAGGCGTTCGCGCGGCTGCTCGGCGTCCCGGCGGATCGGGTCGCGTGCGGCCCGCAGGTGTCCTACTTCACCGGGCTGGTCGCGGCATCACTGCCCGCCGGCGCCGAGGTGGTCGTCGCCGACGGCGACTTCACCTCGCTGCTGTTCCCGTTCGCCGCCCGCCCGGACCTGAGCGTCCGGTCGGTGCCGCTGGAGCGGATCGCCGAGCGCATCGGCGCGGGCACCGGGCTGGTCGCGGTGTCGGCGGTGCAGTCCGCCGACGGCCGCATCGCCCCCATGGAGGAGATCATCGAAGCGGCCCGCGCGCAC
The DNA here is from genome assembly GCF_013409045.1 of Actinomadura citrea. NCBI lineage: Bacteria > Bacillati > Actinomycetota > Actinomycetes > Streptosporangiales > Thermomonosporaceae > Actinomadura > Actinomadura citrea. The sequence goes on along the minus strand of NZ_JACCBT010000001.1, from coordinate 4,729,579 downwards.
GGGGCCCGCGTCCTGCTGGACGCCACCCAGGCCGCCGGATGGCTGCCGCTGCCCGCCGACCGCGTCGACTGGCTGGTCGCCGGCGGCTACAAATGGCTGCTCGGCCCGCGCGGGACCTGCTTCCTGACCGGCACCCGCGAGGCCCTGGACACCCTGCCCGCCATCGGCGCCGGCTGGTACGCCGGCGCCGACATCTGGGACTCCATCTACGGGCTGCCGCTGCGACTGGCCGACGGCGCCCGCCGCCTGGACCTGTCCCCGGCGTGGCAGTGCTGGGTCGCGCAGGCCCCCGCACTGGGCCTGCTGGAACAGGTCGGGATCCCCGCGATCCACGACCACGACGTCGCGCTGGCGCGCCGGTTCGCCGCCGGGCTCGGCCTCCCGCAGGGCGACTCGGCCATCGTGTCGGTGCCCGTCCCGGACGGCGCCGCCGACCTGCTGCGCCGCAACGGCGTCGTCGCCACCGTGCGCGCCGGGCGGCTGCGCTGCGCGTTCCACCTCAGCACCACCGAGGCCGACGTCGACAAGGCCGTCGGACTGCTCGCCCCGCTCGTCCCCGCCGCCGGGTGAAGTTCTTACAAGGTTCGAACAAGGTATCTTGACCGGCCCGTCCGGGCGGTCCCGGCCGCACCGCGCGCCCTACGTTCGTGCGCATGAACGTACTGCTCACCGGGTCGGCCGGGTTCATCGGCTCGCACATCGCCGAGGCACTGACCTCCGCCGGCCACCGCGTACGCGGGCTCGACACGCGCCCCGACGGGCTCGGCGACCCGCCCGCCGACGTCCGCGACGCCGCCGCGGTCGCGCGACGGCTGGAGGGCGTCGACGCCGTCTGCCACCAGGCCGCCAAGGTCGGCCTCGGCGTGGACGTGGCCGACCTGCCCGACTACACCTCCGTCAACGTGCAGGGCACCGCCGTGCTGCTGGCCGAGATGGCGCGCGCCGGCGTCGGCGTCCTGGTACTGGCCTCCTCGATGGTCGTCTACGGCGAGGGCGCCTACACCTGCGCCGTCCACGGCCTCGTCCGCCCCGGGCCCCGGCCGGAGGACGCGCTGCGCGCCGGGCGGTTCGAGCCGCCGTGCCCGGCGTGCGGGGAGCCGCTCGCCCCCGGCGCGGTCGGCGAGGAGACCCCGCCCGGCCCCCGCAACGCCTACGCCGACACCAAGCTCGCCCAGGAGCACCTGGCCGCGTCCTGGGCGCGCGCGGCTGGCGGGACCGTCGCCGCGCTGCGCTACCACAACGTCTACGGACCGCGGATGCCGCGCGACACCCCCTACGCCGGCGTCGCGGCGATCTTCCGGTCCCGGTTGATGGACGGGCGGGCGCCGCTGGTGTTCGAGGACGGCGCGCAGCGCCGCGACTTCGTCCACGTCCGCGACGTCGCCCGCGCCGGCGTGCTGGCGCTGGAGCGGGCCGCGGACGGGCCGCCCGAGCCCGGCGGCCTGCGCGCCTACAACATCGCCAGCGGCGATCCCCGCACCATCGGCGAGATGGCCGGCGCCCTCGCCGACGCGTTCGGCGGCCCCCGGCCCCGCGTCACCGGGGACTACCGGCTCGGGGACGTCCGCCACATCGTCGCCCGGCCCGACCGCGCCCGGCGCGAGCTCGGCTTCCGCCCGGCGGTGCAGTTCGCCGAGGGCATGGCCGAGTTCGCCCGGCCGCACGTCACCAGTTCGTAAGGGTCGCCGCCCCGTCACCGAAAGTAGCGTCTGAGCTGTGATCGATGTGGTTCTCCCGTGCCTGAACGAGGCCGAGGCGTTGCCCTGGGTGCTGGACCGGATGCCCGAGGGGTTCCGGGCCCTGGTGGTCGACAACGCCTCCACCGACGGCTCCGCGCGCGTGGCCGCCGACCACGGCGCCCGCGTCGTCGCGGCGCCGCAGCGCGGCTTCGGCGCCGCCTGCCATGCCGGGCTGCAGGCCGCCCGGACCGAGGTGGTGTGCGTGATGGACGCCGACGCCTCGCTGGACCCCGCCGACCTGCCCCGCCTGGTCGCCGCCCTCGGCGACCTGGAATCCGGCGGCCGGAGCCTGTCGCCGTCGAGCCTGTCGCCGCCGGGTCTGGTGCTGGGGCGGCGGCGGCCGACCGGGCCGGGCGCGTGGCCGCCGCACGCCCGGCTGGGCAACGCCGTGCTGGCCCGGTCGCTGAACCGGCGCGCCGGGACCCGGCTGCGCGACCTCGGGCCGATGCGCGCCGCCCGCCGCGACGCCCTGCTCGGCCTCGGCCTGCGGGACCGCCGGTTCGGCTACCCCCTGGAGATGGTGCTGCACGCCGCCCGCGGCGGGTGGCGGATCGGAGAGATCGACGTGCCCTACCGGCCGCGCACCGGCGCCTCGAAGGTGACCGGGACCCTCGGCGGGACGGTCCGCGCCGTCCGCGACATGCGCCGCGTCCTGGCGGAGGTCGCCCGATGACCGGCGCACCCGGGCCCGGTGACGCCGACCTCCTCGTCATCGCCAAGCAGCCCGTCCCCGGGCGGGTCAAGACCCGCCTGACGCCCGCCTACACCCCCGCCGAGGCCGCCGCGCTCGCCGAGGCGTCCCTGCGCGACACCCTCGCCGCCGTCGCCGCCGCACCGGCCCGCCGGCGGGTCCTCGCGCTCGCCGGCGACCCCGGGCCGTGGCTGCCGGACGGCTTCACCGTCATCGCCCAGCGCGGCGGCGGCCTGGACGAACGCCTCGCCCACGCCTTCGCCGACGCCTACGCGGGCCGCCCGCTGGTCCTGATCGGCATGGACACCCCCCAGGTCACCCCCGCGCTCCTCGACCGCGCCCGGCGCGCGCTCGGCCGCCGCGACGCGGTGTTCGGACCCGCCCGCGACGGCGGGTTCTGGCTGCTCGGGCTGCGCCGCCCCGCCGCGGCGCTGCTGCGCGGCGTCCCGATGTCGCGCCCCGACACCGGCGCGGTCCAGCTCGCGCGGCTGCGCGCCGCCGGCCTGCGGATCGCGACGCTGCCCGAACTCACCGACGTCGACACCCCCGCCGACGCCGCGGCCGTCGCCGCGGCCGCGCCGGGCGGCCTGTTCGCCGCCGCCGTACGGGCCCTCGGTCACCGGACCGTCCCGGCATGATCGGCGAACTGTACGAGGAGGCGCTGCGGGGACGCGCCCCGGTGGAGATCGAGCACGCCGACGGGCGCCGCCGGCCGCTGCCGGTGCACGACTGGCTGGCCGTGCGGCCCGGCGACGGCGGGCTGCTGGACCGCTGCGCCGGCGCCACCCTGGACGTCGGCTCGGGACCGGGCCGGCTGACGGTGGCGCTGGCCCGCCGCGGCCTGCCGGTGCTCGGCATCGACCTGGCCCCCTCCGCGGTCGCGCTGACCGTCGCGGCGGGCGGCCCGGCCCTGTGCCGCGACGTGTTCGGCCGCGTGCCCGGCGCCGGGCGCTGGCGCACCGTGCTGCTCGCCGACGGCAACATCGGCATCGGCGGCGACCCCGCCGTGCTGCTGCGCCGCGTCCTGGCGCTGCTGGCGCCCGGCGGGCAGGTGCTCGCGGAGGTCGGGCCGCCCGGCTCGTCCTCCCGGGTCGAGCCGCTGCGGCTGCGCTCGGACCGGTCGGTCGGCGAATGGTTCGCCTGGGCGCACGTGTCCGCCGACGCCGTCGCCGGGCTGGCCGCCAGGTGCGCCGCGACCGTCACCGAGTCCTGGGAGGACGCGGACCGGTGGTTCGTCACCCTGCGCTCCGGGGACGCGCGCCCATGAGACCCGCACTCGACCGGTACAGGCCGCCCGCGCCCACCGCCGTGCTGCGCGGGATCCCGGGACGGTTCACCAGCCGCCTGCACGACGAGCGGGTCGCCTCCTGGCTCGGCATCGCCCTGGGCGTCAGCGTCCTGGTCTCCTTCGGGACCGGGCTGGTCAGCCACTTCATGCAACAGCCCGCCGGGTGGATGCTGTGGCCGTCGCGGCCGGTGAACCTGTACCGGGTCACCCAGGGCGTGCACGTCATCGGCGGGCTGGCGACCGTCCCGCTGCTGCTCGCCAAGCTGTGGACGGTCTACCCGCGGCTGTGGCAGTGGCCTCCGGTCCGCTCGCTCGTCCACGGCGCCCAGCGGCTGCTGGTGTTCGTCCTGGTCGGCGCGGCGCTGTTCCAGTTCGTCACCGGGGTGCTGAACGTCGCCTACTGGTACGCGTTCCGGTTCTACTTCACCACCGCGCACTACTGGACGGCCTACATCCTGGTCGGCGCGCTGGTCATCCACATCGCCGACCAGTGGGCCAAGGCGCGCCGCACCGTGATGACCCGCCCCCAGGACGGCGTCGGACGCCGCGGCTTCCTGCTCACCGTCGCCGGCGCGAGCGGCGTCGTCGCGCTCACCACGGTGGGGGAGGCGGTCACCCCGCTGGCGCCGCTGGCGGTGCTGGCGCCCCGCCGCCCCGGCACCGGGCCGCAGGACGTCCCGGTCAACAAGTCGGCCGCCGCGACCGGCGTCACCGCCCAGGCCCGGGACCCCCGCTGGCGCCTCACCGTCACCGGCCGGGTCGCGCGGGAGGTCACCCTGTCCCTGGCCGACCTGCGCGCGCTGCCGCAGCACACCGCGCGGCTGCCCATCTCCTGCGTGGAGGGCTGGAGCGTGGAGGCGTCCTGGCGGGGCGTGCGGCTGCGCGACGTCCTGCGCCTGGCCGGTGTCGACGACGACGCGCAGGTGCGGGTCGAGTCGCTGGAACGCCAGGGCCTCTACCGCACCTCGCAGGTCGCCCCGCCGCACTGGCACGACCCGCTGACGCTGCTGGCCCTCGGCATGAACGGGGCGCCTCTCGCCCTCGACCACGGCTACCCCTGCCGCCTCATCGCCCCGAACCGGCCCGGAGTCATGCAGACCAAGTGGGTCCAAGGGCTGGTGGTGTCGTGAACGCCGGGACCGCCTCGAAGGCGGCGGCGTACGCGGCCGGCCTGGCGCTCATCGCCGTCGGGCTGCGCGGGATCGTGGACCAGGTCCCCCTCGCCCAGTGGGCGGAGTGGTTCGTCGGGGCGGCCGTCCTGCACGACGCCGTCCTGGTCCCGGCGGTGCTCGCCGCGGGGGCGCTCACCGGCCTCGTGCCCGCCGGCCGGCGCATCGTGCGCGCCGCGCTGGTCATCGGCGCCTGCGTGACCGTGGTCGCCATCCCCGTCGTGCTGGGCTACGGGCGCCGCGCCGACGAGCCGTCGCGGCTTCCGCTGCCCTACGGCCGCAACCTGGGGATCGTGCTGGGCGTCATCGCCGCCGCGGCGGCCTGCGCCCTCGTGGTCCGCGCGGTCACCGCACGCCGCAGGGCCGGGGGCGCATCCGGGCGCGGTGGGGCGACGCGCGCCCCGCGCCACTCCCGGAAGGAGGCGCGGCGGTGACGCTCACCGAGGCGCACGGCCGGGAGAAGGCGGCCGGGAGGCCGGCGCGACGCAGATGGCCGGGGTGGGTCGCCGTCGCGGTGTGGGCGGCCGGGATCGCGGCGGCGTTCGCCGTGGGCTGGTACCTGCGGCGCGCCGGTCTGGCCACCGAGGACCCGCTGCCGCCGCTGCACGCGCGGGCCCGGGGGTGGCCGCCGACGTGGCGGCTCCTGCCCGCCGCCGCCGTGGCGGCCCTGGCCGTGGCGGCGCTGCCCGCGCTCGCGGCCCGGCTGCCGTGGCGGGCGCTGCCGCCGGTCGCGTGGGCGGCCGCCGCCGCGTGGACGGTGGCCCTGGCCGTCTCCGACGGATGGGACGCGCTCGCCCGGCCGCTGGACGCCCCGACCGAGTATCCGGCGGGCCTGGCGCAGGTGCGCCCCGATCCGCTGGCCTGGTTGCAGACCTTCACCGAGCGGCTCGGCGGCTACACCACGCACGTGCGGGGGCATCCGCCGCTGCCGATGCTGGTGCTGTGGGCGCTGGAGAAGGCCGGTCTGGGCGGCACCGGGTGGGCGGCGGCGTTCATCATCGCGGCCGGGACGTCGGCGGCGGCGGCGATCGCGGTGACGGTGCGGTGCCTGGCGGGGGAGCGGACGGCGCGGGCCGCGGTGCCGTTCCTGGCGCTGGCGCCGCTGGCGGTATGGATCGCGACGGCGATGGACGCGTTCTTCCTGGCCGTCGCGGCCTGGGGCACGGCCCTGCTCGCGCTCGCCGCGCGCGGCGCGGGCGTCCGGGCGCTCGTCCCGGCCGCAGCGGGCGGGCTGCTGCTCGGCTGCCTGCCGTATCTGAGCTACGGGCTGCTGCCTCTGCTCGCGGTGCCGCTCGCGGTCGCGATGCTGGGCCGTCCCCGGGCGCGGGTGCTCGCTGCCGCCGCCGCCGGGCTGGTGGTGATCCCGGCCGCGTTCACGCTGCTGGGGTTCTGGTGGCCCGACGGCGTCCGCGCCACCCTGGACACCTACCTGCTCAGCCGCGGATCCGCGCAGCGCTCCTACGCCTACTTCGTGTTCGCGAACCTGGCGGTGCTGGGCCTGCTGACGGGCCCGGCGGTGGCGCACGCGCTGCCGCGCACGCTGGCGCAAATGGGCCGCGGCGCCCTGTGGCGGGATGTGCTGAGGCGGGATGTGCCGGGGCGGGGGGCGCGGTCCCGTGCGGTCGAGCCTGCGGCGGCGGTGGCGGTGCTGGCGGGTGCGGCGCTGCTCGCCGTGCTGGTCCTGGACGCCTCCGGCGTCACGCGCGGCGAGGTCGAGCGGATCTGGGTCCCGTTCGCCGCCTGGCTGACGGCCGCCGCCGCCCTCGACCGCCCCCGGGTGCGGGCGTGGCTGGCGGCACAGGCGGTGACCGCGCTGGCCGTGCAGGCGCTCGTGCTGTCCCCCTGGTGAACGCCGTGCGGTCATGTTTCGGCGAATGCCGAAACGACCCCGGGTTAGCGTCCGCGCATGAGCGACCCCGAAGTGAAGGCGCGGCTGGCGGCGCGGTTCCGGGAGGTCAACGGCGACCACCCGATGACCGCCGACGACGACGCCTACGTCACCGCCTGGTTCACCGACCTTGAGGCCCTGTGCCGCGCCACCGGCCGCGACGCCGACCAGGTGCGGCGGCTGATGCTGGCGGGCAGGCTGCCCCTGCCCGGCTACCTGCGCTCCGACGGCGCGGAGATGGTGCCGTCGGACCTGTTCGGCCTCGCCGAGCAGGCCGGAGGCCCCGACGCGCTGGAGGGCTGGTTCCTGGCTCACTGGGACGACCAGACCACCGCCAGGGAGGAGTGGGCCGCCTACCTGGACGGGCAGTACGTGTGCCTGCGCTCGGTGACGCCCCGCAACATCCAGTGCAAGGACGCCCTGGTCACCGCGATCGAGGCGGCGCCGACCGAGCCGGACGCCGGCACACCGGCGTGGACGCGGCGACTGCACGCCCTGGTCGACGAGCTCGACGCGCTGGAGCCGCCGTTCACCGCCTACGACCGCCTGCGGTTCGCGGGACCGGTGTCACGGGACCGGTGCGTCGACGCCGTGCGCGCCCGCCACCCCCGCGACGCCTGACGCCCCATCCGCCGTGGCGCCCGGCTCGTCACCAGGGGACGGGGCCGTCGTCGTCGAAGAACCCGCCGGTGGGGCCGTCTACGTCCAGGGTGGCGAGCCGGATCGCGACGGCGGCGCCCTGCGCGGCGGTGCGGGTGATGGTCCGGCCGCTCGCGCGGGTGAAGTCCACGGCGAAGTCGGTCGCGCACGCGCCGGGCGCGGCGGCGTTGACCAGGATCCCCTCCGGCCGCAGCCGCTTGGCGTACTGGATCGTCAGCATGTTCAGCGCCGCCTTGGACGCCGGGTAGGCGGCCGACCCCGGCACGTCCCAGAAATAGTGGCCCGGGTCGGTCATGGCGGCCATCGAGGACGTGCCGCTGGAGATGTTGACGATCCGCGCCGCGGGCGCCCGGCGCAGCAGCGGCAGCATCGCGTTGGTCACCCGCATCACGCCGAACAGGTTGGTGTCGAACACGCGGCGCACGGCGTCCATGTCGGCCTCGTCCGGGAGGTGCAGCGCGCCGCCGGAGATGCCGGCGTTGTTGACCAGCACGTCCAGGCGGCCGGGGGACGCGGCGATCGCGCGGGCCGCCGCCTCGACCGCGGCCGGGTCGGTGACGTCGAGGGCGACGGCGCGGGCGTCGTGCCCGGCCTCGCGCAGCGACGCGGCCGCCTTCTCGCCCAGGCCGGGGTCGCGGGCCCCGATCAGCACGGTCATGCCGCGTTCGGCGAGGCCTTCGGCGATGGCGCGGCCGATGCCCTTGTTGGCCCCGGTCACCAGGGCGGTCCTGGTGCCGTGAGAAGTGGTGCGGTGGGAAGCGGTGCGGTCAGGACTGGCGCTCATGTTCTGAAGCCCACCACCCGCGGGGGCGCGGGGGCCAACACCGATCGCGCCGCCATCAATACCCTGGAGGTATGGACGTGGTGGAGACGCGGGAGCTGGCCTACTTCCTGGCGGTGGCGCGGGAGTTGCACTTTGGCCGGGCGGCCGAGGGGCTCGGCATCGCGCAGCCGCCGCTGTCGCGGGCGATCGGCCGGCTGGAGCGGCGCCTGGGAGTGCGGCTGCTGGAGCGCACCAGCCGCCGAGTGACGCTCACCCCGGCGGGAGAGACCCTGCTGGCCGAGGGCGGCGCCGCGCTGGACGCCGTCGCCGCGGCGGTCCGCCGGACGCGGCGCGCCGGCGCCGCCGGGCCCCGGCTGGTCCTGGCGATGAAGCCCGGCGGGGACGGCGGCGGCCTCCTGCCGGAGATCCTGGCCGCCTACGAGCGCGAGCCGGATGCGCTGCCGGTGGAGATGCTGTTCGGGTACGGGGCGGCGGACGCATTGCGCGACGGCCGTGCCGACGCCGCGCTCCTGTACGCGCCGCGCCAGGACGTCACCGGCCTGGCCACCGAGGAGCTGATGGAGGAGCGGCAGGTGGTCGTGGTGGCCAGAGGGCACCGCCTGGCGGGCCGCGCCGAGGTCTCGATGGCCGACCTGGAGGGCGAGGTCCTGCCGCGGCGCCCGCACGCGGCGGGCCCCGGCGACGGGCCCGTGATCGGTGACGGCGGACAGCTGATGCAGCTCATCGCGCTCGGCCGGATGGTCGCGGTGCTCCCCGAGTCGATGCGCGGGCTGCTGCGCGAGGACCTGACGGCGGTACCGGTCCGCGACGCGGAACCGACCACGCTGGTACTCGCCTGGGCCGAGGCGTCCCGGTCCCGGGCCCTGGCGGCGTTCGTGCGCTCCACGGCCGCCGTCGCCGCCGCGTCCACCGCCTCCCACCTGCGCTGACACCACCGCGAAAAAACTCTGGAGAAATCTGGGGCGGGATGTCGATCCGGCGCCCGGCCGTGCGACGCGTCAGTGAAAGGCCGATGAGACAGCGCACGAAAGGACCGCCGCCATGAGCGCCCAGACCCCCACCGCCACCCGCGCCACCGCCACCCGCACGATCGCCCCTCGCACGACCGGTGCCCACGCCTCCGCCGGGGACCGCCGGACGCTGCGCAAAGTGCTGTGGGGCGCGCAGATCCTGATCGCCGCGTTCCTGCTCATCGCCTCGGCACTGCCGAAGTTCGCCGGGCAGGCCGATGCCGTCAGGACGTTCGAGGAGATCGGCTGGGGCCAGTGGCTGCGGTACGTGACCGGGGCCGTCGAGGCCGCCGGCGCGATCGGGCTGGTCGTCCCGCGGCTGGCGGGGCTCGCCGCGGCCGGGCTGATCGGCCTGATGGGCGGCGCCGTCCTCACCCAGCTGCTCGTGCTGGAGCCGGCGTGGGCGCTGCTGCCCGTCGGGTTCGCGGTCGTGTTCGCCGCCGTCGCCTGGGACCGCCGCGCCGAGTCCCGCCAGGTGCTGCGCCTGCCGAAGCGCTGACCGGGCGCCCGCGTGCGGCGGACGGCCCGCGAGCCCTGCGGCTCGCGGGCCGTCCGCCGTCACGCGCCCGCCTGCGGCCGGGGCGTGTGAAGGGTCCGGGCGTGTGAAAGGTCAGGGCGGTGGCCAGGTGATGAGGGTGTGCCCCCAGGTCAGGCCCGCGCCGAAGCCGGCGAGCAGCACCAGGTCGCCGGGGCCGATCCGCTGCGTCCGCACGGCGCGGTCGAGGGCGTAGGGGATGCTGGCGGCGCCGATGTTGCCGACCTCGTACCCGACGATCGCCAGCTGTTCCGGATCGAGCCCGGCGTCCCCGGCGAGCGCGGCGACCAGCCGCGGGTTGGGCTGGTGCGGGACGACCAGGGCCAGGTCGGCGGGCTTGACACCGGCGGCCTCGGTCGCCTCCGCCACCAGCCGCGGGAAGATCGCGGTGATGAAGTCGCGGACGGCGCGGCCGTCCATGCGGATGGTGTGGCCGAGCCCGGCGAGGGTCTCGGCGCTGGCGGGCAGCCGGCTGCCGCCCGCGGGGATGAGCACGTCGTCGGCGCCCGAGCCGTCCGATCCGAGGGTGATCGGGCCGATGCCGTACCCGGGCGGGGCGGGCCCGACGACCACGGCGGCGGCGCCGTCGCCGAACAGGGCGGCGGTGGCGCGGTCGTCGGGGTCGAGGAACCGCGAGTAGACCTCGACGCCGATGACCATCGCGTAGGGGGGCGCGCCGCGCTGGGTGGCCAGCCAGCCGATCGCGGTCTGCAGCCCGAACACGAACCCGGTGCAGGCGGCGGAGATGTCGAACGCGGCGGCGCGGCGGGCGCCCAGCATCGTCTGCACCCGGCAGGCGGTGGACGGGGCGATCACGTCGGGTGTGGAGGTGCCGAGCACGATCAGGCCGAGGTCGGCCGCGTCGAGCCCGGCGGCGCGCAGCGCCCGGCCGGCGGCGGCCGCCGCCAGGTCGGAGGCGGCCTCGCCGGGCGCGACGACGTGCCGCCTCTGGATCCCGGTGCGGCGCTCGATCCAGTCCGGTTCCAGGCCCAGCGAGCGGGACAGGTCGGCGCTGTGCACGACGTCGCGGGGCAGGTGGGCGCCGGTGCCGCGGACGGCCCATCCCCGCCCGCCGTCCCGCGCCGCTCCGCTGTCGTCCGCCCGGGCCGGCCGGTGCGTGTCGGGCACGGTCATGCGGGTCCTCCCCCCATCACCGGACTGGCGGTTGTCAGTCCCATCCCATAAGTGAATAATCCCATTTCAGGGTTTTGGTCCATAACTGAGAGCTAAGCGGCCGTTGTCTTAAAGGAAAAGGCAGCCTTCCTTCAAGGTAAGGAGACCCCGCGTGCCCGCACCCCGATTCCTCCCGGCCGAAGAGCTCGAACCCGACGACATCTGCGCCTTCCTGTTCCCCGGCACCGGCTCGGCGGGAGTTCCCGACCTGCCCGCCCTCGCCCGCACCGGACCCGGCGCCGCCCGCGCCGTCGCCGACGTCCTGGACGCCGTGCAGGAGGGCCTGCCCCCCAACGGATGGCCGCGCCTGCGCTCGATCCTCATGGACGATCCGGGCGGCTACCGGGAGGCGGCACGCACCCCCGGCGTCGCCCAGCTCGCCGGCTACGCCGCGTCCGTCGCCGTCGACCGCGCCCTGCGCGCGCACGGCGTCCATCCCCGCTTCGCGGTCGGGCAGAGCTTCGGAGAGATCGCCGCCCTGGTGTGCGCGGGCGCGTTCTCCATCGCCGACGGCGCACGCATGGGCGTGTCCGCCGTCGGCGTCCTGGCCCGTCACGGCGGGGGCGGCGGCATGGGGCTGCTGGAGGCCGGGGAGGACCGCACCCGCGCCTGCATCGAGGCCGCCGGCGAACCGGAAGTGGTCGTCGCGTGCCTGAACGCCCCGCAGGTCACGGTCGTCTCCGGACCCGACGGGCCCTTGGACGCCGTTCTGGGCGCCGCACGCGGCGAGGGGGTGAACGCCGTGCGGCTCGCGGTGCCCTACCTGTCCCACCATCCGGTGATGGCCGGCGCCGACGAGGAGTGGTACGCCATGATCCGCGGTTTCCCGCAGCGGCCCCTGGAATTGACGGTCCACTCGCCGGTGCGCGGCCGCGCCTATCGCGACGACGACGACCTGCACCGCGCCATGGCCGACTGCATCGTCAAACCCGTCCGGCTGCCGGAGGCCCTGCGCGCCGTGCACGCGGCGGGGGCCACGGTGTTCACCGAGGCCGGCGCGGGCAACGCGCTGTGCCAGTGCGCGCGGCTGACCCTGCCGGACGCGCGGACGATGGCGCCGCTGCGCGACCGCCCCCGCCACGGGCTGACCGGCAAGGCCGCCCCGGGCGTCACCCCCTCCGGCGAACGAAAGGACCCCTCGTGACCACCGACGTCGACGCTCTGCGGCAGTTCGTGCACGGCTCTTCCCTCGACGCCAAGACACGCGCGCGGCTGGAGGAGGCCGTCCCCGAGGAGTTCTTCACCGTCCCCGGCGGGCTCACCGCGCCCGACCGGCACGCGCTCACCTACGAGCGGCTCCGCCGCGCCGGGCTGGCGGCGCCGCCGGCCGGCGAGCTGCTGGCCGACCCGCCGGCGCTGTGCGCGCTGCTGGAGCGCGCCGCGATCGCCGACCCGCCGCTGTTCCACATGATGCTGCTGCACTACACGCTCGCGCTCGGCCCGATCGTGCGGTTCGGCGCCGGGCAGCAGGAGACGCAGCCGCTGCGCGAGTCGCTGGAGTCGATGGCCTCGTTCGGCACGCTGCTGATGACCGAGGTGGGACGCAGCAACAGCCACCTGTCGCCCCGCACCGTCGCCCGCCACGACCCCGCCACGGGCGGGTTCGTGCTCAGCACCCCGGACGTCCAGGCCGCCAAGTTCCCCACCAACACCGCCCACCCGGACCTGCCCAAGACCGCCGCCGTCTACGCCACCCTCGTCCACGGCGGCCAGGAGCGCGGCGTCTTCGTGTTCGCGGTGCCGCTGCGCGGGCCCGGCGGCGCCGTCCCGCCCGGCGTGCGGATCGTCCCGGCCCCCGAGACCACCGGACTGCAGATCGACTACGCCGCCGTCCTGCTGGAGGACGTCCGCGTCCCCTACGAGGCGTGGCTGCGCGACGGCGCGGGCATCGGCGCCGACGGGGCCTTCCACGACCCGCACGGACCCGCGGCGGCGCGGCTCACCCGGTCGATGGGCATCGCCCCGCCGGTGTGGCGGGCGGTCGTGTCGGCCTCCGCCGCGATCACCCGGGCGTCCGCCGGGATGCTGCTGGCCCACTCGGCGGGCCGCTCCACCCTCGGCCGGCTGGCGCCGCGCCGCCCGCTGACCGACTACCGCAACCAGCAGGAGGCGGTGCTGGGCGCGCTGGCGTCCGCCTACGCCCTCACCGCCGTCGCCGCGCACGTCACCACCCCGCGTCCGCCCGGCGAGGCCGCGGGCGAGGACCCGAACAGGTCGGCGGACGCGGCGGGCGGTCCGGCGACCGCGTGGGCGCCGTGGTCGGCGGTCGACCGGGACCTGGCGCTGCTGAAGGCCGCCGCGACCGTCCAGGCGCAGGAGACGGTGTCGGCGTGCCGGGTGCACAGCGGAGCCCCCGGGTTCGCCGCCGTCGAGCGCCTCAACGCCTACCGGGGTCTGACGCACGCCTACCAGAACGCCGGCGGCGACAACGAGCTCATCCTCTACGACACCGCGCGCGCGATGGCCGACCGCGACCGCTACGTCCCGCCCGAGCCGGAGCTCGGGCCGCCCGACGACGGCGACCTGGACTCGCCGCGCGTGTGGCTGTTCCTGGCGCGAGACGCCGAGCGCCGGATGCGCGACCGGCTCGCCGGACGGGTCGAGGCCGCCCTGCGCGACGGGCAGGACGCCTTCACCGCCTGGAACGGCAACCTGGCGCTGGCCGAGCGGACCGCCACCGCCTGCGCCGACCGGATCATCCTGGAGATCCTCGCCGCTGCCGCCGGCGCCGGGCCGCGGGCGCTCGGGCCCGTCCTGCGCCTGCACGCGTTGGACCGGCTGGAGCGCCGCGCCGCCGGCCTGCTCAACGAGGGGGTCGTCCCGCCGGGGATCCTGGACGAGCTGTGGGCCGCGCGGCGCCGCACGTGCGACGAGCTGGCGCCCCGCGCGGCGGAGCTGGCCGCCGCCTTCGACCTGCCCGCCCCCGTCACCGCGCCCACCGCGTTCCTGGCCTGAGGCCTTGCGCGCGGGAAGAAACGGCACGCCACGCCGCGAATTCGCCAAGGAGGCGGGGGAACCCGCGCAAGGTGACTACCGTTCTCGTTAGACAGACCGCACGCGGGTGATGGCGCCCGCAGCCGATACGGAGGTAGACACAGTGGGAGTCAGTCTGAGCAAGGGCGGCAACGTCTCGCTGACCAAGGAGGCCCCCGGACTGACCGCCGTCGTGGTTGGTCTGGGATGGGACGTGCGGACCACGACCGGTACCGACTTCGACCTGGACGCCAGCGCCCTGCTGTGCTCGGCGGAGAACAAGGTCCTGTCGGATCAGCACTTCGTGTTCTTCAACAACCTCAAGAGCCCCGACGGTTCGGTCGAGCACACCGGCGACAACCTCACCGGTGAGGGCGAGGGCGACGACGAGGCGATCAAGGTGAACCTGAGCGGGGTCCCCGCCGAGATCGCCAAGATCGTGTTCCCGGTGTCGATCTACGACGCCGACAACCGGCAGCAGAGCTTCGGGCAGGTCCGCAACGCCTTCATCCGCGTGGTGAACCAGGCCGACAACAGTGAGATCGCGCGCTATGACCTGTCGGAGGACGCCTCGACCGAGACCGCGATGGTGTTCGGTGAGCTGTACCGCAACGGCGCCGAGTGGAAGTTCCGCGCGGTGGGCCAGGGCTACGCCTCGGGCCTGTCGGGCATCGCCTCCGACTTCGGGGTGAACGTCTGACGTTCTCCGCACGTGGACGGGGCGCCCCCATCGGCGGGGGCGCCCCGTCGCGCGTCCGGCCCGGGCACCGGGTGCCGTCAGTCGGCGGGGACGACCGCGAGGGCCTCGATCTCCACCAGCAGGTCGTCGCGGACCAGGCGCGACACCTCGACCAGCGACGCGGCCGGCGCGACCTTCTCGGGGACGAACTCGGCGCGCACGGCGCGCACGACCGGGGCGCCGCCGGCGTCCCGCAGGAAGTAGCCGAGCCGCACGACGTGCTCCCAGCGGGCGCCGGCGGCGGTGAGCGCGGCCTCCAGATTGGCGAACACCTGCCGGGTCTGGGCCTCCAGATCACCGGGGCCGACCAGGTTCCCGGCCGGGTCCAGCGGGATCTGGCCGCTGATCACCACCAGCCGGCCGGGCACGTCGACGGAGACGGCATGGCTGTAACCGGGGCCGGGCGCCAGGCCCGGCGCGTCGATCTGGCGGTGGGCGGGGCGCGGTTCGTCGCTCGTCACAAGATCACGATACCGGCGGGCGGTCGAGCAGCTCCTCGCGCAGCCGGGTCTTGAGGATCTTGCCGCCGGGGTTGCGGGGCAGGCCCTGCTCGCGGAACCACACGTGCGCGGGCACCTTGAACGCGGCGATCCGCCCGGCCAGGAACTCGCGGAGCTCGCGCCCGGACACCGCGGCGCCGGGGCGCGGCACGACCACCGCGCCGACCTCCTCGCCGAGCACCTGGTGGGGGACGCCGATCACGGCGCAGTCGGCGACGGCGGGATGCTCGTAGAGGGCGGACTCGACCTCGGCGCAGTAGATGTTCTCGCCGCCGCGGATCAGCATGTCCTTGGCGCGGTCGACGATGTAGACGAACCCGTCGGCGTCCAGGCGGGCCAGATCGCCGCTGTGGAACCAGCCGTCCACGAAGGCCGCGGCGGTCGCGTCGGGCTTGTTCCAGTAGCCCTTGATGACGTTGGGCCCCTTGATGAGCAGCTCGCCGACCTCGCCGGTCGGCAGCTCCTCCCCGGCGGGCCCCACGACCCTGACGTCGCAGACCGCGACGGGCGGGCCGACGCTCTCGGGCCGCTCCAGGTAGTTCACGCCGCCGTTGTAGGTGGTGACCGAGGAGGTCTCGGTGAGGCCGTAGCCGTTGCCGGGCATCCGCTCGGGCAGCCGCTCCTTGATCTTGTCGACGAGGGCGGGCGCGGCCGGCGCGCCGCCGTAGCTGACGCCGGTGAGGCTGGAGGTGTCGAACTCGCCGAAGTCGGGGGAGGTCAGGACCTGCCAGGCCATCGTCGGGACGCCGCCGAACCCGGTGACCCCCTCCCGCTCGATCAGCTCCAGCGCCGTGCGGACGTCCCACTTGTACATCAGCACCACGGTGCCGCCCTGCAGGGCGCTGGACACCAGCACCGAGTGGCAGCCGGTGGCGTGGAAGAACGGGACGCTCAGCAGCGTCACGCGCGGCTGCGGCGCCGCGAGCTCCTCGACCGTGCGGCCGGCGCGCACCCCGGCCGACATGATCCCGTAGGCGAGGCTGACGGGGTTGCCGGCGATGTTGCGGTGCGTGCCGAGGGCGCCCTTGGGGCGTCCGGTGGTGCCGGAGGTGTAGAAGATCGTGGCCTCGTCCTCAGGGTCGAGCGGCACGTCGGGCAGCGGCACCTCGGGTGGGGACTCCTCGGAAGCGGACGCGGAGGTCGGATCGCCGATGACGTCCTCGAACACCTCCGTGCCCGCGGGCGCGGCGCCGCCCGCCCGAGCGACCAGGCACGCCACGCCCAGGCCCGGCAGCACGCCGGCGAGCCGCTGGGCGCGTTCGGCGTCGGCGACCAGGACCTTGGCGCCGCTGTCGGCCAGCCCGTACTCCAGTTCCCCCGCGCTCCACCAGGCGTTGAGCGGGACCACGACGGCTCCGGCGACGGCGGCGCCGAAGAACGCCACCGACCACTCGGGGTAGTTGCGCATGGCGATCGCGACCCGGTCGCCCTTGGCGATCCCGTACCGCTCGACGAGCCGCCGCGCGAACGCGGCCGCCCGCGCGTGGTGCTCGGCGAAGGTGAGCCGGTCGTCCCCGTAGACCAGGAAGTCCTTGTCGCCGTGGAGGCGGGAGATCTCCAGGACGTCGCGCAGGGTGGCCGGGGCGTTCTTCCACACGCGGGTCCGCACGCCGCGGATGCGCGCCTCGGCCATCTCGAACAGCTGCCCCGGCGCCGTCATCGCGGCTCTGACCTCGGCGATGCTCGCCGGCCGCCGCCCGGTGTCCTGCACGTTCCGGTCCTGCACGTCGCGCCTCCCGCGGGGTGGGGGCGCACCGCCGGGCGGCCCGTCCGCCGAACATGATTCGGTGCGCCGTGTCCGAAATGTATGGTCCGCGTCACACGCAGGTCAACGCCCCGGCGCCGCGGGCCCCCGGGGAGACCCGTCCGGGCGGACGGTCCCAGGGAAGATCCCTGCCTGCGACAATGGGGGCATGACCGAGCGCAAGCCGATCGAGTACTGGCTGTCGGACATGGACGGCGTCCTCGTGCACGAAGGCCGTCCCGTCCCCGGCGCCGAGGAGTTCGTCCGCCGCCTGGCGGCGTCCGGAAAGCCGTTCCTCATCCTGACCAACAACTCGATCTACACCCGGCGGGACCTGTCGGCGCGCCTGGCGGCGGCCGGCCTGGCCGTCCCGGCCGAGTCGATCTGGACCTCGGCGCTGGCCACCGCCCGCTTCCTGGCCGACCAGCGGCCCGAGGGCTCGGCCTACGTGATCGGCGAGGCGGGACTGACGACGGCGCTGCACGAGGCGGACTTCGTCCTCACCGACATCGACCCCGACTACGTGGTGCTCGGCGAGACCCGCACCTACAGCTTCTCCCAGATCACCCGCGCGATCCGGCTGATCGAGGGCGGCGCCCGGTTCGTGGCGACCAACCCCGACCCGATCGGCCCGTCCCCGGAGGGCTCGCTGCCGGCGTGCGGCGCCGTCGCCGCGATGATCACCCGGGCGACGGGCGTGGAGCCCTACTTCGTCGGCAAGCCGAACCCGCTGATGATGCGCACGGCGCTGAACGTGGTCGGCGGGCACAGCGAGAGCACCGCGATGATCGGCGACCGCATGGACACCGACATCGTCGCGGGGGTGGAGGCCGGGCTGGAGACGATCCTGGTGCTGACCGGCGTCACCCGCAAGGACGAGATCGCCCGGTTCCCGTTCCGCCCGCACCGCGTCGTGGCGTCCATCGCCGACCTCATCGAGCTGGTCTGACCGGCGTTCGGGCCCGGCCGTAGACTCGCGGACGCCATGCGCACGATCAGACGGGGCGGCTCGGTGGAGCTGGAGGTCCGCAGGTCCCGGTTCGTCTGCACGCTCGCCCGCGCCGCCGACGAGGCCGAGGCGGTCGCGTTCATCGCCGGGCACCGGCGGGCGCACCGCGACGCCACCCACAACTGCACCGCCTACGTCGTCGGCGAGCACGGCGAGATCACCAAGAGCAGCGACGACGGCGAGCCGGCCGGGACGGCGGGGATCCCGATGCTGGAGGTGCTGGTGCGGCGCGGGCTGACCGGCACCGCCGCGGTCGTCACCCGCCACTTCGGCGGGGTGAAGCTCGGCGCGGGCGGCCTGGTGCGCGCCTACGGGCAGGCGGTCTCCGGCGCCCTCGACGCCGTCGGCGTGGTGGAGCTGCGCCCGGTGGTGACGGTCACCGTCGGCGTGGACCACGCGCTGGCGGGGCGGTTCCTGGGCGATCTGCACGCCCGCGGACACCAGCCCGGCGACGTCCGCTACGGGACTGGCGTGGAGGCCGACGTCGCGGTGCCCGTCCCGGAGCTGGAGGCGTTCGAGGCGTGGGCCGCGGAGGTCACCGCCGGACGGGCCCGGACGCGGCGCGGCGCGACCGGCCACATCGAGGTGCCCGTCCTCTGACCGGGCCCGCGCTCCGGACGGCTCAGCCGGTGAGGAACCCGGCCAGGGCGGGGGCGAGCGCGGCGGGGTCGACGTCGTGGGTCTGGCCGTCCAGGGTGCGGTGCGTCCCGGCGGGCAGGAGCGCGGCGGTGCGGCGGGCGATGTCGCGCATCCAGGCGGGGCTGTCGCCGCCGTCCAGCACCAGGGTCGGGACGGTGACGCCTGCGAGCAGGTCCTCCGGCAGCTCGGCGCCCGTGGCGGCGTCGTCCATGACGGCCGAGTCGTAGGCGAGGGTGGGCGCGAGCGCCTCCATCGCGGGCCACATCGGCGCGCCCCGCATCTGGCGGACCATCTCCTCCGGCATCCCGACGGCGGTCATGAACAGGGCGAGGGCGTCCCCGCGGCGCCCGTCGGCCAGCATGCCGGTCAGCTCGGTGTTGTAGGCGCGGGCGCGGGTGAGGCGGTCGTCGTGGGCGGGGTTGAAGGGCGGCTCGAACAGCGCGAGCCCGGTGATGGGCAGGCCCTGCGCGGCGGCGCGCAGCGCCAGGACCGCGCCGGACGACATCCCGTACACCGCGGCGGACCCGCCGGCGGCCTCGATGACGGCGGCCAGGTCCTCGATCTCCCGCTCGACGGCGTAGGGAGGGGTGTCGCCGCTGTCGCCGCGTCCCCGGCGGTCGTAGGTGAGGACGGTGCGGTGCGGGGCCAGCAGCCCGGCGAGCGCGGCACCGGAGCCGCGGTCGTTGAGGGCGCCGCCGACATGGATCAGGGCGGGTCCCTCACCGGTCCGGTCGATGGCGATGCGGGTGCCGTCCTTGGAGTGCGTGGTGTCCATGAAGGGTTCCTTCCCAGGTGGCCGGCTTTGTGCGGCCGTTCGTCCCACCGACGAACGCGCCGCGCCGCGACGGACACCTCCGCGCGAACGTTTTTCAGCCGGACCCGTGCGGGGTGATCTCGGCGAGGCGGCGGGCGAGGTGGCGGCGCTCGGCGTCGTTGGCGACCAGGTCCAGCGCGGCGCGGTAGGCGGCGGCGGCCTCGGTGTCGCGGCCCATGCGGCGCAGCAGGTCGGCGCGGGTGGCGGGCAGCAGGTGATAGCCGTCCAGGGCGCCGGAGCGCTCCAGGTCCCCGACCAGTTCCAGTCCGGCGGCGGGGCCGTCGGCCATCCCGACCGCGACCGCCCGGTTCAGCCGCACCACCGGTGAGGGGACCAGCCCCGCGAGCAGTTCGTACAGCACGGCGATCTGGGACCAGTCGGTGGCGGCGGCGTCGGGCGCGGTGGCGTGGCAGGCCGCGATGGCGGCCTGCACCTGGTAGGGGCCGGGCGGGGGACGGCCGGGCGCGGGGCGCAGGGCGTCCTCCAGCAGGGCGACGCCCTCGGCGATCTCGGCGGCGTCCCAGCGGGAGCGGTCCTGGTGCTCCAGGGTGACCAGCGCGCCGGCCGCGTCGGTGCGGGCGGCGGCGCGGGCGTCGTGCAGCAGCATCAGCGCCAGCAGGCCGCGCGCCTCGGGCTCGGCGGGCAGCAGCGAGGCCAGCAGCCGGGCGAGGCCGATCGCCTCCCCGCACAGCGCACGGCGCTGCAGCGCGCCGCCGCCGGTGGCGCCGTAGCCCTCGTTGAACAGCAGGTACAGCACGCCGAGGACGGCGGTGGTGCGTTCGGGCAGCAGGTCGGGCGGCGGGACGCGGTAGGGGATGCCCGCGTCGCGGATCTTGCGTTTGGCGCGGGTGATCCGTTTGGACATCGCGGGCTCCTCGACCAGGAACGCGCGGGCGATCTCGCCGGTGGTGAGGCCGGCGAGGGTGCGCAGGGTGAGGGCGACGCGGGCGTCGAGGCGCAGCGCGGGGTGGCAGCAGGTGAACATCAGCCGCAGCCGGTCGTCGCCGAAGGCGTCCGGTTCGGGCCGCGGGGGCGGTCCGGCGGTGCGGGCGGCCTGGGCGAGCTTGCGGGCGCCGGCGGCGTCGCGGCGCAGCCGGTCCACGGCGCGGTTGCGGGCGGCGGTGGTCAGCCAGGCGCCGGGCCGGGCCGGGACGCCGTCGCGCGGCCAGCGTTCCAGCGCCGCGGCGAAGGCGTCCTGGGCGCACTCCTCGGCCAGGTCCCAGTCGCCGGTCACCCGGATCAGGGTGGCCACGACCTGGCCCCATTCGGCCCGGAAGGCCCGCGCGACGGCGTCGGCGGCGCCCGTTCGAGCGGTCGCAGGCGGCTGGGGCGAGGGGGCGGCGGTCACGTCGTCGCGGGGCCCGGTTCCTCGACCGGGCGGATCTCGATCTGGCCGAGGGCGGCCCACGGGTGGCGGGAGGCGATCTCGATGGCCTCCTGCAGCCCGCCGCACTCGATGAGGGAGAACCCGCCGATCTGGTCCTTGGTCTCGGCGAACGGACCGTCGGTGAGCAGCACCTCGTCGCCGCGGACCTTGACGGTGGTGGCCTGGTCGCTGGGCGCGAGCCCGGCGCCGCCGCGGATGACGCCGCGCCGCGCCATCTCCTGCGACCAGCCGCCGCAGCCGGTGGCGGCGGCCTGCTCGGGATCGGTGCCGGCGGTCTCGTCGCTGCAGATCATCAGCACGTAGCGCACGGTTCCTCCGCTGCCCGGGTGTCCTGGTGGACGGGTGTCCGTCCGCACAGCAGCATCCCAGACCCGTGGCGGCGCGCGGGCCGCCTTGATCGCGGCTCACCTGGTGGCGGTGTTGACCGGCGGGCGGGAGCTCGCACAATGTCGAGGATGGGTACTCCACACCGGCTCGGGGCGTTCCGCGGAACGCCGCCGCGGGGCGGGGGGCCGCACGCCGGGCGGCCGGGCCGGTGACGGGGCTGGAGCCGGGCGTTGCGGCGGGGCTGGTGCTGCTGGCGGTCGCGGCGGGCATCGGGATCACGGCGGTCGGGCCGGGCGGGGTGCTGGTCACCGCGGGGCTGTTCGCGCTGACGCCGCTGTCTCCGGCGCAGGTGGCGGGCACGGCGCTGGTCACCAACGTCGCGACGGGCGTGCTGGGCACCGTGGTGTACACGCGGTCGGGGCAGCTGCGCGAGCCGCCGACGCGGCGGACGGCGGTGCTGCTGTGCGGGGGTGCGGTCGCCGGTACGCCGGTGGGGGTGCTGCTGAACGGGCTGGTGACGGGCCGGGTGTTCGGTGTGCTGCTGGGAGCCCTGGTCGCGGTGACCGCGGTTCTGGTGCTCGCCCGGCGCCCGGGCGGGCGGGGGCCCGCGGTGGAGGGGCCGGGGTGGCCGGTGACGGCGGCGGTGGGTGCGGGGGTGGCGGCGGGCGGCGCGATGTTCGGGGTCGGGGGGCCGATGCTGTGCGTGCCGCTGCTGGTGGCGCTGGGGGTGCCGGTGCTGTCGGCGCTGGGGGCGGCGCAGGCCCAGTCGGTGGTGATCGCCGGTGCCGGGACGGTCGGGTACGTCGCGGCGGGCGCGGTGGACTGGCCGCTGGCGGCGCTGGTGGGCGTCCCGGAGTTGGCGGGGGTCCTGGCGGGGTGGGTGATCGCCCGGGCGGTGCCAGCGGCGGCGCTGAAGGGGGCGCTGGTGGTGAGCCTGCTGACGCTGGCTCCGTACGTGGCGCTGCGCGGCTGAGCCGCCGGGCCGCCGGGTCCGGTGGGGCGGGGCGGCGGGGTGGGGATGGGGGCGGTCAGGTGCGGGCGCGCAGGCGGCGCAGCATGCGGGCGTCGGTGAATCCGACGGCGCGGGCGGCGGTGTCGGTGGTGGCGCCCTGCCCGATGAGGTGCTCGGCGTGTTCCAGCCGCAGTTCCTGCTGGTAGCGCAGCGGGGTCAGGCCCGTGGCGGCGGTGAAGCGGCGGGTGAGGGTGCGTTCGCTGACGCCGGCCTCGGCGGCCAGGGTGTGCAGGGGCAGGGGGCGCGCGTAGCGGGCGTCGATGAGGTCCTGGGCGCGGTGGACGGCGTCGCTGACGTGGGCGCGGTGCCGCAGCAGGGCGCTGGCCTGGGGTTCGTCGCCGTTGCGGCGCGCGTACACGACCATGGTGCGGGCGATGCGGGCGGCGGCGCCGGGTCCGTGCCGGGAGGCGACCAAGTGCAGGGCGAGGTCGATGCCGGAGGCGATGCCGGCGGAGGTGATGACGCGGCCGTCGGTGACGTACAGCACGTCGCGCACGACGGTGGCGCGGGGGTGGCGGCGGGCGAGGGCGTCCTGGATCTCGTGATGGGTGGTGCAGCGGCGTCCGTCCAGGAGCCCGGCGTGGGCGAGGGCGAACGCTCCGGCGCAGACGCTGGCGACGGTGCCGCCCGCGGCGTGGTGGCCGGCCAGGCGGCGGGCGGTGTGGGCGGAGACGGGCGGGGCGTGGGTTTCGCGGCCGCCCCAGCGCCATCCGGGGACCAGGACGATGTCGCCTGCGGTGAGGGCGGGCCAGGCGGCGGGCGCCTGGAGGGGCACGCCCTGCGCGGTGTGCACGGCCACAGGCGCGGGTGCAGGCACGGCGGGGTGAGGTGGCGCGGTCTCCTGCGGGTCCCCGGGTTCGGGGTGGTCGGCGACGTAGGCGAGCCGGTAGGGCAGGCCGGCGTCGGCGGCGGTGCCGAACACCTGGGCGGGCCCGGCGAGGTCGAGCAGGTGCAGGCCGGGGACGAGCAGGAAGACGACGCGGGTCACGATCCGGTCAGCCTACCGGGGCGGGCGCGAGATCGTCGAGCGAGGCGATCGCGGCGAACCGTCCGGCCAGGGCGTACTCGGTGCGGGCGATGATCTGGTCGGTGGGCAGGGTGGCGGGGTCGGCGAGGATCTCGGCCAGGGCGCGGCCGGGCGGGGCGTCGCGGTGCTCGATGGGGAAGGTGGCGGTGGCGTCGGTGACGAAGGTGACGCGGTAGCCGAGGTCGGCGGCCAGGCGGGCGGTGGTCTCGCAGCACTGCTCGGTCTGGACGCCGCAGACCGCGACCTCGCCCACGCCGCGTTCGGTGAGCAGTTGCTGCAGGCCGGTGGTGGTGAAGGCGTTGCGGGAGGTCTTGGTCATGACGGGCTCGCCGGCCTCGGGGGCCAGGCCGTCCATGAGGCGCACGTGGCCGAGCGCGGGGTCGAAGGCGCCCCCCGAGCCCGGTTCGGCGTGCAGGATCCACACGACCAGGTCGCCGGCGGCGCGGGCGGCGGCGGCCAGGCGCGCGGCGCGGGCGGCGATGTCGGGCGCCGAGACCGCCTCCCAGTTGGGGCGGCGGCGGAAGGACTCTTGGACGTCGATGACGAGGAGCGCTCGGTTCATGAGGTCGATGCTGGCCGGGCGCGGCGGCGGCGGACAGGCATCATCGCGGCGGGACGCGGAACGATCCGGTCACTGCGGTGGAAGGAGACGGCGTAAAGGATCTCGGGCGGGGGAGGGAGGGGACGTTCTGGGCGGGAATCCCCCGAGGTGAGGGGGTCTGTACGAGTGAGGGGGACTCGGCATGGGCGGAGGCGTTGGGGGGCACGCGCCGGGCGTCAGTCTCGGGGTGGAGGAGGAGTTCCTGCTGGTGGACGCGGTCTCGGGGGAGTGCGTCGCGCACGCCGAGGACGTCCTGGAAAGAGCCGGGCCGCACCGGTGGCGGGCGTCGGGTGGATCGTTCCACACCGAGTTGCTGGGGTCGCAGGTGGAGGCGGTGACCGGGGTGTGCCACGACCTGGCGGGCCTGCGCGCGCAGCTGCGGTACGGGCGGGCGCGGCTGGCGGAGGCCGCGCGGGAGGGCGGCGCGCTGCTGGTGGCGTCGGGGACGCCGGTGCTGGGCGGGAGCCGGCCGCCGGCGGCGCGGGGCGAGCGGTTCGCCGCGATCGTGTCCGCCTACGGCGACGTGGTCGAGGACTACCAGGCGTGCGGGTGCCATGTGCACGTCGGCGTCCAGGACCGGGAGTCGGCGGTGGCGGTGGTGAACCATCTGCGGCCGTGGCTGCCGGTGCTGGTGGCGCTGGCGGCCAACTCGCCGTTCGACCGCGGGCGCCCCACCCGCTACGCGGCGCGCCGGATGATGGAGATGGCGCGGTTCCCGGGGGCGGGCGTGCCGCCGTGGTCGGTGTCGGCGGCCCACTACGACGCGCGGGTCGCGGCGCTGGTGGAGTCGGGCGCGCTGGTGGACGGGGCGATGACGTTCTGGCTGGCGCGGCCGTCGCCGCGGTGGCCGACGGTGGAGGTGCGGGCCGGGGACGCCGCGGCGACCGCGGACGAGGCGGTGCTGCAGGCCGCGCTGGTGCGGGGCCTGGTCGGCGCCGCGCTGGCGGACCTGGCGGCGGGCCGGGAGGCGCCGCGGGCGGACGGGCAGGTGTGCGCGGCGGCGCTGTGGAACGCGGCCCGGCACGGCCTGGACGGCGCGATGGTGGACCCGGTGTCGGGGCGGGCCGTCCCGGCGTGGCGGCTGGTGGACGCCCTGGTCGCCCGCGCGGCCCCGGCCCTGGAGGAGGCCGGTGACCTGGACGCCGTGTTCGCGCTGGTGGAGGGCGTGCGCCGCGCGGGGACGGGCGCGGACCGGCAGCGCCGCGCGGCGCGGCGGGGCGGTCCGCGCGCGGTGGTGGACATGCTGGTCCGGGTGACCGAGTCCGGCGGCCTGGCCGCGGCCGCGGGACCGGACGACGGGACCGACGGCGCGACGGGCGGGGGTGCGGGCGGGGCGGGAGGGCCGTGGGGCGGCCCCGCCGAGGGGACCGGGGGGCCGTCCGGTGCGACGCCAGGGGAGAAACCGGGCGTATGGGACGCGGGTGAGCGGGTACCGGAGCCGGACGCCCCTTGACGACGGAGGAGATATGACCGTTCACCAGGATCGACCGCCCTCTCGCGGTTTCGAGCCCGGCCCGGGGACCGGACGTGTGGCCGGCCCCGCGCCGGGCTCCGCGTCCGGCCACGGATCCGGACCGGCGCTCGGTCCCGTGCGGGCGCGCGCGGACCGGGCCCCGGTGCTCCCGGCGCCGCGCGGGCCGCTGTCGCGGGCCGTGGCGGCCGTCCTGGCCTCGGGTCCGCGCCCGGGCCCCCTCCACGACGACCCGCCGGAGATCCCGGAGATCGCCGGCCTGGTCGCCGAGGCGCGGTTCTGCGACCCCTACGGGGAGGACCTGCAGCTGGCGCTGCACACCTGCTACGAGCTGCACTACCAGGGGTTCGCGGGAGTGGACCCGGACTGGGAGTGGGATCCGGGGCTGCTGCGGCTGCGCGGGGCGATGGAGGCGGTGTTCCTGGCGGCGCTGCGCCGCGACGCGGGGCGCGCGGGCGGCCCGGAGGCGGCCCGGGACGTGCAGGGGGCGCTTGAGGAGCTGCTGGTCGAGCCGGTGGACGCGCGCGGCGTCTCCCACCATCTGCGCGACGAGGGCACCTGGGGGCAGATGCGCGAGTACGCGGCGCTGCGGTCGGTGTACCACCTGAAGGAGGCCGACCCGCACGCGTGGGTGATCCCGCGGTTGCGGGGGCGGGCCAAGGCGGCGCTGGTGGCGGTGGAGAACGACGAGTTCGGCGGCGGCCGTGCGGAGATGACGCACCAGGGCCTGTACGCCGATCTGCTGGACGACCTGGGGCTGGACCCGTCCTACGGCGCGTACGTGGACGCGGCGCCGGCGGTGGTGCTGGCGACGGTGAACATGATGTCGCTGTTCGGGTTGCACCGGTCGCTGCGGGCCGCCCTGGTGGGGCATTTCGCGGCGGCGGAGATCACCACGGCGCCGTCGGCGGGGCGGATGGCGCGGGCGCTGGAGCGGCTGGGCGCCGGCCCGCGCGCCCTGCTGTTCCACACCGAGCACATCGAGGCCGACGCCGTCCACGAGCAGGTGCTGCGCCACGAGGTGATCGGCGGGCTGCTGGCGGCCGAGCCGGGCCTGGCCGGGGACGTGGTGCTGGGCGTGCGCGCGACGGGCCTGCTGGAGGACCGGCTGGGCGACCACCTGCTGGGGTGCTGGCGGG
Source organism: Actinomadura citrea (assembly GCF_013409045.1). NCBI lineage: Bacteria > Bacillati > Actinomycetota > Actinomycetes > Streptosporangiales > Thermomonosporaceae > Actinomadura > Actinomadura citrea. The sequence goes on along the minus strand of NZ_JACCBT010000001.1, from coordinate 4,703,260 downwards.
CGGGCCGCTCGGCGCTGCGGCGCCCGCTCGCCGTGGCGATGAGCGACGCGCGGGCGGCCGCGCCGGTGGCCGGATGATCGGGGGAGGGCGGGCGATGCTGCTGTTCAGGCCGCCGGGCGTGTACCGGCCGCAGGCCGACACCTCACTGCTGACGCGGGCGCTGCTGGCGTCGCTGGCGCGGGCGGGGGCACCGCCGGGGGCGCGGGTCCTGGAGCTCGGCACCGGGACGGGCGCGGTGGCGCTGGCCGCGGCGCGGGCCGGCTGCGAGGTCGTCGCGGTGGACGCCTCGGCGCAGGCGGTGCTGGCGGCGCGGGTGAACGCGCGGATGCGGGGGCTGCCGGTGCGGGTGCTGCGCGGGGACATGTTCATGCCCGTCGCCGGACAGGAGTTCGACGTGATCGTCGCCAACCCCCCGTACGTGGCCGGGGACGTCGACCCGGCGTCGGTGCGGGGCCGGGCGCGGGCGTGGGAGGCGGGCCTGGACGGCCGGGTGCTGCTGGACCGGATCTGCGCGCAGGCCCCCCGGCATCTGTCGCCGTCGGGGACGCTGCTGGTGGTGCATTCGGCGCTGAACGGGGTCGCGGCGACGCTGGTGGGGCTGCGCCGCGCGGGGATGCGGGCGTCGGTGGTGGCGCGGCACCGCGAGCCGTTCGGTCCGGTGATGCGGCGCCGCGCGGACGGGCTGCGGGCGCGCGGCCTGCTGATGGACGGGCAGCGGCACGAGGACCTGGTCGTGGTGCGCGCCGACCGGATCGGGGAGGAGGCGAGCGATGAACGCGACCGGTGGGCCGCCTGAGGCCTCGGGCGGGCGGGAGCGGCGGCGGGTGCGGATCGTGCCGGGCGGCCCGGTGCTGGTGGAGGGCCCGGTGGAGGTCGTGCTGGAGGACGGGTCGACGGCGGTGTCGGACCGGTGGCTGGTCGCGCTGTGCGCGTGCCGCCGCAGCCGCACGTACCCGTTCTGCGACACCAGTCACCGCCGGCGCCGCCGCGACTGACTCCCGGCCGATCCGAACCCGGCCGATCGCGCCGCGGCCGGGCTCCCGGGCGCCGCCTTGCGGCGGGTCAGCCGCCGAGGCTGTCCAGGGCGGTGTCCAGCCGCTGGGCGAGGGCCTCGATCTGCTCCTCGTTGGCGCCGGTGTCGAGCTCGGCGATGACGGCGTCCCGCGTGGTGATCACCATCGCGTCCTCGGAGCCCTCGCCGCGGCTCGGGTCGGCCGGGACGACGGCGGCGCGGCCCTCGACGACGACGAGCGCGGCGCCGCGGTCGGGGGAGGCCAGCAGGGTGTGCAGGTGCTCGGCTGTGATCGTCGGCATCGGGTGACCTCCGGATCGGTTGGGTGGGCGGATCGGTGTCCGGCCGTCGAGCCGGACCGTGCCGCCGGTCCTGGTGCGTACAGGCGTGGTGGGCGTGGTCAGGGTCTGCGGCCGACGCCGGTGGCGAACTCGTGGCCGCGCAGCCGCCCTCCGGCGTCGGGGGCCAGCGGCGGGGTGTCGCGGCCGGCGCCGGTGCGCAGCCCTTCCAGGAACTCGGTGATCGCTTCGCGGGCGGTGTGCCGGGGCGTCCAGCCGAGCTCGTCGCGGGCCCGGGCGGTGTCCATGAGCGGGACCTGCAGGGCCAGGTCGAGCAGGGCGGGGGAGGCGGGCACCAGGTGCAGGCTCCAGGCGGCGGCGAGCGCGGCCCGCACGCCCCGCGCGGGCAGCCGCACGGTCCGGGCGCCGAGCAGGTCGGCGAGTTCGGCGGCGTCCAGGGCGGGGTCGGCGGCGAGGTTGAACGCGCCGCGGGCCCGGCCGGTGGCGGCGAGCCGGAACGCCTGCCCTGCGTCGGCGGAGTGCAGGACCTGCAGCCGCAGGCCGGGCAGGTCCGGAACGACCGGGATGAGGTCGGGGCGGGCGAGGCGTCCGGGCAGCAGCGGCCCGGCGAACAGGCGGCGCTGCTCGCTGGCGCTCTGCCGTTCGAAGATGAACCCGGGCCGCAGCCGCACGACGCGGCAGGCGGGGTTGGCGGTCTCGAAGGTGTCCAGGAGCCGTTCGACGTAGGCCTTCTCGCGGCTGTAGGCGGCCTCGGGCCACCCGTGGGTGGGCCAGGACTCGTCGACCGCGCGGTCCTTGGGGCCGGGGGAGTAGGCCCCGACGGAGGAGGAGTACACCAGCGCGGGCACGCCCGCGCGGGCGGCGGCGTCGAACACCCGGGCGCTGCCGACGGCGTTGGAGTCCCAGGTGACCGCGGGCCGGTGGGTGGGCTGGAACAGCCACGCCAGGTGGATGACGACGTCGGCGCCGCGCATCAGCGGGACCAGGTCGGTGTCGGTGACGTCGGCCTCGGCCCAGCGCAGCTTGCCGGTCCCGCCGGGGTCGGCCTCGCGGGCGGCTCCGGGACCGGGCTCGCGGCGGGCCAGTCCGGTGATCTCGGTGACGGCCGGGTCGTCGGCGAGCGCGCGGACGGTACTGGTCCCGATGTTGCCCGTGGCGCCGGTGACGACGACGCGCATGGCGGTCTCCCCCCTCGTCGGCGGTTCGCCCGCGGGATCGTCCCCGCAGGTGGACGGCCCCATTCCCGTCACGCGCCGATGTATGCCCTCCGCCGCGCCACCCGCCGCCGGGGCGGAGACAGGCCGGGCGGGGGCAGGCGGGGGGCGGGGGCAGGCGGGCAGGTGTCAGGCGGGGAGGGCGTCGCCGGGGCGGCAGTGCAGGCACGGCCGGTACCCGGCGGCCCGCGCGGCGGCCAGGTCCCGGAACCCGTGCCGGTGACCGGGGGTGATCCGGCGCGCGTCCGCGCAGGTCGGGTAGCACACGATCCCGGTGGTGTCGGAGCCCACCAGCCGCACGCCGCGCCGCGCCAGCTCGGTCACCTCCTCGACGTCGACGTCCTCGGCGCGCAGCAGCCGTTCCTTGGCGCCGGCGCCGAACACGTAGTCGCCCAGGGCGCCGTCCGAGCGGGTCACGCGGTGGCAGGGGATCAGCAGCGGGACGGGGTTGCGGCCCAGCGCCGACCCGACGGCGCGGACGGCCTTGGGCCGTCCGGCGTGCCGGGCCACCCACGCGTAGGGGCGGGTCTGCCCGCGCGGGATCTGCGCGGCGGCGCGCAGCACGGCGGCCTCGAAGTCGCTGAGGCCGCGCAGGTCCAGGCGCAGCGGGCCGAGCCGGCCGGTGCGCAGGGCGGGCAGCAGCCCGGCCGGGGGACGGTCGGCGGGCAGCAGCGGCCGCGCGAAGCGGGCGCGGAACGCCGCGGCGAACTCCCGATCGTCCATGCCGGCGCGCAGGTAGGCGACGCCGTGGTCGGTGAAGGCGACCTGCAGGCCCTCCAGGGGGCCGGGGACGTGGAGGCGGCGGGCGGCGATGCGGTCCAGCAGGGCCGGGGGCGCGTCGGCGGCCAGCTCCGCCAGTTCTCCGGCCAGCGGGTCGGGTGTGCCGCCGGCGGGGTCGGTGCGGTTCATCGATGGCCCCCTTTCTGCTCGGGGTCGGGCGCGGAGCGGACGGGTTCGGCGGTGCCGGGTGCGGTGCGCAGGGCGCGCAGGCGGGCCAGGCCGCGGGAGATGTGGGACTTGACGGTGCCCTCGGGCAGGTCCAGGACGGCCGCGATCTCGGCGACGGGCAGGTCGGTGACGTGCCGCAGCACGACCGCGGCGCGCTGCTGGTGGGGGAGGAGGTCCAGCAGGCCGGCCAGTTCGCGGCCGGTCTCGTGGCGGGCGGCGGCGTCCTCGACGCCCTCGCCCGGGTCGGGCGGGTCGGGGGCGTCCTCGATGGGGCCCGGCGCCGGGCGCCGGGCGGCCGAGCGCAGGCTGTTGCGCCACACGTTGGTCAGGATCGTCAGCAGCCAGGCCCGCGGCCGCAGCCCGGCGATGCGTTGCGCCTCGTAGCCGGTCAGCGCGCGGTAGGCGCGCAGGAACGCCTCCGCGGACAGGTCCTCGGCCTCGGCCCACCGCCCGCACAGCCGCAGCGCGGTGGAGAACACCGCACCCCGGTACGCCTCGTACAGGGCGGCGAAGCCCTCGTCGAGGTCGCGGGCGAGGGCGGCGGCGACCCGCGCCCCGGCGGTGTCGCCCACCGGGCCGCCCCTGTCGTCGCCCGCGGCGCTCCTGTCGTCGCCCGCGGCGGCGCCGGGGGCGTGGCTGAGAGCTTCGTCCGTAACCGTCACATCCGTTCAACACCGCCGTGACCGGCCCGGTTGCGGCCCGCGGTCGGCCGTTTCGGCGGGCCGGGCGGTCAGCCGAGCCAGCCGGGGCGGATCATCCCCGTCTCGTAGGCCAGCACCACCAGCTGCGCCCGGTCGCGGGCGCCGAGTTTGGCCAGGATACGGCTGACGTGGGTCTTGGCGGTGGCGGGCGACAGCACCAAGCGCCCGGCGATCTCCTCGTTGGACAGGCCCGCCGCGACCAGGTGCAGCACCTCGCGTTCCCGGTCGGTGAGCGCGTTGAGCTCGGCGGCGGGCGGCGGCGCGGTGATCCGGGAGGCGAACTCGGCGATGAGCCGCCGCGTCACCGTGGGCGCCAGCAGCGCGTCGCCGCGCGCCACCACCCGCACCCCGTGGATCAGCTCGGTCGGCTCGGTGTCCTTGACCAGGAACCCGCTGGCCCCGGCCTTGATCGCGCCGTAGACGTAGTCGTCCAGATCGAACGTCGTCAAGATCACCACGCGGACGTCGGCCAGCCGGGAGTCGGCGATGATCCGCCGGGTGGCCTCCAGCCCGTCCAGGACGGGCATGCGGATGTCCATCAGCACCACGTCGGGCCGCACCTCGCGGGCCCGCGCGACGGCCTGCTCCCCGTCGCCGGCCTCGGCGACGATCTCGATGTCGTCCTCGCCCTCCAGGATCGACCGGAACCCCGCCCGGACCAGCGTCTGGTCGTCGGCCAGCATCACCCGGATCACGCGTTCTCCTCCATCTCGCCCAGCCCGCTCATCTTCTCGCCCACAGTGCCTGGTTCGGCGGCGTCCAGCGGCAGCCGCGCCCACACCCGGAACCCGCCCCCCGGGCCCGGCCCGGCGGTCAGCTCCCCGCCGACCGACACCGCCCGCTCGCGCATGCCCCGCAGCCCGTTGCCGCCCCCCGCACCGGCACCGTGCCCGCCCTGCCCGATGTGCTCGCCGCGCGCGGGGTGCTCGGGGCCGGGCGGGTGCGTGGCGGGGCCGTCGCCGTCATCGTCCACCCGGACGATCACCTCGCCTTGGAACACCCGCACCTCGACCGCGACCGCTGCGGCCCCCGAATGCCGGACCGCGTTGGTCAGCGCCTCCTGCACGATCCGGTACCCCGCCAGCCCGACCGGGGCCGGCAGGTCGCTCAGCGCCGCCGTCCCCGGCGAGCCGGGCTCGGGCAGGTCACCGGCGCGGCGGACCGCCAGCCCGGCCGCGGCGGTCTGGTCCAGCAGCTCACCGACCCGCGCCAGCGACGGGGGCGGCGCCACCGGCCCCTGCGCCGCCCCGGGCCCGTCCGGCCCCTCGGCGTCGACCTGCCGCAGCACGCCCAGGATTCCGCGCAGCTCCCGCAGGGTCTCCTTGCTCGCCGCCTTGATCGCCTCCAGTGCCGTGTAGGCGCGGCCGGGGTCGTCGCGGCGGTGCAGCGCCGCCCCCGCCTGCACATTGATCAGCGAGATCTGGTGGGCGAGGACGTCGTGCAGCTCGCGGGCGATGCGCAGCCGCTCCGCGACCGCGCGGCGCCGCGCCTCGGCCTCGCGGTCGCGTTCGGCCGCGGCGGCGCGCCGCTCGGCGGCCTCGGCGAGGGCGCGGCGGCTGCGCACGTACTGCCCGATCGCCACCGTGATCAGCAGCCCCAGCGACAGCGACGCCACGCCGCGGGCGTCGGTGACCGCGTCGGGGTCGTCGCCCTTGCCGCGCGCCGACGCCGCCGCCAGGAAACCGGCGTTGACGACGATGACCGCGCCCAGCGACACCGCCAGCCGGCACTCCACGGCCGCGTTGAACAGCGCCAGCCACAGCACGATCGCGACGGGCCCGTCGGGGTACCCCAGCGGGTAGTACAGCGGCGGCACCGCCACGGCGACCACCAGGACCGCCACCGGGTGGCGGCGCCGCCATGCCAGCGCGACCGCCGCCACGATGATCAGCGCCAGGCCGCCCGGCCACAGGGAGCGGTCCCCGGGCTTGACCGCCGCCTCGCTCATCGTGACCGTCACCACCAGGACCGCCGCCGCCAGCAGCGCGTCGGCCGCCCGCCCCCGCGGCCACCACGCCCCGCCCGGCACCCTGCTCCCGATCCGGCCCGCGATCCCGGCCACCGCCCCGGCCCGGCGGGCGTGCCGCCGCGCGGGCTGCGCGGCCCCGGCCGTGCCCCGGGCGGGCTCGTCCAGGCCGGGCGCGCCGGGCCGGGGGCGGGGCGGGGTCGCTGTCACGCGCCAACCGTAGTTCAGCCCCGTCCCGCCCCGCGCCCCATCGAAGATCATTCCGGTGCGGGGGCGACCGGCCGCGCCCCTGACTTTCGTCAGTAACGGCCCAGTTCACCGGCCAGTAGCGTGGGGTCCGTGAACGACTCCGCGGCCCCCGGTCTCACGACGCCCGCGCCGCCCCTGACGTCCCGGGCGCGGGCGCTGGTCCGCCGGCCGTCCCGCGCCGCGCTGGTCAAGGACGTCCTGCTGTACGGGGTCCTGGCGTTCCCGATCGTGATCGGCATGATCCCCCCGCCGCAGCCCGCGCGGACGTCGTGGTGGCTGCAGGCGGCCGGCCTCGGCGTGCTGGCCGCCGCGATCGCGGCGGGGCGCGCCTGGCCCGCCCCGGCGCTGCTCACCGTGATCGCGCTGACCCTCGTCAACGGCAACTTCGTGTTCGCCATGCCCGTCCTGTCCTACCTGGCGGGCCTGCGCAGCACCCGCGCGCAACCGCTGCTGTGGGGCTTCACCGGGGTGTTCGTCGGCGGCGCGCTGCTGTCGGCGATCCGCGGCACGGAGGTCACCGCCTGGTTCCCCTCCACCGTCTGGCTCGTCCTGCTCGGCGTCCTGCCCTGGCTGGTGGGCCGCTACTGGCGCCAGTACCAGGAACTGCTGCGCGCCGGCTGGGAACGCGCCGAACGACTGGAACACCAGCAGCGCATCGTCGCCGAACGCGAACGGCTCCGCGAGCGCGCCCGCATCGCCCAGGACATGCACGACTCCCTGGGCCACGAGCTGGCCCTGATCGCCGTGCGCGCCGGGGCGCTGGAGGTCGCACCGGGACTGCACGACCGGCACCGCGCCGCGGCCGCCGAACTGCGCACCGGCGCCGCCGACGCCACCGACCACCTCCGCGAGATCATCGGCCTCCTGCGCGACGACCCCGCCGACGACCCCGCCGACGCCGAGGCCGGGGGACAGGCCCCGGCGCCGCCGCCGGCGCGGCCCGCGCGCGAAAGCATCCCCGACCTGGTCGACCGCGCCCGCGCCTCCGGCGTCCCCGTCCGCCTCACCGGCGGCGAGGCCCACGCCGGGCTCGCGCCGATGGCCGCGCTCACCGCGCACCGCGTCGTGCAGGAGGCCATCACCAACGCCGCCAAGCACGCCCCGAGCGCCGCCGTCACCGTCGCCCTCGCCCGGACCGGCACCGGCGGGACCACCGTCACGATCACCAACGACCCTCCGCCCGACGGGCCGCCGCTGCTGCCCTCCGGCGGCCGCGGCCTGACCGGCCTCACCGACCGCGTCCGCCTGCTGGGCGGGACCCTGCACGCCGCGCCCACCCCGGACGGCGGCTTCCGCGTCACCGCCGACCTCCCCGCCGACCCACCCGCCCGCGACCCGGCCACCGGCCCGGCCCAGGCCAGACCGACCGCGCGGGACGCGCTGCGCACCGCCCTCGGCCTCACCCCCGCGGCGGGGGAGTGGCCCTCCGAATCGGCCCGGCACCTGGCCCGCGAGCGCCGCCAGGTCCGCCGCGGCCTGATCACCGCGATCGCCGCCCCCACCGCCCTCATGGCGATCCTCGGCGCGATCATGGCCGGCTACTACGTCTTCGTCACCCTCAACTCCGTCCTGCGGCCCGCCGACTACGGGGCACTGGCCGTCGGCGACCCACAGCACCGCGTCGAGCAGGCCCTGCCGCCCATGCAGACACCCGACACCGGCACCGTCCGCGCCGCCGTCCCCGAACCCGCCGGCGCCGACTGCCGCTACTACCGGCCCGACGCCAACGTGCTCGGCGTCGGCCGCATCTACCGGCTGTGCTTCGCCGGCGGCCGCCTCATCGCCAAGAACACCTACGACACCCACCTGCTGAGCGCCCAGCGCACCCACGACCAGGAGGACCAGTGATCCGGGCCCTGCTCGCCGACGACGAGGCGATGATCCGCGCGGGCGTGCGCGCCATCCTGACCGCCGACCCCGGCATCGAGGTCGTCGCCGAGGCCGGCGACGGACGCGAGGCCGTCGACCTGACGCTGCGGCACCGCCCCGCGGTCGCCCTGCTGGACATCCGCATGCCGCGCCTGGACGGCCTGGCCGCCGCCGCCGAACTGCGCCGCCTCGCCCCCGCCACCGGCGTCGTCATGCTCACCACCTTCGGCGAGGACGAGTACATCGCCCGCGCCCTGGCCGGCGGCGCCAGCGGCTTCCTGCTCAAGTCCGGCGACCCCCGCGAACTGATCGCCGGGGTCCGCGCCGTCGCCGGCGGCGCCGCCTACCTGTCCCCGAAGGTCGCCCACCGCGTCATCACCCAGATCGGCGGCGGACGCCTGGACGGCCGCACCCGCGCCCGCCGCCGCATCGCCGCGCTCACCCCCCGCGAGCGCGAGGTCCTGGCGCTGCTCGGCGCCGGCCTGTCCAACGCCGGGATCGCCCGGCGGCTGCACATCGTCGAGGGCACCGTGAAGGCCTACGTCAGCGCGATCCTGACCCGCCTGGACGTCCGCAACCGCGTGCAGGCCGCCGTGCTGGCCTACCAGGCCGGCCTCGTCGACGGCATCGACGACCCCGACTGACCCCGACTGACCCGGCCGGCCCCGGTGCGCGTCAGGCGTCGCGGCGGCGCAGCACCACCACGCCACCGCACAGCACCGCAGCCGTCCACGCCACCAGGATCGCCAGCCCCACCGCCTGCGGGTAGGGGCCGTCCCCGGACATGAAGAACCGGCCGGCGCTGCTGGGCATCGAGTCCGACATTCGCCGCGCCACCCCCGACTCGTCCCCGCCGCCCAGCAGCATCGGCGCCACCAACAGGAACAGGAACGCCGTCGTCAGCGACGCCGCCGTGCCGCGCAGCATCGCCCCGACCGCCAGCACCAGCACGCTCACCAGCGCCAGGTACACCCCGGACTGCAGCGCGTCGGCCGCGAACTCCCCGGCCCGCAGCCGCCCCCACCGCCCGAGAACCGGATCGGCGACCACGGTCCCCGCCACGTTCAGCGCGACACCCAGCGGGAACGCCACCGCCGCGACCACCACCGCCTTGGCCCCCAGCATCCGGCCCCGCGGCGGCACCCACTGCAGCGTCGCCCGGATGCTGCCCGTCGCGTACTCCCCGGTGATCACCAGGATCGCCAGGGCCAGCACCACGAACTGGACCATGTCCAGCGCACCGACCGCCACGCCGCTGGCCGACACCACCCCCATGTCGTCATCGGGCAGCGCATTGGTGTTGTTGGACACCGTCGAGGACGCCAACGTGAACGCCATCACCACCATCAGCGCCACCGCCGACCCCAGCCCCCACCAGGTGGACCGCACCGACCACAGCTTCGTCCACTCCGCGGCGACCGCGCCGCGCCACCCGCCGCCCGAACCGCCGGCCGCCCGGGCGCCGCGTCCCGTGCCCGTCCGCACTACCGTCACCGCCATCGCTCAGACCCCCGTCCCCGCCGTGGCGCCGTACTCCACGCTCGCGCCCGTCAACTCCATGTACGCCTCCTCCAGGGACGCTTGCACCGCGCCCAGCTCCAGCACCGGCACCCCCGCCTCGAACGCGATCAGCCCGACGCGTTCCACGGCCAGCCCCGCCACCCGCAACTCCTCCCCGCCGGCGTGCCGCACCTGCCCGCCCGCGGCCGCCAACCGCCCCGCCAGCACCTGCGCGCGCGGGCTGCGGACGCGCACCGCGTTCCCGGGCCCCGCCGCGATCACCTCGGCCATCGGCGCGTCCGCCAGCAGCCGGCCCTTCCCGATCACCGCCAGGTGGTCCGCCGTCAGCTGCATCTCGCTCATCAGGTGCGACGACACGAACACCGTCCGGCCCTGCGCCGCCAGCGACCGCATCAGCCGCCGCACCCACACGACCCCGTCCGGATCCAGCCCGTTGACCGGCTCGTCGAACATCAGCACCCCCGGATCGCCCAGCAGCGCGCCCGCGATCCCCAGCCGCTGCCGCATCCCCAGCGAGAACGTCCCCGCCCGCCGGCCCGTGACCGCCTCCAGCCCCACCATCGCCAGGACCTCCTCCACCCGGCCCCGCGCGATGCCGTTGCTGCGCGCCATCGCCAGCAGATGCGCCCGCGCCGACCGCCCCGGATGCACCGCGCCCGCGTCCAGCAGCGCCCCCACCTCCCGCAGCGGATGCCGCATCTCCCCGTACCGGCGGCCCCCGACCAGCGCCTCGCCCGCGCTCGGACGGTCCAGGCCCACCACCATCCGCATCGTGGTGGACTTCCCGGCGCCGTTGGGGCCGAGGAACCCCGTCACCTTCCCCGCCGCCACCTCCAGCGACAGCCCGTCCACCGCCGCCCTGTCCCCGAACCGCTTCGTCAGGCCCCGCAACGTGATCATCAATGTCCTCCCCGTCCAGCCGTCCCGAACGACGCTAGACAGCGGGGGAGGACCCGCACACCGACCGGACGCCACCCTCCACCCCCGACTTTCGTCAGGAACCCGGCATCCACCCGACCCGGCAACGGCGCATGCGAACGGGCCGCCCCAGGCGGCGCCGAAGCACCACCCGAGACGGCCCGTGAAACCCTGCCCCGGCCCGACGACCGGCTAGCGGAGCGGACCCCGACGCGGCGGCACGCCGCCCATCACGTCCGGCATCGTCACCGACGCGTCGTCCACCGGGGCGACCGCGCCCGCCATCGGCGCCATCGCGGCCCGCGGCCGCGGCGACCCCAGCGGCACCTCGAGACCCGGCCCCCGCGCCGCCAACGGACCCGCCCCCAGCAGCACCGCACCCGCCGCCACGCCCCGCAGCGCCTCCACCAGCGGCCGCGCCGCCAGCACCAGCACCAGCGCCGCCGTCGGCGCCACCACCACGCCCACCAGGAACCCCGCCGCCACATCATGCGGGTAGTGCACGCCCACGAACACCCGCGAGAACGCCATCAGCGCAGCCAGCGGCAGCACCAGCGGCGCCATCGCCCGCCACGCCACCACGATCGCCGCCGCCGACGCCGCCGCGATCGTCGCGTGGTTGCTCGGGAACGACCAGTCGCCCTGCGCCGGGCACGCCGCGATGTGCACCGCACCCGCCACCGCGCGGCACGGCCGCTCCTCCTGGATGAAGCTCTTGGACACCTCGCTCACCAGATACGCCGACACCACCGCGAACGGCGCCGCCAGCGCCAGCCCCATCGCCCGCGCCTCCAGGCCCCGGGCCCGCCACCAGCCCACCACGAACAGCACCGCGAACAGCAGCAGCCCCGCGTCGGTGCCCACGTCCGCCGCCTCATGCACCCACGAGGGCGTGCCCTGCGCGAACTCGGTGATCTCCCGGTACAGATCGGCGCTGAAATCCGGCGCTCCCATGCTCTCCCTCACGCTCGCAGCGGCCCCGTGCCCGTCATCTGTCAGACACCGAAAAACCCGCTGATGTTCACCTACCGGCCACAGGAGGACAACCCTTTCACCTTAGGGGGATCACTCGCCGGGCATTGGCCCCACTCGTGCGGCCGGCCTCCGCTCGCCCAGCCCCGGCTCCGACCGCTCCGGCCCGGCGTCCACGGCCCCGCGCCGCCGCCGCGCGAACCGCACGGCCTCCACCGCCCCCGTCACCCCCAAGGCCAACCCGAGCCCGACCGCCACGCCCTTCAGCGGATCGTCCTCGAACGCCACCCCGCCCACATACCCCAGCAACGCCCCGTACAAGGCCCACGACACCGCCGCCACCGCCGCGAACAGCGAGAACGACCGCAGCCGGTACCCGACCGCCCCCATCGTCAACGTCACCGCCGTCCGCCCGCCCGGCACGTACCGCGCCACCACCAGGATCATCCCGCCCCGCTCCGCCATCGTCCGCCGCGCCCACCCGAACGCCGCATGCCGCCGCGTCCCCGGCCGCGCCCCCCGCACCAGCCGCCCACCCGCCCGGCGCCCCACCAAGTACGACACATGGTCACCCAGGAACGCGCCCGCCGCCGCCAGCACCACCACCGGCGCCAACTCCGGCTGCCCCGACGCCGCGTACACCCCCGCAGTGATCACCATGCTCTCGCTCGGCACCACCGGGAAGAACCCGTCGATCGCCGCCACCGCGAACAGCACCAGATAGAACCACGGCGACGTCACCGCCGTGTCCACCACGCCCATGAGTCCGTCCATGGGCACGACGCTAAGGAAGCACCACCACCCGGCGGATCCCGCATAAGACCCCGTTCACCCCCGACTTTCGGCAGGGGAGCAGCCCGCCCCCTCAAGAACCAAGGACGACCCCGCCCTCACCACAAAGAACGACCCCCACCCCACGCGACCTCCCACCCGACCACGCCCGGCAACGACCACGCCCGGAAAACGATTCGCGTCCCGGCGCCGCCTCCACCACACTTCACACCCTGTGGGACACCTGCACATCTTCGACATGGACGGCACCCTGCTGACCGGCACCACCGCCAACCTCGAAATCGCCCGCCACCTCGGCACCCTCCCCGAACTGCACGACCTCGAAGCCCGCTTCGCCGCCGGCACCCTCGACACCCGCGGCTTCTCCACCGAGATCCACCGCCTGTGGCGCCACCTCACCCCCGCCCTCGTCGCCACCGCCTACCGCGCCGCCACCTGGCTCACCCGCATCACCGACGTCTGCGCCGACATCCGCGCCCGCGGCGAACACTCCGCCGTCATCACCATGTCGCCCGACTTCTTCGCCCACCACCTCCTCGACCACGGCTTCGACGACGTCGTCGCCTCCCGCTTCCCCCCGATGCCCTTCACCGGCACCCTCGACCCCACCGGAATCCTCACCCCCGACGACAAGGTCCGCATCACCGACGACCTCCTCGCCCGCCACCGCCTCACCACCGACCAGTGCACCGCCTACGGCGACTCCATGTCCGACGCCCCCCTGTTCCGCCACCTCACCAACACCGTCGCCGTCAACGCCGACCACCACCTCGCCGGCATCGCCGCCCTCGACTACCGCGGCACCGACCTCCACGCCGCCTACACCCTCGCCCGCACCCTCCGCCCCGCCTGACCGCGCCGCGCCTGCCCGCCCCGCAAGCCCGCTGACCTGGGGGAGCAGGGCGACCAGACCCGGCCCCGGCGCACGCCCCACCCCGCCCCCCATGGCACGATCACCCACGTGACCAGCACACCCGCCGACCCCCACCACCTGCGCGACCTCGCGCTGCTGCGCCGCGTCCGCGACCGCATCGACCGCGAGTACGCCCAGCCCCTGGACGTCGAGGCACTGGCACGCGGCGCGAACATCTCGGCCGGCCACCTCAGCCGCCAGTTCCGCCAGGCCTACGGAGAATCGCCCTACTCCTACCTGATGACACGCCGCATCGAACGAGCGATGGCCCTGCTGCGCCGCGGCGACCTCAGCGTCACCGACGTGTGCTTCGCCGTCGGCTGCTCCTCCCTGGGCACCTTCACCACCCGATTCACCGAACTCGTCGGCATGCCCCCCGGCGCCTACCGCCGCCAAGCCGCCGACGCCGCAGCCGACGCCGGACCCACCTCCTCCGGCACCGCCGCCGGCGTACCGTCCTGCCTGGAAAAACAGGTCACCAGACCGATCAGGAATCGAGAAGCCCCCACCCCGACCCCGCCCCTAACCTGACACCCATCAGCACCACACCCGCACCACCGATCGGGTAGACAGGTGCCACCGCCACGCCCCACACAGGGAGACACGACACGATGAGCATGGCCACGAGCACGGACGCACACCCGCCCGCGCCCCACGCCGCCGACAGCCACGACCTGATCCGCGTGCACGGCGCACGCGTGAACAACCTCAAGGACGTCGACGTCACGCTCCCCAAGCGCCGCCTCACCGTGTTCACCGGCGTCTCCGGCTCCGGCAAGAGCTCCCTGGTCTTCGGCACCATCGCCGCCGAATCCCAACGCATGATCAACGAGACCTACAGCGCCTTCATCCAGGGCTTCATGCCCACCCTCGCCCGCCCCGACGTCGACGTCCTCGAAGGCCTCACCACCGCCATCATCGTCGACCAGCAGCGCATGGGCGGCGACACCCGCTCCACCGTCGGCACCGCCACCGACGCCAACGCCATGCTCCGCATCCTGTTCAGCCGCCTCGGCGAACCCCGCATCGGCTCACCCCAGGCCTTCTCCTTCAACGTCGCCTCCATCAGCGGCGCCGGCGCCGTCGCCTTCGAACGCGCCGGCAAGACCGTCAAAGAACGCCGCAGCTTCAGCGTCACCGGCGGCATGTGCCCCCACTGCGAAGGCACCGGCTCCACCAACGACTTCGACCTGACCGCCCTCTACGACGACACCCTCTCCCTCAACCAGGGCGCCCTCACCGTCCCCGGCCACAGCATGGACGGCTGGTACGGCCGCATCTTCCGCGGCTGCGGCTTGTTCGACCCCGACAAGCCCATCCGCGACTACACCCCCACCGAACTCCACGACCTCCTCCACAAGGAACCCACCAAGGTCAAGGTCGAAGGCGTCAACGTCACCTACGAAGGCCTCATCCCCAAAATCCAAAAATCGGTCCTCACCAAGGACCGCGCCTCGATGCAACCCCACATCCGCGCCTTCGTCGACCGCGCCGTCACCTCCGCCCCCTGCCCCGACTGCGACGGCACCCGCCTCAGCGACACCGCCCGCTCATCGAAGATCAACGGCATCAGCATCGCCGACGCCTGCGCCATGCAGATCAGCGACCTGGCCACCTGGGTCCGCGCCCTCGACGAACCCTCCGTCGCCCCACTCCTCAAAGCCCTCGGCGACACCCTCGACTCCTTCGTCGAGATCGGCCTCGGCTACCTCTCCCTCGACCGCCCCTCCGGCACCCTGTCCGGCGGCGAGGCACAACGCACCAAGATGATCCGCCACCTCGGCTCATCCCTCACCGACGTCACCTACGTCTTCGACGAACCCACCATGGGCCTGCACCCCCACGACGTCCAGCGCATGAACGACCTCCTCCTGCGCCTGCGCGACAAGGGCAACACCGTCCTGGTCGTCGAACACGAACCCGAGACCATCGCCATCGCCGACCACGTCGTCGACCTCGGCCCCGCCGCCGGCACCGCGGGCGGCACCATCTGCTTCGAAGGCACCGTCGACGGCCTGCGCACCAGCGGCACCATCACCGGCCGCCACTACGACGACCGCACCCCCCTCAAGACCGACCTCCGAACCCCCACCGGCACCCTGCAGATCCGCGGCGCCAACACCCACAACCTCCACGACGTCGACGTCGACATCCCCCTCGGAGTCCTCGTCGCCGTCACCGGCGTCGCCGGCTCCGGCAAGAGCTCCCTCATCCACAGCTCCATCCCCAAAGGCGCCGGCGTCGTCTCCATCGACCAAAGCCCCATCCGCGGCTCACGACGCAGCAACCCCGCCACCTACACCGGACTCCTCGACCCCATCCGCAAGGCCTTCGCCAAGGCCAACGGCGTCAAACCCGGACTGTTCAGCGCCAACTCCGAAGGCGCATGCCCCAACTGCAACGGCGCAGGCGTCATCTACACCGACCTCGCCATGATGGCCGGCGTCGCCACCACCTGCGAGGAATGCGAAGGCCGACGCTTCCAAGCCGACGTCCTCGACTACACCCTCGGCGGCAAGAACATCAGCGACGTCCTCACCATGCCCGTCGACCAAGCCGAACAGTTCTTCGCCACCGGCGACGCCCGCACCCCCGCCGCCCACCGCATCCTGCGCCGCCTCGCCGACGTCGGCCTCGGCTACCTCACCCTCGGCCAACCCCTCACCACCCTGTCCGGCGGCGAACGCCAACGCCTCAAACTCGCCACCCACATGGCCGAGGACGGCGGCGTCTACGTCCTCGACGAACCCACCGCCGGCCTCCACCTCGCCGACGTCGAACACCTCCTCGGCCTCCTCGACCGCCTCGTCGACTCCGGCAAATCCGTCATCGTCATCGAACACCACCAGGCCGTCATGGCCCACGCCGACTGGATCATCGACCTCGGCCCCGGCGCCGGCCACGACGGAGGCCGCATCGTCTTCGAAGGCACCCCCGCCGACCTCGCCGCCGCCCGCTCCACCCTCACCGGCCAACACCTCGCCGCCTACATCGAAAACTGACCCCCGCACACCACGGCCGCGCAGGAACACCACCCCTGCGCGGCCGACTCACGCACCCCCAACGCCGCATCAACCACCCCGCCGGCCCTCCACCGGACCCAGCAGCGGATGCACCCGCATCGCCGCCTCCAACTCACCCGGAAGCTCATCGCGATACCGACCCAGCGTCGACAGATCCGCATGCCCCAGCACCCGCCGCACCGCGTCCATGTCCGTCGCCGCCGCCAAAAGATGCGTCGCCGTCGTATGCCGCAACCCATGCGGCGTCACACTCCGCCGCCGCCCCGCATCCACCCGCTCCAACACCCGATCGATCACCCCCTGCACATCACCCCGCGCCAACCGCCGCCCCCGCCACGACAACAGCAACGCCTTCGGCTCCCGCCCCCGATCCAGCAACCCCCGCCCCTGCGCCAGATACGCGTCCAGCACCTCCGCCACCGGACGGGGGAGCGGCACATCCCGCGTCCGCCCGCCCTTACCGAAGATCCGCCAATACCGCGTCCCCCCGTTGACGAAGAAATCCTCCACATTCGCCGACGTCAACTCCGACACCCGCGGCCCCACCGCCGCCAGCAACAACACGATCAACCCGTCCCGCAACTCCGTCCGCTGATCCGGACGCCGCCGCACCACACCAGCCCCCGCATCCGGCGCATCCGCCAGACCACGCGCCGCCCCCAGCAACCCCTCCGCCTGCTCCACCGTCAACGCACGCCGCTCCGCCCGCAACCCACCCCGCTGCTTCGGCCGCACCGTCACCGCCTGCATCGGATTCAACTGCACCCACCCCGCCACCACCGCATGCCGGAAGAACGCCGACACCGAACGCCGGAACCGCGCCTGCGACGCCCCACTCTGCGACGGCGCACCCCCCGCCCCCACAGGCCGCGCCCCCCGGCGCCGCCGCTCATCAGGCTTACGCGCGAACCTGAGCAGAACCTCATCGACGTCCTCGCCCGTCAGATCGTCCAGCACCCGGTCCTCACCCGCCAGCGCCCCGAACGTCACCACGTCCCGCACATACACCTCCGCCGACGCAGGCGCCAGCGCACCCGTCGACGCCTTCGCACGCACCATCTCCGCATAGCGATCCACACACTCGGCCACGGACACACGCTGAACATCGGCAGGACGCACCCGCCGGACGCTACCCCCCACCACCGACAGAACCCCCGTAAGAGGGGGACAGCCGGAATACGCCGGAAGGGATCGCGGCCTGACGGTTGATCGTTAGGGTGATCGGCGTCCGGGTTGTCGCCGGTCCTGGGGTTGTGGGTGACCTCGATCGATCGGACCGCGTTTCCGGGGTTTGCGCGGGTGTTGTCGGCGCGGGAGTTGGCGGAGGCGTTCACGCCGACGGGTGCCGAGGTGGAGTGGGCGCGGTCGTGCACGGATGATGAGCATCATCTGCTGGCGCTGGTGGTGTGGTTGAAGTCCTACCAGCGGCTGGGGGTACTTCCCGAAGCTGGCCGAGGTCCCAGCGGCGGTGGCGGGTCATGTGCGTCAGGTGCTCGGGCTGGCCGACGACGAGGTGGCGTTGCGGCAGGCGGCTTCGGCGTCGGCCAAGCGGCACCGTGCGCTGGTGCGCAAGCGGCTGGGGGTGGCCTATGAGGCGGCCCGGGTCCGGCAGGTGGCCGAGGCCGCGATCCGTCGGGCGGTGCAGTCCAAGGACAACCCGGCCGACCTGATCAACGTGGCGTTGGAGAAGCTGGTCCGCGAACGGTGCGAGCTGCCGGGCTACACCACCTTGGACGCGATGGCCGCCTCGATCCGCGCGGAGGTCAACACCGGGTTCTTCGCGATGGTCGCCGGGCGGCTGGACCGGTCGGCCAGGGCGCGGCTGGCGCGGCTGCTGGTGGTGGATCCGGTGAGTCGGCGTAGCGAGTTCGACCGGCTGAAGGACGTGGCCAAGGCGGCATCGCTGGGCAAGTTCAAGCAGCGCTCGGCGCTGCTGGCCGACCTGGATGCGATCGGTCCGACCGGAGTGTGGCTGCAGGACGTGCCGGCCGGGAAGGTCGCGCACTTCGCCGGGCAGGCACGGGTCACCGACGCCGCCGACATGCGCAAGGTCGGCGCCGACAAGCAGTTGACGTTGCTGGCGTGCACACGGTCGCGAGCGGGGTCCGCGACGACGTGGTGACGATGTTCTGCAAGCGGATCGCGGCAATCCACAAGAGGGGCCGCGACCACCTGGAGGCGCTGCGCGAGGCGCACCGCGCCGAGTCCGAGCGGCTGCTGGGAGTGTTCGGCGAGGTGCTGACGGCGGCCCGGGAAGCGGGCGCCGGGACAGGCGCCGGTACAGCGGTGCCGGACGGAGTGGGCGCGGCGGCGGTGCCGGGGGCGCGGGTCGATGAGCGGCAGGCCGCCGAGCACGCCGGGCGGCTGGTGCTCAAGACGCTGGAGCAGGCGGGCGGGGTGGAGGCGTTGACGGCCGCGCACGAGGCGGTGTCGGCGCACCACGGCAACAACTACTTCCCGCTGCTGGACCAGCACTACCGCTCGCACCGCTCAGCGCTGTTCACCCTGGTGGAGGCGGTGGAGCTGGAGGCCACCAGCGCTGACCGCAGCGTGCTGGACGCGGTGGAGTTCCTGACCGCGCTGCGCGGCGCCAAGGCCGCGCTGGTGCCCGAGCAGTTCGTGGTGCAGCGGCCGGGGCCGGATGGGAAGCCGGTTGCGGTGACGTTGTCGATCGACGTCGACGCCTTCACCTCCCTGCAGTGGCGCAAGACCGTCCGGGACCCTGCGCGGCCGGGGATGCTGGTGCGCCGCCACCTGGAGGTGTGCGTGTTCACCTACCTGGCGGCCGAGCTGCGCTCTGGTGACATCGCGGTGGCCGGGTCGGACTCCTACGCCAACCTGCACGACCAGCTCATGTCGTGGGAGGAGTGCCGGCCGCTGGTGCCCGCGTTCTGCGCGCAGGCCGGGATCCCCGCCGAGGCGTCCGCGTTGACCCGGCATTACCGCGACGAGCTCGCCGCCGTCGCCGCGGCGGTGGACGCCGGCTATCCGGGCAACACCGATCTGCTGCTGGAGGGCGGCAGTCCGGTGCTGCGCCGCCGCAAGGGCGCCGAGCGGCGACCCTCGGCGCAGCAGCTGGAGGCGGCGATCCATGACCGGCTGCCGCAGCGGGCGCTGCTGGACATCCTCACCCGCACCGCCTACCTGCTGAGATGGCATCGCCACTTCGGTCCCGCGTCCGGATCGGATCCCAAGATCCGGGGAGACGTGATGGGCCGGTATGTGCTGACCGCGTTCGCGCACGGCACCCTGCTGGGGCCGACGCAGGTCGACGCGCACATGCGCGGGCAGGTCAGTGTGCACGAACTGTCGCTGGCGGGCAACAAGCACACCACCGCGTCCAAGATCGACGCGGCGTCGGTCGACGTCATCGACCACTTCAACCGGCTGGATGTCGCCTCGGTGTGGGGGGACGGCAAGTCGGCGGCGGCCGACGGCACCCAGATCGACACCTGCGAGGACAACCTGCTGGCCGAGACTTCCATCCGGTACGGCGGGTACGGCGGGATCGCCTACCCGGCACGTGTCCAACACCTACATCGCGCTGTTCTCCCACTTCATCCCGTGCGGGGTGTGGGAGGCGGTCTACATCATCGAAAGGCTGCTGAAGAACGCCTCGGAGATCCAGCCCGACACCATCCACGCCGACACCCAAGGCCAGTCCCTGCCGGTCTTCGGCCTCGGCGCCCTTTGGGCTTCGACCTGCTGCCCCGCATCCGCAACTGGCACGACCTGGTGTTCTTCCGGCCCACCGAGACCGTCCGCTACAGCCACATCGACACCCTGTTCGGCGAGGCGGCGGTGGACTGGAAGCTGATCGAGACGCACTGGAGCGACCTGCTGCGCACCGCGTCTCCATCCGGGAGAACAAGCTGTCGTCGGTGACGCTGCTGCGCCGGCTGGGCAACCATTCGCGCAAGAACCGCTTGTACCGGGCCTTCCGCGAGCTCGGCCGCGCGATCCGCACCATCACCCTGCTGCGCTATCTGTCCGAGTCGGAGCTGCGCGAGCAGATCACCGCCATCACCAACCGCACCGAGGCCTTCCACGGATTCGCCGACTGGCTGATGTTCGGCGGCAAGCTCATCGGCCACAACGACCCTGACCACCAGGAGAAGGTGGTGAAGTTCAACGAGCTGATCGCCAACTGCGTCATCTACTCCAACGCCTGCGACATCACCGAGGCCGCCAACGCCCTGGCCGCCGAGGGCCACCCCGTCGACACCGACGACCTGGCCACCGTCTCGCCCTACATCTCCCACACCATCCGCCGATTCGGCAGCTGGACCCTCAACCGCGCCCCACCCGACCAGACCCCACCACCCGCCTGGACCTGGAACCCCGCGTGCTGTTCGGTACACCGCCCACCTGATTGGGGCTTGATACTGGTGCCTTACCACCATCGGCCGTTGCGATGCGGATGGTGTCAGGTGGGGTCGTTGACCAGCGGATCTCGATGTGACGTGTGGCGCAGGTGTCATCCGGTGCGGAGCCTTCGGGGTTGGGCGCGGAGGATTTCGATGGCGGTGTGGGCGCAGCTGCCGCAGATCCAGACACCGGGTCCGGCGACGAGTGGGCCAAGGTCCTTGCAGCCGCAGAAGGAACAGGCACGGTCGGTGGTCTTGGAGCGGCCGATGCGGCGGTGCCGTCGCTGAACCGGCTGGATCCATTCCTCGAGTTCCTTCCTGATCCGGGCGACGTCTACCCCGAGGTCATTGAGGACGCGGTGGGCCGAGCACCGGAGTCGGTTGCCAGGCAGAACAGGACGTGCTCGGACCGGAACTGGGACTGGCCGCGCCGGGCGGCCAGTCGGCGGGCTTGGGTGATGGATTGTTCGGCTTCGCCGTCGCCGACTGGTCCACGGCGGACATGATGGTGTCGAGCAGGCACGGGTCCAGGGCCTCACCGCAGGCGGCCGACATCTGCTCGTACACTTCGATCGGGTCCCTGCCCGTCAGCTGTGCGCTGCGGGTGATCCCGACGCGGGCGAAGTAGCCGGCTACCGCCCGGCCAACGTTGACCAGATCGGTGAGGTCGGCCCCGGCCAAATCTTTCCGGTCGTGGGAGTTCACGGCGCCGCCTCCTTGGCCGGTGTCCGGAGCGTCTGGTCGAGGGCATCGGCGAGCAGGCCGATCTGCCGGGGATCGCCCGAGCAGGGCAGCAGTACCAGGTCGTCGGCGCCCGCCGCGGTCAGGCGGTCGATCTCCAGGCGTAGCCGGTCGGGGCCGGTCAGCAGGTCGGGCTGGATGTGAGGAAGGTAGTCGGGGCCGTAGTAGTGCGCCACGTAGGCTTCGGCGGTCTGGGCCGCGCCGGGTCCCAGGCAGAAGTAGCGCTCGACGATGATGCGCGGCCGTCCGGGTCGTGCGGCCCGGGTCCATTCCTGGTGGACGGCCTCGACGCCCTGTTCCAGGGTTCGCAGGCCGAAGGACGGGGCCACCCAACCGTCGGACAGGCGGGCGGCTCGAGCGAACCCGGCGGGTACCAGACCGGCCAGGAGCAGTCCGGGACGGCCTTCAGAGAGGGCGGGGACCGGGCCGGATGCTCCAGTCGTCTCCCCGCGCCACACGGCGCCCATCGCCGCGAGGCCCGCCTCGAACGCGGCGCCGCGCCGGGTCGCCGGTACATCGCTGGCGGCGTAATCCTCGGGCCAACCGCCCATGCCCAGGCCCACGGTCAGCCGTCCGGCGCACAGCCGCTCCAGCGAGCCGATCTGCTTGGCCAGCAGCACGGGGTTGCCCTGGTAACCGGTGTTGAGGACAGTGGTCATCAGCTCGATGCGCTCAGTTCGGACCGCCGCGGCGGCCAGCGCGACGAGCGGGTCCAGGTTGTCGTACACCAGCCGGTCGATCACCCCCAGGGAGGCGAAGCCGCGCTCCTCGCTTTCAGCGGCCCAGCGCCCGATGACCGTGGCGTCCGTGTCCGGCACGGCGGCGGGCAGCCCGATTCCGATCCGCAAGACTTCCTCCCGTGACTGTGGTCGTGTGCAGGTTGGGATGAGGTGCCGTACGGACCGGCGGCGCCACTGTCAAGGACACCGGCATGGCCCCGCACCGCGTCGGAGCGAGGCCCTGACCTGAACGGCCGGGGCGCGCGGATACGGCCGCGCCGTCATGTCGACGCCTCTTTCGGGGGGATGTTGAAGTTGATCCGGAAGACGTTGCCGGGGTCGTAGACGGCTTTGAGCTCGGTCAGGCGGGTGTAGTCGCCGGGCCGGTAGGCGGTGCGGACGATGGCCGGGTCGGTGTCCTCCACACCGGCGAAGTTGATGTTGGTGCCACCGGTGCTCCAGGGGCGCAGGTCCGCCAGGAACCGGTCGCGCGCCTCCCGGTTCCCGGGGGCGGGCGTCACGCCGGTGAAGAGGGAGAACGCCGCGTCCCTGCCGCCGACGCAGTTGGGGATCTCGGGCGGGCGGGCGTAGGCGCCGCCGAAATGCCGCAGCTCGGTGATGAACGGCGGCTGCGCGTCCGGTCCTGCGTGGGCCAGGAGCGTGTCGACCGCGTCCTTGCCGATCTCGTGCAGGAGCACGTTGCGGTCATAGGCCACGTAGGGGGCATCGGTGGGCTCGTGGTGGATGGTGCCGACCTCGGCGTAGGGCATGTCCCGCAGCGTGTCCATCAAGGTAGGACCGATCTCCCGCAGCGGCCGCACCAGATCCTCTCCGCCTTCGGCGCCGCTGAAGGCGATCCGTACATGCGTGACGAACCTGCCGCGCAACGGCGCCGGCACGCCGGGCAGGTCCGGGTTCTGTGCCAGCAGCACTGAGGAGGCCATGTGCTCCGGTAGCGAACGGGTCCATTCGGCGTAGGCGTGCAGGACGTCGCCGGTGGCATCGGCGGGGAAGTAGAGGCCGCCGCCGTACAGCCGCGACACCGGGAACAGCTCGATCTCCATGCCGACGACGACGCCGAAGTTGTCCTTGCCGCCGCGCACCGCCCAGAACAGATCGGGGTCGCTCCCAGGGCCGGCCTCGCGCAGACGGCCGTCGGCGGTGACCACGCGCAGCCGCCGTACGTGATCGGCGGCAAAGCCGAAGCGGCGGCCGAGCAGGCCCGCGCCACCGCCGGTCGTGTACCCGACCGCGCCCACGTTGGGGCTGGAGCCGTTGAGCGGCGCCAGGCCGTGCGGGGCGGCCCGCTCCACGACCTGCCGCCACCGCGTCCCTGCCTCCACCCAGGCGGACCTGGCCTGCGGGTTCACCTCGACACCGTTCAGCCGCCCGGTGTTGATCAGCACGGCGCCGTCCGCAGCCACCGACGGGCTGTGGCCGGTGGCCATCACGCCGACAGCCCGGCCCTGCGCCACCGCCATCCGCACGGCGGCGACTACGTCCTGCTCACCGGCCACGCCGACCACGCACGCCGGACGCGATTCCACAGCCCGGTTGAGCCCCACCCGCTCCTGGTCATACGCATGCTCACCAGGTCGAAAGATCTGGTCTGGAGATAGGTTCATGCAGGTCAACGTATCCACGCAATGGACGGCGGTCTTGTAGGAACCGGACACCATGCGCCCGGCGAAGTCACCGACCCCGCGATCCGCACCGCCCGAAACGGGGGTCGACCAGCATCGGAACGAAAAGTCGCGTTAGCGGGCCTGGTGGCGTCGGCATAGCGCGGATGGTCGTTCCGATCCGGGTGTGCGCTCAGGAGGGGTGGTCTGTGACCAGTTCGATCTCGATGGCCAGGACTCCCAGCGCTTCCTTCTCCGGGCCGTAGATACGGCGGATGTTGGCGAGCTGCTGGTCGTGTTGGTGGCGTTGCAGCTGCGCCGGGTCGGCTCAGATGAGGTGATGGCGGTTCAGCCAGCCGGCGATGGCCTGGCCGATGGCGTGGGGCTGGTCCTCGGGGGCCTGGTGGCCGGCGGGTCCGATCCCTTCGATTTCGAGTGCGGCGATGTTCTGGCGGGCCCAGTCCACGATCTCGGGGGAGGCGATACCGACACCCTCCTCGACCGTGAGGAGAAGTTTGGGCACCTCGGGGCTGCCGGCGAGCCATTCGCCGTAGGCGTCCATGCGCTCGGCCACATCGGCCGGTTCGCGGTCGTAGGGAATCTCGCGAGGCCACTGGAGCAGTGGAAGGCGCGACGCGGGGTCGGTGTAGGGCGCGCGGTAGACGTCGTGGTCCTCTGGGCTGAGGCCTGTCTTGATGGCGAACGGGTGGGGCAGGGCGAACTCGATGGCGGCATTCTCCTCCAGCAGTAGCCGCTCGCCGAGCCCGGGGGTGCGCAGCGCCTTGGAATGGTCGATCACGTCCTGCGGCAGCTCCGCCCACATCTGCGGCCGCAGGAACGTCTCCAGGACGGCGACGCCGCGCACCTGGTCGGGGTGGCGTGCGGCACGGTCCATGGCCAGTGCGCCGCCCCAATCGTGACCGACCAGGACGGCCTCCTTCAGCTCCATGGCTTCGAACCACGCGTCCAGGTAGCGGGCGTGGTCGGCGAAGCGGTAACCGATGTCGGGCTTTCCGGAGGCGCCCATCCCGATCAGATCAGGGGCCAGGACCTTGGCCCGATCGGCGACGTGCGGGATGACGTTGCGCCAGATGTAGGACGAGGTGGGGCTGCCGTGCAGGAACACCACGGGCGACTCCCCCTGCCCGGTCTCTGTGTAGGCGAGGTGGGAGTCGAGGACGGCGGCAGTGTGCATGATCGTGGACCTCTCGCTGGTTCGGCACCTGGAATCTAAATCTGCACTCCTCCAACTGTCAACATCCCAACTAATGCTGACGCAACCGTCACCAAGAGAAGCATCGGCTGCTAACATCAAGCCCGGAGGTGAGGCTCGTGCCCGACCAGGCGGGAAACGTCGTCGACGACGAATCCGGCCCGCTGCATGCGACCACCGGTCACCTGATGCGCCGCGCGTTCACGACCGTCACCGCTCACGCCGTGCAGGACGGCCCCCGAGCGCGCGAGTTCGTGGTGCTCGACATCCTCGCCGACGCGGACGCCCCCTCCCAGCAGGACCTCGCCCACCGACTCGGCATCAACCGCACGATCATGGTCAGGCTGCTCGATCGGCTCCAAGAGGCGGGCTATATCGTCCGCACCCGCAACCCAGCCAATCGCCGCACCTACATGCTGTCGCTGACCGAGGCGGGCCGTACCGCCCTGGACGACATGCGCCAAGCCGTCGCCGACAGCGACGCCCGGGTCACCGCCGCGCTCACCGACCTCGAACGGCGGCGCCTCACCGCGCTGTTGACGATGCTCGTCGCCGACGACGGGTCATCCGCCATCCACAGCGTCGAGCACCTGATAGCTCAAGCCCACTACCGCCTGCGCCGTCTTGGGGATCATCGGCTCGCCGCGCACGGCCTGCGCACCCGCCACTTCGCCTTGCTGCCCGCGCTGGAACGGCTCGCCCCCTGCCCGCAAGAGCAACTGGCCCGATACCTGCACATGACCGAGCCCGCCACCGCATCGCTCGTCGAGGAGCTGGTCCAGGCCGGCATCGTGGCCCGCGGCCAGGACCCGCACGACCGGCGCCGCTACGCCCTCCAGCTCACCGACCTCGGCCGCGCCCGCATTCCGGTAGTGCGTGAAGCCCTGGAGAGCATGGAACGCGACATCGACGACGTCCTCGGCCCGGACCGCGCGCAGGAACTTCGCGCCCTTCTCACCAAGCTCTTGCCGTAAGCAGATCGACACACCCCGCCCCATCTCGCAGCAGTAGGGCCAGCGTCGCCGGCGGGCGGCTGCCTTCAGGACGTCGTCGTCCAGACCGAGCAGCTGCTCGCGCTCAGCGTCCCGGCCGACCGGATCTACATCGACCGGGGCTTCTCCGGGACCACCCGCCGCAACCGCGCCGGGCTGGACCAGGCCCTGGCCGCGGTGTGGCCGGACAGCGTGTTCACCGTCACCAAGTTCGACCGGTTCGCCCGCAACATGGCCGAGGCCAACCAGATCCTCACCGACCTGTCCGACCGAGGCGTGCTGTTCGGGCTCGGCGGATCGGTCTACGACTGGAACGACCCGTTCGGCCGGCTGTTCCTGCAGACCCTGGCGATGGTCGCCGAGTTCGAGGCCAACCTCGGGCACCTGCGCACCCGCGAGGGCATGGCGCTGGCCCGCAGGAACGGCAAGCTCAAAGGCAAGCAGCCCAAACTCCCCGAGCCGGCGCGGCGGTCCATCCGCCGCCGCTACGCCGAAGGCGAGGTGTCGCTCGCCGACCTGGCCACCGAGTACAGCGTCGGCCGCTCCACCATCCACCGCATCATCCACGGCCCGCCGACCGAGCCACGCTGACGATCAACCAGCTACAACGCCGGTCCGTGATCCCTTTCCGGCGTATTCCGGCCGCCCCCCTAAGATCGACAACATGGGGGAGCGGGCACTGTTCGACCAGATCGGCGAGATCATCCGCGGATCCACCCCACCCCGCCTCGGCCACCCCCACATCCACGTCCGCCACAACGGCGTCAAAGCCTGGTTCGGCGACCCCGCACCCCAACGCGAGCACTACGAAGCCCAGATCATCCCCGCCGCACTCACCCCCGGCGCCCACCACCACGCCATCGAGATCGGCTTCCACGCCGAACACCCCGCCGAACCCGACAACCAGGCCGCCCTCACCCACCTGCTCACCACCGAACCCACCTGGCGCGCCGACCTCGGCGACGAACCCCGCACCGGCGCCTTCCTCGGCCGCACCACCTGGCGCCGCATCTCCGAAACCTGGCCCGACGCCGACCTCACCGGCCCCGACATCCCCTTCGAGATCGGCGTCCGCCTCGTCGACTACATCCGCGCCCTGGAACCCCACCGCAAACGGGTATGACCACCCGCACGCGTCCACCGGACAGGGGAGGGGCCCGTGCTCATCGGCACATCGGGATGGCAGTACGCCGACTGGCGCGACGTCCTGTACCCGCCAGGCCTCGCCCAACGGAACTGGCTCCGGCACTACGCCGACACCTTCACCACCGTCGAGAACAACAACGCCTTCTACCGCCTCCCCGCCCACGAGACCTTCGAGTTGTGGCGCGACAACACCCCGCCCGGCTTCGTCATGGCGGTCAAGGCCAGCCGCTACCTCACCCACATGAAACGCCTCAAGGACCCGGCAGAGCCGGTCGCGCGCCTCATGAACGCCGCCCACGGCCTGGGGGACAGGCTCGGCCCCCTCCTGCTCCAGCTCCCGCCCACCCTGCAGGCCGACACCGACCGCCTCACCGAGTGCCTGCACCGGTTCCCGGACGGCACCCGCGTCGCCGTCGAACCCCGCCACCCGTCCTGGTGGACGGACGACACCCGCCGCGTCCTGGAACACCACGAAGCGGCCCTGTGCTGGACCGACCGACTCGGCGAGGCGCAGACACCCCTCTGGCGAACGGCCGACTGGCTCTACCTGCGCTTCCACGAGGGACCCGCCGAACCCTGGCCGGAGTACGACGACGAGACCCTCCGGCGCTGGGCCGACGAACTCGATGGGGCACAGGACGCCTACGTCTACTTCAACAACGACCCCGGCGGCGCCGCCGTCCGCAACGCCCTCCGCTTCACCGACCTCACGACCTGATCTCGGCCGCGATCAGGTCCGCGAGCCGCCGCGCGGTGTCGAAGTGGGGAGTGAGACGGGTCTTGGTCATCGCGAAGGAGACGCCGGAGGCGGTTTCGGCATAGACGTAGCTGCCGCCCCCACCGACCCAGCCGAACGCGGTAGGCGTCTCCTCCGGCCGAGTGCCGACGCGGCCGAGCGGATAGCCCAACCCCAGCCGTACATGGTTACCGAAGACCTGGTCAGTGCCCTCGAAGGCCACCGCCGTCAACTCCGCCAACTGGCGCGAATCGATGAGCCGACCATCCAGGACAGCGGCGTTCACCGCAGCGATTCCCCGCGCCGTGAACGTCCCGACGGACGGGACGTCCGCCTGCAGGATCTCGCGGCTGTTTCCCATGGCCGCGGTCGGCTGCAGCTCCCAGGGCGCGAGAACGGCACCATCGTCAGGTGGCGCGACCGGGGGAGGAGCGGCGTCTTCGAGCCGCGCCAGCCGGGCCAGCTCGGCGCGGGGAACACCGAAGTACAGGTCACCGGCGACCCCCAAGGGCATGGCGACCCACTCGTCCAAGAGCTGCCGCATCGGTTTGCCCGTGGCCCGACGCGCGACCTCGCCGACGAGGAAGCCGTAGGTGAACGAGTGATACCCCGTCTCGGCCCCGGGCCGCCATCGCGGTTCGGCGCCGGCGATCGCGCCGCACACCCGCGACCAGTCCGTCAGGTCGGCGGGACCGATGTCCCGAGGCATCGCCGGCACTCCGGCCGAGTGCGTGAGCACGTGTCGAAGAGTCGCAGTCGCCTTGCCGCGTGCACCGAACTCCGGCCAAAGGTCGGCCACCGGGGTGTCGTATCCGACGGCACCGGTCCCGACGAGCAGGTGAGCGATCAGCGACGTCATGACCTTGCCGGAAGAAAAGCTGAAGAACGGGGTCTCCTTGGTCGCAATGCGCCCGGTCTGGCCGTCGGCCACTCCGGCGACGGCATCGACGACAAGGGCACCGCGGTGGTAGCAGGCCACCTGCAACCCGGTTTCGGCCCCGCTCTCAACGAGTGCGTCGAGGACGCTCTGGATCTTCCGCTGCAGTGAGGGCATCGTCCGTCACCGGCTCGGCCACGTGTAGCGAGTCTGGCTGGACGCCGGCAACTTGCCGAAGGCGAATCCGACGGCCGGCGCGACTCGATAGAGCGTCACGTCGCCGGCGATGACGGCGTCGCCCAACCCGTACCAGGTACCCTCTGGGCTGGTCAGATGGGCGCCGTACTTCCGCTCGAAGTCCGCGGTGGCCTGCCGGCGTTCCGAGCGATCATCCACTACAGATGCGAGACCCTCGATGACGACGTCCACACCGGTCAAGGCATTCGTGCCCGTCGTCAGCACACATCGGGCATTGTGCTCGAGATTTCGCGCCTTGCGCTCCTGACCGCCCGTGGTGAAGCACAAGCCGCCCAGACTCCAGGCCGCCAGCAACGGCGTCACGTGCGGTCGCCCGTCAGGCCGCACCGTGGAAAGCCAGAACACCTCCGCCTCACCGAGGACCGCGAACGCCGACGCCCACGGCGTCGCCTGCGCGCCTGGAGACGAGAACGGGCCCAGCTCGGTAGCCGGTTCACGGTCGACCATGTCACACCCTCAATTCGACGAGGCGTCCTCAGCCGTCCTGATGATGACCAGAACCCGCCGACAAACTCATCGGTCCGCGCGCGACGACGTGGTCGGCATGGCTCGACGCACTCCGCAGCAGTGGTTCGAGCGCATTTCTCAAACCAAACAGAATCCAGCTTCTGTCTGGTTTGTGCCTGAAAGGGCGGAATCTCGCGCGGAGTAGGGCCGGGTCCCGCTTTGATCCATTACCTGGGAGGTCATCGCCGCGGCAGGGAAGGCGCTGGCAAGGTTGCCCCGCCGAACCGACTGCACTTCGACGGAGGTCGACCATGTCCGGAACTGCTACGCCGACGAGCACGCGCGCCGTGGTGGAGGAGTTGCTGCGCCGGATCGGCGAGGGCGACCCCGAACGGATCGCCGCCCTGTACGCCGAGCACAGCGACTGGAAGCTCGACTGGCCCGAGGTCGAGCACGGCCGCGCCGCCACGCCCTGGATCCGGCACCGGTCCGGCCGCGCCGATGCCGCCGCGCACTATCGGCAGATCGCCGAGCACCACGTGCCGGAGAAGGTGGACACGCAGGTGGAGCGCATCCTGGTGGACGGCGATGACGCGGTGGTGCTGGGCGAGATCCGGCAGACGGCGCGGTCCACCGGGCGCGCCTACCGCGCCCGGTTCGCCCTGCACCTCACGGTCGAGAACGGCCTGGTCGTCCGGCACCACGTCTACGAGGACAGCCTCGCCGTCGCCCAGGCGTTCACGCCCTGACCGGGATCAATCCGGTTCCGTCGACGGCGACGTTGGGTCAGACTGGCCCGGTGGATGATCTCGCCCGGCCGCCGCGTCTGGTACCGCCCACAACGGCGGTGCGCGAGTCGTTCCTGACCGGGGAGAGGGCCGACCATCTGGCGACCGGCGACCCGACGGACTGGCTGGACGAGGCCCACCGCGACTTCGAGGCGTTCGCGGCGCGCCGGCGCGGCGTCCAGGAGCGTTGGGGCGTCCCGTCCACGACGTACTGGTATGTCTCGGGCGAGCACTACATCGGGACTCTCATCGTGCGGCATCGCCTGACGCCGGAGCTCGCGGAGGTCGGCGGGCACATCGGGTATCACGTCGTGCTCCCGTGGCGTCGGCGGGGCCACGCCACGCGGATGCTCGCGGCGGGGCTGGGCGAATGCCGCCGGCTCGGCCTGGAGCGCGTTCTGCTGACGTGCGCCGCCGGCAACGAGCCGTCCCGGAGGGTCATCATCGCGAACGGCGGCGTCCACGACGGCCGCGCCCGCGGCGAGGACCGCTTCTGGATCGACCTCGCCGCCGAACACGCATCCCGCACCGCGTGACCGCGCCCCCGCAGGCGCACCGATCGGAGTGGCCGATCGTCCGCGATTCTGATGGCAGCTGGTGAATTATTGACATTGCTGCGGCTATCTGCTGATGTTTTTTACGCCGCTGGACAACTTGATCGGACGGCTCAGTTCTGGAAGGACCGCGAGTGGCCCTCACGCCCCAGACCGCCTGCCCGCGTTTCCCGTTCGACCCACCCGACGATCCGCTTGGCCTGGCCGCAACCCACATGCAGCTCCAGGCGCACGGGCCGGTGTCCAAGGTGGCTCTGCCGCTGGGCCAGGCGGACGCCGAGGCATGGCTGGTCACTGGTCACGCCGAAGCTGTGCGCGTCTACAGGGACACCGACACCTTCGTGCGGGGCTCCGCCGATGGCATCTCGCCGTTCATGAAGGCCGCCCCGATCATCATCACCCTGGACGGTGAGGAGCACCGGCGCATCCGCGGCCTGGTCAAGGCCGCGTTCACCCCGTCCAAGGTACGCAGGCTGCGGCCCGAGATCGAGAACGCTGTGGCGGACCGACTCAGCGCGATGCTCGCCAGTGGGGAGCCGGCGGACCTTTCCGAGGATTTCGCTCTGCCATTGACGCTCGGCGTCATCGGCCACCAGTTCGGCATCCCAGAGGCCGACTACGAGCGGTTCCGGGCATGGAACGAGGCCATAGTCTCCGTCGCCCCGGACGCCCATCACACGGCCCCGGCAGCCATGGAGGCCATGGTCGGGTACATGGTGGCGCTCATGCGGCGGCGTCTCCGAGATCCGGGCGAGGACCTGGTGTCGGTCGTGGCCGCCAATGCCCAGGCAGCCGGTGTCGACGAGGCCTCGGCCGGGCTGCTGGCGGCGAGCGTGGTCACAGGCGGATGGGAGAGCACGGCTGGCGCCCTGGTCTGCGCCACGCATCGCCTTCTGACGACCGCCGATGGTCCGAACGGCAGCTCGCTGTACTCCCGGCTGGTGGCTGAACCGGTCCTCATCCCGACCGCTGTGGAGGAGATGCTGCGGATCGTCCCAAACGGAGTTCTCGGCGCTACCCAGCCCCGACGCGCGACCTGCGACACCGAGCTCGGCGGCGTACAGATCCGCGCCGGCGACCTCGTCATCCCGTCGCCTGACGCGGCCGCCTACGATTCGGCTGCTTTCGCCGCCCCGGAGACGATCGACCTAGCGCGTACCCCGAACCCGCACCTGGCGTTCGGGAACGGTCCTCACATCTGCATCGGTGCGCCGCTGGGCCGCCTCGAGCTCCAGATCGCCTTCGAGTTGCTCACCGAGCGGCTGCCCACCTTGCGGCCTGCGGTGCCGGCCAGCGAATTGGAGTGGCGGTGGGATGCCGGGTTCGTTCGGCGCCCTGCGGCGTACCCAGTCGCCTGGAGCCCCGTTTCTGCGACGTAGACGCTTGGTCGATAATGAGCATTATGTTAAGTAGAGGTGATGGAGATGGTGCCGGGCCGGTTCGTTCGCGCGTTGGACGTCTTCGAGGCCGTGCTCGCCGCGACGCCTGCGGGCCGGTGGCTCTCCCCCTCGCCGTGCGAGGGCTGGGTGGCGGTCGATTTGGCCGGGCATGTGACGGCCGGGCTGCTGGTGGTCGAGATGCGGGCCGCCGGACGTCCGCTGCCTGAGGACGATCCGGACTGGCGCGAGGTCGCCGGCGCGGACCCGGTGGCGTCCTGGCGGCTGGTGCGGGCGCGGATGACGGCCGAGTTGACCCCCGAGGCGTTGGCTCGTCCGGTGCGGCTGGCTCTCGGCCTGGAGATGACGCTGAGCGAGTGGCTGGAGGGTTATCCGCTGGAGCTGCTCGTCCACGCGTGGGATCTGGCGCAGGCCACCGGGCAGTCGGTCGTCTTCGCCGCCGATCTGGTCGGTCCCGCGCTGGCGACCGCTCGGCGGATGGCGCCCGGTGGTCGTGAGGCGGGCATGCTCGGCCCGGAGGTCGCCGTGCCCGACGGCGCCGACGACCAGGCGCGCCTGCTGGCGCTCTTCGGCCGCTCCCCCGCGGGTGTGTGAGGCAGCCGGCGATGATTACGGAGAGTAACGTTCTGCGAAGTTGTCGGGGCCTCTCCCCCGTCGATTTCCTGGTGCGCGGGCGGGTCTGTGCCGGTTAGGGTGCAGGCATGCGCCAACGACATTGATCTTCACCTGAGGCGGGGCTCGCGCGGAGGCTGTACGGCTACGCGTTCCTCGAGGACTTCGTTCTTCTGTACCCGGTGTACGCGGTGCTGTTCGCTGAGACCGGGCTCTCCCCCGCCGCCGTCTCGTCGTTGTTCGTGATCTGGTCGGTCACGACGTTCGCGCTGGAGCTGCCGTCCGGTTTGTGGGCGGATGTGTTCTCGCGGCGGTTGCTGCTGGTGGCCGCTCCCCTGCTGGCGGGTGCGGGTTTCGGGCTGTGGGCCTTCTTCCCTTCGTATCCGGCGTTCGCGGCCGGGTTCGTGCTGTGGGGCGCGGGGTCGGCGCTTCGTTCGGGGACGATGCAGGCGCTGGTGTACGAGGAGTTGGAGCGGGTGGGGGCGCCGGGCGCCTATGCGCGGCTGGTCGGGCGTTCTGAGGCGGTGTCGCTGCTGGCGGTGGTGGCGGCGTCGGCCGTGGCGTCGCCGGTGGTGGCGGCGTGGGGGTACCGGGGGCTGGGTGCGGCGAGTGTGGCGGCTTGCGTGGGGTGTGCGGTGGCGGGGTGGTTCCTGCCGGAGTCCGGGGGCGTCGGTGAGGGCGCGGAGGAGCCGTCGTTCGGGTCGGTGGTGCGTCAGGGGTGGGCGCAGGTGCGGGGTGAGCCGGCGGTGCGGCGGGCGCTGGTCCTGGTGATGGTGCTGGAGGGTGTGACCGCGCTGGATGAGTATGTGCCGTTGCTCGTGCGGTCGACGGGTGTGGCGGCGTCGGCGGTGCCGTTGCTGGTGCTGGTGGTGACGGTGGGTGATGCGGTGGGTGGTTGGTCGGCGGGTCGGGGTGTGCGGTGGCTGGCACCGGTGCTGGGGGTGGGTGCGGTGTGCCTGGCGGTGGGGTCGCTGGGTGGTCGGCCGGGTGGGCTGGTGCTGGTGGCGGTGGCGTTCGGGGTGTTCCGGTGGGCGATGGCGGCGGCGGACGCGCGGTTGCAGGCGCGGGTGGGTGATGGGGCGCGGGCGACGGTGACGTCGGTGGCGGGGTTCGGGGCGGAGGCGGTGGCGGTGCTGGTGTTCGCGGGGTATGCGCTGGGGTCGCGGTGGGCGGGTGCGGGCGTGTTGGTGGGGGTGGCGGCGGTGCCGTACGTGGTGGTGGCCGTCGTGCTGGGGTTGGGGGCGTGGCGTGGCCGTGTACATCCGGAGGCGTAGGCGGCGGGTGGGCGGTACGCGAAAGGCGCATGGCGGTTGAACGCTCTCGCCGGATTCGTGGGCGGTGGGTGCGGGCCGAGGATCGTGGGGTCGTTGCGGATCGATTCTTGGAGCGTGTGCTGATGGGTGCGGATCCGCTGGATCTGGCGCGGGTGCAGTTCGCGTTGACGGCCGGCACGCATTTCCTGTTCGTGGCGCTGACGCTGGGGTTGGCGACGCTGGTGGCGTTGACGCAGACGCGGGCGACGGTGTCGGGCAGTGCGGTGCATGCGCGGATGGTGCGGTTCTGGGGGCAGTTGTATGTCATCAACTATGCGGTGGGGATCGTCACCGGGTTGGTGATGGAGTTCCAGTTCGGGTTGAACTGGTCGGGGCTGTCGCGGGTGACGGGGAACGTGTTCGGTGCGCCGCTGGCGCTGGAGACGATCGTGGCGTTCTTCGTGGAGTCGACGTTCCTGGGGTTGTGGATCTTC
This sequence comes from Actinomadura citrea, assembly GCF_013409045.1. Taxonomy (NCBI): domain Bacteria; kingdom Bacillati; phylum Actinomycetota; class Actinomycetes; order Streptosporangiales; family Thermomonosporaceae; genus Actinomadura; species Actinomadura citrea. The sequence goes on along the minus strand of NZ_JACCBT010000001.1, from coordinate 4,668,647 downwards.
GGGTGGGATCGGCTGAACCGGTGGGTGCATCTGGCGCTGATCTGGGTGGTGACGCTGACGGCGTATCTGTCGGCGTATTTCGTGCTGGTGGCGAACGGGTGGCTGCAGCGTCCGGTGGGGTTCGTGATGGTGGACGGTGTGGCGCGGCTGGACGATGTGGGGGCGTTGCTGGCGAATCCGACGGCGTTGCTGGCGTTCTTCCATGTTCTGTTCGGGGGGTTGCTGACGGCGGGGTTCTTCATGGCGGGGGTGAGCGGTTTTCATCTGCTGCGGAGGACGGCGGAGGTGGAGTTCTTCCGGCGGTCGATGCGGATCGGGTTGCTGACGGTGATGGTGTCGGTGATGCCGGTGGTGGTGTTCGGCGGGATGCAGTTCCAGTACGCGCAGCCGACGAAGACGGGTGGGCACAAGGCGGCGGCCGCGGTGGCGGATTTCACGGCGCGGTTCGGGCCGGATGATTACCGGGCGCCGGTGCTGGCGGGGGTCGGTGAGGCGCTGATGATGACGATGTGGATGCTGATGCTGCTGGTGGCGGCGGTGGCGTTGGTGAAGTTTCCGTTCGGGCGGTGGCTGGTGCGGGGGCGGGTGTTCCACGTGCTGATGATCGCTGCGGTGCCGCTGCCGTATGTGGCGATGGTGGCGGGGTGGGTGTTCCGTGAGGTGGGGCGGCAGCCGTGGATGGTGTACGGGGTGCTGAAGACGCGGGACGCGCTGTCGCCGGGTGTGGGGGCGGGGACGATCACGGTGTCGTTCGTGGCGTTCTCGGTGCTGTTCGCGGTGCTGTTCGGGGTGAACGCGTGGCTGCTGGCGCGGTTCGCGCGGCGGGGTCCGGAGGGGGCGGGGTTGGGTGCCTCTCCCCCGGTGGAGCCGGCCGCGCCGGTGATGAGCCCGACGTTCTGACAGGAGTCTGGTGATGGATTCTCTCGCGGTGGTGTTGCTGGCGGTGTTCTCGGCCGGGTATCTGGTGCTGGCGGGCGCCGATGTCGGGGTGGGGATGCTGCTGCCGTGGCTGGGGCGGGACCAGCGGGAGCGGCGGTTGGTGATCGCGTCGTTCGCGCCGTTCTTCCTGGGCAACGAGGTGTGGTTGGTGGCGGCGGCGGGTCTGGTGGCGGGTGCGTTCCCGGGGCTGGAGCACGGGTTGCTGGAGGAGTTGTATCCGCTGTTCGCGGTGCTGCTGTTCGGGTGGGTCGTGCGGGACATGGGGTTGTGGCTGCGGGGGCGGGTGGACGCGGCGGTGTGGCGTGGTGTGTGGGACGCGGCGATCGTGGCGGGGAGTTGGGCGCTGGCGTTGGCGTGGGGTTCGGTGCTGGGTTCGGTGCTGGCCGGTGGCGGGCTGGGGGTGGGGAGCGTTGCGGGGTTGCCGTTGGCGGTGCTGTTCGCTTGGCATGGGGCGGGGTTCGTTCGGTGGCGGTTGCCGGTGGGGTTGGCGGAGCGTGCGGGGCGGGTTCCGTCCCGGTACGGGTTGTCGGCGCTGGTGATGGCGGGTGCGCCGGTGGTGGCCGGGGTGCAGGTGGAGTGGTCGGAGGTCGTGGCCGAGGGTGCGGGGCTGACGATGACGGTGGTGGTGACGGTGGTGGTGCTGCCGTTGCTGTTGGCGTCGCAGGCGCTGGTGTGGTGGACGTTCCGGGGGCGTGTGGAGTCGCCCTCGTACTTGTAGGCGGGCCGGGTGAAGGGTGTCGAGGGGCGTCTGCTGCGGCGGGTTCCTGGCGGGGTGATGGTCCTGCTGGGGGTGCTGGCGGCGGGTCAGGGTGTTCTGCTGGTGGTGCAGGCGGAGTTGCTGGTGCGGGCGGTGGCGGGCCTGGATGCGGGGCCGTTGCCGTGGGTGGCGGTGGTGGTGGCCGGGCGTGCGGTGCTGGCGTGGGTGGGGGCGCTGGTGGCGGGCCGGGCGGCGGCGCGGGTGAAGCGGGGGCTGCGGGGTGCGCTGCTGGAGAGGGCGGCGGGTGATGCGGGGGCGCGGGTGACGTTGCTGACCCGGGGGTTGGACGCGGTCGATCCGTTCTTCACTGGTTATGTGCCGCAGGTGGTGGCGGCGTGTGCGGTGCCGGTGGTGGTGTTGGTGCGGCTGGTGGCGGCGGATTGGGTGTCGGCGCTGGTGGTGGCGTTGACGGTTCCGTTGGTTCCGGTGTTCGGTGCGCTGGTGGGGATGCGGACGGCGGCGTTGACGGGCCGGCAGTGGGGGTTGCTGCACCGGTTGGGGGGTCATTTCCGGGACGTGGTGGCGGGGCTGGGGACGTTGCGGGCGTTCGGGCGGACCGGTCATCAGTCGGTGGTGGTGCGGGAGCTGGCGGGTGAGCATCGGCGGGCGAGTGTGCGGGCGCTGCGGGTGGCGTTCTTGTCGTCGCTGGTGCTGGAGCTGGTGTGCGCGTTGTCTGTGGCGCTGGTGGCGGTTCCGGTGGGGTTGCGGTTGCTGGGCGGGGAGATGGCCCTGGCGACGGGTTTGCTGGTGTTGGTGTTGACGCCGGAGGTGTTTCTGCCGTTGCGGGCGTTGGGGCAGCGTTTCCATGCGAGTGCGGAGGGGGTGGCGGCGGCGCGGGAGGTGTTCGCGGTGCTGGACGCGCCGGCTGTTTCCGGGTGCGGTGGCCGGGTCGTGGTGGGGGCGGGGGCGCCGGAGATCGTGCTGGAGGAGGTGACGGTCCGTTACGGGGGTGCGGCGGAGGCGGCGTTGGATCGGGTGTCGATGCGGGTGGGACCGGGTGAGCGGGTGGCGGTGACGGGGCCGTCGGGGGCGGGCAAGTCGACGCTGCTTCTGGTTCTGGCGGGGCTGGTGTCCCCCGATTCGGGGCGGGTGCTGGTCGATGGGGTGGATCTGGCGGAGCTGGATGTGGAGGCGTGGCGGGCGCGTGTGGGGTGGGTGCCGCAGCGTCCGCATCTGTTCGCGGCGTCGGTGGCCGACAACATCCGGCTGGGTGATCCGGGTGCCGGGGCGGGGCGGGTGGTGGAGGCGGCGCGGGCGGCCGCGGCGGACTTCGTCGGGGAGTTGCCGGAGGGGCTGTCGACGGTGCTGGGTGAGGGCGGTACGGGGTTGTCGGCGGGGCAGCGGCAGCGGCTGGCGATCGCGCGGGCGTTCCTGTCGGGGGGTCCGGTGATGCTGCTGGACGAGCCGACGGCGCGGCTGGATCTGCACAGTGAGCGGGTGCTGGTGGATGCGGCGGTGCGGTTGCTGGCGGGGCGGACGGCGGTGCTGGTGGCGCATCGTCCGGCGTTGCTGCGGGCGGCGGATCGGGTGGTGCGGTTGGAGGGCGGCCGGGTGTGCGCGGGGGCCGGTGGGCGGGTCGGCGAGGAGGCGGCGTGAGGGGCGCGTCGGGGGTGTGGGGTGCGGTGCGTCCGCACGCGGTGCGGCTGGTGGCGGCGGGTGCGGCGGGTGCGGCGGCGGAGCTGTGCGGGCTGGGGTTGATCGCGGCGGCGGCGTGGTTGATCGCGCGGGCGTCGCAGGGGCCGGAGCTGGGGGCGCTGTCGGTGGCGATCGTGGCGGTGCGGGGGTTCGCGCTGGCGAAGGGGTCGCTGCGGTATGTGGAGCGGCTGGCGGGGCATGACGCGGCGTTGCGGGCGCTGGCGGAGTTGCGGGGTCGGGTGTTCGACGCGTTGGCGGCGGCGCGTCCTGGGGCGCGGCGGGTGCGGGACGGTGACGCGCTGACGCGGATGGTGTCGGATGTGGACGCCGTCCAGGACCTGTTGCTGCGGTGTGTGCTGCCGGTGGCGGCGTCGGTGGTGTGCGGGGCGGCGGGGGTGGTGGTGTGCTCGCTGGTGGAGGTGTCGGCGGCGGGGGTGCTGGCGGTGGGTCTGCTGGTGGCGGGGGTGGTGCTGCCGGCGGTGGCGGCGGTGGCCGGTGGGCGGGCGGCGGCGCGGATGGCGGAGGGGCGTGAGGTGCTGGCGGTGCGGTCGCTGGATGTGCTGGAGGGGGCGCGGGATCTGGCGATGTTCGGTGCGTCGGGCCGGTATGCGGAGCGGGCGCGGGATGCGGTGCGGCGGTTGGAGGGGGCGGAGCGGTCGGCGGTGCGGGTCGCGGCGGTGGTGGCGGCGGCCGGGTTCGTGGTGCAGGGCGTGACGGTCGCTGTGGTGGCGTGGGTGGGGTTGCGTGCGGGTGTGGACGAGGTGGGTGCGGCGGTGCTGGCGTTGACGGCGCTGGTGGCGGTGGAGTCGGTGCTGCCGCTGGCGGGTGCGGCGCAGCGGTTGCGGGAGGTGGCGCCGGCGGTGCGGCGGGTCGGGGCGGTGCTGGCCGCTCCCCCGGTGCCGGGCCCGGCGCGTCCGGTGGTGGTGCCGCGGGGGCCGCTGGAGGTGGAGTTGCTGGGGGTGCGTGTCGCCTACGGGGAAGGGGCGGCGGTGGAGGGGGTGGCGCTGGACGGGGTGGATCTGCGGGTGGAGCGGGGCCGGCGGGTCGCGGTGGTGGGGGCGAGCGGCGCGGGCAAGAGCACCCTTTTGGCGGTGCTGTCCGGGGATGTGCCGGTGGCGGCGGGTGCGGTGCTGCTCGGGGGCCGGGACGTCGGCGCGTATGCGCCCGGGGATGTGCGGGCGGCGGTGCGGGGGCTGGCGCAGGACGCGCATGTGTTCGCCGCGTCGGTGCGGGCGAATCTGCTGCTGGCGCGTCCGGACGCGGGTGAGGCGCAGTTGTGGGCGGCGGCGGAGCGGGCGCGGTTCGGCGAGGTGGTGCGGGCGTTGCCGGACGGGTGGGACACCGTGGTGGGGGCGGGTGGGCGCGGCCTGTCGGGCGGGCAGCGGCAGCGGCTGCTGCTGGCGCGGGCGCTGCTGGCCGATCCGCCGGTGCTGGTGCTGGACGAGCCGACGGAGGGGTTGGATCCGGTGGCGGCGGACGCGGTGACGCGGGAGCTGCTGGAGGCGCCGGGTGGCGGGACGCTGCTGCTGGTCACGCATCGGCTGGCGGCGCTGGGGGCGGCCGACGAGGTGGTGGTGCTGGATCGGGGGCGGGTGGTGCAGCGGGGCCGGCATGAGGAGTTGCTGGCGGTGGCGGGCGCCTACCGCGACCTGTGGGAGGCCGAGCTTCTGGCCGCCCGGGCGGTGGCGTGCTGACCGTGGAGGTGGTGGAGGGCGCGGGCGAGGGCGGTGATGGCGTCGGTGATGGCCGAGGTGGGGACGGCGGCGTATCCGAGGACCAGTCCGGGCGGGTGGGGGCGTTGCGCGTGCCATGACAGCGGGTGGGTTTTGACGCCGTGTTCCAGTGCGGCCGCGGCGAGGTCGGCGTCGTTGAGGCCGTCTGGGGGGTGGCGGGGGAAGGTGATGGTCAGGTGCAGGCCGGCGGCGGCGCCGTGGACGGTCGCGGTGGGCAGGTGCGCGGCGATGGCCTCGATCATCGTGTCGCGGCGCCGGCGGTGGCGGCGGCGCAGCAGCCGCAGGGTGCGCTCCATGTCGCCGGAGTTCATGAGTTCGGCGAGGACGTGTTGCGGGAGGGCGGCGTTGCCGAGGTCGGCGAAGCGTTTCTCGGCGATGACGGCGTCCAGGTGCGGGGGCGGCGGCAGGATCCAGCCGATGCGCAGTGCCGGGGCCAGGAGTTTGGAGACGCTGCCGGTGTAGAAGGCGCGGTCGGTGAGCATGGAGCGCAGTGCGGGGACCGGGGGCCGGTCGTAGCGGTGCTCGGCGTCGTAGTCGTCCTCGATGACCAGGCCGCCTGTGGCGGCCCAGTGTGTGAGGTCGCGGCGGCGGTCGCCGCCGAGCACGACGCCGGTGGGGAACTGGTGGGCGGGTGTGAGCAGGACGGCGGGGGCGCCGGTGGCGCGCAGGCGGTCGACGCGGATGCCGGCGGCGTCGACGGGGACGGGCGGGGTGCCCATCCCCCAGTGCGCCAGGTGCTGGCGGACGCCGAGGGAGCCGGGGTCCTCCACGGCGATCCGGTCGATGCCGTCGTGGGCCAGGACGCGGGCGATGAGGCCGAGGGCCTGGGCGGTGCCGGCGACGATGACGATGCCGTCGGGGTCGGCGTGGATGCCGCGGTAGCGGGCGAGCCAGGCGGCGACCGCGGTGCGCAGTGCGGGGGTGCCGCGCGGGTCGCCGTAGCCGAGGCCGGCGGCGGGCAGGTCGCGCAGGACGGTGCGTTCGGCGCGCTGCCAGGCCGCGCGGGGGAAGGCGGCGAGGTCGGGCAGGCCGGGTGACAGGTCGATGCGGGCGGGCAGGTCGCGCAGGACGTCGAACACGTCCGCGCCCGGTTTCCCCGGGAACGGTTTCTCCGGGGATGGTGCGGGGTCCGGTGGTGAGGTGGGATCTCTGCGGGGCGGGCCGGTGGTGGGTGGGGCCGGGGTGAGGGGTGCGGCGACGACGACGGTGCCGGCGCGGCCGCGTCCGGCGAGGTGGCCTTCGTCGGCCAGGCGCTGGTAGGCCTCGGTGACCGCGCCGCGGGAGACGCGCAGGTCGGCGGCCAGGACGCGGGTGGCGGGCAGGCGGGCTCCCACGGGCAGGCGGCCGTCGGCGATGGCGTCGCGGAGCCGTCCGGCGAGCCAGTCGGCGAGCCCGCCGGGCGGGGCGTCGGCGGGGTCGAGTTGCAGGAAGTCCGACCCTCGCGTTATGGACCTGTCGTGTTCGCCGTCATTGGACCTGTTCACCATGCCATTGTGCGGCCACGGTGGACCCATGGAAACCACGATGGCGAGCGGCCCCGGCGGCTATGTGCACGGGTACTCGGGGCGGGAGGCGCGGCGGCTGGGTGACCAGGCCGATGTCCTGGCCGCGTTGCTGCACGACGGGACCGCCTACCCGGCGGGCAGCCGGGTGCTGGAGGCCGGCTGCGGTGTGGGGGCGCAGACGGTGCATCTGGTGTCGCGCTCCCCCGGCGTGCGCCTGACCGCGGTGGACCTTTCGCGCGCGTCCCTGGACCAGGCCCGCGCCCGCGTGGAGGCGTCCTTCCCCGCGGCGCGGGTGCGGTGGCGGTGCGCCGACCTGCGGGACCTGCCGTTCCCCGACGCGGCTTTCGACCACGTGTTCGTGTGCTTCGTGCTGGAGCATCTGCCCGATCCGTGCGCCGCGCTGGCGGGGCTGCGGCGGGTGCTGCGGCCCGGGGGGACCCTGACCGTCATCGAGGGCGACCACGGGTCGGCGTTCTTTCATCCCGACAGCGCCCACGCGCGCGCGGCGATCGCCCACCAGGTCGCGTTGCAGGCCGCGGCGGGCGGCGACGCCCTGCTCGGGCGGCGGTTGGGTCCGCTGCTGGAGGAGGCCGGGTACGCGCGGGTCGGTGTCGTCCCGCGGACCGTCTACGCCGACGGGGCGCGTCCCGACCTGGGCCGGGCCTTCACCCGCGACACCTTCGCCGCGATGATCGAGTCGGTCCGGGACGAGGCCGTCGCGGCCGGGCTGGCCACCCCGGCCGACTTCGACCGCGGGGTCGCCGACCTGCACCGCGCCGCGGGCCCCGAGGGCACGTTCCACTACACCTTCTTCAAGGCGACCGCCGTGAACCCGCGGTGAAAGCGGTGACCGTGGCCCGCCGGGCCGGGCCGGTCAGTTGTCCGGCAGGAGGGGGCCGAGCGGGCCGAGGTCGAGGTTGAGGTCGTGGTCGTCCAGGTCGAAGTGGTCCTTGAGCCGGGTCATCGCCTCGTCCAGGCGCATCAGCGCCAGCCCCAGGTCCTCGATCTGCTGGTCGCTGAGGTCGCCGCCCTCGGCGCGGCGCAGCGCCTGCCGCTCCATCAGCTGCCGGATCAGCTCGACCAGGGTCAGCACCAGCTTCACCAGGTCCCGCTCGACCGTCTCGGGGTCGGAGCGCAGCCGCTGCATCGTGCGCGAGGACCGCTCCCGCAGGTCCGCCTCCCGTACGGGCGCGGCGCGCACCGGGGCGTCCGCGGAGGACTCGGTGCGTCCCGCCAGGATGTCGTCGGTGAAGGGGTCTCCCACCGCGGGGTCGCGCACCGACACCTCCCCGCTCACCGGCTCGCTGCTCCCCCGCCCGCGCTCGCCGCGCGTGCGGGGTTCACGGCCGGTCTCCCGGGGGGTGCGGTGAGGGGGCTCGTGGCCGGGTCGGCTCATGGTCGTTCCTCCTCGGGCAGCAGTTCGTCGCGGACGGAGGTGATCAGCGCCCGCAGGGACACCTCCACCAGGTCCACGCCCGCGATCGAGATGACCAGGTCGCCGGTGATGACGACACCGCCCGCCAGGAGCCGGTCCAGCAGGTCGACCAGCGCGATCCGCTCCATCGGGGCGTCGCGGCCCTGGTCCAGCAGGGCCGTCACATCGCCCCCGGCTCGATGAAGGAGTAGGGCGGCCAGGGCCCCGTCACCTCCACCTCGATGCCCGCCAGCTTCTCGGCGGCCGCCCGCGTGACCGCCAGGAACCCCTCCACCTGCTCCTCGTCCAGCAGGTAGGCGACGTTGAGGATCTGCGTGCCCGACCGGCCCGACAGCCGCGGGTCCTGCGGCGGGTGGTGCCGGGACGCCACGGCGTGGTCGGCGAGCTCGGCGTGCACCGCGTCGGCCTGCTCGCCGACCCGGCGCCCGGCGTCGGCGCGGCGTCGGCGCTCCTGCTGCCGGCGCCGCAGGTACGCGGTCCCGGCCCCGCCGGACGAGCCGCCCGCGGGATCTTCGGCCGGGGGCTCGGCGCCCGGCGCGGGCCCCTCACCGGCGCCGGGGCCGTCCTGCTCGGCGTCGCCGCGCAGCAGTTCGGGGTCGGCGTAGGCCTTCACGCCCCACTCCGAACGGCCGGTGATCAGGTCGAGGACCTCGGTGAAGCGGCCGCCCTCGTCCGAGAGCACCTCGGCGACGCGCGTGTCGTCGCGGTAGATGGTCGCGATCCGCACGGGCGCGGTGGGGGCGGCGTGCGCGGCCCGGTCCACCACGTCGTGGTGGGCGCGGGCGGTGGCCTCCAGCCACTCCAGGTCCTCCAGGTTGGCGCGCAGAGCCGCCTCGCCGTACTCGGCGAGCCGGACGGTGCTGACCAGGGCGGTCAGCCCGGCCGCGACGACGCCGCGCACCGGCGCGCCGGCCACCCCGGCGGTGTCGCCCAGCGCGGCCGGGTCCAGGCCCCGCGCCACCCCGTACAGGTAGACGCCGGTACCGGCCGGGTCGGCGGTGCCGTGGGCGCCGGCGGTCTCGCCGGCGAACCCGGGGGCGGTCATGATGGGGACTCCTTCCCGTCTCCGGTCGGTTCGGCGGCTCCGTCGGCGCCCGCCTCCAGGGCGGCCAGGCGTTCGCGCAGCCGCCGGTTCTCCTCCAGCAGCTCGCGGTCGCCCTGGCCGTCCACCTCCTTCTGCCGGGCCTTGGAGGACAGGGACGGGTCGTGCTCCCACCAGTCGATGCCCATTTCCTTGGCCCGGTCCACCGACGCCACCAGCAGCCGAAGCTTGATCGTCAGCAGTTCGATGTCCAGCAGGTTCACCCGGACGTCCCCGACGATCACGATCCCCTTGTCGAGGATGCGTTCCAGCAGGTCGGCCAGGTTGGCGCCCTGCCGTTCCCCGGCCATCGACCGCGCCGGGGAGCGCTGGCCCGTCCAGGAGATCTCACTCACAGCCGCTCAGTTCCTCTCGACTCGTCCGCGGGCATAGCGGCCGGCGCGCCGGTAGCTCACCAGCTCCCCGTCCTCGTCCACCTCGGTGTCGTAGACCGCGAGGATGTCCGCGGAGTCCGGGATGCGGTGGGTCTCCACGACCTCCACCTTGACGCGCCAGCCCTCCTCAGTGCGCTCCATTCCCACGACGCTCTCGGCCCGGCGGCCGGTCATCGCGGTGACGTGCTCCACCGCCATTGCGGCGGCCTTGGACGCGGACAACATGACCGGCCTCCTAGCCGCCCGGCTGGTAGCCGCGGGCGCGGCCCTCGTTCAACCGGTGGATCAGCTCCTCCTCGCGCTCGGCGGCCTCCTCCTCGGTGATCTCGCCGGCGGCGGCCTCGTCGGCCACCTGCTGCATCTCCGCGGCGATCCGCCCCGGGTCGTACAGCTGCGCCTCGGCCTGCTCGGTCAGGGTCTCGGCCAGCCACATCACGCCCTTGACGGGTGCCAGGGGCGCCGTGACCAGCCCGGTGAAGAATCCCATCGCCGCTCATGCCTCCGGAACGAAGTCGTAGGGCGGCAGGGGCCCGATCAGCCGGATGCGGATCCGGTCGCCGTGCTCCTGGCCCAGCTTCTCCACGGCCTCCTCGAACGCGGCGCGGCGGTCGGCGCGGACCAGGAACGAGGCGTCCAGGACGTCCTCCTCCCTGGCCGGGGTCTTGCGCGTGAACGCCTCGGCCGCCGAGGCCGCCCCGTCCAGCAGGACCTGCTCGTCGCTCTCCCGGAGCCGCTGCATCGACTGCGCGATCAGCTCGCCGAGCCGGACCCGGTCGTAGTAGACCGCGTCGGCGGCGTCGGCCGGGACCTCCCGCAGCCGCTGCGCCAGCTCGGCTACCTCCGGGTCGTTCTGCATGATCTCCCGCAGCACCGCGTCCTCGACGTAGGTGCCCTTGACGCGCAGCTCGACGCGGCCCTCCAGCTGGTCCAGGACCTGCCCGAAGCGGTCGGAGTTGCCGGCCAGCAGTTCCTTCTCCACCGCGTCGCGGTCGGCCAGCGCCGCCCCGAACCGGAACGGCAGGACCACGGTCCCGGCGTCGACCAGCGCGTTCAGCACCCGCTGGTGCGCCACCAGGTCGGCGCGCTCGCCCAGGGCCCGGTCGGCCGGCAGGTCGCTGACGACCGCGGCGGCCACACCGCCGTCCTCGACCAGCGACACCGTCCCGTCGTCCAGCCCGGCCAGGTCCGGTGGCAGCGCCACGCCCGACCGGGTCACCCCGTACACGTACTGCGGGATCCGGTTCCCGGCCTCAGAGCCGCCGGGGGTCTGAGGCGTGCTCATTCTTCCTCGTCCTCCTTCTTGCGCGACGAACGGCGCCGCGCGGGCTGCTTGTCGTCCTCGTCCTCGTCGGAGCCGCCGCCGAAGGTCTCCTTCAGCCGGTCCTGCGCCCCTTCCAGGGCGCCGCGCGTCTTCTTCTTGGCGCCGGACTCCTGCATGCCGCCAACGAACTCCGGCAGACCCTGCGAGGTGCCGTCGTGAGCGATGTCCAGACGGTTCACCGCCTCGGCGAACCGCAGGTAGGTGTCGACACTGGCGACGACGATCCGCACGTCGATCGTGAGGATTTCGATTCCCACCAGCGAGACCCGCGCGTACAGGTCGATGACCAGACCCTTCTCCAGGATCAGGTCGACCACGTCGGCGAGGCCGCTGCCGGAACCGCCGCGCTGCACGACATTGCTGCCCGAAGTCTGCTGGGCGATCGGCCCAGTCATGTGATCGCTCCTTCTGGGGGTTGACCCGTTGGGGGGTTGAGCATGACCCCCGGTGTACCCGCCTCGGCCTCCCTAAACAGGGGATCTGTTTCCGGTTATGTGCCGGTCAGGACGAAATGTCCGTGCCAGCACGTGCGACGCCCCCGCAGAACGGGTTCTGCGGGGGCGTCGCCCTCGTCGGAAATTCCGGGAGGCCGGAGGTCAGCGCTTCCGGGCGGTGAGACGCCCGACGACGATCCCGGCGACGGCCGCCCCCGCCACCGGCGCCGCCCGCAGGAACCGGCCGAGCGTGAGGAGCTTGGCCAGCCCCGCCGCGCGGCCGGGCAGCGCCGCCACCTGGCCGCCGGCCCGCGCGACTCCCGTCCCCGCGGTCTTCGCCGCGCCCTGCGCGGTGTCCTTTGCGGTGTTCGTCGTGCTCTTGGCAGTGGCCGTCGTGCTCTTGGCGGTGCCCTTCGTGGTGTCCTTGGCGGCCGTGCCGGCGGCCTCGGCCTTGCCCGCCGCCTTGCCCGCCGTCCTGCTGACGTTCTTGCTCGCTTGTCCGGACCCGTTGCCCGGGACCGAGGGGGTCTTCATCGTCCGTCCTTCCGTCGGGGGGATCTTCCTGCCGAACCGGTGTGCCGCCGCGGCGGTACACCGGCGAAGAATCACGTTCGTCGGCCGTAACGCGGCCTACCCCACCCGGCCACCGCAAACATGCGAACCGCCCGTGCACAGGGATCTGGCGGGGCGCGGCGGGCGGCCGGCGCCGACGGTTGGAACCCTCGCTCCGGGTATGCCGAAACCCATGCCACCCGATGAGCCGCCGTGCGCACCGGCACCGCCGCCGCGCCCCGGCCCAGCCCGGCAGGCCGCCGAGCCGCTGGCCTGGTGGACGGCGCTGCTGGCGGTGTACCTGGCGCTGGTGCCCGCCATCTCCCCCACCGAGATCACCGTCGGAGCGCTCACGGCCGCCGTGGGAGCCGCCGCCGCGGTCGCCGCGCGCCGGGTCCTGCTCACCACCGGCACCGCCCGCCCGCCCGGGAGCGGCCGCGAACCCGCCGCCGGCCGCGACGCGTCCCGGCGGCCCGTCGCGCCCGTCCGGCTGCTCCTCCCACCGCTGGCGCGGCTGCCCGCCCAGATCGTCGCCGACACCGCCCGCATCACCGTGCGCGGCGCGACCGGCGGGCACTGGACGACGCCGGCCGCCCCGCCCGGCCCCGCCGCCCGCGGCGCCGCGACCCTGCTGATGTCGGCCTCCCCCGGCACCTACGTCGGCGGCGTCGACCCCGAACGCGGGCTGCTGCGCGTGCACCGCCTGACCGGCCCCTCGCCGTTCGAACGGAGCCTGCGCCGCGCCGGGCTCATCGACGACCCGCCCGCGCAGGGGCCGCGCGAGGGAGGACCGCGCGAGGGAGGACCGCGGTGAAGACCGACGTCGCGGGCACCGCGCTGCCCGCCTTGGCCGTCATGGCCGGCGCGCTGCTGCCGGCGCTGCTGGCCACCCTGCGCGGACGGCCCGCCGGACGGCTGGCCGGGTTGATCGTCACAGGGCCGCTGGTCACCATGGCGCTGGTGCTGCTGGCCGCCGCCTACGGCCGGCCCGCCTACCTCGACGTCGCCCTGGTGCTGGCGCTGCTGTCGTTCGCCGGGTCCCTGGTGTTCGCCCGGTTCCTGAGCCGGACCCTGTGAAAGGGGGCCAGCGATGTCCCTGGACCTGCTCGCCGACGTGCTGACCTGGGCCGGAACCGCCCTCGCCGTCGCCGCCGGGATGCGGCTGCCCCTCACCCGCGGCGCCGCTGCCCGCCTGCACACCGTCGCGCCCGTCACCGTCCTGGCCGCGCCGCTGCTGATCACCGGGCTGGCGCTGCGGCCCTGGTCGTCCTGGCACGACGTCGCCAAGCTCGCCGTCATCGCCGTCCTGCTCGCCGCGACCGGCCCCGCCACGCTCGCCACCGCCGGGCAGGCCGTCGAACGCGCCGCCGGCCGATCGGAGTGAACCCGCCGTGACCATCGCGACCGCCCTCACCTCCGCGCTCACGACCGCGATCACGACCGCGCCGGCGCACGTGGCGGCGGACGCGCTGTCCGGGCCGCTCGCCGACGCCCTCATCGCCGCCGCCCTCGCCCTGGCCGCGCTCATGGCCACCGCCGTCGTCCTGACCCGCGACACCGTCCGCCAGGCGATCGTGCTGTCGGGCTACGGGATGGTCCTCGGCCTGCTGTTCCTCATCCTCCAGGCGCCCGACGTCGCGATGTCCCAGATCGGCGTCGGGACCGTCCTGCTGCCGCTGCTGGTCGTGCTGGCCCTGCACGCCACCCGCCGCTACCGCGACACCGGCGACGAACCACCCGCCCGGGACGGCACCGAACGCGGACAGGGCGCTGGAAGGAGCGGAGGACAGGGCGCGGGCGGACGCGGCGGCGGGCAGGCGCCCCGGTGAGGCCCCGCACCCGCGTCTCGCTGTTCGCCGCAGGCGCCGCCGGGACCGCCGCCCTGTTCACCGCCGGGACGCTCGGCCTGCCCGCCTTCGGCGGCTCCCTGCACCCCTACGCCGACCGCGCCGTCCACCAGGCCGTGCGGCGGGGCACCCCCAACGTCGTCTCCTCCGTCAACTTCGACCAGCGCGCCTTCGACACCCTCGGCGAGGAGCTCATCCTGCTGTCGGCCGCGCTCGCCGCCGTGGCGCTGCTGCGCGTCGTGCGCAGCGAGGACGAGCGCGACGGCGCCACCCGCCGGCACGGGCCCGCCGAGGCGTCCGACGCGCTGCGCATCGTCGGCCACCTGCTGCTGCCCCTCACCCTGCTCATCGGCGTCTACATCGTCGCGCACGGCGCCCAGTCCCCCGGCGGCGGCTTCCAGGGCGGCCTCGTCCTCGGCACCGCCATCCACCTGCTCTACCTGGCGGGCGACTACCCCGCCCTGCAGCGCCTGCGGCCCATCCCGGTGTTCGAGTCCACCGAGGCCGTCGCCGCCGCCGCGTTCGTCCTGCTCGCCCTCGCCGCCGCCGGGGCCTCCCCCGCCGCACGCGTCCCCGCCCTCAACACCGCCGTCGGGATCGAGGTCGGCTGCGCCCTGGTCCTGCTGCTCGGCAAGTTCTTCGAACAGGCCCTCCTGGTCCGCGAGCACCGCGGAACCGGCGACCCGCGGGAGCCCACGTGAGCACCGTCCCCTACCTCACCGCCGGCTGGATCATGCTCGTCGGCCTCTACGGCGTCGTCACCACCCGCGACCTCGTGCACGCCGTGGTGTGCCTGTCGGTCACCCAGTCCGGCACCTACGTGCTCCTCCTGGCCATCGGCTACCGCTCCGGCGCCACCGCACCGGTGTTCTCCGACCGCCCGCCGCCCCCCGCCGGCGGGCCCGTCACCGACCCCGTCGTGCAGGCCATGACCCTCACCGACATCGTCGTCGGCGCCACCGTCACCGCGCTGCTGCTCGCCCTGGCCGTCCAGGTCGCCAAACGGCGCGGCACCCTGGACCCCGGCGACCTGCGCCCCCTCGAACCGTGATCCTGCAGGCCACCGTCGCGCTGCCCGTCCTGGTCGCCGCCCTGCTCGCCGCCACCGGACGGTGGCTGCCGCGCCCGGCCGTCGACATCACCGCCCTGGCCACCGCCGCCGCCGTCACCGCCCTGACCGCCCTCACCCTCGCCCGCGCCCCCCACCGCCCGCAGGTCACCTGGCTCGGCGGCTGGGGCCCGGGCACCGGCGTCGGCGTCCCCCTGGCCGCCGACCCCCTCGCCGCCGCGCTCGCCTGCGTCGCCGCCGCCCTCACCCTGGCCGCGCTGGCGTTCTCCTGGCGCTACTTCACCGAGATCCAGGCGATCTTCCACGCGCTCATCCTGCTGTTCCTGGCCTCCATGTGCGCGTTCGTCTACACCGGCGACCTGTTCGACGCCTTCGTGTTCTTCGAGCTGATGAGCGTCGTGGCGTTCGCGCTCACCGGCTACCGCTCCGAGGAGCCCGCCACCGTCCACGGCGCCCTCAACTTCGGCATCGTCCAGTCCCTGGGCGCCTACCTCACCCTCGCCGGCATCGGCCTGATCTACGGCCGCACCGGGCAGCTCGGACTCGCCGCCATCGGCCGCCACCTGACCGGCGGCCCCCACCCGCGCCCGGACGCCCTGATCACCGCCGCGTTCGTGCTCATCTGCACCGGCTACCTGGTCAAGGCCGCCGCCGTCCCCTTCCACTTCTGGCTCGCCGACGCCCACGCCGTCGCCCCCACCCCCGTGTGCGTCCTGTTCTCCGGCGTCATGGTCGAACTCGGGGTGTACGGGGTCGCGCGGACCTACTGGGCCGTGTTCCCCGGGCTGGTGCCGCTGCGCGCCGTCGCCGTCCTCGGCGCCGCCGCGGCGCTGCTCGGCGCGGTCATGTGCGTCCTGCAGCACCACGTCAAGCGGCTGCTGGCCTACTCCACCATCAGCCACGCCGGGCTGCTGCTGGTCGGCGTCGCCGCCGGCACCCCCGCGGCGCTGTCGGGCACCGCCTACTCCCTGGCCGGGCACGCCGGCGTGAAGGGCGCGCTGTTCCTGGCCGCCGGGGCGCTGCTGAACCGGTTCCAGAGCGTCGACGCCCGCGACCTGCGCGGACGCGGACGCGTCATGCCCGTCACCGGCGCCGTCGTCCTCACCGGCGCGCTGTGCCTGGCCGGGCTCCCGCCGTCGGGGCTGTTCGCCGGGCACTCGGTCACCGAGCACGCCGTCCTGGAGCAGGGCTGGTGGTGGTTCACGCCCTTGTCCATCGCCGCGTCCGCCGTCACCGCCGGCGCCGTCCTGCGCGTGTGGCTGGTGGTGTGGCGCGGCATGCCCCTGCGCCGCGACCCCGGCGAAACCGGCTCCCGGGGCGGCGCGGCGGGAGAGCACGGACCCGCGGGGCAGGAAGAGCGGGAGGGGCCCGAGACGCCCTTCACCCTCGCGTCCATCCCCTGGGTCATGGTCGCGCCCGCGGTCGCGCTGCTGGCCGCGGGCCTGGCGATCGGGCTGCTGCCCGGCGGGCCCGTCGCCGACGCCGCCGCGATGTTCGCCGACCGCGACGCCTACGCCGCCCTCGTCCTGGACGGCCGCCTCACCCACCCGCACGCGCCGCCCGCCGAGCCCTGGACGCTCGCGGGCCTCGCCGGATCGGCCGTCACCGTGCTACTGGCGCTGGGGGTCGCCGCCGCCGGCGTCCGCCGCGCCGCCCCGACCCGCCCGGCGGGCACGGCCGCCGCACGCCCCGCACGGGGCCGCGCCCCACTGGCACGCGCGGTCGGCGCCGCCACCCGCCGCCTGCACGAACTGCACTCGGGCCACGTCGGCGACTACGCCGCCTGGCTTACCGCCGGCGTTGCCGTCCTGGCCCTGCTCACCGCACGCTTCTGAACCCCTGGCCCGCCCCCCGGCCGGCGCGGGTCAGATGCTCCAGAGGCGGCGCTTGCGGTAGCGGGGCTCCCACATCACCCGGTTCAGCTCCCGCAGCGGCTTGGGCAACGCCGTGAGGAACCGGCTGCGCTCCACCGGCCCGATCCCGTCCACCACCCACGGGACGAACAGCGGTGTCCCGGCCTCGCAGCGGCCCTGCGCCTCGGCGGCCAGCGCCCGCCACTCCGCAACCGCCAGTACCGACTCCGCCAGCGGCAGCGCACTCCTCTCCTCGTGCAGCAGGTACCGCTCCAACGCCTCGCGCAGCTCCCGCACCGCGGCCGGCAGGTCGCCCGCCCCCGCCGCGTCCTGCCCTGCCGCGCCTCCCATCGCCTCGTCGACGCGGGCGATCAGCGGGGCCAGCCGGGCGTGGTCGGCGCGTACCTCCTCCAGCACGGCCCGCTCGGCCCGGCGCCCCGCCACCGCGCGCTCCACCCGCGGCCACAGCCACCCGTCCTCCAGCTCCTGGTGCAGGCGGATCTGCTCCTTGAGGTTCTCCCAGCCCGCGCGCACGTGCGACGCCCGGCCCTTGCCCGCCGCCGCGGCCGCCGTGAGCCGGTCCAGGTCCCGGCGGAACGCGTGGTGGGGGGCGTACAGGAGGGTGCGGCAGGTCATGTCGCGCGGCTGGACCGCGAAAGTCTCCATACCTACAGGAGGCTTTCGGCGGCCCCGATGTGACGTCCGGCGCGTCCGAGAGACGCACTTCACACGCCGTGCGCCGCCCGGTCAGCCGTCGCCGGCGGCGAGCAGGTCCACGGCCGCGCGGGCGAACGCGCGGACCCGGGCCGTCTCGGCGCCCGCCCGCCACGCCAGGCCCCACTCCAGCGGCGGCGCGTCGTCGAGCGGCACGTAGGCGACGTCGGGACGCGCGTGGTAGCGGCGGGTGTGCGCGCCCACGCACAGCACCCCCTCACCCGCGCCGACGCGTGTGAGCAGCTCCGCCGCCGACGCCCCGGGCGGCTCGGGCAGCACGTCCACCCGGGCCAGATCCGCCCGCGACACCGCGGCGCGCCGCGCGAACGGATGCCCGGACGGGACGGCCAGCATGCGCGCCTCCCGCACCAGCACCGGACCGGCCGCCACGCCCGGCTCCTCCAGCGGGAACGCCGCCAGGCACACCTCGGCCCCGCCGTCGCGCAGCCACGCCGCGACCTGCCCGGGCCGCGCCTCCCGCAGCACCACCCGGCAGCCCGGCTCCCGCGCGCGCAGCAGCTCGGCCGCGCCGGCCAGAAGCTGCCCCGCCGCCGCGTCGGTGAACGCGGCCGTCAGCGTGCCGGTGACCCCGCGCCCCTCCTCGACGGCCCGCCGCACCGCGGCGCCGATCCGCTCCCACGCCGGACCGAGCTCACCGGCCAGCCGCGCTCCCGCCGGGGTCGGCTCCACCCGCCGCGACGTCCGGTCGAACAGCCGCGTCCCCACCCGGCGCTCCAGCCCGCGGATCGTCTGGCTGACCCGCGCCGTCGACACGCCCAGCCGCTCGGCCGTCCGCCCGAAGTGCAGCTCCTCGGCCAGCACCAGCAACGCCTCGATCTCATGCCGCTCCAGCACCCCGCACCCCCCGATCGTTAAGCGTGGATTCACGATCGTTGCACGATGCGGCGTTGATCGCCACGGCGCCCGCCGCGAGGCTGGACGCGCCACCGACACCCGACCCGCAGGAGAACAGCCGTGTACGTCACCCGCCCGCACGCCCTGGCCGCCGACGCCGGCGCCACCGAGCTGCGCGACCGCGCCGAGATCGTCGACGCGCTGTACCGGTTCGGGCTCGGCCAGGACCTGGCGGACCGCGCGCTGCTGGCCTCCGCGTTCGCCGAGGACTCCGTGCTGGACTTCCGCCCGGCCGCCGCGACGTGGGGCGGCGAGCCGCCGCTCATGACCGGGCGCGACACGATCGTCGACACGATCCTGCGCGGATTCGAAGGGCGGGTGACCACCACCCACCAGGTCGCCAACCCCCGCGTCGAGGTCGACGGCGGCACCGCCCGCCTGACCGCGCTGGTCGAGGCCCAGCACCTGCTCACCGCCGACCGGTCCGTGCACGCCCTGCTGAAGAACCTCTACGACGTCGACCTCGTCCGCGCCGGGGACGGGCCCGGCTGGGTGATGCGCCGCGTCGTCATCGACAACGTCTGGCTCACCGGCGACCCCGTCGCGATCTTCGGCTGACCTTCAGCCGTCAGCGGCCGCGCCGGGGTCGCCCTGGGCGGCGAGGGAGGCGGCGATGCCGTCCAGGACCAGCGCCAGGCCGCCCTCGAACGCCTCCCGCGCCGCCTGCTCCAGATAGGGGACGTCCTCGGCGCCGCCGAGGGCGTCCTCGGCGTTCAGCCGGGCCACCAGCGGGAAGCGCTCGGTGAACCCGGGCGCCAGCGCCTCCAGGGCCCCGGCCCGGCCGTACCACCACTGCTCCTCCGACAGGCCCGTGGCCCGCACCGCCTGCCGCGACTCGGCGAGGGTCTGTGCCGCGCCGCGCACCACGCTCGACAGCGCCGACACGGCGCGCCGCACCCGCCGCGCCGGAAGCCCGGTGGGGGCCAGCACGCCCAGCAGCGCCTCCAGCGCCCGGTACTCGTTCGGGCCGAGCACCGGGCGCGCCTGCGACACCTGCAGCATCCACGGATGCCGCAGGTAGAAATCCCAGGAGTCCTGCGCCCACCGGGTCAGCGCCGCCCGCCAGCCGTCCGCGGCGTCGTAGCCGCCGGGCAGCTCGGCCAGCGCGCGGTCGTACATCAGGTCCACCAGCTCGGCCTTGCCTGGCAC
Source organism: Actinomadura citrea (assembly GCF_013409045.1). Taxonomy (NCBI): domain Bacteria; kingdom Bacillati; phylum Actinomycetota; class Actinomycetes; order Streptosporangiales; family Thermomonosporaceae; genus Actinomadura; species Actinomadura citrea. The sequence continues at coordinate 4,649,313 of NZ_JACCBT010000001.1, read as the reverse complement.
GTAGGTGTACAGGGCCATCGCCGTGCGCCCGAGCCGCTCCCCGACCGCGCGCATCGACAGCGCCGCCATCCCCTCGGCGTCCGCGACGGCGATCGCGGTGTCCACGATCACCTCCACGCTCAGCCCCGGCCGCGGCCCCGGCCCCGTGCGGGGCGCGTCCGCGCCGCGCCACAGCAGGTCCATCGAGCGGCGGGGGTCGCCCTGCCCGGCGAAGACGACCAACGTGCATCTCCTTATGCCATAAACTATCGAAACCGAAGAATTCTTTACGCCCTAAGATATCAAGCGATTGAGGAAGCCCATGCCCCTCCAGCCGACGACCGCGCAGCCCGAGCCGCACGCCGGCGCGCTCCGGGCCGCCGACGCCCACGACGTGATCGAGGTCCGCGGCGCGCGGGAGAACAACCTGGCCGACATCAGCCTGGACGTCCCCAAGCGCCGCCTGACCGTGTTCACCGGGGTGTCGGGGTCGGGCAAGTCGTCCCTGGTGTTCGGCACCATCGCCGCCGAGTCGCGGCGCCTGATCAACGAGACCTACACCGCGTTCGTGCAGGGCTTCATGCCGAGCGTCGGCCGCCCCGACGTCGACGCGCTGCGCAACCTCAGCGCCGCGATCGTGGTCGACCAGGAGCGGATGGGCGCCAACTCCCGCTCCACCGTCGGGACGGCGACCGACGCCCACACCATGCTGCGCATCATCTTCAGCCGGATCGGCGAACCGCACGCCGGCACCTCCTCGGCGTTCAGCTTCAACAACGCCGAGGGCATGTGCCCCGACTGCGAGGGACTCGGCCGCGCCTCCCGCGTCGACCTGGACCAGCTGGTCGACCGGGACCTCTCGCTCAACGAGGGCGCCCTCACCGTCCCGGGGTTCGCCGTCGGGTCCTGGTACTGGAAGGTGATCGCCGACTCGGGGCTGTTCGACCCGGACGCCAAGCTGCGCGACTATACCCCCGCCCAGTGGGACGACCTGCTCCACAAGCCGCCCACCAAGGTCAAGAGCAGCGGCGTCAACATCACCTACGAGGGCCTGCTGCTCAGGGTCAAGCGCCTCTACCTGGACAAGGACACCGAGTCGCTGCAACCCCACATCCGCGCGTTCGTCGAACGCGCCGTCGCGTTCAGCGCCTGCGGGGCCTGCGGCGGCGCCCGCCTCAACCCCGCCGCCCTCGCCAGCCGCATCGCCGGGCTCAACATCGCCGACTGCGCCGCCATGCAGATCAGCGACCTGGCCGCCTTCCTACGCGAGATCACCGATCCGTCCGTCGGACCGGTGCTGGCCACCCTGCAGGGCACCCTGGACTCCCTGGTCGAGATCGGCCTGGGCTACCTCAGCCTGGACCGCGAGTCCCCCACCCTGTCGGGCGGCGAGGCCCAGCGCGTCAAGATGGTCCGCCACCTCGGCTCCAGCCTCAGCGACATCACCTACGTCTTCGACGAGCCCACCGCCGGCCTGCACCCCCACGACATCGCCCGCATGAACGACCTGCTGCTGCGCCTGCGCGACAAGGGCAACACCGTCCTGGTCGTCGAGCACAAACCCGAGACCATCGCGATCGCCGACCACGTCGTCGACCTCGGCCCCGGCGCCGGCGCCGAGGGCGGCCGGGTCTGCTACACCGGCGACCTCTCCGGGCTCCGCGCGTCCGCCAGCCTCACCGGGCGCCACCTGGACCACCGCGCCCGGCTGCGCGAGAAGGTCCGCGAGCCGTCGGGGCACCTGGCCATCAAGGGCGCGAACCTGCACAACCTCAAGGACGTCGACACCGAGATCCCCCTCGGCGTCCTCACCGTCGTCACCGGCGTCGCCGGATCGGGCAAGAGCTCCCTGATCCACGGGGCGCTGCCCGGCCGCGACGGCGTCGTCGTGGTCGACCAGTCCCCCATCCGCGGGTCCCGCCGCAGCAACCCCGCCACCTACACCGGGCTGCTGGACCACATCCGCGCCGCCTTCGCCAAGGCCAACGGCGTCAAACCCGCCCTGTTCAGCGCCAACTCCGAGGGCGCCTGCCCGGCCTGCAAGGGCATCGGGCTGGTCTACACCGACCTGGCGATGATGGCCGGCGTCGCCTCGGTGTGCGAGCAGTGCCAGGGCCGCCGCTACACCGCAGAGGTCCTCACCTACACCCTGCGCGGCAAGGACATCAGCCAGGTCCTGGCCATGCGCGTCGCCGAGGCCCGCGAGTTCTTCACCGCCGGGCAGGCCCGCGCCGTCCTGGACCGCCTCTCCGACGTCGGCCTGGGCTACCTCGGGCTGGGCCAGCCCCTCACCACCCTGTCCGGCGGGGAGCGCCAGCGCCTCAAGCTCGCCATCCACATGGCCGAGAAGGCCGCCACCTACGTCCTGGACGAGCCCACCACCGGCCTGCACCTGGCCGACGTCGACCAGCTCCTGGCCCTGCTGGACCGGCTCGTCGACGGCGGCAACACCGTCATCGTCATCGAGCACCACCAGGCCGTCATGGCCCACGCCGACTGGATCATCGACCTCGGTCCCGGCGCCGGCAGCGACGGCGGCCGCGTCGTGTTCACCGGCACGCCCGCCGACCTGGTCGCCGGCGCCGACACCCTCACCGCCCGCCACCTGCGCGACTACGTCCAGCAGGCCTGACCCGCCCCGGCCCGCCGGCACCCGGCGGGCCGCCGGGGCGACCTCAGCGCTGCGCGCCCTCGGCCAGCACCTCCAGGTAGTGCGGGTTGGACATCACGCCCAGCACGTTGCCGAACGGGTCCACCACCGACGCGGTCACGAACCCCGTCCCCTCGCCCCGCTCGGTGATCTTCTCGTGCAGCCGCGCGCCCATGCCCAGCAGCCGCTCCACCGCCGCCTCCAGGTCGTCCACGTGCCAGTACATAACCGCCCCGCCCGGACCCGCCGGCGGCCCTCCCGGACGGAACCGGGCGTCGACCAGCCCCAGCTCGTGCTCGTAGTCGCCCACCCGGAACTCGTAGTAGGCGGCGCGGCCGTCCGGGCCGGCGACGCGGTAGTACGGCTGGGCCCCCAGCAGGTCGGCGTACCAGTCCTTGGCCGCCTCCAGGTCGTCCGCCCAGAAGTTGATGGTGGCGAATCCCCGCAGCATGTCGTGCCTCCCGATCCCCGGGACCGGACGTTCCGGCCCCGATGCCCACGACGTTAGACGGCCAATAGGTCACCCAACGTCCTACTGGCGCGGCAGGATGGAAGACATGCGCGATCCGTCCGGACGGCTCCTCCAGATGCTGTCCCTCCTGCAGACGCCCCGCGAATGGTCGGGCACCGAGCTGGCCGAGCGGCTCGGCGTCACCGCCCGCACCATCCGCCGCGACATCGACCGCCTGCGCGACCTCGGCTACCCCGTCCACGCCACCCACGGCAACACCGGCGGCTACCGGCTCACCGCCGGCGCCGCGATGCCGCCGCTGCTGCTGGACGACGACGAGGCCACCGCCATCGCGATCGGCCTGCGCAGCGCCGCGGCGGGCGCCGTCTCCGGCATCGAGGACACCTCGCTGCGCGCCCTGGCCAAGCTCGAACAGGTCCTGCCCCACCGGCTGCGGCACCGCGTCGCCGCCCTCACCGAGGCCGCCGTGCCCCTCCCGCCGCAGGACGGCGCGCCGCCCGCAGCCGACCCCGCCGTCCTGGCCCTGCTCGCCGCCGCCTGCCTCACCCGCGAGAAGGTCCGCTTCACCTACACCGCCGCCGACGGCAGCGGCACCCGCCGGCTGGCCCAGCCCCACCGCCTCGTCACCGCCGGCCGCCGCTGGTACCTGGTCGCCCACGACGAGGACCGCGCCGACTGGCGCACCTTCCGCGCCGACCGCGTCACCGACCCCCACCGCACCGGCGTGCGCGGCCCCGAACTCCGCCTGCCCGGCGGCGCCGACGCCGCCTCCTGGGCCATGGACACCCTGGCCGGCGGATCGGGCACGATCCGGGCGCGGCTGCTGCTGCACGCCCCCGTCCAGGAGGCCGCCGAGCACGTCACCGCCTGGCAGGGCGTCCTGGAACCCGCCGACGACCGCACCTGCCTCCTGCACACCCGGTCGGACTCGATGCGCTTTCTGGCCTACCGCGTCACCCTGCTGCCCATCGACTACACCCTGCTGGACCCGCCCGAACTCGCCGACCACCTGGCCGTCATCGCCGACCGCGCCACCCGCGCCATCCGTCCCTTCACCGCACCCGCCGCCTCCTGAGCACCGCGCGAGAGCCGAACCGCCCGCCGGCGCGCGGCCGGGGACCTCAGCGCTCGCCGGACGGGGAGCCCAGGGTCGTGTCGCCGAGCGACTCCAGCAGCGTGCGCAGGGCGGCGGCGAGGTGCCCGCGCTCGTCCGGCGACAGCGCCGCCAGCAGGCGCTCCTCGTTGGCGGCGTGCAGGCCGACCAGCTCGTCCACGATCTCCAGGCCGCGCGGCGCCAGCCGGATCCGCACCGACCGCCGGTCACCGGTGTCGCGCACCCGCTCCACCAGGCCCTTGGCCTCCATCCGGTCGATCCGGTTGGTGATCGCCCCCGAGGTGACCATCGCCGCCCGCAGCAGCGCCCCCGCCGTCAGCTCGTAGGGGGCGCCGTGCCGGCGCAGCGTCGCCAGGACGTCGAACTCCCAGCTCTCCAGCCCCCGTGCGGCGAAGAACTCCTTCAGCTCCCGGCCGAGCAGCGACTGCGCCCGCGAGATCCGCCCGACGACGCCCATCGCCGACACGTCCAGGTCGGGACGCTCGCGGCGCCACTGCGCCAGGATCGCGTCCACCGCGTCCGCCATTCCCACCCTCCCGCGACAATCTCAATGTTGAGATTATCAATCGGGCAAGGCCCCGGGGGAACATGGCGCAGCACACGACCTGTGCGACGCGGGAAGGAGGACGGATTCACTCCTTCCATTTTCAACTTATAGCCGACCAGGGGGCTTGCGGCAAGACCCGGGTCGTGCCGCAGAATCGTCGGCCGAGGCCGGTACCTGCGTGAACGGGGACGCGGCGTGCGCCGGCGCACCGCCGGTGCAGCCGGCCGAGAACCGCTCTCAGACGGGGGAAATTCATGATCGACGTGATCGTGGTCGGCGGCGGGCCGACCGGCCTGATGCTGGCCGGCGAGCTGCGACTGCACGGCGTGCACGTCCTGGTCCTGGAGAAGGAGACCGAGCCGACCCCCTACGTCCGCGCCCTCGGCCTGCACGTGCGCAGCATCGAGGTGATGGACCAGCGCGGCCTGCTGGAGCGGTTCCTCGCGCACGGCAGGAAGTACCCGCTCGGCGGCTTCTTCGGCGCCATCAGGAAACCCGCACCCGACCGGCTCGACACCGCCCACCCCTACGTCCTCGGCATCCTGCAGCCCACCACCGACCGGCTGCTGGCCGAACGCGCCGCCGAGCTCGGCGCCGAGATCCGGCGCGGCTGCGAGGTGGTCGGGCTGAGCCAGGACGACGACGGGGTGACCGTCGAGCTGGCCGACGGGACGCGGCTGCGCTCGCGCCACCTCGTCGGCTGCGACGGCGGCCGCAGCACCGTCCGCAGGCGCCTCGGCGTCGGGTTCCCCGGCGAACCCTCCCGGGTCGAGACGCTGCTGGGCGAGGTGGAGCTCACCGCTTCGCCGGAGACGCAGGCCGCGGTGATGGACGAGGTCCGCAAGACCCAGAAGCGGTTCGGGATCATGCCCCTCGCGGACGGGGTCTACCGCGTCGGCGTGCCCGCCGAGGGCGTGGCACAGGACCGCTCGGCCCCGACCACCCTCGAGGAGTTCAAGCACCAGCTGCGGGCCGTCGCCGGCACCGACTTCGGCGCGCACTCCCCCCGCTGGCTGTCCCGCTTCGGCGACGCCACCCGGCTGGCCGAGCGCTACCGGGTCGGCCGGGTCCTGCTGGCCGGCGACGCGGCGCACATCCACCCGCCCACCGGCGGGCAGGGCCTCAACCTCGGCATCCAGGACGCGTTCAACCTCGGCTGGAAACTCGCCGCCGAGGTCGCCGGCACGGCGCCGGAGGGACTGCTGGACACCTACCACGCAGAACGGCACCCGGTGGCCGCCGACGTGCTGGACAACACCCGCGTGCAGATGGAACTGCTGTCCACCGAGCCGGGCCCCCTCGCCGTGCGGCGGCTGCTGTCGGAACTGATGGACTTCGACGAGGTGAACCGGTACCTCACCGAGAAGATCATCGCGATCGGGGTCCGCTACGACCTCGGCGGCGAGCACCCGCTCGTCGGCCGCAGGCTCCGGGACATCGGGCTGAAGAAGGGCCGCCTCTACGAGCTGATGCACGACGGCCGCGGACTGCTGCTCGACCAGACCGGCCGCCTCTCGGTCGCGGGCTGGGCGGACCGCGTCGACCACGTCGTCGACGCCGGCGAGGAACTCGACGTGCCCGCGGCCCTGCTACGCCCGGACGGCCACGTGGCATGGGTCGGCGACGACCAGACGGACCTGCTCGGCCCCATGGCCAGGTGGTTCGGCGCTCCCACCGCTCCGCCTCACAGGCCTTGAGACACCTCGGGGCCGGTGGCGAGGCGGTGGTCCAGGCGGTGGAGCAGCAGGACCATCGCCGCTCCGATGACGGCGAGGCCGGCGGTGTCGAGCGGGTGGCGGGTGTGGGAGACGAGGCCGAAGGCGGTATGGGCGACGAGCGCCCCGGTCACGGCGGCCAGCCGGTGGCGGGGCGTCCAGCCGTCCGCCGCGCCCCATCGGCGCAGCGCCCACGCGGCGGCGCCGGCGACCGCCGCGGCGGCGGCCATCGGCAGCGGCGCCCACGTGCGGGGCAGGAACGCCGGATGGTGCGCGCCGGCGAAGGGGAACAGCAGCGCCAGGAAGGCGAAGGCCGCGACGGCGCACACGGCGCCGAGCCGGAACAGGCCGGGGACGGGTCCCCCGGCACCGGCCGGACCGCGGCCCGCGCGGTGCGGGAGCACGGCGAGCGCCGCCACCGCCGCCGCGGCCGCCAACCCCAGGATCACCCCGGCGGCGCGCCCGGACAGCAGGTAGCCGGGGTCCTCCGACGGAGGCACCGACACCCGCAGCAGCCCCACCCCCAGCAGCGCCGCGGCGGCGGTGCCGACGAGCCCCGCGCGCCGCAGATAGGGCGTCCGGCCGAGGTCGCGGAACATCAGCTCGGCCAGCGCGATCGGCAGCAGGACGCTGAACACCGCGTGGTAGGGCAGGTTCAGCTCGGCGTAGGGGGCGTTGATCCCCCACGGCCTGGGCCCCCACCCGGCGGCATCGTACAGATGGGGGCTGGTGAGGCTCTGCAGCGCGAGCCCCTCCTCGACCAGCCCGTAGGCCAGGCCCATCAGCAGCAGGGCTCCCGTTCCGCCGCCCGTCCGGCGCACCGCCTCGCGGATCAGCAGGACCCCGGCCCCGTAGATCGGCACGTAGAGGACGACCAGCCACAGCATCCTCACGGGGATCGAGCCGAGGGTGAGCTCGGCGACGGCGGGCGCCAGGAGCACCAGCGCCAAGGCGGCGCGCCGCTGCCGGCGCCGCTGCGCGCGGCCCGCCCGGAGCGGCCGGTTTCGAGGAAGGACCATCCCCCGACGGTAGGGGCGGGACCCGCCTTCGCACCTCCGGCGGCGGACTGGTCTGAGCGCTCCGTCCTCAGACGGAGAGAAGGGGCTGGACCACTCCGAAGTCGTAGGCGACGAGCATCCGGATCGTCACGCGGTCTCCTCCAGCGGCAGGTGGGCGCGGACCCGGAATCCGCCCGCCGGATCGGGTGAGGCCTCCAGGGTCCCGCCGAGCAGCGCCGCGCGCTCGCGCATCCCGGCGACGCCCTGCCCGGCGCCCGTCCAGCCCGGCCGGCCGCCGCCCGTCCCGTCGTCGCGGACCTCCACGGTCAGCCGGCCGTCCCGCGCGCGGACCGTGACGACGGCGGTGGACGCGCGCGCGTGCCGCAGGGCGTTGGTGAGCGACTCCTGCACGATCCGGTACGCCGACAGGGCCACGCCCGGCGGGACGTCGGCGTCCTCCAAGCCGTCCCGGACCACGCGGACGGGGAGCCCGGCGGCCTCCACCGTTCCGGCGAGCCGGTCCAGATCCGCGAGGGTCGGCTGCGGCACCAGGGCGTCGCCGCCGGTGACCGCCGCGGTCTCCTCGTCCAGCAGGCGCACGGTGCGCACGAAGCGGCGGAGCTCGACCAGCGCCTCCCGCCCCGACGCCTCCAGGCTCCGCACCGCCTGCCGCGCCTTCTCGGGACTGGTGTCGAAGACATCGTCCGCGGCGGCGGCCTGCACCACCATCACCGACACCGTGTGCGCCAGGACGTCGTGCAGTTCACGGGCGATGCGGGCCCGCTCTTCCAGCACCGCCCGGCGCGCCTCGGCCTGCCGCCGCGCCGCCCATGCCCGTCCGAGCGCGCCCCAACTCCAGGCCAGGACCGCCGCGACCGGCCACAGGACCGCCGCGACGCCGTGGCCGCCGGCACCGGCCGACACACCGAGAACGGCCGCTGCGCCCGCCGCACCCCACAGCGAGGTCCGCGCGGGCCGCAACCAGGCGAACGTGCTCAGCACCACCAACGCGATCCCCTGCCCGGCCGCGGGAACCAGGAACTGCAGGGCGGCTCCGGAGAGCACCGCGACGGCGGTGACCACGGCGGGCCGCGCGCTCAGCCACCACAGCGCCGCGGCCTGGACGACGACGAGCGCCGTCACCAGCGGGCGCCCGGCCTCGGCCGGCACGCCGCGGGGCGCCAGGAGCAGCACCGGTGACAGCGCAGCCAGCGCGCCCGCCACCAGCGGCGCCTTCCACCGCGCCGGCAACGACGCCTCGAACCGGTCCCGCACGCCTGCAGACGCTACCAGCGCACGTGCCGCCACCGGCCCGGACGTTCGGGGGTGAAGCCGGGCGGGCCGGGTGGCCCGCCGCGGCCACATCCCCGCTAGTCCCCGGCCATCACCGTGAAGGTGAATCCGGTGCTCCGCGGACGGCGCAGCGGGGTGTCGGACTTGATCCGGCGCAGCACCTCGTTCCTGCTGAGGCCGAGCCTCTGCGCGATGAGCCGGTCCGGCCGCACCGGTACCGGATCCTCGAAGACGACCTCCACCTGGACCGGCCACGTCTCGTCGAGCCATGGCGACGGGGCGTCCAGCCGCCAGGCGCCCGTCCAGTCCAGGGCGAAGCGGTTGCGCCGGGCGAGCAGCGGATCCAGCAGCCTGGACGCCACCAGTTCCGGATCGTTGACACGGTAGCCGTGGAGTTCGGCCGGATCGAGGGACTTGACCGGCACCCGCTCGTGCACGGCGAGCTTGCTCGTCCGATCGCACGATACGCAGCGGACCAGCAGCCACACGTCCAGCAGCTTGCCGTTGGCGTTGACGCGGAACCTGCCCTCGCCGGTGCGGGCCGACTCCGACCGGCAGTCCGCGCACCGCAACGACAGCAGGGGCAGCCTGGTCCGACGAACGACCCAGGGCAGCACGATATGAGGTTGTGAAGACATGAGCCCTCTAGACCTGACACGAGGCCGATTACGCGCGACCTCAAACGCCGAATGACCGGGCGCGCAAGGGCAGCCCGGCAGAGCCGACGGGAGCGTCGGCTACAGGTGAGCGAAGAGACGTGTCAGGTCTGAAGAGCAGGCGGGGTCACGCGGTTCTGTCCTTTGTCTTCACTGCGACAGGGCGGCAGGCAATTTACGGGACGCGGAAGGAAGACTCAATCGGTTTTCCGTGTCGGCGAGGCCCGGCAGGGCTCTGCGTCAACCCCGGCCGAGGACACAGAACTCGTTGCCCTCCGGATCGGCCAGAACCGTCCAGGGCACGTCGCCCTGGCCAAGGTCGAGGTCCGTGGCGCCGAGGGCCCGCAGCCTCGCCACCTCCGCCTCCTTGTCGTCAACGGGGAAGGGCAGCAGGTCGAGATGCACGCGGTTCCACCATGTCCGCGCGCCGGGTTCGCGGAGGAGCTCCAGATACGGCCCGACACCCTCGGCAGAACGCAGCACCGCGTGATCATCGGTCACCTCGTGCAGGGTCCAGTCCAGCGCCTCGTCCCAGAACCGGGCCATGGCCCGCGGATCCGCACAGTCGACCACCACCGCGGCGATCGGCCCGGTGTCCCGGTAGCGCTCCCGAGGCTCCAGCACGCAGAACACGTTGCCCTCCGGATCGGCCAGAACCGTCCACGGGACATCGCCCTGGCCCACGTCCGCCGGCGTCGCACCGAGATCCTTCAGACGCGCGACCAACTCCGCATGGTGGGCCGCGGAAGTGGTGGCGAGATCGAGATGCACGCGGTCCTTCACCGTTTCCGGGTCCGGAACGGTGACGAGGTCGACGCAGACGGCAGTGGGGTCCGGCCAGACGAAGCCCTCGGGCTCCAGGTTGGTCACGCCGGGCCCCTCGCTGGACATGCCCCAGCCGAGCACCTCCGCCCAGAACCGGCCGAGCGCCGAATCATCCCGAGCCTTGAAGTTCACCTGAACGAGTCGCAGCGCCATGCCGCCCCACCCTATGCCCGGGCGGATGAGCGTCTCGAACCTGCAAACAGACCACCCCGAAGATGACCGGACGGCTGTCAGCCCTCCTCACGTGCGGGCGCGGTAGGGCCCGCGAGACCGGCAGACGCGGCCCCGTCCGCGCCGCCCGCCGGGTTACCGGGCGGGACGGTCACCCGCCGCGCGGTGCCCGACGCCGCCCGGAGCCGGTCGGCCATGGCGCCGATCCGCTCGGCCAGTTCCGGCGGGTCGTGCACCTCGAAATCGATGTCCATCAGTGCGACCCACACGACGATCTCGTCCAGGTTGTTCGCACCGCACCGCAGGACGCAGGTGCGGGCGTCAACGGGCTCGATCGTCCCCACCGTCGGCGGCATGTGCCCGGCCACGACCTGCGCGGCTGCGTGCACGGTCAGCCGCGCCCGGTAGCGGTACGGGGCGATGGACACCGCGCGCGAGGTGTAGGCGGCGAGGTCCTCGGCGGGCGGGTCCCGGGGGACGAAACGCGGCCCGTTCGGCGCCTTCAGCCGCAGCCGGTCGACACGGTAGGTCCGCCAACTCCCCTTGTCGACGTCCCAGCCCACCAGGTACCAGCGGCGTCCCGAGTTCACGAGCCGGTGCGGCTCGGCCGAACGGCGGCTCTCCCGGCCCTCGTGCGACCGGTAGTCGAACCGCAGCACCTCATGATCCTGGCAGGCCGCGGCAATGGCGGTCAGCACCTCGGGATCGACCGGGTCCGCCGCTCCCGTCATGGGCACGGTCATCGACCGGAGCGCGTGAACACGATGCCGCAGCCGTGGAGGAAGGATCCGTTCGAGCTTCGCGAGCGCCCGTACCGACGTCTCCTCGATCCCGGCGACCGAGCCCCCGGCGGCCGTCCGCAAACCCACCGCGACCGCGACCGCCTCCTCGTCGTCCAGCAGCAGCGGGGGCAGATCGGCCCCGGCGCCCAGACGGTAGCCCGGCGTCCCGGCCGTGGCGTGCACCAGGTAGCCCAGTTCGCGCAGCCGGTCCACATCCCGCCGCACGGTCCGCGTCGTGACGCCGAGCCGTTCGGCCAGTTCCGGGCCGGACCAGTCCCGGCGAGCCTGCAGGAGGGACAGCAGCCTGAGGAGTCGAGCCGAGGTCTCCAACATGTTCATGATTCTGCCTGCAGGCTAGGACCGAATCGGTCCTAGCCTGCTCCTAACGTACTGGACATGACAAAGATCAACCCGTTCCGCATCGACATCCCGCAGGCCGACCTGGACGACCTGCGCGACCGCCTGGCCCGCACCCGCTGGCCGGACGAACTGCCCGGCACCGGCTGGTCGTACGGGGTCCCGTCCGCCTACGCCAGGCAGCTGGCCGACTACTGGCGGACGGAGTACGACTGGCGCGCGCAGGAGGCGGCGCTCAACCGGTACCCGCAGTTCACCACCGGGATCGACGGCCAGAACATCCACTTCCTGCACGTCCGCTCCCCCGAGCCGGACGCGCTCCCGCTGATCATCACGCACGGCTGGCCCGGCTCGGTCGCCGAGTTCACGAAGATCCTCGGCCCGCTCACCGACCCCCGCGCCCACGGCGGCGACCCCGCCGACGCCTTCCACGTGGTCGCGCCCTCCCTGCCCGGCTTCGGGTTCTCCGGCCCCACCCGGGAGACCGGCTGGAGCCCTCGCCGGGCGGCCCACGCCTGGGCCGAGCTGATGCGCCGTCTCGGCTACGACCGGTACGGCGCCCACGGCGGCGACACCGGCTCGGTGATCTCCCCCGAACTCGGCCGCCTCGCCCCGGGCAACGTCATCGGCGTCCATGTCAACGGCGCGCTGGGCTTCCCGACCTTCCAGCCCGGCGAGTTGGACGGCCTGACCGAGGCGGAACAGGCGCGCCTGGCCCAGTACTCCGACCACGACCGCGCGGCCTATGCCATGGTCCAGTCGACCCGTCCGCAGACGGTGGCCTTCGGGCTGCACGACTCTCCCGCCGGTCAACTGGCCTGGATCGTGGAGAAGTTCAAGGAGTGGACCGATCCCGCGCACGCGCTGCCCGAAGAGGCCGTGGACCGCGACCAGTTGCTCACCGACGTCACGATCTACTGGCTCACCGGCACCGCGGCGTCATCGGCCCGCCTCTACAAGGAGGGCGCCGCCGACTGGGGCCGCCCGGTCGAAAAGTCCGATGTCCCCACCGGGGTGGCGGTCTTCCCCGGTGACGCCGGGGTCCGCCGCATCGCCGAACGCGAGCACAACGTGATCCACTGGTCGGAGTTCGACCGCGGCGGCCACTTCGCCGCGATGGAGGCACCGGACCTCTTGATCACTGACATCCGCACGTTCTTCCGCCTGGTCCGCTGACCTGTCCCGCGCGGCAGGACGGCGGCCGGAGAACCGTTCCGGGCGCTCGGCTCACTGGGTGCACGGTGAGCACGTCCGCGAAACCCCGATCGGCGGCCTGCCCGGCGCACACCGCCTGGACGTAGGTGACGAATCCTGGTGCCATGGCAACCATCCGGCCCCTCGCCGCGGAGGAAGGCGAGGCCCTTGCTGAGCTTCGCCGCGCTTTGGACACAGAGACGACGTTCATGCTCGCTGAGCCCGGCGAACGCGGCAACGAACTTCCAGACCGGTCGTACCGGTTCATCGCCGATGACGGCGGACGGCTCGTCGGAGTGATCGACGTCTTTGCGTCACGGTGGCGGCGGGCACGAGGCCGGGGTGCGATCGTGCTGGGCGTACGCTCCTCCCATCATGGACAAGGAGTCGGCCGCGGCCTGCTGGAGGCGGCGATCGCTCAGGCGCGGCTTCTGGGAATGTGGCGGCTGGAACTCACGGCCATGAGCCACAACCGGGTTGCGTTGGGTCTGTACGAAGCCTGCGGATTCCAGGTGGAGGGAGTACGGCGCTCCTCGGTGTGCGTGGATGGCGAGTTCGTCGATGAGTACTACATGGGGCTGGTTCTCCACCGGGTGATCCCGGTAGGGAGCCGAGCCTCGGCGGAAGGGGCACCGTGACGCTGCCCTTCACTGGCGGCCGCTGAAGGGGTACGGCCGTCGGCGCCCGCCGACCGCACGCCAACGCCGGCCCGGGCACGTCTGCGCGACCGCCCCGAACATCACCGACCGGGCGCCGTGTGCGGGTCGCGGGCCGTGCCTCTCCGCACCTGGTAGACACCGGCTGCGATCTCCTCCGACCGGTCGGCGATCCGGTCGCGCAGGCCGGGCTGCCAGCGGGTGAACTCGTCCCACACCACCCCTTCCAGCACCGCCAGATCGGGCAGCGAGACCTCGGACAAGTCTGCGCCGGACGCGTTCACCGGTTGCGCCGCCAGGTTATGGGCGAGGCTGCGGGCACGGCCGCAGGCACCATCGAGGTCGCGGACGAGGTGGGACGCCTGGGCGGCAGCGGAGTCGAGGTCGCGGGCGTCCCCGCAGTCGAGGGCGACGACGTGGTCGAGATCGCCGGTGAGGGTGCGAGCGCCGTCACGCACCTGGATGAGAAGGGTGGCGATGGTGCGGGCGGCGCCGCTGTGGCGGTGACGGGCGAGGTCGAGGTCGCGTGCGAGGTCACCGGCTCGGCCGACCGCTCGGGTGAGGACGCGAGCGACATCGTGGGTGCGGGCGCGGAGATCGTTCAGGTCGACGGTCCGGGAGAACGCGGGGTCTGGGTCGAGGAGAGCGGCGAGTATGCCGACTCCGAGGCTGGCGCGGTGAAGGTCGCGCTCCAGGGTGTGCGCCTGAGTGCGGGCGCGGATCTGGGTGGCGGCGCCATCGGAGAGTGGCGCCGCGCGGTCCTGGGCGTCGGTGGAGGTGCCGCCGAGCAGAGCGGACAGCGCGACGACCGGGTTGGTGTGCGCGCGCACATGATCCAGCAATTGGGCATCGGCGGCGCCGAGGGCGGCGTCCAGTTCGGTGTCGGTGAGCTCGTTGCTGAGTGCGTCGTCCGGCGGGAACGGGCCGTCAGAGGTGGTCACGGCTGGCGCCCCCCTTCGTGGCTGCCCGTCTCGGTGGTGCCGGTGGGCCTCGCCGACTGCTGCGGTGGCGCGGGCAGATGCTTTCTGAGCGTACGCCGGGCCTTCTTGAGCAGGTCCCGGGCCCTCTGCTCAGAAATGCTCTGATACGCGGCGATGGCGTGAGTGGGGATGTCGTCCAGGTGGAATGCCAGAACCGCCCGCGCGTCAGCGTCCAGCAGCCGAAGCGCGGCGATCAGATCGCGGGCCTGCTCGGTCAGCTCCGCGTGCCCGGTGCCGGGAGCGGCCGCCTCAGGCAACTGCCGGACCGGGACCTCCACGCGCCGCCGGGCTCGGTGGTTCCGCAGCGCCACCGAGCGGACCCAGGCGCGTGGATGGCGGATCTGCTCCCAGGTACCCTCCCGCACCATCCGCCACCCCTGCAGGAACCCCTGCTGAGCTGCGTCTTGAGCATCGTGCAGGCTGGCGCCGTCGCGCATCACGAACCGCACCACCAGATGGAACTCTGTGTCGAAGAAGTCCAGGAAGTCCTGCCGCATCGCTGCCATCCTGCCGCCCGTAGCCGCCTGGCCTCCGCCGCCGGCCGGGTCCGGCCCGCGGTGATGCGCGGCCTCCCGGTCCTGGCCATCACTCATCACCGGCCCGGCGGGACTGCTCCCGGCGGGCCCGCAGCCGGCCGTCCACCACACTGATCACCGCGGCGAGCACCGGCGCCACCGCAGCCAACTGGGTCAACATTCCCGATCCGCTCCCCTATCGTCCCGCCCGAGCGCCGAAGGTGGCGCTTCAACAGCGGCGGGCCGTCTCTCGTAAGAGGCCGCGGCGCAAGATCAACGGGAACCCCGGGCCAAGATTCTTCTCGGCTCGGTGCTCTACCCGTCTGGTGCGCTCGGGCGTCGTTCACGGCTGGAAGCGGGCCAGGCGGGGCAGGAGAGGGCGCGCCGTCCGCGAGGCCCTTCGGAAGAAGACCGGACCGAACCAGGCGCACTTCGCGCGCCATAGGTGGCTTCTGATGCCCTCTTACGTTTGCGTGCACCGTTCTTACATCTGAATGCACATTCTGCGCGGGAAATGGTGGATTCAGCAGCCGAAAGACAGTCAGGGCGTACAGTTCAGATCGCTGGCGGTAAAGGCCGTCCGCGAATCATCAAAGGAGAGAACGATGCGCAAGATCGCGATGATCATCCGCAGGGCGATGAACGTCGATCAGATCCCGTGCTCCGCCTGCGGCACCTACAACAGCGAGAACGCCAGAGTCTGCCAGGGCTGCGGCACCCGAATTGGCTGAGCTGGTGACAGACCGGGGCGTCCCGGTTTCGTCTCCCCTTGCCTGATGCAAGTCGGCTCCGGCGTTCGTTGCATTGCAGCGGACGTCGGGGTCTTTTATAAGCGACTCCGCCGGCGCGCACTCGCTGATCACCGTCCCGACCGCGACGCCGAACCGATCGGAGATGGACGGATGCGGGTCGACCGGGAACTGCTCCGCGGCGATCACCGAGAGGATTTCCGGAAGACGGTGTGCACACCGAGTCGCATCCTCGGCGTCGTCTCCTCCACGCGGAGCAGGTGGTTGCCTCAAGGCCGCCCGTCATCCCGGACCCGTGCGGGCATTCAGAGCCCGCAACCGGGCTGTCGCGGACCCAAGAACCCCGAAAACGGACGCGCCCACGTTCCGTCCATGTATTTACCTACGGCCCCCTGGCACCCTCTTCGCGATGAGGACCTCCTCTGGGCGGGCAACGCGAGTCTGCACGTCAAAGACCGCTCCTCACTCCCCAAGCGTGAATCGTCAAAGATCGAAAGCGGCAGGTGGGGAAGAGCGATGACCGAACCCCGCGGTCTCGCGGGCGGGGCGGAGGCGATGAGAAATGCACTGAAAAAGGAAGGCAACGACCGAATGCTGGACGTGGTGGATGGCTTCGGTCAACGGGGCGCCAGTGAAATGGTTGTCGGATCCGCCCTGCTGGTAGAGCAAACAGACCTGGTGCGCTTTCGGGCGTGGCTGAGCGTGGCGGCTGCGGCTGAAGGTCGTACCAATGGCCTGTCTCGGACCGGTCGGACTGGCGGCGCCGGCGTGATGCTGACCCGCGCGAACTGGCGTACCGGCGGTGAGACCGCCTCAGGCGCTGACCGGTGGCCCAGATGCGCACCGTGAGCACGGACGGGTTGCCTGCCAGTGAGCGGTTTGGCTTCTGGCATGAAGTGAGTTCCCGAACCTGGGTTCCCTACGAGCTCAGCTGCGAACCGAACCTGGAGATGAGTTTTCAAGCCCGTATGGATATCTGGGATCTGGGTTCCATACAGGTCGCTCTGATGACGACCACCCCATACGTGATCCACCGGACGCCGAAGCTCATCCGCCAAGACGACCCCGGGCTGTGCAAACTCGGGATCGCCGTGGACGGTGCGGGGAACGCCACGCAGAACGGCCGGGAGACGGCCTTCGGCGTCGGCGACATGGTTCTCTACGACACTTCGCGGCCGTACTCGGCGGCACTCTCGACGGACTCCCCCGTCGCTCGGCTGCTGGTCCTGCGATTCGCGCGTGCCCTGCTGCCGTTGCCGGCCCGGGATCTCGACCGCCTGACCGCCGTGCGCATTCCGGGCGCCCAAGGTGTCGGGGCGCTCGCCTCGACCTTCCTCCTTCGGCTCGCCCGGCACATCGACGAGTACAGCCCCGCCGACTCGGCCAGGTTGTCCGCCCTCGCGCTGGAAATGCTGACCGCGGCCCTCGCCCACGAGTTGGAGGTTGGCGACGCGGTGCCGCTGCACACCCGCCATCGGGCACTCTTGGCCCAGATCCACAACTTCATACAGCAGAATCTCGGTGACCCGGAACTGTCCCCGGCCTCGATCGCCGCCGCACATCACATCTCCCTGCGTCTACTCCACAAACTGTTCCACGAGCAAGGCCGCACGGTCGCCGGTTGGATCCGCGAGTGCCGTCTGGAACACTGCCGCCGCGACCTGGCCGAACCGCTGCTCGTCACCCGTCGGATCAGCGAGATCGCGGCCCGGTGGGGGTTCTCCAGGCCGCAGCATTTCACCCAGGCGTTCCGCAATGCCTACGGGTTGTCTCCGCGCCAGTACAGGGAGGAGCAGTACGGACGCGCAGGTAAATGAGGCGCCGTGGGACGCGCGCCCCGGTGCTGGCGGTCGGGGACGGTGCGCTGGGGCGCGCTGGGTGAGTCGTTCCCCAAAGCCGAGCAACAGCGCTGCTGGTTCCACAAGATCGATAACGTGCTGGGGGCGTTCCCGAAATCCGCGCGCCCGGGCGCCAAGCAGCACCTGGCGGAGATCTGGAACGCCGAGGACGAAACCTACGCCCGCCAGGCGGTGAAGGGCTCCGGTTCACGGGCCGATGGCCTGGCCACGGCTTTCAAGCTCATCGAGTCCGCCCAGACACGCTGGCGGGCGGTCAACGCACCCACCTCGTCGCCCTCGTCCGCTCAGGAGCAACCTTCACTAACGGCAAGCTGGTCGAACACCCCGACGACCGACCAGAAGGCGCCCAAGAACCTGATCCATTAGGTCTTGACCATGCTCCCGTCGCCTGCCCTTGTCCGTGTTCTGTGGCACCCGAGCTTCCGCGGTCTGTCACCACAGACGATCCGTCACCGCGGACGAACGGACCACTGAAACGCGTCGGGTTCCACCGGAGTGGGGAAAACACACAGGTCACAGACCTGCGCATGGAGCCAGCAAGCACGAGGTATACGGAGGTAGGGATGAAGGCAATCGTCGCGACTGATCAGGCCGCGGAAGCGGCCGGGATCAAGCTGGCGGAGCGGCCTGAGCCGACGCCGGCGATCAACGACGTCGTCGTTGAAGTCCATGCGTCGGGCTTCGTCCCGGCCGAGTGGGAGTGGCCCTCGACGTGGGTCGATCGCTCCGGGCACGACCGAGCCCAGGCGATCATCGGCCACGAGTTCGCCGGAGTGGTCACCTCCCTCGGCTACGGCACAACGGGACTCTCGCTGGGCCAGCGGGTGTTCGGGATCACGGACTGGCACCGCGATGGAACCCTGGCCGAATATGCGGCCGTGGAGGCACGCAACCTCGCGCCGCTGCCCGGGGCCGTCGACTTCACGGTGGGTGCGAGCCTGCCGATCTCCGGCCTGACCGCATGGCAAGGCTTGTTCCAGCATGGTCGGCTTCAGGCGGGGCAGAGCGTCCTCGCACACGGCGCCGCCGGCGCGGTCGGATCTGTGGTGACGCAGCTCGCCCGAGAGTTCGGCGCTTACGTCATCGGCACCGGGCGGGCGGCGGACCGCCAGGCGGCACTCGACTTCGGCGCGAACGAGTTCCTCGCCCTCGACGACGGGGATCTCGAAGACATCGGAAGGGTCGACCTGGTCTTCGATGTCATCGGCGGTGACATCCAGAGGCGCTCGGCGGGCATCATCCGGCCTGGCGGGACGCTGGTGTCGGTGGTCGGGCCTGCTGAGACCCGCCCCGTCGACGGTCTCGCGGTCGACTTCGTCGTCGAGTCCGTTCCGAGTCAGCTGGTGGAGATCGTCAACCGGGTGCGGGACGGGCGCCTTCGCACGCACATTGGGACCGTCGCGACCCTCGACGACGCCGTCCCCGTGCTCAACCCGACCAAGCGGCGCAAGGGCAAGACCGTCATTCGCGTGCGCCCCTGAGCTTCCTGGAACGGACGGAGCGGCAGGAGCCGACGAGGGGCAAATTCAGGCAGGCCTAGGCGTGGCCGCCTGTG
Organism: Actinomadura citrea; assembly: GCF_013409045.1. Taxonomy (NCBI): domain Bacteria; kingdom Bacillati; phylum Actinomycetota; class Actinomycetes; order Streptosporangiales; family Thermomonosporaceae; genus Actinomadura; species Actinomadura citrea. The sequence goes on along the minus strand of NZ_JACCBT010000001.1, from coordinate 4,630,246 downwards.
ACCGTGTTACCGCGCGGGCGTCAGGCATTGCGTGTCCCGGCGAGCCCGGTCACGGTGGCGGGCTCGTACTGGACGCCCACGTCGACCAAGAAAGGAAGCTGGAACAAAGGGGTGACAGCACCAGAAGCCAAGACCTAAGTGCGTATGCGCACGGCCTTGCGCCGCGCGTTGTCCCGTTGCGGGATCGTCAATCGGTCCGGGTGCGGAGGCTCCGCGCCAGGGTGGGGACCATCACCGTCGCAGGGACGAGGTGCAGCCCGAGGAGGGCGATGGCGGTGGCGGTGTCCGCCCCGGAGAACAAGGGCGGGGCCAGCGAGATCGCGGTCAGCGGCACTGCCGTCCACACGAATCGCGCGGCGGGGCGAGCGCTCCAACGAAGCAGAGCGACGGCGATGACGACGCCCACGACCGAGAAGAAGCCGGTCACCACGGCGAACCCGGACAACGGGATCGACTCGCCACCATCGGGGACCTCGAAGTCGACGCCGACGGCCTGGGCAAGCGCAGCGGCGAGAGTGGTGGCCACCGTCGCTGCCAGCGTGGCGACAAACCCGGTGCCGACGAGCCTGCGGAGTCGTTGGGTGTGGCTGGTTCGGCCCGATGCCGGGCCTGCGACGACCCCGCTGTCATTCATCCTGTTCATGTCATCCTCCAACGTTCGGTGACTGGGGTGGGGGTGGGTTGACCGCCATGTGACGGTCGTGGCCCTGGGGGTGACGATGCGTACCCTCGCCGTGCGACGGCCGGGGTTGCGCAGGGCGCGGACGCCGGTGCCGCAGAGCCAGAACCCGGCGTCGCGTCCCAGGACCGGCCCGAGGTCGCCGCCGCGCAGTTCCAGCTGCACCCGCCCGCGGGTGACGACGCCGAACGCGTCACACCACTGGGCAGCGGCCACCGCGACACGCGCGCCACCGCGCAGCGTGAGCGTCCACACCGGGACTAGTCCGTGCCGTCCGCCGGCAGGCGCTCCGGCAGCCCGAGTCGCGGGAACTGGTCGTCGTGGAACGTGACGATCTCGGTGATCGCCCCGCCGGTGATGCGCAGGACGTCGATCGTCAGCGGCAGGTACGCGCCCTCCCGCTCCCGCCAGAGGTAGAAGGCGATGGCGGGCTGCCGGTTCACGGAGGTCCGGACGGCGCGCAGGCCCTCCATGCCCTCGAAGCCGTCCTCGACCCAGTCGTTCACTACCGCGTCGCGGCCGACGTACAGGCCCGGCGTGGGCGGCATCGAGCACCGGACGTCGTCCCGCAGCAGTGCGGCGAGCCCGTCGACGTCCGTGGCCACACTGGCGTCGGTGAAGCGGCGCACCACCTCGCGGGTCCCGGCGTCCTGCTCGCCGCCGGTCCAGTCCTGCCGCTCGGCGGGCAGGTGCTCCCGCATGCCGGCGCGGGCCCGCTGCAGCGCGCTGTTCACGGAGTTGACGGAGTCCCCGAGGAGCTCCGCGACCTCCCTCGCCGGCCAGCCGAGCACGTCCCGCAGGATCAGCACGGCCCGCGGGCGCGGCGCGAGGTGCTGGACTGCGACCACGTACGCCAGCTCGATCGTCTCCCGCGCGACGGCGACGCTCTCCGGCTCGTCCGCGTCGCCCGCGGGCAGTTCGTCGAGCAGCCGGTCCGGGTAGGGCTGCAGCCACAGCACCTCGCCGCCGGTCGCGGGCTCCGGGCGGTGCTTGGCGAGCAGGTCCAGGCAGGCGTTGGTGGCGATCCGGTACAGCCACGCCCGGAACGTCGACCGCCCCTCGAAGGTCTCCCGCCGCCGCCAGGCGCGCAGGAACGTCTCCTGCACGGTGTCCTCGGCGTCCTCGAACGACCCGAGCATCCGGTAGCAGTGCACGTGCAGCTCCCGCCGGTGCCGCTCCGCCAACCCCGAGAACGCCGGCTCGTCGACCTCGCCCAGACCGCTCACGCCCAGCTCCTCCAGCCGCGTGTCCGCACTCATCACGTCATCCCTTCCCATCTCGTCGTGTCCCGTCATAGGTGTGACGGGTGCGGGCGCCACAACTCATCACCAGGGCCGGTCGGCACAGCTGAGCGCTTCATCCCTGATAGGCGGGTTTCGACGTGGTGAGAACGAACGAGGCCTGCGCCACTGGAGTCGCCCGGGAGGGCTGCAGCGCAGCTTGGTCAGGATTTTCCAGGTCTAGAGGACGGCGAGGGCGCGGGCTCCATCCCTTCCACGGTGGCCTCCGCGAGGACCCGGGGGCCTGGCAATCTCGCGTTGACGGAGGTGGCACCGGCCGCAAACCTGGTTCATGAGTTGCCCCATCAACCCCGGATCGGCCCTCCTGCGGGCGGAATGTTGTGGTTGAGACGGAAGATGTTCTCCGGGTCGTAGACGGCTTTGAGGTCGGTCAGGCGCTGGTAGTCCGTGGCGTTGTAGGCGGAGCGCACCTGCGCGGCGGCGTTCTCGCCGTTCATGAAGTTGAGGAACCGGCCGCCGGTGCTCCACGGCGCGATCGCCTCGAACATGCGCGCGTGCGCCGGCCGGATCTGGGTGATGTCGGCGCGTTCCAGCCGGGACACCACATTGAACAGGTAGCGCGCATCGCGGTTGCCGACGGCATTGGCCACGGCGGGCGGGTGGGCGAGCCTGCCGCCGAGGTGGCGCAGTTCGACGACGTGCGGCACGGGCGCATGGGGGCCTGCCAGGTCGAGGACGGCTTGCACGGCGGTGGCGTCGAGTTCGCCGAGCATGGCCGTGTCCGACTCGACCGCGCCCGGGGCGACGGGGTCGTTGTAGATCGACCCGGCTTCGGCGTAGGCCAGCTCACCGAGGGTGTCGCTCATCGGGCCGATGGCCCGCAGCGGCGCCACCAGGCGCTCACCGGCTCCGGGGTTGCCGGGCGAGAAGGCGATGCGGATATGGACGGTGTGACGGCCGCGCAACGCCTCCGGGATCGCTGGAACGTCGGGTAGGGAGATCAGCGCGACCGAGGAGTTCATCGCCTCCGGCATGGTGGCGGCCCATTGCAGGTAGGTGCCGAGCACATCGGCGGCCTTCTGGACGGGAAAGACCAGTGCTCCGCCATACAGCGTGGTGACCGGTATCAGACCGATCTCCATTCCGGTCACCACGCCGAAGTTGTCCCGGCCGCCGCGCAGTGCCCAGAACAGATCCGGCTCACAGTCCCGGGTGACGTGCCGCAGGCGGCCGTCCGCCGTGACGACCTCCAGGCCGCGCACGTGGTCGGCGGCGTAACCGAAGCTCCGCGACAGCAGGGCCAGGCCACCGCCGAGGGTGTAGGAGACCGCGCCCACGCGCGGGGCCGAGCCGGACAGGGGTGCCAGGCCCGCCGGTGCCGCTCTGTCGATCACCTGATCCCAACGCGTTCCCGCGGCCACCCACGCGGTGCCGGCATCGGCGTCCACCCGGACGGCGCTCATCCGCGCCGTGGTGATCAGCACCCCGCCCTCGGCGGCGACGGCGGCCGAGGCATGCCCCGTGCCCTGCACCGCCACCGGGAGCCCGCGACCGCTCGCATACGTCACCGCCGCCTGCACGTCGGCGGGTCCGGCGGCGCCCACCACCAGGTCGGGACGATGCCGGCGGGCGGTCTGCCAACCGGCGCGTTCCGCGTCGTACCCCTCGTCGCGGGGCGCGAGTACCGGCCCCGTCACCTGATCGGCCAGCCGGTTCATGACTCCTCCTTCTCGCCGCCGAGCCGAGTGGCCAGGAACCGGCCGGCACGCTCCAGCGCCGCCGCCGCCTCGGCTGACTCGTCGTCGAGCTGGAACACATGCGGTTGACGCGGAGCCACCTCCAACGTCACCGCGACCTCGTCGGCCCCGGCGCGTCCGGCCAGCCGGACGGCGTCGTCCAGCAGGAGCTCGTTCGAGCCGACCTGGATCAGCACGGGTGGCAGCCCGGTGAGATCGGCGAAGACCGGGCTCAGCTCGGGCGCCGACCTGTCACTGCCGGCGGCGTACTGGTCGAAGAGCCACGCGAGATCGGCCGGAGCGAAGAACGGGTCCACCCCGTCCTTGGACCGCACGCTCGCGCCGCCGAGCGTCAGATCGACCGCCGGCGAGAACAGGACCGCCGCCGCCGGCATCGGCAGGCCGGCGTCCCGGGCGCGCATCATGGTGACGACGGCCAGAGCGGCACCGGCCGAGTCGCCCGCGACCACCAACCGCTGCGGATCGACACCGGAGTCCAGCAGCTCGCGGTAGGCCGCCAGGCAGTCATCGGGTGCGGCCGGGAACGCATGCTCGGGCGCCAGCCGGTAGTCGAGCGAGACCGCCCGGCCGTCCAGGTGCCGCAGCAGCGCGGCCGTGACGTGGGCGGTGGCACGCGCCGACCCGACCACGAACCCTCCGCCGTGGAGATACAGCAGCACGTCCTCGCCCGCCGTGCCGGGCGTCGTGGTCCGCAGCCACAGTGCCGGCCGCCCGCCGAGTGTCGTCGCCGACGAGGCGACATCCGCAGGCAAGGGCCGGGTGAACATCGCCGCGAACTGCTCGCGCCGTTCGGCAGTGTCGAGCATCTCGTCCTCCAGAATTTTGTCAAGCCACCTGACAGTCAGGTGACCTTACCATGCTGCCTGATACTGTCAAGCGGCCTGACGAACTCGCCCGGAAGAAGGACCGCCCGCCGATGACGACGCGCTCGAAATACGGGAGCGGCAACCCGAAGCTCCCGCTCCCCACCCTGCTCACACAGGTCAGGGACATTGCGCTCGAGGGACTTCACCAGCAGCTGGCCGACGAGGGGTTCGAGGGGATCCGGTACGTCCACGGCTCGGTCTTCCGGCACATCGACACCGAAGGCTCGCGGCTGACCACGCTCGCCGAGCGCTCCGGACTCACCAAGCAGGCGATCGGCGAACTTGTCGGCGACCTGGAGGATCACGGCTACCTCGAGCGGGTCGCCGACGAGGCCGACCGCCGCGCGAAGATCATCCGGCTCACCGACCAAGGCAGGATGGCCCAGGCCGCAGCCGCCCGGATCCTCGCGGACGTCGAGCAGCGATGGTCGCGGCACCTCGGCAAGGACCAGGTCACCACGCTGCGGCGGGCTCTGGAACAGGTCATCGCCCTCGAAGCGGAGAGCAGTGCGACCGTGTCTCCTCCGAAGTAGGCGTGCCGGCACGGCGCCGCCGGGGACGGGTGGAATGCCGGGTCGGCGTGCCGCTGCGACCTCGGCATCGACACGACTGCACGTTCATCCCGCACCGTCGCCGCTTTCCGCAGCAACACGGCATCTGATCGTGCACGCGGCCGATCGGGATCAGCGTGCCGTCGAGGATGAGGTGGGCCGGCATCCGGATCCTGGCCGGTTCCATCCGCCACCGTTCCCGCGCTCGCGCGGCGGCGCCGAGAGGCAGGAGTTCTCGACCTGGACAGGCTTTCGGACAGGTGTCCATCTCGGGTACGGTCGAGGCCCGGCGCAGGCGAGGAGGGCCACGGTGGACGACTTGCCAGAGCTCGGTTGCTATGGACTGGCCGGGCATTCGGGAGCCCCACGTGACCTGCTCGGCGAGGTCGCCGAGGCCGAGGCCATGGGGCTCGGCTCGGTGTTCCTGTCGGAGCGCTTCAACACCAAGGACGCGGCGGTGCTGGCGGGAGCCGCCGCGGCGGCCGGCACTCGGATCGGCATCGCCACCGCGGCCACGAACCACAACACCCGCCACCCCCTGGTCACCGCGACGTTCGCCACGACGATGCACCGGATGACCGGCGGGCGGTTCGCGCTCGGTCTGGGCCGGGGCTTCGACATGCTCTTCGACGTGATGGGCCTGCGCCGCGTCACCCAGGCCCAGCTCGACGACTTCATCGGCATGATGCGCCGGCTGTGGCGGGGAGAGGCGGTCGTCGGGCATGACGGTCCCGCCGGAAGCTATCCGTACCTCAGCCAGGACTCCACCTTCCGCGAAGACATCCCGATCATGCTCATGGCGATGGGCGAGCGCTCGCTGGAGTTCGCCGGCCGGGTCGCAGACGGGGTCGTCCTGCACACCTTCTTCACCGACCAGACCCTGGCCCGTGCGGTGTCCTCGATCCGCCGGGGCGCCGCGGCGGCGGGCCGCGACCCCGCCTCGGTCCGGGTGTGGTCGGTCCTGGCCACGGTCGGCGACCATCTGGACGAGGAGGCCCGCTTGCGCAAGCTCGCCGGCCGCCTGGCCACCTACCTGCAGGGGTACGGGGACCTGCTGGTCCGGGTCAACCGCTGGGATCCGGCCGACCTGGCCCGTTTCCGCGCCGATGACCTGGTCGACGGCTACCCCGGAGCCTTCGACGCGCTCGCGACGCCGGACGAACTCCGCCACCTGGCCGGGTTGCTTCCCCCGACATGGCTGGAGGCGGCGGCGACCGGCTCTCCCGAACAGTGCGCGCGACGCGTCCTCGCCCAGTTCGACGCCGGCGCCGACAGCGTCGTCCTGCACGGCGCCACCCCCGCCGAGCTGGCTCCGATCCTCGACGCCTACCGGGCGCTGCGACCCGCTGACCGGTTCGAGGGACTCCCCCGCAACCCGGGCCGTGCCCCTGCGGGGGACGCGTGACGAGCGGCGAACCTGCCCGGCTCAACGCCGCCTGGCTGAGCGAGGTGCTCGGCGCAACGGTGACCGACGTCCGGTGGCGGCCGGTCGGGACTGGGCAGATGAGCGGCTGCTTCCGAGGCGAACTGACCGGGGACGGCGTGCCGGCACGACTGGTGGCCAAACTCCCGGCGGCCGACCAGGCCACACGGGAGATGCTCAAGGGCATCTACCGGACGGAGGTGCGGTTCTACCTCGACCTGGCCTCGACCGTGGCCGTGCGCACCCCGGCCTGCCAATACGGGATGCTCACCGAGGACGCCACCGACTTCGTCCTGCTCCTGGAGGACCTGCACCCCGGCGCGCAGGGCGACCAGCTCGCCGGCTGCACCGCAGCCGAGGCGCTGGACTGCGTGGTCAACCTGGCCGGGCTGCACGGTCCCCGCTGGTGCGACCCGGCCCTGCTGGACCTGGACTGGCTGCATCGCACCGGCCCGGACGACGGTGACGGGGTGACGGACGTGCTGGGCCCGGCCACCGAGATCTTCATCGACCGTTTCGCGGACCGGCTGGCCGCCGAGGACAAGGCGACCCTGCGGGACGTCGCCGTCCACGCCGGACCGTGGATCACAGCACGACCGGAGCGCTTCGCCCTCGTCCACGGCGACTACCGGCTCGACAACATCATCTTCGCGGCCGGCGGCGGGGCCGGCGTCGCCGCGGTCGACTGGCAGACCCTCACCGTCGGCCTGCCCGCCCGCGACCTGGCCTACTTCCTGGCCACCGGCCTCACCGTCGCAGACCGCCGAGCCCATGAGCGCGATCTGGTAGCCGCCTACCACCGCGCTTTGGCCCGCCACGGCGTGACCGGCTACTCCCTTGAGCAGTGCTGGGACGACTACGCCTTCGCCTTCCTTCAAGGCCCCCTGATCACCGTGCTCGGCTGCGCCTACGGTGCCCCCACCGAACGCGGCGACGAAATGTTCCTCGCCATGGCCGCTCGTTCCTGCGCCGCGATCCGCGATCACGGCTCTCTCAGCAAGGTGCCCTGACCCGTCCGCCGAGGCGGAACGCGCCTTCACCCTGGCGGAATCGACGGGCTGATCGCTGCACGGTGGCGGCGCTTCGCCGTGACTCCCGCTGTTGGGGTAGGTCCGGTCAACTCGTCGGCCAGGAGGTCCATGAGGAGACCGTCGTGCCAGGTGCCGTCGGTGTCGCGTTCGTACTGGCGCATGACACCGACCGCGCGGAAGCCGACCTTTTCGTAGCAGCGGATGGCGGCGGTGTTGGAGGCGGCCGGGTCGATGGTGATCCGGTGGTGGTCGTGGTCATCGAACAGGTGCCTGGCGAGGGTGCGGATGGCATCGGGGCCCAGGCCGCGCCCGTGCACGGACGGGTCGAGGTAGATGTCAATGCCGGCGTGCCGGTAGTCGGGGTCCTGTTCGGCGTGCCACTGGATCAGGCCGACGCTACGGCCCTCGTGCTCGATGACCAGCTTCCCGGTGTCGGGTTCGGCGAGCTCGCGGGCCACTTCGGCCGCCAGGTCGGGGCCGCCCCGCCACCACCGGCGGACCTCCGGCGTCGCGCGGACCGCCGCCAACGCGGGCACGTCGGCCACCGTCGCGGGCCGCAGCGTCACCGACTCACCGTGAAGGGTCTCGTGCATGGCCCGACGATATCCGCAGCACCGCCCACCGGCACCTCAGGCCACGGCAGGCTCGTTCGACCGTCCCGGTTGCCTGTTCAGCCCGCACGGCCGTTCGCGCTGCTCAGTCTCTGCCGCCCCGGGCGGCGTCGCGGGCGGCTCGCAAGTCCTCGCCCGCGCACATCCCCGAGCGCCGAGCTCCAAGGTCCGCCTATACGCTGCCTGTGCGATCCGGCCGACAGTCGGCGCGGCACGCTCCTTGCCAGATGCGCCGCGGCGCCCAGCGCGCACGGCCGGGCCTGGCTGATGTGCCGACAGCAGTCACAGACACCACCGGGCTTGGGTGTTCATACAGTGAGGATCATCGCTGGCTGGATGTTCATATATTTCTTCGGGGCTGATACGCGTGCTTTTGTGGACGAAATTACCGCTCGCGCAGTGATCTCGAAGGAGAAGCCGATGCCACCGGCCGATGCCCCTGGGGGGATCATCGATCTCTGGGAGCCCACAGCGGTTCACCATCTCACCGACAAGCACGTGGTCAGCGTGCTTGGCGCGGAACTGAGAGTGCACGGCTGCCGTCCCGCCGAGCGCGGTGGCGACTTCTATGTCTTGGAAGCGGCCAAAGACGAGGCATCCTCGCATGGCGGCACGGCGGTGGGGCTCGTGGTCATCGAGGTGGATCGCAACCAGCTGGTGAATGCCCGCTTGAGCAGCGATGAGGCGTTCGCCGGTCCGCGCCCGCGCCCGAGTGGCTGATCTGATCGCGATCGCTGAACGTGGCGCTGACCGCGCTGCGACACGCGGCGGACCCACGCGACCGCCGTGCGGGCCATGGCCGAGACCCCACGCCCCGGACCTGAACCCCACCTGACACCAGCCCCGAATGTTCTGTGGCCGAGCGCCGCCCCAGCCGAGCGCGGGGCGGCGCTTCGCCGTTTCAGCGCCGCGGTGTAGGTGGCGTGGACGGAGACCCACACGGGTTCCGCCTGGTTCGCGGGCGCGCCGGCCGGAGGCGGCAGGAGGTTGGGTGCGACGTGTCATCGCGCCGTTTTGCTGGTCAGGGGGGTACGGAGTTCAGTGACGTCACAGAGATGGCGGGTGCGACGCAAGGACGCCCGAGCGTTCGGCTCGGGCGTCGGGGTGCGGGGGTGCTGGGATGGGTTTAGCCGGCGAGCGGCGGCGAGAGTGTTGCCCCCGTCGGACGTTCGCGAACAGGCAGTCCTGGTCCGCGTTCTCTGCGGCTTGTGTCAGGTGCTCGGCCCGGCGGTCGGGCGCTCACCATCGCTCCCAGTGCAGGACCTGGTCGCGTGGGATGCGGGGCGCGGGTTTGAAGTCGGTGCCGATCGTGTAGGCGAGCGGGATGAACGCGGCGAGCATGACCTTGTTGTAGGGGACGCCCAGTGTGGCGGCGAGTTCGTGTTCGAGGGGTCCTTGGGCGGTGGTCCAGGTGGTGCCGAGGCCGCGGGCGCGGGCGGCGAGCATGAAGCTCCAGGTCGCGGGCAGGATGGATCCCCATGTGCCGGATTGGACGGCCGCCGACGCGTGATCGGTGCGTCCTTCGATGGCGGGGATGACGAACGCCGGGACGCGCTGGATGTTGTCGGTCAGGTGCCGTAGCCCATCGAAGACGCCCTGGGTGGAGCGCGGAGCATGGTTCATGCGCCGGATGTCGTGCTCGTTCAGTGGTTGCCCCTCCGCGGCGGCGAGCGCTCGGAGGAAGATGTCGCCCACCTTGCGGCGCAGGCGCGGCTCGGTCACCACGATGAAGTGCCAGCGTTGCCGGTTGCGTCCGGTGGGCGCCTGGGTGGCCAGGTCGATGCACTCTTCGATGAGTCTGCGCGGGACGGGCCGGTCGAGGTCGAGCCGCTTGCGGACGGCTCGGGTGGTGGACAGCAGTTCGTCGGGGGTCAGGTCGAGGGTCATCGTGGTCCTCAGGCTCGGGTGGAGGTCGGTGCGGTGCGCGTCGGCTCGGGTGCCCTAGGTTCGGCACGAACCCGCAGGCCGACATAGGCGGTGAACGCGCCGAGAAGCGAGAAGGCCCCGGCGCTCAGGAACGCCGCGCGGTAGCCGTCCAGCGGGGATGCCGGGATGGCCATCACGGCCGCCAGCACCGCTACGCCGATGCCGGCCCCGACCTGGACGGCGGAGGTGACCAGGCCGGAGGCCAGGCCCTGACGGTCGTCGGGCAGGCTCCCGACGGCGGCGATGTTGAGGCTGGGGAACGACAGGCCGTTGCCCACCCCGTGCACGATGAGCGCGGGCAGCAGCACGGTCGCATAGTCACCGGACGCGCCCGCCCGCAGGAACAGCAGGATCCCGGCGCCTTGGACGAGCAGCCCGAGCGCGGCGGAGCGCCGCAGACCCCAGCGCCCGATCAGCCCTCCGGCGAGGTTGGCGGTCACGACGATGGCCAACCCCATCGGGACGATCCCCAGTCCGGTGGCCAGCGCCGAGTACCCCAGCACGCCCTGCAGGTAGAGGACGGCCACGAACTGCCAGCCGATCGTCGCGCAGGCCCAGGCCAGCGCGGCCAGGTTCGCGGAGGTGAGCCGTCCTGAACGGAACACGCCCAGCGGGACGAGCGGATCCCGCCGGCGCCGCTCGATCGCCACGAACCCGCCGAGCAGCAGGAACGCCGCCCCGCCGGCAAGCCAGTTCGTTTCGGTGAGCGCGTAGACCAGCAGCAGGACGCCGCCGGTGACGGCGCCGGCGCCTGCCGCGTCGAATCCGGTGCGCGGGCCGTCGGTGCGTCCGGCCGGGATCACCCTGGGTGCGACGGCCAGCACGAGCAGCGCGACGGGCACCGGCAGGAAGAACACCAGCCGCCAGTTCACCTGGGTGAGCAGCCCGGAGGCGATCAGCCCGGCGCTGTAGCCGGTGGCCCCGGCCAGCGCGTACACGCCGAGCGCCCGGTTGCGGCGCGGCCCCTCGGCGAACGTCGTGGTGATCAGCGCCAGCGCCGCCGGGGCGGTCAGCGCGGCCGCGATGCCCTTCACCACGCGGGTGGCGACCAGGAGCCAGCCGTCCGAGAGCAGCCCGCCCGCCAGGCTCGCGGCCGCGAACACCGCCAGTGCCGCCAGGAACATCCGGCGCCGTCCGAACAGGTCGGCCAGTCTCCCACCGAGCAGCAGGAACCCGCCGTAGGCGACCGCGTAGCCGGACATCAGCCATTGCAGCGTGCTGTCGGGCAGTGCCAGATCGGTGCCGATGGCCGGCAACGCCACGCCCATCAGCGACAGGTCCATCGAGTCCAGGAACACCGCCGTGCACAACAGAACCAAGGCCGCCGTCGCCCGGCGGTCGGAACGCATCACCACAACACTCCATCTTTGAGCAGATTATCTGTCGGCAAACGATCGTGACCGTATGACCGTCAATGATCTGCTGTCAAACAATCGCCCGAAAGATGGTTCTGGTAGCCTCAGGCAGGTCGACAGAGCAGGAGACCCATGGCGTCCAAGACCGCCCGCCCGGCGTACTTTCCGGCACTCGCGGCCGAACGTCCCGACATCGCGATGTGCCGCGCCTCGGCGTACCTGGCCCGCGCCGCCGACGCCCACGCCACCCGGCACGGCCTCGGCGTCGGCCAGCATCTGGTGCTGAAGATGCTCGACACCGTCGGCCCCTGCTCCCAGCAGGTGCTCAGCGAGGAACTGCGCATCGACCGCAGCGTCATGGTGAACGTGTGCGACGACCTGGAGCAGTCCGGGTTCGTCCGCCGCGAACGCAACCCCGAAGACCGCCGCTCCTACGCCGTCACCCTCACCGACGAGGGCCGCAAACGCCTCGCCGAGGCAGAGAACACCGTCTCCTCCTACCTGGACGAAACATTCGCCCCCCTCACCACGAGCGAACGCGCCCAGCTCACCGCCCTCATCAGCAAGCTCATGCAGCTCTGATCCCCGGGGAGGCGCGGTCGCGGGTTCGGACATTCAGCAAGACCGCCGTCGTCATCACCGCGAAGTCCGCCGGGCGCAAGGTCTTCGGCCTCGCCACCGCAGACGTCCGTCTCGCTTGACCTCTCGCGCGTCAGTCCGACAGCCAGTGCAGCTCGTGCGCCAGGGTTTTGGCGACGGCACGGATGCGGCGGTGTAGTGGCGACTGCTCGCGTGGGAGAACCAGGTGGAGCGTCAGGCTGGGCGCGCCCCGCAGCGGTCGCCAGGTGAGACCGGCCGGTGACACCGTGACCGCGGCTTCTCCGGCCGGGGCGAGAGTGACCCCGTCGCGCAGGTCGCGCTGAGACATGTCGAAAGAGACTGCGGGCGTGTGGAATCGGGGGTGTGGCCGGGTGTCTCGGAAGAGTGCGGACAGCTGATCGTGGATCACGGGGTTGGCCGCACGGTCCGGGAGTCGCAGCGGATACGCGGCCGCGTCGGCGATCTCGATCTCCGGGTGTTCGGCCAGCGGATGGTGCTGCGCCAGCTGGACCCCGATGCGCGCCCGCCGCAGCAGGTACCGGCGCACGCCACGGCCCGGCTGTTCACCGCGGGTGATTCCGGCATCGATGCGGCCGTCGGCGCCCGCGGGGGAGATCTCCGGTGTCGCCATCGGGACCGCGCCGACCTCGAGTCCGCTGTTGCCGCGAATCAGCCTGTCCACCAGGGCCGGTGCCGTCTCGGCCCCGGCGCTGAGGCTGTATCCGATGCGCAGCGTGCCCAGTTCACCGGCCGCCGCGCTCCGGGCGGTGTCCCATGCCCGGTCCAGCGCCGCCAGCGCGGGCGGCGCGGACTCCGCCAAAGCCGCACCGGCCGTGGTCAACACGACGCTACGCGTGTTGCGAACCAGCAGGGCGGTACCGAGTTCCGCCTCCAATCGGCGCATCCGGGCGCTGAGTGCGGGCTGTGCGATACCGATCCGTGCGGCCGCGCGGGTGAAGTTCAACTCCTGCGCCAGCACCAGGAAGTACCGCAGGCTCACCGTATCCGGCGCCACGTGCCCTCCCTGCCGATTGATAACGATCCGTTCTGATTCTATCCCGTACCGGTCTTTCCCTCGACCGCATATCAAGCCCTAACCTGCGCATATGCGATTCAGCCGGCCGCAGTACCGGTCGCCGGGATCGATCGATCTGGGTGTCAATTCGAAGTCGGACGTGTCCGGCCGAACACAGGAGGCTTCCATGGCTAAGGGTTACTGGGTCAGTGTCTACCCCGCCATTTCCGACCCTGAGAGGCTGACTGCCTACGACAAGCTGGCCGGTCCGGCCGTCCAGGCTGGGGGCGGGCGGGTCCTGTCCCTCCTCCCGTCCCGTGGCGGTCGAGTCGTCGCCCACGAGGCCGGAATCACGCAACGCGTCGTTCTGATCGAGTTCGACAGCTTTGAACAGGCCGTCGCGGCATACGAGAGCGAGGCATACCAGAAGGCGCTGGTCGCCCTCCCCGACGGCTTCGAGCGCGACTTCCGCATCATCGAAGGCATCGACTGACCGGCGGGCCCAGCCATCGCTGAGCATCCGTCACCTGATACGCACGCCACCAGCGGTGCGGTCATCATCCACTATCCGGTGCAGGACGGCACCGGCTGAGGCAGGCCGGTACGCTCCGGGACGCGTTCGGTCGGCCGTTGCGGCCAGGTCCGGCTACGGCGGAACGCCGTTCGCGGTTGCCGGTTCGTTGAGCGTCAAAGGGTGGGCAGATGTCCTGGCCGGATGTCACGGTGGTTGATGCCTGCGTGCGGCGCGACGGCCGGGGCGGCAGCCCCACGGCCGTCACCGACGACGACCCGGCGGCGACGGACACGGACCGGCGTGCGGTCGCTGCCGCGGCCGGCACCTCGCACGCGGCGTTCCTCGGCCCGGGGCGGACGCCGGACGGTGGCCGGCCGGTCCGGTTCTTCACCGCCACCGCCGAACTGTCCGGCTGCGGCCACGGCACCGTTGCCGCGCAGGCCGTCCGGTTGACCCGCGCCGCGCTGGGCGAGCTGAACGACCGCCAACACACCGGCGGGCGCACGTTCGACACCGTCGCGATCCGCCGCCCCGCCGGCATCGAGGTGTGGTTCGACCAGGGCCTCGTCGCGCTGCGTCACCCGGCACCGGACGAGCGCGCCGCGATCGTCGCCGCGCTCGGGCTCACCGCGGACGACCCGCATCCGACCGACGCGCCACGGATCGCCGCGCCCGGCGCACCACGCATGCTGGTACCGGTCCACGACCGGTCGGCGCTGCTCCGAGTCCACCCACACCTCGGCAGGCTGACAGCGGCGTGCCGGAGGTACGGGCTCCTCGGCTGTTTCGTGTACGCACCGCCGGTGGGCGACCAGCCCGGTGCGGCGCGGATGTTCGCGCCGGCGATCGGTGTCGACGAAGACGTCGCCAACGCCAACAGCACCGGCTGCCTGGCCGCCCACCTGCTCGACACGACAGGGGCACAGACGGTCGCGATCGAGGTGGAGCAGGGTGACACTCTCGGTCGACCGGCCAGCGTGCTCGCTTCGGCCCGACGCGGGCCGGCGGGCATCACGACCCGGGTCGGCGGGTTAGCGGTGGTCCGCGACGGACACCGAGGCGACAACTAGACCGTCCTCTTCTGCGATCCGCGCATGGGGCTGGGCTGTCCGCTGCGGTCAAGCGTGCGCACGGTCTCGTGCAGCCACCGGTGGTTTTGCCCTTGCGCGGCGGGAGCTTCGCCACGACCTGGCCGTCCCCGGGAAGCCACACCAAACCACCCGCCTGCACGGAGAGATCGGCCACATCCCGCCCCGCGAACACGGGGCCAACTACTACCAGCAACACCAAACCAGCAGGTCACCGCCGCATTTTGAGTCTCCACCGCCCCGGGCGGTTCATCTTGCTTTGCCGTCCGCTGGCCGGACGGTCCTTGCCGTGGCGTTCAAAGGCGCCACGGCAAGACCACACAAACGAAAGGAACGACAATGTCCGACGTTTCGGGCACGGGTGGAGCCGACTCCGCAAGAGGGGGCCCGCCAGGCAGCGATCCTCAAGCGGCTCAGCAGGACCTCAACCTGTTCCGCTCGCTGCGCAACCACCGCAACTACCGGTTGCTCATGCCAGGTCAGGGCATCTCCAGTATCGGCGCTTGGATGCAGATGACTGCCCAGGACTGGCTGGTGCTGGACCTGACGCACGGCAGTGGCACCGCAGTCGGCATCACGGCCGGCCTGCAGATACTGCCGGCGCTGCTGTTCAGCTTGTATGGCAGTGTCCTGGCCGACCGGTACCCCAAGCGGCGCGTCCTCATGGTCAGCCAGGCGGTGATGGGCACGCTCGCGCTGGTGCTCGGCCTGCTCACTGTTGCCGGTTCCGTCAGCGTGTGGAATGTGTACGCTCTGGCGTTCGGCCTCGGCCTGGCCGTAACGGTGGACAGCCCGGCCCGGATGGCGTTCACCTTCGAGGTGGTGGGACCCCGTGACGTGTCCAACGCCATCGGCCTGAACAACGCGCTGTTCAACACAACGATGATTCTCGGCCCGGCCGTCGCCGGCGTACTGATCGCCGCCGTCGGCACTGGTCCGGTTTTCCTCATCAACGCCGCGTCGTTCGGCGCCATGGAACTCGGGCTCTACCTCATGCGTGAGGACGAGCTGTACGTCAAGGATCCGGTGCCACGGGCAAAGGGCCAGTTGCGCGAGGGCCTGCGCTACGTCCGGGAGCGCCGCGACCTGGTCATGCTGATGACCATCATGCTGTTCGTCTCCGCGTTCGGCATGAACTTCGCGGTGACCGATGCCCTGATGAGCCGAGAGGTCTTCCACACCGGAGCCTCGTCATTCGGCCTCGTCTCGGCGATGATGGCCGTCGGCGGGCTGGTCGGCTCGCTGCTCTCCGCCCGCCGGAGGCAGCCGAGTATGCGGGGCATGCTGGCCGCAGCGGCAGTCTTCGGGGTGCTGGTAACCGCGACCGGACTGATGCCGGGCTATTGGGCTTTCGTGGCCATGCAGCTGCCGACGGGCATGGCGTTGATGACGTTCACCACAACGGCCTACTCGCTCACGCAGCTGAGCGCTCCGGAGGAGATGCGCGGCAGGGTGATGGGTCTGTACCTGCTGGTGATCACCGGGAGCGCCCTGATCGGCTATCCCCTGATCGGCTGGCTGGCCGAGATCTTCGGGCCGCGTTCGAGCCTGATCATCGGCGGCCTCGCTTCCCTGGCCTCAGTGGTGGCCACCGTCGCCTTCATGGCGCCGGCCGCCGCAGGGCTGCTCGCACGCGGAACAGCACCGCGGCCCTGAACAACACCGTCGGCACACAGTGCCGGCTCAGCTCACACTCAACGAGTGCTCCAACCAAGGGCCCGGCGCCAGCCGGGCCCTGCTCATTTGGGCGGACTGCTCCCGAACGTGGCCCGCGCACGCGGGGATGGCTCGTCGGACACGGAACAGCGTTGGCCCGACGATAGGTCGGCCCCGTGCACGCGGGGATGATTCGTTCAACGCCCTGAGACCTGAGCCATCGTGGAGTCGGCCCCGCGCGCCGGAGGGATAGTGGCGTGGATGGACCACCTCGTGGCGGTCAGCGCGGGCCGACGAGCACTGCGAGCCAGGTGAGGGGCTTCGTGGTCGGCTGATCAGTGGATGGTCTGCTCCGGGAGGTCGGGGTGGAGCCAGTGGGGCAGCAGGTCGGCCAGGAGTCGGTCGCCGGTGCTGGCGAGTTCGGCGTTCTTTTTGGCTTTGGAGCGGCGGATCCAGTAGCGCAGGGTGGTCTTGGGGTCCTTGTGGTTGGCGTAGATCATGACGTGGTGCAGGCCGGCCATGACGCGTTCCTCACCGCCGGCCTGCTCCAGCGCGTCGAGCAGGTGAGTGATCCGGGAGGCGCGCCACACGTGCGGGGTGAGGTCGTCGGCGCCCAGCACGGCGGCGGCGCGCCCCAGCCGGGTGCTGATGCGGACGGCGTCGTGCCGGTCCAGGCGCCGCCCGGCGGCGTCGAGCAGCAGCGGGCCCATCGTGCGGCCGCCCAAGTAGGCGCGCAGCAGCCCGGCCAGCGCCGGCGGGATCTCCAGGTCCCGGACCTGGTGCCCCTTCCGCCGCACCCGCAGGAAGGTGCGATCGCCGGAAGTCTGCAGGTCCTCCACATCGGCCGCGCAGATCTCGCTGACCCGGCCGGCCACCACGTACAACAGTGTGACCAGCGCCAGGTCCCGCAACTGCGCGCGGTCCGAGCCGGGGTGCGGCTCGGGCGCATCAGGCGAGGCTTCAGAGGGCGCGGCGGCCCATGCGGTGGACCGGGCGGCGGCGAACACCGCGGCGACCTCGTCCTCCTCCAGGATCGGGGTCGCGGTGGAGGGGTCCTCCTCGTCGATGACCGGGCGGACGTCCTCGCTGACCGGGTTGGGGGGCGGCGGGTCCAGCACCCCGGCGGCGTAGGCGTGCAGGCTGGACAGCGTCTTGACGTAGCGGGCGATGCTGCGCGGCGTGAGCGGGTGCGCGGCGCGGCTGGTGACCCGGGCCCGCCACATCTGCAGGTGAGCGGTGCTCAGGCAGCCGACAAAGAAGCGGTCGTGGCCGAGCTCGCGGGCCAGCGGCGCCCAGACCGTCAGCAGGTCGTCACAGTAGCCGCGCCGGGTGGCCACCGAGGTCCGCCTGGCTGACGACAGCCACCCGACCACCACTGGCAGAGTGGCCGGGTCCAACACCTCCGCCAGCATGTGCAGCCGCCGCCGGTAGACCCGTTGCTTTCGGATGCGGCCGCCCGGTTGCGGGGAATCGGCCCACCCCACGCACCGCTCCCCCAGGTCGGCGTCCAGCGCGTTGAGCGCGTCGTGAAGCAGCGGCGGCACAGCGACCGCGGGTACCGACCGGCCCGCAGCGATCAGTCCGGCATCAGGCATCGGCGGGCTCCCCCTCGGGGTGTTGGTGTGGTGTGGCGAGAATCCCACACCTCGCGCCGCTGGCTGGGCTTGCGCGGCATCGTCGATAGGTATCGCCGCCGCGACATAGCTCCTCCGATCGGCTCGGCCGCCACAGTGGCAGTCGTTGCGTCGAGTTCATGACTGCTCGGGGCCTTTGGGGTGCTCCCGCAGACGCCATGCGAACGGTCCTCCGTTGCCATGCGAAGGGTCCTCCGTGGAAGCCGTCGAGTCGGACGGCCACGCAAAGAAGAACCGGAGGACTGTGATGACGGAACTTCGCATCCTGCTGGTGATCTTGGGACCGGGCGGGGTGCCGCTCGCGCTACTGCTGTTCCGCGAAGAGATCGTCGGCTGGGTCGAGCGCTGCTGCAGGCGAGACAAGGAAGATCTTTTCCGGATCATCGCCTCCGCCCGGTCCGGCCTGAGCAGCGACAGGGCGGCCGGTGTGGCGATCGCCGTGGCCAGGCCCTGCAGGACGCGTCCGGTGAGCAGCATCGCCGGTGTGGTTGCCAGCCCACCGACCAGCGACCCCGCGGCCGGGAGCGCCATGCCCGCGAGCAGCATCCGGTGCCGTCCGGACAGATCGGCCACGCGACCGAACAGCAACGTGACGTGCGCCGAGCCGGGCGCGTCCGAGGTGACACCGGTTCCGAAGATGACCGCCGCCGCTGAACGTCCTCACCCGGCACACCGTCACCTGGGGCAACGTGGGCGGTTTCGTCGCGTTCGCCACGGAGGCGTCGCTGGTGTTCCTGATGACGCTCTACCTCCAGAAGGTCCTTCTTCATCGCGATGGCCTGGGCATGGCCCCGGGCGGCGGGAACCCCAACATCGACGACCTGGCGCAAGCCGACAGTGAGATGGTCCCGCCGACGGTGATCCCGACAGCCCGGCTACTACAGGTGCTGGACGACTCGTCCTAAGCACCTCCACAATCCAGGGGCCAGCCGGACCTTAACGACCCTCCGCTCCCGAACATGTCCCCAGCCGCCAGGTCTCCCCCGTTTGGCTGGCAGCACGGACCCGGGCGGGGACTGGAGATCCAGGGTTCGCGGCGGACCGAAGGATCCTCAGCGAACCGAGGCCGCGCTTGCGTTCGAGCGCGCTCGAACTCCTAGCGTCGCCGGCATGACATCTCAACCAGGGACTCAGCGGACATGGATCATCACCGGCGCGTCGGCGGGCTTCGGCCGTGCCATCGCCGAGTGCGCCCTCGGGCGGGGCGACAACGTGGTGCTGGCCGTGCGGCGGCCCGGGTCGGTGGCCGACCTCGCCGACGCCCACCGCGACCAGGTGCTGGTCGCCGAGTTCGACGTGCGTGACACCGGGCGCGCCGGGGACGTCGTAGGGTCGGCGGTCGAGCGGTTCGGTCGGGTGGACGTGCTGGTGAACAACGCCGGCCGCGGGGTCGTCGGCGCGGCCGAGGAGGTCGGCGAGGAGGAACTTCGCGCGTCTTTGGAACTTCACCTGCTGGGTCCGGCGGCGCTCGTGCGGGCCGTCCTGCCGCACTTTCGCGAGCAGGGGTCGGGCACGATCGTGCAGATGAGCAGCCAGGGCGGGCGCATCTCCTTCCCCGGTGTCGGCGCGTACTCGGCCGGCAAGTTCGCGCTGGAGGGCTGGTCGGAGGCGCTGGCCGGCGAGGTCGCGCCGTTCGGGGTCCGGGTGATGATCGTTGAGCCGAGCCGGTTCCGCACCTCGTTCAACGCGCCCGACGTGCTCGGGGTCGCCGACGCCAGCGCCGTCTACACCGGGCTGCTGGGGGCCGTCCGCAACGACATGGCCAGCGCCGACGGGATCCAGGAGGGCGATCCGGTACGGGCCGCGGAGATCATCGTGGGCCTGGTCGCCGGTGACGAGCTGCCGCTGCGCCTTCCGCTCGGGCGTGAGGCGGTCGAGCGCATCGCAAGGTCCTACCGGCAGAACCTGGAGGAGCTCGAACGCTGGGCCCCTACCGCGCGTGCCGCCGACTTCCCCGGCGCCCCCGCGTCCGCCCGGCCGATCTAGAATGTCGCCATGGCCACCTACGATCTGATGTCGAGGGCGCTCGCCGCCCTCGACGAGGTCGACGGCCCGGTGTCGGTCGAGGTGATCCACCGCCTCGTTGACGTCAGCGCCGCCACCGACCCCATGACCATCACCGAGGTCGCCGACCTGCTCGACCTGTCGCCGCACACGCTGCGCTACTACGAGCGGATCGGGCTGGTCGAGGTGGCCCGCGACGCCAGCGGCCACCGCAGCTACGACGCGCAGGCGGTACGGCGACTGGTGTTCCTGACTCGTATGCGCCTGTCCGGGATGGCCATGCGCGACCTTCAGCACTACATGAGGCTGGCCGACGAGGGCGAGGGCACCGTCCCCGAGCGCCTTGACCTACTGCTCGAACACCGCGACACGATCCGCCGGCAGCTCAAGGAGCTGACCCTGTCGCTGGCGGCGACCGAATACAAGATCGCCACCTACGGCGGCCACACCGGCCCGTCGTCAGCGGGGAAGGCCTGACCCGTCGGCACTCAACCGCGCCGAACGGGTCCACCGCTCCCAGTCGGCACGGTCACCCTCGTCTTCATCACCTGGGCGAAGACATCGGCTCGACGCGGACGTCATGATCGGCGCCGACGGCATCCATTTGCGGACCCGGCAGATCATCGACCCGGACGCACCGAAGGCCCGGTACCCGGGCATCGTGGGGCGGAGACGAACGGCCTCGCCCGACTCGTCGTAGGGCTCCTCACCCCTACTTTTGCGGAGGGCAGCCAAGGGCGGGATCGGATCCCTCGATTGGATTTTCGACCACCGGATCGACTGGGCCGGGCGGGTCGACCACGCCCGTACGTGAACGTCTCTCAGGGCACCCGGAAAGGGCCACTGCGATGCGGGCGCTTGGCAGGTTCCGTTGGGCCGCCCGGAGCCTGACAGATCAGCATCACGCGCGACGCCGGTCGCGTGTTGCGGTCGGCGCGGGCTGCTCTGCCTGGGCGTCCTGGGCAGCTGCGACCGCGCAGGCTGCGCGCACGAAGGCAGCTACGGCTGGGGAGTGGGCGTCCTGCGGCCAGGCGACAGCCAGGGTGGAGTCGGGAATGTCGGTGACCGGGCGGTAGGCGATTTCGGGGCGGGGGTAACGCTGGGCCACCGAGGCGGGGGCGAAGAAGACGATGCTGCCGGTCTCGACGAGACTGAAGATCTCCGACAGATTCGAGGCCGGCCGCAGCGTGTCGTGGCGAGAGCGGTGTTCGACGGGCCGCGCGAGGTTGGCCGGTGTCCCTCCCAGAGTTTCGCGGCCCGCCAGGTCGTCCAGGCAGAGGGCGGTCCGAGCGGCCAGCGGGTCGGCGGCCGCGAGGGCGACCAGGACCGGTTCGGACAGGAGCGGTTCACTGTCCAGGCCGCGGTCGTCGAAGGGATGCAGGACGAGTCCCACATCGGCGCGGCCGTCGCGCAGAGCCTGCGGCTGCTCACCGAACCCGCCGAGGATCAGTTCCGGCGCCAAGGAGGCGCCGCCGGCGTTGTAGGCGTCCAGGATCTGCGGCAGCAGGCCGCCGTCGATGTCGGCCTTCAAGGCGATCCGCAGTCGCGGCGAGGTGCGCCCTGACTCCCGGACCCGGCGAGTGGCGGCTGTGACCGCTTCCAGGGCGGTCCGGGCATCGCGCAGGAGAACTTCTCCAGCTGCGGTCAGGTTCACCTGCCGAGTGGTCCGTTCGAACAGCCGCACCGCGAGTTGCCGCTCCAGGTCGCGGATCGCGCGCGAGAGCGGGGGCTGCGCCATGCCCAGCCGGTCGGCGGCGCGCCCGAAGTGCAGTTCCTCCGCGACCGCCACGAAGTAACGCAGCTGCCGCACCTCCAGATCACTCATACCTCCAGGGTATCAATCTGGCGGAGATTGATCCTTCGCCTTACGCATCGCGTCCGGTTGACTCGACATACGGCGTCTCACCCGTTTCGCCCTAATCGCCCTGTATGGAGGCATGTCGTGATCGTCGTCACCACACCGACCGGAGACATCGGCCGACAGCTGATCGACCGGCTCCTGGCCGCTGGGGAGGCGGTCCGTGTCATCGTCCGCGATCCCGCGCGGCTGCCGGAGCACGTGCGCGCCGGAGCCGAGGTCGTGCAGGGCTCCCACGGCGACGCCGACACCATCGCCAAGGCGCTCGACGGCGCCGACCGGATGTTCTGGCTCGTGCCCCCGGCCAACTTCCACGATGCCGGCGACGCCAGGCACTACTACCTCGAGTTCACTCGGCACGCCGCCCACGAGGCCGCGAGGCGGGATGTGCTGATGGTCGGCGTCACGTCCCTGGGAAAGGGATACGCGGGTGAGGCCGGGTTGCTGACGGCCGCGTTGGAGATGGACGCCATGATCGAGTCCGGCGGCGTCGCCTACCGGGCCCTGGCCCTGCCGTTCTTCATGGAGAACCTGCTGCGCCAGGCCCCCGCGATCAAGCAGGGAACGATCGCCATGGCGAACGACGCGGACCGACCACTGCTGACCGTCGCCACCCAGGACGTCGCGAAGGCCGCCGCCGTCCTTCTCCTCGACGCCTCCTGGAGCGGCCGGGCCCGCGTCCCCCTAGTCAGCCCCGACGCTCTGACCCCGGCGGCCATGGCCGAGATCGTCTCCAAGACCCTGGGGAGCACGGTGGACTACCGCCAGGTCGCCCTCGCCGACTTCCAGTCCATGATGGTGGAGCGCGGCGCAAGCCCTGCGCTGGCCAAGGACATGGCAGACATGGTCCATGCGCAGAACGACGGTATCTACGACGCCGAAGCGCGCGAGGGGAGTTTCGCCGCCGAGACCGGGTTCCGGCAGTGGTGCCAGGACGTCCTCAAGCCCGCCCTTATGGCTTGACATCACCTCGTCACGATCATGTCGGTCACGATCAGTCCCGACCACACGCGTCGTCGTCCTCGTCAAGCTCGGACACGTCCGGGTCGGGGTCGAGGCGGCGAAGCTGCTCGGCGCGGTACAGACACCCACCGGTCGGCACGGGGGTGTTCATCGTCTCCGCCACCTACGCTGCCTTCCGCGAGGGCGACCGTGGGATCCGTACGGTGCAGCTGCTGCGCTACCTCGTTCTTCTTGGAGCCCGAGCGCAGCCGCTTGAGCAGCGTGAGGCCGCCCGCACCGCCTACCAGCCCGGCCGCGAACCCGGATCGCCGTCGCAGCGGGAGCGAGGGCGCCGCCGCCCGCGAACTCGCCGCCCGCACCGCCCGGTGGGACACCGCCCTCGCCCGGCGCCCACACCAACTAGGAGGGCGAGCGCTACAACGAGGACGACCAGGACCCGCCGAGCGGTGCCCAGCGCGCGGCGTACATCGCCGGGGCCGCCGTCTTTGTCCCCCACCAGCTCCCAGTCGCCGTCCAGCAGCGTCCACGCGGCGATCAACTCCTCCGGCCCCACTCCCGATGCACCATGGATCCATTCGCTCGATCGGCCCCCCAAAGCCTGGAAAACCCTCGAACGCCCAGTGATGCGCTACCGCGTGGTAAAGGGGGTTGACGAGCATCGGAACGAAAATCCGCGCTAAGGCGACCCGTCGGGTCGGGCTAGCGCGGAAACTCGTTCCGATGCGTGCGACCTGGGCGTTTGTACTGGATATCGGGGTGGTTGGCGGCGGGGTGGGGTAACGGTCTGATCTTTGGTGGGGTTCGAGTGGTGGGTGGGTCCTACTTTCTGGGGCTATGCCAGTTGAGTTCTTGAGCGATGAGGAAGCCGCTGCCTACGGCCGGTTCACCGGGCCGCCGTCGCGGGCGGAGCTGGAAAAGCTGTTCTTCCTGGACGACGCCGACCGCAAGCTGATCGCCAAGCGGCGGGGCGAGGACAACCGTCTGGGGTTCGCGCTGCAGGTGACCACGGCCCGGTTCGTGGGCCGGTTTCTGCCCGATCCGCTGGACGTCCCGATCGAGGTGGTGGACTACCTGGCGGCTCAGCTCGGGATCGCTGATGCGTCGGTGGTGAAGTCCTATGCCGAGCGGCAGCAGACGGTGTTCGACCATCAGGACGACATCCGCAAGGCTTACGGGCTGCGGAGCTTCGCCGAGGCCGAGGACGAGTTCGTGGCGTGGGCGGATGCGCGGGCGTGGAACACCGGGGACGGCGTCAAGAGCGTCTTCGCCGAGGGGGTGACCTGGCTGCGCGGTGAGAAGGTGCTGCTGCCGGGGGTGACGACGCTGGCGCGGCTGGTGGCGCGGGTGCGTGAGCAGGCGGTCGAGCGGCTGCACCAGAGCTTGTACGCGGTGCTGTCGCCGCGGCAGCGGGCGGTGCTGGAGTTGCTGCTGGAGATGCCCGAGGGAGCGCGGACCTCGGATTTGGAGCGGTGGCGCAAGGGTCCGTCGGTGCCGTCGGGCAGGAACCTGGAGAAGGCGCTGAAGCGGGCGCAGGAGATCCTGGGCGCGGGGCTGGGCGCGGTGGATCTGCCGGCGGACGTTCCGCAGCGGCGGCTGGTGGACCTGGCCCGCTATGGGATGAGCGCGACCGCGACCACGCTTCGGCGGCACGGTCCGCCGCGGCAGTTGGCGACGCTGCTGGCCACGGTCATCTACCTGGAGGGCAAGTCGGTCGATGACTGCCTGGACCTGCTGGATCTGCTGATGACGACCGAGCTGATCGGCAAGGCCGAGACCGCGACCGACAAGGAACGCGCCCGCCAGCACCCGAAGCTGGCGCGGCATTCGGCGACGCTGGCGGCGGCGGTGGAGATGCTGCTGGAGGTCACCGAGTACGGCGAGGAGATCAGCCTGGAGCAGGTGTGGGAGTCGATCGACGCGGTGGTGCCGCGCCGTGAGATGCGGAGCGCGGTGGCGGCGGTGACCGGGATGGTGCCGCCGCCCGAGGCCGACGACGACGGGCCGATGCGGGCGCTGCTGGCCGAGCGGATCGCCACGGTGTCGGGGTTCTTGAAGACCTCACCGAGGTGATCGAGTTCGGTGCGACCGCCGAGGCGGCCCGGGTGCTGACGGCGACCAAGGCGTTGCCGCGGCTGCTGGACGGCCGCAAGAAGAAGGCCACCGAGGCCGACATCGACGCCGGCCTGGTGACCGGGTCGTGGAAGCGGCTGGTGCACCGGCCCGGCGCGCATGGCAGCACCGTGGACAAGAACGCCTACACCATGTGCGTGCTGACCCAGTTCCACCGCCACCTCAAGCGCCGCGACATCTACTCCCAGGCGTCGGCGCGCTGGCGCGACCCGCGCGCCGAGCTGCTGGCCGGGGACGCCTACGCCGCGGCCAAGGGCAGGGTGCTGACCGATCTGCGGCTGCCCGCCGACCCGGCGACGTTGCTGGCCGAGAACGCGATGGTGCTGCACATGGCGCTGGGTGATGTGGCCCGGCGGGTGGGCGGTGAGAGCGGTCTGAGCGTCGATGACCAGGGCCGTCTGCACGTGGCCAAGCTGGTCGCGCTGCCCGATCCGGCGTCGCTGACCGATCTGCGCAAGCGGGTGGCCGGGATGCTGCCGCGGGTGGACCTGCCCGAGCTGCTGCTGGAGACCATCGGCCGGGTGAAGGGGTTTCAGGCCGCGTTCACCTCGGTGGCCGGCGGGGTCAGCAAGCTGGCCGACTTCGATGTCTCGGTCGCGGCGTGCCTGACCTCCCAGGCGCTCAACATCGGGTACGCGCCGGTGATCAAGCCCGGCACGGCCGCGCTGGAGCGCGCCCGGCTGTCGCACGTGGCGCAGAACTACCTGTCGGCCGAGACGTTCTCGGCGGCCAACGCCCCGCTCATCGACGCCCAGGCAGGGATCGGCTTCGCCCGGCACCTCGGCGGGGGGCTGGCCGCGGCGATCGACGGGATGCGGTTCGTGGTGCCGGTCCCCTCGATCTACACCCGCCCCAACCGCAAGTACTTCGGGAACAGACGCGGCCTGACCTGGCTCAACATGACCAATGACCAGGGTGTCGGGCTGGGGGCGAAGGTCGTCACCGGCACTGTCCGCGATTCCCTGCACATGATCGACGTGCTGTTCCGCCGGGACGGCGGCCGCCGTCCCGAGGTCATCGTGACCGATACTGGCTCTTACTCCGACGTTGTCTTCGGCCTGGTCCATCTGCTGGGGATGCAGTACCGGCCGGCGCTGGCCGACCTGCCCGACCAGAAGGGCTGGCGGATCCAGGACGCCGACTACGGGCCGCTGTCCCGCTTCGCCCGAGGAAAGATCGACCTGAACAAGATCAAGCGGCACTGGGACGACATCCTGCGCGTGGTCGTGTCGATCTACACCGGGAAAGTCCGCGCGCACGACGTGATGAAGATGCTCCAGCGCGACGGCAACCCCACCCAGCTCGGCGAGGCGATCGCGCACTACGGCCGGATCTTCAAGACCCTGCACATCCTCACCTACGCCGTCGAGGAGCCCTGCCGCCGCGACATCAAAGGCGTCCGCAACCTGCAGGAATCCCGGCACGCCCTGGCCGGGAAGGTCTTCCACGGCCGCAAGGGCGAGATCTACCAGCGCTACTACAAGGGCATGGAAGACCAGCTCGGCGCGCTCGGCCTGGTCCTGAACTGCATCACGCTGTGGAACACCTTCTACATGGACAAGGCCCTGGAGCAGCTACGCGCCGACGGCTACCCGCTGCTGGACGAAGACGTCGCCCGCCTGTCGCCCTTCGGCCGCAAGCACACCAACGTGATCGGCACCTACTCCTTCACCGCCCCCGACCTCGGCCCCTCGGGCGCTCGCGAGCTCCGCGACCCCGACACCGACGATGAAGACGACTGACCCGCATCGGTGGCAGATGGCACCATCGATCCATGCCGTGGTGGAAGAGGAAACCCCGATGGCCCGTTGACACCGACCCGGCTCTGGCGCAGTTCCGGCAGGAACTCATCGGCGAGTTCGGCGAGGACGTCGCTTACCGGATCCGGCTCTCCCGGCAGGGGGCGCCCACCGAGTGCACTCCCACCTGGGCCCCTCTTCCTTCTTGGGAAGCCGTGGAACACGTCGGCCACCTGATCGGCGGGCCCCGCAGCGAGATCACTGCCAGCGACATAGAAGTCCAACCGGCCGGCAACCGCTGGGTCGTCCTGTGCCGCCCCGATGCCGGGCGGTTACGCTGACCACCCGCCGTCCGGGGGCTCGCCGACCGGCTCAGCGAGTCGAGGTAGACGCATCAGCTGGTCGTACTGCGTGACCGAGGGCGCGGGACGGGGTGTCGGCCGGCAGCGCGGCGAGCACGGCGTCCAGCTCGTCCCGCCCGTCCTTCTGCCCGTCGTCCTGGCCGTCGGTGTCGTGCTCGCGGAGCATCCGCATGACGGTGGCCGCCGACGGGTGCCGCCCCTTCTTCTTGCCCTGGGTGATGACCAGGTGCCCGGCGATAGCCCGCAGGCTCATCCCCTGCTCACGCAGGTGAAGGGCGTGGGAGAGCATCGCCTGGTCGGTGACGGCGGCGCCGCCGATGCGCTTGCCACGGGTGCGGGCGGACTCGTGGCCTTCCAGGGTCCGGTCTCGGATGTACTCGCGTTCCATCCCCGACAGGGCGGCCAACACGGTGAACACGATCCCCGACGGGTCGTGCGAGCCCTGCAGTTCGCCGGCGAGGAACTCCAGCCCGATGCCCGAGGCTTTCAGCTGCTCGGCCAGCGCGGCCAACTCGATGCCGCGACCCAGGCGCTTGTGCTCATGGACCACGAGCGTGACCGCGACTCCCGATGCCCGCATCTCCCGGGCCAAAGCGACCGCCTTATCGAGTTCGGGCCGGGTGGCGGCCCGAGTGGAGATCTTCTCGGCGAAGATCCGGGCGACGCCCGCCTTCTGGAGCGAATCGAGCTGGGTGTCCAGGGACTGGCGGGCCGTGGAAGCCCGGGCATAGCCGATCCGCGCGTGCCCGGCCGGTTCGGTGCCGGCCGACGCCGGGCGGGGCAGTTCGACCCACACCGAGCCCG
This sequence comes from Actinomadura citrea, assembly GCF_013409045.1. Classification (NCBI taxonomy): domain Bacteria; kingdom Bacillati; phylum Actinomycetota; class Actinomycetes; order Streptosporangiales; family Thermomonosporaceae; genus Actinomadura; species Actinomadura citrea. Next base: position 4,602,439 of record NZ_JACCBT010000001.1, on the reverse strand, counting down.
GCTTACGGACGGCCGGCGTCGGGACGTTGAGCGCCTTGGCCAAGGAGGGCACGAGCCGGAACCGGGCGGTGTGGTACTGCACGGCCACCTTGCCCTTGCCGGTGCGGCACGGCGATCCGGCCGGGGCGGCGCAGGTCGACATGGGGCAGTCGTGGGCCTCCACGCGGATGAAGTCGTCCTCGTTCACCCCGAGAGTGTTTCATGTGGGTGTTTCACACAACCATTCTTTTGAAACAACCCATGAAACAGGATTCGGCCAGGACGGGCCTCGCCGAGAACGGTGTTTCATAGGCGACCACCTATGAAACACCGGCCACTGAACAAGCAGGAGGCTTCCACCGGACCCCTGTACGGAGAACACGGCGTGGTCGGGCATCAGCGCCCAGCCGCCGTCGCCAGGGCCGGGTGGGTTACGAGATTTCCTGGGTGGTTCCATCGGCTGCGGACCGTTCGATGGCGGTGAGGAGCCGGTGGTGGCGCAGGGCGGTCTCGAAGCTGGGGTGCGGCTGGCGGTCTCCGGCGATGGCCTGGGCGACTTCCTGGTAGAGGGCCGCGATGTTGGCCAGCGGACCGGAGCGGACGCCTTCGGGGACGGTGCGGTAGGCGTCGGGCACGGCCAGCGCGTCGTCTCCGATTCTGATGTCCCAGTCGCCCCAGTGGATGAACGTCCCGCGCTGGGCCGGGGTGGCGGTCAGTGTCGCGTCGCTGCCGACGAGCTTGAGCAGGAACGCGTCCTGTATGGGTCCGTTGCCGCCGTGCACGGCGACGGATGCGGTGGCGCCGCCGGTCAGCAGTCCATGCAGCAGCACGTGGCTGGGTGTGGCGTTGGGCACGGTGCGCTGCGTCCCGTCGACCAGCACGCGGTCGTGCGTGCGGGGCAGCCGCGCCGAGACCTCGGCCAGCGGGCCCGCGACCCGTTCGAGCGCGGCCAGGAAGTGGCCGGCCATGATGGTGAGGATGTTGGATCCCTCTGCGGGGTCGAGGCCGAACACCAGGTTCGGCCAGATGCGACTGCCGCCCCAGGGCGCGCCCTCGGCCACCAGCGCGACCGATTCGAGCGTGCCGATCCGGCCTTCGGCCAGCAGGTCTGCGGCGAAGCGGGCGCTCGGCGAGTGGTGCCCCTGGAGGACGACCGCGTGGACGACGCCCGCGGCGGTGGCGGCTTCGGTCAGCTCGCTCGCCTCGTCGGCATCGGCGCCCAGCGGCCACTCGGACACGACGTGCTTGCCGGCCTTGAGCGCGGCCCTGATCACGGCGGCATGCCCGGAGGCCTTCACCGAGACGACGACCAGGTCCACCTCGGGGTGCGCCACGAGCTCGCCCGCGTCGGCGAGAGCGTGCCGCACGCCGTGGGCGGCGGCCACCCGGTCCGCACTGGCCTGATGGGTGGTCGCGACCGCGGTCACCTCGAACTCCTCAAGTGCGGCGAGCGCGGGGAGGTGCGAGCCGTCCGCCCACCCGCTGGCCCCGACAACTCCGACTCGGATCATGCGTCACCCCTTAGTTATGTACCTTGCGGTATGAAACTAGAGCGGCGCGGTGTTCTGGCGCAAGGGGTAACGTACCGGTAGGTATAAAACTCGGAGGACAGCACGGAGGGTGGCATGCCCGGCGGACGCCCACGCTCGTTCGACGCAGACACCGCGCTCGACCGCGCCCTGGAGGTGTTCTGGCGGCACGGCTACGAGGGCACCTCACTGACCGACCTGACCACCGCGATGGGCATCAACAAGCCCAGCCTCTACGCCGCCTTCGGCAACAAGGAAGAACTGTTCGCCAAGGTCCTGGCCCGCTACCTCGACGGCCCCGGCGCCTACACCGCCGACGCGCTGGACGCGCCCACCGGCCGCGAGGTCATCGAACGGCTGATCCACGGAGCCGTGGACCTGACCGCGGGCCAGAACACCCCCCACGGCTGCCTGTGCGTCAACAGCGTGCACGCTCGCGGACCCGACGCGCACACCGCACGCCAGGACGCCATCGCGGTGCGCAAAGCCGGTGAGGCAGCGCTGCGCAGGCGGCTGGAGCAGGCCACCGATCTGCCCTCCCACTACGAACCAGCCGCCCTGGCCGCACTCGTCCACACCATCTCCGACGGCATCGCCGTCCAGGCGGCAGCCGGCCGAAGCCACGACGAGCTGCGGCAGATCGGCGACCTGGCGCTGCGCACCCTGCTGGACTGAAAGCCCTCAGACCACCGCCACGCCGCATCCAAGGCCCCCTTACCAGGGCACACAGAACGATCAGCCCCCAAAGGCAGACCACCCGGCGCCCTCAGCAGGACGTCCGTTCGACTGCCACATCAACCTCGAAACGCCGGGCCCCGGACGCATCAGAACGAAAAGTCGCGCCAGCGTCAATCCAGGCGACCGCCTACCGCGACTTTTCGTTCCGATGCTGGTCGCCCCCCGTAAAGCCGACTTGCAACCGATCACCAACCGCAACCGAGACCTCTCAATCAGCTACCCGGCGGCTGAGACGCGTTCGGGAGCGGAGGGCCGTCTCCCCACGAAGGCTCTAGATGTGATCTTGGTGGCCGAGAGCACTTAACGCCAGTTAAGTGCTCTCCTCATCGCATCATACGAAACGTTTCCGGAAACGATTGCTTGATGCGAATGAATGCTAGAGTCGGGTCGTGATCGACCAGGACGCTGAGCATGAGGACGGGCCCGCGACCGGCGACTCCGAGACGGACGCCGCGCTACGCGACATCGACGAGGTCGAGGGCCACGCTGCGACCGCGCAAGTCGGGGGCGCCGGCACCGCCGAGGACCCGAGCGCCGACGGGGACGCCGGCGGCGATTCAACGGCCCCCTACGGGAGGTGCCTGCACTGCGACGACCCGCTTCCGGCGCCGCTGCGCCGCGGCGGCCGCCGACTGGAGTACTGCCCCGCCCCCAAGAAGTGCCGCAGCCGGCACAACAACGCCCGCCGTAGCGCGAGCCGCAGCGACGCCGCCTCGGTGCTGCGCTCGCACGACCAGGTGGCGGCCCGGACGGCGCCCGCCCTGGCCGACGTGGGCCGGTTGCTGATCGAACACGCCGCCCGCCATCAGGCGCTGCTGGACGAACTCGGCGAGCGCGAGGAACTGGAGAACCAGATCGACGCGCTCACCGATCGCAACGCCGCCGTGGAGGCCGACGCCGGCCGCCGCATCCGCCAGGCCACCCAGCACGCCGATCAACGCATCGCCGAGGTCGAGGCCCAGGCCGCCCGCGATGTCGCCGCAGCCGAGCAGCGCGCGCATATCGCGCTGACCCGCGCCGACGACGCCGACGAGCGCGCCACCGAAGCGCAGCGGCTGGCCGACCAGCGGGTCGCCGAGCACGACCTGGCCCGCGGCCGCGCCGAGGAGCAGGCCGCGGCCGCCACCCGCGACACCGAACAGGCCCGGCACGCCCAGGCCGACGCCGAAGAAGCCCTCAGAGGCGCCGCCGAGGAGTTGCGGGCCGCCGAACAGCAGATCTCCCGGCTCAGTGCGGCGCTGCAGACCGCCACCGACGAACGCGACGCCCAGCAGCGCCGCGCCGAGCAGGCCGAGCAGCGCGCCACCGCCGACGCGGAGACGCTGCAGCAGACCAAGTCCGCGCTGGCCGACATCCGCCGCCGGCTCATCGACGTGGAGGCCGCTCACGAGGCCGCACTGTCCCAGGCCACTGCGGCGTCCACGCGAGCCGAGGAGCTCCGAACCCGCGCGGACAACGCCGAGCAGCGCGCTGACCGGGAAGTGCGCCGCGCCGACCAGGCCACCACCCGGGCCGACCAGGCGGCCGACCGCGCTGACCGCTTCGCCGCCGAGACCGACCGGCTCCGGACCGCGCTTCACCTGCCCCCGGTCGGTGACGTCGACGGGGTCCCCGGCGTACGCGCCGGAGGCGCCACCGTGACCGCCGCCTCCGGACTGCTCCACTTGGCGGGCGTGCACCAGCGACTCGACTCTGATGCCGCCGGCGAGCTCGCCCGCGCCATGCTCGCCCTCGCCGCGCACGTCCAGAGCCGGAGCGATGCAGCCCGAAGGTCCACCTGACCTGCAGCCCGGTCTGGCCTGGGCGCCGGCGACGGGCGATCCAGGCTGTGGAATCCCGCTTTCTGAAGGCTTTGGCGATTTCGAGCGGGCGCTCTGACCATGCCGACACCCACCTATTCGGTGTGAATTCCAGCCATGGCAGCATGCGGAACTGCGGCGCCGCCGAACTCTTCGGATCGGCGATGCTCAAGGCGGTCGATCCGCCCGTGACCACGCGTGAAGTGCTTGCTCCTGACCTCTACGACAGTTGGACCCTGCTCCAGCAACGTAGCTCTTTACTCATCCGCTGCCGCCGCACCGCCGAGGCCCCCGTTCCGATCCCGGCCCTGACGCCGCCCGGCTTGGGGGTCTTTGCGTACTAACCGGTTAAAAAGGCCCGCCTGGCCGGTAAGGACTACGCCAGCGTCGGTCGGCATATCCACATGGGCTAATAAAGGCCGACCGATACCTGAGATCGCAGGCCACAGCCCCTCTTCGACCAGCGCGCTCAGAGAGCGGATGCGACTTCTTTGACGCGGTGCTCCTTTTCTGGACTGTTCTCAGTGGTCGCCTAAAGCGGCCCCGCCGTACGGCGGACGCAAACCAGACAGGAGGAGGGCCGATGGAAGCGGCCTTTTTTGAGGAGTTGACCATTCGCGATCTGCTTCGAGCGATGGCGGCCGGTCTGCTGACCGCGGAGGAGCTCACCATCCGATGCCTGAAGCGCATCGAGCGGCTGAACCCCGTACTGCACGCGGTCATCAGCGTGAATCCGTACGCGCTGGCACGGGCACGCGAGATCGATCGTCTGCGGTCCTCGGGCTTTCCGCTCGGACCGCTCGCCGGGATTCCCGTCCTGGTGAAGGACAACATCGACACTCTCGGTCTGGCCACGACGGCGGGTTCCGAGGCCCTGCGTCACGCTTACCCGTACCGCGACGCGGAGTTGGTGGGGCGACTGCGCAAAAGCGGCGCGATCATTCTGGGCAAGACGAACTTGTCGGAGTGGGCCGCCTACCGCACCTCTGCCCCGCACAACGGCTGGAGCCCGGTCGGCGGTCAGACCCGGAATCCCCACGTCCTGGATCGGACACCCTTCGGGTCTTCGGGCGGTTCCGCGGTCGCGGCGGCGGCGAGTCTGGCCCCGCTGGCCATCGGCACCGACAGCTTCGGCTCCATCATCGCGCCTTCCGCGACGAGCGCCGTGGTCGGCTTCCGACCGTCCCTGGGACGGGTCAGCGGGGCCGGCATCGTGCCGATCTCGCCGCACCAGGACACCGCCGGGCCGATCACCCGGAACGTGGCGGACGCCGCCGCGGTCTTCGCGGTGATCGCGACACCCCGCTTCGCCTGCCGTCTGGAACCAGACCTTCCGGCTGGGACCAGGATCGGCGTGTGGCGCGGGAGGAGGTCGGCCGGCACCCACCCCGACGTGGATCGTGTTCTCGCGGAAGCCGCGGCGAGGCTGGAGGAACTGGGCGTGACCATCGTCGAGGTGGACGTGCCCGCACCCGACCCGTCCGGGGTGCTTCCCTACGAGTTCAAGAGGGGCATCAACGCCTACCTGAGCTCGGTCGGGGGCGAGCACCCTCGGAATCTCGACGAGCTGATCGCGTTCAGCCATCCGGCCGAGCGGAGGTCCGAACTCGGGTTCACCAGGTTCGAACGAGCGCAGGATTCGGACCTGGCCCGCTCACCGCGGGAGTACCTGGAGGAACGCCAACGGATCACCGAGGAGACCCGCGGAGGCGTTGACGCCCTCTTCGGGCGCCACGGCCTCCACGCGATCATGGCTCCGTCCAACGGCCGGGCTCCGAAGATCACCGAGCGCGGCCACGCCTGGGTGTTCTCCGGCGCTCCGGCGTCGGTGGGCGGGTATCCGAGCATCACGGTACCGGCGGGTTACGCCGACGCCCGGCTGCCGCTGGGCGTCTCGTTCATGGGTCGCAGGAACCGCGACGAGGAGCTCCTGGGTCTCGCCTACTCCTTCGAGCAGGCGACCCGAGCCCGCAAGCGGCCCCTGTACCTGCCCGCGCTCCCGGTCTGACGACCGGGCACGTTCGGCAGGTGTACATTCGCCGGCCCCAGCCATCCGCTGGGGCCGGTCCCTTTCGCCTCTCCCCCAGTTCCCAACCACAGGACGGCTCCGGCTGCCCGGGGCGCTGAGCTTCTCCTGCACCTGAGCATCCCTCGCCAATCCCCCACGCGCTACTCCGCCCCGCCGGCTGCGCAGGTATGCACCGCCCGGCCGATCCGCGTCTCCGCCAGAAGGCAGAGATCAGGCCTGCCCCAGCAACCGGTCGACCAGGCCGGCGATGTAGTCCGGGGTGAGCGGGCCCGCGCCGAACAGGACGCGGATGTACATCGGGGCCATGATGTGGTCGAGCACGTCCAGCACGTCGGGTGGATGCTCGCCGCGTTCGCCGGCGCGGTCGAGCATGGCCTGCACGAACCGGGTGCGTTCGGCGAGAAAGTCGTCACGCGCCTGCAGACCCCGTTCGCCCCTGTTCGACAGGGCGACGGTCAGGCGCAGCACCGCCAGGCCGTCGGGTCCCGTGATCTCGCGCGCCACCTGGGCCGCGTAGGCGTGCAGGTCACCGGCCAGGCTCCCGGTGTCGGGCATCGGCGACTGCGCGTTCAGGCGCGCGAGCGCCACATCGGTGAGCAGGGCCTCAAGGGTGCCCCACCGGCGGTAGACGCTGGTGTCGGCCACGCCTGCGCGGGCCGCGACGTCACCGACCGTGAATTCGCCGTAGCCGCGCTCGCCGACCAGGTCCGTGACGGCCTGGTGCACCGCCGCCCGGACACGGGCGCTGCGCCCGCCGGGCCGCCGGACCGGCCATCGTTCCTCCATGCCCACACCTTAGCGCAGCTCGCAGTTGCGTTTACGGGGCCCGGCGTCTAGTGTCCTAACGCAGTAGGGGACTGCTTTAGGAGGACGGATGAAGTCTGCACCGCCGGTGGCCGTGCCGAACCGGGCGGCGTTGCTCACGGTGACCTGCCTCGGGCAGTTCATGGTGCTGCTCGACAACACGATCGTCAGTGCGGCGCTGCCCGACATGCAGGAGCGGCTGCAAACCCAGCTGACCGGGCTGCAATGGATCGTCGACGCCTATGTGCTGCTGGTCGCCATGCTGTTGCTGTCCGGCGGCGTCTTCGCCGACCGCTTCGGCCGCAAGAGGATGTACCTGGCCGGCGTCGTGGTGTTCACCGCCGCGTCCGTCCTGTGCGCCGCCGCGCCCTCGATCGGCTGGCTGATCGTCGGGCGGGTGCTGCAGGGCGTCGGGGCCGCCGCGCTGAGCCCCGCCTCGCTGACCCTGCTCGCCGCCGCGTATCCGGTTCCGCAGGAGCGGGTCAAGGCGATCGGGCTGTGGGCCGGATTCAGCGGAATCGGCCTGGCCGCCGGACCAGTGGCCGGTGGTGTTCTGGTGGAGGCCTTCGGCTGGCCCGCCATCTTCCTCGTCAACGTGCCCGTCGGTGCGGTCCTGCTGGTCGCGGGCCTGCGCGTGCTGGACGAGTCCCGCAACCCGAGCGCGCCGGCGATCGACGTCCCGGGAACGGTCCTGTCCGTCCTGGGCGTGGGGGCGCTCACCTACGGGCTGATCGAGGGCGGCTCCCGTGGCTGGACCTCGCCCGTGATCCTGAGCAGCTTCGCCGCCGCAGCCGTGATCCTCGCCGTCTTCGTGCTCGTCGAAGGACGGGTTTCGGCACCGATGCTGCCATTGCGCCTCTTCCGGCAACGGCTGTTCACGGTCTCCAACACGGCGATGATCGTGGTCGGTTTCGCGCTCATGGGCTCGTCGTTCTTCTTCTCCCAGTTCTTCGTCTACGTCCAGGGCAGCTCGATCCTGCGAGCCGGGGTGCAGACCCTGCCCGCCACGCTCGCGATGGTCATCATCAGCCCGTTCGCGGGCCGGTTCGCCGCCCGGTACGGCTTCCGGATCATGGTCACCATCGGCCTGACGCTGGCCGGGCTGGGACTGCTGGCCCTGGGCTTCGTGCACGCCGACACCGGCTACGCGAACGTCTGGTGGCGGCTGGCCGTCATCGGTATCGGATTCGCCCTGACCATGTCCCCGCTGACCGGCGCCGCCATCCAGTCGGTCAGCCCCCAGGAGGGCGGCCTGGCGTCGGGCGTCAGCAGCACCACCCGGCAGATCGGCGCGGTCCTCGGCGTGGCGCTGCTCGGAGCCGTCGTCCGCACCCGGGAGTCCGGAGGCGCCACATTCGAGGAGGGCCTCAACAGCGCCTTCGTCGTGGCCGGCGCCGTCACCTTGGCCACAGCCGTGTTCACGGGCCTATGGCTGATCAGGAGCAACGAACCGTCACGGCCGGCGAGCCCGGCCCCGCGCGGTCACGAGAACACCACGAGTCACTGACGCGGCCAGGGATCCCGGTGGCAATCACCGAAATCCTAAGGACCGGCGGCCGGGGCCTGCAACGTGGTGGGGATTCTCGTTCCCCAGTTCGTCACGCCCTGTCCCAGGGTAGGCGTTGATCCTTTGCCGGGGCGGCGGCCGCGGACTGTGCAAGTGGGAAGGGCCCAACAGAGTCTGGTCCCGTGGCCTCAACCACGGGACCAGTCAATGCTGTGAGTACTGGCCTGGTAAGCCGGTCCTCTAGTTGCACGCCCCGCAGCCGCTTGGCGGCCCCGCGGGCGAGCTGGTCGTCGTCACGTTGAAGGCCAACGGCGACGCGGCGGACGATGCCGACGACACCGCCGGGGACGGTGAGGAAACGCCTCATGGGGATCGATCTCCTTTGCGTCGGCGCCCGTGTCGATACACGGGCGTCAGGGGTGACCGTCCGCCACCACCCGCGCCGGCTACGAAGGGGCCGGGGCGTGCCACACGCGGGTGTTGTTCTTCAGCCGGCGTGGTGCCGGTAACTGCCGGGCGGTGACCCGTACTGGCGTTTGAAGGCATGGGCGAAGGTGTACTGCGAGCTATAGCCGACCTGCTGGGCGATCGTGTTGACGGGCGCGTCGGAGGTGCGCAGGAGCCGGGCGGCGATGGTCATCCGCCACCATGTCAGGTAGGTGAGCGGCGGCTGGCCGATCAGATGGGTGAACCGCCGGGCGAAGGCGGCGCGGGACAGGCGTGCCTGCGCGCCCAGTTCCTCGACGGTCCATGGCCGGCCGGGGTCTCCGTGGATGGCGCGCAGGGCGGCGGCGACGGCGGGGTCGTGCAGGGCCGCAGCCCAGCCGGCGGCGGAGTGGCCGGAGACGCGCTGTTCTTCGAACCACGCGCGCAGGATGTAGAGCAGGAGAAGATCCAGCAGCGTGAGCAGGATGGTGTCGGAGCCTGGGCGGGCGTCGCCGTCCAGTTCCACGCCGAGGAGTTCGACCGCGGCGCTGAGTTCCCTGCGGCGCCCTACCCGCGTCGGTAGATGGATGACCTCGGGCAGATCGTTCAGAAGCGGATGCGGCCCGGATCTGTCCAGGAGGTAGGCGCCGCAGAGCATGACCACCGTCGGCGGCCGGTCGGCTGACGTCTCGTCGTCGCGTCCATCACGGAGTCCGGTGAGCGTTGTGGGCGGCTCGCTCACCGGGGTGGACGGGTCGTCGGCCAGACCGTGTGCGGATCCGCGCGGCAGGAACGCCACGTCGCCCGGCCCGAGCGCGATCGGCTCACCCTGCGACGAGAGAAGCCAGCAGGTTCCCTGGAGAACGATGTGGAACCCGGCGGACGGCACCGCCGGAAACCGCTGAGCGAAGGGGGCGGACCTGGTCACCCGGCCCGAGTGGGATCGACCAGTACGCGCCGCACTCACCACATCAGACAGAACATCCACGCAGCCAGAGTAACCAACGACTATCTCGCCGAAGACGATGACGCAAACTCACGAGCGCATCACGCATTCATCGTCTTGTATCAGCGCCTTACTGTGCTGGTTGGCTGAGCGACCGCGCAGCTCCCATCGTGAGGAGACGACATGAAGATCGCCGTTTATGGCGCGAGCGGATACCAGGGAAAGCTCGTGCTCACAGAGCTGGCACGACGCGACATCGAGGCGGTCCTGACCGGACGCGATCTCGCGCGCCTGGAGGAGGCCGCCTCAGCGGTCGGCCTCCCCGGCGCGGAACGACGCGTGGCCGGCACCAGCGACCATGGGGCGCTTGTGAGCGCGTTCCGCGGCTGCGACGGCGTCATCAACTGCGCCGGACCGTTCACCTCGTCGGGTGAGGCCGTGGTCCGCGCCGCGATCGCCGCCGGCTGTCACTACGTCGACACCTCAGGTGAGCAGCTCTACGTCAAGAAGATCTTCGACACCTTCGCAACGGAGGCGGAGAACGCCGGGGTCAGCGTCGTACCCGCCACCAACGACGGCTGCGTCCCGGTAGACCTCATGGCCCACATCCTGGCCGACCGTCTCGATTCGGTCGAAGAGATCATCACCACCCACGTGGTCGTCGGGGGCGGCGGCATGTCGCGCGGCTCGCTGCGATCGGTCGTCGAAACGATCGACGCCATCAAGGCGGGAGGCCTGGCCTACGACGACGGCGACTGGCGCCCCGGCGTGCGCGCCCGCCGCACCGCGATCACGCTGCCTGGACGGTCGGAGGCGACCCCGGTGATGGCCTTCCCTGTGTCGGAGGTGGTGACCATTCCCCGTCACATCCGGGTCCGGCGTGTCCAGGGCCTGACCGAGGCGGCGCTGGGCGATCGGCTGAACACCCCACTCACACCAGAGATCATCGAAAGCCTGCCTGAAGGACCCGATGAGGACAGCCGCCGCACCCAGCGCTTCAGCTACGTGCTCGACGCCACCGGTACCGACAGCCGCCGGGCCCGCGGCATCGTCCAGGGCCCCGACACCTACGGCACGACCGCGGTGATCGCCGTCGAAAGCGCCCGGCGTCTCATCGCCGATCCTGCCAAGCCGGGAGTACTCGCACCCGCCCAGGCCTACCACCCCATCGCCTTCCTCGACTTCCTCGCCCCGCATGGAATCCAGTGGATCATCGAGGACGCGCCGGCAACCTGACAATGAGCCTTCTCCGGTAAGGATCAGCGGTGACCAGCGGCCGGTGGGGGAAGTCGGTGTCGGCTCGCTCGACTCCCACGCGGTGCTGCCCGGTCTCAGTCCGGTGGAGCCGGGACCGTCTAGACTCCCGCCGTTATGGGGTTGATCTTCGACGCTGTTGCCGGCGAGGTCCCGCTGGTGCAACGAGTCTGGTCGGCACGCTGTGACGCCGCGACCGGTTTCGCCTCGGCGGCCAAGGGCTCCTCCATGATCGCGTTTGCGCGGAGCGGTGACAGGTTGACGGTGCACCTGCGCGGACCGGAGACCGGGGCCACACAACTGACCTGTCCGGAGGGCTCGGAGTTCTTCGGTGTTGAGCTGCGGCTCGGTGCCTATCTGCCCCTGTTCCCGCCTTCCGGTCTGGCCGACCTGAACGATGCCCTGTTGCCGACCCTGCCAGGCGGCCGGATCTTGCTGGACGGCCGAGACTGGGAGATGCCGAACGAGCAGAACGTCGACGTCTTCGTCAGCAGGCTCGTGCGAGCGGGTTTGCTGACCTTCGATCCACTCGTCGACGTGATCCGTCACGGCGAACGACCACGAGCCATGTCGGAACGGACGGCGCAGATCCGGTTCCGCCGGGCCGTCGGGATATCGCGCCGCAAGCTCGTCAGCATCGAGCGGGCACGGCACGCCGCGCGGCTCCTCGCGGCGGGGGCATCGCTCGCCGACGTGGTCACCGTCGGCGGCTACTACGATCAGCCGCAGCTCGCGCGGGCGATGCGGTGGGCGACCGGCCACACCCCAGGCGAGTTGAGGTCCGGCATTCCGTTCGTCGCGTTCTGATCCCGGCCCCGCCCCGCTTGGGCAGCACCTCGGGGCGGGCGGGATTCGGTTCGATACAAGACGGGCCGATCAGCCGGATGGTTGTCTCCGAGGATGCGAAAACTGATCGAATTCAACCATCTCTCGATCGACGGGAGGTTCTCCGGGGACGACTGGTGGGCCGGACAGATGAAGGTCGCCTCCAACGACAACCACTTCGACTATCAGCTCCGGCTGTTGGAACACGCGGCCGGTCTCGTGCTCGGACGGGTGACCTACGAACGCTTCGCCGCAACGTGGCCGACCATGACCGGAGACCTCGCCGACAAGTTCAATTCCCTACCAAAGCACGTCGCCTCCACCACGCTGACCGAGACCACCTGGAACGCCGAAGTGCTCGCCGGCGACGCCATCGACGCCGTCGCCCAGCTCAAAGAGTCCGGCGACGGCACATTGGTGAAGTATGGCAACGGCCCTTTCAGCCGGGCGCTCGTCGAGGCGGGCCTGCTGGACGAACTGCATCTGAGCATTTCGCCCTTTGTCGCGGGTTCCGGTGAGTCGCTTCTGTCGGGCATCAGCACGACTCCCATGAATCTGACGGGCGTGACCGACATCGGCAACGGCGCGGTGGTGCTGGCCTACACGCCGGGCCGGTAGCGGGGCACCCCGGCGTCGGCGGCCTGCGAGCTCAGGTCGGCGCCGCGATGTCGATGCTGCTCGAATCGCGGATGCGGTGAGCGGGGTTGTGGCTGACCTCAGCCGGCGTGCACCGTCATGACGGCAGGAAGATGGCGGTCGCCTCGTCGGCCAGTACGGCGGGGTGCGGGGCGTCCGGATCGGTTTGTGCCAGGTGCAACAGTCCGAGGATGGCCGCGTAGGCGACGCGTGCCCGAGAGGTCGCTCGGTCTGGCGGCAGGCCGAGTTCGCGGTAGGTGCGGTCCAGGAGTTCCAGCCGGGCCTGGTTCACCTGGCGAATCGCGTCCCTGACCCGGGGGTCGTTGCGTGCGCCGAGCAGGCTGAGGTGCACCGACGGCGCCAGCGGCTGGACGGCCTGCACGACGACGGTGAGCAACTCGCGCAGCCGCTGGGCCGGGTCGGAGATCGCGGCGAAGTCGGCAAGCGCCTCGGCGCCATGAGTTCGCACCCACTCCGCGAGTGCAGCCGCGATCAACTCGTCCCGGTTCCGGTAGTGCGCGTAGAAACTGCCCTTGGTCACGCCGAGTGTCCGCGCCAGCGGTTCGACAGCGACCGCGGCGAGCCCGCCGTTCGCGATCGCTTCCAGTGCGGCCCGCGCCCAGTCCTGGGCCGACAGCCGGGTCGAGTCGTTCACCACGGGACACAGGATACGCCAGCGTATTGACGGGTTCGCGAGCAGTGGATACGGTGGCGTATCAATACGCGTCCGTATCAATACGCATCCGTATCAAGGAGTGATCAGATGGAGCGCATGAAGGTTCGCCGAGTGGTCACCGGTCACGACTCCCAGGGCAGGGCGCGCGTGGTCGACGACCGTGATGTCGAGCCCATCACTTCGGAGCTGATGCCCGGCTGCGCGTTCTTCCGGCTGTGGGGCCGGGACGAGCGGCCGACGTTCCCCGACGACGGTTCGCCGCGCCGCGCCGAGGCGTGGTACCCGCCCCGTGATGGATCGCGCTTCATGATCAACACGGTCCCGCCGGGCGAGCTGGTCCCATCTCCGGATCTGGACATGGCCGCGGCTTTGGAGGATCTGGAGCGGCAGATGCCGGGCGCGATGGCCGCCAATGAGCCCGGCGCCCCGGGGATGCACACCACCGACACCATCGACTACGTCCTGGTCGTCTCAGGGGAGGCCACGCTGGAACTCGACGGCGGAGAGAAGACGGTGTTGCGGGCGGGCGATGTGGTCGTCCAGAACGGCACCCGGCACGCCTGGCACAATCACGGCACCGAGCCCTGCACGATCGTCGGCGTCGCCATCGGCGCGGACCGCGTCCCGCCCGCATAGAGGCACAGGTCGGTGATTCGATCCCTCACACCCGTTCTGCGAGCCCGGGTCGCCAGCAGGGCGGTGGGCATCCCTCACTCCACTCGCAGGTCGCCGTCCGGGGCGCCGGCGAGGACGGTCCGGGCACTCGGTGCGGTGGGCGGTGGCGGGTAGTCGTCGACGGTCATGGAGTTGTAGAGGCGGGCACTTTTGGTGGTGAGGCGGAGGAGGGCGCGGCTGGGGCCGGTGGGGAGGGCGGAGATCAGGCGGGCGCCCTGGACGAGTCCCGACACGCCGAGGCGTGAGGTGGGGATCAGGGTCTTCGCGGCGCTCAGCGCGACCGCACGACTGGCGCGGACGTGGTCCGCCATCGCGCGCTCGTAGGCGGGGAAGGCGTACTCGTGGTCGCCGTCCCCCCGCGCCAGCTCTCCGGCGAGGACGTACGCGCCGACGATGGCGAGGGTGGTGCTGCCTCCGACGGCCGGGCCGGGGCAGTAGCCCGCGTCGCCGACGAGCGTCACCCTCCCCCGTGACCAGGTGTCCATGTGGAGCTGGGTGATCGAGTCGAAGTAGAACGCCGGGGTGCGGTCGAGCTCGGCCAGCCAGCGGTCCACGTCGGGGTGAAGGCCCTCGAACGCACCGCGCAGCAACTCCTTCTGCCGGGGCACGTCGCGGTGGTGGTCGAGTTCGCGCTCGCTCCGGAACAGGAACAACGCCCGCGCGTCGCCGAGGTGCCGCGCGCCGTACATGCCGGCAGTGCGGCCGACGCCGACGTGCATGAGCAGTTCGCCGTCGAGGCCGGCGGTGTTCGGCAGGGTCAGCACTTCGAGGTAGGCCCCGATGAAGGTGCTGAAGCGGGACTCCTCACCGAAGGTGAGACCCCGCACGTTGGAGTGCAGGCCGTCCGCGCCGACGACGAGGTCGAAGCGGCGCGGCGGGGCGTTGTCGAACCGCACCTCGCCGTCGGGCGAGAGCGCGGCGATCGAGTCACCGAAGACGTACTCGACGTGGTCGCGTGTGGCGTCGTGGTAGATCTCGCTCAGGTCGTCGCGCATGACCTCGGCGTGCCGGTCGGAGGCGGCGCTGAAGATCTTGGAGAGGTCCGCCCGGACGGGACGCCGCGCGCCCTCCCGGTGGACGGTCATCCGGTGCGTGCCGGTGGCCCGCTCCTCGATGCGCGGGAGCACGCCCATCTTCTCCGAGATGTTCATCGCGGGCCGGAAGAGATCGACCGCGTGGCCGCCGGTCTTGCGCAGGGCCGGTGCGCGCTCGACGACGGTGACGGAGAAGCCGTGCCTGGTGAGCCAGTACGCCAGCACCGGGCCGGCGATGCTGGCGCCGGAGATGAGAACCCGCGTGGCATTCCTCTTCTTCATTCGGTCCCCCGGTCAGGCATGGGTCGCGGTGAAGGCCAGCAGGGAGGCCGCCGTCCGCGGCGGGTCCTCGAGGAGAGGCGAGTGCCCGAGACCGGGCAGCAACTCGACCTTCGCGCCCGGAACGGCGCGGTAGTCGGCGGCGGATGAGGATCGCCACCTGCGGTCGTCCTCGCCGAAGATCACCAGTAGCGGCTTGCCAACTGCCGTCAGCCGATCCGGCAGTGCCTGTTCGTCCAGGTAGGAGAGGGTGGCCCGCGTCGTCGCGGCGAGCGTGTGGTGGGTCATACTGCGCACGTCTCCCAGGAGCTCTTCCGGGATCTGGTAGCCGGCGCGGCTGAAACCAGTGCTCGCGAACCGGCGCAGCTGCTCGTCGGTCGGCGGCCACTGAGAGGGGTCGAGCGCCGCGGACTCCGGTGCGATGAAGGCGTTCAGGCTGGGTCCGGTGTTGACGAGCGCGAGCGCGGTCACCAGGTCGGGGCGCTGTTCGGCGAGGGCGGTGGCGGCCGCGCCGCCGCTGGAATGACCGACCACCACGGCGTGCTCGGCGCCGAGCCGGTCCAGTGCGGCGCCGACCCGACGCGCCTGGTCCGGGAGCGCGTAGCTGCCGTCGGCCGGTTCGGCCGACCGGCCGTGCCCGAGCAGGTCGACCCGGATGACGCGGTGAGATCCGGTCAGCAGCGGAACCATCGGGGCCCATGAGCGGGTCGAGGAGGCGGTCCCATGGATGAGCAGGAGTGCGGGGGCGTCGCGGGGGCCGTCCTGGCACACGTAGATGTCGCCGTCGTCCAGCGACAGGGTCGAACACTCGGTGGTCTCGGCGCCGTCGTTCACGGACGGGCCGCCGTCAGAAACAGTCATGCGCCCACTGTCTCCTCAGGTAAGTGCCGGAGGATTGGACGAATGTTCCCCTCGGCCGGCTCGCGTAGCTTTGGACCGTGCAGAAATTCGTGCACGACGCGGCTGTGTGGGATGTCGCATGCCCACGGCGGCCCAGCCGTGTAGCCGGTGTCACCATGGCAGGGTTCGGTGTCCGTGACCTGGACGCGCTCCAGATGGTCCCGCACCCGGCCGTGACGCTGCTCCTGGAGTTCGGCGCCGGTTCACCCGTCCTTGACTTTGCCGACGGGCGGCAACTGCGGGGAAGCATGGTCGCCGGCCCCGGGTTGGGGTCCGGCGGAGCGGTCCGCGTACGGGGAGAGAACGTCGAGTGCGTGCAGGTGCGCCTGTCCCCGGTCATCGCACGCGCGGTTCTGGGCGTCTCCCCCGCCGACCTCGACGGCGCCGTCGCGTCCCTGGGCGACCTGTGGGGTCGGGAAACGGCACGGATCTGCGAGCAACTGAGCGATGTCGCGTCGTGGCAGGATCGCTTCGCGTTGACGGACGCGCTGCTCGCCCGCAGGCATGAGGCGGGGCCGCCGGTGGACCCGGAGGTGGCCTGGGCCTGGCACCGGATCGTCGGCAGCCGTGGCCTGGCCCGGGTCGACGAACTCGCTGCCGAGGTCGGGTGGAGCCGTAAGCGGCTGTGGTCCCGGTTCCGGTCGCAGCTCGGCCTGCCGCCCAAGCGCGCTGTGAAGCTGGTCCGCTTCGACCATGCCGCCCACCGCCTGGTCGCGGGTGAAGGCGCGGCCCAGGTCGCGGCCGACACCGGCTACGCCGACCAGTCCCACCTGCATCGGGACGTCGTGGAGTTCACCGGGGCGACCCCCGCGACCGTGGTCGCTGAGCCGTTCCTCGCCGTCGACGACATCGCATGGCCCGGCCGCGGAACACCCGCCAAGCCCCACGTCCCAGGGATCTTCGTTCGATCGCCGACCGGAGGTGAGACGGCCACCGCCGTGAACGTCGCGCAGTCACCTGCGCTGGCCTGAACACCCTGAGACCGTTCGTAAAAGGTTTGCCTGCGGATGGTGTGCCCAGGGATGCTCTGCCGGACGGGAACGGGAAGGAAACCGCGAAGTGGTTGTCACCGCGTCCAGCAAGCTGTCAGCGTCCGAGCCGGAAGTCCGCACGGCGGCCGGCGTTGTACGCGGCAGGCGGGAGGCGGGCCTCGCGGTCTTCCGCGGCGTCCCGTTCGCCGAGCCGCCGGTCGGCGCCCTCCGATTCGCCGCCCCTCAACCGGTGCGCAGCTGGGACGGCGTGCGCCCGGCGGTGGCGTTCGGCCCGCCGCCCCCGCAGTCCGGCATGCTCGGGGCGTCCCAGGACGCCGCCGGCGACGATTGGCTGACGGTCAACGTCTGGACGCCGGATCCGGATCCGAGGGCAGGGCTTCCGGTGATGGTCTGGATCCCCGGCGGCGGTTACGTCATGGGCAACGCCGGCCTCCCGGAGTACGACGCCGGGCGCCTGGCCGGAAGCGGAACCGTGGTCGTGTCCCTCGGCTACCGCCTCGGCATCGAGGGCTTCGCGCAGATCGACGGAGCCCCCGCCAACCGGGGGCTGCTCGACCAGGTCGCGGCCTTGCAGTGGGTGCGGGACACCATCCGGGTGTTCGGCGGCGACCCGGACCAGGTCACGGTCTTCGGGCAGTCGGCGGGCGGCGGATCGGTCGCCGCGCTGCTGGCCATGCCGCGCGCCGCCGGGCTCTTTCACCGGGCGGTGGCGCAGAGCGTGCCGGGCACCTTCTTCTCCCCCGAACTGGCCGCCGACATCGCCGTCGCCTGCGCCGACGAGTTGGGCGTACGGCCCACGGCGTCCGACATGTCGGCGGTGGCCCCGGCCCGGCTGCCCGCCGCAGGTGACGCGGTCTCCGCCGGGATGGCCGGACGGCGGGAGCGCTGGGGGCAGATCACGCACCGGCCGATCCCGTTCGCGCCGGTCGTCGACGGTGACGTCCTGCCGGCCACCCCGTGGCGGGCACTGGCCGCCGGCGCCGCCCGCGACGTCGCACTCCTCGTCGGCCACACCCGTGACGAGCACCGGTTGTTCAGCCTGATCGACGGCGTGCTCGGCCAGGTCACGCACGAGCAGACCGAGACCGCCCTTCACCTGCTCGCCCCCGGCCCGGACGGCGCACGCCGGTATCGCGAGGCGTTCCCGGCCGCGACCGATGAGGAACTCTACGAACTGGTCAACGCGGACTGGCTGTTCCGCATGCCGAGCCTCCACCTCGCCGTCGCCCAGATCGCCGGCGGCGGCCAGGCCCACCTGTACGAGCTGACCTGGTCCGCCCCGGGAGCCGGCGGTGGCCTCGGCGCCTGTCACGGCCTGGACGTTCCGCTCGTCTTCGGCAACCTGACCAGCGGACGGCCTGCCATGCTGATCGGCGACGCGCCCTCACCGGCGGCGGAAGAGTTGTCGGCGCAGCTCCGCGGAGCGTGGAGGGCGTTCGCCGCTCACGGCGACCCGGGCTGGCCTGCCTACGACGCCCAGCACCGCCTCGCGCGGCTTTTCGACCAGCCGTCGACGACCGGTGCCTATCCCGAAGAGACTTCGCGGATGCTGTGGCAGGACCACGCCTTCCCGGCGCTCCCCCTGCTCGCGCGGTAGCTCCGTCCTTCTCGGGGTTGACATTGACATTGACGTCAACGGTTACCGTCCAACACCGAGATCAGGGACCTCGCCCTGGTCGCAGTGGAACACGGGGACGACGTGAAATTCGCGATCAGCTACAGCACGCCCTTCTTCGGCGTGGATCCCGACCGGATCACCGCCTACGCCCGGCACGCCGAGGAGTGCGGTTTCGAGGCGCTCTACGTGCCCGAGCACATCGTTCTCTACCCCGGCGCGCAGGTGGGCGGGATGGACCTGCCTCCCTCGCTGCCCTACGGCGACCCGCTGGACTGCCTGAACTTCGTCGCGGCCGCAACCGAGCGGATCCTCCTCGGCACGGGCGTCCTGCTGCTGCCGTATCACCACCCGGTGACGCTCGCCAAGCGCCTGGCGACGATCGACCAGCTGTCCAAAGGGCGGATGAGGCTGCTGACCGTGGGGCTCGGCGCGCTGCCCGGCGAGGCTCAGGCGGTCGGGGTCGACTTCCGCACCCGCGGCCGCCGCGCCGATGAGGCCATCCAGGTGCTGCGGCTGCTGTGGGCCGGGGACGACGACGGTGTCGGCTTCGACGGAGAGTTCTTCTCCTTCGAGAACCTGTGCAGCTTCCCCAAGCCCTTCGGCGGCACAGGCCTCCCGATCCATGTCGGCGGTTCCAGCCCGGCGGCCGCCCGCCGCGCCGGACGCCACGGGGACGGTTTCTTCCCCGGCGGCTCGCTGACCCCGGACCAGCGGGCCGCCCAACTGGAACTCGCTCGGTCGGCCGCGACCGAAGCGGACCGTGATCCGGCGGCCCTGGAGTACACCCGCTGGGGTTCGATGGACATGTCCGAGGAACGGGTCGAGGAGTTCGCCGGGCACGGTGTGACCCGCATCGTCGTCAGTGCCACCGCACCCGATCTGGAGCAGCAGCGCGAGCAGATGTCCGCCTTCGCCCGACGCTTCGGCCTCTCCCCCGGCGATGGCGCTGCGCCGAGCACGCGTCGAGGACGCCTGTAAGACGTCGAGGGCAGGGCGCCGTCCGCGGCGGAGGTGCCTTTCGGCCACGCCGCGCAACTGCAGGCGCCCCTCCGTCTGGCGGCGGGCGAGCCGCGGCTGCAACGGCGGTCGCCGGTCGGCGGCGTTCACGGGAGCCGGGCTCGCCGGCTGGGCACGCGAGGCCCGTGGAGGTTCCCTGGCCGACGGGGCCTCGGCAGCGCGGAGGCCCGGGAGTCTCAGGGGCCGGGGTCCCCGGGGCCGGCGAGTCCGTGGAGGAGCAGGTCGGTCAGGGTGTCGATGATCTCGTCGTCGGTGACGTCCGGGGCGTTGTCGCCCGCGGTGAGGACGGAGTAGCCGAACATCGAGAGCATGGCGCCGATGGCGGCGGCCACCAGCGCGGGATCTCCGGGGAGCGGGTGGCCCTGTTCGCGGAGCCATTCGAGGTGGTCGCGGAAGGTGCCGGTCTCGGCGGCCAGGGCCGTCCAGGCGTGTCCGGACGCGGGACCGTCGGCCATGATCGACTGTAGCCGGGCGGCGATCACCGGGAGGTGCTCCCGGTAGGCGCGCCAGGCGATCGCCAGGTGCCACCGCAGCTGGCCCCGGTCGGACAGGTCGTGGTCGCGGGGGTGCTCCGAGGCCGCGACCTCCGCGTCCGCCTGCTCCTCCAGATCGGCCATGAGGGCCTGGAGCAGTTCCTCCTTGCCGGCGAAATGGTCGTAGAACGACCCGGTGGCGCGGCCGGCCGCCGCCGTGATGTCCGTGATCTTGGTGTTCAGGTAGCCGCGCTCCATGAACACCCGACGCGCGGCGTCCTTGAGGGCGGCCCGGGTCTCGGCCGCCTTCGCCTTCCGCACGCCGCTCACGAGGCTCCTCCCGGACTCGCCGTTGACAGCAGACGCAGTATCCCAGATACTGAGCCACGATTCGCCGAATAATGATTCGGTGAACTTGGATTCAGGAGGAGCTGTGCGAGTCATCGTGATCGGTGGCGGGGTCGCCGGAGCGGCAGGCGCAGTCGCGCTGCGGCGTATCGGGGCCGAGGTGACGGTGTATGAGGCGTATGCCGACCCGGCGGGGCAGGTCGGTTCGTTCCTGAGCCTGGCGGCCAACGGGCTGCGGGGGTTGGACGCGCTCGGCTGCCTGGAGACCGTCCGGCAGGCGGGTTTCACCGTCCCCCGGCAGCGGCTGTGGGCCGAAACGGGCAGGCTGCTGGGCGACACCCCGCGCGGGCGGCCGGCCGGCGACTCCCTCATGAGCGTCACCCTGATGCGCGGCCGGCTGGTGGAGGCGCTGCGCGCGGAGGCCGTCCGGGCCGGGGCCCGGCTCGTGACCGGGCAGCGCCTGGTGGGCGCGGTCACCGAGGGATCGACGGTCCGGGCGGAGTTCGACAGCGGCCTCACCGCCGAGGCGGACCTGCTGGTGGGCGCGGACGGAATCTGGTCGGCGACCCGGCAGATCCTCGACCCCGGCGCGCCGGAGCCCCGGTACGCGGGGCTCTACTCGGCGTCCGGGGTCGCCCGCGGCGTCGACGTGGAGCCCGGCGTGTTCAACATGGTCTTCGGCCGCGGCGGTGCCTTCATCTACCTCGCCGCGCCGGACGGCGCGGTCTGGTGGGCCGCGCAGGTCGCCTCCCCCCGGCAGCCCGACCTGGCCTCGGTCGACCTGGACCTGCTCAAACGGCTCTACCAGCGCGAACGGATGCCCGCCGCCGTGCTCGCGGCGGCCACCGAATGGCACCGCCCCACCCTGATGCACGTGCTGCCCGAGATCCCGGTCTGGCGCACCGACCGGACCGTGCTCGTCGGCGACTCCGGCCACCCGGTCGGCGCCGGGCAGGGTGCTTCCATGGCGATCGAGGACGCCATCGTCCTGGCCCGGGCACTCCAGGAGAACGACGTCCCCGCCGCTCTGGCCGTCTACGAGCAGATGCGGCGGGCACGTGTCGCCAAGATGGTGAAATCAGCCAGCGCCAACCGCGACGCCAAGACCGCGGGCCCCATCACCCGCCGAGCCCGCAACCTCGTCATGCCCGTGGCTATGAAACTCTTCTACGAACGCGGCACCTCGTGGTTGTACACCCACGACGTGACCGAAGGCTGGCAGCACACCGAGCGCCTCGTCCCGTCCCAGACGTGAACCACGGGCGATGCTGCTCTCTCCCTCAGACACCGTCGGCGTCAGGAGCGCCGAACCAGTCGGAGAGCGCTTGGCGCAGCGCGGGCGCGGCGGTGTCGGCCGGTTCGTCGACGGCCGCGGCCCAGGCGATGCGGGCGTCCGGGCGGATCAGCAGGACGTCGGCCGGGCGCTCATCGGTCTTGGCGGTGCGGACGTCGACGCGGTGCTGCCGGTCCCGGGCCGCCTCGCGCAGGTCCGGCCGGTCGGCGAGGTCGAGCAGGACGGGCCGCGCGGAGCGCATGAGGTCGGCGACGCCGATGATGCCCTGGTCGGTGTGCAGGGTGAGATCGGGAGCGAAGGTGCCGGCCAGGGGATGGTGGGCGGCACCGGGCATCGGGTAGCGGATGTCGGCGCCGGAGAGAAGCGCTCCCATGCGGAGCAGCGGCTGCTCGTCGGCGAGCAGTTCCTGGAAGACCTCCCGGAGCGCTTCGGCGGCGGGATCGTGCCCGCGCCGCAGCGCCACCTGGGCCTGGGTGTGCAGCATGGTGCGGGCGCCGGCGAAGTGGCGTTCGCCGTGGTAGGTGTCCAGCAGGCCCGACGGCGCCCAGCCGTGGACGGCGGCGGCCAGTTTCCAGGCCAGGTTGACCGAGTCCAGCATGCCGGCGTTGATCGCCACGCCGGTGGCGGGGAACAGGTGCGCCGCGTCCCCGGCCAGCAGAACCCGCCCGAGACGGTAGTGCTCGGCCTGCCGGGCCTTGAAGGTGAACCGCGACAGCCGGTGCGCCTCCCCCACGGGCACGTCCGCGCCGAGCACGCGGCGGATGCTGCCCTGGAGTTCGGCCACGGTCATCGGCACGTCGTCGTCGTACTCGACGGCCTCGTCCTCGGTGGTGTAGAGCGACACGACCTTGGAGTCCGGAGACGAGCCGAGACCGAACAGACCGCGGTCGGTCTGGGTGAACCCCGCACGGATCGTGCCGTAGCCGGGGACGTCGAGGTCGCCGTCGCCGAGCACGGTCACCGTGTCGGGCAGGGTGACCTGGGCCAGCCGATTGACCTCCGGATAGGTCGTGCCGGGGAAGCCGATCCCCGCCCGGTCGCGGACGCGGCTGCGCGCACCGTCGCACCCCACCAGGTAGTGGGCGCTCACCTGGTAGGTCCCGTCCGGGCCGCGCACCTCCGCGGTCACCGCGGCATCGTCCTGGCTCACCCCGACCACCTGGTGCCCCAGCCGGACCTCGGTGCCGAGTTCGCCGGCGCGTTCGGCGAGCACCCGCTCCAGCAGCTGCTGCGGCAGCGGCAGCGCGTGCATCGGGGGATCCTGCAGGCGGGTGAAGTCCAGGTGCACCCCGCCGAAGGGGAACCGGGGGGCCGGAACAGGGGCGGTGCAGGCCGCTTCGAGGCGGTCCAGCAGCCCCCGGTAGCGCAGCAGCTCCAGGATCTGCCCGCCCAGGCCCCCGGCCTTCGGGGTGTCGCGGCGTTGCGGCTGGCGTTCCAGGACCAGCGGCCGCGCACCGGTCAACCGCAGCTCGCAGGCCAGCATCAGGCCGGTCGGACCGGCACCCACAATGATCACATCGGCGTCCATGCACTCTCCCTCGATTGAACGGCACGTGCCATCGGCCCGGCACATGCCGGGGCGTATTGAGATCGCGGCCGTGGTGCGGACCGCGTTGGAACCGGGCAGGCAGATCGGCTACGTCAGGAGCACGACGATCTGCCGGGGCGGATTCGCCGGGAGGCGTCCTGGAACGGGGGTCGCTACGTCTGGGATGTCGCGGCCTGCCGTTCGCTGGTCGTGGTCCCGTCGGCGGCGCCCTCGGCGCGTGAGCGGCGGAAGGTTCGGCGGTAGCTGTCGGGCGGGACGCCGACCGTGCGGTTGAAGTGGCGGCGCAGCGTCGTGCCGGTGCCCATGCCGGTGGCCGCCGCGATCGCCTCGACGCTGTCGTCGGTGGTCTCCAGCAGCTCCTGGGCGCGGCGGATCCGCTGGGTCAGCAGCCACTGCAGCGGGGTGGTGCCGGTGACCGATCTGAACTGGCGGCCCAGGTTGCGCGAGCTCATGGCGGCCCGGCGGGCCAGGTCCTCCACGGTGAGCGGGTGGTCCAGCCGTTCGATCGCCCACGGGAACAGCTCGGCGAGTGGGTGGTTCTCCTGTGCCGGCACCGGGGAGGGGACGAACTGGGCCTGGCCGCCGGCCCGGTGCGGCGGCACGACCAGGCGACGCGCGACCGCGTTCGCGACCGCCGAGCCGCGGTCGAGACGGACCAGGTGCAGGCACAGATCCATCGCCGCGGCTTTGCCGGCCGAGGTGAGCACGCTGCCGTTGTCCACGTAGAGGACGTCCGGATCGACCTGCACCCGGGGATAGCGCGCGGCCAGCGCCCCGGTGTGCGCCCAGTGCGTGGTCGCGCGGCGCCCGTCCAGCAGGCCCGCGGCGGCCAGCACGAACGCGCCGGTGCAGAGCGAGGCCACGCGCGCACCCGCCCGGTGGGCCGCGCGCACCGCGTCGACCAGGTCGCCGGGCGGTTCCACGTCGACGTCGGCCCAGCCCGGGACGATCACGGTGTCGGCGGTCGGCAGCCGGTCGAGGCCGTGGTCGGGTTCCAGCCGGAAGCCGCCGGCCCGTACGGTGCCCGGTCCGCAGCCGAGGAGGCGGTACCAGGGCTCGGTCACGTCGGCCGGTGCGCTGCCGAACACCTCGTAGGCCACCGACAGCTCGAAATGCAGCATCCCGTCGGTGACCGCGACCGCGACAGTCCTCATGTCCGGAATTGTACGAGGCATGGCGTTCCGGACGCTCGTGCGGGACGGCCGCCGCCGCCATGATCGGTCCAGTGGTTCGACCGAGGGCAACGGGAGAGACGATGGGTGCGGGTCAGACGGTCGCGGTGTTCGGCGCGTACGGGCACACCGGGCGGTTCGTTGTGGCGGAGCTGCGGGACCGCGGGTTCGTCCCGGTGCCGTCCGGCCGCGACGCCGGGAAGCTGCAAGCACTGGCGGAATCCTTTCCAGGGCTGGACGTCCGGCCCGCGTCGGCCGACGATCCGGCGTCGCTCGACCGCGCCCTGGCCGGCGCCGCCGCGGTGGTCAACTGCGCGGGACCCTTCGCCGCGACGGCCGGGCCGGTGATCGAGGCGGCGCTGCGCGCCGGCATCCCCTACGTGGACGTGGCGGCCGAGATCGAGGCCAACGCCGACACGCTCGCGCACTTCGCCGAGCGCGCCCGCGACGCGGGAGTCGCGGTCGTTCCCGCGATGGCCTTCTTCGGCGGACTCGGCGACCTGCTGGCCACCGCCGCGATGGGCGACTGGACCGCCGCCGACGAGGTGCACGTCGCCTACGGGTTGAGCAGCTGGCGCCCCACCACGGGCACGCGCGCCGCGGGCACGGTCTCCCACGAGCGGCGCGACGGGCGGCGGGTCCGCTTCACCGGCGGGAGGTTGGACTACCACCAGCACGTGCTCCCCTCGTTGAAGTGGACGTTCCCCGAGCCGATGGGCGTCCGGCCCGTCATCGGGGAGTTCAGCATGGCCGACGTCGTCACGATCCCCAGCCACCTGGCGGTCCCCGAGGTGCGCTCGTACATGACCGTCGAGGCGGTCGAGGACCTGTCGGCCCCCGACACGCCGGCGCCGGAGGCCGCCGACGAACGCGGACGCTCCGACCAGACGTTCCTGGTCGATGTCGTCGTGCGCTCCGGCGGCGAGGAACGGCGCGCGACGGCGAGCGGCCGGGACATCTACGCCGTCAGCGCGCCGCTGGCGGTGGAGGCGGTCGGCCGCATCCTCACGGGCCGGACCAGGACGACCGGCGCCGCCTCCGCCGGGGAGATCTTCGACGCGGCCGACTTCCTGCGCGCGCTGTCCGCGCACCTGTCGTTCGACCTGCGCCGATGACCGCTCTCGGGGACCGGGCGGCCCCCGGCCCGGGCGGCCGCCTCCCGCGATGGGGGGCGAGCGCTCGGGCCGGAGGCGCCGGCCGTCAGATCTCGTCGACGTTCATCGCGCCCTCGTTCGGGCGGCGGGAGAGGTCGATGCCGAGCTCCTCCGCGGCGCGGAAGACGTCCTCGTCGGTGTCGCGCATCTCGATGGACATGCCGTCGCTGGAGAGCACCTCGACGTTGAGGCACAGCGACTGCATCTCCTTGATGAGCACCTTGAAGGACTCGGGAATGCCGGGCTCGGGGATGTTCTCGCCCTTGACGATGGCCTCGTAGACCTTCACGCGGCCGAGGACGTCGTCGGACTTGATGGTCAGCAGCTCCTGGAGGGCGTAGGCGGCGCCGTAGGCCTCCAGTGCCCAGACCTCCATCTCACCGAAGCGCTGGCCGCCGAACTGGGCCTTACCGCCGAGCGGCTGCTGGGTGATCATGGAGTACGGGCCGGTCGAACGGGCGTGGATCTTGTCGTCGACCAGGTGGTGCAGCTTGAGGATGTAGATGTAGCCGACCGAGATGGGCTCCCGGTAGGGCTCGCCGGTGCGGCCGTCGAACATCCGCGCCTTGCCGGTGGGCATCACCATGCGGTCGCCGTCGCGGTTGACCAGCGTGGTGCCGAGCAGGCCGATGATCTCCTGCTCCCCGGCGCCGTCGAAGACGGGGGTGGCGACGTTGGTGCGCGGCTCGACGCGGTCGAGGCCCTTGTCCCTCAGCCGCCCGGCCCACTCCTCCTCCACCCCGCTGATGTCCCAGCCGCGGGAGGCGATCCAGCCGAGGTGGGTCTCCAGGACCTGTCCGACGTTCATGCGGCCGGGCACGCCCAGGGGGTTCAGGACGATGTCGACGGGGGTGCCGTCCTCCAGGAACGGCATGTCCTCCACCGGCAGCACCTTGGAGATGACGCCCTTGTTGCCGTGCCGGCCCGCGAGCTTGTCCCCATCGGTGATCTTGCGCTTCTGCGCCACGTACACCCGGACCAGCTCGTTGACCCCCGGCGGCAGCTCGTCACCGTCGTCACGGGAGAACACCCGCACCCCGATGACCTTGCCCTGCTCACCGTGCGGCACCTTCAGCGAGGTGTCGCGCACCTCACGCGCCTTCTCACCGAAGATCGCCCGCAGCAGCCGCTCCTCGGGCGTCAGCTCGGTCTCCCCCTTCGGAGTGACCTTGCCGACCAGGATGTCACCGGGCACCACATCGGCACCGATCCGGATGATCCCCCGCTCGTCCAGGTCGGCCAGGACCTCCTCGGACACGTTCGGGATATCACGGGTGATCTCCTCAGGACCCAGCTTGGTGTCCCGGGCGTCGACCTCGTGCTCCTCGATGTGGATCGAGGACAGCACATCGTCCTGCACCAGCCGCTGCGACAGGATGATCGCGTCTTCGTAGTTGTGGCCCTCCCACGGCATGAACGCCACCAGCAGGTTCTTGCCCAGCGCCATCTCACCGTCATCGGTGCACGGCCCATCGGCGATCACCTGACCGACCTCGACCCGCCGGCCCTCGTCCACGATCGGCTTCTGGTTGAAGCACGTGCCCTGGTTGGACCGCTTGAACTTCGACACCCGATACGTCGTCCGGGTCCCGTCATCGTTCATCACCGTGACGTAGTCGGCCGAGACCTCCTCGACCACACCCGCCTTCTCCGCAGTGATCACATCACCCGCATCGGTCGCGGCACGGTACTCCATACCCGTCCCGACCAGCGGCGCCTCACTACGCAACAGCGGCACCGACTGACGCTGCATGTTCGAACCCATCAACGCCCGGTTGGCGTCGTCATGCTCCAGGAACGGGATCATCGCCGTCGCGACCGACACCATCTGGCGCGGTGAGACGTCCATGTAGTCGACCTCGTCGGGCCGGATCGCCTCGATCTCGCCGCCCTTGCGGCGGACGAGCACGCGGTCCTCGGCGAAGGCGCCGTCGGAGTCGAGCGGCGTGTTGGCCTGCGCGATGACGTAGCGGTCCTCGACGTCGGCCGTCAGGTACTCGATCTCGTCGGTCACGCGGCCTTCGACGGCCTTGCGGTAGGGCGTCTCGATGAAGCCGAAGGGGTTGACGCGTGCGAAGGACGACAGGGACCCCATGAGGCCGATGTTGGGGCCTTCGGGCGTCTCGATCGGACACATCCGCCCGTAGTGCGACGGGTGGACGTCACGGACCTCCATGCTCGCCCGCTCACGCGACAGACCGCCCGGGCCGAGCGCGTTCAGCCGCCGCTTGTGGGTGAGCCCGGCCAGAGGGTTGGTCTGGTCCATGAACTGCGACAACTGGCTGGTGCCGAAGAACTCCTTGATGGAGGCCACCACCGGCCGAATGTTGATCAACGTCTGCGGCGTGATCGCCTCGACGTCCTGCGTCGTCATCCGCTCCCGCACCACACGCTCCATGCGGGCCAGCCCCAGACGCACCTGGTTCTGGATCAGCTCCCCCACCGTGCGCAGCCGCCGGTTACCGAAATGGTCGATGTCATCGACCTCGATCGGCACCGCCACACTGCCCAGGGTCGCCTCCTCCTCACCCGCATGCAGACGCACCAGATACTCGATCGTGGCGACCACGTCATCCTCGGTCAACGTCCCCTGGTTCATGTCCAGGTCCAGACCGAGCTTCTTGTTGATCTTGTAACGGCCGACCTTCGCCACGTCGTACCGCTTGGGATTGAAGTACAGATTCTCCAGCAGCGTCTGCGCCGACTCCCGCGTCGGCGGCTCACCCGGCCGCAGCTTGCGGTAGATGTCCAGCAGCGCGTCATCCTGCCCGGAGGTGTGATCCTTCTCCAGCGTCACATTGATCGACTCATACGAGCCGAACCGCTCCCGGATCCGCGCCTCGTCCCACCCCAGCGCCTTCAGCAGCACCGTCACCGGCTGCTTGCGCTTGCGGTCGATGCGCACACCCACGTTGTCGCGCTTGTCGATCTCGAACTCAAGCCAGGCACCCCGACTCGGGATCACCCGGCACCCGTAGATGTCCTTGTCCGACGCCTTGTCCAGCGCCCGATCGAAGTACACCCCCGGCGAACGCGTCAGCTGGGACGTCACCACCCGCTCGGTGCCGTTGACGATGAACGTCCCCTTGGGGGTCATGAGCGGGAAGTCGCCCATGAACACCGTCTGGCTCTTGATCTCACCGGTGGTGTTGTTGATGAACTCCGCCGTGACGAACATCGGGGCGGAGTAGGTCATGTCCTTGTCCTTGCACTCCTCCACGGAGTACTTCGGAGGCTCGAACCGGTGATCCCGGAACGACAGGGACATCGTCCCGGAGAAGTCCTCGATCGGACTGATCTCTTCGAAGATCTCCTCCAGCCCCGACTGCGTCGGGACGCTCTTACTTCCGGCCTTCTGGGCCGCCTCGACCCGGGCCTTCCAGCGCTCGTTTCCGACCAGCCAGTCGAAGGAGTTGGTCTGCAGGGCGAGCAGATCGGGAACCTCGAGAGGCTCGTGGATGCGTGAGAAAGAGACGCGGCGGGGACCGGCGGGTACGGCGGAAGCGGTGCGCGAGGCTGCCAACAGGTGTCCTTCCGAGGGCTCGCGGCGGGTTGACGGCGCGCACGCCGGACGACATCACGGCCGATACGGAGGGAGGGGACGTCGAGGCGAGCACGGAAGGGCAGCATAGAGCAGAATGCAGACAGATGTCCACACCTACATAAATAGTCAACCTCGATCCCGCAATCAGGATGCCACGCTCACACCGCCCCCGTCAAGGCCGTTCATCTCCAGCTCCTCGGACGGCGTCTGGGAGATGTCGGGCATCGCAGGCCGGCGCTGTCCCCCTCGATGGTGGCGCTGACGCTCTGGTCCTCGGAAGGTGATGCCAGGCTGGCGCGACAGCCTGCGCTTTTTCACCAGTTCGGCGTGGAGAGGTCGTGGGCACTG
The DNA here is from genome assembly GCF_013409045.1 of Actinomadura citrea. NCBI lineage: Bacteria > Bacillati > Actinomycetota > Actinomycetes > Streptosporangiales > Thermomonosporaceae > Actinomadura > Actinomadura citrea. Next base: position 4,572,894 of record NZ_JACCBT010000001.1, on the reverse strand, counting down.
CGCCGGCTGACTGAAGCCGTTTCAGCGAGGTGAACGGTGCGCCGGTCGGTGTCGTGCGTGTCGAAGGATCAGTAGCTGACCGATCTCGGCGGCGTTCTTTGTCAGCTCGATGTTCACCCATGCGCACATGTCGGCGACGGTGTGGCCCGATCCTGCGGGCCAGGGGAACGCCGATTCGTCGTCGAGGCGGTCGGTGGCGGCCAGCCCCGTTCGCCACGCCTGGTGGATGTTCCCCAGCCATTCGGTGATCGAGGCGCAGGTGCCCGGCCAGCCGATGTCTTCGCGGGCCGGGATGTCGGTTCGTTCCAGGTGAGCGAGTGCTGTGGTCCACCACCAGCCGATGTGCCAGGTCAGCCATGCGATCGTGGGGGCCGGGACAGGAGTGGGCTCGACCTCGGCGAAGTCGGGAGCCCAACCGCCCTCGACCTGGTGCATCGTCCAGTGTGACGGCGCCGGTTCCCAGAACAGGTCGTCGTCGCGCCACTGCTGCACGTGGTAGTCGAGCAGTGCCCAAGCGGTGGACATCTGCTGTTGGAGTACCTGCTTGACCTCGGTCATTCAGTGCACCTTCGTTTCGGCCGCGTTCACCCTCACCAGCTGTTTGCCGAGGTTGGCGCCGTCGAAGAGGCGCTGCAGCGCAACGGGGGCGTTGGAGAGACCGTCGACGACGTCCTCGGCCCAGCGCAGGTCGCCGGCCGACACCCAGCCGGCGAGCCGAGACAGTGCTTTGGGGAAAAGCGGCTGATGGTCGAGGAACACGAAACCCTCCATGCGGGCCCGTCGAAACGCGAGTTGCATGTAGTTGGCGGGGCCCGCGCCGTATCCTGCGGCCGTGTAGCCGGACGAGATCGACCCGCACAGCGCGATGCGCGCATGGACGGCGAGCCGGTCGAGCGCGTTCTCCAGCAGCACACCGCCCACGTTGTCGAAAACGGCGGTGAGCCCGTCGGGCGCGAATTCGCGCAACGCATCCGGAACGCTGTCGGCGCGGTAGTCCACACAGGCGTCGAACTTCGCGACGTCCTTCACCCAAGCGACCTTCTCGGCCGAACCGGCGGTGCCGATCACCCGAGCGCCCAGAAACCGCGCGATCTGCCCGGCGAGGGAACCGACACTGCCGGCCGCGCCGGTGACCAGCACCGTGTCCCCCGCGGTGACGCCGAGCACCTCGGACATCCCGACGAAGGCCGTCAGCCCGCTCACCCCGAAGACGGTGAGCACGTGACGCGGATCAATCCCCTCCGGCACCGGGTTGACCCCGAACACGCCGCCCTCGCGCGCCACGACGTACTCTCGCCAACCCAGGTCGCCATAGACCCACTGCCCCTCCGGCAGCGCCGGATTTCGGGAGGTCACCACACGCCCGACACCGCTGCCGCGCATCACCTCGCCAATCCCGACCGGTGCCGTATAGGTGGTGCCGGGGTTGAGCCACGTGCGCTGAGTGGCGTCGATGCCGAGCCAGACGACCTCGACCAGAGCGTCACCATCGTCGAGTGCCGGTATGGGGCTGCGCTGCTCAGCGAAAGTGCCAGGGGTGATGCCGCCGGCGGGGCGTTCACGAAGCACCATCTGGCGGAAGGTCCGCACGGGCATGACTTCAGCCTCTCGGTCAGGGGGCCGAGCGTGTCGCTCGGCTGAACGTGGCGACCAGTTCGTCACTGACGGCATCCACGGGAGCGCCGTGCGCGACCCGCAGTCCTTCGGCATCGAGTGTGCGGCGGAGCATCGCGGCCATCATGACGAGGTCGAAGCCGCGCATCTCGCCGTTGCGCTGTCCCTCCTCCAGCAGAGCGATGACGTCGGCAAGCGACGCCGCCACGAGCTCGTCATAGGCGTCGGCCGCCGCTGTGGTGCGGTGGGCGACGACCGCGACCAGGGCGCGCGTCTCCACCGGTCGCCGCGCGTAATACAGAAGGAACCCGCGGACATAGGCCGCGAGCCGCTCCAGGACACTGCCCTGATCGCGCAGCACGGCGACCAGTTCTGGCTCCAGGCTCCCGACCACGCGAGCGACGACGGCGTCGAGGACCTCCTCCTTGGTCTCGAAGTTGCTGTGGTAGGCGCCGCGGCTGTATCCGGCCGTCTCCGCGATCGCCTCGACCGAGGTCGAGGCGACCCCGCGCTCGGCGAACAGCCGCATCGCCGACGCCACCAGCTCCTCACGCGTGCGCTGCCGCCGTTCGGCGCGCGTCTCTCGTGCCATGCCGACAAGATACATCACCGTATCCGCATACATAGCCGTATGTGAATTCCGCGCTGCTGGACGTGCGCACCGTGCAGGACGGGCCGGGGATCGGCTGGGATCTGCGCGGGTTCCGGCCTTCGGCGCAGGCGCATCTGGGCGAAGGCGGGGCGAAGACGGGCGGCGCCCGGGGCCGGTGCCGCTTCCTACTGTGCGCGGCGTCCGCGGAGCGGACGCCGAAGAACGCGCCCGTTTGCGGCTGATCGCATGTTGCGAGCGGGCCGGGGGCCCGCGCCTACGGCGCCTCGACCGTGCCGGTGATCGCGGTGTCGCTCGTTCGGCGCCGTGCGCCCAGTACCGAGTCGAGCAGGCCGGGGAACAGGGCGTCGAGGTCCTCTCGGCGCAGCCGTACCAGCCGGGATCGGCCCTGCACCGTCGTCCACGTCACGCCGGCCTCACGCAGCACCCGGTAGTGGTGCGAGAGCGTCGTCTGATGCACGTCGATCTCGGCGCCGATCGCGTTGCAGAAGTCCTCGCCCATCCGGTCGAGCCGCAGGACGAGATCCAGCCGCACCGGATCGGCCAGAGCGCGCAGCACCTCCACCAGCCGGATGGCCTCGGTCGCCGGCTGTGAAACCTCACGCATCGCCGCCCCCCTGTGTCCCGCACACCCGCACACTACCAACCCATGGATACATGGACAAGCATCCATATATTGCCTAGGGTGCCGCTCGGTACTTCCGAGAATCCTCTGGAAAGGCGGCACCGCCCGGTGTTGAAACGGCTGCTTCCTCTGGCCCTGGCGACCTTCGCCGTCGGCACCGACAGCTACGTCATCGCGGGGCTGCTCCCCGCCATCGCCACGGATCTGCAGGTCTCCACTCCCGCCGCCGGGCAGCTGGTGACGGTGTTCGCGCTGGTGATGGCCCTGTCGGCACCCGTCATGGGCGCGCTCACCAGTGGACTGGACAGGCGGTCCGCGCTGCTGATCGCGCTGAGCGTCTTCGTGGTCGGCAACGCCGTCACCGCCCTTGGCACCAGCTACGAGGTGGTGATGGCCGCTCGTATCGTCACCGCGGCCGGCGCCGGGATGATCAACTCCGCCGCCTCCAGCACTGCGGGGGCCATCGCATCCCCGGAACGCCGGGGCAGGGCACTGGCCTTCGTGTTGGGCGGTCTCACGCTGGCGACGGCGTTGGGCCTTCCTCTCGGTACCCTCATCGGCCGTACCGACTGGCACATCACCCTGTGGGCCGTCGCCGGGATCGGCCTCGTCGCGGTCATCGGAGTCGCGGCCGGCCTGCCCAAGGTGACGCTCCCCGCCGCCTCACTGGGCGACCGGCTGCGCCCGCTCAGGCAGGGCCGGGTCCTCGCGCTACTGGCCGTCACGACGCTGGTCTTCCTCGGCGCCTACACCCTCTACACCTACATCGGCCCGGCCCTGCAGGAGGCGACCGGCGGCTCCGAGTCGCTGCTCACCGTCATCCTGCTGGCCTGGGGAATCGGGGTCCTGGCCGGAAACATCATCGCGGGACGGCTGGTCGACCGGCACGACCCCGCGCACGTGTTGACCGGTCCCCTCGCCATTGCCGCGATCGCCCTTGGCCTCACTTCGGTGGCGACCGCCACGCTCGCGTCCACCCTGGCATGGGCCGCGATCTGGGGCGTGGCCCTGGGCCTCATCGTCGTGCCCCAGCAGCACCGGCTCATCGCCCTCAGCCCGGCCGCGGCACCGGTTCTGCTCGGCCTCAACTCCTCGGCCGTCTACGTCGGGATGGCCCTCGGCGGCGGCCTGGGCGGACTGGCCCAGGAGTGGTTTGCCATCGTGCCCGCCGGGCTGGGGCTGCCGGCCGCCGGTGTCACGACCCTGGCGCTGCTCTACCACCTGACCACCGCACGCCGCCGTGCGCCCGCGGCACCTCTGCCGACCCCCTCCACTTCGGAGAAGGCCGAGGCGTACCGCCCCTGATGACGCACAACGATCACGAGACGCCTGGGCATGGCCGCGGTCAGAGGTGCGCCTGTCTCACGGATCGGATCTCCCTGATCAGTGGTTCGGATCCCGATCAGGAACTCGCCGCGCGGGGGCCGCCGCTCGCGACGGTCGGGCCGAACGGCCGAGACCGGGGATCAGGACCGCGGCCACGACCAGGTGCATCGCCGCCAGGACGGCCACGGACGCGCCGTCGGCGGCGTCGCCGAGCGGTCCGGTCATCGACAGCACGAGCGCCACCAGGGCGATGACGGTCCACACGCGCCCCGGCCGCCCGGTCACGCGTTCCAGCAGCGCGAGCAGTCCCCAGGCGGCCAGCCCCGCGATCAGGCTGCCCGCGATCACCGGGCCCGCCCCGACCCGCTGGACCTCCCCGCCCATCTCGGCGGACGGGTCGAGCCCGGTCACCGGGCCGGTGACCACCCACAGCGCGAGGGGGGCGGCGACCGCTCCCGCCACGGTCAGCACCCGCCGTCCACCGGTACCTCCGGACATGTGCCTCTCCCTTCGTCGCGGCTCGTTCATGTCCGGCAGCGTGGCCGCCCGAGCGCGGCCGGCACATCGGGCGCGCGGCGAGAGCCGGTCCGCCCGCGGTACGGGCGGGCACCGACTTTGGTCGGGTGTCGGTGCCGCGGCCCGGTGGATAGCCTCGGCCCCGTGAGCGAGACGTTCGACCAGGCAAGGCCCGATGGCCGGCGCATGCTGTGGTGCGCGGCCGGCGTCGCCGCGGCGGCGGGGGCGCTGGGCGCGCTGACGCTGTGGGGCCGCTTCAGCGCGGACGTGGCCGGCGCCGTTCTGGCCCTGGACATCGCGGTCGCCCTGGTGAGCTGGCTGCTGTCGCCGCTGCTGCTCTGGCGGCCGGTGGGCGTCGCCCTGGCGCTGACCGTTCTGGCGGCCCTGTCCCCCACCGCCACACCGGCGGCCAGCATGGGCGTGTTGCAGGTCGCGCAGCGGCGCCCGTTCCGGGTGGCGGCGCTGGTCGGCGCGGCGGGAATCGCGGCGCACGTCGTGCAGGGGCTGTGGCAGCCGAACCGGGGGATCTCCTTCGGCTGGTGGCTGCTGCTCATCGCCCTCGGCTACGGCGCGATGGTCGGCTGGGGCGCGCTGGCGCGGGCGCGCCGGGAGCTGCTGATGTCGCTGCGCGAGCGGGCCCGCCGGGCCGAGGCCGAGCAGGGCCGCCGGGTCGCCGAGGCGCGCATGGCGGAGCGGACCCGGATCGCCCGTGAGATGCACGATGTGCTCGCCCACCGGCTGTCGCTGCTGGCGACCTACGCGGGCGCGCTGGAGTACCGGCCGGACGCCCCGCCGGAGAAGCTGTCGCATGCGGCCGGGGTGATCCGCGCCGGGGTGCACCAGGCGCTCGACGAGCTGCGCGAGGTGATCCTGCTTCTGCGCGCCGAGGACACCGACGAGGAGGACCGGCCCCAGCCCGTCCTGGACGACGTGCCCCGGCTGGTGGAGGAGTGCCGCGACGCGGGCGGGCAGGTGGAGCTGCGCGACGAGACGGTCGGCGCGTCCGCGCTCCCGGCGGCCGCCGGGCGCACGGCGTACCGGGTCGTGCAGGAGGGGCTGACCAACGCCCGCAAGCACGCCGTGGGACGTCCCGTCCGGGTGGTGCTGGAGGGGCGGCCGGGGGGCCGGCTCGTGGTCGACATCCGCAACCCGCTGGCCGAGGACGGCGCGGGGCCGCTCGCGCCCGGCAGCGGCACCGGGCTGGTGGGGCTGACCGAGCGGGTGCGGTTGGCCGGCGGGCGGCTCGACCACCAGGCCGCGGCGGGCGAGTTCCGGCTGCGCGCCTGGCTACCATGGCCCGCGTGACCCGCCCCCTGCGCGTACTGATCGTGGACGACGACGCCCTCGTCCGCGCCGGGCTGTCGATGATGCTGGACGGGACGGGCGGCATCACCGTGGCGGGCGAGGCCGCCGACGGCGACGAGGTCCCCGCGGCCGCCGACGCGCACGCCCCCGACGTCGTGCTGATGGACCTGCGGATGCCGCGCGTGGACGGCATCACCGCGACCCGCAGGCTGCGGGAGCGGCCGAACCCGCCGGAGGTCATCGTGCTGACGACCTTCGACTCCGACGAGAACATCCTGCACGCGCTGCGCGCGGGAGCCAGCGGCTTCCTGCTGAAGGACACGCCGCCGGACCAGATCGTCCGGGCCGTGCGGCAGGTCGCCGCCGGCGACCCGATCCTGTCGCCGCGCATCACCCGCCGACTCATGGACCGCGCGGCGGTGGAGGCCGGCGCCTACCAGCGCGCCCGCGCGGCGCTCGCCCGGCTGAGCCCCCGCGAGCACGAGGTGGTTCTGGCGATCGCTCACGGGCGTTCCAACGCCGACATCGCCGCCGAGCTGTTCATGAGCGTGGCCACGGTCAAGGCGCACGTGTCCAGCGTCCTGACCAAGCTCGACCTGGACAACCGCACCCAGATCGCGCTGCTGGCGCACGACGCCGGCCTCGCCTGACCTTCCTCGCCCCGCTCCCCCACGGTTCCGTCCTCTTGCGCTCCGTCGTGCCCGCATGACAATCTTGGAACGATCATTCCAAGATAGGGAGGCGGGGCGATGCCGGACGTCAAGCACTTCGATCCCGACGCCGTCCTGGACCGGGCGGTGCTGCTGTTCTGGCGGCGCGGCGCCGCCGCGACGGGGATCGCCGAGGTGGTGGCCGAGACCGGGATCAACCGGTCCAGCCTGTACGCGACGTTCGGCGGCAAGCGGGACCTGTACGTGGCGGCACTGCGCCGCTACGCCGACCGGCAGTCGCGCCCGGTGTTCGACCGGCTCGCCGCAGACGGGCGGGGCCTGCCCGGCATCGCCGCGTTCTTCGACGGGCTCGTCGCCGCGCGTTGCTCCGGCGAGTACGCCCGCTGGGGCTGCATGGTGTCCAACGCCCACGCCGCACAGGACGGGAGCGACGCCGGCGAGCGGGAGGTGCTCGCCGCCCACCACGAGGCGCTGTGCACCGCGATGCGCACCGCCCTTCTCGCCGCCCGCGAGCACGGGCAGTTGCGCGGCGACGTGGACGTCCGCACCGCCGCGCAGATGCTGGCGCTGCTGGCCTACGGGGTGAACCTGCGCTCCCGCGCCGGCGCCGGTCCCGGCGAGCTGGCGGACACGGTGGACGCCGCCCTGCGCTCCCTCTCCCCGCTTCCCTGACGCCCCTTTAAAGGAGATGACGATGGCCGAGTTCACCGTCTACGACGAGACCGACGCCCCCGCCGACGCCCGCCCGCAACTGGAGGCCGCCAAGAAGCGGATGGGGTTCGTCACCACGCTCAACGGCGTGATGGCCGAGTCGCCGGAGCTGCTCGCCGGCTACAACGCCCTGTCGGAGCAGTTCACCAGGTCGTCGCTGCCGGGGCACGCCAAGCACGCCGTGCTGATCACCGCCAGCGTGCTGAACGGCTGCGAGTACTGCGTGGCCGCGCACTCCACGGTGGCGCTGCGGGCCCGCGTCCCCGCCGAGGTCGTGGAGGCGCTGCGCGCGGGGCGGCCTTTGGACGATCCCGCGCTGGAGGCCGTCCGCCGCCTCACCGGTGCCATGGTGACGCAGCGCGGCTGGGTGGACGACGCGGACGTCGAGGCGTTCCTGGCCGCCGGCCACACCCGCCGGCACGTCCTGGACGTCGTCCTCGGCGTCGGCATGAAGACACTGTCCAACTACACCAACCACATCGCCCACACTCCGCTCGACCCGGCCTGGAAGGAGCAGGAGTGGACGGCGTCCTCCTGACACCGTCCCCTCACACCACGGCGGGCCGGGCTTCGGCCTCCGCGTCCGCGGTCGGAGCGGGCTCCGGGGCCGCGCCGCGGCGGGCCGGCGCCGCCACGAGGACGGCGAGCACGGCGAAGATCGCGGCGAGAAAAACTGGGAAGGTGTGTCGAAGACGGCTGAGCGGCTCCGACGTCTCCTGTGCGAGGCGCCACCGGGGCGCCGGGCCGGAGGGGAGACCACCGTGAAGTACATGCTCATGCTGTACGCGTCGCAGCGGGCCTACGACGAGATGGCGGGCAACGTGCCCGAGGACGAGGCCGTCTGGTCCGCCGAGGAACTGGCCGAGATGTACGAGTTCATGGAGAAGTTCAACCAGGATCTGGTCGAGTCCGGGGAGTTCGTGGACGCCCAGGGCCTGGCCGCGCCGGTCCACACCCGCCGCTTCCACATGAAGGACGGGGCGCCGGCCGTGACCGACGGCCCCTACCCCGAGACCGCCGAGGTGCTCGCCGGATACACCGTCATCGAGTGCGACAGCTTCGACCGCGCCTCGCAGATCGCCGCGCGGCTGGCGCAGTGCCCCGGCCCGGAGGGGGCGCGGGAACGGGCGTACGCTGACCTGCGGCCGATCGTCGACGGGCGCGCCGACCTGGAGCCGTGACCGCGCCTCAGGTGGGGACCTGGGACCTGCTGCGCCCGCTGGCACCGCAGGTCCTCGGCGCGCTGGTCCGCCGGTACGGGCACTTCGACACCGCCGAGGACGCCGTCCAGGAGGCGCTGATCGCCGCCGCGTCGCAGTGGCCGGAGCAGGGGGTCCCCGACGACCCGCGCGCCTGGCTGATCACGGTGGCGTCGCGCCGGCTGACCGATCTGCTGCGCGCCGAGCAGGCCCGCCGGCGCCGCGAGGACGCCCTGGCCGCGTGGACGCCGCCGGACGCCTGGCTCGTTCCCGCCGCCGACCGCCCGCCGCCGGGCGGCGACGACACCCTGATCCTGCTGTTCATGTGCTGCCACCCGGTGCTGGCGCCGGACCTGCAGATCGCGCTGACCCTCCGCTCGGTCGGCGGGCTGACCACGGCCGAGATCGCCCGCGCGTTCTTCGTGCCCGAGTCGACCATGGGGCAGCGCATCAGCCGCGCCAAGCGGCGCGTCCGCGACAGCCACCTCCCCTTCCGGATGCCCGCCGCGGACGAGCGTCCCGCCCGGGTCGCCGCGGTGCTGCGCGTCCTCTATCTGATCTTCACGGAGGGGTACGCGAGCACGGCCGGGGCGTATCTGTTCCGGGGAGAGGTGGCGGCCGAGGCGATCCGGCTGGCCAGGATCGTGCACCGGCTGCTGCCCGGCGACGCCGAGGCGGCCGGGCTGCTCGCGCTCATGCTGCTCACCGACGCGCGCCGGCCCGCCCGCACGGGGCCGGGCGGGGACCTCGTCCCGCTCGCCGAGCAGGACCGGAGCCTGTGGAACGCGGGGTACATCGCCGAGGGAGTGGAACTGCTGGCTGCGGCGCTGCCGCGCGGGCCCGCCGGCCCCTACCAGGTGCAGGCCGCGATCGCCGCGCTCCATGATGAGGCCGCGACGGCGCGGGAGACCGACTGGCCGCAGATCGCCGCCCTCTATGGGGTGCTGATGGAGCTGTCGCCCAATCCGATGGCGGCGCTCAACCACGCCGTGGCCGTGGCGATGGCCCGCGGGCCGGGCGCCGGGCTCGCCCTGCTGGAGGAGTTGCGGGACGACACGCGGATCGCCGGGCACCACCGCCTGCACGCCGTCCGCGCCCACCTGCTGGAGATGTCCGGCGACACCGCCGCCGCGCGAGCCTCCTACCTGGCGGCGGCCGAGCGCACCCACAGCCTCCCCGAGCAGCGCTACCTCCACGCCCGCGCCGCCCGCCTGGCGGGGACGGCCGTGCGGCCCGGTGGCCCGGCGGGCGACTAGCCGCGCATGCGGGTGATCGCCTGCGGGGTCAGGTGCCGCGCGAGTTCCTCGAGGAGGCCGACGATCTCGGCGACCCGTCGCGGATCGTCGGTGTCCAGGGCCGCCGCGAGGGCGGCGTCGACGGTGCTCGACCTGACCTCCTCCACCCTGGCGGAGGGCTGGGCCGCGGGGAGGATGCGGACTCGGCGGCGGTCGTCGGGATCGGGCTCGGTGACGACGGCGCCGGCTTCGCGGAGCCGGGCGACCGCCGCCGACACCGCGCTTTGCGGAAGGCCGGTGCGGGTGGCGACCTCTCCGACGGCGCTGCCGGGGTGCGCGCGCACGTCGCTCACGACGATCAGGACGGTCCGGACGCTGGTGGAGTGCCGGCCGATGCCCTCGGTGGGCAGTGCCTCCTCGCCGATCTTCATCAGGGTCCGCCCCAGCAGGAAAAGCTCGACTCCGTCCATGCCGCCAAGCTACATCATTCTTGATACATCAGGCTTGATGTATCTAGTTTGATGTTTTATGGTCGATCCTCGCAGGGGCGCCGCCCCTCCGACCGAGAGGACCTGCGATGGACACCGCCACGACCCCGATCCCGAGCACGGGCACGCTGCGGACCGACGGAGCCACGCTCTACTACGAAGTGCGCGGAACCGGCCCGATGCTGCTCGTCTCCCAGAGCGGCGAGGGGGACGCCGGGCGCAGTACGGACCTGGTCGACCGGCTCGTCTCCGACTACACCGTGGTGACCTACGACCGCCGCGGACTGTCCCGCAGCGTGCTGGACGACCCCGCCGAAGGAGTGAGCCTGGCCGCACACGCCGACGACGTCCACCGCCTGCTGGCCGAACTGTCGGACGAACCGGTGCTCATGCTGGGGTGCAGTCTGGGCGCCTCCATCGGGCTCCACCTGGCCGTCGACCATCCTGGCCAGATCAGCGTGCTCGTGGCCCACGAGCCCGTCACCCCGCGGCTGCTTCCCGCCGACCAGCGCGCCCACCACGAAGGGGAACTGGCGCACATCCAGCAGGTCCACCGCCGCGAGGGGCTGGCCGCCACGTTCACCGCGATCGCCGGCGTGCTGGGCATCGACCCCGCCGGCCCCGACGCCGAACCCGGCCTCACGCGCCACCCCATGACACCCCAGCGGGCGCGCAACTTCGACTTCTTCGTCGAGCACGACTTCACCGCGGTCATCGAGGACACCCTCGACGTCGCCGCGCTCACCGAGACCCGGACCCGGATCGTTCCGGCGGTCGGGCGCACCACCCCGCGCACGGTCTTCGACAACAAGTGCGCCTTCGCGCTGGCCGACCTCCTCGGCGCGGACATGCACGAGTTTCCCGGCGGCCACAACGGCAACACCACCCACCCCCGCGCCTACGCCGCCGCCCTGCGCACCGCCCTCAACGCCCGCTGAGCCCTCGGGCTGGAAGGCGGCCGCCCCGTTCCACGACGGCGGCGGTCATGGGACCGGCGCGGCCGTGAGGGCGCCGGCGCGGGCGGCGGCGCCCGCGGCCGCGGCGGCCCGGTCGGCGGCCTGCTCGTCGATCGGCTCCCCGGTGATGAACAGCCGGTAGTACAGGGGGGCGACGGCGAGGCGGACGACCTCGGCCGCGTCCGTGCCGGCGGGGACCTCGCCGCGCTCGACGGCCCGCGCGACGACGACGGCGGCCTGCTCGTGGCGCCGGGCGAAGAAGGCGTGCAGGGAGCGGGCGGCGTCGCCGCTCTGCGCCGCGGCCAGCACGAACGCGCGGGCGACCGGGCCCTCGACGGGATCGGCGAAGTTGGCCACGACGAGCCGGGCGAGGGCGCGCAGGTCGCCGGCGAGGGTGCCGGTGTCGGGGATCGGCCACGGTTCGGCGGCCGCGATGCCGAGGGCGTCGGCGATGAGGCCGTCGGCGTTCCCCCACCGCCGGTAGACGGTGGTCTTGTGCACCCCGGAGCGAGCCGCCACCGCTTCGACGGCGAGCCCCGGGTAGCCGTGCTCGGACAGCACGGCGAGGGTCGCCTCGCGAACGGCGTCGCGCACCCGCGCGGTGCGGCCGCCTGGGCGGGCGCTCCCGGGCCCGGAGGCGGTCACCGCGCGGCCCGGCGGTCCCGGCTGGTCTCCACGCCCCCGATCGTAACGCAACTCCGGTTGCGTTAACTTCGTCCTCGGACGGAAACAGCAGTGGAGGGACGAGGGGGGACGACATTCATGTCAGAGGGTTCGCACGCCACGATCAAGGAGTTCCGGGTGTCCGGTCCGGACGCGGGGCCGTACAGCGTCGCCGCCGGGCCGGACGGGGCGCTGTGGTGCACGCTCGTCCACGAGGGCCGGATCGCGCGGATGGCGCCCGACGGGGGCCTCACCGTGCACGGGCCCGTCCCCGCCGGACCGATGATCATCACCGCGGGTCCGGACGGCGCGCTGTGGTTCACCGCGTTCCACGGCGACGCGATCAGCCGGATCACCCCCGCGGGCGAGGTCACGTCGTTCGCCCTGCCCGAGGGGTGGGGTCCGTGCGGGATCGCGGCCGGGCCGGACGGCGCGCTGTGGTTCACCCGCATGCACGCCGGCGGCATCGGCCGGATCACCGTGGACGGCCAGGTCAGCGCTTTCCCGGTGCCCGGAGAGGGCGCGATGCCCTCGATGATCGCGGCGGGTCCGGACGAGGCCCTGTGGTTCACCCTCAACCAGGGCAACGCCATCGGGCGGATCGCGCCGGACGGGCAGGTCGCCGTCCACCCGCTGCCCACCGAGGGCTCCGCACCGGTCGGCATCGCCGCCGGGCCGGACGGCGCGCTCTGGTTCACCGGCATCGGCACCGGGCACATCGGGCGGATCACCACGGACGGGAAGGTCACCGAGTTCCCGCTGCCCGACCGGAGCGCCCGCCCGCACGCCATCGTCGCCGGGCCCGGCGGGGACCTGTGGTTCACCGAGTGGGCCACCGCCCACATCGGCCGCATCAGCCCCGACGGCCGCATCGACGAGCACCCGCTGCCGACGCCCGGATGCGAGCCGCACGGCATCGCGGTCGGCCCGGACGGCGCACTGTGGGTGGCGCTGGAGATCGGCGCGCTCGCCCGCGTCGCCGTCGCCTGACCCGCCGGCCCTCGGGGACGGGACGGTTCGAGCCGCACCGAAACGTCCGCGGGCCACCGTGGGCGGCATGGGTTCCCCAACGCACGCCGCCGAGGTCCCCGCCCGGCAGGCCGGCCCCGCGCCCCGGCGCGGGGCGATGCTCGCGATCCTGTGCGCCGGGATGTTCCTGGTGCTGCTGGACGTGACGATCGTCAACGTCGCGCTCCCCGGCATCGGCCGGGCGCTCGGCACCGGCCTGCCCGGCCTGCAGGGCGTCGTGGACGGCTACGCGGTCGCGATCGCGGGGCTGCTGCTGGGCGGCGGCGCCCTCGGCGACCGGATCGGGCACCGCCGGATGACGCTCACCGGGTTCGCGCTGTTCGGGCTGGCGTCGCTGGCCTGCGGGGCCGCGCCCGGCGCCGGCCCGCTCATCGCGGCGCGCGTCGCGCAGGGGGCGGGCGCCGCGTTGCTGCTGCCCGGCAGCCTCGCCCTGATCACCGCCTGCTACCCCGGACGCGCCGAGCAGGCGCGGGCCCTCGGGGTGTGGGCCGGGATCTCCTCCACGGCGCTGCCGGCCGGGCCGCTGCTGGGCGGGCTGCTGGTCGACACGATCGGCTGGCGGTGGATCTTCCTGCTGAACGCGCCGATCGCCGCGGCGGCGATCGGCGGCGTCCGCGCCCTGGTCCGCGAGCCCCGCCGCGCCCGGCCGGGCATCACGCTGGACCGGGCGGGGATGGTGCTCGCGCCGCTCACCCTCGGCGGCCTGGTCTGGACGGTCATCGCCGCTGGCCACGGCCACCGGGACGGCGCCGCCGCGACCGCCGCGCTCACCCTGGCCGCCGGGACGGCGTTCGCCCTGGCCGAGCGGCGCGCGGCCGCGCCGATGGTCCCGGGCGGGCTGCTGCGGGCCCCGGCCTTCCTCGGCGCCGGCGGCATCGCGCTCATCATGAACCTGGTCACCAACGGGGTCCTGTTCGTGGCGACGCTGCAACTGCAGCAGGCCGGGCACCGCTCCGCGCTGGTCTCCGGGGCGATGCTGCTGCCGATGGCCGTGCCGCTGGCGGTCCTGGCCCCGGTGAGCGGGCGCCTCACCGCCCGGTTCGGGACGCGGGTACCGCTCGCCGCGGGCACCGCCGTCGCGGCGGCCGGGTCCCTGTCGCTGCTCGGCGCCGGTCCCGGCGGCGGCTACGCGGCGCTGCTCCCGGCGCTGCTGGGCATCGGGATCGGGGACGGCCTGATCGTCACCGCGGTGGTCGCCGCCGCGATGCGCGCCGTCCCTCCGGCGCACGCCGGGCTGGCCGGCGGGTTCAACAACACCGCCCGGCAGGTCGGGACGGCGCTCGGCGTCGCCGTCTACGGGACGGTCGCGGGTCCGGCGCAGCACCCGGCGTTCGCCTCCGGCCTGCACGTCCTGGCCTGGGCGAGTGTGGCGCTGTGGCTGACCGCGCTGGCCCTCACCCGCGTCGTCCCGGCCCGCTGACGGACCGAAAACCGGTTGGCAGGACCGGCGGCCCGGCCCTAGAACGGTCGGATGCTGCACAAGTACCCCCGGACCCGGCACATCGCGGGCTCCCGGCTCCAACCGGGCGACCACGATCTCGCCGCCGTGCCGTTCGAGGCGATCGCCGGGCGGTTCCTGGTGGTGGAGGAGAAGCTCGACGGCGCCAACGCCGGCATCAGCTTCTCCTCCGGCGGCGGGCTGCGGCTGCAGAGCCGCGGCCACTACCTTGCCGGCGGGCCGCGCGAGCGCCAGTTCGGGCCGCTGAAGGCGTGGGCGGCGTCGGTTCAGCACGTCCTGCACGAGCGCTTGCAGGACCGGTACGTCCTGTACGGGGAATGGCTGTACGCCAAGCACACGGTCTTCTACGACGCGCTCCCCCACTACTTCTGCGAGTTCGACGTCCTCGACCAGACCGACGGGACGTTCCTGTCGACCGAGCGGCGCCGCGAGCTGCTCGCCGGGACGCCGGTGGTGTCGGTGCCCGTCCTGTACCAGGGCCCGCTGCCGGACATGGCGGCGCTGACGAAGCTGGCCGGCCCCTCCACGTGCCGCACCCCGCGGTGGCGGGACGCGCTGCGCGCCGCGGCCGAGGCGGGGGGCGCCGACCCAGGCCGCGTCGCCGAGGAGACCGACGCCTCCGAGGAGATGGAGGGCCTCTACATCAAGGTGGAGGAGGACGGGAAGACGGTGGACCGCTACAAGTGGGTCCGGCCGAGCTTCCTGACCGCGATCCTCGACTCGGGCACCCACTGGCAGGAGCGGCCCATCGTCGCCAACGGCCTGGCCGACCCGGAGGTGCTGTATGCGGGTGTTTGAGGAGCTGTGCCCGGCGCCGCCGCACTGGACCGTCCCGTGGGAGCGGATCCGGGACGCCTTCGCCTGGGTGCGCGACATGGCGGGCGTCCCGCAGGACGCCGTGTACCACGGCGAAGGGGACGTCGAGACCCACACGCGGATGGCGTGTGAAGCGCTTGCGGCGCTGCCGCGGTGGCGGGCCCGCCCGCCGCGGGAGCGGGTCCGCCTGTTCACCGCCGTGCTGATGCACGACATCGCCAAGCCGCACTGCACGGCCCTGGACGACGACGGGCGCATCACCGCGCGGGGCCACTCCCGCCGCGGCGACCTGATGGTGCGGCGCATCCTGTGGGAACTGGGCGCACCGGTCGCCTGGCGCGAGCACGTGGCGGCGCTGATCCGCCACCACCAGGTGCCGTTCTGGGCCCTGGAACGCCCCGACCTGCGGCAGATCGCGTTCCGCGTCAGCCTGCTGGCCCGCAACGACGACCTGCTGCTGCTGGCCTCCGCCGACATCCTCGGCCGGATCTGCCCCGACACCGAGGAGCTGCTGGACAACGTCGCCCTGTACGGGGAGTACTGCGCCGAGCAGGACTGCCTGGACGCACCGCGCGCCTTCCCCTCCGACCATGCGCGGTTCTGGTACTTCCGCAAGCCCGACCGCGACCCCGGCTACGCCGCCTACGACGACACGCGCTGCACCGTGACCGTCCTGTCCGGGCTGCCGGGCGTCGGCAAGGACCACTGGATCGCCGCGCACCGCCCGGACGTGCCCGTCGTCAGCCTCGACCGGCTCCGCGCCGAGATGGGCGTCGACCCGGCCGGCGACCAGCGCGCCGTGGCGGCCGCCGCGCACGAGCTGGCCCGCGAACACCTGCGCGCCGGGAGGTCGTTCGTGTGGAACGCCACCAACGTGTCCCGGCAGCAGCGCGACCTGTGCACCGGCCTCGTCGCCGGTTACCGGGGGCGGGTCGAGGTCGTCGCACTGGAGGCGCCGCCGCGGGTGCTGCGGGACCGCAACCGGGCGCGCAGCTCGCCCGTCCCGGACGCGGTGATCGACCGGCTCGTGCGCCGGTGGGAGACCCCGGACCCGACCGAGGCGCACCGGGTCGACTGGCTCAGCACGGCCTGAGCCGAGCGGCGGGGGCCCGTCGCGGCTGAACCCTGCCTGGTCACCGCGTGTCGGGGCGCTGCCACGTTTAGCCCATGCGCACGGGGAACGCCCTTTTCCAGGTTTCACAAAGTGGAGGGGGGCCTGGAGGCATGAGCATCGTGCGGCAGCAACATGACGGAGACGGCCAGGCCGGAACGACGGGCGCGCACCGGCAGGACTTCGGACGCGCACCGGAGTTCCGCGCCGAGCACCACGAGGCGGGAACGGGCGAGCTGGTCCGGCAGGCCGCACAGCAGGTGTCGGACCTGATGCGGGCCGAGATGCGCCTGGCCGTCGCCGAGCTCAAGGACAAGGGCCGCCACGCCGGCACCGGAGCCGGCCTGTTCGGCGGCGCCGCGCTGGTCGCGCTCTACGGGGTGGGGGTGCTGCTGGCGGCGGCGGTGGCCGCGATCGCGCTGGCACTGCCGGTGTGGGCGGCCGCGCTGATCATCGGCGTGTTCCTGCTGGTGGTGGCGGGCGTGCTGGCGCTGATGGGCCGGGCGCAGACCAGGCGGGCCACACCACCCAAGCCCGAGCAGGCCATGGACGAGGCGAAGCTGGCCGTGGCCGAACTGAAGGAGAGGGCGACGCACCGATGACGATGCAGGGCAAGCACGGCGCCGAGGCGGGCACCGAGGAACTGCGTCAGGAGGTCGACCGGGCCCGGCACGAGCTCGGTGAGACGGTGGAGCAGCTCGCGGCCAAGGCCGACGTGAAGGCCATGGCGCGGCAGAAGGTCGAGCAGGCGCGCGGCAGGGCCCGCGGCGCCGCGGCGTCGGCGCGGGAGATCGCGGGTTCGGAGCAGGGCAAGGCGCGGGCGCGCCAGGGCGGTGTGGTCATCGCCTCGGCCGGGGCGCTCGCGCTGGGCGCGGTGTGGTTGCGCCGCCGCCGCACGTCGCGGACCATGCCGCACCTGCGGCTGAGAGGCGGCCGCAAGGCCCCGGTACAGGTGCGGATGCGCCTCGGGCAGAAGCGCGCCGTCACTGTGCGCCGCACCGGTCGGTCCTGAGTGGCCGGGAAGAAGACACACATGCGCAAGCGACCTGGAGCCCCCACCGACCTGCCCGCGCGGTCGTGGGGGCAGACGCTCAAACGCACCCTCGGCGAGTTCCAGAAGGACGACCTCTCGGACTGGGCCGCCGCTCTCACCTACTACTCCATCCTGTCGATCTTCCCGGCGATCCTGGTGGTGGTGTCGCTGGTCGGTCTGGCCGGGCAGTCGGCCACCGACAACCTGGTCAAGAACGTCGGGAGCCTGGCGCCGGGCGCGGTCCGGAACCTGCTCGTCAGCTCGATCAGGCAGCTTGAGGGCGGCACCGGGGGCGCGGGCGTCGTCGCCGTGCTGAGCCTCGCGGCCGCCGTCTGGTCGGCGTCGGGCTACGTCGGGGCGTTCATGCGCGCCTCCAACGCCATCTACGACGTGCCCGAGGGCCGGCCGCTCTGGAAGACCGTGCCGCTGCGCATCGGGGTCACGCTGCTGACGCTGGTGCTGCTGTCGGCGTCGGTGATCGCGGTGGTGGTGTCCGGGCCGCTGGCGCGCAAGGTCGGCGACACGCTCGGGTTCGGCTCCGAGGCGGTCACCGTCTGGGGCATCGCCAAATGGCCGGTCCTGGTGGTGGTGGTCGGCTTCCTGTTCTCGCTGCTGTACTGGGCCTCCCCCAACGCCAAGCGCGGATTCCGCTGGGTCACGCCGGGGAGCGCGCTCGCGATCCTGCTGTGGCTGGTGGCGTCCGGACTGTTCGCGCTGTACGTGGCGAACTTCGCCTCCTACAACAAGACCTACGGCAGCCTCGCGGGGATCATCATCTTCCTGGTGTGGCTGTGGATCACGAACCTGGCGATCCTGCTGGGTGCCGAACTGGACGCCGAACTCGAACGCAGCCGCGCGATCGCCGCCGGGCAGCCCCCCAAGGAGGAGCCGTACGTGGAGTTCCGCGACACCCGCGCCTTCGACGAGGAGGAGCGCCGCGAGACCGGCGTCGAGGACGGCGCCGAGAACGGCACCGAGGACGAGCACGGGGCGCACCGGCTATAGCGCAGGTCGGCGGGCGGAGCATGTTTCCGGGGAATTACGGGTCGCACAAGACCGAATCCCCTGAATAGGATCATCGCATGCTCCGTCCCGCCTACCCGATCGAGACCGAGCGGCTGATCCTGCGGCCGTTTCGCGAGACCGACCTGGAGGGCCTGTACGCCTACCAGTCCCTGCCCGAGGTGGCCCGCTTCCTGTACTGGGAGCCCCGCTCCCTGGAGGAGTCGCGGTCGTTCCTGAAGCAGAAGATGAGCGCCTCCACCGTGGAGAAGGAGGGCGACTGGCTGGTCCTGGCAGTGGAGTGGCGCGAGACCGGCGAGTTGATCGGCGAGGTCAACCTGCAGTGGCGCAGCCGGGAGCACCGCCAGGGCGAGATCGGCTACATCTTCAACCCCGCCTACCACGGCAAGGGGTTCGCCACCGAGGCAGCCGAGGTGGTGCTGCGGCTGGGCTTCGAGGGGCTGGACCTGCACCGCGTCTGCGGGCGGCTGGACGGCCGCAACGCCGCGTCCGCCCGCGTCCTGGAGCGCCTCGGGCTGCGCCGCGAGGCGCACCTGGTGCAGAACGAGATCGTCAAGGGCGAGTGGAGCGACGAGGTCGTCTACGCGATGCTGCGCCACGAGTGGGACGCCCGCGCCGGTTCCTGACGGGCCCTGCCCGCGGTCACCGCGCGGCCTGCTCCCGCAGGGCCTGTGCCAGGTCGCGGACGTGGCCGCGCAGTTCCTCGGGCCGGCGGATGACGAACGGGAAGCCCACACCCGCCAGCATCCGCGCCATTCCGTCCAGGCGTTCGGCGCGCGTGGTCATCACCACTCCCCCGGCGGCCTCGGTCAACGTCGCGGTCGTGGCGGGGATGCGGCGCCGCGCCTCGGCGAGGGTCGTCTCCAGCAGCACTTCGACCTCGTGGGTGTAGGGCACGCGCGCCAGTGACCGCGTGACGTGCTGGACGGGGTCGACGTCATCGGGGATCTCGAAGCGGGCGGTGCCGGGCTCGGCGGCGGCGACGCGGTCGACGCGGAACGTGCGGATCTCCCCGCTGCGGTGGTCGTGGCCCGTGACGTACCAGCGTCCGGAGTGGAAGACCAGCCCGTAGGGGTCCAGGTCGCGCTCGGTCTCGGCGCCCTGCCAGGACCGGTAGCGGATCCGGACGCGGCGCTGCTCCCTCGCCGCCGCGGCGAGGGTCAGGACGGCGCCGGTGTCGGGCGCGGCCGAGTCCCGGGCGGCGAGGGTGAACCCGAGCGTGTCCCGCAGCGCCTGGACGCGGTCGCGCAGCGCCGCGGGCAGGACGCGCTGCACCTTGGCCAGGGCGCTCTCGGTGGCCTGCCCGGGCAGCCCCACCCGCCGTCCGGCCAGCAGCCCCAGCACCACGGCGGTGGCCTCGTCGTCGGTGAGCATGAGCGGCGGCAGCTTGTAGCCGGGCATGAGCCGGTAGCCGCCGTAGCGGCCGCGTTCGGCGACGACGGGGACGCCGAGATCGTCCAGGCGGGCGGCGTAGCGGCGGACGGTCCGCTCGTCCACGCCGAGCCGCCGCGCCAGTTCCGCCCCGCCCATGCGGGGGTTGGCCTGCAGCAGTTCCAGCATGGCCAGGACGCGGGTCGTCGGATGGGACGGCGCGGGGTGTGGCACGGGTCACTCGCTCAATCCGGGCGGTTTCTGTCCGGTATCGACCCTAGCGTGGGTACTGCATCCACCGAGAGGACGACCGATGACGACCACTGGCAAGACGACGTTCGTACTGGTGCCCGGGTACTGGCTGGGCGCCTGGGCGTGGGACGAGGTGGCGGCGGACCTGCGGGCCGCGGGCCACGAGGTGCGCGCGGTGACGCCGGCCGGGCAGGCCGAGCGGGCCTCCGGGGTCGGGCCCGGAGCCGACGTCGGCGCGCAGGTCGACGACCTGCTGCGGCTCATCGAGGACGGCGACCTGACCGGGGTCGTCCTCGTCGCGCACAGCGGAGCGAACATGGCGGTCACCGGCGCCGCCGACCGGATCCCCGAGCGCATCGCCCGGGTCGTCTACGTCGACACCGGCCCCATGCCGTCCGGCCTGGCAGGCATCGACTTCCACGACCCCGTCTCGCGCGCGGACCTGGAGAAGGCCGTCGCCGAGCACGGCGACGGCTGGAAGATCCCGGTTCCGGCGTTCGATCCGCAGGAGGACCCGGTCAACCTCGCCGGCCTGACCGGCGAGCACCTGGCGGCGATGCGCGAGCGCGGCACGCCCCAGCCGTTCGGCACCGCGACGCAGGCGCTCACCCGCCCCGACCCGCTGCCGACCACGCCCCGCACGCTGATCGCCACCACGATCCCGCTGGCCGCGGTCAGGGAGATGGGCGAAGGCGGTCACCCGGTGTTCTCGATGATGACCGGGCCCGGCTGGACGTACCACGAACTGCCGACCGGGCACTGGCCGATGTTCTCCCGGCCCCGCGATCTGGCCGCGCTGCTGGCCGGGACCGCCGCCGCCGGGGGCTGAATCACTCACTTCTCCACAGCCGCACCGAGAAATCTTGTAACCGGCCCACGTAGATCATTTCGGTGGAGGCGAGGACACTCTGCGGAAGTCGCACGGCCGCGGGGGTCGGGCCTGATCCGCGAGGTGAGCCTTGCACACGACACCGACCGTCCGCCGCCGACCGCACCGGGTGACCTGGCGGCGCTCGCTGGCCTCGGGGGCGATCACCGCCGTCCTGGCGGCCGGCCTCGGCGCGGTCGGCACCGGTCCCGCGCAGGCGTTCGCGGGACCGGTCAGGGCGGACGACGGGGCGCGCATCACCGCGGAGAAGAAGATCGCCTCCCACGAGGTCGACATCGCCATCGACTCCCCCGCCCTGGGCAAGGCGGTCAAGACCCGCATCCTGCTGCCGAAGAACTGGACGCGGAACGCGACGGCGACGTGGCCGGTGCTGTACGCCTACCACGGCGGCCAGGACGACTACACCTCCTGGACGCGCAACACCGACATCGAGGCGTGGGCGGCCAAGTACAACGTCATCGTCGTCATGCCGGAGGGCGACAACGGCTCCTACACCGACTGGTACAACTACGGCAAGGGCGGGACTCCCCGGTGGGAGACCTTCCACACCGCCGAGGTGCGCCAGCTGATGGAGCGCAACTACCACGCGGGCGCGCTGCGCGCGGTGATCGGCAACTCCTCCGGCGGTGCCGGCGCGATGTCCTACGCGGCCCGGCACCCGGGGATGTTCAAGTACGCGGCGTCGCTGAGCGGGATCCTGTCGATGCGCTCGATCGGGATGCCGGCGCTGCTGATGTTCACCAACGCGGGCAACGGCCAGGACCCGTTCGCGATATGGGGCGTCCCGTGGTCCGACGACGCCAACTGGGCGGCGCACGACCCGTACTCGCTGGCGCCCAAGCTGCGCGGCACCGGCCTGTACTTCTCCGCCGGCACGACCGGGCGCCCCGGCCCCGGCGACCCCGATGTGGCGCCGTGGGACATCGGCCTGCTCAGCGAGATCGCGGTCGGCGCGAACAACAAGGACTTCCAGAAGCGGCTGGAGCAGCTGAACATCCCCCACACCGCCCACATCTACGGCGACGGCCGGCACAACTGGCCGGCGTGGGTGCGTGAGGCGGGCGCGGTGTGGCCGACGCTGATGAAGTCGATCGGCGCCCGCCGGGTGTGACGCGCGCCCGCGCGTCCCTTGGTGCGAACCCGGCCCGGTTCCGGTGCGGCAGCGGCTGCCGTTCCGCGACCGGGCCGCCGCACGTGCGGCGGCCCGGTCCGGCGGGTCAGTAGTCCAGGCCGTGCCCGAACGGGTAGAGGACGGTGCCCGGTTCGTCGCGGGCGGGGACGGCGACGGGCAGCCGCCCGCGCGGGTCCAGCTCGCCGAACAGGACCTTGGCGGCCGACCGCAGCGCCTCGGCCGTGTAGGAGTAGGTCGCCAGGTAGGTGGTCGCCTCGGGGAACCAGGCGATGTCGTAGGGGTCGCGGACGGCGACGACGACGACCGGTCTGCCGGTGGCGACGAGCGCCTTGACGAGCTCCGTCTGCCCGGGCCCGTTGTGACCGGGCTCCTGCTTGACGTCCCAGGCGCGGTTGGTGACGGCGACGACCAGGTCCTGGTCCCGGGCGGCGGCGACGGCCTCGTCGATCTGGGCCTGACCGGGGCTGAGGCCGGTCTGCCGGATGGTCGCGGTGGCGCCGCGGCGGGCGAGCTCGGTGCCGAGGGACGCGGTGGTGGACACGCCCCATCCGGTGACCAGGACCTTGCGGGCGCCGGGGCGCAGGGGCAGGACCCCGGCGCCGTTCTTGACCAGGGTCGTGGTGCGGTCGGTGGCGCGCTGCGCGGCGGCCAGGTGTTCGGGCGTCCCGACGACCTGGCCGATCTTCGACTCGTCGGCGTAGGGGTCACGGAACAGGCCGCGCCGCTGCTTCAGCTCCAGGATCCGGTAGACCGACTCGTCGATGCGCTTCTCGGTCAGCTCGCCGGACTTGACGGCGTTGACGACCGCGGCGAGCTGGCGGGGGAACACGCCGTTGCCCTGGGCGTCGGCGGGCGGCTTCAGCAGGACGTCCACGCCGGCCTTGAGGGCCAGGACGGGAATGTTCTCGTCGCCGTACTTGTCGCGGACGCCCTGCATGTCCAGGGCGTCGGTGACGACGACGCCGCGGTAGTGGAGGCGGTCCCGCAGGATGCCGGTGAGGATGGGCCGCGAGAGGGTGGCGGGGTCGCCGGAGGGGTCCAGCGACGGCACGACGATGTGCGCGGTCATGATGGAGTCGACGCGCTGCTTGATCGCGGCGCGGAACGGGGGCAGGTCGAGCCGTTCCCATTCGGCGCGGGTGTGGTCGATGTGCGGGACGCCGGTGTGGCTGTCGGTGGTGGTGTCGCCGTGCCCGGGGAAGTGCTTGACGGTCGGGGTCACCCCGCCGGCCCGGTAGCCGCCGATCTGCGCGGTCACCATGTCCGACACCAGGGCGGGGTCGGAGCCGAAGGACCGGACGCCGATGACGGGGTTGGCCGGGTTGACGTTGACGTCGGCGTCCGGCGCGTAGTCCTGGTTGACGCCGATGGCGCGCAGTTCGCCGCCGGTGATGCGGGCGAGCGCGCGGGCGTCGCCGCTGCGGCGCCCGGCGGCCAGGGCCATGTTGCCGGGCGACTGCGTCGCGGGCGGCTGGACGCGGGCGACGATGCCGCCCTCCTGGTCGATGGCGATCGTGGCGGGGACGCGCAGCGGCTGCGCCGCGGCGGCGCGCTGGATGCCGTTGGAGAACGCGGCGAGCTGCCGCGGGTCGGTGACGTTGTCGCCGTAGTAGATGAAGCCGCCGGGGTGGTAGCGGGCGACGACCTGCGCGGCGTTGTCGACCCCGTACAGCCTGCGGTTGGCGGCGACGTCGGCCGGTTCCGCGGTGGTGGCGCTCTTGCCGTAGACCTGCAGGACGAACAGCTGCGCGGCCTTCTCCTGCAGTGACATCGACCGCAGGATCCGCATCAGCCGCGGATCCTTGCCGGCGTGCGGCGCGGCCTGCGCGGCGGACGCGTCCAATGCGCCGAGGCCGGTCACCGCGAGCGCTCCGGCCGTGATGCCGGCGAGCCACCGGCGCCGGCGCGTGCGGGGACGGTACATGACGGCTCCCTCCCGCCCCCGAGCTGCCTGATGATCAAGGTTCCTCCCGGCACGGTAGCCGCGGCGGGCGGCTCCCGTCCACGGCAATGCTCGACGATCCGCTCCGGAACCGGCCCCGATCCGGTAAAGCCTCAGCCGCGGCGCAGCCACCGCCACCAGCGCCCGGGGGGCGCGTCCGGCTTGGTCAGGGGATGCTCCTCCACCTCGTATCGGCGCACGTACGCGCCGGCGAACGCCTGGAGGCTGGCGCCGAGCGGGATCGCCAGCAGGATCCCGATGGGCCCGGCGACGGCGGCGCCGGCCAGGATGAGCCCGAACGCGACCGCCGGGTGCATGTCCAGGGTCCGGGCGGTGATGCGCGGTTGCAGCAGGTAGTTCTCCAGTTGCTGGTAGGCGATGATGAACAGCAGGATCCACAGCGCCGTGCTCGGTGACCTGGTCAGGGCGATGAGGACCGGCACGGCCCCGGCCAGGTAGGTGCCGACGGCCGGGATGAACTGGGAGACCACGCCCACCCACAGTGCCAGGGCCGCCGCGTACGGGACGCCGAGCCCGGCCATGGCGGCGTAGTGGGCGACGCCGGAGATGAGGGCGAGCAGTCCCCGGGAGTAGATGTAGCCGCCGGTCTTGTCGACGGCGATCTCCCAGGCGCGCAGGACCTCGCGCTGGCGGTGCGGCGGAAGCAGGGAGCACACGGTCCGGCGGAACCGGGGGCCCTCGGCGGACAGGTAGAAGGTGAACAGCAGGACGCCGAGGGTGTTGAAGAGGACGCCGAGGGCGGTGGTGCCGAATCCCCACACGTTCGCGGCGAGGTCCGACAGGTGCCGCGACAGCGCGCCGGTGACCGTGGGGAGCCGCTGGAAGACCGTCTGCTGCGACAGGTGCGTCCCGAACGTGGCGTTCACCCATCCGACGAACCGGCGGACGTAGCCGGGGAACCCGCCGATCAGGTTGGTGACCTGGGCCGCCAGCAGCGACCCGATACCGCCGAGGAACCCTGCGATGAGCAGCCCCACGACGACGAACATCGCCGCGGTCGCCAGGCCGCGGCGCCATCCGCGCGCGGCGAGCCAGTTCACCGCTGGCTCGATCGCGAAGGCCAGGAACAGCGAGATCAGCAGGAGCAGCAGCAGTTCGCGCAGCCGCCCCAACAGCCACAGGCCCGCCAGGAACGCCAGCACGCTCCCGCCGGCGAGCGCGAACGCCTTGGGCAGCCACGGCGGCATCTGGTGCGACCGTTGGGGGGTCTGCTCGGGGGTGGGGGCGTCGGGCGGTTCATGGGCCGGCGTAGCGCCGGGCGTGTCGCCGGGCGGCTGGCCGGGCGTCTGCGGCATTCCTGCACGTTAACGGCGTCCGGGCGGGCATTCCGGGCGCCCCGCACCGCGGCAGGCGCAAGCTTTGCCGGGATTTCAGCCCCCGCCGCGGTCACGCGGTGCCGCCGTCATCCCTGGGTGGCCGCGGTAAGTTCGGCGAGCAGTTCGCTGGCCTGGACGGCATCCAGGTCGCCGGTCACGTGGACGCCGCCGATCGTGACGAGCTCGGCGGGGTCGCGGTCGCCGATCGCGACCGCGGGCTCGAAGCCGAGCCCGGCGGCCACGCCGCCGGGAAGGGCGCGCGTCATCCCGCCGACGATGCCGGCGTCGGCGGGCATGTCGTGCTCCCAGCCGTCGTGCTCCAGGCGCAGGAGCCGCCCGAGCGGGACCGTGGCGCCGTCGAACCGGGCGAGGCGGCCGGTCCGGCGTTCCTCCTCGCCGAGGGCGTACACGGGGCGGTCCAGTTGCGGGAACGGCTGCGCGATCTCGTAGTCGCCGAACACCTGCGTCCAGGCGGCCAGGTCCCCCGCGGCCAGGTCGAGGCGGTGCGCGACGCGGACCCGGGCGGCGCCGTCCAGGACGAGGGCGTCGTCGGCGGAGTCGGCGAGCGTGCCGTCCTCGGCGACCCGGAAGGCCGTGCCGTCGCCGGTGAGCCACACCAGCCGCCGGACGATGTGGCGCAGCAGCGGGTGGCCGGCCAGGAGCCGCTGGAAGTCGGGCAGGGCCCAGGAGCGCCGCTGGACCATGGCGGACTCCAGCCTGCGCACCTGGCCGGCGGCCACGGCGCGCACGTCCTTGCGCAGCGCCGCGAACCGCTTGTGGGCGGCGGGGGCGAGGTCGGGGTCGTCCTTGGCGCCCGGTTTGGGCAGCGCCTTGCGCGGCCTGCCCGCGTCGTCCAGGACGTAGGGCCTGAGCTGCTCGTCGAAGCCGAGGGTGAAGCGGCGGGGCCCGTAGTCCAGGACGAGGGTGCCGGCGGCGTCGAGCCCGAGGTCGGGCACCAGGCGGTCGGCGAGTTCGTCCTCGGTGAGCCCGAGGCCGCCGGCGATCTGGTCGATCTTCTGGCGGGCGCGCTCCTTGAGGGCCGTGAACCGCAGCTTCTGGGAGATGCCGTGCAGGTGCAGGAGCGCGACGTCGGTGCCGATCTCGGCCAGGACGTCCAGGCCGGCGGCGGCGTTCCTGTGGCGGCTCTGGCCGGGCCACGCGCGGATCAGCGGGGTGAGGCGGCGGGCGGCCTCGTCGCCGCCGAGCAGGCCGAGCTGGGTGAGCGCCCAGCCGTCCCTGGCCGGGTGCCCGGCCGCCTCCCACCGCTCGAACACCGCCCAGGAGAAGGCGGCGAGCGACTCGGGGTCGCAGGCCCGTTCGACATCGGCGAGGTCGGGGCGCGCCCCGCCGGGGTGTTCGAGCGCGAGCGTGAGCAGCAGGTGGCGCGTCGCACCGGAGGGCAGCGCCCGGTCGCGCCGGACGGTCAGGATCTGCGGCAGCAGCGCCGGGTCGGCCCAGCCGCCGATCGTCGGCGCGCGCAGCGGGACCAGGTCGAGCGGGTCGGCGGTCATCAGGTCCGCGATCGCGGCGGCGGCGCGGTCGCCGTGGACGCGGGCGGCCTCCACGACCGCCTCCGCGCTCTCGTTCCCGGCGATGTGCAGCAGAGCGAGCTGCGCGGCGCGGCGCTCGCGTCCGGCCGGGCCCAGCGCCGCGGGGATGAGCTGCGGGACGGCGGCGATCCGGTGGCGGGCGAACCAGTCGTGGGCGACGGGCCGCGCCGACTTCAGCCGCAGCGCCCAGTCCGCCATGAGCGCGGCGATGCGCGGGGTGAGGAACGGCAGCAGCACCTCGCCGTCGGAGGCGGGCGCGTCCGCGGCGGCCTTGGTCAGCAGCGGGGCGGCGTCCAGTTCGTAGCGGGCCGCCATCTCCTTCTTGTACCAGGTGAGGGGCGGGTCACCGGCGGCCCATGCGGCGAACAGGGGCCGCACCAGTTCCTCGGGCCCCTCGGCGAACAGCTCCAGCGTCTGCCAGTAGGCCAGCCGCCCCGCCTTGTGGTCGAGGATCCTGCCGACCCAGCCGTCCCGGTCCCACCATCGGCCGGACGGCGACCAGGCCTCGCGTTCGCCGCGCTTCCAGCGGACGGCGGCGACGTCCGGCGGCACCAGCCCGTCGATCACCACGGCCCGGCGCTCGCGGCGCCGGCGGCTCCAGGGCGGGGTCACCAGCGAGGCGGGCAGCTCCCGCGCCGCGGCGTCGGGCACGCGCGCCGGCCCCGCCTTACCCCCCTCGCCCAGTTCGGGGTGGGTGAGCAGGTGCTCCTCCAGCAGTTCGGCGGCGACCTCGGCGGCCTTGCCGGTGCCCGCCGCCGCACCGCCCAGCAGCCGCGCCGCCCGCGCGGGGAACCGTTTCATCGCCGTCGCCAGCGCGGGCCTGACACGGTCCTGGTCGGCGCGGTCCACCAGGGCCTGGAACGCCTCGTCGGTGGGCAGGACCGCCAGCGCCTCGGCGCTGTTCTCGCGGGCCTTGGCGTTGTGCGCCGTGTCGTAGGCGTGGGCCAGCGGCGGCGCTAGGGCAGCGCCCACACCGTCCACGGCGGTGGTCACCAGTTCGGCGTTGCCCGCCTGCCATCCCAGGACGCCCAGGCGGGCCAGCTGCGCCGGGGAGGCGATGGAGCACCACAGCATCCAGGAGTACATGTAGTCCAGCGGGCCGCCGGTTTCGGCCAACGACTCCTCGACCCAGTCCTGCCGGGTGGGCACGAGGTAGGTGGTGACGGAGCGGAGCAGGATGTTGCCGCGGTACTCCGCCAGGCGCGAGACCGCCCGCTCGTACTCGGTGTCGTCCACGGCGGCGAGAACGGCCCGCATCCGGACCAGCGCACCGCGCATCCCCCACCAGTGGCCGTACTTCTCGTGCGGGTCCCGCAGCCGGACCCACGCCTCGTGCCGCACGCCCTGCTCGATCCACCGCCACGTGGGCTCGGCCTTGCTGAGGCCCGCGACCGCGGCGGCGGCGAACGCGGCACCGCGCTCGGCGCACCAGGCGTCCACGAGCAGGGTGTGCGATTCGTCCTGCCCGGACTCCTTGCGGACGGCGATCTGCCCGACGACCGAGGCGCCGAGCGGGTCGTCCTCGCCGCTCAGGTACCGCCGGGCCGCTGCGACGAGCCCGGGGTCGCTCCGCGGGTTGCCGAGCACGTCCTCGACATCGGCCGACCGCGCCCGGATCTTCTCGGAGAGCGCGTCGCCCGCCGCGGGGTCGAGCTTGAGCACGGTGCCGGGCGTGCCGCCCCGCCGCGGATGCAACCGGCGCCGCCACACCGCCGGAACGACCAACGTCTCCTCGTCCATGGCGCCTCACCGTAGGACCAGGCTCCGACAGGCGTCCTGGCGGTCGATCCAGGCGCCCCTGGCCGTGGCCGGAGCGGGCATCGGGATGCGTGTCCGGTCCGATGGTCTCGAGGTACGGCGTTGCACCCCGCTGGCACTTCACTGATCTCGGTGCTCGTCCGGCCGCTCACCCCTGAGCGGGCTGCGGGGTGAGGCGCATCGTGGTGGTCGCCGCCTGTGGACTGGTGATGCTGTCGACCGGAGCCGAGTAGCGGTGGTACTTCGTGCGGTAGGCGGCGTCGATCCGGTCGTTGAGGCCCGGGTCGACGCCGGTGCCGACGTCGGTGTAGGCGACGTCCTTGGTGACGCCGCCGGCCTGGATGCGTCCCTGACGGCGTTGGCGGGTGGCGCGGAACCAGACCGAGCCGGGCCCGTTCACCGAGCGGACGTACAGGTCGCCGTCGACCTCCACCATCCAGATCGTGCGCGGGCTGCTCAGCGAGCCCCCGTCGCGGCGCGAGGCGATCTGCATTTCGTCGGCGCTGTTGATACGGGCGAACTCGTCGTCGTTCCAGGTCGTTGCGGGCGAAGACATCGTCGTTCTCCTCAGCGGTCGGTTGTGGTGGGCATGGTCGCGGTCATCTCCTTCTCCCGTCCTCTCCTCCCTTCAGCGGTCCCGAGCCGTAGCCGGCCGGATGTCCGTCCCGGTGTCCGCTAGGTCGCCGGGGTACGGGGCCCCTGGTACTCGGCGTCGGTGACCTTCTCGCCCCACACCGTCTCGGGGCCGCCGTCCGGTCCGGGCCCCTCCCACAAGGCCAGGTGCTCCATGAAGGCGTCCGGGGTGGCGCCGTGCCAGTGCTCCTCACCAGCCGGGGTGTGGACGGTGTCGCCGGGACGGGCCTCGATGATCTGGCCGCCGCGCGACTGGATCAGGGCGACGCCCGACACGATGTGCAGGGTCTGGCCCATCGCGTGCGAGTGCCAGTCGGTGCGGGCGCAGGGCGAGAACCGCACCAGGTTGGCGCGCATCCTTGACGGCTCCTGCCCGGCGTAGATCACGTCCCACCACACGTCTCCGGTGAACCAGTCGGCCGGGGCCTTGCTGGTGGGCTGCCGCTTGAGAATCTCCATGGTCCTCCTCGTCGGAATCGGCGGTGCCATCAGGCCTCGGGGATGGGGCTGCCGTAGGCCTCCAAGGTGATGTCCCGGGGGTCGGGGCCGTGGCGGATGCCGGTGTCGAGGGCGTCCAGGGCCGCGCGTTCGGCGTCGGTGAGGTCGAAGTCGAACACCCCGAAGTTCTCGGCGATGCGTTCGGGCCGCACCGATTTGGGGATGGCCGAGCGTCCTTCCTGCAGGTGCCAGCGGAGCATGACCTGGGCGGGGGTCCTGCCGTGGGCGTCGGCGATCCCGACGATCACCGGGTCGTCGAAGGTGCTGGTCGCGGCGCCGGTGCCCCGGTAGCTGGTGATCCCGCCGATCGGCGACCACGCCTGGGTCACGATCCCCCGGTCGGCGTCGGCGGCCTGCACCTCGGGCTGGGTGAAGTAGGGGTGCACCTCCACCTGGTTCACCGCGGGCACCACGCCCGCCTCCTTCATCAGGGCGTCCAGGTGCTCGGGCATGAAGTTGCTGACGCCGATGGCGCGGACGCGCCCGTCCGACAGCAGCGTCTCCAGCGCCCGGTAGGCGCCCTGGGTCAGGTCGAAGCGGGTCGGCAGCGCCTGGTGGAGGATGAACAGGTCGATGCGGTCGACGCCGAGCTTGCCCGAGCTCTTGTCGAAGGCGTGCAGGGTCTCCTCGTGGCCGAAGTCGCTGATCCACACCTTGGTCTCGATGAACACCTCGTCCCGGTCCAGGCCCGAGCGGCGGATCGCCTCGCCGACCTCACGCTCGTTGCCGTAGGCGGCGGCGGTGTCGATCAGCCGGTACCCGGTCTCCAGGGCGGTCTGCACCGCCTCGGCGGTGGCGTCGGGCGGCGTCTGGTACACCCCGAACCCGAGAGCGGGCATCGAGACGCCGTTGTTCAAGGTCAAGATCATGAATCGCGCCTCCCGGTACGGTCGTCTACAGGTCGATCCGGGCCTCGGCCCCACTACGGCCGGACGAGGACCTTCAGCGCCTCGCGGCGGTCCATGGCCCGGTAGCCGTCGGGGACGCCGTCCAGGTCGACGGTGCGGTCGAAGACCTTGCCCGGCCGCACCGAGCCGTCCAGCACCGCCGGCATCAGCTCCTCGATGTAGGCGCGGGCCGGTGCCGGCCCGCCGGTCAGGGTGACGTTCGGGCCGAACAGGCTCGCGAACCCGACCGGCGCCTCCTCGTACTGCGGCGCTCCCACCCGGGAGATCACCCCGCCGGGCCGGACCACGCCGACCGCCTGGGTGTAGGCGGGCATGTGGCCGACGGCCTCCAGCACCTTGCGGGCGCCGTGCCCCCCGGTCAGCTCGCGGACCTTGGCGATGCCCTCGGCGCCGCGCTCGGCGACCACGTCGGTCGCGCCGAACTCGCCGCCCAGGTCGGTGCGGTCCTTGTGCCGCCCCATCAGCACGATCTGCTCGGCGCCCGACCGCCGGGCCGACAGCACCGCCAGCAGCCCGACCGCGCCGTCGCCGATCAGCACGACCGAATCGCCCTGGCCGACGCCCGCACGCTTGGCGGCGTGCCAGCCCGTCCCGTACACATCCGACAGCGTCAGCAGGTCCGGCAGCAGCTCCGAATCCTCACCGACCGGGGCTTTCACCAGCGTCCCGTCGGCCAGCGGCACCCGGACGGCCTCGGCCTGGCCGCCGCCGATCCCCTCCCTGGCCCAGAAACCGCCGTGCAGGCAGGAGGTCTGCAGGCCTTCGCGGCAGAACTCGCAGGTGCCGTCCGACCAGGCGAACGGCGCGATCACCAGATCGCCCCGCTTCACCGTGGAAACCTGCGAGCCGGCCTCCTCCACCACGCCGATGAACTCGTGGCCCATTGGGGACGCCTGGCCGGCGGGCATCGAGTGGTAGGGGTGCAGGTCCGACCCGCAGATGCAGGCCGTCACCA
The DNA here is from genome assembly GCF_013409045.1 of Actinomadura citrea. Classification (NCBI taxonomy): domain Bacteria; kingdom Bacillati; phylum Actinomycetota; class Actinomycetes; order Streptosporangiales; family Thermomonosporaceae; genus Actinomadura; species Actinomadura citrea. The sequence goes on along the minus strand of NZ_JACCBT010000001.1, from coordinate 4,541,279 downwards.
CCCGCACCAGCGCGTCGGTCGGCTCGGACAGGACCGGATCGGGCACGGTGTCGACCCGCACGTCCCCGGCCCCGTACATGAACACTGCTCGCATATCCAACTTCCTTACGTCAACGCTGGTCAGAACCCCTACCCAGAGGAATCACGGTCCGAGCGGGGCAGGTCGGCAAAGCGACCCATCCCCAGCAAACGTTCTTTTGCCGGGCCCCGGGAGTGCCTGTCGTTCCAGGTAATGCCAGTACCTGCTGCGTCGACCGACGCCCGCATACCGTGAAGGGCATGGGCGAGAAGGGCATGGACGACCGCACCGAGATCAAGGAGTTCCTCGCCTCCCGCCGGGCCCGCATCACCCCCGAGCAGGCCGGGCTGCCCGCCTACGGCGGCAACCGGCGGGTCAAGGGACTGCGCCGCGAGGAGGTCGCCCTGCTCGCAGGGGTCTCGGTCGACTACTACGTCCGCCTGGAGCGCGGCAACCTGTCCGGCGCCTCCGACGGCGTCCTGCACGGCGTCGCCCGCGCCCTCCAACTCGACGACGCCGAGCGCGAGCACCTGTTCGAGCTCGCGCGCCGGGCCACCGGCCCCGCTCCCGCCACCCGCCGCAGGAGCCCGACCAAGCCCCCGCCGCCGGCCCTGCAGCACATGCTGGACGCGATCAGCGACGCACCCGCCTGGATCCGCAACGACCGCCACGACGTCCTGGCCACCAACCGCCTCGCGCGCGCCCTGTACGCGCCGATCCTGGCCGACCCGCGCCGGCCGGCCAACACCGCCCGCTTCATCTACCTCGACCCCGCCGCCAGGGACTTCTTCACCGACTGGGACAAGGCCGCCGACGACGTCGCCGCGATGCTCCGCGCCGAAGCCGGCCGCAACCCCCACGACCGCAACCTCACCGACCTGATCGGCGAGTTGTCCACCCGCAGCGAGGTCTTCCGCAAGCGCTGGGCCGACCACAACGTCCGCCACCACCGCGCCGGGGTCAAAAGGCTCCACCACCCCGCCGTCGGCGACCTGGAACTCCACTTCGAGGCCATGACGCTGACCTCCGACCCGGCGCTCACACTCCTCATCTACACCGCCGCCCCCGACACCCCCAGCGCCGACAACCTCCGCCTGCTGGCCACCTGGGCCGCCACCCAGGACCACCCCACGCCCACCCACCCCCACAAGGAGCAGCACCCCTGACGCGCCTGCTCGATCACAGGGTGAACCTCGCCATGATCACCGCGGACTCCGGTCGGCCCGTGGGTGCGCGGGCCGGGCGGGAACACCGGACCAGACCTGCGGCCTCTCTGACGCGGGTCAGGGGGCGAAGGCGCGGAGGGCGACGTCCACGAGCGCGTCGGCGTACTCGGGGCTGAGCGGGCCGGAGCGGTGCAGCCAGCGCTGGTAGAGCGGGGCGTACAGCACCTCCAGCACCAGGTCGAGGTCGGCGTCCGCGCGCAACTGGCCCGCCCGCTGGGCGCTGCGCAGTCGTTCCTTCTTGGCCTGGTCGAGGGGGCCGGCCAGTTTCTCGCGGTACAGGCCGGCCAGGTCGGGGTCATCGATGATCTGCGTGTTGAGCGCCCTGAGGGGCGTCTCGAACGCCGGGTCGGCGAACTCGGCGACCGTCGCCCGCATGACGGTCCTGAGGTCGGCCTCGATGTCGCCGGTGTCGGGGAGCCGGACGCCCTCCTCCCCCTCGCTGAGCGCCAGGAACGAGTCGAAGATCACCGCGCCCTTGGACGGCCACCAGCGGTAGATGGTCTGCTTGCCGACTCCCGCCCGCGCGGCGATCGCCTCGATCGTGACCTTGGCGTACCCGAGTTCGGAGACCAGTTCGCGCGCGGCGGCCAGGACGGCCTTTCGGGATCGCTCGCTGCGCCGCGCGGGGTTCGGTTTTCTGGTGCTGGACACGGCCGGGAGTATACCTCCGACGAGACGAGACGGTCCGTCTTGACTCAGCGGCGGCACATCCCCATACTCGTGTCATACGAGACGGACCGTCTCGTCTCCGAGGAGCGAGGAGCGTGCATGACGACCGCCCGGGTCTGGTTCATCACCGGTGCGTCGAGGGGCTTGGGCAGGGCGTTCGCCGAGGCGGCGCTCGCCGCCGGGGACCGCGTCGTGGCCGCCGCGCGCGACCTGACCCCGCTCGACGACCTGGCCGCCGACCACCCCGACCGCCTCGCACGGCTGACGCTGGACGTCCGCGACCGCGCCGCCGTGCGGACGGTGGTGGACCGTGCGGCGGCGACGTTCGGGCGGCTGGACGTCGTGGTCAACAACGCCGGGGCCATGCTGCTCGGCATGGTGGAGGAGGCGACCGAGGAGCAGATCCGCGCCCAGTTCGACGTCAACTTCTTCGGCGCGGTCTGGGTGGCCCAAGCCGTGGTGCCGCACCTGCGCACGCAGGGCTCCGGCCACATCCTGCAGGTCACCACGATGGGGACCGGCGGCGGGGTCGCGTCCGCCGGGTTCTACGCGGCGAGCAAGAGCGCGCTCGACTCGCTGAGCCAGGCGCTGGCGATGGAGGTGGCGCCGTTCGGGGTCAAGGTGACGATCGTGCAGCCCGGCGGGTACGGCACGGACCTGTTCACGCGCGGCACCACGGTGACCCCGCCGCTCCCGGAGTACGAGCCGCTGCGCGTCCGGCTGGCCGAGATGTGGGGCGAGGACGCCGGACCCGATCCGAGCACCGCGGCCCCCGTGGTCATGGAGCTCGCCGACCTGGACGAGCCGCCCCTGCGGCTGATCGTCGGCGCCGCCTCCTACGACATGGTCCAGCAGATGGACCGGGCACGGACCGAGGAGTACCGGGCCTGGGAGCAGCTCAGCCGTAAGGCCCCTGGCTGACCCTGAACGCTGTCCGCACCGACTGGAAGGAGGTGGCGCTCTGCGCGCCCCTGCCCAACTGGCACTCGACCAGATCACCAAGCGCTACGGCACCCGCGTCGTCCTGGACCGGGTCTCGCTCACCGTCAGGCCCGGCGAGCGGCTCGGAGTGATCGGCGACAACGGGTCCGGGAAGTCCACGCTGCTCAAGCTCATGGCGGGCGTCGAGCGTCCGGACAACGGCGAACGCGTGGCCGTCGCGCCCGGCGGAGTCGGGTACCTGCCGCAGTCGCTGGCGCTGCCGCCGGCGGCCACCGTCGCCGACGCCGTCGACCTGGCACTGGCCGACCTGCGCGACCTCGAGGCCCGGATGCGGGCCGCCGAACGTTCGCTTGGCGCGACGGACGCGCAGGAGCCCCCGGGCCTGGACGCCTATGCGGAGGTGGTGGCGGAGTTCGAGGCGCGGGGCGGATACGAGGCCGACCTTCGTGTGGACGTCGCGCTGCACGGGCTCGGGCTTCCCGGGCTCGACCGGGGCCGCCCGCTGGACACGCTCTCCGGCGGAGAGCTCTCCAGGCTGGCCCTGGCCGCCACGCTGGCCTCCGCCCCCGAGCTGCTGCTGCTCGACGAGCCGACCAACGACCTGGACGATCAGGCCACGGCCTGGCTCGAACAGCGCCTGCGCGCCCATCGGGGCACGGTCGTGGCGATCACGCACGACCGGATGTTCCTTGAGCGGGTGACCACCGCCGTGGTCGAGGTGGAGGGCGGGCACGTGCGCCGCTACGGCGACGGGTACGCCGGTTATCTCGCCGCCAAGGCCGCCGAACGCGCCGCGCAGGCGCGGGCCCACGAGGAGTGGAGGACGGAGCTGGACCGGCACGCCGCGCTGGTGGCCGCCAACGCGGGCCGGCTCGCCGCGATCCCGCGCAGGACGGTCAAGGCGGGCATGGGCACCGGCGCTTGGCGGGCGCGCTCGCGCACCCACGGCGCCGCCGGGCGCATCCGGCAGTCCCGGCAACGGCTGCGCCGGCTCAACGATCACCCCGCCGCGCCGCCCCCGGAGCCGCTGCGCTTCACCGCCGTCCCCGCCACCGGGGGCGCCGCCGGGGACGAGGTGGCCGCGCTCGACGGCGTGGTGGTGCCGGGGCGGCTCCGCCTGGAGTCCCTGACCGTCCACGCCGGTGAGCGGCTGCTCGTCACCGGCCCGAACGGAGCGGGCAAGACGACCCTGATGCGGGTCCTCGCCGGAGAACTGCGCCCGGACGCGGGCGAGGTGCGGCGGTCCTGCCGGGTCGGGTTCTTCCGGCAGGACGGGCCGACCGGCGCGGGGCACCGCACCGTGCTGCAGGCCTACGCGCACGGACGTCCGGGAAGCCCCGACGAGCACGCGGACGCCCTGCTCGCCCTGGGCCTGTTCCGGCCGTCCGACCTGGGGCTGCGCCTCGGGGAGCTGTCCCATGGGCAGCGGCGCCGGGTCGAGCTGGCGCGGCTGGTGGGCGAGCCCCGGGACCTGCTTCTGCTCGACGAGCCGACCAACCACCTGTCGCCGATGCTCACGGAGCAACTGGAAGAGGCGCTGGCCTCCTACCAGGGCGCGCTGGTGGTGGTCACGCACGACCGGCGCCTGCGCGCCGCGTTCACCGGCGCCCGCCTCGAACTGGCCGAGGGACGCCGGGTGCCGCCGGTCAGGTCAGGCCGTGCCGGACGATCGTGAGCAGGCGGCGGACCTGGCCGGGGTCGGTGCAGGAGGTGGCGATGGCGTGGGCCAGTGTCAGCACCTCGGCCACGGTGATGTCGCCGCGGACGTCACCCGCCCGCTGCGCTCGCGCGAGGAGGGTCTCCGCCGTGGAGGTCAGCGCGGCGTGCCAGCGCGCGAACAGCTCGGTGCGCCGCGCGTCGTCGTCGCCCGCGCCCGCGAAGGCCGGGGCCCGCCCGGTCGCGACCTGGACGGCGAAGGCCTCCAGCCAGGCGTGGAGCGCCTCGCCGGCGCCGGCCTCGGCCGGCAGGGCGGCGCCCCGGTCGCACAGGGCGGCGACCTCGTCGGCGTAGACGGCGGCGAGCAGGTCGTCGCGGGTCGGATAGTGCCGGTAGAGGGTCGCGTTGCCGACGCCCGCGCGCTTGGCGATCTCGTCCAGGGGGGCGCCCGGGCCCCGCTCGTCGAACAGCTCCCTGGCGGCCGCGACGAGCAGCCGCGCGTTGCGCTCGGCGTCGGCACGGCGCGCCCGGCCGGCGGCGGCGGTCATCGCGGCTCCCTGGTTGTCGAACGGGGACGTCCCCGGTTAGTCTAGCGGGGCATTAAACGGGGACCTCCCCGTTTAATGCCTCCGGCCGGACCTGAGGAGGAGCCATGGCGTTCACCGCCGACGACCGCACCGAGATCACCGAGCTGATCTCCATGCACGGCCACCTGTGCGACAGCGGGGATCTGGACCGGCTGGAGGAGCTGTTCACCCCCGACGTCGTGTACGACGTCACCGACTTCGGGCAGGAGCCCCTGCTCGGCGTTGCCGCATGCGCCGCCGCCGCGCGTGCGGTGGGCGAACTCAACCCCGTCGGGCATCACGTCACCAACATCGTCCTCACCGAGGCCGCCGGCGACCGGGTGCACGCGCGTTCCAAGGGGCTCGGCGTCAACGCGGACGGCACCGTCGGCAGCGTGACCTACGAGGACACCGTCGTCCGCACCCCGCACGGCTGGCGGATCAGCCACCGGACGGTCCGCGCGCACCGCACTCCCCTGGGCGGACGCCTGTGATTCCACGCCCTTGCCGCTCCGCCACCTTCCGGGCGGATCCAGGTCCCTCTTTGCCGGAACCGCAAGATTTCGTGCCGAGTCGCGGCGCCCCTGCCAAGACTGGCCGCAGAGCCACCACAGGCCTGCCGCCGACGACGCGCTGCGGCCCGGCGGTCGGCGCCGGTCCCGCGAAGAGGAGATCACCGTGCCCAGCACCACGCGCCGCGCCCGCCGCGGCGACACCCCGCCGCCCCGCACCGGCGGCGACGAGGCCGGGACCCTGCGCGGGTTCCTCGACTATCTGCGGACCTCGATCGCCGCGAAGGTCGAGGGTGCGCCCGAGCCGCAGGTGCGAGCGGCCGCGGTGCCCTCGGGCACCAACCTGCTCGGCCTGCTCCACCACCTGACCTTCGTCGAACGCTCGATGTTCCTCGGGGAGGACGTCACCGACTGGCAGGCGACGTTCCAGGCCGCGCCGACCGACGGCGTGGCCGACATCGTGGCCCGCTACCGGGAGGCGGTCGAGCGCGCGAACGAAGTGCTCGACGGGTGCACCGACCTCGGCGCACCCGTTCCCCGACGGCGGCCGGGGCGCACCGCCCCCAGCGTCCGCTGGGCACTGACCCACATGATCGAGGAGACCGGCCGCCACGCGGGCCACGCCGACATCCTCCGCGAACAGATCGACGGCGCGACCGGGCGCTGACCTCCCACCGGTGTCATCGCGTCAGGTGGTACCGCAGCGGCGAACCCCTCGGAGTGGTCGGCCGGCGGCCTCCGCCGTCCCGGCCGGGCGTACCGACGACGGCCGGTACGCCCGGCCGGCACCGCCTACCATTCTGCAGGCCGGCGGCCGGCGGCTAGCTCAGATGCCGGGTGAAGAACTGGGCCGCGGCGTCCCCCGCGAACTGCGGGACGCCGGTGTGCCCGCCCATGTTGGCGTGCAGTGTCTTCTCCTTGGCGCCGAAGGCGTCGAACAGGTCCAGGGCGGCCTGCCGGTCGTTGCCTTCGTCGTCCCACTGCAGCAGGACGTGCAGCGGAATGGTGACCTGGCGGGCCTCCTCGACAATGGTGCGGGGCACGAAACTCCCGGCGAACAGAACGGCGGCCGAGATGCGCGGCTCGACCACCGCCAGCCGGACGCCGATGGAGATCACTCCACCCGAGTACCCGACCGGGCCGTCGATCTCGGGCAGCGAGAGGAGGGCGTCCAGGGCGGTCCGCCATTCCGGGACCGCCTTGTCGACCAGCGGGAGGACGAGCCGGTCGACGATCTCCTCGCCGACCGGCTCGCCGGCCTCCAGCGCCCGGTGCAGGTCGGCGCGGGCCTGCTCGGCGGCGGCCGAGCGGGGGCGGTCACCGCTTCCGGGGAGCTCGATGGTGGCCGCGGCGAAGCCGTCCGCCGCGGAGTGCCGGGCTCGGGCCGCCAGTCGGGGGCGCATCCTGTGCAGTCCGCCGGGGTGGCCGATCAGGATCAGCGGGGCCGGCGCGGATGAGGATGCGGATCCGGGCGTCCACAGGATGCCGGGGATCTCGCCGAGGGTGAATTCGCGTTCGAGGACGCCGTCGTCGAGGCGCCGCTCGGAGGTGAAGTGCATGGTCGTGCCTTTCGGGAGTGCTCGTGAACGGCGCTCCCGGACGACCTACCGTCCGACCGTGACCCCGGAGGGGAGCACCCATGTCGCAATGTTCACGGGTACCACCTCCTCGTCCTCTGGCACGGCTTCCGGAAAAGTAGCAGTGGCCGCCGTGGTCCGCCAACGGGTTTTCGTGGAGGCTCCGTGGCCGGATGCCACGGAACCGCTCACCCGAAGGCTGAACGCCGCGTAGTCAGAGGCTTCGGGTCTGTGCGGGCACGGTGGGGAATCAGGGGCGGGTGCCGGCGAGGAGGCGTTTGCGTTCGGGGGTGTAGTGCCACCAGTGGCGGGCGGGCTTTCCGTCGGCCTGGTCGACGGCGGACATGACGGTGTCGAGCAGGCAGGGGTCGAGGCGGCGACCGTAGGCGGCCGACATCCGCTCGTACAGCTCGACGGGGTCCTGGCCTTCGAGTTGGGCGACGGCGGTGATGCCGATGCGGCCGAAGTAGGCGGCGACGGCCGGTCCCACGTTGGTCAGTTCGGAGAGTTCGCTGCTCATGGGGCCAACGTAGGACGGTTCGGGCGGCGCGGTCTTGTAGGAATCGGTCAGGGGACGGCGAGGTCGAGGGCGGTGAGGCGGGCGGGGTCGGCGATCATCTCGTAGCCGGTGACGCGGCCGTCGCGGACGGTGATGGCGATGGCGAGCAGGAGGCGGCCGTGCGGGGCGACGACGGCGCCGATCGTCCCGTCGACGAGGGCGGGTCCGGCGTATCCGGCGCGGCGGCCGAACAGCTGCATCTCGCGGGCGACGGAGTCGGCGCCGCGCAGGACGGCGGGGCGGCCGGGGGTGAGGGCGGCTCGGTCGGCGCGGCGGACGACGTCGGGGGCCAGCACGCCGAGGAGGGCGTCGAGGTCGCCGCTGCGGGCGGCGGCGAGGAACGCCTCGACGACGCGGCGCTGTTCGGCGAGTTCGGGTTCCGGTGGGGCGGCGGCGCCGCGCACGCGGTGGCGGGCGCGGCTGGCGAGTTTCTTGGCGGCGGCCGGGGTGCGCTCGACGATGGGGGCGATCTGGTCGAACGGGACGGCGAACACGTCGTGCAGGACGAAGGCGACGCGTTCGGCGGGTCCGAGGGTGGCCAGCACGACGAGCATGGCGCGGCCGACGGACTCGATGAGGACGGTCTCGGTCTCGGGGTCGCCGTCGTCGGGCTGGACGGGTGAGTGCCATCCGTAGGGTTCCTCGCGCCGGGAGGTGCGGGCGCGGAGCATGTCGAGGCAGATGCGGGCCACGACGGTGCGCAGCCACGCCTCCAGGTCGTCGATTCCGGCGGGGCCGGTGCGGTCGAGCCGCAGCCACGCCTCCTGGACGGCGTCGTCGGTCTCGCCGGGGTCGCCGAGCATCCGGTAGGCGACCGCGCGCAGGCTGGGGCGGTGCGCCTCGAAGCGTTCGGCGAGTTGGTCGTGCATCGGTCACCTTTCCGTGCCGCGTTGCGTCTGCTTCGTGGCATCCGAGAGACGACGACGGCAGGAAGACAGATGATCCGACATGACGAGGGTAGCGAGCCGGGCGGTTCGCCGCTGCTGCGGCCGGTGGCGCTCGGGGACCTGGAGCTGCCCAACCGGGTGGTGATGGCCCCGTTGACGCGGTCGCGCGCGTCCGGTCCCGGCCTGGAGCCGACTGAGCTGCACGCCGCCTACTACGGGCAGCGCGCCACGGCCGGGCTGATCGTCGCCGAGGGGGCGTGGGTCGGTGAGGGGGCGATCGGGTTCCCCGGCGTCCCCGGCGTCTACGGCGAGCGGCAGGTGCGGGGCTGGCGCCGCGTCACCGATCTCGTCCACGCGCTGGGCGGGCGCATCGTGCTGCAGTTGTGGCACACCGGCGCCCACTCCCATCCCGACCACCGGGGCGGAGCACGGCCCGCGGGGCCGTCGGCGGTCGATCCGGGCGAGGTGTGCTGGACGGCGGAGGGCCCCAAGGCGACGGTCACGCCCCGGGAGATGACACGCGCGCAGATCGAGGAGACGGTCGCCGAGTACGGCGCGGCTTCCGCGCGGGCGCGCCGGGCGGGGTTCGACGGGGTGGAGGTCGCCGCGAACGGCACGTTCCTGCTCGCGCAGTTCCTCAACCCGCGGCTGAACCGCCGCACCGACGCCTACGGCACCGACCGGGGCCGCCTGCTCCTGGAGGTCGTGGACGCCGTGACGGCGGCGTGGGACGGGCGCCGCGCCGGGGTGCGGCTGTCGCCGCACTGGACGGTGCACGACACCTCGCCCGGGGCGCGCCGCGCCGACTACCCCTACACCGCCGACGAGGCGACGCTCGCCGCCTACGACGCCCTGGTGGCGGAGCTCGGCACCCGTCCCCTGGCCTACCTTCACCTGCGCGGGAGAGCCCTGACCGGGCCGGACGCGGTGCCGGACTTCGACGAGTTCGCCCGCTACCGCAAACTGTTCGACGGTGCCCTGGTCGCCAATCACGGGTTCGGGCGGGAGTCGGGGAACGCGGTGGTCGAGGCGGGGATCGCCGACGCGGTGTCGTTCGGGCGGCCGTTCATCGCCAATCCCGATCTGGTCGCCCGGTTCGCGCTGGGCCATGCCGTGGTGCGCGAGGACGAGAGCACCCACTACGGCGGCGGGGCGCGCGGGTACGTCGACTGTCCGATCTGGGCGGGGTCCTAGGCGCCGGTTGCGGAGGGCGTGACGAACTCGGGCTGGTCCAGGACGCGCAGCCAGCTGCCGTCGGGCTGGCGGCGGACGACCTGCGCGCGGGCCCCCGCCCCGTCCTTGGGCGGGGTGGAGGTCAGGGCGAGGTCGCCGCTGATCAGGGTGGGCAGCGGCTCCTCGGGGGTGAACCGGGGGCGCACGTCCAGGACCTTCTCCCACAGTTCGCGGATGGCCTGGCGTCCGACGGTCTGGGAGCCGGGCGGGTAGGCCAACACCGCGTTCTCCTCGTAGAGGGCGGCGACTCCGGCCGCGTCGCCGGCGTTGGAGCGTTCGACGAACAGGCGGGTGATGTCCTCCGGCCGCATGGCCTTCTCGTACTCCGTCATGGTTCCCCCCAGGTTGCGTGTGCTGTCACCTCCCATCGTGGGCGCCATGGGGCGAGAAGTCCAAGAGATGCTTCTTCTGCATTCCAGAAGCGTCGCTTATGCGGGCTGGAACAGTTCGACCAGGTTCCCGGCGGGGTCGGCGAGCAGGATCTGGCGGCCGCCGGGCCCGGTGACCAGGTCGCTGCGGAAGGTCAGGCCCGCGGCGCGCAGCCGGGAGACCTCGGCGTCCAGGTCGTCGACGAGCAGGTGGATACGGTTGCCTCCGGCGACGGCGGCGTCCGCGGGTGTGGCGCGGGCGCCGGAGCTGGCCGGTCCCGACAGCAGGAGGCGCAGCGGGCCGCGCACGACGTCGGCGAACGCGGGCGCCGCGTCGCGGTTGAGGGCGAAGCCGAGGTGGGTGGTGTAGAAGTCGACGGCGGCCTGGACGTCGTCGACGAGGTAGCGGACGCCTGCGTACTTCTCGGGTTCCGTCATGGGTGTTCCTCCGTCATCCGCGCGGGTGGTGGGGTCTGGGCGAGGAGGGGCAGCAGGTGGCGGACGCGCGCGTCGAGGTCGGCCGCCGCCCGGCGGAAGGCCGCGAGCCCGGCCGGCGCCGCGGCGGCCGGGTCGGGAGTGCTCCAGTGGGCGTGCCGCGCGTGGTCGCCGAAGTCGGGGCAGGCTTCGCGGGCCCTGTCGCACAGGGTGATGACGCGGTCGAAGCGGCGGCGCAGGGCGTCCAGGCGGCGGGGCCGCTGCGCGGAGATGTCGATGCCGTACCGCTCGCGCAGGACCTGGACGGCGCTGGGGTGCATCTCGGGTCTGGGGCGGGTGCCGGCGCTGGCCGCGGTGACACGGCCGCCGGTGTGGTGGCTCAGGAGGGCCTCGGCGATGGGTGAGCGCGCGCTGTTGCCCGTGCACACGAACAGCACCGCCGGGGGCGCCTGGCGGTGCGGGCCGTCAGGGAACCGCGGTGGTGCGGGGGCGCACCGCAGCGCGGGGTGCAGGGCGGCGCCGGCGCCGGCGAGGGCGTGGGCGCAGCGGTCCAGGTCCAGGCGGTAGTAGCTGTCGCGGCCGTCGTGGCTGCTGCGGGAGGCGGTGACCAGGCCGCCGTCGCGCAGCAGCCGCAGGTGGTAGGAGACCAGGTTCTGCGACGCGGCGGCGATGTCGGTGAGCTCGCGGACGCGCAGGTCGCCGTCGGCGAGGGCGGTCAGCAGCCGCCAGCGCAGCGGGTGGGCGGCCAGCCGCACGAACGCCGGGGCGGCTTGACTCGGTGACGCCATGCCCGGACGATACATCAAATGAGCTTGATGGAATAGGCGGGGGTGGGCGATGGCGATCCGGCGCCGGAACCGGGGCCGGGCCGAGACGGCGGCGTCCGGATCGGCCGGGCCCGGACCGGGCGGGCCGTCCGCCGGGGGCGACCGGCTGGCGCGGCGGCTGGGCACCGGGGACGCGGTGCTGATCGGCCTCGGGTCGATGGTCGGGGCGGGGGTGTTCGCCGTGTTCGGGCCCGCGGCGCGGGTGGCGGGCACGGGCCTGCTGGTGGGGCTGGTGGTCGCGGCGGGGGTCGCGTACTGCAACGCGGTCGCCTCGGCGCAGCTCGCGGCGGTGTATCCGATGTCGGGCGGCACCTACGTGTACGGCCGCGAGCGCCTGGGCCCGTGGTGGGGGTTCGCGGCGGGCTGGGGCTTCGTGGTGGGCAAGACCGCCTCGTGCGCCGCCATGGCGCTCACGTTCGCCTCCTACGCGGTGCCCGGCCCGGGGTGGGTCCGCCGCGCGGTCGCGGCGGCGGCCGTGGTGGCGCTGGCGTCGCTGAACTATCGCGGGGTGACCAGGACGGCGCTGCTCACGCGGGTGCTGGTGGTCGCCGGCTTGGCGGTGCTGGCCGTCGTGGTGGCGGGGATCGCGGCGGGCGGGCAGGCGAGCGCGGCGCGCCTGGGCGGGTGGACGGCGGTGGGCGAGGGCGGCGTCCACGGCGTGCTGCAGGCCGCGGGGCTGCTGTTCTTCGCCTTCGCCGGCTACGCCCGCATCGCGACGATGGGCGAGGAGGTGCGGGACCCGGCCCGCACGATCCCCCGGGCGATCCCGGTGGCGCTGTCCATCGCGGTGGCGGTGTACCTGGTGGTGGGAGCGGCGGCGCTGCTGGCGGCGGGGCCGGACGTTCTGGCGGCCGCGGCGGCGCCGCTGGCGGCCGCGGTCGAGGCGGCGGGGGCCGGGGCGCTGGCGCCGGTGGTGCGGGCGGGCGCGGCGGTGGCGTCGCTGGGCGCGCTGCTGGCGCTGATCGCGGGGATCGGCCGCACGGCGCTGGCCATGGCGCGGCACCGCGACCTGCCGGGGTGGCTGGCGGCCGTGCATCCCCGGTACCGGGTGCCGCACCATGCCGAGGTCGCCGTGGCGGTCGCGGTGTGCGCGCTGGTGGCGGCGGCGGACCTGCGCGGGGTGATCGGGTTCTCCTCGTTCGGTGTCCTGGTGTACTACGCGGTCGCCAACGTGTGCGCGTTCACCCAGCCGGCGGCCGATCGCCGCCGGCCGCGGGCGCTCAACGTGCTCGGCGCCGCGGGGTGCGTGGTCCTGGTGGTGGCGTTGCCGTGGACGTCGGTGCTGGCGGGGGCGGCGATGTTCGCCGTGGGGCTGGGCGGCCGGTGGCTGGTGCTGCGGCGGCGGGGCCCGGGTGCACCCGGCGGCGTGCACAATGCCGGGTATGGGTGAGATCTTCGCGCATCGGTTGCGGGTTCGGTACAGCGAGTGCGATCAGCAGGGCGTGGTGTTCAACGGCCACTACCTGTTCTTCTACGACGTGGCGTTGACGGAGATGTGGCGGGCGCTGTTCGGCGACTACGCGCAGATGGTGGAGCAGGGCTACGACCTGGTGGTGGCCGAGGCGCGGATCCGGTTCCGGGAGGGCGCGCGGTTCGACGAGCTGCTGGAGGTGTCGATGCCGGTGGCGCATCTGGGGACGACGAGCATGATCGTGCGGCCGGTGTTCCGGGTGGATGGGCGGCTCATCGCCGACGGGGAGGTGCGGCACGTGTTCATCGACCCGGCGTCCAAGGCCAAGAAGGAGATGCCGCCGCAGGTGAGGTCGGTTCTGGAGCCTTACCTGGACGGAGTGGCGGGACAGGCGGCCGGCGCCTCGTCAGGTTCACTATCGCCTTGACGATGTCTCGAGCATCGCGCGTTTCCCGGATCTGGAATCGGGTTTCAGCCTGACGCGCCCGGCACAGTTCCCGCGGTTCTGATTCAACCGGGCGCCGCGCCCCGGGGGCAACCCCTTTTTCGTTCGGGGACGCCCCGGGGCGGGCGGTCAGCGGGCGAACAGGGACGCGTAGACGGTGCGGTCGCCGTCGGTGACGATCTGCCCGGCCAGGTGGGGGCCGGTGACGGTGGACAGCCGCAGGTCGAGGTAGCGCTCCTCCTCGCGCAGTTCGACGGGGCCGGCGGGGGCGTCGGCGAGCCAGCCGCCGATCTCGGTGAGGCGGGCGGAGCGGTCGCGTTCCAGGGCGGCGCGCAGCCCGGCGAGCCCGGCCGCCTCGTACGGCGCCCCGTCGTTGGGGGCGAGGTCGGTGGGGCCGAGGTCGTAGGGGGCCGTGTCGGGGCCGGGCGGGGCGGGTTCGGCGTGCCAGGCGGCGACGCCGTAGGCGAAGCAGACCAGCGCGGTCCACATCTCGGCGAAGTAGCGGGGGTCGGGTGCGATCTCCAGGCCGGCGAAGCGGCCGGAGACGAAGAACAGGGCGCCGAGCTGGCCGGGCTGCGGTTCCAGGCGGGACTGGAACTGGGTCAGCACGGCCCGCTTGCGGGACAGGATCTGCTCCAGGTGGCCGCGGCGGGGCAGGCCGTGGCGGGCGTTGAGGGCGGCGATGTCGTCCCACAGCTTGCTGTAGCCGGTGACGCCGCGCAGGTCCAGGGCGCGGGCGCGCAGTTCCAGCGGCAGGACGAAGAACCACTGGTCGCGCTCGCTGAGGTAGCCGCCCTGGCTCTGCTGGACGCAGCAGGCGTCGTCGAAGCGCACGGTCTGCCCGGCGGCCAGGAACGCCGACCGGCACAGGGCGTGGTTCTGGGCGTGGTCCTGGATGTAGCCGATGTGCAGGGGGACGATGGCGACGCCGGAGTCGGCGCGGTTGGCGAGTTCGACCTGCCCGTAGCCGACGACGCGGGTCAGTTTGAGGCCGGTGCGGGGCGGCACGAAGCCGCGGTGGGCGGGTCCGGAGATGGGCACCATGGTGAGCGCGCCGGCCTGCTGGGGGGTGCCCAGGCGGTGCCCGGCGAGGCTGAGGGGGCCGGGGACGAGGGTGTCGAGCGCCGTCATCTGGGTCATGCGGTGCTCCCTTCAGGGTGGTGGGGGCGTGCATCGCGCGTGCGTCGGGCGTGCGGGCGCGGCGCGTCCGCGCACGGGCCGGTTCAGGCGGCGATGCGGGCGGTGAGGGTGTCGGCCTGCCGGTCGAGGGCGTCCAGGCGGTCGTGCAGGGCGGCGCGCAGCCAGGGCGCGCCGGCGTCGCAGTGCCCGAACATCCAGGGCAGCAGTTCGGCGAAGTCGTCCTGGTGCCAGAAGCCGCGCTGGGGCAGGGCCGGGGCGGGGCGCCGCAGCGTCAGGTCGTCGCTGCCGGTGAACAGGGCGTGGCAGAACACCACGGGGGTGGTGATGCCGGCGTGCGGCAGGCTCGCCACGACCCTGGCCAGGTCGCCGGGGAAGACGTTCTCGTAGCCGTCGGAGACGACGGCGACCAGGTCGGGGCCGGCGCCCAGGGCGTCCAGGACGCCGGTGGCCAGGTCGGTGGCGCCGCGGGGGGTGCGCTCGTCGCCGCCGGTCTCGATGACCTCCAGCCGGGCGCACACCTGGGACAGCACCATGCGCAGCGCGGCGGTTTGGGACAGTGCGGCCCATTCGCGGTCGCCGTAGCCGCGCATGGACGCCGAGGCGTCCATGACCAGGGCGACGGTGCCGGTGAAGCGGGGGAACGCCGCGGCGGCGGCGCCGACGTAGCGGCCGAGGGCGGCGTAGAGGTCTTCGGCGGGCCCGCCCCGGTACAGGTGGACGAGGGTGGCGGCGATGTCGCCGCGGTTGGTGGCGGTGATGGTGGCGGGCCGTTCGCGGACGGTGTCGACGGGCAGCACCGGCTCCCCCACCGCGGCGGGGCCGCCCGCCGCGGCCGCGGCCGCCGCGTTGTCGGCGTTGTAGAGGGCCCGGACGCGGGCGGGCGCGGCGGCGGGGTGGGTGAGAAAGCGCAGCAGGCGCCGCTGGAGGTAGTCCGACGCGGTGTCGCCGCCGGCGATGCGGGAGGCGCAGCCGCGGGCGGTGGCGGTGCCGAGGGCGTGCTCGAAGCAGTCGCGCAGGGCGGGGCGGCGCGCGGCGATGAGCGCGTCGGCGGCGGGGTGCTCCAGGACGAACCGCAGCGCGGTGCGGGTGGTGTGCTTGTGGTTGGCGCGCAGCCGCCGCAGCGCGAGCAGGACGGTGATGACGTGGGCGGGCGGCAGGCCCAGGGTCAGGACGCGGGCGACGCGTGCCTGCACGGCGCGGGCGCGGTCGTCCAGGCCGGCCTGGGAGGCGGCCAGGATCTGCAGCAGCACGCGGGCGCGCTGCCAGGGCCGAACGCCGGGGGCCAGGCCGAGCAGGGCGTAGCCCTCGGGGTCGCCGGTGTGCGCGGCGCGGTGCAGGTCCGCGTCGTCCCAGCGCAGGAAGGCGCCCCGGGGCAGGCTCAGGGCGGTGTCGTGGTGGTGCAGGTGGGCAAGGAGCGTGGGGGTGTCCATGGTTGTTGGCCTCCGCAACCATGAAGTCTAGGAATGATCTGCGGTGGGCCGACACTCATTTTCCGGCCACCGGGCCTTCGGCGGCGGTGCCCGCGGTGCCGGCCGCGGGGGCGGCGGCGTAGCTGCCGAGGCCGTGTTCGAGCAGGTCGAAGGCGCGGGCCGCGGCGGCGTAGACGTCCTCGGCCATCTCCTGCAGGGTCTCCCCGGCGCTCTTGCGGTCGGCGATCTGCTCGACGAGCGTGTTCTGCACGGCGAAGATCATGGCGGCGGCGGCGCGGGGGGCGATGTCGTCGGGGCCGGCGCCGGTGGCCTCGGCGAGCAGGTCGGCGAGGCGGTCCTGGGCGCGGCGGCCGATCTCGCGCTGGCGGGCCATGAGGGCGGGGCTGTCGCGGACGGTGCGGGTCCAGACCTCCGAGCCCTCGTGGAAGGCGGTCTGGTGGCCGCGGGCGTCCAGGCCCTCGAAGAAGCGGCGGCGGAACAGCGCCACGGCGCCCTCGCCGGGGCGGCGGTCGCGGAAGTCGCGCCCGGCGGCCTCGATGACCTCGTCCTGCCGGTCGAAGAACAGGTCTTCCTTGGTCCTGAAGTAGTTGAAGACGGTGTTGACCGACACGTCGGCGGTGCGGGCGACGTCGGCGATGGTGACGTTGTCGAACCCGCGGGTCATGAACAGGCCGGTGGCGATGTCGGCGATGCGGCGCCGCGTCTCGCGCTTCTTGCGTTCCCGCAGCCCCAGTTCCGGCTCTACGCCGGGGACGTGGTCCTCACCCATGCACGGAAATATACCTTCACTGGCGTCACTGCAAATTTGGAGTGACTGCAAATTTGGGGTTACGCTAGCGGCCGTCGTTCTCAGAGGAGGTCATCGTGATCGAGGCTCGCGGGCTCGCCCGCACCTTCACCGGCGGGCACGGGACGGTCGAGGCCGTCCGGGGCGTGGACCTGTCGGTCGCGCCCGGGGAGGTCGTCGGGTTCCTCGGCCCCAACGGGGCCGGCAAGACCACGACGCTGCGGATGCTGACGACGCTGCTGGCGCCGACCGCGGGGACCGCGACCGTCGCCGGCCACGACCTGCGCGCCGACCCGGCGGCGGTGCGGCGCCGCATCGGCTACGTCGCGCAGGGCGGCGGCACCGACCCGGGCGTCCCGGTCGCCGAGGAGCTGGATCTCCAGGCCCGCCTGTACGGCGTGCGCGACCGGTCGGCGCGGATCACGCGGCTGTGCGCGCGGCTGGACCTGGAGGGCCTGGGGCCGCGTCCGGCGGGGTCGCTGTCGGGCGGGCAGCGCCGCCGCCTGGACATCGCGCTCGGGCTGGTGCACCGCCCGCCGCTGCTGTTCCTGGACGAGCCGACCACGGGCCTGGACCCGCAGAGCCGCGGCAACCTGTGGGACCACATCCGCGCCATGCGCGACGACGGCGCGACGGTGTTCCTGACCACGCACTACCTGGACGAGGCCGACGCGCTGTGCGACCGGCTGCTGATCATCGACCGGGGCCGCATCGTCGCCGAGGGCACGCCCGCCGAGCTCAGGCGCCGCGTCGCCGGGGACGTCGTCACGGTGGAGCTGGCGGAGGCGGCCGGCGTCGAGGGCGCCCGCAAGGCGCTGGCGGCGCACCCGGCCGTCCGCGAGGCCGCCGTGTCCGGCGCGACGCTGCGGCTGACCGTCGAGGACGGCGAGACGGCGCTGATGTCCCTGATCCGCGCGCTGGACGGCGCGGGGGTGGAGCTGGCGTCGCTGAACCTGGCCCGTCCCACGCTGGACGACGTGTTCTTCACCGTCACCGGCCGCTCGCTGCGCGACGCGGCCTGAACCGAGGAGTCCCCCATGTCTCTTGCACCGACCGCCTCTCCCGCACGGACCGCGGGGCCCGGCCGGGCCGCCGCCCTCGGGCGGGTCGCGTCCGACACCCGCCTGATCTTCCTTCGGTACCTGCGGCAGACGCTGCGCAGCAAGGTCGCGGTGGTGTTCGGCGCGGTGCAGCCGCTGCTGTACCTGGTGCTGTTCGGGCCGCTGCTGTCGGACCTGGTCGACGTCCGCGGGTTCGGCGCGGGCAGCGCCTGGCAGGTGTTCGTGCCCGGGGTGCTGATCCAGCTGGCGCTGTTCGGCGCCGGGTTCGCGGGGTTCGGGCTGATCGCGGACCTGCGGTCGGGGGTGGTGGACCGGCTGCGGGTCACCCCGGCCAGCCGGACCGCGCTGCTGCTGGGGCGGGTCCTGCGCGACACGGTCGTGGTCGCGTTCCAGGGCGCGGTGGTGGTGGCGGCCGGGCTGGCGCTGGGGCTGCGGGCCCCGGTGGGCGGGATCGCCGTCGGGCTGCTGCTGGTGGTGGCGCTTGCGGTGAGCGTGGCGTCCCTGTCCTACGTGGTGGCGCTGCGCACCCGCAGCGAGGACGCGTTCGCGCCGATCCTGACGACGGTCACGCTGCCGCTGATGCTGCTGTCGGGGATCCTGCTGCCGATGAGCCTGGCGCCGGGGTGGCTGGACGCGGTGTCGCGGTTCACGCCGTTCCGCTACATGGTGGACGCGGCGCGGGCGGCGTTCCTGGGCGACTACGCGACGGCGGCGGTCGCGGAGGGGGCGCTGGTGGCGGTCGCGCTGCTGGTGGCGTCGGTGGCGCTGGGCGCCCGCCGGTTCCGCCGCGAGAACGCCTGACCCGGCCCGGTCACCGGCGCAGGGCGGCGGCCCGGGCCTGCGGGCCCGTCCCGCCGCCCTGCGCGGCGTCCCGTGCACCGTCCCGCGGGTGGTCCTGCGGGCGGTCCGCGGGGGCGACGTTCAGGACCTCGGGGTGGGTGACGGCGGCGCGCTGGGCGATGTAGGCGCCGGCCAGCACGATCGCGCCGCCGGTCATCTGCGCGGCGGTGAGGCGCTCCCCGAGGGCGGCCCAGGCGATGAGGGCGGCGGCGACGGCCTCGGTGTAGCAGATGGCGCCGCCGACCTGCGCCGACAGTCGCTGCAGCCCGGCGACGCCGGCGAGGTAGGCCAGGACGGTGCTGACCAGGCCGATCCAGGCGACCAGCGCCCAGCCGGGCGCGGCGTGCCCGGCGACGGGCACCGGGGCGGGCAGCACCTGCCAGGGCAGCGCCCACGGCGCGGCCAGGGCGGTGAGGGCGACGGCGGCGACGGCGCTGCCGGCGGAGGTGATGACCACGGGGTCGACCTTCCCGGTGAGGCGGTCGACGATGAGGAAGTAGCTGGCCTGGCAGGCGGCGGCGCCGAGCCCTGCGGCCAGGCCGACCGGGTCGAGCGACAGCCCCGTCCACACCTGCACGACCAGGGCGAGGCCGGCCATGGCGATCGCGACGCCGGCGGCGGCGGTGCGGTGCACGGGGGCGCGGCGCACCAGCCGCAGCCACGCCAGCACGATGACCGGGCCGCTGAACTCCAGCAGGATCGCCACGCCGACCGGCAGGCGGGAGGCGGCCACGAAGTAGAACGCCTGGCAGCCGGCGACGCCGGTCAGGCCGTAGAGGGCCAGGGCGGGCAGGTGGGGGCGCAGGCCGCGGGCGGCGGCCCGGCCGCGCAGCAGGAACGGCAGCGGCGCCAGGACCAGCGCGGCGACGGTGATGCGCAGCCACACCGCCTGCAGGGGGCTGAGCCCGGCCTCGATGAGGGCCTTGCCGAACGGCCCGGACGCGCCGAAGCACACCGAGGACAGCACCGCCAGGGTCAGGCCCCAGGCGCGGGTCCGTGCGGCGCCGTCCATCCTCACCCCCGGGTCGCGCGGTGTGCCGCCGAGCCCGCTCCCGGCGGGCTAATGAGCATCCTGCCATAACGGTCCTTACACGTCGATCGCGGGATACCGGCCCGTAATGCAGGCGATGCCGGACGCGACGCCCGCTGCTACTACTATTCGCCGGATGAGCTGGCAGGCGGCCGGGGCGGGGCCCGGTGGAACCGGAGGGGGCCCGAGCGGCGATCTGTTCGCCTCGGTCGAGGGCAACGTGCGCGAACTGGTGGCCTCACCGTGGTGGCAGAGCGCCCAGCAGGCCGACCGGGCGGCGCAGATCGCCGCGCGGATGCTGTGGGGCGCCGGCGAATGGTGGCTGTACGGCGCGTGGGGACGCTGGTACCGGTGCGGCCTGGACGGCACCTGGCACCCCTGCCCGCCCCCCGCGCAGTTCGAGGACCGGCGCGTCGCCGTCCCCGCCCCCCAGGGCGCCGGGACGCCGCCCGTCCCGCCGCAGCTGTTCCCCACCGGCCCGGACCTGTCGGCCGGGCGCGTGGCGCCGCTGGGGTTCCTCGGGCCCGTCCCCGACACCGCCGTCGTCGCCCGCATCTCCCAGGCCCTGACCACCGCGCTGGCGGTCAACCCGCAGCAGTTCGCCCAGCGCGACCCGATGTTCCAGCCCGGCACGCCCAGCACCGTCGCCGCCGCGTGGGGCGCGCTGCTGTGGTGCGCGGGATCCCCGGTGGTGCTGACCGAGCACCCGCTGATCGAGTCGTTCATCCCGTTCCTGACGACCTCGGCAGACCACCTGCACTGGATGATGCCGCCGGACTTCGCCACCCTGGCCGGCTACTACGTCCACCGGCTCGGCGCCGGCGACGGCGGCGGCGCCGCGCACATCGCGCGCGTCATGTACGAGGTCGCCGCCGGGCTGCAGGCCGACCCGCGGTTCCGCCCCGGCGCCGACGCGCTGGCCGCGGTGACCGCGGCGTCGCTGCGGATGGTCAACCAGGACATGGCCACCGTCCGGTACGGGCCCGAGGCGATCCTGCAGGAGTGGCGGCGCCGCTGCCCCGCCGAGTTCGCCACCCCGATGGTCCGCGACACCGCGCCCGGGGAGTACCTGCGCCTGGCCCTGTACGACCTGCAGGAGATCGTCGCGGGGCTCACCGGGCCGCGCCCGGCCGCGGCGGGACGCAGCCACGACGAGGTCCGCCGCGCCGGGATCGCGGTGCTGGCCGCCGACCTGCAGGCCGCGCCGGGCGCGCTGCCGGCGCTGCAGCGCTGGCTGGACGCCGACAGCGCCCGCACGCTGCAGGCGGTGCTGGCCGACCCGGCCAACCCGCTGCGGTCGCTGTGGCCGCGCGACGGGCGGCTACCCGACGCGCTGCGCAGCGACGACTCCGACGCCCTGGCCGCGCTGCTGGCCACCAGCTACACCCTCGGGCTGACGTGGTGCCGGCTGGCGCAGGTGCCGCCGCCGGCGACGGGGTTCGCGGTGCCGCAGGCGGTCGCGGCGGAGCTGACGTCCCCGGCGATGCACACCCCGCCCTCCACCGACGAGCTGTCGGCGTGGGACATCATCAAGGCCGCCCGCGCCCACATGGCCGCCGAGCGCGCCACCTCCGGCGCCGACCAGCCGGTCGCGCCGGTGCCCGAGCCGGCGCAGGAGGCCCCGGGCCCGCCGCCGGCGGTGGCGCCGGCCCCTCCCCCCGCCGCCCCGCCGGTCCCCGCGCCCGCCGCGCCCGGGCCGCCCGTCCCGGCCTCGCTGGAACCGCCCTTCCAGTACGCTCCCCCGCCCCCGCCGCAAGCGCCGCCGGAGCCGGGCTCCCACCACGAGCAGGGCCCGCCCGAGCCCCCCTCGCCGTCCCCCGCGCCGCCCGCGTCGCCGCCGGACCCGTTCGGCGCGGACGTGCCGCCGCCGCGGATCGCGCCTCCCCCGGCGCCCGAGCCGCCCGCCCCGGCGCCCGAGCAGGCCCCCGAGCGGCCCGCGGTGAACGAGCCGGTCCCGGAGCCGGTGTGGCCGTCGGAGCCGCACGCGACGCAGCTGGACACCGACGCGTTCCGCACCCAGCTCGACCCGGGCCCGGCGTGGCCCGGCGCGGACGCGCCGCCGGCCCCCGACCGGCCGTCCCCCGTCCCGGCGCCCGCCCCGCAGGCGGACCTGCCGCCGCCTCCGGCGCCGGTGCCCGAGCCTCCGCCCCCGCTGCCGCCCGCGCCCGTGGCCGAGCAGGCCCCGCAGGTCGCCGAGGCCTACGGGATCCGGTTCCTGTGCGGCGCCGACGACATCGAGCGCGTCGTCACCGAGGTGCGGCGGCGCGGCAAGTGGGCGCGGCGGCTGCGCGGGCAGGAGGTGTCGAGCGCGTCGACGCCGGCGCTGCTGCTGATCGGCGCGCCCTCCAGCGGGCAGCGGCGGCTGGCGCGGATGGTGGCCCGCGCGCTGGCGGAGGTGGAGGCCTCCAGCGGCGAGGTCCACGCCGTCCACGCCGAGGACCTGCGCGAGCACGGCCCCGACGGGCTGCGCGCGGCGCTGGAGGACCACGCGGGCCACGTCCTGCTGCTGGACGGCCTGGACGGGCTGATCCTGGACGAGTCGCAGGGCCCGGCCTACGCCTCGGTGCTGTACCGGACGCGGCTGGAGGGCGTGAACGAGACGGCGCTGCTGGGCACGTGCGAGCCGGACCGCGTCGGGGAGCTGTCGGCGGCGTCGCCGGAGCTGGTGACGGACCTGCGGGCGGTGCGGCTGCCGGACCTGTCGGCGGCGCCGGCGCGCGCGACGCTGGTGCGGCTGCTGGCCGAGGAGCGCAGCCTGCGGCTGGGGTCGGACGCGTGGGCGGTGGTGAACCGCGAGGTGGGTTCGCTGCGCCCGCGGGGCCGGCTGACCGGGGCGCGGCTCGTGGAGGCCTACCTGGACCGCGCCGCGACGCGGCATCTGGGCAGCGCGCAGGCCACGCAGGCGATCGGCAGCGCGCTGTCGCTGACGGCGGCCGACTTCGAGGGCCTGGCGGTGGAGCTGTCGGGCCGCTGACCCCGCGCCGGGCTCACCACCGGGCGGCGGCCCGGCGGCTCGTCGTGCGGGGCCCGAAACCCCGCGCCGGTAAGGGTTTTAAGCCCCTGCGGGAGGGTGTATCGCCGGCGGGCGGGGTCACGATGGGGGCGTGGATCGCGTAGATCGGCTGCTGGCGCTCGTCGCGGAGTTGCGGGCGGCCTCACCCGAGCCGCTGGACCCGCCGGTGCTGGCGGCGCGGCTGGGGGTCAGCGAGCGGACCGTCCGCCGCGACCTGGAGCTGCTGACGCACGGCGGGCTGCCGGTGCGGGCCCGCAAGGGCCGCGGGTACGCGCTGCCCCCCGCCGCCGCGCGCGAGCCGCTGGGCGAGGTGGGGTCGCTGATGGGCCCGGTGCACGACACGCTCGCCGAGGCCGTGCGCTCCCGCCGGGTCGTGCGGCTGGCCTACACCGATCAGGCGGGGGCGCGCAGCTTCCGCGACGTGGAGGCGCACGGCCTGGTCGTGGCCCCCTACGGGGAGTACCTGGTGGGGTGGTGCCGCATGCGCGACGGGCCGCGGATGTTCCGGCTGGACCGGATCGGGGCGGCGGTCCTGTCGGGGCGGGGCGCCGAGGTGCGGGATCTGGACGACCTGCTGGCGGCGCTGCGGGTGCCGGTGCCGCGCCCGGCGGCCGGGGCGGGGCCGCGGGGCCCGGCGGGGGCGGCGCGGGCGCGGGGGTGGACGCTGGACCGGCTGGAGTTCGTGCGCTCGCGGCTGCGGGAGGCGGCGGCGCAGGTCCGCGGCGGCGGCGAGGGCGCGGCGGCGCTGCGGGGGGTGCTGGGGCATCTGGCGGAGTGGACGCGGTGGCAGGCGGCCGCGATCCGGTCGGCGGCCACGGGCGAGGAGCCGGTGCTGGAGGGCCGCCCTCCGCCGTTCCCGCCGGCCTTCGGGCGGGAGTTGCCCTATGACGCGCGGGAGCGGATGATCCAGGACGCGATGGCGCTGCGGTCGCTGGGCGATCTGGCGCGCGATCTGCAGCAGGTGCTGGAGGCGGTGGCGCACTGGGCGGCCGGCTGCGACGACGCGCTGTGGGAGGCCGAGCTGCCCGACCCGCGCCCCTACGGGCCGCCGGGGCCGCCGCGCCCGCTGGCGGACCTGCTGGCGGGCTGGCGGGGCCCGCTCGCCCACATCGAGTGGCATCTGGACCGGCTCACCGACGAGCCGCCCCTGCCGCCCGCGGGTGGCGAGGAGGAGGACGTGTGGGTGGTGGACCGCTGCCCCCTGCAGGCCTGACCCCTGTCCGGTGCGCCGGTCCCGGGGGGTCAGCCGGCCGGGGCGTCGGCGGTGAGGGCGGGGGCGTCCAGGGGGGCGAGGTCGCGGGTGAACCAGACGGTCTTGCCCGGCGGCGCGGGCCGGGCGCCGAACTCGGTGGCCAGGCAGGCGACCAGCAGCAGGCCGCGGCCGGCCTCGGACCAGTCCAGGACGGGGGGCGGCCCGGCGGGGGCGCCGGGCGCGCGGGGGTCGGCGTCGCCGACCTCGCCGGTGAGGCGGGCCCCGGCCTGGGTGGCCTCCAGGCGCAGGGCCAGGTGGACGGGCCCGGTGCCGTGCACGACTGCGTTGGTGACCAGCTCGTCCACGATGAGGACGACGTCGGCGACGTCGTCGGGGCCGGTGACGCGCCATCGGCGCAGCGACCGGCGGGTGAGCGCGCGCGCCCGTGCCGCGGCGCGGGTGTCGGCGGCCAGGTCCCAGGCCGCCGACTCGCCGCCGCCGTCGCTTTCCTCGGTTCCGCCGCCCGCAGGCCTGGTGGTCCCCGTCCTCATGGTGCGCACTGCCCCGTCTCCTCGTCTGTGCCGGGTCTGGCCGCCGGTCGGTGTGCGGGCCGGTGCGGGCCCCCGCGCGGTGACCGGACGGTCTCCCCGCATTCCCCCGCATCGACTCATATTCGTGGACGCTTCTCCCGGCAGGGTGGTGCACGGTCGCAGGCGACCCTCACCGCGGGGTGAGGGGAACTTCACGTGCGGGGTGGCGGTGGAGGAGGCACTGGCGCGGAGCCGCTAGAGTGGGGGCGTCGGTGTGGCATGTGTCCCCCGGGCTCTACCTGATGCCTTCGGGGAATACCGCCGGTCCCATGCGGTCCGGGCTGGAGCTTCGTTGTGCCTTTCGCCGTGAGGCGACCACCACACCGGCTTGAACGCCAAGGCCCCGGTGGGTTGATCCCGCCGGGGCCTTGGCGTTCGCGCGTCCGGCGGGCCGCCCGGCACGTCCACCGCGCCTTCTTCCTCCCTCTCGACCTGCCGGCCGCCTGGCGTCGCCGTCATGCGCCCCAAAATATTCCTTGACACGAATATTCGCCCTGGAGAATACTCTGCTGCATGGAGGAACTCCTCGGCGCACTGGCCGATCCCGCCCGGTGGAGGCTCGTGGCCCTGCTGGCCGAGCGGCCCCGCCCGGTCGGCGTCCTGGCGGAGCTGGCCGGCGCGCGCCAGCCGCAGACGACCAAGCACCTGCAGACGCTGGAGCGCGCCGGCGTCGTCACCTCCCAGCGCACCGGCCAGCGCCGCGTCTACGCGCTGCGGCCCGGTCCCCTGCGGGACCTGGCGGCGGCGCTCGGCCGCCTCGCCGACGACGCCGACCGGCCCGGCGGCGCGCTCGAGACCTTCCACCGCTACGGGGCCGGCCTGGGCGCCGAGCGGCTCGCCGCGCGGGAGGCGGGGTGGGCCGACGGCCGCACGTTCGCCTTCGCCCGGTCGCTGCCGCGGCCTCCCGGGCTGGTCTGGCGCCACCTCACCGAGCCGTCGCTGCTGGCGGGCTGGTGGGCGCCGCAGGACCTGCGGGTGTCCGCGCTCGTCTTCGAGGCGCGGCCGGGCGGCAGGGTCGTCCTGGAGTACCGCGACGCCGAGGACCCCGGCGGGTCGGACGCGGTCGCCGGGCGCGCCGAGGGCGTCGTCGACGAGGTGCGCCCGGGTGAGCGGCTGCGCTACCGGTCCTCCCCGGTGCTGCCGAACGGGGAGCCGGCCTTCACCGCTCACGTCGACCTCGGTCTGCGCTCCGACGGCGCCGGCACCGGCCTGGACGCCCGGCTCCGGATCACCGGCAGCACGGTCGAGTCCGCGGACTTCGTCGCGGGGATCGAGATCGGCTTCGGGCAGAGCCTGGACAAGCTCGCGGCGGTCCTCGCCGCGGCGTCCAAACACGACACCGAGCACGACACCGAGCACGACACCGAGCACGACGATGACACGAGGAGCACGAGATGACCGGCACTACCGGCCGCAGGGTGACCGCGAACCTGGCCCTCACTCTCGACGGGCGCTACCACGGCCCCGGCGGCCCCAGCGATTTCGGCGCGTTCGCGCCGTATGTGACCAGCGAGGTGGCCCGGGAGCACCTCACCCGCATCTGGCGGGGCGCCACGACGGCGCTGCTCGGCAGGGTCAACGCCGAGGGCTTCATGGGCTACTGGCCGGCGGTCGCCGCGGACGCGGACGCCGATCCGCGCGACCGCGGATACGCCAAGTGGCTCGTGGACACCGAGAAGGTGGTGCTGTCCACCACCGTGACCGAGGCGCCGTGGGAACGCACCCGCATGGTGAACGCGCCCGCCGCCGACGTCGTCGCGGGTCTGCGGACCGAGGGCGAGGGCGACATCCTGGTCAACAGCAGCGCCAGCGTCATCAAGCCGCTGCTGGCCGCCGACCTCGTCGACCGGCTGTACCTGATGGTCGTCCCTGAGATCGCCGGTGGCGGGGCGCGGTTGTTCGACGACGGCCTGCCGTCCACCAGGTGGGCGCTCGGCCGCCAGGAGACCGGCGAACTGGGCGAGCTGGCGATGGTCTACGACCGCGTCCGCTGACCCGGCGGGGACGGCGGTACCGGGGTGACCGCGGAGGCGGCTTGGCGCCCTCCGCGGTCACCCCGATGGCGTGCAGGGCCTCCCTGTCGGCCGTCTGGGAGCGGGCACGGGAGGGCCGGGGGCCGGGCGGGCTGCGTCTAGAGGATCGCGGCGGCGATTCCGGCGCCGACCGCGGCCAGGACGATGATGACGGCGGCCGCGGCGAGGACGATCGTGCGGGCGCGGCGGGCGCGGGGGGTGCCGAGGCGGGCGAGGCGCTGGGCCAGCCGCGGGTCGTCCTCCTTCAGGCGGACCTCGATCTGGCTGAGGATCCGCTGCTCCTCCATCGACAGCGCCATGCTTCATACCTCCGGGGGGTGGTCAGGTGTGAGATTCCTCCCCACGGAGCATGATCATTATCCCTCGGAGGCGGTGGCCGTTGCGCCGCGTCCGGGACGGCTCTCGTGGTGGAGGCGGTCCAGGGCGGTGACGGAGTAGGTGTAGGAGCGGCCGGGCTTGGCGGTGGGGTCGATGATGCCGCCGCCGCGGACGTCGGCGATGAGGCGGCGGGGGTCGACGGGCGCGCAGCCGGGCTTGGCGCCCTCGACGCGGTAGACGGCGTAGGAGGTGGCGCCCTGCGAGGTGCGCCAGGTGACCTTCACGCCCTTCACGCCCTTGCCGTCCTTGCCGGTGGCGGGGACGGCGGCGGTGCCCTGGACGGGCGGGGGCGCCTGCCCGCCGCGCCGGGCGGGGACGGGCGGGACGGCGGGACGGGTGTAGTGGTCGCCGCGGAGGCGGGCGGCGAATCCGCGCCGGTTGGCGGCGATGTCGGAGGCGCTGAAGAACACGTCGCCGCCGATCTGCGGGTACTTGGCGTTCAGGGTGAGGTGGCGCGACAGTTCGGCCGGTTTGCGCCAGGTGGCGTCCTCGCCGACGCGGTAGGCGGCCTGCCCGATGGTCAGCTGGACGCCGGTGCCCTTGACCTGGCGGGCCCACCAGGCGGCGAGTTCGGCGTAGTCGGCGCGGGCGTCGCCGATGGGCCAGTACAGCTGGGGGGTGACGTAGTCGAGCCACCCCTGCCTGATCCATTTGCGGGTGTCGGCGTAGATGTCGTCGTAGCTCTGCAGGGCGGCGGTGGACGACCCGTCGGGGTCGCTGCTCTTGTTGCGCCACACGCCGAAGGGGCTGATGCCGAACCGGACCCAGGGTTTGGCGGCGTGGATGCGGCCCGACAGCGACTCCACGAGGGTGTCGACGTTGCGGCGGCGCCAGTCGGCGCGTTTCATGCCGTTGCCGTAGGCCTTGAAGGCGGCACCGTCGGGGAAGTCGCCGTCCTCGGGGTAGGGGTAGAAGTAGTCGTCGAAGTGGACGGCGTCGACGTCGTACTTGGTGACGACGTCCATGACTGCCTTGGTGGCCAGGTCACGGACCTGCGGCAGGCCCGGGTCGTACCACAGGCCCTTGCCGTACTTGCGGACCCAGTCGGGGTGCTGCCGGGCGGGGCTCTTGGGCGACAGCTTCTTCAGGTCGTCCTGGCGGGACACGCGGTAGGGGTTGAACCAGGCGTGGAACTCCAGGTTGCGGGCGTGGGCCTCCTTGAGCATGAACGCCAGGACGTCGTAGCCGGGGTCCTTGCCCTGGGTGCCGGTGAGCCACTGCGACCACGGCTCGTACGGGGAGTCGTAGAACGCGTCGGAGTTGGGGCGGATCTGGACGAACACCGCGTTCATGTTCATCGCGGCGGCGGTGTCGAGGAGGCGGGTGAACTGCTTCTTCTGGTCGGCGGGTGAGGCGCCGGGGTCCTTGGGCCAGTCGGTGTTGCCGACGCTGGCGATCCACATGCCGCGCAGCTGCCGCCCCTTGGCCCCGTCGGGGGCGGGGACGCTCGGGCACTCGGCCTTGGCGCCGTCGCGGACGGGGCCGCCGTCCTCGCGCCCGGTCGTGCCGCCGAAGGCGGTGATGCCGCAGGCGGCGAGCGCGCCCGTCGACACTCCCGCCGCCAACGCCGCCGCCACTTGCCGGGTCCTGGATCGCCATGCCATAGCGGCCCATTGTTACGCACGCGCCGGGGTGCCACGCACGAAACGCCTTCGCCCGTGTGATCCCTCACCGTCCCGTTTCGCCTGTTCTCCGCGTTGCGATCTTCGAACACACGTTCCATACTGGCCGGACGTATCGTCACTCACGTGTTCGAGGAGGTGGGGGGTGCGCTGGGATCATCTCCGGCTGGACGGGGACGAGGGCCCCGCGCGGCCGCTGATCGAGCGCGGCGCGGTGGCGCGCACGTTCGACACCCCGGAGTTCCGCGGCATGACCTTCTACGAGGTCCGCGCCCGGACGGTCGTCAACAAGGTCCCCGAGGCCTCCCGCGTCCCGTTCCGCTGGACGATCAACCCCTACCGGGGCTGCACCCACGCGTGCAATTACTGCTTCGCCCGTAAAAGTCACGAGTATCTGGACCTGGATGCGGGCGCGGACTTCGACTCGCGGATCGTGGTGAAGGTGAACGCCGCCGAGCGGGTCAGGGCGGAGCTGGCGGCGCCGCGGTGGCGGGGCGAGCACATCGCGATGGGCACCAACGTCGACTGCTACCAGCGCGCCGAGGGCCGCTACCGGCTGATGCCGGGGATCATCGCGGCGCTGGCCGAGGCGGCCAACCCGTTCTCGATCCTGACCAAGGGCTCGCTGATCCTGCGCGACCTGCCGCTGCTGCGGGAGGCGGCGGCCCGCACGCAGGTCGGCACGGCGGTGTCGGTGGGGTCGCTCGACCGGGACCTGGGGCGGGCGGTGGAGCCGGGCGCGCCGCCGCCGCGGCGGCGGCTGGAGGTGTGCGCGGCGCTGAACGAGGCGGGCATCGGCTGCGGGGTGCTGATGGGCCCGGTCCTGCCCTACCTGTCGGACTCCCCCGCCCAGCTGGAGGCGGCGGTCCGGCAGATCGCCGACGCCGGCGCCACGTCGGTGTCGGCGATCACGCTGCACCTGCGCCCCGGGGCCCGCGAGTGGTTCCTGTCCTGGCTGCGCGAGCACCACCCTGAGCTGGTCGTGCCGTACGCGCGCCTGTACCGGGGCGGCGCCTACGCGCCCCGCGAGTACCAGGAGCGGATCGCGCGGCGGGTCGGTGACCTGGCCGCCAAGTACGGCGTCGGCGGCCGCGCGGCGCACCGTCCGGCCCGCACCCCTCCCCCTCCTTCGCCGCCGCCCCGCCCGCAGCAGATCGCCCTTCTGTGACGCCGCCCTACCCCGCCGGGGACGGGCGGCGGTGGATGGCGGGGTCGGTGCGGCCGGGGGCCAGGTGGGGGCGCAGGGTGAGGTCGTCGGCGTAGTCGCCGCCGTGCTCGCTCCGGTACGGGATGGGGTCGGCGGTGGGCAGGGCGTGCAGGCGGGCGTCCAGGGCGGCGGCGGCCGCGGTGCGGTCGGCCGCGGCGGCGCGGTCGGCGCCGGTGATGACCAGGGGCGGCAGGACGTCCATGCCGGTGTAGAACAGCGTGCCGTGCAGGAGGGGGAACAGGACGTCCTCGGCGGCGCCGTGCACGCCGCGGGGCCCCAGGCCGGAGGAGCGCGCGCCTGCGGTGGTGACGACCAGGGCGCGGCGCCCGGCCAGGCCGCCGTCGCCGTAGCGCAGGGTGCGGCCGGCGTCGTCGGTGACGCCGAACGCGAAGCCCTGGACGAACACGCGGTCGAACCAGCCCTTCAGGATGGCGGGCATCCCGTACCACCACAGGGGGAACTGCACGATCAGCGCGTCCGCCCAGGTGATGTTGTCGTGTTCGGCGCGGATGTCGGGGGCCAGGGCGCCGGCGGCGTGGGCGCGTTCGGACGCGGCGCCGACGATGAGGCGCTCGGCGGGGTCGTGGCCGAAGTCGGCGGGGCCGACCAGGGGGTTCCAGCCCATCGCGTACAGGTCGCGGTGGCGGACGCGGTGGCCGTCGCGGCGCAGGGTCGCGGCGCCGTGGTCGCGCAGGGCGCCGTTGAGGGAGCGGCCCTCGGGGTGGGCGAAGATCCATAGGACGTTCACGGCGCTGTCTCCCTTTCCTGGTGTCGTCGGTCGAGGTGCGGGGGTCACTCCGATGCTGCCGGGCGGGCGGTGGCGGCGGTGAGTGGCCGGTGGGCCATGGTGTGTAAGGATCGGGCCATGTCGGGCGGGGTCCACCTGGTGGCGGTGCTGGTGCGCGAGGGCGTGCTGCCGATGGAGCTGGGCATCGTCCACCAGCTGTTCGGGCAGGCCCGGTCGGCGGAGGGCGCGCCGCTGTACGAGGTGGTGTCGTGCGGGGTGGAGCCCGGGACGGTGCGGGCGGACGCCGATTTCGCGGTGGCGGTGGAACACGGGCTGGAGGCGCTGGAGGCCGCGGACACGGTGGTCGTGCCGGCGTCGCACGTGCTGGACGAGAGCCGTCCCGGGGAGGGGCCGGCGCCGGGGGCGCTGGCGGCGGCCGCGGGGCGGGGCGCGCGGGTGGCGTCGGTGTGCACGGGCGCGTTCGTGCTGGCGGCGGCGGGGCTGCTGGAGGGGCGGCGCGCCACGACGCACTGGCTGTCGTGCGCGCGGCTCGCGGAGATGTTCCCCGGGGTGCGGGTGGACGCGGCGGTGCTGTTCGTCGACGAGGGCGCGGTGCTGACCTCGGCGGGCGAGGCGGCGGGCATCGACCTGTGCCTGCACATGATCCGCTGCGATCACGGCGCGGCGGTCGCGGGGGACGTGGCGCGCCGCACGGTGGTGCCGCCGCACCGGGAGGGCGGGCAGGCGCAGTTCACGGCGCTGCCGGTGCCGCCGGCGCGGGCGTCCTCGACGGGCGCGGCGCGGGCGTGGGCCCTGGAGCGGCTGGAGCGGCCGGTGACGCTGGCGCAGCTGGCGGCGCGGGCGTCGATGAGCGTGCGGACGTTCACCCGCCGGTTCCGGCAGGAGACCGGCGTGTCCCCGCAGGTGTGGCTGACGGCGCAGCGGGTGCAGGCGGCGCGGCGGCTGCTGGAGGAGACCGACCTGCCGGTGGATCGGGTCGCCGAGCGGGCCGGGTTCGGGACGGCGGCGTCGCTGCGCCGGCACCTGCACGCCGCGATCGGGGTGTCGCCCTCCTCCTACCGCACGACGTTCCGCGGCGCGGGCGGCGCCTGAAGGGTCAGGCGCGCTCGGCGCCGAGCTCGACGGGTTCGGCGATGACGTCGACCATGGCGCCGTTGCGCAGCACGGTGATCGGCAGGGGCCGCCCGATCGCCTCGGCGAACATGAGCCGCTGCAGGGACTGGGCGTCGGTCACCGGCGCGCCGCCGGCGGTCAGGACCAGGTCGCCGCGCCGCAGCCCGGCCCGGTCGGCGGGGCCGCCCGGCACGACCTCGGCGACGCGCAGCGCCTCGCTGCGGCCGGTGCGCTCGCGCAGGTCGGCGGGCACCGGGACGGGCCCGGCGGCCAGACCGAGGAACGCGCGGCGCACGCGGCCGTCGCGGATGAGGGCGTCGATGATGCGGCGCGTGGTGGCGTTGACCGGGACGGCCAGGCCGAGCCCGATCCCGGCGACGGCGGTGTTGACGCCGACGACACGGCCGTGGGCGTCGGCGAGCGCTCCGCCGGAGTTGCCCGGGTTGAGGGCGGCGTCGGTCTGGATGACGTCCTCGATGACGTGCACGGCGGTACCGGTGCGGGTGGGCTGGGAGGTCGGCAGGGACCGGCCGAGGGCGGACACCACGCCGGCGGTGACGGATCCGGCCAGGCCCATGGGGTTGCCGACGGCGACGACGAGCTGCCCGACGACCAGCGCGTCGGCGTCGCCGAGGGTGACCGGGTCGGGGACGGGCCCCTCGGCGCGGACCACGGCCAGGTCCGACAGGGGATCGGTGCCGACGACGGTGAACGCGCCGGTACCGCCGCCGGCGAACGCGGCGTGACCGCCGGACGCGGCGCCGACGACGTGGGCGTTGGTGAGCAGGAACCCGTCGCCGGTGAACACCACGGCCGACCCGGCGCCCTCGCCGCGGCGGTGCCGGACGCGCAGGGCCGCCACGCGCGGGGTCAGGTCGCGGGCGACGGCGGTCACGACGCGCGAGTAGGCGTCCAGCGGCGGCTCGTCCCCGCCGGGCCGGTCCGCGCGGCGTTCGTTCTCGTGGGGGACCATCGCACCTCCCGATGATTACATCGTTACACCGTAACTGTGTGAGAGGAAGGTGTGTTCCCGGCCACGCCGCCCCGGCCCCCGGGGTCAGCGCAGGGTGGACAGGCCCCCGTCGACGTGCAGCACCTGCCCGGTGACGTAGGACGCGCGGTCCGACAGCAGGAACACCGCGACGTCGGCCACCTCCCACGCGGTGCCCTGCCGCCGCATGGGGATCAGCCCGGCGACCCGGTCACGGTCGGTGTTCCCCGCGGACGCCTCGCGCCCCATCACGGTGTCGATCAGGCCGGGCGCCACCACGTTGGCGCGCACCCCGCGGGGCGCGCCCTCGGCCGCGATGTGGCGCACCAGCCCGGTCAGGCCCGCCTTGGAGGCGTCGTAGGACGGCGACCGCGACCCCGGCTTGGTCCCGGCCAGCGACCCGATGAACACCATCGCCCCGCCCGCCTCCAGCGCCGGCATCGCGGCCTTGCCGACCAGGAACGGCGCCCGCAGGTTGACGTGCAGGACGCGGTCCCAGTCGGCCAGCGCCGTGCCCGCCAGCCCGTACCCGATGCCGATCCCGGCGTTGAACACCACCCCGTCCAGGCCGCCGAGGCCCTCGGCCGCCAGGGTCACGACACGGTCGCAGGCCGCCGGGTCGGTCACGTCCGCCGCCACCACGCAGGCCCGGCCGCCCTCCGCCCCGATCATCGCGGCGGTCTGCCCCGCGGCGTGCTCGTCGACGTCGGCGCACGCGACCATCGCGCCCTCCCGCGCGGCGGCGACCGCGATCGCGCGGCCGTTGCCGACCGGAGCGGCGGGATCCTCGCTGGGGCGCGTCCCCGCGCCGACGACCAGGATCCGGCGGCCCGGCAGCAGCCCGCCGGGCGGTTCGATGTCGGGCATGACCGGCACCGTAGCCGACGCCGCCGCCCCCGCCCACCCCCCCGCCGGCCCCGCCCGGCCCCGCCCGGCCCCGGGATCGCCCGGGCCGCTCTCCGCGGCGGCTAGGGTGCGGACATGGGATCGGCTGCGGACACACGCGGGGAACCGGCGAACGCGCCGACGACGGTCGTCGAGCGCGCCGCCGGCCTGGGCGGCGAACTGGTGCTGCGCCGGACGGGCGGCGACTACGAGATCATCAGCAACGGCGTGTTCCTGATGGACACCCGCAACGGCGAATCCGAACGGCTGCTGGTCCGCGCCGCCCTCGACGCGGCCGCGCGGCGCCCCGGCGACCCGGCGCGGGTCCTCATCGGCGGCCTTGGCGTCGGGTTCTCCCTCGCCGAGGCCCTCACCGGCGACGGCGTGGCGCACGTCACCGTCGTCGAGCGCGAACCCGCCGTCATCGCCTGGCACGCCACCGCGCTGCGGCCCTGGTCCCAGGGCGCCCTGCAGGACCCCCGCGTCACCGTCGAACGCGCCGACCTGCTCGACTACGTCACCGCCCCGGGCGCGGGCCCCTTCGACGCGGTGTGCCTGGACATCGACAACGGCCCCGACTGGACCGTCACCCCCGGCAACGCCCGCCTGTACGCGGCCACCGGCCTGGACGCCCTCGCGGCGCTGCTGACGCCCCGCGGCGTGCTCGCGGTGTGGAGCGCCAACGCCGCACCGGCGTTCGAGTCGCTGCTGCGGGACCGGTTCGGCTCCGTGCAGGCCCGTCCCGTCCCGGTGCCGCGCGGCGAACCCGACATGGTCTACCTCGCCCTCGACCCGCACGCGCCCGCCGGCTGAGAGGCGGCGCCGGGCGAGGGCGCCGGGCGAGGGCGCCGGCGCCCTCGGGTGGGGCGGCGACAAAGCGGAGACGCCCGATTCTGTAGGCCGCGCCGTCCACTCCGGAAAGGCAGTTCGCTAGGTTTCGGCCTGACACAACCGTTTTGGGAGGATCTGTGGCTACTGCCCACGCAACCCGGCGGCGCCCCGCCGTCCTGGGCGACCTGCTGCCCGGCTCGCTGGCCCGCGACGCCGCGCTCGTCATCGGCGCCGCCGCCTTCGTCGGCCTCGCCGCGCAGATCGCGGTCCCGCTGCCCGGCACCCCCGTGCCGGTGACCGGGCAGACCTTCGCGGTGCTGCTCGCCGGCGCCGCCCTCGGCTTCGGCCGCGCCGGCCTGGGCATGCTGGTCTACCTGCTGGCCGGAATGGCCGGCGTCCCCTGGTTCACCGACGGCACCTCCGGCACCGGATTCGCCACGCTCGGCTACGTCATCGGGTTCGTCGCCGCCGCCGCCGCCGTCGGACGCCTCGCCCAACTCGGCGGCGACCGCACCCCGCTGCGCACCGTCGGCACCATGCTCGCCGGAACCGCCATCATGTACGCCGCCGGCGTCCCCTACCTGATGGCCGCCCTGCACGTCGACCTCGCCAAGGCGATCGACCTGGGCGTCACGCCGTTCCTGGCCGGCGACGCGCTGAAGGTCCTGCTGGCCGCCGGGCTGCTGCCCGCCGCCTGGAAGCTCACCGGCGCCGCCCGCCGCTGACCCCACCCGGCGCGTCACCCCGCCGCGTCCCGTCCCCGCGCATGGGGACGGGACGAACGGGGCATACGCGCAACCAAGCCCCGCGGCCGTCCCCGCAACCGCGCACCGCCCGGCCGCTCCCGCCGCCCCGCGCGAGCCGGTGTGGCGCACACCTCACCACCCACCACCACCCCGCCCGTTTGAACAGGTTCAAATCTGGCGTACAGTGGCTCACGTGAAGCTCGCCGTGACAGCACCGGACCGACTCACCGTCCGCACCGTCCCGATCCCCGACCCGGGCGACCTCATCGCGCGGCTTCCCCACCCCTCCGCACTGGCCTGGATCCGCCACGGCGAGGGAATCGTCGGCTGGGGCGAAGCCGCCCGCCTCACCCTCCCCGGCGGCCACGACCGCTTCGACGCCGCCGCCCGCATGCTCCACGACCTGTTCGGCGCCGCCGCCGTCGACGACACCGTCAACGTCCCCGGCTCCGGACCCGTCGCCTTCGGCACCTTCGGCTTCGACCCCAAATCCCCCGACTCCACCCTCATCATCCCCCGCCGCATCCTCGGCCGCCGCGACGGCCGCGCCTGGCTCACCACCATCGGCGACGACACCGACCCCCTCACCCTCGCCAACCCGCCCCAGCCCCCCACCGGCCTGCACTGGAGCGACGGCGCCCTCCCCGAACACGCCTGGAAGCACGCCGTCGCCACCGCCGTCGACCGCATCCGCCGCGGCCACCTCGCCCCAGGCACCGACCCCGCACAACCCGGCCACCCCACCACACCACCGCCCCGCCCCGCCCACAACACCGGCCACCTCGGCAAAGTCGTCCTCGCCCGCGACCTCACCGTCCGCGCCGACACCCCCATCGACGCCCGCGTCCTGCTCCAGCGCCTCGCCGCCCGCTTCCCCGGCTGCTACACCTTCTCCTGCGCCGGCATGGTCGGCGCCACCCCCGAACTCCTCATCAGCCGCACCGGCGGCGACATAGAATCCCTCGTCCTCGCCGGCACCACCGCCCGCGGCACCACCCCCGCCGACGACCAGGCCCGCGCCGCCCGCCTCTTCACCTCCGCCAAGGACCGCGAAGAGCACCGCTACGCCGCCGAGATGGTCCGCGACGCCCTCACCCCCCTCTGCTCCCACCTCACCGTCCCCGACGAACCCGAACTGCTCACCCTCCCCAACGTCCTGCACCTCGCCTCCCCCCTGCGCGGACGCCTGGCCGCCGACCGCTCCGTCCTCGACGTCGTCGCCGCCCTGCACCCCACCCCCGCCGTCTGCGGCACCCCCACCGACACCGCCATGGACCTCATCCGCGAACTCGAGGGCATGGACCGCGGCCGCTACGCCGGACCCGTCGGCTGGGTCGACGCCCGCGGCGACGGCGAATGGGGCATCGCCCTGCGCTGCGCCGAGATCGACGGCACCCGCGCCCGCCTGTTCGCCGGCTGCGGCATCGTCGCCGACTCCGACCCCGACGCCGAACTCGCCGAAGCCCGCACCAAGTTCCGCCCCATGCAGTACGCCCTCCACGGCTGACCACCGCCCCCGCACCGGCACACTGGACCCATGCGCGCGAGCCGGCTGCTGTCCCTCCTCCTGCTCCTGCAGGCCAGGGAACGCATGACCGCCCGGGAACTGGCCGCCGAACTGGAAGTCTCCGTCCGCACCGTCTACCGCGACGTCGAATCCCTCAGCGCCGCCGGCGTCCCCGTCTACGCCGACCGCGGACCCGACGGCGGCTACCGCCTCCTCAACGGCTACCGCACCCGCCTCACCGGCCTCACCGCCACCGAGGCCGAATCCCTCACCCTGTCCGCCCTGCCCGGCCCCGCCTCCCAACTCGGCCTCGGCGACGTCCTCGCCGCCGAACTCAAACTCATGGCCGCCCTCCCACCCGACCTGCGCACCCGCGCCTCCCGCATCCGCGAACGCTTCCACCTCGACGCCCCCGGCTGGTTCCGCACCCCCGACGAGGTCCCCCACCTGCACGCCATCGCCGACGCCGTATGGAACCAGCGCCGCATCGAGGTGCTCTACCGCCGCTGGCGCCGCCCCCAGCAGGTCACCCGCCTCCTGGAACCCCTCGGCGTCGTCCTCAAGGCCGGCTCCTGGTACCTCATCGCCCGCCCCGCCCCCGGCGACCCGCCCGACGACCACACCGACGACACCACGGCGCACGCCCCCCGCACCTACCGCGTCTCACGCGTCCTCACCCTGCGCGCCCTCCCAGGCCACTTCGACCGCCCCCACGGATTCGACCTCGCCGCCTTCTGGGCCGCCTACGCCGAACGCTTCGAAGCCGACGCCTACCGCGAACACGCCACCGTCAAACTCTCCCCCGACGGCCTCACCCGCTCCCAGATCCTGCTCCCACCCACCATGGCCCGCGCCGCCCTCGACACCGCCACCCCACCCGGCCCCGACGGCTGGGTCCACGCCACCCTCCCCATCGAATCCGTCCGCCACGCCCACGTCGAATTCCTCAAACTCGGCGCCGACGTCGAGGTCATCGACCCCCCGGACCTCCGCGACATGATCGCCGCCACCGCCCGCGCCCTCACCGCCCGCTACGCCCCCGACGGAAACTGACGAGCACCCGGGGGCCGCGCCCCACTGCGCCCTCACACCGCCGGCGGCTGGCACCCCGGACACCAGAACAGATTCCGCCCCGCCACCTCCACCGTCGCCACCGCCGTCCCGCACACCAGGCACGGCAACCCCGCCCGCCGGTACACGTACACCTCACCGCCATGACCGTCCACCCGCGGCGCACGCCCCATCGCCTCGGGCATATGCTCCGGCCGCACCGTGTCGATCCGCCCCGCACGCACCCCCGCCGCCATCAACTCCACCAGGTCGTCCCACAGCGCCGCCCACCGCCGCGCACTCAACCGCCGCCCCGGCAACCGCGGATCGATCCCCTGCCGGAACAGCACCTCCGCCCGGTAGATGTTCCCCGGCCCCGCCACCACCGACTGATCCATCAGCAGCACCGCGATCGGCGTCCGCGCCCGGCCGATCCGCCGCCACGCCGCCTCCGGATCGGCGTCCCCGCGCAACGGATCGGGCCCCAGCCGGTCACGCAGCAGCTTCACCTCACCCGGCTCCAGTAGCTCGCAGGTATTAGGGCCCCGCAGATCCGCGTAACGCCCGCCGCCCTCCAGCCTCAGGCGCACGATCCCGACCGGAGCCGGCGCCGGACCCTCCCCGAACGTGTACTTGCCATAGATACCGAGATGCACATGCAGCGTCCGGTCGTCATCGAACCCCAGCAGCAGATGCTTGCCGTGCGCGTCCGCCGCCGACAGCACCCGCCCGTCCAGCCACCGCGCCCCCTCGGCGAAACGCCCCTGGGGACTCGAGGCGGCGACGGCGAGGCCGCCGAACATCCGCTGATGCTCGGCGGCCAGCCGGTGAATCGTGTGTCCCTCGGGCATGGCCCGGAGCATAGCCCCGCCCTAGCGGAGCGGCTCCCCGACCTCCCGCATGTGCCCCAGCGCCAACCGGTACGACTCCACCAGCCCCGTCTCCGCGTACGGCAACCCCACCGCCGCGCAGTGCTCACGCACCAGCGGCCGCAGCCGCCGCAGACTGCACCGCGGAACGCCCGGGAACAGGTGATGCTCGATCTGGTAGTTCAGGCCCCCCATCAGCCAGTCCGTCACCAGACCGCCCCGAACGTTCCGCGACGTCAGCACCTGCCGGCGCAGATGCCCCCACCGCTCCCCCGGCTCCGGCATCGCCATCCCCTTGTGGTTCGGCGCGAACACCGCACCCAGGTGCACCCCGAAGACCGCATGCTGAACCGCGACCAACGCAAGCGCCTGTCCCACCGGAAGCAACGCGAACGCCAGCCCCAGATACCCCACCGCGTGGACGAGCAGCAGCCCGCCCTCCAGAACCTGGTCCCGCCGCGAACGCCCCCGCAGGAACAGCAGGCTCCCCAGCTTCAGGTTCACGCCCTCCAGCGTCAGCAGCGGAAAGAACAGCGCGGCCTGGTGCCGCGCCACCCACCGCAGCACACCACGCTTACCCTCCGCCTGCTCGCTCGTCCACGCCAGCACGCCCTCCCCCACATCGGGGTCCTTGCCGACATGGTTCGGATTCGCGTGATGCCGGTTGTGCTTGTCGTTCCACCACCCGTGCCCCATCCCCAGCAGCAGGTTCCCCAACAGCAGCCCCAGCCACCGGTTCCCCCTCGCGCTCCCCGCGATCTGCCGGTGCCCCGCGTCATGCCCGAGGAACGCCGCCCGCGCCGACAGCACCGCCAGCGGAACCCCCAGCAGGACCGTCCACCAGCTGTCCCCCGCCCACGCGACCGCCGCCCACACCGCCGCGGTCGCCGCCAGGTTCAGCCCGATCACCCACGCGTAGTAGCCGCGCCGCCGATCCAGCAGCCCGCTGCCGCGGACGCGCCGCGCCAGCGGCGCGAAATCACTGCCGGCCGACCGCTCGGACGGTCGGGACGGAGCGGACAGGGTCGCGGGCATGGAGACTCCATTCACCAGGAGGCGGGACTTCGCGTGGAACGCGTGGAAGAAGACACCTCGAAAGCTACGGAGGGTGAGGCCGCCGGGTCGCCCCGCTGCGGAGCCATTCACCGTCTGGCTCCCAGGTCCCGGTACCGCCCCGCCCTGTCACCCGCCAAGTCGATCACCCGGGCACACCGGGCCCTGCACCCAAGTCAGGACAGGGCGGCCATATAGGGTCACAAGTCATGGACGACGACTCTCGGTGGATCGAACTGGACGGTGCCGTCAACGCCCGCGACCTCGGTGGCCTCCCCACGGCCGACGGCGGCGCCACCCGGCTCGGACGCGTCCTGCGCTCTGACAACCTCCAGGACCTCTCGGTCACCGACGTCCGGATCCTCCTCGACGACTACGCCCTCAAGAACGTCATCGACCTGCGCAGCGACGCCGAGGTGCGCCTCGAAGGCCCCGGCCCCCTCACCCGCGTGCCGTCCGTGACGATCCACCAGCTCTCGCTCTTCGCCGAGGGCGGCCGCCACACCGACGTCGCCGCCGACGTCGCCAAGGCCCTGCCCTGGCAGGAACGCCCGTCCGACGGCCCCGAACAGGACCGCTCGACCGGCCACTACCTCGGCTACCTCGCCGACCGCGGCGACTCCGTCGTCGCCGCCCTGCGCGTCATGACCCGCACCGACGGAGCCGCGCTGGTCCACTGCGCCGCCGGCAAGGACCGCACCGGAGTCGTCTGCGCCCTCGCCCTCGACGTCGCCGGCGTCACCCGCGAGGCGATCGTCGCCGACTACGCCCAGACCGGCGAACGCCTCGAGGCCGTCCTGCGCCGGCTGCGCGGCAGCGACACCTACGCCGCCGACCTCGACTCCCGTCCGGCCGACACCCACCAGCCCCACGCGGCCATCATGGAGAAGTTCCTCGCCCGCATCGATGAGCAGCACGGCGGAACCATCGGCTGGCTCGCCGGGCACGGCTGGACCACCGAGGACACCGACACACTTCGCGAGCGCCTCCTCGGCTGAGCCCGGCACCCTTTCCCTGCTGACTTCTCGTCGTTGTTGGTTTTTGTGAAGCGGGAATGGATGCACCCAACCCGGCGCCTTTACATTGTAATTTGAAGGTTGAAGTAAAGGAGAGTGCCGAGTCTCCGCCGGGTGTTCTTTCCGATCAGCCGAGGACGTCGCGGACGGCCGCCTGGGCGGCCTTGCGGAGGTCGGCGTGCAGGGCCGCGTTCGCTTCCCTGTCGGTGCGGGCCTCGATGATCCGCAGCCCATCCCCCGCCAGCGCCTTCGGCAGGTCCGCGGCCGCGGCGAGCCGCCGGTACGGGACGCCGTGCGCGGCGGCCACCGCCTCCAGGTCCACCTGGTGCGGGGTGCCGAAGACCCGCTCGAACGGGCCGCGCAGCGCCGCCTGCGGCAGCAGCGAGAAGATCCCCCCGCCCTGGTTGTTCACCACGAGGATCGCCAGGTCGGGACGACGCTCCCGCGGCCCCATGATCAGGCCGTTCTGGTCGTGCAGGAACGCCAGGTCGCCGAGCAGGGCGTAGGAGCGGCCGCTGTGCACCAGCGCCGCGCCCATCGCCGAGGACACCAGCCCGTCGATGCCGCTGGCGCCCCGGTTGGCCATGATCCGGATGCCGCGCCGCGGCCGCATCACCTGGTCCAGGTCGCGGATCGGCATGCTCGCCGCGGTGAACAGCAGCGACCCGCCCGGCAGCGTGGCGGCCATGTCGCGGGCCAGCCGCGGCTCGCTCACCTCCGGGACGGCGTCCAGGACGGCGTCCACCGCCGCGGCCGCGGCCTGGTCGGCCGCCCGCCACGACTTCAGCCACACGTCGTCGCCCGACACCACCGGGATCTCGACCTCGGGCGCCACCTGCGTCGCCGACCGGACCGGATCGGGCCAGTGCGCCAGGTCCGGCGCCAGGACGATGTGCTCCTCCGCGCGGCGCAGCAGCGACAGCAGCGGGCGCGACAGTCCCGGCTTGCCCAGCGTCACGACCACCTCGGGACGGTGCCGCTCCACGAACTCCGGGACGCCGAGCAGGAAGTGGTGCGACGACAACGCGTGGTCGCCGTAGCGGGCGTTGCCGTTCGGCTCGGAGAGCACAGGCCAGCCGGCCATCGACGCCGCCGCCACGTACCGCTTGACGTTCACCGCGCCGTCGCCGACCACCAGGACGCCGCGCCGCGTCGGCGGGACGTGCAGCACCGACCCCGGCGTCGCCGGACGCACCTTCGTCCACGCGCCGGTCGCGTCCCCGTCCAGGGGCTCGCACCACGTCTCGTCACCGTCGGGGATCAGCGGCTCGCGGAACGCCGCGTTCACGTGCACCGGCCCGGGGACGGGCGCCTGCGCCAGCCCCCATGCGCGGCTCACCAGCGACCGCCAGTACGCCACCATTCCCGGACGGTTCTCCGGGACGCCGATCTCGGCGCTCCACCGCACCGCCGTCCCGTACAGCTTCACCTGGTCGATCGTCTGGTTCGCGCCCGTGTCGCGCAGCTCCGGCGGCCGGTCCGCCGTGATCACGATGAGCGGGACGCCGGACTCGTGCGCCTCCACCACCGCCGGATGGAAGTTCGCCGCCGCCGTCCCCGACGTGCACACCAGCGCGACCGGCCGCCCCGACCGCTTCGCCATGCCCAGCCCGAGGAACGACGCCGACCGCTCGTCGATCCGCACGTGCAGCCGCAGGAGGCCGGCCTCCTCGGCCGCGTGCAGCGCCAGCGCCAGCGGCGCCGACCGCGACCCCGGCGCCAGCACCACGTCGGTCATCCCGCAGCGCTGCAGCTCGTCGACCAGGACGCTCGCCAGCGCGGTCGCCGGGTTCACGGCGCCACCTCGACCACCGCGGGGCCGTCCAGATGGGCCTGCGCGGCCAGCGCCCGGCTCCGCCAGGACGCGCCGGGCGCCTCCCAGCGGCGAAGCGCCTCCTCGTCCACCGCCGGCCGGCGCACCTCGAGCTCCCCCGCGACCGGACGCAGCGGATCGCGCACGACGTCGCCCTCCAGCAGCGACAGCGTCCCCAGCCCGCAGGCGTACCGCAGCTCCGGCAGGGCGGCGGCCAGCGCCACCCCGGCCGCCAGCCCCACCGACGTCTCCACCGCGCTCGACACCACCACCGGCAGCCCGCACGCCTCCGCGACGCGCAGCGACGCCGCGACCCCGCCGAGGGGCTGCACCTTCAGCACCGCAACGTCGGCGGCGCCCGCCGCGCGCACCTTCAACGGGTCCTCGGCGCGGCGGATCGACTCGTCCGCCGCGATCGGCACGTCCACACGCCGGCGCACCGCCGCCAGCTCCTCCAGCGTCGCGCAGGGCTGCTCGGCGTACTCCAGCTCCCACCGGTCCAGCGACCGGATCATCCGGGCGGCGCGGTCGACGTCCCAGGCGCCGTTCGCGTCGATCCGGACCCTGCCCTCCGGGCCGATCGCCGCGCGAACGGCCTCCACCCGGGCCAGGTCGTCGGCGTCGGTCTGGCCGCGCTCGGCGACCTTCACCTTCGCGGTCCGGCAGCCGGACTCGCGCGTCATCGCAAAGGCCCGCTCCGGGCCGACCGCCGGGATCGTCGCGTTCACCGGGATCCGGTCGCGGACGGGCGCCGGCCAGCCCTCCCGCGCGGCCTCGCGGGCCGCGGCCAGCCAGCGGGCGCACTCGGCCGGCCCGTACTCGGCGAACGGAGAGAACTCCCCCCAGCCGGCGGGGCCCTGCAGCAGGGCGCCCTCCCGCCGCGTCACGCCACGGAACCGCGTCCGCATCGGGATGGAGTACACCCGCACTCGCCGACCCCCTGACCTGCCCGTTTCATCACGGCATTTCCGAATCACACCGCGCGCTCGGACCCTTAGTAGTACCACCGAAAACGTATCGGATGGTGATGGCTGATGATGGCCCCGCCCGTTCCCGCCCGATACGGCCGCCTCGCCATGCCGGAGGGTGTCAACGGATCCGCCCTGGGCAAGGGCCGTCCCGTCCTGCCGAGCTCCTGCGGGCTCCCCCGCTTCGGCATCGAGCGCCCAACCGCGACCCCGCCTCGACCTGCGGGCGACCGCCCGTGCCTTCGGCCAGGTGGAGCGAAGGTGGT
Source organism: Actinomadura citrea (assembly GCF_013409045.1). Lineage (NCBI taxonomy): Bacteria > Bacillati > Actinomycetota > Actinomycetes > Streptosporangiales > Thermomonosporaceae > Actinomadura > Actinomadura citrea. The sequence goes on along the minus strand of NZ_JACCBT010000001.1, from coordinate 4,497,768 downwards.
GGGGCCGGAAAGTGTCCCTAACAAGATCCAGAACACGCCGTTTTCGCAGGTGGCAGCATGCGGCCCGATGATCTTTGCTCTTCTCCGCCTGCGGTTGCGGCGGAGAGGGCATCTTCGGTGCCGGGTCGGGCTGTTGCAGCTGGCGAGGAGCGTCACTCAGGAAAGAGTCTCCAAGGACTCCCAGCGACTTGCGGCGGCGGAAGAGCGTCATGGCTGCCGGCCAAGCAGGTCGGGGACCGTAGTGTCCTGGCGTCTGCGGCCGTCTAGCTTGTCCGGCGGAACTCCTCTAGGCGCTTGGCGAACGCGTCAGCATCCTCATTCGGCTCCGGGTACATCTCGGCCGGCCCCTCGGGTGGGCGCCGTCCCTCGTCGTCAAGACCGGGCTCAGGCTCCGGTTCCACCCCGAGCTTCTCACCGGTGTCCAACGGCTCGGGCCCCGGGTCATGCTCGATCGTGAAAACACTGCCGTGCTCTACCCCGCGCTCCTCATGAATCGTCATGTACGCCGGAACCCGCGGAGCAAGAAACACCGTCACGACCTCGGTGTTCGCGGGGACGTTGTCGAACTCCTCGATCCAGGACCCATCAATCAGAGCCCGCAGGAACTCCAATGCCAGACGCTGGTTCCCCGGGCCCTGCTCCCCCGCCCACTCCGCTACGACTGCCCACGTCTGCTTGGTAAGCCGCAGCGGGCGCATGGCTACCCCTCCAGGCGCCTCAGCAGATCCTCGACGTCGGCCGGGGCGGCCGGTTCGGGCACCGCGTTCCGCTGGTCGCGGATCCGCTGACGCAGATCGGTGGTTGACTCCAGACGAACCATCCGGTCAACACTCTCCGCAAAGCGGGTGAGGTGGTCAATATCCTTCGTGTGGCCGTAGGCGGCAACCGTCCGGTACAACGACTGAAACACCTCACGCTGCTCGTCCGACGTGAGCGCATCCCACACTCCCATCGCGACCTTGACCTGCGGATCGTCCTTCGCCGGTACACCAGGGCGGGTCACATCAACGGGCTTCATCACGACCTCCGTCGCCAGGGATACATGTTCGTTGTAACGGGACGCTTCGACAAAGTAGAGGCGGCACGGTGATCGGGTCAGGTGTTGCGGGAGACGGTGGCCGATGTGGGCCCATCCCTCCGGCAGGTGAACCGGAGCGGCGCCCAACACGTCCCAGTGAACCAGCGCGGCTCAGAAGACCGGCATCCCCAACGCAGGCGCGCGAGCCCCACAAGCGACTCCACGCCACGCCCTCAGTTCACAACCTGACCGGCGCCGGACGAACACCCAAAGCTACTCCCAGGTCAGCGCTAGCGCTCCCAATCCCACCCCCAGGGAGAACGCCATGTCGCTCGCCGCACCCGCCACCTGCCCCGAGTTCGAGTGGAACCCCAACCAGACCAACATAGGCACGCACCTTCTCCGTCACACCCTCGTCATGGGCGCCGCCGCCGTGGTAATCGCAACAGGCTTCACGGCTGTCGGAGTGAAACACCGCAAGCCGCTCGGCGCAGACAAACGCAACAACCGCGACCACATCAAGAACGACCTCCTCGGCGCAGCCCAACGCCTCGCCCAGCACCACAAGCACCTCAGCGCCGAGGAACTCCGCGAACTCGATGAGATCGTGGACCAACTCGCGCGCGTTCACACCGATGCCGATGCGTGCCTACGCCTTCGCCGCAAGTACAGCGACCTCCCAGCACCGCCATGGGGCGCTCGCTACGCGTCTGGTGGGAACGCGCCGCCTGGTGGCTCAGACGCACCCTCTCCCACAAGAAGCAGCCCCACTACCAATGGGCTCCCTGACCGTAACCGGCGATCACCATGCCGCCCCACCACCAGCCGGGCGCACTCTCTCCATGGCGCTTTAGCGGACCAGAGCACTACAAGCAGGCCGAGAAACTCCTCAACGACATCCGGTACGAGAAGAACGAAACCGAACGGTCGAAGAAACTCCAGGAAGCCCAGGTCCACGCCACCCTCGCGCTCGTCGCCGCCCTCCAAGGTGGGCAGGTCGGCGACAAGCAACTCCAGCAGTGGAAGTTGTACTGAGGAGGGATCAAGCTCTAGCCCAGTTGATGGACGTGGCGACCATCTTCAGTTCGTTGTTTCCGCAGTTCGAACGAACTGTGTAGCACCTCGCCAACACGCTGGATCGCTAAGCAACTACCCCCTGCGTGGCGGGCGTTCCAAATACGTGGTTAAGGCAGCGGTACCGAAGCCATTCTGGCATCGCCACCGACTTGCCGCTACGCCTAAATGCAGGACGGTCTCTACTGTTTCCCGTCATCGCGATGGGAAGTCACCAAAGGAGAGACCATGCACAAGTCTGCTCGCACGGCACTCACCAGCGTTGCCTTCGGCATCGGCGGGGCGCTCTTCGGAGTCCTCGTCATGGCTCTGGCGCTTGGCATCTGGGACTCGGACCTGACCACCGCCTTCACCATCCGCGGCGCCAGGTTCCCCATCCGCACCGGGGCCATCGCCGGTTTCGCCGGTGGCTTCATCGGGGGCCTGGCCGGAAGCCGCATGAGGCGTGACGCCGCGGTCTTCGTCCTGTGCCTGTGCGGGGGCATCGGTCTGGTGGTCGCCTGTGGGGAGACCGTCGACGACCGCATCCTCCACTACTACACCGTCGGTTACGGCGTTGTACTGCTCAGCATCGGCATCAGCACCATGATCGCCAACCGCATCGCCGCTAGAAGGCGGCGGTGACCACCTGAGGTGTCCGGCCTGCCGGGCACCACTTGAAGGGGCCCGGCGAGCCGGGCCCCTTTCTTGATATCCAGCGCGATCAGTCCGACGCATTCGTCGGTGCGGCTAATCAAGTAGGTTATGTCCGTCACGGGTCCGGACGGCCGGGGTCCCGCCCGCCGTTCACGGGTCCTGCCGCCCAGCCGTATGAGAGGAGCTTCTGCTCTTCCACTGTGGGCGACCGGAACCTCGATGTCCTCGTCGAAGCGAACCGGGCCGTTACCGCGGTCGGCGAGTCGCAGATCCCGGAAGGGCCGGTGTCAGGCATCGCCAGGTCGACGCTGCCGGCATACCGCATGGGGATGTAGGAGACCGCGATTGGGATAAGCACGTCGTTGGCGAACATGTGCCGACGGCGGATCAGAACCTTCTCGTCTCCGGCGAGCCCGAAGAGTTCCGCGATCTCGGCCGGCGGGTCGACCTCCCCGACCTTCACTAACTCTGTCATCGGGCGGACGCCTGCGCGTTTGACCTGCTGACCCTGCAACGCGGCTGGTCTGCGGCGGACGCCCGCGGTGAGGCGATCGGGCGGCCCAGCCTCCGGCCGTGGGGCTCGCAGCGAAGGCAGCGCTGCGGAAAGGCGCACGCGAGCAGTCCTGCCAATATCGAGGTGCGAACGGTTCTGGGACGGGTTACCTTCTGATCAACGCGTCGGGCCCGGTGCCCGCACGGGTCGAAGACCATCGGTTACCTTAGACGGATTCCCCGGTGGTCATTCACACATCCGTGCGAGCGCCCGGCCCTGCGGGTCGAGCAGGACGTACAGGGGAGGGCGGGTCGAAGCCCGTCGGTTATCCGGATCCAAGGGTCGCAGGTTCGAATCCTGCCCAGCCGACAATGTCGGGTGGTAGCTCAGCCAGGCAGAGCATTGGACTAAAAACCCGGTGGGCACCACCACATCCGCCCTCCCCCACGCGCCGGCTCCTCCCCCACATCCGCCCCTGAGGCGGGTCGAAACTCCTGGAGGCCCATGATGGCCCGTGACCCTCTCGCGTCGATCTCCACCATCCAGACGCCGCAGAACCGGCCGATCCCCGGCCGCGAAACCGAGCAGGTCCGCAACAACGCCGGCGGCTACGGGTTCGCGAAGGACCTGTGGACCCGACTGGAGGACTTCCTCATCCTCGGCACCACCGGCGGCACCTACTACGTCGGCGAGGACAAGCTCACCGCCGACAACGCACAGGTCGTGTTCGACGCGATCGCCGCGGACGGTGTCCGTGTTGTGGATCTCGCGACGGAGATCTCCACGGCGCGTCCGCCGCGGCCTCCGAAGAACCGTCCCGCGCTGTTCGTCCTCGCCGCTGCGGCGGCTCGTGGTGACGCGGACACCCGGCAGGCCGTGAAGGCGTCGCTGGCGAAGGTCGCACGGACCACGGACCACTTCGCGTCGTTCTTCGGGTACTGGAAGAACCTCGGCGGTAAGGCCACTGGTAACGGGACGGCGCCGGTGATCGGGCGGGCGATGCGGACTGCGTTCGCGTCGTGGTTCCTCAACGGCGACGTCGACCAGGTCGCGTGGCGGGTGTGCAAGGCACGGCAGCGCAAGACCCCCGCGGGTGAGGCGTTCGCGCTGCGGGATGCTCTCCGCCTCGCGCACCCCAAGGCGGACTCGCCGGCACGGCGAGCCCTGTTCGGGTGGATCGCCGGGAATGTCTCCGACGGGGACGCCCGCGCGCTGGTGCCCGCGGTGGACGCGTTCCTGGCGGCGCAGGCTGTCACCAGCGTGGCCGACGCGATCGACGTCGTGCAGGACCGTGGCGTGCCGTGGGAGTTCCTCCCCGACACGGTTCTCACCGACGCGGGCGTGTGGGGCGAGCTCGTCGACACGATCGGGATGACCGCACTGATCCGGAACCTGTCCCGGATGACGCGGATCGGGACGCTGACCCCGATGGGGGACGCGACCCGGCGCGCCACCGAGCGGCTCACGAACGCCGACGCGCTCGCGAAGGCGCGGATCCACCCGATGGACCTGTTCCTCGCCCTGCGCGTTCACGGGGGCGGCCACGCGTATCCGAACCCGCGCGCCGACGTGCAGCACTGGACGCCGGTGCCCGCAATCGTCGACGCGCTCGAGGAGGCGTACGAGCTGTCGTTCGGGCACATGGAGCCGTCCGGCCGGCGCCTGCTTATCGCGGTCGACTCCTCGGGGTCCATGAGCTACCACCGCATCACCTCGGGTGGTGCACCGCTCGGGTCCTGCTATGAGGTCGCGAACGCGATGGCGGTCATCCTGAACCGGATCGAAGGGTCCAACGCTCACGTCATCGACGTCGACACCAGCGTCCACGCATCCCGGGTGACGAAGCGGACGAACCTGCGGGAGATCTCCCAGTGGCGGCCGTCGGGTGGCGGCACGGACCTCTCGCTGCCGTTCCAGTGGGCGCAGCAGCAGCGTCTCAATGTCGACGGGGTGGTCGTGTTCACCGACAACGAGACGTGGGCCGGCCGTCAGCATCCGTCGCAGGCGCTCGCCGCCTACCGGCAGGCCGTGAACAGCGACGTGCGGGTCGTGGTGGCGGCGATGGCTGCGAACGGGCACCGCATCGGTGACCCCCGCGACGAGGGCGTGCTGAACATGGCGGGCCTGGACGCCTCGCTGCCGATGGTGGTGAACGGCTTCATCCGTTGAGATTCCAGGGCGGATAGACGATCTGCCCTGGAATCTGTCTGTGGGTCAGGTGTAGACGATCTGTCATGGATGACGATGCCCGACGGGACATTGGGCCCACCGAACTCTCCCTGGCTGCGCCTACGACTTCTCCGCCGTCGCCAACGCCCACTTCCTTCAGCGTGTCGTGCGGTACATGGCCGGGCGAGGCATCCGGCAGATCCTCGACCTAGGCGCGGGGAAACCGAAGACGCAGGCCGGCAACAACGTCCACGAGATCCTTGGCGAGACGACCGGGGACGGCAGCGTCGTGTACGTCGGGAAGGATCCGAGAGCGCACCCGCATGCCCGCGCGATCTAGGGGCAGCGTGACGGCACTGGGTCCGTGGCCGCGGGCTTGCAGGACGTAGACGAGGTCCTCAACCTTCTTGCGGGCAACCGCACCTCGGGCACATCGAGCTCGGCAGGCTCCGGGTCCGGCACCTTGACGGACATGTTCGCTGCGATCGAAGCCGACGCGCGGGAGGCAGTGGAGGGCGGCGCGGCGCTGGTCTCGAGGGCCGCCGCGGCAGGCTCAGCGAGCACTGACGGGCTCCCCTCCCGCGCAGGGCGGGGGCGTCACGCCGCTCAACGTGGCGAATCAGCAGGTCAGAGCGTCACGAATGCCGCACCCCACGTCCCCAATCGCGCCCCGGGTCTTAGTAGTACCACGGGAAACGCGACCAATCGGGTTCGCGCTTCTCCAGGAACGAGTCCCGCCCCTCGGCGGCCTCGTCGGTGCCGTAGGCCAGGCGCGTCGCCTCCCCGGCGAACACCTGCTGCCCCACGAGACCGTCGTCGACGAGGTTGAACGCGTACTTCAGCATCCGCTGCGCCGTCGGGCTCTTGCCGTTGACCTTCCGCGCCCACTCCAGCGCCGTCGCCTCGAGCTCGGCGTGCGGGACGACGGCGTTCACCATGCCCATCCGGTGCGCGGCCTCGGCGTCGTAGTCGTCGCCCAGGAAGAAGATCTCCCGGGCGAACTTCTGCCCCACCTGCCGCGCCAGGTACGCCGACCCGAAGCCGCCGTCGAAGCTCGCCACGTCCGCGTCCGTCTGCTTGAACCGCGCGTGCTCCCGGCTGGCGAGAGTGAGGTCGCACACCACGTGCAGGCTGTGCCCGCCCCCGGCCGCCCAGCCCGGCACCACGCAGATGACGACCTTGCCCATGAAGCGGATCAGCCGCTGCACCTCCAGGATGTGCAGCCGCCCCGCCCGCGCCGGGTCGATCGTGTCCGACGTCTCGCCCTCGGCGTACCGGTAGCCGTCCCTGCCGCGGATCCGCTGGTCCCCGCCCGAGCAGAACGCCCAGCCGCCGTCCTTCGGCGACGGCCCGTTGCCCGTCAGCAGCACGCAGCCGATGTCGCTGGACATCCGCGCGTGGTCCAGCGCACGGTACAGCTCGTCCACCGTGTGGGGGCGGAACGCGTTGCGCACCTCCGGGCGGTTGAACGCCACCCGGACCGTCCCGTGGTCGACGGCCCGGTGGTAGGTGATGTCGGTGAAGCCGAACCCCTCGACCTCTTTCCAGGCGTCCGCGTCGAACAGCTCCGAGACCATGTCTTCCTCTCCGTCGGGCGACCGCGCCGCGGCCGGGGCGCGGCGCTCGGCACCATTCAACCGGCCCCGCGTTTGAACGCGTTCAGCGGGGTCGTCTACGCTGATGAGATCATGGATCGCCCGCTGCACGCCGTCGTCCTGCCACCCGGCCCCCGCCTGCTGGACGCCCTGGCCGGCGCCCTCGACGGCGGCCCCGCGATCTGCCCCCTGCCGCCGGACCTGCCCGAGGCCGCGCTGCGCGGCCTCCTGGACGCTCTGGCGCCGGACGCGATCGAGACGGCCGGCGGCATCGTCGCGCACTCCCCCGGCGGCGGGCGCGCACCGGTCGAGGCCGACACGGCCGTGCTCATCGCCACGTCCGGTTCCACCGGCGCCCCCAAGTTCGTCGAGCTGTCGGCCGGCGCGCTGCGCCACTCCGCCGCCGGCACCCTCGCCCGCATCGAGGCCGGTCCCGGTGACCGGTGGCTGTGCTGCCTGCCCACCAGCCACATCTCCGGCGTCCAGGTCCTCGTCCGCTCCCTCGTCGCCGGCACCGACCCCTGCATCGCCCCCCGCTTCGACGCCGCCGCCGTCGCGGCCGCCGAGGGGTTCCACGTCTCGCTCGTCCCCACGCAGCTGCGCCGGCTGCTGGACGCCGGCGCCGACCTGTCGCGGCTCGGCGCGATCATCCTCGGCGGCGCCGCCGCCTCGCCCGGCCTGCTGGCCGAGGCCCGCGGGCGGGGGGCCCGCGTGTTCACCACCTACGGGATGAGCGAGACCTGCGGCGGCTGCGTCTACGACGGCACGCCGCTGGACGGCATGCGCGTCGCGCTCGGCGACGGCGGCAGGATCCGCCTCGCCGGCCCTTCGCTGTTCACACGCTACCGGCTGCGCCCCGGACCGACCGCCGGGGTCCGGGACGGCGACTGGTTCCTCACCCAGGACCTCGGCGCGATCGAGGGCGGCCGGCTCCGCGTCCGCGGCCGCCTCGACGACGTGATCAACACCGGCGGGGAGAAGGTCGTCGCGGGCGAGATCGCCACCGCGCTGTCGCGCCACCCGAAGGTCCGCGACGTCGTCGTGGTCGGCCGCCCCGACCCCGAGTGGGGCGAGCGGGTCACCGCCGTCGTCGTTCCCGCCGCCTCCGGCCTGCCGGAGCTGACCGAGCTGCGCGCGTTCGTCCGCGAGACGATGCCCCCGTACGCGGCGCCGCGCGAGCTGGAGCTGGTGGAGTCGATCCCGCTGCTGGCGTCCGGGAAGCCCGACCGGGCCCGGCTGCGCGCCCCCGCGTCCTGACGGCGGCGCCGCGCGGGCGCGTCCCCGCCCTCGCGGCGCATGGCACGGCGACCACCTGGGCAGGGGACGGACCATGGCGGCACAGAGCGGCGGGCGGACCGCAGGGCGGCGGGACGGCGGCGGACCGCAGGACGAGAGCCTCCTGACCGTCGCCCTCGCGTTCGCCGCGAACCTCGGCATCGCCATCGCCAAGGTCGTCGCCGCGCTGATCACCGGGTCGGCGTCGATGGCGGCGGAGGCCGCGCACTCGATCGCCGACACCTTCAACGAGGTGCTGCTGCTGGTGGGACTGCGCCGCAGCGGGCGGCCCGCCGACCGCCGCCACCCGCTCGGCCACGGCAAGGAGCGCTACATCTGGACCCTGCTCGTCGCCGTCGCGATCTTCGGTATGGGCGCGCTGTTCTCCTACTACCAGGGCATCGAGACGCTCACCGGGCACCGCAGGGCCGCCGAGACCGGCGCGATCGTCGGGTACCTCGTGCTCGCCGTGGCGTTCGTGCTGGAGGCGGTCTCGTGGCAGCAGGCCGTCCGGCAGGTCCGGGCGGCCGCGCGGGCGGAGGACCTGCCGCTGCGCGCCTACATCCGCCGCACCGACGAGCCCACCTCGGTCAGCGTCCTGCTGGAGGACTCGGCGGCCCTCGTCGGCCTGGTCATCGCGTTCGGCGGCCTGGGCCTGCACCAGCTCACCGGGTCGGCGATCTGGGACGGCGTGGGATCCCTGCTCATCGGCGTCCTGCTGACCGCCGTCGCGCTCCTCCTCGGCCGGATCAACCTGAACCTGCTGACCGGCTCGCAGGCCGACCCCCGGATCGTCGCCGACGTCCGCGCGCGCCTCGGCCGCGCGGACGAGGTGGAGTGGGTGGTGGACATCGTCACCGTGACCTTCGGCGCCGACCGCGTCCTGGTCTGCGCCCGGCTCGACTTCCGCGACTCCCTCACCGCCGCCGAGGTCGAGCGCGCCTGCGTCCGGATGGCCCGCGAACTGCGCGACGCCCACAAGGAGATCGACGAGGTGTTCCTCGAACCCGTCCCCCGCGACGACCCTGAGCTGCGCGAACGGGTCATCGCGCGTTATGGTCGGACATTGAGGCCGAGGGACTCGGAGACGTAGTGGGCTTTCTCACGTCGCCACGACCCCGGGTCTTTACGAAGTAAGGTCGAAACGGACCGGTTCGGGTGGTGTGAAACCGCTGGCCGTGGGCACCACGACCGTCTGGATCGCTCCTCCACGATCCCCCGGCGGAGCGCCGCCCGGCGACGGAGCCGGGAACAACAGGCCCGTCCTGGGACGTTCCGTTAAGTGCGTGCGCCACGAGCGAACACAATCCGCGCCGCACTCACACACCGAAGGGAGGGGGGTGTCCTCATGCCGCGAAGCGCCGTCGAGACCCCGCTCACGGAGTCGCCGAGCCCCGCGCTCAACGACCTCCTGAAGCGTGGCCGCGCCCACGGGCGCCTCTCGCTCGACGAGGTGAGGGGGGCCTTCGAGACCGCCGGGATCAGCCCGGCCCAGGGCCGCTCCATCCTGCGCGAGCTGTCCGAGGCCGGCATCAGCCTGGCGGGCGAGTCCGACGCCGTCCGCAAGATGGCCGCGGCCGCCGACCACGCCGGCGGGGAGACCGCCCAGGACACCTCCGCCGCCCCGGGCGCCAGGAAGCGCGCCGCCCGCAGGGGCGCCGCCAGGAGCGCCGCCAAGTCCACCGGCAGGGTGACGCGGCCGGGCGGCCAGGCGGACGCCGCGGTCGACGAGGGGTTCGAGGTCACCGAGGTCGAGGCCGAGGAGACCTCCGCGGACCTGGACGACCAGTCGACCACGATGGGCGACTCCGTCCACACCTACCTCAAGGCCATCGGGCGCCGCCAGCTCCTCACCGCCGAGCAGGAGGTCGACCTCGCCAAGCGCATCGAGGCCGGCCTGTACGCCGAGCACAAGCTGGAGAGCGAGGACCTCTCCCCCGCCGTGCGCGCCGACCTGGAGTGGGTCGCCGCCGACGGCCGCCGCGCCAAGGCCCACATGCTGGAGGCCAACCTCCGGCTCGTGGTGTCGGTCGCCAAGAAGTACTCCGACCGCGGACTGTCGCTGCTGGACGTCGTCCAGGAGGGCAACCTCGGCCTGATCCGCGCCGTGGAGAAGTTCGACTACTCCAAGGGCTACAAGTTCTCCACCTACGCGATGTGGTGGATCCGGCAGGCGATCCAGCGCGGCTTCGCCGACTCGGCCCGCACGATCCGGCTGCCCGTGCACGTCCTGGAGATGCTCAGCAAGCTGAGCCGCGTCGAGCGCGACATGCACCAGCGTCTCGGCCGCGAGCCCACCCCCGAGGAACTGGCCGCCGAGCTGGACAAGAGCCCCGAGCAGGTCCGCGAGCTGCTGCGCACCAGCCGCCAGCCGATCAGCCTGGACTCCACCATCGGCGAGGACGGCGAGACCCGCATCGGCGACCTCATCGAGGACACCGACAGCCCCGAGGCGTCGGAGCTGGTGGACCGCCAGCTCATGGCCGACCAGCTGCGCCGCACCCTCGACATCCTGTCCCCGCGCGAAGCCAAGATCATGGCGATGCGGTTCGGGCTGTACGACGGGACGCCGCGCACGCTGGACGAGATCGGCAAGGCCCTCGGCCTGACCCGCGAGCGGATCCGGCAACTGGAGAAGGAGTCGCTGTCCAAGCTGCGGCACCCCAGCAACGCCCGCCCGCTGCTGGACTTCGCGGTCTGACCCGGCACCCGGCCCGGCACGCGAAGGGCCCGCGGGACCGTCACGGTCCCGCGGGCCCTTTCGCATCGCGCGGCGGCGGTCAGCAGCCCCGGGCGGCGAACGCCAGGAACTGGGTGGCCTCGCTCTGGTCGAAGTTGTCGTCGGAGCCGACCACCAGCGTGCACTCCCCCGACCTCAGGCGCGGCCCCCACGCCAGCGCCTCCAGGTTCTGCGTGGGGTCGACGTAGCGGCCGAGGTCGGCGACGAGGCGCTTGCGCGCCGGGCGGAACCGCCCGCCCTGGGCGAGGCCGTCGCGGCGCAGCACGTCCGTGGCGCCCCTCACGTCGAACTCGTACAGCCGGACCTTGTATCCGACGCCTTCGAGCCAGGACCGCTCCAGCGCCAGGAACCGGTGGTCGCCGGCGGCGAGGATCTCCGAGACGCCGCTGTCGGCGGCGCCGGTGGGCGGCTTCGGCGCGGCCGGGAGCCGGTCGACGGGGTAGGCGTACTGGGCGGTCACGCGTCCGGCGCGGTCCCACAGGGTGAGGCGGGTCGTGGCGCCGTGCCGGACGGTCGGCGGCTCCCCGTCCTCGTACCGGGGGCCTTCGACCATCGCGGCGATGCCGTGCGGGGTGAGCGTCAGCGCCTCGAAGCCGGCGTTGCGGCGCGGCCCCCGGTGCTCGGCGGTCAGCCGCAGCGACGGCGGGAGGGGCAGGGCGCCGGCGTACCGGCCGTCCCGCCCCGCCCACCGCAGCGACATCGGCGCCAGGGGGATCCCCTCGTGGGTCTCGTCCGGGCGGTCGCCCTCGTTGCCCCACAGGACGCGCCGGGACCGAGCGTCGAAACGGATCGTCTCCGGATCGACCGACCCCGGCTTGCCGAACGCGGGATAGGGGTGGCCGTCCGGGCCCCGCAGCGTGGACACCCCGGTGATCCTGACGCCGGTGAACGCGCCGGTGGCGGGGTCGATGGCCAGGCGGCCGGTGTAGAACCGGGCCGGGTCGTAGCGCCACCGGTCGTCGGAGACCAGGTACCAGGTCCCGGTGCGCGGGTCGCGGTCGATGCCCGACAGCCCGCCGACCGTGGTGCCCCTGAACTTCGCCATGTGCGGCAGGCGCCGCTCCCCCAGGAACCGCGTGATCCGCAGCCCCTGCGCCGCGGCCGCCGGCCGGGCCTTGTCCGCTGCCGCCGCGCGGACCGGTCCGTCCACGGTCGCCGCGCCCGCCACCGCCGCCAGGACGGCGGCCGTCGCCGCCGTCCCGCGCCATATCGTCCTGTGCCCGTTCACGTTGTCTGCCGTCACCCTTCACATCCGACCGAGTGCGCTGCGTTCGCGCACGCGGTCAGTATCCTTCATCACGGTGGGTGACGGCGGCGTTTTCTCAGTCGGCGCGGCGGAACTCCAGGATGGCCACGCCCATCAGCCCCACGCCCATGCCGAGGACGAGGAGGATCTCCAGCCATATCGGGACCACCCAGCCGCCCCAGGTGACGCCCGGGTCGAACGTCCGCATCAGCTGCGGCGAGACGTCCAGGTGGGAGAACACCGCGTGCCGCAGCGGGTCGACGGCGTAGGTGAGCGGGTTGAACCGGGTCAGCACGGTCAGCCACGCGGGGAGCCCGCTCAGCGGGTAGAGGGCGCCGGACAGGAACATCATCGGCATCATCGCCATCTGCATGAGGCCGAAGAACGACTGCATGCTGGTGATCCGCGCGGCCATCATGACGCCGAACCCGGTGAGCGCGAACGCCCCGATGAACATCAGCCCGAGCAGCTCCAGCAGCAGTCCCGGGTCGTAGGGGACCCCGGCGAGACCCGCCAGCAGCACGATCACCGCGCCCTGCAGGGTCGCCACCAGGGCGCCGCCGATGCACTTGCCGACGACGATGGCGCCGCGGCTCACCGGGGCGACGAGCATCTCGCGCAGGAACCCGAACTCGCGGTCCCACACGATCGACCCGGCGGAGAACATCGCGGTGAACATCACCGACATCGCGCACACGCCGGGGAAGATGAAGGTCTTCAGGTCGACGGTCCCGGTGGCGCCGCCGCCGCTGGCCATCAGGTTGGACAGCCCGGTGCCCATGACCAGCAGCCACAGCACCGGCTGGACGAGCCCGGACACCATCCGCAGCTTGTCGCGCCAGAACCGGATGAGCTCCCGGTGCAGGACGATCTTCACGGCGCGCAGGTCCTGCCGCAGGCCGCGCTCGGGCACCCTGACCCGGACGACCCCGGCGCCCGCCGCCCTTTCGGCCGTGTTCGCCATCGTCACCTCCTCATCGCGCGCATCGCGACGCGCATCCCGTCGCTCGCCGAGGCCTCGGCGTCGCGGATCGTGGTGCCGGTGTAGGACATGAACACATCGTCCAGGGACGGCCGCGCCACGTTCACCGACCTGATCGGGACGCCCAGCTCCGCGAACAGCCGCGGGACGAACGCCTCCCCGGAGGCCACCGAGAACGCGACCGCGCCCTCCGACACGACCGCCTCCAGCCCGAACCGGTCCTTCAGCGCGGCGATCGCGGCCTCGTCGTCGGCGGTCTGGATGCGGATCCGGTCCTTGCCGACGCCGGCCTTGAGCGCCTCGGGGGTGTCCAGCGCCACGATCCGCCCCGAGTCCATGATCGCGATGCGCTCGCAGAACTCGGCCTCGTCCATGTAGTGCGTCGTCATGAAGATCGTGATCTCCTCGGCCGCCTGCAGCTGCCGGATGTACTCCCAGATCGACGCGCGGGTCTGCGGGTCCAGGCCGACGGTCGGCTCGTCCAGGAACAGCACCCGCGGGGAGTGCAGCAGACCGCGCGCGATCTCCAGGCGGCGCTTCATCCCGCCGGAGTAGGTCTGCACCAGGTCGCGGCGCCGGTCCCACAGGTTGACCATCTCCAGCACCTGCCGGATCCGGTCGGCCGTCAGCGAGCGGGGCACCCCGTACAGCTCGGCGTGGAATCGCAGGTTCTGCTCGCCCGACAGGTAGCCGTCGAGCGTCGGGTCCTGGAACACCAGCCCGATGTTGCGGCGGACGTCGTCGCGCTCGCGCGCCACGTCGTGGCCGGCGACCCGCGCGCTGCCTCCGCTCGGGCGCAGCAGCGTGCACAGCATGTTGATCGTCGTGGACTTGCCCGCGCCGTTCGGGCCGAGGAATCCGAAGATCTCCCCTGGCCGCACGGTGAAGTCGATCCCCCGCACGGCCTCCACGTCGCCGAACCTCTTGGTCAGGCCGTCGACCTCGACGGCCGGTCCCCCGTCCGGCATGGGGGCCTCCCTCCGCGATGGAGTAAACACCCATATTTTGGGCTATCCAACGGTAGGGATAACCTATTTCTCAGGTCAAGAGAAATATGACCTGCCAAGAACCCCGAGGGAGCAGTCGTGGAGGACCGGCCCGATCCCCTGTGCGCGTCGCCCAGCTACCTGCTGTTCGAGACCGGGCGGCTCGTGCGGCGCACCTCCGCCCGGATGTTCCCCGACCAGCCGGGGCTGCCCTATCTGCTGGTGCTGTCGTGCGTGGCACGGCAGGGGCCGCTGTCGCAGCGGCAGGTCGCCGAACGGCTGCGCCTGGACGCTGGCGACCTCGTCGGCATCGTCGACGCGCTGGAGAGGGCGGGCCACGCCCTGCGCCGCCGCGACCCCGAGGACCGGCGCCGGTACGCGCTGGACGCCACCGAGGACGGGCGGCTGTTCCTCGGCGCGTGCCTGGACAACCGCGCCCGCCTCGACGACACCCTGTTCGCGCCGCTGTCGCCCGACGAGACACACCTGTTCAAGGAGCTGCTGCTGCGGATCCTCGCCCACCACGACGACCGGTTCGCGGGCGCCCCGGATCCGCGGCGCCGGCAGGGCGGGGCGGGTCAGCGGACGGGCGCCGGGATGGCGAGCGGCAGCACGGCCTCGTCGTAGCGGCGCAGGACCAGCCGGGCCGCCGCGCCGTGCGCGCCGAGCGGCGCGGCGACCACGTCGGCGCCGCAGGCCCGCATCCGGTCGTGGAACCGGCCGGGCGCCAGCAGGTAGGAAGCCACGGCGATCCGGCGGGCGCCGCCCCTGCGCAGCCCCGCGACGACCTCGTCCAGCGGCGGGCCTCCCGCCGCGACGAAACCGTGCGGGACGGGCCGCCCGAGCCGCCGCGCCAGCAGCCGGGCGGCCGCGCGCACGTCGGCGGCGCCCGCCGGATCGGCGGACCCCGCCGCGCCGAGGACGACGGCGTCCCGGCGGTGCGGCGAGGTCCGGTCCTGCTCGGCCAGCCGGGCGGCCAGCGCCCCGGCCAGCAGCGCGTCCGGGCCGAGCGGCCGGGACGTCACCGCCCCCGGCAGCAGGCGCCCCGCCCGGCCGGGGACGTCGACCAGCGCGTGATACCCGCGCGCCAGCAGCAGCGGGACCACGACCACCGGGCCGCCGCGCAGTCCCTCCGCCGCCTCCTCCAGCGACGGCTCGGACAGCTCGCCGTACGCCTCGGCCACCCGCAGGCCCGGCCGCATCGCCCGCACCCGGTCCAGCAGCGCCCGCACCACCGCGGGCCCCGCCGGGTCCCGGGTGCCGTGCGCGACCGCCAGTAGCGCGGGCGCCCCGGCGACGGCCTCAGCCACCGGCGCCCGCCGGGAGCCGGTCGATGATCCGCGGGTCGCACGCCAGCCGGTAGCCGCGCTTGACGACGGTCTCGACGATGCCGGGCCGGCCGAGGCCGCGCCGCAGCCGCGCCACCGCCATCTCCACCGCGTGCTCGTCGGCCTGCGGGCGGGCCTCCCGGGGCCGCGCCTCCCGCGCCCAGGCGTCCCTGATCCCGGGTGCGACGGCCAGCCGGCCCGGCAGCACCCCGCACAGCTCCGCCCGCGACACCACGTGCCCGGGGCGCCGCGCGAGGGCCCGCAGGATCGCCATGGGCGCGGGTGCGATGGGCCGCAACTGGCCGTCCAGGACGACGGCGTGCCCGCGCAGCTCCAGCGAGAACCCCCGCACCGACAGCCGCCGCGACCGGCGCCGCGGCAGGTCGGCGACCAGGGCCCGTACGAGCGCGCCGAGTCGGGCGCGTTCGGGCTGCACGGTCGGGACGCCGCGGTCGGTGAGGGCCTGCGCGGTGACCGGGCCGACGCACGCCGCCACGACATGGGTGCGCATGGCCTCCAGGAGGGCCTCCTCGAGGTCGTCCTCGGCGGCGACGGCGAGCGTCGCGGCGACGGCCGGAGCGCTGGTGAAGGTGATCGCGTCGATCGTGCCCGCGACCGCCTGCCCGACGAGGCGGCGCAGCTGCGTGGAGTCCTCGGACCGCGACCACCGGTAGACCGGGATCTCGATCACCTCGGCGCCGGCCGCGCGCAGCGCCGCGATCAGCTCCGGCTGGCGCTCCCCGTACAGCTGCACGGCCACGCGCGCCCCGGCCGGCTCCCGGTCCAGCAGGTGCCGGATCACCTCGGCGCACTCCTCCGAGTCCGGCGACCAGCGCTCCTGCAGTCCCGCCGAGCGGATCGCGCCGCGCGCCTTCGGGCCCCGCGCCAGGATGTCGGTCTCGGCCAGGCGGGCGATGAGGGCGTCGCGCATGCCGTGCCCGTCGGCCGCCTCCAGCCACGCCCGGAACCCGATCCCGGTCGTGACCACGACGTGGTCGAGCGGCCCGGCGAGGCACGCCCGGGTGGCCTCCAGCAGCTCGGCGTCGTCGGCGAGCGGGACCAGGCGGATGGCGGGCGCCAGCACGACCCTCGCCCCCCGCCGCTCCAGCAGCGTCGCGAGCTCCTCGTGGCGCCGGGCCGCGGTCACGCCGACGGCGAACCCGGCCAGCGGCTCACTGCCGGTGCTCATCGGTGAGCGCCACCTCCACCCGGTCCCCGGAGCGGCGGACCGGGAAGGTCGGGAGCGCCACCCGGGGGTCGTCCAGGCACGCCCCGGTCCGCAGGTCGAACACCTGCTTGTACATGGGGGACGCGACGGTCGGCGCCTCGTCCCTGGTGCCGAGGATCCCCCGCGACAGCACGTAGGCGCCGCTGAACGGGTCGAGGTTCGACAGCGCGTACAGGCCGCCGTCGAAGGTCCGGAAGATCGCCACCTGCGTGCCGTCCACCATCGCGCAGGCGCCCCGCTCGGGGGTCAGGCCGGCGTAGGAGCAGATGTCGAACCAGCGGGCCGCGGGGCGGCCCGCCCGCTCCCTGACGATCGTCGCTTCGGGTGTCGTGGTCATCGCGCGGCAACCTCCTGGCGGGGAACTGTCCGATGGTCCGATACTCGGAAGGGGCGGTTTCGCGGTTGGGTCTCCTTTGTCACCGCCGTGTTAAAAGAGGCTCACCGTGCGCCGGGGGCGCCGTCCCCCTCGACGGGCAGGGGCAGCAGGCGGACGGCGCACACCTTGAACTCCGGCATCCGCGAGACCGGGTCCAGCGCGGGGTTGGTGAGCAGGTTCGCGCGGCCCTCCCCCGCCCAGTGGAACGGGATGAAGACCGTGTCGGAGCGGATCGCGCCGGTCAGGCGCGCGGTCACGGTGGCCGCGCCCCGGCGGCTCTCCACCCGCACGCCGGCGCCTTCCTCGATGCCCAGGCGCCCGGCCAGGTCGGGGTGCAGCTCGACGAACGGCCCCGGCGCCGCCTCGGCCAGCGGCCGGACGCGCCGGGTCTGCGCGCCCGACTGGTACTGCGCGAGAACGCGCCCGGTGGTCAGGTACACCGGGTAGTCGGCGTCGACGTCCTCGGCGGCGCCGCCGTGCTCGACGGGGACGAAACGCGCCCGCCCGTCCGGGGTGGGGAAGCGGTCCAGGTAGGGCCTCGGCGTGCCCGGGTGGTCCGGCGACGGGCAGGGCCAGAACACCCCGCCCTCGGCCTCGATCCGCTCGTAGGTGATGCCGGAGTAGTCGGCGATGCCGCCCGCGCTGGCGCGGCGCAGCTCTCCGAACACCGCCCGCGGGTCGGTGCTCCACTTCCCCGGCGCCTTGAGCCGCTCGGCGAGCGCGGCGAGGATCTCCAGGTCGGTGCGCACGCCGTCCGGCGGGCGGACGGCGCGGCGGCGCCGCAGCACCCGGCCCTCCAGGTTCGTCATCGTCCCCGATTCCTCGGCCCACTGCGCGGTCGGCAGGACGACGTCGGCGCGCCGCGCGGTCTCCGACGGCACGAAGTCGGCCACCACCAGCAGATCGAGCGCGCCGAGCCGCTCCTCCACCGCCGCGGCGTCGGGCGCCGACACGACCGGGTTGGACCCGAAAAGCAGCAGCGCCTTCGGGCCGCCCGCGGTGCCGAGCGCCGACAGCAGTTCGTAGGCCGACCGTCCCGGCCCCGGCAGGTCCCCGGGGTCGACGCCCCAGACCCCTGCGACGTGCGCACGGGCCTCCGGATCGTCGATCCTGCGGTAGCCGGGGAGCTGGTCGGCCTTCTGGCCGTGCTCGCGCCCGCCCTGCCCGTTCCCCTGCCCGGTCAGGCACCCGTAGCCGGAGCCCTCGCGGCCCGGCAGTCCGAGCGCGAGGGCCAGGTTGATGAAGGAGCTGACGGTGTCGGTGCCGCGGGCGTGCTGCTCGGATCCCCGCGCCGTGAGGACGTGGGCGCGGGCGGCCCGGGCCAGCAGCCGGACGGCCTCGCGCATCAGCGGCACGGGCACGCCGGTGATGCGCTCGGCGCGGTCGGGCCAGTAGGCGTTGGCGACCGTCCGGACGGCGTCGAACCCGGTGGTGCGGGCCGCGATGTACTCCTCGTCGGCCAGGCCCTCGGCGAGCGCCAGGTGAAGCAGCCCGTTGGCGAGGGCGATGTCCGTCCCGGGCGTCGGCTGCAGGTGCAGGTCGGCCTGGCGGGCGGTGGCGGTGCGGCGGGGGTCCACGACGATGAGGGCGCCGCCGCCCTCGCGCATCCGCGTCAGGTGCCGCATGAAGGGCGGCATCGTCTCGGCGACGTTGGCGCCCGCGAGCAGGACCGCGCCGGACGACGCCAGGTCGGTGACCGGGCCGGGCAGGCCGCGGTCCATGCCGAACGCCCGCCCGGACGCCGCGGCGGCCGACGACATGCAGAACCGCCCGTTGTAGTCGATCTGGGAGGTGCCGAGCGCGATCCGCGCGAACTTGCCGAGCTGGTACGCCTTCTCGTTGGTCAGCCCGCCGCCGCCGAACACCGCGACGGAGTCCGGCCCGTGCAGGTCGCGCAGCCGCCCGGTCTCGGCGGTGATCCGGTCGAGGGCCTCGTCCCAGCCGCACGGCTCCAGCGGCGCGGCCCGGCCCCGGCGCATCATCGGCGCGGTCAGCCGGTCGGGGACGGTGAGCAGCTCCGCCGCCGTCCACCCCTTCTGGCAGAGCCCGCCGGCGTTGGCCGGCACGTCGTCGCGCGGCGTCACCCGCACGGGTTCCGAGCCGCCGTCGTGCAGGGTCATGCCGCACTGCAGGGCGCAGTACGGGCAGTGCGTGGGAGTCCCGGCCATGCGCCGAGACTCGGCCTGCCCGGTTTCGCCGCCGAGTCCCGGGTGTGACCCCGGCGTTAAATGGCGTTCACGCCGTGCGCCCCCCGATGTCAAGGGGTCCGGCCCGCCGGGACGCGCCACGCCTTGACGAACGCGTGTCAAGCGTTGTCGATCCCTGTCATGGCCCATTCGTTGCCTTTTGCCCGGTTGCCGAACGGATTCATGGTGGCCCGGCGATCTCGCGGACGGATGCGGCCCCCGCCCCGGGACGGCCGGAACCGGTCCGGGGTGATCACGCTTAACCTCGGAGCATGCCCGACCTTGCCTACTACGCCTCCCTGCCGCGGGCCCGCGGCGCCGCGGCGGCCCTGCTGCTGGACGACCTGGGGCGGGTGCTGCTGGTCAAGCCCACCTACAGCGAGGGCTGGTTCCTGCCCGGCGGGGTGATCGAGGCAGACGAGTCCCCCCTGTCGGCGTGCGTGCGCGAGTGCGGGGAGGAGCTCGGCCTCGTCCCCCGGCTGCACGGGCTGGCCTGCGTCGACTGGGGGTCCCCGCGCGACGACGGCGTCGACGCGGTCAACGTCTTCGTGTTCGGCGGCACCATCACCGGCGCGGAGATCGCGGCGATCCGGCTGCCGCCCGAGGAACTGTCCGACCACATCCTCGTGGCGCCCGAGAAGGTCCCCGAACTCGCGCCGCCGCACGTGTCGCGCCGGATGGAGCCCAGCCTGCGGGCCATGGCGACCGGCAGCGCCGTCTACCTGGAGGACGGCCGCGAGCAGGCGTTCGGGACCGCCCGCGCCTGAGCCCGGGCCGGGCGGTCGCCCCGGCACCCCTTCCCCTGCACCGGCGCCCCTTGCCTACACCGGCACCGCCTACACCGGCACCGCGTCCTGGATCGTGCGGGCGCGTTCGGGCTCGGCGGCGCGGGCGCAGTGGGCGCCGCAGTAGAAATGCCCGCCCACGTCCACGCCGTGCCCCATGATGCGGCACTGGCAGTGCTCGCAGATCGGCGCCATCTTGGTGACCGCGCACTCGAACGAGTCGAACGTGTGCACCTGGCCCTGCGCGTGCACCTCGAACGCCATCGCGTAGTCGTTCCCGCAGACCTCGCAGGTTCCCATCGTCGTGCCTCCGTTCCCCCGCCGCCTCCCTCCGTGCCTACCCGGGCGCGCCCCGGTCTACCCCGCGCCTCACAGCGGGCGGGACACGCTGTGCAGCGGAGTTATCACTGCCGTACGACCGGTCACACACGCGCGAAACCCCGGATTCCTACGGTCGGGCCGTCCGAGCGACCCAAGGAGACCGACTGATGACCGCCACCACCGAAGCCGCGCGCGCCGCGCGCGCCCATCCGCTGAAGGGCCGCTGGATCGACGACTGGCGCCCCGAGGACCCCGCCTTCTGGGCCGCCGGCGGTGCCCGGACCGCCCGCCGCAACCTCGTGTTCTCGATCTTCTCCGAGCACATCGGGTTCTCGGTGTGGACGCTGTGGTCGGTGCTGGTGCTGTTCCTCGGCCCCGCCTACGGCATCGACCCGGCCGGGAAGTTCACGCTCACCGCCGTCCCCGCGCTCGTCGGATCGGCGCTGCGCATCCCCTACACCCTCGCCGTCGCCCGCTTCGGCGGCCGCAACTGGACGATCTTCAGCGCCGTGCTGCTGCTCGTCCCGGCGGTGCTCGCCGCGGTCCTCATCGAGCCCGGCGTCTCGTTCACCACGCTGCTGGTCCTGGCGGCCGTCGCGGGCGTCGGCGGCGGCAACTTCGCGTCCTCGATGGCCAACATCAACGCGTTCTACCCGCAGCGGCTCAAGGGCTGGGCTCTCGGGATCAACGCGGGCGGCGGCAACCTCGGCGTGGCCGTCGTCCAGCTCGTCGGGCTGGCCGTCCTCGCCACCGCGGGCAAGGACCACCCCGGCCTCGTCGCGGGCGTCTACATCCCGTTCATCGTCCTCGCCGCCCTCGGCGCCGCGCTCGCCATGGACAACCTCGCGCACGCCCGCAACGACGGGCGGGCCATGCGGGACGTCTGCCGGGACGGCCACACCTGGATCATGTCGGTGCTCTACATCGGCACCTTCGGGTCCTTCATCGGGTTCGGCTTCGCGTTCGGGCAGGTCCTGCAGGTGCAGTTCAGGGCCGAGTTCGACACCCCGATCAAGGCCGCCTACCTGACGTTCCTCGGCCCCGCGCTCGGGTCGCTGATCCGCCCCGCCGGCGGGTGGCTCGCCGACCGGATCGGCGGCGCGAAGGTCACCTTCTGGACCTTCGTGGCGATGGCCGTCTCGGCGGTCCTCGTGCTCACCGCCTCGCAGCTGGGGTCCCTCGCCCTGTTCCTCACCGGATTCGTGCTGCTGTTCGCCTTCAGCGGCCTCGGCAACGGGTCCACCTACAAGATGATCCCGGCGATCTTCAGGGCGAAGGCGCAGGCCGGCGTCGCCGACGGCGGGGACCCGGACGCCGCCGAGCACGAGGCCCGCCGCCTCTCCGGCGCGCTGATCGGCATCGCGGGCGCCGTCGGCGCGTTCGGCGGCGTGCTGGTCAACATCGCGTTCCGGCAGTCGTTCCTGACCTACGGGACGGGCGACGGCGCCTACATCGCGTTCATCGCCTTCTACGCCGTGTGCTGTGCGCTCACTTGGCTGGTCTACCTGCGGGCCCGCCCGGGGAGGCCGGCGGGCGTCTGACGGCGGACTGCCGCCCCGAGCGCCGTCGCCGCGCCCGGCCGGGCCCCTCCCCGGGGTCCGGCCACCGCGGCGAGCGGCCCGAGGAGCGCAGCACCGCCTCCCACGCGTCCCCCGGCTCCAGCGGCAGGTGCGGGACGCCCCAGTGCCAGGCCGGCACCAGCAGGTCCGGGTCGCGCGGGCGGTAGTCGGTCCCGATCGCGCGGGCCATGTCCCAGGCGTGCAGGTGCCACTCCACGCACGCCGCGCCCGCGTGGTCGCCGACCGTGTACTTGGTGCCCCGGTAGATCAGGTGCGTCCGGTCCCACATGTCGGGCATCAGGTCGGCGTACGCCCCCGCCGAGACCCCGAACGCCAGGATCCGCTCCGGGCCGGGCTCGGGCGGCAGCACCGCCAGCTCCGCCGCGTTCTGCCGCGCCTGCTGCCTGATCAGCACCGCCGTGGCGGCGTCCTGGGCGAACAGTTTCGCCAGCCGGCTGTCGGGCGCGTCCTGGAGGTACTCCAGGAAGTTCTCCGCGACGCACCGCAGATGCCCCGCCAGATCGATCAGTTGCCAGTCGGCGCAGGGAGTCGGTACGTCCCAGTCCGCGACGGTCTCCGCCAGGGCGATGATCGCCTTCACCCCGTCCTGGTAGGACTCCAGTACGCGGCACCGGTCCGGCGGCGTGCGCTCCACGTGACATCCCCCAACGTCCAGAGCACCCTGTGCCCTCCCCGCCGGGACGCGCCGGCGCCCGTCACGCTGGCGCGACGTGCGGCGCGAGCACCCCCGGCGTTCCCCAGAGAGGGCAGACTCTCAAAGTTCGGTGGCCCGTGCCACCCGGTGACGCCGTGTCGCCACGCGTCCGCGGGAGCTCACACGCGCGCCGTGGGCCGCACCCTGAAGCTCAGCCGGTGCGCCTCCCGCGCCGTGCGCAGCCGGTCGACCTCGTCCGTCCACGGGCGCACCGCCGGACGCGCCTTGGCCTTGCGGTAGGCGATCTCGGCGGCGCGGCGCGCCTTGGCGTCCTGCGCCTCCGTCGAGTACACCTTCGGGCCCATCGCGACCCGCTCGGCCGCCTCGGCGGCGGCGAGCACGGCCGTCATCGCCCGGTCGAACGCGACCGTCAGCTCCCGCAACTCCGGCTCGGCGGCGCCGGCCGCCTGCGCGTCCCGCAGCGCCCGCTCCGCGTCGCCCGCCGCCGCGAGCCGGTCGTCGTACTCGGCGGCCAGCCGCTGGTCGGCCTCGTACGGCTCGGCGACGTCCTTGCTCACCCGGCGGCCCAGCGGCATGGCGGTACTCCCTCGACGGTCGTGCAGTGTTCGATCGACGTAAGCGTACGCGGGGTCCCGGCGTGTTGTGGCGGCGGACACCCGGCTTCGGCCCTTTACGTAGTAAGGTCTGTCCTCATGGTCAGGCAGCCCAGCATCAACGCCCAGAACCGCGCCCCGCTGACCACCGAGCGGATCGTCGAGGCGGCCCTGCACATCGTGGACGGCCAGGGACTCGGCCGGCTCACCATGCGCCGGCTCGGCGACGCGCTGGAGGTCGAGGCGATGGCGATCTACCACCACCTCCCCCGCGGCAAGGAGCAGCTACTGGACGGGCTGGTCGCGCACGTCGCGGCGGCCCCGGCCGACACGTCGGCCTCCGGACGCTGGCAGGACGTCCTGCGGGCGTGGGCGGGCGGCTACCGCGAACGCCTGCTGGCCCACGCGGGCGTTCTCCCCCTGGTCGTCACGCGCCGCAACCCGGTCGCGCTCACCGCCACCCTCGCGTCGTTGCGGGAGGTGCTGCGCCGCGGCGGCGTCGCCGAGGACGCCGCGGCCGTCGCCGCGCACACCCTGCTCGGCTACGTGATCGGCCACGCGGCCCTCGAGGTGCGCGGCACCGCCGAGGACGGCGCCGCCGCCCGGATCGCCTCCGGCGAGGGCGGCGAGGCCGGCGCGGTCGACTGGGACGCGCGCTTCCGCGCGGGCCTCGGCGTCGTCCTCGGCGGCGTGCGCTAGGAGCGGTCAGTCCTCGATGAGGATGATCTCCAGGTGCCGGGGGCCGTGGGCGCCCTCGACCCGCGTCGTCTCGATGCCGTAGGTGGCGGACGGCCCGCTGATCCACGTCAGCGGGCGCGCCGGGTCGAGCCGCCCGACCGCCTCCGGGACCGTTCCGACGATCTGGTCGGCGTGCACCACGCACAGGTGGTAGCCCGGGACGAGGGTGAGCGCCCGCCTCCCCTGCGCCCGGCCGCCGTCGAGGACGACCGTGCCCGTCTGCGCGACGGCCACCGCGCAGCCGGTGACGACGCCGTCCGCCGCGGCGAGCGTGTCGAGGTCGACCGCCGGGGCATCGGCCAGCGCCCGCACGCCGTCCAGCTCGGCGAGCCACCCGAAGGGCAGGTCGGCCGGGACCACGATCTGCTTGGCCTCCCTCCCCCACAACGCGGCCGCCACGGCCGTGCCCGCCTCGTCCGCGCCGACGTGCCGGACCGCCGCGCGGTTGTCGGCGACCCGCTCGGTGAACAGCGCGAGGACGTCGGCCCTGGTCTCGGCGTCGGCCGCGGCCAGCCGCCGGGCGTAGCCGCGCGGCACCGGCGGACGCGCGCCCCGGGACCCGGCGAGCGCCTCGCGGACCCGGCGCAGCACCTCCTCGCGCGAGCTCATGCCCGCGTCCTGTCCCACCAGCCGCGGAAGCTCTCGGGCGGCGGCGCGGGAAGGTCGCGGGCCTCGGTCCACTTGCCGAGCAGGCCGGGGAGGCGGCGGATCCGCCCGCCGCGCGACAGCAGCCGCGCCCACCGGGCGCCGCGCCGCACCGCCGCCTCGTGGCGGCGCGGGTCGCCCATCGTCCAGGCGAGGCCGCGCATCAGCGCCATCTCGGGCGTCGGGACGGGACGCCGCCGGCGCGACTCCACCACCTTCCCCCGCAGGTGCACCAGCATGTCCGGAATGTCGATCTTCACCGGGCAGACGTCGGCGCAGGCACCGCAGAGCGTGGACGCGTAGGGCAGCGAGGCGTCGGCGGCGCTCTCCACACCGCGCGTCAGCGGGGTGAGCACCGCGCCGATCGGACCGGGATGGACGGGCCCGTAGGGGCGCCCGCCCGTCCGCTCGTAGACGGGGCAGACGTTCAGGCAGGCCGAGCAGCGGATGCAGCGAAGGGCGGCGCGGCCGACCTCGTCCGCGAGGGCGCGGGTGCGGCCGTTGTCGAGCAGGACGAGGTGGAGGGCGCGCGGCCCGTCGCCCGGCGTGACACCCGTCCACGACGAGACGTACGGGGTCATCCGGTCGCCGGTCGACGAGCGGGGGAGGAGCTGAAGGAACACCTCCATGTCATCCCATGTCGGGACAACCTTGTCGATACCGGCGACGCTGATCAGCGTCTCGGGGAGCGTCAGGCACATCCGCGCGTTGCCCTCGGACTCCAGCAGGACCAGCGTGCCGGTCTCGGCCACCAGGAAGTTCGCGCCGGTGACCGCGACGCGGGCGCGCAGGAACCGGTCGCGCAGGTGGGCGCGGGCGGCGGCGGCCAGCGCCTCGGGGTCGTCGGCCAGGCCGGGCCCGGCGGCCGGGACCGCGCGCCGGAACAGCTCCGCGATCTCCGCGCGGTCACGGTGCGCGGCCGGGGACAGCAGGTGGGACGGCGCGTCCTCGCCGAGCTGCACGGCCATCTCGGCGACGCCGGTCTCGCGGACGGTCACGCCCGCGCGGGCCAGCGCGTCGTTCAGGCCGATCTCCCGCGTCGTCGCGGAGGCCGCCTTGACGACCTCCTTGGCCCCGGTCGCGCGGACCAGGCCGGTGACGACGCGGCGCGCCTCCGCCGCGTCCGCCGCCCAGTGCACGGTGCCGCCGGCCTCGGTGACGGCCCGCTCCAGCTCCTCCAGGTGGGAGTCCAGGTCGAGCAGCGCGTCGTCCTTGATCGCGCGCCCGGCCTCGCGCAGGTCCTCCCAGTCGGCGGTCTCGGCCGCCGCGGCGGCCTCCCGCCCCCGCAGCGCGGCCGTCGCGCCGCGCAGGTTGCGGCGCATCCGGGTGTCGGCCAGTTCCGGCCGCGCGGCGGCGGCGAACTTCGGCCTCGGCGCCGGGACGGGCCCGCTCCTGCCTGAGGAGGACGGCGTCGTCCCCGGAGAGGAGGCCGTCACGCCGGCCCCGTCTCCGCGAGGATCTCGGCCAGGTGCATCGTCCGGACCCCGCCGCGGAGCCGCGACAGCGCGCCGCCGATGTGGGCCAGGCACGAGTCGTCGACCGCGCAGACCACGTCCGCGCCGGTGTCGCGGACGTGCCTGACCTTGTCGGCCACCATCGCGACCGACACGTCCGCGTTCTTCATCGCGAACGCGCCGCCGAACCCGCAGCACTCCTCGGCGGACGGCAGCTCCACCAGGTCCAGGCCGCGCACCGCGCGCAGCAGCCGCACCGGCCGGTCGCCGACGCCGAGGATGCGCAGGGACCGGCAGGACGGGTGGTAGGTGACCCGGTGCGGGAAGTACGCGCCGACGTCGGTGACCCCCAGGACGTCGATGAGGAACTCCGTCAGCTCGTAGACGGCGAGGGCCTCGGCGGCGCGCGCCAATCCGGGGTCGCGGGCCGTCCGGGCGATCTTCGGGTAGTCGTCGCGGACGGTCGCGGCGCACGACGCGGACGGCGCCACCACGACCTCGCAGCCCTCGAACGCGGCGGAGTGGGAACGGGCGAGCCCGGCCGCCTCGCGGTGGTAGCCGGCGGTCCAGTGGAACTGGCCGCAGCAGGTCTGCCCCGGCGGGAACGCCACCTCGTGCCCGAGCCGCTCCAGCAGCACGGTCACGGCCTTCGCGGTGCCGGGGAACAGCACGTCGTCGAAGCACGCGACGGACAGCGCGACCCGCACCGGCCTCACTCCCCCAACCCCTGCAAAGCCCGTTCCCCCGCCGAACATGGTAAGGGTTTCAGGCTCCGGCGGCGTGTCGTTCTTCGTCCGTTATCGCGCGGGAGGGACGCTACTGCGTGGCACCCCGGAGTGGGAGGGATCACACCCGTCCGGTACTCCGGTACCAAGGGACAACCGTCCCAACGGGCTATGGCCGGTGGGGGCGAACCACTCCACACTGGGGTGCGTCAGAACAGGAAAGCACCACGACCTACCAGTAGTTGAGACCGGAGGCACGCCATGTGCCCGCACCAGCCGCCTTGTCCCTCCCACAACGCACCCGACCGCGACGCCGCACGCACGCTGGCCTCGCACCCCGAACAGGGGTGGAGCCTGCTGTGCAACGGGGTCGTGCTGTTCGAGGACACCGGTGAGCTGCTGCCCGACGGGGAAGTCATCGCGCCGCACCGGCCGACGGATGCGCAGGCCACGTCCGCCGCTTGAGCGGTCTCCACGGGGGACTAGTTCAAACGGGTGATCATCCTCGGGGGCACGCCCACCCACCACCGGCCTCTGGGCCCGCACCGGGCCCGGAGCCACTCTACTCCCGGCCCGTCCGCATCGGACGGGCCGCCCATCGTCTCAGCCACGGCTCCACCGCCCGGCCGACCGCCGCGGGGTCCTTGCCGAGGTCGTGCCGCTCCTTCGGCAGGATCGTGACCTGCGCCGCGTCCGCCGGGTCGGGGACGCCGAACGGGTCCCGGTCGCCGTTGACGACGAGGACCTCGACCCCCGCCGACCGCAGCTCGTCCACCCGGGTCTTCTCCGGCCTGCCCGGCGGGTGCAGCGGGAACGCCAGCGCCACCACGCCCGCCGCCCCGGCGGCCGCCGCCGTCCGGCACGCCACCCGGGCCCCGTTGCTGCGGCCGCCCTGCACCAGCGGGACGTCCCCGAACCTCTTCCGCAGGACCGCGACGACCTCCAGCCACGCCTCGTCCTGCTTGGCCGCCGGGCCGGGCGCCCGCCGCCCGGCGAGCCGGAACGGCTGCGTCACCCGGGCGACGGCGCCGCCGAGCCGCAGCGCCTCCGCCCGCACCGCCAGCAGGTCGGCCGCCTCCACCCCCCCGTTCGACCCGTGCGTCAGCACCAGCAGGAACGCCGGGTCGTCGACCACGTCCAGCACCATCTCGGCGGGCCCGTGCGCCGTCGCGACCTTCATGTGACTCACGGTAGCGGCAGCCGTGGATGAGCCGTGCGGCAGACTGGGCTCATGGAAACGATGACCGACAGCGAGTGGCGCGCGTTCGTCCTGGAGGGCACCCGCACCGGCAAGGCCGCCGTCACCCGCAAGGACGGGTCGCCGCACGTGACGCCGATCTGGTTCGTCCTCGACGGCGACGACCTGCTGTTCAACACGGGCCGCCACAGCGTCAAGGGCCGCGTCCTCGCCCGCGACCCTCGCCTGTCCGTCTGCGTCGACGACCAGACTCCGCCGTTCTCGTACGTGCTGATCCAGGCCGAGGCGTCCCTCGTCGAGGACCTGGACGAGCTGCTCCGCTGGGCGACCGTCATCGGCGGCCGCTACATGGGCGCCGACCGGGCCGAGGAGTTCGGGCGGCGCAACGCCGTCCCCACCGAGTACCTCGTCCGCGCCCGCATCACCAAGGTGATCGCCGAGCGCGCCATCGCCGGCTAGCCCTCGGTCCAGTCCGGGGCGGCCGTGCCCGTCGCCAGGCGGAACCGCTCGGCGAAGCTCTCGTGCAGCAGCGGCCCCCACCCGTAGTCGCTCGGCACCCGCACCGCCCTGCCGAGGGTCTCGCGGGCGTCGCCCGACCGGCGCTCGGCGTACCGGACGGCGAGCAGCGCGTACATGTGGTCGAGGGCGCCGAACGCCTCGCCGGCGAGGGCGGGCAGCGACCCGTCCGACACGGCGTGCTCGACGACCGGCTCCCACCACAGGTCGCCGTCACCGTCGTCGTCGGTGTCGCCGAAGTCGCGGCGCAGCCGCGCCCGTACCTGCCCCGCGGTGCCGGGCTCGGCGAGCCCCCGCCGCCATACCTCGCCCGCCTCGGCGCCCCGCCCCCGCAGCGGCAGCGTCCGTGCCAGCAGCTCGGTGGCCAGCGGCCCGAACTCCGGGTCGGGCGGCTCCTCCCCCAGCGCCGCGCCGAACGCGCCGATCGCCTGGTCGAGGTAGGAGATGCCGAGCGCGACGGCGAGCCGCCCGTAGGCGTAGGGGGCGGTGCCCCGGTCGATCAGCTTGAGCCCGGCGGTCAGGACCCGCTGGGCCCGGGCGGGCTCGTCGCGCTCCAGCAGCCGCTGGGCCAGGTCGTGCGCGGCGGGCGGCCCGTACTCGGCGTCCCCGGTCGCGATCACCGCCTCCCAGTGGTCGCGGGCGGTGTCGAAGTCGCCGGCGTCGTCGGCGATCCGGGCGAGGGCCAGGTGGGCGGGCGGCAGGTAGGCGGGGTTGCCGAAGTCGACCACGACCCGCCAGGCGGGCGCCGCCCGCTCGTGCTCACCGGCCCGTTCGTGGGTGAGCGCCAGGTGGTAGGCGGCGCGCGGCCCGTACTCGGGGTCGGCGGTGGCGATCGCGGCCCGGTCGGCCTCCCGGGCGCGCTCGACGTGCCCGGCGTCGTCCAGGACGACCGCCAGCCCCAGCGCCGCCCGCGCCCGGAAGGGGGTGTCGCCCAGCGCGAGCACCCTCTCGAACAACAGCGCGGCCCGCTCCGCCTCACCGTTCTCGGCGAGGCCGCGGGCCTCCTCGCACAGTCGCGCCGCGTCGTCGGATACCGCGTCCGGAGACTCGATCATCGCTCTTCTGCCCTCTGGGGGTCGGGGTCCGCAAAGAGCGTAGCGATCCGCCCTCTCCGACCACCTCCCGACACCCCGAAACCCCCGCCATGATCACAAATCCGTTCGACCGGACCGTCCCAAGAGGCACAGAGGCCACAGCGAGACGCGAACGGCGCTCGACCACCGTCCCGGCCACCGGCGACCTGAACCACCGCGATCGCGTCCGGAGGCAGGTCCGAGCGAAGCGAGAACCTGATCGCGCAGCGAGGCGGAGCGATGCCAGCGATCACACGGGTCTCTTCTGGGCAGGCGCCTGGGGGCGCCTGCCCAGAAGGAACTCAATCTTCATACGCCTCGGGGGGCGGGCAGGAGCAGACGAGGTTGCGGTCGCCGTAGGCCTGGTCGATGCGGCGGACGGGCGCCCAGTACTTGTTCTCCCGCAGGGACGGGAGGGGGTAGGCGGCCTCCTCGCGGCTGTAGGCGTGCTTCCAGTCGTCGGAGACGAGGCAGGCGGCGGTGTGGGGGGCGTTCTTCAGGGGGTTGTCCTCGGCGTCGTAGCCGCCGTCGGCGACGCGCTGGATCTCCCGGCGGATCTCGATCATGGCGTCGCAGAACCGGTCGAGCTCGGCGAGGTCCTCGGACTCCGTCGGCTCGATCATCAGGGTGCCGGCGACGGGGAACGACAGGGTCGGGGCGTGGAAGCCGTAGTCGATGAGGCGCTTGGCGACGTCCTCGGCGGTGATCCCCGTCTCCTTGGTGATCTTACGGAGGTCGGCGATGCACTCGTGGGCGACGAGGCCGTTGCGGCCGGTGTAGAGGATCGGGTAGTGCGGGGCGAGGCGGGCGGCGAGGTAGTTGGCGCCGATGATGGCGCCCTCGGTGGCGGCGCGCAGACCGTCCGGGCCCATCATCGCGATGTAGGCCCAGGAGATCGGCAGGATGCCGGCCGAACCCCACGGGGCGGCGGAGATGGGGCCGACGCCGGTGCCGGGGCCGGCCTCCTCGCGCAGCGGGTGGTTGGGCAGGAACGGGGCCAGGTGCTCGCGGACGCCGATCGGGCCGACGCCGGGGCCGCCGCCGCCGTGCGGGATGCAGAACGTCTTGTGCAGGTTGAGGTGGGAGACGTCCGAGCCGAACTCGCCGGGGCGGGCCAGGCCGACGAGCGCGTTGAGGTTGGCGCCGTCGACGTAGACCTGGCCGCCGGCCTCGTGCACGGCCGCGCACACCTCGGTGATCGTCTCCTCGAAGACGCCGTGCGTGGACGGGTAGGTCAACATGATCGCCGCGAGCCGGTCGCCGTGCTCGCCGAGCTTGGCGCGCAGGTCGTCGAGGTCGACGTTGCCTCCCTCGTCGCACGTGACGACGACGACCCGCATCCCGGCCATGACGGCGCTCGCGGCGTTGGTGCCGTGCGCCGAGGACGGGATCAGGCAGACGTCGCGGTGCTCCTCACCGCGGGAGGCGTGGTAGCCGCGGATGGCGAGCAGGCCGGCCAGCTCGCCCTGGGAGCCGGCGTTCGGCTGGACGGAGACCTTCGCGTACCCGGTGATCTCGGCGAGGAAGCCCTCCAGTTCGCCGATCAGCTCGACGTAGCCGGCGGCCTGGTCGAGCGGCGCGAACGGGTGGACGGCGGCGAACTGCGGCCAGGTGATCGGCTCCATCTCGGCGGTGGCGTTCAGCTTCATCGTGCAGGAGCCGAGCGGGATCATGGAGCGGTCGAGCGCGATGTCCTTGTCCTGGAGCCTGCGCAGGTAGCGCAGCATCGCGGTCTCGGAGCGGTGCGCGTGGAAGACGGGGTGGGTCAGGTAGGGGCTCTCGCGGCGCAGGGCGTCCGGGAACGCCTCGGGGACCTCGCCGGCCGCGGCGGCGCCGAAGGCCTCCAGCACGGCCGTGACGTGCGCGGGCAGCGTCGTCTCGTCGCAGGCGATGGCGACCCGGTCGGGCCCGTCCGGGCGCAGGTTGACGCCGCGCTCGCAGGCCGCCGCGACGACCTCGGCGGCGCGGCCGGGCACACGGGCCAGGACGGTGTCGAAGAACGAGTCGTGCACGACCTCGACGCCGCCGGCGCGCAGCCCCGCGGCGATCTCGGCGGCCCGGCGGTGCGTCCGCTGCGCGATCGCGGCCAGCCCCTCGGGACCGTGGTAGACCGCGTACATGCTCGCCATCACGGCGAGCAGGACCTGGGCGGTGCAGATGTTGCTGGTGGCCTTCTCGCGGCGGATGTGCTGCTCGCGGGTCTGCAGCGCCAGCCGGTAGGCGGTGGCGCCGTCCGCGTCGACGGACACGCCGACGAGCCGCCCGGGAAGCTGGCGCTGGATGCCCTCGCCGACCGCCATGTAGCCGGCGTGCGGGCCGCCGAACCCGTAGGGGACGCCGAACCGCTGCGCCGAGCCCACCGCGATGTCGGCGCCGAACTCGCCGGGCGGGCGCAGCAGCGTCAGCGCGAGCAGGTCGGCGGCCACGACGGCCTTGGCGCCGCGCTCGTGGGCCTGGGCGATGACCGGCTCCAGGTCGCGGACGGCGCCGGACGCGCCCGGGTACTGCAGCAGCACGCCGAAGAAGTCGCCGTCGGGGAGGCCGCGGGACAGGTCGGCGATGACGATCTCGATGCCGAGCGGGATGGCGCGGGTCCGGACGACCTCGATCGTCTGCGGGAGGGCGTCGGCGTCGACGAGGAACGTCCCGGGGTCCTTGCGCCTGGAGACGCGGTGCGCGAGGGCCATGGCCTCGGCGGCGGCGGTGCCCTCGTCCAGCATGGAGGCGTTCGCGACGGGCAGCCCGGTCAGGTCGCCCACCATCGTCTGGAAGTTCAGCAGGGCCTCGAGGCGCCCCTGGGAGATCTCCGGCTGGTAGGGCGTGTAGGCGGTGTACCAGCCCGGGTTCTCCAGCACGTTCCGCATGATCACGCCGGGCGTGGTCGTCCCGTGGTACCCGAGCCCGATCATGGACGTCAGGACGGTGTTGCGGGAAGCCAGCTCGCGGAGCCGGTCGAGCGCGGCGGTCTCGCTCAGCGCGGGCGGCAGCTCCAGCGGCCGGGACGTGCGGATCGCGGCGGGGACCGCCTGGTCGATCAGCGCCTCGGCGCCGGAGTAGCCGATGGCGGCCAGCATCCTCGCCTGGTCGTCCGGTGAGGGGCCCACGTGCCGGTCGGCGAACGCCGACCGCGGATGCTGCGGCGCGGCCACAGGGGCGAAGAACTGGGCGGTCATGGAGGGCCTCCTGGCTGCTGCGGTCGCTCAGGTCCACCGCCGGCGCCCGGCCGGCGGCGGGTCTCCCCCTCTGTCATCGGCACCTGAGAGCTTCACCCGCGCGGCGGGGTTTCCCCTTCGGTGAGCCGTCCCGCCCCGCGCGCGGGGACCGACGGCTGCTTTCCAGAGGTGCCTCGCCCGAGCGGTCCTTTTGCCTGAGAGGTTCCGGGGATGTTGCCCCTTCGGCGCCCCACGCTGGCGGCGTGGGGTCTCTCCCGCACAGGGTCGACGGCATGTCCTGGGTCGAACCCTACCCAAAGGCGCGTCCGCGACGTCGTTCCGGCTCGCCGCAAGGGGCCGCGCCCTCCGGCGGCGACGCCGTACCGGCGAGTATCATGTGCTGACTCACCTGGGACTCGACGGTCCCGGGCCGCACGGGGGCGGGGAGACGAGGCTGCGGGATGGACGCGCGTCCCGGCGGCGGCCCCGCGACTCGACGGCGCGCCGCCGGGTCTGGGACGCTGATCACGATGGCGGATGGTCAGGGCGGCGGTACGGCGTGACACAGACCCACGACGGAGCGGTGCGCCCGGCGCAGGGTGCGACCGCCGGCGCGCCCGTCGACGAGCCCGCCCAGCCGTACCGGATCCGCCGGCCCTCCGACGCCATCCGGTTCGCGGCGTCCGTGGTGGGGCTGGCGGCGGTGATGCTGCTGGTGTCGATCGCGCAGCAGACGACCCACGGCCTGCAGACCGACATCGCGCAGGGCACCGCGCACGCGCCGCGGCTGCTGCTGACGCTGGCGACGCTGGTGTCCAGCTTCGGGGTGCTGGCCGTGCCGATCGCGTTCGGGATCGAGCGGCTGTTCCACAAGGACGGCATGCGCGTCGCGATCGCGCTGCTGGCCGCGATGATCGCTTTCGGGATCACGGTGGGCCTGGACGACCTGGTGGTGCGGGCCGCGCCGGGCGGCGTGCTCGACTCGCTGATCTGGGGCGGCACCGAGACCGCGCCGGTGCACACCGACATCGCCCCGGTGATCGCGTTCGTCAGCGCGGTCGGGATGGCGGGCCGCGCCCGCTGGCAGGCCGCGACCTGGACCATGATCGGACTGGCGGCGCTGACGGGGCTGACCGCGTCCTACGCCTCCGTCGCCGCGCTGGCCGCCACCTACCTGCTGGGCCGCGCCATCGGCCACGGCACCCTCTACGCGGTCGGGACTCCGAACCCGCGCCCGTCCGGCGCGGCCGTGGTGGCCGCGCTCGAACGGCTCGGGCTGCACCCGCTGCGGGGGGCGCGCCTGGACGGCGCGCACCACGCCGACGAGACCCGCCGCTACGGCGTCGTCCTCGCCTCCTGCCCGCAGGAGGGGTACGGCGCCCGGCTCCCGGCGGGCCGGGGGCCGCACGGCGACTGGGACGTGGAGGTCCGCGTCCTGGACCGCGACCAGCAGACCGCCGGGCTGCTCTACCGGGTGTGGCGGTGGCTGCGGCTGCGCGGCGCCACGACGGGGCGGACGCTGCGGTCGCTGCGCCGTTCGCTGGAACTGGAGTCGCTGATGGCGTACGCGGTGGACGCCGCGGGCGCCCGGACGCCGCGGCTGGTCGGCACGTGCGAGGTGGGCACCGAGGCGGCGCTGCTGGCCTACGAGCACGTCCCGGGGCGGCCGTTCGGGGACGCCCCCGACGAGGAGATCACCGACGAGCTGCTGGCGGACGTGTGGCGGCAGTTCCGCTCCCTGCAGGCGGGGCGGCTCGCGCACCGGCGGCTGGAGGACGAGGCCGTGCTGGTCGGCGACGACGGCCTCGCCTACCTCACCGACCTGCGGTCCGGGGAGACGGCGGCCGGCGACCTGGCGCTGCGCCTGGACCTCGCGCAGCTGCTCACCACGCTGGCGCTGCGCGCGGGGCCGGAGCGGGCGGTGCGGACGGCGGCGCCGGTGCTGGGCGAGGAGGCCCTCGGCGGTGCGGTACCGCTGCTCCAGCGGGTGGCGCTGTCGCGGGCGACCCGCACCGCGCTGCGGCGTCACAAGGACCTGCTCACCCGCATCCGGGAGCAGATCGTCCGGCTGAAGCCGGAGACGGAGGCGCCCCCCGCCAAGCTGGAGCGGTTCCGGCCCCGGACCATCGTCAGCATCGTGGCGCTGTCGGTCGCGGCGTACATCGTCATCCCGCAGGTGACGAGCCTGGACATCGGCCGGCTGGCGGCCACGGCGAGCTGGCACTGGGTCGCGGCGGCACTGGGGGCGGCGGCGCTCACCTACCTCGCCGCCGCGTTCATGCTGATGGGGTTCGTCCCCGAGCGGCTGCCGCTCGGCCGGACGGTCCTGGTGCAGCTGGCCGCGTCGTTCGTGAAGCTGGTCGCGCCGGCGGCCGTGGGCGGCGTCGCCGTCAACACGCGCTACCTGCAGCGCTCGGGCGTCCGGCCCGCCCTCGCCGTCGCGAGCGTGGGCGCGTCCCAGCTCGTGGGGATGGTCACCCACATCCTGCTGCTGGTGCTGTTCGGGTTCCTGACCGGTTCGACGGCGAAGGCGACGCAGGACCTGGCCCCGTCCCGGACGATCGTGTTCGCGGTGCTCGGACTGGGGCTGCTCGCGGGGCTCGCGCTGACGGTGCCGCGGGTGCGGCGGGTGGTCGCCTCGCGGCTCGGGGCCATGTTCTCGGGCGTGGTGCCGCGCCTGGTGGACGTGTTGCAGTCGCCGCGGAAGCTGTCCACCGGGATGGGCGGCACCCTGCTGCTGACGCTGGCGTTCACGCTGTGCCTCGACGCGTCGATCCGGGCGTTCGGCGGATCGCTGCCGTGGACGACGGTGGTGCTGGTGTTCCTCACCGCGAACGCTGTCGGGTCTGCGGCGCCGACGCCGGGCGGGCTCGGCGCCGTCGAGGGCGCCCTCACGCTCGCGTTGACGATCTCGGGGCTGACGGCGGAGACGGCCACGTCGGCGGTGCTGCTCTACCGGCTCCTGACGCTGTGGCTGCCGGTCCTGCCGGGGTGGGGGGCGTTCGCCCTCCTGCAGCGCAAGGAGGCGCTCTGAGGCCTGGCCTCAGCCGGTGCGGCGGGCGCGCCGCCGGTCGGCGAGTTCGTCGTGGTGGTGTCCGGCGGGGTCATCGTCGCCGGTGGAGGCGCGTTCAGCGGGCAGTTCCGCCAGACTGCCCTCCACCTCCTGCCACACCCGTCCGAGCGCGATGCCGAACACGCCCTGCCCGCCCTGGAGGAGGTCGACGACCTCGTCGGGTGAGGTGCACTCGTAGACGCTGACGCCGTCGCTCATCAGGGTGATCTGGGCGAGGTCCTGGACGCCGCGGTCGCGCAGATGGGAGACGGCCGTGCGTATCTGCTGCAACGAGACGCCGGTGTCCAGGAGCCGCTTGACGACCTTCAGGACCAGGACGTCGCGGAAGCTGTACAGCCGCTGGCTGCCGGACCCCTGCGCCGACCGCACGCTGGGCTCCACCAGCTTCGTGCGGGCCCAGTAGTCGAGTTGCCGGTAGGTGATGCCCGCCGCGGCGCACGCCGTCGGGCCGCGGTAGCCGACATCCTCCGGTGGCGCCGACACCTGGGTGTCGAAGAGCAGGCCCTGCTCTCCGGCACGGCGGGACGCCACGCGCCTGTCGGGGGTCGCCTTGCCCTCGCCGCTGCTCACCGCCACGCGGACCTCCGGCTTCTATCATCCCGCAGCGGTTCGTCAAGGGGGTTTGACGAATTACACCACGGGTGTTCCACCAGCACGGTAGGTGCCGGTCAGGGTGTGGTCAACGTTCATCGTCGGCGCGTCGCATGCCCGGATGAACCGGCTTCACGTGGGCAAACTGCGCACCTTCGCCACCCGCACAGTCCATACCCCGATGGTTCCCCCGCAAAAACCGCCAGGTCCGGCGCAATGGGCGACCAATCGCCCCATGGCATGAACTCGCACTCCAGAGTGACATACGCCACAGGATTCACCCGCCCCCGGGGCGGGCGCGAGGCGGCCTAACCGGCGCGGCCGAAGTCCTCCGGAGTGATCGTGTCGAGGAACTCGCGGAACTTCTCGACCTCGTCCTCCTGCTCGTCGGGGATGGCCACGCCGGCCTCCTCCAGGACGTCCTCGCTGGCGAAGATCGTGGCTCCGGTGCGCAGGGCGAGGGCGATGGAGTCGGACGGGCGCGCGCTCACCTCGACGCCGTTGGAGAAGATGAGGTCGGCGAAGAAGATCCCTTCGCGCAGCGCGGTGATGTTGACCGTGCGGAGCTGGACGCTCAGGGCGTCGAGCACGTCGCGGAACAGGTCGTGGGTGAGGGGCCGGGCCGGCAGCACCCCCTGCTGGGCGAAGGCGATCGCGGTCGCTTCGACCGCCCCGATCCAGATGGGCAGGTAACGATCGCCCTCCGTCTCCTTCAACAGGACGATCGGCTGATTGGAGGGCATCTCGACCCGGACGCCGACGACCTCCATCTGCTTCACTGCGGCTCCCTGCTGGTTCTCGCTGTCTCGATCACCACGTGCAGCGGATCGATTCCTGACCGAACCATGTAGCCAACGTACACCCAGGCTCGGACAGCTCGCGGCGCACGGGGGGCGGCAAAATCCTCCACCGGCCGCGCGATCAGTGGTCGAGGCTCTCGCGCAGACCCGCGCCGACCAGCGCGGCGTGCAGCCGGACCGACAGCGCGGCGATCTCCCGCGCGGTCTCGGCGGCCTGCTCGTGCGCGCCGCGGCTGCGGCGGCGCAGCTGCGGCGCGACCATCTGCTCGATCAGGCCGACCTGCCGGTCGGCGGCGGCCTTGACGGCGCGCAGGTGCCGGACCTCGAAGCCGAACTCGCCGAGCGCGGCGGCCACGCGCGCGATGTTCAGCGCCTCGCCCTCGTAGTGGGCCCCGGTCCGGCGGACGAGGCCGTACTCCTCCAGGCGCGCGAGGAGGGCCTCGTCGATCCCGGCGCCGTCCAGGAGCTGCCGGCGGGTGAGCCGCACGGCGGGGTCCGGCGCGGTGGTGTCGGCGGCCACGAGCGTGCGGGGGCGCCGCCGGTCCGGCTCGGCCGGGCCGGGGGGGCGCGCACCGAGCGGCGGGACGCTCTCCCCGCGGTCGCGCGCCTCCAGGTGCTGCCTGATGACGCGCAGCGGCATGTAGTGGTCGCGCTGCGCGGTCAGGACGTACCGCAGGCGCTCGACGTCGGCCTCGCCGAACTTGCGGTAGCCGGAGGGGCTGCGCTCCGGCTCGACGAGCCCTTCGGACTCCAGGAAGCGGATCTTGGAGATGGTGATGTCGGGGAACTCGGGCCTGAGCAGCCCGAGGACGTCCCCGATCGTCATCGGGGACCGGGCCGGCTCCGCGCTCAAGGGCCCTCCCATCGTTCGCCGCGACCTCGCCGCGTTCCGTCAGCCGTGGGCCGGGTTGGTCAGGAACACCAGCCGGAACTTGCCGATCTGGACCTCGTCGCCGCCCGACAGCCCGGCCTGGTCGATCCGCTGCCGGTTGACGTAGGTGCCGTTGAGGCTGCCGGTGTCCCGGACGGAGAACGCGCCGCCCTGCCTCGCGAACTCGGCGTGCCGGCGGGAGACGGTGACGTCGTCCAGGAAGATGTCGCTCTCGGGGTGCCGTCCGGCGGACGTGCGGTCCTTGTCGAGCAGGAAGCGGCTGCCGGCGTTGGGCCCTCGCTTGACGACGAGCAGCGCGGTGCCCGGGGGGAGCGCCTCCATCGCCATCTGGTCGGGCCCGGCCGGCTCCTCGGCTCCGGCGTCGGTGTCCAGCGCCTCGAACCCCCCGATGGAGATCGTGGACGTGGACTCGCCCGGCGACTCCCGGGGAGGCGGTGGCGCCGAACTCCTCAGCGGAGTGCCGCAGTTCGAGCAGAAGCGGGCATCATCCGGGTTGGCGTGACCGCACTGCGTGCAGTAGACGCTCGGCATCGATCGGCTCGGCCTCCTACCATCGGCGTGCCGCCCGCGAGCCACCCGCCGTAGCGGGGGCCGCCTGCGCCACGCGCATCCTTCACCCAACCCACGCCGGGGACCCGCCCCCGACCACGGTCTCCAACTCACCGCCCCGCTCACGCGACGGTCGCCGCAACTTACGCGGGTATTACCCGAGGGGTCAACTGGAACGGTGAACCGGCTGCACCAAACTACATTCGTCGATGATCGCAGGTCCATGCCGCCGCGCGGACCGCCGCGATCACGACGTTGCGGCCCGGCGTCCGTTCACCGCCCCCCCGTTCCCTCTAGGGAGACCGTACCGCGCCGACGGCCACCTTCGCGCGCCGGGTGATCAGGACGCGGGCCCCGGCGCCCTCCAGCGTGCGGACCAGGCCCCCCGGGATGTTGAGCGCCGTCGTCATCGTGTGCGGGTCGCCGATCGCCAGGAACCGGTACGGGGCGGTGAGGAGCCTGCCGTCGGCGCGGACGCCGTCACGGTCGTCCAGAAAGTGGGTGTCGACGCCGGCGCGCACGTCACCGACCTGGATGACCTCGGCCCCGGCGTCGCGGAGCTCCTCCAGGGCGTCCAGCAGGTTGAGGGCCCGCACGCCGCGGCCGGGGTCGTCGATGCGCAGCTCGATGCCGGGGCCCTCGGCCGGGAGCGTGCCCGCCAGCAGGCCGTAGGTGGTCGCCCGCTCGCGCGCCTCCTCCAGGGCCGTCCCGCCCTCGGCGTCGCGCTCCAGCCGGGCCTTCGTCTCCTCCAGGTCGCGCAGGTCGCCCCTCAGCCGCTCGGAGCGCTGGCCCAGGTCCGCCAGGATGCCGACGAGCTCGTCCTGCCGCGCGGTGGCGAACGTGGTGTCGCGCTCGGTCGAGCGCACCTGGGCGGCGACCGCGAACCCCAGCACGAGGCACAGGAGCCCGCCGACGAGCTGTCCCGGGCTGACGCGCGGGCGCAGCAGATCGGCGAGG
This sequence comes from Actinomadura citrea, assembly GCF_013409045.1. Lineage (NCBI taxonomy): Bacteria > Bacillati > Actinomycetota > Actinomycetes > Streptosporangiales > Thermomonosporaceae > Actinomadura > Actinomadura citrea. The sequence goes on along the minus strand of NZ_JACCBT010000001.1, from coordinate 4,458,139 downwards.
GCGCGCAACCCTCCGGGCTCCGGCGGATCCCGCTCCTCCCCGGGAGCCGGCTCCTTCTCGGGATCCTGCGCCTCCCCGGGAGCCGGCTCGTCCCCGGGAGCCTGCTCGTCCTCCAGGACCCGCTCGTCCTCCAGGACCCGCTCGTCGTCCGGTGCGGGCGCGTCGCGCCGGGTGACCTCACCGCCGGTCATGCGCCGAACAGCTTCCGCCGGATGGCCGCCGCGTTGGAGAAGATCCGGATGCCGAGGACGACCACGACGCCGGTGGACAGCTGCGAGCCGACGCCGAGCTTGTCCCCGAGGAAGACGATCAGCGCGGCGATCACCGTGTTGCTGACGAAGGAGACCGTGAAGACCTTCTCGTCGAAGATCCCCTCCAGCCGGGCCCGGACGCCGCCGAACATGGCGTCGAGCGCCGCCACGATCGCGATCGGCAGGTAGGGCTGGAGCCAGAGCGGGACGTCCGGCTGGATCAGGAAGCCCAGCGTGACGCCGACCACGAGCCCGATCAGCGCGATCATCGCCGGTTCCCCCCTCCCCCGCTCATCCGCCGTCCCCCTCGCGGGGGACGGCGTACCGCAGCCGGACCGCGCCGGCGGCGGGCAGCCGAACCTGGCCCGAGCGGCGCGTGCCGTACCTGATCCCGAACCGGTCGCGCAGCGCCGCGAGCCGCCGGTCCGCGGGCGAACCGGCGAAGGCGGCCCGCAGCCGCCCGGCGTCGCCGAGCGCCGTGACCTCGTAGGGTCCGCCGAGCGGCCGGTAGTCGACCATGATCGCCTCACCGGCGGCGCGGATCGCGGTGGTCGGGGTGAGCCGCTGGCCGTTGACTCCGATGGCCCGCGCGCCCGCCGCCCACAGCCCGTTCACCAGGACCTGGAGGTCCTGATCATAGACCCGGCCGCCGTCGGCGGCGTGGCCCGGCGCGGCCGGGGCGCCGCGCGGGGCGTCGTCCAGCGTGACCACGAGGCCCTCGCCGGCGACGGGGGTGGCGGCCGCCGCGGCGCCCGCCGCGGCCACGTCCCGCCGGACGCGGCGGCCCTCGGCGCTGCGGGCCAGCGCGGCGGCCCGGCGGCGCTCGGTGTCGGCCCGCAGCCGGACGAGCCGGCGCTGCAGGGCGTCGGTCTCGGCGGTGCGGGCGCGGATCTGGCCGACGAGTTCGGAGTGCCGCTCGGCGGCCACCGGTTCGCTGCGGTGGACCTCGACGCCGGCGACGGCGGCCAGCGCCCCGGTCAGGGCGAGGACGAGCAGGACGCCCGCGCCCCGGAGCCGTCCCGGCCGCGGCGCGGCCCGGCCGGAGGCGGCCCGCCGCGCCGCGGCCTCGGCGTAGCCCGGGTCGAGGTGCTTGCCGGCGAACAGGTCGGCGAGCAGCGACATGGAGGCGTCGGGGCGCCGGACGGGCGGCCGCGCCCGGTCCCCGGGCCGCCCGGCCTGCTCCCGCCTATCGGGCTCGTCCTGGCGTGCGATCACCGGCCCATCATGGCAAGGACCGGTACATCGGCGCGGGCCGCGTCCCCCGGAGGCCCGGGGCGTGCCGGGTCCGGGCGCGGGTGCCTCAGGCGGTCGCGGGGCGCAGGCCGATGTGGACGGCGAGGGCGGCCAGCACCGAGCCCATCAGGTAGCGCTGGGCGCGCCGCCAGCCGGGCCTGCGCGCGAGGAAGGCGGCGATGGAGCCGACGCCGAGCACGATGAGGGCGTTGACGGTGACGGCGATCACGACCTGGACGGCGCCGAGCAGCAGGATCTGGAGGGCGACGTGCCCGCGCCCGGGGTCGGCGAACTGCGGCAGCAGCGACACGTACAAGACGGCGATCTTGGGGTTGAGCAGGTTGGTGACCAGCCCCATGGCGAACAGCCGGCGCGGCGGGTCGGCGGGCAGGTCCGCGGGCGCGAAGGCGGTGGTGCCGCCCGGCCGCAGCGTCTGCCACGCCAGCCACAGCAGGTAGCCGGCGCCGGCCAGCTTGATCGCCGTGTAGAGGGGCGGCACGAGCGTGAAGACGGTGGTGAGGCCCGCGGTGGCGGCCGCGACGTAGACGAGGAACCCCGCGGCGACGCCGCAGAGTGATATCAGCCCGGCGCGGCGGCCCTGCGTCACCGACCGCGACACCAGGTAGATCATGTTAGGCCCCGGGGTGAGGACGAGGCCGAGGGCGAAGAGGGCGATGGCCGCGACGGCCCCGTACGAGATCATTGCGCTCCAGTCGACTCGAAGTTCTCCAAGAGTAGAAGTCGCGCTATCCTCGGTGCAATAAGAACATTGTTCTCGGTGCAATGCGGGGTTCACATGGACGACTTCCGGCGGGTCGCGGACGAGCTGGCCGCCGACATCGCGGCGGGCCGGCTGCGCCCGGGCGAGCGGCTGCCGCCGCAGCGCGCCTTCGCCCGGCGCCGCGGCATCGCGGGCTCCACGGCCAACCGCGTGTACCGGGAACTGGCGAGGCGCGGCCTGGTGGTGGGCGAGGTCGGGCGCGGGACCTTCGTCCGCGCGGGCGAGCGCCCGCCGGGGCCCGCGCTCGCCGAGCCCTCCGCCGCGCGCGTCGACCTGGAGCTGAACCACCCCGTGGTGCCCGAGCAGAGCGCCCTGCTCGCCGAGGGGCTGGAGCGCCTTCGCCGCCCGGACGTCCTGGACGCCGCGCTCGGGCCCGCGGGGGTCGCGGGGACCGCCGCCGCCCGCGAGGCCGCGGCGGCGCTGCTCGCCTCGCCCGGCCTGCGGCCCGCCCCCTCCGAGGTGCTGTTCGCGGGGAACGGCCGGCAGGCCATCGCGGCCGCCGTGGCGGCGCTGGTGCCGGCGGGCGGCCGGCTCGGCGTCGAGGCGCTCACCTATCCGGTGATCAAGGGGATCGCGGCCCGGCTCGGCGTGACGCCGGTCCCGATCGCGATGGACGAGCACGGGCTGCGTCCGGACGCGCTCGCCGACGCCCACCGCGCCGCCCCGCTCGGCGGCGTCTACGTCCAGCCGACGCTGCACAACCCCTGCGGCACCACGATGCCGGAGGGGCGCCGCGCCGAGCTGGCCGGCGCGCTGGAGCGGCTCGGCCTCCATGCCGTGGAGGACCGCGTCTGGGCGTTCCTCCCGGGCGGCGGGCCGGAGCCGCTGGCGGCGCACGCCCCGCATCGCACCGTGCTGGTCGACAGCCTCTCCAAGCGCCTGGCGCCAGGTCTGAGCCTCGGCTTCGTCGTCCCGCCCGCGGCGCTCGCCGGACGCGTCGCCACCGCGCTGCGCTCCGGCGCCTGGGGCCCGCATGGGTTCGCGCTGGAGGCGGCCGCGGGCTGGATCGCCGACGGGACGGTCGACAAGGTCGTGCGCGCCAAGCGCGCCGACGCCGCGGCCCGCCAGCGGATCGCGGCCCGGTGCCTGGAGGGCGCGGCCGTCCGGTCCGATCCCTGCTCGTACTTCTGCTGGTGGGAGCTGCCCCAGCGGTGGCGGGCCGAGACGTTCGTGGCGGCGGCCGCCCGGCGCGGCATCGCCGTCACCCCGGCCGCCGCCTTCGTCGTTGGCGGTGCCGCCGCCCCGCGCGCCGTCCGCTTCGGCCTGGCCTCCCCGCCGCCGGACGTCCTCTCGCGCGCCCTGCGGACCCTCGCCGGGATCGCCGCCGGGGACCCTGACGACGACGCCCCCGACTGACCGGTTCCGGCGGCTGGACGCGCACCGGAAGATCGTCCATCGTCGGGGTGGGGTCGCCCGGCGGGAGGACAGATGATCGAGGTCCGCGAGGTGGGGCAGCGAACGGCCGGGGGACGACGGACGCTGCGGGAGGTGTCGCTGGCGATCGGCGCCGGGGAGCTGGTGGCGATCATCGGCGGCAGCGGGGCGGGCAAGACCACCCTGCTGGACGCCATCGCGGGCGTCCGGCCGCCCGCCGAGGGCGAGGTCAGGTACGACGGCGGCGCGGGGGGCCCGGCCGCGGGCTCGCTGGGCTACGTGCCGCAGGACGACATCGTGCACCTGGAGATGCCGCTGCGGCGCACGCTGCGTTACGCGGCGGGGCTGAGGCTGCCCGCGGGGACGCCTCCCGAGCGCGCCGAACGCGCCGTGGACGGCGTCCTGGAGGCGCTCGCGCTGACCGCCCGGGCGGGGCAGCGCGTCGGGTCGCTGAGCGGTGGCGAGCGCAAGCGGGCCAGCATCGCGGTCGAGCTGCTGACGCGGCCGCGCGTGTTCTTCCTGGACGAGCCCACGTCCGGCCTCGACCCGGCGACCGCGGCCGACCTGATGCGGCTGCTGCGCGGGCTCGCGGACTCGGGGACGACGGTGGTGATCACCACGCACCATCCGCCGGACGTCCTGGTGTGCGACCGGGTGGCCGTCCTCGCCGGGGACGGGCGGCTGGCCTTCTACGGCGAGCCCGGCGAGGCGCGCGAGCGATTCCGGGCGGACCGGATCGAGGACATCTACCTGCGGCTGGCCGAGGTGGAGGCGCACGAGTGGGCGGGCCGGTTCGGCGCGCCCCCGGCGCCGGCGACCGGCCCGGCGATCGGCGCGTTCCGGCAGTGGGCCCTGCTCACCCGGCGCAGCCTGGACCTGCTCACCCGCAACCGGCTCACCCTCGCGGTGCTGCTCGGGTCGCCGCTCATGGTGATGGCGATGTTCGCGGTCCTGTTCCGGCCCGGGGCGTTCTCGCCGGGGTCCCCCAGCCCCGCCGCGACGGTGATGATCCTTTTCTGGATCGCGTTCGGCGGGTTCTTCTTCGGCCTGACCTACGGGCTGCTGCAGATCTGCAACGAGCTGCCCGTACTGCGGAGGGAACGGCTCACCGGGCTGCGGGTCGCACCGTACGTCCTGGCGAAGGCGGCCGTCCTGCTGCCGCTGCTGGCCCTGGTGGACGCGCTGATGCTCGGTGTCCTGCGGGCGCTGGACCGGCTGCCCGCGATGGGGTGGAGCACGTACGGGGAGCTGTTCGTCACGCTGCTGCTGTGCTCGCTGGCGGCGCTGGCGCTGGGCCTTCTGGTGTCGGCGGCGGTCACCGACCCGGCCCAGGCCACGATGGCGCTGCCGATGCTCTGCTTTCCGCAGGTGCTGTTCGTGGGCGCGATCCTGCCCGTCCCGGTGATGGCGGCGCCCGGACGGTGGCTCAGCTGCGGCATGTCCAACCGGTGGGCGTTCGAGGGGCTCGGGCACAGCCTCGGGGTGGAGCGGCTCTGGGCGACCGGGCGCTCGCCGCTGGGCCCGCCCCTGCTCGACTCCTACGGTGACACGTTCTCGCGGTCGCCGGCCGTGGACTGGGCGCTGCTGGGCGGGTTCACGGCGCTGTTCCTCGCGGGAGCCTGCCTGGTCCTCACCCGGAGGACATGAAACCCCTTCCCTGTAGGCCATTCAAGGCCACCACGGCGCTCTTGCATCGTCCCAGCCGATTCTGGACCGTTTAGTGAGGGATGCGGCTTTTGCGCACGGGGGTGCATGGTGAGCGCTTCGCCCGGTTTTGATGTCGACCTCATGCCCGGCTACGCGGAGACGCGGCGGCTGGACGAGCTGCGTGCCACCGAGTACGCCTACCTGGACGCGCAGACGTACCTGGACTACACCGGCTCGGGCGTCGCCGCCGCCGCGCAGATCCGCGCCCACGCCGAGCGCCTCTCCGGGCACTGCTACGGCAACCCCCACTCGGAGAACCCCACCTCCAGCGCCTCCACGGCACTCGTCGAGCGGGCCCGGCGGGCGGTCCTGGCGTTCTTCAACGCCTCCCCCGAGGAGTACGCCGTGGTGTTCACGCAGAACGCCACCGGCGCGTGCCGCCTCGTCGGGGAGGCCTACCCGTTCGGGCGCGGCGGCCGGCTCGTCCTCACCGGCGACAACCACAACTCGGTGAACGGGATCAGGGAGTTCGCGAGGGCGCGCGGCGCCGAGGTCGCCCACGTGCCCGCCGGCGGTCCCGACCTGCGGGTCCGCGAGGCCGAACTCGCCGCGGCGCTGGGCGACGGCGGCGGCCTCCTGGCCTTCCCCGCGCAGAGCAACTTCAGCGGGGTCCGGCATCCGCTGAGCTGGATCGACCTCGCCCACGCGCACGGCCACGACGTGCTGCTGGACGCGGCCGCCCTCGCGCCCGCCTGCCGCCTCGACCTGAGCCGGGTCCGGCCCGACTTCGTCCCGGTGAGCTGGTACAAGGTGTTCGGCTACCCGACCGGCGTGGGCAGCCTGGTCGCCCGCTGGGAGGCGCTGGCCCGGCTGCGCCGACCCTGGTTCGCCGGCGGGACCATCCAGGCGGTCAGCGCGCTCGGCGGCTGGCACGTGCTCGCGCCCGACGAGACCGCGTTCGAGGACGGCACCCTGAACTTCCTGTCCATCCCGGACGTGGAGTTCGGCATCCACTGGATCGAGGACATCGGCCTGGACCTCGTCCAACGCCGCGTCGGGTGCCTGACCTCGCTGCTCCTGCGCCGCCTCGCGGGCCTGCGCCACGCCGACGGCTCCCCCCTCGTCCGGGTGTACGGGCCGGAGGGCGTCGACGGCCGGGGCGGCACCGTCGCGTTCAACGTGCTCGACCGCCGCGGCGCCGTCGTGGACGAGCGGATCGTGGCCCGCGACACCGCCGCCGCCGGCATCTCGATCCGGACCGGCTGCTTCTGCAACCCCGGCGCGGGCGAGGGCGCGTTCGGGATCTCCGAGCACGCCCTGCGCCGGACCGCGAACCTGCGGATGCGGACGCTCGACGACTATCTGGGCGTGCTCGGGCTGCCGACCGGTGGCGCGGTCAGGGCTTCCCTCGGCCTCGTCTCGAACATCGCCGACGTGGAGCACCTCATCGCGTTCCTCGGCGCCCAGTACGCCGACCGGGAACCCGACGGGGCGGGCCTCAGGCCCCGCGACCGCTGCTGAGGTCCGTTCAGGAGCCCGCGCGCTCCACGACCGCGGCCCACTCCGCCAGGAGCGCCTGCGCGGCGTCGGCGTCCGGACCCTCGGCCCACAGGTGCGTCACCGCCTCCGCGGGGTCGGGCAGCACGAGGACCCAGCGGCCGTCGCCCTCCACCACGCGCACGCCGTCGGTGGTGTCGAGCGTCCGGGTGCCCGCCGCCTCCACGACGTGGCGCATCACGCCGCCCTTCGCGGCCCACGGCGTCGGGACGGAGCGGCGCAGCAGGTGCGCGTCCGGGATGCGGCGGTCGATCTGCGACAGCGTCAGCCGCGTCCGCGCGACCAGGCCGACCAGCCGGACGAACGCCGCGATCCCGTCCACGGTGCCGCTGAACTCGGGCATCAGGAACCCGCCGCGCCCGTCGCCCGCGAAGACCACGCTCGGCTGGGCGGCCGCCTTGGTCAGCACGTCCTGGGACGTGGAGGTCCACTCGACCTGCACGCCGTGGAACCGGCACACCTGCTCGGCGACCCGCGTCGTCGTCACCGGCAGCGCCACCTTGCCGCCGCGCCGCTCGGCCGCGACCAGGTCCAGCATCACCAGCAGGGCCCGGTCGTCGCCCACCAGCTCGCCGTTCTCGTCCACCAGGGAGATCCGCTCCCCCACCGGGTCGAACCGGACGCCGAACGCGGCCCGCGACGAGGACACCAGCTCGCCGAGCCGCTCCAGGTCGCGCATCCGCTCGGCGAGCGTCTCGGTCGGGTTGGCCTCGTCCAGGCCCACGTTGCGGGTGAGGACCTCCACGCCGACCTTCCCGAGCAGGTTCGGCAGCACGAGCGAGGCCACCCCGCCCGCGCAGTCCAGGACGATCTTCAGCCCCGCCTCGCGGACGCCGCGGATGTCGACGCGGCGCAGCAGGTCGCGGGTGTAGGTCTCCACGACGCGCGGCGGGTAGGTCAGCTCGGCGATCTCGCCGGGGAAGGCGCGGCGGTACTCCTGCCGGCCGAAGACGCGCTCCAGCTTGCGCTGCGCGCCCTGGGACAGGTCGGCGCCGTCCGGGTCCAGGAACAGGATGTCGACGCCCTGCGGGTCGCCGAGGGTGGTGCGGATGTAGATCCCGCCGACGCTGTCCTCGCGGCCGGTCTCGAACCGGGCGACGGTCAGCGGCGTCGCCTCCAGGTCCTGGACGTTGATGGCGCTCGCGGTGAGAGCGCTGTTCACGGCGCGTTTCAGGGTGCGGGCCGCACGCGAGACGTCCCGTCCGGTGACGACGGTCGTGCCCTTCTTCAGCGTCGTCGCGTAGGCGGAGGCGAGCCGTACCGCCAGCTCGGGGGTGATCTCCACGTTGACGAGGCCGGACACCCCCCGCGGCCCGAACAGGTTGCGCTGCCCCCGCGACTCCCAGATCACGCTGGTGTTGACGACGGCGCCGGCCTCGATGGTCTTGAACGGGTACACCTTCACGCCGCTGGACACGTACGCCTCGGCCTCGATGACGCACTCGTCCCCGATGACGGCGCCCTCCTCCACGCGGGCCCCGGCCATGATGTCGGTGTTCTTGCCGACGACGCAGCCCCGCAGGTTCGTGGACGGCGCGACGAACACGTTGTCGTGGACGATGGCGCGGTGCAGGAACGCGCCCTCCTTGACGACGACGTTGCTGCCGAGCACGGTGAACTCGCGCAGCTCGACGCCCGCCTCGACCTTCGCGTAGTCGCCGATGTAGAGCGGCCCCTTGAGGACGGCCTCGGCGTCCACCTCCGCGCCCTCGGCGACCCACACGCCCGGCGACATCTCGAAGCCGTCCAGGTCGATGCCGACCAGCCCGGACAGCATGTCCGCCTGGGCCTTGAGGTAGCTCTCGTGCGTGCCGACGTCCTCCCAGTAGCAGTCGGCCACGTACCCGAACAGGCGGGCGCCCTCGGCGAGCAGCTTCGGGAAGACGTCCCCGGACCAGTCGACCGGCTCGCCCTCCGCGACGTGCTCCAGCACCTCCGGCTCCATCACGTAGATGCCGGTGTTGACGGTGTCGGAGAACACCTGGCCCCAGGTGGGCTTCTCCAGGAACCGCTGCACGCGGCCCGCGTCGTCCACGATGATGATCCCGAACTCCAGGGGGTTCGGGACGCGCTTGAGCCCGATGGTGACGAGGGCGTCGTTCTCCTCGTGGAACCGCACCATGTCGGTCAGGTCGATGTCGGTGAGCGCGTCCCCCGAGATCACCAGGAAGCGGTCGTCGCGCAGCGCCTCCTCGGCGTTCTTGACGCTGCCGGCGGTGCCGAGCGGGACCTCCTCGGTCGCGTAGCTCAGCGACATGCCGAGCTCCTCGCCGTCGCCGAAGTAGTTGCGGATCAGCGCGGCCAGGAACTGGACGGTGACGACGGTCTCGCCGAACCCGTGCTTCTTCAGCAGCCGCAGCACGTGCTCCATGATCGGCCGGTTGACGAGCGGCAGCAGCGGCTTCGGCTGGTTGGCGGTCATCGGACGCAGCCGCGTCCCCTCGCCTCCCGCCATCACGACGGCCTTCATCGGGGGGTCTCAGCTCCCTTCTGGTCGCCGGCCGGCGGTTCCGCGCCCGGATCGCCCGTCCTGGACGCGGGGCCCGGCCCGGAGGCCGGGGGCGGTGAGGCGCGGCCGGCCAGCAGCAGTTGCCGCGTCTGCACCCAGTAGAGGACGGCCGCCCACCAGTACAGGGCGGTCCCCCAGCCGGCGAAGGCCCATCCGACGACCCGCGCCGCGGTGCCCGCGCCGCCGTCGTGGTCGCCGAGCAGCAGCAGCGGGAAGGAGTACAGCAGGCACATCGTCGCCGCCTTGCCGATGAAGTGCACGGGCAGCGTGCCGCCGTATCCGAGCCGCCGCACGATCGGCGCGATCGGCAGGATCGCCACCTCGCGGGCGACGAGCGCGAGCACCAGCCACAGCGGGATGATGTCGCGGATGGTGAGCCCGACGAGCGTGGCCAGGATGTAGAGGCGGTCGGCGGCCGGGTCGAGGACCATGCCGAGCTTGCTCGTCTGGTTGAACGCCCGCGCCAGCTTCCCGTCCAGCCAGTCCGACAGGCCCGCGAACACCAGCAGGCCGAGCGCCCACCAGTCCGCCTCGATCAGGACGAGCCACAGGAACAGCGGGACGCCCAGGAGCCGGGCGAGGCTCAGGACGTTCGGCGCCGTCAAGATCCGGTCCTGCGGGGCCTCCTGCAAAGTGCTCACCGACGTTGCCTCCCCTGGTCCCCTTGATCCTGACCCTATCCGTAAGGGGTGGAAAGCCCCCCGGCGGTCTCCGCGTCGGAGTCGGGAGGTTCCCGGCTAACGGGTGCCACCGGATTCCGCCGGGCGCACGTCACGCCTGGCGCGGGGCGACGGCGTCCACGAGCGGGAGGAAGGCGGTGACGACGAACCCGCCGGACTCGCCCGGACCCGCGTCCAACGTCCCGCCCACGCTGCGCGCCCGCTCGATCATTCCGAGGATCCCGAACCCCTCGGGCGGTCCGCCGGACGGCCCCCCGCCGTCGTCGGCGACCCGGACGACGAGCCCCCCGCCGTCGCGTGCCAGGCTCACCGTCGCGCGCTTCGCATCGGCGTGCTTGACAACGTTGGTCAGGGCCTCCTGGACGATCCGGTACGCGGCGACCCCCGTCTCCGGGGGCAGCGTCCCGACGTCCCCGTCCCGCAGGTCGATGTCGATCCCGCTGCTGCGCGCCGCGTCCACGAGGCCGGCGACGGCGCGGGGCCCCGGCAGCGTCCCGGGGGTGCCGACGTCGGTGCCGCGCAGGACCTGGAGCGTGCCGCGCAGCTCGGTCCGCGCGTCCCGGCACGTCGAGGCGATGGAGGCGAGCGCGTCGGCCAGCTCCTCCCGGTCGAGCGGCCGGTCCCCGCGCGCGAGGTGGGCCGCGGCGCCGGCCTGCACGCCGATCAGGGTGATGCTGTGGGCGAGGAGGTCGTGCAGGTCGCGGGCGATCCGCAGGCGCTCCTCGGCGACCCGCCGCCGCGCCTCCTCCTCCCGCGTGCGCTCGGCCCGCTCGGCCCGCTCGGTGATCGTCGCGAGCCGCGCCCGGTGCACCCGCCACACCTGGACGGCGATGACGACCGACACCACGGCCTCGATGACCGCGATCTGCTCGCGCAGGGAGCCGCCCCCCGCCCGCATCGCCATGCCGACCACGCAGACGCCGAGCAGGGACGCGACGACGCCGAGGACGATCCGCACCCGGCGCCCGAGCACCGCGTAGGCGAACAGCGCGATCACCTCGGCGGGCACCAGCGCGTGGTGCTGGTACTGCGCCAGGTGGTAGGGCAGCACCAGGGCCACCAGCGCCAGCAGGCCCGGGGCCGGCCACCGCCGGAACACCGCGAGCGGGACGTGCGCCGCCACCAGCAGCAGCACGCCCGGCGCGTCCAGTGCCCGGACGCCCGGCCACAGCACGGCGGCGGCCGCCGCCGCCCCCGCGAGCGCCGACGCCGCCAGGACGTCCCTCACCGTCACATCGCCCCGGGGCACCGTCACCACGCGCCCATTCTCCCCCACTCGCGTGATCCGCGCACCGCGGCCCGCGCCCACGCGAATGATCTTTCCCGGCGGCGCCTGCGGGGCCGGAGGCCCGCCCTATAGTTCTGCAGACCCCGTCACGAAGGGCTGACAGTTGTCCGTCCCCCCGCCTGCTGTCCCCTCGCCCGGACTCCGGATGACGCTCGGCGCGCGAGCCTACCGATGGCCGTTCCGCGCCCTTCTCGCCGCGCTCGCGGCCGGCGCGGCCCTCGTCCTGGCGACCCGCCCCGGCACCGGAATCCTCGATCCGGACAAGGCCCGCCAGATCCTGCCGCCCTGCGGCGGCGGCTGCCTGCTCGCCGCCCTCGCCGCCGTCCTCTGGGCGGCCCGGCTCCACCGGACCCGCCTCATCGTGAGCATCGGCGAGAAGGGGGTGGTCCTCCGCCGCGGCAGGCGGGAGGCGGCCGTCCCGGCCGGAGCCGTGGACGCGGTAGGGATCAGGTGGCCCGTCGGCGACCCGGTTTGGACGCTCTGGCTCGACCCGGAGCAGGCGCCGGTCGCCGCGGCCGTCGCCGAGGTCGAGGGGAATGCGGTGGCGCTGCTCGCCGGCGGGTCGCTCCCGTCCGGATGGCTCCCGGCCGTCCGGACCGCGACCACGGGCATCCTCGGCGCCGCCTGGCGCGTCGTCGACGATGAGGGCGAGGAGGTGCCGCCGCCCGCGGACGGCGCCCTGGCCCAGGCCCGCCACCTGGTCGTGGACGGCAGGGGCCGGTACCGCGACCGGCGCGGCGGCGCGGTCCTCGCCGTGGCCTGCGGCCGGCGCGGCGGGCGGACCATCGTGCTGTGCGACCCCCACGCCGCCGCGCTGCTGGTGTTCCGGGGCCCGTCCTGGCTGCCGGGCCGCGACCGCGTGCGCGTCCTCGACGCGGACGGCCGCCCCCTCGGATTCGTGCGCGGCCGGCGCGAGCCGTCCTTCCACACCGCCGGCGGGATGCTCCTCGGCAGCACCCGCGCGACCGGCGACGGCCACGTCGTCACCGGCATCGACGGCCGGCACTCGGCCACGCTGCGCATCGGCGACGGCGACGGCGCTGAGGCCCGGATGGAGTTGGAGCGGTCGCCGTCCGCCCCGGACCCCCTCCGCACCCTGGCCCTCGCCCTGCCCGTCGCGATCCGCGCGGGCGCGTTCTAGCCCATGGACGGCGGTTGCGGCAAGCGGGGCCGCGCGGGTTAACGTCGTGGGCGACAGATCGCGGGGGCCCGGCGTACCGGGCTGAGATAGCGGCTGGGACGGCCGCTGACCGCATGAACCTGACCGGGTAATGCCGGCGTAGGGAGAGATCGAGTCGTCATGACCGAACCTGTGGTTCCAGCTGCCCGCAAGACCTACCTCCAGGGCTCGCGCCCGGAGATCCGGGTCCCGATGCGGGAGGTGCCGCTGACCAACGGCGACGTCGTCGTCCTGTACGACACGTCCGGGCCGTCCACCGATCCCGAGCAGGAGACCGACGTGCGCAGGGGGCTGCCGCCGCTGCGGGAGTCCTGGATCGCCGAGCGCGGCGACACCGCCCCCTACCAGGGCCGGGCGGCGCGCCCCGAGGACGACGGGCGCCGGTCGTCGGCCCCTGCCGTCCCCGCGGGCGGGGGAGGCCGCCTCCCCCAGGCCGACGGCGAGGGCGTCCTGCCGCGCCGGCCGCGGCGCGCCACCGGCGGCGCGGTGACGCAGCGCGCCTACGCGCGGCGCGGGGAGATCACGCCGGAGATGGAGTTCGCCGCGCTTCGCGAGGGCGTGGCCCCGGAGTTCGTCCGGGACGCGCTGGCCGCCGGCCGCGCGGTGCTGCCCGCCAACGTCAACCATCCCGAGATCGAGCCGATGGTCATCGGGCGCGACTTCCTGGTCAAGGTCAACGCCAACATCGGCAACTCGGCCGTCGCGTCCTCGATCGAGGACGAGGTCGAGAAGATGACGTGGGCGACCCGCTGGGGCGCCGACACGATCATGGACCTGTCGACCGGCCGCGACATCCACACCACGCGCGAGTGGATCCTGCGCAACTCGCCCGTGCCGGTCGGGACCGTCCCGCTGTACCAGGCGGTGGAGAAGGTCGGCGGCGACCCGGCGGAACTCACCTACGAGGTCTTCCGCGACACCGTGATCGAGCAGGCGGAGCAGGGCGTGGACTACATGACCGTCCACGCCGGGGTGCTGCTGTCCTACGTGCCGCTGACGGCACGGCGCAAGACGGGGATCGTGTCGCGGGGCGGATCGATCATGGCGGCCTGGTGCCTGGCGCACCACGAGGAGAACTTCCTCTACACCCGTTTCGAGGAGCTCTGCGAGATCTTCGCCGCCTACGACGTGACCTGGTCGCTCGGGGACGGGCTGCGTCCCGGCTCCGTCGCGGACGCCAACGACGAGGCCCAGTTCGCCGAGCTGCGCACCCAGGGCGACCTGACGCGGATCGCGGCGCGGTTCGGCAACCAGGTGATGAACGAGGGTCCCGGGCACGTCCCGATGCACAAGATCAAGGAGAACGTGGACCTGCAGCAGGAGTGGTGCGACGGCGCGCCGTTCTACACGCTCGGGCCGCTGACCACCGACATCGCGCCCGGCTACGACCACATCACCTCGGCGATCGGCGCCGCGATGATCGGCTGGCACGGCACCGCGATGCTCTGCTACGTCACGCCGAAGGAGCATCTCGGGCTGCCGGACCGCGAGGACGTCAAGGCCGGCGTGATCGCCTACAAGATCGCCGCGCACGCCGCCGATCTCGCCAAGGGCCATCCGGGCGCGCAGGCGTGGGACGACGCGCTGTCGGAGGCGCGGTTCGACTTCCGCTGGGAGGACCAGTTCAACCTGTCCCTGGACCCCGGCACCGCCCGCGCGTTCCATGACGCGACTCTGCCGGCGGCGCCGGCGAAGACCGCGCACTTCTGCTCGATGTGCGGCCCGCACTTCTGCTCCATGAAGATCACGCGGGACGTGCGGCGGTTCGCGGCCGAGCGCGGCCTCGCCGACGGGGAGGCCCTCGCCGCAGGGATGCGGGAGAAGGCCGAGGAGTTCAGGGCCGCCGGCGGCCGGGTGAACCTCCCGATCTCGTCCGCCGACGCCTGACCGGCCGCAACACCACAGGAACGCCGGGAAGAGCGCAGGGCCCGCCGCGCACCGTGCGCGGCGGGCCCGGTCCGTGTCCGGGCGCGTCCGGCGCGTCCGGGCGCAGGCCGGGGCAACGGCGCGGATAGGATCGAGGGACCGTTCCAAAAGCCGCGGATCCTCCCGATCGCCGCAGGCCCGTTCCACCCCCGGGAAGGATCGACGACCCACGTGACCAGCGACGACACGCCGAAGGCGCGCCCGGTGCGGGCCGACGTGCGCCGCAACCGCGCGCGGCTGCTCGCCGCGGCGCGGGAGACCTTCCAGCGCCAGGGGGCGGGCGCCTCGCTCGAAGGCGTCGCGCGGCTCGCGGGTGTCGGCATCGGCACGCTCTACCGCCACTTCCCCACCCGCCAGGACCTCCTGGAGGCCCTGCTCGCCGACGTCTACACGGGGCTGGCCTCGGCCGCCCGCGACCTGCTGGACTCCCCCTCCCCCGACGAGGCCCTGCTGGCCTGGCTGCGGACGTTCGTCTCGGAGATCACCGCGTTCCCCGGCATGGCGGCCTCGGCGATGGTGTCGCTGCGCGACCCCCGGCTCGACCCCTCCGGCTCCCGCGCGGCGATGTCCGAGGCGGGCGAGGCGCTGCTCGCCCGCGCGCAGCGCGCCGGGGACGCGCCCGCCGACGCGGCGTTCGGCGACGTGCTGAGGCTGGCGGGCGCGATCGCGACGGTCGCCGAGCGGGACCCGGACGCCGCCGCCCGGCTGCTGGCGCTCGCCGCCACCGGCGTGGCGCCGGGCGCGGCCCGCTAGGACCCGGTCAGTCCGTCTCGGGGGCGGGCAGGACGCGGCGGGGGCCGCGCGGCGCGTCGGCCCGCCGGCGCCACTCGCGCGGGTACCCGACCGACACCTCGATGTGCGGGACGCCGCCGGTCCAGATCGTCCGGGGAATGTGCAGGTGCCCGTAGACGACGGACACCGCGCCGAACCGGCTGTGCCAGTCGGCGGTGCGCTCGGTGCCGCACCACTGGGCGAACTCGGGGTACCAGAGGACGCGGGTGGGCTCGCGGACGAGCGGCCAGTGGTTGACGAGCACGGTCCGCGTCCCCGGCTCCAGGTCGGACAGGCGCCGCTCGGTGTAGGCGATCCTGGCGTCGCACCAGGCGTCCCGGCCGGGATACGGGTCGGGGTGCAGGTAGACCTCGTCAGTGCAGACGACGCCGGCCTCGTGCGCGGCCTTGAGGGCCTCTTCCTTGCTGGACGCCCCGTCCGGCCGGAACGTGTAGTCGTACAGGATGAACAGCGGCGCCACCGTGACGGCGCCGTCCGGGCCGTCCCAGACGGGATAGGGGTCCTCAGGGGTCAGCACGCCCAGGCCGCGGCACATGTCGACGAGCCGGCGGTAGCGGGCCTCGCCGCGCAACTGAACGGGGTCGCCCTTGACGGTCCACAGTTCGTGGTTGCCTGGCACCCACACCACCGTGGCGAAGCGCTCGCCGAGGGTGCGCAGCGTCCACTCGACGTCGGCGAAGCGCTCGCCGACGTCGCCCGCCACGATCAGCCAGTCGTCCTCGGACGCGGGCCGCAGGCCCTCGACGAACGCGCGGTTCTCCGGGAACCCCACGTGCAGGTCGCTGATCGCGTAGACGCCGCCCATCCCGCGATCGTAAGCCCCACCGCCGCTCAGCCGTCGCCGGCGGGAAGGGTGAACAGGCGGATGTGGACGGGACGCGCGCCCGGCGGCGCGTCCTCCCGGCGGTGCGCGTGCTCGTGCGGCAGGCGGATGTAGGCCTCGAAGAACTCGGCCAGGCCCTCCTCGGTCATGTGGGCGAACCCGCGGGACGGCAGCGCCCGGGCCCGCTCCCGCTCGTGGGCCGCGGGAAGTCCGGCGAACAGCTCCATGTCCTCGGCGTGGCCGATGCGCATGAGCTCGGCCAGGACCGGCCGGTCCTCGGGCGGGAGGGAGTCCGGGGGGGCGTCCGGACGTCGCGGAGCCCCTCGGCCCGGCGCCACCAGCGCTCGCGACCGCCCGGCCGCTCCCGGATCTCCTCGATGAATCACGGTGGCCCCGCCTCACCAGGCGCACGCCGGCACCGAGCTGGCCCCCCTGGCGTGGTGGGAGTCGCGGTGGGTGCACCTCGTGGCGGACGTCCCCCGCGGCGCGCGCGTGCGGCTCGGGCTGCTCCTGGCCGCCGGCGCGGTCTTCGTCCCGTGGGGATCCACTGGGGCGTGCTGCTCCCATGAGCGTGACTCGGCGGGCAGGGGCTGCTTGCATGGCGGCGACCCCCATCACCCTTCACCCAGGGAGCCCCGATGCGACGCCGAATGACGGCCGCGCTCGCCGGCGCGGCCGCCGCGTGCCTGCTGTGGTCGGTGCCGGGCGCGGCAGCCGCCCGCCCTGCCTACGGCCCGTCCGCCCCCGGCCCGCTGTACGCGCAGGTCAAGGACCGTGACACCCGGCTGCAACTGCAGGTGCTCGGGCGCCCGGACGGCCGGGACATGCTGTACCGGATCTCGGGCTTCGTGTACGTGGACGCACCGGGCGACACCCTGGCGCCGGCACTGCGGCACGGGACGAGGCTGTTCGGGTTCGAGGGCTACAACGTCCGGCGCCTGTACCGCGAACCGGGCACGAACAGGCTGTACCAGCTCAGCCGCGAGATCGTCTTCTACACCGACCCGCAGGACCCGGCGAGAGTGCTGCGGGAATGGCGCAACCCGCTGGACGGCAGGACCTATCCGCTGGTCCCGGTGAACAACGACGACGTCGATTTCGGCCCGTTCCCGATCACGCCGGAGTTCAGGCTCGGGCCGCTGAAGGACGTCCAGCGCACGCTCGCCCAGGTGTCGGACATTCCGCCTCGCACGGACCTGAAGGCGCTGACCGGGGACGATTTCGGGCTCCCCGGTGGGATCTACACCGCGTGGGAGATGTTCGACTTCTACCTCGGGAAGCGGGAGGCCGCGCGCCGTGCGCACGGCGTCCCGAAGGGCGCGATGGAGGTGACCAGCAGCTGGACGCGGTCCAGCCCGTTCATCCCGTCGATGTGCATCGCGGACAGGGACGTGCGCGCCCGGCTGACGTTCCACGCCCGGAGCTGGACCCTCGATTCCTGGGACGAGCTGGAGCCCTGGCTGAAGGCCGAGGTCCAGCGGGACCACCCGCTCTACCGGAAGGCCCCCGAGGCGCCTGCGCGGTCGGAGACCTCCTGGACGTCGTTCTACCGCAAGCAGCTCGACAACGGCGCCCTCACATGGGCGGAGTGGTGCGCGAAGAACGGCCGGTAGAGGCAGAGGGAACGAGGCCCGTGCTCCGGAAAGGGGCACGGGCCTCGCGGATCCGCCAGGTCAGTTGTTCTTGCCCCAGACGTAGACGGCCAGGCTCATGGCGAGGAGGCTCGCCCAGCTGAACACCGCGCGGACGGTGTTCCACGCCGTCCAGCGGCCGGAGTAGTCCGACCAGATCCTCGCCGCCTCGGAGACGTCCTTCGGGATCGTGACGCCGTCCAGGTCGTTGTTCATCGGGATGTTCACCGCGAAGCTGGGGAGGAGCGCGCCCACGAAGTACAGGCCGGCCGCGGCGAAGAAGAGCAGGGCCGCCGACTTCTGGTCCAGGGTGAGCAGCAGGATCCCCGCCGCCGCCGCCAGCACCGGAACCAGGAGGAACATCGCCACGAAGACCGGGTTCTGGATCCGCTGGTTGATGCCCTGCATGGCGTCGATCGCCGAGGCGGGCCGCGCCGCGTTCAACCCGGGCATCACGCCGGTGGAGAAGCCGAAGAACGTTCCGGCCATCCCGGCCGCCATGATGATCGAGAGGGTCGCCGAGACGCCCGCGAGAGAGAATTTCATGATGTCCGATCCTCGGGTCAGTGGTTCCAGATGCCGCTGGCGGCGGTCGCGTCCGCGTACGCGGAGAAGTCGCGCGGCGGGCGGCCGAGGGCCCGCTCGACGCCGTCGGCGGGCCGGGCGTTGCGGCCGTCCAGCACGGTCGTGAACAGGTAGGTCAGCAGGCCGATGACGTCCTCGGGCACACCGTGCCCCCGGA
The DNA here is from genome assembly GCF_013409045.1 of Actinomadura citrea. Classification (NCBI taxonomy): domain Bacteria; kingdom Bacillati; phylum Actinomycetota; class Actinomycetes; order Streptosporangiales; family Thermomonosporaceae; genus Actinomadura; species Actinomadura citrea. The sequence continues at coordinate 4,439,725 of NZ_JACCBT010000001.1, read as the reverse complement.
GGGCCGCCGCGTTGTCGTCCGCGCTGACGGGAACGAAGGCGATCTCGCGTCCGGCGGCACGGCCGATCTCGGCGACCGCCTCGGCGAACGTGAGCGCCCGGGGGCCGGTCACCTCGTACACCTCGCCGGCGTGCCCGTCCCGGGTGAGCGCCTCGACGGCCACGTCCGCGATGTCGTCGGCGTCCACGAACGGCTCCGGGACATCGCCCGCCGGGAGGACGACCTCGCCGGCCCGCACGGGGTCGAGCAGGTAGTCCTCACTGAAGTTCTGCGCGAACCAGCTCGACCGCACGACCGTCCAGACCAGGCCCGACTCCTGGACGATCCGCTCGCACTCCTGAGCCTCGGGCTCGCCCCGCCCCGACAGCAGGACCACGCGCCGCACGCCCGCGCCCGCCGCCGCACCTGTGAACGCGCGGATGGCGTCGGGGGCGCCGGGCACGGCCAGGTCGGGGTAGTAGGAGAGGTAGACGTTCTCGACGTTCCGCAGGACGGGCGCCCAGGTGGACTCGTCCTCCCAGTCGAAGGGCGGCGAGGCCGACCGCGAGCCCATCCGGACCGGGACGTCCCGGGCCTCCAGCCGCTCGACGACGCGGCGGCCGGTCTTGCCGGTCCCGCCGAGGACGAGGGTGAGGCCGCTCTCGATGATGTCGGATTCGCTGTTCGTCATGCCCTTGAGTCAACAGGCAGGCGGTTCTGGCCACCATCGTTGAGAAGCTCGCCCGCATACGCGAGCGTCTACGCTGGCCCCCATGGACGCCCTGGCCGAACTCCTCGACGGTCCGCGCGCGCGGGGAGCGTTCATGCTGCGCTCGACCCTCGCGCCGCCCTGGTCGCTCCGGATCCAGGACGAGGCGCCGCTGACCCTGCTCTCCATGGTCAGGGACGAGGCGTGGCTGGTCCCGGACGAGGGCGATCCGCAGCGCGTCGGCCCAGGCGACATGGTCATCTTCCGGGGGCCGGACCCCTACACCGTCAGCGACGACCCGGCGACCGCGCCGCAGATCGTCATCCATCCGGGGCAGCTCTGCACCACCCCGGACGGCACGAGCCTCTCGGAGGCCATGGACCTCGGCGTCCGCGCCTGGGGCAACGACCCGGACGGGCCGGCGGTCATGCTGGTCGGCACCTACCAGATGCGCGGCGCCGTCACGCAGCGGCTGCTGGCCGCGCTGCCCCCGATGGCGGTCGTCCGCGGCGACACGTGGAGGTCGCCGCTCGTCGCCGTGCTGCAGGAGGAGATCGGCAAGGACGAGCCCGGCCAGGACGTCGTCCTCGACCGGCTCCTCGACCTGCTGCTCATCGCGACCCTGCGCGCCTGGTTCTCCCGCTCGGACGCCGCCGCGCCCGGCTGGTACCGCGCCCACGGCGACCCGGTCGTCGGTCCAGCGCTGCGGCTCCTGCACGACGACCTCGCGCACCCCTGGACGGTCGCGGACCTCGCGGCCGGGGTCGGGGTGTCGCGCGCGGCGCTCGCGCAGCGGTTCGCGAAGCTGATCGGCGAGCCGCCCATGTCCTACCTCACCGGCCTCCGCCTCGCGCAGGCCGCCGATCTGCTGCGCGAGACGGACGCGACCCTGGAGGCCGTCGCCCGCAGGGTCGGCTACGGCAACGCCTTCGCGCTGAGCACGGCCTTCAAGCGCGAGCACGGCGTCAGCCCGCAGGAGTACCGCACCGGGGCGGCGACGGCCTGACCGGCCGGTTCACTCCTCCCGGCGCAGTGTCGGCTCGGCGCGCACGACGGTGTCGTCGGCGGCCTGGGGGATGAAGGGGATCACGATCGCGTAGTCGGCGAGGACGGCTCGGGCGCCCTGCCTGGCGCGGTCTGCCGGGTCACGGGCCCCCTTGGGCGAGGCCAGGGAACGTTCTCACGGACCCTGGCCCGCACCACCGACATCCGGTCCGCTATCGCGGAACGTACAGCCGGATGTCGTCCACCTGCGCCGATCCCTCGTAGAAGTTCATGTGCGGGTCACCGATCATGAACCGGTCCGGGTAGGCGGATCCGGCCGGCCAGGTGTCGCGGTCGACCAGGGTGCCGCCCGGGCCCGTCCAGGTCCAGTCGGCGTTGAACCGGCCGTCGTACTCGCCGGGCTTCTGGTTGTAGTGCCAGATCGGCTCGCCGTCCTGGACGAACGAGCGCGTGTAGCGCAATGTCGCCCTGCCGACATGCGCGAAGACCCCGGACATCTCCATCGTGTAGGCGCCGCCGCGGCGCTCGACCGCGAACGTGTACGGCTCCGCCGGCAGCAGCTCGGGCTTCAGGTCGACGGTCGAGACGATGGCGCCGCCCTTGCGCAGCCCGCACTCGCTCTCCATCAGGTACTCGGTGCCCGGCATCGTCGGGTAGCGGCGGTCGTCGGTCATGAAGATCGCGTTGACGCCGTTGCCCGTCCCGGCGGAGTACGGCTCGTACTGCCCGGTCGCCGGGTCGCAGTACAGCAGGCCCTTGCCGGTGTACCGGTACCGGTTGTATCCGTCCATGGCGACCTTGCGATGGCCGTGGACGAACACGTTGTTGTGCGGCGCGACCCGCGGGTAGTCCATGATCGACATGTAGTAGAAGCCGTTGGAGTCGGTCCGGACGTCGGCCCACTCGCACTCGGGCCGGGTGTAGTCGCCGCCCGAGGCCCAGGGGAAGTTGGTCTTGCAGCCCGCCGGCGAGTAGCCGTTGACCCTGCCGTCCGGATAGTCCCAGGAACCGTTCCGCTGGCCGCCGAAGTCCAGGCCGCGCAGCGTCATCTCCACCCGGTACTCGGCGGGCAGGTCGCGGGTCGAGCGGATGACGACGCCCGCCTGGTGGGCCGGCTCGTCCAGCCGGGCCACGCCCTTGCGGGAGGTGAGCGTGGGCGGCGCGTCCGGCCGGCCGTCCCCGTCGGCGTCGCGGGCGGCCAGCTCGGCGGTGAGCCAGCCGCGCTTCCCGAAGGTGAACGACTTGCGGTAGGTCCTCATCTTCGCCAGCTGCTGCCGGAACGCCGGGCCGCCCATCGTGTCGAAGTAGGCGCCGTCGTTGTCGTACATGTCGACGTTGTACGGACTGGACGGACCGTCACCGTCCGGCTTCCAGGGGGCCTTCGCGTCGTCGATGTGCCGGTCGAACGGCTCGGAGGCGACCAGCCTCCAGCCGTCCCCCGTCCCCGGCCGGCCCGGGTCCGCCTGGGCCGGCGCCGCGCCGAGCGCCGCCGGCATGAGCATCGGCAGGGCCAGCGCCACTGCGCCGCGCACGAGCTTCCTCATCTGGCCGCCTTCCTCGCCGCGGCGAGCGCGGCGTTGACACGGTCGGGATCGGCACCGTCTGCCGATCTGCCGAGACGCTAGTTCGGGCCCTCCGGTCGTGACCACGGCAAACATCGCCAAAGTGGTATTGACCAGTCGCCATAATGGGACATACCGTGTGCGACGACAGGAATCGCGTCAAAGGAGGTGACAGGCGTGCCATCCGCCGGTGAGGCCCGGACCGCGAGCACGAAACGGCAGACGGTGCGCCGGGAGCTGCTCGCGATGCTGGACGGCATGGACGTCGGGGACGCGCTGCCGTCCGAGCGCCGGCTGGCCGAGGAGCTCGGCGTCTCGCGGCCGACGCTGCGCCAGGCCATCGACGGGCTCGTCGCCGAGGGCCTGCTCGACCGGCGCCACGGCAGCGGGACCTACCTGGCGGAACCCCGGATCGCCGTGTCGCTGACCATGACCTCGTTCACCGAGGACATGATCAGGCGCGGGATGAAGCCGGGCGGCAGGGTGCTGTCGTTCCGCACCGAGACCGCGGGGGCGCGGATCGGCCGCCGGCTGGCCCTGTCGCCCGTCGAAGAGGTATTTACCATTCGGCGGCTCCGGCTGGCCGACGAGGCCCCCATGGCCATCGAGACCCTCTACCTTCCGCGGGCGCTGATGCCGGACCTGCGGCGGAGCGACCTGGAAGGGCGCTCGTTCTACGACCTGCTCCGGGGCAACGGCGTCGTGATCGCCTCGGGCACCGAGACCATCGAGCCGACCGTCACCACCGCCGAGGAGGCCGCCGAGCTCGGCGTCCCGGTGCACATGCCGGCGTTCCTGTTCGAGCGGATCACCAGGGACGCGGGCGGCCGGCCGCTGGAGTACGTCCGGTCCCTCTACCGCGGCGACCGGTACCGGCTGGAACTGGACCTGCGACCACCGAGCCACTGACCGCCCGCCCGGGGCGCCGCGTCCCGGGCGCATGATCGTCCGTCCGCGCTGACGGGGGCGACAGCGCACCACCCATCCCCCGAGATGTGAGGCGAGTTCACCATGGACGTCATCAAGGACATCCTCACCTTCCTGGCCGACAACGTGTTCGGCCAGGTGCCCATCCTCATCGGGCTCATCACGCTGGCGGGCCTGCTCCTGCAGCGCAAGCGGTTCGAGGACGTCTTCGCCGGGGCGCTGCGCGCCACGATCGGCGTGGTCATCCTGTTCATCGGCGTGGAGGTCTTCACCGGGGGGCTGACGAGCTTCCAGACGGTGCTCGCCAGCGCGATGGGGACCACGCCGCCGAAGGCGGACAACAGCCTCGCCGACTTCCTCGCCGACCAGGGCGGGACGGTCGCGCTGGTGATCACGGTCGCGTTCCTGGCGCACGTGCTGGTCGTGCGGCTCTTCCCCGCGGCCCGGTACCTGTACCTGACCGGCCACCTGATGTTCTGGGTCAGCACGGTCACCGTCGCCTCCCTGGTGACGATCGCGCCCGGCGCCGACCAGCTCACGCTCGTGCTCTGCGGGGCCGGGTTCGTCGCCGCGTACTGGACGCTGCAACCACTGTGGATGCGGCCGCTGATGCGCCGCGTCATGCCGGACGACCGCTTCGGGTTCGCGCACACCAGCTCGCTCGCCTGCCTGATCACCGGCTACGCGGCCCGCCCGCTCGGCAGCCGCGAGAAGCACGACACCGAGAAGCTGAAGCTCCCGCGCCAGCTGTCGTTCTTCAAGGACGTCAACGTCAGCACCGCGCTGATCATCACCGTGATCATGCTGGTCGGGGTCGCGTTCGCCGACCACGGCGTGGTGACCAAGGCCGCGGCCGAGATGGACGACAAGCTTTCGCCGTGGGTGTGGGCGATCCTGGTGGGCCTGCGCTTCGCGGGCGGCATCGCGATCCTGCTGTTCGGCGTGCGGATGTTCCTCGGCGAGATCGTCCCGGCGTTCAAGGGGTTCAGCGACCGCGTCATCCCGGGCACGCGGCCCGCGCTGGACGCGCCCACCGTGTTCCCCGTCGCGCCGACCGCCGTCATGGTCGGGTTCGTCGCCTCCACCGCGGTGTTCCTGGTCTGCCTCGCGGTCTTCGCCGCCGCCGGCTGGTTCACCCTCGCCCCGCCCATGATCATGCTGTTCTTCGTGGGCGGCGCGGCGGCGCTGTTCGGCAACGTGGTGGCGGGCTGGCGCGGCGCGGTCCTCGGCGGGGTCATCACCGGTCTGATCCTGGCCGTCGGGCAGGCCGTCACCTGGGGCCTGTACGAGCGGACCGCGCCCGAGCTGGCGACGCTCGCCGACCCCGACTGGTACGCGATCGGCTGGCTGCTGAAGGCCGCGGACCCGGTCGTCGGCGGCAACTCGATCTGGCTCGTCCCCGCGGTCGCGGTCGGCGCGATGATCATCACCCTGCTGCTCCTCGGCCGCGCCGAGAAGCGCCGGGCGGCGGCGGACGAGCAGGAGGAGGAGAAGGCGCCCGAGAGCGCGGCCCCCGCGGAAGCCTGACGGGGGGAAGCCCGGCGGACGGCGGAGGCCTGACGGACGCCCGCGCAGGCCTGACCGACCACCCTACGAGGAGAGAAGGACGACATGGCACTGGACCGGCAACTGGAGATCCTCGCGGTCTGCGGCGTCGGCATGGGCTCAAGCCTGATGCTCAAGATGACCGCCGAGGACGCGCTGCGCTCGCTCGGCGTGGAGGCCCGGGTGGAGAACACCGACGTCTCCACGGCGCGCGGGATGTCGCCCGACGTGGTGATCGGCCAGGGCATGCACACCGGCGAGATCGCCGACCTGGCCCCCGTGGTGATCACCATCAGCGACTTCCTGGACAAGGAGGGCCTGGAGGCCCAGCTCAGGGAGCGCCTCACCGAGCAGGGATGGCTCTCGTGACGGCCCGTTCCGAGGGAGCGGCCACCGGATCCGCAGCGCCGGGCCCGGTCGTCGCCGCGACCGACGAGGCGACCGCGGGCGACTGGCGGGAGGCCGTCCGCGTGGCGGCCTCCGCGCTGGTCACCGCGGGCGCGGCGGGCGAGGGCTACCCCGAGGCGTGCGTCCGGGTGGTGGAGGAGAACGGCCCGTACATCGTGCTGACCAAGGGGCTCGCGCTCGTCCACGCCCGTCCCGAGGAGGGCGGCCTGGCCGTCGGCGTCGGCGTGACCCGGCTGGCCACGCCGGTCGAGTTCGGTCATCCCGACAACGACCCGGTCGACCTGCTGCTGGCGTTCTGCACGCCCGACCCCGACGCGCACGTCGGCACCCTGTCCGGGCTGGCGCGCGCCCTGTCGGGCGGACTCGCCGACCGCCTGCGCGCCGCGTCCGGCGAAGACGACCTGGCCCGCATCTTGAAGGAGGCTCTACCGAATGCCTGACGCGGCGTCCTCCGGGTTCCCCGCCAGGGTGCGCACCCTGCTCGACGACCTCGACGCGACCTCGGGCGGGGCGGCCGGCGACGCCGCCGCCCTGCTGCTCGACGCGATCGAGGCCGGCGGGATCGTGCACGTCGCCGGTGCCGGGCATTCCCTGGCGATGGTCTGCGAGACGTTCTACCGGGCCGGCGGCCTCGCCGCCGTCCGCCCGATCTGGGACCCCGACGTCTTCCCGCTCGACCACGCGCTGCGCAGCACCCGCGCCGAGCGACGGGACGGGGTGGGGCGCGCCGTCGTCGAGAAGGCCGCGCCCGCCCCGCCCGACGTGGCGGTGGTGTTCTCCACCAGCGGCCGCAACCCCTATCCGGTGGAGGTCGCGCGGGAGTGCGCGGCGCGGGGCGTGCCGGTCGTCGCGGTGACCTCGGCGCGGGCGTCGCGCGGCGCGGCGGCGAGGGCCGACACGACCCTCGCCGACCACGCGGCCATCGTCCTCGACACGTGCGTCCCGCCCGGGGACGTGCTGCATCCGGCGGGCGCGCCGCGCACCGCGGCGGTCTCCACCGTCCTCGCCGCGTACGCGTGGGCGCGGGTGCTCGCCGACCTCGACGACCTCGCGGCGGCGCGCGGCGTTGAGCCGCCCCGCTGGACGAGCGCGAACGTCCCCGGCGGCGACGAGGTGAACGCCGCGCTGCTGGAGCGCTACCGCCACCGAGTCCCCGAGTTGACGGGCGAGGGTTAGCGGGGAACCGAGGATCGTCCCGCGGCGTTTCTCATAGGGACGGGCCGACTCGCTGTGACAAGATGCGGGGCTGAGTTCGGACCGGAACGAGGAGCGAGATGACGACGAGACCGACCGGGGACGACCTTCTTGCCGTGTTCACGCGCGCGGACCTCGGCGGCGACGAGAAGCTCGACCTGATGGAGTTCACGCTCGGGCTGGAGGAGCTGGGGCTGTCCTGGACGCGGGCCGAGACGCAGGACAGGTTCGAGAGGGCGGACAGCAACCTCGACGGGTTCATCTCCTATGGCGAGTTCCGCGCCATCCTGGAGTCGCAGGGCTGGGTCGAGGGGCCCCTGCCCGGCGCGCGCGCCTGACGGCGAAGGGACGGGCCCGCCGGACGACCGGCGGGCCCTTCGCGTCTCTCAGGCCGGCGAGGACATCAGACCCTGCGGCCGCGCAGCTCCCGGTACCTGCGCACGAGCGCGCCGGTGGACGGGTCGGGCGCCTCGGACGGCGGCTCCGGCGAGGTCAGGGCCGGGGCGAGGTCCATCGCCATGACCTTGCCGAGCTCGACGCCCCACTGGTCGAAGGAGTCGATGCCCCAGATCGTCCCCTCGACGAAGACGATGTGCTCGTAGAGGGCGACGAGGGAGCCGAGGGTCTTCGGGGTGAGCTTCGGCGCGAGGAGCGTGCTGCTCGGCCGGTTGCCCGGCATGACCTTGTGCGGGACGACCGCCGCGGGCGTGCCGTCGGCGGCGATCTCCTCGGCGGTCTTGCCGAACGCGAGCGCCGAGGTCTGCGCGAGCATGTTCGCGATGAGCAGGTCGTGCATCCCCTCGCGGTCCTCGAACGGCTCGGCGAAGCCGATGAAGTCCGCGGGCACGAGCCGGGTCCCCTGGTGCAGCAGCTGGTAGAAGGCGTGCTGCCCGTTGGTGCCCGGCTCGCCCCAGAAGATCGCGCCGGTCTGCGCGATGACCGGGGCGCCGTCGGCCCGCACCGACTTGCCGTTGGACTCCATCGTGAGCTGCTGGAGGTAGGCGGGGAACCGCGACAGGCGCTGGCTGTAGGGCAGGACGGCCCGGGTCTGCGCGCCGAAGAAGTCGGTGTACCAGACGCCGAGCAGCGCCATCAGCACCGGCATGTTCGCCTCGAACGGCGCGCTCCGGAAGTGCTCGTCGACCTCCCGGAACCCGGCGAGCATCTCGCGGAACGCCTCGCCGCCGATCGCGATCATCAGCGACAGGCCGATGGCGCCGTCGAAGGAGTAGCGCCCGCCCACCCAGTCCCAGAACCCGAACATGTTGGCGGTGTCGATGCCGAACTCGGCGACCCGCTCGGCGTTGGTCGACACGGCGACGAAGTGGCGGGAGACGGCGTCGTCGCCGAGCCGCTCGGTGAGCCACCGCCGCGCGACCTTGGCGTTGGTGAGGGTCTCCAGCGTCCCGAACGTCTTGGAGCTGACGACGAACAGCGTCTGCTCGGGGTCGAGTCCGGCGAGCTTGCCGAGGATGTCGGCCGGGTCGATGTTGGAGACGAACCGGCAGGAGACGCCCGCGTCGGCGAAGTCGTGCAGCGCCTCGTAGGCCATGGCGGGGCCGAGGTCGGAGCCGCCGATGCCGATGTTGACGACGGTCGTGATGCGCTTTCCGGTGAAGCCCGTCCACTCCCCCGACCGGACGCGTCCGGCGAAGTCGGCCATCTTGTCCAGGACCGCGTGCACGTCGCCCGCGACGTCCTGCCCGTCCACCTTCAGCGCCTCGCCGGGAGGCAGCCGCAACGCGGTGTGGAGGACGGCGCGGTCCTCGCTGACGTTGATGTGCTCCCCGCCGAACATCGCATCGATCCTGGCGCGCAGCCCGGCCCGCTCGGCGAGCGCCGCGAGCAGCGCCAGGGTCTCGCCGGTGGCGCGGTGCTTGGAGTAGTCCAGGAACAGGTCCCCCGCGGTCACCGTCATCCGGTCGGCGCGGCCCGGGTCCTCCGCGAAGAGTTCGCGCAGGTGCCGCCCGGCGATCGCCGCCTGGTGCTCGGCCAGCGCGGTCCATTCGGGCGACTCGGTGATATCAGCCATTGCCTTCTCTCATCTCCTCGTGGGGGCGAGGGCGTACCCCCACGGGCGGGCGCCGAACGTCCCCCGGGCGCCACGCCGCTCCCCACCGGCGATCATAGGTCGACCGCGCGTGACCGTATCAGGGCCGTCCCCGCGCGCGCAGCGATCCGCCCCGTCCGCCCGCGCCCGCCCAGGCCGCGAGCGGGGTCGCCGGCAGGCTCCGGGAGTGCCCGGAGGAGCGACGCCGATCATGGACGGGACTAGGCTCGCCCTCGGCCGCCGAGGGCGGGGTGGATCGCGTTTCGAGGGGAGTCCCGGGTGAGCGAGCGGGCGTTCTGGGTGGGCACGTACACCGGCGCGGCCGGAGGCGGCGCCGGGATCTACCGGGTCGCGCGGGGCGCCGACGGGACGCTGCGGGCGGCCGTGCTCGCGGCGGAGGCGGTGTGCCCGTCGTACCTGGCCGTCCATCCCACCAAGGACGTCCTGTACGCGGTCCGGGAGGAGGACCGCGGCGGGGTGGTGGCCTACGAGGCGGCCGGACCGCGGCTGAAGGAGATCGGGGCGCGGGAGGCGGGGGCGCTGCCCTGCCACCTGTCCGTCTCACCGGACGGCGGCCGCCTCCTCGTCGCCGACTACGGGTCCGGGACGGTCCGGGCCTACCCGCTGGGCCCCGACGGCGGTCTCGCCGGGGAGCCGGACGTGGCGGACGGGCACGGCGGCGGGCCGAGGGCCGACCGCCAGGAGGGCCCGCACGCCCACATGACCGTCCACGCTCCCGACGGGACGGTCCTGACGACCGACCTGGGGGCGGACCTCGTGCGGTCCTTCCGGATCGAGGGCGGGGCCCTGAGGCTCGTCGGGGAGACGCCCCTTCCGGCCGGGTGCGGACCGCGGCACCTGGTCGTCCATCCGAGCGGGCACGTGCACGTGCTGGCGGAGCTGGCCGCGTCCGTCCTGGTCCTGAGGCCGGCCGACGGGTACGCGGGCCTGGAGGTCGTGGCGGAGTCGCCCGCGACGGCCGGTCCGGCGGGCGACGCGGCCCAGGGTGCGGCGATCAAGGTCGGCGACGGCGGCCGGTACGTCTACACCTCCATGCGCGGCACGGACGTGGTGACGGCCCACCGGGTGCTGGAGGGCGGCGCGGCGCTGGCGCCGGTCGCGGACGTCCCCTCCGGCGGGCACTGGCCGCGCGACCTGCACGTGGACGGCGAGTGGATGCACGTGGCGAACGAGCGGAGCGACGCGCTCGCGACCTTCCGGATCGGGCCGGACGGCGTCCCGGTGCCGGCGGGGCCGCCCCTGGGCGTCCCCTCGCCGGTGTGCGTGATCCCCGGCTGACCGCCGGGCCGGGCTGGCGTTTCCTGCGGGCCGGCTCGGGCACGCCCCGGGTGAACGAGTCCGACACTCAGGGAGCATCCCGACATGACGACGATCGCCACGACCAACCCCGCGACGGGCGAGGTCGAGAAGACCTTCGACGCGCTGACCGACGAGGAGGTCGACCGGCGCGTCGCGCGGGCGGCGGACACGTTCGCCTCCTACCGCTCGGTCCCCCTGGAGCGGCGGGCGGAGTGGATGAACGCCGCGGCGGACGTCCTCGACCGGGAGGCCGACCAGATCGGCGCCATGCTGACCACCGAGATGGGCAAGACCCACAAGGCGGCCGTGGCGGAGGCGCACAAGTGCGCGAAGGCGTGCCGGTACTACGCCGAGCACGCGGCGGAGTTCCTGGCCGACCGGCGCCCCGCCGACCCCGCGGACGTGGACGCGCGGGACGCCTACGTCCGCTACCAGCCGCTCGGGCCCGTGCTGGCGGTCATGCCGTGGAACTTCCCGCTGTGGCAGGTGATCCGCTTCGCGGCGCCCGGCCTGATGGCGGGGAACGTGGGGCTGCTGAAGCACTCCTCGAACGTCCCGCAGACGGCGCTGTTCCTGGAGGACCTGTTCCGCCGCGCCGGGTTCCCCGAGGGCGCGTTCCAGACGCTGCTGATCGGCTCGGCGAAGGTCGAGCGGGTGCTGCGCGACCCGCGGGTGAAGGCCGCGACGCTCACCGGCAGCGAGCCCGCCGGGCGGTCCGTCGCCTCCATCGCCGGGGACGAGATCAAGCCGACCGTGCTGGAGCTCGGCGGCAGCGACCCGTTCGTGGTGATGCCGTCCGCCGACCTCGAGGCGGCGGCGCGCACGGCCGCCGAGTCCCGGTGCCTCAACAACGGGCAGAGCTGCATCTCGGCGAAGCGGTTCATCGTCGACACCGGCTGTGCCGAGGAGTTCGAGAGGCTGTTCGTCGAGCGGATGCGCGCGAAGAAGGTCGGCGACCCGATGGAGGAGTCCACCGACGTCGGCCCCCTCGTCAGCGAGCAGGGCCGCGCCGAGGTCGAGGAACTCGTGGCCGACGCGGTCGGCAAGGGCGCCACCGTGCTGTGCGGCGGCGAGCGCCCGGACGGGCCCGGCTGGTACTACCCGCCGACGGTGGTCTCCGGGGTGACGCCCGGGATGCGGATGTACCACGAGGAGGTCTTCGCGCCGGTCGCGTCGCTGCTGCGCGTGCGCGGGGTGTCGGAGGCCGTCGAGGTCGCGAACGCGACGGGCTTCGGGCTCGGCTCGAACGCCTGGACGCGCGACGACGACGAGCGGGAGCGGTTCGTGCGGGAGCTGGACGCCGGGCAGGTCTTCATCAACGGGATGACGACGTCCTACCCCGAACTGCCGTTCGGCGGGGTGAAGCGCTCCGGGTACGGGCGCGAGCTGTCGGCGGACGGCATGCGCGCGTTCTGCAACGCCAAGACCGTCTGGGTCGGCTGACCGCACGTCCTCGGTCCGCTGCGCGCAGCGGACCGAGGACGGTCTCACCGGACGGCCTGCGGGACCTTCCACGGGTTGTCGTCGCGGAGCGGCGGCGGGAGCAGGTCCTGCGGCCAGCCCTGGTAGGCGACCGGCCGCAGGAACCGCTCCATCGCGGCCGTGCCGACCGAGGTGGTGGAGGGCGCCGTCGTGGCCGGGTACGGCCCGCCGTGCTGCATCGCGTGCGTGACGGACACACCGGTGGGCCACTGGTTCCACAGGACGCGGCCGCTTCGGCCGGCGAGCACCGCCGCGAGCGCGGCGAGGTCGCCGGTCTCCTCCGGCTCGGCGTGCAGCGAGGCGGTGAGCTGGCCGGGCAGGGCGGCCACGACGCCGGTGAGGTCGGCGAGGCGGTCGTAGGTGACGACGAGGCCGAGCGGCCCGAAGCACTCCTCCGCAGCGGCGTCGATGTCGGCCTGGAAGGCCGCCAGGTCCATGGTGAGCAGGCGCGGCGTCAGCGCGTCCGCCTCGTCCGGCCAGACGAGGCGCCGCACGCCGGGCCGGGCGCCCAGCGCGCCCGCCGCGGCCAGGTACCCGGCGCTGATCCGCTCGTTGAGCATCGGCGCGCCGGCGGCTTCGCGCAGGTGCGCCGCGATACCCGCCGGCAGCCCGGCGGGGGCGAACAGCAGGCCGGGGTTCGTGCAGAACTGGCCGGCCCCCAGGGTGAGGGACGCCGCGTAGCCCTCGGCGATCTCCTCGGTGCGGGCCTCGGCCGCGCCGGGCGTGACCACGGACGGGTTCACGCTGCCCATCTCGCCGAAGAACGGGATCGGCACCGGCCGCTCCGCCGCGATCCGCGCGAGGGCGAGTCCGCCCCGCTGGGAGCCGGTGAACGCGGCGGCGGCGACGCCGGGATGCCGCAGGGCCTCGACTCCGGCGTCCTCGCCCTCGACCAGGGCGAACACGCCGTCCGGGAGCCCGGCGCCGGCGATCACCTCGGCCGTCCGGCGCGACAGCCGGGGGTGGCCGGGGTGCGCCTTGACCACGACGGGGCAGCCCGCCGCCCACGCCGACGCGGTGTCGCCGCCGGCGACGCTGAAGGCGAACGGGAAGTTACTCGCCGCGAACACCAGCACAGGACCGACGGCCGTCCGGCAGCGGCGCAGATCCGGCCTCGGGCCGGTGGGCCACTGCGGGTCGGCCCGGTCGATGCGGGCGTCGTGGAAGGCGCCCTCCAGGACCTGCCCGGCGAACAGCTTCAGCTGGAACGTGGTGCGGGTCAGCTCGCCGTTCAGGCGCGCCTCGCCGAGGCGGCTCTCCTCGTCGGCGAGCGCGACCAGTTCGCCGCGGGCGGCCTCCAGCGCGTCCGCGACCGCCGCCAGGTGGGCGGCGCGTTCGGCCGGCGGCGACGCGGCCCAGCCTGGCGCGGCGGCGACCGCCGCGGAGACGGCCTGGTCCGGTGTCATGAACTGCTCCCTTCGTCCTCGGTGTTCGGGGCGGTGCGGGCTGACCGCGGCGCCCGGTTCTCCACCGAGTTGCGGTACCCGTACAGCGCGTAGACGATCAGGCCGAGCACCATCCACACCGCGAACCGGACCCAGGTGATCCAGTCGAGGTTGGCGATCAGCCAGATCGAGAAGGCGATGCCGACCAGCGGCACCACCGGCACCCAGGGGGTGCGGAACGAGCGCGGCAGGTCGGGGCGGGTGCGGCGCATCACCATGACGGCGATCGCGACGACGATGAACGCCATCAGGATGCCGATGTTGGTGAGGTCGGCCGCCTCCTTGATGGGCAGCAGCCCCGCGATGACGGCCGAGCCGAGCCCGACGAGCCAGATGACGCGGGTCGGCACCTGCCGGCGCGGGTGGTTCCGGGCGAAGTAGGAGGGCAGCAGGCCGTCCCGGCTCATCGAGAACCAGACGCGGGTGACCGCCAGCATGTTCGCGAGCGCGGAGGTGGTGATGCCGACGACGGCGCCGACCGCCACGACCGTGCCGAGGCCGGCCAGGCCGACCGAGGCGAGCGCGCTGGAGAACGGGCTCTTGACGTCGATCTGCCGGTAGTCCTGCATGCCGAGCAGCACGATGCAGACCAGCAGGTAGATGACCGCGGCGATGGCCAGCGAGATGACGATCGCCTTCGGCAGCACCTTCTTGGCCTCGGCGCTCTCCTCCGCCGCCGCGCTCATGGCGTCATAGCCGTACACGGCGAAGAAGGTGGTGGCGGCCCCCGCGACGGCGCCGCCGATGCCGAACGGCAGGAACGGGCTGAAGTTGCCGGCCGAGATGTGGAACGCTCCCGCGACGATGACCAGCGCGACGATGGCGAGCTTGACCACGACGAGGATCGTCTCGAACCGCGCGGACTCCTTCGTCCCGCGCGACAGCACGAACGCCAGGAGCAGGCACAGCAGCGCGGCGAACAGGTCGACCTTGTGACCGGCGCCGGTGCCGGGCGCCCCGAGCGCCCAGTCCGGGATGTCCAGGCCGATCTGGTCGAGGATGTAGGACAGGTAGCCGGAGATGGCGATCGCGACGACGGCGACGATCGCGGTGTACTCCAGCAGCAGGTCCCACCCGATCGCCCAGCCGATCGCCTCGCCGAGCGCGGCGTAGGAGTAGGTGTAGGCGGAGCCGGCCTTCGGGATGGTGCCGGCGAACTCGGCGTAGCAGAGCGCGGCGGCGGAACTGGCGATGATGGCGATCAGGAAGGAGATCATCACGCCGGGCCCGGCGTCGTCGTGGGCGACGACGCCGGCGAGCGAGAACACGCCCGCGCCGACGAGCCCGCCGAGGCTGAGCGCGACGAGCTGCCACAGCCCCATGGTGCGGCGGAGGCCGCCCGGGGTCTCCTCCTCCGAGGAGTCGACGGGTTTCAGGCGGAAGACTCCGGCCCGGGTGAACAGCGCGGACCCGGCCGGGCCCCGCGGTGGTCGTGTTTTCGGCATGGCTTGGGACATGACGGTCCCTCCCGACTGGTGCAGGGGAATACCAAGGTGGGTGTGGATCGGCGGTCAGGGGGCCGCCGTGAAGGGCTCGGGGAGCCGGCCGGCCCTCTAGAGGACGAAGCCCTCGGGGAAGGGGTCGGCGGGGTCGAGCAGGTAGGTGGCGGTGCCGGTGATCCAGGCCCGCCCGGTGAACTCGGGGATCACCGCGGGCAGGCCGCCGGCCTCGGCGGTGCCGACCAGGCGCCCGGTGAAGCGGGTGCCGATGAACGACTCGTTGACGAACTCGGTGTGCAGCGGCAGCTCGCCCCGGGCGTGCAGCTGGGCCATGCGGGCGGAGGTGCCGGTGCCGCAGGGCGACCGGTCGAACCAGCCCGGATGGATCGCCATCGCGTTGCGGGAGCGCCTGGCGTCCGACCCGGGCGCGAGGAACTGGACGTGCTTGCAGCCTCCGATCAGCGGGTCGGCCGGATGGACGGGGCGGTCGGTCCCGTCGATCGCCTCCATGATCGCCAGCCCCGCCCGGAGGATGTCCTCCTTGCGGGCCCGGTCGAACGGCAGCCCGAGCGGTTCGAGGTCGGTGATGGCGTAGAAGTTGCCGCCGTAGGCCATGTCGTAGCGGACGTCCCCGAGCCCGGGCACCGTCACCACGGCGTCCCGCCGGAGCGCGAACGAGGCGACGTTGCGGAGCGTCACGTGCTCGGCGACGCCGTCGCGGACCTCGACGCGGGCCTCGACGAGGCCGGCCGGGGTGTCCAGCCGCACGATCGTCTCCGGCTCGGTCACCTCCACCATCCCGGTCTCGACCAGGACGGTCGCGACGCCGATGGTGCCGTGCCCGCACATCGGCAGGAACCCGCTGACCTCGACGTAGACCACGCCCCAGTCCGCGTCCGGGCGGGTGGGCGGCTGGAGCAGGGCGCCGCTCATCGCGGGGTGGCCGCGCGGCTCGTCCACGAGGAAGCGGCGCAGCCCGTCCAGGTGCCGCACGGCGTGGCGGCGCCGCTCGGCCATCGTGGCGCCCGGGATGGGCGCGACGCCGCCGGTGACGACGCGCGTCGGCATCCCCTCGGTGTGGGAGTCGACCGCGCTGATCGACCGGGCCGAGCGCATCAGGCGGCCCGCCGCCGCGCGAGGGCCGCGATCGCGCGGTCCATGTCGGCGGTGACGGCGGCGCGGTGCTCGGGCACGAGCGGGCCGCGCGGCGGGCGGCAGGGGCCGCCGTACCGGCCGACCTGCTCCATGCCGAGCTTGATCGCCTGGACGAACTCGGTGCGCGAGTCCCAGCGGAACGCGGCGACGAGCGGCTCGTACAGGGCGCGGGCCTCCTCCAGCTTCCCGGCGGTGGCCAGCTCGTACAGCAGCGCCGACTCGGCGGGGAAGACGTTGGGGAAGCCCGCGAACCAGCCGGTCGCGCCCATCAGCAGCGCTTCGAGGGTGACGTCGTCGGCGCCGGCGACCACCTCCAGGCCCGGGGCCCTCTCCCGGATCTCCAGGACGCGGCGGACGTCGCCGGAGAACTCCTTGACCGCGACGACGCCGTCGATCTGGGCGATCTCGGCCAGCAGGTCCGGGGTGAGGTCGACCTTGGTGTCGATGGGGTTGTTGTAGACCATGACCGGCAGGCCGACGGACGCGACGGCCTCGAAGTGCGCGATGATCTCGCCGCGGTTGGCCCGGTACATCGTCGGCGGCAGGCACAGCACGCCGTCGGCGCCGTCCTCGGCCGCGATCTGCGCCCAGTGCCGGGCCTGGTGGGAGCCGGGACCGTGCACGCCGACCACGACGACGCCGTCCCGGCCGACCGCCTCGACGGCGGTGCGGGCGACGCGGCGGCGCTCGTCGTCGGTCAGCGAGGAGTACTCGCCGAGGGACCCGTTCGGGCCGACGCCGCGGCAGCCGTTGTCGACGAGCCAGCGGCAGTGCTCGGCGTACCGGTCGTGGTCGACGGCGAGCCCGGCGGGGGCGGCGGCGTCCTCGCGGTAGGGCAGGGCCGTCGCCACGATGACGCCGCCGAGGCTCTGGAGCTTGCTGTCGCTCATCGGGCGCTCTCTTTCTTGTCGGGTGTGTCAACTGGAGGGTTCGCGAGCTCGCCGAGCCGGATGGGCTGGGCGACGGGCCGGCGGTGGGGATCGCCTCCGCCCGCGCGGTCGCGGAGCAGTTCGGCGACAGTGGGGCCGCAGACGCGGGCCTGGCAGGGGCCGAGGCCGGCGCGGGTGCCGAGCCTGACGGCGCGGGCGGAGCCGGCGGCCTCGCCGTCCGCGGCGCGCAGGAGGGTCCCGTAGGCGGTCTCCTCGCAGCGGCAGACGATCGTGTCGGGGCGCAGCCAGCCGGGCCACGCCGCGCCGACGGGGTGCGCGGCGGCGAGCCGGCCGGCGAACGCGCGCGCCCGGTCGCGGCGCCGGCGCAGGGCGGCGGCCGCGCGGTCGCCGCGGTCTCCTCCCCCGGCGGCCCAGCCGGCGAGCAGCCCCTCGGTGCGGGCGGCGGGCGCCCCGGCGATGCCGGTGATCTCCCCGGCCGCGTAGACGCCGGGGACGCTGGTGCGCTGGTCGTCGTCGACGTCGGTGAAGGCGCCGCCGCGCAGCCGGCAGCCCGCGGCGACGGGCAGTTCGAGCTGCGGGCTGAAGCCGTGGGTGACGCAGAGCGCGTCCACCGCGACGGTGCGCTCGGTGCCGGGCACGACCGACCAGTCGTGGCGGAGCCGCGCCGTGACCGCCTCTTCGACGCGCCCGTCGCCCCGGGCCTCGATCACGGCGCGGCCCGTCCGGTACGGGACGCGGTGCCGGGCCAGCAGCCCCGCGTACCCGGCCAGCTCCGCCGCCTTGCCCGCCTGCGGCGCCAGCTCCCACGGGCGCGCCGCCCAGCCACGCGCCACGGTGGCGGCGGGGTTGGCCTCCAGCACCCCGAGGACGGTGGCGCCGGCCTCGACCAGCGACGCGGCGACCGGGAGCAGGAACGGTCCAGAACCGGCGATGAGGACGGGGTCGCCGATGACCAGGCGCTCCCCCTTCGCCAGCGCCTGCGCCGCACCGGCGGTGAAGACGCCGGGCAGGTCCCAGCCAGGGAACGGCAGGACGCGGTCATGGGCGCCCGGCGCCAGCACCAGCGCGTCCGGGCGCAGGACGTGCCGTTCCCGTCCGGCGCCGTCGGCCTCACCTCGCAGCACGTGGACGTGCGGCGGCCCCTGTTCGGTGCGGTCGACGGACCAGACGGCGCTCTCGGGCCACCAGGCGCAGCGTGGATGGCCGAGCACGCGGTCGCGCAGCCGCTCGAAGCCCCGCCACCCGTGGTGAAGGCGGCCGGGGCGGGTTGCGCCGAACGCGGCGGGCGGCATCCGGTGGTACTGGCCGCCGGGCTCCTCGGCCGCGTCGAGCAGCGTGACCCGCGCGCCGGCCCGCAGCGCGCCCGCCGCCGCGCCGAGCCCCGCGGGCCCGGCGCCGACGACCACGACGTGCCGGCTCACCGGGCGTCCCGGGACTGGGTCGCGACGACGTCGCCGTCGCGGGCGCGGCGGCGGCAGGCCCGCACGTCGCGGACGCCGTTGACGGTGAGGAGGCAGTCGAAGCAGGCGCCGATCCCGCAGAACACGCCGCGCGGGGCGCCGGAGGGCCCCGGCGCCAGGTTCGGCGGCCCGCGGCCAGCAGCACCCCGGCGAGGGTCTGGCCGGCGACGCCGTCCACGGGCTCGCCGTCCACGGTGATCCGCAGCGGGACGTCGGGGCGGCGCCCGGTCCGGTCGCCGCCGGCGGGGACGAGTCGCGCGCTCATCGGGTCTCTCCTTCGCACTGGGCGGCAGGCCGGTCCGCGCGGAACGGCGCCGCGTCGATCGCGGGGGCGCGGCCGAGCATGAGGTCGCGCAGGACGGCGGCGGTCCCGGCGGACAGGCCGATCCCGGCGCCCTCGTGCCCGGTGGCGTGCCAGAGGCCCTCAAGGTGCGGGTCGGCGCCGATGACGGGCAGGTGGTCGTCGACGTACGGGCGGAACCCTCCGTAGGCGCGCATCACCGGCACCCCGGCCAGGGACGGGAACAGCCGCAGCGCCTTGGCCGCGATGACCGACAGCACCTCGGGGCGGATCCGGTCGTCGAACCCGACCCGGCGGCGGGAGGATCCGAGGAGGATCGTCCCGGCCCGGGTGGACTCGACGACGGCGGACGCCTGCAGGTCCCCGGCGGCGCTGCCGACCGCGCTCACGTAGTCGGCGTCGTAGACCTTGTGGAAGACCGTCGGCGGCATCGGCGCGGTCACCAGGACCTCGCCCCGGCGGGGCCGGACGCCGAGCCGGACGCCGAGCCGCGCGGCGACCTCCCCCGACCAGGGCCCGGCCGCGTTGACGACCGCGTCGGCCTCGATCGTCCCGCCGGAGGTGCGGACGCCGGTGACACGGCCGCCGCGCCGGACCGCGCCGAGGACCTCGCACCCGGTGCGCAGGACGGCGCCGGCGCGCACCGCGGCGGCCAGGAGGGCGACGGCGGCCCCGGCGGGCTGGACCTGCGCGTCCTCGGGGTAGTGGACGGCCTTGGCGAAGTCGCGCGTCAGGTGGGGCTCGGCGGCCGCGAGGGCGGCGGCGTCCAGGTCCTCGGCGATCACCCCGGCCCTGCGCTGGGCGCCGGCGAACTCCGTCAGCGCCTCGGCGCCCGCGGGGGTGGTGGCGACGACGATGCCGCCCTTGGCGTCCCATTCGACGCCGCCGGCGTTCGGGTCGCCGTCCAGGACGGCGGGCCACAGCTCGCGCGACAGCCGCGCGAGTTCGAGTTCCGGGCCCGGCCCCTTGTCGGAGACCAGGATGTTGCCCTCGCCGTGGGCGGTGGTCCCGGCGGCGGGGCCGCCCCGGTCGGCGACGGTGACCGCGCAGCCCGCCAGGGCCAGCTCGCGGGCGCAGGCCGCGCCGATGATCCCGGCGCCCAGTACCACGACCCGCGTCATCGACCCTCCCGTTCGTCGTTCGTTAAACCGAACGATTCCGAGAGTAAGTGCGTCCCGCGCGCGATGTCAACGCGCGGGCGGCTCCGGATTCAGGGCGTTTCGACCAGATGGGACGGGGTTCCGGGCGAGGCGTGAAGCCGCTGGTCAGCGCTGTACTGCAGCAGCAGGACGGACCGGACGGGCCCCTCCACGGCGCTGTAGCTGTGCGGCAGGCGCGCGTCAAAGCCGACGTAGTCGCCCGGCCCGAGCTCGACGTCCCGGTCGTCCACCCGAACGGCGAGCCGCCCGGACTGGACGATCGTGTGCTCCATCCCCACGTGGCCGAGCGAGTCCTGCCGGCGGCCGGTCCTGACCTGCTGGTCGTACACCTCGAACAAGGCGCCGCCGGACTCGATCCCGCGCAGCGGCCGCAGGTCGACGCCCTCCCCGCTCAGCACCTCCACCTCCGCCGCCCGCACCACCGTGAGCCCGGACGGCTCCTGGTGGTCGAGCAGGTCGGAGATGGGGACCTCCAGCGCGCGCGACAGGCTGAACACGGTCTCGATCGTGGGGTTGCCGGCGCCCGCCTCAAGCTGGGAGAGCGTCGCCTTGCCGATCTTGGAGCGGCGGGACAGCTCCGACAGCGACAGGCCGAGCTCCAGCCGCGCGCGGCGCAGGTTGCCGGCCAGCACGTCCCGCACCGATTCCCCTGACGCGCCCACGCTCCCGCCCCTCGTCCGCTCACTCGGCTCACGTTCGCTCTATCGAACGGCCAGTGTACTCGGCGGGCCGGCGGGGTCAGAGCTCCACCAGCGTCCCGGCGCCGGCCTCGCGGGCGCGGTCGACGATGACGGAGGCCGCCGCCGCGTCCTGCACGCCGAGGCCGACGCTGTTGTAGAAGACGATGTCGGCGCCGGAGCGCCGCCCGGCGGCGAGGCCGGCGACGATCGGGCCCAGCGGGCGCACCCGGCCGGGGTCCAGCTCCCCCGCGCGCACGGCGGCCACCACGGGGCCGGCGTGCTCCAGTGCGGTCGTCACGTCGTCCACCACGACCGATGCGGCGCGGGTGAGGACCTCGCCGTCCACCTCCGCCCGGTCCGGAGCGAAGGACCCGACGCTCACGACCGTGCACCCGGGATCGAGCCACGCGCCGAGGACGACCGGCTCGGCGCTGGTGGTGGCGGTGACGACGATCTGCGCGCCCCGGACCGCCTCGCGGGCGGACGCCGCGGCCCCGACCGGCAACTCCAGGTCCCGCGCGAGCTCGGAGGCGGCGGTGCAGGTGTCCGGCCGGCGGCAGGCCAACGTCACCTCGGTGAGGGGACGCACCATGGCCATCGCCCGCACGTGCGCGCGGCCCTGGACGCCGCAGCCGACGACCGCGAGGCGGGTGGCCCCCGGCACCGCGAGATGGTCGGCCGCCACCGCGCTCGCCGCCGACGTGCGCAGCGTCGTCACGGCCTCGCCCTCGATGATCGCGACGGGCCGCCCGTCGACCGGGTCCTGGACGGTCACCAGGGCCGCCACGGTCGGCAGCCCGCGCGCCGCGTTGCCCGGGGTGACGCTGCCGAACTTGGCGACGGCGCCGGCGCCGGGCAGGCGGGAGAGGTAGCCGAAGGCGACGTCGCCGTCCGGCCCGTCCAGCAGGACCCGCGGCGCGAGCCGCGCCCGCCCGCGGCCGAGCGCGGCGAACGCCTCCCGCTGCGAGGCGATCGCGGCGGGCAGGTCGAACACCGCGCGCACGTCGGCCGCGGAGAGCAGCAGGACACCGGCCATGGGGAGATCCTTTCCAGGCCGCGGCCGCGCTGTCGAGTGGCCAGAGGGCAAGCGGTGCTTACCGATCAGTGCATGAGATCGCATGCTTGCCCGTCTCGACGCCCGTGCCCCGACGTTTCACGCTTTCACCATCCCGGACCACGAGGACCTGCCGGCCACGAGCGACGGAGAGCCGCCGATGACTCCACTGACCCCGCGGGACCGCGGACGCCGGTTCCGGATGTTCACCGCGGCGGGCGCCGGCCTGCTGCTCGTCCCGCTCGCCGCGGCCTGCGGGTCGGGCGGCTCCGGCGGCTCGGGTGCCATCAAGATCGGCGTCCCGGCGCCGCTGAGCGGCGACTCGGCCTCGGCGGGGCAGGACATCCTCGCCGCGGCCAAGGTCGCCGCCGACGAGATCAACAAGGCCGGCGGCGTGGACGGCCGCAAGATCCAGATCGTGGAGGCCGACGACCAGTGCAGCGCCCAGCAGGGCGCGCAGGCCGCGCAGAAGCTGCTCAACAGCGGGGTCGTGGCGGTCGCCGGCGGGTACTGCTCGGGCGCGGCGGTGCCCGCGATCCCGATCTACGGCAGACGCGGCGTCCCGTTCGTGATGGACGCCTCCACCAACCCGTCCCTCACCGACAGCGGCAAGGGCAAGGTGTTCCGCACCTGCGGGCGCGACGACAACCAGGGCCTGGTCGCGGCCAAGTTCATGACCGGGCCGCTCGGCGCCAGGCGGATTGCGCTGCTGCACGACAGCACCACCTACGCCAAGGGGCTCGCGGACGCCGCGGCGAACTCGGCGAGGCGGGCGGGCGGCCAGGTCGTCTACGAGAACGCGCTGCAGCCCGGCCAGTCCGACTACGGCCCCGTGCTCACCAAGATCGCCTCGACGCGGCCGGACGTGCTGTACTTCACCGGCTACTTCGCCGAGGCGGGGCTGCTGATGAAGCAGCGCAAGCAGCTCGGGCTGAAGTTCACGCTCATGGGCGGGGACGCCACGACCGACTCCACCGTGCTGAAGACCGCGGGCTCGGCGGCCGGCGGCTACATCGCCACCACCGCGCCGCTGGCCAAGGACCTGCCGGCCGCCGCGACGTTCGTCTCGGCGTACAAGGCCGCGAACAACGCCGACCCGGGGCCGTTCTCGGTGTACGAGTACGACGCGGTGAAGGTCGTCGCGAAGGCGATCGACGACGCCGGGTCCACCCGGGGCGCCGCGATCACCGAGGCCCTCCACAAGATCAAGGACTTCCCGGGCATCACCGGACCGATCACCTTCGACGCCAAGGGCGACCGGACCGACCCGCTCTACATCACCGTCCAGGTCCAGAACGGCGCGTTCACCGCCTACAAGAAGCTCGACGAGAGCGGCGCCACCTGGGTGGACGCCAAGACCTCCTGATCAGGGGCCCGATGAGCGAATTCGTCCAGTACCTCGTGAACGGCCTGACGATCGGGGCGTTCCTCGCGCTGATCGCGCTGGGCTACTCGATGATCTACGGGGTGGTCCGGCTGATCAACTTCGCGCACGGCGACGTGTTCATGATCGGCGCGTTCGCCGGGTTCGGGACGCTGACCGCGCTCGGCGCGACCGGCGGGATGGCGCTGCCCGCCATCCTCGCCGCCGTCGTGGTCGGCGCGCTGACCACCGGCGTCGTCGGCGCCGGCATCGCCAGGGCCGCCTACGTGCCGCTGCTGTCGTCCCCGCGCCTGGCGCTGCTGATCGCCGCGATCGGGGTGTCGCTGGCACTGGAGGAGGGGGTGAAGGTGCTCACCGGCGCCCGGTTCAAGTCCTACCCGCACGCGCTGGACGGCGGCCGGATCCTCAGCGGCGCCGTCCACGTCACCTGGGGTCAGCTCGTCCTGGTCGTGCTGTCGGTGGCGCTGATGGCGGCGCTGTGGGCGTTCGTCACCCGGACCGTGACGGGGACCGCGATGCGCGCGCTGGCGATGGACCGCGACGCGGCCCGGCTCCAGGGGATCAACGTGGAGCGGCTGATCCTGACGACGTTCTTCATCGGGTCGCTGCTCGCGGGAGCGGCCGGCGTCATGTACGGGCTGTACTACGTGCAGATCAGCTTCGGCATGGGGTTCCTCATCGGCCTGCGCGCGTTCACCGCCGCGGTGCTCGGCGGGATCGGCAACCTGCCGGGGACGATGGTCGCGGGCGTGTGCATCGGCCTCGTGCAGTCGTTCTCGGCCGGCTACGTCTCGTCCCGCTGGACGGACGTCATCATCTTCGGGCTGCTGATCGCGGTGCTGGCGCTGAGACCCACCGGCCTGTTCGGCGAGCGCGTCGTGGAGCGCGCGTGAGGGCGCGGGCGCCGCGGCCCGCGAGCGGGGAGGCGGCCGTCCGGTACGGCGGCTGGCCGCTGCTCATCGCGCTGGCGCTGGTCGCCGGGCAGACCCTCGACGACTACGCGCTGACCGTCGCCGGGACCATCCTGGTCTACGCGATCCTCGGGCTCGGGATCAACATCGTCGTCGGGTACGCGGGCCTCCTCGACCTCGGGTTCGCCGCCTTCTTCGCGATCGGCGCGTACGCCTCCGGGCTGCTGACGCTGAAGCTGGAGTGGGGCTTCTGGCCGACGCTGCCGGTGGCGGTCGCCGCCGCCGCGGTCGCCGGGGCGGTCATCGGCTACCCGACGCTGCGGCTGCGCAGCGACTACCTCGCGATCGTCACGCTCGGCTTCGGGGAGATCATCCGGATCACGGTGATCAATCTGGAGGTCACCGGGGGCCCCAACGGACTGACCGGGATCCCCCCGGTGACGGTCGGCGGGCGGGAGATCGTCACGCCGAGGGACTTCTTCCACCTCGCGCTCGCGTTCTTCGCCGTCGTGCTGGCCGCGACGGCGCTGCTGGCCCGGTCGCGGCTCGCCTACGCGTGGCGCGCCATCCGGGCCGACGACACCGCCGCGGAGGCGGTCGGCGTCCCGGCGCGGCGGGTGAAGCTGCTGGCGTACGTGCTCGGCGCGATGGTCGGGGCCGTCGCGGGCCCGCTCAACGCCGCTCAGCTCGGCACCGTGGACCCCTCCAGCTTCACGTTCCTGACCTCTCTGATGATCCTGCTCGTGGTCATCATCGGCGGGATGGGAAGCCGGCCCGGCGTCATGGTCGGCGCGGTGGTGATCGTCGCGCTGCCGGAGGTGCTGCGGACCGTCCAGGAGTACCGGGGGCTGTTCTTCGCGCTGCTGCTCATCCTGATCGTGCTCCTGCGGCCGCAGGGCGTCTGGCCGTACCGGCCGCGCCGCCTGCGGCTCCCGGCGAAGGCGGGGCCCGCGCCCGAGCCTCCTGCCGCGCGGGGCACACTGCTGGAGGTGGACGGCCTGTCCCGGCGCTTCGGCGGCGTCACGGCCGTGGACGGGCTCGCCCTGCGCGCGGACGCCGGCCAGGTCGTGAGCGTGATCGGCCCGAACGGCGCGGGCAAGACCACCGCGTTCAACTGCGTCACCGGGATGATCGCGCCGTCGGCCGGGACGGTCGTGCTCGCCGGGCGGGACGTGCGCGGCCTCGCCCCGCACCGGGTCGCCGCCGCCGGCCTCGCGCGCACGTTCCAGAGCATCCGGCTGTTCGAGGAGATGACCGTCGCCGAGAACGTGCTGATCGGCCGGTTCGCCCGCGACCGCGCCCTGCTGCGGCCGCTGTCGCGCGCCGACCTCGACACGGTCCGCCGCTGCCTGGACTTCGTCGGGCTGCTGGAGGCGGCCGACCGCCCGGCGGGCGGGCTCGCCTACGGCGACCGGCGCAGGCTGGAGATCGCGCGGGCGCTCGCGGGCGATCCCAGCGTCCTGCTGCTGGACGAGCCCGCCGCGGGCGCGAACCCGACCGAGAAGCGGGCGCTGATGGGGCTGATCTCCCGCATCAGCGCGCTCGGCGCCGCCGTGGTGCTGATCGAGCACGACGTGGCGCTGGTCATGTCGATCTCCGACCGGGTGACGGTGCTGGAGCACGGGCGGACGATCGCGGTGGGGCCGCCGGAGGAGATCCAGGAGGACCAGCGGGTCATCGCCGCCTACCTCGGCGTGCCGGACGACCCGGAGACCGACCTCGTCCCGGAGGTGCTGCGGTGACGCTCCTGCGGGTCGGCGACCTGCGCAGCCGGTACGGCCAGGTCGAGGCGCTGTCCGGGATCTCCTTCGAGGTCGGCGAGGGCGAGATCGTCGCGCTGCTCGGCAGCAACGGCGCCGGCAAGACCACCGCGCTGCGGACCGTCACGGGCCTGCACCGGGCCCGGTCCGGGCGGGTCGAGTTCGACGGGCGCGACATCACCCGGCTCGCCGCGCACAGGGTCGTCGCGGCCGGGCTCGGGCACGTCCCGGAGGGGCGTCGCGTGTTCCCGGCGCTGACCGTAGCCGAGAACCTGTTGCTCGGCGGGTACCTGCGGCGCCGCGACCGGGCGCTCGTCGCGGCCCGCCGGGACGAGGTCTACGCGATGTTCCCGCGCCTCGGCGAGCGGCGCGGGCAGCCCGCGGGGCTGCTGTCGGGCGGCGAGCAGCAGATGCTCGCGATCGGCCGGGCGCTGATGCTGCGGCCGCGGCTGCTCGCCCTGGACGAGCCGACGATGGGGCTGGCGCCGCAGACGGCGCAGCAGGTGCTGCGGGTCGTGCGGGAGATCCGCGACCAGGGCGCCACGATCCTGATCGTCGAGCAGAACGCCCATCAGACGCTCCGCCTCGCCGACCGCGCCTACGTCCTGGAGACCGGCCGGATCGTGCTGGAGGGCCCGGCGTCCGCGCTCGCCCGGGACGACCGGGTGAAGGCCGCCTACCTGGGCGGCGACCCGGTCATCGAGGCACCGTGAGGAGCCTCCGCGCCGCCTCCTCGATCGCGGCCTCCGACAGCAGGACGTGGTGGGCGGCGTCTCCCAGGGGGATGAAGCTGTCCTCGCTCGTCACCCTGGCCGTGCGTCCCCTGAAGCCGGCGTCGGCGAGCGCGGTCAGGACTCCCTCGGAGACGCCCCCGGTGCGGCGCGTCTCGTCCGCGACCAGGACGGCGCCGGTGGCGCGGGCCTCGCGCAGCAGGTCCTCGGCCGGGAGCGGGGCGAGCCAGCGCAGGTCGACCACCCGGCACCGGACGCCCGCGGCCTCCAGGCGGCGGGCCGCCCGCAGGCTCATCCGCAGGCCGTTGGCGAAGGTGACGACGGTGAGGTCGCCGCCGTCCCCGTAGGTGCGGGCGCGGCCGATCGGTACCGTCCCGCCGGCCGGGGCCAGCCACCCGCCATCGCCGTCCTCGTGCAGGTCGCGGGCGTGGTAGAGCGCGATCGGCTCCAGCATCGCGCACACGCGCCCCTCGCGCTCGGCGGCGTCCGCGCACGCGCGCAGCATCCCCGCGGCGTCGTCGGGCCGAGACGGTGACGCGATGACGAGCCCCGGGATGTCGCGCAGGGCGGCGACGGCGTTGTCGTTGTGGAAGTGGCCGCCGAACCCCTTCTGGTAGGCGTAGCCCGCGATCCGCACGACCATCGGGTTGCGGTACCGACCGGAGGAGAAGAACGGCAGCGTCGCCGCCTCGCCCCGGATCTGGTCCGCGGCGTTGTGCAGGTAGGCGAGGTACTGGATCTCCGGGACCGGCAGCATCCCGGCCGTCCCGAACCCGAGCGCGAGGCCGAGGACCGACTGCTCGTCCAGGATCGTGTCGAACACCCGCGCCGCCCCGGCCCGCTTCACCAGCCCGCGCGTGACCCCGTAGACGCCGCCCTTGCGGGCCACGTCCTCGCCGAAGACGAGCATGCCGGGCCGCTCGTCCAGCAGGTCGCCGAGCGTCCGGTTGATCGCCTGCGCCAGCGTGACCGGCTCCCCCTCCGCGCGTTCCGCTCCTCCGCCGGGGCGGGTGTACCGCAGCGGCGCCATGACCTCCGCGGCGGACGCCAGGCGCGGGGCGCGCGCGACCTTCTCGGCCAGCGCCGTGACCTCCGCGCGCTTGGCCTCGTAGCGGCCGACGATGTCCTTCGCGGTCGCGACGCCGCGGTCGACGAGGAGCCGCGCGGTCTGCAGGAGCGGGTCGCGCTCCAGGTCGGACGCCATCTCGGCCGGGGTCCGGTAGGACGACTCGACGTCGGAGCCTGCATGGCCCATCAGGCGGACGGTCCGCAGGTGCAGGAAGGCGGGACGGCGGCGTTCGCGGACCCAGCGGGCCGCCCGCGCCGCCACGGCGTGGGCGTCGGCGAGGTCGCAGCCGTCCGCGTGGAAGTAGGCGAGGCCGGGCCGCGAGCCGTACGCGGCGTGGATCCAGCCGGGCGCCGTGCGGACGCTGATGCCGATCCCGTTGTCCTCGCAGACGAACAGGAGCGGCAGGGGAAGGCCCTGGTAACCGCAGTTGACGGCGGCGTTGACGGCGCCGGTGGCGGTGGAGTGGTTGGCGGAGGCGTCCCCGAAGCTGCACACGGTGAGGGCGTCGCGCGGCCACGGCGAGTCCAGGCCGAGCCGGGCGGCGCGTTCGATCGCGAAGGCCACGCCAAGCGCGCGCGGGAGATGCGAGGCGATGGTGGAGGTCTGCGGGATCACGTTCAGCGGGCGGCTGCCGAACACCTTGTGGCGTCCGCCCGCGATCGGTTCCTCGGCGGCGGCGACCAGCCCGAGGAGGACGTCGCGGAGCGGGTTCTGGCCGGGGACCTGGCGTGCCCGCTCCAGGAAGAACGCGCCCGACCGGTAGTGCAGGAGCGCCGGGTCGTCCGGGCGGAGGGCGCCGGCGACGGCCGCGTTCCCCTCGTGGCCGGACGAGCCGATCGTGTAGAAGCCGTGGCCCTGTGCCCGGAGGCGGCGGGCGGCGAGGTCCAGGTGCCGGCTGCCGAGTTGCGCGTCGAACAGCTCCAGGCAGCGCTCGCCGGTGAGCGCGCCCGGCGGGGCGGGCGCGCCGGACGGCACCAGGGTCGCGGCCGCCTCGAGGAAGTGGACGTCGGCGGGCTCGGGCATGCGTGCTCCTGCCTGCGGATCGGGACGCGTGTCGAGCATCGGACGCGGCCCCGGCCGCGGCCAAGCCGCGCGAGCCCGCGAACTGGTGGGGAGTTGGCCAAGGATCGCTTAACGACGTCCCCGGGAGAGCCTCAGCCCGGCTTGGCCTCGCGGTAAGGAAGCCGTGCTCTGACCGATCTTGGCGCGGGCGGGCGGCCCGTTCAGGCTTGAACCGTGCTCTCCTCCGTCATCGGCGGCGCCCGGATCCCGGCGGGGCCCCGCTCGTACCGCTCCACCGACCCGTCCCGCACGTCCGAGACCGTCGCCGAGGTGTCCCTCGCGGACGCCGGCGACCTCGTGCGCGCCTGCCGGGCGGCCCGCGAGGCGCAGGACGCCTGGCGGGACGTGCCGGCGCCCGTCCGCGGGCAGGTGGTCGCCGCGATCGGCCGGCTCGTCGAGGCCAACAAGGCGGCCCTCGCCGCGACCGTCACCCGGGAGGTCGGCAAGCCCCGGGCCGAAGCCCTCGGCGAGGTCCAGGAGATCGCCGACACCTGCGCGTTCTTCCTCGGAGAGGGGCGGCGGCTGTACGGGCAGACCGTCCCGTCCGAGATGCCCGACAAGCAGCTGTTCACCTTCCGGGACCCGGTCGGCGTCGTCACCGTCATCACGGCGGGGAACTTCCCGGTCGCGGTGCCGTCCTGGTACATCGTCCCCGCGCTGCTTTGCGGGAACGCGGTGGTGTGGAAGCCCGCCGAGTACGCGGCGGCCTGCGCCGACGCCTTCTACGAGCTGTTCGCGCACGCGGGGCTGCCGGACGGGGTCCTCAACGTCGTCCACGCCGACGGCGCCGAGACGTTCCGCGGCCTGGAGCAGGCGCTGGACGAAGGACTGGTCGACAAGGTCGGCTTCACCGGCTCCACCGAGGTCGGGTCGCGGATCGGGGAGCTGTGCGGCCGCCACCTCCAGACGCCGTGCCTGGAGCTCGGCGGCAAGAACCCGATGGTCGTCGCCGAGGACGCCGACCTGCCGCTCGCCGTCGAGGGCGCCCTGTTCTCGGGGTTCGGGACGGCCGGGCAGCGCTGCACCTCCCTCGGGACCGCGATCGTCCACGCGTCGGTGCACGGCGAGTTCGTGCGGCTGCTGGACGAGGCGACGCGGGCCGCGGCCGTCGGCGACCCGGCGGGCGACGTGCTGTTCGGGCCGCTGATCAGCGAGCGGTTCGCGGACGGCTTCGAGAAGGTCCTCGGCTGGATCGGGCCGGGCCACACCGTGCACGGCTCGTCGGCCACCGGGCGGATCACGGCGGCCGCCCCGCGTGAGGGCTTCGCCGGAGACCCCGAGGCGGGGCTGTTCTACCACCCGGTGATCGTCGACGGGGTGGGGCCCGGCGACGAGCTGTTCATGAACGAGACGTTCGGGCCGATCATCGGCGTCACCGCCTACCGGACGCCGGACGAGGCGATCGCCCTCGCCAACGCCCCCGGCTACGGCCTGTCCGCGTCGATCTACACCACCGACCCGGCGAAGGTCTTCGCGTTCCGGCGGCGGATCTCGGCCGGGATGGTGAGCGTCAACAACTCCACCTCCGGCGCGGAGGCGCACCTGCCGTTCGGCGGGAACGGGCGCTCGGGCAACGGCAGCCGCCAGTCGGGCATGTGGGTGCTGGACCAGTTCACCCGCTGGCAGTCGATGAACTGGGACACCTCGGGACGGCTGCAGAAGGCGCAGATGGACGTCCTGGAGATCGCCCCCGACCTCGGCTTCCGGCTGTAGGGGCCGGCCGTGGAGACCGAGACGGAGACCGAGGCCGACGTCGTCGTCATCGGCGGCGGCGTGATGGGGACGAGCGTCGCGTTCCACCTCGCCGAGGCGGGGGTGCGGCGCGTGGTGCTCGTCGAGCGGGACGGGCTCGGATCGGGCTCGACGTGCAGGGCGGCGGGCGGCGTGCGCGCCCAGTTCTCCGACGAGGTCAACATCCGGCTCGGCGCCCGCAGCCTGGAGGCGTTCACCCGGTTCTCCAGCCGTCCCGGCCAGGAGATCGACCTGCACCAGGTCGGGTACCTGTTCCTGCTGTCGCGGCCCGAGGACGTCGCGGCGTTCGAGGCGGGCGTCGCCCTGCAGAACGAGCTGGGCGTCCCGAGCCGGATGGTCACGGTCGCGGAGGCCTGCCGGCTGTCGCCGCTGGTCGTCCCCGACGGGCTGCTGGCCGCCGCGTTCTCCCCCGACGACGGGCACTGCACGCCCGAGTCGGTCGTCCTCGGGTACGCGACGGGCGCGCGGCGGCACGGCGCGGCGATCCGCACCGGATGCGAGGTCGTCGGCATCGAGACCGGCGGCGGCGAGATCAGTGCGGTCCAGACCTCGCGGGGGCGCATCCGCACGCCCGCCGTCGTCTGCGCGGCCGGGGCCTGGTCGGCGGCGGTCGGGCGGATGGCGGGCGTCGACCTCCCGGTCGAGCCGCTGCGCCGCCAGATCGTCTTCACCGAGCCGCTCCCGGACCTGCCGCGCCCGGTGCCGATGACGATCGACTTCGCGACGTCGCTCTACTTCCACGCCGAGGGCGAGGGCCTGATGCTCGGCATGTCCGACCCCGACGAGCGCCCCGGCTTCCTGCTGGACCGGTCCGACGCGTGGCTCCCCCGGCTCACCGAGGCGATCGGCGCCCGCGCGCCGCGCCTGCTCGACGTGGGGCTGACGGGCGGCTGGGCGGGCCTCTACGAGGTGACGCCCGACCACAACGCGCTCATCGGCGAGGACGCGTCGGTGTCGCGGTTCCTCTACGCGACGGGCTTCTCCGGTCACGGCTTCCTGCAGGGCCCGGCGGTCGGCGAGGTCGTCCGCGACCTGTACCTCGGCCGCGCGCCCTTCACCGACGTCGCCCCCCTGCACGCCGCGCGGTTCGCCGGCGACGCCCTCCGCCCGGAGATCAACTGTGTCTGACGTGCTCGCGCTGATGGACGAGTGGGGCCCCGAGCGGGTCGTGTGCGTCTCCGACGCCCGGACCGGGATGCGGGGCGTGCTCGTCATCGACAACACCGCCCGGGGCATGGGCAAGGGCGGCATGCGGATGAGCCCGTCGGTGACGGTCGCGGAGGTGGCGCGCCTCGCCCGGGTCATGACCTACAAATGGGCGGGCGTCGACCTGTTCTTCGGCGGCGCCAAGGCGGGGATCGCGGCGGACCCCGGGTCGCCCGACCGGGAGGCGGTCCTGCGCGCGTTCGTGCGGGCGCTGTCGCAGGAGATCCCCCGCCGGTACGTGGCCGGCCTCGACATGGGGCTCTCGGAGCGGGACGCCGCGATCGTCCAGGACGAGCTGGACGACCGGGGCGCGGCCGTCGGCACCCCGCACGTCCTCGGCGGCATGCCCTACGACGAGCTCGGCGTGACCGGCTTCGGGGTCGCGGAGGCCGCCGACGCCGCGGCCCAGCACGCCGGGATGTCCCTGCGCGGCGCGCGGGTCGCGGTGCAGGGGTTCGGCGCGGTCGGCCACGCGGCGGCACGGCGCCTGCACGAGCTCGGCGCGGCCGTCGTGGCGGTCTCGACCGTGCACGGAGCGCTGCACGACCCGGACGGCCTGGACGTCGGGCGGCTCCTCGCCCTGCGCGCCGAGGCGGGCGACGCGGCGGTGCGGGAGTACGGCGGGCGGCTCCTGGCGCCCGGCGCCGAGCTGTCGGTCCCGGCCGACGTCCTCGTCCCGGCCGCGCTGCAGGACGTCATCGACGAGGAGGCCGCCGCGAACGTCCAGGCGGCGATCGTGGTGGAGGGCGCGAACCTGCCCACCGGGCGGGCGGCGCAGCGCGTCCTCGCCGAGCGCGGCGTGACGGTCGTGCCGGACTTCGTCGCGAACGCGGGCGGCGTCGTCGCGGCGGGGTTCGCGATGGACGCCCGCTACTCGGCGTTCCGCCCCGATCCGGACGCGGTGTTCGCGGCGGTCTCGGCGAAGATGCGCGACAACACCGGCCGAGTCCTCGACACCGCCCGGACGCAGGGCACGACGACGCACCAGGCCGCCGTCGCGCTCGCGCAGGAGCGCGTCCGCGCCGCGATGGAGCTCAAGGGCCGGTGGCGCCGCTGACCTCGCTCTGGACGCCCCGGGCGATCTCGATGAGGCCGCGCATGGCGTCCTTGACGAGCGGGTTGGTGTTGCTGGCGCGGCGCAGCACGGTGACGTGCCGCCGCGGGCTGCGGCGGCTGAGCCGCAGCGTCCTCAGCCCCGGGGCGGGGACGCAGCCGAGCGCCGGGACGAGCGCGATGCCGAGGCCGCACCCGACCAGCCCGCACACCACGGCGTAGTCGTTGCTGCGGAACGCGATGTCGGGGATGAACCCGGCGGTGCCGCACAGCCGCAGCAGCGCCTGCGCGCCCGCGCTCTCCGGGCGGCTCGCGATCCACGTCTCCGACCGCAGGTCCCGCAGCCGGACGGTGCGCCCCCCGGCGAGCGGGTGGTCCCGCGGGACGCACAGCACCAGGTTCTCGTCCATCACCGGCGTCTCCACGATCTGGTCGGGCCAGGTGCGCGGGAACAGGTCGTACCGGTAGGCGAGCTGGAGGTCGAGGTCGCCGTCGAGCAGTTCGGGCAGCAGCTCGTCCGGCTCCCCCTCGGCCAGCGTGATGTCGATGCCGGGCCGCACCCGCGACAGCTCCGCCAGCACCCGCGGCAGGATGCGGGCGCTGGCGGTCGGGAAGCTGCCGAGCTGCAGGGCGCCGCGCTCGCCGCTGGCGACCGCGCGCAGCTCCCGCTCCAGGGTGTCGAGGGCCGACAGCACGTCGTTGCCCTTGCTGACCATCAGGAACGCGGCGCTCGTCGGGCGCACGCTGCGCGCCCGGCGCTCGAACAGCACCAGGCCGCAGGCGCGTTCCAGCGCGGCGATCTGCTGGGAGACGGCGGACGCGGTGTATCCGAGGTTGCGGGCCGCGTCGGCGAACGAGCCGGTGCGGACGACCTCGCGCACGGTCTGGATGTGCAGGGGACTGATCATGGACGCACCCCGTTCAGCGCCGAACGTGACCGTCTCCCCCGCAGACGCCTCCCTCCATGCGTATCATCCCGCGGGCCGGCTCCCCAGACCCGAAGATCAGTCGTGCCGCGGGCGCTTGGCCACCAGCGTCAGGACGTCGTACTTGGCGACCGAGGCGCCCACCTGGTTCGTGACGTCGGTGTCCCAGCGGACCTCGCCGTAGTCGGCGCCCTCGCGCGGCGAGATCTGCTTGGCCGTCAGGGTGACGGTCAGCTCGTCGCCCGGCTTGACGGGCGTGAGGAACCGGAGGTTCTCCAGTCCGTAGTTCGCGAGGACGGGCCCCGGGGACGGCTCCACGAACAGGCCGGCCGCGAACGACACGACGAGGTAGCCGTGCGCGACGCGCCCGCCGAAGAACGGGTTCGCCCTGGCGGCCTCCTCGTCCATGTGGGCGTAGAAGGTGTCGCCGGTGAACTCGGCGAAGTGCTCCACGTCGTCGAGGGTGACGACGCGCGGGCCGCCGACGGCGGTGTCGCCGACGCGCAGGTCCTCCAGGTGCTTGCGGAACGGGTGCTCGTCGGTGACGGTCCGGTCGGTGCCGGGGACCCAGCGCCCGGTGATGGAGGTGAGCATCGCGGGCCCGGCCTGGACGGCGGTGCGCCGCATGTGGTGCACGACCCCGCGGATCCCGCCCATCTCCTCGCCGCCGCCGGCGCGCCCGGGCCCGCCGTGGACGAGCGGGGGCAGCGGCGAGCCGTGCCCGGTCGACTCCTTGGCGTCCTCGGCGTTCAGCACGAGCAGCCGGCCGTGCCACGGCGCGGCGCCGAGCACCACCTTCCGGGCGAACTCCGCGTCGCCGGTCACGACCGACCCGGCGAGGCTGCCGCGCCCGCGCACGGCCAGCTCGACCGCCTGCTCGGCGCCCTCGTACGGCATCAGGGTGCTGACCGGGCCGAACGCCTCGACCTCGTGCGGCTCCGCGCGGCCGGCGTCGTCGGCGCGCAGCAGCACCGGGGAGATGAACGCGCCCCGCTCGGCGTCGGCGCCCACGACCTCGACCCGCTCGGGGTCGCCGAACACGACGCGGCCGGCGTCCATGAGGGCCTTCAGGGAGCGCCGCACCTCCTCGCGCTGGTCGAGCGTGGCGAGGGCGCCCATCCGCACGGACGGGTCGGAGGGGTTCCCGACCGTGACCTTCGCGAGCCGCTCCCGGACGGCCTCGGCGACGTCGTCCATCAGCGCGGCGGGGACGAGCGCCCGGCGGATCGCCGTGCACTTCTGGCCCGCCTTCACGGTCATCTCCGTGACGAGCTGCCGGACGTACAGGTCGAACTCCTTCGTGCCGGGCGTCGCGTCCGGTCCGAGGACGGAGCAGTTCAGCGAGTCGGCCTCGGCGTTGAACCGCACCGCGTTCCCCACGATGACGGGGTGGGTGCGCAGCAGCCGGGCCGTGGACGCCGATCCGGTGAACCCGACGATGTCCTGCTCGGTGAGGTGGTCGAGAAGATCGCGCGGCTCGCCGCAGACCATCTGCACCGACCCCTCGGGCAGGATCCCGGCCTCGACGATCAGCTCGACCAGCCGGGCGGTCAGGTAGGCGGTCTGGCTCGCCGGCTTGATCAGGCTCGGCACCCCCGCGAGGAACGCGGGCGCGAGCTTCTCCAGCGGGCCCCACACCGGGAAGTTGAACGCGTTGATCTGCACCGCGACGCCGTGCGACGGCGTGCACAGGTGCTGCCCGACGAACGTCCCGCCCTTGCCGAGCGGCTCCACGTCGCCCTCGACCAGCACCGTGTCGTTCGGCAGCTCCCGCTTGCCCTTGCTCGCGTAGGCGAACAGGACGCCGATGCCGCCGTCGACGTCGAACCTCGCATCGTTCAGCGTCGCGCCCGTCCTGGCCGAGAGGGCGTACAACTCCTCGCGCTGCTCCCGCAGATGGGACGCGAGCGCCTTCAGCAGGGCCGCGCGATGGTGGAACGTCAGCTCCCTCAGCACCGGGCCGCCGACCGACCGCCCGTACTCCAGGGCGGCGCCCATGTCGACCCCCGCCGAGGAGATCCGGGCGACCTCCTCCCCGGTGACGGCGTCGTGCAACGGCGCCCCCTCCTCCTCCGGGGCACGCCAGGAACCCGACACATAACTGCGCAGCACGACCACTGGGACCTCCTTGTCCAGATCTCAAACCATTCTTGCCACTTCACAGCTCCCCTCACCCTCGCAGACATGACAGCCGGGGCCCCGATCCTTTGTGTACTCGCGCGCCGCCGCGCTCCGCGGCGGGCTGTGGCGCAGGTCACGTACTGGGGACGACACTCCAGGCGTCCTGGCGGACCTCCACGTGGGCGGACCGGCGCAGCCCGTCCAGGAGGTCCCGCCATTCGCCGGTCCACCCGGCGGCCAGGCCGCCCATGCGGACGACGCCGACGGCGAGCAGGTGCGAGGCCGCGTAGTCCCGTCCGGTGAGGGCGCGGGCGGCGGGCAGAAGCCGGCCGGGCCCGCCGCTCCCGCGCGCACCCCGGCCGCCCAGCGCGTGGTCCAACCGCCGGTCGGCGATCCTGGAGGCCAGGACGGGGCGGCCGCGGAGGAGGTCCGCCAAGGCCACGAGCTCTTCGGCGACCCGCTCTGGGGAGGCGTCGCCGCCGGTCAGGCGAGCCGAGATGAGCGCGACGTCCACGGCGTCGGCGAGGTGGAGGGGGTGCCCCGCGAGCATTTCCACCACACGGCGGGAGAGCGGCGCGTTCGGGTGACCGGCGGGCAGGCCGCCGATCGCGTGGGCCACGGCCGCGATCCGCGCCCGCGCGCGGTCGCCCGGCTCCGCGGCGAGCAGGGCGGACAGCACGCCGAGCGCCTCCTCCGCCACCGAGCCCGCCCGCACCAGGGCGTTGAGCACGAGCAACTCGTCGTCCCCGGCGGGGTCGGCGGGATCGGCGACGGCCGCGAGGACGGCGTCGAATCCGCCGGTGTACCAGCGCGCCCACGCGGCGAACGCCTTGGACGCCCGGAACCGGACGCCGGGGCCGTCCGCCGCCGCGCCGAGCCTGCGGACCAGCGCGGCGTAGGCGGGGCGGTGCGCGGGCGCGTACTCCGTGGGTTTGGCCTGGAAGAGCGTGCGCAGCAGCTGCTCCGAGGTGTACGGCCCGGCGGCGGCGTCCAGCGCGGCGAGCGCACGAGGGTCCTCCGGCATACGGCGGAGCGCCGCCGCGACCGCGACACGGACGTCCCGGTGAAGGCCCGGGTCGTCCCACGCGCGCAGCAGGGCCTCCGCCGCGCCGGGGACCCGCAGCCGCTCGATCAGCCGGGCCGCCTGCTTGCGTACGGCCACCGTGCCGCCCGGGCCGGTCAGGGCCTCCGCCAGGACGGGACCGAGGCGGGACGGCGGAACCGACGCGGCGGCCCGTGCCAGCGCCGCCACCGCGACCGCCGATCGCGGTCCCCGGGCATGGCGCAGGAGCACCGCGAGGGCCTCGGCAGGGCGGTCCGCGGCCGCCATCGCCTCCAGAGCGGCCTCGGCGAGGGCGGGCTCCCCGTCCCCGTCCGCACGGGCGACGAGGTCGTCGAGGCAGCCGGGGAGCCGTCCGAGCGAGGCGACGGCGGCGATCCTGGCGTCGACCGGTTCCGCCGGGGAGGCCAGGAGCTCCCGCACGCGCCCGACCTGGCGCGGTGTCCAGCGGCCGGGGTGCTGCGGCTGGATCGCCGGGACCCCGCCCGGGCCCCCGAACCGGCCCGTCCGGGAGCGCTCCAGGGCGGGCAGGAGCAGATCGGTGCGGCGGCCGGCGACGACGCGCCAGACCTCGGGCAGGACGATCGCGGAGGCGTCGGCGGCCGCCAGTGCCGCGGCCCGCCGCTCGCGCTCCGCCGGGTCGGCGAGCCACAGCGCCGCGGCCTCGCGGGCGAGCGGCTCGGGCGCCTCGCGGACCGCCGCCCGCAGCAGCTCCTGGAGGCCCGCCAGCGCGAACGCCCGCCGCCCGAGAGCCCTGGCCAGCGCGATGACCACCACGTGATCACCCGGTTCGGGGCGCAGCTCCGCGAAGAGGTCGCGCTCCCGGCCGCGGGGAAGCACGCGGTCGAGGCGGTGGCCGTCGAGGACCTCCGTCCCATGCCGGGCCACGAGCCGGGCCAAGGCGCCGATCGCCCACCGGACGAGCGCGGGCCGCGCCGAGTGGGCGAGGACGCGGCCCGCCAGATCCCGCAGCCTCCGCCGGGTGGCCGGGGAGGAGTCCCGCGCGCCGACGGCCGCGGCGGCGATCTCCTCCAGCGGCCCGGCGAACGCCTCGTCCAGGAGGCGGACCGGAACGCGGGCCAGGGCGGCGATGAGGTCCGTCCTCAGCGGGTCCCGCTCGTTGCGCGTGCGGCGCGCGAGTCCGGCGACGAGGTCGCGCAGGCGCGCGGCGTCGCCGGTGCGGGCGGTCGCCTCGACCAGGAGGGTGCGGGCGAGCCCGCGCAGCCGGGGGTCCCCGCCGAGCGCCGCCTCCCTCAGCGGCCCGGCCGCCTCCTCGTACGGGAGGTGGGCCGTGAGCTCCAGCGGTATCCCGGGATCGTCCAGCCGGGACCGCGCCGAGTGCCACACCGAGCCGTGCCGGCGGAGCATCCGGCGGGCCTCGCCGGCCGCCCGGTCCGGGGGCAGGAGAGCGAGCAGCGGCCGCGCCGCCAGGCCCGCCCGCCCGTCTCCTCGGGCGAGGTCGTAGACCTCCGCCCTGCGGCCCGGCGGGACGTGCGCGAGGAGGTCGCGCAGCGAGTACGGGTCGGCAGGGACGAACTCCCGGAGCTCCGATGAAGGCAGGCGGCCCACATGCTCGAAGTACGAGGCCGGGTACCGGTTCCGGCGGCCCGCCCGCCGCACCACCCGGGCGGCCCTGACCGCGTCCGCTCTGAACAGTGCGGGGAGGAGGGTGCTCGGCAGCTGCGTCAGCGCCAGGCGGGAGCCGTTCGCCTCCAGCAGTTCCAGGAGCCCCGCCGGCTCGTGGCGGGCCAGTACCGGGAGGCCGGCCTTGCACCGCCTCCACCAGGACCATTCATGCGCCTGTTCGCGGCCGCGGGCGAGGAAGGCCCCGGGATGCCGTGCGGCCAGCGCGCGCCATCCGGTGACCGCGTGCTCCAGGTCGGGCAGCGACCGCGCGACCGTCTCGCTCGTGCAGGCCGGCAGGATGGCCGCGGCTTCGCGGTCGCCCCAGCGGGCGCGGACGTCCGGGAGGAGCCGGTCGGCGAGCGCCGCGCGTCGGGAGTGGCGGAGCGTCCTGTAGAGCGCGCGGCGCAGGTCGGCGGGCGCGTCGTCCAGCACCGCCGCGGCGGCGTCGTCGGAGACGGGCAGCGTGCGGACGGCCCGCAGCGCGGCGCGGCGCAGCGCCATGTCGGGGCCCGCGAGGACGCGTTCCAGGTACGGCAGATCGCGCGCCGCCAGGGCGATGTGCAGGGCGGTCCGGCGTTCGTACGGCCCGCGGGCCGCGAGGACGGCGAGGGTCTCGCGGAGTTCGGGGGTCCCGGCGAGACGGCGGGCCCGCAGGGCGAGCTCCCGCATGCGGTGCGGGTACGGCAGGGCTTCGAGGGCCGGTTCCCAGACCGGCTCGGCGGGGCTCAACGGCCCGGGCGGCGTCCGCCCTTCCTGAAGATCATGGTGCCGATGATGGCGGACCGGCGGCACGCTCGGCAAGCCGCCTGTCCTGAAATACTTCCGACCATGACCTTTAAGGCAGACAGTGAGCGATACGAGCGCATCCCCTACCGGCGGTGCGGGCGGAGCGGGCTGCGGCTCCCGGCGATCTCCCTGGGCCTGTGGCACAACTTCGGCGACGACCGGCCGCTGGACGTCCAGCGGGCCATCCTGCGGCGCGCGTTCGACCTCGGCGTCACCCACTTCGACCTCGCCAACAACTACGGCCCGCCGTACGGGTCCGCGGAGACCAACTTCGGCCGGATCCTGCGCGAGGACCTCGCCCCCTACCGGGACGAGATCATCATCTCGACCAAGGCGGGCTACGACATGTGGCCCGGCCCGTACGGCGAGTGGGGGTCGCGCAAGTACCTGCTCGCGAGCCTCGACCAGTCGCTGCGCCGGATGGGCGTCGACTACGTCGACATCTTCTACAGCCACCGCTTCGACCCGGAGACGCCGCTGGAGGAGACGATGGGGGCGCTGGACCGGGCCGTGCGGTCCGGCAAGGCCCTGTACGCGGGGATCTCGTCCTACTCCCCCGAGCGCACCGCCGAGGCGGCGGCGATCCTGCGGGAGATGGGGACCCCGCTGCTGATCCACCAGCCGTCCTACTCGATGCTGAACCGCTGGATCGAGGGCGGGCTGCTCGACACGCTCGGCCGGGAGGGCGCCGGCTGCATCGCGTTCTCGCCGCTGGCGCAGGGGATGCTGACCGGCAAGTACCTCGACGGCGTCCCGGAGGGGTCCCGGGCGAGCAAGGGCACATCGCTGTCCACGAGCCTGCTCACCGAGGACAACCTGCGGCACGTCCGGACGCTGAACGCGATCGCCGAGGGGCGCGGGCAGTCGCTCGCCCAGATGGCGCTGGCCTGGTCGCTGCGGGACGGCCGGGTCACCTCGGCGCTGATCGGCGCGAGCAGCGTCGCGCAGCTGGAGGAGAACCTCGCCGCCCTCGGCCGGCTCGACTTCACCCCGGACGAGCTCGCCGCGATCGACCGGGACGCCGTCGAGGCGGGGATCAACATCTGGGCGCCCTCCAGCGCGGGCTGACCAGCCCGGGGACCGGGCCGGCGCGTGCATCGACCGGGCGTCACGGGGCACGAGCAGCGCATGGAAGAGATGACGCTGAGAAGCACCGCGTTCGGCGACCACACGCTCATGCCCTCGGACTTCTCCCACGACAGCGGGGACCTCTCGCCGCCGCTGGAGTGGTCGCCCGCGCCCGAGCGGGTGGTGGAGCTGGCCCTGGCGTGCGAGGACCCCGACGCCCCGTCCGGCGCGTTCGCGCACTGGCTGCTCGCCGGCATCGATCCGGTGACCACCGGCCTGGACGCCGGGGAGCGGCCGACCGGAGCCGTCCTCGGGCGCAACGACTACGGCGCCGAGGGCTACGGCGGGCCGAAGCCCCCGGTGGGCGACGATCCGCACCGGTACTTCTTCCGGCTGTACGGGCTGGCGGAGCCGTCCGGGCTGCGGGACGGCTTCACCGTCGAGGACCTGCGCGCCGCCGTGGAGGACAAGATCGTCGCGTCGGGGACGCTC
Source organism: Actinomadura citrea (assembly GCF_013409045.1). Classification (NCBI taxonomy): domain Bacteria; kingdom Bacillati; phylum Actinomycetota; class Actinomycetes; order Streptosporangiales; family Thermomonosporaceae; genus Actinomadura; species Actinomadura citrea. The sequence continues at coordinate 4,398,953 of NZ_JACCBT010000001.1, read as the reverse complement.
GTCGGCACCTACGCCAGGTGAGCCGTGGGCGGCACCGGAACGGACGGGCCCGACCGGAACGAGCCTGACCGAAACGAGCCCGAGCGGCACGAGCCCGAGCGGCACGACCTCGGCCGGGAGGACCCCGGCTGGCACGGCCCCGGGTCGCACGGGCCGTATCCGCACGAGCAGCCGCGCGGGGACGAGCCGATGACCGCGCGCAGCCCGCTGCTGCTGCGGGCCGTGCTGTCCGCGGTGGCACTGGTCGGCGCGGTGGCCGCCGCGATCGTGTTCACGGTGAACGCCTCGGGCGGCGGCTCCTGGACCGCGGCGGGCATCTGCGCCGCGGTCGCCGTCATCGCCGCCGTCGACCTGGTGGTGATCGCCCAGCGGGCCCGGCACTGAGCCCGGCGCTCAGTGCCGGTGGTCGAGGGCCGCTGCCGCGGGGTCGGCGAGCAGCCGGTCGATCCGCTCCCGGCTCTCCTCGTCGGTCGGCGTGTAGACGACCAGCCGCGCGTTCGGAGACGCGGTGATGTCCATGCTGGTGGTGCGGGTGCGGATCTCACCGGCGGCGTGGTGCCGGAACACCTTCACGCTCGGCCCCGGCAGCGCCACGTCGTGCGACGCCCAGAGCCGCGCGAACAGGGGGCTGGCCGCCTGCAGCCGCCGGACCAGTTCCTTCCAGCCCGGCTCGTCCAGATGCCTGCTGTAGCGGTGCCGGAAGACGGCGACGTGGTCGGGCGCCGCCTCCTCCAGGTTGGCGACCGGGTTGCAGCACGGCGGCAGCGTGAACACCATCCACAGGGAGTTGCGCTCGCACGGCCGGGCCGTCGGCACGAGCGGGAGGATCGCGGAGTAGGCCGAATTCCAGGCCAGGATGTCCGAGCGGGCGTTGGCGACGGCCGCCGGCATGGGAACGAGCGCGTCCAGGATGCCCTGGACGTCCTCGGGCAGGCTCCCGGCCTCCTCCTCGACCGCCGCGTCGGGGACGTCGGCCAGCCGGTAGAGGTGCTCGCGCTCCGCGCCGTCCAGCCGCAGGGTGCGCGCCACCGCGTCCAGTACCTGGGTGCTGGCGTTGATCGGGCGGCCCTGCTCCAGCCACGTGTACCAGGTGACGCCGACCCCGGCGAGCTGGGCGACCTCCTCGCGGCGCAGGCCGGGCGTGCGGCGGCGCAGGCCCGGCGGCATCCCCACGTCCTCGGGGGTGATCCGCTCGCGCCGGCTGCGCAGGAACGCCGCCAGTTCCGTGCGGCGGCGCGGCCCCGCGCCGCTCCCGTTGCGGCGGGCGGCGGGCGCCGCGGGCGCACTCGTCATCGTCACTCCCCCAGCCTGGCCCCGCACGGCGTCCTCTTCCAGGTGCTGTCAGTACCGGTATCGGCAGGCTCTCGTTACCGGTACCGGCCCGTCCGCATGATCGTCCTCATGACACAGACAACCGATCTGCGCGGGATCATTCCCGAACGGGGGTCGCGGAACGGGTCCGGCGGGCTCACGCTCGCCGTCATCCTGCTCGGCCAGTTCATGGCCATTCTCGATGTGAACATCGTCAACGTGGCCCTTCCGACGATGCGCGCGGACCTGCACGCCTCGGGTGCGGGGCTGCAGCTCGTCGTGGCGGGCTACGTCGTCTCCTACGCGGTGCTGCTGATCACGGGTGCGCGCCTCGGCGGCATCGCGGGCCACCGCCGCCTGTACCACCTCGGCCTCGCGTCGTTCACCGCGGCGTCGCTGGCGTGCGGGCTGGCGCCCTCCACCGGGACGCTGGTGCTGTTCCGCTTCCTGCAGGGGGCGGGCGCCGCGCTGCTGACCCCGCAGGTGATGTCGATGATCCAGCGGGACTTCGCCGGCGCGGCCCGGGCACGGGCCCTCGGCTTCTACTCGGCGGTCATCGCGGGCGGCGTCGTCGTGGGGCAGGCGGCCGGGGGCCTCCTGGTCGGCGCGGACCTGTTCGGCTCCGGCTGGCGGACGGTCTTCCTCGTCAACGTGCCGATCGGCGCCGCGCTGCTGCTCGCCGGGCCGCGCGTGCTGCCCCGCGACGAGACGGCGCGCCGGACGCGGCCGCTGCGGGCCGAGCTGGACCTTCCGGGGCTGCTCACGCTGGCCCCCGCGGTGCTGCTGTTCGTCGTCCCGCTGATCATGGGACACGAACTGGGGTGGCCGCCGTGGGGCTGGGCGGCGCTGGCCGCCGGCGCCGCGTTCGCGGCGGCCTTCCCCGCCGTGGAGCGGCGCGCCGCGAGCGCCGGCGGACGGCCGCTGATCTCGCCGCGGGTGCTGCGCGCCCCGCTGCTGGTCCCGGCCTGCGTGGCGATCGTCTTCGCGCCGGCGAGCTGGGGGACGTTCCTGTTCACCACCACCCTGCACCTGCAGGGCGACCTGCGGATGTCCCCGCTGGATTCGGGGCTGGCGTTCGTGCCGTGCGTCACCGCGTTCGGGCTGGTGGGGCTGAACTGGCAGCGGCTGCCGGCCCGCTGGCACCGGCGCGCCGTCCCGGCCGGGTTCGCCGTGGCGGGGGCGGGCTACCTGTTCGTCGGGCCCCTCGCCGGAGGCGGCCTCGCCTACGAGGTGCTCACCGTTGTCATCGGGTTCGGGCTCGGGGTGATGCCGATCGTCATGACGACCGCGCTGCAGCACGTCCAGCCCGGCGACGCGGCCGACGCCAGCGGGCTGCTGCTCACGCTGATGCAGCTGGCGCAGGTGATCGGCATCGCCACCGTCGGGACGCTGTTCCTCACGCTGGCCGAGTCCGGCGGGTCCACCCGGCACGCCGAGTACGGCACCGGCTGGGCACTCGCCGCCATGGTGCTGCTCGGCGCCCTGTGCGCGCTCTCCCTGATCCGCGACCGGGCCCCCGCTCGGTCCTCCTCGCTCTCCGGGTGACTCGGCCCGGGCCGCGTCGGCGAGCCCGGCGCGGCCCTCCGGGCCGGCGAGCACGACGACACCAAGCGCATGGACCGGCCCGCACGCCCCCCGTATTTCCCTCTATGTAAGCAGATGTAGCATCACCTGCACCTTTTATTACCCGCGACTCTTCTGGCATCAGCGTTTAGGGGCACAGTTCCCGGCAATGTCCGGAATTACCTATAGGGGATTCCGCTCCGGCCGGTCCGTCCCGGGGCGCGGTGCCTAGGACGAAGGCACCCGTCCTCTCCCCTGCCGAACGCTGCGCCGAAACGGGGTGCTCATGCGGGTGCTCGGAATCAACGCGATCTCCCATGATCCGGCCGCCGCGCCCATGGCGCCCGGCGCCGTCGGGCTGGTCCTCGGCGGAAGGCGGCGCCGATGAGGGTCCTCGTCGCACGACAGGACAACATCGGCGACGTCCTGCTCGCCGGCCCCGCCGTGCGGGCGGTCGCCGAACGCGCCGACGAGCTCGTGCTGCTGTGCGGGCCGCGAGGGCGCACCGCGGCCGAGATGCTGCCCGGCGTCGACCGCGTCATCGAGTGGCGCGCCCCGTGGATCGACCCGGACCACGTGCCCGTCGAGCAGGCCGACGTGGACCGCCTCGTCCGCGAGCTGAAGGGGTTCGACCGGGCACTGGTCCTGACCTCGTTCCGCCAGTCGCCGCTGCCGCTCGCGCTGCTGCTGCGGCTCGCCGGGACGCCCTGGATCGGCGGCATCAGCGAGGAGTACCCGGGGTCGCTGCTGGACCTGCGGCACCGCCCCGACACCGACGTGCCCGAGCCGCTGCGCATGCTCGCCCTGGTGGAGGACGCCGGGTTCCCCGCTCCCGCCGACACCCGGCTGCGGGTCCGCGGCCCGCTGCCCGACGTCGACCACCTCACCGGCGGGCCCGGCTACGTGGTGGTGCACCCGGGAACCTCCGTCCCCGCGCGCGCCTGGCCGCCCGGGCACTGCGCCGAGGCGGTGCGGCTGCTCGTCGCGGCGGGTCGCCGGGTGGTCGTGACCGGCGACAAGGACGAGAAGGAACTGACGGCGCTCGTCGCCGGGGAGGACGGCCTCGACCTCGGCGGGCGCACCAGCCTGCCCGAGCTGGCGTCGGTGCTGCGCAGCGGCTGCGCCGTCGTCGCCGGCAACACCGGCCCCGCGCACCTGGCGGCGGCCGTCGGGACGCCGGTCGTCTCGCTGTTCGCGCCGACCGTCCCGGCGGCCCGGTGGGCGCCCTTCGGGGTCCCGCTGGCGCTGCTCGGCGACCAGCAGGCGCCGTGCAGGGACACCCGCGCCCGCGACTGCCCCGTGGACGGCCACCCCTGCCTGTCGTCGGTCGGCCCCGACGAGGTCGCCGCCGCCGTGGAGATCGTGGCATCGGACGAGGAGGTGCCCGCCCGATGAGAGTGCTGATGTGGCACGCGCACGGATCGCGGGCGACGAAGCGCGGGCTCACTCCGTCGACCGGTACGGGCTCCCGCGGTTCCTGCGCGACCGGCGGCGAACTCTTCAGGAGGTAACGCGATGAGGATAGCCATGATCTCCGAGCACGCCAGCCCCCTCACCGCCGGGAAGGGGCCGGGCGGAGCGGACGGCGGCGGGCAGAACGCGTTCGTCGCGGAACTGGCCGCCCGACTCGGCGGGCAGGGGCACCTCGTCACCGTCTACACGCGCCGGAACGCGGACGCGCTGCCCGAGCGGGTCGGGTTCGCGCCGGGCGTGACCGTGGAGCACGTCCCGGCGGGCCCGGCCGGGCCCATCGCCAGGGACGACCTGCTGCCGTGGATGCACGACTTCGGGAGGTACCTGCAGCGGCGCTGGGCCGCGGACCCGCCCGACGTCGCGCACGCCCACTTCTGGCTGAGCGGCCTCGCGGCCGTCCAGGCCGCGCAGGCGGCGGGGGCCCGCCGCGTCCCGGTCGTGCAGACCTACCACGCGCTCGGCACCGTCGAGCGGCGCCACCGGCGCGGCGGCGACACCGGTCCCGCCTCCCGGGTCCGGCTGGAACGTGCGCTCGGGTGCGCCGCCGACGCCGTCGTCGCCACCTGCTCGGACGAGGCCGGCGAGCTGACCGCGATGGGCGTGCCCCGCGACCGCGTCCGCGTGGTGCCGTACGGGGTCGACCTGGACCTCTTCTCACCCGAGGGGCCCGTCCGCGGCGGGCGCGGACGGCACCGGCTCGTCGTGCCGGCGCGGCTCGCCGAGCACAAGGGCGTCGACACCGCCATCCGGGCGCTGGCGCATCTGCCGGACGCCGAGCTGCTGGTCGCGGGCGGGCCGCCCCGCGACGGCCTCGACGGCGACCCCGAGGTGCGCAGGCTGCGGCGGGTGGCGGCGGACGCGGGCGTGGCCGGGCGGGTGGAGTTCCTCGGACGGCTCGGCCGCGACGAGGTCCCGCCGCTGCTGCGCTCGGCGAGCCTCGTCGTCACCCTGCCCTGCTACGAGCCGTTCGGGATGGTGCCGCTGGAGGCGATGGCCTGCGGTGTCCCGGTGGTGGCGACGGCCGTCGGAGGGCACCTCGACACGGTCGTGGACGGCGTCACCGGCGTCGTCGTCCCGCCGCGCGACCCGGAGGGGGCCGCCGGGGCGATCCGGCGGCTGCTGGACGATCCGGCCGAGCGCGCCGCGATGGGGCGTGCGGGCCGCGGGCGGGCGCGTGAGCACCACTCGTGGGCCCGGGTCGCCACCGACACCGCCGAGGTCTACCGGCACGCCGCCGCGCTGGGCGGGGTGGCGGCCTGATGACCGCCGCGATCCGCCTGCGGTGCGGGGCGGTCGACGACGCGCCGGCGGCGCGCCATGCCTGAGCGGAGCCTTCGCGGGAAGGAGGGGCCATGACGGCGCCACTGGTCGTGGTGGGCGACGTCCTGCTCGACATCGACGTCGTCGGCAGCAGCAGCCGGCTCTGCCCGGACGCGCCCGTCCCCGTCGTCGAGCAGGCCGAGGAGCGGCCCCGCCCCGGCGGCGCGGGCCTCGCGGCGCTGCTGGCCGCGGCGGGCGGCCGCGAGGTGGTGCTCGTCACCGCGCTCGCCGACGACGACCCGGGCCGGCTGCTGCGCGCGATGCTGGAGCGGCACATGGAGGTGGCGGCGCTCCACCTGCACGGCGGGACGCCCTGCAAGCTGCGCATCCGGTCCGGCGGCCACTCGGTGGCGCGCCTGGACGCGGGGGACGGGCAGGCCCTCGACGGGCCCGTCGGCCCTCGCGTGGCCGAGGCGATCGCCGGGGCGGGCGCCGTGCTGGTCTCCGACTACGGCCGCGGTGTCTCCCGGCACCGCGCCGTCCGGTCCCTGCTCGGCGAGCTGCCCCCGAGCGTCCCCGTCGTGTGGGACCCGCACCCGCGCGGCGAGCCGCCGGTGCCGGGGGTACGGCTGCTCACCCCGAACGAGGAGGAGGCCGCCCGGCTCGCCGCGGCCGACGGCGCCGACATCACCGGCTTCGGGCTGCCGGCCGCCGGGCGGCGCGGCCGCCACCTCGGCCGCTCCTGGGGCATCGACGGCGTCGCGATCACACTCGGCGCCGAGGGCGCGCTGCTGTGCGACGGGTCCGAGGCTCCGTTCCTCGCGCCGGCCCGGCCCGCCCGCGGCGACTCGTGCGGGGCGGGCGACAGCTTCGCCGCCGAGGTCGTCGGCGCGCTCGCCGACGGCGCGGACCTGCCCGCGGCCGTCACCGAGGGCGTCGACCGGGCGTCGGAGTTCGTCCGTGCGGGCGCCGCCGCGGCCGTCGCGGCGCAGCTCGCCGAGACCGGCACGGCCCGGCTCGTGCCCGAGCGCGGCGAGGACGCCTGGGACGTCGTCGAGCGGACGCGGCGGGCGGGCGGCACGGTGGTGGCCACCGGCGGCAGCTTCGACCTGCTGCACGCGGGCCACGTCAGCCTGCTGCAGCAGGCGCGCAGGCTCGGCGACTGCCTGATCGTCTGCGTCGACTCCGACGCGTCGGTCCGGCGCCGCAAGGGGCCGTCCCGCCCGGTGACGCCCGCCGCGGACCGCGTCCGGGTGCTGGAGGCGCTCAGCGACGTCGACGCCGCGCTGGTGTTCGACGACGACACCCCGGTGCCGCTCCTGGAGCGGCTGCGCCCCGACCTGTGGGTCAAGGGCGCCGACCACGCCGGGGCGGCCCTGCCCGAGGCCGAGACGATCCGGGCCCACAACGGCGAGGTGATCCTGCTGCCCCTGCTGGAAGGGCGCTCCACCACGCGCCTGCTGACGACCACGAAGGGAAACGCGTCATGAACGTTCTCATCACCGGCGGCGCTTCCGGACTCGGCGCGGCCGTGGCGCGGAGGGTCGCCGACGACGGCGGGCGGCCCCTGATCCTCGACCGGCACCCTCCGAAGGAGGAATTCGAGCACATGCAGGCCGACCTGGCCGACCGGCGGTGCGCCGAGCGCGCCGTGCACTGCCTGGCGCGCGCCGCCGGCGGGCTCCACGCCGTCGTCACCGCCGCCGGCATCGACGCCTGCGGAACCCTGTGCGAGGTCCCCGCCGAGGACTGGGAGCGGGTCGTCCAGGTGAACCTGCTCGGCACCGCCGCCGTCGTTCGCGCCGCGCTTCCGTACCTGGAGAACGAGCCGCACGGGCGGGTCGTCACGGTCGCGTCCACTCTGGGGTTCCGCGCCGTGAGCGACGCGACCGCGTACTGCGCGTCCAAGTTCGGCGTCGTCGGCTTCACGCGGGCGCTCGCCGCCGAGACGACGGGGAGGGTCGCCGTCACCATGGTGGTGCCGGGCGGGATGGACACCGCGTTCTTCGACGGCCGGCCCGAACGGTACAAGCCCGGAGCCGACGCCGAGCTGAACCGGCCCGAGGACGTGGCCGCGACCATCGCGTTCGCGCTCGCCCAGCCGGCCGGCTGCGAGGTGCGCGAGCTGGTCGTGTGCCCCTCCCACGAGCTGTCGTGGCCGTGACGGCCGGCCCTGCGGCGCCGCTACGGCCGCCGTCCGTCCCCTGTCGGGGCCGTGTGTGCCCGTGGCGGAAGGAGGCCGTTCCCAGACGGTGACAGTCCAAACACCCATCGGTTTACCGAGATGCCCGCTTGGGCAGAGTCTTCTCGCGGCCCACTCGCGAGCTCGGAGCCCAGTGCACCGAACTGCGAGCTTGGGCCGCACCAGGTTTCTCAACCGGGGACGGCCTGGGCGATCGCCATCCCGCAGTACGCCGCGCCGAGCCCCGCGGCGATACTGGCCCCGGCATTGACCACGGCGTGCAAGCGCGCCCCTTCCTCGGCGAGGCGCAGCGTCTCGTAGCCGAACGTGGAGTACGTGGTCAGGGCGCCGCAGAAACCCGTCCCGGCGAAGGCCATCACGCCGTCGTGCGCAGGCAGCGCCGCCAGCAGGCCCAGGGTGAACGACCCCGCCATGTTGACGGTGAACGTCCCCCACGGGAACACCGAGTCGTGCCGGGCCTGGACGGCACGGTCGGTGAGGTAGCGCAGCGGAGCACCGAGCGCGGCGCCCAGCACGATCAGCACGATGGTCACTCGCCGCCCGCCTCGCCCTGCTCGGTGCGACGGATCCGCGCGACCGCCTCGCGGCGTCGCCGCCGGGTCGTCAGCCGGGTCACCCGGACGCCCGCGTAGACCGCCGTGAGCGCGGCCGCGAGCGTCCCGGCGAGGTAGGCCGGCGCGACGAGCGGCGCGCCGTGGTCCACCAGCTCCTGGACGTCGACGACATAGGTCGAGAACGTGGTGAAGCCGCCGAGCACCCCCACCCCGAGGAACGGGCGCACGAGCCGGTGCGCCCTCCACGTCTCGGTGACGAGGACCATCAGCACCCCGATCAGGAGGCACCCCGAGACGTTCACCCAGAAGACGGCCCACGGGAACTCCCCCGCACGGTGGGGGAACGCGCTGCCGAGGCCGTACCGCGCCAGAGCCCCCAGGGCACCGCCGGCCGCGATCGCCGCCAGAACCCCCCACGGCCCTTCGCTCAGCTCGGACCGCTGCCTCGGAACATGCAGGTCGACATCGGAATCGACAGGACGGCCGGTCACGGGCGCACACTCCTACCAGTAGCCACGACGCACTCACCGGTAGGGACCGTTGGCGGAACATTCCGCGGTTCGCCGTCCAGGCACGGCGGGCCCCACCGCCGTTCCCCCGTCTCCGGGTCGTTTCGAGACTACCGGCACTGTGTGACCGGAGTCTCCCAGGGTAATGGCACGGGACCAACGATCCTCCTACCCTCACCGGCCCTGCTGGAAGGGAGCGCGTATGCCGTGGGCGGAGTCCACCGGCCGGTTCGACGACGGACAGACCGAGACGCTTCTCAAGGAAATGAACCGGCTCCAGGTGACCGACCCCCGGCGGGAACGGTTGCGCGAACGCATCGTCGCCCTGCACAACCCCCTGGTCCGCAGCGTGGCGCGCCGCTACGCCAACCGGGGGGAACCGCAGGACGATCTGCAGCAGGTCGCCTATCTGGGCCTTGTCAAAGCCATCAACCGTTTCGATCCCACTGTCGGGGACCGGTTCGTCACCTACGCCTACCCGGTGGTCACCGGCGAGGTGAAGCGGCACTTCCGCGACAAGACGTGGGGGATCCGGGTGTCGCGCCGCATCCAGGAGCTGCGGCCGGTCCTGCACCGTACCGTCCAGGAGTTCACCCGCGAGCACGGCCGCTCCCCCACCACCGCGGAGACCGCGGCGCTCATGGGCGTCACCGAGGACGAGGCGGTCGAGGTCATCATCGCCTGCGACGCCTACCGCCCGCTGTCGCTGGAGGCGCCGGCCGACGGGTCCCCGGACGGCGAGGCCGGCACGGTCGGCGAGTACCTCGGCTCCGAGGACCCGGCGCTGGAGGCCTTCATCGACGGCCACGCCCTCAGGCCCCTCATCGACGACCTGCCCGAGCGCGAGCGCACGATCCTGCTGCTGCGGTTCTTCGGCAACAAGACGCAGACGCAGATCGCCGAGCAGATCGGACTGTCCCAGATGCACGTCTCCCGGCTGATCCGCGCGACCCTGGACCGGCTCCGCACCGGCCTGCTGGCGGAGCGGTGACCACCCGCCCCCGGCTCGTCAGGGCCTGGGCAGCGCGCACGCCCTGCTCAGCACGACGTCGCCGCCCTGGCCCAGGCATCGGGCGAGCAGGTACGTCTGCTGCCCGTAGTGGATGCCCTGCCGGACGGTGACGTTCCCGGCGCGGTCGACCTCGCACGGGTTGTTGAGCGTGCAGCGCTCGCCGTCGTCGTTGCCGGTGTTGTTGACGCCGACGACCTGGTGCGTCCGGACGTCGATGACGGGCGACCCGGACGTCCCGTGGACGGTCCGACATTCCGGCCTGTAGCGGATGGAGTCCTTCCACGTCCAGTCCGCCTCGCGCAGCCGGTAGACGGTCGCGTCGGTCGCGCAGCCGTAGATCTTCCGCCAGTAGCCGGACACGATCCGGATCGGCGTCCCGTCGTGCGGCCTGGCCGTCGACAGGCGCAGCGCGGGGATCCCGTAGCGCTTCTGGATCGCCGCGTAGGTCGTGCTGAGCCGGTACACCGTCACGTCGGTGTCGGTCATCGTGGCGTACTCGACCCTCGTGGCCTGGAGGGTGCCGAGGTTCCGGCCGCCCGTCCGGTCGAGGAGCGTGAAAGTCCGGGACGACCTCTGGTCCACGATCACCTCGCCGGCCCCCGGCATGCCCGACTCCAGGCAGTGGCCGTTGGTCAGCACCAGCGCCGCGTCGGTGTCCCGCGACCGCGGCCCGCGCACGAGGGAGCCCGAGCAGTTGCTCAGCGCGACGATCCCGGTGAAGTCGACCGCAGCCCGCTGGGCGCGCGGTGCCTGCGGCCGGGCGGGTGCGGCCTGCGCGGGACCGGCGGTGAGCGCCCCGGCGCCCGCGAGGGCGAGCGCCCCGGCGGCGGCGAGGGCGGCTGCGGCGATGCGGCTGGGCATGCGGGTCCTCTCGGATGGGCCGGCGGCGGAGACCGCCCCGGCCGGGACGGTCTCGGCGGATGCTAGATCATTTGATTCCCGCTGAGAAGCACCGCCGACCTTCCCCGCGAGGCACCCTTCTCAGTCGACCTCGACCCATCCGTACGTGCGCTCGACGGCCTTTTTCCAGCCTGCGTAGCCTTGTTGGCGTTGGTCGTTGTTCCAGGTGGGTTGCCAGCGTTTGTCTTCGTTCCAGTTCTGGCGGAGTTCGTCGGTGGTGTTCCAGAATCCGACGGCCAGGCCGGCGGCGTAGGCGGCGCCCAGGGCGGTGGTTTCGGCGACGACGGGTCGGGAGACCGGGACGCCGAGGATGTCGGCCTGGAGTTGCATGCACAGTTCGTTGGCGGTGACGCCGCCGTCGACCTTGAGGACGTCCAGGGAGACTCCGGAGTCCTCGCGCATGGCTTCGACGACGTCGCGGGACTGGTAGCAGATGGATTCCAGGGTGGCGCGGGCCAGGTGGGCGTTGGTGTTGAAGCGCGAGAGGCCGACGATGGCGCCGCGGGCGTCCGATCTCCAGTAGGGGGCGAACAGGCCGGAGAAGGCCGGGACGAAGTAGACCCCGCCGTTGTCGTCGACCTGCCGGGCCAGCGACTCGCTCTGCGCCGCGCCGGAGATGATGCCGAGCTGGTCGCGCAGCCACTGCACCGCCGACCCCGTCACCGCGATCGAACCCTCCAGCGCGTAGACGGGCGCGTCGTCGGCGAACTGGTAGCAGACCGTGGTGAGCATCCCCGCCTTGGAGCGGACGAGTTCCTCACCTGTGTTGAGCAGCAGGAAGTTGCCGGTGCCGTAGGTGTTCTTGGCCTCGCCCGGAGAGAAGCACACCTGCCCGACCGTCGCCGCCTGCTGGTCGCCGAGGATGCCGGTGAGCGGGACCTCGCCGCCGAGCGGGCCGTTCGCGCGGGTCGTCCCGTAGGCGTCGGGCGCCGAGGACGGCTTGATCTCCGGCAGCATGGAGCGCGGGATCCCGAAGAACGACAGGAGCTGGTCGTCCCAGGAGAGGGTCTCCAGGTCCATCAGCATGGTGCGGCTGGCGTTGGTCGGGTCGGTGACGTGCACGCCCCCGTCGATCCCGCCGGTGAGGTTCCACAGCACCCAGGTGTCGATGTTGCCGAAGACCGCGTCGCCGTTCTCGGCCGCCTCGCGGACGCCGTCGACGTTCTCCAGGATCCACTGGATCTTCCCGCCGGAGAAGTACGTCGCGGGCGGCAGCCCGGCGCGGTGCCGGATCGTCTCGCCCCGGCCGTCGCGTTCGAGCGCGGACGCGATGCGGTCGGTGCGGGTGTCCTGCCAGACGATCGCGTTGTAGTAGGGGCGCCCGGTGCGCCGGTTCCACACCACGGTCGTCTCGCGCTGGTTGGTGATCCCGAACGCGGCCAGGTCGCCGTGGGACAGGTTCGCCCTGTTCAGCGTGCTCTCGATGACGGAACGGGTGCGCTCCCAGATCTCGGTCGGGTTGTGCTCGACCCAGCCGGCCTGGGGCAGGATCTGCTCGTGTTCGAGCTGGTGGCGGGCGATCTCGTTGCCGCCGTGGTCGAAGATCATGAATCGGGTGCTGGTCGTGCCCTGGTCGAGGGCCCCGACGAAGTCGGCCATGGACTCTTCCTTTCCGCCCGCGGGAACGGGCCCGTCAGGTGACGTCGTATTCAGGCTCCGGCCCCGTGGGCAGGCCGCCCTCCTCTTCTGGAAGGTGGCGCCCGACGAGCACCAGGTACAGGCCGGCGCCGAGCGGGCCGCCGATCAGCGGGGCGACGATCGGCACCCAGAAGTACAGGTCGCCGTACTGGTCCCGCCAGGCGGTGTCGTAACCGGTGATGTACTGGGCGAGCCGCGGCCCGAAGTCGCGGGCCGGGTTGATCGCGTAGCCGGCGTCGGAGCCCCACGCCATCCCGATCGCCACCACCACGATGCCGATGATCAGCGGCGCCAGGTTGGCCAGTGGCGGCGCGTTGCGCAGGTCGGTGAGGGCCAGGACGAGGAAGAGCAGGATGGCGGTGCCGATCACCTGGTCGCGGAACGCGCCCCAGGTGCCGATCGGCAGCGAGCCGTTGCCCGGCAGGGTGGAGAACACGAACTGGGTCTTCAAGGTGTGGCCGGGGTCGAACTTGGCGAGGATCTCGCTGTAGTCCCATCGGACGATCAGCGCGGCCACGAAGGCGCCGAGCGTCTGCGCGAACCAGAACGGCAGGACCTTGCGCCAGGGGAACCCCTTGAACACCGCGAGCGCGAGCGTCACGGCGGGGTTGAGGTGCCCGCCGCTGGTCCGGGCCGCGACGTACACGCCGAGCGTGACGCCGAAGCCCCAGGCCCAGGCGATGCTGTCGTGGTCGCCGAGGCTCTGCGGCTCACCGAGCCCGCTCCCGGCCACGACCTGGGCGACGACGGCGACGCCGAACAGGATAAGGATCAGAGTGCCGGCGAACTCCGCCGACATCTCCTTGGCGAGTTCGGGCAGCCTCGGCCCTCGCGTCATGTCTCCTCCTCGGGCGTGTGAAGCAGGCCACGGCGGCCGTGATCGTGATCGTTCCCAAGGAGAGCGCAGCTACACAGGGTCAGCTAATGACCACGGAACGCCTCCTCCAGCCACCATGAGGGACAACGGCGGGTGACCTTGGCGTCCACGACCATCGGCCGGTCGCGCGGCCCCGCCAGCCAGCCGGCCACCGCCGCGAGATCGTCCGCCGTCCGGACGGTCGCCGCCGCGCAGCCGAACCCGCGCCCGATCGCGGCCAGGTCCGCGGGCGGGAACGTCACGGCGTCGAGGGGGTGCCCGCCCGGACCGAAGTGGTGCACCTCCGCCCCGTAGGCCTCGTCGTCGTAGACGAGCACGAGCAGGCCGAGCCCGAGCCGGACGGCCGTCTCCAGCTCCGCGACCGACATCAGCGCGCCGCCGTCGCCGAGCGCGGCGACGGTGAGCCGGTCCGGGCGGGCCACGGCCGCGCCGATGGCGGACGCGAGGCCGAGCCCCACCGACTGGAACGCCTGCGTGAACACCAGGCCGTCGTCATCGGGGACGTCCAGGAACATCGCCGGGTAGCCCATGAAGTTGCCGGAGTCGACGGCCACCGTGCGCTCGCGGGGCAGCATCCCGTCCAGGGCGATCGTCAGCGTGCGCGGGTCGATGCGGGGGCCGTCGCCGCCGTCCTCGCAGGGGTGCTCGTCGTAGGGGACGTCCTGCCAGCGGCCCTCGCGGGCGAGCCGCTCCGCCACCTCGGGCGTGCGGTAGCCGGTGGCCCGGTGCCCGCGCGCGCCGAGCTCGGCCGAGGCGGCCCGCGCGGTCTCGGCGGCGTCGCCGATCAGGCCGAGGTCGACGGGGCGGTGCGCGCCGAGCGCGTGCGCGTCCACGTCGACCTGCACGACCGCGGCGTCCCGGCCGATGAGGGCGCCGTGCCGCGTCGTCCACATGTTCAGCGAGCAGCCCCAGGCGACGACCAGGTCGGCGCCGCGGATCAGCTCCGCGGCGGCGGGGGTGGCGAAGCCTCCGCTGACGTCCAGGGCGAACGGGTCGCCCGCGAACAGCCCGCGCGCCACCGCCGACGTCGCGGGCAGCGCCCCGCAGCGTCCGGCGAGCTCGGCCAGGGCGTCGCGCGCACCCGACAGGCGCGCGCCGCGCCCCGCGACGAACACCGGCCGCCGCGCCGCCTGGAGCGCGTCGGCGAGGCCGGCGATCGCGGCGGGCGGCGGCACCGGCAGCGCCGGCACTCTCCCCGGCCGGGCGCGCGGGGACGTCCGCGCGGGCGGGTCCGGCAGGTCGGCGGCCTGGACGTCCAGCGGCAGCCCGAGCAGCACCGTGCGGCGCTCGGCGACCGCCGTCCGGCACGCGCGCGCCACGTCGGCCAGGGCGGTCTGCGGGGAGTGGACCCGCTCGGGGACGGCGCCCACCGCCGCGGCGATCGCCGCCTGGTCGACGCGGAAGTTGGAGCGGACCGCGGCCGCGGCCACCTCGCCCGCGACCACCAGCAGCGGCGTGCGGCTCTTGGCGGCCTCCGCCATGCCTGTGACCGCGTTGGTCAGGCCGGGCCCCTGGTGGACGGTCACGACGCCGAGGCCGCGGCTCACCCGCGCGTACGCGTCGGCCATCGTCACGGCGCCGCCCTCGTGGCGGGCGGCGACGAACCGGGCGCCGTTCGCCGCGAGGGCGTTCGTGACGTGGAAGTTGCCGCTGCCGACGACTCCGAAGACGGTGCCGGCGCCGAACCGCGCGAGGGTCTGCCCCACCGCCTCGGCGACGTTCATCGCTCGATCAGCGCGAGCACCCGGGCCGGGCTCCCCGAGCCGCCGACGATCGGCAGCGGCGAGGCGAGCAGCACGGCGCCGCGGGCCGGGAGCCGGTCGAGGTTCCGCAGCTGGGTGAGCCCGTACTTGCCGGCGCCGAGGAAGTAGGAGTGGCACGGGAAGGGCGGGTCGAAGCCGTGGGCGCCGCCCGCGTCGGTGCCGACGGTCTCGACGCCGAGGCCGAGCAGCGGCGTCTCCTCGGCCAGCCACCGGGCGCACTCGGCCGAGATCCCCGGGGTGTGCGGGCCGTTCTCGTCGGCGTTGAGGAAGGCGTCCTGGTCGGCGGCGCGGGCGTCCCAGCCCGTCCGGTAGAGGAGCCAGCCGCCGTCCGGGAGCGGGCCGTGCGCCCGCTCCCAGTCGCGGACGTGGTCGATCTCCAGCAGGAAGTCGGGATCGGCGGCTGCGCGCCCGGAGGCGTCCAGCACCACGGCGGGGGCGACGAGCCGGGCGGGCGGGACCTGCGAGACGTCCTCGCCGTCGCGGCCGGTGGCCCAGTGCACCGGGGCGTCGAAGTGGGTGCCGACGTGCTCGCCGGTCTCGATGTCGTTCCAGTACCAGGCGGGTCCGCGGTCGTCGTAGCGGCTGATCTCCCTCAGCCGGAACGGGACGGTGTTGGCGAACGGCTCCGGCAATCGCAGGATCGGGGTCCGTTCCGACAGCGGTGCCGTCAGGTCGACGATCTCCACGGAGCCGTCGGCGACGGCGGCGAGCAGCTGGGCGAGCACGGACATCGTTCCTCCGGCGGCACGGGCGGCTGAGGGGACGCGGGGCCCGACGAACGTACCGCAGAGGGCCCTGTTCGGAGGGTCACCGGCCCCGGGCCGCGGGCCTTTGTGCCGCGACGCCATGTCCGCCTCCGGATTTCGTCGCCCCGCACCATGGACGCGGCGGCGTGTCGCGATCACCATCGGTGAGGAACCCGGCCGATCCCGCCCCCCACGGAGGTCCGATGCGCCGCAGGCCCTGGACGCTCGCACTCGCCGCAGCCGCCGTCACCGTCGCCCTCGCCGCTCCCCCGGCGAACGCCGCTCCCCCGGCGCCCGCGCCGCCGCCCCCGCCGTCCGTCGGCGTCACCGAGGCCGCGCGCGGCTTCGACCCCCTGCTGCCCTCGTCCGATCCCGTCGCCCTGCGCGAGGCGTACCGGCCGCTCGCGGTCACCTACACCTACGAAGGCCAGAGGCACACCCTCGACGACTACCTCGCCCGTACCGGTACGCAGGGGTTCGTCGTCCTGGACCGAAGCGACGTCGTCTTCGAGCGGTACGTCACCACCAACCGCGACACCCTGTTCCAGTCGTGGTCGATGGCGAAGTCGTTCACCTCGGCCGCGGTCGGCATCGCGCTCGGCGAGGGTTTCATCGACTCGGTCGACGACCCGGTCACCCGGTACGTCCCGGAGCTGGCGGGCTCGGGCTACGACGGCGTCTCCCTGCGGGACCTGCTGCGGATGTCGTCGGGCATCCAGTGGACGGAGACCAACGACGTGCCGTTCGTGCACGTCGCCGCGAGCCTCGGGTATCCGCTGACCGAACTGGCCAAGCAGCGCAAGCGCGGATGGGAGCCGGGGACGAGGTTCGAGTACACGAGCATGAACTCGTTCGTCCTCTCCTGGGTCGTGGCCAAGGCCACCGGGGTCCCGTACCACGCCTACGTCCAGAAGAAGATCTGGGGACCGGCCGGGATGGCCGCCAAGGCGTACCTCGGCAACGACTCCAACGGCAACAACATGGGGTACTGCTGCTACTACGCCACCGACCGCGACTTCGCGCGGTTCGGCCTGCTGTACCTGAACGGCGGCAGGGCGAACGGTCGCCAGGTCGTTCCCGCCTCGTGGGTGACGGAGTCGACGCAGCCGTCCGCCACGTTCAACAGGGGGTACGGCCTGCAGTGGTGGCTCGGCGAGAACGGCGACTTCTCGGCCAACGGCCTCGGCGGCCAGCTCATCTGGGTCTCGCCCCGGTACGGCGTCGTCATCGTGAAGTCGACGCTGGCGACCGTCCTCGCCGGAGAGGAGACCGACGCCGCGTTCGCGGCGATCGCCGCCGAGGTCGCACGGACCCGCACGGCCCGCCTGGCCTCGGCTCACTGATCGCCGGAATCCATCGGGGAACATTCGGGATCCGGCAGTGGTTAGGCTTGCCTAAGCACTGTGATCCGGATCATCTGAGGGGACCCTATGGCGACGGAACCGGCACGCAAGGGACGCAGGCTCCACCGGGGAACGGTGCTGCGCACCGAGCGCCTCACACCGCACATGATCCGCGTGGTCCTCGGCGGTGACGGGCTCTCGGACTTCGGCGCGGGCGAGTTCACCGACCACTACGTGAAGCTGCTGTTCCCGCGGCCGGGCGTCGCCTACCCCGAGCCGTTCGACATGGAGCGGGTGCGCGCCGAGCTGCCGCGCGAGCAGTGGCCCAGCACCCGCACCTACACCGTCCGCGCGTGGGACGCCGGGGCCGGCGAGCTGACGATCGACTTCGTCCACCACGGCGACAAGGGCCTCGCCGGTCCGTGGGCGGCGAGCGTCCGGCCGGGCGAGGAGATCTTCTTCAACGGCCCGGGCGGCGGCTACGCGCCCCGCGCCGACGCCGGCTGGCACCTGCTCGCCGGCGACGAGAGCGCCCTGCCCGCGATCGCGGCCTCCCTGGAACGCCTCCCGGACGGCGCCCCCGCCCGCGTGCTGATCGAGGTCGCGGGGCCCGAGGAGGAGCAGGACCTGCGCACGCCCGGCGACGCGGAGATCGTCTGGCTGCACCGGGGCGGCGGCCAGGTCGGCGACCTGCTGGTCGAGGCCGTCCAGAAGCTCGACTTCCCCGAAGGGGAGGTGCACGCCTTCGTGCACGGCGAGGCCAACCTCGTCAAGGCGCTCCGCCGCCACCTGCGCGTCGAGCGCGGCCTTCCCCTGGACCGGCTGTCGATCTCCGGCTACTGGCGGCGCGGCCGCGACGAGGACGGCTGGCAGTCCGGAAAGCGCGAATGGAACCAGCGGGTGGAGCAGGAGGAGGCGCAGGCCCTGGCATGACCGCCGGACGGGGGGCATGACCGCCGGGCGGGCTCAGGCGGTGATCTGCGCCTTGTCGTCGAGGTCGGGATCGGTGTCGGTGTCTGTGGAGAAGCCGGGGAGCCAGCGCTCGGCTTCGGCACGGTACTCGCCCTCGGCCTCCAGCTGGCACAGGACGCCCCCGCAGCCGGAGAGGGCGCGGCTGACGGCGAGGTACTGCGGCGGCAGGCGGAACGCGCGGGCGAGTGCGCCGGGCCGCAGGTCGGAGGCCAGGCCGAGGCCGCGGGCCGTCTGTTCGCGCAGCCATTCGCGGGAGTAGCGGAAGCGCTCCACGGCGAACGGGGCGGCGTGCGGGGCGACGAGCGCGGCGACCTCGTCGGGGTCCACTTCGGCGTCCCCGATCAGGAAGCCCTCCTCGAACAGCGCGTCCACGATGTCGTCGGGGTCGCCGAGGGTGCCGATGCGCAGCAGGCGCCCGATCGACCACTGGAGCTCGGCGGGGACGCGGGCGGCGCCGCCGAAGTCCATGACGCCGAGGCGGCCGTCGTCCAGCAGCCGGAAGTTGCCCGGGTGCGGGTCGATGTGGATCATCTCGCAGCGGGCCGGGCCGGACAGCAGGAAGCGGAACAGCAGCAGGCCGGCGCGGTTCCGGGCCTCCTGGTCGCCCTCGGCGATGACCTTGGCGAGCGGGGTGCCCTCCAGCCACTCGGTGACCAGCACGTTGCCCGACTGGGCGACGACGGCGGGGACGGTGAAGTCCGGGTCGCCGTCGTAGGCGTCACGGAAGGCGGTCTGGGCGCGGGCCTCGTCGACGTAGTCGAGCTCCTTCTCCAGGCGTCGCTTGAGGTCGGCGATGACCGGCTTGACCTCCACGCCCGGGAACAGCGGCGTGACGAGGCGGCTGAGGCGGGAGATCTGGTTGAAGTCGCTCATGAGGGCCTGGGCGGCGCCGGGGTACTGGACCTTGACCGCGACCGTGCGGCCGTCGTGCCAGACGGCCTTGTGGACCTGGCCGATGGACGCGGCGGCGGCCGGGCGGTCGTCGAACTCGGCGAACATCGCACGCCAGTCCTCGCCGAGCCCCTCGGCGAGGACGCGGTGCGTCGTCGCGGCGGGCATGGGCGGCGCCGCCTCCTGCAGCCGGGTCAGGCTGGCGCGGAACGGGCCGGCGACCTCCTCGGGCAGCCCCGCCTCGAAGATCGACAGCAGCTGGCCGACCTTCATGGCGCCGCCCTTCAGCTCGCCGAGCACGGCGAACAGCTGCTCGGCGGTGCGACGCTGGACCTCCAGCGCGACGGCCTCGGCGGGACGGCCGATGGTCCGCTTGCCGAAACCGAGGGCGGTGCGCCCGGCGAAGCCGAGCGGCAGGCTCGCCAGCTTGGCGGTCCGCGTCACCGCGCGGCGGGGGATGTCGCTCACGGCCCCTCTTTCGACGATGCGTCCAATGACTTTCAGCCTCTCACGGGGAGCAATGCCGCGAAACGGTCACGTCCCCAGAGATTCAGCGTCCCGCCGCGCCCGGTGATTCCCCGCCGCCCGGGCAGGGCCGCAGCAGCAGCTCGACGACCTCCAGCGCCTGGTCGATCTCCGGCCGGTTCCCGCCCAGGTAATGGGCGTACATGAAGGAGTCGGCGATCCGGACGATGGCCTGTGCGAGCGTCCGGGTCGGCAGCCGGGTGCGCAGCGCTCCACGGTCGATCTCCGCCTGGAGCTCGCCGGTGAGCAGCTCGGTGGCGCGGTCCTCGATGGTGCCGGGCATGGTGGCCAGCCTGATGAACAGCCGGGGCTCGCGCTCGGTGAACGCCTTCAGCGGCTCGGCGTCCACCACCGCGCGCATGAACCGGTCCAGCAGGGCGAGGATCCGTTCGGTGCCGGCGCCGCCGACGCCGCGCGCGGCGACGCGGTAGGTGCGCTCGGTCATCTCCCCGAGCAGGGCGGCCAGGAGCTGCTCGCGGCTGCCGACCCACCGGTAGAGGGTGGCGCGCCCGACGCCCAGTTCGGCGGCGAGCGCGGACATGTCGATCGGCTCGCCCCGCAGGTAGTGGGCGGACGCGGCGGCCAGCGCGGCGGCACGGCCGCCCTGGTGCGGCCATGGGCGGGCCGCGCCGGACGGCGGCCGCACGGCGTCGTCCGCGGGAACGGGGCCGCTCACCGGCACAGCATGTCACAGCACGACGCACCCCATCCCATGACTTGTCGCGTTCGCGCGACTACAGGCGGTTATCAGGGGTAGCTAGCACGTGTGAACCACAAACACGGAGGCGCCGGACGCAAGGGCCGGCTGCTGATCATCGGCGGTGCGGAGAACCGGATCTGCGGCTCCGGCCCGCTGGAGACGTTCGTCGAGCTTGCGGGCGAGGAGGACGCGCGGATCGTCGTCATCACCACGGCGACGGAGGTGCCCGAGGAGGTCGCCGACGAGTACACCGCGGTGTTCGGGCGGCTCGGCGTGTCCTCGGTGCGCGAACTGCGGCTGCTCGGCCGGGCGGCGGCCGACGACGCGGCGACGCAGCGGGCGCTGGAGACCGCGACGGGGGTGCTGTTCAGCGGAGGCGACCAGTCGCGGATCCGCACCCTGGTCGGTTCGAGGACCAACGAGCTGCTCAAGCGCCGGCTCGACCAGGAGGGTCTGGTGATCGCCGGGACGAGCGCGGGCGCCACCGCCATGGGCCACTGGATGATCCTCGGCGGCCGCGGCCACGATGTGGCCGCCTCCACCGTGAAGGTCGGCCCCGGGCTCGCCCTGCTCGACAACGTGCTGATCGACATGCACTTCAACGAGCGGGGGCGGCTGCCGAGGCTGATGAGCGGGATAGCGCTGGACACCCGGCTGCTCGGCGTCGGGATCGACGAGGACACGGCGATCGTGGTCGGCGACGGGCGGTTCGACGTCGTCGGGACGGGCGTCGTCACGGTCGTGGACGCCGGGCAGGCCACGGTCGCCTACGCCGCCTCCGACGACGAGCCGATGGCCATGCTCGACGTGTCGCTGCACCTGCTGCCGGCCGGCTGCGCGTTCCAGATGAACGACCGGCTCCCGGCGATCGGCAACATGCGCGGCCCGGAGGAGGGATAGCGGTGCGACTCGACCATGTGCGCCGCCTCGGCGGCCCGAACATCTACCTGTCCCGCCCGGTCGCGATCGCGCGGCTGGACCTGCAGGGCCTGACCGGCCACGAGACCACCGACCATCCCGGCTTCGCCGAGCGGCTCGTCGACGCCCTGCCCGGACTGGCCGAACACCACTGCTCGGCGGGCCGCCCGGGCGGGCTGCTGGAGGCGATGGCGCGCGGCACCTACTTCGGCCACGTCACCGAGCACGTCACGCTGGAGCTGTCCGGGCTGATCGGGCGGGAGGTGTTCTTCGGCCGCACCGTGCGCGCGGGCGGGCCCGCCGAGTACGACGTGATCCTGGAGTGCCCGCCCGACGAGCCGTCCCAGAGCCCGGTGGTGGAGCGGCTGATCACCCTGGCGGTGCGGATCGTGAACGGGGCGCTCGCCGGGCTCGTCCCGGGCACCTCGGCCGACCTGGCCCGGATCGCCGCCGTCCACGAGGAGGAGCGGCTCGGGGTGAGCACGGCGGCGCTGGCGCGGGCGGCGCGCGAGCGGGGCGTGCCGGTGCGCCGGGTCGGCGGGCTCAACCTGCTGCGCCTGGGGTACGGGCGGTACCGCCGGACGGTGTGGGCGGCGATGACCGACGCCACCTCGGCGATCGGGATGGAGGTCGCGGGCGACAAGCGGCTCGCGCACCGCCTGCTCGCCGACGCCGGCCTGCCCGTGCCGGAGGGGCGCGTCGCGGCGTCCCCGGGCGAGGCGCTGGAGGCGCTGCGCGCCGTCGGGAGCCCGGTGGTCGTCAAGCCGCTGGCGGGCCACCAGGGCGAGGGCGTGCACATCGAGCTGACCACGCCGCCGGAGGTGGTGGCCGCGTTCGCGTCGGCGGCCGGGGACGGCGGCGAGGTCCTCGTCGAGAGCTACATCCCGGGCAAGGACTACCGGGTGCTGGTGGTCGGCGGCCGGGTCGCGGCGGCGGCCGAGCTGACCGCCGCGTGCGTGACCGGCGACGGCACGGCCACGGTCGCGGCGCTGGTGGAGCGGGTCAACGCCGACCCTGCGCGCGGCCAGGGCCACGACCGGCCGCTGACCCGGCTCGTTCTCGGCCCCGCCGAGCTGGCGCTGCTGGAGCGGCAGGGGCACGGCCCGCGGTCGGTGCCCGCCGACGGGGAGCGGGTGTGGCTGCGCCGCAACGCGAACCTGTCCACCGGCGGCACCAGCCGGGACGTGACCGCGGACGTCCACCCCGAGGTCGCCGCGATGTGCGTGCGGGCCGCCGCGGCCGTCGGCATGGACGTGTGCGGCATCGACCTGCGGCTGCCCGACGCCGCCTCCCCGCCGCCCGCCGAGCGCGGCGCCGCCGGGATCCTGGAGGTCAACGCCGCGCCCGGCCTGCGGATGCACCTGGCGCCGCACCAGGGCGCGGGACGCGACGTCGCCGGCGACATCATCGGCCTGATGTACCCGGAGGGGACGCCCTCGCGGGTGCCGGTCGTGTCGGTCACCGGCACCAACGGCAAGACCACGACCGTCCGGATGATCGCGCACATGCTGGAGCTGGACGGGCGCCGGACCGGGATGACCAGCACCGAGGGCGTGTACGTCGGCGGGCAGCTGGTCCACCGGTCCGACGCGTCCGGGCCGCGCTCGGCGGAGATGGTGCTCGGCGACCGGTCGGTGGAGGCGGCCGTGCTGGAGACCGCGCGGGGCGGCATCGTGCGGCGCGGCCTCGGCTACGACCGCGCCGACGTCGCGGTCGTCACCAACGTCACCCGCGACCACCTCGGCGTCGACGACACCGAGACCGTGGACGACCTGGTCGAC
The DNA here is from genome assembly GCF_013409045.1 of Actinomadura citrea. NCBI lineage: Bacteria > Bacillati > Actinomycetota > Actinomycetes > Streptosporangiales > Thermomonosporaceae > Actinomadura > Actinomadura citrea. Next base: position 4,376,014 of record NZ_JACCBT010000001.1, on the reverse strand, counting down.
ATCAAGTCCCTGGTCGCCGAGGAGATCCGGCAGGGCGGCCACGTGGTCCTCAACGCCGAGGACGCGGCGTCGGCGGGCCTCGCCGGGCGGCCGGGGGTCCGCGAGCGCGACCCGGTGCTGCGCTACTTCGCCCTGTCCCCCGACGCCCCCGTCCTCGCCGGGCACCTGCGCCGCGGCGGCGCCGGCTACAGCGTCAGGGACGGGTGGCTGACCGAGGCGCGCGGCGATCGCCGGACCCCGATCCTGCCGGCCGCCGAGGTGGCGGGCTCGTTCGGCGGGCACGCCCGCCACGTGATCGCCAACGCGCTCGCCGCGGCGGCCGCCGCCCGCGCCCTCGGCGTGCCGGTGGAGGTGGTGGCGCGGGCGCTGCGCTCGTTCGACCCGCACACGCGCAACCCCGGACGGGGCTGCGTGTACCAGGTCGGCGCCAACCCCGTCCTGGTCGACTACGCCCACAACCCGGCGGCGGTCGGGGCGATGGGCGCGTTCGTCGAGCGGTGCTGGGGCGGCGTCGGGGTCGCGGCGGTGACGCTGCCGGGCGACCGCTCCGACGAGCTGGTGAGCGAGACCGCCCGGGCGCTGGCGGGCTCGTTCGGCCGCGTCGTCGTCTACGAGGACGAGGACCTGCGGGGGCGCCGCTCGGGCGAGATGACCCGGCTGATCGTCCAGGGGCTGCGGGAGGTCCGCCCGGACGTGCGCCACCACCCGGCCGGGGACCTGAAGGGCGCGCTGACCTCCGCGCTGGACATGGCGGCGCCGGGCGAGCCCGTCCTGCTGCTGTACGAGAAGCTGCAGCCGGTGACCGAGCTGCTCGAGACGCTGGGCGCCGAGCCCGCGGGCTAACCGGCGGGCTCGTCCGCCGGCGGCGGGCGCAGCAGCAGGACGGTGACCGACAGCAGCGCCAGCACCACGATCCCGTCCAGCCAGTAGTGGTTGGCGGTGCCGACGACGACCGCGATCGTCGCGATCGGGTGCAGGAGCCACATCCACCGCCACCGCGTCCGGGACGTGACGACCAGCCCGAGCGCGATGACGGCCGCCCAGCCGATGTGCAGGGACGGCATGGCCGCGTACTGGTTGGCGATCGTGTCGGTCTGCGGCGCCCCGTACACCGAGGGCCCGTACCGGGCGGCGGTGTCGATCAGCCCCGCCGCGGGCAGCATGCGCGGAGGCGCCAGCGGCACGAGCAGGTGCAGGACGAGCGCCGCGGCGGTGAGCGCCACGAGCACCCGGCGCACCCACCGGTAGTGGACGGGCCGCCGCAGGTAGATCCAGAGCAGGAACAGCACGGCGGCTGGGAAGTGCACGTAGGCGTAGTAAGAGTTGGCCGCGTGCACGAGGAACTGGCTGTGAAGCAGCCCGTGCTGGACGCCCGCCTCGCCCGGCAGGCCGAGGACGTGCTCCAGGCGCAGGACGCGGTGGGCGTTGTCGAACGCCTCGCTCACCCGCCCGTCCGCCAGCAGCCGACCGAGCTTGTAGGCGGCGAACAGCACGATGATCAGCAGGAGCTCGCGGACGGGCCGCGGCCGGCCGCCGGGGCGTCCCGCGGCCGCGCCGGCCCGTCCCGGCCTGCGCAGTCGTGATAACGCGCCGACCTGGCGGGGCGGCTTGTCGAGGAGGCTCACTGCGCTGTCCTTCGCATCGGGTTCTGCGCCGGTCAGGGCCGGGCGGGGGCGGGCTCGCGGCCGCCGCCGGGCGGGCGGCGACGTCGAGCAGATGCCGAAGCCTTTCACCTTCCGCGTCCACGTGGGGGCACGGCACGCGCCGACGGCCGCCGGGCCGGGGGCCGGCGGCGCCGCCACGCGTCTCACCGTAGACCGAACTTGCCTACGTGGCAAAATGTCAGGGGCTGCTAATTTCGGTGACGTGCATCTCACCCGGGCGCCGTGAGCGCGCGGCTAGGTGAGGGGAAGGCCGGTGTAGTTCTCGGCCAGGGAGGTCTTGGCCGCCTCGGAGGAGGCCACGTAGTCCAGGTGGGAGCGCTGGAGCCGGCGCTCGAAGCCGGTCGCGGCCGGGTCGGTGTGCAGCAGCGTGGTCATCCAGTACGAGAAGTGCTCGGCCCGCCACACCCGCCGCAGGCACGCGTCGGAGTACTCGTCCAGCAGGGTGTGCGATCCGGAGGCGTACCGTTCGGCGAACGCCCGCGCCAGGACGGTCACGTCGGACACCGCCAGGTTGAGGCCCTTCGCCCCGGTCGGCGGGACGATGTGCCCCGCGTCGCCGGCGAGGAACAGCCGGTCGTGCCGCAGCGGCTCGGCCACGAAGCTGCGCATCGGCGTGATCGACCTGTCGGTGATCGGGCCCTCGCGCAGTTCCCAGCCGTCGTCGGTGGCGAACCGCGCCGCGAGTTCGTCCCAGATCCGGGCGTCGGGCCACGCGGCGATGTCCTCGTCCGGCGGCACCTGGAGGTAGAGGCGGCTGACCTGCGGGGAGCGCAGGCTGTGCAGCGCGAACCCGCGGTCGTGGTGGGCGTAGATCAGCTCGTCGGTGGAGGGCGGGACGTCGGCGAGGATCCCGAGCCAGGCGAACGGGTACTCGCGCTCGAACGTCCGCAGGCCCGGCACGGCGGGGCGGCCGACGCCGTGGAACCCGTCGCAGCCGGCGATGTAGTCGCAGTCCAGGGTGCGCGTCCGGTCGCCGTCGCGGAAGGTCACGCTCGGCGCGGAGGCGTCCAGGGCGACGACCTCCGCCTCGAACCGCACGTCGCCGCCGTCGGCCAGCCGCCGGGCGACGAGGTCCTTGACGATCTCGGTCTGGGCGTAGACCGTCACGGTCCGGCCGGTGAGGTCGGTCAGCGGGACCCGGTGCCCGGCGCCGCCGAACCGCAGCTCCAGCCCGTGGTGGACCAGGCCCTCCCGGTCCAGCCGCTCGCCCGCGCCGCTCTCGCGCAGGACGTCGGTCGTCCCCTGCTCCAGCATCCCGGCCCGCTGCCGGTGCTCCACGTAGTCGCGGTCGCGGCTCTCCAGGACCACCGAGTCGATCCCCTGGAGATGGAGCAGATGCGACAGCAGCAGCCCCGCCGGTCCTCCGCCGATGATCGCGACCTGGGTCCGCATCGATCCTCCTCGTGATGGCCTCGCGCCGATGGTCGCGCGCGTCGCCGCAGGTTCAGGCGCCGGCGTTCCGCTCAGCGGAAAACAGGTCGGGGCCTCCGGGCCAGTGCGCCGCCACGTCCCGGGACAGGGCGCGCACCGCGGTCGTCAGCGGCGGCAGCAGCCGCCGCAGGTCGGCGCTGCGGGTGCTCGACACCAGCGACACCGCCGCGACCACGTCGCCCGCGCCGTCGCGCACGGGGGCGCCGACGGACGACGCGCCCAGCGTCATCTCGTCGCGGGTCACCGCGTAGCCGGAACGGCGGACCTGCTCGACGCAGCGCCGCAGCTCGCCGGGGTCGGTGATGGAGCGCGCCGCGTGCCGGGGCAGCTCGCCGGCCAGGACCTTCTCCAGCACCCGCGGCGGCGCGAACGCCAGCAGCACCTTCCCGACGCCGGTGGTGTGCAGCGGCAAGGTCGCGCCGACCTGGGTCACGACCGGCACCGACCGCGTCCCGCGCAGCCGCTCCACGATCAGCACCCGCTCGTCGCGGAGCACGCCGAGCTGGACGTTGTCGTGGGTGGCCTCGTACAGGTCCTCCATGTGCGGGAGGGCCAGCTCTCGCAGCCCGGTGACCGCCGGGGCCTGGCTTCCGATGCGCCACAGCCGGGTGCCGATGCGGTATGTGCCGTCCGGCACCCGCTCCAGGAACCCGCCGCCGACCAGCTCCCCGACGAGGCGGTGGCCGGTCGCCAGCGGCAGGCCGGCGCGGCGGCAGATCTCACTCAGGTTGAGGCGGACGCCGCCCTGCGCGAAGGCGTTCAGGATGGCCATGACCTTGCCCGTCACGCTGACCGGCCGCGCGCGTTCCGCCCTGTCCCCTCTCCTGGGGTCCGCTCCCACGTGGCTCCTCCGCCCGGGCCCGTCACTCCTGTTCGGTGAGTACCCGCTGGGCGACGGCGAACGCCGAGTTCGCGGCGGGCACTCCACAATAGATCGCCGTCTGCAGGAGCACCTCCCCGATCTCGTCGGGGGTCAGTCCGTTGCGGAGCGCGGCGCGCACGTGCATGGCCAGTTCGTCCAGGTGGCCGCCCGCGACCATGGCGGTCAGCGTGATGCAGCTGCGGGTCCTGCGGTCCAGGCCGGGACGGCTCCAGACCTCCCCCCACGCGTAGCGGGTGATCAGGTCCTGGAAGTCGGCGGTGAAGCCGTCCTTGCGGGCCTCGGCGCGGTCGACGTGGGCGTCGCCGAGCACCTCGCGCCGCGTCCTCATGCCCAGCGCGTGCCGTTCCCCGTCGGACATGCGCTCGCTCATCGGCGGGCTCCCTTCCACGTGCGGTCCAGGTGCGCGGTGATCGCCTCGGTGACCTCGGCCGGGCGTTCGGCGTTCGCCAGGTGCCCGGCGCCCTCGACCACCGTCAGCCGGGCGCCCGGGATGCCGGCCGCGAGCCGGTCGGCGTGGCCGCGCGGCGGGGTCGGGCCGTCCTGCGCACCGGCGACCACCAGGGCCGGCGCGCGGATCTCGGCCAGGCGCTCGGTCGCGTCGAACGCGGCCAGGGCGTCGCAGCAGCCGGCGTAGCCCTCGGCGTCGGTGGCGCGGAGCATCGCCACGTAAGGGTCCGCTCCGGTGAAGGACGGCGTGAACCAGCGTCCCGCCGCGCCGTCCACGACCGGGCCGACCCCCTCGCGGCGGACGAGCGCGGCGCGTTCGCGCCAGGGCCCCGGGTCGCCGAAGCGCGGGGACGTGCAGCACAGGACCAGGCTGGCGACGCGCTCCGGGGCGCGCAGCGCGAGGGCCGTCCCGACCGCGCCTCCGAGCGACACCCCGGCGTAGGCGGCCCGCTCGACGCCGAGGCCGTCGAGCAGGGCGACGACCCCGCCGGCGAGGTCCTCGACGGTGAACGGGCCGCCGGGCGCTGGCGTGCCGCCGTGGCCGGGCAGGTCGTAGCGCAGCACGCGCCAGGCACGCGTCAGCGCGGGCATCTGCGGCAGCCACAGGTCCATGGAGGTGCCGAGGGACGGGCCGAGGACGACGACGGGCGCGCCGTCCGGTCCGTCCAGACGGTGGTGCGGTGCGGCGGTCACGCGCGGCTCCTGCGGTACGCGTCGAGGGCCTGGCCGACGAGGGCGGCGGCGGCGCCGGTCCCGGGGTCGTCGCCGAGGAGGTCCAGGAGGTCGTCGAGGTCGGCGCGCATCAGCTCGGTGGACACCTCCAGGCCGTCCAGCAGCTCGGCGGCCGTCTCGGCGGCGCCGCCGGTCAGCCGAAGGCACTCGCGCAGCGGCTGCCACTCGGCGTGCCACTCCCCCGCCGGCCGCTCGTGCGGCGCGGCCTGCGCGGCGAGGATCACCTGGACCTGCGCCGGGACCTGCAGGGCGGCGGACCGGACCAGCGCGGACAGCGCCGGGTTGCGCTTGTGCGGCATCGACGACGAGCCGCCCCGGCCCGCGCCCGCGGCCTCCGCGACCTCGCCGACCTCGCTCTGCGCCAGCAGCCACACATCGGTGGCGATCTTGCCGAGGGCGCCGGCGGCCACCGCCAGCGCCGCCGCGAGACGGGCGACGGGCGTTCGGCGGGTGTGCCACGGCAGGACGGGGCACGCCAGCCCGGTCTCCTCCGCGTAGGCGGCGACGAGGTCGAGGGCCCGGTCGCCGAAGGCGTCCAGCGTCCCGGCGGGGCCTCCGAGCTGGGCGGGCAGCAGGACGGCGGCCAGGCCCTCCCGCGCCTCCAGGCAGCCCATGAGCCAGCCCGCGGCCTTGGCGCCGAACGTCGTCGGCAGCGCCTGCCGGCCGAGCGTGCGGGCGGGCATCGGCGTGTCGCGGTACCGCGCCGCGAGCCCGGCCAGCGCGTCCAGTGCCCGGTCGAGGTGGGCGAGGACGACGCGCCTGGCACGGGCCGCGACGAGCATGGCGCCGGTGTCGGCGATGTCCTGGCTCGTGGCGCCCTTGTGGACGTGCTCGCCCGCGGCGCCCGCGAGCGCGCGCAGATCGGCGACCAGCGGCACGACGGGGTTGCCGGAGCCGCGGGCCCGGCGGGCGATGCCGGGCAGGTCGAACCGGTCCGCGTCGGCGGCGGCGGTGATCGCCTCCGCGGCGGGGGCGGGGACGAGACCGAGCCGGGCCTGCGCGCGGGCGAGCGCCGCCTCCGCGTCGAGCATGGCGGTCAGGTAGGCGAGGTCGCTGGTGGCGGCCTCAGCCTCCGTCCCCGCCCGGACGGGCGACAGCAGTCCCGCGTCCGGCGCCGGGCGGCGCTCCTGCGCCGGCCCGTGCCCGCCGGGCGGCGGCCCGTGCTCGTCAGAAGGCAAGGAACACCGTCTCCCGGTCCCCCTGGAGACGGACGTCGAACCGGTACTCCCGCTCGCCCTCACGTTCGGCGACCAGGGTCGCGCGCCGCTCCTCCGGGACGGCGTCCAGCAGCGGGTCGGCCGCGCGGGCGGCCCCGTCCTCGGGGAAGTACAGCCGGGTGAAGACCGGCTTCAGCAGGCCGCGGGCGAACACCAGCACGGCGATGTAGGGCGCGCTCCCGCCGACCGCGCCGGGCTTGACGGTGCTGAACCAGTAGCCGCCGTCGGCGTCGGTGCCGCACCGGCCGAAGCCGGAGAAGCCGTGCCCGGCGCGCACGATGCCGCCGGGGCGGTGCGGGACCTCGCCGTTGCCGTCGGCCTGCCAGATCTCCAGCAGCGCGTCCGGCACCGGCTGTCCCGCGCCGTCCAGGACGCGCCCGCGCACCCGGATCGCGTCGGGCCGCCACGGCGGGACCACCTGCGGGCCCGCCTCGTACGGCAGCGCGTAGCCGAAGAAGGGGCCGACCGTCTGGGAGGGCGTCACGGCCGAGGGCGTGGGGGAAGGCGTGCTCATCAGGCCTCCATCGGGGTGTCGCCGAGGACGATGTCCCACTGGTAGCCGAGCGCCCACTCCGGCGTGGTGGTGTCCATGTCGAACCGGGAGACCAGCTTCTCCCGGTCCCGCTCGTCCGGGATCGACTGGAAGATCGGGTCGTGGGCGAACAGCGGGTCGCCGGGGAAGTACATCTGGGTGACGAGCCGCTGGGTGAACGCGGTGCCGAACACCGAGAAGTGGATGTGGGCGGGCCGCCACGCGTTGTGGTGGTTGCCCCACGGGTAGGCGCCCGGCTTGATCGTGACGAACCGGTAGCGGCCGTCGCCGTCGGTCAGGCAGCGTCCGGCGCCGGTGAAGTTGGGGTCGAGCGGCGCCGGATGGACGTCGCCGAGGTGGTGGTACCGGCCCGACGCGTTGGCCTGCCAGACCTCCACCAGCGCGCCGCGCACCGGGCGGCCCGCGCCGTCGAGCACGCGGCCGGTCACGACGATCCGCTCGCCGAGCGGTTCCCCGGCGTGCTGGACGGTGAGGTCGTGGTCCCTGCGTCCCAGTTCCTGGTGTCCGAAGACCGGGGAGGTCAGCTCGATGCTGTCCGGCCCCAGCTTCGGCATGAGCAGATCCTGCGACGGGGCGCGGAGCACGGTGCTCTTGTAGCCCGGGTACAGGTACGGCGGGTGCGTCATGCCCTCATCCCTTCCTGCTCGGTGATGCCGGCCGTGCCCCGCTCGTCGAGGCCGGAGATGAGGACCGGCGGCGCCCCGCGGGGCCCGAAGCCGCCGACGGCCGGGGACGATCCGTCACCGATGTCGGCGACGGCGTCCGCCGCCGAGGCCACGACCTTGTCCATAAGCCTCCCCTTCCCGCTCGGCGGGAGGCCGTCACGGCGTCCCCGCCCGGCCACCACCCTCGCAGCCGGCGCGGCGCGCGCCCCGCCCCCATTTCCGCCCAGTGGAAGGGCGGGGGCGCGATCAGAGGCTCTCGGCCAGCCCGAACACCGGGAACAGGGTCGTGTCGAAGAACACCGAGACGTGGGCGACGCCGTCGCCGGTGACGCTCAGCACCTGGAGCTGGTACGCGCGGTGAACGCCCTCGTCGTCGCGCTTGTAGAGCCCGAAGGCCGGCTGCCCGTTCGCGGCGGCCGGGACCATCCGGATGTCGCCGGGGGTGGGACCGCACTGGGCCAGGATGAGCCGGACGACGTGGTCGGCGCCGACGAACCACTGCGGGAACGGCGGCATCTCCCAGACGATGTCCTGCTTGAACAACTCGATCAGGCTCGCGATGTCGGCGGACTCGAACGCCTTCGCGTAGCGCTCCAGGAGGTCGCGCTGGCCGGGGTCGGTCGGCTCGACCAGCTCGTCGCGCAGGGGGGCGTTCTCCTCCAGCTGCGCGCGCGCCCGCTGCAGCGCGCTGTTGACCGCGGCGGTGGAGGTGTCGAGGAGCTCGGCGACCTCGGCGGCCCGCCACTTCAGCACGTCCCGCAGGATCAGCACGACCCGCTGCTTGGCGGGCAGGTGCTGCAGGGCCGCCACGAACGCCAGGCGGGTGCTCTCGCGCGCGGTGACGATGGTCGCCGGGTCGGTGGCGTCGGCCCCGAGAACGGCGTCGGGGGCGGGCTCCAGCCACGGCACCTCGTCCGAGGCCACCACGGGCCGCTCCGGCTCCTCGCTCGGCGCCCCGAGACCGGACGGCATGGGCCGGTTGCCGCGCTGGTCGATGGCGGTCAGGCACACGTTCGTGGCGATGCGGTACAGCCACGTGCGCAGCGAGGAGCGGCCCTCGAAGCCGCCGTAGGAGCGCCATGCCCGCAGGTAGGTCTCCTGCACCAGGTCCTCGGCGTCGTGGATGGAGCCGAGCATCCGGTAGCAGTGCGCCAGCAGCTCCCGCCGGTACGGGTCGGCCAGCGACTGGAAGTCACGGTCTGTCTCGATGGTGTCGGGCATGGTGTCGGGCATGGTGGTCGTCACCTCTGCTGGGCGGCATCGCCAGGGCGGCGAGGGCGGCGGGCGCCGTCGCCTCCGACCGTAGACGAGCCCACTGACAGAACACGGGCGTCACCCCTGATCCTACGCCCGCGCCCCGTGGACGCCACCGGCGCCGTCGCCGGGGGGACGCCGGCGCCGAGGTTCGATCACCGTGATCCCGGCCCCGGACATCGCGGCGAGGGCGGCCGGGGCGTCGTCCAGGGTCAGGACGCGCCCCACCAGCAGGTCGGGGCGCAGCGCTCCGGAGCGGACCAGCTCCATCATCGGGCCGTAGGCGTGGGCGGCCATCCCGTGGCTGCCGACGATCTCCAGCTCCCATCCGATCACCCGCTCCATCGGCAGGTCGGCGCGGCCCGCGCCGGGCGGCAGCAGCCCGACCTGGACGTGCCGGCCGCGGCGGCGCAGGGACTCGACCGAGGCGCGGGCGGTGGCCGGGCTGCCGAGCGCGTCCAACGAGACGTGGGCGCCGCCGTGGGCCGCCTCGCGCACGGCCTCGGCCACGTCGTCGTGAGCCGCGGCGTCGACGACGGCGGACGCGCCGCAGCGGCGCGCCAGCTCCAGCGCCTGCGGCGACACGTCGACCGCCACGACCCGCGCGCCGGCCGCCGCGGCGATCATGACGGCGGACAGCCCGACGCCGCCGCAGCCGTGCACCGCCGCCCACTCGCCCGCGCGGACGCGTCCCTGCGCGAGGACGGCGCGGAACGCGGTGGCGAACCGGCAGCCGAGCGCGGCCGCGGTCGTGCAGGCCATCTCGTCGGGCAGGCGCACCAGGTTCACCTCGGCGGCGTCGATCGCGACGTAGTGGGCGAACGAGCCCCAGTGCGTGAAGCCGGGCTGGGTCTGGGCCTCGCAGACCTGCTGGTCGCCCGCCTGGCAGGACGGGCAGCGGCCGCAGGCGCACACGAACGGGACGGTCACCCGGTCGCCGGGCCGCAGGCCGGCGACGCCGGCGCCGGTCTCCTCGACCGTGCCCGCCAGTTCGTGGCCGGGGACGTGCGGGAAGGCGCGGATGTCGGGATCGTGGCCCTGCCAGCCGTGCCAGTCGCTGCGGCACACGCCCGTGGCCTCGACCCGGATCACCGCGCCGCCGGGCGGCACCCGCGGGTCGGGCAGCTCCCGGATCTCCAGCGGCCCGGCGAAGGCGTCGTAGGCGACCGCCAGCACTAGAACTCGAAGCCGCCGGGGCGGCCGTTGCGGTCGGCGATCAGGCCGGCGAGGGTCGCCAGGGCGATCTCGGCCGGCGTCCTGGAGCCGATGTTGAGCCCGATCGGGCGGTGCACGCGCGCGATGTCGGCCGCGGGAACGCCGAGTTCTGTGAGGGCCGGGATGTGCGGGGCGGGGTGCCGCGGGTTGCCCATGACGCCGACCCACCGGACGGGCTGCGTCAGCACGTCGCGCAGGACCGGCCCGAGCTCGGGCCGGTGGTGGTCTGTGACGACGACGTCCGCGGTGGCGTCCAGGGGCGGCAGGTCGGACGTGCCGTCGCGGTCCTTGTCGGGGTCGACGAGGAACGTGCGGTAGCCGAGGCCGGCGGCGTAGCGCAGCAGGTGGTCGGCGACGGGGCCGGCGAACACCGCGACCAGCGTCCGCTCCCCCGTTTCGGGCTGGACGTCGCCGTGCGCGACGGCGCAGGAGGAGTCGTGCTCGTGCGGTGCGGCCATACCGGAAGTCTGCCCCGCGCGGCGCCGGAAGGTCCAGCGCCCACGCCCTCGCCGCGGGTTCGTCGCGAACCGGTGCCCCCGGAACCTGGAACTCTCGCGCCGGAACGGGTATGCCTTCTGTCTAGACTGCTGTCACCCGGCGGCCACAGGAGGGACCGTGATCGCGAGACCGGAGGGCGGGCCCCGCGTCGTGGTGGGGGTGGACGACTCCGCGGGTGCGCGCTGCGCCCTCTCCTGGGCGATCGGCGAGGCGCGGCTGCGCCGGCTGCCGCTGCTGGTGGCGCACGCCGCGCCGCTGCCCCCGCACGTGTCGGCGGCGGGCCAGCTCGGCTGCGGCATCACCGAGGCGCTGCGCGGTTCCGGGGCCGAGCTCATCGCCCGGCTGCTGGCGGAGGTGTGCGGGGGCCCGCCCGAGGGCGTGGAGATGACCGCGCTGGCGCTCGTCGGGGAGCCGGGCGCGACGCTGGTGCGGCTGGCGGGCGACGACGACATCCTGGTCGTCGGGCGTGGCACGCGGGGCCCGTTCTCGCGGCTGCTGCGTCCGTCGGTGCGGCTGCACTGCGCCCGCAGGGCCCGCGCGACGCTGGTGTGCGTCCGCCCGCCCGCGTTCGACACGCTGCTGGAGAACCTGATGGTGCGGGACGAGTCGCCCGAGAGCGCTCCCGACTCCCGGTTCCGGAGGCTGGGCCGCCGCCTGCGCCTCCCCCTCTGACCGGGACGGCGCGCATAGGCTCTCCCCCATGCGCAAGTACGTCATCATCGGCGCTGTCGGAAGCGGCAAGAGCACGCACTCCGAGTTGCTCGCGCGCGATCTGGACATCGTCCACATCAGCGTCGGCGACATCTTCCGCTGGCACGTCAAGAACCACACCAAGCTCGGGGCGCAGGTGCGGCGCACCATGGCGGCCGGCGAGCTGGTCGGGGACGATCTCGCGGAGAGCGTCGTGCGGGACCGGCTAGCCCAGCACGACTGGAACTACGGGTTCGTCGTCGACGGCTTCCCCCGCAGCCGGCGGCAGACGGAGTTCTTCCTGGAGAGCTACGACATCGACGGCGTGATCCATCTGGACCTGCCGGACGAGGAGGTCCGCCGCCGGGTGCTGGCCCGCCGGCTGTGCAACGGGTGCGGGATGGACTACAACCTGATCGCCGACCGCCCGACGCAGGAGGGCCGCTGCGACGTGTGCGGGGGCGAGCTGGTGTCCCGCGAGGACGATACGGAGCAGGCGCTCGCCGAGCGGCTGCGCGAGTACCACGAGAGGACCGACCCCATCCTGGAGCTGTTCGGCCGCAAGGAGTACGTGGTCACCATCGACGCGCGGCCGGGCATCGAGGAGGTGCAGCGTACGCTCCGCGGGAGGCTCGGCCTGCCGATGCCATGACGCCTTCCCCCGAGACGACCTCACCCGTGGTGGAGCTGGCGGACGAGCGGGCGGCGCGCCGCGGTCTCCGGCTCTTCCTGAAGCGGGACGACCTGATCCACCCGGAGCTGCCGGGCAACAAGTGGCGCAAGCTCCGGCACAACCTCGGGCCCGCGCGCGAGCACGGGACGGTCCTGACGTTCGGCGGCGCCTATTCCAACCACATCCGGGCCGTGGCGGCTGCGGGCAGGATCCACGGGTTCGCGACCATCGGCGTGATCCGTGGCGAGGAGCGCCTGCCGTTGAACGACACGCTCGCGCGCGCCGAGCACATGGGCATGCGCCTCACCTACCTGGACCGCGCGGCCTACCGGCGCAAGCACGAGCCCGACATCATCGAGGCGCTGCGGGAGCGGTGGGGCGGCTTCTACCTCCTGCCGGAAGGCGGAAGCAACGCGCCGGCCGTCCGGGGCTGCGCCGAGCTGGGCGCGGAGGTGCCGGATTTCGACGTGGTGTGCTGCCCCTGCGGGACAGGCGGGACGCTGGCCGGCCTCGCCGCCGGGCTCGCCCCGGGGCAGCGCGCCGTCGGGTTCTCCGTGCTGAGGGGCGGTTTCATGACCGGGGAGGTGGCGCGTCTCCAGCGCGAGACCTACGGTGGGCGGCGCGGGGACTGGAGCGTCCAGGACGGCTTCCACTTCGGCGGCTACGCGAGGAGCACCCCCGAGCTGGACGCGTTCGCCGACGACTTCGCCGGCCGGCACGGGATCGTCCTCGACCGGATCTACACGGCGAAGATGATGTTCGGCGTGCTGGCGCTGGCCGAGCGCGGCGCGTTCCCCGAGGGCGCCCGGATCCTGGCGGTCATCACCGGTTAGCCGGACGGCCCCGTGGTCGCGGCCCGGGGCCGTCCGCCCGCCGTCAGGCACCGCCGTCAGGCCGGAGGAAGGTTCACCAGTTCGGCGAGGAGCGCGCGGTGCCGGTCGGGCGTGCCGAGGGCGATGGAGTCGGCCTTGGCGCGCTTCAGGAACAGGTGCGCCGGGTGCTCCCAGGTGAAGCCGATGCCGCCGTGCATCTGCACGCACTCCTCGGCCGCCTTCAGGGCGACCGCCGAGCAGTGCGCCTGCGCGACGGCGACCGCGATCGGCGTGTCCTCGTCGCCCGCGGCCACGCAGGACGCGGCGTGGCGGGCGACCGCGCGGGCCTGGGTGATCGAGGTCCACAGGTCGGCGAGCCGGTGCTTGAGGCCCTGGTAGGAGCCGACCGGGCGGCCGAACTGGTAGCGCGTCTTCACGTAGGCGACGGTGTCGTCCAGGCAGCGCTCGGCGAGCCCGAGCTGCTCGGACGCCAGCATCGCGGCGCCGGTGCGCAGCGCGGCCCGCACGGCGCCGGCCCCTTCGGCGACGCGCCGGGCCGGCGCGGCGGAGAAGGCGAGGTCGGCGAGCCGGCGCGTCATGTCGAGCGAGGTCGCGGCGGTGCGGCGGGCGTCGGCGGCGTCCACCGCGTACAGGCCGTCCCCGGCCGGGACGAGCAGCACCTCGGCGGCCATGCCGTCGGCCACGCTGGTGACCTCGCCGGTCAGCGTCCCGTCGGCGACTCGGACCGTCGCCGGGACGTCGCCCGGCGCGGCGCTGAACGGGACGGCCAGCACCGCGATCCGCTCCCCCGCGGCCAGCCGCGGAAGCAGCTCCCGCTCCCCGGCGGCCAGCAGCGCCGCCGTGGCGATCACGGCGCTGGCGAGGAACGGGACGGGCGCGGCGGACCGGCCCAGCTCCTCCATCACGACGGCGGTCTCGCGCCAGGTGGCGCCGGCGCCGCCGAGCTCCTCGGGGACCGGCAGGCCCGCGCAGCCGAGCTGGCCGGCGACCGCCCGCCACAGCGGCGCGTCGTAGGGCTCGTCCTTCTCGGTGCCGGCGAGGACGGAGGTCCAGGGCGCCTTGTCTCCCAGCACGTCGCGGACGCTCGCCCGCAGGTCGTTCTCGATCTCGCCGTACAGCAGGTCGCTCATCGGGGCAGGTCCTTCCACGCCACGTCCTTGTCGACGCGGATCTCGCCGGGCAGGCCGAGGACGCGCTCGGCGATGATGTTGCGCAGGATCTCCGAGGTGCCGCCCTCGATGGAGTTGCCCTTGGCGCGCAGGTAGCGGTAGCCGGGCGAGCGGCGGGTGAAGTCGACCTCGGTGGGGCGGCGCATCGTCCAGTCGTCGTAGCGCAGGCCCTCCTCGCCGAGCAGCTCCAGTTCCAGGCCGGACACCTCCTGGTTGAGCCTGGCGAAGGCCAGCTTGGCGCCCGACCCCTCGGGGCCGGGCTGCCCGGCCGTGAGCTGCTGGCGCAGCCGCGCCCCGGTGAGCCGGGCCGCCTCGGTGTCCACCCACGCGCGCAGCAGGGCGTCGTGCAGGCCGGGGGTGCGCAGCTCGGGACGGTCCCGCCAGAGCGCGGCGACGACCCCGATCATGCCGCTCTCGCGCGGCACGGCGCTGCCGCCGATCGCGACCCGCTCGTTCATCAGCGTGGTGGTGGAGACCTGCCAGCCCTGCCCGACCTCGCCGAGCCGGTGCTCGTCGGGGATCCGCACGTCGGTGAGGAACACCTCGTTGAACTCGGCCTCGCCGGTGATCTGCCGCAGCGGGCGGACCTCGACGCCCGGCGCGGTCATGTCGCAGACGAAGTAGGTCATGCCGCGGTGCTTGGGGACGTCCGGGTCGGTGCGGGTGACGAGGATCGCCCAGCGCGCCTCGTGCGCCATGGACGTCCACACCTTCTGGCCGTCGACCGTCCAGGCGTCGCCGTCGCGGACGGCGCGGGTGGCGAGCGCGGCGAGGTCGGAGCCGGCGCCGGGCTCGCTGAACAGCTGGCACCACAGCTCCTCGCCGGTCCACAGCGGGCGCAGGAAGCGGCGCTTCTGCTCCTCGGTGCCGAAGGCGAGGATCGTCGGCGCGGCCATGCCGAGCCCGATGCCGTTGCGCTCGGGGTGGTTGGTCGGGGCGCCCGCCTCGGCGAACCGGCGGTCGACGGCGGGCTGCAGGTGCCGCGGGGCGCCGAGCCCACCGAGTCCCTCGGGGTAGTGCACCCAGGCGAGCCCGGCGTCGAACCGGGCCCGCAGGAACTCCAGGGGCCCGGTCGCCGCGGGGTCGTGGCCGGCGAGGAACTCGCCGACCCGCCTGCTCAGATCGTCGGCGTCGGGCGGTGCTGTGCTCACGGGGCCTCCGCGCGGGGCGTGGGTGGCGGCGGCCACCCGGAACGGGACATACCAACCGGTCGGTATGCCGACGTCCAGCCTAGGAACGGCCGGGACGGCCAGTCAACCGCCCGCGCCCGGCAGCCCCTGCGGGTCCTCCCCGCGCGGTCCTCCCCGCTCAGCCGTCCATCATCGCCCGCGCGAAGCCCGGGTGGTCGTGGTAGTCGCGGGTCTCGGCGATCTGGCCGTCGCGCACCCGCAGCACCTGGACGTTGGCGACGCGGAACGCGCGGCCCGAGGTGGTCACGCGCCCGTCGTAGCCGAACTCCGCGATGATCACCTCCGGGTCTCCGGTCTCGTGCACCACCACGTCGCGGGCGCGCAGTTCGAGGGGCCCGCGCGCGGCGGCGCGGAAGTGCCGGTCGATCGCCGCGCGGCCCTCCAGGCGCGGCGGCGCGGGCGGGAGGGCGAAGGGCTGCTCGACGACCGCGTCCTCGGCGTAGAGGGCGGCGAGCTCGTGCCAGCGGCCGGCCGAGATGCCCGCGCTGAGCCGCGCGAACACCTCGCGGGGGGACGCGGCGGACGGGGGCCTCACGCCATCGCCTCGTCGAACGCGCGGTGGTGGGCGTAGTCGCGGGACTCCACGATGTGCCCGTCGCGCACCCGCAGGACGAAGATGTTGGGCACGACGAACTCCCGTCCGTTCTCGGTGTTGCGTCCCGCGTACTCGAACTCCGTGATGATCACCTCGGGGTCGGCGGTCTCGTGCACGACGACGTTGCGCGCCTTCAGCTCCACGGGCAGCGTCTCCAGCTGCGCGAAGTGCCGGCGCAGCGCCTCGCGGCCCTCCAGGCGCGAGGCCGGGTGGGCGAACGGGTGCACGACCACCGCGTCCTCCGCGTAGAGCTGCGGCAGGCCCTCCGGCCGGAGCGCGGTTATCCCGTCGATCAGCCGCTGGAGGACGGCCCGGGGGCTGGCGAACTCTGACATGCGATCTCCCCTAGAATCGGAGTACGTGCTCCGCATGAGAAAATATGGAGCCAAGACTCCACTTGTCAACGGAAGGCCGCGATGACATCACCCGCCTCCGGCAGGCCGCTGCGCGCCGACGCCCTGCGCAACCGCGCCAAGGTCCTCGCCGCGGCCGAGGAGGTCTTCGCCGTCCAGGGGACCTCCGCCTCCACCGAGGAGGTCGCGCGCAAGGCGGGGGTCGGCATCGGGACGGTGTTCCGGCACTTCCCCACCAAGGAGTCGCTGCTGGAGGCCGTGCTCGTCGCCCTGCTGGAGCGGCTGGCGGCCGAGGCGCGGGACCTGCGGTCCGCGGACGACCCGGGCGCGGCGTTCTTCGGCTTCTTCACCCGGGTGGTCTCGCAGGCGGCGACCAAGCAGGCCGTCACCGAGGCGCTGGCCGAGGCCGGCATCGACGCCCGGAAGGCCACCGGGCGCGCCGGGCCGGGCCTGAAGGCCGCCCTCGGGGTCCTTCTCGAACGGGCGCAGGAGGCCGGCGCCGTCCGAGCCGACGTCGGGCCGGGCGAGGTCATGGCGCTGCTGGCGGGCATGTCCTACGCCGCCGGCCGCGCCGGGGCCCGCGAGGACGTCCTGCGGATCGCCTTCGACGGGCTGCGCCCGCGGGTGCGCCCGGACCTGCCGGGCGCGCCCGGCTAGGGCACCGGCTCCGCCAGCTCGGCGGGCAGGTCGTCCTCGTGCAGCACGGTCAGCGTGGTGACGGCCCGGGTCAGCACGACGTACAGGCGGGCGAGGCCGCGCGCCTCGGCCGCGGCGATGGCGGCGGGCTCGGCGACGATCACGTGGTCGTACTCCAGGCCCTTGGCGAGGGTCGCGGGGATCACGAGCAACCGTCCGGTCCCGGCCGACTCCGGCCCGAGGACCTCGTGCTCCAGCCCGGCGGTCTCCAGCGCGGCCGCGTGCTCGCCCGCCCGCGCGTCCGGGACGATCAGGCCGACCGAACCGGGGCGGGCGAGGGCGGCGCGGGCGGCCTCGACCGTCGCGGCGGCCAGGCCGGGGACGCGCCGCACGGTGAGCGCTCCGGCGCCGGGCCGCAGCGAGCGCGGCCGCTCCAGGCCGGGCGCGACGTGCGGGAGCAGGCGGGCGGCGAAGTCGAGGACGGTGCCCGGAACGCGGAACCCGAGGGTCAGCTCGGTGACCTCCCCGTCCTGCCCGAGATGGGCGAGAACCTCCTTCCACGTGCGCGCCGACCACGCGGTCGTGCCCTGCGCGAGGTCGCCGAGGACGGTCGCCGAGCCCGTCGCGCAGCGGCGGCCCAGCGCCCGCAGCTGCATCGCGGACAGGTCCTGCGCCTCGTCCACCACCAGGTGGCCGAGCGAGGTGGTGCGCTCGATGAGGTCGTTCAGCTCGTCCAGGAGGGCCCGGTCGGCGGCGGTCCACGCGGCGGAACGGTGCGAGCGGGCGGGCCTCGACGGCCGGAGGGCGGCCTGCTCGTCCTCGTCGAGCACGCCCTTCGCGGCCCCGCGCAGCAGATCGGCGTCCGAGAGCAGCCGGTGCAGGACCTGCTCGGCGCTCACCTTCGGCCACACCGCGTCGAGGACCTGCTTGACCGGCCCGCTCCGCGCGACCTGGTCCTGGACGCGGTCGTCGGGGGCCTCGCCGCGCCGTTCCATCCGGACGAGGATCTGGTGCGCCAGCCGCTGCGCGAACGCGGCCCGGCCGCTGCCGTACCGGGTCGTCCCGCGCAGCGCGGCGGCGATCTCGCGGATCTCGTGGTCGGCGAGCCGGTAGCGCGCCGCGCCCCGCGTGACGACGAGCCCCTCCTCCGGTTTGCGGACGTGCAGCCACAGCGCCCTGCGCAGCACGTCGGCCATCCGGGCGTCGCCCTTGAGGGCGGCCACGTCCGCGGGCTCGTCGCGGAGCGGCGGGCCGAGCAGGTCGTCGATGGTGGCCTGCTCGACCCGGACCTCGCCGAGCGCGGGCAGCACCGCCGAGATGTAGGCGAGGAACGCGCGGTTCGGCCCGACGATCAGCACGCCGGACCGCGACAGCCGCTCCCGGTGCGTGAACAGCAGGTAGGCGGCGCGGTGCAGGCCGACGGCCGTCTTGCCGGTGCCGGGCGCGCCCTGGACGCAGACGCTCCGGGGCAGGTCGGCGCGGACGATCACGTCCTGCTCGGGCTGGATGGTGGCGACGATGTCGCGCATCGGGCCGGTCCGGGGGCGCTCGATCTCCTCGGTCAGGATCCGGGACGGGCCGATGTCGCCGCCGTCGAGGGGCTCGTCCTCGAACGCGGTCAGCTCGCCGGCCCGGAACCCGAAGCGCCGCCGCAGCCGCCAGCCCATCGGGTCCGCGGGCCCGGCCTGGTAGAACGCCCGGGAGACGGGGGCGCGCCAGTCCAGGACGAGGGGGCGTCCCTCGTCGCCGTCGTGGACGTGCCGCCGCCCCACGTACATGACCGCGGGCAGGTCGGGGCCGGCCGCGCCGGCACGGTCCATGCGGCCGAAGAACAGCGGAGTGTCGGGGTGGTCGGCGAGGGCCTCGACCCGCTGGTCGAGCAGCGACTCCAGGAACTGCTTGGAGACCCAGTCGGCGGCGACGTCCGCGGAAAGGCTCGCGGCGTGCTCGCGCATCCGGCGCAGGGCGGCGCGGGACTCGGCGAGGTGGGCGCGTTCGGCAGCGAGGACCGCGGGTTCGGAAGGGGCGGCGGACTCGGCGGGCATGCGGACAGACCTCCGGCTGCGAGGGTGGTGGGGGGCCAAACCCACGACCTTACCGACATGGCGCGGGCGCCGCTGGACATTTCGACGGGCCGCTTTCCGGGGGCGGCGGCGCTGCGTCTTGCCGGTGGGGCCGGGGTGTGTGACGTTGGTCCGCATGGCGACTCTCACCGGACGGTCCGCTCTGGTCACGGGAGCCTCGTCGGGCATCGGCGCCGTGGTGGCGGAGGCGCTCGCCGCCGCCGGGGCGCGGGTCGGCCTGGTGGCGCGGCGCAAGGACAGGCTCGCGGAGGTGCTCTCCCGGTGCCGTGAGCACGCCCCGGACTCGGCGATGTGGGCGGCCGACCTCGCCGACCTCGACGCCGTCGCCGACCTCGCCGCCGAGGCCGAACGCGAGCTCGGCGGCGTCGACGTGCTGGTCAACAACGCGGGGATGCCGAAGCGGCGCCGCGTCCAGGACCTGTCCCCCGCCGAGGCCGACGAGGTGATGCGGCTCAACTACCTGTCCCCCGTGCGGCTCACGC
Source organism: Actinomadura citrea (assembly GCF_013409045.1). Taxonomy (NCBI): domain Bacteria; kingdom Bacillati; phylum Actinomycetota; class Actinomycetes; order Streptosporangiales; family Thermomonosporaceae; genus Actinomadura; species Actinomadura citrea. The sequence continues at coordinate 4,356,750 of NZ_JACCBT010000001.1, read as the reverse complement.
TGGCGCTGCTGCCCGGCATGGTCGCGCGCGGGCGCGGGCACCTGGTGGCGATGGGCTCGGTCGCGGCGCGGCTGGGCCCGCCGCACGAGGCGGCCTACTCCGCGTCCAAGGCCGCGCTCACGGCGTTCTGGGAGAGCATGGCGGTCGATCTGGACGGCACCGGCGTGCAGGTCCACGTGATCCAGCCCGCGCTCATCGCCGGGACGGAGCTGTTCGCCCTTCCCGGCAACGAGCCGCCGCTCAGCGACGTGTCGGACGCGCTGCCGCCGCAGGAGGTGGCCGCGGCCGTGCTGGAGGTCCTGGAGAGCGGGCGGTTCGAGCGGTACGTGCCGGGCTGGTTCGGCGAAATGGCCTCCGGGAAGGCCGCCGACGTCGAGGCGTTCGTCGCCGGGGTCAAGGAGTGGACCCGCGGCAGGCTCGCACCCCCGGCGCCCTGACCGTCCCCCCGCCTTCTCCACGCTTCGTTGCCGCCGCCCGCGCGCCTCAGTAGGGTGTGAATCCGCCAGTGATCCACATCACACGAGGCGTGAGGGGCGGATGCCATGGCCGCTGCGGAGGGCCTGCGGGTGCGGGACGTGACGGTCCGCTTCGGCCCGCTGACGGCGGTCGACGGGGCGGGGCTGACCGCTCCGCCCGGCGCGGTCACCGGCCTGGTCGGCCCGAGCGGCGCCGGAAAGACGACGCTGTGCGACGTGATCACGGGGTTGCGGCGCCCGGCGGCGGGCGCCGTCCTGCTGAACGACGCCGACCTGACGCGCAGCGCGGCGCGGGAACGGGCCCGGCGCGGCATCGCGCGCACGTTCCAGCGGTCGGACGCGGCCGGGCCGGCGACCGTCCGGGAGGCGGTCCAGGCCGCCGCGGCCAGGCACGCGATGACGCGGGAGCAGCCGGGGCGCACCGCGCGGGACCGGTGGCGGCGCCGCTTCGAGGCGCGGCGCGACGCGGGCGCCGTCGCCGAAGCGCTCCTCGCCCGGGTCGGCATCCGGGACCACGCGGACAGGCCCGTCCGGGACGCGCCGACCGGCGTCGCCGGGTTGGTGGACCTGGCGCGGGCCCTGGCCGCCGAACCGGCCGTGCTCGTGCTGGACGAGCCGTGGGCGGGCCTTCCGGTGCGGCACGCGCGGGCGCTGGAGGTCCTGCTGCGGGACCTGGCCGAGGAGGGGCTGGCGGTGCTGGTCGTCGAGGACGAGATCGAGCCGGTGCTCGGCGTCTGCGACGTCCTGCATGTCCTGGACGACGGCAAGGTGATCGCCGCCGGGCCCCCGGCGGAGGTGCGGGCCGATCCCCGTGTGCGCGACGCCTACCGCACCGGCCCGCCCTTCACCACGTGTCGATCCACGGGCGCGGACGGTCGCCGGTCTGCGGGGCGGCGGCCAGCACGGCGGTGATCCAGCGCCGCGTCTCGGCGGGGTCGATGACGTCGTCCAGCTCGAACACGGTGGCCGCGTGGAGCGCCTTGCCGTGCTCGTAGGCCGCGGCGACCATCTGCTCGAACATCGCGCGCGGATCCTCGGCGGCCTCCAGTTCGGCGCGGAACCCGAGCCGGACGGCGCCCTCCAGCCCCATGCCGCCGATCTCGCCGGTGGGCCAGGCGAGGGTCGCGAGCGGCGCCGTGAACCCGCCGCCCGCCATGGCCTGCGCGCCGAGCCCGTAGCCCTTGCGCAGCACGATCGTGACGATCGGGACGCGCAGGTTGGCGCCGATGACGAACAGGCGGCTGAAATGCCGGACGGTGGCGGTCCGCTCGGCGTCCGGGCCGACCATGAAGCCGGGGGTGTCGCACAGGGACACCACCGGCAGGCCGTGCGCGTCGCACAGCTGCAGGAACCGGGCGGCCTTGTCCGCGGCGTCGCGGTCGATGGCGCCGCCGAGGTGCGCCGGGTTGCTGGCGATCAGGCCCATCGGGCGGCCCTCGACGCGGACCAGCGCGGTGATGATCCCGACCCCGAACGCGCGGCGCAGCTCCAGCACCGACCCGGTGTCGGCGAGGTGGGCGACGGCGCGGCGGACGTCGTAGGCGCGCAGCCGGTTCTCCGGGACGAGGTGCCGCAGGATCCGCTGGTCGTCGCAGGTCCAGCCGTCCGTCGGGCCCCGGAAGTAGGACAGGTAGCGGCGGGCCGCCCGGACCGCCTCGGCCTCGTCGTCCACCACGATGTCGATGACGCCGTTCGGTTCCTGGTCGCCGACCGGGCCGATCTCCTCGGGCGTGAAGACGCCGAGGCCGCCGCCCTCGATCATGGCGGGGCCGCCCATGCCGATGTTGGCGTCCCGGGTGGCGATGATGACGTCGCAGCAGCCGAGCAGGGCCGCGTTCCCGGCGAAGCAGCGCCCGCTCGCGACGCCGACGGACGGGACGGCGCCGCTGAGCCGCCCCATCGCGTGGAACGTCGTCACGTCCAGGGCCGAGACGGCGGTGGTGTCGGTGTCGCCGGGGCGTCCCCCGCCGCCCTCGGCGAACAGCACCAGCGGCAGGCGGCGGCGCTGGGCGATGTCGAGCATGCGGTCGGTCTTGCGGTGGTTCAGGTGGCCCTGCGTCCCGGCGAGGACGGTGTAGTCGTAGGACACGACGACGGCCTGCGCGCCGTCGACGTCGCCGATCCCGCAGACCATGCCGTCGCCGGGGGTGCGCTCGATGAGGTCGTCGAGGGAGCGGCGCCGCCGCTGCGCGGCGATGACGAGGGCGCCGTACTCGACGAACGTGCCCGCATCGCACAGGTCGTCGATGTTCTCCCGCGCGGTGCGGCGACCGCGCGCGTGCCGCTTGGCCACCGCCTCCGGGCGGGCCGCGTCGAGCCCGATCTCGTGCCGGCGCAGCGTCTCGGCGAGGTCGGCGCGGATCAGGTCGAGGTCGGCCGCCTCGTCCTCGGCGGCGTGGCCGCCGCCTCCCTCGGCGGGCTCGGTGAACAGCAGCGGCGCGCCCTCGGCGACGGTGTCGCCGGGCGCGGCGGCCAGGGCCCGGACGATGCCCGGCTCCCCCGCGCGGACGACGTGCTCCATCTTCATCGCTTCGAGGATCAGCACCGGCGCCCCGGCCCGGACGAGGTCGCCTTCGGCCACCTCGACGCTCACGACCGTCCCCTGCGTCGGCGCGGGGACCGCGACCGTGCCGGGCGGCGCGTCCGGGACGGTGGCGGGCTCGGGCCCGGCGGTGCTCCGGGCCGTCTCGACGTAGTACCGGCGGTGCTCGCTCTCCAGCAGCTCGGGCAGGTGGTCGGCGATGAACGACGTGCCCGCGCCGCCGGACGTGAAGCCGGGGTGGCGCAGCACGCCCTGCAGCAGCGGAATGCTCGTCGCCACGCCCGCGATCTCGAACTCGCCGAGGGCGCCGTGGGCGCGGGCGGCGGCGGACGGCAGGTCCTCCGCGCGGGCGATGACCTTGGCGAGCAGCGGGTCGTAGCGCGGGCTCGTGCGGTGGCCGGCGTACCCGTGGGTGTCGACGCGGACGCCGGGCCCGGACGGCGGCGCGAACGCGGTGAGCGTCCCGGCGCTCGGACGCGGCGCGCCGTCCGCACCGATCGTCTCGGCGTTGACCCGCACCTGGACGGCGCAGCCGGACGCCCGCGGCGGCGCGGCCAGGCCCACCCCGGCGAGATCCTCCCCCATCGCCAGCCTGATCTGCGCCTTCACCAGGTCGACGCCGGTGATCTCCTCGGTCACGGTGTGCTCGACCTGGAGCCGGGGGTTGGCCTCCAGGAACCAGAACCCCTCGCCGCCGACGAGGAACTCGAAGGTGCCGAGGCCCTCGTAGCGGACCCGGGCCGCCATCCGCAGGGCGGCGTCCAGCAGCGCGTCCCTGACGCGGCCGGGCAGCGCGGGCGCGGGGGCGATCTCGATCAGCTTCTGGTGGCGGCGCTGGACGCTGCAGTCGCGCTCCCACAGATGGGTGACGGCGCCGGAGCCGTCGCCCGCGACCTGGACCTCGATGTGGCGGGCCCGCGGCACGTACTTCTCGGCGTACAGCTCGCCGCCGCCGAAGGAGGCGAGCGCCTCCGACCGGCACCGCTCGTAGGCGTCCGCCACGGCGGCGGGCCCGGTGACGACGCGCATGCCGCGGCCGCCGCCGCCCGCGAGCGCCTTGATCACGACGGTGCCGTGCTCGCGCGCGAACGCCTCGGCCTCGGCCAGGCTCGCCGCGCCGGGCGTGCCGGGAGTCACGGGCACGCCCGCCTCCCGCGCCAGGCCGCGCGACCTGGTCTTGTCGCCGAACAGCTCCAGCAGCTCCGGGCGAGGGCCGACGAAGGCCAGCCCGGCCGCGGCGCAGCCGGCGGCGAAGCCCGCGTTCTCGCTCAGGAAGCCGTAGCCGGGGTGGACGGCCGTGGCGCCGGCGTCCGTCGCGGCGGCGATGAACGCGTCGGCGTCGAGGTATCCGGCGACGCCTTCGCCGGGCAGGACGCGCGTCTCGTCGGCGCGCCGGATGTGCGGCGCGGCGGCGTCGTCGCGGGTGTGCACGGCGACCGTCCGCAGGCCCAGCTCGGACGCGGCCCGGACGACCCGCAGCGCGATCTCTCCCCGGTTGGCCACAAGGATCCCGCCCACCCGGCCTCCTCACCTCGCCCGCACCGGTCGGCCCTCACTCTAGGGAGCGGGACGCCAGGGGCCGCGCCCGGAGGTCCCGGTGCGCGCGGATGATCTCGGCGTAGCGGCGCCCGCTGTCCTTGACGCGGCGCTCCTGGGTGGCGAAATCGACGTGCACGAGACCGAACCGCTGCGCGTACCCGTAGGCCCACTCGAAGTTGTCCAGCAGCGACCAGGCGAAGTAGCCGTCCAGGGGGACGCCCGCGCGGATCGCCGACGCGCACGCCGACAGGTGCCCCTCCAGGTAGGCGGTGCGCTCGGCGTCGTGGACGGCCCCGCCGGGCGCCACGGTGTCGGCGTAGGCGGCGCCGTTCTCGGTGACCATGATGCTGCGCGGCGCGTAGTCCTCGGTGACGCGGACGAGGATCTTCGCCAGCCGGTCCGGATGGATCTCCCAGTCCATGCCGGTGCGCGGCGTTCCCGCCGGGGTGATCTGCCGCACGTGCGGCGGCGGGCCGCCGGGGTCGGCGACGGTGACGGACCGGCGGTAGTAGTTGACCCCGAGCCAGTCCAGCGGCGCGGCGATCGCCTCCAGGTCGCTGGTCCGCACCGGCGGCTCCACCCCGTACACCTCGATCATGTCGGCGGGGAACCCGCGGCCGTGGATCGGGTCGAGCCACCAGCGGTTGTGGTGGCCGTCCTCGCGCCGCGCCGCCGCCGCGTCCGCCTCGTCCTCGCCGCCCGGCTCGCAGTCGGTGAGCAGGTTGACGACGCCGACGCGGGCGCCGGGGGCCGCCGCGCGCACGGCCTGCGCACCGAGGCCGTGCGCCAGCAGCAGGTGGTAGGCGGCGGGCACGGCCGCGCGGATGTCGGCGACGCCGGGCGCCATGGTCCCCTGCAGGTGCCCGATCCAGGCCGCGCACACCGGCTCGTTCAGCGTCGCCCACGACGTGACGCGGTCGCCGAGCGCGGCGGCGACGACGGAGGCGTACTCGGCGAACCGCCCGGCGGTGTCGCGGGACGGCCAGCCGCCGCGGTCCTGCAGCGCCTGCGGCAGGTCCCAGTGGTACAGGGTCGGGTGGGGCTCGATCCCGGCCGTGAGCAGGGCGTCCACGAGCCGGTCGTAGAAGGCCAGGCCGGCCGCGTTGACCGGGCCGCCGCCGGCGGGCAGCACCCGCGGCCAGGCGATCGAGAACCGGTAGGCGCGCAGCCCGAGCTCCGCCATCAGCGCCAGGTCCGCGGGCCAGCGGTGGTAGTGGTCGCAGGCGACGTCGCCGGTGTCGCCCCCGGCGATCGCGCCCGGGACGCGGCAGAACGCGTCCCAGATGGAGGGGGCGCGGCCGTCCTCAGCGACGGCCCCCTCGACCTGGTAGGCGGAGGTGGCCGCCCCCCAGGCGAAGTCGGGGCCGAAAGCGGTCAGGTCGTCGATGGGCACGGGTCTCCCTCGGGGTCGTCGAGACGGGTCACTTGACGGAGCCGGCGGTCAGCCCGGCCACCAGGAAGCGCTGGAGCAGCAGGAACCCGGCGACGACGGGGACGCTCACCACGAGGGAGGCGGCCATCACCTGGTTCCAGTACACCTCGTGCTGCGTGGAGTAGCCCTGCAGCCCGATCGCGAGGGTGCGGGTCTGGTCGTTGGTCATGACCGAGGCGAACAGGACCTCGCCCCAGGCCGTCATGAACGCGTAGACGGTCACCGCGACGATGCCGGGCAGCGACGCCGGGACGATCACCCGAAGCAGCGCGCCGACCGGCCCGCAGCCGTCCACCCGGGCCGCCTCGTCCAGCTCCCGCGGGATCGACTCGAAGTAGCCGGCGAGCATCCAGATCGAGAACGGGAGCGAGAACGTCAGGTAGGTCAGGATGAGCGCGCCGCGGCTGCCGTAGAGGGCGACGCCGGTCGCGTTCCCCGCGTTCACGAAGATCAGGAACAGCGGGAGCAGGAACAGGATCCCCGGGAACATCTGCGTGGACAGCACCGTCACCGTGAACGCCCGGCGGCCGGCGAACCGGTACCGGCTGACGGCGTACGCCGCGCCGATCGCGATCGCCACGGACGCCAGCGTCGCGCCGCCCGCCACGATCACGCTGTTGGCGAAGTAGCGGGCCAGCGGCACGGTCGACCACATGTCGACGTAGGGGCGGATCGTCGGCTGCGACGGGATCCACCGGAACCGCCGCTGCACGTCCTCCAGGGGCTTCAGCGACGAGCTGACCATCGCGTAGACCGGGAGGAGGGTGAACGCGGCGAGCAGGGCCAGCACGATCCGCCGCGTCCAGACGAACGAGGCGGGCGGGTCGGTCGGCGCCCGCCCCGTGCGGACGGGGCGCGTGTCAGCCATGCGCGGGCCTCCTCCTCGACGTGGCGAACAGGTACGCCGCCGTGGCCAGCAGCAGGAACAGCAGGAGCAGCACCGACATCGCCGAGCCCGTCCCGAAGTTCCAGGTGACGAACGAGGCGTGGTAGATGTGCACCGAGACCAGGTCTCCGCCGTCCGGCGCGGCCTTGCCGAACAGGACGAACGGCGTGTTGAAGTCGTTGAACGTCCACAGGAACAGCACCAGGACGAGCACCTGGTTGACGGGCCGCAGCGCCGGAAGCGTGATGTGCCGGATCTGCCGCCACACGCCCGCGCCGTCCAGCGCCGAGGCCTCGTACAGGTCGCGGGAGATGCTCTGCATCCCGGCGGTCAGCACCAGGAAGGCGAACGGCCACGACCGCCACACGACGACGGTGACCAGGGCCCAGAAGCTGTTGCCGCCGATCAGCCAGAACGGCCGGTCCCCGCCGGTCAGGTGCAGCTGGTCGGCCAGCAGGTGGTTCACCAGCCCGTTGTCGCGCTGGAACATGAACGCCCAGGTCATCACGGCGGCGTAGACCGGCAGCGCGTACGGGACGAGGAAGAGCGCGCGCAGCGGCCCGCGCCCCCGGAAGCGGTCCTGCATGAGGATGGCCGCGGCGGTGCCGAACAGCCACGACAGCGCGACCGCCAGGAGCGTGACGGCGAGCGTGACCAGGAACGAGCGCAGCAGGTCCGCGCCGATCGCGCCGTCGGCGTCCACCGCGACGCGGTAGTTGCCGAGTCCCCTGCCGGGCGCCTTCGACCAGTCGCGGATGTAGAAGAGGGTGAGCTCCTTGAAGCTCATCCAGACCCCGACGGCGATCGGGACCACGTGGACGATCAGCTCGGCGACGACCGCGGGCGCGAGCAGCAGGTACGGCAGCGCGCCCGGCGGCAGCCGCGGCCGCCTCCCGCGCCGCGTCCCGGCGGGCCCCCGCCCGCCGGGCCCGGTCTCCCCCGGCCGCGCCGTCCCCCCGGCGGAGACGGCGGCGGCCGACACCTCGGCAGAGGTCATGCGGCTAGCCGCCCATCTGCTGCTGGGCGGCGGCGAGCCGCTCCCGCACCTTGGCCTCGGTGATCGGGCGGCCTGCTGCGGCGTCGGCGAACAGCTCCTTCATCGCGGTGCCGACGGCCGTCTCGAACTGGCTCTCCTGCGGCACCTGCGGCAGCGGCGCCGCGCTCGTGGCGAGAACGCGCTTGAAGACCTTGAGGTCGGCGGTGTCGAAGGCCGGGTCGCTCTGCGCGGAGACGACCGAGGGCAGCGAACCGTACGCCCTGTTGAGGATCTTCTGCTCCTCGTCGCCGGTCATGAACTTCACGAACTTCAGCGCGCCTTCGCGATTGCCGGTGCTCTTGAAGACCGCGATGTTGATGCCGGCGACCATGGAGGTGATGTTCCGGCCGCCCGGCGGCGCGGGGGACGGCCTGGGGGTCGGCACGACGCCCCAGTCGCCGGGCTTCATGCCGAGGTTGGTGAGCCCGCTGGTGGTGGCCTGCCACAGCAGCATCGCGGCCTTGCCGGTGGCGAAGTCGTTCAGCGACTGGTTGGCCGAGTACTCGGCGTTGCCCGGCGCGGCGATCTTCTCCTTGCCGAGCAGGTCGACGTAGGACTTGACCGCCGCGACGGCCTGCGGGGTGGCGAACTGGGGCCTGCCGTCCGGGGTGAAGAAGTCGGCGCCGTACATCTGGCCGAGCGTGAACGCCTGGTGGACGTTCTCGGGGATGCTGGCGCCCTCGATCGCGATGCCGTACCTGCCGTCCTTGGTGAGCTCGCGGCCGGCGTCGATCAGTTCCCGCCACGTCCCGGGCGGTTCCAGGTTCGCGTCCGCGAACATCTTCTTGTTGTAGTAGAGGCCGTAGGCGAGGGAGTAGAGCGGGACGGCGGCCGGGTCCCTGCCCTTGGCGCCCGCGGCGGCGAGCGCGGCGGGCACGAACCGCCGCGCGCCGCCGACCTCGGCCATCGCGGCGGAGTCGAAGGGCAGCAGGCCGCCGGTCGCCTGCAGCGACGCCGACCAGGTGTTGCCGATGTTGAGCACGTCCGGTCCCTGGCCGGAGGTGGTGGCGGCGAGGATGCGGTTGAGCAGGTCGGTCCAGGGGACGACCTCCAGCTTCACCTTGATGCCGGTCTGCTTCTCGAACTTGGCCAGCTCGGGGTCCAGCACCTTCCGGTCGGCCGCGAGGTCGGTGCCCTGGTTGCTGGCCCAGTAGGTCAGCGTCTTCGGGTCGCCGTTCCCGCCGCCGGACGTGGTGCCGCCGCCGCAGCCCGCCGCGGAGGTGGCCAGGAGCCCGGCCGCGAGGACGGCGAGGGCCCGCGAGGGGGTAGGACGCATCGGCTCGGCCTTCCGATCAGGTGACGAGGGTCACTCGGAGAGTTAGATCACACCTTATTTCACGCCGTGATCTAAGCAGTGACATAATGGTGGGGTCAAGACCTGAGAACCTGCGGGGGACGCGGCCCGGCCCGGGCCGCGGGATGAGGGGGGCCGATGCCGGAACGGCGCCGGAGGACCGTGCGCGACCTGCGCCGCACCAACCGGTCGGTACTGCTGAGGCGGCTGTACTTCGACGGGCCGCTCAGCCGCCAGGACCTGGCCCGCGAGACCGGCCTCAGCCCCGCGTCGGTCAGCAACGTGGTCAGCGAGCTGATCGAGGCCGGGCTCGTCGTGGAGGCGGGCAGCGTCGAGTCCGACGGCGGGCGGCCGCGCGTGCTCCTGAAGACCGCGGCCGGTTACGGCCACCTCGTCGGCGTGGACGTCGGCGAGACGCGGGTGATGGTCGAGCTGTTCGACCTGGGGCTGACCCAGCTGGCCAAGGCCGACCTGCCCCTCGGCGACGGCGGCCACGACGAGCGCGCCGTCGTCCGGCACATCCTGGACGGCCTGCCGGCGGTCATCGAGGGCGCGTCGGTCGACCCGGCGTCCATCATCGGCGTCGGGGTCGGCGTCCCCGGCGTGATCGAGCACGGCCCGGAGGCGGTCGTGCACTGCCAGACCATCGGCTGGGACGGCGTGCCGCTGGAGCGGATGCTGCGCGAGGGCACCCGACTGCCGCTGTTCGTGGACAACGGCGCGACGGCGCTCGGCCAGGCGGAGATGTGGTTCGGCGCCGGGCGCGGGCATCGGGGCGCCGTCGTCGCCCTGATCGGATCCGGCGTCGGCGCGGCCGTCATGATCGACGGCTCGCCGTACCGGGGCGCGGCCGGCAGCGCGGGCGAGTGGGGCCACACGACGTCCCGGGTCGGCGGCGCGCCGTGCCGGTGCGGGTCCCGCGGGTGCCTGGAGTCCTATGTCGGCGCGACCGCCCTGCTGGAACACTACAGGGCCGCGGGCGGTCCGGCCGGGACCGACGAGGAGGCGGCGCTCGCCGGGCTGCTGGCCGACCCGTCCGAGGCGGCGGCCGCCCTGCGCGAGGACATCACCGAACACCTCGGCGCGGGCATCGCCGACCTGGTCAACCTGTTCAGCCCGGAGAAGATCATCATCGGCGGCTGGGCGGGGCTGCTGATCGGCGGCCGGATGCTGGACCGGATCGTCGCGGCCACCGCCGCCTACGCGCTGCGCCAGCCGTTCGCGCAGACCTCGATCGAGCTGTGCCACCTCGGGCCGGAGGCGGTGGCCGTGGGCGCGGCCACCCTCCCGCTCGCGCACCTGCTCGACGGCGGCGACCCGGCGGTCTCGCGATGGCCCGGCGGCGGCGCGCGGGGGATAATGGCGTACTGACCAGCATCCTGGAGGGCGACGACACATGGGCACCGCCGGCCGTTCCGTGCGCGAATCCCTGCTGGACGCCGCCGCGGACCTCCTGGTGGAGCGCGGCTACCGGGCCGTCCGGATGCGCGACGTCGCGTCCGCCGCCGGGGTGAGCCGGCAGACCGTCTACAACGAGTTCGGCGACAAGTGGGGCCTCGCGCAGGCGGTCGTGATCCGCGACAACGAGCGCTACCTCGACGGCATCGACGCGGTGCTGTCCGAGCACACCGACCTGTACTCGGCGGTGGTCGCCGCGGTCATGTTCACGCTGGAGACCTCCGCCGACGACCAGCTGAAGAAGGCGGTGCTGACGGGCGCGGGCGGGGACGAGATGCTGCCGCTGCTCACCACGCAGGCCGAGCCGGTGCTGTTCTCCGCCAGCGCCCGCATCGCCGAGCACGCCCTGCGCCAGTGGCCGGATCTGGACCGCGCCGCGCTCACCGAGATCGCCGACGCGGCCGTGCGCCTGACGATGAGCCACATCATGCTCCCGTCCGGGCCTCCGGAGGTCTTCGCCCACTTCGTCGCCCGCATGGTGACCTGCTACATGGCCGCCCCCGCGGGGCACCGGGGCCCGGGCGCCGGATGAGGCTCAGGGGGCGGCGGCCTGGATGTGCACGACCTTGACGGCCGTCATCTCGTCCAGGAGCTCGGGGCCGTACCCGAACCCGTGGCCGCTGGCGCGGCGCGGGGTCGCGGCGCCTCCCGGCGCGCCCCCGAACACCGCGTTGATCTTCACGGTGCCGGCCTCCAGCGTGCGCCAGGCGGCCTGGGCGTGCGCCATGTCGCGGGTGAGGACGGTCGCGGCGAGGCCGTAGCGGGAGCGGTTCGCCGCCGCCAGCGCCTGCTCGAACCCGGTCACGGTGCGGACGGGGGCGACGGGGCCGAAGGTCTCCTCCGCCATGATCGCCATGTGGTCGGCGCAGCCCGCGAGGACGGTCGCCGGGTAGAAGCAGCCGGGGCCCTCCGGCAGGCGCGCGCCGGTCAGCACCCGCGCCCCCTCCGCGAGCGCCTTCTCCACCTGCTGGTGGACCTTGGTGCGGTGGCGCTCGTCGACGAGGGGCCCGAGCTCGGTGGACGGGTCGGCGCCGGGCCCCGGGCGCAGGTTCCGCGCGCGGGCGGCGAGCGCGTCCAGGAACGGCTCGGCCACGGCCTCGTGCACGTAGACGCGCTCGACCGAGGTACAGATCTGCCCGGCGTTGGCGAAGCACCCGAGAGCGGCCTGCCCGGCGGCCCAGGACGGGTCGACCCCCGCGTCCACGATCAGCGGGTCGTTGCCCCCGTTCTGAAGGACGGTCCTCGCGCCGGTCCGTGCGGCCAGCTCGGCGACGCGGCGGCCGGCGAGGGTGGAGCCGACGTGCGCGACGACGTCCGCGCCCCCGTGCCCGGCGAGGGCCTCGCCGACCGCGCCGCCGCCGGTGACCATGTTCAGGACCCCGTCCGGCAGGCACCCGGCGACGAGCTCGGCGAGCATCGCGCCGGTGTGGGGCGTGCGCTCGGACGGCTTGTGCACGACGGCGTTGCCCGTCGCCACGGCCGCGCCGACCAGCCCGCAGGCGATCACGACCGGATCGTTCCACGGCGTGATGGCGGCGACGACGCCCCACGGCTCGCGGACCATGAAGTCGGCGGCGTCCGGTCCGCCGGGGAGGCTGCGCCCCCCGTGCAGCGGCCCCAGCTCGGCGTACTGGCGCAGCGCGCCGATCCCGGCCTCCACGCCGCCGAGCGCGTCGCCGGTCGGCTTGCCCATCTCCACCGTCACCAGGGCGGCCAGCTCGTCCATGCGCTCCTCGACCGCGCGCGCGGCCGCGTGCAGGGCCGCGCCCCGTTCGGCCGCCGGGGCGGCCGCCCAGCCGGGTGCGGCGCCGCGGGCCGCGGCCACCGCCGTGTCCACGTCCGCCGCCGAGGAGGCGGCCACCACTCCCAGCGGCTCGCCGGTGGCCGGATCGGTCACCGTGAACGTCTCGTCCGCGGCGCCCTGGCTCCACCGTCCGCCGGCCAGCATCCACCTGTCGCGCGGCCGCATGGCCTCCCCCTCCCGTGTCGCCTCCCTCTGGCCGGGCCCCGTGCCGAGGTCCCCGTGTCGCCTACCCGGGGAGAGGCGCTTCAATGGCCCACCCCGCGTCAGTGAGCACTTACTCGCGTCCGCTACCGTGAGCGCAGGCGAGAACGTGTGAGGGAGGCGCGATGGACTTCGACCTGCCGGAGGGCGCGGCCGCGGTGCGCGAGGGCGTGCTGGCCGTCGCCGGGAAGTACGACCAGGACTACTGGGGCCGGTGCGACACGGACAAACGCTGGCCGGAGGAGGTCTGGCGGGAGCTGGTCGACGGCGGCTGGCACAGCCTGGCGATCCCCGAGGAGTACGGCGGCGGGGGCCAGGGTCTGCTGGAGCTCGCGGTGGCCCTGGAGGCACTCGCCGAGGGCGGGGCGGGTGGCGCCGCCTCCTTCATGTACCTGCTGACACCCGCCTTCGGCGGCCTCACCATCGCCCGGCACGGCACCGCCGAGCAGAGGCGCGAGCTCCTGCCGAAGATCGCCTCCGGCGAGGTCGAGACGTGTTTCGCCATCACCGAGCCGGACGCGGGCAGCAACGCCATCAACATCTCCACCCAGGCGCGCCGCGACGGCGACTCCTTCGTCGTCAGCGGCCAGAAGATCTGGATCTCCGGCGTCGAGCGCGCCGACTTCCTCGTCCTGGTCACCCGGACGATCCCGGCCGCCGAGGCCCGCCCCCGCACCGCCGGCTTCACCGTCCTGCTGGTGGACGTCAAGGAGGCCGTGGCCGCGGGAACGCTGACCTACCGGCCGATCCCGAAGCTCGGCACCAACACCGTCGCCTCCAGCATGGTCTTCCTGGACGGTGTGCGCGTGCCCGCCGACCGGGTCCTCGGCGAGCCCGACCAGGGCTTCGCCGTCCTGTGGGACATCCTCAACCCCGAGCGGATCCTGGCCGCGGCGGGCGGCGTCGGGTCCGGCGGCCTGGTGCTGAGGCTCGCCTGCGAGTACGCCGGCGAGCGCGCCCCGTTCGGCACGCCGATCGGGGCGAACCAGGCCGTCGCGTTCCCGCTCGCGCGGATCAAGGCGCAGCTGGAGCTGGCCCGGCTGATGACCTACAAGGCCGCCTGGCTGTGGGACCGCGGCCGGCCCTGCGGCTCGGAGGCCAACATCGCCAAGCTCACCGCGGCGGACGCGGCCTGGCAGGCGGCCGACCGGGCGTTCCAGACCTACGGCGGCATGGCGTACTCCCTGGAGTACCCGATCGCCCGGATGTTCCGGGACGCCCGCATCGCCAAGAACATCCCGGTCGCCGAGGAGCTCGTCCTCGCCCACATCGCCCAGCACGAACTGGGACTCCCCAAGTCGTACTGAGCCGGACCGCGCGGGGCGCACGGGATGCGCCGGCGGCGCCTCAGCCGAACCGGGGCGGGCGCTTCTCCCGGACCGCCGCGACGCCCTCGCGCACGTCCGGCCCGGTGAACCCGAAGAACTCCATCGCCAGGGAGGCGTCGAACGTCGGCCCGGCGAGGCGCAGCCAGTTGTTCAGCGCGTGCTTGGTGAACGACAGCGCCTCGGCGGGCCCGGCGGCGAGCCGGCCTGCGATCTCCAGCGCGCGCTCGTGCACCTGCGCGTCGTCCACGCACAGCGAGACCAGGCCGATCCGCTCGGCCTCCTCGCCGGTGAGGACGTCGTTGAGCAGCAGGTAGTACTTGGCCTTCGCGAGCCCGCACAGCAGCGGCCACACGATCGCCGCGTGGTCGCCGGCCGCGACGCCCAGCCGCGTGTGACCATCGATGATCTTCGCGGTGCGGCCCGCGACGGAGACGTCGGCCAGCAGCGCGACCGCGAGCCCCGCCCCCACCGCCGGGCCCTGGACGGCGCTGACCACCGGCTTGGAGCAGTTCAGCACGTTCATCACGATGTCGCGGGCCTCGCGCATGATCCGGCGGCGGGCGGCGTGGTCGGTCATCATCTCCTCGATCATGGCGAGGTCTCCGCCGGCGGAGAACGCCGTCCCCTCCCCCCGCACGAGCACCACGCGCGCCTCGTCGTCGGCGTCGGCGTCGCGCCAGATCTCCGCCAGCTCGCGGTGCCCGGTGGTGTCGACCGCGTTCAGCTTGCCCGGCGTGCTGATGGTGACCCGCAGCACCCCGTCCGCCGCCCAGTCGATCTTCAGCCGCTCGTACGCGTCGTACCGCGTCATGCCGCACTCCCCTGCCGCGAGTGGTCGTCGAATGCCGCGCGCAATCGTCGCACAGCGAACTCCACCGCCTCGGCGCCGGCGTCGAAGATCTCGGGCAGCAGGAAGAAGGAGTGCACGACGCCGTCGTAGCGGCGCAGCTCGACCGGCACGCCGGCCGCGGCGAGGCGGCGCGCGTAGCCCTCGGCCTCGTCGCGAAGGATGTCGCACTCGGCGGTGATCACGGTGGCGGGCGCGGCGCCGGCCAGGTCCGGGGCGCGCAGCGGGGCGAGCCGGGGGTCGGACGGGTCGGCGCCGTCCCGGTAGAGGTCCATGAACCGGGCGAGCGACCCGGCGTCCAGCCCGTAGCCCGTCCCGTACTCCCGCCAGCTCGGGGTGTCCTTCGCCGTGTCGGTCACCGGGTAGACGAGCAGCTGGTGGGCGAGGGGGACCCCGGCGTCCCTGGCCAGCAGCGCGGCGACGGCGGCGAGGTTCCCGCCGGCGCTGTCGCCGGCGACCGCCACGGCCCCGCTCAGCACGCCGTACCGGCCGGGCTCGCGCGCGACCGAGGACACCACGGCCCAGGCGTCGTCCACCGCCGCGGGGAACGGGTGCTCCGGAGCCAGCCGGTAGCCGACGTTCAGCACGACGCACCCCGCCGAGTCCGCCAGGTCGCGGCAGAAGGCGTCCACGTTGTCGAGGCCACCGAGCACCCACCCCCCGCCGTGCAGGTACACGACGGCCGGCAGCGGCCCCCGCTCGGGCGGCGCCGGCCGGTACAGGCGCACCGGCACGGGCCCCCCTGGGCCGGGCACCTCGATGTCGCCGACCCACGGAAGCTCGCGCCGCACGACCGGGAAGGCCGCGCCGATCCGCTCCCGCATCTCCGCGATCGTGGGCTCGGCGGGCCCGTCCCGCCCCGATGGCGCGGCGGTCCACGAGGCGAGCTGCTCCAGAAAGCTCACGGTCTGCGGGTGCAGGGGCATGCGGCGGCCTCCGGTGGGGGGACAACGGCGGAAATCCACCCGTCGACTTGCCCGGTGACCCGGCCGCCAATCCCCTGCGTCGGCTCCCCCGCGTCAGCGTCCGGCGGCTGCGACGACGAGGGCCTCGAACAGCCGCCTGTCGTCGCCCTCCTCGGGGTGCCACTGCACCCCGAGCCCGAAACGGTGGCCCTGCAGCTCCACCGCCTCCACCACCTGGTCCTCGGTCCAGGCGACGGCGGTCAGGCCCTTGCCGAGGCGGCTCACCGCCTGGTGGTGGTAGGTGGGGACGTCGGACGAGGCGCCGAGGATCCCGCCGATCCGGCTCCCCTCGCCGATCCGCACGCGGTGCGAGCCGACGAGCCCGACCTCCGGGGCGTGCCCCCTGTGGCCCACCGCCTCCGGCAGGTGCTGGACGAGGGCACCGCCGCGCGCGACGTTCAGCACCTGCATGCCCCTGCAGATCGCCAGGAAGGGCAGGTCGGCGTCGACGGCGGCGCGGGCGAGGGCCAGCTCGAACCGGTCACGCTGCGGCTGCGGCGGCCCGGTCTCGGGATGCCGGACGGCGCCGTACAGCTCCGGGTCGAGATCGCCGCCACCCGCCAGCACGACGCCGTCCAGCCGGGAGACCAGGGTGTCCAGTCCGCGCAGGGTCGCGGCCGGGGGCAGCAGGACCGGGACGCCGCCGGCCCGCTCGACCGAGCGCGCGTACGGCACGGGCAGCAGGGCCGCCTCGCGCACCCAGACCCCCCAGCGAGCCGGCTCCTGGTAGGTGGTGATGCCGATGAGCGGCGGCCCGCCCTCACCGGCCGCCGGATGCGGCGCTCCGCGCGCGGCTCCTGACATGCGTTTCTCCCCCCGTGCTGGACACCGGCCCAGGGCGCCTGCCGGCACGGGTGATCTGCCTGCCGGCCGCACGTCACCGTGCGTCACCCGCCCCTGTGCCGTCCGCCCACGGCCCTCCTCCTGGGTCAGCTTGCCGCACGGCGCGGATCTCCGCCGCCGGAAGCGGCGAGATCGCCGCACCGCGATGCCGGGGTCGGTGGCCGGGCTCCCGGGACGGCACGGAGCAGGAAACACCGAATAATTCTGAAATCTTCTTCCCTGATGCAGGTTCTTCCTCCCCTTCCGGACGGTTCTTCCCGAACATTCCCTCCCAGATCGGATACCGATCAGTATGCGTTGACCGTTTCACTTACCGTCTGTCACGCTGAATTGACGCGCCATTACGTTGAGTAGCGATCTTGTATCCCCGTGAGAGCGATCCATTGAACACCTGCGGAGATGAGTGAGAGAATCTCACCAACTCGGGCAGCATGCACGCCCGGATCGTCCGTCAGCCCTGCCGTCCGACCGCCGAAAACCGCCCGATGGGGAGGCGAGCCGACCGAATGTCACCGGAAACTCGCGTTATCAAAGAATGCTTCGCACGCCTTGAGGCCGACTCTGCGAGCGCCATGCGCTATTTCTACGGGCGCCTTTTCGCGGCGCGGCCGCGGCTGCGAACCCTGTTCCCGCCCGCGATGGGCGACCAGCACGACCGGTTCTTCAACGCGCTCAGCCGGATCGTGTGGAGCCAGGACAACCCCGAGGAACTCGCCCGTCACCTGGAGGGCCTCGGCCGCGGCCACCGCAAGTACGGAGTGCTGCGCGAGCACTATCCGGCCGTCGAGGAGGCCCTGACCGCGACGCTGCGCGCCTTCGCCTCCGACGTCTGGACGGCCGAGGCCGAGGCCGCCTGGCGCGCCGCCTACCGCTCCGCGGCCGACGCCATGGCCGGCGCGGCGGAGCGGGACGCCCTGGACGCCCCGCCGTGGTGGGTCGCCGAGGTCGTGCGGCACGAACGCCGCGCCTTCGACCTCGCCGTCCTCACGCTGCGCCCCGAGCGGCCCCTGCCGTTCACGCCCGGGCAGCACGTGAGCGTGCAGGCGGCCCGCTGGCCCCGGGTCTGGCGGCCGTACTCGATCGCGAACGCGCCCCGCCGGGACGGCACGATCTGCCTGCACGTCCGGGCCCGCCCCGCCGGGTGGGTGGGCGGCGCGCTGGTCCGGCACACCGGCCTGGGCGACAGCGTGCTGCTGGGCCCGCCGGACGGCACGATGACCCTCGACCCTGGCTCGGACCGCCCGCTCCTGCTGATCGGCGGCGGCACGGGCCTGGCCCCCGTGAAGGCGCTGGCCGAGCAGGCCCTCGCCTCGGATGCGGGCCGCGAGGTCCTGCTGGTCGTGGCGGCCCGCACCGAGGGCGGCCTCTACGACCTCCCCGCGCTGCGGCAGCTGGAGTCCGCCCACGCCCGGCTCCAGGTCGTCCCCGTGGTGTCCCGCGAACCCGCGGCCGGCGCCCTCACCGGCCGCGTGCCGGACGTCCTGCCCCAGCTCCTGGACGGATCCGGCGGCCACGACGCCTACGTGGCCGGGCCCGCCCCGCTCGTCCGCGCGACGGTCACCGCCCTGCAGCGGCTCGGCGTGCCGCTGACGCGCGTCCACCACGACCTGCTCACGGCCGGGGACTGACGCCCGTCACCAGCCGGCGCGCTCCCGCAGGAACTCGGTCGTCTTCGCGTCCGCCGGGTAGAACGACTCGATCGCCAGTTCCGCCACCGTGATGTCGACCGGCGTCCCGAAGGTCGCGATCGTGCTGAAGAACGACAGCTCCCGGCCCTCCACCCGCATCCGCAGCGGAACGAAGACCTCGTGGCTCGCGGGCGGGGCGATCGCCTCCCCCACGTCGCCGGGGAAGCTCCGCAGTTCCTTGTACAGCTGGGCGAGCGCCGCGTCCGCGGTCAGCGCCACATGCCGCCGCACGCGGTCGATCATGTGGGCCCGCCACTCCGCCAGGTTCAGGATGTTCTTCGCCATCCCGTCCGGGTGCATGCTGAGCCGCAGCACGTTCAGCGGCGGCTCCAGCAGCTCCGGCGGCGCGCCCTCCATGAAGAACGCCGCCGCGCCGTTGGCGTCGATCAGGTTCCAGAACCGGTCCACGACCACCGCCGGATAGGGCTCGTGGCCCTCCAGCACCTGCCGGAGCGCCGCACGGACCGTGTCCATCTTCGGTTCCTCGATCGGCGTCTCGTCGAACACCGGCGCGTACCCGGCCGCCACGAGCAGCAGGTTGCGGTCGCGCAGCGGCACGTCCAGGTGCTCGGCCAGCCGCAGCACCATCTCCCGGCTCGGCGCCGAGCGCCCCGTCTCCACGAAGCTGAGGTGCCGCGTCGACACGTCCGCCTCCGACGCCAGCTCCAGCTGGCTCAGCCTGCGCCGCTGCCGCCAGGCCCGGAGCTGGTCCCCGATCGGGCGCACGTCGCTCAACCCCGTCGTCATCGTCATCACGTCTCGACGGTAGCCGCTTCCAGGTCAGGTCCACGATGACGTGCGAGGTAATGGACGCGGCGAGGGCGGGGCGGCCAGGGTGGGGAGCCGACCACCCCCGCCGCAGGAGGCCTCATGACGACCGGGCTCACCCCCGACCAGCTGACCGACGCCATGCCGTTCGCCCGCGCGCTCGGCATGGAGATCGACACCGCGGGGCCCGAGGAGGTCACCGGCCACCTGGAATGGGCCCCCGACCGCTGC
The DNA here is from genome assembly GCF_013409045.1 of Actinomadura citrea. Classification (NCBI taxonomy): domain Bacteria; kingdom Bacillati; phylum Actinomycetota; class Actinomycetes; order Streptosporangiales; family Thermomonosporaceae; genus Actinomadura; species Actinomadura citrea. The sequence goes on along the minus strand of NZ_JACCBT010000001.1, from coordinate 4,337,412 downwards.
ACCGCCGGCGGGCTCATGCACGGCGGCGCCCTCATGGCCATGGCCGACACGCTCGGCGCGGCGTGCGCGTTCCTCAACCTCCCGCCGGACACCTTCACCTCGACGCTGGAGTCCAAGACCAACTTCTTCCGCGGGGTCAGGGAGGGGCGTGTCCGGGGCGTCTCCCGCCCGCTGCACACCGGCCGGACCTCGATCGTCGTCCAGACCGACCTCTTCGACGCGACCGGGCGCCGTGCCGCCCAGGTGACCCAGACCCAGGCCGTGCTCCGTCCCTGATCTCGCCGGTCAACGGCCGGCGCCTTTACGTTGTAGATTTTTTGGTGACGTGCTCGGCGAAGAACGCGAGGATGCGCTCCCAGCCGTCCGGGGCGTTCTCGCGGCCCCTCCCGAACCCCATGACGATCTTCGCGATCGGGCCGAACGGGGGCGGCGGCGTGAGGTCGGTGAGGAACCCGTGCCCGGTCCCCGGGTACTCCTTCACGTCATGCGCCACGCCGGCGGCCGTGAGGGCGCTCTCCAGCCTGCCCGCGGCCCCCCGCAGCGACGGGTCGGCGGCGCCGTAACTGCCGACGATCGGGCACGCGCCCCGCAGGGACTCCTCCGGCCGGCGCGGCAGGATCCCGTAGTTGGCCGCGGCGGCCTGGAAGTCGTACTTCGCCGCCGCGACCAGCGCGAACCCGCCGCCCATGCAGAACCCGCACACCCCGATGCCACCGGTGCAGTCGTCCCGGCCGGCGAGCCATGCGCGGGCCGCCTCGATGTGGTCGTAGGTCGGCCCGCGCTGGGCGCGCATGTCGCGCATCGCCTTGGCGACGCAGCGCACCCAGGGCGCCCCGTTGTAGAGATCGGGCAGGACGGCGAGATACCCGTGGGCGGCGAACCGGTCGGCCTGGGCGCGCATGTCGTCGTTCGCGCCCATCGCCTCGAACACGATCACGACGCCCGGCCAGGGCCCCTCCCCCTCGGGGACGGCGAGGTAGCCGGGCAGCTCGGCGGCGCCCACCGGAATAGAGATGTCAGACATAGCGTCCAATAATCCCTCAGGCGGACCGGGTGCGCCTAGGCCCGACACGGACGGCGCGGGATCAGACCTTGCGCCACTGCGGCACCCAGGAGCCGTCCTCGACGACGTAGTCGCCGAACAGGTCCGGGGCCTCCGCCCGCATCACCTCGCCGATCTTGCTGAAGAGCAGCCGGATCTCCTCCTCGGCGCCGGGCGCGGTGCGGTTCTCCAGGGTGTGGCGCAGGGTGCGGACGTTGGCCGTCCAGACCAGGCCGGTGCCGACTCCCTCGGGGGCGAAGCGGCGCATGAACGAGGTCTTGTGCTTCTTCTCCTTGAACGGCACGCCCGCGTCGTCCAGGCCGAAGTGCGCGGCCATCCAGCCCTGGAACTCCTCCATCTGCTCCAGCATGGCGGTGGCGCGCTTCATCAGCTCGGGGTCCTCGCGGGCCCACTCCGGGAACCAGAAGGGGATGTCCTGCAGCCGGACGAACCGCAGCGACTCCTGTGAGATGGCCACGCCCGGACGGTGCCGGACGAGCTCGTGGGTCAGCACCCGGCTCACGTTGTGCAGGACGAAGCTGAAGCTGACGTGCTCCAGCACCGAGCCGTGCAGGCTGCGCAGGATGTTCTCCAGGTACTGGCCGGAGTCGGTGCGGATCTTGGTGACATTGGGATTGAGGCCCGGCTCCCAGGAGCGGTAGCAGAGCCGGCCCGCGAACTCGGCGAGGTTCTGCGGGTCGTTCAGCTCGTCGTCGAGCTCGCCCCGGTCGAGCCGCTCCAGCCAGCCCTCCCCGCCCACGTCCCGCAGGTACCGGGCGACCTCGTCGTAGTCCAGTTCGGGCCGCGCAACGAGGAACACCTCGGGCTCGACGCTCTTCACTCTCGTTCCCCCTACGGGTCGTTTCCGTCGCCCCTTAGGAAACCACCCCGGCACCCCGGCCGCGACCCGGGGCACGGCCATCGAGGGTAATGAACGTCCTGGATGACGCTCATGGTGTCATGCCGCACACTGGAGAGGTTCGTCCAGCTAGGGGAGGTTCTATGCCATCGGAGCTGACAGTACTGGGGGCCTGCCCGCTGGACTGCCCCGACGGCTGCTCGTGGGTGGTCACCGTGCGGGACGGGGCGGCGGTCCGGCTGCGCGGCAATCCCGACCACCCCTACACGCGCGGGGCGCTGTGCGCGAAGGTGAACCGGTGGCTGGAGCGCGCCGCCCAGCCGGACCGCATCCTTCACCCGCTGCGCCGGGTGGGCGCCAAGGGCGAGGGGCGGTTCGAGCGCATCGGGTGGGACGAGGCCCTCGACGAGATCGCCGCGCGGCTGGAGGACGTCGCCCGGGAGCACGGCGGCGAGGCGATCTGGCCCTACTGGGGGACGGGCACGCTCGGCTACCTGCAGGGCCTCGAAGGGTACTCCGGCCGGCGGTTCTTCAACCTGCTCGGAGCCTCGGCCCACGACGCGAACATCTGCTCGGCGGCGGGCAGCGCCGGGATGACCGAGGTGGTCGGCTCACCGGGCGGCATGGACCCCGAGGACCTCGCGCACGCCCGGCTCGTCCTGCTGTGGGGCACGAACCCCCTGACCAGCGGCCACCACGTGTGGAAGTTCGTCCAGGACGCGCGGAAGGCGGGCGCGCACCTGGTGGCGATCGACCCCGTGCGGACGCGGACGGCGCGGCAGGCCGACGAGCACCTGGCGCCCCTGCCCGGAACGGACGGGGCGCTCGCGCTCGGCCTGCTCCACGTCATCGTGGGCCTCGGCGCGCAGGACGCGGACTTCCTGGCCCGCAACACGCTCGGATGGGAGGAGTTCCGGGACCGGATCGCCGAGTACCCGCCGGACCGGGCTTCGCGGATCACCGGCGTCCCCGCGGACCGCATCGTCGCGCTCGGCGAGCGGATCGCCCGCACCCGCCCCACCGCGATCCGCGCGACGCAGGGGCTCCAGCGGCACTCCGGCGGCGGGGCCGCCCTGCGGCTGATCGCCGCCATCCCCGCCGTGACCGGCGACTGGGCGCGGCGCGGCGGCGGGCTCGCGTTCTCCACGTCCGGCCACGTGAGGCTGGACAAGGCCGCATTGTGGCGCGACGACCTGCGCCCCCACCCGGTGCGGACGCTGTCGATGAGCCGCCTCGGCGAGGGCCTGCTGGACGTCCAGGACCCGCCGGTCAAGGCCCTGTTCGTCATCGCGGCGAACCCCGCGGGCAGCACGCCGCACCAGAACAAGGTGCGCCGCGGCCTGGCCCGCGACGACCTGTTCACCGTGGTCCTGGAGCAGTTCCCGACCGACACCGTGGACTACGCCGACATCGTGCTGCCCGCGACGGCGCAGCACGAGCACACCGACCTGCACGAGGGCTACGGGCACCTGTACCTCACATGGAACGAGCCGGCGGTGGCGCCGCCCGGCGAGTGCCTGCCGACGACCGAGACCTTCCGCCGCCTGGCGCGCCGGATGGGCCTGCGGGAGCCGGCCCTGTACGACTCCGACGAGAGCCTCGCCGAACAACTGCTCGCGTCGGACCACCCGTGGATGGCGGGCGTCACGCTGGACCGGCTCCGCAAGGAGGGCTACGTGCGCATGTCGGTCCCGGACCCGTTCCTGCCGTACGCCGACGGCTTCCCGACCCCGTCGGGACGGTTCGAGTTCCGCTCCCCCGCCGCCGGGCTCGCCGGATACGTCCCGCCCGCGGAGGTCGCCGACGAGGAGCGGGCCGAGAAGTACCCGCTCGCCCTGATCTCGGCGGCGTCGCACGAGTTCCTCAACACCCAGTTCGCCAACAACCCGGAACTGCGGCGCCGCTCGGGCGGCCTCACCGTCCGCCTCCACGAGGACGACGCGAGGGCGCGGGGGCTGAGCGACGGGCAGCGGGTCGCCGTCGGCAACGACCGGGGCGCCTTCGAGGCCGTGCTGAAGATCACCGACGATGTCCGCCCCGGCGTCGCGGCGACCGACAAGGGCCACTGGGCCAAGCTCTCCGGCGGCTCCAACGCCAACGCCGTGGTCGACGAGCGCGACACCGACCTCGGCGCCGGCCCCGTCTTCCACGACACCCGCGTAGAGATCACCGCCCTACCGCCGCCACCGCGCCTGGCCGGGCCCCTTGCAGGTGTAGACCCGGTCGTTGGCGGTGCCGACCGCCCCGGCGGGTGAGCAGAACGCGCCCGGAACCTGATAAACCGCCGCGCGGCGCCGTCGGACGAGGAGATCGTGGCGGAACGGGCTGTGGGTACGTCGGCGGCTCCTGGTCGATGATGTACCGGTGTGACGTGTCCCCCTCCGTGGGAGTTGACCCTCGGAAGCGATATCCCGTGGATCCCCGGGTGCCCGTAGGCGAGGATTCGCTCTCATGACATGGACTGCGCCCGCGGTGAATCGCGGCGACTTCCCTTTCGGAGACGATGAGCGTGCGTCTCTGGAGGCGTATCTGGACTTCCACCGCGCCACCTTGCTGCTCAAGTGCAGCGGACTGACCGGGGAACAGCTCGCGTCAAGGCCGCTGCCGACCACGAGCCTGACGTTGCTCGGCCTTGTGCGGCACCTTGCGGAGAACGAGCGCTGGTGGTTCCGCCGCAATTTCGACAAGCAGGACACACTGGGTGACCTGTACTGCTCGCAGGAGCATCCCGACGGGGACTTCGACCTCGGCGACGCGGAGAGCGCCCAAGAGGACTTCGCCGTCTACACCAGGGAAGTCGAACTGGCCCGGCAGACCGCGCGGGGCCGGTCACTGGAGGAGGAGTTCCCAGGGAGGAACCGCGCGCTGACACTGCGCTGGGTCTACCTCCACATGCTCGAAGAATACGCACGCCACAACGGCCACGCCGACCTCCTGCGCGAAGCCGTCGACGGCCGCACCGGAGAATGAGGCGCCGACGAGAACCTTCGGAACACGGCGTGCGCGTCCGGCGCTCGGTCGCCCGCGGGACCTCTCGACCAGCGAGTCCGTCGCCGTCCAGGCGGCTCCGGCTGTCCGGGTCGGCGGCTTTCCGTACGGACGGGTGTCGAGATCATTGCGGGCGGTACGGTGTGGCCTGGAGGGATCGATGACGTTTCAGGCCGATACCGGCGCCGTGCTCGACCGCGCCAGGAAGTACGAGCGGCAGGGCCGGGCCGAGGAGGCCGCGGCCGCCTACGCGAACGCAGCCGAGGCCATGGAGGCGCGCGGCGACCTGGCGTCCGCCGCGGCGGCGCGGGCGCGGTACGCGCGGGCGCTCGCCGCCGCGGGCAGGACCGGCGAGGCGCAGCGCGTCCTCGACGTCCTCGACCGGGCGGCCGCCTCGTTGCCGGCCGAGGTCCGGGCGGGGCTGGACGCTCAGGCGGCACATGTCCTGGCCGCCGCGGGCCGGACGGGTGAGGCCGCGCGGCGCGCCTGGGCCGCGATGTCGGGGTTCGGGTCACTGCAGGATCCCAAGCGCGCCGGCGCCGCGGGCGTGCACGCCGCGCGGCTGATCCTGAAGGACGCCGGCCCGCGCGGCGCGCTGCGGCCGCTGCGCGAGCTGGTGGCGCAGATGCCGCCCGGCGGCGAAGCCCATCGGCAGGTCGCCGAGCTGCTCGCGGACGCCGAGCGGCGCCCCGACCGCGACCACGACATCCTCGTCACCGACCCCGGCAGCGCCGCGTGGGGACGGCTCGCAGCGGCCCTCGCCGTCGGCGCCCACCTGGCCGTCGGGAACGGCGTCGCATGGAACAGCCTCGCCGACCACGAGGGCCCCCGCGACGACCGGGTACTGCTGGAGCGCGACTGGGGCATCACCGACTCCGAGGGCTGGCGCGAGCAGATGGACGCGCTGCTCGACGCCCGCAACAGCGACCCGGCGATCCAGATGGTGCTCGACCGGCGCGGCAGGGGCACCGACAAGCGGGCCTGGCAGGACGCGATCGTCGCCTGGTGCGGCGAGCGCGACATCTCCGAGCAGACCGTCCGGGAGGTCGTGGAGCTGTCCGAGGCGGTCCTGCGCTACGAGGCGCGGTTCCGGGCGGACGGCCTGCTCCCGCCCGACGGCCGGGTCGAGAGCGTCTACGGCTACGACTTCGGGCGCGCGGTGAACATGGCCCGCTGGGGCCTGAACGCCGGGTACTGCGACGCCGAGGAGGCCGAGAAGTGCGTTCTCACGGCGGGGCACCGCGCCCACCAGGTGTACGCGTCGTGGGAGGGGTTCTCGGCCGGGTACGTCCTCGGCCGGATGCTGCGGTTCGACGAGGGCGAGTTCGGCGAATGGTACGAACGCTCCCTCACCGGCCACCGCGTCCTCGCCGAGGACCCGGGCAGCCCGTGGCGGCGCATGGCCTGGGGCTGACCGTCCGGCTCAGCCCAGCGCGTCGATGTCGGCGATGATCGCCTTGCGTCCCTCCTCGTCCAGCGACGAGGCCGTCACGGCGTTGCGGGCCAGGGCGGCCAGCTCGGCGCGGCCGAGCCCGAACGCCTCGGCGGCGACGCGGTACTCGCCGGTGAGGGTCGTGTTGAACATCGGCGGGTCGTCGCTGTTCAGGGTGACGAACAGCCCTTCCTCCAGCATCCGCGGAAGAGGGTGGGCGGCGAGGTCCGCGACCTGGCCGGTGCAGACGTTGGAGGTCGGGCACACCTCCAGCGGCAGCTGCGTCTCGCGCAGGTGGGCGACGAGGCGCGGGTCGTCCAGGCAGTTGGTGCCGTGGCCGATGCGCTCGGCGCCGAGCCCCTCGATGGCCTCCCAGATCGTCTCCGGGCCGGTCATCTCTCCCGCGTGCGGAACGCTGCGCAGGCCCGCGGCGCGGGCGGCGGCGAAGGCGTCCCGGAACGCGTCCCGGAACGGCGGGCGGCACTGCTCGATGCCGCCGATCCCGAACCCGACGAGCGCCTCCGGCGGGTGGTGCAGCGCGTGGTCGAGGGTGCCGCGGGCGCCCTCGGCGCCGAACTCGCCGGGGATGTCGAAGATGTAGGAGAGGCGGATGCCGAGCCGGTCGCGGGCCTCGCGGGCGGCGAGGTCGAGCGCCTCGGTCACCGCGGGCATCGGCATCCCGGCCCGCTGGTGGGTGTACGGCGTGACGGTCAGCTCGACGTAACGGACGTTCTGCGCGGCGAGGTCGCGGGCGATGCCGGAGACGAGCGTGCCGACGTCCTCCGGCGCGCGGACGAGGCTGGAGACCGACTCGTACACCTCGGCGAAGTGCGGGAAGTCGCGGAACTCGTAGAAGGCGCGCAGCTCGCGCTCGTCGACGGGGACGGGCCCGTCCGGGTGGCGGCGGGCGAGTTCGAGGACGGTCGGGACGGAGGCGGAGCCCACGAGGTGGACGTGGAGCTCGACCTTCGGGAGGGCGTCGATGAACGCCGCGATGCTGGTGTCGGTAGGCACGCCGCGAAATTAACAGCCACCCGGCCTGTCGGGACAGGCGAATGCGGCGAACCTCCCACGAAATTGTCAGGAACCCTCCCGTTCGGCAGGATGGTCACCGTGCGCGCCGCCCGACTGATCTCCGCCGTGCTCCTCCTGCAGTCGCGGGAGACGATGACCGCCGCCGAGCTGGCGCGCGAGCTGGAGGTGTCCGAGCGCACCGTCTACCGGGACATGGAGGCGCTGTCGGCGGCCGGGGTGCCGGTCTACGCCGACCAGGGGCGCGGCGGCGGGTACCGGCTGGTCGGCGGCTACCGGACGCGGCTCACCGGGCTCACCCGCGAGGAGGCCGAGGCGCTGTTCCTGTCCGGGCTGCCCGGCCCCGCCGGGGACATGGGCCGCGCCGACGCGCTCGCGGCCGCCGAACTGAAGGTCCTCGCCGCGCTGCCGAGGGCGCTGCGGGACGCGCCCGCCCGCGCGAACCAGCGCTTCCATCTCGACGCGCCCGGCTGGTTCGGCGAGAGCGGGCCGCCGCCGCTGCTGCGCGACCTCGCCCGCGCCGTGTGGGACGACGAGACCGTGGAGCTGCGCTACCGCCGCAAGGACTCCGAGGTCACCCGGACGGCCGAGCCGTACGGGCTCGTCCTCAAGAACGGCACCTGGTACCTGGTCGCACGGACCGGCGGCGGGCACCGCACCTACCGGGTGGACCGCGTCGCCGCCGTCCGCCCCACCGGGGTGTTCTTCCGGCGCGACGAGGACTTCGACCTCGCCGGGCACTGGCGGGTGCAGGCCGCCGCCTTCGTGCGGTCGGTCCTGCGCGAGGAGGCCACGGTGCGCCTGTCCCCCGCCGGCATGCGGATCCTGCGGTACGCCGTCGAGCCGTACGCGGCCCGGCAGGCGGCCGCGGCCGCCGGCGAGCCCGACGAGCGGGGGTGGGTGGTGACCACGCTGCCCGTGGAGTCGACGGCCGTCGCGGTGTCCGAGCTGATGCGGCTCGGACCCGAGGTCGAGATCCTCGCCCCGCCGGAGCTGCGGGAGTGGATGGCGGGCAACGCCGCCCGGCTCGCGGAGCTGTACCGGACGGCGGACTGACCCGCCCGGCGCCGGCCCGCGCGGCCGGTCCCGCCCGCCGCTGCGGTCCGGGGCGCCGGCTACCGGTAGCCGGTGACGTCGGCGGGACGGCCCGCCTGCTCCACCTCGACGATGTAGCGCCAGGCGTCGGGGCGGCTGCCGTCCGCGTCGGTGAACCCGTAGACCTGGGCGAGCCCGCCGCTGGACAGCGACGCCCCGTTCCAGCGCGCCCGGTCCGGGTCGGCGGCCAGGGCCGCGACGGCGCGCCCGACGAACGCCGGCGACTCGGAGATCGCGAAGTGCGGCGTCGCCTTCGTGGCGTCGCGCCAGGTGTCCTCGGTGACGCCGTAGTTGTCGAGCATCGCCTCCGAGCGCAGCCATCCCGGCGTCAGCGAGAGGGCCGTCGCGCCGTAGGGCGCGATCTCCTCCGACTGGGCGAGGGCCATCCGGATGACGGCGGTCTTGGCGAGGTCGTAGAAGTAGCCGCATTCCTTGCGGTACGCCGCGTTGTACTCGGCGGTCCCGTCCGTGATCTCCACGACCAGGCCGCCGGGCTCGCGGATCAGCAGCGGCAGGGCGCAGTGGCTGGTGATGGCGTGGGTGTCGACGGCCAGCCTGAGCATGCGCAGGCCGTCGGTCAGGGACTGCTCCCACAGCGGCTTGCCGAACTCGAAGAGCCGGTCCGCGCCCCAGACGTCGTTGACGAGGACGTCCAGGCGGCCGCGCTCCTCGTCGATGCGGCGGACGAGGGCGGCGACCCGCGCCGGGTCGAGGTGGTCGACCTGGACGGCGATGCCCTCGCCGCCCGCGGCCGTCACCAGCTCGGCGGTCTCCTCGATGGTCTCGGGACGGTCCATCTCCGACCGGTGGGTCCGGGTGGACCGTCCCGTCACGTAGACGGTCGCGCCCGCGGCGCCGAGCTGGACGGCGATTCCCCGTCCCGCTCCGCGCGTGGCGCCCGCGACCAGTGCGGTCTTTCCTCTCAGTGCACGGCTCATGGGAATGATGCTGGCACCGAAACCTGACAGTTCACGTCAGGGTTTCACCCCGGCCGGCCGTGTTTTCGGTCAGGTGAAGATGCTCACCCCGCCGGGGCCGACGAGGAGTCCGACGACGATGAGCACGATGCCCCAGAGCAGGTCGCGCCGCGCGAGGATCACGTAGATGCCGGCGATCACCAGGATGACCGCGATGAGCCACAGGATTGTCATCATGACCCCCGGCGTCCCCCCGGAGAAGGCCAAGAAACCACAATCTCGTTGCGGATGACCGAAATACCCGTTTTGTTGCGGAGGAGGGAGGACGGGCCTCCCCCCTCCGCGGGATAACGGCGATCACCCGCGCCGCGGAAGGGCGGCGCGCTGTGGCCGGGAACAAGTCTTCCGCCGCGACGGGGGCCGCGACAGGAACCTCAGGCCCATTTGCGGGCCCCGGTCCCTAGTGCTTCGGAACTACGGACGCCTCCACCCAGAGGACTGTCAGCCCCGGGAGCGGCACAGGCGCAGGACGTTGGCGACGATGCGGTGCCCGGCGCCCCCGGCGGCGGTGAGGATCGACTCCGGATGGAACTGCACCGCCCAGCGCCGCCGCACCGGGTCCTCGATGCCCATGACGACGTCCCCGGTCAGCGCCGTGATCTGGAACCCCTTCACCCGGTCGGGCGTGGCGTGCAGCGAGTGGTAGCGGGCGGCGGTGAACTCCTCCGGCAGGCCCTCGAACAGGTCGCCCCCCGTGACCTTCACCTGGCCGGGCTTGCCGTGGGACGGCTCGGGCAGCAGGGCCAGCTCGCCGCCGGCGTGCTCGACCATCGCCTGCAGCCCGAGGCACACGCCGAAGACCGGCAGCTCGCGTGCGCCCAACTCGTCCAGGAGGGCGCGGGTGCCGAAGTCCTCCGGGCGTCCGGGGCCGGGCGACAGCACGACCAGGTCGGGCGCGTGCTCGTCCAGCAGCCGCACCGGGAACCCGTGCCGCAGGGTCACCACGGAGGCGCCGTGCTGCCGGAAGTAGTCGGAGAGGGTGTTGACGAACGAGTCCTCGTGGTCGACGAGCAGCACCTTGACGCCCTCGCCCGGCTGCTCGGGGAGCGGCGCCTCCTTCGGCGCGGCCCCGCCGCCCGTCCGCGCGGCGGCGAGCGCGCTCAGTAGAGCGCTGGCCTTGAGGTGCGTCTCACGCTCCTCCTCGTCGGGATCGGAGTCGTAGAGCAGCGTCGCCCCGGCCCGGACGGTCGCCACGCCGTCGCGGATCTGCGCGGTCCGCAGCGTCAGGCCGGTGTTCATCGAGCCGTCGAAGCCGACGCAGCCGACCGCGCCGCCGTACCAGCGGCGGGGCGAGTCCTCGTGGTCCTCGATGAACTGCATCGCCCACGTCTTGGGCGCGCCCGTGACGGTCACCGCCCACATGTGGGTGAGGAACGCGTCGAGCGCGTCGAAGCCAGGGCGCAGCCGCCCCTCGATGTGGTCGACGGTGTGGATGAGCCGGGAGTAGATCTCGATCTGCCGGCGGCCGAGGACGCGCACGCTGCCGGGCACGCAGATCCGGGACTTGTCGTTGCGGTCCACGTCGGTGCACATGGTCAGCTCGGACTCGTCCTTCGCCGAGGACAGGATCGTGCGGATCTGCTCGGCGTCCTCCAGCGGATCGGCGCCGCGCCTGATCGTCCCGGCGATCGGGCAGGTCTCGACGCGGTCGCCGCTGACCCGGACGAACATCTCGGGCGACGCGCCGACCAGGAACTCGCCCTCGCCGAGGTTGAACAGGAACTCGTACGGGGCCGGGTTGGACTCCCGCAGCCGCTCGAAGAACGCGGCGGGCGCGTCGCAGCGCCCGTACATCGTGTGCCCCGGCGTGACCTCGAACAGGTCGCCCCTGACGAACTTCTCCTTGGCGTCCCGCACCATCTGCGCGTACACGCCGGGGACGGGCTGCGCCGGGATGCCGGCACGCCGCCGGACCGGCGTCGCCCCGGTGTCGCGCGGCAGCCCGGCGGTGCCCGACCCGTCCACCTCGAACTCGTAGGAGATCCGGTGCGAGGTCTCGCGCTTGCGGTCGACGACGACCATCTCGTCGGCCAGGTGCAGGACGAGGTCGCGCTGGTCGTCGGGCCGCTCCAGCCTGGTCCGCAGGGGCTCGAACTGCAGCGACAGGTCGTACCCGAAGGCCCCGTAGAGGCCGAGGTGCGGGTCGTCGCAGCGGAACAGGTCGACGACGGCGCGCAGCGCGGTGAAGACGGTCGGCTGGCGGCTGCGCTCCTCCTCGGTGAAGAAGCCCTCGGCCGCCGGGACGAAGAGCTCGAACAGGCCGGGCTCGTCCCTCCGCACCTCGCCGACGGCGCGCAGCGCGCCCGCCAGCGCGGGCAGGACGACCCGGCCGCGCCCGTTCAGGGGGTGGACGGCGACCGTCCGGCCGCGCGCGACGATCTCCAGGCAGGGATCGACGTAGGCCATGTGCCAGCGGCTGTAGCGGCCCGGGTACTCCATGCCGGAGCTGAGCACGCCGCCGCGCCGCTCCCCCACGGCGGCGACGAGGACGTTCAGCGCGTCGGACTTGCGCTCGGAGTCGACCGGGACGGCGGTACGGGTCACCCGTACGCCCCCGGCCGTGACGAAGTCGCTGGTCAGCGGCTGTCGTGAGACGGTCTCCACCGCGGTGGCCCCTCATGTCGGGCCCCCACCGGGCGTCGTGAAGACGAAACGACCGCCGGGTGAGGGCGGTCGCCTGGTCAGAACATGCGCGAACCGGCACCGCCTCAGCGGCGCCACCACCACCGGGAGGCTGCGGTTCGCATGCGGGGAGATTACCACGGACGTACTCGCAGGATCCCCCGCACGCGGAGAGCGGCACCCATGACCAGGAAGAACACCGAGGTCGAGCTGGGCGGGACCGACCATCTCGCGCTCGTGGGCGGCGACATGGGGCAGAGGTCGACCGAGCTCCACCGGCGACCCGCGGCACGAGCCGGACACGGCGGCCGGGCGTCCCGCCTGACCGCCCCCTTGACCCGGTGCCGACCGGTTCCCCACCTGGCCCTTCCCAGGGTGGAGCGATCCATCGAAGTCGTGCCGCGGCCGATATCCGGCTGTGACCAGGGGATGTGTAGGCTCGCCCGGCCGCACCCCCGGCACGGTCCCGTCCCGCGACCCGGGCGGACCGTGCGCGGGCAAGACGAGGAGGACCCCCATGACTCCCGACGACTCCCGGGAACCGACTCCGACCCAGCCCCCGCCGCCGGAAGCCGACCGCACCGACCGGAGCCCCTGGAACTGGCTCCTGATCGTGCCCGTCGCGCTCCCGCTGCTCACCTTCCTCTACAACAGCGACAAGCCCCGCCTCGCGGGCTTCCCCGCCTTCTACTGGATCCAGCTGGCCTTCATCCCGCTGGGCGTCGCCTGCACGGTCCTCGTGTACCAGATGACGAAGAAGCGGGGCTGAGCCGATGGCACGCGACCACCTCACCGAGATCATCGTCTTCGCGGTCCTGTTCCTGCTGGTCAGCGGGATGGGATTCGTCGCCGCCCGGTGGCGGCGGCCCGACTCCATGCACAGCCTCGACGAGTGGGGCCTCGGCGGCCGCAGCTTCGGCAGCTGGATCACCTGGTTCCTGATCGGCGGCGACCTCTACACCGCCTACACGTTCGTCGCCGTCCCGGCCCTGGTGTTCGGCGCGGGCGCGGCGGGCTTCTTCGCCGTCCCGTACACGATCGTCGTGTACCCGCTGGTGTTCCTGGTACTGATCAAACTCTGGTCGGTGTCGCACGTGCACGGCTTCGTGACGCCGGCCGACTTCGTCCGGGCCCGGTTCGGCTCCCCGACGCTGGCGCTCGTCATCGCGATCACCGGCATCGTCGCCACGATGCCCTACATCGCGCTGCAACTGGTCGGCATCGAGGCGGTGCTGAAGGCGATGGGCGTGAACGGGCACTGGCCGATCATCATCGCGTTCGTGATCCTCGCCGCCTACACCTACCAGTCCGGGCTGCGCGCCCCCGCGCTGATCGCCTTCGTCAAGGACGTGCTGATCTACCTGGTCATCATCGTCGCGGTGCTCTACATCCCGGCGAAGCTCGGCGGCTGGGGCGACATCTTCGACGCGGCCAAGGCCAAGTTCGACAAGACGCCCGCGCCCGGCGACGGCGTCACGATCGCCGGCAGCGGCCAGCTGAACTACGCGATGCTGGCGCTCGGCTCGGCGATGGCGCTGTTCCTCTACCCGCACAGCATCACCGGCGTGCTGGCCGGCAAGAACCGCAACGTGATCAAGCGGAACATGGCGGCGCTGCCCGCCTACAGCTTCGTGCTCGGCCTGATCGCGCTGCTCGGCTACATGGCCATCGCGGCGGGCGTGAAGCCGGTCAGCACCGACGGCAAGCCCGACACCAACACCGTGGTCCCGCTCCTGTTCGACCACATGTTCCCGGACTGGTTCGCCGGCGTGGCGTTCGCCGCCGTCGGCATCGGCGCGCTGGTCCCGGCGGCGATCATGTCGATCGCGGCGGCCAACCTGTTCACCCGCAACATCTACAAGGAGTACATCCGCCGCGACGCCGACGCCAAGGAGGAGGCGACCGTCAGCAAACTGGTCTCGCTGATCGTCAAGGCCGGCGCGGTCGTGTGCATCCTCGCGCTCGACCCGGAGTTCTCCATCGACCTGCAGCTCATCGGCGGCGTCATCATCCTGCAGACGCTGCCGGCGGTGGGGCTCGGCCTCCTCACCCGCTGGTTCCACCGCGGCGCCCTCATCGCGGGCTGGGCCGCCGGCATGGCGGCGGGCCTGTGGATGCTGTACCGGATCCCGAACCCGGCGAAGGGCAAGGAGCACTTCGGCGGCTCGGCCTACCCGCTGAGCGACCTCGGCCTGGACACCAAGACCACGGTGTACGTCGGCATGCTGGCGCTCGCCGTCAACGTGGTGGTCGCGGTCGCCGGAACCCTGGTGTGCAGGGCCGCCAAGCTCGCGGACGGCAGGGACGCGACGCGCGCGGCGGACTACCTCGCCGACGAGGGCGACCCGAAGATCAACGATCTGGAGCTCAGCTCCAGCACCTGATCGGGCCCGGCCGACCAAATGGCGGCGCCGCCGCGTCACGCTCCCGGACCGACCCGGAGCGGACGGGCGGCGCCGCCTTCGCGTTCCGGTCGCCCAACCCTGCTCCGGTAACACCGTCCTCCCTTCGGCCAGCACGCTGACGGCCCGGCTGTCCGCTCACGCGGACGGCCGGGTCGTTTTCTTTTCGGCTCTTGACAGGCGGATGGGTGAACATCCATGGTGTGTGAACGATCACGTTAACGTTAATGTGACACTCCCGACAACGGAAGGCCTCCTCGTATGAGGACACCGCGTCCCCCCGCCCGTCCCCTCGCGACCCTGACCGCCGCCCTCGCCGCCGGGGCGCTGCTCGTCCCCGCCGCGAGCGCGCAGGCCGCGCAGGGCCCGCACCGCAGGCTCGACCTGCGGATCGCGACCTACAACACCTGCGGGCACGGATGCCTGCCGACCACGCAGGCCTGCGTCGACACCATCGGGCGCGACTGCGCCACCAAGCTCGAGCCCTGGGCCGACGGGCGCGCCGCGCGGGTCGCCGACGACATCGTCCGGGCGCGCGCCGGGGTCGTCGTCACCCAGGAGATC
This sequence comes from Actinomadura citrea, assembly GCF_013409045.1. NCBI lineage: Bacteria > Bacillati > Actinomycetota > Actinomycetes > Streptosporangiales > Thermomonosporaceae > Actinomadura > Actinomadura citrea. The sequence goes on along the minus strand of NZ_JACCBT010000001.1, from coordinate 4,322,399 downwards.
GGCAACAACCCCACGCCGACGCAGCCCGGCGTGGACGTGGAGTCGTTCCGCGCCCCGCTGACGAAGGCGATGCGCGCCCGCGGCTACGCCGAGGCGCCCGCCGACTACGCCGGGACCAGGCACCCGCAGGCGGGCTACCCGCTGAAGTCCGGCGCCGGCCGCTTCACCTACTACGACGCCCGCAGGTTCTCCCACCTGGACGAGCGCGGCCGCGCGCTCCCCCACGACCTGCTGTGGCTGCCGGACTCCACCGAGATCTACGGCAAGACGATGACCTGGAACACCCTGCGCGACCTGCGCTCCGGGATGCGGTTCGTGGTCGTCGACATGCACCTGGAGTACCGCAAGAACGGCGCGACCGACCCCAACGGCTGGACCAAGAACTGGGACGAGGTCCGCTACCTCGACGCGCGCCGGACGGCCGAGTACCTCACCCGGGACAACCCCTACACCCGGCGGCTGCCGATCGTGTTCGCCGGGGACATGAACTCGGCGTCGAAGGAGGACGGCCACAGCGCCTACGACGCCTTCTCCGACGTCGGCTACGCCGACTCGTTCGAGTCAGCGCCCGCGAACCGCCGCACCGGCGCCGAGTACGCCTCGTTCAACGGCGGCAAGATCCCGCTGCCGAGGGCCGAGGACAAGATCGACCACATCTTCGTCCGCAACGGCACGCGCGTCCTGCAGTGGACGCTCGTCCCGCAGACCGCCGCACAGGCCGGCGAGCCGCGCGACCTGCTGCGGTCCGACCACAACCTGGTGCACGCCACCGTCAGGATTCAGGAGCCCACCCGATGAGCACCCCCGCGAGCGAGCAGTCGCTGGCCGCGCAACTGCGCAGGGCCGACCCCGCCCTGTCCCGCTTCAACCCGCTGGACCGGATCCTCGTCCACGACGAGTTCAACACCGGCACGCACGGCTGGATCGAACTGCTCGGCAACTACGACGGGCACGGCGACCTCGACACCGTCGACGACCACATGCGCGACTTCCGGCCGCCGCAGCTCAGCTCCTGCAACTTCTTCGACGTCGGCACGCACGGCGCGATGTCCGGGACGTACGCGCTGAAGGTCGCGACGCGCCCGGTGGCCGGGCACACCGGCGTCGCGATCCGGCGGCTCACGATGGCCGGACGGGGGCGCGTGCAGTTCGAGGCCTACCTGACCTTCAAGACCGAGGCCGCCTCGGAGGAGAACCAGGCGGCGCACAAGGCGGGCGCCGGCGAGTGGGACGCGAACCTGCACCCCTCCGAGCAGCAGTTCGGCGCGTTCACCATCGCGACCGACATCTGCGACGGCGTCCGCTACCACTGCGTCGCCCGCTACCTGAACACCGACGTGGAGAACCGGCTGCGGCGCGAGTGGGTGTACCCGACGGTGCCCGAGCCGACCCCGCGCGAGCACTTCGAAGGCAAGATCAAGCTGCCGCCGACCGCCGACTTCACCGCCCCGGAACCGGACGACTGGAAGCCGTTCGGCGGCCCGCAGGAACTCTGCTACAACGAAGTGCCGACCAAGGTGAACTGGCACTACGTGCGCTGGGTGATCGACACCAGCACGCGATCGAACATCGAACTGCAGGTCAACGACACCGTCTACGACATGCGCGACGTGCCGGTGCCGCCGTACGAGGAGGAGTACGGCTCCCTGCAGAACCTCCTGAACTTCTACGTCTCGGTCAGGACGCACACCGACGTGCGCAACTTCCTGTACCTGGACTCCGTCCTGATCTCGGTCGACTGGTGAGGAGCCCCCGGAACATGCGCGAGTCGTTCACGGCGGTCCTGGAACGCAACCGCACCCTCGCGGGCGGTTTCGCGACGGAACCGTACGAGGTGGCGTGGGCCGCGGAGGCCCGCTGGTTCGTCCGGACGCTGGAGCGGGCCGGGTCCGGCACCCTGATGCGGGTCACCACGCAGGTCTCCCCCGACGGCCTGCACTGGTGCGACCTCGACCCCGAGCGGGAGGTGACCGGCGACCTCGTCACCTGGGAGTCGTCCGGCTTCGGCGGCTGGCTGCGGCTGAAGGGCGCGGTCGAAGGCGACGCCGACGGCGGCGAGGCGTCCGCGAAGGTCATGATCTACCTCGCGCTGAAGAGCTGAGAGGAGCCGTCATGGACGTGCGCAGGCGCGAGTTCCTCGCCCTGACCGGCCTGGCCGCCTCCGCCGTGGCGCTCGGCGGCTGCGCGACGCCGGGGGCGGCGGCCGCGCCGGACGGCTCGCTGCGCGCCGCGTTCGGGCAGCCGGTCACCGACCTCGACCCCTACAACGCGGGGACGGCGGTCGACGAGGCGTCGCTGATCGTCAAGCGGCTGGTGTTCGACACGCTCGTCCGCTACGAGGGCGGGCGGCTCGCGCCCGGCCTGGCGACGTCGTGGCGGCGGACGGACGACACGACGTGGGTGTTCGACCTGCGTCCCGGCGTCCGCTTCCACGACGGGAGCCCGCTGACCGCGCGGGACGTCGTCGCCTGCGTGGAGCGCACCAAGGCCGTGAAGTCGGCGCAGTCCGCGCTGTGGGCCACGGTGAAGTCCGCGCGGGCGGACGGCGACCACCGGGTCACGTTCGTGACGGACGGTCCGATGGGCACCCTGCCGGTGAACCTGACGCTGCTGTTCATCGTGCCGGCCCGGCGCGTCGCCGACCCGGCGCAGAAGCGCCGCCCGGTGGGCTCGGGCCCGTTCCGCGTGACGGGGTTCACCCCGTCGACCAACGTGGAGCTGGCCCGGTTCGACGGGTACTGGGGAGGCCGCGCCGGGCTGCCCGGCATCTCGATGCCCTTCATCGCCGAGACCTCCAGCGCGATCACGGCGCTGCGGAACGGGGACGTCGACCTGCTGTGGCCCGTCCCGTCCGACCAGCTCGGCGAGGTGCGGGGCCGGCGCGGGGTCAGGGTCGAGACCGTGCCGAGCTGGACCTACTACCTCACCTGGTTCAACTGCGGCCGCAAGCCGTTCACCGATCCGCGGGTACGGCGGGCGATGTGGCAGGCCCTCGACATGGAGGAGATCGTCGGGAAGCTGTTCGGCGCGGGCGCCGAACAGATGCGCGCGCCGATCCCCTCCACCGTCTTCGGCTACGCCGAGCAGCCGCCGTACCGGCACGACCCGGCCGCGGCCCGCGCTGCGCTGCGCGCCGCGGGCCTCGGGGACGGCTTCGAGACCACGATGATGTGGTTCGACGCCACCGGTCCCCTCGCCCGGGAGCTGGCCCAGTCGATGATCTCGGCGTGGGCCCGGATCGGGGTGGAGGTCAGGCCGCAGAGCATCGAGAAGGCCCAGTGGCTGCAGCGCCTCAACTCCCTCGACTGGGACATGGAGCTGCAGACCAACACCGTGACGACCGGCGACGCCGCGTTCACCCTCGGCCGGCTCTACACCTCCAAGGCCGACCGGATGGGCTACCGCAACCCCGGACTGGACGCGGTGCTCGCCGAGGCCGGGCAGGCCGCCGACCCCGAGCGGCGCGAGGAGCTGTACGCGCGGGCCTGCAAGACGATCTGGGACGACGCGGTCGGGATCTTCCCCGCCGCGCTCACCACCGCCTACGGGCTGCGGACCGGGCTCACCGGCTTCACCCCGGCGGCGAACAACCAGCCGGACCTGTCCACGGTCAGGAGGAACCCATGACACCCCGCCGCAGGGCCACCCTGCGGGACATCGCGACCGCCCTCGACCTGTCGGTCAACACCGTGTCCCGCGCCCTGGCAGGCAAGGACGCGGTCAGCCCCGAGACCCGCGAGCGGGTGCGGGCCGAGGCCGAACGCCTCGGCTACGTCCCGAACACGATGGCGCGGTCCCTCGTGCAGGGCAACGCGATGACCCTCGGGCTGGTCATCACCAACCCGTCCAACCCCTTCTACACGCGTCTGATCAGCGCGATCGAGGAGCGCGGCCGGGTCCGCGGCTACTCGCTGATGCTGATGGTCACCGAGGACAGCGTGGACAACGAGCGGCGCGTCGTGGACGAGCTGATGCGCTGGGGCGTGGACGGCGTCCTCGCGGTGCCCGTCCAGCACGGGATCGAGCACTGGGACCGGCTCCGCAAGTCCGGGACACCCGTCGTCCTGGTCAACCGCGACCTGCCGGGGCTCGACACCGACCTCGTCGGCGTCGACTACTACGACAGCGCGCGGCGCGCCACCGAGCACCTCGTCGCCGAGGGCGCCCGCGACCTGTACCTGGTCGAGGAGGACCTGGACATCTCGCCCGTGGCGGAGCGCGTCCGGGGGTTCCGGGCCGTGCTCGACGAGCACGGCATCGCGGTCCGCGACGACCACATGGTGAAGGTGCCGACCCGGCGCCGCGAGGCCAGCTCCCAGCCGTGGGACCCGGTGGACTCCTACGAGATCGGCCGCGGCCTCGCCGCCCGCGTCGGGCCGGGCGCCGCCGTCCTGGCCGGCAACGACTACTTCGCTCTCGGCGTGTACCGGGCGCTCACCGAGCACGGGCTGAGCATCCCCGGCGACGTCCGCGTCGCCGGGCACGGCGACCACCCGTTCGCCGCCTACCTCGCGCCACCGCTCACCACGGTCCGGCTGCCGGCCGCCGACGTCGGCGCCGCCGCGGTGGACCGGCTCCTCGAACGGATGTCGGGCGAGTCCGGCGCGGGCTCCCCGCGGCAGACCCTGCTGCCCGCGGAACTGGTCGTCCGCGCCTCGTCGCGGACCGCGAACGGAGGCGGCTGATGGGACGGTTCCTGCTGAGGCGCGCCGGTCAGGCCCTCATCGTGGCCTGGGGCGCCGTCACGGTCGTGTTCCTCGTCGTGCGCGTCGTCCCCGGCGACCCCGCGACGCTGATCCTCGGGCCGGACGCCAGCCCCGCGCAGCTCGCCTCCGTCCGCGCCGACTTCGGGCTGGACGAGCCGCTCTGGCGGCAGTACGTCGCGCACATGGGCGAGATACTGCGCGGCGACTTCGGCGACTCGTGGCGGCTCGGCGGCGGAGCGATGGGCGCCGTCCTCGACCGGTTCCCCGCCACCCTGACGCTGGCCGCGCTCGCGCTGGTCATCACCCTCGCCGTCGGCTACCCGCTCGGCATGCTGTGCGCGCGGCGGCCCGGCAAGATCCTCGACCTGCTGGTCTCCACGGGCTCACTGGTCGGGCAGGCGGTGCCGTCGTTCTGGCTCGGCATCGTGCTGATCCTGCTGTTCGCCCGGCAGCTGAACTGGCTGCCGAGCACGGCGGGCGGCGGCCCGGAGGCGGTGATCCTGCCCTCGGTCACGCTGGCGCTGCCGTTCGTCGGATGGCTGGCCCGGCTCGTCCGCAACGGCGCCCTGGAGGAGAGCGGCAAGGACTACGTCCGCACCGCCCGCGCGAAGGGGACCGGTGAGGGCGCCGTGATGTACGTGCACGTGGCGCGCAACATCGCGCTGCCCGTCGTCACCGTCCTCGGGCTGCTGATGGGCAACTTCATCGCCAACGCGGTGATCATCGAGGTCGTGTTCTCCTGGCCCGGCATCGGCTCGCTGATGGTGGACGCGATCACCAACCGCGACTACGCCGTCGTCGAGGCCGCGATCGTCACGATCACGGTCTCCTACATCGCGCTGAACCTCCTCGTGGACGTCCTGTGCGTCGCCCTCGATCCACGACTGACTCCGGAGAACGCATGAGCGCAGCGAACCAGGGGGCGTGGGGGACCGTCCCCCACAAGGAGGAAGCATGAGTGCCATCGCTCCCGCCGTGATCCCGGTCCCGGCGGCCCGGCGGCGCAGGAGGCTGCCCGCGCGCGCGTGGGCGGGCCTCGGGATCGTCGGGCTGTTCGTCCTGGCGGCCGTGTTCGGGCCGATGCTGATGCCCTACGACCCGGCCGCGACCGACCTGCCGCACCGGCTGCTGGCGCCGGGGTCCCGTCTCGGGGACGGGTCGGTCGCGTGGCTCGGCACCGACCAGGTCGGGCGCGACATGCTGACCGCGCTGCTCGCCGGCAGCCGCGTGTCGCTGCTGGTCGGCGCCGCCACCGTGCTCATCGGCGGCGCCGTGGGCCTGGTGGCGGGGCTCGTGTCCGGCTACTTCGGCGGCTGGACCGACGGCGTCCTGTCCCGGTTCGGGGACGTGCAACTGGCGTTCCCGTCGATCCTGCTGGCCATCCTCATCGCGGGCGTCCTCGGCCCGAGCGTCACCAACATCGTCATCACGCTGGCGGTGACCCGCTGGGTGATCTTCGCGCGGGTGGTGCGGGCGTCCGCGCTCGCGACCCGGGACCTGGAGTTCGTCGACTCGGCGCGGGTGCTCGGCGCGGGGCACGCGCGGATCCTGTTCCGGCACGTGCTGCCGTCGTGCTGGCAGCCGCTGCTGGTCGCGGCGACCGTGCAGATCGGCCTGGTCATGGTGGCGGAGGCGTCGCTGAGCTTCCTCGGCCTCGGCATCCCGCCGGACCAGGCGTCGTGGGGCGCGACCGTCTCGGCGGGCCGCGACTACCTCGGCTCGGCCTGGTGGATCTCCACGATGCCGGCGATCGCGCTGGCCGCCGTCGTCACCGGCGTCGGCCTCGTGGGCGACGCCTTCCGCGACCTGACCGACCCGCGCTCGCAGATCTGATGGCGCACATCCCATGGAGGCGCACATGACCGTTCCAGCCGTCGATCACGCGCACGCCCCGGCCTCCGGGGACGTTGCCGCGGAGCTGCGCGACGTGCACATCGGGTTCCGCTCCGGCCGGCAGGTCACGCCGGTCGTGCGGGGCGTCGACCTGCGGCTGCGGCGCGGCCGCGTCCTCGCCCTGGTCGGCGAGTCGGGCAGCGGCAAGAGCCTGACCTCGCTCGCGCTCATCGGGCTGCTGCCGCCCGGCGCGCAGGTCACCTCCGGCTCCGTCGTCCTGGACGGCGAGGACACGGGCGGGTTCTCGGCCCGGCGCTGGCGCGAGACCCGCGGCAGCCGCGTCGCGATGATCTTCCAGGATCCGATGGCGGCGCTGAACCCCGGCTTCGCCGTCGGCCCGCAGATCGCCGAGCCCTTCCGGCGGCGCCTCGGCCTCGGCCGGCGGGAGGCCCGGGAACGGGCGGTCGCGCTGATGCGCGAGGTCGGCATCGCCGGCGCCGAGTCCCGCTACCGCGACCACCCGCACGAGTTCTCCGGCGGCATGCGGCAGCGCGCGGTGATCGCGATGGCGCTGGCGCTCGGCCCGTCGGTGCTGCTCGCCGACGAGCCCACCACCGCGCTCGACGTCACCGTGCAGGCGCAGATCCTGCGGCTGCTGGCGCGCCGGCAGCGCGAGGCCGACCTCGCGACGCTGCTGGTCTCGCACGACCTCGGGGTGGTGGCGCGGGTCGCGCAGGACGTCGCGGTCATGTACGCCGGGCGCATCGTGGAGCGCGGCCCGCTGGACGCCGTCTACACGCGTCCCGCCCACCCGTACACGCTCGGCCTGCTGGAGGCCATGCCGGACGCCGGGTCCGGCGGGCGCCTCAAGCCGATCGACGGCGTCCCGCCGGACCCGCGGCACCGTCCCGGCGGCTGCGCGTTCCACCCGCGCTGCCCGTTCGCGACCGAGAGGTGCCGCACCGAGGACCCGCCGCTCACCGAGGACGGCGACCGCGCCGTCGCCTGCCACCACTCCGCGGAGGTCGTCGCCTCCCAGCACAGCGAGGAGCCCCGATGACGGCCACCGCGCAGGACACCGAGGTCGTGCTCAAGGTCAGCGGCCTGGAGGCGGGGTACGAGCGCCCCGGCCGCCACGGGTTCGGGCGGCGGCGGGTCCCCGTCGTCGCCGGGCTCGACCTGACCGTGCGGGCCGGGCGGACGCTCGGCGTCGTCGGCGAGTCGGGCTGCGGCAAGTCGACGCTGGCGCGGGCCGTGGTGGGGCTGCGGCCCGCGTTCGCCGGGTCGATCGAGTTCGCGGGCGCCGACCTGGCGTCCGTCCCGCCCCGGCGGCGGCGCCGCATGAGCCGCGACCTGCAGATGGTGTTCCAGGACCCCTACACGTCGCTGAATCCGAGGATGACCGTCGCCGACGTCATCGCCGAGGGCTGGCGCGTCCATTCCGGGATCGTGCCGCGCGACCGTGCGGACGCCGAGGTCGCCCGGCTCCTCGATCTCGTGGGCCTGAGCCCCGAGCACGGCCCCCGGCACCTGCACCAGCTGTCGGGCGGCCAGTGCCAGCGCGTCGCGATCGCCCGCGCCCTGGCGCTGCGGCCGAAGCTCCTGGTGTGCGACGAGGCGGTGTCCGCCCTGGACGTGTCGGTCCGCGCCCAGATCCTCAACCTGCTGGCCGACCTGCAGTCCGAACTGGGCGTGGCGTACCTGTTCATCTCCCACGACCTGGACGTCGTCCGGCACATCGCCCACGACGTCGCCGTCATGTACCTCGGGACGATCGTGGAGCAGGGTCCGGCCGCCGAGGTGTTCGGCGACCCGCAGCACCCCTACACGCGGGCGCTGCTGTCGGCGGCGCCGTCCGTCCACGACCGGCCGGACGACGACGCCGGTGAGATCGTGCTGCGCGGGGAGGTGCCGTCGCCGGCCGAGCCGCCCAGCGGGTGCCGGTTCCGGACCCGCTGCTACATGGCCGCCGACGTCTGCGAGCGGGAGACGCCCGCGCTCGTCCCGCGGGGCGGGCCGCCCCAGGCGGTGGCCTGCCACTTCGCCGACGGCGCCGGAACGACGGCCCCGCCCGCGAAGGAACGGGCGCCGGAGGAACGGGCGCCGGAGGGCGGGGCGCGCGAGGGTCAGGCGCGGCCGTAGGCGTCGTCGGTCTGCGCGTCGGTCTGCACGGTCAGCTCGGGGGTCGCGGGTCGTCGGGCGGCCGGGGGCCGCGGGCCTCGGACGCGGCGGCGGGCAGCCCGCCGAGGACGAGGTCGACGAGACCGTCCACGACGGCCTCGCGCGGCACGTCGTCGGCGTGGTCGAGCCACCAGTCGCCGGCCGTCTGCACCATGCCGACGATCGCGTGCCCCCACACGTAGGCGCGGGTCCGGTCCGCCATCTCCCCCTCGGCGATCATCACCTCGGCCAGCTCCCGGCTCACGTCCCGGATCATGGTGCTCATCGCGCTGTGCGTGGCCGTGTCCTCTGCGCTCGCCCGGTGCATGAGGAACCGGTAGAGGTTGAGGTTCTTGGAGATCGTCGCCAGGTAGGTGTCGATGGTGGAGCGGGTGCGGTCGCGGATCGGGTCGCCGCGGGAGAACTCGTCCCGGATCCCCTCGATCAGCTTGCGCGTGTGCCGCTCGGCGAGCGCCTGGTAGAGACCGCTCTTGTCGCCGAAGTGGCGGTACAGGATCGGCTTGCTGATCCCCGCCTCCGCGGCGATCGCGGCCATGGACGCCTCGGGGCCCTCCCGCTGGATGACCCGGTCGGCGGCCTCCAGCAGGGCACGGCGGCGACCGGGATCACGCCGTGGTCCGGGCCCCGGCGGGCCCGCCGCACTCGTCATGACAGCACGGTATCCGGGGGTGTTACCCGGTGACAACACCGGCCGGCCTCCCGCGGATCAGCCGAAGTCCAGGTCGGAGCACTGGCAGAAGGCGTTGCCGGTGTCGCCGATGTCCCACACGGCGAGCAGCAGGTGCCGGCCGTCACCCTGGTCGCCGGCCACCCGGTCCCGCCGCGCTGGTCGTCGAGCGGCGCCCAGCGCCCGTCGGCGCCGGCGCAGATCCTCCCGTCGCCCGGTTCGCGCTGCGGGAATCCCTTCGGGCCCTCGACGCCGTCGGGGTCCCACTGGACCTGGCCGCAGTCGCGGACCTGGTGCGTCCCGCACAGGTAGCTGCGGCTCGGCGGCGAGGTGGTGTACCCGTGGGACCACGCCGGCACGGCCGGCACCAGCGGCAGCCCGGCGGCCACGGCGAGGTTGGTCTTCCTTGGCATCCTGCTTCTGGTGCGGCCCATGGAGGACCCGGGCGGGCCCGGCGCCGGCAGCGCTTCGACCGGCCGCGGTCACCTGGACGGACCCCGTCGGGGGTCGGCGCAGTGCCGAGACGCCTCTCGGGCTGAGGCAGTGGACCGGGCGGACCGTGCAGGTCTGGACCGACCAGTCGGGGCCGGACCACCCGGCCCCCGCGGAGTCGCGCGACCACCATCGCCGAAACGGCGATCGTCCTCGTCGTCGTCCCGCTGCTCGCGGCCGGGTTTCCCTGGAGGGCACCGGCTGCTCCGCGCAGGCCTCGACCGCCGCCACAACCGCTGATGGGAGCTCGAGCTCGAGCACCTCACCCCCAATCCCAGGTGAAGGACATCCCCGCGCCGAGGGTGGCGCGTCCTGCGGAAGGAGAGCGCGGGCGGCCCCTGAGGGTCACCCGCGCTCCGCCGTCACGTGGTGTTGTGTTCGCACGTCCCTCCCGGGGGGGAGGGACGGCTCGTGATTCCCGACGGCGGTGGAGTCGTCAGGCGTGGTGGAGTTTCCAGACGGCCTCGTCCTGTTTCCAGGTGCGGGGGCCACCGGTCCAGGCGCGGTGGACGGGGATCCAAGCGCCGTCGTTGTTCTCACCAGTGCCGGGGCGGGTCTTCCAGGCGCCGTCCTTGATGGGGCGCGGGTTGGCGCGGGAGAGGAGCCGGACGGCGGCGGCCGATGCCACCACCACCAGTCCTGAGCCGATCCATCCGTAAAGCCCCGGCGCCTGCCCGACCACGACGAGCCCCACGAAGAGGGCCAACACCGGCTTGAGACTGGACGCCGTGCCGATCACCCCATCGGAGTCGGCGAGCTCGTAGGCGTAGATGTGGACCCAAGCGCCGACAATGAGCAGCGTCGACGCGAGCGCCATGGTCGACAACGCCCGTCCGGTGAACCAATGATCATCGCTCAGGGCGAGGATCGGTATCCCGACGAACAGGGCAGCGGTCCACCGCTGCAACCTGATGGCCCGGGGGAGGGCGCCCAGGCTGGACAGCTTCCCGGTGACGATCAGGGAAACGCCGCCGATCACGGAGGTCGCGCCCGCCGCCGCCAGCCCCCAGGCATCAGACCCGCCGCTGAACGGCTGGGTCAGCAACACGATGCCGGCCAATGCGATCAGTGGCCACACAGCATGCCGCAGCCGGGCCGGCCCGCCCGACGGGAAGGCCAGCCTCCACGCCGACACGCACAGCAGCCCCAGCGTCGTGATGGCCACCGCCTTCCCGATGCCCACACGCTTCAGAGCAGTCTGATACAGCTGGCCCTGGACGAGGGTGGGAAGCAGGAAGGCCGCCAGCTTCCAGTGGGTCCACCTCCACCGGGTCTCGGAGGTCTGCTCCTTGCGCTCCCGCGCCTTGTGCCACAAGGGAGTGGTAAGGCTGAAGAAGACCGCCCCCAGGACCGAACTGAGCGCCGACACCGTGACCGGCGAATACTCAGGGTAGAGGCGTGCTGCGCACGCCGTCCCCAATAAGCCGATGATCAGGGAGAGCGCTTCTGCGAGCGCTCCCCAGCTTTTTTTCATGACGCTTCTCCTTCGTCGCCCGGCCTTCGACCGGGACCTGGCCACATTGACCGGGCGAAATGAACCGTCCCGGAAACGGTTCCGGGCGCAACGAAGGGCTGATGCGTTCTCATAACGCGAGATCGAGCATGAGGAACCGGTAGAGGTTGAGGTTCTTGGAGATCGTCGCCAGGTAGGTGTCGATGGTGGAGCGGGTGCGGTCGCGGATCGGGTCCCCGCGGGAGAACTCGTCCCGGATCCCCTCGATCAGCTTGCGCGTGTGCCGCTCGGCGAGCGCCTGGTAGAGGCCGCTCTTGTCGCCGAAGCGGCAGTACAGGATCGGCTTGCTGACAGCAGGGCGCGGCGGCGCGGGTCACGCCGTACTCGTCATGGACAGCACGGCATCCGGGGTGTTACCCGGCGACAACACCGGCTGGCCTGCGGCGGGGGGCGCGCCCGCCGCAGGCCGGCCGGACTCCCGCGGATCAGCCGAAGTCGAGGTCGGAGCACTGGTAAAAGGCGTTGCCGGTGTCGGCGATGTCCCACACGGCGAGCAGGAGGTGCCGCCCGTGCCGCTGCGGGAGCGTCCCGGTGTGGGTGGTCTGGCCGGACGGCGGCCGCCCGTTGTAGTTCTGCTGGAGGAACGGCGTGAGGTCCAGCGCGTCCCGGGTCAGCGGCCTGGTGACGTCCCAGCCGTCCTTGGTGAGGAAGTACCGGAAGGACGTGGTGGCGTGCGCGGCGGTGAACTGCCAGCTGATGCCGAACGACCCGCCGGCCGTCACCTTCGTCGCGGGCCACCCGGTGCCGCCGCGCTGGTCGTCGAGCGGCGCCCAGCGTCCGTCGGCGCCCGCGCAGATCTTTCCGTCGCCCGGTCCGCGCAGCGGGAACCCCTTCGGGCCCTCGACGCCGTCGGGGTCCCACTGCACCTGGCCGCAGTTGCGGACCTGGTGCGTTCCGCACAGGTAGCTGCGGCTCGGGGGCGAGGTGGTGTACCCGTGCGACCACGCCGGCACGGCGAGCGCCAGCGGCAGCCCGGCGGTCACGGCGGCGGCCACGGCGAGACTGGTCTTCCTTGGCATCCTGTTTCTCCTTGGCGGGGGGAGGTACGGCGTACCCGGGAGTGGAGGGGAGCCGGCCCGAGGGGGCCAACTCTAAGGAAACTTTCCTTTCAGAAAGTCGCGTCGCCGTGCCGCCTCGTCAACACGACCGGCCGGGGTCGGGCACGCGGAGACAACGCCCTGGCAGGCATTGCCAAGCGTCCGGCCGATCGGCGCCGGCCCCGCAAGCGAAACGGGGGGCGGATGTATCCGCCCCCCGCCTGGCCTGCGCTGCCTACCGGGCGAACGCCTGGATCTCGGCGGTCCGGACGATGCCCGCGCCCGGGCTCGCTGTGCCGCAGTCGGTGCCCGACCGCGGGTCGCGGTCCTGCTCACCCGCGTAGGCCGGCGCGCCGGTGCACTGGCTGGACACCACGTCGAGCCGCAGGTGAGTCGCGGTGACGTCCCGCAGCTCGAAGGAGCGCATGATCAGATCGGGCGCCGTGGGCCGCGGCCGGTCGGCCGGGAAGGCGTCGGACGGGCTGGTGTAGACGGTGCGGTACGAGGCCGTCTGCGCGCAGTCGGCCTTGGAGGAGTCGCAGGCCAGCAGCCGGAAGGCGCGCAGCGCCGTGAACCGGTTCTGCGTGCCGCCCGAGCCCTCCGGGTCCCCCGCCGCCGACGGCCGCAGCATCGCGCTGACCTGCACCCGGCCGATCCTGACAGGGCGGTCGCCGGCCAGGTCGACGGTCACCTGCCGACCGGCGACCGGGGCCGTCACCGACTGCCAGTTGGTCGCCTCCGTCTCGTCCAGCAGCGCGGCCTGGGACGCGCCGTCGCCGGTCGCCGTCGCCCCGTTGGCGCTCGCGGCCTCGTTGCGGGACATCGCGACCGGCAGGGTCCGCTGCGACGCGCCGATCACGGCGGTGAACCTCCGGTGCCCGAAGCCCGCGCCCACCGCGACGAAGGTGTACCGGCCCGGGGTGAGCGCGACGGTGTCGCCGAGCGGGGTCGCGGGGTCGGTGTCGGCGACGGGGACCGCGCGGGCCTCGTAGTCGCCCACGTACAGCCGCACCTTGCCGCCCCTGGCGTCCCCGAGGGGCGTCAGCCGGACGCGGGCGTCGCGCGACAGGGGCGAGGCGAAGCTCGGCGTCGGGTCGGCGTCGGCGGGGCCGTTGCTGGCGGCGTCCTCCCCCAGGCCGTGCTCGGCGAAGACCTTCCACATCATCTCGTGGTCCCTGCCGCCGAAGCGGATGGCGTCGGCGGCCAGCAGGGCGTCGCGGTGGTCGACGTAGCTGACCGCGCCGCCGGCCATGAGCAGCAGCGCGTCGAACGACACCTGCGCCCACCGCCGGTTGCCCGGGCACTTGGCCACCGGCACCGTCCCGTCGGCGCACCTGCGCTGCGCCGCGGCGCCGCCGTCGCCGTACCGCCGGACGAACGCCTCACGCAGGTCGAACTGGGTGGCGGTCCAGATCTCGCCGTCGGCGTGGACCTGGGTGCCGACCAGGTCGTACCCGAGGTCGGCGTAGTTCAGCGGGCTCCGGCTCATGTCGTAGTTGCGGATACCGGCGCGCCGGTCGCCGGTGACGTATCCGCCGATGACGTACGGTGTGCGGCCGGGCTGGCGCAGCCCGTACTCGTTGAGGTACTCCATGGCGAACAGGTCGGAGGTGCTCTCGTTCATGGCGCCCGCCTGCGGCCCGCTCCACCCGGCGTCCGGTCCCGCGATCATGCGGCCGGAGATGGCGTGGGTGTACTCGTGCCCGATGACGCTCATGTCGAAGTCGCCGTCGACGCACGGCGGGTAGAACGAGCCCGCGATCGGCTGCCACAGGTACATGTTGGTGATGGCGGGGATCCCGTCCGGCGGGGTGATCTGGTTGGCGTTGTCGCGGACGGTCGGGAAGCGCGCCCCGGCCTGCGCGTTGCCCTGCTCGGGGTCGCCGCCCAGCCCGCCGCGCTCACCGTTGTCGGCCTGCATGTTCCAGGCCGACTCGGTGAAGCCGAGCCGGTAGGACCAGTCGTGCATCCTGTTGTGCTGGACGAACAGGTTGGACATGGCCGGTTCCAGATCCGCTTCCTGCGGGCTGTCCATCGTCGCGGGATCGCACTTGCCGGTGTACCACTGGTTGGTCCACGGATAGGTGTAGTTGCGGTCGGGCTTCGGCGCGCTGGTGCGGGTTCCGACCGTGAAGGGGTCGCTGCTCGCGCGGTTCTCGTGCGCCCTCGCCGCGTTGCCCACGGTCGTGGTGCTCGGCGCGCCGGTCGCCGGGTCGACGTCCCAGGGCCGTCCGCTGGAGGGGTCGCCGCCGACGGCGCGGCAACCCGCGGCGGGCGCGAAGCACCAGGTCTCCCGGGTGTCGCGGGAGGAATAGTCGCCGGGCGGGGTCGCCGGGAACACCGCCCAGCGCGGGTTGTCGCCGTCGTGGTCGACGAGGTTCTCCCGCACGAGCACCGAGCCGGTCCGGGCGTCGACGTGGGACGTGACCGCCTTAGGCTCGGCCCCGGAGGCGTCCATGAGCGTGACCTGGTAGGCGCTGCGGACGCCCGCGGCCGTGGGCACCGCCACGAGCCGCACCCTGCTGGGGTCGCCGGCCGACGCGGAGATGCCCGCGTCCCGCCCGGCGGCGACCATCGCGTCCTTCGGGGAGAGCGTGGCGGGCGCCGGGGCGGCGCCGTCCCGGGAGAGGGTCGAGGTGACCGAGACGACCTTGCCGCCGGTCACGCCGACGGCCACCAGCCCGTCGTGTCCGGCGGGCAGGCCGCCGAACCGCTGGCGCAGCAGCACGGCCGCGCCGTCGCCGATCGGGTTGACGGCGACCTTCTCCAGGGCGCCGACCGCGGCGGCGTCGAGGCCGAACAGGTCCCGGTGCCCGGCCAGGTACGCGCGGGCGGCCTTCTCCGGGTCCGCGGGCAGCCCGCCTGCGAGGGGCCCGGCACCGGTCACCGAGGCGGGGGTGCCGAGCTTGTTCCACCG
Source organism: Actinomadura citrea (assembly GCF_013409045.1). Lineage (NCBI taxonomy): Bacteria > Bacillati > Actinomycetota > Actinomycetes > Streptosporangiales > Thermomonosporaceae > Actinomadura > Actinomadura citrea. The sequence continues at coordinate 4,307,053 of NZ_JACCBT010000001.1, read as the reverse complement.
CACGGTCACGCCGCGGGCGGCGCCCATCTGGCGGCTCGTCGGGGCCAGACGCCCCGGTCGCGCGTCCTTGTCGGCCGGTTCGGTGTGCTCTCCCGGCGGCCGCGGGCGGGGAGGTCGCGGCTCGGCCCGTCCGGGGACTGCGAGGCCGACGGTGAGGAGTGTTCCGGTGGCCGCCAGAGCGGTCACGGTGGTCCAGCGTGTCCTGGGCACCTTTGCCTCCTGGAGGCGGGCCCGAGGGCCCGGTCTCGGGGGGATCGACCGGCGGGGACGCCCGGCCGATCTAGAGACAAGCAGCGCTCACGTACCTCAACTATGGCGAATAGCGACATTTACGAAGTGCCGCCGGGCGGCGGTCTTCGCCCTTGACACCGCCGTTTCCCCCGGGGCCCCACGTCAGGCGCCCCGCCGCCCGCGTTGGCAGGCTCCCGTGACCGCCCGGCCGGATGACCGGGCCCGGCCACCGGCGCGCCGCATCGCGGTCCGAAGCCTCACCGGCACGAGGACAGACCCTGACCTGCCTGTGGTCTTCGGTCTTCCGGCGCCGGGGAGGGAGCAGGATGATCGCCGCGTTCGACATGCCGCGCCGGAACCGCGCGCGACGCGGCGGCGGGGAGAGCAGCATGAACTGGACAGGCTCACGCCGGGCGGCGGCCGCTTCGGGGGCGCTCGCCGGATTGATCGTCGTCGTCCCGGTGACTCTGGAGCCGGCGCATGCCAGCCCTCCGACCGGGCCCCGGCCGTCAGGCGACGCCACGGCCGCGCAACAGACCGGCCCGCGCACGCCACGGCCGCCTCAGCTCCCGCGGGACTTCCACGGGACCGGCACATGGATCGTCCGGGACCTCGGCATCACGGTCCCGTTCACCTGGGCGGGGAGAGACGGGGACAGCCAGATGGTCGCGGGCGGCCCGCAGTACCCGATCTGGTTCACGAACCTCATCTACAAGAATTCCCTCTACACCCTGACTTACAAATGGCCCGGTCTCAATGACCACCAGTGCTCGCGAATCCCGGGGTTCGACCTCGACCTTCTGAACCGGAAACTCAGGACGGCGCGGTTCGTCGGGCGGGAGATCCTGCAGCGAAGGCCGCAGCGCCACGTGAACCACTGGCGGGTCGGTGTCGTCGCTCCGCAACTGCCCCCGGGGAAATACCTCAGGTTCCCGCTCGCCCTCGGCGACATCTACGTCGACCAGCAGGATCCGACGACCTTCTGGCAGGTGCTGCAGTTCGGTCTCCAGAACCTCTACGACCCCGAACTGGACGAGTGGCTGGTGATGTCGACGTTCGAGCACGGTCCCGGCAGGGTCACACTCCCCCGCCGGTGCCCGCCGCCCGCACCGTGACATCACCAGCCCATGCGCAGAGCCTCGCGAACTACTCCCGGGCGGGCGCGACGGCCCGGATGATCAGCGCCGTCGACGGCAGCGTGAACGCCCCACCGTTGGAACGGTAGGGCCCGGTGGCGTCGGCGAAGGCCCGCCACGTGCCGGGGTCGTCCGCGGACCCGAAGCGCTCCGCGACCTTCTGCAGCAGCATCGGCGGCGTCACGGCCTTGGTGAACGCGACGCACTGCTCGACGGAGTCGAACGGGAACCGCACGACGAACTCGGTCACCGACACGTCGGTGAACCCCGCCGCGGCCACCTCGGCGGCGAGCCGCTCCGGGTCGGCCATGCTGAACGGCCCCGGCATGCCCGGCGGCGGGGGCGGCAGTTCGAGCCGCTCGCTCAGCACCCGGAAGCCCAGCGAGATCGTCGGCGCGCTGGGCGCCTCGCTCCAGACCGCCGCGGCGAGCACGCCGCCCGGGACCAGGAGCCGGGCGAGTCCGCGGAAGGCCGCGACCCGGTCCACCGCGAACATCAGCCCCCAGCGGCTGAGCACGACGTCGAACGAGGCCGTCGGCAGGTCGATGGACTCCACGTCCGCCTCGGCGAACTCGACGTTGGGCGTGCCCTCGGCCCGGCGCCTGGCCAGGTCGAGCATCGCCGGGGAGATGTCCACGCCGGTCACCCGCCCGGTGGGCCCCACCCGCCGGGCCGCCGTCAGGGCGGGCTCCCCGTGGCCGGTCCCGACGTCGAGGACCGTGTGGCCCGCCCGCACGCCGCCGAGGTCGAGCAGCCGCTCCGTCACCGCGGCCGCTCCCAGCTCGAACCTCTCCTGCGCCGCCTCCCAGTTCGAACTGAGGGCGTCCCAGGAGGCCCGCTGCCCCTGCTTGACGGCGGCCGGGTCGATGTTCGCAGCCGTCACGAGTTCACCTCCACGTCCCGCGACACGTGCAACGTGAGCGGCTCCCACCACTCGCGGTTGTCCCGGTACCAGGCGACGGTCTCCGCGAGGCCGGCCACGAGGTCCCGGCGCGGCCGGAACCCGAGCTCCGTCGCGGTCTTCGTGCAGTCCATCGCGTACCGGCGGTCATGCCCCTTGCGGTCCTCCACGTACGACACCGTGTCCCAGCCCGCGCCGCACTGGGCGAGCAGCCGGCCGGTCAGCTCGCGGTTGGTCAGCGGAACGCCGCCGATGTTGTAGACCTCGCCCGCCCGGCCCCTGGTCAGCGCCAGGTGCACGGCGCGGCAGTGGTCGTCGACGTGGAGCCACTCGCGGACGTGCAGCCCGTCGCCGTACAGCGGCACCTTCCCCCCGTCGAGCAGCTCGGTGACGAACAGCGGGACGATCTTCTCGGGGAACTGGTACGGGCCGTAGGTGTTGGAGCCCCGGGTGATCCGGACGTCCATCCCGAAGGTCCTGTGGCAGGCGAGCACGATGAGGTCGGCCGCGGCCTTGGACGCCGCGTACGGGTTGCTGGGCGCCAGCGGGTCCCGCTCGCTCCACCGCCCCGTCCCGATCGGCCCGTACACCTCGTCGGTCGACACGTGCACGAACGGGGCGGTGCCGTGGCGGCGCGCCGCCTCCAGCAGCGTCTGCGTGCCGAGGACGTTGGTGACGACGAAGTCCTGCGCGCACCGGATCGACCGGTCGACGTGGGATTCCGCGGCGAAGTGGACGATCGCGTCGTGGCCGGCGACGAGTTCGTCGACCACCGCGGCGTCCGCGACGTCCCCGTGGACGAAGGCGAAGCCGTGCGCGCGGCGCACCGGGTCGAGATTGGCCAGGTTGCCGGCGTAGGTGAGCTTGTCCAGCACGGTGACCTGGTGCGCGCCGCCTCCCGCCCGCTCCGGGTCGAGGAGCCGGCGCACGTAGTGGGACCCGACGAATCCGGCGCCGCCGGTCACGAGGATCCTCATGAGCCGATCCGCGCTCGGCGGGGGACGCCGCGGACCCTCATCGCCCGCTCCCGAGCAGCCGCTCGTGGGCGGCGGCCAGATGGTCCGGTGTCGTGCCGCAGCAGCCGCCGACCACGTCGAGGGAGAACTCCGCGTCCCAGCGGGCGATCAGATCGGCGAACTCGTCGGGCCCCAGCGCGGCGGGGACGTGCCGGTCGACGTGCGCCGAACGGGGGATGCCGTTGCGGTCCTCGATGTTGGGGTAGGCGCCGATAGGGCCCGAGCAGGCGTCCCGCAGCGCCCGCAGCGCCGTCTCGCTGTCGGCGGGAGCGGTGCAGTTGACGAGCACGGCCTCGGCGCCCTCCCGTTCGACGGCGCCGGCCGCCTCGGTCAGCTTCTCCCCCGACAGCAGCCGGGCGTCGGCGTCGCACACGAAGCCGACCCAGGCGCGGGCGCCCGCCCGCAGCGCCTCTTCCAGCGCGATGCGCGCCTCGCGCTCGGAGTTCATCGTCTCGATCACGACGAGGTCCACGCCCACCCGCATCAGTTCCGTCACCAGCCAGCGGTGCTCGGCCCGCAGTTCGTCGTCGGGCGGAACCAGGTCGGGCCGGTAGCAGTCCTCGACGGGCCCCACCGAGCCCGCGATCAGCGTGCGGTCCGCCTCCCCCCGTCCGTCCGCCCGCCCCTCCTCGCCGGCGCGCACCGCCGACTGGGCCACGCCGACGGCGGCGTGCACCATCCACGCCAGGCCGGCGTCGAAGAGGCCGAGACGGCTGAGCGCCCGCAGGTTGCACCGGAAGGTGTTGGCGGTGATCACCTGCGCTCCGGCGCCCAGGTAGCCCTGGTGGATCCCCCGCAACCGCGTGCGGTCGGCCTCGGAGTTCATGGCCCGGTTGGTCCACCACGGCCCGTCGACGCTCATACCGGCGCGCTGCAGTTCGGTCGCGGTCCCGCCGTCCAGCCGCAGGGGTCCCTCGCCTCCGGACCGACGGCCCCCAGATAGGTCGTTCATGTGTCCATCCCTCCGCAGTTCAGAGCGCGTCCATCAGGTCCCGCACCAGGTCGGCCGGATCCTCGATGCCCGCCGATACCCGAATGAGGTCGTCCGAGATGCCCAGCCGCCCCCGGACCTCGCGAGGGACGGAGGCGTGGGTCATCATGGCGGGGCACTCGATGAGCGAGCGCACGCCGCCGAGGCTGACCGCGCACGCGTACAGCCGCACCCGGTCCAGGAGCTTCTCCGGATCGCCGAGGTACTCGAAGCTCAGGATCGACCCGGGCGCCGACATCTGCCGGGCCGCCACCTCGTGCTGCGGATGCTCGGGCAGCCCCGGATAGTGGACGGCGCCCACCCGCTCGCACCCGCGCAGCGCGGCGGCGATCGCCTCCGCGTTGCCGACCTGCCGCGCCACGCGCAACGAGAGCGTCTTGAGCCCGCGATGCACCAGGAAGCAGTCGAGGCCGCCGGGCACGCCCCCCGTGGTGGTGCGGTGGGACGCCAGCTCGCGGTGCAGGTCCTCGTCGTCGTAGACCAGGGCGCCGCCGATGACGTCGGAGTGGCCGGCGATCGACTTGGTGGTGCTGTACAGGGTGATGTCGGCGCCGAACCGCAGCGGCTGCTGCAGCGCCGGGCCGGCGAGGGTGTTGTCCACCACGACGCGGGCGCCGGCCCGCCTGGCCCGCTCGCACACCACCGAGAGGTCGGCGACCTTCAGCAGCGGGTTGGTCGGCGCCTCCACCCAGATCATGTCCACGTCGTCGCCGAGCGCGGCGTCGAGCGCGCCCGCGTCGGTGAGGTCGACGTGGTCCACGGTGATCCCGTACCGGCCGAGGAGCGCGAACAGCGACCGGGTGCCGCCGTACACGTCGTCCGAGGCGATCAGCCTGCGGCCGGCGCGGAGCAGGGACAGCGCCGTCGTCCCCGCCGCCTGCCCGGAGCTGAAGGCGAGCGCGAAGCGCGCGTCCTCCAGCCCCGCCAGGCAGCGTTCGAGGGCCTCGCGCGTCGGGTTCTCGCCGCGCGAGTAGAAGTAGCGCAACGGGTCCTGCACCCGCCGCTCGAACGTCGCCGCGACATGGACGGGCGGCACCACGTCTCCGGTGACGCCGTCGGATTCCTGGCCGAGGTGGACCAGCCTCGTGTCGAAGCGCATGTCACAGGAAACGCGTCGTCGGGTGGTCGGTGGTCCACGAGCCCGGCCGCACCGAGCGCAGGGCGTCGGCCACGACGTCGATCTCGTCGGCGGTGTTGTAGACGGCGAACGACATCCGCACGGTCCCGAGCAGGCCCATCTCGTCCAGGAAGGTGCTGGCGCAGTGCACGCCGCTGCGCACGGCCACGCCGTGGCGGTCCAGATGCCCGCCGACGTCGTAGGGGTGGATGCCGTCGACGACGAAGGACACGATCCCGCTGGGCGCTGCGGCGGGGTCGCCGACGACCCGCACGCCGTCGATCTGCCGCAGCGACTCGACCGCGTGCCGCACCAGCGCCTCGTCATGCCGCCGCACGGCGTCCCAGCCGAGATCGCGGACGTACCGCAGCGCGGCGGCCAGGCCGACGGCCCCCGCGACGTTCGGGGTGCCCGCCTCGAACCTGGCGGGTACGGGAACGTAGCGGACGGGCTCGGTGTGGCTCACCCCCTTCACCGTCCCCCCGCCGACCTGGTAGGGCGGCAGCTCCGCGAGCAGGTCCCGCTTGCCGTACAGCACCCCGGTGCCCATCGGGCCGTAGGCCTTGTGCCCCGAGAAGCAGTAGAGGTCGGCGTCGAGCCCGCGCACGTCCACCGGCGCGTGCGGCACCGCCTGGGCGCCGTCCACGACGACCGGGACACCGCGCCGGTGCGCCTCGGCGATCATCTCGCGCACCGGGTTGACGGTGCCCAGCACGTTGGACACGTGGGCGACGGCGGCGATCCGGACGCGGGGGCCGAGGACGGCGGCGAAGGCCGCGGCGTCGACGGCGCCCCGCTCGTCGACGGGGGCGACCACCAGCTCCGCGCCCGCCCGCTCGCAGAGCCGCCGCCACGGCAGCAGGTTGGAGTTGTGCTCCATGCCGGTGACGACGACCTGGTCCCCTTCGCCGACCAGCCGGGCGCCCAGGCCGTCCGCGATCAGGTTCACCGCGTCCGTGGTGCCCCGGGTGAACACGATCTCGTCGGCGTGCTCGGCGCCGAGCGCCTGCCGCACGGTCTCGCGCGCCTCCTCGTAGCGGTCGGTGGAGGCCATGCTCAGCCGGTAGTACCCGCGGCCCACGTTGCTGTTCGCCGTGGAGTAGTAGTCGACGAGGGCGTCCAGGACCGCCTGCGGCTTCTGCGCCGTCGCGGCGTTGTCGAGGTAGACGAGCGGCTCGCCGCCTTGCGCGGTCGCCAGGATCGGGAAGTCGTCCCTGATGGATCTGGGAAGGAACGCCTGGTCCGCGAGCCGTACCGGAGATCCCCCTCCTTGCGGCATCACGTCAGTCATCCGGACTCCTCTCGGGCTGGAACAGGCTCGTGAACGCGTCGAGGAATCGCACCGGGAACGCGAAGACCTTCTGCTCCGGGTACGGACGGCGGGCCGGCGGCAGGTAGCCGGGGTCCCCGGGCCCCGGCAGCCCGCCCGCGCCGTCCAGGAGGTGCGGGCCGTAGAAGAACCAGCAGATCTGGCCGATCTGCTCGGTGAACAGGATCGGATGCACGTCCCGCGAGTACGTGTGCATGTGGCAGAAGGCCGCGAGGAACTCCCCCTTGGGGCCGAAGCCGTTGCCGAGCATCACGTGCCCGAAGATGTCGTGCACGGCCCGGAACAGGTCGTTGTGGCAGAACTCCACGCCGTCGACCACGACGCCCGACGGCCCGGACAGCGGATGGTCCCCGGCGGCCGGCGAGGGCCCGTGGCCCGAGCTGGTCAGGTAGACGTGTAGCCGTCCGGTCCGGTGCACGCTCTCGCGCAGGTGCCGCGATCCCTTGTACGGCTGCCCCTCTCCGAGCCACGGGGCGATCTCGATGCCGGCCTCGACGATCGACCGGAACTGCCGCAGGTTCTGGCGCTTCAACCGGTCGTAGCGCCGGCGCAGCCCCGCGTCGCCGCCGCGCCTGGGCGCGCGGTCGTAGTACGCCGCCACGGCCCGGCAGTAGTCCTCGTCCAGCCGGACGGCGGTACGGGCCAGCCGGGCGATCGAGGGGCTGCGCCCGCCCGTGGGGGCCCACTGGTCGACATGGCGCTGTGCCAGCGAGGACAGGTCGACGCCGGCAGGGCGTTCCTCGGTCACCATCTCCCGTTCCGGAGGTCACGAGCGCGAGGTCACTCACTTAACTATCATATAGCAAGTGATCGGACGACTCCAATGACCATGTCCGGAAGATCCCCGAGGACGAGCAGCAGGGCCCGCCGCGGACCGGTGGACTCGCAGGCCAGCCCAGGCCATCATCACTTCAGTAATATATTGCAACTAGGCCCGGCGGCGCCGAGCCGATCGGCGGCGTCCGGCGGCCGCGCGCACGCCCGACCCGGCCACCGCCGCAGGCGCGGAGAACGACGAGGAAGGCGACCATGGAATTCTTGTCAGATTCTCCCAGCCCGCGGATCGCGATCCTGGGGTTCGGCTACATCGGCTCGTGCATCGGGGTGGCGCTGGCCGAGCGCGGCATGAGCGTCATCGGCATCGACAGCGACGCATCGATGATCGCCGGGCTGCGGGCGGGCCGCTGCGCGATCCCCGAGCCCGGCCTGGCCGAGGCGCTGGCCCCGCTGGTCGCGAGCGCGCGGCTGGCGTGCACCACCGACTACGACGCCCTGCGTGAGGCCGACGTCGTGCTCATCACGGTCGGCACGCCCGTCGACGGGAACGGCGCCCTGCTGACCGCGCAACTGGAGGAGGTGTGCCGGCAGCTCGCACCCCGGCTGCGCGCCGGCCAGCTGGTCATCCTGAAGAGCACCGTCGCCCCGGGGACCACGCGCACGCTGGTCGTTCCGCTGCTGGAGAGCGGCGGCCTGGTCGAGGGGCGGGACTTCGGCCTCGCCTACTGCCCGGAACGGCTGGCCGAGGGGGACGCGCTGGCCCAGGTGCGCGAGCTGACGGTCATCGTCGGCGGGTGCGGCCCCGGCAGCACGGCGGCGGCGGCTCGGTTCTGGAAGGCGGCGCTGGACGTGCCCGTCCGGATCGTGCCCACGGCCGACATCGCCGAGATCGTCAAGCTGGCCAACAACTGGTGGATCGACGCGAACGTCGCGATGGCCAACGAACTGGCCCGGTTCTGCGCGCTGTTCGAGGTCGACGTGATGGAGGTCATCGCCGCGGCGAACTCGCTGCCCAAGGGGGACGGGCGCGTCAACATCCTGCGGCCCGGCGCGGGCGTCGGCGGGCCGTGCCTGACCAAGGACCCGTGGATGACCTGGCGCACGGCCCGCGACCGCGGCGTCCGGCTGCGGACGGTGGAGACGGCGCGGCACGTCAACGACGCCATGCCCGAGTACGCCTACGAGGTCATCAGGGACGGCCTCGCCAAGCTGGGCAAGGACCTGGCGTCGGCGCGGATCGCCGTTCTCGGCGCCGCCTTCAAGAACGACACCGGCGACCTGCGCAACACCCCCGTCAGGGGCGTGGTGCAGGCCCTCCAGGCGGCAGGCGCGGAGGTCCGGGTCTTCGATCCCCTCGCCGACAAGGAGCGGATCCGGTCGGAGGTGGGCGGCTCCCCCGTCGACGACCTCGAACAGGCGGTGCGGGGCGCCGACTCCGTCGCCTTCCTCGCCGGGCACCGGCAGTTCCGCCACATCGACCTGGAACGGCTGCGGCGGCAGGTCGCGATGCCGTGCCTGATCTTCGACGGGCGCATGCACTACCGGGCGGAGACGATCCGGCGGCTGCGCGACCTCGGTTTCGGCTACCGCGGGATCGGGCGGTGAGCCGTGGCGCGGACGGCACCTGAATGCTATATGTTTATATAGTTTCTGTTCGATGAGAACCATCATCTACAGGATGGCGCTGTGGCAGACCACGAGACGGCGATGCGCGGCGGCGTGGAGGCCGAGGACTCGGTCCTCATCGAAGGGGCGGCGTTCCGGCTCGGATCGCCGGAGTGGGTGCTCGACTGGCTGGCGGAACAGGACCAGCCCTTCCCCACGCCCTGGTTCCGCGACGAGACCCCGCAGACGCTCGTGGAGGTCGCGCCGTTCGTGATCGACCGCTATCCGGTCACCTCCGGCCGGTACGCGGCCTTCGCGGAGGCCACCGGGTACCGGACGGTCGCCGAACGCCGCGGCTGGAGCCTGGTCTACGGCGCCGACTACTGGCAGGGGACTCCCGGCGCGTCCTGGCGCCGTCCGGGCGGGCAGGACACCGGCTACGTCCCGCCGGACGACCATCCCGCCGTCCACATCGCGGTCGAGGACGCCGAGGCCTTCGCCGCGTGGGCGGGCGGGCGGCTGCCGACGGAGGCGGAGTGGGAGCTGGCCGCGCGCGGCCCCGAGTACCGGCTGTGGCCGTGGGGCGACGAGTGGTCCCGCGAGCTGACCAACACCACCGAGCTGCGGCTGGGCGACGCCACCCGCACCGCCACCGAGTGGCGCGCGTGGTGGAAGGAGCTCCAGAGCGACCAGGGCCCGATCCCGCTGACCACCCCGGTCGGCAGTTTCAGCCCGCACGGCGACAGCCCGTACGGGGTGTCGGACATGGCGGGCAACGTCTACGAGTGGACGGCCTCGCCGAGCCGCCTCTACGGCCCGTCGCCCGACTGCGACGAGTCGCTGCTGACCGTGATGGACCGCTTCCGCGTCATCCGCGGCGGCTCCTGGATGAACCTGCGTTTCCAGGCCCGGACCAGCGAGCGCCTGCACGGCGACCCCACCGGCTGGGCCTGCTTCGCCAGTGGTTTCCGATGCGTCCGCGACCCGTGAGGATGCCCCATGCCCCACCTCATCGTCCCCGGCAGCTGGCACAACGTGACCTCCGGCAAGGTGCGCTCGGAGCTGCCCGCGGCCAACCTGCGCGAGCTCCTGGAGACGTTCGTGAGCTCGCACCCGGAGGCCGGCTACCGGCTCTACTCCCCGGCCGGCGACCTGCTGCCCTACCACCTGTTCCTCGTGGACGGCGAGCAGGTGCCCCGCGCGACGCCGCCGGGCGACGTCGCGCTCGCGCCCGGCAGCCGCGTCGAGATCATCCCGCCGCTGGCGGGAGGCTAGGCGTCCCGCCCGGCCCGGCCCCCCGCCGCGGGGTCACCAGCCCGACCTGATGGTGTCCGCGATGTGGCCGCGCTCCTCCTCGGACAGCCACCAGCCGACGGGCACGTAGACCACGCGGTCGTGCACGCCGTCCAGACCCGGCAGCCCTTCCCGCGCGACGGCGACGCAGCTGTGGGCGTCGTTGCGCCGGGAGATCATGCTCGTCATGATCCCGGCGTCGGCCATCTTCCGCATGAAGGACGTGCGGTCCGCCACCTTCAGCGGGTACGCCCAGAACGAGGGCTCCCGGTCGTCCGCCCGCTCGGTGTGCTCGACGCCCGCGATCCCCGACAGCTCCTTGTCGTAGAAGGCGGCGTTCTTCCGCGTCCGGGCGAGCAGGCCGTCGACGATCTCCAGATTGGACAGTCCTATCGCCGCGGAGATGTCGTTCATCGGGAAGCGGTAGCCCCACTCGGCGACGTCGTAGTCGCCGTGCACCCGGTCGGCCTGCCGCTCGATGCCGAGCCAGCGGCGCAGCCGGGCCCGCCGGTGCAGGTCCTCGTCGGGGAGCACGATCAGCCCGCCGCTTCCGCAGGTGAGGATCTTGATGGCGCCGAAGCTGTACACGCAGACGTTCCCGTGGTTGCCCAGCGGCGCCCCCCGGTAGGTCGCGCCCCACGCCTGCGCGCAGTCCTCGATCACCACGGGACGGAATCCGTAGGCCTCCTCGGCCCGGTCGACGATCTCGCGCAGCCGGTTCAGGTCGACCGGATAGCCCAGCCAGTGGACGACGACGATCGCGCGGGTGGCCGGCGAGATCTTCGCGGCGAGGTCGTCGAGGTCGATCGTCAGCGTGGCCGGATCGACGTCGACCCAGCGCACGCGCAGCCCGTGGGCGAGGATCGGCCAGTTCGTGGCCTCGAAGGTCAGCGGCGTGCTCAGCACCTCGCCCGGACCGCCGGCGTCACCGGAGGGCTGGGCCGTCGCGGGGAAGCGATCGGGGTCGGCCACCATGCTGAGCGCGAGGTGGAGACCGGAGGTGCCGCAGTTGACCGCGAGGACCCGCGGGTTGCCGAGGCGCAGCGCCAGGGCCTCCTCGAACTCGACCATCTTGGGCCCGTGCTCCAGGCGGCCGCTGTCGAGCACCTCGGAGATCCGGCCGAGCGCGTCCGGCGCCATCGCGACCTTGAACAGCGGAATCATCGCGGACTCCCTCTCGTTGGGACGATGCCCGACCGTTTTAGTATCGTTTTTTAAAGTTACGGCGCGGTCTTCGGCCCGGTCAACGTCTCCGTGCGAGATAGCCCTCGATCACGTCGGCGGCGCGGGCCGCGCCGCCGGCCCGGGCCGTGTGCTCGCGCATGCGGCGCACCCGTTCCAGCGTGGCCCGGTCATCCGCCAGTTCCTCCACCGCCTCGCGCAGCCGCACGCCGGTGAACTCCGCCGCGGGGATCACCGTCCCCAGCCCGAGCTCGCCCACCCGCCGGGCCATCGGCTTGACGTCGAACGTGAACGGCACGACGACCATGGGCCGGCCCACGATCAGGGCGTCCATCACGGCACCGATGCCGCCGTGGGTGACGAGCAGGCGCGCGTGTTCGAGCACGGCGGGGAGGGAGACCCACCGGTGCGCCTCGACGTTCGGAGGCAGGGGGCCGAGATCGCCCGCTCCGACCCGGTCCCCCAGGGCCATCACCACGTGCCAGGGCGTGCTCTCGAACGCCTCCGCGCACTGCCGGTAGAAGTCGGGATGGTCGTTGAAGGTCGTCCCCAGCGAGATCAGCACCACCGGCGAGCCGTCTTCCGGGGGCCGCCACGTGCCAGGCCGCTCCTCATGCGCGGCCGAGCGCCCGACGAACGCGAACCGCTCGTCGAAGGTGTCCGCCGCGATCTGGAACTCGCGGGGGACGAAGACCAGGTTGAGGTCCTCGACGCGGTCGGCGAACTCCCCGGCCCGGTCCCGCAGGCCGTACTCGGCGAGCAGGGCGCCCAGCCTCGCGTTGACGACGCCCTGCGTGCGCTCGTCGACGCCGCCGGTCTCCTCGATCATCTCCCGCGAGTAGGAGTACGCGTGGTTGGAGGCGAAGCCCGGGTTGATCCGGCACGCGGGGCGCTTCCAGGCGGCCGCCAGCACCTGGCCGGCGATGATCGGCACTTCTCCGTACAGCACCAGGTCCGGCGCGTCCTCGGCGTAGTGCGCATGCGCCGCCCGCAGGATCGCCTCGTTCTCGGCGAGGTACAGCAGGTGCGGCCGGGCCGGGTCGTCGTCCGCGAACGCCTCGGCCGCACCCGCGGCCCCCGATGCGTACGGGACCACCTTCGCGCCCGTCCGCTCGACCAGTCCGGCGTACTCCGGCGACGTCACGTAACCGACGTCGTGCCCGCGCCGGACCAGCTCCGACACCACCGGAAGGGTGGGGAGCACGCTGCCGTGGTTGGCGACATTGACAAGGGCGATTCGGTGGGCCGCTGCGCTCCGCATGGCGTTAGCATCGAGCGCGAACTATATTAAAGTCAAGCAACTTCATCCGGTTCGATCGGTGCCGCCGGCGCGGACGCCGACGAGGAGCCCGGGGCTGTTCGGGCGACCGTCGGCCAGCGAGAAACCCGGGACGAACTCGACGGTGCAGCCGGCCCGCTCGAAGGCGGCCTCGTACCCTTCCCGGGGAAGCAGGTACTTGACGATCACCTCGGTGAACTCCCGGAACCCGGACGAGTCCACGATCACGAACCTGATCTCCACGCGGCTCGTGTCCCCGTGCCTCGCCGAATGCGTCATCCGCGAGATCACCTGGCCGTTCTCCCGGAACAGGTGCCCCGCGGCATGCCCGTCGAGGAAGTTGTCGGGGAAGTACCACGGTTCGACGATGAGGACCCCGCCCGGAGCGACGTGCGCCGACATCCTGGCGACCGAGTCGGCCATCTGCTCGGGCGACTCCGCCTCGGCGAGCCCGCTGCCCATGCAGATGACCACGTCGAAGGTCCGGTGGAGCTCGAAGTCCCGCATGTCGCCGGAGTGCACCGCGACGCCGGGCAGGCGCCCGCGTGCGACGTCCCGCATGGCGGGCGAGTGGTCGATCCCTTCGACGTGGTCGAAGTACCTGGCGAGGTTCTCCAGGTGGGCGCCCGTGCCGCACGCGACGTCGAGCAGGGAGCGCGCTTTCGGGGATCTGGACCGGACCAGACGGTTCAGCCCCTCGGCCTCCGCCTCGAAATCCTTCCCGCGGCTGCGGAACACGGGATCGTAGAGTTCGGCGTGTGCCGCTCCGTAGCTCATCGGGCGTCCTCCACGATGGATCGAGGCGAGGGCCGCTCACCGTTGCTTGTGACCCCAGATACTTTATATTCATAGAGTAACTCTCTGGCTGGGTCGGACCACGGCGGGCTGCCGCCGGGAGGGAGCAGGGGCCCATGGACGCGCAGCAGTCCGCGCTCTTCCTCTTCGAGGAGGCGATGGCCTTCGCCTACTCGGCCGCGCTGCGCGCGGCGGCCGAACTCGGCGTGGCCGACCACCTGGCCGATGGCCCGCGCACGACGGCCGAGCTCGCCGCCGCCACCGGGACGGGCCAGGGTGCGCTGTACCGGATCCTGCGGCTGCTCGCGGCACGCGGCGTGGTCCACGAGGACCGGCCGGGACGGTTCCGGCTGACCGCCAGGGGCGACGCGCTGCGCGCCGACGCGCCGATGTCCGCCCGCGCGGGCATCCTGATGTTCACCGACCGGATGTTCTGGACGGTCACCCACGAGGCCGCGACCGTCGCCCGGGACGAGGCGACGACGTTCGAGCAGCTCTTCGGCACGACGATCGGCGGCTACTTCGCGGAGAACGCCGACATCGAGGCGCTCTTCTACGACGGCATGGCCACGGTCTCCGAGGCCGAGAACGCCCTCGTCGCCGGGAGCTATGCGTTCCCGTCGTCCGGCACGGTCGTCGACGTCGGCGGAGGCAAGGGCGGATTCCTCCGTGCCGTGCTGCGGAGGAACCCCGGGCTGCACGGCGTCCTCCTCGACCAGGAGGAGCACGTGCTCGGCCACCACCTGCTGGGCGGCGACGACATCGCCGGCCGCTGGCAGATCACCGACGGGGACTTCTTCGCCTCCGTCCCCTCGGGGGACGTGTACCTGATCAAGCGCATCCTGCACAACTGGGACGACGAGAAGTGCGTGGCGATCCTGCGCAACTGCCGGCGGGCGATGAAGCCGGACGGGCGGGTCCTCGCCGTCGACGCGATCATCCCGGCCGGCAACGCGGCCCACCAGAGCAAGCCGATGGACTTCATGATGCTCGCGGCGCGCACCGGGCAGGAGCGCACCGAGGCGGAACTGCACCCGCTGTTCGAGGCCGCCGGCCTGCGGCTCGCGCGCGTCCTGCCCACCGCCTCGGTCATGTCGATCGCCGAGGGCGTGCCGCGCTGACCGCCGCCCGCGGCGTCAGTCGGGCGGGTCGAGCCAGATGCAGGCCGCGTCGAGCCAGCGGTCCACCTGGGGCAGCGGCAGGCCGTTGCGCACGCGGGCGCTGGTCATGTGGGGGATGGTCGGCTCGCAGGCCAGGACGGGCACGATCGCGACGTCCTCGATGACCTGCCGGTCGATCCGGTGCCACAGTTCCTCCGCCCGCGCCGGATCCGGTTCGGACAGGGCCTCCTCGATGAGGCGGTCCACCTCCGGGTTGCGGTACCCGCCGTAGTTGCTGGTGCCGGCGGCGAAGTTGGACTGGAACATCGGCTGGACGTAGGCGCGGCCGTTGTTGCCGAACCAGTCGGGCGTCCACGCCGCCGCCGTGATGTCCCACTCGCCGGCCTCGGCCATGGCCGGGTTCTGCAGGAACCGGTAGTACTCGTCGGGCTGGCTGATCAGCCGCAGTTCGACCGTGAACCCGGCCTTCTCCAGGTCGGCGGCGTAGTACCGCGCGATGTCGGCGTGGGGCGCGTCGGCACGGTACAGGACCCTGAGGGTGAGCCCGTCGGGGTACCCGGCCTCGGCGAGCAGTGCCCGCGCCTTCGCCGGATCGCCGTGGTCCCCCGGCGTCGGATAGCGGTCGTACTCGCGGTGCCCGAAGTTGCCCGGAGGGATCGCCGTGTGCGCGGTCTGGGTCACCGTCCCCAGGTCCATGTCGTCGAGCAGCCTGACCATGGAGGCCTTGTCGACGGCGTACGCGACGGCTCTGCGCACCCTGACGTCGCGCAGCGCCCCGCCCTCGTTCGGGGTCTTCAGGTTGAACACCAGGTAGGGGTTCATCGCGTAGCCGAGATGCCGGTCCGCGTCCGGGGGACGGCGGTCCTCGCTGATGACCGGCGCGCCCCAGGAGAGATCGGCCTCCCCGCTCCGGATCGCCTCCCGCACCCGGTCGTCGTCGACACGCGCCATCCGCACGTCCAGGCCGTCGACGTACTGGTGGCGCAGAGGATCGGTGTCCTGCCGCCACACCGGGTTCCGCTCCATCGTCAGGTGACTGCCGTTCTCGTAGCCGGTGAGGCGGTACGGGCCGTTGGAACGGATATTGGCGATGAACTCGGCACTGTCCGGGACGAACGCGTCGTACTCGCGCGGCGCCGCGGACGCGAACATCATCGACAGGAGGTTCAGCAGGTCGTTGGCGGGCCGCACGAGCTCGACGACCAGGGTGCGGTCGCCGTCGGCCCGCAGCCCGGAGATCTCGTGCGCGTTCTGGTAACCGGCCAGGTCGGCGGCCGACGGGGCCCGTCCGGCGAACTCCCGCCGGTAGCCCTCGGCGAACTCGGCCATCCCCTTGATGGTGCTCGTGTAGTAGGCGATCGCCCCGGCGCCGGCCACCGGGTTGCACATCCGCTTGAAGCCGCGCACGAAGTCCTCCGCCGTCACCTCGCGCGGCGGGTCGGTGTCCCACATGACGCCCGGGCGCAGTCGGATCCGGTACACGAGCCCGTCCGGGCTCATCCCGCCGTTGGCGATCGTCGGCGACTCCGCGGCGACATCGGGGACCGGGGTCAGGGCGGTCTCGTCCACGGCCGTCGGGTAGCCGAACAACTGCCGCGCGAACAGCCTGATGATCTGATGCGAAAAGGCGTAATAGGCGCACGCGGGATCGACGTGGTCCATTCCGCCAGGTCCGAAGTAGCGGAGTGTTCCACCGTAACGAGGCTCCACACCGATCACCTTCCCTGCACGCCGCCGGGCCCCGCGGCCGCCGTCGGCGACCCGCCCGTCCCACGCCGGAGATTACCATCGTTTCTTAAAGCACCCTAGGTGCATCAGACCTGACTGGAGTCTCTCGCGATCCTCCTGCAGCGGGCCGGGTCTCCCTCCACGGCCCGCCTCGACCTCGCGCGACTCCGCATCCATCAAGGTCATCGCCCGTACAGCGGGGCGCGGCGCACGGTACCGGCGTCGGCGTGCGGAATGCCCTCATCCGGGGTCCATTGGCCAAGTAACTTCAAAAACATATTGTATTGTGAGGAGACTGGTCATCCGTACGTGGAGGGGGTCACTCGTGACACAGTCCGTGAAGCCCGACGAGCGCAGCGTCCCGGACCCGGCCGGGCCGGCGAACGGCGGATCACCGCGGCGGCTCCGCGACGCGCCATGGGAGAGCATCCGCGAACTGTTCGCCCTGGATCCGACCACGACCCACCTCAACACCGGCACCGTCGGCGCGATGCCCTACGAGGTGCTCGACACGATCGACCGGGTGACCCGCGAGTGGACCGGCGGGCTGGCCGACGTCTACAAGCCGTCCGGCTACTACGAGCACCGCGCCGCCATCGGCAGGGCGTTCGGCGTCGACCAGGACGAGATCGTGATCTGCCACAACGCCACCGAGGGCGTCGCCCGCATCATCCAGGGGCTCGACCTGCACGAGGGCGACGAGGTGGTCACCACGAGCCACGAGTGCTACTCGGTGCTCTCCAACTTCAACCTCGTCCGGAACCGGTACGGCCTGACGATCAAGACACTGACCATGCCGACCGGCTACGACGTCACGGCCGACGAGATCGTCGACCTCTTCGAGGCGGCCATCACCCCCCGCACCAAGGTGCTCGCGTTCGCCGGGATCACGCTGTTCACGGGCACGATGATGCCGATGCGCAGGCTGTGCGAGCTGGCGCAGCGGCACGGCCTGACCACCGTGATCGACGGCGCGCTGCTGCCCGGACTCGTGAACCTGGACATGCGGGCGCTGGGCGCCGACTTCATCGCGTGCTCGGGGTCGAAGTTCCAGTGCGGGCCGCTGGGAACCGGCATCCTCTACCTGCGCAACAAGGTCTTCCCCGAGTACAACCCGCTGCCGCTGCCGACGTTCTGGCCCGTGATCTCCACCTGGTATCCGATGATCGGCAGTCCCCCGCCGCGGACGAGGACGTCGGTCGAGAGCGACGACACCGCCCTGTACGTGCAGAGCGCCGGCAGCGCGAGCATCGCCAGGGGCGCCGCGCTGGCGCGGGCCTGCGAGATCTGGGACGAGATCGGCCGGGACCGCATCGAGAGGCGGGCGATGGAGCTCGGCGACCACGCCCGGCGGCGCCTCGTGGAGGCCTTCGGCAAGGAGTCGATCTTCTCGCCCGGTGAGGACCCGCTGCTGAAGTCCCCCCTCATCGCCTTCAACCCGTTCCGCGACCCCGAGGCCGCCTGGAACATCAAGAAGTTCACCGCGTTCACCGACCGCCTGGAGCGGGAGCACCGCATCTGGATCCGGTGGACCGAGTTCGACGTCCCGGGCTCGCCGCACCAGCACTACGCGGCGCGGGTCTGCACCCACCTGTTCAACACCCGCGAGGAGATCGACCGGGCGATCGGCATCATGGCCCGCCTCGGCGAGGAGATGTCATGACCGTCTCCGACCGCCCCCAGGCCGCCCCGTGGAGCGAGGACCTGCCGCGGCCCGGCGGGACGCTCCGCCTCCACGGCCCGGCCCCCGTCCACCGCCTCGACCCGTCGGCCTCCCACCAGGCGCCCGCCGACCAGCTCATCAGGCTGTTCGCCCGGCAGCTGTTCGGCTACGCCCCCGCACCGGACCTGCGCGACTGGCGGGCCATCGCCCCGGCGCCCGACCTCGCGACCGACGTCCCGTCCACCTACAACACCGGAATGGGCGCGCGGCACACCAACTACGTGGTGCACCTGCGCCGCGGCGTCTTCTGGGACACCGCGCCCGCGCGGGAGGTCACGGCGCACGACGTCGTGCGCGGGCTGAAGCGGCTGGCGAACCCGCTCACGAGGCCCGCCGCCCTGCCCTACTTCACCAGCACGATCAGGGGCATGGCGCAGTACTGCGAGGACTACGCCGCGGCGATCCGCCGCGACGACCCGGCCGCCGAGGAACTGGCCGCCTTCCAGAACTCCCACGACATCCCCGGCGTCCTCGTCCTGGACGACGAGTCGCTGGTCATCGAGCTCATGCGGCCGGCCATCGACTTCGCCGCCATCATGGCCCTGCCGTGCGCGTCGCCCGCCCCGGTCGAGTACGACGCGTTCCTGCCCGGCAGCCCGGAACTGCACCGCAACCTCCGGAGCAACGGGCCGTACCGGCCCGTCCATCTCGTGCCGGGCCGCGAGCTGCGGCTCGAACCCAATCCCGCCTGGCGGCAGGAGTCCGATCCGCTCCGGCACCGGTACCTCGACGGCGTCGAGGTCACGGTCGAGGACGCGGCGCCCGAACGCGTCGCCGCGCGGGTCGCGTCGGGCGCGGCCGACCTGCCGTGGGGGGTGCGGGTCGCCGAGCCGCACGACGCCGAGCCGGCCGATCCGGGCGACGGCCTCGGCCTCGCCCTCGACCCTTACCTCGTCTTCAACGTCCAGAGTCCCACCGCGGGCGGCGCGCTGGCCGATGCCAGGGTGCGCCGGGCGCTGTCGTACGCGATCGACAAGGCGGCGATCGCCGACCTCCACCGGCGGTCCGGCGGCGGTGCGCTGGTGCGGATCGCCGGTTCCGTCGTGCCGCCGGGCAACGACGCGCACCAGGAGCTCGACCTCTACGCGACCCCGGGGGGCCGGGGAGACGCGCGGAAGTGCCGGGCGCTGCTCGCCGAGGCGGGCCACGGGAGCGGTCTGGCGCTCACCGCGGTCCATCTCGACACCGACCTGGACGCGGCGGTCGCGCGCTCGTACGCGGCCGACCTGGAGAAGGCGGGCGTCACCGTCCGGCTGGTGGCGCTCGACCACGACGCCCGGGACGCCCTCCTCGGTGATCCGGGGCGCGCGGCGGAGGGAGCGTGGGACGTCGCGGCCGCGTCGTGGTCGCCGGACTGGCACCCGAACAACGGCCGGGTCTTCCTGCAGCCGATGTTCCAGTCGAGCGACTCCCGCAACTCCGCGAACCACGGCCGCTACCGGCGCCCGGAGGTCGACCGCCTGATCGAGCGGGCGCTCACCACGATCGAGGAGCCGGCGCGGTCGACCGCGGCGTGGAACCTGGCCGAGCGGACGGTGCTGGAGGACGCCGCGGTCGTGCCGATCCTGTTCCAGCGGCCGGCGGTCCCGCGCCTGCGCGGCCCGCGGGTGCGGGGCGCGATCCCGATGCCCGCGCTCGGCCATGCGTACGACCTCGCCGGCGTCTGGCTCGACCCGCCGGACGACCCTGCGGGGTGACGGCGGCGGACCACCGGGTGGCGATCCAGGGAGCGCTGATGCATGAAGAGGTGGTGACCGAGTACCTCAGCCTCGGGCTGCGGTTCGGCCGGCTCGCCGACGGGTTCGTCGACTCCTGGTACGGCGACCCGGAGCTGGCCCGCCGGGTGGAGGCCGAACCGCGGCCCGACGCCTCCGGGCTGGCCGCCCGGTCGGCCCGGCTGCTGGCCGCGCTCCCCGACAGCGGGCTGGCCGAGCCGCGGCGCCGGTTCCTGTCCGCGCAGCTCGCCGCGCTGAACTGCGCGGCCCGCCGGATGGCCGGGGAGGAGATCCCGTTCGGGGACGAGGTCCGGACGTACTTCGAGGTCGACATCGAACTCGGCGAGCCCGACCGCTACGCGGAGATCCACGACGCGATCGGCGCGCTCCTGCCGGGCTCCGGGGACCTGCGTGCCCGGACCGCGGCGTTCTACGAGCGCAACGCCGTCCCCCCGGACCGGCTGGCGCGCGCCGTGCAGGCGGTGTCCGGCGAACTGCGGGCCATGACCCGCACGGTGTTCGACCTGCCGGAGCAGGAGAGCGTCGAGTACGTGGTGGTGCGCGACAAGCCCTGGAACGCCTACAACCGCTACCTCGGCGGGTTCCGCTCCAGGGTGGAGCTCAACGCGGAGGCGGGCCGCACCATCGCCGCCCTGCCGCTGCTGGCGATCCATGAGTCCTATCCCGGGCACCACACCGAGCACTGCCGCAAGGAGGCCGGCCTCGTCGACGGAGCCGGCCACGGCGAGCACCTGATCTCGCTGGTCAACACCCCGCAGTGCCTCATGGCCGAGGGCACCGCCGAGATGGCCGACGCGGCGGTGCCGGGTCCGGGCTGGGGCCGCTGGACCGCCGACATCCTGGCCGACGCGGGAGTGCGGGTCGAGGGCGAGCTGGTGGAGGAGGTCCTGCGGCTGATCCGGCTGCTGATGCCCGCGCGCCAGGACGCGGCCATCATGCTCCACGACCGCGGGGCCGACCCCGACCAGGTCACCGGGTACCTGGAACGCTGGCTCCTGGTGCCTCCCGACCATGCCCGGCGGATGACGAGGTTCCTCACCGACCCGCTCTGGCGCGCCTACTCGGTGACCTACATCGAAGGCCCGCGGCTGGTGGGCGCGTGGCTGAACGCCGGTCCGGGCCGGACGTCCCTGGTCGAGCGGTACCAGAGGCTTCTCGACGAGCCGCTGCTGCCGTCCGATCTGCGCGCGGACCTGGAAGCCGTAGGCCGGGAGGAGCCACGGCCGGAGCCGGAAACGGTACCCGCGGACACGGCCGCCGAAGCCTGACAGACCTGCCCCTGCCCCTGCCCCCGCCCCCGCCCCCGCGACCGGGCGCGGGGGCAGGGGGTAGCCCCGCAGGGCCCCGGGGCCTCAGAACAGGTGCTCGATGAGGCGCTGGACGGTGGCGGCGGGCGTGGGCAGCGTCGCCATCTCCCGCTGGACCTCCGCTGTGGCGGCGCGTACGCCCTCGTCGGTCATCAGCCGGGTGAGCAGTCCGGCGTCGACGTCCTCGCGTTCGCTCACGAACCCGATGCCCCGCTTGCGCACCGCCTCCAGCGTCGTGTGCTGGAACAGGTCCCTGGGGTCGGGTGTGATCAGTTGCGGAATGCC
This sequence comes from Actinomadura citrea, assembly GCF_013409045.1. NCBI lineage: Bacteria > Bacillati > Actinomycetota > Actinomycetes > Streptosporangiales > Thermomonosporaceae > Actinomadura > Actinomadura citrea. The sequence continues at coordinate 4,285,500 of NZ_JACCBT010000001.1, read as the reverse complement.
GGCGTCGATCGCGGTCAGGGCGGTTCCCCCGCCGCCGTGGTGGACGATGGCGGTGCACGTGCCCAGCAGGAAGTGCAGCGGGATCCAGCCGACGGAGCTGACGTTGTCCGGCAGCGGGCCGAGCGAGCCGATGTCGACTCCGCCGAGCGCCAGCACGAACTCGGCGTCGACGTCGGCGGCCGCGTCGATGATCGTGCGCATGGTCCCGGTGCCCAGCATCTGCAGCTCGACCGTGCCCATGCTCACCGCGATGCGCGGCCGCTCGGGGGGCCGCGGCAGCCGGTCTCCGATGACCGATCCCCCGCTGTGCGGCAGCCAGCGCATGAACCAGCCCTCCGGCTGCTCGCCCGCGAGCATGCTGGGCGGGAACTCCTCGATGGTGACGGCCGGCTTGGAGATGGACACGCCGTACCGCTCGCAGACGTCGGGCAGGTGGGCCGCGGCCGCCTCGTGCATGCCCCGGGTGCGCCAGGCGCTCACGTTCCGCTGGACGGCGGGCGCCCCGGCGCGCGCCGCCGCGAACAGTCCGGCGGTGGTCCCCTGGTCGTACACCACCAGGTCCGGGCCCCAGTCGTCGGCCAACGCCACGAGCCCGTCGATCAGGGGCCGGTTGATCGCGGCGAACCCGGGGCCCCACTCGTCGAGGTTGATCGCCGGCTTGGTCGCGACCGTCTGGACGAACTCCGGGTGCTCGCGGGCCAGCCGCTCGTTGACGGCCTCCATGCTGAAGCCGGGCGCGGCGTCGACGATCTCCACCCCTGAGCCCGCCGCGCCCTCGGTGGGCCCCGCGATCGTGGCGATCACCTCATGGCCCGCCGTGCGGAACGCCCAGGCGAGGTGAACGAGCGGGAAGAAGTGGCCAAGACCTGGGTGAGAACAGAACATCACACGCATATCCGGAAGATCCCTTCTTCCCCGCACCCTCGCCGCGACGGAACCGGACGGCACCTCGGTTCGGGCATCGCGGCATACGGACGTTACTATATGAACTTAAACTACGATCTTCCTTCGTTCAATATCCGCGGCGGTGCGGAGGCGGTGGCGCCTCACCAGGTGACCGGGAGCTCGCGCACCCCGTAGATGTTCGCCTTCTCCTTGAACGACAGCGCGCCGAACGGGACCGCCAGCCGCAGGCCCGGGAAGCGGCGGAAGAGGGCGTCGAACACGATCTGCAACTCCATCCTCGCGAGGCGGTGCCCGAGGCACCGGTGCCGGCCGGCGCCGAACGCCAGGTGCCGCCCGCCGCCGCGCCCGACGTCGAACTCGTCCGGGCGCTCGAACACCTCCGGGTCGCGGTTGGCGGCCGGGCCCAGCACGACCACGCCCTCCCCCGCGCGCACCGTGACGCCGCCCACCTCGACGTCCGCCAGCGCCGTCCGCGCGGTCGAGGCGTTGACGACCGTCAGGTACCGCAGCAGCTCGTCGACGGCGAGCGGCGTCCTGGCGGGGTCGGCGACCATCGACGCGAGCTGGTCCGGATGTTCGAGCAGGGTCAGGACGCCGAGCGCGATCATGTCGGCGGTGGTGGAGTGCCCGGCGACGAGCAGCACGAACGCCATGCTCACGACCGCCTCGCGATCGGCCGCGCCCTCCCGCCGCCCCCGGACGATGAGGCGCCCGAGGAGGTCGTCGGGAGGCTCGCGCTCCTTGTCGGCCACCAGTTCGGCCAGCAGGGACCGGATCTCGTGCGCCGCCCGGGTGCGCTCCGCGGCCGGGGTGGCGTGGCTGAACATCCGCCCGGTGCGCTCCTCGAAGTGGCCGTGCACGGAGTAGGGCACGCCGAGGAGCTCGCAGATCACCAGCGACGGCACCGGGGCCGCGAGTTCGCGCACCAGGTCGACCGGGCGCGGGGCGTCCGCCATCAGGTCCAGCCGCCGGTCGACGATCTCCTGGACGCGCGGGCGCAGCGCCTCGGTCCGGGCGGGTGAGAACTCGGCGCGGACGGACCGCCGGGCGGCCGTGTGCTCGGGCGGGTCCATCCAGTTCATCGGCGGCCGGAAGGCGCGGAAGGACGCCTGCCGCTCCTCCTCGGTGACCGGGGCGAACCGGGGGAACCCCTCGCGACGGCGATCGACGCTCATCCTCGGATCACTGAGGACCTTCCGCGCGTCCTCGTGCCGCGCGACCAGCCACGCCGAGTTCCCCCCGGCCATGCGGGCGCGGACCGCGCGCCTGCCCGTTCGCAGGCGCTCGTACTCCGGAGGCAGGCTGAACGGGCACGCGCGCGGAACGGGGAAGGCGCCGGCGGCGGCCGCGGGTTGCGTCGTCATCGTGACCCCCGTGTCAGCTCGGTACTATAAAAATATATACCGAACTGACCCGGGGCGGGCGTGTGCCCGGATCGCCCTGCGGACGGCCGGGGCCTCAGTCGCGCCCGGCGTACGCGTTTCCGGCGTACCAGTCGCCGCGGCCGCCGGGCAGCAGGTCGAGCACGTTCCAGACCGGGGAGAGCAGGTCGATGCCGCGCTGGGCGCCGTCGAGGAAGTCGGCCGGCAGCGTGTAGAAGTGGCGTACCCGCCCGTCCTCGCGGGCCAGGACGCTGATCATGGGCCGCTGCGCCCCGTCCGGGCGCTCGGCGTGCATGTCGGCGTTGAAGGCCGTGCCGTGACTGGACAGGATGCGTACCTCGTCCCACCCCCTTCGCCGCGCCCAGGCGCGCAGCATCGGCAGTGGCGCCTTGCCGACGACCGCGAAGGCGGTGTGCTGCGCCAGGTGCGCGGCGACCCCGTTGAAGCCGTCCACCCACATCGAGCACATCGGGCAGGCCGCCTGGTCGTCGGGGTGGTACATGAGGTGGTAGACGACCAGGGTCTCGTGGTCGCCGAACAGGTCGCGGAGGGAGACCGACCCGGTCGGCTCGTCCTTCTCCAGGTCCGCCGGGCCCTCGGTGAGGGTGTAGTCACCGAGCACCGCGCCCCCGGGCATCCGGCGCCGCGCCGCCGCGACCTCCTCGACCCGGTCGCGCAGCAGCCTTTCGGCCTTCGCCAGTTCGATCCGCGCGTCGATGTACTCCTGGCTCGTCCCCACGGGCCACATCGGCGGGATCTCCGGCTCGTCGTCGCTCATCGCTGGCCCCTTCGAGTCCGTAGGCGGCAAGGGTCAATTCGACATCGGACTCTACGATAATGAACCCGCCGACGTGCCGGGTTCGCCCTGTCCGGCGGCGTGGCGGCCAGGGAGGACGGTCGGCGTCGACGATCTCGGCGCCCTCGAATACAGGGTGAGATCGGCCGATACGCCGCCATCCGCAGCATAGCAACTGGTTCGCATAAACAAGGCGAAAGCCCTCCCGGCGAAGACCGGGAGAGTTGAATGGAAACGCGCCTCATGTTAAGCTCGATATTGCGACAATTGTCAACTAAGCCTATATTCTCAGACCCTCGTAATGCGAGGCACAGGAGGCTGAGATGGCCGAGACGGCGGTGGCCGAGGTGATGGCCGAGCTGGCCGAACTGGAGGACCCCAAGGCACGCGAGGTGAACGAGAAGCGCGGTGACGACCACGGCGTGAACCTCAGCAAGCTGCGGGCGCTCGCGAAACGGCTGAAGACGCAGCAGGACCTCGCGCGCGAGCTGTGGAAGACCGATGACAGTTCGGCGAGGCTGCTGGCGACGCTGATCTGCCGCCCGAAGGCGTTCGAGCGCGACGAACTGGACGCCATGCTGCGCGGGGCGCGCACCCCCAAGGTGCAGAACTGGCTCGTGAACTACGTGGTGAAGAAGAGCCCCCACTCCGAAGAACTGCGCCTGGCGTGGCTCGACGACGCGGATCCGGCGATCGCCGGCGCCGGCTGGGCGCTGACCACCGAGCGCGTGATGCGCAAGCCCGACGGCCTCGACCTCGACAAGCTGCTCGACATCATCGAGGCGGAGATGAAGGCCGCGCCGGAGCGCCTGCAGTGGGCGATGAACGACTGCCTGGGCAACATCGGGATCAAACACGAGGAGCACCGCGCCCGCGCGATCGAGATCGGCGAGCGCCTTGAGGTGCTCAAGGACTACCCCACTCCCCCGAACTGCACGTCTCCGTTCGTGCCGATCTGGATCAACGAAGTGGTGGGCCGGAAGAAGAGCAAGTAGGAGGTCCGCGCGCGGCGGGACCTCGTCAGGCGGAGAGGACCGCCGACAGTTCCAGAGGGCGGATGGCGCGCGCGGGGAAGTCGCAGTACCAGAGGCGGCGGCCGTCCCACGTCAGCCCGGTGGGGCGGCCCGGGACGGGCAGGGCCCCCAGGTGCTCCCCGGTCCTCGGATCCATCGCACGGAGCACGGCGTCGTCGAAGTCGCCGTAGACGACGACGCCGTCGGCGTAGGTGAGCCCGGAGGGCGACTCGCCCTCCGCCGGGAACTCCCGCAGAACGGTCATCGTGTCGTAGTCCCGGAGTTGCACCACGGTCGGACCGCGCAGGCACATGTACATGCCCTCCGGCCCGAGGTCGATCCCGGTCAGCCGGCCGCTCGCGGGGAGCACCTCCTTCTCCCCGGTGATCCGGCCGTCGTCGGGATCGATCAGGACGATCCGCTTCGGGCGGCCGCCGACCTGGCACAGGCGGGCGCCGTCGTAGGCCAGGTCCGCCCGCACCCTGTCGCAGGCGAGCGTCCTGCTCACCCCGCCGGTCGCCGGGTCGATCGCGAAGATCTTCTTCGCGTCCTGGTCCGAATGCCACAACCGGGCGCCATCCCAGGTCAGGCCGCACATGTAGGCGGCCGGGGCGGGCAGGGCGCCGGTGCCGGCGGCCGTCGCCGCCGTCTCACCCGATGTCATGTCCCCTCACTTTCCGGCCGTCCGCGGCCGTCGTGACGCCTGTGGGTACCAGCGACCGCTCGGACGCGCCCGCGACGGCGTCCAGCCACCACGGGCTCCTCTTCGCCCAAGCGATCGTCCTGGCGAGTCCGGCTTGCAGCGGGGTACGGCTGCGCCAGCCGAGCAGTTCCCTGGCCTTCCCGACATCCGGGACGCGCCGGGGAATGTCCTCGTAAGCACTGCCCAGCGCCGAGTCCGTGCTCACGCGGATCGGGGCGAACTCCGCCCCGGCCAGCCGGGTCACCAGCCGGACCGCGTCGCCCACGGAGGTCTCCCGGTCGCTTCCGACGTTGAAGCACTGGCCGTCGGCGGTCTCACCGGCGCCCACCCGCAACGTGGCGTCCACCGCGTCCTCGACGAAGGTGAAGCAGCGCGTCTGGGTGCCGTCGTCGTAGAGCAGCGGGGGCAGCCCGCGCAGCACCCGGTGAACGGTCTTGCTGATCACGTACGCCGGGCGCTGCCGCGGCCCGTAGACGTTGAAGTAGCGCACGACCGAGGCGCGCAGGCCCCGATGGCGGGCGTAGGCGACGACCATGTGCTCGGCGACGGCCTTGCTCGCGGAGTAGGACCACCGGTCGGCGGTGACGCTGCCCAGCACCCGGTCCGCGTCCTCCGACCAGGGGACGTCGGGGTTCTTGCCGTAGATCTCGCTGGTGCTGGAGACTACGACCTTCACGCCGGCGGCGGACGCCGCGCGCAGCACGTTGCGGGTGCCGGAGACCGCGACGTCGATCACTTCGAGCGGGTCGTCGAGGTACTGGTCGACCCCGACCAGCGCGCAGAGGTGGTAGACGGTGTGCACGTCCGGGCCGATGGCGCCGGCCAGCGCCCGCTCGTCGCGGATGTCGGCCCTGACGTGGCGGACGGCGGTCCCGCCGCAGTCCAGGTCGGGCGGCGGCGCCGCGGGATCGTAGACGATGACGTCCTCGCCCTGGTGCGCGAGGCGTTCCACGAGGTGGCTGCCGATGAAGCCGCAACCGCCGGTGACCACGACCGCCATCGGTTACCCGCCCTTCCCCGCCATGGCCTTCTTCAACGAGGCGACCATCGCCCTGTCAGCGGACGGCGCCGAACGCGCCGCCCGGCCGGGACACGACCCGCCGCGCGTACGAATCGATCACTTCCGCCGCTCTGGCGGCGCCGCCGGCGTCGCGGGCCTCGGTGCGCATCCGGGAGATCCGCCGGCGGACGGCGCCGTCGGCGACCAGGTTCTCCACCGCCGAGACGAGGCCTCCCCCCTCGACCTGCTCGGGCCGGAGCACATGGCCCAGGCCGAGTTCGACGGACCGCTCCGCGAACGGCCTGGCCTCGACCGCGTACTCGGTGAAGTAGAGCATCGGGCAGCCCCAGTGGACGGCCTCCATGGTGGCGCCGAGAGTGCCCTGAAGGATGAACGCCTTCGCGTGGCGGAGGACCTCCATGAACGAGATGTACTGGTGAGCCTCGACGTTGGGCGGCAACGGCTCGAGTGCTTTCGGGTCGGTGCCGTTCCCCGTCGCTATGACGACATGCCAGCGCGTGCCCGCGAATGCCTGCGCGCAGCTGCGGAAGAATTCCGGATGCCCGTTGAACGTCGATCCCAGGGAAACGAGAAGCACGTCGCGGTCCTCGTCGGGTGGGCGCCATCCCGGCTGGAGCCGCCCTTGCGAGAAGCTCGGCCCGACGAACACGAAACGGTCGTCGAAGGTGTCGCTCTCCACCTGGAATGATCGCGGCAGGAAGATGACGTTGAGGTCCTCGATCGCGTTCCAGAACTCCGTCGGGGACCGGTCGATGCCATACTCCGGGAGAAGCTCGGAGATCATCCGCTGGAAGGTCCCGGTCTCGACTATCGGCCGGTGCCCGTGCACCGCGCTCAGCGCCTCCCACACCGAATAGTGCTCGTTCGACGCGAAGCCTCCGTTGATGCACACGGCGGGCCGCTGCCACCTGGCGGCCAGCAGGCGTCCGGCGATCAAGGGGAAGATGTCGTAGACGACCAGGTCCGGCGGGTTCTCGTCCAGAGCGCTCTCCGCCGCCCTGAGCATCGCGAGGTTCTCGTTGATGAACGCGCTCACCGTCAGCGCCTCGGCGTCCTCCTGCTCGACCATCTCCGGCAGGTCGACACCGTCCTCGAATATCGATCGGTGGCGGATCTGCCGGGCCCCGACCTCCGCCAGGTCGTCGAAATAGTCGCCGGAAGTCACGAAACTGATTTCGTATCCGCGGGCGGAGAGTTCGTCGAGGACGCCGAAGGTCGGGCGGATATGACCGGTCCCGCCGGTGACGGCGAAAAGAATGTGGCGTGGTCGCATCACGATTCCCCGAACCAAGCGAGAAGAGCCATGAAAACGGACACTACTATGGTTTTTTCAAGTTAGCAAGAGAGTGATCATCGACATCTCCCGCCGCCCGCCGCGCGGTGGGGAGGTCCCGGACCGGGGAGCCGGGCGGGCCTGCCGGCCGGACGGCACGCCGCTCGCCGGACTGCTTAGACGTTGACTTATATAAGCTGCTACTTTAGGATGAGCTTGATCTTCTGGTGGCGACGGGAGGCACAACCGTGGGATCGAATTCGACCCTGGCCGTCGAGACGTCCGGGCTGGTCAGGACCTTCGGCGAGACCCGGGCGGTGAACGGCGTCGATCTGGCCGTCCCCACCGGCATCGTTCACAGCCTGCTGGGGCCGAACGGCGCCGGCAAGACCACGTTCCTCCGGATCCTGACGACGCTGCTGCGCCCGACGGAGGGCACGGCCAGAGTGCTCGGCCACGATGTGGTGCGGGAGGCCGACGCGGTGCGGTCCCGCGTGAGCGTCACGGGGCAGTCCACCTCGATCGACGAGGACCTCACCGGGAGGGAGAACCTCGCGATGGTGGGGCGGCTGCTCGGGCATCGGGGGGCCGCGGCGCGGCAGCGGGCCGACGACCTGGTCGACGCCTTCGAACTGTCGGAGGTGGCGGACCGCCCGGTGAAGACCTGCTCCGGCGGCGAGCGGCGCCGGATCGACATCGCCGCCAGCATCATCATCACCCCGGACCTGCTCTTCCTGGACGAGCCGACCACGGGCCTCGACCCGCGGGCCCGCAACCAGGTGTGGGACATCATCCGCACCCTGGTCGCCGGGGGCACGACCGTGCTGCTCACGACGCAGTACCTCGACGAGGCCGACCGGCTCTCCGACCGGGTCGCGGTCCTGGACCACGGCAAGGTCATCGCCGAGGACGCGCCCGGGAAGCTGAAGTCCCAGGTCGGCACGGGCGCGCTGAAGCTGCGGCTCCAGGATCCCGGCCAGCGCGCGCAGGCGGAGGAGATGCTCTCCCGCATGCTGAGCGTGGAGCCCGGCGCGGACACCGATCCGCACAGGCTGTCGGTGCGGATCGCCGACGCCCAGCAGGCGGCACGGGCGGTCACGGCACTGGGCGACGCGGGGATCGCCCTCGACGACTTCTCGATGGCCCAGTCGAGCTTGGACGACGTCTTCCTCGCCCTGACCGGTCACCCGGTCGCCGACGACGGGCGAGCGGAGAAGGACGAGGCCAAGGACGACGACACGCAGACGGCGAAGTGAGGAGGTGGGCGAGATGACGACGTCCCAGCCGATGACGCGTGCGCGGGAGCCGCTGGCGGCGCGCGGCGAGCGGCCGCCGAGGGCCGGCGCGCTCTCGGCGTCGATGACGTTCGGGTGGCGCGCGCTGCTGAAGATCAAGCACTCACCGAACCAGCTCGCGGACGCCCTCATGCTCCCGGTCATCTTCACGCTCTCGTTCACCTACCTGGTGGGCGGGGCGATCGCCGGGTCGCCCGGCCGCTACCTGCACTTCTTCCTGCCCGGCGTCATGGTCATGGCGGTGGCCCTGACGACGGCGTACACCGGCATCGTGCTGAACCAGGACATCGACCAGGGGGTCTTCGACCGGGTGCGGTCGCTGCCGGTGTGGCAGTCGTCGGTGCTGGTCGGGGCGATGCTGGGGGATGTGGTCCGGTACGCGGTGGCGTCGGTGGTGCCGTTGCTGCTGGGGCTGGCGCTGGGGTTCCGCCCGGACGGCGGGCCGGCCGGCGTGGTGCTGGCGCTGCTGTTCCTCCAGGTGTTCGCCTTCAGCCTCGCCTGGATCGGAACCTTCGTCGGCGTCAGCGTTCGGACGCCGACCGCGGCGCAGACGCTGAGCTGGACGCTCCTGTTCGTCCTCGTCGTCGCCAGCAACGTCATGGTGCCGCAGCAGACGATGCCGGGCTGGCTGGAGGCGCTGATCAAGGTCAATCCGATCAGCGTCGTGACGACCGCCATGCGCGGGCTGATGGACGGCACCGTGACCGCGGGCCAGATGGGCTGGGCGTTCCTGGCCTGCGCGATCCTCGTCGCGGTCTTCGCGCCGCTGACCATGTACCGGTACGGCCGCGCCCGTCGCTGAGCGCGCTCACAGTGCGTGCAGGCAGAGCAGCAGACTGCGGGCCTCGATGTTGACCTGGTAGCTCTGGCGGGCCAGCTCCATCACCTGGGGCACCGTGAGCCAGCAGAAGTCCGGGGGCGGTTGGGCGGGGAAGCCGCCGCCGACCTCGACCACGAGATGGCGCGTCAGGGCCTGCCGGAACCGGCCGCCCTCCTCTGACTGCACCACGTCGTACTGCACCCGGACGGCTCTGGACAGGACGAGATCGAGATACCGCGGGCGCCGCTCGCCGGTCGCGTCCTCGTAGTTCTCGGGGGTGCACTGCACGGTGGGGCCGAGCTCCACGGTGTCGCGGCATCCCGGACGCAGGTCGGCGCGGACCAGAAGGTGCCGGACCCCGTTGATGCGGCGGACGACGAGGGCGGCCAGCCCGGTGCCGCTGGGCGCGAGCAGCGGCTGGCACCAGTCGGACACCTCCCGGTTGCCCGCGTGGACCTCCACCCCGACGACGCTGAAGTATCTGCCGTCGGGACGGCGGATCGCCTCGGCGTCCCGCTCCCATCCGTCCACGGAGTCGAGGGGGACCGCGCGCGTCGTGAGCGTGTACGCGGACTTGCGCTCGGTGAGCCAGCTCCTCACCTGCACCGGCGAGAGGAGCGCGCTCCCGGAGGCGGCCGGCGCCCCGTCGCCCGGCAGCGCGCCCATGTACGGGGCCGAGGACAGCAGGCAGGCCAGGACGGTCCTGGAGTCCATGTTCACGACGTTGGGGTGGTGCAGGAGGTCGAGGATCTGGCCGAGCGTCATCCAGGCGAAGTCGTCGTGCGGCTCCACCTCGTCGGTGACCTCCATGACCACGTTCCGGTTGCGCTTGGCCCAGAACCACGCCCCCTGCTCGGACTGCAGGACGTCGACCAGCACCCGGGCCCGCCCGGGTTCGGTGAAGTACTCGACGAACCGGGACCGGGCGCCGCGGTGCGTCCGCAGGTAGTTGCTCGACGTGGACTGGACGGTCGGCGACAGCTGCACCGTGTTCACGTTGCCGGGTTCGATCTTGGCCTGCATCAGGAAGTGCAGGACGCCGTCGATCTCCTTGGCGAGGATGCCCACGATCGCGACGTCCTGCTGGTAGATGATCGGCTGCCGCCATTCGGGGGTGGCGCCGTAGTCGGTACGGGCGTGGATGCCGCCCACGGTGAAGAAGCGGCCGCTCTCGTGCACGAGGTCGCCCGAGTCCGGGGCGAACGACCATCCGGCCATGCGCTCGAACGGGATGCGCGTCACCTGGACCGGGACGCGGCGGCGGCGCTCGGCCAGCCAGTCGACGATGTCCCCGGCCGGGCGCGGCCGGTACTCGGCCGACGCGGCGAGCCGCCGGTCCAGCTCGGGCTCCTCGCTCGGCGCCCTCAGCCGAGAGCCCGCGTTCACACCCGCCATACCTGCCATGCCCGCCTCCGTCCACGGCCCCCGGATCTGGCCGCCGTTCGCGCTCGGCTGTACGATTTCACTTAAGTTACATATAGCATCTGGCGGCGAGAAGGGAGACCCCCGTGTCCGCCACGGAGCGCGACGTCGCCTTCGGCCCGGAGCACGCCGAGGTCTACGAGCTGACGTACCGGCACCGCGGCAAGGACTGGGGCGAGGAGGCGGCGGAGGTCACGCGGCGCATCCGGGAGCACCGTCCCCGTGCCCGGTCCCTTCTCGACGTCGCCTGCGGCACCGGGGCCCACCTGGAGGCGTTCCGGTCCGGCTTCGACCACGTCGAGGGCCTGGAGATCTCACGCTCGATGCGCGAGCGGGCCGTGCGGCGGCTGCCGGGAGTGACCGTCCATGACGGTGACATGCGGGCCTTCGCCCTCGGTCGCGCCTTCGACGCGGTGACGTGCCTCTACACCGCGATCGCCTATCTGCCGAGCGTCGCCGCCATGCGCGCCGCGGTCGGAGCCATGGCCCGCCATCTCGTCCCCGGCGGGGTCCTCGTCATCGAACCCTGGTGGCCGCCGGAAAGATTCATCGAGGGGTTCGTCGGAGCCGACCTGGTGCGGGACGGCGACACGGTCGTCGCGCGGGTCTCCCACTCGATCCGGCGCGACCGGGCCGCGCACATGGACGTGCGCTGGCTGGTGGGCCGTCCCACGGGCATCCGCGAGTTCCGCACCGTGGAGACCTTCACCATGTTCACCGCGGACGAGTTCCTGGCGGCGTTCCGGGACTCCGGATGCGACGTCGAGCACGAGGAGGCCGGCCTGAACGGGTACGGCCTTTTCGTCGGAGTCCGCCGCGGCCGAACCGAGGCCGAGCCGAGGCCGAGGCGGACGGGTGCTACTCGCCCCAGCGCAGGTAGGTGATGGGCGGCTCCCGGCCGGGGAGGGTGCGCAGGGTCACCACGTCGAGGCCGACGGCCTCGCGCAGCGCGGCCGTCTCCCCCGGCCACTTGGAGTAGGCGATCTCGTCGAAGGCGAGCACGCTGCCCTTGGTCAGGTAGGGCCGGATCGCCTCCAGGGCGGCGCGGGTCGGCGCGTAGATGTCGAGGTCGAAATAGGCCAGCGCGATCACGGTCTCCGGGTTGTCGGCGAGGTAGCGCGGCAGGGTCTCGCGGACGTCGCCCTGGACCACCGCGGTCCGCCGGACGTGTGCGAAGGGCTCGCCGGACTCGTGCGCGTCGAGCACCTCGCGCAGGTGGTCGGGGTAGCCCTCGCTCACGGCGAACCGGCCGGCCACCGCATTGGGCCCGGCCCGGTCGACGTCGGCGATGTCGGGGAAACCGGTGAAGGTGTCGAAACCGATGACGCGCCGCACCGAGGTGTACGGCTCGTGGCACCCGCGAAGCGCGGTCAGCGTGGCCAGGTGCCGCCCGTGGAGCACGCCGAACTCCATGATCACGCCGGGGACGTCGAGGATCATGCGGTACAGCGCGTCCATGCACAGCAGGTCGGTGAGCTGCTGGCGCCGCAGGTACAGCGCCAGATTGTCGATCAGGTACTCGGGCGGGATGGGGGTGTCGCGCAGCAGTCGGGTGAGCCGCTCGCGCACGTCGCGCTCCTGGTCCGACTCGCGCGCCAGCGAGCGCGGGTCCCTGTGGTTCGGCGGGGTCACCTGTCTCGTCCTCCCAGCGGCAGAGATCGCGTCAAGACGGGATCAGCTCATCCACGCGGCGGGCGCCGGTCCGCCGCGGCCGACGGGCGGGAAGAGGGCCTCCAGCCGGTCGGTCTCCTCCTCGGTCAGGGGCTTGTCCAGCGCCCTGACCGCGCCGTCGACGTGGTCGGGGGTGCGCGGGCCGACGAGGACGCCGGTCACACCCGGCCTGGACAGCGTCCAGGCGAGGCCGACCTCCGCGGGGTCCCGCCCGATGTCCGCGCAGAACCGCTCATAGTCGGCGATGGCCGCCTCGTGCTCCTTCAGCGCGTCGACCGCGCGCCCCTGCGCGGACTTGACCGCGGTCCCCTCCGCCTTCTTGCGCAGCACGCCGCCGAGCAGGCCGCCGTGCAGGGGCGACCAGACCAGCACCCCGAGCCCGAGAGCCGTCGCCGCGGGAATCACCTCGAGCTCCGCGTGCCGGGTGACGAGGTTGTAGACGCACTGTTCGGAGGCCAGCCCCGGGACGCGGCGGCGGGCGGCGGTCTCCTGGGCCAGGGCGATGTCCCAGCCGGCGAAGTTGGACGAGCCGACGTGGCGGATCTTGCCCTGGCCGATCAGCAGTTCCATGGCCAGCCAGATCTCGTCCCAGGGGACCGACCGGTCCACCTGGTGCATCTGGTAGAGGTCGATCCGGTCGGTGTTCAGCCGGCGCAGGGAGGCCTCGCACGCCGCGACGATGTGCCGCGCCGACAGGCCGCGGTCGCCCGGGTCGTCGCTCATCGGGCCCCCGACCTTGGTGGCCACGACGACCTCGTCCCGGCGGCCCGGGCGTGCCCCGAGCCAGTCCCCGATCACCTCTTCGGTGTGGCCCTTGTAGACGCGCCAGCCGTAGATGTCCGCGGTGTCGACGAGGTTGATGCCGCTCGCCAGGGCGTGGTCCATGAGGCGGTGCGCGTCCGCCCCGTCCACACGGCCGCCGAAGTTCACGGTGCCGAGGCCGAGGCGACTGATCCGCAGATCGGTGGAACCCAGCGACGCGCGGAACTCTCCGGGGTGGGGCATCGACCGCCTCCTCAGGCTCTCGACCGGCTTTCACGATACTAGTTATTCAAGTCAGATTCCCCTATGTCCCCTACTATCGCGTCCTGCGACGTCAATGCTATCGTTTTCTCAAGTGTAGGACCTTTGGCGGGTAAAGGTGGTCCACATGGCCCCGAGGGCGGTGCCGCATTGGCGCGGGACAGCGATCCGGTCCACGGCGGACGACCCGCCGAGCGTGTCCGGCGACAGATCCTCGGTGACCCCACCGAGGAAATCGGGGGGTGGGGGATCGTCATTGACTCCGACGGCATCCCACGCGTGAGCACGGCACGGTGACGGGGAACGCGCCGCCTCTTCCGGCGGCGCCGGACTGCTGATCGTCCCCGCGCGCCGTCGTTGGAACGCGGCCGAATTCCGCCGGGGCGAGGCCGCGGCCGACCTCGATGGACCGTCTGACCCGATCTGCTCTTTGCTTCGACCCGTCGAATCCAGGGTCGTGCGAGATGGGAGAAACGCCCATGGTAACGAAGGCATCCGGCGGGGATGCTGTGGGAGCCGCCGCACCCGATCCCGCATCGGACCGGCCTCGGAAGTTCATCCCGGAGCTCGAAGGACTGCGCGGCGCCGTCGTGCTGCTCGTCGTCCTCGGCCACACCGGAGTGGCGACCAGCGTGCAGGGCTGGTCCTACATGCACTCCACCGGGAACGGCGTCTGGGCCATCATGCTGAACCGGGTGGCGGTCGCCTTCCCGATCTGGTTCGTGATGACCGGCTACCTGCTGTACCGCGCGTTCGCGCTGTACACGCTCACCGGCGAACGGAAGCCGAACGCCAAGCGCTACTTCTGGCGCCGGGCGCTGCGGATCCTGCCCGCCTACTGGGTACTGACGATCACCGCTCTCCTCGTGCTCAACCGCGACACCGTCCACGGGGTCTGGGAATGGATCCGCCCGCTGCTCCTGCTGCAGATCTGGGAGCACGGCGCCATTCCCATGGGGATGATGCACACCTGGAGCAACGCCAACGACTTCCTGTTCTACCTGGCCATGCCGGTGTTCGCCTGGCTCCTCCACCGGTACGCGCGGCGCGCCGAAAGCCCCGAGGCCCGGGTGCGGCGGCTGCTCGTGCCGCTGGCCTTCCCGGTGTTCATCGGCTTCGGCTTCTTCACCTGGCTCCACTTCCCGCAGTTCAGGGACGACCCGATGAAGCTGTGGCCGACGCAGTACTTCTGGCCGATGAGCTACATGGGCTGGCTCTCGGTGGGCATGATGCTGGCCGTGCTGTCCGCCGCCGCGGAGACGCGCCCCGACGCGGTGCCGCGGGTGTACCGCCTGATCGGCCGGCATCCGGGCAAGCTCTGGCTGGGGGCGCTCCTCATCTTCGTCCTGGCCTGCCTCTCCCCGCTCGCGGACTACCGCCTGGTGGACTACGTCGCAGCGCCGGCGGCGGCGGCCGACTACTGGCTCTTCCTCGCCTTCTCCGTGGCCGTCTTCGCGCCGCTGACCGTGCCGGGCGTGCGGTTCAAGCTGGCGGGCCTGCTGCTGGACAACTCGTTGCTGCGATTCTTCGGCCGCATCTCCTACAGCGTCTATCTCTGGCACATCTTCGTCTACGCCCAGTTCGTCGGACCGCTCTTCGCGCCCGAGGTCGGCGGCTACTGGGAAGTCCTGGGCGTCGAACTGGCGCTGTGCGTGATGGTCGGCTACGCGAGCTACATCGTCGTCGAGAAGCCGTTCCACATGCTCCGGCCGCGGCTGGGCAAGGCGCCGGTCGAGTTGAGCGTCGCCGTCAGCACTCCCGCCGAGGCGCACGCCACGGCGGGCGCGGTGCGCACCCCCCGGGACGCGCAGGCCTGACCAACGCCCGCGGCGGGCGAGACGATGCCCCGGCACGTCTCGCCCGCCGCGGGCGTGAAGACCACCAGGGAACGCCGAGGAGGCGGGGCGATGAGACTCCTGGTCACCGGGGGCGCCGGTTTCATCGGCTCGGAGTTCGTGCGGGCGACGCTGCGCGGCGAGCTGCCGGGCACGGCGGGCGCGTACGTCACCGTGCTGGACGCGCTCACGTACTCGGGGAACCTGCAGAACCTGGCCCCGGTCGCCGGGCACCCCCGCTACCGGTTCGTGCACGGCGACACCTGCGATCCCGACGCGGTCGACGCGGCCGTGGCTGGCCAGGACGCGATCGTCCATCTCGCCGCCGAATCGCACGTGGACCGCTCGATCGACACCGCCACGCCCTTCGTGCGGACCAACGTGCTGGGCACGCAGAACATGCTGGAGGCGGCCCAGCGGCACGGCGTCGGCAGGTTCGTGCACGTGTCCACCGACGAGGTCTACGGATCGATCGCCCAGGGGGCGTGGGCGGAGGACGCTCCGCTGCTGCCCAACGGCCCCTACGCGTCGGCCAAGGCCGGGTCGGACCTGCTGGCGCTGGCCTGGCACCGGACCCGCGGCCTCGAGGTCATGGTCACGCGGTGCACCAACAACTACGGCCACTACCAGTTCCCGGAGAAGGTGATCCCGCTGTTCGTGACCAACCTGCTCGACGGCCGGCGGGTACCGCTCTACGGCGACGGCCGCCACCGGCGGGGCTGGCTGCACGTGTCGGACCACTGCCGCGCGCTCGACCTGGTGCTGCGATCGGGCCGCCCGGGCGAGGTGTACCACATCGGCGGTGGGAAGGAACTGTCCAACGAGGACCTGACGGACCTGCTGCTGGAGGCGTGCGGCGCCGGCTGGGAGGCGGTCGACCACGTCCCCGACCGCCAGGGGCACGACCGCAGGTACGCGCTCGACACCACCAAGATCGAGGAACGGCTCGGCTTCGTCCCGCGCGTGCGCTTCGAGGACGGGCTCGAGGCGACCGTCGAGTGGTACCGCGCGAACCGCGCCTGGTGGGAACCCCTGAAGGCCGGTCTCCGGGAGCTGCCGGGGCCGGCGCTCAGATCGCCTCGCTGACCGCCGACATCGTGTAGTCGCCCACCCGGAGCGCGGGCATGGCCGTCCGGGGCGTGGAGTCGTCCCTCTCCCTCGGCAGGGTTCGTTCGGTGCGGCCGATCTCCGTCACCCGGCCCAGCAGGTCCACCGGGCTCTCGTTGAAGCGGAAGTTGTTCGTCTCCCCCACCACTTCGCCGTCCTCCACCAGGTAGACGCCGTCGCGGGTAAGCCCGGTGAGCAGCAGCGTCCGGGGGTCGACGTCGCGGACGTACCACAGCGAGGTGACCAGGAGCCCGCGCCTCGTGGTCGCGACCAGCTCGGCGAGCGACCGGCCCTCCCCCGGCCCCTCCAGCACCAGATTGCCGACCTGCGGCGTGACCGGCAGCCCGGTGAGATCGGCGGAGTGGCGGGTCTGGACCAGGCGGGTGAGGACGCCGTCGTGGATCCACTCGGCCGGCGAGAGCGGCAGGCCGTTGTCGAACACCGAAACCGTGTCCGCGAACACCTGAGCGACGTCGGCGGAGCCCCGGGCGGCGACGAACGGCGCGCACCGCAGGCCCGGCTCGTGCGGGTCGCTCCGCAGCGTGAGCGGTGCGCCGGTCAGGCGCTCACCGATCCGGGTCCCGCCGTCCGGGCCGCCGAACACGGTGCGCGCGTCGACCGCGTCCTTCGCCCCGGCCGCGCGGTAAAGCCGCAGCATGAGATCGGCGACGCACGACGGGGACAGCAGCACCTCGTAGCGCCCGGCGGGGAGCTCGACGCGCCTGCGTCCCCGGTCGAGCCGCTCCCCCAGCCCCTCGTACAGGGGAAGCGGATCGATCTCGCCGAGGTCGGCCGCCCCGGTGCCGCTCCACGTCGAGGCCGCGCCGTCCCCGGTCTTGGCGGTCAGGTCCACGACGCCCGAGGTCTGGACGTGCCGCAGCCGCAGGCCGGTGGAGGACGCCAGCCACGTGGCGTGCTGCCGCTGTTCGGCGTAGCCGTACAGCAGGCGGCGCTCCCCGCGGGCCCGCTCGAACGTCGCGGCGAGGCTGGCGGCGAACCGGGCGAGGACGCCGGCCGACGCCGTGGGCGCGGGCTCGGCCCAGTCCGCCGAGGAGGGCACGACGTCGCCGGTCAGCAGGGGACGGGCGTCGGCGGCGGGCGTCGCCGTGCGCGCGGCGCGTTCGGCCGCCGCCACGACGGCCCGCACCGCCTCCTCGTCCACCGCGCCGCGGTGCGAGACGACGCCCGCCGCGGTGCCGTGCGCGCCCGGGGTCACGGCGATCACCGTCAGCCTCGTGTCCGCGGTGAGACCGCTCGACGTCAGCGCGTTGCCCGCCCACCGCGCGTGCGCCGTGGCGGCCTCGTCGACGATCGCCACGTAGGCGTCGGCGTCCTTGCCGACCTGGACGGCCAGCTCCGCGAGCCGTGGTGCGCTACCGATCTCTGCTGCCCTCCTCGACCGTGGCCCGCGGACCGGGAACCGTGCTCCGAGGCGCCGCCCGGGAGGTCACGGCAGCCCGTCCGCGCCGGTGTCGATGACCTTGATCCCCCTGAACACGGCCGCGGGGCAGCCGTGGCCGGCCGCGGCCACCTGCATCGGCTGGCCCTTGCCGCACAGGTCGGCGCCGAAGAGCCGGTAGGTGTCCTCGCCGCCGAGTGCGGTCAGCGCCGACCAGAACTCCGTGGTCGAGGCCTGGTAGGCGACCCCGCTCAGTTGACCCTCCAGGCGTCCGTTGCGGATCCGATGGCATCGCTGGGCGGTCATCTGGAAGTTCTGGCGGCGCATGTCGATGGACCAGCTGTCGGAGCCGACGAGGTAGATGCCGTCCTCGATCCCCGCGATGAGGTCGTCGGTGGACGGGCCTCCGGGCGCGGGACGGAGCCCGACGTTGGGCATCCGCGGCAGCGGCACGTGCATCGCGGACTCGGCGAACGAGCAGCCGTTGGAACGTCCCAGGCCCGCCAGGCCCGCGGTGCGCCGGTCGTGCTGGAAGCCGGTGAGGACCCCGTCCCGCACCAGGCTCCAGGACTGCGCCGCCACCCCTTCGTCGTCGAAGCCCACCGTCGCGAGGCCGTGCTCGGCCGTGCGGTCCGCGGTGACGTTCATCAGCGGCGAGCCGTACCGGTGCGAGCCGAGCCCCTCCGGAGTGAGGAACGTCGTGCCGGTCGAGGACGCCTCGTGCCCCAGCGCGCGGTCCATCTCCGTGGTGTGGCCGACCGACTCGTGCACGGTCAGCCAGAGGTTGGACGGATCGATGACCAGGTCGTAGCGGCCCGGCCGCACCGGGCGGGCGCGGAGCTTGGCGGCGAGGTGCGCGGGCAGCTCGGACAGCTCGCGCTCCCAGTCCCAGCCGTCGCCGGCGAGGTACTCCCAGCCCCGGGCCGTGGGAGGCCCGAGGGTGCGCAACGTCGCCGTCCCGCCACCGCGCGGGTCCGCGCCCTGGACGAAGAACAGCGGGTGGACCCGCACCCGCTGCTGAGTGGTCACCGTGCCCGCGAGGTCGGCGTAGAACTTGTTCTCCCGGACGACGGTGAGGAAGGCCAGCACGTGCTCGACCTCCGGCGCGGCCAGCAGCCGCCGGCTCCAGTCGGCCATGAGCGCGATGCGCTCCTCCTCGGGCACCTCGAACGGATCGACCCGGTACGACGAGACCCACGTCGCGCCGTGGTGGACCGGTTCGCCGACCGGCTCACCGGAGCCGCCGCCGATCGCCGAGCACGCGCGGGCGACGGCCACCGCCTGCTCGGCGGCTCCGGCGGCGGCGCGCGCCGTCAGCTCGGGGGCGGCGGCGAAGCCGGGGACGCCCCCGTGCCACAGGCGCACGGCCAGCCCCGTGTCCGTGGCGTCCTGCCCGCCGCCGAGGACGCCGTCGCGCAGCAGCAGCCGCGCCGTGCGGACGCGGTCGAGGCGGAAGGACGCGTGCCCGGCCCCGAGCCCGGCCGCGCGGCCGAGCGCCGCATCGGCCAGGGAGTCCAGCGGGAGGGCGGAGAACGAGGCGTCCACACCACGTCGCACGCTGCCTCACTTTCCACACCCGGGCACGTCCTACTAGAAAAACATATTGCCTCGCGTTGTAAAAGCCGACCGCGAACGCCAAATCCAGCAACTGCCGGGGAAGGCAATCCGTCGATCTGGGCGATAACTATAGTTTTTGATAGCATTGACATTCGACCCCGTCCGGTGCGGAGGGAACCAGGTCCGCGACGGGACGACCGGGATCGGTGCGACGCCGAGGGGACGCGATGGACGATGTCGCGGCTGCTGCCGTGGGGGGCAAGGTCTGTGACGCGGCGACCGCGGCGGCCCTCATCGAGGACGGGCAGTCCGTCGCGAGCACCGGAGTCATCGGCTGGATCACGCCCGACGCGGTCCTGCGCGCCATCGGCGAGCGGTTCGAGCGGCTCGGCTCCCCCCGGGACCTGACCTTCTTCTTCCCCTGCGCCACCGGCGACGCCATGGACATCGGCGGCATGGACGGCGTGGCCCGCGAGGGGCTGATGCGCCGGATCGTCGCCGGCTCCTACATCAATCCGCGGCATCCGCGCACCGGTGCCCGCCCGGCGCTCACCGAGCTGATCCGCGACGATCTCGTCGAGGCCTACAGCTGGCCGATCGGCGCCGCCATGCACTGGCTGCGGGAGGTCGCGCGGCGGAGCCCGGGCTACCTCACCCGCATCGGTCTCGGCACCTTCGCCGACCCGCGCCACGGCGGCGGCCGCCTCACCGGCCGGGCCAAGGACGACCTGGTGGAGGTGGTCGAGCTGCGCGGCGAGGAGCTCCTGCTCTACCCCACCTGGCCGCTGGACGTGGGGATCATCCGGGCCAGCAGCTCCGACGCCCACGGCAACCTGTCCTTCGAGGATCTGCCGCTCACCTCCGCCGCCCTCGCCCTCGCCCTCGCCGTCAAGGCGAGCGGCGGCACCGTGATCGCGCAGGTGTCGCGGATCGTGCCGCGCGGGTCCCGGCCCGCGCGCGAGGTGCAGGTCCCCGGCGTGCTCGTCGACCGCGTCGTGGTCGCGGCGGGCGAGCTGATCGGGACGGAGGTGCGCAACGACCCCGGCTACCTGCGGCCGGTGCCGCACCCGGTCGGGCGCCTGCCGCGCCTGCGCCCCGGGCCGGGAAAGGTCATCGCGCGCCGTGTCGCGCGGGAGATCCGCCCGGGTGAGACCACGATCCTCGGGTTCGGCGCGGCGTCGAGCGCGATCCTGGCCATGGCGGAGGACGGCGCCTTCCGCGACGACCGGCTGGACGACTACACCTTCACCACCGAGCACGGCTCCTTCGGCGGCGTCGTCATGGGCGGCTGGCAGTTCTCGGCCAACTACTCCCCCGAGGCGCTGGTCGACGGGACCTACCAGTTCGACTTCATCGACGGCGGCGGCTGCGCGCTCGCCGCGCTCTCCTTCGCCCAGCTCGATGCCGCCGGGAACGTCAACGTCAGCCGCTTCGCGGGCACGAGCCCGGGCGGCGGCGGATTCGTCGACATCGCGCACAACGCGCAGCGGATCGTCCTCGGAGGCACCCTCACCACCCAGGGCCTCGACGTCTCCTGCGAGGGCGGAAGGCTCGACATCCTGCGGGAGGGCGAGATCCAGAAGCTCGTGCCCGAGGCCGACCACGTCACCTACGCGGTCCGCGCCGGTCTGGAGCGCGGCCAGCGGGCCCTCGTCGTCACCGAACGCGCCGTGTTCGAGATGACCGCCGAAGGACTCGTGCTGACGGAGGTGGCGCCCGGCGTCGACGTCCGGCGGGACGTCCTCGGGCAGATCGGCTTCCCTGTCCGTCCCGCCGCCGGCGTCACCACCATGGCCGCCGACCTGTTCCGTCCGTAGCCGCGCACCGGGGAGATCGATGAACCGCATGGTCAAGCCTGACGAGCCGCACGGCCGCCGGTCCGGCGGCCCCGCACCGGCGCGTCACGACGGAGGACTCGTGTCGGCGGCGGCGGACGAGGCCGTCCCCGCGCTGTGGGCGATGGCCCAGCTCGCGACCCCGATGGCGGTGCGGGTGGCCGCGACGCTGCGCATCGCCGACCACATCGCGTCAGGTCTGCGGACCGTGCCCGAACTGGCCGAGGCCACCGGCGCCGCCCCTGACGGGCTCGCCCGCCTGATGCGCTACCTCGCGGTGCGCGGGGTGCTGAGCCTGGACGACTCCGGCCGGTACGGTCTGACCGCGCTGGGCGAGCCGCTGCGCGGCGATCACCCCGCCGGCCTTCGCGCCTGCCTCGACATCGAGGAGGGCGGCCGGGCCGAGCTGTGCTACGTCGAGCTGCTGCACAGCGTGCGCACGGGCGAGCCCGCCTACCCGCGGCGCTTCGGCCTCTCCTTCTGGGACGACCTGGCCGCCGAGCCCCGCCACGAGGCCGCCTTCCGCGCCATGCTTCGCCCCGGCGGCAGGGACCGGGCGCGCCGGATCGCATCGGCGTACGACTGGGCGTCCCTGGGCCGCGTGGTGGACGTCGGCGGCGGGGACGGCACGCTCCTGGTCGCGCTGCTCACCGCGCACCCGGGGCTCCGGGCCGTGCTCGTCGAGCGGCCCCCCGCCACCGACGCGGCGCGAAAGGCGCTGGCCGCGGCGGGCGTCGCCGACCGCGCCGAGGTCGAGACGGGCGACATGTTCGGCCCGCTCCCGCCGGGGGCCGGGGGCTATGTCCTCTCCCTGGTCGTCCACAACTGGGGCGACGATCCGGCGCGCGCCATCCTGGCCCGCTGCGCGGAGGCCGCGGGCACGGGCGGCTCGGTGTTCGTCGTGGAGAACGTCGGTCCGGGCGGCGGGCCGACCGGGTTGGACCTGCGGATGCTCGCCTACTGCGGGGGGAAGGTGCGGTCGCTGCCGGAGCTGTCCGCGCTCGCCGACGAGGCCGGGCTCAGGGTCGCCTCCGTCCATCCCGCCGGAGCGGTTTCGATCGTCGAGCTTCACCCCGGCAGGTGACCCGGGACACGGCGGGCCGCGGCGGGCCGAGGAACCCCGCGCCGGCGGCGACAACGAGGAATCTCGCGGAAGGGACGAGCCGATGGCCACGGGGACGATGCAGCCGCGTGAGGCGCTCGCGGCGCTGGTGGGCGAGGGACTCCGGGATCCGTATCCCCTGTACGAGGAGATACGGGCGCACGGCGACCTGGTGAAGATCAAACCCGGGGTGATGGCCGCCGTCGGGTACGACGAGTGCGACCGGGTGCTGCGGGATCCGCGGCTGCGCGTCCAGGACGGGGAGAGCTTCGACCTCTTCTATCCGGAGTGGCGGGCGCACTCCTCGCTGCGCGCGTACACCGACTCCATGCTCTACAGCAATCCGCCCGCGCACACCCGCCTGCGGCGGCTGCTGCGGGGAGAGTTCACGCCCCGGCGGGTGGCGGGCTACGAGACGGCGATCGAGCAGATCACCGACCGGCTCCTGGACTCGCTGGCGGAGGCGGGCGCGGGCGGCACGGCGGTCGACTTCATCGCCGAGTTCGCCTCCCGGCTCCCGATCGCGGTGATCAGCGGGCTGCTCGGGGTGCCCGAGCGCGACCAGGCGTGGTTCCGGGCCATCGCGGCCGACGTCACGACCGCCCTCGAGGGGATCACGAACGCCTCCCGGCTCGCTCCGGCGGACACGGCCATGGACGACCTGGCCGTGTACTTCGACGAGCTGATCGAGCGGCGTCGCCGCTGTCCCGAGGCGGACCTCGTCAGCTCCCTGGTCCGGGTGCACGACGACGGAGGCGGGCTCGGCCGCGACGAGCTGGTCGGCAACATGATGCTGCTCCTGACGGCCGGGTTCGAGACGACGAACTTCTTCATGGCGCACGCGCTCCTCCTTTCCTTCGAGCATCCCGGCCTCGCCGACCGCCTTCGCGCCGAGCCCGGCTTCGCCTCCGCCTACGCCGAGGAGGTGCTGCGGTTCGAGCCGCCCGTGCAGGCGACGAGCCGCTGGGCCGGGGCGGACGTGGAGCTGCTGGGGACGACGATCCCGGCGGGCACGAAGGTGGTCGCCATCCTGGCCGCCGGCAACCGGGACCCGCGCCGCTACCGCCGGCCCGACCGCTTCGACCCGGACCGGCCCTACACCGCGCCGCTCACCTTCGGCGCAGGCGGCCACTTCTGCCTCGGAGCGCCGCTGTCGCGCCTGGAGGCGCGGATCGCGCTTCCCCGGCTGCTGCGCCGCTTCCCTCGCATCCGGCTCGCCGGAGAGCCCGCCCGCCGCGACTCATGGGTGGGCCGCGGCATCGACCACTTCCCGATCGCGATCGACTAGACGGAGCCCGCGCCGGATTCCGATCCGCCGGCGTGGGGTCACGGCCTGGTCCAGGCCGCCTCGCACGCGGTGAGGCGAAGCAGCCGGAAGCCCACGGCGTCGCCGAGCCCGGGCTGCTTTTCGAGGCGCATGAGCAGTTGGGCCAGGGCTTCGATCCAGCGGCTGCCGGGGAGGTCGCCCGCGTCGGCGACCTCGAGTCCGCCGGACTCGACGATCGACCGGACCGCCTCTTTCGCGCGGGGATGGTCTCCGGCGATGGGGACCGTCAGCGTGACGCCGTTGTGCGCGGCGCCGGCGAGCTGCCGCGCGGAGAGGCAGTTGAACGCCTTGACCACGGCGCCGCCGGGAAGCAGGCAGGCGATCAGCTCGGCGGCGGAGCCGTGGCCGAGGAGGTCGTGACCGCCCGGGTTGGACATGTCGATGACCGGCTTGCCGACCACGTGGGCGCGGATGCGCGGAGCGATCTCGGTGTGGATGGCGGCGAGAGGGCTGGCCAGGGCCACGATGTCGGCCTCGCGGGCCACCCGTTCCAGGCTGCCGGCACGGGCGCCCGGCAGCCGTTCGGCGAGGCCGCTCGCGGAGCCGCCGCCCCTGCTGGCCAGCAGTAACGGCCGTCGCTGCGCCGCGAAGGTCTCGGCGAGCGCCGTGCCCATCCGTCCGCAGCCGACGATGCCGATGACCGGCGCGCGGGCCTCCGGGACCGCGCCGGATTCGGAGAACCTCATCGCGGCGGCGTCTCCGATCGCGGGCGGCGGGCTCCGTGCGGGTCGGGCGCGTAGGCGTCGAGGGCCGTCCGGAGTTCGTCGGGGACTTCGACGGGCGTCAGGCCGCCCTCCTCCACCCGCACCGTGCAGGAGACGGTCTGCTCGCCGCGCGCCACGAGCCGGGCCGGCCCGTCGGTGGTCCGGTAGTACTCGAAACCCATGGTGATCTGGTGGAAATCGATGGCGACGAGGGACATCCGCACCGAGACGGTGTCGAGCGCATAGAGCTCGGAGAAGAACTCGCACGAGCACGACGAGGTGACGAGCGCGAGGTCGTCGTTCAGGCGCGCCACGGTCTTCGGTGCCTTCTCCGCGAGAAACCTCTCCCGGCAGGCGCCCTGCCAGGACAGGTAGTTCGTGAAGTAGACGTTCCCCACGAGATTGGTGTCGGCGAAGGTCACGAGGTGCCGGTATTCGAAGTACGCCCTCACGATGCCCCCTTGACGGGGATCGCCATCGCCATCGGCCCGGCTTCGCCTTCGACGGAAAGGACCACGGAGACGATGTCCGCTCCCCCGGCCTGGAGGACCACCCATCCGTTCTCGTAGACCCCTTGGACGGCGAGTCCGGGCGGGCCCGGCGGCCCGGACAGGCATGCGCCGACCGTATGCAGGCGTGTCCGGATGTGCCGTTCCGGCTCACCGACGAGGCGGCCGAGCCGGTCGGCGAGACCGGTCCAGTGCGTGGGGGGTTCCGGCGCGGGGTCGGAGGTCCGCGCGCAGGCGACCGGCTCCCCTTCCACCAGGACGTCCCAGGGTCGGCCGTTCGCTCGGCGACCGGCGTTGAGGTCGTGGCCCGGCCCGGCTGCCTCGACGACCAGCCGGACGTCGCGCTTCGGGAGCAGGGCGGTGAGGGTGCGCTGCAGGTAGGGCCCGACGAGCACCGGATGCAGGGTCGTGACCGGCAGCGGGCCGACGTCGCGAAGGCGAAGCCCGGTCCAGCTCACGACCGGCCGGCCGGAGCCGTCGCGCACGACCACGTCGTAGGTGTGGTCGGCGCCGGAGTGCTCGCGTTCGACGGCGGCGAGCGTCAGCTCACCCCCTTCGGCCCCGCCCTGGTGGACGGCGAACCGCGCGCACCCGACCGGCAGCAGGCGCCGATGGGGGACGCATCCCTGGAGGACGTGGATCGAGGCGTCGTTGCGTGCGGGGTCACCGAACAGGAGGTCCGCCGGAAGGCCCTCCCCGAACCGCCAGGGCCGGTCGCCGTCCAGCACGGCCGTGCACGCGGTGGCCTCCAGCTGAGCGTAGCGGCGGAGTCTGCGGAAGCGCCGGCCGTGGAAGAACAGCGGCCCGTACATGTCGTCACCGGTGTGGGCCGGTACCCGCGCCGTCACGGCCGGGTTCTCCGGTGGCTCCGCGTCCGCCGGGGTGACGGTCCCGGTGAAGTGATCGACGGCGAAGCCCGTCTCGTCACTGCGCACCGCGACGTCCACGTCCCCGTCCTCGCGGACGAGCGCACATATCCGGACGGTACGGGTCCCGTGCTCGGGGACGACCACGGGGCGGTCGAAGCGGGAATCCACCACCCCCGCCACGGGCCGGCCGGTCAGCGCGGCCGCCGCCTGGGCCATCGCTTCGAGCACGCACACCGCGGGCAGCACGGCCACACCGTCGATGCGGTGGTCGTCGAGGTAGGGGTCGCCCGGCAGGCTCAGCTCGGCCTCGGCCACCAGTTCGACGCCCGGGGTCCACGCGCGCACCCGCCGCAGGAAGCGGTGCCCGTCCAGGGCCGCCTCCCCGGCCTGGCCGAGCTGCGGCAGCCGCCCGCTGATCACCATGGAATGCGACGGCGGCCGCGCCTCGGCCGCCTGCGCGAGCAGCTCGGTCCCCCGGTCGGGGGGCACCGGCGCCACGCCGGCGCGGGCGAGGTCGTCGAGCACCTTGAGGCGCTCGCCCATACCGACTCCCGACCAGACCGTCCAGTCGAGGTTGGCGACCCGGCAGCCCGGCAGATCCCGGGCGAGGGTCCGGACCAGCTCCCGCATGCGGCCGTTGGCCAGGGCATAGTGCGCCTCCCCGGCAAGGCCGAAGCGGCCGATCACGGACCCGAAGGTGAGGAGCAGCCGCAGCCCCTCCGCGTCGACGGCGTCCAGCAGCGCACGCAGCCCGTGGTGCTTGGGCGCCGCGTGCTCGGCGTAGGCGGCGCCGATCTCGCTGAACCGCGCCGGACGGTTCAGGCCACTGGCGTGGATCACTCCTCTGACCGGTCCGAGCCGGTCGACGATCGCGGCGACGCCGTGGTGGAGCGACTCCGGATCGGTGACGTCCGCCGCCTCGTAGCAGAAGTCGATGCCGGCCTCCCCCAGCCGGGAGAGGTTGGCGCGCAGCTCGGCGTCGGCGTCCGCCCCGCTGCGTCCGATCAGCCCCAGCCGCACCCCCCAGCGCCGCGCCAGGAAGTACGCGCTCGTGAAGCCGATGCCCTTCCCGCCTCCGGTCACCACGAGCACTTCCCCGGCGGACAGCGGGGGTCCGGCCGCGTCCGGAACCGGCCCGGCCGGAGCGCCGGAGCCGGCCGCCCGGTACGCGGGGGCGCGGGTGCGGCCCTCCTCGTCCACGACGATCTCGGCATGACCCTCCCACGAGGCCGTGAGCAGCGCGCCGACCGCGTCCGCGGGGGCGGCCGCCAGAGCCCGGACCCAGCGGACCGGCAGGGAGGGGTACTCGGCGGCGATCGTGCCCACGAAGCCCGACGCCGTGTCCCCCGAGTCCACGACGGTGAAGGGCGCGCCGGTGTCCACCGCGAGGTGGGCGGCTTCGAGCAGCGCGTCGATCGCGCCGTCGTCCGGGTTCTCGGGGAGGAACGCGACGACCGCCGGGCGAGGGTCCCCGGAGGAGTCGGCTCGCTCGTCCCCCTCGGTGAGGGCGGTCAGGCGGGGCTCGACGAGCGCGCGCAACCTGCCGTCCCCGAAGACGTGCCAGACGCGGGACCCCGGTTCGGCGTCCAGCTCGACCGGACGGGCGTATTCGACCAGTACGCGATGCCAGTCGCGGACCCCCTCCGGCGGCCCCTGCGAACCGGCCTCGCCTTCCGCGGCGGGCAGTTCCTCGATCGCCTGGGCGAACGAGCCGACCGTGGCCTCCGCGAAGAGCGGCGGGGCGGCCGGTACCGCCCGCCGGGTCCGTTCGGCGGCCTCGGCGGCGAGCTGGACGACGCGCAGGGAGTTGAGATGGAGGTCGCCGAGGAGCCGGTCCCCGTCGCCGATCACATCGGGGGGAAGCTCCAGGGCGTCGGCGATGAGGCCGCGCACCACGGAGGGCACGTCGGAGTCCGCTCCGGGCGGTGCCTCCGCCGCGGGCGCCGCGGTATCGGCGGCGACCGGTCCCGCGGCGACCGCCGCGGAACGGCCGAACCGACGGTCGAGGCCGTCGGTCGGGGCGCTCTCGCAGGGGTTGGCGAGGAACTCCGGCTCCCGCCAGAGGTCGAACGGGCGGTGGAAGCGTTCGGCGAAGAGCGCCGTGAGGTCGGAGACGGCGCCGACGGCGAACAGCGCGGCGGTGGCGTCGCCGAGCGCGGCGGCCGACCCGGCGCCCGCGTCCAGCGTGCGGACCGGCACGTCCGTGATCGACTGGGCCATCGCCGTGAGGGTGTGGCCGGGGCCGGCCTCGACGAGCAGGTCGCAGTCGGCGGCGAGGAGCTCCAGCGCCTGGCGGAACCGCACGGGCGCGGTGAGCTGCCGGGCGAGCAGCGTGCGGATGTCGTCGGCGGCCGTCAGCTCCCGGCCGGTGACCGTGGAGTACACGCGACCGGGCAGGGCCGCCACCGCCAGGTCCGCGAGGTGCCGCGCGAGCACCGGCTCGGCGGCGGCGACCGCCGGGGAGTGGAAGGCGTGGCTGACCCTCAGCCTGCCGGCGGTGATCCCCTTCGCGCGGGCCCTCTTCACGACGCGGTCGACCTCGGTGAGGGGGCCGGCGACGACTTGGACGGCGCCGTTGTCAGCGGCGATCACCAGATCGGCGTCGTCGATCAGTTCGGTGACCGTGCCGGCCGGCGCGGCGAGGGAGGCCATCCCCGTTCCCGCCTGGGAGGTGTCGGCCATGATGCGGCCGCGCCTGGTCACCAGGTGCAGGGCGTCCTGGCGGCTCAGCGCGCCGGCCCAGTGCAGGGCGGTGATCTCGCCGAGGCTGTGCCCGACCGCCGCGTCCGCCGTGACCCCGAGCCGGTCGAGCCAGCGCAGCGCCGCGGTGGAGGCGCGGAAGACGGCAGGCTGGGCGACGGCGGTGTCGATCGGGTCCGCCGCGAGCCCGTCCTCGAAGTGCTCCCCCGCCTCGGGGAGGACCACGCCGAGGGCCCCGGCGCGCTCCCGTACGGGGGCGCCCTGCCCGGGGAACAGCAGCCCGACCCGGGCCGGAGCGCCGCGGCCGACGTAGATGCCGGGCCGGGCGGCGAACCCCTGTTCGCCGAGCCCGGCGAGGAGCTCGCCGGCCCGTTCCGCGCGCGCGGAGAGCTCGGCGGGGTCGCGGGCGACGACCGCCGCCCGCACCGGCGCGTCACCGTGCGCGCGCTCCCCGAGGCCGGCGGCCAGATCGGCGTGCTCGGCGAGCGACATCGTCCTCGCCCGCACCGCCACGCGCTCCAGGAGGGCGGTGAGGTCGGCGACCGTGTCGGCGGAGAGGGCGAAGACCTCGCAGTCGAGCGGCTCCCGCGCCGCCCGGCGGTCCCGGGCCGCCAACCGCGCCGTGGTGCGGCGGACGCTCGCGGCCTCCAGGACGACGTGGGTGTTGATGCCGCCGAATCCCATCGCGCTGACAGCGGCCCGGAGGGGAGCGTCCGGCCAGGGCTCGGCCTCGCGGACGATGCGCAGCGGCGCGCCGGGGTCGCGCAGGAGCGGGTGGGGCTCATCGCAGCCGGTGGTCGGCGGGATGACCTGACGCTGCAGCGCCAGCGCCGCTTTGATCAGCCCGGCGGCGCCGGCGGCCGCCTTCGTGTGCCCGATGTTGGCCTTGATGGATCCGAGCGCCGCCGGTCGGGGCCTCCGCCGTCCGTCATGGATCTCGGAGAGGGCGTGCAGTTCGGTGCGGTCGCCGACCTCGGTGCCGGTGCCGTGGCCCTCGAACAGCGCCACGGTCTCCGGTCCGAAGCCCGCGCGCGCGTAGGCACGCTCCAGAGCGAGCCGCTGCCCGGAGACGTCCGGCCGGGTCAGCCCGCCGTTCCCGTCCGAGGACATCCCCCAGCCCCTGATCAGGGCGATCGGCCGCTGCCCGGCGGCGACGGCGTCCCCGGCGCGCATCAGGGCGACCATCGAGCAGCCCTCGCCGGGCAGGAAGCCGGTGGGCCGGGCGTCGTACACCCGCATCGCCGAGTCGGCCAGCGCACCGAGCCGGGAGAACCCGACCAGCTCGAACGGGTCGAGGCTGAGGTCGACACCGCCCGCGAGCGCGAAGTCGAGGTCGCCGTCGCGCAGGTAGGTGCAGGCAGTGATGACGGCGAGCAGGGACGACGAGCAGGCGCCGTCGACCGTGTAGCCCGCGCCGCGGAAGTCGAAGTGGTTGCACACCCGGCCGGCGATGGCGTTGGCCAGCCCGCCGACGAGGCTCTCGTCGTTGGGCTCGGCGAAGGGCTCCTTGTAGGACTCCTCGACCTCCCGCAGCAGGCCGTCCAGTTCCGTGGTCCCCCAGCCGCGCGCGGCGAGGGCGGACACCAGGTTCCTGCGGACGTAGGGCCAGCGCAACCGCATGAGCGCGGCGCGGCTGAACTCGCCCGTCAGGGTGTTCCCGAGGATCACGCCGGCGCGCCGCCGGTCCAGCCCGCGTCCCCCGGGGAAGCCGGCGGCGGTCAGCGTGTCGCCGGCGACGTCCAGGGCGAGCCAGTGCGCGAGGTCGGTCACGCGGTACGCCGGCCCGGGCACCCGGTAGCGCGAGCGGTCGAAGGTCCAGCCGTCGAGGACGGCCGCGTACCGCAGATCGGTCGTGTCGGGACCGCCGGCCGGGTCGCCGTAGTCGCCGAGGTCGAGGCGCTCACGCGGGAGCGGCCGGAAGGCGCGCCGCCGCGCCAGCACCGTCTCCCACAACTGCTCCGGCGTGGAGGCGTCGGGGTGGCGGCAGCCGAGGCCGACGACGGCGATCGCGTCGTTCTCGACGGTCACTTCGCCTCCTCGCCGGTCGCCAGCACGCCTCCGCGGGCGGGCGCCGGCCGCGGCGCGGTCTTGGGCTCGGTCAGCGGCGCCGGCTGCGCGGTGGCGCGCTGCCGCGCCCCCATGATCGCCAGGGCGGCGCCGCGCAGCACGCACACGATGACGAGCGCGAAGAACAGGCCGTAGACCACGTGGATGTGGACCAGGAACGCGTACACGAGGGCGGTCGACGCGCCGAAGAAGAACTGGTTGCGCGGCCGCACCGGTGTCGTCCCCGGGTCAGTGATCATGTAGTTGGTGAACAGGACGAACGCCACGCCGGTCATCGCCAGCAGCGCGCTGAGCGTCGCCGTGCCCTCGATGGGCGTCCGGATCAGCGCCTGGAGCGCGAACACGCCGATCCAGCCGAGGATCAGGGGCATCTTCCTGGTGAGCTTGGCGTTCAGCATCGTCCCGGCCGCGAGGATGAGCGCCGGGATCGCCACGTCGAGCGGTCCGCCGACCCACTCGGTGAACTGGTACGGAGGCGCGATCCCGACCCAGGGGAACAGCACCAGGACGACCGCGATGCCGAAGTTGGAGGGGTTCAGCACGTGCCGCGGCCGTCCCTTGATCCGGACCCTGATCAGATACTTCGAGGCGACGGCCACGATGACCGCGAAGATGACCGGGCCCAGCCGCGCGTTGGCGTAGAGGAGCATCGCGCAGGCCAGCGCGGTGATGTGGGCGGGCATCAGGAAGTTCATGAAGGCGACCGGCCCGCCCGCGTACTTCACCGGCCGTCGCGTCGCCCAGGCGTCCAGGGTCTCCAGCCCCAGCTCCATCACGTACGCCACGGCCATCGCGGCGAGCGGGGTCGCCCACGACGGCTCGAACCCGAGGACCGTGTGCCCGAGGATGTTGAAGACCGTGATCGATATCGCGAACCGGCGCAGCGCGATGATCCGCGGATCCTTGGCGGGTCCGCTCGGGGCGGCGGACGCCGGGTTGGTCGTGGATTCCACGTTCGCCGAGTTCACGAGGCCATCTCCCTGATCGAACCGTCGGGCCCGAGCAGCATGCTGTGCCAGCCCGGAGTCGCCTGGACCTTGCCGGTGTGCCGGGTGCCGCAGGAGTCGCGCCAGGTGATCGTGACGGGGACCGGCGCCGCGGTCCCGTCCAGCGCGAACAGCAGTTCCGGCGAGGACACGCCGGCATGGCCGTTGGCCGGATAGACCTGGCCCGTCCGCTGGCCCTTGGCTCCGGAGTCCAGGACGACCTGCGCGCCGATCGCCGGTACTCCGGCGGAGCCGGCCGGTGGCGTCGCGGCGGAACCGCCCTGCCGCGTCCCGCATCCCGGCGGGCTGAGGAGCCTCAGCCCGAGATAGGGCCGCTGCGCACTGCGGACGTTGCGGTAGAAGTGCGATTGACCCCACTGGTTCGCGACGGCGAAGTCGAGCCGCCCGTCGTGGTCCACGTCGGCGAGCGCGATGCCCCGCGACGCCTGGCGGTCCGCGACGCCGAGCCGGCCGGCGACATCGTGGTACCGGCCGTCCGAGCCGCGTACGAAGAACCTGTTGGGATTGTCGCCGGAAATGTCGTCCTTCTTCTGCACATTCGGCCACAGGCGCGGGTGCGCCAGGACCTCGTCGTTGGACATCGCCAGCTCCTGCAGCTGGGCCCAGCGGTTGTCCTTCCCCTCGACGAATCCGGTGGCCTGGACGATCTGGTCGCGCCCCTCGCCCGCGAAGTCGCCGGCCTTGATGTCCCAGCCCCAGCCCGACCGGGACAGCCCCAGCCGCTCGCTGTGGTCGTCGTAGTACGCGCGCCCGTCTGTCCCCACGACCTTCTTGCGGGTGCTCACCCAGGCGAAGTTGCTCTCCAGGAGCCCGTACTCCTGGGTGATGTTGCT
Organism: Actinomadura citrea; assembly: GCF_013409045.1. Taxonomy (NCBI): domain Bacteria; kingdom Bacillati; phylum Actinomycetota; class Actinomycetes; order Streptosporangiales; family Thermomonosporaceae; genus Actinomadura; species Actinomadura citrea. The sequence goes on along the minus strand of NZ_JACCBT010000001.1, from coordinate 4,253,324 downwards.
GACCACGATGTCGGGCACGCCGTCGACGTTGATGTCGGTGAACCCCACGCCCATGCCCTTGAAGGAGTCCCTGCCCAGCTGCATCGACTTCGGCGTGGTGAGGTGGCGCACGCCCTTGAGAAGGCGGAGCTTGAGCTTCCCTGGCCTGGACTCGTTGGCGAGCAGTCGGTCGGGGCCGAAATCGTTGGCGAAGTAGAGCTCCGGCAGGCCGTCGCCGTTGAGGTCCTGCGCCCCGATCGCCAGTGTCCAGCCCTTGGCGACCTCCTCGGAGAAGAGCCGGCGCTCCTCGCCGTAGACCGCCGAGGGACGGGAGCCGCCCTCCGCGGACCGGAACCGCAGGACCCGGTTGACGCCGCCGTTGATTCCCGCGGACATCGAGCCCTGCATCTGCAGCTCGCTCTGGCGCGCGGTCGGATCGAGGACCCGCGCGCGGTCCGGGAAGTAGTTCCCGACCACGATGTCGGTGTGGCCGTCACCGTCCAGATCGGCAAGCGACACCGCGTTGGTGTTCCACACCTGGTATGGGCGCATCAGTTCCTGTGGGGCGAAGGCCTCGTTCTTGCCCAGCGCCGCCGGAGTGCGCAGGAACAGCACCGGCGATCGGCCCCAGTAGTAGACGAGGACGTCCATGCGGCCGTCCTCGTTGAAGTCGCCGGGCACGCACCCCATCGGCGCCATCGTCCTGTCGTAGGGCAGGCCGTGCGGAGCCAGGCTCGTCGCCGGGAGACGTGACCCGGTGCCCGGTACGGGGCGCAGCATGACGCTGTCGTCGCGCGGATCGACCAGGCAGACCTCGTCCGCACGGCCGCTGCCGTCGATGTCGGCGAGCGCCACCGCGGCGCCGACCGACGAGATCCAGTGGTCGATCCCCTTGTAGGCCGGGGCGACCGTGCGTATGTCGCGGGGCGAGGCCGTGCCGTTCAGCGGCTGCTGCTGGAACGCGAACCGGCTCGCAAGGCGTTCGTTCTCCGCCTGCGCCACCGATGGAAGCCGGGCGTTGTACCAGCCCGCCACGATGAGCAGCGCCGCGCAGATCGGGGCCAGCCACACCCGAATCCTTCTGGTCATGCCCTCACCCCTCGTTGTGCTTCCGCCACGCCTGACGCACCCTCGCGCGCCACACCTCGTAGCCCTCCGGACCGCTGCCGCAGCGCTCGGCGGTCACCGCCGCCTCGTCCGTCCACGCCGCGGCGACCGCGGGGGCGGCTCCGGCCAGCGTCTCGATCGCGGCCGCCGACCGCTCCGGCACCTCCTGCGACTCCACGTGCGCCTTCGCCGCGAACGCGGCGCCCTGGGCGATGTGCTCCTCGAAGCCCGCGGCCCGGTCCAGCAGCTCACCCAGCCGCTCCGGGGTGAGGGCGCCGGTGTACGCGGCGGCCAGGCCGATGCCCGCCCAGACGTCGGACCGACGGGCGGCCGGAAAGGCCCCGATCGTCTCGGCCACCTCGACCGGATCGCCGCCGGCGTAAAACCACAGCGCCCGGCCGACACCCTGGTCCCGGATTGTCCGCATATTTCCCCGCGCCGGCCGCTCGACCCAGTGCCGGACCAACACCCGTCTGGACTTGAAGAAAGCCTGATGGAACCCCCAGCCGTCCCACACAAGCCAACGCAGCAGTGGTCGCCCAAAGCGAATGCCCGTCCACGGATGCACATGCGTGCGCGCGTACGCCCAACCGACCCCGACATGAATCAGGTGGATGTACCGTGCGCCGGGCCCTTCGGCCAGCGCGCGTACTCTGCGGCCGCCCGAAAACGTGCCCAGGTCCGCCAGGGCGACGCCCATGGCCGCGCCTTCGAAGGCGAATCCACGTAGATCGTGCGGCAGCGCCTGGAAATCCAGGCTCGCCGGATCCGCACCGAGGGAGGTGTTGAATCCGGTGGCGAAGCTCTGCACCACGTCCGCCAGCCGGGCACGAGCCTGCGGATCACCCGGCGGAAAACCCAGGCGCTCGACGTCGAGGGTCTTGGGATCGATTTCGAGGAAGCCGCGCAACGGCGGCGTCAGCAGATTCCCTACAGCGGCCATTCCAACCCCACAGTGGCAATACTGACCGGCGGCGTTCGGCCAAAGAGTTTCTTGCCGTGCTGGCGACGACCGCCATGGCCATCGGTCAGAACGGTCTATGGGGTAATCGCGGCCGAAAGATGACCCGACTGGCGCCCCATGAACTTCCGCGCAGCGCGCTGAGTGGCCTTACGCCCTTCTACACATACACTCGACTCGGCGAAAAGTCACGCCTCTTCGTCGTTGCTTCCAACGGCTCCGCCGACCTGGCCCGCGGCCTGGTCGAGAATGACCACGATCCATTCCGCCAGGCTGAGCTCCATCGCTTCGGCGGCCTCCTGCCAGCGGAGTTGGCGCTCAGCGATCACGTCGATGCGGACAGTGGCCTCATCCGGCTTCTTGCTGTCGTCACCGTTGCGGATTTCTCGCAGGCGCTTTCTGAGCTCTCGTCTCGTCCATCCGAGTTCTGCCGCCTGCTGCAGCCAGTGCTCCTGGTCGGATGGCGGGAGCGCGGCCACCTCCGCGTGGTGCTGGAGACTGAGCTGGTCCCGCCGGCGGGACCTCGGGATGCGGCGCGCGATCCAAGCGTAGTTCTTGAGTGTCTGGTAGTCGAGCGACGTGGCCTCTATGGCCATCCGATACCGGTTCGGGTAATGCCGCTCTCCGTAGATGAGCCAGTCGCCGAGCCACCAGCGCGAGCAGTCCGAGATAAGGGATATCTGGCGTCCGATTCGCTGCCACGTCTCGAAGGGAAGTCGGGGGGGCAACTCCAAACCGCTTCGCCGCGGCCTCGCCGATTGGTCGAGCACCATTCTGGCCGCGGAGACCCGATTTGCCTCTTCAATCGGGGACCGATGAGGCGATGTGTAACGTTGCCCATTTCCGGAGCCGGACACGAATATCCTCCCGAACAGTCGCGGTGCGCTGCGTGTTGCCGAATGAGGTCAGAGGCTGGAGATGAATTTTTCGACCACGGCTTCTGCGGATCCCCTTGGACGTGGCGCACGCGAATTCCCTGGCAGACTTAATTTCGGCCCCCTCCGGTCGCCCACCACCGTCGGCCGCCCCCCTTCGATCACGCCTAACGCCCGTCGCCCGCCCACCTCCGATCGTCTCCAGCCGTCGGGGTGAGCAGCAATGATGGTCATCGTCAAACTATTTCACCAGGTTGTCAATAGGGCGAATCGGTTATTAACGCCTTGCCAAGGTGATCTCACCGAGATGCACCAGGAACATTGACCTTTCAAGCGTGTCTCACGTGGAAGGGTGAGATTCTTATGACCGGCGACGGCGGCACGACGCGCGAGAGGGGCGGCCGGCTCGGATCGACGACGGATTCGGAGGTCCCGTTTCCAGGGGCTCGCCCGACCGGCCCTGTCCGGGCACCGGTCAGTTCGCCGCCCGTTTCGCACGGGCGGCGGCGGCCTCCACGATCGCCGACGCCCAGTCGAGCTGCCCGCGCGCCCCTGGCTCCTCCAGCGCGGCGCGGTGCAGGCGCGGCCACAGCCCCGCCCTGGTCCACGCGGTGAAGCGCCGGTGGGCGGTGGGCACGCTCACGCCGAACTCGGCCGGCAGATGCCGCCAGGCGCACCCGCTGGTCAGCACGTACACGATCGCGGTGAACACCATCCGATCGTTCACCGGCGCCGTCCCACCGCCCTGCCGCCGCGGCGCGAACTCCGGGATCAGAGGGCCGACGATCTCCCACAGCTCATCCGGCACCAACCGGATCGCAAGGTCCGACAACACGAACACCGATCATGCCGCATCCGTCATCCGGCCACATGAGACATGCTCTTAGTAGTCTCGGACAGGCGGGCTCGGGAAGCCGCGCGGACGGTTCGCGTCGGCCCGAACAGCGCGAAGCCACGCTATGAAGTTGTCCCACCACAAAAGATCAGCTCAATGGCGTTGGGCTCTGCGTGATCTCGCTCATCGCGCCCATGCGCGACGTCTCCGGGAAACTCGTGCGGTCCGGGCCCGGCTCCTGCGCGGCCGGCGCCGACGGCAAGGCCCTCACGCCGGCGATCGGGGCGCGGACCTGCCCCGGCAGGCGGCGCCGGCGTCGTGCCGGCCCGCGATGGCGGGAGGCCGACCGCCTCGGGACGAGACCGCGAAATCCCCTGCTCGGCCGCCTGGCGCCATCCACCGGCCGGCCTCACCGGCTGAGAATGCACACCATCACCGAAACCGCACCCCGCCGCTTATTCCATGACGGGCAAAGCCGCCCGCATAAAGTCGCGGAGATCACACCGCCAGGGGTTACCATTCACAGCCGGTCCTGAGGGTCCCGCACGACTCCGATGGGCCCCGGCCCTGCACCCGGCACGGTCACCTCTGGCGCTCCTGCCGGGACGGCACCTCAGCCGGTCGCGCCGCTCGTGACGAGAAGGCCGTGCATCACGAAAGGCGCGGCCTCCAACTGGAAGTCCATCATCGGGTGATGGCGCTTGACCACACCCTGCAACGTGAGCAGGCAGAGCATGGGGAATATGAACTCCGGCTCGGCGTAGAGGCGATATTTCCGCTGCAGATCGAAGAGATCCAGGCAGAACGCGGGGAGATCGAAGTCTCGGGCCACCATACCGACATTTCGCAGGACAAGGTCGGATATCTCAGCGCGAAAGGCCGCAATATCCGTTTCCGGGTCCGTGCGCCGCACCGTTGACAGCAGAATGTCGGCGCACACCTCCCCGTCTCCTCGGATCATGCCGGCGAAGAAGCCGGTGAACCTCTCCCGCGCCCTGGGGCTCATTCGGAAGACCAGACCGGCGTCCAGGAGCACGACGGTGCCGTCGGGCTTGAAATAGGTGTTCCCCTGGTGCAGGTCGAGGTGGAGGAAACCCTCGATGAACAGCATCCGGTAGACGGCGTGCACCAGCGAGGTGATCTGCGCCTCGCGGACCCGCGCGGGGAGGTCCTCGATCACGCCGCGATCGAGACCCTCGATGAACTCCATCGCGATGACCCCGTCCCCGCTCAGTTCGGGGACGGGCCTCGGGACGACGACGCCCGGTATCCCGGCGAGATCGTCGTGCAGCCGCCGCAGGTTCGCCGCCTCCGCGCCGAAGTCGAGCTGGGCCATGAGGCAGTCGCCGACCTGGTCGACGATCTCCATGAACGGCACCCGCCGGAAAGCCGGGAGCCGTGCGGCGGCACCGGCGGCGGCCCGCAGCACGGCCATGTCCGCCGCGATCGCGGCACCCGCGCCGGGGCGGCGCACCTTCACCGCGAGCACCCGGCCCCCGCGCTCCGCGCGGTACACGCAGGCGATCGAGCCGCCGGCCACCGACGGCCCCCCGACCGCCCGCACGAACTCGGGTGGCGTCAGGCCGAGCCCGGCGCGCATGGTCCGCAGCGCCTCCTCGGGGGTCATCGGCTCCACGTCGTCATGCAGCCTGCCGAGCGCGGTCGCGAGCGTCTCCCCCACGAGGTCCACGCGGGTTCCGAGAATCTGCCCGGTTTTCACGAACGCCCCGCCCAGCCGTTCCATGAGACGCGCGAGCTCGGCGGCCAGCCGCGTTCCGCGAGTGCCCTCGGACGAGGTCGCGGCGATGGCCGCCATGCGGACCGCGGCCGCTCCGCCGCACGCGCCTATCCGGACCGTCCGCGCCGCCAGAGAGCGGGCACTGGCACGATCCACCATCAGGCCGCCGTTCCGGAGAGCCCGCGCTCAAGCGCCTCCCGGAGTCGTGCGGGCCCGGCGTCGAAGGCCTCCTGCGGGACGGGGACCGGCTCCCCGACACGGCGGAAGTCCGTCCAGCCACCGGTCCGCGTGCGGCAGGCCCTGACCCGCTCGGGCAATCCACCCACGTCCGGACGGCCCATCTCCACGACCTCCCAGCGGCGGAACGGTATCCGGAGACGCTCGACGGCACGCGCGACGACCAGGCCGGTCTCGTGGTCGATCGCCTCGGTGACGGTGAGGCCGGGCGTGGTGACCGGTCCCAGATAGCACCGCGGCTCGGCCGCGGGCCACCGGCTCCAGGACATGTCGACCTCGACGTCCTCGGGAGTGGCGCCCAACCCCGGATAGCGCCAGGCCATGAGATCCAGGTATCCGATGTCGGTCAGTGGAAGGCAGTCGAACAGGTAGCGCTCGACCAGGCGAACCGAATTCCTCATCGTGGGTATATGCGTTTCCACTTCGCATTCACCGCGAGCGGAGTTCTCGGTTATCCACACATGACTTCCGGCAAGGATCTGCGGGTGCAGAACGAATAGGGTGGTCACCGCCGAGTGGTCGGAGAAACGGCGGCCGATCAGGTAGCGCATGGGGCGTCGACCGATCGCGGCTTCGATGGCGAAGCCATATGATGTCAGGCCACCCGCGCTGAGGTTCGGACGCGCCGGCCTGGTCATGCGCACATGCTCCACTGATGGCACCTTCCCGATGACGGCTGCGACCGCTCTTCGCTTTCCGTCTTATCGGCGATCAGAGTGGGCTGATGGTTTCATGTCGATGGCGATCACGTAGTGGGCTCATTACTCTGCGCCGAGGTGTAACGTCTCGTCATGTCGTCATGGAAATAGAGGCGCTCGCCGCCAGTAAAAGCTATCGTCGCGACGGCGTCAAGATAAGACTTCCAACTCCGGCGCGGTCGGCGGCGCGGCGACGGAAGATCCGCCGCAGAACGCGGCACCGGGGGCGCGTCCCCGGACGCATGCGGTATTACCGGCACGGGGCATGCGGCTATCGAGATCTGCCTTTGAAGGCCGGAAGCCGGCCGCTGATACTCCCCGGGCGGGAGTGCTCTCTCAGGCCACCAGGCCGAGCAGGCGCGAGCAGCGGATGATCGCGTCCTCGTCGCCCTCCATGACGATGCGCCTCGTGAGCGTCGCCTCCAGCGGGTCCAGGCGCCCGGCACCGATGTCGACGAAGGTCACCGCGTCCGTGTGGACGACGAGCGCCGGTTCGACGGTCGCCTTCCCATGGGCGACCGACACCTTGCCCTCGTGGACCGTGATGTGGAACACGTCGTCGTCGATGCGGAACTCGTACTGCTCGTCGGGGCCTTCCACGGTCGGGGCCGCCATCGCCTCCACCGCGAGCACCGCCCACCTGGGTCGCACGATGTACTCGGCCTTGGGCTCCGTGAGCACGCCGAGCCCCCAGCGCGCGAGCACGAGCACCGCCTCGCGCAGGCCCTCGCCCTGCTCCGTGAGTTCGTACACCCGGACTTTCGAACCTTCGCGGGGCCGCTGTCGAATGATTCCGACCTCGGTGAGGAACTTCAACCGGTCCGCCAGCAGGTTGGTCCCCAGACCGGGCAGGTTGGCCAGAAGCTCGTTGTAGCGGCAGGGTCCGGTGAGCAGTTCCCGGATGATGAGCAGCGTCCAGCGCTCACCGACGATGTCCAGCGCGCCGGCGAGGCCGCAGTACTGTCCGTAGTTCCGACGCTGATTCACGTACCCGTACCGCCTCCCAGGTTCACTTTAGAAGTGTATACCCAGTTGGCCGCGCATCGCGGAACCTCGGCCGTGCGGGCCGGCGCCTTCGCCGCGATGGCCCGGCCCTTCCGGGACCGTCGCCGGCCCGGCGCCGCGCGAGGGCCGTCAGCTCTCCGTCGCGGCCCAGGCCTTCTTCGCGTTCTTCCATGTCGAGGAGTTGACCTCCTCCCACGCGCGGCTGCGCAACTCCTCGAGGACATGCGACGGCACCACCGTTCCGGACATGTTCGCCCGGTAGATGTTCATCGTGTCCGGGTCGAAGTCGCTCCGGAGATGCCCCTCCGAGATCGCCGTGTCGAACAGCGGCGTCCCCGGGAGCGGGACCACGATGAAGAAGTTCGCGGCGTCGAGACCGAAGGACACATGGTCGCGGGCCAGGTTTATCGTGGTCTGGATCTCCTCCAGGGTCTCGTCCGGGTAACCCATCATGTAGTTACCGAAGATCTTGAACCCGTAGTCCTTCAGTGCCACGATCAGCGATTCGATGTCGGCCATCTCGATGTTCAGCTTGTTGCTCGCGTACTTGCGCAGGATCCGGAGATTGCCCGACTCGAACGGCAGGTTGAGCTGGGTGAACCCGGCTTCGGCCAGGGCCTCCAGCACCTCGTGATCGGGTTTCCACCGCTTGAGGAGGTGGATGATGTTGATGCCGTTCAGATCGCAGATGTTGACTCCGGCGCCCTGGATCTTCCGCAGCAGCCGCAGGGCGCGCTTCTTGTTCCCGAGGAGGGAGTCGTCCTCGATCATCACGTGCTCCACGCCCAGCCCTTTCAGGACGTCCAGTTCCCGCAGCACGCGATCGTCCGACTTGGCGCGGTAGCGCCCGATGGGGCCGCTCATGCTCCCCTCCTGCTCTCCCGCTATATGGCAGTAGGCGCAGTGGAACGGGCAGCCGAGCGAGGTCATCATGTCCGCGTAGCGCAGCTCCGTACCGGACTCCCACACGCCCGAGTGCGGCCGGGCGAGGGTCCAGTACCGCTCGTTCGGCAGCAGGTCCCAGGCCGGCATGGGCAGGGTGTCCAGATCCCACACCACGTCGTCCGGGCGCGCGGGGTTGACGCGGATCTCACCGGAGTCCAGGAACGCGACGCCGCTGATCGCCGCGAAGTCCGGACGGGCCGACCTGCGCACCTCGTCGGCGATCTTCGTGATCGTGCCCTCGGCCTCGGAGAGGCAGACGACGTCGAAACCGGCCCGGAAGAACTGCGGCAGCCGCGACCGCGCGTTGACCCCGCCGGAGACGAGGACCTTCTCCGGGAAGGCCGCCCGGAGGAGTCGCGCGCAGTGCAGGACCATCGTCTCCTGGTCCGTGAAGATCGAGGTGATCCCGACGATGTCGTACGCCGCCGCCTCTTCCAGGATCCGCTCGTCGCTGACGCCCGTCCGGAGGAGGCCGCTCGGCAGCTGACCGGGCTTGTCGAAGATCGCGTCGAGCGAGTCGGAGTCGTCGCCGACGCACGCGTCGAACACCCGCACGTCGACGCCGTGGTCGCGCAGGGCGCCGCCGAGGTTGGGATACGCGAGCGATCCGTTCGGCTTGCACACCGTCCCCGGGGCGGTCTGGTTCGGCGGATACAGAAGCAGGACACGTACATCACGCAAGGCCATGTATGACTCCTCAACCGACGGCGTCCCGGTCCGTCCCGCGTTCCGCCGGCGGACTCATCGGTGCCGCCCGCCGCGGAGGCGATCCTGGGGAGGAGCTCCCCGGGCCCGCCGTGCCACCTCACTGTACTATATGCTTCTAAAGTTAACACCGCGGTGGTGTCCGTCTTCTCTGGAGGTACGTCGATGTCCCACGGGTCCTCCCCCGCCTCGCAGGGCCACGCCCTGACAGAGATCGACCGGTCCGCCGCCCCGGTGTACGTCCGATGGGAGCGGCAGCTCCCGGGGCTGATGGACCGGCTCGGCGTGGCACCGGTGGGAGTGGTGCAGGTCGGGGCACATATCGGACAGGAAGTGCCGGCGCTCGTCCGGTGCGGTTTCCGGCGGCTCGTCATGGTGGAGCCCAACCGCGACCACTCCGCGGCGCTCGCCCGCGAGCTCGGGCGCCACCTGTCCGGCCGGCCGGAGCCGGAGGGGGGCCGGCCCGCCCAGGAGGTCGTCCTGGCAGCGGCGGGGCGAGAGCGCGGAACGGCCACCCTGCACGTCACGGAGTACGACCAGCAGGCCAGCCTGCTCGCGCCGCTGCCGCCGATGACGGTGACCAGGCTGGACACCACCGAGGTCGTTCCGGTGCGCGAGGTCCAGCACGGCTGCAACGTGCTCGTGGTGGACGCCCAGGGCGCGGAACTGGACGTGCTGGCGGGCGCGGACCTGGACCGGCTGGACCTGGCCGTGATCGAGGGCAGCGCGGAGGCCCGTTACCACTGCGGGGCGACCCGGCAGGCCGTCGCGGCCTACATGCAGGACCGCGGCTGGCGGCTGGTGGCGAACTGGACCCACGCGCGCGCCAACGTCGCCGACATGGCCTGGCTGGCCCCCTCGACCAGCCTCCGTGCGACGTACCGCGCCGACCGGGGCTGAAGGCGGCCCCGCGATGCGACTGTCACGATCGGCGCGGCATGCACGTCAGTGAGACGGCCGTTCCCGGGGCCTACGTCTTCACCTCCGACCACAACTCCGACCGGCGGGGCGACTTCTTCGAGGTCATGCGCGCCGACGTCCTCGACGTCACGCTGGGGCGCCCTTTCGTACCGCGTCAGATCAACTGTTCGACGTCGCGGCGCAACACGCTCCGCGGCATCCGCAGCGTCACCGTCCCGCCCGGTCAGGCCAAGTACGTCACCTGCGTCAGCGGCGCGGTGCGCGACATCGTGGTCGATCTGCGGGTCGGTTCCCCGGCGTTCGGGCACCACGCGGTCAACGAGCTGTACGCCGGGTCGGGCCGAAGCGTCTACATCCCCGAAGGCGCCGGCCACGCCTTTCTGGCGCTCACCGACGACACCTGCATCTGCTACGCCCTGTCCAGCACCTACACGCCTGACGCCCAGATCTCCATCAACCCGCTGGATCCCGACCTCGCGCTTCCCTGGGGGATCACGGAGCCGCCGCTGCTGTCCGACGGGGACGCGGCGGCGCCCACCATGGCCGAAACCATCTCCGCCGGGCTCCTGTCCCCTTGGCAGGAGGCCGACGCTCCTTCTACGCGCCTGCGAGGAAGCAACCGATGAAAGCTCTGGTGCTGTCGGGTGGATCGGGAATGCGGCTGCGTCCTTTCAGCCACTCCATGGCCAAGCAGATGATGCCGATCGCCAACAAGCCGGTTCTGGAGTACGTCCTTCTCAACATCCGCGCCCTCGGTGTCACGGAGATCGGCATCATCGTCGGCGACCGGGCCCAGGAGATCATCGATTTCGCGGGCGACGGTTCCCGGTTCGGCGCGCGGGTGACCTACATCCACCAGGACAGGCCGCTCGGTCTCGCGCACTGCGTGATCTTGGCTCGCTCCTTCCTGGCCGACGACGACTTCGTGATGTACCTGGGCGACAACATGCTGCCCCACGGAGTCGCGGACGTCGCCCTGGACTTCGCCGCGCAGCGCCCCGACGCCCAGGTGCTGGTGCACAAGGTGGCGGACCCGCGCGCCTTCGGGGTGGTGGAGCTGGACGTCGAAGGCCGGGTCGAGCGCCTGGTGGAGAAGCCGGAGGACCCCCGGAGCGATCTCGGACTGATCGGGGTGTACTTCTTCACCCCGGCCATCCATGAGGCGGTGGCCTCGATCGAGCCGAGCGCGCGCGGGGAGCTTGAGATCACGGACGCCGTCCAGTGGCTGCTGGCCCGGGGCGCGGACGTGCGGGCCAGCGAGTACGCCGGCTACTGGAAGGACACCGGCCGCGCGGAGGACGTCCTGGACTGCAACCGCCGGCTCCTGGAAACGCTGCAGCCCTGCATCGCCGGTGACGTCGACGCGCACTGCGAGATCGACGGCGCGGTCGTGGTCGAGGCCGGAGCGCGGATCGTGCGCTCCCGCATCCAGGGCCCCGTGATCGTCGGTGCGGGCTCGGTCATCGAGGACAGCCACATCGGTCCCCGCACGTCGATCGGCCGGGGCTGCGTCCTGCGGCGCACCGGCGTGACCGGCTCCATCGTCCTCGACAACGCGTCCATCTCCGGTTTCGCCGGGCTGCACGACTCGATCATCGGCCGCAACGCCAGCGTGAGCGCCTCGGCCCGGCCCCGGCTGGTCGTCGGTGACGACACGCGGGTCGAGGTTCCGGCATAGCCCGGCCGGTGCGCCCGGGCCCGGGCGTTCTCCTCAGCCCGGGCGTCGTCCTCAGGTCCGGGCCGCTGACCGCCGGGCCCTCGCCTCGAGCCAGGCGTCGTGGGCGCCCCGGACCTTCGTCCACAGCGCGGTCCGCTCCTGCGGACCCACGTCCGCCAGCGGGAGATCGAAGACCTCGGCGAGCGCGCCGTACCACTCCGTGAAGGTACCGAGCTCCCTGGTCGTCCTGCCGGAGTCGTCGACGTGCCGCAGCATGCATCCCGTCAGGCTGTCGACGCTCGTCGCGTCGCGCCGCATCACCGCGACGGTCCGCACCAGGCGCGATTCGGGATCGGTCGCCAGGTAGGGGTGCCACTCGGCGAAGTCCGCCGGACCGGCGGGCTCCATCGAGAAGTCGAGCCCGGCGATCGCGCCGCCGTCGTCGTGCTCGAAGCGCCAGCCGCCGGACCCGAACCGCGAGGGGCCGAGATGGAAGGTGAAGGGTCCTTGGCGGTACGCCCCGGCACGCAGCGGCAGCGGCTCGTGCAGCCCGTCGCCGAGGCCGACGTCCACCATCCAGGCCCCGCCCTCGACGCTCACGGTGAGCACCAGGTGCGGGGCCGGTTCGGCCGGCCCGACCGGCGGCAGCTTCCGGCCGGCGTGAACGCCGGCCCGGTGCCACGTGACGTCGTATCCGAGCGCCGTCAGCAGAGTGGAGAACGCGCCGTTGAGCTGCACGCAGTACCCGCCGCGCCCCTTCAGCACCTGACCGGCCGCGTAACGCGGGTCCGCGGTGGTCGGCCGTCCCAACTGGATCTCCAGCACCTCGTACGGCACCCGCTCCACATGGGCCCGGTGCAGGGCGAATAGTCCGGAGAGCGACGGCTCGCCCGGGTCGCCGATGCCGAGACGTTCCAGGTACTCGGCGACGTACCGGGAGCCGCCCGGCTCCTCTGGGACGGGCGCGGAACCCGATGTGTGCTGGCCAGGCATGACCCTCCGTCCGGACCGGGTGCGGTCGCGCCACCGCTCCACCGATGCTACTTCAAATTAAAGTAGCACAGCCTGCCTCTCCCCCTCGGGAGGGGCGCGGCGGCCCGTTCGCCGCTACCCGCGGCCGCGCCGCGAGTACGCGTACGCCGTGAGCGGCGCGAAGACCGCGACGAGGATCGCGCAGGCCAGGAACGCCCGGCCCATCTGGCCCGCGGTCTCGGTGCCCTGCATCAGCCCGCGCACGGCCGTCGCCGCGTGCGTGATCGGGTTGACCCCGATGACGGTCTGCAGCCACGACGGCATGGTCTCGCGCGGCGCGATGATGTTGCTGCCGAACAGCAGGACCGAGTCCAGCGTGATGATGAGCATCTGCGCCGACGCCGCCTGGCGCACCGCCACCCCGACCAGGGCCCAGATCCAGGCGAGGCTGAAGGCGAACACCTGGAGGAACAGCAGCGCCAGCACCACGCCGGCCGGCCCGCCGTCCGGGCGGAACCCCAGCGCCAGCCCCAGCAGCAACGGCACCACCGACGCCACCGCGTACCGGACCACATCCCCCAGCATCGCCCCGACCAGCACCGACGACTGCCACACCGGCAGCGACCGCACCCGGTCGAAGACCCCCTGGTCGATGTCCACGTTCAGCCCGAACCCGGTGTTCATGCTCGCGAGCACGACCGCGATGACCGACACCCCGGGGAGGAAGAAGTCCAGGTACGCGCCGGGGGACCCCGCGATGGCACCGCCGAAGAGGTAGGTGAAGAGCAGGGTGAACATGACGGCCTGCAGCAGGGCGCCGAACAGCCCCTCGGGCGCCCGCTTGATCTTCAGAAGCGAGCGGAGCGCGAAGGTCAGCGACGCCGAGAGCGCGCCGGCCCTCGGCGGGCGCTCGCGGGGCGTCAGCAGGGGTCCGCGCAGTCTCTCGTCCGCCACCGGCTGGGACGTCGTCATCTCGCCCGCCTCCCTCACTCACTCCGCGCTCGGGCCGTCCAGGGCAAATAATAAACCCGGAGCTTATATAAGGCAAGTCTAATGAGATGCCCTGGAGGCCGGGCGGCCGGTGGCCGTCGCGCCCGCGCCACGCCAGTGCGCTCGACGGAGCCGGTCCGGGGCCCGCGATGACGAAGCCGTCCGTCCAGAACCGATCAGGCGTTGTCGCGGTGGTAGAAGTCTTCGATGTATTTCACGAAGGGGTCCCTGTCGAGATAGCCGTCCCCGTCCTCATCAAGGCGCTGGAACCCTGCCAGACTCTCCAGCTGCGGGTAGCCCGTGGCCGAATGCGTCGTCATCCACACCTGGAGGGACACTCGTTCGTCGGCGTCGGCGCCCATGTCGAACACGGCGACGCCCCACGGAATGGCGACGTTCTCGATGAAGCCCGGCTGCTCGTGCGAGGCGACCCACTCCCCCTTGCTCACCTTCTTGTCCCCGGCCTCGTCGACGCGCCCCTTCAACTGCTGCCACAGCCTGTTGGACGGTCGCGTGATCGCCAGCCACTGCGGGGAGCCGGGCGAGACGTGCAGCGCGCGGCACCACCGCTGCACCAGCAGGTCGACGTCGGATTGTTCGATGATGCCGTCGCCGTCGTGGTCGAAAGCCTTGAAGAGCGCTTCGTACTCTTCGGCAGTGGCCATGCGGAACACTCCTCGGATCGGGAACGCGTGGCGCGCGTCGCCACCGGTCAGGCCTCCGCCCCGCGCAGGATGGGATCGAGGCGGTTCAGGAGGATCGATCTCCACGCAGTCTCGTGCTCTTCCCTCACCTTGTCGTCCGGGAAGCCCGCGTGCGTCAGGTGCAGCAGGGAGCCGCTCGGCCGGGGTGACATCTCGACGGTCAGCACCGTCTCGACCCCGCGGGTTCCCGCCTCGTTGAGCCACGTCAGTTCGATCAGACGGTCCGGGTCGACCCGGAGGAACCGGCCGTAGTGCGGGTGCCGCCGTCCCTCGTGGAACGTCTGGAAGAAGTAGGGCGCGTCGACCTCGGCCTTCATGACGATCTCACCCGGCTGGGCGAACCACTGGTCGAACCGCTCCGTCCAGGCGCGGAACACCGCGTCGGCCGGCGCGTCCGCGAGGTGGTCCACGATCGCGCGGTACGGCCTGGCCGACAGGTCGGGCGGACAGATCGGCAGCGTCACGAACTCCTCCAGCTCGCTAGACACTTGAACTATATATAGTAATCTCCTGGAGGAGTAGACCGGAGATTTCCTCGTCGGCGCTCGGTCCATGCCCCAGGGAGGATTCCACCATGCGCGTGCTGTTCATCTCCGTCCCCGCGGCCGGCCACGTCTTCACGCTCGTGCCCCTGGCATGGGCCTTCCGCTCGGCGGGTCACGAGGTGCTCGTGGCGCTCGCGGAACGCCCCGAGTGGGCGGCCGACGCGGGGCTGCCGGTGGTCGACGTCGCGCCGGGCTACGACGCCGTGGCGATCGCGAAGAAGGTCTTCGAGGACGATCCCGAGTTCGCGAAGACGTGGTACCGCAATGTCGGGCCGGACAGGGACATCTCCCCCCGGGCGCCCATGTTCGCCGGGTTCAACCGGCCGCTGGTCCCCGGGACCATGGAGGTGGTCGACCAGTGGCGCCCGGACCTCGTCGTCTACGAGCAGACGACCACCGTCGGGGCGATGGCGGCGGCCAGGCTCGGTGTTCCGGCCGTCCAGCGGAACCTCGGGCCCTTCACCACCGGGCGGACCCATCAGCTGACGGCCGGCCTGCTGTCGGATCTGTGCGCCGAGTACGGGGTCCCGGCCATCCCGCGTCCCGCGATGATCCTGGAGCGGCTGCCGCCGAGCATGCTGCACGCCAGGCCCGAGGGCGGGTTCATGGGCGGCCACTCCTACGACGGCGGCGGCGTCCTGGGCGGGCTGTGGCGGCAGCGGCCGCAGCGGCCGCGAGTCGTGCTCTCGCTCGGAGGCGGATTCTCGGCCAGGTTCTTCGGCCTCGGCACCCTGCCTCCGGTCATCGAGGCCGCTTCGAAGGTGGACGCCGACTTCGTGCTCGCGCTCGGCAAGGTCGACGCCTCCGCCCTGGGCACGCTGCCGGCGAACGTCCGGCCCGCCGACGGCTGGGTCCCCTTCGGCGAGCTGTTCCGGACGTGCTCGGCGGTGGTGCACCACGGTGGCGCCAACACCGTCCTGACCGCGGTGGAGGCCGGCATCCCGCAGATGGTCGCCCTCGACCCGCAGGACGTGGCCTCCGAAGCCATCGGGCAGGATGTGCGCGACCGGGGAATCGGGCTGATGGCGCCGGCCGATGAGATCACCGCGACGATGCTGGAGCGCCTGCTCGAGGACGAGACGCTGCGGACGGCGACCGCCGAGGTCCACACGGAGGTCGCGGGCCTGCCGTCCCCCACGGCCGTCGCCGCCGAGCTCGCCGACCTCGTCGCGCGCCTGTAGCCGCCTGCTCCCCGGGGCGGGCGACCTGAGTGGATCACGCTTTCCGCGACGTCCGGTTCCCCGCCGCGCCGCGGCCCTCGCGCCGGCCCCGGGCGACCTCCGTGGCCAGTGCGTCGAGGGGCTGGGCCCAGAACCGCCGGAACTGCTCCAGCCACATGTCGACCTCGCGCAGGGGCCCGGGGTCGATCGCGTACAGGCGCCGCGTCCCCTCGGCCCGGACCGAGGCGAACCCGTTGTCGCGCAGCACCTTCAGGTGCTGCGACACCGCCGGCTGGGAGATCCCGAACTCCTCCTGGATGACGGCGCAGATCTCCCCGGAGGAGTGTCCGCCACCGGACAGCAGCTCCAGGATGCGGCGGCGAACCGGATCGCCGAGAACATCGAACGCGTGCACGGGATAATAATATCAAACTTATATAACTCGGCCTCGAACGCTCACCGGAGCCCGGCCCGCGCCGGGACCGGCTACCGGGCGCCGAAGAGGCCGCGGTTGAGGACGGGCTTCGCGGTCTCCTGGAAGTCGATCTCCGGGTCGAGCTCGCGGATGGTGCCCTCGATGACGAGCAGGGACAGCAGCGGGAAGATCAGCTCGGGCGCGGCGTGGATGCCGTACCGGCGCTGCAGGTCGAACATCTCCGTGGCGAAGGCGATCAGGCTGAACTCCTTGGCCGGCAGGCCGTGGCTGCGCTCGACCAGGTCGGCCATCCGCACGATGAAGCCCTCGAGGTCGGCGCCCTCGCGCACCCCCGCCGAGCTCTCGATGACGATCTCGGCGCAGCGGCGGCCCCGGCCGGTGGACATGTTCATGAAGAACTCGGCGAACAGCCGGCGCAGGCGCTCGGTCAGCTGCACGCTGAAGCCGGCGTCGAGCACGACGACCTGCCCCTGACGGGTGAAGTAGAGGTTCCCCGGGTGCATGTCGCAGTGCACGAAGCCGTCGACGAACAGCATCTGGTAGATGGCCGTCAGCGCCGACACCGCGAACCGCTTCCTCATCGCCAGGGGGCATTTCGCCGCGGCGCCCACATCCAGGTCCGGTATGAACTCCATGACGATGCAGCGCGGCCGGGACTCGGCCTGGTGCACCTGCGGCACCCACACCCGGGGCACGGGCGCGAGGTTGTCGCGCAGCCGCGTCAGGCTGTCGGCCTCGCGGGCGAAGTCCAGCTGCCCGAGGACGGCGGCGCACATGTTGTCCACCACGTCGGTGACCGGAACGCCGCGGAACACGGGCAGGCGGGCGGCCAGCGAGGCGCCCGCCCTCATCAGCGCGAGATCCTCCCTCATCACCCGGTCGATGCCGGGGCGGCGCAGCTTGATCGCCACCTGGCCGCCGGACGCGAGCGTGCCCTGGTAGACGGAGGCCACGCTCCCGCTGGCGACCGGCCGCTCCACGAGGTGTGCGAAGCGCCCTTCGACCGACCGCATGCCGTAGGCCTCCGCGAAGGCGCGGCGGGTCTCGGCGCGGTTCAGCGGCGCCACCGAGTCCTGGAGGACGGACAGCTCGTCGCAGAGCGCCGCGGGAAGCACGTCCCGCCGGGTGCCGAGGACCTGACCGGCCTTGATGAAGGTGGGGCCGAGCCTCATCAGCAGGACGGCCGTCCGCCGGTAGAGGTACCGGCGTCCCGCCGTGCGACCGCGCAGCGCCGTCCGGACGAGCCCGACGACCCCGGCCGGCACCAGGGTCACGGCGACGATCGCCAGCACGCGCGCCCCCCGCCCGGCGAGCGCGAGCAGGGCGGGGGACCCCCGCCCGGCGGGGATCGTCTCCGATCGTCGCTCAGCGCCTGTCGTTGTCATGGGCCTGCCTGCCTCCGGTGATTCCGGGTACCTCGATCGCCCGCAGCTGGAGGGTCGCGTGGTCGCAGTACCAGATCAGCCGGCCGTCCCAGGCGATCCCGGTGGGACTGCCGTTGACCGTGATCGACGCCACCTCGCGTCCCTGGTTGAGATCGATCAGGTTGATGGAGCATCCGCGGTAGTCGGCGTACGCCAGGTAGTCGTCGGAGACGGTGACCCCGGCGACCGGACGGCGCACCGGGTAGCTGGCGATCAACCGCAGGTCCTCAACGCTTCGCAGGTCGATGACCTGGAGGTCCTCGTATCCCGTCCACACGCCCTGGCTCGTGGCCTCCAGCCCGCACAGGAGCCGCCCGGGCCGCGGGTTGGGCAGCTCGCCGACGACGTCACCGGACTCGGGGTCGATGACGCGCAGGGTCCGCTGCTCGCCCACCACCTGGACGAGGCTGCCGCCGAGCGTGGTCAGGTCCGTGCGAACGCCGGGGCACGGGATCTTTCGCACCACCTCGCCGGTCCGAGGGTCCATCGCCGCGATCTGGTTCTGCACGGCTTCCGAATACCAGAGGTACTGTCCCGTCCAGGTCAGCCCGCACAGTTTCAGGCCGCCGCGAACCGGGATGTCGCGCACCGAACCCGCCGCGTAAGGCATCACCGCCCTCCCTTCTTGCTGAGGCCGCACTCAAGCCGCCAGTCGGTGGCCACCCGTACGTCTTCGGGCCGGTGCATCTGGACGTGCAGCACGTCCCCCGCCGACACCGCGGTGTGCCGGAGCGGCCAGATCCAGACCGCCCAGTTGCAGCCCGGATAGGAGGGGAGGTTGGACAGCGTCACGCCCGGCGCGAGGGTGGCGGTGAAATACCCGGCGATGGCGTGCAGCCGACCGGTCCGGTTGATGGTCAGCCGCCGGCTCGGCCGCTGCTGGCCCCCCTTGCCGCCGCGCTGGTCGGCGATGGCCGCCGGCTGGCTGAGCATCGTGGGCGGGCGCTGGAAGAAGTGCAGCTGTGCCGCGGGGGCTATACATTCCTGAACCGCGTCCAGCCGGTAGCCGAGGAAGTCCTCGTCCCAGATCCCCCAGCCCTCGCCGTCGAACTCGATGGCCGCCAGCTGGGTGACCAGGCGCTCGGGAACGACCCGGCCGCCGGGAGCGAGGTTGCGCCGCGCGAAGGAGCCGAGGACCTCCATCATCTGCTCCTCCGGCCCGAGATTGCCCATCATCTCCGAGACCACGACGTCCGCCTTGACGGGCAGCCGCACCCGGCGCGCGTCTCCCTGGACGAGGGTGAGCCTGCCCTTGAGGTCGTTCTGCTCGGCGATTCTGGCCGCGACCGCCGCCATCTCGGGGTCGGCCTCGACGGCGTAGACGTGCTCGGCGCCGCACCGCAGCGCGAGCATGGACAGCGCGAGCGTGCCGGCCCCGACGTCGGCCACCACGCCACCGGGCGGGATCGCGTCCTCGAGCGCCCGCCCGTAGGCCTCGAGCCGGGGCCGGTCGGCGAGCATCGCCTGGTGCATCAGCAGCAGTCGCTGGTCCACGACGCCTCCCCTTCGCAGGTACCCGGAACGGCCGGCGGGGCGGGCCGCACGCACGTCCCGGCGGGACTGGAACTATTGGAATTTCCATCAGATCCAGTCCCGCCGGTCACGTCAAGAGGCTCGCGGGAAACCTCAGATGTTGACCGCCGCCGTCTCGCCGACGTGGGCGTCGCGCATCGCCAGCCGGACGCCGGTCAGCCGTGCCTTGACCGTGCCGTCGGTGGTGACGAGCGGCGCGTCCGCGCCGACCATGCTCAGCTCGCTGCCGGTGGCCTCGAGGTCCCTGAGCTTGCCGGCCACGTGCGCGGGCCTGGCCGCGTACAGGTTGCCGTGCGGCGTCACGAGCTCGAGCTCGGCGTCGATGTGCAGCTCACTCGGGAACCTGACCCGGCTGAGGCTGTCCTCGGTGCCGTCGCCCAGCGTGCCGCCCGAAGGCCGCGGCCAGCTCGCCCGCAGCATCACGCGGCCGCCGAGGGCCTCGTTGTGGCCGACCATGGCGACCCGGGCCATCTGGGCGAGCACGCCCTGGCCCTCGTCGTGCTTGTCGGGGCCGAACAGGAGGATCTCCGTGCCGGCCGCCTTGCGGTAGTCACCCTCGAGCTCGATGACCTCGGTCTTGCCGTTGTACTCGACCTCGATCTGGCCCTCCAGCGAGACCTGCATGATCATGGAGGGGTCGACCAGCATCGACATGCACGGGCCGGCGCTCGCGGCGAAGAACACCGTGGGCGTCAGGCCGACCGGCTCGTTCTGGTCGTTGGCCGGGTACCAGGCCTCGGGCAGGGTGGTCCCGCGGACCACGTTGGGCGCCTGCACCACGTCGAACGGGCCGTCGCCGCGCGGGCTGCCCAGGTACGGGCCGGTCAGCGGCTTCTTGTACGGCGGGATGCTGTCGACCACGCCGTAGATGTCGATGACGTTGCGGTGGGCCAGCCGCAGGGTGCTGGTCTCCAGGATGCCGAAGCGCCGGATGTAGAACTCGGCCGGGAAGTTCTTGCCCGGGACGATCTGGCGCACGTGGCCGGAGTTGGGGAGGAACGGGTTGGACAGGACCTGGATGCGGTCGTCCAGCTCGTAGCTGTACCCCTTGATGCCGACCTCGGGCGCGCTGATCAGTTCGGTCTCCAGCTCGGCGTGGCCCTTCTCGTCCACCCGGTGCTCGAAGCCCGGCATCGGCCACTTGTTCAGCTGGACGAAGCCGGACAGGTTGATGGTCTCCCGCCGGCCGGCGTAGTAGTCGTCGCCGAACACGACGGTGGCCGCGGCGAGGATGTGCGGACGAATCGGCTTGGGTTCGAGGTTGAGGGACTCGTACGTCTCACGGAGAGAGCTCAAACCAGACACCTCCAGCGTCTGTCGAGAACGTGTGGTGGGCCACTGCCTGGTCCGCGGATCGATGACGGGGCCCTGTTCGCTGAAGTTTTATATAGCGATTCGCCCTCGTCAACCCCTGCTCGAGCGACGTCATCAGGGCCCCGGACGGCCGAGGATTTCACTGGCCACTTAACTGACCAGCTCAAAGCAAGCACAAGGGGACGCCAGGGCCGGTGTGGGCACCTTGGAAATGAGAGGGATGTTGCTACAATTTATTAAAGTTTCTGGGAAGAACACGGAGAGGCCGGGGCCATGTGCGCGCTCAAGACCACGCCGGTGACGGCGGAACTGTACGACTACCTCATCGCGCACAGCCTCCCCTTGGACGACGTACAGCGCCGTCTCATGGAGCGGACCGCCCGGCTCGGCCCGGTGGCGCGGATGCAGATCGGCCCCGACGAAGGAGCGTTCCTGACCCTGCTGGCGCGGCTCATGGGCGCCCGCCGGGCGATCGAGATCGGCACGTTCACCGGCTACTCGGCGCTGTGCATCGCCCGGGGCCTCGCCCCGGGCGGCCACCTTCTGTGCTGCGACGTCGACAAGGAATGGGGGCAGATCGCCCGCGAGGCCTGGGCGCAGGCCGGCGTGGCCGACCAGGTCCGGCTGCGGCTCGGCCCCGCGCTGGACACGCTACGGGCGCTCGCCCCGGATCCGGTCGTCGATCTCGCCTTCATCGACGCCGACAAGGAGAACTACGTCGCCTACTACGAGGAACTGCTCCCGCGCATGCGGCCGGGCGGCGCCGTCCTGGCCGACAACGTCCTGTGGCGCGGCCACGTCATCGACCCCGTCGGCGACGCTCCCCCCGCGGAGGTCTCCGCGACCAGGCGCGCGAGAGATGCCGACACCCGGGCGATCCGCGAGTTCAACGATCACATCGCCGCGGACGACCGGGTCGAGGCGGTCATCCTCTCGATCGGGGACGGCGTCACGCTGATCCGCAAACGGGACTGATCGCGCCCGGGATGCTCATGCCCGACGCCCACCCGGCACGCCGGGAGGACGGAGCCGCGTGGCCGCCCCGTTCGCGCGACGACCGCGACGCCGCCGGACCCGGCCCCGATCGACGTCGCGGATGCCCGTGCCGCCGGTAGGGGTCGTCGGGCCGGTCAGCGGACCCGGGGACGAGCGCGTCGACCATGGGATGGTTCTCGAGAGACATGGGTCCCTTCCGGGTCGAGGGCGGCATACGGAGGACCGGCCGGGACCGGGGCCCTCCCAGAGTTCTTACGCCCATTGCGAACAGACGCCAATCCTCGCCAAATCACTTTAGAATATGATAGTAACCGGCGGCCCCGGGAGGAGCGAGGAGATGTTCGAGAGGTTCACCGACCGCGCGCGGCGGGTTGTTGTTCTGGCTCAGGAAGAGGCCAGGATGCTCAACCACAACTACATCGGCACCGAGCACATCCTCCTGGGTCTGATCCACGAGGGTGAGGGGGTTGCCGCCAAGGCTCTGGAGAGCCTGGGGATCAGTCTTGAGGCTGTGCGTCAGCAGGTTGAGGAGATCATTGGTCAGGGGCAGCAGGCGCCTTCTGGTCACATCCCGTTCACTCCGCGTGCCAAGAAGGTTCTTGAGCTGTCGCTGCGTGAGGCGTTGCAGCTGGGTCACAACTACATCGGTACCGAGCACATTCTGCTGGGTCTGATCCGTGAGGGTGAGGGTGTCGCGGCTCAGGTGCTGGTGAAGCTGGGTGCGGATCTGAACCGGGTGCGGCAGCAGGTGATCCAGTTGCTGCACGGGTATCAGGGTAAGGAGCCGGCGGCTTCGGGTGGTCCGTCGGAGGCGGCGCCGTCGACGTCGTTGGTGTTGGATCAGTTCGGTCGGAACCTGACGCAGGCGGCGCGTGAGGGCAAGCTTGACCCGGTGATCGGCCGGGACAAGGAGATCGAGCGGGTCATGCAGGTGCTGTCGCGGCGTACCAAGAACAATCCGGTGCTGGTGGGTGAGCCGGGTGTGGGTAAGACCGCGGTGGTGGAGGGGTTGGCGCAGAAGATCGTCAAGGGTGAGGTGCCCGAGACGTTGAAGGACAAGCAGCTGTACACCCTGGATCTGGGTGCGTTGGTGGCGGGGTCGCGTTACCGGGGTGATTTCGAGGAGCGTCTGAAGAAGGTGCTCAAGGAGATCCGGACGCGTGGTGACATCATCTTGTTCATCGATGAGCTGCACACGCTGGTGGGTGCGGGGGCGGCTGAGGGCGCGATCGATGCGGCGTCGATTCTGAAGCCGATGCTGGCGCGGGGCGAGTTGCAGACGATCGGTGCGACGACGCTGGATGAGTACCGCAAGCATCTGGAGAAGGATGCGGCGTTGGAGCGGCGGTTCCAGCCGATTCAGGTGGCCGAGCCGTCGTTGTCGCACACGATCGAGATCCTCAAGGGGCTGCGGGATCGTTACGAGGCGCATCATCGGGTGTCGATCACCGATAGTGCTCTGGTGGCGGCGGCGCAGTTGGCGGATCGCTACATCTCTGATCGGTTCTTGCCGGACAAGGCGATCGATCTGATCGATGAGGCGGGGTCGCGGATGCGGATCCGTCGGATGACCGCGCCGCCGGATCTGCGGGAGTACGACGAGAAGATCGCTGATGTGCGTCGGGACAAGGAGTCGGCGATCGACGCGCAGGACTTCGAGAAGGCCGCGGCGCTGCGTGATTCGGAGAAGCAGCTGCTGGGGCAGAAGGCGCAGCGGGAGAAGGAGTGGAAGGCCGGCGACATGGACGTGGTCGCCGAGGTCACCGATGAGTTGATCGCCGAGGTGCTGGCGACGGCGACGGGGATCCCGGTGTTCAAGTTGACCGAGGAGGAGTCGACTCGGTTGCTGCGGATGGAGGACGAGCTCCACAAGCGGGTGATCGGGCAGGAAGACGCGATCAGGGCGTTGTCGCAGTCGATCCGCCGGACCCGGGCGGGGTTGAAGGATCCCAAGCGGCCGGGTGGGTCGTTCATCTTCGCCGGCCCCTCTGGGGTGGGGAAGACCGAGTTGTCCAAGACGCTGGCGGAGTTCTTGTTCGGTGACGAGGACGCGCTGATCCAGCTGGACATGTCGGAGTTCATGGAGAAGCACACGGTGTCGCGGCTGTTCGGTTCTCCGCCCGGCTATGTCGGGTATGAGGAGGGCGGTCAGCTGACCGAGAAGGTGCGGCGCAAGCCGTTCTCGGTGGTGCTGTTCGATGAGATCGAGAAGGCCCACCAGGACATCTTCAACTCGCTGCTGCAGATCCTGGAGGACGGTCGGCTGACCGATGCCCAGGGCCGGGTGGTGGACTTCAAGAACACGGTGATCATCATGACCACCAACCTTGGGTCCAAGGACATCTCCAAGGGCGTGTCGATGGGGTTCGCCCGGCAGAACGACGAGCAGGGCTCGTACGAGCGGATGAAGGCCAAGGTGTCGGAGGAGCTCAAGCAGCACTTCCGGCCCGAGTTCCTCAACCGTGTCGATGACACGGTGGTGTTCCACCAGCTCACGCCCAAGGAGATCATCCAGATCGTGGATCTGATGATCGCCAAGGTCGACCAGCGGCTGCACGACCGCGACATGGGCATCGAGTTGCGGCAGGAGGCCAAGGACCTGCTGGCGCTGCGCGGGTATGACCCGGTGCTGGGCGCCCGGCCGCTGCGCCGCACCATCCAGCGCGAGATCGAGGACAACCTGTCGGAGAAGATCCTCTACAACGAGCTCAAGGCCGGCCAGATCGTGATCGTGGGCACCGAGGGCTTCGACCCCGACAACCCCGACACCACCGAGAACGCCAAGTTCACCTTCAAGGGCGTTCCGAGGTCCGCGTCAGTGCCCGACGCGCCGTCCCAGGGCGCGGTCACGCGTTAGCCCTCATGGCGCAGGTTCAGGAAGGACGATCGCAGCGGGCGCTCGTGATCGGCGGGCTGGGCGCGATAGGCGGCGCCGTGGTCCGGCGGTTGCGGGACGCCGGCTGGGAGTGTCTGGTGGCGTCCCGGTCGCCGAGCGCCGACATCAGCCTCGACGTGGGGGACGAGGCTTCGGTCGTCACGGCGTCGGCGGCGTCCCCGCCCTTGGACGCGCTCGTCATCGCCACGAATCTGGAGCCGAGCGCTTCGCTCTCCGAGCTGACCGGCCGGCACGCGGCGGCGATGTTCGCCACGCATGTCACCGGTCCGCTCCTGTTCATCCGGAGTGCACGCCATCTGCTGGCGAAGGGGTCGAGCATCGTCTTCCTGTCGTCCCCGGCCGCCTACCGCGGTAGCTACGACCCGTGCTACGCCGCGGCGAAGGGGGCAACGATCGCCCTCGCCCGGACGCTGGCGAAGGAACTCGCGCCGGACGTGCGCGTCAACGTCCTGTCCCCCAGCATCGTCGAGGACTCACCCGT
The DNA here is from genome assembly GCF_013409045.1 of Actinomadura citrea. NCBI lineage: Bacteria > Bacillati > Actinomycetota > Actinomycetes > Streptosporangiales > Thermomonosporaceae > Actinomadura > Actinomadura citrea. The sequence continues at coordinate 4,228,210 of NZ_JACCBT010000001.1, read as the reverse complement.
GGCCCGGAAGATGACACCCGACTTCCGTGCCCGCCATCGGGAGGCCTCCCTTCTGGAGCGAACCCTCTCCATGGACGAGTGCGCGGAGGCCGTCTGCTTCCTCGTCTCCCACCCGCACGTGACGGGTGCGACCCTGCATCTGAACGGCGGCGAGTTCCTCGGAGCGTAGCGGGCCTACTTGTCCTCGAACTCGGCGCCCAGCGCGTCCAGATGCTGGGTCCAGAACCTGCGGAAGCGCTCCAGCCACGTGTCGATCTCCCGCAGGGTCGCGGAGTCCACGGCGTAGAGGCGGTGGGCGCCCCTCGCCCGGACCGTCGCGAGGCCGCTCTCCCGGAGCACGCGCAGGTGCTGGGACACCCCCGGCTGCGAGATCCCGAACTCGGCCTGGATGACCGCGGCGATGGCGCCGGAGGTCTGCTCGCCGTCGGCGAGCAGCTCCAGGATCCGGCGCCTCACCGGGTCCCCCAGGACATCGAACACGTGCATCAGGCCATTATTTCGGTGCGGCTTATATAAGTCAATGGCTAAACAAGGCGCCGGGCCGTCCCGCCCGGCGGAGCCGGGGCCGGTAGCGGCCAGCGCGACCGGCGCGCGGACGCCACGGCCAGGGCGCCGGTCACTACCACGACATGGCCAGCCCAGCTATATTTTTTTATAGCGGACTCTCTGACCGCGCTCATTCCAGCGCGATGCTTCCGGCACGCCGGCCGAAGTCTTCGCCCGCCTTGGATGGAGAGGTGGCCCGATGGAGCCCAGCGCCTCCGCGCACGTCGACACGTTCTGCCGCGACAACCTGCCCCCCTACGACGAGTGGCCCGAGTTCGACTTCACGCTTCCGGAGGTCGTCCACCCCGGGCGGCTCAACTGCGCGCACGTCCTGCTGGACGAGACGGCGAGGGCGGTGGGCGCCGACCGCCCCTGCCTCCGCACCCCCGGCGGCCTCCTGTGGACCTACGGCGACGTGCTGCGGCGGGCGAACCAGGTGGCCCGGGTGCTGGTCGACGACCTCGGACTGGTGCCGGGCAACCGCGTGCTGCTGCGCGGGCCGAACAACCCGTGGCTGGCCGCGGCCTGGCTCGGCGTGCTCAAGGCGGGCGGCGTGGTGGTCACGACCATGCCGATGCTGCGCGCCCGGGAGCTGACCACCATCGCCGAACTGGCCGAGCCGAGCCTGGCGCTGTGCGACCACCGCTTCCTGGACGACCTGGCCGCGGCGGAGACCCCCGGGATGCGTACCGTGCCCTACGGCTCGGACGACGGCGACGACCTGGTGTCCCTGGCGGCGGGCAAGGACGGGACCTTCGAGGACGTCGAGACCGCGGCCGACGACGTCGCCCTGCTGGCGTTCACCTCGGGCACCACCGGACGGCCCAAGGCCACCATGCACTTCCATCGCGACGTGCTGGCGATCGCCGACACCTTCTCCCGGCATCTCCTCAAGCCCGTGCCGGACGACGTCTTCGCCGCGTCGCCGCCGCTCGGGTTCACCTACGGGCTGGGCGGGCTGCTGGTGTTCCCGCTCCGGGCGGGCGCCTCCGCGCTGCTGATCGAGAAGGCGACTCCGGCCGAGCTCGCCGAGATCGCGGCCGGGCACGGCGTGACGGTGCTGTCCACCGCGCCGACGACCTACCGCGCGATCCTGGCCGCCGGGCTGGCCGGGCTGCTGGCCGGGGTGCGGCGCTGCGTCTCGGCGGGCGAGCACCTTCCGGCCGCGGTGTGGAGGGCGTTCCACGAGGAGACGGGCGTGCGGATCATCGACGGGATCGGCTCGACGGAGATGCTGCACATCTTCGTCGCGGCCGCCGACGACGACATCAGGCCGGGCGCGACGGGCGTACCGGTCCCCGGCTACCAGGCGGCCGTGGTGGACGCCGCGGGCCGGCCGGTGCCGGACGGGACCCCCGGGCAGCTCGCGGTCCGCGGCCCGACCGGCTGCCGCTACCTCGCCGACGCCCGGCAGAAGACCTACGTCCAGGACGGGTGGAACATCACCGGGGACACCTACATCCGCGACACCGACGGCTACTTCTGGTACCAGGCCCGCAGCGACGACATGATCATCTCCTCCGGCTACAACATCGCCGGGCCCGAGGTCGAGCAGGCGCTGATCGGGCATCCGGACGTGGTCGAATGCGGAGTGGTCGGCGCTCCCGACCCCGACCGCGGCGCCGTGGTGACGGCGTTCGTGGTCCTGCGCGAGGGGGTCGAGGGGAACGCGGACAAGGCCGCCGAGCTGCAGGCCTTCACCAAGCAGACGATCGCCCCGTACAAGTACCCGAGGTCGGTCCGGTTCGTCGACGAGCTCCCCCGCACCACCACCGGCAAGCTGCAGCGCTTCCCCCTGCGCGAGCTGGTCGGGGGCGCCCGGTAGAGGCCGGAGCGGCGCCATCGACGCCCACATCCGGTCATCTGCCCGGCGATCGAGCAGCCTTCGCGGGGACGCGAATATCGTTGGTGTCACCCGGTGGAAGGCAGGCTCATGCTACTGGGCGCCCTCAGCGGAATCGCCGCCGCGATCTGCATCGTGCTCGTCCCCCACCAGGAGGGCGTGGTCGCGGCCTTCCCGCCGGGGTGGGCGGCCGCCGTGTCCCCGGGTCTGCTGATCAGCCTGCTGCCGGCGGCCTCCGCGATGCCCCGCCTGACCTTCGCGGCCGGCCTGCCGGCGATGTTGGGCGCGATCATCGGCGCGGTCGGGGCGCTGTTCGGCGAACACCCCGTCTACGGCCTGATCTGGACGCTGTGGGCCGCGCTCTTCCTCATCGGGCAGCAGAGAGCCTGGCTCAAGGCCCAGGCGAATCCCGCCTGACCTCCACGCCCACCTGACCGGTGCCGAACCCGGCCCGAAGGCGGGTCACGCCTTCGGGCCGGACACGGCGCGCCCGGCCCGAAGGCGGGTCTACAGTCCTCGGCTGCGGCGGTAGTCCGCGACGACCAGGTCGGTCAGCTCCTGCAGGGAGGTCTCGGACGTCGGCTTGTCGAAGGAGATCCGGCCGTGCTGCAGCAGGTTGACCCGGTCGCAGACGTCCAGGACCTGGGCGTAGTTGTGCGCGATGATGATGATGGAGACCTCGCCCCGCGCCTTGAGGTCGCGGACGAGGTCGAGGATCATCGTGCCCTCCTTGGCGCCCATCGCGGCCAGCGGCTCGTCGAGCAGCAGGATGCGGGCGTCGGAGTAGACCGAGCGGGCGACCGCGATGGCCTGCCGCTGGCCGCCGGACAGCTTGGCGACCTCGACGTCCACCGACGGGATCCGTACCCCCATGTCGGCCAGCTGGCGGGCGGCCCGTCGCCGCATCGCGCGGTTGCTGAGCAGCGGCCAGCGCACCAGCTCCCGGTTGAGGAACATGTTGTGGTAGACGCTCAGCTCGTTGACCAGGGCGAGGTCCTGGTACACGGTGTCGACGCCGAGCGAGCGGGCGTGGTCCACCGACCGCGGGCTCACCTCCTTGCCGTCGATGAGGATGCGTCCGGTGTCCGGCCGCTGGAAACCGCTGATGATTTTGATGAGCGTGGACTTTCCGGCGCCGTTGTCACCGATGAGGCCGAGCACCTCGCCCTTGCCGAGGTGCAGCGTGACGTCGGCGAGGGCCTCCACGCCGCCGAAGCGTTTGCGGATGCCCTCCACCCGCAGAGCCTCGCTCATGAGCGCCCCGCCCTTCGCAACCGGGCCAGGTGGACGTTCAGCACCATCGAGATGATGATCGCCGACCCGAGGATGATGTTGAACGGGTTCGCGCTGATCCCGATGAGGTTGAAGCCGTTCTGCATCTCGGCCAGCACCAGCGCGCCGAGCAGCGCGCCGACGACGGTCCCCGAACCCCCGGCCAGGGCGGTGCCGCCGATGACCGCCGCCGACACCGCGATGAACATCGCGTTCGACCCGCCCGAGCTCGGGTCGATGGAGCCGACCCGGAAGGCCTCCAGGAGGCCGGCGAAGGCGCCGAGCGCCCCGGTGAGCATGAAGTTGCCGATCTTGATCCGGCCGGTGCGGATGCCCGCCTCGGCCGCGCCGAGCGGGTTGCCGCCGGTGGCGACCGTGTGCAGCCCCCACCGGGTGCGGGTGAGGACCAGGTGGAAGAAGACCACGATCACCAGGCACCAGGTCAGCTCCGCCCAGGGGGCGCGCCCGAACCCGCCCGCCAGGCCGTCGGCCGCCTCGGGGATCTGCGCCGGGTAGGCGTGGGAGGTGGTGAGCATGATGCCCTGCACCAGGAACATCGAGCCCAGGGTGGCGACGAACGACGGCACCCGCAGCACGACCGTCACCAGCCCGTTGCCGAGTCCGATGAGCGCGCCCGCCAGGACCGCCAGCACGATCGCGATGATCGGGTAGACGCCGGAGAAGTCGACCATGTAGTGCATGAGGAAGGGTGCCAGCGCGAAGACCATGCCGACCGACAGGTCGATCTCGCCGCTGACGAGCAGGAACACCTCGCCGACCGCGATGATGGCGTAGGGCGCGGTGCCCTGGGAGACGTTGACCAGGTTGTCGTGGGACAGGAAGACCGACTTGGCGGTCTGGAAGTAGATCAGCAGTCCGAGCGCCACCAGGAGGATGGTCGCCTCCCGGCGGCGCAGGAACGCGTCGGTGGCGAGGCCGGGCAGCCCCCGGGCACGCCGCCTCGGTGGCGTGCCCGGGGTTGCCGCCTGGTCCCGCAGGGTGCTCTCGCTCACTCGGTGTTCCTCCCTGTCAGACGTGAGCGATGGCGCCGGACCGCGGCACCAGCTGCTGGGCCGGGCTGGAGCCCTCGTACCGGGTCTTGGTGGTGAGGTACGGGCCGACGGTCTGCTTGCTGACGAAGGTCAGGCCGGTGTTGGTCACCGGGGGGAAGACCAGGCCGCCGGACAGCCTGTAGAACCACAGGGCCAGCACGGGCAGGAATCCCTGCAGGTAGGGCTGCTGGTCGATGGTGAAGTCCAGGTCGCCGGACTTGACGGAGCTCAGCGTGCCCGGGGTGAGGTCGAACCCGCCCGCGGCCACGCCCTTGCCCTTGAGGCGGTATTTCTGCATGACCTTGCCGATGCTCTCGGTCGAGCCGGCGTCCACCGCGAACATGCCCTTGATGTTCTGGTGGCCCTGGGCGTAGGCGTCGATGGTCGACAGTTCCTTGGGCAGCTCGGCGCCGCTGGCCACCGAGGTGAACTTGATCGGCTTGCCGGAGGCCTTGATGGCGTCCTGCGCGCCGTCGATGCGCGGCTGGATGTTCAGGGAGCCGGGGGTGGCGATGAAGCCGACCGCGTCCCCCCCGGTCATCAGCGCCGCGATCTTGGTGCCGAGCTGGTAGCCGGAGGTGTAGAGGTCCTGGCCGATGTAGGCGAGCCGGTTGGTGCCGGGGTCGTCCTTGGCGCCGTCGGCGTTGTAGGAGACCACCGGGATCCCGGCGTCCAGCGCCTTGTCCACCGGCTGCCGGAAGGCGGCCTTGTCCACCACGGCGACCGCGAGCCCGTCGGCCTTGCCGGAGATGGCCGCGTTGGTGGCGCTGACCATCTCGGGCACCGCCGAGTTCTGCGAACCCGTCCACTGGAACGAGCAGCCCAGCAGGGCGCAGGCGTCCTGCGCGCCGTACTGCGTCGGCGTGAAGAAGGGGTTCGTGGTGACATGGTTGACGAACACGAACTTCCAGTTCGGCGTCTTCGGGAAGTGCCCGGGCCCGCCCGTGGGCGAGGACGGGCTCTTGTTGTCCGAGGAGCAGGCGGCCAGCAGCGCCGACGCGGCCGCCGTCGCGCTGACCAGGCCGGCGCCGCTGAGCAGCCGGCGCCGGGTGGGCTCGCTCAGGCCGAGGGTGTCGACGGCCTCTTCGACCGCCGGATCGATGCGCTCCATGTCAGGCTCCGAACTGGTAGACGGTCGTGGAGTGGAGGGCTTGGCCGGGGTCCAGCTCCGTCGAGGGGAAGTTCGCCTGGTTGGGCGAGTCGGGGAAGTGCTGGGTCTCCAGGGCGAACCCGTCGCCCTGCCGGTAGACGCGGCCGCCGGTGCCGACCAGCGTGCCGTCGAGGAAGTTGCCCGAGTAGAACTGGAGCCCGGGCTGGTCGGTGGAGATGGCCAGCGTCCGGCCGCTGCCGGGATCCTGCACGCGCGCGGCGACCTTCCAGCCGGAACCGTCCAGGACGAAGTTGTGGTCGTAGCCCTGGCCGTAGAGGAGCTGGTCGAAGCCGGTGCGGATGCGGGCGCCGATCGCGGTGGGCCGGGTGAAGTCCAGCGGGGTGCCGCGCACCGAGGCGATCCGGCCGGTCGGAATCAGCTCTGACGAGCTGACGGGGGTGTACCGGGAGCCGTTGATCTGGAGCCGGTGGTCGTAGACCGTGCCGCCGCCCTCGCCCGCGAGGTTGAAGTAGGAGTGGTTGGTGAGGTTGACGACGGTCGGCTTGTCGGTGGTGGCGTGGTAGTCGAACCGGATGGCGTTGTGCCGCGTGACGGAGATGGTCACGTCGGTCTTGAGGGTGCCGGGGAAACCCTGGTCGCCGTCCGGGCTGGTGTGGGACAGCCGGAGCGCGACGCCGCCGCCGGTCGTGATCGGGGCCGCGGACCAGACGTGCTGGTCGAAGCCGGTCGTGCCGCCGTGCAGCGTGTTCCCGTTGTTGTTGGTGGTCAGCTGGTACGCGTGCCCGTCGAGCGTGAACCGGCCCTTGGCGATGCGGTTGCCGTACCGGCCGATGAGCGCTCCGAAGTACGTGCTGTTCTTGGTGAGGTAGTCGGAGAGGGTCGGGAAGCCCAGCGTGACGTTGGCGAGCCTGCCGTGCCGGTCGGGCGTCTCGATGGTCTGGACGATGCCGCCGTAGGTGATCACCCGGATGCGCATCGAGCCGTTGGTCAGGGTGTAGCGCCAGACCTTGGTGCCGTCGGGCATCGTCCCGAACAGGTCCTTGCCGATCCCGGACTTCAGTTGGCGGCCGGACGCCGTGGAGGAGGGGGCGAATCCGCCGATCGCGGTGCCGGCGAGCGCGGCCAGCGCGACCAGCCTTACTGCGAAGCGTGATCTGGTCATGGGACGGGTTCCTCACAGATCTCGGGGGGGTGGGGTGTCCTGGCGGCTAGAAGCCTTGCGCCAGGCGGTGGTACGCCTGGTTCCAGCGCATCTCGCGGCGGAACCGGGCGACCTCGGTCTCGCTGTCGATGACGAGCAGTTCCACGCCCGTCATCTCGGCGAGGTCGGCCAGGATCTCGGTGGTGATCGCTTGGGACAGCACCGTGTGGTGCGGTCCCCCGGCCGACAGCCAGGCCTCGGTGGAGGTACGGAAGTTCGGGCGGGGCGCCCACACGGCCCGGGCCACCGGCAGCCGGGGCAGCGGTTCCGGGGGCCCCACCAGGTCGATCTCGTTGGCGACCAGCCGGAACCGGTCGCCGAGATCCGCCAGCCCGACGACCAGACCCGGTCCCGGCGCCGCGTCGAACACCAGCCGGACCGGGTCCTGCCGTCCCCCGATGGACAGCGGATGCACCTCGCAGCTCGGCACGCCGGCGGCGATGGAGGGGCAGACCTCCAGCATGTGGGCGCCCAGGATGAGTTCCCGGCCCGGGACGAGGTGGTAGGTGTAGTCCTCCATGAAGGAGGTGCCGCCCGGCAGTCCCGCGGCGGCGCTCTTGAGGGCCCGCAGCAGCAGGGCCGTCTTCCAGTCCCCCTCCGCGCCGAAGCCGTGGCCGTCGGCCATCAGGCGCTGCACGGCGACGCCCGGCAGCTGGGTGAGCCCGCCGAGATCCTCGAAGTTGGTGGTGAACGCCTGGTAGGACCCGGCGGCGAGGAAGTCGCGCAGCCCGAGCTCGATCCGCGCGGCGTCGCGTAGCGCCGGGTGGCGTTCGCCGCCGGACCGCAGCTCCGGCGCGACGGCGTACGTCTGCTCGTACTCCTCGGCGAGCTCGCCGACCCGGTGGTCCGGCACCGCGTCGACGGCCGTGACGAGGTCGTTCACGCCGAAGGCGTTGACCGAGGCGCCGAACCGGATCTGCGCCTCGACCTTGTCGCCCTCGGTGACGGCGACGTCCCGCATGTTGTCGCCGAAGCGGGCGAGCCGCAGTGTCCGCAGATCGGCGTGGCCACGGGCGGCCCTGACCCAGGAGGCGATCCGCGTGCGCACCGCGGGATCGCTGGTGTGCCCGGCCACCGTGGTGCGCGACATGCCGAGCCGGGTCTGGATGTGGGCGTGTTCGCGGTCCCCGTGCGCGGCCTGGTTGAGGTTCATGAAGTCCATGTCGATGCTCGACCACGGCAGCGCCACGTTCGCCTGGGTGTGCAGGTGCAGCAGCGGCCGGAGCAGCGCGTTCAGCCCGGCGATCCACATCTTGGCGGGCGAGAACGTGTGCATCCAGGTGATGACCCCGATGCAGTCGTCGTCCGCGCCCGCCTGGAGCATCGTCCGCCGGATGGCCTCCGCGTCGGTGAGCACCGGGCGCCACCGCACCGCCGCCGGGATGTCCGGATCCTCGTCCAGGGCCTGGGCGATCCGCCGTGACTGCGCGGCGACCTGGTGGAGCGTGTCCTCGCCGTACAAGGACTGGCTTCCGGTGAGGAACCAGACGGTCGGTGCCATCGCGGGGCTGCTCCCTTCGCGGGTCACGGACGCTGTCCGTAGGCGTTCTGGTAGCGCTGGTACAGGCGGTCGATGTCCTCGGGCCGCAGCGGGACGGGGTCGCCGAGCTGGCGGGCGAGGTGCACCGCCCGCGCCGCGTCCTCGCACATCACCGCGGCCTTGACCGCGGCCCGCGCGTCCGCGCCGATGGTGAAGACGCCGTGGTTGCGCATGATCACCGCTGGGGAGCGGTGGCCGCGCAGCGTGCCGACGATCCCGCGCCCGATCGAGTCGTCGCCGATGGGCGCGAACGGGCCGAGGGGGATCTCCGCGCCGAACTCGTCGGCCATGGCCGTCAGGACGCAGGGCACCGGTTCCCCGCGGGCGGCCCAGGCGCAGGCGTACGCGGAGTGCGTGTGCACCACCCCGCCGACGTCGGGCATGTGCCGGTAGACGTAGGCGTGCGCGGCGGTGTCGCTCGAAGGCCGGAGGTCGCCCTCGACGACCGTCCCTTCGAGGTCGCAGACCACCATCGCCTCCGGGGACAGGTCGTCGTAGGAGACGCCGCTGGGTTTGATGACCATCAGGTCGCGGCCGGGCACCCGCGCGGAGACGTTGCCGGCCGTCCACACCACCAGTCCGTACCTGACGAGCTCGCCGTGCAGGTCGTTGACGGTCCGCCGCAGCGCGCGGACCCGCTCGTCGGGCGTGCCGGGCATCACAGGCCCCCTTCCGAGCCGAGCGCGTCGTTGCGCAGCCGCCGCAGCCGGTGCAGGACCGCGCTGCTCGCACCGCCCCGGGCCGCGAAGTGGTCGTGCAGTTCGCGGTACTCCGCGTAGAGGAGGTCATAGACCCGGGCCCGGGCGGGGTCCGGCGCGTAGGCCGCGGTGACCACCCGGCCCATCACCGCCGCGGCCTCCGGCACGTCCCGGTAGGCGCCCGCCGCGACCGCGGCGTGGATGGCGGCGCCGAGCGCCGGCGCCTGGTCGGAGGCGGCGATGGAGACCGGCCGGCGCAGGACGTCGGCGTAGATCTGCATCAGCGCCGCGTTGCGTTTCAGCCCGCCGGCGACGACGAACTCCTCGACCGGGACCCCGGCCGCCTCGAAGGCCTCGACGATGACGCGGGTCCCGTAGGCCGTCGCCTCCATGAGCGCGCGGTAGACCTCCTCCGGCCGCGTGGCCAGGGTCATTCCCGCGATCACGCCCGACAGGTGGTGGTCGACCAGGACCGAGCGGTTGCCGCCCGTCCAGTCCAGCGCCACCAGTCCGTGCGAGCCGACGGGCGCCGCGGATCCGGCCGCCAGTTCGTCGTGGTCCCGTCCGGTCATGCGGGTCCACCAGGCGAAGATGTCGCCGACCGCGCTCTGCCCGGCCTCGTAGCCGTAGGCTCCGGCGGTGATGCCGCCGTCCACGACGCCGCAGATCCCCGGGACCTCGGCGAGGACCGCGCTGCTGACCACGTGGCAGGTCGACGTCCCCATGATCGCCAGCAGCCGGCCGTTCTCGACCGCGCGGGCGGCCGGCGCGGTGACGTGGGCGTCGATGTTGCCGGCGGCCACCGCGATGCCCTCCGGCAGACCGGTCCGGCGGGCCGCCTCCGCGGTCAGCGTCCCCACCCGCGACCCCAGCGGGGAGAGCGGATGGGCCAGCCGCGTGGCCGCGAAGTCGGCGAAGCCGGGATGCAGCGCGGCCAGGTAGTCGGCGGAGGGGTAGCCGCCGTCCTGGTGGATGCCCTTGTAGCCGGCGGTGCAGGCGTTGCGCGTCTCGCGGCCCGTCAGCTGCCAGACGATCCAGTCCGCCGCCTCGATCCAGCGTTCCGTACGCCGGTAGGTGTCCGGATCCTCCTCCAGGACCTGCAGCGCCTTGGCGAACTGCCACTCCGAGGAGATCCGTCCGCCGTACCGCTTGATCCACTTCTCCGCGCGCTCGTGCGCCAGTGCGGTGATGCGGTCGGCCTGCGGCTGGGCCGCGTGGTGCTTCCACAGCTTCGGCCAGGCGTGCGGCCGGCCGGCCGACTCCGGGAGCTCGCACAGCGGGGTGCCGTCCGACAGGACGGGCAGCACCGTGCAGGACGTGAAGTCGGTGCCGATCCCGACGATCTGGGCCGGATCCACCCCGGCCTCCGCGACGGCCGCGGGGACGGCGGTGCTCAGCACGGCCCGCCAGTCCGCGGGATTCTGCAGTGCCCAGTCGGGCGGGAGCGTCTCCCCCGTGACGGGCAGCGCCCGCTCGATCACCGCGTCGGCGTAGTCGTGGACGGCGCCGCCCAGCTCGGCGCCGTCGGCGACCCGGACGACGACCGCCCGGCCGGACAGCGTGCCGAAGTCGACACCGACGACGCAGGCGGCCTGGCTGATGTTAGCGCTCACAATTCCCTCATCGCTGGAGTACGCGGACATCGGTCGGTCAGGTGCGCGGGGCCGGCCGGGCGCTGGACCTGACCACCAGCTCCGGCGGGATCAGCACATTCCCCGGCGGCCCCGAGGGTTCGCCCAGGCGCTGCACCAGCAGCTCCAGCGAACGGCGGCCGAGCTCGCCGAAGTCCTGGCGCACCGTGGACAGCGGCGGGATGAAGTAGGCGGCCTCCGGGATGTCGTCGAAGCCGACCAGGCTGACGTCCTCGGGGACCCGGCGGCCGGCCTCGTGCAGCGCGCGGAGCACGCCCAGGGCCATGTGGTCGTTGGCGCAGAACACCGCCGTGACCGCGGGGTCCTCCGCGAGCCGCCGGCCGGCCTCGTAGCCCGACCTGGCGCTCCAGTCACCGGTCAGCATCTCCGGCACCGCGGCTCCGGCCCCGGTCAGGGTCGCGCGCCAGCCGTCGGCCCGGCCGACCGCGTCGAGCCAGGTCGCGGGGCCCGCGACGTGGTGGACCGTGCGGTGCCCGAGGTCGAGCAGGTGGCGGGTGGCCGCCACCGCGCCGGCCCGCTGGTCGATCGCCACCATCGGAACCCCCGCGGTCAGCCCGCACCCGGCCCCCACCAGCGGCACGAGCCGGCCGGCCTGCGCCAGCACGTCGTTCGTCGAGATGTGCGGGGCGATCACCACGACGCCTTCGACGGCCTGCACCGCCAACCGCTCGACCGCGTCCAGCAGGGCGCGCCGCGTGATCGCGCGCAGGCTGACGATGCTGACGAAGAAGTCGGCGTTCCGGGCGGCCTGCTCGATGCCGTGCAGCATCGACGCCGGACCGTAGAGCGTGGATTCGAAGCTGACCACACCGAGCGTCCTGGAGCGCCGGGTCACCAGGGTCCGGGCCGCCGAGTTCGGCCGGTAGCCGAGCTCGGCGATCGCCGCCTGCACACGGGCGCGGGTCCGCGCCGAGACGTTCGGATGGTCGTTGACCACCCGCGACACCGTCTGGTGCGACACCCCCGCCAACTGGGCGACGTCGGCCATGATCGGCGGATTCGACGAGCCGTGTTCCGCCACTCGTCCCCTCCTCCGCGGTCGCGCCGGGAGCCCGGCAGTGATGCGTAGGGCCGATTGTGAGCGCAAACATTTCACCCGTCAACCCCCCGTACGCGATGGGTTCGAACGGGCGGTGACGGGCACTCGGCATCGGCGATCAGGTAGTCGGATGATCACCGATGCCGAGCCGGACCCCGCCGGCCCACGGGGACGCCTAGCGCACCGGCAGGCCCGTGATGGTGCGGCCGACCACCAGGCGCTGGACCTCCGAGGTGCCCTGGGAGATGGTGAAGACCTTCGATGGCGAACCCGTGACCTGCGTTCCCTGCTCACTCCCAATCTGGCCCCGCTCCAGGCACGCTTAATCCCGTCCCCGATACGTCCTATCCCGCTTGATCCACTCCCGCGCGACCCCCAGCCGTCACCCAGCTCCGCGCGCTACGAGCGGGTGCCGCGCCGGGAGGTATGACAGAGGATCGGCAAGACGGGCCAGATTTCGGCCGCGCGCGCGGCCTCGCCGCATCACAGCAATGTGTCTGTCGGTAAGGCCCGTGGCAGCATCGTGCGCATGCCTCCCCCCGACATCGATGTCGACCGCCCCTCAGCCGCCCGCGTCTACGACTACGTGCTCGGCGGCAGGGACAACTACGCAGTCGACCGTCAAGCCGCCGAGCAGCTCTTTGAGATCGCGCCGGAGATCCGCGACACCGCGCGGGCCAACCGCGCCTTCCTGCAACGCGCGGTCCGCCATCTCGCCGGGCAGGGCATCCGCCAGTTCCTCGACCTCGGCGCCGGCCTTCCGACGGTCGAGAACACCCACGAGGTCGCCCAGGCCGCGGCCGATGACACCAGGACCGTGTACGTCGACAACGACCCGATCGTCCTCGCGCACGGTCGAGCGTTCCTGGACTTGGACGCGCAGACCTCGTTCCTGCCAGCCGACATCCGCGACACCTCGGCGGTAGTGAAGGGCGCCGGTGAGCAGCTGAACCTGTCAGAGCCCGTCGGATTGTTCTTCGTCAACGTGCTGCACCTGGTCGGCGACCAGGACGACCCGGCCGGGCTCGTGGCCGCATACACCCGCGCGCTGGCACCCGGCTCACACGTGGTGATCACGCACGTGTCCAGCGACGGCGCCGGCTCGGAGCTCCGGGAGCGCATCGGCAGGGTATTCGCCGGGACCTCGGCCGACGCGCGGCTCCGCACGCGCGAGGAGATTCACGGGATGTTCGGCGAGCTGCCGCTGCTGGAGCCAGGCCTGGTCGACGTTGCGGCGTGGCGTCCCGAGGACGGCGACCCGCCCGTCGGCGAGCTACGCGTGTTCGCCGGCATGGCCCGGGTGCCGTAGGTCGTGGCGGCCGGCGCGCACGGCCTGCACCAGCCCCGCCCACGTGCCGGCCGACATGCCCAGCTGCGACCCAGGGTCCTTGGAGTCGCGGATCGCGACGCCGACGGTGGACGGGCGGACTTCGACGCATTGGCCGTGGGCGTCGCTGCCGCCGGCCTTCCGCCAGACCCTGGAGTTGGTCATGTTCCACCTTCGCCCGGAGGTAGTTCACCCGCGCTCCGATCAGGGTGAGGGTGTCCGCCGTCGAGCAAGCCGCAGCGATCAGCCTCTCCCATGAGCGGAGGAACTCGGTGACCCGCGGCACGTCCTCCTGCCACAGGTCCCCGCGGTGTCTCGAGATACACCGCTTCAGGGTCGCTGGGCTCAACGAACGACAGAATCGAGAAAGGGCCAACCGCGGGGGGCGGCGCCTGCGGCGAAGGGCAGGATCTGCAACCGCACATGCCGGAGTTGCGCGACCTTGTGCAGGTGGTCGAGCTGCTCGACCATGACCTCGGTGCCGCCGACTGCTCGGCGCAGCGTCTCCTCGGCCAGGACCGCCGAGAGGTGGATCGGGTCGGGGACCGACAGGAGTCGCTCCTGCCGCTCGACGCGGAGGTCGGCCAGATCGTCGCCCTGGTCGGCGGTCAGTCTGGCGCGCGTTTGGCGATGAGCGCACGAGCGTAGCCGGGGTCTGCAGGAGGCCCGGGACCACGCCCGGTTCGTAGTTGCGAACCATGTCGGCCTCGGCCTCCAGGCCCACGTAGTTCGGTGGTGTGGCGAGCAAGGCCCGCCCGCAGCTCGCCCAAGTCTTCCCGGGAGACGGTCGGGTTCATGCGCCACGGTCCGGCGCGGCGATGGCGGCGGCGACGGCCCCGCCGAACGCGAGGTCTTCCCGCGGTGACCCGGAACCCGTCCCTGGGGCGCGGTCGGGCCGAGCGGCCCCCGTGTAGTCAGCTCTGGACGGCGGCGATGGTCACTAATCGACGTGCGGGTGAGCATCCTGATGGACGCGGTCCGCGGGCAGGCCGCTGGGGAGAGCGGCACGGACGCGGCGCGCCGCTGCGCGGCGTCCGCCTCCAGCGTCTTCAGCCGGTCTATGGTCATTCCGTCGGAAATGTGCGGGAGGTCCGGGTGGCGGTAGGGCGGGTTCTGGCGGCGGTCGTGCTGGCGGGTGGGATGCTGACAGCGTGCGGGCAGGGCGGCGCCGAGTCGTTGCTGGACGAGCCGACCCTGGTGGTGGGGGTGCGGCCGGACCTGCCGGGGCTGGGGCTGCGGCGACCGGACGGCCGGTTCGAGGGGTTCGACATCGATGTCGCGCGGTACGTGGCGAACCGGCTCGGGAAGAAGGCGCGGTTCGTCCAGGTGCTGGCGTCCGAGCGGATCACGGCGCTGACGTCGGGGCGCGCCGACCTGGTCCTCGCGACCCTGTCGGTCACGCCCGAACGCAAGACGCAGATCGCGTTCGCCGGGCCGTACTACATGTCCTACCAGGACGTGCTGGTCCGGGCGGACGAGCGCGGCGTCAAGGGCGTCCGGGACCTGACGGGGCGCCGGTTCTGCGCCGTCGAGGGGGCCGACCCCATCCAGCGGCTGCTGGCGGTGCACGGGATGACCGCCAGGACCGTCCCCGCCAAGAGCTATGACCAGTGCATGGGCATGATCAAGGGTCGGACGGTGGACGCGATCACGACGAACGACGTCATCCTGGCCGGCCTCGTCCGGCGGGAGGGCCGCGGGTATCGGCTTGTCAACGCGCGGATCAGCGAGCAGAACACCGGCATCGGGCTCCGCCGCGGCGACGTCGAGGGCTGCGAGGCGCTGAACCGGGCGATCACCCGCATGTACCAGGACGGGACGGCGGCGAGGTTGATGCACCGGTGGTTCGGCGGCACCGGGCTGGACCTGTCGATCATCGAGGTGCCACAGTTCGAGGGGTGCGTCTAAAGGGACATTTGGTCGAGGATCAGGTGCAACTCCTCGGCGCCCCCGCCCGAGCTGCCGCCCTCCCGGGTGCGGGTGGCGATCTTGTTCTGCGGGTAGGCGACGTCCTCCCGGCGGCGCTCGCGGGGCCGCCGGCTCTCGTCGAGCCTCCGCCCGATCACGTTGCCGAGGTCGAGGCCGACGTCCGTCGCGGACGTCGCCGGCGGCGACCCCCTCGTACACGGCGCTCCGCAGCCGTAGCAGCGCCTCGTGGATTCCCGTCGCGGGACGCTCCGGCTCCTCCATGGGGTGGGCCCCGGCGTCTCCGGAGGCGGGTCGGTGGTCTGCGGGGCCGTCGTCGCGGGCGTGGGCCCGGGGAACTCTCCCGCTTCGTGAGCGATAGCAGCGATGGCGCCGAAGGCGGTTAGCATGACGCGGCCGATGAGGTCCGGGGCGATGTCGGGCAGCTGCGCCTGGATCGCCTCGGCGAGCTGCTGGACGCCGGCGTCGGCGTCGGGCGGGCGGCGCGCTCGCCTGTCCGGGTGCTGGACGAGTTCCTGGCGGCCGGGGCCGCCATCCCGCGATGATCGGCTCCCGATCGGCTCCCAATCTCGGCTGCGGCATGCGCGAGGCCGGGAAGACAGCGGGGGCGGCAGATCGTCTTGCCAGAGGTCGCCCCCGCTGTCCGTGCAGCTCAGCTTCTATCTGACGGGCAGGCCCGTGATGGTGCGGCCGATCACCAGGCGCTGGATCTCCGAGGTGCCCTCGAAGATGGTGAAGATCTTGGAGTCGCGGTGCATGCGCTCGACGGGGTACTCGCGGGTGTAGCCGTTGCCGCCGAGGATCTGGATGGCCTCCTCGGTGACGTGGACCGACATCTCACTGGCCATCAGCTTGGCCATCGAGCCCTCGGCGCTCTGGAAGTCCTTGCCGGTGCGCGCCATCCAGGCCGCCCGCCACACCATGAGGCGGGCGGCGTCCAGGCGGCACTTCATGTCGGCCAGCTTGAAGGCGATCGCCTGGAAGTCGCCGATCTTCTTGCCGAACTGCTCGCGGTCCTGCGCGTACTGGAGGGCGTAGTCGTAGGCGGCGCGGCCGACGCCGAGGGCCATCGCGCCGACGGACGGGCGGGTCGTCTCGAACGTCTTCATCGCGGCCTGGCCCTTGGAGCTCTTGCCCTCGCGGCTGCGCGCGATGCGCTCGTCGAACCTGGCCTTGCCGCCGACGATCAGGTGGGACGGGATCCGGACGTCGTCCAGGATCACCTCGGCGGTGTGGGAGGCGCGGATGCCGTGCTTCTTGAACTTCTGGCCCTGCCTCAGGCCCGGAGTGTTCGGCGGGACGATGAAGCTGGCCTGGCCGCGGCTGCCGAGGTCGGGGTGCACCGAGGCGACGATCACGTGGACGTCGGCGATGCCGCCGTTGGTCGCCCAGGTCTTGGTGCCGTTCAGCACCCACTCGTCCTTGGCCTCGTCGAACACGGCGCGGGTGCGAATGGAGCCGACGTCGCTGCCGGCGTCGGGCTCGGAGGCGCAGAACGCGCCGAGCTTGATGTCGTCGGCGGTGCCGAACATCTGCGGCACCCACTCGCTGACCTGGTCCGGCGTGCCCACGGCGGCGACGGACGCGGCGGCGAGGCCGGTCCCCACGATCGACAGGGCGATGCCCGCGTCGCCCCAGAACAGCTCCTCGAACGCCACCGGGATGCCGAGGCCGGTCGGCTCCAGCCACTGGGTGGCGAAGAAGTCGAGGGAGTAGATGCCGACCTTGGACGCCTCCTGGATCAGCGGCCAGGGGGTCTCCTCGCGCTCGTCCCACTCCTCCGCGGCGGGGCGGATGACGTCCTTGGCGAACTCGTGCACCCAGTCCCTGACCTCGCGAACGTCCTCGCTGGGCTCCAGCGAGAACGGCGTCTGCTCCGCGCTCGTCATGATTAATTGACCCTCTCTCCAATATTGCGTGTTACCAACGGTAGCACCTTCGAAGTTACCGCGGGTAACACGTGGGCGGGGTGCGCGGAGCGGTCAGCGGCGGGGAGAGAAGGAGCGGACGGCTGCGTAGGCGGGGACCTCGATCATCGGCGGGCGCTCCCCCACGGCCACGTCGGCCGTGCGGGCGTCGTGCCCGTCCGCGCCGCGCCGGAACCGGGTGAGCGCGGTGGAGGGGGCCGCGAGGGGGATCATCCGGCCGTGCCGCTCCAGCCGCGACCAGGCGGTCAGCATGATCTGGCCCGACATCGCCCCGAGCGCCTCGGTGGACTGGTGGGCGTGGATCCGGCGGCCGAGGTCGACCTGCGCGATCGCGTCGAGCCCGGAGTCCTGGTAGACGTCCAGCAGCAGGCCGAGCTCCACCCCGTAGCCGGTCACGAACGGCAGCCGCTCCAGCAGCGCGCGGCGCCCCGCGTACTCGCCGCCGAGCGGCTGCATGACCCCGGCCAGCAGCGGCCAGTGCAGGTTGATCAGGGGACGTGCGACCAGTTCGGTCACCCGGCCGCCGCCGCCCTCGACGCGACGCTCCCCCTCGACCAGCGGCCGGTCGTAGCAGCCCTTGACGTAGCCGACGGAGGGGTCGGTCAGCAGCGGCCCGAGCAGCCCGGTGACATAGGAGGAGGTGAACTCGCGCAGGTCGGCGTCCACGAACACGATCAGGTCGCCGGAGGTCGCGGCGAGGGACTTCCACAGGGCCTCGCCCTTGCCGGACATGCGGCCCTGCTCCGGCAGGACGGCGTCCTGCGCCACCACCTGCGCACCGGCCGCGGCGGCCACGGCGGCGGTCCGGTCGCCGGAGCGGGAGTCGACCACGACGATCTCGTCCACCAGCGGGATCCGCTCGACCAGGTCGGTGCGCAGAGCCGCGACGATCGCGCCGACCGTCGCCTCCTCGTCGCGCGCGGGCAGCACGATGCTGATCCTGGTCGCGCCCTTGGCCGCGAGCAGGAGACGCGGCGGCCAGTCCTCCGCCGCACTCGTACGGTGGGCCAACCACGACGCGACCTCGGGCAGCACGCGCTCTCCCTTCTGTGCGGGGCGACCTGGACCGGACGCCCTCCTCACGTACTAGGAAACGCCGGATCCGGCCAGATCAGTCACCGTTCGCGCCTCGCACGGCGAACCGACCCGAAGGTTTAACGCGGCCACAACACGTCCGTCATTCGGCGGCGTGCCGGTCCAGGAATTCGTAGACGTCGGCCTCGTCGACGCCGGGGAACGCTCCGGGCGGCAGGACCGACAGGACGTGCGAGTGCGCGCGCGCCGACGGCCACGCCATCCCCTCCCACCGGTCCGACAGTGACTTCGGGGGCCGCTGGCAGCAGTCGCCGTCCGGGCAGGCCGACCTGACCCGTCGGGTCGTCTCCCGGCCACGGAACCAGCGGGAGTCCTCGAAGCGGACGCCCAGCGTGATCGCGAAGTCGCGCTCGTGGCTGGGGTCGATGTGCGACAGGCACCAGTACGTCCCGTTCGGGGTGTCGGTGTACTGGTAGTAGACGGAGAAGCGGTCCGCGGCGCCGAACACGTGCCTCCCGGCCCACTCCCGGCACATCCGCTGGCCCTCGATCGCGCCGTCCTCGTCCTGCGGGAAGGCCAGGCCGTCGTTGGCGTAAGCCTTGTAGATCGTGCCGTTCTCGTCGTTCTTGGTGAAGTGCAGCTGCAGGTCGAGGTGGTGGGTCGCGACGTTGGTGAAGCGGTGCGCGGCCATCTCGTAGGAGACGGAGAAGACGTCAGCCAGATCCTCCACCGACAGCTCCCGCGCGGCCTTGGCCTCCTGGAGGAACGGGACGACGCTGCGCTCGGGCATCAGGATCGCGGCGCCGAAGTAGTTGGCCTCGACGCGCTGGCGCAGGAAGTCGGCGAAGTCGCGCGGCTGGTCGTGGTCGAGGGCGATGTGCCCGAGGGTCTGCAGCAGGATCGTGCGCGGCGTGTGCATGCCGAGCTGCTCGCGCTCCAGGTAGATCCGCCGGTTGCGCAGGTCGGTGATCGACCGGACCGAGCGCGGCAGGTCCTGGACGTACTGGAGGCTGAAGCCGAAGTGCCCGACCAGCGTCATCAGCAGCCCCTGCGAGACCGCGCCGCGCCGGTACCCGACCGAGTCGAGGGTCTGGGACGCGACGCGCTCGATGTCGGCGAAGTGGTTGCCGCGCTCGTGCATCTGGCGGCGCAGCTCGGCGTTGGCCTTGCGCGCCTCCTCGGGGCTCGCGGTGGGCTTGGTGCGGCTGCGCCTGAGCTCCCCGTACAGCGCGAGGATGTGCTCGATGACCTCGTTCGGCATCCGCTTGCCGACCTTGAGGTGCGACAGGCCGAGGGTCCGGTACAGCGGGTCGCGCTGCGCCTCCTCCAGCTGGATCTCCAGCTGGGCGCGCCGGCTGGGTGGCTGGCGGCGCAGCAGTTCCTCCACCGGGCATTCCAGCGCGGCGGCGAGGGACTGCAGCAGGGACAGCTTGGGCTCGCGCCGCCCGTTCTCCAGCAGGGAGAGCTGGGACGGGGCGCGGCCCACGCGCTCGCCGAGCTCCGACAGCGTCAGGCCGCGGGCGCGCCGCAGATGGCGGAGCCGCTGCCCGAACGTGACGAGATCCACGCCACTCGTCAAGTTGAGGGGTTCTTCTGTCCGCAAGGTCGTCACCGCTTCATCGTAGCGGAAATTTCGCACTTCTTCTGTTACTCGCCAGTTCATAACCGGTTCGCGCCGGGGGCATAGTCGTGAGCAAGCACCCAGGGGACGACACGGAAGGGCAAGATCATGAGCGATAGTCGCCTCAAGGGCGCAGCCGAGGAGCTGCAGCGACAGTGGGAGACCGACCCTCGCTGGCAGGGCATCGAGCGGACCTACACGGCCGAGGACGTCGTCCGGATCCGCGGATCGGTCCAGGAGGAGCACACCCTCGCGCGTCTCGGCGCGGAGCGGCTGTGGACCCTCCTGCACGAGGAGGACTACGTCCACTCCCTCGGCGCGCTGACCGGTCTGCAGGCCGTCCAGCAGGTCAAGGCGGGCCTGAAGGCCATCTACCTGTCCGGCTGGCAGGTCGCGGCGGACGCGAACCTGGCAGGCCAGACCTACCCGGACCAGAGCATCTACCCGGCGAACTCGGTTCCGTCCGTCGTGCGCCGGATCAACAACGCGCTGCTGCGCGCCGACCAGGTGCAGTGGGCCGAGGGTGAGGGCGACACGCACTTCCTCGCCCCGATCGTGGCCGACGCCGAGGCCGGCTTCGGCGGCGTGCTGAACGCCTTCGAGCTGATGAAGGGCATGATCGCCGCAGGCGCCGCGGGCGTGCACTGGGAGGACCAGCTGGCCTCCGAGAAGAAGTGCGGCCACCTCGGCGGCAAGGTCCTCATCCCGACCTCGCAGCACATCAAGACCCTCAACACCGCTCGCCTCGCCGCGGACATCTCGGGCGTGCCGTCTCTGATCATCGCGCGGACCGACGCCGAGGCCGCGACCCTGATCACGACGGACGTGGACGAGCGCGACCGCGAGTTCACCACCGGCGAGCGCACCGCCGAGGGCTTCTACCGCGTCCGCAACGGCATCGAGCCCTGCATCGCCCGCGCCAAGGCCTACGCGCCGCACTCCGACCTCATCTGGATGGAGACCGGCACCCCGGACCTGGAGCAGGCGCGCAGGTTCGCCGAGGCCGTGAAGGCCGAGTACCCGGACCAGATGCTCGCCTACAACTGCTCGCCGTCCTTCAACTGGAAGGCGCACCTGGACGACGCGACCATCGCCAAGTTCCAGCGCGAGCTCGGCCACATGGGCTTCAAGTTCCAGTTCATCACCCTGGCCGGGTTCCACGCGCTCAACTACGGCATGTTCGACCTGGCGCACGGCTACGCCCGCGAGGGCATGACGGCCTACGTCGACCTGCAGGAGCGCGAGTTCGCGGCGGCCGAGAAGGGCTTCACCGCGGTCAAGCACCAGCGCGAGGCCGGCACCGGCTACTTCGACCTGGTCAGCACCGCGATCAACCCCGACTCCTCCACCACCGCCCTGAAGGGCTCGACGGAAGAGGGCCAGTTCCACTGACCCGCGCCGGCCGGACCCGCCGGCCCTGCTCTCCGGCCTGATCCCCAAGGACCCCGAAGGCCCCCGCGTTCCTACACCCGCGGGGGCCTTCCGGCGTCCCGGCGCAACCCGCGGCCCCTCCCACCCCCCTCGCCCGTCCCTCACGTTCCGGCCACATTCGGTAATGGATCTCGACAAACGCCGCCACAGGGGCGCATCGTGAGCCCCGCTAGTTGATCTCTTTTGAGAGAGGACCCCTGATGGCGCGTCACCCCCGGTTCATCCGGTCCCGGGCGATCCCCGGCCGGATGCTGCCGCTCGCCGTCGCCGCGGTGAGCGTCGTCGCGCTCGCGCCCGCCGCCTCCGCGGACGGGCAGGGCCACCACGGGCGCTTCACCCCCGGCGCCCCCGGTGTCGGCGACTCCTACTTCCCGCTGGAGGGCAACGGCGGCTACGACGTCCGGCACTACTCGCTGGCCCTGAGCTACGACCCCGACTACGACCAGCTCGACGGCACCGTGACCGTCACCGCGCGCGCCACCCAGGACCTGTCGCGGTTCGACCTCGACCTGTCCGGGATGGACGTCGACAAGGTCTGGGTCGACCGGCACCAGGCCCGCTACCAGCGGCGCGGCCAGGAGCTGGTCATCACGCCGCGGCAGGGGTTGCGCAAGGGGCGGACCTTCACCGCCGTCATCAGGTACGGCGGCGTGCCGCAGACCATCGTGGGCTCGCCGATCGTCTTCGGCTCCCCCTACGGCTTCCTGCACACCCCCGACGGCGCGTTCGTCGGAGGCGAGCCGAACGGCGCCAGCACCTGGTTCCCCGTCAACGACCACCCGAGCGACAAGGCCACCTACGACTACACGATCACGGTGCCGAAGGGCCTGACCGCCGTCGCCAACGGCCGCCCGGCGGGGCACCGCACCGCCGTCGCCGGCTTCAGCCGCCGCGCGTCCAAGACCCGCGCCGAGGTCTTCAAGTGGCGCGAGGACAGCCCGATGGCGAGCTACCTCACCACGATCGACATCGGCAGGTGGGACGTGCGGCAGGGCCGCACGCCCCGGGGCGTCCCCAACTACACGGCCGTCGACCCCGAGCTGCTCGCCGCCCAGCCGGACGCGGTGAGCTTCTTCTACGACACCACCAGCGAGGTCACCGACCTCTGGTCCAAGACGTTCGGGGAGTACGCGTTCGGCAGCACCGGCGCGATCGCCGACGACGCCCGCTTCAACGGCCAGCCGCTCGGCTTCTCCCTGGAGACGCAGAGCAAGCCCGTGTACTCGGCCGTGCGCAGCACCGGCACGATCGCGCACGAGCTGGCGCACCAGTGGTACGGGGACGCGGTCTCGCCCGCGCGGTGGAAGGACGTGTGGCTGAACGAGAGCTTCGCCACCTGGGCCGCCTGGTACTACAACGAGGTCCACGGCCGCCAGACCGTGCACGACGCGGCCCGCGCCACCTACGCCGCCCGGCCGTTCCCCGACCGTGAGGGCCGCCCGTACTGGTCGGTGCTCACCGCCGACCCGCAGCGCGACACCATGTTCAACGACCGCGTCTACAGCGGCGGCGGCATGATGCTGCAGTTCCTCCGGGAGAAGATCGGTGACGACAGGTTCTTCACCCTGCTCCGGACCTGGTACGCGCAGCACAAGTACGGCAACGCCAGGACCGAGCAGTTCACGGCGCTGGCCCAGCGGGTCGCCGGGCAGGACCTGAGCGGGTTCTTCAAGGACTGGCTCTACTCCCCCGTCAAGCCCGACATCCCGCAGGACTGAGCTCGTCCCGCCCGTGGACCGGGCCCCCGGCGCGACCCGCCGGGGGCCCGGTTCTGTGCGAAAGTACGTGGTCGGAGGCGGGCCGCCGGTCTAGGCTCCCGGCAAGTGGGCGTTCTTCCGTGGGTGTGGTGGTACGGGTTCCGCCGCCACACCGCCTATCCGTTCGGATCCCTGACCGAGTCGCTCACCAACACGATGTTCGGCTTCCTGCGCGCCTACGTTCTGCTGGCGCTGTGGGACGTCCGGCCGTCGCTCGGCGGGTACGCGGCCGCCGACGCCGTGACCTTCTGCTTCGTCACCCAGGCGCTGATCGGGCCGGTGCAGATCTTCGGCGGGATGGAGCTGACCGAGCGCATCCGCAGCGGGGACGTCGCGATCGACCTGCACCGGCCCGCCGGGCTGCAGGGCTGGTGGCTGGCCCACGACCTCGGCCGCGCGGCGAGTTCGCTGGTGCTGCGCGCGGGACCGCCGCTGCTGGCCGGCGCACTGGTGTTCCCCTTCCGGTGGCCGGCTCCGGCGCACCTGGCCGCGTTCGCGGTGGCGGTGGTCCTCGCGACGGTGGTGAGCTTCGGGCTGCGCTACCTGGTGGCGATGGGGATGTTCTGGCTGCACGACGACCGCGGCCTGAGCGCCGTCACGCTCGTGATGTCGCTGTTCTTCTCCGGGATGATCCTGCCGCTCGTCGTGTTCCCCGGCAGGCTCGGCCGGATCGCCGAACTCCTGCCGTGGGCGGCGCAGATCCAGGTGCCGGCGGACGTGTTCCTCGGCCGGTACGACGGCGCCGGCCTGGCCGGCGCGCTGGCGTTCCAGGCGGGGTGGGCGGCCGTCCTGCTCGGGGCGGGCGCCCTGGTCACGCGGGCGGCCCGGCGGAGGCTGGTGGTCCACGGTGGCTGAGCCCGCGGCGCCCGGCGCGCTGCGCCTGTACGGGGTGCTCGCCTGGACGTGGGTCCGGGCGGCGGCGCAGTACCCGGTGTCGATGGTGCTGCTCGGCCTGGCCACGGCGGTCGTCTCCGTCCTGGACGCGGCCGCGATCATGGTGCTGTTCTCGCGGGCGCCGCGCATCGCCGGGTTCGGCGTGTCCGAGGTCCTGTTCCTGTACGGCACGTCGGCCCTGTCCTTCGCGCTCTCCGACATCGTCCTCGGATCGACCGAGCGGCTCGGGGCGCACGTGCGGGAGGGGACGCTGGACGCGATGCTGGTGCGCCCGGTGAGCCCGCTGGTCCAGATCGCGACGGAGGGCTTCACCCCGCGCCGGCTCGGCAAGCTCGTCCCGGCCGTGCTGGTGCTCGGGTACGCGCTCGGCCGGCTGGACGTCCACTGGACCCCGGGCCGGCTCGCGATGCTCCCGGTCATGGTGCTGTCCGGAACGGCGATCTTCGGAGGGCTGTGGGTGCTGACGGCCGCGGTGCAGTTCGTGCTCGTCGACAGCCACGGGGCGAGCAAGTCGGTCACCTACGGCGGCGCGTTCCTCACCCAGTACCCGATGACCGTGTTCTCCCGGGACCTGGTCCGCGGGGTGACGTTCGTCGTGCCGCTGGCGTTCGTCAACTGGCAGCCCGCGCTGTACGTCCTGGACCGTCCGGACCCGCTCGGGCTGCCGGGCGCCGCGCGGTTCGCCTCCCCGGCGGTCGCCGCGGTGCTGTGCGCGGCGGCGGCGACCGCGTGGCGGGCCGGCCTGCGGCACTACCGATCGACAGGGAGCTGATGCCGGTGCCGATGATCGAGGCCGAGGACGTGGCCAAGACCTTCACCGTGCGGGCGCGTTCGGGCGTCCTGCGGCGGGCGCGCAGGCCGGTGCACGCGGTGGACGGGGTGTCGTTCACGGTGGAGCGGGGCGAGTTCGTCGGCTACCTCGGCCCGAACGGGGCGGGGAAGTCCACGACGATCAAGATGCTGACCGGGATCCTCACCGCGTCGTCCGGGACCCTGCGGGTGTGCGGGCTGGACCCGTCGCGGCGCCGCACGATGCTCGCACGCCGCATCGGGGTGGTGTTCGGGCAGCGGACGACGCTGTGGTGGGACCTCCCGCTGCGCGCCAGCCTGGAGCTCGTGCGGCGGCTCTACCGGGTCGAGGCGGCCGCGCACCGGGCGCGGCTCGCGGAGCTGACCGCGCTGCTGGAGCTGGAGCCGTTCCTGGACACCCCGGTCCGGCAGCTCAGCCTCGGCCAGCGGATGCGGGGCGACCTCGCGGCGGCGCTGCTGCACGACCCGGAGCTGCTCGTCCTGGACGAGCCGACGATCGGCCTGGACGTGGTGAGCAAGGCGACCGTCCGCGACTTCCTGGAACGCGTCAACGCCGAGCGCGGCACCACGATCCTGCTGACCACGCACGACCTCGGCGACATCGAGCGGCTCTGCCGCCGCGTCCTGATCATCGACCACGGCCGGCTCGCCTACGACGGCGGGCTGCAGGAGCTGCGCCGCACCGTGGACGCCGACCGGCTGCTGGTGGTGGAGCTCGCGCGGCCGGCGCCGCCGATCATGCTGGACGGGATCGAGACCGAGCGGGTGGAGGGGCCGAGGCAGTGGCTCCGGCTGCCGAACGCGGCGAACGCGGCGGCCGTCGTCGCCGCGCTGGCGCGCGACCACGATATCCGCGACATCTCGCTGCGGGAGGCGGGCATCGAGGACGTCCTCGCCGGCCTCTACCGGGGCGACCACGCGTACTGGTGCTCGGGCCGGCCCGTGGCGCCGTAGCGCAGCGTCACCACGACCCGCCCGGCCTCGGCGAGCGCAGCGAGGTAGCGCTGGGCGGTGGCGCGGGAGATGCCGACCTGGTCGGCGATCTCGGCCGCGGACCGCGGCTCGTCCGCCCGCCGCAGCGCGTCGCCGACCAGCCGCGTCGTCACCGGCGACTGGCCCTTGGGCGCGGGCGTGCGGGCGTGCAGCGGCGCGTACAGGGCGCGGACCGCGCCGTCCAGGGCCGCCTGGGACAGCTCGCTCCCGCCGGACAGCGCCTCCCGGTAGCGGGCGTAGGCGGTGAGGCGCTCGTTCAGCGCGGCGGCGGTGAACGGCTTGATCAGGTAGTGCAGGGCGCCGTGCCGGAGCGCCTCGCGCACGGCGCCGGGGTCGGCGGCCGCCGTCGCCATGATGACGTCGGCATCCAGCTCGGGCAGCAGGGTGAGGCCCGAGGCGTCCGGCAGGTAGACGTCCAGCAGGACGAGGGCGGGCCGCAGCTCGGCGGCCATGGACCTGGCCTGGGCGGCGGAGTGCGCGAGCCCGGCCACCGCGAACCCCCGCAGCGCCGCCACGAACCCGGCGTGGACCTGCGCCACGCGGAAGTCGTCGTCCACCACGAGCACGTCGATCATCGCACCGCCTCCGCGCCGAGCACCCCGGGAAGCCGGGCGACCGCCACGGCCCCGCAACCGTCGGGCCCGCCCGTTCCCGCGTCCACGAACGTCACGTCGCCGCCCCGGGCGCGGGCGGTGCGGCGCGCGAGGCCGAGTCCGATTCCGCGCGAGCGGCCCGCCGCGGTGTCGCGGGTGGAGACGCCGTCGTCGAACACGGCGTCGCGCAGGCCGTCCGGCAGCCCGTCGCCGGAGTCGGCGACGGTGGCGTGCAGGTCGCGGCCGTCGCCGAGGAGTTCGACCTCGACGCGGGCGGGCCGCCGCCGCCCGAGCCGCGCGGCCTCGACGGCGTTGTCGACGAGGTTGCCGACGACGGTCGTCACGTCCAGGGGGTCGGCGACACGGCCCGGCACGTAGCTGCCGGCGCCGATGTCGAGCCGGACGCCCTTCTCGGCGGCGACGGCGGACTTGGCCGACAGGAACGCGCGCAGGTACGGGTCCGACAGGGGGTCGGGCAGGTTGTCGGGTGCCGGGGCGCGGCGCGCGGCGTCCTCCATCAGCGTGCCGATGTAGTCGGCGGCCTCCTCGCTGTGGCCGAGCTGGAGCAGGCCCGAGAGGGTGTGCAGCCGGTTGGCGTACTCGTGGCGCTGCGCCCGGAGGGCGTCGAAGAGGGTGCTGACCGAGTCCAGCTCGCGGGCGAGGGTCTCCAGGTCGGTGCGGTCGCGCAGGGTGATGACGGCGCCGAGGTCGCGGCGGTGCCTGCGGACCTCCCGCCGGTTGACGACGAGGACGCGCTCCCCCGCCGTGACGAACAGGTTGGCGGCGTCGCGCCGTCCCGTGAGGACGTCGCGCAGCGCCCCCTCCGCGGCGAGGCCCCCGGCGGGGGCGCCGCGCTCCGGCGCGACGCCGAGCAGCCGGGACGCCTCGTCGTTGCAGACCGCGATCCGGCCCGCGGTGTCCACGGCCACGACGCCCTCGCCGACGCCGTGCAGCACCGCCTCCCGCTCGTGGACGAGCTCCACCAGCTCGTACGGTTCGAGGCCGAGCGTCTGCCGCTTCAGCCTGCGGCCGATCGCGGCGGACGCGACGACGCCGAGCAGCACGGCCCCGGCGACGAACAGCGACATCTCGCGCAGCACGTGGCCGAGCTCCCGGTCGATGGCGCGGGCGTCGAAACCGACGCTGACCTCGCCGAGGATCCGGCCGTCCGGACCGTACAGCGGCACCTTGCCGCGCGCGGACAGGCCGAGCGTGCCGCGCTCGACGCGGACGACCTCGCGCCCGGCCAGGGCGTCGGAGGGGTCGGTGCTCACGTGCCGGCCGAGCTCCAGCGGGTTCGGGTGGGACAGGCGCAGGCCGCGGTTGTCGGTCACCACGACGAACAGCGCCCCGGTCCGGACCCGGACCCGTTCGGCGCGGTCCTGCACGAGCCCGCCGGGGTCGCCGGCGGCGACCGCCGCCGCGATCTGCGGGTCGACGGCGACGCTGCGCGCCACCGTGAGGGCACGCTGGCCGTACTGGTCGCGGAGCCGGCCGTCGAGCATCCAGGCGACCAGCCCGTACCCGAGGACCGCCACCACGACCACCACGCCCACCTGCAGGATCAGCACCTGGCGGGCGAAGGAGATTCGGGGCCGGACGGGCATGACGTGCACCGTAGACCATGCCGGCCCGGCCGCCCAGACCCCGGCGTGAGCAGAAAGCGCAGAACCTCGGGTATCGCGCTTAACGTGGGAATTCGCGGCTTGCGAGCACATCGCGGGCAAGGGTTCCGGTGACGCGTGCCACATTCGTACGGTGCCGCCGTGTCCACATCAGCATCACCCAAGCGAGACAGCGCCGGGCGACCCGCCGGGCCCGTGATCGAACTGGACGGCGCCACCAAGCGCTTCCGGTCGGCGGGCGGCGTCCACACGGCGGTCAGGGACCTGCACATGGCCGTGGGGCCCGGCGAGTTCGTCGCCGTGGTCGGCCCGACCGGCTGCGGCAAGTCGACCACCCTGTCCCTCGTCTCCGGACTGGAGCCGGCGTCCGCGGGCCGCGTCCTGGTCCACGGCCGGCCCGTGGACGGGATCCCCGACGGCGTCGGCTACATGTTCCAGAACGACGCCGTCCTGCCCTGGCGGTCCGTCCTGGACAACGTCGCGGCGGGCCCCCGCTACCGGGGCGCCGCCAAGCGCGAGGCCCGCGACCGCGCCCGGGACTGGGTCGCGCGGGTCGGCCTCGCCGGATTCGAGGGCTACTACCCCCACCAGCTGTCGGGCGGGATGCGCAAGCGCGTCGCGCTCGCGCAGACCCTCGTCAACGAGCCTTCCGTGCTGCTCATGGACGAGCCCTTCTCCGCCCTGGACGTGCAGACCCGCGGCCTCATGCAGGACGAGCTGCTGCGCCTGTGGTCGGGGTCCGGCGCCGCCGTCGTGTTCGTCACGCACGACCTGGAGGAGGCGCTCGTGCTGTCCGACCGGGTCGTGGTCATGACCGCCGGGCCCGCGACGATCAAGAGCGTGTTCGAGGTGCCGCTGGAGCGGCCGCGCGACGCCGAGGAGGTCCGGCTCACCGGCGGGTTCCTCGAGATCTACCGCGAGGTGTGGGACTCGCTGCGCGAAGAAGTCCAGATCACCCGCGAGAGAGGGGTCGGCCATGCGGCGTGAGGCGAGGACGCGCGAGGCGGAGGCCGGCCTGCCCCCGCAGACCACCGACCGGCCCGCGACGGCGCCGGAGGCCGCCGCGCCGGACGAGGGCGACCAGGGCGACCGGGCCGCGATCGCGCGGATGCGCACCGCCGGGCTGCGCCGCACCCTCGGCATCACCGCCGTCCGGGTCGCGCTCGTGGCGGTCTGGCTCGGGACGTGGGAGCTGGCCGCGCGGAACTGGATCGACCCGTTCTATTACTCGATGCCGTCGAAGATCTGGGAGCGCCTCGTCGACTGGTTCACCGAGGGCACCTCGCAGGGGTCGATCTGGGAGCAGATCTCGGTCACGCTCCAGGAGGCGGTCGCGGGCTTCGCGCTCGGCTCGGCGGGCGGCGTCGTGCTCGGCATCGTGCTCGGCCGGAGCCGGTTCCTGTCGGACGTGTGCGCGCCGTTCATCAAGGCCGTCAACGCGATCCCGCGCATCATCCTGGCCTCGCTGTTCATCATCTGGTTCGGGCTCGGCATGCAGTCCAAGATCGCGACGGCGTTCGTGCTGGTGTTCTTCGCGGTCTTCTTCAACGCCTTCCAGGGCGCCCGCGAGGTCGACCGGAACCTCGTCAACAACGCGCGGATCCTCGGCGCCGGGCGGACCCAGGTGCTGTGGACGATCGTGGTGCCGAGCGCCACCTCGTGGATCCTCGCCTCGCTGCACTCGGCGTTCGGGTTCGCCATCATCGGCGCGATCGTCGGCGAGTACACCGGTGCCGACAAGGGACTCGGACTGCTCATCAACCACGCCCAGGGCACCTTCGACGCCGCCGGGATCTACGCCGGGATGATCATCATCACCGTGCTGGCCCTGCTGGCCGAGTACCTGCTCACGCTGCTGGAGGGCCGGCTCTTGCGCTGGCGGCCCGCCGCGTCCGGGCACGACGTCCAGCTCTGACCCCTCCCCCCCGGTCCCCGCTCCCGGGCCTTCCCACCCCTCACCGGCACGACCAGGAGAACCGTCATGCCCAGCACCTCCGTCCGGGCGGGCGCAGCCGCGCTCGCCGCCCTCACCGCCCTGTCGTCCCTGTCCGCCTGCCGCGACTCCCGTTCCGGGGCCGACGGCGGCTCCGGCGGCACCGTCAAGATCATGGTGGGCGGGATCGACAAGGTCATCTACCTGCCCGCCAAGCTGACCGAGCAGCTCGGCTACTTCAAGGAGCAGGGCCTGGACGTCCAACTGCTCACCGAGCCCGCCGGCGCGCAGGCCGAGAACGTGCTGATCGCCGGGGACGTCCAGGGCGTCGTCGGCTTCTACGACCACTCCATTCACCTGCAGACCAAGGGCAAGTGCGTGCAGAGCGTCGTGCAGATGGCGGACGTTCCCGGCGAGGCGGAGATGGTCTCGGCGTCCAAGGCGGGCTCGCTGACCTCCCCGGCCGGGTTCAAGGGCAAGAAGCTCGGCGTGACCAGCCCGGGATCGTCCACCGACTTCATCACCCGCGCGCTGGCCGTGCGCAACGGCGTCAAGACCTCCGACTACACGACGGTGAAGGCGGGCGCGGGCCAGACGTTCATCTCCACGATGGAGAACGGCGGCATCGACGCCGGCATGACGACGGACCCGACCATCGCCAAGCTCGTCAGCACCGGCAAGGGCAAGGTCATGGTCGAGATGCGCACCGAGGACGGCACCCGCCGGGCGCTCGGCGGGCTCTACCCGTCCAGCTCGCTCTACATGGACTGCGCGTACGTGAAGTCGCACGGCGGGACCGTGCAGAAGCTCGCCAACGCCTTCGTCAAGACGCTCGGCTGGATCAAGCAGCACAAGCCGGCGGAGATCGCCGCGAAAATGCCGAAGGACTACGCGGGCGGCGATCCGGCGCTGTACGAGAAGGCGGTCGGCGACTCGATCAGCATGTTCAACGGGGACGGCGTGATGAAGCCGGACGCCGCCGAGAACGTCCTGAAGGTGCTGGCGCAGTTCTCCCCCGAGGTCGCGGAGAAGAAGGGCCAGATCGACCTGACCGAGACCTACACGACGCACTTCGTCGTCAACGCGAAGCAGGGCTGATCGCTTCTGCCGGACCTGACCGGACGCCGTGACGCGGGCCGGGCCTCGCGCGGAGGCCCGGCCCGTCAGCGTCCCACGGCGGAGTAGAAGTCCGCGTCGGCGCGCTCGTCCCGGCGGCCCGACCCCCAGCGCCGCGGCGCCCAGGCGGGCATCAGCAGCGCGAGCCCCATCATCCCGTACACGCCGGACCCGAGCAGCATGCGCAGGCCGAAGTCCATGTCGCCGGCCGGCGGCACCCGGCCGGGCAGGTCGAGGGCGCGGCCGGGGTCGACCAGGAAGTAGGCGGACGCGCCGAGCAGCGCCAGCGCCGGCACCAGCGAGACCAGCGGCGACGCCCACCGCGCGACGATGATCACGCCCATCACCAGGCCCACGGCGGCGAGCAGCGCGAACGCGCCGTAGATGCGCGTGCGGTCGGTGATCTCCTGCCCGGTGCCGTCGAAGGACTGGCCCGCCTGGACGTACCCCCAGGCCGCGCCGTACACCAGCGCGGGGGTCAGCAGGACCCCGAGGACTAAGCCGAACGCGTGGCGCACCGCGCATCACATCCATTCGAACGCGCCCGCCGCGGGGCGCGGGATTCCGGTAGCGCCCCAATCAGAACACGGGCGCCGGAGAGACCGCAGGAAATCCGTACCGTTTTATGGTGGTTCGTTTTGAACGCCTTGGGCTGGGCATCGCCGTCTCATTCGATCCGACAGCACGTTGGAGGAAACAATGTCGACCGCGATTTGGGTCGTCGTCGCCCTGGTGGTCGTCGCCGTTCTCGCCGCGGCCGGGTACCTCGCCATGACCCGGTCCCGCACGGCGCGGCTCAGGCGGCGGTTCGGCCCCGAGTACGACCGGGTCCTGGAGCGCCAGGGCGGCCGCGCGGCCGCCGAGCGGGAGCTGCGCTCCCGCGAGCAGCGCCACGAGGAGCTGGAGCTGCGCGACCTCGACCCCGGGCGCCGCGAGGAGTACCGCGAGCAGTGGATCCGCGTCCAGGAACGCTTCGTCGACGCCCCCGAGGCGGCGGTCGAGCAGGCCGACCAGCTCGTCACGGTGGTGATGGGCGAGCGGGGCTACCCGACGCACGGCTTCGAGGAGAAGGCGGCCCACCTGTCCGTCGAGCACGGCCGCACGCTGGAGCACTACCGGCGGGCCCACACCATCAGCGGGAAGGCCACGACCAAGGAGGCGTCCACCGAGGACCTGCGCCAGGCCATGGTGCACTACCGCGCCCTGTTCGAGGAGCTGCTCGCCCCGCACGGCGAGGCTCACCGCGGCAAGGGCGAGGAGCACACCGCGCAGGACCCCGCGCAGCACGCCACTCCGCAGAACGATCAGCATGCCGAGCGGCGCGCCGCAGAGCACACCGACGAACACGCCGGCAAGCACGCCGCCGCCCCCACCGGCCCGGCCACCGGCCCGGCCACCGGGCACCGCGGCGACGACCGAACCATGAGGAGCTGACCCGATGGAGCACAGGCGACCCGAGACCGGAACGCCCGCGGCCACCGGGCCGCTCACCGGCGAGCGCGCCCGCGACGCGGGAACGGCGGAGCCCGGGATGACCGACGACCGCCACGTCGCCGGCCCCGGCCCGACCGCCCCCGGGACACAGGCGCCGGAGACCGTGCCCGACACGGTCCCGGACCCGGTCCCGGCCCACCGCGGCACGGACCGTGCCAAGACCCCCGTCAGGGACGCGGGCACGATCAAGACCCCGAGCCAGGAGGCCAACCAGGCCAAGGCGTCCACCCGGGACACCGACCCGGTCGGGACCCCCGTGCAGGGCACCGAGCCCAAGCACGCCGCCCCCCAGAAGCCGGGCGCGACCCCGGGCGCCGCTCCGGGCGCGACCCCGGGCGCGACCCCGGGCGCGACCCCGGGGGCGACCCCGGGCGCCGCATCCGGCGGCGTTCAGGAGAAGCTGATCGCCGCGGCCGAGGCCGAGCGGTTCCGGGAGCGGTGGCACGAGGTCCAGGCCGCCTTCGTCGACGACCCCGGCGAGTCGGTGCGCAAGGCGGACGGTCTCGCCTCCGAGGCGGTCGACGCCCTCGGGCGCGCGCTCGCCGCGCACCGGCGCTCGCTCACCGGGGCGCTCGACGGCGGCGAGCCCGCCGACACCGAGCGCCTCCGGCTGGCGCTGCGCGGCTACCGCGACCTCCTGGATCGCATCTTCGCCGCCTGATCCGTCGCAACGGGCGCCCCCGCGGGATCGCGGGGGCGCCCGCCTGCGTCCGGCATCAGCCGTCCAGGAAGCGGGAGACCACCTCGCGGCCCCGGGTCCCGCGCTCGCGGGTCCTCGACGGAGTGGGCGGCGCCCTCACCACGACGAGCCCTCCCACTGGCCCTCGGTCGCCCCCTTCTTCCGCCGGGGCGCTCGGGTCGCTCGTCAGGAAGGCGGTGAGGGTGAATACTGAATCTCGTTCGGTAACCCCGTGAGCGGAGGACCAACGTGTCCGAGAACTTCTCGATGACCATCGACGGCCGGGCCGTGACGGCGCCCGGCGCCTTCGGCGTGATCGATCCGGCGACCGGCGAGGTGGCCGAGCAGGCGCCCGACGCGTCCCGGGAGCAGCTCGACGCGGCGATGACCTCGGCTCAGGCCGCCTTCGCCGACTGGCGCCGCGACGAGGCCGCGCGCCGCAAGGCGCTGCTCGCGGCGGCCGAGGTCATGTTCGCCAGGTCCGAGGAGATCGGCCGGATCCTCACACTGGAGCAGGGCAAGCCCCTGGCCGACGCGACCATGGAGGTCGTCGGCGCGGGCGTGTGGCTGAAGTACTTCGCCGACCTCGAACTGCCCCGCGAGGTCATCCAGGACGACGCCCGCGCGCAGGTCGAGGTCGTGCGCCGCCCCATGGGCGTGGTCGCCGCGATCACCCCGTGGAACTACCCGCTGCTCCTGGCCGTCTGGAAGCTCGCCCCGGCGCTGCTCGCGGGCAACACGATGGTCCTCAAACCGTCCCCGTTCACCCCGCTGTCCAGCCTGAAGCTCGGCGAGGTGCTGCGCGACGTCCTGCCGCCCGGCGTGCTGAACGTCGTCACCGGCGGCGACGAGCTCGGCGCCTGGATGACCGGGCACGAGGTGCCCCGCAAGATCAGCTTCACCGGCAGCGTCGCGACCGGCAAGCGCGTCGCCGCCGCCGCGGCGCCCGACCTGAAGCGCGTCACGCTGGAGCTCGGCGGCAACGACCCGGCGATCCTGCTCGACGACGCCGACCCGGCCGCGGTCGCCGACCGGCTGTTCGGCGCCGCGTTCCAGAACAACGGGCAGGTCTGCTCGGCGATCAAGCGCGTGTACGTCCCGGAGGCGCTCTACGGGGACGTGGTGGACGCGCTCGCCGAACGGGCCAGGGCCGCGCGGGTCGGCAACGGGATGGACGAGGGCGTCCAGTACGGGCCGATCAACAACCGGCCGCAGTACGAGCGGGTCGGCGAGCTGGTCGCCGACGCGCTCGCGGGCGGCGCCCGCGCGGCGGCGGGCGGCAGGCCGATCGACGGTCCCGGCTACTTCTTCGAGCCGACGATCCTCGCCGACGTCTCCGACGGCACCCGGATCGTGGACGAGGAGCAGTTCGGCCCCGCACTGCCCATCGTCAAGTACACCGACCTGGAGGACGCGGTCGCGCGCGCCAACGGCACCCACTTCGGGCTGTCCGGATCGGTGTGGGGCGCCGACGCCGACCGGGCCGCTGAGGTCGCCGGGCGGCTGGAGTGCGGCACCGCGTGGGTCAACACCCACCTGGCCCTCGCCCCCAACCAGCCGTTCGGCGGGTTCAAGTGGAGCGGCGTCGGCGTGGAGAACGGCCCGTGGGGGCTGTACGGGTTCACCGAGCTCCAGGTGATCCACCGCTCGAAGGGCTGAGCACGTCCGGTAGGGGCCCGGCCGCCGGGCCCCTACCTCATCTCGGTGCGTACTGCATGAGGGGAAAGGCACGACTTCGAGTCCGGAAAGTGATGCCGCCGCTACTGGCGGCCTGATCCCGGAATGGGACACTTCCGGACAGGGGCGTGGATCACCGCACCGACCCTGGAGGAACCGGATGCACACCTGGGACGTCATGCGGCGGGACGATCTCGGCAACGTCTTCCGCGTCGCGGTGCACGACTCCCGGGTCTCCGCGCTGGCCCAGGTCATGGCCTTGGAGAGCGGCGTCCGGCACCGGCAGACGTACTGGGTGGACGGCCCGCCGGGCCCCGCCGTGCGCACCAACCGCGACCTGTACCTGGTGTTCCTGCAGCTCGGTCAGGAGGCGAGGGCGGCCTCGTGGTCGCTGTCGGCGTTCCTGCGCTCGCTGTGGAAGGTCGGCGCCGCGCTCGCCGGCCAGGCGCGGCTGGAGCCCGACGACGTGGCGGCGATGTTCGCGGCGGCCGCCGCCACGCCGCCCCCCGCCTTCGACGCCGCCTGGAGCGGCAAGGACCTGTCACTGCCCGGCGACGAGCCGGACGGGTACGCCGACTGGGAGCGGGTCCTGCTCTCCCAGATCGCCGACCTGGAGGACTTCCTGGCCGCTCCCCCGGGCCCGCGGGCCCGGTTCGGCGTGGAGGCCCCCCGGCCGCCCGGCTCGGGCGCCCGCGCCACCCCGGCCCGCTGGTACAACTTCGACCCCGCGACGTACCTGGAGTGCGCGGTGGCGGGCAGCCTCGGCGGGTGGGACGCGGCCGACGGCGCCCGCGTCCCGCTGCCGGCGGGGCCCGGCGAGTCGCCGGCGCGCTCCTACGTCCGCACGATCATCACGATGAGCTGGACCGATCTCGCCCGGATCGCCGTGTGCGGGCAGATATACGAATAGTCCGCCCTGTCACCCTGACGTGGTAGGACTGGCACCATGACCGACAGGCCGGTCGAGTTCAGCGACCGGGGAGGCTGGTGCCTGGCACGGGGCCGCCCCCATCCCGCGCTGCGCCCGTTCCTGCGCGCCTACGACGGCTACTGGGAGACGGAGGCCGTGCCGTCCCGGATGCGGACCCTGCCCACCCGCACCACCGTGGTGATCCTCAACCTGGGCCCCCCGCTCCACCTGGAGGTCCCCGACCCGGGGGTGCGCGACCGCGCGTACGGGTCGTTCGTCGCGGGGATGCACGACGGGCACGGCATGTACCTCAGCCCCGGCGGGCAGCGCGGCATCCAGCTCGACGTCACCCCGCTCGGCGCCTACACACTGCTCGGCGTCCCGATGGCGCGGCTCACCAACGCCGCCGCCGACCTGCCCGACCTGCTCGGCCGGGAGGCGGGGACGCTGGTCGAGCGGCTCGGCGACGCGCGGACCTGGGGCGCGCGGTTCGCCATCCTGGACGCCTTCCTGCTGCACCGCCTCGACGCCGGTCCGGTCCCCGACCGGGAGGTGGCCCGGGCGTGGCGGCTGCTGAACGGGAACCCCGCCTTGCCGGTCGCCGACATCGCCGCCGACGTCGGCTGGAGCCGCAAGCACCTGACCCACCGGTTCCGGGAGCAGGCCGGGCTGCCGCCCAAGGTGATGGCACGGGTGCTGCGCTTCCAGCGCGCCGTCGGGCTGCTCCTCGGCGGCGCCGGGCTCGCCGAGGCCGCGTTCGCCTGCGGCTACTACGACCAGGCCCATCTCAACCGGGACTTCCGCACGCTTTCGGGCTGCACGCCGACCGAGCTGATCGGCGGCCAGCTGGAGCAGCAGCGCGTCTCCACGCTGGCCGAGGCCTCCGCCTGAGCCGGCCGGATCAGCCCTGGTGGACGCCGCCGCCCAGGTTCATCACGATGACGCCGAGCACGATGATGGCGGCGCCGGCGATGGTCACCGGTTTGACCGGCTCGTCGAACAGCAGCACGCCGCCCGCGAACGCGCCGATCGTGCCGAGCGCGGACCAGATGGCGTAGACGGGCCCGACGTTCAGCGACGTCAGCGCCCTGGCCATGAAGACGAAGGAGATCAGGTACCCGGCCACCACGATCAGCGACGGCCCCAGCCGGGTGAAGCCGTCGGAGGCGCGCATCGCCAGCGTCGCCGTCACCTCGAAGGCGATGGCGAGGCCGAGCAGGACGAACGGCATCAGAGCGCCTCGCCGTGCTCGGCGGCGATCGCCTCGAAGACCGTCATGTCCGCCTCGAACGGCGAGCCGGGGCGGGGCCAGTGCAGCGCGATCTCGGTGATGCCGAGTTCGGCGTAGCGGCCGGCCAGGTCGGCGAACGCGCCGGTCGACTCCAGCCAGGGCTCCTCGTTGAAGCCGGTCAGGAGAATGAGGTCGTCGAGGCGGCGGCCCTCGGCGTCGCACGCGGCGCGCAGGGCCTCCAGCCGGGAGCGGACGATGCCGTACGGCTCGTCTCCCTCGCCGTGGGCGCTGGTCACCCAGCCGGTCCCGTGCCGGGCCGCGACCCGCATCCCGCGCGGCCCGTTCCCCGCGATGACGAGCGGCACTCGGGGGCGCTGGACGCAGCCCGGTTCCTGCACGACCTCGCGCGCGGTGTAGTACTTCCCCTCGAAAGAGGTCTCGGGGTCGGTCAGCAGGCGGTCCAGCAGTTCCACCCACTCGGCGAAGCGGGAGGCGCGCTCGTCCGGGCTCCAGTCGCCGCCGAGGATCCCGGCGTCGGACGCGCGGCGCGTGCCGCCCGCCCCGGCGCCGACGGTCAGGCGCCCGCCGCTCACGTGGTCGATCGTCTTGATCGCGTGCGCTGTCGGGACGGGATGCCGGAAGTTAGGCGAGGTCACCAGCGTGCCGACGCGGACGCGGGAGGTGACCGCCGCCGCGGCGGCGAGCGTGGTGTAGGCGTCGTACCAGGGCGTCGTGCCGCGCCAGGCGATGTGGTCGTACACCCATGCGTGCCGGAACCCGAGGTCCTCGGCACGCCGCCACAGCTCCCCGGCCCCGGGCCAGGACTGCATGGGCCACATCACGGCGCCGATCCTCGGTGCGGTCACCGGCTCCTCCGTCCTCTCCCGCG
The DNA here is from genome assembly GCF_013409045.1 of Actinomadura citrea. Lineage (NCBI taxonomy): Bacteria > Bacillati > Actinomycetota > Actinomycetes > Streptosporangiales > Thermomonosporaceae > Actinomadura > Actinomadura citrea. The sequence continues at coordinate 4,190,387 of NZ_JACCBT010000001.1, read as the reverse complement.
TCCCCCGCGGAACGCCTCCACCCATAGATACATGCCGCCACGGTGGTTCACGCACCGGACCGGGCAAGCCACCGGTGCAGGGCCCACCACCAGTTCGCGGTGCGCGACACGGCCGCGCCCGCGCCGGGGTCGAGCAGCGGCCGCCCGGCCAGCTCCTGGAAGCGGCGGATCCGGTACTTCACGGTGTTGCCGTGGACGTGCAGCGCCGCGGCCGTCGGCTCGATCCGGCCGCCGTGGTCGAGGTAGGCCAGCGCGGTCTCGGCCAGTTCCCGGTGGAACGGCTCGCCGGGGTCGAGGCCCGTCAGAAGCGCAGCGGCGAGCAGGCCGCCGAGTTCCGGCTCGGCCTCGGTGGCGGTGAGCAGCGCGAGGTCGGCCAGCTCCCGCACCCCGGTGAGCCCGGCGGCGGCGCCCGCCCGCAGCGCCCGCCGCCCGAGCGCGTACATCGGGGCGATCTCGCCGGGACGCGCGGGCGGGGCGGCCACCAGCAGCGGGCCTGGTGACCCGGTGGCCGGGGCCCGCGGGCCGGGCAGCCGGGCGACGAGGGCCGCGAGCCGCCCGTCGACGAGCCCGCACAGTCCCGGCCCGGCGGCGGTGAGCGCCGACTCCAGCCGTCCCGCCACGGCCGGGTCGCTGACGTCGGAGACCACGCAGTGGTAGGCGGCGTGGGGGTCGAGCGGCGCGAGCACGGGGACGGACTCGCCGTGCAGCAGCTGCCGGAGCATCTGGAGGCGCCCCTCGCGGACGGTCCGCGCCATCTCCAGCTCGGCGACCCGGTGCGCGTGGACCATCCGCTGCACCAGCGCGGTGGTGATCTCATCGATGCGGGTCACGCCGTCCAGCAGCGCCGCGTCCGGGACGCCCATCCGGCGGCCGTCGGCGACGAGCGCCCGGACGAGGTGGGCGCGTCCCGCCTGGAAACCGTCCAGGAACGCCGCGACGGGCACGCCCTGCCGGGCCCGGTCCGAGCCGAGCCGCTCCGCCGCCGCGAGGACCTCCTCGCCCGGCTCGCCGTCCTCCAGCGCGGCGAGCACCCCGTGGACCAGGGCACGCGTGTGCCGCCTGGTCTCCTCCTCCGGCAGCGCGGCCACCAGCTCCGACCGGCCGCGGGCGGCGCGGACCGTCGTCTCCAGCAGCACCGGATCGTCGGTGTGCTCGATCAGCAACCGCAGGAACCGGTCGCCTGCGCTGGGCTCCATCCACCCATTGTGCGTCCTCGTTGTCCCCTCCGGACAACGGGGCGTGCGGGCATTGGGCGCCGCCGGTCTAGCCGGGAGACCGGACCATGGTGTTCGGTGGTCGGGAGACGAGCCCGAGGAGTGCGCGATGTCCGACGAGGAAGAGTTCCTGGAGAAGCTGCCGACCGACCTGATCTTCCGGTTGCCGCCCACGTTCGACGACGTCGCGGACGAGCGCCGGCACCGCAAGGAGCGCCTCACCGCCGCGCTGCGCATCTTCGGCAAGTTCGGCTTCGAGGAGGGCGTGGCCGGGCACATCACCGCCCGCGACCCCGAGCGCACCGACCATTTCTGGGTGAACCCGTTCGGCATGTCGTTCAAGCACATCCGGGTCAGCGACCTGATCCTGGTGAACCACGAGGGCAAGGTCGTCGAGGGCCGCTACCCGGTCAACGAGGCGGCGTTCGCGATCCACTCGCAGGTGCACCAGGCGCGCCCGGACGTGGTGGCCGCCGCGCACAGCCACTCCACCCATGGGCGGGCGATCTCGGCGCTCGGCCAGAAGCTGGAGCCGATCACTCAGGACGTGTGCGCGTTCTACGAGGACCACGGCCTGTTCGACGACTACACCGGCGTGGTCACCGACCTGGAGGAGGGCAAGCGCATCGCGGCCGCCCTCGGCGGCCACAAGGCCGTCATCCTGCGCAACCACGGCCTGCTCACCGTGGGCGACACCGTGGACGCCGCCGCCTGGTGGTTCATCACGATGGAACGCTCGTGCCAGGTGCAGCTGCTGGCCAAGGCCGCGGGGCAGGTCGTCCCGATCGAGCACGACAACGCCGCCCTGACCCACGAGCAGATCGGCAACGACCTGGTCGGCTGGATCAACTACCAGCCCCTCTACGACCAGATCACCCGCGAGCAGCCCGACCTGTTCGACTAGGCCGCCCGTCCCCCGGCCCCGGCGCGCTCGGCGGCGCCGGGGCCTTCGCGCGCCCCGGCCGCGCCCGCGGATCGTGGTGGGCGAGCAGGACGCGGGCGATGCGCTCGAAGGCGGCCCGGTCGTCCGGGGTGAGCGGCGCCAGCAGCTCCGCGTCCAGCCCGGCCGCGCGCCGGGTGACCTCGTCCAGCTCCGCGCGGCCCTCGGCGGTCAGCTCGACCACATAGCGGCGGCGGTCGGCCGGGTCGCGCTCGCGGCGGACGAGCCCGGCCCCCTCCAGCCGGCCCACGACCTCGACGAGGTCGCTCGGGTCGATGCGCAGCCGGACTCCCAGGTCGCGCTGCGAGGCGGGCGCGGCGTCGTCCAGCGCGGACAGGACGGCGAAGTGCCAGAGGCCGAGGCCGTGCTCGTCCATCATGCGGCCCATCCGCGCCCGTCCGGCCCGCCCGACCTGGGCGAGCACGAACGTGGTGATCCCGAGCAGGCGGGGCGGCAGCGGGCCGGCGGTCTCGTCCATCCGCCTATTGTAGGGTTACCCCAATCATTGGTGAGCACCCACGAATGGGGGACGGCATGGACGCGCTGTATCCGCGCCTTCTGGTGGACGACTTCCGCGCCTGCGCGGGCTTCTACGAGGCGGCGCTGCGCGCGCTGCTCGGGATCGAGCCGGTCAAGCTGATCCCGGAGGCCGAGTACGCGAACTGGGACCTGCGGGGCGAGGCCGTGCTGGTCGTGATGGGGCGCTCCCGGATGGCGAAGGCCACCGGCACCGCGGACCTGCCCGCGCCGTCCGGGCAGGACGGCTCGATGCTGGTGTTCCGCGTGGACGACGTGGCCGCCGCGGCCGGGACGCTCCGCGGGCTCGGCGCCGTCCAGGTCGCCGGGCCGCGGGACCGACCCGAGTGGGGACCGGGGCTGCGCACCGCCCATCTGCGCGACCCCGGCGGGAACCTGCTGGAGCTCCAGTCCTACTGAGGGGGCTCCTCGGCGGGCTCCTCGGCGGGCTCGGTGAGCGGGAGCAGGACCTGGAACCGGGTGTCGCCGGGCAGCGACTGCACCCGGATGTCGCCGCCGTGCCGGTCCGCGACGATGCGCCAGGAGATGTCGAGGCCGAGCCCGGTGCCCTGCCCCACCGGCTTGGTGGTGAAGAACGGCGTGAAGATCCGGTCGAGGTCCTCCTCGGGGATGCCGGTCCCGGTGTCGGCGATCTCCACCATCGCGTAGTCGTTCTCGCGGGCGGTGCGGATCGTCAGCGTGCCGCTGCCCTGCATCGCGTAGAGCGCGTTGACGATCAGGTTCGTCCACACCTGGTTCAGCTCGGCCGCGTAGACCGGGACGGGCGGCAGCGTCTCGTCATAGACGGTCTTGACCATCACGCCGTCCCCGAACTTGCGCTTCAGCATGGTGAGCGTGCTGTCCAGCAGCTCGCGCAGGTCGGTGCGCTGGTAGGGCGCGCGGTCGAGCTGGGAGTACTGGCGGGCCGAGTCCAGTAGCGCGGTGATGCGGCCCATCGCCTCGGAGATCTCCGCCTGGAGCTGGGTCACCTCCAGCACTTCGGCCAGCCAGCGCATCGCGGCCGGCAGGTGGCCGCCCGCCGCCTGCTCGACCTCCCCGGCCTGCTCGATGCCGATCCCGGCGGCCACCAGGCCGGGCGCGAGGTCCCAGGCGTCGTCGACGCCGTGTTCCTCCAGCCAGTCGCCCAGCTCGTCCTCCGCGTCGCTGACCTCCAGCGGGCTGCGGCGCCCGCCCGGCGCGGCGGGCAGCGCCGGGCGCAGCGCCACGAGCGCGCTCAGATGGGTGCAGTCGACGCCCTGCGCGGCGAGGCCGGCCAGGCTCTTCTGCGCGCCGATCAGCCGGTCGCCGAGCTCGGCGCTGGCCCGTGCCGCGGCGGCGGCCGGATTGTTCAGCTCGTGCGTGAGGCCCGCGGTGATGGTGCCGAGCGCGGTGAGGCGCTCGCGCTGGTCGACGACCCGCCGCGCGTTGGTCATCCCGAAGAAGATGCCCTCCAGCAGGTGCGTGGCCATCGGGAACCACTTGCGGACCATCTTGGCGAACTTGCGCGCCGGCAGCACGAAGAGCTTCGAGGGGCGCGTCGCGCGCAATGAGTGCTGGTACCTCTGCTCGATCTTGTCGCCCAGGTAGGCCTGCACGGCCCCGCCGTAGGTGCCGGGACGGTCGGTCCGGCTGACCTGCGCCACGTGGCCCCGGACGTTCTGGGTCATCACCATCTCGCCGTCGAGCAGCACGTAGAGGAACTCGGCGGCATCGCCCTGGGCGCAGATGATCCCGTCCTCGGGGTAGTCCGCGACCGTCCCGCAGGCCGACAGCCAGCCGAGCTTCTCGTCGTCCAGGTCCTCGAAGAGGAACAGCTCCCGCAGCTGCTCCGGTGACGCCGTGTTCATGCCTGCTCCAGGTAACGATGGACCAACGCGACGGCCATCGCGCCGTCGCCGACCGCGGACGCCACCCGCTTCATCGACTCCGAGCGGACGTCGCCCGCCGCGAACACCCCGGGGACGCTGGTCTCCAGGTGGTAGGGCTGGCGGGCGAGCGGCCACCCGGCGGGGCGGCGGCCGCCGCCGACGAGGTCGGGCCCGGTCAGGACGTACCCGCGCACGTCGCGCTCCACGAAGCCGTCCAGCCACTCCGTGCCCGGTTCCGCGCCGATGAACACGAACAGCCAGTGCGCGTCGATGGTCTTCTTGCCGCCCGGCCACGCGAACGTGAGCCGTTCCAGCCGGTCGGCGCCCTCCGCCGCGCACACCGTCTTGCCGGTGTGCACCTCGATGTTGGGCGTCGCCGCGATCTGCTCGACCAGGTAGTGCGACATCGACTTCTCCAGGTCGTCGGCCCGGACGATGATGTGCACCTTCCTGGCGTACTTGGCCAGGTGCACGGCCGCCTGGCCCGCGGAGTTGGCGCCGCCGACGACGGCGACCTCCTCGTCCTTGCAGGACGGCGCCTCGGTGAGCGCGGCACCGTAGTACACGCCGCGCCCGACGAAGTCGTCCACGCCCTGCGCGTTGAGGCGCCGGTAGGAGACGCCGGTGGCGAGGATGACGGCGTGCGCGGCGATCTCGGTGCCGTCCGACAGCCGCGCCACCCGGGCCGTGCCCCGCGACTCCAGCGCGGTCACCTCGCCGGCCTGCAGCAGCTCGGCGCCGAACCGGTCGGCCTGGCGGCGGGCCCGGTCGGCGAGCTGCGCGCCGCTCACCCCGTCGGGGAAGCCGAGGTAGTTCTCGATGCGGGAGCTCTGCCCTGCCTGGCCGCCGAGGGCGCGGCGCTCCACGACCACCGTCTTCAGGCCCTCGGACGCGCCGTACACGGCCGCGCCGAGCCCGGACGGGCCCCCGCCGACGACGATCAGGTCGTAGAAGCCGGTGGACGGGGTGCTCGGCAGCCCGACCGCGGCGACCAGCTCGGCGTCGGACGGGGCCGACAGCGTCGCCCCGTCCGCGGTCACGATCAGCGGCAGCTCCGGGCACGCGGCCGCCGCGAGCAGCTGGGCGCCCTCGGGGTCGCCGTCCATCAGCCAGGTGTAGGGCACCTGGTGGCGGGCCAGGAAGTCGCGGACCTCGTAGCAGCGGGCCGACCAGCGGTGCCCCACCACCCGCAGCTCGCCCGGCGGGCGCCGGTCGACGCGCGCCCAGGCGTCCAGCTGCTCGTCGATCACCGGGTAGAACTTCTCCTCCGGCGGGTTCCACGGCTTCAGCATGTAGTGGTCGAGGTCGACGTCGTTGATCGCGCGGATCGCCGCGTCCGTGTCGGCGTAGGCGGTGAGCAGGACCCGCCGCGCGAACGGGAACAGGTCCATGGCGCGTTCCAGGAACTCCACGCCGTCCATCCCGGGCATCCGGTAGTCGGCGAGCAGCACGGCCGTGTCGTCGCCGCGCAGCCGCAGTTCGCTCAGCGCGTCCAGGGCTTGCCCGCCCGACTCGGCGCGCACGATCCGGTACGCCTCGGCGTACCGGCGGCGCAGGTCCCGCGCCACGGCCCGGGACACACCCGGGTCGTCGTCGACCGTCAGCAGCACTGGTTTGGACAACATGTCCCCCTCGATCCGGCACAACCCCGTACGAAAGCCTACGTGGATCCGGCCCCGCCGTGCGGGACCGGACCCGCCGATCGGGCCCCGCCGCCCGGTCGCCGCCCCGCCATCGGTCATGATCGGGACATGGATCTGCGTGTTGCCCTGATCGGATTCGGCACCGGCGGCTCGGTGTTCCACGCCCCGCTGATCTCGTCCGTGCCGGGGATGCGGCTGGCCGCGGTCGTGACCGGCGCGCCGGAGCGGCAGCGGGCCGTGCGCGAGCGGTACCCGGAGGCGGAGGTCCTCGACAGCGTGGACCGGCTGTGGGGGGCGTCGGGCGCCTGCGACCTGGTGGTGGTCACCGCCCCGAACCGGCAGCACGTGCCGCTGGCCCGGACCGCGCTGACCTCGGGCCTTCCCGTCGTCGTGGACAAGCCCGTCGCCGCCGCCTCGGCCGAAGCCCGCTCCCTCGCCGCGCTGAGCGCCGTCCGGGGGCTGCCGGTCTTCCCCTTCCACAACCGCCGCTGGGACGGCGACTTCCAGACGGTGCGGCGGCTGGTCTCCTCGGGCGCCCTCGGCGACGTCCGGCGCCTGGAGTCGCGCTTCGAGCGCTGGCGGCCGGAGGTCAGGGAGAGCTGGAAGGAGAGCGCCGACCCCCGCGACGCGGGCGGCATCCTGTTCGACCTCGGATCCCACCTCGTCGACCAGGCGATCGCGCTGCTCGGCCCCCCGGACCGCGTCTACGCCGAGATCGACGCCCGCCGCCCGGGAGCCGCGGCCCCCGACGACGTGTTCGTGGCCCTGACCCACCCGGGCGGCGCCCGGTCGCACCTGTGGATGAGCGCCACCGCGGCCGAACTGGGCCCGCGCTTCCGCGTCCTCGGCGGCAGCGCGGCGTACACGGTCTCGGGCATGGACGTCCAGGAGGAGCAGCTCCGCGCGGGCCTCACCCCCAAGGACCCCGGCTACGGCATCGCCCCGCCCGGGTCCAGCGGCCTGCTCGGCACGCCCGGGCACGAGACCCCCGAGCCCACGGCCGCCGGGGCCTACCACGACTTCTACGCGGGCGTCCTGCGCACCCTGCGGGACGGCGCGCCGCCCCCGGTCACCCTCGCCGAGGCGATCACCGGGCTGGAGGTCATCGAGGCCGCCGCCCGCTCCGCCCGCGAGTCCGCCGTCGTCGAACTCGGCGATCGGTAAGGGCGCCCGCGCGGCCCTCCGGCGGCCGCGCCGGAGGGCGCGGACCCGTCAGAGCACGGAGACGTGGACGTGGTCGAAGTGGTTCTGGGTGACGCTGCCCCGGTCCTCCATCTGGCGCCAGCCGCCACTGCCGCGCATGTCGTAGATGCGCTGCTTCCAGATGACGTACTTGATGCCGAGGCGGGACGCGTTGTCGATCACGTACTGGGCGACGCGGTCGCCGTGCGCCTGGGCGGAGGCGCTCGGCATCTTGCCGCCGGTGCTCTCCATGAAGTCGCAGGCCCGGCCCGAGCCGTGGTCCTGCGGGTCGCCGGGGCGCGAGCAGCCGATCGTGGGGAACGCGCCGAACTTTCCGTCGATGTCCAGCAGCGCGGTGCGCATGCGCGCGGTCATCGAGTTGCCGACGATCGGGGACTTCGTGCCGCTCGCCCCGTCCGGGCGGCCGCCGCCGGCGGGGACGGTGGTGCGGGTCGCCTCCGGCTTGTACTTGGCGAGCAGCTTCTTGACGCGGGCGCGCTGGCCCTCCAGGTCGTCGATCTCCTTCTCGACCGCGTCCAGCTTCTTCCTGGCCGTCGCCTGAGACTGGACCGCCCTGGTGTTCAGCGCCTCCAGGGTCTGGATGCGGCGGCCGTTGTTGCGGCTGATGTGCTCGATCACGGCGGCGTCGCGGACAGCGGCGCCCGGCTCGGCCGAGGAGATCATCGGGATCACGTCGAGACGGCCGGTCATGTAGGTGGAGGACGCCAGGCGGGCCACGTCGACGCGGGCGGCGTCGTACTCGCGGCCGGCCCTGGTGGCGTCCGCGCCGGCGCGGACGGCGGCCTTCTTCGCCTCCTCGAGCGAGACGAGCTCGCCCCGGTACTCCTTGGAGAGCTTCTCCGAGCGCACCTTGAGCTTGGCGTACTCCTTCTTCAGGTCCTTCGGCTCCTGCGGGAGGGCCGCCGCGCTCCCGGACACCGGCGGCAGCGCCGCCGAGACGCCCGCCGCGAGGGCGAGCGCCGCGAGGCGCTTCGCCGTTCTGCGCCCGCGCGGGGGGCGGGCAGTCCTGCCGGGGGGATCGAGGGCCGCCACAGATCTCTCCTAGATAACAAAGCTCAAGATTGGCGGCACATTACCACAATCGCCCTAATTGCCTCACAAGCTTCACAAAACACACAGAGTCACGTGCGGGCTACCGGACGGCGCCGCGGCGAGAGGCCAGGGGCCGGACCGCACGACGCGGTCCGGCCCCTCCCCCGACGGCGCCGGGCGGACCCGGCGCCTCCCGTCACGACCCGACGAGTTCCTCCCAGCGGGGCACCCGCGGCCGCGACAGCAGCCGCAGCCCGGCCTCGGCGAGCGTCCGGTCCCCCTTGCGGTTGTTGCACCTGCCGCACGCCAGGACGGTGTTCTCCCAGGTGTCCGCGCCGCCGCGGGACTGCGGGTGGACGTGGTCGATCGTGTTGCCGCGCTTCCCGCAGTAGCAGCAGCGGCCCCCGTCGCGCAGGTACACGCCGCGCTTGCTCCAGGGCGGGCGCCTGCCGTGCCTCCAGCGCATCGCGACGTAGCGGACGAGCCGCAGGACCCGCGGGACCGGGAAGCGGCCGAAGGTGCGGCCCTCCTCCGCCTCCTCGACCACGGCCACCTCGCGCACCAGCATGCGGATGGCGTGCCGCAGATCGACCCTCTGCATGGGTTCGTACGACGCGTTCAGGACGAGCACGTTCACCGGGTCACCTCCCTAGCCCGTGCCGCTCCCCCGCCAGGATTCGAACCTGGATATCCGCATTAACAGTGCGGCGTTCTGCCGTTGAACTACGAGGAAATGCTTCGGCAATTCTCCGCCTTCCGGGCATTTCCCGGAAGGCCTCCATGAGAATGCCCAGCGGCGGGCCGCGGGGGCAACGTGTTTTCCGGTCAGCGACCGGCGGCAGGGAGGGCGGACACGGCGGCCTGGAACTCCAGGGACTCGCGCTCCAGGCGGAAGCCGAGCTCCTCGTTCACGGCGATCATGTGAGCGTTGTCGCCGGAATTGTCCGTTTCGATTTCCCGCACGCCGGGGCACTCCTCCTCCAGCCAGCGCAGCATCGCCGCCTTCACCCAGATGCCGAGCCGCCTGCCGCGGTGCTCGGGCAGCACCGCCGTGTCGTACTGCGCCGCGCGCCCGGCGCACCCGGCCGGCACCACGACCTCGGTGAACCCGGCGATGACGCCTCCCGACAGCGCCGCGACCGTGTAGAGGTCGTCGCCGCGCTTGGCGACGATCTCGGCCATCTCGCGGACGCGGTGCGCGTCCCAGGGCGTCCCCTCGTACTCGGCGAAGTCGGCCATGGCGTGCTTGGCGCGGGCGAGGGCGCCGGCGTGCTCGTCCGGCACCACGCCCCGCCAGCGCACGAGCCGGTACCCGGCGGGCGCCTCGGCCAGCAGCCGCGCCACGCGCTCGGCGGGGACGTCGTCCAGCCGCAGCAGCATGCCGCGCAGGGTCAGCACGCACTCGAAGCCGTGCGACTCCAGGAACGGGACGGCCGGGGTGCCCGCGAGGACCTGCGCGATCACGCTGGAGCGGCCGTCGGCGCGCAGCCCCGCCGCGGCCGCGGCGAGGAGCCGGGCGCCGAGCCCGCGCCGCCGGTGCTCGGGGCGGACCTGGATGTCGACCTCGCCGGGGCGGTCGGCGCCGGGCTCGCCGGGCAGCCGCAGCGCCGCCACCGCGGCCAGGGCGCCGCCCGCCGCCCCCGGCCCGCCGGCGGCCGCCGCCCACAGCCGCTGCCGCGAGCCGGCCTCCGCGCCGAGCAGCAGCCGCGCCGTCCGCTCCGGGTCGGGCGCGGGGTCGCCGTCCGGCTCGGCCGCGTGGACGGCGGCGAGCACCGAGTGCCACCCCCGGATCTGCGCGTCCGTCGGATCATCGAGCGCGATGACGTCCATCCGACTTTTGTACCTGATCCCCGTCCGCCGCGACCGGGACCTGGGACAACCCAAGGTTTCGGACATACGGGAACCCCGTTCAGCGGTCCCGCGAGAACGCCTCCAGGATGCGCTCGGCGGCCAGCGCGGGCGTCAGCGTCCCCTCCGCGACCTCCCGCTCCAGGCCGGGCGCGGCCTCCCGGACGCCGGGATGCCCGCGCAGGTCGGACAGCAGCCGCTCGCGGACCAGCGCCCACGTCCACCCGACCTGCTGGCGGCGCCGCCGGGCCTCCAGCTCGCCGGACTCGCGGAGCCGGTCCTGGTGCTCCACGAGCGCGCCCCACACCTCCTCCAGCCCGGTGCCCTCCTTGGCGCTGCACGTCAGGACCGGCGTGGCGCGGGTGCGCTCATCGCTGCGCAGGAGACGCAGCGCTCCCGCCAGCTCGCGGGCGGCGCGCTCGGCCTCTCTCCTGTGCTCGCCGTCGGCCTTGTTCACCGCGATGACGTCGGCCAGCTCCAGGACGCCCTTCTTGATCCCCTGGAGCTGGTCGCCGGTGCGGGCGAGGGTGAGGAAAAGGAAGGAGTCGACCATCTCGGCGACGGCGGTCTCGGACTGCCCGACGCCGACCGTCTCGACCAGGACGACGTCGTACCCGGCGGCCTCCATGACCACCATCGCCTCGCGGGTGGCCTTCGCGACGCCGCCGAGCGTCCCGGCGGTGGGCGAGGGGCGGATGAACGCGGCCGGATCGGTCGCGAGGCGGTGCATGCGGGTCTTGTCCCCGAGGATGCTGCCGCCCGTCCGGGTGGAGGACGGGTCCACGGCGAGGACCGCGACCTTCTCGCCCTCCCCCGTCAGCCGGGTGCCGAGCGCGTCGATGAACGTGGACTTGCCGACCCCGGGCACGCCGGTGATCCCGACGCGGCGGGCGTTCCCGGCGTGCGGTGTCAGCTCGACCAGCAGCTTCTGCGCCAGCTCCCGGTGGTCCGGGCGGGCCGACTCCACCAGCGTGATCGCCCGCGCGATCCACGCCCGCGACCCGTCCCGCACCCCGGCCGCGTAGTCGTCGAGGCCCGGCGCGCTCACGGCGCTCCCCGAGCGCCCGCCGGGCGCCCCGCGGCGCCGCCTTCCCTCGTCACTCCCGCGGCGCTCCTCAGGAGTGCTCGGGCACGGCGTGCCCGAGCGCGGCGGTGAGCTCCTCCAGCAGGCCGATCGCCGCGTCGGCCAGGACGGTGCCGGGCGGGAAGATCGCCGAGGCGCCGGCGGCGCGCAGCTCCTCGAAGTCCCCGGGCGGGATGACGCCGCCGACGACGATCATGATGTCGCCGCGGCCCAGCGCGGCCAGCTCCTCGCGCAGCGCGGGGACCAGCGTCAGGTGGCCGGCGGCGAGCGAGTTGACGCCGACGATGTGCACGTCGGCCTCGACGGCCTGCAGGGCCACCTCGCCGGGGGTCTGGAACAGCGGGCCCACGTCGACGTCGAAGCCGAGGTCGGCGAACCCGGTCGCGATCACCTTCTGGCCGCGGTCGTGGCCGTCCTGCCCCATCTTGGCCACGAGGATGCGGGGGCGGCGGCCCTCGGCCTCCTCGAACGCGGCGGCCGCGGCCCGCGCCCTCTCGATGCCCGTCACCCGCCCCGCCTCTTCCCGGTACACACCGGAGATCGTACGGATCTGCGCCGCGTGCCGCCCGTAGGCCCGCTCCAGGGCGTCGGAGATCTCGCCGACGGTGGCCTTGGCCCGGGCGGCGTCGATGGCGAGCGCGAGCAGGTTGTGCTCCAGGCCCCGCGGGCGGGTGCCGTCCTCGGCGGCCCCGGCGGTGCGGGTGAGCGCCTCCAGCGCGGCCCGCGTCACGGTCTCGTCGCGCTCCTCGCGCAGCCGGCGCAGCTTGTCGATCTGCTGCGCGCGGACGGAGGCGTTGTCGACCTTGAGGACCTCGATCTCCTGCTCGACGTCGGGCCGGTACTTGTTGACGCCGATGACGGGCTGCCGCCCGGAGTCGATGCGGGCCTGGGTGCGGGCGGCGGCCTCCTCGATGCGCAGCTTGGGCAGCCCCTCGTCGATCGCCTTGGCCATGCCGCCGGCCTGCTCGACCTCGGTGATGTGGCCCCAGGCGCGGCGGGCGAGGTCGTAGGTGAGCCGCTCGACGTAGGCGCTGCCGCCCCAGGGGTCGATGGTGCGGGTCGTCCCGGACTCCTGCTGCAGGACGAGCTGGGTGTTGCGGGCGATACGGGCCGAGAAGTCGGTCGGCAGCGCGAGGGCCTCGTCCAGGGCGTTGGTGTGCAGGGACTGGGTGTGCCCCTGCGTGGCGGCCATGGCCTCGACGCAGGTGCGGGCGACGTTGTTGAACACGTCCTGCGCGGTCAGCGACCAGCCGGACGTCTGCGAGTGCGTCCGTAGCGACAGCGACTTGGGGTTGCGCGGCCCGAACGTCTTCACCAGCCGCGCCCACAGCAGCCGCGCGGCGCGGAGCTTGGCGACCTCCATGAAGAAGTTCATCCCGATCGCCCAGAAGAACGACAGGCGCGGCGCGAACGCGTCGATGTCGAGGCCCGCCTCGCGCCCGGCGCGGATGTACTCGACGCCGTCGGCGAGCGTGTAGGCGAGCTCCAGGTCGGCGGTGGCCCCGGCCTCCTGGATGTGGTAGCCGGAGATCGAGATGGAGTTGTACTTCGGCATCCGCTGCGAGGTGAACGCGAAGATGTCGGAGATGATCCGCATGGACGGCTGCGGCGGGTAGATGTAGGTGTTGCGGACCATGAACTCCTTGAGGATGTCGTTCTGGATGGTCCCCGCAAGCGCCTCCGGCTCCACCCCCTGCTCCTGCGCGGCGGCGATGTACAGCGCGAGGACGGGCAGGACGGCGCCGTTCATGGTCATCGACACGCTCATCCGGTCCAGCGGGATGCCGTCGAAGAGCTGCCGCATGTCGTAGATGGAGTCGATCGCGACCCCGGCCATGCCGACGTCGCCGGCCACGCGCGGGTGGTCGGAGTCGTAGCCGCGGTGCGTGGCCAGGTCGAAGGCCACCGACAGGCCCTTCTGCCCGGCCGCGAGGTTGCGCCGGTAGAAGGCGTTGGACTCCTCGGCGGTGGAGAAGCCGGCGTACTGCCGGATCGTCCACGGCTGGGTGGCGTACATCGCCGGATAGGGGCCGCGCAGGAACGGCGCGACGCCCGGATAGGTGCCGAGGAAGTCGAGCCCGGCCAGGTCGTCGCCGGTGTAGAGGGGCTTGACGCCGATGCCCTCCGGGGTGTCCCAGGTCTGGGCCTCGGGGTCGGCGCCGGTGGCGTCGGCGACCGCGGCGCGCCACCGCTTGGCGGCCTCGTCGGCGGGGGGCGCCGTCCCGAGGTCGACCTCGGCGAAGTCGGGGATCATTCGTTCACTCCCAGATCGTGGAGGGTGGTCTCCAGCACCTCGATCGCGTCGCATCCCGCGTGCACGCGGGCGTCGACCCCCTCGTAGGTTCCCTTACCCGCCAGCCAGACCTTCACCGCACCCGCGTCCCGCAGAACCCGCGCGGCCTCCGCGGCGCCCTCCTCGTAGAGGGCGTCGCTGGAGCAGATGCAGGCGACCGCGGCGCCGGACGTCCCGAACTCCTCGGGGGCGCCCGTGATCGTCTCGATCCCGCCGGCCTGGAAGAGGTTGGCGGCGAACGACGCGCGCGCCGTGTGGGCGGCGATCGGCCCGAGCGTCGCGAGGAAGACCTTCGGAGGGGCGCCGGTGGCCTCGGCGTGGGCGTCGGAGCGATCGCGCAGGGCCTCGAAGTCCTGCGCGTAGGCGACGGTCGGGAGGCCGCCGCCGGGCCCCGGTGGCGCCGGGGCGCGCTGTGGCAGCGTCTCGGTGAGGTTGGGGAACTCGCTGATGCCGGTGAGCGGCGCCTTGCGGCGGGCGACGTCCTTGCGCCGCCGCTCCCAGGTGGCGGCGAGGCGGCGGGCGACGAGGCCCGAGTCGAGGGCGGCGGCCAGGCCCCCGGCCTTCTCGATCTCGGTGAACCAGGTCCAGGCGGCCTGGGCGAGCCCCTCGGTGAGGCTCTCGGCGTACCAGGAGCCGCCCGCCGGGTCGACGACGCGGGCGAGGCTCGATTCCTCCAGCAGCAGCGTCTGGGTGTTGCGGGCGATGCGCCGGGCGAAGCCGTCGGGCAGGCCGAGGCGGGCGTCGAACGGCTGGACGGTGACCGCGTCCGCGCCGCCGACCCCGGCGGCGAACGTCGCGATGGTGGTGCGCAGCATGTTCACCCACGGGTCGCGCCGCGTCATCATCGCCGACGAGGTGACCGCGTGGACGCGCGCGGCGGTGCCCTCCGCGGCGCCGCTGACCTCCGCGACCCGCGCCCACAGGCGGCGGGCGGCGCGGAGCTTGGCGATCGAGGCGAACTGGTCGGCGTTGACGGCGAGGCGGAACTCGATCTGCCCGAACGCCTCGTCCACGCTCAGCCCGGCGCCGGTCAGGGCGCGCAGGTACGCGACGCCGGCGGCGACGGCGGCGCCCAGTTCCTCGGCGTCGCCGCCGCCCGCGTCGTGGTACGGGGTCCCGTCGGCGACGACCGCGCGCAGCCCGGGGAACTCGCGGACGCAGCGGACGGCGAGCGCGGCGGCCTCGTCCAGCGAACCTGGCGTGCCGGTGCGCGCCGCGAGGCCGAGCGGGTCGGCACCGAGACTGCCGGACGCGACGGCCGCGTTCCCGCGCTCGGCGACCAGGGCCAGGAACGCCTCCGCGGCCTCGCCCGCCGACGCCCCCGCGTCCAGCACCACGGGGGCCAGGTCGAGCAGGACGCCGCGCAGCGCCTCGGGGAGCGCGGCCACGGGCAGGCCGCCCTCGCCGAGCCGCAGCCACACGGAGGTGGCGCCGTTCTCCAGGTCGGCGAGGATCGCCTCGCGGGTGACGGCCGGGTCGGGGTGCGCGTGCCGCTGCCGGACGTCCCATCCGGCGATCCCCTCGCCGTCGGGGCGCACCTCGCGCACGTAGGGGGCCAGCCCGGGACGTCCGGGCGGCGCGTCGTCGCGGGTGTAGAGCGCGGCGATGGGCACTCCGTCGTAGGAGTCCCGGGTCAGCAGACCCTCGATCTCGTCGAGGGGGGTGTCCTCGCCCGCCGCGCCGGACCTGCGCAGCACCCCCTTCACCATCTCCCGCCACCGGTCGCGGTCGGCCGTGGGGAAGGCGGCGGCCAGTTCGAGTTCCTCAGGCGGCACCGTCATGTCCTGGATCGTAGGTGAGCGACCGAATCCGGCTCGAAACCGGGTCCCGCTGACCAGTACGCGGCGCCCGGCGCGGGCCCCCGGCCGGCGGGCGCGGGCGGCCGGTTAGCGGGGCGCGGTCCGGGAAGGGGGGTGGTCATGACCCTGGAATCACTCCCCGGCGACCTCTACCACATGCAGGAACTCCTCGACGAGCGGGAGAAGGAGATCCTCGGGAGGGTGCGCGGCTTCCTGGAGGCGAAGATCGCGCCGATCGCCAACGACTGCTGGGGGCGGGCGGAGTTCCCGTTCGACCTGATCCCGCAGTACGGGGAGCTCGGCATCGCCGGCCTGGCCTACGACGAGTGCCCGGGCGACAAGCCGAGCAGCCTGCTCACCGGGTTCCTCGCGATGGACATGGCCCGCGTGGATCCGTCCATGGCGACGTTCTTCGGAGTGCACGCCGGGCTCGCGATGGGCAGCATCGGGCGGTGCGGCTCCCCGGAGCAGCGCGAGCGCTGGCTGCCCGCGATGGGGCGGATGGAGAAGATCGGCGCGTTCGCGCTCACCGAGCCGGAGGGCGGTTCGGACGTCGCGCTGGGCCTGCGCACCACGGCGCGGCGCGACGGCGACCACTGGGTGCTGAACGGCGCCAAGCGCTGGATCGGCAACGCCACCTTCGCCGACCACACCGTCGTGTGGGCCAGGGACGAGGCCGACGACCAGGTGAAGGGGTTCGTGGTCGCGAAGGGCGCACCCGGGTTCACCGCGACCCGGATCGAGAACAAGATCGCGCTGCGGACCGTGCAGAACGCCGACATCCTCCTGGAGGACTGCCGGGTCCCCGAGTCCGACCGGCTGGCCGGGGCGAACGGGTTCCGGGACACCGCCGCGATCCTGCGCCAGACCCGCAGCGGCGTCGCCTGGCAGGCCGTCGGGGTGATGCTCGCCGCCTACGAGATCGCCCGCGACTACGCGGTGGAGCGCGAGCAGTTCGGGCGGCCGATCGCCAAGTTCCAGCTCGTCCAGGACCTTCTGGTCAGGATGCTCGGCAACGCCACCGCCTCTCTCGGCATGGTGGTGCGGCTCGCCCAGCTCCAGGACGAGGGCCTCTACCGCGACGAGCACTCCGCGCTCGCCAAGGCCTACTGCACCAGCCGCATGCGCGAGGCGGTCGGCTGGGCGCGCGAGCTGATGGCGGGCAACGGGATCGTCCTCGACTACGGCATCGGCCGGTTCGTCGCCGACGCCGAGGCCCTCTACTCCTACGAGGGCACCCGGGAGATCAACACGCTGATCGTCGGACGCGCGGCGACCGGTCTGGGGGCGTTCGTCTGATCCGTCCCGCCCTGGGGCGGCCCCCAGGCCACGGGGCGATCTTCGGGTACCCCCGAAGGCCCCGTGGCTAGGGGCGTTGCTAGAGTTCGGCGTCGTAGACCCCAGCCCCCGAACCTTGCAGAGGGAAGACGAACGCATGTCGACTGGCAGCCACGCCGGGCGTCCCAAGTCCTGGGTCGCCGTGGCCATCATCTTCATCGGTTTCGCCATCGGCGGCGTCGGCATCACCCTGGGCCCCGACTGGGTCGTGTTCGGAGTGGGCGCCGCACTCGTCGCGATCGGCGGCGTCATCGCACTGGCCGTCGACATCATGACCGACGTCGTGGTCGACGAGCCCCGGGGGTAGCGGTGTTCGGCCGGCCTCCGATCGAGGAACGGATCGCCGCGCGGCAGCGCGAGCGCGGACCGCTCAAGCCGGGGACCGTCTTCCCGCACGGCCCCGCCAAGATGCTGTTCTTCTTCGGCATCGGCGTGGTCGTCGTCACGCACCTCATCGCACTGTCGATGTACTTCGTGGACCCCGGCCCCTGAGGGCGGCCGGGGGTCCGCGCGCGGCACGCGCCGGCGGCCCGTCTCAGCGGCCGCGATCCGAGCCGTTGGGCGGGCCTTTGCGCTTGTCGCCGAGGTAGAACAGCCCCGCCAGGACGAACACGGCGACGGCGACCAGGATGACGAGCACGCCGATCGGAGTCGAGCCGGGCATCCGATCTCACCTCCCTTTCCTTCCACTGCGCCTCCCCGGACAGTGCCCGCTGAGCGCCGGGTCAAAGAAGGTCAAAGAGATCCCTTTCCACCTATTCCGGACCGTCCGGCAGGTGCGTAGGGCGCGGCGGCGACGTAGCGTCGAAGGACCGAGCCCGAGGTGGTGGGATGGCCCTGCGATTCGGAATCGAGGAAGAGTACTTCGTCGTCGATCCCGTCTCCCGGGGGGTCGTCCCCCGTGCCGCCGCCGTGGTGCGCCGGGCGGGCGCGGCACTGGGCGAGCGCGCCTCCACCGAACTCGTCGCCTACCTCGCCGAGGCCAAGACCTCGCCGTGCGACGACCTGGACAAGCTCGGCGAGCAGATCCGCTCGATGCGGGCGGTGATGGCCGCCGCCGCGGCGGCGGAGGGCGTCCGGCTCGCCGCGACCGGGACGCCCGTGCTGGGGGACCTCGTGCCCGCCCCGATCGCCCGCGGCGCCCGCTACGCCGAGAGCCTCGCCGTCTACCGCGGCCTGGACGACGAGCAGAGCATCTGCTCGTGCCATGTCCACGTCGAGATGCCCGACCGCGAGCGCGCCGTCCAGGTCAGCAACCATCTGCGCCCCTGGCTGCCGACGCTGCTGGCCCTGGCGGCGAACTCGCCGTACTGGGCGGGACGCGACACCGGCCACGCCTGCTGGCGGGCGCTGGCCTGGGCGCGGTGGCCGGTGGCGGGGCCTCCGCCCTACTTCGCGTCGGCGGGCCACTACGACGACCTCGTCGGGGCGCTGCTCGAATGCGGTGCCCTGATGGACTCCGGGACGATCTTCTGGGACGTCCGGCCGTCGGCGCGGCTGCCCACGATCGAGGTCCGGCTCGCGGACGTCGCCCCGACGGCCGGGGAGGCCTCGGTGTTCGCCGCACTCGTCCGGGCGCTGGTGCAGGTGTCGTCCGACGCGGTGGACGCCGGCGAGCGGGCGCCCGACCCGCCCTCCGAGATACTGCGCGCGGCCTACTGGCTGGCGGCGCGGCACGGACCGGCCGGGCGGGGCCTGGACGTGCGCACGGGACGGCCCGCGAGCTTCGGCGAGCAGGCGGGCGACCTGCTGGCGCACGTGCTGCCCGCGCTGCGCGAGACCGGCGACCTCGACGCCGTCGCCCGCGGGGTCCGGCGCCTGGTCGCCGGCGGTACGGGAGCGGAACTGCAGCGCGCCGCCCACCGCGGGCGCGGGCGGCTGACCGACGTCGTCGACGCGGTCCTCCTGCCCGGCTAATGACCCCTCGGTCATGTGGTGGCGGGAGAGCGACACCGCGGCGCCGGACGTGATTGGTCCGGATATTGTCTGTTTTCGGAGGGCGCTTCGCGGGTACCGCTGATTCGGAACATCAGATCGGCTGACCTCGGGGGATGTCCGCATGGCCCTGCTCGTACGGCTTCCCTCCGACGCGTATTCTCGATCGAATGCACGAGACGGCGGCACCGGACGGAGCGACCGAACGATGAGCCTCAGGCCCGGCGGAACGGGCGTGGCACACGAGGAGGCGTTCGTCCACCCCGCGCTCTTCTACCGCGGTGACGAGGAGTACCTCGCGGGCACCGTGCCGTTCATCCGCGCCGGGCTCGACGCCGGCGAGCCGGTGGCCGTGGCGGTGCCCGGCGCCCGCACGGCCCAGCTCGGCGGCGCCCTCGGCGCGGCCGCCGGTCAGGTGACCTGGATCGACATGGCGGAGGCGGGCCGCAATCCCGGGCGCATCATCCCGGGGGTGCTGCGGCACTTCGCCGACCGGCACACCGGAGGCCGGGTGCGGATCATCGGCGAGCCCGTCTGGCCCGGTCGCTCGGCGACCGAGTACCCGGCCTGCGCGCAGCACGAGGCGCTGATCAACCTGGCTTTCGCGGGGCGCGAGGCGACGATCCTGTGCCCCTACGACGTGGCCCGGCTGGACCCGGTGGCGATCGCCGACGCCCGCGCCACCCATCCGGTCGTGATCGACCGGTACGGCCTGCGTCCGAGCGGCGACTACGCGCCGCACCGTGTCATCGGCGACTACAACCTGCCGCTGCCCGAGCCCGCCGAGCCCGCCGAGGCGGTCGCGATGAGCTTCGACATCGACGCGCTCTCCCTCGTCCGCGAGTTCGCCTGCCACTGGGGGACGCGGTTCGGCCTCGGCGCCAGAGCCGTCGGCGACCTCGAACTCGCCGTGAACGAGCTGGCCGCCAACTCCTGCCTGCACGGCGGCGGCACGGGCACCGCGCGGCTCTGGGCGGAGAACGGGCACGTCGTCTGCGAGGTCAGCGACGCCGGGACGATCAGCGACCCGCTCGCCGGCCGCCGCCCCGCTGACATGAGCCCGAACGGCGGCCGCGGCATCCTCATGGTCAACCACATCGCCGACCTGGTCCGCGTCCACACCGGGCCGGAGGGCACCACGATCCGCGTCTACATGAGCACCCTGAGCCCCGGTCTCAGCTGAGGGCGCGTCCGAGCCCCGCGAGTGTCTCGGCGAGCAGCGCGTCCCGCCCGGTGGACGCCGCGTACTCGGCCAGCGTCGCGGTGAGGTTCAGCGCCAGGGTGCGCGCGGCGGCCTCCTGCTCCCCCGGCACCGGCCCGTACTCCGCGAGGAACGCCTCCCGCGCGGCGCCTTCGAACCCCGCGTAGGCCAGCGACAGGTCCACGGCCGGGGCGCCGAGGCAGACGTCCCCCCAGTCGATCACTCCCGCCGCATGGCCGTCGGCGGTGAGCAGGAGATGCCGGACGTGCAGATCCCCATGGACGATCACCGGTTCCCCGCCCGGCGCGTCCCAGCCCTGGGCCGCCGCCAGGAAGTCCTCGACGGCCGGATCCCGTTCCCAGACCCCTCCGGCGGCGATCGCGTCCAGGCGGCCGTAGGTACGCGACGCGCGCCCGGCGGGGTCGGCGCGTCCCATCGGATCGAACGGCAGGCCCTCCCCCGCCTCCCGGGCCAGGGCAGGGTCGTGCAGGGCCCGCAGGAAGGCCCCGGTCTCGGCGGCGAGGACGACCCGGTCCCCGTCCGCCGGCCGCACGTCGGCGAGCTCGCGGCCCGGGATGCGCCGCGCGCCCCAGAACGGCCAGGGGAAGTCGTCCGACGGCGCCCCGGCGAAGCGCGGCACGGGCACCGGCAGCGGCAGCCGTGGCGCCAGGACGGGCAGCACCGCGATCTCGCGCTCGACCCCCGGGATCGCCATCTGCCGGCGCGGGAACCGGAACACCCAGTCCCCGCCGACGAGGAAGACGGTGTTGTCCCAGCCGGTGGCGAGGCGCTCCACCGGGGCGCCGCGCAGCTCAGGGAACCTCCGCCCGATCAGCGTGCCCGCCAGTTCGGGCGTCACCTCGCGCTCAGGGGCCCATTCGGGACTCGTCACGCGGAGAAAGGCTACCCCTGCCGATCGGCGGTCCGGGCGTGTGCGGAGGCGTTGCGGGCGGTCGGAGAGCGCCTGCCGGACGGGCGGCCAGCATCATGAGCGGACGCGCCGCCGGACGCGGCCGCGAGGCTTGAACACCGACAGGGCGGTGGCGGTGAGCAGCATGACGAGCTGGCAGGAGACCACCGCCACCTGCTCCCACCGCCGCCCGGACGGAACCGCCCCGCCCGCGGTCGCGTCCGCCATCGCCTCGGGCGTGAACAGCAGCATCCCGGCGAGGATCACCGCGATCAGCAGCACCAGCTTGGCGAGCACCCAGTAGTGCCGCGCCAGGCCCCACGAGCTGCCGGTGGCGAGCGCGATGCCGCTGGCCAGGGCGGTGAGGCTGAGCGGGATGCCTCCCCCGAACACCAGCACGCCCATGAGGCGGTAGGCGGAGTGCGCGAGCGTCGCGTCCTCGGTCAGCGTGGCGGTGAGGTTGAGCAGCACGAGGGCCCACACCTCCCCCAGCAGCGCGACGGAGGCGACGACGTGCACGACGGTGATGGTCTTGCGGACGGGCGGTCCCGGCCGCCACCGCTGCCCGGCGGCCGCCGGCCGCGTCTGGACGGTCGACATCTCAGCGCTCCGGTTCTCTCGACGACGGCCCGATCGTGCAACGGCGGCACCGGGGGCGTCGTCGGCCGCCCGGAGGCTTCCCGCCTGCCCCGCTCGGGGCATTCGCCGACCGGGCGCCTGCTCCCCGCGCGGTAGTCCGCCCGCCGCGCGCCGGCAGGCCGAGACTTGACCCGGCGATCAGGTGTGAAGGCGAATCGGCGGGAATGATGCCCTGCGCCCGGTCTTCCGATCGCTTATGGGGACACGATGCGTCTACTTGCTCGCGCTCACCAGATGCCCGTCCGGCTGGCCGTCGGCGCCTTCGTCCTGAACTCGGGCCTGTCGAAGCTCCAGGGACTGGACGAGGCGGCCGATCAGACCCACGGGATGGCGAAGGCCGCCTACCCGTTCCTGGAGGCGCAGGATCCGCGGGACTTCACCCGCACGCTCGGCAGGGCGGAGGTCGCCCTCGGCACGGTCCTGGTGGTCCCGCTGGTGCCCTCCCTCGTCGCGGGCGCGGCGCTCACCGCGTTCTCGGCCGGGTTGACCGGCCTGTACCTGCGGCTGCCCGGGGTGCGGCAGGAGGGCGGGCTGCGCCCCACCCCGCAGGGCATCCCGCTCGCGAAGGACACCTGGCTGATCGGGATCGGCGTCTCGCTCATCCTGGAGGAGCTGGCCCGGGCGCGGGCCGAGCGCCGCGGCCGAGCGTGACCGCGCTTGACGCGGGGACGCGCCCCCGGTGAGGATCGGCGCGTCCCCGAGGAGGTCGCGCCATGACGTCCGAGCCCCGTCCGTCCCCCCTCGTCCGCGTGGCGGACGACGCCGACGCCGCACCGATCGCGACCCTCCTCGGGCGCGCGTTCGACGACGACCCCGTCTGGCGCTGGCTGCTACCGGACGACGCCTCCCGCGTGCGGCGGATGACCGCGCTGTTCGGCATCCTGCTGCGGCGGGTCCACCTCCCCCACGGATCCACCGAGACCACCGGGCGCGGGGACGGGGCCGAGGCCGCCGCGCTGTGGGACCCGCCCGGACTGTGGAGCGTGCCCCTGCGATTGCAGGCGGCGCACGCCATGCCGCTGCTGCGCATCCTCGGCACCAGGACGCCCGCCACCCTCCGCGCGCTCGGCGCGATCGAGAAGCACCATCCGCGCGAGCCGCACTGGTACCTGGCCGTGCTCGGCACCGACCCCCCGGCGCAGGGCAACGGTCTGGGCGCGGCCCTGCTGCGGTCGCGGCTCGATCGCTGCGATGCCGAGGGCCTGCCCGCCTACCTGGAATCGTCCAAGGAACAGAACGTGCCCTACTACGAGAGGTTCGGCTTCAGGGTGACGCGCGAACTCCGGCTGCCGGGCAGGGGGTGCCCGCCGGTCTGGCTCATGTGGCGCGACGCCGAACGGTGACCACGGTGGGCTCTCCACCGCGAATCGACGTCTTCGGTTAAGTGCTTGTCATGGCCGGAAAAGGCCAGTCGCACGCCGGTGCCCGGGCGCGGATGCGTCCGCGCCTTGACCGCCCGCCGCAGAACCGGGCGGGGGTGCGTCAAACCCGGCTGGCCCCATGCGGCCATACGCCCGGCGGGTTTCGGACGGTCCACCGGACGCGGCCGCCCCCGGGCCCGCCGCGGCGGCCTACCGTCGTAAGCGAGCCATTGCACCGATCCCGTCTGGTGAAGGCGACAGGTGAAGCACCATGCCCATGCCCGGCACGAGGGCGCCGGAGACCACCCCTCTCGCCCTGCACCGGCCGGGTCCGGCGCGCGTCCAGGACTACCTCCTCGGCGGTAAGGACAACTACGCGTCCGACCGCGACCTCGCCCAGCGGATCCTGGGGATCCTCCCGCAGGCCGCGGGCGCCGCCCGCGCCGCCCGCCGCTTCCTCGCCGTCTCCGTCGCACTGCTCGCCGGACGCGGGGTGCGGCAGTTCCTCGACCTCGGCTGCGGCCTGCCGAGGGCCGACAACCTGCACCAGATGGCCGCGGGCCGCGCGGGCGGCGCCCGCGTCGTGTACGTCGACCACGACCCGCTCGTCATCGCGCACGCCCGCGCGCTGCTCATCGACGGCGGCAACATCGCGGCGCTGCGGGCCGACATCCGCGACCCGGCCGCCGTCATGGACAGCCCCGAGGTGCGGCGGCTGATCGACCCGGCCGAACCGGTCGCGCTGGTGTTCTCCTGCGTCCTGCACTTCGTGCCCGGCGCCGGGGACCTCGTCGACCGCCTCGCGGCGGTCACGGCGCCCGGCAGCGCGCTGGTCGTCTCGCACGCCACCGCCGACTTCGCCCCCGGCGCCGTCACCGAAGCCGCGCGGCTCTACGGCGAGGCGACCTCGGTCGCGGTGCATCCGCGCGGCGGCGCCGAGATCGCACGGCTCCTCGGGCCGTTCCGTCCGCTGCCGCCCGGGGTGGCGCCGCTCATCGCCGAGGGGCCGCCCGGCCCCCGCGACGAGCCGGTCATGTACGGCGCCGTCGGCGTCCGCTGACGCCGATGTGGGGTTGATCACATTTTTCCGGTACGTCCGGCCCGGCGGCCTCCTCCGGTTCGCCATGCCCGCCCTGCTCCAGCCGCTCATCCGGTGTCCGCGCCCCGTGACGCTGCGTCAGGCGACGGGTGCCGCGATTAAGAGAAATCTCATTTGCCCGTTAGAAACGGTAACGGTTCGGCCCCTATGGTGGCCCGGATGCCGACGAACACCCTGACTCCGCCTGACACGACGATCGGCGCTCCCCCGGCGAAGGCACCGCGCATGGGCTGGCTGGACGCGCTCCGCGGCCTCGCCGCCTTGGTGGTGGTGTTCGAGCACTCCCTGGACGTGCTGCTGCCCGAGGTCCGCCGGGCGACCGGCCCGTGGTTCGACTTCGGCCGGTACGGGGTCTTCGTGTTCTTCCTCGTCAGCGGCTACGTGGTGCCGTTCTCCCTGGAGCGGCGCGGCAGCGTCCGGCAGTTCTGGGCCGGGCGGTTCTTCCGGCTGTATCCGGCGTGGGGCGTGTCGGTGGTGCTGGCGCTGCTGCTCGGCGCGGCCGGCCTCTCCTACGGGCTGCCCGCGGCGATCGGGGACCGGCCCTGGACGTCCGCGCTGGCGCACCTGACGATGCTGCAGGACCTGCTGGGCGTCCCGAACGTCGTCAACGTCTTCTGGACGCTGTCCTACGAGATGGTCTTCTACCTGCTCGTGACGGCGATGTTCGTCGCCGGCGTGCACCGCGCCAGCGCCCGCGTCGCCCTCGGCTTCGGCGTGGGCGCGGCCATCCTCGGGGTCGCGCTGCCGTCCGGGCTGCTGGCCTCCCGGTGGCCGGGCGGGACGATCTTCGCCGCCGCGCTGCTGCTCGCCGGCGGCCTGGCCGCCATGGTGAGCCGGCGCCGCGGGCTGCGGCGGGCGGGCGTCGGGGTGGTGGCCGCGCTGGCCCTCATCCTGCTCGTGCTGAACAGCCGCATCGGCGCCATCGAGAGCCTGTGCATCATCGCCACCATGTTCGCCGGGACCGCGATCCGCGGCATCCAGGACGGGCGGCTCCGGCCCGGACCCGCCGCGGCGATGGTGGCGATCGTCCCCGCCCTGACGGTGGCGGCGGGGATGCGCACCCCGACCAGCTGGGCCCTGCACGCCAACCCGAACCCCCTCGGGCCGGACTGGTCCATCGCCGTGGGCGCCGCGTGGCTGACGTTCCTGGCCGGCCTCGCCCTGCGGCACCGCTCCATGCCGCGCGTCCTCGTGTGGCTGGGCCTGGTCAGCTACTCGGTCTACCTGCTGCACCCGCTGGTCATCCAGGCGATCTGGCACGCCGCCGGACAAGACACCTGGGGGCTGTCGGCGCCGATCCGGGCCGCCTGGGGCGTGGTGCTGCTGGCGACCGTCCTCACCTCGGCCGCGCTGGTGCACCGGTATGTCGAACTGCCGGCGCAGAAGCTCGGCCGCCGCGTGACGGCGCGGCGGCGCTCCCCCACCGCCTCCGCCTCCGCCTCCGCCTCCGCCTCCACCGCCGCGTCCACACCGCAGCCCGCCCATCCCTGACCGTGTCGGCGGGTGATGACAGCGTTCGCTTTCTTGCCTAGGGTGATTCGCCCGAGCCCACCCCGCCGATCGGACAACGGATGACAGAAGGGCCGATGCCCGCCGAGCTGCCCGACGTGCTGCGGCAGCACCTCCAGGCCGCCGTGGACGAGATGGAGCGGGAGATCCGCGACCAGGTCCCCGAGTACGCGGGCGCCGACGGGGGCGAGTACGCCCGGAAGGTGGAGAAGACGGTCAGCGACACCGTCGCCTTCTTCGTGGACTCCGTCGACCATCCGACCGCGGACGCGCGCAAGATCACCGAGCTGTACCTGCGGCTCGGCGAGGAGGAGGCGCGGCACGGCCGGAGCCTGGCCGCGCTGCAGAACGCGATGCGCGTGAGCAGCCAGGTCGCCTGCCGCAGGTTCATCAAGGACGCCTACCGGCTCGGCTGGTCGCGCGAGACGCTGGGCCGGCTCACGGACTCGCTGTTCATGCTGCTGGCGCGGGCCGCCGACGCCGCCGCGCAGGGCTACGCCCGCGAGCAGGGCCAGCTGGCGACCGAGCGGGAGCGCCGCCGCGACCGGCTCCGCGACCTGCTGGTCGCCGAGCCCCCGCCCGGGCACGAGGCGATCGCCGAGCTGGCGGTCGCGGCCCGCTGGGAGCTGCCGAAGAGCATCGCGCTGGTGGCGCTGCCCGCCGGGGCGCCCGCCGGAGCCCGGATCCTGCCGCCCGCCGTGCTGGCGGACTGGGAGGCGCCGATCCCCTTCCTCGTGGTGCCCGACCCGGAGGGCCCCGGCCAGGACCGGCTGTGGCCGGCGCTCCGCAGGCTCGGCACCTCGGCGCTCGGCCCGACCGTCCCGGTCGGGCAGGGCGCGGTGTCGCTGCGCTGGGCGCGGCACGCCCTGACCCTGGCGGAGCGGGGGCTGCTGCCGGACGAGGAGCCCGTCCGGTGCGTGGACCACATCGCCTCCCTGGCCACGCTCGCGGCGGACGAACTGGTCGACGCGACCGCCGAGGCCGCCCTCGGGCCGCTGCTGGAGCTGCCGCCGGGGCGCCGGCAGCCGCTCGCCGAGACGTTGCTGACCTACCTGCAGTGCGGTGACAACGCGGTGATCGCCGCGGAGCGCCTGCACATCCACGAGCAGACCGTCAGGTACCGGCTGCGCCGCATCACCGAGCTGACCGGCGGCCGGTTCACCGAGCCGGACGGCCGGCTCGACCTCATGCTGATGCTGAGCTGGCTGGTGCGGACGGGCCGTGCCGACCGGCCGGGCCGTGTCGAACGGACGGCGTAGCCGCGGGTCACAGGAACGCGGCGACGCGGGCGGCGAACTCCTCCGGCGTGACGATCTCGATGCCGAGCCGCTCGGCCCTGGCCTTCTTCGACCCGGCCTTCTCCCCCGCGACGAGCAGGGACGTGCGGGCCGACACCGACGAGGACGCCGTGCCGCCGGCGCGTTCGATCAGCTCGTTCACCTGGTTGCGCGACAGGCCGTCCAGCGGGCCGGACATCGCTCCGGTGACGACGACCGACATCCCGGCCAGGGGCAGTGCCGCGGCGTCGGGCCCGGCCTCCCGCGCGGCGGGGCCGGCGGCGCCCGGCTCGGTCATGGTGACCCCGGCGGCGACGAGCTTGTCGATCAGCGGGGCCAGCTCGGCGATCTCGGCGACCAGGACCGCCGCGCGCTCCGGCCCGACGCCCTCGACCTCCTGGAACGCCTCGGCGTCCGCGGCGCGGATCGCGTCCATCGTGGCGAAATGCCGGGCGATGCGGCGCGACATCGACCGGCCGGTGCCGCGCACGCCGAGCGCGCAGAACACCTTGCTCAGCGGCTTGGCCTTGGCCCCCTCGATCGCGGCGAGAAGGGCGGTGGTGCTGGTCTCGCCCATCCGCTCCAGGGCGATGACCTGGTCGTATGTGAGCGTGAACAGGTCGGCGAAGTCGCTGATCAGCCCCGTGGCGATGAGCTGGTCGATGCGTCCCTCGCCGAGGCCCTCGATGTCGAACTGGTCGCGGGCCACCGCGTAGCGCAGGGACACGACGGCGTGGCAGGCGCGCCCCCGCACGCACCGCCAGCGCTGCTGGGAGGCGTCGATGCCGTCGCCGCAGCGCGGGCAGGCCGCGGGGATCTCGATGGGCCGCTCCCGCCCGGAGCGCAGGTGGACGACCGGCGCCTCCACGCGCGGGATGACGTCACCCGCCTTGTAGACGGTGACGTGGTCGCCGATCATCAGGCCGCGCCGCTCGATGTCGGCGGCGTTGTGCAGGGTCGCGTAGGTGATGGTGGAGCCGTCCACCTCGACGGGCTCCAGGACGGCGCGGGGCGCGATGACCCCGGTCCGGCCGACGTTCCACTCCACGTCCAGCAGCCGGGTGATCTTCTCGACCGCGGGCAGCTTGTAGGCGATCGCCCAGCGCGGGGCGCGGGAGGACAGGCCGGCGTCGGCCTGGTCGGCCGCCGCGTCCGCCTTGATCACGATGCCGTCGATGCCGAAGTCCAGTTCGGCGCGCAGCGCGGCGATCTCCTCGACCCGTTCCAGCACCCGCTCGATCGACGTCGCGGTGATCCCCGGGGCGGACGTCGCGGCCGTGGTGTTCGCGCCGAGGCCCGCGACCAGCTCCATGATCTGGCTGTGCGGCAGGTCGCGCAGGCGCGCGGCCGTCTCGTCGTCGGTGCCGTCCATCGGGAGGGCGCCGTAGGCGAAGAAGGTCATTTCCACCTTGTAGGGGTGGTCCCGGGTGCGCAGGGACCCCGCGGCGGCGCTGCGCGGGTTGGCGAACGTCGTTCCCACGGCGGCGGCGCGGGCGGCGTTGGCGGCCTCGAACTGGGAGCGCGTCATCAGCACCTCGCCGCGCAGCTCGACGGTGAGCGGCCGGGCGAGGCGTCCCGGCAGGCCGAGGATCATGCCGGAGCAGTGCGAGACGTCGTCCCCGGCGGCGCCGTCGCCCCGCGTCACCAGCTGGACGAGCCGCCCGCCGCGGTATCGGGCCGAGATCGCCATGCCGTCCAGCTTCGGCTCCACGCTCCATGTCGCGACCTCGCGGCCGAGCCTGCGGACCAGGCGCGCCGCCCACGTCTCCAGGCCCTCGGCGGAGAACACGTTGTCCAGGCTCAGCATCGGGACCGTGTGCGGGACGTCGCCGACCACCGCTCCCCCGGCGACCTTGCCCGTCGGGGACTCGGGCAGCACCTCGTCCGGATGCTCGGCCTCGTAGGCGGCGACGCCGCGCACCAGCCGGTCGAAGGCGTCGTCGTCGAGCGGCGCGTCGCCCTCGCCGTAGTAGGCGGCGGAGGCGGCGACGGCGGTCTGGACGGCGGCGGCGTAGGCCGCCCGGTCGCCGATCTCGGTGTGGGCCGGGGTGTCGCTCATGACGACATCATGCCTGGTCCCACCGACATTTCCAGGTGATCAGCGGGCGCCCAGGCGGTGTCCGAGAAACGCCAGTTCGCGGCGGAGCTGCCGCCGCCAGAAGGCCGCGTCGTGGCATCCGTCCTCCAGCCCGCCCTCGGGGCGGACCCGGTCGCGGAACTCGCGCACCCGGTCGGCGAACGGGTCGCTCGTCCCGCAGTCGACGCGCAGCGGGATGCCCTTCAGCTCGTCCAGCGCGGCGAAGACGTCGTTGCGGTGGTAGTCCGCCGCGCCGTCGAACGCGCGGCGGTTGGTGGCGATCGCGTCCTCGTACGAGCCGAACAGGGCCGGGGACGACGCGACCACGGCGGCCGTGCGGGCGGGGCCGAGACGGCGGGCCAGGACGAGGGCGCCGTAGCCGCCCATCGACCAGCCGATGGCGCCGACGCGGTCGGTGCGGGCGCCGCGTTCCCGCAGCCGCGGCAGCAGCTCGTCCACGATCATGCCGACCGGGTCGTCGCCGGCGGCGCGGGGATGCCAGTAGGTGGAGGGTCCGCCGTCCACGCTCACCAGGGTGAACGGGGGGACGCCGCCGTTGGCGACGGCGTCGGGAAGGTAGTGGTCCAGGGCCAGGTTCCGCACGAGGGAGGAGCCGTTCTCCCCGGTGCCGTGCAGGGCGACGACCACCGGCAGGCCGCGCGGCGACCGGTTCGCGGCGGGCGGGACGACGGTCGCGGTGACGGTCGTGCGGCGATGCGCGGAACGCCAGGTCATCGTCTCGGTCCGGACGGACGCGGGCGGCGGCGCCGGCACGTCCCCGCACCTGCCGAGCGCGCGGTCCAGCCGGACCTTGCCGGGGAGGGTCTCGCTCTCGACCAGCGCGTAGCCGGTGCCGCCCGTGACCGCGACGGCACCGATGCCGCCGAGCCCACCGAGGACGAGGGCGCGTCGGGTGATCAAAGAGGGTCCTTTCGGGAGGCTTCGGGCACCGTATCGCTCTCGCGGGTCGCGTGCGCGGACCGCGACAGGAGCGCGACTCCCCCGGTGAGCAGCAGCACGCTGAACGACAGGGCCGTGAACGCGGCGGCCGTCCGGGGCGGCAGCGTCTGGAAGGCGAAGGCGGCCACGAGGTAGGACGCGATCGGGTTCGTCATCGTCATCGCGGTCATGGCCGCGGGCAGCGACCCGGCCGCGAACGCCCGCTGCTCGATGACCAGGCCGAGCAGCGTGCTGCCCGCCAGCGCGTAGCCGGGCCAGTCCCCCGCGGTGGCCGCGACGCCGCGGTCGACCAGGTCGGCGGTGGTGAGCTTGATGAGCACGGCGGTCGCGGCGAAGCACAGGCCGGCGCAGACGCCGAGCAGCGCGGCCCGTATCGGGCCCCTGCGCAGCCATGCCGCCCGGGACAGCGCGATGATGACCGGCGCGGCGATGAGCCCGGCGAGCAGGATCCGCGGCCGGGACGGCTCGCCCTGGGGCGGGATCGCGCCCGGGACCGTGAACAGGACGGCGAGGCCGGCGGACACGGCGATGCCGCCGAGCAGGTCCAGCCGCGCGGGCCGGCGTCCCGTGCCGATCGTGCCGAGCACGATCGTGAAGACCAGCTGGGTGACCAGCAGCGGCTGGACGACGGCCGTCGAGCCGAAGTGCAGGGCGACGGCCTGCGCGCAGAACCCGCCGAGGTTGACCCCCCATCCGGTCAGCCACACCGGGTCGCGGACCAGCCGGCGGATCAGCCCGTGGACGGCGGACGCGTCCGAGACGCCGTGCACGGCCCGCCTCGCGGCCCGGTACTGCAGGGCCGCGGCCCCGGCGAACAGGAACGCCGCGAGCAGGCTGAAGCAGATCGACCAGGCCATCAGACCGTCCCGCCCCGGCTCACGACGCCCCTCCCGCCTCGCGCATCGCACCGCCCACCACAGATCATCCTTCCCGCCATCGGACAGGACGACCACGGCGGCCCCGCCGCTCTTGACCGCGACAGAAAACGGATCTAAAACAAGAGAAACCAACTCAAACAGAAGGGAAGCCACATGAAGCCGGGAGCGGTCGGCGCATGATCGTCACGGTGACGCTCAACCCGAGCCTCGACCGCACGATCGAGGTGGACGTGCTGACCCGCGGCGCGGTCATCCGGGCCAGGTCCGCGCGGCTGGACCCGGGCGGCAAGGGCGTCAACGTGTCCCGGGCGCTGCTGGCCAACGGCGTCGAGGCCACCGCCGTGGTCGCGGTGGGCGGCGCGGACGGCGACCAGCTGCGCCGGCTGCTGGAGACCGAGGGCATGCGGGTGCACGCCGTCCGCGCCCGCGGGCGGACCCGCTCCAACGTCACGATCGTCGAGCCCGGCGGCGTCGTCACCAAGCTGAACGAGCCCGGCGGCCCGCTGTCGCCCGGGGAGCTGGACGAGGTCGGCGCCGCGGTGGCCGCCGCGGCCGGCGCCGCCAGCTGGGTCGTCGGCTGCGGGAGCCTTCCGCCCGGCGTCCCGGACGGCACCTACGCGCGGATGTGCCGCCGGTTCGCCGCGGGCGGCGTCCGCGTCGCGGTCGACACCAGCGGCCCGGCGCTGCGCGCCGCCGTCGCCGCCGCGCCCGACCTGGTCAAACCGAACCGGGAGGAGCTCGCGGAGGCCGCGGGCGGCCCGGTCGACACCGTGGCCGACGCGGTCGAGGCGGCCGGGCAGCTGCGGGCCTGGGGGGCCCGCGCCGTCCTGGTCAGCCTCGGCGCGCAGGGCGCGGTGCTCATCGACGACGACGGCGTCCTCACCGGCGAGGCGCCCGTCGCCCTCCCGCGCAGCACCGTCGGCGCCGGCGACGCCCTGCTCGCCGGGTTCCTCGCGGCGGGCGCCCGCGGGCCCCGCGCGCTCGCCGAGGGCCTCGCCTGGGGCGCGGCGGCCGTGCGGCTGCCCGCCAGCCGGATGCCGGGCGCCGCCGACGTGCGGCGCGACATCGTGCGCATCCACCCGCGGCCCGACCTCGCCCGCCCCCTCCTCACCTGACCCGCAGAGCACCACCCCCACCCCCGAACGACAGGAGGCCGAGATGGCCACCACCCACACCCCGGAGCCCGCCGGGAGCGGGATCCGCGCGAACGTCCAGCGGCTCGGCGGCCGGATGGCCGCGATGGTGATGCCGAACATCGGCGCGTTCATCGCCTGGGGCCTGATCACCGCCCTGTTCATCCCGACGGGCTGGCTGCCGAACAAGGAGCTCGGCGAGCTGGTCGACCCGATGATCAAGTTCCTGCTGCCGCTGCTGATCGGCTACACCGGCGGCCGCATGGTGCACGGCCAGCGCGGCGCCGTCGTCGGCGCGGTCGCCACCGTGGGCATCGTCGTCGGCGCCGAGGTGCCGATGTTCCTCGGCGCGATGATCACCGGCCCGCTCGCCGCGTACCTGCTGCGGCTGTTCGACGGGCTCGTGCGGGACCGCGTCCGGACCGGGTTCGAGATGCTGGTCGACAACTTCTCCGCCGGGATCGTCGGCGCCGCGATGGCCGTCGCGGGCAACCGGGTCATCGGCCCGGTCATGAACACCTTCACCGAATGGGCCGGGGACGGCGTGGGATGGCTGGTCGACCACGACCTGCTGCCGCTCACGTCCCTGCTCATCGAGCCGGCGAAGGTGCTGTTCCTCAACAACGCCGTCAACCACGGGGTGCTCGGGCCGCTCGGCGTCCAGCAGGCCGCCGAGCACGGCAGGTCCGTGCTGTTCATGCTGGAGTCCAATCCGGGGCCGGGCCTCGGCGTCCTGCTCGCCTACTGGTTCTTCGGGCCGCGGCGGCTGCGCCCGAGCGTCCCGGCGGCCGCCGTCATCCACTTCTTCGGCGGCATCCACGAGATCTACTTCCCCTACATCCTGATGAAGCCGCGGATGATCCTCGCCGCGATCGCGGGCGGCATGACCGGAGTGGCGATCTTCGTGGCCACGGGCGCCGGGCTCGTGGCGACCCCGTCGCCGGGCAGCATCTTCGCCTACCTCGCGCAGACGCCCCGCGGCGCCGGCAACTGGATCGGCGTCTACACGGGCCTGATCGCCTCCGCGGCCGTCTCCTTCGGCGTCGGCGCCGCCCTGCTCGGCTTCGGCCGGCTGGCCGAGTCCGACCCGGAGGACGGGGACGCGACCGGCGGGGAGGCCGGCGCCGCCGAGGAGAGCGCCGCCGAGGACACCGCCCCGCAGCAGCCCGCCGACGGCGCGGCACGAGAGACGACCGCACACTGATGGAAGGCGCACCCACGATGAACGGCAAGGACATCCGCAAACTCGTCATCGCCTGCGACGCCGGCATGGGCAGCAGCGTCATGCTCGCCGGCCAGCTCCGCAAGGCGCTGCGCAGGCAGGACGTCGCGGTCGAGCACACGCCCGTCGACGCGATCCCCGGCGACGCCGACGTGATCGTCTGCCACACCGGGCTCGCGGCCCGCGCCCGGCGCGGCGCCGGCGGCGCACCGGTGATCCCCTTCGAGGTCTACCTCGGCGACCCGGCCGTCGACCGGCTGGTCAAGGCGATCAAGGACGGCGGCGAGGTCGGTGCCTGAGGGCGCCGCCGGCCTGCTCGTCCCGGACGCGATCCGGCTGGACGCGCGGGCCCGCGGCCGCGACCACGCCGTCCGGATCTGCGGGCAGGTACTGGTGGACGCGGGCGCCGTCGAGCCCGGCTACATCGAGGCGATGCTGGAGCGGGAACGCTCCATCTCCACCTATCTCGGTGAGGGCGTGGCGATCCCGCACGGCACGTCGGGGGGCCGCGACCTGATCCGCCGCGACGCCCTCGCCGTCGTCCGGTTCCCGGACGGGACGGACTGGAACGGCGAGACCGTCACCGTCTGCATCGCGATCGCGGCGCGCGGCGACGGCCACATGGAGATCCTCGCCGAGCTGGCCCAGGTCCTCATGGACCCGGACCGGGCCCGCGCGCTGCGCGAGGCCACCGGCGCCGAGCAGATCCTCGCGCTGCTCGCCCCGCGGGCCGAGGACGAGCAACCGACAGGACAGGGACACACCGCATGAAGGTCGCCCGCTTCTACGCCCCCGCCGACATCCGCCTGGAGGACGCCCCCGAACCCGAGCCCGGCCCGGGCGAGCTGAAGATCCGCGTCCGCAACTGCTCGACCTGCGGGACCGACGTCAAGATCTCCCGGTTCGGGCACCACCACATCGTCCCGCCGCGGGTGATGGGCCACGAGATCGCCGGGGAGGTCGTCGAGGCCGGGGCCGGCGCCGGGGACTGGGCCGCGGGCGACCGCGTCCAGGTGATCGCGGCGATCCCGTGCGGGCGGTGCGCCGAGTGCCGCCGCGGCCGGATGACGGTCTGCGCCGCGCAGGAGTCGATGGGATACCACTACGACGGCGGGTTCGCCGAGTACCTGGTGGTCCCGGCGAAGGTGCTCGCGGTGGGCGGGGTGAACCGGGTCCCGGACGGCGTCTCGTTCGCCGAGGCGTCGGTCGCCGAGCCGCTCGCGTGCGTGCTGAACGGCCAGGAACTGGCCCGCGTCGGTGAGGGCGACGACGTCGTGGTGTTCGGCTCGGGCCCGGTCGGCTGCCTGCACGTACGGGTCGCGCGGGCCCGCGGCGCCGCCCGCGTGTTCCTCGTGGAGGTCAACGCCGAGCGGCTGCACCGGGCCGCCGCGCTCGTCAAGCCGGACGCGGCGCTCGACGCGGGCTCCGGCGACGTCGTCGAGGAGATCCTCGAACGCACCGGCGGCCGCGGCGCCGACGTCGCGATCACCGCCGCCGCGTCGGCGGCCGCGCAGGGCCAGGCGCAGCGGCTGGTCGCGCCGGGCGGCCGGGTCAGCCTGTTCGGCGGGCTGCCCAAGGACGACCCGGTCGTCCCCGTGGACGCCAACCGCGTCCACTACCGGGAGCTGTCCCTGGTCGGCGCGAACGGGTCGAGCCCCGCGCACAACGCCCGTGCGCTGGAGCTGATCGGGTCCGGGCGGGTCCCCGTCGAGGACCTCCTCACCCACCGGCTTCCGCTGGACGCCCTGCACGACGCCCTCGACCTGGTCACCCGGGGCGCCGCCATCAAGGTCACGATCGAACCCTGAAGGAGACGTCATGCCCGAACGGAGCGTCGTCGTCGCCGCGGCGCAGGGGCTGCACGCCCGCCCCGCGCAGTTGTTCGTCCAGGCGGCGGCGCGGCAGCCGGTGCCGGTGTCCATCCGGGTCGGCGACGGCGCGCCCGTCCCCGCCGGCAGCATCCTCGGCGTGCTGTCGCTCGGCGCGCGGCGGGGAACGGAGGTGATCCTCTCCGCCGAGGGGGACGGGGCCGGCGGCGCGCTGGAGGAGCTCGCCGGCCTGCTCGCCCGCGACCTGGACGCCGAGCGGCCCGCCTGACCGGTTGCGCGGACCGGGCCCGGCGGACTCGGCACAATGGACGCACCGCGACGCGGGACGCACCGCGACGCAGACGGAACGGGTGGGACGGTCATGTACGCCGAGGAACGGCAGCAGGCGATCCTTGCGCTGGCGCGCTCGAAGGGCCGGGTGGACGTGGTCGCGCTCGCCGAGGAGTTCTCGGTCACCACCGAGACGATCCGCCGCGACCTGACCGTGCTGGAGCGGGCCGGGACGGTCCGGCGCGTGCACGGCGGCGCGATGCCCGTCGAACGGCTCGGCTTCGAACCGGAGCTGGCGGCGCGGGACGCGGTGATGACGGAGGAGAAGCAGCGCATCGCCAAGGCGGCGCTGGAGGAGCTGCCCGCCGACGGGTCGGTCATCGTGGACGCCGGGACGACCACGTCCCGGTTCGTCCAGCTGCTGCCGACCGACCGCGAGCTGACCGTGATCGTCAACTCGCCGCCGCACGCGGCGGTGCTGGCGACCCGCCCCAACCTCACCGTGATCATCCTCGGCGGGCGGGTGCGCGGCCGCACGCTCGCCACGGTGGACGACTGGGTGCTGCGCCCGCTCGCCGACCTGTGGGTGGACGTGGCGTTCATGGCGACCAACGGCTGCTCGGTCGAGCGCGGGCTGACCACCTCCGACCAGGCCGAGGCCGCGGTGAAGCGGGCGATGATCGCCTCGTCGCGGCGGCGGGTGCTGCTCGCCGACCGCACCAAGATCGGGCACGACCACCTCGTGCGGTTCGGCGGCCTCGCCGACATCGACGTGCTGATCACCGACACCGGGCTGGACACCGACCTGGCCGCCGACCTCGCGGCCGCGGGCCCGGAGGTCGTCCGCGCCTGAACCGCCCGCCGCGCGGCGGGCGGCCGGGCCGCCGTCCCGCGCCGGGGACGCGCGGGACGGCGGGACCCGTCAGCCCGCGGCGGGGACGCCGTTGGCGGGCGCCTGCGGCTGCGGGGCCGTGTAGGGCTGGATCGGCCCGTCACCGTCGTCGGTGGTCAGCGGCTGCCCCTGGGGCACGACGTTCTGCCCCTTGATCGTGCCGATGACCGCCCCGGTGTACCCGGCGTGCGAATCCGCGCCGTAGGCGAACGGGACGACGCCCGGCCCGGTGAAGCGCGACTTCTCCAGCGCCTCCACGATGCCCTTGCGGGTCGGGTCCTTCCCGGCCGCCTGGAGCGCCTGCACGAAGGTGTAGGCGACCGACATCCCGTAGACGATGTTGCCGTTGAACGGCAGCTTCGGGATGTACTGGTCGTGGATCTTCTTGAACAGCGCCGTCCAGCTGTTGGAGGCGTCGCCCGGCGCGGCGAGGTAGCCGTCGGTCACCATGCCCTGGATGAGCGGGCTGCCCTCGACCTCGCTGCCGCCCTTCTTGGCGAAACTCTCCAGCAGCCCCGTGAGCGTGATCGGGTCGGACCCGACGTTGCTGACGACGAACGTCGGCTTGTAGTTCAGCTTCAGCGAGGCGAGCCGGAACAGCGCCGTGTAGGTGGGGATGCTGAACAGCACGACGACGTCGGCCTTGGACTGGGCGATCGCCTGCGCCTGGGCGCCGATGTCGGTGCTGCCCGGCTGGTAGGACTGCCGGGACACGACCTGGTCCTTCGGGATGTACTTGTCGAGGCCCTTCACCCCGTCCTGGCCGAAGTCGTCGTTCTGGAAGAAGTAGGCGACCTTCTTCCCCGCGTAGGTCTTCTTGACGTGGTCGCCGAGGATCTTGCCCTCGCGGATGTAGTCGACCTGCCACCCGAACGTCTGCGGGTGCTTGTCCGGCTGGTCCCAGCAGCCGCAGCCGGACGCGACGAACAGGTCGGGGACGCGCTGGGCGTTCAGGTAGTCGACCACCTTGGAGTGCGTGGGCGTGCCCAGCCCGTTGAAGATCGCGAAGACCTTGTCCTGGAGGACGAGCTTCTGCGTCACGCTCACGGTCTGCGTCGGGTTGTAGGCGTCGTCGACGTACTTGTAGACGATCTTGCGTCCGTGCACGCCGCCGCTGGCGTTCACGTAGTCGAAGAACGCCTTGGACGCCGCGGAGTTGGCGCTGTAGCCGGGCGCGGCCGGGCCGGTCAGCGGCTGGTGGCTGCCGATCGTGACGGTGGTGGCGGTCACGCCGGGCGCCGCCGACCCGCCGTCCCCTCCGTCACCGCCGCAGCCGCTCGCCGCGACCGCCAGCGTCGCCGCGGTCGTCAGGGCGAGCGCCCGTATCGTCCGGCGTCGCTTCATCTGCTCCTCCTGGGTGCGTTGTGGTGGGCCCCGATGTTTCGCTCGGCGCGGGACCGCGCGACCCGGGAGCCCGGTCGCGCCTCCCGCGTGCGCGGCGCCGGACTGCGCCGCCGATGCCGCGCAGCCCTCCCTGGACGCCGCGCGGGAAGGCCAGCGTCACCGCGATGAGGACGACGCCGTAGACGGCGAGGGGCAGGTTCGACGCGATGTTGTGCGAGAGGCCGGACGAGGACGACAGGTCCGCCGCCCACGTCGGCACGTACACCAGGATCAACGCGCCCCACACGGCGCCCGGCAGGCTGCCGAGCCCGCCGATGACGATCGCGGCGATGAGCTGGAGGGACAGCGTGAGCGGGAACGCGCCCGGCGCGGCCAGCGTGGCGACCACGGCGAGCAGCCCGCCGGCGAGCCCGGCGCAGGCCGCCGAGACGACGGTCGCGGCGATCCGCAGCCGGGCGACCCGGACCCCGCTCAGCGCGGCGGCGATCTCGTCGTCACGGCTGGCGCGCAGCGTCCGCCCGAACCGGCCGCGGGTCAGGTTGGCGAGCAGGAACAGGGTGACGACGGCGCCGAGGCAGCAGATCCACGCCTGCCAGCGCTCCAGCGGGAACGTCTCGCCGAGCGCGGCGGGCGGGACCGGCGGGACGATGGTCAGCCCGTTCTGGCCGCCGAGCACGCCGGCGAGCGGCTCGTAGTTGGCGAGGCCGGGCAGTCCCACGGCGAAGGCCAGGGTGGCGCCGGCCAGGTAGGGGCCGTGCAGCCGGGCGGCGACGGCGCCGACCACCGCGCCCGCCACGGCGGTGGTCCCGGCCGCCGCCGGCAGGACCGCCGCGAGCGGCCAGCCCCAGTGCCCGATGACCAGCGCCGCGGTGTAGGCGCCGACCGCCATGAACGCCCCGTGCCCGAGGGAGATCTGCCCGCCGAGCCCGGTCAGCACCGTCAGGCCGGCGACCGCGCAGGTGAGGTAGGCGGCCTGCGCGATCTGCAGGTCCCGGTAGGGGCCGGCGGCGGTGGTCAGCACGTACAGCGCGGCGAGGGCGAGGGCGGCGCCGGCCCCGTGCCGGGTCAGGGTGGAGCGGCGCAGGGCGCTTCGCACGGGGGCGGTCACGGGGTCACACCCTCCGTCCGGCGCTCGCGGCGAACAGGCCGTTCGGTCTGATCATCAGGACGGTGATGAGGGCGGCGAGCGCCCCGAGGGCGACGAGCTCCGAGCCGAGGTAGC
Source organism: Actinomadura citrea (assembly GCF_013409045.1). Taxonomy (NCBI): domain Bacteria; kingdom Bacillati; phylum Actinomycetota; class Actinomycetes; order Streptosporangiales; family Thermomonosporaceae; genus Actinomadura; species Actinomadura citrea. The sequence goes on along the minus strand of NZ_JACCBT010000001.1, from coordinate 4,151,851 downwards.
CGGACACGTAGCTGAGGGCGCAGCCGAGCAGCAGCCCGCCGGTGACGGCGCCCGTGGCGCTGTCCAGCCCGCCGATCACGGCGGCGGTGAACCCGAAGACGAGCATCGCGTCGAACTGGGCGGGCCCGACGAACACCGACGGGGCGATCAGCACCCCGGCGAGCGATCCCACGAGCGCGGCGAGCGCCCAGCCGAGGGTCAGCATCCGGCCGACGCGGACGCCCTGCAGCCGGGCGATCTCGGGCGCGAACGCCGACGCCCGCAGCCGCAGCCCGAGGTCGGTGCGGACGAACAGCAGCGTCAGCAGCACCATGACCGCGGCGACGGCGCCGATGACGAACAGGTCGAACGGCGACAGCAGCAGCCGCGTCCCGCCCGCGGACAGGCCCTTGATGGTGAAGGCGGGCGGGTAGGAGTGCGGCGTGTCGCCCCAGATCATGCCCGCGGACGCCTGCAGAAGCACCAGCAGGCCGAGGGTGACGATCACCGCGTTCAGCGGCGGCTTGTTCTCGACGGGGCGGACCACGACCCGTTCGACGACCGCGCCCAGCACCAGCCCGGACGCCAGGGCGGCGCCGAGCGCGAGCCAGTAGGAGCCGCCGGCGTCGATGACGCTCCAGGCGAGGAACGTCGTGAACATCAGCATCCCGCCCTGCGCGAAGTTCACGACGCGGGTGGAGCGCCAGATCAGCACCAGGGCGAGCGCGACCGCCGCGAACACCGCCCCGGAGGTGATGCCGGCGAGCGTGAGATTGAGGAAGCGCACCATCAGAACCCCAGGTAGGCGTGGCGGAGGCGGTCGTCGGCGGCGATGGCCGCGGCGGTCTCGTCCGCCACGACGGAGCCGAGGTCCAGGACGACGGCGCGGTCGGCGACCGACAGGGCGCTGCGCGCGTTCTGCTCCACGAGCAGCACGGTCCGGCCGTCCTCGTCGCACAGCCGCCGCAGCACGGCCATCAGCTGGGCGACCACCCGCGGCGCGAGGCCGAGGGACGGCTCGTCCACCAGCAGCAGCCGCGGCGCGCCGGTGAGCGCCCGGGCCAGCGCGAGCATCTGCCGCTCGCCGCCGGACAGGGTGGCGGCGGTGCGGGACCGGCGCTGCGCGAGCGGCGGGAACAGCTCGTACATGTCGGCGACCCGGCGCGCGAGGGCCGCCCGGTCGCGCCGCCACAGCCCGCCGAGCCGCAGGTTGTCCTGCACGGTCAGCTCGGTGATGACGCCGCCGCTCTGCGGGACGTGCGCGACGCCGAGCCGGACGATCTCCTCGACCGCCGTCCCGGTGATGTCCGCGCCGTCCAGCTCGACGCGTCCCGAACGGGGCCGCAGGAGGCCGGAGACCGCGCGCAGCAGCGTGGTCTTCCCCGCGCCGTTCGCGCCGAGCACCGCGGTCACCGAGCCCTCGCCGACCGACAGGTCCACGCCGCCGAGCGCGCGGACCGCGCCGTAGGAGACGGTCAGGTCCTTCACCTCAAGCACCGGTGACCTCCTCGCCGAGGTAGGCGTCGAGGACGGCCGGGTCGTCGCGCACGCTCTCGGGCGGGCCGCTCGCGATGACCCTGCCGAAGTCCAGCACGACGACCTGGTCGCAGACGCTCATCACGAGGTCCATGTGGTGCTCGACGAGGACCACGGCGGGCCCGCCGCGCAGCCCTCGGATCAGCCCGGCCAGCTCGTCGATCTCGGTCGCGGACAGCCCGGCGGCGGGCTCGTCCAGCAGCAGCAGGTCGGGCTCGGCCACGAGCGCGCGGGCCAGCGCGACCCGCTTCTGCACGCCGTAGGGCAGTTGCCCCGGCAGCCGGGCGGCCTCGTCCGCGACGCCCAGCTCCGCGAGCCGGGTCATGGCCCGCCCGCGCAGGGCCGCCTCGTCGCGGTCGGCGCGCGGAAGCGCGAAGAGGCCGGACCAGAACCCGGCCCTGGCGTGCGGGTCGGCGCCGACCATCACGTTCTCCAGCACGGTCAGCCCCGGGAACAGTCCGAGGCCCTGGAGGGTGCGGGCGATGCCGAGCCGCGTCAGGTCGTGCGGCCGATGGCGGCCAAGGAGCCGGCCCCGCCAGCGCACCTCGCCCGCCCCCGGCCGGACGAAGCCGCACACGACGTTGAAGAGCGTCGTCTTGCCCGCGCCGTTCGGGCCGATCACCCCCGTGACCCGGCCCTGGGGCGCCGTGAGCGACACCCCGTCCAATGCGACCAGCCCGGCGAAGCGGACGGTCACCTCTCGAAGTTCCAGGATTGCAGAGGAGCCGGACATGTCGCCTCACCTCGCCGATGAATCAGCGCGAATCCCCCGAGGCCAATTGCACATACCGACTGGTCGGATTCACCGAAGATAGAATCACTGGGCGCTCCGGTCAACAGCCGATTTTCCGCGGTCCCGGCGCACGCCGCGGCGGTTCGTCGCCGGGCGGTAGGCTGATCGGCGATCTGCGGGCGGCCGCGCCGGGGCGGCACGAGACCCCGGGGGGCGTTCCCGGACGGAGGTGGAGTGATGGCGCAGGCGCCCGCGGGCCGGATCCCCGGCACCCTGCCGCTGCCGGACCGGCTGCTGGCCGTGGCGACCCGGATGTTCGCCGAGAAGGGCTTCGAGAACACCTCGGTGCAGGAGATCGTGAACGCCGCCGGGGTGACCAAGGGGGCCATGTACCACTACTTCGGCTCCAAGGACGACCTGCTCTACGAGATCTACCACCGGCTCCTCGGCCTGCAGACGTCCCGGCTGGAGCAGATCGCGGGCGGCCCCGGCACGGCCGCCGAGCGGCTCCGCGCCGCCGCCGTCGACGTCCTCAACACCTCGTTCCTCTACCTGGACGACTTCACCGTCTTCTTCCGCTCGACGCACCTGCTCTCCCGCGACCGCCGCGAGGCCGTCCGCGCCGAGCGGCGGCGCTACCACGAGCGCTTCCGCGCCCTGGTCGAGGAGGGCCAGCGCGAGGGAACGTTCCGCACAGAGACGCCCGCCGACATCGCCGTCCACTTCTTCTTCGGCACCGTCCACCAGATCGGCGCCTGGTACCGCCCGGGCGGCCGCCTCAAGACGGCCGCCATCAGCGAGCACTACGTGGACCTGTTCCTCCACGGCCTGGAGAAGTAGCGGGCGCCGCGCCGCCCGTCAGCGCTCCACATGCTCGATCTTGAGCGCCGCGTCCCTGTGCCGGGCGCGCAGGGGCTTCTTGTCGAACTTGCCGACCGTGGTCTTCGGGATCTCCTCCAGGAACGTCCAGTACTCGGGGACCTGCCAGCGGGCGACCTTGCCCGCGAGGAAGGCCGCCAGCTCCCCGGGAGCGGCGGACGCGTCCGGGCGCAGGACGACGCAGGCGAGGGGGCGCTCGTCCCACCGGGCGTCGGGGATGCCGATGACGGCGGCCTCCGCCACGGCCGGGTGGGCCATGAGGTGGTTCTCCAGCTCCACCGAGGAGATCCACTCGCCGCCCGACTTGATGACGTCCTTCGCGCGGTCGGTGATCTGGTAGAAGCCGCGGTCGTCGATGGTGCCGATGTCGCCGGTGCGCAGCCAGCCGTCGTCGAACTTCCCGGGCGCCGGGTCGCGGTGGTACGCGCCGGTGATCCACGGACCGCGCACCTCGATCTCACCCACGGACTCGCCGTCCCACGGCAGCTCGGCGCCGGAGTCGTCCACGATGCGCATCTCGACGCCGGCGGCGACGCGGCCGGACTTCAGCCGCCAGTCCATGTCCTCGTCGGTGCCCGGCTCGACGCCCGGTGGCGGGAACGCCATACCCCCGAGCGGGCTCGTCTCCGTCATGCCCCAGCCCTGGATGATGCGCAGCCCGTACCGCCGCTCGAAGCGCTCCAGGAGGACGCGGGGCGCGGCGGCGCCGCCGGAGGTGCCCGCCCGCAGCGACGACAGGTCGATCTCCTCCTGCTCCCCCAGCGCCAGGATCCCGTTCCAGATCGTCGGGACGGCGGAGGCCAGCGTACTGCGCTCGGCGGCGATGAACTTCGCCAGGTGCTCCGGCTGCATGAACGGCCCCGGCATGTGCAGCGTCGCCCCGGACAGGAACGCCCCGTACGGCAGGCCCCAGGCGTTGACGTGGAACATCGGCACGATGGTCAGGACGCGGTCGGCCTCGGTGATGCCCACCAGCGACGCCGACTGCACGGCCATCGCGTGCAGGAACGTGGAGCGGTGCGAGTACACCACGCCTTTGGGGTCGCCCGTGGTGCCGCTGGTGTAGCACATGGACGCGGCGGATCGCTCGTCCACCTCCGGCCAGGCGTAACCGGGCTCCTCCGCGGCGAGCAGCTCGCCGTAGCGCAGGACGGGCGCCCCGTTGCCGTTGGCCTCCAGGGCCGAGGCGTCGCCGTCCCCGACGACGACGAACGCCTCGACGGCGGGAAGCTCGTGCACGACGCGCGCCAGGAGCGGGACGAGGCTGTCGTCGACGACGATGACCTGGTCGTCGGCGTGGTTGATGATGTGCGAGAGCTGCTCGGGGAACAGCCGGATGTTCAGCGTGTGCAGGACCGCCCCCATGGCGGGCACCGCGAAGTACGCCTCCAGATGCTCCTGGTTGTTCCAGCAGAACGTCGCCACCCGGTCGCCGGGACGGACGCCCAGCCGGGCCAGGGCGGACGCGAGCCGCTCGGCGTTGGCGGCGATCTGCGCGAAGGTCGCGCGGCGGGGCGCGCCGCCGCCCGTCCACGTCACGCACTCGCTGCGGCCGTAGACGCGCGCCCCGTGCCGCAGGATCGCGGCGACGGACAGCGGAAAGTCCTGCATCGTGCTGAGGATCATGGCATTTCTCCGGGAAGGCCCGCGATGGCGACAGGAACGGGCCGGGTGCGCGGAATTCCGCACATACCGACCGGTCGGTTCACCATATTTTCGACACCGCCCCGCCGTCAATGATCCATCGCGGGCGGCGACGCATCCCGCACGCGGACGGGCATCCACGGCCGCCGGGGCCCGAGAAGGCCGGGGGCTGGACGGTTCCGCGGCTCCGCCCCGGCACCGTCCAGCCCCCGGCTTGCCACCGGTATATGCGGCTGACGCGCGGACTCCCCTCCTCGCAGCCCGCCGGCACCGCCATGGTCCGGTTCCCACCTTCCCAGCGCTCGTGCTCCACGACATGTCACACACTTCAGCGCCGCGATGGTCCACCTGGGGCGACGCGGCGCAGACACCCCTGCTGGACCAGTCCAGTCCCCGCCACGGCCCGCGAATCGCACCACGGCAGCAGCACGCGACCAAGCAGCGGCCTCCCGCGCCACCTCTAACGACGAGGATGCCGCCCGTGTCGTCTTGTACCGTCCGGTCGGTATGGCGCAAGGTGTTATGCCATGCATGCGGCGTCGGCGCATGCGACATGGGCAGGCTCGCATCTCTGTCAGGCGGGTATCCGCACGTGGACGAGGGCATACCGACTGGTCGGTTTCGCCAGGTCCAAGTTATTGCCATTTCGACTTACCGGGTTTACGTTGACCGGACGGTGACGGCGAGCGTGCACGCCGACGCCGTTCATGGACCGGTTCTCGGGGGAGATCAGCGCCCGGAGGAGTTCCTTTATGTCCGTTTCCTCGTCCACCGAGCCCGGCACCGGGCGGAGCGGCGCCGCACCGGGTCTCGCCGCCCGGTTGTGGCGCCGCGACCTGCCGCACTACCCGGAGACGGGGCGCCGCTACGCCTGCCTCGCCATCGTCGTCGTCACCACGGTCGTGCTGTACTACCTGCTCTACATCCAGTACGCCGTCGCGACGTCGATCATGTCCCACTACGGGATGTCGTTCGGCTTCTTCATCCTGCTGTCGGTGGTCGGCAACGCGATCGGCGCGTTCGCGTCGCTGCTCGCGGGGCTCGCCGACCGGTGGGGCCGCGCGAACCTCGTGGTGTACGGCCTGCTGGTCGCCGGCCTCCTGGTCCTCGTGCTGCCGCAGGCGCCGGACAAGACCACCTTCCTGGTGCTGTTCGCGGTGCTCAGCTTCATCGAGGGCATCGTGCTCGTCGCCACGCCGGCGCTCATCCGCGACTTCTCGCCCCAGCTCGGCCGCGCCACCGCGATGGGCTTCTGGACGATGGGCCCCGTCCTCGGCAGCCTCGTCGTCACCACCGTGACGAGCGCGACCCTGGACACCTCCGGCTGGCAGGACGAGCTGCGCTTCGCGGGGTTCGCGGCGCTGGCGGTGTTCGTCGTCGCCCTGTTCGGCCTGCGGGAGCTGTCCCCGGCACTGCGCGACCAGATCATGGTCAGCATGCGGGACCGCGCGCTGGTCGAGGCGCGCGCCAAGGGCATCGACCCCGACCGGCAGACGTCGGGCCACTGGCGGCAGATGATGCGGCCGGACGTCGTCGGCTCCGCCTTCGCGATCAGCGTCTACCTCCTGCTCTACTACGCGGCCGTCGGAAACTTCGTCATCTACTTCTCCGCGACGTTCGGCTACAGCGAGCAGCGCACCAACGGGCTCGCCAACTGGTACTGGGCGGCCAACGCGGTCGCGCTGGTCGTCGCCGGGCTGCTGTCGGACCGGCTCGGCGTCCGCAAGCCCCTCATGCTCGCCGGCGGCATCGGCTCGGTCGCGGCCACGGCCTACTTCGCGCGACTGGCCGTCCACCCGGACACCGGCTACTACACCTTCGCCTGGCTGTTCGTCGCGATCGGCGTGTTCGGCGGCCTGGCGTACGCGCCGTGGATGGCGAGCTTCACCGAGACCGTCGAGAGGCACAATCCGGCGGCCACCGCGACCGGCCTCGCCGTGTGGGGCTGGATCCTGCGGATCGTTGTGGCGTGCTCGGCGGCGTTCGTCCCGGTGGTGGTGACGTCGGTGACGCCGCTCGTGGAGCACGGCCACGAGGTGAAGGCGGCGTCCGAGCAGGCGGCGCCGGCGCTCGCCGTCGTGAACGCGCATCCGCAGCTGTTCGCCGAGCTCGGCAGGTACCCGGAGGGGTCCGCGCCGCCGGAGCTGCAGGCTCGCGCCGCCAAGGAGGTGGGCCTGCCGGGCCTCGCCGCCGTGCAGAAGGCGCAGCCGCAGCTGAAGGTGCTGAAGGAGCACGGCGCCGAGGTGACCAAGGCCTCGCAGCAGGGCCCCGGCCAGTGGCGGAGCTGGTGGTACGTCTGCCTGGGCGGCCAGATCGTGTTCCTGCCGTTCATCTTCGTGATGACGGGCCGCTGGAGCCCCAGACGCGCCCGGGAGGACGCCGAGGCGCACCGGCGCGCGATCGACAAGGAGCTGGCCGCGCTCGCCCGGGACTGAGCCCGTCCGCTGCGGCTTCGTCAGCGGTACCGCCTCCATGCACCTCCTCCAAGTACCGCCTCTACCCGACCGCGGGCCGGCGCCAGGCGCCGGCCCGCGCGTTCGGGTGGGCGCGGACGGTGTTCAACGACGGGCTGCGCGCCCGGCAGAACGCCCACGCGGCCGGCCGGCGTACATCCGCGGCGGCGTGTCGTCCTCCGGCGCCGCGCCGCCCTGCGCGCCGGCCGCCAAAAAGCGCCGGACTTTTCTGCGCGCCGGTGCGTAGCCCGGCGGGGCGCGGCGGGCGTTAGATCGCGCTATGAAGATCGCCGTGCGGGCGGCGATGATCGTGGCACTCCTCGCGACGCTCATCGCCCACCCCCTGCCCGCCGGAGCGTCCAAGGACGCCCCGGGAACGTCGAAGCACACCATTCCCATGGGCGACTGGAACCGCCCCTACCTGCTGCACCTCCCGCCCCAGCGCGAGGCCGGCGCGCCGCTGCCGCTCATCGTCGCGCTGCATGGCGGGCTGAACGACTCCGAGTACGTCCGCGAGCAGAGCGGGCTCGACGCGACCGCCGACCGCCACGGCTACGCCGTCGCCTACCCCGACGGGCTCCTCGGCACCTGGAACGCCGGTGCCTGCTGCTGGTTCGCCCGCTGGACCGGCGTCAACGACGTCGCGTTCCTCGACAAGCTGATCGACACGCTGGTGCGGCAGGGCGTCGCCGACCCCCGGCGCGTCTTCGTGACCGGTTTCTCCAACGGCGGCGGCATGGCGTACCGGTACGCGTGCGAACGGTCGGACAGGATCGCCGGGATCGCCGTGGTGTCGGGCGCCCTCGCGATCGGCTGCACACCCAGAAGACCGGTGTCGGTGCTGGCCTTCCATGGGACGTGGGACCCGTCCGTCCCCTATACGGGCGGCGGGAACATGGACGCAGACGTCCATTTCCCGTTCATCCCCGTCCAGGTCGTCATGGAGTTCTGGAGATGGGTGGACAAGCTGCCCGCGCTCTCGTGGCCGGTGCCGGACGGGCCGGACGACTGCGTCGGCACGGGCCCGGGCCCCGTCGTCGTCGGGCTGTGCACCCGGCAGCGCGGCGGCCACGAATGGCCGGATTATGCCAGCGAGCTCATGGCCAGGTTCTTCGCGGACAGGCCGTCCCTGCCGAAGACATGACCTCCCTTCAATTCAAGCCGTCCCGCTACAAAGCGCTAAACTCTCCCCACTCACGAGTAATGGGGAGCAATGCAGGAAATCGGCTTGGCAGAGGCAGTCAAAGCGATCCGCGACGAGCTGGCGCGCGCTCAGCGTGAGGGCGCCGAGGAGGAGATCCGCTTCAGCGTTGGGCCGGTCGAGGTCGAGTTCGAGGTCGCCATGGTCCGGGAGGGCGGCGCCAACGGCAAGGTGAAGGTCTGGGTGGTCGAGGTGGGCGCCTCGGGCAAGCTCGCACAGACCACCAGGCACCGGGTGGCGGTCACGCTCGATCCCCGGGTCGACGGCAAGCCGATCGAGGTGGGTGACCGGCTCCGCAAGCCCGGCCGGTGATCCCTGACGAACCACGCTGGCGCACCGTCGAGGTGCTCGTCGGGGAGGGCGAGGAGGGCTACGGCACCGGCTACCGGCTCTCCGCCGGACTGGTGCTCACCTGCCGGCACGTCCTGGCCTCCTCCGGTGCGGTGACGGTCCGGCTCGTCACGCCGGACGAGTCGGTCTCCGTCGCCGCCGAGCGGGTCTGGACCGCCGAGGGCGCCGAGGTCGACCTGGCGCTGCTGCGGGTCATGGACGGCTCGCTGCCCGCGGTGGCCCCGGCGGTGCTGGCGGACGTCGACCCCTGGAGCACCGGGCGCGCACGGTTCGTCTCCTGGGGTTTCCCCGCCTCCCACGACCGCGAGAGCGAGCTCGGCGGCGTCCGCGACGTCGACCAGGTGGACGGCGACGTCCTCCTCGGCGCCAACGTCAAGACGGGCCTGCTCGACCTGCACCGCGACGACGCCCCGCAGCGCGCGGGCCGCCGGTACAAGGGCCTGTCCGGCGGCCCCGTCCTGGTCGGCGGCAAGCTGGTCGGCGTCGTGCGCTGGGCCGAACCGGACGGGCCGCTGACCGCCTCCCGCGTCTTCAGCGCCGCCGGGCCGCACCGGCCGCGGATCGCCGGCGAGTTCGTCGAGCCCCAGCCGAGCCGGGAGCGACTGAACGCGCTCCTCGACGGCGCGGGCGTGCGGCTGGACCCGGGGGGCGCGGGGCCGTCCGCGCCGCTGCGCCGGTCGCGGTACTGGTCGACCATCACCAAGCTGCGGGCCCGCTGCCCCGACCCCGCCGACCGGGACGCCGAGCTCGCCCGGCTCCAGGAGTTCGCCACGAGCGGCACGCCCTACCTGTGGCTGGTGGGCGAGCCCTGGGCCGGCAAGACGACGCTCGCCGCCGCGTTCGCCGGGGACCCCGCCCCCGACGTCATCACGGTCGCGTTCTTCGTGTCCCGGTCGGCCGGCTCGCGGCTGGCCGACTACCGGGCCGCACTGGCCGACCAGCTGGCCCCGCTGGTCGGCGAGACGCCGACGCCCGGAGTCGTCCCGGCCGCGTTCGACCTGGACGACCTGTGGCAGCGCGCGGTCGAGCGGGTCACCGCCGACGGCCGCCATCTCATGCTCATCGTGGACGGGCTCGACGAGGACGACCACCTGCGGCACCGCGAGAGCAGCATCGCGGCGCAGCTCCCCGAGTACGTTCCGCCCGGCAGCCACGTGCTGGTGACCAGCAGGCACTTCCCCGAGGTGCCCGCCGACGTCCCGGACGGGCATCCGCTGCGCGAGTGCGAGCGCCGCACGCTCGCCGCCAACGAGGCCTCGCGCGCCTCGCGCAACGCCGCCGAGCGCGACCTGCAGCAGCACCTGCGCGACCGGACGAGCCGCGAGGTGCTCGGGCTGCTGGCGGCCTCCGGCGGCGGGCTGGCCGACGAGGACATCGCCCGGCTCACCGGCCTGGACCTCTACGACGTCCGGGAACTGGTCGAGCAGACCGTCGCCCGGCTGGTCGAGCGGCGGGAGGACGGCGGCCGCGACCGCTACTCCTTCGCCCACGACCTGATCCGGGAGACCACGACCGAGCGCCTCGGCGCCGAGGCGATGGCCGCCTTCTGGGCGCGGGTGCTCGACTGGGCCGAGACCTACCGGACCGGGGGCTGGCCCGCCGACACCCCCCTGTACCTTCTGGACCGGTTCCCGCAGGTGCTGGCCGACAACGGGGACCTGGACCGCCTCCTGCGGCTCAACGAGCCGGGCCGCTGGAGGCGCCTGCTGGAGCGGACCGGCACGGTGGAGCCGGCCGTGCTGACGCTGACCGACTCGATCCGGCTGCTCCTCGCGGCGGACTCCCCCGACCGCGCGGTGATCTACCTGATGGCCCTGTGGCGCGACCAGCTACGCCTGCCCGTCCACGTCCATCCCGAGGTCATCGCGGTGGCCTGGACCGAGCTCGGCGAGCTGGAGCGCGCCGAGCGGATGGCCCGCGACATCCCCGTCGCCTCGATCAAGGCCAACATCCTGATCTCCATGGCGGAGGCGGCGAACCGGTCCGGCACCGAGACCGAGGCGGCGCTGTGGCTCCAGGAGGCGGAACTGCTGGCGGGGGGCATCCTGAGCGGGGTGCGCAGGGCCCGCACCCTGGCCCGGATCGCGCTGGCCCTCGGCCCCGGCTTCACCCGCGCCGAGACCCTGCTGGACGAGGCCACCCGGCTCTTCACCTCCGTCGTTCCGTCCCGGATCCGGCGCAGGGAGCTGATGACGGGCATGGCCTGCGACGCGGCCCGCGCCGGGCTGTGCGACTCGGTGGAGCGCATCGCGCGGTCGTTCGCCGACCGCAAGCACCAGTGGCCGATCATCGTGGCCGCCGCCCGCGCCGCCGCCGAGCAGGGCCTGCAGGAGGACGCCGAGCGCCTGGCCGGCCTCCTGACCCCGGACGACCTGCGGTGGGAGACGTTCGCCGAACTCGTGCGGCTCCTGGCCGACCGGGGCGAGTTCGCGGCGGCCGAGGAGCTGGCGCGGACGTCGGTCAACGGGGCCCGGGCGATCTCCCGGGCGCTCGGCGGCATCCTGCGGGCGCGCGCGCTGCGGGGCGACCGGGCCGCCGCGCAGGCGGTGCTCGCGACCGCGATCGACACCGTCACGGCCAAGGGCGGGCCGTCCCGCCAGGCCGCGCTCGCCGAGCTGCTCACCTCCGTCGTGGACGCGGGGCTGCTCGACGAGGCCGAGAGGCTCATGTCGCTGCTGGAAGGCCATCGCAGGGCGCTCGCCGCGGCCCGCGCCGCCGTCGGCGCGCTCGACGCCGGCCTGCCGGACACCGCGATCCGGCTGATGGGGACGGCCGCCGACCTCGTCTCGCTCCAGCCGCGGCGGCAGTGGGCGCCACTGGTCGAGGCGGCCCCGGCGGTCGCGGCGGAGGGCGACCTCGACGCGGCACGCGGCCTGCTGGCCCTCGCGCTCACCGTGGCGGAGGGGACGTCCCCCAAGGCGGCGCGAGCGGTCAACCTCTTGATCAAGACCCATGTCGCCGAGCTCCAGGGCGCCTCCGGCGTGCTGGAGGCGGGCATCGAGGCGGCGCTGCGCCTCCCGTCCCAGCAGGACCTGCCGTCGGAGACGGCGCGGACCGCCACCGAGCTCGGCCTCACCGGGCCGGCCCTGCGGGCGGCGGTGCTCGTCGTCGACGTGCACGAGCGCAACACCCTGCTCGGGACGATCGCGGAGCGGGCCGCGCGGGACGGCCGCCTGGAGGTCGTCCACCGCGCGCTGGCCGGCATGAGCCGCACCCGCAAACAGCTGTTCGCGAGCGTCAACGCCGCCGAGGAACTGGCCAAGGCGGGCCGGATCGACGACGCCGAACAGCTGGTCGACCGCGTGCAGAACGGTTTCCGCCGCGCCACGGGACTGGCCCGGCTCGCCCGGATCGTCGGGGCCCGGGGCGAACGCGACCAGGCCGTCTCCTACCTCCTCGCGGCCGAGCAGCTGGCTCCCGCGGGCTCGGTGCGGCACCTGACCCAGTTCGAGATCACGGCCGCCGCCGTGGCCGCGGCCCGGCAGGGCCGCCACGGGGAGGCGGAGCGGATCGCCGCCCTCGTCGACAGTCCCCGGCGGCGGATCTCCGCGCTGGCCGAACTCGCCGAGACCGCCTACGGCGCCGGGGCCTACGCCCGCGTGGCGCGGTTCCTGACCGCGGCCGAGGAACTGCTCGGCGACCTGGACGCCGACTCCCGCGACGCCGTCGCGACGGAGCTGGCGGCGACCGCGGCCCGGGTGACCGACCTCGACACGGCGCGGCGGCTGGTCGCGCTCGTCTCGGATCCGGCCATGGGACTGTCCGCGCTGACCGAGGTCGCACGCGCCGCCCACGGCTTCGGGAACGCCGGCGCGGCGGGGCGGCTGCTGGCCGAAGGGGAGAAGCGGCTGGCCGGATTCGACGCCGACTCCAGCGAGGGGGTGGCGACCGAGCTCGCGGCGGCCGCCGTGGAGATCGGCGACCTGGACCTGGCGGAGCGGCTCGCGGCCGGGCTGGCCGACCCGCGGCTGCGGGTGGAGGTCCTGCTGGCGGTCTGCCGGGCGAGCACCGAGCGGCTGCGGGCCCTGCGCCGCCGGGTCGTCCGCGAGGCGCGCGGGGTGCGCAACATGCGGATCCGCGGCGAGCTGATCGGCTCCCTGGCCGCCGCCGTGGCGGCCACGGGCAACGCGAACCTGGCGGGCAGGACGATGGACGACGCAGAGACGGCCGTCCGCACCATCGCGATCACCAACCCCGAGCCCCGGTGCCGCGGGCTCGTGGAGCTGGCCCTGCTCGCCGACACGCTCGGCGACGCCGAACGCGCGCGGCGGCTGCTGCGCGAGGCCGAGCAGCTCGCCGCGACCTATGTGGACGAGCAGCGCCACCAGCGGGCGCTGTCGCACATCGCCCACGCCGCCGCGCAGCTCGGGCTGCTGGACGAGGCGGAGCGGGTGACGGAGATCATGCGGGCCTCGCGGCTGCCGTTCCCCGCCTGGAACACCCTGGCGGCCGTCGCGGAGCGGGCCGCGGCCCTGGGCGACACCGGCCGCGCCGTCCGTCTCATCGAGGAGGCGCTGCGGATCGCCCGGAGCGTGCGCGACCCCAAGGTGCGCGGCGCGACGTTCGCCGGCATCGCCGCCGCCGCGCTGCGGGCGGGGCTGCCCGAGCAGGCGCAGAGCATCCTCGGCGAGGAGCCGCAGCACCACCACCGGCAGGGCCCCATCCTGCGGGACATCGCCCTGGCCACCGCCGCGGCGGGACGGCTGCCGGAGGCCGAGGGGATGGCCGCCGGGATCCGGTCGCCCGCCCGCCGCCGGGAGGCGTTCGAGGGCGTCATCGCCCGCCTGGTGGAGGACGGCGACCGCGCCGAGGCCGAGCGCCTCATCGTCCAGGGCATCGGGGAGGACGGCTGGCTGCCGCCCCCCGCCGTCATGATGGCGGCACTGCCGGAGGTGATCCCGCCGCTCGGCAACGTCCTGCCCCGCATGGCCGCCTTCGAGGAGGCGGCCAGGGCCGAGCGGTCGTGACCGGCGGCGGGCTCACGGCGCCTCGGCGGCCAGGCTCCGCGGGCGGATGTCCTTCCAGTTGTCCATGACGTACCCGATGCAGTCGGACCGGGAGTCGGGGCCGTGGACGGTCGTCCAGCCGGCGGGGACGTCGGCGAACGCCGGCCACAGGGAGTGCTGGCCCTCGGCGTTGGCGAGGACGAGGAACGTGCCGTCGGGGTCGTCGAACGGGTTGGTCGTCATGCGCTTCCCTTCCTCTAGACGCCGGGGGTGACTCTCGCGGACCGCCGCGCCATGGACCGCACGATCTCCCCGGTGCGCACGGCGGTCATGGACAGCAGCGAGGAGGCGATCCCGTGGCTGTGCTCGGTCGCCCCCTGCAGGTAGACGCCCCACTCGGGGCCGGGCTCGGCGGCGATGCGGTAGTCGCGTTCGACGACCGGGCGCCCGTCCGGGCCGGAGCGGCAGTGCGCGCCCGCCTCGCCGAGCAGGTCGAACGGGTCGCGTTCGCGGTAGCCGGTCGCGTAGACGACGGCGTCGGCGTCCAGGTCCGCGACCTCGCCGGTCGGCAGGAACGCGACCCGGACCCGCGCCCCGCCGGCGCCGCGGTCCGCGACGTCCAGGACGCGCGAGACGTTGAGGATGCGCAGCCGCTCGGCGCCCGCGACCTTCTCGGCGTAGGCGCGCCGGTACAGCTCGTCGATGAGGTCGAGGTCCACCACGGAGTAGTTGGTGTTGCGCGAGTACTCGAACAGCATGCGCTTCACGTCGCCGGGCGCGGCGTAGTAGTGGTCGACGGCCTCGGGGTCGAAGATGCGGTTGGCGAAAGAGCTGTCGTCGGCGGGCGAGTACCCGTACCGCGCGAAGACCGCGCACACCTCGGCGCGGGTGAAGGTGCGGTGCAGGTACTCGACGGCCTCGGCGGCGCTCTGCCCGGCGCCGACCACGACGATGCGGCGCGGGTCCCAGTCCCCGCGCTCGGCGAGCCGGGTGAGCAGGTCCTCGGTGTGCCAGATCCGCTCCCCCGCCTGGACGCCCTCCGGCAGGACGGGTTCGAGCCCCGCGCCGATGACGACGTTGCGGGTGAGGTGCGTCTCCAGTTCGTCGCCGCGCCGTACGACGACCTCCAGGGTCTCGTCGTCGTGCGGGCGGAGCGCGACGACCTCCGTCCCGTAGCGGACGCGGTCCTCGAACGCGGCGGCGGCCCATTCGAGGTAGTCGTGGAACTCCAGCCGCGTCGGGTACATCGTCTTGTGGTTGACGAAGTCGACCAGCCGGCCCCGGGCGTGGAGGTAGGCCAGGAACGAGTACGTGCTGGCGGGGTTCCGCAGCGACACCAGGTCCTTGAGGAAGTGGACCTGCATGGTGGCGCCGTCGATCAGCATGCCGCGGTGCCAGCCGAACGCGGGCTGCTTCTCGAAGAACACCGCGTCCGCGCCGCCGTGCTCCTCCTCGAGCGCGACGGCGAGCGCCAGGTTGGACGGGCCGAACCCGATGCCTACCACATCGCGGACGGGGGTGTGCATGTGCTCCTCCGGCATCAGGCGGGCTTGGCCGCGCTCGCGGCCTTGGCGATCTGCGGGACGACCTGGTCGATCACGTAGGGGACGGCGAGCGGGGTGGGGGTGCGCAGCGGCCAGAACGACTTCAGGTCCAGCGCCACGTACGAGCCGCGCTTGACGGCGCCGAGCCCGGCGAACAGCTTGTTGCCCTCGATCTTCTTCTGGGTGGCGGGATCGTCGTTGTAGTGGCTGAGCAGGACGTCCACGTCCAGGACGGAGACCTTCTCCATGCTCAGCTCGGCGGCGAACCCGTCGCCGGGCAGCTTCTTCAGCGACTCGGGCAGCGTCATGCCGAACTGCTGGAGCAGTTTCACGCTCGTGTCGTCGCCGGACTTCATCACGCCGATGTTGCCGTTGGGGAAGACGCTGGTAAACGCGAACTCCTTGCCGGTCAGCTCGGGGTGCGCGGTCTTCACCCCGGCGATCTTCGCCTCGACGTCGGCGACGAGTCTCCTGCCGTCCTCGGGACGGCCGATCGCGGCGGCGACCTGCTGGGTGATCTGCTGCCAGGAGTCCTCGGCGGGGCCGTTCTGGTAGGCGAGCGTCGGCGCGAGCTTGGAGAGCTTGCCGTACTCCTTGTCGATGGCGAAGTCGCCGGCGGCGAGGATCAGGTCGGGCCGCAGCGCGGCGATCTCCTCCAGGTTGAAGCCCGCCTCGCCCGCCTTGAGCAGCTTGGGCTTGTCGCGGGTCAGTTCGGGCGCGCTCCAGGGGGCGAGTCCGTCGGGCTGGACGCCGGTGAGCTCGGCCATGCCGACGGGCGTGACGCCGAGGGCGAGCAGCGCGTCCTGGTCGACCTCGCCGAGCGCGACGATCCGCTTCGGCGCGGCCTTCACCTCCGCGGAGCCGAGCTTGTGGGCGACGGTGACCGGGAAGGCCCCGGCCGCACCGCCGGAGCCGCCGGAGCCGCCGGTGGGCTCGTCGTCGCCGCAGGCGGCGACCGATCCGAGTCCGAGGACGAGCGCGGCGGCGACGGTCAGGCGCCGCATCGTGGTGCGCATAGCGGACCTTCCATGTTGGGGGGAGGGGAAGCCGGAGGTGTTGATCAGGGATATTAGGTTAGCCTTGCCTAACTAGGCAATGGCCGGGCGGGTATGAGCCGCCTCACTCCCGCCGAGCCGCCTCTTTCCCGCCGGCGGGCGCGAGCCGGGCGAGCAGGCCGGACACGGTGGGCGCCGCCATCAGGGTCGCGATCTTCAGATCCGCGCAGCCGGGCTCCCGCCGGACGCGCCGCACCAGCTTCATCGCGAGCAGCGAGTGCCCGCCGAGGTCGAAGAAGTCGTCGTCCGGGCCGACCTCGGGGACCCCGAGCTCCGCGGCGAAGATCCGGCACAGGGCCGCCTCCCGTTCGTCGCCCCGGCGCGCCGCCTCCGGGGCCGCCTCGGCGGTCACGGCGCGGGCGGTCAGGACGGCAGGCAGCGCGGCGACCCGGACGCCGGGGTCGTCGGCGACGGCCGCGAGCAGCGCGATCAGGCCCTCCGCCAGCGCGGCGACCGTGCCGCGGTCGAACAGGTCGGCGGAGTAGTCGACGATGAGCCGGAGCCCGTCCGGGCCCTCCCGGAAGATGAAGTCCAGGTCGAACTTCGCCGAGCTGGGCCCGAACAGCGCCTCCCGCTGCTCCAGGCCGGGGAACAGCACGTCGCCGACGCCCTGGTTCTCGTACCCGACCATGACCTGGAACAGCGGGTTGCGCCCGGGCACGCGGCGCGGGCGCAGCGCCTCCACGACCGCCTCGAACGGCAGGTCCTGGTGGGCGAGCCCGGCGAGGTCGGCCTCCCTGACGCGGGCGAGCAGCTCGGCGAACGCCGGGTCGCCGGACACGTCGGCGCGCAGGACGAGCGTGTTCACGAAGAAGCCGACGAGGTCCCGGGCAGCCTCCTCGGTGCGTCCCGCGACGGGGCTTCCGAGGGGGATGTCGTCGCCCGCGCCCATGCGGTGCAGCAGCGCGGCGACGGCGGCCTGGCAGACCATGAACATGCTGGCGTTCGCGTCCCGCGCGACGCGCCCGAGCCGGCCGGTGAGGCCGGGCGGCAGGTCGGCGGTGAGGGTGCCGCCGCGCTGCCCGACCGTGCCGGGGCGCGGCCGGTCCACCGGCAGCGGGATCTCCTCGGGCAGGTCCGCGAGCGCCCGCGCCCAGTGGTCGAGCTGGCGGGCGTGGACGCTGCCGGGGTCGGCCGGGTCGCCGAGCAGCTCCCGCTGCCACAGGGCGTGGTCGGCGTACTGGACGGGCGGCGGCTCCCAGGCGGGCTCCTTGCCGTCCAGCCGGGCCGCGTACGCCTCGGCCACGTCGCCGGCGAACGGCCCGAACGACCACTCGTCGAACGCGATGTGGTGGAAGACGGCGAGCAGCAGGTGCTCCCGCTCGCCTTCCGGGAAGACCGCGACCCGCAGGGGGATCTGCTCGGCGAGGTCGAACGGCCTGGCGATGACGTCCTCGGGCGCGCAGGTCGCCACCTCCAGGACGGGCCGCACCTCGTCCGGGTCGAGGATCCGCTGGTAGGGGACGCCATCGTGCTCGGCGAAGACCGTCCGGAGGCTCTCGTGCCGGGCGGTGACGTCGCCGATCGCCGCCTCCAGGGCCGCGAGGTCGAGGTCGCCCAGCAGGCGGACCGCGAGCGGCAGGTGGTAGGCGTCGCGGGGCCCGTCGTCCTCGCGGAGCAGCTGGTCGAGCATCCACAGCCGCCGCTGGGCGGACGACAGCGGCACGCGCTCGGGCCGTTCCCCCGGTTCCAGGACGGGCCGGGCCCGCACCTCGGCGCCGCGGTGCAGGCGCCCGGCCAGCTCCGCGACGGTCGGCGCCTCGAACAGGTCGCGGATGGCGAGCTCGGCGCCGAGCACCGCCCGGGCCCTGCCGACGAGCCTCGTCGCGAGCAGCGAGTGGCCGCCGAGGTCGAAGAAGTCGTCGTCGATCCCGGCGCCGGGCGCGTCCAGGACCTCGGCGAACAGCGTGCACAGCAGCCGCTCGACGGGGGTGCGCGGGGCCCGTCCCGTGCGGCGCGGGCCGTCCTGCCCTGGATCGGGCAGGGCGCGCCGGTCGAGCTTGCCGTTCACCGTGAGCGGCAGCGCGTCCAGCGTCATGATCGCGCTCGGCACCATGTATCCGGGCAGGCGCGCCTTGAGGCTCTCGCGGACCCGCGCGGCCAGCACGCCGTGGTCGCGCGCGGCGACCGGGTCGTTCGCATACGAGGCGGGCGCGCGTCCGGGCTCGGCCGGCAGGCACGCCGCTCCCCCGCCGAACACGGCGTCATAGCGGCCGGCCTGGTCGGACGGTGTGAGCACGACGTCCGGGAACAGTTCGTGCAGCGTCTCGGGCTCGATCCCCTCCGGGGCCGAGGCCAGCGCGGCCCGTGCCTCGTCCGGCGAGGCCCCCTCGCGCAGCGCCCGGAGCGCCGCGACCTCGCCGGAGGACCTCGGGTCGGGGATGCCCCGGACCCGCAGCGGTCCCGTCGGCCTGTTCCCGAGATCGTCGAGGGCGGTCCAGTCGATGGCCGGGGCCGGCGGGGCGGGGGCCGCGTCCTTGCGCAGGACGACGTCGTACCGGTGGCGGGTCAGCTCGTTGTGGTGGATGCCGCGTTTGACGAGGACGTCCACGCGGGCGGGGCCGTCCAGCGCGGTGAAGAAGGCCGGGTCGAGGAGGAGCTCCTTCTCCAGGCGGACGGCGCGCTCGATCGCGTCCAGATCGCCCCCGCCGCGTCCGAGCTGGACCGCGGCGTGCAGGCAGCGCACCGTGCGCAGATCGCGGACGTCCCCGATGAACAGGGCGCCGCCCGGGGCGAGCAGGCGCATCGCCTTGGCGACGACGTCCTCCAGGTAGGCGGCGCCGGGGAAGTACTGCACCACCGAGTTGACGACGATGGTGTCGAAGTGGCCTGCGGGCAGGCCGCCGGTGTCGTGGGCGGGCCGGCAGCTGAGGCGGACGGGCGAGCCGGAGCCGACGGCCTGCCAGTCCCGGGACGCGGGCTCTGCGGCGCCCCCGCCGAGGTCCGCGCGGAGCTTGGCGATGACCGGCTCGGAGAAGTCGCTCCCCCAGTACTCCTCGCTGCCGGGCGCGAGGCGGGTGAGGAGGAGGCCCGCGCCGACACCGATCTCCAGGACGCGGCGGGGGCCGAGCGCGCGGATGCGCTCGACGGTGGTCTCGCGCCACTCGCGCATGTGGTCCAGCGGGATGGGGGCGCCGTCGTAGCTGCTGTCCCAGCCCGCGAACTCCTCGGCATGGACGACCGTGCCGACCTCGGTGTACTCGGTGTCGTAGATCTGCCGCCACTCGGCGAGCTGCTCTTCGGCGGCGCCGTCGCGGGAGCCGTCCGGGACGACGTAGCCGATGAGGCGCTTGACGCCGGGGACGCCGGTCTCGGCCGCGACGACGGCGGCCTGGCCGACGCCGGGCTCGGCGGCGAGCGCGGTCTCGATCTCCTCCAGCTCGACCCGGTAGCCGCGGATCTTCACCTGGTCGTCGGTGCGGCCGAGGAAGTCGATGTTGCCGTCGTCGCGGACGCGCACGAGGTCGCCCGTCCGGTACATGCGCGCTCCGGGCGGGCCGGAGGGGTCGGCGACGAAGCGCTCGGCGGTCAGGTCGGCGCGTCCGAGGTAGCCGCGCGCCAGCCCGGCGCCCGCGATGTACAGCTCGCCGGGCGCGCCGGGCGGGACGGGACGCAGCCAGGAGTCCAGGACGTACCCGCGGGTGTTCCAGATCGGCTTGCCGACGGTGGGGGTGGCGCTGTCCTCGGTGCCGCCGCCGAGCGTGTTGATCGTGTACTCGGTCGGGCCGTAGAGGTTGTAGCCGAGGACGCCGTCGGCGCGTGCGAGCCGCTCCCACACCGCCGTCGGGACGGCCTCGCCGCCGAGGAGGACCAGGGGCGGCCGGTGCCCGCCGTCGAGGAGGCCCTCTTCCAGGAGCTGCTGGGCGTAGGTCGGCGTCACGTTGATGACGTCGATCTCGTGCTGGCGCAGGTAGGCGGTGAGGGCCTGGGCGTCGCGGCGGAGGTCCTCGTCGCAGACGTGCACCTCGTGGCCTTCGATGAGCCAGAGCAGCTCCTCCCACGACATGTCGAAGGAGAAGGAGACGGTGTGGGCGATGCGGAGGCGCCGCCCCGCCGACGCGACCACCGGGTCGAAGATGTTGGCGCGGTGGTTGAACTGCATGTTGGTCAGGCCCCGGTAGGGCGTCACCACGCCCTTGGGCCGACCGGTGGAGCCGGACGTGTAGATGACGTAGGCGGGGTGGTCGAGCCTGCCGGGCGTGCCGGGCGCGAACCCGGGGACGTCGTCCGGCGCCAGGTCGTGGGCGGGCAGCGCGGCGAGGGCCCGCGCGGTCGCCGGGTCGTCCAGGGCGAGGGTGGCCCCGGAGTGGGTGAGGCCTGCGGCGATGTCGCGGTGCGAGACCAGGCAGACCGGGGCCGAGTCCTGGAGCATGTAGTCGAGCCGGTCGGCCGGGTAGTCGAGCTCCAGCGGCAGGTAGGCGGCACCCGTGCGCAGGACGGCGAACAGGGCCACGACCATCTGCGCCGAGCGCGGCAGGGCGAGCGCGACGACCTTCTCGGGGCCCGCTCCGTGGGCGAGCAGGAGCCGGGCGAGCCGGTTGACCTCGGCGTTCAACTCGCCGTAGGTCAGGCGGACGTCCGGCAGCGAGACGAGCGCCGGGTCGCCGGGCCGTTCGGCCGCGCGCTCGGCGAGCAGTTCCGCGACCGTCAGCTCGGGCACGGGACGGCGCGTCTCGTCCCAGTCGCGCCGAAGCCGGTCGTGCTCCTGCGGGACGAGAAGGTCGAGGCCGTGGCACGGGGTTCCGGGCGCCTCGGCGAGCCGCCGCAGGACCTGGACGTAGCGGTCGGTGACGCGCTCGGCCTCGGCCTCGGTGAACGCGTCGCCCCGGTACATGACGCGCAGACCGGCGTCCGGCTCGACGACCATGGTGATCGGGTAGTGGGTGGCGTCGCGCACCTCGCGCCCGAGAACCCGCAGGTCGCCGTCCGGGCCGAAGGCGCGGTCGGTCGGCATGCCCGGGAAGTTCTGGAAGACGAACAGCGTGTCGAAGAGGGTGCCCAGCCCGGTCGCGCGCTGGACGTCGGCGAGCGCGACGAAGGAGTGGTCGAACAGCTCGGACTGCGCGGCCTGGACCCGGTCGAGCACCTCGGCGAGGGCGTCCGCCGGGCCCGCCTGCACGCGGACGGGGACGGTGTTGAACAGCAGTCCGACCATCGACTCGACGCCGTCGACGTCGGGGTGGCGGCCGGAGACCGAGGCACCGAAGACGACGTCGTCGCGTCCGGTCAGGCCCATCAGGACCAGGCCCCACGCGGTCTGGAAGAGGGTCCCGGGCGTGACGCCCCGGTCCCGTGCGACCTCGTCCAGGCGCTCGGCGAGCCCGGCGGGCAGCGCGCGGTGCACCTCGCCGGCGCCCGCCAGGTCGGCGGGCGCGTCGACCAGGCCCGGCCGGACGAGGGCGGGCTCGTCGAAGCCGTCGAGCGCGCGGCGCCAGGCGTCCGACGCGGCGCCCCTGTCGCGGCCGTTCACCCAGTCGAGGAACGCCCGGAAGGGCGGGACGGGGCGGCGGGCCTCGGCGGCGGCGTCGGTGTAGGCACCGAGCAGCGAGGTGACCAGCAGGCCGCCGGACCAGCCGTCCAGCAGGATCAGCTCGGAGGTGAGGACCAGCCGGTGGTCGTCCTCGGCCAGGCGGGCGACGGCGAACCGGATCAGGGGCGGTGCGGCGGGGTCGAACGGCTCGGCGCGCTGGGCGTCGACGAACGCCTCCAGCTCGTGCGGGGCCACGTCGGCGTGCGTCCACGGGGTCTCGAAGTCGTCCGGGACGAACTGGACCGCGCGGTCGCCGTCCGTCCGGAACCCGGCGCGGAGGTTGGGGTACTTCTCCAGCGTGGCGCGCACCGCCCGCGCCATCCGCTCGGGATCGACCGGCCCGGACAGCGTCACCACGGCCTGCTGGACGTAGATGTCGCGGTCCTCGCCGGCCAGCATCAGGTGGTAGAGCAGCCCTTCCTGGAGCGGCGACAGCGGTAGCCCGCCGGCAGGGTCCGCCGTTCGGGCGGGCTCGTTCGTCTCGGAGGGCGCGGCGGTGAGGGCGAGGGCTTCGACGGTCCGCAGCCGGAAGACGTCCCGCACGGTGAACGAGAGGCCGGCGCGGCGGGCGCGGGCGACGAGGAGCGCCGCGCTGATGCTGTCGCCTCCGGTGCGGAAGAAGTCGTCGTCGGCTCCCACGGCGTCGCGGCCGAGGACGCTCGCGGCGAGGCGGGCGAGGACGCGTTCCGGTTCGGTGGCCGGGGCCCGCCCGCCGGCCGGGCGTCCGGGCTCGGGGAGGGCGCGCCGGTCGACCTTCCCGTTGGGATTGAGGGGAAGCTCGTCCAGAACGACCAGTTCGGCGGGAACGAGGTAGTCGGGCAGCAGGGCGCGCAGCGCGGCGTCGAGCGTCTCCGGTTCGGCGTCGCCGGTGACGTAGCCGACGAGGCGGGATCCGTGCGCGGCGACGGCGGAGCGCCGCACCCCGGGCTGCGCGGCGAGCGCGGACTCCACCTCCCCCGGCTCGATCCGGAAGCCGCGGATCTTGATCTGCTCGTCGGCGCGGCCGAGGAAGTCCAGCCCGCCGTCCGGGCGGCGCCGGACGCGGTCCCCGGTGCGGTAGAGGCGGGAGCCGGGCGGGCCGAACGGGTTCGCGACGAACCGCTCGGCGGTGCGGGCGGGGTCGCCGAGGTATCCGCGCGCCAGTCCGTCGCCCGCCAGGTACAGCTCCCCGACGGGGACTTCGCGGAGCGCGGCGTCCAGGACGTGGGCGCGGGTGTTGGCGATGGGCCGCAGCCCGCCCGCCTCGGCGATGAGGCTGTCCCCGGCGGCCTCCGAGCACCCGTACAGGTTGACCAGCCGCGCCGGCACCCTGTCGGCGAGGGCGCCGGGCAGCGCTTCGCCGCTGCTGATCCAGGTGGTCACCGAGGGCGGCAGGCCGCCGTCCGCGAGCGCCGCCAGCAGGCTCGGGACGAGCGTGACGAGGCCGATGCCGTGGCGTTCGATGAAGTCGGCGAGCGCGACGGCGTCGGCGGCGGTCTCGTCGTCGGCGATGACGACCGTGTCGCCCGCGACGAGGCCGCCGAGCAGTTCGGTCGTCCCGTCGATGAACGCGGGCGAGCTCTTGGCGGCGCGGATGCCGGGGGCGGCGAGGCCCGCGCCCCAGGCGAGCCGGTTGACCAGGGCCCGCTGCGTGCCGGCGACGGCCTTGGGCTTCCCGGTCGAGCCGGAGGTGAAGACGACGTAGGACGTGTGGTCGGGGTGGACGTCCGGGCGTTCGCGGCGGGGCGGGTCCGACGGCGGCTCGTCGCGCCCGAGGACCAGCAACGGCCGGACGGTGTCGAGCATCGCGGCGGTACGGGCGGGCGGGTACGACAGGTCGATCGGCAGGTAGGCGGCACCTGTCTTGAGCACGGCGAACAGGGCGACGGCGAACTCGTCCGAGCGGGGCAGCGCGAGCGCGACGACCTCGTCGGGGCGCGCCCCGGCGGCGGCGAGCCGGTCGGCGAGGGCCTCGGCGCGGCGGTCCAGGTCGGCGTAGGTGAGGACGGTGTCGCCGAAGACCAGGGCGGTCTTGTGCGGAGTCCGCGCGGCCTGCGCCTCGATGAGCTCGGCGACGGTCTGGGCGGGTAGCTCGCACGCGGTGTCGGGGTGCTCGACGGGCGCGCCGAGGGAGGACAGCCGGCGGCCGGGATCGGCGGTGACCTGGGCGAGCAGCGCACTCAGGTCGTCCATCAGCCGCTCGACGGTCGAGGCGTCGAAGAGGTCGGCGGCGAACGCGGCGAACCCCTCGACCTCGTCGTCGGCTTCCGCGAAGTACAGGTCGAGGTCGAACTTCACGCCGCCGGTCTCCGGCAGGAACGGCTCCGCGCGCACCCCGGGCAGCGCGAGCCGCACGTCGTCCAGCCGCTGGTGGACGATCATCACCTGGAACAGCGGGCTGCGGGCGAGGGAGCGTTCGGGGGCGAGCCGGTCCACGACCCGCTCGAACGGGACGTCGGCGTGGGAGAACGCGGCGAGGTCGGCGGCCCGCACGCGCTGGAGCAGTTCGGCGAACGTCGGGTCGCCGGACAGGTCGGTGCGCAGCACCAGCGGGTTGACGAAGACGCCGACGAGGTCGGTGAGGTCCTCGTCGGCGCGTCCCGCGATCGGGGAGCCGAGGGCGATGTCGTCGCCCGCGCCGGACCGCTGGAGCAGCGCGGCGACGGCGGCGTGCAGCACCATGAACACGCTGGCGCCGGTGTCGCGGGCCAGGCGCCGCGCCCCCTCCGCCGGGATCCGGAACGGCACCAGCCCGCCGTGACGGCTCGCCTCGGCCGGGCGGGGCCGGTCGAAGGGCAGGACGGTCTCCTCGGGCAGCCCGGCGAGCGTCTCCTCCCAGAAGTCGAGCTGCGGCGCGGTGCCCGGGGCCGCCTCGCGCTGCCAGGCCGCGTAGTCGGAGTACTGGACGGGCAGCGGCCCCCAGCCGGGACCCCGTCCGTCCCGGCGGGCCTCGTAGGCGCGGGCGAGGTCGGCCAGCAGCGGCGTGAACGACCACTCGTCGGCGGCGGCGTGGTGCAGGAGCAGGATCAGCGACCAGTCGGCGTCGCCCGTCCGGACGAGGGTGCCGCGGACGGGGAGGTCGCGTCCGATGTCGAAGACGTGCGCGGTGGCGGCCTTCTCGATGGCCGCCCGCCCTTCGGGCGCCTCGTCCCGCGCGTCGACGACGGCAAGGCGCACGGGGACGTCCGGGGCGAGGACGCGCTGGACGGGCAGGCCGTCCGGTCCCTCGACGAGGAGCGTGCGCAGTGCTTCGTGGCGGGCGACGACATCGGCGAACGCCTGGTCGAGGGCGGCCTCGTCGACCGGGCCGTGCAGGCGGATCCCGAGCGGCAGCGAGTAGGAGGCGGAGGGGCCGCGCAGCCGCTCCTCCAGCCAGAGGCCGCGCTGCGCCGCCGACGCCGGGACGATCTCCGGGCGCGCGACGTCGCGGACGCGGACGGCGTCGGTCGCGACCAGGCGGGGCGCGAGCGCGGCGACCGTCGGCGCCTCGAACACGTCGGCGATGGACGGCTCCGCTCCGAGGACGGTCCGGGCCTTGGCCGCGAGGCGCGCCGCCAGCAGCGAGTGCCCGCCGAGCGCGAAGAAGTCGTCGTCGATGCCGACGCCCTCGACGCCGAGCAGCTCGGCGAAGATCGCGCAGAGGGCGGCCTCGCGGGCGTCGCGCGGCGCCCGTCCCGACACCTCGGCCTCGGGGGCGGGCAGCGCGGCGCGGTCGAGCTTGCCGTTGACCGTCCGGGGCAGGCCGTCCAGGGCGATGAGGGCGGACGGCACCATGTACTCGGGCAGCGCTCCGGCGAGCGCGCCGCGCAGGGCGGCTTCGTCGAGCCCCTCGGCGGGCACGTAGTAGCCGACCAGACGGGGATCGCCGGGGCGATCCTCACGGACGACGACCGCGGCCTGCGCGACGCCGGGCTGCGCGGCGAGCACGGCCTGCGCCTCGGCGGGCTCGATCCGGAACCCGCGGATCTTGACCTGGTCGTCGGTGCGGCCGAGGTACTCCACGGACCCGTCGCGGGCGCGCCGCGCGAGATCGCCCGTCCGGTACATGCGGGATCCCGGCGGGCCGGACGGGTCGGCGACGAAGCGCTCCGCGGTGAGGTCGGGGCGGCCCACGTAGCCGCGGGCGAGCTGCGCGCCCGCCAGGTAGAGCTCACCCGGGACACCCGGCGGGACCGGGC
This sequence comes from Actinomadura citrea, assembly GCF_013409045.1. Taxonomy (NCBI): domain Bacteria; kingdom Bacillati; phylum Actinomycetota; class Actinomycetes; order Streptosporangiales; family Thermomonosporaceae; genus Actinomadura; species Actinomadura citrea. Next base: position 4,125,843 of record NZ_JACCBT010000001.1, on the reverse strand, counting down.
GCAGGGCGGCGTCCAGGATGTGGGCGCGGGTGTTCCAGAAGGGGGTGCCGATGCCCTCCGCGGGGAGGTCCGCGGACGTCGCCCAGATCGTCGCCTCGGTCGGCCCGTACATGTTGGTCGCGAGCGTGGCGGACTCCGCGAGCGACGCGGCGAGCGCGGGCGGCAGCGCCTCACCGCCGACCAGGACGCGCAGGCCCTTCAACGCTTCCGGGTCGAGCGTGCCGAGCAGCGACGGGGTGCCCTGGACGATGGTCGCGTCCGCCAGGAGCTTCGCGAGGGCTGCCGGGTCGCGGACGGTGCCGCGGTCGGCGAGGACGACCGTCGCGCCGCTGATCAGCGGGACGAACATCTCCAGGGCGGCGATGTCGAACGCGATGGTCGTGACGGCGACGAGCCGGTCGCCGGTGCCGAGGTTCAGCCGGGCGCGGGTCGTGAGCAGGAAGTTCGTGAGCGCGCCGTGCGGGACCGCCACGCCCTTGGGGCGTCCGGTGGAGCCGGAAGTGTAGATGACGTAGGCGAGGTCGTCCGGACGCGGGCTCGCGGGCCGGGTGTTTCCGGCGTTGCGAAGTGGGTGGTCGAGGACGAGGAGGTCCGTCCCGTGCGGAAGGAGTGGCGCGGTGTCGCCGGTGACGATCGCGCAGAGCGGCCCGGCGTCGTCCAGCATGTAGGCGAGCCGGTCGGCGGGATGGTCGAGGTCCAGCGGCAGATAGGCGGCCCCCGCCTTCAGGACGCCGAGGAGGGCGACGAGGAGGTCGGGCGTGCGCGGCAGCGCGAGCGCGACGACGCTCTCCGGCCCGGCGCCTCGGGCGCGCAGCTCGGCGGCCAGGGCGGAGGCCCGCTCGTCCAGCTCGGCGTAGGTGAGAGCGGTGTCACCCGCCTCGACCGCGGTGGCGTCCGGAGCCTGGGCCGCCTGTTCCTCGAACAGCGCGACGACGTCGGTCGCGGGCAGGGCGCGGTCGGTGGCGTTCGCCTCGCCGATCAGGGCGCGCTCGTCCGCGCCCATGACCTCCAGCGCGCCGATGGGCCGGTCGGGGTCGGCCAGCGCGGCGCGCAGAAGCGTCTCCAGGTGGGCGAGCAGCGCGTCGATGCGCTCGTCCTCGAACAGCTCGCGCCGGAACGTCGCCTCGACCGTCATGCCCTGCGGCCGGACGAACGCCTCCAGCGACAGGTCGAAGTGCGTGGTGCCGTTGTGGACGTGCGTCCAGCTCGACGCGATGCCGGGCAGGTCCAGCTCACCGATCTCCTGGGCGAGGAACAGCAGCATCGTGTCGAAGAACGCCGAGCGCCCGCGCCCGCGCGCGGGCCGCAGTTCCTGGACGAGCCGGTCGTACGGCAGCGCCTGGTGCGCGAAGGCCTCGGTGACCGTGCGCCCGGCCCGCCGCAGCGCCTCTCGGAACGTCGGCGTCCCGGACAGGTCGGTGCGCAGCACGAGCGTGTTGCCGAAGTTTCCGACGAGCCGCTCCACCTCGGCGTGCTCACGGTTCATCACCGACGACCCGATCGCCACGTCGTCGGAGCCGGTGTAGCGGTGCAGCAGGACCGCGTACGCGGCCGTCATCACCATGTACGGGGTGAGGTTCTCCTCGGCGGCGAGCCTCCGCATGCCCTCGGTCACGGAGTCGTCGAAGCGGCGCGCCCGCCGTCCCCCGCGCTCGGACACGACCGCGCCGCGCGGACGGTCCGCGGGCAGGTCGAGCGGAGCGGGGGGCGGATCGAGGCGTCGGCGCCAGTAGGCGAGGTCGTCCTCGGCGACGGACCGCTGCTGCTCCCACTCGGCGTAGTCGGCGTACTGGACGTCCAGCGAGGGCAGTTCGTCCGGGGCGCCGGCGACGGCGGCGCGGTAGAGCGCGGAGAGATCGCGCGAGAGCGAGCCCCAGGTCATGCCGTCCCAGGCGATGTGGTGCACGACGAGCACCAGCGCGTGCTCGTCCTCGCCGAGTCTGAGCAGCTCCAGCCGGATCGGCCGGTCGGCTCGCAGGTCGAACGGGAGCGCCGCCAGCTCCGCCGCCCGCGCACCGGCGTCCGCGCACCGGACCGGCGGCAGGTCGAGCGAGTCGTCGTCCGCGACGATCTGCACGGCCCGCTGCTCCGGGCCGTCCGCGTAAACGGTGCGGAGGACGGCGTGCCGCCGGATCAGCGCCCGCAGCGCCTCGCGGAGGGCCCCGGCGTCGAGCGGGCCGGACATGCGGACGAGCAGGCAGACGTTGTAGGCGGGGCTGTCCGGGAAGGCGCGGTGGTGCAGCCACATGCTCTGCTGCGCGTAGGACAGGGGGGCCGGTCCGTCCGACCCCCGGGGCGCGAGTCGGGCGGTGTCCGCGCCCAGCCCGGCCTCGGCCATCATCCGCCGCATCAGTTCGCGCCGCCGCGCCGCCGTCGTCGTCTGCTCCACGCTCAACTCTTTCGTCGTCGGCTTCGCCACCGCCGGTTAGGTTAGCCTTGCCTATAAAAAACGTGCAAGGTTAGCCTTACCTAAGTTTGACCTTCCGGCCACGAGAGGGAGCTACCTTGTCCACTGGTCTGCACACCCATGCGAACCCCGTCGAGCTGGTCGTCGAGCATGCCTCGGCGCCGCTCGCCCTCATGGCCCGCCTGGCCGGATCGGGCCTGTTCGGCGATTACGTCGTCTACGAGCGGCCCGGCTCATGGACGTTCGCGGGAGGGATGCTCGCCGAGGTCGTCCTCGACGCCGACGCCGTCCACGCCCATTGGCCGGGCCAGGTCCCGATCACCCGTCCCTGGACGGGCCGCCCCGCCGACGCGCTCCGCGACACGTTCGCCGCCGCGCCCCTGCCCGCCTGGAACGCCTACGGCTGGATCGCGTTCGAGTTCGCCGCTCCTCGCCCCGCCGGAAGGCTCGCGCACCTGATCGTCCCCCGCACCGAAGTACGGGCCGAGCACGGCCGCGTCACCGTCACCGGCGTGGACGAGACGGACATCGAGCAGGTCACCAAGCTCCTGGCCAGGCCGGACGGCCATTCCGTCGGCGAGCCTTCCCCCGTCGACGTCAGAGTCGGCGGCGCCTACCGTGAGCGCGTTGCCGAGGCCGTGACCGAGATCCACGCGGGCCGCTACCAGAAGGTGATCGTGTCGCGCCGGCTGGACATCCCTCACCCGGTCGACGTCGTCTCGACCTACGTCCGGGGACGCGAGGCCAACACCCCGGCCCGCTCGTTCCTGCTCGAACTGGGCGGTTTCCAGGCCACCGGGTTCAGCCCGGAGGTGCTCGCGAGCGTCGACGCCGCGGGGCACGTCATGACCCAGCCCCTGGCCGGCACCCGCGCCTTCGGCCTCGGCGCCGACACCGACGCGCGCACCCGCCATGACCTGGAGACCGACCCCAAGGAGATCTACGAGCACGCCGTCTCCGTCCGCACGTCGCAGGAGGAGCTGTACCGGGTCTGCGACCAGGACACCGTCCACGTCACCGGTTTCATGACGGTGAAGGAGCGCGGGAGCGTCCAGCATCTGGGCTCCAGCGTCAGCGGCACCCTCTCCCCCGACCGTTCCGCGTGGGACGCGCTGGACGCCCTCTTCCCCGGCGTCACCGCGTCCGGCATCCCGAAGCCCGAGGCGATCGAGGCCATCACCCGCCTGGAGGAACGCCGCGGCCTGTACTCGGGGGCCGTCGTCACCGTCTCCCATGACGGCGCGCTGGACTCCGCCCTCGTCCTCCGCGCCCTCTACGCCGAGGACGGCCAGGCGTGGCTGCGCGCCGGCGCGGGAATCGTCAGCGCCTCGACCCCCGACCGCGAATACGAGGAGACCTGCGAGAAGCTCTCCAGCATCGCGCCGCACGTCGTCCCGCGGTCCTGAACTCGTGGCGGGGTAGGAACCCGCCATGCCGGAACTTCCTGACGTCGAAGGCTTCCGCCGGGTGCTCGCCGAGCACACCGGCGAGCCGATCGCCTCGGTGTCGGTGCTCGACCCCGGCGTCCTGCGCGGCGTCACCGCCCGGCGCCTGCGCACGGCGCTGCGCGGCCGCCGCTTCGAGGAGCCGCACCGCCACGGCAAGTGGCTGCTCGCCCCGGCGCAGGGCCCGGTCGTCCTGCTCCACTTCGGCATGACGGGTTCACTCACCTGGCACCGCCCGGACGAGCCGCGCCACCGTCACGACCGCGTCGTCTGGAAACTCCCCGACGGCGAACTCCGGTACCGCGACATGCGCAAACTCCAAGGCGTCCGCTTGGCCGCCACCGCTCAGGAGGCCGACGAGACTCTCGAAACCCTCGGCCCGGACGCCCTGAACCTCTCCCGCGACGACTTGGCCGCCACCCTCAGCGCCCACCGAGGCCGCCTCAAAACGACCCTCACGGACCAGGCGGTCATCGCCGGCCTGGGCAACCTCCTGGCCGACGAAATCTGCTGGCGAGCCCGCATCAACCCCCTACGCCCCGCCCGCGACCTGACCGCTCCGGACCTCACCACCCTCCACCGGGCAATGCGCCGCGTCCTCCACGACTCCATCAAGGCCGCACGCGTCCCGCCTCGCAGAACCTGGCTGACCGGAGCCCGAGACACCCCGGCCCCTACCTGCCCCCGCTGCGGCACCCCTCTGGAAAGCCGCCGCCTCTCCGGCCGCCGAACGGTCTGGTGCCCCCATTGCCAACCGGATGGGGCATAGCAAGGCGGCCTCGGCGTTCGCCTCGATCCTCGCCCCAGGTATTCACGCTCGATGGCCTTCAACCTGCACGCTGATTCCGCGCGCGGAGACCTCGCTCAGGACCCGGTCACGTCCACGTGCCCCGCAGGTGCATCGGCGACTACGACGCGACTGAGGTCGAGTGGAGGCGCAGAGGGCCTCTCGGGGCCGACTCCAGCCTTTCGGACTGCCGGAAGCGGTCTGCCGACGATGTTGAGGTCTCCAGCGACGAACCGGACGCCCAGCCCGCCGGCTTCGCAGTGGCCTAACGCAGGTGACGGTCATCCACCGTCACTTGCCACACCAAGGGTCCTGGCACAGCCAGGCCCTCCTCTTCCAGTCTCACGAACGCCGCCACGTGGACACCTTTCCCGTGCCGAGTCAAAAGGCCCGCGGTTGTAGTCGTGCACTTGGACGACTCCGAGCACCGGCCCCCGGTTCCTGACCTGACATCACAGCCGCCGTCACCTAAGGACTGCCCGCGTAAGCGAGCTTCTGAGCGTCGAACTGCGCGACGAGCTCCGCCTTCTCGGCATCGCTTTGTACGCCAATGTCGCGTTTATAAGCGACTCGCCGCCCCTGCTGATAGACTAAGGGGGAGAACCACAAACTGAAGAGCCATCCCGGCTCTCGAGTTGCTTCGCAGTAGCGGGCGCAACAGAGGACCGGGAGTGATGATCTCGAGATTCCTTTGTGCGCCCCCGCAAACCAAAGGGGATCTCGTGAATAGGAAGAAAGGGCGCCTGCGAGATTTTGCCGCAGGACCTCTTGCGCGCTTGTGGTCGCCGGCAGGCGGCCTTCGCGCCGCGGATGGGAAAGTGCTCGCGATGGCGGTCTTCGCCAACCTGACGGGCGCTGTCAACGGCTACCTGCTGGTGGCCGTCGGCGTAACCGAACATGTCGGACCGGTGACGACGGCGCTGGTCATCGTTGCTTCCGGAACGCCGGTCTTCTGGTACGTCTACAGGCCGCCGTTGCGGAGCCGCTGGTCCGTCTGGAAGCAGGCCATCCTGCTGGGCTCCGCTCTGGGAACGAACAGTCTGACTTTCCAGTTCGTTCTGAGGTGGGTCCGGCTGGAGGTCATACAACCGCTGTCGTTCTTGTTCAGCGCGGCTTTCATTTTCGGCGCAGATGTCTTTCGAGACGTCCGGAAGAAGACCTACTCGACCGCCTTGTGGCCGATTTTGGCCGTGCTGGGGACCTGGGCCCTTGCGAGGGACACGGTTCCCGGCGCGACCGGAGGGGTCTTCTCGGATGCCGTCCCGCGCATCCGTATCCTGGATCAGCCGATTCCCGGCTGGATCCCGGGTGTGGGAATCCTGACCATCGGGGCGGCCACGTATGCCTTCATGCAGAAGCGAATGGAGATGCTCGATCTGAGCATCAAGGGAAAGGCCAACACCCTTTCCGGCATCCCCGCTTTCGCCATCCTCGCAGTGGGCGCGTGGACCATGGAAGGTGGTGGGGATGGCATGACCGCCGACCGTTGGCCCTACCTGCTGATCTGTGCGGCCAGCGGAATACTCGGTGCGCTCCTCGGCGGCGTCGTCATGACGAAGGCCTACGAGCGAGGACTACTGGCGTCGACGAGCGCGATGCTCCTCCCGCTGCGGACCCTCACCGGGACCTTGATGGGAATGCTCGTGGCACAGACGGCTCCCGGCCCTCTCGGGCTGGTGGCGATCGGCCTGATCCTCGTCGCCTCCTGTGGGACGACGAAGTTCCAGGGCCGGAAGTCCGGCTCTGACTGACCTGGCGGCGGGGAGGCCCACCTCCCCGCCGTTCGATCAAGCGCCCGGTAGGCATCCAGAAACCTGGCAACCCGCGAGCGGAGGCGCCAGGTGCGATGCTGGTCGGGCCCTGACGGCTGGGGGCCGGTGGTTCGGTCCTAGACGCGGGATGGCTTCAGGTGTCGCGGTCGGGTGCGGTCATGTCGCCCGTCGCGGGGATGCCGTCGGCCAGCCCGTACCGTAGGTACACGGTGCCGTTCGAGGCCGCTGACGGTGGTTCGAGGAGGGTGAGGTTCGTGGGGACCTCGCCGCCGTCGAAGACCTTCTTTCCGACGCCGAGCACTATCGGGTGCACCCAGAGGTCGAGACGGTCGAAGAGCTTGTCGCGCAGGAGGGTCTGCACCAGGTTCAGGCTTCCGACGACCTTGATGTGCTCGTGCCGGTCGCGGATCTCACGCACCGCGCCTGCCAAGTCTGGGCCGAGCTGCGTGGAACCGGCCCACGAGAGGTCGGGCCTGCCGCGGGAGGCCACGTACTTCGGGACGCTGTTGAAGAGCGTGGCGATCTGGTTGTCCTCGCCGCCCTCCTGGTGCGGCCAGTAGGCGGCGAAGATGTCGTACGTCCGCCGGCCGAGCAGGAGGGCGTCCGTGCCCTCGTACGCGGCACCGATCTGCGCCCCGGTGGCCTCGTCCAGGAGGGGCGCCTGCCAGCCGCCGAACGGGAACCCCACCGGGTCTTCGTCGGGGCCGCCGGGCGACTGCCCGACGAGGTCAAGGGTCGCGAACAGCTCTATGTGGATGAGGCCCATGTCTTGCTCCCGATGAGTTGGTTGCGTGGGTTCGGGAGGTAGACCTGTGGGCGCCGTCAGACTCATCGTTGCGTTGGCACCCTCAGCGCTCTGTACCCGCACTTCCAGTTCCTCGAACAGCACACGCCGACCCGACTTGGCGCATGCAGCAGGGTGTCCCGGGAGCGTCCAGGCCGCCACGGGATCGTCATCGGCGCCCTCGTCTGTGGCTCGGACGAGGGCGCCTGGACGCTTCCGGCTTACGCCCGCTGCGCCGGTCTCGCCATTGAGATCGGCGCATTGGCGCTCATTCGGGGCAGGTGGGGCGGTAGTCGAGGGTGGGGAGGGCTTGGTTCCATTCCTTCTTTGTCAGGCCGCCCGTGGTGCTCTGGCAGAGGGCCGCCCTGGTTTGGGCGGGGGCCAGGTCGTGAGTGAGGACGGTGCCGCTTTCGGCGGCGCTGGTGAGGGACTTGCCGTCCCGGGAGAACGCCAGGGCGCTGATCTCGGTCTGGTGGCCGGTCAGGGGCAGTGCGTAGGGGCGGCCGGATTCGACCTCCCACAGGCGGATCTGACCGAGTGCGTCGCCGGTGGCGAGGAGGGTGCCGTCCGGGGAGATCGCGGCGGCCCTGACGTAGCCCTTGTGGCCGCGCAGGATCAGGCCGCGCGAGCGGAGCGTCCTGCCGTCGGTGAGGAGGACTTTCTGGTCCGTCTCGGTTCCCTCGGCGCTCACGATCGTTCGGCCGTCACGGCTCATGGTGAGAAGGGTGCTGAGGAAGGTGTCGTCGCTTCTGGCCAGGACGCGGCCGGACGGATGCTCGATCAGGCCGGACTTGCCGTCCGTCATCAGGGCCTTGCCGTCCGGGCGGAAGACGATGCGTTTCACGAATGTGTCGGCTGAGGAGGGCACCGCGCGGATCTGCCGGAACGTCTTCGCGTCCCAGAGCTGGAGTTCTCCCGCGGTGCCGCGGCGAACCAGGAGGGCCAGACCGCGGCCGTCCGGGGACAGGGCCATCGCCTGGATCCTGTCGGCGGGCTGGGGCAGCGTCACGTCGCCGAGCTTTGCGAACTTCTTGGCGTCGGTGATGGTGACCGTGCGGGCGTTCTTGTAGATGGCGAGCCGCCCGCCGTCGGCGCTGACAGCGAGATCGTTGCCGTTGCCGGAGTACTCGTAGTCGGACGAGAGGCTGAACCCCCGGTTGACGGCGCTCTTTCGCCGGACGTCCCAGAAGTGCACCGAGCCTCCGCTGCGGTACGCCATGGTCGAGGCGTCCGCGGAGATGGTCGTCTTCTGGAACAGACCGCTTCCCTGGATGACCTTGGTGCTCAGGAAGGTGCTGATGTCCAGGGACGAGATCTGTCCGGTCGCCGGCTCGATGCAGCGCAGGGCCCGTTGCTCGACGAAGCGGACCAGGGCGCAGTCCGCGTTCGGCGCGTAGCGGATCACGGGTTCGTCGGGGGTGGACTGGGTGGCGCCGCCGTCCTTGAGCCGCCACATGGTTCTGCCCTGCGCCAGATAGCGGCCGTCCTGGCTGAAGGCGAGGGCGCCGTACGTGTTCGCGGGCGCGAGCCTGAGGTACTGCTCGTCCGCACCCAGCTTCCAGATCAGGATCTCCGCCTTCTTGCCCGTGGCGGGAGCGTTCGCCATGGCCAGCAGCGAACCGTCGGGGCTCACCTTCGCCGCGCTGACGTACCTTCCCTTGAGCGCCTTGTTGAGGCGGGGCAGCGCGATCGTCGTTCTGGCCGCCAGTTGGTCGACGTGCACCGCGCCCTGGGGTGTGACGCCCGCGACGAGCTGGTCGCCCGCGTCGGCGGTGAGGATCTCGACGCCGTCCTTCGGGCGTGTCCAGCTCAGCGGGACCTGCCGGAGGGTCCGCAGGTCCCAGACGGTGCGGGCGTCGCGGTTGCCGGCGAGCAGGAGGTGTCCGGACGGGCTCAGGTCGATCCCGTCGAAGACCGTCGCGTTGGCGCCGGCCTTGCCGATGGGCAGCCTGCCGCGTTCCTTGCCGGACGAGGTGTCCCAGACGCGGGCCGTCCCGTCGTCGGCCCAGGTGACCATGGTGCGCGCGTCGTCGGTGACGACGAGGTCGAGAGTGCCGGCGCCGGTGATGCTGAACTCGTGCAGTCTGGTGTGAGTGTCGATGTTCCAGACGCTGGCCTTTCCGGCGTCCACGACGGCGAGGACGCGGCCGCCCGGCGACGGCTGGCGCCGGGTCGTCGCGCTCACGCCGGGCGGCGTGAAGACGTCGCTCTCCCACTGGTACCGCAGCGCGACCAGCGCCTCCCTGGTCTCCTTCGTGTCGGAGAGGGCACCGGCGGCGATGGCCAGACGGCGCGCCGTCCGCGGGTCGCTCTTGCGGGTGGACATCGCCACGGCCGCCAGGCGACGCGCCTCCGCGTCGTCGCGCTGCCGCGCCACGGTGCGGCCCTGCTGGAAGACGAGAACGCCCGCGACCACCGTCACCAGCAGCAGGACGGCGAGGACCCCGGACACCGCCGTCCGCACGGTTGACCGGCGGCGGACGGACGCGCGCCCGGCGTCCAGGAACGCCTGCTCCAGCGTGTTCGGCCGCAGCGCGCGGCCGCCGCCGACGGCCCAGGTCATGGCGCGTTCGAGGCGGGTCCCCTGGAGGAGGTCGCCGGCCTTGCGGCCGTGCGCGTCCCACAGCCGCGCACCCTCGGCGAGTTCCTGGTGAACGTCCAGGCCCGGCCGTTCGGCGGCGGCCCAGTCGCGGAGCCGCGGCCAGGCGCGGAGCAGCGCCGGGGAGGCGAGGGTGAGGCGCTGCCCGTCCCAGCGGGTGAGGCCGGCCTGGGTGAACGCCGAGAGGACGGCGTCGATCACGGGCTCCGGCGTGCGGCCGTCGCTGAACTCGGCGCGCGTCGCCGGGCGGACGAGGTCGTCTCCGGCCGACACCATCCGCAGCAGGATCTGCGGGACGGCCTGCTGAGCCTCCGGGGCGAGGCTCCACATCACCGCTTCGGCGCGCTCGCCCAGTGGCGGGGGCGCGGCCCGGGGTACGCGGACGGCGCGGGCCTCCCGCTCCCCCTGCTCCAGAAGGTCCGCGTCAGGTCGTCCGCCGAGCAGGTCGAGGAGCAGGCCCGGCGCGTCGGGGCGCCGCCCCGGGTCCTTGACCAGCGCGGCCTCGACCATGGGCCGCAGCCGCTCGGGGACCATCGAGGTGTCCGGTTCGGTGTTCAGCACGGCGTGCATCAGTTTGGGCAGGGAGTCGCCTTCGAACGGAGTGCGGCCCGACGCGGCGAACAGGATCGTGGCGCCCCAGGCCCAGACGTCCACGGCGGGCCCGGGGGTCTTCCCCTGGAACACCTCGGGCGCCATGTACCGGGGCGTCCCCTTCATGCCGGTCGCGCTCTGCGACATGTCCTCAGTGCGGGCGATGCCGAAGTCGATGACGCGGGGGCCGTCCGGTCCCAGCAGCACGTTGGCGGGCTTCAGGTCGCGGTGGACGACGCCCGCCCGGTGGACGGTGGTCAGCGCGGTCGCGATCCCGACCGCCAGCCGGTACAGGTCGTCCGGCTTGTACGGGCCGTCCTCCTCGACGGCCTGCTGGAGGTTCGGACCCGCGACGTACTCGCTGACGACGTACGGGAGCGCGTTGTCCAGGTCGACGGCGAGGACGCGCGCCGTGCAGAACTGCGAGACGCGCCGCACCGCCTCGACCTCGCGGACGAACAGGTCGCGGTGCAGGGCGGAGTAGTCGCCGTGGAGCGCCTTGACCGCGACCCGCACGCCGTCCGGGCCGTACCCCTCGTACACGACACCCTGCCCGCCGGCGCCGAGCCGGCCTGCGAGAAGGTAGTCGCCGAGCCTCGTCGGATCACCGGGTCCCAGCGGATCGGGTGCCACAAAAGGTCTCCTCGCCTAATAGACATGATTGTCCATTAGGATGCCGACCCCGGCGGCGGCGTTCGCGTGAAACGGGTAACACCGGTCGACGAACCGGTGACGATCTCATCGGAAGCGGGCGGCGAGCTCCTTCTTGCTGATCTTGCCGACCGGCGTCCGGGGGAACGCGGCCGCCGTCTCCAGGCGGTCGGGGTGCTTGTAGGCGGCGACGCCGCGGGTGCGGAGGAAGTCCTTGATCTCGCGCAGGCCGGGCGCCTTCCCCCCCTCCCTGATGACCAGGAAGGCGCAGGTGCGCTCGCCCATGACCGCGTCGGGGATGCCGACCACGGCCGCGTCGTGGATCGCCGGGTGGGCCAGGAGGTGGTTCTCCAGCTCCTCGGCGGAGATCTTGTCGCCGCCCCGGTTGATCTGGTCCTTCTCGCGGCCCTCGACGATGAGGTGACCGGACGGCAGCTCCCTGACCAGGTCGCCGGTGCGGTAGAAGCCGTCCGGGGTGAAGGAGCGGGCGTTGTGCTCGGGGGCGCGGTAGTAGCCGCGGAGGGTGTAGGGGCCTCGGGTGAGGAGTTCGCCCACTTCGCCCCGGGCCACCTGCTTGCCGTCCTCGTCGACGACGCGGATCTCGTCGGCCGGGGAGAGGGGGCGGCCCTGGGTCCGTTCGATCAGGTCGCGCGGGTCGTCCAGGCGGGTGTAGTTGAGGAGGCCCTCGGCCATGCCGAAGACCTGCTGGAGCTGGCAGTCCAGGGCGTCCGGGATCTCGGCGGCGCGTTCGGCGGCGAGCTTGGCGCCGCCCACCTGGAGCAGCTTCAGGGAGGAGATGTCCTCGTCCGACCAGGTCACCGCGTCCTGCCAGAGGAGGGCGATCGGGGGGACGACCGCGCAGGCGGTGGCACGCTCGCGTTCGATGAGGGGGAACGCCTCGTCCGGGGAGCCGGAGGGCGAGAGGACGACCGTGCCGCCCGTGGCGAAGACGCCGAGGATGCCGGGGCAGGCCAGGGCGAAGTTGTGCGCGGCCGGGAGGACGACCAGGTAGACGGTGTCGCGGTCGAAGCCGCAGAGCTCGGCGCTGGCCTCCAGGTTGTAGACGTAGTCGCGGTGCGTCCGTGGGATCAGCTTCGGAAGGCCGGTGGTGCCACCGGAGAGCAGGAAGACGCCCACGTCGGAGGGGGCGGGGGCGGGGGCCGCCGCCGGCTCGGCGTCGATGGAGGCCAGAGACGTGAACTCCTCGGCCTCACCTTCGACGATCACGTGTTCCACGGGGAGCGTGCGGGCCAGCTCGCGGTAGTCGAAGTCGCCGTCGCGGTCGGCGCAGATGTAGGCGCGGGCCTCGGAGAGCTCGCAGAGGTAGCGGATCTCGCTCTCGCGGTGCGCGGGGAGCGCCAGGACGGGCGCGGCGCCGATGCGGACGAGGGCGAGGAACGCGACGATGAAGCCCGCGGTGTTCGGAAGCTGCACGACGACGCGGTCGCCGCGTCGCAGGCCCAGGGCGAGGAGGCCGGCGGCGGTGCGGGCGGCACGGGCGTCCAGTTCGGCGTAGGTGAGGCGGTCGTGGCCGGCGACGAGGGCCGGGGCGGCCGGGTCGCCGCGCAGGACGTCCCCGAGGAGGCGGTCGGTCCAGTGGCCCTCGGCCTTGTAGCGGGCTTCGAGGTCGGCGGGCCAGGGGGTGAGGCCGTCCACGGTCACCGCCCCGCGAGCTGGGCGGGGGCGCCGGGGACCGGCTCGGCCGGGTCGGAGCCGAGGGCGACGATGCGGTTCGCGGCGTCGACGTGGACGACGCGGGGCTCGTGCCGGGACGGGTCCTCCACGCCGGCGTAGGTGATGATGATCACCAGGTCGCCGGGCTGGACGAGGCGGGCGGCCGCGCCGTTGACGCCGATGACGCCGCTGCCCGCCTCGCCGGTGATGGCGTAGGTGACGAGCCGGGCGCCGTTGTCGATGTCGACGAGGTGGACCTGCTCGCCCTCCACGATGTCGGCCGCGGCCATCAGGTCGGCGTCGATCGTCAGCGAGCCCACGTAGTGCAGGTCCGCCTGGGTGACGGTCGCTCGGTGGATCTTCCCGTTCATCAGCGTCCGCTGCACGGCTCCTCTTTCTCACGATCAACTAAGGCTAGGCTAACCTTAGCTACTCGATCGGCAGAGGAGAACCCCGAGGATGCTCCGGCGACTGGTCATCGACGTCGGGCCGCTGCGCGACAGCAGGCCGTTCCGCAACGTGTTCATCGCCCGCACCGTCTCGGTCTTCGGGATCGGCATGCTGGCGGTGGCCCTTCCGGTGCAGGTGTACGACCTCACCGGGTCCACCGTGCACGTGGGCGGGGTGTCCGCCGCCGAGGGCTTCGCGCTCCTCGCCGGGTTCCTTTGGGGCGGGGTGCTGGCCGACCGGCACGACCGGCGGCGCCTGATGCTGCGGGCGAGGGCGGCGGCCGGGATCGGGTTCGTCCTGCTGGCGCTCAACGCGTTCCTGCCCGCCCCCTCGCTGGCCGCCCTGTACGCGCTGGCGGCGTGGGACGGGCTGATGACCGGCGTCAGCATCACCGCGCTGCTGGCCGCGACACCGGCGCTGGTCGCACCCGACAAGCTCGTCGCGGCGGGGGCGCTGAACGCGCTGACCGTCCGGCTCGGGTCGATGGCCTCCCCCGCGCTCGGCGGGCTCGTGGTGTCGGCGTTCGGCGTGGGCTGGAACTACGCGGCCGCGGCGGCCGGGACGCTCGGCACCCTCGCGCTGCTGACCGGGCTGCCGCAGCTCAGGCCCGCCGCCGTGGAGGAGGCGGACGCCAATCCGCTGAGGTCCGTCTGGGACGGGTTCCGCTTCGTCGCCTCGCATCGGGTCGTCGGGTCGCTGATGCTCCTCGGCCTGCTGTTCATGGTCGCGGGCGGCATCCCCGTCCTGATGCCGGCGTTCGCGAGCCGGAGCCTGGACGGCGGCGCCACCACGGTCGGGCTGCTGTTCGCCGCGCCGGCCTGCGGCGCGGTGCTGGCCTCCCTGACGAGCGGCTGGGCCGGCCAGGCCCGGGCGCCGGGCCTGGCGCTGCTCGTCGCGTCCGTCTCCGGATTCGTCGCGCTCGCGTGCCTCGGCCTCGCCCGTCACCCGGCGCTCGCCGTCGCGATCCTGTTCGTCTACGGGTTCGTCCAGTCGATCGAGGAGATCCTGCGGTACGGGCTGATCCAGTCCCACACGCCCGACTCGCATCTCGGACGGGTGAACGCGCTGTGGTCGGCGCAGGAGACGGGCGGCGGCGCCATCGGGTCGCTCGGCGCCGGAGCGCTCGGCCGGTACCTCGCCCCGGGCGCCGCCATCGTCCTGTACGGGACGGTCAGCGCCGTCCTCGCGCTGGCACTGGCGCTGACCCTCACCGGGCTCCGGACCGCGACGCTGCGGCCGGAGCCCGAGCCCGGCTGACCCTGGCTCACCCGAGGCGCGCGGTCAGTTCCTCCTCGGTCATGGCCTCGACCTCCAGCCAGATGGCGGCGACGGATTCCAGGCGCCCCGGCGTCTCCTCCAGTTCGGTGAAGCGGCGGCAGATCCGCGCGATCGTCCGCTCTGCGAACAGGACGCGGACGGGCAGCGCCGTCGTGTCGAGCGCCTCGCGCAGCCGCGCGAGCACGGTGGTGGCGAGAACGGAGTCGCCGCCGAGGGCGAAGAAGTCGGCGTCCGCGCCGACGCGTTCCCTCCCCAGCACCTCGGCGACGATCCGGGCCAGCACCTTCTCCAGGGACGTCTTCGGCTCGGCGTGGGTCGCGGACGCCCCGCCGGCCTCGGCGGCGGCGAGGGCCGTGAGCGCCCTGCGGTCGACCTTGCCGTTCGCGGTGAGCGGCAGTTCGTCCACGCGCACGAGCAGTTCCGGGACCATGTGCGGGGGCAGCAGGTCGCGGACGCGGGCGAGCACGGCGTCCCGGTCGGTCTCGGCGGGCGCCACCACGGCGGCGGCGAGGCGGCCGCCGGCGAGGAGCGCGACGGCGCGCGCCACGGCGGGATGGTCGCGCAGCGCGGCCTCGACCTCGCCGAGCTCGATCCGGAACCCGCGCACCTTCACCTGGTGGTCGCGGCGGCCGAGGAACTCGATGGTCCCGCCCGGGCGGTAGCGGGCGAGGTCGCCGGTCCGGTACCAGCGCGTGCCCTCCCAGAGGACGAACCGGTCGGCGGTCCGGGCCGGGTCGCCGACGTAACCGTCCGCGACGCCGGCGCCGCCGATCCACAGCTCCCCGGTGACCCAGTCGGGGCGGTCGCGGCCCAGCTCGTCCACCACCCGGCACGCGACCCCGCGCAACGGCACCCCGTACGGGACGGCGTGCCAGTCGGCGGGGACGTCACCGGCGACCTCCTGCACCGTCGAGTGGATCGCCGTCTCCGTCGTGCCTCCGAGGGCCACGAATCGGCAGCCCGGCGCGTTCTCGCGCAGCAGGCCGGGCAGGTGCGTTCCCACCCAGTCGCCGCCGAGCAGGACGAGCCGCAGGCTCTCCGCCCGGCCGGCGCGCAGGAGCATCTCCAGGACGGACGGGACGCAGTTCAGCACGGTCACCGACCAGCGCCGCGCCAGTTCGCCCCACCGGGCGGCGTCGCGCCGCTCGTCCTCGTCCGGGACGACAACGGCGCCGCCCGCGTGCCAGGCGGCGAACAAATCGAACACCGACAAATCGAAGTCGAGCGCCGAGATCGCGAACGTGACGTCGTCCGCCCCCATCGCGAACCGCTCGACCAGGTCGCCGATGGTGTTCATCGCCGCTCCGTGCGAGACCTCCACGCCCTTGGGCTCGCCGGTCGACCCGGAGGTGAACAGCACGTAGGCGACCTGGTCGGGACGCACCGCGACCGGCCCGGGCGGCGGGTCGGCCTCGGCGACGCCGCCTGGGGTGAGCGAGGCGGCGACCCCGGCGCTCGCGCGGATCCTCGCGCGCCGCGCCTCCGGCTGCTCGGGGCCGATCGGGACGTAGGCGGCGCCGGCCGCCAGCACTCCGAGCGCGGCGGCGGCCTGGTCGGGCCCCTTGGGGAGTTCGATCGAGACCCGGTCGCCGGGGCGGACGCCCTCGGCCGCCAGCCCCGACGCGATCCGCAGGGCGCGGTCGGCGAGCTCGCCGTAGGTCATCGTCCCGTCGTCGCCCCAGTGCAGGGCCGCGGCGTCCGGGCGGCGCGCGGCGTGCTCGAAGAAGCCCTCGGTCAGCGTGCGCGGCGGCGGCGCGGGCGTGGCGTTCGACCCGTGCCTGACGCGGAGCTGGGACGGTGTGGCGGCGATGCCGAGGGGCGTTTCCCAGTCGGCGCCGGGCGCGCCGAGACGGGTGATCGCGGCGGTGTAGGCGTCGAACATCGCCTCCGCGACGCCGTCCGGGAACGCGGGCAGGCGCACGTCCCAGTTCAGCAGCAGGCCGCCGGACACCTCGGTCACCTGCGCGTCCAGCAGCACCTGCGGGCCCTGCGAGATGATCCATCCCGGTTCGCCGAACAGCTCGCGGACGCGGTCGCCGAACAGCTCGCCCAGGTTGAGGGCGCTCGTGTAGACGATCGGGGCGAGCACCTGCTCACCGCGCAGCCGCGACAGGTCCCGCAGCACCTCCAGCCCCGAGTAGTCGCTGTGCGCGCCGGCCGTGTGCAGGTTCGACTGGAGAGCGCGGGCGCGCTCGACGAACGGGAGGTTCTCGGTGAGGTCGGCCTCCAGCATGATGGACCCGGTGAAGTCGCCGACGACCTTGTCGACGTCGGGGTGGACGGGCTCGCGGTGGAACAGCGGCAGGTTGAGCAGGAACCGGGGCGTCGCCGACCAGGCGCCGATCACCTCGGCGAACACCGCCGCGAGCGCCATGGCGGGGGTGACGCCCTCGGCGTGCGCGCGGGCGATGAAGCGGTCCTTGCCGTCCGGCGGCAGCCAGTGGTGCTTGCGCTCGACGCGGTTCCCCGGCGCCGCGACCACCGGCAGCTCGGGCGGGCCGGGGAGGTCGGCGAGGCGGTCGGCCCACCAGCGGCGGTCGGCGGCGCGGGCCTCCGCGCGGGGGTCGTCGGCGAGGTAGCGGGCGTAGCCGTAGCGGATCGGCGCGAGGGTCTCGCCCTCGTACAGCGCGGCGAGGTCGGCCAGCATGACGCGGTAGCTCATCGCGTCGGCGGCGACCATGTCGACGTCCAGGTGGAGGCGCGCGGCGCCGTCCGGGAGGAGGCTGAGCCGGGCGTCGAAGACGCGGCCGTCCTTGATGGGGAGCCGCTGCCGCGACATCTCGTCCCGGACGCGCTCCAGTTCGGCGTCCGGGTCGGACGAGGAGCGCAGGTCGTGGACGGTGACGAGCGGACCGGGACGTTCGGGCAGGATCTGCTGCGTCCCGTCGTCGCGGACGGCGGCGCGCAGCATCGGGTGCCGCCGCACCAGAGCGCCCACGGCCGACTCGAAACGGGCCGGGTCGATCGCGCGCCCGTCCAGCTCGACGTACAGGTGGGCGGCGACCGAGCCGAGCTCCTGGCCCGGGTCGCGGCCGATCCAGTACGCGTGCTGCATCAGCGCCAGTGCGAAGGGGTCGTCCGATTCGACCGCGGCCGCGTCGGCGTCCGGGGCGGGCCCGGCCGAGGCCTCCACCTGGCCCTTCTCGGCGAGAAGGTCCCACCACCCGGCGAGCGTCGGACGTTCGGCCAGCTCGGCGAAGCGGATCTCGATGCCCCTGCGCCGGAGCCGGCCGGTGAGCTGCATGAGCCGGATCGAGTCCATGCCCAGCTCGATGAGGTTGTCGTCCGCCTCCGCGCGCTCGCCCAGCACCTCGGCCAGCGCGGCGTGGAGCTCATCCCAGGTCAGCACGGAACTCCTCTCAAATTAGGTAAGGCTAACCTAATTGCGACGTCCGGCTCCGTCAACGCCGACCGGAGGCGGACAGCAGCCACGCGAGGTAGACGCCGCCGAGGACGCCGGTGACGACGCCGACCGGCACCGCGACCGGCAGGTGCAGCGAGATGAGGTCCGCGCTCGCCAGCAGCGCCGCGCCGGTCAGCGCGGCGGGCAGCAGCTGCGCGCCGGGGCGGCGGGTCAGCCGCCGGGCGAGCTGCGGCGCGGCGAGCGCCACGAACGGGACGGGACCGGCCGCCGCGGTCGCCGCCGCGACGAGACCCACCCCGGCGACCGTCAGCAGCGCCCGCGTCCGCTGGACGGGCACGCCGAGCGCCCGCGCGGCGTCGTCGCCGAGCTCCCCCATGCCGAGCGGCCGGGCCAGCAGCAGCGCCGCGGGGACGAGGACGGCCAGCGCGAGCGCGAGCGGGACGGCCTGGTCCCAGTCCCTCCCGTTGAGGCTGCCGGTCAGCCAGAACGCGGCCTCGTACGCCTCGCGCAGTTCGGCGCGGGTGATGAGGTAGGAGTTGAGCGCCTCCAGCATCGCCGCCGCCGCGACGCCGATCAGCACCAACCGGACGCCGTGCACGCCGCCGCCCCGGCGGTAGGCGACCAGGTACACCGCGAGCGCGGTCAGCACCGCGCCCGCGACCGAGCTGACGGTGATCGCGACGGCCCCGCCGCCGAACACCAGGATCTGCAGCAGCGCACCGGACGCCGAGCCGGTGGTGAAGCCGATGAGGTCGGGGCTGCCGAGCGGGTTGCGGGAGATGCTCTGGAAGACGGCCCCGGACAGGCCGAGCGCCAGTCCGGCGAGCAGGCCGGTGACGGCGCGCGGCAGGCGCAGGGTCGTGACGATGAACTCGGTGGCCTGGTCGCCCCTGCCGAGGAGGACGCGCACCACGTCCGGCGGCGCGATGGGGAACTCCCCCGAGCCGACGACGAGGACGGCCGCGCAGACCGCGACCGCGGCCAGCATGCCGCACACCGCCGCCGAGCGCGGCTCCCAACGCAGTGACACCCCGGCCGAACGGATGACTCTCATAGGTCGCGCGTCCTCCCCCTCCGGACCATCACCGCGAACAACGGCGCCCCGAGGAAGGCGGTGACGATGCCGGTCTCCAGTTCTCCGGGCGTGACGACGCGGCCGATGATGTCCGCGCCGAGCAGCAGGACGGGCGCGAGCAGCAGCGAGTAGGGCAGGACGAGCCGCTGGTCCGGGCCGACCGCCGTCCGGACGATGAAGGGGACGGCCAGCCCGAGGAACGTGATGGGCCCGGCCGCCGCCGTCGCGGACCCGCACAGCAGCACCACCGCGAGCGCCCCGAGCGCCCTCGTCCACCCGGGGCGGGAGCCGAGGGCGCGGCTCGCGTCGTCGCCCAGGCCGAGGGCGTTCAGCGGGCGGGCGAGCGCCAGCGCGAGCAGCGTCCCGGCGAGGACGAACGGCAGGACGCGCAGGAAGACCGGCACGTCGCGGCCGCCGAGCGAGCCGACCTGCCAGAACCGGAAGCCGCCGAAGGTGCGCGGGGTGAACAGCATCACGCCGGCCGTCATCGCGCTGAAGACGGCGTTGACGGCGGCGCCCGCGAGCACCAGCCGCGCCGGTGACGCGCCGCCGCGCCCCCGGGCGCCGATCAGGTAGACCAGGGCCGCCGCGCCCGCCGCTCCGGCGAAGGCCGCCCACACGTAGACGAGCAGGTCGTCCACGCGGAACGCGCCGATGACGAGGACGACCGCGAGGGCCGCGCCGCCGTTCACGCCGAGCAGGCCCGGCTCGGCGAGCGGGTTGCGGGTGAGCGCCTGCATCACCGCGCCCGCCAGACCGAGCGCCACGCCGACGGTAACGCCGAGGAGGGTGCGGGGCAGCCGCAGCTCATGGACGATCAGCTGCGCCCGGGAGCCGTCGTCCGGGGAGAACACGCCCGGCAGCACGTCCGCGAGCGGGACATCCCCGGCGCCGATCGCGAGGCTCGCCCCGACGGTGAGCAGCAGCACCGCCGCGAGCAGGACGAACCACCACGGATGCGCGCCGCGCGACGGCCCGTGCCGTTCCGGGGATTTCGGCGGGCGTTCTCGCGCAGGGGAAAACACGAGGTAAGGCTAGCCTAAGCTAACCCCCCTCTCAACGCCCCGCCGCCTCCGTTCGCGCTCGCGACCATACAGACGTATGGTATACATGCATATTGGAAGCTGAACACTTGTATTGGAGGTGCGGAATGGCGGGGACCGGCCGGGCCGCGGGCCCGGCGCCCGAGGACCTGACGGCGCGGGCCAAGATCCGGGACGCGGCGCTGCAGCAGTTCGCCGAGCACGGCATGAAGGGCGCGACGTTCCGCGGGATCGCCAAGGCCGCCGGGGTCTCGGTGGGGCTCGTCCAGCACCACTTCGGCTCGAAGGAGGAACTGCGCGAGGCGTGCGACGCCTACGCGCTCGACACGGTCCGCGAGCTCAGCTCGACCTCCGCCGGCGAGGCGATGGGCGACCCGGGGTTCCTGGCCGCGGCCGTCCAGGCGGACCTGCCCGTCCGGCGCTACCTGGCCCGCGCGCTCGTCGACGGCTCGGCGGCGGCGGGACGCGTGTTCGACGACCTGGTCGACGTGACCGAGCGGTACCTGGCGGATCCGCCGCCCGGGACCGCCGCGCCCACCACCCGTGACGCACAGGCCTACGCCGCCGCGATCGTCGCGATGACGACCGGGATCGAGGTGCTGCACCAGCACCTCAGCCGGGTCCTCGGCGTCGACACCTTCACCCCCGAGGGGTCGCTGCGGCTGCGCCGCGCGGTCCTGGAGATCTTCGACGACCAACTGCTCGACCGGGAGACCGTCACGCGCGCCCACGCGGCGATGGACCGGTACGAGGCGAGTATCAAGGGAGACGACGATGAATGACGTGGTCCGGGCCGACGGCCTGGTCAAGACGTTCGGCCGGACGCGCGCGCTCGACGCCCTCGACCTGCGCGTCGCCCCCGGCGAGGTGCACGGGTTCCTCGGCCCCAACGGCGCCGGGAAGTCCACGACCATCCGCGTCCTGCTCGGGCTGATGCGCGCCGACTCCGGCGCCGCGAGCCTGCTCGGCGGCGACCCGTGGCGCGACGCCACCGCCCTGCACCGCCGCATCGCCTACGTCCCGGGCGACGTCACGCTGTGGCCGAACCTGTCCGGCGGCGAGGTCATCGACCTGCTCGGGCGGTTGCGCGGCGGCCTCGACGGGAACCGGCGGGACGAGCTGCTCGGCCGCTTCGAACTCGACCCGAAGAAGAAGGGCCGCGCCTACTCCAAGGGCAACCGGCAGAAGGTCGCCCTCGTCGCGGCGTTCGCGTCCGACGCGGAACTGCTCATCCTGGACGAGCCCACCTCCGGACTCGACCCGCTCATGGAGGAGGTCTTCCAGGAGTGCGTGCGGGAGGAGAGGCGTGCCGGGCGCACCGTCCTGCTGTCCAGCCACATCCTCAGCGAGGTCGAGGCGCTCTGCGACCGCGTCACCATCATCCGCAAGGGCCGGACGGTCGAGACCGGCACGCTCGACGAGCTGCGGCACCTGACCCGCACGTCCATCCACGCCGAGCTCGCCGCCGCCGCGGACGGCGTCCCGCTGCCGGGGGCGCACGACGTCCGCATCGACGGCACCACCATCAGGTTCGAGGTCGACACCCCCGAGCTGGACGCCGCGCTCAAGGAGCTCACCCGGATCGGCGTGCGGACGCTGACGAGCCGGCCGCCCACGCTCGAAGAGCTGTTCCTGCGCCACTACGAGGACGACCTCGCCAGGGAGACCGCGTCATGACCGCCACGACCCTGCACGCCCCCGCGCGCGCCGCCGGCCGCGACGGCGGCCTCGCCGGCGCGGGCATGCTGCTGAAGATCTGGCTGCGCCGCGACCGCGTCATGATGCCGGCCTGGATCTACGGGCTGACCGCGCTCGTCTCCAGCACCGTCTACAGCCTCAAGCACGAGTACGACACGCCCTCGGCGCTCGCGAGCTTCGCGCGCGGCATCAACGACAACCCGTCCACGCGGGCGCTCTACGGGCCCGTCCTGAACGACGGCAGCGTCGCGGGGCTCAGCGCGTGGCGCGTCGGCGCGACCGGCGCCGCGTTCACCGCGGTGATGTGCGTCCTGCTGGTCGTCCGGCACACGCGCGCCGAGGAGGAGGCCGGCCGGCTGGAGCTGGTCGGCGCCGCCGCCGTCGGGCGCCGCGCGCCGCTCACCGCGGCGCTCCTGACCGCGGTGACCGCCGCCGGGACCCTGGGGGCGGTGGCCGCGCTCGTCATGATCCTCTTCGGGCTGCCGGCGGCCGGTTCGGTCGCGTTCGGGCTGTCCTGGTTCGGCGCCGGGCTGGTGTTCTCCGGCGTCGCGGCGCTCACCGCCCAGATCGCCGAGACCTCGCGCCTGGCCAACGGCCTGGCGTTCGCCGTCCTCGGCGTGTCCTACCTGCTGCGCGGCGTGGCCGACGCGAGCTCGGCGCACTGGGTCTCGTGGCTGTCGCCGATCGGCTGGGCACAGCGCGTCCGCCCGTGCGCGGACGAGCAGTGGGCCGTCCTGCTGCTTCCCCTCGCCGCGTTCGTGCTGCTGGTCGCCGCCGCCTACCTGCTGACCGAGCGCCGCGACCTCGGCGCCGGGATCCTGGCTCCGTCCCTCGGCCCCGCGCACGCCCCGCCGTCCCTGCGCGGCCCGTTCTCTCTGTGGTGGCGGCTGCAGCGCGGGACGCTGCTCGGCTGGGCCGGCGGCTTCCTGGTGTACGGGCTGGCGATCGGCGGGGTCGCGGACGGCGTCGACGACCTGGTCAACGGCAGCGACGCCGTCCTGGACGACATCCGCAAGATGGGCGGCCAGCAGGACATCGCGGACGCGTTCCTCGCCACGGCCATGGGCCTCATGGCGCTGTTCACCGCCGCCTACGCGGTGCAGAGCCTCCTGCGGCTGCGCGCCGAGGAGAGCGGCGGACGCCTGGAACCCGTCCTCGCGACCGCCGTCGGACGCACCCGCTGGGCCGTCGCCGCCCTGGCGAACACCGTCGCGGGGACGGTGGTCATGCTCACCGCCACCGGCCTGGCCGTGGGCCTGGTCCACGGCGCCCGCTCGGACGACCTCGCCGGCCAGCTTCCCCGCCAGCTCGGCGCGGCGCTGGCCCAGCTCCCGTCGGTCTGGGTCGTCGCCGCCGCCGCGATGCTGCTGTTCGGCGCCCTTCCCCGCGCGGCGTCCGCCGGATGGGGCGTCCTCGCCGTCTTCCTGCTCCTCGGCCAGGTGGGACCGCTGCTGGGTCTCCCGCAGGCGGTCATGGACCTGTCCCCCTTCACCCACACCCCGAAGCTGCCCGGCGGCGACGCCGACCCGCTCCCCCTTCTCGCGCTCACCGCGGTGGCGGCCGGACTGGCCGCGGTCGGACTCGCCGCCTTCCGCCGCCGCGACGTCACCTGATCGACGCTCCGCCGGACGGTTCCCGGGCGGGCGCCGGCAGGCCCGCCCGGGAACCCGCATGACCTCCCCTTTCATGGGTACTCCGCAATCTTGCGACTACGGGAGGTGATGGTCATGTCCATCGGAGCCGGCGAGACGCCGGAGGGAACCCCCATCGATCCATTGCGGGTCCGCAGCGACGCCCGCGGCCCCTGCCTGCTGGTAGAGGCGGAGGGGGAGCTCACGATCCTGACGGCCGACGCGCTGCGCGAGCACGTCCTGGCCGACATGCGGGCCATGAGCGGGCCGGCCCTGATCGTCCTGGACGTCGGCGAGGTGAGCTTCTGCGACTCCTCGGGACTGAACGCGATGATCACTCTGTGGAAGGCCGCCCACGCCTCCGGGGGCGAGCTCGTCCTGGCCCGCCCGGAGCGCCGGTTCCGCACGATCATCGAACGCAGCGGCCTGGACCGGCACCTCATCGCCCACCCGACCACCGAGCAGGCCCTCGACGCGCTCTCCTCCCGCTGAACCCGCCGTCCGCCGCGGCGTGTTCACCAGCAGGTCCACCCTGCTCCTCCAGCTCGCGCACCCCGTCGTGGGCGCGGGCGTCGCGGACCGGCACTTCGCGCGCGGTGTGCGGCCCGCCCACACCGCAACCCCGCTCCCGCTGCGCCACTCCCCCGTCGCCGCCCGCGCCCTCCGCTCGGCCGGGCGGGCGCGCGGCGGCTAGAGTCGGCCGCACGATGACGAGCGACGACGAACTCCTGCGGAGCCTGCTCACCGGCGGCCCGGAGAGCGAGCCGCAGACCGACCGCATCCTGGACGCCGCCCTGCGGTCCTTCGAGACCTTCGGGCCGCGCCGCACCACCCCCTCCTGAACGCGGGCGGCCGGAGGACTCAGGCGCCGTCTCCGGACGGGAGGACGATGCGGACCGTGGTGCCCTCCCCCGGCGGGCTCTGGACGGTGACCCGGCCGCGCAGGGCGCGGACGCGGTCGGTGAGGCCCGCCAGGCCGCCGCCCGGGTCCGGGGCGGCACCGCCGACGCCGTCGTCGCGGACCTCGGCGGCGATCCCGTCCGGCCCCGTGCGGACGGTCAGGTGGATCGCGTCGGCCCGGGCGTGCTTGACGGCGTTGGTGAGGGCCTCGCAGAGCGCGAAGTAGAGCGTCGACTCGATCTCGGGCGGGAACCGGTCCGCGGGCAGGTCGAGATGGACGGGCACGGCCGTGCGGCTGGCGACCAGCTCCATCGCCGGGGCCAGCCCGGCGTCGGCGAGGATCGCCGGGTGCATGCCGCGGGCCAGGGCCTCCAGTTCGGCGACCGCCTCGGTCAGTTCGCGGCGGCAGGTCCCGGCCTGCTCGCGGGCCCGCGGGTCAGCCGCCGCGACCTCCAGCCGGACGAGCATCTCCTCCAGGTCGTGGAGCCGCTGCCGGGCACTGTGCTTCAGGTCGGCGGCGAGCCGCTCGCGCTCGGCCGCCTGGACGCGCACCAGGCGCTCGCGCGCCTCGCGCGCCCGCTCCAGATTGGCCTGCGCGGCGGCCTGGAGCCGGACGGTCTCCAGCGCGCGGCCGCCCGCGACCAGCGCCGCCTCGACGAGCGGCTCGTGGTCGCGGAGCGCGGCGGCGAGGTCGACGGTGGCGAGGGGCTCGCCGCCGGACGTGCGGACCTCGTGCCGCCAGCGGCCCGCCGAGCCTCCGGGCGCGTCGCGCATGCGGCGGCCGTCCACGTCGACGTAGCCGCCGTCCGCCCACATCCACAGGTCCAGGTCGTCGTCGCCCAGGACGGTGCGGAGCGCGCCGCGGACGCGCGCCACCGAGACGGGGGCGACGAGCAGGCGCTGCATCCGCTCGGCGACGATCAGCTCGGCCAGCCGGGCGCGCAGCGCGGCGCCGAGGAACGCCAGCGGCAGCACCGTGGCGAAGACGCCCTGGAAGAGGTAGACGTCCAGCACGTCCGCCAGTTCTGCGTCGCTGCCGATGAGCGTGCTCTGGACCGCCAGGGCGCCGGTGACGCCAAACGTCACGGCGACGGCGACGGGAACGGTGAGCGCGCGGTCCAGCCGCCCCGTGCGCGGCAGGCGGGCCACCAGGATCACCACGAGGGCGCCGGCCAGCACCGTCATCGCGCCGGCCAGCCCCCGCTGGACGCCGTGGAACGCCTCGTGGTCGGGACGCAGCACCGGCCAGGTCACCGACGCCGCGAAGCCGTTCCAGGCCGGACGGGAGACGGCGCACAGCAGCCCCTGCCCGCCGACCATGATCACAACAGCGGCGGCGGTCCACGGCTTCGCGGCGGCGCCCTCCAGCCGCCCCGCCGGGTACAGCAGCACGCCGATGCCGATGGCGAGGAAGAACACCGACTGGGCGAACACCGACACCAGCGGCGCCGCGCCGGTGTTCCAGGCCGCCGCCCAGGTGACGGCCCACGCCGCGGCGGCCGCGACGAACGCCGCGCCGGTGCGCCGGCCGGTGCGCCCCGCCGCGAACAGCCCGCCCGCGACGGCGAACCCGCCGCAGCAGACCAGGGTGACGGCGGCGGCGACGGGCTGGGCGCGCCAGTGCGGCCAGCCGCAGGCCAGCGCCGCGACCGCGACCGCCGCCCCCGCGGCCAGGGCGCGTCGGACCCGCGCGCCGAGCCACGGCGGCCACCGGGGGACGGGCCTCACCGCGATCCTTCCGTGTCGTCCCGGGAAACCACCGTCCGGGACGGGGGTTTTCCCGGATGTGCGCGCAGGGCGCCGCCGGGAGCATGGGATCGTGCCGGGAACGGCCGCGTCACGAGCCCGAGGACGGGCCCGTGGCGCATCGCGGTGGCGTGCGGGGGCCACCACCGAGGTCACCTGACGCGACCGGACTCGCACAGGCAGTTTTCCCCACCGCCGCACCGCCGCGCGAGGGTCTGTTACCCGATCGATGCGTGGGACGCGGGTGGACGCGATGACCGCGCTACCGGGGTGTCCGGTTGCGGTCAGCGGGTCTCGGCAGCGCGCAGCCACGTCAGGACGGCGAGCACGCGCTTGTTGCTGTCCTGGGGACCGGGCGGCCCGCCGGGCGTGGTGATCTTGAGCTTGGCGAAGATGGCCCGCACGTGGTCCTCGACCGTCCGGGCGGACAGGTGCAGCCGCTTTCCGATGCCGGCGTTGGAGTGGCCTTCCGCCATCAGCCCGAGGACCTCCCTCTCGCGCCCCGACAGCCTGGACAGCTCCTGCTCGCGGTGCCGCGCCTCGACCAGCCTGGTCACCACGTCGGGATCGATGACGACCTCGCCGCGCATGACCCGCTCCAGCGCCGAACGCAGGTTCTCCACATCCGTCACGTGGTCTTTCAGCAGGTATCCGACGCCGCGCGGCCTGCCGCGGAACAGCTCCATCGCCTGCGGGGTCTCGTTGAAGGCCGACAGGACCAGGACGCCGAGGCCGGGGTGGCGCTCCAGGAGCCGGCGTGCCGCGACGACGCCCTCGTTGGTGAACGTGGGCGGCATGTGCAGGTCGAGGATGGCGACGTCCGGCGGATCGTCGGCGACGCGGGCCAGCAGTTCCTCGCCGGAGCCGGCGGAGGCCACCACGTCGATCCCGACCGTGGTGAGAAGGGTGACCAGAGCCTGCCGGAAGATCCCGCTGTCCTCCGCCACGGCTACTCGCATGGAAGGTCCATCCTTACCGTCATGCCCGCGCGGGGGCCGCCGCCGACTTCCACCTCACCGCGCAGCGCCCGGATCAGGCCGGACGGACCGGCCAGATCGGCAACGGGGTCGGCGGGGTCTCCGGGGCGGGCACCGTCGAGCCCGATCTCGGCGAGCACCCGCCCGTCCTCCTCGCCGACCCACACGGAGATCCGGGTGGCACGCGCGCGCTCGACAGCGTACGACAGCGTCTCGCACAGCGCGGAGTAAAGCGTGGACTCGATCTCGCGGGAGAACCGGCGCGGCGTGACGTCGAGCGCGACCCGGGTGCCGAGCCGCTCGGCGACGACCTCCAGCGCCGGGCCGAGACCGTGCTGGACGAGCAGCGCCGGCTGCACCTCTCTGGCCAGCGCCCGCAACTGGGCGAGGGCCTCCCTCAGCTCGGCGCGGCAGGCGCGGGCGTGCTCCTTGACCGCCGGGTCGCCGGTGACGGCCTCCAGCGTGCCGAGCATCGCGCCGACCGCCAGCAGCCGCTGCTGCGCGCCGTCGTGCAGGTCGCGGCCGAGCCGCTCGCGCTCGGCGGTCTCGGCCCGCACGAGGCGCCGGTAGGCGGCCCGGACCTGTTCGAGGCCCGCCTGCACGCCGGCCTGCAGCCGCGCCGTCTCCAGCGCCCGGCCGCCCGCGACGAGCGCGGCCTCCACGAGGGAGCCGTGGTCGCGCAGCGCGCCGCCGAGCTCAACGACCGCGAGCGGCTCCCCGGCGGCGCCGCGCACCCTGTGCCGCCAGCGCCCGCCGTCCTCCGCCGGGCCGTCCGCGCCACCGGTCTCCGGGCCCAGGTCGACCGAGTGCCCGGCGATGTCGACGTAGACGCCCTCCGTCGGCGCCCAGAACCAGAGCTCCAGGGTCGGGTCGTGCAGGACGTCGCGCAGCGCGTCGCGGACCCGTTCCACCGACACCGGGGCGGTCAGCCGGAGCATCCGCCCCGCGACGGTCAGCTCGGCGATGCGGACCCGCAGCCCGGACGCCAGCAGCGTCAGGGGGACGAGGACGACGACCGCGCCCTGGATCACGTAGACGCGCAGCAGGTCGTCCAGCGGGATCGACGCCTCCATGATCGGCTTCTGCGTGAACGCCGCCGAGATGCCGACGAACCCGATCGCGACCGTCACGGGCAGGGCGAGCAGGCGCCGCAACCGGCCCATCCGCGGCAGCCGCACGAGGAGGACGACGGCGAACGAGAGGGCGAGGAGGAGGTACAGGGCGGCGGAGACCTGAAGGACGACCTTGAAGGTGTCCAGGTCGGGGTAGAGGGCGGGCCACCACACCGACTCGCCCCGGAACGCGGCCCATTCCGGCTCGGACGTGACCCACAGCGCCGTGGGGCAGCCCCACAGGATCAGGCACGCCATGACCGTCCAGATCCGGTCTCCCAGGTACTCCAGCCGCCCGCCCGGGTAGAGCAGGACGCCGACGGCGAGGGCGAGGTAGAAGTCGGCCTGGGCGTAGGGCGACATGATGGGCCCGATGGTCGCGTCCCAGCTCGCGGCCCAGTTGACCGCCCAGAACACCGACGCGGCCGCGAACAGCAGCCCGGTGCGGCGGGTGCGCGGCCCGGTCGCGAGCAGCACCCCCACCACGGCGATGGCGGCGCAGCTGGCCAGCGTGGTCGCCGCGGCGGCCGGATGGTCCCGCCAGTACGGCCAGCCTGCGAGGAGCGCCAGCCCCGCGACCGCCGCCCCGGCGACGAGGGCGCGCCTCGCCTCCGTCCCGAACCACGGCGGCGACCTGCGCCTGCGTGGCGCGGAAATCACCACGACCATCCTTTCCATGCTGGGACCTCGGCCCCCGTCCCGCCACCGCGAACCCACGGGAGGCGGGTCCGTGCTTTCCCGGGGCCGCGACGGCCGTGCGCCCCTCGGCGGGCGCACCGGCATCCTCCCGACTCGGGGCGCACTCCCGAAGGGGCGTTATCCGATCGATGCGCGAGCCGTTCCGGCGATCCCGTCCCTGCCTCGCGGGACTCCGGGCCCTGGCTATGGGACCATCCACGGCGGCTTTCCCCTGACGCGGGACACCGCCGTGCTGCCCTGCGGATCCGGGCGTCCTCCCGCCGGATCGCAGGTCTACTTGT
Source organism: Actinomadura citrea (assembly GCF_013409045.1). Lineage (NCBI taxonomy): Bacteria > Bacillati > Actinomycetota > Actinomycetes > Streptosporangiales > Thermomonosporaceae > Actinomadura > Actinomadura citrea. The sequence goes on along the minus strand of NZ_JACCBT010000001.1, from coordinate 4,096,879 downwards.
GCGGGACGGGATGCGCGCCGTGGAGGGCGTCGGCGGTGGCGCTCTTGTGGGCGCAGGCGATGCGCTCGATCTCGGCGGGGCCGGCGCCGCCGGTGACGAGGTCGAGGATGTGCCCGTGCTCGGCCACGGAGCGGCGGGCGCGGCCGGGGGCGTAGCCGAAGGTCGAGCGGCGCATGTGGTCCAGCCGCGTCCACTCGGCTTCGAGCAGAGAGCGCAGGTGCGCGTCCGGGCAGTGCTCGTAGATCGAGAAGTGGAACGCGCGGTCGAGCGCGGTGAACGCGGTCGGGTCGAACACCTCCAGCGCCTCCACCATGCGATCGTTGATCTTGCGGGAGGCGGCGATGTGCGCGGCCGTCATGAGCGGTGCGGAGATCGCGGTGGCGTAGCCCTCCAGCCGGGCGAGGACTTGCAGCGTGTGCTCGACCTGCTCGGCGTCGAAGACCGCGACGCGGGCGCCGACGTTGCGCACCACCTCCACGAGCCCGTCGGACTGCAGCCGGCGCAGCGCCTCGCGCAACGGGATCGTGCTGACCCCGGCCTCCTGGGCGAGCTGGTTGATGACCAGCCGGTATCCGGGCACGTAGGTGCCTTCGAGGATGCGCGACCGCAGCAGCTCGTAGCAGAACTCGGCCTTGCCCGCCCTGGTCTGGTCCTGCTTCTTCGCGGCACCCACCCGGTTCTCCTCACCCTCGGCCCGCACCGCCCGGACGTGTTCGCCGGGCCGGTCACCGCGACAGCGCGTCAATCATTCTCTCCGACGACGAAGACGAGAAGAACCTTCGCGTTCGACGGACCGCCCTCGAACGGCGTCGCGCGACGCCTGTACTCCGGCGGGCCGTGCCGGTTAGTCGGGCAGCAGCGGCACCGAGTCGCCCTGGTCCCGGCCGAGAAGGACGGCGCGGGTGATGGCGGACGAGCCGAACCGGTCCCGGACGCCGTCCACCGCGCCGTCCACCGCCATCGCCTGGTCGAACGGCAGGGTGAGCTGGACGGCACGGTCGTCGTGCAGGTTGCCGAGCGAGAGGCCGATCAGCGTCAGGCCGCGCTCGTCGATCACGGGCACGGCGGCGGCGAGCAGGCCCCGCGCCGCCGCCAGGAGCACGGAGGTCTCGGCGGTGGCCTGGGCCAGCGTGTGCGAGCGCGTGGCCCGGGCGTAGTCGCCGAACCGCAGCCGGAGGGTGACCGTCCGGCAGACGCGGCGGGCCTTGCGCAGCCGTCCGCCGAGCCGGTCGGCCAGCCCGACGAGCATCACGTCCAGCTCCGCCGCCGAGCGTTCGCGGCGGCCGAGCGCCCGCTGCGCCCCCATCGACCGCCGCCGCACCCCCGTCCGCACGGGGCGCGGGTCGCGGTTGTGCGCCAGGGCGTACAGGTGGCGGCCCGCCCCCGGGCCGAGCATCGACACCAGCGTGGACTCCGGCATGCCGGCCACGTCCCCGACCGTCGCCACGCCGAACCCGGCGAGCTTGGCCGCGGTCGCGGGCCCCACGCCCCACAGCCGCCGCACCGGCAGCGGGCGCAGGAACTCCAGCTCGCCGTCCGGCGGCACCACCAGCAGCCCGTCGGGCTTGGCGACGCCGCTGGCGACCTTGGCGAGGAACTTGGTGCGGGCGACCCCGACCGTGATCGGCAGCCCGACCTCCTCGGCGATCTCGCGCCGCAGCCGGACGGCGACGTCCACCGGCGGGCGGCGCAGCCCGTCGGCGTCGAGGAACGCCTCGTCGATCGACAGGCCCTCCACCAGCGGCGTCGTGGCCCGGAACACCGCGAAGACCGCCTTGCTCGCCGCGCTGTAGGCGCTCATGCGCGGCGGGACGACGACCGCCCGCGGGCACAGCCGGCGGGCCTGCCCGCCGCTCATCGCCGTCCGCACGCCGCAGGCCTTGGCCTCGTAGCTCGCCGCCAGCACCACGCCCGTCCCGACGATCACCGGCCGCCCCCGCAGCGCGGGATCGTCCCGCTGCTCGACCGACGCGTAGAACGCGTCCAGGTCGGCATGCAGGATCGTCGCACCATCGGACACGAACATATGTTCGCATATTCGGCCGTCGCTCCTGGTGGCGGGCCCCTGGGACGAGCGGAGGGCCCGTCGCGACGAGCGTCGCGACGGGCCCTCGTGCGGGTGGTCACTCGTTGAAGAGGCGGCCGTAGTCGGCCATGGCCAGGGCTATGTCCGCCTGGGCCCAGAAGCGGTGGTAGGTGAACGCCGGCGCCGTGGAGCTCTGGCCGCTGGCGTACGCCCACACGCGCGCGTAGTCGGGGTCGCTCTTGTAGAAGGAACGGATGGACATGAAGGTCGAGCTGGAGTTGATCGGGTCGCCGTTCGGCATCGTGCCGCTCCAGCCGGAGGGGACGTAGACCGGGTCGGTGAGGCGCTTGTAGTCGGACCTGGTCTCCTGGACGGAGACGCCCTTGGCGTCGGTGTGCTTCCAGATGGCGTCGAGCAGGTCCTTGGCGGCCTGCTTGGCGGCGGTGTCACCGGACTTGGCGGCGTAGTACGTCAGGGTCTTGGCGTACGCGGCGGCCACGCCGACGTCGTCGGTGTAGTCCTGTACCGAGACGTGCAGACCGGCGTTGGCGGGCGGCATCCCGGTGGAGCCCGACCAGTTCGCGTCCGGCTGCCCCGTCCACTTGAGGGTGGAGGGGATCTTGATTCCGCCCGTGGACGGGTCGACCGTCGTCTGCGACAGCGCCCAGGAGACCCACTTGTCGAGGATCGCCTTGGCGGACGCGTCGCCGGTGACCTGGTAGTACTCGGCCACGCGCTCCATCGACCACGCCTGGAAGCCGAACCACTGGTTGCTCGGCGGGTCGTGGTAGACGGGCTGCCAGTCGTAGGCCATGCCGAAGAACTCGGTCAGGCCGGCCGGGGGCGTGCTGTAGCTGCCCTCCCAGCTGTTGGTGACGCCTCCGGCGATCGCGCCCTCGGCGGACTGCAGCCACCTGTAGAGCTGGAGTTGCCGGGTGAGGCTCTTGCCCCAGTCGGCCTTGGCCGTCGCGCCCTTGGGCGCGAGCGCGGCGTCGTTCACCAGGGCGTAGGCGGCCAGGGGGTTCTGGTAGCCGAAGTGCGAGGCGCCGTCGCCGATGCGCCACGCCCAGCCGGCGCTCGTGTCCGTCGCGCCGCCCCACGCGTAGTACCAGGACAGCAGGTAGTGCTCGCTGTCCTTGCCCGACCCGGCCGGGCAGGACGAGGGCGAATGGCAGTCGCCGATCTTCTTGAAGTACTTGTCGAAGAACGAGTAGCGCAGGTAGTCGCCCATCTTGCCCGCCTTGGCCACGGTGGCCGAGACGTCACCGGACCTGCCCTGGTCCTTGGCCCAGGCGTTCGCCCAGTACGCGGCCTGGATGGCGCGCGCGTCGGCGTCCGGCGCGTCGGTGAACTTCCACTGCTTGGCGTAGGCGGAGTCCTTGATGAACAGGTCGAGATAGCCGTTGGTGCCGCCGAAGGCGAACTTGTCGCACGTCGGCTGCGGGACGGTCTCGAACACCGACTCCTGCGCCCCGCGCTGGTAGGTGTTGATGTAGGAGGGGCCGTCAGCGCTCGGACCCTGCTCGCAGCCGCCGCCGGGCGTGTTGCCGTACCCGTAGACGTTGTCCACGTCCTGCAGCCAGTGCATGCCGTAGATGTCGTCGGTGCCGTAGGCGGACTTCAGCTCGCTCGCGATCGGGTCCTGGCCGACCGGGACGCTGCCGTCGATCAGTGACGGGTAGTCGCTCACGGCGGCGTGCTCGGCGGCGTAGGTGGCGGGCTTGGAGGCGTTGTAGAAGGAGTTCGTCGGCTGGTCCGCGTGCGTCGGGATCATGTACTTCTCCATCAGCGCCCAGGAGGCGTTGAAGGGGGCCCAGTTCTGCGTGACCTTGCCGTACATGGCCTCCAGCCAGATGAGATAGCTGTAGGCCTCCGACGTCGTCTCGTGCCCGTGGTCGGGGGCCTCGACCATGAACGTCTCCACCGAGTGGTACGGGATGCCCTCGGGGCTGAAGTAGCCGTTCGCCGGATCCTTGATCTTGTTGTACTGGTCGAGGAAGCGCTGGGTGTAGGTGTCGCCGGAGGTCGCCACCTCGGTCGCGTTGACCTTGGCCGCGGCATGGCCGGGCGCGGCGGAGGTGAACGTCGCCTGGCCCGTCCCGGAGGCGTCCGCGGTGATCGTCACGTTCTGCGCGGTGGACCAGTTCTGCGGCGTGAAGGTCAGCGTCCCGCCGCCGGTCACCGACAGGCCGGAGTTGCCCGCGGTCCGGGTCGTCGTCACGGTCACCGTCGCGGACGGGGCCTGCGACAGCTTGACCGCGTACGCGGCCTTGGCGCCCTGCGCGACGGTCAGCGCGGCGGGGCTCGCCACGACGCTCGCCGCCGCCGTCACCGTGACGCCCACCGGCGCGGACTCGGCCGTCGCGCCGGTGCTGTCGGTCACCTTGGCGTAGATCGAGTACGAGCCGCCCGCGGTGGGCGTCCAGCTCAGCCCGTACGGGGCGGTGGTGTCGGCGGCGCCGAGCGACCCGTCCTGGTCGAAGAACTCCACCTTGGAGACGGTCGCGCCGGAGCCGGCCGCCGCGGTGGCGGCGATCGGCACCGCGGCGCCCACCGAGTACGTCGCGCCGGCGGACGGGCTCGTCAGCGCCACCGTCGGGGCGGACGAGCTCTGGTTGCACGGCGTGCCGTTGAGGCTGAACGCGGTGGGGTCGGTGTTCGTCCCGCTGTAGGTGAACTGCGCGCCGACGTTCACCGAGGCGCCCGAGGCGAGCGTCCTGTTCCAGTTCTCGTTCTCGACGGTGACCTGCTGGCCCGACTGCGACCACTTCGCCGACCAGCCGCTCGCCAGCTTCTGGTTCCCCGAGTAGGAGTAGGTCAGCTTCCAGCCGTCCAGCGCGTCGCCCTGGTTGGTGATGTCGATGCTCGCGGTGAAACCGCTGCCCCAGTCGTTCTTCTTGTAGACGACCTTGCACGCCGCTGCGGCGGCATGCGCCGGGGCCATGACGCCCAGGCCGCCGCAGAGCAGGGTCAGCGTCGCGCCCACGGCCGTGAACGCGCGCCATCGTTGATGTCTTCTCACCTGTGTTCCTTCCAGTCGCGCCCGGCGTCCGGGCGTGGCGGTCTCCACCCCCGGCGGAGCACGGCGGTGGTGGTGATGGGGTGGGCGGGGGCCACGCCGGCCCCGGTCCGTCAGCCGGACTCCCGGATGATCAACTTGGTGCGCAGCACGACGCCGCGCTCGGTGTTCGGCCTGCCGCCGGTGCAGGCGCGCAGCTCGCGCGCCAGGCGGGCGCCAAGGTCCTCGGCCGGCTGCCGGACGGTCGTCAGCCGGGGGCGTACCTGCTGGGCCACCGGGGCGTCGTCGAACCCGACGACCGCGACGTCGTCGGGGACGCGGCGGCCCGCGCGGCGCAGCGCGCTCAGCGCGCCGACCGCCATCTGGTCGGACGCGGCGAGCACGGCGTCGACGTCCGGCCGGCGCTCCAGCAGGCGGCGCATCGCCCGCTCACCGGACAGCCGGCCGAAGTCGCCCTGGCAGACCAGCCCGTTGACGCCCATCCCGGCCTCGCGCGCCGCGAGCCGGTAGCCGGCGAGCCGGTCGACGGCGGCGCCCATGTCGGCGGGCCCGGCGATGGTGCCGATCCGGCGGCGGCCCGAGGCCAGCAGGTGCCGGACGGCGGCATGCGCGCCGCCCCGGTTGTCGACGTCGACGTAGGGCAGCGCCACCTCGTCGAGGGGGCGCCCGGCGAGCACCACGGGAGCGCCGGCGGCGGCCTGCACGAGCGGGGCGACCTGGTCGCGGCGGGCGCTGACGAGAAGCACGCCTTCGGCCCGCCCGCCGCGCAGGTAGCCGGTGGTCGCCCGCCACTCGTCCGCCCGGCCGGCCATGAGGACGACGAGCGGCGCCCGGCCGCCGAGCTCGCGGCGCAGGCCCCACAGCAGGCGTGCGAAGAACGGGTCGCCGAGGACGCGGCAGCCGTCCTCGCAGACGACGGCGGCGATGGTGCCGGACGACTCCCGGTCGGGAGGGCCGCTGCGGCGCCGGACGTAGCCGAGCCGCTCGACCGCCGCCTCGACCTGGAGGCGGGCCGCCTTGCTGACGCGCGCGGACCCGTTCAGCACGCGGGACGCCGTGGCCGGCGACACGCCGGCCAGCTGCGCGACATGGGCGAGGGTGGGCGGTCGGTCGGGGAGGGCGGGGTCGTGCGGGGGGTGGGTGACGGTCACGCTTGCGGCACTCCCTTCGGGGGTTCCCGGCCTTTCGAGGGGGTGGACCGGGTCGGGAGTAGTGGGAGCGCTCCCAAGAATCTGATCGGACGCGCATCGTGTCAAGGGTCGCGACGAAACCGAATTCCGGGTCGCCCGCACCCGCCGCTCACCGCGCGCGCAAGGCGCCGTGAAAGTTCGTGAAAGGAATGGAACAAGGCTTCCCTCCCCCGTCCAAGGCGTTCTACGTTCACCGCAGTCCAGGAGTGGGAGCGCTCCCAAGCCCCATCATCCGACGTGAAGGCGGAGATCCATGAGATCGCTTTCCCCGCGCACCGCCGCGGTGGCGGCGCTGACCGGCGCGATCTGCGCGGCGGGCTCACTCGTCGCGGGCACCGGGACCGTGCTCGGCGCGCCGCCCGCCCGCGCCGCCGTCGCCTGCGAGGTCGGCTACACCACCAACGACTGGGGCACCGGCTTCACCGCCGCCGTCACGATCACCAACCGGGGACCGGCCGTGAACGGCTGGACGCTGACGTACTCCTACACCGGGAACCAGCGCCTCACGGGCGGGTGGAACGGCCGGTGGACGCAGTCGGGCACGACCGTCACGGTCGCCAACGAGAGCTGGAACGCGGCCCTCTCGACGGGCGCGTCCGCGCAGGCCGGAGCGCAGTTCGCCTACAGCGGCACGAACGCGGCGCCGACCGCTTTCGCGCTCAACGGGACGGCCTGCAACGGCGGCGGCGAGCCCACCACCGATCCCCCGACCACTCCCCCGCCCGGCGGACCCGCCCCCAAGCTGAAGGTCTCCGGCAACACGTTCGTGAACGCCGCCGGCGCCGCGGTGCGCCTTCGCGGGGTGAACCGCTCGGGCGGCGAGTTCGCCTGCGTCCAGGGCAACGGGATATGGGACGGCCCCATGGACGCCGCCTCCGTCGCCGCGATCAAGAACTGGAACGTCAACGCCGTCCGGGTGCCGCTCAACTCCGACTGCTGGCTGGGCTTGGACAACGTCGATCCCGCCTACCGCGGAACCGCCTACCAGAACGCCGTCAAGAATTACGTGGGGCTGCTCGAAGAGAACGGCATCACCCCCATCCTGGAACTGCACTGGAGCCGCGGATTGTGGACCGGCTACGACAGCCATTGCCAGACCGCGGCGGCGGAATGCCAGAAACCGATGCCGGACGCCCAGTACGCACCGGAATTCTGGAAGCAGCTCGCCGCCGCCTACAACGGCGACACGGCGGTCGTTTTCGATCTGTTCAACGAGCCTTACCCGAACAACCTCCAGGTCATGGACTACGCCCAGTCGTGGAAGTGCTGGCGTGACGGCGGCTCGGCCTGCACGGGCCTGACCTACGAGGCGGCCGGGATGCAGGACCTCCTCGACGCCGTCCGCTCGACCGGCGCGCAGAACGTCGTCATGGTCGCGGGCAGCAGCTACTCCAACGACCTCGGCCAGTGGCTCGCCCAGAAGCCGTCCGACCCCACCGGGAACCTGGCGGCCGCGTGGCACTCCTACAACTTCAACTACTGCAAGGACGCGTCCTGCTGGGACCAGCAGATCGCCCCCGTCGCCGCGCAGGTCCCGCTCGTCGCCGGCGAGATCGGCGAGAACACCTGCGGCCACTCCTACGTCGACTCGCTCATGACCTGGCTGGACGCGCGCGGAGCGTCCTACCTCGGCTGGACGTGGAACACCTGGGACTGCTCCAGCGGCCCGTCGCTGATCAGCTCCTACGACGGCACCCCGACCGCCTACGGCGCCGGGCTGCGCGACCACCTGCGCTCCGCTCCCTGACCCCCGATGGAAGCCCACCCCAACCAGATGGAGGAATCCGGATGAAACACCCCTCCGCGCGCAGCGGCCGCGGCGCCCGGCGCCGCGGCGCGGCGGCCGCCTCGGCGGCCGTGCTGCTCGCCTCAGGCATGGTCGCGCTGGCCCAGGCCCAGGCCAGCGCGGCCGCCGGCTGCAAGGTCGACTACACAACCAACGACTGGGGCACGGGCTTCACCGCCTCGGTGACGGTCACCAACCTCGGCGACCCGATCAGCGGCGGCTGGACGCTGGAGTGGGACTTCGCCGGTGACCAGCAGGTGACCTCCGGCTGGAACGGGACGTTCACGCAGTCCGGCAAGCACGTCACCGTGAAGAACCCGAGCTGGGCCCAGACGCTGGCGACCAACGCGACGGCCAGCCCCGGCTTCCAGGGCACCTACTCTGGCGCCAACCAGGCGCCGGCGCAGTTCAAGCTGAACGGGACCCTCTGCACCGGGTCGGCGGGACCGACCGACCCGCCCACCGACCCGCCGACCGATCCGCCCCCGGGCAACCGCGTCGACAACCCCTACGCCGGGGTCAAGGCGTACGTGAACCCCGAGTGGTCGGCCAAGGCGGCGGCCGAGCCCGGCGGCAGCGCGGTGTCCAACCAGTCGACCGGCGTGTGGCTGGACAGGATCGCCGCGATCCAGGGGACGAGCGGCTCCATGGGCCTGCGCGCCCATCTCGACGAGGCCCTCGAACAGGGCGCCGGTGTGATCCAGCTCGTCGTCTACGACCTGCCCGGGCGTGACTGCTCCGCGCTGGCGTCCAACGGCGAACTCGGGCCGGACGACCTCGACAAGTACAAGACGCAGTTCATCGATCCGATCGCCCAGATCCTCGGCGACGCCAAGTACGCCGACCTGCGCGTCGTCACGGTCGTGGAGATCGACTCGCTGCCGAACCTCATTACCAACGCCGGGGGCCGGCCGACCGCCACTCCGGACTGCGACACCATGAAGGCCAACGGCAACTACGAGAAGGGCGTCGCCTACGCGCTGCAGAAGCTCGGCGCCATCTCCAACGTCTACAACTACCTCGACGTCGGCCACCACGGCTGGATCGGCTGGGACGACAACTTCGCCCCGACCGCGCAGCTGCTCGCCACCGTCGCGCAGGCGTCCGGCTCGAAGGGCAACGTCGCCGGGTTCATCACCAACACCGCCAACTACGGAGCCTTGCAGGAGCCGTACTTCACCATCAACGACGCCGTGAACGGCACGTCCGTCCGGCAGTCCAAGTGGGTCGACTGGAACCGGTACGTCGACGAGCTGTCCTACGCGCAGGCGTTCCGGCAGGAACTCATCAAGGACGGGTTCGACTCGGGCATCGGCATGCTGGTCGACACGAGCCGCAACGGCTGGGGCGGCGCGAACCGCCCGACCGGGCCCGGCCCGAAGACCACCGTGGACGCCTACGTGGACGGCAGCCGTACCGACCGGCGCATCCACCTCGGCAACTGGTGCAACCAGGCGGGCGCCGGTCTCGGCGAGCGGCCCAAGGCGTCCCCCGCCGCCGGCATCGACGCCTACGTGTGGATGAAGCCCCCGGGAGAGTCGGACGGCGCCAGCAAGGAGATCCCGAACGACGAGGGCAAGGGCTTCGACCGGATGTGCGACCCCACCTACACCGGCAACCCGCGTAACAACAACAACATGAGCGGCGCGCTGGCGGACGCCCCGCTGTCCGGGCGCTGGTTCTCCGCCCAGTTCCAGGAGCTGCTCAAGAACGCCAACCCGCCCGTCCGGTAACCGGCCACCACGGAAACGGCCCCGTGACCCGCTCCGGTCACGGGGCTTCTCCCATCCTGGAGGCGGTGCCCCGGAAAGGAAGCGGCCCGCGGCGTCCCCTGTCGGACGCCGCGGGCCACGTTCTGCTCGGGCCTCAGGAGGTCATGCAGTGGGGTTCGAGTGCGGTCGGCGAGCCCGGCGCCTTCACCGTGAACCCGAACGTGGTCGACGCGCCGACGGCGAGGGCGCCGTTGTAGTTCGCGTTCTTGACCGTGACGTCCGGGCCGGACTGCGTATGGCTGCCGTTCCACAGACTGTCGACCGTCTCGCCGTTGGCGAAGGTGAAGTGGGCCATCCACCCGCCGAGCGGGAGCGTACCGGTGTTGGTGACGGTGATCTCGCCCTGGTAACCGCCGTTCCAGCTGCCGACGGAGCGGTACCCGGCCTTGCAGACCTTGCCGGGGTCGCCGGGCGGGTCGGTGGGCGGGTCGGTCGGACCGCCGCCGTCCTCGCCGACGCCGGTCACCTCCCCGTTACCGCCGTCGAAGACCACGTCGGAGCAGCCGTAGAACGTCTCGTTGCTGTCCGAGCGCTGCCACACGGTGTAGAGGAGGTGGCGGCCGCTCTTGCCGGAGGGCAGCCTGGCGTTCCAGTGGTAGTAGGCGTCCTCGTTGCCGGGCGAGCCGACGCTCGGGGGGTCGGTGACGCTGTAGAACGGCTGGTCCTCCAGGTCGTCCCAGCTGAGGGGCCTGGTCGGGCTCCAGCTGTCCTTCGTGATGTAGGTGCGGAACGTTCCGGGATGGGCCGCCCACTTGTTGTACCGGAACTCGATGTCGGCGCCGGAGGTCAGGTGCGTGACCGGCCAGTCGTCGCGGGCGAGGTCGTAGCCGCTGAAGTCGTAGACGACCGCGCCGCCGCTGCACGGCTTCCCGTCGGGGATGAAGCCGCGGGTGCGGCCGGCCCCGTCCGAGCGCAGGACGGCGAACCAGTTGTAGAGCGAGTTGGGGCCGCTCTGCGCGACCGCCGCCGCGCAGGCCGGGTTGTGCGGGACGATCTGCCCGGTCGGGCTCAGGCCGTCCTTCCAGCACAGGTAGGTGCGGCTGCCGGGCACCATCATCGCGCCGTGCGCCGACGCCGGCGCGGCCGTCAGCAGCGCTCCGGCGATCATCGCGGGTCCGAGCACCGCGCCCGCGGCCAGTGCCCTTCGTCTTCGCCTGCCCATGGTCCTCCTGTCACCGGGCCGAGGAGAGTGCCGTCCAGCGGACGCTAACTCGGCCCCGGGCGGCCCGTGAACGGGCCTTTCAGGCTTTCATCGGCCGCCGGGGACACGGCACGGCCGCGGGCTCAGCCCTTCGTCGCGCCCGCGGTGAGACCTCCGATCAGCTGGCGCTCGGCCACCGCGTAGAAGGCGATGGCGGGCACCATCGCCAGCACGATGTAGGCGATGACGAGCGCGTAGTTCGTCGAGTACTGCCCCTGGAACTGCTGGATGCCGACGGGGATCGTCTGCCATTTCGGGTCGGCCAGCACCAGCAGCGGAAGGAAGAAGTTGTTCCAGCTCGTCACGATGGCCAGGACCGACACGGTGCCGAGGGCGGGCCTCGCCATCGGCAGCAGGATGCGCCAGAAGAACCCGAACCGGCTGCAGCCGTCCATGATGGCGGCCTCCTCCAGCTCCGCCGGGATCGTCCGGAAGAACGACCGCAGGATGATGATCGTGATGGGCAGCGCGAACGCGGCCTGCGGCAGGATGATGCCGAGGGGGTTGTCCAGCAGCCCGAACGAGCGCAGCAGGACGAACAGCGGCAGCACCGCCACGGCGGGCGGGAACATCAGGCCGGCCGCGAACAGCGTGAAGAAGAACTCCCGGCCCCGGAAGGCGTAGCGGGCGAACGCGAACGCCGCCAGCGCCGCCGCCGCGACGGCGAGCAGCGTGGTGGCGACCGCGATCATCACGCTGTTGCCGATCTGCCGCCAGAAGTCGCCGGACGACAGGATGCCGGTGTAGTTCGACACCTTCCACGGCCCAGGCAGCCCGGCCGGGTCCGTGGTGAGGTCGCCCGTCGTCTTGAACCCGGAGAGCACCGCGTACAGCAGCGGGACGACGATGAAGGAGCCGAGCACCCACACCAGGGTGTGCCGGGACGCGCTCCGCGCGAGGCCCGCCCTCATCGGCGGGCTCCCGCGGAGGTGACGGCGCCCTGCAGGTCGCGGCGCAGCGCGTAACGCTGGTAGAGCAGGGAGAAGACCATGCTGATGAGGAACATGGCCACGCTGATCGCGCTTGCGTAGCCCATCTGGTACCGCTTGAACCCGAACTGGAACATGGTGACGGCCATCGTCTCCGTGGAATTCGTCGGCCCGCCGGTCGTCGTGACCCATACGAGGTCGAACAGCTGGATCGAGCCGATGACGGACAGGAATACGCTGATCCGCAGCGTCGGCCCGAGCAGCGGCAGCGTGACGCCGCGGAACCGCCGCCACGGCCCGGCCCCGTCGATCGAGGCCGCCTCCAGCACCTCGGCGGGGATGCCCTGCAGCCCGGCAAGGTAGATCATCATGTGGAAGCCGAAGTACTTCCAGGTCATGACGGCGAACAGGGTGGGCAGCGCGGTGCCCGGGTCGGAGAACCAGGTGCCGGCGAGGCCGCCGACGAGCGGCAGGCCGCCGACGAGCGTGTCGGCGAGCCCGGTGCCCGGCAGGAAGATGATGCCGAAGAGCACACCGGCGATCACCTCGGACAGGATGTAGGGCGCGAAGAAGACCGCCCGGTAGACCGCGCGGCCGCGCATCCGCTGGTTCAGCAGGACGGCCGTGCCGAGCGCGATCGGCAGCTGGACGGCGATCGACAGGACGACCAGGACCAGGCCGCGCCACAGGTCGCCGCGGAAGACGGGGTCGGCGGACAGCTTCCGGTAGTTGTCCAGGCCGGCGAAGTCCTCGGGCCGGCCGAAGCCGCCCCAGGTGAAGAAGCTCGTGTAGAACGCGACGAAGATCGGGATCAGCACGAAGAAGAGGAACAGCAGCAGCGCCGGGAGGAGGAACCAGGTGGCCGACATCCAGTCGCGCAGCCGCCGCCCCGCCGGCGCGCCGCGGGCCCGCCCGCGCGGGGCCCGCACGGCGGGCCGCGGCCGGTCGTCGGTCGTGGCGGACAGCGTCATTGGCTCTTGGCCGCCTTGGTCACCTGCCGCACGACCTCGTCAGGGGTCCCCTTGCCGCCGACGAGGGCCGCGACGCTGTCGTTGACCTGCTGCCCGACGGCGGGCGGGAAGGCCTGGTCCAGGTAGAGCTGGAACCCGCTGGAGCCGGCCAGCGCCTGCGCGACCTGCTTGCGGTTCGGGTCGCCGAGCGCGCTCTCGGCGCCCTTGACGACCGGCATGAAGGCGCCCGAGGAGACGAGCTTGCGCTCGTTCTCGTCGTTCATCAGGAACGCCAGGAAGTCCAGTGCCTCCTTGGGCGCGTCCTTGCTGAGCGAGTGGCCGTTGCCGCCGCCGAACACGTCGGTGACGGTGCCCAGGCCTCCGTCGACGGTCGGGAAGGGGAACCAGCCGAGGTCGTCGCCGATGCCCTTGCCTGAGGCGTCCTTCTCCACCGACGGCGCCCACTGCCCCATCAGCTCCATGCCCGCCTTCCCGGCGCCCATGGTGGCGGCCTGGCCTCCCGGCGCGTCGTAGCCGGCGTTCTGGAAGCCGCCCTGGAAGGGCTGGAGGTCGACCAGTTCCTTGAGGTGCTGCCCGGCCTGGACGAACGCCGGGGCGGTGAAGTCGGCGGACCTGGCGGCCTGCTCCATCGCGGCCATGCCGCCGACGCGCATCGCCAGGTAGGCCCAGTAGTAGTGGCCGGGCCACTTGTCCTTGCCGCCCAGCGCGATGGGGGTGACCCCGGCGCCCTTGAGTTTGCGGACGGCGTCCAGGAACTCCGCCCAGGTCTTCGGGGTGTCCTTGATCCCGGCCTTGGCGAAGTGCCGCTTGTTGTACCAGAAGCCCACCATGCCCATGTCGTAGGGGATGGCGTAGGTCTTGCCGTCGAACTGGTACGCCTTCTGCGATACCGGCGTGATGGTGCCGAGCAGGCTCGCACCGTCGGAGGTGAGGTCCTTCACCAGCCCCGCGTCGATCTGCTGCTTGAGCACCCCGCCGCCCCAGGTCACGAAGACGTCCGGGAGCTTCCCGGAGGCGACGAGCGCCGTCATCTTCGACTTGTAGGCCTCGTTCTCCAGGTTGGTGAGCTTGATTCTGACGTTCGGGTGCGCGGCCTCGTAGGCCTTGGCGATCTGCGGGTAGAGGGTCTTGGACGGCTCGGTGGTCGCGATGTCCATCCACTCGACGGTCACCTTGCCTCCTCCCGATCCGGAGTCGCCGTCGCCGCAGGCGGCGAGCAGGGGCGCGGCGGCGGCCAGCACGGCGCCCGCGGAGACTGCGGTGAGGAGGGAACGGCGCGACAGCGGTGGGATGCCCATGATGGCCTCCTGGATCGGGGGTGGGCTCGGCCGGGAGCGGCGGCACGGGACCGCTCGATCGAAACTTTTCGAAATTCTTCGGGCTTGCCGTTGCCGTTGGACTCTAAGAAAGGGCCCCCTCACGGTCAAGGCTTCGGCCGCGAGTGACCTAAATGGAACGCTTGAGAAGTCCAGGACCGGGACTAGGAGAGCGCGAAACATTGCGATACTGTTCGCAATCGTTTCCTCGGGGAGGAGAGAAGCGTGCCCGTGCGCACCACCGACGAGATGCCGGACCCGCCGTCCCGGCCGACCCTGGCACTGATCGCGTCCGAGGCGGGGGTGTCCCCCGCCACGGTCTCCAAGGTCCTCAACGGCCGCACCGACGTGGCCGCCGCGACCCGCGAGCGCGTGGAGGCGCTGCTGCGCACCCACAACTACCCCGGCCCCGGCGGGTCCCGGCGCGCCCGCAGATCCGGTCTGATCGACCTGGTCCTGGCCGGGCTGGACAGCCCGTGGGCGGTGGAGATCCTGCGCGGGGTGGAGGCCGAGTGCGCCGAGCACGGCACCGGCGTGGTCGTCTCACTGGTGCGCGAGGACGACGCCCGCCCGCCGAGCTGGCAGAACCTGCCCGCGCTGCACCACAGCGACGGGGTCATCCTGGTGACCTCCCGGATGACGCGGCGCCAGCGCGAGCAGCTGGAGCGGGCCGGCGTCGGGCTCGTCCTGGTCGATCCGGTGAACCTGCCGGACGCCGAGATCGCCAGCGTCGGCGCCACCAACTGGGCGGGCGGGCTGGCCGCGACCGAGCACCTGATCGGGCTCGGCCACCGCCGCATCGCGATGATCGGCGGCCCCGCCGACATGCTCTGCACGCAGGCCCGCGTGGACGGCTACCGGACCGCCCTGGAGCGCGCCGGGATCGAGGTCGACCGGGACCTCGTCCGGTACGGCGACTTCCACCACCGGGGCGGGTACGCCCGGACCCGCGAGCTGCTGGCGCTGCCCGAGCCGCCCACCGCGGTCTTCGCGGGCAGCGACGAGCAGGCCATGGGCGCCTACCAGGCGGCCCGGCTCGCCGGGCTGCGCATCCCCGAGGACCTGAGCGTCGTCGGCTTCGACGACCTGCCGACCTGCGAGTGGCTGTCGCCGCCGCTGACGACCGTCCGGCAGCCGCTGGAGGAGATGGGCCGCGTCGCGGCCCGCACCCTGCTCCAGCTGCTGGACGGACGGCCGCCGCTGACCCCCCGCGTGGAACTGGCCACCGACCTTCGGGTGCGCGCCTCCACCGCGCCGCCCCCGGCCTCGCCGTCCCGCACCTCGCCGTCCCCCACGGAGGAGCGATGACCGAAGCCGTCCCGGCCCCGAGCACGATCCGCGGGCCCTGGCAGGACCGCGGGCTGCCGGTCGCCGAGCGGGTCGCCGCCCTGCTGGCCCGGATGACGCCCGAGGAGAAGGCGGGGCAGCTCGCCGGCTTCTGGGCGATGCCGGCCGGGCCGGGCGAGCCCGTGGCGCCGATGGAGGACGACTCCCACGAGACCGCCCCGCGCCTGGAGGAGATCCTGGACCGCGGCCTCGGACAGCTCACCCGCGTGTTCGGCACCGTGCCGGTCGGGGCGGCCGAGGGCGCCGCCCGGCTCCGCGAGCTGCAGGGCCGCGTCGCCGCGGGCAACCGGTTCGGCGTCCCGGCGATCGCGCACGAGGAGTGCCTCAACGGCTTCATGACATGGGGCGCCACCGTGTTCCCCAGCCCGCCCGCCTGGGGCGCGACCTTCGACCCCGAGCTGGTCGGCGAGATGGCCGCCGCGATCGGGGCGAGCATGCGGGCGGCGGGCGTCCACCAGGGCCTCGCGCCCGTGCTGGACGTCGTCCGCGACGCCCGCTGGGGCCGTACGGAGGAGTGCATCGGCGAGGACCCGTATCTCGTCGGGGTCCTCGGCACGGCCTACGTGAGGGCCTTGGAGGGGTCCGGCGTCGTCACCACGCTCAAGCACTTCGCCGGCTACTCCGCCTCCCGCGCCGGACGCAACATGGCGCCGACGCCGATCGGTCCGCGCGAGTTCGCCGACGTCGTCCTGGAACCGTTCATGATGGCGCTGCGCGACGGCGGCGCCCGCTCGGTCATGCACTCCTACACCGACGTGGACGGGATGCCCGCCGCGGCCGACGAGCGCCTGCTGACCGGCCTGCTGCGCGAGGACCTCGGCTTCGCGGGCGTCGTCGTCGCCGACTACTTCGGCATCTCGTTCCTGGAGAGCCGGCACCGGGTGGCCGGGTCGCGCGGCGAGGCCGCCGCGCTGGCGCTGCGCGCGGGGATCGACATGGAGCTGCCGACCGTCCGCTGTTACGGCACGCCGCTGATCGAGCTGATCCGGCGGGGGGACGTGCCCGAGGAACTGCTCGACCGCGCCGCCGGCCGCGTCCTGGCGCTGAAGGCCGAACTGGGTCTGCTGGACGGTGCGCCCGCCGGGGCAGGCGGGGCGGACCTGGACTTCGACCCTCCGGAGCACAGGGCGCTGGCGCGGCGGCTGGCCGAGGAGTCGGTCGTCCTGCTGGCGAACGACGGCGTGCTGCCGCTGCGCTCCGGCGAGGGGGTGGTGCTGGCGGGGCCGCTGGCGGACGACCCGTTCGCGATGCTGGGCTGCTACACGTTCCCGAGCCACGTGGGCCGCCAGCACCCGGAAATGCCGCTCGGCGTGAACATCCCGACGCTGGCGGACGCGCTGCGCGCCGAGCTGCCCGGCGTGCGGGTCGCGGCCTCGGCCGACGTGTTCGTCGCCGCGGACGACGACATCGAGGCCGCCGTCGCGGCGGCGCGCGAGGCCGAGGTGTGCGTGCTCGCCCTCGGCGACCGGGCGGGGCTCTTCGGCCGCGGCACGTCCGGCGAGGGCTGCGACGCCGAGACGCTCGCGCTGCCGGGGCGGCAGGCCGAGCTGGCCGCGGCCGTCCTGGACACCGGCACGCCCACGGTCATCGTCATGCTGACCGGGCGCCCGTACGCGATCGAGTCCCTCGCCGACCGGGCCGCCGCCGTCGTGCAGGCGTTCTTTCCCGGCGAGGAGGGCGGCGGGGCCGTCGCGGGGGTCCTGTCGGGCCGGGTCGAGCCGTCGGGGCGGATGCCGATCAGCGTGCCGCGCCGCGCGTCCGGCCCGCCGGTCACCTACCTGCGGTCGCTGATGGACGGCGGGCACGACTGGAGCGTGGTCGACCCCGTCCCGCTCTACCCGTTCGGCCACGGTCTGACCTGGACGTCGTTCGAGTACGAGGACCTGCGCGCGGACGAGCGGGCGGCGACCGACGGCACGGTGACGGTCAGCGCGGTCGTCCGCAACACCGGGGAACGCGCCGGAACGGAGGTGGCGCAGCTGTACCTGTCCGACCCGGTCGCCTCGGTGGTGCGGCCCGCGCGCTGGCTCGCCGGGTGGGCCAGGATCCGGCTGGAGCCGGGCGCGGCGGCGCGGGTCGGGTTCCGGGTGCACGCCGACCGGACCTCCTTCACCGGCCCGGACCTGCGCCGCATCGTCGAGCCCGGCGTCGTCGAGGTCTCCGTGGGACGGTCGAGCGCCGACCTGCCGCTGCACGGCGCGTTCACGCTCGACGGACCCGTCCGCGAACTCGGCCCCGACCGGGTCCTCTCCGTCCCGGTGGAGGTCACGCCGCTGTGACCGCGTTCGGCAATCCCGTTCTGCCCGGCTGCCACCCCGACCCGTCGGTCTGCCGCGTGGGCGGCGACTTCTACCTGGTGACCTCGACCTTCGAGTGGTTCCCCGGGCTGCCGGTCTTCCACAGCCGCGATCTCGTGCACTGGCGTCAGGTCGGGCACGCGCTGGACCGGGCCGGCCAGCTGCCGCTGGACGGCGTCCCGGCGTCCGGCGGCCTGTACGCCCCGACGCTGCGCCACCACGACGGCACCTTCTACCTGGTCTGCACGCTGGTGGACGGGACGAGGTGGTCGGGGCACTTCGTGATGACCGCGTCCGATGCCGCCGGGCCGTGGTCGGACGCGCGCCGGCTGGACGGCGAGGGCATCGATCCGTCCCTGTTCTTCGACGACGACGGGCGCGCATGGTGCACCGGCACCCGGCCGACGGGACGCTACGAGGGCCACACCGAGATCTGGCTGCGCGAGTTCGACCCGTCCGTCCTCGCCCTGACCGGCGAGGAGCACGTGATCTGGGACGGGGCGGTGAAGGGGGCGATCTGGTCCGAGGGCTCCCACCTGTACAAGGTCGATGGCCGGTACGTGCTGCTCACGGCCGAGGGCGGCACCGCCCACGACCACGCCGTGATGGTCGCCCGCGCCGACGCCGTCACGGGTCCCTACGAGGGGAACCCGCGCAATCCGGTGCTGACGCACCGCAACCTCGGGTCCGGGCATCCGATCGTCGGGGCCGGGCACGCTGACCTCGTGGACACCCCGGACGGCGAATGGTGGATGGTGCTGCTCGCGATGCGCCCGCACCACCTCGACCGGTGCGCCCTCGGCCGGGAGACGTTCCTGACCCCGGTCACCTGGGAGGACGGCTGGCCGGTGACCGGCGGGCGGGTCGAGCCGCGCCACCCCGTCCCGTCGCTGCCGCCGCACCCGTGGCCGGCCGCTCCGGCGTGCGACCACTTCGACGGACCCGAACTGGACCCGGCCTGGAACATGCTGCGGACGCCGCGCGAACGCTGGTGGAGCCTGACGGAGCGCCCCGGTCACCTGCGGCTCCGCGTCCGTCCGGAGACCCTCGCCGACGTGGCCAACCCGTCGTTCCTCGGACGGCGCCAGCAGCACCAGGACTTCGCCGCGTTCACCTCGCTCGACTTCGCACCGGCCGATGAGGAGCGGGCCGGGCTCGCCCTCGTGCAGAACAACGACTTCCATGTCCTGCTCGTGTCCACCAGCCAAGGAGTGCGCTTGGTCGGACGCGAGCAGGGGGCCGAGACCGTGCTCGCCGCGGGCCCCGCCGTCCCGGGGCCCGTCCGGCTGGCCTTCGAGGCGCACGGACGCTGGTACCAGGCGTACTACGGCTCGGCGCCGGGGGAATGGGCGCCGCTCGGCCCCCCGGTGGACGGCGACCTCCTCAGCAGCCAGGTCGCGGGCGGTTTCACCGGCGCCTACATCGGCCTCTACGCCACGTCCAACGGCCGGGCGGGCGGCGGCCACGCCGACTTCGCCTGGTTCGAGTACCGCCCGCTCTAGAGGAGCAGCGCGGGGTCGGCGATCACGCGATCCACGACGAGGCCCGCGGCGCCGAGGACCGCGGCGCCCTCCGCCAGGCCGGAGACCTCGACCGGTGGCACGCCGCGCCGCAGCGAGCCCGGCCCCTCCGCGAGGACGCCCTCCAGCGGGGGCCGGATCCAGGCGGCCAGCGGGGAGAAGACCCCGCCGAGCACGATGGTGTCCGGGTCGATCAGGTTGACGGCCGAGGCCAGCGCGCCGCCGAGCGCGCGGCCCGCCCGGGCCACCGCGTCCAGCGCCGCCGCGTCGCCGGCGCCCAGCCGCTCGACCAGCCTGCTCACCGACCCCTCCGGCCCGGCGGCCGGCCGCGTCACCGGCAGGCCCGCCGCGCGCAGCATCGCCTCCTGGCCGGCGATCTGCTCCAGGCAGCCGCGCCCGCCGCAGGAGCACGCGGGGCCGGACGGGTCGGCGACCAGATGCCCGAGCTCGCCCGCGAAGCCGTGCGCGCCGCGGAACACCCGCCCGTCCACGACGATGCCGGCGCCGATCCCGATCTCCCCCGAGACGTGCACGAAGTCGCCGAACCGGGCGCCGTCGCCGAACCACAGCTCGCCGAGGGCCGCGAGGTTGGCCTCGTTGTCGTACTCGGCGGGCAGCGCCGTCGCCAGGCCCGGGGCGCCGGTGACGGGGACGTCCGTCCAGCCGAGGTTCGGGGCGTGCCGCACCACCCCGTTCTCGCGGTCGAGCAGGCCGGGCAGGGCGACCGCGGCGCCGGCGACGGTCAGGCCCTGCCCGGCGACGGCGGCGACCGCCTCGCCCGCGAGCGTGGACAGCGCGGCCAGCACGGCGCCGGGCTCGCGGCCGCGGTTGTCGGAGCTGACGACGTGCCGGTAGCGGACCTGCTTGGCGAGGTCGAGGACGCAGGCGGCGAGGTAGTCGACGTTGACCTCCAGGCCGAGCCCGGCGGCGCCGTCGCCGTGGACGGAGACGCCCACCCCGGGGCGGCCGCGCTCCCCCTCGTGCACCGGTGCGCCGTCCCGCACCAGGCCCGCGCCCTCCAGCAGGGAGACGAGGTTGGACACCGTCGTCTTGGTGAAGCCGGTGAGCTCGGCCAGGCGCGCCCGGGTCACGGGCTGGTGGCGGGCCACGTGCTCCAGGACGACGGCGAGGTTCCGCTCGCGCATCGTCGCGTGCCGGACGGGGGCGTTCGCGGACTTCGTCATGGATGAACCCTAAATGAATCACGTGTATAGGCAGGGCAGAGGCCCTCTGCTAGGTTAATTAGTCCATGCTCTTTACGAAAGGCGGGAACCGGATGCCCGAGAGCCTGGTCGCGGGCGTCGACTCCTCGACGCAGTCGACGAAGGTCGTGCTGTGCCGGGCCGCGGACGGCGCCGTGGTCGCGGCGGCGTCCGCCCCGCATCCGGACGGCACCGAGTGCCACCCCGACCACTGGTGGAGCGCGCTGAGCCAGGTCCAGGACCTGCTCGAACGCGCCGACGCGGTGGCCGTCGCCGCCCAGCAGCACGGCATGGTCGCGCTCGACGGCGCGGGCGAGCCCGTCCGTCCCGCCCTGCTCTGGAACGACACGCGCTCGGCGCCGCAGGCCCGCGCCCTCGTCGAGGAACTCGGCGGCGCGAAGGCCTGGGCGGAGCGGACCGGCAGCGTGCCGCTGGCGTCGTTCACGGTGACCAAGCTGCGCTGGATGGCCGAGCACGAGCCGGACCTCGCGCGCCGCACCGAGCAGGTCATGCTCCCCCACGACTGGCTGACGCTGCGGCTCGGCGCGTCCGAGCCGGTGACCGACCGGGGCGACGCGTCCGGCACCGGCTACTGGTCCCCCGCGACCGGCGCGTACCTGCCGGACCTGCTGCGCGCGGCGCTGGGCCACGACGCCGGGACGCCCCGCGTCGCCGCCCCCGGCGAGCGCGTCGGCGAGACGGCCTGGGGCGCGGCGCTCGGCCCCGGCACCGGCGACAACATGGGCGCCGCGCTCGGACTCGGGCTGGAGCCCGGCGACGTCGTCGTGTCGATCGGCACGTCCGGCACGGCGTTCGCGGTCACCGGGGAGCCCGCGGCCGACGCCTCCGGGCTGGTGGCGGGTTTCGCCGACGCGACCGGCCGGTTCCTGCCCCTCGTCTGCACGCTGAACGCCGCGCGGATCCTGACGGCCGCCGCCGCGATGACCGGGGCCTCACTGGAGGAGCTGTCCGCCCTGGCCCTCGCCGCCGAACCCGGCGCGGGCGGCCTGACGCTGCTCCCCTACCTCGACGGCGAGCGCACCCCCGACCGGCCGGACGCCAGCGGCGTGCTCGCGGGGCTCAGCACCTCCAACGCGACGCGGGAGAACCTCGCGCGGGCCGCCGTGGAGGCCCTGCTGTGCTC
This sequence comes from Actinomadura citrea, assembly GCF_013409045.1. Taxonomy (NCBI): domain Bacteria; kingdom Bacillati; phylum Actinomycetota; class Actinomycetes; order Streptosporangiales; family Thermomonosporaceae; genus Actinomadura; species Actinomadura citrea. Next base: position 4,075,159 of record NZ_JACCBT010000001.1, on the reverse strand, counting down.
GCTCGCCGACGCCGTCGACCATCTCGCCGCGCAGGGCGTCCGGCCGCGCCGCGTCCTGCTGATCGGGGGCGGCGCCCGCGCCGCGGCCGTGCGGGCCCTCGCGCCGGCGATCTTCGGCACGCCGGTGACCGTCCCCGAGCCCGCCGAGTACGTCGCGCTCGGCGCCGCCCGCCAGGCGGCCTGGGCCCTGGCCGCAACGCCGGAACCGCCCGCCTGGCCGGCGCCGCCCGCGACCGAGCACACCGCCGACCGCACCGATGCCGGGGTCCGCGCACGCTACGCGGCGCTGCGCGACACCGCCCCGGAGATCTGAGGAGGAACCCATGAGCGACTACACGCCCACGCCCGAGGACCGCTTCTCGTTCGGCGTCTGGACGGTCGGCTGGCAGGGCGTCGACGTGTTCGGCCCGGGCACCCGCCCGCCGATGCCCGCCGACCGCGCCGTCCGCGAACTGGCCGAGATCGGCGCCTACGGCGTGAACTTCCACGACAACGACGTGTTCGACTTCGACGCCACGCCCGCCGAGCGGCAGGGCGCGATCGACGCGTTCCGCAAGGCCCTGGACGAGACGGGCCTGGTCGTCACCACCGCCACCACGAACCTGTTCGGACACCCGATCTTCAAGGACGGCGCGTTCACCGCCAACGACCGCGACGTCCGCCGGTACGCGCTGCGCAAGGTCATGGACAACCTGGACCTGGCCGCCGAGCTGGGCGCCCGCACCTATGTGTGCTGGGGCGGGCGGGAGGGCGCCGAGTCCGGGGCCGCCAAGGACGTCCGGGCCGCGCTGGACCGCTACAAGGAGGCGTTCGACGTCCTCGGCGCCTACGTCGCCGACCAGGGGTACGACCTGCGCTTCGCGATCGAGCCGAAGCCGAACGAGCCGCGCGGCGACATCCTGCTCCCCACGATCGGCCACGCGCTCGCGTTCATCCAGACCCTGGAGCGCCCCGACACCGTCGGCCTGAACCCCGAGGTCGGGCACGAGGAGATGGCCGGGCTGAACTACGCGCACGGCCTGGCGCAGGCGCTGTGGCAGGGCAAGCTGTTCCACATCGACCTCAACGGGCAGCACGGCCCCCGCTACGACCAGGACCTGCGGTTCGGCGCCGGCAACGCGCGCGGCGCCTTCTGGGTCGTCGACCTGATCGACCAGAGCGACTACGACGGCCCGGTCCACTTCGACTTCAAGCCGCCGCGCACCGAGGACGACCGGGGCGTGTGGGAGTCGGCGGCAGCGTGCATGCGCAACTGGCTGATCCTGCGCGAGAAGGCCCGCGCGTTCCGCGCCGACCCCGACGTCCAGGCCGCCCTGCACGAGGCCAAGCTGGAAGAGCTCGCCCAGCCCACTCTGGCCGACGGTGAGGACTGGCGCTCCGTCCGCGACGCCACCGCCGACGCCGACGCCCTCGGCGCCCGCCGCACCGCCTTCGAACACCTCGACCAGCTCGCTCTGGAGCACCTCTACGGCGTGCGGAGCTAGCAGTGTCTTCCCAGGGGGGCGACCCCCTGGGACCCCCCGTCACGGGCCGGGCGGCGTCCAGGCGCCCAGTGCGCCTTCCAGCCGCCCGACCCGTGCCGTGGCAAGGCTCCCTCGCTACTACTGATCCCTGGGCTTATGGGGTCGCCAGGGCTTCGGTGGGGGCCAGGCGGGCTGCGCGCAGGGCGGGGTACAGGCCGGCGACGCCGCCGATGACGAGGGTGGCGAGGATGCCGCCGGCCATCGCCCACACCGGGACGACGGTCGGCCAGCCCTGGGTCATGGCGAAGACGGCGGTGACCACGATGCCCGCGGCCACGCCGCCGACGCCGCCCAGCACGGCCAGCAGTTGCGACTCGGCGAGGAACTGGAGCCGGATCTGGCCCCGGGTCGCGCCGAGGCTGCGGCGCAGGCCGATCTCGGCGCGGCGCTCCAGGACGGAGATCACCATCGTGTTGGCGACGCCGACGCCGCCGACCAGCAGCGCGACACCGCCGAGGCCGAGGAGCAGGCCGGTGAACGCCCTGTCGCCGGCCTGCTGCGCGGCCAGCGCGTCCGAGGGCCTGCTGACCTCGACCTCGTTCGGCGACTGCGGGTTCGCGGTCGCGGCGAGCAGGTCCCGCACCTTCGCCACGGCGTCCTTGCGGGCCCGGGTGTAGACGGTGGTCGGGTGGCCGTCGAAGCCGAGGCGGGACGCTGCGGCGTCCCAGCCGACGAGCGCGGCCGAGTCCAGCTCCGGCGCCAGCTGGTTCGGTTCCAGGACGCCGACGACGGTGAACCACTGGGAGCCGAGCCACACCTGCACGTTCGGCGTCGAGACGCCGAGCCGGTCGGCGGCCGCCGACCCGAGAACGACGGCCGGATACTTCGCCGTGCCCGCGTTGAGCCAGGTGCCGGCGGCCATGGTGAGGCCGACGGTCCGCGGCAGGTCGAGGCGGGCCGCCAGGACGCTGATGCCGCCGCTCTCCCCCTCCGGGATGTGGTCGTTGCGGTAGACGGCGGTGTCCTCCAGCTTCGCCGTCGCCGACGCCGACCGCACGTCCGGCATCCGCGCCACCATGCCGACGGACTCCTCCGGCAGCTTGGCGTCCCCGCCGAACAGGTCCCGGCCGGGGCCGACCGTGAGCAGGTTGGTGCCGAGCCGGTCGAGGGTGGCCTGCAGCTGCGCGCGGCTGGACGTCGAGATGCCGACCACGCCGATCATCGCGGCGATGCCGATCGCGATTCCGAGGGCCGACAGGAACACCCGCATCGGCCGGGACCGCAGGCCGGCGGCGCCGACGCGCAGCACGTCGCCGGGGCCGAGCCTCGCCGGGGCGTCCCCGGGAGCGGTTCTGTCGATCACGGCGCCCCCACCCGTGCGTCGTCGTGCACGATCCGGCCGTCGCGCATCCGCACCTGCCGGGGCAGCAGCGCGGCGATGTCCCGGTCGTGCGTGATCAGGACGACGGTGGTGCCGCCGCCGGACAGCTCGCGGAGCAGGTCCAGGACGCCCGCGCCCGACGCCGAGTCCAGCGCGCCGGTCGGTTCGTCCGCCAGCAGCAGCGCGGGCTCCCCCACGACCGCGCGGGCGATCGCGACCCGCTGCCTCTCGCCGCCCGACAGCTGGTGCGGCCGGTGGCCGAGACGGTGCCCGAGCCCGACGCGCTCCAGCGCGCGGCGGGCCCGGCGGCGCCGCTGCGGCAGCGGCACGCCCCCGTACAGGAGCCCGTCGGCGACGTTGTCGAGCGCGCTCACGCCCGCGGCGAGGTGGAACTGCTGGAAGACGAAGCCGATCCGCCGGGCGCGCAGCGCGGACAGGCGCCGGTCCGGGAGCCGCGACACGTCCCCGCCCTCGACGAGGACGGTGCCGGCGCTCGGCCGGTCGAGCGTGCCGAGCAGGTGCAGCATCGTCGACTTCCCCGATCCGGACGGCCCGACGATCGCGAGGAGCTCGCGCTCCTCGACGGTCAGCGACACCGTGTCCAGCGCGGTGACCCCGCCCGGGTAGGTCTTGGTGACCTCCCTGAGCTCCACGACCGGGCTCATGACGGCACCCCGACCTTCATGCCCTCGGCGAGGCCAGCTCCGGAGATCTCGACCCGGCCTTCGGTGAACACGCCGGTCTCCACCGGCACCGTGCGGACCCGCCCGTTCTGGACAACCTGGACGGCGTAGCCGCCGTCGCCCCGGGCGATCAGCGCGCCGATCGGCACGGCGAAGACGTCGGGATGCCGGTTCGCGGTGAGGTGTACCTCGACGGGCGCCTTGTCGTAGGAGCCGAGCTTCGCGCGGCCGGCGACGGCGATCTCGACCTCCACGGTGGTCGGCCGGTCTTCCGCGCCCTCCTTGGCGACCTTCCCGACCGAGGAGATCCGCCCGGTGACGGTGTCGCCGGACGGCAGCTCGATCTCCACTTCCGCGCCCTTCCTCGCGAGCCGCTGGTACTCGACGTCCAGGTCGACGGACACGACCCGGGTCGTGCCGGTGTAGGTGAGGACGGGCCCGCCGACGCGGTCGCCGACGTTCGCCTTGCGCTCGGCGACCCGGATCCGGCCGGGCGCGACCACGGCCGCGCCGGGGGCGACCCGGCCGGTCTCGTCGACGCCGAGGGCGTCCTGCCAGCGTCGCACGGCCGCGGCGGTGGCGGCGTCGTAGGTTTTGTCGACGGTGAACCCGGTGTAGCCGAGGGCCCGCAGGTTCCGCTCGAACTGCAGGACGTCGGAGCCCTTCGTCCCCTCGGCGAGCGTCCTGTACAGCGGCAGCCCGCCGTACAGCAGCGGCACCGGCCGGTCGTCGACCCGGTACACCGCCCTGCCCCTGGAGACGACCGATCCGGGCCCGGCGAGCCACGTGAGGGTGCCCTGCCCGGCGCCGGCGACGGTGCGGGCACCGCCGTAGCCGAGCGTGCCGTCCACGTCCTGGGTCTCGACGAGCGTGGTGCGCTCGATCGCCGCCGTCGCGGGCGGCAGGGCGCTGCGGGCGGCGGCGGGGTCGCCGCCGCCGCCGAGACCGACCGTCGCCAGCCCCGCGCCGCCGGCCACGACCACCCCGGCCGCGCCGAGGACGACGATGCGCGTCCGCGCCACTAGTCGCCGCCCCGGCTCGTCGCGGGGCCCCTGCCGCCGCCGGGTGAGAACTTGGCGCATGCCTTCTGCGCGCTCTCGAACTTCGGGCTCTCCGGGTTCAGCCCGGTGCCCTTCCCAGCCTTGATCTTGATGCCGCCGTCCGGCTCGGGGTCGGGGAACGCGCTGATGCCGTTGTCGCGCATGCACTTGGAGAACGCGCGCATCTTCGCGAGGTCCTCGGGCTTGGGCTTGGGCGGCTTCCCGCCGTTCGGCATCAGGTGCGCGCACTTCTTCTGCGCCGCCTGGAGGCCGCGGTCGGTCTCCGGCCCGCCCTTGGCGGGGCTGCCCGGCCTGGCGGACGCCCTGATCTCCACCCGGCCGTCCTTCGGGTCGGGCATGTCCACCCCGTTGGCGCGCATGCACCGGGCGAACTCGCGCATCTTCTGGTCGTCGCTTGCGGCCTTGGCCTTGCCGCCCCCGCCGCCTTCGCCCCCGCAGCCCTGCAGGCCGAGGGCCAGGGCGGGGACGAGCGCCAGCGCGGCGAGCGTACGTCGTCGCATCGGTCGGTCTCCCGTCGTCTCCGCCGGACCGAGTGCCGGCGGCGACCGCAAGTCCAGCCCGCGACCGGTAACCCCCGCGTAACCGGATCGCGTTATGCCCGCGTTACGCCCCCTCCCCGAAGCTGGGGCGGCGAGACACGCCGGGGGCGGGTCCGAGGAGGGGTGGCGGACGTGCGAGTACTGATCGCCGAGGACGAGCGGATGCTCGCCGACTCGATCGCCGAGGGACTGCGGGCGGAGGCCCTCGCCGTGGACGTGGTCTACGACGGGGACGCCGCGCTGGAGCGGCTCGGCGTGCACGACTACGACGTGCTCGTCCTGGACCGGGACCTGCCCGTCGTGCACGGCGACGACGTGTGCCGCGCGGTGGTGGAGTCCGGCGCGCTCGTGCGGGTGCTGATGCTCACCGCCGCCGTCACCGTCCCGGCCCGGGTCGACGGGCTGCGCATCGGCGCCGACGACTACCTCACCAAGCCGTTCGCGTTCGAGGAGCTGGTGGCGCGGATCCTCGCGCTCGGCCGGCGGGCCCGCCCGGCGGCGCCGCCGGCGCTGGAGCGCGCCGGGATCCGGGTCGACCCGTCCCGCCAGGAGGTGTACCGCGACGGCCGGTACGTGCACCTGGCGCGCAAGGAGTTCGGGCTGCTGGCCGAGCTGCTGCGCGCGGACGGGACGATCGTGTCCGCCGAGCGGCTGCTGGAGAAGGTGTGGGACGAGCACACCGACCCGTTCACCAACACCGTCCGGGTGACGCTGATGAAGCTGCGCCGCAAGCTCGGCGATCCCCCGGTCATCGAGACCGTCCCGGGAGTGGGGTACCGAATTCCATGAGCGCTGCGAGGACCGCGAGGTTCACCGACCGGCTGCGGCCGACGATCCGGCTGCGGCTGACGATCCTCTACACGAGCCTGTTCCTCGGCGCGGGCATCGTCCTGCTCGGCCTGACCTACCTTCTCGTGCAGAACAACCTGCAGAGGCAGGAAAGGCCCCCGGAGGACCGCGCCTTCACGGCCGCTGCGGGACCCGCGATGAAGAGCGCGGCGCCGATGCCCGGCGAGGCGTCGCAGCTCACCGTGCAGCGGGTGCAGGGCGTGCTGATCAAGGGGCGTGAGGACTACCAGCGGGAGACCCTCAACGCACTGCTCACGCAGGGCGGGATCGCGCTCGGGCTGGTGGGCGCGGCCGGGCTCGGCTTCGGCTGGCTGCTCGCCGACCGTGCGCTGCGCCCCGTGCACGCGATCACCGAGACCGCGCGGCGCGTCGCGCGCAGCCACGACCTCACCGAGCGGATCGCCTACGAGGGCCCGCGCGACGACGTCAAGGAGCTGGCCGACACCTTCGACACCATGCTCGGCCGGCTGGCGCGGGCGTTCGACGGGCAGCGCCGGTTCGTCGCGAACGCCTCGCATGAGCTGCGCACCCCCCTCGCCATCAACCGGACGCTGGTCGACGTGGCGGTGCGGCGCCCGGACGCCACCGACGACGTCAAGCGGCTCGGCGAGTCGCTGCTGGTCGTCAACGGCAGGCACGAGCGGCTCATCGACGGGCTGCTCACCCTCGCCGGGACCGAGAACGTCGTGGTCGACGCCGGGCCGCTGGACCTGGCGGACGTCGCCGGGCACGTCCTGCGGCAGGCGGCCCCCGAGGCGCGGGCCCGCGGCGTGACCGCGGACCGCCTGTTCGGCCCGGCTCCCACCTCCGGCGACCCGGTGCTGGTGGAGCGGCTCGTGCAGAACCTGGTGGAGAACGCGATCCGGCACAACCGCGACGGCGGCGAGGTGCACGTCGCCACCCGGGGCCGGGACGGCTGGGCCGAGCTCACCGTCGCCAACACCGGCCCGGTGGTCCCCGCCTACGAGGTCGAGACGATCTTCGAGCCGTTCCGGCGGCTCGGCAACGACCGGGTGCGCTCCGACCGCGGCTCGGGCCTCGGGCTGTCGATCGTCCGCGCGACGGCCACGGCCCACGGCGGCACGGTGACCGCGGCGCCGCGCCCGGAAGGCGGCCTCGTCGTGACCGTCCGCCTGCCCGGCAGGGCCGACGCCCCGCTGCGCGCCGCCCCCGCCGGAAGATCCGCGTCAACCTCCGCGGGCTGAGGCGATCCCCTCGGCGGGGGCGGGCGCCCGCGGGCGCAGCGCGGACACGGCCAGGGCGACGACCGCCCCGGCGAGGGCCCACCCGGCGAGCACCCACAGCGCGTGCGCCGTGGCGTTGCCGGAGAAGTAGACGGTGTTGCGGACGGCCGTCGTCGCCGCGCCCGTCGGCAGCCAGCCGCCGATCGCGCGCCAGAACGGCGGCAGCAGCGCGACCGGGTAGGCGCCGCCGGCACTGGGGTTGCCGAGCACGACGAACAGCAGGATCGCCAGGCCGATCCCGACGAGTCCGAACAGCGTCTGGAGCGCGGCGGTGGCGGCCGCCGCCGCGAAGACCACGAGCGCCCCGATGCCCCACACCGGGAAGAAGTGGCCCGGCAGCGCGCCGAGGAGGGGGCCGGCGATGAGTGCGCCGCCGAGCCCCGACACGACCGAGTAGAGGGCGAGCGCCCCCAGCCGGATGACCGTGTGGCGCGCGTTCCCCGGGCGGGCGCCGCCCGCGACCGCGAGGATCGCGGCCGCCAGGTAGCCGCCCACGACCCAGCCGATGACGAGGTAGAAGGAGGACAGGCCCCGGCCGTCCTTGGGGCCGGGCGGCCGGATGTCGACGACCGTCACCTGCCGCCCCCGGGCGGTCTCCAGCCGGTGCGCGACGTCGGTGGCGGTGCCGGCGAGCGCCGGTCCGGCGGCGGAGGCGACCAGGAGCGTGTCGGTGCCGCCGCGCGGGTCCACGATGATCGCCGCGTCGACGTCCCGGTGCAGGATGTCCCGGCGGGCCTGCTGCGCGCCGGGGGCCGTGCGGGCCTTCAGCGGCCTGCCCGTCAGCGCGTTCACCTGCGCGACGGCCTGTCCCGCCACCGCGGGCGGCGCGACCACCGCGACGGGGATGCGGTGCGGGGTCGGTGAATGGAACGCGCCGATGTAGGACAGGATGAACCCGAATTGCAGCAGCAGGACCCCGGAGACCAGGGCGAACGAGCGCAGCGTCACCGCGTCGCGGAGTTCGGCCGCGAACCCGCGGTCGGGCGGCCGCCGGTCGGGCGCGCGAGTGCTCATGCCGGTCGCCTACCCATTCGGCGGCCCGCTAGCTGCGCGAACGCCCGGTTCAGGCACCGGCACCGCCTTCGGTGTCGCGCAGGGTGGGGGTGTGCAGCCGGATCGTGGTGCCGCCCGGGCCGGACCGCACGTCGAGGTGGTCGCAGATCTGCCGGGCGAGCCAGACGCCGTCGCCCGGCCGCGGGTCGAGCGTCGGCGGATGCAGGCCGATGAAGGGGTCCAGGGACGCGGTGGCGGGCAGGTCGACGTCGCAGACGACCTCCCCGGGCCGGCCCCACAGCGCGACGCTCGGGCGGCGCCCCCCGGCGCCGGACACGCCGATGAGCAGTTCGCCGACCGCCGCCGCGAAGATCATCAAGCGCTCGCCGGCCAGCCCGAGCAACGCGGTCTCCAGCACGACGGTGTGCCGCATCCGGGCGGGGTCGCCGGTGCACGGAACGGTGACGGCGTCGTCCGGGCGGGCGGCCAGCGGCGCCGCCCGGCCGCGCACGAACGCGACCGGCTCGGTGTATCCGGAGCTCGCGGCCACGTCGGTGCCGGCCAGCACCGCGTTGAGGGCGGAGTCCATGCACTCCCACGCCTCGACCTGCCGGGCCGACCGGCCCGCCCAGACGGGCTCGGCGAGGATGCGGACGCGCTCGGCGCCGGGATGCCGGTGCCGGTAGCCGGTGAACGCGGCGACGCGCTGCGGCGGGCGGCGGCCGAAGAACGCGGACTCGGCGTAGTCGACGTTGCGGGCGTGCCGCCCGAGGGCGGTCTGCACCAGGCCGAGGTTGACGGGCGTGGTGGTCACCAGCACCGGTTCCTCCCGCCGGAGCCCCTCGTCGATGAACGGGACCGCCATCCGTAAGAAGTCGTCGTCGCTGGAGTAGACGCAGCCTTGGTGCACGAACGTGGAGCCGTTCACCTCCGGTCCCCCTGTTCCAACGGCACCGGTGCGTGCCGTTACGCCGTGGCCCGCGGGCGCGCCCCGGCAGGCGGGGGCGTCGCCGCGGCAGATGACCCCCCGATCGACTACAGCAAGGATCGTATCGATCACAAGGAGTATCAAGCGGAACCCCGAAACACCCCTGCGTCCCGTCCGGATGCCGGAGGCCCCGGGCCTGAAACCCGGGCCGGATCAAGGTAGCGTCGGACCAATGACCAGTGCTGAACTGCTCACCGACGCGTTCGACCGGATCCAGGAGGTCGTCCACGGGGCGGTCGGGGGCCTCTCGGGGCGGCAGCTCGCCCGCCGGCCCGCCGAGGACGCCAACTCGATCGCGTGGCTCGTCTGGCACCTCACCCGCATCCAGGACGACCACGTCGCCGGGGTCGCCGGCACCGACCAGGTCTGGACGCGGGACGGCTGGGCCGACCGTTTCGCCCTTCCTTTCGACGCGTCCGACACCGGATACGGCCACACCCCGGACGACGTCGCCGCCGTCCGGGTGGACTCGGCGGACCTGCTCACCGGCTATCACGACGCCGTGCACGACAGGACCGTCCAGTACGTGTCCACGCTGACCGACGCCGACCTGCCCCAGGTCGTCGACCGGGCATGGGACCCGCCGGTCACGCTGGCGGTCCGGCTGATCAGCGTGATCTCCGACGACCTCCAGCACGCGGGCCAGGCCGCCTACGTGCGCGGCCTGCTCACGGACTGACCTGCGGCCCGCCCGGCCCCTCCGGCCTGCTCCGGGGACGGTACGGCGGGGGCGAGATCGCGAATCAGGCGGGACCACCGGGGGCCGATGCGGTCCAGGTGATGGGCCCGCGCGGAGCGCAGGGCCGCCTCGCCCAGCCGGTCCCGCAGGCCGGGGTCCGCTATCACCGCGCGGAGCGCCTCGGTCAGGGCGTCCACCTCCTCGGCGGGGGCGAGCAGCCCGTCACGGCCATGGGCGATCATCTCGGCCGGCCCGGTGGGGCAGTCGAACGCCACCACGGCCAGCCCCATGCCCATGGCCTCGATGACGACCATGGGCATGCCCTCGCGGCGCGACGACAGCGCGTAGACCGACGCCCGCTCCATCTCCGCGTGCAGGTCGCGGGTGCGAGGGCGCAGCTCGGCCCGCCCGCCGAGGCCGAGGTCGTCGATCAGCGCGCGGAGCCGGTCGCGCCGGGGCCCGCCTCCGAAGACGCGCAGGGTCCAGTCGGGATGCTCGGCGGCGATCGGCGCGAACGCGCGCAGAAGCAGGTCGAAGCCCTTGGCGTGGACGAGCCGCCCGGCGGCCACGACGACCTTGTGCTCGCGCCGGGACGGCCGCTCCGGTAGCGCGGGCGCGGCGTTCGGGATGCGGACGACGCGCACCGCGGACCCCGCGAGCGCGGCCTGGTACTCGGCGCGGTCCGCCTCGGTGAGCGTGGTGACGACAGTGAGCCGGCGGTAGGCGCGGACGATCTGCCGCCGGAGGGCGGGCCGGTAGGCCCCGAGGTGCATGTGGTCCTGGCCGATCGTCGCGACCCCGGCCGGCGCCAGTTCGGCCGCCAGCAGGTTGAGGGACGGCCTGGTGCCGATGAGCACGTCGGGCGGCGCCGCCCGCCAGATCGCGCGGCGCAGCAGGCACACGTCCGTCCAGAGGCTCATGTGGCGGAACGACGCCTCGTCCGCCGGCGTCAGAAGGCTCGGCAGCCTGGCCAGGACGCGGGCCGCGCGCCCCTGGGGAGCCAGGCCGTCGTCGGCGTAGGTGACCGTGACCTCGGCGGGGAGGGCGAAGAACGGCCTCCTGCTGCGCTTCAGCACGCTGACGATCTCGACGTCGTGGTCGCGGGCCAGATGGCCGCACAGGTTCAGGACCGTGCGGATCGTCCCGCCCGTCCCGTGCGCGTTCTGCAGCAGGACGCGGACGCGGAGCCGGTCACCGGGGGGCGGGGCGCCCCGGCGCCGCAGCGGGCGCAGCGCCGAGAGCGCCGCGCGGCGCAGGACGCGGTGCGCCCTGCGCCGTACGCGGCGCCGCAGTCGCAGCGGGCGCGCTGGCTCGTTCACCGGGTCCCCGATCGCCGACGGCCGTGTCCGGGCCGTTCCCCGGGCGGGGCCCGGTCATCGTCACCCGGTGGTCACGGTTCGGTTGAGGGCGCTGCCCTTCACCCACCGGTCCCATGACATCTGGTAGTAGCTCCAGCCGTTCATCGGGTCCAGCTTGCGCTTGCTGCCGGTGATGATCACCGGGTCGCCGCGGTAGGACCACTGGTAGTACCAGCGGGCGGCGGCGGGCGGGGAGTTGAGGCAGCCGTGGCTGACGTTCTGGCGGCCCTGCGCCCAGGTGGTCGCGGCCATCGAGTGGATGTACTCGCCGCTGTTGGAGATCCGCACCGCGTGCGGGATGACCTCCTTGTAGCCGCCGTTCTTCTTGTCGTCCGGCTTGACGCCCATCCACTCCGACGTCATGATCGCCGGATTCTCCTTGCCCATGGTCAGGTGGACGCCGCTGGTGGTGAGGTAGGTGTCGACGCCGTTGACGACGCGGCCGCCGCGGCCGGCGCTGATCCCCCAGCTGCGGACCTTCTTGCCGTTCTTGGTGGCGACGAGCTTGTGCGTCTTGGTGCTGACCTTGACCATGTGCGCGTCCCCGATGCGGAACCCGCGGGCGACGTCCGACACGCCGTAGGTCTTCTTGCCCGACCTCACCCCGGCCAACTTGGCCGTGAACGTCACCTGCTGGTTGGGCGCCCACCAGGTCCCGTTCTTCGTGCGGAAGATCACCGTGGTGTCGTTCGTCCAGTACCAGGCGCCGGTGGCGGGCGTGGCCGACTTGACCTCGAGCGCGCTCTCGACGGCCTTCTTGTCGGCCACCGGGCGGTTGAAGGTCACCTGGATCGGCATGCCGACGCCGACCTTCTCGTTCTTGCTCGGGGTGATGTCGACGATGCTCAGCTCGTTCGCGGCCTTGAGCGTGGCGAACGCGGCGTTGACGGTGGCCGTCTTGCCCTTGGGGCTCTTGGCGACCGCGGTGACCTGGTACTTGGCGCCGGGGCGCAGCGTGCGCGACTTCCAGCTGGTCTTGTCGGCGGCCATCGCGCCGTCCACGGGCTTGCCCCTGAGCGTGACCGCGACCTGTTCGAGCGTCCCGCCCGCGGCGGTGACGACGACGCCGTCCTCGGGCTTGGCCTTGGTGTTGCCGTTGCCCGGGTTGATCGTCACCTGCGGGACGCTCGCGTCGCCCTTGTCTCCGACGGTGACGCCGGAGTCCTTCTCTCCCCCGCTGCAGGCCGTCGTGAAGAGGAGGACGACCCCCGCCATTCCCGCGCCAGCCCGAACCCCTGCGGAACGCCTCCGCTGCACCCTTGACCTCCAGAACCCGCCGTCTACCAGAGCGACATTAGCGACAAAAGTCGTCGATCATGCCATGTCCCAGGGTTTTTGCAGGCGCCTGAGATCAAAGCGTTGCACGACGGCGGTTTCGTCGGCCTCTCCCGGCCCCTGGCGACCGTCTCAGCGGAGCGCACTGCCCTGCCGCCACTTGTCGAAGGAGAGCTGCCAGACGCTCCAGCCGTTGTCCCACTCGACCTCGCGGTCGGTCCCGGACAGGTCGATCACGTCACCGCGCTGCATGACGTCGTAGAACCACTTGGCGTTGGCCGGGCTGACGTTCAGGCAGCCGTGGCTGACGTTCGCCGAGCCCTGCGAGCCGACCGACCAGGGCGCCGAGTGCACGTACTCACCGCTGTTGGAGAAGCGGACGGCGTAGTTCACGACGGTCTTGTAGTAGCCCGCGTCCCCCTCCTTGCGTCCGGGGGACGTCATCGTGACCGGGTTGCCCTTCTCCATCAGGAGGTGGACGCCGCTGGTGGTGGTGAACTCCCGCGTCTGGCCGTTGCCGGCGCTGAACGGGACGGTGCGCAGCTTCTTGCCGTCCCGCGTCACCGTCATGTGGTGGTCGCCGATGTCACCGGTGGTGATCTGCGAGGCGCCGATGCTGATGGTCGCCTGCGCGTCCTTGGCCCCGTACACGCCGCCGCCCGCGTTCACTCCGGCGAGGTTCGCCTGGAAGCGGACCGTCTGGTGCGGCTGCCAGTACGTCTTCGTCCGGTAGATGACCTGATCGGAGCCGACCCAGCGCCACGCGCCCTCGACCGGCTTCTCCGGGCTGACGCGCAGCGTCCGCTCCACGGCGGCCTTGTCGGCGACCGGCCGGTTGAACCGGACGAAGATCGGCATGCCGACGCCGACCTTCTCTCCGGTCAGGTTCGGCGTGATGTCCGCGATCGACAGCGTCTCGGCGGGCTTCAGCGTCGTGAACGAACTGGTGGCCGTGCGGGTCTTCCCGCCGTCGCCGGCCTGGGCCGTGACCGTGTAGGACGTCCCGGGGGTCAGGGTGCGGGTGGACCGCCACGTCTTGCGGCCGTCCCCGTAGCTCCCGGAGATCGCGGCGCCCCCGCCCTGGACGGTGACGTTCCGCAGCTTCGCTCCGGAGGCCTTGACCTCGATCGTGCCGTCCGGCTTGACCTGGGCGGTCCCGTTCGCCGGCGTGATCGTCACGGCCGTGTCCGACCCGCCCGAGGCGAGCTTGCCCTCGCCCCCGATCGAGCAGCCGGTCACGAGCAGCGCCAGCGCTCCCGTCCCGCCGGCCACCACAGGTCCCAACCGACCCTTTGTCACCACTGACTCCCCCAACCCCAAACATTCACCCCGTGTAGGTGAAATCTATCTAAGGATGGAGACGCCCTGAATCACGCCCAGGTTCGGACATGAGCGAAGATTCGCTGCTCAGAGATGGTCAGAGACGGCCAGAGGGGCGCAGAGAGGCCACAGAGGGGGCGAAGAGGGGGCGAAGGGGGACGAAGCCGACGGTCAGGCGCCGGCCGCGGGGACGGCCGCCGTCGCGGGCTCGCGGTTGACGCGATGCACCAGGCGCTTGAAGCCCCAGACCGAGACCGCGATGCCGATCGCGCCCAGCCCCGCGACGATCCCGGTGCGGATCCACAGGTACATGCTGATCGACTCGTTGAAGAGCATCCAGAGGCTGACGCCCACGTTCGTGAGCAGCACCGCCGACCACAGCAGCGAGATGCGCAGGAAGAACTGGTGGACCCGGGCGTTCTTGTAGAACGCGTCGGGAATCGGCGCCATGTCCTTGGCGAGCTTCATCGCGAGCGGGCGACGGAGCGGCACCGAGGCGAGGAAGGCGATGCTGACGGCGAGCGTGCCGAGGGTCGGCTGGAGGAAGTAGACGACGGCACTGTGCGTCGCGGCGGCGAGGGCCGCGCGCACGGTCACCCCGACCGCGGCGAGCATGAGCATCCCCGACACCGGGTGGCCGCGCACGTACCGGTACACGATCCCGCCGTACACCCAGGCGACGGCGGCGATGAGCGCGCCGTTCAGGCCGAGGACCATGAGGGCGGCGTAGAACACCGCGACGGGGGCGATGACCCCCTCGATGAAGCGCGGGAGCGCGTGCATCAGCAGCGCGGTCACCCGCGGCAGTTCGAAGATGTGGTGGCCGCCCGCGTGCCCCTGGCCGTCCTGCGGCTTCGGAGCGCGCACCAGGCCGGGCGGTTCTTCCGCGGTCATGGTCGCCGGTCGTTCCATAGAGCGCTGCGCTCCCCGATCGGTGTGCATGGTCTCGGATGTGCTCACGATTCGCCCCACCGTACGTGATGATCCGCTCGCGTCCGTCCGGTTTGGACGGATCCGTCCCTGTGCGGCCGTTCTCCTGTTAGTTCGGCTCCGACACCCCTGTGGTGCGAATCAAGGCCGGATGCGGCCAGGTTCGAACACCGTCTCCCTGGCTTATTTCCGAGTTTCGGCAGAGGTCACGGCGGACTGCTTCCGGGTATCCCCAAAGCCTTCTCAGGACTCGGGCGCGGTGGGCTGGACCTCCTTCGCCGCTGCGTAGATCGCGCGTAGCGTGACCGCCACGGACGGCCTGCGCACGCTGGCGGTGCGCGTCACGGCGTAGACCTCTCGGGCCAGCGTGCATTCGGGGATGCGCCGGACCGCCACGCCCTGGTCGCCGGCGGCGAGCGCCAGCGCCGGCACCGCGGTGATGCCGATGCCGCGGGCCACGAGGCTCAGGATCGTGTGGAGGCCCTCGAACTCCCAGGGCACGGGACGGGCGCCGCCGACCGTGTCCAGGAGCCGCTCGACGGCCTGCCGGGACGGTTCCCCGGCCGGCGCCGCCAACCACGGCTCCTCCCGCAGCTGCTGCAGGTCGACCGGACGGTCCGGCTGGGACATGGGGTGGGTGTCCGGTACGACCAGCACGAGGGGGTCGCGGCGCAGGTGGAAGAACTCCAGAGCGGCGGGCGCCTGGTCGGGGACCTTGCCCGTCCAGTCGTCGATCAGCGCGATGTCGACCTCGCCGTTCTGCACCCGGCGGATGCCGGCGCCGGGCGCGGTCTGCCGCAGCACGAACGTGAGCCCGGGGTGGTCGCCGAGGCTCTGCGCCAGCGCGGGGGCGAACGCGACGGCCGCGGTCGGGAACGCGGTGACCACGACCCGGCCCATGGGCGCGTCGGCCTGCGCGGACAGCTCCGCCTCGGCCGTCTCCACGAGGCCGAGGATCTCCTCGGCGCGCTCGGCGAGGCGGCGCCCGGCGTCGGTCAGCTCCGCGCTCCGCGCCGTCCGGTCCAGCAGGGGGACGCGGGCCTCCCGTTCGAGGGCGGCCAGTTGCTGGGAGACCGCCGAGGGCGTGTAGCCGAGGGCCGCGGCGGTGGCCGCGATGCTGCCGCGGCGGGCGAACTCGGCGAGCAGCCGCAAGCGGCGCAGCTCTAGCATCAGCCCAGCTTACGGTCAGCATCGATGAGACTCGCTTGTAATGATGCTCAGCGCGGGCAAGAGTTAGGCGAACCCGGCCGGGTCGCAACACACGGGGATTCCACGATTACCCACCGTGAATCAGTCATGCCCTTTTGGAGTGCTCATGCCCCAGAACCAGCCCTCAGCCGTCCGGCCGGTGTCGTTCGAGCCGCGTCCGGTCCCCCTGTCCGCCACGCTCGCGGTCAACGAGGCCATAGCCCGCAAACGCAGGCGGGGGGAGCGTGTGCTTCCCCTCGGCTTCGGGGAGGCCGGGATACCGATACATCCCGCCCTGACCCGCGAGCTCGGCGCGGCGGCGGGCCGGGGCGGCTACGGGCCGGTCGCCGGGAGCGCCGCGCTGCGCGCCGCCGCGGCCGGGTACTGGGGCCGACGCGGGCTGCCCACCGACCCGGGCACGGTCGTCGCGGGCCCCGGCAGCAAGCCGCTGCTGTTCGCCCTGCTGACCGCGCTGGGCGGCGACGTCGTCGTGGCCGCCCCGAGCTGGGTGAGCTACGCGGCGCAGGCGTCGCTGGCCGGGCTGGACCCGATCCGGGTGGCGACGCCTCCGGGCGAGGGCGGGGTCCCGAGCCCGGCGCTGCTGGCCGACGCGGTGGTGCGGGCCCGCGCCCGGGGCCGCGACGTGCGGGCCGTCGTGGTGACGCTGCCGGACAACCCGACCGGGACCATCGCCTCCGAGGCCACCGTCCGGCGACTGTGCGCGGTCGCGCGCGAACAGGACCTGGTCGTCATCTCCGACGAGATCTACCGCGACCTGGTGCACGCGCCGGGCGGGACGGTGCCGAGCCCGGCGCAGTACGCGCCCGAGCGGACCGTCGTGACGACCTCGCTGAGCAAGAGCCTGGCGGCCGGCGGCTGGCGGATCGGGGTGGCACGCCTACCGGAGGGGCCGTTCGGCCGGGCGCTGCGCGACAGCCTGATGGGGGTGGCCAGTGAGATCTGGTCGAGCGCGCCCGCCCCGATGCAGCACGCCGCCGCGTTCGCGTTCGCCGAGCCCCCCGAACTGGTCGAGCACGTCGACCGCAGCAGGCGCCTGCACGCCGCCGTCGTGGGCGCGGTCGCCGACCGTTTCACCGCGGCCGGCGCGCGTGTCGTGCGTCCGGAAGCGGCCTTTTACCTCTACCCCGACTTCGGCCCTATGCGGGACGAACTGGAGGCGGCCCACGGCATCCGCACGGCGGCCGACCTCACGCACCTCCTCCTGGAGCGTTACGGAGTGGGCGTCCTGCCCGGAAGCTCGTTCGGGGACGCCCCGGCGGCGCTGCGCATGCGGGTGGCGCCCAGCCTGCTCTACGGAGAGGACGACGAGCAGCGCCTCGCGGCGCTGGCCTCCCCCGCCCCGGCCTCCCTGCCATGGATCGCGGGGGCCCTGGACCGGCTGAGCGAGGTGCTCAGCGACCTGTCGGCGAGCGTCACGGCCGGTGAGCCGGCGCTCGCCTGAGGGGGGAGAACGGTCCGCGGGCCGCCCGGTCGCCGGGCGGCCCGCGGACCGCTGCGTGAGGCGCCGGGCGCGCACCGTCACGGCGCCGCGACCTGCCGGGAAAAGGATCTGCGCCCGGCCCCGACCGGCCCGTATAAGCGTGGTGTAAGGTCCAACGACGCACGGGGCGAACGTCGCGAATCGACCACGGGCAGGCCGTCGGGGGTCCTGTCCGTCTCGCCCGTGGTAAACCCAGGACGAGCGCGAAGTCACGCGGTGATGGAAGAAGGCGAGGGGGCCCGCCATGAGGCATGCACGGGACGGGGCTGCCGCGGCGATGAGCGCCGCTTCCAGGATTCTGGTGGCGCGGGGCAAGAACGAGCCTCAGGAGATGGAGAACCCCGACGTCGCCTGGGGACAGCGTGCCCGTGACGGAGTGTGGGTGCCGACCAGGGACGGGCAGCGGATCCATTTCGGCATCGACGTCGCGGCGGCCGACACCGTCGCCCAGGTGCTGCGCCCGAGCCTGCGGGTGTTCGTCGGCGTGGACGTCGACACCGACATCGTCGCGCAGACGACGGCCGGCGGGGTGCGCCTGCTCACGGTGATCCACGGCCCTGACGCGCCGACCGAGTTCAGGTTCGCGGTCTCCCTGGCCGACGGGCTCGCGCTGGAGTCGATGCCGTCCGGCGGCTACGACGTCGTGCACCTGCGGTACGGCGCCACGGTGGGGCGGCTCTACAACCCGTGGGCGAGCGACTCGATGTTCCGCCAGGTGAAGGCGGACTACGCGCTGGACGGCTCGGCGGTCACGATGCGCATCCAGCACACCGACGCCTACTACCCGGTCGTCGCCGACCCCCATTACGAGCGCTGACGTCCCGCCGGAGCGGCGGGACCGGGTTCAGGGGGGCGGCCTCCTCACCGCCACGGGGTCCTCGAAGTCCAGTTCCCGCCCGACCTCGCGGAGCGTCTCGGTGCCGATCCTGCCCTTGCGGTAGAGCATCTCAAGGTCAGTCGCGGACGCGGGCCACGGAATGGAACGTTCCCGCCCGGATGCCGGCGCCGTGGGCGCCAGCGTGTCCTGGCGGGGTGGGCGCCGACGTGCGCCGTCCCCGTCATATGGTGGGGTCCACGGGCCGCGTTCCGGCCCCGGCGACGCCGCCGGGCACCCGACCGCCCGGGTCCCCCGAGACTGGAGTCATCGTGATCTTCACTCATGACACCGAGCACGCGCTCGCCGTCGTCGTCGACCTGATCAACACGAGCGCCGCGGCGTCCGGCGCGGAGGAGCTCGGCGGGCTGCCCGGCCTGCGGGAGTTCGTGGACCGCAACGCGTTCAGCGACGTGGGCGAGCTCACCCCGGCCGACCTGGACCGCGTACTGCAACTGCGCGGCCGCTTCCACGCGGTGTTCCGCTCTGGGGACGTCCCCTCCGCCGTGCGGCGGATCAACGAGATCGTCGGCGAGGTCCGCACCACGCCGCACCTGACCGACCACGACGGCTACCACTGGCACGTGCACTTCTTCGCGCCGGGCGCGCCTCTCGGCGAGCACCTGGCCGCCGACTGCGGCATGGCGCTGGCCTACGTGGTCGCGGCAGGCGAGCTGGACCGGCTGCGCACCTGCGAGGCGCCGGACTGCTCACGCGTGCTGGTGGACCTGTCCCGCAACCGCTGCCGCCGCTACTGCGACAGCCGCACCTGCGGCAACCGCATGCACGTCGCCGCCTACCGCGCCCGCCAGCGCGAGTCAGCACCGAGTTGAGGCAGTGCTCTGGGAGGCAGGCGCCTTGGGAGCACCTGACCCCAGAGCACCGCGGGCGATCGCTGCATCGCTCCGGCTCGTCCTGCGGGCTCGCTGCGCGATCACTTTTCCGCAGGCTCGAAAACGCCTTCGGACGCGATCTCGATGCTCCGGTGGTCGCGGGGCCTCGGGCGAGATCGGGTGGGAACGGATCTCACCGTGGTACACCGGGTGGCCCGGCGGGCGGACCAGAAGGGAATTCGGTTCAAACGGTGCCCTCCCTCGTCATGGACGTGGCCTGGTCGGTAACCTCATAAATCACGCTCGTTGCGGGTTTGGGCCCGTGGTGAGCCCGCGTCGGACCTATTTCAGCCATGGAGGATCCGCTGTCCAGGCGAGCACTCATCACCGGCATCACCGGACAGGACGGCTCGTACCTGGCCGAGCATCTGCTTGAGCTGGGATACGAGGTCTGGGGCCTGGTGCGGGGGCAGGCCAACCCCCATGTGTCGCGGCTGCGCAAGCACATCGGCGACGTGCAGATCACCACCGGGGACCTGCTCGATCAGGGCAGCCTGATCTCGGCGGTGGAGCGGGTGCGGCCCGACGAGGTCTACAACCTGGGCGCGATCTCCTACGTGCCGATGTCGTGGCAGCAGGCCGAGCTGACCGCCGAGGTCACCGGGATGGGCGTGCTGCGCATGCTGGAGGCGATCCGGGTGGTGTCGGGGATCAGCCCGTCCCGCACGCCGGGCGACGGGCAGATCCGCTTCTACCAGGCGTCGTCCTCGGAGATGTTCGGGATGGTGCGCGAGACGCCGCAGAACGAGAAGACCCCGTTCCACCCGCGCAGCCCCTACGGGGTGGCGAAGAGCTACGGGCACTACATCACGCAGAACTACCGCGAGTCCTACGGGATGTTCGCGGTGAGCGGGATCCTGTTCAACCACGAGTCGCCGCGCCGGGGCGCCGAGTTCGTGACGCGGAAGGTGTCGCTGGGAGCCGCCCGCATCAAGCTGGGCCTGGCCACCGAGTTGCGGCTCGGCAACCTGGACGCCCGCCGCGACTGGGGCTACGCGGGCGACTACGCCCGCGCGATGCGCATGATGCTGGCGCAGGACTCCCCGGAGGACTACGTCATCGGAACGGGCCAGACCCAGTCGGTGCGGGAGCTGGTGGAGTTCGCGTTCCGCACCGCGGGCCTGGACTGGCAGGACCACGTCGTCCTGGACGCCAAGTACACGCGCCCGGCCGAGGTCGATCTGCTGTGCGCCGACCCGAAGAAGGCCCGCGAGCAGCTCGGCTGGGAGCCCGAGGTGACCTTCGAGAGGCTGGTGACCATGATGGTCGAGTCGGACCTGCGTCTGCTGTCGCGGTCTGCGCGTCCCGAGGACGAACCGTTCAGCCCCGATCATTGGTAATCCGGTTACCACGGCCGTGGCACGATTTACGTATGGCCATTTGTGAGCACGTGCTGTCCCTCCCGGTGGAGGATCCGTCCCCGAACACCCCGCAGGGGTGCGAGGACTGTCTTCGCGAGGGCACACGCTGGGTACACCTGCGGCTCTGCCTGAGCTGCGGGCATGTCGGGTGCTGCGACTCCTCGCCCAGGCGCCACGCCACCGCGCACTTCGCGAAGGAGGGGCACCCGGTCGTCCGGTCGTTCGAGCCGGGCGAGGACTGGCGCTGGTGCTTCGCCGACCAGCTGATCGTCTGATGCCGGACGTCCGTCTGGGCACCGGGCCCGGACGCTGGATCCTGCTGGCGACGGTGCTCGGGTCGAGCGTGGCGTTCCTCGACTCCACCGTCGTGAACGTGGCGTTGCCCAGGCTGGCCCGCGACCTGGACGCCGACATAGCCGGGCTGCAGTGGACGGTGAACGCCTACACGCTCACGCTCGCGGGGTTCATCCTGCTGGGCGGCTCCCTCGGGGACCGGTTCGGGCGCCGCCGGATCTTCCTCGTCGGCGTGGTGTGGTTCGCGGTGGCCTCGGTGCTGTGCGGCGCGGCGCCGAACGTCGGGACGCTGGTCGTGGCGCGGGCGCTGCAGGGCGTGGGCGGGGCACTGCTCGCCCCGGGCTCGCTGGCGATCATCCAGGCGTCGTTCGCCGCCGACGACCGCCCCCGCGCGGTCGGCGCCTGGTCCGGCCTCGGCGGCGTCGCCGGCGCGATCGGCCCGTTCGTGGGCGGCTGGCTGGTGGAGGCCGCCGGATGGCGGTGGGTGTTCCTGCTGAACGTGCCGCTCTCCGCCGTCGTGGTGCTGGTCGCGGTCCGGCACGTCCCGGAGAGCGTCGACCCGCAGGCCCATGGGCGCTTCGACGTGCTCGGCGCGGCCCTGGCGGCACTGGCCCTGGCGGGGACGACGTACGCGCTGACCGAGGCGCCGGGCGGCGGCGCCGCCCCGCCGGTCATCGCCACCGCCGCGATCGCGGGCCTGGCGGCGGCCGTCGCTTTCGTGCTGGTCGAACGGCTGCGCCAGCGGCGGGCGCACGGACGAGCGGGCCGGGAGGCGCCACAGCCGATGCTGCCGCTGGACGTGTTCTCCTCGCGGCAGTTCTCGGCCGTCAACGTGGTCACGTTCATCATGTACGGCGGGATGGGCGTGATGTTCTTCCTGTTCGTCCTGAACCTCCAGGTCGTCACCGGGTTCTCGCCCATCGCGGCCGGGACGGCGCTGCTGCCGGTCACCGTGCTGATGCTGCTGCTGTCGGCGCGGGCGGGCGCGCTCGCGCAGAAGATCGGCCCGCGACTGCCGATGACTGTGGGGCTGGTGGTGGCGGCCCTCGGAATGCTCCTGGTGGGCCGGATCGGCGAGGACGCCTCCTACGTCCGGGACGTCCTGCCGGCCGTGACGGTGTTCGGGCTGGGGCTGGCGGCGGTGGTCGCGCCGCTGACCGCCACGGTCCTCGCCACCGCCGACGTCCGCCACGCGGGAGTGGCCAGCGGCGTCAACAACGCGGTGGCGCGGGCCGGCGGGCTGCTGGCGGTTGCGGCGATCCCGCCGCTGGCGGGACTGACGGGCGACGCCTTCAACAACCCCGTCGTCTTCTCGCACGGGTTCAAGCTGGCGATGATCACGTGCGCCGCGCTCCTGGCGGCGGGGGCCGTGCTGTCCTTCCTCACCGTCGGCGACGACGCACTGCGGACGCCGTCCGGGGAATCGGTCGAGCCGGAATGCCGGCGCCAGTGCGGGGTCGGCGCGCCGCAGTTGCAGCCCGAGGCGGAGACCGTCCCGGCCGAGCGCGCCGGCCGGGCCTCGCCCGAGCCCGGGACCTGACCACCGGGCCGGTCCGCTGATTCCCGGTCCGAATCCGGCTATGTCCAGGACCGGAGCGGTTCGTTGGCATACGGTCAGTGCATGAATCTGCGGCAGCTGCGCTATGTCGTGGCGACCGCCGACCATGGCACGATGACGTCGGCGGCCCAAGCCCTCTACGTGGCCCAGCCCGCGCTGTCGCGGGCCGTCCGCGAGCTGGAGCGCGAGCTCGGCCTGGAGCTGTTCGCGCGGTCCGGGCGCGGCGTCGTCCTCACGCCCGTCGGGGAGCAGGTCGTCCGGCAGGCCCGGGCCGCCCTGGACGCCGTCGACGCGATCGAGGGGCTGGCGGTCACGCGCGCCGACGGGCGCGGCGCGGAGCTGCGCATCGCGGTCACCGCGTCGCTGGAGCCGGAGCTGACCGGCGGGCTCATCCCCCGCTTCGCGCGCAACCAGCCGGCCGTGCGGGTCCGGGTGGTGCGCTGCGCGGACCGCGACCAGATCGCGGCGGTGCTGCGCGGGGGCCGCGCCGATCTGGCGCTGACCGACCTGCCCGTCCCCGGCGACATGACCGCGCACCCGTTCGAGCAGCGCGAGGTGGTGCTGATCTCCCCGCCCGCGCTGAAGGTCCGCGAGCCGGTGCCGCCGGCCGCGCTGGACGGGATGCGGCTCGTCCTGCCCGCCCGTGGCAGCGCCCGCCGCGCGGAGATCGACACGATGCTGCGGCGGATCGGCGCGCGGCCGGTCGCCGCGGTGGAGTCGGACGAGCGCGGTGCCTGGCTCGGCTGGGTCCGCGCCGGGCGGGGCTCCTTACTCTGGTACCGCAACCAGATCGACGACACCGAAGGGGTGACGGTCCGCTCGTTCATGCCGCCGCTCACCCGCATGATCGGCCTGGTGCACGCGCACCGCCGGCTCCCGCCCGCCGCCCGCGACTTCCTCACCTTCGCCAAGCAGGCGCCCTCCCGCGACGACCACGCCCGCTGACCGCGCTCCCGGCCCGCCCGCGCGACGCCGTTCCCGCCCGGTCATGCCATGATTCGGCGGGTGGGAACGACGCACGCACTCTGGCTGCTGGCCGTACCGGTCGGCGCCCTGATGGTGGCCGCGGCGGCGCGGCGCATCGGCCTGTCGGCACCGCTGGCCCTGGTGATCGCGGGGCTCGCCTTCTCCTTCGTCCCGGGCGTACCGGAGTTCGAACTCGAACCCGAGTTCGTGCTGTTCGTGTTCCTGCCGCCGCTGCTGTTCTCCGCGGCGTGGAACAGCTCGTTCACGAACCTGCGCCAGAACGTCTGGTCCATCGGCCTGCTGTCGGTGGGCCTGGTGCTGTTCACGACGTTCGCCGTGGGGTACGTGGCGCACCTGATCGTTCCCGACCTGCCGCTGGCGGCGGCGTTCGTGCTCGGCGCGATCGTGGCCCCGCCGGACGCGGTCGCGGCGGTGAGCATCGCGCAGCGCCTCGGCCTGCCGCGCCGGACGGTGACGGTCCTGGTCGGGGAGAGCCTGTTCAACGACGCGACCGCGCTGACCGCGTTCCGGGTGGCGCTGATCGCGGCGACGGGCGCGGGGTTCACCCTCCTGGACGGCGTCGGGCGCTTCCTGTTCGCCGCCGTCGTGGGCGCGGCGGTCGGACTGCTGCTCGGGCCGCCGCTGCACTGGCTGCGGACCCGGCTGGACGACCCGCTGGTGGAGAACGGCGTCGCGCTGGTGGCCCCGTTCGCCGCCTACCTCATCGCCGAGAGCGTGCACGCCTCCGGGGTGATCGCCGTGGTGGTCAGCGGGCTGTACCTGGGCAACCGGGAGACCCAGTCCGCGGCGGTGACCCGGTTGATCGGGCACTCCTTCTGGAAGGTCATGGTCTTCCTCCTGGAGTCGGTGGTCTTCCTGCTGATCGGCCTGCAGCTGCCCCCGGTCGTCCACGAGATGTCGGGGCGGAGCTGGCAGGAGCTGGCCTGGTGGGCGACCGCGGTGTTCGCCGTCACGATCGCGGCCCGGTTCGTGTGGGTGTTCCCCGCCTCGCAGATCCCGCGGCTGCTGTCGCGGCGGGAGCGGGCGGTGCCGAGCGTGGGCTGGCGCGGCCTGGTGGTGGTGTCGTGGGCGGGGATGCGCGGGGTGGTCTCGCTCGCCGCCGCGTTCGCGGTCCCGTTCGTCGCCTCAGGCGACCGGCCGTTCCCGGGACGCGACCTGATCCTGTTCCTGACGTTCACCACCGTCCTCGGGACGCTGCTGGTGCAGGGGCTGACGTTCCCCGCGCTGATCCGCGTGCTCGGCATCGGCGGGGAACGGGAGCGCTACGCCGACACCGTGGCGCTCGCGGGCGCGCAGCACGCCGCCGCGCAGGCATCGCTGGAGCGGCTGGAGGAGCTGAACGCCGAGGAGCGGCTCGACGCGTCGGTGGTGGACCGGCTCCGGGAGCTCGCCGAGCACCGGCAGCTGCGCGCCTGGGAGCGGCTCGGGGGCGGGACCGGCCCGGAGGGCGAAGAGGTGCCGACGGCGACGTACCGGCGCCTACGGCGGGAGATGCTGATGGCCGAGCGCCGGGTCTTCGTGCGGATGCGGGACGAGCGCCGCATCGACGACGAGGTCCTCACCCGTGTCATGCACGAGCTGGACCTGGAGGAGGTCGCCCTCAGCCGCGACTAGCGCGGCCGCGCCCCGGCCACGGTCACCGCCGTGGCCGGGGCGCGGCCGCGTTCAGACCGCCCCGTTGAGGGGCTGCTCGGGCAGCTGGACGGCGTAGGACTCCTTCACCACGTCGAGGTGGTGCCAGGACTCCCGTACCGTCACCCCGGACACCGACCGGATGGCGTCGAACACGGCCACCATCTCGGCGCGGGAGGCCGCCTCGACCTGCCCGACGATGTCGTACCGGCCGAAGCCGGTCGCCAGGTAGCGGACGCCGTCCTGGGCGGCGACCGCGTCGGCGACCTTGCGCAGCCCGCCCGTCACCACCAGCCCGAACCCGCCGAGCTCCGCGGCGCCGAGCGCCAGGGGATCGGCGAGGCCGGTGACCTGGATGACGCCCGTGCGCATGAGCCTGACCACCCGGGCCCGGGTGGCGGCCTGCGAGAGGCCGATGACGTGCGCGAGCCGGGTGTAGGGGGCGCGGCCGTCGCGCTGCAGCTCGTGCAGCAGCCGCCAGTCGATGTCGTCGAGGGTGACCTCGCCGAGCTCGCGCACCACCGCGTGCGTGTCGCGCACGGTGGCCACCGACCGGAACACCTCGGCCGCGCGGACGCCGGTGACGGACCTGATGTGGTCCACCTCGGCCGCGAGCGCGGCGTCGTCGCGGGTGCGCACCTGGGCGACCAGGTCGTACGGGCCCGCGGTCAGCGCGGTGAAGCTGACGGCGGCGCGCTCGGCGACGCTCTCGGCCACCTCCCTCGCCGAGCCGGCCACCGTGACCGACACGTGCCCGATCGCCTCCGCGCCGACGACGGCGGCGTGCACGATGCCGACGACGCGGACGACCTGGGTTTCGAGAAGGTGCTGCACCCGTGCCCGCACCGCCGTGCGGGAAAGCCCGACGCGATCGGCCAGCGCCTGGAACGTCGCCCTGCCATCCCGCTGGAGCTCGCGGACGAGCACGGCGTCGACCGCATCCAGCACGGCTCTCCTCCTCGACATGTGATGAATCGTTTTGCCAGCAACTGCAAGATCATTCCATTTCAGGACGGTATGACGTCAAATATTGATCTTGCTCGTGTTCGCCCTGCCCGGCCGCCGTCGAAGCGTCGGTGACCGGTTCCGGGCGGCGACGTTTCAAATGCCACAGAAACCGGTACGAAAGCGCAACGCTGCCGGGCCCACGCCACAGATGCGGCGCGACGCGACCCGGCGGTGGACGCGCCGGACGGCCATCACCGCTCCGGCGATCGCCGCCCGGTCGGGGCGCCCGGCGGCGCGGGCGGGCATGGCCGACCGGGACCACGTGCGTGACCTGCATGCGCTTCTCCCGGTGTTCTTCTGACCCACCCCCTACGGCGGATCCGCCGTCCGCGCGAGGCACATGTAAGAAAAGTGCATCGGGGGCGCAGTTACGTCAAGAGGTAACTTTACAGAGAGCCAAGCCTCACGTTGCACCGTTTTCCACCAGGCGCACGAGTTCACTTTCGTTATCCCTGCAAGGAGGGGGGAAGACGGGCGGAGACGACACTCAACGCCCTCCGGGGACACAGTGTCATCACCCCTGGTCACGGGCTTTGCCCGCGGCGGCGGGGCGGTCCGGCGCGCCCGGCCTGCGGCCTTGGCGGGAGCACCGCCGGGTATGACTGACAATGTACGGTGGCCCAGCCACTGCGAACGCGATTGGTGTGTAGTACTGCCGTGCACCTGCTGAACGGTGAGCGTTCCGCTCACGACCTCACCTACAACGACGTCTTCATGGTCCCCCGCCGCTCCTCGGTGGGGTCGCGCCTCGAGGTCGATCTGGCCACCACGGACGGCAGCGGGACGACCATCCCGCTCGTGGTGGCCAACATGACGGCCGTGTCCGGCCGCCGGATGGCCGAGACCGCAGCCCGCCGCGGCGGGGTCGCGGTGCTCCCGCAGGACATCCCGGTCGACGTCGTCGCCGAGGTCATCGACTGGGTCAAGGGCCGCGACCTGGTCGTGGACACCGCGATCCGGCTGGACCCCTCCAGCACGGCCGGGGACGCGCTGGCGCTGCTGCCGAAGCGGGCGCACAACGCCGTGATCGTCGTCGAGGACGACCGCCCGGTGGGCGTCGTCACCGAGGCCGACTGCATGGGCGTGGACCGGTTCGCCCAGCTCCGCGACATCATGTCCCGCGACCTGGTCACGCTGCCGGCCGGCGTCGACCCGCGGGAGGCGTTCAACCGGCTGCACGAGCGCGGCCACCGGCTCGCTCCCGTCGTGGACGCCGAGGGCCGCCTCGCCGGCGTCCTCACCCGCACCGGCGCGCTGCGCGCCACGCTCTACCGGCCGGCCGTGGACGCCGCCGGACGCCTGCGCGTCGCCGCGGCGGTCGGCGTGAACGGCGACGTCGCCGGCAAGGCCAAGGCCCTGCTGGAGGCGGGCGCCGACCTGCTCGTCGTCGACACCGCGCACGGCCACCAGGACAAGATGATGAGCGCGCTCGCCGCGGTCCGGGCGCTGGACCCCGCCGTCCCGGTCGTCGCCGGGAACGTGGTGACCGCCGAGGGCACCCGCGAGCTGATCGAGGCGGGCGCCGACATCGTCAAGGTCGGCGTGGGCCCCGGCGCGATGTGCACCACCCGGATGATGACGGGCGTCGGCCGCCCGCAGTTCTCCGCGGTGCTGGAGTGCGCCGCCGAGGCGCGCCGGCTCGGCCGCCACGTGTGGGCGGACGGCGGCGTCCGGCACCCGCGCGACGTCGCGCTGGCGCTCGCGGCGGGCGCCGCGAACGTGATGGTGGGCTCGTGGTTCGCCGGCACCTACGAGTCGCCGGGCGACCTGCAGCGGGCCGCGGACGGGCGGCTCTACAAGGAGAGCTTCGGCATGGCGTCCGCCCGGGCGGTGCGGCTGCGCACCGCCGAGGACTCCCCCTTCGACCGGGCCCGCAAGGCCCTGTTCGAGGAGGGCATCTCCACCTCCCGGATGTTCCTCGATCCGCAGCGGCCCGGCGTGGAGGACCTGATCGACTCGATCGTGGCGGGGCTGCGCAGCTCGTGCACCTACGCGGGCGCGCGGACCCTGGAGGAGTTCCACGAGCGCGCCACGATCGGGATCCAGAGCCCGTCCGGCTACGCCGAGGGCAAGCCGCTGTCCAGCAGCTGGTAAAGGGCATCCCCTCCGGACCGCCGGGGTTCCCCGCATTTCGCGACACGCCGCCGCCTTCGCCCCCGTTCAGCTCCCTGACCTGCACTCTCTTACGTCGGGAACGGAGAGGGGTCTCCGTCCCTGAAGGGGGCGCAGCATGGTCGACGGCGGGCCGGTCGGAGCCGGGGCGCGGCCGCTGCAGGAGGGGGCGCCGGGCCCGGCGGTCCGGGACCGCGTGCGGGAGCGCCGGGAGCGGGAGGCGGCGCTGCGGGGGCTGGCCGAGGCGCTGCT
Organism: Actinomadura citrea; assembly: GCF_013409045.1. Lineage (NCBI taxonomy): Bacteria > Bacillati > Actinomycetota > Actinomycetes > Streptosporangiales > Thermomonosporaceae > Actinomadura > Actinomadura citrea. The sequence goes on along the minus strand of NZ_JACCBT010000001.1, from coordinate 4,046,736 downwards.
GATCGCCGCGGTCTCCCCGGCCCTGCCGGGCATCGCGCACCTGCGGGCCGGGCGCGTCAGGCTCGGGGCGGCGCTGCTGACCGTCCAGGCGCTGGCGCTGACCGCGGCGGCCCTCGCCGCCGGGCACGGCCGCCCGCTCCTGCTGCAGGCGGCGGCGCGGCCCGCGTTGCTGGCGGCGCTGACGGCCGGCTGCGTGGTCGTCGCGGCGCTGTGGGCGGGGCTGATCGTCCACTCCTACGCCGTGCTGCTCCCGGACGGGCTGTCGCCGTTGTGGCGTCTCGCGGGCGGCACCACGGTCTCGGTCCTGTGCCTGCTGGTGATCGTTCCGCCGCTGACGGCCGCCCACGCGCTGGCGCCCTGCCCGCCACGTGATCATCCGTACGGGCCCCCGGACGGCGGCGGATTCACTATCCTGACGTTCTGCACCAAAGGCCACATCCGCTTGCATGCGATCGACTCTTACGCAACCTTTGCCCGGTTCGACGCGTCCATAATGTGAGCCGAGGCTTAATTCACTGTGGGTGGGAATCGGAGCGTACATGGGTCGGTCGCCGAGGGGGCGTGCCCGGAACAGGGACGATGCGGGTACCTCCGGCGGAGCCGGGGGCCTTCCCCGCGCGCTGGCGCTGACGCTCGCGTCCGCCCTGGTCTGGGGTGTCGCGCATTTCGTCACGGGTCGCCGGGTCGCCGGCGGGCTGCTGCTCGCGCTGTACGTGGCGATCGTGGCCGCCCTCGGGGGCGCCGCCACGCTCTACCGCTCCGACCTGGTCCACTACGCCGTCCAGCCCGCGGTGCTGCAGCGGACCTCCGCCGCGCTCGTCGCACTCGGCGTGCTGTGGATCCTCGTCGTCGTCCGCTCCTACCTGCTGCTGCGCCCGGCCCGCCTCGCCGCGGGCGCCCGGACGCTCGGCGCGGCCGCCGTCGCGGTGATGTGCTTCGCCGTCGCGGTGCCGGTGGCGTGGTCGGCGCACAGCACCTACGTGTACCGTGACGCGCTGACCAGCATCTTCCGCACCGGCAGCGAGAACGGCAAGCCCGTCGACGCCAAGGACCCGTTCAACGGCCAGCCCCGCGTCAACATCCTGCTGCTCGGCGGCGACTCCGCCGCCGACCGCACGGGCGTGCGCACCGACAGCGTGACGCTCGCCAGCGTCGACACCAAGACGGGCGACACGGTGCTGCTGAGCCTGCCGCGGAACCTGGAACAGTTCCCGATGCCGCCCGGCCCCGCCCGCGACCGGTTCCCCTACGGCTTCACCGGCGACGGCCCGCAGAACCCGGGCCTGCTCAACGAGGTCTACGAATACGCCGAGAACCACCCCGACGTGGTGCCCGGCGTCGCCAAGAAACGCCGCGGCCCCGAACTTCTGAAGGCCACCGTCGCCGGCGTTCTCGGCCTGCGCGTGGACTACTACATCCTCGTCGACATGTTCGGCTTCGCCGACATCATCGACGCCATGGGCGGCGTCAAGCTCAAGATCACCGAGCCGATCCCCTACGGCCTGCAAGGGGGCGTCCTGCAGCCCGGATACCGGACGCTGAAGGGCAAGGAGGCCCTCTGGTACGGGCGGTCCCGCACCAACAGCAGCGACTACGTGCGGATGAGCCGGCAGAAGTGCCTGATGCGGGCGATCGCCGAGCAGGCCGACCCGCAGACCGTGCTCACCAGCTTCGACAAGCTCGCCGCGGCGGCCAAGCGGACGCTGTCGACCGACATCCCGCAGGAACTGCTGCCCGCGCTGATGAAGCTGTCGAACCGGGTCAAGAACGGCGCGCAGATCAGGAGCCTGCAGTTCGTCCCGCCGCTGATCTACACCGGGAACCCGGACTTCGACAAGATCCGCACCCTGGCCGCCGACGCCGTCAACAGCGACCCGCGGCAGGTCAGCGTCAAACCGAGCGGCACGCCCACCGCCTCACCCACCGGGTCGCCCACCGCTTCGCCCACAGGGTCGCCGGACGGGCAGGACGGCGGCGAACCGTCCAAGCCCAGTTCCAAGCCGGTGTCGCTGGAGAGCAGCTGCCCCTGACCGGCAGGCCCGGCCCGCGGCCGGCGCCCGTCCCGCCGGGGCGGTCCTGACCCGCGTGAATTGTCCTTCCCGGTCCGGGGAGGGGGGATCATTGAGGAAGGACCCCTACTTCGAAGGGCTGGTGCGGTGCCTCGGATCCACGGCTGCGACGCCTTCCGCGTGAGAATGCCGCGCGGGCGGCGGCCGGAGAGCGTCCTCGTCCGCCTGGCCGGCGGCGACGCCGTCGGCTGGGGCGAGATGGCCGTCCCGGTGGGGGCCGCGGACCCCGGCGCGGCATGGGCGGACATCGAGACGCGCATGGGGCCGGCGCTCATCGGGCTCGACTGGGACCGCCCCGAGGACGTGTCCGCGGCCGCCGACCTCGGCGCGCGCGAGGCCGCGGCGGCCGTCGACACCGCCTGCTGGGACCTGTGGTGCCGGACGCGGGGCCTGCCGCTCGCGCACGCGCTCGGCGGCACCCGCACCTCCATCGTGACGGGTGCGCGGATCTCCCCCGAGCCCGCGATCGACACCGTCACGGCCCGCGTCAACCAGGCCGTTGGAGCGGGCCACACCCGCGTCACGCTGGACGTCCGGCCGGGGTGGGACGTCGAGCCCGTCCGCGCGATCCGGCAGGCGTACCCGGCGCTGGCGCTCGTCGCCGACGCGGGCCACGCCTACACCGAGTCGCCGGAGCACCTGGCGGTGCTGGAGGCGCTGGACGCCTACGGCCTGGCGGCGATCGAACGCCCCTTCCCCGGCGGCGACCTGGCCGCGCACGCCCGGCTCCAGACGCGGGTGGGCACGGCCGTGGCCCCGGACGTGGGCGATCTGGAGACGCTGGACGCGGCACTGTCGCTGCAGGCGGGCCGTGCGCTGCACCTGCGCCTGGACCGGCTCGGCGGGCTGACCGCGGCCCGCAGCGCCCACGACCTCGCCTACGCGGCGGGATGGGACGTGTGGTGCAGCGGCTGCGGCGCGTTCGGCATCGGGCAGGCCGCCGCGGTCGCGCTCGCGGCCCTGCCGGGGTGCACGCTGCCGAGCGACGTGTCCGACCCGGCCGGCGGCCCGGTGTTCGTGACGCCGCCGGTGCGCTCGTCCGGCGGTGTGGTCGGCGTCCCGCTCACGCAGCCGGGCCTCGGCCACGAGATCGACGAGGCGCGCATCGAGCGGCTGGCGACCCGCCGCCTGCGCCTGTCGACGTGACACCCGCCCCGGTCTGGGTGGTGGCGGGGCCGCCCGGCTCCGGCAAGTCCACGATCTCGCACCTGCTGCTGCGGCGGCTGCGTCCCGTGCCGGCGCTGCTGGACAAGGACACGATGTTCGGGCCGTTCGTGGAGGCGACGCTCGCGGCGTCCTCCCGCGATCCCGGCGAGCGCGAGGGCCCCTGGTACGACGAGCACGTCAAGCCGCACGAGTACGCGGGGATGACGGCCACGGCGCGGGAGATCCGCTCGCACGGCTGCCCGGTGCTGCTGAGCGGCCCGTTCACCGGCCACATCCGGAACGCGGCGCGCTGGACGGAGTGGGTCGCGTCCCTGGGCGGGCCGCGGGTGCGTCTCGTCTGGATCCGGACGGACGCCGCGACCCTCCGGCACCGGCTGGAGCGGCGGGGCTCGCCCCGCGACACCGGCAAGCTGGTGGCGTTCGACGCGTTCGTCGCCCGGATGCTGCCCGGGACGCCGCCTCCGGTGCCCCACACGGCCGTGGACAACCGCCTCGGCGCGCCCGTGCCGCTGGAGGCGCAACTGGACGCCCTAGCCGAGTGACGATCTGGCGGAGACCGCGCGGTCTCCGCCAGATGGCCGCCCGCCGGAAGGAGCGCCGGGTGGAACGGCCTTCGCGTCAGCCGTTGATGTTGATGTTCACGTTCTTGTTGTAGTTGTGCTCGCAGCAGCAGTGGTGACCGTGCCCCGACATCGGCTCGCCGGAGGCCGTGGCGGCCGACGCCGTGGCGGACAGGCCGGTCATCCCGGCCACCGTCGTCCCGGCGGCGAGAACCAGAACCGCAAGACACCTCTTCATGATCATCCCTTTCGCTCCAGCATCCGTACTTGCGTAGCGATACTCCCCGCCACATGCTCTATGTAGCGTAATGACTACGAAGAGTGAGCAAAGGTCGAGGTTGGGTGATTCAGTAGGACTTCGGCAGTTCCGGGCCCTGGGCGACTACTGCTGCGGCGGCGGCATGTACTGCTGCGGCGGCTCGTACCAGCCGGGCTGGGCGGGCTGGGCCGGCTGGCCGGGGTGGGAGTACTGGCCCGGTTGGGCGTAGGGGTCGTAGTGCGGTGCGGGCGGCGGGAGGGCGGGCTGTTCCGGCTGCGGGGGGAGCGCCTGCCGGCGCGCGGCCCGGCGATCCTGGTAGGCGTTCCTCAGCCGGCCGCCGACGCGCTTGCCCGCGTCTCCGACCTGCTGTGCCCGTTCGCTCTGCATCGCGCCCTGCATCCGGGCGGCGGATCGCCGGCCCAGATCCTGCATCTGCCGGGCGCGCTCCGACTGCAGGGCGCGCTGCATCGATTCGGCCTGGGCGATGCGGGCGGCGTTCTCCCGGACGGCCTGGCCCGCGACCTGGCCCGCCGCCTGCGTGCCGTCCCAGGCGATGACGGCGCCCTGCCGCGCGGCCTCGGCGGCGCGGCGGTAGCCGTCCGCGCGGACGAGGGACGTCCCCGCCACCAGGTCGGCGAGGGCCCGCCGGCGGGCGCCGACGAGGGTCGGCGCGCTGTTGGCCAGGAACACCGCGACGGCGACCAGCCAGGTGACGAGGGAAAGGAAGAAGAGGCCGTGCAGGAGAAGGATCCACGCGGTGCAGTACAGGCCGGTGCCGCCCGCCGTGGTCACCAGCGAACGGCGCAGCGCCCTGGACTTGGCGGACGTGGTGTTCTCCACGCGCAGATCGAGCACGGCCTTGCCGACGGTCCGGCCGGCGAAGGCCTGCCCCGCGAACTGGTGCAGGAACTCGATCAGGACGAGCAGGAGCAGTGCCTGCTGGACGGCGCTGACGACCGTGTTCCAGATGCCCATGCCGAACTTCTCGGCGGCCTGCTGGACGTCGCCGCCGGACAGCAGGAGCCCGCCCCCCGCCGACAGGGCGTCGCCCCAGAGTCCGTCCCCGAGGAGCCCGTTCAGCCGTCCCCAGGTCATCATGCCGAGGAGGACGGCGGCGCCGGCGAGGAGTGCGGTGTCGATGCCCCAGGCCGCGAGGCGGCGGCCGCGCGGGGCCGCGGCGGGAGGCGGGGCGGGCGGCACGGGCTCTGCGGCGGGCAGCGGAACGGGTGGCGGACCGTACACGTGAGTCCCTCTGGTCGCGATCTTCTTTTGTAATCAAAGCGCCGGAACGGCAGGAGTCTAAGCCGCCCGGTCCCGCGCCGCCACCGTAATCGTCAGTAGGACTTGGGCAGCCCCAGGGAGTGCTGTGCGACGTAGTTGAGGATCATCTCGCGGCTGACCGGGGCGATGCGCATGAGCCGGACGACCCCGGCGAGCATCCCGACGCCGTACTCGGTGGTGAGGCCGTTGCCGCCGTGGGTCTGGATGGCCTGGTCGACGCAGTGGATCGCGGCCTCGGCGGTGGCGTACTTGGCCATGTTCGCGGCCTCGCCGGCGCCCGTGTCGTCGCCCGCGTCGTAGAGCCAGGCGGCCTTCTGCCCCATCAGCCGGGCCAGCTCCAGCTCGATCTTGGCGGCGGCGAGCGGGTGCGCGAGGCCCTGGTGCGCGCCGATCGGCGTCCTGAACACCTGCCGGGACATGGCGTAGCCGGTCGCCTTGCCGAGCGCGAGGCGGCCGATCCCGGCGCCCATCGCGGCGGCCATGATGCGCTCGGGGTTGAGTCCGGCGAACAGCTGCAGCAGGCCGCCGTCCTCGTCGCCGACGAGCGCGTCGTAGGGCAGCCGGACGTCGTCGAGGTGGCAGACGAACTGCTTCTCCGGCGACACGATCTCCATGTCGATGGGGGTGAAGGTGAACCCCGGTGCGGCGGTCGGGACGATGAACAGCGACGGCCGCAGGTTGCCCTTCTGGTCCTGCGTGCGGGAGACGAACAGCACGGCGTCCGACTCGTCCACGCCGGAGATGAACGTCTTCTGCCCGCTCAGCACCCACCCGTCGCCGTCGCGGCGCGCCGTGGTGGTGATGCGGTGCGCGTTGGAGCCGGCGTCGGGCTCGGTGATCGCGAACGCCATCTTCACCGAGCCGTCGGCGAAGCGCGGCAGCCAGTGCTTGCGCTGGTCCTCGGTGCCGGACCGGGCGATGATCGTCGCGCAGATCGCCGGGGACACGACCATGAGCAGCAGCGGGCAGCCCGCGGCGGCCAGCTCCTCGCACACGGCGGCGAGGTCGCCGATGCCTCCGCCTCCGCCGCCGTACTCCTCCGGCACGTTGACGCCCAGGTAGCCGAGCCGCCCGGCCTCGGCCCACAGCTCGTCGGTCTTCTGCCCGGACTTGGCCTTCTCCACGTAGTAGGAGGAGCCGTACTTGCCGCCCAGCTCAGCGGCGGCGGCGCGCAGGGCCCGCCGTTCCTCGGTCTCGACGAAGCTCATTCAGGGGTCCCTTCGATGACGGCGAGGACGGCGCCGGACTCGACCTGCTGCCCCGCGGTGACATTGAGTTCGGCGACCGACCCGGCGGACGGCGCGGCGACGCGGTGCTCCATCTTCATCGCCTCCAGGACGACGAGGGTCTGCCCCTCGGCGACGTCCGCGCCCGGTGCGGTCTCGACGCGGACGACGGTGCCGGGCATGGGGGCCAGAAGGGACCCCGGGGCGATCCGGCCGCTCGGGTCGGCGAACCGCGGGACGGCGACGAGCGTGACCGGGCCGAGACGGGAATCGACGTGCACCGCACCCCCTGCGGCGGTCACGGTGAAGGTCTCGCGGAGGCCGTCGTGGTCGAGGACGACGCGTTCCGGCGAGGCCGACAGCAGCGACGTGCCCGGGCACAGCTCGGAGTCCAGGCCGTTCCTGTCCAGCCGGTAGTCGACGTCCACCGGGCCTCCGGGCCCCTGGAACGTCCTGCGCTGCGGCTGGGACCGCACGTTGCGCCAGCCCGGCGGGAGGCCGCCGAGCACCGCGGCGCCCGCCCGGTCCGCGGCGGCCTGGGCGAGCGCGGCGGCCAGCGCGCAGACCCGGACCGCCGCCTCGTCCGCCAGCGGCGCGGCCAGGGTGCCGAGGCCGACACGGTCGAGGTAGCCGGTGTCGGTGGCGCCGTCCAGGAACGCGGGCTCCTCCAGGATCCGGACGAGCAGGTCGCGGTTGGTGGTGAGGCCGTGGATGCGGGCGCCGCGCAGCGCGGCCGCCAGCCTGCGCGCGGCGGCGGCCCGGGACGGCGCCCACGCGATCACCTTGGCGAGCATCGGGTCGTAGTGGACGCCGACCTCGGCGCCGCTCTCCACGCCGCTGTCGAGGCGGACCCCGTGTGCCGCCGGAACGGCGAACTCGACGTCCGCCCCCGGAACCTCGAAGGTGTGCAGCGTGCCGCTGGCGGGCCGCCAGTCCTGCGCGGGGTCCTCGGCGTAGAGGCGCACCTCGATGGCGTGGCCGCGCGGTTCCGGCGGCGCCTGCGGCAGGCGGGCGCCCTCGGCGACCTCGATCTGCAGCCGGACGAGGTCCACCCCGTACACGCACTCGGTGACCGGGTGCTCGACCTGGAGCCGGGTGTTGACCTCCAGGAAGAAGAAGCGGCCGTCGCGCGCCAGCATGAACTCGACCGTGCCCGCGCCGACGTAGCCGATGGCGCGTGCCGCGCTCGCCGCCGCCCCGCACAGCCGCGCCCGCAGCTCGGGGCCGACGGCCGGGGACGGCGCCTCCTCGATGATCTTCTGGTGGCGGCGCTGGATGGAGCACTCGCGCTCGCCGAGCGTCCAGACCGTCCCGTGCGCGTCGGCGAGGATCTGCACCTCGATGTGGCGGGCGTCCTCCAGCAGCGGCTCGCAGAACACGGTCGGGTCGCCGAACGCCGACTCCGCCTCCCTGCGCGCGCCCGCGACGGCGTCCGGCAGGTCCTCCGGCGTCCGGACGACGCGCATGCCGCGCCCGCCGCCTCCCGCGGACGCCTTGACCAGCAGCGGCAGGTCCGCGCCGCCGACCCGGGCGGGGTCGAGCTCGGGCAGCACCGGGACGTCCGCCGCGGCCATCAGCTTCTTGGCCTCGATCTTGGACCCCATCGCGGCGATCGCCTCGGGCGGCGGGCCGATCCAGGTCAGGCCCGCGCCGACGACGGCCCGCGCGAAGTCCGCGTTCTCCGACAGGAACCCGTAGCCCGGGTGGACGGCGTCGGCCCCGGCGCGCTCCGCCACGGCGAGGAGCCGCTCCACCGACAGGTACGTCTCCGCCGGGGACGCCCCGGGCAGCCGCCCGGCCACGTCCGCCTCCCGGACGTGCGGCGCGCCGGCGTCGGGGTCGGAGTGGACGGCGACCGTCCCGACACCGAGGTCCCGGCAGGCCCGCAGGACGCGGCGGGCGATCTCGCCGCGGTTGGCGACCAGCACTCTGTTGATCATTGTTCGACACTCACATCCGGAAGACGCCGAAGCCCTCGGCGCCGCGCACGGGCGCGTTGTGGACGACGGACAGGCACAGGCCGAGGACGGTCCGGGTGTCGCGGGGGTCGATCACCCCGTCGTCGTAGAGCCGCCCGGACAGGAAGAACGGCAGCGACTCGGCCTCGATCTGCGCCTCGACCATCTCCCGCATCGCGCGGTCCTGGTCGTCGTCGTAGGCCTGCCCGCGCGCCTGCGCCGCCTGCCGCGCCACGATCGACAGGACGCCCGCGAGCTGCTGCGGCCCCATCACCGCCGACTTGGCGCTCGGCCAGGCGAACAGGAACCGCGGGTCGTACGCGCGGCCGCACATGCCGTAGTTGCCCGCCCCGTACGAGGCGCCCATGACGATCGAGATGTGCGGGACCCGGCTGTTGGCCACCGCGTTGATCATCAGGGCGCCGTGCTTGATGATCCCGGCCTGCTCGTACTCCCTGCCGACCATGTAGCCGGTCGTGTTGTGCAGGAACAGCAGCGGGGTGTCGCTCTGGTTGGCGAGCTGGATGAACTGCGCCGCCTTCTGCGCCTCGTCCCCGAACAGGACGCCCTGCGCGTTGGCGAGGATCCCGATCGGATAGCCGTGGACGCGCGTCCAGCCGGTGACCAGGCTCGTCCCGTACAGCGGCTTGAACTCGTCGAACCGCGATCCGTCGGCGATCCGCGCGATGACCTCGCGCGGGTCGAAGGGGACCTTCAGGTCCTCGGGGACGATCCCGGCCAGTTCCTCGGCGTCGTAGAGCGGCTCCTCGACCGGGCCGGGCGCGGGACCGAGCCTGCGGTGGTTGAGGTTCGCGACGATCTGGCGTCCGAGGCGCAGCGCGTCCGCCTCGTCCGCCGCCATGTAGTCGGCGAGGCCGGAGGTGCGGGCGTGCATCTCGGCGCCGCCGAGCTCCTCGTCGTCGGCCTCCTCGCCGGTCGCCATCTTCACCAGCGGCGGACCGCCGAGGAACACCTTCGCGCGCTCCTTGACCATGACGACGTGGTCGCACATGCCCGGAATGTAGGCGCCGCCCGCGGTGGAGTTGCCGAACACGAGCGCGATCGTGGGGATCCCCGCGGCCGACAACCGGGTGAGGTCGCGGAACATGCGGCCGCCCGGGATGAAGATCTCCTTCTGCGTCGGCAGGTCCGCGCCGCCCGACTCGACCAGGTTGATGACGGGCAGCCGGTTCTCCAGCGCGATATCGGACGCCCGGAAGCTCTTCTTCACCGTCCACGGATTGCTGGATCCGCCCCGCACCGTCGGATCGTTCGCCACGATCATGCACTCGACGCCCTCGACGACGCCGATGCCGGTGACGACGCTCGCGCCGACCGGGAAGTCGCTCCCCCACGCGGCGAGGGGGCTCAGCTCCAGGAACGGCGAGTCGAGGTCGAGCAGCAGTTCGATGCGCTCGCGCGCCAGCAGCTTGCCGCGCCCGCGGTGCCGCGCGACGTACTTCTCGCCGCCGCCTTCCAGCGCCTTGGCATGCTCGGCGTCCAGGGCCGCCAGCTTCTCCAGCATGGCCGCGCGGCGTTCCCGGTATTCCGGGCTCCGCGCGTCCAGGGTGCTCTTGAGGGTCACAGGACTGCCTCCGGGATGTCGACGAGGCGGGACCGCAGCCACTCCCCCAGGGCCTTGCCCTGCGGGTCGAACCGGGTCGAGGCGGACACACCCTCCTGCAGCAGCCCTTCGACGACGAAGTTCACCGCGCGGAGGTTGGGGAGCGCATACCGGCGGACGGCGTGCTCGCTGGTCTCCGGCAGCAACTCGCGGAGCCTTTCGGTCGTCAGGAACGGCTCCAGCCAGCGCCACTGCGCGTCGGTCCGGGCCCACACGCCGATATTGGCGTCCCCGCCCTTGTCCCCGCTCCGCGCCCCGGCGACACGGCCGAGCGGTGCGCGGACAGTGGCGCCCGGCGGGACGGCCCCGGCGGGTGGAGACTCGGAGGAGATCTCAAGGTCGCGTACGAGAGGGGCGGCCGGGATGGAGACTCGCTCACCCTCGGAGGTCACCGCGACATGCTCGATGGCCTCGTTCGGGACGTAGGCGGGCGTGTAGACCCCGTAGGGGGCGCCCTTTCCGGGCGGGGAGGTCATGGTGAAGCCCGGGTAGCCGGCGAGGGCGAGTTCCACGACGGCCCCGCTGAACCCGCGGCCGACCTTCTCCGGATCCGGGTCGAGGACGGCGCAGCGCAGCAGGGCCGTGGCCTCCCCCTGCGTGGCCGGATCCGGTCCGGGCGCGCCGACGAGCGTCCATTCGACACGGGCCGGCCGAGCCTCCGCGAGGGCGGCCTCCAGCTGTGCCTTCGCGAGCTCGGCCTTGGCCTCCACGTCCAGGCCGGTGAGGACGAAGGTCATTTCGTTGCGATGGCCGCCGAGATGGTTCAGGCACACCTTGGTGGACGGCGGCGGCGGAACGCCCCGGACGCCGCTGATCCGCACCCGGTCGGGTCCGTCCTGCGCCGGCGCGATCGTGTCGAATCGCGCCGTCACGTCCGGTCCCGCGTAGGACGGCGCGCCGATCTCGTAAAGGAGCTGGGCGGTGACGGTCTCGACGGTCACCGCGCCGCCCGTCCCGTCGTGCTTGGTGATCACGCTGGAGCCGTCGGGATGGATCTCGGCGACCGGAAAGCCCGGCGCCTTTACATTGTAGATTTCTTGGAAGAAGGCGTAGTTGCCGCCGGTGGCCTGCGCGCCGCACTCCAGGACGTGCCCGGCGACCGTCGCACCCGCGAGGGCGTCCCAGTCGTCGCGCGCCCAGCCGAAGTGCGCGGCGGCGGGGCCCACGACCAGGGACGCGTCGGTAACGCGTCCGGTCACCACCACGTCCGCGCCGGCCCGCAGGCACTCGACGATCCCCCAGGCGCCCAGGTAGGCGTTCGCGGTGAGCGGCCGCCCGTGGCGGCCGTCCGCCAGGCCGAGATCCTTCGCCCGGGACAGCAGGTCGTCGCCCTCCACATGGGCGATCCGCACGTCGATCCCGAACCGGGCGGCCAGCTCGCGCAAGCGGTCCGCCAGCCCCCGCGGGTTGAGTCCGCCGGCGTTCGTGACGATCGTGGTGCCGCGTTCCGCGGCCAGGCCGAGGGACTCCTCCATCTGCCGGAGGAACGTCGCGGCGTACCCGGCGTCCGGGTCCTTCATCTTCCCGCGCCCGAGGATCAGCATCGTCAGCTCGGCGAGGTAGTCGCCGGTGAGGAAGTCCAGCGGCCCGCCCTCCAGCATCTCCCGCACCGCGGAGAAGCGGTCGCCGTAGAAGCCCGAGGCGTTACCGACCCGCAGCGGTTGGCTCATGGCCAGAACCCTGCCAGCCCGCATCTAAAAAATCAATCGTGCATGATTGTTTCTTCGCCTGATCGTTTGGTTGACTGGAGGGCCGGCCACCGACCCCGAGGACTCCATGACCGCCCAGGCACTCCCCCGCGAACCGCAGCAGGACCGCAGCCGCGCCACGCGGCGGCGCCTCCTGGAGGCCGCCATCGGCTGCCTCGCCTCCGTGGGCTGGGCGGGCACGACGGTGGCGGTGGTCGCCGAGCGCGCGGGCGTCTCCCGTGGCGCGGCCCAGCACCACTTCCGCACGCGCGAGGAACTGGTGACCGCGGCGGTCGAGTACGGCTCGGACGTGAGAATGGCGCAGATGCGCGAGCGCCTGGACGCGCTCGCCGACCGCCGTCCCTCCACGCTGGACGTCGTCACGCTCCTCGGCGAGATGTACACGACCCCGCTCTTCCGGGCCGCACTCCAGCTCTGGGTCGCGGCCAGCTCGGACGAGCAGCTCCGCGCGCAGGTCGTTCCCCTGGAGGCGCGGGTCGGACGTGAGGCGCACCGCCTCACCGTCGAGGCCCTCGGCGCGGACGAGTCGGTCCCCGGCGTCCGGGAAACGGTCCAGGCGACCCTCGACCTGGTCCGCGGCCTCGGCCTGGCCGATCTCCTCACCGACGACTCGGCACGCCGTACCCGCCTGCTCGACCAGTGGGCCGCCACGCTCGACCGCACGCTCGGCCGCTGACCCGGATGCTCGGGATGTCGGTAAAAATGAGAAAGGCCCCGCCGGTAACGGCGGGGCCTTTCTGCAATATATGTCCGGCGGCGTCCTACTCTCCCACACGGTCTCCCATGCAGTACCATCGGCGCTGAAGGGCTTAACTTCCGGGTTCGGGATGGGACCGGGTGTTTCCCCCTCGCCAAAACCACCGAACGTCTCAACGCACCACCCAACCTGGGTGGGCAAATCCACGTCCGAGCCATCGGCTCGACATTCAATTAAGTTAAGTCTAACGGGTTCCCGGTTGTTTTCTGGGAACCACACAGGGACGCGAACATCTCTCGCAGCAATTCACTCTGAACGTTCAGTGTGTTCAAGCCACTCGGCCTATTAGTACCGGTCGACTCCACACGTTACCGCGCTTCCATCTCCGGCCTATCAACCCGGTCGTCTACCGGGGGCCTTACACCCCTTTAACAGGGTGGGAGAACTCATCTCGAGGAAGGCTTCCCGCTTAGATGCTTTCAGCGGTTATCCCGACCGAACGTAGCCAACCAGCCGTGCCCCTGGCGGGACAACTGGCACACCAGAGGTTCGTCCGTCCCGGTCCTCTCGTACTAGGGACAGACCCTCACAATTCTCCTACGCGCACAGCGGATAGGGACCGAACTGTCTCGCGACGTTCTAAACCCAGCTCGCGTGCCGCTTTAATGGGCGAACAGCCCAACCCTTGGGACCTACTCCAGCCCCAGGATGCGACGAGCCGACATCGAGGTGCCAAACCATCCCGTCGATATGGACTCTTGGGGAAGATCAGCCTGTTATCCCCGGGGTACCTTTTAGCCGTTGAGCGACACCACTTCCACACGTAGGTGCCGGATCACTAGGCCCTGCTTTCGCACCTGCTCGACACGTCCGTCTCACAGTCAAGCTCCCTTGTGCCCTTGCACTCGCCACCTGATTGCCAACCAGGCTGAGGGAACCTTTGGGCGCCTCCGTTACATTTTGGGAGGCAACCGCCCCAGTTAAACTACCCACCAGGCACTGTCCCCCACCCGGATACACGGGTGCGGGTTAGACGCTCAAAACGACCAGAGTGGTATTTCACCAACGACTCCACCCAAACTGGCGTCTGGGCTTCACAGTCTCCCACCTATCCTACACAAGACGCTCCAAGCGCCAATGCCAAGCTATAGTGAAGGTCCCGGGGTCTTTCCGTCCTGCTGCGCGAAACGAGCATCTTTACTCGTACTGCAATTTCGCCGGGCCTGTGGTTGAGACAGCGGGGAAGTCGTTACGCCATTCGTGCAGGTCGGAACTTACCCGACAAGGAATTTCGCTACCTTAGGATGGTTATAGTTACCACCGCCGTTTACCGGCGCTTAGATTCTCAGCTTCGAAGGAACAAGTCCCCCTAACCGGTCCTCTTAACGTTCCGGCACCGGGCAGGCGTCAGTCCGTATACAGCGTCTTACGACTTCGCACGGACCTGTGTTTTTAGTAAACAGTCGCTTCCCCCTGGCCTCTGCGACCCCACCCAGCTCAGACAGCAAATGCCATCACCAGGCGAGGTCCCCCTTCTCCCAAAGTTACGGGGGCAATTTGCCGAGTTCCTTAACCACAGTTCACCCGATCGCCTTGGTATTCTCTACCTGACCACCTGAGTCGGTTTGGGGTACGGGCCGCCGGTACACTCGCTAGAGGCTTTTCTCGGCAGCATGGGATCACTCACTTCACCTAAAACGGCTCGGCATCAGCTCTCAGGATACGTGAGAGACGGATTTACCTATCTCTCTCCCTACAGCCTTACCCCGGGACAACCATCGCCCGGGCTGAGCTACCCTCCTGCGTCACCCCATCACTCACCTACTACCCCCTCGGGCCCCACGCTCCCCACCCAACAGGCCCGAAGGCCCAAAGGATGGTTCAGGTGGTTAGCATCAGAGGATTCAGCGTTGGCGCATACCAGCGGGTACGGGAATATCAACCCGTTGTCCATCGACTACGCCTGTCGGCCTCGCCTTAGGTCCCGACTTACCCTGGGCGGATTAGCCTGCCCCAGGAACCCTTGGTCATCCGGCGCACACGTTTCTCACGTGTGATTCGCTACTCATGCCTGCATTCTCACTCCCGCACCCTCCACCCCTGGGTCACCCCGAGGCTTCACCGGATACAGGACGCTCCCCTACCCATCAACACATACGTGTCAATGCCACGGCTTCGGCGGTGTGCTTGAGCCCCGCTACATTGTCGGCGCGGAATCACTTGACCAGTGAGCTATTACGCACTCTTTCAAGGGTGGCTGCTTCTAAGCCAACCTCCTGGTTGTCACAGCAACTCCACATCCTTTCCCACTTAGCACACGCTTAGGGGCCTTAGCCGATGATCTGGGCTGTTTCCCTCTCGACTACGAAGCTTATCCCCCGCAGTCTCACTGCCGCGCTCTCACTTACCGGCATTCGGAGTTTGGCTGACGTCAGTAACCTGGTAGGGCCCATCAGCCATCCAGTAGCTCTACCTCCGGCAAGAAACACGCGACGCTGCACCTAAATGCATTTCGGGGAGAACCAGCTATCACGGAGTTTGATTGGCCTTTCACCCCTAACCACAGGTCATCCCCCAGGTTTTCAACCCTGGTGGGTTCGGGCCTCCACACCGTCTTACCGGCGCTTCACCCTGCCCATGGCTAGATCACTCCGCTTCGGGTCTACAGCATGCGACTAAAAACGCCCTATTCAGACTCGCTTTCGCTACGGCTACCCGACACCGGTTAACCTCGCCACACACCATAACTCGCAGGCTCATTCTTCAAAAGGCACGCCATCACCAACAACAAGGAACAAGTCCCTCACTGAGGAGGCTCTGACGGCTTGTAGGCACACGGTTTCAGGTACTATTTCACGACCCCTCACCGGGGCACTTTTCACCTTTCCCTCACGGTACTGGTCCGCTATCGGTCATCAGGAAGTATTCAGCCTTACCACGTGGTCGTGGCAGATTCACACGGGATTTCACGGGCCCCGTGCTACTCGGGAACACACCCAGAAGCCACTCGAATTTCGTCTACCGGACTCTCACCGTCTACGGTCGGCCATCCCAAGCCATTCGACTACCCGAGCAGTTTATAACTCCTTGCCGCCTCGGCAGAGACGACCAGATGGTCCCACAACCCCGCACACGCAACGCCTGCCGGCTATCACACGCGCACGGTTTAGGCTCCTCCGCTTTCGCTCACCACTACTCACGGAATCACTATTGTTTTCTCTTCCTGCGGGTACTGAGATGTTTCACTTCCCCGCGTTCCCACCAACCTGCCTATACATTCAGCAGGCGGCGACACCCCATGACGGGTGCCAGGTTTCCCCATTCGGAAATCCCCGGATCAAAGTCTGGTTGCCGACTCCCCGAGGCATATCGCAGGCTCCCACGTCCTTCATCGGCTCCTGATGCCAAGGCATCCACCGTATGCCCTTAAAAACTTGAACACACAAAACGATCAGAACAAATCGCAGATAAACAACAAAACCAACCCTCAAAGAACCCTCACCAAAAGGCAGGGTCCCTCTCCAGGCGGCTCTCATCATCTACCAGAGATGCTCGCGTCCACTGTGCAGTTCTCAAAAAACAACCGGGCCCACCAAAACCACACCACCCGAAGATGATGCGGTCCTGGTCCCGTAGTCCGAGGTCACCCGAGCTCGCGCCCGTTCCCTCAGGACCCAACAGCGTGTCCACCAGACCAACCACCCGAACCCGCCGTTCCCATTCCCTCCAGCCGAAGCTGCAGGACGGTACTAGCCGGGCCGCATGAGCGGCCTAGTGAATAACCAGTGCTCCACATCTATGAGCAGCCACCTGACAGACATTCGCTGTCAACGGCGGCCACCGACCACGGTCCCTCTCACGAGGCGACCCCGGCCAGTTGATGCTCCTTAGAAAGGAGGTGATCCAGCCGCACCTTCCGGTACGGCTACCTTGTTACGACTTCGTCCCAATCGCCGGCCCCACCTTCGACCGCTCCCCCCACAAAGTGGTTGGGCCACGGGCTTCGGGTGTTGCCGACTTTCGTGACGTGACGGGCGGTGTGTACAAGGCCCGGGAACGTATTCACCGCAGCGTTGCTGATCTGCGATTACTAGCGACTCCGACTTCACGAAGTCGAGTTGCAGACTTCGATCCGAACTGAGACCGGCTTTAAGGGATTCGCTCCACCTCACGGTATCGCAGCCCTCTGTACCGGCCATTGTAGCATGTTTGCAGCCCAAGACATAAGGGGCATGATGACTTGACGTCATCCCCACCTTCCTCCGAGTTGACCCCGGCGGTCTCCCATGAGTCCCCACCCGAAGTGCTGGCAACATGGAACGAGGGTTGCGCTCGTTGCGGGACTTAACCCAACATCTCACGACACGAGCTGACGACAGCCATGCACCACCTGTCACCGGCCCAAAAAGGACCCACCATCTCTGATGGTTTTCCGGCAATGTCAAGCCTTGGTAAGGTTCTTCGCGTTGCGTCGAATTAAGCAACATGCTCCGCCGCTTGTGCGGGCCCCCGTCAATTCCTTTGAGTTTTAGCCTTGCGGCCGTACTCCCCAGGCGGGGCGCTTAATGCGTTAGCTGCGGCGCGGAATCCGTGGAAGGACCCCACACCTAGCGCCCAACGTTTACGGCGTGGACTACCAGGGTATCTAATCCTGTTCGCTCCCCACGCTTTCGCTCCTCAGCGTCAGTACAGGCCCAGAGAACCGCCTTCGCCACCGGTGTTCCTCCCGATATCTGCGCATTTCACCGCTACACCGGGAATTCCATTCTCCCCTACCTGCCTCTAGTCTGCCCGTATCCACCGCAGACCCACGGTTAAGCCGTGGGCTTTCACGACAGACGCGACAAACCGCCTACGAGCTCTTTACGCCCAATAATTCCGGACAACGCTTGCGCCCTACGTATTACCGCGGCTGCTGGCACGTAGTTAGCCGGCGCTTCTTCTGCAGGTACCGTCACGTTAGCTTCGTCCCTGCTGAAAGAGGTTTACAACCCGAAGGCCGTCATCCCTCACGCGGCGTCGCTGCGTCAGGCTTCCGCCCATTGCGCAATATTCCCCACTGCTGCCTCCCGTAGGAGTCTGGGCCGTGTCTCAGTCCCAGTGTGACCGGTCGCCCTCTCAGGCCGGTTACCCGTCGTCGCCTTGGTAGGCCATCACCCCACCAACAAGCTGATAGGCCGCGAGCCCATCCCCAACCGAAAAACTTTCCACCACCCGATCATGCGATCAGTGGTTACATCCGGTATTAGACCCAGTTTCCCGGGCTTATCCCAAAGTCAGGGGCAGGTTGCTCACGTGTTACTCACCCGTTCGCCGCTCGAGTACCCCCGAAGGGGCCTTTCCGCTCGACTTGCATGTGTTAAGCACGCCGCCAGCGTTCGTCCTGAGCCAGGATCAAACTCTCCATCAAGGTCACACGACCAACCAGGGGGCGAACCCCGACCGGCCAAACCTCAGGAAACAATCCCAGCATCACCATCCCCCACAAAGAGGGACAGCATTGCCTCAAAGAAATCCCCACCACCCCCGAAGAGATGGCACGGGGCGACCCGGCCAAACAAATGACCGAGCCGATAAAGGCACTGGCTTTTAACACGCTGTTGAGTTCTCAAGAAACGGACACCCACCGCGCCGGACCCCGCTCCCGCGGTCCCCGGCTCCGGGGCAACCCTTCGATCGTACCCGATCCGTCCTGGTTTAACCAACTTCGGGCGGTTCGGCCTCGTTAGTCCCTTTTAGGCGCGACGTAGCGCACCCGTTCGGGTCTGTAGAGGTTTTCCCCTCGGGGCCGGCCGCCTGTCGGCGTCCCGCTCCCCCGTGGGGCGTGTAGAACATTAGGTCCCACCGCCAGGACCGTCAAATCAGCACTGGCGGGGTATGAATCCGCAGGTCATCACTGTTTTCAGTCTCTGAACCATGCCCGGTCACGGGCCGCCGTAACCGCACTGTGACGTATATCTACCGAAGTTTTCCCTCGATATGACGACCGCCCGTCCGGGAACGGATCCGGACGGGCGGTCGGGTGGTGCTTCAGGAGGCGGTCACCTCGACGCCGCCCACGTTGCGCTTGCCGCGCCGCAGGACGAGGAAGCGGCCGTGGAGCAGGTCGGCGGGCGCCGGTACCGCCTCCTCCGACTCGACCTTGGCGTTGTTGAGGTAGGCGCCGCCCTGGGCGATGGCACGGCGAGCCTCAGACTTGCTCTTGCAGAGGCCGGACGCCGCCAGGAGGTCCACCACCGGCGGCAGCTCCCCCGCGGGTACTTCCGTGCGGGGGACCTCGGAGAGGGCGGCGCGCAGTGTCCGTTCGTCCAGTTCCTCCAGGGATCCCTGACCGAACAGGGCGCGGGAGGCCGCGATGACCCGGGCGGTCTCGTCCGCGCCGTGCACGAGCGCGGTCATCTCCTCGGCGAGCGCCCGCTGCGGTGCTCGCGCGGCCGGACGGTCGGCGCCCTGCTTGGCCAGGTCCTCGATCTCCTCGCGGGAACGGAAGCTGAAGAACTTCAGGAACTTCTCCACGTCCCGATCGTCGGCGTTGATCCAGAACTGGTAGAACGCGTACGGCGACGTCAGTTCGGGGTCGAGCCAGTAGGTCTCGCCGCCCGCGGTCTTGCCGAACTTGGACCCGTCCGCCTTGGTCAGCAGGGGCGTGGTCAGCGCGTGCGCGCTTCCCCCCTCCACCCGGCGGATCAGGTCCACGCCCGCGGTGAGGTTGCCCCACTGGTCGCTGCCGCCGGTCTGCAGCAGGCACCCGTGGCGTCGGTACAGCTCAAGGAAGTCCATGGACTGGAGCAGGACGTAGCTGAACTCGGTGTAGCTCATCCCGGTGGATTCGAGCCGGGCCCTGACGGTCTCACGGGCGAGCATCCGGTTGACCGGGAAGTGCTTGCCGATGTCGCGCAGGAACTCGATGGCCGACATGGGGCCGGTCCAGTCGAGGTTGCTGACCATCGTCGCGGCGGTCGGGCCTCCGTCGAAGTCGAGGAACGCCGACACCTGGCCGCGGACCCGTTCGACCCAGCCGGCGACGGTCTCCTCGGAGTTCAGCACGCGTTCGGCGCTCTTGCCGCTCGGGTCGCCGATCAGGCCCGTGGCGCCGCCGACCAGGCCGATCGGCCGGTGCCCGGCCTTCTGGAAGCGGCGCAGCGTGAGGATCTGGATGAGGTTGCCGAGGTGCAGCGAGGGTGCCGTCGGGTCGAAGCCGCAATAGAGGGTGACCGGTCCCGCGGCGAGCAGGGCCCGCAGTTCGTCCAGGTCGGTGGACTGCGCGATCAGGCCGCGCCACGCGAGATCGTCCAGGATGTCGGTCACGGTCTCCCTCGTCTCCGGCTTTCTTTTCGTGTGCCCACCAGGCTGTCCCAGAGGGCGACTGTCACGCCAACGATATTCAACGTCCGCCGCAGCGTGGCGCCCACCGGCCGACCACATGATCACGGCGGGTCATCCCTCGGTGGTGATCTTCCTGCGCTGCCTCGGGACGTGCGGGCGGTAGGGGGAGACGGTCGGGTCTCCCTCGATCCAGAACCGCCACGGGATCTCCTTGGCGCCGTTGACGCCCGTCCGGGGACCGTTGCGGATCAACGCGGGGTCGGCGGGCTCACCCCTGAGGACCGTCATCGCACCCCCCGGCGCGCACACGTCCAGGCCGTTCTGCTCGCGGGCGACGCCGAGGGCCTGGCAGAGCCGGGCCGGACCGCGGGCCAGGTCGCGGACGGTCGAGCGGGGGCGGCGCGCCCTGGCGACGTCCTCCCCAGCGATGATCTCGCCGGCGCGGAGCAGCACCGCCATGGACGTCCCGTCCGGCCCGCACACGAGGTTCATGCAGAAGTGCATGCCGTAGGTGAAGTAGACGTAGACGTGCCCGGGCGGCCCGAACATGACCTCGTTGCGCGGGGTCGGTCCCCGGTAGGCGTGCGAGGCCGGGTCCAGCGGGCCCGCGTAGGCCTCCACCTCGGTGAGCCGGGCCGCCACCTCCCCCTCCGGGGTGCGGTGGCTGATCACGTGCCCGAGCAGCGCGGGCGCGACCTCCTCCACCGGGCCGTCGAAGAACTCCCGGGACAGCACCGCTCCGTCCATCGCCTCACCGTGGTCTAGGGGACAGCTTCGCCGCCCGACCAGCCTAGGGGGCGGTCCGCACCGCGGCGGCCGCCCCCGGCCCGCCGGGTCAGGAGTCCGAGCCGGCGGCCCACGCGGCGTGGCCGTTGACGAGCGTGCGCAGCGCCTCGATCTGCTCGCTGACGCGGTCGGGCGCGGTGCCCCCGTAGGCCTTGCGGGACGCGAGGGCGCCCTTGACGTTCAGCACCTCGCGCACGTCCGACGTCAGGTGCGGCGACACCTTGCCGAGCTCCTCGTCGGTGAGGTCGTCGAAGTCCTTGTCGTTGACCTGGCACCAGACGACGAGGTGCCCGACGACCTCATGGGCGTCGCGGAACGCCACACCGCGGCGGACGAGCAGCTCGGCGAGGTCGGTGGCGAGGGCGAAGCCGTCGGGGGCGAGGGCCTCGAGCCGCTCGGTGTTGACCCGCATGGTCGCGATGAGCCCGGACATGGCGGGCAGCACGAGCAGCAGCGTCTCGACGGCGTCGAACGCGCCCTCCTTGTCCTCCTGGAGGTCGCGGTTGTAGGTGAGCGGGAGGCCCTTGAGGGTGGTGAGCAGGCCGACGAGGTGGCCGATGAGGCGGCCGGCCTTGCCGCGCGCCAGCTCGGCGACGTCGGGGTTCTTCTTCTGCGGCATGATCGACGACCCGGTGGTGTAGGTGTCGTCCATCTCGATCCAGCGGAACTCCTGCGAGGCCCAGAGGCAGACCTCCTCGCCGAGGCGGGACAGGTGCACGCCGATCAGGGCGGCGGCGAAGAGGAACTCGGCGACGAAGTCGCGGTCGGCGACGGCGTCCATCGAGTTGGGCGCGGCGGCGTCGAAGCCGAGCTCGGCGGCGGTGGCCTGCGGGTCCAGCGGCAGGGACGAGCCGGCGAGGGCGCCGGAGCCGAGCGGGGAGACGGCGGCGCGCCGGTCCCAGTCGCGCAGCCGGTCGATGTCGCGGGTGAGCGGCTGGACGTGCGCGAGGAGCTGGTGGGAGAACAGCACGGGCTGGGCGTGCTGGAGGTGCGTCATGCCGGGCGCGGCGACGCCGAGGTTGTGCTCGGCCTGCGCGATCAGCGCGGTCTCCAGCTCGACCAGCCGCGACACGATCTGGCGGACGTGGTCGCGCAGGTACAGGCGCAGGTCGGTGGCGACCTGGTCGTTGCGGCTGCGGCCGGCGCGCAGCTTGCCGCCGAGGGCGCCGAGGCGCTCCAGCAGACCGCGCTCCAGGGCGGTGTGGACGTCCTCGTCGGCGACCGTGGGGCGGAACTCGCCGCTGCGGCACGCCTCCTCAAGGTCGTCCAGGGCACCGATCATGCGCTCCAGCTCGTCGTCGGTGAGCAGGCCCGCCCGATTGAGGACGCGGGCGTGCGCGCGCGATCCCATCAGGTCGTAGGGGGCGAGCCGCCAGTCGAACTGGACGCTCACCGAGAGCCTCGCGAGCGCGTCCGACGGGCCGCCTTCGAACCGGCCGCCCCACAGCCGCGTCGGTGCCTTGGTCACGGAGAATCCTCTACTTCCCACCACTGGTCGTTCGGTCAACTGCCATCTCACCACGCGGCCGCCTGCCGGGTACGGCACGGAAGCACCCGCATGGGACGCCGCGGTGCCGGCGTCCGCAACAGCGTACGGCGAATCCGCCGCGTCCCGCGGTCAGGACGGGCCGGAGTCGGGGCCGCCCGGCGGCCCCTGGGTTCGTCGCTCGCGCGTGCCGGTCAGCCGCAGCAGCGCCTGGGCGACGTCCTCCCCGCCGTGCGGGTCGCGGGCGATGACGAGGATCGAGTCGTCGCCGGCGACGGTGCCGAGAATGGACGGCCATTCGGCGTGGTCGATCGCCGAGGCCAGGTACTGGGCGGCGCCCGGCGGGGTCCGCACCATGACCAGGTTCGCCGACGCCTCGGCCGAGACGAGCAGTTCGGCGGAGAGCCGGGAGAGCCGCCCGGTGAAGGTCTCGGCGGCGCCGGTGCGGGCGCGGCGGATCCGCTCGCCGCCCTCGCCGGGCACGGCGTAGATCAGGCTGTCGTCGTCGGCGCGCAGCTTCACCGCGCCGATCTCGACCAGGTCGCGGGAGAGCGTGGCCTGGGTGACCTCGACGCCCTCGTCGCCGAGGAGCTTGGCGAGCTCGCTCTGCGAGTGGACGGGGTGCCGGGTCAGCAGGTCGATCACCCGGGCGTGCCGCGCGGCCTTGGTCATGGGGGTGGTCACCGGGCGCGCTCCAGGAGCCACACGAGCAGCGCCTTCTGGGCGTGCAGCCGGTTCTCGGCCTCGTCCCACACCCGGCTGCGCGGTCCGTCGAGGACGGAGGCGTGGATCTCCTTGCCGCGGTAGGCGGGCAGGCAGTGCAGGACGATCGCCTCGGGATCGGCGAGGGCGAGCAGGTCCTCGGTCACCGAGTACGGCTCGTACAACGCGGTGTCCTTGCCGCCCTGGCCCATCGACACCCATGTGTCGGTGGCGAGGACGTCGGCTCCCGCGGCGGCTCCGGCGGCGTCCGCGGTCACCGTCACGGACCCGCCGGTCGCGGCCGCGATCGCCTTGGCGCGGTCCACGATCGCGGGATCGGGCGGCTGGGACGCCGGGGCGCCGACCCGGACGTGCATCCCGGCGGTGGCGCAGCCGAGGAGGTAGGAGTGCGCCATGTTGTTGGCGCCATCGCCGAGGTAGGCGAGGGTGACGCCGGCGAGGCCGCCCTTCTCCTCCTGGACGGTCTGCAGGTCGGCGAGGACCTGGCAGGGGTGGAACACGTCGGTGAGCGCGTTGACGACCGGCACGGTGGTGCCGGCGGCCATCTCCTCGATGCGCTCCTGCCCGGCCGTCCGCCACACGATGGCGCTGACCTGGCGTTCGAGGACGCGGGCGGTGTCGGCGATGGTCTCGCCGCGGCCGAGCTGGCTCGTGCCCGCGTCCATCACCAGGGGGTTGCCGCCGAGCTCGGCGATGCCGGTGGCGAACGACAGCCGGGTCCGGGTGGACGGCTTGTCGAACAGCACGGCCACCGAACGGGGGCCCTCCAGCGGCCGGCGGCCGAAGCGGTCCTTCTTCACCTGCGCGGCGAGGTCGAGGACCTCGGCCTGCTCGCCGGGGCTGAGATCGTCGTCCCGCAGAAAGTGCCTGGTCACGGTGAGTTCTCCTGCTCGGGGGAGGCGGCGTCGAGGATATCGGGGAACGCCTCGGCGAACGAGCCCGCCTGCTCGGCGGTGAGGATCAGCGGCGGGGCGATGCGCACCGCGTCCGGCTGGACCGCGTTGACGAGGAAGCCGGCGGCGCGCGCGGCGGCCTCCACGGCGGCCGCGTACGGCCCGGTCAGCACGGCCGCCCGCCACAGCCCGCGGCCCCGCACGCCCGCGAACAGCGGGTGGTCGACCGCGTCGAGCCCGGCGGCGAGGGCCTCCCCCACGGCGGCGGCGCTGGCGAGCAGGCCGTCCTTCTCGATGGTGGTGAGGACGGCGAGGGCCGCCGCCGCGGCCACCGGGTTGCCGCCGAACGTGCTGCCGTGGTCGCCCTTGGCGAACAGGTCGCCGTGCGGGCCGAACGCGACGCACGCCCCGATCGGCAGGCCGCCGCCGAGTCCCTTGGCGAGGGTGAGGACGTCGGGCCTGGCGTTCTCGTGCTCGAACGCGAACCAGGCGCCGGTGCGGCCGATCGCGGACTGGATCTCGTCGGCGACGAACAGCGCGCCCGCCGCGTCGCAGATCTGGCGGACGGCGGCGAAGTACCCGTCCGGCGGCGGGACGACCCCGCCCTCGCCCTGCGTGGGCTCCAGGAACACCGCCGCGCAGTCCTCGTCCACCGCGGCCTTGAGCGCATCCGCGTCCCCGTACGGGACGAACCGGACGTCGATCGCGAACGGCCCGAACGGCTCCCGGATCGCGGCCTTGCCCGTCAGGCTCAGGGCGCCGAGCGTCCGGCCGTGGAAGCCGTTCTCGGCCGCGACGAGGTACGGGCGCCCGTTCGCCTTCCCGTACTTGAGGGCGAGCTTGAGCGCGCACTCGTTGGCCTCGGTGCCGCTGTTGGCGAGGAAGACCTTCCCGTCGCCGCCCAGGAGCTCCCGCAGCCGCTCGGCGAGCAGCACCTCCGGCTCGTTCAGGAACAGGTTGGACGTGTGGGCGAGGGTCGCCGCCTGGGACGACACCGCCTCGACGAGCGCGGGGTGGGCGTGGCCGAGCGAGCTGACCGCGATCCCCGCGATGAGGTCGAGGTACTCGCGGCCGCCGGTGTCCCACACCCGGCAGCCCTCGCCGCGCGCGAGCACCACGGGCGGGACGCCGTAGTTCGGCATGAACGCCGCCTCGAACCTCTCCCTCAGATCGCTCACGAGGCCTCCTCGGCCCCGACGGCCCCCGGGAGACTGGGCAGCACCATCGTTCCGATCCCTTCGTCGGTGAAGATCTCCAGCAGCAGCGAGTGGAGGACCCGGCCGTCCAGGACGTGGGCCTGCGGGACACCGCCGCGCACGGCCGCCAGGCAGGCCTCCATCTTGGGCACCATCCCCGCCGACAGGTCCGGCAGCAGGACGGCCAGCTCGTCGGCGGTGAGCCGATCGATGACGTCGTCGCTGTCCGGCCAGTCCGCGTACAGGCCCTCGACGTCGGTGAGGACGACGAGCTTCGCCGCGTCCAGCGCGACGGCCAGCGCGGCGGCGGCCGTGTCGGCGTTGACGTTGTAGACCTCGCCGTCGTCGCCGCGCGCGACGCTGGAGATGACCGGGATGCGGCCGTCGTCCAGCAGCGCCCGCACGGCCCCGACCTGCACCTCGACGATCTCGCCGACCTGGCCGATGTCGACGGGCGCGCCGTCCACGACCGCGTGCTTGCGCTCGGCGGTGAACAGGTTCGCGTCCTCGCCGGACATGCCGAGCGCGAACGGGCCGTGCCGGTTGATCAGACCGACGACGTCGCGCTGGACCTGCCCGGTCAGCACCATCCGGACGACCTCCATGGCCTCCGGGGTGGTGACCCGCAGCCCGGCGGTGAACGTCGAGTCGATGCCGTTGCGGGCCAGCGCCGCGTTGATCTGCGGGCCGCCGCCGTGCACGACCACCGGCTTGAGTCCGGCGTAGCGCAGGAAGACCACGTCCTCGGCGAAGGAGTGCCGCAGCCGCTCGTCGGTCATCGCGTGCCCGCCGTACTTGATCACGACGGTCGTGCCGTGGAAGCGCTCCAGCCACGGCAGCGCCTTGATCAGGGTCTCGGCCTTGCCCATGACGCCCAGCCGGTTCTTGCGCATCTGCGCGCCCGGGGTGACGGCGCTCATGTCGAGTACGCCGAGTTCTCGTGGACGTAGTCGGCCGTGAGGTCGGTCGTCCAGACGGTGGCGCTGTGCGGGCCGGCGGACAGGTCGACGGTGATCGTCACGTCGCGGGGTCGCAGGTCGACCTTGTCGCGGTCGTCGCCGAACGAGCCGTTCCGGCACACCCACACGCCGTTGATGGCGACGTTGAGGTGGTCGGGCTCGAACACCGCGTCGGTGGTGCCGACGGCCGACAGCACCCGGCCCCAGTTGGGGTCCTCGCCGTGGATGGCGCACTTGAGCAGGTTGTTGCGGGCGACGGACCGGCCGACCGTGACCGCGTCGTCCTCGGAGGCGGCGCCGACGACCTCGATCGCGATGGCCTTGGACGCGCCCTCGGCGTCGACGAGCAGCTGCCGCGTGAGGTCGCCGCACACCTCGGTGAGCAGCGCGGTGAACTCCTCCTCGTCCGGGACGACCTCGGCGGCGCCCGAGGCGAGCAGCAGCACGGTGTCGTTGGTGGACATGCACCCGTCGGCGTCGAGCCGGTCGAGAGTGACGCCGGTGGCCGCGCGCAGGGCCCGGTCGAGCGCTTCGGCGGGCAGGTCGGCGTCGGTGGTGATGACGCAGAGCATGGTGGCCAGGGACGGGGCGAGCATGCCCGCGCCCTTGGCCATCGCGCCGATCATGTAGCCGCCGGCGCCCTGCCGGAAGGAGATCTTGGCGACGGTGTCGGTGGTGCGGATCGCGTCGGCGGCGGCGAGCCCGCCGTCCCCGCGCGACAGCTCCGCGGCGGCCTTGTCGAGGCCGGTCAGCAGCAGGTCCATCGGCAGCCGCTCGCCGATCAGTCCGGTGGAGCAGACGGCGATCTCGCCCGCCGAGTCGTCCAGGACCTCGGCGGCCTTCTCGGCGGTGGCATGGGTGTCCTGGAAGCCGGGGGCGCCGGTGCAGGCGTTCGCGCCGCCCGCGTTCAGCACGACGGCGCGGACGCGGGCGCCCTTGAGGACCTGCTCGGACCACAGGACGGGCGCGGCCCGCACGCGGTTGCGGGTGAAGACGCCGGCGGCCGCGCGGGACGGCCCGTCGTTGACGACGAGGGCCAGGTCGCGGCTGCCGCTGTCCTTCAGCCCGGCGACGACGCCGGCGGCGCGGAAACCGCGGGGGGCGGTGACGCTCAAGGGGACACTCCGATCGTGGTCAGCCCGAGTTCTTCCGGGAGGCCGAGGGCGAGGTTGGCGCTCTGCACCGCGCCGCCCGCGGTGCCCTTGGTGAGGTTGTCGACGGCGGCGACCACGACGACGCGGCCCGCCGCCTCGTCCAGCGCGACCTGGACGAGGACGGTGTTCGCGCCGAGGGTCATGGACGTGGCGGGCCACTGCCCCTCCGGCAGCAGCCCGAGGAACGGCTCGCCCGCGTACGCCTGCTCGTAGGCGGCGCGCAGCGAGGCGGCGGTGACGCCGGGTCGCGCCTTCGCCGTGCAGGTGGCGAGGATGCCGCGGCTCATCGGAACGAGCGTCGGGGTGAAGGAGACCGAGACCCGCTCCCC
The DNA here is from genome assembly GCF_013409045.1 of Actinomadura citrea. NCBI lineage: Bacteria > Bacillati > Actinomycetota > Actinomycetes > Streptosporangiales > Thermomonosporaceae > Actinomadura > Actinomadura citrea. The sequence continues at coordinate 4,019,334 of NZ_JACCBT010000001.1, read as the reverse complement.
CGCCGCCGCGCTGAGGTTCTGGATCATCTCGGGCGTATGCCTATGCGTGCCCCCGGCGGCGTAGGCGGACACCGAGCCCATCACCTCGCTGCCCAGCAGGTGCGGTTTGAGGGCCCGGCCGGCGCCGGAGGTCCCCGACGCCGCGACCACGACGACGTCGGGTTCGGCGAGGCCCGCGGCGAGTGCCGGGAACATCGCGAGCGAGACCGCCGTGGGGTAGCAGCCGGGAACGGCGACGCGCCTCGTGGAGCGCAGCGCGTCGCGTTGGCCGGGCAGTTCGGGCAGCCCGTAGGGCCAGGTCCCCGCGTGGGGGGTGCCGTAGAACCGCTCCCAGTCGCCCGGGTCGGCGAGCCGGTGGTCGGCGCCGCAGTCGATGACCAGGACGTCCTCGCCCAGCTGCTCGGCGAGCGGCCCGGACCGGCCGTGCGGCAGCGCCAGGAACACCACGTCGTGGCCGGAGAGCGTGCCGGGGGTGGTCTCCTCCAGGACGCGTCCGGCCAGGGATCGCAGGTGGGGCTGGTGCGCGCCGAGCGCGGTGCCCGCGTTGGAGCCCGCCGTCAGCGCGCCGATCTCGAACTCTGGATGTCCCGCCAGGATGCGCAGCACCTCGCCGCCCGCGTAGCCGCTGGCGCCGGCGACCGCCGTCCGGATTCCCATGTCCACTCTGCCCTTCCCTAACGTCAAGCAAGAGTATGCATGAGGCTGGATGCCTATTCAACGACGGGTTACGTCTTTCACACCGCTGAGACAAGTGCCACAGCGAGAAGTACTTAGGTGCCTAAAGATTTGCTCCCTAAACATCAGTGCCCTAACATCGCCTGTATGGAGAACCACGGTCTCGGCGACCTGAAGACGCTCGGGCCCGTCGAGGAGTGGCCGATCGGGCGGCTCTTCGGCGCCGCGTCCCGCATGTCGGGCCCGATCGTCTGGCGCATCATCGAGCGGCACGGCATCAGCCCGGCGGGCTTCTTCCTGCTCCGCCTGCTCATCGCCGAGGACGGCCTGCGTCCCGGCGAGGTGGCCAAGCGCCTGCTGGTGACCCCCGCCACGGTCACCTCGGTCGTCGACACGCTGGAACGCAACGGGCACGTGCGGCGCGAGCGCTCCTACCGGGACCGGCGCGGCGTGATGCTGCTCATCACCGACTCCGGACGGCGGTTCCTGGCCGAGAAGTCCGGCCCCATCGGCCGCGACCTCGCCCGCCTCTACGACGTCGTCGACGAGGAGGACGAGGCGGCCGTCCGCCGGTTCCTGCTCAAGCTGATCCACAAATTCGAGAACCACTCCTCCGACGAGGAAGCGAAGGGAGACGGCGCGTGACCCAGCCCCCCGAGACCGCCGTTCGCACGGTCGACCTGAAGAAGACCTATCCCGCGTCCGGCCCGCGTCCCGCGGTGCCCGCCGTCCAGGGCATCGACCTGGACGTCCCGCGCGGCGAGTTCTTCGGCCTGCTCGGCCCGAACGGCGCGGGCAAGTCGACCACCATCGGCATGCTCACCACGCTCGTCGTCCCGACCGGCGGCACCGCCCGCGTGTCCGGCCTGGACGTGGTCAAGGACGCCGTCGAGATCAAGCGCCGCATCGGCGTCGTCTCGCAGAACAACACCCTCGACAGCGACCTCACCGTCGCCGAGAACCTGGAGTTCCGCGGCCGGTACTTCGGGCTCGGCGCGCGGGACGCCCGCAAGCGCGCCACCGAGCTGCTGGAGCTGTTCGGGCTGACCGAGCAGCGCCGCGGCAACCCGTTCGAGATCTCCGGCGGGCAGGCCAAGCGCGTGATGATCTGCCGCGCCCTCATGCACGGCCCCGAGGTGCTGTTCCTGGACGAGCCGACCGCCGGGCTCGACCCGCAGACCCGCACCAACCTGTGGGAGGTGCTGCGGGGGCTCCAGGCGGGCGGGCAGACGATCCTGCTCACCACCCACTATATGGAGGAGGCCGAGGCGCTCTGCGACCGCGTCGCGGTCGTCGACCACGGCAGGGTCCTCGCCAGCGGCACGGTGGACCAGCTGAAGTCCAGCGCCGGCGCGGACACGGTCATCACCGTGACCTACGACTCCCCCGCCCCGGAGGGGATCAAGGCCCTCGGCGACCGGGAGGGCATCAGCAAGGTCGAGGTCACCGACGGCCAGGTGCGCGTGTTCGCCGCCGAGCCTGACGGCATCCTCGGCGAGCTCGTGGAAATCGGGTCCGTGGCTGGCGTCGGAGTCACCGACGCCAGCCAACTGCGTCCCAGTTTGGAGACCGTTTTCCTCGCCCTCACCGGAAGGGACTACCGCGATTGACGTCGCCCCTGCCGAAGCAACGGGCTTCAACCCTTGCGAGTCGAGATTTCTGCTTCCCAGACGGCTGCCGAACCGAATGAACGGCGAGGGGCAGAGTGCTGCCCATCGGTCTTACGCCAGCTCCACAGACCTCACATCCCGCCAGCCCGGCGGTAGACCCGGTCAGTTTGGTTCTCACCTACCAGGCATCACCGAAAGTATCACTCCTGCCACGATTCGTGGCCGCGATGGAGGAAAGCAATGAGCATCACCGTTCTGGCACCGCCGCCGGCGCGGGCCACGGTGCCCCGCACGTTCGCCGCGATGATGGCGCGCGAGGCGCTGGTCATGCGCAAGAACTTCCTGTCGACGTTCACCCGGGTGCTGGTGCAGCCGATCATGTTCGTGTTCGTGTTCGCCTACGTGCTGCCGAAGCTCGGCGGCGGCGCGATGGCGGGCGGGCCGGGCGGGCCGACGTTCTCCACCATCCTGCTGCCCGGGCTCGTCGGCTCGTCGATCATCATGCAGGCGATGATGGCGGTGATCTTCCCGCTGATGATGGAGCTGAACTGGCAGAAGTCGATCACCGACCGGGCGCTGGCGCCGATTCCCGTGCCGCTGCTGGCCGTCCAGAAGATCATCGCGGCGGCCGCGCAGGGCCTGATCGGCGGACTGCTGGTGTTCCCCGCGGTGCTGTTCATCCACGCCGACGGCCAGTCGCCCGAGGTGCACGTGGACAACTGGCCGGTGCTGATCGGGGTGATGGTGGTCGGGGCGCTGATGTCGGCGTCCGGCGGGCTGCTGCTGGGGACCCTGATGAACCCGCAGAAGGTCCAGATGCTGTTCGCGATCGTGCTGCTGCCCATGACGATGCTCGGGTGCGTCTACTACCCCTGGTCGGCGCTGGAGAACATCCGCTGGCTGCAGATCGTCAGCCTGTTCAACCCGCTGGTGTACGTGAGCGAGGGGCTGCGCAGCGCCCTCACGCCGGAGATCCCGCACATGCCGGTGTGGGCGTTCATGCTCGCCATCGTCGGTGGGACGGTCCTGCTGACGTGGGCGGCGACCCGCACCTTCACCAAGCGCGTGCTGACCTGACCGGAAACGGGGCGGCCCCCGCGCGGAACGGTCCGCGCGGGGGCCGCCGCACGCGCTACACCGGCTCGACCTCGGTGAGGCCGCACGACCGGTCCATGCGCAGCCAGCGGGTGATGCCGAGGGTGCGCAGGAACGGCACGTCGTGGCTGACCACGATCAGAGCGCCCTCGTAGGCGGCGAGCGCCTGCCCGAGCTGGGCGGCGCTGGCCATGTCGAGGTTGTTCGTCGGCTCGTCCAGCAGGAGCAGCTGCGGGGCGGGCTCGGCGAGCAGCAGCGACGCCAGCACGGCGCGGAACCGCTCGCCGCCCGACAGGGTCGCGGCCGGCTGGTCGGCCCGCGCGCCGCGGAACAGGAACCGCGCCAGCCCCGCCCGGATCCGCGCCGGCGGCGCCGACGGCGCCTGCGCGCGGACGTTCTCGGCGACGCTGAGCTCCCCGTCCAGGACGTCGAGGCGCTGCGGCAGGTACCGGACTCCTTCCACCCCGAGCTTCACGGCCGCGCCCTCGGGGACGCGGTCGCCCATGAGCGTCCGCAGGAACGTGGTCTTGCCCGAGCCGTTGGGCCCGACCAGCGCGATCCGCTCCGGCCCCCGGACGATCAGCTCCTCCAGCGTGCCCGGTTCCGGCTCGGGGGCGGCGAGGCCCGTCACGGTCAGCACCGTCCGCCCGGCCGGGACGCGGGTGGCGGGCAGCTCGACGCGGATCTCGGCGTCCTCGCGGACGGCCCCCTCCGCCTCGGTGAGCCGCGTGCGGGCGTCGGCGAGCCGCTCCTCGTGCATGATGCGGTGCTTGCCGGCCGAGACCTGGGCCTGCCGCTTGCGTTCGCCCATCACGATCTTCGGCTCGCGCTTGTTCTCCTGCATCTTGTTGCCGTACCGCTTGCGGCGGGCCAGTTTGACGTGGGCCTCCTCCAGTTCGCGCTTCTGGCGGCGCAGGTCGGTCTCGGCGGCCCTGACCGTCCGCTCCGCGGCCTCCCGTTCGACGGCGAGCAGGTCCTCGTAGGCCGACAGGTTGCCGCCGAAGGACCGGACGGCGCCGTCGCGCAGGTCGGCGATCTCGTCGACGCGGTCGAGCAACTCCCGGTCGTGGCTGACGACGACGAGCACGCCCGTCCAGGACGCGACCGCCTCGTACAGGCGGTGGCGCGCGTCCAGGTCCAGGTTGTTGGTCGGCTCGTCCAGCAGCAGGACCTCGGGACGGGCCAGGAACCGCGCCGCCAGCCCGACCATCACGGCCTCGCCGCCCGACAGCGTGGGGACCGTGCGGTCCAGGTCGAGATGGCCTAGGCCGAGCCGGTCGAGCTCCGCGCGGGCACGCTCCTCGACGTCCCAGTCGTCCCCGACGACGGCGAAGTTCTCCTCGGTGGCCTCGCCGCGCTCGATGGCGTGCAGGGCCGCGCGGGTCGCGGTGACGCCGAGCAGGTCCGAGACCGTGGCGGCGTCGTCCAGGACGAGGTTCTGCGGCAGGTAGCCGATCTCCCCGTCGACGCTCACGGTGCCCGAGCCGGCTCGCAGCTCGCCAGCGATGATCTTCAGCAGGGTGGACTTGCCGGAGCCGTTGACGCCGATCAGGCCCGTCCTTCGGGTGCCGAACGCGACGTCCAGCCCGTCCAGCACGACGGTGCCGTCCTCCCACGCGAACGACAGGTCCGAGCACACGATGGCGAATGACATTGGGCGGCCTCCATGGTGAGTGAGAAAGATGCGGAACGCATGGAGACACCGCGGATCGCGCGACGCGCCGGCGGGCATGAGAAAGCCCGGCGGGTAAGAGTCCGCACTGAGGTCACGTGCGCGGGCCGAGAGCGGCCACTGCGCGGTGTCGGACCTCAGATCCTCAATGGACTCCCCAGCCGGGCGGCAATGTGACGCGGCCGAGCCTACCCGACGACCTATCGCAACACAAGTAGCGTTAAGAACCGCCACGGGGCCGAGACGCAGGCGTGCCCCGGACCCTGCGCGGGATCCGGGGCACGCCTGCGTTCCGTCAGGCGCCGCGCAGCACGGCTCCGGTCCGCTCGGACGCGGCGGCCACGGCGGAGTCGCGGGCCTGCGACGCCTCCTCGGCCGTGAGCGTCCGGTCCGGGGCGCGGAACCGCAGCGAGTACGCCAGCGACTTGCGGCCCTCGCCCACCTGCTCGCCCGTGTAGACGTCGAACAGCCGGATCGCCTCCAGGAGCCCGCCCGCACCGTCGCGCAGGGCCGACTCGACCTCCGCGGCGGGCACCCCGGAGTCCACGACCAGCGCGACGTCCTGCATCGCGACCGGGTACGACGACACGTGCGGCGCGCGGACGGTCACCGGCTCGCCCAGACGGCGCAGCTCCAGCTCCATCGCGCACGACCGCGCGGGCAGCCCGTACGCCTTCGTGACCCGCGGGTGCAGCTCCCCCGCGTGCCCGACGAGGGTGTCGCCCGCGTACAGCGCGGCGCAGCGGCCCGGATGCCAGGGCTCGTGCTGGTCGGCCTTCACCGCCAGTTCGACGCCCACCTCGCGGGCCACCGTGCGGGCCGCCTCGACCGCGTCCGCCCACAGGGCGGGACGGCCCTCGCCCCACCAGCCCGACGGCTCGCGGTCGCCGGACAGCACCACCGCGACCCGGTACGGCTGGTCCGGCAGGGCGGCCTCCAGCCCGGCGACCTCCTCGGCCGTCGGGCCGCGGTCCACGGCGAGCCGCGGCGCCCGCTCCGGGGCGTCCGGGCGCGGCCGGAACACCACGCCGACCTCGAACAGCGCGACGTCGCCGAAGCCGCGTCCCACGTTGAGCGCCAGCACCTTGAGCAGGCCCGGCAGCAGCGTGGTGCGCAGCAGCGGCTCCTCCTCCGACATCGGGTTCGCGAGACGCAGCGTCCGCCGCCGCGCGTCGCCGGCCGGGAGCTGGAGGCCGTCCAGGTCCTTCTCGGCGACGAACGGGAAGGCGAGCGCCTCCACGTATCCGGCGCCGGCGAGCGCGCGGCCCACCCGGCGGCGCAGCCGCTGCTCGGCGGTCAGGCCCTTGCCCGCCGCCGGGCGCGGCGCCCGGGCCGGGATGTCCTCGTAGCCCTCCAGCCGGATGACCTCCTCCGCGAGGTCGTTCGGCGCCGTGAGGTCGGGACGCCAGGACGGCGGCGTCACCGTCAGCACGTCGTCGCCGGCCACCGTGCACCCGACTTGCTCCAGGCGCCGGACGACCACGTCCCGGCCGTAGGCCACGCCCGCCACCCGGTCCGGATGTCCGGCGGGCATCGTCACCGCGGCCCGCTCGACCGGCGCCTCGGCGTGCGTGACGCCGGGCACGATCTTCGCGCCGCCCAGCTCGGCGAGCATCCGCACCGCCCGGTACGAGGCGTACAGCGGCAGCTCGCGGTCGACGCCGCGCTCGAACCGGTGGGACGCCTCGCTGTGCAGCCGGTGCCGGCGGCTCATCCGGGCGGTGCCCATGGCGTCGAAGTGCGCGGCCTCGACGACCATGTCGCTCGACCGGTCGTCGATCTCGGTGGCGAGCCCGCCCATCGTGCCGGCCATCGAGATCGGCCCCGACGCGTCGGTGATGAGGATGTCCTCGGGGTCGAGGGTCCGCTTGACGTGGTCGAGCGTCTCCAGCTGCTCGCCGGGCTCGGCGCGCCGCACGACGATCGGGCCGGTCAGCTTGCCGCGGTCGAACGCGTGCAGCGGCTGCCCGAGCTCCAGCATCAGGTAGTTGGTGATGTCGACCGCCAGCGACACCGGCCGCATCCCCGCGCGGTGCAGGCGCACCTGCATCCACATCGGGGTCCGCGCGTCCGGGTCGAAGCCGCTCACCTCGCGCAGGACGAACCGGTCGCACACGGACGGATCGCCGATACTGGCCGGATAGCTCTCCCCGCCGCCCTCCGGCGCCCGCCCCTCACCGGAAGGCAGCTCGACCTCCGCCGGGTCCCTGAACGGCACCCCGTAGGCGATGGCGGCCTCGCGGGCGATGCCCCGGATGGACAGGGCGTAGCCGCGGTCGGGCGTCACGGCGATGTCGAGGACGTCGTCGCGCAACCCGAGCAGCTCGATCGCGTCCGCGCCGACGGGGGTGTCCGGCGGCAGGACGAGGATGCCGCTGTGGTCGTCGCCGATCCCGAGCTCGGTCACCGAGCAGATCATGCCCTCCGACAGCCGGCCGTAGGTCTTGCGGGCGCCGATCTCGAACCCGCCGGGCAGCACGCCGCCCGGAAGGACGACCACGACGCGGTCGCCGACCGCGAAGTTGGTGGCGCCGCAGACGATGCTCTGCGGCTCCCCTGTGCCGTTGGCGTCGCCGACGTCCACCCGGCAGTGGCGGATCGGCTTCTTGAAGCCGGTCAGCTCCTCGATCGCCAGGACCTCGCCGACCACGAGCGGGCCGGCGATGTCGGCGCCGGCCCGCTCGACCGTCTCGACCTCCAGGCCCGCCGCGATCAGCTCGGCTGCCAGCGCGCGGCCCGTGACGTCGGCCGGGAGCTCGGCGTGCTCGCGCAGCCAGGAAAGCGGGGCCCGCATCAGATCTCCATCCCGAACGGGAGGGTGAACCGGACGTCGCCCTCCACCATGTCGTACATGTCCTCCACGCCGTGCCGGAACATCAGCGTCCGCTCGACGCCCAGCCCGAACGCCCAGCCGCTGTAGCGGTCCGGGTCGACCCCGCAGGCCACCAGCACCCGCGGGTTGACCATGCCGCAGCCGCCGAGCTCGATCCAGCCCTCCGAGCCGCAGGTGCGGCACGGGTCGCCGCCCGGCTCCGCGGACGCCCCCCGGCACACGAAGCACTGCATGTCCACCTCGGCGGACGGCTCGGTGAACGGGAAGAACGACGGCCTGAACCGCGTCCTCAGCCCTTCGCCGAACATCCCGGTGACGAACGCGTCGATGCCGCCGCGCAGGTCGGCCATCGTCAGGCCCTCGTCGACGGCGAGGCCCTCCAGCTGGTGGAACACCGGGCTGTGCGTGGCGTCCAGCTCGTCGGTGCGGAAGGTGCGGCCGGGCGCCACCACGTACACCGGCAGCGGCCGCGACAGCAGCGACCTGATCTGCATCGGCGAGGTGTGGGTGCGCATCACCAGCCCGGAGTCCTCCGACTCGACGAAGAAGGTGTCCTGCATGGTGCGGGCCGGGTGGTCGGGCAGGAAGTTGAGGGCGTCGAAGTTGAACCACTCCGCCTCGACCTCGGGGCCTTCGGAGACCTCGAAGCCCATCGAGACGAAGACGTCGGCCATCCGCTCCTGCATCGTGGTCAGCGGGTGCCGCGCGCCGCGCGGCGCGCGGTCCCACGGGAGGGTGACGTCGACGGTCTCCTCGACGAGGACGCGGCGGTCGCGCTCCTCCTCCAGTTCGGCCTGGCGCTCCTTGAGCGCCTTCGCCACCGCCCCCCGGGCGGCGCCGATGCGCTTGCCGGCCTCGGCGCGGGCGGCGGGCGGCAGCGCGCCGATCTCGCGGTTGGCGAGGGCCAGCGGGGAACGGTCGCCGGCGTGCGCCAGCCGGACCTGCTTCAGGGCGTCGAGGTCGGCGGCCGCGGCGATCGCCGCGAGCGCCTCGGCGCGGGCCCGCTCCAGCTCCTCGGGCTGCAGCGCGGACACCTCGACGGGGTCATAGGACTTGTTCGGTGCAGACATGGTGGTGTGATCGACTCCGGTCGGCGTGGGACGCCCGCAGTCTAGTGCGCGGGCGGAGAACTTCCGGAAAGCGTGCGCGTGACGCGCTGGCCCGCCGGGGACCCGATGCCGTGCCGCGGCGTGGACCGCGGGTCAGCCGGCGTAGTCGGGGGCCCCTGCGGGCACCGTAAATCGGAACTCGGCGCCGCCGCCGGGCGCCCGCCGCACGGTGATCACACCGCCGTGCGCCTCGACCAGCCCCTTGACGATGTAGAGCCCGAGCCCGGTGCCGCCGCGGCGGCTGCCGCCGGGGCCGCGCCAGAACTGCCGGAACACGCGCTGGACGGCCTCGGGCGGAATGCCCTCGCCCTCGTCGCGCACCGACACGGCCGCCCCCTCCTTATGCGCATCCGGCTCCACCACAATGGTGACAGTGCCCGCGCCGTGACGCACCGCGTTTTCGACGAGGTTGCCGAGGATTTGATCCATCTTGTCGGGATCGAGCCACATCTCGGGCAGCTCGCCGCGCGTCTCGAAGCGGAAGCGGTCCTCCGGCTCGCCCGCCGCGACCCGTCCCGCGATGACCTTGCGGACCTCCTCGGGAAGGTCGACGACCTGGCGGCGCATCTCCAGCCGGCCCGACTCGATGCGGGATACGTCCAGGAGCTCGGTGATCAGCCGGGTGACGCGGTCGGCGTCGGCGTTGACGGTCTCCAGCATCACCCGCTTCTGGTCGTCGTTGAAGCGGTGCCATTTGGCCAGCAGCGTCGCGGTGAACCCCTTGACGCTGGTGAGCGGGGAGCGCAGCTCGTGGGCGACGGTGGAGACGAGGTCGGCGCGATCACGCTCCTGACGGGCGCGGTGCAGGGCGTCGCGCAGGCACACGGTGAACCGTTCCACGCGGCGTTCGGCGTCGCGGCGGTACGCCGCGGTCACGAGCACCTCGGTGCCGCCGGGCAGGAACAGCACGCGCTCGGGATGGCGGGTGCGGGTGGCCAGGCCGTCGTAGGGGGCCAGGCACTTCCACCAGTCGCGGCCCTCGGCGTCGTGCAGGGGCAGGACGTCGCGGAAGTCGCGGCCCACCGCCGACCCGGCGGGAATCCCGGTGATCCGCGCGGCGGCGGCGTTGAACACGATGACGCGGGCATCCCGGCCGGCGACCATCAGCCCGTCGGGCAGGTCGTCCGGGCCGCTCCCCTCGGGGCCCGGCCCGGACCCCGCCTCGGGTCCGCGCGCGGCCACGAGAGGGGATTCCTCTCCGCCCACAGCGGCCTCCAGAACACCGATGGAACGCGGCCTGTCGGAAAGAGACTCTAGCCGGAGTCGGGCCCCTAACGGGACCCGGAAACCGCCTCGCGGCAAGGCATGTGTAGCCCCCGTGCCCGGTGTCGCCTCCTCCCGCGGACGGCCTCATCAGGGGTTCGCGCCCTCATCCGGACCTCGTGGGCGAGTCCTGGCCGGACAGCGCGGCCTCGACATCGCGATGGATCGCGAACAGCCGGTGCAGGCCCGTGATCTTCAGCAGCCGCAGCTGGGCGGGCCGCACCCCGGCGAGGGCGATCTCGCCGCCGGCGGCGGAGATCTGGTTGTGCGCGGCGACCAGCGCGCCGAGCCCGGCCGCGTCGCAGAACGGGACGGCGGCGAAGTCGGCCACCAGACGGCGCGGCCCCGCCCCCGGCATCCGCCCGTGCATCTCGACGAGCCGGTCGCGCAGCGGCCCGGCGGTGCGCAGGTCGATCTCCCCGGTCACCGCGACGACGGCCGTACCGGCCGCGACCCTGGCGGTCTCGATGCGCAGCCCGTCGTCGGCGTGCGCGCCGGAGGCGCCCGGGGCGGCATCCGGGACGGCCCGGACCGCGCCGGCCCGGCACCGCACCTCCGGGGGACGCCGGCCCGGCCTTCCCGTCCGCCTGGTCTCCTCGGTCATGACGCTCGCCCCCACTCTGTGCGGCCTCGTCGCCGCCCTGGTCAACCCACTGATCAACACGTTAGGCGCGGTATCGCGACGGCTGATCCCCCACCGGTCGCGGTTCTCGCTCCTGCCCGCGGACGAGCCGTACGCGGCGGCAGGCCCCCCTGCCCCACGTCCACGCGGAGACCATCTTCCCAGCTCACCCGTCACGAGGAGGGGCCTATGGCGACCGCATGCGGCCATTCGATCACGGAATGCAGTGAAACACCGCGACCGCACCGTGCTTCACGTGCGGCTCGGGCGCTCTTCCTGGGAGCCGCGCTGCGCGCGGGCGGACGCATAGAGGCATACGGCAGCGGCCGTCGCCAGGTTCAGGCTCTCGGCCCGCCCGTAGATGGGCACGCGGACGACTTCGTCCACGTGGCGCAGGATCTCTTCGGGCAGCCCCCACGCCTCGTTCCCGAACACCCAGGCGGTGGGGCGCGCGAGCACCCCCTCGTCGATCGCCTCGTCGAGGGTGCGGTCGCCCGCGCCGTCGGCGGCGAGGACGGTCAGGCCCGCGCCCTTCAACTCCGGGATCAGCGCGTCGAAGCGGGGACCGACGACGACCGGCAGGTGGAACAGGCTGCCCGCGGAGGCGCGGACGCACTTGCCGTTGTAGGGGTCGACGGACGCGTCGGTGAACACGACCGTCTCCGAGCCGGCGGCGTCGGCGGTGCGCAGGACGGTCCCCGCGTTGCCGGGGTCGCGGACGTGCGCGAGCACGGTCACCAGCCGAGGACCGTTTTCCAGCGCCTTGTCCAGCGGGACGTCGACGAACCCGCAGACCGCCAGCAGCCCCTGCGGGGTGACGGTCTGGGCGAGCTCCGCCATGATCTCGCCGCTCACGCGCAGCACCGGCGCGCCGGCGCGCTCGGCGGCGAGCACCAGCTCGGGATGGCGGGCCTCCGCCTCGGCCGTGGTGAACAGCTCGGCGAGCCCGCCGGGGATCCGCAGCGCCTCCCGCACCGCCTGCGGCCCCTCGGCGAGGAACCGGTTCTCACGGCGCCGGAACGCGCGTTTGGCGAGCCGCCGAGCGGCCTTCACCCGTGGTGATCGGAGAGAGGTCAGCTCGCGGCCCGCCATGTCGCTGTGATCGCCCGTGTGCCGGTCACCCGGCTCAGGCGGCCTCCGAACCCTCGGCCGGGAGCGCGTCCTGGGCGACCTTGACCAGGGCGGCGAACGCCGGGGCGTCGTTGACGGCGAGCTCGGCGAGCATGCGCCGGTCGACCTCGACCTCGGCGGCCTTCAGGCCCTGGATGAACCGGTTGTAGGTGATGCCGTTGGCGCGGGCCGCGGCGTTGATCCGCTGGATCCACAGCCGGCGGAACTGGCCCTTGCGGTCCTTGCGGTCCCGGAAGGCGTAGGTCATCGAGTGGAGCTGCTGCTCCTTGGCCTTGCGGTACAGGCGCGAACGCTGCCCGCGGTAGCCGCTCGACCGCTCCAGGACGACCCGACGCTTCTTGGCGGCGTTGACCGCCCGCTTCACGCGTGCCACGTGCTGAACTCCTTCGTGGGGGCCGGGGCCGTGCTGGCCTCGGCCGGTCGGTGATGTTCCTGGTCGAGTGCTACTTGCGCAGCAGCTTCTTGATGTTCTTGGCGTCGGCGTCGGCCACCACGGCGGGGCCGTCGAGGCGCCGGGTCCGCTTGGACGGCTTGTGCTCGAGCAGGTGGTTGCGGTTGGCGCGGCGGCGCATCACCTTGCCGGTGCCGGTCAGCTTGAAGCGCTTCTTGGCACCGCTGTGGGTCTTGGTCTTCGGCATGGTCGCCGTCGTCTCCCTCTTTCCCGGCCCCCGTGCCGACCGGCATGGAGGCGCGCCTGATCGGCGCACCGCACGGCAATCCGTGGACGCGCCAGGTCAGGCTTCAATGTACGTAGGCCGCGACCTCGCTCAGCCACGAGGTCGCGATGGGGGCCACCGCGAGGCCGGTCCCCGGACGGCCGTCAGACGGTCGTCTCCGACTCCTGCCCGCGGGCCGTCTTCTTCTTGTGCGGACCGAGCACCATGATCATGTTCCGGCCGTCCTGCTTGGGCCGCGACTCGACGAAGCCGAGCTCCTCGACGTCGTCGGCGAGCCGCTGCAGCAGCCGGAAACCGAGCTCGGGACGGGACTGCTCACGACCACGGAACATGATCGTGACCTTCACCTTGTCCCCGGCCTTCAGGAACCGCACCACGTGACCCTTCTTGGTCTCGTAGTCGTGCGGGTCGATCTTCGGGCGGAGCTTGATCTCCTTGATGACCGTGTGCGCCTGGTTCTTCCGCGCTTCACGCGCCTTCATCGCGGACTCGTACTTGAACTTGCCGTAGTCCATGAGCTTCGCGACGGGCGGACGCGCGGTGGGCGCCACCTCGACGAGGTCGAGGTCCGACTCACGCGCGAGTTCGAGGGCCTTGGCGATGGGCACGATGCCCACCTGTTCGCCGTTCGGGCCGACGAGCCGGACCTCGGGCACGCGAATGCGGTCGTTGATACGCGGTTCGGCGCTGATGGGACCTCCTTGGGGCCGTTCTCAAGTTCGTTGGACCGGTCGTACCCCGAGGCTTCCACGAGAAAAGCCCCGCACGACTCACGCACGGGGCCACCTTCGGTCTCCCGGTGACGGCCATGCCGCCCGGGAACAACGACGAGACGGGCCGAACGCCCGTTCGCCGGACCGAGACCCACCGGCCTTGCAGCCGGTCAGGTGGGAGGTGGCCTCCGCTTGAGCGCCCGGCACGCGCCACCATCTGGTCGCGCGCACAGGGCCGGTCGACCACTAAGAATACCACCCAGTGGGACCACGTGCGCCATGAAGGACGGCTCGCCCGGCCCCTTGCCGTGCGAGCGCCCGGATGAGGTACGCCGTCCCTTACAACAGGCCGCGGCGCGGAGCCATTCCCGGGCCCGCGCCGCCCGCCCCGAGGTGAGAGTGTTCTGGCCCGGCGGGCGTCTCGGCGCGAAGACCGCGGGTTGTTACGGTGGAGCCGAGACGGCCCGGTGGGGCCGGCACCAGGGAGGTCTCCCGCGATGCCCTCGGTCGACGCCGGCGCCGCCGGCCCTCTCACCGCCGTGCCGCCGGTCCGGCTCCAGTTCGCGCAGAAGGCGTTCATCGTGTCCGGCGGGCGGCTGCTGCTGGTCCGCAAGGCCGCCTCCGACCCGTTCCACCCGGGCCGCTGGGAGGTGCCCGGCGGGCGGCTGGAGGAGGACGCCGACCTCGATCTCGACGACCACATCCGCCGCGAGGTCTGGGAGGAGGTCGGCCTGAAGATCGATCCGGGTCCGCCGTTCCACCTGTGGCAGTGGTTCATGCCCGATCGCGGCAATCCCGGCGGGCAGATCCGGGTGGTGGCGGCGGCGCGCCGCTGCCGGCCCGTGACCCTGGACGCCACCCTGGAGAACCAGGACGTCAGCGACCACCTGGACCGGTGCGCCTGGGTGCCGCTGCGCGAGGCAGGCGGGTACGACCTCATCCCGAGCCTGCGCCCGGTGATGCGGGCCTTCCTGCCTCCGGCCGGCTGACCCCGGGACATGGCGCCGTTCCGATCGCCCCTCGAATGGCCGGGCCTCGACGGCGCCGCCGTGCGCCGCTTCGCGCTCTTCGTCATCGGGGACGCGGGGATCGAGGTGCGCGCGAGCCTGCCGGGCGTCCGCTTCGCCGAACTCGACGCCGACCGGCTCTGCTACGCACCCGCCCGCGTGCTGACCGCGGGGACGGCGGTGAACCTCGCCCGCTCCGCCGTGGGCTACTTCCGCCGGGTCGGCGTGCTGGCCAAGGTCGGCGACGACGACTACACGGAGACGATCCGCCGCGAGCTGTGCCGGCTGGGGGCGGCCGACCGCCTGGTCGTCGAGTCCGGCGTCCCGAACGGCGTGTCGGTGATGCTGCGCGACGGCGCGGACGGCGGCGGGCCCGGCGTCAGGCTTCTGGTCGTCCAGGACGAGCCGCCCGCCCGGCGGCTCACCGCGGCGGACGTGCGCGCGGCGGCGGCCGGGATCGAGGACGCCGACGTGCTGGCCGTCGACGGGTACTCGCTGCTGGCCCCCGGCTCCCGGGAGGCTCTCCACGAGGCGATGCGCACGGCGCGCGCGGCGGGCACGCGGGTGGCGTTCGACGTCGTCCCCCACGACATCGACGCGCGGCTTCCGGCGTCCTGCGTGCTGCCGGTCCTGGAGCGGGCGGACCTCGTCGTCTCCGAGGCGCACACCCTCGCGCGCCTGCTCGGGCATCCGCCGCCGCGCGGCGGCCGGGCACCGCGGGATCTGCTGCCGGTCCTCGACCGCGCCGTTCCCGGCGGTCCCCTGTGGCTGCTGCGGTTCGGCCCGACGTCCCTGGAACGGGTGCTCGCCCACCAGCGGGGACGGTCGCCGGAGGCGTACTCCACCGGCTACTCGCCCGGTGCGCCGCGGGCGGGGTACGGGGACCGGCTGACCTCGTGCGAGCTCTACTGGTGGCTGTCGGGAGGCTGATCCGTGTCCGGCAGGGCGGCCGCCGCCGCCCGAATCGCCCGCAGCGTGCACAGGAAGCGCCGCCTGCTGGCGGGCGACCCGAAGGTCTCCTGCCAGCGCCAGGTACGGCTCGGGCTCGACGCCTCCACGGCCCAGCGCAGGAACTGGCTCCGCACACCGTCGCCCGGGTGGACGGTCGCGGCGCCGTCCTCCTCGATCAGCAGGTAGGAGCGGCCGGCGCGGTAGCAGGCCCGCAGGGTCGCGTGGTCCGCCGGAACGCCTGGGCGCCCCTCCCGCTCCACGACCACCCGTACGCCGGTCGCGCCAGGGAGGAAATGCCAGTGCGCGTGGTCGATGCATGCGCCGCCGCCCTGAGCGCTCGCCGACCCGTGCTCGAACAGCAGCAGTCCTCCGGCTCCGTACGCCTCCCGGTAGAGACGGGCCACACGGTCACGCCACCACAGCGCGCGCTCCCACATCGGCCCGGGGAAGTCTCCCGCGCACTGGTGGTGCTCACGCGTCACCAGCAGGAGGTGCCCCTCGGCGAGCGGCGCGACGTCCGGGATCAGGAAGAAGTCGCGGTCGCCGGCGATGACGCCCGACTCGCCGGGCAGTCCGGCCATGCCGTTGAAGCGGAACCGCAGCGGGGGGCACAGGACGCAGTCGTGGTCGGGCTCGTCCCGGACGGTCGGTTCGGCCAAGCCACCTCCAGCATCGCGGAACGCGGGAGCGGTCTGCCTCCAGCCTGCCCGGTGCCGCGCGCCTGCGCTCGCGGCAGCGGATACAGAGGCGGGACCGCGAGGTACAAATCCCGGCCTGCCGGGAATAACAAGAGCAGAAGGCAAGAACGTGAACCAGACACCCCCGCTCCCGTCCCGTGCGCCCCGTGCGCCCCGCGCCGCCCGCTCCGCCGCCTGGCGCCGCGGCGCCGACCCCCCGATCATCGACCTGGCCGTCCTCGACGCCCGGCTGAACGAGTCGCTGGACGTCCTGCGCGACACCTACGCCCCCGCGCTCGGCACCGGGGGGGGCTGGTACCACGAACTCGCGCGGCCGGAACCCGGCACCACCGCCACCGCCCTCGGGCTGATGGCGTTCGCCGAAGCGGGGCGGGCGTTCGAGCACTTCGACGACGGCCTAGAACTCCTCGCCGCCCGGCAGACCCGGTCCGACGACCCGCTGCGCGACGGCGGCTGGGCCACCAGGACCAGCCTCGGCATGCCGGTGGTCGAGGCGACCGGCTGGATCGCGCGCTTCCTCGCCCGCGCCCGCTGCGACCTGCGCGAGGACGCCCCCGACCTGGAGCGCGCCTACCGGTGGCTGCTGTACAACCAGAACCCCGACGGTGGATGGGGCTCACTGCGCGGCTGCCCGTCCCGGGTGTGGCTGACGTGCCTGGCGCTCCGCGCGCTCAGCCAGCTCAACCCCTACGACCCCGCCGTCGACCGCGGCGTGGAGTGGCTGACGGCGGACCGGACCGCGCACCGTCCCGCCTGGGGCCCGACGCCGGCGTCCCGGCCCACCGTCACGCACACCGCCTTCGCGTTGGTGACGCTGGCCGAGGCGCGCCCCGACCTGAGGACCGAGCGGCTGCTGGACGCCTACGACTGGCTGCTGGAGCACCTCGACCCCGACGACGACCACACCTGGATCGAGACCTACGGCGTCTCGCCGCGCACCGTGTCGGAACGCGGCGCCGGGCCGGAGCCGGTATGGCGTCTCGCCCTGTGGCACTACGGGCTGCCGATCGCGCTCACCGCGCTGCTGCGGGACCCGCGCGGACCGCACGGGCCCACCGTCGCCCGCGCGTTCCGGACGCTGGTGCGCGGGGAGGTCGCCGACCCGCGCTGGAACGGCTACCCGGGCAGCGGGCGCACGTCGCTGTGGACGCTGTGGTGGCGGCTGGAGACGCTGGTCGCCCTGTCCCGGATCCCGCTCGCCGGGAACGCCGACGTCCTGCACTGGCTGCCGGACGCGATGGTCGTGCAGCGCGCCCACGCCCGGGAGCGTCCGCTGGCCGACCTGCTCCCGCACCGCCGCATCGTCGACCCGATCGGGCTGGCCCAGCGGCACTGGGCGGCGTTCCTGCTGAGCCTCGTGTGCGCCGGCAGTGCGCTCGGCGTCGCCGCGGGCGTGTGGGGCTGGAAGGACTTCTGGCTCAGCGTGATCCTGCCCATCGTCCTCACCAGCATCGACGAGTCGGTGAAGCGGCGCCGTGCCCAGCGCGCCCCGCCCTGAGGCGGGGTCAGGCGCGGCGGGCCAGCTCCGCCTCGCCCGCGGCGCGCATCGCCTCCACCGGCACGTCATCGCGGCCCGTCATCATGGCCACCTGCCGGACGGCCTGGTGCAGGAGCATCGCGAACCCGCCGACGGCCGTGCCGCCCGCGCGCTCGACGGCCGCCGCGAGCGCCGTGGGCCACGGCGCGTACACGACGTCGAACAAGGCCGCGCCGGACTCGGCGACCGGCTCGGCGAACACGTCGGCGGCCCCTCCGGGAAGGGTCGACACGACCAGCTCCGCGGGCAGGTGCGCGGACGCCTCACCGAGCGGCACGACCCGCACCGCGAGCCCGAACCGCTCCCCCACCTCGGCCGCGCCGGCGGCGCGCTCCGGCGTCCGCACCGCGAGGACGGCCTCGCGCGTGCCGAGCCCGGCGAGGGCGGCCAGCGCGGACGCCGCCGTCGCGCCGCCGCCCAGCACCAGCGCCTCGGCCGGGGCCTTCAGCCCCGCCTCGGCGAGCGCCGTCTCGATGCCGTACACATCGGTGTTGTCCCCGTGCCGCCGCCCGTCCCGCAGGACGATCGTGTTCGCGCCCCCGACCTTCGCCGCCAGGTCCGAGACCGTGTCGACCAGGCCGAGCGCGACGCGTTTGAGCGGCATGGTCAGCGACAGGCCCGCCCATTCCGGCCCGAGCCCGTCCAGCAGCGCGGCCAGACCGTCCTCACCGCACTCGACCGCGTCGTAGGACCAGGCGTCCAGCCCCATCGCCGCGTACGCCGCCCGGTGCAGCACCGGCGAGAGCGAATGCGCGATCGGCGACCCCAAAACCGCCGCGCGGCGGCCCGTCCCGTCGGTCATTGGCCCGGGTGCGCCTTCTGCCAGGCCCGGAACTCCTTCTCGATCGCCAGCCGCTCCTGCTCCGTCGTGGCGAACTTGGTGACCTTGTTCGTCGGGTCGGTGGCGATGAAGTACAGCCACGTCCCCTCCGCCGGAGCCAGCGCGGCCTCGATCGCGTCCGGTCCGGGATTGGCGATCGGGCCGGGCGGAAGGCCCACGTGCAGGTAGGTGTTGTAGGGCGATTCGGTCTGCAGGTCCTTCTCGGTGACGGTCAGCCGCCGCTCGTTCAGCGCGTACAGCACCGTGGTGTCGAACTGCAGCTTCATGCCCTTGTCCACCCGGTTGTAGATGACCCGGGAGATCTTCGGCAGGTCGCTGGGCTTGCCGCCCTCGGCCTGGACCAGGCTGGCGAGCGTGATGACCGTCGCCGGGTTCAGGTGCGCCTTGCGCGCCTCGGCGACGAGGTCGACGCTGTCGGCCTCCTTGGTGAACCGGCCCACCATCTCCTTGAGAATCTGCTCCGCCGAGCCGTTCGGGTCCAGGTCGTAGCGTCCCGGGTACAGGTACCCCTCGACCTTGCCCCGCGCGTAGGAGGGCAGCCCGAGGTTCTTCGGCCGCTTCGCCACCGCCTGGAACTCCTTGACGGAGATCCCGGTCTTCTTCGCCAGCAGCTCGAAGACCTCGATGGCCCGCCGGCCCTCGGGGATCGTGACCTGGTTCCCGGCCCGCGACTTCGGGTCCAGCAGCAGCGCCATCGCCGCGGCCGAGGACATCTGCAGCCGCATCTGGTAGAAGCCCGGCTGGATGCTGGAGGCGCGGGTCTCCTTGTTGTAGGTCTTCACGAAGGCCTGGGAGCTCTTGACGACCTTGTGCTGCTCCAGCGTCGTCCCGATCACCGACCCGCTCGCGCCGTCGCTGATCTGGACGGTGACCTTGCCGGAGCCCTCTCCCTCGTAGTCCGGCGGGTGCCACTTGTTGTCGAGCCACGCGTACCCGAGGACGCCGCCGGTGCCGAACACGGCCACGAGGAACGCCATCGCGAACAGCGCGGCGGCACGCCCGCTGCGCCTGCGGCGCTTCTGGCGCTTGCGCCGGCGCCGCTGGTCCCGCCGGCCGCGGGTCTCCTCGGGCGGAGGCCCGTCGCCGTACGGGTCGGAGAAGAGGTCCAAGTCGTTCATGAGCTCCCCTGGACGATCTCGCCCGGGGGGCGTCCGGTCAACCGTTCGGCGTCGAGGGCCGCCTGGAGCAGGACCGCCGCGGCGGCCTGGTCGACGACCTTGCGCCGCGCCTGGCCGTGCACGCCGCCGGCCCGCAGGCCGCTCTCGGCGGTCACGGTCGTGAGCCGCTCGTCGTGCAGCCGGACCGTCTCCGCGGGAAGGCGGCCGGCGAGCCTGACCGCGAACCTGCGCGCCGACTGCGCCGCCGGCCCCTCCCGCCCCGACAGCGAGGTGGGCAGCCCGACGACGACCTCGATCGCCTCGTGCTCGGCGACCAGGTCCACGAGCCGGTCGACGTCGCCCTTGCCGCTCTTCACCGTCTCCAGCGGAGACGCGAGGATCCCGCCGGGATCGCACCGGGCGACCCCGACCCGCACGCTCCCCACATCGACCCCGAGCCTGACGCCCTGCCTCATCGCCTCGCCTCCGCTCGGCGGCTCGGAGCGCCACCAGGCACCGGCTTCCCTCGTCGCGTGCTCACTCCTCCGTCGCTCCGCGCGCTCCTCAGTCCAGCCGACGCCGCGCACCTCGCGGGCCTCATCGCCTCGCCTCCGCTCGGCGGCTCGGAGCGCCACCAGGCACCGGCTTCCCTCGTCGCGTGCTCACTCCTCCGTCGCTCCGCGCGCTCCTCAGTCCAGCCGACGCCGCGCACCTCGCGGGCCTCATCGCCTCGCCTCCGCCCGGCGGTGGCGCGGCTCGCTTCTCCCGCCCCGTCGTGCCGGGCTCACGCGGCCCCTGCTGCCTGCTCGACGGCGGCGAGGGCATCGCCGATCGCGGCGGGGTTGGCGCCGCCCCCCTGGGCCAGGTCGTCCTTGCCGCCGCCGCCTCCGCCGAGCGCCTTGGCGGCCAGGCCGACGAGCGCGCCCGCCTTGAGGCCGCGGTCGCGTGCGCCCTGGGTGACGGCGATGACCACGACGGGACGGTCCTTCGGCACGCCGGCGACCATCACGACCGCGGGGCGCGCGGTGAGGCGGCCGCGGATGTCGACGGCGAGCTTGCGCAGGTCGTCGGCGCCGGTGCCGTCGGGGGCGCGGTGCCCCACGAACGCGGTGCCGCCCACGTCCTTGGCGCCCTCCGCGAGGGACCCGGCGATCGCGAGGACCTGCTGCGAGCGCAGCTTCTCCAGCTCCTTCTCGGCGTCCCGCAGCCGGGAGACCACGCCGGAGAGGCGTTCGGGCAGCTCCTCCTTGCGGGTCTTCATCTGCTCGGCGAGCTGCGCCACGAGGACGCTCTCGCGGGCCAGGAAGCGGAAGGCGTCGATGCCGACGAGCGCCTCGACGCGCCGGACGCCGGCGCCGATGGACGACTCGCCCAGCACCTTGACCAGGCCGAGCTGCCCGCTCCGGGCGACGTGGGTGCCGCCGCACAGCTCGCGGGAGTAGTCGCCGACCTCGACGACCCGGACCTCGTCGCCGTACTTCTCGCCGAACAGCGCGAGCGCGCCCATCGCGCGGGCCTCGTCGATCGAGGTGTGGAAGGCGCGCACGTCCAGGTCGCCGACCAGGACCTCGTTGACCTCGTCCTCGACGTCGCGCAGCACGCTCGCGGGGACGGCCCCGGACGCGGTGAAGTCGAACCGGAACCGGCCGGGCGAGTTCTCCGAGCCGGCCTGCGCGGCGGACTCGCCGAGCGCGCGGCGGAACCCGGCGTGCACCATGTGGGTGGCGGTGTGCGATCGGGAGATCGCCCGGCGCCGCTCCACGTCGACCTCGGCGTAGGCCGAGTCGCCGGCCTGCGCCTCGCCGCTGCGGACCCGCCCGCGGTGCACGATGAGCCCGGCGAGGGGCGCCTGCACGTCGGTCACCTCGACCACGGCGCCGTTGCCGAACCGGATCAGGCCGTGGTCGGCGAGCTGGCCGCCGCCCTCGGCGTAGAACGGGGTGCGGTCGAGGACGACCTCGACCTCGGTGCCCTCCCCCGCGGCGGGCGCGTTGGCGCCGTTCACCAGCAGCCCCACGAGGCGGGCGTCGCCGGCGAGGCTGCCGTAGCCGGTGAAGTCGACCCTGCCGCCGGCGCCGGTGAGCAGCTCGTCCAGGACGGACACGTCGAGGTTGCCGGTCTTCTTGTCGCGGGCGTCCTTCTTCGCGCGGTCCCGCTGCTCCTTCATGAGCCGGCGGAAGCCCGCCTCGTCCACCTGGAGGCCCTGTTCGGACGCCATCTCCAGGGTGAGGTCGATCGGGAAGCCGTAGGTGTCGTGCAGCTTGAACGCCTGGTCGCCCGCCAGGGTCGCGCCGCCGGAGCGCCGGGTGTCCTCGACGGCGGTGTCGAAGATCGCGGTGCCGGTGCGCAGCGTCTGGAGGAAGGAGTCCTCCTCGGCGTCGATGACGGTGTGGATGTTCGCGGCGGTGCGCACCAGCTCCGGGTACTGCTCGCCCATCGCCTGGATCGCGACGGCGGTCAGCTCGTGCATGAGCCCGGCGTCCTGCCCGCCGAGCAGGCGCAGGTTGCGGATGGAGCGGCGCAGGATGCGGCGCAGCACGTAGCCGCGGCCCTCGTTGCCGGGGCGGATGCCGTCGGCGACCATCATCGTGCCGCTGCGGACGTGGTCGGCGACGACGCGCAGCGACACGTCCGCGCGGTGGTCGCGCCCGTAGGAGGTGCCGGTCAGCCCCGCGGCGCGGTCGAGGACCCGCCAGAGGGTGTCGGTCTCATAGATGTTGTCGACGCCCTGAAGGATCGCCGCCATGCGCTCCAGGCCCATGCCGGTGTCGATGTTCTTGGCCGGCAGGTCGCCGAGGATCGGGAAGTCGGTCTTGCTCTCCCCGGGACCCCGCTCGAACTGCATGAAGACGAGGTTCCAGACCTCCAGGTAGCGGTCCTCGTCGGCGACCGGCCCGCCCTCGCGGCCGTACTCGGGGCCGCGGTCGTAGTAGATCTCCGAGCAGGGGCCGCACGGGCCGGGCACGCCCATCGACCAGAAGTTGTCCTCCATGCCGCGCCGCTGGATGCGGTCGAGGGGGACGCCGACCTTGTCGTGCCAGATGCTCTGGGCCTCGTCGTCGTCCTTGAAGACGGTGACCCACAGCTTCTCCTCGGGAAACCCGAAGCCGCCGTCGACCCGCGACCGGGTCAGCAGCTCCCAGGCGAACGGGATCGCCTGCTCCTTGAAGTAGTCGCCGATGGAGAAGTTGCCCAGCATCTGGAAGAAGGTGGCGTGCCGGGTGGTCCTGCCGACCTCCTCGATGTCGGGCGTGCGCACGCACTTCTGGGCGCTCGTCATCCGCTGGGACGGAGGGGTGCGCTGGCCGAGGAAGTACGGCTTGAAGGGGACCATGCCGGCGTTGACCAGAAGCAGGGTCGGGTCCTCGGCGACCAGGCTGGCCGAGGGCACCACCGTGTGCCCGCGCTCCTCGAAGAATCCGAGGAAGCGGCGCGCGACCTCTGCCGACTCCATATCAGTGGCCATCCTTGTCGTTCTCGATGATCGTGTATCTCGCCTTGAGCACGCGGCGGGCCTGCGGCCCCCCGCCGTCCGGCGGGGCCTGGTCCATTTGGACGGCCTCGCGCAGCTCCTCCTCACGGGCCCGCATCTCGGTACGGACGTCGGAGGCGAAAAGCCTCAGCCGCTCGCCGGCGCCCTGCCCGGTCGACACCGCCCGCGCCGCCACGCCCTCGGGCGACCAGGCGCGCGCGAAGCGCTCCACGCGCCGCTTGACGCGGTGCGAGGCGTAGACGCCGGCGCCGGCGCCGACCGAGAGCCAGAACAGCCGCCTCATTTGCGCCCCCTCCCCGGGGAGCGGGCCGGCAGCTCCGGACGTCCGGACGCGGCGCGCTCCTCCCCGTCGCGGTTGCCGAGGGCCTTGCGGACGCCGTAGGAGAAGGCGGCGGCCTTCACCAGCGGCCCGCCGACCACCGAGGTCATCACGGTGGTGACGGCCGAGACGTTCTGGGTGACGCCGGCGACCTGCCTGGTGATGACGTCGGTGCGGCCGAGCTGCTCGTTGGCGCGCTTCACCGTCCGGGTCATGTCGTCCATCAGCGGGCCGGCCTGCTCGCCGATGTCGCGGACGAGCTCGCTGGCCTCGCCGAGGAGTTTGGAGAGCTTCAGCAGGGTGAGCGCGACGAACGAGACGAGCACCGCCCAGAACACGGCCACGATGAGGCCTGCTAGCTGTCCACCAGTAAGCATCAGGGCTTTCCGTTCACGTGAGGTCGGCACGGGGCCGGGCATGGCCTGACAGACCTTACCGGTCCACCAGGCCGCATGGCGGGAGCACCGGGCGGCGGAGAACGATCATCGCCGGTCCCCGGCGCCGCGCAGCACGGAGCGGATCCGCGCGAGCACCTCGGTGAACCGGGCTTCCGCGCCGTGCCTGGTCGGGCGATAGTACTCCCGTCCGTCGACCGCGTCGGGCGCGTACTGCTGGCGGACCACGCCACCGGGGTGCTCGTGCGCGTACTTGTAGCCCTGCCCGTGCCCGATCTTCGCGGCGCCCTTGTAGTGGGCGTCGCGCAGGTGCCCCGGGACGGGGCCGGCGAGCCCCTTGCGGACGTCGCCGAGCGCGCCGTCCACCGCCGTGATCACCGCGTTGGACTTCGGCGCGAGGGAGAGGTGGATCACCGCCTGGGCCAGGTTGATGCGGGCCTCGGGCAGGCCGACGAACTCCACCGCCTGCGCGGCGGCGACCGCGGTCTGCAGCGCGGTCGGGTCGGCCATGCCGACGTCCTCGCTGGCGTGCACGATCAGCCGCCGGGCGATGAACCGGGCGTCCTCGCCGGCCTCGATCATGCGGGCGAGGTAGTGCAGCGCCGCGTCGACGTCGCTGCCGCGGATGCTCTTGATGAACGCGCTGATGACGTCGTAGTGCTGGTCGCCCTCCCGGTCGTAGCGGACGGCGGCCCGGTCGACGGCCTTCTCCAGCACGTCCGGGTCGATCGCCCCGCCGTCGTCGACGACGAGCGCGGCGGCCTCCAGGTAGGTGAGGGTGCGGCGGGCGTCGCCGCCGGCCAGCCGGACGAGGTGGTCCTCGGCGGCGGGGTCGAGGGTGACCGCCCCGTTCAGCCCGCGCTCCTCGGTGAGGGCGCGGCGGATCACCTCGCGCAGGTCGTCCTCGCCGAGCGGCTCCAGGGTGAGCAGCAGCGAGCGCGACAGCAGCGGGCTGATGACGGAGAAGAACGGGTTCTCGGTGGTGGCGCCGATGAAGGACACCCAGCGGTTCTCCACGGCGGGCAGCAGGGCGTCCTGCTGGGCCTTGTTGAAGCGGTGCACCTCGTCGACGAACAGGACCGTCTGCCGTCCCGTCATGCCGAGCTCCCGGCGCGCCAGGTCGATCTCGGCGCGGACGCGCTTGACGCCGTCGCTGACCGCGGAGACCTCCACGAAGCGGCGCGAGGTGACGTGGCTGACGACGGTGGCGAGGGTGGTCTTGCCCGTGCCCGGCGGGCCCCACAGCACGAGCGACATCGGCACGTCACGGTCGACGAGCTGCCGGATCGGCGTGCCCGGGCCGAGCAGGTGGCCCTGCCCGACGACCTCGTCCAGGGCGCGGGGGCGCATCCGGACGGCGAGGGGCTGCTCCGCGCCGCCACGGGCGGGCGCCGCCGGCGGCTTCGCCCGCGCCTCCGCCGGGATCGCCCCGTCCCGCTCCGGAGCGTCGAAAAGGCCCTCCGGCTCGCCCGATTCCGCCCTGCTGGTCACGCTCCGACACTATCTCGCGGCGCGGACAGTCCCGGACGGTCCCGCAGGTCCGCGGGCGGCTGGCAATTCTCCCGCACGCGCAGTCCCCGCACGCGCGTCCGGCGGGTGGGAACCCGGAGGACGGCTGCGGCGTTGGAACAGCCCGGAAGACGCGACCAGGAGCGTGACGGTGTCCGGTACGGCCCCCCGTCGACGCCACGGGCTGGCAGGGCTGCTCGTGGCGCTGTTCGTCGTGGGCGGGCTGGTGTTCAGCTACGGGCTGGGCCATGCGCCCCCGGCGCGCGTGTGCACCCAGCACGCCGTGAGCGTTCCCGTCGGCGCCGTCTTCGCGTCCACGGGCCACGAACAGCCGGGTGCCGGCGCAACGCCGCTCCGCGGCTTTCAGGGCCCCGCACAGGGCGCGCCGGCCGCCTCCCCGATGAAGGTGCCCGCACCCGTCCCCTCGGACGCGTGCCTGTGCCTGGCCGTCCTGTTCACCCTCGTCCTAATGGGGCTGGCCGCCGTGCTGCGCCGGCCCGTCTCGCGCCTGCCCGCCCGCCTCGGCTGGACGTTCGCCCCGCCGCCCTGTACCCGGCTCGTCCCCGCGTCCGCGCCCTCCCTCCAGGTTCTCCGGCTGTAAACGGACCGGCCCTTCGGCCGTTCGCACCGCCCGCATCACGCCTGTGCCCGATGCGGCGCTGCCCTGTCCGTTCACATCCACAGCACCCTGAGAGGCCGCCGGCATGTCCAAGAGCGCCCGTAACAAGAGCGCGCGTAACCAGAACGCGCGCGGCAACACCGCCAAGAAGAACGCGCTGACACAGCGCGAGGTCCCGTGGGGAGGCATCGCGTTCTTCGCCGTGATCGGCCTGGTGGCGGTCGTCGCCATCGGCTTCACGTTCATGCAGACCAGGTCGTCGTCCGCCGACGGCTCCTCCTCCATCCGCGGCCTGGTGACCAAGGACGGCCTCGGCCGCGGCCACGTCGGCGGCAGCGTCAAGTACGACACCGGTCCGCCGATGGGCGGCGACCACAACCCCGTCTGGCAGAACTGCGACGGCCGCGTCTACGAGACGCCGCTGCTGAACGAGCACGCCGTCCACTCGCTGGAACACGGCGCCGTCTGGATCACCTACCGGCCCGGCCTTCCCGCGGACCAGCTCGGCGTGCTCAAGGGGAAGGTCACCGCGACCGACTACACGCTGCTCAGCCCCTACCCGGACCAGGACTCGCCGGTCACGCTCACCGCGTGGGGCAGGCAGGTGAAGCTCCAGCAGGCCACCGATCCGCGGGTGGACCGGTTCCTGCGGGCCTTCGTGAAGGGCCCGCAGACCCCCGAGCCGGGCGCGGCCTGCTCCGGCGGCAAGGACACCCCGTGAGCGAGGGCGCCGCGGCGCCGCGGGGGCGGCGGGCCACCGTCGTCCTCGCGGCCCTGGTCCTGCTCGCCGGCGCCGTCCTGGTGGCGCTCGCCGTCTCCCGCTCGGAACGGCCCGGCACGGACGGCCCCGAGGCCGGGTTCGCCCGCGACATGAGCGCGCACCACGCCCAGGCGGTGAAGATGTCGTTCATCATCAGGGACCGCACGGACGATCCCGGGACGAGGCTGCTGGCCTACGACGTCATCAACACCCAGTCCGCCCAGATCGGCATGATGACGGCCTGGCTGGACGAATGGGGCGTGCCGAAGGCCGACCCGTCCGGCCGCATGCGCTGGATGTCCGGCCACGGCGGCCACGGCGGCGGCGGGGCCGCGATGCCGGGCATGGCGACGCGCGGTCAGCTCGCCGAGCTGGAGAAGGCATCCGGCCGCGCCGCCGAGGTGCTGTTCCTGAAACTGATGATCGCGCACCACCGCGGCGGCGTGGGCATGGCGCGGGCGGCGCTGGAGCGCACGGGGCACGACCGGGTGCGGCGGCTGGCCCGCACGATGGTGGAAGGGCAGCAGGCGGAGATCACGCAGATGAACGCGATGCTCCGGCAGCGCGGCTCCCCCGCCGTGTGACCCGGTCCCCGCGAGGTTCGCGATAGCGCTTGACAGCGCCGCCGGATCGCGCGTCACTGACCACCATGGCTCACAACCTCAGCGGCTACCACCGGGCCCTCGACCTCTTCGAGGGCCTGGTGGCCGGCGTCCCCCGCGACGGGTGGGACGCGCCGTCGCCCTGCTCGGGGTGGACCGCCCGGGACGTCGCCGGCCACGTGACCGGCGGCCAGTTCCTGGTCCGGGCGCTGGCCTCGGGACAGCCCGAGCCGGACGTCAGCACCGACCCCGCGCGGTTCGTCGCGGGCGACGTCCTGATGAGCTGGCGGACGGCCCGCAAGGAGTGCGCGGCGGCCCTCACCCCCGACGCGCTCCGCCGCCCCATCCCGTTCGACGGGCTGGGCGAGCTGCCGCTGGGCGACTTCCTGGAGGCCTACATCCTGGAGCCGCTGACGCACGCCTGGGACCTGGCCCGGGCGACGGGCCAGCCGGCGCGCCTCGACCCCGACCTCGTCCACCACGCGTTCGCGACGGCCCAGGTGGTCGCCGCCTCACTGCGGACCGAGGGGCGTCTGGCGCCGCCCCTGCCCGCGCCGCGCGGCGCGGACGAGCAGACGCGCATGCTCGCCTTCCTGGGCCGGACGGCCTGAAGGCGGCGGCGAGAAGGTCAGGAGAACTCGGCGAGGGTGCGCTCGGCCTCTTCGAGCCAGGCGCGACGGGCGCTGAGGGCCTCCTCGGCCTCCTTCACGTCCTTCTGGCGGCCGGCCTCACGGGCCTTGCCGAGCCGCTTCTCCAACTGCTCGATGGAGCTGCGCAGCTGGCCCACCGTGGCCTCGGCGCGGGCGCGGGCCTCGGGGTTGGTGCGGCGCCACTCGTTCTCCTCGGCGGAGCGGACGGCCTCCTCGATCTTGCGGAGCCGCCCTTCGAGACGGTCGCGCTGGTCGCGCGGCACCATCCCGGCGGCCTCCCAGCGCTCCTGGACCGCGCGCAGGGACTGGCGGGCCTGCCGGACGTCCCGCACCGGCAGCAGCCGCTCGGCCTCGGCGAGGATCTTCTCCTTCTCCTCGGCGTTGCCGCGGAACTCGGCGTCACGCTCGGCGAACGCCGCGCTGCGGGCCTGGAAGAAGGTGTCCTGGGCGCCCTTGAAGCGGGCCCACAGGTCCTCCTCGGCGTCCCGGGAGGCGCGCCCGGCGAGCTTCCAGCGGCGCATCAGGTCGCGGTAGGCGGCGGCAGTGTCGCCCCAGTCGGTGGAGCCCGCCATCGCCTCGGCCTCGGCGACGAGGCGCTCCTTGTCCCGCCGGGCCTCCTCGCGCTGGTCGTCGAGGGTGGCGAAGTAGGCCTTGCGGCGCTTGGTGAAGGCGTTGCGGGCGGCCGACAGGCGCTTCCACAGCGTGGTCTCGGTGGGGCGGTCGATGCGGTCGGCGGCCTTCCACTCCTCGACCAGGAGGCGCAGGCGCTCGCCGCCGTTCTTCCAGTGCGTCTCCTCGACGGCGATGCGCTCGGCCTCGGCGACGATCCGCTCCTTGATCTCGCGGGCCTCGTGCCGGTGCTGCTCGCGCTGGGCCTTGACCTCCTCGCGGCGGCGCCCGACCTGCTCCGACAGGCCCTCCAGGCGACGCAGGAGGGCGCCGAGGTCGCCGACGGCGTGCGCCTCGGCGACGGCCTCACGCAGCCGGTCGATGCCCTGCTGGGCCTGGGCCGGCTGCAGGTCGGTGGTGCGGACCCGCTGTTCGAGCAGGCCGATCTCGGTGACGAGCGCGTCGTACTTGCGCTTGAAGTAGGCCAGGGCCTCTTCGGGCGCGCCCGCCTGCCAGGAGCCGACGATCCGCTCGCCGTCGGCCGTCCTGACATAGACGGTGCCGTCCTCGTCCACCCGGCCCCAGGGATCGGTCGCGCTGGACACCTTGCCTCCTGAATCGCGGGCCCGGACGCGCTCACGGCGACCGGACCCTCCACACCTTAGTATCCCGTTCGCCTATTTCCCGGCGATCGTGACGTCCTGGATCTCTACCTTCTTCTTGGGCTTGCCGTCGCCCTTCGGGTCCGAGCCCGCGTCAGCGATCTTCTTCAGCACGTCCAGTCCCTTGGTGATCTTCCCGAACACCGTGTAGTCCGGCGGGAGCTGCGAGTCCTTGTAGACCATGAAGAACTGGCTGCCGTTGGAGTCCGGCAGGCTGCTGTGCGCCATGGCGAGCGTGCCCTCGGTGTACATGGCGCCTTCGGTGTTCTCGTTGGCGAACTGGTAGCCCGGCCCGCCGGTGCCCTTCGCGGTCGGGTCGCCGCACTGCAGGACGTTGAGCCCGCCGCTCGTCAACCGGTGGCACGAGGTCTTGTCGAAGAAGTTCTTCTGCGCCAGGTACGTGAAGGAGTTGACCGTGCACGGCGCCTTGCCGCCGTACAGCTGCACCTCCACGTCGCCCTGGTTGGTCTTCATCGTCGTCTGGACGATGTCGGTGTAGGCGGGCTTGCCCGCGGGGGTGCCGACACCCTTGGGCGCGCCGTCCTGCTGGGCCGCCTTGTAGGTGCACTTGGGCCCGGCGGCGGTGGACTCGTCGTCCTTGGTGAGCACCATGAACGCGGCGCCGCCGACGACGATGACCGCCACCACCGCCGCGGCGGTGATGATCTTGAGTCGGCGCGCCCGCGCCGCCTCCTGCGCCTGCCGCTGCTGCTGGCGCTCGTAGCGCTGCCGCGCGAGCTGCTTCTTGCGGTCCTTCGCCGCCACGTGCCTCGCCTCTCCGGTGTGATCAGGTGAACGTGCAGCGCATAGTAGCGGTACCCGGGAGTAAAAGCGTCTCCGCGTTCAGGGAGCGCTTTCCCGCCCGGCCGCGCCCCGGCGGGCCGCGCCCCGCGACACGTCGGCCGCGCCAACTCGTTCGCGGTGGCCGTGGCCGCGCCGGTACCCTCGAACACGCCCACCCGAGATGGTTCAAAGGAAGGACGACCGTGCTCGTCGCCGGGTTCCCCGCTGGATCGTTCGCCGCGAACTGCTACGTCGTGGCGCCCGCCGCCGGTGAGGAGTGCGTGATCATCGATCCCGGCCAGGACGCCGAGGGCGGGATCGAGGAGATCCTGCGCGAGCACCGGCTGAAGCCGGTCGCGGTGCTGCTGACGCACGGCCATCTCGATCACGTCTGGTCGGTGGCCCCGGTCTGCGGCGCCAAGGACGTCCCGGCCTACGTCCACCCCGACGACCGCGACCTGCTGACCGATCCGGCCAAGGGCCTGTCCCTGGGCGCCGGGCAGCAGCTGTTCGGCGGGCTGGAGCTGTCCGAGCCGGACGACGTGCGCGAACTGGCCGACGGGTCGGTGCTGGAGCTGGCCGGGCTGAGCTTCACCGTCGACCATGCGCCGGGCCATACGCCCGGGTCGGTGACGTTCCGGACGCCGAAGGCGCAGCAGATCCCGGACGTGATGTTCACCGGCGACCTGCTGTTCGCCGGCTCCATCGGGCGCACCGACCTGCCGGGCGGATCGTACGAGCAGATCCTCGCCAGCCTGTCCCGGGTGTGCCTCACGATGCCCGACGAGACGGCCGTCCTGCCCGGCCACGGCGACCAGACCACAATCGGCCGCGAGCGCGCGACCAACCCGTTCCTCTCGGAGTTGGTCCCCGCGGACGGACCTGACAAGGGATTCTGATCTAAAACACCATGAGTTCGAGTTTCCGGGCCCCAAAGGGGGTCAGCGAGTACGTCCCGCCGCGCGCGGATCTCTTCTACGCCATCCGGGAGGCGTTCGCCGAGCAGGCGAGGCTGGCCGGGTACGGGTATCTGGAACTGGCGGTGTTCGAGGACACCAACCTGTTCCGGCGCGGCGTCGGCGAGTCCACCGACGTCGTGTCCAAGGAGATGTACACCTTCGAGGACAGGGGCGGCCGGTCGCTGACGCTGCGCCCCGAGTTCACCGCGTCGGTGCTGCGCTCCGTCCTGGAGAACAACCTGCACAAGGGCTCGCTGCCGGTGAAGGTGTGGACGACCGGGGCCGCGTTCCGGGCCGAGCGCCCGCAGCAGGGCCGCTACCGGCAGTTCTACCAGCTCGACCTGGAGGCGATCGGCAGCGAGGACCCGCAGGTCGACGCCGAGACGATCGCGATCGCGTGGAACTGGTACCGGTCCCTCGGCCTGACCCGGGTGCGGCTGCTGCTGAACTCGCTCGGCTGCAAGGAGTGCCGCCCCGCCTACCGGGCCCTGCTGCAGGACTTCCTGCGCGGCCTGGACCTGGACGAGGACACCCGCGCCCGCGTCGAGATCAACCCGCTGCGGGTGCTGGACGACAAGCGTCCCAAGGTCCGCGAGCAGCTCGCGGGCGCCCCGCTGATGGCCGACCACCTGTGCCCGGCGTGCAAGGCGCACCACGACCGCGTCCGGGAGCTGCTCGCCGACCTCGGCATCGCGTGGGAGGACACCCCCACCCTCGTCCGCGGCCTGGACTACTACACCCGCACCACCTACGAGTTCGACCACCCGCTGCTCGGCGCCCAGTCCGGCATCGGCGGCGGCGGCCGCTACGACGGGCTGTCGGAGGACATCGGCGGTCCCCTGCTGCCCGGCATCGGATTCGGGCTCGGCCTGGACCGCACGATCCTCGCCCTGGAGGCCGAGTCGTCGGACGAGGCGGGCCCCGCGTTCGCCGCCAAGCCGCGCTGCGAGGCGTTCGGCGTGGCGCTCGGCGACACCGCCGAGCGGCGCCTGTTCGCGCTCGTCGCGGAGCTGCGCCGCGCCGGGATCGCCGCCGACATGGCGTTCGGCGGCAAGAGGCTGAAGGGCGCCATGAAGGACGCGGACCGCTCGGGCGCCCGGTACGCCGTGATCCTCGGGGAGCGAGATATCGCGGACGGCGTCGCCCAGGTCAAGGACCTGGCCGAGGGCGAGCAGACCGCCGTCCCGCTCACCGACCTCACCACGACGTTGAAGGAAAGGCTCTCGAAATGATCCGCACCCACGAGGCGGGGACGCTCCGCAAGGAGCACGCCGGGCAGCAGGTAACGCTGGCCGGCTGGGTCGGGCGCCGCCGCGACCACGGCGGCGTCACGTTCATCGACCTGCGCGACGCCTCCGGAACCGCGCAGGTCGTCTTCCGCGAGGAGGACACCGCGCACGACCTGCGCGCCGAGTACTGCGTCAAGGTCGTCGGCGAGGTCCGCGTCCGGCCGGAGGGCAACGAGAACCCCGAACTGCCCACCGGCGGGGTCGAGGTCGCCGCCGCCCGCATCGAGGTGCTCTCCGACGCGGCGCCGCTGCCGTTCCCCATCGAGGGCGACGTCAACGTCAACGAGGAGATCCGCCTCAAGTACCGCTACCTCGACCTGCGCCGCGAGAGCGTCGCGCGGGCGATGAAGGTCCGCTCGGAGGCCTCGTTCCTGACGCACGAGGTGATGCGCGCGCACGGCTTCGTGAACGTCGAGACGCCCACCCTCACCCGGTCCACCCCGGAGGGCGCCCGCGACTTCCTCGTCCCCGTCCGGCTCCAGCCGGGCCACTGGTACGCGCTCCCGCAGTCGCCGCAGCTGTTCAAGCAGCTCCTCATGGTCGGCGGCCTCGAACGCTACTACCAGATCGCCCGCTGCTACCGCGACGAGGACTTCCGCGCCGACCGGCAGCCCGAGTTCACCCAGATCGACATCGAGATGTCGTTCGCCGAGCAGGACGACGTCCTGTCGGTCGGCGAGGACCTCGTGGCGCGCCTGTGGAAGGAGATCGCCGGGTACGAGATCCCCCGCCCGATCCCCCACATCACCTACGCCGACGCGCTGGCCCGCTACGGCTCCGACAAGCCCGACCTGCGGTTCGGCAACGAGCTGACCGACATGACCGAGTACTTCGCCGGCACGTCGTTCCGCGTGTTCCAGGCCCCCTACGTCGGCGCGGTCGTCATGCCCGGCGGCGCGTCCCAGACCCGCAAGGAGCTGGACGGCTGGCAGGACTGGGCGAAGGCCCGCGGCGCCCGCGGCCTCGCCTACGTGCTCGTCCAGGAGGACGGCACCCTCGGCGGCCCGGTCGCCAAGAACCTCTCCGACGCCGAGAAGGAGGGCCTCGCCGCCAAGACCGGCGCCTCCCCCGGCGACGCGGTCTTCTTCGGCGCCGGCAAGCGGCACTCCACCCAGGAGCTCCTCGGCGCCGCGCGCCTGGAGATCGGCCGCCGCCGCGACCTGATCGACGAGTCCGCCTGGAAGTTCGTCTGGGTCGTGGACGCGCCGATCTTCGAGCCCGTCGAGGACGACAAGGGCGAGCAGGTCGGCTGGACCTCGGTGCACCACCCGTTCACCGCGCCCAAGCCCGAGTACGCCGACACCTTCCAGGAGGACCCGGGCACCGCCCTCGCCGACGCCTACGACCTCGTCCTGAACGGCAACGAGATCGGCGGCGGCTCCATCCGTATCCACCGGGCCGAGATGCAGCAGCGCGTCTTCGACGTGCTGGGCCTGTCCAAGCAGGAGGCGGAGTCCAAGTTCGGCTTCCTGCTGGAGGCGTTCAAGTTCGGCCCGCCGCCGCACGGCGGGATCGCGTTCGGCTGGGACCGGGTGGTCATGCTCCTCGCCCGCCAGGAGTCGATCCGCGATGTGATCGCCTTCCCGAAGGCCGCCTCCGGCTACGACCCCCTGACCGCCGCGCCGACCCCCATCACCCCGGAGCAGCGCGCGGAGGCCGGCGTCGACTTCGTCCCCGAGGACGAGCCCGCCGAGAACTGACCCGTACGCGAGAGGGCGGCCGCAGACGCGGCCGCCCTCTCGCGTACGGGCTCCTACTTGGTGGCGCCGCTCGTCACCCGGTAGACGTCGTAGACGCCGTCGATCGAGCGGACGGCCTTCAGGACGTGGCCGAGATGCTTCGGGTCGCCCATCTCGAAGGTGAAGCGGCTGACGGCGACGCGGTCGCGGGTCGTGGTGACCGATGCCGACAGGATGTTGACGTGCTGGTCGGACAGGACGCGGGTCACGTCCGACAGCAGGCGGGGCCGGTCGAGCGCCTCCACCTGGATCGCGACGAGGAACACCGAGTCCTCGCCCGGGGACCACTTGACGTCGATCAGCCGGTCCGGCTGCGACCTCAGGCTCTCGACGTTGGCGCAGTCGGAGCGGTGGACGGAGACGCCGTGGCCCCGGGTCACGAAGCCGACGATGTCGTCGCCGGGGACCGGGGTACAGCAGCGCGACAGCCGGATCCACACGTCGGGGTCGTCGGCGACGACGACGCCCGGGTCGCCCGCGGGGCGGCTGCGCTTGCGGCGCGTCGGCAGCGCGATCTCGGCGAGATCCTCTTCGGCGCTCTCCACGCCGCCGAGGGCGTCCACCAGGCGCTGCACGACGTGCTGCGCGGAGACCTGGCTCTCGCCCACCGCCGCGTACAGCGACGACACGTCCGGGTAGCGCATGTCGCGGGCGAGGGCGAGGAGGGCCTCGCCGGACATCATCCGCTGCAGCGGCATGTTCTGCTTGCGCATCGCGCGGGCGATGGCGTCCTTGCCGGACTCGATCGCGGTGTCGCGGCGCTCCTTGGAGAACCAGTGCTTGATCTTGTTGCGGGCGCGGGCGCTCTTGACGAAGCCGAGCCAGTCGCGGCTCGGGCCCGCGTCCTGCGACTTGGAGGTGAAGACCTCGACGGTGTCGCCGTTGTCGAGGGTCGATTCGAGGGGGACGAGGCGCCCGTTGACGCGGGCGCCGATACATCGGTGCCCGACCTCGGTGTGGATCGCGTACGCGAAGTCGACGGGGGTGGCGCCCTGCGGCAGCGCGATCACGTCGCCCTTCGGCGTGAAGACGAACACCTCGGAGACCGACAGGTCGAAGCGCAGTGACTCCAGGAACTCGGCCGGGTCGGCGGTCTCCTTCTGCCAGTCGAGGAGCTGGCGCAGCCACTGCATGTCACCGGCCTTGCGGCCGCCGACCGTCTCCTCCTTGTACTTCCAGTGCGCGGCGACGCCGTACTCGGCGCGGCGGTGCATGCCCCAGGTGCGGATCTGCAGCTCGACGGGCTTGCCCTCCGGGCCGATCACCGTCGTGTGCAGCGACTGGTACATGTTGAACTTCGGCATCGCGATGTAGTCCTTGAACCGGCCGGGAACCGGGTTCCACCGCGCGTGGATCGAGCCGAGGGCGGCGTAGCAGTCGCGGACGCTGTCGACGAGGACCCGGATGCCGACCAGGTCGTAGATGTCGTCGAAGCTGACGTCCCGCGCGATCATCTTCTGGTAGATCGAGTAGTAGTGCTTCGGCCGGCCCGTCACGGTGGCCTTGATCCGGGCCTCGCGCAGGTCGGTGGAAACGTTCTCGATCACTTCCTGCAGGTAGACGTCGCGGCGCGGGGCGCGCTCGGACACCAGGCGGGCGATCTCGTCGAACCGCTTGGGGTACAGCGTGGCGAACGCGAGGTCCTCCAGCTCCCACTTCAGCGTGTTCATCCCGAGGCGGTGCGCGAGCGGCGCGAACACCTCCAGGGTCTCGCGGGCCTTCTTCTCCTGCTTGTGCCGCGGCATGTAGCGCAGCGTGCGCATGTTGTGCAGCCGGTCGCCGAGCTTGATCACCAGGACGCGGATGTCGCGGGACATCGCCACGACCATCTTGCGCACGGTCTCGGCCTCGGCGGCCTCCCCGTACTTGACCTTGTCGAGCTTGGTGACACCGTCGACCAGGGCGGCGATCTCGTCACCGAACTCGGCGCTCAGCTGGTCGAGGGTGTACGGGGTGTCCTCGACGGTGTCGTGCAGAAGCGCCGCGCAGAGCGTCTCGGTGTTCATGCCGAGCTCGGCGAGGATGGTGGTGACCGCGAGCGGATGGGTGATGTACGGGTCGCCGCTCTTGCGCTTCTGATGCCGGTGGTAGTGCGCGGCCACGTCGTAGGCGCGCTCGATGAGCCGGAGGTCCGCCTTCGGGTGCGTGTTGCGGACCGTCTTGATCAGTGGTTCGAGTACCGGGTTCATAGCGGGGCCGCGCTGGGCGCCCAACCTGGCGAGCCTACGGCGCACCCGGGCGGCGGACGGCGGGATCGTGGCCGGCGTGGGCCTGGACGGGACGGCGGGCCCGGACGCTTCATCGTCGTCCGGGGCGGCGCCAGGGTCTGGAGCTGGGGGAACATCGGATCTCGACGAGGGCTGGGCGGGCGGGGCGGACGCGGGCGTCCGCGCGGCGGGCTCGTCGGGCTCGGGCGGCCGGACGTCGGGCGGTGGGGGCGCGCGCCGCTCCTCGGCGGCGGTGTTCACCGCGTCGGTCGATACCACCTCACCTGGCACCCAGCCTCCCTAGTCCATCCCGGGCGCCGCACCCGCCGTCGCGCGGGCCGCGCCCGTTCCGACCGGACCCTGATGGCGTCAGTGTATCCGGCCCCTATTTCGTACTAGACCGTAACCAGGGAGTGAACGTCCAGATTCCCCAGCTTGTCGCGTCCGTGCAGGAACGACAGCTCGAGGAGGACCGACAACCCGACGACCTCTCCACCGCCCCGCCGCACGAGCTCGGCGGTGGCCCTGGCCGTCCCTCCGGTGGCCAGGACGTCGTCGACGATCAGCACCCGGTCGCCGGGTTCGAAGGCGTCGAGATGGATCTCGATCGTCTCGCTCCCGTACTCGAGATCATAGGTCTCCGCGTCCGTCGCCGAGGGCAGTTTCCCCTTCTTTCGCACCGGGACGAAGCCCGCCCCGAAGTGGTAGGCGACGGGCGCGGCGAGGATGAACCCGCGGGCCTCGATACCGACGATCTTGTCGATGGTGCCGCGGCCGTAGTGGTTCACCACGGCGTCGACCACCCCGGCGAACGCCACATGGTCGGCCAGCAGAGGGGTGATGTCCTTGAACATCACCCCCTGCTTGGGATAGTCGGGGATGTCGCGGATCCGCTCCTGGATCAGCTTGCCGAGGTCCACTCCGTCCCCGCCCTACCTGCCGCCGCGGCGCTGCTGCCGCGACCCGCGCTTCGGCTGCTGCCGCGACCCGCTCTGCACGACCTTCCGCACGGTGACCGTGCTGCGGATCTCCGGGGTGCCGTGCTCGGCGTCCTCACCGGCGTCGTCGTCGGACGGGTCACCCTCGGCCGAGGCGGCGGAGGCGCCGGCACCGGCCCTGACCTTGGCCTTCGACGCCCGCTTGGCGCTCTGCTCGCGCCGGGCGATGTTCTGCCGGAGCTGCTTGAACTTCGGCTCGCGCTCCTTGAACTGGACGAGCAGCGGCGTCGCCACGCAGATCGAGGAGTACGTGCCGACGATCATGCCGACGAACAGGGCGAGCGAGAGGTCCTTCAGCGTGCCCGCGCCGAACAGCGTCGTTCCGATGAACAGGATCGCGCCGACCGGCAGGATCGCCACCAGAGAGGTGTTCAGCGAGCGGACCAGGGTGCTGCTGAGCGCCTGGTTGGCGGCCTCGCTGTAGGTCATCTTGGAGGTCGGGCCGAGCGGCTTGGTGACCTCCTTGATCATGTCGAAGACGACGACCGCGTCGTACAGCGAGTAGCCGAGGATCGTCAGGAAGCCGAGCAGCGTGGCAGGGGTCACCTCGAAGCCCGACCAGGCGTAGATGCCCGCCGTGATAACCAGGTCGTGGACGAGCGCGACCACCGCGGCCACGGCCATCCGCCACTCGAACGCCACCGACAGGTAGGCGATGATCAAGATCATGAAGACGAGCAGCGCCTGCCAGGCCTTCTTCTGGATCTCACCGCCCCACGAGGCGCCGACGACCTGCGTGCTGACTTTGTCGGCGGGAACGGTCAGCTCCTTGGCGACGCTCGTCTTGACCTCGGTGACCTGGTCGGAGGACAGGCTCTCGGTCGTGACCCGCCAGTCGCCGCCCGCCTTCTGCACGATCACCTGGTGGGCGCCGCCGTCGCCGACGGCGCCGCGCACCTGCTCGATCGACGCGCTCGGCGCCTTGAAGGTGAAGACCGAGCCGCCCTTGAACTCCACGCCGAAGTTGAGGCCCTGCACCAGCAGGCCCGCGATCGACAGCGCCAGCAGCAGTCCGGAGATCGTGTACCAGATCTTCGGCCGGCCGACGATGTCCGCGCTGATCTCGCCCCGGTAGATCCGGGAGATGGCCGCACGCGTTCCCATGCTCAGGCCTCCTGGCTCGTCGTGCGGGCGGCTGGGGCGGAGGTGTCCTGCGCCTTGTGCAGACGCCTCGGATCGAGACCGGACATCGGATGCCCGCGTCCGAAGAAGTTCGTGCGCGCCAGCAGCGCGACCATCGGCTTGGTGAAGAAGAACACCACGATGACGTCGATGAGCGTCGTGAGACCCATCGCGAACGCGAACCCGGCCACGCCGCCGACCGCGAGGAAGTACAGCACCAGCGCCGCGAGGAAGGTGACGGCGTCGGCGACGAGGATGGTGCGCCGCGCCCGCTTCCAGGCGTTCTCCACCGACGAGCGCAGCTTGCGCCCCGCCCGCAGCTCGTCCCTCAGCCGCTCGAAGTAGACGATGAACGAGTCGGCGGTGATGCCGATGGACACGATCAGGCCGATGATGTGCGGCAGGGAGAGCCGGAAGCCCATCCCCTCACCGAGGATCACCACCGCCTCGTAGGTGATGACCGACGCCACGACCAGGCTGGACACCGCCACCAGGCCGAGGCCCCGGTAGTAGAACAGGCAGTAGAGCACCACCAGGCCGAGCCCGATCGCGCCGGCGATCAGCCCGCCGGTCAGCTGGTCGGAGCCCAGCGTGGACGACACCTCGTCGATGGAGCTCTGCTTGAACTCCAGCGGCAGCGCCCCGTACTTGAGCACGTTGGCGAGGTCGGTGGCGTACTGCTGGTCGAAGCTGTCGGGCGGGCCGTCGATGCTGGCGGTGCCGCCGGTGATGGCGCCCTCGCGGATGCTGGGCGCCGAGACGACCTGCCCGTCCAGGACGATCGCGACCTGCGCCTGCGGGGAGGACGGGTTCTGCTGGTAGGCCTGGGACGCGGCGGTGGTGACCTCGCCGAACTGGCGGGCGCCCGTGCCGTCGAACTTCAGCGAGACCGACCAGCTGGCCTGGCCCTGCTGGGCGTTCGGCGGCATCGCGGTCGCCGAGGAGACGTTCTCGCCCAGCACCCGGACCGGGCCGAGGATGTACTTGGCGGCCTGGCCGCTCTCCTCGTCCTGGTCGCAGGCGGCGACGAACTTGCGGTTCGGGTCGTTGGACCCCGGGGCCCGCCGGTCGCCGCCGTAGCAGTTCAGCGCCTCGAACTGGCTGATCACGGCCTTGTCGGTGACGCCCGGGTAGTCCTGCGTGGGAGCCGTGGGCTGCCCGGACGGCTGGCCCAGCGGCGAGGACGCCGACGGCGTCGACGACGGGGCGGCGGACCCGGACGGCTTGGGCGTCGGGGCCGTCAGCGCCCCCGACAGGGCCCGGCCGCGCGGGGTGGACGACGCCGACGGCGACGCGCTCCCCGAGGGCGAGGCCGACACGGACGGCGACGGGCTCTTGCCCCCGTCCTTCTTCTCCCCCGTGCCCTTGGACGGGCTGGGGGACGGGGCGGGCACCGCCCCGCTCGACGGCTTCCCGTCGGCCACCGCGAACACCTGGCGGAACTGCAGCTTGGCCGTCGTCCCGATCAGGTTGACGACGCGGCCCTGCCCCTCACCGGGGACGTTCACCACGATGTTGTTGCTGCCCTGCTTGGCGACCTCGGCGTCGGACACCCCCAGACCGTTGACGCGCTTCGTCATGATCTTGACGGCCTGGTTCATCTGGTTCGCCGGGGGATTCTTGCCGTTCGCGGTCTTGGCCGTGAGCGTCACGGTCGTCCCGCCGGCGAGGTCCAGGCCCAGCTTGGGCTTCGTCTGCCCCTGCCAGACCGCCAGACCGGCCAGGACCACCATGATCGCGAAGAGCGCGAGGAGCGTGCGCCCGGGCTTGGGAGCATTTTTGGGCGGAGCCACTTGTCGTCGTACTTCCCGTCGTATCGTCGCCGTGAGAGGGGTCAGGCGGGCTTGTCGCCCGCCTCGACCTTCGCCTTCCCCTTCGGCTTGGACTCGGGCTCGCCGTCCTCGCCCGCGGTGTCCTCGCCCGCGGCTTCCGCGGCCTCGCCGTCCCCGTCCTTGGACAGGTCGACCTCGGAGCCGTCCTTGGACAGGTCGACGCGGTCGCCGTCCTCGTCGCGCTCCTCGTCCTCGATGTCCTCGTCGTGCTCGTCGTCGAGCTCCTCGGGCTCGTCGTCCTTGAGGACCTGCATGACGGCCTGCTTGACGAAGCGGACCTCGACGCCGTCGGCGATCTCCAGCACGATGCCGTCGTCGTCGACCGACACGACGGTCGCGCGCATACCGCTGGTCGTCAGGACGCGAGCGCCCGGTTCCATGGCGTTCTGCATCTGCATCTGCTCTTTCCGGCGCTTGCTCTGCGGCCGGATGAGCAGGAAGTAGAAGACCAGTGGCACGGCGAGGAGCAGGAGCAGGTTGAAGGACCCGCTACCGCCCGAGCCCGCCGCAAGAATAATGTCGCTGCCCATTACTGGGGCATCCTTCCGAAGTTGATTGCCCAGCCTGTGACCGGATCGGTCACGTGCCACGGGACCGCCGGCTGGAGACGGTGAACCAAGTCCCGGAGTCTAGAGAGTACGCGAGACCCCGGCAACGAGGCGACGATCGGCGACGCCGGGAAGTTCCCAACCCGTTATCAGATGATCACTATTCGGCCCGGCCCGCGTCCCCGTCCAGGTCGAACAGGGCGCCCGCCATCGGAGCCGTCGGCGGCTGGGGAAGCCCCAGGTGCGCCCACGCGGCGGCCGTGGCGACCCGTCCGCGCGGCGTCCTGGCGAGCAGCCCCTGCCGGACGAGGAACGGTTCCGCGACGACCTCGACGGTCTCGGGTTCCTCCCCCACCGACACGGCCAGCGTCGACAGGCCCACCGGCCCGCCGCCGAACTTGCGCATCAGCGACTCCAACACGGAGCGGTCGAGCCGGTCCAGGCCCCGCTCGTCCACCTCGTACAACGCCAGGGCCGCGCGGGCCGATTCCCGCGTGACCACGCCGTCGGCGCGCACCTCGGCGTAGTCGCGGACACGGCGCAGCAGCCGGTTGGCGATGCGGGGGGTGCCGCGCGAGCGCCCGGCGACCTCGGCGGCGGCCTCTTCGGCGATCTCCACGTCCAGCAGCCGGGCGGACCGGCGGACGATGATCTCCAACTCGGCGGGCTCGTAGAAGTCCATGTGCGCGACGAAGCCGAACCGATCGCGCAGCGGACCGGGCAGCATGCCGGCCCGCGTGGTGGCCCCCACCAGGGTGAAGGGGGCGATGTCCAGCGGGATCGCCGTCGCCCCGGGGCCCTTGCCGACGACGACGTCGACGCGGAAGTCCTCCATCGCCATGTAGAGCATCTCCTCGGCGGGCCGCGCCAGCCGATGGATCTCGTCCAGGAACAGCACCTCACCCTCGGCGAGGGTCGACAGCACGGCCGCGAGGTCGCCGGCCCGCTCGATCGCCGGCCCCGAGGAGATCCGCAGCGGCTGCCCCAGCTCCGCAGCGATGATCATGGCGAGGGTGGTCTTGCCGAGCCCGGGCCCGCCCGACAGCAGCACGTGGTCGGGGGTCCTGCCACGCCCCAGCGCGCCGTGCAGCACCAGCGAGAGCTGCTCACGGACCCGCTCCTGCCCGACGAAGTCGGCCAGTTTCTTCGGCCGCAGCGCGGCCTCGATCTGCTGCTCCTCGGCCCCGCCGGCGTCCGCGGACACCAGCCGCTCGGCCTCGTCGGCTCCGCTCATCCCCGCCCCCTGCGCCTCCCCCGGTCCACTGCCGCTCATCCGTGTCTCCTGTGGGAGGCGGCTCCCACACCCCCCGGTTCGCTACCGCTCATCCGTGTCTCCTGTGGGGGGCGACCCCCCACACCCCCCGGTTCGCTACCGCTCATCCGTGTCTCCTGTGGGGGGCGACCCCCCACACCCCCCGGTTCGCTACCGCTCATCCGTGTCTCCTGTGGGGGGCGACCCCCCACACCCCCCGGTTCGCTGCCGCTCATGGTTTGCTGAGCTTCTTCAAGGCCGACCTCAGCAAGGCCGCGACCGGGGGCGTCTCCCCGCCGTCGAGGTCGGCCGCGACCGCGTCCACGGCGGCGTCGGCGTCCCTGGCCGACCAGCCGAGGTTGACCAGGCCCATCTGCACCTGGTCGCGCCACGGCTCGGCGCGGGCCGGCGCGCGCAGGTCGCCGCCGTCGTCGCCGACCGGGCCGCCGAGGCGGTCCCGCAGTTCCAGGACGATGCGCTGCGCGCCCTTCTTGCCGATGCCGGGCACCTTGGTGAGCGCCGTCAGGTCCTCGGTGGACACGGCGCGGCGCAGCGCGTTCGGCGAGTGGACCGCCAGCATCGCCAGGGCGAGGCGGGGCCCGACGCCGCTGGCGGTCTGGAGCAGCTCGAAGACGGTGCGCTCGTCGTCGTCGGCGAACCCGAACAGCGTGAGGGAGTCCTCGCGGACGACGAGGGAGGTCGGCACCTGCGCCTGCTCCCCGACCCGCAGGCCGGCCAGCGTGGTGGGGGTGCACTGCACCGAGAGGCCGACGCCGTGCACGTCGATCACCGCCCCGTCGGGGCCCGCGGCGGCCACCCGGCCGCTGACGAAGGCGATCACTGGACGCTTCCTCCTCTGTTCCGGGCGGCGAGCCGCTCCCGTTCGGCCCTGGCCGCCTCCTCGATCCGCGACCGGTGCGCGTGCGCGAGCCGCCGCTGCGCTCCCCCGCGCCACACGTGGCAGATGGCCAGGGCGAGCGCGTCCGCGGCGTCCGCCGGCTTCGGCGCCGTCTCCAGGGACAGGAGCCGGGTCACCATCCTGGTCACCTGCGCCTTGTCGGCGCGGCCGTTCCCGGTGACGGCGGCCTTGGCCTCGCTGGGGGTGTGCAGCGCGACGGGCAGGCCGCGCCGGGCGGCCAGCAGCATGGCGATCCCGGCGGCCTGGGCCGTGCCCATCACGGTCCGCACGTTGTGCTGGGAGAACACGCGCTCGACGGCGACGGCGTCGGGGCGCAGCTCGTCCATGACCGCCGCGATGCCCGTCTCGACGCCCAGCAGGCGCAGGGCGTGGTCCTCGTCGGGGGCGGTCCGCACGACCGACACGTGCACCAGGTGCAGCCGCTTGCCCGGGGCGCCCTCGACGACCCCGACCCCGCACCGGGTGAGCCCGGGGTCCACCCCCATCACCCGCACGGCCGCTCCTTCGATCATCTGTTCGGCCGCCAACGCTATCAATCCGCGTGGCCGGTCAGAAGTAATCCAGCGAGAACGGCGTGGCCGCGAACACGGCCGTGAGCGCATCGGCGTCCCCGCCCTGGAGCAGGCCGACGCGGCGGAGCGTCGACACCGGGATCCCTGAGTAGAGGGCCGACAGGCCGCGCGGGCCGAGGCGCACGGCGCCGGCGTCGGGGGCGGAGCGTTCCAGCCGCCCCTCCCCGTCCTTGATCTCCAGGCGCCAGTGGCCCGAGTTCGCCGGACGCTGCGGATCGTCGATCTCCATCGGGACGCCGGCGGCGACCCCGTCCGGGTAGCCGCGTGCCGCGATCGCGGCGGGCGCGTCGACGACCCGCAGCATCCACTGGGAGCGCTGCACGGCCTCGCTCTCGCGCTCGCGCGGCAGCCAGAGCACCGGGTCCATCGGCGACACGCAGGCCCGCACGGACTCGGCCGTCGACGAGCCGGACCCGACGATCGCCCACAGCGCCCTCAGCGTCCGCTCGGATGAGGCGACGAGCCGGGCGACCTCCAGCCCGGTGTTGCCCTCCGCCCACTGGTAGGAGAGGAACCCGTCCTCGGCCAGGTAGTGGTAGGCGTCGGGGCCGTCCAGGTACACGCGCCACCTCGCCTCCGGCCAGCCGACCGGACCGCAGTCGCGCGCCGTCCGGTGCGCGCGGCCGACCACGGCGGCCACCTCGGCGGCGTCGCCGGGCCCGGTCCTGCGGACGGGGACCCGCTCGGCCGCGATCGTGCGCAGGGCCTCGGTGGGCAGGTCGACGTGGTGCCAGGCCCCCGCGTGCTCCCAGCCGAGCGACCGGTAGAGCCGCGTCGTGGCCGGATAGAGCATGGCGAGCGGGTGACCGAGATCGGCGCACCGCTCCAGCAGGTCGGCCATCAGGCGGCGGCCGAGACCCCGGCCGCGTTCCTCGGGGGCGACCGTGATCGCGCTGACGCCGGCCGCGGACACCGCCCGCCCGTGCCACCACTGCGTCATGTCGAGCAGGGCTCCCGTGGCGACGACCGTGCCGCCGTCGAGACCGGCGAACTGCCGCCCCGCCTCCGCCGCCTGCCGGACCATGCGGGACCGCCTCGCCCACACCTCGTCGGGCAGCGGCCCGAAGGCGCGGGCCCGGATGTCGCGGACGGCGTCCGCCTCTTCGGGTGCGAGAGCGCGAATCTCCATGATCCAGACCGTATGCGACGGCGCCGACGCGAACGCCGCCGGACCCGGGCGGGCGGCGGCGTTCGGGAGGCGACGGCGCGTCAGGCGTCGATGGAGGCCATGACCTCGTCGCTCACGTCGAAGTTGGCGTAGACCTCTTGGACGTCGTCGGAGT
The DNA here is from genome assembly GCF_013409045.1 of Actinomadura citrea. Taxonomy (NCBI): domain Bacteria; kingdom Bacillati; phylum Actinomycetota; class Actinomycetes; order Streptosporangiales; family Thermomonosporaceae; genus Actinomadura; species Actinomadura citrea. The sequence continues at coordinate 3,974,682 of NZ_JACCBT010000001.1, read as the reverse complement.
CCTCCAGGGCGTCCAGGAGCCGGAACACCTTCTTGGCGTTGTCCTCGTCGAGCGGGACGGTGACGCTCGGCAGGAACTTGCTCTCCGCCGACTCGTAGTCGATCCCGGCGTCCACCAGGGCCGAGCGGACCGCGACCAGGTCGCCGGCCTCGCTCACGACCTCGAAGTTCTCGTCGTCGAGGTCGTTGACCTCCTCGGCCCCGGCGTCCAGGACGGCCATCATCACGTCGTCCTCGCTGGTGCCCGCCTTGGGGACGATCACGACGCCCTTGCGGTTGAACATGTAGGAGACCGAGCCCGGGTCGGCGAGGGAGCCGCCGTTGCGGGTCAGGGCGACGCGGACCTCGGAGGCGGCCCGGTTGCGGTTGTCGGTCAGGCACTCGATGAGCACGGCGACACCACCGGGGGCGTAGCCCTCGTAGGTGATGTTCTGCCAGTCGGCACCCCCGGCCTCCTCGCCGGCGCCCCGCTTGCGGGCCCGCTCGATGTTGTCGTTCGGGACCGAGTTCTTCTTCGCCTTGTAGATGGCGTCGTAGAGGGTGGGGTTCGCGTCGGCGTCGCCGCCGCCCGTGCGGGCCGCCACCTCGATGTTCTTGATCAGCTTGGCGAAGAGCTTGCCCCGCTTGGCGTCGAGGGCCGCCTTCTTGTGCTTGGTCGTCGCCCACTTGGAATGGCCGGACATCTGTCAATCCTCCTCAGTCGTCCGGCGCACCAGATCGGCGAAGTAGTGGTGCACGCGGAAATCGCCTGTCAACTCCGGATGGAACGCGGTCGCCATGAGGCGCCCCTGGCGGACGGCGACGATCCTACCGGCGTTCGGGCCGCTCTCCGCGCGTCCGAGGATCTCGACGGAGTCGCCGACGGATTCCACCCAGGGTGCGCGGATGAAAACGGCGTGGTACGGCGTGTCACCCATACCGGTCAGCGGGACGGCGGCCTCGAACGAGTCGACCTGCCGGCCGAACGCGTTGCGCCGCACGGTCATGTCGATCCCCCCGACGGTCTCCTGGCCCGCCACGCCGCCCCGGATCCGGTCCGCCAGCATGATCATGCCGGCGCAGGAGCCGTAGGCGGGCATGCCCGCCTCGATCCGCTTGCGCAGCGGGTCGAGCATCTCGAACGAGCGCGCCAGCCTCCACATGGTGGTGGACTCCCCGCCGGGCAGGACCAGCCCGTCGACCCGTTCCAGCTCGTCAGGACGGCGCACCGTCACGGTGCGCGCCCCGGCCTCCTCCAGCGCGCGCGCATGCTCGCGCACGTCGCCCTGCAGGGCGAGGACACCGATCGTGGGCACAGCAGTCACGTGGAAACCTTCCGGGGACACAGGAGACGTCTCAACCCTAGACGTTCCTTACAACGCCCCACGACCTGGCCGATCTTCCCAGCGATACCGGGCGCCTGACCGACGCCTTCCGCTCCGCAAGCTCCGCTCCAGGCCTCGGACACACCACTGTGGGGGACCACCCCCACACCCCCGAAAAGAGCGGCCTGACCGACACCTTCCGCTCCGCAAGCTCCGCTCCAGGCCTCGGACACACCACTGTGGGGGACCACCCCCACACCCCCGAAAAGAGCGGCCTGACCGACACCTTCCGCTCCGCAAGCTCCGCTCCAGGCGTCGGTCAGGCGTGCCGGAAGCGGCGGACCGGGAGCTCCAGGGGGAGGAAGCCGTCCTTGCCGCGGTCGGCGATGCCGCGGCCGAACATGTGCTCCTGGGCGAGGGCGAGGCCGAACTCCTCGGGGTCGAACGGGAGCGGCACGTCCGGGGCGCCCTCGTCGACGGCGCGCCAGAACGGGCGCTCGGCGGGCAGCCGCTCGCCCTGGTCGACGACCACGCCGTCCTCGGCGGTGACGTACACGTCGCGGAGCAGCACGCCCGACTCGTACCAGCGGAACCAGCAGCTGCGGATCACGTTGTGCAGGACGAGGACGCCGCAGTGGGAGCCGGGGAGCGCCGCCGCGGCGGTGTCGGCGATGCGGCGGGCGTCGTCGTCGAGACAGAACAGCCGCCGGTCGCACAGCAGCAGCGCCCGGCCGAAGGCCCCGACGAACAGCTCGTCCTCGTACGGCCAGAGCGCGAAGTCCAGGACGGTGTCGCCGGTCTCGGTGAGGGCGGCCGCCGGATACAGGCGGCGCGCGATCTTCGCGGCGGCGTCCGGATCGGGCACCAGGCCCGACCGGAACACGTCGGTGGGTTCACCCGCGCTCGCGCACGCCAGCGCGACCGACCAAGCCATGCTCTTCCCTCCCGCGGCCGGGCGCCGGCCAGGGCTAGCCCCCTCCGGCCGCGCCGTCAGCGTAAACCCTCTCGGCGGCCCGTGTGGAGGGGGTACCCACCGATCCGCCCGGCCACCCGGGGCCGGGCGGACGCACCTCCGCTACCAGCCGCGGCCGGCGAACTTCTGGTCCTCGCCGAGGGTGGCGGCGTTGATGCCGACCATGGCCTCGCCGAGGCCGCGGGACACCTTGGCGATCACGTCGGGGTCGTCGTGGAAGGTGGTGGCCTTCACGATCGCCTCGGCGCGCTGGGCGGGGTTGCCGGACTTGAAGATGCCGGAGCCGACGAAGACGCCCTCGGCGCCGAGCTGCATCATCATCGCGGCGTCGGCGGGGGTCGCGATGCCGCCCGCGGTGAACAGCACGACGGGCAGCTTGCCCGCCCGGGCGACCTCCTTGACCAGCTCGTAGGGGGCCTGGAGCTCCTTGGCCGCGACGTACAGCTCGTCCTCGGGCAGGGACTGCAGGCGGCGGATCTCCTGCCGGATCTTGCGCATGTGCGTCGTGGCGTTGGAGACGTCGCCGGTGCCGGCCTCGCCCTTGGAGCGGATCATCGCCGCGCCCTCGGTGATGCGGCGCAGCGCCTCGCCCAGGCTGGTGGCCCCGCAGACGAACGGGACGGTGAACGCCCACTTGTCGATGTGGTTGTCGTAGTCGGCGGGCGTGAGCACCTCGGACTCGTCGACGTAGTCGACGCCGAGGGCCTGCAGCACCTGCGCCTCGACGAAGTGGCCGATACGGGCCTTGGCCATGACGGGGATGGAGACCGCGGCGATGATCCCGTCGATCATGTCGGGGTCGCTCATCCGGGAGATGCCGCCCTCGACGCGGATGTCGGCGGGCACCCGCTCCAGGGCCATGACGGCGACCGCGCCCGCGTCTTCGGCGATCTTCGCCTGGTCGGGCGTGACGACGTCCATGATCACGCCGCCCTTGAGCATCTCCGCCATGCCGCGCTTGACGCGGGCGGTCCCGGTCTCGGGCGCGGCGTTGTCAGGGGCGGGAGTGGAAGTGGACACGGGCATTCCTCACGTGGACGGACAACAAGTCTTTTCCCATGATATTGCCTGCTCGTACGACCTCTCGACCCGGCAGAGTGTCAGCGAGGGACACCGGCCGCTTACGCAGTGACGGGCGGCGCCGGCCGCCGGGCGCGTCCCTAGGGCGTGTAGGGCTTGCCGTCGTTGACGAGCACGACCCAGACCTGGCCGCGGGCGAAGTTCATCGGCTTGCCGTCGGCGGTGGTGTAGGTGGTGCCCTCGCTCTCGGACGAGCGCGACCACTTGGCACCGTAGGCCTTGCCGTCGCGCAGGACGACCGCGCGCCCGTTCCCGGTGGTGTGGATCAGCGGCGTGTAGCTGCCGAGGAAGTCGTGGAACTTCGAGCGGGTCGTCTTGGCGTACTGGACGACGACGGTCCTGCCGCCGAGGAGCCCGCCCTCGGCGGCGCGGTCGGGGCTGCCGCCCCAGCTGGCGAGCCACCGCTTCTGCTTGGCCGACCACGTGAACCCCATGGTCGCGGCGGGCCACCGGGCGGTGAACGACCTGGTGGGCTTGCCGCCGTCCGGGGCGTCTCCGAATCGGAAGCCGATGTCGCGCGGCTTCGCGGCCTTCGGTGCCTGCTTCAGCAGGTTCTTGGGATCGGCGTAGAGGTTGTAGGGGATCCGCCTGTCGCCGGAGCGGAAGTACGCGCCCCCCGCGTTCTCCTGGGAGATGTCGTACAGCGGTGCCTTGCGGATGTACTTCTTCATCTTGCTCTGGACGCCGGAGAACGCGAAGGCGGGCCGGCCGAACTGCGGCAGGATGTGCAGGTCGGAGATGCGGGCGCTGCGGACGGGCCCGACCTTCTTCGGCAGCTTGGAGGAGTAGACCGCCATCAGGCGGGTCTCGCCGCCCTCGACCTGCTCGACGTAGACGATGTCGGCGGCCGAGACGCCGCTCTGCGGGAACGCCGGCCGCGTGTTCTCGATCTTGACCGCGAGGACGGGGTTGGTCAGCCCCTTGGCGCCGCCGGTGAAGGGATGCGTCGCGGGAGTCGGCGTCCCGCTGGGCTGGGGCGTGCCCGTGCTGCTCGGCGGTGGCGGCGCCGACTTCGCGCCGTCCGAGCCCGAGCAGGCCGACAGCGCGGCACCGAGGACGAGGACGCCCATCCCCGCGGACGTACGCCCCCGGACGGTGGTGCCCCAGACAGATCGCACGATCTACCCCTCCTTTGGACGATCTGCCCGAGAGTAGCGAACGTGGTCTGATGCGCTCGCCCTGCGGTGGTACGGCCGCGCGGGGCTCCCCCGATCAACACGGCCCCGGCGGATCGCGGGCCGTCAGATCCCGGGCGGGTCGTCGTCGATCTCGAAGAAGTCCGGGAGCGGGGCCCTCCCGGCGAGCGGCAGGACGCGGATGAGCAGCTTGCGGCGCGCGACCCGGGCCTGGGAGACGGCGTCGTTGTAGAAGCTGCGGGCGTAGGCGACCTTCGCGGCGGCGGACGACAGCTCGTCCAGGACCGCCCTGCCGTCGCCGCCGCCGCGGGCGTCGAGGGTGTCGACGAACCCGGGCTGGTCGACGGCGGCGCGCAGCGCCCGCGACAGGTCGCTCTCGGCGAACTCGCGGCCCTCGGCGTCGGCGGTGCGGGCCTCGTGGGCGGCGGTGGCCAGCACCAGGCTGGTGGCGGGGTCCAGGACCCGGGACGCGGCCAGCTCCAGCGTGGCGGCGGCCCGCCGGACGAGCGCGGCGTCGAGCGCGGCGCGGGCCGTCTCGACCCGCACGTGCAGGCGGTCGAGCCTGGTGGCGCGCCACGACACGTACACCACGATCAGGAAGACGACGGCGACCCAGAACAGGACGTCGATGACCCAGTCGTAGGACACGCCGCCCCCTACGCGCCGAGCCCGGACTCGACCACGCCGGCGCGGCCGCCGGTGACGGTCTCGTACACCCGCAGCACGTCGCGGGCCACCGACGACCAGTCGTAGGCCCGCACCGCCGCGCGGGCCTCCGCCGACAGCTGCTTGCGGCGGGCCGGGTCGTCGAGCAGCTCCCCGGCCGCCGCGGCGAGCGCCTCGTGGTCGCCGACAGGGAACAGCATCCCGGCCCGGCCCCCGCGCAGGACGCGGTCGAACGCCTCGATGTCGCTGGCGAGGATGGGCGCGCCCGCGGCCATGGCCTCGGCGAGGACGATGCCGAAGCTCTCACCGCCGAGGTTGGGCGCGACGAACACGTCCACCGAGTGGTAGGCGCGGACCTTGTCGTCCTCGCTCACCATGCCGAGCACGGCGACGCGGTCGCGGAGGTCGGCCGGGACCCGGGCCAGCACGTCGTCGGCGTCGCCGGGCCCGGCGATCAGCAGCCGCAGCCCGGGGCGCAGGCGGCCGAGGATCTCGAAGGCGCGCAGCAGCACCTGCAGGCCCTTGCGCGACTCGTCCATCCGGCCGAGGAACCCCAGCGCTCCCCCGTCGCCGACGGGCGGCGTGTCCGCGCGGCCGCGCCAGCCGGGCAGCGGCTCCGCCATCGCGTAGCGCTCGGTCGCGACGCCGTTCGGGATCAGCACGGCGCCGCCGCCGAGGTGCTCGACGAGGGTGGTGCGGGCGGCCTCCGACACCGCGATCCGGCCGGTGATCTTCTCCAGGGCGCTCTGCAGGATCGGCGCGGTGACCGACAGCGCCCGCGACCGCTCGTAGGACGCGTGGAACGTGCCCACGATGGGCCCGTCGGCCGCCCAGCAGGCGAGCAGCCCGAGCGAGGGCGCGGCGGGCTCGTGGACGTGCAGGACGTCGAACCCGCCCTCGCGGATCCAGCGCCGGACCCGGCCGGCCGACAGGAACCCGAACGCCAGCCGCGCGACCGAGCCGTTGTAGGGGACGGGGACGGCGCGCCCGGCCGACGCGACGTAGGGCGGCAGGTCGGCGTCGTCGTCGGCGGGCGTGATGACCGACACCTCGTGGCCGAGCGCGATCAGCGCCTCGGCGAGATCGCCGATGTGCTGCTGGACGCCGCCCGGCACGTCCCAGGTGTAGGGGCAGACGAGTCCCACCTTCATCGGCCGGCCCTCATCCTCGGTCGTCCTCGAGGTCGTCCACCCAGACCTTCTGCAGCATGTGCCAGTCCTCGGGGTGGGCGGCGATGCCCTCCTCGAAGGCGCGCGCGAGGTCCTGGGTCATGGCCCGGATCTTCTCCTGTCTGCCGCCCTCGTCCGGCACGGGGATCTCCTCGTGGACCCGCGCCGCCCAGTACTCGCCCTCATACCAGAGTGTCACGGGAATGAGGGCGGCGCCGGTCTGGACGGCCAGCGCGGCCGACACGGCGGGCATCCGGGCGGTGGCGCCGAAGAACTGCACGTCGATGCCGCTCTCGGTCAGGTCGCGGTCGACGACCAGGCACACCGGCCGCCCGGCGCGCAGCCGCTGCGCCATCCGCCCGTAGGCGGAGGCGCCCTTGTGCGCGAGCACCTCCATCCCGAGGCCCTCGCGGAACTCGACGAACCGGTCGAACAGCGAGGCGGGTTCGAGCCGCTCGGCGACCGTGGTGAAGGGGTAGCCGCAGTGCACCAGCCACGCGCCTGCGTGCTCGTAGTTGCCCATGTGGGGCAGCGCCAGGATGACGCCGCGCCCGGAGTCGAGGTTGGTGAAGATCTTCTTCTCGCCGGTGACCCGCATCCGGCCGAGGATCCGCGCCCGGTCGTACTCCGGCAGCCGGAAGACCTCCAGCCAGTAGCGGAAGTAGGAGCGGAGCACCTTCTTGCTGAGGATGCGGACCTCGTCGTCGACGGCGTCCTTGCCGAGGACGCGGCACAGATTCCTCTCCAGCTGCCGCACGCCGCCGCCGTAGCGGTGCCACGTGCGGTCGGACAGCGCGGTGAACACCAGGCGCGCCGCGCTCTCCGGCATCTTGCGGACGACCGTCCAGCCCAGGGCGTAGGCGGCGTCGGACACCTCGTCGCGAAGCGACGGCGGCGCCTCTCCGCGGCGGGGCGTGGTCATGGACGCGGCTCCGGCGTCTTCGCGGCCCCGTTCTGCGCACCGTTCCCGGCCCCGGCCTCCGCGCCCGGCCGCGCCTGGGCGTACACCGTGGCGAACCGCTGCCCGACCGTGACGGTGCTGAGCACGGCGAGGCCCCACAGGGCGACCGCGAGGATGTAGGGGACGCCGAGCCCGTCGAACCCGGCCGCGACGAGGACGACGATGAGGCGCTCGGCGCGCTCGGCGATGCCGACGTTGCAGGTGTAGCCGAGGCCCTCGGCGCGGGCCTTGGCGTAGGACACCACGACCCCGGAGACCAGGCAGTACAGCGCGACCCCGGCGAGGGTCTCCTGGTCGCCCCGGTACAGCCCGATCATCAGCCCGGCGAAGATCGCGGCGTCGGCGACGCGGTCCATGGTGGAGTCCAGGAACGCCCCGAACGCGGAGATCTTCCCGGTGACCCGGGCGACCGCGCCGTCGAGCATGTCGAACAGGACGAACGCGGTGATGACCATCGTCCCCCAGAAGAACTCCCCGCGGGGGAACAGCACGAGCGCGCCGGCGGCGACGCCGACCGTCCCGATGACGGTGATGGCGTTGGGCGAGACCCCGGTCCGCGCGACCGCCTGTCCGACGGGGGTGAGGACTCGCCCCAGCGCGGGCCTGATCTTGTTGAGCATCGACGTCCGTTCTCGTGATCATCGGGAGTCGCGGCCACCGGGAGTCGCGCTCACCGGGACCGGCCCCGCCGCGGGCGACCGGCGCTCGCGCGGCGCGCCCATCGTAGTGCGCACGCCGCGGGCCCGCGGCCGGTCCCGGGACCCGCGCCCCGGCGGCCCGCACGGATCACGGTTGTTTGCCGTCCACCCCTTGTGATCCCGGCCATCACGGGAAAGGCTGTTGACACGGGTGTGACGTCGGTCACGCGCGATGGACAAGGTCGGACGCCGCACTCGGACGTCAGGGCCGGGCCCGCCGGGCCGGGCCCCAGCCGCACGCGGGCCTCCGCGAGAGGCCCGTCCGAGGAGGTAGTCATGGCGGACAAGGGAGGCCACCCGGGAGCCCCCGGCAGGGCACCGGAGGCCGGCGGGTGCGACAAGGTGCGCAATGTCGCGCTGGTCGGCCATTCAGGGGCCGGCAAGACCACGCTCGTCGAGGCGCTGCTCGCCGCCACGGGCACGCTGCAGCGGGCGGGGAAGGTCGAGGACGGCACCACCGTCAGCGACTTCGACGAGGTGGAGGTGCGCCAGCAGCGCTCGGTCAACCTCGCGCTCGCACCGCTGACGCACGGCGACATCAAGGTCAATCTCATCGACACCCCCGGCTACGCCGACTTCGTCGGCGACCTGCGGGCCGGGCTGCGCGCCGCCGACGCGGCGCTGTTCGTGATCTCGGCGGTGGACGGCATCGACGGCCTCACCCGGATGATCTGGGAGGAGTGCGCGGCGGTGCAGATGCCGCGCGCGGTCGTCATCACCAAGGTCGACCAGCAGCGCGGCGACTACGACGACGTGGTCATGGCCTGTCAGGACGCCTTCGGTGAGGGCGTCGCGCCGCTGTACTTCCCGGCCCGGGGCGACGACGGTCTCCAGGGCCTGATCGGGCTCCTGTCGCAGCGCTGCCTCGACTACTCGACCGGGCGGCGCACCGAGTGCGACCCCGATCCCCGGTACCTGGACCAGATCTCCGAGCAGCGCGCCTCGCTCATCGAGGGGATCATCCAGGAGAGCGAGGACGAGACCCTCATGGACCGCTACCTGTCCGGTGAGGAGATCGACGTCAAGGCGCTCATCGAGGACCTGGAGACCGCGGTGGCGCGCGGCAGCTTCTACCCCGTCCTCGCGACGTCGGTCCCGCACGGCGACCACCCCGGCCCGGTCGTCGGGATGATGGAGCTGCTGGAGGTCGTCACCCAGGCGTTCCCGTCCCCCCTCGAACACGGCATCCCGCCCGTGACCCCGGTGGCGGGCGGGCCCCCGAAGGAGATCTCCTGCGATCCGGAAGGGCCGCTGGTCGCCGAGGTCGTCAAGACCACGTCCGACCCCTATGTCGGGCGGATCTCGCTGGTCCGCGTGTTCTCCGGGACGCTGCGCCCCGACACGACCGTGCACGTCTCCGGGCACGGCATGGAGGACCGCGGCCACGAGGACCACGACGTCGACGAGCGCGTCGGCGCGCTCACCTCGCCGCTGGGCAAGACGCAGCGCACCGCGGCGTCCTGCGGGGCGGGCGACATCTGCGCGGTGGCGAAGCTCGGCCGCGCCGAGACCGGCGACACGCTGTCGGATCCGGGCGCTCCCGTGGTGATGGCCCCCTGGTCCATGCCGGACCCGCTGCTGCCGGTCGCGATCCGCGCGAAGTCCAAGGCCGACGAGGACAAGCTGAGCCAGGCGCTCGGCCGGCTCGTCGCCGAGGACCCGACGCTGCGGCTGGAGAACAACGCCGAGACCCGGCAGCTGGTGCTGTGGTGCATGGGCGAGGCCCACGCCGACGTGCTGATCGACCGGCTGCGCGCCCGGTACGGCGTCGAGGTCGAGCGGGTGGACCTGCGCGTCCCGCTGCGGGAGACCTTCGGCGGGACGGCGAAGGGCCTCGGCCGGCACGTCAAGCAGAGCGGCGGGCACGGCCAGTACGGCATCTGCCACATCGACGTCGAGCCGCTGCCGTCCGGCGAGGGCTTCGAGTTCGTCGACAAGATCGTCGGCGGGGTCGTCCCGCGCCAGTTCATCCCCTCGGTCGAGAAGGGCGTCCGGCAGCAGATGGAGCGCGGCGTGTCCGCCGGCTACCCGATGGTCGACGTCAAGGTCACGCTGCACGACGGCAAGGCGCACTCGGTCGACTCCTCCGACATGGCGTTCCAGGCAGCCGGCGCGCTCGCGCTGAAGGACGCGGCGGGTCAGGTGCCGATCCTGCTGCTGGAGCCCGTCGACGAGGTGGAGGTTCTGATCGCCGACGAGTACGTGGGCCCGATCATGTCCGACCTCACCTCGCGGCGCGGCCGGGTGCTCGGCTCCCAGGCGGTGCCCGGCGGACGCACGATGATCAAGGCCGAGGTGCCGCAGTTGGAGATCGTCCGGTACGCGATCGACCTGCGGTCGATGTCGCAGGGAACCGGCACGTTCAACCGCGGCTTCCTGCGGTACGAGCCGCTCCCGTCGCATCTCGCCGACAAGGTCGCCGCCGACTCCAAGGACGGCTGACCGCCCGCGCCCGCGGACGGGGCCCGGCGCGGGCCGGGCCCCGTCCCCTCCGCCACGGTGACGCCCGGCGCCCGCGGACGCGACCTCGGGGGGAGCCGGGCTCATCCCGCAGGGTGACCCTCGATTCGGCCGCAGGGCCGATGATCAGGGCGGGTCCGCGGTGGCATCGTGGTCGCACAATGGAAAACGTGGACGACCCCCGGAGCCCGGCCGCCCCCGGACGCCGGGCGTTCATCAAGGGGTTCGGTCTGGCGGCCGCCGGAGCGGTCACGCTGGGCGCGGGGGCGGAGGCGGTCGACGCCGTGGTCGGGTCAGGGAACCCGCCCTCGTCGGCGATGGCGGTCCCCATCGCCGGTCCGTGGCGGCCCGGGAGCGCGCACGTCGACGTGGTCTGGGGCGTCGACACCGCCCAGAAGCTCGTCGCCCTCACCTTCGACGACGGGCCGATGCACAACTGGACGCCCATGGTGCACGACATCCTGGACGCCGAGCGGGTCAAGGCCACGTTCTTCCTAGTCGGGGAGCGTCTCGTCCGGCACGCCCGGCTCGTGCACGGGCGGATGGACCGGCACGAGGCCGGCAACCACACCTGGCAGCACCAGGACTTGTCGCGCCTCTCCGACGAGCGGGCCCTGGAGCAACTGCGGCGCGCCCACAACGCCATCGGGCGGATCGTCGGCAAGGAGCCCCGGCTCCTGCGGCCCCCGTTCGGCCATCTGGGCGGGACCACGCTGAGCGCCGCGTGCCGGTTCGAGTACGACATCGCGCTGTGGTCGATCAAGATGCTGGAGAAGACCTACGAGGACGACCCGCCGGCCCTGGTGGACTACATCGTCGGCAACACCGGGCCCGGCACGATCCTGCTCGCGCACGACACCGGCCACCACGACCGCCTGGTCGCGCTGCGCAACCTCGTCCCGATGATCCGGGGCCTGCGCGCCAAGGGCTTCGAGTTCGTCACGGTCTCGGAGCTGATGAGCGCCTCGCAGGCCCCGCCCCGCCCGCCGGGCGACGTGGGACTGCGGCGCGCCGCGCCTCCCGCCTAGGCCCGCCGGCCCGCCCGGGCGGACGGTCAGGCGTCGTGCGGCCAGGCGTCGGCGAGCATCTGGCGGGTGTCGCGCAGGAGCTGCGGCAGCACCTTGGTGTGCCCGACGACCGGCATGAAGTTCGTGTCGCCTCCCCAGCGCGGGACGACGTGCTGGTGCAGGTGGGACGCGATGCCGGCGCCGGCGACGAGACCGAGGTTCATGCCGACGTTGAAGCCCTGCGCGCCGCTCGCCTTGCGCAGCGCCGTCAGGGACCGCTGCGTGAACGTCGCCAGCTCCACGTACTCCGGCTCTTCGAGGTCGGTGTAGTCGGCGACGTGCCGGTACGGGACGACCATCAGGTGCCCGGAGTTGTAGGGGTAGAGGTTCAGCACCGTGAACACCGACTCCCCGCGGGCCACGACGAGCCCCTCCTCGTCGGTCATCTTCGGGATCTCGCAGAACGGGCAGCCGTCGCCCGATCCCCCGCCCGTGGGCTTGTTCTCGCCCTTGATGTAGGCCATCCGGTGCGGGGTCCAGAGCCGCTGGAAGTTGTCGGGCGTGCCCGCGCCGCCCCTCTGCTCCTCGAAGCGGGGCGTGCGCTCGTTCCCGGCACCGGCCCCGGGCGCGTCCTCGCGCCCCTGCTGCACCACGGACTCCTCCGGCTCTGCGCTCAAGGCGGCGGTCTCCTTTTGTTCACGGCCTGACCAGCAGCATAGAGAGAGACGCCCTCGGACCTGTAGCCGGGATCCCTTAGCATGGCCCGTCGGCGGGTCTTCGGACGCGCCCGCGATCCGGTGCCTGCGTGACGTTCCGCGCGTCGCTCCGACACCATGGTCACCCGACCGAACCGCAGGGAGCGATCATGACCGGGCTCGACAAGCGCCAGACCGGGAACGCCGAGCAGGGACCGGGGGCCAAACCCGGACCGCGGTTCCCCGGGGCGCCCGCCGGCCGCCCGGAGACGGACCCTCCCCCCGGCATGCCGTCGCACGGCACGGTCTCCCCGGGCACGCCGTCCCCGGGCACGCCGTCCCCGGGCATGCCGTCGCAGGGCGCGCCGATCCCGGGGATGCCGCAGCGGGCGCCGCTTTCCGCACCTCCCGCGACCGCGGCACCGCAGTCGGTCCCGCCCCCGCGGAGCGTGCTGTCGTCGGGGCCGAACGCGGTGCCGATGACGATGCACGGCTCGTCCGGCGACCTCAGCGCGCCGGTGGACGGCCGCATCACGATCGGCAACGCGGTGATCGGGAAGATCGCCGCGTTCGCCGCGCTGGAGGTGGAGGGCGTCGCCGGCCTCACCGTCCAGGACGAGCCGGCCGCGACGGGCGTGCGCGTCGTCCAGAACGACGACGAGGTCACGCTGGACGTCGCCATCGCCGTCGAGTACGGCCTGGTGATCAAGGACGTGGCGACGAAGGTGAAGGCGAACGTGGCGCGGGTGGCGGGCATGATGCTGGGGACGCGGGTCGCCGCCGTCAACGTGTCCGTCGAGGACGTCCGTCAGGCGGCGCGGGCGTAGCAGTTCTGCATGCCGCCCCCCACCGAGATCGTGGTGACCTTGACGCGCTCGACCAGTTGCGGCGCGACGCCCGTGAAGTGGAACGTCTGCGGCCCGCCGCTGCGCACGGTGGTCTGCTGGGCCTTGGGCTCCTGCCCCCGCAGCGACAGCTCCGCCCGGATCGCTCCGCTGGCGGAGACCGCGATGACGACGTCCACGCCCGTGGAGGTGGCCCGGTAGTACGCCGTCCCCTTCGGGCAGGCGGCGACGCCGCCCGAGCCGTTCTGGGGAGGGATCTGCGGTCCGCCGCCCTGGCCGCCGGACCCGCCGCCTCCACCGCCCGGATAGGGCTGGCCGCTCCCGTTCTGCTGCGGGGCGGGGCCGGTGGGGGTCATGGGCAGGCCCCCGCCTCCGGGAAGGCCCGTCTGCGCGCCCGGCGCGGACGGGCTCGCCGTCCCGCCGGCGGCGCCCTTCGTGCCGTCGTCCATCAGCGGCATGAGGAGCACGATGACGGCGGCTGCGACGAGCGCCAGGGTGCCGGTGTAACCGGCGATCCGGAGCCAGAGCGACCGCCCCCGCCGCCCCGGCCTCCTGGACTTCATCTCCGCTGTCTCCCCGGTCCTCGAACGTGATCGATGAGGCTACCAACTCCGGGCGCGCGCCACTTCCGGGCCGCGCTCGCGCGGGGCGGGCACGACCCGGCGGGGCTCAGATCTGCACGCGGGTCCGCACGGCCTCGACGATCTCCTCGACCGCGGCGTCGATCGGGACGCCGTTCTTCTGCTCGCCGCTGCGGTACCGGAACGACACCGCGTCCTTGGCGACGTCGTCGTCGCCCGCGATCAGCATGTACGGGACCTTCTGCTTCTGCGCGTTGCGGATCTTCTTCTGCATCCGGTCGGAGGAGGCGTCGACCTCGACGCGCAGGCCGTGCTCGCGCAGCCGCGCGGCGACCTTCTCCAGGTGCGGGGCGTGGGCGTCGCCGATCGGGATGCCGACCGCCTGCACCGGCGCCAGCCACGGCGGCATCGCGCCCGCGTAGTGCTCCAGCAGCACGCCGAAGAACCGCTCGATCGACCCGAACAGCGCCCGGTGCAGCATCATGGGCCGCTGCCGGGTGCCGTCGGCCGCCTGGTACTCCAGGCCGAACCGCTCGGGCTGGTTGGGGTCGACCTGGATGGTCGACAGCTGCCAGGTGCGCCCGATCGCGTCCTTGGCCTGCACGGAGATCTTGGGGCCGTAGAACGCCGCGCCGCCCGGGTCGGGGACGAGGTCGAGCCCGGTGGCCTCGGCGGCGTCGCGGAGGGCGGCGGTGGCCTTCTCCCACATCGCGTCCGAGCCGATGAACTTGTCGGACTCGTCGCGGGTGGACAGCTCCAGGTAGAACTCGTTCAGGCCGTAGTCGCGCAGGAGGCCGAGGACGAAGTCGAGGAGCCGCTTGATCTCCTCGCCCATCTGGTCCTCGGTGCAGTAGATGTGCGCGTCGTCCTGGGTCATGCCCCGCACGCGGGTGAGGCCGTGCACGACGCCCGACTTCTCGTACCGGTACACCGACCCGAACTCGAACAGCCGCATCGGCAGCTCCCGGTAGGACCGGCCGCGCGCCCGGAAGATCAGGTTGTGCATCGGGCAGTTCATCGGCTTGAGGTAGTAGTCGCCGCCGTCGACCTCCATGGCGGGGAACATGTCGTCCTTGTACCAGCCGAGGTGCCCGGAGGTCTCGAACAGGTGGCCCTTGGTGATGTGCGGGGTGTTGACGAACTCGTACCCCTCCTCCTCGTGCCGGCGGCGCGAGTAGTCCTCCATCACCTTGCGGACGGCTCCGCCCTTCGGGTGGAAGACGGCGAGGCCGCTGCCGATCTCGTTCGGGAAGGAGAAAAGGTCGAGCTCGGCGCCGAGGCGGCGGTGGTCGCGCTTCTCGGCCTCCTCCAGGAACCGCAGGTACTCGTCCTGCTTCTCGCGGGACTCCCAGGCGGTGCCGTAGATCCGCTGCAGCTGCGGGTTCTTCTCGCTGCCGCGCCAGTAGGCGCCGCCCGAGCGCATCAGCTTGAAGGCGGGGATGACCCGGGTGGACGGCAGGTGCGGGCCGCGGCACAGGTCCTTCCAGCGCAGCTCGCCGGACTTGGCGTCCAGGTTGTCGTAGATGGTCAGCTCACCGCCGCCCACCTCGACCTCGGCGCCGTCGGCCGCGTCCGGGCCGGCCCCCTTCAGCCCGATCAGCTCCAGCTTGTAGGGCTCGTCGGCCAGCTCGGCGCGCGCGTCCACGTCGGAAATGGGACGGCGGGAGAACCGCTGCCCCTGCTTGACGATCTCGCGCATCCGCTTCTCGATGCGCTTGAGGTCGTCGGGGGTGAAGGGCTCGGGGACGTCGAAGTCGTAGTAGAAACCGTTCTCCACCGGCGGGCCGATGCCCAGCCTCGCCTCGGGGAACAGCTCCTGGACGGCCTGCGCCATCACGTGCGCGGCGGAGTGCCGCATGATGGCCCGGCCGTCGCCCGAGCCGATCTCGACCGGCTCGACCGCGTCGCCGTCGCGCAGCTCGCCGGCGAGGTCGCGCAGCTCGCCGTTGACGCGGGCGGCGATCACGGTGCGGCCGTCGGCCTCCAGTGCCTGGCCCGCGGTGGTGCCCGCCGGCACCGCCCGCTCGCTCCCGTCGAGGGTGATGCGCAGCTCAGACACGGTGGACACGGGTACTCCTCGCGATGATGGGTCGGGGTCAACGGGGTCCGATGCTATCGACTCGGGGTGTCCCCCGGACGCATCCGGTTCCATCCGCCGCTCCTCTCGGTCGGTGGAGGGCCCGCGGCGTCCCCGGACGGCGGAAGGGCCCCGGGGATCGCTCCCGGGGCCCTTCCGCGTGCAATGTCAGGACATGCCGCAGTCGCGCCGGGAGTGACCCGGCGTCGTCGTCTCTGCGAGCGCGTGCGGCATGCATCCACTGTAACCGATGGGCGGGCGCGCGGCCCGGCCTTTCACGCGCGGGACCGCGGGGAGGCGAGGCCGTCCATGTCCTCCAGTTCGCGTCCCTTGGTCTCGGGGACGGCGCGCAGCACGAACAGGAACGCCAGGATCGAGAACAGCGTGTAGAGGCCGTAGGCCAGGCCGAGGGAGAAGCCGGAGATGCCGGGGAACGTCGTGGTGATCACCCAGTTGGCGAGCCACTGCGCGGCGGCGGCGACGGCCAGGGCGGACGCCCGGATGAAGTTGTTGAACATCTCGCCGAGCATCACCCACACGACGGGCCCCCACGTCGCGGCGAAGGAGGCGACGAACACGTTGGCGGCGACGAGCGCCACGGGACCGGCGACGCCGCCGAGGTCCGGCTTGCCGTCCACCACGGGGGCGGTCGCGAAGCAGACCGTGAGGGTGCCGAGGGCGACCGCCATGCCGGCGGCACCGGCCAGCAGCAGCGGACGCCGCCCGATCCGGTCGACGAGCGCGATCGCGACCAGCGTGAACGCCACGTTGACGATCGAATTGATCACCGAGGTGAGCATCGCGTCGTTCTCGGAGAAGCCGACGGCCTGCCACAGCGAGGAGGAGTAGTAGAAGATCACGTTGATGCCGACGAACTGCTGGAACACCGACAGCAGGATCCCGGCCCACACGATCGGCATCAGACCGAGCCGGTCGCCGCGCAGGTCCCCGAGCCGGACGGGCCGGTCCACGGCGATGGACCGCCCGATCTCGGTGATCTTCACGTCCACGTCGCCGCGGCCCATCACGCGCCGCAGCACCTGCCGCGCGCGGGCCGTCTCGTGCTTCTTGACCAGGTAGCGGGGCGACTCGGGGATCGTGGTGGCGATCACGCCGTACATCACGGCCGGGACGACGGCGCTGGCGAACATCCACCGCCACGCGCCGCCGCCCCAGGGGAACGTTCCGGTCGCGCCGCCGTCGGACACCCGCGCGATGACGTAGTCGACCACGAGGGCGGCGAAGATGCCCAGCACGATCGCCATCTGCTGCAGCGAGCCGAGCCGGCCGCGCAGCTCGGCCGGGGCGATCTCGGCGATGTAGGCGGGGGCGATCACCGACGCGGCGCCGATGGCGAGGCCGCCGACCAGCCGCCAGGCGGTCAGGTCGACCGCGCTGAAGGCCAGCGCGGAGCCGAGCGAGCTGATCACGAACAGCCCGGCGGCGATGAGCATCACCCGCACCCGGCCGATCCGGTCGCTCAGCGGCCCCGCGAACCAGGCGCCGGCGGCGCAGCCGAGCAGCGCGGCGGAGACCACGAAGCCGACCGCGAAGCCGCCGAGGCCGAACTCCTCCTTGAGCGCGTCGACGGTCCCGTTGATCACCGAGGAGTCGTAGCCGAACAGGAACCCGCCGAGGGCGGCGGCTCCCGCCAGCAGGGCCGCCACCGCCGCGGAGTGCGACGTCCCGTCCTCGCGGAGCTCGTCCGCCTGCCCCGGTCCGCTGCCCGCTCCCGTCATGGAGCCCGATCTTCCCCGGGAGCCGGACCTTATGCGGGCGCCGTCCGGTCAGTCGCGGACGGCGATTCCGAGCACGTGCGGCGAGGCCGGGTTGGCCCGGCTCGGCTCCGGGAACTCGAACCGCCGCTCGCCGCGCACGGTGAACCCGCTGCCGGCGATCCACTCGCTCGTCGGGCGGGTGACGTGGCAGCCTGCGGCGAAGAACGGCCACAGCACGTCCGCGTAGCGCTGGAAGCGCACCTTCCCGGGGGTGCTGCCCCGCACGTGCTCGTAGTAGCGCAGCTCGCCGCCCGGCTTGAGGACGCGCCGCAGCTCGGCCAGGGCCCGGATGGGGTCCCGGACCGAGCACAGCACGAGCGACGCCACCGCCACGTCGAACGACGCGTCGTCGAGGTCGAGGTCCTCGGCCAGCCCGGGGCGCACCGTGATCGGGACCGGCGCGCGGTCCGCGGCGTGGGCGGCCTTCGCACGCAGCCGCGGCTCGGGTTCGACGGCGACGACCTCGGTGACCTCGGGCGGGTAGTGGCGGAAGTTGGCCCCGTATCCGGCGCCCACCTCCACCACGCGGCCGGACGCTCCGGCCAGCAGCTCCGCGCGGCACGCGTCGCCGCCCGCCTTGGCGCAGCCGGCGTCCAGCCGCGGATAGAGGCGGGCGAAGATCGGATGGCTCAGGTCGGTCATTCCCGCAGTGTCCGCCGCCCCGGCGATCACCGCAAGATCGGCGCTCCCGGGCGGCCGGGCCTCACCAGTCGGCGGCGGACTCGTCGACGAGCCGGACCAGGCCGCCGCCCGCGTCCACGTCGTATCGGCGCATCGCGCTGAGCGGCGGCGAGTAGACGTGGACGCTCACGGCGGGCGCGTCCGAGGTGTTGCGCACGTCGTGGACGTAGCCGGGCCCGAAGGAGCGGGCCTGCCCGGCGCCGACGCCGTGCGCGGTCCCGATCCGGCGCGCGGCGTTGACGCGCTGCTCCTCCAGGGTCCCGAGGGCGACCGCGAACGCGCCCGCGGAGTCGCCGTGGTCGTGGAAGCCGGTGGACTGGCCGGGCAGCCAGCTGATCAGCCATATCTCGTGGTCGGCGTCCTGGTGGACGCGCTCGTACCAGCGCCCTCGCGGGTCGAGCCGGACCCGGAGCAGCCACTCCCCCGGGTCGGTGGCGAGGCCGCGCGCCCGCTCGGCGAGGCGCCGGGGCGTGAAGGGGGCGCCTTCGGGCGCGGGCACGGTGAGGCCGGTCGTGAGGCCGGTCGTGGTGACGGTCATGCGGTCGCTCTCCTAGCGGTGTGCTGCCATTCCTCGTCGCGCTCAGCGGGACGGGCGGCGACACAGCGCGCTGGCCTGGCGGCGGAGGTCGACATGCAGGCGCTCGTAGCGAAGTCCGGAGATCGGCACGAGGACCAGCGTGGCGCAGATTCCCTATAAAGTCAATCGGAAATAGCCGTTTACTGCCCCTCCGCACCGAGGAGGGCACTGCCCAGGGCTGATACCCAGGGGCTGGATCGGATCTCCCTCCCCGGGGTCAGGCCGCCTGGGCGCCGAGGGTTCTAGGCTCACAGCCAAATGAACGATCCAGACCGCCCCGCGCCCCCGGGCCGCACCCGGCTGGCCGCCGGCGTCCGCGCCGCCCTCGTGCCGGGCCGTGACGAGCCGGCCGTCACCCTCCTGCCCGCCCACCCCGCGCTGCGCTTGCCGATCCTGCTCATCCTGACGATGCTGGCCCTCGGCTTCACCGCCGGGGCCATCGCCATCTCCATCACGCAGTACCGGGTCAACGCCCAGCTGGCCTGGCCTCTCGGCGCGCTGCAGGCGATGCCCCTGCTGTTCGCGGCCCGCTGGCCGCTGGCCGCCTGGCGGTTCGCGGCGGCGGGCCTTCTGCTGACGGTCTTCGTGCGGCACGGCGAGGGCTTCATGCCGTGGCCGGTGACGGCGATCCTCGCCCTGATCGTCATCCTGTTCTTCGTCGGCATCGGCGCCGCCCGGCAGACCACCGTCGGCGTGGGCGCGGTGACCATCGCCGGCGTGCTGGTGCCCGCCGTGCTGTTCGGGATGCCCGGCTGGTTCGGCATGATCCTCGCGGCGATCGCGGCGGTCACGCTGACCTTCGGCGACGCGGTCGGCGGGCGGCACTCGGCCGTGGAGGAGCTGCGCAGGCGCGAGGAGCAGCACCGGCGCGACCTCGCCCGGCAGGCGGTGCTGGAGGAGCGGGCCCGCATCGCCCGCGAACTGCACGACGTCGTCGCCCACCACATGTCGGTGATCGCGATGCAGGCGGAGGCCGCCCCCTACAAGATCCCCGAGCTGCCGGACGCGGCGCGGCAGACGTTCGAGGTCGTCCGGGACGCGGCCCGCGAGGCCCTCACCGAGACGCGCCGGGTCGTCGGGCTGCTGCGCGCCGACGACGAGGGCGCCGAGCGCGCCCCGCAGCCCGGCCTGGAACGGCTGGACGACCTGGTCGGCGCGGCCCGCCGCTCGGGGCTGGCGGTCGCCAGCGCCGTCGTCGGGATGCCGCGCCCCCTGCACGCCGGGGTCGACCTGTCGGCGTACCGGATCGTGCAGGAGTCGCTGAGCAACGCGGCCCGGTACGCGCCGGGCTCCCGGGTGCACGTCGAGGTGCGGTACAGCGCCGACACTCTGACCGTGTCGGTCACCGACGACGGCGCCCGCAGCACCCCGGAGGAGTCGCACGGCGGCGGCCACGGCCTGGTCGGCATGCGCGAGCGCGTCGCGATGCTCGACGGCAGCCTCGACGCCGGTCCGCGCGAGGGCGCCGGCTGGTCGGTCGTCGCCGAACTGCCCTACGGCGATCCGGACTAGTCCGGGCGAGCCGACCACCCGGCCCGTAGGGTTGTGCCGTGACGATTCGGGTGCTGATCGCCGACGACCAGGTGATGATCCGCGACGGGCTCGCGGCGCTGCTGTCCTCCGATCCCGGGATCGAGGTGATCGGGCAGGCGGGCAACGGCCGCGAGGCCGTGGAGATGGCCCGCAGGCTGGACCCGGACGTGGTCGTGATGGACATCCGGATGCCGGAGATGGACGGCCTGGCCGCCACCGCCGAGCTGGCCGGCTCCCCCGACCCGGACGCGGACCCTGCCGGCGCGCGGCCCAAGGTGCTCATGCTCACGACCTTCGACCTCGACGAGTACGTCTACGAGGCGCTCGGCGCGGGGGCCAGCGGGTTCCTGCTGAAGGACGCCTCGGCGGCGGACCTGGTGAACGGCGTGCGGGTCGTGGCGGCGGGCGACGCGCTGCTCGCCCCGTCCATCACCCGCCGGCTGATCGGCGACTTCGCGCGCCGGCGCCGGCACCAGCGGCCGAGCCCGAAGGCGACCGCGGGCCTGACGCCGCGCGAGCTGGACGTGCTGCGGCTCATGGCGCGCGGCCTGTCCAACGCCGAGATCGCCGCCGAGCTGGTGCTGGCCGAGCAGACGGTCAAGACGCACGTCGGGCACGTGCTGACCAAGCTCGGCCTGCGCGACCGCACCCAGGCCGTCGTCTACGCCTACGAGAACGGCCTCGTCGGCTGACGGCCGGGCCGCGGCTCAGCGCGACGGGTCGAGGACGAGTTTGCCGGTGGTGCGGCGGGCGCGCAGGTCCTCGTGGGCCTGCCGTACCTCCTTGAGCCCGTACTCGCCGCCCGCGACGACGCGGATCACGCCGTCCGCGGCGAGGGCGAAGAGCTCGTCCAGCGCCCGGCGCATCACGTTGCCGGGGAGCTGGAAGACGTGCGCCAGCCACATGCCGGAGATCGTGGTGGAGTGCGACATGAGGGTGGCGGGCCGGACGGGCGAGGGTTCCGTGCGCGATGCCATGCCGTAGAAGGCGAGGCGGCCGAACGGGGCCAGGGCGCGCAGGCTCTGGTCGGTCACCGTCCCGCCGGTCATCTCCAGGACGGCGTCGACGCGCCTGCCCTCGTTGGCGTCGATCAGCGCCCGGGTGAGGTCGGGCACGCCCGGGTCGATCGCGACGTCGGCCCCGAGGTCGAGGGCGAGCTGCCGCTTGCGCTCCGACGAGGCGGTGGCGATGACCCGCCCGGCGCCCCAGGCCTTGGCGAGCTGCACGGCGATCGTCCCGACCCCGCCCGCCGCGGCGTGCACGACGACGGACTCGCCGGGCTCCAGGTGGACGCTGCGGCGCAGCAGCACCCACGCCGACGCCCCCTGAACGATCATGCCGAGGGCGGTGACGTCGTCGATCGCGTCCGGGACGTCCCAGGCCAGCGCCTCGGGCGCCACGGCCTTCTCCGCGTAGCCGCCGGTGCCGACGAGCGCGACGACACGGCGGCCGTCGGGTGTGGTGCCCACGACCTCGCCGCCCGGCACCATCGGCAGCGTGGACTCCGAGAGGTAGCTGTTCTCGGCCTGGTGGGTGTCGGCGTAGTTGACGCCGGCCCGCGAGACGTCGATGAGCAGGTGCCCCGGCCCGGCGGCCGGCTCTGGAAGCTCGGCGACGGTCAGGACCTCCGGCCCGCCGAACTCGGTGATCTGTATCGCGCGCATGACTCTCCTCAGAAGCTCTCGGATGCTCAGCGGGGCCCGGGGACGCCGCGGAAGCGGAACGGCTCGGACGGGCGGCCCGGCACCACGTACCAGGCCTCGCCGGCGCCGTCGGCGTCCAGGATTCGCAGGAACGCCTCCACGACGTCCCCCACCTCCAGGATCGGGAAACCGGTCTCCTGGAGGTGCCCCTTCATCGGGGTCAGGATGTCGGTGTCGGCGAAGGACGGGCACAGCGCGTTCACGCGGATGCCCTCCCCGGCGAACGTGGGACCGAGGGCTCGGACGAGCCCGACCACGGCCGCCTTGTTGGCGCCGTAGACCGGGTCGAACGGCGTCGCGGTGAGCGCGGCCATGCTCGCGGTGGCGACGATGTCGCCGCCGCCCCGGGCGCGCAGCGCGGGCAGCGCGGCGTGCGCGCCGAACACGACGCCGTCGAGGTTGATCCCCATGGCCCGCCGGTACGCGGCGAGGTCGAAGTCGTCGCCGACCCCACCGCCCCCGGCCACCCCGGCGTTGAGGAACGCCACGTCCAGGCCCCCGAAGCGGTCGACGGCGACCGCGACGGCGGCCGCACTGTCGGCGGGGTCGCGCACGTCGCAGCGGACGAACGCGCCGTCCAGTTCCTTCGCGAGCGCGTCCCCGGCAGCCACGTCGACGTCGGCGAGCACGACGCGCGCGCCCTCGCTGGCGAGGCGGCGCGCCACCGCGGCCCCGATGCCGTTGGATCCGCCCGTGATCAGCGCGACCTTGCCGGTGCCGTCGAAGGGTGCCATGGGGACTCCTCCCGAAGTAACTGACTCGTCAGTTACTCTAGCGGAATGGACTTCGGTTTGAGCGAGCGGGCCCGGGACCACCTCGGCCGCCTCCAGGACTTCATGGACGCCCACGTCTACCCGGCCGAGCCGGTCTACGCGGCCCAGCGGGCCGAGCTGCGCGCGGCGGGCCGCGAGCACCACGTCCCCCAGGTCGTCGAGGACCTCAAGGTGGAGGCGCGCAAGCGCGGCCTCTGGAACCTGTTCCTTCCCGACTGCGAGGACCCGGCACACGGCCTCTCGGTCACCGACTACGCCTCCCTCGCCGAGGTGACGGGCCGCTCCCCCGCCCTGGCGCCCGAGGCCATCAACTGCGCGGCGCCCGACACCGGCAACATGGAGGTCCTGCACCTGTTCGGGACGCCCGAGCAGAAGGAGCGCTGGCTCGCGCCGCTGCTGAACGGCGAGATCCGCAGCGCGTTCGCGATGACCGAGCCGGAGGTGGCGAGCTCGGACGCCACCAACATCTCCACCCGCATCGAGCGGGACGGCGACCACTACGTCGTCAACGGCCGCAAGTGGTGGATCAGCGGCTCCGCCGACCCGCGCTGCAAGATCATGATCGTGATGGGCAAGACGGACCCCGAGGGGCACCCGTACCGGCAGCAGTCGATGGTGCTCGTGCCGCTCGACGCCCCGGGGGTGGAGGTCGTCCGGCCGCTGCCCGTGTTCGGCTACCAGGACCAGCACGGCCACTGCGAGATCACCTTCACCGACGTCCGCGTCCCCGTCGAGAACCTGGTCGGCGAGGAGGGCGGCGGCTTCGCCATCGCGCAGGCCCGCCTCGGCCCCGGCCGCATCCACCACTGCATGCGCGCGATCGGGATGGCCGAGCGGGCGCTGGAGCTGATGTGCGAGCGCGCGGTGTCGCGCGTCGCCTTCGGCGGGCCGCTGGCCAAGCAGGGCGTGGTGCGCCAGCAGATCGCCGAGTCGCGGATGGCGATCGAGCAGGCCCGGCTGCTCACCCTCAAGACCGCCTGGCTGATCGACAAGCAGGGGGTGCAGGCCGCCCGGTCCGAGGTCGCGGCGATCAAGGTGATAGCCCCGCGCGTCGCGCTGGAGGTGGTCGACCGGGCGATCCAGGTGCACGGCGGCGCCGGCGTCAGCGACGACACCCCGCTAGCCGCGATGTGGGCCGGACTCCGCACGCTGCGCCTCGCGGACGGCCCGGACGAGGTCCACGTGCGGAACGTGGCCCGCGCCGAGCTCGGCAGGTACCTCGGCACATGACGAGCGGCACGGGGGAGGCGGCGCCGGGCGCGCGGCGGCGCATGCCGCACGCCCGGCGGCGCGAGCAGCTGCTCCAGGCGGCGCTGGCGGAGTTCGGCCGGCGCGGCTACCACCTGACCCAGATGGAGCACGTGGCGTCGGGGGCGCAGGTGTCCAAGGCGCTGCTGTACCAGCACTTCACCTCCAAGGAGGAGATGTTCGCCGAGGTCACCGAGGCGATCGTGGCCGAGATCACCGGCAGGCTGAACCGGGCCGTGCTCGCCGCGCACGGCTCGGCGGACGGCATCCGGGCGATGATCCGGGTGCTGTTCGACTACGCCACCGAGGAGCCGGACGCCTGGGCCCTCGTGGTCCGGCATCTCGACAAGCCCGAGGTCGGCCTGGAGCTGCGGGAGCTGCGCGACCGGCTCGGCACCGCGTTCGCCGACCTGCTGCTGCGCCGCCGCCGCGCCGACCCGGCGCTGTCGCCGGCGGCGCTCGCGGTGAACGAGCGGCGGGCGCGGCTGCTCGTGCCGCTGATGTACGGGTCGATGCTGTCGATGGTGTCGTGGTGGCTGGAGCATCCCGACACGCCGCGCGAGCGCGCCGAGCAGATGGCCGTGGAGTTCATCTGGCTCGGCCTGGACCGGCTGCGCGCGGGCGAGCGCCTGCCGAAGGCGTGAGGAACCCGCGGCCGGGCGGGTTCCGGCCGCGGGACCGCTAGCCGAAGACGTCGTCGCGGACCAGGTCGAGGGCGGTCAGCACCGCGCCGCGCAGCACGGCATCGCCCTCGACGCGGCCGGGCCGCACCTCGGTGGCGGCCGGGCTGAGAAGCCCGAGGTGCGCGGCGACCAGGCCCGCGAGCCGGTCGCCGCCCGCGCGGCCGAGCGCCCCGCCGAGCACGACGAGCCCGGGGTCCAGGACGGCGACGAGCACGAACACCGCCTCGGCGATGCGCCCGGCGATCACCTCGTCGCCGAGGCCCGCGACGGCCGCCCCGTCGAGCAGGGCGCAGAAGTCCGTGCCGCCGACCTTCAGCAGGCCCACCTCGCCCGCGCCGCCCGACGCGCCGCGCCGCAACCGACCGTCCAGGACGAGCGCCCCGCCGACGCCGTCGTCCAGCCAGAGCAGCGCGAAGTCGTCGCGGCCGGCCGCCGCGCCTTCCCGGTGCTCGGCGATGGCGCCGAGGTTGACCTCGTTCTCCACCCGCACCGGCGCGCCCAGCCGGTCGCGCAGGGCCGCGCCGAGGTCGGGCCGGCCGCCGGGGACGCCGCTGGCGGTCGCGCGCCCGGTGCGCGGGTCGATCAGCCCGGGGGTACCGAGCACCACCGTGTGCAGGGCGCGGCCGCCCGCCGCCTCCGTCACCGCATCGGCGACGAGGGCGCAGAGGTCGGGGGACGGGGGCAGCGGCCTGGACGCCGACCCCACCGGGTTCCCCGCGATGTCGGCGACGCTGACGTGCACGGCGTCGCGGCGCAGATCGACCCCGGCGACGTGGGCGCGGTCAGCGACCAGCGCGTAGAGGCGGGCGTTCGGCCCCCGCCGGTCGGCGCCGGTCTCCCCCGCCGCCTCGATCAGCCCGCCGGCCCGCAGCCGCTCGATCAGATCGGACACCGTCGGCCGCGACAGCCCGGTCAGCGTCCGCAGCTGCGGCGCGGTCAGCGGCCCGCGCTCCAGCAGCAGGTCGAGGGCCAGCCGGTCGTTGATCGCGCGGGCCATCGTCGGGTCGGCGGTCTTCACGGCCCCCATGGTAGTAGGCAGGGAACCTGCCTGAAACGCTTTCCATCAGGAAGCCTGCCTGTTAGTTTTTCGGACCATGAACTCCCCCCACCGCGCCATCGCGGTCGTGTTCGCTCTGCACGGCGCCGTCGCCGGCACCCTCGCCACCCGCATCCCCTGGATCCAGGACCGGCTCGACCTGTCCCCCACCGTGCTCGGCGCGGCGCTGCTCTGCCCGTCCGTCGGCGCGTTCATCGGCATGCCGACCGCGAGCCGCATCGCGCACCGGATCGGCGAGCGCCGGGCCACCCGCCTGCTGATCGCGGCCTGGTGCGCCGCCGGGGCGCTGCCCGCGCTCGCCCCGGCGCCCGTCTTCCTGTTCGCGGCGATGCTGCTGTTCGGGGCCACCGCCGGCATGTCCGACGTGGTGATGAACGCGCACGCGGTGTCGGTGGGGCGGCATCTGGGCCGGCCGGTCATGTCCGGCCCGCACGGCCTGTGGTGCGTGGGCAGCCTCGTCGCGGGCGGCGCCGGCATCCTGGCCGCGCACGCGGGGATCGACGCCCGCCTGCACCTCGGTCTGGTCGCGGCCGTGCTGCTGGCGGTGGGCGTCCCGGCGGGCCGCGGGCTGCTGCACGTCCGCCCGTCGCCCGGCGCCCCGGCGCCCCGGCGCTTCGCGCTGCCGACCCGGGCCGTCCTGGCCATCGGCGTCGTCGGCTTCTGCGCCACGTTCGCCGAGGGCGCCAGCGCCGACTGGACGGCCGTCTACCTGACCGAGGTGGCGGACGCGGGCCCCGGACTGGCCGCCGCCGCCTACACGGTCTTCATGTCGTGCATGGCGGGGACCCGGCTGCTCGGCGACCGGCTGGTGCGGCGGCTCGGCCCGGCCCGGGTGGTCCGGTGCGGGGGCGTGGTGGCGGTCCTCGGCGGAGCGCTGGTCGTGGCGTCCCGCGCGCCCTGGCCGGCCATCGCCGGGTTCGCGCTGCTCGGCGTCGGCGTGGCGACGGTCGTGCCGCTGGTGTTCGCGGCGGCGGGCGCCGCCGGCGCCACCCCGGGCGAGGGCGTGGCGGGCGTGGCGACGATCACCTACCTGTCCGGGCTGACCGCGCCCGCCATCACCGGCTGGACGGCCGGGGCGCTGTCCTACCCGGCCGCGTTCGCGCTCATCACGTGCGTGGTCGCGGTGATGACCGTGACGGCCGGGGCACTGGACGCGCGCGGCGGCGGTGCGACCGCGCGGCCCGCGGCCGAACCCGCCGGCCGTGCCGAGAAGGCGGTTCCCTAGGGCGGACCCGGCGCGCGGCCGGTGGGCATGCGAAAGGCCGGGAACGCGCGAGCGCCCCCGGCCTCAGCTGAGATCCGGCAGGACCTTAGAGCGGGTAGACGCCCTCGGCCTGCGGGCCCTTCTGGCCCTGAGTGATCTCGAACCCGACGCGCTGGTTCTCGTCGAGGCTGCGGTAGCCGTTGGTGGTGATCGCCGAGTAGTGGACGAACACGTCGGGGCCGCCGCCGTCGGGCGCGATGAACCCGAAGCCCTTCTCAGCGTTGAACCACTTCACGGTGCCTTCGGCCATGGTCTTTCCCTTCCGGGTAAAACGTCTCCGGCCCGCCGGTCGGCGGGGCCGGGCTGCAAGCGGACTCACTCACGCCCGCCGGTCACCCGGAGAAAACGCTTCGAGACTGCTTGGCGCCGGCCGGCCGGGCCGACGCCATCGTGCAACGCAGACGAACTTACCCGATGCCGGGCGGGCCCATGCACCGACACACCTAAAGAAGATCCGCCAGGGCCGCGGCGGCTCGGTGGCAGTCGTGGAACGTGCAGTACAGCGGGACGGGCGCGAGCCGGACGACATCGGGCTCACGCGCGTCGGCGATGACGCCGTGCTCCTCGGCGAGCCGCCGGACGAGCACGCCGGCGTCCGCCACCCGCACCGACAGCTGGGCGCCGCGCGCCGCCGGGTCGGGCGGCGTGACGACCACGGCGCCGATCGCGGCGAGCCGGTCCGCCAGGTAGCCGGTGAGGCGCTCGCTCTTGGCGCGCAGCGCGTCCATCCCCACCCGGTCGAAGATCTCCAGGGAGGCCAGCACCGGGGCGAGCGCCATGATCGGCGGGTTGGACAGCTGCCAGGCGTCGGCGGAGGCGGGCGGCGCTATGTCGGCGTCCATCCGGAACCGGACGGCGGGGTCGGTGCCCCACCAGCCCGCCAGCTTCGGCACGGAGGCGTCCCGGACGTGCCGCTCGTGGACGAAGCATCCCGCGACGGCGCCCGGTCCGCCGTTGAGGTACTTGTAGGTGCACCAGGCGGCGAAGTCCACGTCCCAGTCGTGCAGGCGCAAAGGGACGTTCCCGGCGGCGTGGGCGAGGTCCCACCCGACGACGGCGCCGGCGGCCCGGCCCGCCTTGGTGATCGCCGCCATGTCCATGAGCTGGCCGGTCAGGTAGTTGACCCCGCCGAGCAGGACGAGCGCGACCGTGCCGCCCTCGCGGTCGAGGAACGCCAGGACGTCCTCGGTGCGCAGCGTGTCTTCTCCGTCGCGGGGCCTGAGCCGCACGACCGTCCCGGCCGGGTCGAGCCCGTGCTGGACGGCCTGGCTGGCGACCGCATAGGAGTCGGACGGGAACGCCGCGTCCTCGATGACGATGCGGGTGCGCGTCCCGGCGGGACGGTAGAAGCTCGCCATCATCAGGTGCAGGTCGACGGTCAGCGAGTTCATCGCGACGACCTCGTGCGGCAGCGCGCCCACGAGGCGGGCGGCGGGCTCGCGGAGCAGCTCGTGGTAGTTCACCCAGGGGCGGCGGCCCCGCGTGTGGGCCTCGACGGCGAGCCGCGCCCAGTCGTCCAGCTCCTCGCGGAGCAGCCCGGCCACGCTCCTCGGCTGGAGCCCGAGGGAGTTGCCCGCGAAGTAGGCGGCCTCCGCGCAGGGCCCGCCGGGCGCGGGCGGGACGAGGAACTCCCCCCGCAGCGTGGGCAGCGGATCGGTCTCGTCGAGGCGCCGCGCCTCGTCCTCCAGGCTCACTGCGTCATTCCTTCGGTGGTCACCAGGTCGTGGGCGGGCGCGAAGAACGCCTCCGCGTTGCCGCCGAGCAGCAGGGCGCGCCCGGCGTCGTCCAGGCCGGGGCACGCCCGGATCGTCGCGCCCGGGTCCTTCTCGCCGAGCGGGAACGGGTAGTCGGTGCCGAGCATGACCCGTTCGGGGCCCATCACGT
This sequence comes from Actinomadura citrea, assembly GCF_013409045.1. Taxonomy (NCBI): domain Bacteria; kingdom Bacillati; phylum Actinomycetota; class Actinomycetes; order Streptosporangiales; family Thermomonosporaceae; genus Actinomadura; species Actinomadura citrea. The sequence continues at coordinate 3,945,850 of NZ_JACCBT010000001.1, read as the reverse complement.
CCACGAGCAGGCGGAGCGCGCGGGGGTCGAACACGGCGGAGTCGACGTGGAACCGGCCGACGTACTCCGACGGGGGCCGAGGCGAGTCGGCGCGCACGATGTCGCGGCGGTGCCAGGCGTTGTCGGCCCGCCCGAGCAGGAACGCGAAGCTGCCGCCGCCGTGGCAGAAGCACAGCCGCAGGGACTCCGGGAGCCGCTCGAACGCGCCCGACAGCATCAGCCCGAGGATGCTCAGCTGCGTCTCGGCGGGCATGCCCGACAGCCACGGCAGCATGTGGCCGCGCATCCGGTCGGCGCCGAGCATGTCCCACGGGTGCGCCAGGACCGGCAGGCCGAGTTCCGCGCAGTGGGCGAGGAACGCCGTGATCCCCTCGTCGTCGAGGTTGCGGTCGCCGACATGGTTGCCGATGTGGACCCCGCGGTGCCCCGCGGCCGCGGCCCGCTCGGCGACCGCGCAGGCGAGCTCCGGATCCTGGAGAGGCACCTGGCAGAGCGGCAGGAGCCGGTCGGGGACGTCCGAGCAGAACGCCAGGATGCGGTCGTTCACGAAGTCGCACCAGTCGGCGGCGCGGGACGGCTCGGCCGCGTACCCGAACATCAGCGGCGTGGACGAGACGGCCTGCCGGTCGACGCCGGCGGCGTCCATGTCGGCGACGCGGCGCGCGGCGTCCCAGAGCGCATCACCGACGGGCCGGTACTCGGCGTCGCCGCACATCATCATGCCCGCGCCACCGTGGTCGACGCGCAGCCACGGCTGGCCCTCGTCGGCGAGCATCAGGCCCTCGTCGCGGCCGATCCGCGGGAAGACGTGCGTGTGGACGTCGAAGACCGTCACCGAGGCCCCGTCAGACACGGGGCGCCGTCGTCGGGGTCATGGACCGCGGCCACTGCCGGCCCGGGTGCACCGCGCCGCAGTTCGGGCACTTCCGGTCGCTGCCGTAGAAGCCCTCGAAGGCGGGCGGCAGGTCGTCCACGATCGAGCGGACCTGGAGCTCGGCGCGGTGGACGAGGTGGTGGCACTCGGTGCAGTACCACTCGAACGCCTCCGTGAGGCCCTCGGGGCGCGGGATCTCCACGACGAGGCCGATCGACCCGGGCTCGGGCCGCTGCGGCGAGTGCCGGACGTGCGGCGGCAGCAGGAAGACGTCGCCCTCGTTGATCTGCAGGTCGGTGGGCGGGCGGCCCTCCTCCTCCATGACGCGCAGCACCATGTTGCCCTTGAGCTGGTAGAAGAACTCCTCGGTCGGGTCGTCGTGGAAGTCGGTGCGCTGGTTGGGGCCGCCGACCACCATGATGATCAGCCCGGCGTCGTCGAAGACCTGGACGTTGCCGACCGGTGGCTTCAGCAGGTCCCGGTGCTCCTCGATCCAGGCGTCGAAGTTGAACGGCCGTCCGAACGACAGCTGGGGCAGGGTCATGTTCCGCCCTCCTTTCCGGTCCGCGTCGCCTGGGGGATGTGCGCGACGCACGAGATCTCGATGAGCAGGTGCGGGTGCGGGAGCTGGTGGACGGCGACGGTCGTGCGGGCGGGCCCGGTCTCGTCGAAGTACTCGCCGTAGACCTCGTTGTAGCCGCCGAAGTCGTTCATGCTCACCAGGTAGGTGGTGACGCTGACGACGTCGGACAGCCCGCCGCCGGCCGCCTCCAGCAGGTCGCGGATGTTCTCGACGACGGCGCGGGTCTGCTCCCGGATGTCGAGGTCGGTGACGCCCATCGCGTCGGCGCTCGCCCCGGCGAACGTCCCGTCCGGGCGGCGCGAACTCGTCCCGGACACGAAGACCAGGTCGCCGGCCCGCCGCAGGTGCGGGAACCGGCCGCGCGGCCGGGCCTTGCCCTCGACGAGGATCGCGTCGTCCATCAGGTCGTCACCTCCACGGCGCCGAGGCCCGCGCCGACGACCCGGACGTGGGCGTCCTTCGGCAGCGGGACCGCGGCCGTCGCGGCGCCGGCGAGGACGATCCAGCCCGGCTCCAGCGTCATCCCGGCGCCGAGCGCGAGCCGGGCCGCCGCCCGCAGCGACCGCGCCGGGTCACCGAGGATCGCGGCGGACGAGCCCGTCTGCACCGGGCGCCCGTCGATCTCCAGCAGGAGCCCGGCGTTCGACAGGTCGCGGGGCGCGTGCCAGGCGCCGACGCCGAACCGGGCCGCCGAGGCGTTGTCGGCGATGACGTCCGGGAGCGTGAACGCGAAGTCCTCGTAGCGGGAGTCGAGCACCTCGAACCCGACGGCGACGCCCGCCACGGCGGACTCGACCTCGGCGGCGGAGCGGACCTCCCGCCCGATCAGGTAGGCGATCTCGGGCTCGATCCGCGGGTGGATGAGGCGGGACACGTCCACCGCCGACTCGGCCGCCATGCCGTCGGTCAGCAGGCCCCAGATGACGTCGTCCACGCCCATCTGGACCATCTTGGCCCGGCTGGTGAACCCCATCTTCACCCCGGCGAGCCGCTCGCCCCTGCGGCGCCGCCGCTCGATCCCGGCGCGCTGCACCGCGTACGCCGTCGCGACGTCCAGCGGCGCCCGGCCGGTCAGCTTGGGGATCGCCCGAACGTCCCGGGCGGCCTCGTCTAGCGCCGCCGCGAGCGCGTGCACGTCCGCCATCAGGACTCCTCCTTGCCGAACGCGACGCGGACGTCGCCGAGTCCGTCGATGCGCGCCTCGAACACGTCCCCCGGGCCGGCCGGGACCACCGGGCCGAGCGCGCCGGTCAGGACGGTGTCGCCGGCGCGCAGCGGGCGGCCGACGCGGACGAGGGTGTCGGCGAGCCAGAGCGCGGCGTTCAGCGGGTGCCCGAGGCAGGCGGCGCCGTTGCCGGTCGAGACCTGCTCGCCGCGCCGCTCCATCACCATCCCGCACAGGCGCAGGTCGACGCCGGCGAGCGGGACGGGGCGGTTGCCCAGCGCGTACATGCCGGAGGAGGCGTTGTCGGCGACCGTGTCGGCGAGCGTGATGTCCCAGTCGCGGACGCGGCTGCCGACCACCTCGATGGCGGGCAGCGCGAACGCCGTCGCGCGGATCACGTCGGCGGCGGTGTGCCGCTCGTGGGTCAGGTCGTGCTCCAGCACGAGGGCGACCTCCGCCTCGGCGCGGGGCTGCAGGACGGCGCCGGCGGGGATCTCCTCCCCGTCCGGGACGGCCATGTCGGCGAACAGCATCCCGAAGTCGGGGCTGTCCACCCCGATCTGCGCCTGGACGGCGCGCGACGTCAGGCCGATCTTGCGGCCGGCGAGGCGGCGCCCCTCCCCCAGCCAGCGGTCGGTCAGCCGGTCCTGGACGGCGTAGGCGTCGTCCGCCGTGGTGATCAGGTCGCGGACGGGCGCGCACGGCGTGCCGCCGGCGTGGGCGCCGAGGAGCCTCTCGGCGGCGGCCTCGATGTTCGTGGTCACTGGGCTCGCTCTCAGATCTGGACGCAGACGTTGACGGGTTCGGAGAAGAAGTCCAGGGAGTACTCTCCCCCCTCCCTGCCGATCCCGGACGCCTTGACGCCGCCGAACGGGGTGCGCAGGTCGCGCAGGTTCCAGCAGTTCACCCAGACGATCCCGGTCTCGACGCGCGGCGCGACCCGGTGCGCGCGCGACAGGTCCCGCGTCCACACCGCGGCGGCGAGCCCGTAGGGGCTGTCGTTGGCGAGCGCGAGGGCCTCGTCCTCGGTGTCGAACGGCGCGACGTGGCAGACCGGCCCGAAGATCTCCTCCCGGACGGCCCGGGCGCTCTCGGGGAGCCCGGTGAGGACGGTCGGCTCGACGTGGAAGCCGCCGTCCCGCGCGTCCCCGAACCGCGGGGCGCCGCCGCCGGCGACGACCGTGGCGCCCTCCTCGCGGGCGAGCCGGAAGTACGACAGGACCTTGTCGCGGTGCCCGGCCGAGATCATCGGCCCGTAGCCGTCCAGCGCGCGGGCCCGCTCGCCGAGCCTCGCGACGAACTCCTCGAAGACGGGGCGCTCCACGTAGACGCGCTCGGTGCACAGGCAGATCTGCCCGGAGTGGGTGAAGGAGGAGCGGACCGTCCCGTCCACGGCGGCGTCCAGGTCGGCGTCGGCGAAGACGAGCGCGGGGTTCTTGCCGCCCAGTTCGAACGAGACGGGGGTGACGTGGTCGGCGGCGTTGCGCATGATCGCGGCGCCGGTGGCCGACTCCCCGGTGAAGGCGATCGCGTCCACCCCGGGGTGCCCGGTGAGGAACTCCCCCGCCGCGCCGGGGCCGTGCCCGTGCACCAGGTTGAACACGCCGCCGGGAAGTCCCGCGTCGTCGATCACCCGGGCGAGCAGCGTCGCGGTGGAGGGCGTCTCCTCCGACGGCTTGGCCACCACGGTGTTCCCGCACGCGAGCGCGGGCGCGATCTTCCAGGTCGACAGCAGCAGCGGGAGGTTCCACGGCGAGACGACCGCCACCACCCCGAGCGGCCGGCGCACCGTGTAGTTGAGCGCCTCGCCCGTCCCGGAGCTCCACCCCGGGACCCGCGTGGTGTAGGCGCGTTCCGGGCGCCCGTACAGCAGGTCGGCGTAGGCGCGGAAGTTGCCGACGGCGCGCGGCACGTCGACGGTCTCGGCGAACGCGCGGGGCCTGCCGGTGTCGGCGACCTCGGCGTCCACGAACTCCTCGAACCGCGCCTGGATGCCGTCGGCGACGCGCCGCAGCGCGGCGGCCCGCTCCTCGGCGCCCGTCGCGCCCCAGGGGCCCTTCAGCGCGGTCCGCGCCGCGGCCACGGCGTCGTCGACGACCTCCCGCGTGGCCTCGGGGACGGCGCCCAGCTCGGTGCCGTCCACGGGCGCGACGAGGGGGAAGGCCGGACCGTCCGAACGGAACACCCCGCCGACGTAGTGCTCAGCCTTCATCCGTCCCCTCCCGCGTGGCTCGACATCCCCCCGATACTCCGCCCGCGAAGCTATGCCTGGCAAATACCAAACTCCCCGGCGGCTATGACGGAACGGCTATGCCGGGCGCACCCGCCCGCTGGCCGGATACGAACAGGACCGCGCCTCGCCGAGCCCGGTGGTCCATGTCACTTTGATCTTGTGGTCGCCGGTGATCTCCGGGAGGCCCGCAGTCATGCCCGCGGCACCGGCCCGCTGAGTGGCAGCGGGTGGCGCTCGCCAGGGCGGCCTTCCGCGACGCGCCGTTCGTCATCCTGGACGAGCCGACCGCCGCCCTCGACGAGCACGGCACCCACGGGTCGCTGATGGCCGCCGGCGGGCGCTACGCCGAGCTCTTCGCCCTCCAGGCCGAGGGATACCTCGATGCGGCCGCCATACCCGGACGGTGACCCCGGATCCACCGGATATGACCGAACTGTGATACCAAGTCGGCATGCGCGCGATCGACCTGCTCAACGGACGGCTGAAGCTGCGGCACCTGGTGCTCGTCGTCGCCGTCGCCGACCAGGGCAGCGTCCTGCGGGCCGCCGAGCACCTGCGCCTCGCGCAGCCCGCGGTGACGCGCAGCCTGCGCGAGGTGGAGGGCCTCCTCGGCGTCGAGCTGTTCACCCGCGGCCCGCGCGGCATGACCCCGACCATGTTCGGCGACGCGTTCGTCGAGCACGCCCGCGCGGTCCTGGCCGAACTCCGCCGCGCGGGCGAGCGCATCAGCGGCCTGGCCGACGGCGAGGTCGGCACGGTCACGATCGGCACCCTGCTCGCCGGCTCCAGCGTCCTGCTCCCCCGCGCGATCGCGGCGCTGAAGCGGGACCGCCCCGGGGTCACCGTGATCGTCCAGGAGGCCACCTTCGACGCGCAGGTCCCCCGCCTGCTGGACGGCGAGATCGACCTGATCCTCGGCCGCCTCAACCCGATCGAGGACCTGCGCGGCCTGCGCCAGATCACCCTCTACGGCGAACCCGTCCGCCTCGTCGCCCGCCGCGGCCATCCCGCGCGCTCGGTGCCGGGCCTCGGCCTGGCCGACCTGCTCGCCTACCCCTGGGTGCTGCCCCTGGAGCAGACGGCGCTGCGGTCGGAGCTGGAGCAGGTCTTCCGCGCCGACGGCCTGGACCCGCCCGGCAACCTGGTCGAGTGCACGTCGGTGCTGACCGTCCGCACCCTCGTCCGCGACACCGACATGATCGCCGCCCTTCCCGAGCTGGTCGCGCGGACCGACGCCGACATCGCGCCGCTCCCGGTGCCGCTGGAGACCGTCCGCCGCCAGGTGGGCGTCACGCTCCCCGCGCACCGCGCCCCGACCCCGTCCGCCCGGCTGATGCTGGACCACCTCCGCCGCGCGGCCGCCGAGATCACCGCCGGCTGATCACACCGCGCGGACCAGGTCGACGAGCGCCCGGCCGGGCAGGGAGTCCGGATCCGCCAGGTCCAGGACCACGTCGAAGTGGTCGCGGCCCGGCACGATCACCAGGTCCCCGGCGTTCCAGCGCGGATGGAACATCCGGGACTGCGCGAGGAAGCCGGCCCCGTCGTCCTGCGCGGCGACGAGGACGGCAGGGCAGCGGTACCGCGCCGGCAGCAGCGCGGGGCTGAGCGCCGCCGCCCGCGCCAGGTCCAGCCGCACGGCCTCGTTGACGTAGACGCGGGTGATCGGGCGGATGTCGAACAGCCCGCTGAACGGCATCGCGGCCTTGACGACGTCGGCGGGCAGCCCGAGCGGCTCCTGCCAGCCGCCGACCATCGTCATCCCGGTCAGGTGCCCGCCCGCCGAACTGCCCCCCACCACGATCCGCTCGGGGTCGAGACCGTGCTCGCGCCCGTGCCGGTACACCCAGGCCACGGCCGCCCGTGTCTGCCGGACGATCTCCTCCAGCGTCGCCTTCGGCGCCAGGGTGTAGTCGGGCACCACGGTCGCGACGCCCTGCTCGTGCAGCATCCTCGCCATGAACGACGACACGTCCCGCGACAGCGCCATCCAGTAGCCGCCGTGCAGGAAGACGAACACCGGCCGCAGCCCCTCGCCGGTGCCCCAGACGTCGAGCCGCTCCCCGCTCGCCTTGTCGTAGACGATCCCCGGGTGCCCCGGCAGCCCCTCGACGGCCGCCTCCGACATGGCCCGGTACCGGGCCATGTGCCGGTCGAACAGCTCGGGCCCTGCCTTCCTGCGCACGTTGTAGGCGACGTCCAACTCCTCGTCGCTCAGTTCACTGCCAGGCCAGTCGTCCAGATCGTCCACGAGCGCACCTTCCCCTCCTGGGCAAGCCTCGCGTCCGCCCGGGGCACGATCAAATACCCTTCCCGGCCCCGCGGTATCACGCCTTCGCCATACCCGGCCGGCGGCCTCCGCTACGCCGACCGGGGGGCGGGCCGTCAGAGCACCTTGCTGAGGAAGGCCTTCGTGCGCTCGTTCTTCGGGCGGTCCAGGACCGCCGAGGGGCTGCCGGACTCCACGATCACGCCGCCGTCCATGAAGACGACGCGGTCGGCGACCTCGCGAGCGAAGCCGATCTCGTGCGTGACGACGATCATGGTGAGGCCCTCCTCGGCGAGGGTCTTCATGGTGTCCAGCACGTCCCCGACCAGCTCGGGGTCCAGCGCGGAGGTCGGCTCGTCGAACAGCATCAGCTTCGGCCGCATCGCCAGCGCGCGGGCGATCGCGACGCGCTGCTGCTGCCCGCCGGACAGCTGCCGGGGGTAGCCGCCCGCCTTGTCGGCGAGGCCGACCTTGGCCAGCAGCTCGCCGGCCCGCGCCCGGGCCTCGGCGCGGGACTCGCCGCGCACGCCGGTCGGCGCCTCGATGACGTTCTGCAGGACGGTGAGGTGCGGGAACAGGTTGAACTGCTGGAACACCATGCCGATCTCGCGGCGCTGCCGCGTGATCTCGCGCTTGCGCAGGTGCCGCACCTTCCCGCCGGACGCGGTGAAGCCGATCAGGTCACCGTCCACGTGGACGGAGCCGCCGTCGATCGTCTCCAGGTGGTTCACGCACCGCAGGAAGGTCGACTTGCCCGACCCGGACGGCCCGAGCACCACGACGACCTCGCCGGGGCTCACGTCCAGGTCGACGCCCTTCAGCACCTCCAGATGGCCGAACCTCTTGCGGACGCCGCGCGCCCGCACCATCGGGACGGCGGCCGGCGGCGCGTCCTTCTCCAGCGTGGTCACGGCGACACCTCCGGGACGGGACGGCGGCGCCGCATCAGGACGAAGTCCCAGAAGCCCTGCCGGGCGTTGCGGGTGGCGCCGCGCGAGTAGTGGTGCTCGATGAACGACTGCCCGACGTACAGGACCGAGGTGATCACCAGGTACCAGAGGCAGGCGACGAGCAGCAGCGGGATGGTCTGGAACGTCCGGTTGTAAATGGACTGGACGGTGTAGAGCAGGTCGGCGAGGGCGATCACGCTGACCAGCGAGGTGGCCTTCAGCATGTTGATGACCTGGCTGCCGGTCGGCGGGACGATGAACCGCATCGCCTGCGGCAGCACGATCCGCCGGAAGGTGCGGGCGCCGCCCATGCCGAGCGCCTGCGCGGCCTCGGTCTGGCCGGGGTCCACGGCGAGCAGCCCGCCGCGGATGATCTCCGCCATGTAGGCGGCCTCGTTCAGGCCGAGGCCGAGGATGGCGGCGATCAGCGGGGTGATGAGCTGGTTGGTGTCGCCGTGCAGGAACTCCGGCCCGAACGGGACGCCGACCGACAGCCGCGGCAGCAGCGCCGACAGGTTGTACCAGAGCACGAGCTGCACCAGCACGGGCACGCCGCGGAAGAACCACACGTACAGGCCGCAGGCGGTGCGCAGCAGCGGGTTGTCCGACAGCCGCCCCACCGCCAGCATGATGCCGCCCGCGATGCCGACCGCCATCGCGATGACGGTCAGGACCAGCGTGATGGCGATCCCGTCTCCGATGATGGAGGCGTTCATGTAGCGGCCGACGACGTCCCACCGGAAGTTGTCGTTCGTCCACAGCAGGTGGGCGAACTGGGCGGCCAGCACGAGCACGACGAGCGAGGCGACCCACCGCAGCGGGTGCCGCACGTGCGCCGCGCCCGCCACGTCGACGTCGCCGACGGTGCCGCGCGGATGCTCCTTGGTCATGGTCACCGCCGCCTCACCCCTTCCTGGGCGCCAGGTTCACGCCCGGCTTGTCGAGCATGTTGTCGGTCAGGTCCCACTTGGTCATGACCTTCTTGTACGTGCCGTTCTCGATCAGCTTCCGGAACCCTTCGAGCAGGACGTCCCGCAGCGGTGAGCCCTTGGCGACGACCGAGCCCTGGTAGAGGTCGTCGAACCCGTTGGGCTTGCCCGTCCCGGCGAGCTCCAGGTCGTCGCCCGACTGCTTCACGAAGTAGCTGAGCGGCGCCTGCGAGGAGAAGAAGCCGTCGGCCCGGTGGGACCGGACGGCGAGGATCGCGGTCGGCTGGTCCTTGTACGACTGCACCTGCACGGCGGGCTTGCCCTGCTGGACGCACGCGGCCGACTGGGTCTTGGCGACGTCCTCGGCGGAGCCGCCCGCCATCACCGAGATCTTCGTCCCGCACGTGTCGGCGATGGAGCCGATGTGCTTGGGGTTGCCCTTGGGGACGGCGAAGACGACGAACTCGCGGACCCAGTCGACGAAGTCGTTGGCGGCCTCGCGCTCGGGGAAGTCGCCGACCGGTCCCATCGCGAAGTCGTACCGGTCGGCCTTGATGCCGGTGAGCAGGCTGGGCAGCCCGTCCACGGTGACGTGCTCGATCTTGACGCCGAGCAGCTGGCTGAGCGCGGTGGACAGGTCGGCGGACGCGCCGCTCAGCGACCGCCCGTCCGAGCCCGCGATCTCGTAGGGCGGGAACGAGCCGTTGTTGACCGAGATCAGCTTGCCGGACGCCTTGTTCTTGGCGGGCAGCCGGTCGTGCAGCCCGTGGTCGAGCGTCTGGCGGAGGTCGGCGGCGCCGACGCCCTGCGAGGACTTGCCGTTGAGGATCCCCTCGGCCTCGGGCGGATTCGCCCCGCACGCGGCGGTCCCCGCGAGCAGGGCCGCCGCCGACAGGGCGGCGATGGCGCGTCTCATGCGGTCTCCTTCAGAGGGCGGATGGACGGGTCGACGCGGAACCGGCGGTTGGCGAGCACGGGCAGCGCGCGGCGGGCCTCGGCCAGTTCGTCGCGGTCGGCGATGGCCCACAGGAGGCCGGGCCGGCCGCCCAGCCGGTCGCGGACGGTGCCGAGCGGGTCGACGACCATGCTCGATCCGATGTTGCGGCGGCCGCACTCCCCCGACGCCGCGACGTAGCAGGTGTTCTCCAGCGCGCGGGCGGTCACCATGACCTCCCAGTGCCGCTCCTTCGCGGGACCGCGCACCCAGGCGGCCGGCACCGCGAGCACGTCGGCGCCCGCGTCGACCAGCAGCCTGGCCATTTCGGGGAATCTTACGTCGTAGCAGGTCATGAGCCCGACCCGCCAGCCGTCGCAGTCGACGACCACGGGCTCGCCGTCGCCGGGCGTCACCCGGTCGGACTCCCTGGCGCCGAACGCGTCGTAGAGATGGACCTTGCGGTAGGCGGCGACGAGCTCGCCGTCGCGGACGGCGACGAGGGTGTTGTGGACCCTGCCGTCGCCCGCCGGCTCGTGGACGCCCGCGACGACCGTGGTGCGCGAGCCCCTGCTGTGGGCGCGCAGGCCGGTGACGAAGGGGCCGTCCAGCGGCTGCGCCGCCCCGGCGATCCGGTCGGGCTCGTCGATGAACAGCGCGAGGGAGTCCTCGGGCAGCACCAGCAGGCCGGCGCCGCCCCCGACGGCCTCGTCGATCAGCGTCATGCAGGTCTTGAGGTTGGTCTGCCAGTCCTCGGTGGAGGCGAACTGGCCCACGGCGATCCTCATCCGAAGAGCTCCTCGGCCTTGATCGGGCGGGGCGCGATGCCCTGCTCGTACAGCTCCGCGCAGAACGCGGCGGTCATGGCGGCGTTGGCCCCGGTCCCGTAGGGCATCCAGTCGGGTCCGAAGATCCGCGCCTGCGCCTCCAGCTCGTCCAGCAGCCAGGGCGTGGTGTCGGCGAGCAGCCGGCGGCGCTCCAGCCAGAGGCGCTTGGACGCCTCGAAGGCGTCCTGGACGACCTCGGGGAGCCAGGGATGGGCGTCCACGACCTCGCGCTTGAGGGCGAGGAGGTGGATGCCCGGGACGAACCCGGTCCGGGCGTAGTAGGCGGTCTCGGCGGCGCGGTAGTCGCCGTAGAGGTGGCGGAAGCGGCCGCGGGCGGTGAACATCTCCGGCGGCATGAACGGGGTGAAGACCGCGTCGAGGCTCCCGTCGGCGAGCCCTTCGATGAGGGGCGTGCCCGTGACCCGCACGTTGCCGGGCAGCGGGCGGGGGCCGACGCGGTCCTTGCCGGTCTCGCCGGCCGCGAGGGACCCGACGCGCCACTGGATGCCGGACAGGTCGACTCCCTCGGCCCGCAGCAGCGCCCGCGTCCAGGTGTTGCCGGAGTCGGGCCAGCCGGTGAGCCCGATCGTGGCGCCCGCCAGGTCCCGCGGCGAGGAGGGGCCGCCGCTCCAGCGGACGAGCACGCAGCGGTGCCGGAAGCCGCGCATCAGGAACACCGGCAGGCCCACGAGCCGGTCGTCGCCGCCCGCCCGCGCGAGGGCGTAGCGGCTGAAGGACGTCTCGCCGCCGTCCAGGTCCGGCTCTGCGAGGACGTCGGGGGTGGTGTCCCGGGTCTCGACCTCCAGGGCCGCCCCGCGGGCGCCGGCCCGGCCGGTCAGCAGCGGGACGAGATGGTCCCAGTCCCGCACCGCCAGACGAATCCGTGGAATCGGCACAGCACTCCATTTCCGCATGTAGAAGGGGGTTTGCCCGCATACCGGGCGCGATGGGACCCGACTTTAGGGTCTGTTTGTAGCCAGTACAATGGGCGTTTTGTTACTGCACATAACTCGTCCGGAGGTAGCGTGATCGACGCGGCGTGGCTGGCCGAGCACATCGGCGACCGCACGGCCCGGGGCATCGCCGCCGCGATGACGAGCCTGATCCGCAGCGGGGAGATTCCCGCGGGCACCCGGCTGCCGACCGTCCGGGGCCTCGCGGCTGAGCTCGGGGTGAGCCCCGGCACCGTCGCCGACGCCTGGACGACGCTGCGCCGGCACCGCGTCGTCAGCGCCCAGCGCCGGCGCGGCACCGTGGTGATCGGCCCGCCGAACGTCCCGCATCCGGCGCGGTACGAGCGGATCGGGGAGTTCGGCACCCGGCTCGCCGTCGACCTCGCCGTCGCGGCGCCCGACCCGGCGCTGCTGCCGCCCCTGGGCGCGGCGCTCGCGGCCGGCGCGCGGACCCCGCAACTGAACGGCTACACCCGCGAGACGATCACGCCCGCCCTGCGCGCCGCCGTCGAGCCGGGCTGGCCGTTCCCCGCCGCCGGCATGCTCACCACGGGCGGCGGCTACGAGGGCGTCCAGCTCGTCTGCCAGACCGTCGCCGTCCCCGGCGACCGCATCGCCGTGGAGGATCCGACCGGTGCCCGGCTGCTGGACATCCTGGAGGCGCAGGGCGCGGAGATCGTCCCGGTGTCGTGCGACGCCGAGGGCCCGGAGCCGGACTCCCTCGCCGAGGCCCTCGCGGCCGGGCCGGCCGCGTTCGTGTACCAGCCGCGCGCCCACACGCCACGCGGGCACGCGCTCACCCCCGCGCGCGCCGCCGCGCTCGCCGCGCTCCTCGCGCCGGTCGGCACGCTCGTGATCGAGGACGACGGCACCGGCGAGGTGTCCGCCTCACCGGCCGTCAGCGTCGGGACCCATCTGCCGGACCGCACCGTCCTGGTGCGCTCCTACTCCAAGTCGCACGGCCCCGATCTGCGCATCGCGGTGATCGGCGGTGCGGCCGAGCCGGTGGAGAGGGTCCGGGTCCTGCGCAGCTTCGGCACCGGCTGGACGAGCCGCGTCCTGCAGGACGCCCTGGCGCACCTGCTGACGGACCCCGCGACCGGCGACCTCGTGGCACGGGCACGCCTGGCCTACGCAGAGCGCCGTGACGGGCTGGCCGCCGCGCTCGCCGAGCGGGGCGTGCCGACGGGCAACCGCGACGGCCTGATGCTGTGGGTTCCGGTCGCCGACGAGTCGGGCGCCCTGGTCACGCTGGCCGCGCACGGCGTCGCCGCCGCGCCCGGCAGCCGCTACCAGATCGTCCCGTCCGGCCCGCACCTGCGGATCGCGACGAGCCGCCTGCACGACGCGCCGTTCCCCCTCCCGGAGCTGGCCGACCTGATCGCGCTGGCCGCGCGGCCCCGCTAGGGAACGAGCCCGGGGAGGTCGCCGGCGTGGTCGCGCAGGTAGGTGGAGAGCATCTCGGGGACGAGGTCCAGGGGCTCCAGGCCGGCGGGCGTGCACGGGACGAGGTCCACGTCGTAACGCCCCTTCGCGGGGTCGTCGAACTCGGGACCGTGCCGGCGCGAGAGGTCCATCGCCACCAGGCGGCAGACGTAGAAGGTGTTGATGCGGTGCAGCTCGGGGCCCTGCTCGGCGCACGCGAAGACCTGCCGGACGGGCCCGACGGTCGCGCCGAGCTCCTCGTCCAGCTCCCGGCGCAGCGCGGCCTCGCGGGAGGCGTCGGTGGGCTCGATCTTGCCGCCCGGGGTCGTCCAGTAGACGGCCCGGCCGGGCACGGTGCGGCGCAGCAGGACGAGCGCGTCTCCGTCCAGCAGGAGGGCGCGGGCGGCCCGGCGGACCCTCACGAGTTCAGGTAGGCCAGGACGGCGAGCACGCGGCGGTGCCCGCTGTCGGTGGGCGGGAGGCCGAGCTTGGCGAACACGGCGCCGATGTGCTTGCTCACCGACCGCTCGGTGATGACGAGGGTCGCGGCGATCGTGGCGTTGTCGAGGCCCTGCGCCATCAGTCCGAGAACCTCCCGCTCGCGGGGCGTGAGCTGCTGGAGCGGGTCGTGCCGGGACGTCATCAGCTGGGACACGACCTCGGGGTCCAGGGCGGTGCCCCCGGCGGCGACGCGGTCCAGGGCGTCGAGGAACTCGTCGACGCGGCCGACCCGGTCCTTGAGCAGGTAGCCGACGCCCCCGGCGCCGCCGGCCAGCAGCTCGGCGGCGTAGGTCTGTTCGACGTACTGCGAGAGGACCAGCACCGGCAGTCCCGGTAGCCGCCTGCGCGCCTCGATCGCCGCGCGGAGCCCCTCGTCGCGGAACCCCGGCGGCAGCCGCACGTCGAGGACGGCGGCGTCCGGGCGATGCTCCAGCAGGGCGGGCAGCACGTCCGGGCCGCTGCCGGCGGCGGCGACCACCTTGTGGCCGCCCGCGTCCAGCAGCATGGCGAGGCCCTCGCGCAGCAGGACGCTGTCCTCCGCGATCACGATCCGCACGGCAGCTCCACCTGAAGCGTCGTCCCTTCCCCGTCGGGGCTGTCCAGGCGGGTCGCCCCGTCGAGCGCCGCCACCCGGCGGCGGATGCCCGCCAGGCCGCTGCCCCGGTCCGGGTCGGCCCCGCCCTTGCCATCATCCCGCACGGTGATCGTGAGGCGGGCGGGTTCGCGGCGGAGGGCGACCCACCCGTGCCGGGCGCCGCTGTGCCTGGCGATGTTGGTGAGGGCCTCGGCCACGACGAAGTAGGCGGCGGCCTCGACGGCGGCGGGCGCCCTGGCGTCCTCGACGTGCAGCTCGACGGGGATCGGCTGCCCGGCGGCGAGGGCCCGCAGCGCCCCGGCCAGCCCGCGGTCGGACAGGATCGGCGGGTAGATGCCGCGGATCACCGTCCGCAGCTGCGCAAGGGCCTCCTCGACGCCCTCCCTGGCCTCCAGGAACAGCGTCCGGGCCGCGTCCGGCTCGGCGTCGAAGCGGCGGTCGGCGAGGCCGAGCCGCAGGGCGGCGGCGACGAGCTGTGCCTGCGTCCCGTCGTGCAGGTCGCGCTCGATGCGGCGCAGCTCGGCGCCGTGCGCCTCCAGGGCCTCGGCGCGGGTCTCGGTCAGCTCCTCGACCCGCTCGGCGAGACTGGTGCGCCGGGTGGGCGACAGCAGGACCTCGGCGAGCCCGGCCTGCCACCGCCGGAGCCTCGGCACCAGCCACAGCAGGATGGCCAGGTCGAAGGCCCCCTGCAGGAACGGCATCGTCAGTGCCTTCGGCCAGCTGTCCAGGGTGATGAACGCCGCCTGGGAGCCCTCGGGCGCCGCCCACCACCACAGCGGCAGCGACAGCGTGAACGGGATGGCGGGCCACACCGAGACCGCGATCGCGGCCGCCGCCAGGGCGGTGAGCCCGTGCGCCGCCATCCAGGCCGCGTCCCGCCAGGTGGAGGGCGACCGCAGCAGGCGGCGCGCCTCACCGAGCCCCTCGCCCGAGGACGGCCGATACGGCTCGGGGATCTCGCGGCCGAGGACGCGTCCGGCCCGTCGCCGCTCGGCGTTCGCGAGCGCCCGCAGGGGCTTCACGGCCGCCGGCAGCCACGGCAGCACGAGCAACGACAGGGCCAGCGCCGCCACGAGCGGGGCGAGCCCGGCCATCGCGGGCAGGCCCGTGCGCAGGGCGCCGACCAGCTCGCCGGTCGCCTCCGCGCTGCGTCTCAGGGCTCTGTTCATCTCACCTCGCAGCACACCGTAAGCGACGCCGGCGACCCGCGCACCCGGGCGTGCCCCCAGGCCGGTGGTGTAGCCCGCTACACCACCGTTTCGGGAGTGCGCGCCCATGTGCCCGCACCCCCGCGGAACCTAGGTTCGTCCAGGTGAGAGGCGGCATCCCACGGAGGGGAACCATGACCACGATGACGGCCGAGGCGACCGCGGAGGCGGTGGGCCTGGACGCGGTCACCAAGACCTACGGGGCCGTGCGGGCCCTGGACGGCGTCACCTGGACGTTCCGCCGCGGCGGGTTCACCGCGGTGATGGGGCCGTCCGGGTCGGGCAAGAGCACGTTCCTGCACTGCGCGTCCGGACTCGACCGCACGAGCGGCGGCACGGTCCGGATCGGCGGCGTGGACATCGGCGGGCTCAGCGAGGCGAAACGGACGCGGCTGCGCCGGGAGCGGATCGGGTTCGTGTTCCAGGCGTTCAACCTGATCCCGTCCATGGACGTCGAGCAGAACATCACGCTCCCGCTGCGGCTGGGCGGCGCCGAGCCCGACCCCGCCCGGCTGGAGGAGATCGTCCGGCGGGTGGGCCTCGCGGACCGGCTGCGGCACCGCCCGTCCGAGCTGTCCGGCGGGCAGCAGCAGCGCGCCGCGCTCGCCCGTGCGCTGATCACCCGCCCCGAGGTCGTCTTCGCCGACGAGCCGACCGGCGCCCTCGACCCGCGCACGGCCCGCGACGTCCTGCGGATGCTGCGCGAGGCGGTCGACCTGACCGGCCAGACGGTCGTCCTGGTCACCCACGACCCGATGGCCGCCGTGTGGGCCGACTCGGTGCTGTTCCTCAGCCGCGGCCGCATCGTCGACGAGCTGGCCTCCCCGACCGCGTCCGCCGTCCTGTCCCGCTGGGAGACGCTGTGAGGGGAAGAGGGGCGTTCGCCGGGATCTTCGTCGCGCTGGCGTTCGCGGCGACGCTCGTGGGGGCGTGCGGGGTGCTGCTGGAGTCGGCGCTGCGGGCGCACGCGCCGGTCGACAGGTTCGGCGCCGCGGCCGCGGTCGTCACCGGCCCGCGGAACGTCACGGACCAGATGGGGAGGTTCGCGGACGAGCCGGAGGAGCAGAGCCGGCCGCTGACCGAGCCGGGCCCCGTCCCGGTCGCGGCCGCGGCGGGACTGCGGGGCGTTCCGGGCGTGCGGGACGTGGTCGCGGACGTGTCCTTCCCCGCCGTGCTCTCCTCGGGGCGGCCGGTGACGGGGCACGGCTGGGAGTCGGCGGCGCTCCGGCCCTACCGGTTGAACGCGGGCCGCGCTCCGCTGGCGCCGGACGAGGTCGTGCTGAGCCGGTCGTCTGGCATGGCGCCCGGGGCGGTGGTCCGCATCCAGGTCGACGGGCCGCCCCGCCGCTACCGGGTGTCCGGGCTCGTCTCCGAGGGCCCCGCCGCGGCGTTCTTCACCGCGGCGACGGCCGCGGCCCTCGACGGGCGCCCGGGCCTCGCCGACGCTCTCGCGGTGCTCGGCGACCCCGACGAGGACGCCCTCCGCAGGGCCGTTCCCGGGCTCGCCGTCTCCTTCGGCACGGAGCGCGGTGACGCCGAGGATCCGGCCGTCGCCGCCGCGCGTCCCGACATCGTGGAGCTGTCCGCCTCGCTCGGCGGGGTCGCGGTGATGACGGCGCTCGTGGTCGTCGGCGGCCTGATCGTGCTGTCGGTGCGGGAGCGGGCACGCGAGTTCGCGCTGCTGCGGGCGGTCGGCGCGACGCCGGGGCAGGTGCGGGGACGCCTCCTGCGCGAGACGCTGCGGGTCGGGGCGCCGGGCGCGCTGGCCGGTGGCGCCCTGTCCCTCGGGGCGGGCGCCGCACTGCACGCCGCGATGGTCCGCAAGGGCGTCCTGCCGGACGGCTTCGGGCTGGCGCTCGGTCCGCTGCCCGTCCTCGCGGCGGTCGCGACCACGCTGCTCGCCGCCACCGCGACCGCGTTCCTCGCCTCCCTGCGGCCGTCGCGGATCCGGCCCGTGGAGGCGCTCGGCGAGGCCGCCGCCGAGAACCCGCGCCTGCCCCGCTGGCGCGTCGTCACCGGCGCCGTCTTCCTCCTCGCCGGGCTGAACGCGCTCGGGTTCTCGGCGGGCGCCACGGGCGCCGCCGCGAACGCCTCGATCGGCGGCCTGGTCATCTCGCTGATCGTCGCCACGGCCTTCCTCGGGCCGCTGGTGGCGCGGGCCGGGAACCGGGTGCTGGGCCGCGCCGCCCGGGCCGCCTCGCCGGTGGCCGGGCGGATGGCCCAGCACGCCGCCGGCACCGCCGCCCTGCGCGCCGGGTCACTGATCACTCCGGTCGCCCTGGCCGTCGCGTTCGCGGGCGTCCAGCTCTTCGCGCAGTCCACCGTCGCCCACGCCGCGCGGACGCAGGCGGAGGAGGGGAACCGCGCCGACCGGATCGTCGTGGCGGCGGGCCCCGGGCTCCCGCGCGGCGCCGCCGGATCGGTACGCCGCGTCCCCGGCGTGACGGCCGCGACGCCGGTCAAGCGCACCGGCGTCGTCATGGCGGTCAAGGAACTGGGCGAGAAGAACCTGCGCTCGCTGAACGGCAGCGGCATCGGCTCGGACGCCTCCGCCACGATGGACCCGGGAGTGTCGTCCGGCCGGCTCGGCGATCTGCGCGGCGACGCCGTCGCGCTCAGCCGGGACGTCGCCGGCGGCCTGCACGTCGGCTCGACGGCGCCGCTGTGGCTCGCGGACGGGACGCGGATCCGGGCGCGCGTCGTGGCCGTCTACGACCGCGGCCTCGGCTTCGGCGACGTGCTGCTCCCCCACGACCTAGTGGCCGCGCACTCCGCCTCGCCGCTCGACGACCGCGTACTCGTCCGCGGACGGGCGGACCTGAGCGCGGTCACCGCCGCCTACACCGGGGCCAGGGTGGTCACCCCGGACGCCTTCGAGGCGGGGCTCTCGCAGGAGATCAGGCTCCAGGGGTTCGTCAGCCTGCTGGTGGTCGCCGCGATCACGGGATTCATCCTCATCGGCCTCGTCACGACGCTGGCGGTGGCGACGGCGGCGCGCCGCCGCGAGTTCGCGCTGCTGCGGCTGGTGGGCGCCACCCGCCGGCAGGTCCTGCGGATGCTGCGCCTTGAGGCCGCGATCGTGCTCGGCACCGGCATCGCGGTCGGCGCCCTCATCGCGGCGGTGACCCTGACGGCGTTCGCGGCCCGCGTGACCGGCCTCCCCCTGCCCTCCGTCCCGCCTCTGGCGTGCGCGGTGATCCTCCTCGGCGTGGCCGGATCCGGCGCCGCCGCGATCCTCCTCCCGGCGCGCGCCGTGCTGCGCCGGCGCACCCCTCCCTCCCTCTCCTGAAAGGCACCTCCATGAGCAACTCCACCCGCTGGACCCTGGTCTGCATCCTCATCGGCGTGAACGTCCTGTCGAACGCGGTCCTCGGGGACGGCTGGATCCAGATCGCCGTCAGCGCCGTCACCGGCCTCGCCGCCGCCGCCGTCCTGATCGACCTGCTGCTCCGCGGCCGCCGCGAGCCCTGAGCCCGGCGGGGCCGCCCGGCCGGACGAGCGAACCGCAAGGCTCGTCCCCCGGACGGCCCCTACCGCCGTTACGATCGCCACTGGCATGCTCTGTACCGGAACGGCGTGAAATGGATGATGTGGAGGTCCGGCACCTGCCGGGCGACCTGCCGCAGCTGTTCGACGGCGGCGCCGGGGACGGCGCGCCCGGCCGGACGCTGTCGGTTCCGCTGCCCGACGGGGATCTGGTCTGGCCGGACCCCGGGTACCCGCAACGGCAGCTCCTCCTGCGGCCCGCGTTCTGGCTGAGCGACGAGCCCGCCGGCGGCGAGCTGTGGGCCCGGTTCCGCGCCGAGCACGCCAGGTCGGGGCTGTGGCCGCTGCTCATGGACGAGTCCGACCAGCCGTGGGCGGCGGGCCAGATCGCCCCCGAACCGGTCGCCGAGATCGGCAACTACCACCCCCACGCGTTCATGTACGAGGTGTGGGCGGACTGGGCCGAGCAGGCCGCCGACGACGACCACGACGACCTCGCCCCGTACGGGCGGCACTGCCCCGGACCCGCGCCCGCCGGCGTCCCGCTCGACGACCCCGATGCCACGGCCGACCGGCACGCCCGCGCCCTGGCCGCCCGCGGCCTGTCGCTCGGCCTGGTCGCGGTGGACCGCGGCGCAGACGCCCTCGCCGCCGTCGGCTGGCAGGGCGCGCTGAACCACAACGAGTGGACGGCGCCGCTCGCGGCCGTCCTGCGCAGCTGGGAGGACCGCTTCGGCGCCCGCGTAGTCGCGCTCGGCTTCAACACCCTGGAGCTCAGCGTCGCCGCGCCGCCCGTGAGCACCCGGCACGCCGTGCACGTCGCGGCCGAGCACTGGGCGTTCTGCCCCGACATCCTTTTCCAGGGGCCCGGCACCCTCGCCGGGTACGCCGAGGAGATCCGCGGCAAGACCAACTGGTCGTTCTGGTGGGACTGACCGGCGACGGAGACGGGGGCGGGCACGGATGCGACGCAGTGGCAGGGCACTCTCCGCGGTCATCGCGGCCGGGATCGTCCTCACCCTCGCGGCCGACGTCACCGTGCTCGCGCGGGACCGGAAGGGCGGCGGGCCCCGCCGGGCGGGGAACCTCGTTTCGGTCGCCGAGGCGCCGCGGACGCCGACCGTCGCGCCGCTGACCCGCCGCTACACCCCGCACCTGCTGGTCGCGGGGACGTCCTCGCTGCCGCCCCGGGCCGTCGAGCGGGCGAAGCGGCTCAAGGGCGTCGCCGGGGTCACGGTCGTGGACGCCGCGCGGGCCAGGGTCGGCGGCCGCCGCATGGGCCTGCTCGGGGTGGACCCCTCGGGGTTCCGCGCGTTCGCGCCCGAGCCCACCGCCGGTTCCGACCAGCTGTGGCAGACGGTCGCGTCCGGCGGCCTCGCGGTGTCGTTCGAGCAGGGCCGCGACGGGGCGCTGCCGCTCGGAGCGGTGGTCCCGGCGGGCCGCAGCGCGAATCCGGCGCGGGTCCGCGTCGGCGCCTACGCCTCGATGGGCATCGGCGACGTCGACGCCGTCGTGTCCCGCGCGCAGGCCCGCACGCTGGGGCTGCCGGACGGGAACGGCCTCGTCATCAGCGCCCCGAAGGCCGACACCGCGGCGCTGGTGAAACACCTGAAGGGGATTCTCCCGCGCGGCACGAAGGTGGCGGCGCTGGCGGCGCCGAAGCGCACTGGCGGCACGCCGCGCAGGAGCGTCCCGCGGGTGACCGGGCGGCCGGACGGGGCGTCCGGCGACCGCTCCCCCATCACCGGCAACGCGATGACGCCCACGATGCGGACCGCCCTGCTGGAGATCGCCGGGATGTTCGGCCCCTTCCCCGTGATCGGCTGCCACCGCTCCACCGGCGACCCGCAGGACCACGGCGACGGCCGCGCCTGCGACTTCATGGAGAGCACCGGCGGCCGGACGCCGAGCCCAGGCGCCCAGCGGCACGGCGACGAGGTCGCCCGGTACGCCGTCGCGAACGCGCGGCGGCTCGGGATCTCCTACGTCATCTGGAAGCAGCACATCTGGAACGTGCGCGGCGGCGGATGGCGGCCGATGGAGGACCGGGGAAGCATCACCCAGAACCACTACGACCACGTCCACATCTCGGTGCTGCGCTAGCCGCCCTTCAGGGAAGCGGCTGCTCGCACCACACCACCTTGCCGTTCTTGGTGCGGCGCACGCCCCAACGCTGCGCCAGCCGCCCCACGACGTGGAGGCCCCGGCCCGACTCGCTCGCCTCGTCCTCGTCGTCGTGGTGGCGGATCCGGGGGCGCCCGTCGGAGGAGTCGAACACCTCGCAGACCAGCCCGCCCTCCCGCACCAGCCGCAACACGATGCGGCCGCCCGCGTGCCGGATGGCGTTGGTGACGAGCTCGGAGGCCAGCAGGGTGGTGGTGTAGGCCATGTCCTCCAGGCCCCAGCGGGCGAGCTGGTCGCGGATGAGGCCGCGCGCCCGGCGCACGGCGGCCGGCTCGGCGGGCAGCTCCCAGGAGGCGTGCCGGTCGGCCGGGATCCGCGCCAGCCGCGCCACGAGCATGGCGATGTCGTCGCGGTGCTGGTCGTCGTAGACGCCGTCGAGGGCCGCCTGGCACAGGTCCTCAAGGGGGCGGGCGGCGGCGCCGGGCCCGAAGGTGGCGCGCAGCCGGGCCAGTCCGTCGTCGATGTCGCGGGCCCGGTTCTCCACCAGGCCGTCGGTGTACAGGAACAGCAGCGTCCCGTCCTCGACGGTGAACTCGCGGCTGACGATGGGGCCCTGGCCGCCGACGCCGAGCGGCGGCGCGGGCGGCACCGGCAGGTACTCCGAGGCCGTGCCGGGCGGGACCAGCAGCGGCGGCAGGTGCCCGGCGCTGGCCACCTCGCACCGGCCGCTGACCGCGTCGTACACGACGTACGCGCAGGTGGCGAAGTGGGGTTCGCGCTCGCCGAGCGTCCGCATCAGGGAGTCGAGCCGCTCCAGCGCCTCCGCGGGCGGCAGCTCCAGCCCGGCGAGGGTGTGGATGGCGGTGCGGAGCCGCCCCATGGTGACGGCCGCCTTCACGCCGTGCCCGGCCACGTCCCCGACGACCAGCGCGACCCGCGCCCCCGGCAGCGCGATCGACTCGTACCAGTCGCCGCCGACCTCGATGAGCCGGCTGCCCGGCAGGTACCGGTGGTGCACCTCCACCGGCGACGGCGCCGACAGCCCGGTCGGCAGGAGGCTGCGCTGCAGGGTCAGCGCGGTCGCCCGCTCCCGCGAGTACTGCCGGGCGCTCTCGACGAAGATGGCCGCCCGGCTGGCGAACTCCATCCCGATCTCGACGTCGTAGGCGTCGAAGGGGCGGTGCGCGACATTGCGCGTGCAGACGAAGAAGCCGAGGACGCCGACCGCCGAGGTGATCGGCAGCAGCAGTATCGACGCGCCCTTGAGCAGTTCGGCGACCGGCGGGCGGCGCCACGAGGAGGCGAGCCTCGCCGCGCCCTCTCCGCCGAGCGCCCGCAGCACCGGCTCGCCGGACGCCAGGCACAGCGCGTGCGGGGTCCCCTCCGGGTAGACCAGGGACTCCCCGGTCGGGAACGTCGCGTCCCAGGCCGGGTCACGGTCGTCGAAGCCGATCGCCATCCGGCGCAGCTGCGGGCCGTCGGGGCCCTGCGGCCCCTCGTCGGCGTCGATGTGGCTCTCCAGCAGCATCAGCGCGCCGGAATTGCAGAAGTGCGGGACGAGCACGTCCATCAGTCCGCGCGCCAGCAATTCCAGGTCGAGCGTGGAACCGATCCGCGGGAGCGCGTCGTCCAGCAGGGCGCGGCGGATGACGGCCGGGTCGACGAACCGGTCCGCGAGCGGCACGGGCACCTTCACCACGGCCAGCGCCGCGATCTCGGGCGCACCGCCGCTCATCGGGTGGACGGTCACGACCGCGTCGAGCAGACCGCCGACGGGAGTCTCCACGGCGAGCATGGCGGTGCGCTCCCGCCCGGCCCTCAGCGCATCCATCAGCGGCCTGTGCGCGCCGGGGATCACCTCGTCCAGCCGGGCGCCCAGCAGGCCGTCCGCATTCGGGCACAGAACCGCCGCGGCGTTGCGGTCGAACTGAAGAATTCTCCCCGACGAATCCATGCCGAGAATGAGAATTCGGGTGGACGACTCCATCGCTCGATTATGGGACATGGCGGGGCCCGATGAGACCGATACGGGCGGGGAATCCGTCCCTTACCGATGCGTATGGGTCTCGGCCAGGAACTGACGCCAGGTCCGGTTCCCCACGGCGTGGTCCGGCGCCAGGTGATGGCCTTCGCGGAAGGCCCGCGCGGCGCGTCCGGGAAGCGGCACCGGCACCCGGACGGGACGCCGCAACCCGCGCGCCTTCAGGTAGTCCCGCATCATCTCCTCGACCGTGAGCACCTCCGGGCCGCCCAGGTCGTCGACCCGCCGCGCGGGCCCGGCGGCCAGGGCCAGTTCGGCGAGCCGCCCGGCGACCTCGCCGACCTCGATGGGCTGGTCGCGCAGCCCTCTCGGCAGCAGCATCAGGCCGGGGACTTTGGTGAGCGCCGCGAAGACCGCGTCCGGCAGGGTGTGGAACTGAGTGGCCCGCAAGATCGTGTACGGCAGGCCGGAATCCTCGATCGCCCGCTCCACCGCGTACTTGATCTTGTAATATCTGTAAGGGATCTTGTCGACGCCGACGATCGAGATATAGAGCAGGTGCGGCGCGCCCTGCCGGCGCGCGGCCTCGATCAGCGTCCGCGCGGCCTGCAGGTCCCGCTTGGCGTGGAACGCGTCACTGGCGCAGTGCACGATCGTCTCGACGCCGGCGAGGGCGTCCTCGACCCCTTCGCCGGTGACCAGGTCGCCCTTGCACCAGGTCACCCCTGACTCCGGTTCCCTGGCGCGGCGGCTGAGCGCGCGCACGTCCGCGCCGGCCTCGGCCAGCAGGCGGGTGACGGGCCTGCCGAGCGTGCCGCTCGCCCCGGTCACGAGAATCATGGGAACTCCTTGTCGTTCGTCGTCGGATGCGGAGGGCCGGGCCCCCTCGGTCAGGACCTCCCGAACACCTGCGGCGGCGGGACGGGCGCGGCGATCTCCTCGCCGTCGCGCAGCGACGCGGCGCCGGCGCAGAACGCCGCGAGGTCGCCCCCCTCCAGCAGGCGGGCGCGCGCGGCGCCGCCCGCGGCGCGGCGCGTCAGCTCGGCCGCGGGGAGCGGTTCCCGGGACGCGGCCACGATCAGGTTCCCGAAGCGGCGGCCCCGCAGCACGCCCGGATCGCCCATCACCAGCGTGTGCCGGAACACCGACCGGACCGTCGCGGTCA
Organism: Actinomadura citrea; assembly: GCF_013409045.1. Lineage (NCBI taxonomy): Bacteria > Bacillati > Actinomycetota > Actinomycetes > Streptosporangiales > Thermomonosporaceae > Actinomadura > Actinomadura citrea. The sequence continues at coordinate 3,921,648 of NZ_JACCBT010000001.1, read as the reverse complement.
CCCTGCGGGCGAACGGCAGCCGGAAGCCGTCGGCGACGTTGGCCAGGTAGACCCCTCCGGGCCGCAGCACCCGCGCGGCGTCCAGGACGAACTCGCGGGTCGCGAGCTCCGGCGGCATCGACGCCCCGGCGAAGGCGTCCATCACGACCAGGTCGTCGGCCTCGTCCGCCAGCGCCGCGATCCCCGAGCGCCCGTCGGTGATCCGGATCCGCAGGCCGGAGACGCCCTTGACCGGCAGCTGCTCCCGGACGACCTGCACCAGCTCCGCGTCCGGTTCCAGGACGACCTGCCGCGAGCCCGGCCGGGTCGCGGCGATGTAGCGGGGCAGCGTGCACCCGGCGCCGCCGACGTGCACGGCGTCGAACGCCTCCCCGGCCAGGCCGAGCGAGTCGACCACGTCGCCCATCAGGCGCATGTACTCGAAGTCCAGGTAGGTGGGGTCGGACAGGTCCACGTACGACTGGGGGACGCCGTCGACGAGCAGCATCCAGCCGCCGTCGCGGTCGGCGTCGCGGAGCAGCTCGGCCTCCCCGCCGGCGATCTCGAAGGTTCGCGGACGGGGGCCGTGCCTGCCCTTGCGTGCCATGGCTCCCACCCTACGGATCGCGACCAGCGACGCCCGCGACGCCTCAGGTCTGCTCCGTCAGGTCCGTCAGGGCGGCCTCCGCCGCGAAGTGGCAGGCGCTCGGGTGGGCGGAGCCGTCCCGCTCCTCCAGGGCGGGCACCTGCTCCGCGCAGATGTCGCGCGCCTTCCAGCAGCGGGTCCGGAACCGGCAGCCGGACGGCGGGTCCAGCGGCGACGGCGGCTCGCCCTCCAGCCGGATCTGCTCCGCCCAGCCGGGCGCGTCGGGATCGGGCACCGGGACGGCCGACAGCAGCGCCTGCGTGTACGGGTGGGTGGGGTGCTCGTAGATCTGGGCCTCGTCGCCGGTCTCGACGACCTTGCCCAGGTACATCACGGCGATCCGGTCGGAGATGTGGCGGACGGCGGCCAGGTCGTGCGCGATGAACACGTACGCCAGGCCGAGCTCGCGCTGCAGCTCGGCGAGCAGGTTCATCACCTGCGCCTGGACGGACACGTCCAGCGCCGACACCGGCTCGTCGCACACGATGACGTCGGGCCGCAGCGCCAGCGCGCGGGCGATGCCGACGCGCTGGCGCTGCCCGCCGGAGAACTGGTGCGGGTAGCGGTTGACGTGCGCGGGGTCGAGGCCGACGAGCTCCAGCAGCTCCTGCACGCGCCCGCGCCGCTCGCCCTTCGGCGCGACCTCGGGATGGACGGCGAACGGCTCCCCCACGATGTCGCCGACCGTCATACGCGGGTTGAGCGAGGAGTAGGGATCCTGCATCACCATCTGCACGCGGCGGCGCAGCGCCCGCAGCTCCGGCTTCGGCAGCGCGAAGATGTCGCGGCCGTCGAAGCGGACCGTCCCGGCGGTGGGACGCTCGGCGGCGAGCAGCAGCTTGGCCAGCGTCGACTTCCCGCACCCCGACTCGCCGACCACCCCGAGGGTCTCGCCGCGCCGCAGCTCCAGGTCCACCCCGTCCACGGCCTTGATCTGCCCGACCGCGCGCTTGACCACGACGCCGCGGGTCACGGGGTAGTGCTTGACGAGCCCCTCCACCCGCAGGATCGGGTCCTCACTCGGCTCCGGCACGGTGCACCTCCTCGGCGAAGTGGCAGGCGGCCTCGTGCCCGGGGGCGACGGTGACCAGCGGCGGCCGCTCCGCCGCGCAGAGGGCCTCGGCACGGGGGCAGCGCGGCTGGAACGGGCAGCCCGGCGGGAGCGCGGCCGGGTTCGGCGGCGCCCCCTTGATCGGGACGAGCGGGCCGCCCCGCCGGTCGAGCCGCGGCACCGAGGCCAGCAGGCCCCGGGTGTAGGGGTGGGCGGGCCGCGCGTACAGCTCCCGGGCGGGCGCCTGCTCGGCGACCGACCCCGCGTACATGACCACGATCCGGTCGGCGACGCCGGCGACGACGCCGAGGTCGTGGGTGATCAGCACCATGCCCATGCGCAGCTCGTCCTGCAGCCCCGCCAGCAGCCGCATGATCTGCGCCTGCACGGTGACGTCGAGCGCGGTGGTCGGCTCGTCGGCGATCAGCACGTCCGGCTCCAGCGCCAGCGCCATCGCGATCATGATGCGCTGCCGCATGCCGCCGGAGAACTGGTGCGGGTAGTCGCCCAGCCGCTTGGCGGCGGAGGGGATCCGCACCCGCTCCATCAGCTCGACGGTCCTCGCCGTGGCCTCCCGGCGGCCGAGCCCCCGGTGCACCCGGAACATCTCGCGGAGCTGGTCGCCGACCGTGAAGACCGGGTTCAGCGCGGACAGCGCGTCCTGGAAGATCATCGAGATGCGGTCGCCGCGGTAGGCGCGGCGCCGCCGCTCGGACAGGCCGAGCAGTTCCTCGCCGCGCAGCCGCACCGACCCGCGCTCGACGCGGGCGGGCGGGACGTCCAGGATGCCCATCACGGCCTGCGCCGCGACGCTCTTGCCCGATCCCGACTCGCCGAGGATCGCGAGCGTCTCGCCCTCGGCGAGCGTGTACGACAGCCCGTTCACCGCGTGCACGTCCTGGTTCCGCACGCGGAACCGGACGTGCAGGTCCTCGACGCTCAGGAGCGGCGCCTCCGGTTCCGGGGCGGGTACCGGGTCGTCCTTCAGGTCCGTGGTCATGTCTCGGCTCACCGCAGCTTGGGGTCGAGGGCGTCGCGGACGGCGTCGCCGAGCATCAGGAAGCTCAGCACCGTCGCCGACAGGAACACCGCGGGGAAGATCAGCAGGTGCGGGTGGTCGACGAAGGAGTCCTTCGCCTGGTTGAGCTGGAGCCCCCAGGAGATCTCCGGGTACTGCAGGCCGACGCCGAGGAAGTCCAGGGTCGCCTCGCCCACGATCACGTGCCCCACGTTGAGGGTCGCCACCACGATCACCGGGGCGATCGCGTTCGGCAGGATGTGCCGGATCATGATCCGCCGGTCGGACGCGCCGAGCAGCCGCGCCGCCTGCACGTAGTCGGCGTCCCGGACGGAGATGACCTGCCCCCGCATGATGCGGATCATCGTCGTCCAGCCGAGCAGGACCAGCACCAGCGTCATCGCCCACACGCCGTGCGAGGGGAACGCGACCAGGATCACGGTGGCGCCGAGCACGAACGGCAGCCCGAAGAAGACGTCGGTCAGCCGCGCGATCAGCGCGTCGACGATCCCGCCGTAGTATCCGGCGAGCAGCCCGAACAGCAACGCGATCAGCAGCGCGAACACGGTGACGGAGACGCCGATCAGCAGCGTCGGGCGGGCGCCGTGCACGACGTGCGCGTAGTAGTCGCAGCCCGCGAGGTCGGTGCCGAACCAGTGGTCGCCGGACGGCCCGAGCTTGGCGTCGTTGGGGTCGCAGCCCTCGTTGACGCCCTTGGCGGTGAACAGCCGCGGCACCACGGCCATGACCGTCACGAGCGCGAGGACCGCCACCGACCCCCAGAAGACCCAGCGGCGCCGCAGTTCGTGCCACGCGTCGTCCCACAGCGAGGCCCGGCCGATCGACCCGCCGGCGACGGCGACCGCGGCGGCGCTCGTCCCCGAGGCCCCGGGGCCGGGCGCCGGCTCCGGCTCAGTGCCCGGCGGCCCCGCGTCCGGCTGCTTGATGGTCATGCGCTCCTCACTCGTACCTGATCCGCGGGTCGAGCACCCCGTACAGCAGGTCCACGACCAGGTTGACCAGCAGGAAGATCAGCACCAGCAGGGTGACCGCGCCCACCACGACCGGGCCCTCCTTCAGCTGGATCGACTGGAACACCTGCTCCCCGATGCCCGGCAGGTTGAAGATGCCCTCCGTCACGATCGCGCCGGCCATCATGTTCCCGAAGTCGACGCCGAGATAGGTCACCACCGGGATCAGCGAGTTGCGCAGGGCGTGCCGGCCGACCACCCGCGTCCGCGACAGCCCCTTGGCGTTCGCCGTCCGCACGTAGTCGGCCCGCAGGTTCTCCGACAGGCTCGTCCGGGTCAGCCGCGCGACGTACGACAGGCCGAGGGAGCCGAGCACCATCCCGGGGAGCAGGTAGGACATCGGCCAGCCGTCGTCCGTCCCGGCCGTGGGGAAGATCTGCCAGTGCAGCCCGAACAGGAGCTGCGCGGTGTAGCCGAGCACGAACACCGGCACCGCGATCACCAGCGTGGTCCCGCTGAGGACGAGGGTGTCGGCGAACCTCCCGCGGCGCAGCCCCGCCCAGATGCCGAGCAGGATCCCGATGACCAGCTCGAAGACCCAGGCGGTGACGGCGAGCTGCGCCGTCACCACCCAGCGCCCGCTGAGCATCTCCGACACGCTCTGGCCGGTGTAGTTCTCGCCGAGGTCGCCCTGGAGGAGGCCCCACATGTACTTCGCGTACTGCACCAGCAGAGGGTCGTTCAGGTTGTACCGGTCCCGGAGCGTCTCCAGGACGTTGTCGGGGACCGGCTTGTCCCCGGCGAGCGCCTGGATCGGATCGCCCGGCAGAGCGAACACCATCGCGTAGATGAGCAGCGTGGTGCCGATGAAGACGGGGATCGCCTGCAGGAGCCGCCGGAGGACGTAGCGCCACATCGCCGGCTACTTCACCGTCACTTCGGTGGCGATCAGGCCCGTCGAGAACGGGGTGATCGTGACGTTGTCCACCCGCTTCGACCGCCCGCCCTCGCCCGCCCACGTCCACAGCGGGATCATCGGCATCTCACGGACGGCGACGTCCTCGGCCTGGTTGTAGAGCGCGTTGGCCTGCTGCTGGTCCGACGTCTTGTTGGCCTTGGCGATGAGGTCGTCGAACTCCTTGCTCTCCCAGCCCATGCGGTTGCCCGCCGAGCCCCACATGTTCTCCAGGTAGTTCTGCGGGCTCGGGTAGTCGGCCTCCCAGTTCTGCCGGTACGGGCCCTTCTCCTTGCGGTCGCCCAGCAGGGAGAAGTAGTCGGAGGCGGGGACCTGCCGGAACTGGATGTCCTTGATGCCGAGGTTGTCGCGCAGGGAGTTGGCGACGATCCGCATCCACTGGGCGTAGGTCGGCTGCGCGTTGGAGAAGTACAGCTCCAGGGTCCCGGAGAACCCGCCGGCCTTGTCGAACAGCTGCCTGGCCTTGGCGGGGTCGTAGGTGCACAACTCGCCGCAGGCGTTGGCGCGGTGGCCGGGAATGATCGACGGGATCAGCGAGTCGGCGGGGAAGTAGTCGCCGTTGAAGACCGCCTTGTTGATGCCCTGGCGGTCGATGGCCATGGAGATGGCCTTGCGCAGGTCGGGGTTGGCGAACCGCTTGTCGAACACCGGGAGGCCGAGGTAGTCGGTCGTGCTCATCTTGCGGGCCAGGAACCGGTCGCCGAGGAGCCGCTTGGCCTCGGGGACCTTGGCGGACGGGATGGTCTGCAGGACGTCGATCCGGCCTGCCCGCAGGTCGGTGTAGGAGGTGTCCGCGCTGGAGTAGCTCTTCCAGGTCACGCCCTTGTTCTTCGGCTTGCGCGTCCCGGTGTAGCCGGGGAACGCGACGAGCTTGATCTGCTTGTTGCGCTCCCAGTTCCCGTCCATCATGTACGGGCCGTTGCCGATCGGGTGGTCGTCGAACGCCTTGGGGTCCTTGAGCCCGGCCTTCGGCATCGGCGCGTACGCCGGGTAGGTCAGCAGCAGCGGGAACTGGCTGAACGGGTCGTTCAGCGTGACCTTGAGTGTGTTCTGGTCGACGACCTCGATCCCGGAGAGCTTGTCGGCCTTCGGTTCGGCCTTCTCGTCCTCGGGATTCATGTCCTCGTACCCCTTGATGTACGAGAAGTAGGAGTTGGCGCCCATCGCGTTCGGCCCGTAGGCGGCGTTGTTCCACGCGTCGGCGAAGCTCTGCGCCGTCACCGGCTCCCCGTTGTGGAACTTCTGGCCGGCCCTGACCTTGATCGTCCAGACCTTCTGGTCGTCGGAGGTGACCGACTCGGCCGCCAGCGGGACGGCCTTGCCGTCCTTGGTCAGGTCCATCAGGTTGTCGAACAGCTCGGTGATCACGTCGAAGGCGTAGCTGCCGGTCGTGTTGGCGGGCAGCAGGTGGTCCGGCTCGGAGTGGCCCACGGTGAACGTGCCGTCGCTCGCCTTGGCGTCGTCCCCGCCGCAGGCCGAAAGGCCGAGCGACGCGGCCAGCGCCACCGCCGCGAGACCCGCGGCGTTCAAGCGGAGACCCCTTCCGGCATCCCTCAGGCTGGTCATGCTCCTCCTCGGCCCTGTCGTTCGGCGCACGGGCGCTTGGCCGCCCGCCGTCCCTGGAACGCTCGCAGCGTCGTACTCAGCGTGGCAGGTTGGGTACGGCGCTGACGGAGTCGAAACCGGATCGAGACGTATTTGATCATTCGTTGACACTGGTCAGCGAGGGAGCAAAATGAAGCCTCGTTGCGGAAGGGGAGCAAGGGGGCTGTGGTGCGCTTCGATCAGGAGACGGTCGGCGGAACGCCGGACGAGACGGCGGACGGGCCGGACGGCGGACGGGCCGGCGCGGAGGCGGCGGCGATCTGCGCCGACCTCATCAGGTTCGCCACGGTGAACCGGGGCGAGGGGGTGGCCGAGCCGGAGCGTCCGGCCGCCGAGCACGTCGCCGGCCTGCTCGACGAGGTGGGCGTCGAGGCGACGGTCGTGGAGGCGGCGCCGGGCCGCGCGAGCGTGCTCGCCCGCGTCCCCGGCACCGACCCGTCCCATCCGGCGTTCCTGGTCCACGGGCACCTGGACGTGGTGCCCGCGGACCCGGCGGACTGGACGGTCCCGCCGTTCTCCGGCGAGGTGCGGGACGGGTGCGTGTGGGGGCGCGGCGCCGTCGACATGAAGGGCAGCCTCGCGATGACGCTCGCGACCGTGCGGGCGCGGCTGCGCGAGGGACGGCGCACCCGAGGCGACCTGGTGCTGGCGTTCCTGGCCGACGAGGAGTGCACCGGCGACTACGGCTCCCGGTACGTGGCGCGCGCGCACCGCGGGTTCTTCGAGGGCTGCACGGAGGCGATCAGCGAGTCCGGCGGGTTCAGCGTGGAGGCCGGCGGGGCGCGGATCTACCCGATCGCGACCGGCGAGCGCGGCACGACATGGATGCGGCTGACGGCGCGCGGGACCGCGGGGCACGGGTCCAAGCCGGCGCCCGACAACGCGGTCGCCGAGATCGCGCACGCGGTCTCCCGGCTGGCCGCCCACGCGTGGCCGGTCCGGCTGACGCCGGGCGTGCGGGCGCTGCTGGACGGGCTCGCGGACGCCCTCGGCACGTCCATCGACCACGACCGCCTCGACGCGGAGGCCGCCCGGCTCGGCCGCGCCGGGCACCTGTTCGCCGGGACGATCCGCAACTCGGCGAACCCGACCCGGCTCGACGCCGGCTACAAGGTCAACGTCGTGCCGGGCACGGCGACCGCGCAGGTCGACGGCCGCTATCTGCCCGGCACGGGCGAGGAGTTCCTCGCCACGATCGACCGGCTGCTCGGCCCGAAGGTGACCCGCGAGTTCATCAACTTCGAGGAGGCCCCCGCCGCCGACCCGGCAGGCCCGACGTTCGCCGCGCTGGCGGGCGCACTGCGGGCCGAGGACCCGCTAGCGCGTCCCGTCCCGTACGTGATGGCAGGCGGGACCGACGCGAAGTCGTTCCACCGGATCGGCATCACGAGTTTCGGCTTCGCGCCGCTGCTGCTCGGCCCCGATCTCGACTACTTCGGGATGTTCCACGGCGTGGACGAGCGGGTCCCGCTGGACGGCCTCGCCTTCGGGACCCGCGTGCTGGACCGCTTCCTCGACACCCGCTAGGCCGGGCAGGGGGTTCCGGTGCGTCCGGCCACCGGAACCCCCTCGGGCCTCTCTCCCCGGTCACTGCGAATTCTGATAGCTCCGGAGCGAGTGGACCGCGAGCCCGACCGCGGCCGCGGTCAGCACGAGGAGCCATCCCCCGTGCGTCGCGACCGTCCCCCAGTCGGGATCATCGGCGAGCGCGCCGCGCGACGCGTCCAGGGCCCAGCTCACCGGATTGCCGGCTGCCACGTGCCGCATCCAGGACGGCATCAGGCCCTTGGCCATGAACGCCGACGACAGGAACGTCAGCGGCAGCAGCAGCATCACGTTCAGGCCGATGATCGTGTTGCGGTCGCGCGCACGAGCAGCGCGAGCGTGTTGGACAGCGCCGCGAGGACGACGCCGATCAGCACCGCCGCGGCGACCAGCACCGCCGGGCCCGCGGGGCCGCCCGGGTAGTGCGCGCCCGCCGCCCGGCCCAGCGCGATGATCACGATCGACTGGAACGCCGTGCTGAGGGCCTGCTCCACGACGCCGGCGTTCGCGATCGCGCCGCGCCGCACCGGCGTGACGAGGAACCGGTCGAGGGTGCCGCGCTCGATCTCGTCCATGGTCGCCATCCCGGCGAAGGAGTTCAGCGACACCGCGTTCATGACGACCACGCCGGGGACGATGTAGTCGAGGTAGGACTGCGCGCCGAACCCCGGCAGCTCGACCACCTTCCTGAACAGCTCGCCGAACAGGAACAGCCAGATCATCGGCTGCGCCAGCGTCATGACGACGACGGCGGGGTTGCGCAGCAGCGCGGTCAGCCGCCGGTGGGTCATCCACCAGGTCCCGGTCGCGAGCGCGGTCATCGGGCACCTCCGGCGGCGGCGGTCTCGGCGTGGTCGGGGGCGTCGGCCCGCGCGAACCGGCGTCCGGCGTAGCGCAGGTACACATCGTCCAGGGACGGCCGCGCGACGGTCGCCGCCGAGGCGGGGACGCCCGCCTGGTCGAGGGCGGCGAGGACGGCGGGCACGGCCGACGCGCCGTCGTCGGCGCGGGCGCTGAGGCGCGGCCCGTCCAGGACGATCTCGCGCACGCCGGGCAGCCGGCCGAGCGCCTCCCGCACCGGCGGCTCGGGCGGCGCCTCCCGCCATTCCACGTGGACGGCGTCGCCGCGCAGTTCCCCCTTGAGGGAGTCGGGGGTGCCCTCCACCACGACGCGTCCCCGGTCGACGATCGCCAGCCGCCGCGCGAGCCGGTCGGCCTCCTCCAGGTAGTGGGTGGTCAGCAGGATCGCGAGCGCGTCGTCGCCCGCCAGCCGCGCGATCTCGGCCCACATCGACGCGCGGGCCTCCGGGTCGAGCCCGGTGGTGGGCTCGTCCAGGAACAGCACCTGCGGCCGGTGGACGAGGCCGAGCGCGACGTCGAGCCGCCGCCGCATCCCGCCGGAGTAGGTCTTCACCGGCCTGCCCGCCGCGTCCTCCAGCCCGAACCGGGCGAGCAGCTCGGCGGCCCGGCTCCGCACCCGCGCCCCGCCCATCCCGTAGAGGCGGCCTTGCAGGACGAGGTTGTCGCGGCCGCTCGCCTCGGGGTCGGCGCCGGACCGCTGCGACACCACGCCGATGACGCGGCGGACCCGGTCGGGCCTGCGGAGCACGTCGTGCCCGGCCACGGTCGCGGCGCCCGCGTCCGGCCGGATCAGCGTGGTGAGGATCTTGACGGTGGTGGACTTGCCCGCCCCGTTGGGGCCGAGCAGCCCGAGGATCTCGCCCCGGCCGATCGTGACCGACAGGCCGTCCAGGGCCCGGACGTCGCCGGGGTAGTTCTTCACGAGGCCCTCGGCCTCGATGGCATGCGCCATGTTCTCCTCCGTGCCAGGAAACGTGCCGCACGAAGGGCCCCGGATAGGCTGGTGTCGCGTCACGCCGCCAGGGCCCGCCTCGCGCGGGTTCTCGGTGGTGGGTCCCGGCCCGGGGGCGGTGTTGCAGCACCGCCGCCGGGCCTTCCGCTCGCTAGTCCTCCGGGGCTCCCCTCTCCGCCAGCTCGGCGATCTCGGGCGGCATCTCGCCGGTCGCGTGGAAGGAGCGCCACAGGTCGAGGTGCGGCAGCGTGCCGTCCTCGATCTCGGCGAGGAGGCCGCGCACCCATGCGAACTCGGCGCGCCGCATGGCGAGGTCGTACTCGGCCTCCAGCAGGAAGAGGCGCGGCACCTCCGTCTCGGCCTCCAGCGCGGCCCGGTCGGCGGCGATCTCCCGCTCCATCGCGTCGAGGCGGCCGCGCAGCAGCGCCGCCACCTCGTCGGGGCCGAGCGCGCCGAGGACCGAGAGCCCCGCCTCGAACCGCGGCCGCTCCCGCTCGGGCACCCCGACCAGCTCCCGGACCCAGTCGGCCAGCTCGTCCCGTCCCGCGTCGGTGATGCCGTAGACGGTGCGCTCGGGCCGAGCCCCGTCCCGGGCGCTTCCCTCGACGGCCAGGAACCCGTGCTTCTCCAGGTTGCCGACCACGGTGTAGAGCGAGCCCCACTTGATGTCCATGTCGCGGTCCTTGCCGCGGGCACGCATCAGCGACGCCATCTCGTACGGATGCATCGGCTTGGCGGAGACGGTCGACAACACGGCGAGCCCCAACAGGTTGCTCACTTTGCGCCGCTTGGCCATCTCGGCCTCCTCGTGAACGAGTATTCGCGGACGAGTATGACAGCCATGACCACCCCCGTCCACCCCGATGCACGCGCTTCCGGTGCGGGTAGAGATCGGACGTGGACTTCTCCAGTGCGGCCGACGACCTGTACGGCGTCCTGCCCGCCGACTTCGTGGAGACCCGGAAGCGCCTGGCCCAGGAGGCCAGGAGGGCGGGCGACGCCGCGCTCGCGAAGCGGATCGGGGCGCTGCGGCGCCCCACGCTCTCGGCGTGGGCGGTGAACCTCCTGGCGCGCTCGGCCGCGGACGACCTCGCCGGGCTGCTGGACGCCGGGGAGGAGATGCGGGCGGCCTGGGGCTCGGGCCGCGGCCTCGGGGACCTGGAGCAGCGCCGCGCCAGGCTCGTCGGGTCGCTCGTGCGGACCGCCGGCGAACTCGCCGCGGACGCGGGCGGCGCGCTGCGCGAGCAGGCCGTCCGCGAGGTGGAGGACACCCTCCAGGCCGCCACGGTGGACGCCGGCGTCGCCGAGGAGGTCCGCGAAGGACGGCTGTCGCAGCCCCGCAGCCATTCCGGCTTCGTCCCCGCCGGGTTCGCGACGGCGCCCGCGGACCGGGAAGAACGCGCGAGGCCGAAGGCCGAGGAGAAGCCCGCCGAGCAGGAGCAACCGCCTGAGAGGAAGGCGGAGCCGGCGAGATCGAACGTCACGCGCACCAGCGCCGCCCGCGCCAAGCGGGCGGAGACGCTGCGCAGGCGCGCCGAGCAGGCAGAGGACAAACTGGCCGAACGCGAGGAGCGCGCCGACGCGGCCCAACGCGAGATGCAGGAAGTGTCCGCCAAGGTGGGGCAGCTCCGGCACGAACTGGAACGGGCGATCGCCGAGCGGGACGCCGCGTCCCGGAGAGCGGACCGCGCCGAGCAGAACCGCGCCCGCGCGGAGGAGGCCGTGCGCGAGGCCCGCAAGGCCGCCGCCGAAGCCCGCCGCGCCGCCGCCCGCGACCCTGGTCGACCCTCGACCGGGGCGGGGCGGGGATAAAGGGGATGTCCGGGATGAAGTAGGTTCGTCCCGAACGTGATTCGACAATCAAGGGGGCGCGGTGGGGGCACCGGTCGTGGAGCAGCCGACTGACTGGACCGAGCCGGGCGCTCATCCGGTGGCGCCGGGGGTGCACCGGGTCCCCCTCGCGCTGCCGATCCCGTCGCTGCACGCCGTCAACGTGTACGTCATCGAGGACGCCGAAGGCCTCGTCGTCGTTGACTCCGGCTGGGCCATGCCCGACACGAAGGCCTCGCTCGAAGGCGCGCTCGCCACCCTCGGCCACCGGCTGGACGACGTGGCGCAGTTCCTCGTCACCCACGCCCACTGGGACCACTACTCGCAGGCCCTGGCGCTGCGCGACTCGTTCGGGACGCGAGTGCGGATCGGGCGGGGCGAGCGGCCGTCGATCGAGGCGTTCGACGTTCGCCGGGGGCTGCACCCCCGGCAGGTGGAACTGCTGCGCCGGTGCGGCGCGGACGAGGTGGCCGACGAGATCGCGGGCCGGCCCGTGGAGCGTTCCGAGCAGGACGTGCCGCACACGATGCCGGACGCGTGGCTGGACGACGGGGAGCGCGTCGCCCTCACGGAACGCGGCCTGGACGTGTTCGCCACACCGGGGCACACCCGCGGCCACATCGTCCTGCGCGACGCGGCGGCCGGGCTGCTGTTCGCGGGCGACCACATCCTCCCGCACATCTCGCCGTCCATCGGTCTGGAGACCGAGCCTGAGCCCAAGCCGCTGCGCAGCTACCTGGAGTCGCTGCGGCTGGTCCGCGACATGCCGGACACCGTGCTGCTGCCCGCGCACGGTCCCGTGCGGCCGAGCGTGCACATCCGGATCGACGAGCTGCTGGAGCACCACGCCGAGCGGCTGGACGCCGCCGCCGCGCAGGTCCGCGCCGGGCGCGGCACGGCGTTCGAGGTGGCGGGCGCGATGCCGTGGACGCGCCGCAGGCGCAGCCTCGACGACCTGGACGCGTTCAGCCGGATGCTGGCCGTGCTGGAGATCGAGGCGCACCTGGACGTCCTCGCCGACCGGGGCGTCCTGGACGCCCACGAGGAGGGCGGCGTCCGCCGCTACGCCGCGCGGCGCTGACGCGCACGGGCGATCGGGTCCGGCGCGGGCGATGAGTTTCGGTGCGCCCCCGAGTCTGCATGGCGAACCCGTGCGGAGTACTCCCACTGAGAAACGCCGCCCCTTCCCGCGGGCGCCGCGGCCCTCGGCCCGGCGCCCGGAGCGGCGGCCGGTCGACCGTGTCGCGGCCCCGGACGAGTGGGCCGCGACACGGCCGCCGGTAGGGACGACCCTGCCGCCGGGCGCCCGGAACAGCCCGGGTTACGCTGATCTTCGGATTCTCCCCGGCGGAAGGAGCGGCGATGACGGTCGCCCCCGAGTTCACTGCGATCACCTCTCCGGCGGAGCTGCGCGAGCTTCTCGGCACGCCGATGCGGCGGGCGATCGACAAGGAGCGGGTCGCGCTGCACGACTGGGACCGCGAGTGGCTCGCCCGGTCCCCGTTCTGCCTGATCGCCACCAGTGACGCCGCCGGAAACTGCGACGTCTCCCCCAAGGGCGACCCTCCGGGGTTCGTGCACGTCATCGACGGCACGACGATCGCCGTCCCGGACCGTCCCGGCAACCGCCGCGTGGACGGGTTCATGAACGTGCTGAGCAACCCGCACGTCGGCCTGATCTTCCTCGTGCCGGGGCGCACCGAGACGCTGCGGATCAACGGCCGGGCCACGCTGGTCCGGGACGCCCCGTTCTTCGACGAGATGGTCGTCAAGGGGCACCGGCCGGCCCTCGCGCTCGTCGTGGACATCGAGCAGATCTTCTTCCACTGCGCGAAGGCGCTCATGCGCTCGAAACTGTGGAAGCCGGAGTCGTGGAATCCGGAGGCTCTGCCGCCGCACGCCCGGATCGTCAAGGACGTCCAGTACACCGAGGAGAGCGTGGAGGAACTCCGGGAGTACTACAGCGAGGCGAACTACAGCAAGAAGCTCTACCAGGGCTGATCCGGCCGGCGGCCGGACCTGGGCGCCGCTCGCGATCGCCGTGGGGCGGCGCAGGAGGAACGGAGCGACCCCCGCGCCATTCCGCGCGGGGGTCTGCCTACCGGTGCGGCCCGGTCAGCCGCTCTTGCGGCGGAACTGCCGCTGGTGGTCGGCGCGCTCGTGGGTGCCGCGCACCTTCGAGCCGCTCCGGCCGCCGGCGCCTCCGTTCTTTCCCTCCGCGCCGCGCTTGCGCTCCAGGGCCTCCCGGAACCTGCGCTTCACCTCGTCCTCGCCGTCTTCGGGCGCTCCTGCGGAGTCGGCCATGCGGACCTCCAGCTCGTGTATGGGCACCCCTAGCGTCACACAACCCGCGATGGCGGGCTCGTGCACGCCGAAAGATCGCCGTGGGAGATTCCAGCATAAACCGGCCGTCGGCAAACGTTCTCTCCTAGGGTTTGTGCACGTGGAGCCCCAGACGCCGCAGGCCGAGCCCGTCCCCGCCCATCTGCCGCTGGAGGCGCTCGCCGTCCAGCCGCTGCTGAACCGCGACCACGAGACCCGTCCCGCGGCGTTCTACGAGCGGCTGCGGGCCGAGTACGGCCCCGTCGCGCCGGTGGACGTCCTCGGGGTGCCGGCCTGGCTCGTCATCGGCTACGCCCAGACGCTCGACATCCTGCGCGACGCGCGCGGGAACTGGAGCCGGAGGGTCGGCACCTGGCGCGCGTACCGGGAGGGCGAGGTCCCGGCCGACTGGCCGATGCTGCCGGTGGTCGAGTCGGAGAACAGCGGGTTCCGCGACGGCGCCGACTCCACCCGGCTGCGCGGCGCCTGGAGCGAGGGCCTGCGGCCGTTCCAGGACCGGAGCCGACCGGAGGCGAAGGCGCTGGAGCAGGCCGTCCGGCGGTACGCCGACGACCTGCTCACCGTGATCTGCGAGGGCGGCGGCCGGTCCGGGTCGGCGGACCTGTCGGCGCAGTACGCGCGGCCGCTGCCGTTGATGGTGATCGGCCGGCTGCTCGGTTCCGGGGCCGACGACGGCGACGAGCTGATCAGCGACCTGTGGCGGGTGATGGACGCGGGCCCGGACGCCCAGGAGGCGTCCGCCCGGCTGATCGCACGAGTCGCGGACCTGTGCGCGGCGCGGGTCGCGGCCCCCGGCGAGGACCTGCCGTCCTTCATGCTCGCCGCCGTGCCCGACCTGACCGCCGAGGAGCTGACCGCCGAGATGGCGATGATGACCGGCCTCGTCGGCGACGTGACCGGAACGCTGATCAGCAACACCGTCACCGAGGTGCTCGTCGGCGAGACCGGCGCCCGCGACAGCCTCTCGGCCGGGATGCTGCAGGAGGCGATCAACCGGGCCGCGGCCGCCAACCCGCCGATGGCGAACCTGGCGTTCCGGTGGGCCAAGACCGACGTGCGCCTCGGCCGGTTCCAGATCGCGGCGGGCGACCCGGTCATGGTCTCACCCGCCGCCGCGCACCAGGACCCGGCCTTCGCGGCGGGCGGCGGGCCCGACTCGATCTACAGCTCGCGCGCCCACCTGGCGTGGAGCGCCGGTCCGCACGCCTGCCTCGGCCGCGACCTCGCCACCACCATCACCACGATCGCGGTGGAGCGGCTGTTCGACCGGTTCTCCGGGCTGCGGCTCGCGGTGCCCGCCGACCGGCTTCCGTGGCGCTCGTCCCCGCTGATGCGCGGCCTGCGGTCGCTGCCGGTCACCTACGAACTGGCCGGGGACCCGCCGGAGCCGCAGTCCTCCTCCGCCGCCGAGGAGGCGGCCGAGCAGGAGGAACCGGGCGAGGACGGGCATGACTCGCTGGTGCGGCGCGTCCTGCGGATGATGCGTCTCTCGCAGTCCTGACCGGCGGCCATCCGGCTCACCCGGCGGCCGCCTCTTCGATGCCGTCCACCTCGACGGTCCACACGCCGTCCATGACCTCGGTCAGGGTGAGCCGCAGCGCCAGCGCGGAGAGTCCTTCCTGCGCGGTCCACAGCGGGAGCGCCACCCGGAAGGCGCGCTCCCCGCCCGAGACCTGCTCGATCTCGGCCACCTCCAGGTCGGCGAAGGCGCTGTCGGGCGGACTGATCAGGTCGCGCCCGGAGGCGGTCACCGCGCCGGCCATCTCCACGGCGCTCAGCCTGCGCCCCTCGGTGAGGGTCTCCAGCTCCTCGTAGTCGCCGCGGACCAGCAGCCCGACCACGACCCGGACCGCGTTCACGCCCTCTTCCGGCAGCATGCGCCACACCGTACCGCGCCGCCGCCGCGAGATCCCCAGCGTGTTGGGACACGCGCGCCTGGGAACGTTCCATCCGATAGGTGCGAAGGGAGGACGAAATGCCAGACAAGAGCGGCAAGCACGGCGCAAGGCTGGACGAGGAGATCGGCCGCGAGACCCAGGGCATGGTCAGCGGCGGCCATCCCACGCACGCCGAGGAGTTCAAGGAGACCGAGCCGTTCTCCAACGACTACCCCGCCGACCCGGCGGCGGCCGTCGCCGGTGACCGGGAGGGCTCCCCGCCCGGGATGAGCGCGCAGGACGTGGAGGGCCGCAGCGCCCTGGCCCGGATGCTCAGCGGTGTCCGCTACCCGGCCCGCCCGAACGAGCTGGTCCGGCACGCGGCCGAGGGCGGCGCCCCGGACGGGGCGCTCGACCAGCTGCGGACGCTGCCGAAGCGCGAGTACGAGAACGTCGCCGACGTGGCCGAACAGCTCGGCTACGGGCGCGAGGAGCGGCGCTACTGATCGGCGCCGCGCCGGCGGCGTCCTCAGCCCTGGACGCGGCGGTCGTGGCCCGCCCACTCCCGCTCGCGGAGCTGAAACTTCTGGATCTTCCCGGTGGAGGTCTTGGGCAGCTCGGCGACGAACTCCACCGCGTCGGGCGCCTTGTACCGGGCGAGGCCCGCCCGGACGTGCTCGACCAGCTCGGCCTCGGTGGCGGTGCGCCCGTCGCGCAGGACCACGAACGCCTTGGGGCGTTCGCCCCACCTGTCGTCCGGCACCGCGACGACCGCGACCTCCAGCACGGCCGGGTGCGAGTCGATCGCCCGCTCGACCTCGACAGTGGAGATGTTCTCCCCGCCGGAGACGATGATGTCCTTGGACCGGTCGCGCAGCTCGACGTAGCCGTCGGGGTGCCGGACGCCGAGGTCGCCGGAGTGGAACCAGCCGCCGCGGAACGCGTGCGCGGTGGCCTCCTCGTCCCGGTGGTAGCCCTTCATGACGTTGTTGCCGCGCATGACGATCTCGCCGAGCGTCGTCCCGTCGGCCGGGACGTCGTTCATGTCGCCGTCGACGACCCGCAGCCCGTCGGTCTGGATCATGCCGACGCCCTGCCTGGCCAGCAGCCGGGCCCGGTCCCCGGTGGGCAGCGCCGCCCAGCCGGGCTGCGGCTCGCACACCGAGTACGGGCCGTAGGTCTCCGTCAGCCCGTACACGTGCACGATGTCCGCCCCGAGCCCCTCCGTCTGCCCGATGATCGTCGGGCTCGGCGGCGCGCCCGCCGTCGTGACGGTCAGCGGCCGCTCCAGCGGGTGCGCCTCCGCCGCGTTCACGATCGTCACGAGGACGGTCGGGGCGCCGTTGAGGTGGGTGACGCCCTCGGTGTCGATGAGCCGCCAGATCTCCGCGGCGACGACGGCGCGCAGGCACACCTGCGTCGCGCCGATCGCGGCGAGCGCCCACGGCGTGCACCAGCCGTTGCAGTGGAACATCGGCAGCGTCCACAGGTAGACGCTCTCGGGCGTGTGCCGCGAGTGCACGACCTCGCCGAGCGCGTTGAGGTAGGCGCCCCGGTGCGTGTAGACGACGCCCTTCGGACGTCCCGTGGTGCCGGACGTGTAGTTGATCGAGATGGCGGCGTTCTCGTCCCGGACGGCCCAGGGCAGCGGGTCGTCCGAGCCGCGCGCCATCAGCTCCTCGTAGCCGATTCCGCCGACCGCCGGGTCGGGCTCGGCGCCGGACGCGGGAATGGTGACCGTCAGGGGCAGGCCGTCCGCGAGCGGCGCCACGGACGGATGCAGCCCCGCCTCCACGACCAGCGCCTTCGCGCCCGAATGGTCGAGGATGTAGCGGATCTCGTCCGGCGCCAGCCGCGTGTTGATCGCGACGAGCACGGCCCCGGCGAGCGGCACGGCGAAGTGCGCGACGAGGAGCTCGGGGATGTTGGGCGCCAGGTAGGCGACCCGGTCTCCGGGCTCGACCCCCAGGGCGCGCAGTGCGTTCGCCAGCCGGGTCGTCTCGGCGGCGAACTCGGCGTAGGCGGCGCGCCGGTCCCCGTAGGCGTAGGCGGTCTTGCCGGGGAACACCTGCGCCGACCGTTCGAGGAACACCAGCGGGGTAAGCGCCGTGTGACCCGGGCCGTTGTCCATCGGGAGCCTCCGGTGCCGTCGGATGTGGCCTGCGCCCCCAGGATCCCACGCGCACCCGTCCCGCCCCGGACGGCCGCTAGCCGTCGGCGTTGCGGGTCAGGATGGAGACTGCCCTGACGGTGGCGTACCCGCGCCACTCCAGTTCGGCGGCGGGCGAGTAGGACGCGAAGTCCACGCGCCATCCGCCGTCGTCCTCCTGCATGCCGTCGAGCCGTCGAAGCTCGGCCGCCACGACGTCCTGCTCGAAGAGGGACCGGGCCGGGCGGTCCGGGAAGGGCGCGAAGTCGAGCGGGCGCAGCATCTCGTCCTCCAGGCCGCCCTCCACGCGGAGGAGGCCGTCATCCGGGATGTGCTCACCGAGCAGGGCGACGGCCTCGGTGTCGTCGACGGCGTCGGCCAGCCACATGGCGAACTCCACCTCCAGGGCGTGCATCGTGTCCTTGGCGCGGAGGGCGTCGAGGCAGTAGCGGGTGGCGCGGTCGAGCCAGGGATGGCCCGCGACCGCCGAGTCGTGGACGGCGACGCGACGCGCCGTGGCGGCGACCACGGCGGTGATCTGCAGCGAGGACGTCCCGGGGTCGGCCCCCGCCCAGAACGGCGCGCAGCCGGCGGGATCGGGGACGTGCAGGGCGAACGGCAGGCCGCCGTCGGGCAGCGTCACCGAGTCCAGCCAGTCGCAGAGCGCGACCGCCTCCGGGGCGGTCACCGGCGCGAGCTCCTCGAAGACCTCGAACGCGTGCAGCGCGGGGCCCGGCTGGCTCGTCCGCGACCGCAGGTCGGGCTCAAGGCCGTGGCCGTACCCGCCGTCAGGGTTCCGGTAGGCGTTGAGCGCGGCGAGCATCGCGGCCCGGTCGCCTTCCCCGGTCAGCAGTTCGAAGCGGCGGCGGTCCAGGGGACGCGCGTGCGTGGCCATGAAATCGGATGCCTTGGTCAGGTCCATGCCTCCAGCGTGGCCGCCGCGGGCGCGCCCGTCTTGTAGGTTTCGGCCATCACCAGGTAAGGATCAGCTCCCGGGGCGAGCGGTGGATCAGGCTCGGCAGCATCTCCACCGGCTCCTCGACGCGCAGGCCCGGCAGCCGCGCGGTCAGCTCCTCCAGCGTGACGCGTACCTGCTCGCGGGCCAGCTGCGAGCCCGGGCACGCATGGACGCCGTGCCCGAACGCCAGGTGCCGCGCCGGCTCGCGGGTGACGTCGAACTCGTCGGGACGGTCATGGGCAGCCGGATCGCGCCCGGCGGCCGCGAAGGCGACGAAGACCTCGGCGCCCGCCGGCAGGTCGGTGCCCGCCACCCGCACCGGCCTGGTCGTGACCCGGCGGAACCCCTGGATGGCCGTGTCGAAGCGCGCGGCCTCCTCGACGGCCGCCGGGACCAGCTCGGGCCGGGCGCACAGCAGCTCCCACTGCTCCCGGTTCCGCAGCAGGTGCAGCACCGCCGTCCCGATGAGCGCCGTCGTCGTCAGGTGCCCGGCCAGCAGGATGTTCTGCAGGTTGGAGATGAGCGTGCCGTGCGGCTCGATCGCGCGCGCCATCTCGCCGCACAGGTCCCGCCCCGGCTCCCGGTTCCTCACGTGGGCGTCCAGCACCCGCTTCATGCCCGCGACCCGCTCGGCGGCGGCGACCTGCTCGTCCGTGCTCATCGGCCGGAAGACCAGGTCCTCCGCCCGATAGCTTCCCTCGATGAGCGCGGGCACCTCGCCCGGGTCGACGCCGAGCATGTGCCCGATCACCTCGCCCGGCAGGATCCGCGCGTACCGTCCCATCAGCTCGACGCGGTGGTCGCCGGCGAAGGACGCGACCAGTTCCCGGGCCCGGCGGGTGATGAACGGGAGGGCCGCGGCGACCCGCTTCGGCGACAGCCCGCGCGTCAGCGGCTCGCGCACCCGCCGGTGGTCGTCGCCGTCCGCCGTGAGCACGACGGGGCGGCCCTGCGGCAGCGACCGCAGCACGGCGACGGCCTCGGGTCCCGGCATCACGTCCGGCCGCAGCGCGTTCGCCGAGGAGAACGTCTCCGGATCGCGCAGCACCGCCCGCGCGTCGGCGTGCCGGGCGACGAGCCACGCGTCCAGCTCGGGGACGAAGGTCAGCCCCGCGGCCTCGCGCGCCCGGGCGTAGAACGGATACGGATCGGTGCGATCGAACTCCACGGCGCCCCCTCGAAGGTCTGATCACCACCGTAGGAAAAGGGAATGCGGCGCGGGAGGGCACCGGCCTAGCCTGGCCGGATGGACGTGAGTTTCGAGCGGACGGGTGAACGCCGGTACGCCACCGTCGTCAGCCTCCCGGGCCGGCACCCGCGCCGGATGGATCCGGCCCCCGGTTACGACGACCACATCCCGCATGATCTCGTCCACTACCTGGTCGAGGCGGAGCTGGGCCTCACGTCCGGCGTGTTCGGACGCGCCGCGGCAGGGGGCGGCGGCGGCTTCAACGAGACGGTCGAGGAGCCCGGCGACCCGCGGCGGCGGGCCCGGGAGCAGCGCCGGTTGAAGAAGCGGGAGGCCTTCCTCAACCGGTCCGATCCCGGCGACATGGGAAGGTCGGAGCACCTGGCGGGCCTGTGCGATCTCGCCTGGCGCCGCCGCGCCGGGGCGCAGACCCCCGCGTGGGCCGAGCCCCGGCCGATCCCGCCCGAGGACAGGCCCGCGGTGGACCGCGTCCTGGCCCGGCTGGACGACATGGCTCCGCTCTGGCACGACCTGCCCGTCGGCGGGTCGCTCACCTTCACCTGGCCCCGGACGACCCCCGCCCCAGGCCGTCCGTCCTAGCCCGCCCGCAGGGACAGGCCCAGCGTCCGGAACTGCTCGACCGGACGGTGGTAGCCGCGCTCGATGTGGTGCACGCCCCGCAGCGTGGACGGCCCCTCCGCGACCGCCGCGGCCAGGACCGCCGAGAACCCGGCCCGGATGTCCGGCATGGTCACGTCGCCGCCCCGGAGCTTGGACACCCCGCGCACCACTGCCGAGTGCAGCGCGGCCGTGTCGTGGTACCGGCAGGCGGGACCGCCCAGGCACGTGTCGTAGACCTCGATCTCCGCGCCCATGCTCTGCAGCGCCGGGACGTAGGCGAGCCGGTTCTCGTACACGGTCTCGTGCAGCACCGACATGCCGTCCGCCTGGGTGAACAGCACCATCAGCGGCGTCTGCCAGTCGGTCGCGAACCCGGGGTGGGTGTCGGTCTGCACCGCCGAGGGGCGCAGGCCGCCGGGCGCGGAAGCCATGATCCAGTCATCGGTGATCTCGAACTCGGCGCCCATCCTGGTCAGCGTCGTGATGGCGGTGACGAGCCGGTCCTGCGGGATCCCGTGCACCCGCACCTCGCCCCCCGTCACCAGGCCCGCGACCAGGTAGGAGAACGCCTCGATCCGGTCCCCGCCCAGCCGCGTCTGCGCTCCGCTCAGCCGCTCGACGCCTTCCACGACGATGCGCCGGTCGGGGGCGAAGGAGATCCGCGCGCCCATCCGCTGCAGGAACAGCGCCAGCTCGGTGATCTCCGGCTCGGTCGCCGCGTTGCGGATGACGGTCTTCCCCTCGGCCCGCACCGCCGCCAGCAGCACCGTCTCGGTGGCGCCGACGCTCGGGTACGGCAGTTCGATGCGCGTCCCGACCAGGCGCGTGGCGTGCGCGTGGATCCCGTCGGAGGCGTGCGACACCTCGGCCCCGAACGCCCGCAGCGCCTCCACATGGAAGTCGACCGGCCGCCGCCCGATCGGGTCGCCCCCGACCAGCGGCACGAACGCCTCACCGGCCAGGTGCAGCAGCGGGCCCAGCATCAGGATCGGGATGCGGTTCAGGCCGGTGAACGCCTTGCCGACGCTCGGGTCGGACACCGGTCCCGGCACGACCGTCACCTCGCCGCCGGACCGCTCCACGGTCATCCCGACGTGCTCCAGCATCCCCGCCGTGATGCCGACCTCACCGACGTCCGGCGCGTTGCCGATCGTGCTCGGCCCGTCCCCGAGCATCGCCGCGACCATGTGCTTGCTGACCGCGTTCTTCGCCCCGCGCACGGTGACGTCTCCGCGAAGCGGCCCCGACGGCTCGATGTGCCACAGCTTCTCAGTCACCTGAGCAGCCTACGGCGTCCGGGACGGCGGCCCGCCGATTTCGCCTCAACCCCGGCGTCCCGGCCCGGTGAGGACGATCACCCGGTCAGGGCCGGTCGGCCAGCAGGTTCGCGGCGAAGCCGAGGAAGGCCACCCCGCTGAGCTGCTCCATCCGCCGCCGGAAGGACGGACGCCGCAGCCGCTCCCCCATGGCGGCGGCCGCGCCCGACACGACCCAGAACCAGAGGGCCAGCTCGGCCACGTCGATCGCGGTGAACAGGACCGTCGTGCCGAACACCGGCGCCCCGTGCGGCAGGAACTGCGGGACGAGGCTCATGTAGAAGACGCCCGCCTTGGGGTTCAGCAGGTTGGTCCCGATCCCGGCGCGGAAGGCCGCACGCCGCCCTGCGGCGACGACGGGCTCCGGTGGTCCGGCCTCGGCCTTCCTCCGGACGCGCCAGAGCGCCGTCGCCCCGAGCCACACCAGGTAGGCGGCACCGCAGACGCGCACCGCGGTGTACGCGACGTGCGAGGCGGTCAGCAGAGCGGTCAGTCCGGCCGCCGTGGCGAGCCCCCACACCGCGCATCCGGCCATGACGCCGAGCGCCGCGGCCAGCCCGCAGCGGCGTCCCTGTGCGACCGAGGTCCGCAGCACCAGAAACGTGTCAAGCCCCGGCGCCACGTTGACGATCATCGCCGCGAGGGCGAAGGCGAGTGCGGCCGTGATCATGAGCGAATGCTACGACACCCCTTACGGCCGCACCGCGACCCCCGACGATCACGCGGTCACAGGATGCCCCGTGCGGCGAACGCCTCCCGTGCGGCCCCCGCGGCCGTCGCGCCGTAGAGGCGCTGCGCCGCGGCGACGGTCGCCTCGGCTGCGGCCTTGAACGAGGTGTCCGGCGCGAACGCGAACTGCGCCTCGACGATCAGCGTGCTCGCCCGGGCGTCGCCGAGCGCCTGCCGGATGTCCCATAGGGCCCGCGACCAGATCTCGCCGTCGGCGTGGACCTCACCGGCCATGTCCTCGGGGTAGTGCTTCGTCCCGTCCAGTCTCCGCAGGCAGTGCGTGGGCCCGGACGTGTAGGACACCGAGTCCCAGTCGGCGACGCACGGCTCCGGGGTCCTGGACGGCGTGCCGGTCGCCCAACCGGTGACCGCCACCGCCAGGTAGTCGCCGAACGCCTCCCCGATCGCGCCCGACTCCAGGTTCGTCCCGAACCCGGCGACCTGGCCGTCCTGCACGGAGTGGCCGTACTCGTGAACGATCACCTCGGCGTCCTCGGCGTCGTCCACCCCGCCCTTGCCGAGCGTGATGTTCGCCTTGTCTCCGCGGAAGAAGGAGTTGTCACCGCCGTACTGGTTGATCCGCAACTCGATCTGCCGCTGGTTCACGGGGCGCAGAGCGGACCCGAACCCGAGGTGCTGCAGGTACCGCTGCGCGGTCGTCACCCAGTAGTAGCCCATCACCTGCTCGAACTGGTCGGAGTCGCGATGGTAGGCGGGCAGCGCGCCGGCATCGATCCGGGCGGCCTTGCCGGTCTCGCTCTTCACCCGCACGTACCGCCCGGTGAGCGAGCCCGACCCGTCGAGGTCGGTGAGGGTCACCTGCCGGTAGGCGGGCGCGAGGGCAGGGTAGTCGGCGTCCTTCGCGTCGGTGAGGGACTGGTCGCCGAGCTGCTGGACGGGATTGGGGTAGAAGACGGTCCCGGCGGCGGTCGCGCCGGAGTCCGCGGCGGATGCCGTCGGCAGCGCGGCCATCAGGGGGAACACCGCCACGGCCGCCAGGGCGAAACGTCGTGTGTTACGCATGGGCGGACGGTATGACCAGGTCCTCACCAGGGAACAGGTCCAATCCGCGCCGGGTCCAAGTCTGTCTGGCATCGCCCGTTCGCACCGCTGAACACTGGCGACGTTTGCGCTGGCGCTCGCGCCGGTGGCAGGAGTAGGACGGCCAC
This sequence comes from Actinomadura citrea, assembly GCF_013409045.1. Taxonomy (NCBI): domain Bacteria; kingdom Bacillati; phylum Actinomycetota; class Actinomycetes; order Streptosporangiales; family Thermomonosporaceae; genus Actinomadura; species Actinomadura citrea. The sequence goes on along the minus strand of NZ_JACCBT010000001.1, from coordinate 3,897,863 downwards.
CGGCAATCCAGACCCGGCCTATTCCGGCCCTCGCGGTGACCTGCGCACTTCCTGCGCCGGGGACGATCCGGACTGCCGGCCGCGTCGCTCCGACGAACGGACTCGGCACCGGCAGGAGGGCGGCCCCGACGTCCGATCTGCGATTCGGTGGCCGCGCCGGTGCGAGATGTGTGGGTTGGCACCGGCGCGACCGCGATCCCGACCGTGGCCGAGTGGTCCAATCCTGCCGCATCCCACGTTGCACACGGGTTGCACCGGCCCCATGTGTCGCCGGCGACCTGGTCGGCAACGCCTTCGCGCCCGCCCGCATCGACCGGTACCGGCCGGCGGTCGAGCGTCTCACCTCCCGGCTGCTCGACGCGCTCGTCCAGGCGGGCGATCCGGTCGAGGTCAACGAGCAACTCGCCCTGCCCCTCGCCCTCGGCGTCATCGGCGGCGCCATGGGCTTACCGGACGACGACCTGCCGCTGTTCAGGACGTGGGGCGACATGTTCCTGTCCACGGGCGCCGACCGCGCCGCCGAGAACGAGCGCGCGATGCTGGAGATGAGCGCCTACATGGCCGGACGCCTCGGCGGACTCATGGTGGACGCGGAACCCCGCCCTGAGGAAGGCGGCCTGCTCACCGTGATCGCCGGGAACGCCGTCCGCCGGCGGACCAGCCTGGAGGAGACGGCGCTCCTGGCCGCCGGTCTCGTCATCGCGGGACGAGAGACCACCGCCGCCGCGATCGCGGGCTTCCTGTTCCGGCTGCCTACCACCAGAAAAGACGGCGGCGAGACTCTCTACCGGCTTCTCGTGGCACATCCCCACCACATCCCCCGTGCAGTCGAGGAGCTGCTGCGCACCACTCCCGGCACCGCCTTCGAATCCGCGCAGCCGCGCCGGGCCGTACGTGCGGTGGAACTCGGAGGCGTTCGACTGCGGGAGGGCGACCTGGTGATTCCGGCGATCGACCGCGCCAACCGCGACCCGGACGTGTTCGAGGAACCCGAGCACGTCGACTTCCAGCGCACCCGGAACTCCCACCTCGCCTTCGGAAGCGGCCCCCATGCCTGCCTGGGCGCCCCGCTGGCCCGGCTGGAGCCGGCCGTCGTCCTGCGCGAGCTCACCCGTCGCTTCCCGGACACGCGGCTGCATCATGCGCCGCACGACGTCGTCTGGAACACCGTCACTTCGATCCGGCACCCGGCCGCGCTCTGGCTCGACCTCGCCTCCTCGGAACGGGCCCGGTGACTATGCTGACGATCATGATCAACCCCGCGCCCGACTGGGAACAGCGAATGGCCGACCTCTGGGGCAATTTCGACGACCACGATCCCGGGGATTTCCTCAGGAAGGTGGAAGCCCTGACCGCCGAGCTTCCGCCCGGCAACGCCGTCGGCGAGTACGAGCTGGCGTCCGCGCACGACTCGATCGGCAACGAGGCCGAGGCCGCCGACCACTACCGGCGGGCCTTCGCCGCGGGACTCCCCGAAGCGCGGCGCAGGCAGGCCACGATCCAGTACGCCAGCACGCTCCGGAACCTCGGCCGCGCCGAGGAGAGCGTCGCCCTCCTGACCGCGGAACGTGAGGCAGGCTCGGACGAACTCGACGACGCCGTCACCGCGTTCCTCGCGCTCGCGCTCACCGACGTCGGACGCGAACGCGAGGCGACCGGCCTCGCACTGGGCGCCCTGTCCCGCCATCTCCCCCGCTACAACCGCTCGCTCTCCAACTACGCGAAAGCCCTGACGCAGGACGGCCCCGCCGACTAGCGCTCTCCGCGCAGCCCTCGTCGCGCTTCGCGCGAACCCGCCGGACCCCTAGAGCAGCGGGTCGACATCGCGTGCGTAGCTCCGCGCGCGGTCGGGGTACTGGTGCGGCCGAGATGGCGCCGGGCCGGTCGTGGTCACCGGGCTGGCAGAACACCCCGCCGAAACTCTCGGGGTCCCGATGGGTTGGGCGTTCGGCTGTCAGCCACCGATTAGGTCGCGGTCACGTGAGCCCGATCCAGCGAGGCGCCGCGAAGCGAGGCGGACGAGCCGCGAGCCGACAGGCTCGGGCTGCTGATCCCCTGTCGGCGCTCTTCTAGAACACGAGCCGGGTGGCCGAACCGCGAGACCTGCTGCCATGGCCCGCTCTGCGCTGGGCCTTCGAAGCCATCGTGTGCCGGCATCTCACGATCGCGAGTCGCCGAGGCGCTGGCCGTGTCATGGAACACCGCGAACGACGCGGTGCCGGCCGAGGGTCGCCCCGTACTGATCAGCGACTCGCATCGTCTCGACACCGGCGTCCCGCTTGCTGCGGACCGACCGAAGCGATCAACGGCCGCCTCGAACACCTACGCGGCTCCGCGCTGGGCTTCCGCAAACCTCGCCAACGACATCGCAGGGTCACCTGAGGCAGGCAGGCTCGGACCACAACCGCTCCCTCAAATCGGATGGGCCCGGAAAGTTTCTAAAGAAGTCTGGGAGGTGTGTCGGGTTGGGGTGGTGGTGTTCGTAGCAGGGGTGAGGCCGCCGCAGGGCGCGGCGCGACCAGTTTTTCTCCTGAGGAGTCACCGTGACTGCCACCTACACCTTCGACATCTTCTCCACGCTGGACGGTTTCGCCAACCACGACGGCGACTGGGGCGGTTACTGGGGCAAACAGGGCCCCGAGTTCCTCGAGCACCGCGCCGCCGCCTTCCGCGACCCGCTGCGCATGGTGCTGGGGGCCACCACCTACACCTCCAACGCGCCGTTCCTGGCCCCGGGCTTTGACCGCGGCCTGTTCGACGGGTGGATCACGCGGATGTTCGAGTCCCCGGTCACGGTGCTGTCCAGCCGGCTGACCGAGCCGCTCGACTGGCCGGACACCACCATCGAGTCCGGCGATCCCGTCGAGGTGGTCACGCGCCTCAAGGCCGAGTCCGACGTGCCGCTGCGCTCCCACGGCAGCCTGAAGCTCAACCGGGCGCTGCTGAACGCCGGCCTGATCGACGCCATCGAGGTGACGGTCTTCCCAGTGATCTCCGGAAAGACCGGCGTGGACCGCGTCTTCGACGGCGCCGACGACTTCGACCTGGAACTCCTCCAGGCCCGGACCTTCGACCGCCACACGCAGGTCCTGACCTACCGGCCGACCCGCCACGGCTGATCGACCAAATGAGAAAGGCCCCGCCGGTAACGGCGGGGCCTTTCTGCAATATATGTCCGGCGGCGTCCTACTCTCCCACACGGTCTCCCATGCAGTACCATCGGCGCTGAAGGGCTTAACTTCCGGGTTCGGGATGGGACCGGGTGTTTCCCCCTCGCCAAAACCACCGAACGTCTCAACGCACCACCCAACCTGGGTGGGCAAATCCACGTCCGAGCCATCGGCTCGACATTCAATTAAGTTAAGTCTAACGGGTTCCCGGTTGTTTTCTGGGAACCACACAGGGACGCGAACATCTCTCGCAGCAATTCACTCTGAACGTTCAGTGTGTTCAAGCCACTCGGCCTATTAGTACCGGTCGACTCCACACGTTACCGCGCTTCCATCTCCGGCCTATCAACCCGGTCGTCTACCGGGGGCCTTACACCCCTTTAACAGGGTGGGAGAACTCATCTCGAGGAAGGCTTCCCGCTTAGATGCTTTCAGCGGTTATCCCGACCGAACGTAGCCAACCAGCCGTGCCCCTGGCGGGACAACTGGCACACCAGAGGTTCGTCCGTCCCGGTCCTCTCGTACTAGGGACAGACCCTCACAATTCTCCTACGCGCACAGCGGATAGGGACCGAACTGTCTCGCGACGTTCTAAACCCAGCTCGCGTGCCGCTTTAATGGGCGAACAGCCCAACCCTTGGGACCTACTCCAGCCCCAGGATGCGACGAGCCGACATCGAGGTGCCAAACCATCCCGTCGATATGGACTCTTGGGGAAGATCAGCCTGTTATCCCCGGGGTACCTTTTAGCCGTTGAGCGACACCACTTCCACACGTAGGTGCCGGATCACTAGGCCCTGCTTTCGCACCTGCTCGACACGTCCGTCTCACAGTCAAGCTCCCTTGTGCCCTTGCACTCGCCACCTGATTGCCAACCAGGCTGAGGGAACCTTTGGGCGCCTCCGTTACATTTTGGGAGGCAACCGCCCCAGTTAAACTACCCACCAGGCACTGTCCCCCACCCGGATACACGGGTGCGGGTTAGACGCTCAAAACGACCAGAGTGGTATTTCACCAACGACTCCACCCAAACTGGCGTCTGGGCTTCACAGTCTCCCACCTATCCTACACAAGACGCTCCAAGCGCCAATGCCAAGCTATAGTGAAGGTCCCGGGGTCTTTCCGTCCTGCTGCGCGAAACGAGCATCTTTACTCGTACTGCAATTTCGCCGGGCCTGTGGTTGAGACAGCGGGGAAGTCGTTACGCCATTCGTGCAGGTCGGAACTTACCCGACAAGGAATTTCGCTACCTTAGGATGGTTATAGTTACCACCGCCGTTTACCGGCGCTTAGATTCTCAGCTTCGAAGGAACAAGTCCCCCTAACCGGTCCTCTTAACGTTCCGGCACCGGGCAGGCGTCAGTCCGTATACAGCGTCTTACGACTTCGCACGGACCTGTGTTTTTAGTAAACAGTCGCTTCCCCCTGGCCTCTGCGACCCCACCCAGCTCAGACAGCAAATGCCATCACCAGGCGAGGTCCCCCTTCTCCCAAAGTTACGGGGGCAATTTGCCGAGTTCCTTAACCACAGTTCACCCGATCGCCTTGGTATTCTCTACCTGACCACCTGAGTCGGTTTGGGGTACGGGCCGCCGGTACACTCGCTAGAGGCTTTTCTCGGCAGCATGGGATCACTCACTTCACCTAAAACGGCTCGGCATCAGCTCTCAGGATACGTGAGAGACGGATTTACCTATCTCTCTCCCTACAGCCTTACCCCGGGACAACCATCGCCCGGGCTGAGCTACCCTCCTGCGTCACCCCATCACTCACCTACTACCCCCTCGGGCCCCACGCTCCCCACCCAACAGACCCGAAGGCCCAAAGGATGGTTCAGGTGGTTAGCATCAGAGGATTCAGCGTTGGCGCATACCAGCGGGTACGGGAATATCAACCCGTTGTCCATCGACTACGCCTGTCGGCCTCGCCTTAGGTCCCGACTTACCCTGGGCGGATTAGCCTGCCCCAGGAACCCTTGGTCATCCGGCGCACACGTTTCTCACGTGTGATTCGCTACTCATGCCTGCATTCTCACTCCCGCACCCTCCACCCCTGGGTCACCCCGAGGCTTCACCGGATACAGGACGCTCCCCTACCCATCAACACATACGTGTCAATGCCACGGCTTCGGCGGTGTGCTTGAGCCCCGCTACATTGTCGGCGCGGAATCACTTGACCAGTGAGCTATTACGCACTCTTTCAAGGGTGGCTGCTTCTAAGCCAACCTCCTGGTTGTCACAGCAACTCCACATCCTTTCCCACTTAGCACACGCTTAGGGGCCTTAGCCGATGATCTGGGCTGTTTCCCTCTCGACTACGAAGCTTATCCCCCGCAGTCTCACTGCCGCGCTCTCACTTACCGGCATTCGGAGTTTGGCTGACGTCAGTAACCTGGTAGGGCCCATCAGCCATCCAGTAGCTCTACCTCCGGCAAGAAACACGCGACGCTGCACCTAAATGCATTTCGGGGAGAACCAGCTATCACGGAGTTTGATTGGCCTTTCACCCCTAACCACAGGTCATCCCCCAGGTTTTCAACCCTGGTGGGTTCGGGCCTCCACACCGTCTTACCGGCGCTTCACCCTGCCCATGGCTAGATCACTCCGCTTCGGGTCTACAGCATGCGACTAAAAACGCCCTATTCAGACTCGCTTTCGCTACGGCTACCCGACACCGGTTAACCTCGCCACACACCATAACTCGCAGGCTCATTCTTCAAAAGGCACGCCATCACCAACAACAAGGAACAAGTCCCTCACTGAGGAGGCTCTGACGGCTTGTAGGCACACGGTTTCAGGTACTATTTCACGACCCCTCACCGGGGCACTTTTCACCTTTCCCTCACGGTACTGGTCCGCTATCGGTCATCAGGAAGTATTCAGCCTTACCACGTGGTCGTGGCAGATTCACACGGGATTTCACGGGCCCCGTGCTACTCGGGAACACACCCAGAAGCCACTCGAATTTCGTCTACCGGACTCTCACCGTCTACGGTCGGCCATCCCAAGCCATTCGACTATCCCAGCGGTTTATAACTCCTCGGCCCAGCGGCAGCTGGACCAGGGTGGTCCCACAACCCCGCACACGCAACGCCTGCCGGCTATCACACGCGCACGGTTTAGGCTCCTCCGCTTTCGCTCACCACTACTCACGGAATCACTATTGTTTTCTCTTCCTGCGGGTACTGAGATGTTTCACTTCCCCGCGTTCCCACCAACCTGCCTATACATTCAGCAGGCGGCGACACCCCATGACGGGTGCCAGGTTTCCCCATTCGGAAATCCCCGGATCAAAGTCTGGTTGCCGACTCCCCGAGGCATATCGCAGGCTCCCACGTCCTTCATCGGCTCCTGATGCCAAGGCATCCACCGTATGCCCTTAAAAACTTGAACACACAAAACGATCAGAACAAATCGCAGATAAACAACAAAAACAACCCTCAAAGAACCCTCACCAAAAGGCAGGTCCCTCTCCAGGCGGCTCTCATCATCTACCAGAGATGCTCGCGTCCACTGTGCAGTTCTCAAAAAACAACCGGGCCCACCAAAACCACACCACCCGAAGATGATGCGGTCCTGGTCCCGTAGTCCGAGGTCACCCGAGCTCGCGCCCGTTCCCTCAGGACCCAACAGCGTGTCCACCAGACCAACCACCCGAACCCGCCGTTCCCATTCCCTCCAGCCGAAGCTGCAGGACGGTACTAGCCGGGCCGCATGAGCGGCCTAGTGAATAACCAGTGCTCCACATCTATGAGCAGCCACCTGACAGACATTCGCTGTCAACGGCGGCCACCGACCTGCGCACCCAGGAGGTCTCTGAAGAGTCCCCAGGTCAACGCAGGCCAGTTGATGCTCCTTAGAAAGGAGGTGATCCAGCCGCACCTTCCGGTACGGCTACCTTGTTACGACTTCGTCCCAATCGCCGGCCCCACCTTCGACCGCTCCCCCCACAAAGTGGTTGGGCCACGGGCTTCGGGTGTTGCCGACTTTCGTGACGTGACGGGCGGTGTGTACAAGGCCCGGGAACGTATTCACCGCAGCGTTGCTGATCTGCGATTACTAGCGACTCCGACTTCACGAAGTCGAGTTGCAGACTTCGATCCGAACTGAGACCGGCTTTAAGGGATTCGCTCCACCTCACGGTATCGCAGCCCTCTGTACCGGCCATTGTAGCATGTTTGCAGCCCAAGACATAAGGGGCATGATGACTTGACGTCATCCCCACCTTCCTCCGAGTTGACCCCGGCGGTCTCCCATGAGTCCCCACCCGAAGTGCTGGCAACATGGAACGAGGGTTGCGCTCGTTGCGGGACTTAACCCAACATCTCACGACACGAGCTGACGACAGCCATGCACCACCTGTCACCGGCCCAAAAAGGACCCACCATCTCTGATGGTTTTCCGGCAATGTCAAGCCTTGGTAAGGTTCTTCGCGTTGCGTCGAATTAAGCAACATGCTCCGCCGCTTGTGCGGGCCCCCGTCAATTCCTTTGAGTTTTAGCCTTGCGGCCGTACTCCCCAGGCGGGGCGCTTAATGCGTTAGCTGCGGCGCGGAATCCGTGGAAGGACCCCACACCTAGCGCCCAACGTTTACGGCGTGGACTACCAGGGTATCTAATCCTGTTCGCTCCCCACGCTTTCGCTCCTCAGCGTCAGTACAGGCCCAGAGAACCGCCTTCGCCACCGGTGTTCCTCCCGATATCTGCGCATTTCACCGCTACACCGGGAATTCCATTCTCCCCTACCTGCCTCTAGTCTGCCCGTATCCACCGCAGACCCACGGTTAAGCCGTGGGCTTTCACGACAGACGCGACAAACCGCCTACGAGCTCTTTACGCCCAATAATTCCGGACAACGCTTGCGCCCTACGTATTACCGCGGCTGCTGGCACGTAGTTAGCCGGCGCTTCTTCTGCAGGTACCGTCACGTTAGCTTCGTCCCTGCTGAAAGAGGTTTACAACCCGAAGGCCGTCATCCCTCACGCGGCGTCGCTGCGTCAGGCTTCCGCCCATTGCGCAATATTCCCCACTGCTGCCTCCCGTAGGAGTCTGGGCCGTGTCTCAGTCCCAGTGTGACCGGTCGCCCTCTCAGGCCGGTTACCCGTCGTCGCCTTGGTAGGCCATCACCCCACCAACAAGCTGATAGGCCGCGAGCCCATCCCCAACCGAAAAACTTTCCACCACCCGATCATGCGATCAGTGGTTACATCCGGTATTAGACCCAGTTTCCCGGGCTTATCCCAAAGTCAGGGGCAGGTTGCTCACGTGTTACTCACCCGTTCGCCGCTCGAGTACCCCCGAAGGGGCCTTTCCGCTCGACTTGCATGTGTTAAGCACGCCGCCAGCGTTCGTCCTGAGCCAGGATCAAACTCTCCATCAAGGTCACACGACCAACCAGGGGGCGAACCCCGACCGGCCAAACCTCAGGAAACAATCCCAGCATCACCATCCCCCACAAAGAGGGACAGCATTGCCTCAAAGAAATCCCCACCACCCCCGAAGAGATGGCACGGGGCGACCCGGCCGTTGAAGACCGAGCCGATAAAGGCACTGGCTTTTAACACGCTGTTGAGTTCTCAAGAAACGGACACCCACCGCGCCGAACCCCGCTCCCGCGGTCCCCGGCTCCGGGGCAACCCTGCTAACTTACCAGATCCATCTCCGGTGTCAAGCCGATCTACGAAGATCTTTTTGACGAGTCGAAGGTGATCCAGTCCCCCACGCGACGACACGACCAAGTCGAAGACTCAGAAAGATCGTTCCGTGGGAGGCGCCCTGCGGGCCGGCCACCTTGCGGCGTCCTGCATCCCGTTGAAGGCTGTGAAGCCATCCTACATCGGTCCGAGCGATGCTCGAACCAGTTTCAGCGGCTTGCTTCCCCAGGGCCGGCCGCCTCTCGGCGTCCGCGTCCCCTTGGGGCGAGCAAGACATTAAGACGCCCCGCCGGGACCGTCAAATCGCGGGCCCGCACACCCGCCGCCACTTGTCACCCGTGCACACCTTCAGGCGCGCTGACCTCGCATTTCACGCACTACGTGCTTCGGGTCACAGTGGGGTACCGTGCCCTGACCGCTCTCCCCGCGGCGGACCGTCTCACGGGGCGGGCGGTGGGCTCCCGGGTCGTTTGTCACCCGAGGTCTGGAGGAACGCCGTGAATGTGCCCGCCGCCGTCCGCGCTTCGGCGGAGCGTCTCGTGGTCGCCGCGACGATGGGGCCCACGGTCCATGACGTGCACGCCTGGCGGTTCAAGGTCGTCTCCGGCCTGATCGAGGTGCACGCGGACCCGGACAGGTATCGGCCGAGGCACGACCCGGCGGGGCGCGGCCTCCATCTCAGCAGCGGCGCCGCACTGGTGAACCTGCGCCTGGCGGCCGCGCAACTCGGTCACGAGGCCGTCGTGCGGCTGCTCCCCGATCCCGGACGTCCATCCGTCCTCGCGTCGGTGCGCCTGGCCGGACGGCACCGCATCACCCGCGAGGAGCGGCTTCTCTACGCTGCGACGCTCCGGCCCTTCCGCGCCGGTCCACCGCCCGCGGGCGCCTGTCCTCCTTCGCCTGTGATCGACGAGCTGGCCGGGGAGGCGAGGCTGGAAGGAGCGACGCTTCGTCGGCTTCCCCACGCGCCTCACTCGGCGGGGCAGCAGGCGGTGCTGACCACGCGAGGGGACTCCCCTGCCGAATGGCTTCGCGCGGGCCAGGCTCTCCAGCGTCTCCTGCTGTGCGCCTCGGCCCGCTCGCTCGCCGCGTCGTTCCTCTACGAGACGGTTGCCGTGCCGGGCGTCGAAGAGGTCACGGAGCCAGGCGAGACCCCCCAGGTGCTGCTGGAGATCACGCAGGCCGGGGACGCGCCTATTCCAGCCGCCGGTACGTGGACAGGACGAACGACAGCGGCGCGGACAGCGGCTCGGGCAGCCTTTCCAGCCGTTCCCTGAGACGCTCCGGCGGAACGTGGTGCGCGCTCGGCCCCATGCCGACGAGTGTGATCACCTCGCCGTGCGTCAGGACGGTCTCGGTTTCGAGCTCCTGGCGCGAGTCCAGCTTGAAGTAGCCGGAGAGCGCGGTGTCCATGCGCTCGGTCTTGGCCTTGTCGATCGAGAGCAGGCCGAGGGGCTCCACGAGCGTCCCGAGGTGCCGGGGCGACGGAGTCACCGTGAACAGCAGACCGTCGTCTCGCAGTACACGGTGGAACTCGGTCGCGTTGCGCGGGGCGAACACGTTGACGACGGTGTCGGCCGCGCCGTCGCGCAGCGGGAACGGGCGCCAGAGGTCCGCGACCACGGCGCCGCAGCGCGGATGCGCCTTCGCGGCACGCCGGGCGGCGTGCTTGGAGATGTCCAGGGCGAGGCCGGCGGCGTCCGGCACTCGGTCGAGGATGCGGCTGAGGTAGTGCCCGGTTCCGGCGCCCGCGTCCATGACGAAGGCGGGGTCGGCACGAGAAACGTTCCAGGCGAGCCGGTCCGCGAGAGCCGCGAAGTGACCGGCCGTCAGGAACTCGTCTCTCGCGCGGACCATCTCCGGTGTGTCGGCCGTGCCCGGACGGGCATTGCCCGGCAGAAGATTCGCGTACCCCTGTCGCGCGATGTCGAAAGCATGCCCCCCAGAGCAGACCAGGCGGCGGTCGGCCAGTTCGAGGTCGGCTCCGCACACGGGGCACACCAGGTATCGGACGACATCGGCGAGCATCCGTCCATCATCGACCATGCCGGCAGGGGAAGGGGCGGCGCCGTCCGCTTCTTTGCCCTCTCGCCTCCCCGGCGCCCGCCGGGCGCCTCGTCCGCGCAACCTGGCAGGCGGCAGGTCAGGCCTTCGCGCGCCGGCGGACGTCCTCCATGTCGAGGCCGCGGACCTGCTCGATCACGTTCTCCAGCACCGACTCGGGCAGCGCGCCCGGCTCGGCGAACACGATCATCCCGTCGCGGATCGCCATCAGCGTCGGGATGGACCTGATGCCGAACCGCTCCGACAACTCGGCCTCGGCGTCGGTGTCCACCTTGCCGAAGACGATGTCCTCGTGCTTGTCCGCCGACCGCTCGAACACGGGGGCGAACCTCTTGCACGGCCCGCACCACTCCGCCCAGAAGTCGACCAGCACGATGCCGTCGCCCTGAGCCAGCTCGTCGAAGTTCTCAGCGGTCAGTGTGACCGTCGCCATGTCGGTTTCTCCTCAGTCGGGGTATCACGACGTAGAGCGGCTTACGGCCTCGCAGTATTCCCCACCCGGGAATCACAGAGCGGTAATTGGCGTTGTCCTCCTAGGGAGATCGCACCGGAGAAGGGTCAGGATGGCTGGAACCCGTACCAAGGGCGACAGGGTCGAAGTCCCCGACAAGGATCTTGTCGGGGCGTACCTCGACCGGATCGGCCGTACTCCCCTGCTCGACGCGCAGGAGGAGGTCGATCTGGCCAAGGCGATCGAAGGGGGACTGTACGCCGAACAGCTGCTCGACGAGGGGAAGGTGCCCGAGGGGGCGTCCCGCGAGGAGCTGGCGGAGCTGGCCGCGGCGGGGCTGCGCGCGAAGCAGCGCTTCGTCGAGGCCAATCTGCGGCTGGTCGTCTCGATCGCCCGGAAGTACCCGACCGACTCGTTGCCCCTTATCGACCTCATCCAGGAGGGGAACCTGGGGCTGATGCGCGCGGTGGAGAAGTTCGACTACCGCCGCGGCTTCAAGTTCTCCACCTACGCCACCTGGTGGATCCGGCAGGCGATCGGCCGCGGGCTGAGCCATACCGCCCGCACGATCCGCCTCCCGGTCCACGTCGAGGAGGAGTTGTCGCGGCTGCGGCGTGCGGAGCGCCAGCTCAGCCGCGAGCTAGGCAGGGAACCTTTCCGGGAGGAGCTCGCGGGCGCCCTCGGCGCCGACGCCGAGCACGTCGACGAGCTGCTGCGCTGGCGGCGGGATCCGGCGAGCCTGGACGCGACCGTCGACGACGCCGGCGAGACGCCCATGGGCGACCTGCTGGAGGACCCGGACGCCGTCACGCCGGAGGCGGAGATCCTCGCGCTGGACGACATCGAGGGCCTCGGACGGCTGCTGAACCGGCTTCCCGAGCGCGAGTCCGCGATCCTGCGGGCCCGGTTCGGGATGGACAGCGGGCAACCGCTGTCGTACGCGCAGATCGGCGCCCGGTACGGGCTGAGCCACAACCGGGTCCGGCAGATCACCGACCGTTCGCTGCGGCGGCTGCGGCAGCTGGCCGGCGAGACCGACCTGAGCGGCCGCCGGACGCTCGTCGGCGGGCCCGGAAACGGGACCGCGCCGGAACCGGCCACCGCCGGGACCCGGGCGGCCTGAGCGGGCGCCTGGAGCGGCGGTCCCGCCGCTTGCACGGCAACCGGGCGGCCCCGGAAACGGGGCCGCCCGTCCGCGTTCGGGCCCCGCGAGGCCCCGCCGCGCGGGGCTTTCCGTTCACGCAGGGCGGGCCGTGCCATAGCCTTTCAGGGTGAGTACTTCCACCGTCATCGGGGACCTCGACGCGTGGCGCGCCCTCCCCGCTCTCCAGCAGCCCGACTGGGACGACCCGGACGAGGTGGGCGACGTGACCGCCGAGCTGGCGGCCCAGCCACCGCTCGTCTTCGCCGGCGAATGCGACCAGTTGAAGGCGCAGCTCGCGGACGTCGCCCGCGGTGAGGCGTTCGTCCTGCAGGGCGGCGACTGCGCCGAGACGTTCGAAGGGTCGAACGCCGACGCGGTGAAGAACAAGCTGAAGACGCTGCTGCAGATGGCGGTCGTCCTCACCTACGCGGCGAGCGTCCCCGTCGTGAAGATCGGCCGGATGGCGGGCCAGTACGCCAAGCCGCGCTCCAAGCCCGTGGAGGCCCGCGGCGGCGTGGAGCTGCCCGCCTACCGGGGCGACGCGGTGAACGGATTCGCCTTCGACGCCGCCTCGCGGCGCAACGACCCTCACCGCCTGCTCAAGGCCTACCACTGCTCGGCGGTGACGCTGAACCTGTGCCGGGCGTTCACCAAGGGCGGCTACGCCGATCTGCGCCAGGTGCACGCCTGGAACCAGGACTTCGTCGCGCAGAGCCCGGCCGGCCGCCGCTACGAGCAGCTGGCGGGCGAGATCGACCGGGCGCTGACGTTCATGAAGGCGTGCGGGGCGAACCCGGACGAGTTCCACGGGGTGGAGTTCTACTCCAGCCACGAGGCGCTGCTGCTGGAGTACGAGCGCGCGCTGACCCGCATCGACCACCTGAGCGGCCTGCCCTACGACGTCTCCGCGCACTTCCTGTGGATCGGTGAGCGGACCCGGCAGCTGGACGGCGCGCACGTCGAGTTCCTGCGCCACATCCGCAACCCGATCGGGGTGAAGCTCGGCCCCACGACCTCGGCCGACGACGCGCTGGCCCTGATGGAGCGGCTGAACCCCGAGCGCGAGCCCGGCCGGCTCACCTTCATCACCCGCATGGGCGCCGACCGCATCCGCGACACGCTGCCGCCGCTGATCGAGAAGGTGCACCAGAGCGGGGCCCCGGTCGCGTGGATCTGCGACCCCATGCACGGCAACACGTTCGAGGCGCCGAGCGGGCACAAGACCCGGCGGCTGGACGACGTGCTGGACGAGGTGGCCGGGTTCTTCGAGGTCCACCGGGCCCTCGGCACGCACCCGGGCGGCATCCACATCGAGTTCACCGGAGACGACGTGACCGAGTGCGTCGGCGGCGGCCAGGGGCTCGCCGAAGCCGACCTGCACCAGCGCTACGAGACGGCCTGCGACCCGCGGCTCAACCGGGGCCAGTCGCTGGACCTGGCCTTCATGGTCGCGGAGCTGTACCGCAAGTCCGTCTGATCAGCTCGGCCTGACCGGTGCGCGCCCACCCGCAACGTGCGGTGGGCGCGCTGCCGGTCGGAGCACGCGCGGGAGGCGCGTTCCAGACGGGACGCGTCTCAGATGTCGACCTCGGCCCAGACGACCTTTCCGCCGGTCACCGGGTCGGCGCCCCAGGAGTCGGCGAAGCGGTCGACGATGAACAGGCCGCGGTGCGATTCGTCCAGGGGGCCGGGGACGGTCAGCCGGGGCAGCTGGGCCGCGCGGTCGCGGACCTCGACGCGGACCCGGCCGCCGCCGCGCAGCAGCCGCAGCTCCAGGGCCGTTCCGGCGTGCCGGACGGCGTTGGCGACGAGCTCGGCCACGATGGCGGTGACGAGCTCCTCACGGTCCATCAGCGCCCAGGTGCGCATGGTGCGGGCCGCGAGTCGCCTCGCGTACTCGACCGCCTCGGTCTGGGGTGCCGCGCGCAGCGTGGTCTCGGTCATCGGGTCGGTCACTCCGCCCGCTCGCCGTTCTTCATCGTTTCCCTTCACCGCCCATCGGCCGATGCCTCCTCCGCCGGACCCTCGATCAGGAAGCGGTCGAGGCCGGTCGTGCGCAGCACGTTCTCGACGCGGCCGTAGGCCCCGGTGACGGTGAGCGTGGCGTTCTGCGCACGCGCGTGCTTGTACGCGCGGACGAGGACGTTCAGGCCGGAGGAGTCACAGAAGTCGACCGCCGCGAGGTCGACGACGACCGACCGCTCGCCCGCGTCCACGAGCTCGGTCAGCCGAGCGCGCAGCTCGTCGGAGGAGTGCAGGTCTATCGAGCCGCGCGCGGCGATCGTCGCACGGCCGTCCTGTCGTGTCGTGTGCAAGGCAAGCCCCACGCCACCCCACCTTACCGATTGTTGGTCTCCATCATGACGCCCGCAGAACGATGAGGGCAACGTCGTCGTTCGACGGCTCCGGGCCGAAGTCGCGGACCGCGCGCTGGATGCGTGCCGCCACAGCGCCGGCGCTCAGTCCGGTGCAGTCGGCGAGAATCCGCTCCAGTCCGTGCCCGTCGCCGAGGAGCCGGTTGCCGGAGCGCCGCTCGGTGACGCCGTCGGTCACGCAGAGCAGGACCTCTCCGCGGCGCAGCTCCACGGTATCGATGTGGAACTCCACACCGTCGAAGACGCCCAGCAGCGGCTGGGGCGAGGCGGCCTCGCGAACGCCGCCCTCCGGGTCGAGCACCAGCGGGGGCGGGTGCCCCGCGCTCGTCAGCTTGATCGTCACGCCGTCGCGGCGCCGGCGGGCCGCGATCTCACCGTGCAGCAGGGTGAGCAGCCGCCCGCGCTCGCCCTCGCCGAGGATCAGCCGGTTGAGGCGGGCGAGAACGGCCGGGACGGACAGGTCCTCGGCGGCGAGGATGCGCAGCGCGTGCCGGGCCAGGCCGGTGACGGCGGCGGCCTCGGGACCGGTGCCGCAGACGTCGCCGATGGCGAACCGCCAGCGGGACGCGGGGGCCGGGCCCCCGGGCAGGCGGCCGCTCTCGAAGACGTCGTAGAAGTCGCCGCCGACCTCGCTGCCCTCCCCGGCGGGCTCGTAGACCACCGCCACCTCCAGGCCGGGGATCTCGGGGATGCCGGGCGGCAGCAGGCTGCGCTGCAGGGCGCTGCTCATGGCGGTCTGGGCGGAGAACAGGCGCGCGTTGTCGACGGCGAGGGCGGCGCGGCGGCTCAGCTCCTCGGCCAGCTCGATCGCGCTGCGCGGGAAGCGGTCGGCGGCCGGACGGCCGATCACGATGGTGCCGATGCGCCGGCCGCGGGCGATCAGCGGGAAGGCGTAGACCTGGTCGGTCGCGGTGTCGCCGACGGCGGCCCGGACCTCCTCGGGCGCGGTGGCGAGCCCGTTCCAGGTCCCGGAGGCGTCGGTGGGCGGGGCCGCGCCCGCGTGTTCGAGCAGCTCGCGCAGGCCGTCGGAGCGGTCCTCGTCGGCGTGCCACACGTAGGCGAGCCGGTCGGGCTCGGCCTCGGTGACGGTGTAGACGGCGCACCAGGTGGCCAGGCGCGGCACGACGAGCTGGGCGACCAGCGCCATCGTGCGCTCCTGGTCGAGGGTGCCGGCGAGCAGGTCGCTGGCCTCGGCGACGAAGCTGAGCCAGCCGCGCCAGGATCGTTCCAACTCGCCCACCCTGGCCTTCTCCAGGGAGAGCGACATCTCGTCGGCGAGCCGGCCGAGCCGGGCGCCGTCGGAGTCGTCGAAGCGGCCGGGCAGGGACGAGACGGCCACGATGAGGCCCGTCAGGCGGCCCTGGGACTCCAGCGGCGCGGCGGCCAGCGAGGAGGCCCGCAGCGCCGCAGCGGTCGGGTCGGAGGCGTCCGCGGCGACCCAGGCGGAGCCGGCGCGGGCGTCGGGGGTGAGGGAGGCGACCGAAAGCTCGCCGAGCGGCATCTCGGCGGCCGTCCCGGCGGCCGATCCCATGATCAGCCGTCCGTCGCGCTCGGTCAGCAGGACGGCGGCGCCCTCGGCGCCGAGGACCTCCCGGGCGGTGACGACGCCGTCCTCCATGGCCTCCACGGCCGCCGGGGAGCGCAGGAGCCGGTCGCCGGCCACGGGCATCTCGCTCGCGCCGCCGGCCAGCCGGTCCTCCCGGGCCTGGCCGCCGGCGCCCTCGCTCACCGGCTCGGCCGCGCCGCGGGCGCCGCGCTCGCGGACGGCGTACTCGTCCCGCGTGGCGGTGTCGGCGGTGAAGGCGCCCTCGGAGGCCGCGCCGTCGGCCGGCGTCGCGGCGCCGGTGGCGCCGGGCCGGGGCAGCCGGAACCAGACGCCCTTGGTGCGGCGGTCGTAGGAGACGCCCCAGGATTCGGCGAGGCGGGCGATCGACGGGAGCCCGCGCCCGCTCGAGGCGGTGACGCCCGGCATCTCGATGCCCCGGGTGGGGTGGCGGTCGCGGACCTCGATCTCGACGTCGCCGTCCGCCAGGCGGCAGGAGACCTCGAACGAGGTCCCTGCGTAGGCGATCGCGTTGGTGGCGAGCTCGCTCGTCGCGAGGACCGCGTCGTCGGCCACCTCGTCCATGCCCCAGTCGGCCAGCACCTTGCGGACGAATCGGCGCGCGTCCGCCACCGCCGCCGCGGCGGACGGGAAGGTGGCCGTCGCCGTCTGCCGATCCAACTGTCGTCCCTCGTTCGAAGCGTTCTCTACCCGGGCCTGGCTATCGTGACAGACTGGTCGGCCGCCCGGCACCGAGAGCCGCGAACCCGCCCGGGAATGCGTCCGGCCTGGGCCTTCACGACCCCGCCACAACACGACAGACCGTAACACGAAGGCTACGAGGGCGGACGCGCGGCCGAACCCGCCCAGACGCCGGAAGCGCGCGGAGGAAAGTCCGGCGCCGCGCGGCGACGTAGAGTACAGATGCGGCCGATGAGGCCCCCAGAGCAGCCAGGAGTCCGTGGTATCCGGATAACCGACGAATCGCGGGCCAGGAGGATGAAGAGCATGCCGCGTACCGCGTCACGTGCCCGCCCGAGCGGCGGGTACCGCGACACCACCCCGCGTTACAGCGACGCGGACCTCGAACCGCTCCTGAAGGCGCTGGTCGCCGTGCGGGACGGCAAGGCGAGGTCGGAGCTGGACGTGCCGGGCGAGGGCGCCGTGGCGGAGGCCGCGGCCGTCCTGGAGGAGATCCGGGAGAACGGCATGGAGCTGGCCTCGGGCCTGAGCCGTGTCCGGAGGGAGATCGGCCGGGAGGGGCAGCTGCGGGGACGCCTGACGCCGGGGACGCTGCGGGGCACCTGGGCGGGCGCGGTGGAGGACGCCAACGCGATCATCGACAAGCTCACCGACCTCGCCACCGGGATGAGCCAGGTGGTGGAGGCGGTGGCCGCCGGGGACCTGAGCCAGCGGGTGGAGCTGCGGGTACGCGGCAGGCCGATGCGCGGGGAGCTGCTGCGCATGGCCAAGTCGGTCAACGGCATGGTCGAGCTGCTCGACCAGTTCACCTGGGAGGTCACCCAGTTCGCCCGCGAGGTCGGCACCGAGGGGCGGCTCGGCGGGCAGGCGCCGGCGCGCGGCATGACCGGCCGCTGGCGGGACGTGACCGCGTCGGTGAACGTGATGGCGTCGCGGCTGACCTCGCAGGTCCGCGACATCGCGGAGGTCACCACGGCGGTGGCCCGCGGCGACCTGACCCGCAAGGTCACGGTGGAGGCGACCGGGGAGCTGCAGGAGCTGAAGCTCACCGTGAACACGATGGTCGACCAGCTGTCGGCGTTCGCCGGCGAGGTCACCCGCGTGGCCCGCGAGGTCGGCACGGAGGGGCAGCTGGGCGGCCAGGCGAACGTGCCGGGCGTCAGCGGCGTCTGGAAGAACCTGACCGACAACGTCAACGCGATGGCGAACAACCTGACCTACCAGGTCCGCAACATCGCGCAGGTCACCACCGCCGTCGCCGAGGGCGACCTCGGCAAGAAGATCACGGTCGACGCGCAGGGCGAGATCCTGCAGCTCAAGAACACCGTCAACACGATGGTCGACACCCTGTCGGCGTTCGCCGACGAGGTCACCCGGGTCGCCCGGGAGGTCGGCACCGAGGGACGGCTCGGCGGCCAGGCCCGGGTGCCCGGCGTGAGCGGCGTGTGGAAGGACCTGACCAACAACGTCAACGGCATGGCGTCCAACCTGACCTACCAGGTGCGCAACATCGCGCAGGTCACCACGGCCGTCGCCGAGGGCGACCTCGGCAAGAAGATCACGGTCGACGCGCAGGGCGAGATCCTGGAGCTCAAGGACACCGTGAACGCGATGGTCGACACCCTGTCGGCGTTCGCGTCCGAGGTCACCCGCGTGGCGCGGGAGGTCGGCACCGAGGGGCGGCTCGGCGGCCAGGCGATCGTGCCCGGCGCGGGCGGGGTCTGGCTCGACCTGACCGACAACGTCAACTCGATGGCGAACAACCTCACCAATCAGGTGCGCGGGATCGCGCAGGTCACCACGGCGGTGGCGCAGGGCGACCTGACCCGCAAGATCGAGGTCGACGCGCAGGGCGAGATCCTGCAGCTCAAGACCACGCTCAACACCATGGTCGACACGCTGTCGGCGTTCGCCGACGAGGTCAGCCGCGTCGCCCGCGAGGTCGGCACCGAGGGGCGGCTCGGCGGCCAGGCCCGGGTGCCCGGCGCGGGCGGCATGTGGAAGGACCTGACCGACAACGTCAACGGCATGGCGTCCAACCTGACCTACCAGGTCCGCAACATCGCGCAGGTCGCGACCGCGGTCGCGCACGGCGATCTGACGCGGCGCATCGACGTGGACGCCCAGGGCGAGATCCTGGAGCTGAAGACCACGCTGAACACGATGGTGGACACGCTGTCGTCGTTCGCGTCCGAGGTCACCCGCGTTGCGCGGGAGGTCGGTATCGAGGGCCGTCTCGGCGGCCAGGCCGAGGTCGAGGGCGTCTCGGGCACCTGGAAGCGGCTCACCGAGAGCGTCAACGAGCTGGCCGGCAACCTGACCACCCAGGTCCGCGCGATCGGGGAGGTCGCGAGCGCGGTCGCCACCGGCGACCTGACCCGGACGATCACCGTGGAGGCGCGCGGCGAGGTCGCAGAGCTGAGCGACAACGTGAACCTGATGGTCGCGACGCTGCGCGAGACGACCCGCGCCAACGAGGAGCAGGACTGGCTCAAGACCAACCTGGCGCGGATCGGCGGGCTCATGCAGGGTCACCGCGACCTCCAGCAGGTCGCCGACCTGATCATGCGTGAGCTGACGCCGACCGCCAGCGCCCAGTACGGCGCGTTCTACCTGGCCGAGATCGCGGGCGAGGAGCCCGACCTCGCGCTGATCGCCGGGTACGGGACGCGGCGGCACCGCGGGGGGCCCGTCCGGTTCGGGCTGGGCGAGGGCCTCGTCGGGCAGGCGGCGCAGGAGCGCCGCGCGCTGCTGATCGCCGACGCCCCGGCCGACTACGTCAAGATCGGGTCGGGTCTCGGCGAGGCGTCCCCGGTCAACATCATCGTGCTGCCGATCGTGTTCGAGGACGAGGTGCTCGGCGCGATCGAGCTCGCCTCGTTCGGCCGGTTCACCGACGTCCACCTGGCGTTCTTCAGCCAGCTGATCGAGACGATCGGGGTCACGCTCAACGCGATCCGGGCCAACACCCGCACCGAGGCGCTGCTCGGCGAGTCGCAGCGGCTCGCGCAGGAGCTGCAGGAGCGCTCGGACGAGCTGCAGCGCCAGCAGGGCGAGCTGCGGCACTCCAACACCGAGCTGGAGGAGAAGGCGGCGCTGCTGGCCCAGCAGAACCGCGCGATCGAGATCCAGAACTTCCAGATCGAGCAGGCCAGGCGGACGCTGGAGGAGCGCGCCGAGCAGCTGGCGATCTCCTCGCGGTACAAGTCGGAGTTCCTGGCGAACATGTCGCACGAGCTCCGCACCCCGCTGAACAGCCTGCTGGTGCTGGCCAAGCTGCTGTCGGAGAACCAGGACGGCAACCTCACCGACAAGCAGGTGGAGTTCGCCCGGACGATCCACGAGTCCGGCACCGACCTGCTGGAGCTGATCAACGACATCCTGGACCTGGCGAAGGTCGAGGCCGGGAAGATGGAGGCGCATCCGCAGCGGCTCTCGGTGTCGGCGCTGGTCGACTACGTCGACGCCACGTTCCGCCCGCTGTCGGTCGACAAGGGCCTGCAGTTCGGGGTGGAGGTCGCGCCGGACGTCCCGGCCACGTTCAACACCGACGAGCAGCGGCTGCAGCAGGTGCTGCGGAACCTGCTGTCGAACGCGGTGAAGTTCACCGCCGAGGGCGAGGTGCGGCTGCTGATCGAGCGGGCCGGCGACATCGACTTCACGCTGCCCGCGCTGTGGAACACCCCCGACGTGATCGCGTTCCGGGTGATCGACACCGGGATCGGGGTGAGCGCCGACAAGCTCCAGGAGATCTTCGAGCCGTTCCAGCAGGCCGACGGGACCACGAGCCGCCGCTACGGCGGCACCGGGCTCGGCCTGTCGATCAGCCGGAACATCGCGCGCCTGCTGGGCGGGGAGATCCACGCCGAGAGCCAGCCGGGCCGCGGCAGCGTGTTCACGCTCTACCTGCCCGCCCAGTACAGCGATCGCGATGACCGGCGCCGCTCGACGCTGCCGGACGACGCGGTCGTCGCGGGCGCGGAGACGGCCCCCGGGGTGGTCTCCGGTGCCCCGCACGGGAACCGCGGCGTCGGCGGGGCCGCCGCGGAGGGCGCGCTGCCGGTGGAGCAGCGCCGGCCCGGCGGGGAGCGCCCCGGCAAGTCCGACCAGGCGCTGAACGGGATGCTGCGGGAGCCGCCCACGGACTTCCTCGACACGGTCCTGTCGGACCGCAAGGTCCTGATCGTCGACGACGACGTGCGGAACGTGTTCGCGCTCACCAGCGTCCTGGAGGGCTACGGCATGGAGGTCCTCTACGCCGAGGACGGGCAGGCCGGGATCGACGTCCTGCACCACAACCCCGATGTGGCGGTCGTGCTGATGGACATCATGATGCCGGGCCTGGACGGCTACGCCACCACGGCCGCGATCAGGGAGATGCCGCAGTTCGCCGAGTTGCCGATCATCGTCATCACGGCCAAGGTGATGAAGGAGGACCGGGAGAAGAGCCTTGCCTCGGGCGCGTCGGACTATGTGCCGAAGCCCGTGGACGTGGACCATCTCCTTGATGTCATGAGGAACTGGCTGCAGCCCTCCATCGTCCGCTGAGGAGAGGAGCCGGACAGTAGGGTCGCCGTGGGGTGCGGCGCTGGCGGGACCGGGATCGGAGAGACGCGCGTGGACGACAAGGCCAAGATCCTGCTCGTGGACGACCGCGAGGAGAACCTGATCGCGCTGGAGGCCATCCTCAGCTCGCTCGATCAGGACCTGGTCCGGGCGCGGTCCGGTGAGGACGCGCTGAAGGCGCTGCTCACCGAGGAGTACGCGGTCATCCTGCTGGACGTCGTCATGCCGGGCATGGACGGGTTCGAGACGGCCCGCGACATCAAGCGCCGCAAGAAGACCCGCGACCTGCCGATCATCTTCCTCACGGCGGTGAACAGCGACCCCGACTACGCCTTCCGCGGCTACGCGGCGGGCGCGGTCGACTTCATCTCCAAGCCGTTCGACCCGTGGGTGCTGCGGGCCAAGGTCTCGGTGTTCGTGGAGCTGCACAACAAGAACAAGCAGCTCCGCGACCAGACGGCGCTCCTGCGCGAGCAGGCGGCCCTGCTGAGGGAGCAGACGGCCCTGCTGAAGGCGCGGCCCGCGGAGGCGCCGCAGGAGGCGCCCGGCGACCGTTCCGCGGCCGACCGCCTGGCCTCGGTGGAGGAGCAGGCGGAGGTACTCGGCAAGCATGTGCCGGGCACGCTGCGCGACGAGTACGAGGAGCTCGGCCGCAGGATCCTGCTCCTGCGCGAGGCGCTCGACGGGCAGACGCCCGCCCCGGACTGACCGCTTCGCGGCGCCCGGGCGGGCGGCTAGGCGCCGGCCTCCAGCCGGGCGCGGGCGGCGGCGATGCGGGCGAGGGTGCGGTCGCGGCCCAGGATCTCCAGCGACTCGAACAGCGGCAGCCCCACCGTGCGGCCGGTGACGGCGACGCGCACGGGCGCCTGGGTCTTGCCGAGCTTGAGCCCGTGCTCGGCGCCGACCCGCTCCAGCCGGTCCTTCAGCTCGGCGGCGTTCCACGGCGCGTCCCGGTAGGCGGCCTCGGCGGCGGTGAGGATCGCGGCGGCGGGCTCCTTCATCGCCTTGTTCCAGGACGGTTCGTCGGACGGCGGCTCGTCCAGGAACGCGAAGTCGATCATTTGGACGATCTCCGACAGCAGCGCGACGCGGGTCTGCGCGAGCGGCGCCAGCTCGGCGAACACCGCGACGTCGACGTCGAAGGGCGCCTCCTGCAGGAACGGCAGGCACTCGGCGATGAACTTCTCGGGGGGCAGGGCCCGGAGGTACTCGCCGTTGATCGCGCGAAGCTTCTTGACGTCGAAGAACGCGGGCGAGGTGTTGACGTCCTCGATGCGGAACTCCTCGACCATCACGTCCCAGGGGACGATCTCGCGGTCGTCGGACGGCGCCCAGCCGAGGAGCATCAGGTAGTTGCGCATGGCCTCGGCGAGGTAGCCCTCGGCGCGGTAGTCCTCAAGGGCGACCTTGTCGCGGCGCTTGGACAGCTTCTGCCGCTTCTCGTTGACGATGACGGGCACGTGCGCCCACACCGGCGGCTCCGCGCCGAGCGCCTCCCACAGCAGCTGCTGCTTGGGCGCGTTGGACAGGTGCTCCTCGCCGCGCACCACGTGGGTGATGCCCTGGCTCATGTCGTCGACCGCGTTGGCCAGCAGGAACGTGACCGACCCGTCGGCGCGGGCGATGACGAAGTCCTCCAGGACGGCGTTCTCGAAGACGGGCTTGCCGCGCAGCAGGTCGACGACGGTGGTCTGTCCCTCGTCCGGGGTGCGGAAGCGGAGGGCGCGCCCGGGGCCCTTCTCCAGGCCGCGGTCGCGGCAGAAGCCGTCGTAGCCCTTGTGCTGGTCACCGGTCCGGGCCACCACGGCCTCGCGGGAGCAGTCGCAGTAGTAGGCGCGGCCCGCGTCCTTCAGCGTGTGGACGGCCTCGGCGTGCTTGTCGGCGTTGGCGGACTGGAAGTAGGGGCCCTCGTACTGCCCGCCGTCCATCCCGAGCCACGCCAGGGCGCGGATGATGCCCTCGGTCCATTCGGGGCTGTTGCGGGAGGCGTCGGTGTCCTCGATCCGCAGCACGAGCGTCCCGCCCGACTGTGCGGCCATCGCCCAGTTGAACAGCGCCGAGCGGGCGCCGCCGACATGGAACATGCCGGTCGGTGACGGGGCGAAACGTACGCGGATCGAAGAGGTCGAAGACATGCCCCCAGCGTAGGGCGCACGGGGCCCCGCTCGCGCCGGGTTTGTTCAGGGCTTCCAGCGGGGATCGCGGCCGGACGCCCCGAGGAGGCGGTCGAGCAGCGGCGCGTCCTCGGGCACGGCGACCTCGGGACCGAGCACGCCGTACTGCCGGCTGATCTCGGCCGTGGAGGCGACCTGCTCCCAGGCGGCCCGGAGCACCGGGTCCGGGAAGGCGGGCTCGCCGCCGGTGGCGACGGCGAGGTCCCAGCCGTGCAGGACGCACTCGCCGAGCACGATCCCGGCGATGAATCCGGCGGGCATGCCCTCCGTGCTGCCGGTGAGGCTGGTCCTCCCCTCCCAGGCGGCCGGGTCCTGCCATGCCTCGGCGGTCCGGCGGGCCTGTTCCGCGAAGCGCTCGGCCCAGCCGGGCTCTGCGGTGAAGTCGTGGTCCTCCCCCGGCCCCGCGGGCGGCACCCTGCGCGCGGCGCTCTCGCCCCGCGCGCTCCAGAAGATCAGATGATTGACCAGGGCCCGGACGTCCCAGTCCGGGCACGGCGTGGGCGCGTCCATCTTCTCCTCGGGAGCCTCCAGGACGATCCGCGCCGCGGCCTCCGCCGCGGGCGTCAGCTGGCTCCGGACATCCATGATCGTTTCCTCGCTCATCGGTTCGAACACACCTGCACGCTAGAACGGGCCCGCGGCGCCGGTCTTGAACAAACGCGACACCGATTAGCCTGAGCCGGTGGAACGATCCCTACCCGGCGGGACGCGGGGCATCCTGCACGCGCGTACGGGGCTGGAACGGTTCCGGATCGAGCGGCTGGAACCGCCCGCCGTCCTCGCCCCGTTCGTCGCGAACTTCTGGGTGCTGCGCTGGGACCTGCGGGGACGGCCGCCGCACCGCCAGCGGGTCCTCACGCGCCCGTCGGTCCACATGACGTTCACCAGCTACCTGACCACCGGGACGACGCGGGCCCGGATCGCGGGCGTCGTGCGGGACGACTTCGTCGAGGAGATCCACGGCGAGGGGCGCGTGGTGGGGGCCGCCTTCCGGCCGGGCGGGTTCAGGCCGTTCATGGACGCGCCCGTGTCCGCGCTGACCGGCCGGTTCCCGGGAGTGGACGAGGTCTTCGGCGACGAGGGCCTGACACTCGCCGGCGAGGTCTTCGCGACCGCCGACGCGCACGAGGCGATCGGGCGGCTCGCGGCGTTCCTGACCGGCCGGGACCCCGAACCCGACCCGTCCGCGGGCAAGGCGGCGGCGGTCGTCGAGCGGATCGCGTCGTGGCCGGGCCTGGTGCGCGTCGACGAGCTGGCCGCGGACGTCGGGCTGAGCGCGCGCAGCCTGCAACGCCTGTTCCACGAGTACGTGGGCATCGGCCCGAAGTGGGTGATCCGGCGGTTCCGCATGCAGGAGGCCGCCGAGCGGGCCGCGGCCGGAACGGGGGTCGACTGGGCGCAGCTGGCGGCCGAACTCGGCTATGCCGACCAGGCGCACTTCACCCGCGACTTCACCGCCGCCGTGGGGACCTCGCCCGGGCGCTACGCGCGGGAGGCGGAGCAGGACGCGGAGGCGGGACCTGGCAGGATCGACGGATGAGCGCCCCCTCCTCCGGCCCCTTCGACGACCTCGCCGCGTTCCGGGCGCTGGCCGCCGGACGGCTCGGCTCGTTCGAGCACACGACCGTCCCGGACGCGCCCGGCCTGCGCCGTGCCGGGGTCGTGCTGTGCGCGGTCGAGCACGACGGCGTCCCCTCGTTGATCGTCATCAAGCGCGCCTACCGGGGCCGGAACGCGGGCCAGTGGGGGCTGCCGGGCGGCGGCATGGAGGACGGCGAGTCCCCCGAGCAGGCGGCGCTGCGCGAGCTGCACGAGGAGATCGGCCTGACCGCGGGTCCCGCCGACGTCCTCGGCAGGCTCGACGACTTCCCCGCCACCTCGGGCTTCGCGATCACGCCCGTCGTGGTGGTGCTGGACGACCCGGGCCCCCTCGCGCCGAGCCCGGACGAGGTCCACTCCGTCCACCACACGAGCCTGCGCAAACTCGCCGCCGACGACACCCCGGTGTGGGTCCCGCAGCCGGGCGGAGGGCGCCTCCTGCAGATGTGGCTCGGTCCCGAGTGGCGCGTCCACGCTCCGACCGGCGCGATGCTGTGGCAGTTCCGCGAGGTGGTGCTGCTGGGCCGGTCCGCCAGGGTCGCCGACTTCGCCCAGCCCGACTGGACGCGCCACTGAGCGTCAGAACGTCCCGCCGTCCACGACGACGCGCTGCCCGGTCACGTAGGACGCCGCGTCCGAGACGAGGAACCGGACCACGTCGGCGACCTCCTCGGGCGTGCACACGTGCCCGTAGGGGGACGCGGCGTCCTGCTGCCGGATGTCCTCGATGCCGGCCGTGGCACGGACCAGCCGGCGCCCCATCTCGGTGTCCACCAGACCGGGCGCGACGACGTTGACGTGCATGCCGTTGCCGCGCTCCTCCTTGGCGATCACCTGGGCGAGCGCCTCCATCGCCGCCTTGCCCATCGCGTAGGGGCCGCCGAACGCCGGCATCATGTCCGTGGCGACGCTCGACACGAAGACCAGGTCGCTGCGCTCGGCGCGCCGCATCAGCGGGATCAGCGCCTGGCTGAGGTGGTGCGGGCCGAACGCGTGCACGCGCATGACCCGCTCCAGCTCGGCCGGATCGGTGTCGGCGACGCTGTTGCCGCGGCTGGCGATCCCGGCGCTGTGCACGAGGATGTCCAGCTCCCCCAGCTCCGCCTCCACCTGCGCGGCCAGGGAACGGCACTGGTCGAGGTCGTCGACCGAGGCGCGGAACGCACGGCCCCGCGCCCCGGCGGCCTCGATGTCGGCGACCGTCTTGCGCGCGGCCTCGTCGTCGCGCCGGTAGGCGACGGCGACCCTGGCTCCGTCCGCGGCCAGCGCCAGGGCGATGGCCCGGCCGATCCCCCGGCTTCCTCCGGTGACCAGGGCCGTCCGATCGTCGAGAGAACTCACGCGACACTCCTTCGTCGGGCTGCTTGCGGCGGTCCCATCCTGCACGGCCGCGCGCCCCCGCCGTAAGCGGCCCCTGACAAAAGCTAGTCCGCGATTCCCGCCTCGATCACGTGGTACGCAGTCTCACGGAGCGGCCCGGTCAGTGAGACGGCCGTGAGCCCTGCGCTGCCCAGCAGCTCCCGGAACTCCGACTCGGTGCGTTCCCGCCCGCCGGTCGCCACGAGCATGTTGAGGTCGTTGTTGACGATGCCCCCCGACCCCGCTGTGACCATCTCCGGCATGACCTGCTCCAGGAGGAGCACCCGGTCGTCCGGGCCCATCGCGGCCCGGCAGTTCCGCAGGATCGCGGCGGCCCTCCGGTCGTCCCAATCATGGATGACGCTCTTGAGCACGTAGGCGTCGGCGCCCACGGGAACGGCTTCGAAGAAGTCGCCCGGCACGACCTCGGCGCGGTCGGCCACGTCGGACAGGGTGCGGGAGGCGTCGGCCAGTCCCGTCGGCAGGTCGAACAGGACCCCGCGCAGCCCGGGGTCGGCCCGCAGGATCGCGGCGAGCAGCGTGCCGTCCCCGCCGCCGAGGTCGGCGACCGTCCCGTAGCGGCCGAAGTCGTGCGCCTCGATGACCGCGGGCGCGACGTCGCGGGTGTGCTCGGCCATCGCCCGGTTGAACGTCTCCGACAGCTCGGCGTCCGAGGCGAAGTACTCGAACGGCGTGCTGCCGGTCACCCGTTCCCACGCGTACTCGCCCGTGCGGACCGTCTCGGCCATATCGCCCCAGGTCCGCCACACCTGCGGCCCGCAGAAAAGCCTGATCAGCGAGCGGATCGAGTCGGGGGCGTCCGCGCGCAGCCGCCGCCCCTCCGCGGTCAGCGCGAACAGGTCCGGCTCCTTCTGCGCCACGACGCCGAGGCCGGTGAGGCCGCGCAGCAGCCGGTGGAGGGACGGTGCGTGGGCGCCGGTCGCCTCCGCCAGCTCGGTGCTCGATCTCGGCCTGTCATCGGTGAAGGCGTCCGCCACCCCGATCTCGGTGGCCACGTGAATCATCTGCGCCGGCATGAACCCGAAGGCCAGGTCCATCAATGGTGATCTCGGCATCGTCGGCTCCCTTCCTTGTCCTCCCCGACGCTAGGAGGCCCCCGGAAGGGGCGTCTTGGACGAATGGAACCTCGGGCCGCCGGGCCCGCGCTCAGACGGAGCGAGCGCGCAGCCAGGCCGCGGCGGCCTCGACATGGTCGTCGGTCAGGCCGGTCAGCGGGTCGATCTCCACGAGCAGGTGCTCGGCGACGTCCGGCTCCCCCGCGAGGCACGCGGTGGCGTCCGGCTCGTCCTCGAACCAGACGAACGGCCGGCCCTCCGCCCACGCCGCCACGTGCCGGGCCTTCCACGCGCCCAGCGTGCGGCCCTCCGTGATGCCGGGGAACCGCGGGATCGGCACGAACGGCAGCTCCGGAAGCCCGATGCGGGGAGCGATCCACTCGTTGGCGCTGTCGCACCAGTAGCTCGCCCAGGCCAGTTCGGCGCCCGTGGACTCGGCCAGGTCGAGCAGCGCCGCGCCGTGCCCGGGATAGAGCCACAGCTTGTACGTCATCCCGTTCGGGGAGCATTCGTGCCGCTGGAAGCCGCGGTGCGGCCGCTCGAACGGGTTGAGCACTCCGTCAACGTCCAGCAGAACCACCGGCGACCCCATACACGGACCGTACGACATCCGAGGCCGTCCGTCGAAGGCGATTTGCCGCGCCCATTACCGAGTGCAGTCTTAGGTCGCCGCCAGGCGGGCATCGTCCGCGCATGTGCCGCCTGTTCGGGATGACCACGGGAGGACCCCGCGTCCGCGCCACCTTCTGGCTGCTGGACGCTCCCGACAGCCTGCGCGCCCAGAGCCGCCGCATGCCCGACGGGACGGGCCTCGGCTGGTTCTCGCTCGGCGGGGAGCCCGTCCGCGACCGCGCCCCCGTCGCCGCGTTCCAGGACGCCGACTTCAACTCCGAGGCACGGTACGTGGTGTCGCACACCTTCGTCTCCCACATCCGTTACGCCTCGACCGGCGCTCCCGACGTCCACAACTCCCACCCCTTCGTCATGGACGACCGGCTGTTCGCCCACAACGGGGTGGTGCGGGGTGTCGACGTCCTCGACTCATGGCTCACGGACGTGGACCGGGTGCCGGTCCAGGGGCAGACCGATTCCGAGCTCGTGTTCGCCTACATCACGGCGCAGATCCGGCGGCAGGGCGACACGGCCGCCGGGCTGATCGCGGCCGTCCGGCGCATCGCCGCCGAGTTGCCGATCTTCGCGTTGAACATCCTGCTGGCCGAGTCGGGGCGGCTGTGGGCGCTGCGCTACCCGGACACCCACGAGCTGTGGGTGTCCACCCCGCAGCTGACCGAGCGGGGCGCGGAATGCCACCTCGGCGCGGGCCGCGAGGAGGGCCGGGTGAAGGTGGTCAGGCACCGGGTGTCGACGCCGGCGTGCGTCCTCGCCAGCGAGCGCCTGGACGACGATCCCGGCTGGCGGCTCCTCGACCCCGGCGAGCTGCTCGTGCTGGACGGTCTGGAGGCGTCCTCGGTGTTCCCCTTCGACGCGCCCGCGCACCCACTGACGGTCGCCGATCTTTCGGGGGCCGAGTCCATCTCGCAGGCATGATCGACTGTCACACCCGGGACATAGAGTGGACGGCCGAACCCTGCTGAGGAGTCACCCGATGACGCATGAGCTCACGTTGATGGCCGTCCACGCCCACCCCGACGACGAAGTGCTGGGAACCGGCGGCCTGCTCGCCCGCAGCGCGGCCGAGGGCGTCCGGACGGTCCTGGTCACCTGCACCAATGGCGAGCAGGGCGACGACTCCGGCGGTGTGAAGCCCGGCGAGCCCGGGCACGACGCCGAGGGGGTGGCGCGGCGCCGCCTCGCCGAGCTCCGTGAGTCCGCCTCGCTTCTCGACATCGGCCACCTGGAGCTGCTCGGCTACCGCGACTCCGGCATGGACGGCTGGTCCACCAATGACGACCCGGCGGCGTTCGCGAACATACAGATCGAGGAGTCCGCCGGGCGGCTCGCGGCGCTGATGGAGCGCTACCGGCCGCAGGTGGTCGTCACCTACGACGAGAACGGCGGCTACGGGCACCCCGACCACATCCAGGCCCACCGGATCGCGCTCGCCGCCGCCGAGCAGACCGGCATTCCCGACAAGCTCTACTACACGGCCATTCCGCGGTCAGGTATCAAGCAGATGTTCGAGGCCGCCCGGGCCGCGGGCATGGACCTCGGCTTCGAACCGCCCGAGGACTTCGGTACCCCCGACGAGCTGATCACCAGCGCGCTCGACGTCGCCGCCCATTTCGAGGCCAAGCGCGACGCGCTGCTGGCGCACGCCAGCCAGGGCGAGAACATCTTCCTGCTGAAGCTGCCGGAGGAGATGCAGAAGGCGGCGTTCTCCTCGGAGGCGTTCATCCGCCACTTCAGCCGGGTCGAGGCGCCGAGCCGGGAGGACGACCTGTTCGCGGGCCTCAGGTAGCGCGGCGCTGCGCCCGGAAGTGGTCGAGGACGTCCTGCCGCAGCAGGTAGCCGAATCCGGCCCGTTCGAGGCGCAGCGCCAGACCCGCGCTGTCGGCGCCGAGGGCGGCGGCGGTGGCGCTCAGCCGCCAGTCGTGCTCGGCCAGCCGCCTGAGCAGGTACCCGCGCCTGACCTGCGCCTCCGAGAGGCGGAACGTCTTGAGGTAGGCGACCTCGCCGCCCCCGCCGGTGATGATCTCCCCGATGTGGTTCTCCCTGCCCAGCGCGAACGAGGGCAGGAACCGCGCCAGCTCGAACCCGCGCAGCGACTGCACCGCCCGGCGCGACCCGTCCTCGTCGAAGAGCCGCCCGGCCATGACCTCGTCGTGGAAGGCGGCCCACTCCGCCTCGCGCATCTCCGCCGCGACGCGCAGGTCGCCCAGCGTCCTGATACCGGCGGGGTCGATCGGCGCGGAGAGGTCGCCGGCGGGCGCGCCCAGCAGGCCGTACATGTAGATCAGCTCACCGAAGAGGTCCTCGACCAGCGTCGGGTGCAGCGCCCGGTAGTCGTCGGGGTGCGGCACGACGAACGCGCTGGCCAGGGCGTCGGCCACGTACACCAGGACGCCGCACTGGCCCGGATGGATCTCGAAGATCCGCAGCGCGTCCTCCAGCCCGCGCACCCGCCGACCGAGGTAGGTCTCCTCGCAGCGCGGCGACAGCCCGTGCGCGACCGCCCTGCGCGACCACTCCTCCCACGCGATCTCCGGGCCGCCGAAGTGCAGCGCCAGATAGCCCTCGACGGCCAGGTGCAGCGGGAGGAAGCGGAGCCGGTCCCTGCCCGCCTTCCTGGCCATCCGCCGCGTGAACCGCACGGGCATGCGCGGCGGGGCGGCTCGCGTGTCGCGCTCCAGGAGACGCGTCCCGTACGAGGCCGCCTGCGTCTGGTCGCCGTCGCTCCACGTCGCGACGAAGGCATGGGGGACGAACGAGACGTAGGCGGCGTCGCCCACGTCCACGACCGTCACCGGCTCCTCGAACACCTTCCGGTGCAGCCGCAGGTGGGGCACGGGCTCGTCCCGGACGAGGGGGACGAGCCTGACCGAGCCCCACACCTGCGCGGGCCTGGTCTCCAGCCCGTCCAGCGTGATCGTCATGCGCGCTCCCCGAGGAAGCGGGCCGTCCGGTCGGACAGGTGCGCCCGCAGCTTCGGCAGGCCGACCCGCCCCTCGGCGAACCGGGCCAGCTCGACCAGCGTCGGCAGGTCCTCGGCGTCCCGGACGCCCGCGGTCGGTACGCCCGGCGCGAGCCGCCGCACGTCGAAGTCGTCGGCGTCGTACACGGGGTTCAGGTGCACGATCATGACCCGCTGCCCCGGCGCGCGCCGGTGCCCGGGGTCCAGGCGCGTCCGCCAGACGCGCAGGACGTCCGCGGCCAGCCCCGGCGGCGCGTTGTCCCAGCCGTCGGAGACGATGAGGAGCCGTTCGGGTCCCGTCTCCAGCGCGTCGATGATCCGGTGGCCGAGCGGCGTCGGGCCGGACGGATACACCAGCAGCTCGTCGGTGCGTCCCGACGTCCACAGCGGCGTGTACTCCTTCGCGAGCGCCTCCAGCAGGTAGTGCGCGGCGAGCGCGACCGCCAGCGGGCGCCTGCGCTTCTCCCCCGAGCCCAGCGAGGAGTAGCTGTCGTCCAGCACCGCCGTGACCCG
Source organism: Actinomadura citrea (assembly GCF_013409045.1). Classification (NCBI taxonomy): domain Bacteria; kingdom Bacillati; phylum Actinomycetota; class Actinomycetes; order Streptosporangiales; family Thermomonosporaceae; genus Actinomadura; species Actinomadura citrea. The sequence goes on along the minus strand of NZ_JACCBT010000001.1, from coordinate 3,865,883 downwards.
CCCCCATGAGCCGCGCGCGGCCCCGGCCACGCGCCGCGCGGCGGTGCGCAGCGCCTGGGACAGCTCGGCCCTCCGCCGGGCCCGATCGTCCAGCGGCAGAGCCAGCACGTACGACGCAAGCCTCGTCAGCGGCATCTCGCCCAGGTCGGCCCGCACGGCCTCGACCTTCGCCTCCCGCGCGCTCTCCTGCAGGCGCAACCGCTCCAGCCGCGTCATCCGGTGCTGGATCCGCTCCAGGAAGACCTCGCGCGGGATCTTGTGCTTGGCGGCGAACCCCTCCGCGACCGTGTACGGAAGCTCGTAGATCGCGGCCTGCTCGTAGTGCGCCCGCCGCCACTGCTCGTAGAGGGGCGTCTGGAACGCCTTGACGCCGGACGGCGCGAACAGGAACGCCGGCTGCTCGCCGCGGAGCCGCAGATGCGCGTGGCGCACCGCGTCCTTCACCGCCGTCCGGTACTTCACGGAGTCGAACGCCGGGTCGCGGCGCCCGGCCATCCAGTCGCGGATGATGGCGCGCGTCCGCCGGTTGTTCACACCGCGCCGCCGCAGGTCGCGGAACAGCCGGTACACCCGCTGCGGCGGCAGCGTCTCCAGCCGCCGGGCGATCAGCCGCCCCTCGCCGCGCCGCGGCTCGACCCCCACGTCGCCCGCGCGCACCAGCAGATTGCGGATGATGATCGCCGCATTGTGGTCGTTGACGTCCAGCGCGAGCACCGCCGCGTACATGTCGCGGTAGTTCTCCAGCATGTACTCGTGCAGGAACTCCAGGCTGAGCCGCTGCTCTCCCGAACCGTGGTGGAACTCCCGCTGCCCGGTGGACGTGATCGCCGCGTTCACGAACATCAGCACGTCCTCGCACGCGACGAGGTCGGCGAACGTCTCGCTCATCATTCCCCCGGTCGGTCAAAGGCGCCGGCCGGGGAATGGGGGCACGAGCAGCGAAGCATCGCTTAAGAGGCAAGTTCCGGAAGTCGCACCGAAGTCCCGCGGCCGGCTTCCGCACCGTAGCACCACATTCTTCACGAAGCCCTCCCCATTAATCACGAGGGCCTGAAGCATCGTGTTCGGCGACGGGCGCGGGAGCCGGGTCGGAGCGGTCCGATAGGCGGGGAGGACTCACCCGCCGAAAGGCATTCCGCCCTGGGTCGGGGTCAGGGGCGGTAGGTGCCGAAGTACCACTCGTTGCCGTCGGGGTCGCGGGCCGCGTAGTCGCGGGAGCCGTAGTCCTGGTCGGCCAGCTCACGAAAGATCTCGGCTCCCGCGGCCTTGGCGCGGTCGTGGTGGGCGTCGGGGTCGTCGATGGCGACGTAGACGGCGGCCGTGGCGGTGGAGGCGGCCCCGAACATGATGAGGCCGGTGTCGTAGCGCATCTCCGCGTGGACGACGGTGCCCTTGTCGTCCTTGTGGACGTCCACGGGTTCGAAGCCGAAGGCCTTCTCCAGCCATGCGAGCGTCTCGGCCGGGTCGGCCGAGCGGATCAACGGGTAGAAGGTGCGGCGGATCTCGCTGGTCATGTCGTCCTCCCTGAGTCTGGGATGCCCAGTCTGCGGGAAGCGGACCCGCCCGTCTTGGACGAATGTGACCTGGGCTTTCGACGATCAGCGGCGGGCGGCGTCGCGTTCGGCGGCGAGGCGGCGTGTCTCCGGGGAGACGGGGGCGCCGAGGATCGCCGCGACGACGTCGATCAGATAGCTGGTGAACAGGCGGTCGTCGGTGCGGGGGCCGGAGCGGGCGCGGCGGGCCAGCTCGATCGCGGCGTACAGGATGGCGGTGAAGCGGCGGTGCAGCCGGGCCGCGTCCTCCTCCAGGAGGGGCTCCACCAGGGTCCGCCAGCGGCAGAGGCTGTCGCGGGGATCGTCCAGGACCGCCACGGGGACGAGGGGGTCCGGGCGGTTCAGCACGTCCGCCCAGATCTGCAGGTAGGCGCGGCCCGAGGCGTCGGCCAGGCGGGCCGACATGGGGCGGACGAGGGCCGCGGCCAGGGGGCGGACGCCCTGCTCGCCGTCCTGGTAGGCGTCGAGCAGGGCGTGGCGGCGGGCCTCGACCTCGGGGGCGTGCCGGGCGAAGATCGCGCGCAGGATCCCGGCGCGGTCGCCGAAGTGGTACTGGACGGCCGTGGCGTTGCGCGCTCCGGCCTCCTGGAGGATCTCGCGGAGGCTGACGGCGTCCACGCCGCGGGCGGCGTAGAGGGTCTCGGCCGCGTCCAGCAGTCGTTCCCGTGTGTCACTCATTGCCGATCGCATGCTCCAGGGCCTCGGCGAACCGCTCGCGGGCCGCCGCCCGGCGGGTGGGCAGGTGGCCGGAAGGCCACAGGCCCTCGACGGGCTCGACGTCGCGCAGCAACTGCCGGGCCACGGTGATCTTGTGGACCTCGGTGGGGCCGTCGGCGATTCCCATCGCCTCGGCCCCCATCATCATGGCGGCGAACGGCATCTCGTTCGACACGCCGAGGGCGCCGTGCAGGTGCATCGCGCGCTGGACGACGTCGTGGTAGACCTTCGGCATCGCGGCCTTCACCGCGGCGATGTCCTTGCGGACCTTCTTGTAGTCCCGGTGCCGGTCGATCAGCCAGGCGGTGCGCAGCACGAGCAGCCGGAACTGCTCGATCTCGATCCAGCTGTCGGCGATCTTCTCCTGGGTCATCTGCATCTTCGCCAGCGGCCCGAACCGGGTCTGCCGGGAGACCGCGCGCTCGCACATCATGTCGAACGCCTTGCGGACCTGCGCGATCGTCCGCATGGCGTGGTGGATGCGGCCGCCGCCCAGGCGTGTCTGGGCGATGACGAACGCCCCGCCCTCCTCTCCGAGGAGAGACTCGGCCGGCACCCGGACGTCCTCGTACCGCAGATACCCGTGGGAGCCCTCGCGCTCGGCGCCGACGCCCACGTTCCGCACGGTGATCAGCCCGGGCGCATCGGCCGGCACGATGAACATCGACATGCCCTCGTAGGCGGACACGTCGGGGTTCGTCACGGCCATCACGATCAGGAACGTCGCGTGGCGGGCGTTGGAGGAGAACCACTTCTCGCCGTTGATGACCCAGCCGTCCCCGTCGCGGACGGCGCGCGTGGTGAACAGGGTCGGGTCGGCTCCCCCGTGCGGCTCGGTCATCGAGTAGGAAGAGGAGATCTCGCCGTCCAGGAGGGGGCGCAGGTAGCGCTCCTTCTGCTCGGGCGTGCCGAAGTGGGCGATGATCTCGGCGTTGCCGGAGTCGGGCGCCTGGCAGCCGAACACCGACGGCGCCCAGCGGGAACGGCCCAGGATCTCGTTCAGCAGCGCGAGCCTCACCTGCCCGTACCCCTGGCCGCCCAGTTCGGGACCCAGGTGACACGCCCACAGGCCCTTGTCGCGCACCTGGTCCTGGAGGGGGCGCACGAGCCGCTTGTAGCGGGGGTCGGCCTTGTCGTAGGGGTCGCCGAGCACCAGGTCGAGGGGTTCGACCTCGTCCTGGACGAAGGCGTCCGCCCAGTCGAGAAGTTCCTGGTAGGCGGGGTCGGTCTCGAAGTCCCAAGCCATGGCGAGCCTCCTCGGTCGTGTCCCCCGATAATCAGGGCTCCTCAGTATGTAATGCAAGTGCATGACTGTTACTCTCCGGTGCATCGAGCGTCGGAAAGGAACCGCCGTGCAGCCTGAGCAGGTCGACCGCGCCCTGGTGGACTTCGACGTCCTGGGCGGGTGGATGGAAGGCCGGGGCCTGCCGGGCGGCCCGTTCGAGGGCGTCGAGCGGCTGGCGGGCGGCACCCAGAACACGCTGATCCGGTTCCGGCGCGGCGGCCGCGACTACGTGCTCAGGCGCGGTCCCGGCCACCTGCGCGCGAGGACGAACGAGGTCCTGCGGCGCGAGGCCCGCGTGCTGGGAGCGCTCGACGGGACCGACGTCCCCGCGCCGCGCCTCATCGCGGCCTGCCCGGACGAGACGGTCATGGGCGGCGCGGTCTTCTACCTCATGACCCCGGTGGACGGCTTCAACGCGTCGGTCACGCTGCCCGAGTTGCACGCGCGGGACGCGTCCGTCCGGCGCGAGATGGGGCTGAACGCGGCACGGGCGCTCTCCGCCTTGGGCGCCGTCGACCACGCGGCGGTCGGCCTCGGCGATTTCGGCAAGCCCGAGGGCTTCCTGGAGCGGCAGGTGGGCCGCTGGATGTCCGAACTCGACTCCTACAGCACGCTCGACGGCTACCCCGGGCCGGAGATCCCCGGCCTCGACGACGTCGCGCGGTGGCTGGAGGAGCACCGCCCCCAGACGTGGCGCCCGGGGATCATGCACGGCGACTACCACCTGGCCAACCTGATGTACTCCTTCGACGGTCCGGAGGTCGCCGCGATCGTCGACTGGGAGATGTGCACGGTCGGCGACCCGCTGCTCGACCTCGGCTGGCTGCTGGCCACCTGGCCCGACCGCGCCGACCAGAGCGCGGCCCTGGCCGGCCCGCTCGGCGCCGCGGGCGGCCTGCCCGCCGCCGAGGAGCTGGTCGAGGTCTACGCCGAGCGCGCGGGCGCCGTCGACGGGCGCGACCTGTCGTCCATCACCTGGTACGCGGTGCTGGCCTGCTTCAAGCTCGGCGTCGTCCTGGAGGGCACGCACGCCCGCGCGTTCGCGGGCAAGGCCCCCAAGGAGACCGGTGACCTCCTCCACTCGATCACGCTCGGCCTCTTCACCCGCGCCCGCGACTTCATCGGCTCCTAGGGTCCCCTCGCGCGGCAGATCGAGGACTGCCAGGATCTCCTCGCACGAGGAGGTGCGATGGAGATTTACAAGGGCGGGCCCGGCGACGCCCCGGTGATGGTGGCGATGTTGGACGGGGCGGTGGCCTGGCTCGCCGCCAACGGCCGTACGGGGCAGTGGGGCAGCGAGCCGTGGTCGGGGGATCCGCGCCGCGTCGAGCGGATCGCGGGCATCGCCCGCGACGACGAGATCTGGGTGGCGCGGGTCGACGGGCGGCCAGCCGGCGTCATGGCGGTCGCGCCCGGGCCCCCGCACTACGTCGACCCGGTCGACGAGCCGGAGCTGTACATCACCCTCCTGGTCACCGACCGCGCGTTCGCCGGGCACGGTGTGGGCGGGGCGCTGATCGCCAAGGCGAGGGACGAGGCCGGGGCGAAGGGCGTCGGCCTGCTGCGCGTCGACTGCTACGGCGGCGACGACGGGCGGCTGGTGGAGTACTACCGCAGCAACGGGTTCGAGACGGACGCCGCCTTCACGGTCGGCGACTGGCCGGGACGGGTCCTGTCCCAGCGTATCGGCAGGTAGGCGGCCCGCCGCTTGCAAAACCGCGCCGCGCGCCGCAGCCTGGAAGTGACCGGCGCGAACGGGGCAGTCGGTGACGCCCTTACGCCGCACGGACGGCGACCGAGCCGCTCGCCCCGTTCCGCCGGTCGAAACCTCATGTCGCATTCCTGCCAGCCAGACGCCCCTGCCACGGGGCACGCTCGGGACATGCACAGGAACTTCCGCTTCGGCGTCGTGGGCGAGTCGATCCGCTCGGGCAGAGAACTCGCCGGCACGGCCCGCCGCGCCGAAGAGCTCGGATACGACGTCCTGACCTTGCGGGACCACTTCGTCGCCGGGCCGTTCGGCGACCAGCTCGCACCCATGGTGGCGCTGGCGTCCGCCGCGGCCGCGACGAGCGCGCTGCGGCTGGGCACGATGGTGCTCTCCAACGACTTCCGGCACCCGGTGATGCTCGCCAAGGAGGCCGCGACGCTCGACCACCTGTCGGACGGTCGGTTCGAATTGGGTCTCGGCGCGGGCTGGCTGCGCGAGGAGTACGAGGCCGCCGGAATGGCGTTCGACCGGCCCGGGACGCGGGTCGGGCGCCTTGCGGAGTCACTGCAGGTCCTGCGCGGCCTGCTGAGCGGCGAGAAGACGACGTTCACCGGCGAGCATTACACGATCGACGGTCTGGCGGTCTTCCCGCGCCCGGAGCGGCGCCCGCCGCTCGTCGTCGGCGCGGGCAGCCGGCGCATGCTCGGCATCGCCGGCCGCTACGCCGACACGGTCGGGATCCTCCCCCGCGCCCTGCCCGAGGGGACGATCTCGGAGGAGGTCTCCGAGCGCCTCCCGGACACCATCGCCCGCAAGGTCGACTGGGTCCGCGAGGCCGCCGCGGGGCGGGACGTCGAGCTGAGCATGATGGTGACGCCCACGTTCGGCCCCGACCCTCGCCGCGCCGCCGCGAAGGTCGCGGTGACGCGCGGCTGGGGCACGTCGTCGGCCGAGGTCGTCCTCGACATGCCGTCCCAGTTCGTGGGCCCGCCCGAGCACATCGCCGAGCAGATGCTGGCACGCCGGGACCGCTTCGGCTTCACCTACTACCAGGTCTCGGACGCGGTCATGGAGGCGTTCGCCCCCGTCATCCCTCTCCTTGCCCCCTAGAGGGGATCGGCGAAGCCGGCGTTCATGGCGAGGCTCAGCTCCGGCTCGGTGAGCCGGTCGCCCTCCAGGGCGTCGACGATGCGGCCGCGCTGGAGGACCACGACGCGGTGGCACAGCTCCACCAGCTCGGCCAGGTCGCTGGAGGCGATCATGACCACCTTCCCCTCGGCGGCGAGGTCGCGGACGATGGCGTGCAGCTCGGTGCGGGCGCCGACGTCCACGCCGCGCGTCGGGTCGTCCAGGGCGAGGACGGCCGGGTCGGCGTCCAGCCACTTGGCGAGGACGGCCTTCTGCTGGTTGCCGCCGGACAGGTTCCCCGCCCGGCCGTGGACGTCGCCGCGCACCCGCAGCCGCTCCATGTGGCCGCGGGAGCGCGCGACGAGGCGGGACCGGCGCGGCATGAGCCCGCCGCGTCCCTGACCGAGCCAGCTCACGGACGTGATGTTCTCCCAGAGCGCCTTGTCGAGCATCAGCCCGCGACCCTTGCGGTCGCCGGAGATGTAGGCGACGCCCGCGGTCACCGCGTGCCGGGCGGAGCGGGGCCTCCGCCCGTCCGGCAGCCGGACCGTGCCGGACGACGGCCGGGCCCGCCCGCACACGGCGTCCAGCACGGACAGGTGGCCGGAGCCCTGCAGGCCGACCAGCCCGACGATCTCGCCGCCCTCGGCGGTGAGGGAGACCTCGCGCAGCCGGCCGGGCACCGTCACGCCGTTCAGGGCGACCGCCGCCCCGCCGGGGCGGCGCGGGGCGGCGGTCGCGGCTGTCGCATGCCGGGCGGGCTGCCCGAGCATCGCGGTGACCAGGGAGTCCAGCCCGACGTCGGCCGCGGGCTCGCCCGGCAGCACGACCCGGCCGTCACGCAGGACGGTGACCCGCGTCGCGACCCGCATGACCTCCTCCAGGAAGTGCGAGATGTACAGGACGGCGAGGCCCCGTCCGGCCAGCCGCCGAGTGACGGCGGCGAGCCGTGCGGCGGCGTCGCGGGGCAGCGCCGAGGTGGGCTCGTCCAGGATCAGGACGCGCGGGTTCTGCAGCAGCGCCCGGCAGATCTCCAGAAGCTGCCGGTCGGCGAGGGGCAGCTCGCCGACCCTGGCGTGCGGCGGCGGGTCCAGGCCCAGCTCGGCCAGGACGGGCTCGGCCAGGCGCCGCATCTCCCGCGTGCTGACCAGGCCCCCGCGTCGCGGCGCCCCGTAGGGGAAGAGGTTCTCCAGCACGGTCAGGTCGTCGTAGGTCATCAGCTCCTGCGACACGATCGCGACGCCCTGCGCCGCCGCCTGCCGGGCGTCGGCGAACCGGACGCGCGCGCCGTCCAGCTCGACCGTGCCGCCCTCGGGCCGCACCACCCCGGAGATGATCTTCACAAGGGTGGACTTGCCGGCGCCGTTCTCGCCGACGAGCGCGTGCACCTCCCCCGCGTCCAGGGTGATGCCGACGCCGTCGAGGGCGGTGACCCCGCCGTAGTGCTTGACCAGGCCGGAGGCGACCAGCATCTCAGCGGGCCTCCCTGAGCGGGCGCATGCCGGTGTCGGGGCTCGCGAGGAGCCTGTCCAGCTGCGGCTTGTACCACTGGTAGGCGTTCCGCACCGACTGCTGCCGCTTGATGATCTCGTCGATGTTGGAGGGGTCCATGACGAGGCCCGGCGTCTTGAACCAGCCGTCCGGCAGCCTGCCGTCGTCCTCCCGCACCGCCGTGATCAGCATCGCGGTCGCGACGTAGCCCTTGAGGTAGTGCTCGGGGTCGACGCCGGCGAAGTTGGTGCCCTTCTTGACGTACTCCAGGGTCTTCGGGTCGACGTCGAAGCCGGCGGTGAGGTACGTGCCCTTCTTCTGCTCCTTGAGGCGGCCGAGGTTGTAGCTGTCGGCGTCGCCCACGCCGAGGAACGCCAGCGCGGACGGGTTCGCGTTCACCTGCGACTGCCAGGCGCCGAAGTTCTGCGCCGGGTCACTGTAGGTCTGGAACGGGCCGAGGACGCGGATGCCGGGCGCCAGCTTCGCCAGCGTCTCCTTGATCCCCCTGGCGCGGCTGTCGAGGACGGGCGTCCCCGGGTTCGGCACCCCGACGACCACGGTGCCCTTGGCGTCCTTGCCGAGCTTCCTCACCGTCGCCTCGGCGAGCAGCCCGCCGAGCTCGTGGTTGTCGTTGCCGACGTAGAAGCCGACCTTGCTGCCGTCGGTCGGCGCGGTGTCGAGCGCGACGATCGGGATGCCCTTGTCGACGGCCTGGGCGGCGGGCCTGGTGAAGATGGGCGGGTCGAGGTTCTCCAGGACGATCCCGTCCGGGTGGGTGACGGTGAGGTTCTGGAACAGCTGCTGCTCGGCGGGCCCGTCGGTGTTGGGCGGGCCGACGACCTTGAAGTCGATGTTCCCGGCCTGCCTGGACGCCTCCGTCGCGCCCTCGTACATCTCCCGGGCGAAGTTGAGGCTGTAGTTGGCGACGGCGATGCCCATCCTGAGCCGCTCGCCCTTGCCGGAGCCGCCGCCGTCACCGCAGGACGCGGTGGAGAGGGCGGCGCCGAGCACGAGCGCGAGGGCCGCCGCGACGGGCCCGCGGGGACGCGGGATCATGGGTTCCTCCCTGATGAGCGCAGGTCACGGACGCGGCGCAGCAGCGGCGCGGCGCCGACGGCGACGAGGATCACGCCGCCGGTCGCGAAGGTCGTCCAGTTGATGGGGACCTCGAAGAACACCAGCGCCGCGGTGACGACGCCGAGGATGAGGGTTCCGGCCGCGGCGCCGAGGACGGAGCCGGTCCCGCCCTTCAGCGGGGTGCCGCCGATGATGGCCGCCGCGATGGCCGTGAGCTCGTAGCCCTGGCCGATGGTCGGGTCCCCGGCGATGAAGAACGCCAGGGCGAGGACGGCCGCGATGCCCGCCATGAGGCCCGACAGGGCCAGCGCGGCGATGCGGGTCCGGGTGACGGGCAGCCCGCCGAACTCGGCCGCCTCGGGGTTGGAGCCGATCGCCCGCACCCGCGCGCCGAACCGCGTCCGGGTGAACACGACGGTCAGGGCCACGACGGCGAGCGCGAACACCCACACCGCGTTCGGGACGCCGAGCGACCCGCCGCCGCCCAGCACGGTGAAGAACGCGTGGTCCTGCGGGAGGTCGGTGATCTGCCTGCCCTCGGCCAGCGCCAGCCCCACGCCGCGCAGCAGCATCGACGTGGCGAGCGTGACGATGAACGAGGGCAGCCGCAGATACGTGGTAACGGCGCCGTTCAGGGCTCCGACGAACGCCGACAGCGCGAGCACCGCGAGGGCCGCGGCCCACGGGTTCCAGCCGTCCCGGATGAGCAGGGCGCCGACGACGACGCCCATCGCGTACATCCCCCCGACCGACAGGTCGACCTCCCGCATCGCCAGCGCGAACACCATGCCGCAGGCCATCAGCCCGACGTAGACGGAGTTGTGCGCGGTCGTCAGCAGGTTGCCGGTGCGCAGGAAGTCCGGCTGGAGCAGTCCGACGCCGAGCACCAGCAGGATGAGCACGCCGACGACGCCGGCCTCGTCGGGGATCGGCCGGCGGGCCCGGGGGCGCCGCGCCCGGGACGCGTCCCTGTCGTTCTCCGAGGCCGGCTCGGCCGCCGGCTTTCGTACGGACATACGGCGAGCATGTGACCCGCGCCACGCCATCACAAGGGAGCCGTTTCACCCAGTGAAAACGGTGCCTTGCCCGGCGGGCGGGGGTGGCGCACGCTGCGGTCCATGAGCGAGACGCCGTCAAGCGACGGACCACAGCGGGTCGTGCTCGTGACCGGCGCGGCGGGCGGGCTCGGGCGGGAGTTCGCGATCGCCCTGGCCGCGCGCGGGCACCGGGTCGCGGGCCTCGACCTCGCCGACCTGTCGGGCACCGCGGACGCGATCGGCGACCGGTTCCACCCCGTGCGGGCGGACGTGACCGACCCCGACGAGGTCGAGGCCGCCGTGGAGGAGACCGCCGCCCGCTTCGGCGGCCTGCACATCGTCGTGAACAACGCCGGGATCTACCCGCCGCTGGAGTTCGAGGAGACGACGCTGGAGGACTGGCGCCGGGTCATGCGTGTCAACCTCGACGGCCCGTTCCTGGTGTCGCGGGCGGCGCTGCCCCATATGAAGGCGGCCGGCTGGGGGCGGATCGTGAACATCGCCTCCGCGGTGGTGTTCCTCGGACCGCCCGACCTGGTCGCGTACACCACGTCCAAGGCCGGGCTCGTCGGCTTCACCCGGGCCCTGGCGAGCGCGGTCGGCTCCCACGGGGTCACGGTGAACGCGATCGCGCCGGGCCTCACCCGAACCGGGACGGCGGCGCGGACGACGGGCGCCGACGGCGGGTTCGAGCGCGTCCGCGACCTGCAGGTCGTGCGGGCCGTCGAGGAGCCCCGCGACCTGCTGTCCACCCTGCTGTACGTGTGCGACGAGGGCAGCGGCTTCCTCACCGGCCAGACGATCAACGTCGACGGCGGCTCCGCCATGCACTGAGCCGCCGAACACCGTGCCGCCACGGCAGTGAGCCCGCGTCCAAGGGAAGGGCACCGCATGAGGCCGATCGACGCGCTGCTGGAGATCGCCCGCGACGAGGGCGTGACGCGGATCTTCGGCAACCCCGGCACGACCGAGCTCCCCCTGATGGACGCGCTGGTGGGGGCCCCCGACCTGCGGTACGTGCTGGGGCTGCAGGAGGGGTCCGTGGTGGCGATGGCCGACGGCTACGCGCGGGCGGCCCGCCGCACGTCGATGGTCAGCCTGCACGTCGCCGCGGGCGTCGCGAACGGGCTGATCGGAATGCTGAACGCGCTGCGCTCCCGCACCCCGATGGTGATCGTGGCGGGCCAGCAGGACCGGCGCCACCTCCTCCAGGACCCGATGCTGTCGGGCGACCTGGTCGGGCTCGCGTCCGCGGCGACCAAGCAGGCGGTGGAGGTGCAGCACGCCCGCGATCTCCCGCTCGTGCTCCGCCGCGCCTTCGCCCTCGCGGCACGGCCCCCGGCGGGGCCCGTGCTCGTGTCGGTTCCCATGGACCTGCTGGAGGAGGACGCCGACGTCGCGGTGCCGGCCCGCTCCCCCGTGACCGGCCCGGGCGCGGCCGAGGCGGGCGACGCGGCGGCGCTGCTCGCCCGCGCCGAGCGCCCGGCGATCATCGCGGGCGACGGGGTGGGACGGGCGGGCGCGGTGGCCGAGCTGGTCGCGGTGGCCGAGCGGCTCGGCGCGGCCGTCCACCACCAGCCGATGAACGACGGCATCGACTTCCCCACCGGCCATCCGCTCTACGCCGGGATGCTGGCGCCCCGCAACGCGGCCGTCCGCGAGACGCTCGCCGGGTACGACGCGGTCCTGATCGTCGGTTGCCGCGCGTTCATGCCGCACCACTACACCCCCGGCCCGGCCGTCCCCGACGGGCTCGCCATCGTGCAGGTGGACGAGGACCCCGCGGAGCCCGGCCGGAACTTCGCCGTCCGGCACGGCCTGACGGGCGATCTGGCCGGGACGCTCCGGGGACTCGCGGGCCGTCTCGACGGGCTCGTCCCGTCCGCGCGGGAGCGCGCCGAGCGGCTCGGAGCCCGGCACGCGCAGGCGAGGCAGGAGGCGGAGGCGGCCGCGCGCACGACATACGGCGCGTCCCCGATGGACCCGCGCGCCGCCGCCCACGCCGTCGCGGCCGGGCTCCCCGAGGGCGCGGTCGTGGTCGAGGAGGCGATCACCGTCGGGCTGAGGCTGCGCGCCGTACTGCGCCAGGACCTCCCCGGCTCCTACGTGCACACGGTCGGCGGCGGCCTCGGCTGGGGCGTCGGCGCGGCGGTCGGTACCCGGATGGCGGACCCGGACCGCCCCGTGGTGGCGGTGCTCGGCGACGGATGCGCGATGTTCGGCCTGCAGGGGCTCTGGAGCGCCTCCCGGTACGAGGTCCCCGTGACGTTCGTGGTCATGAACAACGGCGAGTACCGCACCCTCAAGGACACCCTGGACCAGAGCGGCGGCGCCTCGGCCGAGCACGGCCGCTACATCGGCATGGACCTCGCCCCGCCCGCGCTCGACTGGCAGAGCGCCGCGAGGCTGTTCGGCATCGACGCGGTGAGGGCCGGCTCGGCGGACGAGCTGCGCGACGCGGTCGCCTCCGGCAAGGACCTCGCCGCGCCGCTGCTGATCGAGGCGCCCGTCACGGGGCACGGGGCGGACCGGTGACCCGGGTCGCCGCGCGCTTCCCCGCCCTTGCCGACGGGACCGATCACGGACACCATCGGGGCATGGACGTGCGGGCCACGGGCGAGGAGCCGCCCCGATCGGTGCTGGCGCGCGGGCTCAGCCTGCTGGACGCCTTCGGCTCCGCCGACACCGAGCTGAACCTGACCGAGCTGGCGGCCCGCACCGGGCTGCCGAAGCCGACGGCGCACCGGCTGCTGGGCGAGCTGGTGCGGTGGGGCGGGGTCGAGCGCACCGAGTCCGGCTACCGGCTCAGCATGCGGCTGTTCGTCCTCGGGCAGCGGGCGCCCCGCCCGCGGGGGCTCCGCGAGGCCGCGCTTCCCTACCTGGAGGACCTGTACGAGGCGACCCACGAGAACATCCACCTGGCCGTCCTGGACGGGACGGACACCCTCTTCCTGGAGAAGGTGACCGGGCGCCGGTCGATGCCGATCGTGTCCCGGGTGGGCGGACGGCTTCCCGCGTACTGCACCGCGACGGGGAAGCTGTTCCTCGCGCTCGGGCCTCCCGGGCGGCTGGAGCAGGCGCTCTCGGCCGGGCTCGTCCACTACACCCCGCACACGATCGTCATGCCGGGGCTCCTGCAGCGGGAACTGGCCCGCACCGCCGACCGCGGCTACGCCCTCAACCGGGAGGAGTCCGAGGCCGGGGTCTCCGCCGTGGCGGCGCCCATCCTCGACCACCGGCGACGGGTGATCGCCGCGATCTCCATCACCGGCAACGCGTGCCGGCTGGACCTGGACCGGCTCGCCCCGGCCGTGCGGACCGCGGCGCGGGCGCTGTCACGGGAGCTGGCGCGCGAGAGCACGGGCGAGCTGAAAATGGGGATTCCCCGGTGATCTTTCGATACCGGGGAATCCCCGTTTTCCATGCACCGGCAGCCCTGCGCCGGGTCTGGAAGAGGTCCGGCGAGCCCGCGCGGGCGGGCTCACATTCGCACTGTGAGCCGTTTCACGAATGGTCCGCCGGCCTCATGTCATGAGCCGAAAGGCTGGGGCATGCCCTTCTTCCCGGCGCCGTGGCCCCAGGACAGGACCTCCCACTTGACGCCGTTCAGGTGGCCCTCGCCGGTGCCGGCGTTGTACTTGCTTTCCGGCTTCTTGCCGTCCAGCAGGTACCGGAAGGTGTAGGTGTCGAGGTCGAGCATGACGCCCCGGTGGGACGGCTCGCCCGGCCCGCGGTCCCCGACGAAGCCGGTGATGCTGCGGCCCTTGTAGGTGACCTTGACCTTGGTGTGCATGGGCCAGCTCGGGCTGGCGAACAGGCCCTTCTGCATCGGCTTGCCACCGGCGGGGGCGCCGGTGTCGCCGTTCACTCCGGACCCGTCGTCCCAGAAGTAGGACGCCTTCGTCTTGCCGCTGAGCAGGGCCTTCGGGCCCTTCTTCGCGGGCTTGGCGTCCTTCTTGGGCTCGGCCTTCGAATCGGCGTTGGAGTCCGCCTTGGCCTTCGCGGGGGCCTTCGGTGCGGTGAACTTGCCGAGCGCGCCCTTGTCGGTGAGCCGGTCGGGGGACTTGTGCTCCTGCGCGGCCACGGCCTGCTGCGGGAGGAACTGCTTCTTGGGAGCGGAGTCATCGCTCGCGGCGGCGACACCGGCCACCATCATGCCCGCGAGGGCGGTGCCGGTGACGCCGGTCAGGATGACGTTGATCGCTCGCTGCTGCATGGAGATCCTTCGTTCGGGGTACAGGGCTGCCGTTCCGCACGGAAGGACACGCAGGTCACGCGCCTGTTTCCGGGCAGGGGTGAACGGCTCCGAGACTCGAGACTCGGGAGATGCCGCCGCGAGAGAGACCCGCTTTGGAACGATCCACGGGCATGGTGGACCGCGCCCGCGCTCGATCGCGCACGACCGGTCTCGGACGTGCGTGGTGACACGGGCTTGGGTAAAGCGGGAAGGATGCCGACCGGGGGCTCACAGGCCCAGCACGGTGCGCGGCCGCTGCATGGTACGGCTGCGTTCGGCGAAAGGGATCCCGCCTGGCGGGCGGGAAGCGGCGGTTATGCGATTGGCCAGGTCAACGGTTCTTTGACCCTGACCTGGGGATGACTATATACGGCATTACCGTGCTTTCGCCAAACGGGGGATTTCTTTACCTTTGGGAAGGTAGATCTTTTAAGCCCGGACTGGACCGGAGCGCCTTTCCCATAGGGCCTGAGAGCCGGTCACCGGGTGCCGAGCCCACCCCAAGAAAGATCTTTACTCCGATGGCCCCGGCTCCGCCGCGACCCCTTGCCTCGCTCTGCCGCGGGCACGGGGAACAGCTCGGGGGCGCATGGGCGCTGAAGATGGGTGGCCGCACACGCACACCCTGGACCCGTCACAGCGTATGCGCGACCACAGGAAGCAGTCGGACCCACATGATCGGACCGCTCGGCGCAGCCGCATACCCGCTCAGCGCAGCCGCATACCCGCACGGCCGTGAGCCGCGCGGGGGAACGTTCTCGTCAGCCGTCAGTGCGTCGGGTAGACCGAGGGCACGAGCGGCGTCGGGCCGGTACCGCCGGTGAAGACGGTGGGACTCGGCTGCGGCGGAATGTAGGGCGACTCCGCATAGGGGCCCTCCGCGTACGGCGACTCCGCGTACGGAGCCTCCGCGTACGGGGGTTGCCCGTAAGCGGGCGCACCGTAGGCGGGCTCCGCATAGGCAGGCTCCGCGTAGGGCAGGCCGGCCACGATGGGGCCCTGGGCCGCCGGGACGGCCTGGGCCACAGGCGGCGGGACGGGCGGCGGCACATGCGAGCCGTCCGCCCGGCGCTGCTCCGCCGCCGCGCCGCGGCGCTCGGCCAGCACGGCCATGAGGGCGCGGGCCGTCTCGGCGTCCATCTTCAGCAGGACGCTCGGCATCCCGGCCTGGTCGACGAACGGGGATACCGAGGGCGTAGTCGGCAACTGCGGAAGTGCCGCCCGCATCTCCTCGCGGAGATCCTGGGCCAGCCGCAGCGCCTGTCGGTCACTGTCGTTCAAGTGTGCGGTCATCGCGATCTCCGGGGAGTTCACGTGCGGGGGTCCGGGGCAATCCTGCTAGGGATGGCGTGCAGGTGCAAGAGCTGATGCACGTGCATTTCAAGAAAAATCCTGCCGTAACCCCCACGTCGGTCGATCGTTCTCGATCACGCCACGACACGCTCGCAGGGCGTCTGCAACGGCTTGACCAGCACGGATCCGAACGGTCGGCCCGCTCTTCCGGCCCGATGGCCGCCGACGGCCTGCACGGTGCGTGCTTCCCCGACCACGCAGACGGAAGCCGGATTCTGGCGAAGATCCATGCTCAGTCCGGCCCGGGTGGAACGCGGAGTACCGGACCGACACGTTCGCGAGGTAGCGCCAGGTCACCGTCCCCGCCGCACGGACGGACCAGCCGCCCCGCGGAGAGAGATCTCGATCACGCCCTGCACCCGCCGGCCCGCCAGCGTGGTCCACAGCATTGCGCCGAACGCGGGTGTCCATCAGGCGGCATTCTGGACGGATGACAGAGACCCTGAGCGTCCGGGCCCTCAACCGGGCCACGCTGGCACGGCAGATGCTGCTCGCACGGGAGCCGGTTCAGGTAACCGAGGCGGTGGAACGGCTGTGCGGGATGCAGGCCCAGGAGCCCAAGCCGCCGTTCCTGGGGCTGTGGACGCGCCTCGAAGAGTTCCAGGCATCCGATCTGCACTCCGCCTTGCACGACCGATCGCTGGTGCGCGCCACCATGATGCGCGCCACGCTGCACCTGGTGACGAGTGCGGACTACAAGGCGTTCCGTGCGGCGATGCAGCCGATGCTGGACGGCGGGCTTCGGGTGCTGGGCGACCGCGCCAAGGGGCTCGATCTGGAGAAGGTCGTCCCCGCCGCACGCTCTCTCTTGGCGGGAGAACCTCTCACGTTCAATGAGGTACGCGCGCTGCTCCAGCAGCAGTTCCCAGACGTCAACGACCGTGCCCTCGGCTATGCCGTCCGGCTGTGCGTGCCTCTGGTCATGGTGCCCACCGAGGACAGGTGGGGCTTCCCGCGCTCGTCGCGCTTCGCGCTGGCAGACTCCTGGCTGGATTCGGGGCCGGACGCTGAGAACGCCATCGACGAGCTGATGCTCCGCTACCTCGCCGCCTACGGGCCGGCGTCCGCCGCGGACGCGCAGACGTGGTCCGGACTGTCTTCGACCGGCGAGGCTCTGGAACGCCTTCGCCCAGGTCTGCGCACCTTTACCGACGACAAGGGCCGGGATCTGTTCGACCTGCCGGACGCGCCGCGCCCCGGTGAGGACGCCCTGGCCCCCGCACGGTTCCTGCCCGAGTTCGACAGCCTCGTCCTCGCGCACGCCGACCGCAGGCGCGTCATCGCCGACGACCATCGCCCCATGCTCACGACCAAGAACCTGCGCGTCCGCGCCGTCTTCCTATGGGACGGGTTCGCGCGCGGCATCTGGGAGACGGAGTACAAGCGCAAGGTCGCGACGCTCCGGATGCGCCCGTTCGAGGCTCTCCCCCGGACCGCCATCGAGGAACTGAGGGCCGAGGGCGAAGCCATGCTGCGCTTCTTGGAGCCGGACGCAAAGGAAGCGGTCGTCGCCGTCGAGGGGTAGCGAGACCGCCTCCGGCCTCGCGTGCGACAGCCCCCGGAACGATGGCCGGGGGCTGTCGGGATGACTGCCGCTAGCCGGCGCCGTCCTGCCCGCGCATCTCCTCGACCACGACGCTCTGGTACGCGCGGGAGGTGTCCGGGACGTAGCTCAGCCGCGCCAGCGCCTTGCCGTCGTGGTCCCTGATCTCGAAGTGGTAGCCCTCGCCGGTCTCGCCCACGTGCGCCGCGGCCTGGTCGTGCCTGAGCCGGCACATGGTGTCGACCTTCTCCAGTGCGACCTTCAGGCTCCCCGCGTCGCTGATGAGCCGCGCGGGCTCACTCGTCTCCCAGATCTCGAACATCAGTGTCCTGTCGGCGGTCGGTCGGAAGGAACGGGCGGGGCATTCCAGACGTCTGGGATAGCTTGCGCCTATCTCGTGGATCTTTCAATCAACGAAGATATCGGATTGATCACTATTCGAAGTTGTCCACGCTCATACTGTCATGTCCGCATGTGACGGCGGTCCACCGTTAGTCGTCCGAGTCGGGTTCGGCGTGGTCGCCGCCCCAAGGACCGAACATGATTCGGACGAGCACGCCCATTCCGCGACCGAAGCGAACCGACGCAGCCTTTGCACCTTCCGGCCGGACAGCGGCGAGCCTCGTCACCGCCGGATGGGAGGATCGTCCCCCGGGTGACGTCGGACGGCAGGAGTGGCGGTGCGGAAGACCTGGCGGGGCGGCCGGACGTTCGAAGCCTCGGTCGCCCGCACCACGGACGAGGCGGTGCGATCGCTCGCCCGCGGCGACCGCACCCTGTTCCGGCGGCTCGTGGGCGAACTGACCGACCGTCCCGACACTCCCGGCTGGTCGGTCGCCGCCGACCGCTGCCTCTCCGACCGGCTGCGGCGCGGGATCACTTCCGCCTGGCGGCGCGGCTGGCAACCGGCCGACCTGGTGCGCTTCACCACCCGCCGGCACACGACCCGCCACGCTCGCCTCGCCACCGACGCGATCGCCGACGAGATGCGCACCTACTCCCCCGGCACCGTCGACGATCGCTGGCACGAACAGCTGGCCGCCCTCCAGGCCGATGTGTGGTGGCCGGATGACGGCTCTCACCCGTCCCACTGGTGCCGCCGCGAAGAAGTCGCACGCGCGACCTACGTGACCTGCGCCCTCGAACTCATCCACCTCCTGGAAACCCTCGCGAGGCTCCCTCCCATCACCCCACCTCCTGGTACCGGTAAGCCCAGGACGGGCACCCCCCGCGGGAACGGCCATGGCCCGGGCGCGTTCAACGCAGGGAACCCCAGCGCCGATACGGACGAGGACTCCGCGGGAACGCCTCGCCCCGGCGGGGAAACGTCCGGTTCGGGGAGGGCCCGTAGTGGGTCACCCGGGAAGGCCAGGGGCGGCGACAGGCGGGCGGAGGCCGATCAGCGGATTCTGGGACGGGTCCGTGCGCTTCTGGCCAAGGCCGAGTCGACCGAGTTCCCCGAGGAGGCGGAGGCGCTCAGCACGCGCGCCCAGGAATTGATGGCGCGCCACAGCATCGACCACGCGCTGCTCGCCGCGGAGACAGGCGACATGAGAGGCCCTGACGGGCGGCGCATCGCGGTGGACAGTCCTTACGACGCACCCAAGGCCGTCCTGTTGACGGTGGTGGCCGAGGCCAATCACTGCCGCGCGATCTGGCATCGGGAGCTGGGGTTCTCCACCGTCCTCGGGTTCCCGGCCGACCTGGCCGCAGTGGAGATCCTGTTCACGTCCCTGCTGGTGCAGGCGACGTCCGCCATGGTGCACGCGGGGCCAAGGCGCGACGCCCGCGGACGGTCACGAACGCGTTCGTTCCGCCACGCGTTCCTCAGCGCCTACGCCGTCCGCATCGGGGAGCGGCTGCGAGGAGCGGCGGACAGGGCGGCCGCGGGCGCCGGCGGGAAGGATCTGCTTCCCGTGCTGGCGGCGCGCGACCAGGCCGTCGATCAGGCCGTCGACACGATGTTCCCCGGCCTCGCCAAAGGGCGGGCGGGTTCGGTCTCCAACTATGAGGGCTGGGTGGCCGGGCGGGCGGCCGCCGACGTCGCCAGCCTGAACGGGCGCTCCGAGGTCACCGGGGCGTTCCGCGGTCCGTAGCGCACGGGGTCCCCCCGGGGGGCGAGGGGGACGTCCGGCCATGTGCTCGCTTCTTCCTTGTCTCGCTGTGCTCGGGAGCGGGTCAGTCCTTCTTGCGCCGGGTGTTGCCGCCCCGGCCGCGCAGCGGCACTCCCGCCTCCTTCAGGACGTTGTAGATGAACCCGTACGACCGGCCGGTCTCGGCGGCCAGATCGCGGATGCTCTCGCCGGCGGCGTACCGCGGAGCGAGTTCGGCGGCGAGCCTGGTGCGTTCGGCACCGGTGACGCGGGTGCCCCTCGACATTGTTCGAGCCACGGGGACCTCCTGATTTGAAGGCTGGGCGGCGGGGCCCGTCCCCGCAGCTCACAGCAGTGTTGATCTCCCCAACGTACACATTCCCCCCGATTGCGCCGTCGATGCCGCGCGAATCACCGCGAATTCGGCCGAAGCTGGTCTTTTCCATGGCGAACGGCGTGTCGGAGCTAGACAGACGTGTCTGTCACCGCCACCTCTCGGCCGATCCGCCGGATCACCCGCTCCGGCCGCCCCGGGACCGGAACCCCGCCTCCCCCACGAGCCCGACCGGCTCCACCGGACACCCCGCCCCGAACGGCCACCGGCCTCACAGCCGCCGCAGACGATCGGGTTATCCACAGAACCGCGTTCTCCTGCCCCTCGCCCGGACCGCCGCGCATGCTGGGCGCGTCCCGACAGCCGAGGAGGAGTCCCATGGCCACGATCACATTCCCGGTCCCGTCCACCACCACCTCACGGTTCGCCGTGGCCGCCACCAACATCCCGGAGGGCCCCGCCGCCCTTCTCAGAACCGTGGACGGCCCCTACCTCGCCCACATCGCCGGACGCCTGGGCACACGCCAGCTCCAGGTCGCCCGCGAAGACCTCACCTGCCTTCGCTGGGACCCAGGGCAGATCACGGCCGCCCGACCGGAGGACCGGCAGCTCGCACGCGCCTTCAACGAGGCCGAGCAGTTCGCCGTCGTCACCGCGTTCGCCCCGATCACCGACCAGCCCCGAGCGGTCCAGGTGGCCCGCGCCGCCGCGTACGCCCTCGCCGAGGCCACCGGAGGGATAGCCGCCGACCTGGTCACGGGCCACGTCCTGACCCCGTCCACCCGGGAGAGGACGCGATTCGTCCTGGCCGACCGATGGCTGGGCGACGTCCTGCCGCCGTTCCGTGCCAACGGCCGCTGCACCGCCGCCGACCCGGGTGTCGATCCGGAAGGCGTCAACGGCTGCGCCTGCCTCCGGCTGCGCACCCGCGGCCTCCGCCGCTTCGGCCTGCCCGAACTCCAGATCACCGAGGTCGCCTGCCCGCACGACCTCACCGCCCTCAACGTCCTGCGCACCACCGCCCGCCGCCTCCTGACCGACCACTGGTCCTGGCTGGCCACCGGCCCGGCCGTCAGCGACCGCGCGATCCCCGACGCCCTCGACCTGACCCAGAACGACTTCAACGACTTCTGGGGCACCACCCGCCGAGTCCCCCTCACCCCGCCGTCGCCCTTCCAAGTCCACCTCTCCCCGCTGACCGCCCGCCTCATCGCCGTCGGCCCGCCCGCCCACTTCGAAGGCACGATCAATCACTGGCTCTGGGGCGACACCCTCCCGTTGGGCCTGCACGACGCCCAAGACGCCCCCGCATCCCACCCCCTCCCCACGGCCGCCTAGCACCGCGCCCCAAGGCCCAAGCACCGCAGCGGCCCGACGGCCGTCCCGCCCGCCTCCAACAAGCCACCGCCCACTCGCCACCGCCTTAGCCACCGCCTTGGCCACCGAGAAAGGACCACGGCTCCCGACCAGGAATCCGTCTCATCGACACGACAACTGGCAGCACTGCAACGCCCACGCCGCGCCTCAGAACCCCCGGCCGTCCCGCTCCAGGGCGGCCGGGACCACTGACAACGCACCGCCGCGAAGGCCCAGGCTCCACAACAGAGATCGACCGCGCCGAGACCAACAGGTCATGGCCCGGTCTTCACCGGCTGGTACCGGCTCATGGCCACTGTGTCGTCACCGAGCCCAGAGAGACTCTGGCCAACTCCCGACCGACTCCCGCATACGGCGCGGCGGGCAGAGGACGCCACGGTGGCGATACGGCCCGATCGGGCTGTGGGAGGGCCTCTGCGTGCTGCGCTCCAGCGGCCGGGCGCGAGCTGACCCATGCTGGCGCGTTCAGCGCTGCGATCACCGCGGTAGAGCAGATCGATCAAAGAGCGGCACCAAGTCGATCCAGACAAGCCTGACCTTGCCACCGGTTCAGCGTCTGGCGAGCGGGCGAAATTCACGACCGGCGTCGATGATGAGGCCGAGGGCGACTGGCCCGGCGGCCGGGTCGCCGACCGGGAGCTTGTCGGCCCTGTCTGCCAGCGCCGCCACGTACTCGGCGTGCAGGCTCTCGTGCACCAGGTGCCGCCCGGAGGTCATGCAGATCTGCCCCTGGTGCAGGAAGGCGCCCCACGCCCCCGCCGACACCGCGTCGGCGACCCGCGCGCCCGGCAGCACGATCAGCGCGTTGTTCTCGATCTTCGGCCGGATCGGCGGCCACTCGCCTTCCTGGTCAGGTTGGCAGAGTTGAACACCCGGGAGAGTCGGGGCGAGGGCCGCAGTGACAGCGAGTGACAGTTTTGGGGCCGTGCCGTCACCCGAGCATGCCACTTCGGAGGGCTCCTCAAGAAGTCCGATCATGTGCTGATCATGCAGGTGTCGTTGCTTGTGGAGGCCTTATCACCGTCCCCCTCATCGCGCACCCCTTTGAATGCGCGGGAATTCAGCACTCTGGCGGCCCAACGGGCAGCCGGAGGGGCAGGCAGCGATATTTAGGATGATCCGGAAAATGCCCTACATATCAGTCGCGGATGCGGCGGCATCGGCCTCACCTGATCATCTGAGCGGACTGTGGGTAATGTTCAACGCTCCGTAGCCAAAGTGGCTACGATCGGCATTCACACGGTGACCGACGCGATCCCCCGGGGCGAAGATGAACCGTTTCCTGGCACATCCCAGACTCGCCGTCGCCTTCGGCGAATGGCTCCGCTGCACCTGCGGCTTCCTGGGCTGTACCGCCATGGCCGGCGCCATCAGCATCGGTGCGGCGGCTCCGTCCGACGCCGCCGCCGGAACCGAGCCGGAACCGCACAGGCCCGTCCCCCCTGTCTGTCGCCACGCCGCCGGCGACCGGTACACCGCACATAAATGCAAGGAGGCATGGGTGGCGATGTACGAGAGGTCTCGGAGACGTTCGGGACACGGAGGAGATTTTCCCCGCTGGGGCCACCGGTACGACCGCAAACCCAAGAAGGAACACAATGCGCCATCGCCGCGCCCGCTCGAGGACCCGGCACCCAATGCCGCCCCGCCAGGCCGTCCGAGAGGCGCATCCCCTTCTCCCAGCCCCTCCCAGCGCACTTCCAAGCCCTCCCAGAGCACTTCCAAGCGCACCTCCGCACCCGCCGCCCCTGTACAAGCACGCGACCAGGCCGACGAGATCGATTCACGTCCTTCCTCGCTGCAGCCGGTCCTGCTCCTCGGCCTACTGCTCCCCGCCGCAGCGGCGATGTGCTATCCGTTCCGGCATCGCATCTACACCGCCGCCATCGCCGGCCTGTCCCCCGGTCCAGCACCCAACGCCCAAAACCCTCAGGCCGCGCACTTCACCTACCGCCCCATGCTCAACCCGTTCGCCACACCGGCCGCAGGCCTCAAGGGCCCGGGCGCCACGTCCACCGCGCGGGTACTGGCACTGACCGCGCTCGACGCGCACGGTGACGACTCGCTGGTCGTCGTCCCACGGCCCGACGCCATCACCCTCTTCGGTCTGGCCGAGGACGAACTTCTCGACGACGACACGGCCGGGCTCTTCATCCCGGGGAACCTCGACGCGGCCCTCGCCTACCTGGAGACGGAGCTCGCCATCCGGGAGAAGAGCGGCGTCTCTCAGGGGCGTCGTCTCCTTCTGGTGGCCGACTGCGCCCAGGAGGCCGAACGGATCACGGCGCTTCTCACACACCACCCGGACGCCGTGTTCGCGGTCCTGCTCGGTCACTGGACGGGCGACCAGGCCACGATCGACGACGAGGGCCTGGTCGAGGCGCCTCCCGCCGTGGCGTCCAACTTTCCTTCCCACCTTCCGGCGATGTCCCGTACGGAAGCCCGTGACCGACTGATGAAGGTCCTGGACCGGCACAAGGGCACCCGGAAGCCGCCGAGCCGCCGCCGCTCGACCTCCCGACGCGGTTAGACGACACCCGCGCCGCACGTCAACGCCCTGATGCTGAGATCTCCCCGGGCGAACGCACCGAGCGGCGACTCCATGCCTTCCCAGGTCGTCACTGCTTCTTGTGCAGCCCGTCCGGGCGTGCTCTCGCGGGACCTCGCGGGCGGGCCGGCCGCGCTAGGGGGTCAGGGTTTCTTGCCTCGCTCGATCGGCCCTGATCATTGTGAGGCTTCTCAACGCTCGCCCCAAAGGGGCGGTGTCCGGGGGCTCGCCGGCGTCGCGGTCCAGAAAGGCAGAGCACCGCAGGATCCAGGCGCGGACCACGTCTTCGGCGCGGGTCTCGGACCGGCGCGTTCGGGCGAGGACCATGGTCCGTTGTTCCTCCCCCACCTGACGGGTCAGGTGCTCGTCCGAGCTCAGTGCCTGGACGTCGGAGAGTGCGTAGCGGCCGAGCCTGTCCGTTGCCAGGCCGCGTTCGCTCGCGATCCGGTCGAAGGTCTTGCGGGGCCAGCCGAGGATGGTCGCCGCTCCGCCGGCGTCGACGGTGTCGGTGAGCGGGCCCTTCCTGGCGGTGACCACTCGGCGCACGGAGTCGGGATCGAGCCGGTCCAGGTCGTGAAGCAGGTAGACGGGAAATCCGCGGAAGGTACTGATGACGTCGAGGTCGCCTCGGGTCACCAGGACCTCGACGTCCCCGCGCTCGACGTCGAGGCCCACCCGGGACGCCAGCCGGGCGGCGGCCCTCGCCGAGCCGATCGGGGGCTCGTCGCCGAACCGGGCGACGATCTCCTCGCGGCGGCCGACGGCCCCCTCGGCGAGGGCGGCGGACCACCGGTCCCCCTCAAGGTCGGGTTTCGGGAGCAGCCCGTGTTCCAGGCCGAGGCGCAGCTGCCAACGAGCGAGACCGAGAAGGGTGGCGAGCTGGTTGGCACCGTGATCGGCGCGCGTCGTCTCAGGCATGGCCGGGCCTTTCTTGTCGCGTTGACTTGGACGTGACCCAGCCTCATGGATGGATGCCACCCCAACTGCTAGAACGCGGTTCTGTGGATAAAGGCGGCCGGGCGTCTGCATGGAAGGCTGAAGGCATGGATGCGATACGTCGGCTCGGAGTCGGTCTTGCCGCGCTGGGGCGGCCGGCCTACATCAATGTGGGAAGCGCCGGAGAACTGCCGGCGGGGCGGAGCGTGGAGGCGATGCGCGAGGCGACCTGGAGCGTCCTCGACGCCGCCTACGCGGCAGGCGTTCGATGGGTGGACGCTGCGCGCTCCTACGGCAGAGCAGAAGAGTTCCTTGGCGGCTGGCTGGCGGCCCGCGCCCCCGAAGGGATCCGCGTGTCGAGCAAGTGGGGCTACGCCTACGTCGGCGAGTGGAGGGCCGACGCGGAGGTGCACGAGGTCAAGGAGCACAGTCTTGGCCGGTTTCGGACCCAGTACGAAGAGACGCGAAGCCTGCTGGGCGGGCACCTGGCCGTGTATCAGGTGCATTCGCTCACGGAGGAGAGTCCGCTGTTCCGGGATGTTCCCCTACAGGAGGCTCTGGCCCAGCTGACCGCTGAGGGTGTTCGCGTGGGGTTCTCGACATCCGGTCCACGGCAGGCAGACACGATCAGGCGGGCCATGGGATTGGAGGTGGCCGGTCAGAGGCTGTTCAGCACGGTCCAATCGACGTGGAACATCCTGGAGCCCTCTGCCGGGGAAGCGCTGCGCGAGGCCGATGACGCCGGTCTGCATGTGCTGCTCAAGGAAGTGCTGGCGAACGGCAGGCTTGCCGTGCGGCCACCCATGGAGGTGGAGAACCTCGCATCCAAGCATGACGTGGGGCCCGACGCTGTGGCTCTGGCGGCGGCACTCAGCAACCCTTGGGCCGGCACCGTCCTCATCGGCGCGGTGAGCACGGCCCAGTTGCAGACCAACCTCGCGGCGACGGATGTGCTCCTGGATGAGGGCGACCTGGAGGATCTGGCGAGGCCGGCCGTCCCAGCGGAACGCTACTGGGCCGAACGGAGCGCGCTCTCCTGGACGTGAGCGGTCGGACGAACCCACGTCCCGTGGCACGATTTGAGCACGCCCCACCATGATCGGATAGCCGTGTCCCTGCAGCCCGAACCTCCCCAGATGATCGGCCCGTACCGCGTGGTCGCCCGGCTCGGTTCCGGTGGCATGGGCGAGGTGTTCCTCGGGGCGTCACCCAGCAGGCGGCTGGTCGCCGTGAAGGTCATCCGGCCGGAACTGCTGGACGATCCCAGGTGGAGGGAACGGTTCCGCCGCGAGGTCACCTCGGCGCGCTCGGTGAGCGGCTTCTACACGGCGCCCGTCGTCGACGCCGATCCGGACGCGGCGCAGCCGTGGCTGGCGACGCAGTACATCCGCGGGGTGAGTCTCTCCGAGGTGGTCCGGGAGCGAGGGCCGCTCCAGGAGCAGACGGCCTGCCGGCTGGGAGCCGGTTTGGCGGAGGCGCTGATCGCCATCCATGGGGCGGGGATCGTCCACCGCGACCTGAAGCCGTCCAACGTCCTGCTCGCCTCGGACGGGCCGCGGGTCATCGACTTCGGCATCGCCCGGCTCCTGGACGCGCTACCGCTCTCGCGTACGGAGATTCTGGGGACGCCCGCGTACATGTCGCCTGAACAGGCCCTCGGCGATCCCGTCCATCCGGAGAGCGACGTGTTCTCCCTCGGCTCGACGCTCGTCTTCGCGGCGACCGGTGCGGCGCCGTTCGGTGGCGGGCACAAGGTTCGCGGACGGATCGTCTACGGCGAACCCGACCTCACCCTCCTGCCGGCTCCCATGCTGGGGCTCGTCACGCGCTGCCTCACGAAGGACCCGGGGGAGCGTCCGACCCCCGAGCAGATCCTCGTCGCCCTGAGCACGCTGCTGGACGCGCACTACGGCGAGGAGTGGCCGCCCCTGGACGTCGAGCAGTTGATCGACGTCCAGGAACGGACACTGGTCGAGTTGACGGCGGAGCAGCCGACCTTGCGTGTGCCGAAGGAGTAAGGCGTGCACAGGGCCGTATGACCGGTCGGCCATGACAGCAGGGGGGCTGAGATTCTTCTCACTTTCACCGGCTTCACCGGCACGGCGCCGAGCCGCCTCCGTCGCATCCTCTCCCATTGCACGAGATCATGAGAACGCCTCGCCGGCCGACCGGCCGGTGAACGACCGGCGAGGAGGGCGAAATCTGGTCGATCGCTGCTGACCGTCCTGCTTTCTGCCCAGGCCAGCCGGACCAGGCGTTCCTGACCGACTCGTCCCGTTCCGATGGACGGACGAAAGGGTCGGGGGCGCCGCGTCCTCGAGCACCGGTGGAGCGGGCATGACGAGGCGTGAGCGGCTCGCGCCCGCGCGGCCGGAGGTCCGCCGTCAACGGAGACGGCCCGGATCAAGCCCCTGTGATCACGTGGATACGATGAAACCGGAACGTCTACGCAGGTGTGGACGCAGTTGGGAGTGAGCGAGTATGTCGGATTTCGAGCTCGACCACGCGGGCGGCCGCATGCCTCTGGAGGTCAGCGAGGCGACCGAGGGCCCCTCGGGGTTGGTCGTGGGCAGCCTCCTCAAGGAGACGGGCCACGTCACGCTCGATCCGGGGTTCACCAACACGGCGTCCACCACGTCGGCCATCACCTACATCGACGGTGAGGCGGGAATCCTGCGCTACCGGGGCTACCCCATCGAGGAACTGGCGGAGAAATCGTCCTTCCTCGAAGTGGCCTACCTGCTGATCTACGGTGAACTGCCGACGGCGGACCAGTTGGGCGCGTTCACCGACAGCGTGCGCCACCACACGCTGCTGGACGAGAAGTTCCGCGCGTTCTTCTCCGCCTTCCCGCGCCGCGCGCACCCGATGGCCGTGCTGTCGTCCGCGGTCAGCGCCCTGTCGACGTTCTACCAGGACAGCCTCGACCCGTTCGACCCTGAGCAGGTCGACCGGTCGAGCATCCGGCTCATCGCGAAGCTCCCGACCATCGCGGCCTACGCCTACAAGACGTCCAACGGGCAGCCGCTGCTCTACCCCGACAACTCCCTCGGGTACGTGGAGAACTTCCTGCGCATGATGTTCGGCCTGCCCACGCAGCCGTACGAGATCGATCCGGAGATCGCGCGCGTGCTGGACATGCTGTTCGTCCTGCACGCCGACCACGAGCAGAACTGCTCCACGTCCACGGTGCGGCTGGTGGGCTCCAGCCAGGCGAACCTGTTCTCTTCTGTGTCGGCGGGCGTCGACGCTCTGTTCGGCCCGCTGCACGGTGGCGCCAACCAGGCCGTCCTGGAGATGCTGGAGCGCATCCACGAGAACGGCGACGACATCGACTCGTTCGTCGAGCGCGTCAAGAAGAAGGAGCCCGGCGTCAAGCTCATGGGCTTCGGGCACCGGGTCTACCGCAACTACGACCCGCGAGCGGCCGTCGTGAAGAAGGCGACGGGCAAGGTCCTGGACGCGCTCGGCAAGTCGGACCCGCTGCTGGACCTGGCCATGCGCCTCGAAGAGGTCGCCCTCAGCGACGACTACTTCATCGAGCGCAAGCTGTACCCCAACGTGGACTTCTACACCGGCGTCATCTACAAGGCCATGGGGTTCCCGACGAACGCCTTCACGGTCCTGTTCGCGCTGGGCCGGCTTCCCGGCTGGATCGCCCAGTGGCGCGAGATGATGAACGATCCGTCCACAAAGATCGGTCGTCCGCGCCAGGTTTACGTCGGACCGGGCGAGCGCCCCTTCGTGGAGCTTTCCGCCCGCTGACGGCGGTTTTCCGGGCGCGACCCCGGGACGGCGGACGTTCGAGCGGCGGGCGGGGAACTCACCCCGCCCGCCCATGATCATCTTTTGTGGCACCGCCGGGTTAGCCTGTGGGTGACGGCTCCCCCAGCGGAAGGCGCTCCCACACATGCCCTCCATCGCCGAGAGCGGCCTCGTCAGCCTGGACTTCTGGTCGAAACCGCAGGACGAACGCGATGAAGTGTTCGCCTCCCTGAGGGCTGCGGAAGGGCCGGCCTTCTGCCCTGTACCGGACGAACCGGGGTTCTACGCGATCACCCGCTACGAGGAGGTCGCCGAGGCCAGCCGGAACCCCCAGGTGTTCAGCTCGCAGCCCACCGCGGTCAGCCTGGTCGACCCGCCCCCGCAGGTCGCCCCCTACAGCGGCTCCATGATCAGCATCGACGATCCCCGGCACGCGCGGCTCCGCCGGATCGTCTCCCGCTCGTTCACCCCGCGCCTCGTCCAGCGGGTCACGGGGGACGTCGCCGTCCTGGCCCGCCACATCGTGGACGAGCTGGCCGAGCGCGGCCCGTGCGACTTCGTCGAGCACGTCGCCATGCCGATGCCCCTGCAGATCATCTGCTCGATGATGGGCATCCCCGAGTCCGCGTACGACGACGTCATCGATGCCACGAACGTCATCATCGCCATCGGCGACCCCGACTACGTCGGCCCTGACGGAGATGACAGGACGACGGTCCTCACCGAGAAGTTCTCTCTCCTGCACGCGCTCATGGCCGATCTCGGTCGGCTGCGCCGCGAGAACCCCGCAGACGACCTCGTCACCGCGCTGACGCACGCGAACGTCGACGGGGAGGCCCTCGACGACCTCGATCTGGGCCGTTTCTTCTCACTGCTGGTGGTGGCGGGCAACGAGACGACGCGCAACGCGCTGTCGCACGCCCTGTGCCTGCTCACCGACAACCCTGAGCAGCGAGACGTCCTGCTGGCGGACCTGGACGTCCGGCTTCCGGCCGCCGTCGAGGAGATCGTCCGCTACTCCACCCCGGTGACGTGGATGCGCCGCACGCTGACCCGCGACCACGAGCTGGGCGGCCACGTCTACCGCGCCGGCGACCGGGTGATCCTCTACTACACCTCGGCGAACAGGGACGAGAACGTCTTCGACGACCCGCTCGCGTTCGACGTCATGCGCTCGCCCAACCCCCACTTCGGTTTCGGGGCCCCCGGACCGCACTTCTGCCTCGGCGCCCACCTCGCCCGCCGCGAGATCACGGTGCTGCTTCGCGAGCTGTACACGCGGCTGCCGACCATGCACGCCACCGCGCCGCCCGTCCGCCAGCGAACGAGCTTCATCAACGGGATCAAGTCCCTGACCTGCGCGTTCTGACCTCCACCGGAAGGCTGCCGCCTGCCGCCGGCCCCGGCCGTTCCGCGACGCAGGCGGCGGTTATCCACAGGATCTCGTTCTCCTCGGCTCGCCTGGCGGCCTCCTCGATGCTGGACCTCGCACGCCGGTCCACCGGCCACGAGGAGGCTGCAATGCGCGTCACCATCACGGTCCCCGAAGAGACGACCGCCGATTTCGTCGTCGCGACCGACAGGAACCCCGGCGACCTGTCGGCGGCGATCCTGCGAAGGTTCTCCGGCTCCTTCGCGGCGGCGATGTCGGAACGGCTCGGTTCTCCCCGACTCGCACTCGCCTGCCACCCCGCCGTGAACTCACCGTGGGACCTCTCCGGCGTCACCGGGCCGGACGCCGACGACACCGAGAGGCTCCGCCAGGCGACGCAGCACATCGGCGTCACCTCGGTCCTGCCCGCCGGTGATCTGCCGTTGGGGCCTCACCTCGCCCGCGCCGCGGCGAAGGCGATCGCCGAATCGGTCTGCGGCGTGCTCGTGGACCCCGTGTCGAGCCAGGTCCTACCCGTCGTGCCCTTCGGAAGATTCGACGAGTTCGCCCTAGCCGACGACTGGCTCGGCGCCAGCCTGCCGCCCTACAGGAACTCCGGCCGCTGCGCAGCCGACGAGGACGACATCGACGGCTGCGCCTGCGTCTACCTCACCACCCGGGGGCTGTGCCGGTTCGGCCTGCCCGAACTGCAGATCACCAACGTCGCCTGCCCGCACGACCTGGCCGCGCTCAACGTCCTGCGCACCGCCGCCCAACGGCTGCTGCCACTCGGCAGGCATCCGGGAGAGCATGCCCTGCCCGCGGAGTTGCTGCTGACGAGCGCCGACTTCTCCGCCTTCTGGGGCAACCGCGATCCCATGTGGGACGACGGCCCCCTCGCCGTTTCCCTCTCCGAGGTGACGCCCCATCGCCTGGCCGTACGGCCGCCCGCGGACTTTCCGGGCACGCTGAACGAATGGCTGTGGGACGAACTCCCGCCCATCCTGCATGAACTGCTCAGCTGCGAACCGGACCACGCCATGGCGGGCCGTCCGAGTGGCTAACGTCATCGGGCATGGAGAACGAGCACGCACCGGGATCACTCGCGAGGGCGCTGGCGGATGTGGCCGCAGAACGTGAGGCCCAAGACCGTATGTGGGGCGTCCAGGAGTTCCCTGACGGCACCGGCCCGGGTTTCACCGCGCGTGCGGAGGAGGCGAAACAGGAATGCGCCGCGGCATGGGCGCGTGGCGAGCTGACGTGGCGGCACATTCTCACCGAGGAGTTCTACGAGTCACTGGCCGAATCCGACCCGCGAAGCCTCCGTAACGAACTGGTCCAGACGGCGGCGGTCGCTCTCAAGTGGGTCCAGTCCCTGGACCGGCGGCACGGCGCGACCGTGCACCAGACCAGGGACGGGCGCCGACCCGAGAAGCTCGTCCGCGATCGGATCCCCGAGATCATCCGGGATGCGGGCGGATCCCCGGAAACCCGGGCCGCGACCCGGGAGGAACAGGCCGCCTTGCTGCGCAACAAGCTCTACGAGGAGGCCGGCGAGTACCTCGCGACCAACGATCCTGCGGAGCTCGCCGACCTCCTGGAGGTGCTTCACGCCTTCGCCGCCCTCCACGGCCTCACACCCGAGCAGTTGGAAGAGCAACGCGCTGCCAAGGCGGCGGAACGAGGAGCCTTCTCCAAGCGCCTCGTCCTCCGCCTCCCCCACTGACCCTCTGAGCTACAGGACCGGTCAATGCACAGCCGACCGCCCTCAGACTCACCCACGGCACCCTGCTACGCCCGCCTCGACCAAGACCGCACGCACCCGCCCCCGGAGCGCAGCGGACGGCGATGCACCCAGCCCCTGAAGACGCCCCAACTCCCTGCAAGCGTCACACCCCCCGGGACACACAGCCCGCAGAAGCGCCACGCTTTGGGGTGTCCTGGCCTTGGGTCGGTGGGGGTCGGCTTTCAGGGCATCGCTGGGAACGGGTTGCGCGGGTCAGGCGTTGGGGGGCAGGTCGGTGCCGGCACCGCGGCGGCGTACCGTCACCAGGTCGGCTCGGGCCGGCCGGGAGGCTTGCGGAGGGCGGGCGTCGCCGGTGCGCTCTCGTTCGGGTTCGTCATTGGACGCGGGGGGCTTCGATCGCCTTCGGTGTTCGGGCAGCGTGGTGGTGGCCGTGCCCTCGACCTCGAAGCCCGCGTCGGCGATCATGTCGAGGTCTGCTCTGCCCGCCTGCCCCTCGCTGGTCAGGTAGTCGCCCAGGAAGATCGAGTTGACCACGTGCAGCGCGAGGGGCTGGAGCGTCCGCAGATGGATCTCCCGCCCGCCGGCGAGACGCACCTCCACGTCCGGGCAGACGAAACGCACCATCGCCAGTATCCGCAGGCAGCGCTGCGGGGTGAGGGCCCACTTCCCGGCCATCGGCGTCCCCTCGAACGGGATCAGGAAGTTCACCGGGACCGAGTCCACGTCCAGATCACGCAGCGCGAACACCACGTCCACGAGGTCCGCGTCGCTCTCCCCCATACCGGCGATCAGCCCGGAGCAGGCCGACAGGCCCGCCGCCTTGGTCTGCCGCACGGTGTCGACCCGGTCGCCGAACTCGTGCGTGGTGCAGATGTCCGCATACGCGGCTTCGGCGGTGTTCAGGTTGTGGCTGTAGGCGTGGACGCCGGCCCCCTGCAGCCGCCCCGCCTGCGTGCCCGACAGCAGTCCGAGGCAGGCGCAGATCTCGACATCCTCGTCGCGTTCCTTGATCGCCGCGATGATGTCGGCGACCCGCTCCACGTCCCGGTCGGTCGGGCCGCGCCCGCTGGCCACCAGGCACACGCGTTTGGCGCCACCGGCCACGCCCGCTCCGGCCGCCGCGGCCGCCTCGCCGGGCTTCAGCCAGGTGTAGGTCAGGACCTCCGCCTTCGAACCCAGCCGCTGCGAGCAGTACGAGCAGTCCTCAGGACAGAGCCCTGACTTCAGGTTGACCAGATAGTTCAGCTTGACCCGGCGCCCGAACCAGTGCCGGCGTACCCTGCCGGCGGCGGCCACCACGTCCAGCAGCTCGTCATCGGAGGTTTCCAGCACCGCGAGCGCCTCGGCCCGGGACAGCGGCTCACGGCGCAACCCCTTGCCGACCAGAGTCTCCAGCAAATCCATGGCGCAGATCCTCGCCTCCTGCGCACGCCATGCCAAGGCCCGCACCGTACAAGAAGGCCGATCAAGATCTGTTGATCACGGCAGCGCGAGGCCACGCAGACCACGCCTGCCGAAACGGCGTTGGTCGGCATAGTGGGCCGTTCGCGCCCGGCCCACCGCCCGGGTCGGCGTCGCCACCGGACTGGTCGAAGTCGGAGTCCGGAATCTGTGTCGGCGCCGTGCCGACACCCCCACGCGCCTGGGACGTTGACACGTCCGATCAGGTGCGTACACCCAGCCCCAGGATGACGAGCGCCCCGCGCGAGAGGGCGCGGGGCGTTCGGGACGGCCGAGTTGCGGGGAGGAAGGCGTGTACTGGTCTGGGAGGGTCAGGGCCAGACTTGGTGGAGGGTCCACGGACCGGGCTTATGGGGAGCGATGACCTCGGCGATCGCGGGGCCGTCCGGTGTCGCCACCTGGAGGCGGTAGAACCTCGCCTGGCCCGGGGCCTGCCATTCTTCGAGGACTCGGCGCACGTGGTAGCGACCTCGGGGGCCGGTGATCTGGGAGGGGCGGCCCGTGGGCGTGGTCTCCGCCGAGACCGGTTCATCGATCAGCACGAGACGACAAGCTAGCCCGAACACACGTTCGAAGCGAGCGACACGCCGGGGCGAGTCCTGGCAGTCAGACGTATCCGGCTCCTAGCTCAGGACTTCGTGGGAAGGAATGTCCGCGGGGCTCGCTAGTCTCGCTGCCGCCGCACTACGGAGGACGATGAACATGGCGACCTACACACTCATCCCGGGCGCGGGCGGACAGGCCTGGTACTGGCATCGTCTGGTGCCGGAGTTGCGGGCGCGAGGGCACGAGGCCGTGGCCGTCGAGCTTCCAGCCGGTGATGACGCTGCAGGCTTGTCAAAATACGCCGACACGGTCGTCGAGGCGATCGGCGACCGGACGGACATCATCCTGGTGGCGCAGTCGATGGGCGGCCTCACGGCACCGCTCGTCTGCGAGCGGCTGCCGGTCGACCTGCTGGTGCTGCTCAACGCCATGGCCCCGTCGCCGGGCGAGACGGGCGGTGATTGGTGGGGGAACACCGGCCAGGCGAAGGCGATGTCCGACCAGGCGGCCCGCGAGGGACGGGCGCCGTCCGCGGAGTTCGACGTCGAGGAGTGCTTCTTCCACGACGTGCCGGAGGATGTCAAGGCCGTCGCGCTGGCGCAGGAGCCCCCGCAGTCGTCCACCCCGTTCGCGGAGCCTTGGCCGCTCCACAAGTGGCCCAGCACTCCGACCGTGTTCCTGCAAGCGCGCGACGACCGCCTCTTTCCGCTGGAGTTCCAGCGGCGGGTGGTCGGCGAACGGCTGGGAATCACCGTGGACGAGATGCCCGGCGGACACCTGGTCGCGCTGAGCCGGCCTCGGGAACTCGCCGATCGCCTGGAGGCTTATCGCGCACGATGATGCGGATCGTCCGCCACTACTCGGGGGACGCTTTCGAAGCTTGCCAGTGAGATGCTCCGGATGGCGGGCGCACCCGCGGAACGTGGCCCCCGGCATTGGCCGGACCGCCCGGCCGGCAGTGGAACCGGGCGCCGCGAGGCTGACTAGGCGCGACGCGCGGTCGTCGGCTCCTCGGACGCTCCGATGCGGTCGGTCAGGGCAGGTGTCAAGGGGTAGGGGCGTTCCTTGGGGAGCAGGGCTCTGGCCTGGGGTATCCGCCCGGCCTTGTGAAGCCCCTGGATCTTGCGGGCCAGCGGGGTGAGGTCCTCGATGCCGAGGACCCAGTCGTCGACGTAGCGGTCGACGATGTGGCGGCTGAGGCCTATCTGGATGCTGCGCGCTTCGAGTTTCCGGCCGTCGAGGGAGCGTTCGGGGTCCCATTGGACATGCACGACCGCCTCCGCGAACCGGCGGCGCCAGTCCTCGGAGCTCCGGAAGACGCGGCGGTCGGGATCGGTCGGGACGGCCAGCCCGAGCGCCTCCTCCCAGCCGGCCCGGGCGATCCGGACGGCGAGGATCGTCTCCTGGCCGGGTTTGCGCGCCCAGTCGCTGCGGGCCATGAGCCACAGGAACGACGGTTTGATCCAGGTCATGCGGCTCCGCGAGAACGGCGGGACGAACGTGCCGTGCCTCGCGGCAGGGACGCCGATCTCGGGGGCGTACGCCTGGTAGACGGTGATCGAGTCGCGGTCGTAACAGGCACGGATCTCGCGTGTGCGCATGATCTGGCCAGCGTGTCGCGGGAGTCCTACGCGGCTCAAGCGGTTTTCCGGCGGCGGTGGGCCTTCTGGCGGCAGGCGGCGGCGCAGTAGCGGGCGGGACGTCCCGTCGGCGCCGAGGTCAGCGGCTTCCCGCACACCTCGCACCGTCTTTCGTTACGCTCCCCGGACGATGTTTCGTCTCCTTTCGTTACGGGACGGAGGGCGTCGCACACCAGTGCCGTCATGCGTCCGGGACCGCCCTCGGGGCGCTGCCGGCGTTCCATCAGCATGGCCCCGACGAGGAGGGTGCGAACGTCGTGCACGTTCACGTCCGCGCGGACCTCGCCGACGGACTGCGCCCGCCGAAGCAGCTCGGCCAGAGCCGCGGTGAACTGCTCGTCCGTGCGGCAGGCGTCGAGCGCTCGCAGGTCCGCGGCCAAGGCGTCGCACAGGGCGTGGTTGAACATCGCGCGCTCCACGACCCACATGAGGAAGCCGTAGAAGGCTTCCCCCGGCTCCTCCGCGTGGACGAGGGCCTGCGCCTCGTCCACGATCCGCTCGACGCGATCCGTGACGACCGCCTGGAACAGGGCTTCCTTGGTCGGGAAGTGGCGGTAGACCGTCCCGGCACCGACACCCGCACGGCGGGCGATGTCGTCGAGCGGGACGAGGCGGCCGTCCGCGGCGAACGCCTCGAACGCGGCCTCGAGGATGCGTTCACGGTTCCGGCGCGCGTCGGCGCGCTGGGGCCGTCCGCTCACCCGGCGCCTCCTTCATCGGTTGACAAACGGGGCGGACGTTCCGGTAACGTCCCAAGCGGGTTGCTCGTTCCGATTATAGGAGGACCGATGACGGCGGTGGACGAGGCGCGGGCCGGGCTCGGCAGGATCGGCGTCGGGCTCGTGACGCCCATCGCGCCGGCCGACGCATGGCGGAGTGCGGCGCAGCGTGTGGAGCGGGCGGGCTACGGGGCGATCTGGGTGAACGAGGCCATCGGCGGCCGGGAGGTGTTCACGCAGCTGAGCGTGATGCTCGCCGCGACGGAGCGGATCGTTCTCGGCTCGGCGATCGCGAACCTGTGGGCGCGGCATCCCGCCGCCATGCAGGGCGCCGCGTCGGTCCTGGCCGACGCCCACCCCGGACGGCTCGCGCTCGGCGTGGGCGTCAGCATGGGGGCGATCGTGGAGCAGAGCGGGCAGAAGTGGACCAGCCCGCTGACCCGGATGCGCGAGTACCTCGACGGCATGGACGCGGCCGTCGAAGCGGCACCGGTGCCCGAGAAGCCCTTCCCGCGGCTGCTGGCGGCCCTCGGCCCGAAGATGCAGGAACTGGCCCGGGACCGCGCGGACGGGGCACTCCCCGCCGCGATGCCCGTCGAGCACACCAGGCAGGCCCGAGAAAGGCTCGGCGACGACAAACTGCTCGTCGTCATGCAGACCGCCATCCTTGAGACGGATCCGGTGAAGGCGCGCGGACTCGCGAGGGGGACCCAGATGCTGGCGCTTCCGGGCTCGCCCTACGGCCGCTCGCTCAAGGCGCTCGGATACGGGGACGAAGCGGTCTCCGGCGGTGGCTCCGACGAGGTGATCGACGCCTGCTTCAACTGGGGCGACGAGGCCGCCGTCGCCGAACGGATCCAGGGGCACCTCGACGCGGGAGCCGACCACGTCTGCGTGACGGTGTTCACCCCCGACCTGGCCTCGGCCGCCGACCAGTACGAACGCCTGGCCCCGGCCCTGCTCTGACCGCCACCCCGACCGTCGCGCTTCGAGCCGCGCACCTGCGGGCCAGGTAGTCCCAAGCCCCGCACCTTGGATTCCGACGTTTCGGTAACTCAGGTGGATTCCCGCCGTCCCCATCCCCGTCCCGTCCGGGCCCGGGTCTGGTTCGGGCGGTGGTCATCGGGCGCGGACGAGCCCGGTCTCGTAGGCGGTGATGACCAGTTGGGCCCGGTCGCGGGCGTGGAGTTTGGCGAGCAGGTGGCCGATGTGGGTCTTCACGGTGGCGGGGCTCAGATGGAGGTGCTCGGCGAGTTCGGTGTTGGACAGGCCGCGGGCGATGAGGGTGAGGACTTCGCGCTCGCGGTCGGTGAGGGCGGCCAGTCCGGTCGGCGGGGGCTGCGCGGGGCCGGGGCGGCGGACAAACTCGGCGATCAGCCGCCGGGTCACCGACGGTGCGAGCAGGGACTCGCCGGACGCGACCACGCGGATCGCCGACAGCAGGTCGGCCGGCGGGGTGTCCTTCAGCAGGAAGCCGCTCGCTCCGGCCCGCAGCGCCGAGTAGACGTAGGTGTCCAGGTCGAAGGTCGTGAGGATCAGGACCCGGACGCCCGGAATTCCGGCGCAGATGCGCTGGGTGGCCTCGATGCCGTCCATCTCCGGCATGCGGACGTCCATGAGGACGACGTCCGGGCGTTCCCGCCCGGCCAGCTCGACGGCCTCGGCCCCCGTGCCGGCCTCGCCGACGGTGCGCAGGCCGGGCGCGGTGTCGATCAGGACGCGGAAGCTGCCGCGCAGCAGGGCCTGGTCGTCGGCGACGAGGACGCTCAGATCCAACGGGATTCCTAGGAGTCGTACGGGAAGGCGGCGGACACGGCGAAGCCGCCTTCGGGACGCGGGCCGGCGGAGAAGTCGCCGCCGTACATCATGACGCGTTCGCGCATGCCGATGAGACCGTGCCCGTCGCCGCCCGGCAGGACGCGGACGCCGGGCCCGTCGTCGGTGACGTCGATGCGCATTCGCAGGCCGTCGGCTCTGACGCGGACGCGGCAGCGCGCGGGGGCCGCGTGCTTGACGACGTTGGTGACCGCCTCCTGGACGATGCGGTAGGCGGAGAGCGCGACGCCGTCGGGGAGTTCACCGGCGTCGACGTCCAGGGCGACGTGGACGCCGGCCATGGCGGCGCGTTCGGCGAGGCCGGTCAGGTCGGTGAGGCCCGGGGACGGGGTGAGGTCGGCGTCGGCGGCGCCGGTGCGCAGGACGCCGAGGAGGTGGCGCATCTCGGTGAGCGTGCCGCGGCTGGTGGTCTCGATGACCCGGAGGGCGTCGAGGGCCTCCTCGGGACGGGCCTCGGCGACGTGGACGGCGACGCCGGCCTTGACGGCGATGAGGCTCATGCTGTGCGCGACGACGTCGTGGAGTTCGCGGGCGATGCGGAGCCGCTCGTCGGAGACGGCCTGGTCGGCGAGACGGCGGGCGGCGTGGGCGGCGTGCGCGCGGCGTTCGCGGACGACGCGGCCGAGCGTCCAGGACGCGCCGAGGACGGAGGCGCCGAGCAGCAGCCTTCCGAGGATCTCGGCCTGCGCTCCGACGGGGCCGGCGACGGCGCCGGCGAAGATGAAGACGGCGCTGACCACGCCGATCAGCAGCGTGGGGATCCAGCGGCGGCGGCGCCGGGTGAGCGCGACCTGGTAGAGGGCGAACCCCGCGGCGGCGTAGGTGTCCCAGGGCAGGCCGAGGAGCAGCGTGGCGGTCGAGGCGGACAGGACGGCGGCGAAGACCGGGACGGGCCACAGGCGCCGCACCGCGAGGGGCAGAGCCGCCGCGACGGCGAGCGGGAGGACGAGGATCGGCGAGGCGGCGGTGTCCGCCGGCAGCACCAGGAGCACGAGGGCGTAGAGGAGCGCGGCCCCGGCGTCGAGGCCGATGAGGCCGCGTCGGCTGAGCCTCGGGAGCGGAGAGCGCAGCTCGGATTCGTCCACGTCACGAACGGTAGCGGCAGAGCCGATGACCGCGCCTCAGGCCGGCGGCCGTCATACCGGGGGTGGAGGCGGCGGGACCGTCTCGGAGCACGGTCGCACGCATGGTTCCCGCCCACGTTCCGATGTGCGCGGGCCGGTCGTGCACGACGCTCGACCACATGATCGAGGTACGCGAGCTGACGAAGCGCTACGGCGGCACGACCGCGGTGGACCGCCTGTCCTTCACGGTGAGGCCGGGGACGGTGACGGGGTTCCTCGGCCCGAACGGGGCCGGCAAGTCGACGACGATGCGGATCGTGCTGGGCCTGGACCGTCCGGCGTCCGGGGAGGCGTTGGTCAATGGGGGACGGTACGCGGCGCTGAAGCGGCCCATGCGCGAGGTGGGAGCGCTGCTGGACGCGGGCGCGGTGCAGGGCGGGCGCCGGGCGTTCGACCATCTCGGCTGGCTGGCGCGCAGCAACGGGATCGGGACGCGGCGGGTGACGGAGGTCCTGGAGCAGGTGGGGCTCGCCGGGGTGGCGCGCAAGCGGGTCGCCGGCTTCTCGCTCGGAATGCGGCAGCGGCTCGGGATCGCCGCGGCGCTGCTGGGCGATCCGGGGGTGCTGATGTTCGACGAGCCGGTGAACGGCCTGGACCCCGACGGCGTCCGCTGGATACGGGAGCTGATGCGGGCGCTGGCCGCCGAGGGCCGGACGATCCTGATCTCCAGCCATCTGATGAGCGAGATGGAGCTGACGGCCGACCGGCTGGTCATCATCGGGCGCGGGCGGCTGATCGCGGACACGTCGGTGCGGGAACTGGCGGACCGGTTCCGCCGCGGGGTGCTGGTCCGCTCGCCCCGCCCGGCGGAGCTGACCGCCGTGCTCGCCGCGGCGGGCGGCCTGGTCGAGTCCGCGCCGGGCGGGGCTCTCACGGTCGCCGGGCTGGACGTGGCCGCCATCGGCGACACGGCCGCGGCGCACGGGATCCCGCTTCACGAGGTGACGCCGCACAGCGCCTCGCTGGAGGAGGCCTACATGGAACTGACCGCGGAGAGCACCGAGTTCGGGGCGGTGGCGCCGTGATCGAGGCGCTCGCCGCGGAGTGGTACAAGCTCCGGACCATCCGCTCGACGTTCGCCGTCCTCGGGACGGTCGCGGCGTTCATGCTGCTCTGCCTCGTGTGGTCCTGGTACGTGACCCGCTACTGGGACGGTCTGCCGGCCGCGAGGAAGGCGACGGCGAAGGCGGCCCCGGCGGAGCAGCCCTTGGCCGTGGCGCTGCCGGTGTGCGCGGTGGTGCTGGGGGCGCTGACGGTCACGTCGGAGTACACGCACGGCATGGTCCGGACGACGCTGGCGGTGCTGCCGAACCGCCTGGCCCTGTACGCGGCCAAGGGCGGGGTGGCGGCGGCGACGATGCTCGCCGCGTCGCTGGCGGCGCTCGCGGCCGGGGTCGCCGCCGGGAACGCGATCGTGGGCGATCGTCCCGTGGCCACGTTCCGGGGCCCGGTGCCGGACGTCGCGGTCCATCTGCTGTGGCTCGGCATGACGACGGCCGCGGTCACGCTCATCGCCTTCGGGCTGGGCGCCGTCCTCCGCTCCACGGCCGCAACGATCACCGCGGGGATGGCCGTGCTGTTCGTGGCGCCCGGTCTCGCCCAGCTGCTGCCGTCGCCGTGGGACGAGAGGATCTGGTCGGCGCTGCCCGGCAGCCTGTCCAACCAGATCGCGGGCGCGCCGGGCTCGTCGAACGTCCACGGCGTGCTGGCGCCGTCCGCCGCGATCGCGCTGCTGGTGACGTACGTGGTGGTCGCGCTCGGAGCCGGCGCCTTCTCGTTCACGCGGAGGGACGCGTGATCGTCGACGCGGTCGCCGCCGAGTGGCGCAAGCTGTGCTCGATCCGCTCGACCTCCTGGATACTGGCCGTGACGGCGGCCTTCACCGGGTTCACCGTCCTTCTCGCGATCCAGATGGCGCAGGTCTGGGACGGTCTCTCCGCTGATCGCCGTGAAGATTTCCTGCTGCGCCCGCTGCAGGAGCTCAGCACATGGGTGGCGTCGCTGTGCCTGGCGGTGCTCGGCGCGCTCTCCGTCACGTCGGAGTACCGCACGGGGATGATCCGCGCGACCCTCACCGTGCTCCCGAGGCGCAGCGCGCTGCTGCCCGCCAAGGCGGTGGTGGTCGGTGCCGTCGCCCTGCTCGCCGGGGAGGCCGCGACGGTCGGCTCGTTCCTCGGCACCCGGCTCGTCATCGGCGACCGCCCGTTCCCGGACCAGCACGCGTCCCTCGTCCACGACCTGCCCGGCTTCCTCGTCGAGGGGACGGCGGTGCCGTTGTT
Organism: Actinomadura citrea; assembly: GCF_013409045.1. NCBI lineage: Bacteria > Bacillati > Actinomycetota > Actinomycetes > Streptosporangiales > Thermomonosporaceae > Actinomadura > Actinomadura citrea. The sequence goes on along the minus strand of NZ_JACCBT010000001.1, from coordinate 3,824,974 downwards.
CGCGCTGCTCGGCCTGGCGCTCGGCGTGCTGCTGCGCTCCACCGCGGGGACGCTCGTGTCGGTGGTGTTCCTGTGGCACGTCCTGCCGCTGCTCGTCTTCCACCTGCCGCCGCCGTGGAACGAGCGCGCCGGCTCGGTCATGCCCGGTGGCCTGCCCGCCCAGATGGCGGGGCTCGGCGCGAACAATTCCATCTACGGCGATCTGCTGTCCCCCGGCGCGGCGACGGGCCTGCTGCTCGCGTACGCGCTCGTGCCGCTCGGTCTGGCCGCCCTCGTCCTCACCAGGCGCGACGCCTGAAGTCCCGGAAGCCATCGACGGCGGCGTCCCGTGCGGGGCGCCGCCGATCGTTCTGCCGGCTCGTCTTCGGGAGGCTCAGCCGGCCTGCAGGGAGCTCGCCCGGATCGCCAGGCGCTCGCGGAGCATGTCGACGGCCTCGTCGATGCGGGGCGCGGCGGCCTGCGCGCGCACGCGGCGGCCGTCGAGCTCGACGACGGCCTGGGCCAGGGCGGGGCGCGGCAGCGACCGGTCGGCCACCACGCTCAGCGTGACCTGGACGGACGTGACGCCGCGGGCGCCGGCCAGCGCGTCGCGGACGGCCCGCTCGGCCGCCGCGCGCTCGTGCGCCGAGACGTCGCCCGAGGTCAGGAATCGGATCTCCGGTCGTTCACGGGTCGCGTTCATGTGCTCTCCCAGATGCGCGGGGTGTGCTCGCCTGTCGGAAACCGGCGACCGCGGCCGCCGCTCTGCACTGTGAACGCCGCGGGCGCCCGCGATCACGCCCGCGCGGGACGAGAGCTTCATCACTCGGCGGACCGAGCGCGCGGTACGTACCGTGGGGAATGTTCTCGCCAAATAAGTGGTCAGAGACATTCACGGAGACGGCGACCGGCAGCGAAATGGCCTGTCAGGATTGGCCCGCCCGCATTGCGGGAGAGCGATCCGCAATTCGTGCGCCAACCGCGGCCCGGAGGCTGGGAAAATGACCACCGGGCCAACTCGGATGCAACGACACTGCAACGTTCCGCAGCCGCACCGCCACCGACAGCACTGGTCACGGGACTCTGCGGCGGCTTCGCGCACGTCAACCGCCGTTCGGGCGCACCCGGACCGCAAGGCGGTATTCCAACTTCCCAAAATCGTCCGCGCATCCTCTAACATAGGGCGGTGCCGTTCCGCCCACGAGCAGACCCGTCGACTGGCTGGTGACCCCTTGTCCCAGGATTCAGCTGCCCCAACACCTCCGTCCGAAGGTGATCCGGCCGGACGGCTGATCGATTATCCGCGCCGCGGCGGGCCCACGGTCCTGCGCATTCTCCTCGGCGCGCAGTTGCGGCGGCTGCGCGAGTCGCGCGGCATCTCCACCGAGCAGGCGGGCTACGAGATCCGCGGCTCGCACTCCAAGATCAGCCGGATGGAGCTGGGCAGGGTCGGCTTCAAGGAGCGCGACGTCGCCGATCTGCTCACCCTGTACGGCGTCTCCGATCCCGCGGAGCGGGCCCCGCTGCTGGCGCTCGCCAAGGAGGCCAACACCCCCGGCTGGTGGCACCGGTACGGCGACATCCTCCCGAGCTGGTTCGAGGTGTACCTGGGGCTGGAGGAGGCCGCCTCCCTGCTGCGCACCTACGAGCTGCAGTTCGTGCCCGGGCTCCTGCAGACCGAGGACTACGCGCGTGCCGTCGTCCGGCTCGGGTACTCCGACGCCAGTGACGAGGAGGTCGAGCGCCGCGTCCAGGTCCGCACCACCCGGCAGGAGCGGTTCACCTCCCCCGAGGCGCCGACCCTGTGGGCCGTGCTGGACGAGGCGGTCGTGCGCCGTCCGCTCGGCGGCCGCGAGGTGATGCGCGAACAGATCCGGCACCTGATCGAGGTGTCGGAACTGCCCAACGTCACGCTGCAGATCGTGCCGTTCGGCGCGGGAGGGCACGCCGCCGCGGGAGGCCCGTTCACCATCCTGCGCTTCGCCGAGCCCGGCCTGTCCGACGTCGTCTACCTGGAGCAGCTCACCAGCGCGCTCTACCTCGACAAGCCGACCGACGTCGACACCTACATGCGCGCGATGAACAACCTGTGCATCACCGCCGAGCGTCCCGACGAGACCTCGCGCTACCTCACCAGGGTCCTGGACGAGCTGTGACCCGTGCGCCTCAGGGCGCGCCGCCGTCCAGGACGCGCTGGTCCCGGCTGCGGCTCCCGCCGCGGAACTCCGCGATGACCTCGCCGCCGGGGACGCGGCGGACCGTGACGTCGTAGATGCCGCTCCGCCCGTACCGGGTGCGTTCGACCGCGGTCGCTTCCAGGACGTCACCGCCGCGCGCGCTCGCGACGAAGACCACGTCGGCCGACGCCGCGACCGTCACGGAGTCATAGGTGTTGCACGCGTAGGCGAAAGCCGAGTCGGCGAGCAGGAACAGGTAGCCGCCGTGAGCGATCCCGTGCCCGTTCACCATGGTGCCGGCCACCGTCATCCGCAGCCGCGCCCGCCCCGGTGCGATCTCGGTGATCTGCATGCCGAGGTCCTGCGCCACCCTGTCCTGCGCGTACATCGTCTCGGCGCACCGCCGCGCCACCTCCGCCGCATCATCCACCACGCCAGGGTAGTGATCCCGAGAAGGGCGGCTCCGACCCGCGGGTTGCAGAAGAGCGCCCTTATGGCCATGGCAAAGTGAGGGGAAACCATGCTGTACGGCAAGGAACACGTCGAGCGGTACCAGGAGACCGACGGCGCGGAGGGACACGACTGGCAGGGCACCGTCACCCTCCTGCTCACCACCACCGGGCGGCGCAGCGGCAAGGAGCGCACGACGCCGCTCATCTACCAGCCGGAAGGCGACGCCTACCTCGTCGTGGCGTCCAAGGGCGGGGCGGACGCCCCGCCGCTCTGGTACCTCAACCTCCGGGACAACCCCGAGGTGAAGGTGCAGGTGAAGGGCGACAGGTTCACCGCTCGGGCCCGCACGGCGACGCCGGAGGAGAAGCCCGCCCTGTGGCGGAAGATGACCGCCACCTGGCCGGACTACGACGAGTACCAGAAGAAGACGGACCGCGACATCCCCGTCGTCGTCCTCGAACGCGCCTGAGGCGCCGGACCGCGCGGTTCACTTTCGCGCCACGGCCGGGACGTGTAGCGTCGGCGTAGAACATCCATTCGACCGCCGTCCGTCCGAAGCAGCCGAGGTGCCGAGGTGCCGACGTCCCAGAGTGCTGACGCCAGAGACAGGGCTGACACCGAACACCGGGCCGGCGCGGCGAACCGGGCCGACGGGAGCGGGCAGGCGAAGGCGGACGGCGGGCCCGGCGCCGAGCCTCTCCCGCCCCGGCTGCTGAAACGCTGGGAGATCGGCGCGCCGGACGTGAGGACCCCGCCGGCCACCGGGCAGGGCCACCGGAGCTGGCGCGTCGACACGGCCGGCGGCGCGTTCTTCCTCAGGGAGCACGCCGGCGCCGACCGGCGCCGCGTGCTGTTCCAGCACGGCGTCACGGCCGCGCTCGACGCGGCCGGTCTTCCGGTGCTCGCGCCCGTGCCGGCGCGCGGCGGCCGCACGCTGGTCACCGCCGCCGGCCGCGGATACGCCCTGTACCCGTGGGTCGGCGGCCGCGGCCGCGGCGGCCTGGAGCTGACGTTCGCCCAGTGCGAGGCCCTCGGCGAGCTGCTCGGACGGCTGCACGCCGCGCTCGACGAGCTCACGCCGCCCGTCCAGCAGAGCATGCTCGTGCCGGCGCCGCGGGCCGCCGACGCGGCCGCGGCCGTCGAGGCGACGCTGCGCGACGTCCCGGACGGCGGGGGCGGCACCGACTTCGACGCGCTGACCGCGCGCCGCCTTCGCGAACGCCGCGATCTGCTCACCGAGTTCGCCGGGCACCAGCCGCCCGACGTCGAGGTGAGCACGGTCGGGCACCTGCACGGCTCCTTCCACGCCGAGCACCTGCGCTACGGCGGGTCGGGCAACGTCACCGCCGTGCTCGGCTGGGGCGGCCTCACCACGGGCCCGGTCGCCGGGGAGGTCGTGCGCTCGGCGGCACGGCTGTTCGCCTGCGAGGACGAGCGCGGCCTCGATCTCGACCGCGTCCAGGCGTTCGTGCGCGGGCACCGCTCCGCCTTCCCGCTGGACGCCGGGCAGATCCAGTCGGCCGTGCACCGCGAATGGTGGGAGCGGCTCTGCGACGTCGCGCCGCTGCGGCACCGCTACCTGGGCGGGCACGGCGCGGGCGAGCGGGGTCCATCCACACTCGTGAGCTGGTGGTCGGCCCACCTCGACCGCACCCTCGACGCCTTCGCCGTGCCCTACACCGCCGTGTACGCCGACGCGCCCGGCGACAGCCCCGCCTACGGCTGACCGGCCCGGCCGGCCGCCGCCCGATCGGACGGCGCGGCGAGGCATTCCCGCCTCCGGACGGGTAGGGGTTCCTGCGGATGCGCATCAGGCCGTGATGTGCGAATGTTGTCCCCGCACCATTCTGTATCAAGCAGTCCAAAAGGAGGGGCAGATGACTCAGGTCGCAGTGCTCGGCACCGGGATCATGGGCGCCGCGATGGCCCGCAACCTGCTGAGGAACGGCCACGGGGTCGCCGCCTGGAACCGCACGGCCGCCCGCGCGGAACCGCTCGCCGCCGACGGCGCCGCCGTCGCGGCCTCCCCCGCCGACGCCGTCCGGGACGCCGACGTGGTCATCACCATGCTGAACGACGGGGAGACGGCCCTGGCGGTGATGAACGACGCCGCGCCCGCGCTGCGCGCCGGGCAGGTCTGGGCGCAGATGGGCACGGTCGGCGTCGCGGACGTGCCCGCGCTGGCGCGGCTCGCCGCCGACCACGGGCTGACGTTCGTCGACTCCCCCGTCCAGGGCACCAGGCAGCCCGCCGAGCAGGGCAGGCTCGTCGTCCTCGCCGCCGGGCCGCAGGACGCGCGCAAGGCCCTGGGGCCGGTCTTCGACGCGGTCGGCGGCAAGACGGTGTGGCTGGACGAGGACGGCGCGAGCGGCGCGGGCACCCGGCTCAAGCTGGCCGCCGTGAGCTACGCCATCTCGCTGACCTCGGTCGTCGCCGAGTCGGTGGCGCTGACCAAGGGCTTCGGACTCGATCCGTCCCTGCTCGGCGAGGTCCTCACCGGCGGCCCGCTCGACAGCCCCTACCTGCAGACCAAGATGAAGGCGATGCTCGACGGCGACTTCGAGCCGAGCTTCGCCGTCCGCAACGCCGAGAAGAACACCCGGCTCATCCACGACTCCGCCGAGGCGGCAGGCGTCCGCGTCGACGTGAACGACGCGGCGGGCGAGCGTTTCCGGCGTGCCATCGAGCAGGGGCACGGCGACGAGGACATGGCCGCCACCTACCGCGCCAGCTTCGCGGACTGACCCGGGCCGGCACCGGGCGCGCCGGTGCGCGCGCCGGGCGGCGCCGGGGTCAGGATGGTGGCATGGACGTACTGAGCAGCCGCATCCTGCTTCGCTCCGGCGACCCGGCGCGCACCCGGCGCTTCTACCGTGACGTGCTGGGCCTCGCCGTGTACCGGGAGTTCGGCCCGGCCGACTCTCCCGGCGTGGTGTTCTTCCTCGGTCCGGGCTTCCTGGAGGTGTCGGGGCACGGCGACGGCGGGGCCGGGGCGTCGCCGATGCTCTGGCTCCAGGTCCGCGACGTCCGGGCCGAGCACGAACGGCTCGCGGCCGCCGGTGCCCGCGTCACGCGGGAGCCGCGGGAGGAACCGTGGGGACTGGTCGAGATGTGGATCGAGGACCCCGACGGCGTCAAGATCGTTATTGTGGAGGTGCCGGCGGGGCACCCTCTCCGCCGCGACCCGCGCTCCTGACCCGGCGGTGACGATGACCGGCGACTACTGGAACCACAACACGCACTACCACGGTGTCGTGCTGCGCAACGTGCCGCGCGGGTGCGGGGAGGCGCTGGACGTCGGCTGCGGGGACGGCCTGCTGGTGCGCCGCCTCGCGCCCCGCGCGACGCATGTCACCGGTCTCGACCGGTCGCCGGACATGGTCGCCGAGGCGGCGCGGTCGAGCAGGGGCGCCGGCAACGTCGACTTCGTCGAGGCGGGTCTCCTCGAATACGACCTGCCGGAGGACTTCTACGACTTCGTCTGCAGTGTCGCCGCGATCCACCACATGGACTTCGCCAAGGGCCTGTCGGCGATGCGCGGCGCCGTCCGGCCGGGCGGCAACCTCGTGGTCATCGGGCTGGCGAACAACAAGGGGCTCCGTGACCGGGCGTACGCTGCCACCGGCCTCCCCGCGCACTACGTCCACCGGCTCCGCAACCGGGGGCGCGCAGGCAACCCCGGCGCCCCGGTCATGGATCCCGACATGACGTGGGGCGAGGTCCGGGACGAGGCACTGCGGCTGCTGCCCGGCGCCGTGTTCCGCAGGCACCTGCTGTGGCGCTATTCCCTCGTGTGGCGCAAGCCGCGCTGAGCCCGCCTGACACCACAAAACTGGAAAACACTGGAAGTGTCGGGAAGTACCTGTACTGTCTGCCGCATGTCCCGGTCCCCCGGCGTCCCGTCCCCCGACGAGCTGGAGACGCGCATCGCCGAGCTGCGCGCAGCCGTGCGCCGGGCCATGGCCGCCGGCGACCGGGCACGGGCCCGCGAGCTGCGCTCTGAGCTGCGCAGCACCGAGACCGCGTGGGACGACGCCGTCCTCGGCGACACCACCGGGTCCGGCGGCCGCCGCGACGAGGACGACGGCCCGCGCGGCCTGCTGCCCGTCCGGGAGCAGGTCCACCAGGCGCTCACCCTGCTCGGGGCGCCCGCCGCGCCGAAGCTGATCGGGTCGGTGTACGCGGCGTTCTTCCCCGGCCGGATCCCGGGGAGCCGCCTGACGAGCCTGCGCCGCGACGAGGAGCGCTCCTTCCGCACCGCCCCGTACGCGCGCCCGTACTACCTGTGCGCCGCGCTGACCGCCGACCTGCTCGCGCCCGCGCGCGGGCTGCTCACCGTGAGCACGTGGCCGCTGGAGCAGCGCATCGTCGGGCCCCTCAGCCCGCGCACCGACTTCCTCACCTGCGCGCTGCGGCTGGCCGAGCACGCCGGGCGCGGGACGCCGTCGCCGGACGTGCAGCGGCTCCTGTGGCGTTTCGCGTCCAACATTCCCGGTGCGGTCACCGGTACGGTCGGTACAGTCGATCCGGCCGTGCTCGCCGAGGCCGCCCGGGCCGAGCTGGACGTGCACCGCGACCCGGACCGGCGGCGGCGCGAGTCGGCCGCGGCACGCGCCCGGGAGCGGCTCGACGACGCCGAACGGCTGTTCGGCACCCGGCTGCGGGCCCTGCGGGATCCCGGCCGGCGCCCCGCCATCAACGGAGAGACGGACCGATGACCGACACCGCGCCGGACCTGGACCGGCTGCGCGGCGACGCGCCCCCGCGCAACCACGACGCCCGCACGATCGCCGCGCTCACGTCCAATCCGGGCTGCGCCCGCCGCGGGGTGATGGACGCGGCGGGAGTCGACAAGGACGCGGTGGCGCGCGCACTGGGGTTCCCCGCGCCGTTCGGCCAGTCCCAGTTCGCGATAACGCGCGGGAACGCGTTCGAGGCGCAGGTGAAGGCGGACGGCTGCGCGGAGCTGCTGACACTGCTGCGCGAGCGGATCGGCCTCGCCGTTCCCGAGGTCGCCTACGACGACCTTGAGGTGGTCGCGGGCAACGAGGGCCGGGAGCTGCGGCACTCGCGCACGCGGCGGCTGGTCGCCCGCGCGCTGGAGACCGGCGAGGGGACGCTGTTCGACCATCCGCTGCTGCGGCTGGAGATCGGCGGGCGGCCCGCCTACCTGGAACCGGACGTGATCGCGTTCCAGCTCGAAGGCCGGATGCACGTCATCGAGATCAAGTCGTTCGCGGTCGTGGACGGGCAGGCCGAGCCGGAGCAGGTCGCGGCGGCGGCCCGCCAGTCGGCGGTGTACGTGCTGGCGCTGCGGCGGCTGGCGGCGGAGCTCGGGCACGACCCGGCGCGCGTGTCGCACGAGGTGTTCCTCGTCTGCCCGGAGAACTTCTCGAACCGTCCCACGGCGACGCCGCTGGACGTGCGGCCGCAGCTCGCCGTCCTGGAACGGCAGCTCACGCGCCTCACCCGCGTCGACGCCATCCTCGCCGAACTGCCGGACGACCTGTCGTTCGAGCCCGGGGAGGCGCTCGCGGAGTCCGTGCGGGCCGTCGAGGCGCGGTACGCGCCCGAGTGCATGGCGGGCTGCGAGATGGCGCTGTTCTGCCGGGACGAGGCGCGGGCGTGCGGCGCGACGGGCGCGCTCGGCCGGTCCGTCCGCGACGACCTCGGCGGCGTCGACACGATCGGCGCCGCGCTCGCGCTGGCGGACGGGTCGCTGCATCCCTCCGACGACCTGGCCGAGACGGCCGAGCAGCTGCGCGCCGCGGCCCGTCTGCGCGACGAGGCGCTGCACGGGGCCGCGTGATCCGCCCATGACTGCGCTGTCCTCGCTCGCGCGGTTGCAGGCGGTGTCCGCCGGGATCGCGCAGCCGCTCGCGACCGTGCGGCACTGTCATGTCTCCGGCGCCCCGCTCGTGCTCGTCCCACTGAAGCTCGCCGGGGAGGCGGCGGCACCGCTGGCCGTGATGCTCGGCAGCGCGCCGGACGACGCGACGGTGCTCGTGGTCCCGCAGCCGCGCAACCGCGACCTGCGGTTCGCCTTCGCGGCGACCCTCGCCAAGCTCGTGCTGAACCACATCGAGACGAGCCGGGGCCCGGTGGAGGAACTGCCGCCCGGCAAGGACGGGGAGGAGCGGATCCGGTACGGGGACGCGCCGCAGCTGCTCGTGCCGAACCGGGGCGGCGTCGCGTTCCTGCGGATGGTGGGCCGGTCGACGCGGTTCCGCAGCACCGAGGGCCCGTACGCGGTGGACCCGGCGGTGCCGGTGCTCGGCCGATGGCTGACCTGGTTCGCCGACCGCCACGACCATCCGGGGTCGTCCCTGCTCGGGGCGGTGACGGAGCTGCTGCGGCTGCACTGGGCGACCGGGCAGAGCTCGCTGGAGGACGGCAACCTCGCCGCGCTGATCGGCTGGATCGAGCCGCCGGACGGCCTCGACGGCCCGGCCGCGGCGGCCCGCGCCGAGGACCCCGTCGTCTGCCCGCCCGCGGGCCCGACGACCGACCCGACCTTCGACAACGAGGTCCTCGCCCCCGCGATCGCCGCCTACGACCGGTCGGGCGGGGCCCCCGCCACCGAGGAGCGGCTGCGCGCCGCGGTCGCGAGCCAGCTGACCCCGACCTGGGAGCTGATGTGGCGGGCCGTCGGGCTGCTGCGCGCGCTGCCGGAGGGGGCGAGCGTCCCGCGCCGCTGGGAGCGCGACCGGGACGCCTTCACCTATTACCACCAGACGTTCGGCGAGGCGTATCCTCAGGCGCGCCGAGACCCGCCCGTCCGCGCGGCGCGGCGGCTGCACGACCTCGAACGCGCGCAGGACGCCTACGACGCGCAGCGAGCGTTCGACGACCCCCTGGTGATGGCCGAGCACCGGCTGGCCGGCCAGGCGTTCGGGGGGACGGTCACCGAGTGCGACCCCGCCCGGCTGGACGAGACGGGCAAGCGGCCGAAGCTGCGCCCGCTGCTGCGGGTCGGCACCCGGGACCCGGTGCGGCTGGACGCCGGCACGACCGTGTGCAGTGCCGCCAGACCGGCGCTCAAGGGGAGGATCGTGGAGTTGGACGACGGCGGCGTGCTGCTGGAGCTGACCGGCGGGATGGGCCGCAAGCTCACCCCCGAGGCGGGCTCCGTGCCCGAGGTCGGCGACCGGGTGTGCTTCACCTCGCTGACGGAGGGCTCGTTCGGCGCGGCGAGGTTCCCCGACCGGGAGGACACGCCGTGGACGCACGGCGGGCCGCCCGTCGAGTACGTGCCGACCGACGAGGACGCCGAAGAGGAATGGTCGTGACCGGATACGCGGGCCGTCACCTGGCGCCGGTGGCGGCGCGGGACCCGGAGCCGTCCCTCGATCCCGGCGTCGCCGCGGCGCGGGTCGTGGACGGCGTCCTGGCCGACCTCGGCGGCGGGCACCGCGGCGTGGTGGTCGACTCCCCGCCGGGCGCGGGCAAGTCGACGCTGGTGGTCCGCGCGGCCGCGCACCTGGCCGAGGCCGGCGAGCGGCTGATGATCGTGGCGCAGACCAACGAGCAGGTCGACGACCTCATCGACCGGATCGCCGCGAAGCACCCCGGCATCACGCTGGGACGGCTGTCGGCGTCGGGCTACCTGCCGTCCGAGCGGGTCATGGCGCACCCGTCGGTACGGGTGGCGCAGAAGGCCGACGACCTCGCCGAGCACACCGTCGTCATCGCGACGGGCGCGAAGTGGGCCACGCTCTCGGAGGGGTCGTGGCCGTGGGCGATCGTGGACGAGGCGTACCAGATGCGCTCGGACCTGCTGCTGCGCATCGCCGGGCGGTTCGAGCGGGCGCTGTTCGTCGGCGACCCCGGCCAGCTCGACCCGTTCTCCACCGTCGAGGTCGAACGCTGGGCGGGCCTGACCTGGGACCCGATGCGCAGCGCCGTGTCGGTCCTGCTGGCGCACAACCCGGAGCTTCCCGTCCACCGGCTGCCGGTGTCATGGCGGCTGCCCGCGTCGGCGGCGCCGGTGGTCTCGGAGGCGTTCTACCCGTTCACCGGATTCCGCGCCGGGACGGGGCCGGGCGACCGGAGGCTGGAGTTCGCCGCGCGCGGCATGGGCACCACCTACGACCACGCGCTCGAAGAGGCGGCGGCCACCGGCTGGGCCCTCTACGAGCTGCCCGCCCGGCACACGCTGCGCACCGACGCCGAAGCCGTCCGCGCGACGGCGGCGCTCGCCGTCCGGCTGCTGCAACGCGGCCCCGTCGCCCACTCCGAGCTGGGCTCTGACCCGGTGGACGCCGCGCGCGTCGCGATCGGCGCGGCCCACCGCGACCAGGTCACCGCGATCCGCGCCGCGCTCGGGCCGCACGGCGAGGGCATCACCGTCGACACCGCCAACCGGCTCCAGGGCCGCGAGTACGACGTGACGGTCGTGCTGCACCCGCTGTCGGGGCGCCGCGACGCGACCGCGTTCCACCTGGAGTCGGGGCGGCTGTGCGTGCTGGCGTCGCGGCACCGCCACGCGTGCGTCGTGGTGGCGCGGGCGGGCATCCCCGAACTGCTGGACGCGCATCCGTCCGCCGAGCCGGTGCACCTCGGCGTGCCGGTCAAGTTCCCGGACGGGTGGGAGGCGAACCAGTCGGTCCTGGCCCACCTGGCCAAGCACCGCGTCGCCGGCGGCTAGCCCGGGGAACCGCCGGCGCTCGGGAGGGGCCGGTCAGGCTCGTCCGGCGGTCGCGGCCCAGCGCCCGCGGTTCCGGCTGATGGTGATCGGATGGTCGAAGCACGCGCTGACCAGCTCGGTCGTGAGGACGTCGTCGGCCGGGCCGGAGGCGAGCACCCTGCCCTCGCGCAGCAGCAGCGCGTGGCTGGTGCTGACGGGCAGCTCCTCCAGATGGTGCGTGACGAGCACGGTGGTCAGGTCGGGCCGCCCGGCGCGCAGCTGGTCGAGGCCGGCGAGCAGCCGCTCACGGGCGGCGACGTCCAGCCCCGTGGCGGGCTCGTCGAGCAGCAGCAGCGGCGGGTCGGGCATCAGCGCCCGCGCGATCAGCGTGCGTCCCCGCTCCCCCTGCGACAGGTTCGGCCAGCGGGCGTCCGTGCGGGGCGTGAGGCCCATCAGCGCGATCAGCTCGTCCGCCCGGCGCAGGTCCTCCGCGGCCGGCGTCCAGCGGGGCACCAGCTCGATGGTGCCCGTCACGCCGGTCAGGACGATCTCGCGCACCGTCCGCGCCGACTCCAGGGGGTGGCGCGGGTCGACCTGCCCGATCAGCCTGCGCAGCTCCCGGACGTCCACGCGGCCGAGCCGGCGCCCGAGGATCTCCGCCGTGCCGCGCGTCGGGTGGGTGTAGGCGCCGAGGATGCCGAGCAGCGTGCTCTTGCCGGCCCCGTTCGGGCCGATCAGCGCCCAGTGCTCGCCGCGCAGCACCGTCAGCGTGACGCGGTCGAGCAGCGGCCGCCGCTCGCGCACCAGATCGATCTTGTCGGCGTTCAGCACGACATCGGGCACGGGACCTCCCGTTCGAGAGCACGGAATGAGGGCACGCGGATGGATGTGCGGCGTGCGGACGCGGGAGACCGGGGTCGCCGGGGCGGATGCGTCGGTGAAGGGTCCTCAACGTACCCGAACGCCGCGGCCTGGTACGAGCGAGGCGTCCGGACGGATACTGTGAGAGCCGGTGCCTCAGCGATCGGGGAGGGACATGGAGGACCTCGGCTTCATGTGCGCCCGCTGCGGCGGCGAGGTGCACGACGTGACGCACAACCGCGAAGGCTCGCTCGACGGCGTCGGCTACCGCCACAACCGGCGGGTGGAGCCGTGGGACCACGAGCTCGAGCTCGCGGTCGGCGAGCCCGCCCCGCTCGACCAGGTGTGCGACTTCTGCGGCGTGGCCGCGCCGCGCTGGCTCTACTACCCCACGCTCGACCCCGACGACACCGACATGTTCGAGGTCGAGCTGGACACCACGCACCTGTCGGACGACGACACCGCCGTGGCCGTTCTCAACATGCTCTATCCCTGGTACGGGTGCGACACGTGCTCCGTCCTCGTCGCCGACCGCAACGTCGACCTTCTCATCGACCGGGCCCTCGACCGCACCCCCGTCCCCGCGGACGGTCCCGTCGACGAGGACACCGCCCGGGCCCGCCTGCGGGGCTCCCTCTCGGTCTTCTTCACCACCCGTCCGGGCAGGCCGCAGCCTTCCCGGGCGGTGTAGCGCGGGCGGCGCCCGGCTACCCCCGGGGGGTGGGTTGTCGGTGGGGCTCAATATGATCGGTCCCGTTTTGGTTTGGCGGTTGTGAGCACGGGGGACATGAAATGATCATCGAGAGGCGGTTCCACGGGCCGGACGGGTCCGGGAACGGCGGGTACGTGGCGGGGCGCCTGGCGGGGAGGGTGCCGATCGACACGGTGACGGTGACGCTGCGGCGGCCGCCGCCGCTGGACACCGAGCTCCGCGTCACGGTCGAGGACGAGCGCGGGCACAGCGCGCGGCTGTGGGACGGCGACCGGCTCGTCGCCGAGGCGCTCGCGGGAGCGATCGTGGTACCGCCCATCGCGGCGGTGCCGTTCGAGGAGGCGCTGACGGCGGCGGAGAAGTACCGGACGGCGGAGAACCACCCGTTCCCGGGCTGCTTCGTGTGCGGGCCGGAGCGCGAACCCGGCGACGGGCTGCGGCTCGAACCGGGGCCCGTCTCCGAGGGCACCGTCGCGGCGCCGTGGATCCCCGAGCGGGTGCCCGAGCGGGAGCTGGTGTGGGCCGCGCTGGACTGCCCCGGCGGCTGGTCGTTCGACGTGGCGGGCCGCCCGGCGGTCCTCGGCACGATGACGGCGCAGGTCATGGACGTGCCGGAAGCCGGCGAGCGATGCGTCGTGATGGGTCTCGCGCGCAGCCGCGAGGGCCGCAAGATGCACGCGGCGACCGCCCTGTACGGGGCGGACGGGCGGCTGCTGGGCCGCGCCGAGCAGATCTGGATCGAGGTCGATCCCGAGACGTTCGGGCGCTGACCGTCCGGCCGACGATCCGACGGCGCAGCCGCCCGGGTCCGCCCGTTTCGGCGAACTGTGTCGTCCGACACTGTCACTCGCGCCGGATCCGCTGTTCAATCTGAGCTTCCGCGGAAAACGGGAGGCGGATCGATGCGCGGAGACGGGTTGCTCATCGTGGGGCTGGCGGCGCTGACCGTGTACATCGGGGCTTACTGGGAGCACGCCCGCCGCGCCGCGGTGGACATGGGGCGTGGCCATCGGAGGGTTCTCACGCCGCGGCGGATCGCGGCGAGGAAGCGCGACCAGGTCCTGGTGTCCGCCTCGGTGGCGGCGCTGGCGCTGGCGCTGGTCCTCGTGGTCGGCCTCCGCTGAGCCCGGACGGCGCGGCCGCCCGGGCCCGGTCGGTCAGGGACCGGTGAACAGGGGGTCCTCCCAGTCGACACCGTTGAGGGAGCGGCCCTGGTCCGGGGGGTTGCCGCCCGGGGCGGGATGGCCGCCGGTGGTCGAGGCCGGCGTCCCGTTCGGGGCGGGAGGCGGGTTCGGGACGGGGGCCCCGAGGGGTACCGGCGCGCCGGGGCGGGCCGGCGTGCCGCCCGGGAAGGGGCCGCCGATCGGGGGCGGGCCCGGCGGCATGCCGGGCGCCGGGGCGGTGCCGGGGGCTCCGGTGGGCGGCACGCCGGGCGGGGGCCCCGGGTGGCCGCCGCCGGACATCCGCCCGCCGGGCGGGAAGTTCGACGAGAGCGTGTTGTGGGTGAGCTGGTCGATCTGGCGCCGGGCGCGGTCGGCCTCGGCGCGGGCGGCGTCGCGCTCCTCGGCGAGGGCGGTGAGCGCGGCCTGCTGCTCGGCGACCGACTGCGACAGCTGCCGCAGCTGCACCGCCTGGTCGTTGACCTTGGTGTTCAGCTCGTCCCGCTCGGCCGTCGCGGCCGTGGCCTGCGCCTGCGCGGCTTCGCGCTCCTTGGCGGCCTCGTCGGCGCGGGCGTTGGCGCGGACGACCTCCGCCTCGGCCTCCGACTGCGCGCGCAGGGCGGTGGTGCGCTCGGCCTCGGCCTTGCTGGCGGCCTGCATGGCGCGCTGCCGCTGGGCCTCGGTGTCGCGCATGGCGTTGCGCAGGTCCTCGGCGCCCTGCTTGGCGACCGCGGCCTCCACGCGCTGCGCCTCGGCGGCGCCCTCAGCCTCGGCGAGCTTGGCGTGCAGGCCGACGAGCTCGGCCCGCGCGGCCTCCAGCGCGGCGAGCAGCTCGGTCTCCCGTGCCGCGACCCGGTCGCGCTCGCTCTCGGCCGCGAGCTTGGCCGTCATGGACTGCTGCGCGATCTGGTGGGCCTCCTCCCACGCCTGCTGCGCCGCGTCACGCTTGGCGGTGGCGAGCTTGGCCTCCTCGCGGGCGCGCCCGGCGTCTCCCTCGGCCGTCTCGGCGCGCTTGCGGGACGAGACGGCCTCGTGCCACGCCTCCTCGGCCTTGCGCTGGGAGGCGTCGCGCTCGCTCTGCGCGATGGCGAGCTCGCGGGCGGCCTCGGCGCGCACCTCGGCGACGCGGCGCTCCACGCCGGCGACGCTCAGCTCGGAGGTCAGCGACTCGGCGAGCGCGTCGGCGGCCCGCTCCATCCGCTCGACGAGCTCCCACGCCGACGCGACCTGCCCGGTGAGGCCCGGCGCGTCCCGGCCGCGGTCGCGGCGCTCGCGCGCCTCGCGGGCGCAGGCGCCCTCGTTGTCCTGGCAGTAGCGGACGGTGCGGGCGGCGCCGACCGGCTGCGGGACGGGCCTACCGCAGTTGGCGCACGGCCAGACCGTGACCGGGTCGCCCATGCGCGCGACCGCGGTCTCGGCGGGCGCCCCTGACACCGTGCCCTCGTACGCCGAGCCCTCGGAGACCGCGCCCTGGGGAGCCGCGGCCATCTCCTGGGGGCCGCTATTGTCGCGCTCATCGCTGTTAGGCATGGAATGAACCTTACGCACCCCTGCGCGTCACTGCAGTGACTTGGGTGGTACATGTGGGGGCGCCCACTTCGTGGAGAAGTGAGCGGCGAAAGCGTCGGTGGCCTCGATGAGGCGGTCGCGCGTGCCGGGCTCGCCGCCGCCGTGCCCGGCGTCCTCGACGATGTGGAACCTCGCCTCCGGCCACGCGCGGTGAAGATCCCACGCCTGCTCCAGCGGTGTCTTCATGTCGTAGCGCCCGTTCACGATCACGGCGGGGATGTGCCGGACGCGGTCCACGCCCGCGAGCAGGCCCCCGGCCGGGAGGAAGCCCCCGTTCGCGATGTAGTGGTGCATGATGCGGGCGAAGGCCACCGTCACCGCGTCGTCCAGCTCCGGCGGCGGGACGGGCAGGAGCGTGTTGGCCGTCAGCTCCCACGCGGCCCAGGCTCGGGCGGCGGGAACGTGGACGGCCGGGTCCGGGTGGCCGACGCGGCGCCCGTAGGCGGCCAGCAGGTCGTCCCGCTCGGCGGGCGGGATCGCGTCCCGGAACGCCTCCCACTCGGCCGGGAAGAGACGCGCCGCACCGGTCGCGGCCAGCCCCCACGCCTCGTCCCACGGGCGGACGAGCCAGATGCCGCGCAGCACCATCGCGCTGACCCGGCCGGGATGCGCCTGCGCGTACGCGAGCGCCAGGGTGCTCCCCCAGCTGCCCCCGAACACGAGCCAGCTCTCGATCGACAGGTGCTCGCGCAGGCGCTCGATGTCGGCCACCAGGTGCGGCGTGGTGTTGTGGTCGAGGGACGCCGCCGGGTCGCCGGCGCAGGGCAGGCTCCGCCCGCAGTTGCGCTGGTCGAACAGCACGATGCGGTACCGGGACGGGTCGAAGAACCGCCGGTGGTCGGGCAGGACTCCGCCTCCGGGCCCGCCGTGCAGGAACACCGCGGGCAGTCCCTCCGGATTGCCGCAGGTCTCCCAGTGGACACGGTTGCCGTCGCCGACGTCCAGCAGCCCGGAGTCGTACGGCTCGATCGGTGGGTAGTACTCCCGCGAGGCCATGTCCCAGTATCACCCGAATATGATCATGCGTCAGCCCCCGCCCCCCGCGCCCGCATGACCCGCTACCCTCCCGGCATGACGCAGCCGACGTGCACGCAGTGCGAGGGCGACGACCTCGAATTGGGCTTCATCGAGGACGCGGGCGAGTCCTCCCGCGGTTACGCCCGCTGGATCCTCGGGCCGCTGGAGAAGGGGGTCTTCGGCGGGGCCAAGCGCATGGGCCGGCCCCGCTGGCAGATCGACGCGCTGCGGTGCCGCCGGTGCGGGCACCTGGAACTGTTCGCGCGCACCCCCGCCTAGAGCTGGGCCATCGCCTTGCGGATGCGCTTGTCGGAGACGGGGAAGCGGGTGCCGAGCTGCTGGGCGAAGAGGCTGACCCGCAACTCCTCCAGCATCCAGCGGATCTGCCGCGCCGGCTCCTCCTCGCGCCGGGCCGGATGGAGCCGGCGCAGGGTCTGGTCGTACTCCTGCGTCAGGACCTCGACCTGGTGCGCGAGCATGCGGTCGCGTCCCGGGTTCTCGGGGAGCTTGTCGAGCCTGACCTGCAGGGCGCGCAGGTAGCGCGGCAGATCCGGCAGCCGGGCCCAGCCGGTCGCGGTGACGAACCCCGGCCGGACGAGCGTGCCGAGGTGGCCGCGGACGTCGGTGAGCGCCGGGACCAGGGTCAGGCTCGCCGTGCCGCGCAGACGCCGGTCGATCTCGTGCGCCTCGGCGAGGACGCGCTCGACCAGGCCGACGATCTGGGCCGTGGCGTCGTGCAGGTCGGCGCGGACCCGGTCGTACAGGGCGCGGTAGCCGTCCTCGTCCCACGCGGGTCCGCCCGCCTCGGCGATGAGCCGGTCGGCGGCGGCGGTGACGCAGTCGTCGAACAGCGCCGCGACGGAGCCGTGCGGGTTGTGGCTGAGCGCCAGCTTGCCCTGGTTGGTCAGGCGGCCCTGGATGAGCTTCACCGGCGACGGCGCGTTCAGCAGGATCAGCCGCCGCGTGCCGAGCCACATCGCGCGCCGCTGCTCGGCCTCCGTCTCGTACATGCGGACGGCGACGGTGTCGCCCTCGTCGGTGAGCGCGGGATAGGCCTTGACGTCGTAGCCGGCCTGGTTGCGCTCATAGGTGCGGGGCAGCTCGCCGAGCGTCCACGCGGTGAGCCCGGACCGCTCGATCGTGGACGCCGCCTTGGACAGCGTCCCGCGCACCTTCCCGGCTAGGCGGCGTTTCAGTTCGTCCAGGTCGGTGCCCTCGCCGAGGGACCGGCCTGCCGCGTCCACGACCCGGAAGGTGATGCGCAGGTGGGCGGGCAGCCGGGACGGGTCCCACGCCTCGCGTGCGACCGGCACGCTCGTCATCGCCGTCAGCTCGCGCTCCAGGGCGTCCAGCAGGGGCTCGGTGCGCGGTGCGACGCGGTCGAGGATCTTGCGCGCGTAGTCGGGCGCCGGGACGAAGTTGACGCGCAGCTGCTTCGGCAGCGACCGGATCAGCTCGGTGACCAGTTCGGTGCGCAGGCCCGGCACCTGCCAGTCGAAGCCGGCCGGCCGCACCTGGTTGAGGACCTGGACGGGGATGTGCAGGGTGACGCCGTCGGCGTCGGTGCCCGGCTCGAACTGGTAGGTGAGGCGCAGCCGCAGGGCGCCCTGCTGCCACACGTCCGGGTAGTCGGACTCGCTGACCCCGCCCGCGGACTCGTTGATGAGCATCGACTTCTCGAACCCGAGCAGGTCGGGGTCGGCGCGCCGGGCCTTCTTCCACCAGGCGTCGAAGTGCCGCCCGGACACGACGTCCTCGGGGATCCGCGCGTCGTAGAAGTCGAAGAGGGTCTCGTCGTCGACGAGAATGTCGCGGCGCCGGGCGCGGTGCTCCAGCTCCTCCACTTCGTCCAGCAGGGCGCGGTTGTCGTGGAAGAACCGGTGGTGGGTCTCCCAGTCGCCCTCGACGAGCGCGTGCCGGATGAACAGCTCGCGTGACAGCGCCGGGTCGATGGCGCCGTAGTTGACGCGGCGGTCGGCGACGATCGGGACCCCGTAGAGGGTGACCTTCTCGCGCGCCATGACGGCCGCCTGCTTCTTCGACCAGTGCGGCTCGCTGTAGTTGCGCTTCACCAGGTGCTGCGCGAGGGGCTCGACCCACTCGGGCTCGATCCGGGCGTTGATCCGCCCCCACAGCCGGGAGGTCTCGACCAGCTCGGCCGACATCACCCAGCGCGGCGGCTTCTTGAACAGCGACGACCCCGGGAACACCGCGAACTTCGCGCCCCGGGCGCCGAGGTACTCCTGCCCGCGCCGCTGCTTGTCCTTCTTGTCGACGTCCATCAGGCCGATGTGGGAGAGCAGGCCGGCGAGCAGCGAGGTGTGGATGCGGTCGGGCGGCGCGTCGGCGGTGTTGAGCGTGACGCCGAGCGACTTTGCGACCTGCTTGAGCTGGCCGTGCAGGTCCTGCCACTCGCGGATGCGCAGGTAGTGCAGGAACTCGTTCTTGCACATGCGGCGGAACGCGCTGCCCGACAGCTCCGCCTGCTGCTCGCGCAGGTGGTTCCACAGGTTCAGGTAGGCCAGGAAGTCGGAGCCGGGGTCGGCGAACCGGCGGTGCCTCTCGTCGGCGGCCTGCTGGTTGTCGGCGGGGCGCTCGCGCGGGTCCTGGATGGACAGCGCAGCCGCGATGATCAGGACCTCGCGGACGCAGCCGTTGCGGTCGGCCTCCAGGATCATGCGCCCGAGCCGGGGGTCGACGGGCAGCTGGGCGAGCCGGCGGCCGAGCTCGGTGAGGCGCTTGCGCGGGTCCTTCTCGGCCGGGTCCATCGCGCCGAGCTCGTGCAGCAGGTCCACGCCGGCCTTGACGTTGCGGCGGTCCGGCGGCTCCACGAACGGGAAGGCGGCGATGTCGCCGAGGCCGAGCGCGGTCATCTGCAGAATGACCGACGCGAGGTTGGTCCGCAGGATCTCCGGCTCGGTGAACTCCGGGCGGGACTCGAAGTCCTCCTCGGAGTACAGCCGGACGCACACGCCCTCGGAGACGCGGCCGCAGCGGCCCTTGCGCTGGTTCGCCGAGGCCTGCGACACCGGCTCGATCGGGAGCCGCTGGACCTTCAGCCGGTGGCTGTAGCGGGAGATGCGCGCGGTGCCGGGGTCGACGACGTACTTGATGCCGGGGACCGTCAGCGACGTCTCCGCGACGTTGGTGGCGAGCACGACCCGCCGCCCCCGGTGCGGCTGGAACACCCGGTGCTGCTCGGCCGACGACAGCCGCGCGTACAGCGGCACGACCTCGGTCGTCCCCTTCTGCCGGGTGAAGTGCTTGGTGAGCGCGTCGGCGGTGTCGCGGATCTCCCGCTCGCCGCTGAGGAACACCAGGACGTCGCCGGGCCCCTCGCGGCCGAGCTCGTCGACCGCCTCGACGATCGCCTGGACCTGGTCGCGGTCGGGGTCGGCCGACGGGTCGTCCGGGTCGGTGACGGGGCGGTACCTGACCTCGACCGGATAGGTGCGCCCGGACACCTCCACGATCGGCGCGTCCCCGAAGTGCGCGGAGAACCGCTCCGGGTCGATCGTGGCGGAGGTGATGATCACCTTCAGGTCGGGGCGCCGGGGCAGGATCTCCCTGATGTAGCCGAGGAGGAAGTCGATGTTCAGGCTGCGCTCGTGCGCCTCGTCGATGATGAGCGTGTCGTACTGGCGCAGCAGCCGGTCGGTCTGGATCTCGGCCAGCAGGATGCCGTCGGTCATCAGCTTCACGAGCGTGTCGTCGCTCGACCGGTCGGTGAAGCGCACCTTGTAGCCGACCGCGTCGCCGAGCTCGGTGCCGAGCTCCTCGGCGATGCGGTCGCCGACCGTCCGCGCGGCGAGCCGCCGCGGCTGGGTGTGGCCGATGGAGCCGAGCACGCCCCGGCCCAGTTCGAGGCAGATCTTGGGAATCTGGGTGGTCTTGCCGGAGCCGGTCTCTCCCGCGACGATCACGACCTGGTGGTCGCGGATCGCGGCGAGGATGTCGTCCTTCTTCTTCGACACCGGCAGCTGCGCCGGATAGGTGATCGCGGGCACGGCGAGGCGCCGCCGCTCGACCCGCCGCTCGGCGGCCTCGACGTCGGCGGCGATCTCCTCGGCGACCCTGGCCCGGCGCGCGGCGTCCCGCGTCTTCTGGGCGCCGTCGATCCTGCGGCGCAGCCGGTGCTGGTCGCGCAGCATCAACTGCGGCAGGCGCGCGCGCAGGCCGGCGAGCGGCGATTCCACACTCGTCCCCATAACCATCGACAAGGATAGGGTTCCGGGCCCCCCGGGCCCCACTGACCCCACAACCTTCGCACCGTAGCCGGAACACGCCGCGTGGGGCGATCCATTATCCGGCCGATACAACGCCGGGCCGGGAGAGCGCATTCCATCGTCCGCGGCCGCATTCCGTACCTGATCCTTCACCCAAAGCCACTGCACCGCCCCTTGTCCGTCATTCATGATTAGGAGACGTGGAGACCCCGATCGCCGCCGGGCGCTACCGGATCGACAGCCATCTCGGATCTGGCGGCTTCGCCTCGGTCTGGCGGGGGCACGATCCCGACCTCGACTCCCCCGTCGCGATCAAGATCCTGGCCGGGCACTGGACGCTGCGCACCGACGTGCGGGACCGGTTCGTCCAGGAGGCGCGGCTGCTGCGCCGCGCCGACTCGCACCGGCTGGTGCAGGTCTTCGACATCGGGGAGCTGCCGGACGGCCGGCCCTACTTCGTGATGACCTACGCCGACCGCGGCACGCTGGCCGAGCGGCTCGCCGGCGGGCCGCTCCCGCCGGGCGAGGCCCTGCGCACCGCGCAGGAGATCATCCGGGGTGTACAGGAGCTGCACGACCTCGGCATCGTGCACCGCGACCTGAAGCCGTCCAACGTGCTGCTGCGGTCCGCGCCCGGCGGCGGCGAGCGCATCATGATCGCCGATCTCGGCATCGCGCGCACCGGGGAGCACCTGTCGAGGCTGACGCTCCCCGCCGGCTCGCCCGGATACATGGCGCCCGAGCAGACACTGGTGGACGGCGCGCCGGACCGCCGCGCGGACGTCTACGGGCTGGGCGCGCTGACCCACCACCTGCTGACCGGCGAACCGCCCGCCGTGCCGCCGCGCCCGCCCGGTCAGACCCGGGCCGCGATCTCGCCCGGGGTCAGCGCGGCCGTGATGCGCGCGCTCCATCCCGACCGGGACAAGCGCTGGGCGTCGGCGGCGGACTTCGGGGCGGCACTGGCGCGAACCTCCGGGGAGACGCGCACCGGCGCGTTCACCCCGAGGAGGCGTCCGCTGGGAAAGCGCTCGCGCGGCCGGCGGCGGGCGGTCGCGGGAGCCGGGGTGGCCGCCGCGGTGGCACTGGCCGCCGTCGCGTTCATGGGGCTCCCCCACCGGGGCGACGGCGGCACGGCGCCGGAGGAGCGGAACCGGCAGTGGCTGCGGGCGGGATCGGACGTCCCCGCCCGCTACCGGGACCTGATCGTCCAGGCCGGGACGTGGTGCGAGCTGCGCGGGCTGAGCCCGACGCTGATCGCGGCGATGCTGAAGGCGGAGAGCGGCTTCGACCCGCACCTGTCCGACCCGGCGCACGACGAGTACGGCATCGCCCGGTGGACTCCGCACGTCCTGGCGTTCTGGCAGCCCGGCGGGCTCGACAACCCCGAGCCGAGGCCCGCCCAGATCACGCCGGAGCTGTCCATCCCCGCGATGGGGCGGTTCCTGTGCTACTGGGGGAAGGACCTGAAGGACCTTCCGGGCGACCCGGCGCTGAACCTCGCCGCCGCCTACCGGACCTCGGCCACGACGGTGGTGAAGACGGGCGGCGTCCCTGCCAGGACCCGGCCCTACGCGGAGCAGGTGAGCCGGTACATGGACGGCTACCGGCCTCAGTGAGGCGCGGGCGCCGGTCAGCCCGCTCCGTACACCGGTTCGGGGTTGGGGGCCTTCGCCAGGAGGTCCCTGACGACGTCGCCGACCTCGGCCGGGTCCCACCTCGCGCCCTTGTCGGCGGCGGGGCCGTGGCGGAAGGCGTCCATCACGCAGATCTTGCCTCCCTCGGCCTCGAAGACCCGCCCGGTGACGTCCCGCGACTGCGCGGAGCCGAGCCAGACGACGAGCGGCGAGACGTTCTCGGGCGCCATGGCGTCGAACTCGCCCTCGGCGGGCGCGGCCATCGTCTGCGCGAAGACCTCCTCGGTCATCCGGGTGCGGGCGGCGGGCGCGATCGCGTTGACCATCACGCCGTACCGGCCGAGCTCGGCGGACGCCACGAGCGTCAGCCCGACGATGCCCGCCTTCGCGGCGGAGTAGTTGCCCTGGCCGACGCTGCCGAGCAGCCCGGCACCGGAGGAGGTGTTGACGACGCGCGCGTCCACGGCGCGGCCGGCCTTGCTCTCGGCCCGCCAGTGACGCCCGGCGTGCTTGAGCGGCAGGAAATGGCCCTTGAGGTGCACGCGCATGACGGCGTCCCACTCGTCCTCACCGAGGTTGACCAGCATCCGGTCGCGCAGGAACCCGGCGTTGTTGACCAGGGTGTCCAGCCGCCCGAACGTGCCGGTCGCCGCGGCGACGAGCGCGGCGGCGCCCTCGTCGGTGGCGATGTCGTCGGTGCTGGCGACCGCCCGTCCGCCGAGCGCCTCGATCTCCCGCACGACGTCGTGGGCGGGGCCCTCGGAGGCGTCGCCGGTGCCGTCGCGCGCGACGCCGAGGTCGTTGACGACGACGAGGGCGCCCTGCCGGGCGAACTCCAGCGCGTGCGCGCGGCCGAGGCCGCGTCCGGCGCCGGTGACGGCGACCACCCGGTCCTTGCAGATCATCGCGTTTCCTCCTTGTTGACGGTGGCGGCGTCCAGGAAGGCGGGGCGCTCTCCCCCGCCGTGCACCTGCATCGACGAGCCGGTCACGTAGGACGCCAGGTCGGACGCCAGGAACACGCAGGCGGCGCCGATGTCGTAGGGGTCGGCGAGGCGGCCGAGCGGGACGGTCCTCGCCACCGCCGCGATGCCGTCCTCGTCCCCGTAGTGCAGGTGCGCCAGCTCGGTCCGGACCATGCCGAGGATCAGCGTGTTGACCCGGATGTGCGGCGCCCACTCGACCGCCAGGGACTGGGTGAGGTTGTGCAGCCCCGCCTTGGCCGCGCCGTAGGCGGCGGTGCCCGGCGACGGGCGCACCCCGCTCACGCTGCCGATGTTGATGACCGAGCCGCCGCCCCGCCTCATGATCAGCGGCCGCAGCGCGCGGGCCATGATCAGCGGCGCCGTCAGGTTCAGCTCCATGATCTTGACGTGGGTGCGCAGGGCGCCGTCCGCCACCGGCAGGTACGGGGCGCCCCCCGCGTTGTTGACGAGCACGTCCGCGCGGTCGAGGTCGTCCGCGAAGTCCTGTACGGCGTCGGGGTCGCGCACGTCCAGCGAGACGAACCGCGCGGTCCGGCCGCCGGCCTCGGGCACCGAGTCCGGCTCGCGGCGGGCGACCGCGACCACGTCGGCGCCCGCCTCCAGGAAGGCGCGGCTGATCCCGGCGCCCACCCCGCGCACGCCCCCCGTCACCACGACGGTCCTGCCCTCCAGGTCGAGCGTCAGCGACATGCCGCCTCCGGCTCCGAGTGACCTGCCGCCTCCGGCTCCGATGACATTCCGCCTCCTCCGAACGGCTCTGCTACCGTCTGTTCTAACAAATGTTTGGTGGAAAGGTAGCGCATGGGAGTCTCCACCACGACCCTGGACGGGGTCGCCGAGATCGTCGTGGACGCGCCGCCGGTCAACGCCCTGACCGTCGCGGGCTGGTACGAGCTGGCCGACGCGGTGCTCGCGGCGGGCCGCGACCCGGGGGTCGGCGCCGTCGTGCTCCGCGCCGAGGGCCGGGGCTTCAACGCGGGCGTCGACATCAAGGAGATGCAGAGCACCGCGGGCCACGCCGCGCTGGTCGGCGCCAACCGCGGCTGCTTCGCGGCGTTCGCCGCCGTCTACGACTGCGAGGTCCCGGTCGTGGCCGCGGTTCACGGCTTCTGCCTCGGCGGCGGCGTCGGCCTCGCCGGCAACGCCGACATCGTGATCGCCTCGCGGGACGCCTACTTCGGGCTTCCCGAGGTGGACCGGGGCGCGCTCGGCGCCGCCACCCACCTGGCCCGGCTCGTCCCGCAGCACCTGATGCGGGCGATGGTCTACACGTGCCGCAACGTCACGGCCGAGGAGCTGCACCATCACGGCTCGGTACTGGAGGTCGTCCCGGCCGAGGAGCTGCGCGCCAAGGCGATGGAGGTCGCCACCGGCATCGCCGCAAAGGACCGGTACGTGATCCGGCGCGCCAAGGAGTCCCTCAACGGCATCGACCCGGTCGACGTCAGGCGCAGCTACCGCTACGAGCAGGGGTTCACGTTCGAGCTGAACCTCGTCGGCGCGGGCGACGAGCACCGCGACGCGTTCGTCGCCAAGGGGGCCCGATGAGCTCCAAGGTGATGTCCGTCGAGGAGATCGCGGGGTCGCTGGAGAGCGGCATGACGATCGGGATCGGCGGCTGGGGCTCCCGGCGCAAGCCGATGGCGCTGGTGCGGGCGATCCTGCGCTCCCCCGTCACCGACCTCACCGTCGTCGCCTACGGGGGGCCGGACGTGGGGCTGCTGTGCGCGGCGGGCAAGGTCCGCCGGCTCGTCACCGCGTTCGTGACGATGGACTCGATCCCGCTGGAGCCGCACTTCCGGCGGGCGCGCCAGTCCGGGGCCATCGAGCTGACCGAGTACGACGAGGGCATGTTCATGTTCGGGCTGTACGCGGCGGCGCACCGGCTGCCGTTCCTGCCCACCCCGGTCGGCCTCGGCTCCGACGTGATGAAGGTCAATCCGGAGCTGCGGACGGTCCGGTCGCCCTACGAGGACGGGCGGGAGCTCGTCGCCGTCCCCGCGCTGCGCATGGACGCGGCGCTGGTGCACATGAACCGCGCCGACGCGCGCGGCAACGCCCAGTACCTCGGCCCCGACCCGTACATGGACGACCTGTTCGCCAAGGCGGCCGACCGGACGTACGTGTCGTGCGAGCGGCTCGTCGACACCGCCGACTTCGCCAAGGAGGGGCCGGTGCAGTCCCTGCTGATCAGCCGGTCGCAGGTGGCGGGCGTGGTGGAGACGCCGAACGGCGCGCACTTCACCGACTGCCTGCCCGACTTCGGGCGGGACGAGGCGTTCCAGAAGCTGTACGCGCAGGCGGCGGCCGGTCCGGACACGTGGTCGGCCTTCAGCGAGCGATTCCTGTCCGGCGACGAGGCCGCCTACCAGGACGCGGTCCGGGTCTGGCGGGAGGAGGCGCGATGAGCGAGGCGACCAGGGCCGAGGTGTGCGCGGCCGCGTGCGCGGACCTGTTCCGGGGAGACGGGGAGATCGTCGCGGCGGCGGTGGCCGGATTCGTCCCCATGCTGGGATCCAGGCTGGCGCGCGCGACGTTCGCGCCCGATCTGCTGACCACCGACGGCGGCCCGTCGCTGAGCGCCGAACCCGTCCCGCTCGGCGCGCAGGCCGGGACGGTCGAGGGCTGGCTGCCCTTCCGCGACCACCTGTGGCTCGTCCTGAACGGGCGGCGGCACGTGGTGATGGGGCCGAGCCAGATCGACGCGCACGGCAACACCAACATCTCGTGCATCGGCGACTGGAAGCAGCCCTCGCGGCAGCTCCTCGGGGTGCGCGGCGGGCCGGGCAACACGCTGCTGAACACGACGAGCTACTGGGTGCCGAAGCACTCGACGCGCGTGTTCACCGAGCAGGTCGACATGGTGAGCGGCGTCGGGTGGGACCGCGGCGCGCACGAGATCCGCGCCGTGGTGACCAACCTGGCCGTGCTCGACTTCGAGACGCCCGAAAGGCGGATGCGGCTGCGCTCGGTCCATCCCGGCGTGCGCGTCGAGGACGTGCTCGCGGCGACCGGCTTCGAGCTCGCCGTCCCGGACGAGGTGCCCGAGACGCGCCTGCCGGACGCCGAGGAACTGCGGATCATGCGGGAGGTCCTCGACCCGAAGGGTCTGCGGGAGCGCGAGGTCCCCGCATGAGCGGGGCGGACACCGGACAGGTGCTCGACACCCCGCTGACCCGCCTGACGGGGGTGCGGCACCCGATCGTGCAGACGGGCATGGGGTGGGTGGCCGGGCCGCGGCTCGTCACAGCCGTGGCGAACGCGGGCGGGCTCGGCGTGCTGGCGTCGGCGACGATGACGCTCGACCAGCTCGCGGACGCGATCCGCGAGGTCAAGGACCGCACGGACGCCCCGTTCGGCGTCAACCTGCGGGCCGACGCCGGGGACGCGGGCGACCGCATCGACCTGCTCATCAAGGAGGGCGTGAAGGTCGCCTCGTTCGCGCTCGCGCCCAAGCGGGAGCTGATCGCCAAGCTGAAGGACGCCGGGCTCGTGGTGATCCCCTCGGTCGGCGCGCGGCGGCACGCGGAGAAGGTCGCGGGCTGGGGCGCGGACGCCGTCCTGGTGCAGGGCGGCGAGGGCGGCGGGCACACCGGCCCCGTCGCCACCACGCTGCTGCTCCCCCAGGTCGTGGACGCCGTGGACATCCCGGTGATCGCGGCCGGCGGCTTCTTCGACGGGCGCGGCCTCGCCGCCGCGCTCGCCTACGGCGCGGCGGGTGTCGCGATGGGCACCCGGTTCCTGCTGACGTCCGACAGCTCGGTGCCGGACGCGGTCAAGCAGGTCTACCTCAAGACCGGCGAGACCGTGGTCACGCGGCAGGTGGACGGCATGCCGCACCGGGTGCTGCGCAGCGGGCTGGTCGACGCGCTGGAGGACTCCGGCCGCGTCGGCGGGCTGGTCCGGGCGCTGCGCAACGGCGCCCGGTTCAAGAAGCTGTCCGGCATGTCGTGGCGCGAGATGATCGCCGACGGGAAGGCGATGAAGCACGGCAAGGACCTGTCGTGGTCGCAGGTCCTGATGGCCGCCAACACGCCCATGCTGCTGCGGGCCGCCATGGTGGACGGCCGGCCCGACCTCGGCGTGATGGCGTCCGGGCAGGTCGTCGGCGTGATCGACGACCTGCCGGACTGCGCCGGCCTGATCGGCGCGATCGTGCGGCAGGCGGCCGAGGCCATCGCCGCGCAGCAGTCGTACCTGGCGGGCCGGAAGGGGGCGGAACCCGTCTAGGACGCACCTTCGCCCAGGCCGCGCAGCACGGCCGCCAGACCCCCGCGGAACTCCTCGTCGGGGCCGATCCGGCGGCCGTGGTGCGCGGTCCGCGTCAGATGGGGGAAGTCGTCGGCGGGCAGCCCGGCGATCACGGCGGTCCCCTCCCCCTCCAGCCCGCCCAGGTGCTCCAGCTGGATCGCGCCGACGATGTAGGCGATCAGCGCGCGGAGCGCGATCGCCGCGCGCGGGCCGGCGAAGCCCGCGTCGGCGAGGATGCCGGCGACCGCCTCGCCCCAGCAGAGCGATCCCGTCGAGTCGTGCCTGCGCGTGAGCGTCAGCGGCATGATCGCCGCGTGGGCGCCGAACGCGTCCCGCAGCCGCAGGGCCATGGTCTCGATCCGCCCCTCCCAGGGCCCGGGGGGCGGCGGCGCGGGATCGACCTCGGCGTACACCAGGTCGACGACCAGCCCTTCCAGCTCCTCGCGGTCGCGCACGTACCGGTAGAGCGCCATGGTGCTCATCCCGAGCTCCTTGGCGACGGCGCGCATGGACAGCCCGGCGAGGCCGTCCCGGTCGATGACGGCGAGCGCGGCTCGCGCGAGCCGCTCGGTACTGAGCGAGCGTGGTCGAGGCATGGCGCTTGACAGCGTACGGCATACGCTTACGATCGTAGGCGTACGCCATACTCTTAAAGGAGTGCCCATGCACCTGGCACCCGGTTCCGATGTCCCCGCGCGGGAGCTGACCCCGGTGAGCGGCCCGCCGATCCCGATTCCCGATCCCGGCCGCCTCGTCCACCTGCAGTTCCGCCGGTTCGCCGGCTGCCCGATCTGCAACCTGCACCTGCGCTCGATCGTGGCGCGGCACGAGGAGATCGAGGCCGCCGGGATCGGCGAGGTCGTCGTCTTCCACTCCTCCGCGGAGGAACTGCGCGAGCACGTCGACGGCCTGCCGTTCCCCGTGGTCGGCGACCCGGCGAGGCGGCTGTACGCCGAGTTCGGCGTCGAGCCGGCACGGCGCGCCCTCCTCCACCCGCGCGTGTGGGGGACGGTCGTCCGGGCCGTCGCCCGCGGCACCTGGGACATCCTCCGGCGACGCGAGCGGGCTCCCCGGCTGTTCCCCGACGGCGGCCGCTTCGGTCTGCCCGCCGACTTCCTGATCGGACCCGACGGAAGGGTCGTCGCGGCCAAGTACGGCGAGCACGCCTACGACCAGTGGACGGTCGACGCGCTGCTGGCCCTGGCCTCTCAGGCGCCGGCCTCCGGCCGGAAGGCGGCGAGATGACCGCCCCCCGGCCGGAGGAACGCCTCCGGAGGGTCAGCCCCTGACCGCCAGGACGAGCTTGCCGGTGGTGGCGCCCGACTCGATGCGCCGGTGCGCCTCGGCGGCCTGCGCCAGCGGCAGTTCCTCGACCTGGACCCGCAGGTCGCCGGAAGCGGCGGCGGCGACCGCGCGGCGCAGGGCACGTCCGGCCTCGGCCGGTGCGACGCCCGCGAACGCCGCGAGGTTGAACCCGGACACCGTCTTGTTGGTGAACCACAGCTCGTTCGCCGGGACGCCCACATCGTCGGCGCCGGACGCGTTGCCCATCACGACCATCCGGCCCATCGGGGCGAGGGCATCCAGGCTCGCGCGGCGGGCGGGACCGCCCACCATGTCCACGACGATGTCGAAGCCGCGCCCGCCGGTGAGGCCCGCGACCTCGCCCGGCAGCGCCTCGCGCAGGACGACGTCGTCGTAGCCGAACCCGCGCGCGGCCTCGATCTTGGCGGGGCCGCCGACCGTGCCGGCCACCCGGCCGGCGCCGAGCAGCCGGGCGGCCTGGCC
The DNA here is from genome assembly GCF_013409045.1 of Actinomadura citrea. Lineage (NCBI taxonomy): Bacteria > Bacillati > Actinomycetota > Actinomycetes > Streptosporangiales > Thermomonosporaceae > Actinomadura > Actinomadura citrea. The sequence continues at coordinate 3,795,533 of NZ_JACCBT010000001.1, read as the reverse complement.
GAGCTGGCTGCCGACGCCCCCGGCGGCCGCGTGCACCAGCACGGTCTCACCCGGCTCGATGCGCGCGACGCGGTCCAGGACGAGGAACGCGGTGGTCCCGTTGGACGGGACGGCCGCGGCGACGTCCAGGCCGAGGTCGAGGCCGTCCAGCGGCGCGACGAGGTCGGCGGAGGTGACCGCGACCTCGGCGTAGCCGCCGCTGTCGACGATCGTCAGCGCGGCGACGGGCTGGCCCCTGCGCAGCCCCTCCACGTCGGGCCCGACCGCACGGACGTGACCGGACACCTCGATGCCGGGGACGAAGGGCAGCGGCACGTCCACGACGCCCCGCCGGTACAGCACCTCGGCGAAGTTCGCGCCCGCGTACGCGACGTCGATGGACACCTGGCCGGGCCCCGGCTCGGGGACCTCGACCTCGGCCTGGCGCAGCACGTCCGCGCCGCCGAACCCGGGGATCGTGACGGCCCGCATCAGTACCGCCCCCCGACGGGCGCGGGCACGCCGTCCAGCTCGGCGAGGTCGGCCTCGGTGAGCTCCAGCGCGGCGGCGCCGGCGTTGTCGCGCAGGTACCTCTGCTTCTTGGTGCCGGGGATCGGGATGACGTGCTCGCCCTGCGCCAGCGTCCAGGCGATGGCGACCTGCGCCGGCGTGGCGCCGTGCCGCGCGGCGACAGCCTTGACCACGTCGACGATGCGCAGGTTGGCCTTCAGCGCGTCCTCCTGGAAGCGCGGGTTGCCGCCGCGGAAGTCGGTGTCCTCGAAGTCGGCCGCGGTGACCGTCCCGGTGAGGAAGCCGCGGCCGAGCGGCGAGAACGGCACGAACGCCGCACCGTTGGCGGCGCACCAGCCGACCACGTCGCCCGGCCCTTCCGCCGTCCCGGTGGCGTCGCCCGGCATGGTGCCGGCCATTCCCCCGGGCGCGCCCATGGCGTCGCGGGTCCACAGCGACAGCTCCGACTGGACGGCCGCGACCGGGTGGATCGCGTGCGCCTCGGCGGCCTGCGCGACGCCGACCTCCGACAGTCCCAGCCTGCGGACCTTGCCCTCGGCGACCAGCTCGGCCATCGCGCCCCAGGTGTCGGCGAGGGGCACCTGCGGGTCGACCCGGTGCAGGTAGTACAGGTCGATCGCCTCCGTGCCGAGACGGCGCAGGCTGTCCTCGGCGGACGCCTTGACGTGCTCCGGCCGCCCGTTCCGGACGATGTTCCTGGTGGCCATCGACTCCACGACCAGGCCCGTCTTCGTGGCGACGACCGCCTCGTCCCGGCGTCCCGCCAGCGCCCGCCCGACCAGGGCCTCGTTGTGGCCGTCGCCGTAGGGCTGCGCGGTGTCCAGGAACGTCACGCCGAGGTCGAGCGCCTCCCGGATCAGCGCCACCGAGGCGTCGTCGTCGCGCTCCGACTCGGTGTAGGCCCAGCTCATGCCCATGCACCCGAGCCCGACGGCGCCCACCGGCGTTCCGGCGAAGTCCCGCGTCCTGATGATGTCTCCTTCGTTCCTCATGAGGACGATCGTGGTGGACGGACGGGAGGGGAGACAGACTCCGTTCATCCTGGGTGTGGCACCACCACCCTCGGCGGAGGCCGGGTCAGCCGGCGGCGGCGAGGTCGCGCCGCGCCATCAGCCGTTCGAGGCGCTCCTGCGTGCCGGTGCCGGGGCGCGGGTTGTGCAGCACCAGGTGGTGGCCCGGACGGTCGGCGAGCGGCAGCAGCGTGCCCTCGAAGACCATCTCGCCCGCGTCCGGGTGCCGGATGCCCTTGACCGCCTGGGCGCCAGCGCTCACCTCGTGGCGGGGCCACAGCTCGGCGAACTCCGGACTGACCGCCAGCAGGTCCTCGATGATCCGGTCGAACTCGGGGTCGTCGGGGTAGCGGGCGGCGTCGGCCCGGAACCGCGCCACGACGTCGGGCGCGGCGGCGGCCCAGTGGGTGTGCATCGACCGGTACCGGACGTTGGTGAAGTAGGTGACCAGGCAGTTGTGGTCGATGTCGCCGTACCCGAACACCTCGCGGGCCGCGTTGTTGATCGCGACGAAGTTCCAGTGCCGGTCGCGGACGTAGGCGGGGCGCGGCGACCAGGCGTCCAGCACCCGCTGCAGCTCCGGTGTGATCGGCACGGCGGGGCCCGCCTCCGCCTGCGGCGGGTTCAGCCCGGCGAGCAGGTACAGGTGCTCGCGCTCGGGGCGGTCCAGCCGCAGGGCGCGGGCGATCGCGTCGAGGACGTCCCCGGACACCTTGATGTCGCGGCCCTGCTCCAGCCACGTGTACCAGGACACGCCGACCCCCGCGAGGACGGCGACCTCCTCACGGCGCAGGCCCGGCGTCCGGCGCCGTCCCACGTCGGGCATGCCGACGTCGGCGGGGGCGAGGCGGGCGCGGCGGGTGCGCAGGAAGTCGCGCAACTCCTCCCTGCGGCGACCGGGGGCTGAGGCGGGAGTCTGGCTGGCCATGCCGCCACGATATCCGGCGGCCTCGGCGGTGCGGTCGCAGGTCGCGACGGTGCGGCGGTCAGGCGACCGCGCCGGCGGAGCGCAGGGCCGCGATGGCGGCGTCGTCGCGTCCCAGCTCGCGCAGCACGGCGTCGGTGTGCTCGCCGAGCGCCGGGACCGGGTCCATGCGCGGCTCGGCGCCGGCGAAGGTGATCGGCGGGAGCAGGGCCCGGATGCCGCCGACCGGCGAGCCCACCTCCCGCCACCGGTCCCGTTCGGCGAGCTGTGGATGGGCGACGAGGCCGTGCCCGTCGTTCAGGGACGCGCTCGGCACGCCCGCCTTGTCGAGCCGCCGCAGCAGCTCCTCCCGTCCCATGCGGGACGTGACCCCGGCGACGAGCGCGTCCACCTTCTCCCGGTTGCGGACTCGCGCCTGATTCGTCGCGTACTCGGGGTCGATCACGAGGTCGGGCCGCTCCAGGACGCCGGCGGCCAGGGCCGCCCAGCCGCGGTCGTTCTGGACGCCGATCACCACGTCGACGCCGTCGGACGTCGGGTAGGCGTCGTAGGGCGCGATCACGGGGTGGCTCAGCCGCGTGCGCGGCGGCGGGGAGCCGGTGTAGAGCGTCGTGTACATCGCCTGGCCCATCCACTCGGCGACCGCGTCGAACATCGTGATCTCGATCGACGCGCCCTCGCCGGTGGCGCCGCGCCGCACGAGCGCGGCGAGCGTCCCGGAGAAGGCGTACATGCCGGCCGCGATGTCGGCCAGCGGCGAGCCCGCCTTCACGGGCGTCTCGGGCGTGCCGGTGACCGAGATCAGCCCCGCCTCGGCCTGGACGAGCATGTCGTAGGCGCGCTTGTCGCGGTACGGTCCGCGCGTCCCGTAGCCGGACATCTCGACCACGATCAGCCGGGGGTCGCGGGCGCGCAGCTCGCCGGCGCCGAACCCGAGCCGGGCGGCCGCGCCGGGCGCCAGGTTCTGCAGGAACACGTCGGCGCGGGCGACGAGGTCGGCGAGGATCGCGCGGCCCTCGTCCCGCTTGAGGTCGAGCGCGACCGACTCCTTCGACCGGTTGAGCCACGCGAAGTGCGTGCCGAGCCCGCCGCGCACGCCCGTGTCGTACGCGCGGGCGAAGTCGCCGCCGTCCACGCGCTCCACCTTGATGACGCGGGCGCCCTGGTCGGCGAGCTGCCGCGTGGCGAACGGCGCCGCGACCGCCTGCTCCAGCGCGACGACGGTGATCCCCTCCAGCGGCAGCCGGGCGCCCGCGTCGGTCACCGCTCCTCCAGCAGCCTGCGGCCGATGATCATCTTCTGGATGTCGGCGGTGCCCTCGCCGATCAGGAGCATCGGGGCCTCCCGGTACAGGCGCTCGATCTCGTACTCCCTGGAATAGGCGTAGCCGCCGTGGATGCGGAACGCGTCCTCCACGACCTCCTTGCAGTACTCGCCGGCCAGGTACTTGGCCATCCCGGCCTCCAGGTCGTTGCGCTCGCCGGAGTCCTTGCGGCGCGCCGCCATCACCATCATCTGGTGCGCGGCCTCGACCTTGGTCGCCATCTCGGCCAGGCGGAACAGGACGGCCTGGTGCTCGGCGATCGGCCTGCCGAACGTCTCGCGCTGCCGCGCGTAGGCCAGGGCGAGCTCGTAGGCCCGGCGGGCCACGCCGCAGCCGCGCGCCGCCACGTTGACGCGGCCGACCTCGACGCCGTCCATCATCTGGTAGAAGCCGCGTCCGGGCGTCCCGCCCAGGACCTGCGCGGACGGGATCCGGTAGGAGTCGAACACCAGCTCGGTGGTGTCGACGCCCTTGTACCCCCCCATTTTGTCGATCTTGCCGGGGACGGTGAGGCCGGGGGCGACCTCGCCGAATCCCGGCTGCTTGTCCACCAGGAACGTCGTCATGCCGCGATGGCCCGCGGCGGGGTCGGTCTTGACCAGCGTCGCCACCAGGTTGGCCGTGCCGCCGTTGGTCAGCCACATCTTCTGACCGTCGATCACGTAGTCGTCCCCGTCCGGGACGGCGCGGGTCCTGATGGCCGAGACGTCCGACCCGCAGCCCGGCTCCGACATCGAGAACGCGCCGCGGATCTCGCCGGTCGCCATCCTCGGCAGGTAGTGCGCCCGCTGCCCGGCGGTGCCGTGCTGGGCGATCATCCAGGCGACGATGAAGTGGGTGTTGACGATGCCCGACACGCTCATCCAGCCGCGCGACAGCTCCTCCACCACCAGCGCGTAGGTCAGCAGCGAAGCGCCGAGCCCGCCGTGCTCCTCGCCGATCGTCAGGCCGAAGAGCCCGAGCTCCTTCATCCCGTCGACGATCGCCTGCGGGTAGGCGTCGGCGTGCTCCAGCTCGGTCGCGACCGGGAGGATCTCCTGGTCGACGAACGCCCGCACGGTCGCGATGATCTCCCGCTGCTCGTCCGTCAGCCCGTGGGTCTGCTGCAGCCTGCTCACGTCCCGGTCCTCCCTAGCGGCCCTCGAAGCGCGGCGGGCGGCGCTCGGCGAACGCGGCCCGTCCCTCGGCGAAGTCGGCGCTGCCGAACAAGGAGGTCTGCTCGTCCCGCTCGGCCTCCAGCAGGCGGTCCAGACTCTGGCCGGTCCGGGCGAGGAGGCGCTTGGCGGCGGCGACCGACAGCGGGGCGAGCGCGGCCGCCTCGGAGGCGCGCTCCAGGGCCGCGTCCAGGGCCGTGCCCGACGGGGCGAGGGAGTCCGCCAGCCCGATCTCGTAGGCGCGGGGTGCGGGCACGGTCTGGCCGAACACCAGCATCTGCTTGGCACGGCCCATGCCGACGCGCTGCGGGAGCGTCCAGAGCAGCCCGCCGTCGGCGACGAGGCCGACCTTGCCGAACGCGGCGACGAACCGGGCGTCCTCGGCGGCGACGACGTGATCGCACACGGCGGCGAGGGAGACGCCGAGCCCGGCGGCGGCGCCCTCGACCGCCGCGATGAACGGCGTCCCGCAGGTCGCGATGAGCCGGACGGTCTCGTGCACGGGATCGAGCCGCGCCCGGACGGCGTCCGGTCCGGCGCCCTCCATCGAGCGGACGTCCCCGCCCGCCGAGAACGTCCCCGCGGCCCCGGTCAGCACGACGGCTCGGACGCCCGGGTCGTCCGCGGCGCGCCGCACCTCGTCCGCGAGCCGCTCGCGCATCGGGATGTCGATCGCGTTGCGGGCCTCGGGCCGGTTCAGCGTCAGCACCCGCGTCGCACCGTGGTCGAGTGCGGTGACCACGGAGCCGTGTGCCGGTTCGGGGTACCGGTCGTCCATCAGCCCTCCTGGAAATTTTTTATACGATATGTGAGTCCCTGAAGCCGGTGGAAGGGGGCCTGGGACGTCAGCCGGGTTGCTCGCTCCAGAAGCCCTGCGCCTCCAGGTGCACCACGAGCAGCGTCCCCGCGTGCCGGATGTGGGCGCGCATCGCCTGCCGCGCCGCGTCGCCGTCCCCGGCCCGCAGCGCGGCGAGCACGAGATGGTGGTCGTCGACCGACGCCTGCGTCCAGCCGTCGATGCTGGAGTAGAAGCGGCTCGGGGCGTACCGCACCACGAGCTGCAGCAGCCAGGACGACTTGGGCGAATCCGCGCACAGGTTGATGATCCGGTGGAACCGGTGGTTGGCGCGCTCGATGGCCGCGGAGTCGCGGGCCTTGGACGCCTCCTCCAGAAGCGCCTGCGTCCGGTCGAGCGCCTCCAGCTCCGCCTCGGTGATCCTCCCGGCGGCGCGGGCGGCCAGCTCGCCGGCGAAGTACGCCTGCGCCTCGAACAGGTCCTGGACGTCCTGCCGGGTGAGCGGCGCCGGCATGAACCCGCGCCGCGGCTCCAGCGTGACGAAGCCCTCGCCGCGCAGCGACAGCAGGGCCTCCCGGACGGGGGTGACGCTGACCCCGAGATCCTCGGCGATGCGCTCCAGGCGGAGGAACTCCCCGTGCCTGACCTGGCCCGACATGATGAGGTCGCGGACGTAGGCGGCCACCTCGTCGCTCAGCTGGCGGCGCCGGCCGAGGGCCCGGTCACCGGAAAGTGCCACTCTCATCGTCTCCCGTGCGCCTGGTGGTGGGGTCACATTATGGACGGGCGACCACCCTCCCTCCCGTCGACGGCAGGTATCTTCCTATCAAATATATGAAACACGAAGCGGGAGGAGAGGCGGAGCCGTGTTCACGCTCAGCGACGAGGAACGCGCCATCGTCGAGGTCGTCGCGGACTTCGTCGACAAGGAGGTCCGCCCGGTCGCCCGGGACCTGGAGCACGCGGACACCTATCCCGCCCATCTCATCGACCGCATGAAGGGGCTCGGCGTCTTCGGGCTCGCCGTGCCCGAGCCCTACGGCGACGTCGGAGTCTCCAAGACCTGCTACGCGCTCGTCACCGAGGAGCTTGCGCGCGGCTGGATGACGCTCGCGGGCGCGTTCGGCGGGCACACGGTCGTCTCCCACCTGCTCGCGGTGTACGGCACCGAGGAGCAGAAGGCCCGGTACCTGCCCCGGATGGCGACCGGCGAGCTGCGCGCCACGATGGCGCTCACCGAACCGTCCGGCGGCTCGGACCTGCAGGCCATGGGCACGACCGCGCGCAGGGACGGCGCCCGGTACCGTGTCGACGGCGCCAAGATGTGGATCACCAACGCGCGCACGTCCGGTCTCATCGCGCTGATGTGCAAGACCGACCCGGCCGCGTCCCCACGGCACAGGGGGATCAGCATCCTGCTGGTGGAGAAGGGCCCCGGGCTGACCGTCTCCCGCGACCTGCCGAAGCTCGGCTACAAGGGCGTGGAGAGCTGCGAGCTGTCCTTCGACGGCTACGAGGCGCCGCTCGACGCCGTGCTCGGCGGCGAGGAGGGGCGCGGCTTCGCCCAGATGATGCGCGGCCTCGAAGTCGGCCGCATCCAGGTCGCGGCGCGCGCTCTCGGCGTCGGGCGCGCCGCACTGGAGGACTCTCTTCGCTACGCCCAGCAGCGCGAGGCCTTCGGCAGGCCGATCTGGCAGCACCAGTCCATCGGCAACTACCTCGCCGACATGGCCACCCAGCTGCGGGCGGCCCGGCTGCTCACCCTCGACGCCGCCGAGCGCCTGGACGCGGGCGAGCGCTGCGACATGGAGGCCGGGATGGCCAAGCTGTACGCGTCGGAAGCGGCGATGCAGATCGCGCTCAACGCGGTCCGCATCCACGGCGCGGCCGGCTACTCCACCGAGTTCGACGTCGAGCGCTACTTCCGGGACGCCCCGCTGATGATCGTCGGCGAGGGGACCAACGAGATCCAGCGCAACGTGATCGTCCGGCAGCTCGTCGAGCGGCACCGAGTCCGGGGAGCAGACCGGGCCTAGGGCGCCGCGGCCGGGTCCTCCCCCGCGCGGATCCAGTCGAACGTGCGCTCCACGGCGCGCTTCCAGTTGTCGTACTCGGCGGCCCTCTGCGCGGGTTCCATCGCCGGAACCCAGCGGGCGGCGCGGTGCCAGTTGCGGCGCAGCCCCTCCAGCCCCGCCCAGTAGCCGACCGCGAGGCCGGCGGCGTAGGCGGCGCCGAGCGACACCGTCTCCACGACCATCGGGCGCGCCACCGGCACGTTCAGCACGTCGGCGACCATCTGCATGACCAGGTTGTCCGACGTCATGCCACCGTCGGCCTTGAGCTCCTTCAGCGAGAGGCCGGAGTCGGCGTTCATCGCGTCCACGACCTCGCGGGTCTGCCAGCCCGTCGCCTCCAGCACGGCCCGCGCCAGGTGCCCCTTGGTGATGTAGGAGGTCAGGCCGACGATGATGCCCCGGGCCTCGCTGCGCCAGTGCGGGGCGAACAGCCCGGAGAACGCCGGGACGATGTAGCAGCCGCCGTTGTCGTCGACGGTCCGGGCCAGGGTCTCGATCTCCGGCGCCGTGGTGATCAGCCCGAGGCCGTCCCGGAACCACTGGACCAGCGCCCCGGTGATCGCGATCGAGCCCTCCAGGGCGTACACGGCGGGCTCGTCACCGATCTTGTAGCCGACGGTGGTGAGCAGCCCGTTGTCCGACTTGACCGGCGTCGTGCCGGTGTTCATCAACAGGAACGCGCCCGTCCCGTAGGTGCACTTGGTCTCGCCCGGGGAGAAGCACGTCTGCCCGAACAGCGCGGCCTGCTGGTCACCGAGGGCGGCGCCGACGCGCACGCCGGGGAACACGCGGCGGGCCGTCCCGTAGGTCTCGGTGGACGACCGGATCTCCGGCAGCATCGCCTTCGGCACCCCGAAGAAGTCGAGCAGTCCGTCGTCCCAGCTCAGCGTGTGCAGGTCCATCAGCAGCGTGCGGCTGGCGTTGGTCACGTCGGTGACGTGGACGCCGCCGTCGACGCCGCCGCTGAGGTTCCAGATCAGCCAGCTCTCCATCGTGCCGAACAGGACCTCGCCGCGCTCGGCGCGTTCCCGCAGGCCGGGCGTGTGGTCCAGCATCCAGCGGACGCGCGGGGCCGAGAAGTAGGTGGCCAGCGGCAGCCCGCTGCGCTCGGTGACCATCGCGGCGCCCGGGGCGCGGGACAGTTCGTCCACGAGCGGGCCGGTCCGCATGTCCTGCCAGACGATGGCGCGGCCGATCGGGACGCCGGTCAGCCGGTCCCACAGGACGGTCGTCTCCCGCTGGTTCGCGATCCCGACCGCCGCGACCTGGCCGGGCGTCGCGCCCGCCTGGGCGAGCGCCTCCGGGGCGATGCGCTCCAGGTTGCGCCAGATCTCCATCGGGTCGTGCTCGACCCAGCCGGGCCTCGGGAAGTGCTGCCGGTGCTCGCGCTGCGCCACCGAGACCAGGCGGCCGCCGTGGTCGAACAGGATGCACCGGGTGGACGTGGTGCCCTGGTCGATCGACATGACGTACCGTTCGGTCACGGTCTGCCTCCTCCCCCCGGACGGGCCTCCCCGCGCCGGCGCGGCGGCGTCAGGACGGGTGACGGGGCGTCACCAGCGCGAGCCGCCGAGGTCACGGGAGACGGCGCGGGCGGCGTCGCGCACGTAGGCCACGAGCCTCGGGTCGGGGACGCGGCGGGAGTCGCAGATCCGCTCGACCGCGCCGGAGATGCCGATGGCCCCGACGACGAGTCCCCCGTGCCCGCGGATCGGGGCGGCGATTCCGGCCTCGCCGATGGACAGCTCCTCGGTCTCGGCGGCCCAGCCGTTCTCCCGGACGCGGGTGGCGGCCCGTGCGAGTTCCTTGGGGTCGGTGATGGTGCGCCGGCAGTAGGACTCCAGGACCGTGTCGCGGATGGACGCCGCCGCGTTGGCGTCGTGCGCGAGCAGCGACTTGCCGAGCGCGGTGGCGTGCAGCGGCAGCAGCGAGCCGACGTCCATGGCCTGGAGCGTGTCGTCCGGGCGGAACACGTGGTGGACGACCAGGACCTTCCCGTCCAGCAGCGTCCCGATCCGGACGGCCTCGCCGCTGCGCGAGGCGAGCGCGTCGGCCCAGTTGATGGCGCGGGACCGCAGCTCGTTGACGTCCAGGTAGCTGGTGCCGAGGTGCAGCAGCGCGGCGCCGAGCTGGTACTTGCCCGTGCCGCCGTCCTGCTCGACGAAGCCGACGCGCTCCAGGGTGCGCAGGATGCCGTGCGCGGTGCCCCGGGCGAGGCCCAGCGAACTGGCGATCTCGCCGACCCCGAGCCGGCCCGAGCTCGCCGCCAGCAGGCGCAGGATCGCGGCCGCCCGCTCGATCGACTGCACAGGTCCGGGCATGGCCTCGATGGTAGTTCTATCGGCGATGTGCCGACAATGTCGGCAGCCGCCGCAATCATCGTCCGATGCGCCCTGAACTGCCCGGATTCTGTGATCTGGTGCACAGGGTGGAGAGTAACCGCCGCCGGGCTACGACGAAAGTGTTCGACATTGTCGGCAGCCTCCCGTTGTCAGACGTTCCGTCCCGGCTTACGGTCCAGCCAGCCTCACGGGGCTCGCGTCCACCCCACCTGCCGAGGAGTACCCATGGCGGAACGCACCCGAATCCCCCCGCTGGCCGGTGAGCTCGCCGCCGAGTTCGCCGGCACCCTGATCCTCATCCTGTTCGGCGTCGGCGTCGTCGCGCAGGTCGCCGGGGCCGAGATCGGCGACCACGACAGCATCGCCTGGGCCTGGGGCCTCGGCGTCACGCTCGGCGTGTACGTCGCGGCCCGGATCAGCGGCGCCCACCTCAACCCCGCCGTCACCATCGCGCTCGCCGCGTTCAGGGAGTTCGCCTGGCGCAAGACGGCGCCCTACATCGCCGCGCAGACCGCGGGGGCGTTCGTCGCGGCCCTGATCGTCCGCTGGAACTACAGCGAGGTGCTGGCCAAGATCGACCCCGGCCACACCATCAAGACCCAGGGCGTGTTCTCCACCCTGCCGGGCAACGGCACGCTCCCGGTCGGCACCTGGGGCGCGTTCCGCGACCAGGTGATCGGCACCGCCATCCTGCTCTTCGTGATCAAGGCGCTCACCGACGTGCGCAACTCCCCGCCGCTCGCCAACCTCGCCCCGCTCATGATCGGCCTGCTGGTCGTCGGGATCGGCATGGCGTGGGGCACCGACGCCGGCTACGCGATCAACCCGGCCCGCGACTTCGGGCCCCGGCTCGCCTCGTTCCTCACCGGCTACGGCAGCGCGTGGCGGGACCAGAACGGCGATCTCTACTTCTGGGTGCCGATCATCGGCCCGCTGATCGGCGGAGTGCTCGGCGTCGGGCTCTACAAGGCGCTGATCGGCCGGTTCCTGCCGGCGGAGGAGAACCCGCAGGAGCCCACGACGCCCGAGCCCCAGTACGAGACGGCGTGAAGCGTCCCGTCCCGCCCGTCACGACTCCAGGAGAAGGCACGCATGGCTGACTTCGTCGGGGCCCTCGACCAGGGCACGACCAGCACCCGATTCATGATCTTCGACCACGGCGGCAACGAGATCGCCCGCCACCAGCTCGAACACGAGCAGATCCTGCCCCAGGCCGGCTGGGTCGAGCACAACCCGACCGAGATCTGGGAGCGCACCCGTTCCGTCATCGAGAGCACGCTGAACAGGGCGAACCTGTCCCACGGCGACCTGGCCGCGTTCGGGATCACCAACCAGCGCGAGACGACCGTGGTGTGGAACCGGCGCACCGGTCGCCCCTACTACAACGCGATCGTCTGGCAGGACACCCGCACCGACCGCATCGCGTCCGCGCTCGAACGCGACGGCCGGGGCGAGACGATCCGGCACCGCGCCGGGCTGCCGCCCGCGACGTACTTCTCCGGCGGGAAGATCCAGTGGATCCTGGAGAACGTCGACGGCGTCCGCGAGGCCGCCGAGAACGGCGACGCGGTCTTCGGCAACATCGACACCTGGGTGCTGTGGAACCTCACCGGCGGGATCGACGGGGGCGTGCACGTCACCGACCCGACCAACGCCAGCCGCACCATGCTGATGGATCTGGAGACCCTCTCCTGGGACGACCAGCTCCTGTCGTTCTTCGGGATCCCGCGCTCCATGCTGCCGGAGATCAAGCCGTCCTCGGCGCCCGACGCCTACGGGACGACCCGCGCGAACGGCCCGCTCGGCGGCGAGGTCCCGCTCACCGGCATCCTCGGCGACCAGCAGGCGGCGACGGTCGGGCAGGTGTGCTTCTCTCCCGGCGAGGCCAAGAACACCTACGGCACCGGCAACTTCCTGCTGCTCAACACAGGTGAGGAACTCGTCCGCTCCAAGGCGGGGATGCTCACCACGGTCTGCTACCAGTTCGCCGACGACGCGCCCGTCTACGCGCTGGAGGGTTCGATCGCGGTGACGGGGTCGGCGGTGCAGTGGCTGCGCGACCAGCTCGGCATCATCTCCGGCGCGGCGCAGAGCGAGTCGCTGGCCCGGCAGGTCGACGACAACGGCGGGGTCTACTTCGTCCCGGCCTTCTCCGGCCTGTTCGCCCCCTACTGGAGATCGGACGCCCGCGGCGCCATCGTCGGCCTCTCGCGCTTCAACACCAACGCCCACCTGGCCCGCGCCACCCTGGAATCCATCTGCTACCAGTCCCGCGACGTCGTCGAAGCCATGCGCGAGGACTCCGGAGTCTCCCTGGACGTCCTCAAGGTCGACGGCGGCGTCACCGCCAACGAACTGTGCATGCAACTCCAGGCCGACATCCTCGGCGTCCCGGTCTCCCGACCCGTCGTCGCCGAAACCACCGCCCTGGGCGCCGCCTACGCCGCCGGCCTCGCCGTCGGATTCTGGAACACCACCGACGAACTCCGCCAGAACTGGAACGAAGACAAACGCTGGCAACCCACCTGGAACAACGACCAACGCCAACAAGGCTACGCAGGCTGGAAAAAGGCCGTCGACCGGACGCTCGACTGGGTCGACCTGAGTGACTAGGTAGGGAGCCCGGTCCCTCCGCAGGGACCGGGCGCGCCTTCTCATCGCCGGGGTGCGGCGGGTTGTTGTCCTGGAGGTCCTCCGGGCGACGGCTCGCCGCAACCCGGCCGCACGACACTGGATCCGACCTCTCTTCGGGAGCGTGCAGTGACATCTGTAGCCCTCGGCCCCCAGCACCGCGAGGACACCTTGCGCGACCTGGCGGATACCGAGTTCGACGTCGTGGTCGTCGGCGGCGGCATCGTCGGCGCCGGCGCGGCGCTCGACGCGATCTCGCGGGGCCTGTCCGTCGCCCTCGTGGAGGCGCGGGACTGGGCGGCCGGCACGTCCAGCCGGTCCAGCAAGCTGATCCACGGCGGTCTGCGCTACCTCGAACAGCGCGACTTCGGGCTGGTCAGGGAGGCGCTGCGGGAGCGCGGCCTGCTGCTGGAGCGGCTCGCTCCGCACCTGGTGCGTCCCGTCCGGTTCCTCTACCCGCTGCGCAACCGTGTCTGGGAGCGGGCGTACGTCAGCGCGGGCGTGACCCTGTACGACACGATGGGCGGTGCGCGGTCCCTGCCCCGGCATCGCCAGCTCACGCGGCGGGCCGCGCTGCGGGAGGCCCCGGCCCTGCGGTCGGACGCGCTGGTCGGCGCCGTCCAGTACTACGACGCGCAGGTCGACGACGCCCGCTACACGATGATGGTCGCCCGCACCGCCGCGCAGTACGGCGCGAAGGTCGCCACCCGCGCCGAGGCGACGGGGTTCCTGCGCGAGGGCGAGCGGGTGACCGGCGTCCACGTCCTGGACCTGGAGGGCGACCGGGAGATCGCCGTGCGGGCCCGGCGCGTGGTGTGCGCGACCGGGGTGTGGACGGACGGCGCGCAGGCGATGACCGGGTCGCGGGCCGCGTTCGGCGTGCGGGCGTCCAAGGGCGTCCACCTGGTCGTGCCGCGCGACCGGATCCCGATGGGCACCGGGCTGATCACGCGGACCTCCAGGAGCGTCCTGTTCATCATCCCGTGGGGGCGGCACTGGCTCGTCGGCACCACCGACACCCCGCACGCCGACGGCCCCGACGAGCCCGTCGCCCACCACACCGACATCGGCTACCTCCTCGACCAGGCGAACGCCGTCCTGCGGACACCGCTCACGCACGACGACATCGAGGGCGTCTACGCGGGGCTGCGGCCGCTGCTGTCCGGCGAGGTGGACGACACCACGCGGCTGTCGCGCGAGCACGCCGTCGCCGAGCCGGTGCCGGGCCTCGTCGTCGTGACGGGCGGGAAGTTCACCACCTACCGCGTCATGGCGCGGGACGCGGTCGACGTGGTCGCCGAGGGCCTCGACGCCTCAGTCCCCGCGTCGGTCACCGGCCGGCTGCCGATCCTCGGCGCCACCGGGTACGAGGTGCTGTGGAACGAGCGGCGCAGGCTCGCCGCCGAGTCGGGCCTGCACGTCGCGCGGATCGAGCACCTGCTGCACCGGTACGGATCATGCGCCCGGGAGGTGCTGGCCATGGTCGCGGACGACCCGGCGCTCGGCGCCGCCATCCCCGGCGCCGAGGACTACCTGTGCGCCGAGGCGGTCTACGCGGTGACGCACGAGGGCGCGCTTCACCTGGAGGACGTGCTGTCGCGGCGGCTGCGCGTCTCGATCGAGGAGTGGGACGGCGGCGTGGCCGCGGCGTCGCGCGTCGCCGAACTCGTCGCGCCCTGGCTCGGCTGGGACGCCGAGCGGGTCAGCGGCGAGGTCAAGCGGTACGTCCTGCAGGTCGCGGCGGAGCGCCGCGGCGGCCCGGCCGTGCAGGAGGCGCCCGTCACCGCCGCCTAGGCGAGATCGCCGGCGGCTACGCGAAGGTGGCGGTCATCGCCGTGACGTCGCCCGGGGCGTGGATCGAGAGGGTGCCGTCCGGGGACCCGGCCGCCACGAACGGCTGCCGCGCGTAGACGGGTCTGCGGGCGCGGAACGAGAGTTCGCGCACCTTCAGGCCCGCCCGGCGCGGCAGTTCGAGGCAGAGGATCGCGAGCAGCGGCCCATGGACGACGAGCCCGGCGTGCCCCTCCGCCCCGGTCGCGTACTCCTCGTCGTAGTGGATGCGGTGGGCGTTGTAGGTGAGGGCGCTGAACCGGAACAGCATGACCGGATCCGCGGCCGTCTTCAGCGTCCACGGCGCGTCCACGTCCGGTGCCTCGAACGCCGTCCGCTCCGGGCGGGACGCCGTGCCGCCGCTGCGGTACACGAGGTCCTGCTCCTCGACCGCGATCTCGGCGCGGCCCCGCACGAAGGTGTGCCGGACGGTCACGAACAGCATCTCCCCGCTGCGCCCCTGCTTCACCGCGGTGGAGGCGAGTTCCGTCCGACGCGTGACGGCGTCCCCGACACGCAGGGGCTCGTGGATCCGGAACCGCCCGCCGGCGAACATGCGGCGCCGCTCGGGAATCGGCGGAAGGAACGGTCCCTCGCGCGGATGACCGTCTGGCCCCAGCTCACGCTGCGCGGGCCGGTCCAGGAAGTGCAGCCAATGCCAGAGGGGCGGCAGATCGTCCCCCGGCGGCTCGACGTCGAGCATCCCGGCCAGCGCCGCCGACGGCCCGGCGCCGACGGCCTCGGTCGTCTCCTGCGGTTCCGGGGCCCACCCCGCAATGTCGATCACGGCCCCATCGTCGCAGGCGCTACGCGAACGCGTTCACTCCGGTCAGCTCCGCCGACAGCTCCCACAGCCGCCGGGCCTGCGCCGGGTCGGTCGCGTAGGAGCGCACCCCGCTGGAGGGCGCGTCGATCCGGCCGCGGCGCTCGGGCCCGCCGTCCGGGACCTGTTCGGCGACGTCGCAGTCCTCGCAGTACACCCCGCCCATGCCGGCCAGTCGCGGGGACGTGGCCGCCCACACCGCCGTCGCCGCGCCCTGTTCCGGCGTCTTGAACCCCTGGCCGATCTCGTTCCCGTCCTCGTCGATCCAGCCGTTCGCCACCTTCTCCTCCAGGGGGATGTGGCGCTGGAGGGGCGTCAGGATGCTCCCCGGGTGGAGCGAGAAGGCCCGCACCGCGTCCTTGGCGAGCGCGTCCAGGTGAACGGCGAACAGCACGTTGGCCGTCTTCGCCTGCCCGTACGCCTCCCATTTGTCATAGCCGTGCTCGAACTGCACGTCGTCCCACCGGATCGGGGAGAAGTGGTGCCCTCGCGACGACACCGCGACGACCCGGGCTCCCGGCGTGACAGCCGGCCACAGACGGTTCACCAGCGCGAAATGGCCGAGGTGGTTGGTGGCGAACTGCGCCTCCCAGCCGGGCCCGACGCGCGTCTCCGGGCAGGCCATGACCGCCGCGTTGTTGATGAGGACGTCGATGCCGCGCCCGGACGCGAGGAACCGCTCCGCGAACCCGCGCACGCTCGCCAGGTCCGCCAGGTCCAGTTCGCCGACCTCCACGCCGTCGATGCCGCCGACGGCCTCCTTCGCCGCCTCCGGCCGCCGCGCGGGGACCACCACCTGTGCCCCGGCGCCCGCGAGAGCCCGCGTCGTCTCCAGCCCGAGCCCCGAGTAGCCGCCGGTGACGACGGCGAGCCTTCCTGAGAGGTCGATGCCCTCAAGGACGTCCCGGGCCGTGCTCTCGAAGCCGAATCCCGATCCGATCGTGTGCTGTGGAGTGGTCATGCCCCGAACGCTACGAGCTGGAGCGCGCTCCAGGTCAATCCGGTTGCGGGACGAGCGGGCAGTGGGTGCCCCGGTAGACCGTCGGGACGCAGCGGTTGCAGTGGATGCACAGGGACGGCGTCGACGGGTCGGCGGCGATCCGGTTCACGAGGTCGGGTTCGCGGAGGAGGGCGCGGGCCATGGCGACGAACTCGAAACCCTCCGCCATCGCCGTGTCCATGGTCGCGCGGTCGGTGATGCCGCCCAGAAGGATCAGGGGGAGGTCGAGCTCGGCGCGGAACCTGCGGGCGTGCTCCAGCAGATAGGTGTCCTGGTAGGGGTAGGCGCGCAGGAACCGCTTGCCGAACATCCGCAGGCCGATCCGCATGGGCAGCTTGTAGCTGGCCGCGAACTCGGGGATGGGCATCTCCCCGCGGAACAGGTACATCGGGTTGAGCAGCGAGCTGCCGGCGGTCAGCTCCAGCGCGTCGACGGTGCCCTCCTCCTGGAGCCCGCGGGCGACGTGGAGGCTGTCGTCGATCTCCAGTCCGCCGCGCACGCCGTCGCGCATGTTGAGCTTGGCGGTGATCGCGATGCGGTCGCCGACCTCGTCCCGGACGGCGCGGGCGATACCGAGCGCGACCTTGGCCCGGTTCTCGATCGGTCCCCCGTAGCCGTCCTCGCGGCGGTTGAGGCGGGGGCTGAGGAACGAGCTGGCCAGGTAGTTGTGCCCGAGGTGGATCTCGACGGCGTCGAAGCCGGACTCGACCGCGAGCCGGGCCGCCTCGGCGTGGGCGCGGGTGATGCGCTCGATGTCCTCCGCCGTGGCCACCTTGGTGAAGGCCATGCCGAGCGGGTTGAAGAACCGGCCGGCCGAGACGGCGGGCACCCTGTTGGAACTGGCGTCGGCGACCGGGCCGGCGTGCCCGAGCTGCGCGGACGCGGCGGCGCCCTCCGCGTGCACGGCGTCGGTGAGGCGCCGCAGCCCGGGGACGGCCTCCGGCCGCATCCAGATCTGCCGCCGCTCGGTCCGCCCCTCGGGCGCGACCGCGCAGTACGCGACGGTGGTCATGCCCACTCCCCCGGCGGCCGGGCGCCGGTGGTACTCGATCAGGTCGTCGGTCACCAGCGCGTCGGGCGTCATCCCCTCGGACGTGGCCGCCTTGATCACACGGTTCCGCAGCGTCACCGGCCCGAGCCGCGCCGTTTCGAAGACCTCCACAACCAACTCCCAGCCTCACTGAATCCGAACATCAGCCACGACCAGGGGGCGCCCGGCTCGTGACGGGGGTTCCAGGGGGTCGCCCCCTGGGCTAGTGCAGCCGCTCGATGATGGTGACGTTGGCCTGGCCGCCGCCCTCGCACATGGTCTGGAGGCCGTAGCGGCCGCCGGTGCGGTCGAGCTCGTGCAGGAGGGTGGTCATCAGGCGGGCTCCGGTGGCGCCGAGGGGGTGGCCGAGGGCGATGGCGCCGCCGTTGGGGTTGGTCGTCGCCGGGTCGGCGCCGGTCTCCTTGAGCCAGGCGAGGACGACGGACGCGAACGCCTCGTTGATCTCGACGGCGTCGATGTCGCCGATCGTCATCCCGGTCTTCTTCAGCGCGTGCGCGGTGGCGGGAATGGGGGCCGACAGCATCCGGATGGGGTCCTCGCCGCGCGCGGAGAGGTGGTGGACACGGGCGCGCGGGGTGAGGCCGTGGTCTTTGACGGCCTGCTCGGAGGCGATGAGAAGCGCGGCGGCGCCGTCGGAGATCTGCGACGAGACGGCCGCGGTGAGGCGACCGCCCTCCACGAGGGTCCTCAGGCCCGCCATCTTCTCCAGGGTGGTGTCGCGGCGCGGGCCCTCGTCGGCGGTGACGCCCTCGAAGGGGACGGTCTCGCGCTCGAAACGGCCCTCGTCGATCGCGCGGATGGCGCGCTGGTGCGACTCGTAGGCGAACGCCTCCATCTCCTCGCGGGAGATGTCCCAGTCGCGGGCGATCATCTCGGCGCCGTTGAACTGCGACACCTCGGCGTCGCCGTAGCGGCGCGACCAGCCCGTCGAGCCCGCGAAGGGGCCCTCGGTGAAGCCGAGCGGCGCCGCGGCGGTCATCGCCGAGGCGATCGGGATCTGCGACATGTTCTGCACGCCGCCCGCGACGACCAGGTCCGACGTCCCGGACAGGACGGCCTGCGCCGCGAAGTGCACGGCCTGCTGGGAGGAGCCGCACTGCCGGTCGACCGTGACGCCGGGGACCTCCTCGGGGAGCCCGGCGGCCAGCCAGCAGGTGCGGGCGATGTCGCCGGCCTGCGGGCCGAGGGTGTCGACGCAGCCGAAGACGACGTCCTCGACGGCGCCCGGGTCGATCTTCGTCCGGTCCATGAGGGCGGTCAGCACGTGCGCGCCGAGGTCGGCGGGGTGCACACCGGCGAGCCCGCCGTTGCGGCGCCCGACCGGGGCGCGGACCGCGTCGACGATGTAGGCCTCGGCCATGGGGGTGTCTCCTTCGTACGGGGGCCTAGCTCGCCCGGATCCCTTCGAGGAACATGGCGAGGTACTGCTTGGCGATGTCGTCGGCGGACAGCCGCCCGCCGTGCTGGTACCAGTTGGCCGCGACCCAGACGGTGTCGCGGATGAAGCGGTAGATGAGGGTCCGGTCGAGGTCGGCGCGGAAGGCGCCCTCCTCGACGCCGCGGTCCAGCAGGGACAGCCACATCTCCTCGAACCGTCGCTGGGAGTCCAGGAGGTAGCGGAACCGCTCGCTGGTCGCGAGGTGCTTGGACTCGTTCTGGTAGAGGACGACGGCGGGACGGTGCTTGTCGATCGAGCGGAACGACTCGACGACGACGGCCTCCAGGGTGTCGCGCGCGCTGAGCCCGGCGTCCAGGACGCGGTCGTAGGCGGCCCACATGTCGTCCAGGAACGTCGACAGGATCTCGTCGGCCATCGACTCCTTGGAGTCGAAGTGGTAGTAGAGGCTGCCGCCGAGGATCCCGGCGGCGTCGGCCACCTGCCGGACGGTGGTGGCGGAGTAGCCCTGGGAGGCGAACACCTCGGCGGCCGTGGCGAGCAGCTCGGCCCGCCGTCCCGCGCGGGCGACGGCGGTGCCCTCGGCGTCGCGCCGTCGTGGACTCATGCGCTGTTCCTCATGTACCGGTGTTCCTATGCGTGCTGGGAGGAGACGGAGACGACCTCGCCCGTCATGTACGACGAGTAGTCGCTGGCCAGGAAGACGATAACGTTGGCCACCTCCCACGGCTCGGCGTAGCGGCCGAACGCCTCCCGGCGCGTCAGCTCCTCCAGCAGCTCCTCGGACGTCACCTTGACCAGGTGCGGGTGCATGGCCAGGGACGGGGAGACGGCGTTGACCCGGACGCCGAAGCCGGCGGCCTCCAGCGCGGAGCAACGGGTGAGCGCCATGACCCCGGCCTTGGCCGCGGCGTAGTGCGACTGGCCCTTCTGGGCCCGCCAGCCGATCACCGAGGCGTTGTTGACGACGACGCCGGAGCCCTGGTCCCGCATGAGGCGCAGGGCGGCGCGGGTGCAGCGCATCGTGCCGGTGAGGGTGATGTCGAGGACGCGGCCCCACTGCTCGTCGGTCATGTCGACGAGGTCCGCCGTCCCGCCGAGGCCGGCGTTGTTGACCGCGACGTCGATGCGCCCGAACCGCTCCACCGCCCGGCCGTAGAGGGCCTGGACCTGCTCCTCGGAGGTGACGTCGCAGGGCAGCGAGGCGACCCGGTCGGCGCCGAACTCCTTCTCCAGCTCCGCCGCGGTCGCGGCGAGCCGCCGCTCGTGCGCGTCCGAGACCAGGACGCGGGCGCCCTCCTCCAGGCAGCGGCGGGCGGTGGCGCCGCCGATCCCGGCTCCGGCCGCCGCGGTGATCACGACGGCGCGGTCGGCGAGCAGGCCGTGCCCGGGGACGTAGGGGGGCGGGGTCATCCGCGTGCCTTCCTGTCGGCGGCCGGTTCACGGGGCAGGCCGAGCACCCGCTCGGCGATGACGTTGCGCTGGATCTCGTTCGACCCGGCGTAGATGGTGTCGGAGCGGGAGAACAGGAAGAGCCGCTGCCAGTCGTTCAGGTCGTAGGGCTGCGCCTGCGCGGACCCGCCGTCCGGGCCCGTTCCCGGCGCGCCGTCGGCGATGAGGCCGGCGGCGCCGAGGACGTCCATGGCCAGTTCGCCGAGTTCGCGGTGCCAGGTGCCCCAGACGAGCTTGGAGATGGACGACTCGGGGCCGGGCGCGCCCGCTGCGACGCCCGCCATGGTGCGCACCGCGTTCAGCCGCATGATCTCCAGGCCCATGTAGGACCGGGTCAGCCGGTCGCGCAGCAGCGGGTCGTCGATGGCGCCGGTGCGCCGGGCGAGACCGGCGACGCCCTCGAACTCGCGGCGGAATCCCACCTGCTGGCCGAGCGTCGCGACGCCGCGCTCGAACCCGAGCGTCGCCATCGCGATCCTCCAGCCCTCGCCGGGCGCCCCGACGATGTTGCCCGCGTCGGTGCGGGCGCCGTCGAAGAACACCTCGTTGAACTCGGAGGTGCCGGTGAGCTGGACGATGGGCCGGATGTCCACGCCGTCCTGGCGCATCGGGACCAGCAGGTACGACAGGCCTTTGTGGCGGGACGACCCCGGCTCGGTGCGGCACACGGCGAAGCACCAGTCGGCTTCGAGGGCCAGCGACGTCCACACCTTCTGCCCGTCGACCAGCCAGTGGTCCCCGGCGAGTTCGGCGCGGGTCTGCACATTGGCCAGGTCGGAGCCCGCGTTCGGCTCGGAGTACCCCTGGCACCACAACTCCCGGGCCGCCACGATCGGGGGCAGGAAGCGGGCGCGCTGCTCGTCGGTGCCGAACGCGATGATCGTGGGCCCGAGCAGGTTCTCGCCGATGTGGTTGACCCGGGCGGGCCCGTCGGCGAGCGCGTACTCCTCGTGGAAGATCACCTGCTGCTCGACGGTGGCGCCGCGGCCGCCGTACTCGCGGGGCCAGCCGACGCACGTCCAGCCGGCGGCGGCCATGTGCCGCTCCCAGGCCAGCCGCTCCTCGAACGCCTCGTGCTCGCGGCCGGGGCCGCCGAGCCCGCGGGCGTGCGCGAACCCGCCCGACAGGTTGCTCTGAAGCCAGTCGCGGACCTCGGCACGGAACGCCCGGTCCGCGGGGGACTCGTTCTGCTTCACGCCGCGAACTCTACCAAACAGTTGTTAGAAAGAATCACCCCCCAGGGCGGGTTCGGCCTCCCGCGCCGCGACCCGGCCCGGGACGGGAGCCCCGGCACGGGCCGGCGCGGGAGCCGGCGCGTCGGCCGCGAGCCGGCGGTGGAGCAGGTCGAACAGCCGGTCCCAGCGGGCGAGGACGGCGTCGGGGCTGAACCGCAGCACCGACGCGCGGGCGCCTGTTCCGAGCGAGCGGCGCAGCTCCGGATCCTCGATGAGCCGGCCGAGCGCGGCGGCGAAGGCGGTGACATCGCCCGGGGCGGCCAGCAGGCCGTCCCGCCCGTCCTCGATCAGGGCCCGGACGCCCGGCGCGCAGTCGAACGCCACCGTGGGCAGCCCGTAGGCCATGGCCTCCAGCACCGACATCGGGAAGCCTTCGGCCCGCGAGGGCAGCGCGAACACCGACGCCTCGACGAGCGCCTCCTCGACGTCGGACACCACGCCCCGGAACTCGACGGAGCCGGACAGCCCGGCGGCGTCCGCCCGCGCCCGCAGTTCCGGCTCGTCCGGGCCGTTGCCGTAGACGTGCAGCCGCCACCCCGGATGCCGTCCGGCGACGCGCTCCCACGCCTCCAGCAGCAGGTCCACGCCCTTCTCGTAGGCCAGGCGGCCGACGCAGGCGACGACGGGCAGGTCGAGCGTGGGATGCACGCCGGGCGTGATGTGCAGCGCGTTCGGGATGTGGGCGACGTTGGTCATGCCGTCCCTGGCCCAGGCGTCGGCGTCCTCGGCGGTGAGCACCAGCATCCGGTCGGCCAGGGCGTAGTGCTCCTTGACCCGCCGGTACCGCGACGACCCGCGGGTCGCCTGGTAGGACTCGTGGCTCATGCCCACGACGCGCAGCCCGGAGGTGTCGGCGAGCCGCACCCACTCCATCGCCCACACCTGC
The DNA here is from genome assembly GCF_013409045.1 of Actinomadura citrea. Classification (NCBI taxonomy): domain Bacteria; kingdom Bacillati; phylum Actinomycetota; class Actinomycetes; order Streptosporangiales; family Thermomonosporaceae; genus Actinomadura; species Actinomadura citrea. The sequence goes on along the minus strand of NZ_JACCBT010000001.1, from coordinate 3,773,093 downwards.
GCCACGATGACGACCGCCCCCGGCCTCGCGGCGGCGAACAGCTCCGACAGGCGTGCCGCGCCGCGCCGCTGGGCGGCCGTCCGCCACAGGTCGCGGGCCCGCGCCGCCGGATCGAGCCGCCGCAACGCCTTCCGCGGACGCCAGGCGAGGACGGGCGCCCGCCACTCGCCGTGCAGCACCTCGACGGCGTAGGACCCGTCGCGGCCGTGGTGGTAGGGCTCCGCCCCCCGCGTGATGCCGACGAGGGTGACGCGGTCGCCGCGCCCGGCCAGCAGCCGCGCCATGTGGTGCGCCCACCGCTGGAGGCCGCCCATGTCGTCGGCGTTGTTGCACACGATGAAGACGTCACGCGGCGCGGCCATGGCGTCTCCCCCTCCTGCTCGGCGCGGCCGGGAAGTAGCGGTCCGCCACCGTCCGCGCGGCGGTGCCGCGGTCGTGCTCGCCGAAGCGCATGGCGAACGCGCGCCGCCGCCCGGCGTGCTCGGCCTCGGCCGCGTCCAGGCCGGCGAGCGCGGCGACGAGCTCGTCCTCCGTACGCGTGATCGGCCCGGGGGCGTGCCGCTCCAGGTCGAAGTAGCCGGTGGCGAGGTCCCTGCCGTCCGGGAGGTGCAGCACGATCGGCCGGTCCAGCAGGGCGAAGTCGAACATGATCGAGGAGTGGTCGGTGACGAGCGCGTCCGCCAGTAGCAGGAGCGGCGTCACGTCGGGCACCGCGCCGACGTCCCGCATGACCGCGCGGGCGCCCGGCGGCACGTTCGCCCGGCACAGGTAGTGGGGCCGGACGAGCAGGACGTACTCCTCCCCCAGCTCCTGCGCGAAGACCGCCGGATCCACTGGCGCGTCCAGGAGCCGGACGGGACGTCCCTTCGGCCCGGTGGCGTACGTGGGCGCGAACAGGACGGCGCGGCGCCCGTCGTCCAGGCCGAGCGAGTGGCGCAGGGCCGCGACCTCGGCGGCCAGCTCCGGATCCCCGTCCACCCCGTTGACCAGGGCGTCGTTGCGGGGATACCCCACCGGCAGCAGCTCGGAGCTGACGCCGAGGCCGCTGCAGAGCGTCTCGGTGTCGTGCCCGGAGCGCACCAGGAAGCAGTCGAAGCGCTCCACCATCCGCCGCAGCCGCGCCTGGTCGCCGGCCGGGCCCGACTTCAACCGCGGCTGGTCCAGCCCCATCAGCTTGAACGCCGACCCGTGCCAGGTCTGGATGTAGGTGGTCTCGGGACGCTTGCGCAGCCGGTCCGGGAAGCCCTGGTTGTCGATCCAGAACTGGGCCCGCGCGAGCGCCAGGTAGTACGCCCATGATCCGCGCTTGACGAGACGGGCGTCGTCCGGGAACCCCTTGGGGGACGACGCGTACGACCACACCGCCGTCACCGGACGGCCGGACCTGCGCAGCTCCCGGTAGATGTACTTCGGGTTGTCGGAGTAGTGGCGGCCGAGCTGGCTCTCGAAGACCGCCAGGCCGGTCCGGACGGGCAGCCGGCTCAGCACCCGGTTGAACACGACGATCTTGGTGTTCCGGCCGGTCAGCGTCCGGCGCACCGACCTGCTCACCTCCCGGGCCCGCTGCCGGGCCAGCCGTGCCGGCCGGGACAGGGCGGCGCGCCGCGCGACGGCGCGGGTGAGCTGCGCCCACGGGCTCCCCGTCTCCAGGGCGAACGCCAGGTGCCCTCCCTCGGTGACGTACGAGCGGAGCCGGTCCCCCGCGAACCGTGTCAGCCGCGGCCGGACGGGCAGCGCGACGCCGCCGAGCGACGGCGAACCGCGGCCCTCACCGAGCCGGGTGACCACCTCCTCGCCGTCCACCCGGATGCGCAGCCGGACGTCCCAGACGGGGTCGACGAACCCGAAAGGGCGGATCTTCTGGACGGGGTCGAACTCGGCCCGCCAGGTGAGCCGGTCGCCCTCGTGCCGGACGGACGCGCGGACCCGTCCGGTCCTCGAGCGGCGGCGCCGGTCGCGGAACTCCAGCGTCCCGGACAGCTCGGCTCCCCGCGGGATCCGCTCCAGCGGGTTCAGCACGTAGCCGGCCATGAGCACGCGGCCGCCGCGCGTCTCCAGCCGTGTGACGGTGTTCGCCGGGCGCAGCTCCCGGAGGGGCCGCACGTGGAAGCCGAAGGCCGTGACGTCCAGGACGCGGCGGCCGAGCGTGCCGCGCGGGCGCCCGGCCCCCCAGTAGACGCGCCCGTCCCGCTCCACGAGGCGGGCGCGCAGCTCGGGACGTTTCACGGGGTCGTACTCGGCGGCGGCGAGAGCCCCCGTGTGGTCGCCCTCGCGGATCAGGTGCGCCGCGATCGCGGGCAGCGGGTTGGCCTGCTCGAAGACCCGCGGGTCCAGCTCGGCCAGGTAGGCGGCGGCCAGGTCGAGGAAGCGCGCCTGGTGGTCGGGGTCGCGGTCGCGCAGCTCGCGCAGGTAGAGCACCAGGTCGTGGTTGACGAACTTGACGTCCTTGGCCCGCTGCAGGTCGTAGGCGCCGCGCAGCGCGAAGAGCATGTCGATGCGGCGGTGGATCTCCAGCCGGTCGGCGAAGTTGGCCGGCTCGGCGCGCCGGTTGGAGATCGACGGCGCCGGCGTCCGCTCCCTGACCAGCCAGTTGTAGACGCGGTGCGGGATCAGGGCGGTCCGTCCCGCCTCCAGGTAGGCCTCGGCGGTGAACAGCAGGTCCTCGTAGTGCAGCCGCTCGACGAACCGCAGCCCGTGCTCCTCCAGGAAGCCGCGCCGGTACGCCTTGTTGGTCGAGAGGGTGTCGTAGAGGAGATCGGGGTTCTCGCTCAGCGAGTCGTAGACGACGCTGTGCCGGTAGAGCCACGGGTACCAGGGGCGGATCCGCCCCTTGGCGCCCTCGGGCAGGTCGAGGAAGATCCGGTCGCAGAGCCCCGAGACCATGTCGGCGCCGGTGTCCTCGGCGGCGGCGAGGAGGTTGAGGCAGGCGTGCCGGTCCAGCAGATCGTCGCTGTCGAGGAACATCACGTACCGGCCGGTGGACGCCTCGATCCCGGTGTTGCGGGGGCGGCCGCAGCCGCCGGAGTTGACCGGCAGGTGGACGGCCCGGACCCGCCCCGGATGGGCTGCGGCGAGCCGGTCGGCGGCCTCGCCCGTGCCGTCGGTGCTCGCGTCGTCGACGATCAACGTCTCGACGCCGCCCAGGGACTGCGCCAGCGCCGAGGCCACCGCCCGCGGAAGCCTCCGGGCGTCGTTGTAGGCGATCACCACCACGCTGACATCCGGGCGCACCGCCATGGGCATCCCCCTCCGCAGACTCCGGCGTGCTGGATACCTATCCAGGAACTCCGCACTGAGCTCCAAGGGGGATCAAAGGCTGTCAACGCTTAGCATTACCCACCGTCAGCGGAGGCATTGGGCACAACACCCGGAACGCCAGAAGGCGCCCGGCGGGAGGCCGGGCGCCTTCGTCACACGTGCGCCGTCTCGTAGGGCGTCGCGTCAGCGGGCGTAGTCGGGGTAGCCGTAGCCGACGACCTGCGACTTGTCGCGGACCTTCTTCTGCACCGCGTTGTCGGTGTTGCCCTCGATGGTGGAGATGGTGCCGTTGCCGTTGTCCTTGACGACGATGCCGACGTGGTCGATGTCGCCGATGCCGGCCTTCGAGCCGTCCTGCCAGTCGTAGAACACCACGGCGCCGGGCTTGGCGGTGTGGCCCCAGCGATCGGTCTGCTTGAACCAGCTGGCGTGCTGGACGGTGTAGGCGTCCCAGCCCATGTTCTTGACGCCGGTCTGGGCGCCGAGCCAGGAGACGAACATGTTGCACCACTGGGCGCCGTTGTACTCCTTGACCGAGAAGCCGCCGTCGCGCTTGGCGGTGGCCTTTGCCTGGGGAGTCGAGACGTACCACTTGTGGTACTTGGTCTCACCACCCTTGCCCTCGTGGATGCCGACCTGCTTCTGCGCGAGCTTGATCACTTCAGCGGGCTTGACGGCGTGCGGGGGGACCTTGAAGCCCTCGCGCCGGGCCTCGGCCGCGGCGTTCTCGGCCTTCACCGTCTTGGCCTTGGAGGACTTGTGCGCGGTGGTGCCCTGCTCGGCGACCACCGCCGTCTGGGTGGAGGTGTCGGCGACCGCGCGGCCGCCGGCGAGGGGGTTGACCACAGAGAGCCCGACCGCGCCCGCCAGGACCGCGCCTACGGCGACGCCGACGGCCTTGTCCTCGGGGCTGAGGCGGTTGAGCGAAAGTCGATCGAAAAGACCGGACATGCAGGGAATCTCCTTGTCTTCCATGGCGCCTACCGGGTTAGCTGACGGATTCGGGCATGGAAGCAGCCCTACGGCGCGACTCTCGGGCGCGCCGATTCACCCCAGAAACGTGGGTCCCCGGCTCCGTTCCGGTCGCACTGACCGGACGGACTCGGCCTCGCACCGCGCGAGCGGTGCAGGTTTACGGATTTCTCACTGACAGATCTTGATGAGGGGGCGCGCGTCACTGGCGCGCATCGCGTGCGGATTCCGCTCCGCGATCCTCGGCCGCGCATGGTGCGGCCGGTGGCAACGCATGGGACGCGTTGCGTGATTCGGGATCGAAGGTACCAACCTTCTCAAGAAAAGCAAACCAGGCATAAAGCAAAGTCTTGCCTGCTCAAGGCCCTTCCAAGAGACTCCCAACACCGGGACGGCGCCGCCTCTTCCCGATCTTTGTCGAGACGCCCCTCAGCCCCTTGCCCGCCGTACTTACCGGGCCTTCGGGAAAAGGTAAAGAAGATCGAATGGGGGGCGGCCGGCACTCCCGCCCCCGGTCTCCACCACCCGCCCGCCCCTCCGGGTGAGGCGCACGTCACATTCGGCGATCTCCGCTGGTCAGGCGTGCGGTTCGTCACCGCGAGGCTCGGACGATCACTCCACGTGGATGGCGAAGAGCGTGGTGTCGTCCGCCGCCCGGTCGTGCTCCATCCGCGCGAGAACCTCGTCCAGCACCCGGTCGGGACGCGTGGAGGAGTCCTGCAGGATGTGGGTCAGGCGGGCGATCCGCTCGTCCAGATCCGCGTCCCTGCGCTCCACCAGGCCGTCGGTGTAGAGGAAGAGCATGTCGCCCGGCTTCAGCCCGGTGGTGATCGTCGTGTACTCCCAGCCGGCCATGGCGCCGAGCATCGGGTCGCGGACCACCTCCAGCGGGGTCGCCCGCCCGTCCCGCACCAGGATCGGCGGCGGATGGCCCGCGCACGTCCACTCCAGGAGGTGCCGGGACGGGTCGTAGTGGGCGACGATGGCGGTGCCCGTCGCGGGCGGGTCCATGGCGCCGATCAGCTCGTTCAGCCAGCCGACCAGCCGTCCCGCCCGCTCCCCCGTGCAGGCGAGGCCCAGCAGGCCGTTCCGGGTCCGCGCCATCGCCGCCGCCGCCGGCAGCCCGTGCCCGGCGGCGTCCCCGATGGCGAACATCGCCCGCCCGTCCTGCAGCGCACGGGTCGCGAACCAGTCGCCGCCGATACGGGCCGTGCTCTCCGCCGCCATGCTGCGGATCGAGGTGCGCATGCCCGGGAGCTGCTCGACCTCGTCCTCGTCCGGCAGGATGGCCCGCCGCAGCGTCACCGCCACGCGCCGCTCCTGCGCCGTCCGCGCCTGCTGGCGCAGCATCTGCCGCCGGGTCTCGGCCAGCGCGTGCTCCACCCCGCGCCGCCGGGTGATGTCCTGCGAGACGATGTTGATCGAGACGGGCAGCCCGGACTCGCCGAGCACGGGCTCGGCGAACACCCACAGATGGCGGGGCGCCCCGTCAGGGCCGGTCACGCGGTGCTCCGCCTCCACCGGTTCGCGGCGCGAGAACATCGTCTGGACGGCCTCCTCGACCAGCGGAAGGTCGTCGTCGGCCACGACCTTCGGCAGGTCGTGCGGCATCGGCGGCACCTCGTCGGGAGAGAGGCCGTAGTTGGCCAGCATCTGCGGCGTCCAGTCCGCCTCCCCGGTCGCCAGGTCCCACTCCCCGAACCCGATCAGGGCGAGCCGCTCGACCCGCTCCAGCCGCCGCGCGACGCGGTCCTCGGTCAGGTGGTACCGCCAGGTCACGCAGACGCCCGTCGGCACCCGCACGCACCGCACGCTCATCCGCGACGAGCGGGACAGGCCGCGCTGAGCGGTCGAGTACTGGATCGAGGGACGTTCCAACCGCGTCCCGGACTCCAGGACCCCGACATAGTCGTCGAACAGCCCGCTGAGCACCGCCCCCGGGTCCGTCCGCAGCAACCGCAGTCCGGTCAGCTCCTCCCGGCCCCGCCCGAACATGTCCTTGGCGACGCCGTTGAGCTCAGCGAAGAGGAAGTCGGCCACGTTGCCGTCCGGCCCCCGCACCGGGACCAGATGGGCCGCGGAGTCGAGCGCGCCCTCCAGCACCGCCGTCGCCGCCGGATCGTCGGGCACCCGCGCGAGGATCTCCACGTCCCCCGCGGTGTCCTCGGCCGTCACCCGGCGCAGCACGTCCTCGGCCTCCGACAGGACGGCCTGGCGCTCCGTGGGGACCTCCTCGGCGCGCGGCGCCCGGCGCCCCGCCAGCACGGCCCCCACCGGCCCGCCGCCCCCGTCCTTGACCAGCAGCGATGCCGCCTCGGCCATCTCGATGTCCAGGTCGCGCGCGAGCCAGATCAGGTGCTGCAGGGCCTCGCCCGGCGGGACGCCGAGACGCCGGGCCAGCACGACCCGCGCCTCCGCCATGACCGCACGGTCGTGCGCGGCTCCCCGCAGGTCTTCCAGGTCCGCAACGTGCACCCCGGGCTGGGTGCCCTCCGCTTCCGCCAACCCTTGTCCCCCGTTCGGCGTCACCTGCCCTTGGGAGAAAAAAGCTACATACGTCAGTGAGGGGCTATTCGCCCATCCACGGGCAAAGACTCTAGATCTTTGCCCGGGTTTTCCCTGCACGCCCGAACTCGACCGCTTCCGGTGACCATCTCAAAACGGACCAGTTCCACGTCCTGTGACCCACGTCACACCCGTGCCACCTGCCGCGTCAGCGAAGTGATCCGCGCCGCCGCCGTCCGGAACGACGTCCCCGCCGGATGCAGCGTCAGCACCACCACGATCTTGTCCCCCACCACGCCCGTCGTGTGCAGCACGGGCCGTCCGAGCCCCAGGTCGGGCCGCCACGCCGCCGGCCGCACGCTGCACGGCTCCGCCGGCGTCTCCCCGAACCCGGACCACCCCTGCTTGACGGCCCACGGCCGCTCCACCGCCCGCGGAATCCCGAACGTCTGGTCGAACCCGTCCGTCCCGCAGGGCGTCGACCTCCGCAACTGCGCGAGCACGAACTCCCGCTGCCCCTCCGGCGCCTCGTCCAGCAGATACCGGTACATCCGCACGACGTCCCGCGCACTGAGCGCCGTGTAACCCCAGAACCCGGGCTTCTCCGCGGGCGGCGGCGCGGTGTCCTCCAACCCGGCCTTCCGCACCATCCGCTCGATGATCCGCGCCCGCCCGCCCCGGCGCCAGAACTCCGTGGCCGCCCCGTCGTCGCTCGACCGCAGCATCGGCACCAGCAGCCGGCGGTCGGCATCCGACACCTCATGCCGATCCATGTAGTCCAGCGCGATGAGGATCTTCACCACCGAGGCCGACCGGAACGTCCGCCGCGTCGCCCGCGCGGCCACCACCCGCCCCGAGCCCCGGTCGAACACCTCGTACGAGGCCCGCACCCCCGCCGGCACCCGCACGACCGGCGCCTTGGACGGCGCCGCCGAAGCCCGCGGCTCGGACCCCGTCGGCTCAGGACTCCCGCTCACCGACCGAGTCCCTCCGCCGTCCCCGCACCCGCACACCAGCCCCAGGCCCACGACCCCGGCCAGCACCGCCCGCAAACGCACCATCAGGCCTGCCTACCAGAGATCAGCGCCCCCGTATCTCGGTACGCACGACCCCGCAGACTGCGCTAGAGTAATCACGCCCGCTCAAACGGGCACCGGGACGTAGCGCAGTTTGGCAGCGCACTTGACTGGGGGTCAAGGGGTCGTGGGTTCAAATCCCGCCGTCCCGACAAGAAAGACCAGCTCAGAGGCCGTTTCTCCACCACGGAGAACCGGCCTCTTGATCGTTAGTTAGCCGTTCGTTAGCGAACTAGGCCGCCCCCAGCGGCACTCGACCGGTTCACACGGGACCAGGAAGACCGGCCTCCGCCCGCTCCGCCCCACCGGATGTTCACACGTCCCGCCACCCGCCTGCCCGCCCTTCGGCGACCCGCGATCAACCGAGCGCCCGATGACCAGCACAGGCCGCCCCAGCCGATCGACACCGCAAGGTCATTTCGCGGCGGCCGGGCTCCTCCACGGAACCGTTCGCCCGCCGCCACATCAACGTGAACGGCACCTACTCCTTCAGCCGGCCCGACCTCGGCCCCACCGGCGTCCGCGCGCTCCGCCGACACCGACCAGCCCGACTGGGATGAAGATCAGTCATAGTGCCTGCCACTGGATCCACCGCGGGTCGCCGGGAGGCAAGGGCATGAAATCCGGTGTTGGTCCACGGATCCGGCGGTGGAGTGGACGGCGTCCGCCTCGTCCCCGGTCGTCCGATGCTGCCAGGCCGCCGCTCGCCTCGAACCCCTCCTCCTCGGGGTGGCTGAGAAGCCCCCGATGGGCTCCGGGGTGGTCGGGCTTCGCGGCGGGCCGGGCTGGTGGTCGATGTACGGGAGGTAAGGGGGTTCAGCTGTTCTTGAAGGGGTTGAGGGTTTTGCCGGCGAGGTAGCCCAGGCGGATGGGCAGGGGTTTCATGGCGGCGGCGGAGATCTTGTTGACGAGGCCGGGGACGCAGACGGGTTTGCCTTTCTGGACGGCGGTCCATCCTTCGGCCACGACGGCTTCGGGTTGCTGCCACAGGATGCCGGGGAGGTGGTTGGCTTTGTCGCGTGTGCCCATGACGTCGTGGAATTCGGTGTGGGTGAAGCCGGGGCACAGGGCGGTGACGTGGATACCGTGGGGTTTGAGTTCCATGTCGAGGGCTTGGGAGGTGTTGAGGACGTAGGACTTGATGCCGGTGTAGAGCAGGCTGGCTGCGGGCGGGGCGAACGCGGCGACGGAGGACAGGTTGACGATGCGGCCCCAGCGGCGTTCCTTCATGCCGGGGATGACGCGGTGGGCGAGTTCGGTCTGGGCGGTCACCATCAGCTGGATCTCTCCGGCGAGAGTGTCCCAGGGGGTGTCGGCGAACGCGGTCTTGCCCGACAACCCGGCGTTGTTGATCAGGACGTCAATGTTCAGGCCCTGCTCGTCGGCGTATCGCAGGATCGCTGCGGGGGCGGTGGGGTCGGTGAGGTCGGCGGCGAAGACCTCGCATCGGACCTTGTGCTGTTCGGTGAGCTGGGCGGCGAGTTCGTGGAGGCGGGCGGCGCGGCGGGCGACCAGCAGGAGTTGGTAGCCGCGGGCTGCCAGGTGGCGGGCGAACGTCGCGCCGATGCCGGCGGAGGCGCCGGTGATGAGCGCGGTGCGGGGGACGGTGGTCACGTCAGGGTTCCTTCGGTCGGGCTGATGGTGAGGGGGCCGCTGCCGGGGAGCCGGGTGATGAGGTCGGCGCCGAACAGGGTCGCGGGCGTGTGCGCGCCGAGGCGGGGGGCGGTGGCGGCGAGGAGGTCGGTGACGGCTGTGAGGGCGCCGTCGATGGTGAGGCGGTAGGGGTTGGCCGTGGTGATGCGGGCGGTGGCCCGCCGGCCGGTCGCATCGGTGGTCTCGCCCCACACGTGGGCGCTGCTGGTGGCCCGTTCGTTCGCGTCGGGGCCTTTCACCGTCTTCTCGATCAGCTTGTGGGCGGCGGCGCGGACGCGGGGAAGGGCGAGCAGCCCGGTGAGACGCCTGCTGATCCGAGTACCGCGGATCAGGGTGGCGGGCATCGGGATGTACACCTCGATGTTGGGGATTCCGGTGCTGTGGTGGGCGCTGTAGAGGTCGGCGGCGGGGAAGGCGAGCGCGGGTTTGGCGCCGTTGCCGAAGTCGATGCGGGCGGTGCGTCTGCCCAGCGGGGTCGGGGTGATCTGGCCGTCGATGCGGGCGCGGCCTCCGGCGGCCATCCCGTCCAGGATCGTCTTGACGGTCCCCGGGGACAGCGCCAGCGGCAGGTCGAACCCGAGCCGCAGGTGGGTGGCCTCGGGCATGGCCTGGTGGAGGGCGGCGGCGAGGCAGTCGGTGGGGATGACGTCGAAACCGACTCCGGGACAGACCACGACACCAGCAGCGCGGGCCTGGCCGTCGATCTCGCGGGCGTAGGCGAAGACGTCCATCTCGCCGGTGATGTCGAAATAGTGGGTGCGGGTGCGCACGCACGCGTCGATCATCGGGGGCGCCGTCACCGAGAACGGCCCGGCGCAGTGCAGCACCACGTCGATGCCGGACAGCCGCGCGTCGGCGTCGCGCAGGTCGAAGATCCGGTAGTCCAGGCCGAGGTCCTCGGCCAGCAGCTTGACCGCCGTGAGGTTCCGGCCGGCGAGGACCGGTTCCAGGCCCCTCTTGCGCGCCTCCCGGGCGATCAGCTCGCCGGTATAGCCGTTGGCGCCGTACAGCAGCCACTTCGTCACCGGGCGGCCTCCTTCGGGCCGGGCAGTTCACGCGGGCCCGGGGTCAAGCCGCGGCGAGCGGTGCCGATGTCACCGCGGTAGGCGCCGACAGGGCCGGTGAGCAGGAAGGGCAGGGGGATGCGGCGCTGCCGTGCGGTGAATCCCCACGTCCCGATGCCCAGATAGACACCGGGCGCCGCGCGGCGGACCTCGTCGACCATGTTGATCACCCCGCACATCGAGGCGTAGGCGCGGTAGACCAGCGTGTAGGCGGGACGGCCGTCATAGCGCGACGGTGCGATGAGTGTGTGCATCGCATAGCGCTGCCGGATGCGGCCGAACTGGCGGAAGGTGTTGTAGCCGCGCCCGGTCTGGCCGTCGACGGGCCGGAACGCCTTGCACAGCCATGGCGCGAGCGGATTCGACACCGTGCCGCGCCCGGTCACCGAGGCGACCAGGTTGGGCTGGGCCAGCAGCCGGGCGGTGTACTCCCCGTCCATCTCCTCGATGGACGGGGCGGGCAGCGTGGCGAAGAACGCCAGCAGCCCAGTCGTGTCCAGCCCGAGCAGCTCGGCAACCGCGTGGTCGGTCTCCATGGGGGCCCACCTCACTTCTTGAACAGCCTTCAAGAAACCTAGCGCCTTCTTGAGGGCCGTTCAAGATAGGGTGTGGGGGTGCCCCGGAACCGACGCCCCCAAGACCGCGAGGAGAAACGCGAGGAGATCCTCGCCGCCGCCCAGCGGCTGTTCATTGACGACGGCTACGAGTCGGCGTCCATGGGCCAGATCGCCAAGAACGCCGGCGTCACTGTCAACACGATCTACTGGTACTTCCGCGACAAGGACGACCTGCTCATCGCCGTCCTGGACCGCCTGCTGGCCGAAGCCCTCGCCCAGTACACGACCATCGCCGACCGGCCGCTCAACGACCGGCTCCTGTGGGCCGTCGACCAGCTCGAACGGCTGCACGGCCTCGTCAACACCGTCCACACCCGCGCCGCGGCCTCACCCGCCGTCCACGCCTGGCACGCCGGCTTCCACGAACTCGCCGACACCCTGGTCGCCGACGACCTCCGCAAAGCCGGCGCCGCCGAAGCCGACCTCCCCGCCATGACCGCGATCGGCACCTTCGTCATCGAGGGCCTCCTCACCCACCGGCACGACGATGCCGACAAACGAGCCGTGATCGACCTCCTGGTCCACAAGCTCACCATTGCGCCGACCCGAACCTGACCGGAAGCCATCTCGCCGCACCACGCAGGCCAGCATCGCAACGGCGAGCGGCGGCGACGCCTCCACCTCGGGTGGGGTGTCTGAGAATCGTTCGATTCTTCGACACCCCGCGCGCAGTCCTCTTCACTGCCCGAGCACCCCGGAAATCTGTCGGCAAAACGTGTTGAGAACTTCGGGTGTTCGACAACACCGACAGCACCGTTTTTCCTGCACTTTCCAGTTGTGACGACGTTCCCGGGCGATGCCCCGCCCTCCGCGGTGATCCGCCGACGATCTTCTCGGCGCCGAGCCCGCGATCCTCACCGGCGCGCTCGTCGGATACGCCCGGGTCTCCACCAAAGACCAGCGACTCGACCGCCAGACCCTGGCCTTGAAGGCCGCGGGCTGCATCCGGATCTTCGCCGATAAGAAGTCCGGCAAGGACGCCGAGCGCAAGGAGCTCGCCAAGGCGCTGGACTACCTGCGGCCCGGCGACACCCTGGTCGTCCCCTCGCTGGACCGGCTCGCCCGCTCCCTGCAGGACCTCATCACGATCGTCGCCGACCTGCGCCGCCGCGGCGTCGGGTTCCGATCCCTGAAAGAGGCCCTCGACACCACCACGCCGGGCGGCCGCCTGGTCTTCCACGTGTTCGCCGCCCTCGCCGAGTTCCTCCGCGAACTCATCATCGAAGACACCCACGAGGGCCTGGCCGCCGCCAAGGCCCGCGGCGTCCGCCTCGGCCGGCCGCCTGCCATGACGCCCGAGCAGATCCGACACGCCCGCGCGCTGCTCACCCAGCCCGACGCGACCGTCTCCTCCATCGCCCGCCTCTTCGGCGTCAGCCGCTCCACCATCTACAAGTACGTGCCCGAGCTCAAGCCCACCGGACTCCAGCAGGTCAAGACCGGCGTGCCCGACCCACGTCCCGAACTCACCGAGCACTAACAAGCGCCTTCTGACCTGCATCCATCTCAGCCCGAGCGACATTGGAACGAAAAGTCACGCTAGCGAGCTCAACCGCACGCTTCTAGCGGGACTTTTCGTTCCAATGTTCGTCAGACCCCAAGACAAACAGAAAGAAGCCCCGGTCCCTCTCGGGCCGGGGCTTCCTCGGTGCCATGTCCGGGCGTTAGCGCTTCAGAACCGCCACGAGGCTCGCGAACTCGTCGCGGCGCAGGGTGAACTTGGCGCCGGCCGGGTCCTTGCTGTCGCGGATGCCCACGGCCTCGCCGAGGTCGGCCAGTTCGACGCAGTTGTCTCCGGCCTCGCTGCTACGCGACGACTTGCGCCAGGTCACGTCCATCGCTCTTCCACAACCTTCCGCATCAGGTCGACCGACGCCTTCGGCGAAAGCGCCGCCGCTTGGAGCCTACTGAAAGCCTCGCTGACGAGCGCTAGGTCTCTCGGCTCTGCGCTCGTCTCGCCCCCGATGTTGCTTTCCAGGTACACGATCTCGCTCCGATCGGGTTGAGTCGCGATCACGAACGGCGCTCGGGCGTCGCGGTAGTAGCCGATCGGAGCGATCTGGATCGTGATGTTCTCCCGCTCCGACATCTCGATCAGATGCTCCAACTGTTCGCGCATGATCTCGCGGGAGCCGACCTCGCGGAGGAGGACGGACTCGTCCAGCACGACGAACACGGTCGGAGGGTTCGGCTTGGTGAGGATTCTCTGCCGTTGCATCCGCTCGCGGACGGCATCGTCGTTGCACAGGAGCACACGTGCGTACGCCTCAGTCTGCAGAAGCCCGTAGACCAACCTGATCTCGAACGCACGGAGCGCGTCAGCGGACGCCTCGGCGCGGGGGAAGTCTGCGAAGAACTTCGGGTAGCTACTGGAACGCAGAAGGTCGTCCCATGCATCGACCAGGGCCGTGCCCGAGTCCAGCGCCTTGTCCATCCGTTCGGCGAAGTCCCTGCGGCACTTGGTGCGCCCGGACTCGACCTGGGAGATGTAACTCCGGGTGACCGCTGTCCGTGCGGCGAGTTCCGTCCGATTGAGTCCCGCTTCCTCGCGGAGGCGCGTGACCTCTGCGCCGAAGGCGACGGTCTTGGATGTCGGTTTGCGCGCGGCCACTGCTTCGCCTCCACGTGAGCGAGGGGAACCCACCTACCAGCGATCGACAGCGCCACGTGTGTGCTGGGGCGCTTCGCTGGTAACGCTACGCGGAGGAGTTGAAGATGTGCAGCGAGTTACTCGAACCCGTCAGTGGCCAGCGAAGGTCGTGCCGATGTCCGCAGCACCGCAAACTCCTGAAGTCCCGACGATCGTCCTCGATTCCACCGATCAGGCGCCCCGCCTCGCGCGCCGGTTCCTCGCCGAACAGTTCGCCCGCTGGGGCATCACCGACGACTACATGGGCCGTCTCGTGGTCTGCGAGCTGACCACGAACGCCTACAAGCACGGCGAAGGCCCGATCGTCGTCCGGCTCTCCCTCGACCCGGACGATGGGCGACCGGTGATCGAGGTATCGGACACCGGCACGGGCCACCCCACCGTCCAGCCTCAGGACTACGCCGCCACCTCCGGCCGCGGCCTCCAGCTCATGGCGGAGCTCGTACACGAGTGGGGAGTCAAGCGCCTCACCGGCGGCGGCAAGGTCGTCTGGGCCAAGCTGCCCTGACGCTGCGATGTCCCCGACACGAGGAGCCAGGGGCCACGCTCCGTGTGAGGAAACGATGCGAGTCACATTGCTGCTACTGCAGCACCTCTTCCCTGAATGGTCGATCACGCTGGATCGAGAAGGGATCTGGAGGGCGACGGGGCGCGTCCTGATCTCGGCGTCCGACCTGGACGGGTTGATGGACCTCCTCCACACCGCCGACCCAGAAGCCTTCGAGCGCGCCTTCCGCCAACTCGAAGAGCGGAAATGAGCGACCGGCGAGAGGAGCCCCTCCATGCGGCCAGTGCTGGCAGACCGCGCGATCAAGCCGTTCGATCACGGACGGCGACGACCAGAGCGCACTGGACCCGTGGAAGCCGACGGCGCTGATCTGCTCTGTGCAACCTGCGGCAGCGGAGCCCACGCGTTCGGAAAAGCGGCCATAGCCAGGCGCGCTTGCGCGTTCGGGCCAGCCGGCGGAGGTGAGGGCGCGCTACCCGCTGGTCGTACTTCTCGCGTATGCGCGGCGGCTCTTCGAGCAGCGTCGGCCTGGGCGTGACGCTCCTGGAGGCTGCGCAGCTGAGCGATGGTGTCGAGCAGGCTGATGAAGTTGGCGACGAGCAGCACCATCGACACCACCGTTCGGTCCTTCGCCGTGCCGGTGAGCGCGAGCAGGCGGGCAGTGGTGCGCAACGCGTTGCCTGCCGGAGTCGGGGTGGGGATACGGCCGTAGGGGGCGCGGGCCGCGCGGTCGTAGGCATCGGCGGCGCGGTGGAGGTGCCGGTTACCGGTAACTCGGGCTGCGACGTGGAGGGCATCGGAGGCCGCCCAGCAGGCGTCCTGTGCAGCATGCGGGTTGGTGACAAGGTGCCGCCGAATCTGGGCGGTGGCGAAGGCGGCGGCACGGGCCGCGTCGTCGTAGAGAGCCTGGCGCTCCTCCGGCGTCAACTCATCATGGTCGACGGCCACCTGAGGGTCCGCGACAGGCGAGGCCCAGCGCTGGCGGAGACGGGATAGCGACAGGTCATCGGCGAGACGGCTGCCGGGATACCAGTTCGGTTCTTTGCCATCGTGTTCAGCAGCGAAAGCGACGGCGTAGCCAGTGATCTGCCCGTCAACGGTCTGGCCGTAGCGCAGCTTGACCAGAAGCCCCTCACCCCGAAGCCGGTCGAGGAACTCGTTGGTCGTCGCCGACTCGTCCGCCGCGCGGCGGACGGCCGTCCGCAGCACGGCTCGTCTCGTCCGCTCGGACAGATGCCGTCCGTCCAACGGACAGAACGGGGACAACGCACGGACGGACCCGTCCGCGCCCGTCCACCGGCGGCGAAGCTTGGGCAGAGTGAGGTCGGCAGCGAGCTTCCCGCCACCGAACCACACGGGACGTCCGTCGCCGTTCAGATCGTCGGGGAGGGCGACGGCGTAGCCGGTCATCTCGCCGGCCGTCCGCTCGCTGAAACGCTGGCGCACCAGGACACCCTCATCATGCAGCCGCCGGAAGAACTCCGCTTCGCTGCTCGCCCCCGCCGCCGCCGTCTGGACTTTGCGGCGCAGAAGCGTGCGGGACGGTAGCGGCCGACCGTGGCGGGCGGCTTTCTCGATCTCGCCCCGGCTCGGCCGCCGCGCCGCTGTCCGGTCTGCCGGAGCCGTCCGCCGCAACCCGTGCTGCTGCTCGACCGTGCGGCAAGCGTCCCGGACGCGGTAGCCGTCGTTCCACACATCGGGCCGACCGCCGTCCTGGCGCGCCAGGGTCGCCACGATGTGGACATGGTCGGCGGCATGCCGGACGGCCACCCACCGGACCGCGCCAAAGTCCCCGTCCGGAGCGAGCCCGACCCGGTCCATCACTTCATGAGCGATCCGGGCCCACTGCCGATCGGACATGACCGGGTCCTCGGGCGCCGCCCGCAACGGCAGATGCCACACCGGTTGCCGATAGTTCCGCTCCCCCAGCAGCGCCAGCGGCTGCGTGAGCAGCGCGTCCAACCGCCGCAAATCCCGGCTCCCATCCGCCCGCACCCCAGGCTCCAACTCCGGCGCGCTCCGGAAGCCCGCCACCACATGCGGATCGCGATGCTCCTCGTGCCGGCCAGGACCGTACAGGTAGCGCAGCAGCCCCATGACACGCTCTCCACGACGGATCTTCCCGATCACCCACGGCCCCCGGCCGACCGGTCAAGGGAGCCGATGCCGCAACTCCTGAGCCAGCTCATCGAGTCTGTCGATGCTGCGCGCCGCCGCCTGGGCGTACCAGCGAAGCTGCTCGACCAGCTCACCGGAATTCAACGCCGCAACAGCCTGATTGAGATTCACACCGACCCGCTGCACCTGCCCGGCAGCGAACAACACCGCCGCCAGCGCCTCCCGCAGCACGGCGTACTCCGAAACCACCCGTCCCTGCGCCGCCGCCAAACTCGCCTGCGCAGCGAACGCCCCCAACGCCAACCCCTCGTCCGCCGCCGCGGCCGCCAAAACGGCATACTCCTGCTCCGACAGCGCGATCCTCACCGACCGACTCCGCTGCGGCGACCGAACCGAACGCCGCCTCCGCGGCACCCCCGAACCCGACCCCGACTTGCCGCTCTCGACCGTATGCCCCACCCCCTTGAGGATCGCGCCCGATCCCTCCGCCCTGGCTGGACCGCGCCCGGTCCAGCCACACAAGTGAACGTTGCCTATTACTTGCTCCACCACGGCGAAACAAGGCGAGACAGAGACGCTTCGCGGCACACGCCGCCTCCCCGGACCGCGGTCCCCCGAAGCGAGCGCTGCTCGCCGTGGCGCAGCCACACCACGCCGCGCACCTCGCAGGCGACCAACAAAAGGCAACCCATGCCAAGTGCAGCGCCTAAAGTTGCTCGCACTTCATCTTGGACTGGCCACAGAGCAATCGCCACCTTGGCTCTCGGCGCGCCGCGACTTCACCATTCCCACCTTTAATGCGTAGGTTGGGCGGGTCTTTGCGGTAGATACCCAGATGGGCGGCGATTTGCGCGATCGACCGGTTGGACTCCAGCATGTCCGCGTCCTCGCGGTGCTCGTGTTGAGCGCGGAGTCCGCGTCGACGTGGTGGCGAAATTGTTGCCGGTGAGCACTCGGGCGGCACGGGTCAGTGGATCTGTCGAGCCATGAAGATCGCTTGCTCGCCGGCCGACTCGGTGGCGTCGTAGAGCCTGGTGTCCAGCCCGCAGAAGGCGAAGCCCATCCGCAGGTAGGCGCTGATCGCGGGGGCGTTGATGTTGCTGACCTCAAGCCATACATGCCCGGCCCCCCGCTCTTCGGCGAAGCCGAAGGCGTGGCTCATCAAGGTTCGTCCCAGACCCTTCTCCCTCCACACTGGTGCGACCTGGATGTCGCAGATGGTCAGGCGCCTGTTCCATGGTTCGAAGGAGCTCTCTACGAACCCGCACAGTTCGTCTCTGTTGCAGGCGACCACCGTCTGGCTCAACTCGGGATCGCGGTCGTCCTTGGTGTCCTCATCGGCTGGGAAGACCTCGTGGATGGGAGGGGTCACGGGAATCTGGCGAAGCGTGAAGCCGTCGCCCGTTTCGACCACTTCGAACACAGAATCTGTTGTGAACGACCCATCGAGCTTCGCCAAGACCCGATCGTCCTCGGGTCGAGCAAGCCGATAGGTGATGGTGCCCTGCACGCCGAACGCTGTCGGATCGTTCGCAGTCCTCTTCATGATCGACAACCTACTGCCGTCCAAGCAGAAGGCTTCGTCCCGTTGCAGTGCCATGAGCAACATCCGACCGCTCAGTGTCATCGAGTCCGCGCGTTCCCACCCCGCGCGCATCACTCCACTCGGCGAAACGCCGGCGCACGATAGGGCCAAACGGCCCGGACACCGACGGCCTCTGCTGCCGTATACCCGGTAATCGCCACGCGCGAACGCCCAGCTCAAGTCATGGCGAATCCTGCGGAAGCTGCGCTGCTGCCCCCACCGCGCCGGCCGCCTCGCCAAAGCCATCCACACTCTGTAACTCCGCGAGGCCTCATCACGCCAAAAAGGCTCAGCGCACCGTCTCGGGATGGCGCCCGTTGTGGTGCGCTCAGAACGGCGCTCAGCCACTCGGCGCCTTCCATCTGCGTCCAGCCGTCCTGGCGCTCCGGGCATATGCCCACATCAAAGTGTTAATCGCAAGTAGTCTACGGAACCGCACGCTCAATTGGCCCCCGACCTTGAACGGGCTAGCCGCAGAGGTTGGCATTTTCCGCTGAAGGAGAGCCCGCCCATCTGGCCCCGGTGCGCCAAACCGACGCGATGCTCTGAATTTCGAGAAATTCCATGCAGGCTTGTCCGATGTCCTCGTTGAAGACGGCGAGCATCCGGATGTGGTGGTGACCGTCGGGATAGTGGAAGTGGCGGTAGAACAGCAACTGGCCCAAGGCCTCGCGGACTGCTGCGGCGACGTGGCCGCGGTGGACCGTTTTCACCTCGATTAGCCACTCGGTGTCGCCAGCAACCACGACCATGTCCCGCGGATGTACATGGGTGTTGGGCTGCAAGCCACACTGCTTCTGCAGGAAGTGGCCGTAGTCGCGAACGACGGTCTCGTGCCTTCGAGACTTCACCAGCACACCAAGGACCTGCGTAATCTGCACGTCACCCAGATCAATACCACTGCCCTGTGCGATTTGATTCTGCTTCCAGCATTGCAATTCAGCAACCGAATACTGCTCAGGGTGGTCGTCCACCCACTTGTGGTGCATAAGACAAAGCAGCAGAAGATTTGACTCCGTGTCAATTAGCGCCGGATCCCAAGTAGGATCATACCTGGGGCCGCTCACACTACTCGAGCGAATGTGAGCAATTTCGACATTGACACTCAACACTCCACGATGTTCAGCGATAAGAAGGTGGCTACATCCGGGATAGGCGCACCGATTCGCTCTACCGAACAGAACCTTGCACAGGGTCCGACTGGGGGTGAACGCGCTCACGCCAGTATCTTAGCCCTGATCGCCAGTCCGAGATCGCAACTTGGAGCAGGTCAAAATACCTGGCGACGCCACGGCAAACACCGATCCCAGCGCACCGTCCACTCGCCCAACCGCCAGAGTGTCGGTTAGGAGAGACTGTGTCCTCCGCCCTCGGCAAAGCGTTGTTGCCTCGGTTGCCGCCTCGCACGGGTGGGTGACCAACTGAGTGACAACATCACCGCACGACGATGGACTTTCATGGACAGTCACGCACCTGTCGTGCGCGGCCGGATACGTCCAATACAGGAGGGTGGCACCTATGAAATGCCTGGGGGCAAGGAGCCTTTTCCACCACGTCTGTGGGTGGGGTGATCACAGCATGATCGCGGGCGGCGCGGCAGGTCCTGAAACATGAAGAACCCCTGGTAGGACGGGGTGACCTCTCACACCCCTCCGCCCCACCAGGGACTTCAAATACTTCGCTATCGTTCTTCGCTGCCGTTGTCGCATCAGACGCTGCCGTACGTGACCGGCGTCGTCGGTCGGCATCGCGAGCAGACCGGCAGCAAGGGCCGGGCCCTACCAGCGGGTATGCAGGCACTGATGACGCTGGCGTACCTGAAGAACGGGGAGACGATCGCGCAGCTCGGTGCAGGGTTCGGGGTTGGGACCACCACTACCTGGCGCTACGTCAACGAGACGGTGGCGCTACTGTCGGCCGGAACTACCCGAGGTCCCCAGCTCGACAGGCTTGAAATGCGTCCAGGCGGAGCGGGCGGCCGAGATCCTCGGCGTGTCCGGGCGATGGGGCAGAGAACGGAGAGCAGGGTGAGCGACAGGACCGACCGGCCGCGCCGACACGGCGAGGACACCTGGACGGAGACGACGGGCCGGGTCACCACGAAGACCGCACCGCCAGTGGCGGGCGCTCCTCGAAGCAGGCGAGACCACCGAACGCTTCATAGAGTCCCTCGCCTCCATCTACCCGCCCGCGGCCGAGGCCCGCGCCTCGTCCCCCGTGGCGAGGGCCTCGGCCGAGGGCCCGGCGGAACTCCTCGCCGCCGCGCTCGATGACCCGGCCGCCCTCGAAGCGTCCGATCGGGCTTACTCGCGCGCCGCTGGCTACGTCGACTTCGAATCGGGGTTGCGGGCCGCGGTGATGGACGCCGGGCGGGTGAAGATCGAGTGGGACGCGTGAGCGCAGGAAGCCGCCGCGCGACAGGCCCGAGCCTCCGCCACGTCGGCGAGGTCCCCGCAGAACATGGCCGACGACGAACTGTTTGAGGTCGCGTTCGGAGAGGGTAACCGGCGCCGTGAGAAGCTCTGGGCCTCCCAGCGCCGCGGCGGCGCCGTCCTCAGCAACCACTGGGACGGGCGGCCGCGGCGGTGAGCGCCACCGACATGACCAAGCAGCCGACCCGCTTCCGCGTCACGACCATGGGCATGTATGTGCTGGTCACCACTCGCGCAGGGATCGGGTCCACGCTCACCGGCAAGCCCGCGCCGTGCCCGTTCTCGCCGGGGATGATCCCCCCGGACGACGTTCCGGCCGAGCAGATCCGGCACCTAGTCGACTCGGGGATGGTCGAGGACATCGGGCCCGCGCTGGCCGAGGACTGACCATCCCGCGCACGCCTCCCCCTCGTGACGATGCGGCCCCCGTCACGAGGGCCGAGACATGCCCAGGGGCGACCGGGAGGCTACGCGTCGCCGCGCTGCTCCCGCTCGTACTGGCTCACGGCTTCGTTCCACTCCTCCGCGCCCAGGACGTGCTGACAGCTACTGGCACAGTCCCACGTCAGCGGGAGCCTGCGAATGACCTGACCGCCCTGCCCGCGAACTTCCTTGTAACTGGTCGGACGCATCGTTTCCCGGCACGCCGGGCATGTGTTGGTGTCCATGGTCGGGACGGTAGCGACGTCGCCCCCATAGTGTCGCGATCATGCCTGTTGGTGCTTACACCGACGCGCTGCAACTGAGTCAGGGGGACGGCGACCTCAGCCGGTCTTCTCCGTGTGCTCATTCCACGTGCCGAGCTTCGAGCGCCACACGACCCGCACCTGTACCTGTGACTCCCTCTCCAGCTTCTCCAACTCGGCCTGGCGTGCCATCGCTTGGTCCTTGAGCTTCTTCCCCCGCTCCCAGTCCGCCATGATCTTTTCCCTCGCCGCGCCCAGCAGTGGGTTCAGCTCTGGGGGATCGTCGGGGAAGCCCTCGAACATGCTCGCCGGCACCGTGGTGGGCTCGGCCTGGCCAGCGGCTCGGCGAGGCAGCCGCACGCGCACATGCTCCCCTTCCGCGACCTTCCTGGCGGTCCCCGATTCCAATTCCATGGTGGTCCACATCTCGACGAGCACTTTAAAAGCGGGATCGTGACCGACGTTGACGACGTCGAAGACGCCTTCCTCGACGCGCTCGACCTGCCATTTCACGTCCGAACGCTCGCGCGCACGCCGGTGCGCCAGGTAGGTCAGTCAGAGTGTGGGGCCGGCGAAGGCGACCGAGGCGGCGAGGGTGGCGGCCTCGCCAAGGGTCATGACTCCTCGCCGCGCTGCTCCGCGAGGTGCTCGGCGAACTTCGCCATGAAGTCGTTCTCACTGCCCGGCGCGGTCCAGCCGCACGGACAACCGACGGTGCCCGCCTTCACCAGCTGCCCGGTGCGCTGGTCGATGACGGTCCGCTTGGGGGTGAAATGCGTTTCGTGGTGCGACGCTTCGCTCATGGCGCGGCAGGCTACACGCGCGGTCGGACATTCCCGCGCCCGCTTACGCCGCGCGCGCCAGCGGGCACCCTGGCAGTGCGCCCCTGGCGTTCGGCTGCGCATGTAGTTGCACACTCAACCATCTGGATGATCATGCGCGAGGGTGTGCGTCCGCCCGTCACACCCCCACCCGGATGCCCGTCACGCGCCCGCCATGCGTACGCGCCGTGCTCGTCACGGTCGACCGGGAGTGACCGTCACGGGTCGTCAACCTGTGTCACGGACCCACGGTTATGCGCCGTCAAACGGCACCTGACCTGTATCCTCATCCCCCGGCCCCCGCCCGTGACGCCCAGGCCGTCACAGGCCGGATCGAACTACACGCCGCGTGCAGTTTCCTGGACATGGTAGCGCGCCGAGCGGGGGAGGCCCGACGTGGAACCAAGACGGGTGACCACCCCTTCGCAGGGTATGGGTACAGTTAGCAACGTCAGGGTAGGTAACCGAGCGTCGCAATAGACGCTGATCTGCTCAAATGGCATAAGAAGGGCCTTCTGCGAGTCTCGCCAGATCGCCACAGAAGGCCCCTCTCCGGGAGGCCCCGAGCCGCCACCTCGTCAGAGGTACGCTTCGGGGCCTTCGCCGTCCCGCAGCTCCCGCCACAGCCGGGCGGCGCCCACACCTAGCCGCCCAAGCCCGGAGAAGGCGATCACCTTCTGACAGACCGAGGCCTCGGCAGTGGCGGGCCGCGCGCGGTGCTTGCGACGTGCGAAGAATCTGCGAATCAGCATGTCCCGGTCACCTCCCTTCTCCGGCATGTGGGCCGGCGCCGAGCCCGCAGACCGAGAGAGAGGCGATGTGCTTACGGTATATGTCTCAGACCCCCCTCCAACGACGCCTGCCAAGGCACCCAAGGTCCCGTGCTACCCTCTGATGGCACGCGCGCGCGTGCGCATGCGCGCGCGTGTGTGCGCGCTCGCACATTGCCAGCTGGCCGAGTCTGGCCACTGGCGTCTAGTGAGATGAACAGCCACACGCCGCATTCCCGGACGTCCCGCCCTTCACCCGAGCCCGCCAGTGACTGCGATAGTCGACCGGGGCGAAGGCCCGTGAACAGCCATTGCGCCCTACGACGACTCTGTGGCAGCAGTCCCTGATCGTCACCGACGAACAAGGACGAGCACCCCTGGCGCATAGAAGAACTGTGGCCCTAACACGCCTGTCGACGCCGAAAACAGTGGAGCCTCTTTCACGCAATGCGATTTCACGTGATTGAGGGATGCGGACAGGCTCGACGATGCGACCGATCCTGAATGGGCGGCACCGCCGCCTACAGAGGACCACCATGCCTTGAGCATTACTCTCCCGCTTGGTCACCCAACGCGGGCTTATCCTGGCATCATTCCAAACGTTTGCGGAGGCGTTCCCGCGCGCTCATTACCCCCGGACACCCGTGCCTT
The DNA here is from genome assembly GCF_013409045.1 of Actinomadura citrea. Lineage (NCBI taxonomy): Bacteria > Bacillati > Actinomycetota > Actinomycetes > Streptosporangiales > Thermomonosporaceae > Actinomadura > Actinomadura citrea. Next base: position 3,749,727 of record NZ_JACCBT010000001.1, on the reverse strand, counting down.
ATTAACTCGTCTTTAGCTCGATGACAGTGGTACGGGGTGTCATGTAGCCCTATTGTCTGGCATCGAAATAGGACTGTACGTCGACCGAACGGTACCGGGCGACGTCAGATTAGCGGGTCTATTACGAGAGCAACGGGCTCTTAGTCCAGAGGTTGCGCAACCCTAGCGTCTCCGCAGGATGACACCGACAGATCAGGCGATTCGCTTCCAGTTTGGCGCCTCATTGCCCCAGCCGCTTCGACTGGAATACCTAGTTTGTCAGTCGGTGCGGCGGCGGCTGCGGATTTTGTCGAAGGCGGCGAGGGCGGTGTCGTCGGCGTCATCGAGGGTGTGCAGGTAGCGCTCGGTGGTGGAGATGGATCCGTGGCCGAGGCGTTCCTTGACGACCTGGAGGTCGGCGCCGCCGGCCAGGAGCCAGGATGCGTGGGCGTGGCGGAGGTCGTGGATGCGGACCTTGGCGTCCAAGTCGGCTTTCTTGAGGGCAGGCTTCCAGATCCGGTTGCGGAACCAGTTGGCGGGGACGTGGCCGTCGGTCTCGCGGCGGCGGGGTTCGCGGGGGTTGTCCTTGCCGTGGGATCGGCGGCGGGCCCGGTATTCGGCGAAGGCGCGCCTGCAGTGGTCACAGCGGCACTTGGCGGCGTTGTAGGCGCTTAGCGTGCCGTGACGGTACCTGCGCCCCTTGGCGTTCTCTTCGGTCCAGCCGAGTGCTTCGGGGTCGAGAGGGGCTGGTCGCTCCTGGGCCGTGGTTTCCGGCTGGTAGACGAACAGGAGCCCGTCTGTGCCGAGTTTCTCTTCGATGATGTGGTCTTCGAGTTTGGCTACGATCTGGTCGCTGAGCTTGAAGCGGCGCCACTCTTTGTCTTTGGGGTAGTCCTTGACCAGGAAGCGTTTGCCCTCGGGGTGGAACTTCGGGTTGAGCTCCACTACGACGCGGCTGACCGTCAGGAGGCGGGAGCGGGTTTTGAGGTCGCGGCCGCGGAGTTCGGTGAGTTCGCCCCAGCGCAGGCCGGTTTCGATGGCGGTTTCGACGAGGAGTTTGGAGTCGGCGTCCGGGAGGGCGTGGTAGAGGTCGTCGAACTGCTCTGGGCTGATGATTTCCAGCGGCTTTTCGGGGACAGTGGGGGTGCGGACTCCTTTGCAGGGGTGGATGTAGGTGACCTGGTCGTTCAGGGCGGTGGTGAAGATGGCGCTGAGGACGACCTTGTTGTAGCGGATGGTGGCGGCGGAGACGCCGTTCTTCTTCATCTGCCTGATCCAGGCGCGGACGTGCTCGGGGAGGATGTCCATCATCCGCATCGCGCCGAACTCGGGCATGACGTGCTTGTAGATCGAGTAGTGGTAGCTCTGCATGGTGGTCGGCTCGACCTCGTGGTTGGGCAGCCAGGTCTCCTCGACGTACTTCTTGAAGGTCTGCCGGCCTCGCTTGAGGTTGAGGTCCCTGCCCTTGCCGACCTCGACCTCGGCGCGCTGCCAGGCCCTGTCGGCCTCCTTCTTGGAGGAGAAGGTCCCGGCCGATGTGATCTTGCCTTTGAGGTCTTCGTAGCAGGCGGTGTAGCGCGGCTTGCCGTGGCGGTCGGTGCGTTTGAACGCGTACCCCAACGTCACTCCCCCGAATGATCGTTTGTTAGTCGCTCGTTAGTGGACTCTGCCCCACGGGGCGGGATCCAGGATGACTGCACGTCACTCACTTTAGGCCTCTGACCTGCATGTTCTCATGGATTCAACGGATCGCAAAGGAGGCGGGATGAATGCTTTTTGGGCACTGGAGGTCAAGGGGTCGTGGGTTCAAATCCCGCCGTCCCGACAAGAAGTACCAGCTCAGAGGCCGTTTCTCCACCACGGAGAACCGGCCTCTTGTTCGTTAGCTAGCCGTGCGTCAGCGGACCGAGCCGTCTCCCCCCGGCACCCGAACGGTTCACACAGGACCAGAAGACCCGAGAACCGCCGGCGCGCCCTTTCCCTGTGTTCAACCGAGCCAAGCCGAGCCATCAGGCCTCCAGGCCGCCGCAGGTACCAGGTGCGTCGCCCAACTCCAGCGACCGCTCGGCCGAGGGGCCGGATCCGCATACCCGGCCCCGGACGGCCAGTGCTCACGTTTTCCCAGCGTCCCCGGCCTCTCGACTTGATCAGGACGCCGTTCGTGCCGCTCTGACCAGCGATTACCACAACGGCGAGACCGAGGGTGTCAACACCAAGACCAAGCTGATCAAGAGACAGATGTACGGCCGAGCAGGCTTCCGGCTCCTTCGCCACCGCATCCTCCTCGGATAGGCCTCACCCTCCGACACCACCGAAAGAGCGACAGAGCCGGTAACTGGACACACCCGCTCCTTGGGTGGAACGAGATGGAACGGGATGGAACGCCCTTGGTATGGGGCGATGGCCGCCCGGCGACCGCCGGGCATCGCTCCAAGGAGGGCGCGATGAGACCGATGCGGACTTCACGGAGACGGTGCAGGTCGGCGGTGATGGCCGCCCCTCGAGGGGGCAGTGCGGACATGTCCAAGCTTGAGGCTTTATGTCCGCCGTCCAGCGAACACATGGGGTGTATGTCGATGGTCCACACCGACATGGGGCAGGGGGCCCACCTCGCGCCGGGCGCCACGCCGCCCGGGTGCGGGCCGGCCGATCTGAACTGCGCCTACAAGTTGCCCACGACGACGTACGACCCCGGACATGGCCCGAGGGGCGCGATTGTGGATGCCTTCGATGACCCGGTCGCCGAAGACGACCTCGCGGTGTACCGCGCGCAGTACGGCCTGTCGCCGTGCATGACTGCCGACAACTGCTTCCCCAAGATCAAGTTGCGGGGTCCCAACCGGGAACTCCCGAGCACGGACTCGGCCTGGATCGGGGAGATCTGCCTGGATCTGGACATGGCCGGGGCCACCTGCCCAGATTGCAGCATTCTCGCTGGTCGAAGCCACCGACAACACGGCTCCGGCAGACCCTGGCCTCGCCACAAGGCTCACGATCACCCCCATGCGCCCGTCAGCGGTTGCCCGGCGTGCGTGGACAGGAGGGCCGGCCATGACCGGTGAGGCGATCGACACCTGGCTTCAGCCGGTGCGTCCGGTCCTGGATCCCACGGACCAGGTCGACTGGGACCGACTGGCGGCCCTGGAGACCGAACTGGACGAGATGCTCGCCATCCACTCTGTCGACCTGCCGGACGGACCCGAGCGCTCGCGTCGACTCATGGCCGTCCGGCTGGCGATGGTGGAACGCGGTTTCCTGGACTCCATGAGCTCGCCTCTGTTCGGGGTCCTCGCGCAGTTCGTCTGCGGCTACCGGGACGTCGACCTGCGGGACGCGGTGACGCTCGGCTACGGCAGGCTGATCACCCAGCACGGACGCCCCGCGCTCCGCGAGCGGTGGGGATCGTGCCTGGCGGCCGGCGCGCTCGTGGGCGTCGCCATCACCGAGCCGCACGGCGGTTCCCGGCCGGCCGCCGCGCGGACCCGCGCCACGCCCGGCCCGGACGGGACGTGGCTGGTCAGCGGCCGCAAGACGTGGATCAGCCGACTCGACGAGGCCTCGGTGTTCGTGGTGTTCTTCCAGGCCCCGGAGGGCGGCCTGGTCGCAGCGGCGATCGACGCCGCCGAGCCGGGCCTGTACCGCGAGCCCGTGTCGCCGGCGGGCCTGGCCGGGTGGACGTGGGGGGTTCTGGACCTGGACGCCGTGCCCGTCCACCCCGATTGCGACGTCCTGCGCGGCGACGGAATGTCCCTGCTGCGCAGGCATTTCACCGCCTACCGGCCGCTGGTGACCGCCACGGCGCTCGGCGCGGCCGCGGCCGTGTTCGACACCGCCAGCACCCATCTCACGTACCGGAGAAGCAGCGGGGACCTGCCCCGACTGCGCGACTCCGCACTGGTGGCCCTCGGCCGGACGCACGCCCAGCTGACGACCGCGCTGCTGGGCACCGCCGTCGCCGCGCGGCTGGCGCACGCCGAGGCCGACTGGGCCGAGCAGTGGGGCTGGGAGATGAAGGCGCACGGCGTCGATACCGCCTGCCAGGCCGCCACCGAGCTCGCACAGCTGCTCGGGGCCTCGGGATACCGGGCCGACTCGCCGGTCGCCAAGGCCCGCCGCGACCTGGGCGCGCTGCAGTTCGCCGACGGCATCCACGACTCCCTCTACCGCAGCTCCGGTAAGCGCCACACGACTCCGCGGCCGGCGATGACTGAACCCCCGCTGCCGCCCCTGGCCAGGTCGGCGTGACCGCACCCCACCCGCGGGCACGCCGGGGTCCCCGCACGCCCGGCGCGGCTGCTTCCGCACCATCCAAGGAGACCAAGAGCACCATGCATCAGTTCCTCAACCTCAAGAAGTCCGTGCGCATCAGCACCGAGTTCTGGGACGTCACAGAGAAGGCAGGACTGTTCGGCGTCACGGTGGACGGGATCGGCGACGGCAGGCACCGCGTGCTCGCCGACGGCCACGAGTTCGTCAACATGTCGTCCTACTCCTATCTCGGCCTCGACACCCACCCCGGGCTCGTCCGGGCCGCGGCCGACGCCGTGCTCGCCCAGGGGGCCCTCAACACCTCGGCCTCGCGCCTGAGGCTCCATTTCGGCGTGCTGCAGGACGCCGAGGCCGCGCTGTCGGACCTGTTCGGCGTCGAGGCGATCACGGTCAACTCCTGTGCCCTAGCGGCGTGGACGAGCCTGCCGCTGGTGGCCTCGGGTCTGCTCACCGACGGGGTCCCGCCGCTGATGGTGTTCGACAAGAACGCCCACTTCTGCATGAACGCGATGAAGCCGAGCGTGGCCGACGAGGCGGAGATCATCACGATCCGGCACAACGACGTCGAGGCGCTGGAGGACCTGTGCCGCCGGCACCGGCAGGTCGCGTACGTGGCCGACGGTGTGTACAGCACCGGCGGCGTGGCCCCGATCGCCGAGTTGCTGCGCCTGCAGGAGAGGTACGGCCTGTTCCTGTTCTTCGACGAGGCGCACAGCACCTCCACCGTCGGGCGGAACGGGCGCGGCGTGGTGCTGGAGACGATGGACGGGTTCAACGACCGCACGCTGATCATCACCTCGCTGAACAAGGGGTTCGGCGCATCCGGTGGCGCGGTCTTCCTCGGCCGCCGCGGCGCGCGGGAGTGGGTCGACATCGCGCTGCGCAGTGCCGCCCCGCTGATGTGGTCGCAGCGGATCAACACCGCGGGGCTCGGCGCCGTGCTCGCCTCGGCCGAGCTGCACCGGAGCGCCGAGCTAACCGGGCTGCAGGACCGGTTGCAGGCCAACATTGACCTTTTCGACGGCCTGGTCGACACCGCCGAGCGCGGCGACGGGCTGCCGATCCGGTTCGTGCAGGTCGGCTCCGAGGCGGGGACGGTCGAGCTGGCGCAGGACCTGATGCGCGCCGGCTACTTCGTTTCGCCGATCTTCTTCCCGGTCATCGGCCGGGGCCGGGCGGGCCTGCGCGTGATGCTGCGCTCGAACATGACGGCCGAGGAGATCGAGGGGTTCTGCGGGCTGGTCAACAGTCTGGGGCGGCGCGAGTCGGCCGGGGCGGGGGCGGCGTGATGAAGCCGACCCTGTTGTTCGTCGCCGGCGCCCGCGCCCTTCCCTTCAGCGTGAACATGGCCGAGGCGGTGCTCGCGCAGACCGCCGCGCGCGGGATCCGCACGATCGTCACCACCACCGCGCCCGTCCTGGCGGCCACGCCCTCGATCGTCGCCGCGGCCGATGAGGCCTCGGTCGTGGGCTACACCGATCCGCGGGAGAACGCGGAGTGGGCGCGGCGGCGCGTCGCGGCCGGGGAGCGCATCGCGGCGGTGTTCGCGCTGCTGGAGATGGCCCAGGTCGCGGCGGCCGAGACGGCGGCGGCCATCGGCGTGCCGGGCAACCCGCCCGAGGTGATCCGCCGGATCCGCACCAAGGACGCGTGCCGGACGGCGCTGGCCGCGGCGGGGTTCGCCCAGCCCGCCGTGCGGCTGTGCGCGAACGCGGCCGACGCGGAGGACTTCATGCGGGACGCCCCGGGTCCGTGGATCGTCAAGCCGCGCGACGCCATGGGCAGCATCGGGGTGAGCCTGGTCTCCTCGGCCGCCGACCTGCCCGCGGCGCTGGCGCTGCTGCCGGACGCGGGCACGTTCCTGATCGAGGAGTTCGTGCCCGGGACGGAGTTCAGCATCGAGGGGATCTTCCTGGACGGTCAGCCGCACTTCCTGGCCGTCACCACGAAGGAGAAGACCTCCCCACCGCTCTTCGTCGAGACCGCGCACGCCGTGCCCGCGGACCTGCCCGAGCCCCAGCGTGAGGAGGTCGAGGAGGTGGTGTCCGCCGCGCTCCTCACCCTGGGTCTGCGCGTCGGGGCCTTCCACGTCGAGTTCTGGCTGACGCCGGGCGGCGTCGTCCTCGGCGAGGTGCACGGCCGCCTCGGCGGCGACTGGCTCTACCTGATGCTCGAGTACGCCATCCCAGGTCTCGAGGTCTTCGGGCTGGTCATCGACGACATGCTCGGCCTGCCGCGCGCACCCGGCCCGCCCCGGCCCACCCGCGGAGCGGCGATGCGTTTCCTGACTCCGCCGCCGGGCACCCTCGTGGCGGTCGAGGGATGGGATGAGGTCCGCGCCCATCCGGCGGTACTGCACGCGGAGCTTCTGATCAGCCACGGGGCGGAGATCCCCCTGGTGCACAGCTCCCGCGACCGGGCCGCGGTCATCGTCACCGGTGCGGAGACCTCGACGCGGGCGCGCGAGATCGCCGAGGAACTCGCGCTGTCGGTCCGGTTCGTGACCGCGGCCGACGGGGCCGGGCCCGGGGGGTCGGCGTCCTGATGATCCCCAGCGTCGGCGCGCGCCGATGGGTCGCGGGAGTACTTCCGAAGGGCGGCCGCCCCGCCCGCCTGCTCGCGTTCGCCACGCTGGTGAGCACGGTCGGCTACGGGGTCTACCTCACCGCCGGGGTGCTGTACTTCACCCGGGCAGTGCACCTGCCCGCGGCCCAGGTGGGGATCGGGCTGACCCTCGCGGGCGCGCTGTCGCTGGCGGCCGGGATTCCGTTCGGTCACCTGGCCGACCGGAAGGGCGCCCGCTCGGTGTACGCGCTGACGCTGGGGTTGGGCGCGGTGTCCATGGCGGGCCTGTGCCTGGCGCGCGGCTTCTGGACGTTCCTGCTGTTCGCGAGCCTCGGCGCCGCCGCGCAGTCGGCGGGCCAGGCCGCGCGCGGCCCGCTCGTGCAGGAGTACGGCGGGGAGCGACCCGCCGAGTTCCGCGGGTACCTGCGCTCGGTCACCAACGTCGGGATCTCGGTGGGCGCGCTGCTGGCGGGCTGGGGCGTCGCCGTCGACACCCGGCACGCGTACGCGCTGCTGCTCGCGGGCAGCGCCGTGTCGTACGCGGCGTCGGCGCTGGTCGTGCTGTTCCTGCCGTACCTGACGCCGGTGCCGCGGGGCGCCGGGCGGCGATGGGCGGCGCTGCGGGACCGCCCCTATCTCGTCCTGACCGTGCTGGACGGCGTGATGGCGATCCAGTACCGGGTGCTGACCGCGGCCGTGCCGCTGTGGCTGGTGAACCGGATCCTGGCGCCGAAGTGGTCGGTGACGGTGGTGATGCTGATCAACACCGTTATCGTCGTCCTCTTCCAAGTCCGGGCGAGCCGCGGCATCACCACCCCCACCCTCGGCGGCCGCGCGTTGCGCCGCGCGGGCTTCGCCTTCCTGGTCGCCGCCGCGCTGCTCTCGCTCATGGCGGACGCCCCCCTCTGGATCGCCATGCTGCTGCTGCCGATCGCGGTGATCATCCACACGGTCGGCGAGATCTGGCAGGCCGCGGCCGGCTTCGAATTGTCCTACGCGCTGGCCCCGCGGCACGCCGTCGGCCAGTACCAGGGCCTGTTCGGCATGGGCCTCGGCCTGGGGATCACGCTCGGCCCCGCCTTGCTCATCACCCTGTGCATCGAATGGGGAGTGCCGGGATGGTGGCTCGTCGGCGGCCTGTTCGCCCTGACCGGCCTGGCCGTGCCCCCGGTCGTCCGCTGGGCCGAACGCGACCGTCCGCACCTGCGGGCCCGGACGGGAGACCTCGAGCCGACCACGTCGTAGCACCGCCGCGTCCACGCCCGGCCGCTAGCCGGCCGTTCAGTCCAGCTGATGGGCTGACTCAAACGCTCGTACTTCATTGCACGCGTCGTACCGCTACCCGACTCTCCAACCCGTTGCCATCTGCCGATCTGTGTCAGGTTAGGCGGGACAAGCTTAGCTTGCCATTTAGCGTTGATCTTCGCTTGCGGCGTTCTACCTGGGCGTTTATGGCAGATCGTCTCATAGTTGACTGTGGCGGTCTATATACGGTTTGGCGTCGGGGGGCGGGAGGGGCCGCACAGTCCGTCGGACACCCGAGGCGGCCACTTACGGCCAGTGGGTTGAACGCTCATCCACTGAACCGGCGAGGCATGCTCTGCGTGTAGAGGATGAACGCGCTCGGCATCGGTTCGAAAACCCCCGCACGACCGAGGGCCGGCTACCGCGCGGCACGGCCGTGACGGCCAACGGCGACCTGGGGGGTGCACGGGCCTGTGACGACTTCACGAGAACTGGACGTCGCTCCGGCCACGCGGGGTGACGACGCCCTCGAGTTATCTCTGGCGGCTGGGGAGCGCGCCCTGCTCGACGAGGGGGATCTGCGGACGAGCCGGATCCGGTTCGACGCGGCCTACCGCGAGGCGGAGCGCTGGGGCGACGGCCAGGGGATGGCGCGGGCGGCGTTGGGCCTCGGCGGGCTGTGGGTGCACGAGCATCGCATGGCGGCCGTCGCAGGGATGGTGCGCGCCCGGCAGCGCACCGCCCTGTCGCTGATCGACCCGCAGTCCTCCCTGGCCCTGCGGCTGCGAGTCAGGCTGGCGGCTGAGAAAGACTACGCGACCGGCGAGCACGCCTCCATCATGGCCCTGGTGGCGGAGGCCAGGCGGGCCGGCCATCCGGTGGCGCTGGCCGAAGCGCTGAGCCTCGCCCACCACTGCGTTCTCGGCCCCGAGCACGGGGCGCTGCGGCTCGAACTCGCCAGGGAGCTGATCGGCGAGGCGTCCAGGACCGGCCGCCGCGCCGACCTGCTGATGGGGCTGCTCTGGCATGTCGTCGACCTGTTCAGCAGCGCCGACCCGCACGCCGAGCGCAGCATGCGGGAACTGCGCGACCTGCTCGCCCGGCGGTCCCATCTCGCCGCCGGGGGCGTCCTCGAGTCGCTCGAAGTGATGCTCAGCATCAGGCTGGGCCGGTTCGAGGAGGCCGAGGCGCTGGCCGGCACCTGCGCGAAGCGCGGGGAGGCAACGGGCGACGTCTCCGCGACGGGCTGGTACGCGGCGCAGATCGGCACGATCCGGTGGTACCAGGGCCGCATCGCCGAGTGCCTCCCGGCGCTGACGGACCTGGTGGGCTCCCCGGTGCTCAGCCCCCTGGACAACGCCTGTTACGCGGGCCTCGCGATCGCCGCCGCCCACTCCGGTGACCGGCGGCTGGCGGCGGGGACGCTGGCCCGGCTGCGCGGCCGGGTGCAGGATGGAGCACCGCGCTCCAACACCTGGCTGTTCGCGATGTACGGGGTCGTCGAGGTCGCGCATCTCCTGGGAGACGCCGAGGCCGCGTCCCAAGCGTACGAACTGCTGAGCCCGTTCGCGGGTCTCCCGACGCTCGTGGGCCTCGGCGGAGCGTGCCTGGGCTCGGTGCACCACTCCCTGGGAGTGGCCTCGCTGACCACCGGTGACGCGGACACCGCCGTGGGGCATCTGGTCAAGGCGGTCGACGGCAACTTGGCGCTGTGGCACTGGCCGGCCGTGGTCCTGTCCCGGACGCGCCTGGGCGAGGCGCTCACTCTCCGGGACGGGCCGCGGAGCGAGGCCGCGCGGGCGTCGCTGGACCTGGCGGCACAGGAAGCGGCACAGCTGGGCATGCCGGTCCCCGCCGAGGCGTCCGGCCGGCCGGCGAAGGTGGGCCGCTCCGGCGACCGGGCGCCGGTGCTCGTATGCGAACGCCAGGGCAGGCAATGGCGCGTCGCGCTGGGCTCGCGCACCGCGCTGGTGGGGGACAGCGTGGGCATGCGGCACCTGGCCACCCTGATCAACAACCCCGGGCAGGAGATACCGGCGATCATCCTGGCGATGGGACCGGCGGCTTCCTCGGGCGACTCCGCGCCCGCCCAGCCGGTCCTGGACGACGAGGCCAAGCGCGGCTACAAGCGGCGGCTCTCGGAGCTGGACGCCGAGATCGAGGAACTCGAGTCGGCGGACCAGTTCGAGCGCGCCGCCGCCCTCAGCGCCGAACGCCGCTGGCTGATCGCCGAGCTCGCGTCCGCTTCGGGCCTCGGCGGCCGGACGCGGCGCTTCGTCGACAGCGAGGAACGGGCCCGTATCGCCGTCGGGAAAGCCATCCGGCGTGTCCTGAAGCGCATCGCCGACGCCGACGCGGGCATCGGCGCCGAGCTGCGCGCCACCGTGCAGACCGGGCTCCTCTGCTCGTACCACCCCAAATGAGAGCTCCTGCGCGACGCGCAGCCGCCCCCCGGTGCCCGCTGGGGGACGGGCACCGGGAAGACACTTCTGGCGGCTTACCGACAATGGCCGGCTGCGGGTATTATGATCAACTGGTCTTCTGCGCCTGGGGGTCAAGGGGTCGTGGGTTCAAATCCCGCCGTCCCGACAGAGTTCATGCAGGTCAGGGGCTAAACCAGAGCTTCCCTGCGGCTCCCCCCGCGGCGCTCGGGAGCCACGGGAGGAGCCCGCACCCGCGGACTCACGGCCAGAAAGCGGCTTTCATCCCGGTAGATAGATCACGTTAGCCGGAAATGCTGCACCGGGCACATGACACTCGGTCAAAAGGTCCTCCCCGGTCACGTCCATTGGAACGGTGTATCAGTCGACCTCCCGCGCGATCCACGGCTGGGCGAACTGAGGGCGCGAGTGAGCGGGGTGCGCGGATAGTGGGGGCGGCACAGCTGCCAGCCCGCCCCAAGCAACCTCGATCCGATCGCCTCGACTAGGGCATATTTCGAAGTAGGTGGAGCCATTCGCTGATGGCAATGATCTCAGGGACCGCCTGGTAGCGGACGGAGAGCTTGTCGTGTCTGGTGGCCACGGCCCGGTGGCGCTTGAGGCGGTTGATGCCGCCTCCACGGCATGGTGGCCCCAGTAGTCGGGCGCGTCGAAGGCGGGTGGACGACACCGCGGTAGCCCCGCCGCTGCCGTGCATTGCCCGGTCGGCCGGCACCGGTATCGCGGCCGCGATACCGCGGCGACGCAGGTGGGCGCGGATCATCGGGGACGAGTGCGCCTTGTCGGCCCGCACCCGACTCGGACGGGCCTTGCCGTGGACCGGCAGCTCACCGGAAGCACGCCCAACCACCCTTCTCCACCATTACGGGGCGGCCTTTAGCTCGGACCGTAGATCTCCCAGAGTTCACCGAAGAGGAGGCGACCGGCGCGCGTCAGGATATCGGCGCCCTGGGGACCGCTGGAGCGCATCGTGGCCAGGGTGCGCGCGAAATCGGTGAGTTGGATGTGCAGGACACCTGCGCCCTTGACAAGCGAACCCGTCTCCTCCTCCTCGGAGACGTGGCCATCAAGTATCCGCACATGCAGAGTGGAGGTGTCGGGCCAAATCTTCGTCGGCGAGCCGTGGTGAACGTCCTTGTGCCCGACTAGCGTCTGGGGGCGGCCGTTGCCGTTGTAGTGGAGCCGGTAAGTCGTTAAGCGAGGGCCACTCTCACCTTGTGACGAGACGACCACCTTGTAGGTGCCTCTTTCGATGGCCGCCCGTCCGCCGCTCCCGGTTTCGATCCAACCCTCGACCCGTGCGGTGTAGTGGGGGTCTTCGAGGAACCTCACCGCGTCGTCCGCGGTGATGGTGACGCGGAAGGACAAGGGCTCGCGCGTATCCGCCAACTCACCGGTCCTGGGGTCGGAGACGTCGTAGGCGAAGAAGCCCTGCATTTCTTCGACGAATGACAGGGGCGTGCGGGCGGACGCTTGGGTATTGGGTCCGCGTGCGATCGTGGCGGCGTCGACAGGCAACGTGGTTTCACGAACGTTCATTTTCCTGGTCGGTGAGGCAGACTGGGCAGGCGCCCCTTCCAGGATGCGGGTGCTCATGCGGTCCGCATGCGCGGCGATCGTCAAAGCGGGGTTCGCGCCTACTGATCCGGGCATTGCCGCGCCGTCGGCGACGTACAGCCCGGGGAATCCGAATACTTCCCCGTAGGCGTCACATACTCCCTCACCGGGATGGGCGCCCATCGGTGCCCCGCCGAGCGGATGGATGGTCATGACGCGCTTGCGGAACCACATGGGGTTATCGGCGTAGGAGGCGCCGAGCACATCCGCCATCATCTGCATCGTTCTGCGCAAGCGCACGAAATGATCGACGTCGCCCGCCGCGTCCAGGTCGACGTCGAGCCTACCGTTCTTGAGGCGGAGTGCACCGTCGGGAGTGGCGCGGCCCATTCCGAGCAGGGGTAGCGAACCGACGGTGAGCGCGCCGGTTCCGATCAGGTCTGAGAGTAGTCGGGACAGATGGGTGTCCGGGGCGTCGCGAAAGGAGTCGGTGAAGCGGGCCCACGTGTATTTCACCGCGCGCTCAATCTGGCTGCCGACGGGGTCTGAGGCTTGCATTATCCAGGTGCTGAACGCGGGGTAGCCGCCGTCCTCGATGTACGCGCCGTGCCCGGTGCCGGCCACGCCGCCATCCTCGCCGTCCAGCTCGTCTGGCAGCCGGATCGCGCTGGTGATGGTCGGGCCGCGGGAGGCGTCCAGCTGGCGGACGCCGTCGCCGTCCCTCGTTCGCTGCAGGAAGGTCAGAAGGTCACCGTTGCCGCTGAAGCGCGTCCCCACCGCCTTGCTCAACCCGGGGAACGCTGCCCGGGACTTGAGCAGCAGGAACGTCGTCCCGAACGCGCCAGCTCCCAGGATCAGGCGGTCGCAGGAGATCGTGGTCACCGGTGGACGGCGCTTCTTGACGTTCAGGTCGGTGTGATGAACGTAGTCGACTTCGTACCCGCCGCCAGGCCGTGGCCGGATCCCCTTCACTTCACAGGTGGTCCGGATGTCGGCGCCGTAGTACGCGGCGGCCGACAGATAGGTGAAATCGAGCGTGTTTTTCGAGCCTTGATTGCAGCCAATGATGCATTCCCCGCACAGGGTGCAGGTGCGCCGGGGCACGCCGTGAATGTCGCCGTAACCGGTTTCGGCGATCGGCAGGCCGATGCCCGGCGCGGCGCCCGGCCGCGGCGCGAAACTCACCGCAAGCGGCGGCAAGGTGTGGCTCAGGCCGAGTTCGGCTGCGGCGTCCTGCATGGCGCGCGTTTTCGGTGTGTCGTCGTACGGCCCGCTATCGAAGGGATACGGAGTAGCGCCGAGCATCCGTTCGACGACGTCGTAGTGCGGGTCGAGGTCGGCTCTCGTCACCGGCCACGGCTCGTAGCCGCCGGATGGCCGGTCGTTGACGAACCAGTGCTCGTCCTTGCGCAGCAACACGTTGGCGTAGATCAGCGAGCCGCCGCCGAGTCCGGCCGCCACGACCGAGTCGAAGCCCTTGAAGCCCCACACGTCGTACATGCCGTAGAGGCCCTCGGCGGGGTCCCAGAACGCCCGCCCCATCTGCGCCGGCGAACGAGGGAAGCCACCCGGCGGGTACGGCCGGCCGCGTTCCAGCAGGACGACCGACTGCCCGGCCTCGGCCAACCGGTACGCCGCCACCGAGCCCCCGAACCCGGACCCGACGACTACCGCGTCCACATGCTCGATCGACGATCGCGGTGCCCGCACCCATCGCTGGCTGAGCGGACGGTCGCCCCAGCGTCCGGTGGACGACGGCGCCATGGGTGCGACCGGCTCAGGGACCGAGGGCGGTGAGGGCGCCGCGGCCAGGTCCGCGTAGTCGCCGCCCAGGCGTCTCAGGAACTCGGCGGAGAAGGCGGCGAACGGTTCGCTCGAGGGCGCTAGTGCCTGGTCGCCGACCGCGCCGGGCAACGCCAGCAGTGCCCCGGTGGCGCGGGGATGGCCGAGCCGCGCCTCGATGAACGCGTTGACCCCCTCGACGATCCGGACGGCATCGGAGCGGCGGAGGGTCCCTTGCAGCACCTCGGCGACGCCGTCGTCGAACGCGTAGCGGGTCTCCTCGGGGTCGGCCGCCGGTTCACCGACGATCCGCAGCAGCCCGCTGTCGAACACCTCCGCCAGATGGGACGGCCGGCTGCCCGGAAGCATCACCTGCTGGACCAGACGCATGATCGGGAGGGTCAGCGGGACGGCCGACAGGTAGCCGGCCAGCCGGTACGCCTGCGGGGATGCGGCGCGGAACGCCGCGACCCTCTCGGCCGGTTCGGCGTCCCGGTCACCGGGGAGCGGGACGGGCTCCCGCCCGTCCCGCGGGGCGTCCGGAGACGCGGTGCCCGGCCTTGCCGGCCGCGTCCAGACGACCATGCCGTCGATGCCGCCCGGCGCATCGCCGCTGAGCAGCCGTGCCCAGGGGGCGAGCCACTCGGGTTCGATTTCCAGGACCGGGACGGGAACGCCCTGCCGGGCCATCGCGCCCGGACGGCGGCCGCGGCTCTCCGCGATGAGACGGAGGTTGGGCGCGCCCGCCGCGGCGCTGTGCAGGCGTGCCGGACCGGCGGAAAGGCCGGTGCGTTTCCAGAGGCGTTGCGGGAACGGCTGCAGCAGCGCCAGTGGGCCGCGGCGTGCCCACAGGTCGAGCGCTTTGAGCGCCTCGCCGTCGTGCCAGATGCCGTCGACGCAGTCGCTCACCACCAGGGTCAGCTGCCGTCCGGACGGATCGATGATCTGTTTGGGGCTGCGTGGCGCCGCACGCGTACGGGACTCCGCGTGCAGTCCCAGCTCGCCGCCGGCCGACCTCCGCAGATGCCACACCCGGATGTCGCGGAAGGCGCCGAGCCGCTCCAGAAGCCTGCGCAGTTCCCCGGCCGTCGACCGCCACACCGCCATGGACGGCCCGGCATCGATGACCAGGGCGAGGCTGAGCCAGCGCTGCCGCTCCGGGACGAGAACCGGTATCACGATGTTCTCGTCGGCGACGCGGTCGGCGGTTGCGTCCTCGTCCAGGACGAGGGCGCGCTCGGAAGGGAAGCGGCGTCTCAGCGGGCGCAGCGCCCGCATGATGTCCAGACCGTGCGGCAGCGGCGAGACGGCAGGCGCGGGCGCGGCGATCGCGCTGCGGGGAGCGTCCTGTGCCGGTGCCGCCACGGGTTCGGGAGGATAGAGAGAGACACGGTGTTCCTGATGGTGCGGTCCGCGAGGCGGGCCGAGCGGCAGAGGAGACGGGGACGCCCCCGGCGCGGGACCTGGGTGCTCTGGCGGCGTGGGCCGTTCCTCGGCGGAGGCCGGCGCAGGAGCGGAAGCGGCCGCGCCCATCTGTTCGGCCAGCCACAGCGTCTCGATGACCTCGCTGTCGGTCGCTCGGACGCCCAGCGCGTCCAGCACGGCCAGGAGATCTTCAATGGACCCCATAGTCAGTCCGTGGCCGTCCGCAGATGCTCCATGAGCTTCTCGGCGACCTCCTCGATCCCGCCGCCCTGCCGGCGCACCGCCTCGAACCGGAAGTAAACGGCGTTGAGCAGCTGGTCGGTGGCCAGTTCGTGGCCGTCCTTCCGGCGGTCGACGAACTCCTGGAGCAGAGCGCCGCTCGTCTCCTGCATTTCCTCGCCGAGCCGCGCGCGGACGATGTCGGCGAGCTGCCGGCGGGTCGGCGGAGAGATGGTCAGCGGCACACAGCGGCGCAGGAAGGCGGGCGGGAATTCGCGCTCGCCGTTGCTGGTGAGGACGATGACCGGGAAGGCGGCGCAGCGGACTCGTCCGCCGCGGACGCTCACACGGTCCGGCCCGTCGGCGGTCGTCACCTGGACCTCGGGCCGTTCCTGGGCGATGCGAACCAGCTCCGGGATGTCGAACCTGTTCCATCGTCCACACGTTCAGGCCGGACGAGGACACTTCCACCATCTGGAAGTTCCAACTCGATGGTCTCGCTATCGTCCACGCAATCCGCTCCTCCCCGACATCCCGGCAAAGCATCGCCATGAACATCATCAAGCCGGGCGGAGAGGAAGAGCGCGGCTTCGCCCACACGCGAGCGTCCACAACCGGCCGCTTCGCTCAACGGATCACCTCAGTGCCCGCGATAGGCAAGTGCAGGGGCGTCCGTGAAGGCGCGTTCATTGGCGGGCAGGCGACGTTCCAGCCGATCCCGCCCGTGGTGACGACGCTGGATGGGATGAGCCCTCACCTCACCGCCTCCTTGGGGTAGTTGATCAACGTGGCCGCGGGCATTGTGACCGTCGTGGCGGGCGTCCTGGGCACCCTGGGCGTCACCGCCGGCGTCGCCACCGCACTACTGCGCAATGCGCCGGCGGCAGCGTTGACCGCGACCTGCCTGGGCGGGCTGGGTGTTCTGATGGGAGTCGTTTCGGCCTCCTTGCCGTCGGGCACCTCAGGCCGTCTCGGGGGGCGCGTCGGCCGCCGTGCCGGTGCTACCGGCCTACCTGCCGCGGGAGGAAGTCGACGAACGGCTTCGTCGTGAGGTCGCTGCCGCCGCCCAGTCCAGCCGGATGGTCATCGTGGTTGGGTGACTCTTCCACCGGTAAGAGCCGGGCATGCTGGGAGGCGGTCCGCGCTGGTCGCCCCGGCTCGAGGGCCGATCCTGGTGCTGGGGTCCATGTGGCCGGAGTACTGGCGGACGCTGACGGAGTTGCCGCACAGCACCGTCGAGCGGCACCGCCGTGAACACCACGACGAAACCCTTGATCGGCATCGAGCGGCACGGGCGCTGGGGCAGGCGGTCGAGGTCACCATGCCGCGCGGCTACATCACCGAACACGGCTGGGACCAACTCGACGACAGCTGGTACTTGCAGCGCTGGATGCCCTCACTGCGCCGCACCGCATCATGCCCGGACCGTTGACGCTGTACCGGCCGCGCCCAGGCGACCCACCTGCGGAATATCGTCTCTATCGGCTCGCCGACTTCCTTGAACAACACGGCCGCGCGGAGCGCCACGACATTTCTCCGCCAGCCACGCTGTGGGCTGCGGCACGGCATGCGATGCCGCCCGACGTGCTCCGGCTCGCGCGGGCAGCGTTCGCCGCAGGCGACCACCATCGGGCCCAACTGCTGTTCCATCCGGCCACCGACCACGATGATCCCGAAGCGCTGGGATACCTGTCGTCGCTGATGGAACACGGAGGGGACCGTGCCGCTGCAGAACACCTGGCGCGCCTGGGCTTGCCGAAAACCGCGTCCGCGAAGGTCAAGCCGCATGCCGGTACTCCTTGAGGATGCCGCACAGACGTTTACTTCTTCGAATGTTCAGCTGGGCGATCTCGTCGAGTTCGGTGATCGGTGAGGGCAGCGACTTCAACGGGCGGGCGGTGGCGATGCCCTGGTGGGGCCGGTGCTCGTTGTAGAAGGTCTCGAACTCGCGGAGGGCGTAGAGCAGGTGCCGCTGGTTCCAGATCAGAGTCGGGTCGAGGAGTTCGCGGCGGCAGGTCTGCACCCACGGCTCCATGACCGCGTTCGTCCTCGGCATCCGCACCCGGTCAGCACCGTCTGGATGCCGGCATCGGCCAGAACGGTGTCGAACAAGTCAGGGAACTTGCCGTCCCGGTCACGGATCAGGCACCGTGCCCGGCAACCCGCGTCCTCCCGGTCCATGGCCAGATTCCTGGCCCCTGTGGCACCGACGACGCGGTCGGATGGGCGGTTGCACCCAGAACGCGGATCCGGTGGCTGTGGTGCTCGATGACCGCCAGCACGTACATCCGTGCACCCGTGAGCGTGACGGTCTCCAGGAAGTCACACGCCAGGAGTGCCCCGGCCTGGGAGCGCAGGAAGTTAACCCACGTGGTCGATGCACGCTCGGGTGCCGGATCGACTCCGGCGCCCTTGAGGATCTCCCAGACCGTGGAGGCGGCCACCTTGACGCCGAGCACCAGCAACTCGCCATGCACCCGCCGGTAGCCCCAGCTCGGGGTTCGTGCCGGCCAGCGATCATGTCCCGGTGCCAGCGCAAGACCGTGTCCGGCCGCACGGGCAGCCCATCCGGAGCAGTACACCACGAGGCAAGCGGTGCAGCAGCGCCACGAGCAGTGCTCGATCCGTACCGACGAACCTCACCCTCGTCCCGTCCGTTTGGCGCTCCAGCACCGTGATCTGATGCCGCAGCACCAAGATCTCGGCGTCCTTCTCCCGATCGGTCATAGGAAGCAGACGCAGCACCGTGAACGTGCTCGCCACGGTCAAGTAGGCCAGTCGCAACAGCACGACTGCCCATCATCCCGAGGCGAGCGCGGTGTCGAGGCAGAGGCGGTGTCGTGGCCTGTCCCGCAGCAGTTCCCAGCTCTACGCTGCAATCCGCCGGACATCACCCCTCTCACCTGCACGGACGTACTTTTTCGGCAAGCACAAGGTCCGCGCCGGTCAGCTGGCCGATCAGTTCCTGGAGAGTCATGTCCCCGTAGTCGCTCATGCGTGGGCTGCAGAGTGCCACGGACTTCGAGAGCTCGCCGGCTCACACCGCCGCCGTCGGTGTGAGCCGGCGGCACGCCGCCCGTACACGGCCCCATTCGATGAGGTGGGCGCAGCCGCCGACTCGCTTCGCGGGGCCGCGTCCAGAACGGCCATCAAGGCGGGTCATGTCCGCCGTCCGAGTTGCGGTCGCGAACCCGCGCCGCGGCGAGTGCCTCCGGACCAGCGCGGCGGCGCGATCTGGTGGAGGCGCGCGGGCCGAGCGTTCAGAATCGTGTGCATGCGAAGGTCTGATCGGATCGCGTGGTGGGCGTTCGGCATTGGCATCATCGTGATCTTTGGCGGTGTGGGGGTGGTCGGCATGATGGCCGATCCGCCTCCGCCGGAGCCGCCCTCCCCGGCCTCCGTGGACAGGTTCTGCCCGTCTGAGCCGGGCGGTAAGGCGCGGAGCGACACATATTTCAAGGAGAGCGCGGAATCGTACCGGGGGAAGGGCCCGCATACGGTGAGACTGATGTTCGTGGACGCCAACACCGGTGAAGATGCCGACGTTCTCCCCTCCCGCTGGGCGGCGAGCGATGAGGTGAGCGATACCGGCGTGAAGGCGCAAGCCCAGCTCGTCGCCTGTGGTCACCAGGACAGGGCCGGGAAGCGGGAGATCCGGGTCTGCGAATACGTCTCCGAATCCGTTGCGAGGTTGTATCGGCAACTCTCGGGACGCACACGACCTAAGAACACAACCAAGATCTCGCTCCTGGAGGCCTCCTACACCTTTGAGATCTACGAGGCGAAGACCGCCAGGCCGCTGGGCCGCTTCAAGGTGCCCGGCGACCAGGCGTGCCCAGGGAGCGTCAAGCTCGACGGCCGGACCGTCATCGGCCAGGCGCCGAACGCAGCCAAGCTGCGCAAGGCTTTGCGCCCTTACGCGGAACGCACGGTCAGCTGAGGGCTCGGTGTCCCCTGCGCGGTCTTCCGTGCAGAGCCGCCACGGCCCTGGTCGGCCAGGACCGGGCGTTTGACGAACCGCGGTCCCGGGCGCGGCGCATCCCCCATAAAACCGTCGGGTCCGGCCAGTTCACGTAGTGGCCGGCCGGCGTTCCGCAGCATCGCCCACCGCACTACGGCCACTACGATCCCCCGCGTCGCGGAGATCGCGCCGACCCAGCTGGCCCGCGGCGACGCGTGGTCGGTCGCGTTCACGCCGGACGCCGTCCCCGCCCTGGCCTCGGTCTCCCCTGGCCTGGACGCACCACCCGTTGTCAGAGCGCTCCGCCTGCAGGTCCGTACGCCGGCGGCTTTCGGCGGAGCCAAAGAACTGACGGCCGGTATCAAGCCGTGATGCGCGCCTGCTCGGCCTGGGTGACCGTCTCCGGGTCGCTGAGCACGTAGGTCTGTTTGACGTGCCGGCCGCTGGTCAGGCAGGCCGAACGCGGTGACGGCGCGCTCGACCACTGCCCAGAACGAATGCGGATCGGCCTCGGCGGAGGCGGCCGACACGTAGACGACCCTGGCGCAGGGCGTCCGGCGCCCCCCACGCCGGGGCCGCTCGGCTGCTGCCGCGTCTACTCAAGGGCGGTGTTCCGGTGGGGCTTGGGCGTCCTCTCCCGGGATCTCACCCAGGCGGTGAAGCCCTCGATCGCATCGACGACCGCCTCGAAGCGGAAGGAGTGGTACAGGTCGAAGGCGTGGTTCCCACCACGCAGTTCGGCGTAGACGACGGGGGCGATCGAGGTCTGGCGTAGCTGGTCGGCGAAGTGCCGGGCGTCGGTCACGGGCACCATCGGGTCCAGATCGCCATGGGCCACGAGAAACGGCGGTGCGTCCGCAGTGATGTGGGCCAGCGGCGAGGACTCGGGGCCCTGGCCGAAATACGGGCCGTACCAGCCGTTCAGGTGGATGACGCCGGTCGCGGAGGTGTCAGCGTTCTCGAAGCCCGGCTGGAAGGCAGGGTCGTTCTGGGTGAGCGCGGCCAGCCCCGCCATGTGCCCGCCCGCCGAACTGCCCGCGACGAACAGGGTCGTCGGATCGGCGCCGTACTCGCCGCCGCCCCGCCCGACACAGGCGACCTGACCGCCGACCTGCACAGCAGGCTCACCGAGGTCATCGGCCTACTCACCCCGCCGCATAACTCGCCCGGCACCGGAGTGATCGCCGAGGCACTGCAAGACCCCGACCTCGCCCGTGACCTGCGCGAACGCATCATCCGGCCGCGCATCGCCACGTTCAAGGAACGGCTCCGCCGAGCCCAGGACGCAGGCCAACTGCACCCCGACGCCGACCTGGACGTCGCACTCGACCTGTTGTACGGCCCGCTCTACCAGCGCCTGGCCCTCCACCTCGGCATGCCCGACCCGGCCTACCTCCACTCCCTCATCACTCACGTCCTGCGCGCCCTCACCCCGCCCACCTCCAGCGCCCCGCACTGACGCACCCGGGAGGCCAAGAGAACTCACGGACGGGCGCTTGATGGGCAGGGCCGCGGGGGTAGGTTCCATGCCCGGAGATACCCCCCGCGATCTGGTGCTCTCGGAACGGCCCTTAGATGATCAGCAGGGTCTTCCCTATGGCGGTGCGATTCTCGATCGCGGCGTGCGCCTCGGCAGCTCGTTCCAACGGGAAGGTCTGCCCGATGACCGGCCGGACGAGCCCGGCGGCGGCCTGGGACATCATCTGCTCCGCCCACCGCGCCACGTTCGGCCTGAAATCGAAGAGCTGCTCGATGCCGATCACGTCCACTCCCCTGGACCGGGCGTCGGCAGAGTCGATGAGCGTGACCTCGCCGCTGGAGGCTCCGTGCACCGAGAACCGGCCGCCGCGAGCCGTCACCTCGAACGCGGCCCGCCCGATCCGTCCGCCGACGCCGTCGAACACCACGTCCGGTCCCGCACCATCGGTCGCTTCGAGCACCCGCTTGGTCCAGGCCGGCTCGGAATAGTCGACTGCGGCGTCGGCGCCCAGTTCGCGAATCAGGTCGAGCTTGCGCGCTCCCCGGGCAGCCCCGAGGACCCGAGCTCCCGCCGCACGGGCAAGTTGCACCAGCAGGCTGCCGACGCCGCCGGCCGCCGCTTCGACCAACACCCAATCACCGGGGCCGATTCGGGCTGTCTCGGTCAGGCCCTGCGCGGTGCTGCCGTCGCTGTGCAGGGCGATGGCCTCCGGCAGGCCCAGCCCGTCCGGCACCGGAAACAGTTCCTCGACCTTCGCTACGGCACGCTCGGCGAACCCGCCGGCCTCTCCGGTACCGGCGATGACCCGGCGCCCGAGCCAAGCCGGATCCACCCGCGCCCCGACCGAGCTCACACGACCGGCCACCAGACCACCCGGCACGTACGGCAACGACGGCCTGGTGTGCCACTTATCGACACCACGCCGGATCTGCGTCTCGACGAACGTCATACCCGCAACCGCCACATCGACCACGACCTGGCCCGCCCCCGCCACCGGATCCGGCGCCTCACCGGGCACCAGCACCTCCGGACCCCCGAACCGCAGCGCCTGAACCACCCGCACACCGACCACCCCTATAGCCGTTCACCGATGAGGACCCAAGCATGCAACCTCGACCACACTTGAGATCAAGGCGCGGGCCCGAAGAAGGGGGAGGTCGGCTCCGGCAATGTCAGAGCCGTCGACGATGCCGGGAAGGTCGTCAGTAGGGGATGTCCCGTGTCCATTCATCTTGCGAGCCGCCGTCGCACCTTGGCCTCGCTGACCGCCCAGTTCCCCGGTGCGCAGATCATCGACGCGACGTCCAGGGCGATGGAGCCGTGGGTGTCCCACACGCCAAAGCCGACGACCGAGGGCGAAGACACTCTCCTGCCGCGATGCGAGCACCGAATGGGCGGCTGCACGACTTGGTCATATAGGGCCATGAACGTAGGCCCACGCGCCGGTAGTCGCACCTGGGCGTCGGTGAGCCCTGCGCCGCCTCGCGGCGCTCCTCTGTGACCAGCATGATCGCTTGCAATGCCTCGCCGGCCCCGATGCTGCGGCGGCCGTAGCGGATCGTCAGGCCGGAAACCTGCTCGGCGAAGGTCTGCCCGGCACAGGTGTCGTTGCCGCGCCGGAACCGGTGAACCCGCAGATGGATCAGCACCTCCTGCCGACCGGCCGCCGTGTCGGATAGGCGCCGCTCGTAGTGGCTGTGCCTGCGCTGCGACCACGTTCCGCAAGCCGGGCATCAGGACCTCCTCGCCCACAGCGTCCGTCTCCGAAGAGCATGGCAGTTGGCCTTAGGCCGGGGCTCTGGGGAGCCAATCAGGGAGCCACCGTGGCCGGCCCCATCTGGGCCCGCCACAACTTCCCCGGACGTTTTCGCAGGTGGGAGGCTCCCCGATCGACTTCCATCGCCCCTGATCGACTGGTCTTCTGAGCCACTCGGTCAAAAGGTCCTCCCCAGTCGCCGAGAAGCCGGCGCTGGGGGGATTCCGCCGACGGCGGCCGCCTCGGCGGCGTTGTGCCCGATGTCCAGCCAGTCCGTCACCAGGAGGGTCGAGGAGTCGTATCGCCCGAGGGAGACGTCGGTCAAGTAGCCGATCACGTTGCCGGGATCCCTGCCTTCTGGGTGGAAGAAGTTGAGCCAGCGGTCGCGCTCGCCCTCTTCTGGCAACACATCCGAGGGATGGCACAGTACGACCAGCAAAGGCGGACTCCCTTCGCTGCGCACGCCTTTATCGTGCTGCCCGGACCGTGGGGCGCCCGACGTGAGGCCATGTGTGGCCTAAACGCCATGACGCGCTTTGCGCGTCTTGACTCCAGGATCGCCACTCCGGAGTCTGGCCTGTACGAGTTGGGTTTCCGCCCACGCGCAGTATGTCGCCCGCGATGCAGCCGTCCGTGCGGCTGAGGAGCGAACTCCTCCAGGAGGTGGCACATGGAGTTGTCTGCCGGGATGCTGCGCGCGCTTGCCGACGGCGGTGCCGACCTGTTCCCCCTCGGCGGGGTGAAAGGACTCGATATCGGCCTGGATGAAGCCGGTGTCTTGACCGTGCGCATCCTGGTATCGCATTCCGACGAGCCGCCCGCAGGGCTGCCGGAGTCTCCCGGCGGCGTGCCGTACCTGGAGACCACACCCGTGATCCCGGACGCCGACCGGCACGATCCCGTGCTCGGCGGCCACCAGGTCGGCCGCCACGACACCCGTGGCGGTCTCACCACGCGGGCGATAACACCACCGGTTACGCCTGTGGCTTCCCGGCGGTGGCGGCCGCGCTCGGAGTCACCTTGTGAGATGAGGGGTGATGTGACGGGGACGGGGCGATGATCAGGGCGTTGGTGGCGCGGCCGACGGACCACCTGCTGCTGGGGGTGGAGTGGTCCGGCATGACCGTCACCGGCGGACGGGCGGCGCTGGTCGCCGACCCGGGTGGCGGGGTTCTCACGCTCTGGTTTCCGCCACAGCACCTGGCCGAGGAGACGATCGCCGAGACCGCCGGGGCCGCCGGGCGGCGGCGGGCGCGGCTGTCCGGGTCGAGCGCGCTGCGGTTCGTCGTGCCGGCCGGGAACAGGGTCGAACTCACCGTGGAGGGCCTGATCCGGGCCGCCGGCGAGCTCGCCGTCGACGCCGGTAGCGTCGTTGAGCTGCCGTGGCGGCTGAAGGTACGCCCCCAGGCCCAGGGCGGACACCCGCTGCGGGCAGGCCACCCTGTCGGCACGATCCCGGATGAGACCAACCCGCTATGGCGTACCCGGTTGCACGCTTCCGAGCCCGGCTCGGGGGTGGAGCTCGTGGTGGTGGACGAGACGGCGGCAGGCATGGGCGACCCTCCGGACTTCGTGCCAGCGCTCGACCGGTTCGCCCGGCAGTCCCTTGCCGAGCTGACGGGCGAGGCGCCGGCGCGGTCAGGCCTGTTCGAGCTGAGCGCGCTCGGGGGCTCCCTCGTGGCCTCCGGACGCTGGCCGGAGGCGGAATGGGACCACAGCGCCGTACTCGGCCGGGACATGTCCGTTCGCTTCCTCGCCCGCGGCTACCTCTACCCGTTCGGGCACCGGGCCACCTACGAGAAGTCGGTGGTGCGCGCCTTCGATGCGGCCGAGCAGGTCGCGGTGCTTCGCCACGCGTACCAGCTCACAGTCGTCGAGCCGGTACGCGGCCGGTCTCAGGACCCGGCCATCCGCCGCCGGTTCCCATTCGACGAGGTGGAGATCTCCCGAACCGTCTTCACCGAGCTCGAGCACCCCGACTGGCAGAGCTTCGATGCCGGGGACGGCCAACGCAGGGACACCTACTTCCGGCCCATGGCCTCGGCCGGGCAGCCCCTCCTGTTCCCGGTGGTGTGCCACGCGCCGAACGGCCCCGTCCGGCTCGAGGTCCCGCTCGTGTTCGTCGCGGACCGGTCGCTGGACACCGCGGCGACCTCGCGGCTCGCCGAGGAACTCGGAAGGTTCTACGGCCGGGTCACGGTCGCGATTCCGCCCACCCCGCTCGACCTCGTTCGGGCGCCCGAGGCCGCACCGGCGGACGTCCACCTGGTCCGCGGCTTCACGCTCGGCGGCCGGTCCGGCCATGCCGATCCGGGGGCCGTCCTCGAGGAGCTGGAGATGACGCTGCCGGCGCTGGGACGGCTGCTGGACCAGGCCGACGCCTACCACCCGTTCCGGTACACCGACGCCTTCGCCGAGAAGGGCGAGTCGGCGTACGCGATGCTCGAGCTCGCCGCAGGCGAGGCGATACCGATCGACTTCTCGGGGCGGGCGGAGCGTTCCGGCGGGCTGGCGGCGCTGGCGTACCGGGTCAACGCGATCTCCCGGAACTACGGCCCCGTCAAGGCCGCCGCGGGCGCCCTGGTGTCCTCCCCGGCCGGCCTGTTCGACGTCGGGGCCGACCTGCTCGGCTACCCGCTGCGCGAGATCATCGAACGGATCGACGCGCCTCCGATGATCACATCGGAGATGCGGCCAGGCCGCGGCCCCGTCGTCACGATGAGCTGGTCACAGCCGGGCGCCGTCACGTTCCGGAAGAACCTCCCGGGATTCGTCGCCAAGGACACCACCCGCCTCGAGCTGAACGTGGTCGCGTCCGACACCGGCACGAGCGTGACCTGCACACTGCATGACTTCGGGCTGCGGCTGCCCACGTCCAACCCGCTGCTCGAACTGTCGTTCGCGAAGGTGACGTACGTCCGGCGGACCGGGCCCGAGCCGCCGGGCCAGGGCGCGCCTCCCAACGGGCTCACCGTCGAGGGCCTCGGGGCGAAGCTGCTGGGCAGCCTGAAGCTGCTCGAGGAGTTGGGCGACAACGTCGCGATCGGCGACGCCGGGCCGAAGATCACACCGTCCACCGGCGGGGTCGCGGTCGACTACGCGCTGCCGCTACCCGCCGTGACATGCGGCGTCTTCGTGATGCGCAACATGCTGTTCAGGGCCGGCGTCGACGTGTCCTTCACCGGCGCACCACCCGAGGTCGTGCTCGGTTTCTCCGGCCGGACGAACCCGTTCGTGCTGACCGTGATGGCGTTCGGCGGTGGCGGCTACCTGGAACTCGCCGCCAACCAGAACGGGCTGCGGCGGCTGGAGGCGGCGCTGGAGTTCGGGGCGCTGGTGGCCGTCGAGTTCTACGTCGCACGCGGCGAGGCCCACATACTCGGTGGGGTGCGGTTCGTCTGGGACTCCGGCGAGCTGGAGGTCAGCGGCTACCTGCGGATCGGCGGCACCCTGGACGTGCTGGGGCTGGTCTCGGTCTCGGTGGAGCTGAGGCTGGAGCTGACATACCGGTCGGTGACGAACGACTTGGTGGGCCGCGCCACCGTGATCCTCGAGATCGAGGTCCTGTTCTGGTCCGAGCGTGTGGAACTGGACAGCGGCGAATGGCGCCTGGTCGGCGGGGACGCGCCGGCACTGACCCGGCCCGCGGCCTTCACCGCCGACGGCGACCACGACCCGGGGCTGGAGAACTGGCGGCGGTACCGCAGCCGCTTCGCGCCCGCGCCTTCGAGGGAGGAGCCGTGAGCAGCGTCCCCCCGGTCGCCGAGTTCGACCTGCCGTTCGCCCCGGACCGGCTGTTCTGGACGGACAGCGATCATCTGCTGGCCGCCCGTACCGGCACCACGGATCCCCCGCTGAAGCTGTCGGTGCCCGGCGGGCAGGCTCAGCCCGCGTGGGGAGAGGATCCGAGCGGCCTGCCCCGCGGCACCCTCACCGCGATCACGGTCCAGGCCGCGTACGGGGTCTGCGCGTACGCCGAACGGATGCAGGTTCCCCACGACACCGAGCCGTTCCAGCGGTTGGTGGGGCTGAACGTGCACACCGGTGAACGGTTCTGGCAGCGGCAGTACCAAGGCGCGAGGGACCTCGCCTTCGGCGACGTCGGAGATCCGTTCCTGCTGGCGTGGACCGATGACGGGTTCCTCGCCTACGCGATGGAGCCGGGCGATCCTGCAGGGTGGACCCGGTCCGTGTCGCTGTTGCTGAGCCAGCCGTGGTGCCTGGGACCCGACGGCTCGCCCTCGTTGCTCGCGTACGGCTCGCCACCCTCGATCGTCGACTGCGCTACCGGTGAGCCGCGACCTTCGAAGCAGACGCGGCTCCTCCCCGGCGATTGCCAGCAGCTGAAGTGGGCCGCCGACGAGATCCTCCTCGCGGTGGGCGAGTACTTCTGGATGGACGAAGCGGGTGGCGAACCCGGCACCTCCGGCTGGATCATGGAGTTCGAGGGCGACGGGTACGTCGAGTTCCGGCTCCCGGCCGGAGATTCGGTCGGCTACCACGGCATCGCCACCAGTCCGTCAGGGAAGTTGGTGGCCTACGCCTCGGGCTCCGAGCTCACGGTCCGGACGCTGCCCGGGCTGGCCCCGTCGGAGGATTTCCGTACGCTGCGCTTGGACCCGGCAACGGGCAGGCCACGCTGCGTCCGATACAGCCCCGACGGCGGGCTGCTGGCCGTGAACGCCACCCCGTCCGGCCCAGGGGTGACGCTGCTCGAGGCCGGCACCGGCGCCTGCCTTTGGCGGCATGACGGCGAGGCCGGCCGGATCGAGTTCAGCCCCTCCGGCACCCGGATCGCCCTGTGCGGCGGCAATCAGGTCACCTGCTACGACATCGACGACGTCGCGGCGGCCGCGTGGACCCACCGGCAGCAGTGGGAGCGGCGCGGCACCCCGTACCGGATGGTGCTCGCCACGATCCCGGACTCCCAGGCGCCAGAGCGGGAACGGACCTGGATCGGCGTGGTCGGTGCAGGCGAAGGGGCCGGCGGCTTCGAGTACTTCCGCAGGCTCGGCGACGCCACGCCCCTGTACGAGAGCGAGCCGGACGCGCGGGTGCTCGGCCTGGCCGTGAGCCCGAGCGGGGACCACTGCGCAGTGTGGCTGGCCGACACAAGACTCGTGGCCCGTACGTTGCTCGGCACGCCGTTGCAGTCCTGGCCGCGGCAACCCTCCGCCGCCGCCCGGGCCCCGCGCGACGCAGCATTCATCGACGACCGGCGGCTTGTCGACGTACGCGGAGACACGTGGTTGCGGTTCTACGACGTCAACGAGGAGGACCCGACGAGCGTGCAGTTCAACGAACCGCTCGAGCGGGTCGCGGTGCTTCCGGCCGAACCACCCGACGACGCGGTGATCGCGGTGGCGAGCCGGAGCCACTGCCACCTGCTGCGCCACGACGGCGGGCAGATCACCGAGA
Organism: Actinomadura citrea; assembly: GCF_013409045.1. NCBI lineage: Bacteria > Bacillati > Actinomycetota > Actinomycetes > Streptosporangiales > Thermomonosporaceae > Actinomadura > Actinomadura citrea. The sequence continues at coordinate 3,721,630 of NZ_JACCBT010000001.1, read as the reverse complement.
AGCCGATCGACGTCGACGGCAAGATCACCTCTCTGGCGTTCGCCGTGCCCGGCGAAGGGAGCGCCAAGCTGTTGATCACCAGCGGCAACGCCGACGCCGCGCTGGTGCTCGTGGACATCCGTACCGGCCTCACCGAGACGATCCCCCATCACACGGGGATCGACCAGGTCGTGGTGAGCCCGGATGGCCGGCTGCTCGCGACCGCGGCGGGCAACGACGTGCGGGTGACCTCGGTCTCCTCCCCCGGCGACGCGCACACGGCGTGGCGGCTGCCGTACCCGGTCACCCGGCTGGCGTTCTACCCGAAGGGACGCGCCCTGCTCGTGGCGACCGAGCAGCCGTACCTGTACATGTTCGACCTTGACGGCGAGGCGGTCGGGCACGGGGATCACGACGACGCGGACGCGTTCTGGTGGGGTCCGGTGGCCGGCGTTCCCCACGACCTGGGGTTCGCCGCCGACGGCAGGGTGCTCGCCGTCGCCTGTGAAGACGGAATCCATTTCTACCGAGGCCGGGGCGATGAGTGACCTGGTGCTGATCGCGGTCCCGAACCGCCTGCTCAACCCGGCCGACGTGCCCGGCCACGAGATCGAGCGGCCCGCCGTACTCCGGGTCGTCGTGGTTCCCAGGCTCGACGGAAGCTCCCTGACGACCGAAGGGCTGGACACGTGGCCGAGGATCCTGCTCGACGACCTGGACTTCCGGCTGTACGTCAAGAATCCCGCAGGCGTACAGGCGACACGGTTCCGCCCGGTGCTGTACGACTCCGTGGCCAGCCAGGACGTCTGGGACGCCGTGTTCCGGGGCGACGCGGCCAGGCTGTTCGCGGGCCTGCGTGAGCCGGACAGCGCCCTGGTGACGCCTCGGTACGGCGACGCCCAGCGGATCGGCCTGACGTACCGCGAGGTGAGCGAGGTGCTGGCCGAGCCCGACGGCACCCCCGACCTGGCGCAGTATCTGCGGCCGTGGGCCGCCACTCCTCGGCCGGAACCGCCGCGGGACTCGCCGCTGCTGGACTCGGCCATGGACTTCCGGCGCACGTTCGGGCTGATCCGCGAGCATCCAGAGGTGCTGCGTGACCTCGGGCTGGTATTCGAGTTGCTGATCAACGCCGACGAGCTGGACGACGGCGATCGGCTGTCGGTGCGCGCGTACGGCACCGACCTCGTGCTCACCTCGCCGTGGACGTGGTACGAGCTCGACACGGAGGGATTCTGGCCGGGTGCCGACCCCGAACGGGCCAGTGACGTACGGCGAGGGGTCATCGACCTGTCGGACGCACCGCGGATCGACCTGGTGGACGAGACGCGCGACACGCCACCATGGGCAATCGCGACCTTCGATGTGGACGGCGGGGTGATCGGACTGCGGGCGGCCGCACGGCTGCTCGCCTCCGGCACCGGCACTGATCCGGCCGGGCCCCCCGCGCCGAACGGGCCGGGCGCACCGCTGCCCGCGCTACGTTCGGCCGGGCTGACGCTGATCCGCCCTGACCGGCAACGCGAGTTCGAAGACCGACTCGACCGGGCCTCACTGCGCGCCCACAACCGCATCCACGCCACCGACGGCAACGCCGAGGACGAACTGGACGCCACCGAACTGGTGCTCGGCTATCGAGTGGACGTGTTCGACGCCGACGACCCCCAGTGGCGGTCGCTGTGCGCACGCGAGGCCGTCTACTCGGTGCTCGACGCGGCGGGCGACCGTATCGAGATCGGGACCGGGCGGGGCCGCCGGGAGGAAGGCCACGTCAAGCACCTGGCCGCCGTACGCGGCGAGGACGGCGTGATACGCGCGGACGAGATCGTGGTCCGGTGGGACGGCTGGAGCCTCGCGGTGCCGCCTCCCGAACTCGCCCACCGTCCCGACCGGACCTGGCAGGCCGCCGCCCCGCGCATGGCCGCCCCGTACGACCTGGACTGGAGCTTCGACGTGCCGGAGGGAGCGCTCCCCCGGCTCCGTTTCGGCCGGCGCTACCGCCTGCGCGTACGCGTGGCGGACATCGCCGGCGGCGGCCCTGATCTGGACGCCGTCACCGACGACTGCGCCAGCGACGAGATCGCCTACCGCCGGGCCGAGCCGGTGGCGCCGCCCCGCCTGCACGTGGACTCCGCACCGCTGCCCGGCGCGGCCGTCGACCGCCTGGTGATCCGCAGCGACCAGGGCATGACCGCCGAGGAGTTCGCCGCCGCCGAACCCCGCTACGCCGCCCGGGACGCCTGCACGCTGCATCCCCCGGCGGTCGCGTTCGCGCTGATCGAGCAGCACGGCGTACTCGACTCGATGACCGATGCCGAGAGTTGGCGGCTTGCCGCGCAGGCGTTGCAGGTTGAACCCGGCGACCAGCCCGCGCTCTCTCTGCCGGACCCGGCGGCGGCCGGCGTGGCCGCGTACGCCGGCGGGCCGTGGTCGGCGGCGGACTGGCGCCCCTGGCCGGGCACCGACACCAAGACCGTCGTGGTCGGGGACCACGTGCCCGAGAGCACCGCGGTCGTGCTCAGCTGGGAGAACGACGATCGCCTGCGGATCGACCTGGCCCCCGGGGAGAGCGCCGACGTCGAGCTCTCCTCCACGATCACGCCGGGCTTCCTCCCGCACTTCGCCGTCCACGAGTGGCTCGGGCCGCGCGCCGCCCCCGGCGGAGTCACCAGCGGGAACGCGCTCCGGGGGCGGCACCCGTTGCTCTCGCCCCCGGTGACCGTGCAGGCCGTGCACGCCGTACGCCGGCCTAAGATCGCCCCGGTATGGCGGGAGATGCAGGCGACTCGTGGCGAGGGCGACGCGGCGGCCATCGTCACGGCGGAGTTCGCCGAGGACGGGCTGCACACCGCCAGCACAGGCAGGGTGGAGGTCGCCGCCGCCTGGGAGGAATGGTCGGATGACTCCGTACGGCCGATGACCGCAGACCACGTGCACGACCGGGACGTGGACCGTGACCAGGCGCCGCGACTGCGCTTCGCGCACCAGTTCGGTGACACCCGGCATCGCGACGTCACCTATACCGCGAAGGCGGTGAGCCGCTACCGGCCGTACTTCGCCCCGGAGGACCCGCCGGGGGCGTTCGAGCTCGTGGGCGAGCCGCGCACCGTGGTGGTGCCGTCGTCCGCCCGGCCGCCGAAACTCGAGGTGCTTGCGGTGCTGCCCGGTTTCCGTTGGTCGGCGGAGACCGGGCCGGACCGGATCGTACGCCGCCGCTCCGGCAACCGGTTGGTGGTCGAGCTGGCCCGCCCCTGGTACGCGACCGGTGCGGGCGAGTGCCTGGGCGTGGTCGCGTCCGAGAGCCCCGGAGATGCCGCGCATTTGGTCACCGAGCTGGCCGGAGACCCCGTCTACGCATCGCCGCGCGTCGGCCGGTACCCGGGGGCCGAGTGGTTCGGCGGCGAGGCTCGTTCCCTGCGGCTGCCCGGCGGTGAGCTGACCGCATCGGTGATCGCGTGCCCGGTCACCCTTGAGGGCGACGCGTGGCGCGCCGAGGTGGTGCTGACCCCGCCCGCCGACATGCGCGCGTACCGGCCCTTCGTACGGCTGGCCGTGGCCCGCTACCAGCCGTACAGCCTGCCGGCGCTGGAACTGTCGCCGGTGGTCACGACGGAGCAGGTGCCGCTGCTGCCCGATCGGGAGATCGTCGTCGAGCGCGCCAGGGGAGGGCTGCTCGTCCGGGTGCACGGCGTCGGGCCGCAGCCGCCGAACCGAGTCGAGGTCGGCATCGACGAGGCCCCGGACAGCGGCCCGGCACCGGAGCTGATCGCGGTAGACCCCGCCACCGACCCCGGCCTGCCCGCGTGGCGCCCGCTGCCGACGTTCACGCGGACCGGTGACGCGTCCGGCACGCCGATCGGGCTGCCGCTCCCGCCCGGAGGCCGGCCGCTGCGGCTGCGGGTGCGGGAGGTCGAAGACCTGACACCGCTCGGCGATCTTGCGGCCCCGCAGGAGGGCCTCGGCGCGCAGCCGCCGGAGCTGACCGAACGCACGCTGTTGATCGACCACATCCCGATCCCGGGCGGATGGCTGCCGGAAGGGGACGACAATGGGTGAGCTGGAGATCTCGGTGGACACCGGCGGACTGATCCAGACCCCGCCGATCGATGTGAACGTCGCCGACGACGGGTCGGGGATGCTGCGCGGCACGATCGCCTTCGTCATTCACAACCCGGGCACGGAGGCCGTCACCGTGACATTCGACGTCCTGCCGGACGAGGGGACCCCGGCTTCGTGGTTCCGGGTCGAGACCGACCAGTTCACGGTGCCCGCGGACGCTTACGTCCAAGCCGGCGTGCAGATCACCATGCCGGCCGAGGGCGGGTACGAGCGCCACCACCTACGGGGACGCGTGCGATCACCTGGTCTCACACCGGCCGTCAGCGAACAGGGTCGCTTCTCCCGGCCGCTCCCGCCGGGATGGGGAGGGACCTCATATCCGGATACCTACCTCGACCTCTCCTACGGTGGCCGCGACATCTTGTTCAAGTTCCGTGGTCCTGGCATGGATGCGTCCCTACGCTTCAACATCGGAGCACCGGACCCGGAATCGGCCGGCTGGTTCAGCGTGCAGCCGGCGAATGACAGTCCTGGGCCTATTGGGCTACCGCCCCCTTGGGACGGGAGTTTCACCTGGCGTGTGGTCGTCGACGCCGACGCGCTCATCGCCTCCGGGCGGCCTGGGGTGTGGCTCCAACCATGGGTGGATATCGCGTACTTCCCTCCCATCTCGGAAGGGGATACCTCCATCCCAGGCCCTGAATGGAAGCCGTGCGGGTACTGGTTCGGCTATGGCGTAGAGGTTGGCGGCTGATGAGCACTTCGTAGGCAGGATGCTTACGGGAGTACGGAGGCACCGCACGGACCTGCGTGCGAGCCGTGGCATGACCACTTTGGGGCTCGGACTAGCGTCCCATGGGCTGGCTCGTTTCCCGAGGCCGGTTCATCGCGATCAGGCGATGCGCTCGGCACCGAGTGCGGGCCCGGCACGCACCGTCCTGGACGCCTGGCGTGGCCGCCTCAGAACTTGACCGGGAGTACGACGACCAGGATCTGGTAGCCGAGTCCGTCCGGGACCGAGGTGTCCGGCAGCGAGATGCGCTCGATGACGACCCCGCCGAGCCGTTGGACGATCTGCTCCATCTTCGGCAGCGTGTGCGAGTTCGTGGCGATCGTGAGGCGCGCGCCGGATGCCGCGATCCGGCGTATCTCGTTCTCTCCGCGAGGCGTGATGGGCGCGGACCGCAGTGCGATGTCTGTGGCCGTGTCGCGTGGAATGGTGTCGGTCAGCGGGCGAGGTGGTCCGCCGATGACTCCGGGATCGGTGACGAAATCCTCGAAGCCCTGGTACTGGGTCTCCCCTTCGCCGCCGATGTTCACCTTCCGCCCGAGGCCTGGGTTGATCGGCGTGGCGATGTGGTCGACCAGGTGCCCGCTGGCGTCCCTCGGGCACGTGCTGTGGTCGTGGGGAGATCCTTCATGGGTCAAAGAGACGAACAGGCTGACCACGGCGGGCGGCGGTCTGTTCTCGAACGCCACGAGCTCATCGTCCAGCGCGGCGATCGTCTTCTTGCCGACGATGTCGTCCGGCCTCGTCTGGCCGGGGCCCAGGATGTTGCGCGGTGGTCCTTTGAAGGCCAGTACGGTCCGCGCCGTCGTCTGGCCGTAGAGCATCCCCTCGATCTCCTCAGGAGCGATCACGCCGGCACCCAACGTGACGAGCGCGGCCTGGATCTTGGAGACATGGACGCCCTGGGCGCCGGGTGTGACGTGGCCGGCGTCCGACACCAGGCACTTCTGCAGCGCCACGTCGTCGCGGAAGAGTTTCGACGTAAGAGGCATTGTCCCTCCTTGCCGCAGGCCCCGCCGGGCGGCACATGCGCATCCCCCTGGGATCGACCGCAATGCCATAGAGGTGCGGTCGAATGCGACCAGCAAAGCACGGGCAAAGACCCTCCTGCTAGAGGCACGGCCGGGTATGGACACGAGCCGCCGCCCCACAATGTTCTCACTTGCCCGGGCCGCAGGCGGATTTCTCCTCGGCCGTTCACGCAGGGACAAGTCTTGAATTTTGGGATGCACGGCGCTCCAGGAACTGCCGAGTTGCCTGGACCGATGTGTTGACCACTTATCTGCTGGCCATGCCTCGGTTCCTAGGCGTGAGCGGAGGCTTTCGGGCGTTCGCCACGAAACCGCGGCAGGCGAGGGTGATGATCGAGCGGGCGGTGGCGGCCGGGCTGCCGTTTGCGTGGGTGACGGGCAATGAGTTCTATGGCGATAACGGGCCGCTGCGCACCTGGCTGGGGACCGAGCGGATCCGGTACGTGCTGGCGGTCTCCTGCGACCACCGGATCGCCGTCGGCGGCGGGGCAACGATCCACGCCGACGCCCTCGCCCGCAGGGTGTCAGACAGCAGGGACACGACGCTGTGCCGCATCTCGTGGGGCGTCCAGTCCGCGGCCGGTAGCTCGGCCTTGGCGAGGATGCGCCGGAGTGCGCGCCTGACTTTGTGCGAGTCCAGCGGCGTCCCAATCCGCGACGCGAACACTAGGCCGTGTTCCTGCCACGGACTGCCGGCCGCCTTCCTCGTGGCTTCCTGCCTCTGGTGGTGGGTTTGCAGCGCATCCACGCATCGCGCCGGTAGGGCGAGCGTCCGGCGAGATTTGCTGGTCTTGGTTTCCCCGCCACCTCGCACCGAACGCCAGACCATCACGGTAGGCGACACGGCCGGTTCCGCATCCGGCTTGCCGACTAGGTCGACATGGGCCCACGTGAGCGCTCGGAGTTCCTCCGTGCGGGCCCCCACAAGGAGCGAGAGTACGACGTAGGCGTATAGGGCCGCGCCCTCTGCGGCGTTCAGCACAGCTTCGGCGTGTGCGAGCGTGAGTGCTTTCGAGGGCCGTCCCTGGCGACCGGTCGGAGCGTCGCATAGCGTCACCACGTTCCGCTTGACCTTGTCGCGCACCTGAGCGTTCCGCACGGACCGGTTGAGAATCCAGTGAATCAATCGGAGAGTCCGCGTGCTGAGGTCGGATGCCTACTCCGCGAGCCACTTGTCCACGTCTTCGGCGGACATGTCGCGGAGCTTCCGCGCGCCCAACCCTTGGATGATGTGCTTCTCGGCGAGGGTTCGGGGAGTTCTCGAGTACCGGGCCCATGCGTCGGTGAAATCGGCGCGCTGGTAGCCCTTGGCCTGGGTACCGTCGAGGAACCGGATGTTGCCGGATCTGATCTCGTATACGCGCAGGATGGTGCCGAGTTTCATCGCGGTCAGGCCGTTGGGCCCGTAGTCGGGCCATGGCGCTTCCGGGTCGGCCTTGAGGCGGTCGAGGAGAACGGCGGTCGGTAGAGGGAGGTCGGCGCCGAATGCGGTCCGGCAGTCGGTGAGCAGACGGAGGCGGGTGGACATCTGGCCGTTGTCTTCGGCGTCGGCGGTGAAGGCCAGGACGGCGGCGCGGGCGCGGCCGGGCCAGTGGCCGCCAGCGTGGTCGGCGACGGCCGCGGGGGTCCCCAGGTGTCGGCGGCGCGGTCTTCCACGGGCATGGGTGGTTCGGCCGATTCCAGGGCGGTCAGGTCGGCGCGGAGCCGCCCCTCCGCGGCCCCCGGTGGGGCGCTGCGCGGCGACAGCCCGCGACCGCGTGATGGTCAGCCAATGTGGCAGACGACACAGACTCAGGAGCAGACTTCCTGAAATGCTGCCATGCGACCTGTTGGCGCGGTTCATACTCGGCAATGGACGCCCTCAAAATGATCATTCGGAGTCCTTCCATGAGCGCCTGAGCAGCGAGGAGTCATTGTCGTGGCGGAACGCAAGCCGGCGGTTCCGTGGCAGCGCGGGCGACTCGTCTTCGGCGGGCTCCTTTCGGTCGCGCTCGGAACAATGACCGTGGTGGCCGGATTGGGAGGCACCACCGGGCGGCTCGCTCTGCTCGTCACTCTCGTCGGCGTCATTCTCACCCTGGTCATCGATGCCTTCTTCCGCCGCGAGGAGAGCATCCACCACGACCAGAACCAGCTCGCCGAGATCTCCTCCGCGCTGGCCATCACCAAATCGCTGGCCGACGCCCCCTCCGAGTGTCAGGCGTTCGTGCGCGAGATCGCGGAGCAGTGGATCCGGATCGACGACCGCAACAGCGCGATCCTGCTGAAACTGCGCGAGGCACGGCAACGAGCGTTCACCGAGGACATGCGCGACCTCGCCAACGGCCAGTCGTCGCTCGGGCGCCGCCAGGAGTTCCGTCCCGGAATCCTGCCTGCACTGACGAAGATGACCGCACTCAGCGCGACCGGAAACGATTACTGGTGGACCGGGCGCGATACCACCTATCTCGCGGCGGAACGGTCCGCGGTCACCGATGGCGGCCTGACGCTGCACCGCATCCTGGTCCTGTCGAGATCCGATATCGACGGCGCCATGCTCGAGCTGCTGCGGGAGCAACTTGACGCGGGGATCGTGCTGGACGTGGTCATCCGGGAGGAGGTCTCGCCGCTGGACCAGGGATGCCTGACCAGTGACCGCGCCCTGGTCACCGACAAGGGCGGTATCGTCGGTGTGGTCATTCCCGGAAATGATGAGAATGACGCCGTCGTCGACGCGGGCCATTTCACCATCAACGAGGACAGGATCGAGAACACTCGGGACATCCTGCAGACCCTCGCCCCTTATCAGACTCCCGCCGCCGACCTACTGAAAAGACAGTCGGAGCTTGACCACGGGTGACGCCACCGTCGGAGGAGGCCGGCAGACTCCATCGACACGCGCTGACGAGCACCTGGACTCACTCCCTCGGGTCAGAGACCCTGTGCACCTGATCTTGCTCGCAGTAGAAGACCCCTCGACCGATGGAGCCGTGGGAGCCACCGTGGCCGGACTCCGCCGGACCCGCCACGACTCCCCCGGACGTTTTCGCAGGTGAGAGGCCCCCCGATCAACTTCAATCGACCTTGATCGACTGGTCTTCTGTGCATGCGCGTACATGGCGAAGAACTTTGTGGCCGTGCCCCGCGGGTAGCAGCACCCATGCGGCGGCGAGGTCTCACGCTGGATCGCCGGCGAACATGTCACCGAAGTCGGTGATGCCCGAGAGCGCACCGTCCGAGACGACGACGTTCGCGGGATGGAGGTCGCCGTGCACCCACACCGGCGGGCCCTCCCACGCCTGGGCCGCAACGGCGTCGTCCCAGACGGCCCGAACGTCGACAACGATGTCGTCCGGGGGAACGGCCTGGAAGAAGTTCTCGAAGCCGTCCGCGCCACCACGGGCCCGGCAAGGTCCCCCACCGATCTGGCCGAAGGCGATTCCATCCGGTTCGACGCCGCTCACCCTCACTTGTACCGAGGTCATACCCCGGGCAACCGCGCCGTCCTCCTCATGCCCCACCCTGAGAACTGACGCACGGCCCCAACGGCAAGGCCACCGCACGAGTGGTCGCGCCGAGGTCGGAGAACGGAGGAACACGATGAGATCTGTGGGATTCGACGACCTGCTGATCCCTGATAGCCCGGCCTGCCGCGGCGCTCTCGAAGTGGTGACCACGTACGAGACGCCCTCCCTGCTCAACCACTCCGTCCGCTCCTACCTCTGGGCGGCGGCACACGCACAGCGCAACGGCATCGCGTTCGACGCCGAGCTGCTCTACGTGTCGGCTCTCCTGCACGACATCGGCCTGGTGGCGGAGTTCGACAGCCACACGGTGCCGTTCGAGGAGGCGGGCGGCCACGTGGCCTGGGTCTTCGGCGCCGGCGCGGGCTGGCCCCCGGGGAGGCGGGTACGGGCGTCGGAGGTCATCGTGCGGCACATGTGGCCCGAGGTGCCCGTCGAGGAGGATCCCGAGGGCCACCTGCTGGAGCTGGCCACCGGCATCGACATCTCTGGTCGCGGCCTCGAGAGGATCCCGGTCAGGCTGCGCGGCGAGGTGCTGGAGCGCTACCCGCGCCTGGACCTGGCCGAGGAGTTCACGGCCTGCTTCCGTGACCAGGCGGCGCGCAAGCCGGGCAGTTCCGCCGCGCTGTCCGTGTCCGCCGGGGTCGCCGACCGCATCCGGCGCAACCCGCTCGACGCCTGACTGGCTCCTGCTCCGCCCAGGGAGCGGTTCGACCCTGGTGCGTCCTGACGCCCCGCCACGGCGTCTTCGCGGCTGTGCGGGCGCCGTGGCCGGGCAGCGCCGGTTGGAAGGACCAGCGCCCGGACGCTTTGGACGGCGAGGGGTCGCTCGCCCGTCACGCGATGGGCTTGAGCCGGTGCGACATCAGCACGAGGCCGGACTCGAACGCCCGTGTCTCGATGACGTCGAGCACGCCCAGGACTGGTACTGGGGGTACGCCCGCGCGGCCGGTGCCGAACTCGCCGCCGCCGCCGGCCTCCGAGCGCTTTCACCGCGACCCGTGAACTCACCGGCTCGGCCGACGTACGGAGCGCATCAAACACCCCACGCACCAAGAAGGAGAGGGGACGGTCAGCGGCTAGTGCGCCCATGGTCAGCAGGTGCGGACAGAGTGCTGTTCATCGAGACAGACACCTGATGGAGGTTCGATCATGAACAGCACCAGCGTCACCGGAATCCGCGGCGAGCTTCACATCGATGGCCGCAGCCTTTCCTACCTGGACTTCGGTGGGCCCGGCCGGCCGCTGCTGGCCCTGCACGGCCACCTCTACGAGGGCCGGACATGGGCCCAGCTGACCGAAGCACTGGCGCCGCAGTGGCGGGTCATCGCGCCCGACCAGCGCGGGCACGGCGACTCCGAGCGGGCCGCCTCCTACACCCGTGACGACTACGTGAACGACGCGATCGCGCTTCTGGACCACCTGGGGATCGGGCAGGCCGTGACGCTCGGCCACTCCGGCGGAGGCATCACCGCCTTCCAGATCGCCGCCCGCCGCCCCGAGCGCGTGTCGGCCATCGTCAATGCCGAGGGCCCGGTCTGCGATCTCGCCGATGGCCCCAGCGCCCTGTCGTTCGTGCTGTCGATGCCCTACACCGCCCCCGACCGCCAAGCGCTCCTGGACGCCATCGGGCCGCTGGCCCCGATGCTCGGCGACAAACTGCGCCCCACCCCAGGCGGCGGCTGGCGCCTGCCGTTCCACCCCCAGGACACCATCACCTCAGAACAGGGAACCCACGGTGACCACTGGGCCGACTGGACCTCCACCACCTGCCCCGCCCTGTTCGTGCTCGCCCGCGACAGCCAGGTCATCACCCCCGAGGACGGCAAGGAGATCGTCGCCCGGCGCGCCAACACGCAGCTCGTCGAGCTCGACGGCGACCACTTCGTCCACACCACCGACCCCGACGGCTTCGCCGCCGCCGTCAAGACCTTCCTGGACACCCTCGACTGACCCCGCTCTGGATGGACGGCGGCAGGCCTCTGCCGATCCCCGGTGCCGCCCGAGCCGTCCGACCTGTCCTGGGAACAGGCGCCGCGCCCCTGAAACCGTTAAGGAACTACTGCCGACAAAACGCCAACGATCTCCTTCACCAAAGGGCGGGACCGCACCGCGCCCGCCCTTTACCTATCCGGCCCACCTGACCGTTGCTGCATCTCGTCGACATCACCGCCCCCGCGGCCTCGCAACCGGCGTCCAAACCAACGCACAACGTTGCTGCTTCTCACGGTCGCAACCAGGCGCCGCCCGAGGACCTGCAACGTTGCCGGTTCCCCTCCCAGAACGATGGCGGCCGAGGTCCCGGCCCGGAGGGCGACGACCGCCGGGCACCCACGGAGGCGACCGTGTCATCGGCGAAGCATGGCGTACACGGAGCAGACCCACACCAGTCCGGCCTGGGCCGCCGCGAGCCCGCCGCGCCATGCCGCACCTCCGCACCTCCGCACCCCCGGGCATGGGGGCACAGGGTGGATTGCGGGGCCGTACCGGGGCGGTGCGGCCCCTCGCCTTTACGGTGAGCGCGCTGCCGCCTCCAGGTCACGGTGAGGGCCCCGGAGGCACCCGGAGATCGGCGGAGGGTCGCAGTGGCCACAGGGACCCGCGTGCGGCGAGATTTCGACTATGCCCCCGAAGTCCGCGGCACGCCCCGGGTGGGCTCGGCGCCTGCGTGGCGCGCGCCGCGCACGCGGCCGGGACGCGACGACGACCACGGAGAGTCTTACGCGGATGATCCGCGACTGAGAGAACGGCACCTACCGGCCCAGCGAGCGCTACCGGTTCCTGCATGCGCGTGCTGGACGTCGAGGCTCGACTGGCCCGCTGGCCGCTCCATCGAGGCTCCCCCATCGGAACCCGACGGACAGATGGCCGCACTACGTGCTACCAGCGCCCATGTCGTCGCGCTCGACGCCCGGTTCGGTGGCCGCGACCTGATGGGTACCGCTGTGCGGGCCGCCCACGCCGGCCGCACCGCTCACACCCGCTTCGCCGGAAGCCGCGGTGTCCCCGCCGCGGCCGCCGAAGACCAGCAGATCGCCGGATGGATCGCCTTCGACGATGAACGCCAGGACCTGTCCCGCCAGATGAGCCTGGAGGCCCTGCTGACCGCGCGGGCTACCGGGAACCGGTCGATGGAGCAGTACATCCTCGGCCGGCTCGCCATGCGGGACGTCCACATCCACCGGCCGACCGAGGCCGCGCAGATCTGCCGGGCCGCCCTGGACGACGGGGCCCCAGGCGCCGCGCGCACCATGTTCACCCTGCGCGCAGCGAGGGCCGCCGCGCAGATGGGCGAAGACACCCCCGCTCTCGACCTGATCGAAGAGACGCGCAGCAGGCACCTGGAGGGGCCCCGCACACACGATCCGGCATGGGCATGGTGGCTGACCGAAGCCGAGATCGCATGGCACCACGCGATGATCTACACCGATACCGGCCGATGGGACCGGGCCATCGAACGCTTCACAGCGGCGTGCGAACGCCCGGACGAATACGCGTGGGCCTCACGCATCTCCCAGGCCAGCCTGCGCGAACCCGCCCGGCAGCTCACCGCCAGCGACTGAATCCCGCAGCTCCACAAGGCCCTGTTCGCGGAGAAGGGCGCCTTCCCGGGGTGGCGAGATCCACGCCGCGCAAGCCGGCGGCGTCCTTGTCCGGTCGGGTGTAGAAGCCCATGCGATCACGACCCTATCCGCCACAGGAGCACGCGAAACTGGGAACCCGGATCTGGCCGCCACCGGCCCAACAGGTCCCAGTCGCGACTTCCGGTACACAATAGAAATCGAATTCGTCGAATTCTGTAGCGGAGGTTCCATGCCCCCAAATAGATCATTCCGCGCCGTCGCGCGGTGGCTCGCTCCGACGGCAGCCGCGCCATTGATCGCGACTGCGGTCGCCGTCCCCGCACACGCCGCTCCACTCGTCCCCAATGCGCCGTTCAAAGCGCGGACGCAGGCCGCAGGGAACCGCTGCTTGGACGCCGACCTGGGCACCATCACCACACTGGTCACAAAAGTGCAGCTATGGGACTGCAATTTCGGGGAGCAGCAGGTATGGAACACGCGACTGTGGAGTAACAGCACTGTGGCGGTGTGGACACGAATCCGCCCGAACTGGTGCCTGGACGCCAACCCCGGCGGCTGGAACGGAACCGTCGTCGAGCTGCGCGAATGCAACGGCAGCATCGGCCAGCAATGGCAGGTGCGCGGCCTCAATTCCCCGTACCGGATCGTGCACATCCCCACCGACCGCTGCCTGGAAGCCGCCGCCGCCACCGTCGGCCACAACGGCTCCACCATCCAGCTGTGGGACTGCAACGGCCAACTCCACCAGGGCTGGGCCACCGTCTACACCGCAGCCTCCGCGCAACCGATCTTCCCCTGACCGGCCAACACAGCACAGGAGGCGGGCCGCGAGGACGATCGAAACGGTCGGTGGCAGCAGGAGGCGTTCCGGACCGCTCAGTTGAGCCACGCTACTTGATCACACCAGACAGCGCGCCAACTCTGCCCGGTGTGGCAGGCAGTATCTCCACAGGTCACAGCCTCTACCGCTGATTTCTGCGCCGATCCTCCTAGCGGACCGAATGACTGTAGTGACGTTGGGTAGCGGATCAGATGCTTAGTGCGATAATTCGTAAGGGTTGGACACTCCCGAGACATTCGAGAGAGGAAACCCCCATGCGACGTATCGTCACGGCGCTCGGCCACCCTGCCCATCGTCGGCCTACTCGCGTTGGCTGCCCCTGCAGCCGCACACGCGGCCAACGGAACACCGGTCATCGACTCCCAGCAATACGCCAACCCCCACCCGGTGCAGCCCGCCGCTGCAGCGCAGGCTCGCCAGGAACTGCCGACCTACACCTGCGACAGGGTGAAGCTGGCCTCGTGGCAAGGTGGCGGTCGTGGGGACTGCACGACGACCGACAACCTCCCTGAGTACGGCACCGTCAATGTGCCGTTCATCATCCGCGCGCGCACCGGCTCTCCCTCCGCCCTCTCCTGCTCGGTGACCCCAATTGTGGGAGCCGGATGGGCCGAACTCCCCGAAGTCGTCTCGGGGTACTCCTGCCCCAGCATCGGCCAGTCCCGCGCCCGATCATGGGATACCACCCTGGTAAGGCCCGGTGATTGGGTGGTCTGTGTTCTCTGTCGGCTGTCACTTTCCGTGGTGGTCGTTGGGTGCATAGCGGCTTCATGGGCGCTGCGTCAGCGGTGGTTTGGGGTCTGTTGGTCGGTGTCTGTCCGTAAGATCATCCATGCCGGTTACCTTCACCCTCCTGTGGGCGCAGGCCGCGTCGCTGGGCAAGTTCACAAGGGCCGTCTGGCGTTCTTGCAGGGCTGGACGCGCTCGGCCCGACGCAGCAGTGGCTGGAGGGCGTCCCACCGGGGAAGATCGCGCCCTTCGCGGCGAGGCGCGGTGACCGACGTCGCCGACCTGCGGAAGGTGCTGGATGAGGACAAGCGGCTCACATTGATCGTCAGCCTGCTCCACAGGGCGCGCACAGGCGTCCGCGACGACGTGGTGACGATGTTCTGTAAGCGGCTGGCCTCGATCCACAAGAAGGGCCGCATCCAGTTGGAGACGCTGCGCGAGGTGCACCGAGCCGAGTCCGAACGGCTCCTGGGCATGTTCGGCGACGTCCTGGACGGCGTCCGTGAAGCCATGTCGACGGCCGTGCCGTTGGCCCCGGCTTACGCAGAGCGGCACAACGCGCTCGCTGAGGACGACGGCAGTGCTGGTGCTGAGGCCGGGGCGGAGTCTTCGGACGGCGGGGCCGGCGCCCACAGCCGGGAGGCGATGGTCGAGCGCGCCGGCCGGTTGGCGCTCAAGGCGTTGGACCAGGCCGGAGGCTTGGAGGTGCTGGCCACGGCGCATGACGCGGTGTCGGCCCATCACGGCAACAACTACCTGCCGCTACTGAGGTCCGACCTTTTGCCCGCATCCGCAACTGGCACGACCTGATCTTCTACCGCTCCACCCCGGCCACCCGTTACGGGAGCCGACAGACTCGATCAGCCGATCGGTGGTGCGAGGTATTCCAGCGCATAACCGTCGCCGGAGGGGGTTACGCGGGCGATACCGGGTGAGTCGAGGTGGGCGCCGGCTACGAAGTGGTGCGGCTGGGTCAGTTGTTGGAGGAGGGCCGCTCGCGCGGCGCGGGCCTGGGACTGGTCGCCGTCGAGCTCCCACGACACGTTCGGCTGATCGAATTGGAGCGTGGGGACGTGGACGGTGTCGCCCCAGGCGAGAAGGTGGCCGGTGCCGCTCCTGACGTCGTAGACGGTGTGACCGGGTGTGTGGCCCGGTGTCGGGATCGCGGTGGTCCAGTCGTTGATCGCGACCTTTTCCGACACGGGTACGACCCGATCGCGGATCGGCTCGAGCCGCCCCGTGAACACCGAGGTGTCGCCCGCGCCGATCCACACGCGCTCGAGGTTGGTGAACGCCTCTGAACCGTCCGGCGCGATCAGGCCGCTCACGTGGTCTTCGTGCTTGTGGGTGATGGCCACATCGGTGACATGCGCGCGGTCGATTCCCGCTTCGTCGAGCGCGTCGTAGATCAATCCCATGTTGGGGTCGTGCCAGGCGTTGGACGCCCCCGTGTCGATGAGCACCGACCGCGTGCCGTCGGTGACGAAGAAGGCGTTGACCGACAGCCGCAAGTTGTCGCCGACCAGCGGGACGGCGGCCGGCAGGTCATCGAGCGTGCACCCATCCTCGTCGCGGAGCCGCGTCGGCGGCATGTCGATGTACCCGTCTCGCAACGAGATCACCTGCAGACCGCCGAATTCGAACGTGGCATGGTGCCGGCCACTCGAGATCAAACGCATGGAACCTCCGTCGAGTCGGGCGTGCATCACGCGTCTCCGATAGAAGATTCAATCTTCTTTAGGAGAAACCCTACACTATGGCGCGAGCTATCCATCGATCGAGGAGCACGGTGGTCGAGCAAGACGCAAACGCGGCCGAACCACAGCACGGTGACGACCTGGCCGGCGCGTTCGGCGGTAACGTGCGGCGACGCCGCGAGGAGGCGGGCCTGACGCTGGAGCAACTGTCCACACGGTCGTCGGTCAGCCGGGCGATGCTGTCCAAGGTCGAACGCGGCGAGAAGAGCCCGACGATCGGCGTCGCGTCCAGGATCGCCCACGCGCTCGGCACACCACTCTCGGACCTGATCGGTGCGCCGGCCGCCGCGTCTGGTGTGGCCGTTGCCATGCGCAAGAACGATCGCCCCGTCTTCCGTGACCCGGAAACCGGCTTCGAGCGGCACATGGTGTCAGCGGCCCCGGGCGCGGGAGGAGCCGAGATGATCGTCCACTACCTTCCCGCGCAGGTCTCCACCGGGCTACTGCCCGCGTATCCGCCCGGTACGGAGAAACAACTCGTGGTGCTCGAAGGCACCCTCACGATCGCGATCGGCGGGATCAGCGAGACCCTCAACACGGGCGACTCCCTGTTCTTCCAGGCCGACGCGGACCACGGCTTCGCCAACCGCACGAACGCTCCTTGCGAATACATCATGGTCATCTCGCGCAGAACCTGATCGGCCGCAGCTTGCGGGCCTGGACATTCCACCGACAAGCAGTCTGACGCCCACCAGCGGCACGCCCTGGCCGCGCTGCTGGCCGCCTGCGCCCCTGTGTAGAGGGGTGACGAGGTGTACGCGCTGCACATCAACCGCTATGTCGTCCATGTGGTCAGCCGCATTCGCATTGTGGATCTCGATCGCGGTGGGTGCTGCGGGCCCGGCGATCTTCTGCCCCGGCTCACTTGGCGGAACGCGCGAGGCAAGACACGCACGCTCAAGTTCGTCACCGAGGAGGAACGTCTCGAGCGCTCGGTCAGCTTGCAGGGGTTCTATCGGCTGACCGCGGGATCAGCCGCTGAGCTTCACGGGCTGGTGTCCGGGACCCTCGCCTGAGAGGTGCCGCGGCAAAGCCCGGTGACGGGTGTTGTGTTCTCTGACGGTTGTCACTGTCTGTTGTGGTCGCCGGGTGCGTAGCGGCTCCAGGGTGCGCCCGCCTCGGCGGCGGTGCGGCTGGTCTGTTGGTCGGTGTAGCCGAGCATGCGGGCGATGACCGGGGCGGGGACCTGGAGAACGAGGTGGCAGATCAGAACAGGTATAAGTCACCAGGACACAGCCCGCCGGTAAGAGTGTCGGGACGGTGTGGCGCCCTCGCGCGCTGCCCGCGTAGGATCCTTCTGGACCGGAGGAGACGTAGGGAGCCGATAGGGCCACCGTGGTGGGACTCCTCTGGACCCGCCACGACTCCCCCGGACGTTTTCGCAGGTGAGAGACTCCCCGATCGACCTCCATCGACCTTGATCGACTGGTCTTCTGTGCCACTCGGTCAACAAGTCCTCCTCGCCCACGGTCTAGCTTCGATCTTTCGTGAGGTCGGTTGGGTCGCTCCGCGGACCCACCGACCTCACGAAAGATCGAGGTTGACCCGGCGGGCTATTTCAGTTGCCTGAACGACGTTCCATGTTGAAGGCGCTCGCGACTTGTCGACGGCGAGTACGGGTCAGGTGCGTGCTCGGCGCAGGTCTGCTCGCCGGCGGATCGGGCTGAGCGTGGCGGGCGGCGAAGGCTTGGGGATGCGGAGTCGGCGAGTCGGGCGCCCTTGCGTTCGCATCCGCCGCCCGGCCTCCAGTTCGGTTCTCAAGCGGTCGAGATGAACGAGGAGCTCACCATGGAGCGGCCAATCGGGGCTGTCGGCCCACAACAACTCGCCCAGTTTCACGCGCTCTTCGTGCGCGGCGCCCAGGTGATAGGCGAGCGGGTCCCCGAGGTCGGTCGTTCCTGTGGCGAACTGCTGGCGGCGCATTCGCCCGTAGGTGCTCATCGCCGAAGCCAGATGTCCTAGGGCCGTGGCAAGCCGGCTGCGAGCGTCGCTCTTGGACAGAGGGTCCTCGCGCTCCTGCTCAGGCTCGTTGGCGTGGTCGGCGAGGCAGCGTGCAAGGCCGCGGATGGTGATCCCGCAGTGCTCCAAAGCGGCCAGGGTCTCCCGTAGCGCCACCATTGCTCGAAACATTCCGACCCCCTGCGGATTGAGTCGGATGCTCTCCTCGGCCTGTGCGAGTTCGCCGTCGACGCGTTGGACATCCCGGCTGAGGGAGCGGGCCTGGGAGAGCAATTCGCCGAACGTGCGCGGCTCGGGGCGCTTTTCCACCGCGTCGGCGATGTCGTGGAGGTGGCGGGCCATGGTGCCGCTAAGGCCCTCTAGAGCCTCCTCTGCCGCTTGGATCCTGACGGGGGAGGTCAGGATTCCGGCGACCAGGCCGGTGAGCGCGCCGACGAGGGTTTCCACGATCCGCCCCGTGGCCGCAGCATCGGTCTCGATGGACAGGATGAGCATGGCACTGATCGGCACCTCGAGGATGTAGTTGCCGAGCCGCATCACGAATCCGCAGATCAGCGCGGCGGTGATGGCCAGGCCCAGGCTCCACCAACTGAATCCCACCAGACTCGACAGAAGTGCCGCGACCATCACACCGACCACGACGCTGACGACACGCTGCCAGACATGGCGAATGGTCTGGAACAGTGTGATCTGGACGACGAGGATTGCCGTCAGAGGGGCGAGTACGGGCCTTGGGTTGGGGTCGGGCAACCACGACGCGAACTCGAACGCAAGGACCGCGGTCACGGCGAGGCGAGCGATCACGAAGGCCGTGGGCTGCGTTTGCAACCGCCTCAGGCCCACTCGCGCCGGCGTGACGGCGCCGTGCGCCACCGCACGTATTCGCTGGTCACTGCTCATCTCATGCCCCCATAGCCGTTTATCGGTTCAGGCGCACGAATGCAAGGCGGACGGCCATCGCCCCCTCCCCCACCGCCGAAGCGACCCGCTTGATCGAACCGCTCCGTACGTCACCGACGGCCAACACGCCGGGCAGGTTGGTCTCCAACGGCAGGGCTTGAGGGCCGCCGGTGCGCACGTATCCCTTGTCATCGAGTTCGACCGTGTCCGCCAACCAGTCGACACAGGGGACGGCTCCGATGAAGACGAACAACGCGCGAACCTCGAATCGGCGGGTCTCACCGGTCCGGTTGTTCTCCGCGACAGCCTCCTCCAGAAAATCGTGTCCGTGCACTTCACGGATCTCCGTGTGCAGGAACACCTCTATTTCGGGGCAGTGTTCGATCCGATCGACGAGGTAGCGCGACATGTTCTCGCCAAGCTCCGCACCCCGGACGAAGAGCAAGACCTGTGTGGCGTGCCGAGCCAGGAAAACGGCTGCCTGACCCGCCGAGTTGCCGCCGCCGACGATCGCCACCGGCATGTGCCGACATTGCAGCGCCTCAACCTGGGTCGCCGCGTAGTACACCCCGGTGCCGTCGAAGTCTTCCAGGTGTGGGACGTCCAACCGGCGGTAGCGGGCGCCGGTCGCGATGACGACCGTGCGGCCGGAAAGTTCGCCGCCTCCGCCGAGGTCGACGGTGTACCGGTCGTTGCGTGCCCGTAGTCCCGTGGCGTCACCGGGCACCTGGATCTTCGCCCCGAATTTCCCGGCCTGGATGACCGCACGATCGGCCAACTCCGCGCCCGAGATGCCGGCGGGGAAACCGAGGTAATTCTCGATCTTGGATGACGTCCCGGCCTGCCCTCCGGTGGCGATGGCATCGACGACCATCGTGTCCAGGCCCTCTGAGGAGCCGTACACGGCCGCGGCCAACCCGGCCGGGCCCGCGCCGATGACGAGAAGGTCGTGTGCCGAGGAGTCCGGTGCCGGTGGCGGCAGCCCAAGAAGCCGGGGGAGTTCGTCGTCCCCCGGATTGCGCAGCACCCGCTCACCGTCCAGGATCACGACGGGTGTCTCCGACACCGGGATGCTGAGCCCCCTGAGCAGCGTTTCGGCGTCCTCGTCGTCCTCGACGTCGATCCATCGGTGCGGCAGTCGGTTGCGCACGGCGAAGTCGCGCAGTCGCCGGCAGCGGGCAGAGAACCGCGAGCCGATGATCCGCAGCCCGGCGCCCTGCGCGATGAGCATCGAACGGCGGATGAGGAAGGCGCGCAGGACGAGATCGCCGAACCAGGGTTCCTGGCCGGCCAACTCGCGCAGCCGCCGGGGCGGCACCGCGATCACCTCGCCCGGCTCGGCGACGCGGGCCGTGAGGAACGTGGGCTGACCTGTCAGCAGGCCCAGTTCGCCGAGGAAGCGTCCCGGACCGTGCACCCTGATGACTTCGCCCTTGTCCAACATCGCCACCGTCCCGGCCAGGATCAGGAAGAAGCCGTAGTCCCGGTCCCCTTCCGAGAAGAGGACATCGCCGCGGCGAGTCGGGCATTGTTCGCCGTATGCCGCGACCAGCCCGATCTGCTCGCGGTCGAGCCGGGGGTAGGCGCCGTTCAGATCAGGTGTCTCTTCCAAGGGTTTCCTCCACCCACGTCCGGAGCGGACCAGCGGGCACGGCGCCCGCTCTCTGGTCGATCACCTTCCCGTCACGCATCAGCAGCAGCGTGGGAACGGCACGAACGGCGAAGCGCTCCTGTATCTTCGGCGCCCGGTCAATGTCGATCTTCACGAGTTTCAGCCGCCCGGCCAGTTCGTGGGCGAGGCGCTCCAGTACCGGGCTGACCGTGCGGCACGGCGCGCACCAGGTGGCCCACAGGTCGATGATGACCGGCACCGAGGAGCGCTCGGCGACCTCGGCGAAGTCTTCGTCTCCGGCCTCCGCGATCCACGGGAGCGGCCTGCGGCAGTTCCCGCAGACAGGACCGCCGGCAGCGGCCGCCGGCATACGGTTCTTCTTCCCGCAGTGCTCACAACGGACGATCACCGTCTCCTCCAGGCGTGGTGGGCGAAGCGTCCTTTGGGGGTCAGCCCTTGACCTCGACGTGGCGGTCCTTCTCGGTCGTGGCCTTGGGGACCGTCACGGTCAGCACGCCGTCGGCGAGGTTCGCGTCGACGCGTTCGGCGTCGATGTCGCCGGGCAGGTATACGCGGTACTCGAACCGGCCTGTGCGCCGCTGCTTGCGGTGCCGCAGTCCACGGCTCTCCCGCTCCTTGACCTCCCCGGTGATGGTCAGCTCCCGGTCGTGCAGCGACACGTCGACCTCGTTCTTCTTCAGGCCGGGAAGTTCGGCCTCGATCACGTAGGCGTCGTCGGTCTCGCCGACGTCGGCCGCGGGCACCCAGGGCATCTCCGTCGGGGTTCCGGCGAAAGCCGCGTTGACCAACTGCTCCATCTGCTCGTAGAGGGCGTCGAACGCCCGCGGCCTCGGTGTGAGCATCGTGTCACCGGAGCGGCGGATGCTGGGCAGTGCCATGGTTCGATCCTCTCGTGGGGTTCTCCCAATCGAGCGTTGCCTGTCCGGCGGTAAGGCACATCCTCAGAGTTGACAGGTCTGGGCAGGGCCCCGGTCAGCCGACTTCCCGGATGTCGGGGTCCTCTAGATCGAGCCATCGGTCCACGGCCCGCAGGCCCTCGGCGCTGATCTTGCCTTTGGAGTAGAGCCGGCGCAGCTTCTCTCGCTGCGTCCGTACCAGCTCGCGGCGGAGGCCGAGGGAGTCGGTGACCTCCTCGTCGAGGTCCTCGCCGAACTCGGCGCGAATCCGGTCCAGGAGGTCCTCGTACAGCTGGCGGAAGGTCCTGCCGGTGCGACCATCGACCTCGCCGTTCTCGATGAGCTCGTCGAGCCGGGCCAGGGCGGCTTCCACCACAGCCTTCTTCGCCTCCTGGTACTCGATCCGGACGCGGTCGGACTCGGCCAGGCCCAGCCGTCTCAGCAGGCCGGGCAGCGTGGTCGCACACCCGATCAGGGTGATGAACACGACGGCGCCGGTCACAAAGAGCCTCTCGCCGCGTCGTTCCGGCGGCAGGCCCGGTGCGGACACGGGCAGGGACAGCACGATCGCCAGCGAGATCGCGCCTCGCATGCCGCTCCAGCCGATGGCGAGCCGGTCGCGCCAGGGCAGATGGTCGAAGGTGATGTGCCGGCCGGGCAGATACCGGGAGAGCGGGAAGACGAGCTGCGTCCAGGCGAGCCGCAGAGCCACGATGACAGCCGTGACCGCGACCGCGCCGAGAACCGCCGACGGCCATGCCGCACCGGTCAGCTCGCGCACGATGACGCGTATCTCGAGGCCGAGCAAAACGAACAGTGCCGACTCGAGGAGGAAGACCAGCACCCGCCAGAACAGATGGCCGGGCAGCCGGGACGCCGGTTGGAGCACGCCCTCTCCGCGCGTGCCAAGGTAGAAGCCCGCGCAGACGGTGGCGAGCACCCCGGAGAAGCCGAGCCTGTCGGCCGGGACGAACGCGAGGTACGGCGTCAGCAGGGACACGATGATCTGGCTGCCGGGATCGCGGATCCGGCGGCGCAGGCGGGACGCTATGAACCCCACTGCCAGGCCGTACGCCACGCCGCCGGCGACCACCCCGGCCAGGCGCGCGATGCCGTGGCCGACGGTGAAGGGCGTCGTCAGCGACTCGACGGCCAGCACGAAGGCGGTGAGCGCGACGGCGTCATTGATGAGGTTCTCACCTTCGATGATGGTCACGATCCGAACCGGCGCGTTCAGCCGCTTCATGATCGAGATTGCGGCGACGGGGTCGGTGGGGGCCACGGCGGCACCGAGGGCTATGGCCGCCGCCCAGCCCAGGTCGGGCAGGACCCACCGCAGGACCGCGGCGACCGTGAAGGTGGTCACCGTCGTCAAGCCGATCGCCAGCGCCGTGATCGGCACGGCCTCCGCCTTCGCCTCGCGCGGGGCGCTGAAGAACGCCGCGTAGTAGACCAACGGGGGGAGGAAGCCGAGCAGCACCACTTCCGGCGGCAGCTCGATCTCGGGCATGCCGGGCAAGAACGCGATCGCCGCGCCGAGCACGACGAGCAGGATCGCGTCGGGCATCCCTATACGCGCGGACAAGGCCCGGGAGAGCAGTACCACGACCGCGGTGGCCAGGACGACGATGAACACGGATTCCGGGCCCATGATCGCGGCCTTCCCCCACAGGGCCCGGCCAGCCGAAGATGCGGGTAGGGAAATGTACAAGAGGGACTGATCTGCCGACGATCACTGCCGTCAGCGCTCAGCGGCGGCTGCTACCCGGCCGGAGGATGCAAGACGCCCGGCGGCACGCGGAGGGTGGTGGGCGTGACAGAGGAACCACTGCTCGACTCGAAGCTGGAGCCGCCCGACCCTCCATCAGGGCTGGTGGAGCGACCAGGTCTCAGCCATGCCCTCGACGCTGGGCGGCAGCGCCCGATAACGCTGGTCAACGCCCCACCCGGCTGGGGGAAGTCCGTACTGCTGAGCTGGTGGACGAGGGCGACGGAATTCCGCGTCGGCTGGGTCGGCATCGAGGACGGGGACGATCCCCGGTTCTGGTCCTATCTGCGGGCCGCGCTGAACTCCGCGGGACGTTTCGCAGGTGACGCCCTGCCGTCGCCGGACGAGGCGCCCCAGGAGGTGTTCTTGGCCCGACTGGCGGCCAGGCTGGCCGATCTGCGCGAACCGGTGGGCATCGTCCTCGACGATTTCCATCGAATACGGGATCCGCGCGTCCTGAAGGGCCTGGAGTATCTTGTCCGGCACGCCGGGCGGGCTCTACGGATGGTCATCGTGACGCGCGGCGGTCCGGGACCTGCACTGGCACGGCTGCGGCTCGCCGATGCGGTCACCGTGGTGGAGGGCGCGGATCTGTCCTTCAACATGGCGGAGACTGTCGAACTGCTGGCCGCGCTCGGCCTGGAATTGCCCGACCGGTACACACGCATGCTGCTCCGGCGAACAGCGGGGTGGCCAGCGGGCCTCAGGCTGGCAGGACTGTCCATGCGAGGACACTGCGATCCGCCGCGTTTCGTCGAGGAGTTCACCGGCAACCACGAGAGCATCGCGGGTTATTTCACATCAGAAGTGTTGGACGGGCTCGGCGGTGGGCACCGGGAGGTCCTGCTGTGCGGCTGTGTACTGGATGAGCTGACCGGCAGCCTGGTGGACGCCCTCACCGGCCGGTCGGACGGTGAAAGGATCCTCGCCGAACTGTGGGAGGCGGGCGTTTTCCTCGACCCGGTCGGCGACGGGCGCTCCGCGTACCGCTGTCACCGTCTCTTCCGTGAGTTCCTCCGCCGTGAGCTGGTCAGGCGGGCACCGCTACGAGTTCCCGAGCTGCATCGGCGCGCGGCCACCTGGTACGCCGCACGAGGCTCGTCCTCGGAAGCGCTACAGCATGCCCTCCTGTCCTCGGACTGGCGTATGGCCACGGATCTGGTGACCGAGTACTGGCCCGATCTCGTGCTCTCTGGTCCGGACCCGCCGCTCTGGGTACCCGGCCCCGCGCCACCCGAAGCAGCCCTTCGCGATAACCCGGATCTTGCACTGGCCTGTGCACTGAACCAGCAGATTCTCGGCGATCGGCGAGGAACCGACCGTTATCTGCGGCTCACCGGCGATGACAGGGTCACGGCGATCCACCTGGCACGGTCGGTGGCGGCGGGGGACGTCGCCACGGCCTCCTCCCAGGCGTCACGGCTCCTCACCCACCGGGAAGACAACGAAGGCGCCCGTAGCGTCGCCCTTTCCGCACTCGGCACGGCCAGGCTGGCGACCGGCGACCTGTCCGTAGCGGAACGGGCACTGGACGGCGGGCTGGTCGCGGCTGAGCGGGTGGGTCTGGGACGGGTCCGGGCAGCGTGCCTGAGCAGGCTCGCCGTGGTCCGTGCACTGCTCGGCGATCTCCATCTCGCGAAGCGGACGGCTCAGGATTCGCTCGGTTCCACGACGACGTCCGTGGCTTGCGGATATGCCCATCTGGCGCTAGCGATCACGCACCATGAATGGGGCGAGGGGGATGAGGCGGCACGGTACCTGGATCTCGCAGAGGGTTCCGGTGACCGGCTCCTCGCAGCGCTGATCAGCATTGTCCGGCTGTGGTCGCTACAGGACGGCGAATCCCGCTCCAGAGCGGATGAGGCAGTGCGCGAGGCCCACCACGAACTCACCGGCTGGGCCGTACCGAGGTACATCGCCCACCGGTTCACCGCCGCCGAGGCGGGACTTCGAGCGAGCTTCGGGGACACCCGGACGGCCTTCCGGCTCCTTGCCGACCAGGCTGAGGCCTCGGGCGGCTCGGCGACGCTGACGGTCGCGCTCGCACGTGCACAACTGAGGGACGGCAATCTGGACGCGGCGATAGGGACGGCCGCCGGCGCGCCGAACGGGGAACTGGGGCTCGCGCTGGAAGCGGGCCTTCTGGAAGCCTTGGCCGCCGACCGTCTCGGCCGTGGCCGACATGCTTCCATGAGCCTGGAGAAGGCCCTGCAACTCGCCGATCATGAACGGTTCCGGGGTGTGTTCATCCGCGAGGGCCCGGCGGCGCGGCGGCTTCTGAGCGCCCACCTGGACTCCGGGACGGCATACTGGCCGTTGGTCATGGACATCATCGAGTGCGCCACCGACCGGCCGGACCGCCCCGTCGCACCGCTGACCGAGCGGGAACTGACGGTGCTGCGGTATCTCCAGAGCGTTCTGACGACCGAGGAGATCGCGGCCGAGTTGCACGTCTCGGTCAACACCGTGAAGACGCACATGCGCCACATCTACCGGAAGCTCACCGCCTCCCGGCGCCGGGAGGCGGTGCGCAAGGCGCGGGACGCTCAGCTTCTCTGAGCGCCGCTGTCGTGACGGCTGCGGTGACGGTTCCGGAAGGTTCGGAACAGGCGAAGCGGGAACAGCCCGATCAGCGGAGCGCGCCTGCCGAGATCCTCGCGATCCTCCCGGTCGAAGGCACGGGCGTAACGGGCGGCGTCCCCGGCGGTCTCGTACTCCTTGGCCCCTCCGGCCTCGCATTTCCGGTCGCAGCTCCACACCAGGGTGTTCCCTTCACTGGTGAACCGCGGACGATGGCCGAGAAGACGGCAGGCGAGCGTCACTCCTCATCCCTTCTGGAGTCTCCCGGGCCGTACCTGCTGCGGGTCAGCCGCAGTAGGCGCCCCTCCTTGGTCGCCTCTTCCAGGGCCTGCCTGAACCGGCCGGGGCCCCAGCTTCGAGCCCTGACCCGCTTCGCCAGGTCGCGCCGCTCCACAGGCCCCGCCCCGGTCGCGTGGACGAGATCATCGATCTCACGGTCGAGTTCGCGCTCGGAGACCGCCGTCGACCGGCTTGGCGTGCCCGCGGTTCCCATCATTCCCGGAGAGTAGGTCTGCGAGCCCCCAGGCCCGGGACGGAAGCGCTGCGGCCTCGCCATCTCCCGCTTGCGGCGCCGGGCGGCGCGCTCCCGGACGCGGCGATCGCGTTCGTCAGACCGGCGCCTGTCCTCGGCCGGCAGTTCCCGCTCCAGCGCGGCCCGCCGGAGGCCCTCCTGCTCCTGCGGCGTGGTGGCCTCGGCCTCCTCCGCGGTAAGCGGACGGGCGATGTTCTCCAGCGACTGCTGTTCGGCGCGGACACCGAAGATCAGCTCCGCGAATCCGCCCAGCATCATCGCCCCGCACCCGATGAAGAACCCGACGGCGACCAGGTCCAGCCGGCCGCTGCCGATGAACTGGCCGAAGAGCGCCGGGCCGGTGATCCCGCCGACGGCGGTGCCGACCGCGAAGAAGAGGGCGATGGCGAGCGCACGGGTCTCCATCGGGAAGATCTCGCTGACCGTCAGGTAGGCGGAACTGGCCCCGGCCGACGCGACGAAGAAGCTCAGCGCTACCAGGACGATGAACGTCGTCGAGGTCAGCAGGCCGGCCATGAGCAGAGCCGCGGTCGCCGCGATCAGGGCCGCGGAGCCGAAGTAGGTACCGGCGATCATCGGCTTGCGGCCGACGGTGTCGAAGAGGCGTCCGAGCAGTAGCGGCCCCATCAGGTTCCCGAGCGCGAACGCGGCCAGGAAGTAGGGCACCGTGCCGGACGCGACGTCGGAGAAGTCGCTGAGGATCGTGCCCAGGTCGAACGTGACGGCGTTGTACATGAACGCCTGCCCGACGAACAGCGACAGCCCGAGAACGGTGCGGTTGGGATAGCGCTTGGCCGTCACGCGGGCGATCTCGCGGAAGCTGATCGACCTGCGCTGCCGCACGGTGATGCTCTGGGCCGGAGGGGGCAGCGGCTCCCCCGTCTCGGACTGAACCTCCCGCTCGATCCGGTCAACGATCCGTTCCGCCTCCTCGGCACGGCCATGGATGAACAGCCAGCGGGGGCTCTCCGGAACGTTCCGGCGCACCACCATGATCCCCAGCCCGAGGGCCCCGCCGATGGCGAAGGCCAGCCGCCAGCCGAGATCCGCCGACAGCAGGGCATCGTTGAGGAGAAGCACGCTGCCAAGACTTCCAAGGGCCGCGCCCAGCCAGTAACTGCCGTTGATGGCAAGGTCCACACGGCCGCGGTTGCGGGCAGGGATCAGCTCGTCGATGGCCGAGTTGATGGCCGCGTACTCACCGCCGATCCCGGCCCCCGTGAGGAAACGGAACAGGAACAGGTACCACGCCTCGGTAGCGAACGCGGTCGCCACGGTCGCGACCACGTACAACCCCAGTGTGATCATGAACAGTTTCTTGCGCCCGAAGCGGTCGGTGAGCTGACCGAAGAGAAGCGCACCCAGGCAGGCGCCGGCAACGTAGAAGGCCGCGGCCGTGCCGATGTCGCCGCTGGCGACGTCGATGCCGCTGCCCGGCTCGGTCATCCGGGCAGCGATCGAACCCACGATCGTGACCTCCAGCCCGTCCAGGATCCAGACGGTGCCGAGGCCGATCACGATCCTCCAGTGGAACCGCGTCCAGGCAAGGCGGTCCAGCCGAGCGGGAATCTGGGTCTGAATCGTGCCGCCTTCACCGGCATTCGTCATCCCTTACCCCCTTGAAAGCAGGTCACTGTCATCGACCAGCGTCTGAGTGAGGGGGTGAGCAGACGTCACCCGCACAGGGTGAAACGGACTCGGTTCCGGCATGGCCCTCACTGGGTGACGCGTTCTCACCCGGTCTCGCACGACGCTGTAGGAGGTAAGGGTTCTCCTCATCTGGAAGGCGGGCTCGGATGAGCGCTACCGGGTTCTCGACCTTGGACAAGACCGTCCACAAGACGAAACAAATATTGAAGGAGATCGAGCATGCCCAGGGGTGGTCAAAGGACCGACGAAACTGGTCCTACGATGCGTTGCGCGCCGTCCTGCGCGCCTTGCGGCGCTACGTCGCAGAAGGGGAGTGGGAGGACATCAAGTCCAGCATTTCCCAGGACCTGCGCCCGCTCATTCCGGTCTAGAGTGTCGCTGGGCGGGGGATGACTCGGCCTCCGTGCCGTCGTGGTTCCCTCCGGACTGCGCGCCTGGAAGGTCGTCGGAATGTTCGAGGACCTGCCGCGCCAGTTCGACGCGCGAACGGACGTCGAGTTTGCGGAAGATCTGCCGCAGGTGGAACGCGACGGTGTGGACGCTGACGAACAACTGATCGGCGATGCGCTGGTTGGTGAGCCCTTGGGCGACGAGCCCGGAGATCCGCTCCTCGGCCCCGGTAAGGCTGCCCCAGCCGGCCGCGGGCCGTTCGCGGCGGTTCCAGTGCCGTCGGCGCTCCCCCATCCCCCGCAGGCGCCCCCGGAGCCGGGCGGCGTCGCGCTCGGCACCGGCCGCCGCGTAACAGGACAGAGCCTCGTCAAAGAACTGGATTTTCTGGCCGCGTGCGCCGTTCCCCCCGTCCAGCAGCATGCCGAGGTCTTCGTAGGCGGAGGCGGACGCCCAGTGGTCGGCGTGCTCCGCGGCGGCGTGTCGGAGGAGGTCGGAATCGCCGTGCAGCAGCCCGCGGGCGTGCTCGGCGGCGGCGGCCAGACTGGGCAGCCCCGGGTTCATGTCGGCGAGCCGGTCGGCCGCCGCAACGACCTTCTCGGCCGATCCGGGCTCACCCGCTGCGACCGCCGTTCGGACCAGCCAGGCCGCCGCGGTCGGATCGCAGATCAGTACCCGACTGTGCTTTGTCAGGCCGTCGAGGAGTCCGCTCAATGCGGGGAAGGCGGCCCGCGGCCCGTCACAGGCCTCGGTGACCTGCGCCCGGATCAGTTCGCTTCGGGTCAGGTCGAAGGGAGGGGATGCCGGGCCGCCCGCGTCCTCGCCGCCGAAGCCGTGCTTCGTGGCGGTCTCGAGATCGCCGCAGCGCAGGGCCGCGATGGCCAGCGTCGCCCGGGCACAGGCGCCCAGCAGGTGCGCCCCGACCGCGTCGGCCGCTTCCAGAGCCGCCCTCGCCCCGCGGATCGCCTCCTCCGGCCGCCCCTCGGCGAGGTCGATGCGTGATCGCACGATCCCCGGTCCGGCCGCCCAGCCGTCCCGTCCGATCCCCTCGGCCCCGCCGGTCCCCAGCACCATCGTCCGCCGCGCCTCGTCCATGAGCCTGACGTCCACCAGGAACGAGGCCAGTATCAGACCTGGGTGGAGCCGGCACTCATGCACGCCGTCGTTGAACGCCTGCCGCACACCTGTCCGCGTGAGGTCGAGCGCGCCGATCAGATCGCCCTTGTCCCAGTCGTTCAGGGCGAGGACGATGAGCGCACCGGTCACCAGGCCACGGCCGGGCACGTCGGCCGCCTTGATGATCGCTCTGGCCCGGTCCAGCACGCTTCCGCCCTCCTGCAGCCCGGCCTCGGCCTGCATGAGGGCGAGTTCGGCGCGGTCGCGCACCTCGTCCGTCAGATCAGGCATGTCCAGCACGGCCTTGGCCGTGTCCGACGCCCTGACGGCCTGCCCCATCGGCACCAGGACGAAGGACAGTGCGGTCAGCAGTTCGGCGGTGGACGGGCCGGACGCGCATTGGTCGAGCGCGGCCTCCGCGAGCTCCGCGGCCCCCGTCAGGTCACCGGCGGCGACCAGCGTCCGCATCGCCGTCATCGTGCGCGCGAACCGCAGCGGATCGGCGGGCTCGGTGAGGTCGAGCGCCCGATGGGTCAGCTCGGCGGCGACCGCCGGGTAGGTGTCGAGCATCTGCGAGCTTGCCCGGTCCAGGCTCTGGAGGACCTCCGGGACGCCTGAGACCGCCCCCGCCATGAGGTGGGCCGCCGCAGCCTTCACCCTGCCACCGTGCTCCAGCAGGGTCCTTCCGATCTGCACGTGCAGGGCCTGCCGGACCGGACCGGGGATATCCGTGATCACCGATTCGCGCACCACGTCGTGCTGGAACACCAGAGCCTCTTCACGCGCTGCCAGCAACCCGGTCGCCAGTATCGCCTCCAGCGACGGCAGTAGTTCGGAGGGGGTGATGCCAAGCAGGTCGGCGGCGACCAGGGGGTGGAACGCGGGCCCCAGCATCGCCGCGATCTCAAGGAGCCGCCGAGCCGCCGGATCCAGTTCTTCCAGGCGACCCGCGACGACGATACGGGCCCGCTCCGGCAACCGCGAGGTGATGAGGTGAGCGTTACCCCGGGAGATCGCTACCCCGCCCTCGTCGAGCAGTCCGTGCATCAGCTCGAGAAGCAGCAGCGGATTGCCACCCGCTCCATCTGCGAGCACGCGCAGGTCGGAATCAGGGCACGCTCCCAAAGTCGCGGTGACCAACTCGGAGACGGCCTCACCCGACAGCGGACTGAGCTGGAGCAGGACGGCGCCGCCCGCCTGCAACCGGAGGAACAGCCGATCGAGCTCGGCGCCACCGGAGCCGGTGCGGCGTGCGAGGATCCAGCACACCGGAGACGATGCGAGTCGAATCGGCAGCGTCTCCAGGGCGAGGAGCGTCGCGGGATCGGCCCATTCAAGATCGTCCAGCAGGATCAGCAACGAGGTGGAGCGGGCCCGCCGTTCCAGCGCGGCCCGCAGCCGTTCAGCCGACCGGTCCTGTCCACCGGCCGGCGGCGAGGGTGGGCCCGGCTCGTCCAGGACCGACAGCAACAGCTCCAGGTCAACGGGCCGCCGCAGTTCGGGGGCCGTATCCGAGACCACCACCGAGAAACCCTCGTCAGCGGCCATGCGCGCGGCCTCCTCGAGCAAGCGGGTCCGCCCGATGCCCGGCTCCCCCTCGACGAGCATGACCCTCGGGCCGTCGACGCCCGTCAGCAACTCGTCGATGCTCGCCTGTTCCCGTTGGCGACCGAAGGTCGCGCCCCGCGTCGGCGGCCTGCCGTCCATGCAGGCAACGTGCCCACGATTGCGTGGGCTACGCGAGTGTCGACGCGCCGCTGGGCCCATCCTTGGGCAGGTCAGGTCAACATTGCACAAAAGCGGATCATCTGCGGGTCATCTGCCGCGAACCGGTCAAAGCGGCAGTCCTGCTCACAAGAGCAGGTCGAACATGCGCTGGACCCGCTCCCACTGCGTGGTCTGTGGGTTGCGCCGGTCCGGGAACACGATCCGGAAGGCCTGCGCCAGCGCGTAGGAAAGGCCGCCCGCGATCTCGGGAAGCTTCTCGTCGGTGACATCGCGGACCGCGATGTCCAGCGGCGGCCGCCTCGCCAGCAGCTCCAGGATCGGCTCGACCTCGATCTCCTCGTCCAACCGGCGGAACCGGTGGATGCTCTCCTGCAGACCCTTCGTGATCGGGAGGTCGAACGGCTCGATGATGTCGCGCCCGTTCGCCTTCGCCCTGGCCTGTCCGATGAGGAGCAGGTCGTACAGCTTGGCGTCAAGGAACTCGTGGTAGCGCCGCAGATCGTTCTTATCGACGTCCAACCCGGCGGCAGCCCTGAAGAAGCGCTCGAACCTGCTGATTCCCAGCACGGCCATGGATCCACCTCCCTGTCATCTCCTGCCGAAGGAGAAGAAGAACCTCCCTGCAGCCTCCCCGCCCCAGGGCGACTGTCGCATCGTCAGATCTTGTAGGTCCGGCTCAACGCGACCAGGCCGCCCGCCCACGCCGGTCGGCGGTTAGAACTGCGTGGCGCCTGCCCGGCTGCCTTCCGCTCACGGCGAGTGCCCCGACGCGCCGCGGTGAGCGCCGAACTCAGACCTACACGGTCGGTGGATGTGCTGGGCCCACTGATGGCGCAGCGTGAAGACGAAGGCATTGCCATCTCCGGCAACGAAACACGCCATCTCACTGGAATGCGCGGTGAGGACCATCGGAGGGAACCTGATGGGCAGAGCAGTCGGCATAGACCTCGGCACCACCAACTCGGTCATTGCGGCGACGGAAGGCGGGGAACCCCGGGTCCTCCCGAACGCGGAAGGGGCACGGACGACTCCGTCCGTGGTGGCCTTCACCGAACAGGGTGAGAGGCTGGTCGGGCAGTTGGCCCGGCGGCAGGCGATCATGAACCCCAAGGGCACGATCACCTCGGCGAAGCGCTTCATCGGACGACGCTACGAAGAGATCGAGACCGAGAAGGACGCGGTCTCCTCCGACGTGGTCGCAGGGCCTGACGGGTCTGCGCGCTTCGACGTGCACGGCAAGCAGTACGCGCCGGAGGAGATCTCGGCGCTGGTTCTGCGCAAGCTGGCGGACGACGCCGGAAAGTCGCTCGGCGAAAAGGTCACCGAAGCCGTCATCACGGTGCCCGCCTACTTCAATGACGCCCAGCGGCAAGCCACGAGCGACGCGGGGAAGATCGCCGGGCTGGAAGTCCTGCGCATCATCAACGAGCCCACGGCGGCGGCACTGGCCTACGGCCTCGACAAGAAGGCCGACGAGACCGTTCTGGTGTTCGACCTGGGCGGCGGCACGTTCGACGTCAGCCTGCTGAACATCGGCGACGACGTGGTGGAGGTCCGCGCCACCTCCGGTGACGGCCATCTCGGCGGCGACGACTTCGACCGCCGGATCGTCGATCATCTCGCCGACGAGTTCCAGCGGGAGAACGGGATCGACCTCCGAGCGGACCCCCAGGCCCTGCAGCGGCTGTTCGAGGCCGCCGAGAAGGCCAAGGTCGAGCTGTCCACGGTGACCCAGACACAGATCAGCCTGCCGTTCATCACGGCCGACGCCAGTGGCCCGAAACACCTCAACACTTCGCTCATGCGCTCCGCGTTCGAGCAGATCACAGCAGACCTGATCGAGCGCTGCGTGGGCCCGGTGGAACGGGCGATGAGCGATGCCAAGGTCACCGCCGATGACATCGACGAGGTCATCATGGTCGGCGGGTCCACCCGAATCCCCGCCGTACAGAACCTCGTCCGCAGGCTGACCGGCGGCCAGGACCCCAACATGTCGGTCAACCCCGACGAGGTCGTGGCACTGGGCGCCGCGATCCAGGCCGGCGTCCTCAAGGGCGAGGTCAAGGACGTCCTGCTGCTCGACGTCACGCCCCTCTCGCTCGGCGTGGAGACCATGGGCGGGGTGATGACCAAGATCATCGAGCGCAACACGACCATCCCCGCCCGCCGCACCGAGACGTTCAGCACCGCCGAGGACAACCAGAACGCGGTCGACATCGTGGTCCTGCAGGGCGAACGGGAACGGGCCGCCGACAACCGGGTGCTCGGTCGTTTCCGGCTCGAGAACATCCGCCCCGCGCCGCGCGGCGAACCGCAGATCGAGGTGACGTTCGACATCGACGCCAACGGCATCCTCAACGTCTCCGCACGCGACCAGGACACCGGCGCCGAGCAGCGCATCACCATCAGCCAGAGCTCGAACCTCGACGAGAGCGAGGTCGAGCGCATGATCGCCGATGCGGAGCAGAACCGGCAGGAGGACGCCCGGCTGCGCGCGCAGGTCGACGCGCGCAACGAGCTGGACTCGGCCATCTACCAGGTCGAACACCGGCTTGGTGAACTCGGTGACACGGTTCCCGTGCATGAGAAGGCGCGGACCGAGGGGCTGATCGAGGACGCCCGGCAGGCCATCAAGGAGGAGGCGCCGCTGGACCGGCTGCGCACGCTCACCTCCGAACTCCAGCAGATCCTGCACGGCTTGGGAACGACCACCGGAGCGGGCGCGGGCGAGCGTCCCGCCGGGGCCACGACGGAAGGCTCGGATGACGATGTCATCGACGCCGAATTCACGACGGACTGAGCAGACCGGGCAGCCGGCCGACCACGACCGGTCGCTCGAGCAGCCCGAGCGCGCCGGGCAGGGGCCCGAGCAGGAGAAGCCCGCCGAGCCGGCCGGCCGGGATTCCGGCGAGGTCGAACGGCTCAGGGCGCGGGTCGAGGAACTCGAGGACCTGTGGCGGCGCGCGCTCGCCGACCTCGACAACCTGCGCAAGCGCATGACACGCGAACTCGAGACACAGCGCCGTGCCCAGCGGGCGGAGGTCACCGCGGCGTGGCTGCCGGTTCTCGACGACCTCGAACGCGCACTCCAGCACGCCGAGTCCGACCCGGCGAGCGTCGTCGAAGGCGTTCGCAGCGTCCGGGACCGGGCCGTGGCGACATTGCGCGACCTCGGTTATCCGCGCCGCGATGACCTGGGGGTCCCGTTCGACCCGGCCCGGCACTCGGCGGTCGCCGTGCGCACCGACCCCGACACTCCACCCGGCACAGTGGTCGAGGTGCACCAGCCGGGCTACGGCGACGACGAGAACCAGTTGCGTCCGGCGCTGGTGTCGGTGTCCGCCAGGGCCGGTGAGTGATGGCCGTCCAAGATCCTTACGAGGTGCTCGGGGTCTCCCGGGACGCCGGCCAGGACGAGATTCAGCGGGCCTACCGCAAGCTCGCCCGCGCCCATCACCCCGACATCAACAAGGACCCCGGAGCCGAGGAGAAGTTCAAGGACGTCTCCGAGGCCTACGCCATCCTGTCCGATCCGGATCAGCGCCGCCGCTACGACGCCTTCGGCTCCGACTTCCGGCGGGTTCCGGAGGACGTCGACCCGGACATGTGGGCACGCTCTCGTGCCGGTGCCGCCGCCGGTGCCGGCCGCGGCGGGCCCTACGCCACCACGGGCGGCGTCCACACCGGCGGGTTCGGCGAGGACATCGATCTGGAGGATCTGTTCGGCGGGATCTTCGGTGGTGGCCGACGGAGCGGCGGCCGCTGGTCCACCTGGTCGCCTGCGCACGGCGCCGACCAGGAGGCCGAGATCGAGATCAGCGTCGAGGAGGCATACCGGGGGACCAGACGCACCATCACCCTCGATCGTCCAGAGGGCCGCCAGAACCTCGACGTCACCGTTCCCGCAGGTGTGACCGACGGCCAGCGCATCCGGTTGGCCGGGCAGGGCGGTAGCGGCGAAACCGCTGGGGACCTCTACTTGGTGGTGCGGATCGCCCCACATCACCGCTACCGCGTCGAAGGCCGCGACGTGTACACCGACCTGCCGCTCGCTCCGTGGGAGGCCGCTCTCGGCACGACGGTGGGTCTGCAGACCCCCGGCGGCGAGGCCAAGGTGAAGGTGCCCCCCGGCACGTCCAGTGGGCGGCGGCTCAGGCTGCGCGGCCGCGGGCTGCCCAATCCCCGCGGCACCCCGGGCGACCTGTTCGCCGAGGTCCGGATCGTAGTGCCGCCCGAGCCATCCGAAACGGAACGCCGGCTGCTCGAGGAGCTCGCCTCGGAGTCGCCGTTCGACCCGAGGAGGTCGTGATGGAACATCTGCTGCCCGGCACGGTCTACGCCATCGTCCCGACCCGTCCGCGGCGGATGGACCTCGACGCCTTCGCCGAGGCCGCGGGAATCCATCC
This sequence comes from Actinomadura citrea, assembly GCF_013409045.1. NCBI lineage: Bacteria > Bacillati > Actinomycetota > Actinomycetes > Streptosporangiales > Thermomonosporaceae > Actinomadura > Actinomadura citrea. Next base: position 3,685,802 of record NZ_JACCBT010000001.1, on the reverse strand, counting down.
CGAGCTGGCACGCCGGCTGGTGCGTCTCGGGCTGCTCGACCCCGAGCGGGACCGCTCCGGCCGGCTCTGGTTCCCGCCCGCGCAAGTCGCCGCATACGCACGCCTCGAACGCCTGCGGACGGGACTCTGCCTCAACTACGCCGCGCTGGGACTCGTGGTCGAACTGCTCGACCGCATTGCCGATCTCGAGCGGGAACCGCGCATCCAACACCACACCGGAGGCCGAAAGTGGACCCCAATCGCCTGACCCAGAAATCCCAGGAGGCCTTGCACGACGCCCAGACCAAGGCCTTGCGTTTCGGCCACGTCGAAGTGGACGGCGAGCACCTGCTGCTCGCCCTGCTCGACCAGGCCGACGGGCTCGTCCCGCGGCTGCTCACCGAGGCGAAGGCCGATCCGGCACGGTTGCGCGAGGCGCTGGAGGCCGAGCTGGGACACCGCCCGAGCGTGAGCGGTCCCGGCACCGAGCCCGGCAAGGTCCTGGTGACCCAGAGGCTCTCCCGCCTGCTCGACACCGCCCAGCAGGAGGCCGAACGGTTGAAGGACGAGTATGTCTCCGTGGAGCACCTGGTCATCGCACTGCTGGAGGAGGGCTCGGCGACGGCGGCGGGACGGCTGCTGGGCCGTCAGGGCATCACCAGGGATTCCTTCCTGGAAGCCCTCACCCGGATCCGCGGCAACCAGAGGGTGACGTCCGCGATGCCCGAGGTCGCCTACGAGGCGCTGGAGAAGTACGGCCGTGACCTGGTGGCCGATGCTGCGGCAGGCAAACTCGACCCCGTTATCGGCCGGGACACCGAGATCCGCCGTGTCGTCCAGATCCTGTCCCGCAAGACCAAGAACAACCCCGTGCTGATCGGCGACCCCGGCGTCGGCAAGACCGCCATCGTCGAAGGGCTCGCCCTGCGCATCACCAACGGCGACGTCCCCGAGGGCCTCCGCGACAAGACGATCTTCAATCTGGACGTCGGCTCGCTCGTCGCGGGCGCCAAGTACCGGGGCGAGTTCGAGGAACGCCTCACCGCCGTGCTCAACGAGGTCAAGGCGGCCGAGGGCCGGATTCTCCTGTTCGTCGACGAGCTGCACAACGTCGTCGGCGCGGGCGCCACCGAGGGGGCGATGGACGCCGGCAACATGCTGAAGCCCATGCTCGCCCGCGGCGAACTTCACATGATCGGCGCGACGACCGTGGAGGAGTACCGCAAGCACATCGAGAAGGACGCGGCTCTGGAGCGGCGCTTTCAGCCCGTCCTGGTCGACGAGCCCACCGTGGAGGACACCGTCTCCATCCTGCGCGGTCTGCGCGAACGCCTCGAGGTCTTCCACGGCGTGAAGATCCAGGACGCCGCCCTCGTCGCCGCCGTGACGCTCAGCCACCGCTACATCTCCGACCGGTTCCTCCCGGACAAGGCCATCGACCTGGTCGACGAGGCGTGCGCCATGCTGCGCACCGAGATCGACTCCCTGCCGGCGCCGCTGGACGAACTCACCCGGCGCGTCATGCGGCTGGAGATCGAGGAGGCCGCACTGTCCAAGGAGGGGGACGCGGCGAGCAAGGACCGCCTGGAGAAGCTACGGAAGGAACTGACCGAGCTGCGCGCCGAGGCCGGCTCCATGCGCGCCCAGTGGGAGGCCGAGCGCCAGGCGCTCCGCAAGGTGCAGGCGCTGCGTCAGGAGATCGAACAGCTGGGGCAGGAGGCCGCTCGCGCCGAGCGCGACTACGACCTCAACCGTGCTGCGGAGCTGCGGCACGGCCGGCTGCCGGAGCTGGAGCGGCGGCTGCGCGCCGAGGAGGAGAGGTTGGCCGGCAAGCAGAACGGCGGCCGGCTGCTGCGCGAGGTCGTGACCGAGGAGGAGATCGCGGCGATCGTGTCTCGCTGGACGGGCATCCCGGTGAGCCGCCTGCAGGAGGGCGAGCGGGACAAGCTGCTCAAGCTCGACAAGGTTCTGCACGAGCGCGTGGTCGGACAGGACGAGGCCGTCCAGCTGGTGTCCGACGCCATCATCCGCGCCCGCTCGGGCATCAAGGACCCGCGCCGCCCCATCGGCTCATTCGTCTTCCTCGGCCCCACCGGCGTCGGCAAGACCGAACTGGCCCGCACCCTCGCCGCGGCCCTGTTCGACACCGAGGAGAACATGGTCCGCATCGACATGAGCGAATACCAGGAGCGCCACACCGTCAGCCGGCTGGTCGGCGCACCCCCGGGCTACGTGGGATACGAGGAGGGCGGCCAGCTCACCGAGGCCGTCCGGCGCAAGCCCTACTCGGTCGTGCTGTTCGACGAGATCGAGAAGGCACACGGCGACGTCTTCAACACGCTGCTCCAGGTGCTCGACGACGGCCGCCTCACCGATGCGCAAGGCCGCACCGTCGACTTCCGCAACACCGTGATCATCATGACGTCCAACATCGGGTCCGAGCATCTGCTGCAGGGCGTTACCCCAGAGGGTGACATCGAGCCGGACGCCCGCGATCAGGTCATGGGCGAGTTGCGCCGCCATTTCCGTCCGGAGTTCCTCAACCGGGTCGACGACATCGTTCTGTTCAAGCCGCTGACGCTGCCGCAGATCGAGCAGGTGGTCGACCTGATGTTCAACGACCTTCGCGCCCGGCTGGCAGACCGGCGGATGCACCTGGCGATCGACGAGGACGCCCGGCGGCTGATCGCCGAGCAGGGCTTCGACCCGGTTTACGGCGCCCGCCCGCTCCGCCGCTTCATCGCCCGCGAGGTCGAGACGCGACTCGGCCGCGCGCTCATCGCGGGGGATGTCCGGGACGGTGCGACCATCCACATCACCGTCGCGAACGACGAGCTTGACGTCCGCTACGAGAACCCGGTGTGACGGACCAGGCGCGCCGGCCTACTGGCGGCGGACTTCGCCCGGTTCCTTGTCCGTGCGGACACCACGCCAGCTCGGGTGCCGCAGTCGGTCGTCGCCGGTCCACTCGGTGAAGGCGACCTCACCGACCAGTTCCGGCCGCACCCAGCGGGCGTCCCGCGCATGCTGAGGGGGCACGTCGGGAACCGGCGGGTCGTCCTGCCGCAACGGCGTGAGACGCTCGGCGAGGTCCTCCAGGCTCGCCTCGGTGAAGCCGGTACCGACATGACCGGCGTATCTCAGCCGCCCCCGCTCGTCGTTGACGGCCAGCAGGAGCGCGCCGATCCGGTCGGCGCGGCGGCCCGCTCCCGGCTTCCAGCCGACAACGATGACCTCCTGGGTCCGGAAGTTCTTCGTCTTGGTCCAGTCCCGATGCCGTTGCCCTGGCCGGTAGGGGGAATCGAGGCGCTTGGAGACCACGCCCTCCATGCCGAGACGGGACGACTCCGCGAAGACGTTCGCGACGTCGGCGTGGGAAGTGGTCGTCTTCCAGCGCGGCCCGTCCAGTCCGAGCCCGTGGAGAACCCGGCGCCTCTCGGCATAGGGCAGGGCGATCTGCGACTTGTCGCCGCGGTGCAGCACATCGAAGATCACATAAGAGACGGGGTCGGACTGGGCCAGGGCCTGGATGCGGTGTGGTCGACGAAGGTGCATGCGTGGGCCGAGCGCCTTGAACGAGGGCCTGCCGTCCGGTCCGAACGCCACGATCTCCCCGTCCAGCACCACCGGCACCTCGACCGCGGCGGCGAGCGGGGCGAGTTCGGGCCAGGCGACGGTGATGTCCTTGTCGTTGCGTGACATCAGCTGCAAACGTCCGTCGCGGATGTAGGCGACAGCGCGCACTCCGTCCCACTTCAACTCGGCCGCCCAGCCTTCCATGGTCGGCAACTCCCCCAGCACGGCCAACATCGGCGGATACACCGGCAGGTTCCCCATGACTACGACCTACCGCCCGGCGGGCTGCAGGATGCCAGGCGCCTGCAATGATCGGGGAAATTCCGCTTCTACCGGTCCAAAACTCCAGTCCGCGAGGGATCCCAGGAAACTTTCCGAACGCCGGACAATATCCGGGCACATGCTTTATAAGCACCGCGTTCCCGCCATGAGTGTCGCTGTCATCGATAGGCCCGTATTCCGGCAATTTCTATGAAGGACCGAGGATGTAAGCGTCCACTTGCTCGAAGTCGACCGGCACCGGCATTTCGCCTTCAGGTCGCCCGGTCAGCTGGTCTTCTGCGGGATGAGCTGAAGGCGAATGTTGCCGTCATACGCGACGACGAACGTTGAGATCCGGGCCGTGCGAGCGTCGGGTTTCCAGGTCAACGGGACGAGAAAAAGGCGCCCGCCCGACGCCAGAAGAAGTCGCAGGTTCTGGTAGCGGTGGCGGTAGGTGACCGATTTGCCGAAATCGGTGTGCAGCGTTTCGGGTGGAGCGTCGCTCAGCGGCTCCTTGGTGTAGAGGACGACCTCGGGAAGCTTGGCGAAGTCGCGGGCGTCGTCGTAGGCACGGGCGACACCGACCTCGCCTGCGAGGCTGTTGGCCGCCCAGAACAGGCCCATCACGACCACCGCGAACGCCACGTACCGTCCGCCGCGCTCCACGTCGGTCAGAGCCGGACGTTCTCGCCAACCGCCGTCCCCGGATTGGCGGAACAGCCAGAACGCGTAGACCAGCGAAGGTACGCCGGCCGTCAGGCAGAGCGGCGTCACGCCGGGTGTCTCGTTCGCGGCGACCTTCGTCGACAGGACTCCGACCAACGCCCTGCCGGTCAGCGCGAGCCCCGCCAGCGCCACGGCCAGCGCGATCCGCCGGGCGGCGCGCACCCGGTCCGGGAGCACCATGCCGCGCACGACCGCATGTCCGCCGAGAGCCGCGAGCAGGATCAGGAGGAGCAGCACTGCCGCCGGGTACGCCACCTCCACGCCGTAGAGCAGGAGGGTCTGGTTCCCGAGGTCGGTGAGTTGCAGATCAACGCCGAAGTAGCGAAACCGCTGGAGCGTTGCGACATAGCCGTACCAGATCAGGACGGCCGCGACGAGCGACGTCGGCGGGCCGAAGGTGCCCAGTGCGGAGAGTCGCTGCGTCCAGTCCGGCGCCGGCCCGGGATCGGGTTCGGGTTCGGGTTCCGAAGGGAGAGGCCTGCGCGCCCTCGCCAGCCGTTCGGATCGGCTCCTAGCACTGGCCGAGATTGCTCTCGCCTCCGTTCGGCGCCTCGGGGAAGGGCGTCCACTTGGTGCAGGCGTTCAGCGTCAGCGACGTCCGCCAGGTCGCGCGCACCGGACGGTCGGCGGTCGCCCCGATACCACCGCACGGCCCGGAGGAGTCCGTACACAGCTTCGAGAGCCTCCACGTGACCAGCACCGTATAGCGGGCGGGCCTTGGAATCTCTGGCTGGTAGGTGTACGCAGGCGTGATCGCGCACGGGTCCGTGGGTCCGATCACCGTGTCCGGTGCACAGGGCTTGCGCGCCTGGATGCCCACGCCAGCGGCGCCCGTGCAGCTCGGAGCCGTCTCGTAGGTGACGGTCCCGAACCTGGACCGCGCCAGAACCTCGTCGGACATGCCGCTGTCGGTGATCAGCACGGGCTCGCCCGACTGCGCGACCGTGAAGCCCTCGATCCGCACCGGATAAGGGCTCCAGACCATCTGGCACAGCGCGTCCGGTGTCCGGTTCTGGAGGGACGCTCCACTGCCGGTGTTCACACGCGGCGTCGTCCAGGCGCGCGGCGACGGACCCACCGACGGCGGCCCGGATGTGCCGCCGGTCGGCTGACTGGTCGCCGTCTCAGTCGCCGAGGGGGCGAGCGTCACGGGGTCGACCCCTGGCCCTTTGTGCGGTGAGCCGCCGCACGCCGTCAGCGCGGTCAGGCCGACCGCCAGCGACACCACAGCGAGGGGACGCGAACCCATTTCCCCATTATTGGGGAGTTCCCCCTGCCGGAGGGGGCCTTAGTGCAGGCCAGACGCGGCCACCACACGCCTTGCGCGCGTGAACTGGAGCCGCCACACGGCCGCAGGCTCGCACTGGCCGACCAGGACGTCCGCCAGGTGCTCTGCTTTCACCTGCTCGTCGGCGGTCAAAGCCCCGGGCCCGGTGTCGACTTCCCAGTCCACCGGAAGTGGTAACTGAAACCTCGCGCGCGACTGCTGTGCTCCGCCCCCTCCGACTGGGCCGGTACTGCGCGGAGGTAGCTCCCGAGAGTGAAGGCCATCCAGGCGAAATCGCTATATGAGGGAGGCGCGTCCTGCTAGAAATCGATGCCTCCGTCGGCGTCCTCGTAAGAGAGGCGGGCGTATCGGAACGCGAACACAGTGTTCGCCAGCGCCCAGGACAGGACAACAGCGCTGACGGCGAGAATGACTGCGGTGACCGAGAGCGCGTCCCGACGACCCGCGCAGCGGATCTGGGTGTCGGCCACGATGACCAAGCTCGCCACCGAGGCCAGGAGCATCACCGCGTCGGTCGAACGGGCGTCGCCTTCCGCCTCGGCCAGCAGTTTGGTGTCGCCCGGCCCCTGCGGCCAGCTGAGCCACCACACCCATGTCAAGACCGTGCCGGTGGCCAGGATCCACCCGACCAGCAAGCTCACGTCCGCGACCCCGAGCACGGCGACCGCGGCGCCGCCGATGACGCCCGCTCCCAGCGACAGCACGAGCCTGCGGGCCGACAAGAACCGCTCGGGAGACCCGTTCTCGTTCTCCTCAACGGATGGGTCGAGATCGTCGCCCACCTCGCCTCCAAACGATCAAAGTCCCGAGGTTGCGAGCGCCGGCTTGGTGACGTCAGCCGGTTCGCGCGAGGTACCGGCGCATCATCTGGACTGCCATCGTGCCCTCCCCGACGGTTGAAGCAACTATTTTCACCACCCCTAGCCACCACACCACAACGCTCGCCACTGCGGCGCCCAGCGTGAAGGCAAGGCCACGGACCATGGCGAAAAGAGCGGCGTATGACGGGCGACGGAAGGTGATGCGGCGAGGCCTCTCGGTGCGGTGGCGCATCGGGCTTGTCCCCTCGGTTGCTCAAGAGACCACCATCGAAGAACGCCGGCGTGTTCCCTCGATGCGGCTCTCGACCCGGCAGCCGCCCAGGAGCTCGGGGGCGAGTACGGAACCGCCCCGTAAGCCCTACCAGGACGTCGCGGTTGACGGTCCGGTCGACCCTGACCGCATTCCCGTCGCCGGCGGCGGTCGTTAGCGGTGCCGGGTCTGCGGGACGACCATCTCGCGCGGACAAGACCGCCCGGTCGGCGGTGGATAGATGCGGCGTTCTCGTTCCTCCTCGGGCCGCAGACCGCCTCGGTCTCTTGCTGAGCGCGTTCCAGCCGTCCGGTGAGCTCGACGATGACCCCTTCCTGTGTCTGGCCTGGGTCGACGCGGATCCCCAGGTCAGTACTCTCCGGTCACCAGCTCTTGACATCTTTGGGCCCTCTGCTGCAATCATTCTCTGACAACGGTTTCAGTGATGCGGGTTACAGACAGGAGTCGATGTGGCGACCATCCACGACGTGGCGGCGCGGGCCGGTGTCTCCCCCGCCACCGTCTCGCGGTTCCTGCGGGGACAGCGGGTCAGGTCGGCGGAGGCCATCCGGGCCGCCGTGGATGAGCTGGGCTTCGCACCGAACATCGCGGCGCAGTCGCTGAAGTCGGGACGCACCCGCACCATCGGTGTCGTCGTCCCCGACATCACCAACCCCTACTTCGCCGCCGTCGTGAAGGGCATGGAGTCGGTCAGCCGCGACCGCGGCTACCGGCTGCTGCTCGCCAACAGCGACGAGAGCGGCATCCGCGAGGCCGACCTGCTCGCCGACATGGCACGCCAGGTGGACGGCATAATCCTCGCCCCGGCCACCGAGCACGAGCAGACCCCGCTGCAGCTGCGCGACAGCGGGCTCCCGGTCGTGTTCATCGACCGGGACCTCGCCGACGGGGAGAGCTTCGACGCCGTTCTCGTCGACAACCGCGCGGGCGGCCGGCAGGCCGCCGAGCACCTCCTCGCGCTCGGCCACACCCGCATCGCGATGATCAGCGGCGGCCAGGAGTCCACGCCGGGCCGGTACCGGCGGGACGGCTTCGTGGAGGCCGTCTCCGCCGCCGGCGTCGAGATCCCGCCGGAGTACGACATCATCGGCGACTTCCGCGAGGAGCGCGCCTACCAGCTCACCCTGTCGCTGCTGTCGCTCGCCGAGCCGCCGACCGCGATCTTCACCGCGAACAACCTCACGACGCTCGGCGCGCTGAAGGCGCTGCACGACATGCGGGTGGAAGTCCCCGGGCAGATCAGCCTCATCGGATTCGACGACCTCGACACCGGGCCCCTGCTGCGGCCCCCGCTGACCGTCGTCGACCGTCCGATGATCGAGCAGGGCGTCCTTGCCATGCGGCTGCTGCTGCACCGCTTCGACGACAGCCAGACCCGCGACCTCCCTCGGCGCATCGTCATGGACACAAAGATCATCGAGCGGGCCTCGACGGCCCCGCCCCAGACCCCCAGGAAGGCGGGCAGGACCCGATGACCGCGACCGAGTTGCACGGATTCCTACACGGCCTGCCGGGTGTGGACCAGGTCGGTGCGGAGGAGCGGGCGGCGCGGCTCGCCACCCGGTCGATCAAGACGTCGGCGAAGGCCGAGGCCATCGACCTGGCGATCTCGATGGTGGACCTGACCACGCTGGAGGGCGCGGACACGGCCGGGAAGGTGCGGGCCCTGTGCGCCAAGGCCGCCCACCCCGACCCGTCGGACGCCTCGGTCCCCAAGGTCGCCGCCGTGTGCGTGTATCCGGACATGGTGGAGACGGCGGTCGCGGCCCTGTCGGGGTCGGGGATCGGGGTGGCGAGCGTGGCGACGGCCTTCCCGTCCGGGCGGGCGCCGATGGAGGCCAAGCTGGCCGACACCCGGGCCGCGGTGGCGGCGGGCGCGTCCGAGATCGACATGGTGATCGACCGGGGCGCATTCCTGTCCGGCGACTACGCCAAGGTGCACGAGGAGATCACCGCGGTCAAGGACGCGTGCGGGCCCGCGCACCTGAAGGTGATCCTGGAGACCGGCGAGCTGGCCACCTACGACAACGTGCGGCGCGCCTCCTGGCTGGCGATGCGGGCCGGGGCCGACTTCATCAAGACCTCGACCGGCAAGGTGTCGCCCGCGGCGACGCTGCCGGTGACGCTGGTCATGCTGGAGGCCGTCCGCGACTACCGGGCCGCCGCGGGGCGGCAGGTCGGGGTCAAGCCCGCGGGCGGGATCCGCACCACCAAGGACGCGATCAAGTACCTGGTGCTGGTGAACGAGACCGCCGGCCCCGACTGGCTGACCCCCGACTGGTTCCGCCTCGGCGCGTCGTCGGTGCTGAACGACCTGCTGATGCAGCGCCGCAAGCTCGCCACCGGGGTGTACTCCGGTCCCGACTACTTCACCCTGGACTGAGGGGCATGACTGTGTTCGATTATGCGCCGGCGCCTGAGTCACGTTCCGTGGTGGACATCCGCGCCTCTTACGGGCTGTTCATCAACGGTGAGTTCACCGGCGGGCATGGTGAGCCGTTCAAGACGATCAACCCGGCGGATGAGGGTGTGCTGGCCGAGGTCGCCTGCGCGGACGAGTCGGATGTGGATCGGGCGGTGCGGGCAGCGCGGGCCGCCTATGACAAGGTGTGGGGCCCGATGCCCGGGGCCGAGCGGGCCAAGTACCTGTACCGGATCGCGCGGATCGTGCAGGAGCGGTCGCGGGAGCTGGCGGTGCTGGAGTCGATCGACAACGGCAAACCGATCCGCGAGTCGCGGGATGTGGACGTGCCGCTGGTGGCGGCGTGGTTCTTCTACTACGCCGGGTGGGCCGACAAGCTGCGCCACGCCGGGTTGGGGCCCGCCCCGAAGCCCGTCGGGGTGGCGGGGCAGGTCATCCCCTGGAACTTCCCGCTGCTCATGCTGGCCTGGAAGATCGCCCCCGCGCTGGCGTGCGGCAACACCGTGGTGCTCAAGCCCGCGGAGACGACGCCGCTGACGGCGCTGCTGTTCGCCGACATCTGCCGTCAGGCCGAACTGCCGCCCGGGGTGGTCAACATCGTCACCGGCGCCGGCGAGACCGGCGCAGCCCTGGTATCGCATCCCGGTGTCGACAAGGTCGCCTTCACCGGCTCCACCCAGGTCGGCCGGCAGATCGCCCGCACCCTCGCCGGCACCCGCAAGAAACTGACGCTGGAGCTGGGCGGCAAGGCCGCCAACATCGTCTACCAAGACGCCGCCCTGGACCAGGCCGTCGAGGGCATCGTCAACGGGATCTTCTTCAACCAGGGCCACGTGTGCTGCGCCGGGTCGCGGCTGCTGGTCCAGGAGTCGGTCGCCGAAGAGGTCCTGGAGCGGCTCAAGGCGCGGATGGCGACACTGCGGGTCGGTGACCCCCTGGACAAGAACACCGACATCGGCGCGATCAACTCCGCCGCCCAGCTCGCCAGAATCCGCGAACTGTCCGATGCCGGGGAGGCCGAGGGCGCAGCCCGGTGGTCACCGCAATGCGAGCTGCCCGATCGCGGGTTCTGGTTCGCGCCGACCCTGTTCACCGAGGTGGCGCAGTCGCACCGGATCGCGCGGGAGGAGATCTTCGGGCCTGTGTTGTCGGTGCTGACGTTCCGCACGCCCGAAGAGGCGGTGACCAAGGCCAACAACACCCCGTACGGGCTGTCGGCGGGTATCTGGACCGAGAAGGGGTCGCAGATCCTGTGGACGGCGCAGCGGCTGCGGGCCGGGGTGGTGTGGGCCAACACCTTCAACAAGTTCGACCCGGCCTCACCGTTCGGCGGCTACAAGGAATCGGGGTTCGGCCGCGAGGGCGGACGCCACGGACTGGAGGCCTACCTCAATGTCTGACCGTCTCTCCGTGCGCAAGACCTACAAGCTCTACATCGGGGGCGCGTTCCCTCGGTCCGAATCCGGCAGGTCCTACCCCGTGACCGACTCCAAGGGACGCTTCCTGGCCAACGCCTCCCACGCGTCCCGCAAGGACGCCCGCGACGCCGTGGTCGCCGCCCGCAAGGCCTTCCCCGGCTGGTCCGGACGCACCGCCTACAACCGCGCCCAGATCCTCTACCGCATCGCCGAGATGCTGGAAGGACGCCGCGACCAGTTCATCGACGAACTACGCCAGGCCGGCACGTCCAAGAACGCCGCCGCGACCCAGGTGGACGCCGCCGTCGACCGCTGGGTCTGGTACGCGGGCTGGGCCGACAAACTCACCGCCGTCACCGGGGCCGCCAACCCCGTCTCCGGACCGTTCTTCAACTTCTCCACCCCCGAACCCACCGGCGTCGTCGCCGTCGTCGCCCCCGACTCGCCCCTCCTCGGCCTGGTATCGGTCCTGGCGCCCGTCATCGTGTCCGGCAACACCACCGTCGTGGTCGCCTCCCAGCCCGCCCCACTACCCGCCATCACCCTTGCCGAAGTGCTCGCCACCTCCGACCTGCCCGGCGGCGTCGTCAACATCCTCACCGGCCACCGCACCGAACTCGCCCCCGGTCTCGCCGCCCACATGGACGTCAACGCCATCGACCTCACCGGCGTCCCGGACGACGACGTACCCGGCCTCCAGGACAAGGCGGCCGACAATCTCAAGCGCGTCTTCCGCGCCACCGACGACTGGACCCAAGAGCCCGGAACCGCGCGCCTGACCGCGTTCTTGGAGACCAAGACCGTCTGGCACCCCGTCGGGGTCTGACCCACAACCGCAAACTCCCAGGTGAACGGCGCGATCGCCGTGACCTTTCCCCACTCATGCCTCGAACAGCCGGAACAGGAGGACCGCGATGGAACCCCATGGTGTTCTCGTCGTCGGCAGCATCACCGCGGACGTGACCGCGTTCAGCGCACGGTTCCCGCGGCGCGGTGAGACCGTGCTCGGCGACGACTTCACCCTCGTGCTCGGCGGGAAGGGCGCGAACCAGGCGGTCGCGTCCGCCCGCGCGGGGGCACGGACGTGGCTCGCCGGGTGCGTCGGCCGCGACCCGTTCCGCGAGATCGTCCTGGACGGCCTGCGGTCGTACGGCGTCGAACTGGACGAAGTCCGGACCGTGGACGGCCGCACCGGCGTCGCGCACATCCGCGTGGACGCGTCCGGGGAGAACGACATCGTCATCACCCCCCTGGCGAACGCCGACCTCAGCCCGGCCATGGTCGACGCGAGCCTCGGCGCGACCGCCGGGAAGGTCGGCGTCCTCCTCCTGCAGCTCGAAGTCCCCGCGGCGACGACCTGCCACGCGGCGAAGGCGGGCAGGGCGGCCGGACTGACGGTCGTCCTCGACCCGGCCCCCGCCCAGGCGCTCCCGGACGACGTGTGGCCGCACATCGACCTGGTCACGCCGAACGAGAGCGAGGCGACGGAGCTGACCGGTGTGGAGGTCACCGACCCGGCGTCCGCCGAGCGGGCCGGGCGATGGTTCCTCGACCGCGGCGTCGGCCACGCGCTGATCACGCTGGGCGCGGGCGGCGCCGTCTCCGTCACCCGCGAAGGCGCCCGGAACTTCACCGCCTACCAGGTCACCGCCGTGGACACCACCGCGGCCGGGGACGCCTTCACCGGCTCGCTGGGCGCGGCGCTCGCGGCCGGCGACGCCATGGAACGTGCCATCCGGCGGGGCATGGCCGCCGGGGCGCTGGCGACGACCAGACCCGGCGCGAGCCCGTCCCTGCCCGGTCGGGACGAGGTGGACGCACTGATGTCCGGCAACACCCTGGAAGGAGCCGCCCGATGAGGCGCAACCACGGCACGCTCAACGGCCAGCTGGCCCGGGTCATCTCCGAACTCGGGCACACCGACAAGCTCGTCGTCACCGACGCCGGGCTGCCCATCCCGCCCGGGGTGGAGCGGGTGGACCTGGCGGTGCGGCAGAACCTTCCGCGCTTCCTCGACCTGCTGGACGCCGTCCTCGCCGAGGTCGCCGTGGAGGGGGTGCTGATGTCGGAGGAGATCAAGCAGCACAGCCCGGAGATGCTCGCCGAGATCGAGGCCCGGTTCACCGGTGTCGAGATCCGGTTCGTGCCGCACACCGAGTTCAAGCGGTCCACCGGCGAGGCGCGGGCGGCGGTGCGGTCCGGGGAGTTCACCCCGTACGCGAACGTGCTGCTGACCGCGGGCGTCGTCTACTGACGGGAGATCGACATGCGGATGCAACTGGTCGACGTCCACAAGTCGTTCGGGGAGAACCACGTACTGCGGGGCGTCGGCCTCGCGGTCGAGCCGGGCGAGGTCGTCGCGCTGTGCGGCGAGAACGGCGCCGGCAAGTCCACCCTGACGCGGGTGATCTCCGGCGCGCACCAGCCGGACGGTGGCACGGTCCTCGTCGACGGCCGCGCCACGGTCCTGAAGGACCCGCAGGCCGCGATGACGCTCGGGATCGAGGTCATCTACCAGGAGTTCCAGCAGAACCTGTTCCCGAACCTGTCCGTCGCCGAGAACATGCACGTCCTCGACCGGGAGGGCCGGTTCGGGCGGCTGCTGGTGTCGCGCCGCCGGATGGCGGAGGCCGCCGTGTCCGCCCTGAAGGATCTCGGCCTGGACATCGACGTGCGGCGGCCGGTCGGCGAACTCGGCGTCGCCGAGCGGCAGATGGTCGAGATCGCCAAGGCGATGACGCACAGGCCTCGGCTGCTGATCCTGGACGAGCCGACCGCGGCGCTGGACGAGCGGGAGTCGGAGCGGCTGTTCGAGCAGATCCGGCGGCTGCGCAAGGCCGGCGTCACGATCCTCTACATCAGCCACCGGCTGGACGAGGTGTTCGAGCTGTCCGACCGGATCGTCGTCCTGCGCGACGGCCGCGTCACCCTGGACGAGCCCACCGGGACGCTGTCCCCCGCCCAGGTCGTCACCGCGATGGTCGGCGACACCGTGGACGATTTCTACCCGAAGGAGCACAACACCACGGACCGGGTCGTCCTGCGGGTCCGGGGCGCGTCGGGCGGCGACGCGTTCCATGACGTCGACCTGGACGTCCGGGCGGGCGAGGTGCTCGGCATCGGCGGTGTCGTCGGCTGCGGCCGCGGCGAGCTGCTTCGCGCGCTGTTCGGCCTGCACCCGCTCACGTCCGGGACGGTGACCGTGGACGGCGAGCCGGTCCGGGCACGCGGCCCGAGGCAGGCGATCTCCGGGCGCATCGCCTATGTCACCCCGGACCGGTCCGGTGAGGGTCTCGCCATGCAGCAGTCCGTCGAGGCGAACGTGTCGCTGCCGTCCCTCGGCCGCTTCACGAAGGCCGACGTCGTCCTGCGCGGCCGGGAGCGCGCGGAGACCGGGAAGGTGATGGCGGACCTGCGGGTCCGCGCGGCGTCGCCGTCCATCGCGGCCGGGTCGCTGTCGGGCGGCAACCAGCAGAAGGCGCTGTTCGCCAAGTGGGTGATGGCCGGGCCCCGGGTGCTGCTGATGGACGAGCCGACCCGCGGCGTCGACGTCGGCGCCAAGACCGAGATCTACCGGATCATCAACGGCCTCACCGCGGACGGCGTCGCCGTCGTGCTGGTCAGTTCCGACCTGCCCGAGCTCGTCGCCATGTCCGACCGCGTCCTCGTGATGCGCGAGGGACGCACCGTCTCCGAGCTCACCGGCGACGACGTCAACGAACAGAACATCCTCGAGCACGCACTGGTAGGTGCCCCATGACCTCCACCGTCACGAGCCTCGCGTCCCCGTCGCGGCTCTCCTCGGCCGCCGCCGCCGCGCGCCGGCTGCGCGCGGTCTGGATGCTGCTGCTGGTCGGGATCATCCTGACCATCGCCTCACCGGTCTTCCTGACGCACAACAACCTGATGAACGTCGGGCTGGCCACGTCCGTCGCGGCGCTGCTCGCGGTCGGCCAGACCTACGTGATCATCCTGGCGGAGATCGACCTGTCGGTCGGCGCGGCCCTCGGCTTCACCGCCGTCGTCACCGCGCAGACGCTCCGCGACCACGGTCTCGTCGCCGGGGTCGGCGCGGGCGTGGCGGCGGGCGCCGCGATCGGGCTGGTGAACGGGCTGCTCGTCACCAAGACGCGGATGCCGTCGTTCATCGCGACACTGGCCACCATGTCGGTGCTGTCGGGCCTCAGCCTGCAGCTCACCAAGGGCAACCCGGTCGCCGTCACCGACTACGACTTCCAGGGCATCGGGCAGAGCCGGATCGCCGGCGTGCCCGTCCCCGTCGTGATCATGCTGGCGGTGTTCGCGGTGTTCGGGTACCTGCTCGCGCGGACCCGGTTCGGCCGGCACGTCTACGCCACCGGCGACAACACCGAGGCGGCCCGGCTGTCGGGCGTCCGCACCGACCGGGTGAAGATCCTCGCGTTCGTGATCAGCGGCGTGCTGGCGGCGCTCGCCGGCTTCATCCTCACCGCCCGGCTGTCCACCGCCGAGCCCACCGCCGGCACCGGCCTGGAACTGGAGGCCATCGCCGCCGTCATCATCGGCGGAACGAGCCTCGCCGGCGGCCGCGGCACCCTGCTCGGCACCCTCGTCGGCGCGCTCGTCCTCGGCGTCATCGACAACGGGATGAACCTGCTGGACGTCTCGCCGTTCCTGCAGAACGTCGTGAAGGGCCTGGTCATCCTGCTGGCCGTGTTCCTGGACCGCAACATCGACGTGCTGCGATCCCTCATCCCGAAACGTGCGGACAAGACCGCACAAAGCGGACCGTCCCATCGCAGCGGCACCGCCGCCAAGACCCCCTGATCGACTCCCACCCCAACCCCGCAAAAGGAGATTCCCATGCGCGTGGCCCGAACCACCCGCGCCGTGATCGCCGTGACGGCCGCAGCCGCGCTCGCCCTGACCGGGTGCAGCCGCGCCGGCGAGGACGCCGGCGCCTCCACCGGCAAGGCGTCCGGCAAGAAGGACGCGACGATCATCATGAGCACGCTCAACAACCCGTTCTTCGTCAGCGTCAAGAACGGCGCGCAGGCGCAGGCGGCCAAGCTCGGCATCAAGCTGAACGTGCAGAACGCCAACAACAGCGACGCCGCCGCGCTCAACCAGGCGACGACGGCCATCTCCAAGCAGACCGGCATCCTCATCATCGACCCGGTCAGCACCCAGTCGGCGACGTCGTCGGTGACGCAGGCGAACGGCGCGAACATCCCGGTGATGGCGTTCGACCGCAAGCCGTCCGGCGGCAAGCTCGCCACGTTCGTCGGCTACGACGCCGTCCAGGCCGGGCGCAACGCCGCCAAGTCGCTCGCCGAGGCCGTCGGCGAGAAGGGCAAGGTCGTGGAGATCCAGGGCCTGCTCGGCACGAACGTTGCGCAGGACCGCAGCAAGGGCTTCAACGAGGAGATCGCCAAGCACAAGGGCATCACGGTCGTCGCCAAGCAGGCCGCCGACTTCGACCGCGCCAAGGCGCTGAACGTGATGACGAACGTGCTGCAGGCCAACCCGGGCATCAACGGCGTGTACGCCGCGAACGACGAGATGGCCATGGGCGTCTTGTCGGCGCTGAAGGCCGGCAACCTGTCCAAGAAGGTGAAGCTCGTCGGCAACGACGGCATCTCCGACGCACTGGCCGCGGTCGCGGCGGGCGACATGTACTCGACGAACGCCGAGTCGCCGTTCGCGCTGGGCCAGAAGGTCATGACGCTCGCCGCCGACGTCCTCGCCGGCAAGAAGGTCGCGGCCGACGAGACGCTGCAGGGCAGGCTCGTCACGAAGGGCGGCGCCAAGGAGTACGCCGACTACCTGGTCGGGCTCGGCGACGCCGCAGACGTCCCCCCGTCTCTGAAGTAGGACACGCGAAGATCCCACCGGCCCCGTCCGGGGGCCGGTGGGATCGCCCTCCCTCGGGGCGACCGGAAGGCTGCTGCAGGAGCAGCAGTCGAACCTGCCGCATCTGGTCGTCCCGCACGCCACGCGGCTCACCGCCATGATCGCTGTCAGCGGTGCAACCGACGGTGTCCAGCGCGGTGTTGAGCCGGCAAGGACCTGGCCGACGCCCTGGACACCGCGCGGGCCCGGTTGATGGCGGCCACGCGCAGCGCGCAGAGCAGCGGGTCGCCGCCGGCCACGACCTCGAACGGCCGCCACCTGGGCCCCCGGCGGCGGGATGCCGATGCACCGCGGCGGGATCTCCACCACCCATCCCGGGCTCGGCTACGTCGGGTTGGAGTGGCAGCGCTCGTTCGCCTCGGCCACCCTGCGCGGTGTCGGCGCCGACGCCCGCCACGTCCCCTCCCGGCTGAGCCCGTAGGCGAGCGGCTCAGGCGGAGGTGAGCGCGGGCAGGGCGAACAGGCCCGCCAGCCGGGTCAGCCGCTCGGGGACCACCCGGTAGTACACCCAGGTCCCGCGGCGCTCGCCGTCGATCAGTCCGGCCTGGCGCAGCACCTTGAGGTGGTGGGAGATGGTGGGGGCGGTCAGCTCGAAGGATCCGGTCAGGTCGCACACGCACGCCTCGGCGCCCTCGGCCGAGGCGATCATGTTCAGCAACCGCAGCCGGACCGGGTCCGACAGCGCCTTGAACACCCCGGCCAGCTCGGCCGCCTCTTCCTCGCCGAGGGTGGGGCCGCTCAGCGGCGCGCAGCACGCCGGGTCGGTGACATCGTCCAACTCCAGCAACTTAGACATGTCTCTAATTTGACATCCTTCTATGCAGGCTTGCAAACTGGGGCCTACTTAGAAGAACATCGAAACAGGGAGCTGGGCGAACAGGGGGCGAGCGCGTCACCTTCCAGGACGGGCGCGGCGAGGTCCGCACCAGCGCGTGCCGCGGGGTCGCTCACCGCGACCGCTCCACCACCGCCGCCTACCGTGCCCGTTCTGATCGGCCGCCGACCTTCATATTGAGCATCACGCAACGCAGCAAGGAGACACCATGGGCGAGAACCCGCAGGAGCCCGCCGAGCAGGCGGCCGGTACGGGCCAGTCGGGGGGCGCGGGCAGCTGCTGCGGGGTCAGCGGCTGCTGCGGCGAGATCGAGCAGTCCCTGGACCCGGCGGTCACCGTGATCGAGGCCAAGACCAGCGCAGGCTGCGGCTGCGTCAACGAGCAGGACGGTGCCGCGGAACTGCCGGTGGTGGTCATCGGCGCCGGGCCGGTAGGGCTGGCCGCCGCCGCGCACCTGGCCGAACGCGGGCAGGAATTCCTGGTCCTGGAGGCCGGGGACGCCGCCGGGGCTGCGATTTCGGAGTGGGGGCACGTCCGACTGTTCTCGCCGTGGCGGTACGACACCGACGCCGCCGCCCGCCGCCTTCTGGAGCCCGCCGGGTGGGCCCTGCCCGATCCGGATGCGCTGCCGACCGGTGCCGAACTGGTCCGCGACTACCTGGCTCCGCTGGCCCGGGTGCCTGAACTGGCCCGGCGGATCCGCACCGGCACCCGCGTGGTCGCCGTCGCTCGGCGCGGCGTGGACGTGACCCGCACCGTCGGCCGCGACCAGCAGCCGCTGCTGGTCCGCACCGTCGGCCCGGACGGCGCTGTCACCGACCTGACCGCTCGCGCGGTCATCGACGCCTCGGGGACCTGGGGCCGCTCGAACCCGCTCGGCCATTCCGGCCTGTCCGCACCGGGCGAGGACCAGGCAGCCGCTTACCTGACCGGACCGTTGCCGGATGTGCTGGGCCGTGACCGCGACCGCTTCGCCGGCAAGCACACCCTGGTCGTCGGGATGGGCCACTCGGCCGCCAACACCCTGCTCGCGCTCGCCAAACTCGCCAAGACCGCGCCCGGCACCCGCATCACCTGGGTCGTGCGCAGCGCCTCGGTCGCCCGCCTGTACGGCGGCGGCGACGCCGACGGCCTGCCCGCACGCGGCGCGCTCGGCATCCGTCTCAGGGCCGCAGTGGAAGGCGGCGAGATCGAGCTGGTGCGCAGCTTCACCATCACCGGCTTCACCAGCCCCAACGCAGGCCCGGCTACGGGTCCCGTGAACGTCGTCGGCGTGACCCCAGACGGTGAGCGCGTCATCGAGGCCGACGCCGTGGTGGCGGCTACCGGGTTCCGTCCCGACCTGGACATGCTCCGCGAAGTCCGGGTGGAACTCGACCCGGCCACCGAAGCGCCGGTCCGGCTCGCGCCGATGATCGACCCCAACTTCCACTCCTGCGGCACCGTGCCCCCGCACGGCGAACGCGACCTCGCCCACCCCGAGACCGGCTTCTACCTGGTCGGGATGAAGAGCTACGGCCGCGCCCCGACCTTCCTGATGGCCACCGGATACGAGCAGGTCCGCTCAGTCGTCGCCGCGCTCGCTGGAGACCGCGCCGCGGCCGACGCGGTTGAGCTCGACCTGCCCGAGACCGGCGTCTGCTCCACCAACCTCATCGCTGAGGACCAGTTGCCCGGCGCCTCTGCCGGCGTCTCTGCAGGCGACGGCTGCGGAACCAGTTGCGGCACCGAGCCCGCCGAGACGCCGGCCGCGGTCACCTCGGGCGGCTCGTGCTGCGGTGGATCGGCGCCCGAGCCGGTCACCATCGGCATCGGCGCGCCCGCCGGATTGGGCTTCGCGACCGGAAGCGTCCACGGCTACTCCGGCGACTCCGAACGAGGCGACAACTGACCGGTGCCCCACGAACCATCGACGCCAGGGCCGGTGCCGGCGACGGGTGATCCCGCCGCCGGCTCCGGCTCCACCGCTCCCAGCAGCCCGAACAGCGCCACCGCCAACGGTGCGGTCACCCGCGTCCCGCTGATCGCGCTGTGCGTCACCGAGATCACCAGCTGGGGAATCCTCTACTACGCCTTCCCCGTCCTGGCCCCTCACATCAGCCACGACACCGGCTGGTCCACCGGGGCCATCACCGCGGCGTTCTCCGCCGCGCTCGTCCTGGCCGCCCTCGGCGGCATCCCGCTCGGCCGCGCCCTGGACCGGCACGGCCCCCGCGCCCTGATGACCGGCGGCTCGGTGCTGGGTGCCCTGGCCGTCCTGGGCCTGGCGGCCGCTCCGAACCTGGGCTGGTTCGTGGCCGCGTGGCTGCTGGCCGGGACCGCGATGACCGCTGTGCTCTACCAGCCCGCGTTCGCCGCCCTCACCCGCTACCACGCCCCCCACCACCTGGGCGCGCTCACCACCCTCACCCTCGTCGCGGGGCTGGCCAGCACCGTCTTCGCGCCCCTCACCAGCGCCCTGGCCGACCAGATGTCCTGGCGGGCCGTCTACCTGGTGCTGGCCGCCGTCCTGGCCGCGGTGACCATCCCGCTGCACTACTTCGCGCTGCGCCGCCCCTGGCCGCCGCCCATCGAGCGCCACCCCGGCTCCGGTGGCTCCGCCGGCGATGGCGATGCCGGCCGCGACCAGAGCAACGACCAGATGGACGCGGCGGTCCGCACGGTGGTGCGCAGTTCGCCGTTCCTGCTGCTGACCGCAGCGCTGACGTTGTCGGCGTTCTCGATGTACGCCGTGCTGACCAACCTCATTCCGCTGCTGACCGCACGCGGCGCCTCCAGCGGCATCGCCGCCTGGGCGCTCGGCCTGGGCGGCGTCGGGCAGGTCGCCGGAAGGCTGGGCTACCGCGCCCTGGTCCGCCGCAGCAGCGTCCGCACCCGCACCGTGTGCATCCTGGCCGCCTCCGCCCTCACCACCACCGTGCTGGCCGCGGTCCCAGGCCCCCTCCCGCTGCTCATCGCCATCGCCGTCCTGGCCGGGACCACCCGCGGTATCGCCACCCTGCTGCAGGCCACCGCCGTATCCGACCGCTGGGGCACCGCCGCCTACGGATCCCTGTCGGGCGTCATGGCTGCGCCCGTCACCATCGCCGGCGCCATCGCCCCCGCCGCAGGAGCCGCCCTGGCCACCGCCCTGGGCGGCTACCCCGCCCTGTTCGCAGCCCTCGCCGCCACCGCGGCACTGGCCGCCCTGGCGGCCACGGGCAGCATCCCCCGCCGCGCCGCGGCCACCAGCACCGGCCCCGCCGACCAGCCGCCCAGGTAGAACGGTCGGGGAAATTGCTTGGCCGTCTTGCCGGACGCGGGCGTACCGGCGGCGGGCATGAGCGACGAGCAGGAACTCCTGCACAAACTGGTGCGCCTGGTCGACCGGGAGCACCAGCGCCACCAGGCGCTGCGAGCCCGACCGCAGGCATGAGAGATCCAGCCGGGCAGCCCGCTGGCCGACGACGAGGCCAAGTCGGAGCGCCTGCAGCGCCTTTGCGCACGGCGACACCCCCCACCAGCCCGCAAAGCCGCAGGTCAGCATCCCTGCTAACGTATCATCCTGTGGTGATGTCAGTAGAGAATGATGTAATGAGGGTGCTCGCGGACCCGCTCCGCGCGCAGATCGTGTCGCTGCTGGCAGCCGAGGCCCTGTGCACCTGCCACCTGGTCGAAGAGACCGGCGCCAAGCAGACCAACATCTCCAACCACCTGCGCGCGCTGCGTCAAGCGGGCCTGGTCGACACCGAGCCGTGCGGCCGCTTCACCTACTACCGGCTGCGCCCCGAAGCGCTGGACGACCTGGCCGCTCAGCTGACCGGGCTGGCCGAAGCCGCCCGCCACGTCGATCTGCACCAGCGGAAGAGGCCCTGCACATGACCAGCACCGAATCGGCGCCCACTGCGGCAGCGGGCCGCGCCGAGCCCACGGTGGTCGCGGGGCTGTCGAGGCTGGACCGGTTCCTGCCCGTCTGGATCATCGCCGCGATGGCGGTCGGCCTCGGGCTCGGACGTGCCATCCCCGGCCTGGACGACGCGCTGAGCAAGGTCGAACTCGGTGGGATCTCCATCCCGATCGCGCTCGGGCTCCTGATCATGATGTACCCGGTGCTGGCCAAGGTTCGCTACGACCGGCTCAGCACCGTCACCGGCGACCGCCGCCTCATGATCTCCTCGCTGATTCTGAACTGGATCGTCGGGCCCGCCGTGATGTTCGCGCTGGCGTGGATCTTCCTGCCCGATCTGCCCGAGTACCGCACCGGGCTCATCATCGTCGGGCTCGCCCGCTGCATCGCCATGGTCATCATCTGGAACGACCTGGCCTGCGGCGACCGGGAAGCCGCCGCGGTGCTGGTGGCGCTCAACTCGGTGTTCCAGGTCATCGCGTTCGGGGTGCTCGGCTGGTTCTACCTGCACCTCCTGCCGGGCTGGCTCGGTCTGGACACAGGCGACCTGCACTTCTCCACCGGCAAGATCGTCGTGAACGTGCTGGTGTTCCTCGGCGTCCCGCTGCTGGCCGGCTACCTCACCCGGCGTTTCGGCGAGAAGGCCCGCGGCCGCGAATGGTACGAGTCGCGGTTCCTTCCCCGCATCGGCCCGGTCGCGCTGTACGGGCTGCTGTTCACCATCGTGATCCTGTTCGCCCTGCAGGGAAAGACGATCACGTCCCAGCCCGGCGACGTCGCCCGGATCGCGCTCCCGCTGCTGGCCTACTTCGCGCTGATGTGGGGCGGGGCGTTCGCCCTCGGACGCGGCGTCCGACTGCCCTACCCGCGCACCGCGACCCTGGCGTTCACCGCCGCCGGAAACAACTTCGAGCTGGCCATCGCGGTCGCGATCGGAACCTTCGGCGTCACCTCCGGCCAAGCCCTGTCGGGCGTCGTCGGGCCCCTGATCGAGGTACCCGTGCTGGTCGGGCTCGTCTACGTCTCGCTCTGGCTCCGCCGCCGCTTCTCCATCGCACCCGATCGGCTGGAGAGGCGACGATGAGCGCGACCCTCGACCGCGCCGTCTTCGACCGCGTCGCCGCGCGACTGGCCGCCCGCTTCCATGGGCCGGTCTCCGCCGACACCTTGAGGCGCCTGGTCATCGACTCCTACCAGCAGCTGCACTCCACCTCGCGCATCGGCGCCTACCTGGTGGTCCTGGCCGAGCGGTTCGCCACCGAGCGGCTCACCGCCCTCGCCCAGGCCGACGGCCGACTGGCCAAGCCGGTCCCCGAGGTGCTGTTCGTCTGCGACGCCAACGCCGGACGCTCCCAGATGGCAGCGGCACTCGCCATAGCGCGCGGACAAGGCCGTGTGCACGCACGTTCGGCAGGCACGGCACCGACCGCCGAACTGGAACTGGCCGTCGTCGAGGTCATGGCCGAGATCGGCGTGGATCTGTCCGCCGAGTTCCCCAAGCCGCTGACCGACGAGCTGGTCGGCGCCGCCGATCTGGTCATCACGCTGGGCTGCGGCGGCGCGTGTGCCCTCGCGCCCGGCGTCCGCTACCTGGACTGGATCATCCCTGACCCTGCCGGCCAGCCCTTGGACGAGATCCGCCGCATCCGCGACGAGCTCGACCTGCTCGTCAACGACCTGCTCACCACCCGCGACCCGCAACGGAGCCTTGATGCCTGGCAAGCCCAGTGTGCTGTTCGTCTGCGTCCACAATGCCGGACGATCCCAGATGGCCGCCGCCTACCTCACCCACCTCGCCGGTGACCGGGTCGAAGTTCGCTCCGCCGGGTCTGAGCCCGCTGACCACGTGAACCCCGCAGTCGTCCAGGCCATGGCCGAAGAGGGCATCGACATCTCCGCCGAGATCCCCAAGGTCCTCACCGTGGACGCCGTTCAGGCCTCCGATGTCGTCATCACCATGGGCTGCGGCGACACCTGTCCCGTCTTCCCCGGCAAGCGCTACCTCGACTGGCAGCTCGACGACCCCGCCGGCCAAGGCGTCGACGCCGTCCGCCCCATCCGTGACCAGATCCGCGGCCGCATCGAAGAACTCACCGCCGAACTCACCATCTGACGCTCACGCTCCAGCACCCTCAGGACCCGTTGCCCGGGGCACTTGTCGCCGCCCACGCGAACGTTAACCGTTGTGGTGGCAGGCGGGCGGATGGCGGGATCGGCGGTGGTGGTGACGCTAGCGGAAGCCCGAGCCGGACGTAGGCACCGAGGCTGGCCATGCGCTGGTGGCAGGACTTGGCCAGTTCGGTGGCGGGCGGTAGCCGTTGGATCCTGCAGGGCAGAATGCCGCAGCTGGTGCACCGTCCAGCCCCCAGGATCGAGCGGCTAGTGCGGTGACCACGAACGTTCACCGGGTCAGATCATGCTGCCTTCGGGCGTGGTCGTCCCCAGCGTTGCCTGCGTTCGCTCCGGACGCGGGCGCGTTCGCGGCGTTGGGCGGCCAGCAGGTCGGGATGGCGGGCGTTGGCGTTGCGCCAGCGCAGGTAGGCCTGTATCTCCAACGCCAGCACGGTGTGGTTGGGATGGGAATCGCCCATCACGAAGTGCGCAGTGGCCCGAACTGCGCCTCGATCGGGTTGGCCCACGAGGCGTAGGTGGGCGTCAGGCACAACTCGACGTTGTTGCGGGCCGCCCACGCCCTGCTCTGCGGGGTCTTGTTTGCCGAAAGATTGTCCAGGATCCCGTAGATCGGGGCGCCGTCCGGGCGGGCGGCGCGGATCGACTCTTGCTTGAGGCGTCCGACGCAGCGTTCGACCACGATGCGGCTTTTCTGACGGGTCGATGACCGGTGGGCGCCCGCCGCGCGAGCCGCGGCGGGCACCTTCTGCATTCTCGTCTGCGGGCTCCGGTGTGGTCGCGGCGGCCCCTCGTGCGCATCGTAATCGGCGGATCGCGGCCGAAATGAATTCCATCATCACTCGCGGCATCATGTCGGAATCCATCAATCCGGCACCAGTGGCTGGAATGGTCCGGAGCGGAGCGGCAGCCTGAATGGCATGATCGCTCACGACGTCGACAGGATCGACCACTCCGTCCTCTACACCACCGACATAGACGCCACCGCGGCGACCTACGAGGCGCTCGGCTTCACCCTGAGCCCGCTGTCCATGCACATTGGCTCCCACCGCCCCGGCGGCGAGCGCAAGCCGATGGGCGCCGGCAACCGGTGCGCGCTGTTCGGCCGGACGTACCTGGAACTGCTCGGCCTGTTCGGGGACGGATCGGTCGACCCGTGGAACATCCGCCCGCTGATCTCACGGTACGAGGGGCTGCACGGCTGCTCGTTCGGATGCGGCGACGCCGAGGCCGTCGAGAGGCGGCTGCGCGAGGCGGGGCTGTCGTCGTCGGGGGTGCTGCCGTTGCAGCGGGACGTGGAGACGCCCGGCGGGACGGCGACGGCGCGGTTCGAGGCGGTGCACCTCGACCGCGACCTCACCCCCGAAGGGCTGATCCACATCGCGCGCCATCTGACGCCCGAGCTGATCCACCAGCCCCGCTACCTCGACCACGCCAACGGCGCCACCCACCTGCACAGCGTGCTGCTGGTGGTGGACGACGCCGACCTGGAGGCCACCGTCGCCCGCTACGCCCGCATCCTGGGCGTCGCGCCGATCGCCGAAGGCCCCCGGCGCGTCCTTCTCCTCGACGCGGGCCGGATGGAGATCGTCGCGGTGTCCGCTTTCGGCGAGGTGCTGCCTGGCGAGCCGGTGCCCGCGCTGCCCTACCTCGCGGGGCAGGCCGTGGCCGTCAAGAACGTCGGCGCGGCCCGCGCGCTGGTGGAAGGCAACGGATTCACCGTCCGCGAGTTGCCGGACGGATTTTTTGTCGGGGCTGCCGAAGCGCGCGGCGCCGCGATCGCCTTCCTGGAGGTCTGACCGATGACCGGCCTCGTCCACGCGCCCGCCGGAGCGCTGCGCGGTGCCTCGACCGGCGCGGTCACGGCGTTCCTCGGCATCCCGTACGGCATGGCGGAGCGGTTCGCCGCGCCGCGGCCGGTTCCGGTCTGGGAAGGGGTGCGGGACGCGGGCCGTCCGGGGCCGGCGTGCCCGCAGCCGCCCTCCCGGCTGGAGCGGGTCATGGGCCCCGGCAGCGACCTCGTCCAGGACGAGGGCTGCCTGTCGTTGAACGTCTGGACGCCGGGCGGCACCGGGCTGCCGGTGCTGGTCTGGCTGCACGGCGGTGGCTTCACCAGCGGCTCGGGCGCGGAGGCGTGGTACGACGGGGCCCTGCTCGCCGAACGCGGCCGCATGGTGGTCGTCACGGTCAACTACCGGCTGGGCGCCCTGGGATACCTGTACCTGTCGCCCACGTTCGGTCCGGCGAACGTTGGCCTCCTCGACCAGATCGCCGCGCTGGGCTGGGTGCGGGAGAACATCGCCGCGTTCGGCGGCGACCCCGGCCGCGTCACGCTGGCGGGCCAGTCCGCCGGGGCGCTGTCCGCGCTCGCGCTGCTGGGCCGTCCCGCCGGCTCCTGCCTGTTCCAGCAGGTCGTGCTGCAGAGCACGCCGACCGGGGTGCCGCCGTACAGCCCGCGCGAAGCGGCCGGGATCGGCCGGCGGCTGCTGGACGTCCTCGGCCTTCGGTCCGGCGAGGCGGACCGGCTGCGGACCGTACAGGTCTCCCGCCTCTTGGCCGCCCAGGGCGAGGTCGCCCGGCGCATGGCCGTGCCGTTCCGGGTGACCCCGCCGTTCCAGCTGGTCGCCGACGGCGGCGTCCACGCCGACCTGCTCGCCGGCGTCCCCGACACGGTGCCGATGCTCATCGGCACCACCCGCGACGAGGCACGGGCGTTCTTCCCCAGAGCCCCGGCGGAGGTGACCGCCCGGCTCTTCGGCACGGGCGCCCTGCTGCCGGCCCGGCGGCCGGCCTTCGCCTTCCGGTTCGACTGGTCGCCGCCCGGCAGCGCCTTCGGCGCGTGCCACTGCATCGAGCTGCCGTTCGTGTTCGGCGGCCAGGACGCCTGGCGCGCGGCGCCGATGCTGGCTGGCGCCGAGTCCGCCGACCTGCGGCGGCTGACGGACGAGCTCCATAGCGCCTGGACGGGCTTCGTCCACGCCGGTTCGCCCGGCTGGTCCCCGTTCCCGCACGTCAGGCGCTTCACTTGAGCCCGGTTACGCTGGGCTCAATGGGTTCCCTCGTGCTGGACGAACTCGACCGCCGGATCGTCCACGCACTGCACATCGACGGGCGCGCGCCGTTCAGCCGCATCGCGTCGGTGCTGGGCGTGTCCGATCAGACCGTCGCACGGCGCTATCGCGGACTCCGGTCCGCCAAATCGCTCAGGGTGGTCGGCCTGCCGAACGCCCGGCGGCTGGGCTGGGTGGAGTGGTTCGTCCGAATCCAGGTGACGCCCGACGCGGCGGTGCCCGTCGCCGACGCGCTCGCCCGCCGACCGGACACCTCCTGGGTCTGCCTCACCTCGGGAGGAACGCAGATCGTCTGCGTCACCCGCGCCCGCGGCCCGCACGAGCGCGACGCCCTGCTGCTCGGGCAGTTGCCGAGGACGCCGCGGGTCACCGGCGTCACGGCACACTGCCTGCTGCGCGTCTTCGCGGGCGGCCCGTCCGGCTGGCACGGCAGAGCCGACTCGCTCGCTCCCGAGCAGGTCGCCGCCCTCGCCCCCGAGCCGCCGCGTGAACCGGAAGGACGGGTCGTCCTGCAGGACGGCGACGAGCAACTGCTGGCCACGCTGGCCCACGACGGCCGCACGACCTATCCCGAGATCGCTAGGGAGACCGGGTGGTCGGAGATGACGGCCAGGCGCAGGCTGGCGCACCTGCGCGAGCGCGGCGCGCTGTTCTTCGACGTGGACATCGATCCGCTGCTGCTGGGAATCGAGACCCTCGCCATCCTCTGGCTCACCGTCCATCCGGCCCGGCTGCGGCGGACGGCCGAGGCCCTGGCCGCCCATCCCGAGGCCGCCTTCGCCGCCGCGACCACCGGCCCGACCAACCTGCTGGTCTTCGCCGCCTGCCGCGACGTCGACGCCCTGTACGACTACCTCGAACGCGGGATAGGGACCCTGCCGGGAATCCGCGAGCTGGAAAGCGCACCCGTCATCCGGAACAGCAAACGGGTGGGTGCGACTCGGTTACCTGGCCCATGAACCGGGCCGGCGCACCGCCCGCCCCTTCCCGCCGAGACATGGAACGGTCAGGGCCGTCCCGTTGACGACCAGGGACCCGGAGTCGCCCACCCACCTTCACATCAGCGTCCAGTACCACGGATCGCATCGTGGCCGTTTCAGGACAGCGGGCGGCCCGGGCCCTTCCGTATCTGCGCGAGGAACAGCTGCGCGGGCGCATGCCATCAACGATCTAAGCCCGAGGTCGAGGTCGATGTGGGTGTCCCTGCCGATCTGGATAGCGCCGTACCGGCCGGTACCACCACTTGTACGAGCGGGTGCGTGCGGCCGGTGCCGCAGCCGGCACCGCCGCACCGCCACCCGCGGCCAGTGGGATTCGGCTGGCCGACACCCGCGTCGCAGAGGCTAGTGCGAAAACCCCCGACTGCACCGACACCGGCTACCGCGGCGCACGAGGAGGCCATCCGCCGGAGCAATACCTGATCCGGAGGAGGCCGAGAAGTTGGCGACCGCGGTTCCGACCGCAGAAGCGATCATCGTGAGTGCCGCCTTCTGACGACGCGGCAATCGCCCTCACCCACCGGCCTTCGCGCCCACGGTGCGGAGGCCGGACTGCTCACCGGCTCGCCACACCGAGTGGGACGGGCTCAGAACCACCGAAACTCCTCCACCTGTCCTGGTCTGCGACGTGCTGGGCTCGGCGAACCACCAGGCCTGCACGCCCACCGAACCGCCAACCGTCGGGGCCGTGCCAGCGCGAGCCTCGGTGCCGGAGAGGGGGCGCGCGCGGCAGAGTGGCCCCTCGCGTGCGCGAGGGGCCACCTGGTGGGGATGTCACCGGAGTAGCGGCGTCCTGGTGGGGATCACGGCGCGGCCGTCACGCCTCCGGCCACTTGGCCGAGGGACACGCCCTCGACCATGTCCTTCTTGTAGTCCGGCACGCCCTTCACGACCTGCATCTTGTACTCCGTGGTGGCGCAGGACGTGATGATGTCGTCTGAACCGAAGAAGTCGTTCGCCACGCGCTCGATCCCGGCCTGGACCTCAAGGACGTTGCCGCCGAGGACGGGTGGAAGGTCGATCCGGCGGCTCAGCGTGTTCCGCCAGCTGGACCAGTGGAGCCGGACGCTCAGTCCCTCGACCACGTTCAGCCAGTCTCATGACGACGGTTACCAGTCGTACGGCCGTATACCCCGCCGACGGCCCCACGATGATTGGGCACCTCGCGCTCCCTGCCGGTGTCGTGCGCGGGCCAGCAGTCCTGATCGGAGTCGAGGGGCTGGGGCTCAGCGACGTCGAGCGCCGCCGGGCCCGGGGTCGGCCCGCAGAGGCCGGTATGCCCGGGCCCTGGGCGATGTCCTGGCCGGGCTCGTCGCGGCCCATGACTCCTTCAATAGGATCCTCATCCGGCTGGTCAGCGCGATGTGGGCGCCGTGGAGACCGGGACCTCGATCTCGCGCTTGAGGATCTTGTTGGTGGGGCCCTTGGGAAGCTCGTCGACGAACCAGATGTGCCGCGGGTACTTGTACGCCGCGACGCGCCCGCGTACGTAGGCGCGAAGCTCGTCCGCGCTGATCACTCCACCCCCGGTCAGGACCACGGCGGCGCCGACCTCCTCGCCGAGCTCCGCGTGGGGTACGCCGATGACCGCGCACTCCTGGACGACCGGATGCTCGTAGAGCACTTCCTCGATCTCGCGCGGATAGACGTTGTAGCCGCCGCGAATGATGAGGTCCTTCTTGCGATCGACGATGAAGAAGAACCCGTGTTCGTCCACGCGGCCCATATCGCCTGTGCGGAACCAGCCGTCCGCGCCGAGCGCCTCGGCGGTGGCCTCGGGACGGCGCCAGTAGCCCTTCATCACATTGTGGCCGCGGACGGCGAGCTCGCCGACCTGCCCGGCGGGCACCTCCTTTCCGTCCTCGCCGAAGACGCGCATCTCGGTGCCCGCGATGGGGCGGCCGATGCTGCCGGGGCTCCTCGCCTCGGGCAGGTTGAAGGAGGCGATGGGCGAGGTCTCGGACAGGCCGTAACCTTCCAAGATCACGCAGCCGAAGGCGCCCTCGAAGCCGTGCAGGACCTCGACCGGCAGCGCGGCACCGCCGGAGACGCACAGCCGGAGGCGGGAGACGTCGTAGCCGTCGCGCTCGGGGTGGTGGAGCAGCGCCGTGTACATGGTCGGGACGCCCATGAAGACCGTCGCACGGTGTTCGTCGATGGTCTTCAGCACCAGGCCCGGCTCGAAGCGGGCGACCAGCGACAGCCGGCCGCCGGCGGCGAGTAGGGCATTGAGGCCGCAGGTTTGGCCGAAGGAGTGGAACAGCGGGAGCGCGCCGATCACCGCGTCTTCGCCGGTGAGGCCGAACAGTTGGGCGCCGGCCTCGGCGTTGTGGGAAAGGTTGGCATGGGTGAGCTCGGCCCCCTTGGGGCGTCATACAGACAGCAGCGTCTGTTAGAGTCACGCCCACTGACGGCACCGACCATCCGAGGGTTGATCACTATGCCAATCCCCACCAAGGTCACGATCGCCGCTCTTGTGTTGCCAGTGGTGGCCACCGCCGGCGTAGTGGCCGTCACCGGTACCGCGGCTGGCCACGCGAAGACCGCCAACGCAAAAGCCGCCGCCGCGCAGAAGGAGCAGATTCCCTTCCCCGCGCTGATCCACCTCCCCCACTATCCGCTCACCCCCGTGCAGCCATCCCCCAAGCCGGTGCGGCTGACAGGCAAAGGCAAGCCCCTGAAGGTGGGCTATACCTACAACGGCACGCGCCGGACGCTGTCGGACTTTCTGCGGCGCAGCTCGACGCTCAGCTTCGTGGTCCTGCGCGGCAACAAGGTCGTCGATGAGCGGTACTTCGAGGGGCAGGGCCCCACCAGCCGTTTCAACACCTGGTCGATCGGTAAGTCGATCACGGCCACCGCGCTCGGTGTGGCGCTCCGCGAGGGCAAGATCCACGCGATCGGAGATCCGGTCACCCGCTACGTGCCCGAACTGAAGGGCACCGGGTACGACGGCGTTCCGCTGCGCGATGTGCTGCACATGGCGTCCGGCGTGAAGTGGGACGAGTCAAACTATTTCAACTTCACCACCGGCGCCACCGCGGCCCAGTTGCGCCTTGCCCTCGGCACCCCCATGACGAAGGTCGCCGGGGAGGCGGTCCGCGAGAGGCCCTCCGGCACCAAGTGGAACTACGACAGCCTGGACTCCTTCGTACTCGCCTGGGTGCTTACCAAGGCGACCGGACGATCACTGGCGTCCTATGTCCAGGAGAAGATCTGGAAGCCCGCGGGCATGCAGTCCCCCCTGTACCTCGGCAAGGACTGGGCGGGCAACGGCCTGGGCTACTGCTGCTATCACGCGACGAGCCGCGATCTGGCCCGCTTCGGGCTGCTCTATCTCAACAGAGGCGAGGTGAACGGACGGCAGGTCGTGCCCGCCGGGTGGGTGCGCGATGCCCGCGTCACCGTCCCCTATTCCCGGCCGGACAAGATCGGCCAGGCCGGCTGGGGCTACGGCAACCAGTGGTGGACCGCCCCCACCCCGGGCGACTACTCGGCGAACGGCGTGTTCGGACAATACGTCTATGTCAGCCCGCGCAACGGCGTCGTGATCGTGAAGACCTCGCAGGACATCGGCTACTCGTCCAACTTCGCCGAATTGTCGGTCGCCTTTCGCTCGGTGGCCGACGCGGTCGGGGCAACCTGACCAGGCAACGCCCCTTCTGGATCGGGTAGTTCAGGTGATTCTTGAGGCGCCATGGTCGTCCGGCGCCGCCAGGGAGCATGTCCAGCCCGTGCACACAGACGGCAGACCAAACACCTGGGCACCTGGACCCAAGGGGTACCTCGGCGACGTCGCCTGACCAGAGAAGACACCAGCACGCTCACCGTCGGCCACAGCGTGCCCAAAGACCCTCATCTGCGCAGCCACGTCCCCAGAGCGCCCCTCCAGCTTCGGCCGATCAGTGCCAGACGGACTCCTGACCGCACCGACTGGCACCTGAGAAGCAGAAGAGCCCCCGCCGATGTCGCGTGGGAACTTGTTTCGTCACTACCCCCCGTCGAGCGGAGCGGGGTACATGAAAGTGCCGAGCGGCGACGACCTATCCTGCAGCAGGCGAGACAGGCGCCGCTGATGCGTCGCAGCCGGACGACTCTCAACTTCGAGCACTAGGTACCCGACGGACGTCCAGGAGGTTGACCGGTGATCACTATGGCCGCAGTCGGAGGAGTGGCCTTGATCGAACTCGGCATGGCCCTGACTCCGGGACCGAACATGATCCACCTCGCCTCCCGCGCGATCACTCAAGGCCGCAGGGCAGGCCTGGTAAGTCTCGGTGGGACCGCCGTGGGATTCGTGTTCTACCTGCTGACTGCGGCTGCGGGCCTGTCCGCGTTGTTCGCCGCCGTGCCGGTGGCGTTCATGGCGGTCAAGCTTGCCGGGGCCGCCTACCTGGCCTACCTCGCCTGGGGCATGCTCAAGCCCGGCGGCCGCTCGCCCTTCGCTCCGGCCCAGGACCTGTCTCCGGTCTCCGACGCCCGCCTGTTCTCGATGGGGCTGCTGACCAACCTGCTCAACCCCAAGATCGCTCTTATGTACGCTGCCCTGCTGCCGCAGTTCCTGGACTCGCAGGCAGGTCCGGCCTGGACGCAACTGCTCCAGCTCGGTGGTGTGCAAATCATCGTGGGGCTCTCCGTGAACGCTCTGATCATGCTGGGAGCGGCACGGGTGTCAGGTTTCCTGAGCTCCCGGCCCCGCGCCATGACCGCCCAGCGGCTCACAGCAGGCGGCTTGCTCGGCGTCTTCGCGCTTCGCACCGCCCTGTCCCGCACTCCTGTCTCCGGACTGAGCCAGGCACGCGTCCCTGTGACACCAGTCCTGCTTTAAGGGATGGTTTCTGAACCCCTCGGCCAGGACCACACCGGCGCCTGCCGCCGAAGCCCAGCCAGGTGACCTCGGCGATCGCCTCCAGCGAGGAATGGAAGTAGCGGCGCACGTTCTCAGGCAGGTGCTGGCCACGCCGACGGGGCATCACCCCGCGCATCGCCCGACGCGGCATCGAGTCCCCTAACCGGCTGAGCCCGGCACCCTGACGGTTCACACAGGACCAGAAGACGCGGGAGCCGCCACGCGCCCGCTCCCCCGCGTTCAACCAGGCCACGGCGGGCCATCAGGCCTTCAACGCGCCACATACGCGGCGGCGGCCAGGCCAGCGACCGCCCTGCCGGAGGGTTCGGAGCCGCAGACCCGGCTCCCGGGGCTCACGTCATCCCGGCAAGCCGGACGGGCATCACCCGGCCATCTACTCAGAGCTGATCAGCTCTGCACCCCCAGCGTTCGACCGACTTTCTTGCCTCCCCAAGGCGTTCTGGCCGGAGCGGCGCCCTCCGGTCAGTCGGAGCTGAGCAGCGCTTGAAGGGCGGCTGTGGCACTCGACAGCAGGTGCCGATGCGGAGAATCTTGCAGGGGAACTGGTCCTGCTTGGCGAGTTGGTAGGCGTAGGTGCGGGAGAGGCCGAGGGCACGGGCGGCGGTGGTGATGTCGACGACGGCAGGAAGTTCGGCGAGTTCTACGCTCTTCAGCGGTCGCATGAGATTTCTCGGTCTTTGATGAGCGAGCTGATTCGGGAATCGCCAGCCGATGCGGCTCTCTGGCAACGATTGGGCCCTGATGCCCGGAGGATGGCTGCTATGGAGCCTGTCGCTGGGTGTCTCGCGTGCGACCTTCTTGTCGGGGCCCGACCTCTTCGCCTGTTCGGGTCGCGGACGGTGGCGGTGATGGGCGCACCACCAGCCAGCCCGCCCGGCCCGTCAGCCGACAGGGAAGCCGACAGGCCAGCGGACCTTCTGGGTAGGGGTTGTGCATGGACGACCTAACAAACGGCGAAGCAGATTCCGGAGTGAGTGGGCTCGGGGTGGCGGCGGTGGCCCGCCGGCTGGGTGTGGCGCCCTCCACACTGCGCACCTGGGATCGCCAGTACGGCGTCGGCCCGACCGGCGGTGGCCCTGGCAGGTATCACCGCTACAGCCCGGCCGACCTTGCCCGGCTGGAGACGATGCAGCAGATGATCTCCGCTGGGGCGCCACCGGCAGAGGCGGCACGGGCGGCCCTGGACGCCCCGCGCGGACCTGACCCGGAACCGGAGAGCCACAGCGCTGCCGACAGCCCCGGTGCTCTGGACGCCTCCGCTGCTGAGCACGGCACATCGCAGGCCACGCGGATCGAGAGCCTCGCGGACGCGGCGATGGCGCTGGACGAGCTGGTGATGACCGAGATCGTGGAGTCGGCCCTGCGGCATGAAGGCGTCGCGCCGGCGTGGGAGCAGGTGATGGCGCCGGTCCTCGTCGATATTGGACGCAAACATGCGGCCACCGGAAAATACGTGGAAGTGGAGCATCTGCTGTCGGCGGTGGTGTCGCGCTGCCTGGTTGGGGTGACGCGGCCCCAGGAGATCTTTTTGGCAGGGCAGGTCCGCAGTCCGGTAGTGCTGGCATGTGCCCCGGACGAGGAGCACACTCTGCCAATCCTTGTGCTGGCAGCCGCGCTGGCCGAGACCGGCGCGGCGAGGCTCATGCTGGGTGCGCGGGTGCCGGCATCGGCACTGGAGGCCGCGATCGACCGGACCGCAGCGCACACGGTGTTCGTGTGGTCGCAGACCTCCGAGACCGGTGAGCCATCCTGGCTCACCGACCTGCTCGCCAGGCATCCTGCGCCGCAGGTGGTGGTCGGCGGCCCCGGATGGGACCGTGACCGGCTCCCACCCGAGGTGAACTTTGTGCCGTCGATGGCCGCGGCACTCCAGGCGTTGCGTGGCACAGCCCCCCACTGACCGCTGCAGGCTCCGTCCCTGGAGTCTGGCCGACGGCAGGCCAGTGGCAACCAGGCCGCCACAGGCGGACCGCATCCCTACCCGAGGTCAAGCGCGGCGGCCCGTGCCGTCGGCCTTTGCGGCAGGAGGATGCGCCTCGTAGCAAGGCCGGCGCTGACCAGGGTGAAGAGGGCCGGGAGCCGGCCCTGGGGCCGCTGAGGCGACGGTTGCGAGGGTGTCGCGCGGTGGGAATCGCATCGGGTTGGTCGTGTTGGGGAAGGTACGCCCAGAGGACGGGGTCCGTTCGGCCTGACGAGAGGAGGCTGTGATGGGGATCGTTTCGCCCGGGTTTCACGGGCGGCGGCGCGAGTCCGCGGTCAAGTTGCCGCCGGGGCAGTACCTGACCGAGGACTTCCCCGTGCTGTCGGCCGGTCCGACCCCGCGGATCCCGGTGGAGGAGTGGGAGCTCACGGTGACCACGGAGACCGGGCGGCAGCACCGGTGGACGTGGCGGGAGTTGCTGGATCTGCCGTCGGAGACGCCGAGGGTGGACATCCACTGCGTCACCAAGTGGTCCAAGCTGGGCACGGACTGGCAGGGGGTGTCGCTTGACGTCCTGCTGGCCGACGTGGACACCGCGGCCGATTTCGCGCTCGTGTCCTCCTACGGCGGTTACACCACCAACCTGCCGCTTGAGGATCTGCTCGACGGCCAGGCATGGATCGTCTACCGCTATGACGGTGAGGAGCTGGCGCCGGAGCACGGGGGCCCGGTGCGGCTTCTGGTACCGCACCTGTACTTCTGGAAGTCGGCGAAATGGTTGCGGGGCATCGACCTGCTGACGGAGGACGAGCCGGGCTTCTGGGAGAGCGCCGGCTATCACGACTACGGGGACCCATGGCGCGAGCAGCGGTACCAGGGCGACTAGCGTGGCGCGTGGCGCGGCTGACCGAGACGCGCCAGGAGACGGGTACCGCCCGCACGCTCGTCTTCGATGTGCCGGGCTGGCCGGGGCATCTGGCCGGTCAGCATGTCGACGTGCGGCTGACCGCGGCGGACGGCTATGCAGCGCAGCGCAGCTACTCGCTCTCCGCGCCCGACCGGGTCGAGCTCAGCGTGCAGCGGATCCCGGACGGTGAGGTCTCCCCGTATCTCACCGATGTGCTCGGCGTCGGCGATCCGGTCGAGATACGGGGCCCGGTGGGCGGCTGGTTCGTGTGGCGGCCAGGTGCGGGTCGGGACGTCCTGCTGGTCGCGGGCGGTTCCGGCATCGCGCCGCTGATGGCCATGATCCGTGCCCGCCGCCTGGCCGGGAGGGGAACGCGGTTCCGGCTGGCGTACTCCACGCGCACGCCCGGAGACGTGTTCTACGCCGACGAGCTCCGGCGTCCCGAGCCCGGCCTGGATGTCACGCACGTCTACACCCGGGTCGCCCCCGACGGCTGGCCCCGCCCGCCCGGCCGGCTGATGGCGGCCGATCTCGGGGACGGCCCGCCCGACCGTGACTGCTTCGTCTGCGGGCCGACGGGATTCGTGGAGTCGGCGGCCGACCTGTTGCTCGCCCGCGGTCACGACCCGCGGCGGATCAAGACCGAACGGTTCGGCTGAACGGAGTCTGAGTGAGATGAACGTGCCCCGTCGGGAGGACACCCCGGGTCGGCGTCCCATGGATCATGTGGACGGCAACGCCCTGGCCGGCCCGCTCAGCGAGCTGTTCGCCGTGGACGTCACGGCGGCCACCGGCCGCTGCGTCAACTGCGGGCTCACCGGCCCGATCGCCGAGCTGCGGGTGTACGACCGGGCGCCGGGCATGGTCGCCCGCTGCCCCGAATGCGGTCACGTCCTCCTGCGCTTCGTCCGAACGCCGGACTCGGCCTGGATCGACCTGACCGGGACCGTCTCCCTGCGCGTCCGGCTGCCGGACACGGATGAGGAGGGGCGCGGGTGAGCGTCCAGCCATGACGGAGCGCCGAGCGGGCCCGCCCTCCGGATCGTTCGCCGACCGGACCGCGTGGGCACGCAACCTGCCGACCCCGCTGCGGGAGTTCATGCGCACCGAGACGGGCGGCGCCGTGGTCCTGCTGGCCGCGACGCTCGCCGCACTGGTCTGGGCGAACGCGGACGCGTCCTCCTACGATCGGGTGTGGGAGACGCAGGTCTCCGTCCGGTTCGGTGGCACCGGCCTCTCGCAGGATCTGCGGGACTGGGTCAACAACGGCCTGATGACGGTCTTCTTCTTCGTGGTCGGGCTCGAAGCGCGCCGCGAGTTCGACATGGGAGAGCTCCGCGACCGGCGGCGGTTCGCGCTGCCGCTGGCCGCCGGTGTCGGCGGGATGGTCGTGCCCGTGGCCATCTACCTCGCCTTCAACGCCGGCGGTCCGGCCGCCCACGGCTGGGGCATCGCGATGTCGACCGACACCGCGTTCGCGCTGGGCGTGCTCGCGCTGGTCGGACGGACCTTCCCCCCGCGGCTGCGCACGTACCTGCTCACGGCCACCGTCGTGGACGACGTCATCGCGCTCGCGGTGATCGCGATCGTCTACAGCGGCGACGTCGCGCTGCCCCCGCTGCTGCTGGCGGTCGGCATCCTCGCGGTGACCGTGCTCGTGCGAGCCCTCGGGGTGCGGCAGATCCCGGTGTACGTCGTGCTGGGCGTCGCCGCGTGGGCGGCCGTCCAGTCCGCCGGGGTGGAGCCGGTGGTCGTCGGCCTGGTCATGGGACTGCTGACGTACGCCCACCCGGCGGCGCGCGACGACCTGGAACGCGCCACCGAGGTCTTCAGGCTGTTCCGGGAGCAGCCCACCCCGGAGTTCGCCCGGTCGGCGCGGACCGGGGTGGCCGCGGCGATCTCCCCGAACGAGCGGCTCCAGCTGCTGATCCACCCGTGGACGAGCTACGCGGTCGTGCCGCTGTTCGCGCTGGCCAACGCGGGCGTCACGATCACCGCCGGGTTCCTCGGCCGCGCCTTCACCTCGACGGTGACGCTCGGCATCGTGATCGGCTACGTGGTCGGGAAGCCGCTCGGGATCCTCGGGGCCTCATGGCTGGTGACCCGGGTGAGCCGGGGCCGGTTGCGTCCGCCGGTCGGCTGGGCGGCGGTCGGTGGCGGCGGCGCGATCGCCGGCATCGGCTTCACCGTGGCCCTGCTGATCGCGACGCTCTCCTTCACGGATGCGCGGCTGGAGGAGGCCAAGATCGGCGTGCTGTCCGCGGCACTGTGCGCCACGGTCGTGACCTGGGTCGTCGTCCGCGCGACCGCGCTGCTGCCGCCGCGCAGGCGACTGCGCGCGCTGCTCGGGACGGCGGAGAGCATCATCGACCTGGCCGCACCGGTCGAGCCCGATCGCGACCATGTCCGCGGCCCCGAGAAGGCGCCGGTCACGGTGGTGGAGTACGGCGACTTCGAATGCCCGTACTGCGGACGGGCGGAGTCCGTCGTCCGGGAACTGCTCGCCGACTACGGGGACGTCCGGTACGTGTGGCGCCACCTGCCGCTCAACGACATCCATCCCCAGGCGCAACTCGCGGCCGAGGCCGCCGAGGCGGCCGCCGCGCAGGGCCGGTTCTGGGAGATGCACGACCTGCTGCTCGACCGCCAGGACGCGCTGAGGCCCCGGGACCTGGTCCGCTACGCCGGCGACATCGGCCTCGACGTCGATCGTTTCCGTGCCGACCTGCGCCGGCATACCGGTGCCGGACGGATCGCCGAAGACGTCGACTCGGCCGACCTGAGCGGCGTCTCCGGAACCCCGACCTTCTTCGTCAACGGACGCCGCCACGTCGGCGCCTACGACATCGCCACCCTCTCCGCGGCGGTCCGCGGTGCCCGCAAACGCGCGGCGGTCGGCTCCTAGCACGAAAAGCCGACTACCGTCGCGGGAGGCCACCGGTCGAACACGCCGTCGCCCGGCTCCTCTACCGCGGAAACCCCCGCCTCCGCCACCGAGGCATCATCGCAGGCGATGCCTGGCCGCCCACCCAAGCCGCCGCCCCTCAACCTCCGCCGACTCATCGACCTCCGTATAGAGGGCTGGAACCAAGAGTGGTGGACGCCCGCCGCGTGAGCCCGGCTCTACATCATGATCGGGGCGGCGCTCTCAGTTCGGTGGTGGGTCGGAGGCGGCACCACCCGCCGCTCGGACACCGCCCAGCTTCTGGGGGTTGACCTGGAAGCGGATCTTTTCGATGCGGCCGTCGTGAACGTCGTAGGTGAGGGCGCCGACGGGGTCGTCGCCGATCATGCCTACGACGCTCAGTTCGCCGTTGACGACCGCGGATTCCAGGCGGATGCCGGCGGAGACCGGTTTGGCCATGACGCCCAGGAGCCAGCGCGCCACATGGGCGGGGCCGTGCAGCGGACGGCGGGCGGCGGTGACGATGCCCCCGCCGTCGTTCCACAGCGTCACTTCCGGGGCGAGCAGTTCCATGAGGGCGTTGAGGTCACCGCCGCGACAGGCGGCCATGAACCTCTCGGTGATCCCCTCGCGCGCCGCATCGTCCGCTTCGAAGCGGGGGCGGCGGGCCTGAACGTGCGAACGGGCGCGGTGCGAGATCTGGCGCACAGTGGCCGGGGGGCGATCGAGGAAGCCGCCGATCTCGGCATAGGAGTAGCCGAAGACCTCACGCAGCACGAAGACGACTCGCTCGGTGGGGTTGAGGGTTTCGAACACGACCAGCATGGCCGTCGACACCGTGTCGGCCATTTCGGTCTCCTCGACAGCGTTCGATGGGGTGATCAGCGGTTCGGGAAGCCATGGGCCCACATATGTCTCGCGGGTGGCACGGGCGGAGGTAAGGCGGTTCAGGGCAAGGTTGGTGACGGTGCGCACCAGGTAGGACTTGGGATGCTCCACCGAGGCCTGGTCCACCGCATGCCATTTCAGCCAGGCGTCCTGCAGGATGTCCTCGGCGTCGACGACGCTGCCCAGCATGTGATAGGCGGTGCCGAACAGAAGCCGGCGGTGTTCGGCGAACGGATCGGTCGTCGCCTCGCGCGGCTCGGGTGCCGGGGACGGCCGGCCGGTATCGCGATACTCCATCGAAATCACGCCTAGAGGTCTGATACTCGGGTGTTCAGCGGGCCGGGAGTCCTGACGAACCCTCCGCCCCGGATCGTGAAACATCATGCGGCCTTACGGGTGACGCGGCCACCCTTCGACAGCTGCACCGGCATCTTCACATAGCGGGACATCTTGGCGGCCACCGGCGGGGTGCTGCTCACCTGCTCCTTGTAGACGACCGCGGCCTTGCCCTTCAGGTACCACCGCTTCGGAGTGTCGTCGGCATTGGTGAACTGGATGACCGCGTCCTTGCGCCCCAGGCTCACCGGCTGGTGGAAGTAGCCGAAGCGCAGGGGCTTCACCGGCTTTCCGCGCAGCAGCCGGGCGATGACAGCGGCGGTGTAGTCGGCGGTGACCACGCCACTTTGGCAAGTGCCGTGGACCTGCCCCCAGGCCTGCCGCACCAGGGCCGCGTCTCCGATGGCATGGATCTCCGGGTGCGAAACCGAACGCAGGGTGGGGTCGGTGATGATGAGCCCCTTCTCGTCGGTGGCGATCCCGGCCTGGGCGGCGAGCCGTGGCACCCGCACACCGCTGGTCCACAGGATCAGATCCGAAGGGACGAGTTCGCCGGTGTCCAGACGCACGGCGTCGGGCAGCACTTTGGTGACC
The DNA here is from genome assembly GCF_013409045.1 of Actinomadura citrea. Lineage (NCBI taxonomy): Bacteria > Bacillati > Actinomycetota > Actinomycetes > Streptosporangiales > Thermomonosporaceae > Actinomadura > Actinomadura citrea. Next base: position 3,645,807 of record NZ_JACCBT010000001.1, on the reverse strand, counting down.
TTCACCCCGACCATGCGCACCACGCCCAGCCGGCCCAGGACACGGTTGAGGTGGGCTCGCGCCTTCTCGCCCATCATGGAGCCGGGTTCGGTGGCGCAGACCAGATTGACGGTCAGCGCCGGATGCGCCTCGGCGATTTCGGCGGCCGCCTCGATGCCGGTGAGCCCGCCGCCGCAGACGGTGACCGCGCCGCCCGTGGCGGCGATCTCGGGCAGCCGCCGCGACAGGCGGTGCGCCAGACGGGGATCGTTGAGGGTCCAGGCGTGATCCGCCGTACCGGGGACGATGCTCGTGTCGGTGGCGCTGCCGAGGGCATAGACCAGCGTGTCGTAGTGGAGGCGGGCACCGTTGTCGAGGGTGACCACGCGGTCGGCGGTATCGATGGCGGTGGCGGCGGCCTGGCGGAATCGCACGCCGGTGCCCTTCAGCAAAACCGGGATCTGGTAGTCGGTGAGTTCCTGGCCCGCCGCCACCTGGTGCATGCGCAGCCGCTCGGTGAAGCGGGACGAGGGGTTCACCAGGGTAATGCGGGTGTTCAGCCTGCGGGTGTAGCGGGCCAGCCGAGCTGTGGCGATCAGGCCGGTGTAGCCGGCGCCCAGGACGACGATCTGGTGGTCGGTACTGGTGTTCATCGCTCGCTCCCCGTGGGGCTCGTTCGTTCAGGACGGCCATGGGACAGGACAGCCCCGGAGAACGTGACAATCCACAATTGTGACCTGCATCACAGGCCATCCCCGCACTTGGCACGCGCCTGGACCTTCTTCCCTGCGCTCCGGCGACTGCCGACAGACGCACGGCGGATCAGGAGGGTCGAGCCCGGCGCAGGCGTTCGGGCACGAGCGCCCGCCATCCGGCCGTGGTGCACGTCACATACGGCAGAGGTCACAGGAGGCGGGGGGCGATCTCTCTTAGAGGTACCCGGATCCACGGAACTCTAGGGAGAACGCACCATGATCTTGATTATCGGAGCAACCGGCGTCGTCGGCCGCCCGACGGTGGACCTGCTGCTCGGGGACGGCGCCGACGTCGTGGCGGTCACCCGCGCGCCCTCCACGGCCGCGCTGCCCCCTGGTGCGCGGACGGTGGGCGGCGACCCGTCGCACCCGCACACGCTCGATGCGGCACTGCCGGGAGTGGAGGCGATGCTGATCAGTCCGCGCGCCACCGGGCCCGGGCTACGGGACCTTCTGCGGCTGGCCGCCGGGCACGGTGTGCGGCGGGCGGTGCTGTTGTCCGCCGCCACCGTCGCGTACCCGGCGGGGGAACCGCGGTTCGTCGACCAGTTCAAGCGCGCCGAGGACCTCGTGACGGGCTCGGGCCTGGAGTGGACGGTGCTGAGGCCGGCCGACTTCGCCGCCAATGCGCTGGCCTGGGCGCCGCAGATCAAAGCCACCGGAATGGTGAGAGGCGCCTTCGGCCGGGCCGCCACCTCCCCCATCCACGAACACGACATAGCGGCGGTGGCCGTCCAGGCCCTGCGGACGTCCGATCATTCAGGGGCCACCTACACCCTCACGGGGCCGCAGTCCCTCGACCAGCCCGCGAAGGTAGAGATGATCGCTGAGGCCATCGGACGGGATCTCAGGTTCCAGGAACTGCCGGCCGAACGCGTCCGCGAAGCGATGCTCGCACAAGGGCTGCCCGAGGAGGTCCCCTCCCGGCTGCTGGGCTCGCTCGCCGACTACGCAGACGTCCCGGGCCCGACCACCAGGACCGTTGAAGAGCTCCTCGGACGTCCCGCGCTCACCTTCGGCGAATGGGCACGCGGCAACGCCGAAGCGTTCAGCCACTGACCAGTTCCGCTCGCCGGCGTCCGCGTCGACGTTCAGGGGGTCTCCCGGGTCGAACGGAGGCTCGACTCCCTGGCCGTCCTGACCGGCAAGGTCAGGACGGCGGCGAGCTCGTGCCCGGCGCCACCGTCACGGTCTCCGGGCCGCTGACCCGCAGCTTCACCACCGGCGCCGACGGCACCTACGCGCGCAACCCACATGGCTCGGTGCCCGCGACGTCCTTGAGGAACCTCGTCCAGCGCCGGCAAGGCCCAATCTCACCTTGCCGAGAACCGAACCCGGCAGGTGTACCGCCCAGGAGCTTCCTGGCGCGGCCTGAGCCCTGACCGGCCTCATCGAAGAAACAGATCCAGTCGCCCAGGTCGCGCACGATGTTCGCACCCAAGGTCACACCTGCTCAATTCTGGTCGACGAGGTTGAAGACCGTGTGCGGGTCGCGTCCGCCGAACAGCAGTGAGATCACGATCGCGGCCATCGCTTCGAGGTGGAGAGCCTGCTGCAGGCCACCGATCAGCAGTGGTTCGCCCCCGATATCGGCGATCAGCTGCCGCGTCGACTCCAGTGCCGCCGGGTGGTCACCGCAGTAGGGAACGACCAGGCGACGGTTGTCGAACAGCGGCGGCCGCATCTGCCAGACGCGCGCATGGCACAGGTTGAACGCCTTGACCACATGTCCGCCGGTCGCCCGCTCGATGTTCTGCGCCATCGACCGGCCGGGTTCTGTGATCAGTGTGAATCTCTCGATCTCGACTGGATTGTTGCAGTCGACGATGGGCTTGCCCTGCAGCGCGTCGCCTATCTCGGCCAGCGTGGCCGGCATGCCTTGGTAGAGGACCGCGATCAAGGCGATGTCGCAGAACTCGGCCACCTCCCTGAAGCTCCCCGCACGGCCGCCCCACTTGCGGGCCAACGCCTGCGCCTTGCCTGCCGTCCGCCCGGCGACCATCATTTCGTGGCCGTTGGCGGCCCACCGCGTGCCCAGCGCGTCTGCCATCACCCCGGCACCAAGAACACCGATTCTCATGACGGCCACGCTAGGAGGACGTGGGGAACCATCCGGTTCCCTGCCCTGTGTTAAGGGGCGCTGGCGTCGTCGGCCAGTTCCTCGGCGTGCTCCTCAGCCCACCGTGCGAGCACCGACACCGGCCCGAGCAGGCTCTGCCCGAGTGGTGTCAGCCGATACTCCACGCCTGCGGGCGCGGTGGCCAGGACTCGCCGCTCCACGAGCTTGTTCCGCTCTAGCTTGCGCAGCGTCTGGGTCAGCATCTTCTTGCTGATCCCGCCTATCCGGTCGCACAGTTCGCCGTAGCGGTGCGGACCACCCCCCAGCCCGAACACCACGACGACCGACCAGGTGTCGGCTACCAGATCCAGCGTGGTGCGGGCGGGGCAGTCGGCGAGGAACACATCGTGGTCACTCATACAGCGCCGATCCCCGCGTCCTGCGGTCCTCGCCGCCGTCGACCTCACGGCGCGCACGGCCGGTCTCGGCCCGAAGGGCATCGTCGGCAAGGAGAGACCTTCGTTGTGGGCAGCCCGGTGCAGGCACGTCAGCCGCCCAGTTTCACGACCAGTGAGCGCAGGTGAGGTGTTGCGGCGTTCTCCTGGCCGCGCTTCCCCCACGTTGCGATGTGTTCGCTGATCAGCTCAGCGAGGCTCGCACGCTCGTCGTCGGTGAACTCAACCGTGGTCGTGGTGTTGGTCTGGCACTCGTAGGCGGTGAAGAGGAGGTCTCCGACTGCCTGTTCGGCCGCGGAGGGCCTGCCGTTGCGCTGAGCATGCCAATCGGCACTGCTGTTGACGACGCCCCAACCGTGCAGGACCTCGTAGGTGGTGAGTTCGAGCCTCATGGGGCCGGTACCTCTCGCTGCAAGGGTGTGGTCACACCCTACGCAGGTACGTCCACAGCGAACGGCCGGACGACACGCCTCGCGGCCTGTACCGGGACGGGAGGAGATTTCCTTGGTGGCGTTGACGCCGGTGCCCGGCGTCGAGAAGCCGACGCCGAACCGCCTGGCGCCTGAGGCGTCCGGCCTCCGAGATTGGCCGGCTCACTCCGCGAGCGGGCTCGTGATCGCCGTGATGCTGCCCTGCGGCAGCCACGCGCCGGTGGGGTGATGATGGTCCGGGATGCCGGGTACGAGGAGCGGCGAGGCCGCGTAGAGCCGTATCGGCCCCTCGCGGGCGGTCTTCAGCCAGGCGGTGTATCCCGCCGCGGATGCCGGCTCGCCAGGGAAACGGCGGCTCAACTCGGCTATGTACTTCACCGCTGCCGGATCACCGGTGGGGAACCGCAGCGGTAGTAACTGGCCGGCCGGCGGTACGAGCAGCGATGTGTTGAGCAGCCAGGGCGCGAGGTAGGTGCCCTGCGAGGTCGTGGACCCCGTGCCGACGTCACGCACCACGCCGTAGGCGGTCCCCCAGCCTGCCACGACCATCAGTGGAATCCGCGCCCGGCCCGGGGCGGCGACGGTGATGTGCTCGTGCCGCGCCGCGGCTCGTACGATCGTGGCCGCCTGCCGGCTGCGGGGTGAGGAGTCCGCGACGAGGCCCAGCGTGCGTGCACCGCGGGCGGCCACGAACCGGACCGTGGCCCTCAGCGCGGCGGCGTCGGCGGCCGTGAGCCGGTCGGCCGGGCAGGAACGGAGCGGACCCGTCGCCCCCGCGAGGATCCGGCCCAGGGCAACGCTGGCGCACTCCGGCCCATCCGATCCACGAAGATCGGGAGTACGACCGTCACGGGGGCCGGTGTCGACCTGCACGGCGTTCATGGTGCCCATGACCTTGACCCACAGCCGGCTGCGTCCAGCGGGAAGCCATACCTGTGCCCAGATGTTTCCAGTGCCGGGCCGGGCGGCCGCGGCAGTGAGCCGGCCGCGCTCGGACCCCACGTACGCGCGGTCGGCACCGACATGGACGAGGTTCCAGCCAGGCCGGGCAGGCGCGACGAGAACCGGTATCAGCCGCCCGCCGGCGGCGATATCGTCCATGAACGGAACTCCCGGCGCGGGCGGTACGGCCGGCGGCGGCATGGCCACAAGCGCCGCTCCGGCGAAGCCCGTGACGGCGAGGCCCACCCACCTGCTCGCCGAACGGCCCCGCGCCCGCGTCATCGGGCGATCGGAGCGCCTGAGCCAGACCACCGTCGCGGCTGTGGCACCGCCCCCGGCAAGGATCGCATCGGCGGCGAGGATGGCCGCCCAGGCGGCACTGGACGGTGGCGGGCCGTCGTTCGTCAGTCGCGCTAGCGTGGCCGCAGTCAGCGCCGCTGTGGACGCCAGGATCGCCGGCAGCAGCCGCCGTGTGGTCCGGTCTCGGTCCTCGGCCCGCGCCGTCGCCAGGTGACCCGCCGAACCTGTCCACACGACCGCGGCCACCCCCTGGAGGAGTACCGCAGCGGCGTCGACGACGCTGCGGACACCCGAGGCGCTTCCGGTTGACAGGGTGGTGGCCAGGTAAGTCGCCAGGGCCGCAGTGGACAAGGCGCCTGCGGCAGCACTCGCGGCCGCGCGCGAGAGCAACGGCGGCAGTGCGAGCGTCAGCACCGCCATCCCCGCGAGCGGCGGCGGCAGGGCGCCTCCGATTCCGATCGCCATCACCGGGGAGACGGCGGCCACCGTCGCCGCCATGCGGGTCAGATTCCGGCAACCCGGGGTGGGTGCACCAGCGAGCGGCCGCAGCAGGGCGCTCCCCGCGACCACCGCGATCGCAGCGACCGCAAGGTGACGGAGAGCGGCCAGGACCGTGACGGGCGGCGTCGCCGGAGCGTGGTGAGTGTGGCTCCCGTCCCAGCCGGGAGCGGTCAGGAGAACCGTGACGAGCGCCATTCCCCACTTCCCCTAACAGATGCGCTGCTACAGATTACTTAAGTTGCTCGACTTGGATATGGGCAACCTCCCTCACCGACTGCGAGCGCGCATCCCGGCGCCGCTGGGCGCCCAGCGGCGCCGGGATGCGCGAGATCACCCTTCCCGCTCGCCCGCCGTCGCGACTTTAGACGGCACACGAGCGACCAAGCTCCTGAGCCGCCCGGCCGCCATTCGGCCCGAGATCATCCGGTGTGGTCATCTCGGATGTCTCGGGCTGTGGCTCCTCGCCGCCGGCTCTGGGAGTGTGAACGTTCAGCGCAGATCGGCGTCGGCGACAGCGAACACCACGCCGTGCGGCCTGGCCGGCCCGTGGTCGCCGTGCGGCCACTTGTCGCGGTTGAATTCGACACAGGGGGCATGGGTGTTCTCGTCCACGAAGCCCGTGTCGAGCGACGGCTTTCCGCTGGGGCTCACCTGACTGACGCAAATCCGATGGTTCCCATCGACGCCGGTGAACGCGACGAAGTAGTTCGACGTCACCACCCGGCGAATCTGTGCCGTCTCGTGGTAGAAGCCATCACGGCCGAGCGCGAAGTTGTCCAATGAGCCCCAGTGCGCACCACCTGAGGTGACATCGCGAATCGGAACGGCACCGATCAGGGACGGGCAGTCGGGCTCGGCACCTCCGGCAGTGACTTCCGCAGAAGAATCTATCGAGCACCGTGTGCGGTTTCCCGCGGCGAGGAGTCGTCGCAAATCGAGGACGTACAGCATGCCGGTCTCACGTTCTCCGGGGGACGTGTAACCGCCCGAGACCACGACGTGGAAGAGAAATCGATCGTCCGGGCTGACCTGCACCCAACTCCCGGCGTCCCCGTCGGAGGTCGGCGTGTCTTTCGGGAACAGCGACTTGAACGCCGTGGCGTCGTCGAAGACCTCCCGCCACCGCGGCTTCTTCGCCGTGATGTCGGGGGTGTAGTAGATCACGCCACCGCCGCTGGTGGCGACGAAGGCGCCCCGGTGCCGGGGCTGGTGCGTCACTCCCGTCTCCATCGCCCCGCGCGGTTCAGCGGTGTTGAGGTCGGCGTCGTTTCGAGGGCCGGCCGGCAGGCGTGACACCGACAGCAGGCGAGGCGCGTTGCGATCAGAGATGTCGAAGATCCGCACGGTGTCGCGTGCCAGATTCGGGTTGTCCACGATCGGAGTCCGAAGTTCGACGAAATCGCTGGTGATCAGCCGGTTGAGATCTTCGCGCACCTGGAGGCCGTGCGGATTGGCGCAACTCGGCTGAGGGAGCGCCGGGACGTTGGGGCACAGCTTCGGATCTTCGCCCTCCTTGGTCGCGGCGGGTGCCTCGCTGAGGACCTTGCCGTTCGGGCCGATGCGGACTATCTCTCCCGGCGAACCCGCGAACCCGTTGCCTTCGCGGATCTGCCCCCCGGAATAGCGGCACGGTCCGGTCACGTCCGGGCCGCCCACGGCGCTCATGTACGCGGTTCCGTCGGAGAGGACCTGGAAGGCGTCGGGCGCGGATCCACACGGAGTATCGGAGGCTTGAACCACGCCGCTCAACCCGATCTGCGGCAGCCGCGCCGCGTCGAACACGAAGACCGTGTCCGACAGGATGCCGCCTGCGTAGATCTTCTGCCCCTTGTGCCACATGTACTGCATGTGGTGAGGCTCGTTGCCGGTCGAACCGTCGATCGTTACGGTGTTGACCACTTTTCCGTAGTCGGGGGTGCCGGCAGTGGCGTCGATGACCGCCAGAAAGTCCGGATTGGGGGATCCCTCCGTACCCGGATCGGCGGCTCCGGCCCAGGCGAGAACGTACTCCCGCCGCGTGTGGCGATACGCGCGAGTCTGGGTCTGCTTGACGAGATGATTGGTCACCGAGTGCCGGACGCCGTCGCTTCCGACGACGCTCGACCCGACGCGGATCACGCTCGCCGTGGCGCTCGGGTGGCCGGACGGATCCGCGACGGCGCCAGCGGTGGCGAGGATGAGGATGGCCATCATGGCCAGCAGTCGTCGAACACCGGATCTTGAACGCACGCGCTTCCTCCTCGGAGTCGGGCGGCCGGCCGGTGACAGTGCCGCGCGAACCGAGACTTCCGGTCGCGCAGAGACTAAACACTTGCACTATATATAGCGACTCCATGCCGTAGTCGATATCTTCGTCAGCCGTTTTCGGCCATCGGGGAGCCGAAAACTCGGCCGGGCACGGTGACCTGCAGCGTTGCCGGGCAGTCAGCGTGACTTCTGGTGGGGCGCGGCTGCGGTGCGACCCGAACTTTCATCCCAGGCGGGCCCCCTAACGGCGCGACGATCGACCCGTGCGTTCTCCGCACGGAGCTCGAGCCCGCACACTTCTCGAAATGATCATGGTGGTCGTGGGCGCCCGGCGGCCGGGCTCAGTCCAGGTCGAGGCGATGCGGATCGGAGGCGAGGGACTCCCAGAAGTCCACGTAGGCCTGTTCGTGGAGGATGGCGAGCTTGAGGATGCGGACCCGGGACAACAGCCGCGCGGCGTCGGTGGGGTCCAGTCCGGCGCGAAGCGAGCGGTAGTGGTCGAGCCAGTGGCGGTGCTGCGCCGCCTGCCGGCGGGCGAGCGCCACTACGTCGGCGGGGTCGCCGAGGTCGGCGAAGAAGAGTTTGAGTTGCCCGGGGTCGCGGGTCTCCGGCTGGGGGGTCTGCGGGTCGGCCAACCACTGCCGCAGCGCCGCACGACCGGCGTCGGTGAGGTGGAAGACGCGGCGGCGGCGGCCCGTCTGCTCCGCCTCCTCGCGCAGCAGGTCCAACTCGGCCAGCCGCGCCGGGATCCGGTACAGCTGCGCGTGCGGGATCGGCCAGAAGTACTCGACCGACTCCTCCACCCTGGTCTTCAGCTCGTACGGCGTCATGGCACCGTGGCGCGCGATCAGCCCGAGCACCACGTACCCGGGCGGCGTGAGCTCCGACATGACTCCACCTCCTCACCTTGACATCGTCTCAATGAGACTATTAGCTTCATGCCACCGACACCGTATCAATGAGATGATTGGAGTGCGCAATGCTCATGCGAGGCCATGCGAGCGAAGCCCGGGAGGCCGGCGCGCGAATCTTCGAGTCGTGGTCGCAGATGTGGAACGGTGAGATGGCTCTGGTCGACCAGATCATGGCGCCGCGGTTCCGGCTTCGGTATGCCCAGCCGACTCCGGGCACCGAGGCCTTCGATCACATCCGGCGACGTCCCCAGCTCGCCGATCTGATCAGCCGGTTCCGTCAGGACCGCTCCGGGCTGCGATTCGCCCCCGACGGCGAAGCCGTCACCGACCTCGACCTCAGCGACGGCCTGGCCACCGGGAAGGTCGTCAGGCCCTACCTGGCGCGCTTCTCCGACGAGGCCGGACGCCGGTTGCGCATCAGCGGCATCGACATGCTGCGGCTCGAAGACGGCCTCATCACCGAGGTCTGGTCGGTCTCCGGCGGCAGAGACGGGCGCGCCTTCTACCCTGACGACCAGGACTGATAACGAACAGGCCGGGCCAGCGGTACAAGGACGAGGTGCTCGACGTGGCATGCGAGCGCACCGCGGCTGCGCGCGGCTGGAGAGCCTGAAGATGGTGGGGCCGCGTTCATGCTGACGGCTCCGGCTGAGCGCCGGCGACGATAGGCCGTGCGGTCAGTCGAGGCCCGCGTAGACCCACTGGAAGGTGGAGCGACAGGACAAGGAGTCGGTGCGCCGTGCGGTGAGCAGGATGAACCGGGCCTCATGCGGCGGCGTGCCGGTGACTTCTTGATCGTCACCCCCCGCTGTGATCGTGCCGTGCGCGACGGGCTTGTCGTCGGCCAGCAACCACCAGTCCACTGCGGTCGAGCAATCTCGAACCTCTTCCTGGATGAACACCGCCGCCTCCAGGCGGAACCAGCCGCGAAACTCTGTGCGGTCGTCGATGTCTTCCCGTTCGAACCGCGTCCGAATGACACCCGACGCGGGGATGTTCCACTTGAAGCCGGTCGGCGGGCAGGGACCGGAGTCACTGAAGCAGATCGACTGCTTCAGTTCCTTGGGTGTATCGCCAGATGCGTAGTCCAGTCCCTCGGTCGGGTCGGAGCTGACGACGAAGTAGGCGAGCAGCGCGCTTATCAGCAGGACCAGGAGCACACATCCCGTCCCGGAGGGGCCCTCGGGGGCGACACCGCAGTGGTAGGGATCGCTGCGCCCGGACACGTGCCCTCCCGAGGTTCTGTGCCGCCCTTTCATTCTGGCTAACACAGCCGGTGCAACAGAGCCAGCGTTTCAAGTGCGCTGATGCCCCGGGTGGCCTGAGCATCCGGCCCCGACGCGGCGCCGACCGGCGGGCATTTCGCAGATCCCCTGTCAGCCGACCTGCCGGTCACGGCCGGCGAAGGCGCCGGCGGCGAGTTGCGGGAGCATCAGCAGCGCCATGAAGACCAGCGGCGCCCGCCAGTTGCCGCTGTGCTCGTACAGAGCGCCGACTAGGAAAGGGCCTGGGATGGACAGGAGGTAGCCGGTGCTCTGGGCGAAGGCGGACAGCCGGATCACGGTCTCACTGTCGCGACCACGCAACCCGATCATCGTGAGGACGAGGGGGAACGAGCAGTTGGCGACACCGAGCAGGCCGGCCCACACCCACGGTGCCGCAGCTGGGGCGGCCCACAGCCCGCCATATCCTGCGAGGCCGAACAGACCGATCACGACGGCCACCGCACTCTGGTCGCGCAGACGGCCGGCGACGGCTGCCAGCACGAACGACAGCGGGATGCCGAGCACCGAGGTGACGGCGAAGAGCAGACCGGCGGTCTCAGGGGGAAGACCGGCGTCGCGGTAGATCTGCGGTAGCCAGCCGATGATGATGTAGGCGGCGGTCGCCTGCAGGCCGAAGTAGAGGGCGAGTGCCCAGGCCGTCGGGCTCCGGGTGAGAGGCGCGCGGGAAACAGAGCCCCGGACGGTGGGGCCCGTCGCCGGAGAGCCGGAGACAGAGCCGGCACGCCTGCGGGCCAGGACGAGCCACGGCGGCACGGCGACGGCGGCGAGCAGTGCCCAGGCACCCAGGCCGATCCGCCAGTCGCCGCCGAACCACCGGGCCAGGGGGACGGTGGTGGCGGCGGCGGTCGAAGCGCCGACGTTGAGGGCCATCGAGTACAGGCCTGTCATCGCGCCGACGCGTTCGGGGAAGCGCTGCTTGACGACGACCGGCAGCAGCACGTTCGCCACGGCGATGCCGGCGAGCGCCAGGGCGCTGAGCGCGGCGAACAGGGCGCCGCCGGCCGCGAGCGGGCGGACCATCAGCCCGACCGCGACCGCTGCCATGCTGGCCGCGATGACGGTGTCGCGCCCACGGGAGGCCAGCCAGGGGGCGGCGAAGCCGATCAGTGCGAAGCACACCGCCGGCATGGAGGTGAGCAAACCCGCGTCACTCGCACTCATCCCCAAGCCGGCCTGCGCCTCTTCGAGCACCGGCCCAACGCTGGTGACCGCCGGCCGGAGGTTGACCGCGGCCAGCATCAACCCGATCGCCGCGAGAGGGCGCCCCCAGGCAGCGGCACCGTACGTGTCGTGCAGTGGGGCTGTACATGGGCGTTTTTCTGCATGCTCCTGAGCCACAGACCGAATCGTATAATCATGGGATGAAAATTCCGCCGGTCCCTCGCCCAGTGGGACTGTTCGACCACGTGGTCGCCCGGCTGCGCCAGCAGATCACCTCCGGCACCTGGCCGGTGGGTTCTCGGATCCCGACCGAGCCGGAGCTGGTTCAGCAACTCGGCGTGGCCCGGAACACGGTCCGGGAGGCCGTGCGGGCACTCGCCCACAACGGCTTGCTGGACGTACGCCACGGTTCTGGCACCTACGTCATCGCCACCAGCGAGCTGGCCGGCGTCATGCAGCGCCGCTTCGCCGCCGCCGACCAGCGTGACGTGATCGCGGTACGGGCCGCCCTGGAAGTGACCGCGGCGGCGACGGCCGCACAACGCCGCACGGAGGGAGATCTGCTGCAGTTGGACGAAATGCTGAACCGGCGCGAGCGTGCCTGGGCGTCCGGGAACCGGGACAGCTTCGTGGAGGCTGATGCGGCCTTCCACCGCGCGGTGGTGTCCGCGTCCCACAACGAAGTGCTCGTCGAGCTGTACGCGGACCTCGGACAGGTGATCCGTCAGTCACTGCACGACCATTTCAGCGCCGGGCTGCGGCCCGACGACTACATGGACCACACTCGCCTGCTCGAGGCGATCCGCAGCTCGGCAGCGGACACGGCGGCCGCCGAGGCGGCTTCCCACACCTCCGGCTGCCACCCGTACGCCGAACGGCCCTTGAGTAACGACTGACCAGAAAGTCGGCTGCGGACCTACGACCGCCCGGATCTCCTGGTTCGGCTGGTCCGGGTAGCCCGGTCGACGCCCCGGACGTTCTGGCCGACCGCCTCGCGCTGATCATGGAGGGTGTCCGGTGCGTTCGGGCCCTCGGGGTCGACGGAACTGCGAGGCAGGCCGGCGCCTTGCGCCGAGGCGATACCGCCGGACGCACGATGACGTGCAGGGTGCGTGCGTTTGGGCCGTCAGCTCTGTCTTCGACCTTGTGAATACGGCCGGGCAGGGCCACCAGGCGAGGGCTCCTCCAGTTCACCTGCCACCGCGCTGTTAATGCAAAGAAATTCGCGTTACTCTGTGACGTGACCCACAGGGAGGGGCGTCGCATGGACGTGCAGCCGCGCGCGACGGGGGCCGTGCGGCCCGGCGGCCGAACGGCGCGCACCCGTGCGGCGGTGTTGGCCGCGGCCCAGGACGAACTGGAGGAGGCCGGGTACGCCGGACTCACCCTGGAGAAGGTGGCCGAGCGTTCGGGCGTGCATCTGGCCACGCTGTACCGGCGATGGCGGACGGTCGAGGGACTCGTCGTCGACCTGCTGGGCGAACTGGGCAAGAACGAGATCCCGATTCCGGACACCGGCTCGTTGAAGGACGACCTCCGGGCGCTCGCGCTGGAGATCGCCGCCCTGTACCGGCAGCCCAGGGCCCGGGCGCTCGTCGAGGGCGTCGTGGCCGCCGCCGTCCGGTCCCCCGAGGCGTCCACCGCCTGGGCGACGGTGATCGCCGAGCGCAACCGCCTCGCGTCCCGGATCGTCGAACGGGCCGTCGGACGCGGCGAACTGCCGCCGGGGGCCGACGGCATCGCGATCATCAGCGCCGTCGGCGCCCCCATCTACTACCGCCTGCTCGTCGCCCGCGGGCCGGTGGACGACGAGATCGCCGAGGTCGCCGCCGCGGCCGCGCACGCCGCCGCCCTCGGCGGCGCCTTCACCCCCGGTGACTCCCCCGGCCCTCCCTAGGCCGCGGCGTATACCCGCCGCACCAGCGAAAGGACCCGCACATGCGCCAGGACATCGAGTTCATCTCGGCCGGAACGACCCTCCGCGGATGGCTCTACACCCCCGACGGCACCTCTGGCCCGCACCCGGCCGTGGTCGTCACCCACGGACTCGGGGCGGTCAAGGAGCAGTACACCGACGACATCGCCGAAGCCCTCGCCGCGGCCGGGCTGGCGGTCGTCCTGTACGACCACGCCTCGTTCGGCGCGAGCGACGGTGAACCGCGTCAGGAAGTCGACCCCTGGACGCAGATCCAGGGATACCGGGACGCCATCACCTTCCTGTGCACACGTCCCGAGGTGGACGCCGAGCGCATCGGGGTGTTCGGGTCGAGCTTCTCAGGCGGGCACGTGCTCGTCGTCGGGGCCGTCGACCGGCGGGTCAAGGCCGTCTACTCGCAGGTGCCGGTCGTCAGCGGCGGGACGACCCTGTCGCGGTTCATCCCCAGCGAGGCGCTCGCCGAGGTCCGCAAGAGCTTCGACGCCGACCGGCTCGCCCGGTTCAACGACGAGGCGCCGACGATGCTCCCCCTCGTCACCGCCACGCCCGGGGAGCCCGCCGCGATGGCCGACCGGGAAACCTACGAGTGGTACCAGACGATCGAACCGGAGCGTCTGGCGACGTGGCGCAACGAGGTCACGCTCCGGTCGGTGGAGGCGATCGCCGGCTACGAGCCGGGCGACTACATCGCCCGCATCTCCCCTACGCCGCTCATGCTCGTCGTCGCCCAGCACGACATCCTCACTCACAGCGACCTGGCCTTCGCCGCCTACGAACGGGCCCTGCACCCCAAGCAGCTCATCACCTTGCCCGGCGGCCACTTCGTCGTCTACAACCAGGAGTTCAAGAACACGCTCGCCCTCATGACCGAGTTCTTCCTCCAGCATCTCGGCCCCCGGACAGCCGCCTGACCGACCATCCCGAAACTCCGGCGCTCCGCTCGCCGGACGCGGAGTCTGACCGGTACGAACGGATATCGCGGTTCAGGTCGTGATGATGCTGGCCGTGCCCAACATCCCGCGTCGTCCAGATTCATGTGCTCGGAACCCGGATGCGGCGGGGCATGACCCTCCATGCACCCGCCGCATCGCGGAAACTACGCACGCGCTGACACCCGCGCCGTCCCCGTCAGGCTCCGGCGGTCCGCTTCGGCAGCCTCCAGCCGGGGCGGGGGAAGTGGCACGTGTAGCCGTTCGGGTACTTCTGCAGGTAGTCCTGGTGCTCCGGCTCTGCTTCCCAGAAGTCGCCGGCGGCGGTCACCTCGGTGACGACCCTGCCCGGCCACAGGCCGGAGGCGTCGACGTCGGCGATGGTGTCCTCGGCGACCTTCCGCTGCTCGTCCGAGGTGTAGAAGATCGCGGAGCGGTAGCTGGTGCCGACGTCGTTGCCCTGCCGGTTCACGGTCGTGGGGTCGTGGATCTGGAAGAAGAATTCCAGCAGCGCCCGGAAGTCGGTCCCGTCGGGGTCGTAGACGACCTCGATGGCCTCGGCGTGGGACCCGTGGTCGCGGTAGGTGGCGTCGGGCACGTCGCCGCCGCTGTAGCCGACCCGCGTGGAGATCACTCCGGGCTGCCGGCGGAACAGCTCTTCCATCCCCCAGAAACAACCACCCGCGAGCAGTGCCCTTTCGGTTGCCATGTCGTCTCCCTCGTCCTTTGGCAATGACTACAGCGGGCGCCGCGTCAGCGTTATTCCGTGGGGGCCGCCGGACACTATGGCCTCACCTGCACGGACGTAGTTCCGGCGAGCGCAGTGTTCGCCGGATTCGCTGGACTGGCCACCCGTCGGCTTCGGCGACCGCGGTTGCGCTTCTCGCCTCGGCGCGTGGCGTTGGTCAGAGCACTGATCCTGCGGTTGGCAAGCGGTCGGGCGATGGCCGACCGCGTCGGTGCGTCAGGTCGGTCCGCCTCAGCTCACTCCGCAGCGCGGCGAGTGACACGGCTCCAACGAGGACGGTCTCGTCGGGGAACCGGAAGACCGGCACTCGCGGGCCGGGCGCATCTGCGGATCGCGCAGGTTCCGCGTGGGGCCGCTCGCAGACCTTCTCGCTGTCCCAGCGGACGCCGATCGTGTGCGCCAGGCCCCGCAGCACGTTCGCGTCGGCGATGTCCAGACCGTCGGTGAAGTGGGCACGGTACAGGCGAGCGGCCATGTCCTCGGCGGCGCCGTGGTCGGCCGCCAGTGCGATGAGCCGGTGGGCCTGGGCGGTGCGGGCGGGCACGATCCGGTCGAGCTTCACCACCAGGCCGTCGGCCGCAGCCGCCCGCGCGATCTGCTCGGCCCGCGCGGCGGGGACGAGCTGGAAGTGGCCGCTGCCCGGCGACGTTCCCGCTGACGAGCCCGCGGTCCGGTACGGCCTGAAGACGACTTCCAGTTCGCCGCCACCTGCCCGGTACTCCTCGGCGGCCCGCTGGAAGCGGGCGTAGCCGAGCGCCGACCAGACGCAGGCGATGTCGTGGGTGAACTCAACTTTCATGGGACTCGTCCCTCACTGGCGGTACGGATCGTTCCGTGCCGCCTCAGCATGCCCGCCGCCCTGCACATAGTCAATACGGAACGTTCCGTGCCGTCTGAGGGATATGCTGTCCGCATGTCACCTAGACGTCCCGAGCGCCGCAGTGAAGAGGCCGCCAACGCCGTCATCAAGGCCGCCATGGACCTGTGCCAGGAGGTCGGGTACCGCAAACTCAGCATCGAGGGCATCGCCGCCCGCGCCGGCGTCGGCAAGAACACGATCTACCGGTGGTGGCCGTCCAAGGGCGCCGTGCTGCTGGACGGCCTACTGTCCACGTGGAAGATGGACGCGTCCTTCCCCGATACCGGGGACTTCATCGCCGACATCAAGGCGCAGATGGCGGCGGCCTCTCGAATCCTCGGCGACCCGGACGTCTTTCCGCACTACCGCGCACTGATCGGCGAAGCCCAGCACGACCCCGACCTCCACCGGGCCCTGTGGGACAGCTTCATCGGTCACTTGGCGGGCGCCGCCGCCGAACGCATAAGGACGGCGCAGCGCGAAGGCCAGGTCCGCGCCGACGCCGACCCGGTCCTCGTCACCGAACTGCTCTACGGCGCCGCCTACTACCGCCGGCTGCTCACCCCGCGCATAGCCGACACCGACCATGTCAACGCCATCGTTGACCTCGCATTCACCGGCCTCGCCCCATCCGCCACACCCACCCGGTAGCACGCCCGCGGTTCCGGCCGCCCCTGTGCTCTTGCCGAAATCACGTCCATCCCGGGGAGAAGCCCACGAGCAGCTCGATCCTTCGGGGCCGAGTAGCCGAGTAGCCGACTCGCAAAGACTCCCACCAAGCCTTCAGCGAGCATCGATGCTCTCCGAGCCCCACCCTCTCCGTGCTCCGTAGGTCGCCGGGGCTCAGAATGTTCCCGCCGGCTTGTCTGAGATGCGAAGCTCGTTGCGGCGTCCTCGCCCCTCGCCGGCGGACACTCGGCTCTGCGCGAATGGAGATCGGCCAGTGAAGCTGGATGTGCAACTGGACGGCCGGCCGGACGAGGCGGCGCAGCGTGCCCGCGCACTGATCGCCGCCGGGGTGGACGGCCTGTTCACGTTCGAGGGCCCGCACGACGTGTTCCTGCCCCTGATCGTCGCGGCCGGCTCGTCGGACGTACCGCCGACCGACCTGATGACCAACGTCGCGATCGCGATCCCCCGCAGTCCGATGAACCTGGCCAACATGGCCTACGACCTGCAACTGCTCAGCAAGGGGCGGTTCCGGCTCGGACTGGGCTCGCAGATCAGGCCGCACATCGAGAACCGGTACGGCTCGACCTGGAGCAGGCCGGCAGCCCGGATGCGCGAGACGGTGCTCGCGGTGAAGGCGATCCTGAACTCCTGGCAGGACGGCACCCCGCTGGATTTCCGCGGCGAGTTCACCAAGCACACCCTGATGCCCGCGACGTTCGTCCCCGGACCGAACCCGTACGGCGTGCCGCCGGTCCTGCTCGGTGCGCTGGGCCCGGTGATGACCCGGACCGCGGCCGAGGTCGCCGATGGACTGCTGGTGATGCCGTTCCACAGCCATCGACATTTTCGCGAGCGCACTCTTCCCGCCGTGGCCGAAGGCTTGGAACTGGCGGGTCGCGAACGGATCGACCTGTACCCGCAGGCGATCGTCGCGATGGGCGACACCCCCGAGGAGATCGAGGCCGCGGCCTTCGGAGTGAAGGCGCTGCTGGCGTTCTACGGCTCGACCCCGGCGTACAGGCCGGTCCTGGACATCGAGGGCTGGGGGGATCTGCAACCCGAGTTGAACGCGCTGTCGAAGACCGGCGACATCATGACGATGATCGGCCTGATCGACGACACGATGATGCGGACGCTGGCGGTCGTCGGAACGCCGGCCGAGTGCGCCGGCGAGATGAAGGCCCGGTTCGGCGACGTGGCCGAACGGGTCTGCGCCTACTTCCCCGGATCGACGCATCCGGAAGAGACGATCACCGCCCTGGCGACCGAACTGGGGAGAACGACGGGACCGACCACGTGACTCCCGCACCGATCTGAGCTTGACCTCCGAGCGTGGGCGCCCCGCCCCAGGCACGCAGTACGCGCCCGCGTTGAGGGCACCGCGTCACGCCGCATTGGACGACCTGGTTCCGGTCTCCACGTTGCGATGCCCAGATCAGGAGTCGTCTGGATTTCGCCTGTAGTTCGCAGGCCTCACGCCGTTGAGGAGGATGCGGGCCGTCTTGGCGACCCAGTCCGGTGTGAGGCCGTCGGGGCCCCTGGTCAGCATTGCGGCCAGGGCGGGGCCGATGATCATCTCCAGCAGCACGAGTGCGTCGACCTCGGCGTCGAGCTCTCCGCTCGTGACGGCCGCGGCGAGGGTGGCGTCGAGCCCGCGCCATCCCCCGGCGGAGAATCGTTCGAGGAGGCGTTGGTGGATGACCGGGTCGGTCGCGGCTTCGGCTATCAGGCCGGGTACGGCGATCCGGGCCATGGGAGTGGTCAGGAGCTCCGCGGTCCGTCTCACCAGTTCGTGCAGATCTTCGGCGAACGAGCCTGTCCGGGGTGCGCCGGCGGTGACGCCGTCCCGGAAGGTCGCCTCGTGGACGAGGTGGGCTTTGCTGGGCCAGCGCCGATAGACCGCGGGCCGGGATGTTCCGGCGCGGTCGGCGATGGCGGCCACGGTCAGTTCGGCGTAGCCGACCTCTGCCAGCAGCTCGGCGGCGGCCGTCAGAACGGCGTCGTCGATGCGAGCGTCACGGGGTCTTCCCGAGGGGTTGTTCATTTTCGAGCACAGTGTAACGTAACTGCCGTGCGGCACCCCCGGAGCGAGCTCGTCGAGTTGTCGGACGTCACCGACGCGAGGTACGGCGGCAAGGCCCTCGGCCTCGCGACGCTCGCCGCCGCCGGGTTCTCGGTGCCGGCCGCGTTCGTCATCGCGAACGCCGACGCCGCCGCCCTTCCCTCCGGGCTCGAAGCGCGCTACGCCCGGATGGCCGGCTCGGGAAAGGCGGTCGCGGTGCGTTCCTCGGCTTCGGGCGAGGACGGTGTCGAGAGCTCCTTCGCCGGTCAGTACGAGTCGGTTCTAGGGGTCGGCGGATACGACGAGCTCCTCGCCGCGATCGGGCATTGCGCGGCCTCCGCGTCTTCGGAGCGTGCGACCGCCTACCGGTCGGCCGCCGGCATCTCCGGCGCGATGCACCTGGTGGTCCAGGAGATGGTCGACGCGCGGGCCGCCGGTGTCGTGTTCACCGCGGATCCGGCGAGCGGCCGGCGCGAGCTTTGCGTGGTCGACGCGGTTCTCGGCCTGGCGGAGTCGTTGGTCGACGGCTCCGCGAGCCCCGACCATTACGAGGTCGACCGCTCCGGGCGGATCGTGGACCGCCAGATCGCGTCCCGTCCGGCGCTCGACGACGACGAGGTCATGGCCGTCGCGGCAGGCGCCCGCGCCGCGGAGGCGCGGTGGGGAATGCCCCTGGACCTCGAATGGGCGATCGACCGGACCGGCGAGATCCGCTGGCTCCAGGCGCGGCCGATCACCACCCTGCCCGGGGACCTGAGCGAGATGGACAGCACGGTGGCCGGCGAGGACCACGTCTACACCCGGTGCAACATCGGCGAGATGATGCCCGGCGCCTTCTGCCCGCTCACGGCGTCCGTGAGCGGGCGGGCGATCGAGTACGCGATGCAGATGGTCCAGGTCACCGCCGGTTTCCAGGACTCCTACCGGGAGGACCGCTGGCTGCAGCTGGGCTACTTCTCGGGTCACCTGTTCCTCAACATGACCGAGGGCACGGCCCTGAGCTCGGGGATCCTGGGCAACTCGCTGGAGCAGTACTCGCTCTCGATCGCGGGCAGGGTGGTGGACGAACTGGTGCCGGTGCCGCCGAAGCCGTTCCTGCTCCGCCTGGTCAACACCGTCCGGCTGACCACGTTCACGCTCTCGGCGGGACGGGCGATCCGCCGCCTTGACCGCGACCTGGCGCGCTCCGAGACGCCGTCCGCGGCGGAGCCGGCAGCGCTGCTCACCGAGCTGGACTCTGCGATCGAGCTCTACAACGAGGCCACCCTCACCCACGTCCGGTCCTCCGCGCGCTCCGCCGTCGCCGCGAACGTGCTGGAGCAGACGGTGGTGCGCGAAGCGATCCGCGCGGGCCGAAGCGAGGACGAGGGCCGCTCCCGGGCCGCGGTACTGCTGGCCGGCGCCACCAACGTCGAGAGCGCCGTCATGCTGGAGCAGTTGGACGGCGTGGTGGCCCGGCTGGCCGCGGACGGGACGGAAGCCAAGGCGTTCCTCGAACCGGACGCCGCCGAGGCCGTGGTCCGGCTGACCGGAGGCGGTGGTCCGACCAGCCGCGCGTTCAACGGGTTTCTGCGGCGCCACGGCCATCGGGGCTACCGGGAGTTGTGCCTGCGCGAACCGTCGTGGGGGGACGACCCGGAAGGGCTCGGCACGATCATGCAGGCCATGCTCCGGGCCCGCCTTCTCACCGGCGACGCCGTCCGCACGGTCCCACCTGCGCCGGAAGGCGTTTCCCGGGCGGTACGGGTGATGGCCCGGCTCGCGCGGGCCGGGGCACGCGGACGCGAGGCCACCAAGTCGCGGATGGTCCTGGTCGCCCACCGGCTCGGCCTCGGCTATCGCCTCCTGGGCGAGCAGCTGGCCGCGACGGGGCGGCTGCCCGACGCGGACCTGGTGTTCTTCTTCGACCGGTCGGAGCTGCCGGACCTGCTGAGCACCGACGACGCCGGGGACCTGATCGACCGCGCCGAGGCGCGCCGGGCGGCGCTTCCGTACCAGGCCCGGCTCGACTTCCCGGACGTCAGCGTCGGCAAGCCCGTTCCGACGCGGCCGAAGCCCCCGGAGCCAGCCGAGGGCGGTGTGATCGTCGGTCGTTCCGCGTGCGGCGGTGTCGTCGAGGGGACCGTCCGGGTCGCGACCACGATCGCGCAGGCTCGGGAACTGCAGCCCGGTGAGGTCCTGGTCGCCCCCGTGACGGACGTCGGGTGGACGCCCTACTTCACCCTGATCGCCGCGCTCGTCACCGACATCGGCAGTTCGGTCTCCCATGGCGCGGTCGTCGCCCGCGAGTACGGCCTGCCCTGCGTGGTCAACACCCAGGGCGCCACCCGCGTGCTCTGCACCGGCGACCGGGTCCGGGTCGACGGGGACCGCGGCACCGTGACGCGGCTGGACCGCACTTCGGTCCCGTCCTCTCCCACCAGCCCATGAAGCGGCCCGGAGGTCCCCCTGTGCCCGGGATGCCTGGCGTCTTCCCGGTCGACGAGTTTCCGATCCACCAGGTCCCCGCCCCCGTCTAGGGGGTCGGCGGCGACCGGAACCGCTACGACCGGTCGCACTGGAACGTCCACGACCGCATCGGCGACCTCATGATGATCAGCGGTATCGGCTACCGCCGGACCTCGGCGCCCAGCACTGCGGCAACTACCGGATCGAGGCCATCGAGCCGCTCACGACGTCACGGCCGGCCCGGCTCCCAGAATGGGTCAGCCCGTCATGTCACAGAAAGTCGGGCTGATTTGTCTCGGGTAGCGAAGGCAGGAGATCTCGTCGGAAGGTGATGGTCATGCGAGTGTTCGTGGCTGGTGGGAGCGGGGTCCTGGGGCAGCGGTTGGTACCGCAGTTGGTGGCACGGGGCCATCAGGTGACGGCGACGACCACGAGCCGGGCGAAGCTGGACCTGCTGGAGCGGTTGGGCGCGGACGGTGTGGTGATGGACGGGCTGGACGCGGCTGCGGTCGGGGAGGCGGTGGCGGCCGCGCGGCCGGACGTGGTCGTGCACCAGATGACCGCGATCTCGATGGCGCACGCCGGCAAGCCCGACATCAAGCATCCGGACCGATGGTTCGCCAAGACCAACCGGCTGCGCACGGAGGGGACCGACCACCTGCTGGCCGCCGCAGAGGCGACCGGCGTACCCCATTTCGTCGCGCAGGGGTACGCCTCGTGGAACGGCATCCGCGAGGGCGGATGGGTGAAGACCGAGGAGGATCCGTTGGACCTGCTCGAGGGGACGGCCGCGAACGTGGGCTTGAAGGCGTTGAGCCGGGTGGAGGACGTGGTCCTCAAGGCGGGCGGCGCGGTCCTGCGGTACGGCGCGTTCTACGGGCCGGGCGCCATCGACGACCAGGTCGAGTTGCTGCGCAAGCGGCAGTACCCGCTGGTGGGGCGTGGTACCGGCTACAGCTCGTGGGTGCATCTGGACGACGCGGCCAGTGCCACGGTCCTGGCCGTGGAACAGAAGGCGCGCGGGGTGTACAACATCGTCGACGACGACCCGGCCCCGGCGAGCGAGTGGCTCCCCTACCTGGCGGGGTGCGCCGGCGCGAAGCGACCGAGGCGGGTCCCGGTGTGGCTGGCCCGGCTGCTCGCCGGCGACCAGGCGGTGGTGATGATGACCGAGGGGCGGGGCTTCTCCAGCGCCAAGGCCAAGCGGGAGCTCGGCTGGGAGCCGCGCTACCCGTCCTGGCGGCAGGGCTTCAAGGAAGAGCTGGCGTGACCCGGGCCGAGGAGTTCGAAGAGCTGCGTCCGCTGCTGTTCTCGATCTCCTACCGGATCCTGGGCACCGTGACCGAGGCCGAGGACACCGTCCAGGAGACCTGGATTCGCTATGCCGCCACGCCGGCCCGGCCCACGTCGGCCAAGGCGTTCCTGTCGGCCGTGGTCACCCGGCTCTCGATCAACGTGTTGCGCTCGGCCCGCGTCCGGCGGGAGGAGTACGTCGGCCCGTGGTTCCCCGAGCCGCTGCTCACCGACCCCTACCAGGACCCGGAACGCTCGGCCGAACTCGCCGACTCGGTATCGATGGCGGCTCTGCTGCTGCTGGAACGGCTCAGCCCGCTGGAGCGCGCCGTCTTCGTGCTGCGCGAGGTGTTCGGGTTCGGCTTCCCCGAGGTCGCCTCGGCGGTCGGCCGGTCGGAGGCCGCATGCCGCCAGCTCGCGGTTCGGGCACGCCGCCACATGGACGAGGGGCGGCCCCGGTTCGAGGCCGACCGGAGGGAGCGCGAGGAACTCGCGACGCGGTTCTTCGACGCGTTCGCCGAGGGCGACCTCGACGGGCTCAAGAACCTGCTCGCCGCCGACGTTCAGATCGTCGCCGACAGCGGCGGCAAGGCCCCGCAGTGGGCGAGGGGGATCTTCGGTGCGGGCAACGTCGCCCGGGCGCTCGGCGTGCTCGTCCCGTCATTCGTCCAGATCGGCGGTGTCGTGGAGCCGCGCCAGGTGAACGGCCAGCCGGGCGCCGTCTTCCGCGATCGCGACGGCAAGGTCGTCAACACCTGGACCCTCGACATCCTCGACGGTCGGATCCAGACGATCAGCACGATGAGCAACCCCGACAAGCTCGCCCACGTGGGCCCGGTCGCGGATGCCTGGGCGATCCTGCGCGAGGCACAGCGGGCTCGCCAGGATCCCGCCCGGCCGGACGAGCGACGGCACTCCTAGCAACCGCGGAAAGGACACATCGTCTTGCGTGTCACGATTTTCGGAGCCAACGGCCCCACCGGCCGCCTGCTCACCGGCCAGGCCCTCGCCGCCGGGCATCAGGTCGCCGCGGTCACCCGGCGGCCGGACTCCTTCCCCCTGCGCCATGAGCGGCTCGAGGTGGTCGGTGCGGACGTGCTCGACCGAGATGCCGTCCACGCCGCCGTGGAGAAGCAGGACGCGGTCCTGTCGACGCTGGGGGTGCCGGCCGGGAAGAAGCCGATCAGCACCTATTCGCAGGGCGTGGCCAACATCATCGCCGCGATGCGGAAGCACGGGGTGCGCCGGCTCGCCGTTGTCAGCTCGACCGGGGTCGACCCGCGGCCCTACGCCGATGCAGGGATCCTGTTCAACCGGGTACTTCTGCCCTACGTGACCCGGGTCCTCGGCAAGACGCTGTACGACGACATGCGGCGGATGGAGACGCTGGTCCGGGAGAGCGATCTGGACTGGACGATCGTGCGCCCGAGCGGGCTCTACCACCTGCCGTCGGTCACCGACTACACCATTGTCGAAGGCCACGCCGAGGGCAGATACACCGCCCGCGCGGACCTGGCCGCGAGCCTTCTGGCCCTGCTGGACCACGACCGCCACCTCCGCAGCACCATCAGTGTCATCACCACTGTCGACAACCCGACCTTGCTCCAGTGGATCCGCCGCGAGGCGTCAGGTCAGGCGCAGGTGGGAGCGGCGCACGCCGGTTTCTGACCGGGCGTGCGCCGCCGTTCGGCCGCGGCTCAGCGCGCGGCGGCGTCCTCGCGGACTCGCCGTGCGGCGGTCACCAGGTTGCGCAGCGCCGCTTCGGTCTCCGGGTAAGCGCGGGTCTTGAGCCCGCAGTCGGGATTGACCCAGAGCTTGGCGGGCTCGACGACCTGCAGCGCGCGCCGCAGGTTCTCCTCGATCTCGTCGGCCGAGGGGACGCGGGGCGAGTGGATGTCGTAGACGCCAGGGCCGATGCCGTTCTCGTAACCGGCGGCACGGAGGTCGCCGACCAGCTCCATGTGCGAACGGGCCGCCTCGACGCTGGTGACGTCGGCGTCCAGCGCCCCGATCGCATCGATGATCTCACCGAACTCGGAGTAGCACATGTGGGTGTGGATCTGCGTGGTGTCCGCCACCCCGGAGGTCGCCAGGCGGAAGGCTCCGACGGCCCAGTCCAGGTAGGCGGCGTGGCCGGCCGCACGCAGGGGAAGCAGCTCGCGCAGTGCGGGCTCGTCGACCTGGACGATGCGGATACCGGCCGACTCCAGGTCCCCGATCTCGTCCCGCAGCGCGAGGGCGACCTGGCGGGCCGTCTCGGCCAGGGGCTGGTCGTCGCGGACGAACGACCAGGCCAGCATGGTGACCGGCCCGGTGAGCATGCCCTTGACCGGCTTGCTCGTCAGCCCCTGGGCGTAGGTGGTCCACGCGACGGTCATCGGACGGGGACGAGCGACGTCGCTGTGCAGGATCGGCGGCCGCACGTACCTGGACCCGTAGGACTGCACCCATCCGTGCTCGGTGGCGGCGTAGCCGTCCAGCTGCTCGGCGAAGTACTGGACCATGTCGTTGCGTTCGGGCTCGCCGTGCACGAGCACGTCCAGACCGAGTTCCTCTTGCAGCGCGATGACGCGGGCGATCTCCTGCCGCATCGCCTGGCTGTAGTCGTCCTCGGAGATGCGTCCGGCCCGGCGGTCCGCGCGGACCCTGCGCACCTCCGGAGTCTGGGGGAACGAGCCGATCGTGGTGGTGGCAAGGTCGGGCAGCCCGAGCGAGGCGCGCTGCGCGGCGAACCGGGTTTCGCGGTCCCCGCGGGAGGAACCGCCGAGCGTGTCCAGGCGAGCCCGGACCTCGTGGTCGATCCCGGCGGTGGACGCCGGAACCTGCGCGGCGGGACCGGCCGCGTCCTCGCCCAGCGCCTCGCCGAGCGCGACGACCTCGCCGACCTTCTGCCGGGCGAACGCCAACCGCCCCCGCACCGCCGGATCGAGCGCGTCCTCGGCGTCCAGGTCGATCGGGACATGCAGCAGTGAGCAGGAGGTGCTCACGACCACCTGGTCGGCCAGACCGAGCAGCGTGGCGCAGGCGGCCTTGGCCCGCTGCCGGTCAGCGCGCCAGATGTTGCGGCCGTCGACGACGCCCGCCATGACGGTCTTGCGCAGCAGCCCGCCCACGGAAGCGAGCACGTCCAGATTGCCGGGACCGGCGACGAAGTCCAGCCCGACGGCCTCCACACGGGAGGACGCAAGGGCGCGCAGCGCTTCGGCTCCGATCGTGCCGAAGTAGGTCGCCACCAGCAGGTGCGGCCGGCTGGACAGCTCACCGAGGCGCGCGTACGCGCGGGCCAGTGCGGCGACCTCCCCGTCGGTCCGATCGGCCACCAGGGCGGGCTCGTCCAGTTGCACCCATTCGGTGCCCGCCCCCGCCAGCCGCTCCAGCAGCTCGGCGTACACCTCCACCAGCCCGTCGAGCAGGTCCAGCGGGCGGAAGCCGGCGGGCGCGTCCGCCGCGGGTTTGGCCAGCAGCAGGTAGGTCAGCGGTCCGACGAGCACGGGCCGCGTCTCGATACCGAGGGCTCTGGCCTCCAGGTACTCCGCGACCGGCTTCGACGTGACCCCTCCGGGCAGCCGGAACCGCATGTCCGGCCCCAGCTCCGGCACGATGAAGTGGTAGTTGGTGTCGAACCACTTGGTCATCTCCATCGCCGGGATGTCTTGGACACCGCGCGCCATGGCGAAGTACCGGTCGAGGCCGTCCAGGCCCCGATAGCGCTCGGGCACGGCGTCCACCAGGACGCTGGTGTCCAGCACATGGTCGTAGAAGGAGAAGGTGTTCGACGGGATCGCGTCCAGACCGGCGTCGCGCAGCCCTGTCCAGACGGCGCCGCGCAGGTCCGCGCCGGCCTTCTCCAGCGCGGCCGCGTCGATGCGTCCCGCCCAGAAGTCTTCGGTGGCGAACTTGAGCTCGCGGCGCGTCCCGATCCGGGGGTAACCGAGGATCGTGGTTTTCATGGCAGCTTCCCTCGCTGAGCCAAAGGCGGCCAACCGGGGAGGGACGTGCACGGCACGGCGCCGAAAACCGCCTGTGCCGCCCGCCGGCCCTCCCGCGAGGCCGCAGACCACCGCACGCCAGCCGGCGCACGGGCGAAGGCAGGTCTTCGGACTCGCGGGCACCGCTCCTACCTGGGTAGGTGCGTCCTACTGGCCGTCGCTTCCCAGGCCCGGCGGCCCAGTGCTCGATGACGGCGGTCGTTCCCGCTCACCGCTGCGGGGCAGTCCCGGATTCCCACCGGGTTCCCTCTTACGACGCCCCTACCACGCAGGCACGGGCGAACCTTCCGCACGTTGGAGTCTAACGGCCGGGATGACGGCATACACAAACCCGCTCGGACCACGTTGAGCCCTGAGAAGCAGTGCGGGCGGGAACGTCCCACCTGAACGCTATGGTGCGTCTTCATGAAGACGAACCACGTCGGCCTTGACGAGAAGATCCACGCGTGAGCCGCTACCGGGGGCCCGCCACCCTGATCGGCAGCGACGGAGCCGAGATCGAGGTCTACGTCGATCTGCGCGCCAAACAGCGGGAGTGGTCCGGAACCGCGACCATCGGCGACTTCGACGCCAGCGGCGCTCACGACCAGACGCTGAGACTTCCAGACGGCCGCGAAGCACAGGTCACGCTCGGCGGCTCGGCGGTCTGGTCCGACGTCATCACGCTGGTCGGAAGTGGTCCGCCGCCCTTCGCCTGACCCAGGCGTCCCATCGACCGGCGGGGCTCGCTTGTGAGCTGCTTGGGACAAGAGAACGGGGCCGCGCACCTCAGTGCGCGGACCCCATTCCGTGTTGCTGCGCATGCAGGAGTCACTCCTGCGGTGCGATCAGTGGTTCTTCGACCAGGCGAAGACGAGGCCGGAGAGCCCCGCCATGACCAAGACGAAGGTGAAGAAACTGCCCCAGGACGGGAAGATGTCCTTGGCAGCGTCCCAGATCTCACCGAACCCGATGTTGCCCAGCACGAGCACGACGAGCCCGATGGTGGTGACCTGGAGGAGCGTGTTCAGGTAGCCGCGCAAAAGCCCGACTCCTTTCATCTGGTTTTTGTCGAGGTGTGGCTCTGATGAGGCACCCCGCGGAACGCTCAGTATGAGCCGCTCCTACCTCCTGACCGTCCACGAAGGACCAGAGGAGGCAAGGCGGCCACGACCATTGATGGCCGAAACGATCTCGGGCGCACAGCCGTCGGCATCCGAGTCCGAATCACGGCGCTGAGCTGCGGAGACCGCCGCCCTGCCGATCCGGGCGGTAGCGGATCGTGGGTGCAGATCCCGGCGTCTCGACAATGTTCACCCGAGTCAGAGCGCTCAGGATCGTTCCAAATTTCTTCTTTGACTACTGAAGACATCTCGGCAGTCCGTGGCGGCCAATGCCCACGAACTCACGGCCGAGACCAGACTGCATCACGCTGGTCGAGATAAGCACCGCCTTCGTCCAGCGGAGGCGCCGACCGAACAGGAACGCACGGCGGCGAGGGCGTCAACCCGCGCGCCCGAGAAGTGCTCGGTGGTCAGGCGAGCAGGGCGCGGGCGGCGCGGATGACGGCCTGGTCGACAAGGCGGCCGTCGTCGCCGACGAAGACGGCGGAGCCCGAGGCCAGAGCCGCTTCGTAGCGGGCCAGCAGAGAGCGGGCCCGGTCCAGCTCGGCCGGTGTCGGGGTGAAGACCTCCGCGACGACCGGGAGCTGTGCCGGGTGGACGCAGGCGCGGCCGCGGAATCCGAGCCGCTTGAGGCGCGGTGTGGTCGTGCGGAACGCCCCGAGGTCGCGGAACTGCGTGGAGACCGGGCCGAGCGGCGGGGGCAGGCCGGCGGCGGCCGACGCCGCCATCACCTGGGACCTGGCCCAGAGCAGCTCGGATTCGTCGGGGCCGGGGGTGACGCCGAGGTCGGCGGCCAGGTCGGCCTCGCCGAGCTGCATCCGGCCGCTTCGCCGCAGCCCTGCTGGCCTTCGCCCAGGAGGTCGGCACTGCGAGGTGACGGACGCGGCGCGCGGCTCTCGAGCGAGCCGCCGGCATGCGGCCTCAGGGGGCGCGGCGCTCCGTGCGAGACCGTCGCGTGTACTCCTGGCCGAGCGCGAACAGCAGCCAGGTGAGGGCGGTGGCGTCGTCGACGATCCCGAACGGCAGGAAGACGTCCGGGATCAGGTCGACCGGTGAGACGATGTAGATCACCGCGATCACCATCGCGACGATCTTTCCGGTGGACGTCCGGTAGTAGGCCTGCGCGGCCGCGCCGGCCGGCCCGGCGCGGCGGCGACCGCGTAGCCGCAGGATGCCCGCGACCAGCAGGACCGCGCCGACGGCCATGACCGCGGCACCCGCCACGGTGATGTCGACACCGCCCAGATCACCGTCCACGGTGAGTGCCGGGACGGCACCCGCGACGACGAGGACCAGTCCGAGCCAGACCATGCGCACCTCCGGGGGGACGTGTCCCCCCGGGTATTGCCGTCCCAGACGGTTTCACTCGGCTTCGCGGACGCGAATGCCCTTCCGCGACGTCGGCGCTCGAACTCAAGACGTCAGAGGAGGCGTCTGATCTCGCCGTAGGCCCGGTAGAAGCCACCCCGCCCGGAGGTGCGGACGCCTTCGACGGCGTAGCGGGCGCCGGGTTGGCGGATCTCTTTGGGGAACTGCACGTTCCATCCCCGCTCGTAACCCTCGCTGATGACGCGCACGCGGTGACGGGAGCCGTCCTGGTAGCACTCCAGAATGACGGCGTCACCGGGCTGGGAGGTGGTCTCGAGCACCGTCACCGGCTCGGCCGTCGGCAGCGACGCGGCGACCTTCACATCAACGGGCTTGGGGACCGATCCCTGGTGGGCCGCATGGATGGCCGTTTCGGAGGCGTCGATGCAGAGCAGCGAACCGTCGGTGGTGACGATGTAGACCCGCTCGTCCAGGAACTGCATCGAATAGGCCGAGCCGTGACCCGTGCCGAGTTTCCACAGGCGGGTACCGTCCTCGTCGAAGCAGTAGATGGAGGAGTGGTTGTCGCCGGCGAACACATAGCGCCCGTCGGGCGAGGCCGCGCAGGAGAAGACGGCGGCGTCGCAGCGGTACACCGCTTCGACCTCCCCGTTGCCCTTGGCCAGCCGGTAGACGTCGTTATTACTGGTCGCGGCGTACACCGCACGGTTTTCCTGCCATCCGAACAACACGCCGCCGCCGACCGGCGTCTGCCAGACCGGCTTGCCGTCGGCGGCCGAATAACAGGCCACACCGCGAGAATGGCCGTGAAAGACGGTGTTGCTTCCGGCGTCGCAGCGCACCATCCAGGCGGAGTCGCCGTCGACGTCGCGTGACCATTGGTATTCGTCTTCGTGGTCGACGGCGGTGACGCGGCCGTTGCGGTCGGATACTCCGAGGATGGCGTCGTCGATGTCCAGCCAGTAGATGTCGACATCGGCGGAGATCTCGTAGGCCACGTGCGGAACCTTGCCGCTCATGTCGTACACACGGCCGTCGTCACAGCCGGCGTAGATCCAGAAGTCGTCGGCGACGATGCACTTCACCCCGTCGGGCAGGCGGTAATGGCCGGTCACGGTGCCGTCGGTGGTAACGGTGTACACGTCGCCGTTCTGGTTGCCGACCCAGCATCGGTCCTGGTCGACGAAGATGCCGAACGCGGCGGCGCCGGTGGCCAACCGCCACAGCACCGGTGCCTGGCGGGCGGTCGACCTGGTGCTGACCATGGAGCGCCTGCTGACCGGGCGGGCCCGCCGTACGCCCCGCACCGCCGGGGCGTAGCCCTTCCTGGTCTTCTCCGCGATCTTCTTGGCGGCCGCCGTCTCGGCCTTGGCCTCGGTCGCGAAATCGGACACCTTCACCTGGCCGGAGGCGCCGATCCTTCCGTAGGTAATGGTGACTCGGGTGCCGGAGCGGACCACCTCGTAGAACTTGTGAGCGGTGGCGTTGTCTTCGGACAACTCAAGGTACGTGCGGTGCTCCGCCATTCCAGCCTCTCGATCACCTGATGTCGCGAACCCGTTGGCCCGGATGTCGCCGACAGTACAGATCACGTCCGACAGATCCGCGAGAAGCGGCCGATTCTCGGACAGATGCCGCGTACGGGGTCGACGTACAGAGCGGGGTCCCAGAGCCCACCGTGGGGTCGTCGCTGGAACCGGCGAGCGTCCTCCTTCCCGGGCGAACGTCAGCGCATTGACCGGGCCGGTGTGGCCGGGGTGGCGGGGAAGCCCTCGGTCCCCACCTCGCCCCACCTGGCCGATCACGGCCGCGGTGCGGGTGTCCGGATGGGCGCCTCGGCGGGACGTGCTCACTTCCATCATCTCTGTCGGCCGGCATCTGTCGACGTGTCATCTTTTGCGGTGATTACCTCATTGCGAATCGGCTGTTTCCCTTCCGGCAAGGGCGAGATTGGCTGGGACTGATGATCGACGTCCGCAAGACCTCTTCCAGAGAGCGACCAAGGAGCATGGTCATGGACCAACCCGCCCGCTCTGTCCCGGCTTCGGCCGGGGCGCAGGCCGACCTGCTGAATTTGGGAAGGTTGCTGGAGGCAGCGGCCCTGCTCACCTGCCCGACGAACGCCGACCGCGATCCTCGCGGTCCCGCCCCGGTCCCGGTCTCGTCCCGGCAACTACCCGCCGCCGGGCCGAACCGCTGAGCACTCGCTCTCGCGGCCGGACGGCACCGGAGTGCCGCCCGGTGAACTCTCCTTGCTCCGGCAGATGAGAGTGGTCTGCAATGCCGAACTCACCGCCGGCAAATCAACGGCACGGCCCCAACGCATCCAGCAGCCCCACGGTGGCTCGTATCATCACCCCTGCCGGTGGCCCCACCGCTGATCTCGACATCGCCTCACAGACGAGCCCGGAGATGTTGGCCGACGCCCTGGTCCGCCACATGTTCGCGATCAGTATGGATCTGTACGGGATCCTGGGCCGTGTCAGCCCCCCAGCCGGTGGTACCGGCCGATCGCAGCCCGCCATCGTCACCCCGGCCGGCCACCTGGCTGATCGGCGAAGCGTTCACCTGCATCCCGACAGTGAGCAACTGCGCCGGATCCTGCATGAGGCGATCGCGGAGCTGGATCAGATGGTCCACCAGACCCGGGTCCTGGTGTTCGCGCACCTGGACAGCACCACCCCGGCAGAACCGGGCGCCGTTTGAGCGCCTCGTGGGTTCGAGTCCCAGGCGTCCCCCCAATCTGACCAGGGCCTGAGCCCGTGCCCGCACTGGTCACTCCTTGAGAACACTTCTCCTCACCCCTTCAGCCCGTCCGTGTCTTGTCGCGAACGCCGGGCACCTGCGTGATGTGAAGCAGAGCGCGCTGCATCCGCTCTTTTCCGTCTTGGGGACTGCCGTGGCGCTTCGGCTGGCTTACGGTGTTGAGCACTCTCGGTCCGGCACGGAGGGCGGGCGGCATGCGGGACGACGCGACGGCGCGGAGCGGGCTGAGGAAGGTGCCGCTGAGCAGGCCCGAGCGGCGCGCGGAACTGCTCGACGCCGTCCTCGCCCTGCTCTCGGAGGTCGGGTACGAGCGGCTGACCATGGACTTGGTGGCGCGGCGCGCGCGGGTGGGCAAGGCGACGCTGTACCAGCGCTGGCCCGCCAAGGCCCATCTGGTGATGGCCGCGATGGAGCGCTACCGGCCCGCGGTGTCCGGGCGGGACGCGGGCTCGTTCACCGAGGACATACGCCAGCTGCTGATGGCCTATGTCGCCAGCTGGTCGAGCCTGGACCGCGGGCTGGTCATCGCGCTGCTGGAGGGCAGCCGCCGGGACCCCGAGCTGGCCCGGCTGCGCCGCGAACGGCTCGCCGATCCCGTGCGGCGCTCCATCGAGGCCGCGCTCGACCGGGCCCGCGCACGCGGCGAGATCCCCGGCCGGGTGGACGCCGGGCTGCTGGCGGACCTGCCGTTCGCGGTCATCCTCGGGCATGTGCTGATGCAGGATGAACCTCCCGGCCACGACCTGGTCGATCGGTTTGTGGACGGCATCCTGTCTCCCCTACTGGACGTCCCCAACCTGCCGGAACCTCGCGTATAGAACGGATCCGTTCTATTTTCGGAGCGGATGCCGTTCCTTCCGGCGAGCCCGCCGTCAGCCGTCCCGCCGGGAGCGGCACAGCGCGAGTCTCCGAGGAAGGGATCTCGTCCCATGCGCGCTCCGCAGCCCCCCGCCTCCGCCCCCGCCCCGCTGCCCACGCGGCGCGACGACCCGCTCGACCCGCCACCGGCGCTCGGCCTGCTCCGCAGGGAGTCGCCGGTCTCCCCGCTGTCGTTCCCCGACGGCGCGACCGGCCTGCTGCTGACCCGGCACCAGGACGTGCGCGAGGTCCTGGCCGACGAGCGGTTCAGCGCCGACCGGACGCTGGCCTCCTCACCGATCAGGCGGCCCGCCTTCCGGCCCGAGGACCGGGCCGGTTCGCTGCTGTTCATGGACCCGCCGGAGCACACCCGCTACCGGCGGCTGCTCACGCCGTTCTTCACCACCCGCCGCATGCAGGCCCTCGCGCCGCGCGTCGAGCGCATCGTCGCCGACCACCTCGACGCCCTGCGCGCCGCCGGCCCGCCCGCCGACCTGGTTCCGGCGTTCACCCTCCCGATCCCGTCCCTGGTGATCTGCGAGCTGCTCGGCGTGCCCTACACCGACCGCGCCCGCTTCCACGCCTGGTCCGCCGCCCTGCTCAGCATCACCGCGGACGCACAGCGGGTGGCGGAGGCCAGGGACGCGCTGCTGGGCTACATGCGGGAGCTGGTGGCCGCCAAACGGCGCAGCCCCGACGACGCGCTGCTGGGCTCGCTGATCACTTCCGGGGCCGGGCTGAGCGACGCCGAGCTCAGCGGCATCGGCCGGCTGCTGCTGGTCGCCGGGCACGAGACCACCGCCAACATGCTGGCGCTGGGCACCCTCACCCTGCTCACCCGTCCCGGCCGGCTGGGCGCCCTTCGCGGCGGCCCCCGGGCCGCCGGCCCCGCGGTCGAGGAACTGCTGCGCTACCTGAGCATCCTGCAGTTCGGCGTCGTCCGGGTCGCCAGGGAGGACGTCGAGATCCACGGCCACCCGGTCCGCGCCGGGCAGACCGTGGTCCTGTCGCTGCCGGCCGCCAACCGCGACCCCGAGCACTTCGAGAATCCCGACGAGCTGGACCTCGCGCGGCCGCCGTCCCAGCATGTGGCGTTCGGCCACGGCATCCACCAGTGCCTTGGACAGCAGCTGGCCCGCGTGGAGATGAGCATCGCCCTGACCGCCCTGTTCGACGGGCTGCCCGGCCTGCGCCTCGCCGTGCCGCCTGACGAGGTGCCCATGCGGCACGACATGTTCATCTACGGCGTCCACCGGCTCCAGGTGAGCTGGGGGCGGTGACCGCCATGCGGATCGTCGCCGATCACGACCACTGCCTCGGCGCGGGGCAGTGCGCCCTGTACGCGCCGGAGGTCTTCGACCAGTCCGGAGGACGGCACCATCGTGCTGCTCACCGAGTCCCCACCCGGGAACCTTCACGAGACCGTCCGCCAGGCTGCCCGGATGTGCCCCAACCAGGTCATCAGCGTGCAGGAGCACGAGACCGCCGATGAGGCATCGTCCGCGGAGACGCCTTCCGTGTGACCAGCGCACCCGAACGGCGATGAGGTGCCCGGCGCCCTGGCGAGTCGCGGGCGCGCCGGGCACCTCCGCGCAGGGCACTGCCGACCGTGTGCTCTTGGTGCCATGGGCGCGTTGGACGAGTCGGGTGACCGACGAAACAGGACACGCTCATGGGCGCTCAGAGGGTCTCGCTGAGTGCCCTTTCGATGATTTCGGCGATCTCAAGGGCCCTTGACCGCCATTCGCCGTTGGTGCGCCGTGAGGGGGATTCGCTGAGGTAGACGCCGACCTCAGCGTTCCGCAGGGTGAAGATGACCATTTCGGCCTGCCAGTCGCTCTGTCCGTCACCGGGGAGCGTTCTCCGGACGGCCGCGTCCCCGAGGCCCGGGACCTTGCTCCAGGTCAGCAGGTCGACCACCGTCGATCTCCGGGGGAGGTCGGCGCGGATCGCGAGCGTGGCGTCGACGGTCTTGGAGCTCGCGTCCTCGGAGACGACATTGCTCCACGTACACGTCTCGGCATTGGCGTGGTCCTTGTAGGGGCCCCAATCCAGAGTCTCGCTCTCGCCGGGGTTGGACAGGGTCTCCTTGAGGGTGGGGCCGTCGCTGACGACGGCGCAGGCATCCGGGACGGACTCGAACTCGTCCTTCGAGCCCGAATCGGACGATCTCAAGAAGGGGAAGCTCAGCCCGACCCCGACAAGGGCGACGAGGACGAGGAGGCCCGCGATGACCGTCACGCCCTTCCCCGGTTTCGCGGGTACGGCGTTCCCTGCCAGCGGCCTTGTTGGAGTTCGCCCGTCCTCGACGGCCTTCAACCCTTGCGCGGCCTGCCGCGAGCCCCAGCGCTTGCCCGGGTCTCTGTCCAGGAGTCCCCTGAGGACCGGCTCCAGCGCGCCGGACCGGACGTAGGCGGGATCGTCTCCCATGAGGAGCCGGCCGACGAGGACCTCCAGCTCATCGGCCTGGAAAGGCGGATGACCCTCCACCGCCGCGTACAGGGTCGCCCCCAGCGACCACAGATCCGACGCCGGGCCCGGCGTGCCGTTCCGGAATCGTTCGGGGGCCATGAAGACGGGCGTTCCGACGAAGCCGCCCGTCCTGGTGTAGGCGGTGGCGTTGGAGACCGCCGCGATTCCGAAGTCGGCGAGGAGGACACGACCGTCATCGGCGATCAGGACATTGGCGGGCTTGACGTCGCGGTGCAGGATCCCCGCCCCGTGTGCGCAGTCCAGCGCGTCCAGCAGGGCGAGCCCGACCCGGGCCGCCCGGACGACGGAGAGCGGCCCGTCTTCGCGAACGATCTGCTCCAGGGAGCGGCCCTGGACGTACTGCATGACGATCCACGGGCCCTCCGCGTCGTCGACGACGTCGTACACGTTGATGATCGACGGATGCTCCAGCCGCGCGGCGGCGCGGGCCTCGCGCAGGAACCGGCCCTTGAGACCGTCCCGGTCCTCCTCGGCCAGGTCATCGGGAACCTGGAGGCGCTTCATCGCCACGCGGCGTTCCAACGCCTGGTCGTACGCCCTCCACACGATCCCCATTCCGCCCCGGCCGATCTCCTCGCCGAGCCGGTACCGGCCGCTGATCACGTCCCCTCTCATCACGGGCCGACTCTATCCCGTACAAACGCAGATGTTCGTTTGAGAATCCGGAACACGAGGTGGTCCTCCGCAGGCCCAACTCGCACGCCTGCTCGACGAGAAGCGGCGGGGAATGGAGACGCCGTCCTCGCCGACGATACGACGGTGCACCGCTGCGCGGGGCGCACACTGCGGCATCGACAAGGCGATGGCGACCTTTTCCAAGGCCGGCCGGACCATGTTCAAGGTGATGAACCACGTCCCCGCCCTCCGAGACGATTCGGGTCACTGTCGGGTGCCTGGGGATGGGACAAGTCGTCCGATGCCGGGCAGGAATCGGCCGACCTTGGAGGCGTAGGCGGCATACGCGACGCCGTGGGCCTGCAGCAGGTAGGGCTCTTCGACGGCGCGGACCTGCATCTGGATGGCCACCACGGTCAGGGCGAGGCCGAACAGCGCGATCACGTTGGGGACCATGGCGGCCAGCCCGGCGGCGGTGGCGATCATCGTGGTGAAGATGGGGTTGCGGGCAAGCGCGAAAGCGCCACCGATGACCAGTTCGGTGCGTTCCTCCTCCTCGACGCCGATCCGCCAGGAGGTGCCCATCGAGCCCTGCGCGACCAGCGTGCCCGCCACGCCGGCGAGGGCCAGCGCGATCCCGGCCGCCCGCACGCCGGCGTTCTCCAGAGCACCGAAGGCGGGGAGGCCGGCCAGCGCGGAGATCGGCCCGGCGGCGCCGATGAGCAGCGCGCCGGTGAACAGCAGCCGAGCCCACCACTGCACGGTTCCCCTGCCCAGGTCGCCGCCACGGAAGCCGGTGTCACCCGTGCGGCGCCACTGCAGAAGGGTGCGCAGGCCGAACGCCAGCGCGGCCCAGACCAGATAGATGACCAGCGCGGGGATCGCCACGATGTCCTCCGAACTCGGTGAAGGGGATCAGGCGCAGCCGGGCCTCATGGTCGCGGCGCCGGTGTCGGTGGCCGCTGCGCGCCGACCCGGGGGCCCGGCGACGCGGCGGTCATGCCCGCCGTTCGGCGTCGGGAGGGCGAGCGCCCACCTGCTGGTCGCCGGCGGTGCCGTATACGGGGCACAGCGCAACGGCGCGGTCGGTGGCGGAAAGCAGATGCTCGGCCGAGCGCAGGAGGTCCAGCAGCTCTGGCACCGCGATGAAGTAGAAGGACTGGCGGCCCTCGGCGCGGTAGTCCACCAGTTTGCAGCCGCGCAGGCAGGCGAGGTGCTTGGACACCGTGGACTGCGCCAGCGCCAGTTCGCGGGTCAGGTCCACCACCCGGGCCTCGCCCAGCGCCAGCCGCTGGACGATCGACAGCCGCACCGGGTCGGCCAGCGAGTGGAACAGCGCGGCGGCGGGCGCCAGTCCGTCCAGCGACGTCATTCCACATTCGGAATCAATCGACATGTTGGAATGATAACCGGGCCTCACGATCAGTCAAGGCGGCCACCCCGGTCGCATGAGGCCGACACGCGCACCGCCGCGAAGCTCCTGAGCGCTGTGCCGGACCGCGGCGGTGGGGCGCCGGGCCCCGACCGAGTGAGCCCGACGGGATCAGACGACTCCGGCTTCGGCCAGCCAGCGCCACAGTTCGTCCTGGGGGACGACGGTGACTCCGAGTTTTTCGGCTTTGCCGGTCTTCGCGGCTCCGACGTTGTCTCCGGTGAGCAGGTAGTCGGTGTTGCTCGAAACGGACGACGCGGTCGTCGCGGCCGCCTGCTCGACCAGGCGCGTGACGTCCGGCCGGCTGATCTTCGCGCCCGAGCGCGGGTCGGTGAACGCGCCGGTGATGACGACCGACTTGCCCTTGAGCGGCGAGTCGCCCGCGGCCGCCGCGTCGAGCGGCCGGTCCTCGGCCAGCACGTCGAGGTCCACGCCGCGCTCGCGCAGCGCGGCGATCTCCTCCTGGACCTCCGTGCGGGCGAAGAAGGCCACGATGCTCTCGGCGGCCTTCGGCCCGATGTCGCGGATCGCCACCAGGTCCTCGGCCGTGGCCGCCGCCACGTCCTCGATGCGCTGGTAGCCGGCCAGGCACAGGCGCTTGGCCGTGCCCTCGGACGCCATCGGGATCGCCAGCCCGATCAGCGCGCGCCGCAGGCCCACCTCCTTGGACGAGGCGATCGAGTCGACCATGTTCTGGGCGCTGACCTCGCCCATCCGCTCGTAGCCGAGGAGCTGCTCGGTGGTCAGGTCGTAGAAGTCGCTGCGGCGTTTGAGCACGCCGTCCTCGGCGAGTTTCTCGATCCAGACGTCGCCGACGCCCTCCATGTCGGCCGCCTGGCGCGAGGCCCAGTGCATGAGGCGGCGCGTCGCCTGCGCGGGGCACTGCAGGTTCACGCACCAGCGCTCCTCGCCGGTGCCGCGGACCTCCAGTTCGGAATCGCACGACGGGCAGTGCGCCGGCGGGACGATCTCGACCTCGCTCCCGTCGCGCCTCTCCGGCAGCGAGCGGCCCGCGAACGGGATCACGTCGCCGCGCCGCACGACCGCCACCGTGTCGCCGATCCGCAGATCGCGCTCGCGGATCAGGCGAGGGTTGTGCAGGGTGACGTTCTCCACCGTCACACCGCCGACGAACACCGGCGCGACCTTCGCACGGGGCGGGACGCGGCCGATCTTGCCGACCGGCCACTGGACCGCCAGCAGCGTCGTCAGCTTCTCCTCCGGCGGGTATTTGAACGCGATCGCTCCGCGCGGCTCGGCGCTGTTGAAACCCGCCGCGTCGAACGCCGCCGGCTCGTGCAGCCGCACGACCGCGCCGTCGATGTCGTAGTCCAGGCCGTCGCGGCGTCCGCCGATCTCATGGATCGCGTCGATGACCTCTTCGGCACTGGTGCCCACGTACTGGGCTACCGATTCGAAGCCCGCCGGGACATCGATCGCGACGCCGCCGCGATCGGCGCCGAACGCGAAGAACCTCAGCACGCGCCTGGCCTTCACGGCCGCTTCGGGATCCTTCAGCACCAGCGTCCCGGCGGCGCCCGACCGGGGGTTGGTCAGGATCCGCTCCGGGTGCGCCTCGTTGTAGGCCGCCCACACCGACCGCAGCATCACCGCCTCACCGCGGACCTCGACGCGCCCGGGCGCCTCGATCTCGGCCGGCAGGCCCGGAATCACGTGGCGCACCTTCTCGGTCACCAGCTCGCCGACCGCGCCGGTGCCGCGCGTGGCGACGTAGTCGAGCCTTCCGTCGGTGTAGACGACGCTGAGCGAGAGCCCGTCGAGCTTCTCCGACACGCGGAAGACCTGGCCGCCGAACCGTTCGCAGAACGTGCGGATCTGCTCCTCGCTCGTCGCCTTGGCCAGCGAGAGCATCGGGCGCGCGTGGCGCACGGTCGGGCCGGTCAGCTCCGCCGGCGCGTTGACCTTGCCGAGCGGGCTGTCGGCCGGCTCCAGCTCCGGATGCTCGGCGACCAGTGCCGCCAGCTCGTCCTTCAACGCGTCGTAGTCGGCGTCCGGCAGCGGGCTGTCGCCGGCGCCGTAGTACAGATCGTTCAGCCTCTTGACCTGAGCGGTCAGCTCGGCGATGCGCTCTCCAACGTCCACCCCTCGATTAAACGCGACGACACCGACATCCACCCCGGGTCGAGCCCCGGCACGCTCGGGCCGCGGTCCCCTCGCCTAAACGACCTTGGCGCAGAGGACGCCCCGTCGGAAGTCCCATGCCAGTGAGCCTCTGGGGCACCTGCTCTTGTAGTAGCCGGTGAACTGGAGGACGTAGGAGTATTCCTGCGGGAGGTCGTTCTCGTCACATCTCCACGAGGTCATCAGACCGTATCCGCTGATGGCCGCCCGGCCCGGTTTCCTGCCCCTCTTGCCCAGGAAACATTCGCCGTGCCTGAACTGCCGTTCCACGCAGAGATAGATTCTGCCTCCATCGTGGGCTGGGGACTCCCAATACGATTCTCCATCGAGCGGCTTGGAGGCGCACGCACTGCTCGTCTCCCCCACCTCGGCGACCTTCAGGTAGGCGTCGCTCTCCCCGCAGGAGACCGCGCGGGGCATGTCCTCGCGCCACCCGCCAGGGTTCCAGGGGTCCCCGGACGCGTCCAAGCAGTCATTGACCGAGATGTCGTCGAACGCCTTCCAGGTCCTGTCGGGGCTCGGGCTCGGCCGGGCACTGCCTCGGTCGCCCGTGCGGCCGGTCGAGCGGCTCGTCGTCGAGGTCGACGCGTCGCCGTCGTTCGATCCTTTGGAGTCACTGCCGCCGACGACGGCGATGAGCAGGGCGACGAACACGACGCCGACGACCCCGGCCATGACCGCGGCGGCCGGTTTGGCCGGTGGGCGCGCTCGCGGACGCTCCCCCGTCACCGGTCGCGGCGCCGGCGACGACCCGGGCCGGTCCGCGGGTGGCCGCTTCCCTTCGTCCCGCGCAGGGTGCGCCCCGTGGTCGTCCGTGCCGGCCTTCCCCGTGAAGACCTCGGTCTCGGCCACCCGTATGGCGATCATGGTGGTGAACGTCTCCGGCAGGGCCATGCCCTCGTCCGCGACGAGCGCGGAACAGCGGTCCAGGAACTCTCCCGTCGCCGGGCGGTCGCCCGGGTCCTTCTCCAGACCGGCCGCGATCAGAGGCCTCAACGACGCC
The DNA here is from genome assembly GCF_013409045.1 of Actinomadura citrea. Classification (NCBI taxonomy): domain Bacteria; kingdom Bacillati; phylum Actinomycetota; class Actinomycetes; order Streptosporangiales; family Thermomonosporaceae; genus Actinomadura; species Actinomadura citrea. Next base: position 3,606,100 of record NZ_JACCBT010000001.1, on the reverse strand, counting down.
GGGACGCCCGACAGATCGGGGTCCACGTGGCGGACCCGGTAGCCGAGGGCGTCGACCGGTCCCTCCCCGAAGGGATGGCGGCCGGTCGCGGCGAAGATCAGCACGGCGGCCAGGCAGAACACGTCGCTGGCCGGTTCGAGGTCGCCTCCCAGATACTGTTCGGGCGACATGTACCCGGGCGTGCCCATCAGGGTCAGGCTCTGGGTGGGCGCGTCCATCGCGCGCGCTATCCCGAAGTCGATGATCCGCGGCCCGTCCTGGGCCAGCAGCACGTTTCCCGGCTTGAGGTCCCGGTGGAGCACGTTCTGGCTGTGGACCGCCCGCAGCCCTTCGGCGAGCCCCGCACCCAGCGCCGCCACCGAGATCTCGGGCAGGGCGCCGTTCGCCTCGACAGCGTCCTGCAACGACGGCCCGGCGATGTACTCCGTGGCCAGCCACGGCGGGTCGGCGTCGGCATCGGCGTCTATCACCTGCGCCGTGTAGAAGCCCGTGATGCGGCTCGCCGCCGCGATCTCCTTCGTGAACCGGCGCCGGAACACGGCGTTGTCGGCGAAGTGAGGGTGGACGACCTTGACCGCGACCAGCCTGCGGCCCTGGGACCGGCCCAGGTAGACCTGCCCCATCCCGCCCGCTCCCAGCCGTGCCAGCAGCCGGTACGGCCCGACCCGTTGCGGGTCGGCGGCCCTGAGCGCCTTGAGTCCCGTACCGGACATCTCACCTGCCTGTTTGTCAAACACCATCGTCTGTTTGAGAACGAGCTGAGCGAGGGTGATCGTCCGATTGGAGAGCCCGCCGCGCGATCATTCGGTTGCGTGCCTGAGCTGTGGGTCATTCTGCGTGGCCCCCTTCGTTGATCACACCGACATCGCGAGGTCTTTGCCGGACGGATCGCAGGTCGCCGCGTTCGCTCGGTCGGGTTCCGCATGGACGCGATCGACACCGGCCGCCCTCACCTGCTCGTCATGAAGGCCTCCGCGGGGACCTCGCTACGCTGAGCGCCATTCCGTGATCTGGCTGGAGTTGATAGCGCATGACGTCGGTCGACGACGCGGTCCTCACCGCCCTACGCCGCGCTGATGCGGACCGGCTTTCAGCCGTCCTCGACCTTGGGACGTGTCCGCCCGCCGTCCTGCAGCTCCTCATCAGGCATGAGGACCCGCGCCTGCGGGAACTGGGCCTCGTCTGCCTTGCCGAACGCCTTGGGTCGAGACGAGATGAGGACCGTTCCGATCTGGCCGAGTTCGCGGCGTCGTTGCCTGGCTCACTCGATGGTTCGCCGGAGGCCGCGTTGGCCCTGGCGCATCTCTATCTCCGTTTGCGCGCCCACGTCCGGCCCCGGCCCTGGCCGCGGTGGCGCGAGGCGGATCTGCCGGCCCGCGTCCAGATCGCCTGGCTGAGCGCCGAGATCGCCGCCCGGCCGGAGACCCTACGGGGCGAACCCCCGGGCGAACTGCTCTACCAGGCCGTCCGCGGGATCGGCGTGGCTGATGTGGACGACCCCGAGAGCCTGGCACAGGAGTTGATGGACCGGCTCGATCCTGTGCTGCGAGGGGAGGCTCTGCGGCTGACTCGCGAGGCCGTGCACGCCGGCCTGCTGGCACCGGAACGAGCCCGGGCGCTCGTGGTGCGGCTCGCCGGGGCGATCGCCGGGGAGCCCGCCACGAGCGCTGCCGCGGCCGGTGTCGCCGCGGCAGCGCTGCGCGAGCTGTCCGAGCCCTGGGCCGCGCTGGATCCGCTCCCGCAGGAGCACCTGTACCGGTTCCTCGAAGCCGGGTCTGGCGGCACCGTCTCCGCGGTGGCCGCCGCGGCGATCGAAGCCGCGGCCCACCATGGGCATCAGGACGTGCTCCGCGACGTGGCCGCGGACCGAAGCCGGCCCCACCGGCTCCGGCGACGAGCGCTGGAGCTGCTCGGGGACCTCGCGAGCCGCGACGACATCGGCGACCTCGTGGGCATCGCCGCCACCGACCCCCTCTTGCTGGCCGGGCCGGTCACCCGGTGCCTGCGCGGGCTGCACCGGCGTGGGCACTTTCCAGCAGGCGACGCCGTCCCGGCGATCGCGCGCTTGGCCATCGCCGACCACTCGGTGCCTGCGCACGAGGTCGCCACCCTCTTGTTCACGTGCCGGCACGAGACGCTCCGGGAGCTGACGGGAGCGGCTGCGGACGATCCGCACTGGCCGCGGCGGCTGGAGCTCCTGGTAGCCCTGGCCGCTCAGGGCACCGGGGACCTGCCGGTGGGCGAGAAGGTCACCGATCTGCTGCGCTCCGCGCCGGATCCGCGGCCGTTCCTGCGAGCGATCCGCGCTCTGCGCCATACGGCCGCCGAAGAAGCCGTCCTCGCCGCGCTACCACGGTCACCCGCGGCGGCGGTGGAGGCCCTCGAAGCCGTGGGCGGAGCGCGGACGGTCGCGGCGCTGCGCGACGGTCTGGGCCTGGACGGGCCGGACGGGAACGGCGCTGTGGTGTCCTACCTGCGGCCGGTACGCCGCCGGGCCCTGGAGGTGCTGTGGCATCTCACCGAGGAGCCCGACGGGCGACGGTCGATCCTGGTCCGGCTCGACCCGCAGGATCTGCCGAGCCGGATCGCCGCCGATCTCGGCGGCCCGGACGAACGGGAACTGGCGCTGCTCCGCGCCGGCCTGGAACCGGACGAGCCCGTGGCGGCCCTGTGCAGACTGGCGCGCAACGCCGGCTCCGGCACCGTGCCGGCCATCGCCGATCTTCTGCTGCGGGTCGTGTCCGATCTCGCGGCGTCCCGGGCGCCGGGCGCGTCCGGAGGCGCCGGCGAGCCGGCGGTGCCGCAGGAGGTCGTCGCGGCCGTTCGTGACCTCGGCGGCCGCCTCCATGAAAGAGGAAGGATCAGGCCGCGCTGCCTGCTGGACGCCGCGGACGCGCGTGATGCCGGCGACGCGCTCGTCGCCGGCATCACCCTCGATCTGCTGGACCGCCCTCAGCTCACGGCGGCCGAACAGATGATCCTGCTCGGCCTGCTCCTGCAGACTTCTCATCGCGGAATCCGGGCACGGGTACATCCGCTGCTGCGCCACGGTGACCGCCATGTCCGCAAGCATGTGATCGCGCTCCTCGCCCGCGACACCGATGGCGAGGACGCACAGGCCCTGTCGGCGAGCCTGATCCCGCTCACCACCGCCCCCGACGTGCAGACCGCGCGCCAGGCGCTGCTCGCGCTCGGGCACGCGCGCGCGTGCTGGGCCGCGGCGGCGATCGCCGCCTGCCTCGACCACCCCAACATGAACGTCAAGAAGGCCGCCGCGAACGCGCTGATCCGCGCCGGGGCTCCGGTGGCCGTGCCGAAGCTGCTGTTCTGGCTCGGCAGGCACGACAATCCGGGCCTGCGCGATGCCCTCATCGCGGCATTGCGCACGATTCTCGGCGACGCCTACGCCGCCACCGTCATCGCCACGGCCGACCGCGCCGCCGACGACCGCACCCGTGCCCTGCTGCTGACCGGACTCGACCGCTCACTGTCCGCCCGTGCCGTCGGCGCTCTGGCCGACCAGGGGTCGCCGGCCGGGGCGTCCCTGGTCTCGCTCGTCGCCGCAGGACGGCTCACGCTTGGTTCGGGCACGGCCGCGGAACTGGCGGACCGGATGGCGGCACGCGGCATCACGCCGCCAGGCCGCCAAGGGCCGCCGGCCGCCCCGCCGGACGCCGACCTCGACGCCCTGGCGAACCGCGGCTGGAACACCGAGATCGCACGGCGCCTCGCGGCACGGTCCGAGCAGGATCCGGGCGAGCTGACCGCCGAACGGCTGGGCCGGCTCCGGCCGATGCTGGAACGCTGGCTGGAACTGGCCGCCGAAGGACCAGAACAGCGCGGCCGGGTCCTGCGGCTCACGTTGCTGCTCTGCCCCCCGCCGTGGACGGCCGGTGAGACGGAGGCCTTCGCCCGGTCGGTACGGACGCTGGTCGCGGGGCTGGCCGACGTCGATGATGCTCACCGCGACCGTCTTGTCGCGCTGCTTGAGGACGTCGTCGTGCGGCTGCCCTCCACCGGCAGGTTCGACATCGCCGCGCGCATTCGCGCGCTGCCGCCGGAGGCCTTGGGAGGCCGATCCGTGCTGGTGCTGCTACGCCGATGCGGCGCAGTGCTGACCCGCGCCGATCTCGAACGGGCGCTGGCCGCGGCCCGCGCGGGCGCGAACCCGTGGCTGGCCGAAGAGGAGGTGTTGCGGGAGGCGTTCGGGCCGGCGGGACCGGTCACATCGGCCGCGTCGGGTCGCGGCAAGGAGACGGCCGGGCGTCTCGCCGCACGCCGGTGGGAGGACGCCCTCGCCGCGGCCGCCCGCACGCCCGACGCCCTCCGGCGATTCCGCACCGCGGACCGGCCCGTCGATCTCGCCGGTCCCCCGGCCGGTTCACGGGACCGGCTCGACGCACTGATCGGCGTCTTCGCCGACGCCGGCACCAGGACGCGCGACGTTCTGCTGGACTGGATGATCGAGCTGCAGCCGCTCGACGCACCATCGTGGACCATCACGGAGGACGCCCGCCGATCCGCACCGACCGACAGCGCCTCTCCCTCCATTGATGGGGACCGGCCCCGTTCGGCGGTTCTGCATGAACGCCTCCTGGAGCTGCTGGACGATCCCGCGCACGATCAACGCGAAGCCGCGGCCCGCGTCATGCTGAGCTGGCCCGAACCCCGATTCCGGCTCACGGTGCTGCGCGCCTTCCTCGACGGCCGGGTCGACCTCGCCGTCTCCGCTGATCTCGCGGAGGCCCTGACCCTCGTGAGCGAGGCCGAACTGCGCCGATCCGGTGACGGCGACTCCGGCGGCGAGGCGGTCCGCGAACGGATCGCCCGCGTCGCCGCCCATCTGGACCCGCCGGACGTGGAACGGCTCATCCCCCTGTTGTCGGCATGGTGGGAACACGGCGGCCCCTCCCTCCGCGCGTCGGCCGGGCGAGCCCTGCGCAAGGCGGACCCCGACGTCCTGGCCGAGACCCTCTCCCACCGCCTCGAAACCGGAGACTGGGGCCTGCTCGATCTCGTCTCCGGCGTCGCGCTGCTGCGTACCCCCGCACTGGTGCGGGCGCATCGGCGGCTTCGGGAAGAGGGACGTCACGACCTCGCGGACAAGATCGTGATGGTGGACGGGCCGCTGCGCCATCCCGACGCGGCCCGGCAGGACGCCGCCGCCCTCTCGGCACTCCGCAGCCGAACCCGCGTCCCGGAAGCGGAGCAACGGCCGGCCCGAGCGGAACTGTTCCGCCTCGCCCGTACCGGCGGCCCCGAGCAGATCCGCCGGGCGCTGACCCTGCTCGCCGAGCATCACGACGACGATCCCGCCCGGACGCGCCGACACGGCGCGGACCGGCCGGCGGATCGCGATCCCGAACTCGGGGAGCTGCTCGCCGAGTCACTCGGCCATCCCGAGGCCAGAGTCCGGCTGCACGCCCACCGGATCTCCCGCAAGGTGATGGACCACGGGGACTATCTGGCACAGACCATGTCGCTGCTGGACGACCGGCAACCCGACATCGTGCGCTCGGCGGTCAAGACCTTGTGCCACGCGGCGTGGAAGCCGGCCATCCCGGCACTGGTCGATCTGCTCACGCACTCCCACCCCGCCGTCCGGAGGGCCACCTCCGACGGGCTCGTTCTCGTCGGCGCGCCGGCGATCCCGGCCCTCAGGCACGCCGCCGGAAGGGCACGCCCGGACAGACGACACCTCTACACCGCCGTGCTGGAGAAGATCACATCCACGATGACCACCGATCTGGAACCCAGAGGCCGGCCACGGTGACCGAGTGCGCGGTGCGGCGCGCCGATGGGCTGCGCAGAGCACAGCGCGTCGCCGGCCAGGGGGATCGCACAGGACGGGCCGAGGCGTCGTTCAGTCCGCAGGACCCTGCCAGACCTTCAGGTCGATGGTCATGAACTCGTAGTCCTTGGCCTTGATGTTGATGATGCCGAGCAGGCCGGACTCGGTGTAGACGCACCAGGTCGTCCCTCGCCTGGGCTGGAAGAGCCCGTTCTCGAAGTACTTGGTGTTGTCGTGACAGGTCTTGTAGGTCGCCGGCCGGCCGCTTCCGATGGGACCGAACTTGCTGTCGCCCCGGATGTTCCCGGCCAGGAAATCCAGATCGCCGCCCTCGCCCTTCCGGGGGCGCTTCGGGTTCCCGGTGAAGTTGATGGTGTAGCCGCTGGAGATGTCGATCTTGGTGTAGTGGGCCAGGAGCGTGCCGGGCGGCTTCGCGCCCTTACCGCCTTTACCGCCGCCGGACCGCGGCGACGCGGTCGTCTTTCCGGCACCGTCCCCCGTGCCCGACTGGCCGGCCTTCACGGCGTACCCGAGGACGAGGAGCAGCGCGAAGAGGCCGCCGCCGACCAGCAGCAGGGTCTTGCCGCAGCCCGAGCCCCCGGAACGCCTCATCGGGTAGGGGGCGTGTGCCCCCGGCGGAAGCGGTGCGAGCATGCCGTGCGGGGGCCGAGGGGGCGCGCCCTGGAAGGGCGGCGTGGGCGCAGGGTGCGGGGGCGGAGTGGGCGCACCGTGCGGAGGCGGAGTGGGAGCGCCGTGCGGAGGCGGGGTGGGAGCGCCGTACGAGACACTTGAAGGCGCGCCGTACCGGGGCTGTTCGGGCGCGCCGTACCGAGATTGTTCGGGCGCGCCATAGCGGGGCTGTTCGGGCGCGTCGGCAATGAGCGTGCCGGTGGGCGGCTCGGCCAGGGCCCGGGTGGGGGCGGGTATCTCCGTATAGGCGCGAAGGTATTCGGTGACGGGCTCAGGTGGCCAGACCGCGGGTTGCGACGACTGCATGGCGGTGAGTTCGTCCAGCAGTTCGGCGTCGGACGGACGGTTCGCGGGGTCCTTGTCCAGGCATCGCTCAATGATCGGCCGCAGCGGCTCGGGGCATCGGTCGAGCCGGGGCGCCTCCTGCACGATGCGGAACATGACCGCCTGCGGGTCGCCCTCCCCGAAGGGGCTGAGCCCCGTCGCCGCGTAGTGCAGGAGGGTGCCGAACGCGAAGATGTCGACCGCGGTGGTGGCCGCGTCGCCGCGGACCTGCTCCGGCGCCATGAACTGGGGCGATCCGACGACGCTCCCCGTCCGGGTGAGCGGTGTCGCGTCGGCGGCGCGGGCGATCCCGAAGTCGATGACCCGCGGGCCATCGTCGGCCAGCAGCACGTTGGACGGCTTGAGGTCCCGGTGCACGATCCCGGCCCGGTGAATGCTCTGCAGGGCCTCGGCGACCCCCGCCCCCAGCGTGGGCAGCGCCGACGGCGGCAGCGGCCCCGACTCCGCGACCGCGGCCGCGAGGGAGGGGCCGGGGATGTGCGCGGTGGCCAGCCAGGGCATCGGGCCGTTCAGGTCGGCGTCGATGACCGCGGCCGTGTAGAGGTTCTGCACGCGCTGCGCGGCGGTGACCTCCTGGGCGAACCGGCGGCGGAACTCGCGGTCGTCGGCGAACTCCGGGCGGACGACCTTGATCGCGAGCTTCCGTCCGCTCTGCGTGCCGGCGAGGTAGACCCGCCCCATCCCGCCGGCGCCCAGCCGGGCGAGGATGCGGTACCCGCCGATCTCGGCGGGATCGCCCTGGGCCAGGGGCTCGTACACCTGGTGCCGCACAGTGCCTCCGTCACATTCCGCTGTGTCTCGTACGGTCCGCTACTGCTGCCGCAACCATTTCTCGCTCTTGCGCCATCCCTCGCGGCAGGCGGCCAGGAAGGCGTCGCGTCCCGCCGGGAACGACCCGCCTCCCTCGACGCCCTGCTGGTAGGACTTCTCGCAGAAGCCCGACGGAGCGTTCTCACCCATGGTGGCGCGCATGCCCGCGGCCATCTGCGCCATCGTCGTGAACGTGTAGCGCTTGCCCTCCGGATCGATCATCACGATCTGCTTGCTGTTGGTGATCTTGGGGTCGGTGGGAGTGGCCCGCGGGGTCGGCGGGGCGCTCGTGGTCGGCACCGTGGAGGGCGGCACCGCCCCGGTGGTGCCCGTGGAGGGCGTGCTCACTGCGGGCGGCGGGGACGATGAGCCGGCCGCCGCGTTCTGGCCGTCGCCGTCGCACGCGGCGGCGCCGATGAGGACCAGGCCGCTGACGGCCAGGCGGATCGCGATCGTCTTGGACACGGGGAGCTCCGGGGAGAGGGGGTAACGGACGGGCACTGAAGAAACACGCGTCTGTCTGACGGCCGACCGGCGGGGAAAGGTTCGCACCATAATCGAGATTCGGAGAGTACTACCGTCCGTCCCGTCCGCGCCGCCCTCGACGCGCTCCCCCGTCCTGGTTCCGCGGCCGGCCACCGGCGGATCGCACCAGGGAAAACCAGATGCGCGGGCCCGTGGCCGCGGGTTACAAAGCCGGCATGGAAGAGCAACCGCTGCCGGGTGGCAGGCACGTGGGCGGGGTCCGTATCGATGACACCGTGCACCGTCCCGCGAATCCCTGGACGTCCACCGTGCACGCGGTGCTGCGGCATCTGGAGGCGGTCGGGTTCGAAGGCGCGCCCCGGGTGCTGGGGTACGACGATCAGGGGCGCGAGGTCCTGACCTTCTTGCGCGGCGACACCATCGGTGAACGCCACCCCTGGCCGGCATGGCCTCATTCGGACGGGGCGCTGCGGCAGGCGGCCGCTTGGATGCGGCGGCTGCACGACGCGACCGCGACCTTCGTCCCACCAGAGGACGCGACCTGGTTCGCGGGGCAGAGCTGGCGGCCCGGGTTGGTCATCGGCCATCATGACGCCTCGCCGTACAACGTGGTGTGGTCCGAGGCCGACGGTCTGGTCGGGTTCGTCGACTGGGACACGGCCGGGCCCTCCTCACGCGAGTTCGACCTGGCCCACCTGGCACTGACCTGGGTGCCGCTACAGGCCCGGCACGTCGCCGAGTTCCAGGGGTTCACGGCGTTCGAGGACAGGTCCCGCCGCCTGCACCTCCTGCTGGACGGCTACGGCTACGACGGCGACCGCGGGGCCTTCGCCGGCATCGTCGTGAGCCGGGCCCGCCGTCAGGCGGCCATCATCCGGCACCTGGTCGAGGCCGGCCAGACCGCGCTGCGGCCGTTCGGCGAACAGCTGGAGCAGGCCGCAACCGAGATCGAGGCACTCCCCCACTCGTTCTGGCGCGTGTAACACCCTCACCTTGGCTCCACGGCGATCGCGCGTTGCCCCCTGTGCACGACGGCGGCCATGCATTGTTGGCAGGACCAACGATGTCCTATATAGTTGGTTCAACCAACGTTGGCCTTGCCAATAAAATGGCGATCCCTGGAGTCAGAGCATGATCAAGCCGTTCCGCATCGATGTCCCCCAAGCCGACCTCGACGACCTGGCCGACCGGCTCTCCCGCACCCGCTGGCCCAACGAGGTCGCCGACGCCGGGTGGGACTACGGCTTCCCACTGGCGCGGCTCAGGGAACTGGCCGAGTACTGGCGCACCGGCTACGACTGGCGCGGGCACGAGGCCGGGCTCAACGAGCTTCCGCACTTCACCACCGAGATCGAGGGACAGAACATCCACTTCGTCCACGTCCGGTCGCCGAGGCCCGACGCGTTCGCGCTGGTCCTCACCCACGGCTGGCCCGGTTCGTTCCTGGAGTTCCTCGACGTGATCGAGCCGCTGTCCCGCGACTTCCACCTGGTGATCCCGTCCATCCCGGGTTACGGCTTCTCCGGCCCGACCCACGAGCGCGGCTGGGACGTCGTCCGGATCGCGCGTGCCTGGGCCGAGCTGATGCACCGTCTCGGATACGAGCGCTACGGCGCGCAGGGCGGCGACTTCGGGTCGGGCGTCTCGCTGGCGCTCGGCGCCGTGGCGCCCGAGCAGGTCGTCGGGGTGCACGTCAACTACCTGCCGACCCGGCCGGTCCCGGACGCCGGCATCGAACTGTCCGAGACCGACGAGGCCCGGCTGGACAAGGTCAGGCGGCTGATGGCGAACCGTCCGCCCTTCCAGGCTCTGCAGGCCCTCACCCCGCAGACCATCGGCTACGCGCTGACCGACTCGCCGGTCGGCCAGCTGGCCTGGATCGCCGAGCGCTTCGCGGAGTGGACGGACCCTCGCTCGCAGATCAGCGACGACCGGATGCTCACCGACATCTCGCTGTACTGGCTGACCGCCACCGCGGCCTCCTCGGCGCGGCTGCACCACGACGCTCCGCGCCGGACCGAGCCGTGCCAGGTGCCCGTCGGGGTGGCGGTCCTCCCGTGCGACATCACGCAGTCGGTGCGACCGCTGGCCGAGCGGCTGTACGACATCAGGCACTGGTCGGAGTTCGAGCGCGGCGGCCACTTCGCCGCGATGGAGGTGCCGCACCTGTTCGCCGAGGACGTCCGGGACTTCTTCCTCACCCTCGCCAAGGACGACCACCGGGTCTCCGCCCGCTGAGACGCCGCCGGCCGCGAACTCCGGCCCGGAGGTTCGCGGCCGAGCGGCAGGCCCCATCTCCGGCCGGCCCTCCCAGCGGTGGCGGTACTCGGAAGGTCAAGGAGACGAACGGAGGCGTTCGGTGAAGATGTGGTTGCGGTCCGCGCGGCTGCCCGGGGTGCGGCCGCGGCCCCAGCCGACGATGCGGCGGTAGTCGCCGAACGCGTCGGCCAACGCGCCCTCGTCGGTGTGCGGGGAGCCCGCCGGTGCCGGGCCGGAGAAGGGCGCGACGTAGAGGGCGTCCGTCGGGCAGTGGGCCTCGCACATGAAGCACGTCTGGCAGTCGCTCTGCCGGGCGATGACCGGAACGCCGTCGGGGCCGCGGTCGAACACGTCCGTCGGGCAGACCTTGACGCACACGTCGCACCGCACGCAGCGGTCCGCGCTCACCACTTCGATCATGCCGGCGACTCCTGGGGTTCGGCGGCCGTCCACGGTTCGTCCAGACCGCCGACGAGGTACCGGTGCTCGTAGCGCGGCAGTTGCGGAAGGTTCTCCAGCCGGTGCATGCCCCGGGACTCGGGACGGGCCAACGCGGCGCGGTAGCTCCATCGGGCGTGCGCCGTCATCGCGGTGGCCGACCTCGCGCGGAGGCGTTCGCGGCCGGTTCCCGCGATGCCCTGGGACGTGATCCGTTCCCACAGCGCGTCGAGGGAGGCGAGGGAGTCGCGAAGCCTGTCACGCGTCCGGAAGAGGTTGCGGTCGAGGGGCAGCACCTCGTCCTGCACGGCACGGATGACCGCCGCCGCGTCGAGCCGTCCCGGGCGCAGGCCCGCGCGTCCGGCCGGGACGGCGTGCGGGCGCGCCCGGCCCACCGCGAACCCTGCGGCGCCGCGGCCGGCCCAGGTTCCCGATGAGATCGCCCATGCCCCGTTGTAGGCGCCCCCTCCGCTGACGGCGCCGGACACCGGTTCCCGCGTCGCGACGTCACCGCCGGCGTACAGTCCGGGGACGGTCGTCGCGCAGTCGTCGTCGACGATCCGCAGGCCGCCCGTCCCGCGGACCGTGCCCTCCAGCACCATGCGCAGTTCGTACCGGTCGCGGAAAGGGTCGATCCCGGCCTTGTCCAGCGGCAGGAAGTAGTTCGGCTGGGCGTGCCGCATCGCCTCGTGGAGCTGCGGGGGCGCCTTGTCCAGCCGCGCGTAGACCTTCTCCCCCGCCGCGAGCCGCTCCGCGACGCGGATCCTGGCGCCGAGGGGATCCGGCACGTCGATCGGGGCGCCACCTTCGGTGTAGTACGTCGCGAACTGCATCATCAAGCCTTTGGTGTGCGAACCGTGCGCCGGGGAGAACGCGTAGGCGCTGGAGAACTCCATGCCGGACAGTTCGGCGCCCAGTTCGGCGGCCATCAGGTGTCCGTCTCCGGTGTCGACGTTGGTGCCGAACGCGCCGGAGAGGAACGCGCAGCCGCCCGTGGCGAGGACGACCGCGCCCGCGCGGACGGTCCAGGTCTCGCCGCCCTTCTGGCGGGCGATGCCGGACGCGCCGGCCGCGACGCCCCAGTCGTCCACGAGCAGCCGCAGCGCGGGATGGTGGTCGAGGATCGTCACGCCCGATCTGTGCACACGACGGCGCATCCGCTTCATGTACTCGGGCCCCTGGAGGCTGCCCCGCCGCTCGACGCCGCCCTCGTCGACGGGGAACGGGTATCCGAAGGAGGCGAGGTCGTCGACGCGGCGGTAGGTCTCGTCGAGGACCCGCGCCATGACGCGGCGGTCGGCGAGCCGGCCGCTCTGCTCGAAGCGCTCGTCGACCGCCCGTGCCCGATCCTCCGCGTCCGGCGGGACGTACCAGAGGTTGTTGCCGCCCGACGCGGTCGGCCCGCTGGTGCCGCAGTAGCCCTTGTCCGCGAGGACGACCCTGGCCCCGGCGCCGGCCGCGGCGAGCGCCGCCCACGCCCCGGCGGGTCCGCCGCCGAGGACGAGGACGTCGGTGTCCAGCCGGGTCACGGCCTGGCCCCGGGCGCGAGCCACGAGTCGAGCGTGTAGCCCTTCTTGATCAGCGCCTGCTGGACGAGGAACGCCTTGGTCCCTTCGAGCAGCTTCAGCCCCTCCGCGGGGAAGGGCTCGTCGGGCAGCTGGTCCTTCAGCGTCGTCTTGATCGAGATGTCGGCGGCGTAACCGCCGGTCTTGGCCACGTACGCGGTGTAGCCGGGCCAGTCGGCCTTGGCGGCCTGCACGGCCTTGGTCTCGGCCTTCTGCCACACCTGGACGATGTCCTTGTGCCCTGCCAGGTACTTCTCCGTCACCACGGTGACGGACGTCCCGAGCAGGTCGGGATGGTCGCGGGACGCGATGTCGATCGACTTGTAGCCCTTCTTCTCCTGCGCGGCCTGGTCGGCGGAGACCAGGCCGCCCGCGTCGATCGAGTTCTTCTCCAGCGCCGCGATGATCGCCGGCGTGTACATGTGGATGATCTCTTTCGGCTTCACTCCCGCCTGCTCCAGCGCGCCGAGCAGGTAGCGGTGGATGTAGGAGCCGGTCTGGACGCCGATCCGCTTGCCCTCCAGGTCCTTGAGGGACGCGGGCCCGCCGTCCTTCTTGGCGACGATCGCGGCGTCCAGTCGGACGGAGTTGAGCGACAGCAGCCGGGTGGGCAGGCCCTGCCCCCGGCCGATCAGGGCGGGGGTGTCGCCGTACTGGCCGATGTCCAGGGAGCCTCCGGCGAGGGCCTGGTTCAGGTCGGGGCCGTTCGGGAACGTCGCGACCTTGATCTTGGTGATGCCGGCGGCCTTCAGCTCCGGCAGCAGCTCGCCGCGCTGGTCGAGGAACCCGACGGCGCGGGTCAGCTTGTTGCCGACCCCCGACCCGATCACTCCGATGCGGAGCGTTCCGGAGCCGCTGTCGGCCTCGGAGGAGCCGCACGCCGTCGCGGCGAGGACGAGGAGGCCGGCGGCCAGAACTCGGGGAAATCTCACGGTGTTGCCTTTCGCGGGGGTCTGTCGGGTCGTGTTTCAGGAGGTGAGGGGGGCGCCCGCCCGGTTCAGCGACGGGCCGATCGCGAGCCTGGCCCCGGGGGTGCGTCCGCGGCCCCAGCCGATCTGCGCGCGGTAGGCGCCGAGGGTCCCGTCCGCGGCGAGCTCCGCCTCGTCCGGAGGCTCCGGCAGCGCGTGCGAGCGCGGGTCGACGAACAGGGCGTCGACCGGGCAGTACGCCTCGCACATGAAGCAGGTCTGGCAGTCGCTCTGCCGGGCGATGACCGGGATGCCGTCCGCGCCGCGGTCGAAGACGTTCGTGGGGCACACGTCCACGCACTTGTCGCAGGCGATGCACCGCTCCCGCGAGACGATCTCGATCACGACGCCACCGCCTCGGCCTCCGGACGCGTCCAGATGTCGTCGAGGCCGCCGGTGACGAGCCGGCGGTGCTGGGCCGGGTCCTGGTCCGGCAGGTCCTGGCGCTTGTGCATGCCCCGCGTCTCGGTGCGGGTGAGCGCGGCGCGGTACATCCAGCGGGCGTGCGCGGTCATCGCGGCGGCCGAGCGCGCCCGGACGATCCCGGCGCCCTCCTCGCGGAGCGTGCCGCGCAGTTGCCGCCACGTCCGGTCCAGGACGTCCAGTGCCGGGGTGAGGCGTCCGCCGTGCCGCAGCAGGTTCTTGTCGTAGGGCAGCACCTCGGCCTGGACGGCGGCGACGTAATCGGCGTGGCCTCCGGCCGCCGGGCCCTCCGGGCGGACGCCCGCCTCGCCGAGGGCGTGCACGGTCCGCGCTCCGGCTCGTCCGCCCAGTCCGGTGGCGTACCGGGCGGCGCCCTGCCCGGCCCAGGTGCCGGACGACATCGCCCACGCGGCGTTGTGGCTCCCGCCGCCGGTGAAGCCGCCGCAGATCAGCTCGCGGGTGGCGGCGTCCCCCGCCGCGTACAGGCCGGGCACCGTGGTGGAGCAGTCGGCGCCGGTGATCCGGATGCCGCCGGTGCCGCGGACGGTCCCCTCGGCGAGCAGGGTGACGGGGAACAGGTCCGTGAACGGGTCGATGCCCTGCCGGTCGAACGGGAGGAAGAAGTTCGCCTGCGCGAGCCGCATCGCCCGCTGGTCCTCGGGCGTGGCCCGGTCGATGCGGCACAGGACGGGTTCGCTGAGCAGCGTCCGGGCGATCACCGACCGCCCCCGCTGGCTGCCCGCCCCTTCCAGGACGGTCCCGTCCGCGTGGTAGAAGGTGGCGAACGAGTAGAACGCCGTCTTGGTCACGGACGTGAAGGCCGGGGCGATCGCGTAGGCGTTGGAGAACTCCATGCCGGACAGCTCCGCGCCCGCCTCCGCCGCGAACAGGGCGCCGTCCCCGGTGTTGACGTCGCAGCCCAGCGCCTTGCTGAGGAAGGCACATCCGCCGGTGGCGAGCACGACGGCGCCCGCCCGGACCCGGAACGGCCGGTCGTCCCGCAGGTGGTACCCGGCGGCGCCGGCGACGGCCCCGGCGCCGTCCGCGAGCAGTTCGGTGACGGGGCTGTGGTCGAGGACCCGCACCCCCGACCGGCGGACCCGCACGCGCATCCGCCGCATGTACTCGGGGCCCTGCAGGCCGCGCCTGATCTGGCGGCCGTTCCCGTCCTCCGGGAACGGGTACCTGGAGATCTCGGCCAGTTCGTTCATGTTGGCGTACGTCTGGTCGAGGACCCGGGCCATCCACCCGCGGTCGGCGAGGTATCCGCCGAGGGCCTCGCGGCTGGCCATGGCCGCCTCCCGGGCCTCCGGCTCCGGCTCGACGTACCAGACCCCGGTCCCCGCCGACGCCGTCGCGCCGCTCGTCCCGAGGTACCCCTTGTCGGCGAGGACGACGTCGGCGCCGGCCTCCGCCGCCTTGATCGCGGCCCACGCGCCGGCGGGGCCGCCGCCCGCGACGAGCACATCGGCGGTCAGGTCGGTCATGATGCCTCCTTGGCAGTCAGACGGTTCGTCGAGCGGAGCTGGTCGGTTGAATGGCGGTGGGTGGGGGCTGGAGGACGGTTCGCACTCCGAGCCCGTCGAGCAGGTCGCGCCGCAGCGCGATGAACCTCGGGTCGTCCAGCGACCGCGGCCGGGGAATCTCCACGGAGTACTCCCGTTCGATCCGGCCGTCCGCGAGCAGCAGAGCGCGGTCGGCGAGCAGGAGCGCCTCCTCGACGTCGTGGGTGACCAGCAGGACCGCCGGCCGGTGCTCGGCCCACAGGTCGGCGACGAGCGCCTGGGCGTTGAGCCTGGTGAGCGCGTCCAGGGCCCCGAACGGCTCGTCGAGCAGGAGCAGGTCGGGCGTCCGCACCAGCGCCCGGGCCAGCGCGACGCGCTGGGACTCGCCGCCGGACAGGGTGAGCGGCCACGCGTCGGCGCGAGCCGTCAGCCCGACCTCGGCCAGGGCCGCCTCGGCCCGCCTGCGCAGGTCGCGGCCTCGCAGGCCGAGGACGACGTTGTCCCACACCCGGCTCCAGGGCAGCAGGCGGTGCTCCTGGTAGACGACGGCGCGCCTGCCGGGGACGTCGATCTCGCCGCTCCCCTCGCCGTCCAGCCCGGCCAGCGCGCGCAGCAGCGTGCTCTTCCCGGAGCCGCTCGCGCCGAGCAGGGCGACGAACTCGCCGGGCGCGATGTCGAGGTCCACGCCGTCCAGGACGGCGCGCTCGCCGAACACCCGCCTGAGGCCGCGGACGCGCACGCCGCTCGCCACCGTCGTCGTCATCGCGCCACCAGCCCCCTCCGCCACGCCAGGGCCCGCCGCTCGACGAGCCGCACCAGCAGGTCCGTCGACACGCCGAGCAGCGCGTAGACCACGAGCACCAGGAAGACCGTGTCCATCTGCAGGAACTGGGTGGCCTGGTTGATGACGAAGCCGATGCCGCTGGCCGTCGCGGACTGCTCCACGACGACGAGCGTCAGCCAGGCGACGCCGAGCGACAGGCGCAGGCCGACGAGGATCTGCGGGAGCGCGCCGGGCAGGATGACCTTCCGGATGAGGCCGAGACGGCCGAGCCCGCAGGTGCGGGCCGACTCCACCAGCCGCTCGTCCACGCCCCGGATGCCATGGAACACGTTGATGTAGAGCGGGAACACGACGCCGACCGCGATCAGGCCGACCTTGGACGTCTCACCGATCCCGAACCAGATGATGAACAGCGGGACCAGCGCGAGGTGCGGAAGCATCCGGACCGCCTGGACGGGTGCGTCGATCACGTCCTCGCTGACCCTGAACAGCCCGGAGAGCAGGCCGAGGACGAGGCCGGCCGGCAGCCCGATCGCCAGGCCCTTCAGAACCCGCGTCAGCGAGACCCCGAGGTTCTGGAGCAGCGCGCCCGACGACACCATCTCCCAGCCGCGGACGGCGACGTCGCTGAGCGGCGGGGTCGTGCTGCCGAGCCAGCCGGCACGGGCGCCGGCCTCCCACAGGGCGAGGATGACGACGAGCCCGCTGACCTTGCGGACCCGGCGCAGCAGGGACAGCAGCACGGCGCCGGAACGGGCCGCGACCGCGGGCCGCGCCGCTTCGGGAATCGCCGAGCGGGGCGGATCGAGCAGATGGGTGGACACTGGGCACCTCCGGAAGAGGGGAACGGAAGGAAGGCGGCAGGGTCCCGGCGCAGGGGGAGGCCGGTGGAAGAAGGGGGCTCGCCGGTCAGTGGCGTCGACGCACGAAAGAGCGGCTCAACAGGACGCGCTGCACACGCGAAGGAGGTCGACGTGGCGTCTCGCCACCAGGACCTTCGCTGCGTTCATGTCCTCAGCATGCACTCGGCATCCGTCCCTGTGAAGCCCCCAAAAGACCGGCTTCACCTGCGAAGACGTCCGTTCGGAAGCGGTTTCCCGATAAAACCTACCGTTTTACCTGGGAATATGCCCGAGACGGACCTCGGCGCCGATCGCCTCCACGGTTACGCAGATCACACCGCCTGGGAAGCCCCGGGCGGGCGGACCGTGACACGCCCTTTACGGACCGTCCACCCGGCCCGCCCGCCTGCGAGCGAGCGCGGCGGACACCTGCGGGGCGACCAGGTCGGCCCATGCGCCGAGCACGTCGGCGGCGTCGGGGACCTGTGATTCCAGGAACGCCAGTCCCGGCGTCGGGACGGTCGCGCCCAGCTCCACCAGGAGCGGCCGCAGGTGCACCTCGACCGCCAGGGAGTGCCTGGGGTCGCCCATCACCAGGAGCGGCAGGGCCACCGTCGACGCGAGCGCGCCGCCGGGGAGGCGGTCGAGGAACACCTTGAGAAGGCCGGTGTAGGTGGCCTTGTAGGTGGGGCTCGCGACCACCAGCACGTCCGTGCCCGCGACGCGGTCCAGTGCGTCCCGCACCTGCGGCGAAGGGGTGGGACTGAGCAGTTCCGGCGCCTGCGACGACAGGTCGACGACCTGTGCCGCGCCCGTATGACCGACCCGCTCCGCGACCGCGGCGGCGGCGTCGAGCGCCACCTGCAGTGTGCGGGACCGCGGTCGCGGATTTCCCACGAGGACAGAGAGGCTCACGGCGACTCCTCCACTCGGATTCATGGCGCGGGGACGACCGCTGATGCGGCGGCCTGTCAGCCCAGTCTGCGGAAGGCGCTGGCGTGGAAGACCAGCGGGGGCACGTCGAGAGCGGCGTCCAGGTCGTGGACGCGGAAGACGACGATGTCGTGGTCGCCCGACCGGACCCGCTGCTCGACGGTGCAGTCGAACCACGCCGACGCGCCCTCGACGAGCACGCAGCCGCCGGCGGTCGAGCGCCACGCGACGCCGGCGAACCGGTCGCCGGTGCGGGCGCCGAGGCGCCGGCCGATGTGCTCCTGGTGGGCGCCGAGCACGCTGATGCCGATGCGGGGCAGCCCGCCCAGCAGCGGCCAGGTCGTGGAGGTGTGCGCGACGCACACCGACACCAGCGGCGGATCCAGCGACACCGGGACGAACGAGCTGGCGGCGATGCCGGCCGGACGGCCGTCCACGAGGCCCGCCACCACCGCGACGCCCGTCGGGTAGGCGCCGTAGACGCGGCGGAGCTCCGGTTCCACGGCCGTCATGCCGATGTCTCCTTGGGCAGGAAGGCGTTGAGCCCCGTGCCGGCACCGCCGGTGTCGTGGAACAGACCGTGCCGGACGAGGCGGGGAAGCACTCCTTCTCCGAACCAGTACAGCTCTTCCAGGTGCGGGTACCCGGACAGGACGAACTCGTCGATGCCGATGGCGGCGTACTCGGCGATCCGGTCGGCCACCTCGGTGTGCGAGCCGACGAGGGCCGTCCCGGCGCCGCCGCGGACGAGCCCGACCCCGGCCCACAGGTTGGGCGCCACCTCCAGCGCGTGGGGGTCGCGCCACGTGCCGTCGGCGCGAGCTCCCGCGTGCAGGTCGCGCATGCGCCGCTGGCCGGTGGATTCGCTGCGGGCCAGGACGGCCTGCGCGGCGGCGACCGTGTCCTCGCCGAGCGCGTCGACGAGGCGTCCCGCCTGCCGCCACGCCTCCTCGGCGCTGTCGCGGGTGATGACGTGCAGCCGGACGCCGAAGCGCGGTTTGCGGCCCCGGGCCGCGGCCAGCTCGCGTATCCGGTCGAGCTTGCGGGCGACGGCGTCGACCGGCTCGCCCCAGGTCAGGTAGACGTCGGCGTGCTCGGCCGCGACCGGCCCCGCCGCGTCCGACGAGCCGCCGAAGTACAGCGGCGGCACCGGGTCGGGCGTCGTCGGCAGGCGGGCCGCGTCGATGTCGAGGTGCGCACCGCGGTGGGTGACCGTCTCGCCGGCCCACAACCGCCGCACGACCGACAGGAACTCCCCGCAGCGGGCGTACCGCTCGTCCTTGGGCAGGTGGTCGCCGTAGGCGCGCTGCTCGTGGGCCTCGCCGCCGGTGACGACGTTCAGCGAGAGCCGCCCGGGCGCGTGCGCGCTGAACGTGGCGGCCATCTGCGCGGCGAGC
This sequence comes from Actinomadura citrea, assembly GCF_013409045.1. Taxonomy (NCBI): domain Bacteria; kingdom Bacillati; phylum Actinomycetota; class Actinomycetes; order Streptosporangiales; family Thermomonosporaceae; genus Actinomadura; species Actinomadura citrea. The sequence goes on along the minus strand of NZ_JACCBT010000001.1, from coordinate 3,586,864 downwards.
GTCGGGCTGATCAGGCCGGGCCGGAACGCCACCAGGAACGCCAGCCGCTCGGACTCGCGCGCCAGCATCGCCGTCGTGAGCCAGGCGTCCTCGCACCACGCGCCGGTGGGGGTGAGCGCACCGGTGAAGCCGAACTCCTCGGCGGAGCGCACGATCGACGCCAGGTAGCCGATCGAGGCGCGGCGGTCGCCGGCGGCGGCCCCGGCAGGCTGGCCGTGCCCGCCGCCCACGACGGAGCGCGAGTCGCCGTAGGTGGGCAGGAACCAGTGGAACGTAAGGGTCACAGTGTGCCTTCCTTCTCCCGGCCCGCCTCGGGGGCCGGGCGTGGAACCGGGCTCAGAGCTGGCCGTGACGTGGCGGTGGGGTGCCCGACAGCAGCCAGCGGCCCACGTGCTGCACCTTCCAGCGGGCCGGGTCGTGGAGCGTGTGCGTGCGCGCGTCGCGCCAGTAGCGCGACAGGTTCGGCGAAGCGGCCGCAGAGCGCGTCCCGCCCAACTCGAACAGCGCGGACGACGCCTCCAGCGAGGCGCGGGCCGCGGCGACCCTCGCCACGGCCGTCGCCACCGACGCCCGGGCGGTGGCGCCGCCGGTGGGCTCGCGCTCGGCGGTGTCGACCGCGTCCGCGGCCTCGTGCAGCAGCGCCTCGGCGGCCCGGACGACGATCTCCACCTCGCCGGCCTGCTGGGCGACCAGCGGGTCCCCCGCCGCGGTGCCGGCACCGCTCTCGAACCACGGCCGCGCCTTCGCCACGGCGAGGACCGCGGCGCCGACGGCGCCGCGGGCGATGCCGGCGTCGATCGCCGCGTGCAGCACCTGCGCGCGGGCGCCGTAGGTGGTCGGCCCGTCGAAGAGAGGGCTGTACGGGACGACCTCGCCGTCGTCCACGCGCACGCCGTCGAGCCGGACCGTTCCACTCGCGGTGGTGCGCTGGCCCATGCCGTCCCAGTCGTCCTCGACCGTGACGCCTTCGGTGCCGCGGCGGATGTAGGCCAGCGCCTTGGGCGCGGCGCCGGTCGGCAGGGGCGCCTCGCCGGCGAGGACGGCCCGCACCACCAGCCAGTCCGCGAAGAGGGCGCCGGTGCTGTAGTACTTCTCGCCGTCGAGCACGTACCCGCCGTCCTCGCGGCGGCGCAGTGTCGTCGCGTCCTCGGCCGCGGTCCGCCCGCCCCGCTCGGACTGCGCGTTGGCGAAGCGGGCGCCGTCCAGCGCCTCGGCGAAGTAGCGCGCGTGCTGCTCCTCGGTGCCCTGGCGGCGCAGGGCCTCCAGGAACACGAAGTGGCTGTGCGGGATCTGGGCGATGCTGGCGTCGGCCGCGGCGAGCGTCCGGAACACCTCCGTGAGCGCGGCCACGCTCACCTCCGCCCCGCCGAACCGCGCCGGGACGGTGATGCCGAGCAGGCCGGACTCCGACAGCTCCGCGACCTCGGCGGCCGGCGGGCGCCGCTCGCGGTCGCGGTCGCCCGCCTGCTCGGCGAACGAGTCGGCGAGCTTGCGGGCGACCTCCACGGCCTCCTCGCCGGACTGGATCACGGGCGCGGTCGTCATCGGCCCGGTCCGGGGGAAACGGGTGCGGTCGTCGTCATGGGTCTCCCTTCGCGGGTCCGGTCCCGTGGCGGAGAATGGACGGGTCGCCACGGGACCGGAGTCACTCAGCGGTAGAGCGAGAACTGCGGGGCGCGCCGGTTCAGCGTCCAGTCCCCGACCTCGCGCGCCTTGTAGGCGACGGGGTCGTGGAGCGTGTGGGTGCGCAGGTTGCGCCAGTGCCGGTCGAAGCCGTAGGCGCTGGTGGTCGCCCGCGCGCCCTGGATCTCGAACAGGCGCGAGGCGGCCGCCAGCGCGACCTTCGTCGTCAGGTACTTCGCCTCGTAGACGGCGACGGCTGCCTCGGCGCGCTGCTCGTCGGTGAGCGACGGGCCGGTGTCCAGGGCCGCCTGGAGGGCTTCCCCGGCCCGGTCGGCGAGCAGTGCCGCGGCACGGATCTCGCTGCGGACCTCCCCCACGGTCTGCAGGACGTACGGGTCCTCGGCGGCGCTGTCCACGCCCGAGGTCTCCCACGGGGCCCCGCGCAGGCGCGTCCAGTCGAGGGCCTCGTCGAGTGCGCCCTCGGCCGTCCCTGTGTAGAAGTTGACGAAGGCGAGCTGCCAGTGCGGTGTGACGAGCGTCTGGTAGGCGGTGAGGGTGCGCCCGGTCAGGGGATCGGGACCGAGGATCTCCGCGCGGTCGACGCGGGTGCCGTCGAACTCGACGCCGCCGGAGTCGGTCAGCCGCTGGCCGATGTTGTCCCAGTCGCCGAGGGCGCGGAAGCCCTGCCGCCCGGCCGGCAGCGAGATGAAGACCAGCTCGCCCTCGTGGGCGGCGGTCACCGACAGGTGGTCGCCGAGGCTCGCGCCGGACGCGAACGAACGGCGCCCGTCGAGCCGGAACCCGTCCCCGGAGCGGGTCAGGACGAGGTCCGAGCCGCCGCGCGGGTTCTGCACACCGCCCCAGAAGAGCTTCTCCTGACCGTTGCGGCGCGACAACGCGTCGGCCTGCTCCGGAGTGCCGAACAGCGGCGCGATGCGGGTCTGCGCGTAGTGGTAGCCGATGAGGTGGGCGATCGAGGTGTCGCCGCGGGCGATCCTGCGGGTGATCAGGGACGCCTGCGCGTAGGACAGGCCGTCGCCGCCGTACTCGACGGGCTCCTGGACCTGCAGGAGGTCGTGCGCGCGCAGGAGCTCGACCTCGTTGCGCGGACTCCTGTTGGCGCGGTCGCGCTCGGCGGCGGTGGCGCGCAGCTCGGCGGCGACGAGGTCGGCGCGCCTCAGGGCCGCGGCGAATCGCTCGTCACGGCTCGGGTGGTCGGTGAAGGTCTGCTGCTCGGTGTTGACGGACATGCCTCTGCTTCTCCTCTTGGGATGCGGACCGGTCGTGGACGCGGGTCTCGCGACACAGCGCGCTGCAGGTCCTCAGCAGGTCGATGTGGCGGCGGCTGACCAGGCGCATGGGCGTGTCAGGACCCGGTCCGCGCCGGCTCGCCGCGTTCGGCGTCCGCGGCCTCCAGCTCGCGCACCAGCGGCAGCACGCGCGCGCCGAAGTACTCGACGTCCTCCAGGTAGTGCAGGAACCCGAGCAGGAACAGGTCCACGCCGAGGCGCTTGTAGGCGACGATGCGCTCGGCGATCTGCTCGGGCGTGCCGATCAGCCCGGTGCGGAAGCCGTCGTTGTACTGCACGAGGTCGGCGAACTCGGAGTCCTGCCACATGCCCTTGCCGTCCGAGGCGGACCGGCCCGCCTGCCTGACGGCCGAGCCGAAGCCCTCCACCGCCTCCCGGTCGGCCTTGGCGACGATCTCGCGCAGCACCTCGCGCGCCTCCGCCTCGGTGTCGCGGGCGATCATGAACCCGTTCAGGCCGAACCGCACCCGCCGCCCGTGCAGGACCGCCTCGGCGCCCACGTCGGCGATCTGCTCCCTGACGCCGTCGAAGTCCCTGCCGTTGCTGAAGTACCAGTCGGAGACGCGCCCCGCCATCCGGCGGGCACTGGTGGAGTTGCCGCCCTGGAAGATCTCCGGGTGCGGGCGGCCCGGCCCCGCGACGGGCTTCGGCCGCAGGTCGAAGTCGTGCAGGCGGTAGAAGTCGCCGCGGAACTCGGCGTGCTCGGACGTCCAGATCTCCCGCAGCACCCGGATGAACTCCTCGCTGCGCCGGTAGCGCTCGTCGTGCTCCAGCCAGGGCTCCCCGAGTTTGGTGAACTCGTCCTTGAACCACCCGCTGACGACGTTCACAGCGGCCCGCCCGCCCGAGAGATGGTCGGCGGTGGCGACGAACTTGGCGAGCACGCCGGGGTGCCACAGGCCCGGGTGGATCGCGGCGATCACCTTCAGCCGCTCGGTGGCGAGCAGCAGCGCGAGGCTGAACCCGGTCGACTCGTGCTGGTAGGCGGCCCCGTAGGACGCGATGTAGCGCACCTGGCTGAGGGCGTACTCGAACCCGTTGCTCTCGGCGAGGACGGCCAGCCGCCGGTTGTAGTCGTACCCCCAGTCCGTCCGCTGCTCGATCCCGCTCACGACCAGGCCGCCGCTGACGTTCGGAACCCAGTACGCGAACCTCAGCGGCTCCGCATGATTCTCGATATTCCCTACAGGCATAGTTAGGATTGTGCGCACCGTCCCGCCGCCGGTCAATGTGGCGTTCGCGACGGGGCGATAAGGGAAACCTGTCACCGCCGGAGGGCCCATGCGGATCGAACAGCTGGAATGCGTCGCGGCCGTCACGCGCCTCGGCTCCATGCGCCGGGCCAGCGAGGCGCTGCACCTGTCCCAGCCCGCGCTCAGCCAGACGATCAGCAACCTCGAACGCGAGCTCGGCGTCACGCTGCTCGACCGCCACCGCGCCGGCGCCCGGATCAGCGCCGGCGGCCGGGAGCTGCTGCCCTGGATCGCCGAGGTGCTGGACGCGGTGCACCGGCTCCGCGCGGCCGCCGACGACCAGGCCGGATCGCGGCAGATGATCCGCATCGGCACCGTGAACGCCGCGACCGTCCCGCTCGTCACGCCCGCGATGCGCGAGTTCCGCGCCGCACACCCCGCGACGCAGGTGGAACTGGTCACCGCCCAGCAGGCCGACATCCGCGACGCGCTGCGCGGCGGCGGACTCGACCTCGGCCTGATCAACGTCATCGAGGGCGACGACCCGCCCCCGGACCTCGCCGCCGTCGAACTGCTGCGCGGGCGCGCAGTCGTCTGCTGCCGCACCGACAGCCCGCTCGCCCGGCTGGACGCGGTGCCGCTCGACCGGATGCTCGCCGAACCCTTCGTCGCGATGCGGTCCGGCTATCTCATGCACCGCTACGTCCACCGCCTGCTGCGAGGGCGGGAGCCCGCGTTCGCCTACTCCGTCGACGGCGCCGAAATGGGCAAGGTCATGGTCGCCGAGGGGCTCGGCGTCACGCTGCTGCCCGACTACAGCATCGCCGACGACCCCCTCGAACTCACCGGCGTCATCACCCGCCGCCCCCTGGCCGCCGACGGGCCCGACGTCCTCCTGGCCGCCGAGCACGCCCGCACCCGCCACCTCCCCCACCACGTCCACCGCATGATCCGCCTACTCCGCACCCAGGCCGCCCGCCTCCATCCCGACCGCCACGCCGGATCACCCGGCGGCCGGCCGAGGGGCACCACATCAGACCGACCAGGAACTGCGTAGTTCGGTGGACATTCCTCCCTTTCACGTTAAATGTCAGATCTGAGCTTTTTTCGCCGGACAATGCCACTGTCACCGCAGCCCTGGATTTGGACTCGGATTGGCGATGAACATCTTGTCCGTGCGGTAGATTAATTTCCGCCAGGTGAAGCCAGACACGGCCTCGTGCACTGTCAGGCGGTGTCGAAACAGTTCACAAGGAGAATTTAGCCATGACTCATACCAATGCGTCCGCGCCGGTCTGGAGGAAGAGCAGCCGGAGCAGCGACCCCGACCTCGCGGTATGCGTGGAAGTGGCGTCGATCGGCAGCACCCGCGCCATCCGCGACTCCAAGGACCCCGAGGGCCCGCGGCTGTCGCTGTCCATGGACTCCTGGCGCTCGTTCATGGACGCGGTCAAGTCCGACGCCCTCCAGGGCTGAGCAGACGGAGGCGGAGGCGCGGATCCCGCGATGGACGTCGCGCCTCCAACCGGTGGCGAGACCACGTCACCGCAGGTCGAAGGCCCCGTTCTTGATGTCGTCCAACATCCTGCGTAAGACGGTCTTGGGAAGGACGATGGTCGTCCGGCACGGGTTCCTGCTGTCCCGAATGGCGCCGTACGACGCGGAGACGGCAAGGGAGACGCACCCTCCCGCCCCATCCGAGCCAGATCGCCTGCTCTTGCGCCAAGACGCCTTGTCCCAGTCTCCTTGACCGCCCATTACCTCTTCCGTCCTCGGGAGCATCGCGGTGGTTCTCGGTGAGAGAGGACGGCGCTGTCCGCGAGCCCGATCCCTCGGCGGCCGGATCGGCTGAATTCCCGCGACGCTCACGTGGTCGCCGACAATTACCGAAGATAAACAATCCGTGCGGGCATACAAATTTGCTCCCCTACTATACGTGGGGAGCATAGCCGTGTCCAGATCAAGAACTCTTCGTTCCAACGCCGTTCGAGACGTATCGCCGGGGTTTATCCATACCCAGCTTGACCGGCATTGAAACAGTCCCGAGTCAGGAGCAGGGGAACGTAAGGCGACCACGCTTCCGGCCCCCTGTTCGGTTTCGGCTCAGACCGGAATCGGATAAATATCGCAGTCCGCACGAACTCCCTCTTGCGCGGCCGTGGTGGCCGCATGCTGCGGTCCGTGCACCCTGCGCATGCCGTCGATGGCCCGCGCCGCCAGCACGTCGGCCTCCTGCTCCTCGCCCATGGCGCGCAGATCGAGCCCGAGGTTGAACATGCATGCGAGCGCGGTGGGGTGCTCCTCCCCGAGGACGCGGTGCGCCCGCTCCAGGGTCTCCCGGTCCCTCTCCATGGCCTCGTGGACATTGCCGATCGCGTAGTGGTCGCTGGCCAGGTTGATCGCGCAGACGATGCTGCGCGGATGATCGACACCGAGAACGCGGGCCAGAACGTCCAGTGCCGTCTCGTCCAGTTTCTTGGCCTCTTCGAGCTGCCCGTTCAGCCGGAGGGCGACCGCGAGATTGATGTTCGCGCTCGGTGTGTTGGGGTGGTCGGGGCCGAACATCCGCAGGAAGTTCTGCGCCGTCACGCGCGCGAGGTGAATCGAGTCGCCGAGCCTGCCCACCTGGCGCAGGTTCACCGCGTGATTCAGTGCGGCGGAGATCGAGCCGGGGTGATACCCCCCGTACCGCTCGTTGTAGCGTTCGAGCGCCTCGGTGGAGAGGTCGAGTGCGCGTTCGTGGTCACCCGCCTTGCGCTCCATGACGGAGAACGCCGTCAGGCTCTCGGCGAGACCGGCGAAGCTGCTGCCGAACGCCGACTCGAGACGCTGCGCGTTCTGCCGCGTCAGATCCCTGGCCACGTCGAAGTGGCCCAGCTCCATCTCGTCGACGGCGATCGCCGCCAGGGACGACAGGGTCCGGCCGTGGTTCTCCCCGAAGATGTTCATCAGGTGCCGGTAGGTCTGCCGATCGAGATCGCACGCCGCCCGGAAGTCACCGTTGAGCCGCAGGCTGATGGCGTAGAGATGTGCCTGCTGCAGCGTGATCGGGTCGTCCTCGCCGTACATGCGGCGCAGTGCCTCGAAGGAGCGCTTGTCGTATTCGAGAGCCTGCTGGAACTGCCCCAGGTAGCGCAGGTCGGCCGTCACGAAGCGCTGCGCCTCGATCGTGCGTTCGTCGTCGGCACCGTGCTCCTCGGCGCGCAGGTCGCGGACCCGGACATGGTGGCCGTACGCCTCCTCGAACCGTCCCTGCAGGCGGAGAGCGCGGCCGAGGTGGAGCATGGCCTCCTGCACCTGCTCGTTGCCCTCGCCCAGCGTCTCGGTCCAGGTCTTGACCGCGGTCTCCGCCAGTTCGAGGAAGCCCCGGTGGTCGCCCCACTGGAAGAGGAAGTCGATCTCGTTGAGGACGAGCCGGCGCGTCCAGGGATCGTCGAAGCCGACGATGCCCGAGTAGTGGACGTGCGGCAGCAGATCGGCATAGCGCCGCCAGTTCGCCGGCAGCGCCGGATCGCGCGGGTCGAAGTTGGCCATCAGCTGGTAGCCGCACCGGCGCAGTTCCTCGGCCTCCCCCGGAGGGATCTGCCCGACGAGGACCCGCTGCACCAGGCGGTGCAGCATGATCGTGTTGTGCTTGTGGCTGATCCTGGCCAGCGCGTACCGGTTGATCGCGCGGATCGCACGCCCTCGCCTGACCGGGTCCCCCAGGGCCTCGATCAGCTCCCGAGGACCGTCGACGTTGCGCGCGCCGGACAGCATCCGAAGCGAAATGGGTTCCGGTGCGAAGAAAGCACAGACCTGGAGTAGTTGCAGCGCCGCCGGATCGCTCGTCCGCAACCGGTCCAGCGAGACGTTCCAGGCCGCGGCGACCGGCAGCTCGTTGGCCACCAGTGCGGCGTCCGCCAGCAGCTCGGTCGCCTTCTCGTGCTTCTCCCGGAAGAGCTGCAGGTACTCGTCGACCGGCATGCCCGTCTCGGCGAGCCAGACCCCGGCCTGGGCGATCGCCAGCGGAAGGTCGCCGAGCACCTCGGCGAGCTCGTCCGCCTCGGCGTCGGCGAGCTCGGGCCCCCGGAGGCGGAGCAGTGCCTTGCTCTCCTCCCGGGCGAAGACGTCGACCTCAAGGGAGTTGGCGACCTTCGTCCACTCCTGGTTGCGGGAGGTGACGAGGATCTTTCCCGGACCGTTGGTCGGGAAGAAGTCCCGGACGTCGGGCAATTCCTCGGCATTGTCGAAGACCAGCAGCCAGTTGCGATAGGGGCGGCCCAGGCGCAGCGCCTCGCGGACGGCCGGCACCGCGACGTTGACCTCCTGGCTGACCGGCAGGTCGAGCTCGGCGGCCAGTTCGGCGAGATCCTGCTGGATCTGACCGGGCCTCTCCGATCTGATCCACCAAATAACATCATAATCCGCCATATGGCGATACACATATTCGATGGCTATCTGGGACTTGCCGACTCCGCCCATTCCATGCAAAGCCTGGGGCAGGACCGCCGTCGTTCCCTGCGAAAGACGCTCGTGCAGTTGCTCCAGCAACTCTTCCCGCCCGGTGAAACTGATGTTCTGGGGAGGTACGTTTCCCCAGACGGGCGGCGGCTCGTCCGCCTTGCGCCCGACTTTCTCCGGGATATCGCGAACTGTCACACCGACTCCAAGGTGGGGGGCCTTGACAATGTCCTCAGGTCCGGTGAGCGCGTCGAGAGCGGCGATGTCCAGCGATTGCATGGAGCCAGTCCTTCCCGCTTCCCCGGCGGCTCTATCCTGTCTATCCTGCATTTTCCCATAGTAGTGGTCAACCTTGTCGTGCAGCTTGGCGTCCAGCGCCCTGGCCGGCCTGAGATAGGGCCCCGCGAGAGCCCTGAAAACGTGGAGGACGGGGACGGCGAACGGCACGAGTTCGCGCGTCAATTCCGGCATTTCTCCCCGCTCCGGCGCGGTGACCATTCCGGCCAGATCGCGGAGCCCGGCGATGCGGTCGCCCAGGTGCAGGGCCACCGTCGTCAGCACCCGGGTCGTGTCGGAACGCCGCCCCCCGGCCAGGAGTTCGTCGCGGACCCCGGGAGCGAAGTCGAAGACGACCTCGTCCCGGGCGTCGGCCGCCGGCCCGGGCTCGGGCCCGACCCGGTGCAGCAGCCCGCTGCCGACCAGTTCGACCAGGTCCGAGGGCCGCGACTCCGGGAGCATGGTGCGCTGGACGAGCCGCATCACCGGAGCGTTCAAGGGCGCCGCGGCCAGATGCACCGCCAGCGCGTACACGGTCGGGCTGACCGCGGCGCGGAACCGCCGGACGATCTCGGTCGCCGACTCGTCCGTGGACGAGGCCTCCTCGGTTTCCGCCGTATCCGGTGCCCGGGTGGATTCCGGGGGCGCTCCGCAGACGGCGACCGCGCCGTACCAGTCACCGCGGCGCGCCGCCGCGAACCCCGCCCAGCCTGCGAGCTGCCCGGGGTCGAGCTCGATCACGGGCACATGGACGTGCGAACCGTCCGCGTGCCGGGCGCCGGTGCCGGGGTCGCCGCCGAACGGCGCCGCGGGATAGCGCGCGCGGTAGAGGCGGTTGGCGATCGCGGGGCCCGCCGTGTAGAGCTTGGCCGGCCGGGTGGTGAGGCCCGTACGCCGCCACTGGCGCCGGGCGAGCAGATTGATCACCACGATCGGAGCCTGGCGGCCCCAGCGGGCCAGCAGTCGCTGGGCGGCCCCCGAGTGCCAGGCGTCTCCGATCCCGTCCGTCAGCACGAAGATGAGCCGCCGGTCGCGGCGTCCCCGGGAGGTGAGCCCCTCGGCCGGGCGCGCGGCGGCCAGCGGCCCCGGCTCGCGCAGCGCCAGCGGGCAAGTCTCGCCGGTGTCGGTGTCGAGCAGGTGCGTGCGGATCATCCTGAAGGCGCCGACGGCCCCGAGGCAGTCGATGAACCGGTCGGTCGTCGGGCGGTTGAGGGCGGCCAGGCGCCCGTCGTCCACGACGACGTCGAGATCGAGCCAGCGTTCCGGGACGGGCCGTGTCTGGGGCAGCCAGAGCCCGTCCTGAACCGCGCGGACCGCGGTCGCCTCGGCGTCCAGTTCCACCTCGCCGCGGCGGGACTCGACCGCCCGTTTGAAGGGGCGGAGCGCCTGCTCGAGGCGGCGGCGGTCGGCCAGGGGCCGTACTCCGGCGAACGGGTCGCGCCGGACGGGGAGGAGGAGGCGAGCGGGTCCGGCGTGTCCGTTCAGGCCCGTCGCCTGACGTGGCCAGGGGTCCGGTGGGCCGTCGCTTGGGGACGTCCCGGAACCCGGCGCACGCGGAGTCCTGGTCGCGCTGGGCGGCGTCGCCTGTCCAGTGCCGGCGGGGGAGTCGCGTGAAGGCCCGTCCAAGCCGTCGCCCTCCGGAGGCCCGGCGCGGTCGGCGCCAGAGGATTCACCGCCTGCAGACCGCCCGGGGGCCTCGCGGGGTGGGCGGAGGGCGGCGGGGCCGCCCTCGTCCGCCGCCAGGGCGGCCGCGTTCATCTGCGCGGCCAGCCAGATGGCGTCGGAGACCTCGTGCCAGACGGGAGAACCGGCCGAGGCGTCGGGCCGTCCCGAGCCTCGCGCCGCTGGATCTCCGGTCCGCTCACTCACTCAGGCGCCACTTCCAACCGTTGCCAGATGAGATCGAGGAGCCGTTCCCAGCCGGTATCGGGATCCCGTGCCCCGGAGGTCGCGAGGTAGACGGCGTTGAGCAGTTGGTCCGCGGCGAGCCCGCGGTGGCTGCTGCGGTGCTCCAGGAAACTGCGGACCAGCCGCCGGGTGCGCTCGTCGGACCGCTCGGCGAAATGCGCCGCCACGATGTCGGCGAGCCGGGTCTCGTCGGGCTCTCTCATCGAGAACTGCAGACACCGGCGCAGGAACGCGGGCGGGAACTCCCGCTCACCGTTGCTGGTGATGACCACGATGGGGAACGCCCGGCAACGCACTCTCCCCCGCACGATGTCGGCCGTGCCGTCCGGATCGGCGGTGTGAACCTTCACCACGGGTTCGCGGGCGCTCACGCGGAAGAGTTCGGTGATTCCGTATTCGCCCTCCTCTAGTACGTCAAGAAGGTCGTTCGGTAGGTCTATGTCGCTTTTGTCGAGTTCGTCGATGAGGAGCACGCGGGGCAGCTCATGGGGCAGCAGCGCGGTGCCCAGCGGGCCGAGCCTGAGATAGTGCCCCACTCCGGCGTCGGTCAGCGCGGCGGAATCCGGATCCCCCTCGACCGGCGCCTCCGATAACTCCCCGGCCTGCCGCGCGAGCGCCCCGCGGCCGGTCGCGGCGTCCTGCGCCCGCCCGATCGCGTCGTATTCGTAGAGTCCGTCGCGCAACGTGCTCCGGCTGCCGATGGGCCAGCGCAGCACCCGGCCGAGCCCCAGCTCGCGGGTGATCCGGTAGGCGAGGGTCGACTTCCCGACACCCGGCTCCCCGGTGACCAGGAGCGGCCGCCGCAGGAACACCGCCGCGTTGACGGCGTCGACCTCCGCGGGGTCGGCCGGGCGCGGCCGGGCGCTGACGGGGCCGAGCCGGCGGACGAGGTCGCGCTCGTCACCGGGCGGAGGCGGGAGCGGCGGACCGCCGTCGAAGGCGCGCCACGGGGGCGGCGGGGGCAGCGCCGCGGCGAACCGTCCCTGCGGCAGGGGGCGCCCGGTGCCGCGATAGATCCACCATGCGGCGCGGGCGTCCGGGGCGGCGTCCCCCGGGCCGGCGGGCATGGGCGCGTCACGAGGGGAAGGGACCTCGGGCGGCTCGTCAGCGGCCATCGACGATGTCCCCTTCTGGTGTGGCTATGGGTTCTTGCGATGGATGTTCGAACTCGGGCAGAACCGGTGAGGGCCACCTTAGGTCGAGCATCCCCTCCGGGGCGCCACTTCGCAAGGTTTGGAAGGAGCGTGGAGCGACCACGCCCTTTTACGGTCACATCACGTCGACCGTCACGTCCGGGATGCCGGAGCACGAAGAGCACGGGCATCGTCCAAGAAGTGATTCGGGTCATCCCATAGGAGGGTTAACTCCAGAGCAGAGCGACCATTGCGGTCATCGGACGGCGCGTTTCCCCGGAGCCGTCTGATGTCGGTCGGCAGCGCCCTGATGTCGGGACGATCGACGACCTGCCGCACCGCCTCCCGCATTTCCGAAGCGAGCTGATCCGCCCGGTGCCAGAGCACCACGGGCACCCCCGCGCGCAGCGCCTTCCAGAGTTCGCTCCGGCCGGGCTCGCGGTCGGGCGGACCGCTCAGCACGCACGCGACGATCTCGCGGCTGCTCAGCAGCCGATCGCCCATCGGACGCGGATGGGCGGGCTCCCCCGCGGCGGCCCAGTAGGTGAGGCCGTCGACGGCGTCGACGAGCACCTGCCAGCGCTGACGCCACGCGCGGTGGAGACCCAGGGCGCGCAGCCTCTCCTGACTCCGGACGAGGATCTCGTACTCCGCGCCGAGCGGCGGCGGATCCGGCATCCCGGAGGCGTCGCGCGTCCACTGGTCCACATCGAGATTGATCATGTCCAGCGGCAGCACGAACTCCAGCACCAGGGAGTCGTCGAGTTCGTAGGCCCAGCCCCGCTCGGCCTCGTGGATCAAAGCGCCGACGCGCTCGCGCACCGCGCTCAGCGGGACCACCTGGTCCTCCCCCGGCTCGGGGCGCCATTCGAGCGGATGGATCTGCCGCCAGTGCGAGAGCCGGCACATGACCTCGTCCTCGACGAGATCCGGGAGCGGTTCGAGCTGGATGATGAGGTAGATGGGCTTGTCGGCGCGCGTCGCGAGCACCCCGGAACGGTCGCGCATGCGGTCGAGGTAGTCGGCCTGGGGGACGTCGCCGGCGCCGCGCAGCTGCTCCGTCTGCATCGCCAGCCAGTCGCGCAGCCTCTTGAGGCGCCATGCCTCCTCGGTCCCGGCGCTTCCCGCCGTCTGCCGTGTCTGCATGGTCTGCAGCAGCATCGCGACGAATATCAGGTGCGGCGAGGGTTTCCCGGGCGCCGTGTTGTGGTCGAGGAGCGCGGAGAACGCGTCCCAGGCGTCGGTGAGCCGGAAGGGCACGGTGGCGATGCTGTTTCCGGTCGCGGCCACGTAGAGGCGGGTGAGGGACGGTATCCGCAGGCCGGTCAGCAGGTCCTCGATCTGTGTCTCGACGACCGGCTCCAGGTGGGCGCGGACCGGGCTCAGCATGCGCTTCAGGCGCGCCACGGCCGCGGTCGGGCCGGCCACGAACTCGACCGCGCGGACCAGCAACTGCAGCCCGTCGGGTATCTCCCGGCACGCGAGCACGAGGTGGTAGAGGTGATACCTCGGCTGCGGCAGCTCGGGTAACAGCAGCGGGGCGCGCACGTGCTCACTGATGTAGTGGGCGACGATGGAGCGCCCCGGCGCCTCCCGCATATCCGGTATGTCGGTGAGCAGCGCGACGATCTCGGCGGTGGTCTGCTCCGTGCGGACCTGCTCCTGCGCGTGCCCCAGCGACAGCGCCGCCGGGGGCACCAGGGCGGGTGACCTCGTCTCGTCGTCCGTCATGCGCCGTCACCGCCTCCCCGCCCCCGGCCGTTCCGCCAGTCAATGTAGGCCGCGACCACCCGGTGGTTCTGCGTCGCCGGACACAATGGGATTTACCACACCTCCGCAAGGGGCGCCCATTCGGCGGAGCGGCCGATCGGCACGCTACTTGCCGGAGCGAGCGCCATGCGTGCACCCTTGGGGGCAATCCAATCGTTCAAGGGGCATCACAGGTCATGCGGAACGGCTCCGGCGAAGCGGGGACAGGCTGGACCCCGACCGGCCATTGCACGCTCTTCGTCTGCGACATCATCAGTTTCGGCAAACGCGCCGACCACGTGCAAAGCCATCTGCGAACCGTCTTATACGAGGCCCTCCGGAGCTGTTTCGAGGCGTCGGGCATGCCTCTCGCAGGCTGCTACCAGGAGGACCGCGGCGACGGTGTCATCGTCGTGCTGCCGCCGTCCTACGATCCGGCCCGCCTCGCCCACCCGCTGCCCGACCACCTGCGCGGTTCCCTCCGCAGGCACAACGAACTGTCCGCCGAACACGCCCGGATGCGGCTGCGGATCGCGCTGCACAGCGGGCCGCTCGAATCGGATGCCAACGGGATCGTCGGCACCACCGTCAACCACGTCAACCGGCTCCTGGACGCGCCGTCCTTCAAGGAGGCCCTCGCCGCGATGCCGGCCGACCTGGGGGTCCTGGCGTCCGACGAGTTCTACCGCGCGGTGATCCGGGAGGGTCGCGGCGCCATCGACCCCACGGAGTTCCAGCCGATCGACGTGCGTCTCAAGGAGACGGAGACCACCGCCTGGCTCTGCCTACGGGCAACGCGCTCGCCGGCGCCGGCCGGGAACGCCGCGCAAGCGCCCGCCCCGGTGGGACCGCTTCCGGTCAGCGGCACCGAACCTCCCGCCCCCGGCCTCGGCGCGGGCCCCCGGGCGGATCGGGCGGACGCCAACGGTCTCCCCGCCCTCTTCGAGATCGTCGACCGGCTCATGGACATTCCGCTGCTGACGACGGCCGAGGGCCGGCAGCAGATCGTGGACGCCCTGCGCAAAGAGATCGCGATCCGCGTGCCGCGCCGCACGCAGCCCCATCTGGACGTCCACTCGATCGTCCGCACATGCTCGGAGTTCCCCGGTGGACTCCAGGAGTTCCTCGCGCTGGTCCACGCCTACGCCGGCGAGTCGTCGCAGGTCCAGGCACTGGACGACACGGTCGCGAGGCTGACCGGACGCGCCCCCTGATCTCACCGCGGAAGCCGCCGCTCCCCGCCGAGCGGGCCGCCGGGTCACCAGGTCACGGGCAGCTCCAAGGGGCCGTGGAAGAGGGAGTCCGTCCGCCACTGGACGGCCTCCGGGGGGACGGCCAGGCGCAGGTCGGGGAAGCGCCGCACCAAGGCGGCGAGGGCCGTCCGCATCTCGGTCCGGGCGAGTTGGGCGCCGATGCAGAAGTGGGGGCCGTGGCCGAACGTCAGGTGCTTGTTGTCGGTGCGGCCGAGGTCCGTCACCTCCGGATCGGTGAACAGGGCCGGATCGTGGTTGGCCGCGAGCGCCGACACCGCGACCGTGCTGCCGGCGGGGATCGGCACACCGCCGACCTCCACGTCCCGGAGCGCCAGGCGCGGGGTGCCGACCGGCACCGACGGCACCGTCCGCAGCAGCTCCTCCACCGCCGTCGCCACCAGATCCGGATCGCGGTGCAGCGCGGCGTACATCTCGGGGCGTGTCAGCAGGGCGTACACGCTCCGGGCGAGCTGGTTCATCGTGGGCCCGTGCCCGGCGATCAGCAGGGTGATCGCGAGTCTGACCAGCTCGGGTCCGGTGATCGGCTCCTCGCGGTCGCGCACGGTCAGCAGTTCGCTGACCAGGTCGTCGGCCGGTTCGGCGCGTCTGGCCGCGACCAGTTCGACGAAGTAGCGCTGGATCGCGGCCCGGGCCCGGTCGATCTCCTGGGGGGAGTGACCGCGCAGCGCCATGATCGCCTCGGCCCAGCCGCGGAAGGAGTCGCGGTCCTCGCGCGGGACGCCGAGCAGCTCGCAGATGTCGGTGAGCGGCAGCGGCGCGCACAGGGCCCGGACCAGGTCGGCCGGCGCCCCGTCCGCGGCCATCTCGTCCAGCAGTCCGTCGACGACCTCCGCGATGCCCGGCCGCATGGCCTCGACGCGGCGGCGGTTGAACGCCTGGGCGACCGCCCGCCGAAGCCGGGTGTGCTCGGGCGGATCCATCTCGAACAGGACCCTGCTGGAGCCGACCGGCTCCTGCGGCTCCGCGGGTGTGCGGGGCAGGAACGTCGCGGCACTGCTGAAGGCCGGGTCGCACAGCACGTGCTGCGCCTCGGCCGCCCGGGTCACCGCGTAACCGACGTCGCCCGACAGCATCCGCGCGCGGGCGACCGGGCCGGGGGCGCGGATGTCATTGATCAGCGGCGGCGTCGACCGGTCGCCGGCCTCGTCCAGGTCGGTCGGCTCGATCATCGCTCGACCTGCCCGGTGCTGGACGCCCCGGCCGTCCCGCCGTTCTCGGCCGGGCCTGCGTGGGGGGCGTTGATGCGCGTGCGGGTCGCGCGGACCTTGGCGTCCAGGTCGCGGAGCGCGGCGGCGAGCCCCCGGTGCTCGGGTGAGGCGAGGAAGCGTTCGTGGGCGTCCTCGTCGGCCCAGTCGCTGATCAGGTGGTAGGTGCCGGGGTCGGCGAGGTCGCGCGACAGCGACTGGGTGACGTGCCCCGGGTGGCGGGCGGCGACGGCGGCCATCTGCCGCCAGGTCCGCTCGAACTCCGTGCCGCGCGCCTCGTCCACGCGGATCTCCAGCAGCAGCCGGTACGTCGCCTGCAGCCGGTCGTCCGACCAGTGGTAGAACTCCTCGGCCTGTGCATGGCGCATGGCCGGGCGGTCCCTGTCGTACGGGACGAGCAGCGTGGCGAGTCTGGCGTTGATATCGCGGAACCCGGGGTCGTCGCCGGCGGCGTACAGGGCCTTCTCGAACGACGCGTCTCCTTCGACCAGGTGGATGTACAGGTCGTGGAACGTCAGCAGAGTGCGGCGCGTGACGCCGATGCGGCGGGGCAGGTCGGTGCGGTCGTGCTCGCGGAACACCGCCGCGACGGCGTCCCGGTCGCCGGGCGCGATCTTCCGGATCATGACCGCCCGGTGGGTCGGGGGCGGGGCCTGGAAAAGCATGCTCGTCCTCCTTGACATCGGGGATCGGCGGGCCCGGTTCACCGGCGCCCGGTCACGCGGCCTCCACGGGGCGGCATTCCAGGACGGTCCAGTGGCCCTCCCGGGGACGGTCGACCAGCGCGAACCCGCATCGCGCCAGCAGCCGCCGCCACTCCCCCGGCCGCCGCTCCCGGCCGCCGAACAGCACGAGCATGTCGAGGTCGAGGAACTTGGCGTGGTCCCAGCGGTTCCCCTCCGCCACCACGTGCTCGACGATGAACAGCCGCGCCTCGCGGCGGTCCCCGATCGCCCCGCGCACGGCGGTCAGCAGCTCGGCGGCCCGCTCGTCCGGCCAGTTGTGCAGGACGGCCTTGAGCACGTACGCGTCGCAGTCGTCCGGCAGCGGGTCGGTGAAGAAGTCGCCGGCGATCCGGGTGACGCGCTCGGCGACCCCCTGGGCGTCGAGCACCTCCGCCGCGGCCTTGACGGCGTACGGCCGTTCGAACAGCACGCCCGACGCGTCCGGCGCCCGCCGCAGGGCCGCCGCGAGGAAGTGGCCCTGCCCGCCGCCGATGTCGGCGATCCGGCCGAACCGCTCGGGCCCGACGACGTCCAGGTGCCGTTCGGTCTCCCAGCGGCCCAGCGTGGTCATGGTGCGGTCGAAGCGGGCGCCGTCCTCGGGGTTGTCCTCGAAGAAGCGCCAGATGTCGGTGCCCAGCGTCGGGACCGTCGCGGGCTCGCCGGTGCGGATGCTGTGCGCCAGCGCCCCGAACGGCTTCGTCACGAACGACCGCGTGCTGTGCAGGACCAGAGGCAGCAGGCTGTAGGGGTCGTCGGCGCGCAGGCCGTCGCCCAGCGGTGTGCTCGCGAACCGTCCGTCCGGCTGCTCCTCCAGGATCCCGACGGAGGCGGCGCAGCGCAGCAGGCGGTAGAGCGCGTCCGGAACGGTGTCGGTGGCCGTGGCCAGTTCGGTGACGGAACGCGGCCCGGACGCGGTCAGATCAGCCACGCCCAGTTCCGCCAGCGTGCTCACCACCGCGGCCAGCCGCATCCCGCACGTCAGATACAGCAGGCGTTGCGCGTGGAGGTCGCCGGGCCCGTACCCGCCGGATCCGTCCGTGCCGGGGGCCTTGCGTGCACGGTCCTCCAGGACCGCCTTGATGTGCGCCATCTGCTCGACGGTGCCGCGGTTGATGCGGTCGCGCATCGCGTCCTCGCCGATCGGGGAGTCCGGCCTCATCGCGAACTCCTGCGTCCACCGCATCAGCACGCCGGCCGTCTGCTGGCGGTACTCCCAGGAGATGTTCATGAACACGAACGGCCCGGTCTCCACCCGGTGGGCGCGGACGGTGCGGGTCTCGGGGTCGGGGGTGCGCCGGGACACCCACGACCAGACGTTGCCCTGCTCGTCCGGGTGGGTGGTGAGCCGGAACATCACCGAGGGGCCGTCCCGCTCGATGATCTCCACGGCGGCGTACTCGGTGAACAGGTCCGGCCACCCCGCCACGTCGTTGGTGTGCTCCCACACCAGCTCCATGGGCGCGTCCACCAGGATCTCGTTGTCGGTGCTCACGGTCATCGCCGGGCCTCCCCGTCCCCCGTCGCGGCCTGGTTGAGGCAGCGGAGCATCTCGGCGGGCGTCCCCAGGGCGAACAGCCTGTCCTCGTCGAGTTCCAGGCCGAAGCGCTCGACCATCCGCGCGGAGACCTCCATCATCGCGACGGAGTCGTAGCCGAGATCGGTGAACGCGCGGTCGGCGATGTCGCCGGCGAGGTCGACTCCGTCGACCTCGCCGGCGCAGGCGCGCAGGACGATCACCAGGTCGGTCAGGGTTATCGGGCCGTCTTGGGCCATTTCAGCTCCTGGGGTCGGTTCCGGGAAGGGCATGGGGGGTCCGTGTGTCGCGTGGTTCGGCCGCGGCCGGGGTCACGCGCGGGCAGGCGGCCAGGACGAGGGCGCTGTTGAACCCGCCCTCGCCGCGCGCGAGGATCAGCGCATGGTCGATGCGGGCGGGCCGGGGGCGTCCGGTGACCAGGTCGAGTCCGTAGGACGGATCGGGCCGGACCTCGGCGGTCGGCGGGATCATCCCGTCGCGCATGGCCAGCAGGCAGGTCGCGACGTCGACGGCGGCGCCGCCCGCCGACATCCGCCCGGTCATCGCCTTGGGCGCGGTCACCGGCACGCCGCCGGCGCCGAACAGCCCGGCGAGCACCTCGGCCTCGACGCGGTCGCGCATCGCGCTCCCCGCGGCGTCCGCGAACACCACGTCGATCCGCTCGGGGGCGAGGCCGGCGTCGGCGAGGGCGAGCGCGGCGGCGTTGCGCAGCGTCGCCGGGCGGCTCGACCCCGGCGGCGGGTCCATCGTCGCGGCGTACCCGGCGACCCGCCCGTACCGGTGACGGGCGCCGCGGGCGCGGGCATGGCGCTCGCGTTCCAGCACGAGGATCGCGCCGCCCTCGGCGATGACATGTCCGGAGGCGTCGGCGGCGAAGGGGCGGTAGGCGCCGGCGGGGTCGTCGCCCGCGGACAGCTGCGGAGCGGTCGGCGCGTCCCGGCCGGCCGACATCGCGGTCACCCCCCACGAGCACACCGGGGCCTCGAATCCCCCGGTCAGCACACCGTCGGCGCCCTTGCGCAGCACCCTGCACGCCTGCCCGATCGCGTCCAGGCCGCCGGCCTGACCGCTGATCAGGACGCCGCAGGGGCCGCGCAGCCCGTGGCGGATGGAGATCTGACCGGTGTTGACCGCGTAGAACCACGCGTACGACTGGTACGCGCTGACCTTCTTCGGCCCCATCGACCACAGCTTGCGCAGCTCGTTCTCACCGAACTCGAACCCGCCGGCCGAGTTGGCCAGCACGACGCCGTACCGCAGCGACTCCTCGGGGGACGGTGACAACCCGGCGTCGGTGATCGCCCATTCGGCGGCGGTCAGGGCCAGCTGGGTGAGGCGGTCGGTCTGCGGCAGCAGCCGTCCCGGGAGGTGGTCGCGCGGAACGAATCCGGGGACCTCGCCGGAGAGCCGCACCGGGTAGCCGCTCGGGTCGAACCGGGTGATGGGCCCGATCGCGATGCGGCCGGTGAGCGTCGCCTCCCAGTGCCGCTCGGCGCCCAGGCCGCTCGGCGAGACCACGCCCAGCCCGGTGATGACCGCCTGGTCGTCCTCGGCGGCCGTCGCGGCCCCGGTCATCCCCGCCACCTTCCCGGGGCGCTGAGCACCATCGCGCTCTGGAAGCCGCCGAACCCGCTGCCGACGGTGAGCACCGTGTCGACCCGCTGCTTCCGTGCCGTCACCGGAACGTAGTCCAGGTCGCATTCGGGATCGCGATGCCGGAGGTTCGCGGTGGGCGGGACGAGGTCGTGCTCGATCGCCAGCGCGCTCGCCGCCACCTCGATCGCCCCGATCGCGCCGAGCGAGTGGCCCACCACCGACTTGATGGAGCTGACCGGCAGCCGGTAGGCGTGCTCCGGGCCGAGAGCGAGTTTGAAGGCGGCCGTCTCGTGCCGGTCGTTCTGCCTGGTGCCCGACCCGTGCGCGTTGATGTAGTCGACGCCCTCCACGGGGACGTCCGCCTCGTCCAGCGCCTTTCTGATCGCCGCCGCCATCTCGGCCCCGTCGGGCCGCAGCCCGGTCATGTGGAAGGCGTTGCTCCGGGACGCGAACCCGCGGATCTCCGCATGCACGTGCGCGCCCCGCCCGTGGGCCGCCGCGGCGTCCTCCAGCACCAGCATCGCCGCGCCCTCGCCGAGCACGAACCCCGCCCGGGTGGCGTCGAACGGGCGGCAGGCCCGCTCGGGATCGTCGTTGTCCGGGGACGTCGCCCGGATCGCGTCGAAGCAGGCCACCGTGATCGGGGAGATGGGGGCCTCGCACGCCCCCGCCAGCACCACGTCCGCTGCGCCGTCGCGGATGATCTCCACACCGTGCGCGACGGCGTCCAGTCCGGAGGTGCATCCGGTCGACACCACGCAGGCGGGACCCTCCGCGCCGACGTCCCACGCGACCTCGCGGACCAGGGACGTCGGGACGAGGTAGTCGGGCAGGTGCGGCGAGCCGTAGGACGGATCCACCACCGCGAGACGGCCGCTGTCGCTGACCACGCTGTACTCGCGTTCGAGCGAGACGGTGCAGCCGACCGCGCTGCCGACGACCACGCCGGTGCGGGCCGGGTCGAGGTCGCCGGACCGGAGCCCGCAGCCGGCCAGGGCCTCGCGCGCGGCGACGAGGGCGAACTGGGCGGCGCGGTCCATCCGGCGCCGCTGCCGGGGCGTCAGCCCGTGCCCCGCGGCGTCGAAGTCGATCTCCGCCGCCATCCGGGACCGGTACGGCCCCGGATCGAACACGGTGATCGTGCGGAAGGTGGGCGTCCCGCCGGTGACGGTCTCCCAGAAACCGCTCGTGCCCGGGGCGCCCGGCGTCAGGACCCCGATCCCGATGATCGCCACGGGGCGGGCCGGCCGCCCGCTCATGCCGGCTCCCGCGCGCCCGCCGCAGCGGAGAGGGCCGTGTCCACCGACGGCGGCGGCCCATCGCCGTGCGGCTCCGCGGTCTCCACATGGCCCATGTCGGGGCTCGGGGCCAGCGGCCCGAGGAACAGCACGGCCGTCACCGGACGGTCGCCCCGGTTCTCGTAGCGGTGCCGGGCACCACGGCGGATCAGCACCGACTCCCGGGCGTCCACGACCTGCTCGGCACCGTTGACGGTGAGGACGAGGCATCCGTCGGAGACGTAGACGTGCTCATCCGTGTACGGATGGTAATGCTCGCTGACCCGCTCCCCCGGCTGGAGTTCGAGCAGCGCCATGAGGCCCGCCGTCGTCCGGGCCGTGCCGGGCGACAGGAGCATCCGGATGCTGCCGCCGAGCCGGTGGTTCGGTTCGACCTCGCGGGCGCGGACCTTGACGGCTTCGAGGGCGGTCACGTTCCCTGGCCCCGCCTTCCGCTCAGCATCGGGCCGTCCGGGACGGGCAGCGCGACCGATTCGGCCCGCGTCTGATCGCTCTGCTCGACGGCGTGCGTTTCCTGGGACCTGGGGGTGCGGGTCATAGGGGGTTTTGTCCTTCCTGGTCGGCGCCGGCCCCTCGCCTTGTTCGGCTGCCGAGCGTGACCGGTACGCCTTTGGAGATCGATGGTGAGCGCCGTGTCGGGGCCTTCCCGCCGGGGGAGGCACGTGCGCTCGATCCGGGCTCGCTCCTTTCAGGGAACCGCGCGGACTCTCTTCTTTATAGCCAATAGCCAACGATCAATGACAAGGCATAGGTAGATTGTTGCGAGATCCTCGGAGGGCAGTTCTTCTGAAATCCGGATCGAGCGCGCCATCACGCCCCCACCCCCGAAGGGTGTTCATTTTCGGCCGTTTGCCCTACATGTCCCAGCCGGGCACCTTGCCAGACGACTACAGTTTCGCCGGATATACGGCTGACGGTGTCGCCGATCGCGACTACGTGGATCATCGCCTCTGACCTGGCGAGGAGGTCTCGCGATGGCATGCTGGACACGGGTGGATGCATGAGCCGACTCAAGCATCTCCCCGTAACCCAACGGCATTCGAAGGCACAGAAAGTCACAGGCGCAGGACTTTTGAGGAAATGGTCTCCACGTCACTGCCCAAGAAAGCTCCGCGCAGTGACGAAATACTTGGGTCGGCACGAAACCAGCCGCTCGAATAGGGATGGACGACCGGCTCTCCGCTGCGAGTCGCGGACCGAACGAGCAAGGGCGCCCGCCTGACCGTCACGCGGCGACGGCACACCGATAAGGGTGACCCGAGCGACGGGCGCCGGTGTGAGATCCAGAGTGATCTTGGGCGGCAGCCATGACCGCCGAGGGCCCGGAAATGACCGAAGACCAGGTGGACCTTAAAGCCGAGGCCCCCATTCCGCCCGGCTCTACGACTACATTCCCGGCAGCAAGGACAACTGTCCGGCGGACCGCGAGGCCGCGACGAGCGTCGCCGGACGCAGACGGTGGGCGGCGACGCCGGTCCCCGGTTCGCCGAGCGCTTTCACCGGCGTGGGCCGCTGTACGAGAATCGGGCGACCGCCGTGTGGAGGAGTGATCGAGTGAAGCCGTCCGTCCCGTATGTCATGCCCGAGGCGAGGGCGCAGGCCGTCGCCCTCGTCGCCGAGGGCGACGTGATTCCCGCCGTCAGGCTGATCCGGCAGGCCACCGGGCTGGGCCTCAAGGAGGCCAAGGACTACGTGGACGGTCTCAAGGGGGAGGCGTACGCCCGGACAGTGCCGGGCGACGTCCAGGCCAAGGCCCGCGCGATGATCGCTCAGGGCAGGTGGAAGGACGCGGCGAAGTTCGTCCGGCAGGAGACCTCCCTCGGGCTGAGGGCCGCCAAAGACTATGTCGACGCCGTCCGTGCGGGATGGATCCCCGCAGAGCCGCCCACGGACCGGCCCATGCTCTCGGAGCGGGTACGGGCCTTCAAGACCGCCGGCGACTACGAGTCGGCCTTGGCGCTCGTCTGCGCCGAGACCGGCATGGAGCGGGAGGAGGCGCGACGCTTCATCGACGCTCTCCGCTAGCCGGGACGCGCAACGCAACCCGCCTGGGTCGCCGACGGTCAGGCGGACGTCGCCAGGGTGGAGACGCCCGGTCCGGAGAGATCGTTCAGCGCCACGTTGCGGCCGGAGATCGCCAGGAGCAGCGAGAGGGCGGTTCCGCTCACTTCCGGGCCGTCACCGATCGCGAGGTCGGCGTCCGTCGCCGTCAGGCGGAAACGGGCCGTCAACTCCTTGGCTCCGCCGAAGGACGCCGGCGTGCGGGCCTGCAGGCGGAGCCCCCTGACGACCGCCTGCCGCGGGTAGGCGTGGACGATGCCCAAGGGCCTGCGGATGTCCTCGCCGTGGACGACCTCTTCGACGAGCCGGCTGTCGAGCGGCGCCGGAGGGGTCGCCCTGAGCGTCGCCACCTGGCGGAGCCGTTCCAGAGTCTCCTGGGGTGAGGCACCGCGTTCGCGCTCCACGCCTTGGGTGTTCTGACGGTCGAAGTCGAACCGGGCCCGAGCGAGGCGGACGACGAAACCGAAGCGGGTCGTGCGGGCCGTGTCGACCAGGTGGGCCACCACGTCGTGCACCGTCCACCCGTCGCACAGGGACGGTTCCTCCCACTGATCGGCATCGAGGTGCGAGAGGTCGTCGATCAGCGCCGCACGCTCCGCATGCACCATCGGCCACACATCGTTCTTCACGGCTTCTCCTTCGGTCACCGGCCGGTCCGCAATGAGGACCCGCGGCCCGGCGAGAACTCATCGCTCGGAGAGCCGACACCGCTGAAGCGAGCCGTGGCCTGCGGCTTCGCGGCCGGGCCGGGCGGAAGATGTGTCGCTTGACACACCGGATCGGCCCCGCCTAACCTCCCGTCAACCGACAGGCACAGACGAAGACACCCCTGTCAGTGGTCTTCGTCTGTGCCTTCAGTCATTCCCGGACCGCTGGCAAGGGTTTCAACCCCGAAAGGCGGCGGGCATGAACGACGGCCCTGCGAGCACGAGAACGGCGGTCATCCGCAGCGCGGCGGACGCGGCCGGCCTCATCGACACCCTCACGAGTCTGCGCGGCCGCGCGAACTGGATCTGGTTCCTGGCCCTGTCGGGCCTGTTCCTGGACGCCTACTCCAACGCGGCGCTGGGCGCGGGGCTGTCCCCCATGGTCGAGCAGCTGGATCTGTCGCCCACGCAGGTCAGCGTGCTCACCGCGATGGCCCCGGCCATCGCGATCGTCTCCAATCCCTTCGGCGGCTGGCTCGCCGCCCGGATCGGACGGATCAGGCCCCTGCTGATGACGAAGGTCATCTTCGGGATCGGCGCGGTCCTGACCGCGGTCGGCTCGGACTTCCAGACCGTCTTCGCCGGACGGGCCCTGGTGGGCGTCGCCTACGGCATCGACTTCGCCGTGGCGATGGCGCTGCTCGCCGAGTACACCCCGTCCTCGCTCAAGGGCAGGCTCAACTTCTGGCAGGGCGTCTGGTACCTGGCGACGACCACCAACCTCGCGCTCACGCTGCTGTTCTACAAGCTCGACGTCGGCTCCGACATCTGGCGGTGGTCGGTGGGCTCGGCGGTCGTCTTCGCCGCGGCGCTGTTCGTCCTCCAGATGGCCTTCCTGGTGGAGAGCCCGACCTGGCTGGCGTCCAAGGGCCGGCTGCGGGAGAGCGCCGCGAACCTGCGCCGCCTGTACGGAGTGAAGGCGAAGGAGGGCCCGCTGGACACCCCGCAGGCCCGGGAGGCGCGCCACCAGGTCGGCGTCCGGGACGCGGGGGTGCTGTTCCGCGGCGCTTACCTGCCCCGGACCGTGCTGTCGACGGTGATCTCCCTGACCCAGTCCATGCAGTACTTCGCCGTCGGCTGGTACCTGCCGGTGATCAGCCTGGAGCTGTTCGGCAAGGAGTTCGAGAAGGCGACCGCGGGCTCGATGGCGTTCAACGCGGTCGGCATCGCCGGCGGGTGCCTGTCGGCCTACTTCGGCCGCCGGCTCGGCCTGCGGGTGAGCTCGGCGGCCGGGTACGCCGTAGTGTTCGTCGCGCTGCTGGTCATGGGCGCGACCTTCAAGCAGCTCCCGATCGCGCTGGCCGCCGCGCTGCCGGTGCTGTTCATCTTCTTCCACTCCGCCGGCCCCGGCCCCAACGGCAAGTCGATCGCCGCGCTGTCGTACCGCAGCGACATCCGCACCCTCGGCACCGGCGTGACCGGGATGCTCGGCAGCTTCGGGTCGGTCGCGGGCCTGTACGTGTTCCCGCAGCTCCAGGCCGCGTTCGGGGTCGGCGCCAGCCTGATGGTCCTGTCGGCGGTGCCGCTGGTCGGCCTCGCCACCTGCGTGATCGTCAAGTGGGACCCGACGCGCGTCGCGGTGAACCTGGAAGAGGAGCCCGTCCGGCTGGAGCGGCGCGAAACGGTGCCGGTCTGAGCGCGGGGCCGGTCCGAACGCGCTGACGAGAGGAGTGTTTCGCAGATGATCAGAGAACGCCGGCGCGGCGTGCTGAGCATCGACGAGGGCACCACCGGGACCCGCGCCGCCGTCGTTCTCGACGACGGCGGCGCGGCGGCGGCCGCGTACCTGCCGATCTCGGTGCGCTCGCCCGACCACCTGCGCGTGGAGCAGGACGGGGCGGAGATCTGGGAGAACACCGTCCGGGTCTGCCGGACGGCCCTGGAGCGGGCGGCCGCGGACCGCGTGGAGATCGCGGGGGTGTCGATCTCCACGCAGCGCGCGACCGTGCTGCTGTGGGACGCGGTGACCGGTGAGCCGCTCAGCCCCGCCGTGGTGTGGCAGGACCGCCGCTACGCCGAGCGGCTGCGGGAGTGGGAGCCGGACTGGGACGAGCGTCTCGCCGAGCGCACCGGGCGGCCGGTCGGGTCCCGGGCCCCGCTGCTGTGGGCCGCCGAGGAGGTCGCCCGGAACGAGGAGGCGCGGCGGGCGCACGAGCGGGGCCGGCTTGTGTTCGGATCGATCGACACCTGGCTGGTGTGGAAGCTCACCCGCGGCGCCCGGCACGTCATGTCCGCGACGAACGCCGTCGCCGCCGGCGCCTACGACCTGCGGACCGGCGACTGGTACGGGCCCTGGGCGGACTTTCTCGGCTGCCCGCCCGACATCCTGCCGTCCGTCGTGGACGAGGACGGGGACTTCGGCTTCACCGACCCGTCCGTCCTGGGGGTGCGGCTGCCGATCCTGTCGGTCATGGGCGACCAGCACGCGGCGATGGTCGCGCTCGGCGCGCACCGGCCCGGCCAGGCGATGTGCGTGCACGGGACGGGCACGTTCCTGGACGCGGTCGCGGGCGGCCGCCCGCCCGGCCACCGCGACCGGGTGCCCGGCGTGCTGACCCTGGTCGCCTGGCGCTCGCGCGGCGTGCCGCTGTTCAGCCTGGAGGGGTTCGCCGCGACGACCGGCTCGGCGGTGCGCTGGCTCTGCGAGGAGATCGGGATGTTCGAGTCGCCCCGGCGGCTGACCGAACTGGCCGGCGAGCACTCGGGACCGTCCCGCGTGCGGTTCGTGCCCGCGCTGGCGGGGCTGCGCACGCCGGTCTGGGCGCCGGAGGCCACCGGGCTCCTCGCCGGGTTGAGCCTGTCCACCACCCGGGCCGAGCTCGCCCGGGGCGTCCTCGACGGTTTCGCGCACTCGGTGTGCGACCTGCTGGAAGGCGTGGAAAAGGCCATGGGGCGGCCCGTGACCGACCTCGTCTGCGGCGGCGGCCTGGCCGGCAGCGACGTCCTGATGTCCGCCCAGGCCGACCTGATCGGGCGCCCGGTGCGCCGGGCCCTCGCCCATGAGACCGCCAGCCTGCGCGGCACCGCCTACCTCGGCGGCGTGCGCGCGGGACTGTGGCCCGACCTCGCCTCGGCCGTCGCCGGGCTCGGCACCGACCCGGTGTTCGAGCCCGCGCTCGCCGACGGCGACCGCCGGGAGGCCCGCGCCGCGTGGCGCGACCTGCTGGCCCGCCATGTCCCCACCCACTCAACGAAGGAATCGACGTCGTGATCCGGCTTACCGAACGCAAGGCGAGGTCAGAGACGAGGAACGCGATCCGCCGCACCCCGCTGGCGCTGGACCGCGGCGCGCAGATCGAACGGCTCGCCGCCCAGCGGTTCGACGTGCTCGTCGTCGGCGGCGGCGTCACCGGCTGCTACACCGCCCTGGACGCCGTCAGCCGGGGGCTCCGGGTCGCGCTCGTGGAACGGGACGACTTCGCCTCGGGCACGTCCTCCAAGTCCTCGAAGATGGTGCACGGCGGCCTGCGCTACATCGAGCAGGGCAACCTGCCGCTGGTGCGGCGCTCGCTGCTGGAGCGGCAGCGGCTGCGCCGCAACGCCCCCCATCTGGTGCAGCGGCTCCCTTTCGTGTTCCCCGTGCTCACCCAGGACGGCGTGTTCGACCCGCGCATCGCCAAGGCGTTCGAGGGTCTGCTGTGGACCTACGACCTGGCGGGCGGCTGGCGCATCGGGCGGCTCCACCGGCGGCTCACGGTGCCGGAGGTCCTCGTCCGCGCCCCCCGCCTGCGCGCCGACCGCCTCAGGGGCGGCCTGCTCTACTACGACAGCCGCACCGACGACGCCCGCCTCACCCTGACCATCGCGCGGACCGCCGCGCACTTCGGCGCGACCGTCCTCAACGGCGCCGCCTGCCGCGGCCTGATCCGCGAGGGCGGGCGCGTGCGCGGCGCCACCGTCGGTGTCGACGGCCGCGAGGTCGACGTGCGCGCCGGGGTGGTCGTCAACGCGACGGGGGTCTGGTCCGACACGCTCGACGCGCTGTCGGATCCTGGCCACCGGCCGCGCGTCCGTCCCGCCAAGGGCGTGCACATCGTGGTGCCGTGGACCCGGCTGCCGATCGACGGGACCGTGACGGTGCCCGTCCCCGGCCGGGCCCGCCGCGCCACGTGCACCCGGTGGGGCGACGTGGTCGTGATCGGCACCACCGACACCGACTACGACGGGCCGCTGGACGAGGTGCTGTGCACGCGGGAGGAGATGGAGTACCTCCTCGACGGCGCCAACACGGCGTTCGACGCCGGACTGCGTGCGGACGACGTCGTCGGGTCGATCGCCGGGCTGCGCCCGCTGGTCGGCGGCAAGGAGGGCGCCACCCTCGACATGAGCCGCGACCACCGGATCGCCACCGACGCCCACGGGCTGGTCACCGTCACCGGCGGCAAGCTCACCACCAGCCGCCACATGGGCGAGCTCGTCGTGGACGAGGCACTGAAGGAGCTCGGCCGCAAGGCGCGCTGCCGCACCGTCCACCTCCCGCTGCTCGGCGGGGCGGGCTACGACGCGGAGGCCACCTCGGCGACCGGCGGGCTGGGCGCGCACCTGGGCGAGCGGTACGGCACCGAGGCCCGCTTCGTCGCCGATCTCATCGCCGAGGACGCCTCCCTCGCCGAGCCGGTGGTCGAGGGCGGCGGCCATCTGCGGGCCGAGGTGGTGTACGCGGCCCGGTGCGAACTGGCGCGGACCGTCGACGACGTGCTGTCGCGCCGCACCCGGATGCGGCTCTTCGCCCGTGACCTGTCGGTCAAGGCCGCCCCGGAGGTCGCGCGGCTGCTGCAGCGGGAGCTGGGGCTGTCCGATGAGGAGGCCGGGCGGCAGATCGAGGACTACGTCTCCGGCGTCGAGCGGGAGCGGACCGTACTGATGGAGGAACTCAGTTGATCAGCAGGCAGACCATCACCCACCCCTTCAACCGCGGGGACTACGTCGTCGGGGCGCCCACGCCGCCGCGCTGGGCGGCCGACTGCCCGCCCGGCGACGGCGAGGCGAGCCTGCAGGAGGGCGTGGCCCGGGTCCCCGAAGCGGTCGTCACCGAGCTGCGCGCGGCCGCGGCCGCGGTGCACACCGGCCGGGACGAGGTGGTCCGGCGGACCCGCGACTGGTGGGCGGGCACGTCCATCGGCGAGACCGACGGCCGCCCCGCCACCCCCGACGCGGTGATCGTCGAGGCGGCCGACGAGGAGCAGGTGGCCGCCGTGGTCCGGATCTGCGCCGCGCACCGCGTCCCGCTGACGGTGTCGGCGGGACGCAGCAACGTGCTCGGCGCGGCGCTGCCGGTGTTCGGCGGGGTCGTGCTGGACGTCTGCCGGCTGAACCGGATCCTGTCCTTCGACGCCGAATCGATGATCGTCGAGGTGCAGGCGGGGATGTTCGGCGACCTGTTCGAGAAGGAGCTCCAGGAGGTCCACGGCGCCACCGCGGGGCACTGGCCGTCGGCGTTCGCGATCTCCACGGTCGGCGGCTGGGCGGCCTGCCGCGGGGCGGGCCAGCTCTCCACCCGGTACGGCAAGATCGAGGACATGGTCGTGGGCCTGGACGTGGTCCTGCCCGACGGATCGTCCGCGAGCTACGGGACCTACCCCCGCGCGGCCGTGGGCCCCGACCTGCGGCAGCTGTTCCTCGGCTCCGAGGGCACGCTGGGCGTGATCACCCGGCTGCGGCTGCGGACCCACCGCCTGCCCGCCTACGGGTCGGGCCTGGCGTACGGGTTCGCCACGTTCGCCGACGGGCTGGACGCCTGCCGCGAGATCCTCCAGCGCGGCGCGACCCCGGCGGTGCTGCGCCTGTACGACGCGCACGAGAGCGGCACCCACTTCGGTGAGCCGGACACCAACCTGCTGCTGATCGCCGATGAGGGCGACCCGGTGCTGGTGGACGCGACGCTGGCCGTGGCCGAGGAGGTCTGCGCGGCCCGCGCGCCGGTCACGCTGGACGGCGGCGCGGTCCTGGCGCGCTGGCTCGACGAGCGGATGATCGTGGGCAAGTCGGGCGACGGGTACGCCAAGGGACCCGGTTTCGTCGCCGACACCTGCGAGATCGCGGCGCCGTGGTCGTCGCTCACGGCCCTCTACGACGAGGTGGTCGCGGCCGTCGAAGCCGTGCCGGGGACGCTGCGCGCCTCCGCGCACCAGTCCCACGCCTACACCGACGGGGCCTGCCTGTACTTCTCCCTGCGCGGCGACGTGGAACGCTCCCGCCGACGGGAGTGGTACCGGGCCGCCTGGGACGCCGCCAACGACGTCCTCATCCGGCACGGCGCCGCGATCAGCCACCACCACGGCGTGGGACTGCTCCGCTCGCCCTACGTGAGGCCCTCCCTGGGCAGCGGCTTCGGCACCCTCGCGGCGGTCAAGCAAGCCCTCGACCCGGAGGGGATCATGAACCCGGGGAAGCTGGGGCTGCCCGGGTTCTCCGAGGACCTCTGAGCATAAATAGGGTGATGTGATGGGTCTTCGTCCGAAACGTCCCGTTGACCGGCGGCTGCTGGCCGCGCTGGCCGAGCACCCGGTCATGGCCTCGATCGTCGGGGTCGCCATGGCCGGCCGGTTCGCCTCCCGGTCGGCGCCGCTCGGCATCCTGGCGTCGGTCCCGCTGGGCGATCTGGAGGCCACGGTGGCGGCGACCGTCGCCGCACGCAAGATCGTCTTCGTGAACATGGACTCGACGCCGGGCCTCGGGCACGACCCGGGCGCCCTGACCTACCTCAAGGGGATCGGGGCGATCGGGATCTGCTCCACCCGCGCGGCGATCATCGAGCGCGCGGGCGGGCTGGGCCTGCTGACCATGCAGAAGGTCTTCGTCACGGACCGATCGAACCTGCATCGCAGCGTGCAGTCCATCGGACGGTCACACCCGGACCTCGTCCAGCTCATGCCCGCGGTCATGCTGCGCTACATCGAGCGCGAGGCCCGGGATCTCGGCGTCCCGTACCTGGCCGCCGGTTTCGTCCAGGAGGAGGCGGACGTCTCCGAGGCGCTCCAGCACGGCGCCGCGGGCGTCTGCACCTCCGACGACGCCCTGTGGGACCTGCGCCGGTCCGCCCTGCGCGCGTCCTGATCCCTTTCCATCCGGCCGACGCGCCGGCCCGCCCCTGCCGCCATGCGGCGGGGCGGGCCGGTCGCGTCCGCACGCCCCGTACGGAAGGACCCTCGATGAAGCCGGGGACCCCCATCCCTCCCCCGCCGGCCGACACCGACGAGCCCGGCGTCCCCGCCCGCGGGAGGGGCGACCGCCGGTGGACGCGGGGTGGAGCGGCGCTGGCGCCCGCCCTGTTCGTCGTTCTGTGGAGCAGTGCGTTCGTGGCGGGCGTCCCAGGCGTCAAGGCGGCTCCGCCGTTGCTGCTGATGTTCGCGCGGTTCGCCGTCGCGGGAGTGCTGCTCGCCGCGTACGCCCTCGTCACTCGGGCCCGATGGCCGCGCGGGCGTGCGCTGGCGCACGTCGCCGTCACGGGGCTGCTCATCCAGGCGGTGCAGTTCGGCTGCTTCTACACCGCCCTCTCCCTGCACTACCCGGCGGCCGTGATCTCGCTGGTCCAGGGCCTCAACCCGGTGGTGATCGCGCTGGCGGCCCGGCTGCTCGGCGAGACCGTCACCCGGCGGCAGGCCCTGGGCTTCGCCCTCGGCGCGGCGGGCGTGGTGCTCGCGGTCGCCGACCGGGTGAGCCTGTCGGCCTGGGGCATCCCGCTGTGCCTGGCGGGCCTCGGCGGACTCAGCCTCGGGACCCTCTACCAGAAGCGTTTCGTCCCCGACATGGACGTCCGGACCGGGACCGCCACGCAGGTCCTCGTGAGCGCGGCGGCCGTGGGCCCGCTCAGCCTGGCCCTGGAGACCCCGCGCGTGTCGGACTGGACGGCGTTCGGTGGGTCGGTCGCGTGGATGGTGCTCGTCAACTCCATCGCGGCGTTCCTGCTGCTCAACAGCATGCTGTCGCGTTCGTCGGCGACCCGGGTCAGCACGGTGTTCTTCCTGACCCCGTCGGTGACGGCGGTGCTGGCCTGGCTGGTCACCGGCCAGGCGCTGCACTCGCTCGTGATCGCCGGCCTCGTGCTCGGCGGCGCCGGCGTCCTGCTCGCCGCCGGACGCCCCGACGCGGCGGACCCGCCGCGGCACGCGGGGCTGCGGGCGGCCCGGGGCGGTGCCGACGCCGGCCGGGCCGCCCGCGTGTCGCGGCCGCGGGTCAGCGGTAGTCGTTCTCCTTGAGTTCGACGACCCAGGCACGGCGTTCGGCGATCTTGCCGTCCCGCAGGACGAACACCTCCGCCATGGACATGCGCATCTCGCCGCCCGCGGCCCGCTCCACCGTCCCGGTGAGCTCCGCCATGACCACGTCCCCCTGCTCGACCATGCGCACGACCTCCAGGCGAGGCGGGTCGAGGAGCTCGGGCGGGCCGTCGATGGCCTTGTCGTAGGCCCCCTTGCCGGTCAGGTGGAAGGCGCCGAAGACCGTCCACTCGATGTCGTCGGTCAGGCAGGACAGGATCTGCTCGTGGTCGTTCCTGCGGAAGCCGTCCAGGTAGGTGGTGACGGTCTCGATATTGCGTGACATGGCCTTCTCCTTCGTTCCGGTCGCTGTTCGCAGGAGGCCGCCGTGCGGCCCCCTCGGATGTTGGTCGGAGCCGCCGGAGCGTTCTCGACATCACTCCCC
This sequence comes from Actinomadura citrea, assembly GCF_013409045.1. Lineage (NCBI taxonomy): Bacteria > Bacillati > Actinomycetota > Actinomycetes > Streptosporangiales > Thermomonosporaceae > Actinomadura > Actinomadura citrea. Next base: position 3,554,186 of record NZ_JACCBT010000001.1, on the reverse strand, counting down.
CATCCGGTCGGCGGCCCCACGGTCGCCCGCCACCCGCGCCGCTCCTTCCCCGCGTCCGGACCGGCGCGGTCTCGACCTGTTCCCGCCCGCCATGCTCACACACGGCCCAGTGAAGCGAGCCACTCATACTTAGCCCTTGCGCTAACCATCGCCGGGCCACAATACTTAGCCTCATGGCACAGTATTCGCCAGAGCTGGACGGCGTGTTCGTCGCCCTCGCCGACCCGACCCGGCGCGCCGTGGTCCGGCGCCTCGGGCACGGGCCCACGAGCGTCGGCGACCTCGCGCGCGAGTTCCCCATGACCCTCCCCTCGTTCATGAAGCACGTGCGGACCCTGGAATCGAACGGGCTCATCCGCACCGTCAAGTCCGGCCGGGTGCGCACCTGCGTGCTCAACCGCGAACGGCTCGACCTCGTCGACGACTGGCTCGCCGAGCAGCGCCGCATCTGGGAGGGGCGCACCGACCGTCTCGAACAGTTCGTCACCGACCCGAAGGGGAAAGCCCCATGAATCCCGATCTCGACCTCGGCCTGGAGCGGATCATCCGCGCTCCGCGCGCGACCGTGTGGCGCGCCTGGACCGATCCGTCCCAGCTCGAACAGTGGTGGGTCCCGGCCCCCTCCCGTTGCCGGGTGGACCGTCTGGACACGCGGCCCGGCGGCGCGTTCGTCACGCGGCTGAGCGACGACGGGGCCGAGTTCGTCCCGCACATGGACGCGTGCTTCCTCGCCGTCGAGGAACCCCACCGGATCGTGTTCACCAACGCGATCGACAGCACGTGGCGTCCCGCGCACCCCGCACCGGTCGCGATGACCGCCACGATCACGATGGACGACCATCCGGACGGCACGGACTACAGGCTGGTCGTCCAGCACCGCGACCCCGATGCCCGCGCCCACCACAGCGCACTCGGCTTCGCCGACGGCTGGACGACGGTCGCCGGCCAGCTGGCCGCGTTCACGGAGAGGATCACCACACGATGAAGGTCGCCCTCTCCGAGTTCGTCACGCTCGACGGGGTCAGCCAGGGTCCCGGCTCGCCGGACGAGGACAGCACGGACGGTTTCACCCGCGGCGGCTGGCTCGTGCCCCACATGGACGCGACGTTCGTCCGGCGCGCCTCCGCGTGGCTCGGCCTCGCCGACGGCCTGCTCCTCGGCCGGCGCACCTACGAGGCGTTCGCGCGCGACTGGCCGAAGATCACCGACCCGGCCGACCCCTTCGCCGGACGGATGAACACGCTGCCGAAGTACGTCGTCTCCAACACCCTCACCGAGGGGACCTGGCATCCCACGACCGTGCTCGCGGGCGATCCGGTCCAGACGGTCGCCGACCTCAAGGCACGACCGGGGCGGGAACTCCAGATCCACGGCAGTTCCCGCCTGGCGGATTCGCTGCTTTCAGCGGGCCTGGTCGACACGCTCCGCCTCGTGGTCGCGCCCGTCGTGGTGCGAAGCGGTCGGCGCCTTCTGAACGCGCAGGGCACCCCGAACGGGCTGCGCCTCGTCCGCCACGAGGCCACTCCGGCGGGCCTGCTGCTCCTCGAATACGAGACGACCGGCCAGGCACTCCGAGGCCGGTACGAGGGAGTCGCGGCGTTCACCTAGAACGGAAGAGGACCGACCGCAGGCCGCGGCTCGACGGCCGCTTCGCGCGGGACCGTCGAGCCGCGGCCTGCCCTTTCGCTCAGCTGCTCTGGGAGCGCACGGCGACCCGGCGGATGAGCTGCACGTCGGTGAGCGGGCCCGTGGACGCGGCGAAGCCGAACTTGACGGTGTTCGGGACGGGCCTGGGAGCGGCGAACCTCAGCACCCGCTTGAAGCCGCCGCCGTCCCGGAAGTCGATGTCGACCGTCGCCACCGGATTCGGTCCGCGCGACACCGCCACGCGGACGACTCGCTTCACCGGCTCCAGCAGCCTTTCGGCCCGGCTCGGCGTGACGTTGGCGGGCATCGTCCTCAGGTCGCCGTGGAGGCGCCCGGGAAGCGACGACCGCCAGGGACCCCTGGTCGTCCTGTTCTTGGTGGTCGCGCCGAGCAGGCAGTATCCGGTGATGCCGTTCCCGGGGCCGCGCGCGGTCACGACGTTGGGGCCGGGGGCGGGCGGGCGGAACACCGTCCCGGCCGGGGAACGCCGCTCGCAGCCGTTCCCGCGCCCCTCTCCGTCGCCGAAGTAGTCGCCGAGCACATCGAGTCCGATGCCGAGGTACCCGCCGTCGACTCCGGGGATGAACTGCCCGCCGGCCCTGCCGCCCGGCAGTTTCTGGGCGTAACCGAGGCTTCCGCCGAACGCGCCCGGCGTGGTGAGACTCCGGGCGCCGTCGGTCAGGAAGAACGAGATCCCGTCGGCCGGAGCGCGTGTGGTGTTGCCGTACTGCCATTGCTCGAAGGTGACCTCCAGGCCGCCCCGCGCGGGAATAGGCGAGTCGAACAACGCGGCGCCGGTCTCCTCGAAGTGGGCGTCGGTGAGCTGGAGATATCCGCGCGATGCGGCGTCGCCCGGCGGCACGGGTCCGACCGGGTCCCGGCGGCACCCCCGGAGCGGATGGTTCGTGGCCTCCGCCGCGGCGTTCCCCCGACGCGCGCCCGTCAGGCAGGCCGCCCCGTACCCGACGAAACGCGAATCAGCGGTGGCTCTGGTGAACGATTCCTGGACCAGCACCGATCCCGGACGCCGGTCCGCCGCCGACGCGTGCCCGAATGACGCGACGACCGCGACGACACCGACCGCCGCCGTGATGCAAGCTCCCCGATGCCTCATGCCGTTTGCTCCCCACGGAGATCCGAAGCGATCTTTCTTCCGCGTTCATCTGAACACACGATCACGCCGAGATCTCCGCATTGCCGGTATCGCGGCAATACACGAAGTCATTCTTTACTGAAATGCATGGCATCCCATGAGATGGCCGGGCCTTCGCCACGAAAGCGGCGAACGGCGCACCGTTGAATCGCGCGACGACCATTTAGGCGATGGCCTGACGAAGCGAAGACCGCAGGGGAGGCGGCGGCTCAGGGCTTGCGGGCCAGTCCTCCTGAGCAGGACACCTCAGGGACGTCGTCTTGGCCGGGGTCGGGACGCCATCGCGTCACCGGCACGACCCCGGGTTCCAGCAGTTCCAGACCGTCGAAGTAGCCGACGATCTGCTCCTGCGTGCGGGGAATGTAGGGGACGGCGCCGCTGGCGGAGTTGTAGGTCCGGATGGCCTCGGTGTAGGCGGGGTCGCTGTCGGTGCCGTCGTAGACGGCCAGGTAGCTGCCGGACGGCAGTGCCGCCATGAGCCGGCCGACGATCGAACGGGCCTGGTCGTAGTCGCCCACCAGCCCCAGGATGCCCATGAGCATGAGCGCGATGGGCTTGTCGCGGTCGAGGGTGCGGGCGGCTTCGGCGAGGATGGCCTCGGGCTCGCGGACGTCGGCCTCGATGTAGTCGGTGGCGCCTTCGGAGGTGCTGGTCAGCAGCTTCCGGGCGTGCGTCAGCACCAGCGGGTCGTTGTCGACGTAGACGATGCGGGAGGCCGGCGCGAGCCGTTGGGCGATCTCGTGGGTGTTGTCCATGGTGGGCAGCCCGGTCCCGATGTCCAGGAACTGGCGGACGCCCGCCTCCCCCGCCAGGTACCGCACCACCCGCCGCAGCATCTGCCGGGACTCCCGGGCCATGGCGACCATCCCGGGGAAGACCGCGAAGATCCCCTCCCCGGCCTGCCGGTCGACGGGGTAGTTGTCGGTGCCGCCCAGCAGGAAGTTCCAGATCCGGGCCGAGTGCGGCACGGTGGTGTCGATCTCGGGTTGTGAGCTCATCGCGGACGGCCCCTGGGTTCTCGGGTTCCTTGCAGGCTCTTCTACCCACCTCCGCCCGGCTGAGCGCCGCCCGGAGGCGGAGGTATGTATGAGTGCTGTTATATTAGCGCTGTGACATCATCGGATCCGACCGCGACGCCGGGGCGGTGGCATGCGCTGCACACCCTGCTGACCGGCCTGGACGCCCAGATCGAATCCCTGTACACCGACCGAGGCATCCGGGGGGTCCGCCCCCGCTTCGCCTACCCCCTGATCCGGCTCGCGCATACCGGCCCGCTGACGATCCGGGAGCTGGCCGCCTCGCTGGACCGCTCCCACTCCGCGATGAGCCAGACGATCGCGGCGATGCGACGCGAGGGGCTGGTCGACTCCGAGCCCGGCACGGACGCCCGCACACGGCGCGTCACCCTGACCGACCGCGGCCGCGCCCTCGTCCCGTTCCTCGAGTCCGAGTGGCGCGCGACCGAGGCGGCGGTCGCCGAACTGGACGACGAGGTGCCCCACGCGCTCAGCGCCGTCGTCACCGAACTGGAGCGCGCGCTCGCCCGCCGGCCGATGAAGGAGCGGATCCTCTCCCACCTCGACGCGGCACCTCCCGGTCCGGCGCCCCCGGCGCCCTCCGCCCCGACCGAGCCGTAGCCGTGGCCTTGCGCGAAGGGCTCATCGACGTCCGGCCGCTGCGCGGGAGCCGGACGTTCCGCGACCTGTGGGTCGGGTCGTCGCTCGCCTCGATCGGCCAGCAGATCGCCGTCGTCGCCGTCCTGCAGCAGGTCTGGGAGCTGACCCGCAGCCCGCTGTGGACCGGGGCCATCGGTCTGGCCACTGGCGTTCCGCTGCTCGTCCTCGGCCTGGTCGGCGGATCGCTGGCCGACGCCGTCGACCGCAGGAGCCTCGTCCGCGCGGCCACCGGCGGCCAGGCCCTCGCGGCCCTCGCCCTCATGGTCCAGGCCGCCGCCGGAAACCGGTCGGTGACGCTGCTGCTGGCCCTGGTCGCCGCCGAGGCCGGCTGCGCGGCGCTCGGGGCGCCGGCCCGGCGCACCTTCCCCGTCCGGCTGCTGCCCGCCGACCAGGTCGCCGCCGGGCTCGCCCTGCAGAACGTCGCGTTCCAGGCGGCCATGCTCATCGGGCCCGCCGTCGCCGGGCTCGTGCTCGCGCAGTGGCGCTACCCCGCCGCTTACGCGATCCAGGCCCTGGCCACCGCCGCATCGATGATCGCCGTGATCCGGCTGCCCGCGATGCCCGCCCGGCGCGCCGACGACCAGCCGCCGGGGCGGGGGCGTCGCGGGCCGCTGCCGGGAGGGTGGCGGATCATCCTCCGGCACCCGGTCCTGTGGGGCTCCTTCGGCATCGACCTCGCCGCCACCGTCCTGGCCATGCCCATCGCGCTCTTCCCGATGATCAACGAGATCCGGTTCGGCGGCGATCCCCGGACCCTGGGGCTGTTCCTGTCCGCGATCGCGGTCGGCGGGCTCGGCGCCGGCCTGTTCTCGGGGGCGGTCACCCGCCTCCACCGCGGCGCCCTGGCCCAGCTCGTCGCGGCCACGGCCTGGGGCCTGGCCCTCGCCGGTTTCGGCCTTGCGGGGCCCCTCTGGCTCGCGCTGTCCTGCCTGGCGGCCGCCGGTGCGGCCGACACGGTGGCAGTGATCACCCGCGGCGCCCTGATCCAGATGGAGACCCCCGACCACTTCCGGGGGCGGGTCTCCTCGGTCGAGCACGTCATCGGCGTCGCCGGCCCCGAGATCGGCAATTTCCGCGGAGGGCTGCTCGCGTCCGTCACCTCCGCGCCGCTGGCCCTCCTGGCGGGCGGCCTGGCGGCCGCGGCCGCGGTCGTCTCCGTCGGCCTCGCCGATCCTCCCCTGCGCCGGCACCGGACGGACGCCCGGCACGGGGACGGGGACGGGGACGGGGACGCGCGACCGTCCACCGTGCCGGGCGACACCGTCTCGGCATGAGCCCGGCCCTGCTCGCGCGGGCCCGTGGGCTGCGCTTCCACCGGCGGGTTTCGCCTAGGGTCATGTCCGGTTGGCCTGAAACATGTCCACAACCTCATGGGCGGCGATCAGGGACGGCCGGACGGCGGCACGCGCGCATGCCGGGGCATGCCCCGGGCGGCCACGGAGATCACGGAGAAAGCGGGAGAGGGTCATGGACGTCGAGCGGACATCGCTGCCGGGCATCGGGTTGCGCCACGTGTTCACCACCGGGCGGGGGCGCCAGATCGGAGTGGTGTCGCACCGCACGGGCCGCCGCGATCTGGTGATCTACGACAAGGACGATCCCGACACCTGCGTGGTGTCGGTGGCGCTGGCGGCCGAGGAGGCCAACGCCGTGGCCGAGCTGCTGGGCACCGGCCGGGTGGTGGAACGGCTGGCCGAGCTGAACCGCCAGGTCGAGGGACTGGTGACCGAGCAGATCCTGCTGACGGCCGCCTCGCCGTACGCGGGTCGCAGGCTGGGCGACACCCGGGCCCGCACCCGATCCGGCGCCTCGATCGTGGCGGTGGTCCGCGACGGCGAGGTCATCGCCAGCCCGCGCCCGGACTTCGAGTTCCGCGCCGAGGACGTCGTGGTGGTGGTCGGCACCGACGAGGGCACCGCCGCCGTCGCGACCATCCTGCACGGCGGGTGAGAGGGCGATGCACGCCGCGACACAACTGATCGAACTAGGGGCGATCGTCCTGGCGCTGGGCCTGCTGGGCGCGGTGGCGGTCCGCTTCTCCATCTCCCCGATCCCGCTGTACCTGGTGGCCGGGCTGGCCTTCGGTTCGGGCGGCATCCTTCCGTTCGGCGCCAGCGAGGAGTTCGTCTCGCTCGGCGCCGAGGTGGGGGTGATCCTGCTCCTGTTCACCCTCGGGCTGGAGTACACCGCGGGGGAACTGGTCGGAACGCTGCGCACCTCGGCCCCGGCGGGACTGGCCGACCTGGTGCTCAACGCCGCCCCCGGGGTCGCGGTGGCGCTGATCCTCGACTGGGGGACGGTGGCCGCGGTGGCGCTCGGCGGCATCACCTACGTCACCTCGTCCGGGATCACCGCCAAGGTCATGGGGGACCTCGGCTGGCTGGGCAACCGGGAGACCCCGGCGGTGCTGTCGATCCTGGTGTTCGAGGACCTGGCGATGGCCGCCTACCTGCCGATCCTGACCGCGCTGCTGGCCGGGGCCTCGCTGGTCGCCGGGGCGACCACGCTCGGCATCGCCGCCGCCACCATCACCGCGATCCTGTTCGTCGCGCTGCGGCACGGCCGGCTGGTGGAGCGGTTCGTCGCCAGCCCCACCGACGAGGTGCTGCTGCTGAAGGTGCTGGGGCTGACCCTGCTGGTCGCCGGCCTGGCCCAGCAGCTGCAGGTGTCGGCGGCGGTCGGGGCGTTCCTGGTCGGCATCGCCCTGTCGGGACCTCTGGCCCACACCGCCCGCGACCTGCTGGCTCCGCTGCGGGACCTGTTCGCCGCGGTGTTCTTCGTGTTCTTCGGCCTGCACACCGACCCCGGCCAGCTGCCCCCCGTGCTGGGTGTGGCCGCGCTCCTCGCCGTGGCCGGGATCGCCACCAAGCTCGCCTCGGGCTGGCTGGCCGCCCGCCGTGCGGGCGTGGCCGCCCGCGGGCGCCTGCGCGCCGGCGCGGCGCTGGTCCCGCGCGGAGAGTTCAACATCGTCATCGCCGGGCTGGCCGTGTCCGACGGCATCAACCCCCGGCTCGGGCCGCTGGCCGCCGCCTACGTGCTGATGCTGGCCATCGCCGGGCCGCTGATCGCCCGTGGCGTCGAACCCTTCATCCGCTGGCGCGGCATACGCCCGCCCCGCACCCGGCCGGGCGGCGCACGCCGGAAGCAGGACTTCCCCCCGCCCGACGACGGCGCCGCCGACGACCTGGACGACGGGCAGGGGGACGTGGAGACCGAGGTCCGGCCACCGGTGCCCGGCCAGCACTGAACCGCGAACCGGCGTTTCAGCGCGGGGGCCGCGGAGGGGTGAAGGTGCACGGCAGGCGCTTGTAGCCGTTGATGAAGCCGGACATGAGCCGGTCGGGCTCCCCCGCGGCGATATCGGGCAGGCGGGTGAACAGCTCGCGGAACATCACGGTGATCTCTCGCCGTGCCAGGTTGGCGCCCAGGCAGAAGTGCGGGCCGGGGCCGCCGAACCCGACGTGCGGGTTCGGCGAGCGCGTGATGTCGAAACGGTCGGGGTCGGTGAAGACCGCCTCGTCGCGGTTGGCGGACCAGTAGAACAGCGTCACCCGGTCGCCCTTGCGGAAGGTGTGGCCGTTCATCTCGTGGTCGCGGGTGAGGTTGCGCCGCATGAAGATGACCGGGCTGCTGAAGCGCACGATCTCCTCGACGGCCCCGGCGATGCGTCCGTCGAAGTCGGCCAGCAGCAGTTCGCGCTGGTCGGGGTGCTCGGTGAACAGCTTCAGGCCGTGCGCGATCGCGTTGCGCGTGGTCTCGTTACCGGCCACCACCAGCAGCAGGAAGAACGTGGCGAACTCGCGCGGGGTCAGGCGTTCGCCGTCGACGTTGGCGTTGACCAGCGCCGAGGTCAGGTCGCCGGTGGGGGCGGCCCTGCGCTCCCGTCCGAGCCGGGACGCCAGTCGGTGCAGCCGCCACCCCGCCGACGCCACCGTGCCCAGCATGCGCAGCGTGCCGAGCCGGCCCAGCTTCGGGATGCCGTCCCTGTACTCGACGGTGGCGCCCACGTACTCGGGGTCGCTGTAGCCGACGATGATGTTGGTCAGCTCCACCACCCGCCGGTGGTGCCGGGCGGGGATGCCGAGCATGTCGCAGATGACCTCGACCGGCAGCCGCGCCGCCGCCCCGGACACGAAGTCGCCGCCGCCGGCCTCGACCAGCTCGTCCACGATCCGGGCGGCCCGCCGCGCGATGTCGTCCTCGGCCTTGGCGAGCATCTTGGGGCTGAACGCCCGGGAGACGATCCGGCGGATCTTGGCGTGCCGCGGGTCGTCCATGTCGATCATCGAGTTGAAGAAGCCGTCCATCCAGCGCGGCATGTCGGCCGGGCTGGTGGCGCTGGGCTCGCTGCTGAACACCTCCGGGTGGCGGCTGGCCTCCGTCACGTCGGCGTGGTGGACCAGCGCCCAGGACCCCGGGCTCTGCCCCAGGAAGGGGAGCTTCGGCAGGGTGAAGAACACCCGCCCCGGCTGGGCGCGCAGGAGCGCGAACGCCCGGGCCCGCTCTTCCAGCGGCCGGGTCCAGAACCGCAGATCGCTCAGGTCGATGTCCGCCAGCGTCGGCTGCGGGGGGATCTCCGTGGCCACCGGGCCTCACGCTCCCGTCTCGTCGTGACCAAAGTTCTGGTGAGGCAACACACCAGAAATATCTGGTGTGTACCGTCTCCAGATTCACGGAGGAAGTCAAGGGATGCGGCAGAATCGGGGCTGTGACGTCCCAGCCCCCTCGCGCGCGCCCCTACGGCGGCGTGCCCGCCGACCAGCGCCGGGCCCGCCGCCGGGCCGCGCTGCTGGCGGCCGGGCTGGAGCTGCTGGGCACCCAGGGATGGGCCGCCACGACCGTCCGGAAGGTGTGCGCCGAGGCCGGGCTCAACGACCGCTACTTCTACGAGAGCTTCCCGGACCGCGACGCCCTGCTCCTGGCGATCGTCGACGAGCAGGTCGCCCTGGGCACCGACGTGATCCTGTCCGCCGCCCGCCGGGCGCCCCGCCACCCGCAGGCCCGCACCCGCGCCGTGGTGACCGCCGTGTTCGGCTTCCTGACCACGGACCCGCGCCGGGCCCACATCCTCACCCACGCCTTCCCCTCCTCCCCCCTGCTCCAGCGGCGGCGGATCGAGATCATCCGGACCATGGCCGCGATCTTCGCCGCCCAGACCCACGAGACCCTCGACCAGGTCCCGCTCCCCGACGTCGACGTGGAACTGACCGGCCTGACCCTCACGGCCGGCCTCTGGGAGCTGTTCACCACCTGGTTCCGCGGAGACCTGGACGTCGACCGCGACCACCTGATCGACTACACCGTCGCGCTCGTGCTGAGCACCGTCGAGCTGGCCGCGCCCCTCCACCACCACCTCCGCTGACCCGGAACGGCGCGGTTGTGACGCACCGCACTCGCGCCGGTGTTACGAACAAGCCGCCTGCGGTGTCCTGTGGACGACCCATCCTGACGGAGGAGGCGGACATGAAAGTGATCGTGGCAGGCGCGGGATACGCCGGGACGCTCGACGGCGGCGGGGACGAGCGGGGCCGCGTCATCGTGGACGAGTACCTGCGCAGCGTGACCGACCCGCGGGTCATCGCCGGCGCCCTTCCCGAGGCGAGGTGACCGGCCGCCGGCCCGGGCGCCGAGCGCACAGGAAAGGATGAAGCCATGAGCGACCACCCCGCGGACCCGGCGACCGAGGCTTTCGTCGCCCACCGCAACCTGCTCTTCACCGTGGCCTACGAGATGCTCGGTTCCGCGGCCGACGCCGAGGACGTCCTCCAGGAGACCTGGCTGCGGTGGGTCAAGGTCGACCTTGAGCAGGTGCGCGACCGGCGCGCCTACCTGGTCCGGATCACGACCCGGCAGGCGCTCAACCGGTTGCGCACGATGACGCGCCGCAAGGAGGCCTACGTCGGCCCCTGGCTGCCCGAGCCGCTGCTCACCTCGCCGGACGTGGCGGAGGACGTCGAACTCGCCGAGAGCATGTCGATGGCGCTGATGCTCGTCCTGGAAACGCTGGCGCCGACCGAACGCGCCGTCTTCGTGCTGCGCGAGGTCTTCGACGTCGGCTACGAGGAGATCGCGGCCGCGGTCGGCAAGAGCCCCGCGGCCGTCCGCCAGATCGCCCACCGCGCCCGACGGCACGTCGACGCCCGCCGTCCCCGTGAGGCGGTGTCGCAGGCCGAGACCCGGGCGGTCCTGGAGTCCTTCCGGCGCGCGCTCGACACCGGGGACCTGCAGGGGTTGCTCGACGTCCTCGCCCCCGACGTCGTGATGGTGGGTGACGGCGGCGGCCTCAAGCAGGCGGCGCTGCGGCCGGTGACCGGCGCCGAGAAGGTGGCCCGCTACATCGTCGGCGGCACCGGCAGGGTGCCGAGCACGGTCACCGTCGAGCAGACCGTGGTCAACGGCAACCCGGCGCTCGTCATGCGGCTGGACGGCGAACTCGACGGCGTGCTGGCGGTCCGCGTCGAGGACGCCCGCATCACCGGCCTCTACTACGTCCGCAATCCCGAGAAGCTGACCCGCGTCGAATCCGAGACCTCGCTGACCCTGCGATGAACACCGGCGGCGAGCCGCCGGCAGGGGCTCCGGCGGCTCAGGCCGGCGGCGGGTCGGGGAGCAGCCGGTCGAGGAGGTGCGCGACGGTGATGACGCCGATCATCGGCGCGTCGGTGCGGTCGGCCTCGCCGCTGACCGCGACGACGGGGCTGCGGTCGGCCGCCATGACGCTGGCGATCTCCATGACGGTGGCGTCGGCGTCGACGACGGGCAGCGCCCTCCGCCCCTCGACGAGCAGATCGGCGACGCGCTTCTCGCCGAGCCTGGCGCACAGCATGTCGGCGTGGCGCTCGTCGTAGACCCGGGCCAGGGCGGGGTCGTCCCGGACGTGCGGCGGGATGATGGACCGCAGCAGCTGCGAACCCGGGATCACCGCGACGGGCCTGCGACCGGGGTCGACGACGATCAGCCCGGCGAGCCGGTGCTCGGCCACCAGCCGGGCCGCGTCCAGCGCGCTGCTGTCCGGCGTGACGGTCGGGTACTCGACGGCGAGGTCTCGTGCGCGCACGGCTCCAACGTAGCCGTCATCGCCTCGATCCGGCCGGGGGGCGGGGGTCGAGCGGCGGAGACGCCGCCGTCAGCGTCGCCGGCCGGCGCCTCAGGACGGGCTCAGCGGTCGGGGACGTCCGGATCCTGGGGGGCGGTGTGGAGGTCGAAGACGACACGGCGCAGGTCGTCGATGACGTCGTCCAGGCCGGTCAGAGCCGCCCGGACGCGCTGGGTGGTCCAAGGGTCCTGGATGCGGGCCAGGGCGCCGTTCAGTTCGAGGCCGATGCCGAACAACCGGCGGGTGATCTGGTCGGCCAGGTCTTGGGCGATCCGCTGCGCGTCACGCGATCCGCACAATCGCCCGGGCGCAGGTGACGGATAGGTCATCCCTCTGCCCTCTGCACGGGGAGCGAACGATACACGCAGGATCATTCCCGGAGCCATGCCCCGGACCACGCCCGCGAAGTATGAGTTTGTGGACCTTTTGTCAATTCTGTCTGCATTTGTGAGTTCGGATGGAGTGCCGAAGGTCCCTCGAACCCGGGACAGCGGCCCCTGCCCGTGCCTCCGCGTCCCGGGAAAGGCTGGACACACCGACAGGGGGAGGGATCGGCCATGAACGATCATGAAAGGACGGGCACCGTCCTGGTCGGGTACGACGGGTCGCCCGTCGCGGACGAGGCGATCCGCTGGGGAGTGCGGGAGGCTCTGTTCCGCCGCCTGCCCCTCACGGTCTGTCATGCCTGGCACTGGCCCTACCCGCTGCGCCAGCCGGACAAGGACACGCTGGAGGTCCTGCGCGGCGCGGGCGCGATCGTGGCGGACGAGGGCGTCCGCCAGGCCCACGGCCTCGCCGAGGGCCTGGACGTCCGCTGGCGTCTGGAGCGGGGGTGGGCCTCGGCCGTGCTGCTGGAGGCGTCGCGCGAGGCCGCCCTGGTCGTGCTCGGCTCGCGGGGGCACGGCGGGTTCGAGGGACTGACGGTCGGCTCCACCGCGGTCCAGGTGGCGTCCCATGCCGACCGCCCGGTCGTCGTCGTCCGGCCGGACCTGCCGCCCGCCCCCCAGGGCCGCGAGCGGCTGGTGGTGGGCGTGGACGGCTCGACGGGCGGCGAGTCGGCCATCGGCTTCGCCTTCGAGGAGGCCGCGCTGCGCGGCGCCTCGGTGACGGCCGTGTGCAGCTGGTGGGACCCGGCCGCGTTCCGCGGGCCGGACCGCGTCCCCTTCAGCGATCCCCAGGTGATCAGGCGCGAGGCGAGGGCGCGGTTCGAGGAGGACGTCGCGGCCTGGCGGAGCCGGTACCCGCGGGTGCCGCTCGAGACCGAGTTCGTGGTCGACACGCCGCGGCAGGCCCTGGTCGGCGCCGCCCGCGACGCGGCGCTGCTGGTGATGGGCGTGCGCGGAATCGGCTCGGGACCCCAGACGCTCCTGGGCCCGGTGACCCAGGCCGCGCTGCTGGAGGCGCCCTGTCCGGTGGCGGTCGTGCCCGCCGAGCGAGCCGGGCGGCGGAGGGCCGCGGAAACCGCGGGTGCCTCGGCGCGCGGCGGGACGGGCTGAGGAACGGCAGGCGTCCGTCCGGGCGGCTGGTGGGGATGGTCTCGATGCGCGACCCGCTCGCGCCGGAGACCTGGGCGGCCTGAGGTCCGCGAGACCAGCCGGGCGTGCGCGCGTCATACGGGCCGGGCGAGCAGCCGGCCGGCCCCGGCCTCGGTGACCGGCGCGAAGTCCAGGTAGAAGTCGCTCGCGGTGACGAAGAACACCGGCGAGAGCGGGCACACCACCTCGTCGGCGACGGTCCGCAGATGGTCGACGGTGGCGGGCGACGCCGCGGGCACGGCGAAGACGACCCGCCCGGCGCCCTGGGCCCGGGCCTCCCGGCACGCGACCTCGGCGGCGAAACGGCAGGCCGCGCCGTCGTCGACGACGATGACGTCGCGGCCGGCCGGCGGGGGCCCCAGACGCCTCCCGCGCAGCCGGAGCCCGAGCGCCCGCGCCTCGACGCGGGCGTCCCGCTCCAGCTCCCCGATCTGCGCCTCCCCCGCCCCCGCCCGCCGGACGGCCTCCTCGTCCAGGACGCGCGCCGGGCCCTCCGCGACCGCGCCCACCAGGACACCGGGAGGTCCCGGCACGACGAGCTCGCGCACGACGAGCACGTCCAGCGCGCAGCCGAGCGGCGCGGCGGTCTCGGCCGCCACCGGGACACCGCCCCCGTGCAGCCCCAGGATCCGGACGTCCGCGCCCGTGTACCGCCGCAGACAGGTGACGAGCTGCCGTCCCGCGTCCTGCCGATCGGAGTACATCACCCCACCTCGCTCGCCGACCGTTCACTCACCGGCATTCACGAAGGTCCCGCGAACTGGGCGATGTCCTTGCTCGCGACCCCCTGGAGCCGGTCGGCCAGATCGGCCAGCGCCCGGCTCACGGCGAGCTCGTCGCCGATCTCCGGAACCTCGCGGTCGACCGGGTTCCGGCGCGCGTGCCCGCGCCCTGTGGACTTCCTCTCGCCGCCGCTGAACAGGATCGCCTGCGCGACGGTGTCCATGCCGTCCTCGGTGATGTAGAGCTCGACGCTCCACTCCTTGGCCTTCATGACGAATCTCCTTCGCTCGGCCGTTCACCCTCCATCGTCGGAAGGCGGCCGGAGCCGGCCTAGGGGCGGAAGTCCCGAATTCAATGATCAGACTGTCCGAAGCGTGTCCGCGGACGCCCCCACGCCGGCGCTCTATCGGGGCCCGCCGACGACGGCCACCGGGCACTCGGCGTGGTGGATCACCCCGTGGCCGATGGAGCCGAGCCGGAACAGGCCCCAGCGGTGGTGGTGCGCGCCGACGACGACCAGGTCCGCCGTCCGCGACGCCCTGGTCAGCTCCGACACCGGGTGCCCGACGAGGACGTCGTTGGCCACACCGACCAGCGGATACCTCTCGCGGAGCGGAGCGTAGGCCTCGATGACCCGCGCCCGCCGCTCGTCGTTCAGTCGCTCCTCGTCGAGGGCGTATCCGGGTTCGTCCATGCCCGCGCAGAGCTGCCATGCGTGCACGACGCGCAGCCGCGCCCCGCGGGCGGCGGCCGCGTCGAAGGCGTACCTGAGCGCCTCCCCCGGCTCCTCGGCGACGTCGTAGCCCACGACGACCTCACCGCGGCCGGCGGCGCCGTCACGCACGATCACCAGCGGGACGGCGGCCCGCCCCGCCATGCGCAGGGCGACCGAGCCGAGCAGGAGCCCGGCGAAGCCGCCGTGCCCGCGGTGCCCGAGCACCAGCTCGAACGCCTTCTCCGCCTCGTCGCGCAGCGCGTCCGGCGTCGCGTCGACGACCAGCGCGGTCGTCACCCGCAGCTCCGGCCGGCGCTCCAGGACGCGGCTCTCGGCCTCCAGCAGCACGGCCTGCCCGGCCGGTGAGGTGCGTTCGCCCGCGTCCGGCGGGACGAACCGGTGGACCTGGTACGGCCAGATCTCCGCCGCGTGGACGATGTGCAGCGGCCGGTGCCGCAGCGCCGCCTCGCCCGCCGCCCAGTCGACGGCCCGGTCCGCGGCGGCGGACCCGTCGGTCCCCACGACGATCGGTGCGGACATGGCTCCTCCGAAGATCACGCGTCCTCTCACGGCCTGCTTCCAGCCTTCGCGGACGGTCCGGCACGAGCCAGGGACCAAAGGTCCGCCGCGGCGGGGACCTTCGCCGCCGGAGAGGGCGCCGGTAGCCGCTCCTTGGGCCCAAAGGCCCATAGGGAGGGGAAATTCGCCTCTGCCCCCGGACGGACCCTCGCACGAGCCTGGTGGTATCGGCAGGAGGCTCGCGATGAAGCAGACGTTCAGGCTCGGCACCTTCCGGGGGATCTCCGTCGGAATGCACTGGTCCGTTCTGGTGATCATGTTCTTGATCGCCGAGATCCTCGCGCGCTCGGTGCTGCCCACCGCCGCCCCGGCCGCGCGCTGGACGGCGGCCGTGCTGGTCGCCGTGCTGTTCATGGGCTCGCTGGCCGCGCACGAGTTCGCGCACGCGCTGGTCGCCCGCCGCCACGGCGTGCGGGTCGGCTCGATCACGCTGTGGGCGCTGGGCGGCCTCGCGGAACTGGACGGCGAACCCGCCACCGCCCGCGCCGATCTCCAGATCGCCGGGGTCGGCCCGCTGGCCAGCGCGGCGGCCGGGGCGGCGTTCGCCGGGGCCTGGGCGGCCGGGCACGCGCTCGGCGCCCCCGTCATCGTCACCGCCTCGCTGAGCTGGCTGGCGGCGAGCAACATCCTGATCGCGGTGTTCAACCTGCTTCCGGGAGCGCCGCTGGACGGCGGGCGCATCCTGCGCGCGCTGCTGTGGGGCCGCCGCGGCGATCGCGCGAGCGCGACGCGCAGCGCACAGCGCGCCGGGATGGTGCTCGGCCAGGCCATGATCGGCGCCGGTCTGCTGGTGCTGCTGCTGTCGAGCTGGTTCAACGGGCTGTGGCTGGCCGTGGTCGGCTGGTTCATCGCCGGCTCGGCGCGGGCGGAGGCGCGCTGGACGGACCTCCGCGAGGCCGCGAAGGGCCTCCGGGTCGCCGATGTCATGACGCGCGACCCCGACCACGGCTGGGCCTGGCAGCCCGCGTCCGCGTTCGTCCAGGACGTGGCGGCGCGGTCCCGCCAGACGGTGTTCCCGGTCGTGAGCGTGTCCGGCGACCCCGTCGGCGCCGTCACGGTGGACCGGCTGGCCCGCGTCCCGAAGCAGGAGACCGGCGTCACGCTCGCCGATCTGAGCGTCCCGCTCGGATCGGACCGGATCGTCGGCCCCGAGCAGCCCGTGGACGACCTGCTCCAGATGGCGCCCGTCGCGGGCGGCCTCGTCGCGGCCGTCGCCGCGGACCACCACCTGCTCGGGATCGTCACCACCGACGACCTCCAGCGGATGATGCGCCAGACCGGGCTCCGCCGCGGCAGCCCGGCCCCCGCCTGAGACTCGGGCCTCCGCCCGGACACGGCGATCCCGTCGGCGGCACGCGCCGCCGACGGGATCGGTCGGTATCAGTGGGCGGGAACGACGGCGACGGGGCACTGCGCGTGGTGGATGACCCCGTGGCGGGTCGGGCGCCGGCGTTCTTCGAGCGGAGCCGTCCCGGCCCGCCGGACCTTGGCGGGGGCGACGCAGGACCTAGGTCCCTGGCGGCGGGCCGCCCGAGAAAGGAGCCTTAGGGCATTCGGGAAAGGCCCAGGGGGAAGGCATGAGCACGCAGGGGATCCGGCTGGAAGCGTCCGGGGAGCTCGTCACGTCGATCGAGGACGATGACGGCGGGACGTCGCGCGTGACGGCCCGCGGGGAGCTGGACATCGCCTCGTCCGCCGCGTTCGGGATCGAGCTGGCCAGGCTCATCGGCGAACGGGGACCCGACGTCGTGGTCGACGTCTCCGGCCTGACCTTCTGCGACGCGCGGGGCCTGGCGGCGCTCGTCGCCGCCGACGGGCTGGCGCGCCGCCGCGGCGGCGCCGTCACCCTGACCGGTCCCCGCCCGCAGATGGCGAAGATCCTGCGGCTCACCGACCTCGACCGCCGGTTCGCGCCGGCCTGCACGTCCGTCCGTTGAAGCGGCCCCGCGCGGGGTCCCCGGACGGGCGAGAGAAACCCGGAACGACTGCCGCAGGTACCCCTACCCCGTACTAGCAGGCGCATCGTCCGCCGAGCGAGCAGCACGTCACGGGCATGGTCCCCTTCCTGACGCTTGCGGTTTCGGATATACCCCCCTAGGGTAAGCCGGACTCAGGGATACCCCCTAAGGGTAATTTGTGGAGGGGATATGTCCGCTCGTTCCGTGCCGCCCGCCACCCGCCGGTGGTGGGCCCTGGCACTCATCGCGACCGCCCAGTTCATGGTGATCATGGACACCTCGATCATCGGGGTGGCGCTCCCCCGCATCCAGGACGACCTGGGCTTCTCCCAGGAGGACCTGTCCTGGGTGTTCAACGCCTACGTCGTCGCCTTCGGCGGCCTGCTCCTGCTCGGCGGCCGCCTGTCGGATCTGCTCGGGGCCCGCCGGCTGTTCTCGGCCGGCTGGGTGGTCCTGCTCGCCGGCTCCGCGGTGGCCGGTGCCGCCGGCACCGTCCCCGTCGAGCTGACCGGCCGCGCCCTGCAGGGCGTCGGCGCGGCGCTCATCGCGCCCGCCGCGCTCACCCTGCTGATGATGCTGTTCGGCTCCGAACCCCGCGAGCTGACCAAGGCGCTGTCGCTCTACGGCGCCGCGGCTCCCGCCGGGGGCACCGCAGGGGTGTTCCTCGGAGGCGTCATCACCGAGTACGCGGCCTGGCCGTGGGTCTTCTACATCAACATTCCCATCGCCGTACTCGCGCTGGCCGCCGCGCCGGCGCTGATGCCCGGAGGCGCCGGGAGCGCCCGCGGCTCGGTGGACGTGGTCGGCGCGCTCACCGTGACCGCCGGGCTCGGCGCCCTCGTCTTCGCCGTCGTCCGCGCCCCCGAGGTCGGCTGGGACGCGGCGCCGACCTGGGCCGTACTGGCCGGCGGACTCGTTCTGCTCGGCGCGTTCCTGGCCCTCCAGGCGTCCCGCCGCACCCCGTTGATGCCGCTGTCGATCTTCCGCGCGCCGAACCTGGGCGCCGCGAACATCGCCCAGCTCCTGCTCGGCGGCGCGTGGATCCCGATGTGGTTCTTCCTGAACCTCTACCTGCAGCGGGTCCTCGGGTACAGCGCCTTCCCCTCCGGTGCCGCGCTGGTCCCGATGACCGCGCTGATCATGCTCGGGATGATCGTCCTGGCGCCGCGGGTGCTCGGGCGCATCGGCCCCAAGGCCGCCATCGTCACCGGGCTGCTCGTGCTGGCCGCCGGCATGGGCTGGCTGGCGCTGATCCGCCCGGACGGGAACTACTGGGTGGACGTCCTGCCCGCCTCGCTGGTGGCGGCGCTGGGCATGTCGCTGGCCTTCATCCCCTCCCTGGGCACCGCGCTGTCGGCCGCCCGTCCGGAGGAGGGCGGCCTGGCGTCCGGCATCGTCAACACCAGCTACCAGGTCGGTTCGGCCCTCGGCCTGGCCGCGATGACCGCCATCGCCGCCTCCTTCGGCGCCGACCGGCTCGGCGACGTGCGCGCGCTCACCGACGGCTTCTCGGCGGCGTTCGCCGGCGCGGCACTGGTCGCGCTGGCCGGCGCGGCTCTGGCCGCCGCCACCCTGCGGACCCCGCGCCCCGAGCGTGCGCCCGCGCCGCAGGCGGAGCACGAGAAAGCACCAGGGCACTGACGGGCACGTCCGGGGGCCGCTGAAGGCGGCCCCCGGAGCCCGTTCGGAGAGACCAGGCAGAGGGCGCGCCTTCGCTCAGGTCGCGTGGACGACCGCGACCGGGCAGGGCGCGTGGTGGATCAGGGCGTGGCTGACCGAGCCGAGCAGCAGGCCGCGGAACCCGCCGAGGCCCCGCGATCCGACGACGAGGAGGCGCGCCTCCTCCGCGGCGTTCATCAGGACCTCGCGCGGCGGCCCGATCACGACGTCGAACTCGACCTTCACGTCGGGGTGGAGCTCGCGCGCCGGGATCATCAGCCGGGCCAGCCTGGCCGCGGCGGCGTCCCGCAGCCCGGCCTCGTCCACCAGCGGAGGGACGTCCTTCTCGGGGACCGCCTCCCAGGCGACGACGGCGTGCACGTCCCAGCCGTGCGCGCCGGCCTCGGCGAAGGCCATCGCCAGTGCTTCGCGCGACACCGGCGAACCGTCCACTCCCACGACGACGTGCCCGTGCACCTGCTCCGGCGGCGGGACGAGGTCGCCGCGGACGATCACGACCGGGCAGGGGGCGTGCGCGGCCACCTGCGCGCCGACGGAGCCGAGCACCAGTCCGACGAACCCGCCGAGCCCCCGCGGGCCGAGCACGATCATGTCCGCGCCGTGTCCGGCCTCGATCAGCCGGGCGGCCGCCTGCCCCCGCGCCAGCACCCCCCGCACGCTCAGCTCCGGCGCCGTCTTCCGGACCTGCTCGACCCCGTTGCCGAGGTTCTCCTCGGCAACGGCCCGCAGGTCGACGACCGGCATGGCGATCGGGCCGCCCCCGACGTAGACGTCCCACACGTGGAGCACGGTCAGGGGCAGGCCCCGGGTCCGGGCCTCGGCGGCGGCCCACTCCAGTGCCTGCACACCGCCGGTGGAGCCGTCGTAGCCAACGACCACACCGGTGATCGGCTCGTCGTTCATGTGCGAACTTCCCTTCAAGGTTCCTGCCTGGTCGGCTCCAGCCTCGCCTGCCGGTGACGTCGCTCAGGAGGGGCGACGGTCCGCAGGAGGCGGGACCTTCGGCCCCTCTTCCGCCGCCGGCCGGCACAAGTCAGCGCGGAGACGAGCAGTCGACTTCCCTCAGCGGCGGGAAGCATTTCCCACCGTTTCTCCGCGGTTCTTTCCGCCGCGTCCCGGCGCGATCGAAATAGACGGAGAATGTAGGGCCGGCCGATGCGGGCAGGCGCAGATTCCTCATGCCGGCTGCGTCACCACCGCGATCGGGCAGACCGCGTTGTACAGCAGCCACTGCGCGACCGAGCCGAACGCGGGATGCGCGGCCCCGACCACCAGGAGACGCGCCTCCTGCGCGGCCTCCCGCAGCGCCTCGGGCGGGGGCGCGAGGGGGTTCTCCGGATGCGTGAGGACGTCCGGGTGCCGCTCCTCGATCACCGCCACGGCCCGCTCCACCGGATCGTGGACCGTCGAGCGCCGGAGCGCGGCACCCGGCGACGCCGCGCCCTCGGCGCCCGAGTAGACGATCTTCAGGGGCAGCTGCCGCGACTCCGCCTCGCGGGCGGCGAACGAGAGCGCGCCGTCCGCCGCGGGCGAGCCGTCCACCACGACCACGACCGGCCTCGGCTCCCCGGGCCGGGGCAGCGCGCCGACGCCCCTGACCACGATGACCGGGCAGCGCGCGTGCATGGCGACGTGCGCGGCGACCGAGCCGACCGGCACGCGCGCCAGCCGCCCGAGCCCGCGGGACCCGAGCACGAGGAGCTCGGCGCCGGCCGACAGCTCCGTGAGGCGCTCCGCCGCCGATCCCTCCTCCGACACGGGCCTGACCACGACCCCGGCCGTGCGCTGCCGGGCGCACTCGACGCCGTGGGCCAGCACGTGCTGCGCCGCCTCGTGCAGAGACCGCCGGCCCGCCTCCTCCAGTTCGGGGGCGACTCCCTGGTAGGGCCAGTGCCACGCGTGGCACAGCGCCAACGGCGATCCGCGCAGCTCCGCCTCGTCCAGCGCCCAGTCCAGCGCCTGCATGGCGTGAACCGATCCGTCGAATCCGACGACCACTTCGCGTGCGCCGCCTCGGTCAGACATCGCGAACCTCCGTGCCGGAACCGATGCGCCCGTGAACGCGTTTCCCGGCCAATGGCCGGGAAACGGCGTCCGCACAACGTGAGAGGGGCGGGAGAAGCCCTCCGCCGCTTAGGCAGCGTTTCGAGATGGACGGTGCGTGGTCTCCCACTTCTCCGTCCCTTTCTGCTCGACTTCCCTCGCCCGATTACATTCCACCTCGCCGCGGGCGTCCGGACCAGGGACGAAAGTCCTTCGTTCGCCTCAGGCCCGGGACGTGGGCGGCGAACCGGTCACCGGAGGAGCCGAAGGTCCCCGCGGCGGGCCCGGTCGGCCTCCGCGCCCTCCGCACCCTCCGCCCCGGCGAACTCGCGGCGGGCGACGCGCCGGCGGAGCTCATGGAACTGCCTGTGCTGCATGATGAAGTGCGCCGGCTCGCCGAGGATCCAGGTGAACAGCCGGTTCGCTATTGAAGGCACCCCGCGGCCGCGCGTCCGGACGATCAGCCGCGTGCACCCGTCGGGCAGCCGGCGGAGGTGGAAGGCCCAGATCCCGTCCGCAAACGCCCGCGGCATCGCTCCGCGCGGGTCGAACGACCTCCCGGACGGCAGTTCCAGGTCGCTCCGCAGCACCAGGGTCCTGCCCGGATCGAGGACCTCGACGCGGAAGTAGCTCGCCCCGCTCGGGACCGTGGGCACGCGGTCGCCCACCGCCAGGTCCTGCCACTCGGGGACGATGCGGTCCGTGCTCGAACGCCCGCCGTTGTCGAACAGGTCCCAGCTGTACCAGCCGGCCCGTCCGCATCCCATCTGCACCAGCCACGGCCAGACCGCCTCCGGCGGCGCGGGCAGCGAGGCCGCCATGGTGGACCGGCTCGTCGCGTTCTCGATCAGCTCGTCGCTCGGATACGACGTGGCCGCCTCCGTGTCGGTGGCCCCCCAGGACAGGAGAGCGGGGCGGAGCGCGGCCGCATAGGCGGCGGTCGCGCCGCAGGCGAGCGCGGTACCGCGCACCCTCATGCTCATCACGTTTCCTCCCCTGTCGATGACCGCTCTGTTCCACGCTGGCGAGCAGCGGCCCGGCTCCGCAGAGTCCTTGGCCACGTCGGCCAGGGACGTTCGTCCTTCTGACCCGAGCGCGCTGGCGGCCCGACCCCAAAAAAGGGACCTTTGGGCCGCGTGGCGAGGACATCGGTCCGTGGTGCGCGGCCCATCTCTGGGAAAGGCTGCCGGTATGAGCCGTTCCGGGCGACTTCCGAGGTCGTTCGGTCATCGACCCGGGGAGCAGGCATGAAGGCTCCGGACGCCAGGACACGCGCGGACCGCCTGCGGCGCCGCTGCGGGTTCGACGACAACGCCCTGCGCCGGAAAGTGGATCGGACCCAGTGGCGCGTCGGGCTGCTTCTGCTGCTGCTCTTCCTGGTCGTCACCCCGGTCGCCTGCGCCCACGTCGTCTGGTCCGTCCACGCCGCGGGGGTCCGCGCCGAACGGTACGAGGCCGCGACACGCCACCGGGTCGACGCGACGGTGGTCGGGGCCACGCCGCTGCAGTCCGGGCGCGAGGTCACCGTGATCTGGACCGGTGCGGACGGCGCTCCGCACACCGGCCGGTACACCAGCTGGCGCGCGACCGCGATCGGCGAGCACCGCGTGCTCTGGACGGCCCCCGGCCACAGCCTGGAGGAGGTGGGCCCGCGGAAACACGCGCGGACGGTCGGTGACGACGTGTCTTCCGCCGCGGCGGTCGTGGCGGTGACGGGCCTGCCGTTGCTCACCGTCTACCTCATGGTCCGCTGGGGTTGCGACAAGCGCCGCTACCGGCAGTGGGACGAGGAATGGGCGGACTTCGACCGCCGCTCCCGTTCGGCCTAGCAGGCCCGGGACGCCACGCCGGAGGCGCACGATGCAGCGGATGAACACGCTGGACGCGGGGATGTTCTTCGCCGAGAACGACACCCCCTCCAGATCGGGTGACCGTGTTCGAGCGCCCCGCGCCCGGCCCGGTCGGTCAGGCCCCCAAGGTCACCGGTCGTCGGGACCTTCGTCCCCCGGCCCGGAAGGGCCCGGCGGGGTAGGGCAGAGGGGAAGAACCGGTTCTTCCACCCTGAGGAGCGGCGCTCTCGTGGATCTCAACTCGCCCGGCCGCACGCTGCGGATCGGCGGCCGTCCCCTCCCCGTCGTCGGCCCCGCCCGCATGTACGTCTGCGGGATCACCCCGTACGACGCGACCCACCTCGGCCATGCGCGCACGTTCGTCTGGGCCGACGTCGCCGCGAGGGTCCTGCGGCACGCCGGCGGCGAGGTGCGCGTGTGCCGCAACGTCACCGACGTCGACGACGTGCTGGACCAGGCCGCGCACCGAGCGGGCAGCCCGTACGACAGCTTCGCCGCCGTCCAGCAGTTCTACTTCGAACGCGATCTGGAGGCCCTCGGCGTCCACGCCGTCGACCACCAGCCCCGCGCGCACAACCATGTCGGCGAGGTCGTCGCACTCGCCCAGGGCCTCCTCGCCTCCGGCCACGCGTACATGCGGGACGGCGCGGTCTACTTCCGCGGCGGCGAGGTCCCGGGGCGCGCCGGCCTCGACGCCGGCCGGGCACGCGAACTCCTCGCCGAGTACGGCGACGCGCCCGACGACCCCGGCAAGGAGGACCCGTTCGACGTCGCGCTCTGGCGGCCGTCGCGGTCGGGCGAGCCGGCCTGGCCCAGTCCCTGGAGCGCGGGACGGCCCGGCTGGCACGCCGAGTGCTCCGCGATGGCCATGACGACCTTCGGCCCGGCACTGGACCTGCACGCCGGCGGCGTCGACCTGCGGTTCCCCCACCACGCCTACGAGGCCGCCATGGCCGAGGCGCTGACCGGCGTGCGGCCGTTCTCCCGGGCCTGGCTGCACGTCGGGACGGTCTGCCGGGACGGCGCCAAGATGGCCAAGTCCACCGGCAACCTGGTGCTGGTCTCCGATCTGATCCAGGACCACCCGGCCCCGGCCGTCCGGTTCATGCTCCTCGCCGAGCCCTGGGCGCAGGAGTGGGACTACACGCCCGACGCCCTCGAACGCGCTGCGGCCGCCCTGGACCGCCTCCTCGCCGCGGCGGGGCGTGGCCGCTCCTCCCCCGCGGCGGAGGCCGCCGTAACGCGGGCCCTCCTGAACGACCTCGACGTCGGGACGGCGCTCGACGTGGCGGAGCAGGAAGGCGGCCGGACCGCTCGACTGGTCACGCGGATCCTGGCCCTCGGCTGAGTACGCGGCGACCCCAAGACCGCGTCCGAGGGACCACTCGTTCCGGGTGGACCTCAATGGCCGTCCCGCTCAGGGCCCACGCCGCGGCGGCCTTGATGCCGGAGGCGATCAGCCTGGCCGGCACCCGGCTGCGCGCCCGCGTGGAGAGCACGGCCCGGTAAAGGACACCCGTACGGCGCGGCGGTGATTCAGCGCTGGGGCCCCATCTGCGGGTCTTCGGCCTCCGAGCTCGGAAGGGTCACGCGGAACAGCGTGTGCTCCCCCTCGACGAGTTCGGCGCGGCCGCCGTGGGCGGCGGCCACCGCCTGGACGATGGCCAGTCCGAGACCCGTGCCGCCCGCGCTGCGGGACCGGCCCTGGTCGGCGCGGACGAACCGCTGGAAGATCTCCTCGCGCAGGCCGGCCGGGACGCCGGGACCGTCGTCCTCCACGTCGAGCCCCACGGCGTCCTCCCGGACCGCGAGCCGCACGGTGACGTGGGTACCCGGGGGCGTGTGGGCGCGCGCGTTGGCGAGCAGGTTGGCGACCAGCTGGTGGAGGCGCCGGGCGTCCCCGGTGACGGTCACCGGTTCCTCCGGGAGCACCAGTTCCCAGCGGTGCCGGGGGCCGGCGGCGCGGGCGTCGGCGGTGGCGTCCAAGATGATGCGGGTCAGGTCCACCGGGCCCGTCTCCAACGGGCGGCCGGTGTCCAGGCGGGCGAGGAGCAGCAGGTCGTCGACGAGTTCGGACATCCGGACCGACTCGGCCTCGATGCGCCCCAGCGCGTGCCGCACCCCCGCCGGAACGGGCTCGGTCGTGCGCAGGGCGAGTTCGGCGTGACCGCGGATCGCGGCGACGGGGGTGCGCAGCTCGTGGCTCGCGTCGGCGGCGAAGCGGCGGAGCCGCTCCTCGCCGGCATGCCGGCGGGCCAGCGCGTTCTCGACGTGGCCGAGCATCCGGTTCAGCGCGGCGCCGACCTGCCCGACCTCGGTGCCGGGGTCGGTGTCGGGGACGCGCTCGGGCATCGCCACCTCCCCGCTGGCCAGCGGCAGCTCGGTGACCCGGGACGCGGTCGCGGCGACCCGCCGCAACGGGCGCAGGGCCAGTCCGACCCAGGCCGCCGCCGCGATCCCGGCGGCGGCGAGCACGGCCGCGAAGACGATCGCCTCCACCAGGATGACGCGGTGCAGCGTCTCCTCGGCGGGACGCACCGGCAGCCCGGTGACCAGGACGTCCCCGTCGTCGCCGCGGACCGCCATCACCCGGTACTCCTCCAGACCCGAAAGATCGAGCGAGCGCGCCCGGCCATCGGGCGTGAGGGCGGCCAGGGCGCGCCGGTCCGCCGCGTCGAGCGGCACGGGCTCGTCGGAGCTGTCGCGCACGACCGCGGCCTGCGTCACCGTCCGGCCGAACAGCCGCGCGCCGAACGTCCCCGGCGCCTGCCCTCGGGTGTCCGGACGGTCGTCGGCGTCATGGCGCCGCTCGTGTTCGAGGCTCGCCGGGAACCGCCCGCCGGACGCGGTCAGCTGCTCGTCCAGCCGCCCCATGAGGAACCGGTCGAGCGCGGTCGCGGTGGCGATGCCCACGGCGAGGCAGCTCAGCGCCAGCAGGACGAGCAGCCCGGCGGTGAGCCGGGCCCGCAGCGTGCGCGGGCCCCTCACGAAGCCCCCGTCCCAGGTTTCAGCACGTACCCGACGCCGCGCACGGTGTGGATCATCGGCGTCCGGCCCGCGTCGATCTTCTTGCGCAGGTAGCTGATGTACAGCTCGACGACGTGGGCCTGGCCACCGAAGTCGTAGGCCCAGACGCGGTCGAGGATCTGGGCCTTGCTGAGGACCCGGCGCGGGTTGCGCAGGAGGAACCGCAGCAGCTCGAACTCGGTGGGCGTCAACTCCACGACCTCGCCGTCGCGGGTCACCTCCCGGGCGTCCTCGTCCATGGCCAGGCCGCCGACGGTGAGCAGCCGGCCGGCGTCGACCTGCCGTGCCATGCCCGCCCTGCGCAGCAGCCCCCGCAGCCGCGCCAGGACCTCCTCCAGGCTGAACGGCTTGGTCACGTAGTCGTCGCCGCCTGCGGTGATGCCGGCGATGCGGTCCTCGACGGCGTCCTTGGCGGTCAGGAACAGCACGCACACGTCGGGCGTGTCGGCGCGCAGCCGCCGCAGCACCTGCAGGCCGTCGATGTCGGGGAGCATCACGTCCAGCACGACGGCGTCGGGGTGGAAGTCGCGCGCGGCGGCGAGCGCGCCCGCGCCGTCGCCCGCCGTCCGCACCGCCCAGCCCTCTGAGGCCAGCACGCGCGACAGCACCTCCGCCAGGTCCGGTTCGTCGTCGACGACGAGGACCCGCACGGGCGTCCCGTCGGCCCGCCGCAGGCCCGCGACCGCGGGTTCGTCCTTTGTCATGGTCCGGCCAGCATCCCTCTCCAACCTCTGCCTTCCCTCTGAAAAGGCTCTGAGAGGCGCCTTCTCCCATGCTGTCAGAGGGAACTCAGAAACTGCGCTGGCAGGGTGGCCGCCATGACGACGACCAGGTATGACATCATGCGGCCGTCCCCGCAGGTCAGGCGGCCGTCGTGGCGCCTCCCACACGGGTGGCCGCAGGTGCTGGTCCACGCCGGGGCGGTGGCGGTGCTGGCGCTGTGGTGGCGGAGCACCGGCCCGGTCACCGGCCTGGACGGCTGGCTGACGGAGGCGGGGCGCGTCACCGGGCTGCTGGCGGGATACGGGTGCGCCGTCCTGCTGGCCCTGATGGCCCGCGTGCCGGCGCTCGAACGGGGCGTGGGCACCGACCGGCTGGCCCGCTGGCACGCGATGGGCGGCCGGTACACCGTCTGCCTCGTGCTGGCGCACGCCCTCCTGATCATCTGGGGGTACGCGGTGACGGCCCGTACCGACATCGTCCACGAGACGGCGACGGTGGTCGTCGACTACCCCGAGATGCTCAGGGGCACGGCCGGGTTCCTGCTCCTCCTCGGCGTCGGGATCACCTCCGCCAGGGCGGCCCGGCGGCGGCTGAGCTACGTGACGTGGCACTACCTGCACTTCGCCACCTACCTGGCCGTCTTCCTGGCGTTCTCGCACCAGCTCGCCAACGGCGCCCAGTTCGCCGGATCGCCCTGGGCGAAGGCGGCCTGGTACACCCTGTACATCGGCGTCGCCGTCGTCCTCGCCTGGTTCCGGTTCCTGATGCCCGCCGTGCGCGGGATCCGGCACGGCCTGCGTGTCACCGCCGTCCACGCCGAGGCGCCCGGGATCGTCTCGGTCTACATGAGCGGCCGCCACCTGGACGAACTGCGCGCCGAACCGGGCCAGTTCTTCCGCTGGAGGTTCCTCGCCCCGGGCCTGCGGTGGACGGCCAATCCCTACTCGCTGTCCGAGCCGCCCCGCGGGCACCGGCTCCGGATCACCGTCAAGGCCGCCGGGGGCCACAGCCGGGCGCTGGCCCGGCTCCGCCCCGGGACGCGGGTCTGGGCGGAGGGGCCCTACGGCGGGTTCACCGGGGCGCGGCCGGACCACGACCGGGCCCTGCTGATCGCCGGCGGCGTCGGCATCACCCCGCTGCGGACGCTGTTCGAGACCCTGCCCGGCGACGTGACCCTCGTCTATCTCGCCCGCCGGCCCGAAGATCTGGCCCTGCGCGGCGAACTGGACGAGATCGCCCGCCTCCGCGGCGCCCGCGCCCACTACTTCGTCGACGAGCCGTCCCACTACTCCCTGTCGCTGGACGGCCGTGCGCTCGGCGGCCTCGTCCCCGACATCCGGCACCGGGACGTCTACCTGTGCGGGCCGCCCGGCATGATGGCCGCCGCCCGGCGCGCGCTCAGGCAGGCCGGCGTGCGACGCCGCCACGTCCGATCCGAATCCTTCGAGTTCTGAGAGGACCGGACCACATGCGCCGAGCCCTGTTCACAACGAGCGCGACGATCGCGGGGGTCGTGCTGCTGCTGTCGTTGAAACCGCACCAGCAGGAGGACTCCGCCACGCCGCCGCCCACCGCGGGCGGCGCGACGAGCAGGGGGACGAGCAGCGGCACGAGCGGCGGAGCGAACCCGGCGAACGGGACCTACCGGGGACAGAGCGTCGACACCCGCTACGGCCCGGTCCAGGTCGAGATCACGATGTCGGGCGGGCGCCTCAGCGCCGTCCGCGTCCTTCGCTCCCCGTCGGAGAACGGCCGCGACCGCGAGATCGCGTCCTTCGCCCTCCCGCAGCTCACCGAGGAGGCCCTCGCGGCGGGCGACGCACACATCGACGCCGTCTCCGGCGCCACCTACACCAGCGAGGGTTACATCACCTCCCTGCAAAGCGCCCTGGACCGTGCCCGTGGCTGAGGGGATCCGCCACGTCGAGCACGTGATGGGGACGGCGTTCTCCTTCGACATCCGCACGCCGCGCTCGCCGTCCGTCACCGCGGCCCTCGCGCGGGCCGTCGCCTGGCTGCACCACGTCGACCGCGTCTTCTCCCCCTACCGCCCCGACAGCCAGGTCACGCGCCTGGCGGACGGCCGCGTCGGGGTCGGCGGATGCGATCCCGAGGTCGCGGAGGTCCTGCGCCTCGGCGCGGAGTTCGAACGGATCACCGGCGGCGCGTTCACCTGCGAACCGGGGGGCCGGCTCGACCCCAGCGGCGTGGTCAAGGGCTGGGCGATCGAGCGGGCCTCGACAATCCTCCACGACGCCGGCGCGCACGACCACTGCGTGAACGGCGGCGGCGACGTGCAGGCGCGCGGCGAGGCCGGGCCCGGAGACCCGTGGCGGATCGGCATCGCCGACCCCCGCGACCGGAGCGGGCTCATCGCCGCCGTCTCCGGTCGCGACATCGCCGTCGCCACCTCGGGCACCGCCGAGCGCGGCCGGCACATCCTCGACCCCCGCACCGGCCGTCCCGCCACGGGCCTCGCCTCCGTCACGCTGGTCGGGCGCCACCTCACCGAGGTCGACGCGCTCGCCACCGCGGCCTTCGCCATGGGCGGCGCGGCCCGCGCCTGGGCGGAGGCCCGCCCAGGGATCGAGGCGTTCGGCGTGACATCCGGGGGCCGCCCGTGGTGGACGCCCGGCTTCGAGGACATCGCCCTGCTTCCTTGCGATCTGGCGTGAGGGTCGCGGTCGGGACGAAAGGACCGTCGCCGTCGAGGCGGGGACGAAGGTCCCTACGGTCGAGCGGGCACGCGATCGACGCTGGAGTCGGCACCGTGGCCGCCACCGGGGCGGCTCGCCGAGCTTAAGGAGCTTCGCGATGGCGAGGCAGATCTCCCATGGTTCGTCCGCCCTGGCTCTGGAGCACCGCGTCGCGGTGCTGGAGCGGCAGGTGGCCGCGCTCGCCGAAGCGGCCCGGCTGCTGGCCGCCGCCGTGGAGGACGCTCCCCTGGACACCCCCGACCACGACGAACCGGCGCCGACGGCAAAGCGGGCGCATGAACTGCTCCTGCTCCCACCGCTCACGCCCGCCGCCGGGCACTGACCCCCGATCTGAGGCTCTCGCAGACCGCCGGTGGTCATGGCGAGGGAATTCACGGGCGACACGGTAGAACAACACGCGGTGGCCCTGGTTCAGACGCCGTGAATAGGTGCCCAAATTGTCTTCTCTGCACCTTTTGGGCCACGAAACGAATACCTACGAGTCGATCAGAAGGCGGCGATCCACAGGGCGCGTTTCTCGCGGCGAGGAATACAACCGACACATCCCCCTGACCCGGCGGATCAGAATACTTCCGGCGCGACTTCTAGTTCAGCCCGAAGGTTCCTGCGAGCCTTACCGGACAGGGTTACTGGGTCGGTCAGGCGCGGCGGCTAAGGATGAAACACGTGAAGCTGGAGTACATCTAGCAGCGTCGGTTGTCCGTCCGCCAGCGCCGTCGGTGTGATCGCTTCCGGCATACCCAAGGGCAGTGCGCCCTACAGACAAAGGCGGAGGCGATCCCGTGACGAAAAACCGGAATGCGATCCTGTGGGGGGCCTGCCCGCAGAACCTGTCCGGCTCCGACTTCGCCGCGAAAGACGCCGCGTACGGGCCGCTGACCATCCGCCGCTCCTACGAGCCCGCCGCTGCAGGCATGCCCACGTCCTGGGCGGCGTGCAACGCCGGTGTGGACGTCGGGAAGCGGGCCAGCTGCTGGAGCGGAAAACCCTCGATCACCGCGATGGCCGGCCGAAGCCTGGACGCCCAGACGCTGAGGTTCCTCCGGTCCATCCCCAAGAGCCATGTCGCGTTCGTGTCGATCTGGCACGAGGGCGACGGAAAGATCCGCAACGGCGCCTTCCGCCTCGCGACGTACACGGCGGCCTTGAAACGCTTCTGCCAAC
The DNA here is from genome assembly GCF_013409045.1 of Actinomadura citrea. NCBI lineage: Bacteria > Bacillati > Actinomycetota > Actinomycetes > Streptosporangiales > Thermomonosporaceae > Actinomadura > Actinomadura citrea. The sequence goes on along the minus strand of NZ_JACCBT010000001.1, from coordinate 3,523,900 downwards.
TGGTACGTCAGGTGCAGTCGGAGGGCTGGACGCACCTGTACACGATCCAGATCCTCACCACCTGGTCAGGGACCTCACCCAAGGCCGGCAGCACCTATGCCGACACCTGGCCGGGCGGCGGGCTTGTGGACGTCCTCGGCGTGGACGGCTACTCCCACGTCGGCAGCGGCCCCACCCTGTGGGGACCGGCCGTGAGGTTCGCCCGCTCCAAGAACATCCCATGGGCGGTCCCGGAGATCGGCTACGGCAGAACCGGCACACGAAACGTGAACTGGATGAAAGACCAGGTCGCCTACCTGACCACGACGGCGGCCGGCGGCGAGCACACGAGGTGCGCATTCGCATGCTGGTTCGACACCACCGGGCCCATCTCGACCCCCACCCCCGGGAAAGTGCCGGCCTGGACCGCCGCGGCCAAGACCGCCTCGCGGAACTATCACAGCGATCACACCGACTTCGTACTCTGACAGGAATATGAGTGGCTATTCCGCTGCTCGGGGGCGCTGCCAATTGATCTGCTTGTTCAGGCTGTCTCCAGTGTCACCTCGACCATTGGAGCTTTAATGGATCGGCATGACCACTACCAGCGGTTATCACCCCCACTGATCGCGCCTGCTCGTATCGCTCCTTACGGTCGGCTGGAAGCCGGGCTCAACTGGGAGTAGGCGCTCCCCAAGCGCCCGATCGCGATCGGTTCGCGTTCGCGTTCGCCCCGTCCCCGGTCAGAGAACCCCTTGGAGCGACAGGCCATGACCACGCGCATGCCTGCAGGCGACACATACGGCGGCACACCCAACCACAGCGACGAACCCGACCACAGCGACGCGCCCAGCCGAGACGACGCCGGCCGGGCCCGCCGGGGCAGCGACTACGCGGTGCTGTCCCGCGAGGTGAAACGCGCCGGGCTGCTCGCCCGGCGTCCCGGCTACTACGGGATGAAGATCGCGACGAACCTGCTGCTGCTCGCCGCCGGATGGGCGGCCTTCGCGCTGATCGGCCCGTCCTGGTGGCAGCTTCTGGTGGCGGCGTTCCTGGCTGCCGTGTTCACCCAGACCGCGTTCCTCGGCCATGATGCGGGCCACCAGCAGATCTCAGATTCCAAGCGGGTCAACGACCTGCTCGGACGGTTGCACGGCAATCTGCTCGTCGGCCTCGGCTACGGATGGTGGGTCGCCAAGCACAACCGGCACCACGCCCACCCGAACCAGGTCGACCGCGATCCCGACATCGGCACCGGCGCGATCACCTTCACCCGCGAGAGCGCTCGGGCCCGGCGCGGCGCCGGTGCCTGGCTGGCCCGGCACCAGGCATGGCTGTTCTTCCCGATGCTGCTCCTGGAAGGGCTTCACCTGCACCTCGCGGGGGTCCGCTCCCTGTTCGGCCGTGGCCCGGCATCGCACGCGACCACCTCCGGGAGGTCCCGGTCGGTTGAGGGCGGCCTGTTGCTCGCTCACGCGGGCGGGTACCTCACCGCCCTGTTCTGGGTGCTTTCCCCCGCTCAGGCCGCAGGTTTCCTCCTCCTGCAGCAAGGGCTCTTCGGGCTCTATCTGGGCTGCTCCTTCGCTCCCAACCACAAGGGCATGCCGATCTTCGCAAAGGACCACAGGTCCGACTTCCTGCGCCGCCAGGTCCTGACCGCCCGCAACATCCGCGGCGGCCCGCTCACCGACTTCGCGCTCGGCGGACTGAACTACCAGATCGAGCACCACCTCTTCCCGTCCATGCCGCGCCCCAATCTTCCCCGCGCCCAAGCCCTCGTGCGCGCCTTCTGCACCCGCCATGACATCGCCTACTACGAGACGACCCTCACCAACTCCTACGCCCAGGTCTTGCGGCACCTGCACGCCGTCGGCGGCCCCCTACGCCCGGAATCGGAGTACTGATCCAGAAGCCAACGCGTCGCGGCCCCGAAGAGAGGGAGACATTTCATGGACAACGACATGAGGGTCGCCGCCATGGCCTCGCGTGTGCCCACCAGCCCGAACGGCTCGGCACCGCACTGCGAGCACGTGGACGGGTTGACGCCCGTCACTCCACGATCACGCGGCTGCCCGGCGTGCGGGGAACACGGGGGCGGGTGGGAGGCTCTCCGGATCTGCCTGATCTGCGGCTGGGTGGCCTGCTCCGACGACTCGCCGCGCCAGCACGCACAAGCGCACTACCAGGAGACCGACCATCCGGTCACCGCGGCAATGGGTCCGGAACCCACCTGGCGATGGTGCTACGTCCACGAACGCAAGGTCTGACAAATCCGTCCACACCACTTTCACCGGTCGGCGACCCGCCGAGCCGAGCCGCTCAGGATCCTGGGAACCCAACTGCCCGATCAGGCCCTGATCCACCCGCCCCGGACCGCCGCCCTTCACAGGCCACCGCGGCGTCCGCCTGAATTCGGTGGCCAGGGTGCGATTGAGGCTTTCGGTATGGCCGTTGGCAAGGGGCAGCGGGGCCGGGTGGACTTCTGTCGGGCGCCGAGTTGGGTGCAGGCCTGCTGGAACCTGACTTGGCTCAAATTAGTGCGCACCGCGGTCGTGGATGCGGGTGAGGGCATCGCGGAGGTCGTCGGGTAGCGGGTCGACGGCGGTGAGGGTGTGCTCGCCGGCCTGGATGTTGATGGTGCGGTAGCGGCGGGTGGTGCGCACGAACTTCTTGATCGACCAGCCGGTGGTCTGCTCGATCCACCTGCTGACGGCCAGGGCGGCGAACACGACCGTCAGGTGTGCGTCGATCGACTCGCGCTTGTGGTGGTAGATCGGCCGCGCACGTAGGTCGTGTTTAGACGTTCGGAACGACTTCTCGATGTGGAACAGTCGGTGGTAGGCGTCGATCACGAACTCGGCGGTGACGTCCGGGAGGTTGGTGACGTAGCCTTTGAGGCCGGCAAGGGCGCGTGCCTTGGCTTCCAGGGTCCGGTTGACACTCTTGGTGGCGCCGGTGAGCTGGATGAACCGGTTGCGTTTGACCGCGGTCTTGCCGGCGACGGCCTGCTCGGCCTTGGCGACCTGTTCGTCGATGCCGTGCAGGGTGCGCCGAGCCCGGTCCGCCCGGTACTGGTATTAGATGATCTGGTCGCGGCGCTGGTCCTTGGGGCCGGCAGGCCAGGGCTGGGTGAAGATGTGCCCGTCGGGGATCTGCTCATCCGGGTGCTCGTGGCGCCACGCCTGGACCACGTACGGCACGTCGGGTATCCGCGCGCCGAGGATGAACGACAACCCCGCGGCCTCGATGGCCTGCTGGTTGGCCGCAGAGATCATGCCAGCGTCGGCCACGACCGTGACATCAGCCAGCTGGTGGGCATCCATGAACGCACGGATGGTCGGCAGCATCGTAGTGGTCTCGCCCCGGTTGCCCTCGAACGCGTTAGCCATCAACGGAAACCCGCTTGCGTCGGTGAGCAGCCCGATCGTGATCTGCGGCTCCAGGCGGCGTTCTTTGGAGAACCCGGGCTCACGGAACCCGTCCCCGGCATCGGTCTCGAAGTACAAGGTGGACACATCGTAGAGAACCAGTGACGCCGGCCCCAGATCAGCGGTGCGGGCGCACGCCGCGGCCAACTTCTGCCGCCAGGACTCTTTCGCGAACGCGGGCAGACGCCGCTTGAGGGTCGCGTACGCCGGCGGGTCGAAACCTGCCTCCTCGACCACCCGCAGACTGTCCAGCTTGCTGGTCGGCTCGACGATCCGTGCCAGCACCAGTAATCGGAACACCTCGTCACCACCAGCGGCCTCCTCGAACCCCAACAGCTGGTAGGCGTGGCCGAGCGCGTCCCACAGGTACCCCATCCGCGACGACGTGATCGCAAGCGGCCCACCACCAGCACCACTGCCGGCCTGCAACGCCGCGAAGTCCGGGCCAAAGTCGAGCTCGGGCTGCCCCACAGCCAGACGCTGCCTCGCCACCGCCTTGAGCGCCTCCAACGCCGCATCGTCATGCGCCGAGCCGATGTGCTCGATGTCCCGCGACCCGCGACGCGAGGAGTGCACGATCTGCACCGCCCTGGCCCCCGACGCCGTCTTCACCGTGCGCACATACGCCACGAGAGACAGCCTAGAACCGGCCGCTTAGTGCGCAGATTTTCGCCGTTCACACGACGAAACCGCAGCTCAACAGCCAGCACCCTACCCAAGATCAGCGATCTTGAGCCAAAGTCAGGTAAGGTGACGGAATGGTCATGCGGGTGGCGGTTCCCGTGCTGCCGTGCCGAGATGTGCAGGCAGCGCGGTCGTACTTTACGGACGTGCTCGGATTCGACACCATATTCACCTGGGAGACCCCACCTAGCTACGCGGCCGTGATCCGCGACACCGCTGAGTTCCACCTGTACGCCGAAAGCAGCGTCGGCCCGGCCAGGGTGACGGTTGTCGTCGACGACGTCGATTCCTGCCACGACGAGCTGCGCGCCCGCGGCGCCGACATCGTCGAGCCACTGGCTGACCGGCCCTACGGGATGCGCGACTTCAACGTACGGACACCCGATGGGCACTTGTTGATCTTTAGCCAGCCGCTTACCGAGTACGGGTGACCATCAGCGGACCAGCCGGAAGAATGACCGGACCTCGTCGACGAACAACGCCGGCTGCTCGAACGCCGCGAAGTGGCCGCCCTTGCCGGGCTCGTTCCAGTACCGGATGTTCGGGAACCGGCGCTCCGCCCACCGCCGAGACGGGCGCTGCAGCTCCTTGGGGAAGACCGAACAGCCGGTGGGTACGGTCACCGGCGCGCCGGCCGACCCGGAGATCTATCCGTTGACCTGCCGGAGGCTTTCCCAGTACAGCCGGGCGGATGAGGCACCGGTGCCGGGCAGCCAGTAGAGCATCAGGTTGTCGAGCAGCTCATCCCGGGTAATAACCCGATGCAGGTCGCCACCGGAGTCGGTCCACGACCAGAACTTCTCGACGATCCAGGCGCAGAGGGCGGCCGGCGAGTCGACCAGCCCGTAGCCGACCGTCTGCGGCCGGGTCGACTGCTGCGCCGAGTATCCGGAGCCCCATTCGTCCGCCTCCCGCAGTGTCGCGAGCGCCGCCCGCTCGGCACCGGTGAGGTCGTCCAACGTGGCCGGATCGGGCGGTGCGAGCGGCGGCATGAGATGGATGCCGACGACCCGATCGGGTTGCCGTTGACCGATGCTCGTGGCGATGCTGGTGCCCCAGTCGCTGCCCTGGGCGCCGAACCGCCGGTAGCCGAGCCGGGCCATCAGCTCGCACCACGCGTCGGATATCCGCTCGATCCCCCACCCCGGCGCGGCCGGCTTGTCGCTGAAGCCGTAACCGGGAAGCGATGGGCAGACCCCTAGAACCGGCCGCTTAGTGCGCAGATTTTCGCCGTTCACACGACGAAACCGCAGCTCAACAGCCAGCACCCTACCCAAGATCAGCGATCTTGAGCCAAGTCAGGGCGGGGCCGGGTGGACTTCTGTCGGGCGCCGAGTTGGGTGCAGGCCTGCTGGAAGGCGGCCGGGACGCGGTACTTCTCGGCCGGCGAACGTGGGCGGGGCTCAAGTCGAGTTAGGCATCCGGTTGATCGGCGCCCTACAGCAGCAACTCACAGCGGACCCAAGCCCGCCGCTCCTGGCTCGAGTACTACAACACCACATGCCCCCACTCGGCCCTGGGCGGCAAGCCACCCATCACCCGACTGTCACCACCAGCCGGGAGGAGGCTGAAGGACGTGAGCTTTGCCTACCGCCGGGCGGGCCATGGACCGTGGAACAGGTCCTGGCACTGCCCGAGGACCTGAGCAAGCGCGTCGAACTCGTCGGGCCCAACTGAGAGATCTTCATCAACGCGATGCCGCTGATCTTCCTGCCGCTCATCTCCAGCGCGTTCGTTCCGGCTCCAGAGACGGCGCACTCCGACAGCGCGTCGGGGTACGCCGTCCTTTCGGCGTGCTCACCCACGTGAGCGGGAGGTGATGGGGAAATCGAAATAGGTGTCCGGATACGGTTCGTCGGCCAGCGTGTAATGCCACCACTCGCAGTCGTATGCGGTGAAACCGCAGGCCTCCATGAGGGCACGGAGGTGCTGGCGGTTTCTCGCTTCGGCTTGCGTGATCCCTTGTGCTCCATGGTGGGAGAGGGGATCCATCAGGTCATGACCACCGCCCATGGGGACGATCTCCTGGGAAGCGAGGTCGTAGAGCGTGAGGTCGACGGTGCTGCCCCGGCTGTGACCCGACTTGGCGGCGACGTATCCCCGCTCGAACATCTCGGCCCGGCTGATGTTCGGATAGTGCCGTCTCTTCGTGAGGCCGTCTTCCGGCTGCTCTGACCAGCGCACGAAGCAGTCGACGGCGCGCTGCGGGCGGTAACCGTCCCAGAGAAGCAGGCCGAAGCCCTGGGTCTCGGCCTTCTCACGCGCGCGTTCCAGGGCTTCGCACAGCGCCCTCGTACCGACGATCCGATTGGCCAGATACCCGTCCACGGGCTTGCCGGTGAAGTTGTCCCAGGTGGCGTACTTGGCGTCCCAGCGAATTCCGGATGTTCCAGATGGAAGCTCATCGATAAAGACGAAGTCGTCCTTCATGGCTCTTTCCACATTCACCGGCTCTTCCCCGTCAAGGCCAAGGACAGGACCCGGTCGAGGACTTCACCGAGCGGCATTCCTGCGGCCGCCATCATCCGCGGATAACGGCTGTACGACGTCATGCCGGGGAAGGTGTTCACCTCGTTGAGGACCACTGCTCCGTCCTCCGTGAGGAACATGTCCACCCGTGCGAGACCGCTGCACCCCAGGGCGCGATATACAGCCTTGGCCGTTTCCTGGACGAGCAGGCGCGATTCCGCCGGGATGTCGGCGGGAACGATCGCCGTCGAGTTGTCGGAACCGGTCTCCGGTGCGTCCTCCTGATGGATCCGGAAGAATCCGTGGGAGAGCGCGATCCGGTCCACCTCGCCCGCCGTCAGGTCGAGTTCGTTGCCCAGGATGGCGCATCCGATCTCGCTGCCGACGACGGCCTCCTCGATCAGCACCTTCGCGTCGTACCGTCGTGCGGTCTCCACCGCGCTCTGCAGTTCTTCTGGCCGGGACACCTTGGTGACTCCGAAGGACGAGCCCGAACGCGCCGGCTTAACGAACACCGGATAGGTGAACTGCGCGGGGTCGATGTTCTGGGCGGCCGCGACGGTCCAGAAATTCGGCGTGGCGATTCCCGCGCTTCTGGACACGATGTAGGCGAGGGATTTGTCCATGCACAGTGCGGAACTCTGTACATCACAGCCCGCGTAGGGGATGCCGGAGAGATCAAGGAGCCCTTGCATCGCACCGTCCTCGCCGCACTTGCCGTGCAGCACGGGCAGCACGACGTCGAGGGGGATGATCTCGTACCGCTCCTGCCCCTGTTGCTGGACGAGCAGTCCGTGCACGGTGCTGTCCGGTGACAGTGCAGCGGGACGGGAGTCGCCGTTCTCCCACTCCGCGTCGGGGCCGTCGCAGAGCTTCCAGGCGCCGCCCTTCGTGATACCGATGTAGAACGGTTCGTACTTCTCTGCGTCGAGATTCCGGGCGATCTGTTGTGCGGACTTGATGGAAATGGGGTGCTCTTCGGAGCGTCCGCCGAATATGATTCCGACCTTCAGCTTATCCATGCTGGTTCTCGCCTTCGAATTTCAGACAGTTGGCGATGGAATTCTCGACCGTGTCACGCAGGGCGTGGTCCGTGTAATAGGCGGTGTGTGGGCTGATGAGCACGTTCGGCAGCTCTTGCAGCCGCAGCAGCGACTTGCTTTCCATGGGCCTGGTGCGACAGTCGGCGTAGAAGATTCCTTCTTCACCCTCGACGACATCCAATGCCGCGCCGCCGAGCCTGCCGCTTTCCAGTGCCGATACCAGGGCCCCGGTGTCGACGAGCTCCCCACGTCCGGTATTGATGATCAGTGCGCCCTGTTTCATCTGCTCGATACGCTGCCGGTTCAGCAGATGATATGTATCCGGGGTGAGCGGTGTGTGGAGCGTGACCATGTCGCTCTGATGCAGCAACTCCTCGACAGAGACGTATTCGGCAGGGGTCTTGGGGCGATTGTCGTGGGCGAGTATCCGGCAGCCGAAGCCCCGCAGCCTGTCCACCACCGCGGCGCCAATGCTGCCTGTGCCGATCACACCAACGGTCAGATCGCGCAGTTCCTTGCCGCGCACTTCGTTCAGCCGGTAATCATGCGCTTCCACACGCCGGACGATGGATTTCGCGTCGCGCACCGCCATCAGCATCAGCATCAGCGTGAAATCGGCCACGCTGTCCGGCGAGTAGCTGACGTTTCCCACGCTGATGCCGACGTTGCCCGCGTATTCCACATCGATGTGGTTGCACCCGATGCTCCGCGTAGAGATGTACATCACGCCGGCTTGGCCAAGCGCAAGAAGAGTGCCGTTTGTGATGTGAGTCTTGTGGCCGACGCTGATGCATCGGCTTCCGGATGCCAGCGCGCTATTGGCTTCGGAGGCCGGTGCGTCTGTGATGATCAGTGTTACGCCGAAGCGAGGTGCCAGCTCTCGGAACAAGACGGCCTCATCTGGGCCGCACCCATAGATGGTGATTCGAGGCGGTTCCCTGTAGGTCATGCCTGCAGTCAAGACGACATGGTGTTGCCGAAACGTATGCGTTTCTCGATATGCCGGCGATACGCTGCGGCGCCTTGACTGGGGGCATGACCTACAGGGAAACAGCATGATCCCCCTCAGCCTCGCCGAGATCGCCAAGGTCGTCGGCGGCAGGGTCGCGGGAGACGACTCCGTGACAGTGACCGCGCCGGCCGTGCTCGACGGCCGGCAGGCAGAGCCGGGCGGCCTCTTTGTCGCCTTCACCGGCGAGCACGTCGACGGCCATGACTACGCCGGCCAGGCAGGCCGGGCCGGCGCGGTGGCCGTGCTCGGCTCCCGGCCCACGCCGCTGCCCACCCTCGTCGTCGAGGACCCCCAGGCCGGCCTGCAGGCGCTCGCCACCCACGTCGTGGCCCGGCTGCGCGACGGGCTGACCGTTGTCGGACTGACCGGCTCCCAGGGCAAGACCAGCACCAAGGACCTGCTGGAAGCCGTGCTTTCGAGTACGGCGCCGACGATCGCCACGATCGGCTCGCTCAACAACGAACTCGGCGTGCCGCTCACCATGTTGCGCGCCGACGCGGCCACCCGGTTCCTCGTCCTTGAGATGGGAGCCCGCCACATCGGCGACATTGCCGAGCTCACCGGCTTGGTCGCGCCCGACATCGCCATCGTCCTCAACGTCGGCCAGGCCCACCTCGGCGAGTTCGGGTCGCGCGCGGCCATCGCCAGGGCCAAGGGCGAACTGGTGCAGGGGCTGGTGCCCGGCGGCACCGCCGTCCTCAACGGCGACGATCCCCGGGTGGTCGCGATGCGCTCGCTTACCGAGGGTCCGGTGCTGACCTTCGGCCGGGCGGACCGCGCCGACGTGCGGGCGCTCGGCCTGGCCCTGGACCGGCTCGGCCGGCCGTCCTTCACGCTGCGGACCACCGACGCCTCGGCTTCCGTCGCACTGCCGCTCGTGGGCGCCCACCAAGCGCTCAACGCGTCGGCCGCCGCGGCGGCGGGGCTGGTGGCCGGTGTCCCCCTCGATGTGGCCGCGGCGGCGGTGGCCACCGCTTCGCTGTCGAAATGGCGCATGGAGCTGCGCGAACTCGCCGGTGGGGCGATGCTGCTCAACGACTCCTACAACGCCAACCCCGACTCGAACCGCGCCGCCCTGGACGCGCTCGCGGCGATCGGGGGTGGGCGCCGCATTGCCGTCCTCGGGGAGATGCTCGAGCTGGGTGAAGCCAGCGAGGCCGAGCACCGGGCCGTCGGTGAGTACGCCGCCGCCCGGGCCGACGTGGTGGTCGCGGTCGGCGAGGCCGCCCGGCCGATCGCCGACGGCGCGAGAACACGGGCGGTGGTGCCGGCCGATAAGGACGCGGCCGCCGATATCACCGGTGGCGGCGACACCACTCTGGAACTGCTGAACATCAACACCTACGACATCGCTGTCATCGACCGCGACATCCCCGGCCCTCCCGGCGACGAGATCGCCAAACGGCTCGTCCCCTCCGGCAGCGGCATGCCGATCCTCATACTCACCGCCGCCGACCGTCTCGACGACGGGGCCCCCGGGTTCGAAGTCGGGCTGACGACCACCTCACGCAGCCCTTCGAGTTGCAGGAGTTCGTGCTCGGTCTCAGAGCACTCGACCGCAGACGTCCACACACCAGGCCACCCCTGCGAGAGATCTCAGGCCTGCGCCTGGATCCGTTCCGCCGCGAGGTCTGCCGAGACGACCCCTACGTCGCACTCGCCTGGAAACAGATCGCCGTCCTCGAAGTCCTCGTCGCCGCCGAAGGCGGTGTCGTCAGCGCCGAAGAAATCCTGGTACTCGCGTGGGATGAGAACGCAGACCCATTCCCCAACGCCGTACGCGTCACCGCACGTGGGGGCGGATCGTGGATAGGCAGCCCGGGCTGAGCGTTCGACTCAGACTCACCCTCAGCTACGCCGGATTCCTCATGCTGGCCGGCGGTCTACTGCTCGCCGCCATGGGAGTATTCCTCCTACGACAGGGGTGGCTGCAAACCAACACCGAGGGGGCATGGACGGCAACTCCGGGCACCGACTTCGTGCGCGGTTTCGCCCCAATGGCAGCCGCAGTAATGGTATTTCTCCTGGTATTCGGGCTCCTGGGAGGTTGGTTTCTCGCCGGCCGCATGCTCGCCCCGCTGAACTGCATCACCGACGCCACCCGCACGGCCGCGACCGGATCACTCTCCCATCGCATCCAGCTGCCGGGCCGCCAGGACGAGTTCCGTGAACTCGCCGACGCCTTCGACACCATGCTCGCCCGGCTCGAAACACACGTCGCCGAACAGCAGAGATTCGCAGCCAACGCCTCGCACGAACTGCGCACCCCACTCGCGATCTCGAAGGCACTTCTCGACGTGGCCCACAACGATCCGACACACGACTCCGGCAGGCTCGTCAACCGTCTTCGCGCCGTCAACACTCGCGCGATCGACCTCACTGAAGCGCTGCTCCTGCTCAGCCGCGTCGACCAGAGGTCCTTCGCCCAAGCACCCGTCGACCTGTCTCTGCTCGTAGAGGAGGCCGCCGAGACACTCCTCCCGCTCGCCGAGAAGCACGGTGTCATCATTGAGACCTCCGGCGACATCGCCCCGGCTTACGGCTCGCAGGCGCTCCTGCTGCAGCTGACGACGAACCTCGTGCACAACGCGATCGTGCACAACCTGCCCGAGCAGGGCACCGTGTGGGTCACGACCAGCGCCGGCCCCAAGACCGCGGTCCTCACCGTCGAGAACACCGGCGAGAAGCTCTCCCCACATTTGGTCCCGACACTCACCGAACCGTTTCAGCGCGGCACCGGACGCATTCGCGGCGACCACGCGGGTGTCGGCCTCGGCCTGGCCATCGTCAAGACCATTACTCAGGCACACGACGCGACACTCACCCTCACCCCGCGCCCCGCCGGCGGGATCCGCATCACTGTGGAACTACCGGTGGCAGCCCCGCACACGGACAGGTAGCGAGTCAGGGATTTGATCCGAGGATATCGAATCTATTCGGACGCTCCGGAAGCCTTCTCCGGACACCCTGCACGACCAACATTGACACCGCACCGCACCGCCGAAGCAGATGGGATGCTCGTGACCAGCGACATCAACCGTGCCCCGAACACCCCGTTCCGCCTGATCGTGACTGGTGGTGGGACGGGCGGCCACACCTACCCGGCACTCACCGCGATCCGCGCGCTGCGCGAGCGACTCGCCGGTGAGGGGCGCGCTTTGGAGGTGTTGTGGATCGGTACGGCGGAAGGTTTGGAAGCGCGGGTCGCCCCGGCCGAGGGAATCCCGTTCACCACCGTGGCCACCGGCAAGATCCGTCGCTCGTCGAATCCGCTGAAGCTGCTCGGACCGGCCAACGTCAAGGACATGGCGCGCGTGCCGCTCGGGGTCGCCCAAGCCCGATCGAAGATCGCCGAGTTCGCCCCGGACGTCGTCCTGGCCACGGGCGGGTACGTCGCCGTCCCGGCCGGTCTGGCGGCCCGGCTATGTCGTCGGCCGCTCGTGCTGCACGAGCAGACCGTGCGTCTGGGACTGGCGAACCGCAAGCTCGCCGGGGCGGCAACACGGATCGCGGTGTCTTCGGAGTCGACGCTGGAGCTGCTGCCAAGTCAGGTACGCGCGGCCGCCGTGGTCACGGGCAACCCGGTGCGGCCGGAGATTCTCAACGGCAACGCGGACAAGGCCGTCACCGCCTTGGGCCTGAGCGGTTTCGACCGAGGTCTCCCAACCCTGTACGTCACGGGCGGCGCACAGGGCGCACAGCAGATCAACACTCTGGTGGCCCGGGCGCTGCCGTGGCTGCTGGAGCGGGCCAATGTCATCCATCAGTGCGGGCCGGGCCATGTGGAGCAATTGGCCTCCCTCACAGTGCAGTTGCCGCGTCAGGCGCAGGCCCGCTACTACCGGACGGGGTATATAGGCGGCGAGCTGCCGGACGTGCTCGCCCTGGCCGACGTCGTCGTCTCGCGCAGCGGGGCAGGCACGCTCGCGGAGTTGACCGCGCTGGGAAAAGCCGCGGTGTTCCTTCCACTCGCCTCCTCGGCAGGCGACGAGCAGACCCACAATGCCCAGCATTTGGAGGAGGCGGGCGCAGCCGTCACGCTGACCGGCGAGGTGAGTGCGGACAGGTTGCGGCAGGCGCTCGGCCCGCTGCTCACAGACCCGATCCGGCGCGCGGACATGGAGGAGGCCGCCCGCGCGCACGGCCGGCCTGATGCGGCGCAACGGCTCGTTGACGTGTTGCTGGACGCCACGCGTTCTGCCCCATAGGGAGGACGAACGCCTGGCCCGACTCGAAGCCATCGAGCGGATCACACCACAAGCAGCCCGCCGATCGACTCACACAGCGACGAGCCGGACCTATTCCCCACGGAGCTTGGTCATGCCATCGACGTCGGAGGTCAGCATGACTACCGGGCGCTACTGACGCGGTGCGAACGCGGCCAGGGAAGCGTCGATCGCGTACATACGACCGACCAGCCCGGCGTTCATCTATGCCCGGACCGGCGGGTCGGTCAAGACCGAACAGGACCCCCTGGATCGCTCGCCGGTCAGCCGGATGGCCCCGATGATCGCCGCGATCGAGCATCTGGAGAAGGCCGTGCTGGGCGCCGTCTGGACCGAAGGGGTCGTGCTGCGCTACGGGGGCGTTCTACGGATCCGGCACGTCCATGGCACCAGGCTCAGCGCAGCTCAAGGCGCTCTTCCCGCGATCGCCCGCGCCCTCGGCCCGCCCCGCGTCCGGGCCGCCGAGCAGGACGTCCGCACAGTGTGAGGGGTCACACCGCCCGGTCGAGGGTTTCGGGGGCGGCCTCGGCGAGCCGGGTCTGGGTCGCCTCCAGGCGGCCCACGACCTGCTCGGCGAAGCGGCGCGTCAGCTCGTACCCGAGCGACGGGTCGACCGCGCTCAGCGTCCGGACCAGCCGGCCGTCGAACTCGATGGCCTGGACGGGCGTGCTCGCGAACGCGCCGAACCGCCAGCGGTGCGGACGGAACAGCCATGACCAGCCCACCACCGATCCGGGCCCGAAGGTGTCGATGACGAGCGTCCCGCCCTCGGGGACGTGCAGATCGACGGCCACGCTCCCGTCGAGGAGGAGCCAGAACCGCTCCGCCGCGGCGGACTCCGCGAACATGCGCCGTCCCGCGGGGATGTCGGTGTGCCGGGCCGCCTTCGCGAGCCTGGTCAGGTCCAGGCTCCGCATACCGTCGAAGAACGGCTCTCCGGCCAGATCGGCCGCGGTCACCATGCTCACTTGGCTCGCCTACCTTCGGTGTTCTTCGCCGCCCGGCGTCATCCGAACCACTGCGGGACGATCGTGACCGTGCAGGGCGCGTGCTTGAGCAGCGCGTCGCTCGTCGCGCCGAGCGTCAGAGGCCTGACGGCGCCGGTGCCTCGCGCGCCCACCACCGTCAGCGTCGCCTCCTCCGCCGCCTCCAGCAGGGCCTCACGGGGCGATCTGAGCACCAGCGACGTCGTCGCCTGGACGAAGGGGTTCTTGACCAGCCAGGGCGCGACCGCCCGTTCCAGCACCGCTCCGCACACGTGGCGGAGCTTGTCCTCATCGTCGAACAGCGACAGGTCGCCATCGGGGACGGCGCCGGGCTCCCAGCACCCGTACACCGCGCGCAGCCGCCAGCCGCGCAGCACCGCCTCCTCGAATCCGAACGCCAGCGCGGCGTCCGCCCCCGGGGAACCGTCCACGCCCACGACCACCAGACCGTCGCGCGGGGCGGCCGAGCGCACGACCGCCACGGGGCGGTCGGCCCGGGCCGGCACCCGCAGCGCCGTGGACCCGACGTGCATCTCCTCCGGCGGGTGCGAGCCGATGACGATCAGCTCGGCGTCCGGCCCCTCGTTCAGCAGCGCCCCGGAGGGGCCCCCGGTGGCCAGCCGCCTGCGCACCTTCAGAGCGGGAGCCAGGTCATGCGCCAGCGCCACACCGTGGTCGAGCATGTGCTCCGCCATCCGGCGGACGATGGTCACGCCCTCGCGGTCGATGTGACCGACCGGGTACGGCCACCGCCAGGCATGGCACACCGTCAGCGGCACCCGCCGGAGCCGGGCCTCCTCCACCGCCCAGCGCAGAGCACGCTCGCTCTCGCTCGTTCCGTCGTATCCGACGACCACGTGGCTCATGACGCACTCCTCATCGGTCCGCCTTCATTGCACCGCCCGCCGCGCCCCCTCCCCAGGGCCGAACGACCCTCGGCGACGGGACCTCCGGCGCCCCGCTCAGGCGGCCGTGAGCTCGCTCTCCAGGCGCACGCCGATGCGCGGGGTGTCGAGGATCGAGTTGTGGACGGTGCAGGCCATGACGGCCGCCATCAGGCCTCCCACGTCCCGGTCGGGCAGCCGGACGGGAGGCCGCAGGCGCAGCTCCACGTGCGACACCCGGGCGGGGCCCTCCGGGCTCATCGCGTACTCGACGGCGACCTCCAGCCCGTTCGCGGGCAGGCAGCGCGCCTTCAGGTAGCGCCGGGCGTGGTGCGCGGTGCACGCGGCCAGGGACGCCACGAACAACTCGACCGGCGTCGGCCCGGCGTCCATTCCTCCCCCCATGTACGGCTGGTCCACGTGGATCACGTGGTCGCGGACGATCACCGCGAAGGCGTCGTCCTCCCGGTGGACGACCAGCATCTCGCTCATCGGTGCCACCTCCTCTGCTGGCGGTTCCTCGCTTGGCCCCAGTTTCGATTTCGGGAGTCTCCGCAGGTAGAGCCGAAGGTCCTGCCGGAAGTCCCGGGGCCAGGTGAGGTACCTCACGCACAGGCGGATACCCCCTGGGGTATGTTGGGCGCCGGAGGTGGAAGGTGGAGGAGCATCTGGAGATGGACGCGACCGCCCTGGCGGACGCGCTGACCCGGCTCCGGCGGGCGCACGGCCAGCTGGGCGGGGTGATCTCGATGATCGAGAACGCCGACGACTGCGAGCGGGTGCTGACCCAGCTGGCGGCGGTGTCCAAGGCGATCGACCGGGCCGGCTTCAAGATCATTTCAACCGGGCTGCGGCACTGCCAGGCGGCGGCCGACCGCGGCGAGAAGCCGCCGATCAGCGCCGAGCGCCTGGAGAAACTCTTCCTCGCCCTTTCCTGAAGACGGCGGGAGGGCCTCCCCTCATCGGGCGATGAGGGGGTACGACCATGGCCGCGATCTGACCGACGGATACCCCCGGGGTATAAGGAGTGAACGCAGATGGTAGATGTCCAGGTAGTCGAGACCTCGTCCCTGGGCGACCGCAGCTATCTCGCCCACGACGGGCGGGTGGCGCTGGTGGTCGACCCGCAGCGCGACATCGACCGCTTCCTGGCGCTGGCCGGGCGGCTGGACGTCCGCATCACGCACGTGGCCGAGACCCACCTGCACAACGACTACGTCTCCGGCGGGCTGGCGCTGGCCAGGGCGACCGGAGCGGCATACCTGCTCTCGTCCGACGAGGGCGTCGAGTTCGAGCGGACCGCGCTGTCCGACGGCGACGAGGTCGCCCTCTCCGACGCGCTGTGCATCCGCGCCGTGGCCACCCCCGGGCACACCTTCCACCACGTGTCCTACATCCTGTCCGGTCCCGACGGACCGGAAGGGGTCTTCACGGGCGGGTCGCTGCTGTTCGGCACCACCGGCCGCACCGACCTCCTCGGTTCCGAGCACGCCCACCTGCTCGCCGAGCGGCAGCACGCGTCGGCGCGCCGGCTGGCCGACCAGCTGCCCGACGGCGCGCACGTCTGGCCCACGCACGGCTTCGGAAGCTTCTGCTCGGCGAGCCAGTCCGACGCCGCGTCCTCGACCATCGGCCGGGAGCGGAGGGCCAACCCGGCGCTGCGGCTGGAGGCCGACGACTTCGTCACCCAGACCCTGGACGGGCTCGACGCCTATCCCGCCTACTACGCGCACATGGGGGTCCGCAACAGCGCCGGCGCCGGCCTGCTCGACCTCACTCCCGCCCGGACCGCCGACCCCGCCGAGCTGCGCGACCGCATCGCGGCCGGGGAATGGGTCGTCGACCTGCGCTCCCGCAAGGCCTTCGCCCAGCGGCACCTGGCCGGGACCCTCAGCTTCGGCCTGGACGGCGCGATGGCGACGTGGCTCGGCTGGCTGGCGCCGTGGGGCGCGCCCCTCACCCTGCTCGGCGACGGCCCCGAGCAGATCGCCGCCGCCCAGCGGGAGCTGGCGCGCATCGGCATCGACCGCCCGGCCGCGGCCTCCTCCGGGGAGCCCGAGCAGTGGGCCGGCGGCGACGCCGCCCGGCTGCGGGCGACGCCCGTCGCGACGTTCACCGACCTGGCCGCCGTCCGCTCCGGCCGCCTCCCCCGGCACCTGCCCGCGCCGGACGTCGTGCTGGACGTGCGCATGACCAACGAGTGGAGGGCCGGACACATCGAGGGCGCCGTCCACATCCCGCTGCCCGAGCTGACCGCCCGGCTGGGCGAACTGCCCGACGGAACCATCTGGGTGCACTGCGGCTCCGGCTACCGGGCCGCCGCCGCCACCAGCCTGCTCCAGCGGGCCGGACACCGGACCGTGCACATCGACGACGCCTACGCCGAAGCCGCGCCCGCGGGCCTCACCATCACCGACCACTGACCCGCACCGACCAGCACCGACCCCCCATCACCACGACACGCGGGAGAACACTTCGTGACCACCTCGCCCACCGTCGACGTCCCCGCCCTGCGCGAACTCCTGGACTCAGATGACCGGCCGCGGCTCATCGACGTCCGGACGCCGGGCGAGTTCGAGACCGGCCACATCCGAGGCTCCTACAACGTGCCTCTCGACCTGCTGCGCGAGCACCGCGCCGAACTGCGCGCCCACCTCGACGAGCAGGTGGTGCTCGTCTGCCGCTCCGGGCAGCGGGCCGGCCAGGCCTCGCAGGCGCTGGCGACCGCGGGCCTGCCCGGCCTGCGCGTCCTGCACGGCGGCATCGGCGCCTGGCAGGCCGCGGGCCGGCCGGTCGCCGCGGGACGCTCCCGCTGGGGCCTGGAACGCCAGGTCCGCCTGGTCGCCGGCTCGATCGTGCTCGGCTCGGTCCTGGCCAGCACGACCGTCCCGCGCGCCAAGTGGCTCGCCGCGGGCATCGGCGGCGGCCTCGCCTTCGCCGCCCTGTCCAACACCTGCGCCATGGGGATGGCCCTGTCCAGGCTCCCCTACAACCGCGGGCCGAAGTGCGACATGGACGCCGTCCTGAGCGCCCTGGCCTCGGACCGCGCATGACCCGAAGTCCATGTCCGCCAGGGAGATGAGGACATGCTGACCGCGCTCGTCCTCGGTGCTCTCATCGGCATCCTGCTGGGGCTGCTCGGCGGCGGCGGCTCCATCCTCGCCGTCCCCGCCCTCGTCTACGGGGCGGGCCTGCCGCTGGCCTCGGCGGTTCCGGCGTCCCTGCTGGTCGTGGGCATCTCCTCGGCCACGGCCGCACTGCCCCGCGTCCACGCCGGGCAGGTGCGCTGGCGGATCGCCGGCGTCTTCGGCGCCGCCGGAGCGGTGGCCGCCTTCGGCGGCGCCGCCCTGAACCGCCTCCTGCCCGACCAGGCCGTCCTGCTCGGCTTCGCCGCGCTCATGGTGGCGGCCGGCTGGCGGATGCTGGCCGGAGGCGACCGGCTGGGCGGGGCGTGCGCCCTTCCCGGCGGCGGCATCGACTGGCGCTCCTGCCTGCCCAAGTCGATCGGCGCCGGTGCGGCCGTCGGCGTGTTGACCGGTCTGTTCGGCGTCGGCGGCGGCTTCCTCATCATCCCGGCCCTGGTCGTCGGGCTCGGCCTGCCGATGGCCGCCGCGGTCGGCACCTCCCTGGTCATCGTGGTGGTCAACTCGATCGCCGGCTTCGCCGCGCACGCCGGGGACGCGACGCTGGACTACGGCGTCATCGCGGCGTTCACCCTGGCCGCCGTCGCCGGTTCGCTCACCGCCGCCCGCCTCGCCCGGCGCCTGGACGCCGACCGGCTGCGGCGCTGGTTCGCCTACCTGGTCTTCGCCGTCGCGGCCTTCGTCGCCGCGCAGGCCGTCCTGCATCCGGGAGCCACCGGATGATCTCGCCGCACCGAGCGGTGCCCGGATCGGGCCGAAAGTCCCGGTTCGGGGGGACGCTCGGCACTGACCCGCGGAACGTCCCGGGCGGGAGGGTGGGGGTGACTGAGGAGGTCGCTGATGTGGGTCGTGCCCGAACAACGGTCCGTCGTCGTCGGAGTGGACGGTTCCCCCAACTCCATGGCCGCGTTGCGCCGGGCCGCCCGCGAGGCGTCCGAACGCCACGCGCGCCTGGACGTGGTCCGCATCATGGAGCCCGGCGACGCCCCGGCGCGGCGCCCGTTCCACGCGATCCGGGAGTGGCTGCGGCTGCGCCGCCTGGTAGCCCGCCTGATCCCCCGCTCCCGGCACCTGACCACCCGGCTGCGCGTCCTGCACGGGGAGCCGGGCGTGGTGCTGGCCGAAGCGGCCGCGCGTGCCGAGCTGCTGGTGGTCGGCGCCCGGGCGCACTCCGAGCACGGCAACCCGCTCGGCGGCGACACCGTCCCGGTCGTGCGGGAGCGGGCGCGGTGCGAGGTCGTGATCTGCGCGGACCAGGGGGCCACCGCCGGCGAGAACCTCTGAGGCCCCGCGGCGAACCCGGGAGGGAAGTCATGAAACGACGCGCAGTCGGGGACGTCATGACCCGGCGCGTCGTGACGGTCTCCGAGGACACCGGCTCCGCCCCCTGCCCGAGGGCATGAGGCCTATGGAGGACGCCGCCGTCGCCGAGACCCACATCGGCGTGGTCTTCTTCGCCGGAGACCGCGCCTACAAGCTGAAGAAGCCGGTGGATCTGGGATTCCTGGACTTCAGCACCCGTGAACTGCGCGAGCGCGCGTGCCACGAGGAGGTCCGGCTGAACCGGCGGTTCGCCCCGGACGTCTATCTCGGCGTCGCCGACGTGCACGGGCCCGACGGCGGCGCCTGCGACCACCTGGTCGTGATGCGGCGGATGCCCGCCGAGCGGCGCCTGTCCACCCTGGTCAGGGTCGGCGCGCCGGTGCGGGACGCGCTGCGCGACACGGCCCGGATCCTGGCCGCCTGGCATGCCAGGGCGCCGCGCGGCCCCCGCATCGCGGCCGAGGAGACCCGCGACGCCGTCCGGGGCCGCTGGCACGACAGCTTCGAGCAGGTCCGGCCCTTCCAGGGCGCCGTCCTGGACGCCGGGACCGCCGCCGAGACCGAGGACCTCGCGGACGAGTTCCTCGCCGGCCGTAAGCCCCTGTTCGACGCGCGCATCGCCGACGGCCGCGTGGTCGACGGGCACGGCGACCTGCTGGCCGGCGACGTCTTCTGCCTGGACGACGGTCCGCGGATCCTCGACTGCCTGGAGTTCGACGACCGGCTCCGCTATCTGGACGGTCTGGACGACGCCGCGTTCCTGGCGATGGACCTCGAACGCCTGGGCGCCCCCGAGCACGCCGAACGCTTCCTCGGCTGGTACGCCGAGTACGCCGCCGACCCGGCCCCGTCCTCGCTCCGCCACCACTACGTGGCCTACCGCGCCTTCGTCCGCGCCAAGGTGGCGTGCCTGCGCCACGACCAGGGCGCGCCGGACGCGGCCGCCGATGCCCGCGCCTACACCGACGTCGCGCTGCGCCATCTGCGCGCCGGCCGCGTCGGCCTGATCATGGTGGGCGGGCTCCCGGGCACCGGGAAGACCTCCCTGGCCGGCGCGCTGGCCGACCGGCTCGGCTGCACGGTGCTCAGCAGCGACCGGATCCGCAAGGAGCTCGCCGGGCTGGCGCCCGCCGACCCGGCGGCCGCGCCCTACGGCTCCGGCATCTACACGCCGGAATGGGGCCGGCGCACCTACCGCGAGATGGCCGGGCGCGCCGCCCGGCTGCTCCAGTTGGGCGAGACGGTCGTCCTGGACGCCTCCTGGACCTCCACGGCCGACCGGGAACTCCTCGCCGCCGTCGCCGAGCAGGGGCACGCGCACCTGACGGCGCTGCGCTGCGAGGCACCGGAGTCCCTCTGCGCCGAGCGGATGCGGACCCGTCCCCGGGGCCCCTCAGACGCCGACGCGGGCATCGCCGCCGCCATGCGCGCGGACTCCGCGCCCTGGCCCGGGGCGGCCGCCGTCGACACCGGCGGGGCCCTCCCCCGCGCCGTCGACCAGGCCCTCGCCGCCATCCGCGGCGCGGGTCCGCCGGACCGTTCTCCGGCATCGCGTCCTGCCTGACCCGCCCTGCCGCATGACCCGCCCTGCCGCATGACCCCCGTCCGGCCGCCAGGACGGGGACATGCGTACGAGGGGCGCTCGCAGGGAGCGCCCCTCGTCTCGCGGATCAGGTCACTTGAGGAAGGGGAGGCGCTTGACCAGGCGGGTCCCGCCCCACCAGCGGCCGAGGCCCAGGGTGTCGCCTGCGCTGACCAGGGCCAGTCCGACGATCAGGATGGCGTAGACCAGGTGGTCGTCCATGAAGGGGTTGTTCTCCGGGGGCAGGACCGCCGACCACATCATCAGCAGCAGGGCGGCCCCCGCCGCGGCGGCGATCCGCATGCCCACGCCCAGGATGAGGGCGGCGCCGATGCCGCCCAGACCGATCATGAACAGCCAGTCGGCCCAGCCCGCTCCCGCGATGTCGTGGTAGAGGTCGGCGAACGGCCCGGCGGGCGAGTGCGCCAGGAACCCCTCGGTGGGGCTGCCGCCGTCGATCCACGCCTTGGCTGCGGGGGTCTCGTGGCCCAGTCCGAAGGTCTTGTCCACAAAAGCCCACAGGAAGACCCAGCCGAGCGCGAAGCGCGCTGCGGCCCAGGCATAACGGGCGGCGTGCGACTCGGTCAGCGGCCGGGGGGTCACCACCCGGATCAGGGTGTCCCGCCCCACGTGGGTCTTGTGCTCGGAGAGTGCCATCGCCACTCACCTTCCATCGCATCGATGATCTCGTCACCCATGACTCAATCCTGAACCGCCCTTGGCCTGTAGGTACCTTCGGCGCACGATCGGCGGGACCTAGGTCCCGCGTGCCGCGGGCAGAAGGACCCGGGAGGTCCCTCCCGCGAGGGGCTTCCGCCTCTGCGGCCGTCGAGGGCCCGATGCGTAGCGTCGTGATGGAAGGAAGGCGAAGGGACGGCGTCATGGGAGCGACGACCATGCGAACACGGACCGGCCACTGGACAGCACGGATCGACCGCCGGCGTCGCAGTTGCGGCTTCGACCGCAACGACCTGCGGCGCGATGTGGACCGGATCCAGTGGCGGCTCGGGCTGCTGCTGCTCATCGTCTTCCTCAGCGCGACACCTCCGCTGCTCACCCATGCCGTCCAGTCCGCCTACGGCTCGGGGGTGAGGGCCGAGCGCCAGCAGGCCGCCACGCGGCATCGCGTCGAGGCCACCATCGTGAGGGTGCGGGACCCGGGGGGACGGCGCACGGTCACGGTCGCCTGGACCGACCCCGACGGGACGCGGCGGACCGACGACTACACGACGTGGCGGGGAGCCGCTGTCGGGGAGCGCCTCATCCTGTGGGCCGGGCCCGGCGGCGTCTCGATCACGCCGCCCCGCCGGCACGCGCAGACGGTCATCCACACCGCGGTGGCCGGGACGGGCGTCGCCCTCGCCACGGGACTGCCCGCGCTCTGCATCTACGGGCTAGTCCGGGCGTGGTACGACCGGCGCCGCTACCAGCTGTGGGAGGCCGAGTGGGCGCGCCTCGACAACCACCGCATCGGCCCCTGACCCTGTCAGCCGGGCCGCAACGGGGTCAGGCGGGCTTGAGCGGGACGCGCCAGACCAGCACCGTGCCGCCCTCCGGGCGCCGCCCGGCGGTGCACGTGCCGCCCAGGTCCTCGGCACGGGCCTCCATGTTGCGGAGCCCGCTGCGGCGGCCGCCTTCGGTGATGCCGACGCCGTTGTCCTGCACCCGCACCGTGACGTCGTCCCCGACGTCGATGTTCAGGGACGTCTCGGTGGCGTGGGCGTGCCGGGCCACGTTCGACAGGGCCTCCCGCACCACCGCGAGGAGCTGCTCGCCGATCTCCTCGTCGACCGAGGTGTCCAGCAGGCCGTCCAGCCGCACCGAGGGCGCGAACCCCAGGTGCTCCGCCGCCCTGTCGGCCAGGGCGTGCACCCGGCTGCGCAGCGACGTCTCGTCGGTCTCGGGGCCCTGCAGCGCGAAGATGGACGAGCGGATCTGCCGGATGGTGTCGTCCAGGTCGTCCACCGCCCGCTGCACCCGGACGGCGACCTCCCGCTTCTGCGTGATCTTGATCGCCGCCATCAGCCCCATCGCGGTCGCGAACAGCCGCTGGATGACGGTGTCGTGCAGGTCCTTGGCGATCCGGTCGCGGTCCTCCAGCAGCACCAGCCGCTCGGCGTCCCGGCGGCGCTCGGCGAGCTCCAGGGCCACCGCCGCCTGCCCCGCGAACGCCTCCAGCAGCCGCTGCGTCCCCTCCGAGAACAGCGCCCCGCCCGGCGGGTTGACCACCGAGAGGACGCCTCGCGCCGACGAACCGAGCCCGAGCGGCACGACGAGCAGCGGACCGATCGGCATCCGCGTGGGCAGGTTCGCCTCGCGCGTCGCCTTCTCCCCGTCGACCAGCCGCAGGGAGGTTCCGTCGGTGTACACCGGCCCGGCCACCGAGTGCTCCAGCGGCACCCGCAGCCCCTCCACATGGTCGGCGCCCTCCCCGCGTGCGGCCTCGACCACGAACTGCCGGCTGCTCTCGTCCACCAGCGCCACGGTCGCGAGGTCCGCCTCGGCGATCTCCTGCGCCCGCTGCGCGACCAGGATGGTCACCTCGTGCGGGTCGGTGCCCGACAGCAGCGCGGTGGAGATCTCGGCCGACGCCTCCAGCCACCGCTCGCGCCGGCGCGTCTCCTGGTACAGGCGGGCGTTCTCGATCGCGACGCCGGCGGCCGTGGCCAGCGCGATCACCACGACCTCGTCCTCCTCCTCGAACTGGCCGCCGCCGGCCTTCTCGGTCAGGTAGAGGTTGCCGAACACCTCGTCCCGCACGCGGATCGGGACGCCCAGGAACGTCCGCATCGGCGGATGGTTGGACGGGAATCCGCTGGAGGCGGGGTGGTGCCCGAGGTCCGGGAGCCGTAGCGAGCGCGGCTCCCGGATCAGCAGACCCAGGATCCCGTGCCCGTGCGGCCAGTGGCCGATCGCCTCGATCTCCTCGTCGCTGACG
Organism: Actinomadura citrea; assembly: GCF_013409045.1. Lineage (NCBI taxonomy): Bacteria > Bacillati > Actinomycetota > Actinomycetes > Streptosporangiales > Thermomonosporaceae > Actinomadura > Actinomadura citrea. The sequence goes on along the minus strand of NZ_JACCBT010000001.1, from coordinate 3,500,203 downwards.
CCCACGGTGACGAACTGCACCAGGTGCTCGCCCTCTTCACCGATGACGCCGAGGGCGCCGTAACGGGCGTCGACGAGGGTGGTGGCCGCCTCGGTGATCCGCCGCAGCACCGACTCCAGATCCAGTTCGCTGCCGATCGAGACCACGGCCTCCAGCAGCGCGTGCACGCGGTCACGCGTCGATCGCGCCGCCTCCAGCCTCGACTGCAGCTCCGACAGCAGGTCGTCCAGCTGCAACTGCGGCAGGATCATCCGCGCCTTGTCGGGGCCGGCGCCCGAATCATGAGCCACGGATCCAGTATTACCCTGCGTGCGGCGAGAAGTCAGGTCAGGGACCTTAGTCCCTGATGACCTTGGTCACCGATGCTCCACGCTGGACGTTATGCAACTCGACCACAGCGGCATGGAGATCCTCGGTGACGAGGAGTGCCGGTTCCTGCTGCGCCGATCGAAGATCGGCCGGATCGTGTTCACGCTCCAGGCTCTGCCCACCGTGCAGCCGGTGAACTTCGTCTTCGACGGCGAGCACATCGTGGTGAAGACGTCGACGGCGTCACGGCTGGCCACCGCCGCCTCCGACACGATCGTCGCCTTTGAGATCGACGACATCGACACGGCGGCCGGCAGCGGCTGGTCCGTCGTCACCGTGGGGCCGGCCCGCCGCGCCACCGAGCCCGCCGAGATCGCCCGGCTCTCCGCTCTTCCGCTGCGGAGCTGGGCGCCCGGCGAGCACGACCGGTTCATCGTCATCCGGCCGCAGCTCATCACGGGGCGCCGCATCCCCGAACGCGCCCCGCTCAGGGCTCCACGACCATGACGTCGGCGAGGGGCCGGCGGACGGTGTCCAGGCCCTCCCCCTCCGGTGCCCCGATGCGCAGGAGCATCTGCGGGTAGGCGTCCCGGCAGAACTGGGCGCGGATGAAGGCGCGCAGCTCCGGCACTTCGAGCGCCTGGGTGTGGAAGGCGGCCGCCAGATCGCTCTCGGCCGCCCTCAGCAGCGCCCGCTGGAGCGCCCCGCCCGTGCGCAGCCAGTCGGCGGGACCGTCGCCGTCCGACACCAGGAGCAGCGCCACTCCCGCCGCGGCCCCCTCCTCCGGGTGCGCGGGCTCCGCGCCCCATCCCTGGCCGCGCGCGAAGTCGCGGGCGGCGAAGTGCGGCCTGGTCTCGGGAGCCTGCCTGGGGTAGGCGCCTTCCTGGACGCCGTCCCTGCGGGCCGTCCTGGGCGAGGGCGCCCAGCGGCCGATCTCCGTCGAGTACGCGGGCGTGCGGCGCTGGATGTGCTCGGCCGCGTCGGTCAGGGCGGCCAGGGCCCCCTTGACGTTCCGGTCGACGGCCTCGATCAGCCGGGCGCCCTCGCGCTCGACGTCGTACCGCATGGCCGTGAGGATCCCGGCGGGGACGGTCTCGGGGCGGAACGCGCCCCGATGGCTGCGCCGGCGCCGGATCTGCGCGTGCTCCCGGAGGGTCTGCCGGTCCGCCGGCTCGTCGGGCTCCAGGTTCACGTCGGCGAGCAGGTGCGGGCGGTCCGGATCGGGCAGCAGCAGCACGACGGGGTCGTAGCCCTGCGCGCGCAGCGACAGCTTGAGGTTGTAGAGCGCCGCCCCGCAGCTGATCAGCATTTCCCGGCCGTTCGGATCGGCGACGCCCAGGCGGCGGTCCGGGTCGGCGCGCAGGCTGACCCGCGAGCCGCGTACGCCGAACCGCCATGGCTGGGTGTTGTGCACCGAGGGCGCCCACAGTGCGTCCTCGACGGCCCGCCGCATGTCATCTGCGATGTCCGCAGAGGCCCTGTACCTGGTTTGCATGAATCGCTCCTTTCCTCGCCTTCACCCCACCAGCGATCCCCGCACCCGCGGCAGGGCCGAAGGTCCATCCCGGGCGGGCACAGGGACGCGCGCCGGATCGGGACGTTGGTCCCGCGGGCACGGGACGTCCGCGGGCTGGGGGCCGGTCCGGCGGCGGGGTAGCGTCCATTCCGTCACCGCCGCACGAGGAAACGAGAGCCATGACCGCCCAGACGCCAGCGAACGCGGGTACGATCCGGGTCTTTCTGATGGACGACCACGAGGTCGTCCGCCGCGGGGTGGCCGCGCTGCTGTCCGCCGAGGACGACATCGAGGTCATCGGCGAGGCCGGCACCGCGGCCGAGGCGCTGGCGCGGATTCCCGCCGTCCGGCCCGACGTGGCCGTCCTGGACGTGCGCCTGCCCGACGGGGACGGCGTGAGCGTCTGCCGCGAGCTGCGTTCCCAGCTGCCGGAACTGGCCTGCCTGATGCTGACCTCCTTCGACGACGACGATGCCCTGTTCGAGGCGGTCATGGCGGGGGCGTCCGGCTACGTCCTCAAGCAGATCCACGGCTCGGACCTCGTCGGCGCCGTCCGCACCGTCGCCACCGGGCAGTCCCTGCTCGACCCCCGCAGCACGGCCCGCATGCTCGAACGGCTCCGCACCCGCCAGGAGAAGAACGACCCGCTCAAGGGCCTGACCGAGCAGGAGCGCCACATCCTGGAGCTCATCGGCGAGGGCCTGACCAACCGGCAGATCGGCGAGCGCCTCTTCCTGGCCGAGAAGACGGTCAAGAACTACATCTCGAACATCTTCGCCAAGCTCGGCATGAGCCGCCGCACCCAGGCCGCCGCGCTGGCCGCGCAGCTCAAGGCCGACGGCGCCCACTCCAGGCGCGGGCGCGACTGAGCCCTGGCCCGGCCGGGTCCCTGGGGGGCGGCCGGGCCAGGCTTCTCGCACCACGGACCAAGTCACGATGACCAGCCCGCCCGCGTGGACGGGGACATGTGGTCCGTCCATCGTCTTCCATCTCCGGATCTCCAAGGGTCGCGACCCCGCGGCGCGGCGGTCAGAGGCGTGGGTCCCCCCGCGACGGGACCTTCGGCCCTGATCCGTGCCCCCGCATGCGCGCAATCTTGTGGGGCAGGAGGTGCGACATGAACATCGGCTACGACCTCGCGGCCGCCGTTTCCGGCGGACGGGGCCGCGGCGGAGGCAGCGCCCGGACCGGGCGCTCGGCCGGGCCGCGATGACGACGGCTCCCGCGCCCTACCGCAGGCCGGCCGAAGACGTGGTGCGCGACCTCGGCGGTCACGCCTCCGACGGGCTGACCTCCGCCGAGGCGGCGCGACGGCTGGAGCGGGACGGGCCCAACACGCTTCCCGCCGCGCGCGGGCCCGGCCCGGTCGTGCGGTTCCTCCTGCAGTTCAACAGTCCGCTGATCTACGTGCTGCTGGTGTCGGCGGCGGTGACCGGACTGCTCGGCGAGCACGTGGACGCGCTGGTGATCCTCGGCGTGGTGGTCGTCAACGCCGTCGTCGGATTCGTCCAGGAGTCGCGCGCGGAGAAGGCGCTGGGCGCGCTGGCCGCCATGGCCCCTACCGCGGCGCTGGTCGTCCGGGACGGCGCGGCCCGGCGCGTGCCGTCGGCCGAACTGGTGCGCGGCGACCTGGTCAGGCTGGAGGCCGGCGACAAGGTCCCGGCCGACCTGCGGCTGCTGCGCGCCGACGAGTTCGCCGTGGACGAGTCGGCGCTCACCGGCGAGTCGGTGCCCGTCGCCAAGGACACCGCGGCGCAGGACGAGGCCGCCCTCGCCGACCGCACCGGCATGGCCTTCTCCGGCACGCTGGCGACGGCCGGGAGCGCCGCGGGCCTGGTGGTGGCGACCGGAGCGGACACCGAACTCGGCGGCATCCACCGGCTGGTGCAGGGCACCGGCGCGGTCCAGACGCCCCTCACCCGCAAGATCACCCACTTCAGCAAGATCGTGACGGTGGCGATCCTCGCGCTGGCCGCGCTGACCTTCCTCATCGGCGTGCTCCGCGGGCGCGGCGCGACCGAGATGCTCACCGCGGCGGTCGCCCTCGCGGTCGGCGCGATCCCCGAGGGGCTGCCCGCGGTCGTCACGATCACCCTCGCGCTCGGCGTCTCCCGCATGGTCCGGCGCGGCGCCATCGTCCGGCACCTGCCCGCCGTCGAGACGCTCGGCAGCACCACCGTCATCTGCACCGACAAGACCGGCACCCTCACCCAGAACCAGATGACCGTCACCGCCGTCACCGCCGGCGGGCGCGACTACACCGTCACCGGCACCGGGTACGCGCCCACCGGGACGATCCGGCGGGACGGCCGGGAGGTCGACCCCGCCGCCCACCCCGCGCTCAGGGAGACGCTGCTGGCCGGTCTCGGTTGCAACGACGCGCAACTGCACCGCCGAGACGGCTGGCACATCACCGGGGACCCGACCGAAGGCGCCCTGCTGACCAGCGCGGCCAAGGCCGGGCTCGACGGAGCGCCGGACCGCGTGGCCACGCTGCCGTTCACCGCCGAGCGCCGCTACATGGCCACCCAGCACGAGGACGGCGCCGTCTACGTCAAGGGCCCCGTCGAGCGGCTCCTGGAGCTGTGCGAGGACGCCGCCGGCCCGGACGGCGCGCCCGTCCCGCTCGACCGTGCGGCCGTCACCGCGCGCGCCGAGGCCTACGGCGGTCAGGCGTTGCGCGTGCTGGCCTTCGCCCGGGGACGCGCCGGCGGCTCCGGTCTGGACGAGCCGCCCCCGCTGACCTTCCTCGGCCTGCAGGCGATGTTCGACCCGCCCCGCGAGGACGCCGCCCGGGCCGTGCGGACCTGCCACGACGCCGGCGTCCACGTCAAAATGATCACCGGTGACCACGCCGCCACCGCGCGCGCCGTCGGGGCGCGCGTCGGCCTGGACGGCGAGGTGATGACGGGGGCCGAGCTCACCGAGGGCGTCTCCGCCGAGCGCGTCCAGGACACCACCGTCTTCGCCCGCGTCTCCCCCGAGCAGAAGCTCCGCCTCGTCCAGATCCTGCAGGACCGCGGGCACGTCATCGCGATGACCGGGGACGGGGTCAACGACGCGCCCGCGCTCAAGCAGGCCGACATCGGCGTCGCCATGGGGCGCTCCGGCACCGACGCCGCCAAGGAGTCGGCCGACATGGTCCTCACCGGTGACGACTTCGCCTCGATCGAGAAGGCCGTCGAGGAGGGGCGCGGCGTCTTCGACAACCTGGTGAAGTTCATCGTCTGGGCGCTGCCGTCCAACATCGGGCTCGGGCTCGTGCTGGTCGCCGCCATCGTCGCGGGCACGGCGCTGCCCGTGCTGCCGCTGCAGGTCCTCTGGCTGAACATGACCGCGGTGCTCGTGCTCGGCCTGCCGTTCTCCGTGGAGCCGAAGGACGAGCACATCATGCGCCGCCCGCCCCGCGACCCGTCGCTGCCGCTGCTCACCCGCGCGATGACGCTGCGCATCCTCGTGGTCTCGGCGATCCTGCTCGCCGGCGCGTTCGGCCTCCAGCACTGGGAACGCGCCCACGGCGCCACGCCCCAGGTCGCGCAGACGATCGTCGTCAACGTCTTCGCGCTGACGCTGCTCACCTATCTCTTCAACTGCCTGTCGCTGGACCGGCCGCTGCTGTGGCACGGCGTCCGCCGCAATCCCTGGGTCGGCGCCAGCGTCCTGGCCCTCGTCGCCGTCCAGGCGCTCTACACCTACGCGCCCTTCATGAACGACCTGTTCCATTCCGCCCCGCTCGGCGGCGGCGCCTGGGCGCGGATCGTCGTCATCGCCGCCGTCTCCTACGTGGTGATCGAGATTCTCAAGTACGTCCAGCGGCGCGCCGATCCGGCCCTCCGGCACGGAGGCGGGGGACGTTCGCCCCTGCCGGCGGCCGGCGTCCGGGAGGAGCCTGGAGGCGGAGGCGAGCCTGCCGGCCCGGAGGAGGAGCCATGACGTCGAGCCCAACGCTGGAGCAACGCGCCGTCGCCGAGCTGATGAGCCGCGACCTGCTCACCATCGCCGCGGACGAGTCCGTGATCATGGCCTGGGAGCTGATGTGCCGGGCCGAGATCCACCACCTGCCGGTCACCGACGTCGAGGGCGGCTTCCTCGGCGTCCTGGACGCCCAGACCCTCACCTCGGCCTGGGACGCCACCGTTCTCCGCGAGGCCCGCCGCCCCGTCACGTCCCTCCTGCCGTCCCGGCCGCCCGCGACGGTGCGCCCGTCGGCGACCGTCGCCGAAGCGGCCCTGACCATGCTGGAGTCGGACAGGGACTACGTGGCGGTGACGGACGAGCACGGCGCCCTGGCCGGCCTCCTCACCGCACGGGACCTGGTCTGCGCCCTCGCCGGGGTGCAGCGCGAGATCCCGGCGCGGACCGGAGGCATGCCGTCCCTGTACCGGATCGAGCCCGTGCTCCCCCGCGGGACCCCGGCCCCGCACCCGGGCCGGAGCAACATCGGCCCGGACTGATCCCGCAGGCGGCCGCCCACGGCGAGGTCCGCGAGCGGTCGCCCCCTCAGGTGGCGCTCTGGGCGGTGTGCCGGGGCGCCGGGACGATCGCGACCGAGCAGGGCGCGTGGTGCAGCATGGCCGAGCTGGTCGCCCCCAGCAGCAGCGGGTCCAGGCCACCGGTGCCGCGATCGCCCACCACGAGCAGATCGGCGCGTTCGGCGGCGTCCAGCAGCGCCTCACGGGGCCGCTCCAGTAGCGGCGAGACGTCCACATGGACCTTCGGGTACCGCCGCTGCCAGGGATGGACGACCCGCTCCAGCATCGCGGCCCGCGCCTGGAACAGCTCGGCCTTGTCGGCGAACAGGGGCAGGTCGCTCTCGGGCACGGCGCCCGGCTCCCACGCCCCGTGCACCACGCGCAGGTCGCACTCGCGCAGCGCGGCCTCCTCGATGGCGAAGCCGACCGTCGCGTCCGCGCACTCGGACGCGTCGACGCCGGCCACGACGGGGCCCCGGCCACCCCCGCCCCGGACGGCGACCACGGGACGGCGGGTCCGCGCCGGGAGCTCCATCGCCGTCGAGCCCACGGGCAGCCGGTGCCGCTCGTGCGAGCCGACCACGATCAGCTCCGCGTCGTCGGACTCGTGCACCAGCGTGTCGCAGGCGGGCTCCCGCCTCAGCAGCGTGCGCACCTTCCCCTGCGCACCGAGGTCGCGTGCGCGGCGCGCCCCCTTGCGCAGGAGGTTCTCCCCCGCCCTCTGGAAGATCGCCTGCACACCGGCGTCCACGTGACCGCTCGGGTACGGCCAGTGCCAGCAGTAGCACAGCAGCAGGTCGAGCCCCCGCAGGCGCGCCTCCTCGACCGCCCAGCGCAGCGCGGGGTCGTTCTCCCCGGTCCCGTCATAGCCGAACAAGACGTTCGACCTCTGAGCCCTCGTCAGCGCTGCCATCCGTCCGACCCCCTTCCTCGAGCAGAGGTCCCGACTTCAGTCTCGGCCGGTCGGAGCCCGCGAGGCAGGGGCCGAAGGTCCCGCCGCGCCGGGTCGTCCGGGGCGATGCCACGCCATCTGAGCCTGACCTTTCGAACGGCCCTGCTCGGAGGGGACGGACGGCGTCCGGCCGTGTGACTTTGGCCCCCTGCCTCCCACCGCGGGCGGCGCGGAGGATGGAGACATGAAGGAGGAAGCCATGAGGAGCGAGGGCGAGGCCGCGGACCTCACACGAGCGGAGTGCCTCCGCCTCATGAGCACCGCCACCGTCGGCCGGATCGTCTTCACCGAACAGGCGCTGCCCGCCGTGGCGCCGGTGGGTTTCGTCGTCGACGGCGAGGACGTGGTCATCTCGGTGCCGCGCGGCTCCAGGCTGGTCACCGCGACCCGCGGCGCGATCGTGGCCTTCCAGGCCGATGACCTGGACTCCACCGGCCGCACCGGGTGGTCGGTCACGGTCATCGGACGGGCACGGGTCGCCCGCGATCCCGGCGACCGCGCCCGCGAGGCCCTCCGGCCCTGGAAGGCCGGAACGGGCGCGGAGTTCATCCTGGTCTCCTGCCGAAGGATCACCGGCCAGCGCGTCAGGGCGGTCCCGGCCGGCGACCGCGAGACCGCCGCCTGAACGGCCCTCGCCGCCCGGCATCGGCCGTCCATCGCGAAAGGCCCGGCGGTCGCCGGGCCTTTCGCGATGAACCGTCCGTGTCCGATGTCCCGCTCACGGCGCGGGGGCGCCCGCGGCGGGGACGACGGCGACCGGGCAGTGCGCGTGATGAAGGAGCCCGTGCGTCACCGCGCGCCTGCGCGGCACGGTCAGCCCCTCGCGCGGGTGCGAGCCGGCGACCACCAGGTCGACCTCGCGGGACGTGGCGACGAGCGCGGCGGCGGGGTTGTCCTGGACGATGTCCTCCACGACCTCCACGCCGGGGAAGCGCTTGCGCATCGGCGCGTGCGCCTCGATGACGCGCCACCGGGCCCGCTCCTCGACGCCACGGGCGTCGAGGTCCTCTCCGGGCTCGTCCCGGCGCGCCCCGAACGGCCACGCGTGCACGACGCGGAGCCTGGCCTCCCGTGCCGCGGCGGCCCGGAAGGCGTACTCCAGGGCGGCGGAGTCGTCGCCGAGACCGATGCCCAGGGCGACCTCGCGGCGTTCGGCGTCCGGTTCGCCGCGCACCACCACGACCGGGCAGGCGGAGTGGCGGACCGCGCCCAGTCCCACCGAGCCGAGGACGAGCCCCGCGAATCCGCCGAGACCACGGCAGCCCACCACCAGCTCGAACGCCTCCTCGGAGTGCTCGGCCAGTGCCCGGACGGTGCGCGCGGACGCCAGTTCCACGCTCACCGGCACCTCCGGCCGCCGGGCGTGGGCGACGCGCTCGGCGGAGGCCAGCACCTCCCCGCCCTCTCGTGACAGCGAGACCACCTCGCCGGGGGCGGTGTTGAGCGGGACGTCGAACCCCCACCGCTCCACCGCGTGCACGATCTTCAGGGCGCGCCCGTACCGGGCGGCCTCGTCCGCCGCCCAGGCCACGGCCCTTTCGGAAGGGACGGAGCCGTCGGCTCCGACGATGATCGGATCGGACATGGTCCACTCCTCCTCGCTTGCCCCGGCGGACGTCCCGCCGGTCACCGGTCGATGGGCACCACCACCACGGGGCAGTGCGCGTGGTGCAGGACCGCGTGATTGACCCGGCCCAGCGCCATGCCGATCCGGCCCGTCCGGCGAGCGGCTCCGACCACCACGAGGGCGGCCGACCGCGACGCCTCGACGAGGGCCCGGCCCGCCGCCCGGTCCGAGACGAACTGCTCGACCCGGACGTCCGGATGGTGCTCGCGCAGGCCCGCCAGCGCCTCCGACAACTCCAGGTCCTCCATCACCCGGCGGCGGGGGGACCCGAACTCGCCGCCCGCGGCGTGCAGCGCCAGGATCCCGGCGCCGCGCGAGGCGGCCTCCTCGAAGGCCCAACCGGCCATCGCGCTCTCGCCGGGGCGGTCCTCGATCCCGACCACGATCTGGGCCGGGGCCTCGGCGGGGTGGGGCGCCTCCCGCGGCACCACCAGCACCGGGCAGCGGGCGTGCGCGGCGGTGTACAGCCCGACCGACCCGAACAGCAGGCCCTCGAACCCGCCCAGGCCGCGCGACCCCACGGCCACGAGGGCCGCGTTCCCGCTGCTCTCGACCAGCGCGCCGCCCGGGTCCGTCCGGACCAGCCGCGTCGTGACGTCGAGGTCGGTGTGCGCCTTCAGCATGTACTGCCGCGCTTCGCCGAGCAGATCCTCCCGCTCGGCGACCAGCCGGCGCAGCGCGTCCTTCGGGAGCGTGCCGTCCTCCACCAGCGCGCGGGAGGCGTGCACCAGTTCCAGGGGCCTGTGGTGCCGGACGGCGTAGTCCGCGGCCCAGTCGAGGGCCCGCCAGGCGTGGGCGGACCCGTCGATGCCCACGATGATCTGGGTCGGCATGGCCTTCCTTTCCTGGTCGCCGGGGCGGTCGCGGACGGCCGCACCGGGTTCAGCGGGTCAACACGACTTCGAGCGCGCCGGCCGCCTCGTGCCCGAGGATCCGCCCGTCGGTCACCGCCGGGACGTCTCCCTTGAGGATGTGCAGGTCCGTGCCGCAGATGGTCACCGCGTCCACCCGCACCACGGCGTCGCCGTCCGCGACGATCTCGGGCTTGGGCACGTCCTCCCAGGACTTCCGGCCGGGCCCGTGGTACACCAGAGCTCGCATCGCGAGCCTCCCTCGTCGGTCCTCAGGTTCGTTACCAGAGTCGAACGGGGGCGACGGCGGCGGCAGGGCCTAACGTCCCGGGGCGCGGCCCCAACGTCCCGGCGCGTCCGGCGCCGCGGGCCCGTGGGCCCGGCCGGACCCTTCCACCTGGCCTCGGCCGGCGCGCGAGCTCAGCGGCACATCGCGGCGATGAGGTCCGAGAAGTGCGGGAACTCCGTCCGCGCGGCGGTCAAGATCTCGGCGGGCGCCCGGCGTCCCGGGGCGTGGCGTTCGGCGATCGCGAGGAAGGCGTCGTTCGGCTCCTCGGGAGGGTCGGGGTCCTCGAACGCCTCCGCGGGCCCGAGGCCGGCGGCGAACAGCCAGAGCAGGTCGCCGAGATCGCGCGCGATCACGCCGCGGTCGCCCTCGGAGCCGAGGTAGACCACGGGCTGGCCGACGACCGGCACGCCGGGCCGCACCAGCCAGAAACCGGCGTAGTCGCCGGCCCCGGTCGAGCCGAAGAAGCGGAACTGGCCGCCGTCCGCGTCCGGGTTGCCGGTCCACAGCCGGAACCACCACGCCGTCCTGGCGGGGTCCTCGAAGCGGTCGTACGGTTCGAAGTCGCAGCCGCGCCCTTCGTCGGTCTCGTCGTCCCACTCCCATTCGAAGCCGACCGCGGCCACCTCGGCGAGGGCGGGGGGCAGCGCGAGATCCTCACGCGTATCCGTCACCCCGGCAGACTAGGCGATCTTCGCCGCCCGCGGGTACCGGGAGCCGCGGGTCAGGGCGAAGGCGGCGCCGCGCGGCCGGCACGCGCCCGGAACCGGTCCGGGGCCGGGCGCTCGCCCGACGCCTCCTCGGCGATGACCCGGCCGAGGAGCGGCGCGAACTTGGCGCCGTGCCCGGAGCACGGGGAGGCGACCGTGATCCCGCCGGCGCCGTCGACCACGAAGTCCTCGGTGGGGGTGTTGGTGAACAGGCAGGTCGTCTCCGCGTACGGCTCGGGGACGACGCCGGGCAGGGCCCGCCGGACGTAGGCGACGATCCGTTCACGGTTGGCCGGGTCGATCGCACCGGTCTGCGCGGCAGCGCTCCGGATCGGCCGCCCGCCGTTGAACTCGGCCACCTTCTGTCCGCTCCGGCCGTCCGGGAGGGCCGCGTCGCGGCCACCGGGCAGGCCGTAGACCAGCGTGTCCGAGTCCTTGTGGATGAACGTCGGCCACGGTTCCCCTGGAACGTCACGGTAGGGGAAGTGGTAGGCGTTCTCCTGCATCACCTGGAGTGGCGGGAAGGCCGCCAGCAACGAGTCCGGCAACGCGAGGTCGCCGAGCAGGTCGGGCAGCCAGCCGCCGGCGGCGACGACCACCTTCTCGGCCTGCTCCGCCCGCCCGTCCGAGCTCACCACCCGTTGGCCGGTGCCCACCCGCTCGACCGACACCACCGGACGGCCGGTCTCGACCCGGGCGCCCTCGGCCCGCGCCAGCCGCAGCATGGCCTCCACCGCGGCCTCCGCATCGACAACACCGGCGGCCGGGTGCCACAGCACGTCGCCTCCGCCGTCGCCGAAGCGGAACTGGGGCCAGCGCGCGGCCGCCTCGGCGGCGGTGAGCAGCTCGTGCTCGACGCCGACCCTCGCCAGCACCGCGGCCAGCGCCGCCGGGTCCCGCGCCGCCCCGGCGTCCAGGGAACCCGTGCGGGTGACGAGCCGCTCGCCGGACAGACGCTCCAGCTCCCGCCACTCGCGCCGTGCGTCGACGACCATCTGGACGTAGAACGGGTCGGCGTAGCCGTACCGGAGGATCCGCGCGGATCCGTGGGAGCTGCCCTCGGCGTTGGCCGGCGTGCGGCGCTCCAGCACCGTCACCTCGTGCCCGCGCCGGGCCAGCTGCCAGGCGGTCGCGGCCCCGACGAGGCCGGCCCCGACGACGACGTACGTGCCCATCGTGATGCTTCCTTCCCAGTGCGTCCGGTTGCCGGGAACCCGTTCGCTCCGCTGTCGCATCGAGCCCTCATCGGGTCGCGGTCGCATCACCGTAGGGTTGGTGCGGTGGACAGCGATAGGTTCGTCGCCGGATTCGACTACCCGATGTTCGTCGTGACCACCGTCGATCCCGGCACCGGGACGCGGGCGGGCTGCCTGGTCGGATTCACCACGCAGACCAGCATCGACCCGTTCAGGTTCCTGGTGTGCCTGTCCCGGCGCAACCGGACCTACCGCACGGCGAAGGCGGCGACGGTCCTCGCCGTGCACGTCCTCGGACGCGGTGAGGAGCAGCAGAAGCTGGCGGCCCTCTTCGGAGAAGGGACCGGTGACGAGATCGACAAGTTCGCCCGCTGCTCCTGGCGGCCGGGCCCCGAGGGCGTGCCCCTGCTCACCGGCGCCGACCGCCGCCTGGTCGGCCGCATCGTGGAGCGCGCCGACCTCGGCGACCATGTCGGGTTCCTCCTGGCCCCGATCGACGTGACGATCGGAGCCGAGGCGCCCCCGCTCACCTTCCAGGGCCTGCCCGACCTGGAACCGGGCCACGAGGCCGGTTGACGGGTCGCTTCTCCAGGCGGCTGCCATGGGGCAGGGTGACGGCCAGGATGTTGCTCGGCGTGTCCAGCTCCATGCGGTGCCAGCGTCCGCGCGGGACGATGGCGGCGGTCCCGGCCGTCAGCCTGATCTCTTCCTCCCGCTGCCCCGGTTCGTCCGGACGGAGATAGAGGCGGATCTTCCCGATGAGGCAGGACACGACCTCCTCGGCCTCGGGATGGACCTCCCAGTGGTCGGCGTGGACGTCGGCGTCGGTCTTCGCGTGGAAGGCCGTCAGCCGCCATCCGCCCCGTTCGGGATCGAACGCGCGCGGCTCGGCCTGGATCTCCCCGCCGGGGTGGAGGTGGAGAAAGCAGGAGAACAGATCGATGGGAGTGACGGTCATGCCGGGACGTCCTTTCTGTGGCGATCGGCTGAGCGGCGAGGGCACCACCGGTCAGTCCCGGACGGTCAACAGGTCGCGGGCGTCGGTCTGCTCGGCCTGCTCGGTCTGCTCCGCCTGCGACGGCGCCGCGGTCCGGCGCAGCACGGTGAGGGCGACGAGAGCGGCGGCGGTCAGGAGCACGGCGCCGATGGTGAGGGCGAGCGCGTAACCGTCGTTGAGGGCCCGGGGCGTCGGGACGCCGCCGGTGCGGTGCTGCGCGGCGGTGCCGAGGGCGGCCAGGCCGAGGGAGGCGCCGATCTGGCGCGAGCTGTTGAGCAGCGCCGAGGCGGTGCCGGTCTCGCGCGCCGCGACGCCGGCGGTGGCGATGGACACGAGGGGCGCCAGGCAGAGCCCGAAGCCCACGCTGGCGACGATCGAGGGCCCCAGCACGTCGGTGGCGAAGGCGCCGTCGGAGCTGATCATGCCGAACCAGGCGAACCCCGTCGCCGTGAGCAGCCCGCCGACGACCAGCAGGGTCCTGGGGGCCAGCCGATAGCCGAGTCTGACGGCCAGGACCGAGCCGGCGAGCACTCCCAGCGCGAACGGCAGGAACATGGTCCCGGTCAGCGCGGCTCCGTGCCCGAGGACGCGTTGCAGGTAGAGGGACATGAAGTAGAAGGACGAGGCCATCGCGGCTCCGACCAGGAGGTTGAAGGCGTTGGCGCCGGCCACCGAGCGGTTGGAGAACAGGCTCAGCCTGATCAGCGGGTCGCGGGCGGTGGTCCGCTCCAGTCGGAGGAACGCGGCCAGCAGCGCGGCGGCGACGGCCAGGGTCGTCAGCGTGACGGGCGAGGTCCACCCGTGCCGGTCCGTGCGCACGATCCCGAACACCAGCAGGCTCATGCCCGCGGTGGCCAGGACGGCGCCGAGGACGTCCGGACGGCCGCTGCGGTCCGGGGGCGGGCCGGCCGCGACCCCGCGCCAGGCCAGCGCCAGCGCGCCGGCGGCCATCGGCACGTTCACCAGCATCACCCAGCGCCAGCCCGCGTACTCGGTGAGCACGCCGCCGATCACGACGCCGAGCGCGCCTCCGGCGGCGTTCGTCGCGCTCCAGATCCCGAAGGCCCGGACCCGCTCCCGACCCGAGGGGAACGTCGCGGTCAGCAGCGCGAGCGCGGCCGGCGCCAGCGCCGCGGCGCCGACGCCCTGGGCGGCGCGGGCGGCGACGAGATGGCCGGGTTCCTGGGCCAGCCCACCGGCGAGGGACGCCAGGCCGAACAGGCCGAGCCCGAGCAGGAGGACGGGTTTGCGGCCGTACCGGTCGGCGGCCTTGCCGCCCAGCAGGAGCAGCCCGCCGAAGGAGAGGGCGTACGCGTGGATCACCCAGGTCAGGCCGACCGCGCTGAACCCGAGGCCGGCCGCGATCTGCGGGAGCCCGACGTTCACCACCGACAGGTCCAGCGACACCATGAACTGCACGACGGCCACCGCGGCGAGCGTGACCCCGGGGCGGACTCCGCCCTTGTCTTCGATCGTGTGCATGCCTGACATCGTGGTGTTCGAGGAGGTCAGCGCACATCGGACGCGGGATGGCCTTTCGCCCTGACGCCCGGGGCGTACGATCGGCGCCACTGCACCGCAGGATGTAGAAGTCTCTCCGCCGCTCTGCGGAGGAATCTCACCGGAAACGGTCCTAATCTGCACGGATGAGCTCCATGAACCGATGGCGGCCGGTCGCCCAGGACGGCATGCTCGCCGTGGCGATGGCCCTCTTCCTGTCGGTCGTCGTGGCCATCACACCGCACGCGGGCGCGTTCGACCTCGCCGCCGCCCTGGCCGGCTCGCTCGCGCTCGTCGCCTGGCGGCGGGCGCCCCTGGTGGCACTGGTCGTCAGCGCGGGCTGCATGCTCGCGCTCGCCGCGCACGTCCGGCCGGGCCCGGCCGCCGCCTTCCCGGTCATCGTGGCCGTGTTCGCCGCGTTCAGGGCGGGCCACCGGCTCGCCACGGCGCTGGTGGGCGCCGCCTTCCTGGGCGCCGGCCTGGTGGTGCGGCTGCCCAGCGCCGACGGGTCCCTGCGCGATCTCCAGAGCCTCTCGCTGCTGGTCGGATGGTTCGTGGCGGCCGGCGTGACGGCGACGGTGACCCGGCACCGGCAGGCCTACCTCGAAGAGGCCGAGCGGCGGGCCGCCGAGGCCGAGCGCACCCGCGAGGAGGCGGCCCTGCGCCGTGCCGGCGAGGAGCGGCTGCGCATCGCCAGGGAGCTGCACGACTCCCTCACGCACAGCATCTCGATCATCAAGGTCCAGGCGGGGGTGGCCGTCCACCTGGCGCGCCGGCGCGGCGAGGACGTGCCGCCCGCCCTGCTGGCGATCCAGGAGGCCAGCGGCGACGCCATGCGCGAGCTGCGCGCCACGCTGGAGGTGCTTCGCGACGCCGACCAGCCCGACGGCGAGTCCCTCGCCAGCGGCCTCGACCGGCTCGACGACCTGGTGGAGCGGGCCCGCTCGACCGGGCTGCCGGCGACGGTGACGATCTCCGGCACGCGGCGCGACCTGCCCGCCGAAGTGGACCGGGCCGCGTACCGGATCGTCCAGGAGGCGCTCACGAACGTCGCCAGGCACGCGGGCGGCGCGGCAGCGGCGGTGCGCGTCGACTACGCGGGCGGGGAACTGGTCGTGCAGGTCGACGACGACGGCAAGGCCGATCCGGACGCGCCGCCCGTCCCCGGCACGGGCCTGCTCGGCATGCGCGAGCGCGTCGCGGCGCTCGGCGGGCGGCTGCGGGCCGAGCCCCGTCCCGAGGGGGGCTTCACCGTGCGCGCCGAGCTTCCCCTGGGAGATCCCTCGTGATCCGCGTGCTGCTCGTGGACGACCAGGCCCTCATCCGCGGCGGCTTCCGCGCCCTGCTGGAGATCGAGGACGACATCGAGGTGGTGGCCGAGGCCGCGAACGGCGAGCGGGGCGTCGCGCTCGCCGCCGAGCACCGGCCCGACGTCGCCCTCGTCGACGTCCAGATGCCGGTGATGGACGGCATCGAGGCGACCCGGTTGATCGCCGCCGACCCCCGGCTGAGCGGCGTCCACGTCGTGATCCTCACCAACTACGGCCTCGACGAGTACGTCTTCAACGCGCTGCGCGCCGGCGCCTGCGGGTTCATGGTCAAGGACACCGAGCCCGAGGACCTGGTGCAGGGCGTCCGGGTCGCGGCCCGCGGCGACGCGCTGCTGTCTCCCGCGATCACCCGCCGCCTGATCGGGGAGTACGTCGCGCGCCGCCCCGAGCCCGCACCCGAGGGGCTCGACATGCTCACCAAGAGGGAGCGCGAGGTCACCGTGCTGGTGGCGAGGGGCCTGTCGAACGACGAGATCGCCGCCCACATGGTGATCAGCCCGGCCACCGCGAAGACGCACGTCAGCAGGGTGCTGGCCAAACTGCACGTCAGGGACCGCGCCCAGCTCGTCGTGTTCGCCTACGAGTCCGGCCTCGTCAGCCCGCGGCGCGGCTGACCCCGCCCGGCCTCATTCCCGGCGCAGGGACTTGACGGCCTCGTCGGCGGTGGGGTGGAAGGCGAAGACCTGGTCGAGCCCGGTGATCTCGAAGACCCGGGTGAGGTCGGGGTTCAGCCCGGCGAGCACGATCCTGCTCTGGGCCGCCTGCGCCCGGCGGTAGCCGGCGATGAGCACCGTGATGCCGGTGGAGTCGCAGTAGTTCAGCTCCGTCACGTCGAGCACGGCGCCGCCGCCCGAGGCCAGCGGCAGGGTCTCCAGGGCCTCCCGCAGGCGGGGGGCCGTGTGGTAGTCGAGGTCTCCCGCCACGCGCAGGACGGGGACCTCGGCCTCCTCGGACGGGAGGTTGACGGTGAAGGTGTGGTCGGTCACCGAAGAGGCTCCTGTCCGGACGGTTCGAAGCGGCGGGGCACGGAGAGAGCCAGCAGTGCCGTGTCGTCGCTGACTCCCGCGCCCAGTTCCGTGAGCAGTTTATGGACGTTCGCCAGCAGATTATCCGCTCCTTCGAAGGGCGTGCTGGTCAGATGGGCGATGAGGCCCTCGTCGCCCAGCATCGCCCCGTCTGGGGTGCGGGCCTCGGTGAGGCCGTCGGTGTACAGCAGGAGGGCGTCGCCGGGGGCGAGGCGCAGGTCGGTCTGCGCGAAGTGCGGTTCGGGCAGTATCCCGACGAGCTGCCCGCCCGGTGTGTCGACGGCTTCGACCGTGCCGTCCGCGCGGACCACCAGGGCGGGCGGATGGCCGCCCCCGG
The DNA here is from genome assembly GCF_013409045.1 of Actinomadura citrea. NCBI lineage: Bacteria > Bacillati > Actinomycetota > Actinomycetes > Streptosporangiales > Thermomonosporaceae > Actinomadura > Actinomadura citrea. Next base: position 3,483,094 of record NZ_JACCBT010000001.1, on the reverse strand, counting down.
CCAGCGTGACGGCGAAGGAACCGTCGGGTTCGGGGGCCAGGACCCCGAACAGCGCGGTGCAGAAGCGGGGGTCGCTCTGGTACTCCCCCTTGAGGACGGCGTCGAGGTTGCCTAGCGCGGCGCAGGGGTCGGGCTCGTAGATGGCGGCGGCGCGCAGGGTGTAGCGGGTGAGGGACGTCAGGGCGGCGGCCTCCGCGCCCTTGCCGCACACGTCACCGAGGAAGAACGCCCAGCGGCCGCCGTCCAGGGGGAACAGGTCGTAGAAGTCGCCGCCGACCTCGTCCTGGGAGACCGGGTGGTACGCGCCGGCGGCGTCGAGGCCGGGGACCCCCGGCAGGGCGGGCGGAAGAAGGGTGCGCTGCAGGGTGCGCACCAGGCGCTCGGCTCTGGTGCGCATGGCCCGCTCGGCCGTGATGGTGCAGATCGACGACAGCCGTCTTTCCAGCTCCTGGGCGACCAGGGTCGCCAGGTCGCCCAGGATGGCGAGCTGCGCCTCGGACGCGTCACGGGGACGGGTGTCCAGCACGTTGACGGTCCCGAGGCGGTGGCCGTCCGCGGTGGTGATGGGGGCGGCCGCGTAGAAGCGCACGCCCATCTCGCCGCGGACGAGCGGGTTGGCGGCCGTCCTCGGGTCGGTGAGCGCGTCCGTGACGACATAGGCGGTGTCGTGCTGGATGGCGGAGGCGCACAGCCCGGGGTCGCGGTCGATCTGCGACACGCCGTGCAGGCCGTGGGCGGCCTTGAACCAGATGCGGTCGCTGTCCACGATGGCCACCGTGGCGACCGGCGCGTCGCAGCTGCGAGCGGCCAGGGAGGCGATGGTGTCGAACGTGCCGTCGGGCGGGGTGTCGAGTATCCGGTAGCGGCGGACGGCCGCGAGCCGCTCCCGTTCGGCGGCGAGAGCGGACACGGGTTCGAGGTGGCGGGCAGGCACCGTCACCGTCACCTCCTCTGGTCGGGGCCGGGCGGCGGCAGTCCCGCCAGAAGCAAGGCTTTACCCTGTTTGGTCTACTTATCACTTTGGTCATGGTCTGGCTGGACGGTGGTGCCAGGGGGAGGCGGCACGCCACGGGCCGCGCGGCCGGACAGACTTCCAGGCGCCGCGAACACGGTTGTTGCCTCCGCGATATCCGGGGTAAAGGCTTGGCCATCCGGGTGCAGGGCGTTTGCGGCGTCCGCCGGATTCGGTCGGTGATCACCTGAGCGAAAGAGGGGTGTGGTGGCGCTTTCGGACGACGCCGGGCGTCCTGAGGAGGCCGGGCGAGAGCCGCGGGCGGGGGTCGGCCTGTTCTCCGCCGACGGCGAGATCGGCCCGGACCTCGCCGCGGTCGACTGGGCGGCGACGCCGCTCGGCCCCCCGGAAGGCTGGCCGCAGAGCCTGCGGACGGCGGTCGACATCCTGCTGTCGTCCAGGTTCTCGATGTGGATGGCCTGGGGGCCGGAGCTGACGTTCTTCTGCAACGCCGCCTACCGCCGCGACACCCTCGGCCGCAAGTACCCGTGGGCGCTGGGCCGACCGGCCCGCGAGGTGTGGACCGAGATCTGGGACGACATCGGGCCGAGGATCGACACGGTGCTCGGGACGGGGGAGGCGACCTGGGACGAGGCGCTGCTGCTGTTCCTCGAACGATCGGGATACCCCGAGGAGACCTACCACACCTTCTCCTACAGCCCGCTGCGCGACGACACCGGCGACGTGGTCGGCATGCTGTGCGTGGTCAACGAGGAGACCGAACGGGTCATCGGCGAGCGGCGGATGACGACACTGCGGGAGCTGGGGTCCGACCCCAGCGTGATCCGGACGGAGGAGGAGACGCTCGCCTTCGCCGACCGGCAGCTCGACCGCAACCGGAAGGACCTCCCCTTCACGCTGACCTACCTGTTCGAGGACGGCGGCACGGCGCGGCTCGCGGGGGCGACGGGCGTCTCCCGCGACCATCGGGCCGCCCGCGCCGAGCTGGCAGCAGACGAACCGCACGAAATCTGGCCCGCGGCGGCGCTCGCGCGGGGAGAATCGGTGCTGATGCAGCTCGATGATCCTCAGTTCGGGGTCCTGCCCTCCGGTGACTGGACCCAGCCGGCCGCCCAGGCGCTGGCGGTGCCGCTGCCGCGGCAGGGCCGCGCGCCGTACGGGTTCCTGGTGGCCGCCCTCAACCCGTACCGCCAGCTGGACGAGGCCTACCGCGGCTTCGTGGAACTGACCGCCGGGCACATCGCGGCGGGGATCGGCAGCGCCCGCAGCTACCAGGTCCAGCGGCGGCGCGCCGAGGAGCTCGCCGAGCTCGACCGCGCCAAGACGACGTTCTTCTCCAACATCAGCCACGAGTTCCGCACCCCGCTCACCCTGATCATGGGTCCGGTGCAGGAGCTGCGCGCCCGCCTGGACGACACCGACGAGCAGGCGCGCCGGGAACTGGACGTCATCCACCGCAACGGGCTGCGCCTCGGCCGTCTCGTCAACTCCCTGCTGGACTTCTCCCGCATCGAGGCCGGCCGGATGCAGGCGCGCTACGAGCCGGTCGACCTGCCCGAGGTCACCGCCGAGCTGGCCAGCGTCTTCCGCTCAGCCGTGGACAGGGCCGGCCTGGGGTTCGACGTCGAGTGCGACCCGCTCCCCGAGCCGGTGTACGTCGACCGCGACATGTGGGAGAAGGTGGTCCTGAACCTGCTCAGCAACGCGCTGAAGTTCACCTTCGACGGGGCGATCCACGTCCGGGTGGGCGTCGAGGACGGGCTGGCGCAGGTGACGGTGGCCGACACCGGGGTCGGGGTCGCCGAGGACGAGGTGCCACGGCTGTTCGAGCGCTTCCACCGGGTCGAGAACACCCGTGCCCGCTCCAACGAGGGCAGCGGCATCGGCCTGGCCCTGGTCAAGGAGCTCGTCGGCCTGCACGGCGGGACCATCACCGCCACCAGCAACGAGGGCGAGGGCACCCGCTTCACCATCCGGCTGCCGTTCGGGGCCGACCACCTGCCCGCCGGCGCCGTCGCTCCGCCGCGCTCCTCCACGGCGGCGTCGGTCACCGCCGACCCCTACGTCCAGGAGGCGCTGCGCTGGCTTCCCGCCGAGCATCCCGGCGGCGGGGACCCGAACTCGACCGACCCGACGCCCGCCGGCCCCGTCTCCGCGCCCGAGGTGGCGGCCCGGGTACTGGTCGCCGACGACAACGCCGACATGCGCGAGTACCTCAGCCGGCTGCTGCGCGGCGCCGGCTACGAGGTCGACGCCGTCGCCGACGGCCGGGCCGCTCTGGAGGCGGTCCGCGAGACCGCCGTCGACATGGTGGTCAGCGACGTGATGATGCCGTACGTCGACGGGCTGGAGCTCGTCGCCGCGCTGCGCGGCGACCCGCGCACCGCCGCCCTGCCGGTGCTGCTCCTGTCGGCCCGCGCGGGGCAGGAGGCCTCGATCGAGGGCCTGCGGGCGGGCGCCGACGACTACCTGCTCAAGCCCTTCGCCGCCGCCGAGCTCCTGGCCCGCGTGCGGGCGAGCGTGGAGCTGGCCCGGCTGCGCGGGCACCACGCCCGGTGGCGCACCGCGCTGGTCGACTCCCTGCAGGAGGCGTTCTTCGTCTGCGACGAGGACGGCGCCGTCATCGAGTTCAACACGGCCTTCACCGACATCCTCGGGTATGACGCCGCCGGGCTCCCCTACCCCCCGCGGCCTCCCTGGTGGCCGGACGAGAAGACCGACCTCGAAGCGCACCGGCAGGTCGCCGAGGACTTCGGCGGCATGCTCGGGCGGGAGCGCGGCACCTTCGACGTCCCCGTCAGACACCGCGACGGCCACCGGGTCTGGGTCAGCGTCGCCTTCAACCACGTCCACGACCCCGAGACCGGGCGGCGGGTCATCGTCGGCACCTTCCGGGACATCACCGCCGACCACTACGCCATCCAGCGCGAGAGCGCCCTCGCGGCCCTCAGCATGCGCCTCACCGAGGCCGTCAACCTGCCCGACACCCTGGCCGGCGCGCTGGAGGAACTGCGGGACCTCTGGCACGCCGAGCGGGTGCTGGCGGCCGTCTTCGCCGGCGGGCCCCCCGGGCTGACCTCGACCGAGCCGGGGCTGACCTGGCAGGACCTGCCCGAGGAGCGCCGCAGGGACCTGGCGGCGCTGCGCGAGCACCCGACCCTCACGCCCGTGGCCGAGCACACCGCCGCGATCACGCTCGAACATCCCCACGGCAACCTCGTCCTCTGGATCGACCTGAACGAGCGGCGCCCCTTCACCGACCAGGACCGGCTGCTGTTGTCCCTGCTCGCCGGGCGTCTCGCCCAGGGGCTGTCCCGCGCCAACCTCATCGACCAGCAGCGCGAGACCGCCCTCGCCCTGCAGCGCTCCATCCTCGGCCCGTCCGAGCTGCCCGTCGGGTTCGCCGTCCGGTACGAGCCCGCGGCGCGGCCGCTGGAGGTCGGCGGCGACTGGTACGACATCTTCGCCCTCCCCGACGGCCGCATCGGCATCATCGTGGGCGACTGCGTCGGCCGCGGGCTGGAGGCGGCCACCGTCATGGGCCAGCTGCGCAGTGCCTGCCGGGCCCTCCTGCTCCAGGACGCCGCCCCCGCGCGGACCCTCACGGCCCTCGACCGCTTCGCCGCCGGCATTCCCGGAGCCCGGTGCTCCACCGTCTTCTGCGGCGTCCTCGACCCGGCGACCGGCGACCTCACCTACTCCAGCGCCGGGCACCCGCCCGCCATCCTCGCCGGGCCCGACGGCACCACCCGGCTGCTCGAAGGCGGCAGGTCCGTCCCGATCGCCGTCGGCTCCCCCCGGCCCCGGCCCGACGCCGCGGCCACCGTCCCCGCCCGGGGCACCGTGCTGCTGTACACCGACGGTCTCGTCGAACGCCGCCGCCACTCCCTGAACGAGGGCATCGAGCGGGTCGGCCACGCCGTGCAGGACGGCGGCGAGCGCGGGGTGGACGAGCTCGCCACCCACATCATGACGAGCCTGGCCCCGCCGGACGGCTACGACGACGACGTCGCGCTGATGCTGTACCGGCACCCCGCGCCGCTGGACGTGAGCTTCCCCGCCGAGTCCTCGCAGCTCGCCCCGCTCCGGGAGGCGCTGCGCGGGTGGCTCGCCCAGTGCCAGCTCCCCCGCCGCACCGCCCAGGGCGTCCTGGTCGCCGCCGGCGAGGCCTGCGCGAACGCCGTCGAGCACGGCCGGCCCGCCGCCGGCGTGCACACCGTCCGGCTGCGTGCCGAGGCCTTCGTCGACCAGGTGCACCTGACCATCGCCGACACCGGCCGCTGGAAGCCTCCCGGAGGCGGCGCCGACCTCAACCGCGGACGCGGCACCGCGCTGATGCGCGCGCTGATGAGCAGGCTCACGATCACGCCCGGACCGGACGGCACCACCGTCCACATGCACACCAGGATTGGCGCATGAGCACTCCCCTGACCCTCACGACCGCCCGGCGCCCGGACGGGGGAGCGCTCGTGACGGCCGCCGGCGAGATCGACATGAGCAACAGCGGGTCCCTCGACGCCGCGCTGGACACCGCGCACGAGAACGGGGGCAAAGTCGTCCTGGACCTCACCGCGGTCGAGTACCTTGATAGCGCGGGGCTGAGCGTCCTGTTCGCCCATGCCGACCATCTCGAACTGGTCGCTCCGCAGCTCCTGGAACCGGTGCTGACCCTCTCCGGGCTCCCGGAGCTGGCCACCGTCCACCTCACCTCGCCCGACGCCGCACAGCCCGGGGCCGACCACGCCTGATGGCCGCGGCGCACCGGCGGCGCCGGGCCCCGACCCACACAGAAAGCGGAACGACGTGGAGGCAACGCCATGGCCGAGGTGACCGGCCACGCGCGGGACGGCTGGACAGTGATCACGATCACCGGGGATCTGGCACTGGACACCGCGCAGCAGGCCGAGCAGCACATGCGGCGACTGCGCAGCGAGCACGGCGAGCACCTGGTGCTCGACCTGAGCGGCCTGCGGTACGTCGACTCGGTGGGCCTCAGCCTGCTGATGCGGTTCTACCTGGCCGCCGAGGGACGCGGGGGCAGCGCCGTGCTGGCCGGCCCGCTGCAGGACGCGGTGCGGCGCGTCCTGCAGATCACGCACGTCGACGAGCGCCTGACCATCCACCCGACCCTCGACGCCGCGCTGGCCGAGTCGCTGCCGCCGGGCGCCGGCCTGCGGAACGGCTGAGCCCGGAGTCAGGCGCCGGGAACGATAACGCACCAATATTGTTACAGGAAATTTTATTCCGCAAAGACTGCTCGTATGATGTCGCCCTGAGCACGACCTGCCCCTCTGGCGGCGGAGCCCGCCGACCGGCGGCTCCCGCGCCCCCCGGCGGGGAGAAGGCGGACGCGGGAAGGCGAGGCGGGCGGATGGAGAGCGCACCGAGACGGCGCGACGACAAGCCGTGGACGTTCCTGACCAACCACGCACGGGTTCTGATCGCCATCGCGCGCGACCCGGGCCTGCGGGTCCGCGACGTCGCCCAGGACATCGGCATCACCGAGCGCGCGGCCCAGCTGATCATCACGGATCTGGAGGAGGCGGGGTACCTCACCCGCACCCGGATCGGACGCCGCAACCGCTACACCGTCAACGCCGACCGCCCCTTCCGGCATCCCGCCGAAGCCGACCACGACGTCCAGGCCCTCATCGAACTGTTCACAGGCCGTGGCGCGTCCCCCGGCGCGGCCCGGCCTTCGCGCGGCGCCACCGGCGCTCCCGCGCCGGCGCGGAGCCTGTAGAAAGTGCGGAGCGGCAGCAGAGCCGGCCGGACGGGCCGCGGGCTCCGGTGCGTTCCGGTCGCGGCCGGGCAGGTCACGCGGGACTCGGATGCATCGCGGAGCGAGGCGCCGCGGTCGCATATTTGCCATAAGGCAACTACTATCGGCGCGGCACCGGCGGGGCGGAGGGGGAAGGGTGGTGGACGGACTGATGTCGCAGGGTCTTGAGACTACCGGCCTTGAGCCGACCTCTTCCGCGCCGTCCGGACCGCGCGCGCCGCTCGCGATCACCGGCGCCGCCGACGGCGGGCCGGAGCTCGGGCCGCTGCGGGTGCTGCTGGTGGAGGACGACGCCGCCGACGCGCTCCTGGTGGAGGACACGCTCGCCGACACCGGACTGCGGGCGTCGCTGCAGTGGGTGCGTTCGCTTCCCGAGGCGCAGGGCCCGTTGTCGGCGCACTCCACGCCCGACTGCGTGCTGCTGGACCTGCACCTGGGCGAGTCGCAGGGCCTGGCGGTGCTCCGGCAGGTGCTGGAGTGGGCGCCGGGTGCCGCGGTGGTGGTGCTGACCGGGCTCGCGGAGTCGCAGGCGGGCACCGCGGCGATGGCCGCCGGCGCGCAGGACTACCTGTCCAAGGACCAGCTGGAGGCGGATCGGCTCGGGCGGGCGATCCGGTACTCGGTGCAGCGGCGCCAGGTCCAGCAGGCGGTCGCGGCACTGCAGGTCCAGCGGATGCGGGCCCAGGAGAACGCCCGGCTGGAGCGCGGGTTGCTGCCGCGCCCGAGGGTGTCCAATCCGCGCCTGCGGGTCGTCTCGCGGTACCGGCCGGGACGGGCGCACTCCCTGCTCGGCGGCGACTTCTACGACGTGGTGGAGACCGGCGACGGCCTGGTGCACGCGGTGATCGGGGACGTGGCGGGGCACGGTCCCGCCTCGGCGGCCCTGGGCGTCAGCCTGCGGGTGGCGTGGCGATCGTTCGTGCTCGCCGGGACCCGTGGAGCGCGGGTGGTCGAACTCCTGGAAGAGCTGCTGGCCGGAGAGGACGGCGGCTCCGAGATGTTCGTCACCCTCATCACGGCGACCCTGTTCCCCGACCGGCCCGTGGCGCGGGTGGTGCGGGCCGGGCACCACGGGTTCCTGCTGCACGGGAACGGCGAGGTCCGGCTGATCGAGCCGCCGGGAGGGCTGGGTGTGGGCATGGTGCCCGGGCTGGCCGGCTGGCGCGAGCACGAGGTCCCGCTGCCGCCGGGGGGCTCGCTCGTCCTGTTCACCGACGGCCTGTTCGAGGGCCAGATCGACGCCGAAGGCCGGCGCCTCGACCTGACCGGCCTGCTCCAGCTCGCCCGGGGCCACCGCACGCTCTCCCCCGACGACTTCGTCGACACACTCATCACCGACGTCGAGGCGGCTTCGCTCCAGCACGGGGGCCTGGCCGACGACGTCGCCGTCATTCACCTTGGATGGACCCCCACATGAGCACACCGCCCCCGACGGTGCGGGACGCCGAGACGGCCGAATCCGCCGATCTCGCCGCACCGGCGCCGGCGAGCGGCCCCCCGCAACGGCGGGGACTGACCGTCCGGACATGGTTCATGCTGGCCGCGCTGCTGATCGTCGCGCTCACCGTCACCGGCGCCGTGGTGGTCCACACCTTGCTGGAGGACACCGCGCGGGCCTCGGACCGGCTGGTGGACAGGATCGCACCGGCACAGGTCGAGGCGAGCCGGATGCAGATGGCCATGCTCAACCAGGAGACCGGCGTGCGGGGCTACGCCCTGGCGGGCGACCGGCAGTTCCTGCAGCCCTATACCGACGGGCTGGCCACCGAACAGGAGTCCTTCGCGCGGCTGCAGCGGCTGCTGGCCGACGAGCCCGAACTGCGGGCCGACCTCGACGCGATCCAGCGGGCCATCGGCGCGTGGCGCCGCGACTACGGCGGCGTCGTCATCGACCAGGTCCGTGAGCAGGGGCCCGGCGGCGAGGCCGCCGCCATCGCGGCCCGGGGCAAGCCCGCCTTCGACGAGGTCCGCGCGACCTGGGCGGTCCAGACCCGCCACCTGAGCCAGGTCCGCGCCGAGAGCCGCGCCGACCTGCGCCACACCCGCATGATGCGGGACTGGACGCTGACCGCCCTGTTCATCGCGCTGCTGGTGACCGCGGCGCTGCTGGCGCTCCTGCTGCACTACGCCGTGGACCGGCCGCTGCGCATGCTCCGTTCCGCTTCACGGCGGGTCGCCGACGGCGACTTCACCCATGTCATCGGTGCGCACGGCCCCGCCGACGTGCGCGATGTGGCCCACGCCGTGGAGGCGATGCGCGGCCGGATCACGATGGCGCTGGAGCAGTCCACCGAACGCGAGCGCCTGCTCCAGAGCCAGACCGCGGAGCTGGACGCGCAGACCGTGGAGCTGCGCCGCTCCAACGCCGAACTGGAGCAGTTCGCCTACGTCGCCAGCCACGACCTGCAGGAGCCGCTGCGCAAGGTCGCGTCGTTCTGCCAGATGCTGGAGCGCCGCTGCTCCGACCAGCTCGACGACCGCGGCCGCCAGTACATCGCCTTCGCGGTGGACGGCGCCAAACGCATGCAGGTGCTGATCAACGATCTGCTGACCTTCTCCCGGGTCGGCCGACTGCACCAGCACCAGCGGACGCTCCCGCTGGGCGAGCCGCTCGACCAGGCGCTGGCCAACCTCGACGGAGCCGTCAGCGAGGCCGGCGCCCGCATCGAGAGACCCGACGATCTGCCGGAGCTCACCGCGGATCCCACGCTCATGGTGATGCTGTGGCAGAACCTGATCGGCAACGCGGTCAAGTTCCGCTCCCCCGACCGCGACCCGGTCGTCCGCGTCACCTGCGAGCGGGAGGACGGGCACTGGCACCTGACCGTCACCGACAACGGCATCGGCATCCCCGCCGAGTACGCCGACAAGATCTTCGTCATCTTCCAGCGGCTGCACAGCCGCGACGCCTACGCCGGCACCGGCATCGGCCTGGCCCTGTGCAAGAAGATCGTCGAGTACCACGGCGGCCGGATCTGGCTCGACCCCGACCGCGAGGAAGGCTCCCGCTTCCACTTCACCCTCTCGGCCGAGGACGAATCCGCCGCGCCCGCCGACGCGGCGACCCTCGATGACGCCCCGGCCGGCGGGCCCTCGGACGGCGCCGGCGCATCCGCCGCCGGCACGTCCGACGGCGACGTTCCCTCCTCGACCACCGACCTCCAAGGAGCCAGTTCGTGACCAGCACCGCCGTCCAGCCCATCACCGTCCTGCTGGTCGAAGACGACCCCGGTGACGAGCTGATGACCCGCGAGGCCTTCGAGCACAACAAGGTCGGCAACACCCTGCAGGTCGTCCGCGACGGCGCGGAGGCCCTGGACTTCCTGTACAAGCGGGGGGACCACGCCGGCGCGCCCCGCCCCGACCTGGTCCTCCTCGACCTCAACCTGCCCAAGCGCGACGGCCGCGAGGTCCTCGAAGAGATCAAGTCCGACCCGGAGCTGGCCTCCATCCCGGTGGTGGTGCTGACCACGTCGTCGGCGGAGGAGGACATCCTGCGCAGCTACAAGCTGCACGCGAACGCCTACGTCACCAAGCCCGTCGATTTCGACCAGTTCATCAAGGCCATCCGGCAGATCGACGACTTCTTCGTCACCGTCGTCCGCCTCCCCACCCGCCACTGACCCCGCCCCCCGCTCCCTCGCCGCACGTCGAGACCGCCGCGTGATTGGCGGGGCGCGGCGGGGGTAACGGGCTCGGGTGTTCTTCGACGGCTTCACGTTGGATCAGGTCGACGTCGGCGAGGTCACGCTGAGGGTGCGGCACGGTGGGACGGGGCCGCCCGTGCTGCTGTTGCACGGCCATCCCCGCACGCACGCCACCTGGCACAAGGTCGCGCCGCTCCTCGCGGACCGGTTCAGTGTGGTGTGCCCGGACCTGCGCGGATACGGGAAGTCGTCCAAGCCGCCGACCGACGCCGACCACTCGCCGTACTCCAAGCGCGCGATGGCCGGGGACATGGTCGCCCTGATGCGGGCGCTCGGCCACGACGCGTTCGCCGTCGCGGGCCATGACCGCGGGTCCCTCGTGGCGTTCCGGACGGCGATGGACCATGCGACCGCGGTCACCGCGCTGATCCCCATGGACGGACTGCCGGTGGTCGAGCACCTGGAGCGCTGCGACGCCCGTTTCGCCGCGCAGTGGTGGCACTGGTGGTTCTTCGGGCAGACGGACCGACCGGCGGAGCGGATCATCAGCGCCGACCCCGACGCCTGGTACTCCGCGACCGGCGAGCACATGGCCCCCGAAGCCTGGGCCGACTTCCGCGAGGCGATCCACGACCCGGCGACCGTGCACGGCATGCTGGAGGAGTACCGGGCCGGTCTGGGCATCGACCGGAGGCACGACGAGGACGACCGCCGCGCCGGCCGCCGCGTCCGGTGCCCGACGCTGGTGCTGTGGTCCGCCCGGGACGACCTGGAGGAGCTCTACGGCGATCCGGTGCGGATCTGGCAGGCGTGGGCCGACGATGTCCGCGGCAGTCCCATCGACTCCGGCCACCACATGGCCGAGGAGGCCCCCGAGTCCGTGGCCGGCGCGATCGGCGCCTTCCTCGACCGTCATCTCCGCTAGGACCCTCGCGCGGCGCATTGCGATGTGCTTGCGGCCCGTGGGCGAGACCGGTCAGGAATCGAGAAGCGCGGCTGAAGGAGCCGCGGCTAGCGTGATCGGCATGGACATCACCATTCACACGAGCTTCCTCCCGCACGACGACCCGGACGCCTCGCTGGCCTTCTACCGCGACGCGCTCGGCTTCGAGGTCCGCAACGACGTCGGCGGCGGCAGGATGCGCTGGATCACGGTCGGTCCGCCCAAGCAGCCCGACACCTCCATCCTGCTGGCGCCGCCGGCCACCGATCCCGGCATCACCGACGACGAGCGCCGCACCATCGCCGAGATGATGGCCAAGGGGACCTACGGCTGGATTCTGCTCGCCTCCCCCGACCTCGACGACACCTTCGACAGGGTGCAGGCCGCGGGGGCCGAGGTCGTCCAGGAGCCGGTCGAGCAGCCGTACGGGTTGCGCGACTGCGCGTTCCGCGATCCCGCCGGCAACCTGATCCGCATCCAGGAGCTGCGCTGATCCCTGCGGAACCGCGGCTCCGGACCGGGTGCGCTGTCCGGTCCCGCGTGTTCCCCGCCCGCTCCAGAGCGCTGAATCCGAGTCGGGTGGTTGAGGCCTGTTCATAGAAACTTGGCGGCTTTGTATCGACTACGCCGATTCGCAAGGTCATCATGACGGCTGGTCGCCCTCGATCCCGGCGCGCTCCGGGTCCGGGGGAAATCGTCCCCTTCGGGACGCACTCGTTCGTAGGAGGTACCTGTGCTCATGCAGCGCTCCCGGCCGTCCTGGACGAAACGAGCCGCCGTCACCCTGGTGGCCGCGACGTGCGCGACGGGCGTCACCGCCACCGTCCCGGCAAGCGCGACGGTCTACGGCTCCTGCACGATCTCACGCTGCTCCGACGGCCGGTACGCCGCCTCGGTGTGGGGCGGGAAGGGATGGCCGTCCAGCTCAGGCTGGTACTCCTGGCCGGACGGCCTGTACAACTACACCGGCGGCGTCTACCACAACTACGACGGCCAGCTCCCGGCCGGCGCGTCCTACCACGAGTACGACGTCTACTCGCGGACGAAGGGCTCCTCGCGCGACGCCTACCGGATCGTCCACAGCAGTACCGGCACCGTCTACTTCTCGCCGGACCACTACTCCAACTTCTACAAGCTCTCCTAGCGACGGGACCCGTCCGATGACCTCGCTGCCACCCTGGCTGACGCTGACCAGCGATCCGGTGCGGGCGGGCGTCGACGGGCACGCGTGCCGGACCCGCGCCGCCTTCTTCCACGAGGCGGCGCGGGCCCTCGGCTTCCCGGACTACTTCGGGCACAACTGGGATGCGTTCCTGGACTGCCTGCGCGACCTCGACCGTCCCGCCCTCACCGTGGAGCGCGCCGACGAACTCCTGTCGGAGGAGGACCCGCGGCAACTCGCGATCCTTCTGGAGATCCTGGCCCGGAGGAAGGTGCCCACGACCCTCGCGGCCGCCTCCGATCGCATGCCCGCCCTGCGCACCCGCCTGGCCGCCACCCTCCCCTGACCTGGTTCCGCCTCATGGGCGGAGCAGCCGGCCGACGCTCCCGCGGGCCAGGAAGGCGAACGGGCGAGAACCTCCCCGTCGCCAGAATGGATAGGGTTCCTCACTGCTGCACTTCCGGCCGTCGAGATGGTAGGAGCGTCGCTGGTGCGAACGCGTCTGCTCGCACAGGTACGGGATCGGGTCAACCGGTTCAATGCCGAGCGTGATGCGACTCTGGTCCTGGCCCCCCGAGCCGTCGCCGACGCGGTGGATCTGATCTGCTCGGTCCCGGACCCGGTGGACGACGTCGAGGTCGCGCAGGCGGCGGGATGGCTGTTCTGGCTCCGCTTCGCCGCCCGCGGTTCGGCCGAGGGCGAGTCGGACCTCACCGTCGCCCTGGAGCTGCTCAATCCGGTGTACCGGCAGGTTCCGGCCGGGGTCCCCCCGTTGATCGGCGAGCTGTTCGACGGCGAGCCCCCGTCCGCCCCGGACGGCGGCGGGCTGCTGGCCCGCCTCGGCCGCATGCTCTACCGGGACACGCTCGCCGCGGAGGACGCCGGCGTCCTGGACCGGGCCGTCGCGCTGTTCCGGCTGGCGGCCGCGGCCACCGGGCCGGAGCACGCCGAGTACGGCCGCTGCCGGACCAATCTCAGCAGCGCGCTGCTGACCCGGTTCGAGCGGACCGGAGCGCCGCCGGACCTGGAGGAGTCGATCACGTTCGGCCGGGCGGCGGTCGAGGGCGCCGGACCGGGCGAACCCGATGGCGCCCTCTACCTGTCCAACCTCGGCAACGCCCTGCTGACCCGATTCGAGTACCTCGGCGGCGAGCCTGACCTCGACGCCGCGATCGCGGCCGGTAGGGCCGCGGTCACCGGCTGGCCCGACCACCCCGACCGCGCCGCCATGGCGTCCAACCTCGACCTTGCCTTACGGACCAGGGAGGCGCTGCTCCACCGGGTGACCGGCGCGGACGAGCTGATCGACCTGGCACGGGACGCGGTGATCACGACCTCGCCCGACCACCCCGCGCACGCCGGGCAGCTGTCTCAGCTCGGCCACGCGCTGCTGGCCCGGTTCGAACGCGCCGGGGACCCGGCGGATCTGGACGAGGCGGTCGAGGCCCATCGGGAGGCGGTGGCCGTCGCCGCGCCGCAGGACGCCGAGCGTGCCGCCTCGCTGTCCGACCTCGGCGACGTCCTCCGGATCCGGTTCGTCCAGACGGGCGATGAACTGGACCTGGCAGACGCGGTCGAGGCGGGACGAGCCGCAGTGGCGGCGACCCGCGCCGACGACCCCGATCTGTGCGGACGTCAGTCCAACCTCGCCAACGCCCTGTGCGAGCTGCACCGGCGCACCGGCGGCCGGAAGGAGCTGGACGAGGCGGTCGCGCTCGCCCGGCGGGCCGTGGCCGCCACTCCGGCGGATGGTCCCGAACGTCCCTCGTACCTGTCGAACCTGTGCGACATCCTCCGCATGCGGTTCGAGCGCACCGGGCAGGAGGCCGACATCGACGAGGCGGTCGAGGCCGGCCGCGCCGGGGTCGCCGCCGCGCCGCCCGGCCATCCGCACCTCCCGGCCTACCTCGGCAACCTCGGGGCGGCCTCGCTGTCCCGGTTCCGCGGCACCGGCGGGCAGGCGGACCTGGACGAGGCGGTCGACGCGCTCCGGATGGCGGTGGCCGCCGCGCCGGACGCGAGCCCCCACCGCGGGACGATGCTGGCGAACCTGGGCGGCGCGCTGCAGGTCCGGTTCGACTCCGTGCGGCGCCGCGAGGACCTCGACGAGGCGATCGACACCTGTCGCGAGGCGGTCCTCGCCACTCCGGCGGACCATTCCAGCCGGGGCGTGCGCCTGTCCAATCTCGGCGCGGCCCTGCAGGCCCGGTTCTCGATCAGCGGGGAGCGGGCCGACATCGACGAGGCGGCCGAGACCGCCCGGGCCGCCGCCGCGGCCGTCCCGGACGGCCACCCGCGCCGTGCCGGCGTCCTGTCGAACCGCGCGATCGTCCTGCACCGGCGGTACGAGCACACCGGAGAGGCGGCGGACGTGGACGCGGCGATCGGCGCCGCCCGCGCCGCGGTCGCCGCCATCGCCCCCGACCATCCCGACCGCGCCGGCTACCTGGCCAACCTGGGCGGGGCGCTCGGCGCCCGGTCCACCCTGACGGGCGCCGGACCGGATCTGGACGAGGCGATCGCGGCGTGCCGGGAAGGAGCGGCGACCGAAGCCGCCCCGCCCCGCGTCCGCGCGGTCGCGGCCGCTCGCTGGGCCAGGCTCGCCGCCGAGGCCGGACGGTGGGAGGAGGCCGTAGTCGGTTACGCGGCGGTCGCAGACCTGATGGGGCGCACGGTCCCCCGGGGCCTCGACCGCCGCGACCAGGAGATCCTCCTCGGCGACATGGGCGGGATCGCGTCGGACGCCGCCGCCTGCTGCGTGCGCGCCGGGCAGGTCGAGTCCGGAGTCGAACTGTTCGAGCAGGGACGCGGGCTGCTGCTCGGCCAGGCGCTCGACACCCGCACCGACCTCACCGCGCTCTCCGAGCGGCACCCGGACCTGGCCGGACGGTTCACCGCCCTCTGCACGGAGCTCGACCGTCCCGCGCCCGCGGCGGGGGTCCCCGGCAGCGGCGCCGTCCCTGCACCCCAGGGATCGGTGGAACGCCGCGCCACGGCCGCGGCGTTCGACCGGCTCGTCGCGGAGATCCGGGAACTGCCCGGATTCGATCGCTTCCTGCGCCCGCCCACCGTCCCCGACCTCGTTCCGGCCCGCGGTCACATCGTGATCGTCAACGTGTCGGACTTCGGATCGCACGCGCTGGTCCTGCACGCCGACACCGGCGCCACGGCCGTGCCGCTGCCCGCGCTCACCCCTGACGCGGTGGTGGCGGAGGTCGGCGCGTTCCTGGCGGCGGTCGAGGAGATCGGTGCCAAGGAGGTCCGGTCGTGGGCGGCCGGGCAGCGCCGGATGTCGCGGACGCTCGAATGGCTGTGGGACGCGGTGGCCGGTCCGGTGCTCGACCACGTCGGTATCGGCGGGCCGCCCCAGGACGGCGCACCGTGGCCGAGGCTGTGGTGGTGCCTGTCAGGGCTGATGTCGTTCCTCCCGGTGCATGCGGCGGGGTACCACGGCACCATGGCCGACGCGGCCCCGGAAACGGTCGTCGACCGGGTCGTGTGCTCGACGGCCCCGACCGTCCGGGCCCTGGCCCACGCGCGCCGCGGCTCGACGGACGCGGTGCGGCCCGGCGATGACCGGGCGGTCGCCGTGGCGATGCCCCGCACGCCCGGTACTCGGTCCGACCTGCCGGGGGCGGAGTCCGAGGCGGCCCTGATCGGCCGGCGCTTCCCGGGCCCGGTCGACGTCCTCACCGGCTCGTCCGCCACCCACGAGGCGGTGCTCGCGGCGCTGCCGAAGGCCCGGTGGGCGCATTTCGCCTGCCACGGGCACAGCGACCTCGCCGACCCGTCGTCCAGCCACCTCCTGCTGGCCGACCACCAGACCCGGCCGCTGACGGTGACGGACCTCGCCGGGCTCCGCCTGGACGGCGCCGAGCTCGCCTTCCTGTCGGCCTGCTCGACCGCCCGGCCGGGTGCACGCCTCGCGGACGAGGCGATCCACCTGGCGTCGGCGTTCCAGCTCGCCGGCTACCGGCATGTGATCGGCACCCTGTGGCCGATCGGTGACCGGCACGCCGTCGACATCGCCGACCTCGTCTACACGGCCGTCGCCGACGGCGGAGACGTCGCCGGCGCGGTCCACGCCGCGACCCGCCAGATGCGGGACCGATGGCCGGACTACCCCTCGGTGTGGGCGTCGCACGTCCACGTCGGCGCCTGACCGGGCCGTCCGTACTACGGAGCGGGCCTCCCGAAAGGGCGGCCCAGCAGGATCTCCGCCGCCTGCCGCGGGTAGTCGTCGTCGTCCGGCACCATGAGCAGGTCACGTGACGTGCCCGGTCTTCTGCCGGGAAGGCCATGGCAGTGGACGACGAAACGCGACGGGCCGGAGCCGGCGCTCTCCTCGACCGGCATGTTCTCCCTCGTCTCGAAGAGGAACCGGCCGTCCGTGACCGTCACGAGAGCGATGCCATGCGCTCGCGCGAAGGCCACGGCGCCGCTCTGGTACGTGGCGGTGGACACCATGACGCCCTTGTGCGCGCCGATGCTCTGGACCTTCTGGTGGAGCACCTGCACCAGCTCGCGCTTGATCGGGTTCCGGTGGTGCTTGGCCTCGACCACGACCAGGAAGTCCATGCCCGCGAACCGGTAGCGGACGGTCGCGTCGAGATCGTAGGTCCCGTCGGAGCCGGCCACCTTCTCATGCAGCGTGACGGTCAGCCCGCTCACGTGCGGGGCGGCCGGTCCGAGCAGCCGATCGGCGACGAACTCCTCGAATTCCGCAGGGGTGATGTCGGGCCGGGGGCGGGCCGCGGTCGGCGGCGCCGTCCGGATCTCCTCCTCGCTCACGGTCGGATCCTACGAGTTCACCGCCCCCGCTCGCTGATCCACGCGGCGATCGGGGCGCGGGAGGAGTGGGCGAGCTTCGCGAGGATGTGCTCGACGTGCGCGTCGGCGGTCCGTTCCCCTGGGACGGCGGACGAGTCAGGCGTCCCGTTCGACCAGGAAGACGGGACGGTCGGAGTCGGGGGACGCGGTCGCCTCCGGGCCGGTGTCGAAGGCGTCGCGGACGAACGGCACGACACGGTACTTGTGGCGGTAGGCACTGACGATCCGGTGCTTGCGGTCGTCGTCGATCTCGGTGAGGCGCACCTTGCGGAAGCGTCGCCCGCGACCGAGTTCGGCCCGGCCGCCGGAGCGGGCGTTGCGGACCCAGTGGGTCTCACCGAAGGGCGAGACGAGCCACTGCCGGCCGTCGAGTTCCAGAAGCGCCACCGGAGTGGTGCGGGGCAGGCCGCTGCGACGTCCGCGAGTGCGCAGCAAGACGAGGGGGCCCATCGGAAGGCCCCAGGCCAGCAGCCGGAAAGGCACCCGGTTCATCCGCGCCAGCCGCGGCGGAAGGGCGGCACCGGTCATGATCGCTCCCGAGCCGGTGCGATGCCGCCCGGCCGCCGCCGCGCCCCACCGCTCCGCCAGGACGCCCGGCCCGGTCCGCGGTTCGCCGTCTCCGCACGCATCGCCCACCTCCACGTTCCACTTTAACCGGTGAAATTTCCTCCGTTTAATCATGGCATGCCGAGGAGCTCCCACGCAAGAGTAAATGGAGGCTGTATCTCCGTTTGCGGGTGACACTCCGACCTGCCTGGAGCCGCTTCGCGCGGGTCGAGGCCGCTCGAACCGGTTTCGGCGGCGTGCTGGACGGCCGGCTCGGAGGTCCGCATCACCGGTAGCGTCGGGGCATGCGGCTTCATGTGGGGTGCGCGATGTGGGCTCACGCGCGGTGGCAGGGACGGTTCGTCCCTCCGTCGCTGCCTTCGGGCGAACGGCTGCGGGCCTATGCGAGCTGGTGCAACGCGGTGGAGGGCAACACCACCTTCTACGCGACGCCCGCGCGGAGCACCGTGGAGTCGTGGGCGGAGCAGACCGGGCCCGGCTTCCGGTTCGTGATCAAACTCCCGAAGACGGTCACGCACGAGCGGCGGCTCGCCGGGGCCGAGGAGGAACTGCGGGCGTTCCTCCACGCGATCGAGCCGCTCCAGTCGCGGGCGCACGCGTTGTGGGTGCAGCTCCCAGGCTCCTTCGGCCCCGGTGACCTCGGGACGCTGGCGACGTTCCTGCGCAGGCTGCCCACGGCGCACAGGTACGCCGTCGAAGTGCGTCACCGCGCGTTCTTCGAGGACGCGGGATCCGTGCGCGACCTTGAGCGGGTCCTGTCCCGCGCCGGGGCCGAGTGGGTCCCGTTCGACACGACCGCGTTCTTCCAGAGCCGTCCGACCAGCGACGCCGAGCGGGACGCCTGGACGAAGAAGCCGCGGGTGCCGCGCAGGGCGGAGGCGCTCACGGAGCGTCCCATCGTCCGCTACCTCGGACGGGACGACACCGAGCGCACCGTCGAGGGCTGGCGGTTCTGGGTCGGGCGCGTCGCCGGATGGCTGGCCGAGGGACGCTCGCCGACCGTGTTCGTCCACACGCCGGACAACGCCGACGCGCCCGAGCTCGCCCGGCGCTTCCACGACGAGGTGAGGGCCCGCGTCCCCGGGTTGGAGCCGCTGCCGGAGCCCGTCCCCGCGGAGCCGCCGACGCTGTTCTGACCGGTCAGCCGGGCTCCAGCATCGCCCGGGTCGCCTCCTCGACGATGTCGCGCATGGCGCGTTCGGCGTCCTCCGCGTCGCCGGACTGCACGGCCTGCGCCACCTCGGCGTGCCAGCGGATCGCGACCGGCTCGGGGTGCGCGGGCATCAGGTCGTGGTGGGTGCGGCCGGCCAGGACGGCGGCGACCACGCCGCTCAGCGCGCCCATCATCTCGTTGCCGGACGCCTCCAGGAGCGTCCGGTGGAAGCGGATGTCCGCGGCCAGGTAGGCCTCCAGGTCACCGGACCTGCCGTGCACCGCCATCTCCATGACCGCGCCGGTCAGCGCGCCGCACTGCGCCGGCGTCGCATTCCGGGCGGCGAGCGCGGCGGCCACCGGCTCCAGCCCGCGGCGCAGCTCGCCGAGGGAGCGCAGCTGCTCCTCCCGGCCGTCGCCCTCGAGCCGCCAGCCGATGATCTGCGGGTCGAAGACGTTCCAGTCCGGGCGGGCGGCGACCGTCACACCGACCCTGCGGCGGCTCCTCACCATGCCCATGGCCTCCAGGACGCGGATCGCCTCCCGGACCACCGACCGGGACACCGCGAACCGCGCCTCCAGCTGCTCGATCCGCAGCACCTCGCCCGCGGGCAGCGCGCCGGACGTGATCAGCATGCCGAGCCGATCGAGGACGCTGCCGTGCAGGCCCGCCGAGGGGGTCTCCACCATGCGCCAATCATCACACGAAGCCAGACAAGCCCCGACAAAGATACGATTTTATGGAGCTATCCCTTGTTAACGGCAGGTTATAGCGGCCACACTCGGGCGACCATCATCGTTCACTCCGGCTCCCAGGAGGATGACGCATGCACCCGATCGTGCTGGCCGCGGCGCCGGCGGCGTCGAGCGGGAGGCTCGTGCCGGCCGCGCTCGCCGGCATCGCCCTGATCGTCGTACTGATCACCTACTTCAAGGTGCACCCGTTCCTGAGCCTGACCCTCGGCTCGCTGCTGGTCGGGATCATCGCGGGGCTGCCGGTCGCCGACACCGTCGACGCCTTCGTCAAGGGGTTCGGCGACACCGCCGCCGGGGTCGGCGCGCTGATCGCGTTCGGCGCGATGTTCGGCAAGCTCCTGGCGGACTCCGGCGGCGCCGACCAGATCGTCGACACGATCATCGGGCGTACCGGGCGCCGGTTCCTGCCGTGGGCGATGGCCCTCGTCGGGGCGCTGATCGGGCTGCCGATGTTCTTCGAGATCGGGCTCGTCCTGCTGGTGCCGGTCATCCTGCTGGTGGCGCGCCGCGCCCAGATGTCGATCATCGCGGTCGGGATCCCCGCGCTGGCGGGCCTGTCCGCGATGCACGGGCTGGTCCCGCCGCACCCGGGGCCGCTCGTCGCGATCGACAACCTCAAGGCCGACCTCGGCCTCACGCTCGCCCTCGGCATCGTCGTCGCGCTCCCCACCATCGCGCTGTCCGGCCCGGTGTTCGCCCGGTTCGCGTCCCGGTGGGTGGACGTCCCGGCGCCGGAGCTCTACGTCACCGGCGCCGACGAGCGGGACACCGAGGACCACGCCGCCGTGGACGGCAAGCCGCGGCGGCGCCCGTCCTTCCCCGTCACCCTGTTCACCGTGCTGCTCCCGGTCGTGCTGATGCTGGGCAAGGCCGTCGCCGACATCACCCTGGACGAGGGCGGTCAGGTGCGCACCGTCCTGGACAACCTCGGCACCCCGCTGGTGGCGCTGATCATCGCGGTCGTCGTCGCCATGTTCACCTTCGGTCTCGGCTCCGGCATGGACCGGGAGGGGATCGCCTCCTCGCTTGCCGGGTCGCTGCCGCCCATCGCCGGCCCGCTGCTGATCGTGGCCGCCGGCGGCGGCTTCAAGCAGACGCTCGTCGACACCGGGATCGGCGATCTGGTCGCCGACTGGGTCAAGGACAGCGACCTGTCGGTGCTGTTCCTGGCGTGGCTGGTCGCCGTGCTCATCCGGCTCGCCACCGGCTCGGCGACGGTCGCCACGGTCACCGCGGCCGGGATCCTCGCGCCGCTGGCCACCACGCTCGACAGCGGTCAGACGTCGCTGCTCGTCCTCGCGATCGGGGCCGGCTCGCTGTTCTTCTCCCACGTCAACGACGCGGGATTCTGGCTGGTCAAGGAGTATTTCGGGCTCAGCGTCGGGCAGAACATCAGGACCTGGTCCTTGATGGAGACCGTGATCTCGGTGTCCGGCCTGGTGTTCGTCCTCCTGCTGAACCTGGTGGTGTAGCCATGACCTATCCCGATGCCCGCTACTTCGGGGACGGCGGCGAGAACAGCGGGACGTTCCGTCCCGCCGGGGCGGCGCCCGACCTGCTCATCGGCGCGGCCGACAGCGACCGCGTCCACCGCGGGACGCGGGTGCACTATCTGGGCACCGGCGGCTCGACGAACGGCGCGTTCGGCCTGTACCGCTGGGAGATGGGCCCGAAGCCCTCCGGTCCGATGCCGCATTTCCACCGGACGATCACCGAGTCGTTCTACATCCTGTCCGGGACCGTCCGGCTGCACGACGGGACGGGCTGGAAGGACACCTCGGCCGGCGACTTCCTCTTCGTCCCCGAGGGCGGCGTGCACGGCTTCCGCAACGAGTCGGGCGAGCCTGCGGCGATGCTCCTGCTCTTCACGCCGGGGGCTCCTCGCGAGGCCTACTTCGAGGAGCTCGCCGAGATCGCCGCGACCGGGCGGCGGCTCGGCGACGAGGAGTGGACGGACCTCTACCGGCGCCACGACCAGTACATGGTGTGACGCCGGTCCGGGCGGCCTGAGAGCCGCCCGGACGATCCGTCCCTCCCGCGGCTACCCGCCGATGAAGCCCTTGGACTTCAGCCACGTCTCGGCGACCTCCTCCGGCTGCTTGCCCCTGATGTCGACCTCGCCGTTGAGCTCCCGCAGGACCGAGTCGGTGAGCGCCGCGGCGATCGGGTTCGCGATCTTCTCGATGGCGGGATCGTCCCTGTAGACGGACTCGCGGACGGTGAGGGCGGGGTTGTAGACGGGGAAGAACTTCTTGTCGTCCGGTACCGGGGTCAGGCCGAGCGCCTTGATGCGCCCGTCGGTGGTGGCGACCTCGCCGAAGGCGCACGGCTCGCCCTTCCCGACGGCGTCGTAGATGGCGCCTTCGGCCAGCGTCGCCACGTCCGACTTCGGCAGGCTGAACCCGTAGGCCTTCTGCAGGCCGGGCCACCCGTCGCTGCGTCCCGCGAACTCGCTCGCCACGCACGTGGACGCCTTCGACGGGTCGGTCTTCGCCAGCCTCGCGTAGCCCGACAGGTCCGCGATCCCGAGCTGCCGCATCGTCGTCGTCTTCACCGCCAAGGCGTAGGTGTTGTTGGCGGGCGCGGCGGCCAGCCACTTCACCTTGTTCTTCGCGAGATCCTGCTCCGCGACGGCCGCGTACTGCCGAGCCGGGTCGCCGATCGGCTCGGTCTGCTTGAGGTAGTTGACCCAGGCGGTGCCCGTGTACTCCCAATAGAGGTCGATGCTGCCGGAGGTCAGCGCGGCCCGCGTGGTGTTGCTGCCCTGGAGTCCGCACTTCTCCTTGACGGTCGCGCCCGCAGAGCGCAGCGCGAGGGCGGTGACCTGGCAGAGGACGAGCTGCTCGGTGAACTCCTTGGACCCGACGGTGAGGGTGACGCCCTTGAGCGAGTTGCCCTCGGCCAGGCTCCCGGCCTTGGCGTCGGTGCCGGTGGAGCTGAAGCAGCCGGCGGTCAGGGCGACGGCGGCGAGGGACGCGGCGAGGGACGCGGCGGCGGGGAGCTTGCGCATGGTGGATCTCCTGGTGGGGTTCAGAGGCCGCGGGGGCGCAGGACGAGCTCGACGATGCCGATCAGCCAGTCGGCGGCCATCGCGAGCACGGCGGTCAGGACGCTTCCGGTGAGCAGGATCGGAGTCCGGTTGAGGGAGATGCCGGTGTTGATGAGGTCGCCGAGCCCGCCCGCGTTGGTGAACGCGGCCAGCGTCGCGCTGCCCACGTTGAGGATCACCGCGACCCGGACGCTGGCGAGGATCACCGGAACGGCGAGCGGCAGCTCGACGCGGAACAGGACCGCCGTCCTGGACAGGCCGATGCCGCGCCCCGCCTCGATGAGGGACCGGTCGACGCCCTGCAGGCCGACCATCGTGTTGCGCAGAACCGGCAGAGCCGACACCAGGATGAGCGCGATCACCGCCTTCTGGAAGCCGATGCCGACCGTGACGGCGAGCAGGACGAGCACCCCGATCGACGGGACGGCCTGGCCCACGTTGGCGAGCGCGAGCAACGGCGCCGACAGCCGGTTCGGCCCCGGCCGGGTCACCAGCACGCCGAGCGGGATCGCGATCGCGAGGACGAGCGCCGTGGACACCGCGACCAGCTTGATGTGCTGGAGGAACTGATGGGTGATCTCGGACCGGTCGAGGGATCTGCGCTCGATCGCGTCGAGGTCCAGGCCTCGCACGTAGAGATAGAGCGCCGCCGACACGGCGACGAGGAAGACGGGGGTGACCAGGAGCCCGGCGAGGGAACGCCCGGCGGCCTCGTCGCCGGGCCTCGTCCGCTCCGGCACCGCCGCGACGGTCATGACCGCGGCTCCGGGGTCCGCCGGACGATCGCCGACCACGAGACCGCGCCCGCGGGGCGTCCGTTCTCGTCCAGGACGGTGGCGGTCTCCGCCCCGGCGCGGAGCATCGCATCGAGGGCCTCGTACAGGGACTGGTCCGCGCGCACGGTCGCGGCCGGAGCGCCTTCCGCGGCGGGCGCCAACTCGATCGAGCCGACCTCGACGAGCCGCAGCCGCCGCATCGCGGCGCCTGCCCCGACGAACTCCGCGACGAACCCGTCGGCCGGCTCGGCGAGGATCGCCGCGGGCGTGTCGTACTGCACGAGCTTCGCGCCCTGTCCGAGGATCGCGATCCGGTCGCCGAGCTTCAGCGCCTCGGTGAGGTCGTGGGTGACCAGGACGATCGTCTTGCCGATCCGGGCCTGCAGTTCCAGGAACGCGTCCTGGAGCCGCTCGCGCGTGATGGGGTCGAGTGCGCCGAACGGCTCGTCCATCAGCATCGCGGGCGGGTCGGCGGCGAGAGCACGGGCGACCCCGACGCGCTGCTGCTGCCCGCCGGACAGCTCCTTCGGGTACCGGCCGCGGTACGTGCCGGGATCGAGGCCGACCATGTCGAGCAGCTCGTCGACACGGGCGCGCACGCGCCTGCCGTCCCAGCCGAGCGTCCGCGGGATGAGCCCGACGTTCGCGGCGATCGTCATGTGCGGGAACAGCCCGACCTGCTGGATCACGTAGCCGATCCGGCGGCGCAGCCGGTCGGCGTCGACCCGGGTGACGTCCTCCCCGTCGAGCAGGATGCGGCCCGAGGTCGGTTCGATCAGCCGGTTGATCAGGCGCAGCGTGGTCGTCTTGCCGCAGCCGGACGGGCCCAGCAGCACGACGATCTCCCCGTCCCGGACGCTGAGCGTGAGATCGCCGACGGCCGGGGCGTCCTGCCCGGGGTACCGCTTGGTGACGCCCTCCAGCCGGATCATCTCCCGTCCGGGCGGGGCGGCCTGCGTGGTCTCGGTCGCGGCGGGTTCGGTCATCGCAGCCCCCTGGAGGTGGTGAGCCGGGACAGCAGGACGAACAGCGCGTCCAGGACGAGCGCCAGGACGGCGACGCCGAGCGTTCCGGCGAGAGTGTCGTTCAGCGCGTTGGCGCCGCCGATGCGGGACAGCCCCCCGAAGATCAGCTCGCCCAGCCCGGGCCCGGCCACGGCGGCGGCGATCGCCGCGATCGCCACCGTCATGATCGTGGCGACCCGGACGCCGGTGAGCAGGACCGGCCAGGCCAGCGGCAGTCTGACCCGCAGCAGCCGGCTCAGCGGGCTCATCCCCATCCCCCGCGCCGCCTCCTCCACCGCGCTCGGCACGCCGTCCAGCCCGGTGATGGTGTTGCGCAGGATCGGGAACACCGCGTACAGCGCCAGCGCGGTGATGGTGGGGGCCAGGCCCAGCCCGAACAGCGGGATGAGCAGGCCGAACAGCGCGAGCGAAGGAACGGTCAGCATGGTGCCGGTGACGCCGAGGGCCAGCCCCTTCGCCCTCGGCCGCCCCTCCACCGCGACGCCGAGCCCGATCCCGACCACGGCCGCGATCGCGACGGCGATCAGGACGACCTCGGCGTGCTCGCCCATCATCCGGGCGATCGTGGGCCAGCGTTCGGAGAGGTACTCGGAGAAGCTCATCGCCGCCTCCCGTCACCGCGCGCGGCGGCAGGAGCCCGGGCAAGGACGGTGGGTTTCGCGTCTCCCATACCTCAGAGGCTGCCTACGGATGATCAGTCTGGCAATAACAGATCGGTGAGACCGAACGCTCGGACGCCTCCGCACCGCCGCGGCACCCGCCCGACGGCGGCCCTCACCATCGCCGTGCCCGGGCACCGACCCCTTCACGACGAAGTGGATTCAGCTGGGCGGTCCCCGCGGCAGGCGGGGGCTGGGCAGGCGGCGCGGGCCGTCCGACACTGGTGACGCCCCACCGAAAGGAGCCCCAAGTTGCCCTACGCCTACGATCCGGAACTCCTCCCGTGGATCCCGCGGATCCCGCGTCTGTCGATCGTCGACATCGAGCAGACCCGCCGGGACGAAATGGACATGTTCGCCGGCATGCCGAAGTACGTTCCGCCCGCTCCGTTCGAGACCCGCGACCTCACCGTTCCCGGACCGTCGAACGCACCGGACGTCCTCATCCGCGTCTACGCGCCGGCGAACCGGGCGGGCGTCCTCCCGGGGCTCGTCTACATCCATCCAGGCGGATTCGTCCTGGGCGGCATCGGCATGTCCACTGACGACGCGGCCGCCATCGCGGTAGAGGTGGGCGCCGTGGTGGTGTCCGTCGAGTACCGGCTCGCTCCCGAACACCCCTTCCCGGCCGGGCTTGAGGACTGCTACGCCGCCCTCACCTGGACGGCGGCGAACGCCGCCGACCTCGGGATCGATCCGGACCGACTGGCGGTGGGCGGCGAGAGCGCGGGCGGCGGGCTGTCCGCGGCCGTCGCCCTGCTCGCCCGCGACCGGGGTGGTCCCCCCTTGTGCTTCCAGCTCCTCGGCGTCCCGGAGCTGGACGACCGGCTCGACACCCCCTCCATGCGCGCCTTCACCGACACACCGATCTGGCACCGCCCCAACGCCGAGCTGAGCTGGGACTACTACCTGGGCAAGGGCGTCCGCGGCACCGACGGCGTCTCCCCGTACGCGGCTCCCGCCCGCGCCGAGGACCTCTCGGGGCTGCCGCCCGCCTACGTCACGGCCTGCGAGTTCGACCCGCTGCGCGACGAGGGCCTGGCCTACGCGCAGCGACTGATCCAGGCAGGCGTCCCGACCGAACTCCACCACTACCCCGGTACCTTCCACGGCTCCACCGTGATCACAGACGCCCGCGTGACACAACGCATGACGACCGCCCGCACAACCGCCCTCCGCCACGCGCTACACCCCACCCCGTAACCCCAGCACCAAGCACCCCTTCCCGGCACCACCCACAGAGCCCACAAGCCACCACCCCACCCGACACGCGTGCGCAGACGACGAACTCCACCGCCTCAAAACGCGACCTCGCCATCGACTCCCTCACCGTCGCCCCCTCACCGTCGCCCCCTCACCGTCCGCCTCGGCGCCTACCTCCTCCACGCCACCGACAGCCCCTTCCGCAGAGCGGAAGAATCCCCCTCGCCCATGAGACCAACCCGCAAGGATCCAAGACCCCGCCCCGCAACGCCCCGCGAGCGCCCCTTCCTTCGCCCAAGCATCAAGCGCCGACAACCAGCAAGCTCCGTCCGAACCCCCGGGATGGACGCGGCCCTCCGCTTCCCAGGGCCGCGCCCATCCCCGGCCCCACAAACCAAGCAAAATCAACGCCAGGCCAGTAGTCGCGCGTTGTGCGGGGCGGGGGTGAGCCCGAGGGGCGCGCTTTGGCGTGCGCTCTCGGGAGGGGCGCGACTGCTTGGCTTTTCTGCGGCGTCACACCCTGCGGCTAGCCTCTGGGCATGGCATCGCGCCCCTACCACCTGGTCATAGACTCTCGGGAGCCGTCCGCGCTCGCCGAGTTCCGCGCGGGTTTCCTCGATCAGCCGGTCCTCTTCCGCCCGAACGACGTGGTGATGGTCGGCGCGACCGCTCACGCCCGTCCCGGGCTGAGCCTCGTCCGCGATGCCAGCACGAAGACCGCGAAGAACCGGTTGCAACGAGAGCTTGACCCGGACGACCGAGAGGCCGAAGTGCGGCGCATCCTCGCCCTTGGTGCTCGCAGCGCCGGCGTCGGCCAGTCCACCGACCTGCCGTGGGCCGTGCTTGCGGGCCCCGAAGGCAATGAGTTCCATGTGTTGCGCCCTCACGTCTCCCCCATCGAATAGCTTTCCCGTGTCCGCCTACAGAATGCGAAATTTGCGATGAACGACTTTGATGCTTTGAATCGGATCCGAGAGATCTGCATGTCGTTGCCAGAGGCGACCGAGAAACCTTTCGGCGGTCACACGGCGCCCTCCTTCCGTGTTCGCGACAAGCTGTTCGCGATGACCTCCGAGGACGGCCTGTCTCTGACGTTCAAGGCCGGGCCCGGCGTGCAGGACGCTCTGGTCGCAGAGGCGCCCGAGCGTTTCTTCGTCCCGAAGTACGTGGGCGTCAAAGGCTGGATCGGCGCACGGCTCGACGTCGACCATGACTGGGACGAGATCGCCGAACTGATCCAGGACAGTTACCGTCTCATAGCCCCCAAACGCCTGGTGAATCTCCTCGACAACGGATAGCCCCTGCCAACTTGATGAATGCCGGCAACTTCTGGCGTTCAGCGTGGTCGGCGTTCCAGGCGCGCCAGGCGGGCGGCCATGTGCTCCATCGTGGCGTTGTCGGGCTGCCAGCCGCGCTGGAGCAGCGCTGTCAGAAGGGCGCCCAGGTAAGGGGCGGGGCGGGTCAAGAAGCTCTTGGTGACGGGGATGACGTCCCAGCCCATCTCTTTGGCGAGCCAGTCTCGGCGGCGTGCGTCGTGGGTCCTGGCCACTCGGCCGGTGTGGTGGCGTTCGCCGTCGTATTCGAGGCCGACGCGAAATTCGCGGTAACCGAGGTCGATGTAGAGCCAGCGACCTTGCGCGCCCAGCACGGGAATCTGTGTCTCAGGGAGCGGGAACCCGGTGTCCACGACGGCGACGCGGATCCAACTCTCTCCGGGGGAGGCCGCGCCACGGTCTCCGAGGCGGAGAATCTGGCGCAGCCGTTTGTTGCCGCGATATCCCCGAAGCGTCCGGGCCATCGCGGCGAGTTCCTCAACGTCCACGTCTCGCCGCAGGAACTGGTCAAGGGCAGCGACCGCCTCATAGCGAGGGAGCCAGCGGGCGCAGTCGAGTGCAGTGCGGGTCGGGGATGTGAGGCGTACATCGGATTCCTTCACTACGTGTTCGGGCGGCACTTCGACGCTGTCGGCGGTGACAGGGGACGGCTCCGGTGGAGCCTCGGGGGTTCGGGGAGTGATGAGTTCGACGTCCCAGTCGAGCTCGTTCACTCCCGGAGGTAAGACGTCCAGGCCCCATATCCATGCAGCCGTTCGCCGCGCGATGACGACTTCCTGGGGAAGGAGACTGCTCAACGCTGCGGCGCGTGCGGCAAGGCCGCTCCCCCTGACGGGTACGACATAGGCGTCTGGTCCTATGGGGATGATCGAGTCGGCGGCCGTTCGTTTCCAGGTGAGGGTGAATCCGTCCATGGGACTGATGATGCCTGGCCCGGCGGTTCCGGACGGGCCACCGCAGGAATGTGGATAACTTTGAGTTATCCCAGTTCAACGCATTAGTCGCGGTGCTCGCGGCCTGGCGGTTCTTCGTCCGGGGCGAGTGGCGCCGGCGTTGCGGAGACCGCCTCCGTCGCCCACACGGCCATGCGGTTGACCAAGTCAGGAGTGGCCGCCACCTCGGCGTGGCCGAAGGACGGTTCTATCCACAGTTCCTTCGGATCGGACGCCGCCTCATAGAGCTGGTGGCCGTGTTCGACGGGAAAGAACGGATCCGCGGCCCCGTGGACGACCAGCAGCGGCACCGGCGCGATCCGTCCGGCGACCTCGTGTGGTGCCTCGGGAACCGGATCCCAGCCCTTGGACGAGATTCGTGTGCGGCGCGCCAAGCGGACCGCCATCCGTCCCGCGCGTCGTTCGATCACCCAGTGCACCCGCCGCATCGGCACCGTCCCGCGGTAGTACCAGCGTGCGGGCGCACTGACCGAGACCACTGCGTCCACCCCGCCGTGCAGGGCCGCATACCTGACGACGATGGCACCGCCCATGGAGAACCCCGTCAGGACGATCCGCTCGTATCCCCGTCGGCGGGCCGCCGCGACCGCCGCGGCGACGTCGAGCACCTCGCGGTCGCCTACCGTGGAGTGGCCACCGGACCGGCCGTGCCCGCGGAAGTCGAGCCCGATCACGCCGCCGTGCCGGCCGAGGGCCGCGGCGATCCGGCGTAACGCGGGCTGGCGCCACGAACAGGTGAAACCGTGCGCCAGGATGAAGCAGACCTCACCGTCGAAAGACGTGTGACCTGCGTCGATTCGGACACCGTCACCGGTGTAGAGGGTGAGCGGTTCGGGAGTCACCACGCCTCAATGATCGCGCATCGGCTGCGAGGGCTCGAAAAAACGTGGCCAGGCCCGTCGGAGAAGCGGCCCGCCGAGCGATGGAGGGGTATGAACCACCCGGGACAGCTGGAGCCCGACCCGGGGCCGGCCCTGCTCGATCTCTACGACACGGCCCTGCCCGAGGTCTACGGCTACCTGCTGCCCCGGTGCGGCCGGCGCGCCCTGGCCGAGGACCTGACCGCCGAGACCTTCCTGGCCGCCGTGGAGGCGCTGCGCAAGGAGCCTCCCCCGGTGCTGTCGGTCGCATGGCTCGTCGGCGTGGCGCGGCACAAACTGGCCGACCACTGGCGCCGGGCGGCGCGGGAGCAACGCGGTCTCCAGGCCTTGGACGGGGGCGTCCTGGACGCCGCGGAAGACCCGTGGGACGAACGCCTGGACGCCCTCGTCGCCCGAGACGTCCTCGACACGCTGGCGCCTCACCACAGGGCAGCCCTGACGCTGCGCTACCTCGACGGGCTGCCCGTCCCGCAGGTCGCCGAACATCTGGGCCGGACGCTTCACGCGACCGAGGCGCTGCTGACACGGGCGCGCAAGGCCTTCCGGCGGGCCTACACCGACCACTGTCCACCAGGGAGACGGGTCCCCGGGCACCCCGGCGGAAAGGAGGGCCACGATGACTGATCCGCTGGAGGCTCTCCGCACGCCGGTCGTCCCAGTCGATCCCGACCCGGCCTTCGCGGCGCGGCTGCGTGAACGCCTGCGGCGCGCGCTGCTGCAACCCACAGGAGAAACCATGACGACGACCACCGTTCGTGAAACGCAGGCCGAGGTGCGGTCGCTCACCCCCTACCTGTGCGTCGACGACGGCCGGCGCGCCCTGCGCTGGTACGCGGAAGCGTTCGGTGCCGAGCTCCGGGGCGAGCCGATGGTGATGGAAGACGGACGTGTCGGTCACGCCGAGCTCGTCATCGGCGACTCCGTCCTGATGCTCGCCGACGAGTGGCCGGAGAGCGGCCTGCTCGGGCCGAAGGCACGCGGCGGCCCCAGCCAGTCGCTCTACCTGAACGTCCCCGACGTGGACATCGTCTTCTCCCACGCCGTCGAAATGGGGGCCGTCGCCCATCGCCCCGTGGCCGACTACCCCTACGGCCGCAATGGCGTTGTGATGGACCCGTTCGGCCACCGCTGGGTCATCGCAGGCCCCCCGCTGCCCGCACGTCCGCGGCTACGGCACGGCGACGTCGGATACGCCTCGGTCTGGGTCCCCGACGTGGACCGCGCCGCCGCCTTCTATGGCTCCGTCCTCGGCTGGCACACGGTCCCCGGAGGCGCGGAGGCCGGTCGTCGCGTTGAAGGACTGCCCGAACAGCACATCGGTCTCTTCGGCGGGCAGGAGCACCGCACCGTCTACCTGGCCTTCGCGGTCGAGGACGTCCACGGAACCGTCCGGCAGATCCGCGATGCCGGTGGTGACGCCCAAGAGCCGACCGACGAGCCTTTCGGTGTCAGCGCCATGTGCACGGACGACCAGGGCCTGCGCTTCTCGGTCTACCAGCCCGCGGAGGCGGTCAGTCCCGTCGAGGGCCGGCTCGCGGAAGCAGCGGGGCTCACCGCTCACCACGGCGAGATCTCCTACCTCACCATCGGCGTCCCCGACATCGCCCGTGCACGCTCCTTCTACGGCGAGGTGCTGCACTGGGAGTTCACGCCGGGCCACACGCCGGGCGGCTGGAGCGTCCGCCTCGGCGGAACGGAGGTCCGCCCCATGACGGGTATGTACGGTGGCGCCGACCATCCCGTGGTGGTCCCGATGTACACGGTCGACGACATCGAGCCCGCCGTCGCCCGCGTCCGCGAGGCCGGCGGCACCGCTACCGACCCCGCCCGACAGCCCTACGGCGTCACCTCCGAATGCACCGACGATCAAGGGAGCCGCTTTTACCTGGGCCAGCACTGACGTCCCGCCCCGAACGCGATTCCCTTCCCTCCTCCCTCACTACCGACGCCTTACACCACCTCTCGCCCGGGCGCGAAGTCCGAGTTCAGCGACCCATGGGTGTCCCTAGGGAAATGACGGGTTAGGTATGTGTCCGCCGGACTGGGCTGAAAGGACAGGGTGCTGGGTAGAAATCGAATGTGTCTGGTGGGCTGGTTGGTCGACGGGCTTTAGCGTCGGATTGGCTGGTATGGACAGCGAAGAGCGCGCGCTTGGGGTGAAGGCACGCCGTACGCGGCGAGCCTCCGAGCGCGCAGCGACAACGCGGCTGCCTGAAGGTCCCGAAGCCCCTGCGACGGCCTCGGAGTGCAGGCCCGGGGCCGAGGAGTACGCGCGGCAGGCGATGGTCTCATCGGCGGGAGCCCACGACCGCGCCGCGTTGCTCCTGGAGGAGATGGCCACCGTCCACCCCGAAGAGGCCGAGTTGCACCTCCAGTCAGCCGCGCGCCACCGCCGATGGGCAGACAATGACAGGAGACTGGCCCGGCAACACGCACCAGGCGGCAGCGAAATCGACGCCACCTGACCACAGGCTTTTCCGTTGGCAGCACGCCCTTACGGCGGCACGGCGTCGCAGGGGGCCAAGGTATCTCGGCGCTCCACCGCACCGCCGTCCCGCACGACTTCACCTGGTCCGATCGTCTGGCTCGCGCCCCGTGTCTCGGCGATCGAGTGCGCGACCTCCGCCGTCCTCCACGCCGATCCGGTGATCAGCGCCGCGACGACCTTGGCGACGGCGATACCGAGGTTGGCGACGGCGATGCCTGGTCTTTCGGCTTGCCGGGGTCCGCCTTGTGACGGTCGGGGGTAGAGCGCTTAGGTAGGGAGGGGTCATGTAAGGATCCGGTTATCTCTCTGGGAGGTCCTGGTGCGGGTTGGGGTTCTGCTCAACGAGCGGGGCGGCGTCGAGGCGCTGGGGAAGCTGGCGGACGATGTGCGGCGTGCGGTGGACGACGGGTTCTCCTCGGCGTGGATGTCGCAGATCTTCGGGTTGGACGCGCTGACCGCGCTGGCCGTGGCGGGCAGCGGGGTGTCCGGCATCGAGCTCGGGACGGCGGTCGTGCCCACGTATCCGCGGCATCCGGCCGTGCTGGCGCAGCAGGCGAGGACGACCGCGCTGGCGCTGCGGGGGCGGTTCACGCTCGGCGTCGGGCTGTCCCACCAGATCGTCATCGAGGAGATGTACGGATACGACTTCGGCAGGCCGCTGCGGCACATGAACGAGTACCTGTCGGTGCTGGCGCCGCTGCTCGAAGGGGAGAACGCCTCCTTCACGGGCGAGACGCTGCGGGGCAACGTCGGGTTGAGCGTGCCGAACGAGGGGCGGGTGCCGCTGCTGCTGGCGGCGCTCGGCCCGAAGATGCTGAAGCTGGCGGCGGAGCGGGCGGACGGGACGGTGCTGTGGATGACCGGTCCTGGCACCGTCCGCGAGCACATCGTGCCGACCATCACGGCGGCGGCCGAGGCGGCCGGACGGGACGCGCCGCGCGTCGTGTGCGTCCTGCCCGTGTGCGTCACCGGTGACGTGGAGCGCGCGCGGGAGCAGGCCGGGGAGACGTTCGAGGTGTACGGGGTGCTGCCGTCCTACCGGGCGATGATGGACCGGGAAGGCGTGGCGGGGCCGAAGGACCTTGCCGTCGTCGGGGACGAGGACGCGGTCGCGGCGAAGCTGGAGGAGCTGTCCGAGGCGGGCGTCACCGACTTCGTCGCCGCCGAGTACATGCCCGGCGACCGGCGCACCCGGGAGTTCCTGAAGACGGTCACGGCGAAATGACCTCGTAGAGGTTGCCGCTGGCGTCAGAGAAGTAGAGGCCGCGGCCGCCGAGCGGGTGGTTCTCGTCGACACGGCCGTTGTCGGCGTGGGCGGGGCCGTCGCCATAGGGGATCTCACGGGCGTCGAGGCGGTCCACGACCGTGTCGAAGGTGACGGCGTCCACGTCGAAGGCCAGGTGGTGGCCCTGCGGGTAGGCGACCGTCATGAAGTCGAGGGTGAGGCCCTCATTCACCCGGATCGGGACGAAGTGGCGCGCGTGCGGGTGCGGGCCGGTGTACTCCAGGCCCATGACGGCGGCGAAGAAGCGGGCGGCCTCGTCGTTGTCTGCGGCCGTCACGATCGCGTGGTTCAGGGTGATCGTCATGCTGTGTTTCCTTCCTTGAGAGCGCCGTGCAGGAAGACGTCCAGGTACTCCTCGACGGAGAGGGGCTGCGCGTCGGGGGCGGCGGCGGGCCGGGCGCGGCTGAACACGAAGCCCAGGAACAGGCTCGCGATCTGCTCGACGGGTAGGCGCAGCCGGTCCCGTTCGGGTTCGAACAGCTCGGCGAGCGCTTCGCAGGTGCGGGTCATGGCGGCGGCACGGTCGGGGCCGGGCTCGCCGGAGCCCGGCACGCGGCGCTCGCGCCGGCCGGTGGCGTGCAGAGCGCCGATCACCAGGCCCATGCGGGCGAGGTAGGCGTCGATCGCGGCGGCGGCCTCGGCAAGCCGCGCGGGCAGCGGCTGGTCGAGCGGGATCGCGCCGATCTCGGCGAGGACGAGGTCGGTCCGCAGTGCCTCGGCGACGCAGGCGTCCAGCAGTTCGTCCTTGTCGGCGAACACGCGGAAGATCGTCGCCTCGCCGATGCCCGCGGCGCGGGCGATCTGGGCGGTGGTGACGGCCATGCCGTGCTCGGCGACGAGCGGCAGCGCGGTCCGGATGATCATTTCGCGGCGCTGTTCCGGGCTCATCCCGGGGGCGCGCCGGCGGACCTTCTCCTCCATGTCCGCCACCGTACGGAGTGAGTACTCACTCCGTCAAGACCGAAGTGAGTACTCACTCCGCACAATCCGACAGATCAGCATTCGGTGGCTGATACCGTTGCGATGCTGCGCGCCAGGAGCGAAGTCCGGTGGAAAATCCGGCGCTGTCCCGCAACTGTGGTGCCCCTCTCGAAGTGGCCGAGCCAGGTCGCCTCCTCGCGCGCCGACGATTGTCGACCTCGTGGAAGGGCGATCCGTCCTGACGGGCCGCGGCTTCCCTGCAACCAGGAGGCTCCTGTGAGA
The DNA here is from genome assembly GCF_013409045.1 of Actinomadura citrea. Taxonomy (NCBI): domain Bacteria; kingdom Bacillati; phylum Actinomycetota; class Actinomycetes; order Streptosporangiales; family Thermomonosporaceae; genus Actinomadura; species Actinomadura citrea. Next base: position 3,448,426 of record NZ_JACCBT010000001.1, on the reverse strand, counting down.
CCCGTACGCACCTTGGGCGCGGCGATGGCGATCGGCATCGTCACGTTCGCCGCCACCGCATGCGGCGGCGACGACGGCAAGACCGGCGGCACGCCGGACGGGAACACCATCACCGTTCAGGCCGCCAACGGAGCCGTGGCCGTCCCGGCCAAGCCGAAGCGCATCGTCTCCCTGTCCCCCACGCACACCGAGACGCTCTTCGCCATCGGCGCCGGACCGCAGGTGGTCGCGGTGGACGACTACTCCAACCACCCGGCCGGCGCCCCGCGGACGAAGCTGTCGGGCTTCAAGCCGAACGCCGAGGCGATCATCGCCTACAAGCCGGACCTCGTCGTGCTGTCCGACGACCTGGACGGCATCGTCAAGTCGCTGGAGAAGGTGAAGGTCCCCGTCCTGCTGGAGCCGGCGGCGACGAACCTGGACGAGGCCTACGACGAGATCGGCGACCTCGGGCAGGCCACCGGGCACCAGGCCGAGGCCAAGAAGGTCACCGACGGCATGCGCGCGGACATCCAGAAGACGGTCGCCGCGTCGTCCAAGGCCAAGGGCCTCACCTACTACCACGAGCTGGACAACCAGCTCCACTCGGTGACGTCCAAGACCTTCGCGGGCCAGGTGTACGCGCTCTTCGGCCTGCAGAACATCGCGGACAAGGCGGACAAGGCGTCCGGCGGCTACCCGCAGCTGTCCCGCGAGTACCTGCTCAAGCAGGACCCCGACCTGATCTTCCTGGCCGACACCAAGTGCTGCGGGCAGAACGCCGCGGCCCTCACCAAGCGCCCCGGCTGGTCGGACCTGGACGCCGTCGGCCACGGCGGCGTGGTGGAACTCGACGACGACATCGCCTCCCGCTGGGGGCCGCGCCTGACGGAGTTCGTCAAGGCGATCGGCGACGCGGTCCAGAAGGTTCAGTGACCGCTGCCGCCGAGGACGCCCGCCCGTGAGCAGGCGCCGACCGCACACCGGGGACGTCCCGGCCGACGCCGAGGACGCGGACGGGACGTCCCCGGACGTCCGCACAGGTCCCAAGGACGTCTCCAGGCAGGGGCGGGCACCCGAGGTCTCCTGCGACCGCGGCGATGCGCCGCCCGAGGCGACGACGCACCCCGGGGGCGTCGTCCCCTCGGGCCTTGACGGCTCACCCCCCGGCCGGCAGGGCCAGGCCAGGCTGCGGCCACTGCCGCTGGCGGTGGCGGTCGGGCTGCTGCTCGCGACGCTGCTGGCGGGGGTGCTGGTGGGGTCGGCCGGGCTGCCCGTCGGCGGGGTCCTGAAGGCGCTGGCCGACAGGATCCCGTTCGTGCACGCCGACAGCGGGTTCGGCGTCATCGACGAGAACGTGCTGTTCCAGCTGCGGGTGCCGAGGGCCCTGATGGCGGCACTGGTCGGCGGGATGCTCGCCGTCGCGGGCGCCGGGTACCAGGGAGTGTTCCGCAACCCGCTCGCCGACCCGTACCTGCTGGGCGCGGCGGCGGGGGCGGGGGTCGGGGCGACGCTGGTCATCGCGCTCGTGCCGGGCGACCCCGGGTACACGGTGCCGCTCGCGGCGTTCGTCGGCGCGATCGGCGGGGTGGCGCTGGCCTACGTGCTGGGCAGCGTCGCGACGGGGCGCGGGAACGGGACGGCGACGCTGGTGCTGGCCGGCGTCGCGGTGTCGTCCTTCCTCGCCGCGGTGCAGACGCTGATCCAGCAGATGAAGTCGGAGGAACTGCAGCGGATCTACTCGTGGATCCTCGGCGGGGTCGGATCGGCCGACTGGCACCAGCTGGCGCTCGTCTTCCCGTACGCGCTGGTCTCCACCGTGGTGCTCCTCGCCCACGGCCGGCTCCTGGACGTGCTGAGCGTCGGCGACGAGGAGGCGGCCTCGCTCGGCCTGTCGGCGGCGCGGGTCCGGCTGACGGTGCTGGTGGCGGCGTCGCTGGCGACGGCGTCGGCGGTCGCGGTGAGCGGGCTGATCGCCTTCGTCGGCATCGTCGTCCCGCACGTGGTGCGGCGGCTGGCGGGCGGGTCGTACCGGATCGTGCTGCCGCTGTCGCTGCTGGGCGGCGCGGCGTTCCTGGAGGTGGCCGACCTCGTGGCGCGGACGGTCATCAGGCCCGGGGAGGTCCCGCTGGGCGTGGTGACGGCGTTCGTCGGCGGGCCGTTCTTCGTCGCGGTGCTGCGCGCGTCCCGCCGGCAGGTGGAGACGTGACCGTCTCGGTGCGGGGCCTGGACGTCGCGCTCGGCGGGCGCCGGGTGCTGAAGGGCGTGTCGCTGGAGGTCCCGGCCGGGTCGTGGACGGCGGTCATCGGGCCGAACGGCGCGGGGAAGTCGACGCTGCTGCGCGCGGTCCTCGGCCTGGTGCCGTCCCATGGCGAGATCAGCCTCGCGGGCGCGGACCTGCAGTCGCTCAAGCCGAGGCAGCGCGCCCGGCTCGTCGCCTACGCCCCGCAGAGCCCGAGCCTTCCAGTGGGCATGACGGTGTACGACTACACCCTGCTGGGGCGCTCCCCCTACATCCCGCATCTGGGCCGGGAGAGCGCCCGCGACCGGGCCATCACCGGAGAGGTCCTCGACCGGCTAGGCCTCACCCCCTTCGCGTCACGCCCCCTGGACCACCTCTCCGGCGGTGAGCGGCAGCGCGTGGTGCTGGCCCGCGCCCTCGCGCAGCAGACCTCGGTGCTGCTGCTGGACGAGCCGACGACCGCGCTCGACATCGGCCACCAGCAGCAGGTGATGGAGCTGATCGACCGGCTGCGGCTGTCGGACGGGCTGACCGTGGTGACCACGATCCACGACCTGACGCTCGCCGGGCAGTACGCCGACGGGCTCGTCCTCATCTCGGGGGGACGGGTGGCCGCGTCGGGCCCGCCCGGCCTGGTCCTCACCCGCGACGCGGTCGAGGAGCACTTCGACGCCCGCGTGAGCGTCACCCCCGGGCCGGGCGGCCGGCCGATCCTGTCGCTGGAGCGTCCGTGAACCTCGAAACGGTGTGGCGGGTGGAGGACGGCAGGCGGCTCGCCTCCACGGTGTGGCGGGCCGGCCGCGGCCATCGGATGATCTCCTCGGCGATGCTGGGCGGCGGCATCGGCCCGGCCCGCTGGGTGCTGAACGCCCAGGTGCCCGGCGCCTACGCGCGCACCGACCCGGTCGCGCACCTCGCCGAACTCGCGGCGGCGGGCGGGCTGGAGGGCCCCGGCGTCGGGATGCTCACGGCTGCCTCGGTGGCGCGAACGGTGCGGCGGGACGGGGAGGGCGTGCGCGTGTCGGCGACGGTCGGGCTGCGCGTCCCGACCTGGGCGGCCTCCCCCGCCGGGGCGCCCGATCCCGAACTGGCCCCGCTGGACGGGGACGCGACGCCGGCCTGGAAGCCCGGGACGATCAACATCGTGGTCGCAGTCCCCGTCCAGCTGAGCGACGCGGCGCTGGTGAACGCGGTCGTCACCGCGACCGAGGCCAAGACGCAGGCGCTGCTCGAAGCGGGCTTCCCCTGCACGGGCACGGCGTCCGACGCGATCTGCGTCGCGGCCGCGGCCGGCGGAACGCCGGAGGTCTTCGCCGGGCCCCGCTCCACCTGGGGCGCGCGGATCGCACGGACCGTGCACGCCGCCGTCCGCGCCGGGGCCCTGGACTACGCCTCCCGTCTGGAGGCACGCGGCTAGCCGGCCGCCGTACCACCCCGGTGCGGTACGGCGGCCGGTCTCAGGGCCAGTGCAGTGTGGGGGTTGGGCCTCACCTCCTACCTGTGCGTCGCGCCTCCGGCATGACGGTCAGCCGGCGTGGGGAAGGCGATGCCCGTTGTGTCCACCGTGCCCGTTGCGGCGCAGGGGGTCGGTGGCGAGCGGGTCGCCGCCGTCCAGCAGGGACCCGTTCATCGGCGGCAGGGAGTGCAGGCCGGTCGGCGGCTCCCGGTCGACGGCGGGGCGCGGCCCGGCCGGGCCGGGGTCCGCGCGCCCCTCCGACAGCGCGGTGAGCGCGTCGACGCGGCGGCGCGCGCGCTCGGCCTCGGCGCGGGCGGCGTCCCGCTCGGCGGTCAGCGCCCTCACCGTGGCGCGCAGCTCCTCGACCGCGCGGGCGAGCTGCCAGTTGTGCCGCTCCAGCTCGCTGGCCCGTGCCTGGATCTGGTCGCGGTCGGCCACGGCCTGCCCCCGCTTGGCCTCGGCGTCGCGGACGGCGGAGCGCAGGTCCTCGGCGGCACGGGTGGCGGCGGCGGCCTCGACGCGCTGCCCCTCGACGAGGGTGTCGGCCTCCGACAGCCGCCCGTGCAGGGTGACGAGTTCGGCGCGGGCGCTCTCCAGGGAGGCGAGCAGCTCGCCCTCCCGGGAGGCCATGCGGTCGCGGTCGCGCTCGGCGGCGATGCGGGCGGCGCCGGCGCCGTCGGCGTCGTCTTCTGCCTCCTGGCGCTCCCGCCGCGCGGCGTCCCGTTCGGCCGCGAGCCGTTCGGCCTCGGCGCGGGCGGACGCCGCCTCCTGCTCGGCGGCCTCGGCGCGGGCGCGGGCGGTGGCCGTCTCGCGCCACGCCACCTCGGCCTGCCGCTGGGAGGCGTCGCGCTCCCGCTGGGCGATCGCGACGAGCCCGGCGGCCTCGGCGCGGGCCTCGGCGATCCGCCGCTCGACGCCCGCCACGCTCAGCTCGGAGATCAGCGACCCGGCGAGCCGGTCGGCGAGGCCCTCCAGCCGGTCGACCATCTCCCACGTCCAGGCGACCTGGCCGGTGAGTCCGGGCGCCTCCAGCCCGCGCTCCCGGCTCTCGCGCGCCGCCCGCTCGCACGTGCCGTCGCCGTCCTGGCAGTAGCGGACGGTGCGGGCGCCGCGCACCGGCTGCGGCACGGGCCGTCCGCAGCCGGCGCACGGCCAGACCGCGACCGGGTCACCGAGGCGTGCGATCCCGGCGCGGTCGTCTTCGGGGGCCGGCGGCTCCCCCGCGCCGCCCGGCGGGACGTCCGGCAGCGCACCCGAGGACCCGCGCGGACGCGCCGGGTCGTCCCCCTCGGCGTAGGCGGCAGGGTCGGTGATGACGGGAAGGTCGGTCTGCGTCGGGGCGGCGGGGGTCGGGGCGACGTTGTCGAACGGGGCGACCTTCTGGTCTTCCATGTGCGGTTGTACGCACCATGGCCCGGAGGCGTTCGACGTTCCCGGCGACGAGTTGACTCCCGGCCGTCCGGCAGGCTCAGTCCGCGCGTTGGCCCAGGTAGGCCTCCCGCACGCGGCGGCGGCTGAGCTTGCCGGACGGGGTGCGCGGCAGCGATTCGCGGAATTCCAGGCGCCGGGGGTGCTTCAGTTTCGCCAGCCGGGGGGCGCAGTGCGCGAGCAGTTCGGCGGCGAGCCCCTCTCCCGGTTCGGCGTCCTCGGCGGGCTCGACGAGCGCGACGACGCGTTGCCCCCAGTCGTCGTCCGGGACGCCGATGACGGCGACGTCGGCGACCGCCGGGTGCTGGAGCAGGACGGACTCGATCTCGGCGGGATAGACGTTGACCCCGCCGGAGATGATGAGGTCGGTGCGGCGGTCGCTCATGTAGAGCCAGCCGTCCTCGTCGAGGTGGCCGAGGTCGCCGGGGGTGTAGTAGTCGTCCCGCATGGCGGCCGCGGTCTTGGCCGGGTCGCCGTGGTACTCGAAGCCGGGCTGCCCCGTCGCGTAGATGAGGCCGGTCTCCCCCGGCGGCAGCTCGGCCCCCTCCGGATCGAGGATCCTGATCCGCACGCCGTCGACCGCGCGCCCGACGGTCCCGGGACGGGCGAGCCACTCGTGCGGGGTCGCGACGACGACCGGGCCGCTCTCGGTGGAGCCGTAGTACTCGTAGAGGACGGGCCCCCACCACTCCATCATCCTCTGCTTCGTCTCCACGGGGACGGGTGCGGCGCTGTGGTACACCTGGCGCAGCGTCGACAGGTCGTACCGGGCGCGGACGCCGTCCGGCAGGGCCAGCATCCGGTGGAACATCGTCGGCACCATGAACGTGTTGGTGACGCCGTGCCGCTGGACCAGTTCCAGGGTGTGCTCGGGATGGAACCGCGGGGCGACGACGACGGCGTGTCCGAGGTTCAGCGCCATCATCGCGTGGACGCAGGGCGCGGAGTGGTAGAGCGGTCCAACGGCGAGGTGCACCTCGTCGCCGGGCTCCAGCCCGAGGTGCCTCCCCAGCGTCCGCCGCATGATGTCCATCAGCACCTCGGGCGCGATGTCGAGCAGCGGCCGCCGGACCCCCTTCGGTCGCCCCGTCGTCCCGGAGGTGTACAGCATGACCGAGCCCATGCGCCGGCGGGCGGGCGGTTCCGCGCTGCCCGTCGCGCAGAGCGCGGCCATCGACCCGTACCCGTCGCCGGCGTCGACGCTCACCCGTCCCTCGGCCGGGACGCCCGCCTCGTCGGCCGCGCCGGACACCGCCTCGGCCAGCGCGCTCTCGGTGATGACGGCCTTCGCGCCGCTGTCGCCCAGGATGTAGCCGATCTCGGGCGCGGTCAGGTGGCGGCTCACCGGGACCAGGTACAGGCCCGACTGGACCGCGGCGAGCAGGACGGTGAGGAACTCGGGCCGGTTGCCGAGGACGGTCGCCAGAGTGTCGCCGGGGCGCAGCCCCATCCCGGCCAGTGCGTTGGAGAGGCGGTTGACCTCGGCGAGCAGTTCGCCGTAGGAGATCGGTACGCCCGGGGCCAGCACGGCGGGACGGTCCGGGTCGTTGCGCGCGATCTCGTAGAAGCCGACACCCTCGACGCCCATGCGGGTCTCCTCCGTGCGGGACCTGAAACCGAATCCTGTTCGACCATCTGATCCGGGGGGCGCCGGGAGAGTCAAGGTCATCCGCGGCCGGGCCGCCCGCGGCGGGAAAGATCGTCCGATGCAGGACAGGCCTTTTCCATGACCTTGCTCGTCCCGGCAATTATCATTGGCCGTCAGATCGAAGGACGATACATCGTGCTTTCCGCGGCGACGGAGCCGGAATGAGTGAGTCGGGCAACGGGAACTCTGACGCGCCGCTCGACCGGCTCGTGCGCGCGGCGGTTCCCGGCCTGATCGTCGGCGTGGTCTCCGGGCTGATCGCCAACCAGGTGCTGAAGCTGGTCGACGCGGTCGGCTGGCTGCAGACCGTCCTGCCGCTGACCGTCCTCGCCCTGGTGATCGTGGCGGTGTCGGTGGCGCTGTTCCGCTCCGAGCGGGCGGGCGCCGCGCTGAAGCGGCTCTCCAGGACCCTGCCCTGGAACGCCGAGGCGGTGGCGTGGGCGTGCGCCGGCGCGGCGGTCATGGCGGCGGTCCTGCTCGCGTGGACGGGCGTCGCCTCGCTGGCGGAGCACGCGCGGCCGTGCGGGCAGCCTCTGGAGCTGCGGGTCGTCACCACGCCGGAGACGCTCACCTCGCTGCGCGACGCCGCGAAGGGCTTCGAGGAGGACAGCGAGGAGCGGGGCTGCCGGGAGTACAGCGTCACCGTCGCGCCGGAGCCGGAGTTCGTGCAGCTCTCCGAGGCGTTCGGGCGGTTGTGGCGGCGCAGCGAGCCTCCCGGCGGCGAGGCGGCGCCGGCGCCGCAGGACGAGCGGCTGTACGGCCCGCAGCCCGACGTCTGGATCCCGTCGTCGACGGCCGAGTTCGACTACGTGGAGAAGAGCCCGGACCAGGTCCGCAGGGCGCAGGGCGCCGGTGCCCCGAGCCCGGGCCCGCCGGCAAAGGCCGATCCGGTGTTCACCACGCGCGGCTCGCTGGGGTCGTCGCCGATGGTGCTGGCCCTGTTCGGCGGCGACCACGCCCAGGTGGAGGACACGGCCATCAAGCCGCCGCAGCAGCGCACCACCGACCTGCTGCGGCGCTTCGCCAGGGCGGGCGTGGAACTGCGCGAGATCGCCCGTCCCGTCCCGGAGACGTCGGCCGCCGCCCTGGCGGTGACGCCCGTGCTCTACGGCGCCCTTCCGGGCAAGGACCAGCAGGACGAGGAGTTCGCCGAGCCCACCGACCTGGTGGCGCCGGACGCGGTGACGCTGCTGTGCAAGGCCCGCCAGGGCGCCCACCCGCCGGACCGCGTCGCCTTCGCCGTTCCCGAGCAGGTCGTCAGCGACTACGACGCGGGACGGCTCAAGAAGCAGTGCGGCGCCGCGGACGCGCCCGGCGCCGGGGGCGAGTGGACGCTGTACCCCTACTACGCCGAGGACCTGCCGTCGCTCGACCACCCGTTCATCCAGGTGACGTGGCGCGGCCAGGACACGCGGGAGCGCGACGCGGCCGTCACCGCGTTCCGCCGGTGGCTGACCCGCCATCCGCTCACCCGGCAGGGCCTCCGGGACGACAAGGGCGCCATGCCGTCCGCGCATGAGGGCGACTCCGCCCGCCACGACCTGACGGCGCTGTGGACCCTGCTCGGCCCCAACATCATCCCGAACCGGATGGAGCCGAATCCGCTGAGGCCGGCGGCCGGCGACCGCAGCGGGAAGTACGTGGCCGAAAGCCTCCAGCGCGTCGCCGCGGCCCGTCCCCCGGCCTCGGTCTCTCTCATGCTGGACGTGTCGGGGTCGATGGGTCGTCCGGCCCGGGGCCGCGACACCCGTCTGTCGCGAAGCGTCTCCTTCCTGCAGAGCCTGGTGGCCCAGCTGCAGAGCCGCGACAGCGCGGGACTGCGGGTGGCGTCGAAGAAGAAGCCGCCCGACAGCCCGTACACCTTGGAGAACGTGCGGCTCGCCGGGACGGGCCCCGTCCAGAAGAACCGCATCACGAGCCACCTCCAGGCGGTCGCGACCGCCGGTGGCGACGTCGCGCTCGCCGACATGATCGGCAAGGCCGACGTGGACCCGGGGTCGAACCTGGTCGTCGTCACCGACGGGCAGTCCCCCGGGACCAACGGCCCCGGTTCGTCCCCCGGCGAGGCGGCCGCGAAGTTCCGTGACCGGCACCGGGACGTGCGGGTGACCGTGGTGCTGACGGGCCCGTCGGGCTGCGGCGCCTCCCCCGTCAAGGAGATCGTGGACGCGTTCGGCCCCTCCGGCGGCAAGGGCTGCGTGTCGCTGACGGGCGCGCCGGAACCGCAGCAGGCCGCCCAGCTCCTCTCCGACCTGCGATGAACGGAGGGCCATGACGCGACGGCGGCGATGGTCCTTGCCCCACGGGCGGACGGCCTGGCTGAGCGCCGTGGGCGGGGCCGCGGCGACGCTGGTCTGCGCCCAGGCGCTGGCCTTCTGGCCGGGCTCCTCCTACGAGGCCCTGCCGTCGCACTGCGACCGCTCGGAGCTGGTCGTCGCGGGCGGCACCGACGTCAGCCTGAACAGCCAGCGCCGCCAGCTGATCCAGAAGTGGAACACCGGCGGCAACCCGCACGCCACGCTCGTGGAGATCGCGGAGTCCACCGACTCCCAGCACAGCCAGATCAAGGCGATGCAGGAGTCGCGCGGCTGCGGCTACGACGTGCTGATCATGGACAACACCTGGACGGCGGAGTTCGCCGCGGGCGGCTACCTCCGGCCGCTCGACGACATCGGCAACCGGAGCGACTTCTTCCCCGCCGCACTGGAAACCGGAAAGTGGCACGGGAAGCAGTACGCCGTCCCGTTCAACGTCGACGTCGGGCTCCTCTACCGGCGTGACGGCGCGCAGGCCCCGCGCGACTGGCCGCATCTGCTCGGCTCCGGCGTCGCGATGCAGCTCGACGACTACGAGGGGCTTACGGTCAACGCGCTCGAAGCCGTGTGGAACGACGGTGGCGGCGAGCTGCTCACCGGTGAGAGGCGCCCGGATGAGAAGACGTTGCGGACGAGAGTGTTCCCGGCGTTGAAGAGAATGGCGGCGCGCGCCTCCGACCCGGAGCCCGGCACGCGTACGGGCGGCCCGTTGACGGCGTCGCGCTCCTACGACGAGCAGAAGAGCATGGAGGCGTTCATGGCCGGGGCGCCGCTGATGCGGAACTGGCCGTACGCGTTCTCCACGCTCGCGACGGAACCGGGGATGCGGGACGGGACGCGCCTGCGGTACGCGGTGGCCGCCCTGCCCGGCCACACCGTCCTCGGAGGCCAGAACCTCGCCGTCTCCAAGTACTCCCCTCACCCGGACACCGCGCTCAGGCTGGTGGAGTATCTGAGCGGGACCGAGAGCCAGAAGCTGCTGTTCTCGTGCGGCGGTTTCGCGCCGGGACGCTACAGCGCGCTCGGGCTGCGCCCCGGGCGGCACGCCGCCGCCGACGTGCAGGTGCGGAGCTGCTCGGCCTTCACTCAGGAGCGCCTCGATCCCGGCGACGTCGAACTCGACCAGGCGCAGCTGACCGAGCTGGGGACGGCCGTGGTGAACGCCCTGGACAGGGCGCGGCCCCGTCCCGCCACGCCGCACTACAGCACGTTCACCGGCACGTTCCGCGGGTGCGTGCAGAAGCTCTTCGACCGGACGGGGACGGACGCCGAGACGTTCGCCAGGGCCGTGGGGCGCTCGCTCGACGGGCGCACGGCGTCCTGCTGACCGTGCTCGGCTAGCGGACGCCTTCGAGTGCCGCGCGGGCCATGCCGTGCAGGAGGCCGGCCATCGCTGCGCGGTCGAGCCCCTGCACGGCGCTGCGCGGGGTGGAGTTGAGCAGGCCGAAGCAGGCATGGACGGCGGCGCGGGTGCGCTCGTCCGGCGGCCGGGGGCTGAGGCGGCGCAGGACGGCGACCCACTCCTCGACGTAGGCGCGCTGGAGCCGGCGGATGCGGTGGCGCTGCGGCTCGGGGACGTTGTCCAGTTCCCGCTCCTGCACGGTGATCAGCGCGGGGTTGTCGAGGGCGAACGCGATGTGCCAGCTCAGCAGCGCGTCGAGGGCGCGCCCGGGGTCGGGGTCGGCGGCGCGGCGCAGGCCCTCGGCGAGCAGCCGCTCGCTGATGTCGAGGAGCATCTCGGCGAGCACCGCCTCCTTGCCGCTGAAGTGGCGGTAGAGGGCGGGGCCGGTGAGCCCGACGGCCCGGCCGAGGTCGCCGATGGACGCCCCGTGGTAGCCGCGGCGCGCGAACAGCTCGGCGGCGGCGCCGAGGATCTCGGCCCTGCGCGGGTTGGGCGGGCCCGGCGGCGCCTCGGCGGGGTGGGACGTCATGCGGCCCAGTCTAGACTAGAGTTGTTAACGACCGTTAACATCAGCATTGTTAATGAACGTTAACTGGGAAGGGGGGTCATGAGCGGACCCGAGATCGGCTCGCGCGCCGACGTCGCGGGCGAGGCGTTCAAGGCGAGCGCCGCGCACAACGAGGCGCTCGTCGCGGAACTGCGCGACCGCGTCGACCGGGCGGGCCGCGGCGGACCCGAGCGCGCCCGCGAGCGGCACGTGGCGCGCGGCAAGCTGCTGCCCCGCGACCGGGTCGACACGCTCCTGGACCCCGGCTCGCCCTTCCTGGAACTGTCGCCGCTGGCCGCGAACGGCATGTACGGGGACGAGGCGCCGGGCGCGGGGATCATCACCGGCGTCGGGCGGGTCTCCGGCCGCGAATGCGTCGTCGTCGCCAACGACGCCACCGTCAAGGGCGGCACGTACTACCCGGTCACGGTGAAGAAGCACCTGAGAGCGCAGGAGGTGGCGCTGCACAACCGCCTCCCCTGCCTCTACCTGGTCGACTCCGGCGGCGCGTTCCTGCCGCGCCAGGACGAGGTGTTCCCCGACCGCGAGCACTTCGGCCGCATCTTCTACAACCAGGCCACGATGTCGGGCCGCGGCATCCCGCAGATCGCGGCGGTGCTGGGCTCCTGCACGGCGGGCGGCGCCTACGTCCCGGCGATGAGCGACGAGGCCGTCATCGTCCGCGGCCAGGGAACGATCTTCCTCGGCGGGCCGCCGCTGGTGAAGGCCGCCACCGGCGAGGTCGTGACGGCGGAGGAGCTGGGCGGCGGCGAGCTGCACGCGCGCACGTCCGGCGTGACCGACCACCTCGCCGAGGACGACGCGCACGCGCTGCGGATCGTCCGGGACATCGTCGCCACGCTGGGTCCGCGCGAGCCGCGCCCGTGGGAGGTCGCGCCGCCCGAGGAGCCGGCCGCCGACCCGTCCGAGCTGTACGGGATCGTCCCGCCGGACTCGCGCACCCCCTACGACGTGCGCGAGGTCATCGCCCGGATCGTGGACGGCAGCCGCTTCCAGGAGTTCAAGAAGGAGTACGGCGCGACGCTCGTCACCGGGTTCGCGCGCGTCCACGGGCACCCGGTCGGGATCGTCGCCAACAACGGCATCCTGTTCGGCGAGTCGGCGCAGAAGGGCGCGCACTTCATCGAGCTGTGCGACCGGCGCAGCGTCCCGCTGGTGTTCCTGCAGAACATCACCGGGTTCATGGTCGGGCGCGAGTACGAGGCGGGCGGCATCGCCAAGCACGGCGCGAAGATGGTGACCGCCGTCGCGTGCGCCCGCGTCCCGAAGTTCACCGTCGTGATCGGCGGCTCGTTCGGCGCCGGCAACTACGCGATGTGCGGCCGGGCCTACTCGCCGCGCTTCCTGTGGATGTGGCCGAACGCCCGCATCTCGGTCATGGGCGGCGAGCAGGCGGCGAGCGTCCTCGCCACCGTCCGCCGCGACCAGATGGAGGCGCGCGGCGAGGAGTGGCCCGCCGAGGAAGAGGAAGGGTTCAAGGCGCCGATCCGCGAGCAGTACGAGGCGCAGGGCAACCCGTACTACTCGACGGCGCGGCTGTGGGACGACGGGGTGATCGACCCGCTCGACACCCGGCGCGTGCTCGGGCTCGGGCTGTCGGTCGCGGCCAACGCACCGCTGGAGCCGGTCGGCTACGGCGTCTTCCGGATGTGAGGGTGTTGATGTTCGACAGCGTCCTGGTCGCCAACCGCGGGGAGATCGCCGTCCGCGTGTTCCGCACGCTGCGGCGGCTCGGCATCCGGTCCGTGGCCGTGCACACCGGGGCCGACGCCCTGGCGCGCCACGTCCGGGAGGCGGACGAGGCCCTGCTGATCCCGTCGTACCTGGACATCGAGGCGGTCATCGCGGCCGCCCGCGACGCCGGCGCGTCGGCCGTGCACCCCGGATACGGGTTCCTCGCCGAGAACACGGCGTTCGCGCGGGCGTGCGGCGAGGCGGGGCTGGTGTTCATCGGACCGCCGGCCGGGGCGATCGACGCCATGGGCGACAAGATCCGCGCGAAGCGGACCGTCGCGGCGGCCGGCGTCCCCGTGGTCCCCGGGCGGGACGAGCCCGGCCTGTCCGACGCCGAACTGGAGGCGGCGGCCCTGGAGGTCGGGCTGCCGGTGCTGCTCAAGCCGTCCGCGGGCGGCGGCGGGAAGGGCATGCGGCTCGTCCGGGACGCCGCGGACCTGCCGGAGGCGATCGCCTCCGCCCGGCGGGAGGCGCGCGGCTCGTTCGGCGACGACACGCTGCTCGCCGAGCGGTTCGTCGAGAACCCGCGGCACATCGAGATCCAGGTCTTCGCGGACGCGCACGGCGGCGCCGTCCACCTCGGCGAGCGCGAGTGCAGCCTCCAGCGCCGGCACCAGAAGATCGTCGAGGAGGCGCCGTCCCCGCTGCTGGACGCCGCCGCGCGCGAGCGGATGGGCGCCGCCGCCGTGGCCGCCGCGCAGGCCGTCGGGTACGTGGGGGCCGGGACGGTCGAGTACATCGTCTCGGCCGACCGCCCCGACGAGTTCTTCTTCATGGAGATGAACACCCGGCTCCAGGTCGAGCACCCCGTCACCGAGCTCGTCACGGGGCTCGACCTGGTCGAGCTCCAGCTCCGGGTGGCCGCGGGAGAGCCGCTGCCGTTCACGCAGGACGGGGTGCGCCTCGACGGGCACTCCATCGAGGCCCGCGTCTACGCCGAGGACCCGGCGCGCGGCTTCCTGCCCACGGGCGGACGGGTGCTCGCCCTCGGCGAGCCCGAGGCCGCGCGGGTCGACTCCGGGCTGGACGTCGGAACGGAGGTCGGCGGCTCCTACGACCCCATGCTCGCCAAGGTCATCGTCCACGGCGCCGACCGCGCCGAGGCGCTGCACAGGCTCGACCGCGCGCTCGCGTCCTACACGCTGCTCGGCGTCCCGACGAACGTCGCGTTCCTGCGCGCCCTGCTGCGGCACCCCTCGGTCGTGACGGGCGACCTGGACACCGGCCTGGTCGAGCGCGCCCTGGACGAGCTGGTCGCGGGCGCGTCCGTTCCGCCCGAGGTGCTCGCCGCCGCCGCGCTGGAGCGGATGCTCGACCTGGAGTCCGGCGACGACCCGTGGGACGTCCCGGACGGCTGGCGGCCCGGCGCCCACGCCTGGGCGCCGTGGATCATCACCCCGTCCGGCGGCGACCCGGTCGAGGTCCGCGTCCAGGGCAGGGCGGGGTCCGCGCGCGTCGCCGTCGGCGGTGAGCCGCCGGTCGCCGCCTCGCTCACCAGGCCGTTCACGCTGACCTACGGTGGAAGGACGACCTCGTTCGCCGGCGCCCGGGACGGGCGCACCCTGTGGCTCGGGCGCGACGGGCACGCGTGGGCGCTGAGCGAGCACGTCCGCGCCGAGGGCGGGGCCGACGCCGCCGCCGCGGGCGACGGCGTGCTGCGCAGCCCGATGCCGGGCACGGTCCTGGCGGTCAAGGCGGCCGAGGGCGACCGCGTCGAGGCCGGGCAGCCGCTCGTGGTCGTCGAGGCGATGAAGATGGAGCACACGGTCACGGCGCCGCTCGCCGGCGTCGTGGCGAAGCTGCCGGTCCGCGCGGGCGCGCAGGTCGCCCTGGACGCGGTGCTGGCCGTGATCGAGGAGGCATGACGGTGCCGGTGGTTCCCCTCTCCGGCCTTCCCGAGCGGGTCACGATCTACGAGGTCGGGCCGCGGGACGGGCTGCAGAACGAGAAGGCGATCGTCCCCGCCGAGGTCAAGGCGGAGTTCGTGACCCGGCTGGCGGACGCGGGGCTGCGCACGATCGAGACGACCAGCTTCGTCCACCCCAAGTGGGTGCCGCAACTGGCGGACGCCGAGCAGTTGCTCGACATCCTGCCGCGCTCCCCCAGGCTGCGGTACCCCGTCCTCGTGCCGAACGAGCGGGGCCTGGACCGGGCGCTCGCCAACGGCGTCACCGAGATCGCGATCTTCGGCAGTGCCACCGAGACCTTCGCCCGCCGCAACCTGAACCGCACCGTGGACGAGTCCCTCGCGATGTTCGCCCCGGTCGTGGAACGGGCGCGCGCCGAGGGCCTCTGGGTGCGCGCCTACGTGTCGATGGTGTGCGGCGACCCGTGGGAGGGCGACGTCCCCGTGGAGCAGGTCGTGTCCGTCGCGTCCCGCATGATGGACATGGGCTGCTCCCAGCTCAGCCTCGGCGACACCATCGGCGTCGGCACGCCCGGCCAGGTCACCGCGCTCATCGAGGCGCTGACCGAGGCGGGCGTCGGCACCGACCGGCTCGCCGTCCACTTCCACGACACCTACGGGCAGGCGCTGGCCAACACCCTCGCCGCGCTCCGCGCGGGCGTCACCGTCGTGGACGCCTCGGCGGGCGGCCTCGGCGGCTGCCCGTACGCCGAGAGCGCCACCGGCAACCTGCCCACCGAGGACCTCGTCTGGATGCTGAACGGCCTCGGCGTCGAGACGGGCGTCGACCTCGCCGGGCTCGTGTCCACGAGCCGCTGGATGGCGGGCCGCCTGGGCCGTCCCAGCCCGTCCCGCGTAGTGCAAGCCCTGTCACCTGAATCGGAGTAACCAATGATCGACTTCACGCTCGGCGAGGAGCAGGAGGAACTACGGCGCACGGTCGAGCAGTTCGCCCGCGAGAACGTCGCCCCGGTGATCGGGGACCTGTACGAGCGCGGCGAGTTCCCCTACGAGATCGTCGCCGCGATGGGGAAGATGGGGCTGTTCGGGCTCCCCTTCCCGGAGGAGCACGGCGGCATGGGCGGCGACTACTTCACGCTCTGCCTCGCCCTGGAGGAGCTGGCGCGCGTCGACTCGTCCGTCGCGATCACCCTGGAGGCCGGGGTGTCGCTGGGCGCGATGCCGATCTACCGGTTCGGGTCCGCGGAGCAGAAGGAGCGGTGGCTGCCGCCGCTCACCTCCGGCGAGCGGCTGGCCGGCTTCGGGCTGACCGAGCCGGGCGGCGGGTCGGACATCCCCGGCGGCATGCGCACCACCGCCCGGCTGGACGGCGACTCCTGGGTGATCAACGGGTCCAAGGCGTTCATCACCAACTCCGGCACCGACATCACCGCGTTCGTGACCGTGACCGCGTTCACCGGCGACGGCGAGATCTCCACGATCCTCGTCCCGAACGGGACCCCGGGCTTCACGGTCGGGCGCAAGTACTCCAAGGTCGGCTGGGCGGCGTCCGACACGCGGGAGCTGTCGTTCGACGACGTCCGCGTCCCGGCCGAGAACCTCGTCGGCGAGCGGGGCCGGGGGTACGCCCAGTTCCTGCGGATCCTGGACGAGGGGCGCATCGCGATCGCCGCGGTGTCGGTCGGCCTCGCCCAGGGCTGCGTGGACGAGTGCCTGCGCTACGTCCGCGAGCGGGAGGCGTTCGGCAAGGAGATCGGCCGCTACCAGGCGATCCAGTTCAAGGTCGCCGACATGGAGACCCGGGCGCACACCGCCCGGCTCGCCTACTACGCGGCGGCCGCGAGGATGCTGGCGGGCGAGCCGTTCAAGAAGGAGGCCGCCATCGCCAAGCTGGTGGCCTCCAACGCCGCCATGGACAACGCCCGCGACGCCACGCAGGTCTTCGGCGGTTACGGCTTCATGAACGAGTACGCCGTCGGCCGATTCTACCGCGACGCGAAGATCCTGGAAGTGGGCGAGGGCACCTCGGAGGTGCAGCGCATGCTGATCGCCCGCGCCCTCGGCCTCCCGCCGTCCTGACGCGCACCGCGCCCGGCGGCCCCCGATGCCGCCGGGCGCGCCTCTCCGCGCAACGCCGGGTTCCCGCCGGTGGCGGAGCCCGGCGCGGTAAGGTCGGCGGATGCTGCTGCGCGCCTACGGGATCGCTCGCTCACTGGTCATGTACCACGGAATTCCGGGCAGGCACCGGCGCGCGTCGCGCCTCTACGGAGAGTTCCTCGGGCCCGACGACATCGCGTTCGACATCGGCGCGCACGTGGGCGGCCGGGTGCGGGTGTGGCGGGGGCTCGGAGCGCGCGTCGTCGCGGTGGAGCCGCAGCCCGACTGCCTGCGCGTCCTGCGCCTGTTCTTCGGCCGCGACCGCGGCGTCGTCCTCGTGCCGGGCGCCGCCGGCGCCGAGCCCGGACGGGCGCACCTGGCCCTGTCCACCGCGACGCCGACGGTGTCCTCGATGTCGCCCGGCTGGATCAAGGCGGTGACGACGGACCGCGGCTTCGCCCGCGTCCGCTGGGACCGCTCGATCGGCGTCGACGTGACCACGCTGGACGAGCTCATCGCCGTCCACGGCGTGCCGGCCTTCTGCAAGATCGACGTCGAGGGCTTCGAGGCGGACGTGCTGGCGGGGCTGTCCCGGCCGCTGCCCGCCCTGTCGTTCGAGTACGTGCCGTCCGCGCACGACGCCTCCCTGGAGGCGTTGGACCTCGTGGACCGGCTGGGCGACTACGTCTACAACTACTCCCCCATCGAGACGATGCGGCTGGCCAGCCCCCGCTGGCTCGATGCGGCCGAGCTGCGGCGGCGGCTGGAGAGGATCCGCCCGCGCGGGCGGTCGGGTGACATCTACGCGCGTCTCCGCGAATCCGGCAGGCCCTGAGCCGCGGTCCGGCTCAGCCGGAGGACGTCACGAAGGCGGCGAGCCGGGCTTCCACATCCTCACGAGGCAGCTCGCGAAGGCTGACCCTTGATTCCAGCGCCTCGTGCAGGACCGGGTACATGTTCGTCGGGGACCACTGGGCGTGGATCGATCTCTCGTCCAGGAACAGGGTGGGAAGGCCCCCGACCACGGGGACCGCTTCGAAGGGTGCGGAACCGGGGAAGAACATCGCCGGCGCCCCGCCGGCGCCCGGGTAGTGGAACCCGATCCGCTGGTGCTCGATCAGCTCTTGCGCCTCCTGGTGTTCCTGCGGGGTCAGGCCCTGGTTCCGCGCGTACCGCACGAGCGCGGGGTCGGTCGGCTCGGCTCCGAGGTAGCCGGGGCCCGCATGGCGTTCGAGAGCGTCCTGGGCGAGCGCGAAGAAGTGGTACATCCGGTCCTGGACGCCGGTCAGGCCGACGACGAAGCCGCGCCGGCCGCGCGGGTCGAGCAGCAGGATCTCCCGGCCGTCCAGAAGGGCGAGCACCTCGCGGACGTAGTAGAGGGTCTCGTAGTGCTCTTCCAGTTCGTCCACCAGCGGCGCTACGTGGGGCCGGGCGCGCAGACGCCGCCGCGCGCCCTCGTCGCGGCTGAGCATCGTCATGGCCGCAAGGAGGACGAAGGGCAGGGTGTGGTGGGCGCGGACGAGGTCGGGAGACACCCGGAACAGCTCGTCCTGCGCGCTCACCCCGCCCTGCACCACGAACTCCTTCGCCAGGCCCAGGTAGCGCTCGGTCATCTCCATGACCGCGTCGACCGGGACCGTCACCGAGCCGCCCCGCTCGACGAGCACCCCGCACACGAAGGCCATCATCCCCGCGCGGAAGACGTCGCCGGCCCCGAGCGAGGCGGCCAGTTCCGCCATGGCGGCGTCGACGTCGGTGATGGACCCGAGGAACGCCTGCACCTCGTCCCGGCCGATCAGGTCGGTTCCGGCCCGGCATTCGCCCAGGTCACTCGACTGCCGGACGAACTGCGCGATCCCCACCGTCTGCGACATTCGATCATGCTAGCGGCGGACGGGCCCCGAGCGCCGCGCCTTCGGCGAGGGGCCGTTCTCCTTCGCGACCGCTTCGCGGACGGCGGGGGCGATCTCCTGCCCCCAGCGGGTGACGGAGGCGAGGTCCTGCGTCCCGCCGCTGGGCGAGAAGAGGGTGAACCCGGACGCGCCGTGCTCCAGGACCGCTCCGGTCAGCTCCTCGGCCCACTGCTCGGGGGAGCCTCCGATCCAGCGTCCGTCGCGGTCGCGCGTGGCGGGCAGCGGCCGGTCGGTCACGCGTCCGGGCAGATTGAAGATCGTGCGTATCTCGCGCGGGTCGCGGCCCACAGCCGCGGCGGCCTCGTCGATCACCGGCCGCGACGTCCGGTAGCGCTCGCTGAGCCAGTCCGCGGCGTGGCCGGGGATCCAGCCGTCGGCCACCCGGCCGGTCGCGGCGAGGGACCTCGGGCCGACCGACCCGGTCCATACGGGCGGCGCGGCCACGGGAGCCGGCTCGATCTCCTCCACCCGGTAGTGGCGGCCATGGTGGGTGACGGGCGGGCCGCCGCCGGCCAGCTTCCTGACCAGGACGATCGCCTCTTCGAAGGCGTCCACCGCCGCACCCGGCGACAGCCGCGGCACGCCCATGTCGGAGATCCGATCCCACAGCCCGCCCGCGCCCATGCCGAGCACGACGCGGCCGCCGGAGAGCGCCGACAGCGACGTCACCGTCCGCGCGAGCATGGGAGCCGGCCGGGTCGGCAGGTTCGTGACGTTGGCGAAGCCCGCGATGCGCTCGGTGCGGCCGAGGACGAAACCGATGGCGGCGTAGGCGTCCAGGCGTTCACCGAGGTAGGGGTGGTCCGACAGGGAGAAGTGGTCCAGGCCGTCACGGTCGGCCTGCTGGGCCATGCGCAGCAGGCCGGCCACGTCCTCGACGCCGGAGTGCGCGCCGAACCCGAACAGGGGCAGGCCCTCGCCGCCGGCCGCAATCGAAGTACTCATCATTCCGCGCTCCGCACTACAGAGTTACAGTTCGTATCACGAACCATATTAGTTCGTAGCGCGAACTGCAATCCTTCCGGCGGAAGGCCTCAGCGCCTGCGGGCCGCCCCATCGTCGGGTTCGGCGAACACCACCGGGACCTGGTTGTCCAGCACGACGCGGCCGAGCAGATCGGCGAGGGCGCCGCGCTCGGCGTCACTGAGCCCCTTCGGCAGCCGGTCGATCCGCCGGCAGGTCTCGGCGTAGAAGTCCTCGACGAGCCGGCTCCCCTCGGGGGTCAGGGCGACCCTCACCGCGCGCAGGTCCCGCGGGTCGGGCTCGCGCCGGACCAGGCCGTTGCGCTCGGTGCGGTCCACCAGGCCGGTGAGGCTCGACTTGGCCAGCCCCAGCGTCGCGCCCAGTTCTCCCATCCCCAGCGGCCGCGCCATCAGCACGCACAGCAATTGCCCCTGCTGCGACGTGATGCCGTACTCCCGCGCCGACTCGCCATAAACGGCGTTCACGAGAAACGCGCCTCGCACCAGCGCCGCCACGACACCGATCCGGCCCTCGTCTTCTTTGCCCACGCGACCAGGGTATCCCGGCAGTTCGCGCGACGAACTACCGCGCCGCCACCCCGCGCGCCCCGTCGGCCCCCACGCGACCGTCAGACGATAGCTTGACAGCTAAGGCTCTTAGCTTTAAGTTGGCTAACGTCGTTAGCCAACGTTCGGAAGGGCCGTCATCGTGAGCGCAGCCGCCACCCGGGGCAAGGTCTCCGGCATCCGCACCGTCCGCCGCGCCGCGTGGTCCGCCGGCGCGCTCTTCTGGACGGCCTTCGCAGTCCTCGAAGGCGTCAACCACGGGTGGCTCGCGGCGATCCTGGCGGTCGCCTTCTTCATCGCCCCCGACCTGACCTTCCTCGCCGGGCTGCGGGACGCCGCCACCACCGAGCGCGGCCGGCTCTCGCCGCGCGCCGTGCCGTACTACAACGCCGCGCACCGGGCCCTGGTGCCGTTCGCGCTGATGGTGGTCTACACGGTCACCCCTGTGACCTGGGCTCCGCTGTTCGCGGGCCTGTGCGGCTGGATGGCCCACATCTCCGTCGACCGCGCCTTCGGCTACGGCCTCCGCACCAAGGAAGGCTTCCAGCGCCACTGACCCCAGGCCCGGGTCGACGAAGATCCGGCCGGCGGGTTCCCCCTCCCGGGAGAGCCGGCCGACCGGCAGGGTTCATGCCGTGCGTCACACCGGGTTCGAGGCGCTGTCGAAGGAACACTCGCGTCTGCTAGAAAATCCCGGACCCTTCCAGGCCCGACGACGGGTGGCACATGGAACCCCTGCATCCCGGAGATCCCCGGCGGATCGGACCGTACGAACTGGAGGCACGGCTGGGCGCCGGCGGCATGGGGCAGGTGTTCCTCGGGGTCTCGCCCGGCGGCCGCGGCGTCGCCGTCAAGGTCATCCGCGCCGAGCACGCCGAGGACGAGCGGTTCCGGAGGCGGTTCGCCCGCGAGGTCGAGGCGGCCCGCCGGGTGGGCGGGTTCCACACCGCGCAGGTCGTCGACGCCGACCCGGAGGCCGACCCGCCGTGGCTGGTGACCGCGTTCGTCCCCGGGTCGACCCTCCGGGAGGTGGTCGCCGAGCACGGGCCGCTCGATCCGGACGCGGTCCGGGCGCTCGCGGCGGGGCTGGCCGAGGGCCTGGCCGCGATCCACGCGTGCGGGCTCGTGCACCGCGACCTCAAGCCCGGCAACGTCATCATGGCGGCGGACGGGCCCCGGATCATCGACTTCGGCATCGCCCTCGCGACCGACGCGACCGTGCTGACCTCGCACAACGTGGTCGTCGGCACCTACGCCTACATGTCGCCGGAGCAGGTGCTCGGCGAGATGCCCGGCCCTCCCGGCGACGTGTTCTCACTCGGCTGCGTGCTCGCCTACGCGGCGACCGGCGGCGGCCCTTTCGACGCCACGTCCATCCCGGCGATCGTCCACCGCGTCCTGCACGAGGAGCCCGACCTGCCGGGGCTGCCCGGCGACCTGAGCAACATGATCGCCGCGTGCCTGGTCAAGGATCCCGGGCGGCGGCCCGCGCTGGACGCGCTCATCAGCGCGCCGCAGAGCATCGAAGCCCCCGCTCCTGCACCGGCGGGCCCGTCCCTCCCGGACGACGACGCGGTCGGCACGCACGCGAACGCGACGCGCGTCGCGACCCGGCAGCAGGACGCCCCGGCCGTCGCGCCGGCCGGCCCGGCGCCCGTCCGCCGGCGGGCGCTGCTCATCGGCGCGGGCGCCGTCACGGCGGTCGCCGCCGCGGCCGTCCCGGCCGCGCTGTTCCTGACGAGGGGGGACGGAAGGCAGGAGGCGGCGCCCCCGGCGCCCGCCCCCCGCCCGAAGGGCCTGGTCTCCCCCAGCGGGTCGCTCACCGCCCCCGGTGTCAAGACCCTCAACGAGGTCGCCATCACCGCCGACGGCCGGACCGTCGCCGCCGGGGGCCTGGACTCCACGATCACGCTGTGGGACGTCGCGACCGGACGCGTCCTCCGGACGATCGAGAAGACGGGATGGGTGAGCGCGCTGGCGTTCAGCCCGGACGGCCGGTCCTTGGCGAGTTCCTGCAGCACCCCCGGCCTCCTGCTCGTCTGGGACGCGGCCACCGGCCGCCTCAAGGTGAACGTGCGGAGCGGCGAGTTCGGCCTGAACTCGCTGGACTACAGCCCGGACGGCCGCACGATCGCGGGCGCCAACCCCGACGCCCGGCTCTTCGACGCCGCCACCGGCCGCGGGCTGGCGTCGTTCGACCTGCGCCACAGCGGCGTCAACGCGATCGCCTACAGCCCGGACGGCGGGCTCGTCGCGGTCGGCGTGGACGGGTACCACGACAAGCCGCCCGGCAAGACCGTCCAGCTCCTCGACGGCCGGACGCTTCGCAAGCGCGGTCAGCTGGTCGGCCACACCTCGAACCTCACCGGCGTGGCGTTCAGCCCCGACGGGAAGCGGCTGGCCAGCAGCGGCGCGGACAAGACCGTCCGCCTCTGGGACCTCGCGTCCCGGCGCGCCGTGCGCGTCATCAAGGCGGGCGAGGCGACGGTGAAGGACACGAGGTTCTCCCCGGACGGCTCGTCCGTCCTCGCCGCCTGCTCGGACCGGACCATCCGGATCTGGAACGCCGCCACCGGCGTGCTCACCGCGACGCTCGTCGGCCACTCCCAGCCCGTCGAGCGGATCGCCCTCACCCCGGACGGCCGGACCGTGGCCGGCGTGGGCGGCACCAAGGCCGACGGCACAGTGACCCTTTGGAAGGTCTGACCCTTGGATCCGCTCCGCAGTGACGACCCCCGCCAGGTCGGCCCCCACCGGCTGGACGGGCGGCTGGGCGCCGGCGGCATGGGCGAGGTGTTCCTCGGCTCCTCACCGAGCGGGCGCAGGGTCGCGGTGAAGGTCGTCCGCGCCGAGTACGCCGCCGATCCCGGGTTCCGCAAGCGGTTCGCCCGCGAGATCGAGGCCGCCCGCAAGGTCGGCGGGTTCCACACCGCGCAGGTCGTCGATGCCGACCCTGAGGCCGTGTCGCCCTGGATGGCGACCGCGTTCGTGCCCGGCCCGTCCCTGAGGCAGGTGGTGGCGCGCCAGGGGCCGCTCGCGCCGCCCGCGGTCCGCGAACTGGGCCGGGGGCTCGCCGAGGGCCTGGCCGCGATCCACGCGTGCGGGCTGGTGCACCGCGACCTCAAGCCCGGCAACGTCATCATGGCCCCGGACGGCCCCCGGATCATCGATTTCGGCATCGCCCGCGCGTCCGACGCGACCGCGCTGACCTCGACCGGCGCGGTCGTCGGCACGTTCTCGTTCATGTCGCCCGAGCAGGTGCGCGCCGACGCCACCGGCCCGGCGAGCGACGTGTTCGCGCTCGGCTGCGTGCTCGCCTACGCCGCGCTCGGCCGCGGCCCGTTCGACGCGCCGACCATCCCCGCGATCGTCCACAAGATCATCGGCTCGCCGCCGAACGTCGCCGGCCTCACCGACCCTCCCCTGCGCGACCTGATCGTCCGATGCCTGGAGAAGGAACCCGCGCGGCGGCCGTCCGTCCAGGAGATCCTGACCGGGCTCCCCACCGAACCGTCGCGCCGGGTGCCCCGCCGCGCGTTCCTTCTCGGCGGAGCGGCGGTGGCGGCGACCACCGCCGTCGCCGTCCCGGCCGTCCTGCTGTGGCCCTCGGACGTGCCGGCCGAGCGGAACGTCCCGAAGACCCCGATCGGCGTCCCCACCGGCCTCGTCCTGCCGAGCTCGGAGGTCGCGCTCTTCGACGTGGCGTTCTCCCCCGACGGCAGGTCCCTGTGGGGGGCGGGCTTCTCCTCGATCCTGCGCTGGGACCTCGCAACTGCCCAGGTCACCAGCCGTGAGATGAAGGACACCGACCAGACCTACCGGCGGCCCATGGTCTTCAGCCCGGACGCCGGGACCCTCGCCACCGGCGGCGCCGACGGAGCCGTCCACCTCTGGGACGTGGCGTCCGGGCGCATCCGCAAGACCTTCACCGGAGCGCGGGGCGTCCAGGCGCTCACGTTCGGCCCGGACGGCCGGTCGCTCGCCGTCAGCGGCGGAAACGGCCCCGGCCACGTGCAGATCTGGGACACCGTCACCGGGAAGACCGTCCGGATGAAGGCCGACTACTACGCCAACGCCCTCGCCTTCTCCTCGGACGGCAGGACACTCGCCGGCGGCCGGTCCTACTCCGGACGCTTCACCCTCTGGAACGTCTCGGACGGCGGCGGCACCGAGGTCTCTCCCCTCAACGCCACCGAGGTTCCGTGCCTCGCCTTCAGCCCGGACGGAGAGGTCGTCGCGGCCTCCACCGGCGGCTACTACGGCTACGAACTCCGCAACGCGGACGACGGACGGCTCAAGACCAGCATCAGGGACCTTAAGGGCGAGGTCCAGGCCCTCGCCTTCAGCCCGGACGGCGGCACCCTCGTCACCGCCGACAAGAAGAACATCCGCCTGTGGCACGTCCCGACGGGCCGCAACACGGCGACGCTCCCGGGCGACGCCGACGAAGAGCAGTCCGTGACCTTCTCCCCCGACGGCCAGAGCTTCGCCACCACCAGCGGCGCCGGCACGACCCACCTCTGGACCTTCGCCCCCGCCTGACATCCGGGAGCGTGCCGTGACCGTCCTCATGGCTCACCGACGGGCGCTGGCAGGGGGCGGCGCCCCTGGATGGCGACCCGCCGCAAGCCGATCGCGGCCGCGATCCCGGCTACCGTCGCCGCCCCTGCCAGGAAGCGCCATTGGTGCTTCGCGCGGCGTTCTACCCGTGCATAGGGCTTGGTGGAGAACGAGACGAGTTCGTAGCGGGACGCCCACACCCCGGGCAGGGCCTTCTGCAGCGCGAGCTCGGTCTTCCGGGTGAACGTGAACACCGGGGAGGCGACCCTGTCGCGCATCTCGACGAAGTTGTCAAGCGCCATCCGCGCGATGGCGTCGGCGTTGTCCTTGCGCTGCTTCTCGTACCGCGGCAGGGCGAGTTCCCAGGTGCCGGCGGTCTCGGTGAGGCAGCGGTCGAGTTCGACGACGTCCTCGAAGGCGCAGTTGGCGCCCTGCCCGTAGAACGGGACGATCGCGTGGGCGGCGTCGCCGATCAGCGCCGTCCGGCCGCCCGGCACGTGCCATGTGTCGCACCGGACGGTGCCGAGCCTGCCCACGGGATTGCCGAGATAGTCCTCCACCAGGCCGGGAGAGAGCGGCGGCAGGTCCGGATAGCGGGCTTCGAAATGCTCCTTCACGGCGGCCGGGGTGTCGAGCGAGGCGAAGCCCGACGGGCCCCTGTACGGCCAGAACAGCGTGCAGGTGAACGACCGGTCGGGGTTGGGGAGGGCGATCATCATCGCGTTCCCGCGCGGCCAGATGTGCAGCGCTTCGGGGTCCAGGGCGAACGCGCCGTCCACCGCGGAGATGGTCAGTTCCTTGTATCCGTGGTCGAGGAACTCGACGTCCTCCCGGATCACGCCGGCCGCCACCAGTTGCGCGCGGGTGGCCGATCCGGCGCCGTCCGCGCCCAGCACCACCGACGCGCTGACGCCTACCGTGCCCTCGGAGGTCTCGAACCGGAGCTCGCCGGTCACGGGGGCGAGGCCGGTGAGCCGGTGGCCGAAGTGCAGCGTCACGCCGTCCGCCGCCTCGGCGGCGTCGATCAGCGCGTTGTTGAGCGCGCCCCGGCTGATCGAATTGATCGCCTTGTCGCCGTCCCGGCTGTACGGCTGGAAGTCCCGGGGCCCGGCCACGGGGTGGATCATCCGTCCGCGCATCGGCAGGGCGTCCGCCATGACCTGCTGCTCCAGGCCGACACGGCGGAGGGCGTCCAGGCCGCGTTCGGACAGGGCGAGGTTGATGGAGCGTCCGCGCTCGCCGTCGCCGACGCGCGGGTCGGGCCTGCGCTCGTATAGGGAGACCTGATGGCCGCGCCTGGCGAGATAGCAGGCGAGGAGGGATCCGGTGAGCCCGGCTCCGACCACGGCGATGTCGACCTTCGTCATCCTTGCTCCCCTACATGTACGTGCGGGCCGACCACAGCTCCGGGAAGACCTCCCTGGCCATGCTGCGCTGGAGCCATTGGATCCCGTTCGAGCCGCCGCTGCCCGCCTTCGCGCCCATCGCGCGGCGGACCGACATCAGATGCTGGTAGCGCCAGTCGCCGAAACGCTCGGCGACGTCGGTCAGGGCCTCGCCGAGCATGCGGAGGTGGTTGTCGGGTCCGGTGTCCGTGTAGACCTCCACCCAGGCGCCTTCGACCGCCGGGTGCGGCTGGTGTTCCTGGGAGTGGTCCCGGCCGAGCAGGTCGGCGGGGATGTCGTGGCCCTTCCGGGCGAGCAGGGCGACGGTGTCGTCCCAGAGGCTGGGTGCGCGCAGCGCCTCCGTCAGTTCCGCGTGGACGTCGGGCTGCCGTCTGAACGGCCGGACGAGAGACGCCGTCCTGAGCCCCAGCAGGAACTCCAGGTGCCGGTACATCGCGGACTGGAAGCCCGAGCCTTCGCCCAGCTTGTCGCGGAAACGGTTGAAGTCGGTCGGCGTCATCCAGCGCAGGCCGCGCCAGCCCGCGTTGAGCCCCTCCAGGTGCAGGGAGGCCCTGCGCAGCGGCGGGAGGGCGCCCCACACGTCGTCCTCCCGGATCAGGCGCTGCCCTTCGCGCAGTTCATGGCGGAGGAGCCCGAAGTACAACTCCATCACCTGGCTGATCACCAGGAACGACATCTCTCCGGGATCGTCGCTCAGCGTCTGCTGAAGGGTGTGCAGGGTGCCGGCGTGGATGTAGGCGTCGTACGGCACCCGGCCGGTGAACGCCAGGGTGGGCTCTCCCCCGCCGGCGGCGGCGCGGTCGACGCGCTCCTGCTCCGTCACCGGGCAGACGGAGGGTTCGAGGTCGGTGTTCACCGGTGTCCCTTCTGCGAGTCTCTGCGGTCTGCGCCGGCGTCAGCCGGCCTGGGCGGCGGCGGGCTGCGGCTCGCGCAGCGGGAAGTGGCACGCGGCCGAATGGCCCGGATCGAAGCCGCGCAGCACCGGTTCCTCCTCGGCGCACCGGGCCTGCGCGCGCGGGCAGCGGGTGCGGAAGCGGCAGCCGGACGGCGGGTCGAACGGGCTGGGCATCTCGGCGTCCATGCCGTCCTGGTCGCCGGGAGGTTCGGCGGCCGGGTCCGGTTCGGGGATCGCGGCGATCAATCCGGCGGTGTACGGGTGCGCGGAGCGCAGGTAGATGTCGTCCGGGGAGCCGATCTCGACCAGCTTGCCCAGGTACATCACTCCGACCGTGTCCGCCAGGTAGCGGACGACGGTCAGGTCGTGGGAGATCACCACGTAGGTGAGCCCGTGCTTCGCCTGGAGCCGCCTCATCAGGTTGAGCACCTGGGAGCGGATCGAGACGTCGAGCGCGCTCACCGGCTCGTCGGCCACGATCACACGGGGGTTGAGCGCCAGCGCGCGGGCCAGCGCGATGCGCTGCCGCTGTCCGCCGGAGAACTCGTGGGGGTAGCGCTCCAGCACGCTGTGCGGCAGGCCGACCTCGTCCAGCAGGTCGCGGATCGCGGCCGACTGCTCCCTCGCCGAACCGATCCCCTGGGCGGCGAACGGCTCGCGCAGGATCGCGCCGATCCGCATGCGCGGGTCGAGCGCGTCGAACGGGTCCTGGAACATCATCTGGAGGTTGCGGCGGTGTCGGCGCAGCCCCCGCCCGCGCAGCCCGCCGAGCTCGGCTCCGAGGGCGGTGACACCGCCGGACGACGGCTTCTCCAGCGCGACGATCATCCGGGCGAGGGTGCTCTTGCCGCAGCCGGACTCCCCGACCAGCCCGAACGTCCGGCCCGGCTCGACCTCGAACGACACCCCGGACACGGCCTTGACGCCGCGCCGCGCACCGCCCCGCAGCGACCTGCCCGCGGCGTACTCCCTGGCCAGGTCGTCGACGGCGAGCACCGGTCCGGCCGGCCGTTGCGGCGCGTCCGCGGTCTCCGGCGCGGTCTCCGCGTCGGGCGCGGCCGGCGCGGTCGCGCCGAGCGGTCCGTCGACCGGGTTCCAGCACGCCAGCGCGTGCCCCGGCCGCTCCTCGGCGAGCACCGGCTCCTCGCTCCGGCAGCGGTCGGTGGCGTGCGCGCACCGGGCGGCGTAGCGGCAACCCGCGGGCGGGTGGGCCAGGTCCGGCGGGGAGCCGGCGATGGAGTAGAGGGCCTGCCCGCGCGGCTGGGTCAGCCGCGGCGTGCAGGCCAGCAGGGCCTGCGCGTACGGGTGCCGCATGCCCGTGAACAGCTCCCCGGTGCGGGCGCTCTCGACGATGCCGCCGGCGTACATGACGCTGACCCGGTCGGCCCACTGCGCGATCACGCCCATGTCGTGGGTGATCAGCAGCATGGCCATGCCGAGCCGGTCCTTCAGATCGTGCAGCAGCCGGAGGACCTGCGCCTGGACGGTCACGTCGAGCGCCGTCGTCGGCTCGTCCGCGATCAGGACCTTCGGCTCGCAGGACAGCGCCATGGCGATCATGACCCGCTGCCGGAGCCCGCCGGACAGCTCGTGCGGGTACTGGCCGAGCCGTTCGGCGGGCCGGGCGATGCCGACCAGCGCGAGCATGTCCAGCGCCCGGTCTCGGGCCTCCTTCGGGCTCGCGCCGCGGTGCAGCCGGACCGGCTCGGCGACCTGGTCGCCGATCGTCTTGGTGGGGTTGAGCGACGTCATCGGATCCTGGAAGATCATGGCGACCTCGTTGCCGCGGATCCGCTGGTAGTGCTTCTCCGGGAGGCCGACCAGCTCCCGTCCGGCCAGCTTGATCGACCCCCCGGCGACGCGTCCGCCGGGCGGCAGGAGGCCCATGACTGAGAGCCCGGTCATCGACTTCCCGCATCCGGACTCCCCCACCAGCCCGAGGGTCTCGCCCCGGCGCAGGCGCAGGTCGACGCCGCCGACCACGCCGACGTCCGACTTGCGCAGCCGGATGGTGGTGGACAGGCCCTCGATCGCCAGGACGCGGTCGTCGTCGGGTGCCGGACGGATGTCGGGGTTCATGTGCGACCTTCCTGCGTGGGCGGGCATCAGCGCCGCCTCAGCCGTACGTCGATCGAGTCGCGCAGCGCGTCCCCGACGAAGTTGAACGCCATGACCACCAGGACGAGGCAGGCGCCGACCGGGTAGATCAGCCACCAGGAGCCCGCCAGCAGGTAGGACACCCCCGCGGACAGCTGCGTCCCCCACTCGACGTCCGGGTAGTTGAGCCCGAAGCCGAGGAAGCCCAGCAGCGAGACCGCGATGATCGCGTCCGCGACCTGGAAGGTGATGTTGACGATCACCACGCCCAGCGCGTTCGGGATCAGGTGCCGGGCGACGATCCGCGCCTTGGTCGCCCCCATCACCGTCGCCGCCGCGACGAACCCGCGCGAGCGCAGCGTCAGCACCTCGGCCCGGACGAGACGGGCCGGCGCGAGCCAGGAGAACGCGCCCAGGATCAGGCTCAGCGACAGGACCGTGGAGCTGAACCGGGTGGCGACGATCAGCACGATGAACAGGAACGGGATCGACAGCAGCGTGTCGACCACGCGCATCATGAACCCGTCCACGACACCGCCGGCGAGCCCGGCGATCGTGCCGTACAGCGTGCCGATCCCGGTGGCGATCAGCGCCGCGAACAGCCCGATCTGGAGCGACGCCCGGCCGCCCAGCATGATCCGGCCGAGCACGTCGAAGCCCTGCGCGTCGGTGCCGAGCGGGTGCCCGCCGCCCGGCGCCAGCAGGCTGCTCACCGGGTCGACGGTGACCTGGTCGGTCGCGTACAGGTACGGCCCGGCGCCGCAGAACAGGACGAAGAAGACGATGATGCCGAGGCCGATGACGGCGAGCCGGTTCTGCAGGAACGCCCGCGCGGTGAGCCGCCATCCGCTCGTGGTCTCCGGGAGGCGCGCTCCGCGGTCGTCCCGCACGGTGCGGGGCGCCGTGCCGCCGGTCTTGTCGGTCACGGATTCGGTCATGCGCGCCGCGTCCTCGGGTCGGTGGCCGCCACCAGCAGGTCCGCCACCAGGTTCCCGAGGACGGTCAGGGTCGCGGCGACCAGCGTGTAGCCCAGCAGGACGGGATAGTCCTGGTTGTTCAGGCCGTTGAAGAAGAGCAGCCCCAGTCCCGGGTAGTTGAAGACGGACTCGACCACCAGGTTCCCCGCCAGCAGCAGCGGGATCGACATGCCGATCAGGGTCACCAGCGGCACGCAGGCGTTGCGCAGCAGGTGCCGGGTGAGCACCAGGCGCATGGACAGGCCCTTCGCCCGCGCCACCCTGATGTAGTCCTGCGCGAGCTGGTCGAGCGCCGCGGACCGCTGGTACCGGGAGTACATCGCGACCGTGACCCCGGTCAGCGTCAGCACCGGGAGCAGCATGGCGCGCGGCTCGGTGAAGATGACGAAGTTGGAACTGGACTGCGCCGCCTGGGCCGGCAGCAGGCCCAGCCCCATCGCGAAGAGCTGGATCAGCAGCATCGCGAGCAGGAACACGGGCATCGAGTAGGTGACGAAGGTGATCGTGGTCAGCACGTTGTCGCCGACGCTGTTGCGCTTCACCGCCTGGAAGACGCCGAGCGGGACGGCCACGCAGATCGCGAGGGCGAGCGCGACCGCCGACAGCATCGCCGTCCGGCCGGCGTTCTCCGCCAGCAGCGCGTTCACGCTCTGGTTCAGCTTGTAGGAGTGGCCGAGGTCGCCGTGGAGCAACCGGCCCAGGTAGTCGAAGTACTGGATGGCGAGCGACCGGTCGTAGCCGTGCTCCCGGTCGAAGGCGGCCACCGCCTCCGCGCTCGCCTGGACGCCGAGGATCGCCCGGCCGGGGGAGCCCGACATCCCGTGCAGCAGCAGGAAGGTGATCAGTGAGACGCCCAGGATCACGATCGCCGACGTTCCCAGCCGCCGCAGCACATACTGGACCACGCCCTTGCCTCCTTTCTCTCGATGGCCGTCTCCGGCTCCGGCGGGCCCGGCTACTTCAGGTACCAGTACTCGGGGGTGAGCACGCTGGCCGGCAGGTTGGCGAAGGAGTCGGACGGGCCGGACAGCGTGTCCTTCCAGGCCCAGATGGTGTGGGCGTTCGGCAGCCACAGCACCGGCAGGTCGGTCCGCAGATGCTCGATCTCGGCCTGGACGGCCTTGCGGTCGGCGCCGTGCACCGAGTCCCGGATCAGTTCGTCGGTCTTGGGGTCGCTGTAGGCGCCGACGTTGCCCGAGCCCTTGGTGTCGAAGACGCCCGACATGGTCGGGTACGGCTTCGTGCTGAAGCCGCCCCAGGTCGACATGGCCCACTCGCCGGCCTTCGAGGGCGCCGCGGGCACGTTGAAGTTCTGGATCAGGAAGCTGAACGTCTTCGGCGCGACCGTGACCGTCACGCCCAGCTTGCGGGCCGCCGAGGCGAACGCGGTGCTCACCGCGCTGTGCAGCTGCGGCTCGCTGCGGTAGAAGAGGTTGAACTTCAGCGTCTGCCCCCGCGGGATCCCGGCTCCGCACTGCGACGGCCCGGTGCCGGGGCGCTCGCACGTCGTGCCCCCGTCCGGCACCACCTTCCAGCCGTGGTCTTCGAGGAGCTTGCGGGCGGCGGCCGGATCGTAGGGGTACGGCGCGGTGGCGACGTTCCCGGACACGTAAGGCGAACTCGCCGGGGCGGGGCCGTAGCTCTCGACGGCCGCGCCGTTGTACATCCCCTTGCTGGAGATGTACCCGGGCTGGTCGATCAGATGCTGCAACGCCTGCCGGATGTAGTGCTGGGCGTAGAGCTTGTCGACGTTGCCGGTCGTGTCCTTGAAGTTGAGCATGATGAAGCTGAAGCCCAACCTGGGCGCACCGTAGACGTGGTAGCCCGCGGCCTTGAGCGCCGCCACCTGCCCGACATTGTTCTGGTCGACCGTGGCCACGGTCAGTTTGCCGCTGAGGAGCTGGTTGAACTTGGCCGTCTCGGAGGTGAACGGCCGGAAGTTCAGCGTCTTGATGTGCGGTCTCTGCGGCCCGGCGTACGCCTCGTTGGCGGTCATCGAGTACGCGTTCGTGGTCACGTCGAAGCTGCTCAGCCGGTACGGGCCGTTCACCGTCCGCCACAGCGGGTTCGTCGCGAACGTGGCCGGGTCCCGCGACGCCTTGTCGAGGTAGGCGTAGATCGCCTTGGCGTTCTCGGGCGAGGAGTGGTCGAGGATCGGCCCATCGGCCGACGTGCGGGACCACTGGTCGGCCGGGAGCGGGATGATGGAGGTCAGCTGGTTGGCGGTGAACCATTCCGGGTTGTACGCCTCTTTGAGCTTCAGCGTCACGGTGCTCTTCGAGGTCGCCTCGACCCCGGCGATGCTGTCGGGGAACTGGCCCGGGGTGTAGTCGGCCCAGTTGGCCGGGCTCTTCTTGAGCGCCGCCTTCACCAGGTCGATGAAGAAGACCACGTCATCGGCCTCGACCGGGTTGCCGTCGGACCACTTGTAGCCATCGCGCAGCTTGATGGTCACGGTCTTGTTGCCGTCGGAGAACTCCGGCAGGGCGGCCAGGCTGAGCGATTCGTCGACCTTGTGGCTCGCGCCCTGCGGGAACCAGTAGAGCGGCCGGTACATGAGCCGCTGGAACTGGTAGGTCACGAAGGTCGAGTTGAACGCGCCGGGCACGACCGGCAGCATGTAGAACGGTCCGGCCCCCGGCTGCTGCCCGATGTCGATGGCGCCGCCGTCCTTGGGCGTGCCGGTCTGCGCGGGCAGCGACCCGAACGTCTTGGCCCCCGGCTTCTGGGCGGTGGACGTCGCGCCGCCGCTGCACGCCGCGAGCGGCAGGAGCGCGACCAGCGCCCCGGCGAGGAGCGGGAGGCGCCGCATGGCTCCGCCTCTCGTGAAGAGTGTCATCGGCCCCAGACCGCCTTTGCGTAGTGGTGAAAGTTCAGGCCGAGGATCTTTTCGATCCGGCTCGCGGAGTAGCCGCGCTCCGTGAGCAGCCGCGCCAGCTCCCGGAACTGGTCGACGCCGCGCAGGTCGACGACGAACGGGTAGGTGTCGCTCCGCTCGCCGGCCGCGGACGCGCCGGCCGCCCGGCGCCGCGCCACCTGCTCGGCGAGCCGGTCGCGGTAGGCGTCCAGGTCGTCGATGGCGGTGATCGTCCCGTCGGTGCCGATGCCGACGTGGTCCTCGCCGCAGACGTTGACCGCGTGCGCGATGTGCTCCACGACGTCCGCCGCCGTGGCGTGCCCGGACGCGTTGAGGAACGGCATGAAGTAGATGCCGACGAAGCCGCCCCGCGAGGCGACCAGCCGCAGTTCCTCGTCGGTCTTGTTGCGCGGCAGGTCCACGAGCGCGCGGCAGCCCGTGTGGTTGATCGAGACGGGCTGCGCGGAGATCCGCGCCGCCTCCAGGCAGGTCCGTTCGCCGCTGTGCGAGAGGTCGACCATGAGGCGGTGCTCGTTGAGGGCGGCCACGACGTCGCGCCCGAGCGGCGTCAGCCCGCGGTTCTCCGGCGCCATCGAGCCGTCGCCGATCTGGTTCGCCTGGTTGTAGGTCAGCTGGACGACCCGGACGCCGAGCCCGGCGAACGTGCCGATCCGCTCGGCGCGGTCCTCGACGGCGGCGGCGTTCTGGAAGCCGTAGATGATGCCGATCCTGCGTTGCCGCTTCGCCTCGGCGAGGTCCGCGGCCGTGTCGATCCGCATCAGGTCCCGCGGGTGGGAGCCGATGATCGCGTCCCAGGTGCGGATCTCGTCCAGCGTGTGCTCGTAGGGCGGAAGGTCGCCCATCGTGTAGCCCAGCGTCACGTTGATCGCGGTCACGCCGGAGGCGTGCGCGTCCGCCAGCGTGCGCGCGTCGACGGTCAACTGCTCGCTGGTCTGGACGAGCGCACCGGACGCGGTGAGCGACGCCGGGGCGTTCGGGTTGTCCAGCCCGCCCAGCGCGTTGACGACGATGAAGTCCGCGATGTCGACGCTCACGCCGGCGTCCCCTCCTCGATGGTCGCGCCGGCCCTGGTGGCGGACGCGCGGTCGTAGTCGGCCCGGTCGTGGCGCCGTCCGCGCTTGACCGTCGTGATGACGCCGCGGAGATGGTCGATGTCCTCGTGCGGGTCGTCGGAGACGATCAGGAGGTTGGCGAGCATGCCGGGACGGACGGCGCCCATCGTGTGCTCCAGCCCCACGCCGGCCGCTCCGGCGAGCGTGGCGGCGCGGATCACCTCCCGCGTCGGCATGCCCATCGCCTCCACCAGGTAGCGGAGCTCGTCGTGGAGAGACGGGTACGGATCGCTCGGCGGGGACTCGTAGTCGGTGCCGGTGCAGATCGTGACGCCCGCCGCCCGCGCGCGGCCGATCAGCCGCCGCATGACGTCCGGCGCGAGTTCGGCCGCGCCCGGCGCGCTGGACGGGATCCTGGCCGTGAGGCTCGCGGTGGCGTCGAGGATCGTGCCGCGGCGGCGCATGTCGTCCAGCAGCCCGTCGACGGCGTCCGCCGGCGCGGCCATGAAGCGCTCGTAGGCGTCCGCGAGGTGCTCGCGCTGCTGCCGGTACGCCACCGGCCGGTCGCCGGCGAGATCGTAGGCGAGGTAGTGGGCGTGCGACACGACGTCGACCCCGGCCGCGACGACGTCGCGGGGCATCGCGGGGAAGACCGCCGCGTGCGCCCACACCCGCATGCCCTGCCGATGCGCCTCCTCGGTGATGCGGGCCACCAGTGCCGGCGCCAGGTCGGCGTAGACCTTGATGGCCGTCGCCCCGGTGCCGCGCGCCATCGCGACGGCCAGCCGAAGGTCGGTCCCGTCGTCGATCGCCTGCATCCAGGCCGTGGCGCCGGGGGTCGCCCCCTGCGACACCTGCCAGGTGCGCGGGTCGTCGAAGAAGCCGGGACCTGCCATCAGCGCCGCGTTGTGGACGTCGGGGCCGGGGATCTCGCCGACCAGCGCGGCGCGCGCCAGGTCGGCCATCTGCCGCAGGTCGCCGGCCATCTCGCGGATCGCGGTGACGCCGCCGTACAGCTGCCGCCTCATCAACGCCTCGGCCTGCTCGCGGTTCGGCGGCGTCGACAGGTGCTGGTGGGTGTCGATCAGGCCCGGCAGCAGGAACGCGCCCCGCAGGTCGACGGTCTCGGCGCCGGACAGGTCCGAGGAGCGGAGTTCGCCCTCGGGCGCGACCGCCGCGATCGTCGGGCCGTCCGTCACCACCGCCATGCCGTGCCGCGCGGGGGCGCCGGTCCCGTCGATCAGCGACACGCCGCGGTAGAGCACGACCTGCCCTGGTACGGCGGCGGCGAAGGGGGTGGGGGCCGGGTCGTTGCCGGCGATCGGTCGTTCGTCTCTGTCCACCATGGCGATCGCCCTGTCTCCGTTCTCGAGCCTCGCGAGGTGAGGGGGGTGCCTAGTCGATGTGTTACATACACCGTAACAACTGTTACAACATTAGCAACGTCTGATAATGTGCGTCAAGCATCGGAAAACGCTCAACGCCAGTGGAGGGAAGTTGCCCAGACCGGCCAGCTCTGCCGTGGACAAGGCCCTGGACCTCATCGAGACCGTCGTCCGGGCCGACCGCCCGCTTCGACTCAGCGAGCTGGCGAACGAGGCGGGGATGCACCGCGCCACCGCCTACCGCATCCTTCTCGAGCTGGTGCGGCGCGGCTGGATCATGCGCAGCGAGGACCGCTACCTGCCGGGCCCCGTCGTGCTCCAGTTCTCCCAGGCCGCGGCCGCGAACTCACTGGTGGTGCTGAGCCGGCCGGTGCTCCAGGCGCTGTCCGACCGGACCGCGATGATGGTGAACCTGCAGGTGCTCGAACCGGACGGCGGCCGGGTGATCGACGTCGTCCGGCCGCCGCGGCTCGCGATGATCACCGATCTGCTGGGCGAGCTGCTGCCGATCCACAAGTTCGCCGGCCCCCTCGCCCTGGTCTCCGCGCTGGACGAGGCCGCCCGGATCCCCTACCTGCGGGCCGCGGAGGAGCAGGGACACCCGGCGGCCGCCAGGGCCGACCTGCTGAAGGAGATCGACCGGACCCGGCGCACCGGCTTCGCGCTGGAGCGCGGGCGCAACGAGGAGGTCATCGCCTCGGTGAGCCGCGCGGTGCTCGCCGGCGGCGGGCGGCCCATCTGCGCCGTCACGATCGTCGGCCTGGACAGCGAGTTCGACGACGCCACCCTCGAGAAACTGCAGGACGACCTCACGTCCGCCACGGCCGAACTGGAGGGCGCGCTGAGCGGCACGGGCGACGGAGCCGGCGATGACTGACCCCGCGGGCGGCGGAGTCCTCGTCCTCGACCGGGAGCAGACCAGGGCCGCGTCGCCGCCGGACGCGGTGCTGGCGGCGGTGCGCACCGCGCTCGTCGCCGTCAGCCGGGGCGACGTCTCCGCCCCGGCGCGCGTCGCGGCCCGCTCGGCGCATGGGCTGCTGGGCGCGATGCCCGGATACGTTCCGCAACTCGGCCTCACCGCCAAGCTCGTGTCGGTCTTCTCCGCGGGCGGCCGCGGCTCCCACCGCGGCATCGTCGCCCACTTCGACGCGGAGACCGGCCGCCCACTGGCGATCATGGACGCCGAGGCGATCACCGCGGTGCGCACCGCGGCCACCGCGACCGCCGCCATGCTGGCCCTCGCCCGGCCCGGCGCCACCCGGTTCGCCGTGATCGGCACCGGCGCGCAGGCGCGGGCCCAGCTCGCCGTCCTCGCCGCGATGGACGCCGCGGAGGTCGTGGTCGGCGCGCGCGACCAGGAGAAGGCGGAGCGGCTCGTCGCGGACCTGTCCGCCGGCTCCGCCACCGGCATCGAGGCGGCGGTCAAGACGGCCGACGTCGTCTTCTGCTGCACGTCCAGCCGGGAGCCCGTGGTGCGCCGGTCCTGGCTCGCCGACGGAGCGCATCTCAGCTCGGTCGGCGGCTCCGACGGCCCGGAGTTCGACGCCGAGACCCTGCGGTCGTCATCGCTGTTCGTGGAATGGCCGGGCGCCGTGACCGAACCTCCACCGGCCGGCGCCTGGGAACTGCAGGGCACCGACCCGTCCGCGGCCACCCTGATCGGCGCCGTCCTCGACCGCCGCCACCCGGGCCGCCGCTCCGCCACGGAACTGACGCTCTTCAAGTCGACCGGACACGCCGCACTCGACGTCGCCGCCGCCTCGGTCGCCTACCGGGGAGCCCGCGACCGCGGACTGGGCATCACCGTCAACCTCTGACCCGGTGAGCGGCGAAGTACTTCCTCCCGGGGGCGATGAGTTCGGGGACCGGCGACGGTCTGCCTCTCCGACTCGCGAAGGAAGGAGTGCGGTGTCGCGTCTGTCACACTTGGTCGGCCTCGGGGACGGTGGAGGCGGGAGCGCGGACGGCGCGGAGCAGGGCGGATTTGTCGGACCCCGCTGGAATACTCCCGGAGCGCTCGAAGTTTAATCGTTCGCGAAAGTGTCAGTCGCTGCAGTATTTTGCGGCAGTACCCAGGCGAGCCATGAGCGAGCCCTGACACCCCTGAGCAACGAGACCACGGCCCCCGCGTGCCCACATGCGGGCCTGACGATTGGAAGAGAGTTGACCGCTCCCGCATCTCCCAAGGTGGCGGACGGCCCGCTGAAGGAACCCGGCGCCGGAGGAGGACTGGACCGCGGTGTGCTCGCCACGGCCATGGTGGTCGTCCTCGGGGCGATCATGTCCATCCTGGACGTGACCGTCGTCAACGTCGCGATCAACGACCTGGCGAAGGAGTTCGAGACCTCGCTGGCGACGATCCAGTGGGTCGCCACCGGCTACACCCTGGCGCTGGCCACCGTGATCCCGATCACGGGATGGGCCTCGGCCCGGTTCGGCACCAAGCGCCTCTACATGGTCTCGATCGGGCTGTTCGTCATCGGTTCGATGCTGGCGGGCCTCGCCTGGTCCGCCGAGTCGCTGATCGCCTTCCGGGTGCTGCAAGGCCTGGGCGGCGGCATGATCATGCCGGCCGGCATGACGATCCTGACCCAGGCGGCGGGGCCGCAGCGGGTCGGCCAGGTGATGAGCATCGTCGGCGTGCCGATGCTGCTCGGCCCGATCCTCGGCCCCATCATCGGCGGCTACCTCGTCGACGATGTGTCGTGGCGGTGGATCTTCTTCATCAACCTGCCGATCGGCATCGTCGCGCTGGCGCTGGCGGCACGGATCCTCAAGCGGGACGAGCCGAAGCCGGCCGAGCGCCTCGACTTCATCGGGCTGCTCCTGCTGTCCCCCGGCCTGGCCTCGCTGATCTACGGCGTGGCCAAGGGCGCCGAGATGAAGGACTTCCTGAAGACCGGCTCTCTCGGCTTCTGGGCGGTCGGCGCCGTGCTGGTGCTCGGCTTCGTCGTCCGCGCGCTGAAGGCCGAGAACCCGCTGATCGACCTGCGGCTGCTCAAGCGGCGCTCGGTGGCGGCCGCGTCCGGCACGATGCTGCTGTTCATGATGGCGTTCATGGGCGCGATGCTGCTGCTGCCGCTGTACTACCAGACCGTCCGCGGCGAGGGCGCCCTGCAGTCCGGCCTGCTGCTGGCCCCGCAGGGCCTCGGCGCGATGATCACGATGCCGATCGGCGGCAAGCTGACCGACCGGATCGGCCCCGGCCGGGTCGTGCTGGTCGGGATGGTCGTCGTGGTCCTGTCGGTGTCGGGCTTCGCCTCGATCCTGGAGGCCGACACCTCCTACTGGGCCCTCGGCGGGACCCTGTTCGTGATGGGCCTCGGCATGGGCATGACGATGATGCCGACCATGGCGGCGGCCATCCAGACGCTCGTCCACGACGAGGTGCCGCGGGCGAGCACGATGCTGAACATCATCCAGCAGGTGTCCGCGTCCATCGGCACCGCGATGATCTCGGTGCTGCTGGCCAACCGGCTGACCTCCGAGCTCGGCGGCGGGGGCGGCGGCGAGATCGGCAGCACCGAGAAGGTGCCGCCGGCGATCATGCAGAAGATCGCCGGGCCGATGGCCGACGCGTTCCAGCACACCTACTGGTACTCGGCCGGGCTGCTGCTGCTGGCGTTCCTGCCGGCGCTGCTGCTGCCGCGCAGGAAGCCGGACACCCCCGCGGTGGACGCGCCGATGCCGATGCACTAGAACGCCCCTGGCGCGTTCCAAACCCCGGTCGGCCCCTGAGGGGGCCCGGCCGGGGTTTGGCCGTTCAGGGCCGTCTCAGGCCGTGGCAGGACGTTCGTCCGCCCAGTACTCGTCCTTCAGCAGCCGCTTGTAGAGCTTGCCGGTCGGGTGCCGGGGCAGCTCGGCGCGGAAGTCGACCGAGCGCGGGCACTTGTAGTGGGCCAGCCGGTCGCGGCAGTACGCGATCAGCTCGGCCTCCAGCGCGGGGCCGGCGTCGTCCATGGACGGCGGCTGGACGACGGCCTTGACCGCCTCCCCCATCTCGGCGTCCGGGACGCCGAACACCGCGACGTCGGCGACCTTCGGATGCACCGCGAGGACGTTCTCGGCCTCCTGCGGGTAGATGTTCACCCCACCGCTGATGATCATGTAGGCGCGGCGGTCGGTGAGGTAGAGGAAGCCGTCCCCGTCCACGTGGCCGACGTCGCCGAGGGTGGTCCAGCCGCGCCCCCGGGGATCGCGGGACGCGGCGGTCTTGGCCTCGTCGGCGTGGTACTCGAACTCGGGGCCGTTGCCGAAGTAGAGCGTGCCGGGCTCCCCCGGCGGCAGTTCCCGGCCGTCCTCGTCGCAGACGTGGACCTCGCCGAGGATGGGGCGACCGACGGTGCCCCTGTGGGCCAGCCAGTCCTCCGAGTTCGTGTAGACGAAGCAGTTGCCCTCGGTGCCGGCGTAGTACTCGTGCAGGATCGGCCCCCACCAGGCGATCATCTGCTCCTTGACCGGGACGGGGCAGGGCGCGGCGGCGTGCACGGCGCAGCGCAGCGACGACACGTCGTAGCGGGCGCGGGTCTCCTCCGGGAGCTTGAGCATCCGGATGAACATGGTCGGCACCCACTGGCTGTGCGTGACGCGGTACTTCTCGACGGCGGCGAGGGCCTGCTCGGCGTCGAACTTCTCCATCACGACGACGGTGGCGCCGAACCGGTGGAAGTTGAGCGAGTACCGCAGCGGCGCCGCGTGGTAGAGCGGCGCCGGGGAGAGGTACACCGAGTCCGCGTCGGGCTGGAAGAGGAACGACAGGAGCTGGTACAGCGTCCCGCCCTCGCCCATCGGGGCCTTGGACAGGGCCGGTTTCACGCCCTTGGGGCGGCCGGTCGTGCCGGACGAGTAGAGCATGTCCGCGCCCTCGCACTCGTCCTCGATCGGCGTGGGCGGGTGCTGGGCGACGCGCTCCTCATAGGAGGCGTAGCCGGGGGCCGTGCCGCCGAGCATCAGGCGCAGCGGGACGTCCGGCGGCGACTGCGCGGCGGCCTCCATCGCGGCGCTGGTGATGAAGACCTTCGCCTCGCAGTTTCCCGCGATGTAGGCGAGCTCGTCGGGCTGGAGGCGCGAGCTGATGGCGGTGTAGTACAGCCCGGACCGCTGCGCGGCCCAGGCGACGGCCAGGTAGAGCGGGTGGTTCTCCAGCATGAACGCGATGTGGTCCCCCGGCCGCAGCCCCTCCGCGCGGAGCAGCTGCGCGAGCCGGTTGGACTCCTCGTTCAGTTCCCGGAAGGTGACGACCCGCCCGGAGCCCGCCATGACCACAGCGGGCTTGTCGGGCGTCCGAGCGGCGATCTGCCCCAGGTACATGGCCGCAACCTACCTGGCCGGACCGGTAAATGGAATCCCGTTCGGTTTGCCGGCCGGTCAGACGAGCATGTGGTCGAAATCACCGTCCTTGGCTCCCCCGACGAACGCCTCCACCTCCTCGCGCGTGTAGACGAGGATCGCTCCCTCGGGGTCCCTGGAGTTGCGCACGGCGATCTCCCCGTTGGGGAGTTCCGCCATCTCGACGCAGTTGCCGGATGGGTTGCTTCGCCGGCTCTTCTGCCAGACGAGCCCGCCGCACCGGACGTCCGACATCTGGTGGCCGTCCATCATCGCCCCCTTTAGGCGTCTCGGTCCCCCTGTCCCAGGAGACCGCGATCTCGCCCCACCCCACACCATGGTACGAGATGCACGTGCATTCGTTCTTGCATTGGTTCATGCAGACGGTCTTGCATCTGCACGACTTGGGGAGCAAGATAGCGAACGCTCGCCGGTGACCAACCCGCACGCCTCTGAGGTTTGACCATGACCGTTGACCAGGCAGACGACGTCGCAGCCCCCGCCACCATGGGGGGCGGGCGGCCACGGCACTTCTCGGCCGTCCACTCGCCCTGGCCGGACGCCCCGCAGATGACGCTCGGCCCGAACGTTCCCGCGGGGGCCGCGCGCGGCCCGGCCGCGGCCCCCGGTCTCGCCGGGCTCTGGCCCGCCCCGCACGCGGGCGCGCCGCGCACGGCCCGCCGGGTGCTCCCGG
Organism: Actinomadura citrea; assembly: GCF_013409045.1. Classification (NCBI taxonomy): domain Bacteria; kingdom Bacillati; phylum Actinomycetota; class Actinomycetes; order Streptosporangiales; family Thermomonosporaceae; genus Actinomadura; species Actinomadura citrea. Next base: position 3,406,976 of record NZ_JACCBT010000001.1, on the reverse strand, counting down.
CGGAGATCACCGCACCCCGGTCGGCTCGCGAGTTCACCCAGGTCACGTTGGACGCCTGGGGCATGACCGACGACGCCGGGGACGTGGTCGTCGCCGTGTCGGAGCTGGTGACCAACGCGCTGCGGCACGGCCTGGAGGGCCTTCCCCAGCCGCTGCCGCTGTGCCCCATCCAGCTCGTCCTGATCGGCCATCCGAGGCGGCTGGTCGTGTCGGTGACCGACCCGGGCGCACGCGCGCCCGAGCCGGTGCCGACCGAACCCGACCGCTGCGCGGAGGGCGGCCGGGGCCTCGTCGTCGTCGGCGCGATCAGCGACTCCTGGGGCTGGGCGCGCCTGGCGACCGGGGGGAAGGCGGTCTGGGCCGCCTTCGACCTGCGGTTCAGCCCTCCAGGGCAGTAGGAGCCTGTTCGGCGGCGGCCGAGCGCGCCGGGTTCTCCAGCTCGCTGAGGAACTCCTGCGCCCACCGGTCCACGTCGTGCTCGATGACGCGGCGGCGCATGACGCGCATCCGCCTCGCCTGCTCGGCGGGCTCGGCGTTCAGCGCGGCCATCAGAGTGCCCTTCAGGCCGTCGATGTCGTACGGGTTGACCTGGAAGGCGCCGCGCTTCAGCTCGGCGGCGGCCCCGGTGAACTCGCTGAGCACGAGCGCGCCCCGCAGGTCCTTGCGGCAGGCCACGTACTCCTTGGCCACCAGGTTCATGCCGTCGCGCAGCGGGGTCACCACCATCACGTCCGCCGCGAGGAACAGCGCGGCCAGCTCGGCGCGGTCATACGAGCTGTGCAGGTAGTGGATGACCGGAAACCCGATCTCGCCGTGCTCTCCGTTGATCCGCCCGACGAGCTGCTCGATCTCCTCCCGGAGCAGCTGGTACTGCTCGACGCGCTCCCGGCTCGGCGTCGCGATCTGCACGAACACCGCCTGCCCGGGCTTGATGTGGCCCTCTTCGACCAGCTCCCCGAAGGCCTGGAGCCGCTGCGTGATGCCCTTGGTGTAGTCGAGCCGGTCGACGCCCAGCAGCACGGTGGCGTCGCCGAGGTCGGTGCGGATCTCCTGCGCCCGCTCCAGCACGTCCTCGCGCCCGATCAGGTCGTTCAGCTCGCCCACGTCCACCGAGATGGGGAACGCGCGGGCCCGCACGACGCGGTCGTCCCAGAAGACGTCCTGCTTCGCGAAACGGGCGTCCAGAAGGCGCCGGCAGAGCCGCACGAAGTTCGCCGCCGCCCCGGGGAGCTGGAAGCCGACCAGGTCGGCGCCGAGCAGCCCCTCCAGGATCCGCCGCCGCCACGGCAGCTGCCAGAACAGCTCCACCGGCGGGAAGGGGATGTGCAGGAAGAAGCCGATCCGCAGGTCCGGACGCAGCTCGCGGAGCATCTGCGGGACGAGCTGGAGCTGGTAGTCCTGCACCCAGACGATGGCGTTCTTCGAGGCGACCTTCGCCGCCGCCTCGGCGAAGCGCCGGTTGACGCGGACGTAGGCGTCCCACATCGCCCGGTCGTAGACGGGCGTGGCGACGACGTCGTGGTAGAGCGGCCACAGCGTGGCGTTCGAGAAGCCCTCGTAGTAGAGCTCCACCTCCTGCGCGGACTGCGCGATGGGGTGCAGCGACATGCCGTCCTCCTCGAACGGCTCCAGCTGCTCGTCCGGCGCGCCCGTCCAGCCGATCCACGTGCCCTTCCTGCGCCTCATCACCGGGGCGATCGCGCTGACCAGTCCGCCCGGACTGCGCCGCCAGCGCGGGACGCCGTCGGCTCCGACATTCCGGTCCACCGGCAACCGGTTGGCCACCACAACGAACTCACTACCGCGCGACACTTTGCGACCCGCCTCTCCAGGACACTCTCAGCGCTCACTCATGCCCACATACGGTCAACGGGAACATCTTGTCATTTCGACGCAAAGGACCCGAGACCGAAAAGGGGGATGTCAGGCGCGCGGGGCGGCCTGGAGGAGGGATTGGATCGGGCCATATTCCTTTCCCGGCAGGTGACCCCTGTTGAACCACGAGTCACGCGGCGCCGGCGGCGGAGAGAAAGAGTTACCCAGATCACACTCGCGGGCACCGTCCGCGTCGTGGCAGGTACCCCGTGGGGGCATCCGCCGTCTCCTTCGCCGAAAACTAGAATCGCGGCATGGACAGTGCGGGGGACCCGCTCGACCCACGGGAGCTGCGCGCCTGGATCGCCTTCCTGACGGCCGGCCACCTGATCGACCACGAGATCGAACGCCAGCTCAAGCGGGACGGCGGGCTGTCGCACCCCGAGTTCGAGGTGCTGGTGCGGCTCCGGTCCGCCGAGGGCAACCGGCTGCGCATGTCCGACCTCGCCCGCGAGGTGATGGTGTCCAAGAGCCGCCTCACCTACCAGGTCACCCAGCTGGAGCGGGCCGGGTTCGTGAAGCGCACGGCCTGCGAGTCCGACCGCCGATCGGTGTGGGCGGAGCTGACCGACGAGGGCGCCGCGGCGCTCGGCAGGGCGCGCCCGGGGCACCGGCGCGTCGTCCGCGAGGTCTTCGTCGAGGTCCTCGCGCCGGAGGAGATCGAGCTGCTCGGCGACGCCCTCGGCCGTGTCGCCGACCGCCTGCGCCACCGGTAGGTCGCGCCGGGCTAACGTGACCGGAGGCGGAGACCACCAGCGGGGGGACCATCGCATTGCGCGACTTCGGGGGGATCGTCGAACGCTCGCCCGCGCGGGTCGTCCGGCCCGCGTCGGCGCGGGAGGCCGCGGCCGCGATCCGCGAGGCCGCCGCGCAGGGCCTGGAGCCGGTGCCGCGCGGCCTCGGGCACTCCACCTACGGGCAGTCGCTGACCTCGGGCGTCTCGCTCGACCTCGGCGGGCTGGCGGGCGTGCGCGAGGTCGGCGCGGACCGCGCGGTCGTCGGCGCGGGGACGAGCTGGCGCGCCGTCCTGGCGGCGACGCTGCTGCTCGGGCTGACCCCGCCCGTCCTGACCGACCTTCTCGACGTCACGGTCGGCGGGACGATCTCCGCGGGCGGCCTCGGCGGAACGTCCCACCGGTACGGGACGCAGGCCGAGAACGTCCTCGCGCTGGAGGTCGTCGTCGACGGGGAGCCCGTGATCTGCTCCCCCGACGTCCGCCCGGACGTCTTCGACGCGGTGCGCGGCGGGCTCGGCCGGCGCGGCGTCATCACCGAGGCGACGCTGCGGCTCGTGCCGGCACCGGATCGGGTGCTGAGCTGCTCGGTCCCGTGCCGGGACGCCGCGGACCTCCTGCGCTTCCAGCGCGAGACGCCGGCTGAGCACATCTCGGGCCAGGTCAAGCCCTCGGAGACCGGCTGGACGTACGAGGCCAAGGCCGTCCTGTACGGGCCGGGCGAGCCCCCTGCCGGCACGGCGGAGACCGAGGAGCTCTCCTACGCCGAATTCGCCGACCGGATGCGTCCCGACGTGGAGGAGCTGATCTCGCTCGGCGAGTGGGCGCGCCCGCACCCGTGGGGCATCGTCCTGCTTCCCGGCTCCGCCGCCGCGGCGGTGATCGGGTCGACGGTCGCCGGCATGACCGTGGCGGATCTCGGCCTCAGCGGAGCCATCGTGGTCAAGGCGCTGCGGGTCGGCCATGTGCCGATGCTCGCGGCGCCTGACGACCCCGTCCTGTTCGGCGTGCTGCGCGCCGCCTCGCCGGGGTGCGCGTCCGTCGCGGAGATGCTCGCCGCCAACCGGGCCCTGCTCGACCGCGCCGAGGCGGTCGGCGGCGTCCGCTACGCGATCGACTCCGTCCCGCCCGCCGCGGGGTAGGCCGACTGGAAGGCGAGCCGACCGTCGGCCCCCGCGGCGATCCGGTCGCAGATGTCGTCGAGGTCCATGAAGGCCTCCCATTCCGCCTGGCCGGACGCGGCGGCGAGCACCTCCACGAGGCGCTGTTCGAGGCGGGTGACGCGCTCGGCCTTCCAGATCGCGTCGGCGAGGCTGACGAGCAGGTCGTCGACGCCGATGCCCGGGTCGTCCCAGGACGCGTGGGTGCGGGCGAAGCGCGCCAGGCGCTCCTCGACGCCCCGCTCCCGGAGCAGACCGTGCCCGGCGCGCTCGTGCTCGGCGCCCGGGCCGGACAGCTCGGCCGGGTGGAGCGCCTTGCCGATGTCGTGGGTGGCCGCGCCGAACAGCACGGCCTCCGCGTCCACGGCGAGTCCGGGGTGGCGCCGGCTCATCCAGTCGACCAGCTCGGCGGCCACGTCGTGGACGGCCCGCAGGTGGGCGGCCAGGCGGGGCGGGGCGTCGAGGTCCTCCAGGAGGCGGGCGGCCCGTTCCGGCAGCGGACGGAGCCCGGGTTCGGTCAGCGCGCGGCGCAGGATCGGTGACGGCATCCCGGCACCGTAGCGGCTCCCAGTACGCCCCCTACCGCGCCAGCGCGATGACCTCCGCCCCGGGCAGCCCGGCGAGGGCCTTGCCCGGAAGGAGGATCTTCGATCTGCGCAGGCCGCTGCCGATGACGACGTGCGGAGCGGCGGCGACGGCCTCGTCGACGAGGAGCGGCCAGCCCGCGGGAAGGCCGATCGGCGTGATGCCGCCGTACTCCATGCCGGTCAGGGACGTGGCGTCGGCCATCGGCGCGAAGGAGACCTTCCGGGCGCCCAGGTGCTTGCGGACCACGCCGTTGACGTCGGCGCGGCCGGTCGCGAGGACCATGCAGGCGGCGTGGGCGACCTCGCCGCCGCGCTTGGCGGCCACGACCACGCAGTTGGCGCTGACGTCGAGGGGGACGCCGTAGCGCTCGCAGAACGCCGCCGTGTCGGCGAGGTCCGGGTCGATCCCGGCGGTCTCCGCGCCGGGAAGACCGCCGATCGCCGCGGCCACCGGATCGGCCAGCAGATCGCGTCGTTCGTTCGCCGGTTCCCAGTCGAGCGTGCCGACCATGTCTCGTCCCCTCTCGTGATGCCCCCACCCTGCCACGGTCTTGACGGCTGGGCCGCGCGCGTGGTCCAGTGGCTCATCCACTCAGCCTCTGGAGGTTACCGGTGCCGTCCTCCCCGATCCCCCGCGACACGGTCGTCGACGCGCTCGTCGACCGGCTGCGCGACGACGTGCTCGGCGGCCGCTACCCGCCCGGCTCCTACCTGCCGCCGGAGCGGGACCTGGCCGCCGGCTACGCGGTCACCCGGACGTCGCTGAAGCACGCGATCGTCCGGCTCGCGCAGGCCGGCCTGCTGGAGACGCGGCACGGCGTGGGGACGCGGGTCCGCGACTACGAGCGGCTGGGCGGGCCCGAACTGCTGCCGATGCTGGTCAGCACCGTCGGGACGGCCTGGATGGCGGAGATCTTCGAGGTGCGGCGCGAGGTCGGCGCGCAGGTCGCGGCCAAGGCGGCGGTCCACGCCACCGGCGAGCAGCGGGCCCGGTTGCGGGAGCTGGCCGCGCGGGTCGGGGACGCCGCCGGAGGCGACGAGGCCCAGCTGGCCGAGTGCGAGGTCCACCGGGTCATCGCGGCGGCCACCGGCAACCGGGTCTACGGGTTCATGGTCAACGCCCTGCTGAACGCCTACCTCGCCGTCCGGGAGGCCTTCACGCACGCCTTCGCCGACCCGGCGGCGGCCGCGGACCGGCTCGCGCCCCTGGTCGAGGCCCTGTGCGACGGCGACGCCGCGCGGGCGCGCGAGGCGGCGGGCGCGTACTTCACCGAGACCGAGTCGATCATGCGGGGCTCGCGATGAGCGCGCGGCGCACGGTCTTCGGCGAGGTGATGGAGGGGTCGCTGCGGCTCGCCGGAGAGGACCGCGACCGTCCGATGCGGCTGGAGCTGGCCGCCGACCTGCCGGGCGTGCTGCGTCCCTGGGGCGATGTGGAGGGGGCGCTGACCGGACGCGTCCGTGTGCCGGACTGGGCGGACGACCCGGGGGCGTCCGGACGGCTGCGGGTGGCGCCCGTCGCGGCGCGCCGGATCCGCTACACGCTGGGCTTCACCGCCGGCGACGGGCGGCGGCTGCGCCTGGACGGCTGGAAGACCGTCAGCCCGCGGCGCCCCGTCCGGTCGATGACGCTCCTGCCGCTCACGGTGACCGACGAGGACGGGGCCGTGGTCGGTGAGGCTCGGCTGCGCTTCGACCTGCGCCGCGATCTCGTCCGCTTCCTCGGCGGCTTCCGTTTCCCCGGGCCCGACCCCCTGCGGTCGCGCTGGCGCGGACAGCCGGGGCGGCTGGAGGTCTGGTACACGACGCTGACCGACCCGGTGACAGGGACGGGCGTCTGGCTCCACCACGAACTGGTCGCGCCGGCCAAGGGCGCGGCGGACGCGGGCACAGCGCGGGCGCACGGCTGGGCCGCCGTCTTCCCGCCCGGCGAGGCGCCGGTGCTCGCGCGGTTCGGCCCGGAGCGGTGGAGCCCGCCGGAGGACGCGGCGTTCGCCGCCGGGCCCGTCGAGCAGGCCGACGGGCGGCTCACCGGCACGGCCGGGACCGTCACCTGGGACCTGCGCGAGTCGGGTGGCGGCCGGCCCCTGTACACGTTCCCGCGCTGGGCGTGGGAGTCGGAGCTCCTTCCCGCCGCGCAGATCGTCCCGAGGCCGGCCGCGACGTACGACGGCGTGGTGCGGTTCGGCGACCGCGTCCTCGAACTGGAGGCCGCGCCCGGAGCGTCCGCCCGCATCTACGGCCACGGGAACGCGCGCCGCTGGGCGTGGCTGCACGCCGATCTCGGCGGCGGCGACGTGTGCGAGATCGTGGCGGCGGTGTCGACGCGTCCGGGGATGGACCGGCTCCCTCCGCTGCCGTTCGTCCGGCTCCGGGTCGACGGCACCGACCTGGCCTCCGGCGACCCGCTGCTCGCGGCGATGCGGTTGCGCGCCGACATCGGCCTGCCGGCCTGGACGGTCCACGGCCGCATCGGCGACCGGCGCGTGCACGTGCGGGTGACGCTGCCGCCCCGGGAGACCGTCTCCGTCGACTACGCCGACCCGGACGGCGCCCCGGCCGTCTGCCACAACTCCGAGCGCGCCGACGTCCGGATCGTGTTGGCCCGGCGGGCGGGGCGCGGCTGGGAGACCGAGCGCGAATGGCGGCTGGACGGCACCGGGCACGCGGAGGTGGGGCTGCGATGAGCGCGATGACCGGAACGGTCGCGGCGCTGCTCGGCATCGAGGACCCCGGCGACCTGGCGCGGGTGTCCGCCCGCGCGGAGGCCGTCGGCCGGGCGCTCCCGGCGCCCGCGCGGCTCGGCCTGCGCGCCGGCGCGGGCACGCTGGACGCGCTGTCCCGGCTCGCCACCGGACACCCGCTGGACGGCCTGGACGCCGACCGCCGCGACGCGTTCTGCGCCCTGCTGACCTCCCGCGAGCCGGCGGCGCGGCTCGTGGAGGCGCTGAAGATCCCCCTGCTGCTCGCCGCCGGCACCGAGCTGCTGCCGCTCCCCCGGCCGGCCGGCGACCCGCGCCCCGACGCGCCGCTGGACTGCACGCCGTCGGAGGGCTGGCCGGCGTGCTCGACCGCCGACGCCGTCGTGATCGGGTCGGGCGCCGGCGGCGCGATGGCGGCGCGGACCCTCGCCCGGCGCGGCATGTCGGTGGTGGTCCTGGAGGAGGGGCGGAGGTTCACCGTCGCCGAGTTCCGCGACCGCCCGCCCCTCGACCGGTTCCTCGACCTGTACCGGGACGGCGGCTCCACCGTCGCGTTCGGCCGCCCGCCGGTGCTGCTGCCCCAGGGCCGCGCGGTCGGCGGGACGACCGTCGTCAACAGCGGGACCTGCTACCGGACGCCGGACCGCGTCCTGCGCCGGTGGGCGGGGCTGGGCGTCCCGGTCGGGGACTTCGGCGACCACCTCGACGAGGTCGAGGCCACGTTGAGGGTCGCACCGCAGCCGATCGGGCCCCTCGGCCGCAACGGCCTGCTCGCGCTGAAGGGCGCCGAGCGGCTCGGCTGGCGCGCGGGGCCGCTGCGCCGCAACGCTCCCGACTGCGTGGGCAGCGGGCAGTGCGCCGCCGGTTGCCCGCACAACGCCAAGTACGGCGTCCATCTGAACGCGCTCCCCCAGGCCTGCGAGGCGGGAGCGCAGATCGTCTCCCGGGCCCGGGTCGAACGGATCCTCGTCGAGCGCGGCACCGCCACCGGTGTGCGCGCGCGGCGCCCGGACGGAACGGCCTTCGAGGTCCTCTCGCCCCGCGTCGTCGTCACGGCCGGCGCCCTGGAGACGCCGCTGCTTCTGAGGCGGTCGGGCATCGGCTCGCATCCCGGGTTGGGACGCGGTATGGCCGTCCACCCCGCGACGAACATCGCCGGGAGGTTCGCCGAGCCGGTCGTTTCCTGGTCAGGGGTGATGCAGAGTGTCGGCGTCGAGGAGCTGCACGCGGACGGGATCCTCATCGAGGCGACCGCCAGCCCGCCCGGCATGAGCTCGTTCCCCCTGCCGGGCGCGGGACGGGCGCTGCGCCGCGCGCTGGAGGGCGCCGACCGCCTCGCCGTGCTCGGCGCGATGATCGCCGACGCCCCGTCCGGCCGCGTGCACGGCGCCCGGCACCGCGCGCTCGTCCGCTACGACCTGGCCCGGGAGGACGCGGCACGGCTGCGCCGGGCGCTCGTCGCGATGGGCCGGATCCTGTTCGCGGCGGGCGCCGAGGAGGTCCTCACCGGCCTGCCCCGCCGCCCGGTCGCCCGCGACGAGGCCGAGCTCACGCACGCCGTGGCGATGGCGTCCGCCGGCGACCTGCACCTGGCCGGGTTCCACCCGACCGGGACGGCGCGGCTCGGCGCCGACGCGGCGAGGGCGCCGGTGGACCCGTCCGGGCGGCTGCGCGGCGTCCGGGGCGTGCACGTGGCCGACGCGTCGGTCCTGCCGACCTGCCCCGAGGTGAACCCGCAGCTCACCATCATGGCGATGGCGCTGCGGATCGCCGAGGGGATCGGGTAGGCGCCGCCGTCAGGAGCCCAGGTACCGCAGGACGGCCAGGACGCGGCGGCTGTACCCGGTCGCGTGCGACAGGTCGAGCTTGTCGAAGATCGCGTTGACGTGCTTCTCGACGGCGCTCTGGGAGATGTGGAGGTGGGCGGCGATCGAGGCGTTGGTGTGCCCCTGCGCCATCGTGTCGAGGACGTCCCGCTCGCGCGGGGTGAGGCGCGCCAGCGGGTCGCCCTGCGCGCCGTGCGCGGCCAGCAGCCGGCGCACCACCTCCGGGTCGAACGCGGCGCCGCCCCCGCCGACGCGCTCCAGTGCGTCGAGGAACTCGTCGACCTGCGCGACCCGGTCCTTCAGCAGGTAGCCGACGCCCGCGGTGTCCGCGATGATCAGCTCGGCGGCGTAGCGCTTCTCCACGTACTGCGACAGGACGAGCACCCCGACGTCCGGCCAGCGCCGCCGGATCTCCAGGGCGGCGCGCAGGCCCTCGTCGGTGTGGCTGGGCGGCATCCGGACGTCGACGACCACGACGTCGGGCGGGCCGGCGGCCACCGCCGCGATCAGCGCGTCGCCGTCGCCGACCGCCGCCTCCACCCGGTGGCCCTCCTCGGCGAGCAGCCGCACCAGGCCCTCGCGCAGCAGCGTGGAGTCCTCGGCCAGCATCACCCGCACGGCAACTCCGCGGTGATCACGGTCGGGCCGCCGCGCGGGCTGTCCACGGCGAACGTCCCGTCCAGCGCGGCCACCCGGCGGGCCAGCCCGGCGAGCCCGCCGCCGCCCGGGTCGGCTCCCCCGCCCCCGTCGTCCTCGATGCGCACGCCGATCATTGTCGCCGATCCCGCCACGGCCACCCGCACCGACGCGGCACCGGAGTGCTTCGCGGCGTTGGTGACGGCCTCGCAGACGACGAAGTACGCCGCGGTCTCGACCGCGTGCGGGGGCCGGCCGGGGACGTCGTACTCGATCGCCACCGGCAGCGCGGACCGCTCGGCCACGGTCTCCAGCGCCGCCCGCAGCCCCTCGCCGTCCAGCGCCGCCGGGTAGACCCGCCAGGTGACCTCCCGCAGGTCCGCGAGCGCCCGCTGCGACTCCTCGTGCGCCTGCCTCAGCAGCTCGGCCGCCCGCTCGTCGTCGCCGGCGCGGCGGGCCCGCCCGATCAGCATGCCGAGCGCCACGAGCCGCTGCTGGACGCCGTCGTGCAGGTCGCGCTCGATGCGGCGGCGCTCGTCGTCCACCGCGTCCACCACCTGCGCCCGCGTCACCGACAGCTGCGCGATGCGGCGCTCGTACTCCTCCAGCGGGCTCGGCCCGAGGCAGCGCCTGGCCACGCTCCGCTCCATCGCCGCGACCCCGACCAGGCCCTGGACGGCGAGGAAGAGCAGCACCACGCCCGCGACGGCCGTGTAGAGGACGATCCACCAGGTCGGCGGGATGTCGTCCATGTGGTCGCCGGTGATCCACCAGCCCACCGCCAGCCGGACCGCGGCCGCCGCCCCGTAGGCGAGCAGCAGCAGGATCACGCCGCCGAGCAGCCCTACCGGCACCCGCAGTACGAGGTAGGCGAGCGCCTTCAACGGGCCGTACCGGACGGCCCGGTCCTCGCCGAGGAACGCCCGGAGCCTCCAGAGCTCCAGCTCGGCCAGGAGTTCGGCGCCGTCCGCGACGGCCGCGGGCACCTTCCGGCGCCCGCGCGAGAACGCCATCGAGTACGCCATCAGGACCGCCGCCACCGCCAGCAGCACCAGTTCCGCCCCGGCCGTGACCGCGCCGAGCAGCAGGCCCGCCGCGGCCCGCGCCGCCGCGCGCGGGCCGCCGCGCGGCACCTCAAAAGTTGCGATCACGTTCGAGTTCTCTCGCCTCCACTCGACGACCCTCTCGCCTCCGCTCGGTGCACCCCCGGCCCCGGGCGCCGCGCGGACCTGCGCGACTTCACGATACGTACGGCGACGAACGCCAGCGCCGCAAGCCCGACCAGCACGACCACGGCCTTGGAGTAGACGCCGACGTACTCCTCCACCGTCCGCCAGTTGTCCCCGAGCCCGTACCCGGCCAGCACGAACACCGTGTTCCACAGCAGGCTGCCGAGGGCGGTGTAGAGCAGGAACGTCGCCATCCTCATCCGCTCCACCCCGGCCGGGACGGAGATCAGGCTGCGGAAGATCGGGATCATCCGGCCGAAGAACACGGCCTTGGCGCCGTGCCGGGCGAACCACGCCTCCGTCCGGTCCAGGTCGTCGAGCTTGAGCAGCGGCAGCCGCGCCACCAGCGCGCGGATCCGGTCCCGTCCGATCAGCGCGCCGATCCCGTACAGGGCCAGCGCCCCGGCCACGCTGCCGGCCGTCGTCCACGCCAGCGCCGCCACCAGGCTCATCCGGCCCTGCGCGGAGGCGAACCCCGCCAGGGGGAGGATCACTTCGCTCGGCAGGGGCGGGAACAGGTTCTCCAGCGCGATCGCCAGCCCCGCCCCGGGCGCGCCCAGCTTGTCCATCAGGTCCGTCGCCCACCCCGCGACACCCCCCGCGGGCCCGCTCCCGGACGCCGCGTACATCGTCTCGATCATGTACACGACGCTAGGAACCGGGGCGCCGCGCCGCCATGGAGCGCACCGCCGGGCGGTCCGGCCGCGTGCCGCACCCCCTGCCCTGCGGAAAACCGCACCCCGACCGCGCCGAAAGCCCGGACGGGGAAGGGGATCCGTCCTACTGTTGGATCACCGCCGTCGCCCGTTCAGGGGATCAGGGCGCACAACAGAAGGAGCCGCGCGCGTGGCCGACGACCTCCCCGAGAACGCACCTCCGGGCATCGACCCCTCCACGCCCACCTTCGCGCGCGTGTACGACTACTTCCTCGGCGGCAAGGACAACTTCGCCGCCGACCGCGAGGTGGCCGACATGGTGATGCAGCTCGTGCCGGAGGCCCCCGTCGTGGCCCAGGGCAACCGGGTCGCCATCGAGCGAGCGGTGACCTACATGGCCCGCGATCTCGGGATCGACCAGTTCGTCGACATCGGGTCGGGGCTGCCCACGTCGTCCAACGTGCACCAGTTCGCCCGGGCGGCCAACCCGGACTCGCGGGTGGTGTACGTCGACAACGACCCGATCGTGCTGGCGCACGGGCGGGCCCTGCTGACCGAGACCGGCGTCGCGACGTTCATCCAGGGCGACCTGTACGAGCCTGAGAAGATCTTCACCGACCCCGCGCTGACCAGGCTGCTCGACCTGTCGCGCCCGGTGGGCATCGTGCTGGCCGCGATCATCCACCACGTACCGGACGAGCGCGACCCGGCCGGGGTCGTCCGGGAGCTGCTCCCGTTCCTGGCGTCCGGCAGCCACGTCGTGCTCACCCACCTGCACGACTCGGGTGACGACCCGCGCGTCGAGGAGGCCAAGCGCATCCTGCAGTCGGGGCTCGGCGGGTCCTACTTCCGGCACTCCTCCGAGGTCGAGCGGTTCATGGAGGGCCTCACGATCCTGGAACCGGGGGTGGCCCACGTGACCGAATGGCGGCCCGCCGGGCCCGCCGGGCCGCTGGAGCACCCGCTGCACACCCAGATGGTCGCGGTGCTCGGCCGGAAGGACTGATCAGCGGATTCAGCGGAGAGTGAAACCGGTTCCGCCGGCGGCCGCCGGCGGAGGAGGCTCGGAGGCCCGATTCCCGCAGGCTGCGCGGTTACGGACGGCCTCGCCCCCGGTTTCGGACCCGAGCCCGGTCATGATCCAGGTAAAATGATCTTTTCGATCGACTTTTCCGTTGTTGTGCCTTTCTTGTAGCGTTCGCAGCGCTTTGTGAAGTGCATTCATGATCGGACTTTCCCGCCACAAGATCATCTGAGGACGCCGCGATGCCCCTGGCGACAGGCCTGGCCGCGGCCGCGCTCGTGGGCCTGCTGACGCTCCTGGCCACCGCGCGGCGCGGCAGGTTCCGCGACCGATCGAACGATCGGCACCCCGAGTCGCTGACGGCCGTCCTCGACCCGGGGGACGAGGAGTACCTCGCCTGGCTGGCCGACCACCACTGGCCGGCGGACGAGTACCTCGACCTGGAGCACGAGTGGCGGATCGAGCTGGAGTTCGGCGAGCCGGCGGCCCACTACGAGTCGCCGCTGTGCCCCCGGTGCGACCTGCGCCGCGAGGACGTCTGGCCGTGCCCCGCGTGCGGCAGGCTCCTGCACTCCTCCTGCGGCCACGGCATGCGGCGCCGCGCCGTCGAGCGCCCCTACCGGACGCACGGCACCAACTCCGAGGCGGTCGTCGCCGAATGGATCTGCACGGACTGCACGGCCGTCGTCGGCCTGGACGTGGACCACGGCGGTGAACCGGACGGGGGCATCTTGCGGTGAATCGCCCCTGATTGCCCGAGCTTCGGGGTGTTCACACGTGGCCGAGGGTAAAAATCTCGCCATCCACTTGCATATTTCGGACGCGGCGCGGCAGGCTGCAATATGTCCCTAATCACGTGGGACACCTGTGGAGGAACCCTGTGACCGCCGAACACCACACCATCTGCCAGCACGAGCCGCCCTGTCCGCAGCCGGACGACCTCGACCGCGAGGCCGCGCGCATCATCGCCGCCCACCCCGAGCAGGGGTGGAACCTTCTGTGCAACGGCGTCGTCGTCTTCGACGACACCGGCGAGCTCCTTCCCGACGGGCGCGTCATCGCCCCGCACCGCCCCACCACCGCCGCCTAGAGCCCACGCCCCGTCCCGGCACGATCGTCCGATCATGTGCCGGTCGTCCCCGACGCCGGGCGAGCTCCCGCCGCCCGGGACGCCGCGGGCACGCCGTGCGGACGCCTCTGGCCCTCCGCGGAAACGGCCATCTGCCGCAGGTCCCCCACGTCAGCGATGAACCGCTGCTCGTCCTCGACCGCGCCGTCCCTCCGCCCGGGAGCCGAGATCCTCCACTCCCCTCGGGCCACCGCCGCCGCACCACTCCGGCGGCCGCCGGGCTCGGTGACGCTCTCCCGGCCCCGGCCCATGCCGAGACCACCTTTCCCCGCCTTCGTGAGGCGACCACCACCGGACTCCAACCCGCGTGCCAAACCCTGGCAGCGCGCGACGAAAGCCCGCGTGTCGTGGCGCCCCCGCGCGAGGATCGCGCGCAGCCTTGGAGAGGCGATCGACAGGGCGAGGCGATCCCAGGTGAACCTCGCCCGCTCGCGCGGGCGACCGCATGAGACGCCATGCACGGTTCGTCTCCATCGATTCGCCTGTCGGACTCCCATCCGGCGGGCGATCCCGGTAGCGTTCAACTGTTTTGCTACTTACGCAACAATCATGCGGAACTCGACCGCGGAAGGACGGTGTGGTGTGGTCACAGTCCTGGTCCTCGCGTCCCTGGTCGCCCTGTTCGGCCTCTTTCTACCGAACATCCTCCACCCCATGCCGCCGCGCCCCGCCCCGGAACCGCCGCGGCCCGCCCCGGAGCCGCGGCATCCCGCCCCCGAGGCGCTGCGCACCGTCCCGCCCCCTGCGCCCGCCGCCGGCCCTCCCGGCCACCCGGAGTCCATGACCGCCGAGCTGGACCCGGGCGACGAGGAGTACCTCGCCTTCGTGGCCGACGAGCTCTGGCCCGACGACGAGTACCTGGAGCTGGAGCACACCACCGACGGCGAAGAGGAGTCCGGCGGCAGCAGCATGCGCATGTGAGCGGGCAACCGGTGGTGGACCGTTCCGAAAGTACAGCGGGACGGTGCCCGGGCCGGGGCGCCGGTGAACGCGCGACCGGCTACGGGGTGGGGAGGGGAGCGCCGGTCTCCAGAAGCGTCTTGAGGCCGGACAGGACGTGCGGCCAGCCGTGCCGGGACATGCCGAGCAGCACCTCGCCGCTCTGGTGGACGACGGTCAGCCTCACCGCCTCCCCGACGGGTTCGAGCTCGAACGCCACCGCGGAGCGGGGTTCCCGCAGGAGCCGGGCGCGGGTCTCCTCGTCCACGCCGGTGGACCGCGCCCACTCGGGCGTGAAGGTGTGCCAGGTGTAGGCGAGGCGCCGGCCCGGCTCGGCTTCGAGGACGACCTGCTCGGGGTCGGACGTCGTCGCGCCCTCCTCGTGCCAGGTGACGGCGGATCCGGGCCTCCAGTCGGTCTCGAAGGCGACGCCCCAGTAGCGGCGGGTGAAGGCCGGGTCGGTGAGCGCCTCCCAGAGTCGCTCCGGCGTGGTCTTGATGTAGGTCGTGTAGACGAACTCGTTCCCGGTCATCGCGTCCTGTTCCAGCTGGCCTGGCGTCTTCTAGGGCTTGCGGCCTACGGCGCCGTAGGCGTCCACGGCCTCCGGCTCGGCCGCGTCCGGCCGCCAGTGCGTCACCGGGACGATGCCGGGCTCCACGAGTACCAGACCGTCGAAGAAGCCCCCGATCTCCTCGGGCGTCCGCAGGACGAGCTGCGCGTTGCCCGAGGCGTTCCAGACGTCCACGATGCGGTCGGACGCCTCTCCGTGCACGACGTTCGTCCCGTCGTACATGGCGAAGTAGCTGCCGGAGGGCACCGCGTCCATGAGCCGCCGCACGATCCGGTACGCCTGGTCGTCGTCGGGGACGAACTCCAGGATGCCCATCAGCGTGAACGCGACCGGACGGCTGAAGTCGATCGTCTCGGCGGCGGCCTCCAGGATCGCGTCCGGGTCGCGAAGGTCCGCGTGGATGTAGGCGGTGCTCCCCTCGGGCGTGCTGGTGAGCAGGCCCTTCGCGTGCTCCAGTACCAGGGGGTCGTTGTCGACGTAGACGATCCTCGACTCGGGGGCGGCGCGCTGGGCGACCTCGTGGGTGTTGTCCACCGTGGGCAGCCCGGTGCCGATGTCGATGAACTGGCGGATCCCGGCCTCGGCGGCCAGGTGCCACACCACCCGGTTCAGGAAGAGCCGGGAGGCCCGGGCCAGGCGCGCGACGTCCGGCAGCATCCCGAGGATCTGGTCCCCTACCTCGCGGTCCACCGGATAGTTGTCCTTGCCGCCAAGCCAGTAGTTCCAGATGCGCGCCACATGCGGGACGCTCGTGTCGATGCCGGGCCCGGGTCGCTGCTCGCTCATGCGCCACCCCCTCGGCCGATCCCTTCCCGCCAGGGGCGAAGGTCAGTCATCGTCGTCCGCCTCCTCGGCGACGACCCTGCCGGTCGCGGCGTCCACGACGACCTCGTGCTCGGTCCCGCCGGCACCGGTCACGTCGACCTCCCAGACCGCCCTGCCGCCGTCGCGGTCGAAACCGACGGAGGTCGCGTGGCCGGGAACGGCCTTGAGCGCCGCGGCCGCCGCGCCCGCCACGGTGGCCTTCGCGTTGCGCAGCGCGGCGGCCTCGCCCCTGTCGTCCTCGTCCTGCTTCTCGGGGCGGTCGGCCACGACCTTGCCGCTGCCGGAGTCGATGACGACCTTGCGCGCGGCGCCGTCACCGGTGAGGACGTCGACCTCCCAGACGGTCGTGCCGTGCTCGCCGTCCAGCTCGATCTCCTGGACCTTCCCGGGGACGGCCCTCAGCGCCGTGTCCGCGGCCTGCGTCAGCGAGACGGCCGTCCGCGCGGGGCTGTCGCCGGACGGCGAGCCGCCCTCGCCGCCGTCCGCGGCGGCGATCGCGGCCGTGGCTCCGCCGGCGGCGAGCGCGCCCGCGGCGACCAGTGTGACCAGCAGGCCGCGGCCCGCGACCATGCGCCGTGCGTCGAACCTCATCGGAACTCCCATCTCCGGGTGTCGTGCCGGCCTCTCCGGCCGCACCTTCCGCCCTGACGATGCCGGGCTTTCCTGTAGCGCCGCTGAAGCAACCTGAAGCCGTCTTCAGGTGGGGTTTGGCAGGCTGTGGGGATGCGCCTGCTGATCGTCGAGGACGAGAGACGCCTGGCCGCCTCGCTCGCGCGGGGGCTGACGGCCGAGGGGTTCGTGGTCGAGACCGTCCACGACGGAGCCGAGGGGCTGCACCGGGCGCTCGGCGGCGGGTACGACCTGATCCTCCTCGACATCATGCTGCCCGGGATGAACGGCTACCGGGTGTGCGCGGCGCTGCGCGCGGCGGGCGACGAGACGCCGATCCTGATGCTGACCGCCAAGGACGGCGAGTACGACGAGGCGGAGGGCCTGGACACCGGCGCGGACGACTACCTCACCAAGCCGTTCTCCTACGTGGTGCTGGTGGCCCGCGTCCGCGCGCTGCTGCGCCGCCGGACGCGGGGCGCGGCGCCCGCCATCGTGCTCGGCGACCTCAGGGTCGACCCGGCGGCGCGGCGCGTGTACCGGGGCGAGGCCGAGGTGGAGCTGACCGCCAAGGAGTTCGCGGTGCTGGAGCACCTGGCGGCGAACGCGGGCCGGGTCGTGTCGAAGGCGCAGATCATCGAGGCGGTCTGGGACCTCGCCTACGACGGTGACCCCAACATCGTCGAGGTGTACGTGAGCGCGCTGCGCCGCAAGCTCGACCTCCCGTTCGGGCGCCGGTCGATCACGACGGTGCGCGGCGCCGGATACCGGCTGGCCCGGGACGGGGGCGCCTGAGATGGCCCGCCGCCCGGCGTCCGTCCGCGCCAGGACGACCCTGGGCGCGACCGCCGTGGTGGCGGTCGCGCTCGTCGCCGCCGGGCTCGCGGTGGTGCTGCTGCTGCGCTCGAACCTCGGCGGGCAGGCCGACCTCAAGGCGGAGGTGGCGGCGCGCGAGGTGGCCTCCCAGCTCGCCGCCGGCACCCCGTTCGCGGCGCTCGACCTGCCGGACGGGGAGGACCGGCCCGTGCAGGTCGTGGACGAGGAGGGCCGGGTGCGGGCGGCCAGCGAGGACCTGCGGCGGATTCACGGGACCGGCTCCCCCGGCGTGCGGCCCGGGCGGCCCCCGTCGGGCGACGATGACGACGGCGATGACGACGATCCGGCGCGCGGGGAGGTGTCGGGCGGCGACCCGGAGTTCTCCACGGGCCGCGCGACCGTCGACGACCGCACGGCCGACTACCGGTTCGCGGCGGTCGAGGTGACGACGCCGCGGGACGAGACCGTGACCGTCTACGCGGGCGCCGACCTGGCCGCCGCCCGGGACGCGGTGGGCACCGCCGTCCGGGCGATGCTCGCGGGACTGCCGCCCCTGCTCGCGGTCGTCGCGGGGGTGACGTGGCTGGTCACGCGGCGGGCGCTGCGTCCGGTGGAGGCGGTCCGGGCGGAGCTGGCCGAGATCACCTCCTCCGGCGACCTGGCCCGGCGGGTGCCCGTGCCGGAGGCGCGGGACGAGATCGCCGGGCTGGCCGCCACGACGAACGCGACGCTCGCCGCGCTGGAGGAGTCGGTGGCGCGGCAGCGCGGGTTCGTCGCGGACGCCTCGCACGAGCTGCGCAGTCCCATCGCCTCGCTGCGCACCCAGTTGGAGGTCGCCGCCGCGCATCCGGAGCTGCTGGACGTCGGCGGGCTTGTCGAGGACGTCCTGCGGCTCCAGCGGCTGGCCGCCGACCTGCTGCTCCTCGCCCGCATCGACGCCGGGGACCGTCCGCCGGCCAGGCCCGTCGCGCTCGGCGGGCTCGTCGGGGAGGAGCTGGAGCGCCGCGCGGCGGGCGACCGGATCACCGTCCAGGCGTCGATCGAGGCCGATCCGCGGGTCATGGGCGTGCCCGGGCGGCTGTCGCGGGTGGTCGGCAACCTGCTCGACAACGCCCAGCGGCACGCGTGCTCGGCGGTCCGGCTCTCGGTGGGCGAGGAGGCGGGCACGGCGGTGGTGCGGGTCGCCGACGACGGGCCGGGGGTGCCGCCCGCCGACCACGAGCGGATCTTCGAGCGGTTCGTGCGGCTGGACGACGCGCGCAGCCGGGACGAGGGCGGCGCGGGTCTCGGGCTGGCCATCGCCCGCGACCTGGTGCTGGCGCACGGCGGGGACCTCGCCGTGCGCGAGGCCCCCGGCGGCGGCGCGCTGTTCGAGGTGCGGCTGCCGGCGGTCTGAACCGGCTCCGAGGGCCGGTCGCCGCCGGGGGCTACTTCAGGAGCTGGCGGGCCATGACCATGCGCTGGATCTGGTTGGTGCCCTCGTAGATCTGGGTGATCTTGGCGTCGCGCATCATCCGCTCCACCGGGAACTCCCGCGTGTACCCGTACCCGCCCAGCAACTGCACCGCATCAGTGGTCACATCCATCGCCACATCCGAGGCCAGCGTCTTGCACGCCGACGACACGAACGTCAGATCCGGCACACGCTCACCCCCCATCGCCCGCTCGGACTTCACCGCCGCGTGATACGTCAACTGCCGCGCACCCTCCAACCGCATCGCCATATCGGCCAGCATGAACTGCACACCCTGGAAATCAGCGACCGCCCGACCGAACTGCCGCCGCTGCTTGACATACCCCACCGCGAAATCCAGCGCCCCCTGCGCGATCCCCAACGCCTGCGCCGCGATCGTGATCCGCGTATGGTCCAACGTCGCCAACGCCGTCTTGAACCCCGTCCCCTCAGCCCCGATCATCCGATCCGCCGGAACCCGCACCCCCTCCAGGACCACCTGACGCGTCGGCGACCCCTTGATCCCCAACTTGCGCTCCCTGGCCCCGAACGACACCCCCGCATCGGTCTCGGAATCCACCACGAACGCCGAGATCCCCCGCGCCCCCGCACCCGGCTCGGTCACCGCCATCACCGTGTAGAACCGCGACACCCCCGCATTGGTGATCCACATCTTCGCGCCGTCCAGCACCCAGTGATCCCCATCACGCACCGCCCGCGTCCGCATCCCCGCCGCGTCCGACCCCGCATCCGCCTCCGACAACGCATACGAGAACATCGCCTCCCCCCGCGCCACCGGCCCGAGAAAACGCTCCCGCAACCCCTGCGACCCCGCCAGCAGAACCGGAACCGTCCCCAGCTTGTTCACCGCCGGAATCAACGAAGAAGACGCGCACACCCGCGCCACCTCCTCGATCACGATCACCGTCGCCAACGCATCCGCCCCCGCACCCCCGTACGATTCGGGCACGTGCACCGCATGCAGACCATTGGCCACCAGAGCGTCCAACGCCTCCTGCGGGAACCGCGACTCCTCATCCACCTCCGCCGCGAAAGGAGCAATCTTGGCCTCGGCCAGCTCACGCACCGTCCGCCGCAACAGCTCATGCTCCTCAGACGGCGCGTACGCGGGAAAGTCGCTCATCGTTCCTCCAGGGGTGCCGGGGGTGCGGGGCCGATGTTTTGACGGCCAATATTTGGACGCCAAATTAAGCGAGCGGGCGGGCGCCGTCAAGGCGGTCGCAGGTGGTCACAGGTGGCGCAGCAGCAGGGCGAGCGCCGGGTTGTCGTTGCCGCGCCGCCAGGCCAGGCTCAGCTCCACCGGGGCCGGATCGGGCAGCTCGACGGGCCGGAACACCACGCCCGCGTAGCGGAGGCGGGCCGCCGCCGCGGGCACGAGCGCCAGCCCCCAGCCGCAGTTGACCAGCGCGAGGATGCTGTGCACCTGGCTGAGGTACTGCGCGTACACGGGCGAGACGCGGGCCTCCCGGAACAGGCTGACCAGCAGTTCGTGGAAGTAGCGGGCCTCGACGGGCGAGTACATGAGGAACCGCCGCCCGTCGAGGTCGGCGAGGGGGACCGGGCCGTCCCCCACCGCCAGGGGATGGCCGCGCGGAACCGCGGCGAGCAGGGGCTCGCGGTCGGCGGGGCGCTCCTCCAGGTCGGGGTCGCTCACCGGCGGCCGGACGAGCCCGAGGTCCAGACCGCCCTCGGCGAGGGCGCGCACCTGATCGCGGGTGACCATCTCGCGCAGCACGATCTCCACGTCCGGCAGCGCCGTCCGGGCGGCCTCCAGCACCCGGCCGAGCGTCGCGTGGGCGCTCGCGGCGGTGAAGCCGAGCGTGATCGTCCCGGCCTCGCCCGCCGACACCTGCCGGACGGACATCGCGGCGTGGTCTGCCTGCTGGAGCAGCCGTCGGGCCTCGACGAGGAACGCGCGCCCGGCCGGGGTGAGGCGCACCGAGCGGTTCGTCCGGTCGAACAGCCGCACCTTCAGCTCGTTCTCCAGCAGCTGGATCTGGCGGCTGAGCGGCGGCTGCGTCATGCGCAGGCGCCGGGCCGCGCGGCCGAAGTGCAGTTCCTCGGCGACGGCCACGAAGTTCGCGAGCTGGGTGAGCGTGAACATCGATTCGCTTCGGGTATCAGTGGATGCGTTATCTGTGTTGGACCTGGATCGATCGACCATCCTAGCCTCGGGGCATGAAGCAGACCGCGCCCGACGAGATCGCCCGGCGGCTCGGGTCCGGGCTCCTGTCGTTCCCCGTCACCCACTTCCGCGACGACCTGTCGTTCGACGAGGACGCCTACCGCGCGAACATCGCCCGCCTCGGCGGATACGACGTGGCGGGCCTGTTCGCGGCGGGCGGGACGGGCGAGTTCTTCTCGCTGACGCCGGACGAGGTCGGCCGGGTCGTGCGCGCGGCGGCCGCGGAGGCGCCGGAGGGCGTTCCGGTGGTCGCGCCCGCCGGGTACGGGACGGCGGCGGCGGTGCGGATGGCCGAGGACGCCGAGCACGCGGGCGCCGACGGGATCCTGCTGTTCCCGCCCTACCTCACCGAGGCGCCGCAGGAGGGTCTGGCCGCGCACGTCCGGGCGGTGTGCCGGGCCACCCGCCTCGGGGTGACGATCTACAGCCGCGGCAACGCCGTCTACCAGGACACGACGGTCGCCGAACTGGCCGACGCGTGCCCGAACCTCGTCGGGTTCAAGGACGGCGTCGGCGATCTGGAGCTGATGACGCGGATCCGGTCCCGTCTCGGCGACCGCCTCGTCTACGTCGGCGGGCTGCCGACCGCCGAGACGTTCGCCCTCCCCTACCGGGAGATGGGCGTCACGACGTACTCGTCGGCGATCTTCAACTTCGTCCCGGAGTTCGCGCTGGCCTTCCACGCCGCCGTCCGCGCCGGCGACCGGGAGGGCGTCCACCGGCGGCTGGCGGAGTTCGTCCTGCCGTACTGCGAGATCCGCAACCGCCGCATGGGCTACGCGGTGAGCATCGTCAAGGCGGGCATGCGGGTCACCGGTCGGCCCGCCGGACCCGTCCGCCCTCCGCTGACCGACCTGACCGGGGACGAGACCGCACGGCTCGCGGAACTCGTGAAGCGGGTGCGCTGAGATGGCGGGCTCCCCCGCCGGTGAGGCCGTCCTTGACCGGGTCGCCTGGATCGAGCTGTCGTCGGTCACGCTGCCGCTCGCCGCCCCCGTCAGCGACGCGAAGGTGCTCACCGGGCGGCAGCGCCCACTGACCGAGGTGGTGTTCCTGTTCGCCGAGATCGGCACCGAGCAGGGCCAGGAGGGCATCGGCTTCGGGTACTCCAAGCGCGCCGGCGGCCCCGGCCAGTTCGCGCACGCCGCCGAGATCGCCCCCGCCGCCGTCGGCGAGGATCCGAGCGACATCGGCAGGATCGGGACGAAGCTGGCCTGGGCGGGGGCGTCGGCCGGGCGCGGCGGTCTCGCCGCGCAGGCGATCGCCGCCATCGACATCGCGCTGTGGGACCTGAAGGCCAGGCGCGCGGGCCTGCCGCTCGCCAAGCTCCTCGGCGCGCACCGCGACTCCGTCCGCTGCTACGACACCGCGGGCGGGTTCCTCAGCGCGCCACTGGAGGAGGTGCTCGACCACGCGACCGCGTCCGCGCGGGCCGGGATCGGCGGCGTCAAGATCAAGGTCGGGCATCCCGACCACGCCGAGGACCTGCGCCGCGTCGCGGCCGTCCGGGAGAGGCTGGGCGACGGGTTCCCGCTCATGGTGGACGCCAACCAGCAGTGGGACCGGCCGGCCGCGCGCAGGATGGGACGCGCGCTGGAGGAGTTCGGCCTCACCTGGATCGAGGAGCCCCTGGACGCCCACGACGCCGAAGGCCACGCCGCGCTGGTGCGCACGCTCGACACCCCCGTCGCGACCGGGGAGATGCTGACCAGCGTCGCCGAGCACTGCGAGCTCATCGACAGGGGCGCCGCCGACGTGCTCCAGCCGGACGCTCCGCGCATCGGCGGCATCACCGGCTTCCTGAAGGTCGCCGCGCTCGCCGACCACCGGCATCTCCAGCTCGCCCCGCACTTCGCGATGGAGATCCACCTCCATCTGGCCGCAGCGTACCCGTCCGAGCCGTGGGTGGAGCACTTCGACTGGCTCGGCCCGCTGTTCGACGAGCGGCTCACCATCGAGGGCGGGCGGATGCACGTCCCGCCCCGTCCCGGTCTCGGCATCACGCTCAGCGAGCAGGCCCGCGCCTGGACGACGCGGCGGGCCCTCGTGGGCGCCCGTCCCTGACGCACACCGCCGAACGAGCTGCTGGAGCAGGGGTCGAACCTGCATGACGTGATCCAGAATCACGCATCCTGCCCTTGGATGATCCAGCACGGGTGCCCGCCGGCGGGCGGTGGCGTCCGCCCGCCGTGGGCACGGGGAGGACCGGCCGGGGGTCGTTACTCCCGCCGGTCCAGTCCAGAGCCGCACCCGGGAATCGAACCCGGTTCTGCTGGTTGGAAGCCAGCCGCCTCACCATTCAGGCCTGTGCGACGCGCGGAGCCCGAAAAAGGGGCTCCGTTCGGTGGCCATCCGAGGAGTCGAACCTCGTCCTCCCGGGTTTCGACCGGGCGCTCATCCGCATGAGCCTGAAGGCCGTGGATCGGGCCGGACTCGAACCGGCATCCTCCCGCTTGCAAGGCGGGCGCTCTTCCCATTGAGCTACTGACCCTGAGGAAAACGAAAGGCCGCCGGGATCTCTCCCTGACGGCCTCCGGCGGAGCCTGACGGCCCTATCCAGAGGCGTTTCCGATAAAGGCGGAGCCCTGACCCGCCCCGGACCCGAGGGGCTGCCGGGCCTGCCGGGCGATGGTCGTGACCATGGCCGCCGCCCCCTCTCGTCCGCTTCCGATCTTTTCCATGCCCCTATGGTGCGGGGCGCCGCTCGGGCACGCAACGCTTTTTCCATGCGACCGCCCCGGGCCGTTCGGGGAGAATCGGCCCGGGGCGAGTCGGATATGCGTCACGCCGCCCCGCGGCGGCTGCGGCCGCGACCGGGGGTCAGCAACCGCCCCAGAACACGGAACGGCAGGGTCACGACGCTGATGATCGTCCCGACAATGGCGCTGATCGCTGCGCTGATGCGGCGCATCTGGCTTCACTCCTTCGGCTCGGTCCTGACCGACCGATACCCGCCTGGGGAGTTTTACACCGGCTTTGCTCCGACAATGACGGTGGCAGAGAACCTCTCGGACGTCGCGACCGCGGCCGCGAGGCCGCCGGCCTCCACGGCGGCGACGGCGGCGACGGCCTGCCGCTCGCTCGTCTCGAACAGCAGGCGGCCGCCCGGGGCGAGCCACCGCGAGGCCCCGGCGGTGACGCGGCGCAGCACGTCGAGGCCGTCCGGCCCGCCGTCGAGCGACGAGCGCGGCTCGTGGTCGCGCGCCTCCGCCGGCATGAGCGCGACGTCCCCGGTCGGGACGTAAGGGACGTTGGCCAGCAGGACGTCGACCCGTCCGCGCAGCTCGCCCGGGACGGGGTCGAAAAGGTCGCCCTCGTGGGCCGTGCCGCCGTACGGCGCGATGTTGCCGCGGGCGCAGCGCACGGCCGCGGGTTCGATGTCGGCCGCGTGCAGGACGCACTCGCCCACACCGGAGGCGAGCGCGGCTCCGAGCGCGCCCGAACCGCAGCACAGGTCGAGTATCACCGGCTGGGGCGGCGCGAGGGCGTGGGCCCGCCGGACGAGGAACTCGGTGCGGGGCCGGGGCACGAAGACCCCGGGTCCGACCGCGATCCGCAGCCCGCAGAACATCGCCCAGCCGAGGACGTGCTCGAGCGGCTCGCCGGCCGTGCGCCGCTCCACCATGGCGGCGGCTTCGCCGGGGGTGCGGGCGGTGGAGAGGATGAGCCGCGCCTCGTCCTCGGCGAACACGCAGCCGGCGGCGCGGAGGGTGGAGACGATGGCGGGCTCGGTGAAGGGTTCTGTCATAGGAGTCCGCAACTTTATCCGGACACCGCGACGTTCCGCGCGTTCGCGGCATCGCCGGCCCAGCGCGACAATGGAGCATCGTCCAGGAGCCGGGGGGCAGGAGTGTCGGACAGATCGGATCTGAGGGCCGACTGCGCCAGCTGTTTCGGCCTGTGCTGCGTGGCGCTCCCGTTCGCCAGGTCCGCCGACTTCGCCATGGACAAGGACGCGGGCGAGCCCTGCCGCAAGCTCCTGGCCGACTTCCGCTGCGGCATCCACGCCGACCTCCGGCGGAACGGTTTCCCGGGCTGCACGGTCTTCGACTGTTTCGGCGCCGGTCAGAAGGTGTCGCGGAAGACCTTCTCCGGTCGGGACTGGCGCGGGGACCCGGAGGTCGCGCGCCGCATGTTCGCGGTGTTCCCCGTCATGCGGCAGCTCCATGAGCTGCTCTGGTACCTGGACCAGGCCGCGGCGATGCCGTCCTCCGGCCCGATCCGCGACGAGCTGCGGCGGGCGTCCGGCGAGGTCGACCGCCTCACCGGGGGCGGCCCCGGCGAACTCGCCGAGGTGGACGTCCAGGCCGTCCGGGAGAGGGTGAACGGCCTGCTGTCGCGGGCGGGAGAGCTCGCCAGGGCCGGTGTCCCCGGACGCGGGAAGAACCGGCGGGGGGCGGATCTGATGGGGGCGAGACTCAAGGGGGCCGACCTGCGCGGCGCCGATCTGCGCGGCGCGTACCTGATCGCCGCCGACCTGCGGGGCGCGGACCTGCGGGTCGCGGACGTGACCGGTGCGGACCTGCGGGACGCCGATCTGCGCGGCGCCGACCTCACCGGGTGCCTCTTCCTGACCCAGGCGCAGCTCGACTCGGCGCGCGGCGACGCGGCGACGCGCCTGCCGCCTGCCCTGGCGCGGCCCGCGCACTGGATGACTCCCACCGCCTGATCTTGTTTAGCCGCCCCGTCAAGGGGCATTTCCGCCTCCCAAAGGGCATTTTCCGCAGCGCACGTCGTCGGGGGGTCGCGTGGTGCGGGTCACATGGTGGGGCACGGGCGCCGTGGCGCTCGTGCTGCTGGTCCTCGGCGCCGGGCTTCCCCTGTTCGACCGGGCCCTCGGGACCCGCGGGCAGCCGCTGGCGCCCGGCACGGTGGTGTCGGTCGGGACGGAGCGCGACGGCGTCCGCCCGGTGACGTTCTCGGTCACCTCTCCCGGCTGGGTTCTGAACCGGGGCGCCACCTCCCTCGCCAGCAGCGCCGAACTGCTCAGCGGCGACGTGGTCTTCGATCTCAGCGTGGTGGTCCCGCTGGGCTCGGCGGACGCGCGGGCGCTGTGGGGCGGCCTCGGGCGCATCGTCGCCGCGGGCGGGCGCACGCGCCTCGGGACGGGGCCCGTCCCGTTCACGACCGCGCAGGGCCTGACCGGGCTGACGGGACGGCTCGCCGGGCGCGAGCGCGTCGGCACGGCGACCGTCTTCGCCAAGGGGACGCTCGGCGCGGCGGTCACGGCGACGGGCCCGCCGCAGACCTTCGGCGACGCGGCCCCGCAGGTCGAGGCGATGGTGCGGTCGATCCGGATCACGGCGCCATGGGGATGACCCGCGGCGGCCTGGCGTCCCGTCCCGCGTTCTGGCTGTGGGCGGCGGCGTGCCTGCTCGGCGCCTGGATCGCGCTGCGCGGGATCGGCGCGCACGTCGCGGCGTTCCCCGGCGGCGCGATCGCCGGGGTGGTGCTGCTCGCGCCGGCGCTGGCCGGCGGGGTGTGGTCGGTGCGGCGGTTGCATCCCGTCCGCTCGCCGCCGCTCGGCTACGCGCTGATCGCGGTGGCCTGGGGCGGGCTGGCCGCGTTCGGGACGGCGCTGCCCGCCAACGCGGCGTTCCAGGCGATCGTCGGGAAGACGGCGGGGCCGGGCTTCAACGCGGCGTGGGGCGCGTCGATCGCCGCTCCGGTGGACGAGGAGATCCTCAAGCTGCTCGGCGTCGCGGCGCTGGCGCTGATGGCGCCGGCCGCGGTCCGCGGGCCGCTGGACGGCTGGAGCTACGGCGCGCTGTCGGGGCTGGGCTTCCAGTTCGCGGAGAACTTCCTGTACGTCCTGAACACGATCGTCCTGACGGGCGCCACGCACGACGCGAACGCGGCGTTCTTCTCGTTCGGCACCCGGGTGGTCTGCGGGGCCTGGTGGAGCCACTGGGCGATGACCGCGGTCGGCGGCGCGGGCCTCGGCCTCCTGATCGGGCGGGCCTCCAGAGCGCACCTGACCGCCGCGGTGGGCGCGTTCGTCCTGGCGATGGCGCTGCACTCGTGGTGGGACGCCCCCGTCCTGTCCGGGCTGGCGCTGATGCCGGTGAAGGGCGCGCCGATCCTGGTGGCGGCGGTCGTCGCCTACCGCCTGTCCAGGCGCCGCTACCTCTCGCACTTCCGCCGCACGGTGCACGCCGAGACGAGGAACGGCGTCCTCGTGCCGGGCGAGGGCCATGTGCTCGCGTTCCGCAAGTGGCGCAGGAAGGAGGAGTGGGGCGTGCCGGCCGGGGAGTCGCGCCGGCTGCTGGAGCGGCTCCGGGCCGCCGAACTCGCCCTCATCGAGGACGGCCTCGGCGGCCTGGAACCGGACCCGCTGGCCGCCGAGCGGCTGCGCACCGACATCCGCGCCCTGCGGGGCGACCTCAGGGCGTCCGGCGCGAACGTGCGCGTGGCCTGACGGCCAGGACGCAGGCGCAGACGGCCGCGCAGACGGCCGCGGCGACGAACAGCGCGTAGGCCGGGTCGCGGGAGCCGTCCCCCGCGCCGACCGGCGCGAACGCCCCCATGATCGCGACACCGAGGGTGGCGCCGAGCTGCCGGACGGCGTTCAGCAGGCCCCCCGCCGCGCCCGCCGCGCCCTCGGGGGCCGCGGCGACGACCATCGTCGCGAGCGCGGGCAGCGCGAACGACACGCCGAAGCCGGTGCACAGCAGGCCCGCGACGAGCGGCGGGTAGGACGCGCCGCCCAGCAGCACGGCGCCGAACAGCACTCCCCCGGCGGTCAGCAGGCCAAGGCCCGCGAGGACGGGGCGGCGCGGACCGGTCCGCGCGACGATGCGCCCGGTGAGCAGCGGGTTGAACGCGAACGGCAGGGTCATCGGCAGGAACGCCAGGCCGGTCTGGAGCGGCGTCAGCCCGAGGGCCTGCCGGAACACCAGCGGCAGCACGAACAGCACGCCGGTCATGACGAAGTTGACCGCGGCGCCGGCCGCCAGCGCGGCGGGCATCCCGGGCGCCCGCAGCACCGCCGGGACCAGGACCGGCGCCGCGCTCCCGCGCTCGCGGACCGCGAACGCCGCGCCGGCCGCGACCGCGCCGGCCGCCGAGACGGCCGCGTGGACACCCGACCCGCCGCCGAGGGCGATGAGGGCGTCGGTCAGGAGCCCCAGCGCCGCGCACGCGAGGAGCTGGGCCGCCGCGTCGAGGCGGCGGGTTCCGCGCGGGCAGCGCACGGCCCGTCCCGCCGCGAGCGCGAGGACGGCGGCGGCGAGCGGAACGTTGACCAGGAAGATCGCGCGCCAGCCGGCGAGGCCGACCAGGGCGCCGCCCGCGACGGGCCCGGCCGCGAGCGCGGCGCCGCTGGTCGCCGCCCACGTCGCCACGGCCCGGGCGCGCTCGGCGGGCGCGGGGTACAGGCGGACGATCATCGCCATGGACGCGGGCACGCAGGCCGCGGCGGCGGCGCCGAGGAGCGCGCGCAGCGCGACGAGCGTCCACAGGTCCGGTGCCGCGGCGCACAGCAGCGACCCGGCGCCGAAGGCCGCGACGCCCGCGCGGAAGACGCGGTGCGCGCCGTACCGGTCGGCGACGGCGCCCGCCGACAGCAGCAGCGCCCCGAACACGACGGTGTAGCCGGTGACGGCCCACTGCAGGCCCGCGACCGTCCCGTGCAGCGAGTCGGCCAGGTCGGGTTCGGCCACCGACAGGACCGTCGTGTCGAGCAGCACCATGAAGTAGCCGAGTGAGATGCCGAACAGGGCGGGGCCGCGACTCCTGGGGGCCGCGTCCGCCGGTGCGGGTGAGAGAACCGAGCTCATGGCGCCCCAGTCTGGGAATCCGCGCCGCCGGGCTCCACCGGCGGAGCCGCACGCCGCGTTCGGAATATCCGAACGGACGGCCCCTGTTGCCACCGGCATGGAACTGCGCCAGCTGCGGACGTTCGAGGCCGTCCTCACCCACCGGACCGTCACCGACGCCGCCAACGCGCTCGGCCTCGCGCCGTCGTCGGTGTCGGAGCAGATCCGCGCGCTGGAGGCGTCGCTGGGCGTCCCGCTGTTCCACCGCGGCCCGAAGGGCATGCGGCCGACCGAGGCGGGCGAGCGGATGCGCGGATGGGCGCGGCGCCTGCTGCGGCAGGCCGAGGAGGCCCGCCGCGAGGTGACCGGGGAGCAGCCGGTGCTGCGGCTCGGCGCGCTGGAGTCGATCGCCGCCGCGCACGTCCCCGGCGTCCTGGCCAGGCTCGCCGAGCGGCGGCCGGGGCTGCGGGTCGAGGTCCGGTCGGACGCGGCCCGCGACCAGCTCCTGGACGCGGTCGCCGCCGGGGACCTGGAGGCCGCACTGCTGCTGGACGCCGGCGAGGACGTGGGCGGCCTCGGTTTCACGCCGCCGCCGGCGCCACTGGACTTCGTCGACGTGGAGCCGGTACCGCTCGCCCTCGTCGCCGCGCCGGACCACCCTCTCGCCAGGGCGCCGCGCCTGGCCGCCGGCGACCTGCGCGGCGAGAGGCTGCTGGTCAACGTGCCGGCGTGCTCGTTCTGGATGGCCGGCGAGCGGCTCCTCGGCTCCGCCGTCGAGCGGGTCAGGGCGGGCAGCGTCACCGTGATGGCGTCCTGGGCCGAGCAGGGCCTCGGCGTCGCGCTGCTCCCCGAGTTCGCCGTCCGCGACCGGCTGGCGGCCGGAACCCTCGCCCGGCTCGCGTTCGACGCCCCCGACCTCGGCCTTCGCCTCGTCTGGCGGGCCGACCGGGAGGCCGTCCCCGGCATGCGGGAGATCCTCTACGCGGCCAGTGCCTGACCGACCGCACCGCCGCCGCGCGGCGTTTGCCCCCACCCGCCCCGGGTAGCCGCCCAGGGGGGAGATCATTGTTCGGCCGGGGAGCACGCTATGGCAGGACGAAACGGGCGCGGAACCGCGAAGGCCGAGCGGGTGCAGAAGCTCTTCTGGGGGGTCAACGACCGGCTCGGGTCCACCGAGTTCCTGGACCGGAACATCCGCAAGGCGTTCCCCAAGCACTGGTCGTTCCTGCTCGGCGAGATCGCGCTCTACTCGTTCGTCGTCCTCGTGCTCACCGGCGTCTACCTGACGCTGTTCTTCCACCCGAGCGGCAGGGAGATCGTCTACGACGGCTCGTACGGCCCGCTGAAGGGCGTCAGGGTGAGCGAGGCGTACGCCTCCACCCTGCACCTGTCGTTCGACGTGCGGGGCGGGCTGCTGATGCGGCAGATCCACCACTGGGCGGCGAACGTCTTCGTCGCCGCGATCTGCGTCCACCTCATGCGGATCTTCTTCACCGGGGCGTTCCGCAAGCCGCGGGAGATCAACTGGGTGATCGGCACGACGCTGTTCGTGCTGGCCGTCGCCGAGGGGTTCGCCGGGTACTCGCTGCCGGACGACCTGCTGTCGGGCACCGGCCTGCGGATCTTCCAGGGCATCCTGCTGTCGGTCCCGCTCGCCGGGACGTACGCGGGCCTGTGGGCCTTCGGCGGGGAGTTCCCCTCCGCGGAGGAGTTCATCCCGCGGCTGTTCACGGTGCACATCCTGCTCGTCCCCGGAATCCTGCTGGCCCTGATCACCGCGCACCTGATGATCCTCTGGCACCAGACCCACACGATCTTTCCGGGCAGGGGGCGGCGGGAGCGGGCGGTGACCGGGGAGCCGACCTTCCCGCACTTCGCCGCGCAGAGCACGGCCTACTTCCTCTACACGTTCGGCGTCCTGGCCGGACTGGCGGCGTTCTTCCAGATCAACCCGGTCTGGCTGTACGGCCCCTACGACCCGGACCAGGTGTCGTTCGGCTCCCAGCCCGACTGGTACGTCGGGTTCCTCGAAGGCTCGCTGCGCATCATGCCGCCCCTGTCCACGACCGTCGCCGGGTACACCGTCTCCTGGAACGTACTGGTCCCGGCCGTCCTCCTGCCCGGCGTGTTCTTCACGCTCATCGGCCTGTACCCGTTCGTGGAGCGCTGGGCCACGGGGGACGAGCGCCTGCACCACCTGCTGGACCGGCCGCGCAACGCCGCGACCAGGACCGCGATCGGCGCCGCCGCCATCGCCTGGTACGGCGACCTGCTGGCGGCCGGCGGCAACGACTACGTCTCCGCGACCTTCAAGATCCCGCTGTTCTGGACGACCTGGTTCTTCCGCGCCGGGTTCTTCGTCCTCCCGATCGCGGCCTTCGTCGTCACCCGCCGCGTCTGCCTGAGCCTGCAGCGCCGCGACCTGCGGACGCGCGAGGAGGGCGTGGAGAGCGGCCTGATCTCGCTGACGCCGGACGGGGGGTTCCGGGAACGGCGCGAGCGGCCGTCCGAGGAGGCTGAGGCGCTGCTGGAGGCCCGGCGGCCGGGCGAGCTGGTCGCGCCCTACCCGCACCACATGATCCCGCTGCCGACGCCGGACCGGGCCCGTACGCAGCTCCGGACCCGCGCCAACCGCTTCTACCTCGACTACCAGGCCGAGTCGCACGGCGGCGGCCAGGGCGACCTGCGGAAGGACTCCTCGGAGGACGGCCACGGCGAGTGACCGGCGCGCCCCCTCAGCCGGACCATCCCGGCGGGGGAAGCGCCGGCTCGGCCGCCTGTGGCGGTTCCTTCGGCGGGTAGTGCAGGTCGAACGCGGGGCGCGAGGAACGGATGTGCGGCATCGCGGTGAAGTTGTGGCGGGGAGGCGGGCAGGAGGTCGCCCACTCCAGCGACCCGCCCGCGCCCCACGGGTCGTCGGTCTCGACGCGCTCGGCGTGCCGCCAGGACCACAGCACGTTCCACAGGAACGCGAACGTCGAGGCGCCCAGGACGAACGAGCCGATCGACGAGACGAGGTTCAGCGTCGCGAACTGGTCGGGGTAGTCGGCGTAGCGGCGCGGCATGCCTTCGGCGCCCAGCCAGTGCTGGACGAGGAAGGTGGTGTGGAACCCGGCGAACAGCGTCCAGAAGTGGATCTTCCCCCAGGTCTCGTTCAGCATCCGTCCGGTCATCTTCGGCCACCAGAAGTAGAACCCGCCGAACATCGCGAACACCACGGTGCCGAACAGGACGTAGTGCAGGTGGGCGACGACGAAGAAGGAGTCGGTGAGGTGGAAGTCCATGGGGGGCGAGGCGAGGATGACCCCCGTCAGACCGCCGAACAGGAACGTCACCAGGAACCCGACCGCGAACAGCATGGGGGTCTCGAAGGTCAGGTGCCCCTTCCAGAGCGTCCCGACCCAGTTGAAGAACTTCAGGCCGGTCGGCACGGCGATCATGAACGAGGTGATGGAGAAGAACGGCAGCAGCACGCCGCCGGTGGCGAACATGTGGTGCGCCCAGACCGTCATCGACAGCCCGGTGATCGCGATGGTGGCTCCGACCATGCCGAGGTAGCCGAACAGCGGCTTGCGGCTGAACACCGGGATGATCTCGGTGACGATGCCGAAGAACGGCAGGGCCGCGATGTAGACCTCGGGATGGCCGAAGAACCAGAACAGGTGCTGCCAGAGCAGCGCCCCGCCGTTGGCGGGGTTGTAGATGTGGGCGCCCAGCCTGCGGTCGGCCTCCAGCGCGAACAGCGCCGCGGTCAGCACCGGGAAGGCGATGAGGACCATCAGGCTGGTCAGCAGCACGTTCCAGGTGAAGATCGGCAGCCGGAACATCACCATGCCCGGGGCGCGCATCGCGATGATCGTGGTGATCATGTTCACCGAGGTCAGGATCGTCCCGAGGCCGGACAGGATCAGCCCCATGGCCCACATGTCGCCGCCCTGGCCGGGCGAGTACGTCTGGGCGGACAGCGGGGTGTAGGCGAACCAGCCGAACGCGGGGGCGCCGCCCGGCATGACGAACGAGGCCAGCACCATGAGGGCGCCGAACAGGAACAGGTAGTAGGTGAGCGCGTTCATCCGTGGGAAGGCCACGTCCGGCGCCCCGATCTGCAGCGGGACCAGCACGTTGGCGAACCCGGCGAACAGCGGGGTGGCGAACAGCAGCATCATGATCGTGCCGTGGACGGTGAACAGCTCGTTGTAGGCGTGGTTGCTCACCACCTGCCTGCCGGGCTCCAGCAACTCGGCCCGCATCACCATGGCCATCAGCCCGGCGGCGAGGAACATCGCGAACGACGTCCCGAGATAGAGGTAGCCGACCATCTTGTGGTCGGTCGTCGCCAGCACATGGCCGACCCTCGTTCCCTTGCGATGCCGCGCGAGCGCGTCGGCGACGCTGGTCTCCTGCCGCCCCTGGACGGTCGTCATCCACCCCTCCCCCCACGTCCGACCCCATCCGGCCACTTGCCGCGCACACCGGTTTCAAACGCGGCGTGAAGGGACCCGGGCCATGGCGCGGTGCTCCATGTCAAGAGCGCCGAAAGGTGTGAACCGCAAATCCACGGGCCGATGGCCTGGGGATCGTGCGAGGGATGAAGGCGCGAACTTCGGGAAGGCGCACCGGAAAGGCACGTTCAAAGGAGCTCCCCCCGGTGCGAAACGAGAAGCTCACCCCTCGGGCCCGCGAGCCCGCCGAACCCGCGCGCGTGCAGGACGTCGACAGGCGGGCAGGTGTCGCGGCCGCACGGGACGAGGCCGCCCGCGCGCTCGACCGGCTGGACGCCGCGCGCAGGAGGACGGCGCGGGCGCGCCGCAGGACCGGCGCCGGCACGCCGCCGCCCGCGGACGAGCAGAGGCTCGCGGAAGCCGCGCACGCGCTGGCGGAGGCCGCACGCGAACTCGCCCGGCTCGTCCGCGACCACGCCCCGCGGCCCGCCACCGGAGCGGGGACCGGGGAACGGACCGGGCGCCCGGTCGGCGACGGGCCGCTCGTGACGCTCGACCTGGCCCACCGCGTCGGGCCCGGCTGGCGGCTGTACCAGTTCTCGACCGCGGACCGGGACGCCCACCGCTGGCATCTGCGGCACGACGGGCACGCCACCGGGATCGTGACGCACGTCCTGAACCTGCGCGGCCACAGGGCGGGCTGGGAGGCCCACGACGCCCGCGGGTTCCGGCTGCGCCCGGAACCGGGGCCGGACGCCTACCCGCCCGCCGCGCCCTCCCTGTGGTCGACCAGGACGGCGGCGGTCCGCGCCGTCGCGCAGGCCCACCGCTGCCCCTGACGGCCGGCGCGGACGTTTCGCCCCAACCGCCCGGGTAGGGCCGCCTGCGACGGAGTCGGTCCCACCGGAGGAGCACGATGAAGGCTGTCACCTGGCACGGCAAGCGCGACGTCCGCGTCGACGAGGTCCCCGACCCGGAGATCAAGGAGTCGAACGACGCGGTCATCCGGGTCACCTCGACCGGCATCTGCGGTTCGGACCTGCACCTGTACGAGGTGCTCGGGCCGTTCATGAGCGAGGGCGACGTCCTCGGCCACGAGCCGATCGGCGTCGTCGAGGAGACCGGGCCGGACGTCACGCACGTCAAGCCCGGCGACCGCGTGGTCATCCCGTTCAACATCTCGTGCGGGCACTGCCACATGTGCGGCCTCGGGCTGTACGCCCAGTGCGAGACGACGCAGGTCCGCGAACAGGGCACGGGCGCGGCGCTGTTCGGCTACACGCGGCTGTACGGGCAGGTGCCGGGCGGGCAGGCCGAGTACCTGCGGGTGCCGCAGGCCCAGTTCGGGCCGATCAAGGTGCCGGAGGG
The DNA here is from genome assembly GCF_013409045.1 of Actinomadura citrea. Taxonomy (NCBI): domain Bacteria; kingdom Bacillati; phylum Actinomycetota; class Actinomycetes; order Streptosporangiales; family Thermomonosporaceae; genus Actinomadura; species Actinomadura citrea. Next base: position 3,372,432 of record NZ_JACCBT010000001.1, on the reverse strand, counting down.
GCCACCGGACGAGCGGTTCGTCTACCTGTCGGACGTGCTGCCCACTTCCTGGCAGGCGGTGGCCTTCGCCGAGATCCCCGAGGGCGGCTCGGTCACCGTCCTCGGGCTCGGCCCGATCGGGCAGATGTCGGCCCGCGTCGCCCGGCATCTCGGTCACCGGGTGATCGCGGTCGACCTCGTCCCGGAGCGGCTGGAGATGGCGCGCCGGCACGGCGTCGAGGTGATCGACGCCTCCGACGCCGACGACGTGCCGGACGCGGTCCGGCAGCTCACCGGGGGGCGCGGCACCGACTCGGTGATCGACGCGGTCGGGATGGAGGCGCACGGATCCCCCGGCGCCAAGCTCGCGCAGGCCCTCGCCGGGCTCATGCCGGGCGACTCCGCCGCGCCGCTCATGACGCGCGTCGGGGTGGACCGGCTCGCGGCGCTCACCACCGCCGTCGAGGTGGTGCGGAGGGCTGGGACGATCTCCATCAGCGGCGTGTACGGCGGCATGACGGACCCGCTGCCGATGATGCGGATGTTCGACAAGGGCATCACCCTGCGGATGGGCCAGGCCCACGTCAAGCGCTGGATCGACGATCTGATGCCGCTCGTCGCCGACGACGCCGACCCGCTCGGCGTGATGGACCTCGCCACGCACCGCTGGCCGCTGGAGAAGGCGCCGCAGGCGTACGAGATGTTCCAGAAGAAGCGGGACGGCGCCATCAAGGTGCTGCTGCGGCCGGGCACGTGAAGCCGCCCGCGAGGTGATCGCGGACCGGGGCCGCCCGCCCTAGGCTTTCCGGCACGTCTTCGGGCGTGCCGATGACCGAGGCTCTGGAGGTGGACCCGATGCACCCGTTCCGCGCCGCCATTGAGACAGGCGACCTGGACGCCCTCCCGGCGCTGCTGGCCGAGGACGTGACGTTCCTCAGCCCGGTGGCGTTCGCGCCGTACGAGGGACGTGCGACGGCCACCGCGATCCTGCGCGCGGTGACCCGGGTCTTCTCCGACTTCCGCTACGTCCGCGAGATGGCCGACGGCCGCGACCACGCGCTGGTGTTCAAGGCGCGCGTCGGCGACCGCGAGGTGCACGGCTGCGACTTCCTGCATCACGACGACGCCGGGCTCATCGACGAGTTCTGCGTCATGGTCCGGCCGCTGTCGGGCGCGCAGGCGCTCTCGGACGCGATGGCGGTGCAGTTCGAGACCGTCAGACGCGAAATGGGCCTCACCTGACACCCGAATCCCACCAGGCGTTCCCGAACTGCACACGGGTCTCCTTCAGGCGCTCAGGGGCGGGGGGAGGGGGGCGTCCTCGGCGCGGCGGCCTTCGTGCTCCAGGCGCGTCAGCCTGGCCGAGGTGAGGGCGGCGCGGAACAGCTGGAGGCCGCGCGCGGAGCTGGGGTCGACGCCGGACAGGTCCCGGATGCGGTCCAGGCGGTAGTGCAGGGTGCGGCGGTGGATCCACAGCTCCCGCGCGGCGCGCTCGCGGTCGAGGTTGCAGGCGAGCAGGACCTCCAGCGTCCGCCGCAGGTCGGTTCCGGCGTCGAGCGGGAACAGCACGGCGGCGAGCCGGCCGCGGATCGCGGGCTGCCCGAGGATCGCCAGCTCGACGAGCAGTTCGTCGGCCCGGTAGGGGCGGTCCTCGGCGTCCGGGATCGCCTTGGCGATCGTCAGGACGCGGGAGGCCTCCTCCAGCGCGGCCGGGATGTCGGCGATGCCGCGCCGGTAGGACTCGGCGGCGTGCACCGGGCCGCGCGAGCGGGCGGCGAGGCCCGCGGTGAATTCGGCGGCCAGGTTCTCGGCGTGCAGTGGTTCGGCGGCGGGGAACAGCACGACGAGCCCCGCCGGATCACCCGAGTACAGCACGCCCTCCCAGGACTCCAGGCGCTCGCTCTCCCGCTGCCAGTCCTCTGCCGCGAGCGCGGGTGCCTCGCACCGCAGGACGAGGTAGGCGGGCGCGAGACGGACGCCGGCCGCGTCGGCGATGGCGCCGGCGGGCGCGCCGTCGATCAGGGTCTCGGCGAGGAGCCGGCGCAGCGGGCGCGACCTCGTCCCCTCGCGGGGCGCCTCCGCGTAGCCCTGGATGCAGGCCTCCCGGGCGCCGGTGGCGAGCCGGGCCGCGTGCGCGGTCAGCTCGGCCATCTCGGTGAAGCAGCCGGGCGGCGCGACCGTCCAGCAGGACCGCGCCGCGGCGGCGAGGGCCAGGTCCCACGCCTCCGACAGCACCGGCAGCGGGATCGCCTGCCGGGCCGCGAGGACGCCGAGGTCGCGGAAGCGCCCGCGGTCGTCCTCGGGGAGGGGGGACCGGCGCAGGACGAGGCCGAGAAGCCGGGCGCAGGTCTCCCGGCGCCCGCCGAACATCGGCCCCGCCGCACGCCTGATCGGCTGGTAGGCGGGATGGCCGTGCAGCGCCTCCCGGATCGCCGTGGCGACCCGCGGGCAGTGCGCGGCGAGGACTTCCGGGAGGCCGCCGGAAACGGTCATCGACGGTCCTCCCTAGGCCACGGCCAGCGGGAACCTCGGCAGATGGCCGACGGTCCCGTCGACCACCCGGTGCAGCTCCCTGACGCAGTCCGGATCGCCGCCCAGCATGTCGAGCAGGCCGTGGGCGCGGTCGATCAGCGGCGCGACCGTGGCGGCGTAGGACTCGGCGACCTCCTCGTCGAGCATCCAGGAGGCCATCTCGGCGCGCGCGGCGGCCGAGTGGCGGGCGGAGGCGTGCAGCGCGAGGGCCTCGCGGCGCCGCGCGGGGGGCAGCTCGGCCAGCAGGTGGACGAGCAGGTACGTGGCGGTGCCGGCGGCGAGGTCCTCGTGCCGCCCGGAGGCGAGGTCGCGCTGGTCATCGACGAGCCGGCGCAGCACGCCGAGCGCGCGGCCGTACGCCCGCCAGCCCGCGGCCCTGTGGTCGTCCGCTCCGGCGAGGCGCGCCGCCGAGGCCGCGGCCATCGCGTAGGGCGCGCCGGTCTTGCCCTCGTAGCCGCGCAGCACCGACTCGGGGGTCGCGTTCGGCGCCCGCTCGGCGAGGTCGCGGAGCTGCCCGTCGACGGCGTCCAGCCAGGCGCGCGAAAGCTCGTCCGCGAGCGCGGCGCGCACTGTGGCGCCGACGGGCATCCCGGCGATGAGCCGGCCGGGCAGCTGGCCGCCGACGGCCAGCGCGGTGAGCACCCTCCCGCCGGTGGCGGCCCCCGCGGGCGGCGCGCCGGCGGCGCCGGTGAGGTCGTCCAGACAGCGGGCCGACGCCCACCAGAGCAGGTGCAGCACGGCGACGGGCATGGCGGGGCCCGGCTCGCCGGTCTCCGCCCCGTGCACCAGCAGCGGCAGCGTGATCATTCCCTGCACGCCGGGACGCGGGTCCTCGGCCCGGACGAGGTCGAAGAACTCAACGAGGAACTCCGACATGGCGCCCCCGACCATCTCGCGCCCCTCCTCCACGCCCATCGCCAGGCCCTCGGCGAGCATCTCGCACAACCGCGCCATCTCCGTCTCGACCTCGGCGATCGCCCGTTCCTGGGCGGCCCTCCCGAACACTCCTTCGTCCACGTGCCAACTCCTCTGCTGCGGGGTGTCGCGGGCCGGGCCGGCGCCGCCGTCCGGCTCGATCCCGGCGCCGTCGGGGACGCCGGCTCACGGAATCGATCGCTGACGGACCCGGCCATGCGCGTTTCCTGATTTCTCTGGCCCAACGCTCGTCGGTCCGCGCCGGAAACGGCGCCGGACACCCTTCCGGGGAAGGGTGGATAAACCGACCGGACGGCCGTCATCTTGCTACAGAAATGCGGGTTGCTGAACTGCACCCCCGGGCAGTCCGGGGCGCGCCGGGCTGCCCGGTCCGGCAACCGGCGCACCGCGGACCCACCGCGCACCTGGCGCCCACTACCCCGGAAACCGCATGTCAGCGTCCGCTTGCACGAGGCGCCCCGGCGGCGGGCGGCACCGACCGCGCACGTCACCCGCCCCTCGGGAGACCGAGCGCCGCGCGTTTTCGCCTGATCATCGCCGCACTTTCTCGGGACGATCACACAAGGTATATTTTCAGATGAGAATTCAATTGCCCGGGCCGACCGCGCTCCTGTGATGTTGCCCACAATTAATTGGCAGAATGCGGCCAATGCGGCGGGGCCCGGCGCGGCGGCTCGCGTGAGCGTCCGCCGCGCCGGGCCCCGTCCCCCGATCCGTCCCGCCCGTGAGCGGGAGGCCGGCCCCCGGCCGCGGGATCAGGCCGGCACGTGCGCCTTCTTGCGGGTCCAGTGCCGGTGCGCCGCGACCGCCTCGACCACCTTGGCGGGGAAGTCTCCGCCCGCCCCGCGCCCGGTGACGACCCCGGCGTCGGTGACGGTGGCCCCGTCGGAGAACCGCACGCCGTCGATGCCGGCGCGCTCCAGCAGGCCGATGCCCTCGTCGAGCGCGCCGATCGCCTTGCAGTGCACGAACGCCTCGGCGACGAAGTGCACGGCGTCGCCGTCCTGCGCCAGCGCCCGCACGCTCTGCTCGCCGCCCGGAACGAGGACCGCGTCATAGAGGACGGACGCGACGGTCGGCATGGCGCGGGTCACCTCGATCTGGCCGCCGTTGGCCGCCTGCACGAAGCCGTCCTTCGCGGCGAGGACCTCGACCACCGCCCCGGCCTCGGTGAGCGCGTCGCCGACCGCCGCGACGGCCGCCGAGTCGGCGCCATCCGCCACCAGCACCGCGATCTTGCGGCCCTGGACGGAGTCCGCGCGCGCGTTCGCCTGGCTCAGCGCGGGCGAGGTGCGGCCGTGGTTGGCCGTCGCCGCCTCCTGCGGCGGCTCCACCCCGACGCCCTCGGCGACCAGGACGGCGAGGTCGTGGTCGACGCGGTTGAGCTGCTGGATGACGCCCTCCCGGATGTGCCGGTGGTCGCACTTGCCGAGCTCGAACCGGAAGGCGCCGACGATGTGCTCCTTCTCCCAGTCGGCCATGCTGTTCCAGAACAGGGTGGCCTGCGAGTAGTGGTCGGCGAAGCTCTCGCTGCGCTTACGGATCTTGTCGCCGTCCACCCGCTCCTGGTAGTGGGTGTAGGAGCCCTCGCCGCCGACCGCCGGGCAGCCCCCCGACAGCGAGTTCTTGTGGTAGCTCGCCCGCCCCTGGTGGATGTCCGTCTGGTGGTAGCCGTCGCGGTGGTGGTTGCGGACCGGCGCGACGGGCCGGTTCACGGGGATCTGCGGGAAGTTCGGCCCACCGAGCCGGATCAGCTGCGTGTCCAGATAGGAGAACAGCCGCGCCTGCAGCAGCGGATCGTTGGTGAAGTCGATGCCGGGCACGACGTTGCCGAGGTGGAAGGCGACCTGCTCGGTCTCGGCGAAGAAGTTGTCGGGGTTGCGGTCGAGCACCAGCGTGCCGACCGGCCGCACCGGCACCCGCTCCTCCGGAATGATCTTGGTCGGGTCGAGCAGGTCGAAGTCGAACGCGTGCTCGTCCTCCTCCGGTACGAGCTGGACGCCGAACTCGTACTCGGGAAAGGCACCGGCCTCGATCCGCTCCCACAGGTCGGCCCGGTTGAAGTCGGGATTCTTCCCCGCGATCTTCTGGGTCTCGTCCCAGGCGAGCGAGTGGGTACCGAGCTTGGGCTTCCAGTGGAACTTCACGAACGTCGCGCGCCCCTGGGCGTTCACGAGCCGGAAAGTGTGGACGCCGAAGCCCTCCATCATCGCGTAACTGCGCGGCAGCGCCCGGTCCGACATGAGCCACATCATCATGTGCATGGTCTCGGGCTGGAGTTGCACGAAGTCCCAGAGGGTGTCGTGCGCGGAGGACGCCTGCGGGATCTCGCTCGCCGGCTCGGGCTTCACCGCGTGCACGAAGTCGGGGAACTTGATGCCGTCCTGGATGAAGAAGACCGGCATGTTATTTCCGACGAGGTCGAAATTGCCCTGTCGCGTGTAGAACTTCGTGGCGAAGCCGCGAACGTCCCGGACCGTGTCGGCGGAGCCGCGGGACCCGGCGACGGTGGAGAACCGCACGAACACCGGCGTCGTCAGCGACGTGTCGGTCAGGAATTCGGCCGTCGTGTACTCGGCGAGGGACTCGTGCAGCGTGAAATGGCCGTAGGCGCCCGAACCGCGCGCGTGCACGACCCGCTCGGGAATCCGCTCGTGGTCGAAATGGGTGATCTTCTCGCGCAGATGGAAATCCTCCATCAGCGACGGCCCGCGCTCCCCCGCGGAGAGCGAGTTGTCGGTGTCATCGACCCGGATCCCCTGGTCGGTGGTGAGCTTCGCCCCTTCCGGGCTCACCCTCCGATGCTCCAGTTGCTCCTGTTTCCGGTCGTCGCGGCCGGTGGGGTCGCCCATGCTCTGGCTCCTCAGGTGATGACTCGGTGGTGGTGACTGCGCACGTGATGTGGCGGCTACCCCGAGATCTCCGCGGCATGCGTCCTTTGACCGGAACTTGGGTCCTGTTCCGCGCGGCCCGGTACCGGGCCGCGCGGACGGGCGGCCGCGGCTTGTCAGGCGGCTGACAAAGGCCGCCGAGGACGGTGGAGCCGGGTGAGTGTCGCGCGTCACGCCGCATGCCTAGGTTGAGACGACCGGGCCCTGTGCCCGCTCCAGCACGGGGATGGGAGGTGTCACCGTGGCGACGGCCTACGACGACGCGGACTCCGGGCCACCGGTCCTCGACGGCCTGGCGGACGAGCCGTGGCGGGACGTCCCGGCGGAGGAGGCGCGCTGGATGCGCCCCCGCCTGCCCGGTCTGCTCGGCGTCATGGTCGAGGGCGTGCTGCGCCACGTCCCCGAGTACGACAGGCCGGGCGACGCGGCCTACTGGCGGGTCGCCGAGGCGGCCGTCGCCAAGGCGATGGAGCACTTCGTGCAGATGATCGCGGACCCGGACACCTCGTGGAAGGAGGTGTACCAGGTCTACTTCGATGTCGGCTACGGCGAGGCCATGGAGGGCCGCAGCCTGGAGCACCTGCAGAACGCGATGCGGGTCGGGTCGCGGCTCGCCTGGCGGCACCTGGCGGTCGAGGCCGAGCGGCTGGGCCGCCCTCCCGCGCTGGTCAGCCTGCTCGCCGAGGCGAACTTCGCCTATCTGGACGCGCTGGCCTCGGCGGCGGCGCACGGCTACGCCCGCGCCCGGGAGAAGGCAGCGGGGGAACGCGAGCAGCGCCGCGGCCGGCTGCTGACCCTGCTGCTGTCGGACCCGCCGGCGCCGCCCGAGGTCGTCCGCGAGCAGTCGTCCCGGGCCGGCTGGCCGCTGCCGCGCCGGCTGGCGGTGATCGTGCTGCGAGCGCGGCCGGGCAGCGGCGGGGAGGGCCCGGCCGGGCTCCCGCCGGCCCTGCTGACCGGGCTCGACCACGGCCGCCCCTGCCTGGTCATGCCGGACCCCGACGGCCCCGGGCGTCTCGACGAGCTGGCCGCGACGCTCGTCGGCTGGACGGGCGCGGTCGGCCCGTCGGTGCCCGCGCAGGAGGCCGGGACGTCGCTGCTGTGGGCGCGGCGCGCCCTCGACCTGGCGCCGCCCGGCCCGGCCGGGCCCGCCCCCGGCGGGGCCGGGCGGCGCTCGCGGCGTGGCGGGCTGCTCGTGCGGGCCGAGGAGCACCTGCCCGGCCTGCTGCTGCGCGAGGGCGCCACGCTAGCCGCGATCGTGGCCTCCCGGCGGCTGGCCCCGCTGGACGCGGCGGGCCCGCGGCAGGGCCGGCGGCTCGCGGTGACGCTGCTGGAGTGCATGAAGCACGGCTTCAACGCCACCGGCGCGGCCGAGGTCCTCTGCGTGCATCCCCAGACCGTCCGCTACCGGCTGGCGCAACTCCACGAAATGTTCGGCTTCGACATCGAGGACCCGGAGATCCGGCTGGAGATGATGCTGCTCCTGCACACCTGGATCCAGCGCCGCGGCACCTGACGCGCGCCCTTCTTTCCGCGCTCCCCGCGCGTCCCGCGCGTCCCGCCACCATGCGCGCCCCCGGAATCCGCTACGGTCAAGGTCGCCGCGTCGGCGAGGGGAAGGAAGACACAGAACACATGGCCGAGAAGGTCATTCGGGTGGACGACATCGACGGCTCCGAAGGGGCCGATGTCGCAAAGCGGGACTTCGAAGTCCTGGACCGGACGTTCACGATCGACTTGAACGATGACAACTACAAGCGGCTGAACGAGATGCTGGACGCCCTCGCGCCCTTCATCGAGAACGCCGCCGAGGTGAAGCCGGCCGGGAAGGGCCGCAAGTCACGCACCGCGAAGATCAAGGGCTACACGAACGGCGATGTCCGTGCGTGGGCATTGCGTGAGGACATCGAAGTCTCCGAACGTGGCAAGATATCGGATGAGGTCTATGCTGCATTCATCGAGGCACATCCGGACGCCAAGCCGGACGCATAGCTAGAGGGAGTCCCCGCATGGCACAGAAGGTCGAAGTCCTTCTCGTGGACGACATCGACGGTGGAGAGGCTGACGAGACCGTCAGCTTTTCCCTCGACGGCACGTCTTATGAGATCGACCTGAGCAAGAAGAACGCCGCCAAGCTCCGCAGCGGCCTGGAGCCGTTCGTGGCCGGCGCCCGCAAGGCGCGCAAGGCCGCCGGCCGGGGCGGTCGCGGGACGCGCACCGCGGGCAGCCGCGAGCGCTCCGCCGAGATTCGCGAGTGGGCGAAGAACCGCGGCATCAAGGTCAATGAGCGGGGCCGTATCCCCGCCAATGTGATCGAGCAGTACGAAGCCGCGCACTAGCGGCCGCCGCGGCCGGCGGTGTTCCGGCGCGCGGCGAGGGGCCGGGGCGGATTTATCCACGCCCCGGCCCTCTTGCGTGCGCATCGGGCAAATCTTCCCCCCATTGCGGGAGAGAATGCCAGTAATGGTGCGAGACAACACAATAGGCTGGCGCCGGGGGCGACGGCGGAGGGGGCGGCCCGTTGACACGCGTGACGCGGCGGGACAGGGTCCGGTACTGGTTCGACCGGACGATGTCGAAGGGAACGCCCGCTCTCATCGGCTGGCTCGGGCTGGCGTCGGGGGCGCTGGTGCTCGTGGTGGCGACCGCGGCGGTCATGATCGCGCCCGCCGACAGCCGGTCCAACGGCCACTGGCCCGGCATGGTCTGGCGCAGCCTGCTGCGCACGCTCGATCCCGGGACGATGGGAGGCGACACCGGCACCGCGCCGTTCCTCGGCCTGATGCTGGTCTCGACCATCGGCGGGATCTTCATCGTCAGCTCCCTGATCGGGGTGCTCACCACCGGCCTGGAATCGAAGATCACCGAATTGCGCAAGGGCCGGTCGCGGATCGTCGAGCACGACCACACGGTGCTGCTCGGCTGGTCCGAGCAGGTCTTCACCGTGGTGGCGGAGCTGGTGGAGGCCAACCAGAGCCGGCGCAGGTCGTGCGTCGCGATCCTCGCCGACCGCGACAAGGTCGAGATGGAGGACGCCATCCGCGCCCGGGTCGGCGACCCCGGCCACACCCGGATCGTGTGCCGCACCGGCGACCCGCTGAAGGTCGCGGACGTGGAGCTGGTCAGCCCCGGCACCGCGCGGGCCATCATGGTGGTCACGCCGGAGGTCGAGGAGTCCGACGCCCGCGTCATCAAGGTTCTGCTGTCGCTCGGCGCCCGCTCCTGGGGGCGGCGCCGCCCGCACGTGGTGGCCGCCGTGCACGACTCGGCGAACCTGCCGGCCGCCCGGCTCGCGGGCGGTCCCGCCGCGCACGTCATCGACGCCGACGACGTGGCGATCCGGCTGATCGTCCAGTCGCACCGCCAGTCGGGCCTGTCGCAGGTCTGCACCGACCTGCTGGACTTCGCCGGGCACGAGTTCTACATGCGCGCCGAGCCGGCCCTGGCGGGCATGCCGTTCGGCGCCTCGCTGTCGGCCTACGACCTCGGTGTCCCGGCCGGGCTGCGGCGGGCGGACGGGACCGTGCTGCTGAACCCGCCGATGGACACCGCGATCCGCGCCGACGACGAGGTCATCGTCCTGGCGGAGGACGACCTGCTGATCCGGCTGGCCACCGGACCCGCGCCGCCCGTCCGGGAGGCGGCGATCACCACGGCGACCGCCCGGCCCCCGGTGGCCGAGCGCACGCTGATGCTCGGCTGGAACCACCGCGCACCGAAGATCATCGAGCTGCTGGACGAGTTCCTCGCCCCGGACTCGGCGCTGGTCGTGGCCGCGCCGCGCGAGGACCCGACCGGGGCGCTGCCCCCGGCGACCAACCTCAAGATCGGCTTCGTCCGGGCGGAGCCGACCGAGCGTCCGGCGCTGGAGTCCCTCGACCTCGGCTCCTTCCAGCGCGTCATCGTGCTGTCGGACGCCCGGCAGGACCGGGAGCACGCCGACGCCCGCACCCTCGTCACGCTGCTGCACCTGCGCGACATCGAGGACGGGCTCGGCGACCCCTTCGCCATCGTCAGCGAGATCAACGACGACGCCAACCGGGAGATCGCCCAGGTCACCAAGGCCGACGACTTCGTGGTCAGCGAGAAGCTGATCAGTCTGATGCTGACCCAGCTGAGCGAGAACCGGCACCTGTACGAGGTGTTCGCCGACCTGCTCGACCCGGCCGGCTCGGAGATCTACCTCAAGCCGGCCTGCGACTACCTGGCGCCGGGCGCCGAGGCCGACTTCGCGACGCTCATCGAGTCGGCGCGGCGGCGCGGCGAGGTCGCGCTCGGCTACCGCCTGACGGAGCGGTTCCACGAGCCGCCCGGCTACGGGGTGGTGCTGAACCCGGCCAAGACGGCGCCGCTGACGCTGTCGGCCGACGACCGCGTCATCGTGCTCGCCGAGAACTGAGCGGGGCCCGCGGGTGCCGAGAGGGCCGCGGGCGGCGTTCCGGGGGCCGGGGGGTCATCGGCGCGGCGGGCCCAACTCGTGCCCGGCCCGCACGGCACCGGCGACGCGCTCGCGCAGTGCCAGCTCGGCCCGGCGGGCGTCCTCGGCCATTCCGCGGATCTCCTCGCCCGCCATCGCGTCCCCGACGGTGCTCGCCAGCAGGTCCCGGTAGCGGGCGTTCTGCTCGGGCAGCGCCTGCAGGACGCCGGACTCGTGGTAGGCGTCGTCGGCCTCGCCCGCCCGGCGCGCGTAGGCCTCCAGCGCCTCGATCCGCCCGGTGACCGACCGGACCGACAGGTCCAGAGCGCGGTCCTGCGGCTCCAGCCGGGCCCGGACGCGCGCCGAGAGGCGTTCCGGCTGCTGGGCGCGGCGCTCCCGGCGCAGCCGCGTGTGCTCGGCGAGGGCGCCCGCGATCGCCCACTCCTGCCGCGGCAGGACGACCGTGTTGTTGATGTCGTCGAGCAGCCCGGCGCCGTGCGCCTGCGACCCGAGCACGGCGTCCACGGCGCGCTGGGCGCGGACGAGGAGCCCGGAGGCGGGCTGGTCGAAGTCGGCCGGAAGGAGGTAGCTGCCGTGGTGCTCGCGCGCGGCGCGGGCGGCCGCGGGCTCCCGGACGTACCGCAGCGCCCCGGCGACCCAGCCGGCGAAGCTCGCGGCCGCGAGGGCGACGGCGGCCTCCACCTGGCCGAGCAGCAGCAGGAGGACCTGAAGGGCCGGGGTGAGCATCATCGCGAGCACGGGCAGCCTCCCCCAGCGCACCGCGCCCCCCACCAGCTCGTCGTCGTCCAGCGAGGCCACGAAGCACACGCGCAGCCACCCTCCGGGCAGGACGCCGTAGAACATCGCGAACGCCGGGATCCACACCAGCCGCGCCGCGACCGTGGCGCCGCGCAGCCGCGGGGGCGCCGGAGCGGGCAGGCAGGCCGGGACGAGCCGCTCGGGCGCGGCGGCCAGCAGGGCGCGCTCCTCGCCGCCGATGCCGGGATCGAACACCGGGCGGGGACGGTATCGCTCGGTCATCGCCACTCCCCTCCGCGTCGGGAACCCTGGCCGGGCGGTTCCGAGCCTTCCACGCGGGACCCGGCTCTCTCCGGGTTGTCACGAGATCCGGACATTCCTGCCGCCGCTGGTCATCCCTCCTCCGGTACCGGCTGGTCCTGCAGCTCCGCCCAGACCTCCCGGTCGCGCTCGGCCGTCCAGATCCGGGGGCGGTCGACGCCGTCCAGCTCGTCCCAGAGGCGGGAGACGTCGAAGGGCAGGCAGTGCTCGAAGATCGGCCAGCCGCCGTAGGCGGGGGCCAGCGCCGCGTGCACGGCGGCGAACGCGTCCCTCGGCGCGCCGCCCTCCCGCCGGACCCGTTCGACCTCGTCGATCATCGTGGTGAGGAACTCGCGGGTCTGCCCGACGGCGGCCTGGGCGGCGTCGCGGCCGTGCGCGACGGCTCCGCGCCCGCCGATGAGGGTCTCGGCCCCGAAGGAGTGGACGTGGTCGAGCGTGCCGGAGGCCCACTCGCGGTGGAACGCGTCGCCGGTGTAGAGCGCGGCCTGGGTCTCCACGAGGTCGCCGGCGAACAGGATCCGGTGCCGGGGCAGCCACGCCACGATGTCGCCCTCGGTGTGGCCGCGCCCGCAGTAGGCCAGGTCGAGGTCGCCGCGGTCGCCGCCGAGGTCGATGGTGAGGGTGCCGGAGAACGTCGCGGTCGGCCAGGTGAGCCCCGGGATGCCGTCCGGGTCCTTGAACAGCCGGGGCATCCGGCCGTACTCCGACTCCCAGTCCTGCTCGCCGCGCTCGGCGATCAGCGCGCGCGTCAGGTCGTGCGCGACGACCACCGGGGCGCCGAACGCGCTCGCGCCCAGCGTCCGGACGGCGTGGTAGTGCGACAGGACCAGGTAGCGGATGGGCTTGTCGGTGTGCTCGCGCAGGACGGCGAGCCAGTCGCGCGCGGCGGCGGGCGTGGCGAGGGCCTCGAAGCAGACGAGGAAGTCCTCGCCCTCGACGGCCCCGACGTTCGGGTCGCCCTCGGCGGTGAGCGCGTACACCCCGTCGGCGAGGATTTCCAGCGTCTGCGTCTTGTCGCCCAGGTCCGCGGACGACGCGAACGGTCTCGGCATGGGCGCCCCCTCGCGGTCGTGGCCCCGGCCTCTTCGCCTGCATGTGCTTCATTCCACGCAGAGCGGTCGATAACCGTCTGCCCCCTCGGGAGGACGGCCCGGGCGGGGGTAGGAGGGATCTCGAAGGTGCCGCGTGTGAGGAGGATGCCCGGGTGAACGCCGCGCTCGGACTGCTGGCCGTCCTCGTGCTGACCGCCGCGACCGGCTACTTCGTGGCGCAGGAGTTCGCCTTCGTCACCGCGGACCGCCCGGCGCTGGACCAGCGGGCGGCGGAGGGCGACCGGGCCGCCGGACGCGCGGTGCGGGTGATGGGCCGGCTGTCGTTCATGCTGTCGGGCGCGCAGCTCGGCATCACGGTCACCGCGCTGGTCGTCGGCTTCATCGCCAAGCCGGCGCTGGCCGACCTGATCGCGCCGGCGCTGCGCGCGGGCGGGGTCCCGGACGCCGCGTCCGGCGGGGTGGCGGTCGCGCTCGGGTTCGTCCTGGCCACCGTGATCCAGATGCTGCTGGGCGAGCTGTTCCCCAAGAACCTGGCGCTGGCGAGGGCGGAGACGCTGGCCCGCGCGCTGTCCGGCTCCACCCTGGTCTACCTGACCGCGGCCGGCCCGCTGATCCGGCTGTTCGACGCGTCCGCGAACCGGCTCGTCCGCGCGGTCGGCATCGAGCCGGTGGAGGAGCTGCGGCACGGCGCGACGCTGGAGGAGCTCGGCCACATGATCGGCGAGTCCGGGGAGCAGTTCCAGGCGGGCCACGCCGACCTGCTGGAGCGGGCTCTCGTGTTCTCCGAGCGGGACGCCGAGGAGGTCATGGTGCCCCGCGTCGACGTGGTGACCGTCCCGGCCACGGCGCGCGCCGCCGAGCTGAGCGACGTGATCGCGGCGAGCGGGCACACCCGCTACCCCGTCCTCGGCGAGGGCGTCGACGACGTGGTCGGGGTCGTCGGGCTGGAGGAGCTGGTCGCTCTCGACCCGGACGCCGCCGCGCGCACCGAGGTCCGCGCGCTCGCCCGGCCGCCGCTGCTGCTGCCGTCGTCGCTGCCGCTGCCGGAGGTGGTGCTGCGGCTGCGGGGCGCCGGCGGGCCCCTCGCCTGCGTGGTGGACGAGTACGGCGGCTTCGCCGGCATCCTCACCTGGGAGGACGTCGCCGAGGAGCTGGTCGGGGAGATCGCCGACGAGAACGAGCCGGGCGAGGACCTCGCGATCCGCAGCGGCGAGTGGTGGACGACGGACGCGGGGCTGCGGATGGACGAGGTCGCCCACGAGACCGGCATCGCGCTGCCGGACGGCGACTACGAGACCGTCGCGGGGCTGCTGATGAAGCGGCTCGGCCGGGTCGCGCGGCCGGGCGACGTCGTCCGGGTGGGGCTGGCGCCGGCCCGGCTGGGCGAGCCGGCCCGCACGGCCGTGGTGGAGGTTCTGACCATCCACCGGCACGTGCCCGAGCTGATCCGCATCCGCACCGTGGAGGAGGGCCGGTGAACCTCGGGCTGGGCGCTCCGGTCACGCTGGCGCTGCTGGCGGGCAACGGGTTCTTCGTCGCCACCGAGTTCGCGCTGGTGGCGGCGCGGCGGCCCCGGCTGGAGCGGGCCGCGGCGCGCGGTCGCCGGGGGGCGGGCGCGGCCGTCGCGGGGATCGACGAGCTGTCGCTGACCCTCGCGGGGGCGCAGCTCGGCATCACGATGTGCTCGCTCGGCCTCGGACTGGTGTCCGAGCCGGTGTTCGCGGGGGCCCTCACGCCGCTGTTCCACGCCGCCGGGCTGCCGGAGGGCGCGGCGCACGCCGTCGCGTTCGTGCTGGCCCTGGCGCTCGTGACGTTCCTGCACATGGTCGTCGGCGAGATGGCGCCGAAGTCGTGGGCGATCGCCGACCCGGAGCGCTCGGCGAGCGTGCTGGGCCCGCCCTTCCGCGCGTTCGCCACCGTCGTGCGCCCGCTGCTCGCGGCGCTGAACGGCGCGACGAACCTGCTGCTGCGGCTGGTGGGCGTCCGCCCGGCCGACTCCCGGGAGGTGTCGCGCACCCCCGAGCAACTGCGCAACATCGCCCAGGAGTCGCGACGGCTGGGCCTGATCGGGCAGACCGAGCTGGCGCTGCTCACCACCGCGCTGGACGCGCCGCGCGCCCCGCTGGCCGGCCTCGTCGTGCCGGTCTCCGACATCGTGTCGGTCCCGCCGTCCGCGACGCCCCAGGAGGTCATCGACACCGCCGCCCGCACCGGCCACATCCGGCTCATGGTGCGGGGCTCCGGGCGGCCGGCGCAGGCCCGCATGGTGCACGTCCGGGACGCCTTCGTGGCCCGTGCGCGAGGCCGCGCCGCCCAGGCCGGGGACCTGGCGCACCCCGTCCCCGCGATACCGGTCGGCACGCCCGTCGGCGAGGCGGTCGCCACGCTGAAGGCGGGCCACAGCCACCTCGGTCTCGCCGTCGCGCCGGACGGTACCGTCGCCGGCCTGGTCAGCCTGGACGACCTGCTCACCACGCTGCTGGCCGTGCGCTGACCCCCGCAATGATGTCAACGTTGGTTGACACGGCACGGATGTCAACCTACATTGACAGCCATGAGCGATGGAGTGACGCTCGCCCAGGAGGCGAGCAGCCGGGATCCCGCGGTGGGCCTGCGGGCCGTGCGCGCACTGCGCGAGCTGGCCGAGAGGCTGGAGGCGCTGCAGGTCGCCAGCGCCCGCGACCAGGGCTGGTCCTGGCAGGAGATCGCGGTCTGCCTCGGCGTGAGCCGGCAGGCCGTCCACAAGAAGCACGGCTCCGGCCGCCGCCTACTCAAGAAGGAGCAGTAGAGGATGTTCGAGCGTTTCACCGCGGACGCGCGGCAGACGGTCACCGGGGCCCAGGCCGAGGCGCGGGCGCTGCGCGCCCGCCACATCGGCACCGAGCACGTCCTGCTCGCCCTGGCGGGCGCCGAGAACGCCATGGGACGTGCGCTGCGCGAGCACGGCATCGGCCCGGACGACCTGCGGACCCGCATCGTCCGCGTCGACCGCGCGGGCGGCGACGTCCTCGACTCCGCCGCCCTGCGCAGCATCGGGATCGACCTGGACGCCGTCCGGGAGGCCACCGAGCAGAGCTTCGGCGAGGGCGCCCTCGACGTGCCGGCCGGAAAGCTCGACCGGTTCCGGCGCGGCCACATCCCCTTCACACCCCAGGCCAAGAAGGCGCTGGAGCTGAGCCTCCGGCACGCGATCCGGCTCGGCCAGAAGGAGATCCGCAGCGGTCACCTCCTGCTCGGCGTCCTGCACGACGGCGACTTCCTGTCGGTGCGGCTGGTCACCGAGGCGGGCGTCGACGTCGAGCAGCTGCGCACCGAGGTGCTCCGGCTGCTGACCTCCAAGGCGGCCTGACCGCCTGGTCAGCCGAAGGCGCCGGTGAGGGCGCCGACGCAGGCGGCGCCGCGGGCGGGATTGTAGGGGAAGCGCCGTTTGCACTCGCCCGAGACCCACCGCGGGGGCGCGTGGCGGGCCCGCGGCGGCTTGCGCTTCGCGGGCCTGTGGTGCCGCCGAACGGTGTGGTGGTGCCGGCGCGGCGAGGCGGCGGCGTGCTCGCCGCGACGAGCCCGCTTCTTATGCCCGGCGTGCCGGCGGGACGGGTTCGCGCGCGGCTCGGCCACGTCCCGTCCCGGCGGCGGCGACGAGGCGGGCGAGGGCCGGGCGGACGGCACCGGCGTGGTGACGCCGTCCGCCGGACGGGCCGGCGCGAGCCGCGTCGTCCCGTAGGCGATGACGAGGATCAGCCCCGCGACGAGGGCCAGCGCCGCGATGACCACCGACAGGCGGCTCGGACGGCGGACGGGCGGCCGGGGCTCGCCGCGGGTGAACCCGGCGGGCGGAAGGCTGGAGGAAAGGCGCACCCCATGATGGTCACGCTGCGCAGCCGTCCGTACACGGAGACGCGCCGCAACCGTTGCCACCTCGATACATTGGCCGGACCTTCCGGAACGGCCCCGCGATCACGCCGGACCTCGGGGGCGAGACCCCTAGCCGCCGGTCGGGGTGACGGTGAAGCGGCGCAGGTCGAGCGCCGGGTTCTTCGCGCGGACGGCCTTGACGCGCTCGGGCGAGACGTCCCCGGACACGACCCCGGTCCCCTCCCCCAGCGCGGCCACGACGACGCCCATCGGGTCGACGACCATGCTGTTGCCGGCGCCGGTCGGGGCGCACTGGTCGGCGGCCGCCACGTAGATCGTGTTCTCGATCGCGCGGGCCCGCACCAGCGTCCGCCAGTGGTCCTCCTTGAGCGGCCCCGGCACCCATTCGGCGGGCAGCGCCAGGACGTCGGCGCCGGCGTCCACGATCCGCCGCGTCACCTCGGGGAACCGGACGTCGTAGCAGGTCTGCATGCCGAACGTGACGCCGTCGACGGCGAAGGTCCGCGGCTCGCCGATCTCGCCGGGCCGCACCAGCGCCGACTCCTCGTACCCGAACGCGTCGTACAGGTGGATCTTGCGGTACTCGGCGACGACGTCCCCGCCGGGGGCGACGGCGACGAGGGTGTTGGAGATGCGGTCCGGGTCGTCCAGCCGCTCGTTCACGCCCGCGACGACGTGGACTCCGTGGCGCCGGGCCAGGTCGCCGAGGCCCCCCACGAACGGGCCGTCCAGGGGCTCGGCCGAGTCGACGAACCGCCGGTCCATCCTCGGCGCGGTGAACATGGCGAACTCCGGCAGGACCACGACCCGCGCGCCCTGCCCGGCCGCCTCGGCCGCCAGGCCGCCGATCGCCGCCAGGTTCTCGTCCTTGTCGGTTCCGGGCGCGAACTGCGCCACCGCGACCCGCACCATACGCCGCCTCCTACATCCGGTCGACGCCGGTCACCCGGACGACGGCCTCGCCCTCCTGGTCGGACCCCGCGAGGTCGACCTCGGCGCTGACGCCCCAGTCGTGATGCCCCTCGGGGTCGTCGAACACCTGCCGGACGCGCCACAGCGCGTCCTCGGGGACCTCCTCGATCTGCAGCAGCTTCGGCCCCCGCGCGTCGGCCCCGGTGAGCAGCTCGTCGTGCTCCTCGAAGTAGCGGTCCATCGCCTCCGCCCACGCGTCGGCGCCGAAGTCGGGGTCCAGCCCGCCCAGCTCGCCGTAGCGCTCCAGCGCCGCCAGCTCCACCCGGCGGAACATCGCGTTGCGCACCAGCACCCGGAACGCCCGCGCGTTCGCGGTGACCCTGGTGACGCGCTCCTCGATCGGCTCGTCCAGGTCCTCGGCGGGGTTGGCGAGCCGCTCCCACTCGTCGAGCAGGCTGGAGTCGACCTGCCGGACCAGCTCGCCCAGCCACTCGATCAGGTCGATCAGGTCGTCCGTCTTGATCGACTCCGGGACGGTCTGCTGCAGCGCCTTGTAGGCCCCCGACAGGTACCGCAGGACCAGCCCCTCGCCCCGCGCCAGCTCGTAGTAACCGATGTACTCGGTGAACGTCATCGCCCGCTCGTACATGTCGCGCACGACCGACTTCGGGCGCAGCGGGTGGTCGCCGACCCAGGGGTGCCCGGCCCGGTACACCTCGTAGGCGGCGCCGAGAACGTCCTCCAGCGGCTTCGGGTGGTCGACGTCCTGGAGCAGCTCCATCCGCTCCTCGTACTCGATGCCCTCGGCCTTCATCTCCTGGACGGCCTCGCCCCGCGCCCGGTTGACCTGCGCGGCCAGGATCTGCCGCGGGTCCTCCAGCGTCGCCTCGATCACCGACAGCACGTCCAGCGCGTACGACGGCGACGCGGGGTCGAGGATCTCGAAGGTCGCGAGCGCGAACGTCGACAGCGCCTGGTTGAGCGCGAAGTCCTCCTGGAGGTCGACGGTGATGCGCGCGTACCGGCCGGCGTCGTCCGGCTCCGGCAGCGCCTCGACGACCCCGCCCGCGAGCAGCGACCGGTAGATCGCGATGGCGCGGGAGATGTGCCGGCGCCGCGCCGCGGGCTCCTCGTGGTTGTCGGTCAGCAGCCGCTTCATCGCCTGGAACGCGTTGCCCGGCCGCGCGATCACCGACAGCAACATCGCGTGGCTGACCTGGAAGCGGGACCGGAGCATCTCCGGCTCGGCCTCCTGCAGCTTGGCGAAGACGTCCTCGTCCCAGCCGACGAAACCCTCCGGCGGCTTCTTGCGCTGGACCTTCCGCCGCTTCTTCGGGTCGTCGCCGGCCTTGGCCAGCGCCTTCTCGTTCTCCACCACGTGCTCGGGCGCCTGCGCGACGACGAAACCGACCGTGTCGAAGCCCGCCCGTCCCGCGCGGCCGGCGATCTGGTGGAACTCCCGCGCCCTGAGCCGCCGCACCCGGTGCCCGTCGTACTTGCTGAGCGCGGTGAACACGACGGTCCTGATGGGGACGTTCACCCCCACCCCCAGGGTGTCGGTCCCGCAGATGACCTTCAGCAGCCCGGCCTGCGCGAGCCGCTCCACCAGCCGCCGGTACTTCGGCAGCATCCCGGCGTGGTGGACCCCGATGCCGTGCCGGACGAACCGCGACAGGTTGCGCCCGAACTTCGTGGTGAACCGGAAGTTGCCGATCAGCTCGGCGATCCGCGCCTTCTCCTCCTTGGTGCACACGTTGATGCTCATCAGCGCCTGCGCCCGCTCGATCGCCGCCGCCTGCGTGAAGTGCACCAGGTACACCGGCGCCTTCTGCTCGGCCAGCAGCTCCTCGATGGTCTCGTGCAGCGGCGTCACCCGGTAGTCGTAGATGAGCGGCACGGGCCGCTCCGCGGACGTCACCAGGGCCGTCGGCCGTCCCGTCCGCCGCGTCAGGTCCTTCTGGAAGAACGTGACGTCCCCGAGGGTGGCCGACATGAGCAGGAACTGGGTCTGCGGCAGTTCCAGCAGCGGTATCTGCCACGCCCAGCCCCGCTCGGGCTCGGCGTAGAAGTGGAACTCGTCCATCACGACCACGCCGATGTCGGCGTCCGCGCCGTCCCTGAGCGCGATGTTCGCCAGCACCTCAGCCGTGCAGCAGATGATCGGCGCGTCCGCGTTCACGCTGGCGTCGCCGGTCATCATCCCGACGTTGTCGCGCCCGAACATCTCGCACAGGTCGAAGAACTTCTCCGACACCAGCGCCTTGATCGGCGCCGTGTAGAACCCGACCTGGTCCTTGCCGAGCCCCGCGAACAGCGCCCCCGCCGCCACCAGGCTCTTGCCCGACCCGGTCGGCGTGGACAGGATCACGTTCGCGCCGGAGACCACCTCGATGAGCGCCTCCTCCTGGGCGGGGTACAGCGTGATCCCGCGCCCCGACACCCACCGTTCGAACGCCTCGAACAGCGAGTCGGCGTCGGTGTCGTTTCCGGAGGGAAGCTCATCGATAAGGCTCACCCCTCCATCCTGCCCCCGATCACCCACTGCCCGCGCCGGATGCCGCCCCGCGTCCTAGACCAGCCCCTGGCCGTACTTCTCCAGGAGGGGCCCGAGGTCGGGTTCCCCGAAGGACTCCCGCATCGCCTCGAACACGCGAACCTTCTCCTCCCCGTACCGCCGGACGTGGCCGGCGTAGGTGGCGGCGGACACGAAGGTCGGCGGATCGGTCTTGCTGTGGAACTTGTCGGCGTACATGACGAGCCGCTCCTCGCCGCTCTCGGCCACGTAGTCGCCGGCGGGCACGGGAAGCCGCTGCCGCACGATGTCGTCCCGGGTCAGCCCCACCCCGGTGTGGCACGAGCAGAACCGGCAGATCTCCTCGGGGAACCCCTCGTCCCGGAGGATCGCGTGACCGAGCACCCCGTGCCGGACGTAGCCGCTGCCATCGATCGTCCCGGACGGGCCGTACAACCGGTAGACGCCGAGGTCGTGCAGCAGGCACCCGGCCCGCACGAGATCCGCGTCGACCGCGAGCCCCGCACCGTCCATGATCCGCTCGGCGATCTCGCTCACGATGACGCAGTGCGTCCAGACGGCCTCGAACGCCGCGTCCCCGGGCGCATACCTCTCGTGCAAGGCCCGGATCTCGTCGTCCCCCGGTATCTCCACCCCACGACCCTAATCCCGGACCCCCGCACCGGCGGCATGAGACCGGGGAGGCGACCTCGGTCGCCTCCCCGGTCGGCCCGGAGGGCCGGCGGTCAGGCGCTCACCTCGGTCCGGTCGCCGCCCCAGAGGGTGTGGAAGGCGCCGTCGCGGTCGGTGCGGCGGTAGGTGTGGGCGCCGAAGAAATCGCGCTGGCCCTGCGTGAGCGCGGCGGGCAGGCGGTCGGCCCGCAGGGAGTCGTAGTAGGCCAGGGCGGTGGAGAAACCGGGCGCGGGGACGCCGAGGCGCGCGGCGGTGGCGACCACCTCGCGCCAGGCGTCCTGGGCGTCGCCCACGGCTTCGGCGAAGTGGTCGTCGGTCAGCAGCGTCGGCGTGTGCGGGTCGGCCTCGTAGGCGGCCCGGATGCGGTCCAGGAAGCGGGCCCGGATGATGCAGCCGCCGCGCCAGATGGTGGCCATCGCCCCGAGGTCGATGTTCCAGCCGTACTCGGCGCTGCCCGCCTGGATCTCGTGGAACCCCTGCGCGTACGCCACGATCTTGGAGGCGTACAGGGCCTTCTCCACGGCGTCGGCGAAGCCGGAGTCCGCGACGGCGCCGCGGGACGGCCCGGGCAGGCTCCGCGCGGCCTCGCGCAGGGCGGCGTGGCCGGAGACGGACCGGGCGAAGACGGCCTCGGCGATGCCGCCGACGGGGACGCCGAGGTCGAGGGCGGTCTGCACGGTCCAGCGGCCGGTGCCCTTCTGCTCGGCCTGGTCCAGGACGACGTCCACGAACGGCCTGCCGGTCGCGACGTCGGTGTGCGCCAGGACCTCGGCGGTGATCTCGATCAGGTAGGACTCCAGGCGGCCGGTGTTCCAGGTGCGGAAGACCTCGGCGATCTCGTCCGGCGCGAGCCCGGCGGCGTGCCGCAGCAGGTCGTAGGACTCGGCGATCAGCTGCATGTCGGCGTACTCGATGCCGTTGTGCACCATCTTCACGAAGTGCCCGGCGCCGTCGGGGCCGACGTGCACGCAGCAGGGCGTCCCGTCGACCTTGGCGGAGATGTCCTCCAGCAGCGGGCCGAGCGCCTCGTAGGACTCGGCTGAGCCGCCCGGCATGATGCTCGGGCCGTGCAGCGCGCCCTCCTCGCCGCCGGAGATGCCGGTGCCGACGAAGTGGATCCCGCGGTCGCGCAGCGCGGCCTCGCGGCGGCGGGTGTCGGCGAAGTTGGCGTTGCCGCCGTCGACGATCATGTCGCCGGGCTCCAGCAGCGGCGCGAACTCGTCGATGACCGCGTCGGTCGGGCCGCCCGCCTTCACCATGACGACCAGCCGCCGGGGCCGCTCCAGCGACTCCACGAACCGCTCCGGCGTTTCCGCGGGCAGGAACGTTCCCTCACCGCCGAACTTCTCCACCAGCGCCTTGGTCCTGGCGGATGTGCGGTTGTGCACGGCCACGGGATGCCCGTGCCGGGCCAGGTTGCGGGCCAGGTTCCGTCCCATCACCGCCAGTCCGGTGACACCGATTCGCGCCTTCTGCATTGGCTCACTCCTCCTCGTGTGCGACCCTGACCAAGGGGTTGTACGCGGCTCATGATCCCCCCGTTCGAGCGCCCGGGCCCGCATGCCCGCGCTCGGCGCGGGAACGGGTCGCGCGTTGAGGACCACTTTCGATGGTGCCATCTACCAGGGGGTGCGATGCTGGGACTGCCGGACGAGGCGGCCGCGTGTCTCTTCGATCTCGACGGGGTGCTGACCCGGACCGCGGCCGTGCACGCGGCGGCGTGGAAGGAGATGTTCGACGGCTACCTGCGCGAGCGGGCGGAGCGGACCGGTGAGACGTTCACCGAGTTCGACCCCGTGCGCGACTACGGACGGTACGTCGACGGCAAGAGACGCGAGGACGGGACGCGCTCGTTCCTGGAGTCGCGCGGTATCTCCCTGCCCGAGGGCGATCCGGACGACCCGCCCGAGAACGAGACCATCAGGGGTCTCGGGAACCGCAAGAACACGCTCGTCCTGAAGCTCATCGAGGAGAAGGGCGTCGAGACGTTCGACGGGTCGATCGACTACGTCCGCAAGGCGCGCGAGGCCGGGCTGAAGACGGCCGTGGTCTCCTCCAGCGCCAACACCGTCCAGGTCCTGCGGACGGCCGGCATCACCGACCTGTTCGACGCGCGCGTGGACGGCGTCGTCGCGGCGGAGCGGAACCTGCCCGGCAAGCCCGCCCCCGACACGTTCCTCGCCGGGGCCGCGGAGCTGGGCGTCACGGCGGACGAGGCGGTGGTCTTCGAGGACGCGCTCGCCGGCGTCCAGGCGGGGCGTGCCGGAGAGTTCGCCTACGTCGTCGGCGTCAACCGGGTCGGCGACGAGCACGCCAAGGCGCTCGCCGAGCACGGCGCCGACATCGTGGTCGACGACCTGTCCGAGCTGCTGGAGGCACCGTGAGCGAGCGCGAAGGCCAGAGCGACCGGCCCGTGTTCTCGGTCGAGCCGTGGTGCGTGCGGGAGCCGGAGCTGCGGCTGGACCGGCTGGCCCAGACCGAGTCGGTGTTCTCCCTCTCCAACGGGCACGTCGGCATGCGCGGCAACCTCGACGAGGGCGAACCGCACGGGCTCCCCGGCACCTACCTGAACTCCTTCTACGAGCAGCGTCCCCTGCCGCACGCCGAGACCGCCTACGGCTACCCCGAGATGGGCCAGACGGTCATCAACGTCACCAACGGCAAGGTGATCCGGCTGCTCGTCGACGACGAGCCGCTCGATGTGCGCTACGGCCGCCTGCACCACCACGAGCGGATCCTCGACATGCGCGCCGGGACGCTCACCCGGAGCCTGGAGTGGACCTCCCCGGCCGACCGGACGATCAAGGTGACCTCGGTCCGGATGGTGTCGCTGACCCAGCGGGCCGTCGCGGCGATCTGCTACGAGGTCGAGCCGGTGGACGAGGCGGTCCGGGTGGTCGCCCAGTCGGAGCTGGTGGCCAACGAGGCGCTGCCCGGCGGCGCCAAGGACCCGCGCGCCTCGGCGATCCTGAGCAGCCCCCTCGTCGGCGAGGAGCACGTCGCCAACGGCACCAAGGTGCTGCTGCTGCACCGGACGCGGCAGAGCGGCCTGCGGATGGCCGCCGGGATGTCGCACGACATCGAGGGCCCGGAGTCGATGGCGATCGACACCGAGAGCTCCAAGGACGTGGGGCGGCTGACGGTCGCGACGCGCCTGGAGCCGGGGCAGCGGCTGCGCATCGTCAAGTACATCTCCTACGGCTGGTCGAGCCGGCGGTCGCGTCCCGCGCTGCACGACCAGGTGGTCGGGGCGTTGGCGGGCGCGCGGCAGACCGGCTGGCAGGGCCTGCTGGACGAGCAGCGCGAGTACCTGGACGACTTCTGGGAGGGCGCGGACGTCGAGGTCGACGGCGACGCCGAGATCCAGCAGGCGGTCAGGTTCGGGTTGTTCCACGTCCTGCAGGCCGGCGCCCGCGCGGAGCGCCGCATGATCCCGGCCAAGGGGCTGACGGGGCCGGGCTACGACGGGCACACGTTCTGGGACACCGAGACGTTCGTGCTGCCGGTCCTCACCTACACCTCCCCCGGCGCCGCGGCGGACGCCCTCGGCTGGCGGCACATGACGCTGCCCCTCGCCCGGGACCGTGCCAACCAGCTCGGCCTGGAGGGCGCGACGTTCCCGTGGCGGACGATCCGCGGGCATGAATGCTCGGGCTACTGGCCCGCCGGCACCGCCGCGTTCCACATCAACGCCGACATCTCCGACGCCGTCGTCCGGTACGTGGACGCCACGCAGGACGAGCAGTTCGAGCGGGAGATCGGCCTGGACATCCTGGTCCAGACGGCGCGGCTGTGGCGGAGCCTCGGCCACCACGACGTGGGCGGGGTGTTCCGCATCGACGGCGTCACCGGCCCCGACGAGTACAGCGCGGTGGTGGACAACAACGTCTACACCAACCTGATGGCGCGCCGGAACCTCCAGGAGGCGGCCGAGACGGCGATGCGCCACCCGGACGTGGCCGACCGGCTCGGTGTGAACGCCGAGGAGGCGGCGTCGTGGCGGGACGCGGCGGCGGCGATGCTCATCCCCTACGACGAGCGGCTCGGAGTCCATCCGCAGAGCGAGAGCTTCACCAACCACGCCCGCTGGGACTTCCCGGCGACCAAACCCGACCACTATCCCCTGCTGCTGAACTACCCCTACTTCGACCTCTACCGCAAGCAGGTGGTCAAGCAGGCGGACCTGGTGCTCGCCCTGCACCTGTGCGGGGACGCGTTCACCGACGAGCAGAAGGAGCGCGACTTCGCCTACTACGAGGGGCTGACCGTCCGTGACTCCTCGCTGTCGGCGCAGACGCAGGCGGTCGTCGCCGCCGAGGTCGGTCAGCTGGAGCTGGCGCACGACTACCTCGGCGAGACCGCGCTGATGGACCTGCACGACCTGAACCACAACACTCGCGACGGGCTGCACATCGCCTCGATGGCGGGCGCGTGGAGCGGGCTCGTCGCCGGGTTCGGCGGGATGCGGGCGGGGAAGGGCACGCTGCGCTTCGCGCCGCGGCTGCCCGGCGGGATCAGCCGGCTGGCGTTCCGGATGCGGTACCGGGGCAACCGGATCAAGGTCAGCGTGACCGGTGAGGCGGCCCGCTACGAGCTGCTGGACGGCCGGGGCCTCACGCTCTGGCACCACGGCGAGCGGTTCACCCTCGCCGACGAGCCCGTCGAGCTGCCGATCGAGCAGATCCCGGTGCGCCCGGCGGTGACGCAGCCGCCGGGGCGGGAGCCGGCCCCGCGGCGCATCGACCCGCACGGGCGCGACCTCCGCCGCCGCTAGGCGGAGCCGCTCTCCGGATCGCAGACGCGCGCGCAGCCGTCCGCCTCGAAGGCCCGCGTCCCGTCCGCCGGGCGGGACACGGGCCCTCCGGCGCCGGCCGGCACGAGCAGCCGGCGTGGTCCCGGTCCCTCGTCCCCGAGCCGGTCGTAGGGGTTGGCGAGCGCGCACTTGCTGATCGACAGGCAGCCGCAGCCGATGCAGTCGGTGAGGTCGTCGCGCAGCCGTTCGAGCTGCCGGATGCGCGTGTCGAGGTCGCTGCGCCACGTCTCCGACAGGCGCGCCCAGTCCGCCACCGTGGGGGTGCGCTCCTCGGGGAGGGTGGCGAGCGCGTCGCGGATGTCGCCGAGCGGGATCCCGACGCGCTGCGAGACCTTGATGAACGAGACCCGGCGGAGCGTGTCCCGGCCGAACCGCCGCTGGTTGCCTGCCGTGCGGCGGCTCCTGATCAGCCCCTTGGACTCGTAGAAGTGCAGCGCCGAGACGGCCACGCCGCTCCGCTCGGCGAGCTGCCCGACGGTCAGTTCGTGCACCCGGTGCTCCAGCCGCGTCATGCACCGGATCCTATGCGTTCCTCAACCGTGCTTGAGGTTGGGCCCGGCACGGCCCGGGGGCCGGGTCAGTAGTGGGGAGCGGGGCTCGTCCCGCCCGCACGCTCGGCGGCCTGGCCGAGCCGGCGCAGCCGGAACGCCGCGCCGACCATGGCGGCGCCGGTCAGGATGGCCAGCAGCCCGATCAGCCAGACGATGGCGATCGCGCCGGAGACGGGCCAGGCGAACAGCATGATCCCGAAGATCAGAGAGACGGCGCCGGTGAGCACGTACGCCCACTCGCCCTTCAGCTCCTTGCGCATCGCGAGCGCGACGCCGATCTCCAGCACGCCGGTGGCGACCGCCCAGGCGGCGATCAGTATCAGCAGGACGAACGCGGTGATTCCGGGCCACACCAGCGCCGCGATGCCGAGCGCGATCCCCGCGGCCCCCGACAGGGCCAGCAGGCCGCGCGGCCCTCCGGACGTGCCGCGGATCGCCTGCGCCACCGCGAACACCCCGTCCACCAGTGCGTACGCACCGAACAGGACCACCAGCGCCCAGACGGTGATGCCCGGCCACACCCAGGCGACGATGCCGAAAATGATCGCGAACGTGCCGCGCAACGCGAGCACCCACCAGTGGCGAGTCATCAGATCGAACATGCCGGCCTCCCGGGACGGGGACTCCTCCAGTGTTGTCCCGTGTTCCCCGTGGGGAAGGCAAAGGCCGGTCGCGA
This sequence comes from Actinomadura citrea, assembly GCF_013409045.1. Classification (NCBI taxonomy): domain Bacteria; kingdom Bacillati; phylum Actinomycetota; class Actinomycetes; order Streptosporangiales; family Thermomonosporaceae; genus Actinomadura; species Actinomadura citrea. Next base: position 3,345,518 of record NZ_JACCBT010000001.1, on the reverse strand, counting down.
ACTTCGCAAAGTTCGCGACCGGCCCGCGGGTCCGGCCGGTGGCCCGGCGCCGCCCGCGTGTCAGTTCTCCAGGCGGCGCACCAGGTCGTGGTACTCGTCCCACAGCGCCTTCGGCGTGTGGTCACCGAACTTCTCGAAGAACTCCGGCACGAGGGCGGCCTCCTGCTTCCACACCTCGGTGTCGACCGACAGCAGCGTCTCCAGGTCGGCGTCGTCCAGGTCGAGGCCCTCGGTGTCGAGCGCCTCCCTGGTCGGCAGGTGCCCGATCGGGGACTTGACCGCGTCGGCCTTGCCGTTGAGTCGCTCGACGATCCACTTCAGGACGCGGCTGTTCTCGCCGAAGCCGGGCCAGATGAACGCGCCGTCGGCGTTCTTGCGGAACCAGTTGACGTAGTAGATCCGCGGGAGCTTCTCCGGGTCCGTCGCCTTGCCGATCTCCAGCCAGTGGCCGAAGTAGTCGCCCATGTTGTAGCCGCAGAACGGCAGCATCGCGAACGGGTCGCGGCGCAGCTCGCCGACGGCGCCCTCGGCGGCGGCGGTCTTCTCGGACGCGACGTTGGCGCCGAGGAACACGCCCTGCTGCCAGTCGAACGACTCGGTGACGAGCGGGACGGCGGAGGCGCGGCGGCCGCCGAACAGGATCGCCGAGATCGGGACGCCCTTCGGGTCCTCCCACTCGTCGGCGATGATCGGGCACTGCCCGGCCGGGGTGGTGAAGCGGGCGTTCGGGTGGGCGGCCGGGCTCGTGGAGTCCGGCGTCCAGTCGTTGCCCTTCCAGTCGGTCAGGTGCGCGGGCGGCTCGTCGGTGAGGCCCTCCCACCACACGTCGCCGTCGTCGGTGAGGGCCACGTTCGTGAAGATGCTGTTGCCCCACAGCGTCCTGACCGCGTTGGCGTTGGTGCTCTCGCCGGTGCCGGGCGCGACGCCGAAGAAGCCGGCCTCGGGGTTGATGGCGTAGAGGCGGCCGTCGTCACCGAAGCGCATCCAGGCGATGTCGTCGCCGATCGTCTCGACCTTCCATCCGGGGATGGTCGGCTCCAGCATGGCGAGGTTGGTCTTGCCGCACGCCGAGGGGAACGCGGCCGCGACGTAGCGGGTCTCACCGGTGGGCGGCGTCAGCTTCAGCACGAGCATGTGCTCGGCCATCCAGCCCTCGTCGCGGGCCATGGTCGAGGCGATGCGCAGCGCGTAGCACTTCTTGCCGAGCAGCGCGTTGCCGCCGTACCCGGACCCGTAGGACCAGATCTCCCGGGTCTCGGGGAAGTGCGTGATGTACTTGGTGGAGTTGCACGGCCACGCGACGTCCTCCTGGCCCGGCTCCAGGGGGGCGCCGACGGAGTGGACGGCCCTGACGAACGACCCGCGCTCCTCGATGAGACGCAACGCGCCCTCGCCCATCCGCGTCATGATCCGCATGGACACGGCGACGTAGGCCGAGTCGGTGATCTCCACGCCGAGCTGGGAGATGGTGCCGCCGAGCGGGCCCATGCAGAACGGCACCACGTACATGGTGCGGCCCTTCATACAGCCCTCGAAGAGGCCGCCCAGGGTCTCCCGCATCTCGGCGGGCGCGATCCAGTTGTTGGTGGGACCGGCGTCCTCCTGCTTCTCGGAGCAGATGAACGTCCGGTCCTCGACGCGGGCGACGTCGGTGGGGTCGGAGGCGGCGTGGAAGCTGTTGGGCCGTTTGGCCGGGTCGAGCCGCGTCAGGGTGCCCTGCTCGACGAGAAGGCCGGTGAGCCGCTCCCACTCCTCCTCCGAGCCGTCACACCACTCGACCCGGTCGGGTCCGGCCAGCTCGGCGATCCCGCGTACCCACTCAATCAGTTCGGTGTGGCCGGTAGGGGCCTGGTCGAGGCCGGGGACCTGGTTGGACACGGGCGTCTCCTTCAGCTGTTCGCAGGATGTTTGCATGATGAACAAGACCCGTCGTTTTTGCCATTTGGTCTGGACCAATCCCGTCCGCTTTTGGGGCATGATGCCCGATTTTGTGAGGGATATCACTGGAGGTGCCGCCGACCGGCCGCACGCGCTCACCGGACGGCGCGGGGGCGTTCAAGCAGGGTAAACGTGGGTCTCGGTGGCCTTGACCGCCGCCCATATGGGGCTGCCCTCCGACAATTGGAGCTCCGCGACCGCCGCCTGAGTGACGTCCGCAACGGCGTCGAAAGGCGGGCCCGACAGCCGCACCCGGACGCGGTCCCCCTGCCGTTCGATCGCGCCGACACGGGTGCGCCAGAGGTTGCGCGGGCTGCCGTCGGGACGGGTCCGGTAGAGCGCCACCGAGGACGGCGCGAAGGCGAGAAACACCTCACCTTCGAGTGAGTCGACAGTGTCGAGGGTTGCGCCGCCGCCCAGCACCACCGTGCCCGCCTCGGCCCTGCCCCGGTACAGGTTCAGCCCGACCAGGCGCGCGACGTAGTCGGTGCGGGGGCGGCGCGCGACGTCGGCCGGTGTCCCCTGCTGGACGAGCCTGCCGCCCTCGACGACGACGAGGCGGTCGGCGAGCACCATGGCGTCCAGCGGGTCGTGCGTGACGAGCACGGCGGCGCCCTCGAACCCGGCGAGGTGGCGGCGCAGCGCGGCCCTGATCTCCAGCCGGGTGTGCGCGTCGAGCGCCGCGAGCGGCTCGTCCAGCAGCAGCAGGCGCGGGTCGACGGCCAGCGCGCGGGCGAGGGCCACCCGCTGCGCCTGCCCGCCCGACAGGACCCGCGGACGCGCGGACGCGTGATCGGCGAGCCCCACCCGCTCCAGCCAGCCCGCGGCGATCCGCCGGGCGGCGCGGCGCCCGGCGCCCTGGCAGCGCGGCCCGAACGCGACGTTGTCCAGCGCCGTGAGGTGCGGGAACAGCAGGTATTCCTGGAAGACCATGCCGATGCCGCGGCGGTCGGGCGCCAGCGGGCGCAGGTCCGCGCCGTCCACCCGCACGTGCCCGCCCGCCATCGGCACGAGCCCGGCCAGCGCGCGCAGCGCGGTGCTCTTGCCCGCGCCGTTCGGGCCGAGCAGCGCCACGACCTCGCCGGGCCCGGCGGTGAGCGCGAGATCGAGGTCGAACGCGGCGCGGCGGACGACGAGCCGCGCGTCCAGCCCCCGGGGGCCGGCCCCCGCCTCCGCCCGGACCGCTCGGCTCGCCTCCCCGCCTCCGCTCGTCACGCCCCGCCCACCCACCGGTCCCGGAGCGCGGCGAGGACGGCGACCGAGACGGCGAGCAGCACGAGGCTGAGCACGATCGCCGCCTGCGGGTCGGTCTCCAGCGCCAGGTAGACCGCGAGCGGCATCGTCTGCGTCCGGCCGGGGAAGTTGCCCGCGAAGGTGATCGTCGCCCCGAACTCGCCGAGCGCCCGCGCCCAGCACAGGATCGCCCCGGCCGCGACGCCCGGCGCGACCAGCGGCAGCGTGACCCGCCGGAAGATCGTCCAACGGCCGGCGCCGAGTGTGGCGGCGGCCTCCTCGTAGCGCAGGTCGGCGGCGCGCAGCGCGCCCTCCACGCTGATCACCAGGAACGGCATCGCCACGAACGCCTCGGCGAGCACGACGCCGGCGGTGGTGAACGGGAACGTGAGGCCGAAGGCGCGGTCCAGCCACCCGCCGACCAGCCCGCGGCGTCCGAGCACCAGCAGCAGCGCGACGCCCCCGACCACCGGCGGCAGCACCAGCGGCACGGTCACCAGGGCCCGGACGAGCCGGACGCCGGGGAAGCGGACCCGGGCGAGCGTCCAGGCGAGCGGGACGCCGAGCAGCAGGCACAGGCCGGTGGCGAGGGTGGCGGTGAACAGCGAGAGCCTCAGCGCCTCCAGGACCTGTGCCTGCAGAAGGCGCGTGCCGAGCGTCGACCACGGCGCCCTGACGAGCAGGCCGAGCAGCGGCAGCACCAGGAAGGCGAGCCCGAGCAGCGCGGGCACGAGCAGCGCCCAGGGCGGCCTGCCCGGCAGCCGGTCCGCCTTCCGGGCCGCCCGGGACGCTCGCCGCGGTCGCGTCACGGACCCTCGAAGCCCGCCCGGCTCAGCACCGACCTGCCCTCCTCACCGACCACCAGCTGGATGAACTCCTTGGCGAGCGCGCTGTGCGGCGCCTTGGCCACCTCGACGATCGGATAGTCGTTGATCGCCTTCGCGGCCTCCGGGAACTCGATGCCCGTGACCTTCCCGCCGGCGGCCTTCACGTCGGTGCGGTAGACGAGCCCGGCGTCGGCCTCCCCCAGCCCCACCTTCGTCAGGACGGCCTTGACGTCCTTCTCCCGCGACACCGGCTCGACCTCCACCCCGGCCGCGGCCAGAGCCGTCTCGGCCGCGGCGCCGCACGGCACCTGGACCGCGCACAGCACGACCTTCAGCCCCGGCCCGCCCAGGTCGCCCACCTTCGCGACCTTGCCCGGGTCCCCCTTCGGGACGGCGATGACCAGGCGGTTGCGGGTGAACACCCGCGGCCGCCCCGACGCGCCCCCGGCGACGGTCACCGTCTTCATGGTGGCAGGGCTCGCGGCCGCGAACACGTCCGCCGGGGCGCCCTGCGTGATCTGCTGCGCCAGCGTCGAACTGCCGCCGAACTGGAACCTGACCCTCACACCGGGATGCGCGCCCTCGAACGTCCTCCCGAGCGCGGTGAACGTCTCGGTGAGCGAGGCCGCCGCGAACACCGTCAGGGTCGTGCCGTCGCCCGGCCTCCCCGTCCCGGAGGAGCCCTCGCCGCCGGCGTCGCCGCAGCCGGCCAGGACGGTGAGCGCCAGCACCGCCGCAGCCGCAGTGCGCTTGAGCACGTTGCCTCCTCAGCCCTGGTCCGGCACTTCGACGACGACGTTCGTGGACTTGACGACGGCGTCGGCGACCACGCCCGCCTCCAGGCCGAGGTCGTCGGCCGCCTCACGGCTCATCAGCGACACGACGCGGAACGGCCCCGCCTGGATCTCGACCTGCGCCATCACTCCGTCCCGGAGGACGTCGGTGACGATCCCGCGCATCCGGTTGCGCGCCGAGGAGAAGCGTTCGGCCTGGTCGGCCGGCCCGTTGCCGCGCGCCTGGTCGCGCACGAAGGCGGCCAGCTCGGCCCCCGGCACCCGCCGGTGCCCGTGCTCGTCCCGGGACGCCGGGAGCCGGCCGCCGTCCACCCACCGGCGGACGGTGTCCGCGCTGACTCCGAGGAGCGCGGCGGCCTCACTGATCCTGAACGTCGTCACCCGAAACAGCCTAGACAACCGCATATGCGAGGAGAAGGGCCATAGCAAGCTAGATTCTGCGATATCAATCTCCGAAGTCCCTCGCAGGTGCGAGAGGCGAATCCCGCCTTCCCCGTTGCTCGCCGCGGATGTCACCATCTACTTACATCCCCCGACGGCGAGGAGGACCCGTGACGGTACAAGGCCCCGCGACCCTGGTGATCGAACGGCACGGGACGGCGAGCCTGCGCTCCCGTGCGGTCTCGGCGGGCGTCCGGCGGCTGGTCCGGCCCGGCCTCGCCCGGTTCGCGGGCCGGCCGTTCGACGACCGGGCGCTGCGCCGCGCCGCGCTCGTCGACCGGCTCGCGGCGCGGGCCGGGACGCCGCGGCGCATCCGCGTGGAGAAGGTCCGCTTCGACGGCTTCGGCGCCGAGTGGGTGTCCGCGCCCGGCGCCGCCCCGCCGCGCGACAAGGCGATCCTCTACCTGCACGGCGGCGGCTGGATCTCCTGCGGCCTCAACACGCACCGCCGGATGATCGCCTCGTTCGCCGCCGCGTCCGGCGCCACGGCGCTGTCGGTGGACTACCGGATGATCCCGGCGGTCCCGTTCGAGCGGGAGGTCGAGGACTGCGTCACCGCCTACCGGTGGCTGCTGGAGAAGCGGGGGATCGACCCCGGGCGCATCGTCATCATGGGCGACTCGGCGGGCGGGCACCTCACCTTCGCCGCGGCGCTGCGCGCCCGCGAGGAGGGTCTGCCCATGCCCGCGGCGCTCGCGGCCCTGTCCCCCATGCTCGACATGGACCTGACCGGCAAACTCGCGCACGCCAACATGGGCCTCGATCCCTCCGACCCCGGAGCGCTGCTGGAACGCCTCGTCGAGGGGTTCCTCGGCCATCTCGACCTCGCCGACCCCGCGGTCTCCCCCGTCCGCGCGGACCTCGCGGGGCTGCCGCCCGTCCTGCTCACCGCCGGGTCCACCGAGCTGCTGTACTGCGACTCCGAGCTGATGGCGCGGCGCCTCGCCGAGGCCGGGGTGCCGGTCACGCTCCAGGTGTGGGACCGGCAGCTGCACGTGTTCCAGATGTTCGGGCCGTACCTGCCCGAGTCGCGCGCGGCGATCGCCGCGCTCGGCGCGTTCGTCCGCGATGCGCTGGACGGCTGAGTCAGCGCGCCTCCAGCAGCGCCTCGGCGATCATCCCGAGGTTGGCGGCGTCCACGAGCCCCTCCCGTCTGATCCGCCCGAACGGGGCCACCACGACATAGGTGCGCTCACCGTCCGCCGCCACCCCGTGCGGGCCCGATCCCCGGATCCGCTCCAGCTCGCCGTCGGTGACCTCGGCGGAGAACAGGTGCGCGCGGTGCGCCGACAGGGTCGCGTTCACCTGCCGGGAGCGGTGCTCGCGCAGCCGGGCGGGCACCAGCACCAGCCCGGTCTCCTCGGCGACCTCCGCGAGCGCGACCTCGGGAGGGCTGCCCGGCCCGGAGCCGCCCGGCAGCTCGTGGACGGCCCCGTCCGCGCCCGCGCTCCGGAACTCCCGGACGAGCACGACCTGCGTCGCGTCGAGCGTCGCGCCGGGCCGGTACAGCACCACGGCCGAGATGTCCGGCCGCCCGATGACGATCTCGTTGTCCTTGATCCGGTCCTCCGCGGTCACGCGGACCCGGACGTGCAGGCCCCAGCACACCCCGAACCGGAACACCACCCGCGCCCCGAGCAGCACGTTGCCCGCGCCCCGCTGCCCCGCGTACCAGCGCTGGAACGCCGCGTCCCGCCACAGCAGCAGCGGGACCTCGCGCTCCCCGCCGGCCCGGGGCGCGCCGGCGCCGATCCGGCGCAGCGCCGCCGCGACCGTCTCGGGCAGGCCGGGAGCCGTCGGCACCGCGGACTTCTCCGCGTAGTGCAGCAGGTAACCGTTCCTCGGCGCCTCCGGCGGCGCGCCGAACACCACCCGGCCGCTGTCGTGCCACATCCCCCATTCCACGTTCGTGGTGAAGGCGGGCATGGTCGCGAGGTCGCGCGGGACCCAGAAGACGACCTCGTCGGCCAGATGCAGGCAGCGCTCCTCCCAGTCGATCTGGCCGTCGTAGTCGTCGTAGCGGCCCTCCCGGTGCTCGGGGTCGAACACCACGAGCCGGCCCCCGCCGCGCCAGCGGGCCCGCAGCTCGGCGTGGGCGGCCGGCCGCCACGAGGCGACCCCGGGCACCCGGGGCGTGGGACCGGCGAGGAAGACGGCGGCGTCCCAGCGGTCCGGTGGCCTCTCCCGCGCGTGGACGAGGGTGACGCCGTCGTCCATACGGTGCCTCCTTTCCGGTCGTGTGGACCGTCTACTAACGGGTAAACGCTGCTGATAACAGAATCACACTCCCGGTCAGGAGGAATCGATCATGGCTGGGACCATGCGAGTCCCGCGCACCCGAGGCGCCCTCAGCGGAATCCTGCTGATCCTGCTGGGGCTGTGGGGCGCACTGCTCCCCCTCGTCGGCCCCTACTTCCACTACGGATTCGCGCCGGACGACACCTGGGTCTACAACACCGACCGCCTGCAGCTCAGCATCGCCCCCGGAGCCGCCGCCGCGCTGGGCGGGCTGATCCTGCTGTTCAGCGCCAACCGCGTGGTCGGGATGTTCGGCGGCTGGCTGGCCGCGCTCGCCGGCGCCTGGTTCGCCGTAGGGCCGATCCTCGCCACGCTGTGGAACGTCCCGGGTGTCGGCGCGCCGCTCGGCACCGGCGAGGGGCGGCATATCGCCGAGCAGCTCGCCGGCTTCACCGGCCTCGGCGTCGTGATCGTGTTCCTGGCCGCGCTCGCGCTCGGCAGGTTCGCGGTGGTCGGCGTCCGCGAGCGGCGTCCGGACGAGCCCGAGCCCGAGCCCGAGCCGCCCGGGTCGAACACCACGCAACCGCTCGTCTACGGGCGCTACGCGCGGGAGAACCAGCCCGGGCAGGGCCCGCCGCCGACCGGCGACCAGCACGTCGCGGGCGACACGCGCTGGGAACGCTAGCGGCCCCGGCGGCGCATGTTGCGGACCGACTTGGTGGTCTCGTAGCTGCCGCGCTCGTCGTCGAGCCGCACATCGTCGCGGTCGGTGAACATGGCGACGAAGGCGACCAGCAGTCCGACGCCGCCGATCCAGGGCTCCCGCCATGCGAAGCTGAGCGCCACGCAGGCGACGGCGACGGCGATGAGCAGCAAGAGCTTCACGTCACACCCCTCGACCGCGTCCCGGCGCCGGGGGACCCGGTCGCCCGGACGTGCGAACGCGTCCGTCGCGGGATCAGCGAGTAATGGAAGACTTACTCATCCCGCAGATGCATCCTGCCACGGACGCGGCCCGCCGGGGAAGATCCCCGGCGGGCCGCGCGCGTGATATTTCGGCTACTTCTTGCTCTTGCCGCGCTTTTCGCGGATCTTCATCGTGATGTCGAGGGGCGTCCCGTCGAACCCGAACTCCTCCCGCAGCCGCCGCTCGATGAACCGCCGGTAGCCCTCCTCCAGGAAGCCCGACGTGAACAGCACGAACCGGGGCGGCCGCACCCCCGCCTGGGTCGCGAACAGCACGCGCGGCTGCTTGCCGCCCCGCACCGGGTGCGGATGCGAGTTCACCAGGTCGGCGAAGAACTGGTTCAGCTTGGACGTCGGGACGCGGGTGCCCCAGCCCTCCAGGGCCGTCTCGATGGCCGGCACCAGCTTCTCCATGTGCCGGCCGGTCCGGGCGGAGATGTTCGCCCGCGGCGCCCACCGCGCGGTGTGCAGCTGCCGGTCGATCTCGCGTTCGAGGTAGTGGCGGCGCTCCTCGTCCAGCAGGTCCCACTTGTTGTAGGCGATGACCAGCGACCGGCCGGACTCGACCACCATGGAGATGATCCGCAGGTCCTGCTCGGCGAGCGGCTGGTCGGCGTCCACCAGCACGACCGCGACCTCGGCGCGCTCCAGCGCCGACCGCGTGCGCAGCGTCGCGTAGAAGTCGGCGCCCTGGTTCTCGCGGTGGCGGCGCCGGATCCCGGCGGTGTCGATGAACCGCCACGTCTTTCCGCCGAGTTCGATCAGCTCGTCGACCGGGTCGCGGGTCGTGCCCGCCACCGAGTCCACGACGGCGCGGTTCTCCCCCGCCAGCTTGTTCAGCAGGCTCGACTTGCCGACGTTCGGGCGGCCCAGCAGCGCGACCCGGCGCGGCCCGCCGATCTCGCCGAACGTCTCCGCCGGGGGCTCCTCGGGCAGCGCGTCCAGCACCGCGTCGAGCAGGTCGCCGCTGCCGCGGCCGTGCAGGGCGCTGACCGGGTGCGGCTCACCGATGCCGAGCGACCACAGCAGCGCCGCGTCGGACTCGGCGCCCACGTCGTCGACCTTGTTGGCGACCAGCACCACCGGCTTGCCGGACCGGCGCAGGATCTCCACCACGGCCTCGTCCACGTCCGTGGCGCCCACGGTCGCGTCCACCACGAACATCACCACGTCGGCCAGGTCGACCGCCAGCCGCGCCTGCTCGGCGATCGCCGCGGCCAGGCCGGAGGAGTCCGGCAGCCAGCCGCCGGTGTCGACGACGGTGAACCGGCGTCCGCTCCACGCCGCGTCGTAGGCGACCCGGTCGCGGGTCACGCCCGGGACGTCCTCCACGACGGCCTCGCGGCGGCCGAGGATCCGGTTGACCAGGGTGGACTTGCCGACGTTCGGCCGCCCGACCACGGCCACGACCGGCGCCGGGCCCGCGTCCTGGTCGACGTCCTCGACGGCGTCCACCGTTTCGATCTCGAAATCGCTCACTGTCACATTCCCCGGCGGGGACCGTCAGGCCGCCCGCTCACTCATGCTCTTTGGCGAGGCGGACGACCGCCTCGATGACCTCGTCCAGATTCAGCCCGGTCGAGTCGATCTCGTGCGCGCCCGCCGCCTTGGCCAGCGGCGACGCCTTGCGCGTCGAGTCCAGCCGGTCCCGCCGCTCCTGCTCGGCCCGCGTGACCGTCACCGACGCGCCCGGGTCGGCGGCCAGGTCCTTCGCGCGGCGCGCGGCGCGGACCTCGGCGCTCGCCGTCAGGAACACCTTGACCGGCGCCTCCGGAGCGACGACGGTCCCGATGTCGCGCCCCTCCACCACGATCCCGCCGGCCCCGATGATCTCGCGCTGGAGTTCCACCAGCCGGGCGCGCACCGCCGGGACGGAGCTGACGGCGCTGACCGCGTTCGTCACCGCGCGGGTGCGGATCGGGGCGGACACGTCCGTCCCGTCCACCATGATCGTCGGCGCCGCCGGGTCGGTGCCGGACTCGATCACCGGGTCCTGCGCGCGGGCCGCGACGGCGGCGCCGTCCTCGACCGGCACGCCGTTCTCCAGCATCCACCACGTCATGGCGCGGTACATGGCGCCCGTGTCCAGGTAGCGCAGCCCGAGCGTCCGGGCGACGCCCTTGGACGCGCTGGACTTCCCCGACCCGGACGGACCGTCCATGGCGATGACGAGCGGCACGATCGCTCCCTCTCTGTTCGTCGTGAAGCGGGCGGCGCTCGTCGCCGCGCCGGTGCGCAGGAGTCCCCCGGAACAAGTCTTCGGCGCCCCAGATTACCGGCCCCCCGGCACCACTGCGGCCTAGCCGGGCACCGACCAGCCGCGGGCGCGCAGCTCCTGCGCCAGCCGCTCGGCCGCCTCCGGGACGACCGACAGCTCCAGCACGCCGAGCGGGCGGCCCGGGGAGTGCTCGATGGTCACGTCCTCGATGTTGACCCGCGCGATCCCCGCCGCCTGGAAGATCATCGCCAGCTCGCCCGGCCGGTCGGGGATGACCACCTGGACCGTCGCGTAGGCGGGCTGGTCGCCGCCGTGCTTGCCGGGGATGCGGGACCGGCCCGCGTTCCCGCGCAGCAGCAGGTCGGCGACGTGCGTGGCGGCCTCCTCGCTGCCGTCGCGCAGCAGCGACGCCGCCACGGCGAGATCGGTGGCGACGGCCTCCAGCACGTCGGCGACGGGCGCGGAGTTGGCCGACAGGATCCCGATCCACAGCCGGGGATCGCTCGCCGCGATCCGGGTGACGTCCCGCACGCCCTGCCCGGACAGGCCGAGCGCCACGTCGTCGGCGCCGGTCAGGCGGGCGGCGACCGCGGCCGACACCACGTGCGGGGCGTGGGACACCAGCGCGACGGCCCGGTCGTGCTCGGCGGCGCCCACCCGCACCGGCATCGCGCCGCACGCCTTCACCAGCCCGGTGACGACCTCGACCGTCTCCGGCGTCGCCTCCGGGGTCGCGCACAGCGCCCACGGGCGGCCGAGGAACAGGTCGGGCCGCGCCGCGCTCGGCCCGGACCGCTCGCTCCCGGCGAGGGGATGGCCCGCCACGAACGTCGTCAGGTCGCAGCCCAGCTCGGCCGCCTGCGCCAGCGGCAGCGCCTTCACGCTGGCCACGTCGGTGTAGGCGGTCGCCAGGCCGCGCTTCTGCGCGTCCAGCAGCGTCACCGCCACCGCCGCCGGCGGCACCGCGAGGACCGCCAGGTCGGCGGGCTCCCGCCGCGCCCCGTCCGGCAGCGCCTCGCCCGCGCCCAGCTCCACGGCCAGGGCCAGTGCCGCCGAGTCCCGGTCGGTCAGCAGCACCTCGGCGCCGCGCTCCCGCATCGCCAGGGCGATCGACGTCCCGATCAGGCCCGTCCCGACCACGACGATCCGCCGCGCCACCACGTCCTCGCTCACGTCCGAAACCCTACTGTGCGATGTCCAGCCGGAGCGCCGTCGCGCCGCGCAGGTACACGTGCTGGACGTCGGAGCGAGGACGGTCCGTCGCGATGTGCGCCATCAGCCGGATGACCCGCGGCAGTGCGCCGGGGACGCCGATCTCGGTGGCGCACAGCAGCGGCACCTCGTGGAACCCGAGCTTGCGAGCGGCGAGCGCCGGGAACTCGGCCGTCAGGTCGGGCGTCACCGTGAAGATGACGCTGATGACGTCGCCGGTGGTCAGCTCGTTGCGGGCCATCACCTCGGAGACGAGCTCGGTCGTCGCCTCCAGGATCTGGTCCCGGTCGTCGGCGTCGATCTGCGTCGCGCCACGGACCGCGCGTACCGCCACAGTCGTACCTTCCCTTCGCGTCCGGTGTCCCGTGCCTCTACAGCCCGACGGCCTTGTACAGCTCGCCGACCTCGTTGACGGTGAGCGCGCGCATGCCGCCCGGCTTCAGCTGGCCCAGCTTGATCGGCCCGAACTCGACGCGGGCGAGCTGCTGGACGGGGAAGCCGACCTCCTTCAGCAGCCGCCGGACGATGTGCTTGCGCCCCTCGTGCAGGGTGATCTCGACCAGCACGCGCCTGCCGACCTGGTCGAAGATGCGGAACTTGTCGGCCTTCGCGGGACCGTCGTCCAGGGTGACCCCGGCCCTGAGCCGCTTGCCGAGGTCGCGCGGGATCGGGCCGTGGATCTCCGCCAGATAGGTCTTGAACACCCCGTAGGAGGGGTGGGTCAGCCGGTGCGACAGCTCGCCGTCGTTGGTGAGCAGGATCAGGCCCTCGGTGTCGGTGTCCAGCCGCCCGACGTGGAACAGCCGCTCGGGCACCTCCACGTAGTCGGCCAGGGACTTGCGGCCCCGCTCGTCCGCCATCGTCGACACCACGCCGCGCGGCTTGTTGATGGCGTAGTAGCGCATCTCGGACCGGGTCTCGACCCGCTTGCCGTCCACGTGGATGACGGCGCTCCGCGGGTCGACGCGCTCACCGAACCGGAACACCTTGTGCCCGTTGACGGTGACGCGGCCCTCGCCGATCAGCTCCTCGCAGTGGCGGCGGCTGCCGATCCCGGCCTCGGCCAGCACCTTCTGCAGGCGTACGCCCTCGTTCTCGCTCACGCGTCCTCAACTATGTCGTCTGGAAGGTCATCGGGAAGGTAGGGGGCGAGCTCGGGCAGCTCGTCGAGGTCGCGCAGCCCCAGCCGCTCCAGGAAGTACCCGGTGGTCCGGTAGAGGTGGGCCTGCGACTCCGGGTCCTGCCCGGCGTCCTCGACCAGGCCCCGCAGCGTCAGCGTCCGCATGACGCCGTCGCTGTTGACGCCGCGGATCGCCGACACACGGGCCCGGCTCACCGGCTGCCGGTAGGCGACGACGGCGAGCGTCTCCAGCGCGGCCTGGGTCAGCCGCGCCTGCTGCCCGTCGGTGACGAACCGCTCCACCACCGGGGCGCAGACGTCCCGAGTGTAGAACCGCCAGCCGCCGGCGACCTCCCTGAGATCGAACCCCCGGCCCTGCTCGGTGTATTCCGCGGCCAGCTCCCGCAGCGTCCCGGCGACCTCGCCGCGGGGCCTGTCCAGCAGCTGCGCGAGCGTCATCTCGGTGACCGGCTCGTCCACCACGAGCAGGATCGCCTCGATCGAGGCGCGCAGCCCCGGGAGCTCCGGCGCGTCCGCGCCGGGTTCCTCACTCATCGTCTCCCTCGTCCTTCCGGCTCTTCTCGTCGGGTCCGGCGGCGTCCCCGGCGGCGCCCTCGGCCGGGTCCTTCTTCGGGGCGCCCTCGTAGTCGTCGCCGACCTCCACGTCGCCGTCGTCGGCGCCGGTCCAGGTGATGTGGAGCTCGCCGAGGGGCTCGTGCTGCTCGAACGTGACGGCCTGCTCCCGGTACAGCTCCAGCAGCGCCAGGAACCGGGCGACCACCTCGTAGGTGCCCTCCGCGTCGGCCGCCAGGACGCGGAAGGTGGTCCGGCGGAGCCGGCGGAGCCGCTCCACGACGATCGCGGCCTGCTCCTTGACGCTGGCCTTCGGCTGGTACATGTGCTCGACCGAGACCGACGGCGGCGCCTTCGGCGTGAGCGCCTTGGCGGCGAGCCGGGCGAACTCCTGCGGGCCGAGGCCGAGCAGCACCTCCGGCAGCAGGTTGGCGAACTTCGGCTCCATCGGGACCACGCGCGGGAACCTGCGGCTCGCGTCGGCGACGCGAGCGGCGATCACCCGCGCGACCTCCTTGTACGCCCGGTACTGCAGCAGCCGCGCGAACAGCAGGTCGCGGGCCTCCAGCAGCGCCAGGTCCTCCTCGTCGTCGACCTCGCCGGACGGCAGCAGCCGGGCGGCCTTGAGGTCCAGCAGGGTCGCGGCGACCAGCAGGAAGTGGCTGGCCTGGTCGAGGTCCCACTCCGCGCCGTGCGAGCGGATGTGGGCGATGAAGTCGTCGGTGACCTTGTGCAGCGACACCTCGGTGATGTCGAGCTTGTGCTTGGAGATCAGCCCGAGCAGCAGGTCGAAGGGGCCCTCGAAGTTGTCCAGGCGGACGCGGAACCCCTGCTCCTCCTCGGTCTCCCGCCCCGGCTCGGGCGACGTCGCGTCCACGTCGCTCACGGTAGCGGAGAGCTCCTCGTGCGCTGTGCTCACCGGCCCCATCGTCCCATGCCCCGGTACGCGCTCGCACCAGCCGCGATCACCGGCGGTGACAGGGTGCCCGGCCGCGCCGCTACTTCCCGATCATCCGGTGCACGAGGTTCTCGGTGTAGGCGCGGGTGAACCTGTCGGCGGGCCCGTTGATCTCTACCTGGCCGCCGGTGATGGCCCGCATCACCTGCGCGGGCTCCGACACGAGGGTCCCGCCGACGAGCATCGCCATCCGCCCGCCGGGCGTCCGGGCGGCGAAGGCGTCGGCGGCCTTGCGGGTCAGCGCGGCGAAACCGGGCGTGTCCGCCGAGGTCAGCGTCAACGTGACGGACCAGCCGGGGCTGCCGCGCGCCGGGTCGGGCGGGACGGCCTTGACCTCCTCCAGCCGCCGCACCGCCAAGGTGTCCGAACCGAGCGTGTAGCACTCGGAGGCGCCGGTGACGGTGACGGAGCCGCCCGTGCACGGCGGGGCGGACACGCTCGCCACGAGCCGGAACGTCAGCGGTACGCGCAGGTCGACCGGGCCGGACGAGGCGGCGGCCGAGGAGTCGTCGTCGCGCAGGACCAGATAGGCCCCGAGGCCGCCGACCGCGACCAGCGCCGCAACGGCCACGGCGACCAGCACGATGACCAGCGGGCCCGCCCCCCGGGCGGGCGGGGGCGGCGGCAGGGCGCCGGGTGGCGTGCCGTACGGGATGGGCGGGGGGTGGCCCATGGTGTGCTCCGTCGGGTCAGGGGCCGCCGCGCGGCCTCACTCGAACTCCGCCCATCTGATGAGGACCTCCCGGGCCAGGCTGCGGTAGGCGTTCGCGCCCATCGAGTTGGGATCGAAGAAGGTGATCGGCTCCCCCGCGACGGTCGCGTCGGGGAACCGCACCGTGCGGTTGATCACGGTGTGGAACACCTTCTCGCCGAACGCCTCGACGATGCGCCCGAGGACCTCGCGGGTGTGCAGCGTCCGCGAGTCGTACATGGTGCCGAGGACCCCGTCGATGACCAGGCCCGGGTTGATCCGGCCCTGCACCTTCTCGATCGTCTCCATCAGCAGCGCGACCCCGCGCATCGCGAAGTACTCGCACTCCAGCGGGATCAGCACGCCCTCGCTGGCGGCCAGTGCGTTCACGGTGAGCAGGCCGAGCGAGGGCTGGCAGTCGATGAGGATGTAGTCGTAGTGGTCGACGGCCGACTTCAGCGCGCCCTGCAGGATGTACTCGCGGCCGACCTCGTGGACGAGCTGGACCTCGGCGCCGGACAGGTCGATGTTGCTCGGCAGCAGGTCCATCCCGTCGACGCCGGTCTCGATGACGATGTCCTCCCACTCGGTGTCGCGTTCGAGCAGCAGGTTGTGGATCGTCACTTCGAGCTGGCGCGGGTCGCCCTTGCCGAGGCCCACCGACAGGGCGCCCTGCGGGTCGAAGTCGACGAGCAGGATGCGGCGGCCGTACTCGGCGAGCGCGGCGCCCAGGTTGATCGTCGTGGTGGTCTTGCCGACGCCGCCCTTCTGGTTGCAGACGGCCACGATCCGTGCGGGCCCGTGTTCGGCCAGCGGCTCCGGCTCCGGGAACACCGGGACGGGTCGCTGCGTGGGCCCGAGGGCGCGGCTCGGATCGGTCTCTATGGTGGCGGAGGAAAGGACTCCATCCGCACCGTTAGTGCTGGTCACCCAGATCCCTCCCCGGCGGCCCGGAAATGCCATCCAGAACGGGGACTCTAGGCCCGTCAACCCCGTCGCTCAA
This sequence comes from Actinomadura citrea, assembly GCF_013409045.1. NCBI lineage: Bacteria > Bacillati > Actinomycetota > Actinomycetes > Streptosporangiales > Thermomonosporaceae > Actinomadura > Actinomadura citrea. The sequence continues at coordinate 3,329,306 of NZ_JACCBT010000001.1, read as the reverse complement.
GCCGACGCGCAACGAACGTCGCGATTTGTCAATGTGGCGGATGACCCGATTCGTCCCTTCGTGCGTGTCCGCCGCTTCCGGCGGGCGGTCAGTTTCGCGCCCGCGGGTGCGAGGTCGCGTAGACCTCGCGCAGCAGCTGGACGGTGACGAGCGTGTACACCTGCGTGGTGGTGACCGAGGCGTGCCCCAGCAGCTCCTGGACGACGCGGACGTCGGCTCCCCCGTCCAGCAGGTGGGTGGCGAACGAGTGCCGCAGCGTGTGGGGGGACACCTCCGACAGCTGCGCCCGGTCGGCGGCGGCGCGCAGCACCATCCAGGCGCCCTGCCGCGACAGCCGGCCGCCGCGCGCGTTCAGGAACAGCGCCGGGCCGCCCCGCCCGGCGCCGGCCAGCTCGGGGCGGGCCCGCACCAGGTAGGCCTCCACGGCCTCGCGGGCGTAGTCGCCCATGGGCACGACCCGGGCCTTGCCCCCCTTGCCGGCGACACGGGCGAACCCGTCCCGCAGGTCGAGGTCGTCGACGTCCAGGCCGACGGCCTCGGAGATGCGCGCGCCCGACCCGTAGAGCAGCTCCAGCAGCGCGCGGTCGCGCAGGCCGCGCGCGGTGCCGGGATCGCCGGACGGCCCGGCGGCCGCGGCCAGCAGCCGTTCGACGTCCTCCAGCGAGATCGCCTTCGGCAGCCGGCGCGGCGGTGTGGGGGGCTTGACGTCGTGGGCGGGGTCGCCGGCGGCGAGACCCTCGCGCAGCGCGAACCGGTGCAGCCCCCGGACCGCCACGAGCGCCCGCGCCGCCGAGCCCGCCGACAGCGGCGGATGGTCCTCGTCGCCCTCGCGCAGCCCCACCAGGAAGGCGCGGACGTCCTCCTCGGAGACCTCCCCGACCTCCTCCCGCCCCCGCCCCGCCTGCACCTGCGCGTAGCGGCGCAGGTCGCGGCGGTAGGAGCTGAGCGTGTTGGCGGCCAGGCCCCGCTCGACGGCCAGGTGCCCCAGGTAGGCGCGCACGGCCGAGTCGAGCGCAGACCCCGCGCCGCCGTCGCGTGCGGGGCGCCGCGCGGTGCTCCGGGAGGACGGGCTCGGGGACAGGGCGGCACCTCTTCCGGCCGTGGGCTCCGGGGACCCGCCCATCATGCCCCCTCCGGCGACCGGAGGGGGACCTCATCCGGCTCAGCCCTCCGGCGCGTCGACGGGGCGCAGGTCCGCGAAGCCCGAGTCTCGGGCGGCGCGCACCGCGAGGATCCCCATGCAAGCGATCATGTTGTGCAGCTCACCGGCGAACACTTTGCGGACCGCCTCCTCCAGCGGCACCCACACGACCGGCATGTCGGCCTCCTCGTGGACGCGCTCGAAGTCGATCTGGTCGGCCGGGACCTCGGTGAGACCGCGCGCCAGGAAGATCCGGATGCGCTCGTCGGCCATGCCGGGCGACGGGAACACGTCGAGCAGGGTGTCCCAGCGTTCGGCGCGGTACCCGGCCTCCTCCAGCAGCTCGCGCTCGGCGAGCTTGTGCAGGGGCTCGCCCTCCACGTCCCGCAACCCGGCGGGCGCCTCCCACAGCTGCCGCGCCACGGGGTGCCGGTACTGCCGCAGCAGCAGCACCCGGTCGCGGTCATCGACGGCGATCACGCCGACCGAGCCGGTGTGCTCGATCACGTCGCGGGCGACGGCCTCGGTGGTCTCGCCGCGCGGCATCTCGACCCGGTCGCTGCGGACGTTGAAGACGCGCCCCCGGTAGACCGTGGAGGACTCCACGACCTTCCAGCGGTCGGGACTGTCGCGGACGTCGCCCGGGCCCGGCTCCTCGCCGCTCATGAGGCGGTCACGGTCCCCGTGCCGCCCTCGCCCGCGCGCGCCTCGGCGTAGTCGAGGGCGGCGGACACGAGGCCGGTGAACAGCGGGTGCGGGCGGGTCGGGCGGGACCGGAACTCCGGGTGCGCCTGGGTCCCGACGAAGAACGGGTGCTGCTCGCGGGGCAGCTCGACGTACTCGACCAGGCGGCCGTCGGGCGACAGGCCCGAGAACCGCAGCCCGGCCTGCTCCAGCCGGTCGCGGTAGGAGTTGTTGACCTCGTAGCGGTGCCGGTGCCGCTCGGACACCTTCGCCTCCCCGTACAGCTCCCGGACGACCGACCCGTCGGCCAGGTCGGCCGGGTAGAGGCCGAGCCGCATCGTGCCGCCCATGTCGCGCTCCCCGGCGACGACGTCGAGCTGGTCGGCCATGGTGGCGACGACGGGGTGGGCGGTGGTGGCGTCGAACTCGGAGCTGCCGGCGTCGGCGAGCTCCCCGAGGGTCCGCGCGGCCTCGATGACCATGCACTGCAGCCCGAGGCAGATGCCGAGCAGCGGGACGCGGTTCTCGCGGACGTACCGGATGGCGCCGAGCTTGCCCTCGATGCCGCGGACGCCGAACCCGCCGGGGACGAGGACGCCGTCGACGCCGTCCAGCTCCCGCTTGGCGCCCTCGGGCGTCTCGCAGTCGTCGCTCTTCACCCAGCGGATGTGCACCTTGGCGTCGTTGCCGAACCCGCCGTGCCGCAGCGCCTCGGTGACCGACAGGTACGCGTCGGGCAGGTCGATGTACTTGCCGACCAGCGCGATCGTGACCTCGCGGGCGGGCTTGTGGACGCGGCGCAGCAGCTCGTCCCAGGCGCCCCAGTCGACGTCGCGGAACGGCAGGTCCAGGCGGCGCACCACGTAGGCGTCCAGGCCCTCGGAGTGCAGGACCTTCGGGATGTCGTAGATGCTGGCGGCGTCCACCGCGGACACCACGGCCTCGCGGTCCACGTCGCACATCAGGCTGATCTTGTGCTTGAGCCCGTCGGTGATCGGCCGGTCCGACCGGCACACGATCGCGTCGGGCTGGATGCCGATGGAGCGCAGCGCGGCGACCGAGTGCTGCGTCGGCTTGGTCTTCAGCTCGCCCGACGGGCCGATGTAGGGCAGCAGCGACACGTGCAGGAAGAAGCAGTTCTCCCGGCCGATCTCGTGCCGGATCTGCCGGACCGACTCCAGGAACGGCAGCGACTCGATGTCGCCGACCGTCCCGCCCACCTCGGTGATGACGATGTCGACGTCGCCGTCGTCGGCCATCCCGCGGATCCGGTCCTTGATCTCGTTGGTGATGTGCGGGATCACCTGCACGGTGTCGCCGAGGTACTCCCCGCGCCGCTCCCTGGCGATCACGTTGGAGTAGACCTGCCCGGTGGTGACGTTCGCCGACCCGTGCAGTTCGGTGTCGAGGAACCGCTCGTAGTGCCCGATGTCCAGGTCGGTCTCGGCGCCGTCGTCGGTGACGAAGACCTCGCCGTGCTGGAACGGGTTCATCGTGCCGGGGTCGACGTTGAGGTAGGGGTCGAGCTTCTGCATGGTGACCCGGAGGCCACGGAGGGCGAGAAGCCGCCCGAGGCTGGACGCCGTCAGACCCTTGCCGAGGCTTGAGGCGACACCGCCGGTGACGAAGAGATGCTTGGTAGGACGTGACCTACCAGTGGTAGCCGAAGGCAAGAAAGCGCTCCCGTGGTCGTTGCGAGGCGGACGGTACCGCCCTGTCCACGGGGTTCTAGCTTATTGCATTTCTCTCCTCCTCCGGCCCCGGGGGGCCTCCATCGTCGAGAAACGCGGGCTGTGTCTATTGCAGCGCCCTCCTCCTTCGGGCCTGGCGGCCCTCCATCGTCGGGCACCGCGGGCGATCGCTGGCATCGCTTCGTCTCGCCTTGCGGCTCGCTGCGCGATCAGGTTCTCGCTTCGCTTGAACCTGCCTTCGGACGCGATCGCGACCCTCAGGTCGTCGCGTGGTCGCGGCGCGGGCCGGTGTCGGCGCGATGGCCCCACCGGTCGGCGCGTCCGGCCACGGCAGTCGACGCGTAGCCGTGCCCGGCGGCGCGATCCCCCGGTCCGCTGGCGTCCGGCGCAACCGCCGGCGCGGCCGTCATGGCTGGTGGCTCGCGGGCGGTGGTGCGGGTGGGGCCTCTCGCGGGTTACAGGCGGGGGGTGGCGGCCGTGGGCATGATGGTGCGGAGTTGCCTGGTCAGCTCGTCGATCAGGGAGCGGGCCTGGTCGGCGGCCTGGCGGGCCGCGTCGCGCTCCTGGGACAGCTCGGCGATCTGCGCGCGCTGCTCGGTGACGGCCTGCGCGAGCTGGTCGACCCACTGGTCGCGCTCGGCCAGCTTCTCGGCGACGGCGTCGCGCTCGGCGGCCAGCTGCCGCATCGCCGCGACGGTCTGGTCGCGCTCGCGCCCGGCCTGGTCGGCGCGGCCTCGGGCCAGGGTCAGCTCGGACTCGGCGCGCGCCTGCGCCTGGACGGCCCCCTCCCGGGCCCGCTCGGCCGCCTCCCGCGCCTTGGCGTTGCCGTCGCGCTCCCGCTCGGCCTTCTTGGCGGCCTCCAGGGAGTGGGCGGCCGTGTCGAGCGCCTGCTGCCGCTCGCTCTCGGCGGCGTCGGCCCGCCCGGCCGCCTCCTGGGCGCGGCGCTCGGCGTCCTGCACCCGCCGTTCGGCTTCCTGCGCGCGGCGCTCGTTCTCCTGCGCGCGGCGCTCGGCGACCTCGGCGCGGCGCCGGGACTCGTCGGCCTCCTTGCCCGCCGCGACGACGGCGTGCTGCAGGTTCTGCGCGCTCATCTCGGCGTCGGTGACCTTGGCGCGCAGCGCCGACAGCTCGGCGTGCGCGGTCTCCAGCGCGCGCGACAGCTCCCCGGCCTGCTCGGCGACGCGGTCGCGCTCGGTCTCGGCGGAGCGGCGGCCGCCGACGGCGTCCTCGACGGCGCGCAGGGCGTCGTCGCGGGCCTCGCTCATGGCGTCGCGCTGCTGGATCGCCTGCCGGACGGTCGCCTCGGCCTCGGCGACGCGCCGCTCGGCCTGCTCGGCCTGGGCCTGCAACTGCTCCATCTGCGCGCGGGCCTGCTCGACCTGTGCGCGCGCCTGGTCGGCCTGGACGCGCGCCTGCTCGGCCTGGCCGCGGGCCTGGTCGGCCTGGACGCGGCCCTGCTGGGCCTGGTTCCAGGCGGCGGCCGCGTCGCGCTGGGCGTTCTCCTTCTCGGTCTGGAGGGCCGCGATCTGGGTGACGGCCTCGTTCTGCACCTCGGCGGCGCGGCGCTCGGCGTCGGCGACCTGGCGCTCGGCCTCCACGGCGCGGCGGTCGGCCTGCTCGGCCTGGCCGCGGGCGCGCTGCACCTCGCCCCAGGCGGCGGCCGCGTCGCGCTGCGCCGACTCCTTCTCCGCCTGCACGGCCGCGATCTGTGCCGCGGTCTCGTTCTGGGCCTCGGTGACGCGGCGCTCGGCCTCCACGGCGCGGCGGTCGGCCTGCTCGGCCTGGCCGCGGGCGCGCTGCACCTCGCCCCAGGCGGCGGCCGCGTCGCGCTGCGCCGACTCCTTCTCCGCCTGCACGGCCGCGATCTGCGTCGCCGTCTCGGTCTGCGCCTCGTTGACCTTGCGCTCCCCGGCGGCGAGCGCGTCACCGATGAGGTCGGCCATCTGGCGGAGCCGCTCGACGATGTCCCAGGGCTGGGCCTCGCCCTGCTCGACGTCGGGGCGCACGATCTCCCCCGTCTGCCCGTGCCGGCCCGGCTGCGCGGGCTGGCCGGCCTGCGCGGGCTGCCCTGGCTTGGACATCTGGATGGGCTGCTGGGCGGACGGCAGCGCCTGCTGCGCGCCGCCCGGGTCGCGTCCCATGGCGGGCCAGGGAGTCGCCGCGTCGGGGACTCCTCGGGAACCGCCGGATCCGTTCAGCTCGCTCACCGGTCTCCTCGCCTCCCGGACGGGAGCGGGCCGACCGGCGGCATGCCGCTCGCCCTGCTCGCAGCGTTCCCGGCCCGACGGCTCGTCACTTCGCTCACGTGTCTCCTCGCCCGGCGGCGCGCGGCCGCGTTCGCGGGGGTCGTTGTGCACATCTCGCTCGCTCCGCTGCCGGCCCTGTGGCTCCTCGCTTCGCTCACTAGGAGCACTCTAGTCCCGACCAGCGGAACGTTTGCCCAGTTTGGGGTTTGCCTTCTCGACACCCGCCCGGCGTTCGCGCACGCCGGACGCCTGATCGCCGTCCGCGCGGCCCGTCCGCGAGGTGCCGTGGGTCACATCCGGCCGCGGCCCGGGCCGGGTGGAACAATCGCGCCCCATGGAGCTTCGCACGCTGTACCCGCCGATCGAGCCCTACGACTCCGGGCTGCTCGACGTCGGCGACGGAAACCGTATCTACTGGGAGGTCTGCGGGAACCCTGACGGCAAGCCCGCGGTGATGCTGCACGGCGGGCCGGGCGGCGGGTGCAGCCCGGCCCACCGCCGGCAGTTCGACCCCGAGGCGTACCGGATCGTCCTGTTCGACCAGCGCAACTGCGGTCGCAGCCTGCCGCACGCGAAGGACCCGGAGGTGTCGCTGGAGAACAACACCACCTGGAACCTGGTCGCCGACATGGAACGGCTCCGCGAGCACCTCGGCATCGAGCGCTGGCTGGTGTTCGGCGGGAGCTGGGGCAGCGCCCTGTCGCTGGCGTACGCGCAGACGCACCCCGACCGGGTGACCGAGCTGGTGCTGCGCGGCATCTTCACCCTGCGGCCGTTCGAGCTGTACTGGTTCTACCAGGAGGGCGCGTCGCTGCTGTTCCCCGATCTCTGGGAGAAGTACGTCGAGCCGATCCCCGAGGACGAGCGCGAGGACCTCATCTCCGCGTTCCGCGAGCGGCTCGACTCGCCGGACCTGCAGGTGCGGATCGCGGCCGCGAAGGCGTGGGCGACGTGGGAGGGCTCGACGCTCACGCTGCGGCCGGACCCGGAGATGGCCGACGCCTTCGGCGAGCCGGAGTACGCGGTGGCGTTCGCCCGCATCGAGAACCACTACTTCAGCAACGAGGGGTTCCTCGAGGAGGACCAGCTGATCCGGGACGTGGACAGGATCCGCCACATCCCCGCCGTGATCGTGCAGGGCCGCTACGACGTGTGCACGCCGGCCGCGACGGCGTGGGACCTGCACCGCGCGTGGCCCGAGGCGGACTTCCACATCGTCGACGACGCGGGGCACGCCTACAGCGAGCCGGGGATCCTGCACCGCCTGATCGAGGCGACCGACCGGTTCGCCGGGAAGATGTGACCCTTCGTCATCGCCTGATAACATTACGTCATCGGACGGCGGAAGGCCGGATCTGAATCGGCCTCACCAATAACGAGCTTCGACATGCCCGCAACCGGGCCGGGGTCCGGTTTCCTTGCCCGGCCCCGGCCCCCCGGAAGCGGACCAAAACCCACATTCCCTGTCCTGTTAGCAACCCTGGCCTTACCCTCTGGATAGCGCACCTGCCCCTGAGGGGTAGCGCAGACGGCCTCGCGGAGTGCTTCGGCCCACACCCGCCCCACCTCGCCCCGTCGCGGCCCGACCTCCCGCGATGCGAAGTGACGCCCGCCGCACCCGCCCCGTTGACACCGGATATATGTGACTTACCTCACATAACCGATACAGAAAAGCACTCCTGGCACCACGGCGAAACGTTAAGGTTGCATTCAGGAAGCATGCCGGCAACATCTCCGGCGCACCCGGCAGTACCTCCTGCGTATCCCGGGGAAAAGCGGATCGCGGCCCGCCTGAAGACCGCCCAAATTGCACCCGAATCGGGAAAGCCCTCAATCATACCCACTGATGATCGGGCTAAACATCTCGTCGATAACATCTATCTGCGATCATCGCGCGAGATTCGGTAAATTGCCTGGACATGGCAGCGCAACCCCTGGAATCACCGACCCGACGCCCCGGGAAGAACGAGACGAACGCGGAAGTGCAACTCCAGGAGCCGAGCCTCGCCGATGGACCCGCGCTTTGGCGGCTCGCCCGGGACTCAAGAGTCCTGGACGTCAACTCGCCGTACAGCTACGCGCTCTGGTGCCGCGATTTCGCGGACACTTCCGTCGTCGCACGCGACGGCGCCCGCCCGTGCGGCTTCATCACCGGCTACGTCCGCCCTTCCCGCCCGGACACGTTCTTCGTATGGCAGGTCGCGGTCGACCGCGACCACCGTGGCCAGGGCCTCGCCCGCCGCATGCTCGACAGCCTGGCGGACCGCCTCGCCCCCCGCGGGCTCGAGTACATGGAGGCCACGGTCACGCCGGACAACACCGCCTCCACCGCGATGTTCGAATCCTTCGCCAAGGCCCGCGGGTGCGAGATCTCTCGCAGCCCGCTGTTCGCCGCGGAGCACTTCCCCGAGGGGGGACACGAGCCCGAGGTGCTCTTCAGGATCGGCCCGATCGCCGCCGCGAACTGATCCACGCTCCACGCCCCCATCCGCTCCTCTCCGACCCTGCCTGGAGGCAGACATGGACGTTTTCGACCGCATGGAATCGGAAGTCCGCGGCTACTGCAGAAGCTGGCCCACGGTGTTCACCACGGCACAGGGCAGCCACATGACCGACGAGAACGGCAAAAGCTACCTCGACTTCTTCGCCGGAGCAGGAACCCTCAACTACGGGCACAACAACCCGGCGCTGAAACGCCGGCTGCTGGACTATCTCGCCGGCGACGCCGTCGTGCACGGTCTCGACATGTACACCTCGGCCAAGCGGGAGTTCCTGGAACGCTTCAACGAGTACGTCCTGGCGCCCCGCAACCTCGACTACAAGGTCCAGTTCCCCGGGCCCGCGGGGAACAACTCGGTCGAGGCGGCGCTGAAACTGGCGCGCAAGTACACCGGCCGCGAGACCGTCGTCAGCTTCACCAACGCCTTCCACGGGATGACGCTCGGCGCGCTCGCCGTCACCGGCAATTCGATGAAGCGCACCGGCGCGGGCGTGCCGCTCGGGCACGGCGTGGCGATGCCCTACGACAACTACCTCGACGGCAGGACGCCCGACTTCCTGCTCTTCGAGACGATGCTGGACGACAGCGGCAGCGGCCTGGACAAGCCCGCCGCCGTCATCGTGGAGACCGTGCAGGGCGAGGGCGGCATCAACGTGGCCACCGCCGAGTGGCTCCGCGGCCTGCAGGACCTGTGCCACCGGCAGGACATCCTGCTCATCGTCGACGACGTGCAGATGGGCTGCGGCCGCACCGGGCCGTTCTTCAGCTTCGAGGAGGCCGGGATCACCCCGGACATCGTCTGCCTGTCCAAGTCCCTGAGCGGCTACGGGCTGCCCTTCGCGATCACGCTGATGAAGCGCGAGCTGGACGTGTGGGAGCCGGGCGAGCACAACGGCACCTTCCGCGGCTTCAACCCCGCGTTCGTCACCGCCGTCGGCGCGATGGAGGACTACTGGACCGGCGACGACTTCGAGAAGCAGACCCTCGCCAAGGGCCAGCAGGTCCAGGCGGCCCTGAACGAGATCGCGATCACGCACGCCGGCGCCATCGACTCCGTCCGCGGCCGGGGCCTGGCGTGGGGCCTGGTGATGAAGGACGCGGAGGCGGCGCCGAGGGTGTGCGGCGAGGCGTTCGCCCGCGGGCTGCTGATGGAGACCTCCGGCCCCGAAGGCGAGGTCGTGAAGCTGCTGCCGCCGCTCACCACGACCGAGTCCGAGCTGGCCACCGGCCTGGAGATCATCGCGGACTCGGTGGAGGCCGTCCGCCAGAAGATCACGGCCTGAGCCGGTCCGGCACCGAAAGAACAAAGGAGTTTCAATGATCGTTCGTTCCCTCGGAGAGATCATCGGCACGGAAAGGGACGTGCAGGCGCCGACCTGGTGCAGCCGCCGCTTCGTGCTGGCCAAAGAGGGCGTCGGGTTCTCGCTGCACGAGACGATCCTGTACGCGGGGACCGAGACGAAGATGTGGTACGCCAACCACATCGAGGCCGTGTACTGCGTCGAGGGCCAGGGCGAGCTGACCAACGACGAGACGGGCGAGAAGCACAAGATCGAGCCAGGCGTGATGTACCTGCTCGACGGCCACGAGCACCACACTCTGCGCGCCCACACCGACGTGCGGACCGTCTGCGTGTTCAACCCGCCCTGCACCGGCCGGGAGGTCCATGACGAGAACGGTGTCTACCCCCTGCTGACCGAGGAGGACGCATGAGCATCATCGAGTCCCATCCGACGATCGACGACGCCTACCCCACCCGGAAGGCCTCCGAGGCCGCATTGCTGTACCGCCAGGACCCGGTCGTTTACGGCGAGGCGAAGGACGGGCCCATCGACGGCGCGACCCTCGACTCCTTCGAGGCCAACGGGTTCCTGTCCGTCGACCAGCTGATCGCGCCGGAGGAGGTCGAGGACTACCGGGCCGAGCTGCGCCGGCTGTCGTCGGATCCGCAGATCCTGGCCGACGAGCGCACGGTGACCGAGCGCGGCTCGGACGAGGTCCGCTCCATCTTCGAGGTGCACAAGATCAGCGAGGTGTTCGCCGAGCTCGTCCGCGATCCCCGCGTAGTGGGCCGGGCCAGGCAGATCCTCGGCTCGGAGGTTTACATCCACCAGAGCCGGGTCAACTACAAGCCAGGCTTCACTGGCAAGGACTTCTACTGGCACTCGGACTTCGAGACCTGGCACGCGGAGGACGGCATGCCCCGGATGCGCGCGGTGAGCATATCCATCGCGCTCACCGAGAATTTCGTGCACAATGGCGGGCTAATGATCATGCCTGGCTCGCACAAGACCTTCGTGGCCTGTGTCGGGGAGACCCCGGACGACCACTACAAGGAGTCCCTGCGCGGCCAGGAGATCGGTACACCCGACCCCAACAGCCTGTCGATCCTGGCCGACAAGCACGGGATCGAGCTGTTCACCGGCCCCGCGGGCTCGGCGACCATGTTCGACTGCAACTGCATGCACGGCTCGAACGGGAACATCACCCCGTTCCCGCGCTCCAACGTGTTCATCGTGTTCAACAGCGTGGAGAACACGTGCGTCGAGCCGTTCTCCGCACCCGCGCCCCGTCCCTCCTTCATCGGCGCCCGTGACTTCACCCCCGTCGGAGCCGGGAGCGTCCCGGAGGCCGCGGCAGACCGTCCCCCCGCGGAGGGCACCGCCGGCGCCTGAGCCTAACAATTCGATAACCCGACCCACCCGCTCCGCGCCCGCACGGGGGCCGTCCGGCCTCCCTGCGGGCGCGGAGCTCACCCATCAGGAGTTCAACGATGACTTCTTCGAGACGCGACTTCCTCCGCACCGCCGTGCTGCTGTCCGCCGCGGCGCCGCTGGCCGCGGCGGGCTGCTCCACGACGGATCCGGAGAAGGAGAAGACCGGCGGCGGCACGCTGCAGAAGGCCAAGGACTCCGGCACGATCACGGTCGGGTTCGCCAACGAGGCGCCCTACGGCTACACCGACAAGTCCGGGAAGCTGACCGGTGAGGCCCCTGAGCTCGCGCGCGCCATCTTCAAGAACCTCGGCATCGACGAGATCAAGGGCGTCCAGGTCGACTTCGGGGGGCTCATCGGCGGGCTCAACGCCAAGCGCTTCGACGCGATCGCCGCCGGCATGTTCATCACGCCCGAGCGGTGCGCCTCCGCGGCGTTCGCCAACCCCGAGTACGTCGCCAAGAGCGCCTTCATGGTGCCCGAGGGCAACCCGAAGGGCCTCAAGGCCGCCGAGGACCCGGGCAAGAAGGGCGTCAAGGTCGGCGTGCTCACCGGCGCCGTCGAGGCCGGGTACGCCGAGAAGACCGGCGTCAAGAAGGGCGACATCAAGACGTTCGCCGACCAGGCGAGCGCCTACGAGGGCCTGAAGGCCGGGCGCATCGACTGCATCTGGCTGACCCGCATCTCGCTGGCCGACCTGCTGACCAAGCACAAGGGCGAGGGCTTCGAGGTCACCGACGCGTTCACCCCCGTCATCGACGGCAAGGAGCAGCTCGGCGCCGGCGCCTTCGCCTTCCGCAAGGCCGACACGGACCTGGTGAACGCCTGGAACGGCGAGCTCGCCAAGCTCCAGCAGGGCAACAAGCTGCTGCCGATCCTGCAGCCGTTCGGCTTCACCCAGGCGGAGATGCCCGGCCCGGACGACACCGCCGCCAAGTTCTGCCAGGGCTGACCCGTGTCCGAGGTCCTCGACAGCTATCCCCAGTGGCTGGACGGGGCGTGGGTCACCATCCGGCTCACCCTCCTCGGCGGCGCGCTGGCGTTGGTGCTCGCGCTCGTCTTCGGGATGGCGGGCACGTCGCGCCACGCGTGGGTGCGCGTGCTCAACCGCGTGTACGTGGAGTTCTTCCGCGGCAACGCCACGCTGGTGCTGCTGTACTGGTTCTTCTACGCCCTTCCCCTGATCGGTCTCCGGTTCTCCACGATGTTCGCGGCCGTGCTGGCCCTCGGCCTGAACGTCGGCGCCTACGGCGCCGAGGTGGTGCGCGGATCGATCAACGCCGTCCCGAAGGCGCAGTACGAGGCGACGATCGCGCTGAACTTCACTCCGTTCCAGCGCATGCGCCGGGTCCTGCTGCCGCAGGCGTTCGCGCTGATGCTGCCCCCGTTCGGCAACCTGATCATCGAGCTGATGAAGGGCACCGCCATCGTGTCCCTGGTGGGCCTGGTCGACCTGACCCGCGTCTCCAAGAACATCCAGGGCAGCACCGGCCAGACCGTCGCCGCGTTCACGGTCGTGCTCGTCCTGTACTTCGTGATCGCGCAGGTTCTGCAGCTGTTCGTCCGCTACGCCGAGCGGCGCGTGGACCGGATGCTGGGCCGCAGGCTGCCCGCTGAGCCGTCCCTCGGGACGATCGCGGCCGGCGCGCCCGGGGCGGGGGTGGGCTGATGAGCTGGGACTGGCACTACTCCGGCGAGATCCTCCCCGACCTGCTGGACGGGCTGCGCTACACGCTGACCGCGACGCTGCTGGGCTATCTGATCGCCCTGGTCCTCGGGCTGGTGTGGACGCTGCTGCGCCGCTCCCCGAGCCGGGTCTTCAACCAGGTGATCCGGTGGGTCACCGAGTTCATCAGGTCCACGCCGCTGATCCCGCAGCTGTACTTCGTGTTCTTCGTGCTGCCCGCCTGGGGCATCACCATCGGGTCCCTCACCGCGGGCACCATCACGCTCGGGATCCACTACTCGACCTACACGGCCGAGGTGTACCGGGCCGGGATCGCCGACGTCCCCAAGGGGCAGTGGGAGGCGTGCACCGCGCTGAACCTGCCGCGTTCGCGGGTGTGGCTGGACGTCGTCCTGCCGCAGGCGATCCGGCGGGTGATCCCGACGCTCGGCAACTACCTCATCGCGATGTTCAAGGATTCGCCGCTGCTGCTGGCGATCAACGTCTCGGAGCTGCTGTTCTCCGCGTACCAGGTCGGGTCCAAGACCCTGCAGTTCCTGGAGCCGATCACCATGGTCGGCCTGTTGTTCGTCGTGGTCAGCGTCATATCCTCGATACTCGTCCGCCGCTTGGAGAGGCGTTATGCCACCAATTGACACCGACGCAGTCGACCCCGGGGGCGAGGCGGACCGCCCGCCCTCGGAAGGCGCCAACGCGGCGCAGGACCCCGCCCCCGGCGAGGCGGCCGCCGACGCGGGCGTCTCCACGCAGAAGGGCACCGCCACGAAGGCCGATCCCGCCGCGGGGCTGCCGCGCGGCGAGGCGCCGGGGATCCGCTTCGAGAAGGTGGTGAAGCGGTTCGGCTCCAACGTCGTGCTCCGCGAGCTGGACTTCACCGTCGCGCCCGGCGAACGGGTGACGCTCATCGGGCCGAGCGGGTCCGGCAAGACCACGATCCTGCGGCTGCTGATGACGCTGGAGAAGCTCGACGACGGGCTGATCTGGATCGGCGACGAGACGCTGTGGCACATGGACCGCGGCGGCAAGCGCGTCCCGGCGAACCAGAAGCACCTGCACGAGATGCGCAAGCAGGTCGGCATGGTGTTCCAGCAGTTCAACCTGTTCCCGAACATGAACGTGCTGCGCAACCTCACCGAGGGGCCGGTGCGCGTGCTCGGGGTGTCCAAGGACGAGGCCGTCGAGCGGGCCCGCGGCCTGCTGGACATGGTCGGCCTGTCGGACAAGGAGAACGCGCACCCCACCCAGCTGTCGGGCGGCCAGCAGCAGCGGGTGGCGATCGCGCGGGCGCTGGCCATGCAGCCGAGGGTGCTGCTGCTGGACGAGGTCACCTCGGCGCTCGACCCCGAGCTCGTGGTCGGCGTCCAGGACCTGCTGCGCGACATCGCCCGGCAGAGCGACCTGACCCTGCTCTGCGTCACCCACGAGATGGCCTTCGCCAAGGACATCTCCGACCGGGTCCTGATGTTCGACCAGGGCCAGATCGTCGAGGAGGGGCCGCCGGACCAGATCTTCGGCGAGCCGTCCGAGCAGCGCACCCGCGACTTCCTGCAGGCCGTCCTCGCCTCCTGACCGGTCCGGCCCCGCCGGGCGGGACCGTGTCCCGCGCGTCGCCCGCGTCCCCGTCGCCCCGGGGACGCGGGCGACTCCCGTTCCGGGGCCGCCCGCGCGGGGCGGCGTCCAGCTCCCGATCACCCCGCCCGCTCCCGTACCGAACGCGATTCTGTACCGTGGGGCCCCACGGACGAGGAGAGCGAGGCGATGGGCACTTCGATCGTGGGGCTCGGCATGACCGAGCTCGGCAGGGTGTACGGGCGCAGCCCCCGGCGGCTCGCGGCCGACGCGGTGCGGCTGGCCGCCGCCGACGCGGGCCTGGCGCTCGGCGACCTGGACGGCCTGCTGGTCAGCCACGGCATGAGCGGTTCGCCCGGGATCGAGCTGGCCGACACGCTCGGCCTGCGCGACCTGCGGCTGCTGGCCCTGGTCAACTCCTACGGGGCGACGGCCGGGGCGATGGTGTCCTACGCGGCGATGGCGGTGCTGAACGGTTCGGCGACCACGGTCGCGTGCGTGTTCGCGGACGCGCCGCTCAAGCCGAAGCAGTCGGCGGGATCGGCCTACAACCGCGACGCCCCCGCCGGGAAGGCGGAGTGGTACGGGTTCGGCGGGATGACGGCGGCGCTCGGCCTTCGCAGCGTGAACTCCCACTACGCCCTCGCCGCCCAGCGGCACATGGCCCGCTACGGCACGACGAGCGAGCAGCTCGGCGCGATCGCCGTGGCGACCCGGCGGTGGGCCGCCGGCAACCCGCTCGCCCAGCTGCGCGAGCCGATCACGATCGAGGACCACCAGCGCTCCCGCTGGGTGTCCGAGCCGCTGCACCTGCTGGACTGCTGCCTGGTGTCCAACGGCGCCGTCGCCGTCATCGTGACGAGCGCCGACCGGGCCCGCGACCTGGCGCGCCCGCCCGTCCACCTGTGGGGCTGGGGGCAGGGCCACCCGGGGCACCGCAAGGAGCGCGGCAGCGACTTCGGCCTGGCGACGGGCGCCGCGGCGTCCGGCGCGGCGGCCATGAAGATGGCCGGTGTCACCGCCGCCGACGTGGACGTGTGCGAGCTGTACGACTGCTACACCTACACGGTCCTGGTGACGCTGGAGGACTACGGGTTCTGCGCCAAGGGCGAGGGCGGCGCGTTCGCCGCGTCCGGCGCGCTCGGGCCCGGCGGGTCGCTGCCGACCAACACCGGCGGCGGGCAGCTCTCGGCGTACTACATGTGGGGCATGACGCCGCTGTCGGAGGCCGTGATCCAGGCGCGGGGGGACGGCGGGCGGCGGCAGGCGCCCTCCACCGACGTGATCCTCGTCAGCGGGAACGGCGGGATCCTCGACCACCACTCCACGCTGGTCGTCAGCCCGCACGCGAAGGGGGCCTAGCCATGGAGATCGGCGTTCTGCGGCGGGACGGGCGGACCGACCCGTTCTTCGACGGAACGGCCGCCGGCCGGCTCGTCGTCCGGCGCTGCGAGGCGTGCGACCGGTGGTTCGCGCCGGACGCGAGCGGCTGCCCCGGCTGCGGCGAGGAGGACCTCGGCTGGGCCGAGGCCAGCGGCGCGGCGACCCTGGTGACCTGGACGATCCTTCCCAAGGAGCCGCCCGCGTTCCTGGCGCTGGTCGAGCTGGCCGAGGGGCCGTGGCTGCACGCCCGCCTGGACGGCGTGGAGCGCGCGGACCTGCGCGAGGGGCTCGCGCTGCGCGCGGCGTTCGAGCATCCCGACGAGGGCGAGTCGTACGTGCTGTTCCGCCCCTGGACCGAACGCGGTTCGGTCCGTTAGCGTCGGGCCCATGAACACCGAGGTCTGCGCACGGTTCGGCATCGAGTTCCCGCTGTTCGCCTTCAGCCACTGCCGCGACGTCGTCGCCGCCGTCACCAACGCCGGCGGGTTCGGCGTCCTCGGCGCCGTCGCGTACACGCCGGACCGGCTCGAAGAGGAGCTGCGCTGGATCGACGACCACGTGGGCGGCCGCCCCTACGGCGTCGACGTGCTCGTCCCCGGCAAGATCGACAAGGCGGCGGAGGGCGGCGGCGGCCTGGACGCCCTGCTCGCCGCCGTCCCCGAGGAGCACTGGAACTTCCTCGTCGGCCTGTTCGCCAAGTACGACGTCCCACTGCCCGACTTCGAGAAGGCCAGGCGGTCCAACGCGCGCGGCGGCGCGCAGGTCACCAAGGAGGGCGCGACCGAGCTGATCGACGTGTCGCTCGCCCACCCCATCGGCCTCATCGCCAGCGCCCTCGGCACCCCGCCGCCGCTGATGGTGGAGAAGGCCAAGGCCGCCGGGATCCCCGTCGCCGCACTGGTCGGGACGTCCGAGCACGCCCGCCGCCAGGTCTCCGCCGGCGTCGACCTGGTCGTCGCGCAGGGCGGGGAGGCGGGCGGGCACACCGGCGAGATCTCCACGATGGTGCTCGTCCCCGAGGTGGTCGACACGGTCGCCCCGGTGCCCGTCCTCGCCGCGGGCGGGATCGCCACCGGACGCCAGATGGCCGCGGCCCTGGCGCTCGGCGCGTCCGGCGTGTGGTGCGGCTCGGTGTGGCTGACCACCGAGGAGGCCGAGACGTCCCCGCCGGTGAAGGAGAAGCTGCTCGCCGCCACGTCCCGCGACACGATCCGGTCGCGGTCGCGGACCGGCAAGCCCGCCCGGCAGCTGCGCTCCGCATGGACGCAGGAATGGGAGGGCCCGGACAGCCCCGGCCCGCTCGGCATGCCGCTCCAGATGATCGTGGCGGAGGGGGCCATGCGGCAGATCACCAAGGTGGCCGAGTCCGGCAACCCGGGCGCCCTCGCCCTCGCGAACTACTTCGTCGGCCAGTGCGTCGGCCTGATGAACACCGTCAAGCCCGCCCGCCAGGTCGTCTACGACATGGTCGAGGACTTCGCCAACGCCGTGGACCGCCTCAACGCCGTCACCACCACGGACTGAACGACCGAAACCGGACATCGTTCCGGCAGGTGACACGGCGCTCACGGCGTGACGCCGCCGCGGCCCCGGCTTACGCTTCCCCGGGACAGGCATGATCCGCCCCCGCCGTCAGGGAAGGCCGCCGTGGGCAACCCCCGACCCGCCGACTCCGGGCGCGGGCTCTTCGCGCTCTTCGACTGGATGACCGGACGCCTGCCCTGGCGGCTGGACTCGCGCCCCTACCCGGTCACCGTCCTGGAGCCGGCCGGCGACCAGGACGACCCGGACGAGCACCTGGAGGAGCTGAAACGCCTCGCGGGCGAGATGGGGCTGTCGGCGATCGGCCCGGATCTCGCGGGCACCGGGGGCGAGGCCGCAGCGATCGCGCTCGTCGACACCATGTCCCAGCCCCTGACCTGGCGGCACACCCGGTCCCAGTTCGGCCTGCTGCGCTTCCCCCGCTCCGACCTCGTCCGGACGATCCAGGCAGCCGCCGCCGAACCGGGGCCGGACGGCTCCCTCGCCCCGCCCCCGTACCGCCGCTCCCCTGTCGCGACCGTCGACCGCTGGAACGAGCGTGCCGGTCTGTTCCGCTGGCAGGGCGCCCCGCTGCGCGCCCCCGCCTGGTGGCCCGGCATCGGCGCGTCCATCGTCGCCCTCATCGCGGTGCTCGCCGGCGGCATCGCCGAGCAGACGCCGAGCCGTATCCTCGCCACCGCCGCCGCCGTCCTCGCCGTCGTGCTGGTCACCGCCGCCGCGCTGTCCACGAGGCGGATCTGGCTGCCCGTCCTGTCGCGCACCGGCTTCGGCGGCCGCTACCGCTGGTTCGCCCGCACGTCGTTCTTCGCCGTCCTGGACGAGAGCGGCGACGACCTCGGCTTCGAGGGCCGCCTGCACCGGGTGTCCGAGCGGCTCACCAAGCCCGACGCGGCCCGGTTCCTCCTGCAGATCAAGACGTTCGCGCTGCTGGAGGACATCCGCGACCAGTACCGGCGGCTCGCGCCCAGCCTGCGCGGCTTCAAGCGCCCCGCGCCGCCCGTGGTGTTCCTGTCGCGTCCCGGGCGCCGCAACGGCGGCCTCGCCGTGCTGTCGGCGATCAGCGACATCCGGGCGCGCCGCAGCGAGTTCCACCCGCTGCTGGTCATCGCGTCCATCGATGCCGCCACCCGGGACGAGCTTGGCGGCCCGGCGCCCGCCGGCGGCGATGCCATGGACCGGTACGAGCACTGGCGGTCCTCGCTCGGCACCGCGCAGGGGCCGAGCGAGTCCGTCCGGCTGCCCTACCTGCTGCGCATCCCGGTCTCCGGCGACCCCGCCGGCCAGCGCCCCGCCGACGACTTCGCCGTCCGGCGCCGCCCCCGCTGGACGTGGCTGTGGTCGTGGCGCGCCCTCATCGCCGCCGTCCTGGTGTGCGTGTTCGCGGTGACCTACGCGCAGTTGGACCTGCGCTCCACCTACTGCAGCGTCGGGTTGCCCATGAGCTGGAACGGCGACACCAGGCTGCACACCAACACCGACGGCAGCCGCGAATGCGTCGGCGTGTCCACCCACGGCGTCCGGTTCGAGCGCGGCGCCGACAGCATCGGCATGGACGGCGACCGGCATCCCCCGTCCGCCGGCAACGCCGGGCCGCGGCTCACCCTCGCCGATCTCCAGCGCCGCATCGAGCAGGGGAACGAGGCCGTCGCGGCCTCGGGCGACCCCTACGTGACGCTCGTCTACGTGGGGATCTTCACCGCGAGCCCCGGCCAGAGCGAGGTCACCGTCAGCAGCGTCCACGAACTCGCCGGCGCCTACCTCGCGCAGCGGCGCAACAACGGGTCCGGCGGCCCCGGCGAGGTCGGCAACCCCCTCAAGATCCGCCTGTTACCCGCGAACACGGGACAGAACATGGCGTTCTCCGACGAGACCGCCGACCGGATCCTGGATCTCGCCCGCCGCGACCCGACCCTCGCCGGCGTCATCGGCTTCGGCCGCAACACCGAGCCGTCCAGGTCCGCGATCGAGCGGCTCAACGACGCCGGCCTGCCCGTCGTCGACACCGTCAACTCCTCCGACGAACTGCCCCGGCTGAAGCACTACCACAGCCTGGCCGCCACCGACTACGACGAGGCCGCCGCGACCCGCGCCGCCGTCCGCGCGGAGCTCGGCAACCGCCCGATCAGCCGCGCGATGATCGTCTACCGCGCCCCGGGCCCGTCCCGGGACGCCTACAGCCGCGAGATCGCCGACGACATCACCCGGGTCCTGCACCCGCGCAGGACCGACCGCGTGGAGTACACCGGCATCCAGGACGTCGCCCGCGCGGTGAAGGCCGCCTGCAAGGCCGCCTCGTACCGCCTCGTCTACTTCGCCGGACGCTCCGAGGACCTGCGCGGCCTGCGCGACGGGCTCATCCAGGGCGGCTGCACCCGCCACCGCCTCGTCCTGCTCGCGGGCGACGACGTGACCAAGTCCCGCTTCGGCACCGGCCCCCACGACGTCCCGCTGCCGGAGAACACCGTCGTCTACCACACCGCGTTCGTCCACCTGCCGTTCCTGATCGCCGGCGACCGCGACCAGACCAACGGCTTCTTCCTGCTGGCCCGCAACGTCCTGCACATCGGCGCCCCGCGCGTCCGCCCGGACGAGCCGTTGCTCGTGAACGGCCAGATGGCCCTTGCCTACGACGCCGCCCTCGCCCTCGGGGAGGCGGCCCAGAACGCCTACGACGCCCTCTCTCCCGTCCGGGACCCGGCGGGCGTGGTGGCCGGGAGCCGCACCGTCACCTCCGGTTCGGTGCTGCAGGAACTGCCCCACCTTTCCGGTCTGGAGGGCGCAACGGGAACCATCGCCTTCGAGGGCGAGGGCCACGAGCGGGGCGGCCCCGGCACCCGCGGCATCACCATGATCAGGGTGACGATGAGGGACGGCGAGCCGGTCTCCACGCCGATCTGCGGCCGCCTCAACGGCATGAGGCGCGTTCCGCGGCTGGATCCGTGCCCGCGCTGACGCCGGTTCGCGTCCCGGCTACGGCACGAGGGGGCTGCGGCGTTCGAGGAGGACGACGTCGCGCCACCGGCCGTGGAGGCGGCCGAGGCGTTCACGGACGCCCACGACGCGGAACCCGGCCTTGGCGTGCAGCCGCAGGCTGGAGGTGTTCTCGGGGAAGATGCCCGACTGGATGGTCCAGATGCCGTCGGCCTCGGTCGAGGCGATGAAGGCGGCCAGCAGCGCGGACCCGACACCCCGGCCCCGGGCACGAGGGCAGACGTACACGCTGTGCTCAACCACGCCGCTGTAGCAGCAGCGGTCCGACACGGGCCCGGCGGCGATCCAGCCGAGCACGTCGCCAGGCGGGGCCCCGGCCGCGTCGACGGCCACGTACCGGTGGCGGTCCAGCTTGGCGGCGTCGAACTTCTCCCAGGTGGGGGCGCCGGTCTCGAAGCTGGCCTGGCCCGTGTCCAGGCCTTCCTGGTAGATCGCCAGCACCCGCCCGGCGTCGTCCGGGCGCATGGCCCTGACGGCGATGCCGGAGGGCGCCTCTGGAGCGATCACGGCCGTCCCTCCGGGGCACCGGCGGGCAGGGCGGGGACGGGCCGGCCCATGACGACGTCGGCGGCGGACGGGAAGCAGCCGACGCAGGCGTCGTTGACGCGGTAGTAGGAGGCGGTGCCCCGCCGTTCGGCCAGCACGAACCGGACCCCGGCCAGCACCCTCAGGTGGGCCGACACGGTCGACTGGCCGACCTCCACCGCCTTCACGATCTCGCCGACGCTCAGGGGGCGATCCCTGCGAGCCAGCAGCGAGACGATCTGGATCCGGGTGGGATCGGCCAGGGCCCTGAACCAGGAGGCGTACTCGGCGGCGGTGGGCCGGTCCAGCGGCCCGCTCTCGACGTCCATCGTTCATCGACGATAGACGATGGAGCAGTAAAGATCCAGACGGGCCGTCCAGAGGACGGCCGGCGCCGCCGCGATGTCAGGCCCATCGGCCACACTTCTCTCCCATGAGCCTGCCAGAGAATTTGGACGAGTCGGCGCGGACCGTCATCGACGGGAACCGGTACATGACCCTGGGGACGAGCGAGGCCGATCACCGGCCTCGCGTCTCGCCGGTGTACTTCACGCACGCCGGCTACCGCACCTTCTACTGGGTGTCCTCCCCGGACGCGCGGCACTCGGGCAACATCGCCGCGCGCCCGGAGGTCGCCATCGTCATCTACGACTCGACCGTGGAGATCGGGCAGGGCCGCGCCGTCTACATCGACGCCGTGGCCTCCGTCGTGCCGGACGAGGATCTGCCGCGGCGCTGCGCCGAGGCGTTCCCCCAGGCCGATCCGGGCGCCGTGGCCTTCCGGCCGGACGAGCTCAGCGGCGACGCCGCGCTGCGCCTCTACCACGCGGACGCGACCGGATACGAGGTGCATCTTCCGGGCCGGGACCCGCGCAACGCCTCCGGCATCGACACCCGGCGCCGCGTGAACCCGGTGCCGCCGTCCTGACCAGACCGCCGACCCGGAAGGCCGTACTGCGTGTCACCCCTGACGGGTGCCGCGCGCCGCGGTGACGGCCACGGTGGCGTAGGACATGGTGAAGGCGCCCCCCAGGGCGTCGATGGCCTCGCCGACGCCTTCCAGCACCTGCGCCCGCTGGGCATCCGGGAGCCCGGTGAGCGTGCCGTGGGTGGGCATCTGGTCCAGCCATTCGTCGCGGGTGTAGGCGCGCTCCCAGTCGAAGCGCCACTGCTCCGGCTCACCGAAGGCGCCCGTGTCCTGGATCCCGTCGGCGGCCTTGGCGAACATCACCTGGTAGCCGTCCATGGCCGGCTTGTCCACGCGGATGGTGAACGGCGAGTCGGGCACGACCCGCCGGTAGACGGCGGCGAAGGCGTCCGCCACGGTGGGCGGGAGCTGGAACACGTGCCAGAACGCCGCCAGCCGGCCGCCGGGCCGCAGCACCCGCGCCGCCTTGGCCGCTCCGGCGACCGGGTCCACCCAGTGCCAGGCCGTCCCGGCGATCACGGCGTCGAAGACCCGGCCCGCGGGGTCCCAGGACTCGAACGTCGCCTCCTCGACCTCCAGCCCGCCGCGCCGCGCGAAGGCGGCCATCCGGGCGTCGGGCTCGACGCCGAGCACCCTGCAGCCGGCGGCCTGGAACTGGCGGGCCTCGATGCCGGTGCCGCAGCCGACGTCGAGGACGTCCGGTCCGGGGCCGGCGGCGACGATGCGCTTCACGAGGGCGTCGGGATAGCGGGGCCGGGCGCGGTCGTACCGCTCGGCGTCGGAGCCGAAGGACTCCGCCACCTCGCGGGCGCGATGCGGTTCGGGGGAAGGGTCTTTCGCTACAATGGGCATGCGCCCACTATGAATGGGCGCTTGCCCACTCGTCAAGGAGGATCCGCCGTGCCGACAGGTGTCGCCATGCGCGACGTGCGCGGCCGGCTGTTCGACGCCGCCGAGCGCGTCCTGCTGCGGGACGGGCCGAGCGCGCTGACCAGCCGGGCGGTCACCGAGGAGGCCGGCTGCGCCAAGGGCGTCCTGCACCGGCACTTCGCCGACTTCGACGCCTTCCTCGCCGAGTTCGTCCTGGACCGCGTGGACCGGATGGACGCCGAGGCCGCCGCCCTGCGCGACGCCGCCGGGACCGGCACCGTCGTCGGCAACCTCGCAGCGGCCCTGAGCGCCGTCTTCGCGTCGGTCGCCGTCGCGGTCGTCCCCCTCATCACCTTCAGGGACGAGCTGCGCGCCCGGCTGCGGCGGACCTGGCCGGCCGGCGTGCCGGTGCTGACCGAGGCCGTGGAGATGATCGCCTCCTACCTCGCCGCCGAGCGCGACCTCGGCCGCCTCGCGGCGGATGCCGAGGTCGACCTGCTCGCCCCCACCCTGGTCGGCGCCGGCCATCTGCTGTTCGCCGACCGTGCCGCCGCGCCCCCGGACGACGAGGCCGTGCGCAGGACGGTGACCGGGGTCGTCGCGGCCGTGCTGCGCTGAGCCCCTACGGCCGTTCGATGACGAGCCGGTCGTCCCGGACGGTCACCGGCGTGCCGAAGGCGGCACAGGCCTTGGCGAAACGGTCGATGATCCAGGCGCGGTCGGCGCCCCCGGCCAGGCGGGTGCGGCAGAAGTCCAGCCGGATCGGCACCGCCTCGATCCGGGACGGCCCGGCGGCGTCCAGCGTCACCAGGAACAGCAGACCGAGGTCGTTGCGCAGCAGGGCGTCGACCGCGTAGTCGTCGATGAAGTCGCCCATGTCGAAGACCACCGGCCGCGCCACGGCGTGGAAGACGTGCGCGGAGCTCCCGGCGACGAGCGTCGCGCCGGCGTCCACCAGCCTCCCCGCCGCGCGCCGCACGTAGGGCAGCGGCGCCGGGATCATGTTCGGGCCCCAGTGCGGCATGACCAGGACGGCGTCGTGCCCGCCGCGGAGCCGCCGGACCTCCTCCAGCAGGAAGTCGGGGACGCCGTCCTCCAGGTCGGCATGGGCGACGCCCGGACGGCTCGTCCCCGCGGCGAAGTCGGCCGGATGGTCGGTGGCGCCGAGGACCGCGACCCGCACTCCCCCGGCCTCCAGGACGGCGGGCTCCCACGCCCGCCCAAGGTCCTCGCCGGCACCGACGGTCCGGACGCCCGCCCGCCGGAGGGCGTCCAGCGTGTCCGCCAGCGCGTCCGGTCCGTAGTCCAGGGCGTGGTTGTTGGCGAGCGTCACGCAGTCCACGCCGAGGTCGGCGAGGGTTTCGGCCGCGGCCGGCGGCGCACGGAAGTGGAAGGGCTTGCCGGGCGCGTCCCACCGCCGCCCGCGCTCCGACACGCAGCACTCCAGGTTCACCAGGGCGAGGTCGGCCTCGTGGAAGACCTCGCGCACCCCCTCGGAGAACAGGCCGTACGGGCCGGATGCGGCGATCTCCTCCGCCACGCCGCGTCCCAGCATCGTGTCTCCGGCGAGCGCGATCGTGATGGCCATCGCAGAACCCCTGGGACAGTCGTGCCCTGTTCGGGGACGGCTCTCACCGGTCACGGCGAGATCAGGTGGCACGGTCAGGAGAGCGCGCGGCCCGGACCCTTCTTGATCTGGTCGATGAAGAGCCGGGCGAGCGCCTGCTGCCCGGCGACCGTCGGGTGGTAGCTGCGCGGCTCCGCTTCGAGCGCCGCGAGGTTCAGCGTCAGGCCGTTCATGTAGGCGTCGCGGCTGCCCACCCCGTGACCGGCGAACGCGCTGTAGGCGTCCACGAACTCGACGCTGCCGTGCCGGTGCCCGGCCAGCTTGCGCGCGTCGGCCTCCAGCACCGACTGCCGGATCACCCCGCCCAGCTCGTAGGCCCGCGCGTTCAGCCAGCGCTGGTCCGGCACCGTGATGTTGTCCCCGTCCACACCGGTGACCTCGGAGAACGCCTTGGGGTAGGACATCACGATCACCCGCGCGTACGGCGCCCGCGCGGTGATCTTGGCCAGCAGGGCGGGCAGGCTCTGCCGGAGCTCGGCCATCCGCCGGGCGATCTCCTCGCCCTGCGCGGAGCAGCCCCGGCCCCACGGAAGCTTGACCACGCAGCCGGCGAGCACCCGCGAGAACCCGACGTCGTTGCCGCCGATGCTGATGGTGATCAGGCTCGTGTCCTGCCCGATGCGGCCGATCTGCGGGGGTTCGCCGCCCCGTCCGTCCAGCACGTCGTCGGTGGTCGCGCCGGAGCACGCCCAGAACGCGGTGCCCTTCGCGAAGCGGAACGCCTGCGAGACCTCGTGGTAGTACGCCTTGGACGTCCGATGGCACCGGTCGAGCGGGTTCTGGTCGCCCACGGTCGCCTCCGCCCCGACGCCCGCCGAGTACGAGTCGCCCAGCGCGACATAGGCGCCCCGCGTCGCCACCTCGACCGGGGCGATCGTCCGGGCGGCCGCGGCGACCGGGTCCGCGCGCCGCCCGGGATCCGGGGTGCGGCACCCGCTCCCGAACACCTCGCACCGCGCCGCCGGCATCGCCACCAGCGGGACGACCGCCAGGGCCAGCAGCAGCGCCAGGAGCGCGAGCGCGGCGCCCCGCTCGCCGAGACGGTCCCGTACCCATGCGACCGGGCTGATCATCGTTCTCCTTCGTGCACGCGCCGGACGTCCATGGGCCAGACGTCCGCCGAGCGCCCCGGGTTCCCGCCTTTACATTGTAGATCTTTAACGGGGGTGCCCGAGCGGCGCCCACATGACGAGGCGCGGCCCCAGTTCGTGCAGGCCGGCCTCGATCTCGGCGTCCCAGTAGGACCTGATCCCCGGCCCCCACCGCTCCGGCGGCAGATCCGCGAATCCGTGCCGCGCGTACCAGGGGCCGTTCCACGGGACGTCCCGGAACGTCAGGAGGCTGACGCCGGGCGATCCGGCCGCGGCGGCCCGCGCCTTGACCTCCTCCAGCAGCAGGACGCCGATCCCCCGCCCCGCCAGGTCGCCGCGCACCGAGATCTGCTCCAGGTGCGCGGCCCCGTCGACCTCCTCGACGGCGGCGAACCCGACCGGCGGATCACCGGCCACCACGATCTCGGCACCCTTGCCGATCATCTGCTCGACCACGGTCGGACCGGGCGGGAACACGATCCCGATCTCGCCGAACATCGCTTCGCCCGAGTTCTCGATCTCCGCCAGCCCCGGCAGGTCCTCGCCCCGCGCCGTCCGGACCTCATGCTCCATGCCGCGATCGTAGGCGCTCCCCCGCGGCTCCTTCCTCCCATTAACCGGCCCCCCTTCAGGCGTGGAAGCCCAGGTGCCGGTCCGTCGGCGGCTCGCCGTAGGAGTCGGCGGGCGGGCTCGCCCGAATCCCGCGCCGCCGCCACGCCGAGGACGGCGACGGCGGGCCTCCGGGCCGGTGATTCCGCCGCCGACCTGTGAGGCTGCCCTCTGCCGGCGGGATGACCGTTCCCTCCCGGAGGGGAGCCGGATCACGCGCGGGAGGGAGGTCCCCCGTCGGGCGCAGGCCCTTCACTGGCCGTGCAGGCAGCCGCACGATCGAAAGGGCGAGCATGATGAAGAACACCATGGCGGTGGTCCGCCGGATTCACGGGCGTACCGTCGAGGACGCCCCGCGGTGGGCGGTCGTCTCCGCCTACGCCGCGAGCCTGGTGGTCCTGCCGTCCTGCCTCTGGCGGATCGCGCTCGGCCTCGGCGCTCCGATCGGCCCGCTCCGGGGGGACCTGAGCGACGCGCGCGGCGACCTGCCCGCCTGGGTCCCGATGTGGGGGTACACGATCTTCCTCAGCGTCCTGAGCGAGGCACTGGCCTTCCTCGCCGTCGGCCTGGTGGCCCGGTGGGGCGAGGTGGTCCCGCGCTGGATCCCCGGCCTCGCCGGGCGCAGGGTGCCGGTCCCGGCCGCCGCCGTCCCGGCGGGCGCGGGCGCCGCCGTCCTCACCATCGGGACGATCACGAGCCTGCCCGGCTTCAACGAGTTCAACGAGCCGGACGGGACCGCGGTGGCGCTCGAAGGCTGGAGGCTCGCCCTCTTCGTCGTGTCCTACGGTCCCCTCGTCTTCTGGGGCCCGCTCCTGGCCACCGCGACCGTCGCCTACTGCCTCCGGCGGAAGGGACGCCCGTCCCTGGCCACGGCCTGAGCGCACCGTAAATGGGCTGCGTCCGGGAGGCGGCCGTGGGCATGCTGGGGCATGGCGTGGAAGCTGACCGACGATGTCCAGGAGTTCCTAGCGCGCGCGGAAGGCTTCCTGCGCGCCGATCCCGTCGCGAACACCGTGCCGCTCACCGTGACCAAGGCCATCCGAACGCAGGGCCCCGGCCTCTACCCGAAGGCGCTCTTCGGCTGGTGGACGGCGGGCGGCGGCGTCGCGGGCACCTGCGTGTGGACGGGGGCGTATCCGGTCATGCTCAGCGCGATGCCGGGGCCCGCGGCGCCTGGACTGGCCGGGGCGTTGGCCGAGCGCGAGGCAAGGGTCCCGGGTGTCAACGGAACGCCGGAGGTCGCCGAGGGCTTCGCGGAGGCGTGGACCGGCCGGACCGGGAGCCCGGCCCGCGTCGCGCGGCGCGAGCGGCTCCACCGTCTGGCGGGGCTCGACATGCCGGACCCGCCGCCGGACGGCGCCGCGCGGGTCGCGGACGCCGTGGACCGGGATCTGGTGCACGAGTGGTATGCGGCGTTCCGCCGGGACGCCGGCGGCCACGGTGACCCGAACCCGGCGGTGGTCGACGGCCGGCTCGCGGAGGGCGGCATCGTCCTGTGGGAGACGGGCGGCCGCCCGGTGGCCATGGCGGGACGGACGCCGGCGGTGGCGGGAACGGTGCGGGTGGCGCCCGTGTACACCCCGGCCGAGCACCGCCGCCGCGGCTACGGGGCCGCGGTGACCGCCGCCGTCACCCGCGCAGCCCAGCACGCCGGCGCCGAGGACGTCGTCCTGTTCACCGACCTCGCCAACCCGACCAGCAACGGCGTCTACCACCGCCTCGGCTACCGCCCCGTCGAAGACCGACTGGTCCTCGCCTTCACCTGACCCGCCGCACGTCCAGGAAGCGCGGCCGCACACGTGCACGCAGGCACCTCCGGTCTTCCACACCGCGCCGGCCGCACCGTGTCTGGGGGTCGTTCGGGAGAGAGCGTCGCCGCCTGGGGGGCGGGGTTACTTGACGCCGGCCTCCTTCATGTCGCGGAGTTCGCGCTTGAGTTCCTTGATCTCGTCGCGGAGGCGGGCGGCGAGTTCGAACTGCAGGTCGGTGGCGGCCTGGTGCATCTGGTCGGTCATCTGCTCGATGAGGCCCTCCAGCTCCTCGCGGGGGCGCTCGCCGACCAGGTCGGCGGCGTGCCGCCCGACCTCCCGGGTGCGGGAGGCGAGGCCGGGGACGGGCGCCTTGCCGCGGCTCTGCTGGCGGCCCCCGCCGCCGATCAGGGTCTCGGTGTCGGCGTCCTCGCGGGCGAGGGAGTCGAGGATGTCGGCGATGCGCTTGCGCAGCGCCCGCGGCTCGATGCCGCGCTCCTCGTTGTAGGCGCGCTGCTTGGCGCGGCGCCGGCTGGTCTCGTCGATCGCCCGCTCCATGGACGGGGTGACGGTGTCGGCGTACATGTGGACCTGGCCCGACACGTTGCGGGCCGCGCGGCCGATCGTCTGGATGAGGGACGTCTCGGAGCGCAGGAAGCCCTCCTTGTCGGCGTCCAGGATCGCCACGAGGGAGACCTCGGGCAGGTCGAGGCCCTCGCGGAGCAGGTTGATGCCGACGAGGACGTCGAAATCGCCGGCGCGCAGCTCGCGCAGCAGCTCGATGCGGCGCAGGGTGTCGACCTCGCTGTGCAGGTAGCGGACCTGGATGCCGAGTTCGAGGAGGTAGTCGGTGAGGTCCTCGGACATCTTCTTGGTGAGGGTGGTGACGAGGACGCGCTCGTCGCGCTCGGTGCGCTCGCGGATCTCGTGGATGAGGTCGTCGATCTGGCCCTTGGTCGGCTTGACGACGATCTCCGGGTCGATCAGGCCGGTGGGGCGGATGACCTGCTCGACGACGTCGCCCTTGACGCGGTTCATCTCGTAGGGGCCGGGCGTCGCCGACAGGTAGACGGTCTGGCCGATCCGTTCGAGGAACTCCTCCCACTTCAGCGGGCGGTTGTCCATGGCGGACGGCAGCCGGAACCCGTGCTCGACCAGCATCCGCTTGCGGGACGCGTCGCCCTCGTACATGGCGCCGATCTGCGGGACCGTCTGGTGGGACTCGTCGACGACGAGGAGGAAGTCCTCGGGGAAGTAGTCCAGGAGGGTGTTGGGGGCGGTGCCGGGGCCGCGGCCGTCGATGTGCCGGGAGTAGTTCTCGATGCCGGAGCAGGTGCCGACCTGCCGCATCATCTCGATGTCGTAGGTGGTGCGCATGCGCAGGCGCTGCGCCTCCAGCATCTTGCCCTGCCGGTCCATCACGGCGAGGGTCTCCTCCAGCTCGGCCTCGATCTGGCCGATGGCCCGCTCCATGCGCTCGGGGCCGGCGACGTAGTGGGAGGCGGGGAAGACGTACAGCTCCTCGTCCTCGGTGATCAGCTCGCCGGTGAGCGGGTGCAGGGTGGCGAGCTTCTCGATCTCGTCGCCGAACATCTCGATCCGGACGGCGAGCTCCTCGTACTGCGGGATGATCTCGACGGTGTCGCCGCGGACGCGGAAGGTGCCGCGGGTGAAGGCGAGGTCGTTGCGGGTGTACTGCATGCCGACGAGCTGCCGGAGCAGATCGTCGCGGTCGATCTCCTGGCCGACGTGCAGCCGGACCATCCGGTCGACGTACTCCTGCGGGGTGCCGAGGCCGTAGATGCAGGACACGGACGCGACGACGACGGTGTCGCGGCGGGTGAGCAGCGAGTTGGTCGCCGAGTGCCGCAGCCGGTCGACCTCGTCGTTGATCGAGGAGTCCTTCTCGATGTAGGTGTCGGTCTGCGGGATGTACGCCTCGGGCTGGTAGTAGTCGTAGTACGACACGAAGTACTCGACGGCGTTGTTCGGCAGCATCTCGCGCAGCTCGTTGGCGAACTGGGCGGCGAGGGTCTTGTTCGGCTGCATGACGAGGACGGGCCGCTGCAGCTTCTCCACCAGCCATGCGATCGTGGCGGTCTTGCCGGTGCCGGTCGCGCCGAGCAGCACGGCGTCCTTCTCGCCGGCCGAGACACGGGCGGCGAGCTCGGCGATCGCCTGCGGCTGGTCGCCCGACGGCGTCATCTCGGTGACGACCTCGAACGGCGCCACGCGGCGCCGCAGGTCCGTGACTGGGCGCATCGACACTCCCCTGGATCCGGCGTTCTCCCTGCTCCCCCAACTGTATGCAGGGGCTCCGACATTCCGCGGCCGTGCGGGCGGCTGGCCGGGGGCTCAGGAGGCGGGCAGCGGGAGCCGGGCCCGGACGGCGTAGCCCCCGCCCCGGGGGCCCGCGTCGAAGCTGCCGCCGAGGGCGGTGACGCGCTCGCGCAGCCCGACCAGGCCGTTCCCGCCGGAGGGCAGCCGGTGCTCGGGCGCGGCGGTGGGCGGTTCGTTGGCGATCTCCACTTCGACCGCCTCCGGGAGGAGGCCGAGCTCCACGCGGGTGTCGGCGGCGCCGGCGTGCTTGTGGACGTTGGTGAGGGCCTCCTGCACGAGCCGGTAGACCGTCCGGCCGACGGCGGCGGGCATGGGGCGCTCCTCGCCGCGGATCGTCAGGTCGACGCGCAGGCCCGCGGCACCGGACTGGCCGACCAGCTCGCGGAGGTGGGCCAGCGTCACCACCTGCTGCGGGAGGGCCTCCTCCCCCTGCCGGAGCACCCCGACGACATGGCGGAGCTCCTCCAGCGCCTGCCGCCCCATGTCGCCGATGACCGAGGCGGTCTCGGCGGCCCGCGCCGGGTCTCGGACGGCGATCGCCTTCAGCGCGCCGGCGTGGACGACCATCACGCTGACGCGGTTGGCGACGACGTCGTGCATCTCCCGCGCGATGCGGGTGCGTTCCTCCCCCCGCGCGCGCTCCGCGAGCAGATGCTGCTCGCGTTCGAGTCTCGCCGCGCGTTCCTGGAGCGAGGCCAGGAGCTGCTTGCGCGCGCCCATGTAGAGGCCCAGCAGGACGGGGACCCCGACGAACGCGATCCCGAAGATCGACTGCGCGAGGAAGGACTCCGTCGCCGCGGTCGGGGCCGGGAAGACCAGGCTGGCGACGTAGCCGGTGACCGCGATGATCACCACCGTGCGGCGGGACGCCGTGTAGGCGGCGAGCGAGTACAGGACGATGAGGGTGCTGAACGCTCCGGCGCCCGTGACGGTGCCGAACACCACCGCGAACACGGTCAGCCCCACCGGGTGGGAGCGCCGCACGATCAGGGCCAGGCCGAGCACGACGCTGCAGGCGGACACGACGGGGGGCGGCAGCCAGAACTTCTGGTCCGCGAACCACAGGAACACGCCGTCGCCCACCGCGAAGGACAGGGCGATCGCGATGTCGAAGGCACGGGAACGCCGGGTGGGCCATGCCCCCGACCACCATCCCCGTACTCGCATGGCGATGAGCCTATAGCGACCGGAAGGCCGCCTGTCGCACACGTGAGCGAACCCCCTACCTGCAGGGCTTTTCCCGCGAATGGGCGCTGTGGTTACGATGACCGCGCCGGTCGTGCCGTTCGAGGGGGACGACCCTCAGCGCCCCCGAGCGCCCCGGCGCCGACTAGGACGGGGAAACCGCACCATGGCCCGATTCGCCGACTGGTTCGGGAAGAACGCCGACGCTGTGATCGCGCTGATTCTGGCGATCGTCGTGGCGGTGCTCGGCCTCGGGGTGAACCTGCCGAACGAGACCGAAATCACCAACAGCGGGATCCTCGCGGTGATCGGCCTGCTGGCGACGTCGGTGCTGCGCGACCGCGGACGGCGCATCCCGGTCGAGGCCGAGGTCCGCGACACGCTGCGCGCCTCGTCGGCCACGCTCAGTGAACTCGACGCCAAGCTGACCCACATCGAGGAGTTCGAAGGCGTCCTGGCCGACACCAAGCGCGCGCTGGACGAGACCACGGTCGTGCGGGTGATCAGCGGGGCGCAGGTGGCGCAGGTCCTGGCGGAGGCCCGCCGCGACACCGACCGGTGGTTCTTCAAGGGCGGGACGGGCACCTACATCCGCGCGCGCACGCTGCCCGAGTGCGTGGCGGCCGCGCGCCGGGAGCGGCGGACGCTGCTGTTCCGCCTGGAGATCCTCGACCCCACGAACGTGGAGGTGTGCGAGGCGTACGCGCGTCACCGCCGCTCGGTGTCGGAGGGCCCGGACGCCACGGGCGAGCCCTGGACGCTGGATCGCACCCGCAAGGAGGCGTACGCCACGATCCTGGCGGCGTGCTGGCACAAGCAGCGGTTCGCGATGCTCGACATCGACATCGGCCTCGCGCAGACGATGACGACGCTGCGCTACGACCTCGCCTCCTCGCGTGTGGTGGTCACCCGCGACGACCCGCGCGGCGAGGCCCTGGTCGTCGACAGCGCCAAGTTCTACTACAGCTGGGTGAGCGCGGAGCTGCAGACCAGCCTCGACCAGGCGCGGCGGGTCCCGGTCGAGCAGGCCAGGCTGGCGCCCCTGGACGACGAGCCGACCGTGGAGGAAGCGCGCAAGCTCTTCGAGGTCATCGGAATCGACCTCGCGCAGGGCTGTACCGACCGCGATGTCATCGAGATCATACGAAAGGCCCTGCGGGCCAAGGACCCCTACGAGTGACCCGGACGTGACGGAGCGTGCGCGGGAGACGGGCCGGGGAGCGAAGGTGTCGGCGAACAGTGAGGCCGCCGGAGTGAGGTACGAGGAGATCCGCGAGGAGATCCACGCCGGTACCGCGGCGCGGACGCTGCCGGCGTGGGCGGGGCGGATCCTCGGCGGCGTCCTGGAGGACGCCGCGGCGGGCCGCCCCTCCGTTCCCGCGGTGCGGCACCCGCTGGGCTTCCTGTGCCTTCCCCTGGAGCGCAGCGGTGACCTCGGGGTGTGCCTGCACATCTGGACGCCGGAGGTGCGCCCGGCGCCGTCCACCACATCGCCGGTCCACTGCCACAGCTGGGAACTTCTCAGCTTCGTCCTGTACGGGACGGTCCGGAACGTGCGGATGGACGTCAGCGAGGCTTCCGGCACCGGGACGCAGCAGGTCTTCGAGGTCGTGAGCCAGGGCGACCTGGACGAGCTGAGGGCGACGGGGCGCGCCGTCCACTGCTCCCCCGCCGGGTCCAGCACGCACCGGACCGGGGAGTCGTACACCCTGCCCGCCGGTGTCTTCCACAGCACGCTGATCGAGGACGGCCGGGACGCCGCCACGGTCGCCCTGGGCCGGCAGACGCCGGGCGGGGGCGACCTGTCGCTCGGCCCTCTGGACGTCGCCAGCCACAAGGTGCGCCGCTCGCGTTCCGACCACGCCGACACTCTGCGGGCCCTGCGGCGCTCGGCCCGCAGGATCGCCGCCGCCCACTGCTCACCGCGCCGGTAGCCGGACGCCGGATCCCACTGGAGAGGCCCGATGAGACCCACCACCCCGTCAGCGGCCCTTCCGGTCGATCTTTCCGAGGCCCGCCGCGTGGCGGTGGAGGCGGCGGAGGCGGCGGGCGCGCTGCTCAGCGCCCGCGTGGACGGCCCCCTCGGGGTGCGGCCGAAGGGCGCGGGCGGGGACGTGGTGACGGAGCTGGACACCGCCGCCGAGGACCTGATCGTCGGGCGGCTGCGGGCCGCGTACCCGGGGCACCGGATCATCGCCGAGGAGTCCGGGATCCTCGACGGCGCGCCCGGCGAGGACATGGTCTGGCTCGTCGACCCGCTGGACGGCACCAACAACGTGGCGATCGGCATGCCGGTGTACGCGGTCGGGCTGGCGTTGTGCGCGCGCGCCGAGCCGGTCCTGGGCGTCGTGCACGACCCGGTGAGCGGCCGGACGTGGTCGGCGGTGCGCGGGCGGGGCGCCCTGGGCCCGGACGGGAGGCCCCTGACGCTGGCCGACCGTCCCCGGCCGGGACGGGAGAGGAACCCGCTCCTGGCCTGGACGCAGGGCCACCAGGTCGGTGCGGGCGATCCGGTGGCGTTCGCCATGCGCTCGGCCCTGGAGCTGCGGTGCGCGCGCATGCTGCAACTGTGGGCGCCGCTGGTGGCGTGGACGATGCTGGCGCGCGGCGACATCGACGGCATCGTCGGCTACCTGCCCGAGATCGTGGACCTGCCCGCCGGGATGCTGGTGGCCGCCGAGGCGGGCGCGCAGCTGCGCCGCCTGGACGGCGCCCCGTACGAGCTGGGCATCGACCGACCGCCGTCCGAGCTGGGCTTCGTCGCGGCGCGTCCCGAACTGCTCGACCGGCTCCTGGAGACCACGGCGAAGATCGATCCGAGGGACGGGTGCGCCCCCGTCGCCCGGTGAGCCCTTCCCCGGCGGGGAGGGGGCTCAGCCGGTCAGCAGGAGGGCCCCTACGGCGGCGGCCGAGCCCGTCACGGCCAGGACCGTCCCCGCCAGGACGAACGTGCGCATCGGCACGCGCACGTCCCAGCGCCGGCACCATTCGAACCACAGCAGCGTCGCCAGCGACCCCCAGGGCGTGATGACGGGCCCCACGTTCGTCCCGACGAGCAGGGAGAGCAACTGGTCCTTGTTCGAGGCGGGCACGGCCGATTCCCCGGCGACGTAGGCGGGGAGATTGTTGAGGACGTTCGACAGCCCCGCCCCCGAGAACGCGGCCCGCACCGCCCCGGCCGTACCACCGTCGTCGCCGATCAGGGCGCGCATGGCGTCGTCCAGCCCGAATCGTTCCAGAGTGGGGACGACGAGGAACAGCCCGGTGACGAACACCATGAGCTGCCAGGGGATGAGCGCGGGGCGCAGCAGCGTCCGGTCGCGCACGGCGAAGGCGACCACGGCCACGACGGCGGCGGCGGTCGCGGCGAGGCCCAGCTGGATCCCGGTGTGCACGCCCGCGAGGATCGCCCCGATGAACAGCAGGCAGGCGGCGCCCGTGGCGGAGAACAGCACCCGGTCCTTGACGGGCACCGGGGCGGGCGGGTCGTAGGTCTCCTCGCCGCGCATCCGACGCCGCCAGTAGAAGACCCACAGCAGCACCATGGTCACGGCCAGGACCGCCAGTTGCGGCGCCCACATGCGCGCAGCGAACGCGCGGGTCTCCAGCGCCACGCGGTCGGCGGCGAGCAGGTTGGTCAGGTTGGACACCGGCAGCAGCAGGCTCGCGGTGTTGGCCAGCCACACCGTCGTCATGGCCAGCGGGAGAGTCGCGATCCGCGCGCGCGCCGCCAGAGCCAGCATGACCGGAGTCAGCAGCACCGCGGTCGTGTCCAAGTTGAGGAAGACTGTGGTGAGCGACGCGAACGCCACGCACAGCAGGAACAGCGCGACGTAGTTGCCGCGGCCGGCCTTGGCCATCCGCTGCGCGATCGCGTCGAAGACCCCCGCCTCCTTGGTCAGCTCCGCCAGGACGATGACGCTGAACAGGAAGAGCAGCAGGGGTGCGATCCGCCCGACGCTGGAGCGGGCCGTGTCGGCGGGCAGCAGGCCGGTGGCGACGAACACCAGGCCGAGCACCAGAACGGCGATGCGGATCCAGTCGAGAACGCCCAAGGAGCCGGCGGCACGGCGCAGGGCCTCGGTCGGAGGGGGCGGCACGCGCGTCATGATTCCATAGGCGCCCCGCCGCGCTTCCACGGGCTGCGCCGCCATGCCGCCAGGGGCTGCGCCTCGTGCCGCCACAGGCGGCCGGGGCGCTGCGTTCGGGCCGTGCTCCGCGCGATACTGGCGCCATGACACCCCCCGGCCACCCCCAGGAGCGCCCGACCGACTTCTTCATCAGCTACTCGCCGGCCGACGAACGGTGGGCGTCCTGGATCGCCTGGCAACTGGAGGCCGCCGGGCACCGCACGATGATGCAGGCGTGGGACTTCGTGCCCGGGACCAACTTCATCGACTACATGGACCGGGGCCTGTCGGAGGCCAAGGTCGTGGTGGCGGTGCTGTCGCGCAACTACCTGCGCTCGCGGTACGGGCGGCTGGAGTGGATGGCGGCGCTGCGGGCCGACCCGGACGACCCGGCGCGCAAGCTGGTCACGGTCCGCATCGAGGACTGCCCGATCGACGGCCTGCTCTCCACGATCACCTACGTGGACCTGGTGGGGGTGGACGACCCGGACGAGGCGCGCCGGCTGCTGATGCGGCGCATCCAGGAGGCCCTCGCCGGCCACGCGCGTCCCCTCAGCGGCCCTGGCTTCCCCGGAGCGGGGCAGAACCGCCCCGGGCCGCTTCCCGGTGGCCGGGAACCGCTGATGGGCCGCCTGGAGGAGACTGACGGGCCCGAGGGAGGGGGTAGGCGGCCCGAACCGACGGGAGAGCGGCCCGCCCGGCGGGCGCCCGTCGCCGCGCCGGCGTTCCCGGCGGCGGACGCCGGGCAGGAGCCGCGCGAGCACCTGACCGTCCTGCACGTCTCCGGCCCCCGGTTCGGCCGGACGCTGGCCGAGCCCGGCGAGCCGACGACCGCCACCGAGCTGCAGGACCGGATCTGGAGCGATGTGACACGGCTGGCCGACTCCGGCGTGCCGCGGCCCGACCTGCTCGTCGTCACCGGCAACATCACCCACTCGGGCAGCCGCAAGGAGTTCGCCGAGGCGCTGTCGTTCCTGACGAGCCTGCGCGCGCTGCTGGGCCTGGAGGCGCAGCGCGTCGTGGTGGTGCCCGGCACCCACGACGTCACCCGCGCGGCCTGCCAGGCGTACTTCTCCAGCTGCGAGGCCGACGACATCGAGCCCCAGCCGCCGTACTGGCCGAAATGGCGCCACTACGCGGGCCTGTTCAAGGAGTTCTACCAGGGCATCGACGCGCTCATCTTCGACAGCGCCCAGCCGTGGACGCTGTTCCCCGTCCCCGACCTGAAGATCGTGGTGGCCGGGCTCAACTCGACGCTGCCGCAGACCCACCGCGAGGAGGACCGCCACGGGCGCGTCGGCCAGGCGCAGGCCGCATGGTTCAACCAGCGGCTGCGGCACTTCGAGGACGAGGGCTGGCTGCGCCTCGGCGCGATCGAGCACACGCCCATCGCGGGCGAGCCCGGCGCGCTGCGCGACCCCGAGACGGTGGAGACGCTGCTCGCCGCCCACGTCAACCTGTTCTTCCAGGGGACGGAGTCGGAGTACGGCGCCGTCCCGCTGCTGGCGGGCGACGTCCCGTCCGTCCCGGCGCTCGGCCCCGGCCGGCACCAGCTCGTCGTCGTGCGCGGGGACGGGCTGGAGCGCTGGATCCCCGAGGACGCCGCGAGGCGCGGCCCGGAACGCCTCGAACGGTCCTGGACCGCCGTGGGCGGAACGTTCCCACCTCCGCTCGCGCAGACCCCTCCGGCCCCTCCCGCCCCGGAACTCGGCCCCGGCGGCGACGGCACCGCCGACCCCGTCCCCGATCCCACGGGACGCCTGCTCGACCGCCTGACGGAGGCGTGCGAGACGCGGTTCGAGCGCGCCACCATCCGGCGCGTCGTCCCGCCCGCGCGCGAGGACGGCCGCTCCGACCCGCCGCACCTGCTGCTCACCCACCTGGAGGACGGCTTCGTCCGCCAGTACCGCATCGGCGCCCACGTGGGGCGGGTGACCGAGGCGGACGTGGACGCGTTCGTCCGGCACGTGCACGCCGACGGCACCGACCACGGCTCGGAACTGGTGTACCTGGGGCCGGCCCCGGCGCGGTCCGTGCGCGACGACGCGCTGCGCCGCGGCATCCGGGTGCGCAGCCTCACCGAGTTCCAGGGGCTCGTCGACCTGTCGGAGTACGTGGCGGCCCAGTCGGGGCGGCTGTCCGCCGGCGGGGTCTACCCGCCGTCCCTGTACGTCCCGCAGCGCTACCGGGAGCTCGACCGGTTCCTCCCCGACGGCGAGCGCCGGTCGGGCGCGGACGTCCACGACGACGTGGTCGGCGAGATGCTGCGGCTGCTGGCCGCCGACCACGGGCGGTTCCTGCTGCTGCTCGGCGACTTCGGCCGCGGCAAGACCTTCGCCCTGCGGGAGCTGGCGCGCCGCATCCCGGAGGAGCTGCCGCACGTCGTCCCGATCCTCATCGAGCTGCGGGCGCTCGACAAGGCGCACTCGGTGGACGGCCTGGTCGCCGCGCACCTGGCCAATCACGGTGAGGAGCTCATCGACCTCAAGGCGTTCCACTACATGCTCCGCCAGGGCCGCATCGTCCTGCTCTTCGACGGGTTCGACGAGCTGGTGACGCGCATGACCTACGACCGGGCCGCCGACCACCTCGACACCCTGCTCCAGGCCGCCCAGGACAAGGCGAAGATCGTGGTGGCGAGCCGGACGCAGCACTTCAAGTCGCAGGCGCAGGTGCTGACCGCCCTCGGCGAGAAGGTCGGCGTGCTGCCGCACCGCCGCGTCCTCGCCCTGGAGGAGTTCACGCCCCCGCAGGTCCGCTCGTACCTGGTGAACCGGTACGGCGACGAGGGCGCGGCCGAGGACCGGTTGAGCCTGCTGGCGGGGATCGAGGAGCTGCTGGCGCTGACGTCCAACCCGCGGATGCTGTCGTTCATCGCCGACCTCTCCGAGGAGCGGCTGCGCGCGGTCGCGCAGGCGCGCCGCGCCGTCAGCCCCGCCGACCTCTACCAGGAGATCCTGTCGTCCTGGCTCGCGTACGAGGCCGAGCGGGTCGGCGGCGCGGGCGGCCCGTCCGGCCTGGAGGCCGACGACATGTGGCAGGCCGTGGGCACGCTCGCGCTGCGGCTGTGGGAGGGCAACGAGCAGTTCCTGCGGCTCGCCGAGCTGGCCGACGTCGCCGACGCCCTCACCGGGCTCGCCGGTGGGCGGATGTCGCCGCACCAGGTGACCCACGCCGTCGGCGCCGGGAGCCTGCTCGTGCGCACGCCCGAGGGGCTGTTCGGCTTCATCCACACGTCCGTCATGGAGTGGCTCGTCGCCCGGCACATCGCGGACGAGTTCGCCAAGGGCGAGGCACCGGCCGCCCTCGGCCGCCGTGCCCTGACCCAGCTCGCCGTCGACTTCCTCTGCGACCTCGCCGACACGCGCGCCTGCCAGGAGTGGACGGCCCGGGTGCTCGCCGACCCCGAGGCCGACGACATCGCCCGCGCCAACGCGATCCGCATCACGACGCGGCTGCGCACCCCCGCGCACACCGACCTGCGCGGCGCCCGCCTGCAGGGCGAGGACCTGTCCTACCGCGACCTCCAGGAGGTCGACCTCACCGGCGCCGACCTCAGCGACGCGCAGCTCGTGGGCGCGAACCTCTCCCGCGCCGTCCTGCGGGACGCCTCGCTCGCCGGGGCGCGCCTGGACGAGGCCACCCTGACCGGCGCCGACCTGCGCGGCGCCGACCTGTCCCGGGCCCGTCTGGCCCGCGCCGACCTGCGCGACGTCGCCGTGGAGGGCAGCCGCTGGACCCGCGCCGCCCTCGTGGACGCCGTGCTCCCGGGCCGCGTCGCGGCCGCCCCCGAACTGCGCGAGGCGGCCATCGCGCCGGGCCGCCCCATCGACATCCAGGTCGCGCCGGCCGCGGTGGGCGTCCCCTACGGCTTCCACTTCCAGACCAGCCGCCTCCCCCAGCCGCTCGCCTACAGCCCCGGGGGCTCCGTCCTGGCCGTCGGCAGCGAGGACGGCGGCGTCCTCATCTGCGACGCCGTCACGGGCACGCCGCTGCGCAGCCTCCAGGGCCACACCGACCGCGCCTACGCGGTCGCCTTCGACGGCGCCGGAAGCCTACTGGCGAGCGGGTCCGCCGACGGTTCCGTCCGGCTGTGGGACCTCGCCACCGGCCACACCACGCACACCTTCGCCGTCCACCCCGCCGGCGTGTGGCCCCTGGTGGTCGGGGGACGCTCCCCCGCGGGCAACGACCTCGTCGCCGCGGGCGCCGCCGACGGCACCGTCCGCGTGTGGGACACCCTGTCCGGCCTGCTCCTGCACGAGCTGCCCGGGCACACCGCCCCCGTCTACACCGCCGTGTTCGACCCCGCCGGGTCGCTCATGGTCACCGGCGACGCGGGCGGCACCCTGCGCGTCTGGGACCTCGCCACCGGCGCGCTGCGCCGCGAGCTGGCCGGCCACCACGGCGCGGTGTTCCGCGCCGTGTTCCACCCGGACGGCTCCCTGCTCGCCGCCGGGGACGAGGCGGGCGTCGTCCGGCTCTGGGACATCCGCACCGGCGAGATCCGCCAGGAGCTCCTCGGCCACACCGGCCGCGTCTACGCCATCGCGTTCCACCCGGACGGGGACCTCCTCGTCACCGGCGACACCGACGGGACCGTCCGCATCTGGGAGGAGGGCCGGCAGCGCAGCGTCCTCACCGGCCACGGCGGCGGCATCTACCAGGCCACCTTCAGCCCGGACGGCGGACGGCTCGCCACCGCCGACAGCGCCGGGTCCGTCCGCCTGTGGGACCCGCGCACCGGCCGTCAGCGCCTCGAACTGGCCGGGCACCGCGGCGCCGTGTGGCCGTTCGCGTTCCGCCCGGACGGCGCCCAGCTCGCCACCAGCAGCAACGACGGCACGGCCCGGATGTGGGACGCCGAGACCGGGCAGTGCCGCGTCGTGCTGCGCGGCCACGGCCGCCGCGTCACCGGCGTGGCGTTCAGCCCCGACGGCGGCATGCTGGCCGCCAGCGGCAACGACGGCCTCGTCCGGCTCTGGGACCCGCGCTCCGGCCGGATGATCCGCGAGCTGCGCGGCGTCGCCGACAACCTCACCTCCGCCGCGTTCAACACCCGCGACTCCCAGCTCGCCACCGCCACCAACGACGGCGGCGTCCACCTGTGGCAGGCCGGGACGGGCACGTTCGAACGCGAACTGAACGTCGAGACCGACCACGTCTGGGCGCAGGCGTTCGCGCCGTCCGGGGACGTCCTCGCCACCGCCAACGACGACGACTCCGTCCGGCTCTGGTACTGGACGACCGGCCGCGAGACCGTCAACCTGGCCGACCACCGCGGCCGCGTCCGCTCCATCGACTTCCAGCCCGGCGGCGCCCTGGTCGCGACCGGCTGCGACGACGGCGTCGTCCGGCTCTGGAGCCCCCGCACGGGCGAACTCGCCGCCGCGCTGCGCGGACACGGCGACCGCGTGTACCAGGTGTCGTTCTCACCGTCCGGGGAGACGCTCGCCAGCGCCAGCAACGACGGGACCGTCCGCCTCTGGGACCCGTCCACGGGCGATCTCCTGCACACCCTCACCGAGCACACCGGGCGCCTGTGGACCACCGCGTTCCACCCGTCCGGGGCGATGCTCGCCAGCGCGGGCGACGACATGGTCGTGCGCCTCTGGAACCCGTCCAACGGGCGGCTGCTGCACGCCCTCACCGGCCACACCCGCCGCGTCTGGTCCGCCGCGTTCAGCCCGGACGGCTCCCTGCTCGCCACCGCGGGCGACGACGGCGCCATCATCCTGTGGGACGTCACCGACCGCGCCGCCCCCGCGCGCCGCGCCACCCTCCTCGGCCTGGCCGAGGGCTGGGCCGCCCTGGCCCCTGACGGCCGCTACAAGTGGGAGGGCGACGCCACCGCCGAGTTCTGGTACGCCGTGGGCATGTGCCGCTTCGAACCGGGCGAGCTCGACGCCTACCTCCCCGAGGTCCACCGGCTCCCCCTCGACGCCCCGTTCTAGGACGCGGTGCGGCGGGTCAGGAAGTCCCAGAGGGCGTCGACCTGGGCTTTCAGGTCGGCGAGGGTGCCGGAGTTGTCGATGACGCGGGTGGCGACGGCGCGGCGGTCGGCGCGGGACGCCTGGTTGGCCATGCGGGCGCGGGCGTCCTCCTCGGTCATGCCGCGGCGGGCGACCAGGCGGTCCAGCTGCGTCTCCTCGGGGGCGTCCACGACGACGACCTCGTCGTACATGCCGGCCAGGCCGTTCTCCGCCAGGAGGGGGACGTCGTAGACGACGACCGCGTCCGCGGGGGCGGCGTCCATCAGCTCCTGCATCCGCTCCCCCACCAGCGGGTGGACGATCGCGTTCAGGGCGGCGAGCCGGTCGGGGTCGGCGAACACGATGCGGCCGACCTTCTCCCGGTCGAGGGCACCGGACGGCAACAGGACGTCCTCGCCGAACTCCGCCACCACGGCGGCGAGGCCCGGGGTGCCCGGCTCGACCACCTCGCGGGCGATCCCGTCGGCGTCGATGACGACCGCGCCGTGCTCGCGCAGCCGCTTCGCCACCTCGCTCTTGCCCGAACCGATCCCGCCGGTGAGTCCCACTTTCAGCACGGGACACACCCTAGCGGCGCGGCGGCTGGGCGGTTCCCGCGGGGACGAGGGTCTTGCGCATGTGCACGAGGGTGAGGTGCGCGGCGACGCGCTCCCGGTGCGTCTCGGAGTAGCCGAGCCCCCGGTACAGGCGCAGGTTCGCCTCGCTCAGGTGGCCGGTGAACAGCACGCACGCGTCGGCGCGCCCGGCGATCTCGCCCTCCAGCTCCGTCAGCAGGCGCCGCCCGATGCCGCGGCGCTGCAGGTCGGGGACGACGACGAGCCGCCCGACCAGGCACGTGCGGTCGCTGAACTGGGCCCGCACGGCGCCGACGAGGCGGCCGCCCATGACCGCCTTCAGCGCCACGGCGTCGCCCGCCAGCACCTTGCGCAGCTGCTCGGCCGACTCCACCAGCGGGGGGATGAACGGGTCGCCGTACAGCTGCGCCTCCGAGACGTAGGCGGCCCGCTGGACGGTCATCATCTCCCCCGCGTCCCCGGGGGCCGCCCGCTCGATCGCGACCGTCTCGGCGCTCATGGGCGGTCTCCTCGCGGGGGGCCGGCCCCCCGCACCCCCCGGCTCGCTTCGCTCATCTCATGACCCTAGCGGCGGGCGCCGCCGGCGTCCGCTCACCGCCCGATCCGGACGGTCACCGCGACGGGGTAGTGGTCGGAGGCGTCGGACTCGGGCACGTCGTAGTCGGTGACGAGGACCCCGTCCGATCCGAAGACCCAGTCGGTGCTGGTGCCGTCGGACCTGGTCGGGTACTGCTCGCCGCCGATCGCGGTGTTGCGCAGGTCGGTGCCGTCGGTCATCGCGATCAGCTCCGGGCTGCCCGGACCCGCGTTGAAGTCGCCGCCGATGATCGTGCGGGGCGCGCCGCCCCAGGCCCGCAGCAGCGCCGCGATCTCCCGGGCCCGCTCGCCGCCCCGGTCGCCGCCGCCCTCCAGGTGCGTCGACCACACGTCCATCGTGGTCTGGCCGACGGCGAGCCGCGCCCACACGTAGCCGCGGATCTGCGACCAGTCGCCCTTCGGCATCCGGCCCGTCCCGGAGCTGCGCACCGGCAGCGACGTCAGGATCGCGTTGCCGAACTGGCCGTCGGCGGCCGGGCCCCAGATCAGCTTCATGCCGAGGCGCCGCGACAGCCACACGGCGACGTCGGTGGTGCCGGACAGCAGCGACCCGCGCCCGGCCTCCTGCAGCAGGACGACCTGCGCGCGCTGCCCTTCGATGACGCGGGCGACGCCCTCGGGGTCGAGGCGCCCGGACTGGTTGACCGCGTCGTGGATGTTGTAGCTGAGCACCCGCACCTGGCCCCCGGCGGGCGCGGCCGGGGCCTCGCCGTCCGGCGCGGCCACGGTGAACACGAGGGTGCCGCCCAGCAGCACCAGCGCGGCGGCGCCCGCGGTGAGGGCCCGCAGCGGGACGCGCGCGGGCAGCGGGCCGCCGCGCGCCGCGGCGATCGCCGCGAGCGCGCCGAGCAGGATGCCGGCGAGCCCGGGCAGCAGGTTGTTGGGGACCGGCAGCGGCGAGACGGCGCTGACCTGGTACGGGATGAGGATCGCGGCGACGAGCAGGCCGCCGAGCGCGGCGCCGGCGTCCACCCGCCAGACGGGCCCGCCGGTCCCGGCCCGGCGCAGCGGCGCGCGGCACGCCACCGCCAGCAGCCACGCCGACAGCACCTGCCCGACGATCACGACGGGGACGACCTCGATGCCGGAGAGCGCGTACGTCCCGGCGACGGCGCCCGCGCCGACGCCGAGGAGCGTCCCGCCGAGCACGCACACGCCGCCCGGCACGGCCCGCACGGCGAGGCCGGAGGCGAGGAACGCCAGCGCGAGGCCCTGCCCGATGACGATCGCGACGTGCGCGCCGGTCAGCGACTGCCAACCCGACGAGGCGACGAACGCGGGGCTGGCGAGGACGAGGATCTGCAGAGCGAGGAACGGCCCGAACGCCGCGGCGCCGAGCGCGTCCCGCCAGGACACGCCTGGCGCGGAGACGGGGCCGGACGCCAGCTCGCGGTAGAGCGCGGCGGCGCCGACGCCGACGAACGCCAGGCAGGCCAGCCAGGGGCCGAAGCCGTCGCGCCACACCGGGTCCCAGGTGGCGAAGCACATCCGCACGGCGCCGTCGATGGACAGGCCCGCGACGGTGGCGGTGGCGAACCCGACCCCCGACAGGCCGCGGGCGCCCTCGTACAGCGCCGCGACGGCGATCATGCCGATGGCGGTGCCGGCGAACGCGAGCCAGGTGCGCGGGTCGAGCGCCTGCGCGAGGAGCCGGACGGCGAAAAGCCCGCCGACACCGGCGAGCAGCAGCCCGCGCGGGCCGGCGAAGCGCCGGATCAGGGGGGCGGCGAACCCTGCGAGGTAGACCACGAGCACCGCGCCTGCGGCGGACGCGGTCCCGGCCTCGTCGGCGAAGTGGTCGAGCTGCGGCAGCGAGAACCGCAGCGTCTGCGCGAGCACCGCGACGGTGACGGCGATCAGCGCGAGTCTGGCGGGGCCCTGCGGGACGATCGGGGGGCCGGCCGCGGCCGGGCCGCCGGTCCTGGTGCCTACGTCTGTGCTGGCCAATTGAACGACTGCTCCCGGGGGACGAGCGGACCTTCGGGACGTGCGGATGCTGCGGAGCGCCGCGGACCGGCGCGTGCCTTCACGGTCATGGTGGCGCAACCGCAGCACGGCCGGAGGCCGATCTCGAAAGATCGTTCTCCGGCCGTGTTCAGGGTCTCACCGGCCGCCGCGCGGGCCGCCGTGGCGGCCGCGCGCGGACGGCGCGTCAGCTGGGCGTCACTGCCCGCCGGAGAGCTTCTCCCGCAGCGCGGCGAGCGCCTCGTCGGTGGCCAGGGCGCCACCGCCGGACTCGCTCTCGCCGCCGCCGGAGTAGGAGGTCTCAGCACTGGCCGCGGGCTCGGCGCTGGCCTCCGCCTCGGCCTTGCGGGCCTCCTCGA
This sequence comes from Actinomadura citrea, assembly GCF_013409045.1. NCBI lineage: Bacteria > Bacillati > Actinomycetota > Actinomycetes > Streptosporangiales > Thermomonosporaceae > Actinomadura > Actinomadura citrea. The sequence continues at coordinate 3,284,615 of NZ_JACCBT010000001.1, read as the reverse complement.
TCTGCTTGCGGTGGGCGTCGAAGCGCGTGCGGGCCTCGGCGTACTGCCGCTCCCAGGTCTCGCGCTGCTCGTCGAAGCCCTCCAGCCACTCGCCGGTGTCGGCGTCGAAGCCCTCGGGGTACTTGTAGTTCCCCTGGTCGTCGTACTCGGCCGGCATGCCGTACAGGGTCGGGTCGAAGTCCTCTTCCTCGATCCCCGCGGCGCCCTCGTTGGCCTGCTTGAGCGACAGGCTGATCCGGCGCCGGTCGAGGTCGATGTCGATGATCTTCACGAAGATCTCGTCGCCGACCTGGACGACCTGCTCGGGGATCTCCACGTGCCGCTCGGCCAGCTCGGAGATGTGCACCAGGCCCTCGATGCCCTCCTCGACGCGGACGAACGCGCCGAACGGGACCAGCTTGGTGACGCGGCCCGGGACGACCTGCCCGATCTGGTGGGTGCGGGCGAACTGCTGCCACGGGTCTTCCTGGGTCGCCTTGAGCGACAGGGAGACGCGCTCGCGCTCCATGTCGACGTCCAGGACCTCGACCGTGACCTCCTGGCCGACCTCGACCACCTCGGACGGGTGGTCGATGTGCTTCCAGGACAGCTCGGAGACGTGCACCAGACCGTCGACGCCGCCGAGGTCGACGAACGCGCCGAAGTTGACGATGGAGGACACGACGCCCTTGCGGACCTGGCCCTTCTGCAGGGTGTTGAGGAAGGTCTGGCGGACCTCGCTCTGCGTCTGCTCCAGCCAGGCGCGGCGGGACAGCACCACGTTGTTGCGGTTCTTGTCCAGCTCGATGATCTTGGCCTCGAGCTCGCGCCCGACGTAGGGCTGCAGGTCGCGGACCCGGCGCATCTCGACCAGCGAGGCGGGCAGGAAGCCGCGCAGCCCGATGTCGAGGATGAGACCGCCCTTGACGACCTCGATGACCGTGCCGGTGACGATGCCGTCCTCGTCCTTGATCTTCTCGATCGTGCCCCAGGCGCGCTCGTACTGGGCGCGCTTCTTGGACAGGATCAGCCGGCCCTCCTTGTCCTCCTTCTGGAGGACGAGGGCCTCGACGTGGTCTCCGGTGGAGACGACCTCGTTCGGGTCCACGTCGTGCTTGATGGACAGCTCGCGCGAGGGAATGACGCCCTCGGTCTTGTAGCCGATGTCGAGGAGGACCTCGTCACGATCGACCTTGACGACAGTGCCTTCGACAATGTCGCCGTCGTTGAAGTACTTGATGGTCTCATCGATCGCCGCGAGGAAGGCTTCCTCGGACCCGATGTCGTTGACCGCTACCTGCGGGGTGGTCGAGGTGGCCTCGGTGCTGCTCGTCATGTGTCGGCTGGCTCCGGTACGGACATGGAAGTCGTGATGGGCTTGTGCGCGGAGGGCCGTTATCCGCCCTGCCGAGAACCGGAAGGGAACGCGACCAAGAAACGTCGCGTCAGTGAACCGAACCGATGTCGCCGACCTGACCGAGCGCGAGCCTGCTCCGTCCGAAGCGCGCGCAGGCCCACAGCGCAGCGATCAGGATATGGGACCGAACCCCCGTGGTCAATCCACCGGTGACGTCGGCGATCAGTACATCCGCGCAAAGCCCCGGTACTGCTTGGCGATCCGGTCTTCGGCCGCCTTGGGAAACGTCACGGTGTTCGGGTCTCCGTCAGAGGTGTACCGCTCATCGGGGTTCTTGTCCAGGTACTCCAGCCACGCCGTGGAGCAGTACTTGGTGCAGTCGTTCTCCTTGATCTTGCCCTCGGAGCGCACCCGGTCGATGCTCCACCGGTCGAAGTCGGCGTCGAACGGTGAGATCGACGGGCGCCACCCGGCCAGGAAGATCCCCTGGAAGGCGTACCGGCCGTCCTGCTTCTCGGCCCACGCCTTCTTCTTCGGGACGGCCCCGAACGGGTACGCGAACGTCGTCGTGTGCGTCCCGGTGAGCCGGACGATCCGGTCCTCCATGTCGCCGATCTCCTTGTGCACGCCCTTCTCGGACATGCCGGACAGGCTCGGGTGGGACACGGTGTGGTTGCCGAGCTCGAACCCGTGCTGCCGGAGCCACCCCAACCCGGCGGCGGCCCGCGTGTCGTCCATCCCGAACAGCTCCTTGTTCAGGTAGAACGTCGCGACCGGCCGGAACCCCGGGTTCTCCCGCGCGACCTGCTCGATGACCGCCACGGCCGTGTCGGGCGCCGGGTTGCCCTGCGGGTCCAGCCCGAAGTGCCCCGGCGTGCTGTCGTCGAACGTCAGCACCACGGGATGCCGGCCGGCCGGCACGTCGATCCGCCCGCTGACGAACTCGGCCGCCGTGATCGGGTGGTAGCCGTCCTTGGCGAGCCCGGTCAGCTCGTCGTACAGCTCCTTGCTCGACCGGTCCAGCGACAGCTCCGGCTTCTTCATGATCCGGTGGTACATCAGCACCGGGATCTGCCCCAGCTCGTTCGCCTTGACCGCGACCGCCCCGGCCGCCGCCGCGGGAATGGGCGTGGACACCGTCACCGAAGGCGTCGCGCTCGCCGAAGCCCCGGGCGATGGCGCGATCCCCGCCTTGGCCGCCCGCGCGGTGGGCGTCGCCTCGGACGCGGCTCCAGCCCGCTCCGCCACATTCTCCCTGCGATGTTCCTTCCGCCCCCCGGGAAGCGTCAGCCCCAGGACCACGGCGCAGACGACCACAACTCCAGCGATCTTGTGAAGGAGAGGCACGGCACCCCCGCCGGTCGACCCGAACAGGACCAGGAGGACAGCGTACGACCCCCCGGACATCTACGGACACCAACCGGCGTACCCGAATGATCCCCACGCTCCACCCGCACCCCGCCCCACAACAGACCAAGTCCGGAAACCCCCGGTAAAACCCGCCCACCCCCGAAAAACAACGGCTCACCGCAAACCCCTGACTCGCCCACCCACAAAGGGCGTGTGAACGGAGCGGTCATCGTTAAAGGAACAGAACAACCCAAAGGTTGCAAATAAGGCGAAATCGCTGCGCTTCGCGAGAACCGGTCAGTGAAGGAAGGCCCGGCCTCCATCAGAGCTCGGTCCGCCGGACTCGCCGGGCGTCACACGACGGCGCCAGTCCCCCGCGATCCCCCAACGGCGTGACGCGCAGGAGGGCCGAGTCGAGCCGCGCACAGGTGTGCGGGCAGATCGGCCGCACCGCTCGGCGGGGCGCCGTCGCCACGGATCGAGGGCAAAGCGGCCGGTCGCATCACGTTAGGTTAGGCTTCCCTCATTTGATGGCCGATATCGGAGGAAAAGCGTGCTGACCGGGCTCGGCGGGCGCACATGAGCGCGGTCACGAGGAAGCCGTCCGCGGCCCGTCCCGGGGCCGGGGTCGCGGCGGCGCGCAGGCGGCGCGTCGCGGGGCTGGGCGTGCTCGTCGCGGTGCTCGCGGCCGCGGGCGCGGCGTCGCTGGCCGTCGGAGCGCGGGCGCTGAGCCCCGGCGAGGTCTGGGACGGGCTGTTCGCGGCGCCGGGCTCCGATCAGCGGCTCACCCAGATCAGGCTCATCGTGCAGACGGTGCGGGTGCCCCGGACGGTGCTCGCGATCGTGGCGGGCACCGCCCTGGGGGTCGGCGGGGCACTGATCCAGGGGTGCACGCGCAACCCGATCGCCGACACGGGCCTGCTGGGGGTGAACTCCGGCGCCTCGTTCGCCGTGGTGTCGGCGATCTCCCTCTTCGGGTTCACCAGCCCGCTCCAGTACGTCTGGTTCGCGTTCCTGGGCGCGGCGACGGCCGGGGCCGTGGTGTTCGGGCTGGCGAGCATCGGGCGGGGGGCCGGCAACCCGCTGACGCTGGCGCTGGCCGGGCAGGGGGTCACCGTGTTCCTGGCGGCGATGACCACGGCGGTCGCGCTGTCGGGCCGGCAGTCGCTGAACGCGCTGCGGTTCTGGAACGCGGGGTCGGTGGCCGGTGTGGGATTCCGCGTCATCTGGCCGGTGGCCGCGTTCGTCGTGGTCGGGCTCGTCCTGGCGCTGACCGTTCTGCCCGCCGTCAACCTCCTGAGCCTGGGTGACGACGTCGCCCGGGCGGTGGGGGTGAACATCGCGCGGAGCCGGACGGTCGGCATCGTCGCCGTCACCCTGCTGGCGGGCGCGGCGACCGCCGCGTGCGGCCCCATCGCGTTCCTCGGGCTCATGGTGGCCCATGTGGCGCGTCACCTGACCGGTCCGGACTACCGCTGGCTCGTTCCGTACGCGGGGCTGCTCGGCGCCGTCGTCCTCCTGGTCTGCGACATCGCGGGCCGCCTGGTCGCGCGGCCGGGCGAGTTGGACGCGGGCATCGTCGTCGCGCTCCTCGGCGCCCCGTTCTTCGCGGCCCTGGTGTGGCGCGGAAGGCTCAGGACCTCATGAGCGCGACGGACCTCAAGCGGCCGGTGGCGCCGGGCGTGCGGCTCGGCCGGGTGTCGTTCGTCTGGCGGCCCTGGCCCGTCCTGGTCACGCTGCTGCTGGCGGCGGCGACCTTCCTGGTGTTCTGCCTGTCCATCGGCGCCGGCGACTTCCCGATCGGCCTGCCCCGGGTGGTCGCCACGCTTCTCGGCCGCGGCGAGCGCTTCGACACATTCGTGATCATGGACCTGCGGCTGCCGCGCGCCCTGGCCGGGCTCGTCGTGGGGGTCGCGCTCGGGGTCTCGGGTGCGATCACCCAGTCCATCGCGCGCAACCCGCTGGCCAGCCCGGACGTCCTGGGGATCACCCAGGGCGCCGCCGCGGTCGCGGTGCTGCTGCTGACGGTGTCGGGCGGGGCCACCGCGGCGGTCACCGGATCCGTCGGGCTTCCCGCGGCGGCGCTCGCGGGCGGTCTCGGCACCGGTCTGCTGGTGTATCTCCTGGCGTGGCGCCGCGGGATCGACGGCTTCCGGCTCGTCCTCATCGGCGTCTCGGTGAGCGCGTTGATGCAGGCGGTCACGACCTGGCTGCTGGTCACGGCCGACATCACCGACGTGGCCCGCGCCCAGGTGTGGCTGGTCGGCTCGCTGGACGGCCGGTCGTGGAACCAGGCCTGGGCCGCGCTGGGCTGCACGCTCGTCCTCCTGGCCGTCGTGGCGGGCGCCGCGTTCCAGTTCAGGCCGATGCACTTCGGCGACGAGGTCGCCGCCGGCCTGGGCGTCAGGTACTCGGCGGTGCGGGCGGTCATGCTGCTGTGCGCGGTGCTGCTGGCGGGCGTGGCGGTGAGCGCGGCGGGCCCGGTCCCGTTCGTCGCGCTGGTGGCGCCGCAGGTGGCGATGCGGCTGGCGAGGTGCCCGACGCCGCCGCTGGCGGCCTCCGGCCTGGTGGGGGCGTCGCTGCTGACCGGCGCGGACCTGGTGGCGCGCACCGCGCTGCCGGCGGCTCTGCCGGTCGGCGTGGTGACCGCCGCGATCGGCGGCCCCTTCCTCGTCTATCTGCTGGTGCGGGCGAACCTGAGGAAGGCGGCATGATGGCGCGGCGCAGAAAAGGCGAACCGGATCTCGCGGCCGCCGGGCGGGCCGGATCCGGCGACGGCGCGGCGCGGCTCGCCGCCAGGGGCGTCGCCGTCGGCTACGGCGGGCGGACGGTCATCGACGGACTCGACGTGCAGATCCCGTCCGGGGTCATCACCACGATCATCGGGCCCAACGGCTGCGGGAAGTCGACCCTGCTGCGGACCCTGTCGCGCCTGCTCAGACCGGCCAGAGGCGCGGTCGTGCTGGACGGCGCCGACATCGCCGGGCTCCGGACGAGGGACGTGGCGAAGAAGCTCGGCCTGCTGCCGCAGGCGCCGGTCGCGCCGGAGGGACTGACGGTCGCCGACCTCGTCGCCAGGGGCCGCCATCCGCACCAGAGCTGGCTGCGGCAGTGGTCCTCGGACGACGCCGACGTCGTGGAGCGCGCGCTCGCCATGACCGAGGTGTCGGATCTGGCGGATCGTCCGGTCGACACGCTCTCCGGCGGGCAGCGCCAGCGTGTCTGGATCTCGATGATCCTGGCGCAGGGCACCGACCTCCTGCTGCTGGACGAGCCGACCACGTATCTGGACCTGGCCTACGCGATCGATGTCCTGGACCTCGTGGACGACCTGCACGAGTCGGGGCGCACCGTGGTCATGGTGCTCCACGATCTCAACCTGGCCGCGCGCTACAGCGACAACCTCGTCGTGATGCGGGCGGGGTCGATCCTGGCGCAGGGGCACCCGAGGGACGTGATCACCGCCGAGCTGCTGGGCGAGGCGTTCGGGCTGCGCGCCGAGGTGATCGACGACCCGGTGGGAGACCGGCCGCTCATCGTTCCGATCGGCCGCGCCCACGCCCGGGCGGGACGCGGCGGCCCATCGGAACGTTCCATGAGTTAGGTTAGCCTTCCCTTACCTACTACGTTACGACCGACCCCCAACACCAGGTCGTAGCGGACAGCGCACAAGCGAGGATCCTGCATGACCCCCCATCGAACGACACTCACGACATCCTGGCGGCGGTTGGCGGCGGCACTGTCCGCCGCGATCCTCGGCGCCGGCCTCCTCGCGGGATGCGGTTCCGGCTCGGCCGACGAGCCGGGCGGCGGCGCCCGTGCCGCCGCGGGCGGCGTGTTCCCGGTCACCGTGGAGCACGCGTTCGGCTCCACCACGATCAGCAAGGCCCCCGAGCGGGTCGTCTCCGTCGGCTACACCGACGACCAGACCATCCTGGACCTCGGCGTCAGGCCGGTCGGCATGGTCGACCAGTACCCGAACCCGCCGGGCCGGACTCCCGACATCAACACCCAGTGGCCCTGGGTGAAGGACAAGTGGGGCGACGCCCGGCCCGAGGTCGTCATGACCAACGGCGACTCCGGACCGAACTTCGAGAAGATCGCCGCCCTGCGGCCGGACCTGATCATCGCGGTCTACTCCGAGATCGACAAGGCCGCCTACGACAAGCTCTCCAAGATCGCCCCGACGGTGGGCCGGACCAAGGCCGAGAAGGAGCCGTTCAGCGCGCCGTGGCAGGACAACGCGGTGCAGATCGCCAAGGCCCTGGGCAAGGAGGCCGAGGGCAGGAAGAAGGTCGCCGACGTCCAGGCCAGGCTCGCCGCCGCCCGCAAGGCGCACCCGGAGTTCGGGAGCCAGACCGCCGTCGTGCTGTCCTGGTACAAGAACTCGGTCGCGCCCTTCACCACCACCGACGTTCGCGGACAGCTGGTGTCGGGCATCGGCTTCAAGGGCGCCACGGAGATCGACAAGATCGCGGGCGGCAAGTTCTTCACCGTGCTGTCCCCCGAGCGCATCGACCTCGTCGACGTGGACCGCGTCTTCGTCATCAACGACAGGGCCGACCAGGAGGCGCTGAAGAAGTTCGAGCTGTTCGCCAACCTCTCCGCCGTCAAGGGCGGGAAGGTGTCGTACCTGCTGGACAGCGAGGGGCCGGCGGTCGGCGCCGCCATCTCCCAGAGCACCCTGCCGTCCCTGCCGTACGCGATCGACGCGATCGTCGAGTCGGCCGGTTAGGTGCTGAGCGCCCCCGGCACGCGCCTCGCCCCGGCCGCCCTGCACACGGCGACCGGGCGCGAGGCCGCCCGATGGGTCGCGGCGCGCTGCCGCGAGACGCCGTGGACGACGTCCGCCGCCGTCCTCACCACCGTGGCCGGCGCGGCGCTCCAGGTGCTGCCCGTGCTGCTGCTCGGACGGGTGGTCGACGGCGTCGCCGACGGCGGACCGGAATCGATCCTGATCAAGATCGGGCTGCTCATGGCGGCCGGCGCGCCGCTCGCCGCGGCGGCCTCCGCGGCGTCGACGCACCTGGTCGGCCGGCTCGGCGCGGACCTGCTCGCGCGGCTGCGGGAGGGCGCCGTCCGGGCGGTGCTCGCCATGCCCAGCACGCGGATCGAGCAGGCCGGCCGGGGCGATGTGCTCTCCAGGGTCGGCGACGACGTCGCCGTCCTGTCGAAGGGCATCCGCACGGCCGTCCCCACGGTCTTCTCGGCCGGGGTGCTGGTCGCCATCGCCACCGCGGGAATGTTCGGCCTCGACTGGCGGCTCGGCCTGGCGGGCCTCGGCGCGCTGCCCGCGTACGCGCTGGCCCTGCGCTGGTACCTGCCGAGGTCGGCCCCGCTCTACGCGAAGCAGCGGACCGCCCAGGCCGACCGGGCGCAGGAGCTGATCAGCGGCCTGGACGGGATCGGCACGGTCCGGGCGTACCGCCTTGAGGACGCCTTCCAGGCGAAGGTCACCCGCGAGTCGTGGCGGGTGCGCGAGATCGGCATCGAGGTGTTCCGCCTCTTCGGCCGGTTCGTCGGCAGAGAGAACCGCGCCGAGTTCATCGGGCTGGTCCTGATCATCGCGGTGGGGTACGCCCTGTTGGAGGCCGGCGCCGCCAGCCTGGGCGAGGTGTCGGCCGCCCCGCTGCTGTTCCACCGCCTGTTCAACCCACTGGGCGCCATCTTGTTCACTTTCGACGAGGCCCAGAAGTCGGGTGCGAGCCTGACCCGGCTGGTCGGGGTGCTGGGGGAGGCCGCGGACGACCGGCTGGTGGGCGCCGCCGCCGCGCCGGCGGACACCGAGGCGTACCCGGTGACGGTCGAGGGGCTGACGTTCGCCTATCCCGGAGCCGACGAGCCCGTCCTCCGCGACGTCGACCTGACGATCCCGGCGGGCGGGTCGCTCGCGCTGGTGGGCGCGACCGGCGCGGGCAAGTCGACCCTGGCCGCGCTCATCGCGGGCATCGGCACCCCGCAGGCCGGATCGGTGCGCATCGGACCGACCGACCTCGCCGGACTGGACGAGGCCGGAGCGCGCGCGCTGGTGAGCATCCTGACGCAGGAGACGCACGTCTTCTCCGGCCCGCTCTCCGCCGACCTGCGGCTGGCCGCGCCGGAGGCGACCGACGCCGAACTGAGGGACGCGCTCCGCACGGTCGGCGCGGACGGATGGGTCGACGCGCTGCCCGCCGGGCTGGACACCCTGGTCGGCGAGGGCGGTGAGCGCCTCGACGCCACCCGGGTCACCCAGATCGCCCTGGCCCGCCTGGTGCTGACCCGGTCCCCGGTCGTGGTGCTGGACGAGTCGACCGCGGAGGCGGGCAGCCAGGGCGCCTCCGAGCTGGAGCGGGCCGTCCTCGCCGCGTGCCGGGACCGCACGACGCTGCTCGTGGCGCACCGGCTGACCCAGGCGAGGATGGCCGACCGGATCGCCGTGCTGGACGGCGGCCGCGTCGTGGAGCAGGGCGCGCACGAAGAACTGGTGGCCCTCGGCGGCAGGTACGCGCGGCTGTGGCGGGCCTGGCGGACGGGAGGCTGAGCCCACGATGACCACCCCGGACGGCCCGGGGCCCCGCACGGGAGCCGGCATCCTCCGGTCCGCGCTGCGCCGCAACGCCCGCGCCATGGCCTGGGGCACCGTCCTCATGGGCATGTACCAGGCGGGCGAGACCGCCTTCCCCATCGCGCTCGGCCTGATCGTCGAGCACGCGCTCCGGGACCGGAGCCTCGGTGCCCTCGGCCTGTCGTTCGCCGCTCTCGCCGCGATCATCACGACCGTGTCGTTCTCGTGGCGGTTCGGGATGCGCGTCCTGCAGAGGGCCAACACGACCGAGGCGCACCGCTGGCGGGTGCGGGTCGCGGCCTGCGGGCTCCAGCCGGTGGCCAGGGACGCCGACCTCAAGTCCGGCGAGGTACTGACGATCGCCACCGAGGACGCCGACCAGACCGCCGACATCATCGAGGTGGTGCCGCTGCTGGTCAGCTCGCTGGTCGCGGTGCTGATCGCGGCGGTCGCGCTCGGGACGGCCAGCGTGGGCCTCGGCCTGCTGGTGATCGCGGGTACCGTCGGGATCCTGTCGGTCCTGAGCGTGATGTCCAGGCGCATCGGCACCCGCACCGGCGAGCAGCAGGCCCGGGTGGCGCGGGCGGGCGCGAAGGTCGCCGACCTGATCACCGGCCTGCGCCCGCTGCACGGCTTCGGCGGCAACCACGCGGCGCTGCGGTCCTACCGCGGGGTCAGCGGGGAGGCGAGGGACCAGGCGATCGCCGTCGCCAGGGCGAACGGCGCGTACGCGGGCACGGCGGTGGCCCTCAACATGGTCCTCGCCACGGCCGTGACCCTGCTGGCCGGTCGGCTCGCGTTCCGGGACCAGATCACCACCGGGGAACTCGTCATGGCCGTCGGCCTGGCGCAGTTCATCATGGAGCCGCTCAAGCTCTTCTCGGAGATGCCGAAGTACGTCATGGTCGCTCGCGCGTCCGCCGAGCGGATGGCCCTGGTGCTGGCCGCGCCGCCGGTGGCGACCCCGGGCTCGGATCGTCCCGCCGCCGACGGCGGCCTCGAGGTCGACTGCGTCCAGTACGGGTCCCTGCGGAAGCTGAAGTTCCACGTGCCCCCCGGCCGGTTCGTCGCCGTCGCCGCCTACGGGCAGCGCTCGGTCACCGACCTGGTGTCGGTCCTGGCCGGCGACGTCCCGCCGAGCGCGTTCGAGGGCGCGGTGCGGGTCGGCGGGCGGGAGGCGGCGCACCTGGCGGTCGACGCGCTTCGCGAGCACCTGCTGGTGAACCCGTCCCACGCGGAGATCTTCGCGGGCACCCTCCGCACGAACATCGACCCGTCGGGCACCGCCCGGATGGTCTCCGAGGCCGTCGAGGCCTCCCTGCTGACCGACGTCGTCGCCCTCCACCGCGAAGGGCTCGACCGCCCCGTCCGCGACCGCGGCGCGGACCTCTCCGGCGGGCAGCGCCAGCGCCTGTCCCTTGCCCGGGCCCTGGCCGCCGATGCTCCCGTCCTCGTCCTGCACGACCCCACGACCGCCGTGGACGCGGTCACCGAACAGCTCGTCGCACGCAACATCGCCAGGCTGCGCCGGGGCCGCACCACTCTCGTGATCACCAGCAGCCCCGCCCTCCTGGACGCCGCCGACCAGGTCCTGGTCCTGGACGAGGGCGTCATCACCACGGAGGGCACGCACCGCGACCTCCTGGCCACCGACCAGGACTACCGCCAAGCACTGGCCCGCTGAAGCACCCCCGGACCCCGCCCCCCGCCACGACAGACCCCGCCCCCAAGGCGGCCAGCCCCTTCACTGCCAAGCGCTCAACCGCCCCCAGCACTCGCGACAGCGTCCAAAGCAGATGCGACCGAGCAAGAACCCGTCCACGCAGCAAAGCCGCAAGGCAAGCCCACCCACCAACCAGCACTCACCACCACCACAACCTCACAGGCCGCGATCGCGCGGAATGCCAGATTCGAGCGAAGCAAGAATCCGCCCACGCAGCGAGCCGCCAGGCAAGCCCCCCACACCAACCAGCACCCACTACCGCAACAACCTCAGCCCCCACCGCACCCCGCGACAACCTCAACAGCCGCGATCGCGTCCGAAGGCAGATTCAAGCGAAGCTTGAATCTGATCGCGCAGCGAGCCGCAAGGCGAGCCGGAGCGATGCCAGCGATCGCCCGCTTTTATCGACGATGGAGGGCCGCCAAGGCCCGAAGGAGGAGAAAAAAGCAAAAAACTAGTGAGCAGCGTCCTGCCAGGTGCGGCCGGTGCCCATGGAGACGCCCAGGGGGGCGCGGAGTTCGTAGGCGTCGGCCATCTGGGTGCTGACGAGGGCTTTCAGGTCGTCGAGTTCGCCGGGGGCGACTTCGAAGACGAGTTCGTCGTGGACCTGGAGGAGCATCCGGGAGGTGAGGCCGGCGTCGCGGAGGGCGCGGTCGACGTTGAGGCTGGCGACCTTGATGATGTCGGCGGCCGAGCCCTGGATGGGGGCGTTGAGGGCCATCCGTTCGGCCATCTCGCGGCGCTGGCGGTTGTCGGAGTTGAGGTCGGGCAGGTAGCGGCGGCGGCCGAGGATGGTCTCGGTGTAGCCCTCCTGGCGGGCCTTGGCGACGATGTCGCGCAGGTAGTCGCGGACGCCGCCGAACTGCTCGAAGTACTCCTCCATGAGGCCGCGCGCCTCGTCGGGGGAGATCCGCAGCTGCTGGGAGAGGCCGTAGGCGGACAGGCCGTAGGCGAGGCCGTAGTTCATGGCCTTGATGCGGGCGCGCAGCTCGGAGTCGATCTGCTCGGGCGGCAGGCCGAAGACGCGGGAGGCGGTGATGGTGTGGAAGTCGGCGCCGGAGCCGAAGGCCTCCAGCAGGGCGTCGTCCTCCGACAGGTGCGCCATGATGCGCAGCTCGATCTGGGAGTAGTCGGCGGTGAGGAGGGACTCGTAGCCGTCGCCGACGACGAAGGCCTCGCGGATCTGGCGGCCTTCGGCGGTGCGGATCGGGATGTTCTGCAGGTTGGGGTCGGTGGAGGAGAGCCGGCCGGTGGCGGCGATCATCTGGTTGAAGGTGGTGTGGATGCGGCCGGCGTCGTCGGCCATGGGGATGAGGGAGTCGACGATGCTCTTGAGCTTGGCGACCTCCCGCCACCGCAGGATGTGCTCCAGGACGGGTGGCCGTCCTTCTCCAGGAGGGTCGTGAGGGCCTCGGAGTCGGTGGTGTAGCCGGTCTTGGTGCGCTTGGTCTTGGGCAGGTTCAGCTCGTCGAACAGGACCTGCTGGACCTGCTTGGGCGAGCCGAGGTTGAACTCGCGGCCGACGGCGGCGTGGGCCAGCTGCTCCTGTTCCTTGACCTGGCCGCCCAGGGACGCCGACAGGCCCGCCAGGTGGTCGGCGTCGACGGCGATGCCCGCGCGTTCCATGGCGGCCAGGACGCCGACCAGCGGCAGCTCGACCTCGTGCAGGAGGCGGGTGGCGCCGCGCTTTTCGAGGTCCTTGTCGAGGACGTTGGCGAGTTCGGTGACGGCGCGCGCGCGGACGGCGAGGGCTTCGGCGGCCTCTTCCTCCCCGGAGCCGTCCAGGGTCAGCTGGCCGGAGTCCTCGGTTTCGCTGCGCAGCTCGCGGTGCAGGTAGCGCAGGGCGAGGTCGGCGAGGTCGAACGTGCGCTGGCCGGGGAGCGCGAGGTAGGCGGCGAGCGCGGTGTCGCTGGTGACGCCCTCCAGCCGCATGCCGCGCGCGGCGAGCGCCAGCATCGGGCCCTTGGCCTCGTGGATCGCCTTGGGGCGGGCGGGGTCGGCGAGGTAGGCGGCGAGGGCGCGCTCGTCGTCCTCGATCAGCTCGACCGGGTCGAGGTGGACGGCGGGGCCCTTCGTGGACGCCAGCGCCAGCGCGGTGATCTCGCCGGTGCCGCGGCCCCAGGTGCCGGTGACGGCGACGCCGATCCGCTCGGCGGTGTTGGCGTCGAGCCAGGCGCCGAGCGCGCCGGGTTCGAGCGCCTCCACCTCGACGTCGAAGCCCTCCTCGGCCTCGGGCTCGGCCGCCGAGATCGAGGAGTAGAGCCGTTCGCGCAGGACCCGGAACTGCAGCGAGTCGAACAGGGTGTGGATCTCGTCGCGGTCCCACTGGCCCATCGCCAGCTGCGGCGGCGCCAGCTCCAGGCCGACCTCGCAGTCGAGCTTGTTGATCTGGTGGTTGCGCAGCACGCCGGACAGGTGCTCGCGCAGGTTGTCGCCGGCCTTGCCCTTGATCTCGCCGACCCGGTTCACGAGGGTGTCGAGGTCGCCGTACTTGGTGAGCCACTTGGCGGCGGTCTTCGGGCCGACGCCGGGCACGCCGGGCAGGTTGTCGCTGCTCTCCCCCACGAGGGCGGCGAGCTCGCGGTAGCGCTCGGGCGGGACGCCGTACTTGGCCTCGACGGCGGCCGGGTCCATCCGGGCCAGCTCCGACACGCCGCGGATGGGGTAAAGGATCGTCACCGAGTCGTCGACCAGCTGGAACGCGTCGCGGTCGCCGGTGACGATGAGGGTCTGCATCCCGGCGCGGGTGGCCTGGACGGACAGCGTGGCGATGATGTCGTCCGCCTCGAACCCGGCGACCGACAGCCGCGGGATGCGCAGCGCGTCCAGCACCTCGAAGATCAGGCTGACCTGGCTGCGGAACTCGTCGGGCGTCTTCTGCCGGCCCGCCTTGTACTCCACGTACTGCTCGTGCCGGAACGTCGGCTCGGAGCGGTCGAACGCCACCGCGATGTGGGACGGCTGCTCGTCGCGCAGGACGTTGATGAGCATCGAGGTGAAGCCGTACACGGCGTTGGTCGGCTGCCCGTCGGTCGTGGAGAAGTTCTCCACGGGCAACGCGAAGAACGCCCGGTAGGCCAGGGAATGGCCGTCGAGCAGAAGAAGCCGGTCGCGCTTGTCAGGGGTCGTTGGTGAGGTCGCCACACCAGGACTCTAGTCTGCGCGTACGACAGTTTTGTGGAGGCGTAAGTGACTGACACCGACGGCGCGACCCCGGAGGACCTGGGCGCGAAGATCCTCGCGGGGGAGGAGTTCGGCGCGCACGGCGACCTGGCGAAGAACATGGGCGTCGAGTACCTGGAGGCCTCGGCCGAGCGCGTGGTGGGGCGCATGCCGGTCAAGGGCAACACCCAGCCGTACGGGCTGCTGCACGGCGGCGCCTCCTGCGTCCTGGCCGAGTCCCTGGGCTCGGTCGGCTCGGCGCTGCACGCGGGCCCGGACCGCATCGCCGTCGGGATCGAGATCAACGCCACCCACCACCGGTCCGCGACCGAGGGGTACGTCACGGGCGTGGCGACCCGCGCGCACGGGGGCCGCACCCTCGCCACCTACGACATCGTCATCACCGACGACCAGGACCGGAGGGTCTGCACCGCGCGTCTCACCTGCATGCTGCGCGACGCCCCGCCCGGCCGCTGACACGGCGTGATCCGCACTTTCTTTGCGATGCGCGGCCCCGGGTCTGTAGCGTGGATCGGAACGGCCCGGGGTCACCGAGTAGACAACGTACGCGCCCGGGGAAGGTTCGTACGGCCCCAAAGGTGACCCCGGGTCAACGCATGTCCGGGACGGTCATGCCCCCCGTCCGACACCGGCGTAGGTTCATCACCGGTTGCGGTTGCGTTGCGAAACGATCCCGCCCGTTCACCCGCCCCGGGCGCCGGACGTACCTTCCGAGGCATGCGCCACGCTGACCCGCGCACCCGCGGCCCGCGCCCACGGCACCGTGCGAGCACCGCTCTCGCGGGCGCCGCGCTCGCCCTCGCCGCGGCCCTCCCGCTCGCGGGATGCTCCGGCTCCGGCCACACCGCCTCGCTCCCCGACTACAAGATCCCGGCCGAGAAGGCGCGGGAGGGCGAGGCCGTCCCCGAGGGCAGGACCGGCAAGAGCGCCGACATGCGATTCACCGTCGTCGGCTTCCGCGAGGCCATGACCGACGTCATGGGCACCCACGCCTCCATGAACGCCAAGGGCGCCTTCACCCGCGTGCGCGTCCTCGCCGTCAACACCGGGCGCGACATCCAGGTCTTCGACACCTGGCGGCAGCGGCTCGTCACCACCGACGGCGCGACCCACTCCCCCGACGTCAACGCCACCATGATCAAACGGCAGCCGGAGCGGCTCTCCGTCGGGGCGTCCATGCGCGTCGAGTTCGACCTGTGGTTCGACGTCCCCCGCGGCGCCAGGACCAGGGCCGTCCGGCTGTACGGCTCACCGCCGGTCGGCGCCACGACCGACCCCGCCCCGGCCGAGATCAAGCTCCCCTGACCCCGGAACGCGCAAGGCCCGCCCGGCCCGGACGAACCGGGCCGAGCGGGCCTGACACGCTCGACGCGCCGCTACTTCGCGGTCTCCTCGCCGGAGCCGTCCGCGGACCCCTCGTCCTCCGGACCGGCCTCCCCGGCCTCCGGACCGGGCCCCCGGGCCGCCGGAGCGGCGCCGTCGCCCAGCTCGCCGCCCAGATAGGCGGCCCGGACCTCCGGGTCGTCCAGCAGCTCCGCCGCCGGCGCCGACTTGACCACCCGGCCGGTCTCCAGCACGTACGCCCGGTGCGCGATCTGCAGCGCCTGCTGCGCGTTCTGCTCCACCAGCAGCACCGTCGTGCCGCGCCGGTTGATCTCCTGGATGATCGAGAAGATCTGCTGGACGAGCATGGGCGCCAGACCCATCGACGGCTCGTCCAGCAGCAGCACCTTCGGCTTGGCCATGAGCGCGCGACCGATCGCGAGCATCTGCTGCTCGCCGCCGGACATCGTGCCGCCCATCTGCTTGCGGCGCTCGGCCAGCCGCGGGAACAGGTCGAACGCCTCGGCAAGCTCCTTGGCGGGGTCGTCCTTGCGGGCGTAGGCGCCCATCAGCAGGTTCTCCTCCACCGTCATGCCGGGGAAGATCCCCCGGCCCTCCGGCGCCTGCCCGATGCCGACCAGCACCCGCTTGTGCCCGGGCATCTTGCTGATGTCCTGGCCGTCGAACCGGATCGCGCCCGACGACAGCCCGCGCAGCCCCGAGACGGTCTTCAGGGTCGTCGTCTTCCCGGCGCCGTTCGCGCCGATCAGCGTGACGATCTCCCCCTGGTCGACCTCCGCGGTGATGCCCTTCAGCGCCGCGATCTTCCCGTAGTGGACGTGGATGTCACTGATCTCAAGAAGCATCGGCCGGAGCCCCCAGATACGCCTCGATGACCCGCGGGTCGTTCTGCACCTCGGCCGGCAGGCCGTCCGCGATCTTCTGACCGAAGTCCAGCACCGCGACCCGGTCGCTGATGCCCATGACCAGGCTCATGTCGTGCTCGATCAGCAGCACCGTCACGCCGGTGTCCCGGATGTCGCGGATCAGCTGCTGCAACGCCACCTTCTCGGCCGGGTTCATGCCCGCCGCGGGCTCGTCCAGCAGCAGCAGCTTCGGCTCGGTCGCCAGCGCCCGGGCGATCTCCAGCCGCCGCTGGTCCCCGTACGGCAGGTTCTTCGCCGCCTCCTCGCCGCGGTGCGGGATCCCCACCAGCTCCAGCAGCTCCCGCGCCCGCTCGCGCCCACGGCGCTCCTCGCGGTGATGCCACGGCAGCCCGAGCGCCGCCCCGACGAACCCCGTCCGGTGGTGCGCGTCCGCGCCCACCATGACGTTCTCCATCGCCGTCATGTTGTGGAACAGCCGCACGTTCTGGAACGTGCGCGCCACACCCAGCTTCGTCACGGCGTAGCGCTTCTTGCCGTCGATGCGCTTCCCGCGGAACACCACCTGCCCCTCGGTCGGCCGGTAGACGCCGGTGGTCACGTTGAACACCGTCGTCTTCCCCGCCCCGTTCGGGCCGATCAGCGCGAAGATCTCACCCTCGCGGATCGTGATGTCGACCTTGTTGAGCGCGACCACGCCGCCGAACCGCATGACGACGTCCCGCAACTCAAGGACGGGCGACGCGCCCTTCGCCTCGCTCACTTGCCCTCCTCCACGGCGGCCGCGCCGGGCTGGCCCGGACCGGCCACCTCGGCGCCCATGCTGCCCATGCCGCCGGTGCCCTCGGCCAGCTCCGCCTTCCGCTGCCGCGACGGCCACAGGCCCTCCGGACGGAAGATCATCATCATGACGAGCGCGGCACCGAAGATCAGCATCCGGTAGTCGTGCAGGAACCGGAACCGCTCGGGCAGCCACGCCAGCACCGCCGCGCCCAGCATCACGCCCGGAAGGTTGCCCGAACCGCCCAGCACCACCCCGGCCAGGATCAGCGCCGAGACCAGGAACTCGAAGTTCTGCGGGTTGATCGAGGTGATCTGCCCGGCGAACACCACGCCGCCGCTGCCGCCGATCGCCGCGCCGATCGCGAACGCCGCCAGCTTGAACTTGAACGTCGGCACGCCCATCAGCTCCGCCGCGTCCTCGTCCTCCCGGATCGACGCCCACGCACGGCCCACCCGCGACCGCTCCAGCCGCTTCACGAAGATGATCGCGACGATGATGAACAGCACCAGCAGGTAGTAGTACGGCCGCGCGTCCAGCAGCCCGTACTTCAGCGGCTGCACGCCCAGGATCTCGAACTCCGACAGCGACGGCGGGTGCGGGATCCCCTGCACGCCGCGCGGGCCGTTCACGTACGAGGCGTTGTTCGCCGTCCGCTTGACGATCTCACCGAAACCGAGCGTCACGATCGCCAGGTAGTCGCCGCGCAGCCGCAGTGTCGGCGCGCCGAGGATCACCCCCGCGAGCGCCGAGAACCCGATCGCCAGGCCCAGCGACTCCCAGAAGTTCCACCCGTAGCGCGTCGCGAAGATGGCCATCGTGTAGCCGCCGACCGCGTAGAACGCCACATATCCGAGGTCCAGGAGGCCGGCCATGCCGACCACCACGTTCAACCCGATCGCCAGCAGCACGTAGATCGCGATCTGGCTGCTCAGCATGGACGGCCAGTCGCTGCCGCTCGGCGCCATGAACGAGCCGATCGCCTCGCTCGGCAGCACCAGCGCGCCGACCACCAGCAGCAGGTACACCGCCCACCGCACCGCACCGGGGGCCGACGCCCACCAGTCGCGCAGCGGGTCCAGGGAGAACCGGTCGCGCGCCGAGCGGAGGCCGCCCGCGCCGCCGTTGCCGTTTGCGTTCTTCGTGAGGTTCATGCGCGCGCCTGCTGGAGGGACTCACCGAGAATGCCGGTGGGACGGAACATCAGGACCAAGATCAGCACGGAGAACGCGACCACGTCGCGCCACTGGGAACCGAAGAAGCTCGAACCGTACATCTCCAGCAACCCGAGGGTGAACCCGCCCACCAGGGCGCCCCGGATGTTGCCGATGCCGCCGAGCACCGCCGCCGTGAACGCCTTGATGCCGAGCAGGAAGCCGACGAAGTAGTTCGTGCTCTCGAAGCGCAGGAAGTACAGCGCCGCGGCCACGCCCGCCATCACCCCGCCGACCAGGAACGTCACCTGCACGACCCGGTCGATGTTCACGCCCATCAGCACGGCCGTCTCCGGATCCTGCGCCGTCGAGCGGATGCCGCGGCCGAGCTTCGTGCGGTTCACGAACTGGTCCAGCGCGACCATCATGAGCACCGCGCCCAGGAAAACGATCAACTGGTCGTTGCGGATGAGGATCGGCCCGACGTCCACGACGTCCGACAGCTTCTTGAAGTGCTCGTTGACGTCGAGCTTGCCGCCCTCCTTCGACGTCCCGAACACCCGGTGGATGATCACCGTGCCCATCAGCTGCTGGATGAAGATCGACGCGCCGATCGCCGAGATCAGCGCCGCCAGTCTCGACGCCCCCCGTTTGCGCAGCGGCCGATAGGCCGCCACCTCCAACAGCATCGCGCCGCCGCCCGCGACCGCGCCGCCGACGACGGCCATGAGCGCCACCACGCCGATCAGCGCGACGCCGCCCACCGCGGACACGTTCAGGGACCGCACCGTCCACAGCGCCGCGAACGTGCCGACCATGAAGATGTCGGCGTGCGCAAAGTTGATCAGCCGGAGCACGCCGTAGACCATCGTGTAGCCCAGCGCCAGCAGCGCGTAGATCGCGCCCAGCGCCAGCCCGTCGACGGTCGACGGCCAGAATTGATTGATGAAGTCGTCGAGCACCTTCGGTCGCCTTCGTCAAAAGGAGCGGGAGCGCTGTAGCGCTCCCGCTCCCGCGCCATCAGGGTCCCCCGGGACGGGGGCGGTCGGTCCGGGGCGTGGTACGCCTACGAGACCTTCGCTTCGTTGCTGTTGCCGAGCAGCGGCAGCTTGTTGTCCTTCACCTCGTAGATGAAGATGTCCTTGGCCGCCAGCTCACCGTTGTCGGCGAACTTGATCTGCTTCCCGACGCCCTGGATGTCCTCGGTCTTCAGGAAGGTGTTGATGTCCTCCGGCTCGGTCTTGCCGGCCTTGACCGCCTCGATGAACGCCGTCGCGGCGTCGAAGCCCTCGGTCGAGTAGATGGCGACCTCGGAGTTGAACTTGGCCTTGTAGTCGTCCGCGAACTTCTTGGCCTTCGGGTTCGTCTTGCCCTCGGCGTCGATCAGGCAGCCGCAGCTCAGCAGCGCGCCCTGCGCGTTCTCCTGGCCCGCGCCCTCGATCAGACCGGTCGCCAGCGAGCCGTCGCCGGACATCATCTTGCCCTTGTAGCCGGCCTCGCGCAGCTGCTTGAACAGCCGCCCCGCCACGGCGTAGTAGCCACCGAAGTAGACCGCGTCCGGCTTGAACTGGTTGATCTTGTTGACGGTGGAGGAGTAGTCCGTCGCCTTGTCGTCGACCGCGTCGGTCTGGGTCTGCACGCCCTTGGAGCCGGCGGCCTTGCCGATGGCGTCGGCGAGGCCCTTGCCGTAGTCCTGGTTGTCCGAAACCGTGAAGAGCTTCTTCGCCTTCACCGAGTTCACCAGGAAGTTCGCGGCGCCGTCGCTCTGCACGGCGTCGTCGGCCACCACCCGGTGCCAGAACTTCCAGCCCTTCTCGCCGAGCGTGATGTTGGTCGCCGACGGCGACACGCTCGGGACCTTGGCCTCTTCGAGGATCGGGGCGACGCTCTGCGACTCACCGGAGAACGCCGGGCCGATGAGACCGGCGATCTTGTCGTTCTTGATCGCGCCCTGCGCCAGCGTCGTCGCCTGCTCCGGCTTGCCCTGGCTGTCGTAGGTCTTGAACTTGATCTTGACCTTCGGGTTCGTGGCGTTGTACTGCTCGATGGCCAGCTGCGCGCCCTGCTTGGGCGGGATCACCAGGCCCGAGTTCTCACCGGTCAGGTCACCCATGAACCCGATCGTGACCTCGTTGCCACTGCCGGAGTCGCTATCGCCGTCACCGCACGCCACGGCGCTGAGCGCGAGCGCCGCGCTCACCGCAACCGCGCCGGTGATCCTCATCATGTTGCGCCGCAAGGTGCCCAACCTTTCCATCCGGATCCGGGAGGGGATCGGGTACGAGTGAAGCCCCGACGCCGACGCCCTCGGAGGGAGGAAACCGGTCACTCGGGGACCAGGTATGTCGTACACCGTCGACCCACCCCAGAACAGGACCCCCGGATCGAAGGGTTACTCGTTCGTTACGCCCCTGTGCCCATCCGATACCGGGCGTTGCCTGGGACGATTACGAAACGTGACGTCGACGGCCCGGTCCGGTACCTGCGCTTTGGACCTTGACAACCAGGGGTTCGACCACGCTGAGGAGTCAGCCCGCGGCGGGCTCGTCCCCGCCTCCGGAGGCGCCCGCCACGACCGCCTCGGCGACGGCCCGCATCGTGAGCCGCCGGTCCATCGAGGTCTTCTGGATCCACCGGAAGGCCTCGGCCTCGGACCACCCGTGGGCCTGCTGCAGCAGCCCCTTGGCCCGGTCGACCACCTTGCGCGTCTCCAGCCGCTCCTGCAGCCCCGCGACCTCGGCCTCCAGCGCGCGCATCTCGGTGTACCGGCTCACCGCCATCTCGATCGCCGGCGCGAGGTCGGTCTTGGAGAACGGCTTGACGAGATAGGCCATCGCGCCCGCGTCGGTCGCCCGCTGGACGAGTTCGCGCTGCGAGAACGCGGTGAGGATCACCACCGGCGCGATCCGCTCCGCGGAGATCCGCTCGGCCGCCGAGATGCCGTCCAGGACCGGCATCTTCACGTCGAGGATCACGAGGTCGGGCTTCAGCTCCCCGGCCAGCCGGACGGCCGTCTCACCGTCCCCGGCCTCCCCGACCACCTCGTAGCCGTCCTCCTGAAGCATCTCCTTCAGGTCCAGCCTGATCAGGGCCTCGTCTTCCGCGATCACAACTCGCCGAGCGCTCTCCACGCCCACGACCCTACCGAAACCCGCTACCCTGGTCCCCGTCGCCCCACACGGGGCGGCAAACCGGGCAAAAAAGGGACATGTCCGGATAAAAGCCGGGATGGTGGAACGGAAGACACGAATCCCTCAAAAGGATTTGTCCGAAAGGGCGTGCGGGTTCGAATCCCGCTCCCGGCACTTCTCGCCAGACGCTTACCTTCCCCTTCTGCCCTCCACGCCGCGGATCCCATAGCGAGGCAGGGCCTCTCTCGCAGGCGGCGCAACATTGTGCGCATGAATGACATCACCGCGCACCAGAGAAGATTCCGCTCCGTTTCCCCACACAGCTTCGGGAACAGCGACAGTGCCGTCGAGGCATGTCGCGAAGAGTGATCTCGCCAGGACTGTCAGTGGCGGGCGCGAGACTGCCGGCATGTACGATCCACGACAGCGCCCACTGGCGCTACGCCTGCTGGCGGCGGGGTTCACGATCGCTGAAGTCAACCGCCAGACCGGCATCCCCACATCCACATTGGGCAACTGGAAGAAGCATCCCGAAAAGGCCGCGAATCACACTCCCCCGTTATGTCCGCGTTGCCACGATCAGGCGATCGATCCCGCAGCCTACTCTTACCTCTTCGGGCTTTACCTCGGCGATGGCCACCCCGCCCGGCAGCGCAACGGCGTCCACCGCCTGGAGATCGCCTGTTCCGACACCTGGCCTGGCCTGATCGATGCCGCCGCCGAGGCGGTGGGCGCGGTCCTGACGTCCCGGGTCGGGCGCCGCCAGAAGCCCGGCTGCACGATGGTGGGGTCGTACTCCACTCACTGGCCCTGCCTGTTCCCCCAACACGGGCCGGGGATGAAGCACACCCGAAAGATCGAGTTGGCGGGCTGGCAGCGGGAGATCGTCGACGAGCGCACCGAGGAGTTCGTCCGCGGGCTGATCCACTCGGATGGGTGCCGGGTCACGAACCGCGTGCGCAAGCGCCTCGGAGGCGGGGACCGCTGGTACGAGTACCCCCGCTACAACTTCGCGAACGTGTCGCTGGACATCCAGGGGTTGTTCACCGATGCGCTGGATCGGCTCGGGATCGCGTGGAGGCAGATGAACGAGAAGAACATCTCGGTCGCGAAGAGGGAGGCGGTGGCGCGGCTGGACGAGTTCGTCGGACCGAAGTACTGAGGGGCGGGGTTCCCGGAGCGTCGCGGAAATGAGACCGGGCGGTGATGAGTGCGCTGCGCGCAGGGTCCGCGGGTCCGGTCGTGAAGGGTGCGGCGGGGAGGAGGCCGGGCACCGCGCGGGGTGCGGGTCGCGCGGTGCCCGGCAGGGGTGATGGTCAGTGGGGAACGGCGATGGCGTCGCCGAGGCTGTGCACGCGTAGGGCGTTCGTCGAGCCGGCGGTGCCGGGGGGCGAGCCGGCGACGACGACGACCTTGTCGCCCTTCTGGAACCGGCCGAGTTCGAGGAGGGCCTGCTCGACCTGGCGGACCATGGTGTCGGTGTGGTCGACCTGGGGGACGATGAAGGTCTCGACGCCCCAGACGTGGGCGAGCCTGCCGCGGACGGCGGGCACGGAGGTGAAGGCGAGCAGCGGGATCGGCGAGCGGTAGCGGGACAGGCGCCGGGCGGTCTCGCCGGACATGGTGAAGGCGGCGAGGGCCTCGGCGCCGACGATCGCGCCGACCTCGGCGGCGGCGCGGGCGATGGCGCCGCCGATGGTCTCGGGCATCCGCTCCAGGGTGTGGGTGGCCTGGAGGGCGGCCTGCTCGGCGGTCTGCACGATGCGGCTCATCGTGAGGACGGACTCGATGGGGTACTGGCCGACGCTGGTCTCGCCGGAGAGCATGACGGCGTCGGCGCCCTCGAAGACGGCGTTGGCGACGTCGGAGGTCTCGGCGCGGGTGGGGCGGGGCGCGGAGATCATGGATTCGAGCATCTGGGTGGCGACGATGACCGGGCGGGCCTTCTCGCGGCAGAGCTCGATGGCGCGCTTCTGGACGATCGGCACCTGTTCGAGGGGCATCTCGACGCCGAGGTCGCCGCGGGCCACCATGATGCCGTCGAAGGCGGCGACGATCTCGGGGAGCCGCTCGACGGCCTGCGGCTTCTCGATCTTGCCGATGAGGGGGACGCGGACGCCCTCCTCTTCCATGATCTGGTAGCAGATGTCGGCGTCGGCGGGGGTGCGGACAAAGGACAGCGCGACGAGGTCGACGCCGAGGCGCAGGGCCCAGCGCAGGTCCTGCTCGTCCTTCTCGGTGAGGGCGGGGACGCTGACCGGGACGCCGGGCAGGTTGAGGCCCTTGTTGTCGGACACCATGCCGCCGACGGTGACGGTGGTGTGGACGCGGGGGCCCTCGACCGAGGTGACCTTGAGGGCGACGCGGCCGTCGTCGATGAGGACGGTGTCGCCGGGGCTGACGTCGCCCGGCAGCCCCTGGTAGGTGGTGGACACCTCGCGGCGGGTGCCGGGGACGTCGTCGGTGGTGATGGTGAAGTCGTCGCCGAGGGTGAGCCGTACGGGGCCGTCGGGGAAGCGCCCGATGCGGATCTTGGGGCCCTGCAGGTCCGCCAGGATGCCGACGCCGCGTCCGGTGGCGTCGGCGGCGGCGCGGATCCGGTGGTAGACCTCCTCGTGGACGGCATGCTCGCCGTGGCTCATGTTGAGCCGGGCGACGTCGACGCCGGCTTCGACGAGGGCGTGGATCTGCTCGCTGCTGGAGCAGGCCGGACCGATGGTGCTGACGATCTTCGCTCGACGGGTCACGTCACAACCGTACTTAGTTACTTGCCGGTACGGATATTCGTGCAGGATATGGTCGCCCGGGGTTCACCGAGTGGTCTAGGTCAGAGGTCTAGACCACATGTGGCCGCGTCACCGCTTGAACACCTCCACGGCGGCCTGGCAGAACGCCTTGAGGTCGTCGGGCTTGCGGCTGCTGACCAGCACGTTGGGGCCGTTCTCGCAGATCTGGACCTCCTCGTCCACCCAGGTGGCCCCCGCGTTGCGCAGGTCGGTCCGCAGGCTCGGCCAGGACGTCACGGTGCGCCCCCGGACGACGCCGGCCTCGATGAGGGTCCACGGGCCGTGGCAGATGACGGCGACGGGCTTGCCCGCGTCGAAGAACGACCGGGCGAACGCGACGGCGTCGGGGTCGGTGCGCAGGAAGTCGGGGTTGGCGACGCCGCCGGGCAGGACGAGGGCGTCGAACTCGGTGTGGTCGGAGACGTCGACGGTGGTGTCGACGGGGAAGGTGTCGGCCTTGTCCAGGTGGTCGAACGCCTGGAGCCTGCCGGACTGCGTGGAGACCAGGCGCGGGGTGGCGCCGGCCTGCTCCACGGCCTTCCACGGCTCGGTCAGCTCGACCTGCTCGGTGCCCTCGGGTGCGCACAGGAAGGCGATGGTCCTGCCCTGAAGATCGTTGTTCGACATCGGTTGCCTCCGTTGGTCGGTGTTCTCTGGCCCCTGCCCGCGAACACGGGTGGTATGCAGGAAGGGTGAACCCCACGGGCTACCGCGAGTACCGGACGCCGGGGCTGGCCTGCTCGTGGACGGCGGCGCTGGCGCCGGACGCCGAGCCGTTCGTCCAGCGCGTGCTCCCGGACGCCTGCGTGGACCTCATCTGGGCGGCCGGCGGGCTTCTGGTGGCGGGGCCGGACACGGGTCCGATGCCGGCGGTCATGCGGCCCGGCGAGGAGATCGCGGCGGTGCGGTTCGCGCCGGGGACGGCGCCGCCGGTGCTGGGCGTCCCGGCGGACGCTCTGCGGGACGGGCGGGTGCCGTTGCGGGAGCTGTGGGGCGCGGAGGCCGACCGGCTGGCGGAGGTCGTGGCGGCGGCGGACGACCGCCGCGCGGCGCTGGTGGCGGCCGTGCGGGTGCGGATGGGCCCGGCGGATCCGCTCGTCGGGTCGGTGGTCGGGGGTCTGGCGGAGGGTTCGGTCCGTGATGTGGCGGACGGGCTCGGGATCGGTGAGCGGCAGTTGCGGCGGCGGTCGCTGGCGGTGTTCGGGTACGGGCCGAAGACGCTGCAGCGGGTGCTGCGGTTCCAGCGGGCGCTGGGCCTGGCGCGGGCGGGCGGGCCGCTGGCGGAGGTCGCGTTCGCGGCGGGTTACGCCGACCAGGCCCATTTCGCGCACGAGGTGCGGGACCTGGCCGGCGAGCCCGTGCGGAACCTGCTGTGACCGTCTCCGGACCGGTCAGGGCTTGAGGCGTCCGTAGGCGCGCAGGGTCGTGAGGCGTTCGACGGTGACGTGGCCGCGCCATTCGGGGCCGGTGACGGGTGTCCAGATGGGGAAGGCGACGTCCCAGCCGCCGTCGCCGCCCTGCTCGTCGATGAGGGCGTCGAGGCGGGCGTCGATGTCGCCGGCGTCGAAGAGCCGGCGCCCGTACCCGCCGGGCGCGGGCGCGAAGTCGAGCGGTCCCTGGTGGTCGCTGGCGGCGTGGGCGGCGAGGACGTCGCGGACGCGGGTGAAGGCCGCCTCGGCGCGGTCGCGGTCGGGGACGTGGTCGAGGAAGGTCAGGACGGCGAGGACGTCGTAGCCGCCGGGTTCGGCTCCGGGGGCCTCCAGGTAGCGCCAGCAGAAGTCGGTGGCGGGTCCGAGCCAGGGGTGGTGCGCGCCGGCCCTGTGGAGCATGCCGGCGAGGGTGGCGGTGGGGTTGATGGCGCCGGGCGGGTCGTCGGGTGTCTGCCACCAGGGGGCGTGCGGGGCGTCGCGGACGGTCGGCAGGACGAAGGGCACTCCCCCGCCGTCGACGGTGATGGAGGCCAGGTAGCCCGCGATGCGCGTGACGGCGGGGTCGGCGTCGGCGCCCGCCTCGTGCAGGAGCTGCAGGGCGTGCTGGGCGGGGACGGGTTGGCTGTCCTCGCCGCGCAGGTCCGGTTCGAGGGCGTGGCCGTATCCGCCGTCGGGGTTCTCGTAGGGCCTGAGGGCGGCGAGGACGGCCGCGGCGGGGCCGCCGCGGAAGTGGAGGGCGAAGCGGTGCCGGTCGATGAGGCGGCCGTTGAGGCGCATGAACTCCGCGGCGCGCGCGAGGCCGGTTCGGTGCAGGACCTTCATGCCTCTGACGCTAGGGCGGGCGGTGGCCGGGCGTCTTGTCGGAAACGGACGCGGGTCGCGGGAGGGGGCGCGGTGGGCCCGGCCACCCCAGCGGTGGGTGGCCGGGCCCCTGGGGTCCCGCGTCGCGGGGTGCGGGTGCGTGCTGCCCCCCGGTGGTGGCCGCGTGCGCGGCGGGAGCCGCTGACGCGCCGACCGCCGCGGGGCGAGCCCAGGCGGGACCGTAGCCGACCAGCACGAAGACCACAAGTTGCCCTCTTTCTCATGCTTCCCGACATTCCCGGTTGCACCGTGTCTGTGATCTCCTTGCGTCATGAGCGATCCGCTTGACGAACGTGACATCGCCGGTGCCCCGCTCGCCGTGGTGGCGCGGGCGGCGGAGCCGTACCTGGCGAGCCTGCCGGACCGTCCCGTCCACGACCGGTCGCAGGACCCGCTGCTGGACGAGCTGGACGGGCCGCTTCCGGACACGGGGGACGGCGCGGTGGCCGCGGTCGAGCGGCTGGTGCGGATCGGCACCCGGGCGGCGACGCACTCGTCCGGGCCGCGGTTCTTCCACTTCGTGGTGGGCGGGTCGACGCCCGCGGCCATGGCGGGCGACTGGGCGACGTCGCTGCTCGACCAGGCGGCCGGGCTGTGGCTGACGTCGCCGCTGGCGGCGCGGGCGGAGACGGTGGTCCTGCGCTGGCTCAAGGAGCTGTTCGGGCTGCCCGCGGCGTTCGGCGGCGTGCTGACGCCGAGCGCCACGCTCGCGCACGTGGCGGGCCTGGCGGCCGCGCGGCACTGGTGGGCGGCCGGGCACGGCGTGGACGTCGCGTCGCGGGGCCTGGCGGGGCTGCCGGCGATGCCGGTGTTCACCAGCGGCCTCGTGCACGTCAGCACCCGCAAGGCGCTGCAGATCCTCGGCTGCGGCCGGGACACCCTGCGGACGTTCGCCCGCGACGACGCGGGACGGGTCGATCTGAAGGCGATGGACGCCGCGCTCGCCGGGGCGGGCGGGCCCGCGGTGATCGTGGCGAACCTCGGCGAGGTGAACACGGGCGACAGCGACCCGATCGCCGAGATGGCGGATCTCGCGGAGCGGCACGGGGCCTGGCTGCACGTGGACGGCGCGTTCGGGCTGTTCGCGGCCCTCAGCCCCCGGACGGCCCATCTCGCGCAGGGCGTCGAGCGGGCGGACTCGGTGACGGCGGACGGCCACAAGTGGCTGAACGTGCCGTACGAGAGCGGGTTCTCCTTCGTGCGCGATCCGGCGTCGCTGAGCAGCGCCTTCGGGGCGTGGGGCGCGGCGTACCTGCCGGACGCCGACGAGGAGCGGGTCAACTACAACATGCTCGGCCCGGAGTCGTCCCGCCGGGCGCGGGCGCTGCCGATCTGGGCGACGCTGCGGGCGTACGGGCGGGACGGGTACCGGGAGATGGTGGAGCGGCACCTCGACGTGGCCGCCCATCTGGGCGGGCTCGTCGAGGCGGCGCCCGACCTGGAGCTGCTCGCTCCGGTGCGGCTCTGCATCGCGTGCTTCCGGTACCGCCCGGACGGCGTCCCGGAGGAGGACCTGAACGAGCTGAACGCGCGCCTGGGCGAGGCGCTGCTCGCGGACGGCCGCGTCTACGCGGGCACCAGCACCTACCGGGGCATGACAGTGTTCCGTCCAGCGCCGCTCAACTGGCGGACGACGACCTCCGACGTGGAGCTGCTGGTGGACGTGCTCCGTGAGCTGGGCGCCCGCCTCGCCCGCTGATCCGCTCCGCCGGTCCGCTCAGTCGTTCCAGGGCAGGGTCTCGTCGAGCTCGTCGAAGGGCTGAGTGAGGCTGTACCAGCAGCCGGAGTCGTCCCGGAAGATCGCCTCGATCCCGTACGGGCGCTTCTCGGGCGGGTGGACGAACTCGACGCCCCGGGCCGACAGCCGCTCGTACTCGGCCTGGCAGTCGTCGGTGTTGAAGGCGCCCGCGCCGAGGACGCCCTTGGCGATGAGCGCCCTCATCTGGGCGGCGGAGTCGGGGTCCATGGTGGGCGGGCCGGGGATCATGAGGGCGAGGCTCAGCTCGGGCTGGTTCTTCGCCCCGACGGTGACCCAGCGCATCCCGCCCTCGCCGAGGGTCATGTCGTCGCGGACCTCCAGGCCGAGCTTCTCGGTGAAGAACCGCTTGGCCGAGTCCTGGTCGAGCACCCAGACGGTGGCCAGCCCGAGATTGGTGATCATGCCGGTGTCTCCTTGGTGAACAGGGATGATGCGTTCACGCTAGGGCGTGGCGGGCCGCCCGGCCTTCTCGGTTATTGCTGCTCGCGGAAGCCGCCCGCCCAGAACAGCACGAAGCATCCGGGGATGGCGGAGGCGTTCCCGGCGCGGGCGCGCCTGCGGAACTCGGTGGGCGTCGTCCCGGTCCGCTGCTTGAAGCGGGTGCAGAATGTGCCGAGGCTGGTGAAGCCGACCTGCATGCAGATCTCGGTGACGGTCAGGTCGGCGGTGCGCAGCAGGTCCTGCGCGCGCTCGATGCGGCGGCGGGTGAGGTAGGCGCCGGGCGTCTCGCCGTAGACCTCGCGGAACAGCCGGACGAAGTGGTAGCGCGAGTACCCGGCGCGGGCGGCGACGGCGGAGACGTCCAGCGGTTCGGCCCACTCGCGGTCCATGGCGTCGCGGGCGAGCCTCATCCGGCGCAGGACGCCGGTGTCCAGGGTGGGCGGCGCACCCACCCGAACGTTTCCCATGCTCCGATGCTGGCACACCGCACCGACAGGAACGCGCGCGAAGGCGAGGCCCTGGAGGAGATCCTCCAGGGCCTCGCCGCTCGCTGTACGGGTCAGGCCATCGGGCGCGCCGTCGGCGGGATCGGGTACGGCAGGTCGGTCCGGCCGCCGAGGTGGGCGTCGACGCCGTGCGCGGCGGCGCGGCCCTCGGCGATGGCCCAGACGATCAGGGACTGGCCGCGGCCCATGTCGCCCGCGGCGAACACGCCGTCCACGGACGTCCGGTAGTCGCGGTCGCGGACCACGTTGCCGCGCTGGTCCAGCTCGACGCCGAGCTGTTCCAGCAGCCCCTCGCGCTGCGGGCCGAGGAAGCCCATGGCGAGCGTGACCAGCTCGGCGGGGATCTCCCGCTCGGTGCCCTCGACGGGCGCGAACCCGGCCTGCGGGCCGCCGACCTCCACCAGCCTCAGCGCGCGGACGTTGCCGTCCGCGTCGCCCAGGAACTCGGTGGTGGACACGGCGTACACGCGGTCGCCGCCCATGTCGGCGAGCTCCTCGTGGGCGCTCTCCACCTTGAACAGCATCGGGTACGTCGGCCACGGCTGGCCGTCGGGGCGCGCCTCCGGCGGCCGCGGCATGATCTCCAGCTGGGTGACCGACGCGGCGCCCTGCCGGATCGCGGTGCCGATGCAGTCGGCGCCGGTGTCGCCGCCGCCGATGACGACGACGTGCTTGCCCTCCGCCGAGATGGGCGACGTGTCGTAGTCGCCCTCCTGCACCTTGTTCGAGGGCGGCAGGTACTCCATCGCCTGGTAGACGCCCTTGAGCTCGCGTCCCGGGACGGGCAGGTCGCGCCACGCGGTGGCGCCGCCCGCCAGGACGACGGCGTCGTTGGACGCGCGCAGTTCGTCCGCGGTGACGTCGACGCCCACGTTCACCGAGGTCCGGAAGGCGGTGCCCTCGGCGCGCATCTGGGCGAGGCGCCGGTCGAGGTGCCGCTTCTCCATCTTGAACTCGGGGATGCCGTAGCGCAGCAGGCCGCCGATCCGGTCGGCGCGCTCGTACACCGTGACGTCGTGGCCGGCGCGGGTGAGCTGCTGCGCGGCGGCGAGGCCCGCGGGCCCCGAGCCGACCACCGCGACCCTCCTGCCGGTCTGGACGGCCGGCGGCTGCGGGCGCACCCAGCCCTCCGCGAACGCCCGGTCGATGATCTCGACCTCGACCCGCTTGATCGCCACCGGGTCCTGGTTGATGCCGAGGACGCAGGCGCTCTCGCACGGGGCCGGGCACAGCCTCCCGGTGAACTCCGGGAAGTTGTTGGTGGCGTGCAGCCGCTCCACGGCCTCCTGCCAGTCCTTGCGGTACACGAGGTCGTTCCACTCGGGGATGAGGTTGCCGAGCGGGCAGCCCTGGTGGCAGAACGGGATGCCGCAGTCCATGCAGCGGCTCGCCTGCTTCTCCAGCCTGTCCTTGCCGAAGTCCTCGTAGACCTCCGACCAGCTCCTGATCCGCACGTCGACCGGGCGGCGCTTCGGGAGCTCCCGCCGGACGGTGAGGAAACCCTTCGGGTCAGCCATGTTGGAAGTCCCCCTCTCTCAGCTCTGCGCCGCGGCCATGACGGCCTCGTCGACGTCGCGCCCCTCGGCCTCGGCCTTGGCCATCGCGTCCAGGACCCGCCGGTAGTCGCGCGGCATGATCTTGGTGAAGCGGGCGGCGGCACCGTCCCAGTCCTCCAGCAGCCGCCGGGCCACCACCGAGCCGGTCTCGGCCAGGTGCCGCTCCGTCAGCGCCCGGACGGTGTCCACGTCCGCGGCGTCCAGCGGCTCCAGGTCGACCATCTCGCCGTTGACCCGCTCGGGCACCAGGTCCAGGACGTAGGCGATGCCGCCGGACATGCCGGCCGCGAGGTTGCGGCCCGTCCGGCCGAGGATCACCGCGCGGCCCCCGGTCATGTACTCGCAGGCGTGGTCTCCGACGCCCTCGACCACGGCGGTGGCGCCGGAGTTGCGGACGCAGAACCGCTCGCCGACGACCCCGCGGGCGAACAGCTCGCCGGACGTGGCTCCGTACAGGATCACGTTGCCGCCGATGATCTGCTCCTCGGCGGCGAACGCGGCGTCCGCGGGGGGACGCAGCATGACGCGCCCGCCGGACAGGCCCTTGCCGACATAGTCGTTGGCGTCGCCGACCAGCCGCAGCGTGACGCCGCGCGGCACGAACGCGCCGAAGGAGTTGCCCGCCGAGCCGGTGAAGGTGACGTCGATGGTGTCGTCGGGCAGCCCGCCGCCGCCCCACTTCTTGGTCACCTCATGGCCGAGCATGGTCCCGACCGTCCGGTTGACGTTGCGGATCGGCAGCTCGAGCCGCACCTGGTCGCCGAACGAGATCGCACCCTCGGCGAGCTGGATCAGCGTGTTGTCCAGCGCCTTCTCCAGCCCGTGGTCCTGCTCGATCATCCGGTGCAGGGCCGCGCCCTCCGCCCGCGCCGGGACGTGCAGGATCGGGGCCAGGTCCAGTCCGGCGGCCTTCCAGTGCTCGACCGCCTCCCGGGTGTCGATCATCTCGACGTGGCCGATCGCCTCGGCCACGGAGCGGAACCCGAGGGCCGCCAGGTACTCGCGGACCTCCTCGGCCACGAACTCGAAGAAGTTCACCACGAACTCGGGCTTGCCGGAGAACCGCTGCCGCAGCACCGGGTTCTGGGTGGCGACGCCGACCGGGCAGGTGTCCAGGTGGCAGACCCGCATCATGATGCAGCCCGACACCACCAGCGGCGCGGTCGCGAAGCCGTACTCCTCGGCGCCGAGCAGCGCCGCGACGACGACGTCCCGTCCGGTCTTCATCTGCCCGTCGGTCTGCACGACGATGCGGTCGCGCAGCCCGTTCAGCAGCAGCGTCTGCTGGGTCTCGGCGAGGCCGAGCTCCCACGGCGCGCCGGCGTGCTTCAGCGACGTCAGCGGGGACGCGCCCGTGCCGCCGTCGTGCCCGGAGATGAGCACCACGTCGGCGTGCGCCTTGGACACCCCGGCCGCGACCGTGCCGACCCCGACCTCGGCGACGAGCTTGACGTGCACGCGCGCCGCCGGGTTGGCGTTCTTCAGGTCGTGGATGAGCTGCGCCAGGTCCTCGATCGAGTAGATGTCGTGGTGCGGCGGCGGCGAGATGAGGCCGACGCCGGGGGTGGAGTGCCGCGTCTTGGCGATCCACGGGTAGACCTTGTGGCCGGGCAGCTGGCCGCCCTCGCCGGGCTTGGCGCCCTGCGCCATCTTGATCTGGATGTCGTCGGCGTTGGTGAGGTACTCCGAGGTCACGCCGAACCGGCCGGAGGCCACCTGCTTGATCGCGCTGCGCCGCAGGTCGCCGTTCTCGTCCGGGGTGAAGCGCGCCGGGTCCTCGCCGCCCTCGCCGGTGTTGGACTTGCCGCCGAGGCGGTTCATCGCGATCGCGAGGGTCTCGTGCGCCTCCGCCGAGATGGAGCCGTAGGACATCGCGCCGGTGGAGAACCGCTTGACGATCTCCGATACCGGTTCGACCTCCTCGATCGGCACCGGCTCCCGGTCGCCCTCACGGAGCCGGAACAGCCCGCGGAGCGTCATCAGCTCCTCGGCCTGCGAGTCGACCTTGGAGGTGTACTCCTTGAAGATCTCGTAGCGGCGGGTGCGGGTGGCGTGCTGCAGCTTGAACACCGTGTCCGGGTTGAACAGGTGCGGCTCGCCCTCGCGGCGCCACTGGTACTCGCCGCCGACCTCCAGGGTCCGGTGCGCCAGGTCGTTGCCGCCCGGCGGGTAGGCGCGGGCGTGCCGCTCGGCGACCTCGCGGGCCAGCACGTCGAAGCCGACGCCGCCGAGCCGGGAGGTGGTGCCGGTGAAGCACCGCGCCACCACGTCCGCGCCGAGCCCGATCGCCTCGAAGATCTGCGCGCCGGTGTAGGACGCGACCGTGGACACGCCCATCTTCGACATGACCTTCAGGACGCCCTTGCCGTAGGCCTTCACCAGGTTCCGGGCGGCCTTGGCCGGGTCCGGCCCTTCGATCACTCCGCCGCGCACGAGGTCCTCGACGGTCTCGATCGCCAGGTACGGGTTGATCGCGGACGCGCCGTACCCGATGAGCAGCGCCATGTGGTGGCACTCGCGGGCCTCGCCCGTCTCGATCACCAGGCCGACCTGGGTGCGGGTCTTCTCCCGGATCAGGTGGTGGTGCACGGCGCCGGTCAGCAGCAGCGACGGGATCGCGGCGCGGGCGGAGTCGGCGCCGCGGTCCGACAGCACGATGATCCGCGCGCCGGCCTCGATGGCCCGGCTGACCTCGGAGTTGATCTCCTCCAGGCGGGCCTGCAGGGCCTCTCCCCCGCCGGCGACGTCGTACAGGCCGTGTACGACGTACGCGGCCAGGTGCGGCAGCGACCCCTCGTCGTCGATGTGCATGATCTTGGACAGCTCGTCGTTGTCCAGGATCGGGGTCGGCAGCACCAGGCGCCGGCACGAGTCCGGGCCGGGCTCCAGCAGGTTGCCCTCCGGGCCGAGCGTGGACTGCAGCGAGGTGACGAGCTCCTCGCGGATCGCGTCCAGCGGCGGGTTCGTGACCTGCGCGAACAGCTGCTTGAAGTAGTCGAACAGCAGCCGCGGCCGCTCGGAGAGCACCGCGATCGGGGTGTCGGTGCCCATCGACCCGATCGGCTCCGCGCCCGTCCGCGCCATCGGCGTCAGGATGATCCGCTGCTCTTCGAGGGTGTAGCCGAACGTCTGCTGCCGCCGGACGAGCGTCTCGTGGGTCGGGATCTCCCGCTCGCGCTGCGGCAGCTCCTCGAACCGGACCAGGCCCTCGTGCAGCCACCGCCCGTACGGGTGCTCGGCGGCCAGCTCGGCCTTGACCTCGTCGTCCTCGACGATCCGCCCGGCGGCGGTGTCGACAAGGAAGATCTTGCCGGGCTGCAGGCGGCCCTTGCGGACGACCTTGGCGGCGGGGATGTCGAGCACGCCGGCCTCGCTGGCCAGCACGACCAGGCCGTCGTCGGTCACCCAGTACCGGCCCGGGCGCAGTCCGTTGCGGTCCAGGACCGCTCCGACGACGGTGCCGTCGGTGAAGCTGACGCTGGCGGGGCCGTCCCACGCCTCCATCAGCGTGGAGTGGAACTCGTAGAACGCCCGGCGGTCGGCGTCCATCTCGGTGTGGTTCTCCCACGCCTCCGGGATCATCATCAGCACCGCGTGCGGCAGCGACCGGCCGCCGAGGTGCAGCAGCTCCAGGCACTCGTCGAAGGACGCGGTGTCGGACGCCTCGATGTCGATCACCGGGAAGATCCGGGAGAGGTCGCCGGGGAGGAGGTCGGACTTCAGCAGCGCCTCGCGGGCCCGCATCCAGTTCCGGTTGCCCTTCACGGTGTTGATCTCGCCGTTGTGGGCGATGAACCGGTACGGGTGCGCCAGTTCCCAGGCCGGGAAGGTGTTGGTCGAGAACCGCGAGTGGACCAGCGCGATCGCGCTGGTGAAGCGGCGGTCCGACAGGTCGGGGAAGAACGGCTCCAGCTGCGGGGTCGTCAGCATTCCCTTGTAGACGATCGTGCGGCTGGACAGGCTCGGGAAGTAGACCCGCACGTCCTGCTCGGCGCGCTCGCGCATGCAGAACACGGCGCGGTCCAGCTCCAGGCCGGTCCTGCCCTCGTGCGGGCCGCCGGCCGCGGGGGCGACGAACATCTGCGCGAAGTGCGGCATGACCCGGCGGGCGGCCGGGCCGGTGAAGTCGGGGTCGTGCGGGAGTTCGCGCCAGCCGAGGACCGTCAGGCCCTCCTCCACGCACAGCGTCTCGACGTGGGCGACCGCGGCGGCGCGCTCGTCGCCGTCCGCGGGAAGGAACGCGATGCCGGCCGCGTAGCCGCCGGCCTCGGGGAGCGGGAAGTCGCAGACCTCGCGGAAGAACGCGTCCGGGACCTGGACGAGGATGCCGACCCCGTCGCCGTCGTCCGGCTCCGCGCCGACGGCCCCACGGTGGTCGAGGTTCTTCAGGACGTCCAGTGCCTTCTGGACGATGTCGTGGCTCTTGCGTCCGTGCAGGTCGGCGACCATGCCGACGCCGCAGGCGTCATGCTCGTTGGCCGGGTCGTACAGGCCCTGCGGCTGGGGGCGGCCAGGTGCACGGCCATCAGGTGTGAGGGCAGCAGCAGCCATCAACCCTCCCGTCGTCGTGTCACTGCTTGATGTCAGTGCGGCACGGGACGACGTTGGCCCTGCTGCGGTGAGATGACATTACATCACTGCCGGGATCATGCCCGACTGCACCAGATCGCGAAACTTCTTCGGGGCGATCGGACGTGCGCCATCTCGGATTGGTTTAGACCAGGTTACCGGCTGGACCGGAACGCGGAACGCCCTGACCTCGGTGAGGATCATCACCGGTACGCGATGTTTACGGCGCCGCGCCGAAGACCTACCGAAAAGTGCCTTTCTCCAGACCCGGGGCGGACCTCGGCCGGACCGGGCCCGAGCGGACCGGATGCGGCCGGACGGAACTCAGCCGGTCCCGCGCGCCGCGCGGCCGAGCACCGCCGGGGCCTTGCCGCCCTCGATCAGCAGCGACAGCAGGTTCTCGTCCTTCTCGTCGCCCCTGCCGTCCAGGCGCTGCGTCCACGACACCACCGCGAAGTGCCCCATCGCGAGGCCCCGCGCCATGCCGAAGCCCCGCCCGAAACGGTCCAGCGGGGCGGGCGCCTCCAGGGGCCGGACGAAGCCCGCGCCGATCGTGGTCTCCAGCCTGGCGACGAACCGGTCGGCGTCCGCCGACCCGGCGAGGTTGAACACGGCCACGGCCAGCGCGTACCCGTGCTCGGTGTCGGAGTAGATCCCGCGCGCCGCCTGCGTGCAGCCGCCCTTCCCGAGCTCCTCGCCGACCGATCCGCCCCACACGGCGGCGGCGCAGTCGCCGTCCAGCCGCTTGGCGCGCAGCTTCACCGAGACCTTCCCCTCCGGAAGGGGCAGCTTCGCCGCCGAGGAAGGGAACACCTCGCCCGCCGTGAGGGGCTGGGGGTCCGCACTGCGGGCCGCGATCCCGGCGTAGGCGGCGCTGGACGGCGAACTGGAGTAGGAGGTCGGCGACGGGCCCGTCCCGGCGGGACGCCCGATCTTCGCGTCGGTGACGGCCCCGGGCTTCGGGGCGGGGTCGCCGCCGCTCAGGGCGACGGCGCCGACGCCGAGCAGCACCAGCACGCCCAGGACGGCCGCCGCGCCGAAGTACAGCTTCGGGCCCGGCCCGCCCGCGCGCCGGTCCGCGGCCGGCCGGCGTTCCGGCGCAGGGGGACGTCCCGAGGGCCTGCCCGCGCTCTTCGCCTTCCCACTCTTCGCCTTCCCGCGCTTGGCCTTGCCGCGCCTCTCCGTCCGCCCGGAACGGGCCTGGCCGCCCGCGGGGTCCTCGGGCGGGAGGGCGGCGCGGACGTCCTCGGGCGCGAACGCGTCGTCCTGGACGGCGTCCTCGTACGGGACGTCGTCGTAGGGCGTCCGCGGAGGCGGCGGGGCGGGGCGCTCCCGGCGCGACGCGGCGCGGCGGGGCGGCGGGG
Source organism: Actinomadura citrea (assembly GCF_013409045.1). NCBI lineage: Bacteria > Bacillati > Actinomycetota > Actinomycetes > Streptosporangiales > Thermomonosporaceae > Actinomadura > Actinomadura citrea. The sequence goes on along the minus strand of NZ_JACCBT010000001.1, from coordinate 3,247,931 downwards.
TCCGGCGCGGGCCGCCCGACCGGGACTGCGGCGTGCGGCGCGCGGCGGGCTGCCGACGGCCCGGACGGCTCACCGGAGGCCGCCCCGAGCCGCCGCGGCGGTGCTCATCGGGGTCCACGACCGCGCAGACTACTCGCCGCCGGCGGGCGACGCGCCCGCGCCAGGCCGGCTCACTGCCCGGCCTTCCCGCCGGAGACCAGGTCGAGGCGCCCGTACAGGAAGTCGGCCGCGTTCTCGATGACCAGGCTCACATCGATCATCTCGTTGAGCGAGGCGGGCTGCGCGCCGCCGGCCCGCGCCACCCAGGTGACCACGGCGTAGTGGCCGTAGGTCTTGGTGTAGGCGGCGGTGAACCCGGGCCCGAAGGCGGGGGTGTCCTTCGGCTGCAGTGGGGACACCCAGCCGGCGCCGGTCGCCGGCTCCAGGTCGCGGAGGATCTGCTTGACGCCCTCCTCGCTCGCAAGGTTGATCACGGCGAACTGGCCGACGTGCTTCTTGTCGGCGCTGACGTAGGCCGCGCGGGCGATCTGGCTGCACTGGTACTTGGCGAGGTCGCCCTGCAGCCGGCCGCCCCAGGTGGCGGCCTTGCAGTCGGTGCCCAGCTTGGACTCGGCCAGCGTGAACGTGTACTTGCCCGACTTCAGCGTCTTGGTGGAGAACGCCTCGCCCTCGGTGATCGGGCGGGCGTCCTTCGAGCGGGACGCGAGCTTGGCGAAGCCCTCGCCGAGGTAGTCCGGCGCGTAGGCGGTCGGCACCGCCCGCTGCTGCGGCTTCGCCTCGTCGCCCCCGCCGGTCAGCAGGACCACCGCGACCACCGCGACGATCACCGCGACCAGCGCGGCGGCCGCGCCCAGCAGCAGCTTCGGACTGGGGAGCTTGCGGCCGGACTTGTCCTCCGGCCAGAAGTCCCGCCGGCGGCCCTCTGCGGCCTCGGCGGAACCGGTGTCAGAAGCCTCGATCACAGCCCCGGAGCTTAGCGGTCCGGGTCCCCCTCGCGCGCCCAAAAGGGTGTTTCGCCCAGATTCCTTGGAGCTACAGCCCGTTACTGCCGATCAGCGCGCCGAACCCGTAGGTGATCAACGCCGCGGCGGCGCCGAACAGCAGCTGCCGCGACCCGCCGAACCACCACGCGCGAGCCGTGATCCTCGACACCACCGCCCCGGCGCAGAAGAGCCCGAGCGCCGCGATGCCCGCCGCGGGCCACAGGCTGGTCGCGCCCAGCAGGTACGGCAGCACCGGCAGCAGCGCGCCGACCGCGAACGACAGAAACGACGAGCCCGCCGCCAGGACGGGCGAGGGCAGGTCGCCGGGCGTCACCCCGAGCTCCTCCCGGGTGTGGACCTCCAGGGCCTCGTCGGGGTCGCGGGACAGCTGCCGCGCGACCTCGGCGGCCGTCTCGGGGTCGACGCCGCGCGCCTCGAAGACCTCGGCCAGCTCCCGCTGCTCGGCCACCGGGTGGCGGGCCAGCTCCAGCCGCTCCACCTCGATCTCCGCCTCCGCCAGCTCCGACTGGGAGGCGACCGAGATGTACTCCCCCGCCGCCATCGAGAACGCGCCCGCCGCCAGGCCCGCGAGGCCCGCCAGCAGCACGACCTTCTGGGTCGCCTGGCCGCCCGCGACCCCGGCGATCAGGGCGAAGTTGGAGACCAGCCCGTCCATCGCACCGAACACCGCGGGCCTCAGCCAGCCGCCGGTGACGTCCCGGTGCTGGTGGTGCTGCTCCGGCCGCACGCCTTGCTTTTCCCCTGTGTCGGACACCGTTCCCGATTCCTACTTCCCGTCCTTGACGGGCTCCCCCTTCTCCGCCCGGTCGTGGGCGGCGGCACCGTCAGCCTCATTCTTCCCGGCCTCCTCCGCCGCCTCCGCGGCGGGGGCCTCGGGCTCGGCCTCGGGCTCGGCCTCGGGCTCGGGTTCGGGCTCGGGTTCGGTCGCGCTCTCCGGCTCGGTCGCGCTCTCCGGCTCGACCGGCTCGTCGGCCTCGTCGGCCTTCGCGTCCGGCGCCGGAGCCTCCGCCGCGGTCTCGGCCACAGGCTCGGGCTCCTCGGCGGCGTTCGCCTCCGGCTCTCCGGACTCCGCGGCAGGCTCCCCGGTCTCCGGGGCCTGTGCCTCGGTCACCTCGTCCTCCGCCGCCTGGTCCTCGGCCGCCTCGTCCTCCGCCGCTTCGTCCCGCGCCGCCTCGACCTGCGTCGCGGGCTCCGCGGCCGGTTCCTCGTCCGCATGCTCCGCAGCGGCTTCGGCGGTGGTGTCGTCCGGCGCCCCGGTCTTCGCCGCGGGTTCCTCCGTGACGGGGACGCCGTCGGACGGGCCGGCGGCGGTGGCCGGGGTTCCGACGTTCTCCGGGCCGGTGCGGCCGCGGGCCAGGTACAGGTAGGCGACCGCGCCGACGAAGACGATGATGGACGTCCAGTCGTTGAGCCTCAGGCCGAGGACGTGGTGGGCGTCGTCGATGCGCAGCGCCTCGACCCAGCCGCGCCCGACCGTGTAGGCGGCGACATAAAGAGCGAACGCGCGGCCGTGCGTGAGCTTGTAGCGGCGGTCGGCCCAGATCACCAGGATCGCGACGCCGACGCACCAAAGCGACTCGTACAGGAACGTCGGGTGGTAGGTGGCGACGTCGGCGTACTTGGGGTCGAGGCCGGGCCCGCCGTCCAGCATCGGCCGGTGGTTCTCATCGATCTTCAGTGCCCAGAAGGTGTCCAGCGGGCGGCCGTACAGCTCCTGGTTCCAGTAGTTGCCCCAGCGGCCGATCGCCTGCGCGAGCGCGATGCCGGGGGCCACCGCGTCGCCGAGCGCCAGCACCGAGATCCCGCGCCGCCGGCAGCCGATGATCGCGCCGACCGCGCCGAGCGCGACGGCGCCCCAGATGCCGAGGCCGCCCTTCCAGATCTCCAGCGCCCGGACCGGGTCGCCGTCCTCCCCGAAGTAGCGCTGGTAGTCGGTGACCACGTGGTAGAGCCGCCCGCCGACCAGGCCGAACGGCACCGCCCACACGGCCACGTCGATGATCACGCCCGGGGTGCCGCCCTTGGCGGCCCAGCGGCGCTCGCCCAGCCAGACCGCGGCGACGATGCCAAGGATGATCATGATGGCGTAGGCGCGCAGCGGCACGGGGCCGAGGTGCCAGACGCCCTGCGAGGGACTCGGTATGTAGGCGACCGGGTGCATGACCGTTGACGTTACCGTCTCCGGGGCACAGCGCGCGCCTCCTCTAGGACCGCGACGAGATCGTCATCTTCGCCGCCCCCGCGCCGGCGCCGCCCGCCGTGCCGCTGGACTGCGTGCTCCCCGGGACGGGCGCGCCGCCGCCCGCGTCCGCGACGGCCTTCCTGAGGTCGTTCGGCGAGGCCAGCGCGTCGTTGCCGACCTTCTTGCCGTTCAGCGCGAGGTACGGGGTCGCGTCGACGCCCGCCCGGCCGGCCAGGGCGCTCGCCTGGTTCACCGTCTTGATCTTCTGGTCGCCGCGGACGCAGGCGGCGAAGGACGGGTCGCCGACCCCCAGCTGCCCGCCCCACGCGACGAGGTCCCGGGTGGAGAAGCCGGTGTCGCCCTCGGGCGGCTGCTCGGCATAGAGCTTGTCGTGGTAGGCGACCCAGTGGTCGGCGGGCATGCAGGCGGCCGCGTTCGCGGCCCGCCGGGAGTTGGACATCAGCGGGTCCTGCTGGAAGAGCTGGAACGGCCGGTAGACGACCTTGACCTTGCCCTGCGCGGCGAGCTCCTTCATCGTCGCGCCGACCCGGTCCTCCATCGCCTTGCAGGCGGGGCACTGGAAGTCCTCCCACACGTCCAGGACCGGCGCGGCGACTCCCGGCTGCGCCATGGCCACCGACCCGTCCTGCTGGTGGGCGGCGGGCGCCAGCGCCCCCTTGTAGGAGTTCCGCAGCGGCCCCCCGCCGTCGCGGGAGAGCGCGACGACGACCACCACGACCGCAACCGCCGCCACGGCGAGGGCGCCGACGACGACGAGCAGCGCCCGCCGGCGCCGCAACCGGGCCGCGGCCCGCGCCCGATCGCCTGCGAGCCGCTCGCGTGCGGACGGTTCCCTGCCCTGCTCGCTCATCGATCCCCCGATCGCCACGCTGCGTGTTGGTGAGCGTCTACGAGAGTAGCGGGCGCGGACCTGCCGGGCAGTGGAAAGCGCCACGCCGCGCCGTCCCGGCAGGGGGCGGCGCGGCGTGGCGCTTCGTCGTTCAGGCGTCCCGGACGCGGCCGGTCACTTGCTGGCGGCGGCCGCCGAGTCGATCGCGGCCCGCAGGCCGGCGGGGTTCATGAACTGCGACTGGTCGAGCTGCTTGCCGTTCAGGAAGACGCTCGGCGTGCCCTGGACGCCGCGGTCCTGCAGGGCGTACTTGGTCATCGCGTCGACCGTGGACTTCTTCTGCTCGTCCCGCACGCACTTCTCGAAGTTCGCGTCGGTGACGCCGACGTCCTTGCCCCACTTGACGAGGTCGTCGGGCGAGAAGCCCTCCTCGCCCTCGGGGGGCTGGAACTTGAAGAGCGCGTCGTGGTAGGAGACCCACTGGGCGGCGGGGACGCACAGCGCCGCCTCGGCCGAGCGCAGCGAGTTGATCCGGACGGGGTCCTTCTGCTGTCCGAACAGGTGGAACGGCCGGTAGACGACCTTGACCTTGCCCTGCTGGGCGAGCTGCTCGACGGTCTTGCCGGTGGCCGCCTCGAACTGCTTGCAGATCGGGCACTGGAAGTCCTCGAAGATCTCCAGCTCCGGCTTGCTCACCCCGGCCTGCGCCATCAGGACGGAGCCGTCGGCCTGCCGGCTGACGGGGGCGAGCGCGCCCTTGTGCACCTCGGCCCGGCCGTTCTTGTTCTTCTGGTCGATGACGAGGACGGTCGCGACCACGATCACCGCCACAGCCACCACCGACCCGAGGACGATGGCGAGCAGCCGCCGCTGCTTCTCCCGCGCCGCCTGCCGCTTGCGCTCGGCGGCCAGGCGCTCCCTCGCGGACCGCTCTCGTGCGGCCTTGCTCATTGGTTCTCCTCAGCGTGCGGACCCGCGCCGGCACCGTGCGGCGCGCTACGGCGAGACTAGTCGACCTGGCCGATTCGCCGGAATTCGTCGGCCAGAACAAGGAGGAACAGCAGGACGGTGACGGCGTGGACGCCGGTGCACCACAGGCAGATCTTGTGCAGGAGCGCCAGCTCCACGGTGACCAGGTACACCACGAACAGCACGCCCACCGCGACGGACGCGACCCGTCCCCAGCGCAGCGGCGGCCAGGTCGACCGCAGCGCCCACGGCGTCATCAGCGCGGCGAACGCCACGAAGAACGCGAGGCCGTACAGGGGCATCGGGATGCCCGCCAGGGTGGAGTACTCGCTGGTGGTGACGGCGTGGCAGTCCACCGTCCTGGACGCCGAGCACACCAGGGCGCCCTCGTCGTAGTGCGAGATCGTGAGGTACACGGAGATGCCGAACCCGGCGAGGGTCAGCACCCACGCCGTGATCTGGAGCCACGCGGGGGGCAGCGGCTGCCCCGCGGCCCCGGCCCGGCTCTTCACCGTCATCTCTTGCGTCATCGTGATCCTCCCGGGACCGCCTGTGCCGGCGACCACACCCTATTGGCTGTGGGCGGCCCCACAAGCCTTCAACTCGGGCGAGGGCGCGGTGAGTTCCCGCGACCTGCCGCGACGTCCGCGCGCGGCCGGGTTTCGCCGGTCCCGCGCGGACGCCCGGGGCTGTCCGGAATGATCAGCGGCCGTGCCGGACGCCGGCGGCGAGCTCCTCGGTGAGCGCCCGCACCCCGGCGAGGCCGGAGGCCAGGTCGGGGGCGTCCAGCAGGCGGCGGATGAACGCCGACCCGACGATCACGCCGTCGGCGAACCCGGCGACCTCGGCGGCCTGGGCGCCGGTGCCGACGCCGAGGCCGAGGCCGACCGGCAGGGCCGCGCCGGCCTTGTCCAGGACGGCGCGGGTCCGCTCGACCAGGCGCGTGGCGCCGGTGTCGAGGGCGGAGCGGGCGCCGGTGACGCCCATCAGCGAGGCCGCGTAGACGAACCCGCGGCACGCCCGGGTGATCGTCTCGATGCGCTCGTCGGTGGAGCTGAGCGCGACGAGGAAGACCCGGTCGAGGCCGTGGGCGTCGGAGGCCTCCAGCCACGGCCCGCCCTCCTCGGGCGTGAGGTCGGGCGTGATCAGGCCGGATCCGCCGGCGGAGGCGAGGTCGCGGGCGAACCGGTCGACGCCGTAGTGGTCGACGGGGTTCCAGTACGTCATGACGAGGACGGGGACGCCGGTGCCGGCGACGGCCTCGACCGTGCGGAACACGTCGGCGACGCGGACGCCGCCGACGAGCGCCCGGTGGACGGCGTCCTGGATGGTGGGGCCGTCCATCATCGGGTCGGTGTAGGGCAGGCCGATCTCGATGACGTCGCAGCCCGCGTCCACCATCGTCCTGGCCGCCTCCACGGCGCCCTCGTAGCTGGGGAACCCGGCGGGCAGGTACCCGACGAGAGCGGCGCGCCCGTCGGCCTTGGCCTTGTCGTAGGCGGTCTGGACGCTCACGCGTTCTCTCCCTCGGGCATCAGGCCGAAGAAGGTGGCGGCCGTGTGCATGTCCTTGTCGCCCCGTCCGGACAGGCAGACGACGATCGTGGCGTCCGGGCCGAGTTCCTTGCCGACCTTGAGCGCGCCGGCGAGCGCGTGCGCGGACTCGATCGCCGGGATGATGCCCTCGGTGCGGCACAGGAGCGCGAACGCCTCCATCGCCTCGGCGTCGGTGATCTCGCGGTACTCGGCGCGGCCGGTGTCGTGCAGCCACGAGTGCTCGGGGCCGACGCCGGGATAGTCGAGCCCGGCGGAGATCGAGTGGGTTTCGAGGGTCTGGCCGTCGTCGTCCTGCAGCAGGTAGGTCCGCATGCCGTGGATGACGCCGAGGGAGCCGCCGACGAGGGTCGCGGCGTGCCTGCCGGTGGCGACGCCGTCGCCGCCCGCCTCGAACCCGATCAGCCGGACGGACTCGTCGCCGACGAAGGCGTGGAAGGTGCCGATCGCGTTGGAGCCGCCGCCGACGCAGGCGACCACCGCGTCCGGGAGGGCGCCGGTCATCTCCACGCACTGCCGCCTGGCCTCGACGCCGATGACGCGCTGGAAGTCGCGGACCATCAGCGGGAACGGGTGCGGGCCCATCACGGAGCCGATGCAGTAGTGGGTGTCGTCGACGCTGGCGACCCAGTCGCGGAACGCCTCGTTGCAGGCGTCCTTCAGGGTGCGGCTGCCGGTCCGCACGGGGATCACCTCGGCGCCGAGCATCCGCATCCGGGCGACGTTGAGGGCCTGCCGCTCGGTGTCGACCTCGCCCATGTAGACGGTGCAGGTCAGGCCGAGCAGGGCCGCGGCGGTGGCGGTGGCGACGCCGTGCTGGCCGGCGCCGGTCTCGGCGATCACGCGGGTCTTGCCCATCCGCCGGGTGAGGAGTGCCTGGCCGAGCACATTGTTGATCTTGTGGGAGCCGGTGTGGTTGAGGTCCTCGCGCTTGAGCAGCACCCGGGCCCCCGCGTGCTCGGAGAAGCGCGCGGCCTCCGTCAGCAGGCTGGGACGGCCCGCGTAGTTGGCGAGGAGGTCCTCCAGCTCGGCGGTGAAGGCGGGGTCGTTCTTGGCGGTCTCGAACTCGCGGGCGAGCTCGTCCAGGGCCGCCATCAGGGCTTCGGGGGCGAACCGCCCGCCGAATCGGCCGAAGTGGCCCGTGGCGTCGGGCACGGCTCCAGCACCGCGCGCGGCGGTGTCCATGGTCATGAGAAAACGCGTCCTGTCGTGGAGAAGCTGATCCGGTCACTGGGGTCCTGGACTAGCCCCGCCATCGCTCCCGGAGCGGTTCGACCTGCATGCCCGTAACCCTATCCACTCGTCGCGGGAGTATCTCAGCCGCTCTGCCGCAGCGCCGGGTGGGCGCCGGCGGCGACGAGGTCGGCGACCGCGGCGCGCGGGTCCTTGCCGATCACGAGGCTCTCCCCGACCAGCACCGCGTCGGCGCCGCTGGAGGCGTAGGCGAGCAGGTCGTGCGGGCCCCGCACGCCGGACTCGGCGACCTTCACGACGTCCTTGGGGATGAGGGGCGCGACCCGGGCGAACACGCCGCGGTCGACCTGCAGCGTGCGCAGGTCGCGGGCGTTCACGCCGATGACCTTGGCGCCCGCGTCGACCGCGCGGGCGGCCTCCTCCTCGGTGTGCACCTCGACGAGCGGGAGGAGCCCGATCGACCCGGCGCGCTCGACCAGCGAGACCAGCGCGTCCTGCTCCAGCGCGGCGACGATCAGCAGCGCCATGTCGGCGCCCGCGGCCCGCGCCTCCCACAGCTGGTAGGAGGTGACGATGAAGTCCTTGCGCAGGAGGGCGACGTCGACGTTGGCGCGGACCTCGGCGAGGTCGGCCAGGCTGCCGCCGAACCGGCGCCGCTCGGTCAGCACGCTGATCACCTTGGCGCCGCCGGCCTCGTAGTCGCGGGCGAGCGCGGCGGGGTCGGCGATCGCGGCGAGCGCGCCCTTGGACGGGCTGCTGCGCTTGACCTCGGCGATGACCGAGACGCCCTGCCCGCGCAGCGCGCGGAGCGCGTCCCGGGGGGCCGGGGCCTTCGCCGCCCGCTCCTTGAGGGCGTCGAGCGGGACCTCGCGCTGCCTGTCGGCGAGATCGGCCCGGACGCCCTCGATGATCTCGTCCAAAACGCTCAAGGTCGCAGGCCCCCTATTTCAGGTCGTTCCGTGCACCGATCGTAGCCGCCCCCTCCGACGCGTCCCGCACCCGGGAGGGCCGTCCGGGCTCCAAGCCGGCCGGGCCGCGCGTGTCAGGGCGCGAGCACGTGCGCGAACGGCAGGTTGCGCGCGACCCAGTAGACGAAGAGAAGGCCGACGAACGAATACGCGACGGCCGGCTTGAACAGGGCCGACCCCATGGGCAGGCCCTGCGCGGTCCGGACCGTCCACCGCGCGTACAGGTACCCGAAGACCGGCAGCAGGACGAAGAGCAGCGGATTGAGGCCGAACGCGGTGCCCACCTGCCCGTGCGCCAGCGCGTAGACGAGCCGCGTCATCCCGCACCCGGGGCAGTAGAAACCGGTCAGCGCCAGGAAGGGGCACCCCGGGTAGTGCCCCGGCTCGTTGGGATCCGCCCGGAACGCGATCACCAGGACCCCGCCGACGACCCCGGCCAGCACCGCCGCGTGCGGCACGAACGCCCGCGAGCGCGCCCGATCGGCGACGGATACGCGAGTCACGCCGTCCACCCTAGGCGTCCAGGACGTAGCCGACGCCGCGCACCGTCCTGATGGGGCTGCCCTCGCCGAGTTTGGCCCGCAACTGGGCGACGTGGACGTCGACGGTGCGGCTCCCGGCGCCTGCTCCCGGCCCCCACGCGGCGTCGAGCAGCTGCTCGCGGGTGAAGACGCGGCCGGGGTTGGCCATCAGGAATTCGAGGAGGTCGAACTCGGTGACGGTGAGGGCGACGCGGCGGTCGCCGACGACGGCCGCCCGGTCGCGGGGCTGGAGGGCGATGCGGCCGGCGCGCAGCGGGCCGGGCGCCTGGGCGGGGCCGCCGTCGCGCAGGGCCTCGGCGACGGCGGCGACGAGGACGCGGGGCCCGAAGGGCCGCTCCACGCGGTGGTCGCCGAGGGCATGCGCGATCGCCTGGTCGAGGGGGCCGGTGACGGCGACGACGGGGGCGGGCCGGACGGCGTCGGCGACGCGCCGGTACAGGTCGACGGGCAGCGCGGAGGTGGACAGGTCCAGGACGACGACGTCGGGGCGCCGGCGCCGGGCGGCGGGCGCCCGCGCGGGGTCGGCCTCGATCTCGACGTCGAAGCCCTCCCTGGCGAGGTAGCGGCGCTCCAGCTCGGCGACGGCGGGGTCGTGCTCGATCACGAGCACGACCCCGCCACCGTCGCCGCTCACGACCGCTCGTGCGCGGTCGGGTCCTCGCCTCGGTCGAGCGACTTCCACAGCGCGGACGGGTCGTCCTCCGCCGCCTTGCGCGGGGCACTGCGCTCGTAGCGGGCCGACATGCCAGGCCAACGCGCCCCCCGCGCGGCGGTAAGGATCCCGCCCACAGCAAGGACGACCCCACCGGTGACCGAGACCAGCCACCAAAGGTTCACATCCAGCACGGGATGCGCGCCGAGCCTCAGCAAGGCGCTCTTGTCCCCGGCGGCCGCCAGCACACTGGACCGCTGAACAGCCGCGGTCGACGCATAGGCGATCCCGACGCCGAACAGCGCGATGAGGACGCCGACACCCGAACGCACCCGCCCACGGGTCGCCAGCAGCGCGGCAAGCCCGGCCAGCCCGGCCCACCCAAGCGCACCGGCCGCACCCCCGAGGTCGCCGCCGGTCAGCTGCTGGGTGAACGGCGTGATGGCGTCCTGCGCCCGAACGGTGGCCCAGGTACGTCCAGCCGCAAGCAGCGCAAGCCCCGCCCCCGCGGCACACAGCACCGCCGTCAACCCACGTTCACGCCCAGGCGTCACGAGACGGCCCGCGCAGCGATCAAAGGGGCCAATTCAGACGTTCCCACGGACATGCGCCCGAGTTTATTGCAGCACCCCCAACCCCCACCCCCGCCCCACCCCGCAAGCCCCAGGGCCGAAGGCCCAAAGGACGACCCCAGCCGCACAGACGCGCACCACCTCAACCGGCGGAGCAACCACGCAACAACCCGAAGGCCGACGACCGCACCAAGAGAGGTTCGAGCCTGCGAGAACCGAACCGCGAAGCGAGCCGCAAGGCGAGACGAAGCGAACCAGCACCCCCACCACACACAAGCCCCAGGGCCGAAGGCCCAAAGGGCGACCCCAGCCGCACAGGCACGCACCACCTCAACCGGCGGAGCAACCACGCAACAAGCTGAGGACCGGCGATCGCGTCCAAAGGCAGGTTCGAGCGAAGCAAGAACCTGATCGCGAAGCGAGCCGCAAGGCGAGACGAAGCGATGCCAGCGATCGCCCGCGTTCATCGACGATGGAGGGCCGCCAGGCCCGAAGAAGGAGAAGAACGCAATTAAACAGAGCCCGCCTCCCCCTGGCGGTGGGGGGCGGGCTCTGCCACGTACGGCTGGCGGGCGTTACAGGGGGACGACCTGGTCGGCCTGCGGGCCCCGGTTACCCTGCGTCACCTCGAACTGAACACGCTGGTTCTCGTCCAGGCTGCGGTAGCCGGAACTCTGGATGGCCGAGTAGTGCACGAAGACGTCCGGCCCGCCGCCGTCCACGGCGATGAAGCCGAAGCCCTTCTCGGCGTTGAACCACTTCACGGTGCCCTGCTGGGGCATGTCTTTCTCCTTGCGGCAAAACCTGGGCCCACACCTCGCGGGCCCGTGCGGTCGCTGCGGAACGCCCTCGCCCCCGGTACGGTCCCGGAAAAGCCAAAACGCCCGCTGCCATCAGTTCGCGGGCGCCTGAACGATCGAGAACCACGACTGCAACCGACCGCCCCACCGTATCACCGGTTCCGCGTAAAGCGGAGGAGCCGCAAGACTTGCGTTTCTCCTCTCGGCGAACCGTGCCGTTACCTGCCCGTTAAAGACTCCAACCCGTCTCGGTCAGGGTCTTGACAGCGTCCGTGGCACCGGTGAGGCGGACCTTCGCGACGTCCCGGCGGCCCAGTGCCCACAGGACGAGTTCGCCTACCGGGCCGTGCACGCGCACGGCTCCTCGACCGCCGCCGGACACCCGGGCGGCGCGGCCGTCGGGCCGGACGAAGGTGACCTCGACCTGAACTTTTCTTAGGACAAAGCGGGCAATTTTTATCCTTCGCCAGAGTAGTTCCTCTAGTTCCGGCGAGATGTCGCGGGGCTCCCAGTCGGGACGTGCCCGCCGGACGTCCTCGTGGTGAACAAAGAACTCGACGGCGTTCGCGTTTTTGTCGACTCCGGGAAGGGCGTAGGGGGAGAACTTCGGCGGACCCTGCGCAAACCGTTCCACCAGCCGTTCGAACGGAACGGCGCGGGCCGTCCGCCGCCGCACCCGCTCGGTGTAGAAGGCCAGCGGGGGCAGCAGGATCCCAGGGGCGGCGTCGGGGCGCCCCTCGCGGACGACCAGATGGGCGGCCAGGTCGCGGGCGTCCCAGCCCGCGCACTCGGTGGTCGCCTCCGGTCCGGCCTCCGCGAGGGCCGCGGCGAGCAGCAGCCGTTCGCGGCGGACCGGGCCGGGGTCCGCCGGGCCGGGGTCCGCCGGGCCGGAACCAGCCTGCTTCGGGGCGGACGGCGGGGGGCCGTCGTCGGGCGTGCTCATCGACCGATCGTAGGCCGCGGCGGGGCGGCCGGGAATAAGCGCTCCGGCCGGATGGTAGGCAATATCCAGCCCCACAAACCCCCAGCCGCGGTCGCAAGGGGGCATTTTCGGGGCGCCGCCGTGATCGAGGAGTCGCCGTGCCACCTGCGTCCAGACGCGTCAGCCCGCCTGTCCTGAGGGAGGGCATGGGCGTCCTGTGGGTGGCGGTGAAGGCCGAGCCGCGGGTGTTCGCGCTGTCGGTGCTGGCGAGCGCCCTGTACGCGGCGATGACCGTGGGGACCGCGCAGGTGCTGGGCTGGGCGACCGGCCACGTGGTGCTGCCGGCGTTCGAGTCCGGGCACACGACCGCCGGGGCGCTGGCGGGGGCAGCCGCCCTGATCATGGCGGTGGCGCTGCTGAAGGCGCTCGGCGTCGCGGGACGCCGGTTCTACGCGGGCCTCATGCAGTACCGGCTCCAGGCGTCCTACCGCCGCGCGGTGACCAGGCAGTACCTGCGGCTCCCGCTGGCGTGGCACCACCGGCACCCGACCGGGCAGCTGCTGTCGAACGCCAACGCCGACGTCGAGGCGGTGTGGGCGCCGATCGCGCCGCTGCCGATGGCGGTCGGCGTCGTGTTCATGCTGCTGATCGCGGCGGTGTCGATCCTGGTCACCGACGTGGTCGTGGCCGGGGTCGGGTTCCTGGTGTTCCCCGCCGTCGCCCTCATCAACGTGGTGTACCAGCGGCGGCTGTCGCCGGTGGCGACCCGCGCGCAGCAGCTGCGCGCGGAGGTCAGCGAGGTCGCGCACGAGAGCTTCGAGGGCGGCCTCGTGGTCAAGACCCTCGGCAGGGAGGCGGCGGAGACGGAGCGGTTCGCCGAGCGGGCGCGGGATCTGCGGGACGCCAACATCGCGGTCGGCCGCATCCGCGGGCTGTTCGACCCGGTGCTGGAGGCGCTGCCGAACCTCGGGGTGCTGGCCGTCCTGCTGATCGGGTCGATCCGGCTGGATTCGGGCGCGATGTCGCCGGGCGACCTGGTGAACGTCGCCTACCTGTTCACGCTGCTGTCGTGGCCGATCCGGGCGCTGGGCTGGGTGCTGGGCGAGGTGCCGCGCAGCGTCGTCGGGTGGAAGCGGGTCCGCGGCGTCCTGGACGCGACGGGGTCGCTGCCGTTCGGGGACGGCTCGCTGGACGGTTCCGGCGGCGCGGCGGCCGAGCTCCAGGTCCGGGAGGTCAGGTTCGCCTACGAGGCGGCGGGCGGCGGCGAGGGCGCGCGGCGCCGCGTCCTGCACGACGTCTCCTTCGCGGCGGCGCCCGGCCGGACGATCGCGGTCGTCGGTCCGACCGGTTCGGGCAAGTCCACGCTCACCTCGCTGCTCGTCCGGCTGGTCGACCCGGCCGACGGGTCCGTCCTGCTGGACGGCGTCGACCTGCGGGACGTGGAGCGCGGCGGGGTCGCGGCGACGGCGGCCCTGGTCCCGCAGCAGACGTTCCTGTTCGACGACACCGTGCGCGGCAACGTGACGCTCGGCCTCGACGTGCCGGACGAGCGGGTCTGGGAGGCGCTGCGGCTCGCCCAGGCCGAGGGGTTCGTCGCGGCCCTCGCCGACGGGCTCGACACGCGGGTGGGCGAGCGCGGGGCGACGCTGTCGGGCGGCCAGCGCCAGCGGCTCGCGCTGGCGCGGGCGCTGGTGCGGCGGCCCCGGCTGCTCGTCCTGGACGACGCGACGTCCAGCGTCGACCCGCAGGTCGAGGCGCGCATCCTGCAGAGCCTGCGGGAGTCGCAGGCGGAGCAGGCCGGCGGCGCGACCGTCGTGGTCGTCGCCTACCGCAAGGCCACGATCGCGCTCGCCGACGAGGTCGTCTACATGGAGCACGGCCGCGTCATCGCGCGCGGCACCCACGCCGGGCTGCTGGACGGCTCGGAGGGCTACCGCAACCTCGTCAACGCCTACGAGCGGGCCGAGGCGGAGCAGGAAGCGGTCGAGGGCGGCGAGGAGGCCATGGCATGACGACGGTGACCGACACGGCGGGCTCGAAGCAGAGAAGCGCGCCGGGACTGAGCGACACCGCGGCGGAGGGCGCGATCAGCACGCTGCGGCGCGGGCTGCGGCTGACCCCGGAGTTCCGGGCCGGCCTGGCCGGGACGCTGGCGCTCGCGCTGGTGTCGACGGCCGGGCGCGTGGTGGTGCCCGTCGCCGTCCAGCAGACGATCGACAAGGGCCTCGGCCGCCCGGACGGCCCCGACCTGGCCTTCATCCGGACGGCGGTGCTGCTGTGCGCGGGGGCCGTCCTGGTGACGGCCGTGTGCGCGTACCTGATGAACGTGCGGCTGTACAGGACGTCCGAGGGCGGCCTGGCGTCGCTGCGGGTGCGGGCGTTCCGGCATGTCCACGACCTGTCGATGCTCACCCAGAGCGGGGAGCGGCGGGGCGCGCTGGTGTCGCGGGTGACCGGCGACGTCGACCAGATCAGCCAGTTCATGCAGTCGGGCGGGCTGATGTTCATCGTGTCGATCGGGCAGCTGGTCGTGGCGAGCGTGCTGATGGTCGTCTACTCGTGGCCGCTGGCGCTTCTGGTGTGGGTGGCGTTCGTGCCGCTGGCGTTCGCGCTGCGCCGCTTCCAGCGGATCCTGTCGAGGGCGTACATGCGGGTGCGGGAGCGGATGGGCGACCTGCTGGCGGCGGTCAGCGAGTCGGTCGTGGGCGCCCCGGTGATCCGCGCCTACGCCTCGGAGGAGCGCACCGGCCGGCGGGTGGACGAGACGGTGGAGTCCTACCGGTCGGCGCAGACGCGGGCGCAGGCGATGGTCGCGCTCACGTTCCCGGTCAGCGAGCTGGTGGCGGCGCTCGCCACCGGCGCCGTCGTCATCGCCGGGACGCTGCTCGGCGTCGCCGGGGAGTTGTCGGCCGGACGGCTCGTGGCGTTCCTTTTCCTGGTCACGCTGTTCGTCAGCCCGATGCAGACCGCCACGGAGGTCCTGAACGAAGCGCAGAACGCGATCGCGGGGTGGCGCCGGGTGCTCGGCGTGCTGGACACCGTCCCCGACGTCGCCGACCCGGGCGAGGCCGGCGAGACGCTGCCGCGCGGCCCCATCGAGGTGCGGTTCGAGTCGGTGGGGTTCGCCTACCCGGGCGGCCCGCCCGTCCTGCACGAGGTGAGCGCCGGCATCGCGCCGCGCAGCCGCATCGCGATCGTCGGGCAGACCGGGTCGGGCAAGACGACGTTCGCCAAGCTCCTCACCCGGCTCATGGACCCGGTGTCGGGCCGCGTCCTCGTGGACGGCGTGCCGCTGGACCGCGTCCGGTTCTCGTCGCTGCGCGAGCGGATCGTCATGGTGCCGCAGGACGGATTCCTGTTCGACGCCTCGCTCGCCGACAACATCCGGTACGGGCGCCCGGACGCCTCCGACGAGGACCTCGTCCTCGCGCTGACCGAGCTGGGCCTCGCCGACTGGCTGGACGGCCTCCCCGAGGGCCTCGCCACCCCGGTCGGGCAGCGGGGCGAGTCGCTGTCGGCGGGCGAGCGGCAGCTCGTCGCGCTGGCCCGCGCCTACATCGCCGACCCGGACCTGCTCGTCCTGGACGAGGCGACCTCCGCCGTGGATCCCGCCACCGAGGTGCGGATCCAGCGGGCGCTGGACGGCGTGACGCGGGGCCGCACGGCGATCTCGATCGCGCACCGGCTGTCCACGGCCGAGGCGGCGGACGAGGTGATCGTCTTCGACGCGGGGCGGATCGTGCAGCGCGGCTCGCACGCCGAGCTCGTCGCCGAGCCGGGCGTGTACGCCGATCTGCACGCCTCCTGGGTGGCCCAGCGGAGCCTGTGACGGGTTCCACAGGGCTACTTCCTGGGTAAACGCAAGCTAAAGCACTTGCCCGATATCTGGTCCAGTGCGCATTCTGCTGGGGTGAGCAACGAGGTCGTGTTGGAATCGGCGAGCACGCTGCACGGTCAACTGCAGCGTGGACTCGGGAGGGCCGCGCGCCGCGCGGCGGACAAGCCCGGCGCGGGCGAGTACGTGTACGCCTGCGTCCGGAGGGATCCGCGCTGGGATCGGCAGTGCGAGTCGCGGCGGCTGTACTACGCCCGGTTGATGGTGGATCTGGAGCTGTCGGTCGGGCCGGTGGCGGAGCATCTGTTCGACCCGTCCGACCACACCGACCCCGACGAGTGGCGGGTGGACCTGGCGCTGGGCGTGCTGGCCGAGCTGGTGCGGCTGAGCCGGCGGGAGGCCGCCGGGCCGCTGCGCCGGTACGCCGAGGAGGGCGCGCAGTGGTTCGACGCGGTCGCCGAGCTCATCGATCTTGAGGACCCCTCGCTCGCGGTCGGACTGGACACCCTGGTCGCCGCGCGGTGCGACGACGCGGACCTCGCGCTGCTGGTCCCGGGCCGGTACAACCCGGTGATCGAGGCGTGGGCGGCGCGGCAGCCGCGGGTGGCCGAGGCGCTGGCGAGGCAGCGGGAGGCGGGCCGGGCGGCGCGCCGCGCGATGGTTCCCACTCCCGGGAAGGACGCGCAGAGCGAGGCCGAGTTGCTCGATCTGGCGCGGCGGCGCGGCGAGGGCTCCATAGCGGCGATATTCGAGCTGGGCCGCCGCCGGACGCTCGCCCTGCTGGACCTCGCGGAGGAGCTGCTGCCCCAGCGGCCGAGCAGGTTCGGCGGCGCGGTGTGCCGGGCGTTGCGGGAGTACGGGCCGGAGACGCTGCCGCGGGCGCGGATGTGGGCGGCGCAGCGCGGCGGCTGCGCGGACATGGGGCTGCGCATCCTCGCCCGCTACGGCACCCGCCAGGACATCCCCCTGCTGATGGACGAGCTGAACGCCGCCGTCGCCCGGCGCGACTGGGCCGACGCCGCGAGCCCGATCGAAGGGCTGGGACGGCTGCGCGCTGGCGAGGCCGTCCCGCTGTTGAAGACCGCTTGGACCGAATCCACCTATGCCTATCTGAGACCCCGCATCCTGACCGCGTTGACGAGAACCGCCCCGCACACCGCCGAGTCCTTCACCGTCGAAGGGCTGTGGGACTGCGAGGAGGGCGTGCGGGCCGAGGCCGCCCGGACCGCGCCGCTGACCGGCGAGACGTCGCTGCGGCTGCAGCGGCTCCACCACGACGACGCCGAGGAACCCGGCGTCCGCGCCGCCGCGGGCGCCCGCCTGATGCCCTGAGCCTCCGGTGACCTGAGCCTGGATGAACCCCTGCGGGGCGGGGCGCGTATTCCTTCCTCGAATCGCGCGTCTCACCCCGGAGAGGAAGAGCGATGGGTTCCCGACACCATCTCGGCTTGTTGAAGACGGTGCCGCTGTGCGCCGCCGCGCTGGCGATGCCGCTGGCGGCCGGCTGTTCCGCCGCGTCGGACGCGTCCGACGGCAAGGCCGCCAAGCCGGCGAGCCTGGCCGAGCTGGCGCAGCAGACGGACTGCTCCCTGACCGGGAAGCGCAAGGTCAAGGATCTGGAGCAGGGGAACTGCAAGACCGCGCGGGGACGCTACGTCCTGCTGAGCTTCACCTCCGACAACGGCATGAACGCCTGGCTGGAGGAGGCCAAGCCCTGGGGCGGGACGTATCTGGTCGGGGCGCGCTGGGTGGCGGTCAGCCAGCAGCAGACCCTGGAGTCGCTGCGCGGGGATCTCGGCGGCAAGATCGTCCAGGGGGACGGCCACGGTTCGGGGCACGGTTCGGGGCACGGCTGAGCGGCGGTCAGGCCCGGCCGGCCGGGCTCCCCTCGCTCGTGCCCTCCTCGCCCCGCACGAGCAGGACGCTCCAGCGTTCCAGGGCGGGGCCGACGCGGGCCAGCACGCGCCGTCCCGCCAGCCCGCGGCGGACGATGCCCGGGTGCCACAGCGGGTGCCGCGGGCCGTCGACGACGACGCGGACGGCCGCGACCGGAAGCGGTCCGGCGCGCTCGGCGACGAGCGCCGACTCCATGTCCGCCAGCCGAGCGCCCTGCGCCGCCAGCAGGGCGCGCTCCGCGCCCCGGACGACGCGGTCGGTGGTGACCAGGGGGCCGACCTGCACGCTCAGACCGTCTTGGATCATCTCCTCGGCGAGCAGGCGCGGCGCGGCGCACGGCACCGCCTTCCCGCCCGGGCCGGCGGCGCGGATCTCGTCGGCGACGAGGACGTCGCCGGGCCGCAGCCGCTCGTCGAGCGCGCCGCCGAACCCGGCGACGACGAGGGCGGCGCAGGCGGCCGGGAGCCGGTCGGCGCGCCGCGCCCGGTAGCCGACGACCACGACCGGCGTCCGGGTGAGGCCGCGCCGGATCGCGCGCGCCTCCATGCCGAGCGCGGCGCACACCACCGGGCCGAGCATCGGCGCGTCCACGGCATCGTCCCAGCTCACCCCGCCAGCTGCGTCCGCCCCTTCGGTGAAGTTCACCCGTCCAGCGAAACACGAGGTCATCCCGAGATCCAGCGCCATCACCGCGCAGTGCCGGATTCGCGTCCTGCGGATCCGCCTCGCGGAGGGCGCGGGAGGCCGCCGCGCCCGCCTAGACTCGCCGACATGACCTCGACCTCCTTTCCCCTTCGGCGGAAGCTGGCCGTCCTCCCGTTCGTCCTGCTGCCCCTCGGCGCCGCGGCCGCGTGCGGCGGCGAGAACAGCAAGACCTCCTGCAGCGTCAACTCGTGCACGGTGACCTTCGACCGCGGCGTCGACGCGAGCGCGTCCATCCTCGGCGTGAAGGCCGAGCTGGTGAAGGTGCAGGGCGAGATGGTCACCCTCAAGATCGGCGGGCAGACGGTGACGGTGCCGGTCGGGGACGGGCAGCAGGCCGAGGGCTTCGACGTCTCGGTGCAGTCCGTCACCAAGGACCAGGTGGTGGTGAAGATCTCCAACAGCGGCTGACCCGGTCTAGTATTCGCTCATGCGTTCGATGAACAGGGCGGAGCGCCGGGCCCGTCTCGCGCTCCGCCACCGGCTCTCCGCCCCGGCCAGGACCGACGACGTCCTCGACATCGCCCGGTCCGTGCTGGTGCTGCACGCCACGGATCCGGCCACCGTCTTCCTGTCGGTCGCGGCGCGCAGCGTCCACGCCGTCCCGGCGGCGGTGGAGAAGGCCCTGTACGGCGACCGCACGCTGCTGCGGATGCTCGCGATGCGCCGGACGATGTTCGTCGCGCCGACCGATCTGGTCCCGGTGCTGCAGGCGTCCACGGCGAACGGGCTGGCGGCCAGGCAGCGCGCCACCTACGCGCGGATGATCGGGCGCGGCAGCGACATCGCCGACGCTCCGGCCCTGTTCACCAGGGCCGAGGAGGCCGCCCACGCGGCGCTGCTGGCGCGCGGTGAGGCGACGGGGGCCCAGCTCAGCGCGGACGTGCCCCTGCTGCGGACGCAGGTCGATCCGGCACCCGGCAAGTCCTACTCGCGGCCCACGAACATCACCACCTGGGTCCTGGTCACGCTCGGCTGCGAGGGCCGCATCGTGCGGGGGCGGCCGAACGGGTCGTGGACGAGCAGCCAGTACATGTGGTCGCCCGTCGAGACGTGGCTGCCCGGCGGCATCGAGGACCTCCCGGCCGCCGAGGCCCGCGCCGACCTCGTCCGCCGCTGGCTGCGCGCGTTCGGGCCCGCGCCGGCCGCGGACCTGAAGTGGTGGACGGGCTGGACCGCCGGCGACGTCAAGAAGGCCCTCGCCCTGCTGGACGTCACCGAGGTCGACCTCGACGGCGCCACCGGCATCGTCCTGTCCGACGACCTGGAACCCGCGCCCGCTCCGGAGCCGTGGGCGGCGCTGCTGCCCGCGCTCGACCCGACCCCGATGGGCTGGCAGGAGCGCGGCTGGTTCCTCGGCGCCCACCGCCCGCGGCTGTTCGACCGCAACGGCAACATCGGGCCGTCGGTCTGGTGGGACGGCCGCATCGTCGGCGGATGGGCGCAGCGCAGAGACGGCGAGATCGCCGTCCGCCTCCTGGAGGACGTCGGCGCCGACGCCGAGTCCGCCGTCGAGCGGGAGGCGGCGCGCATGGCGGAGTGGTTCGGCGACGTCCGCGCGATCCCCCGGTTCCGCACCCCGCTGGAGCGCGAACTGACGGCATGAGCCGGAGCCCCGCTTCCCACTGGCCCGGCCAGGGTCAGGTGGTCAGAAGTAGGGGCCCGCGGTCGTCGCGGCCCGGCGCTTGGCCCCGCCGCGCCTGAGGATGGTCACGACGAAGGCGACGGCGGCGAGACCGCCGAGGCCGAGCGCGGTCAGCAGGGCGAGGCCGAGGTAGCCGTGGGCGGTGTCGTCCGGCGTCACGAGGATCGGCCCGTCGGCGCCCCGGCACGTCAGCCGGGCGTCGCCCGACACCGGCGCCGTGAACGTGGCGGTGTAGCGGTAGGACGTGTGGTCGGAGGCGCTCCAGGAGTTCTTCCGCGTGAGCTGGACGGGCCCGGACCGCTCCCCCGCCTCGACCCGGCACGCGTACGGGGACGGGCCGCCCTCCCGGACGTAGACGAAGTAGCCGTAGCCCTCCGAGAGCCGAAGGCTGACCCCGGTCGCCGGGTCGCCCACGGCCGCCGGGCCTTCAGCGGCCTCCGAGTCGTCCCAGAGGAGCGCCAGCACCGTGAAGAAACCGATGACGGCGACCAGGACCAGGACGATCGGCAGTGCGTACCATCCGGCGCTCGGACTGATGCGCTGCCGCCGCGGCGTCCAGCCCGGTTCCGGCTGGCCCTGTCCTACAGGCGGCGGTCCCATCGGCGGGTTGGACCCGGGCCACATATCTTCTCCCCCTGCGGAACGCCTGTGCAGGACGACACGATCCCAGAGAACCGTCCACCCCGCCAGGCGGCCTTGTGTAAGGGGCCGCTGACCGACGGGTTGGGGCACGTCTGTAACGTCCCCCTGGACAGAGGAGGCGCATGTGGCGGCACTGCCCGGCCTGACCCCCGGCACGCTCCCGCCCGAGGCCGCCGCGCTGCGGGCCCGGGTGCGGGAGTTCCTGGCCGAGACGCCCTTCACGGCCCGCTGCGACAGCTGGCTCACCGGCGCCGACCCCGCCTTCAGCCGCCTGCTGGGCGAGCGCGGCTGGCTGGGCATGACGCTCCCCGAGCGCTACGGCGGGCACGGGCGCTCACCGCTGGAGCGGTTCGTGGTGATCGAGGAACTGCTGGCCGCCGGCGCCCCGGTGGGCGCGCACTGGATCGCCGACCGGCAGACCGGCCCGTCCATCCTGGCCCACGGCACCGAGGAGCAGAAGAAGCGGTTCCTGCCGGCGATCGCGCGCGGCGAGTGCTTCTTCGCGATCGGGATGAGCGAGCCCGACTCCGGCTCCGACCTGGCATCGGTCCGGACCCGCGCCGAGCGCGACGGCGGCGGGTGGCGGCTGCGCGGCGCCAAGGTGTGGACGAGCGGCGCCCACCTCGCGCACGCGATCCTCGTCCTGGCCCGGAGCGCCCCCCGCTCGCAGGACCGGCACGCGGGCCTCGGCCAGTTCATCGTGCCCCTGCCGGACGACCGCGTGACGATCAGGCCGATCCGGGGGCTGTCCGGCGAGCACCACTTCAACGAGGTCGTGCTCGACGGCGTCTTCGTGCCGGACGCGCTCGTCCTCGGCCGCGCCGGGGACGGGTGGCGGCAGGTCACAGCCGAGCTGGCCCACGAGCGCAGCGGCCCCGAACGGCTGCTCAGCACGTTCATGCTCATCCGGCTCCTGCACGGCCGCGCCGCAGGTCCCGCGGCGCGGCGGGCGCTCGGCGGGCTGACCGCGCGCCTGTGGGCGCTGCGGCAGGCGTCGCTGGGCGTCGCGGGCGCCCTCGCCCGGGGCGAGACCCCCGACCTGGCCGCGGCCCTCGTCAAGGACCTCGGGACGCGGTTCGAGCGCGAGGTCATCGAGGCGGTGCGCGAGCACGCGGGCGTGGAGCCCGACCCCGGCTCCCCCGACCCGCTGGCGCGCGCGCTGGCGGAGTCGGTCGTCCAGGCGCCCGGGTTCACGCTGCGGGGCGGCACCAACGAGATCCTGCGCGGCATCGTCGCCCGCGGCCTGGGAGTGCGCTGATGGGGCTTCTGGAAGAGACCGCGAACGAGATCCTCGCCGGCGGCGACCCGTGGCGGGCGCTGGAGGAGTCCGGTCTGACGCTGGCCGGAGTGCCGGAGGAGGCGGGCGGGAGCGGCGGTGACCCCGCCGACGCCGCCGCCGTCCTGCGCGCGGCCGGGTATCACGCCGCGGGCGTGCCCCTGGCCGAGACCCTGCTGGCCGGGCGGCTGCTCGCCGATGCCGGGCAGCGGGCGGCCCCCGGCGCTCTCACCGTCATGTCCGGCGAGGTCGAGGCGGTGAGAGGCCGCGGCGGCCTCGTCCTGAGCGGGACGTTCCGCCGGGTCCCCTGGGCACGTTCGGCACAGTCGCTGGTCGTCCTCGGCGACGGCGTCGTCGCCGCCGTCGATCCGGCGCGGGCGCAGATCACCGAGGGCGCGAACGTCGCGGGCGAGCCGCGCGACGACGTCGTCCTGTCCGGCGTCCCGGCGGAGGAGGCGGCGCCGTGCGCGGTGGACGCGGCCGAACTGCGGCGGCGCGGCGCGCTGGCGCGGGCCGTCCAGCTGACGGGGGCGATGGCCCGGGCGCTGGACCTGTCCGTCCGGTACGCGGGCGAGCGGGAGCAGTTCGGGCGGCCGATCGGGCGGTTCCAGGCCGTGCAGCAGATGCTGGCGGAGCTGGCCGGGGAGGCGACGGTCGCGGACGTCGCGGTCCGCGCCGCCGTCCGCGCACCGGCAGACCCGTTCGCGGTGGCCGCCGCCAAGGCGAACGCGTCGCGGGCCGCGGGCGCGGTCGCCGCGATCGCCCACCAGGTGCACGGCGCGCTCGGCGTCACCGAGGAGCACCCCCTGCGCCGGGTCACCCTGCGGCTCTGGTCGTGGCGGGAGGAGTACGGAAACGAGACCGCCTGGGCCGACGATCTCGGCGCCGCGCTCGCCGCCGCGCCCGACCCGTGGACCCTCGTCACCGGTACCTGAACGCCCGGCCCGCGGAACGGGTCGGTAACCTCGCTAGGAGTAGCGGACCGCGTTCGGAGACAGCATGGCGCCTTGGGACCGACTGCCCGTCCCGCCGATCAGGCTGCCCCGGCTTCGGGGCCTCGTCCCCTACACCGTCGAGCGGGGCCTGCGGGTGACCATGCCGGACGGCGTCACACTCCTCGCCGACCGGTACGTCCCGGTGGGGGTCGAGCGGCCCCCCACCATCCTCGTCAGGACCCCCTACGGGCGGCGCGGGCCCGCCGCCCTCGCCAACGGCCTGCTGTTCGTCCCGTTCGGTTTCCAGCTCGTCGTGCAGAGCGCACGCGGGACCTCCGGGTCCGGCGGCGACTTCGATCCGCTCGGCAGCGAGCGCGCCGACGGGCTCGTCACCGTCGAGTGGCTGAAGCGCCAGCCCTGGTTCCACGGCACGTTCGCCACGTTCGGGCCGAGCTACCTCGGGTACGCGGCCTGGGCGATCGCCGCCGAGGCCGGGCCCGAGCTGAGGGCGATGTCCCTGCAGATCACCGCGTCCACGTTCCGGGACGCCGCCTACGTGGGCGGGTCGTTCGCGCTGGAGTCCACGCTCACCTGGACCGGTCTCACGCACCGGCAGCAGCGGCGGCTCGGCATGCTGACCGCGCCGCTGACGTCGCGGCGCCGCGCCCTGCGCGCCGCCCGCTCCGGCCGCCCGCTGTCCGAGCTGGACGTGCTCGCCGGCGGCGAGCCCATGCGCTTCTACCAGGACCTGCTCGCGGGCCACGGGACCGCGAACGGCTACTGGGACACCCGCGACTTCAGCGCCACCGTGGGCGAGGTCGCCGCGCCCGCCACCCTGCTCGGCGGTTGGTACGACGTGTTCCTGCCCTGGATGGTCAGGGACTACCTGGCGCTGCGCGCCGCCGGGCACGCCCCGTACCTGACGATCGGCCCCTGGTGGCACACCGACGCGCGCCACGGCCTGCCGGCGATCCGCGAGTCGCTCGCCTGGTTCCGCGCCCACCTGCAGGGCGACCCGTCCGGGCTGCGCCGCGACCCCGTCCGCGTCTACGTCACCGGGGCCCGCGAGTGGCGGCACTACCGCGACTGGCCGCCGCCGGGCACGCGGCGGGCGCGCTGGCACCTGCACGCCGGCGGCGGCCTCGGCGAGGACGGCCCCCGCGAGGCCCCGCCGAGCACCTACCGCTTCGACCCCGCCCGCCCGACGCCCGCGCTCGGCGGCCCCACCCTGCTCGGCAGTTCCCGCCCCGTCGACAACCGCCCCCTGGAGCGGCGCCCGGACGTGCTGGTCTTCACCTCACCGCCGCTCACCGCCGACCTGGACGTCATCGGCCCGGTCGGCGCCGACCTGTTCGTCCGCTCCGACCGCGAGCACACCGACTTCGTGGTCCGGCTGTGCGACGTCTCCCCGGACGGGACGTCCCGCAACGTCTGCGAGGGCGGCCTGCGCCTGCCCGCCGCCGCGGCCGGCCCCGTCGGGACCGGCGGCGTGCGGCGCCTGGCCGTCGACCTGTGGCCCGCGGGCCACCGGTTCGAGCGCGGCCACCGCGTCCGCGTCCACGTCACGAGCGGCGCCCATCCGAAGGTCGCCGTCAACCCCGGCACCGGCGAGCCCCTGGCCACCACCGCGACGGCGATGGTCACCGCCCGCCAGGAGGTCCTCCACGACCCCGACCACCCCTCCGCGATCATCCTTCCCCTGGCCGAACGCCCTCCCGAGGCC
Organism: Actinomadura citrea; assembly: GCF_013409045.1. NCBI lineage: Bacteria > Bacillati > Actinomycetota > Actinomycetes > Streptosporangiales > Thermomonosporaceae > Actinomadura > Actinomadura citrea. The sequence goes on along the minus strand of NZ_JACCBT010000001.1, from coordinate 3,223,069 downwards.
ACGACCCCGCCCCGCGGCGAAGACGCCCCCTAACCGCGCCGGAGCCCTTCGCCGTCGGCGTGGCCGAAGGGCGCGGCGAGACGCCCCCGGCCTCGGCGGAATAAGCGGACGGCGGTCCGGTTATAGTGGGGCGTACGCGGCGCCCGGCCGCGAAGGGACGTCACCGACGCTGATCGGAAGGCAACACACGATGGATGCGAGCGATATCGGGATCGTGTTCGGCAGCCTGACCCCGCCGGAGCAGCTGACCGCCGGCGCCGCGCTGGCGGAGCGGCTCGGTTTCGGCGAGCTGTGGTTCTCCGAGGACTGCTTCTTCACCGGCGGCGTGTCCGGCATGACCCAGCTGCTGGCCGCCACGCGGACGGTCCCCGTCGGGCTCGGCCTGGCCAGCGTGATGACCCGGCACCCCGCGATCCTGGCCATGGAGCTGGCCGGGCTGGCTCGGATGTACCCGGGCCGCGGCCGGGCCGCCGTGGGACTCGGCAACACCCACTGGCTCGGGCAGATGGGCCTGCTGCCCGACCGCCCGCTGACGGCGGTCACCGAGACCTTCGACGTCCTGCGCGAGCTTCTGGGCGGCGGCACCGCCGACCGCCGGGCGGGCACGCACGACTTCGCCGGCGTCCGGCTGGAGTTCGCGCCCGAGCAGCCGCCCGAGCTGTGGATCGGCGCGGTCAACGGCCGCGCGCTGCGTGCCGGCGCCGGGCGAGCCGACGGGATCCTGCTGTCGGTCCTGGCCGGCGCCGCGTACGTGGCCTGGGCCAAGGAGCAGGCGACCGGGACCGGCCGGCAGGCTCCGCCGATCACGGCCTTCGTCCTGGCGTCGGTCGCCGACGACGAGCAGGCGGCGCGCGACGCCGTGCGCGACGCCGTCGGCTTCTTCCTCAGGGCCGAATCGCACACCGCCCTGGTCACCGAGTCCGAGCACGGCGCCCAGATCCGCGAGCGGATCGCCGGCCTGGCGGACGACGAGCCGCTGGTCGTCGAGGACGCATGGATCGACGAGTTCGCCGTCGCCGGGGACCCGCGCCAGGTCAGAGCCAAGCTTCAGGGACTGCTCGACGCCGGCGCCGACTCGCTCGGCCTCTGGCTGTTCCCGCCCGACCAGCTCACCGGCCAGCTCCAGCGCATAGCGCACGAGGTGCTCCCCGCGACGGACTGACCGGGCGCCGGGTGTCGACGACCTCCGGCGGTCGCAGGGCTAGCGCCTGACGCCGAGGTCGGCGCGGATGGCCCCGGCGAAGCGTTCGGCGCTGCCGGGGGCGTGGTGCAGGTAGAGGGCGGGCTCGGTCAGTTCCAGCTCGATGAGCATCGGGGCGCCGTCCGGGCCGGGGATCATGTCGACGCGGGCGTAGAGGAGATCGTCGCCGTGCGGGACGGCGGCCAGGGCGCGGCGGGCCACCTCCAGCTCGGCCTCCGTGGCCGTGGACGCGGTGACCTGGCCGCGCGTCGGGTCGTCCCGGACGTGGCCCTGGACGCCCGCGCCCGCGGCGAGGATCTGCGCCTTGCGGGCGGCGTGGCTGTACTCGCCGTCGCAGAAGATCAGCGCCGTCTCGCCGACCGTGTCGACGGCGGACAGGTACGGCTGGACCATCACCGTCCGGCCCGCCTCGCGGAGCGAGCGCAGGTGGGCGCGGGCCGCGGCCTCCTCGCCGGGGCCCCAGCGGGCGGTGTCGCCCGCGCCGATCGAGACGGCCGGCTTGATGACGTACTCGGGCCACTCGGAGGGGAGGTCGTCCGGGTCCCACAGCGTCGGGACGACGGGGACGCCCGCGTCGGCGAGGTCGCGCAGGTAGCGCTTGTCGGTGTTCCACCGCACGATCGCGGCGGGGTTGAGGACGCGGGGCAGGCTCTCCGCCCATGCCACGAACTCGTCCCGTCGGGCGGTGTAGTCCCAGGTGGAGCGGATGACGACCAGGTCGTACCGGGGCCAGTCGACGTCGGCGTCCCAGGCGACGGGCTCGGCGGCGACGCCCTCGGCCGCCAGGGCGCGGATCAGGTCCTGGACGTCGTCGCTTCCGTCGGGCAGCAGCGAGCAGGTCGCGAGAGCGATACTCATGCGGGGGGATTCCTCTTCAGCGAACGGGGTTGCCTGCGGCGCCCAGCGCGGCCTTGACGTCGGAGATCTTCAATTCCCCGAAGTGGAAGACGCTGGCGGCGAGGACGGCGTCCGCGCCCGCCTCCACGGCGGGGGCGAAGTGCCCGACCGCCCCCGCGCCTCCGCTGGCGATCACCGGGACGGTGACGGCCTCCCGGACGCGGCGCAGCATGTCCAGGTCGAAGCCGGCCTTGGTGCCGTCGGCGTCCATCGAGTTCAGCAGGATCTCCCCGACGCCGAGCTCCGCGCCGCGACGGGCCCACTCGATCGCGTCGATGCCGGTGCCCTTGCGGCCCCCGTGCGTGGTGACCTCGAACCCGGACGGCGTCCCCGCGGCGCGCCGGGCGTCCACCGACAGCACGACGCACTGCGACCCGAACCGGTGCGCGGCCTCCCGCAGGAACTCCGGCCGCGCGATCGCCGCGGTGTTGATCGAGACCTTGTCGGCGCCGGCGCGCAGCAGCCGGTCGACGTCCTCGACGGTGCGGATGCCGCCGCCGACCGTCAGCGGGATGAACACCTGCTCGGCGGTGCGCCGCACCACGTCGTAGGTCGTGGAGCGGTCGGCGCTGGAGGCGGTGATGTCCAGGAACGTCAGCTCGTCGGCGCCCTCGGCGTCGTAGCGGCGGGCCAGCTCCACCGGGTCGCCCGCGTCCCGCAGGTTCTGGAAGTTGACGCCCTTGACCACGCGCCCGGCGTCGACGTCCAGGCACGGGATCACCCGCACGGCGACGGTCACTTCACGGCCTCCAGGGCCTCTTCCAGCGTGAACGCCCCGGCGTAGAGCGCCTTGCCGACGATCGCGCCCTCGACGCCGTCCGGGACGAGCCCGGCCAGCGCCCGAAGGTCGTCCAGCGACGAGACGCCGCCGGAGGCGACGACGGGCCTGTCCGTCCGGGAGCAGACCTCGCGCAGCAGCCCGGTGTTGGGGCCGCGCAGCGTCCCGTCCTTGGTGACGTCGGTGACCACGTACCGGGGGCAGCCGTCGTCCTCCAGCCGCGCGAGGACCTCCCACAGGTCGCCGCCCTCCCGCGTCCACCCGCGCGCGGCCAGCGTCGTTCCCCGCACGTCCAGCCCCACCGCGATCCGGTCGCCGTGCGAGGCGATGATCTTGCGGCACCAGGCGGGGTCCTCCAGCGCGGCGGTGCCGATGTTGACCCGGGCGCACCCGGTGGCCAGGGCCGCCTCCAGCGACGCGTCGTCGCGGATGCCGCCCGACAGCTCCACCTTCACGTCCAGCTTCCCGGTCACCTCGGCGAGCAGTTCCCGGTTGGAGCCGCGCCCGAACGCGGCGTCGAGGTCCACCAGATGGATCCACTCCGCCCCCGCCCCCTGCCAGGCGAGCGCGGCCTCCAGCGGCGCGCCGTAGGAGGTCTCGGTGCCGGCCTCGCCCTGCACCAGCCGGACGGCCCGGCCGTCGGCGACGTCGACGGCGGGAAGGAGCGTCAAAGTCATGCGGAAACCCTATCGATGCAGATGGGACGGGTGCCTAGGCCAGGGTGGCGAGCCAGTTGCGCAGGAGGTGGGCGCCGGCGTCGCCGGACTTCTCCGGGTGGAACTGGGTGGCGCACAGGGGGCCGTTCTCGACCGCGGCGACGAAGCGGTCGCCGTGCTCGGACCAGGTGACCAGGGGCGCCGGGATGGTGCCGGTCGGGTCGGTCTCCAGGTCCCAGCTGCGGGCCGCGTAGGAGTGGACGAAGTAGAAGCGCTCGTCGCGCAGGCCCTCGAAGAGCACGGAGCCCTCGGGGACATCCACCGTGTTCCACCCCATGTGCGGGACGACCGGGGCGTTCAGGCGGTCGACCGTGCCCGGCCACTCGTCGCAGCCCTGGGTGGTGACGCCGTGCTCGATGCCCTTGGAGAACAGGATCTGCATGCCGACGCAGATGCCGAGGACGGGGCGGCCGCCCGCCAGGCGGCGGCCGATGATCTGGTCGCCGTGCACCGAGCGCAGGCCCGCCATGCAGGCGGCGAACGCGCCGACGCCCGGGACGACCAGGCCGTCGGCGGCGAGCGCGGCGTCCCGGTCGGCGGTGACGGTCACCTCCGCGCCGGCGCGGGCCACCGCGCGCTCGGCGGAGCGCAGGTTCCCCGAGCCGTAGTCCAGGATGACGATCTTCTTCACGGCCGGATCACCCTCACGACCACATCACTCCCCCGGCGACGGCCGCCCCGGCGAGCACCAGCAGGAGCAGCGCGGCGATCTTGAGACCCTGCTTGACGAAGCTGTACACGCCCGCCAGCAGGAACACGGCGACCGCGAAGATCGCCACGGTGCCGTAGGTGAGGTGCAGGCCACCGATGTCCACGGCTACAGGGCCCCCTTGGTGGAGGGGATGCCGTGCACCTTCGGGTCGAACGCCACGGCGTCGCGCAGCGCGCGGGCGAGGGCCTTGAACTGCGCCTCGACGATGTGGTGGGCGTTGCGGCCGTAGGGGACGTGGACGTGCAGCGCGACCCGCGCGTTCGACACGAACGACTCGAGGATGTGCCGGGTCATCGTGGTGTCGTACTCGGGGCCGATCATCGGCGCCATGCCGTCCGGCTCCACGTGCACCAGGTAGGGGCGCCCGGAGACGTCCACGGTGACCTGGGCGAGCGCCTCGTCGAGCGGAATGGAGGCGTCGGCGAAGCGGCGAATGCCGGACTTGTCGCCCAGCGCCTCGCGGAACGCCGCGCCGAGCGCGATCGCGGTGTCCTCGATGGTGTGGTGGCTGTCGATGTGCAGGTCGCCGGTGGTCTTGACGGTCAGGTCGAACGACCCGTGCTTGCCGAGCTGCGCCAGCATGTGGTCGAAGAACCCCACGCCGGTCGCGACGTCGACCTGCCCGGTGCCGTCGAGGTCGATCTCCACGAGGACCTGGGTCTCCCCGGTCCCGCGCTCGACTCGTCCCTTGCGCGTCACAGACTCTCCTCGCTGTTCTCGGTGCCGGCTCCGCGCGCCTGCCGGAGCGCGGTGCGGAAGGCGGCCATCTCCGCCGGGGTGCCGACGCTGACCCGCAGCCACTCGGGCGGGCCCACCTCCCGGATCAGCACGCCGCGTTCCAGCAGGTCCTCCCAGACGCGGCGGCGGTCGGGGAACGTCCCGAACAGGACGAAGTTGGCGTCGGAGTCGGCGACCCGGAGCCCCTCGGCGCGCAGCCACGCGACGAGGTCGTCGCGCTCGCGGCGCAGCGCGTCGACGCCGCCGAGCAGCTCCTCGCCGTGGGCGAGGGCGGTGCGCGCGACGGCCTGGGTGACGGCCGACAGGTGGTAGGGCAGCCGGACGAGCAGCAGCGCCTCGATCACGGCGGGGGCGGCGGCCAGGTAGCCGAGCCGGGCCCCGGCCATCGCGAACGCCTTGGACATCGTCCGGGTGACGATCAGCCGCGGGTGGCCGTCCAGCAGCGTCAGCGCGGAGGGGGTGCCCGCGCGGCGGAACTCGGCGTAGGCCTCGTCGACGACGACCATGCCGGGCGCGGCCGCGAGGACGGCCTCGATCGCGTCGAGGGGCAGCGCGGTGCCGGTCGGGTTGTTGGGCGAGGTCAGGAACACGACGTCGGGGCGGTGCTCCTCGACGGCCGCGACCGCGCGCTCGGGTTCGAGGCCGAAGTCCTCGTCGCGGAAGGCGTTCACCCAGCGGGTCCCGGACACCCCGGTGATGATCGGGTGCATCGAGTAGGACGGCTCGAAGCCGAGCGCGGTGCGGCCGGCCCCGCCGAACGCCTGCAGGATCTGCTGGATGATCTCGTTGGAGCCGTTCGCGGCCCACACCCGGGCCGCGGTGAGGCCCGCGCCGGGCGTGTCGGCGTTCAGGAAGGCGGCGAGGTCCTCGCGGAGCGCGACCGCGTCCCGGTCGGGGTAGCGGTTCAGCGACCCGGCGACGTCCATGACGGCCTCGCCGAGGGCCTTCACGAGCCGCTCGGACGGCGGGTAGGGGTTCTCGTTGGTGTTCAGCGCGTACGGGACGTCCAGCTGGGGCGCGCCGTAGGGCTCCCGGCCGCGCAGGTCGTCCCGCAGCGGCAGGTCGTTGAGCGAGGTCACGAAGGGATCTCCCAGTCGAAGCGGGCCTTGAGGGCGGCGCCGTGGGCGGGCAGGTCCTCGGCCTCGGCGAGCGCGACGACGCGCGCGGTGGCCTCGGCGAGGGCGTCGCGGTCGTACTCGACGACGTGCACTCCGCGCAGGAACGACTGGACCGACAGCCCGGAGGAGTGGCAGGCGCACCCGCCGGTCGGCAGGACGTGGTTGGACCCGGCCAGGTAGTCGCCGAGCGACACCGGCGCGTACCGGCCCACGAAGACCGCCCCGGCGTTGCGGACGCGCGCGGCGACCGCGGCGGCGTCGGCGGTCTGGATCTCCAGGTGCTCGGCGGCGTAGGCGTCCACGACCTTCAGTCCGTCGTCGACGTCGTCGACCAGGACGATGCCGGACTGCCGCCCGGCCAGCGCCTCGGTGATCCGCTCGTTGTGCCGGGCGCGGGCCACCTGCGCCTTCACCTCGGCCTCGACCTCGTCGGCGAGCCGCACCGAGTCGGTCACCAGGACGGCGGCCGCGAGCGTGTCGTGCTCGGCCTGGCTGATCAGGTCGGCGGCGACCTCCACCGGGTCGGCGGTGCCGTCGGCGAGGATCGCGATCTCCGTCGGGCCGGCCTCGGCGTCGATGCCGATCACGCCCTTGAGCAGCCGCTTGGCGGCGGCGACGTAGACGTTGCCGGGCCCGGTGACCAGATCGGCGCGCGGGCACTCGTCGGTGCCGTAGGCGAACATCGCGATCGCCTGCGCGCCGCCCGCGGCGTACACCTCGTCGACGCCGAGCAGCGCGCACGCGGCGAGGATCGAGGGGTGCGGCAGCCCGCCGAAGTCCTTCTGCGCGGGCGAGGTGACGGCGAGGGAGCCGACGCCCGCCTCCTGCGCGGGGACGACGTTCATGACCACGCTGGACGGGTAGACGGCGCGGCCGCCCGGCACGTACAGGCCGACGCGCCCGACCGGGATCCACCGCTCGGTGACGGTGCCGCCGGGCACGACCTGCGTGGTGACGTCCGTGCGGCGCTGGGCGCGGTGCACGGCGCGAGCCCGGCGGATGCTCTCCTCCAGCGCGTCCCGGACGGCCGGATCGAGGTCGGCGAGCGCCCGGTGCACGACCTCGACCGGGACCCGGACGCGCTCCAGCTCGACCCCGTCGAGCCGGCCGGTGTGCTCCCGTACCGCCGCCGAGCCGCGATGGCGCACGTCCTCGCAGATGGGCCGCACCTTGTCCAGGGCGGCCTCGACGTCGAGTTCGGCGCGGGGCAGCACGGAGCGCAGATCGCCGGGAAGCGAGCCGCGCAGGTCGATACGGGAAATCACCCGTCCAGTCTACGGAGTGCCCTCCGTCCCTCGCGCACCGTCTCACGTCCCGAGACGCCCGTGTCGGCCCGGTGCGGGGAGTCAGACCCGCAGGGCGCCGTCCAGGACGGTGACGGCCCGGCCGGCGAGGGTCACCCGGTCGCCGTGCAGGGCCACGCGGACGTACCCGCCGCGCGGCGACGCCTGGTAGCCGGTCAGGGCGTCGCGGCCGAGGCGCTCGGCCCAGTAGGGAGCGAGGGCGCAGTGGGCGGAGCCGGTCACCGGGTCCTCGGCGTCGCCGGGCAGGACGCGCGGCGCGAAGAACCGGGACACGAAGTCGTGGTCCCGGCCGGGGGCGGCGGCCGCCGTGACGATCACGCCGCGGGCGTCGATCCCGGCGAGCGCCCGGACGTCCGGGGCGAGGTCCCGCACGGAGGTCTCGTCCGGGACCTCGGCCAGCAGGTCGTTCTGGGCGTTGCGCCCGGTGTGCAGCACCTTGGCGCCGAGTGCCTCCGCGAGCCCCCCGGGCACCTCGACGGGGTCGGCGCGCATCACCGGGAAGTCCATCGCCAGCGCGCCGTCCTCCTCCGGGGTGACGGTGAGGACGCCGCTTCTGAGCGTGCGGAACCTGATCGGGCGCCCCGCCTCGGCCGTCCCCGTCTCGTAGAGGGCGTGGGCGGAACCGAGGGTGGCGTGCCCGCAGAGGGCGACCTCCGTCTTCGGGGTGAACCACCGCACCTCGAAGTCGGCGCCCCCGTCCTGGAGCGGACGGACGAACGCTGTCTCGGAATGCCGCATCTCCGCGGCGACGCGCTGCATCCATGCGGCGTCGGCGGCACCGGTGAGCAGGCACACCCCGGCGGGGTTGCCGGCGAACGCGCGGCCGGCGAAGGCGTCGACGACGAGCATCCTCATGGCGCCGACGTTACACCTGCTTCACCCTGTGAAAAATCACCCCTTACCAAGATCATCATTTGCGACGTACCCTGGCGGCACGGGCGTTTCCGGTTGCGCCCAGGAGCGCGGGAGAGAAGATGTGACCGAGCGGCTCGCCCTGTTCCCCCTCGGCACCGTGCTGTTCCCCGGCCTGGTGCTCCCCCTGCACCTGTTCGAGGACCGCTACCGCCGGCTGGTCGCCGACCTCCTCGAACTGCCCGAGCCCCGCGGTTTCGGCGTCGTCGGCATCGAACTCGGCCACGAGGTCGGCGAGGGCGCGGCGCACCGCCTCGCCGAGGTCGGCTGCGTCGCCGAGCTGCGCGAGGTGACGCCCCACCCGGACGGGCGGTACGACATCGTCGCCGTCGGCGCACGGCGGTTCCGGCTGAAGGAGCTGGACCGGTCCCGGCCCTACCTGCAGGGCGAGGTCGAGTTCCTGCCCGAGGAGCCCGGCGCCGACCCTGAGCCCGCCGCGGCTCGGGTCCGGCGGCTGTTCCGGAGCTACCGGCGGCGCCTCGGCGCGGCCGGCGCGGGCCCGCTGGAGGAGATCGACCCGGGCGACCCGGTCGCGCTGTCGTATGCGATCGCGGCGTCGCTCGTGCTGGACGGGCACGAGAAGCAGCGCCTGCTGGAGCACGAGGACGCGGCGCTGCGGCTGGCGGCGGAGGGCGAGCTGCTGGCCAGGGAGAACCGCATCCTGGACGTGCTCCCGATGATCCCCGCCGGGCAGTTCCTGGACGGGTCGTTCACGCCGAACTGAGCGATCACGGCAGACTGCCCCCATGAGCACTGCCAAGGCCAAGGGCGGCAAGGGCACCCCCGCGACGATCGCCGCGGCGAAGGCCGGCGTCGAGTTCACGCTGCACGCCTACGAGGTGGACCCGAACGCCGAGTCCTACGGGGAGGCCGCCGCCGACGCCCTCGGCGTCCCGCACGACCGGCTCTTCAAGACGCTGCTGGCCGAGATCGACGGGAACCTCGCGGTCGGTGTCGTCCCGGTGTCGTCCACCCTCGACCTGAAGGCGCTCGCGGCGGCGGCCGGCGGCAAGAAGGCCCGGATGGCCGACCCCCGCGACGCCGAGCGCGCCACCGGGTACGTCGTCGGCGGGATCAGCCCGCTCGGGCAGCGCAGGCGGCTGCCGACCGTGGTCGACGCGTCGGCGTCAGGACTCGCGACCGTCTACGTCTCGGCCGGCCGGCGCGGACTCCAGATCGAACTCGTCCCCGCCGACCTCGTCCGCCTCACCGGCGCCCGCGTCGCCGCCATCGCCCGCGGGTAGCCGCCGCACGACCAGTTCCAGCAGCCCGTAGGCGGCGACCGCCGGCAGCGCCCAGAACACCAGCACGCCCTTGGCGCGCAGGTCGGCGACGCCGGTGACGGTGGTGCCGTCGCGCCCGTGCCGGACCGCGTCCTCGAAGTGCCCGAGGCCGATCAGGTGGCCGGTCTGCCAGGCGAGGACGGCCGCGGCGGCGCCGCCCACGGCCAGCCCGAGCAGCAGCGCGGAGTCGTTGCCGCGCCCGCCCGCCAGGTAGGCGCCGACGCCGCACGCGATCCCGGCGACGAGCGCGATCAGGGCGAAGCGGGCGTCGATTCCGATCGGGCCCTGGCCTTCCGGGTCGGCCAGAAGGGCCTCACCCTGCACGACCACGTACGTCACCTCGGGGACGACCGCCGCCCACAGCAGGCCGGCGAGCGGCCCCAGCAACGTGACGACGGCGCTGGTGACCGCCCAGATCGCCAAGAGCCTCCCGGTGGGTCGCCGCACCTCGTACGCTCCTAGTTGCAAGTCGTCCGACAGCGAAAGCCTAGCCTGCCCCGGTCAGCCGATCGACTCTCGAAGGGTGTCCGATTCCCGCCCACGGCAGCCCCGATTACTGGGATAATGTGCCCGACATGTCCGGATTCAGCCCTGCGTTCGAACGCCTCGGCGCCGCACTGGCGGCCGTCGTCCTGCAGCAGCAGGAGACGCTCGCCGAGTTCCTGCCGCGCGAGGACTGGAGCGCCGACCTGACCGCCCGCAGCTACACCAGCGGCGGCGTCACGGTCCGCGTCTCGCTGCTCGGCAGCTACGCCGCCCGCGAGCGCACCTGGCTGTGGGGCTGGGCCAACCCCCAGTTCGGCGACGCGCACCCCGCCGTCGCCCCGACCCTGGTCATCCGGGCCATCGGCGAACGGCTCGGGATCACCGAGTTCACCACCCCCGAGATCGACCTGTCCTGGTACGAGGGCCCCGCCGGGCACGGCGGCGAACTGATCGCGATGGCCGCCGGCGGCGTCCTCGGCGGCGCCGGATACATCGGCGCGGGCTACGACGGCGGCTCCGCCTACCTGCACGTCGACGACCCCCAGGCGCCGCCCGCCCAGTGGGACCCCGTCCCCCTCCCCCGCCTGGTGGCCAACGCCGCCAGCCTCTTCCCCCACGAGCCGCGCCTCACCCTCGCCGGGCTCCTGTCGCACCACCGCGTCCCCTACCGGCAGAGCGACGTCCTCACCGAAGTGTCCCTCCCCGGCGGCGGCACCGCCCGCGCCCACTTCGACGGAATCGGCCGCTTCGTCGACTGGAGAGCCGAGCTCATTGCGGTTTCCTAGGTTCGGGCCTGGGGCCCGAACCCGAGAAACCGCGTGTGGTGCTCACTGCGCCGGACGTCGAACGCCTCCTCAGCCCAGGCAGGAGGGGCCCAGGAGTTGTTTCAGGTCGCCCATCAGGGCTGGGGACGGTGCCACGCGGAGCCTGTCGTCCAGGCGGACGACGGTCGTGCGCGGGCCGTTCTGGAGGTGGAGGTGCACCTCGGCGGTGCCGGGGTGGGTGATCAGCACCTCCTTGAGGCGGGAGACCGTGGGGGGCGTGCAGCGGCCGAGCGGCATCGTGACCGAGAGCGGGCCGGTCGCGTCGGTGACGCTGAGGTCGGGCTGGACGACCTCCATCGCGATGATCTTCGCGACGTCCTCGCGGCGGTCCAGGCGGCCCTTGACGACGAGGATGGCATCCTCGGCGAGGAGGGTCGAGCACAGCTGGTAGGACGACGGGAAGCACATCACCTCGATGGAGCCGCCGAGGTCCTCCAGCTGGAACATGGCCCAGGAGTTGCCCTGCTTGGTGACCTTGCGCTGGAGGCCGGAGAGCAGCCCGGCCACGATGACCACCTGGCCGTCGGGACGCTCGCCGCCGTTGAGGACGGCGATCGTGCAGTCGGCCTCCCGTTCGAGGATGTGCTCGACGCCGAGGAGCGGGTGGTCCGACACGTACAGGCCGAGCATCTCCCGCTCGAAGGCGAGAAGGGTGGTCTTGTCCCACTCCTCGGCCTCGGGGATCGCGACGGCGAAGGCGTCCTCGCCGCCGTCGTCCTCCAGGGCGCCGAACAGGGAGTCCTGGCCGACGGCCTCCTTGCGCTTGATGTCGATGACCGAGTCGATGGCCTGCTCGTGCACCATCAGCAGCGCCTTGCGCTGGTGGCCGAGCTCGTCGAACGCGCCCGCCTTGATCAGCGACTCCACCACCCGCTTGTTGCACACCGGCGGCGGGACCTTGTTGAGGAAGTCGTTGAAGTCGGTGTAGGCGCCCTTCTCGCGGCGGGCCGCGACGATCCCGTCCACGACGTTGGTGCCGACGTTGCGGACGGCCGACAGACCGAACCGGATCTCGGTGTCGCCGAGCGGGGTGAAGTCGGCCTCGGAGGTGTTGACGTCGGGCGGCAGCACCTTCAGGCCCATCCGGCGGCACTCCGACAGGTACAGGGCGCTCTTGTCCTTGTCGTCGCCGACGGAGGTGAGCACGCCCGCCATGTACTCGGCCGGGTAGTTCGCCTTGAGGTAGGCCGTCCAGTAGGAGACGAGGCCGTACGCGGCGGAGTGCGCCTTGTTGAAGGCGTAGTCGGAGAAGGGGACGAGGATGTCCCACAGCGTCTTCACGGCCTCCTTGGAGAAACCGTTGTCGATCATGCCCTGCTCGAACCCGACGAACTGGGCGTCCAGCTCGGCCTTCTTCTTCTTGCCCATGACGCGGCGCAGCAGGTCCGCCTTGCCGAGCGTGTAGCCCGCAACCTTCTGCGCGATCGCCATGACCTGCTCCTGGTAGACGATCAGGCCGTAGGTGGTGTCGAGGATCTCCCTGAGCGGCTCCTCCAGCTCCGGGTGGATCGGGGTGATCTCCTGCGCGCCGTTCTTGCGCAGCGCGTAGTTGGTGTGGGAGTTCGCGCCCATCGGGCCCGGCCGGTACAGGGCGCCCACGGCGGAGATGTCCTCGAAGTTGTCCGGCTTCATCAGCCGGAGCAGGGAGCGCATGGGGCCGCCGTCGAACTGGAAGACGCCGAGGGTGTCGCCGCGGGCGAGCAGGTCGTAGGTCTTCTGGTCGTCCAGCGAGAGGGCGAGCAGGTCGACCTCGACGCCCTTGTTCTTCCGGATGCCCTTGAGCGCGTCGTCGATGATCGTCAGGTTGCGCAGGCCGAGGAAGTCCATCTTCAGCAGGCCGAGCGACTCGCAGGTCGGGTAGTCGAACTGCGTGATGATCGCCCCGTCGGCGTCCCGGCGCATGATCGGGATGTGGTCGGTGATCGTCTCACCGGACATGATGACCCCGGCGGCGTGCACGCCGGTCTGGCGGATCAGCCCCTCCAGGCCCTGCGCCAGGTCCATGATCTGCTTGACGTCGGTCTCTTCCTCGTACAGCTTGCGCAGCTCGCCCGCCTCGCCGTAGCGCGGGTGCTTGTCGTCGAAGATGCCCGACAGCGGGATGTCCTTGCCCATGACGGCGGGCGGGAACGCCTTGGAGATGCGGTCGCCGAGCGCGTACGGGAAGCCGAGGACGCGGCCCGCGTCCTTGATGGCGGCCTTCGCCTTGATGGTGCCGAACGTGGCGATGAAGGAGACCTTGTCGGCCCCCCACTTCTCGGTCGTGTACCTGATGACCTCGGCCCGCCGGTCTTCAGGGAAGTCGATGTCGATGTCGGGCATGGACGCGCGCTCGGGGTTCAGGAACCGCTCGAAGATCAGCCCGTGCGGGATGGGGTCGAGGTCGGTGATGCCCATCGCGTAGGCGATCAGCGAGCCCGCGGCGCTGCCGCGGCCGGGGCCGACCAGGATGCCGTTCTCCTTGGCCCACATGATGAAGTCGGCGACGACGAGGAAGTAGGACGGGTACCCCTTGCCGAGGATGACGCCCATCTCGTACTCGGCCTGCTCCTTGTAGCCGTCCGGGAGGCCGTCCGGGAAGCGGCGCTCCAGGCCCTTCCAGACCTCCTTGCGGAACCAGCTCTCCTCGGTCTCGCCCTCCGGGACGGGGAACCGGGGGCTGAGGTCGCGGTACTCGAACATCCCGGCGGGGTCGACGCGCTCGGCGATCAGCAGGGTGTTCCTGCAGCCCTCGGCCCAGATGTCGGAGGAGTCGATGGCGCGCATCTCGTCGGCGGTCTTCAGGTAGTAGCCGCTGCCGTCGAACCGGAACCGGTCGGGGTCGGCGAGCTGCTTGCCCACCTGCACGCACAGCAGCGCGTCGTGGGCGGTGGCCTCGGACTCGTGCGTGTAGTGGGAGTCGTTGGTGACGACCGGCGGGATGTTCAGCCGCTTGCTGATCTCGATGAGGCCGTCGCGGACGCGGCGCTCGATGTCGAGGCCGTGGTCCATCAGCTCCAGGAAGTAGTTCTCCTTGCCGAGGATGTCCTGGAAGTTCGCGGCGGCCTTCAGCGCCTCGTCGAACTGGCCGAGCCGCAGCCGGGTCTGGACCTTGCCGGACGGGCAGCCGGTGGTGGCCATCAGGCCCTCGGAGTGCTCGGCGAGCAGCTCCTCGTCCATGCGCGCGTACTTGAAGACGAAGCCCTCGGTGTAGGCGCGGCTGGAGAGCTTGAAGAGGTTGTGCAGGCCGGCCCTGTTGCGCGCCCACAGCGTCATGTGGTTGATCAGGCCGCCGCCGGAGACGTCGTCGCGCTTCTGGCTCGGCTCGCCCCACTGGATCTTCTTCTTGTGGAACCGGGACTCCGGCGCCATGTAGGCCTCGATGCCGATGATCGGGGTGACGCCGGCCGCGGTCGCCTGCCTGTGGAAGTCGTAGGCGCCGTGCATGTTGCCGTGGTCGGTCATCGCGATCGCCGGCATCTTCTGCCGGCCGACCTCCTCGAACATCTGCTTCAACCGGGCGGCTCCGTCGAGCATGGAGTACTCGGTGTGAACGTGCAGGTGAACGAAAGAGTCGGCCATGCGTGCTGCGCCTCCTGCTCGTCGCATGCGACCGCCCACGTGCAGGATCGGCACGTGGTCGCGGCATCGGTACCGGGGGAAGGTCGTCGGGCCGGCGGGCGCCGGAACGACGCGGCTCTGAGAGCCTAACCCGCATCCCTGGTCACTCGCGCCCCGACGCGCCCAATCCCGGGAGACCCCTTCCGGTCGTCTCGAAGCCCGGGACGGGAGGTCCGGAGTTTGGCCGCCGGGGCGGCACGGAATACGATCGTCCCCGTGGAACGTCGCCATTTCAGGTTTACGCAGCCGGCTCCGGGTGAGCCGGTCGCCCCCGCGACCTAGCGACGACCCCGGAGCCGGCCGAGGCAGAGTCCAAGGGGACTCTGCCTTTCTGCTGGAGCTGCCTTTTCTGCTGATCAGGCGCGGCCCGGGGCACCTGCTCCCCTCGCCCGGACGGGCCGCACGAGAGGGGACCCGAGATGAACGACCAGGTGATCGATCCCGCCGCCGCGGACGCGGGCTGCCCGGCCTGCGGGCCGTCCGGCGAGGTGCGGGTCGCGCTGCCGTCGGCCGCCGCCATCACCACGCTCGCCGAGGCCCGCGAGGCGATCGACGGCCTCGACGCCGCCCTCGCGACGCTGCTGGAGCACCGCACCGCGGTCGCCGCCGTCGTCCAGCGGCTCAAGCCGGTCGGCGGCTTCGCCGGCCGCGACCCCGAGCGCGAGCGGCGGATCGTCGAGGCCATGGCGGCGCACGCCCCGTCCCTCGGCCCGGACCGGCTCGCTCCCATCGTGAACGCGATCATCGAGGCGGGGCTGGACGCGGCCGAGTCCGGCCGATGAGCGCGCACGGGTCCGCGCGGGCGGCCGGTGAGGGCGTCCCCGACGAGCCCGCTCGTGACGACGCCGCACCGGACCAGAGCGCTCCGGACGAGAACGCCCTGGAGGAGGGCGCTCCGGACGAGGCCGCGCGGGCCGCGGCGGTCCGCGACGGGCTCAGCGTGGGCGTCGCCGTCGGGGTGTCCGGCCTGGCGTTCGGCGCGGCGGCGGTGACGGCGGGGCTGACCGTCGCGCAGGCGTGCGCCCTGAGCCTGCTGGCGTTCACGGGCGCGTCCCAGTTCGCGCTGGCCGGGGTGATCGGCGGGGGCGGCGGGCTGGTCGCCGGGACGCTCGG
Source organism: Actinomadura citrea (assembly GCF_013409045.1). Classification (NCBI taxonomy): domain Bacteria; kingdom Bacillati; phylum Actinomycetota; class Actinomycetes; order Streptosporangiales; family Thermomonosporaceae; genus Actinomadura; species Actinomadura citrea. The sequence goes on along the minus strand of NZ_JACCBT010000001.1, from coordinate 3,207,387 downwards.
CGCGGTCCTGCTCGGCGGGCGCAACGCCCTGTACGGGATGCGGCTCGCGGCGACGCTCGGCGTGCGCGGCCGGCGCAGGCTGGTCACCGCGCACGTCGTCATCGACGAGACGGCCGCCGTGGCGACCGCGCAGCGCGGCCGGGACGCCGCCCGCGCCGGGTTCTACACGACGGCGATCACCCTCTACCTGGTGTGGAACCTCACCACGCTGCTGGGCGGGGTGGGCGCGGCGCGGCTGGGCGACCCCGAGGCCGTGGGCCTGGACGTCCTCGGCCCGGCGGCGTTCCTCGCCCTGCTCTGGCCGCGGCTCACCGGCGGGCGGGCGGCGGTCCGCGTCGCCGTCGCCGCGGCGGTGATCGCGGTGGCGGCGACGCCGGTCCTGCCGCCGGGCGTGCCGGTCATGCTGGCCGCCGTCGCCGCGCTGCCCGCGCTGCTCGGCCGGAGGGCGGCGCCGTGAGCGTCTGGATCGCGGTGATCGCCACCGGGCTCGGCTGCTACGCGCTGAAGCTCGGCGGGCTCGTCACCCCGCGCCGGATGCTGGACGACCCGCGGGTGCGCCGGTTCACCGAACTGGTCCCGGTGGCGCTGCTCACAGCGCTGATCGCCGTCCAGGCGCTCGCCGACGGCCGGACCCTGGAGTTGGACGCCGCGCGGCTGGCGGGCCTGGGCGCCGCCGTCGCCGCGCTCCTGCTGCGCGCGCCGTTCCTGGTGGTGCTGGTCGCCGCGGCCGGTGTCGCTGCTGGGCTGCGCCTGCTCGGCCTCTGAGCTCAGGACTCCGCCGCGACGATCTCCAGGGCGCGGGCCAGGTCGTCCGGGTAGGGGCTCTCGAACTCCACCCACTCGCCCCTGGTGGGGTGCTCGAACCCGAGCCGGACGGCGTGCAGCCACTGCCGCCTGAGGCCGAGGCGCTCCGCCAGGGTCGGGTCGGCGCCGTAGGCCATGTCGCCCACGCACGGGTGCCGGATCGCGGACATGTGGACGCGGATCTGGTGCGTGCGGCCCGTCTCCAGGTCGATGTCGAGCAGCGAGGCGGCCCGGAACGCCTCGACGGTGTCGTAGTGGGTGACGGACGGCTTTCCGCCCGCGACGACCGCGAACCGGCCGTCCCCGGAGGGGTGCCGGTCGATGGGGGCGTCGACCGTCCCGCGGAACGGGTCGGGATGGCCCTGCACGAGCGCCTGGTAGCGCTTGTCGATGCGGCGCTCCTTGAACGCGCGCTTGAGCCGCGAGTAGGCGACCTCGCTCTTCGCCACGACCATGGCGCCGGTGGTGTTGGCGTCCAGCCGGTGCACGATCCCCTGCCGCTCGGACGCGCCGCTGGTGGCGATCGTGTGCCCGGCCCCGAGCAGCCCGCCGAGGACGGTGGGGCCCGTCCAGCCGGTGGTCGGGTGGGCGGCGACGCCGACCGGCTTGTTCACCACGACGATGTCGTCGTCCTCGAAAAGCACGCCCATCCCGGGGACGGGCTCGGCGACCGGGGCGGGCGGCGCGGGCGGCGGCGGGAGCGTGACCTCCAGCCAGGCGCCGGCGTGCAGCCGCTCGGACTTGGTGGCCACGGGCGCGCCGTCCAGCACGACGTCGCCCGCGGCGATGATGTCGGCGGCGCTGCCGCGCGACAGCCCGAACAGCCGCGCCAGCGCGGCGTCGATCCGCTCGCCCTCCAGTCCATCCGGGACGGGGAGGCTCCGCACGTCGCCCATCATGACTTCTCCTCCGGGGCCGGGACCTCGGCCCCGTCCTCGGGCTCACGGGCGGGTGCGTCCTCGGGGGCGTCTTTCGGGGGGTCCTTGGGGGCCTCGCCCTCGGCGGCGCCGCCCTTGCCGGGGGAGGTCCCCGCTTCCGGACTCTCGCCCGCGTTCGGAGCACCGTCCGTGCCGGGGGCATCGTCCTTGAGGCGCGTCCCGTCCACCTGGAGGCCGCGCGCCGCCAGCAGGACGGCCAGCACGCCGCCGCAGACGATCGCGGAGTCGGCCAGGTTGAACACCGGCCAGTGCGGCAGCTGGATCCAGTCGACGACGTGGCCCTTCAGCGGGGCCGGGGCCCGCAGCAGCCGGTCGATGAGGTTGCCGACCGCGCCGCCGAGCAGCAGCCCGAGGCAGACCGCCCACGGCGCGCTGCGCAGGTTCCGGGCGGTCCGCAGGATCGCCACGACCACCCCGCAGGCGATCAGCGTGAACACGATGGTGTAGCCGGTGCCGATCGAGAACGCGGCGCCGCTGTTGCGGGTCTCGCGCAGCGTCAGCAGCCCGCCGAGCAGCCGGACCGGCGCGCGGTCCTGCAGCGTCGACACCACGATGATCTTGGACACGATGTCGGCGGCGAGCGCGGCCAGGGCCACGGCGACCAGCACGCCGACGCGGCGCGGCCGGGGAGATCCCGCGGTCTCCCCGGCCTGCCGCTCTGGGTTCGTTGAGTCGCTCAGCGACGTTCCTCGCGTTGTTTGCATGTCACACACAGGGTCGCACGCGGAAAGGCCTGGAGGCGCGCCTTGCCGATCGGCCTGGCGCAGGACTCGCAGATCCCGTACGTGCCGGCGTCCATCCGCTGGACGGCCCGCTCGATCTGGGCGAGCAGGTCCTGTGAATTGTAGGCCAGAGCGAGCTCGTGCTCGCGCTCGTAGGTCTTGGCGCCCGCGTCGGCCTGGTCGTCGCCCGCCCCGTCGCTGGCGTCGCCCTCGGCGATCTGGCTGGCGGAGGCGGCGATCTCGCTGCGCAGCCCCTGGACCTGCTCCTCCAATCCAGCCCGCACCTCGGCCAGCTCACCCGGCGTCCACTGGTGCTCCCCCTCGCGGACCGGCAGCTCCGCGGCCGCCGTCCTCGCCGGTTCCCGCGCGTCCGGCGCCGCCGCCTCGCCGGTCTTCGCGGCCGTCCCGCCCTTGCCGCGCTTCGCGGGTCCGCGCCCGGCCCCCGGCCTGCCCGGCTTCACGGCAGGGCCCTTCGCGGGGTTCTTGGCGGCGCCCGGCTTGGCCGGGCCCTTTGCGGCTCTCCCCTTTCCGGCGGCGCCCTTTCCAGGAGCGTCTTTCTCAGCCGTCCCTTTTTCTGCCGCGCCTTTCCCAGCCGAACCCGTTCTCGCGCCGGGCGTCCTGGTCTGGGACGGCCGCGCCGCGCCCCGGCTCTTGCTTGCGGCGGGCGTCGCGCCCCTCATCGCGCCGGCCATGTCGGCCTCCCTCGCGCTGGTCGCCTCGACGGGCAGTGCGGGCAGCATTGGTCCCCTCTCTCGGACACGGTAAACAACCTGGGCCGCGTTACCGACCGCTTATGCCCGGTCGCCGAACGCATGGAAACTCCAGCACGGCGTACGAGATCGCAAAGGAACCGTGTCCCCCGGACGGGAAAAGGGGAAGAGCCGGGGTCCGGCGTGCGTTAAGGTCGGGACCAGCAGTCGCATGGCAGGCACTGATGGGGACACCTGCCGCCGCACGCAGCCATGAGCGACCCGGGGACGGTGCGAGCCCGGGGGCGAGCCCGGCGGTCTGATCACCCCGGAGCCGCCGGAAGAACCGCCCCGCCGAGGGGCCCAGTAGATCCGGCCGCCCAGACTGGAACGAAGCGGACCGCGCCGTACGGGCACGGTCAAGGAGGGTGGTACCGCGGGGCAGCCGCCTCGTCCCTCCGGTCAACGTGTTCGCGTCGATCCGGAGGTCCGCCATCGTGAGCCGAGGTTTTCGGCCGCTGCCCGCGCAGGTCGATCTGCCCGCCCTGGAGCGGGACATGCTGCGCCGCTGGCAGGAGAACAAGGTCTTCGAGCGGTCGCTCGAGCGCACCGCGTCCGGGACCCCGTGGGTGTTCTACGAGGGGCCTCCGACCGCCAACGGGATGCCCGGCGTCCACCACGTCGAGGCCCGCGTCTTCAAGGACGTCTTCCCGCGCTTCAAGACCATGAAGGGCCACCACGTCCCGCGCAAGGCCGGCTGGGACTGCCACGGCCTGCCCGTCGAGGTCGCCGTCGAGAAGGAGCTCGGCCTCACCGGCAAGAAGGACATCGAGGAGTACGGCGTCGCGGAGTTCAACGCCCGCTGCCGCGAATCGGTCCTGCGCCACGTGGACGCCTTCGAGGAGATGACCGAGCGGATGGGCTACTGGGTCAACACCGACCAGGCCTACCGCACGATGGACCCCGAGTACGTCGAGGCCGTCTGGTGGTCCCTGAAGCAGGTGTTCGACAAGGGCCTGCTGTTCCGCGACTTCCGCATCACGCCGTACTGCCCGCGCTGCGGGACGGGCCTGTCGGACCACGAGCTGGGCCAGCCGGGCGGGTACGAGACCGTGTCCAGCCCGTCGGTGTTCGTGCGGATGCCCGTCACGTCCGGCCCGCTGGCCGAGATGGACGCCGCGCTGCTGATCTGGACGACGACCCCCTGGACGCTGGTGTCGAACACCGCCGTGGCCGTCCACCCGGACGTCACGTACGTGGCCGCCCGGCCGCAGGGGTCCGACGAGGTGCTCGTGGTGGCCGAACCCCTGGTCGACCAGGTCCTCGGCGAGGGCGCCGAGCGGCTCGCCACGTTCCAGGGCACCGAGCTCGAGCGGACCCCCTACCGGCGGCCGTTCGACCTCGTCGACATCCCCGACGCGCACTACGTCGTCCTGGGCGACTACGTCACCGTGGAGGACGGCACCGGGCTCGTCCACCAGGCCCCCGCGTTCGGCGGCGACGACATGACCGTCTGCAAGAACTACGGCATGCCGATCGTCAACCCGATCGGGCCGGACGGGCGGTTCCTGCGTGAGGTGCCCCTGGTCGGCAACAAGTTCTTCAAGGACGCCGACGAGCCGCTCACCGAGGACCTGCGCGCGCGCGGGCTACTGTTCCGCGGCGGGCACTTCGACCACAGCTACCCCCACTGCTGGCGCTGCCACACGCCGCTGCTCTACTACGCGCTCCCGGCCTGGTACATCCGCACCACGCAGATCAAGGACCGGCTGCTGGAGGAGAACGAGAAGACCAACTGGTACCCCGAGACCGTCAAGCACGGCCGGTACGGGGAGTGGCTGCGCAACAACGTCGACTGGTCGCTGTCCCGCAGCCGCTACTGGGGCACGCCGCTCCCCCTGTGGGTCTGCGGCGAGGACGAGGAGCACGTCACCTGCGTCGGGTCGCTGAAGGAACTGGGCGAGCTGGCGGGAAGCGACCTGTCCGCGCTCGACCCGCACCGCCCGTACGTGGACGACGTCACGTTCCCCTGCCCGAAGTGCGGGACGGAGGCGCGCCGCGTCCCGGACGTCATCGACGCCTGGTACGACTCCGGGTCCATGCCGTTCGCGCAGTGGGGCGCCCCCCACCGCAACAACGAGGTCTTCGAGGACGCCTACCCGGCCCAGTACATCTGCGAGGCCCAGGACCAGACCCGCGGATGGTTCTACTCGCTCATGGCCGTCGGGACGCTGGTGTTCGACCAGTCGTCCTACGAGAACGTCGTGTGCCTCGGCCTGATCCTCGCCGAGGACGGCCGCAAGATGAGCAAGCACCTCGGCAACGTGCTGCGCCCCATCCCGCTGATGGACCAGCACGGCGCCGACGCGGTGCGCTGGTTCATGGCCGCGAGCGGGCTGCCGTGGGCGTCCCGCCGTGTCGGGCACGGCGCCCTTGAGGAGATCGTCCGCAAGGTCCTCCTCACCTACTGGAACACCGCGTCCTTCTTCGTCCTGTACGCCAACGCGGCGCAGGCGCAGGGGCGTGCGTGGACGCCCGACCGGCTTCCCGAGGCCCCCGCCCCCGCCGACCGCCCGCTCCTGGACCGCTGGGCGCTCGCCGAGCTGCACCGCACCGTCCGCGAGGTCGACGCCGCGCTGGAGGAGTTCGACACCGCCCGCGCGGGACGCCGGCTCTCGCAGTTCGTGGACGACCTGTCCAACTGGTACGTGCGGCGCTCCCGGCGGCGCTTCTGGGAGGGCCCGGAGACACCCGAGGGCTCGGCCGCGTTCGCGACGCTCTACGAGTGCCTGGAGACTCTCACCCGGTTGATGGCGCCGATCGTCCCGTTCATCACCGACCACGTCTGGGACGTGATCCGCCCCGAGGACGGCTCCGAGTCGGTGCACCTCACCGCCTGGCCCACCGTCGACGAGAGCCTCCTCGACGAGGAGCTGACCGAGCGGATGGCGCTCGTCCGCCGCCTGGTCGAGCTCGGCCGGTCCGCGCGGGCCGCCAGCGGCGTGCGGACCCGGCAGCCCCTCGGCCGCGCCCTGGTCGGCGCGCCCGGCTGGTCCGCGCTGCCCGAGCAGCTGCGCGCGCAGATCTCCGAGGAGCTGAACGTGCTCGGCTTCGAGGAGCTGTCCTCGATCGGCGGCGACCTGGTCGAGTACGAGGTCAAGCCCAACTTCCGCGAGCTGGGCAAGCGGTACGCCAAGGACACCCCGAAGGTCGCCAAGGCGATCACCTCCGCGGATCCGGCCGCCCTCGTCCAGGCGCTGCGGGCGGGCTCGGCGCAGGTCGAGGCCGACGGCGTCGGCGCGGTGCCGCTCGGCCCGGACGATGTGATCGTCACCGAGCGCCCGCGCAGCGGGTGGGCGGTCGAGAGCGCCGCCGGCGAGACGGTCGCGCTCGACCTCACCGTCACGCCCGAACTGCGCCGCGCGGGACTGGTGCGGGAGGCCGTCCGGCTCGTCCAGGAGGGCCGCAAGGCCGCCGGGCTGGAGGTGACCGACCGCATCGACCTGTGGTGGGAGGCCACCGGCACCGACCTCGCCGAGGCGCTGCGCGCCCACGGCGACGAGGTCGCCGCCGAGGTCCTCGCCGCCACGGTCGCCGAGGGCCGCCCCGAGGGCCTGACCGCCACCCGCGACGAGGACCTCGGCCTCACGTACTACCTCCGCAAGGCGTGACCCTCTCCGCCGCGGCCCCGCCCCCTCCGGGCCCGGCCGCGGCGGAGCCCCCGCACAACCGAAGACCCTTCACAACCGAGAACCGCCCACAACCGAGACCCCAACGCGACCAAGAACCCCACGCGACCGAGGCCCCTCGTGATGGAGAACCCCTCGCGACCAAGGCCCCCTCTTGCTGGAAGCCCCCTCGGGGGTGGGGTGACTGCCACGAGCAGGGACTCCGCGAGGAAGGACTCTGCGGCCGGGGCGCTCGGCGCGATTGGAGGCTTTCGCGGTTTCGGAGAAATTTCGGGATGGGGTTCTTCGCGACACATCGCGTTTGCGATGATGGACCCGTGAATCTTCCCGAGCAGCCGTCCGGTTCCGAGCCGCCCGCGCGCCCCTCCCCCGCGAGCATGCGCGCGTCGGACGCCGATCGTGACGAGGTCGCCGACCGCCTGCGCGAGGCCCTGGCCGAGGGACGCATCACGCCGGAGGAGCACGCCGAGCGCATCGACGTCGTCTACAACGCCAAGACCTACGCCGAGCTGGAGCCCGTGCTCAGCGACCTGCCCTCGCAGGACATGCCGCGACCGCGGGTCGACCTGCGCAAGGAGCAGGCGCCCGCCCCGCCCGCGCCGCAGTCGCCCCACCTCGTGGCGATCTTCAGCGGGGTGGAGCGCAAGGGGCGCTGGCTGGTCGAGCCGACCACCACCGTCACCTGCGTGTTCGGCGGCGCGGAGCTGGACCTCCGGCAGGCGGTCCTCAGCAGGAACGAGGTGACCCTCTCGGTCACCTGCCTGTTCGGCGGCGTGAACATCGTGGTGCCGCCGGGTGTGCGGGTCGTCGGCTCCAACTTCGCGGTCTTCGGCGGCACGGACCTGCCCGAGGACGACACCACGGATCCGGACGCGCCCGTCATCCGGCTGACCGGGGTGCTGCTGTTCGGCGGCATCTCGGTCGAGCGCAGGGCCGTGGGCGAGAAGCGCGGCCGCGCCCGGCACCGGGAGCGCCACCAGCTTCACCGTCACCACTCGGAACTGCACCTTCAGCACCAGGAACTGCACCGCGAGCATCGCGAGCACCGCGAGGAGAGGCGGCGGGCGCACCGAGAGCGGCGCGAGGAGCGGCGGGACGTGCGCCGGGACCGCCTCCGCGAACTGCGCGACGAACGGCACCAAGGCCGCTGACCCCGGACGGCTGCGGCCGCCCGGGGCTCAGCCGGACACGAGCCGGGCCTGTTCGAGCCGGGGCGGGGTCAGTCGCGGGCGTGCTCGCGGTCGGGCTGGCAGACCAGGCAGGGCGTGCAGCCCCGGGCCTTGGCCTCCGCGCGTGACAGCGACTCCAGGTCGTCGGCCTCGTCGCCGATGTCCTCGATGAGGGCGCAGTCGACGCGGTGGTAGCGCTTGGTGCCGCTCAGGATGCGGACCAGCGGGCCGTCGGCGCCGGACTCCTCCGCCGCGTCGCCGGCGGACGGCTCGGGCTCGCGCTCCCCGGCGAGCTCGGCGCCGGACGGCTCGTGCCCCGGCGCGGGGACGTCCTCGCCGCCGGCGTCGCCGAACGGTGCGGTGCCGAGGTCGGCGGTGACGTCCGGCGGCGCGGATTCGGTCGCAGCGCCCTGTTCCGCACTCCGCCGGTCCTCGGCCTCGGCGTCGGCGGATTCGGCCCTCTCCGGCGCCGTGGAGGCCTCCTCGGCGGTGTCGCCGGAAGCGAAGAGGCCCGCGACCGGCATGTCGGTGCGGGTGGGCCCGGCCTTGGTCCGCTTCGGGGCGCTCGCGTCCTCGGCGCTCCGGTCATCGGCCTCGTCGGCGGCGTGCTCGCCTGCCCGCGGAATCTCGGCCGTCTTGTCGAACCCGCCGGGCTTGTCGAAGGCACTGGGCTTGTCGAAGGAGCTGGGCTCGTCGAAGGAGCTGGGCTTGTCGAAGGAGCTGGGCTCGTCGAAAGCGCCTGGCTCGTCGAACGAGGTGGGCTTGTCGAAAGCGCCGGGCTCGTCGAACGAGGTGGGCGCTGGCTTGGCGAGGCCGGCGAGGCCGCTCTCGGATCGCTCGGCACCGGGCTTGCGGGCCGCGGGCGCGGTCCCCGCCGCCTTGCTCGCGTCGGAGGACGCGGGTGCCGACGCCGCGGCGCGCGCCGCCAGTGCGGTGTCGGGCAGGCAGGCGGTGCAGGGGCTGAACCCCTCCTCCTTGGCCTCGGCGTAGGTGAGCTCCTCGGTGTCACGGCCGGCGAGCTGCCGGCAGGTGTCGAGGTGGTAGCGCTTGCGGCCGCGGACGACGAAGACCAGCGTGTCGTCGGGGACGTCGACGGCGGGCGCGGGGATCTCGACCTCGTCGTCGGCCGGGTCGGCCGGGGGCTTGGCCTCCACGGCGCCCTGCGCGTCCTTGGCCGGAACGGACGCGGCCGGGGCGCTGTCCTTGCGCTTGGCCCGCTTGTCCTTCTTGGCCTTCTGCGCCTTCTTGCTCGGGCGGGCCGGGCCCGGCGACGCACCTGGGCCGAAAAGCTCCTTGCGCCGCAGGAACACCCCGATGGCCAGGCACACCGCGGAGACGATGCTGACGGCGATCGAGATGTAGATCACCACCAGGGCGTCCAGGCCGAAGACCTGGGCACTGTCTCCGTTGCCCGCGACGATTCCCGCTACCAGCAGGGCGATCGCCACCACCACGAGAACGCCACTCAGGATGATCACAGGGTCACTCCCACTCGTTCAGACCGCTAGGCTCCGGGCCGCGCGAAAAAGCCGGCGGCCGGCCCAGGGCACGACCACCCGGCGCCGCGGGGATGGCTGCGCGCCATCCCCGGCGCGGCGATCGGAACGACACTATCGCCTGAGGCGCCCGTGTCAGCGCCTGTCGTGCGGCGGGTTGTCGCCGCCGGAGTGGAAAGCGCCCGTCGCCGAGTGCTGGACCTGCTGGGCGTGCTCGGGCGCGGGGAAGGTGCCCGGCGCCGGCGCGCCACCGCCGTTGCGGTTCTCGGCGTGCGGCAGGGCGTTCTGCGGGCCCGTCTGCGGACCTGCCTGGGGCGAGTTCTGCTGCGTCTGCACGGGCGCCGCGCCCGGGACGGCGGCGAACGCGCCGGTCTCGGTGCTGCCCGCCTCCAGGTCGCGCAGCTGGCCCTCCAGGTAGACCTTCAGGCGGCTGCGGTACTCGCGCTCGAAGGCGCGCAGGTTGTCGACCTCGCGCTCGAGCTCCTCGCGCTGCTGCACGAGCGAGCCCATGACCTGGCGGTGCCGCTCCTGGGCGTCGCGGTCGAGGGCCTCGGCGCGGGAGCGGGCCTCGCTGACGATCTGGTCGGCCTGCCGGCGGGCCTTGCCGAGGATCTCCTCGGCCTCGCGGCGGGCGCGGCCGAGCGTCTCGTCGGCCTCGCGCCGGGCGTCGGCGATCGCCTGGTCGGCGGTCTGCTGCGCGAGCGCCAGCACGCGGGCCGCGGTGTCCATGTTGTCCTCACCGGTGGGAGCCGGGGACATGCCGAGGCCGCCGAGGACGGGCTCCGGCTCGGGCTGCGGCACCGGCTCGGGGCGGGGAGGCTCGGGGATCTTCTGGATGTCCGGCTTGGGCTCCACGATGGGAGCGGCCATGGCGGGAACCTTGCCGCGCAGGCACTCGGCCAGCTTGGCCCGCAGTTCCTCGTTCTCCTGGATGAGGCGGTCGAGCTCGGCCTCGACCTCGTCGAGGAAGGCGTCCACCTCCTCCTCGTCGTACCCCGGCCTCAGCCTGGTGGTACTGAACTGCTTGTTCCGCACATCGGCGGGTGTCAGCGGCATGTTCTCGTCTCCTTGGCGCGCTTGGAGTCTGTCCCCGAAGGACGGTATCCGATCGACCTAACCTCCGCCGAATATGGAACCGACGAAGACGATCAAGACCCAGACCACAAGGATGAGGACCGTGAAGCTGAGGTCCAGGGCAACGTTACCCAGCCGGATGGGCGGGATGAAACGCCTGAGGAGTTTCAGCGGCGGATCGGTGACCGTGTAGGTCACCTCGGCGATCACCAGCACCACCCCGGTCGGCTTCCACTGCCGGGCGAACGACTGCAGGACCTCCAGGACCAGCCTGCCGATCAGGAACAGCAGGAAGAGGTACAGAACCCCCTGCAGTACGGATCCAACGATGTTCACGGATACTCTCGCATGCGACTCTCAGCTCTGGTTGAAGAACCCACGTTCTGCCATCCGGGCCTTGTCCTCCGCCGTCACCTCGACGTTGACGGGCGACAGCAGGAACACCTTGTTGGTAACACGCTCGATGCTGCCGTGCAGCCCGAACACGAGACCCGCCGCGAAGTCGACCAGCCGCTTGGCGTCGCTGTCGACCATCTCGGTCAGATTCATGATCACCGGCGTGCCCTCCCGGAAGTGCTCCCCGATCGTCCTCGCCTCGTTGTAGGTCCTCGGATGCAGCGTAGTGATACGCGCAAGGTCGGTGGTACCGGACTCGTAGAGCGCCACGGACCGTCGCTCGATGGTCGACGTGGAGTGATGATCGCGATCGCGGTCCGGCGCCTCTTCGGCTCGGGTAAGCTGACCGCCGGATTCGTCATCGCGACGGCGGCCCTGCCCGGTGTCGGTCTCCTCGTCGTAGACCTCGTACTCGTCGTATTCGCCGTACTTGTCGTCGTAGCGGTCGTCCTCCACAAGGCCGAGGTAGACCGCCATCTTGCGCATCGCGCTGGCCATACGTCCCTCCGTGTCCTGTGGCCTCGGCGCCGGGCGCGTCCGGCCCCGCCGTTGGACTGATCCGTTGTGGCGTCCCGCGTTCAGGCAGGTACCACTGGGGGGACATTACCTGACGATTGCCCGTCGGCCGCCGAGCAACGCCGTACCGATCCGCAGGTGTGTCGCGCCGCACGCGATCGCCTGCTCCAGATCGCCGCTCATACCCGCACTGACGATCCGCGCGTCCGGATGGTTCCGCCTCATTTGCGCCGCCGTCTCCGCGAGCCGGGCGAAGGCGGGCAGCGGGTCCGCGCCGAGGGGCGCGACGGCCATCACGCCGCCGAGCTCCAGGCCGGGCGCGGCGGCGATCTCGTCCGCCAGCCCGGGGACGTCGCCGGGTACGGCCCCGCCCCTCTCCCCCACCTCGCCCTTCTTCCCCGCCTCGTCCAGCGAGACCTGCACCAGGCAGCGGAGCGGGCGTCCGGTGCGGGCGGCGCCCTCCGCGAGGGCCGTGACCAGCCGCGGACGGTCCACGGAGTGCACGACGTCGGCGTAGCCGGCCACGGCGCGCGCCTTGTTGGTCTGGAGTCGCCCGACGAAATGCCAGGTGAGCGGGAGGTCGGCGCAGTCGGCGGCCTTCGGGCGGGCCTCCTGGTCGCGGTTCTCCCCGACCTCGGCGACGCCCAGCCCGGCCAGCAGCCGCACGTCGGACGCGGGGAACGTCTTGGTCACCGCGATCAGCGTGATCTCGTCCTCGGCCCGGCCGGCGGCCGCGCACGCGGCGGCGATGCGCGCCCGGACGGCGGCCAGGCCCTCGGCGATCTCGGCGCACCGCTCGGCCGCGGCGCGGTCTCCTGCCGTGTCGTCTCCGGCGGCGCCGGTGTGGTCCCGGTCGGTCACGTGCCTTCCTTCAACCAGACATACCCAGCGAAACGGCCGGTGCGCCCCTCGCGGCGGTAGGAGTAGAGGTCCGGGTCCTCGATCGTGCAGCGGCCGTCGACGGTCACGCGGGTCACCCCCGCGGACGCGAGCTGCTCGGCGACGCCGGCGCGGATGTCGAGGCCCGGGGTGCCCTTGGACGTGGTGGCGCGCGCGGCGGGGACGACGGCGGCGACCTCGTCCCGCATCTCCGCGGGGACCTCGTAGCAGCGGCCGCACGCAGCGGGCCCGATGGCCGCGGCCATCCGGGCGGGGTCGGCACCCCGCTCGCACATCGCCTTCACCAGGGCCGGGACCACCCCGGCGGCCGTTCCGGGACGGCCGGAGTGGGCGGCGCCGACGACCCCGGCGGCCGGGTCGGCCAGCAGGACGGGCGCGCAGTCGGCGACGAGGACGGCGAGGGCGAGCCCGGGCACGGTCGTGACGACGGCGTCGACCGGTCCCGGCAGGTCGGTCGAGGTGACGAACGCGACGTCGGCGCCGTGCACCTGCCGCATGAAGACGGTGCGCTCGGGGTCGGCGCCGAGCTCGGCGGCGGCGCGCCGCCGGTTGTCAAGGACGGCGGCCGGGTCGTCGCCGACCGCGCCGCCGAGGTTCAGGGAGTCGAAGGGGGGCCCGCTCACGCCGCCGGCGCGGCCGGTGAAGCCGGCGCCGACGCCGTCGCCCAGGGCGACGGCGGTGATCACTTCAGGAAGTCGGGGACGTCGAGGTCGTCGTCCTCGTCGAAGACCACGGGACGGCGGCGCTGCCCGGAGGAGGGGCCGCCGTCGTTCTCCCCCGCGTGCACGCGGGGGGAGGGCTGGTCGGAGGGCGGGCGGGGCGCGGGTGCGCGGGAACCGCCGGACTCGCCGCCGGACGCGCCGGCGTCCCGGTCGGCCGGCGGGCCCGGCTGCCCGGACGCCGCCCCCTCGGACCGGGACTGCTCGCCGCGTCCGGCGGACCGGTCGTCCTGGGCCCGCGCGGGCACCGGCGCCCGGTCGGCCTCAGGCCGCTGCTGCGCGGGGGCCGGGGGCGGCGGCGCGGCGGCGGCCTGCGCCACCGACTGCTGCTGCGCGGTCGGCTGCGCCGCCGGGGGCTCGGACCGCCCGACCCGGCTGGGGATCGGGTTGGCCGGCGCGGGCGGGGCCGCCGGCGGCGGGACGGGACGCGGAGGCGGGGGCAGCCGCTTGCTCTCCGGTTCAGGGATGGGCTTGGCCGGACGCCCCTCGTCGAAACCCGCCGCTATCACCGTGACCCGCACCTCGTCGCCGAGCGCGTCGTCGATGACCGCGCCGAAGATGATGTTGGCGTCGGGGGCGGCGGCGTTGGACACCAGCTGCGCCGCCTCGTTGATCTCGAACAGCCCGAGGTCGGAGCCGCCGGAGATGGACAGCAGCACGCCGTGCGCGCCGTCGATGCTGGCCTCCAGCAGCGGGCTGGAGATCGCCATCTCGGCGGCGGCGACCGAGCGGTCGTCGCCGCGCGCCGAGCCGATGCCCATCAGCGCCGAGCCGGCGCCGGACATCACGGACTTGACGTCGGCGAAGTCCAGGTTGATCAGGCCCGGGGTGGTGATCAGGTCGGTGATGCCCTGGACACCGGACAGCAGCACCTGGTCGGCGGCCTTGAAGGCGTCCAGGACGCTGACCTGCCGGTCGGAGATCGTCAGCAGCCGGTCGTTCGGGATGACGATGAGGGTGTCGACCTCGTCGCGCAGGGTCTCGATGCCGGCCTCGGCCTGCATCGCGCGGCGCTTGCCCTCGAAGCTGAACGGGCGGGTGACCACGCCGATCGTCAGGGCGCCGAGCGTGCGGGCGATGTTGGCGACCACGGGCGCGCCGCCGGTACCGGTGCCGCCGCCTTCGCCTGCGGTGACGAACACCATGTCGGCGCCCTTGAGGACCTCCTCGATCTCCTCCCGGTGGTCCTCGGCGGCCTTGCGGCCGACGTCGGGGTTCGCCCCGGCGCCGAGGCCCCGGGTGAGCTCGCGGCCCACGTCCAGTTTCACGTCGGCGTCACTCATCAGCAGCGCCTGGGCGTCCGTGTTGATCGCGATGAACTCGACGCCCTTGAGGCCCTCTTCGATCATCCGGTTGACGGCGTTGACGCCGCCGCCGCCGATGCCGACGACCTTGATGACCGCGAGGTAGTTCTGCGGTGCTGCCACGACGAGGGGCCTTTCCGCTCTCTCTGACCGCCCTGCCCGATCTGCCGACCGTGCCGTCGCGGTGTTCCCGACCTGTATTCCGACTGTGTTCTTCGAGCCGTGTGCTCGAACTCGTTTGTGAAGCCTGTTGTGAAGCCCTGCGCGAGCGGGGTAAACCCTCACCCTCAACTTGAGGCTTACAGTTATGTCAACCTGAGGACTGATACGGACAGTAGGGCGGCCTTACCGCCAGGGTCAACTAACCTCCCCCGAACTCGACCGGCGTGTCGCGGACCGCCCGCCTCCGCAGGTCCTCCGCCCGGTCGCCCGAACGGCCTCATTCCGTCTTGAGGACCTCCGGCGAGCTGACGTCGACGGTGCGGACGGCGCGCCCCGCCGCCGTCCGCCGCACGGCGTCCAGCAACCTGATCTTCTCGTCCGCCCGTTCGGCGGCTCCCCACACCACCGTCTGACCGCCCGCCATGTAGAGGGTCACCGCCTCCGGCCCGCTCGCCTCCACCTCGGTGAGCTTGCCGCTCAGCCGTTCGGGCAGGGCGGACAGCACGCCGAGCGCCGCCAGGGTCGCCCGGTCGGACGGCCCGGGCGAGGCGACGGTGAGCATGGGAAGCCCCTCCGGGCGGGACTCCTCGTCGGCGACCGTCACGCCGTGCCGGTCGAGCAGGTGGTAGCCGCCTCCGCCACGGAACACCGCGACCGGCTCGCGCTCCCGGACGACGATGCGGACCGTCCCCGGCCAGCGCCGCTCGATCGCCGCCGACTCGACCTCGCGGAGCCGCTCGACGCGGTCGCGGACCGCGCCCGTCCTGAGCCGCACCATCGGCGTGCCGAGATCGATCCCGGCCGCCGCCACCACCCGGTCGGCGGACGCCAGGCGGGTGCCCGTCACCTCGACATGCCGCACCACCAGCAGCCTCGACCCGAGCAGGACCCAGGACACCGCGCCGAGCGCGCCGACCACCAGGAGGGTGACGAACACCACCTTCCAGCGGTTCGCGCGGGCGCGTCCGTCCGGCTCCGCGGCCTCCGGCTCGTGCTCCGGTTCCGGCGACGCGCGGCGGCCCGTCTGCGCCTCGGTCATGCCCCAAGCCTGACAGTGATCCCCGCGTCCGCGGCCGACCGCGCGGGCGGCGGCGTGTCACGCCCCGTCCCCCGGCAAGCCGTATGCTCCGGCAGGCCCGATCCTCTTGGCAAGCCCGATCCCCTGACGGGCCCTATCTCCCCGACGGGCCCGGCGCCCCGGCGAGACGCGCCAGGACGAGCGGGCCGAGCTGCGTCACGTCCCCGGCGCCCAGCGTGATGACGACGTCGCCGGGACGGGCGAGCGACGCGGCGATACCGGGCACCTCGTCCCGCTCGGGCGCGTAGACGGTCTCGGTGCCCGCCGGGACGGCGTCGGCGACCAGCGCGCCCGTGACGCCGGGCTCGGGGTCCTCGCGGGCGCCGTAGACGTCCAGGACGACCGCGACGTCGGCGAGGCCGAGCGCGGCGCCGAACTCGGCGGCGAAGAACCGGGTGCGGCTGTACAGGTGCGGCTGGAAGACGGCGACGATGCGGCCCTGCCCGCCCTTCTCCCCCAGGTAGTCGCGTGTGGCGTCCAGGTCGGCGGTCAGCTCGGTCGGGTGGTGGGCGTAGCTGTCGAACACCTCGACGCCGCCCGCCTCGCCCTTGCGCTCCAGCCGCCGCATCGCCCCGCCGAACGCGGCGAGGCCGTCGCGCACCGGCGCGTCGTCCAGGCCGAGGGAACGCGTGACCGCGATGACGGCGGCGGCGTTGAGCGCGTTGTGCCGCCCCGGCACGGCCAGCGCGAACTCCCCGTCGCCCTCGATCTCGAAGCGGGAGCCGAGGCCGCGCGGCGTGAACCCGGTCACGCGCAGGTCGGCGCCCTCGGCCTCCCCGTAGGTCAGCACGGTCAGGCCGCGGGCCCGCGCCCGCTCGACCAGCTCCATCGCGACCGGGTCGTCGGCGCCGACGACGAGTGTGCCGCCCGGCTCGATCCGGTCGACGAAACGGGCGAAGTTCTCCTTGACCATCTCGAAGCCGCCGTAGTTGTCGAGGTGGTCGGCCTCGACGTTGGTGACGACCGCGATGCGCGGGGTGTACATGAGGAACGAGCCGTCGCTCTCGTCGGCCTCCGCGACGAACACGTCGCCGGTGCCCTCGTCGGCGCCGAGGCCGGTGGTGACGAGCTGCCCGCCGATGCAGTAGGACGGGTCGGCGCCGGCGTGCTGGAGCGCCACCGTCAGCATCGAGGTGGTGGTGGTCTTGCCGTGGGTGCCGGCGACCGCGACGGCCCGGCGGTCCGCCATCAGCGAGGCGAGCGCGGCCGAGCGGTGCAGGACGCGCAGGCCGCGCGCGCGGGCGGCGACCAGCTCGGGGTTGGTGTCACGGATCGCCGTGGACACCACGACGGTGTCGGCGTCCCCCACGTGCGCGGCGTCGTGCCCGACGAAGACCTTGGCGCCGAGGTCGCCGAGCTGGGCGAGCAGCTCGGAGTCGCGCGCGTCGCTGCCGGACACGGCGATGCCGCGCCGCAGCATGATGCGCGCGACGCCGGACATCCCGGCGCCCCCGATCGCGATGAAGTGGACCCGGCCGAGCTCGGCGGCGGGCACCACCTCCCCCGGATCGATCAGGCTCATCGGGCCGCGCCCGCGGACCGGACCACTTCGTAGACCATCTGGGCGAGCGCGACGTCGGCGTCGCGGCGGCCCATCCGGCCGGCGGCCTCCGACATGTGCGCGACGCGGGCCGGGTCGGCCAGCACCGGCAGCAGGTGCCGGGCGATCCAGTCCGGCGACAGCTCGGCGTTGTCGACCAGCATGCCGCCGCCCGCCGCGACGATCGGCTCGGCGTTCAGCCGCTGCTCGCCGTTGCCGATCGGGAGCGGGACGTACACCGCCGGCAGCGCGACCGCGGCCAGCTCGGCGCAGGTCATCGCGCCCGCGCGGCACATCGCCATGTCGGCGGCGGCGTAGGCGAGGTCCATCCGGTCGCAGTAGGGGATCGTGACGTACTGCGGGCCGCCGGCCGCGGGCTCGGGCTCCTCGGTGTTCTTCGGCCCGACGATGTGCAGCACCTGGATGCCCGCCTGCCGGAAGTACGGCGCGGAGGCCACGGCGGCCTGGTTCAGCGAGCGGGCGCCCTGCGAGCCGCCGAAGATCAGCAGCGTGGGCAGGTCGGGGAGCAGCCCGAAGTAGGAGCGGGCCTTGTCCCCCATCGCGAGCCGGTCCAGCGTCGCGATCTCGCGGCGCAGCGGGATCCCCACGAACCGGGCGTTCGGCAGCGGCGAGTCGGCGTGCGAGACCGCGACGTGCTCGGTGAAGCGGGCGCCCAGCTTGTTGGCCAGGCCGGGCTTCGGGTTGGCCTCGTGGACGATGATCGGAACCTTGCGCTTGCGCGCCGCGAGGTAGCCCGGGGTGGCGACGTAGCCGCCGAAGCCGACCAGGATGTCGGCCTGGGCCTGGTCGAGGACGGAGGCGGCCGCGTTGATCGCCCCGCGCAGCCGGCCGGGCACCGACAGCAGCTGCGGGGTGAGCGTGCGCGGCAGCGGCACCGGCGGGATCAGGGCGAGCTCGTAGCCCCGCTGCGGGACGAGCCGGGTCTCCAGGCCCCGCTCGGTCCCCAGGCAGACGACCCCGGTGTTCGGGTCGTTGCGGCGCAGCGCGTCGGCGAGCGCCAGGGCGGGCTCGATGTGTCCGGCGGTGCCGCCGCCGGCCAGGACAACCCTCATGTCCGTTGACAACTCCTCAGCGTGGTTCGAAGGGGGGATTTCAACGCCGTGCCAGACCCAGCCAGCTTAGAGCCCTCACGACCGGTCCGGGACCCCGTGCGGAGAGTGCCTGCCGCGCGCCGGGCTCGCGCTTGGCGAACGCCAGGAGCATGCCGAGCGCGAACAGGGTCGGGATGAGCGCCGAGCCCCCGTAGGAGACGAGCGGGAGGGGGATCCCCGTGATGGGCAGGACGCCGATGACCGCGCCGATGTTCACGATCGCCTGGACCACCAGCCACGCCGTGGCACCCGCGGCGGCCAGCCGGGTGAACGGGTCCTTCACGCGCCTGGCGATGCGCAGGCCCGCGTAGGTGAGCAGGCCGAACAGGCCGAGCACGACGAGCGTCCCGACGAGGCCGAACTCCTCCCCCACGATCGCGAAGATGAAGTCGGTCTCGGCGTGCGGCAGGTAGTCCCACTTGGCGCGGCCCTCGCCGAGGCCCGTGCCGAACAGGCCGCCCGAGGCGACCGCGAACAGCCCCTGCGTGCCCTGGTAGTTGGTGGTGAGCTGGTTGCCGGACGGGTCGAGGAACCCGGTGAGGCGCTGCATCCGGTACGGCTCGACGATGATGAGGATCGACACGAGCAGGCACACGAGCCCCGCGATGCCGACGAACAGCCGGCCCGGGGCGCCGACGACCCACAGCAGCGCCAGGAAGATCGTGAGGAGCACCAGCGTGGTGCCGAGGTCGCTGCCCAGCATCACCAGCAGGACGAGCACCCCGGCGCCCGGCATCAGCGGCACCAGCAGCGGCCGCCACTCGGTGAGCTGGCCGAGCCGGTCCTTGCGGGCCAGCAGGTCGGCGCCCCACAGCACGAGCGCGAGCTTGGCCAGCTCGGACGGCTGGATCTGCACCGGGCCGAGGTCGACCCAGCGGGTCGCGCCGCCCGCGCTGCGCCCGAGCCCGGGGACCAGCACCAGCGCCAGCGCGACCACCGACAGCAGCAGCAGCGGGTAGGCGAGCGCGCGGAACGTCTTCACCGGCAGCCGGGACGCCAGCCACATGCCGGGCAGCCCGATCGCGACCCACACGGCCTGCTTCTGGAACAGCGTGTACGCCGAGCCCGTCGCCTGGAGCTGCTTCACGCTGGAGGCCGACAGCACCATCGTCAGGCCGAGCGCGAGCAGCATCACCGAGCAGCCCAGCACCAGGTAGTAGGAGGTGAGGGGGCGGTCGAGCAGCCCGACGGCGGCGACCACCTGCTCCCGTGGCCCCGGACGCCGGGCGGCGCCGTCCTCCCCGGCCGCGGTGGTCATCGCTACCGGGCGTCCCGGGAGAGGCGCTCGACCGCCGCTATGAAGGCGTCCCCGCGGGCCGGGTAGTTGGCGAACATGTCGAAGGAGGCCCCGACGGGCGCGAGCAGCACGGTGTCCCCGGGCCGGGCGAGGCCGGAGGCGCGGGCGACGACGCGGTCCATGGCCCCAGTGTCGGTGTCGGGGACGTCCACCACGGGGACATCCGGGGCGTGTCGCGCGAGTGCCTCGGCGATCCGGTGCCGGTCCCGTCCCATCAGCACGGCGCCGCGCAGCCGCCCGGCGCATGAGCGCACGAGGTCGTCGACGTCCAGGCCCTTGAGGAGGCCGCCGGCGATCCACACGACGCTGTCATAGGCGGCGAGGGACGCTGCGGCGGCGTGCGGCTGGGTCGCCTTGGAGTCGTTGACGTAGGCGACGCCCGCGACGTCGGCGACGTGCTGGATGCGGTGCGGGTCGGGGACGAACGCCCGCAGCCCCTCGCGGACGGCCTCGGGCGGCACGCCGAACGCGCGGGCCAGCCCGGCGGCGGCGAGCGCGTTGGCGACGTTGTGCGGCGCGAACGGCCGCACGTCGCCGAGCGCGGCCAGTTCGGCGGCCTCGCTCGCGGGGTCGTCGGTGAAGGCCCGGTCGACCAGCAGCTCCTCCACGACGCCGAGCTCCCCGGGGCGCGGCACCCGGAGGGTGAAGCCGATCCGCCGGGACACGCCCTCGGCGCGTTCGGCGAGTGCCGCGGAGGTGTCGTCGTCGGCGTTGTAGACGGCGACGCAGCCCGGGGCGAAGATCTTCGCCTTGGCGCCGACGTAGGCGTCCATCGAGCCGTGCCAGTCGAGGTGGTCGGGTGCGACATTCAGCACCGTGGCCGCGTACGGGGCGAGCGAGCGGGACCAGTGCAGCTGGTAGCTCGACAGCTCCACCGCCAGCACGTCGTGGGGCTCGCCGACGGCCTCCACGATCGGCGTCCCGACGTTCCCGACGGCGAGGGCCTTGCGGCCGGCGGCGGTGAGCATGCAGGCCAGCATCCGCACGACGGTGGTCTTGCCGTCCGTCCCGGTGATGGCCAGCCAGGGCGCCGCGCCCTCGGGGCGGAGCCGCCACGCCAGCTCCACCTCGCCGATGATCTCGATGCCGGCCGCGGCGGCCGCGGCGAGCAGCGGCGCGTCCGGCCGCCAGCCCGGCGAGGTCACGACGAGGCCGGTGCCCGCCGGGAGGGACTCGCCGTCGCCGAGCCGGACCACGACCCCGCAGGCCTCCAGCTCGGCGGCGTGCCCGCGCTGCTCCGCGCCGTCGCGGGCGTCCACGAGGGTGACGCGGGCACCGCGCGCGGCGAGGACGCGGGCGGCGGCGCGGCCGGACACGCCGAGCCCGGCCACGCACACGCTCGGGCCGTCCCAGGAACGGCCCTCCCAGGGGCTCTCGCTCACTTCTTCGGCATCCATTCCAGGTAGAACAGGCCGATGCCGATCGCCACGAAGAGCGCGGACATCAGCCAGAAGCGCACGACGATGGTGGTCTCGGCCCATCCCGACAGCTCGAAGTGGTGCTGCAGCGGCGCCATCTTGAACACGCGTTTCCCGGTCATCTTGAACCCGCCGACCTGGATGATCACCGACAGCGTGATCATCACGATCAGCCCGCACAGGATGGCGAGCAGGAACTGGGTGCGGGTGAGGATCGCCAGGCCGACCAGGACGCCGCCGAGGGCCAGCGAACCGGTGTCGCCCATGAAGATCTTCGCGGGCGGGGCGTTCCACCACAGGAACCCGAACACGCCGCCGAGCACGGCCGCGGCGACCACCGCGAGGTCCAGGGGGTCGCGGACGCTGTAGCAGTTGGGGGCGAGGGCGGCGGCGCAGCTGTTGCGCAGCTGCCAGTTGCCGATGATGACGTAGGCGGCCAGCACCATGCCGGCCGGGCCCGCCGCGAGACCGTCCAGCCCGTCGGTGAGGTTCACGCCGTTGGACATGGCCGCGATGAGCAGCAGCGCCCACACCACGAACAGGTACGGGCCGATCGAGGGGCCGAAGTCGCGCAGGAAGGACAGGTGGGGGTCGGCGGGGGTGACGTCGTAGCCGTTGGGGAAGTTCAGCGACCCCACCGCGAACACGACGCCGACGAGGACGATGCCGATCATCTTGGCGCCGCTGCGCAGGCCGAGGCTGCGCTGCTTGAACACCTTGATGTAGTCGTCCACGAACCCGACGAGGCCGAGGCCGGTCATCAGGAACAGCACGAGGATCCCCGAGATGGTGGGGACCTCCCCGGTGAACAGGTGCGCGGCCGCGTAGCCGACGAGCGAGCCGACGATGAAGACCGTCCCGCCCATCGTGGGGGTGCCGCGCTTGTTCAGGTGGGCCTCGGGGCCCTCGTCGCGGATCATCTGGCCGTAGCCGAGCCGGTTGACGATGCGGATCCACACCGGTGTGCCGACCCCGACGAAGATCAGCGCGATCCCCGCGGCGATGATGATGTTGGTCATCGGCCGTCCTCCGCGAGGATCGCCTCGGCCACCCGTTCCAGGCCGGCCACGCGGGAGCCCTTCACCAGCACGACGTCCCGCGGCGCGAGCCGCTCCCTGAGCACGGTCACCGCCGCGCCGACGTCATCCACCTGTACGCACTCTCCCGTCCATGACGCCACCTGCCCGGCCCCTTCGGCCATCGCCGCCGCGTTCGCGCCGACCACCACGAACCCGGCGATCCCGCTGCGCGCGACATGCTGCCCGATCCTGGCATGTTCCGCCACGGACGAGTCACCTAGTTCGGCCATCTCGCCCAGCACCGCGTAGGCGCGGCGGCCGCGGGCCAGATGCACGAGCACGTCGATCGCGGCGCGGGTCGAGTCGGGGTTGGCGTTGTAGGCGTCGTTCACCACGGTCACCCCGTCGGCCCGCTCGGTGACCTCCATCCGCCACCGGCTGACCGGCACGGCCGCCGAGAGCGCCTCGGCGATCGCTCCGGTCGCGAGCCCCGCCGCGCGCGCGGCGGCGGCCGCGGCCAGCGCGTTCGGGACGGCGTGCGAGCCGTGCAGGCGCAGCGCGACCGGCGCAGCGCCCTCCGGCGTGACCAGGGTGAAGCGCGCCCGGCCCTGGTCGTCGAGGGTCTCGCCCTCGGCGCGGACCGCGGCGCCCGGCGAGCGGCCGAACGTGACGACCTCGCCCTTCGTCCGGGATGCCATCGCGCCGACCAGCGGGTCGTCGGCGTTGAGGACGGCCGTGCCGCCCGGCGGGACCGCTTCCACGATCTCGCCCTTGGCCACGGCGATGTTCTCCCGGCTGCCGAACTCACCGACGTGCGCGGTGCCGACGTTCAGCACGACGCCGACGTCCGGGCGCGCGATCCCGGTCAGGTAGGCGATGTGGCCGATGCCGCGGGCGCCCATCTCCAGCACGAGGTGCCGGGTGGCGGGGTCGGCGCGCAGCACGGTGAGCGGCAGCCCGATCTCGTTGTTGAACGAGCCGGGCGGGTAGACCGTCGGGCCCGCGCCGCTCAGGACCTGCCCGATGAGGTCCTTGGTGGAGGTCTTGCCGGCCGAGCCGGTGACCGCGACGACGGTCACGTCCGGCAGCCGCTCCAGGACGGCCCTGGCGAGCCGTCCGAGCGCCTCCTGGACGTCGTCGACGACCACGCACGGCCCGTCCACCGGGTGTTGTGCGAGCACGCCCGCCGCCCCGGCCGCGAGGGCCCCGGCCGCGAAGTCGTGCCCGTCCGCGCGCTCGCCCTTCAGCGCCGCGAACAGCGCCCCGGGTTCCACCGCGCGGGAGTCGATCACCACCGGGCCGGTGACCACGGGGTCATCCAGTACGGGGTCGTCCACCACCGGGTCCGCCGGCCCGTGCCGGGTCCCTCCCGTGATCTCCGCGATCGTCGACAGCGGAAGTGGGATCACGCCTGCGTCCCGTCCCCTCTTGTCCCTTGTCCATGGCGCCGGAACGCGTCCGCACGGCGCCGGAGCGCGGCGCGCACGACCTCCCGGTCGTCGAACGGGTGTATCTCGCCCGCCACGTTCTGGCCCTGCTCGTGCCCCTTGCCCGCGACGACGACGACGTCGCCGCGGCGGGCGCGGCCGACGGCCAGGTCGATCGCTGCGGCGCGGTCGGGCTCCACGACGATGTGCGCGCGCTCCGGCTGCGGCACCTTGAGCCCGCCCTCGACCATAGCGGCAAGGATGGCCAGTGGATCTTCCGACCTCGGGTTGTCGTTGGTGAGGTACGCCATGTCGGCCAGCCGCGCGGCGGCCTCGCCCATGAGCGGCCGCTTGCCGCGGTCGCGGTCGCCGCCGCAGCCGATCACCACCGCGAGGTCGCCCTCGGTGACGGGCCGCAGCGCGTTCAGGACGGCCTCGACCGCGCCCGGCTTGTGCGAGTAGTCGACGAGGGTCACGAAGTCCTGCCCCTCGTCGACCCGCTCCAGCCGCCCGGGGACGCCCGGCAGCGAGGCCACCCCACGGACCGCCGCCTGCAGCGGAATGCCCGCCTCCACCAGCGCGACGATCGCGGCCAGGGCGTTGGCGACGTTGAACGGCCCGGCGAGGCGGACCTCGCCGTCGGCCTCGATGCCGAGGGGCCCGACGACGCGGAACACGCTGCCGTCGGCGCCGACGCGCACGTCCTCGGCCCGCCAGTCGGCCGCCGGGTCCCCGGTCGGGGAGAACGTCGTCGCCGGCACCGTGGCGATCTCCAGCAGCTCGCGGCCGTAGTGGTCGTCGAGGTTGATCACGCCGACCCGCGAGTACTCGGGCGTGAACAGCCGCGCCTTCGCGAGGAAGTAGTCCTGCATGGTCGGGTGGTAGTCGAGGTGGTCCTGGGACAGGTTGGTGAACACCGCGACCTCGTAGCGGGCGCCGCCGACCCGGCCCTGGACGAGCGCGTGGCTGGACACCTCCATCGCGGCGGCGCCGACGCCGCGCTCGCGCATCATCGCCAGCAGCGCGTGCAGGTCGGTCGCCTCCGGCGTGGTGAGCGCGCTCGGCACCCGGTCGCCGCCCACCCGGATCTCGACGCCGCCGACCAGGCCCGTCTCGATCCCGGCGGCGCGCAGGCCCGCCTCCAGCAGGAACACCGTGGTGGTCTTGCCGCTGGTGCCGGTCACGCCGATGAGGGTGATGTCGCTGCCGGGCTCGCCGTACACCCACGACGCCGCGTCGCCGAGCCGCGCCCGGACGTCCCTCGTCACCAGGACGGGCAGGCCCGTCGCCGCGGCCCGGTCGTGACCCTCGACGTCGGTGAGGATCGCCACGGCGCCGGCCTCCGCGGCCTGGGCGGAGAACTGGGCGCCGTGCGCGCGGGCGCCGGGCAGCGCCACGTAGACGTCGCCGGGCAGCACGGCGCGCGAGTCGTGTGTGATCCCCGTGACGGACACCGCGTCCCCCGCGGTCCCCCCGCCCTGCCCGTCCTGTCCGATTCCGAGAAGCGCCGCGAGTCCGCTCAGCGGACGAGCCGGGTTGGTGGTGGGACGCATGGCGTTTCTTTCGTTGCGGACGGTACGGGACTGGTGGGACACGGGTGGTGGACTCACAGGCGAGGAGGGTACTCGCTGCGCTCAGTCGCGGGCGCGGATCTCGATGATCGGCGGCCTGCTCCCCGTCGGCGGGATCTTCTCGGACTGAAGCGCGAAGCTCATCACGTCCTTGAAGACCGGTGCCGCCGCATCGCCACCATAGTGGCTCCCGCGCTTCGGATCCTGCAGGACGACCTGCACCACCAGGCGCGGGTCGTCCGCGGGCGCGAACCCGGCGAACGAGGCGGTGTAGCCGCCGCCGTCGTAGCAGCCGCAGCGCGGGTTGACGATCTCGGCGGTGCCGGTCTTGCCTGCGACGCGGTATCCCTTGATCTGGGCCTTCGGGGCGGTGCCCTCCTTCGTCGTGACGCCCTCCAGCATGTCGCTGATCTGCCGGGCCGTCTTCGCGCTGATGACCTGCTTGCGCTCCGGCGCGGGCGCCGGGGTGAACCTGTCGTGATCCCCGACGGTGCCCGCGACCAGGTTCGGCGCGACGCGGACGCCGCCGTTGGCGATCGTCGAGTACACGCTCGCCATCTGCACCGCGTTCACCGAGACCGTCTGCCCGAACGCGATCGGGTACCGGTCGGTGCCCGACCACCTGGTCGGCGGCTCCAGGAGGCCCGCCGTCTCGCCGGGCAGCGGCAGGCCGGTCCGCCGGCCGAACCCGAAGTCCCGCAGCGTCTGGTAGAGCCGCTGCGGGCCGATGCTCTCGCTGGCCATGATCGTGCCGACGTTGCTCGACTTGGCGAGCACGCCGGCGAACGTGAGCCGCTCGGGCGGGTGGGTGTGCGAGTCGTGGAACACCAGGTCGTACTTCTTGATCTTGTCGGGGACGGTGTAGGGCGTCTGCGGGGTGACGCCGCCGTGCTCCATGACGGCCGCGGCGGTGACGACCTTGCCGGTGCTGCCCGGCTCGTAGGCGTCCTGCACCAGGGGGCTGCCCCAGCGGGACCGGTCGGAGTCGGCGTAGTCGTTCGGGTCGAACCCCGGCGCGGAGGCCATCGCGAGGAGCCGGCCGGTGCGCGGGTCCATGACGATCACGGTGCCGCTCTTGGCCCTGCTCGCCCTGACCTGCTGCTCGATCGCCTGCTGCGCCTTGAACTGCAGGTCGCGTTGCAACGTCAGCCGGATCCCGCGGCCGGGCACCGACGGGCGCTTCTGGTCCTCGCCCATGGGGATGTGCTGGCCCTCGGGACTGATCTCGACCCGCTGCCAGCCCTCCTTGCCGGCGAGCACGCCGTTCAGCGAACTCTCCAGGCCGGCGGCCCCGCTCCCCGTGTCGTTCACGAAACCTATGACGCTGGCGGCCAGCGAATCGTTGGGATATTCCCGGCGATATTCCGGCAAAGTACCGATGCCGAGGAAGTTCCACGAGCTGACCAGCCGCGCCTGGTCGGGGCGGACCCCGTGCGCGAGGTACACGAACCGCGTCCCGGGCTTGCTGATCTGCTTCAGCAGCGTCGCCGGGTTCAGCCCGAGCGTCGGGGCCAGCGCGTTGACGATCGGCTGCCGCCGGTCCGCCTTGATGAGCGAGGGGTCCGCGAAGATCGCGCGGGCCTCCACCGTCATGGCGAGCGGGTTGCCCTGCGCGTCGGTGATGTCGCCGCGGACGGCGGGCAGCGTGAGCTCCCGCATCCGCTGCAGCATCGCCTGCTCGGTGTACTGCCCCGAGTCGATCGTCTGGAGCTGGACGAGCCGCCCGGCGAACAGCGACAGCACGAACGCGACGACGAGCAGACCGACGTTGAGCCGCTTGAGCGGGTCGCGCCGGTGGAAGGGGACCCGGGACCGCGGGGGGCGGCCGGGCGGGGGGCGCCGTCCGGAGCCGCCGGCGCGCGAGCCGCGGGGGGCCGCGCCGTCCGGCTTAGGCCGCGCGCTCTGGGCGTTGCGGGCCGTGCGGCCCTCCGCGGCCGTGCCCTTGGCGGGCGCCTTCTTCCGCGCGGATCGCTTGAGGGCCGTCGCCGCGCCGCCCGTCCGCCCGCTCGGCTTCTCCTTGCGTGCGGTGTCCTTGCGCGGGGGCTCCTTGGGCGGGGTCTCCTTGCGGGGGGCCGGAACCGTGCCGCCGCGCGCGGGACGGCGGGCACCGCCGCCCTTCGTGCCCGCCCGTCCCGCGCCGTCCGCCCGTCCCGCGGGCGGGCGCGGCGTGCTCCCTGTCTGACGCCCGGACGCGCGCGCCGCGCCCGGGCCGCTCTTGTCGTCCCGCCCGGCCGCGCCGCGCGGGCCGCGCCCGTCCGAGCCGCGTTTGCGCCCGGGGGGCGGCCCGGCGGGACCGCGTCCCGGGCCCTTCGTCACCGTTCCACCCGCTCCCCGCCGTACCCGCGCCCGCTCACGGTGCCCCGTGCCCGGTCTGTGTACCTGTGCCGTTCCGTGTTCCTGTGCCGTTCCGTGTGCCCGCGCCGGTCCCGTTCCGCGTTCCCGCGCCGGTGCCGTTCGTCCGGGCGTCGGCGGGCGGGACACCGTCGCCGGGGATCACGGTGCCGGGCACGCCGAGAACGCCCGCCGCGCCGGCCGACGCCGCCGCCGAGTGCGGGACCGGGCGGATGGTGCCGCCGGGGCGGCCGGGCTCGGTGGAGAAGAAGGCCGGGTCCTTGCCCTGCCTCATGCCGAGCCCCTCGGCCTTCTTCGACAGCTGCTGCGGGGCCCCCTCGCGGGCGATCTCCTCCTCGTAGGCCTGGCGCTGCTGTTCGAGCTGCTTGTTGCTCTGCTGCAGCCGCGTCAGCGTGAAGGCGTCCTTGGCGAGGACGGTGTTGAGCAGCAGCAGGCTGACCAGCGCGCCGCCGAGCAGCCCGACGATGAGCAGGACGAACGGGGCGCGCGGCGCGGTCTGCCCGCCGCGCGCCGACGCGGCGGCGCCCTGCGCACCACCGGTCGGGCTGCCGGCGCCCTTCGTGTTCTTCGCGACCTTCGTGCTCTTGGCCGGAGCCGCCTTGACCGGCGTCGCCTTCGCCGCCGTCGGCCTCGCGGGCGTCGGCTTCGCGGGGGGCGGCTTGACGGGAGCGGTCCCGGCGGACCGGCTCTTCGGCGGCGCGGGCCTGGCCGGGGCGGCGCCGTCCAGGCGCTCCGGGGTCCTCTTCTTGGGCGCCTTGGTCGGCGGCCGCCTGCTCGTCGTGGTCATGTCGCCTCCCGGACGCGCTCCGCGGCGCGCATCCGCACCGATCCGGCCCGTGGGTTGGTCGTGGTCTCCTCGTCGGACGCCAGCTCGGCCCCGCGTGTCAGGAGCCGGAACCTCGGCTCGTGCTCGGGCAGCGGGACCGGCAGCTCCGGCGGGGTCGTGTCGGCCGCCTGGGCGGCGAGGACCTGCTTGGTGATGCGGTCTTCGAGGGAGTGGTACGACAGGACGGCCACCCGGCCGCCGACCGGCAGCGCGGCGAGCGCGGCGGGCAGCGCCCGGCGCCAGGTGTCGAGCTCCGCGTTCACCTCGATGCGCAGCGCCTGGAAGGTGCGCTTGGCCGGGTTGCCGCCGGTGCGGCGGGTGGCGGCGGGGATGGAGGTGCGCACCAGGTCGGCGAGTCGCCGGGTGGAGTCCAGCGGGGCGCGCCCGCGCTCCCGGACGATCGCGGCGGCGATGCGCTGGGCGAACCGCTCCTCGCCGTACTCGCGCAGGATGCGGGCGAGCTCGGCGGGCGGGTAGCCGTTGACGACCTCGGCCGCGGTGAGGCTCTGGGTGCGGTCCATCCGCATGTCGAGAGGGGCGTCATAGGAATAGGCGAAGCCGCGGTCGGCCTCGTCGAGCTGCGGGGAGGACACGCCGAGGTCGAACAGGACGGCGTCGACCGCCCGGACGCGGAGCCGGCGCAGCACGGAGGGGATCTCGTCGTAGACGGCGTGTTCCAGCGTCACGCGGTCGCCGAACGGGGCGAGCCTGCGCGCGGACCGCTCCAGCGCCGTGGTGTCGCGGTCGAGGCCGATCAGGCGCAGCTCCGGGACGGCCCGCAGCATCGCCTCGGCGTGACCGCCCATGCCGAGCGTGGCGTCGAGGTACACGGGAGCGCGGCCGGCGACGGCCTCGGCGGCGGGGACGAGAAGTTCGAGAACGCGGCCGAGCATGACCGGGATGTGGCCGCCGTCGGGCCCCCGGTCCTGCGCCGCGTGGTTCCTTGCGCTGTTCCCCGCTCCGTTCTCCACGCCGTCCATGCCTCACCCCCTGTACTGCCACCTCGCTCGCGGACTGTGTGGCATCGCCGGACCGGACCGTCCCGCGCCCCCGGCGGCGGCCTCGCCCGGCCAGGTCCCCATCCGCTGCCCTGGAGGAAGATCACCGCGTTGCCCGCGGGGGGTCGCCGTCTGGCACCGGGGAAGCTGCGCCAGCTGGCTGGAGAGCGGCTGGAGACCTGGCCGAACGTGGGCCAGTGCCGGTCAACGGACCGACGAGTCGTATCTCAGAGAATCCCTGGCAACACCTCCTCCGAGACGTCGGAGAAGGTCTGCTCCTCCTGCTCCAGGTAGGTCTCCCATGCCTGGGTGTCCCAGATCTCCAGACGCGTGTTGGCCCCGATGACCGTGCAGTCGCGGGTGAGCCCCGCGTACTTGCGCAGCGGCGGGGGAATCGTGACGCGGCCCTGCTTGTCGGTTACCTCGTCGGAGGCGCTGGCGAAGAAGACCCGGCTGTAGCTCCGGACCGCCTTCTCGGTGACCGGCGCGGCACGCAGAGCCTCGGTTATCCGCTGGAACTCCGCCATGGGGAAGACGTACAGGCAGCGTTCCTGGCCCTTCGTGATCACCAATCCCCCCGACAGCTCCTCGCGGTACTTCGCCGGCAGGAACAGTCGTCCCTTGTCGTCGAGGCGCGGTGAGTGAGTGCCGAGAAACACCGGCCCCACCTCCCGCGCCGCATGGGGCGCTACCGCCCCCCACGGCGCCCCACTCTACTCCACTCTTCCCCACCGTCAACAAGAAAAACACCGTCCACGCGCCGTTTTCTGCGACGAAATCCCAGGTCAACGGGGGTGGTGTGGAGTGGGGCCCAGCGGCGCCCCCTCAGCGCGCCGCATCGGCACAAGCCGGTTCAGACCGCCCCCGCGCGGGGGCACGGCACGGTCCCGAGGGGCGGGGTGGAGTGAAGTGGTGCGTTGCGCGCGTCGTTTGTCGTCGTCCCCGTGGAGCACAATTGGCTCGCGTTCCACATGAACATCGCAGTGGGCGTTCCAAAGACGTACTGTCGTTTGGAACGGCTGAGGAGGGGTTTGGTGGCAGTAGGCACGCACGGCGAGTCGTTCATGGAGACCGACCCCCCGGCATCCCACCCGGCCCGGCGCGGCGGCCGTGACGCCGGCGGCGACGCGGGGGGCCGTGATGACGCGGGCCGTGGCGCGGGAGGCGGCGGGCTCGACGGGCTCGCCCACGTCGCGAACAAGATCCGCGACGCCGTGGAGTCGGTGATCGAGGGCAAGCCCTCGGTGGTGCGGCTCGCGCTGACGGTGCTGCTGGCGGAGGGGCACCTGCTCATCGAGGACGTGCCCGGGGTCGGCAAGACGATGCTCGCCAAGGCGCTCGCGCGCTCGGTCGACTGCTCGGTGCGGCGCGTGCAGTTCACGCCCGACCTGCTGCCGAGCGACATCACCGGGGTCAGCGCCTACAACCAGGAACGGCGCGAGTTCGAGTTCAAGCCGGGCCCGGTGTTCGCCAACATCGTGGTCGGCGACGAGATCAACCGGGCGTCCCCGAAGACGCAGTCCGCGCTGCTGGAGTGCATGGAGGAGCGCCAGGTCACGGTCGACGGCACCACCTACGCGCTGGAGCCGCCGTTCATGGTGATCTCCACGCAGAACCCGGTGGAGATGGAGGGGACCTACCCGCTGCCCGAGGCGCAGCGCGACCGGTTCACCGCCCGCATCTCGATGGGCTACCCGGACCCGGCCGCCGAGCTGGAGATGCTGGAGACGCACGGCGCGTCGTCCCCGCTCGACCGGCTCACCCCGGTCGCGCACGCCGCCGACGTCCGCGACCTCATCGAGGTGGTGCGGGCCCAGCACGTCGCTCCGGCGGTCCGGCAGTACGCGATCGACCTCGTCTCCGCCACCCGCAGGCACCCGGAGCTGCGGCTCGGCGCGTCCCCGCGGGCGACCCTGCACCTGGTGCGCGCCGCGCGGGCCTACGCCGCGCTCGACGACCGCGACTACGTCGTCCCCGACGACATCCAGGACCTCGCCGGCCCCGTCCTCGCGCACCGGCTGCTGCCGACCGCCGAGGCGCAGGTGGAGCGCCGCCGCCCCGAGCAGGTCGTCGCCGACCTGGTGAAGCGCCTGCCGGTGCCCTCCCCCGGCAGGTGACGGGTGCGACGGGCGCTGGCCGGCCTCACCACGCGCGGGCGGTCGTTCGTGGCCGCCGGGGCGACCGCGATCGTCTGCGCGGTGGCGCTCGGAGAGCGCGACCTGCTGCGCGCCGGCGTGCTCGTGCTGGCCCTGCCCCTGCTGTGCACGATCGCGGTGGCGCGGACGCGGTACCGGCTGGCCTGCGCGCGGCGGCTGGAGCCGTTGCGGCTGCCGGTCGGTCACGAGTCCCGCGTCGACCTGCGGCTGGAGAACGTGTCGCGGCTGCCGAGCGGGCTGCTGATGGTGGAGGACCGGGTCCCCTACGCGCTCGGCGGGCGGGCCCGGTTCGTGCTGGAGCGGATCGAGCCGCACGCGTTCCGTGAGCTCGGCTACCGGATCCGCTCGGACGTGCGCGGGCGTTTCCGGGTGGGGCCCCTGACCGTCCGGCTCGCCGACCCGTTCGGGATGGTGGAGCTCGTCCGCTCGTTCAGCCTGTCCGACACGCTCACGGTGACGCCGTCGGTCGTGCCGCTGCCGCCGAGCCGGCTGTCGGGCGCGTGGACGGGCGGCGGCGACAGCGTGGCCCGCGCGGTCTCCGCGGCGGGCGAGGACGACGTGGCCCCGCGCGAGTACCGGCACGGCGACGACCTGCGGCGCGTGCACTGGCGGTCCACCGCCCGGTACGGGGAGCTGATGGTGCGGCGCGAGGAGCAGCACTTCCAGAGCAGCGGCACGCTCTTCCTCGACACCCGCCGCTCCGCGCACTGGGGCGACGGGCCGGGCGGCTCGTTCGAGCAGGCCGTGTCGGCGACCGCGTCGATCGGCGTCCACCTCGTCCGGACCGGCATGAGCCTGCGTTACGTCACCGACGGCGGGGAGGCGCTGCCGGCCGGGCCCTCCGAGGGCGCGTTCGAGGGGCTGCTGCTCGACGCGCTCGCCGTCGCCCGCCGGTCCAAGGGCGGCTCGCTGTCGGCGGGACTGGCCGCACTGCGCGGGCGCGGCGCGGGCCGGGAGGGCGACGGCCTGGTCGTCGGGGTGTTCGGCGTCCTGTCGGACGAGGAGGCCCGCGCGGTCTCCGCGGCCCGGCGCGGCACCGGCACGTGCGTCGCGGTACTCCTCCGCAGCGGCCCCGAGGACGGCAGAGCGCAGGACGGCGGAACGGCCGCGGGGCTGCTGCGCGCGGGCGGCTGGCGCGTGGTGACCGTCCGATCCGCGGCGGAGCTGGCCGGGGCGTGGGCGCGGGCCGGCAAGGCCGGCGAGGACTTCGTGTCAGGGTCGGCGCATGACTGAGGGCAGTGCATGAACGAGGGCAGTGCATGAACGAGGGCGGCGCATGAGGGTCCGGATGACGGTGATGGCCGGGCTGGCGACGCTCGCCGGCTCGCTCGGGCTGTATCCGCTGTTCGAGAAGGCGAGCTGGTTCTGGGCGGGGTTCGGCGCGGTGCTGGCCGTGTCCGGCGGCGGCCTGCTGGCGCGGCGCCTGCGCACGCCCGCTCCGGTCGGCCTGATGTTCGGGCTGGCGGCGCTCCTTCTCTACCTCAACCTCGCGTTCGCCGGCGGCGAGGCGTGGCTCGGGGTCGTGCCGTCCCCGGAGTCGCTGCGGCACCTCGGCGAGCTGGCGGACGAGGGCTGGCGGGCGGCCAACCGGTACGCGGCGCCCGTCCCGCTCGTCCCCGGCATCGCGATGCTGGCCGCCGCGGGCATCGGCCTGGTCGCCGTCCTGGTGGACCTGCTGGCCGTGCGGTTGCGCCGCGCCGCGCCCGCCGGGCTGCCGCTGCTGGCCATGTACAGCGTGCCCGCGGCGATCCGCGAGGACGGCGTCAGCTGGCTGGCCTTCGGCATCGGCGCGTTCGGGTTCCTCGCCCTGCTCATGGCCGACGCCCGCGAGCAGGTCGGCGGCTGGGGCCGGACGGTGGCGACGCGCCGCCGCCCGCGGGAGGTGCCGCTGGCGGGCGCGCAGCCGCCGCCCGGAGACCCCGCCGACCGGCCCGACGCCTCGGCGCTGGCGGCCAGCGGCCGCCGGATCGCGGCCGGCACGGTCGCCGTCGCCGTGCTGCTGCCGGCCGCGGTGCCCGGCCTGCACCCGCGCGGCGTGTTCGGCGTGGGCGGCGGCTCCGGTCCGGGCACGCAGACCGTGACGACGCCCGACCCCCTGGTCAGCCTGAAGCGGGAGCTGACCCGGCTGGACGACTCGACCGTCCTGACCTACCGCAGCGACGCCCCGGAGAGCCCCGGCTACCTGCGCCTCTACGCCCTCGACCGGTTCGACGGGGACCGGTGGACCTACAGCCCGCTGAAGAGCAGCTCCAAGGACCGGCTGACCGGCGACCGCGCCCTCCCCTCCCCGCCGGGGCTGACCGTCGCGCCCTCGCGCGAGGTGACCACCGAGGTGCGGGTGCGGCCGGAGGTCAGGAACATGACGTTCCTGCCGGTGCCGTACGCCCCGGCCAAGGTGTCGATCAAGGGCGACTGGCGGGTGCACGGCCCGTCGCTGATGATCTACTCGCTGCGCGACTCGGCGGGCGGGCGCTCCTACACCGTCAAGAGCCTGATCCCGCAGCCGACCGCCGGGCAGCTGGCCGCCTCGGGGCCCTACCCGCCCGAGGTCGTCGCCCAGTACACGGCGGTGCCCAAGAACGTCCCGCCGCAGGTCAGGAAGCTCGCCGCGGACGTCACCGCCGGGTCGGCGACCGCGCTCACCCAGGCCGTGCGGCTGCAGCGCTGGTTCACCATTTCCGGCGGCTTCACCTACGACCTGTCCGCGCCCGCGCCGCAGCACGGCAGCGACCTCGTCGACTTCCTGCTGCACAGCAAGCGCGGCTACTGCGAGCAGTTCGCCGCCGCGATGGCGCTGATGGCGCGGATCCTCGGGATCCCGTCGCGGGTCGCGATGGGCTACACGCCGGGTAGCGAGGTCAAGCCCGGCGAGTGGGTGGTGCGGTCGCGCGACGCGCACGCCTGGCCCGAGCTGTACTTCGAGGGTTCGGGATGGGTGCGCTTCGAGCCCACGCCGAGCGGCGCCGCCGGGCAGGGCACCGCCGCCGCCCCCGCCTACAGCCAACCCGCGATCAGCACCGGCGGCGGGCCGGAGGAGCAGACCACGCAGGCGCCGGACCCCTCGTCCCCGGACGCGGGCTCGACCACCGCGCCCGCCGGCCCCCGGCACCGCAACGACGAGGGCGCGGGCGGCGCGACCGGCGCCCAGGAGGAGGACGACGGCGGGTTCCCCGCGGCGGGGTGGCTCGCCGGCATCCTGCTGGTGCTGATGCTGATGGCGGTGCCGATGACGATGCGAATCTTCACGCGGTGGCGCCGTTGGGCGGCCCTGGCCGCCTCAGCGGCCGGGACGCCGACGCCCGCGGGGACGTCCGCCCCCGATCCGGCCGGTGAGGCGGAGGCCGCGCGGCGGAAGCGGACACCGGATCCGGCCGGAACGGTGGAACCCGCGAACGGGACGCGGGCCCCCGATCCGGCCGGGGCGGCGCACGCCGCCTGGCAGGAGATGCGCGCGGACGCGCTCGACCACGGCCTGGAATGGCGGGCCAGCGACTCCCCGCGCGCCGCCGCGCGCCGGCTCGGCGAACTGCTGGAGATGGACGCGCCGAGCGTGCAGGCCCTCACCCGGATCGCCCGCGCCGAGGAACTGGCGCGCTACTCGCGGACCCGCGCCTTCGAGCCCGCCGAGCGGCTGCGCGCCGACGTGCGGACCGTCCGGGAGGCGTTCGCCGGGTCGGTGGGCCGCCGGACGCGGTGGCGCGCCCGCCTGCTGCCGCCGTCGACGATGGCGCAGACCCGCACCGCGCTCCGCACCGCCGGAGACCGCGCCCTCGACGTCACCGCCCGCGTGAACGACCTGCCGTCCCGCCTCCGCCGCAGGTAGGCGCGCGAGGGCCGGGGTCAGGCAGGGCGGGTCGCTCGCCGCTCGGTGAACGCGCGTGCCTTGGCGCGGTTGCCGCACACCCGCATCGAGCACCACCGCCGGGACGCGTTCTTGGAGGAGTCCCAGAAGACCCAGGCGCAGTCGTGCGCCGGGCAGCGTCGCACTCGCGACCAGTCGCCCCCGGCCGACGCGGCGAAGTAGGCGGCGGCGATCCGCCCCAGGGCCTTGGAGAACGACCCGCCGCTCGCGGCGAGGTCCGGTCCGTCCTTCGCCGCATCCGTGCCGGCCGGAAGGCGCAGGGTCAAGGGCAGGGCGGCCAGAACCTCCTGGGCGGCCCGTACGTCCTCGGGGTCGACCGGTTCGCCGGTGTTGGCGAGCGCCAGGCCGCGCAGCCCGCGCCTGAGGTCGATCGCCGCCTGGACGTCCGCCGCGGTGACGGACGGCCTGGAGTGGCACAGCCTCTTCTCGACAAGCCAGTTCGCCAGGGCCTCCGGACCGTCGCCGAACACGTCCGTGCCGTCCTCGACGTCGACGGTGTTGAGGAAGTCGACGACGGGTCGCACCGCCGGAGGAAGTTCTCGCATGCCCGCTCCTGATGGTTCTCGCTCTAACCAGCAAACCCCATCACTGGTTGACACGCAAACTTCTAACCATCTAACTTCTTCATCGGTTACACGCACAGCCGGGAGGTCGCATGGTGCCGTGGTCCGAAGACCTCAAGGGGGAGCTGCACGAACATGTCGTCACGAGCGAGGCACTGCGCGGCAATCCGCTGGGCGATCCGCACGAGCGGCCGCTGTGGGTCCACACCCCGCCCGGCTATGGCGATCACGCCCGTTATCCGACGATCTACATCATCCAGGGCTACTGCGGGACCATCTCCATGTGGCGCAACAGAACGCCGTTCCGCCGCACCCTTCCCGAGTTGGTCGACGCGCTCTTCGCCCGCGAGGACGTGGCGCCCGCGCTGGTCGTGTACGTGGACGCCTGGACCGGCTACGGCGGCAGCCAGTATCTCGACTCGCCGGCCATCGGCGCCTATCACACCTACCTGTGCGACGACGTGGTGGCGTGGGTCGACGAGCACTATCGCACCCTCG
Organism: Actinomadura citrea; assembly: GCF_013409045.1. NCBI lineage: Bacteria > Bacillati > Actinomycetota > Actinomycetes > Streptosporangiales > Thermomonosporaceae > Actinomadura > Actinomadura citrea. Next base: position 3,171,092 of record NZ_JACCBT010000001.1, on the reverse strand, counting down.
CCCACCGCGACGCGCGCGCGATCACCGGAAAGTCCAGCGGCGGGTACGGAGCGATGGTGACGGCCATGCTGCGTCCCGACCTGTTCGGCGCCTTCGCCACGCACGCGGGGGACGCGCTCTTCGACGCCTCGTACACGCCGTCCTTCCCCCGGCTGGCCAGGAGGCTGCGGGACGAGTTCGGCGGGTCGTACGACACGTTCCTGGAGTACTTCCGGAACTGCGAAGTCCCGCTCCTGCACGAGCTGGACGAACTGCTGATCGAAACCTACGGCTACGCGGCGGCGTACTCCTCGGACGCCGACGGCACGGTGCACGTGCCGTTCGATCCCGCGACCGGCAGGCTCATCCCCGAGATCTGGCAGCGGTGGCTGGCCTGGGACCCGGTGCGGATGGCGGCGGGCCACGCCGAGGCGCTCCGCTCGATGCGGGCCATCTGGATCGACGCCGGACGCCGGGACGAGTACTACCTCGACCTCGGTGCCTCCGCGTTCCACCAGGCGCTCACGGACGTCGGTGTGTCACCCGAGCGGATGTACTTCGAGCTGTTCGACGGCACCCACGCTCGCATCGAGTATCGCTACCCGCCCGCGATCGCATGGCTGACCGGGCATCTCACCACGGAGGACCACTGATGATCTCCATTCTCGCGGCTCCGACGAACCTCGGACTGCGGCCGCCGCAGGAGACCAGCGTCCCGGGGTGCGCCAAGGCGCCCGAGGCGTTGCGCGAGGCCGGACTGCACGCCCGCCTCCTGCGCGACGGCGCCGAGGACGCCGGTGTCGTCATCGCGGGGAGGTACGTCGACGACTGGGTCTCCGGCTCGGGCAGGGTGCGCAACCAGGACGCCCTCGTCGACCACGCGACCCGGCTGGCCGGCCGCATCGACGCGATCCTCGACCAGGGGCGCGCTCCGCTCGTCCTCGGGGGCGACTGCAGCGTCCTCGTCGGCACCGGAGTCGCACTCGCCCGCAGGGGCCGTTACGGCCTCGTTCACATCGACGGTCACACCGACTTCCGCCACCCCGGCAACTCGGACCGATGCGCGAGCGTGGCCGGTGAGGACCTCGCCGCCGCCGTCGGCCTGCACTGGACGGCGGTGTCCGACATCGAGGGCCTGTCCCCCTACTTCGCCCCGGAGCACGTCGTCCACGTCGGTTGCCGCGACGGCGACGAGGAACTCGACGAAGTACGGGAGGTCCTCGCCGGGGTCGTGCCGGCACGCCAGTGGATCACCGACCCGGCCGGCGCGCTCGACACGATCCGGAGGACCGTCGCCGCCGACGGCCTCGACGGCTACTGGTTGCACGTCGACATCGACGTCCTCGACCCGGCGTACATGCCCGCCGTCGACAGCCCCGACCCCGGCGGACTCGCGCCCCGCCAACTGACCGCGCTGCTCGGCGAGCTGGCCGCCGGCGCGGTCGGCGCCGATGTCTGCGTCTTCGACCCCGACCTCGACTCCGGCGGAGGGTACGCCCGGCTCGTGGCCGACACGATCGCCGACGGCCTCGGCGGCCTCGGCGCTCGTGAGGCATGATCCTCCCCGGGCATCGCGCCCGGACACGCGTTCGTCCCGGCCCCGCGGTCACCCCGCGTACGGCCGGGACGGGTCCCTCGTCAGCGCCCGGTGACTCTGGGGACGCCCCCAGACCCCGGGACGGGACCGAGCGTCGTCTCGCGCTCAGTCACCCTCGGTGCGGCGGCGCCAGCGTTCCTCCATGCGCTCCATGAAGCCCGCCTTGGCGGGACGCGCCTGCCGGCCGCCTCCGCGCGCGGACTCGTTGCCGATGCCCGTCATCCGCTTCCAACTCGTCAGCGCCCAGACGCAGCACACGACCATCAGCAGGAAACCCGTCACGCTGATGGCGATCGTGACCGTGCCCTCGTTGATCACGAGACCGGCCATCAGTGCGCACACGCCCACCACGAAGCCGAGGGCCGCCTTGACGATCCGGCGCTTGTAATGGACCTGGGGGTTGGTCGAGCGAACCGCGTGAGCGAACTTCGGATCCTCGGCGTACAACGCCGATTCGATCTGTTCGAGCATGCGCTGCTCGTGCTCAGAGAGCGGCACGGCACCTCCCAGCGACAGCTCCGCGACGGAGTATCCGATGCGGGACGCGAACGTCAACGGTGATATGCCCAGAATACGAGCACTCTCGAGCGTACGAAAGCGAACGGCCCGCCGAGGGCCCGGCGCCGGTCACCTCACAGCCTTTTTTCATTGTCTTCCGTCCCTGCCGTCCCGTGCGTCACCCTCCGCCGCACGCCGGACCAGCGCGGCGGGGCGCACCGCGCCGCGCCCGAACCGGTGCGCGACCTGATCCATGGCTCGCTCGGCCTCACGCCAGCCGCTGTCCGGCTCGTCGAAGGCGAGCTGACGGGGGGCCTCGCCGGCCGGACCCAGGTTCTCCACCCGTACCCCGACCAGACGGAGTCGTACCCGTTCCAGGCCGGACGCCTCGTACAGCTCGCGGGCTGTGACATAGATCACACGAGCCAGGTCGGTGGGCTCGGCCAGGGTGCGCGCCCGAGTGATCGTCTTGAAGTCGGCCATCCGCAGTTTGACGCTGACCGTCCGACCGGCGTTCCCGCTCTCGCGCAGCCGGGCGCCGACCCTCTCCGCCAGCCGCAGCAGCTCCCGCCGGATGATCTCGGGATCGTCGACGTCGGTGTCGAAGGTCTCCTCGGCGCCGATGCTCTTGTCGGGCGTGTGCGGGACGACCTCGCGCGGGTCGCGTCCCCACGCCAGCTCGTGGAGGTGCGCGCCGAGCGCGTTGCCGAGTTCGCGCTGCAGCGTGGCGAGGGGCACCTGGGCGAGCTGCCCGACGGTGCGCAGCCCGAGGCGGGTGAGCGCCTGCTCCGTCCGCTCGCCGACCCCCCAGAGGGCCGCGACGGGCAGCGGGTGCAGGAAGTCGACGACGCCGTCGGCCGGCACCACGAGCAGCCCGTCGGGCTTGCACCGGGTCGAGGCCAGCTTCGCGACGAACTTGGTGTTGGCGACGCCGACCGAGCAGGTGATGCCCTGCTGGTCGCGCACCTGGTCGCGGATGAGCTGCGCGATCGCGGCGGGACGGCCCAGCCGCCGCCGGGCGCCCGCCACGTCGAGGAACGCCTCGTCCAGCGACAGGCCCTCGACCAGCGGCGTGATGGAGCGAAAGATCTCGAAGACCGCGGCGGACACGCGGCCGTACTTGCCGTGACTCACCGGCAGCACGACGGCCTGGGGGCACATCCGCCGCGCCCGCGACATCGGCATCGCCGAGTGCACGCCGAACCTGCGGGCCTCGTAGGAGGCCGCGGACACCACGCCGCGCGGCCCGGTCCCGCCCACGACGACGGGACGCCCGCGCAGCTCGGGCCGCTCCAGCAGCTCGACGCTGACGAAGAAGGCGTCCATGTCGACGTGCAGGACGGCGCAGCCGGTGTCGTCGGCGGGCGGACCCGGCTGCGGTCCCGGCCGATGCAGCTGCTGCTTGCGGCTCACGGTGCTAGCCGGCCGGTTTGTCCGCCACCAGGTGGAGCTGGGTGGCGAGGTCCCGCAGGACGGGATGGACGGCCGCGACGGACTCCAGCGCGATCAGCGCGTCGGCGGAGTCGGCGTCGCCGTCCAGCAGGCCGCTCGGCACCAGGTCCGCGAAGATCCGGACGCCGTGCAGCTCGGCGACCCGCAGCCCGGCGTCGCGCACCAGCGCCGACAGCGACTCGCGGGTGAACCGGCGGGGCATCCGGTCGCCCTCGCCCCACCGCCCGGACGGGTCGGTCAGGACCCGCCGCGCGTCGTCGAAGTGCCCCGAGACGGCGCGGTGCAGCGCGGCCGCGATCTGCCCCGCCACCAGCACGCTGACCGAGCCGCCCGGGCGGACGGCGCCGGTCAGCGCCGCCATCGCCGCGTCCGGGTCGTCGACGTACTCCAGGACGCTGTGACACAGCACGAGGTCGGCGGCGTCCGGGCCGAGCAGGTCGGGCAGGTCGACGGCGTCGCCCTGCACGGCGCGCACCCGCACCCCGGACTCGGCGGCCCGGCGCTCCAGCGCGGCCAGCGCGTCCGGGTTGGCGTCGACCACGGTGACCCGGTGCCCCAGTTCGGCGAGCGGAACGGCGAACCCGCCGGTCCCGCCGCCGACGTCCACGACGTCGCTCAGGCCGGCCTCGGGAGTGATGCGGTCGAGGACCGCGCGCAGGGCGTCCCACAGGACGGCGCTGCGCACCCGGCTGCCGCCCCGCACCCGCTTCTGTTGCCGGCCGGTCACGGCCGCTCCCCTAACGTTCGTCATCAGAGCTCAGCTTATGGGTTTCTCTCCTCTTTCGGGCCGCCCGCCGCCATAGTCGAGAAACGCGGACGATCGCTGCATCGCTCCGGCTCGCCGACGCCACAACCGACACCCCAACGGTCGCGCGCGCCCGCAGGCGGATTCGAGCGAAGCAGAACCCCACCCGCCAAGCGAGCGGTGCAAGCCAACCCGCAACCCGCTGACGATCGCACCACCCCAGCCCGCCCCGCAACGCCGCGACAACCTGGAAAGCCGCGATCGCGTCCGAAGGCAGGTACGAGCGAAGCGAGAACCTGATCGCGCAGCGAGCCGCAAGGCGAGCCGGAGCGATGCCAGCGATCGCCCGCTTTATCGACGATGGAAGGCCGCCAGGCCTGAAGGAGGAGAAAAAGCAATCAAAGCGTCAGGGAGGGCTTCAGTTGTTGCAGGCGCGAGAGGAGGCCGTTGACGAAGCGGGGGGACTCGTCGGTGGACAGCTCGGTGGCCAGGCCCACCGCCTCGCTCACCGCGACGCCGTCGGGGACGTCGTCCACCCACAGGAGTTCGAACGTCCCCATCCGCAGGATGTTGCGGTCGACGACGGGCATGCGTTCGAGCGTCCAGCCGGTCGCGTAGGTGGCGAGCAGGTCGTCGATGCGCTCCCGGTTCTCCTGGACGCCCTCGATCAGCCGGACGGCGTGCGGGTACTCGGCGAGTTCGTCCTGGTTCGGACGGCCGCGGGCGGCGAGCACGGCCGTCGGCTCCTCCTCCCGGAGCTCCGCGGCGAACAGGATGTCCAGGGCGAGTTTCCTGGCCTTGGTGCGCGCGGCCATCTCAGGCGCGGCCGAGGTACTCGCCGGAGCGGGTGTCGACCTTGACCTTCTCGCCGGTGGTGATGAACAGCGGGACCTGGATCTGCGCGCCGGTCTCCAGGGTGGCGGGCTTGCTGCCGCCGGTGGAGCGGTCGCCCTGCAGGCCGGGCTCGGTCTCGGTGATCTCCAGCACGACGGCGGCGGGCAGCTCGACGTACAGCGGGTTCTCGTTGTTGAAGGCGATCACGGCGTTCTGCTCGGGGAGCAGGTAGTTCGCGGCGTCGCCGACGACGGCCGCGGGGATGTGCGGCTGGTCGTAGGTCTCGGTGTCCATGAAGACGAAGTCCTCGCCCTCGCGGTAGAGGTACTGCATCTCGCGCTTGTCGACGCTGGCCACCTCGACCTTGGTGCCGGCGTTGAAGGTCTTGTCGACGACCTTGCCCGACAGGACGTTCTTGAGCTTGGTGCGGACGAACGCGCCGCCCTTGCCGGGCTTGACGTGCTGGAACTCCTGGACGGTCCACAACTGGCCGTCGATGTTCAGCGTCATGCCGTTCTTCAGGTCGTTCGTCGTCGCCACTGCGTTGTTCTCCCGGTCGCGGGCCCGCGCGCCCTAAAGGACGAGCAGGTCCTTGGTCGTTGTGGTGAGGAGCTCCGGCCCGCCCGTGCGGACCACCAGCGTGTCCTCGATGCGGACCCCGCCCCGGCCCGTGAGGTAGACCCCCGGCTCCGCGGTGATCGGCACCCGATCCATCAGCTTACCGGTCTTGTCGTACCCCATGAGCGGCGCTTCGTGGATCTCCAGGCCGACGCCGTGCCCGAGGCCGTGGGTGAACGCCTCGCCGTGCCCGGCCTCCGCGATGACGTCGCGGGCGGCGGCGTCCACGTCCTTCGTGTCGGCGCCGGGCAGCGCGGCGGCGAGGGCGGCCGCCTGGGCGCGATGGACGAGGTCGTAGAGGTCCCGCTGCCAGGCGGCGGGCTCGCCGATCGCGACGGTGCGGGTCATGTCGGCGTGGTAGCCGCCGTAGAGGGCGCCGAAGTCCAGGGTGACGAGGTCGCCGCGCTGGAGCTCGCGGCCGCCCGGGTGGTGGTGCGGGACGGCGCCGTTGGGGCCGGACGCGATGATCGACTCGAACGCGGGGCCTTCGGCGCCGTGGTCCACCATGGCGCGTTCGAGGGCGATCGCGACGGCGCGCTCGGTGACCCCGGCGCGGATCTCGGGCAGGACGGCCTCGAAGGCGCGGTCGGTGACGGCGCACGCCTCGCGCAGCAGGCCGATCTCCTCCTCGTCCTTCACCATGCGCAGCTGTTCGACGAGACGGCCGAGCGGCACCAGTTCGGCCGCGGCGCCGTCAGGAAGATCGACGTCGAGGAGGGCCGTGTGGTGCTCGACGGTCAGGTCGTGGGCCTCGAAGCCGACGCGGCCGTGGCCGTCCTCGGCCGCCCGCGTCACCAGCGCCTCCGCCACCTGCCGGTCGACGACGACGGGCAGTTCCGGGCAGACCTGCGCGGCCATTCCGGCGTAGCGGCCGTCGGTCGCGAGCACGGCCGGCCCGTCGGCCGGGACGAGCAGCGCGGCCCGCGAGCTGTCCAGGCCGGTCAGGTAGCGGACGTTGACCAGGCGGGTCACCAGCAGCGCGGCGGCGCCCCGGTCGGCGACGAGCGCGGCCAGCCGGCGGCGCCGCGCGTAGTGAGTCTCCCCCATGGCCAGGACTCTAGATCATCGCGGGAGGGGCCGTCTCAACGCGGTCACGAACATGAAGAACCCTCGACTTCTGGCTGAGGGCTGGCCTAGCGTGACCGGGCGTGTGCTCCGTCCCCCGAATGTCCTTTCCCCTCATGGACTTCCCCCAGGAGTGATTCCCCTTGACCCGAGTCAGCCGTAGAAGACTGCTGGGCACAGGCGCGCTCACCGCCGCGGGAGCCGTCGTCTCCGCGGCCGCGGCCCCCTCCGCCGCCGCCCGGACGGCGCCGCTCACCGCCGACGTGGTGATCGTCGGCGCCGGGCTCTCCGGCCTCACCGCCGCCCGCGACCTCGTCGCGGCGGGCCGGTCCGTGGTCGTGCTGGAGGCGCGGGACCGTCCCGGCGGCCGCGTCTACGGGATGCCGCTCGGCGACGGCACCACCAACGAGGGCGGCGCCGAGTTCATCGGCCCGACGCAGGACCGCATCGCCGCGCTCGCCAAGGACATGGGCGTCGACACCTATGCCACCTACAACGAGGGCAAGAACGTCTACTACCGGGGCGGCAAGCGGTCGCTGTACGCGACCGACGGCCTGCTCGGCGCGGTCCCGCCTGACTGGGGCGTGGTCGACCTGGAGCTGGCGCTGCTCAAGCTCGGCGGCATGGTCAAGGAGGTGCCGGTCGGCGAGCCGTGGAAGGCGGCCAAGGCCGAGGAGTGGGACGCGCAGACCTTCCACACGTGGTCGCGGTCCAACTCGCTGAGCAGCGGCGCGCGGTTCCTGATGGACGCGTTCGCCTCCTCCACGCTGTCGGTGCGCTCGCAGGAGGTCTCGCTGCTCTACCTGCTGAACTACGCGGCCTCGGCGGGCAACGAGGCCAACCCGGGGACGATCGACCGGTTGATCAACACCAGGGGCGGGGCGCAGGAGTCGCGGTTCGTCGGCGGCTCGCAGGAGGTGCCGATCCGGCTTGCGGCACGGCTCGGCGACATCGTCCACTACAACGCGCCGGTCCGGTCGATCGTCACAGAAGCGGGCGGTGTGACGGTGACCGCCGACGGGATCACGGTGTCGGCCGAGCGGGTCGTGGTGGCGATGTCCCCGGCGATCGCCGGGAAGATCGACTTCTCGCCGGCGCTGCCCGCGAGCCGGGCGCAGCTCGTGCAGCGGTACCCGATGGGCTCGGTCGCCAAGTTCGTCGCCGTCTACGACACGCCGTTCTGGCGGGCGGACGGGCTGACCGGGCAGGCCGTGGCCGACAGCGGCGCCATCGACGCGACGTTCGACAACAGCCCGCCGGACGGGTCGCGGGGCATCCTGATGGGCTTCATGAACCAGGCCAACATCAGGAAGCTGGACGGCGCGCCCGCCGCGGACGTCCGGGCGGCGGGACTCGACTCGTTCACCAAGCTGTTCGGCGACAAGGCCGCGAACCCGACGCTGACGGCCTTCCAGCGCTGGGACAACGAGACCTGGAGCGGCGGCGGTCCCGTCGGCGTCGCCCCGCCCGGCGCGCTCACCGCGTTCGGCCCCGCGCTGCGCGAGCCCTGCGGCCGGGTCCACTGGGCGGGCACCGAGACGTCCGGCTACTGGACGGGCTACATGGACGGCGCCGTCCGCTCCGGCGAGCGCGTCGCCAAGGAGGTCGACGCGGCCCTGTGAGCCCGCCCCTCCCCGGCTTCTCCCCCTACGGTTCCGCCCGCCGCGAGAAGTAAGGATCAGGTGGCGATCCGGTCGGCGGATCCGCGCATCTCATCAGGGACACGGATCGACGACGGAACGGGTTCCGATGGCGGGGTACGGGAAGCGGCCGGACTGGGCCCTGGCGGCGCTGCTGGCGGTCGGCGCGCCCCTGACCGGGACGGCGCTGATCGTCGCGCAGGCCGCCCTGGTCGCCTACGGGCCGTCGACGCTGGCGGACAACTGGGCGGGCACGGCGCTGCTCTTCGTGATGATGATGGCCGGATACGCCCTGCTGGTCTTCACACAGCTGCGCTACGAGAACGTCCTGGTCTTCTTCGGCGCCTTCCTCCTGCTGGTCGTCGGAGCGTCCATGCTCGCGCACGCCGTGTCGGACCAGGCTCTGCACGAGCGCGGCCGGACCACGGCGTGCACGGTTCAGAAGGTCGACCGGCGCGAGGTCACCAGCACCGACAGCGACGGGAACACGACCACGGACGTCTACTACGACCACGACCTCGCCTGCGCCGAGCCGCGGGTGCGGACGATGACGACCGGGTCCAGGGTCGCGGACCGAGGCGAACGCATCCAGGTCGTGTACGACCCGCGCGGCCGCCTCGCCCCGCGTCCCGCCGGCTCGGTGGGAGATCCGGGCACCTCCCTGAAATGGGGGGCCGCCTTGTTCGGCGGCGGTGTCCTGCTCCGCGTGCTGTTCGAGCTGGACGTCCCGCCGTTCGGGCCCGGGACGGGCCTCCGGCTCGGGCGCCTCCGCCGCCGGCGGCGGCGGCGGCGGAGGCGGTCCGTCAGAGTCCGCCCGCCATCTCCTTGACCTTCTCGATCAGGGCGAGCCGGCTCTTGTGGTCGCCCGCGATCGGGGCCACGTTGAGCGTCGTGACGCCGGACTCCTTCATCGCGGCGAGCCGCTCCCGGACGTGGGCCTCGGGGCCGATGAGGGACATCTTCTCCAGCAGCTCCTGCGGGACCTTCGCGGCGGCCTCGTCCTTCTTGCCGTCGAGGTAGAGGTCCTGGATCTCCTCGGCCTCCTTCTCGTAGCCGTAGCGCCGGGCGAGGTCGTTGTAGAAGTTCTTGCCCTTGGCGCCCATGCCGCCGATGTAGAGGGCGGCCATCGGACGGCCGAACTCCAGGAAGCCCTTCACGTCGTCGCCGATGGCGAGCGGGGACTGCCCGACCACGTCGAGCTCGCCGAGCGCGGGGTCGCGCTTGGCCTTCCCGGCCGCGAGGGAGGCGCCCCACACGTCCGCGGCCTTCTCCGGCACGTAGAAGATCGGCTCCCAGCCGTTGGCGATCTCGGCGGTCAGCTCGACGTTCTTCGGGCCGATGGCGGCGACCATGATCGGGATGTCGGCGCGCACCGGGTGGTTGATGAGCTTGAGCGCCTTGCCGAGGCCGGTGCCCTGCCCCTCCGGCAGCGGCAGGTGGTAGTACCTGCCGTCGTGCTGCACCCGCTCGCGGCGCCACACCTTGCGGCAGATCTCGATGATCTCCCGGGTGCGGCCGAGCGGCGCGGTGTAGGGGACCCCGTGGAAGCCCTCGATGACCTGCGGGCCGGACGCGCCGATGCCGAGCGTGAACCGCCCGTCGGAGACGTAGTCCAGCCCCGCGGCGGTCTGGGCGATCGCGGTCGGGGTGCGCGAGTAGATGTTGAGGATGCCGGAGGCGATCTCCACCCGCTCGGTCCTGGCGGCGATGTAGCCCATCTGGCTCACCGCGTCGAAGCTGTAGGCCTCCGCGACGTAGACGATGTCGAGGCCGGCCTTCTCGTAGTCGGCGAGCTCCTCGACGGTCTCCTTGAAACCGCCCGAGTAGCTGAGCGCCATACCGATGCGCATGGTGTCCCGCGCCCCTTCCTAAACCGAATCCGATTCCAGTCGAACGTAACCTACTCCCGGCCCGCGTCCGAGAGGAGGGCTCACGGCAGCGCGGGGCCGTTCAGCGCGTCCAGCGCCCGCCGGTAGATCGCGGTGCGGATCGTCGCCACGCCCGGCCCGTTCTTGCTCGCCAGCGAGGCCGCCCACTCCACGGCGGCGGGAAGCACCTCCTCCTCGGGCGCGACGCGCTGCACGATCCCGGCCTCGCGCGCCTGCTCCGCGGCGTAGCGGCGGCCGGTGAGCATCGCCTCGTGCGCGGTGGCCGTCGACAGCCGCGCCGTGATCAGCGCGTTCATCCCCGGCGTGAAGCTCATCCCGAGATCGACCTCGGGCAGGCAGAAGTAGCCGCGGTCGGTGCGCATGACGGCGAAGTCGTGGGCGAGGGCGAGCATGCCCCCGCCCGCGAAGGCGTGGCCGTTCAGCGCCGCGACCGTCGGCATCGGCAGCGACAGGACGCGCGCGTACAGGGCGTGCACGCGCCGCAGGTACTCCTCGAACCTGTCCTGGTTGGCGCCGAGCCAGTCCAGGTCCAGGCCGTTGGAGTAGAACTTGCCGGTGCCGACGGTGACGAGCGCGCCCGGGCCGTCGTTCTTGGCCACCGAGTCGAGGGCCCCCTCGACCGCGTCGAGGAAGTCGGGGCCGAACCGGTTCTCACCCGCGTCGAACCGCAGGACGTACACGTCTCCGTCGCGCTGGAGGTCGATCACGAACGTCTCCTTCTTCCCGCCCGGCCCCGTCTCGGAGCACGTGCCCTCATCGCGTGCCTCAGCCGACCCTACTCGCGAGTACTAACTATGACGTACGGCATAGCCAAAGTTCTCCATGACGGTCGTCATAGTCAACGCGAGGACCGTATGATGAATGTCATAATCGTCGCATGGGGACGGACAGCAGGGAACGCATGGTGCGCAGCGCCGCCTACCTCTTCCGCGAGCGCGGCTACAGCGGCACCGGGTTCCGCGACGTCATCACGCACAGCGGCGCCCCGCGCGGGTCGATCTACCACCACTTCCCCGGCGGCAAGGCGCAGCTCGCCGAGGAGGCCGTCCGCTACGCCGGCGAGTTCCTCAACGCCGGCATCCTCGCCGCCACCGAGGGCGGCGACGCCGCGTCGGCCGTGGACGCCTTCGTGGGCTGGTGGCGGCAGGTCCTGATCAAGAGCGAGTTCCGCGCCGGCTGTCCCGTCGTCGCCGTCACCGTCGAGTCCCACGACGACGCCCCGCAGCTCGCCGCGGCCGCCGCGGCCGCGTTCGGGCGCTGGCAGGACACGCTCGCCACCGGGCTCGGCAACGCCGGCGTCCCCGACGACCGCGCGTCCCGCCTGGCCCGCCTCATCGTCGCGGCCGTCGAGGGCGCCACCATCCTGTGCCGCGCCCACCGCGACGTCGCCCCGCTGGACGATGTCGTCTCCGAGCTCAAGGCCATGGCCCGCAGCGCGGCCGAAGAGGGATAGGGGCCCCGCCGGAGGGCTAGGAGTTCTCGGCGACCAGCTCGGCCACGGCCTGGAGGGCCAGGACGTAGGACAGGGTGCCGAAGCCGGCGATGGTGCCGGTGGCGACGCCGGCGACGACGGAGTTGTGGCGGAACTCCTCGCGGGCGGCCGGGTTGGTGATGTGGACCTCGATGAGCGGGGCGGTGCGCTGGGCGGCCGCGTCCCGCAGCGCGTAGGAGTAGTGCGTGAACGCGGCCGGGTTCAGCACGACGGGGACGCGCTCGTCGGCGGCCTCGTGCAGCCAGCGCATCATCTCGGCCTCGTCGTCGGTCTGCCGGACCTCGACGTGCAGTTCGAGGCGGCGCCCGGCGTCGCGGCAGACGGCGACCAGGTCGTCGAAACTGGCCGTCCCGTAGGTGTCGGGCTCGCGGACGCCGAGGCGGCGCAGGTTGGGACCGTTCAGGACGAGGACGCGGGTCATCGGGCGATCTCCCGGTAGGCGGCGGCGAGCAGGTCCTCGTCGGGGCCTTCGAGGCGGCCCGGCTCGGCGATGCCGTCGAGGACGACGAACCGGAGCGTGGCGCCCCGCGACTTCTTGTCGATGGTCATGGTGGCGCGCAGGCCGGGCCAGTCGGCGGCGTAGGAGACCGGCAGGCCCACGGACTCCAGGACGTCCCGGTGCCGCCGGACGACGTCGGCGGGCAGCCGCCCGGCGAGGCGGGACAGTTCGGCGGCGAACACCATGCCGATCGCGACGGCGTGGCCGTGCCGGAACCGGTAGTCCTCGTTCTTCTCGATGGCGTGCGCGAGGGTGTGGCCGTAGTTCAGGATCTCGCGGAGACCGCCCTCCCTCAGGTCGGCCGACACGACGCCGGCCTTGACCCGCACGGCCCGTTCGACCAGTTCGCGGGTGTGCGGGCCGTCGGGGGCCGCGGCGCCCTTCGGGTCGGCCTCGACCAGGGCGAGGATCTCCGGGTCGGCGATGAACCCGGCCTTGATGATCTCGGCGAGGCCGCTGATGTAGTCCTCGCGCGGCATCGTCACCAGCGTGGCCAGGTCGCACAGGACGCCGGCGGGCGGGTGGAACGCGCCGACGAGGTTCTTGCCCTCGGGGACGTTGATGCCGGTCTTGCCGCCGACCGCCGCGTCCACCATGCCGAGCAGCGTCGTCGGGACGAGCACCGCCCGCACGCCGCGCAGCCACGAGGCCGCCGCGAACCCGGCGAGGTCGGTGGTGGCGCCGCCGCCGACGCCGACGACGACGTCCGTCCGGGTCATGCCGAGGCGGGCGAAGGACGACCAGAGCCCGGCGAGGACGCCGACCTCCTTGGCGGCCTCGCCGTCCGGGACGGGCAGCGCGTGCACGGCGTACCCGGCCTGTTCGAGCGCCCCGCACACGGGGCGGGCGATCTCCGGCAGCCCCTCGGCGTGGACGACGGCGACGGTCCGGGCCCGGTCTCCGATCATGGCGGGCAGTTCACCGAGGACGCCCGTCCCGATGACGACGTCGTAGGGATCGGCGCCGCCGACGTGCACCCGCGCCCGCGTCACGCTTCACCCTCCAGGGCCTTCACGACCTCTTCCACGATGTCGGCGGGCTCGCGGCCGTCGGTGTCGACGTGCACGCCGCCGAGCCGCTCGTAGATCGGGAGCCGCTCCTCCAGGAGCTTGCGCATCTGGCTGCGCGGGTTCAGCACGAGCAGCGGCCGCGCCGACGCCAGGCCGACCCGCTTGATCGCCTCCGACAGGCCCACCCGCAGGTAGATCACGGTGTGCCCGGCGAGCAGGTCCTGCGTCTCGGCCGCAAGGACGGCGCCGCCGCCGAGCGCGACGACGCCCTCGTGCCCGGCCAGCGCCTCGGCGACGGCGGCGCGCTCCAGCTCGCGGAAGCGCTCCTCGCCGTCGTCGATGAAGATCTCGCCGATCGGCTTGCCCGCCGCCCGCTCGATGTCGGCGTCGGTGTCGCGCAGCGTGACGCCGAGACGGCCGGCGAGCGCGGCGCCGATCGTGGACTTGCCCGAGCCGGGCGGCCCGATGATGACTGCCTTCGGTCGCATGGCACCGCTCACTTGATCGTCAGAGAGGACAGGTATCCGCGCAGGTTGCGGGCGGTCTCCTCGGCGGAGTCGCCGCCAAACTTCTCCAGCGCCGCGTCCGCGAGGACGAGCGCGACCATCGCCTCGGCGACCACCCCGGCGGCCGGGACGGCCGTCACGTCGCTGCGCTGGTTGATCGCCTTGGCGGGCTCGCCGGTCGTGACGTCGATCGTGTCGAGCCGCCGCGGGACGGTCGAGATCGGCTTCATCGCGGCCCGTACGCGCAGCACCTCGCCGGTGGTCATGCCGCCCTCGACGCCGCCGGCCCGGTTGGTGCGGCGGCGGATCCCGTCGGGGGTCGCGTCGATCTCGTCGTGCGCCCGCGAGCCGGGCCGCCGGGCGGTGGTGAACCCGTCGCCGAGCTCCACGCCCTTGATCGCCTGGATGCCCATGAGGATGCCGGCGAGCCGGGAGTCCAGGCGCCGGTCCCAGTGGACGTGGCTGCCGAGGCCGGGCGGGAGCCCGTAGGCGAGGACCTCCACCACGCCGCCGAGGGTGTCGCCGGCCTTCTTGGTCTCGTCGATGTGCGCGACCATCCGCGCCGACGCCTCGCCGTCGAAGCAGCGCACCGGGCTCTCGTCCACCCGCGCCAGGTCGCCGGGCTCCGGCAGGACGCCCTCGGGGGCCTCGACCTCGCCCAGCGCGATCACGTGGCTCAGGACGTCCACGCCGAGGGCCTGCTTGAGGAACGCCTTGGCGACGGTGCCGAGCGCGACCCGCGCGGCCGTCTCGCGGGCGCTCGCCCGCTCCAGGACGGGCCGGGCGTCGTCGAAGCCGTACTTCTGCATGCCGACCAGGTCGGCGTGGCCGGGCCTCGGCTGCGACAGCGGGGCGTTCCTGGCCTGGGCCGCGAGGACGTCGGCGTCCACGGGGTCGGCCGACATGACCGTCTCCCACTTGGGCCACTCGGTGTTGCCGACCTCGATCGCGACCGGCCCGCCGAGCGTCACCCCGTGCCGGACGCCGCCGATGATCGTGACCTGGTCCTGCTCGAACTTCATCCGGGCGCCCCGCCCGTGGCCGAGCCTCCGGCGGCGCAACTCCTCGGCGATGTCCCCCGAGGTCACGCGCACACCGGCCGGCAGCCCCTCCACGATCGCGGTCAGAGCCGGGCCATGGGACTCCCCCGCAGTCAACCATCGCAGCATGGGACGAATCCTATTGACTCCGCGCGCCCGCCCGTGACGGGGTCCAGCATCTGAGAGGCTCCTCGCGGAGGTGGCGATGAGGAGAGCCGGTTCGGAAGGGGCCGAGACCAGGCGGGCGCTGCTGGCCCAGGCGCGGGCATCCGCCCAGCTGGGGTCGCCGATGTACGCCGAACTGCTCACGCGGGCGGCGGACGATCCGGGCAAGGTCGTGACGGGTGTGCTCGGGGAGCGCACGGAGACCGGATACATCCTGGGCATGCTGGGGACGGTGCACCGGCTCGTCCTTGAGGGACGGGTGCCGGAACTGGCCGCGCACTACCCGACCGCCGGCGGGACGGAGGACCCGCTGCAGGCCTGGCCCGCGTTCCGGGACGTGCTGGCCGGGCACGCGGCCGAGATCCGCGACGGCCTCCTCGACCCGCCGCAGACCAACGAGGTCGGGCGGTCGGCGCCGCTCGTCGGCGGACTCCTCACGATCGCGGACGCCTGCCGTCCCACGCGCACCCCGGCGCCCTCCCTGCCGGTCAGGCTGCTGGAGATCGGGGCCAGCGCGGGCCTGAACCTGCGCGCCGACCGGTTCCGGTTCCTGCACGAGAGCGGTGCGTACGGGCCGGAGTCGCCGGTCGTCCTGCCGGACGCCTGGCGGGGCCTTCCCCCGGTGGGCGCGCCGCTCGCCATCGCCGAGCGGCGGGGATGCGACCCGAACCCGCTGGACACGACCTCGCCCGCCGGGCGGCAGCGGCTCCTGTCGTACGTGTGGCCCGACCAGGCGGCGCGGGTGGCGCGGCTGCGGGCGGCGTTCGAGGTCGCCGCGCGGGTACCCGCGACGGTCGTGAAGGCGGGCGCGGCGGACTTCCTGGACGGGCTGGCCCCCGAGCAGGGCGTCGCCACGGTCGTGTGGCACTCGACGATGCGCGCGTACATGTCGCGGGACGAGGCCGCGCGCGTCGACCGGAGCATCGAGCGGGCCGGGGCGGCGGCCACCCCCGACGCGCCCGTGGCGCACCTGTCGTTCGAGGGGCGCGACGCCTCACGGCTGAACGTCCTGCACGTCGTGACGCTGCGGCTGTGGCCGGGCGGGGAGCCGGTGATCCTCGGCGAGGGCCCGTCCCACGGCCTCCCCACCACCTGGTTCTAGGCTGTGTTTTCACAGTCCCGGCCCACTTCGCTCGCCTGGCGGCTCGCTACGTGACCGGACCTGGGCGAACGCGGCATCGCTTCGCGATCAGCCCGGTTTCGCTCGCCTCCGGCTTCGCCGCACCGGGCAGGTCACGCGTTCGCGCGCGTGCCCGAGGCCACTTCGAGACAGGCCCTGGCCGCTACGCCCTCGTCCCGGCGTCAGGACCGGCCGAGGGCTCGGTCGATCGCGACCCGCACGGGGGACGTCGGGGGAAGCGGCCCCGCCGGGTGCAGGGGCGGCTGTGCCATGAACCGGGGGACGGCGCCCCGGTGCGCCTGCGCGGCGTGCACCAGGAACGGGTGGCACAGGTACACGTCGCCCGCCTGCCCCGTGGCGAAGGCGAGCGGGCGGTGCTCGGTCGCGGGGACGGCCCTGCCCGCCAGGTCGATGAACGTGAGGCCCGCCTCCCCCGCGGGCTCCAGGATCGGCGGGACGTCCAGATGGGAGCCGACGCGGATGCGGGTCGGCCCGTCGTCCTCCCCCACGTCGGAGAACAGGAACAGCATCAGCAGCGCGCGGCCCTTCGACGCGGCGTTCACCCGGTAGGACATGAAGTCGGCCGGGTCGTCGCCGGGGAAGCTCGCGTCGATGTGCCAGCCGTCGTCGCCGGGCGGCTGGTCGCTGGGAAACCGCACCGGGAACGTGCCGAGGCCGCCGCGCGGCAGCCAGGCGCCCTTCCCGACGACGGCGTCGAACGCGGCACGCAGTGCGCCGGTGTTCACGGCGGCCCGGAACGGCTCCTCGGTGTGGTCGCCGAGCCGCACGACCGGACGCGTCCACGTCGCGGGGTCGTCGGGATCGCAGCCGGTGTCGCGCCACAGGATGTCGCGGCACTCGGCGGCCAGCTCCCGGGGGAACGCCTGCTCCACCCGGACGTAACCGTCAGTGAGGAAGGCGTCAACGTCGATCATGGCGCCAGCGTCGCAGAGCGGCCGCGGCGGACGCCAGCGGTTTACCGCGCCCCCGGGCCCGCCCGGGTGGAGGGCTACCTGCGCAGCACGTTCAGCTCGATGCCGCCGACGATCCGGCCGCGCAGCAGCTCGGCGAGGCGGTCGGAGACCCGCTGGACGGTGCCGCGCTCGTCGTGCCCGGGGACGACGGCGAACCGGACGGCGATCTCCGCGGAGGTGCCCTCGACGACGCGGACCCCGCTGACGGAGGGGTCGGAGCCGAACGCGGCCTCGACCGCGGCGAGGATGTCGGGGTCCTCGTGGGGCGGCGGGACGGCGCGGCCGTCGGCGAGCAGGTGCAGGCGCAACCCGTCCACGGCGAACGGGACCGGGCCCGCCACGTCCACGACCAGAGCGTCCGCGCCCTCGTCGAGGGCGGCACGGCAGGCGTCGCCGGCCCGCACCGCGACCGGGCGTGCGTCGGCGCGCCAGGCCTTCATCGTCTCGGTGCAGGTGAAGCCGAGCACGCCGCGCCGCCCGTCGTCGCCGATCAGGGTGGGCAGCGCCATGTCGCTCGACTTCTCCCGCCGCAGCTCGCCGGGGGCGGCGGGCTCCTCCTCGGTGAGGACGGCGACGATCGGCACCAGCAACCGCGCGCCCTGAAGCCGCCGCAGCACCGTGTGCACGCCGACGCGGCCGGACGCGTACCCGGCGAGCGCCTCGCACAACCGGGGATCGGCGCTTCCGTCGTCCCCGGGGAACTGTGGTTCGGGAATGGTCAGTCCGGACACGCCAGGAAGGCTATAACCTCCGGCGGCCACAAGGGGCTACTCCCTGGATACTCTCCGCGTCTCCGGCGCCCTCAGCCAAGGTCGGCGATGGCCGCGACGGTGCCGCCGCCGGACGGCCCCTGGTGCACCGCCGCGACCGACACGAACACCGCCGGGTCGCCGGTGACGGACGCGGCGACACCGCCGACGCACGCCTTGATCTGCCGGTGCCAGTGCACGTCGGAGTCGTCCAGCATGATGTTGCGGCGGCCCCGGACCGAGCCGCCCGGGTCGGCCTCGCACTTGATGAACACGTTGACGAGCCGGTCGCCGAGGTCGGACGTGCGGGGCCGTTCGGGCAGGTCCAGGCCCGTCGACCGGACGGCATCCCAGATCCCGTCGGCGTCGAGCGCGTCCTTCATCACACCGTGCCCGGCCCGGTACCGGCCGCCGACGCCGCGCACGTTGCCGACGACCACGATCTGCGCCCGGTCCAGCTCCACGCCGGACGAGCACGACGCCACCGACGAGTACAGCGCCAGGTCCTTGTGGATCTGCTCGGCCGACGGCGCCTCGATCTCGCCGAGCGCGACGGCGATGCCGAGCGCGGTCGTGGAGTTGGAGATGTCCATCGACTTGAGGGTGTCCTCGGTGACCACGTCGCGGCCGCGGGTCTTCGCGTCGTTGATCGTGTCGAGGGTGAGCAGCGGCGTCTTGGTCTGCACGTAGTGGACGTCGGCCGGATCGTCGATCCCGGCGGTCTTCATGGCCTCGCGTACGCCGGCGGCGACGGTCTCCACCATCGCGGGACGGCCGATGTCCTCGGGCAGGATGACCTCGCTCATCGCGACGCCGACCGACAGCCGCGGCTCGTCGGAGGCGGGTACGCGGGCGGGGTCGGCGGTCGCGAAGACGGTCGCGTGCGGGCTGAGCACCCCGTCCGTGCCGCCCGACCACACCAGCGGGACCCGCGCCACCTCGTCCGCCGTCCGGGTGCCCTTGGCGAGGAGCACCTCGCGGAACGCCCGGTCGGCCAGCAGCCGCGTGTAGTCGTTCACGCCGCCGTTGCCCTCGGTCTTGCCGACGACGGCCAGGACCCGGTCGGCCTCCAGGACGCCGTCGTCGATCAGCCGGGCCAGCCCGGACGCGTCGGTCACGCTCTCGATGGGGATCTTGCGGACTTCGATCGGATCGGGCACCGTCATCGCTCCTCACCTGCTGTGTTGATCCGTCCCTACCCGGGGTCAGCTCTCGACGACCGTCCCGGCCTTGCCGTGCGCGGCGTCGCCGAGCCGGGCCAGCGAGGCGATCGCCGCCCGCCGCCCGCCGCCCGCGACGAACCGCCGCACCGCCTCGACCTTCGGCCCCATGCTGCCGCCGGCGAAGTGCCCGGCGGCGGCCAGCCCGGTCAGCTCCGCGACCGTCGTGCGGTGCAGCGGGCGGGCCTGCGGCGTCCCGAACCCGGTCATCGCGTTCTCCACGTCCGTGACGATCACGAGGGTGGTCGCCTCCAGGCGGCGGGCCAGCAGCTGCGCGGCCAGGTCCTTGTCGACGACGGCCTCGACGCCGCGCAGCGCCCCGTCCGCCCGGACCACGGGCACTCCCCCGCCGCCCGCGGCGACCACGACGTGCCCGGCCTCCAGCAGCACGGCCGCCGCGTCGGCGTCCAGGATCTCCTGCGGCTCGGGTGAGGCGACGACGCGCCGCCAGCCCCGGTCACCGAACCGCTTCCACACCTGGCCGAGCGCCATCGATCGGCGGGCCTCGGCCTCGGGGAAGTAGCGGCCGATCGGCTTGGCGGGGGCCGCGAAGCCCGGGTCGGAGGCGTCCACGAGCGTCCGCGTCACCACCGTCGACACCGGGCGGGCGGCGCCCCGCGCGGCCAGCGCCCGCTCCAGCGCATTCATGATCATCACACCGACGGTGGCCTGGGTCTGCGCGCCGCACCAGTCCAGCGGGACGGGCGGCACCACGCCCGCCGCCAGCTGGTTCTTGATCAGCAGGTTGCCGACCTGCGGGCCGTTCCCGTGCGTGAGCGCGACCCGCGCGCCCGCCGCGGCCAGGTCCGCCACCCGCGCCATCGCGGCCTCGATCGCGGCCGCCTGCGCGTCCGGGGTGGCGCTGCCGTCCGGCGCGGTCATGGCGTTGCCGCCGAGGGCGATCAGGATCCGCTCGCCGCCGGGCGTCCCGCCGTGTCCTCCTGCATGGCCCCAGGTCACGGGACGGACGCTAACCCGCGCGGCGGTCGCCGCTCACGGGCGAATTCCGCCTAACGAACGCCGTTTC
The DNA here is from genome assembly GCF_013409045.1 of Actinomadura citrea. NCBI lineage: Bacteria > Bacillati > Actinomycetota > Actinomycetes > Streptosporangiales > Thermomonosporaceae > Actinomadura > Actinomadura citrea. Next base: position 3,150,973 of record NZ_JACCBT010000001.1, on the reverse strand, counting down.
TTCGGCAAGTTCCGGCGGTTCTCCACGGCGCCCGCGCCGCGCGGATCCCTCAGCGCAGGCGCGCCAGGCGGCTCACGGCCTCGTCGATGACCTCGTCCCTCTTGCAGAACGCGAACCGGACGAAGTGGGCGCCCGCCTCGGCGTGGTCGTAGAACACCTGGCTCGGGATCGCCACGACGCCCGCCTTCTCCGGCAGGGCCCGGGCCAGCTCCCTTCCGTCGGTGAAGCCGAGCGGGCGGATGTCGGCCTGCACGAAGTAGGTGCCCTGCGGACGGCAGGTCGTGAAGCCGGCCGCCTCAAGGCCCGTGATGAGCCGGTCCCGCTTGGCCTGGAGCGACTTGCGCAGTTCCTCCACCCACGGGATCTCGTTGCGCAGCGCGTACGCGGCGGCGCGCTGGTAGGGGGCGCTGACCGCGTAGGTGAGGAACTGCTTCACGGTCTGGACGGCCCGGATGTAGGGGGCGGGCGCCGTCACCCACCCGGTCTTCCAGCCGGTGACGGAGAACGACTTGCCCGCGGACGACACCGACACCGTCCGCTCGCGCATGCCGTCGAGCGTCGCCAGCGGGATGTGCTCGGTCTCGTCGAACGTCAGGTACTCGTACACCTCGTCGGTGATCGCCACCAGGTCGCGCTCCCGGCAGACGTCCGCGATGGTCTCCAGCTCGTCCCGCGTGAACACGGTGCCGGCCGGGTTGTGCGGCGAGTTCACCAGGATCGCCCGGGTGCGCGGGCCGACGGCGGCGCGCAGCTCGCCCGGGTCGAAGGTGAAGCGCCCCTCCACCGGGCGCAGCGTGACGGGCCTGCGCACCGCCCCGGCGAGCGCGATCACGGCCGCGTAGGAGTCGTAGTACGGCTCGAACACGACGACCTCGTCGCCCGGCCCCGCCAGCGACAGCACGGACGCGGCGATCCCCTCGGTGGCCCCGACCGTCACGAACACCTCGGTCGCCGGATCGAACGACAGCCCGTACCGCTCCAGCCGCTGCGCCGCCACCGCCTCCCGGAGTTCGGGCAGTCCGGGACCGGGCGGGTACTGGTTGGCCCCCGACCGGATGGCCTCGATCGCGACGTCCAGCATGGGTTGCGGACCATGGGAATCGGGAAATCCCTGGCCGAGGTTGATCGATCCCGTCGAGACGGCCAGTGCGGACATCTCAGCAAAGATGGTCTCGCCGAATCCCCGCATGCGCTCGACCAATGGCTCACTCACACAGCAAGGTTAAACGCCCGCCATCCCCGCACACGCGGGGAGCATCCTGTCGAGGGATCCGACGGTGCTCGGAGCGCGGTCAGATCCAGCCCATGTCGATCGCGGCGCGGGCGGCGCGGATGCGGGTGGGTTCGCCCATCTTCGCCATGGCGGTGGACAGGTAGTTGCGGACGGTGCCCTCCGACAGGTGCAGGTCGGCCGCGATGCGGGCGGTCTCGGCGCCCGCCCCGGCGAGGCGGAGGACGTCGCGCTCCCGCTCGGAGAGGGGATTGTCCCCCGCGGCCATCGCGCTGGCGGCCAGCTCGGCGTCCAGGTACCGGCCGCCTCCGTGGATCTTGCGGATGGCGCTGGCGAGCTCGTCGGTGGGAGCGTCCTTGGCGACGAAGCCGCGGACCCCGGCGGACATGGCGCGGCGCAGGTAGCCCGGGCGGCCGAAGCTCGTGAGGATGCACACCGCGCAGCGGGCGCCGGAGGCGTGCAGCTCCTCGGCGACGGCGAGGCCGTCCGCGCCCGGCATCTCGATGTCGAGGACGGCCACGTCCGGCGCGTGCGCGGCGACCGCGGCGGCGACCTCGTCGCCGCGGCCGACCTCGGCGACGACCTTCAGGTCGGGCTCCAGCCCGAGGAGGGCGGCGACGGCGCCGCGGATGAGGTGCTCGTCGTCGGCGAGCAGGACGCGGATCACGCGGTGCTCCCGGCCGGGAGCACCTGACCGGCGTCCGTCCCGGTCCCGCCCTGACCGCTTCCCAGCGGGCCGCCGCCGACCGGCCCGTCCACGGGCGGGAGCGGGACGGCGGCGCGCAGCAGGAACCCGTCGCGGCCGTGCCGGCCCGCGGTGATCTCGCCGCCGAGCACGGCGACGCGTTCGGTGAGGCCGGTCAGGCCCGAGCCCGCGGCGGTCTCGGCGCCGCGGACGCCGTCGTTGCGCATCTCCAGGACCACGGAGTCACCGTAGAGTGCGTCGCCGGGAGCGGAGTCGCGGTACACGCCGAGGCTGATCGCGCAGTTCCTCGCCTCGCTGTGCTTGATGACGTTGGTGGCGCCCTCGCGGATCACCCAGGCGAGCACCGAGCGGACCTCCGGCGGCAGCCCGCCCGGCAGGCGGCCGATCTCGCAGCGCACCCCGGCGGCCTCCAGCACGGCCCGGACCCCGGCCAGTTCGGCGCCCAGCTCCACGGCCCGGTAGCCGCGGACGGCGGCGCGGACCTCCCGGAGGGCCTCCCTGGCGGCGCGCTGGACGTCGGCCATCTCGGCCCCCGCCCGGTCGGGGTCGTCGCGCACCGTCCGCCTGGCCAGCTCGCTCTTCACCGCGATGAGGGACAGGCTGTGGCCGAGCAGATCGTGCAGGTCCCGGGAGAAGCGGAGCCGCTCCTCGGTGACCGCGAGACGGGCGAGGGCGTCGCGGGCCTCGTACGCCTCCTGGTGCAGCTCCCACATGCGCCGCTGGTACCGGTTGACGAACACGACGAACCCGCAGACCGCGGTGTACAGCGCGCACAGCACCGGGAAGATCTCGTACCAGTGGGCGTCGCCCTCGGGGTACAGGCGCCCCGCGGCGACCGTGGCGACCACCCCGCAGTACGCCCCGGTGCCCGCGCACAGTGCGACGATCCGTCCCCGCCCCATCGGCGCCAGCACCACCGCCGAGACCCAGAAGACGGGGATGACGCTGAACCACGGGCCGGTGAGCATCATCAGGCTCAACGCGGCGGCGACGACGCCGCTGCCCACGACGTTGCGCCTGGACACGGCGCCTTCGAGGCCCGCCCGCACGAGACGCGCGTAGCACCAGGCGAGCACAGCGAGCCCCGCGACGACCGCGACGAGGACGGGCACGCCCACGTCGCCGTTGGTGTAGGCGTCTTCGAGCCCGTACAGGCCCGGCAGGACGAAGCCCACGGCGGCGAACATGAACGAGCGGTACGTCACCCGCCGATACCGCTCCAGCTTGCGGGCGGCCTGTTCCTCGATGTCCGCCGTGGTCGCGACCGCCATGTCCTTGTTCCTCCTCGCATCGCACTGTAACGCCGGGCCCGCGATGATTCAGGCGCGGCGCGGCTCCCACCGGAACCAGCGGGCGGCCAGCAGGCGGCCGAACGCGCCCCAGAAGGCCAGGACGAGGAACGGCCGCACGCAGGTGAGCCAGCCCTCGGCCAGGCCGACGGACGGGTGGCCGGGGCGGTGCACGAAGTCCTGGCCGAAGTACCCCGTCCGGACGATCTCCACGACCGGGCTGAGCGGCACCCAGCGGCAGGCCTCCTGGACCCAGCCGGGCAGGCCGTCCATCGGGAACATCACGCCGGCCCCGAGCATGCAGCCGAACATGATCGGCAGGACGGTGAGCTGCGCCAGCTCCGCGTTGGGGGTGATGCCCGAGACGGCGAACGCCAGCGTCGCGAACACGGCGGCGCCGCCCGCGAGCCCCGCCAGCACCAGGACGGGGTCGGCGGGGATCTTGCCGCCCATCGCGGCGCCGAGCAGGACCAGCAGCGCGAGGGCCTGCACCGCGTACAGCGCGGTCGCGGTGAGCACGCTGCCCGCGGTGATCTCCGCGTCCGACAGGGCGGTGCCGCGCAGCCGCTTGAGCGTGCGGTCCTCGCGGCGGGCGGTGAGCACGTTGACGAGGTTCATGAAGACGGCGAAGACCAGGAAGAACCCCAGGTGGCCGGTGCCCTGCAGGAGGGCGCCGTCCACGCCGTCGATCTTCTCGCCGCGGACCGGGACGAGCATGGCCGCGAACAGGACCGGCAGGCCGGCGGCGGTGAACAGGGCCGTCCGGTTGCGCCAGAGCAGAGTGAGGTCGAGCCGGGCGAGGCGCAGTACGGCGGCGGCGTTCACCGAGGGGACGTTCACCAGGGGGAGGCTCATCGGGAGGCTCCTTCGGCGGTGCGCAGGAAGACGTCTTCGAGGGAGGCGCTGCGCGCCCGCAGGCCGTCCAGGCGGACGCCCTCCTCGTCGGCCCAGCGCAGCAGCTCGTAGAGCCCCGCCTGAAGCCCGGGGTCCTCGCCGCCGCGGGAGGGCAGGGCGTAGGACGCGACGGCGCGCCCGCCCTCCAGGCGGACGTCGGCGCGGGCGCCCCGCAGAGGGGGCAGTTCGGCGACCTGGAGGCGCCGGGGCAGCCGGAAGTCGATGCGGTCGCCGTGCCCGGCGACGACGTCGGCGACCGTGCCGGACGCCTCGATCCGGCCGCGGTGCAGGATCGCGAGCCGGTCGGCGAGGTGCTCGGCCTCCTCCAGGTAGTGGGTGGTGAGGAGCACGGCCGTGCCGCCGGCCACCACCTCCCTGACGATGTCCCAGGTCGCGCGCCGGGCCTCGGGGTCCATGCCGCTCGTCGGCTCGTCCAGGAACAGGACGTCGGGCCTGCCGAGCAGGGCCAGCGCGAGGTCGAGGCGGCGCTTCTGGCCGCCGGACAGCTGCCGCACCCGCACGCCCGCCTTCTCGGCGAGGCCCGCCAGGGCGACGGCCTCGTCGCGGTCGCGCGCGGAGGGGGTGAAGCCGCGCCAGTGCTCGACGGTCTCGGCGACGGTGAGGTCGGCGAAGAAGCCGCCGTCCTGCAGCATGATGCCCATGCGCGGGCGGACCTTGCGGCGCTCCCGGTGCGGGTCGTGGCCGAGGACCCGGACCGTGCCCTCGTGAACGGTCCGGTGCCCCTCCAGCGTTTCGAGGGTGGTGGTCTTGCCCGCGCCGTTGGTGCCGAGCAGGGCGAACAGCTCCCCCGGCGCGACGTCGAACGAGATCCCGGCGACGGCCTCGAAGTCCCCGTACCGCTGCCGGAGGCCGTCGACGCGGATGGCTGGGTTGGTCTCCATGCCCCCAGCGTCGCGACCGCGGGGGCGCCCCGGTAGAAGCGCGTGTCACCGGTTCCGGCGGCGCGCCGTCAGGCGATCGGCGTGACAGGTGTCATGGCCTTCGCGGCGGCTCAGCCCGCGACGCTGACGACGTGCCCGATGGTGGACGGGTCGCCGGTGACGTCGAGGAGCGCGGTGGCCAGATCGGTGCGGGCGATGGACGCGCCGCCGAGGACATTGCGGTCCAGCGCCCTGCGGTAGCGGCCGTTGCCGGGGCCGTCGGTGAGGCGCGGCGGGCGGACGATCGTCCAGGCGAGGCCGCAGTCGCGGGTGAGGGCCTCGGCGGCGCGCATGTCGGCGAACGCGTGCTTGAGGAGCGGGCCCAGGACCAGCGGCTTGACCACGAACCGGGTGAGCGGGTCGTCGCCCGGCCCGGCGTGGAGCCCGGACGCGCTGGTCAGCACGAACCGCTCGGCCCCGGCCGCCCGCAGGGCCGCGATGATGCTGCCCGTGCTGGTCGAGCAGACGCTGGTCGGCCGGCGGCCGTCGCGGGTGCCGATCGCGGTGACGACGGCGTCGCGGCCCTTGACCGCCTCCTCGATCGCGGCCGGGTCCATGACGTCGGCCCGGACCACGTCGGCGCAGGCGCGGATCTCGCCGGGCAGGGCGGCCGGGTCGCGGACGACGGCGGTCACCTCGTGCCCGGCGTCCAGCGCGCGCCGGACGACCTGGACGCCGGTGCCGCCGGTCGCCCCGAACACCGTGAGCCTCATCGTGTCCTCCTGGAGATCGGTGGGGAGAAGGGGTGAGTGAGTACTTACTAACCCCTATCGTGGTGAGCGTTCACTCACCTGTCAAGGGGGCCTCATTGAGCGCGCGCGAACGGATCCTGGACGCCGCGGCGGACATCATGCGGCGCCACGGGGTCGCCCGCGCCACCACCAAGGAGATCGCGAAGGCGGCCGGCTACTCCGAGGCGCTGCTCTACAAGCACTTCCGCGACAAGGACGAGCTGATGCTGAGCGTCCTGAAGGAGCGCATGCCGCCGTTCACCTCGATGGGCGTCCCGGGCGAGGGCGCCGTCGAGTCGAACCTCGTCAAGATCGTGCACGGCGCGCTGGACTTCTACCGGCGGTCGTTCCCGATGATGGTGTCGATGGCGGCGCAGCCGCGGCTGCTGCACGCGACCCGCGAGTCGCTGCGCAGGTACGGCGCGGGCCCGCACGAGCCGGTGCGCGCCCTGGCCCGCTACCTGGACGCCGAACGCGACCTCGGCCGGGTCGCCCCGTCCGCCGACACGCAGGCCGCGGCGGCCCTGCTGATGGGCGCGTGCTTCCAGCAGGGCTTCCTGCTCTACTTCGCGGAAGGCGACGACGCTCCCGGCCATACCGAGCCGTTCGCCCGCGACCTGGTCCGGCCCGTCCTCGCCGAGCTCCTCCCCTAGAGCTCGCTCAGGCGGGTCTTGACGACCTTGCCCATGGCGTTGCGGGGCAGGGAGCCGACCAGGTGGACGACGCGGGGCCGCTTGTGCACCGACAGGCGCTCGGCCACGAAGTCGATGAGCGCCTTCTCGCCCACCCCTTCGGCGACGACGTAGGCGGTCACCTGCTCACCGAGGTCGTCGTGCGGCGTGCCGACGACGGCGGCCTCCCGCACGGCGGGGTGGGCGAGCAGCGCGTTCTCGATCTCGCCGGCGCCGATCCGGTAACCGCCGCTCTTGATGAGGTCGGTGGACGCCCGCCCGACGATCCGGTGCCAGCCGTCCGGGCCTATCGTGGCGATGTCGCCGGTGCGGAACCAGCCGTCCGGCGTGAACGACTTCGCGGTCGCCTCGGGCCGGTTGAGGTACCCCTTGAACAGCAGCGGCGCCCGGACGTGCAGCTCGCCGGGCGTCTCCCCGTCCGAGGGGACGGCCGAGCCGTCCTCGGCGGCGAGGCGGGTCCGGACGCCGTGCAGCGGCGTGCCGACGTGGCCGGGGCGCCGGTCGCCCTCCGCGCGGGCGCTGATCGTGATGAGGGTCTCGGTCATGCCGTACCGCTCGACCGGGCGGTGCCCGGTGAGGGCCGAGAGCCGCTCGAAGACGGGCACGGGCAGCGGCGCGCTGCCGGAGACGAGCAGCCGCGCGCCGCGCAGGGCCTCGGCGGTGGACGGGTCCGCCGCCGTCCTCGACCAGACGGTGGGAACGCCGAAGAACAGGCTGCCGCCGTCGTCCTGCGCCGCGGCCGCGTACAGCTCCGGCTTGGGGCGCCCGGTGTGGACGAGGGGCGAACCGACCCGCAGGGGTCCCAGCACGCCGAGGACGAGCCCGTGCACGTGGAACAGCGGAAGCCCGTGGACCAGGACGTCGCCGGGCGTCCAGGCCCATGCCTCGGCGAGGGCGTCGAGCCCGGCGGCGATGGCGCTCCGCGAGATCAGCACGCCCTTCGGCGCGCCCGTCGTCCCGCTCGTGTAGAGGATCAGGGCCGTCGCGTCGGCGGGCACCTCGCCGTTTCCGCCGTTCCCGCCGTCTCCATGGCGCGGCAGCCAGTCGACCGGGAGGAGGGGCGGCTCGCTCGGGGAGACCTTCGCCCCTCCGTCCGCGAGGAGCATGCTCGCGCCGGAGTCTCCGAGGATGTGCGCGCGTTCGGCGGGCCCGGAGTCGGGCGGCACCGGCACCACGGGGACGCCCGCGAGGAGGCCGCCCACGACCGCAACGACCGTCTCCAGGGACGCCGTGGCGATCACGGCGACCGCGTCCGCGCCCCGGATCTCCGCGGCGACGGCGGACGCCCAGCCGAACAGCTCGTCGCGTGGCAGCTCACGTCCGGCGATCCGCACCGGGCCGCCCGTCCCGCCGAGCAGGTCCATCACTCGCCCCTCTCCTCGTTCTCCCGTTCCTGGAGCCACGACATGACCGCGCCGGTGTGCTCGCCGAGCAGCGGCGGCGCGGTGTGCCCGCGCGGCGGCACGCCGTCGAAGCGCAGCGGCGGCCCCGGCAGCTCGATGGGACCGAGCTGCGGGTGGTCCACCTCGACGACCAGGCCCTGCGAGCGGGTCTGCTCCCACTCGTACACCTCGTCGATCGACCGGATCGTCCCGGCCGGGACGCCCGCCTCGCCGAACCGCGCGAGCCAGGCGTCGCGCGTGTCGGTTGCGAGGACCCGCTCGATGTCGGCGGTCAGCTCGGCACGCCGGCCCGCGCGGTCGGGGATCGTCGCGTAGCGGGCGTCGTCCGGGTCCAGGCCGACGATCGGCGCGAACCTGCGCCACAGGTTCTGGTTCGCGACGCCGATCTGGAGCTGCCCGTCCTTGCAGCGGAACGTCCCGTACGGGGCGATGGACGGGTGGTCGTTGCCGACCGACTCGGGGACCTCCCGGGCGACGGTCCAGCGCGTCCCCTGGAACATGTGGGCGCCGACCACCGACGCCAGCAGCGAGGTGCGCACGACGGTCCCGCGCCCGGTGCGGGTCCGCTCGTACAGGGCGGCCAGCACGCCCGCGACGCCGTTGCCCGCGGCGAGGATGTCGGCGATCGACAAACCGACCTTGCTCGGCGTTCCGGGCGGCCCCGTCACGCTCATGACGCCCGCCTCGCCCTGCATGATCGCGTCATAGCCGGGCCGTCCGCCCTCGGGCCCGTCATGCCCGAACCCGGTGATGGACAGGACGATCAGGGCCGGGTTCAGCTCGTGCAGCCGCTCCACCGGGAAGCCGAGCCGGTCGAGCACGCCGGCCCGGAAGTTCTCCACCAGCACGTCGGCGTGCCGGACGAGCCGGGTGAGGACGTCCCGGCCCTCGTCCGACTTCAGGTCGAGGGCGATCGACTCCTTGTTCCGGTTGATCGACAGGTAGTAGGTGCTGACCCGGTCCTCCCCCGCGAACGGCGGGCCCCAGCCCCGGGTCTCGTCGCCGGTGCCGGGCTGCTCGACCTTGATCACGCGGGCGCCGAGGTCGGCGAGGGCCATCGTGGCCTGCGGGCCCGCCACGACGCGGCTGAGGTCGACGATCACGACGCCTTCGAGCGGTCCGGGCAAAGGACGTTCTCCTTCTGGGGGCTCCTGGGGGACCGTCTGGAGGGGCGGCTCCTTCAGGGGGCCGGCACCTGGAAGTATGCCGTCCGTGCCGCAGTCTGCCGCGTCCTACCCCGGTGGGGCCCGCTCCAGCGTGACCTACCCCGCGCTCGCCGCGCGGCTGCTCGCGCTGCCGCCGTCCTGCGGCCCGGTGCGGATCGTCGCCGTGGACGGCCCGAGCGGCGCGGGCAAGTCCACGTTCGCGGGCCACCTGGCTGAGGTCCTGGTCGGCGCCCCGGTCGTCCGGTCGGACGACTTCCGGGTGCCGTGGGACGCGGACCCGCTCACCTGGTGGCGCCCCCTGCGGCAGGCGGTGCTCGGCCCGCTGCGGGACGGGCGCCCCGTCGTGCTGCGCCGCTACGACTGGCACCACGACCGCTACGGCCCCGAGGAGAGCGTCCCGCCCGCGCCCGTCCTGATCATCGAGGGCGTCGGCTCCGCCTGGGCGAAGGCGCCCGCCGCCTACCGGATCTGGATCGACGCACCGTACGACCTGCGCCGCGCCCGCGCCCTCGACAGGGACGGCCCCGAGTACGCCGGGGCCTGGGAGGACTGGGCCGTCCGCGAGCAGGCCCACTTCACCGCCGACGCCACCGTCGACCGCTGCGACCTCCTCGTGGACGGCACCACCTTCACCCCGTACCGCTTCAGGGTCCTCCCCGGAACGCCGGCCGACCGGTCCCCGGGGCCTAGAGGAAACGGCGGATGGGCGTGATCGACATTTCCTTGGCGCGCTGCCTCACCGAACGCCGGGCCCACCGCGCATGGTCGACCTGCCGGCTGCGGGCGAGGTCCTCGTCGAAATGGGCGTCCAGGGTCGCGGTCAGATCCTGGTCGATCACGGCGAGCATGACCTCCTCGTCATGATCCATCGACCGCCGGTTGAAGTTCGTGGACCCGATGAGCGAGACCATTCCGTCCATGGTGAGGATTTTCGTGTGCAGCATCGACGGCTGGAACTGGTGAATGCGCACACCGCACTTCAAAAGGTCCTCGTAATGGCGCTGACTCGCCAGGCGGCTCACGCGCTTGTCGGCGTGCGGGCCGGGGAGGAGCATTTCCACCTCGACACCGCGGGCGACGGTCTCGCAGAGCAGATCGACGAAGTAGTCGTCGGGGGCGAAATAGGCGGAGGCCACCCGTAGCCGCTGCTCGGCCAGCTGGAGGACGACGCGGAGGAGGGTCTGCATGTCCTGCCAGCCGACGCTGGCCGACCCTCGCACCACCTGCACCACGGCGTCACCGGCCGGTTCATGGCCGATGAAACGGTCGCGGTCGTCGAACAGCGTGTCGTGGCACTCGGCCCAGTTCTGCGCGAACGCGGCCGCGATCCCGTCCACCGCGGGCCCGCGGACCCGGAAATGGCTGTCGCGCCACTCGCTCTCGTCTCGGGCGTCACCGCCCCATTCCTCCGCGATGCCGACCCCGCCGGTGAAGGCCACCTGCTCGTCCACCACCAGCACCTTGCGGTGGCAACGGTGGTTCTGCTTGAACGGCGACACGTACACGGGCTTGCGGAACCAGGCGACCGTCACGCCCGCCCGCTCCATCCGCTCCACCAGGTCTTTCTCGATCTGCCAGGCGCCGATGCCGTCCAGGAGCAACCGGACCCGCACCCCGTCGCGGGCGCGCTCCGACAGCGCGTCGGCGAACCGGTGCGCGATGTCCCCGCGCCAGTACACGTAGGTCATCATGTCGATGGTGCTCCGCGCCCCGGCGATCTCCTCCAGCATCCGGGGGAAGATCTCATCCCCGTTGCGCAGGGGCGTCACCGAATTGCCCTCCGTCGCCGCCACGCCGATCAGCCGCTCCAGGGCGCGGCGGATCCGGTGCGCGCGGTCGTCGGACGGAGAGGAGAGCAGGTCGTCTCCTGGGGGCGTCGGCTCCTGCTGCGACACGGTCATCTGCCTTCTTCTCCTAACACCAGGCCGACGATCAGCGAACTCGCACTGTCACACCGAAAGCACGAAAGCGATCGCTGCTCGGCCGGGATCAGTCCCCCCGGATCCACGTTTCATGCCAAATCCATACAAGCTGAGAGCAAAGCGACATTTCTGCGCCCGCGTTCCCGCGCAGCCTTCATCGTTCCGTCGCCTCAAGGGGCCTCGGCCGTACGCTCCTCCGGCTGGCACACGGGCTGTCACAGGCGGCTGCGACACTCTCCGTCCGTGACGACACGACCACGCTGGACCGACGACCTGTTCCCGTTCCCCACCCCGCCCGCACTCGCCAAGGTGGTCGACATCGCCTGGGAGGAGGGGTTTCTCACGACGGACCTGTACGAGGAGGGCTTGTACGACGCTTCACGCGTACAGACCAGCTTTGCCCTGCCCTTCGACCTGTGCGAGGTGCCCCTCGCACCCCAGGGCTGGGAGTACTGCTACGCGGGGGAGGCGGCCCGCCGGCACCACGTTCCGTTCATGTCCGTGCCGGAACTCCTGCCCTTCGCGGACCTCGGCACCGGCACCTGCGTCGGATGGGTGGTCCCCGCACCGGAACTCGGGCGCACCGATCATCCCGTGGCCTCCTTCGGCCGCAAGGAGCTGGGCGTCATCGGCCGGAACACCCTGGACGGCCTCACCTTCCTGCTCTCCCTCGCCCTGCGCATCGGAGGAGAGCGCCGCCGCGCCCAGGTCGCACGCCTGTCGGCCGAGCTCGGCATCCGGCCCACTCCGGAATACGGGGTCAACCCTGAGGGCGGCGACGTGGAGGTCCCACTCGATCTCGCGCCGCCGGCCGGCTGGCGCCACGAACCCGATCCGTCCGGCATCGGCGTCGGCGTTCTCGCACCGGACGACGCATTCGGCGACGAGTACCCCTGCTTCACAGGGGAGACGGACAGCATCCTGGCCGACGCCTCCCGAATGCTCGACGCGGGCTACCCGGCGAGCGCTCTCCTGGGACTCACCGCCGCCTACCACGAGGACACACAGCGCCTCCCGGACCTCCACCCCTTGTGGGCCCGCGCGTACGACGAAATCGACCGCCCTCTGCTCCGCGAACGCCTCGACGTCATGCTGGAGGACCACCGGCGAGCGTTCTAGGTACCCGTGTTCCTACCGCTGATCCGTCTCTTGCGGCGGGCCCGGTCATCGGCGAAGTTGACCACGTGAGCCTCTCCTTCTCCCATGATCACGTCGGCATCAACCTCACCCCAGAGGACCTCGACGCCACCATCGCCTGGTACTCCCGGACGCTCGGCTTCACCGTCGACCGACGGTTCGACTCCCCCGGAATGACGTTCGTCTTCCTCGTCCACGGCGACGTCAAGATCGAATTGATGGCGGTCGCCTCCGTCCGCCAGGAGCCGATCGAGGACATCCTGTCGAGCATGGCCCCGGCGCGCCTGCACCACTTCTGCCTCGCCGTCACGGACCTCGACGCGGTCGTCACCGAACTGCGCGACCTGGGCGTGCGCCTGCTCGGCGGCCCCATGACGATCGAGGAGCTCGGTCAGCGCATCGCGTTCATCAGCGACAACCTCGGCAACATCATCGAGCTCGCCGAACCCGGCACCCGGCACCCGGGCGCTCGACCGAACTGACCGCCCCACCGCCCAGCCACCGTCACCGCTCCGGGCGCCCCTTGATCTGCTCGACCAGCCCCGCGAACTGCACCACGCTCAGCGCGAGGTGACCACCATCCGGATCCTTGGAATCACGCACGCCGACCCCGGCCCCTGACGCAAGACGCCTCAACTCAACGCAGTCTTCATCGTTGACACCGCTGCTACGAGTGCTCTTCCGCCATTGGACGTTCATGTGACCTGCTCCAAGTACCGCTCGACCAGGGCGCGCGAGGCATCCTCCGAAAGGGCCTTCGCACCGATACGGTCGAACCTAGCCCAAAGATCCCGTACCTCGCCTGGGGCTTCGATCAGCCGCCCGCCGTACTGGGCGCCCGCGAACGCGATATCCCGGCGCTCCAGACTGATGATCTGGAAGGGACCGTCGAACCCTTCGTGAGCACCTGCCACAGGTTGAACGAAGCGAACAATGACCTGGGGCAGGTCCATCATCCCTCGAAGGTGTGCGAGCTGAGCCTTCATAACCTGGGGACCTCCGACGGAGGTGCGAAGCACCTCCTCTTCCAGGATCAAGTAGAAGAACGGCGGCTTCTCCCGGTCGAGCAAGACCTGTTGACGAGCCAGACGCCTGGCGACGGTGTCGTCGGCATCACTGGGGGCGCCTGCCATGGCCAGGGCACGCATGTAGTCCTCGGTTTGAAACGGTCTGGGAATCGACTTTCCGTGGTAGGCCCTGAACGCAGTCGCCTGCTCCTCGTATGGAACTAGCTGACGTCCCCAGTGAGGATCGTGGGTATTTCGGGCATACCACAGCAAGAGTTGCAATAGCCTTCCAGTGCCATACCGTTCATCCAATCTCGCAAGCTGGTCCTCCTGAGGCCGTTGTCGCCCCGCCTCGATATTCGAAACAGTCGAGCGCGCAACATCGATGATCTTGCCGCACTGAGCGAGCGACATTCCCTCCCGCTCGCGCAGAAACCGCAGGTAGAAGGCCAGGAAGTGCCACAGGGAGATCTTCGGCTCAAGAGGGTCGCGGACGACGGTCATCGAGACTCCTGTTTTGTATGGGTTCGCTAACACAAAACAGTAGAGCGAGACAGTCATTCTTGTCCCAGGAAGTTCAAAGCTCAGGCGAGGGCGAGGCATCCATGGCGACGGCGGCCGGAGAAGTGATCATTCCCTTGATGGGGTCCGCGGCGGCGGTGGGGATGGCGCGGACGCTTGCGGGGGCGCGTTTTCATAAATGGGGTTATTCGCACGTTCTTGACGACGCGTTGCTCATCGTCTCGGAGCTCGTCACCAACGCGGCGCAGCGGACGCCGGGGGCGGAGTTGCGGCTCCAGGTCAGCCGGGACGTGCACGGGGTCATCATCGCCGTGTGGGACGGCGCGCCCGACCTTCCGCACGCCGAGCCGAAGGTCGAACCCACCCTCGATGATCTCGACCTGTCCGAGGAGGCGTTCGACGACAACGGCGGTTGGGGGCTGCACATCGTCCAGGTCCTGTCCGCAGCGTGCGGGGCGACGCGCGATCCAGGCGGCGGCAAGTGGGTCTGGGCCCGGATCATCCCGTAGGCCCTCGCCCGTGCCTCATGAGCGCGATGGAGGTCCGCGAAGCGGTGGGAGGGAGCGGTCTTCCTCAGTAGCGTGGGGGCGTGAGCGTTGACGAGAAGCTCGCCCGGGGGATCGGTCCCGCGGCGAGGATCGCGTTGCGGCACGCGGCGGCCGAGGACGACGCGGACGCCGCGTCCTTGTGGTGTGCGCGGCTGGCCGGGTTCGGGATGGTCGCGGAGGCCGAGGACTGCTTCCGTCCGGCCGCCGAAGGCGGGGATCTCGCCGCGGTCAAGTGCATGGTGTGGCTCGCTTGGGAGGAGCGCCGCGTCGGCGACGCCCGGAGCTGGCTTGAGCGCGCCGCCCGTACCGGCGACCTGTGGGCCATGTACGAGCTGGGGCGGTCCGCGCCGGGCCAGGACGAGGCCGAGCGGTGGTACCGCAGGGCCTCCGAGGCGGGCCACGCGCTGGCGATGAACGACCTGGGCGCCCTGCTCGGGCGTACGGGGCGCCGTGAAGAGGCGATGGACTGGTACCGGCGTGCGGCCAGCGCCGGTGTCGACATCGCGATGAACAATCTGGCGATCCAGTACGTCCTGCACGGGAACCTGGAGGACGCCGAGCACTGGTTCGGGCGGGCCGCCGACGCGGGCAACGCCGACGGGATGGCCAATCTCGGGCGCCTGAAGATGGAGGCGGGCGAGGTCCGGGACGCCGAGGTGTGGCTCACCGCCGCGGCCGGGAAGGGGCACCCGGGCGCCATGGAGCGGCTGGCCGCCCTGATGGAGGAGACGGGCCGCCCGGATGCGGCGCGGGCCTGGCGGGCCCGGTCGGCGGTCGAGCGTTGATCGTCGAGGTGGACCGCGGCAGCGTGGCCGCGGGCGACGACGTCCTGCCCCACGCCCGGCGGTTCGACGTGCCTCCCGAGACGTCCCTGGGCGATGTGGTCGCGGGCCTCCTGGAACGGCGCTTCCTCGCTTTGATCGCCGGGGGCCGGGCGACGTGGATTCTCGTGGCCGACCGTCCACTGGCGGTCGTGGCGCAGCAGTGGGACGAGCCGCGCTTCCTCGTGGACGCGTCCGGGCCGATCAGTTCGTTCGGCGACGACGGGGGCAGGGTCTCGCTCATGTTCCGGTACTGGATGCAGCACGACCCCGACCACGTCTTCGCCGAGCTCGCCGCCGGGCGCGAACCCAGGCGGTAGGGCCCTCTCAGGGGTCGAGGGCGTCGACGTCGGCGGAGGTCGCGCCGCCGGAGAGTCCGGGGAAGCCGGGGCCTCGGTCGAAGAACGGGACGGGGCCGCGTTCGGCGCGGAGGCGTGCGCGGAGGATCTCGGTCGCCTCGGCGTCCACGGAACGGCCGGCCGGCGCGTCCTCGGTGAGGACGACGCCGTAGTCGTCGCGGGCGCCGGTCGGGGAGACCTTGCCGTCGCGGACGTCGGCGGCCACGCGGGACGGGTCGCGGTTCAGCGGGTCGCCCCAGCCGCCCCCGCCGGTCGTGCGGATGCGGATGACCTGCCCGGCGCGGACGGGCCGGTCGTCGACGAGGCCGTCCATCTCCTCGCCGTCGATGTCGACGCGGAACGGACGTCCCGCGCGGCCGCCGTTGACGCCCCAGCACGACAGGATGGAGCGGTCGGCGATCGACATGTAGCGGGCGTCGCGGAGCATCCGGATGTGCTTGTCGTAGCCGAGGCCGCCGCGGTGCTCCCCCGGCCCGCCCGAGTCGACGGCGAGGCCGAGGCGTTCGACGACGAACGGCCAGCGGGCCTCGGCGAACTCGGCGGGGATGTTGCGGGAGTCGGGCACGACGTGGATGGTGTCCTCGCCGTCGGCGTAGTAGCGGCCGCCGGAGCCGCCGCCGAGCACCTCCCGCATCAGGTAGGGGCCGCGGTCGTCCTCGCCGTAGACGCCCGTGTAGCGGATCGTCTCCTGGTCGGCGGGCATCCGGCCGCCCGTCGCCTTGGCCAGCACGCCCGCGAGGACGCCGAGCAGCCGCAGGATGACGAACGTGCGGGCGTTCGTCGGGGCGGGGAACACGGGCGTGAGCAGGGTGCCCTTCTCCGGGAACCGCATCTCGATGAGCGGCACCACGCCCTCGTTGACGTCGAGTTCGGCGGCCCGCTCGGGGGTGTCGGCGAGGTTGCGCAGGACGGGCGCCAGCCACTTCTTCAGGAAGACCCCGCCCGAGTAGTCGCCGGCGTGGTTGATGGGCCCCTTGGCCTGCGGGGACGTCCCGGTGAAGTCGATGACGAGCGGGACGGCGGCGGCCTTGTCGACCGTCAGCGTGATGCGCTGGGCGTGCAGGCGGGGCGGGTCCACGCCGTCGTGCTCGGCGTAGTCCTCCCACACGAACGTCCCGTCCGGGATCTTGGCGAGCAGTTCGCGGCGGAACGTCTCGGTGGTCCGGTCGATGATCGCGTCGAAGCAGGCCTCGACGTCGGCGCGGCCGTAGCGGGCGAACAGCTCGCCGAGGCGGCGGGCGCCCATCAGGCACGCCGAGCACTCGGCGTCCAGGTCGCCGGCGAGCGAGTCGGGCATCCGCGAGTTGCGGGTCATGATGGTCAGCGCCGCGCGGTTCGGCACGCCCCGGTCCCACAACTTGATCGGGGGGACCATCAGGCCCTCCTCGAACGCGCTGCGGGCGTGGCTCGGCATCGATCCGGGGACGGCGCCGCCGATGTCGTCGTGGTGGCCGAACGCCTGGACGAACGCGACCACCTCGTCCTCGTGGAACACCGGGACCGTCACGCACAGGTCGGGCAGGTGCCCGATGCCGCCTTCGGACAGGTAGACGTCGTTGTGGAAGAACACGTCGCCGGGCCGCATCTCGTCCGGCGGGAAGTCGCGGGCGACCGGCTGGACGAGCGCCGAATAGGACCGTCCGGTCAGCTTGCGCAGGCGGCGGTCGTGGATCCCGGCGCGGAAGTCGTGCGCGTCGCGGATCATCGGCGAGCGGGCGGTGCGGGCGATGGCCGTCTCGACCTCGCGCTCCACCGACGCCAGCGTCCCCTCGACGATCTCCAGCAGGATCGGGTCGGTCGCCGGGCCGGGCGTGGGGCCGGTCATCGGGTCACCACCAGGTTGCCGTGGCCGTCCAGGGTCGCCGTGAAGCCGGGGTGCAGCGGGAGCGTCGAGCCGAACTCCTCGATGACGGCCGGGCCCTCGACGGTGTCCCCGGGCGCGAGTTTCTCGCGCCGGTAGACGGCCGCCTCCTCCCACGCGTCGAAGTAGACGGTCCGCGTTCCGGTGCGGGCCCGCGACGGGTCGCCGTCCCCGGGCGGACGCTCGGTCGGCCGCGGCCGTTCGATGGGTCCGATGCCGGAGACCCGCAGGTTGACCCATTCAACCGGATGGCGCGGGTCGTCCCGGTAGCAGTAGCCGTAGAGGGCCTCGTGCGCGTCGTGGAAGCGGCGGACGACCTCGGCGCGCAGCCCCTGGTCCGGCGGCCCGGCGGGGGCGGCGACCCGCACCTCGAACGCCTGGCCGTAGTAGCGCAGGTCGGCGGAGCGGGCGAAGCGGCGGCGGTCCTCGGGGAACCCCTCGCGGGCCAGGGCCTCGGCGGCCTCGGCTTCGAGGTCGGCGTAGACGCCGGCGAGGAGCGCGGGGTCGAGCTCGGCGTCGCGGACGACGCGGGTCCGGACGTAGTCGTTCTTCACGTCCACCGTGAGCAGCCCGAACGCCGACAGGTTGCCGGGGTTCTCCGGGACGACGGCGGCGGGCAGGGCGAGGACGTCGAGCAGCCGGCACGCCAGCAGGGGCCCGGAGCCGCCGAACGCGACGAGCGGATAGTCGCGCACGTCCAGGCCGCGCTTCACGGTGATCTGCCGGATGGCGTTGGCCTGGTTCCACGCGGAGATCTCCAGAATCCCGGCGGCGGCCCGCTCGACCGGCAGGCCGAGGTCCCCGGCGAGGGCCTCCAGGCCCCGGCGGGCGGCGTCCACGTCCAGGGGCACCTCGCCGCCCAGCAGATGCGGAGGGATGCGGCCGAGGACGGCGTGCGCGTCGGTCACCGTGGCCTCGGCGCCGCCGCGCCCGTAGCACAGCGGCCCGGGGTCGGCGCCGGCGCTGCGCGGCCCGACCTTCAGCGCGCCCTCCGGCGAGCGCCACGCGACCGACCCGCCGCCCGCGCCGACGGTGACGATGTCGATCATCGGGATCTTGACGGGGTGGCGGCCGATGGACCCCTCGGTGGTGAGGGTGGGCTCGCCGTCCAGGACGACCGCGACGTCGGTGGACGTCCCGCCGCCGTCCAGCGTCACCACCGAGCCGTGCCCGCTGCGCGCGACCACGAACGCCGCGCCGAGCGCCCCGGCCGCCGGGCCGGACAGCACGGTCGTGATCGGCTGCCGCGCCACCTCGTCCGCTGACAGGACGCCGCCGTTGCTCTTCATCACCAGCAGCCGGGACGCGACGCGCTCGGCGATCCGCGCGAGGTAGCCGTTCATCGCGGGCTTGACCGCGGCGTCGACAAGCGTCGTCACCGACCGCTCGTACTCGCGGTACTCGCGCAGCACCTCGCACGACAGGGACACGACAGCGTCCGGATGCTCGCGGGCCAGCACGTCCCGCATCGCCAGCTCGTGGGACGGGTCGGCGTAGGAGTGCAGGAAGCACACCCCGATCGCGAGAACGCCCTGGTCGCGGAACCAGCGGGCCGCCGCGACCGCCGACTCCTCGTCGAACGGGCGCAGCTCGGCGCCGGTGTGGTCGAGCCGCCCGCCGACCGCCCGCACCCGGTGCGCGGGGACGATCCGCGGCGGCTTCACCCAGAAGTAGCTGTTGCCGTAGCCGTCCGGGACGCTCTGCCTGGCGATCTCCAGGATCGACGCGAAGCCCTCGGTGGTGACGAATCCGAGGTCGTCGATCCGGTCCTCCAGGAGCCGGTTCGTCGCGACCGTCGTGCCGTGCGACAGCGCCGCGACGTCCCGCGGTCCCGCGCCGGTCAGCCGGAGGATCTTGGCGACGCCGTCGGCGAACCCCTCGGCCGGGTCGGCGGGCGTCGAGGGCGTCTTGGTGGTGACGAGGGTCCCGTCCCCGTCCAGCGCGACGACGTCGGTGAACGTCCCGCCCGTGTCGATGCCGATCCGCAGCCGCCTCACCATGAACAGAGGTCTACCGGACGCCGGCCACCTGCGAAACCGTCGCAATCTGCCAACGGGAGCCTCGTTCTTTCGTGACCCGCGTGCGGATAGGCTGAGCAGCTCTGTTCTGTCCTCACATCTGACGAGACGCTGGAGCCCGTTCATGGCGCTTGAACGCCCCGAGATCGACTTCCCCGAGGGCCAGCCGCCCGCCTACCTCGACATCACCGACATCACCGAGGGCGACGGCCCGGAGGCCGTCAAGGGCTCGCAGGTGTCGATGCACTACGTCGGCGTGTCGTGGTCGACCGGCGAAGAGTTCGACGCGTCCTGGAACCGCGGCGGCACGCTGGACTTCGAGCTCGGTTCCGGCCGCGTCATCAAGGGCTGGGACATGGGCATCGCCGGGATGAAGGTCGGCGGCCGCCGCAAGCTCGTCATCCCGCCGCACCTGGCCTACGGCGACCGCAGCCCGAGCCCCGCCATCAAGCCCGGCGAGACGCTCATCTTCGTCGTCGACCTGGTGGGCGTCAGCTAGCCGCCCCGAACGGCGGGTGCCCTGGGCGAAAGCGCCCGGGGCGCCCGCCGTCGCCGTTTCCGGGCTTGCGTGTCAGCGGCCGCGGCGGCCGACGAGGTAGCCGACCGCGACGCCTGCGAGGGCGACCGCGCCGCCGGTTCCGAACGCGACGGCCATCGGGAGCCAGGCCGGGGGCGGCGCCGCGGCCGCGGCGCGTCCCGGGTACACGGCCCCGGCGGCGGCCGGGGCCGCGGGCGCCGCTTCCGGGGCCGGGGCGCGGGCCGGGGCCGGGGCGGGCGCCGTGAGGTCGCGTTCGACGGCGGTGAAGAACTCGCCCGCGGTGCGCTTGGCGACGCTGCCGAGCATCCGCTGCCCGACGCCGCCGACCATCCCGCCGACGACCGCGTCCGCGTCGTAGTCGATCCGCGTCGTGCCGTCGCCGTCCGACAGCCGGACGCGCACCGTGGCGTCCACCGTGCCGGGCGCGCCCTGGCCGCGGGCGCGCAGCACGAACGAGCGCGGCGGGTCGGGGTCGGCCAGCTCGACCTGCCCCACGTAGGTGCCCTGGATCGACGCGACGCCCGCGGTGACCGTCATGCGGTAGGTGCCGTCCCCCGTCTCCTCCAGGGATCGGCATCCGGGGATCGTCCTCGCCAGCACGGCCGGGTCCTGGAGCGCGTCCCAGACGCGGTCGAGCGGTGCGGCGACGCTGGCACTGCCGGTGAGCTGCATGACCCGACTTTAGAGAACCCCGCCGCCTCCCCGAACGGCAACATCTGCCGAGTACACGCCGAGGATTGGGCAGATGCGCTCCCGGGGGCTCTGGGAATGGTCAGATATGTCCGCCAGGTTGTGCGCGGGCGCGAACCCCGATCGCCGCTCGCGCGTCAACCGATGCGGACCCTCAGCACGCGGAGAACCGCCCGCCCCTGAGAACTGCACCCCCCGAGCGAACGGAGTACGCGGCCGATGCCAGGGAAGACGCCCGTGATCGCCATGGTCGCCGCCGGAGTGTTCGGCGTGGCCGCGGGCGGCTGGCCCGTCGTGACCGCCGGGCTCGGCGGCGAGTCCGGCCCGTCCATGCGGACGCAGCTCGCCTCCGTGCTCGACGACCAGCGGTGGGCGACGCCCGAGCCCGGGTCCTGGACGATGCCGCGGCCCGCCGCCGACGGCCTGCCGCCCGTCGTCAAGCAGATCGAGACGCGGGAGCGCGTCGTCTTCCTGACCATCGACGACGGCTACACCTACGACTCGGAGTTCGTGAACCTCGTCCGCAAGGAGAAGGTCCCCATCCTGACGTTTCTGACCTCCACCTACATCAAGGGGCAGGGACAGTACTTCTGGGCCATGCGCAACGCGGGCTCGCAGATGGAGAACCACACCGTCACGCACCCCAACATGGCGACGCTGAGCGCCGAGGCGCAGAAGAAGCAGATCTGCGACTCATCGGACGCCATCCAGAAGCAGTACGGGCACCGGCCGCAGGTCTTCCGTCCTCCGTTCGGGAGCTACAACCAGACCACCCTGCAGGTCGCCAAGGAGTGCGGCATCAAGTCGGTGCTGCTGTGGTCGGCGGAGTTCTACAACGGCACCTCCGGGCCCGGCGTCGGCTACAACGGCTTCGCGCGCGCCGACGGCGGCAAGGGGTTCAAGCCCGGCGACATCATCCTCATGCACTACCGCAAGGGGCTCGCCCAGGAGTTCCAGATGATCCTCGGCTGGATCCGGCAGGCCGGCTTCCGGCCCGCCGCCGTGCAGAACTACCTGCCGCGGTCGCTCGGCGGAAATGCCCCTGACCAGCCGTCCCACGCCTGAAAGCGACCTTCCCGGAGGAAACCCGGTTGGGCCGGAGGCCCGGGCGGTCTGTGCCTAAGGTCAACACGCTGGCGGGGTCGAGGTCCCCTGCTTTCCCGAGCCGGCCCCGCCAGCCTCGAACAGGACCGCCCCCGGGGAACCGGCCCGGCCTCAGGTGACGTCGGCGCCTTCGCGGACGCGCAGCGACGGGTCGTCCGCGGCGCGCAGCCGGAGCGTGTACAGGTCGTCCGGGGACAGCGGCATCGCGTCCACCCGGATCCCCTCCGCGTCCTCGACCGCCGACGCGATCACCGCCGACACCGGGATGACGCCCGCCTCCCCCGCCCCCTTGATGCCGAGCGGGTTCAGCGGCGACGGCGTCTCCAGGTGGTCGGTCTCGATGCGCGGGACCTCCGTCGCGTACGGCATCAGGAAGTCCATGAACGAGGCGTTGAGCAGCTGCCCCGACTCGTCGTACACCATCCGCTCGTACAGCGCGCCGCCGATGCCCTGCGCGACGCCGCCGTGGATCTGGCCCTCCACCACCATCGGGTTGATGAGCCGCCCGCAGTCGTGCACCACCGCGTACCGAAGGATCGCGACCTCGGCCGTGTCCGGGTCGACCTCCACGATCGCCGCGTGCGCGCCGGAGGCGAACGTCGAGCGCACCGGCGAGTAGTAGTCGCGGCCCTCCAGGCCGGGCTCGTCCCCGGCCGCGACGGGCGGCTCGGTGACCGGCCGCCCCACCGCGAACTGCGTCGCCGCCGCGGCCTCCTCGTCGAACGCGTACCGCAGCGGGTTGGACAGCACCGCCACCGTCCGCAGCGGGACGGCCGCCGACCGGTCGCCGCGCACGTGCACGACCCCGTCGGTGATCTCCAGATCCTCCGGGTCGGCCTCCAGGGCCTCCCCCGCGATGCGCAGCGCCTTGCCGCGGACCTTCCGGCACGCCAGCGCGATCGCGTTGCCGCTCATCACGGCCGCGCGGGACGCGAACGTGCCGACCGCGTACCCGAACCGCCGGGTGTCGCCCGTCGTGACGTGCACGTCCTCGATGGGGACGCCCAGCTCGGCGGCGGCGATCTGCGCGAACACGGTCTCGTGGCCCTGGCCCTGCGAGGTGAGCCCGGTCGACACGTGCACCCGCCCCGCGGTGTCGATCTCGACGTGCCCGCCCTCGTAGGGGCCGACGCCCGTGCCCTCCACGTAGACGCCGAGGCCGATGCCGAGGCGGCGCCCGCGGGACGCGGCGGCGGCGCGCTCGGCCTCGAAGCCGTCCCAGCCGATCAGCTCGCGGGCCTTGCGGAGCAGCTCGGGGTAGTCCCCCGAGTCGTAGATCAGCGGGCGGCCGTCCTGGAACGTCAGGCCCTGGTCGTAGGGGAACTCGTCGGGCTGGATGACGTTGGCGGCGCGCACGTCGGCGCGGTCGAGGCCGAGGTGGCGCGCGATGCGGTCCATCGTCCGCTCCATGCAGAACACCCCCTGCGGGCGGCCCGCGCCCCTGTAGGGGGTGACGATGAGGGTGGTGGTGTAGAGGCTGACGACCTCCGCCCGGTAGGCGCCGATCTTGTAGGGGCCGAGGAGCTGGGTGGAGGTGACGATCGGGATGATGATCCCGTACGGGGTGTAGGCGCCGTGGTCGTGCAGGATCCGCACGTCCAGGCCGAGGACGCGGCCCTCATCGTCGAAGCCGACGCGCACGTCCTGCAGCTGCCCGCGCTCGTGCGCGGCGGAGACGAAGTGCTCGCGGCGGTCCTCCGTCCACTTGATCTCGCGGTCCAGCAGCCGCGCCGCCCACGGCACGAGGACCTCCTCCGGCCACGGGTGGACGATCTTCACGCCGAAGCCGCCGCCGACGTCCGGGGCGATCACCTCGACCTTGCCGCCCGGCAGCCCGAGCCGCGCCGCGATCGCCGCCCGCACGCTGGTGGACGTCTGCGTGGAGGAGTACACGCGCAGCGACCCGTCGTCGGCGTCCCACCGCGCGTAGACGCCGCGGCCCTCCAGCGGCATGGACGCGCTGCGCTCGATGGAGAGCCGGAACTCCAGCACGTGCGGCGCGGCGTCGATCGCGGCGGCGGCGTCGCCGTTCTCCTGGACCAGGACGGCGCCCACGTTGCCGGGCACGTCGTCGTGGACCAGGTGCTCGGCGCGCTCGGCCGTCTCGATGCCGACGACGGGGGGCAGCGGCTCGTACTCCACGCGGATGCGCTCGACGGCGTCCTCGGCCAGGTAGCGGTCGCGGGCCACGACCATCGCGACGGGCTCGCCGACGTGCCGGACGATGTCGCGGGCGAGCGGGTACCCGGTGCGGCCGTGGGTCAGCGCGGGGTGCGGGATGAGCAGCGGCAGCGGCTCCCCGACCTTCCCGGGCAGGTCCTCCCAGGTGTAGACGGCGACCAGCCCGTCCACGTCGAGCGCCTCCGACACGTCGATGTCGGCGATCCGGGCGTGCGCGTGCGGGGAGCGCACGAACGCCGCCGCGAGCGCGTCCCGCCCGAGGTCGTCGAGGTAGCGGCCGCGCCCGGTGAGGAGCCTGTCGTCCTCGCGCCGCTCGACCGGTTCACCGAAGACCCGGGTGCCCATTCACGACTCCTCAGCTGTCTCATTGCGGCGGGCCGACCCCCCGCACCCCCCGGACCCGCTCAGTTCATTGCGGGGGGACGACCCCCCGGACCCCCCGGACCCGCTGAGCAGGTCGGCGGCGCGGTGCACCGACTTGACGATGTTCTGGTAGCCGGTGCAGCGGCACAGGTTCCCCGAGATCCCCTCCAGGACCTGGTCCTCCGTCGGGCGCGGCGTCTCCCGCAGCAGCGCGGTGACGGTGCAGAGGAAGCCGGGCGTGCAGAACCCGCACTGCAGCCCGTGGCACTCGCGGAACGCGCGCTGCACCGGCGACGGCGTCCCGTCCGGTTCGGCGAGCCCCTCGACGGTCGTGACCTCGTGGCCCGCGGCGGTGACGGCGAACATCAGGCACGACCGCACCGGGTCCCCGTCCAGCAGGACGGTGCAGCAGCCGCAGACGCCGTGCTCGCAGCCGACGTGCGTGCCGGTGAGCCCGAGGTCGTGCCGGAGCAGGTCCGACAGCAGCCGCCGCGCGGGGACGCGGGCCGTGCGGGGCGTCCCGTTGACGGTCAGCGCGACCTCGAAGCTCTCGGCCATCAGTCCTCCGCCCTCCGCAGCGCCTCGGCCGCGGCCGCGTTCAGGGCGCGCTCGGCCAGCACGCCGGTCAGGTGGCGCCGGTAGTCGGCGCCCGCGTGGATGTCGGGTTCGGGGTCGATCCGCTCCCGGACGTGCGCGGCCGCCGCCGCCCAGTCGCCGCGGGGCCCGGCGGCGCCGGTCAGGTCGAGGACGAGCGGCGTCGGCGCGATGCCGAGGAACCCCGCCCGCGCGGAGGCGACCCGCAGGTCCTCGTCGAGGCCGACGACGGCGGCGACGCCGCTGAGCGCGTAGTCGCCGTGCCGCCGCGCCGTCTCGGCGAACGCGGTGCCGGTGCGGGGCGGCGCGGCCGGGAAGAACGCCGAGACGGCCAGCTCACCGGGCTCCAGCGCCGACTCCAGCGGCCCGCGGAAGAACGCGGCGGCCGGGATGGTGCGGCGGGCCCGCGCCGACGCCGCCTCGACCGTCCCGCCGAGGACGGCCAGTACCGCGGGCATCTCGGCGGCGGGGTCGGCGTGCGCGAGGCTGCCGACGACCGTGCCCCGGTTGCGGATCACCGGGTGCGCGACGTGCCGGAGCGCCCGGCCGAGCAGCGGCTGCACGGCCGCCGCCTCCGCCGAGCGCTCCACCCGCGCGTGCCGGGCGAGCGCGCCGATCCGCACGCCCTGGTCGCCGACGTGCAGCGTGTCCAGCTCCGCGACGCGGTTGATGTCGACGAGGTCGGACGGCGCGGCGAGCCGCATGTTCAGCAGCGGGATGAGGCTCTGCCCGCCCGCGAGGACCTTTCCGCCGGGCGCGGCCGCCAGCGCGTCCAGGGCCTCGCCGAGCGTGCCCGGCGCGTGGTACCCGAACGGAGGTGGTTTCACCGCGCCGCTCCGTCAGCTCGCATCGTTCCTCGGTGTACCCGTTTCGGGCGGCTCGTGCCCGGAGTGCCGGACGGGACCGCCGATCTCCTCCTCCGCCGGGGCGATGACGCCGCCGCCGGTGTCCTCCGGCCGGCGCAGCACGTTCAGGACGTGGTAACCGACCAGGACGGCGATGGTACCGAGCGCGATGCCCTGGAGCGGGAAGTCGTCGGTGATCTGGAGTGTCACGTTCCCGATCGCCAGAATGATCGCGGCCGCCACCGGGACGAGGTTGACCGGGTCGGCGAAGTCGACCCGGTTCTCGATCCAGATCTTCGCGCCGAGCAGCCCGATCATCCCGTAGAGGACGACGGTGATGCCGCCGAGGACGCCGCCCGGGGTCGAGGCGACGAGGGCCCCGAACTTCGGGCACAGACCGAACAGGATCGCCACGATGGCGGCGACGAGATAGGCGGCCGTCGAGTAGATGCGGGTCGCGGCCATGACGCCGATGTTCTCGGCGTAGGTGGTGGTCGGCGAGCCGCCCACGGCGGTGGCGAGGGCGGTGCCGACGCCGTCCGCGGCGATGGCCCGGCCGAGGACCGGGTCCAGGTCGTCGTGCGTCATCGCCGCGACGGCCTTGACGTGCCCGGTGTTCTCCGCGATCAGCGCGATGACGGCGGGCAGCGCCAGCAGGATCGCCGAGGTCTTGAAGTCCGGGGCGTGCAGGTCGGGGAACCCGAACCAGTCGGCGGCCTTGACGCTCGTGAAGTTCACCCGCTCGTGCGGGAACGCGGTGGCGATGCAGTAGGGGCCCTCGGCCGCGCACGGCTTGCCCGCGCCGTCCAGCAGGTTCTGGCCCGGCAGCACGGAGGTGATCTTGCCTGCGGTGGCGTCGAGGAGCCACGAGAGGACGAAGCCGAAGACCAGCGCCAGCAGGATCGTGATCCGCGCCCAGAACCCCCGCAGCAGCACCGCGCAGAGCACCGCGAACGCCAGCGTGGCCAGCGCCACCCACTGGTCCTGCGGCCAGTACACGGTGGCGACGACCGGGGCCAGGTTGAACCCGATCAGCATCACCACGGCGCCGGTGACCACCGGGGGGAACACCTTGTGGATGACCTCGCCGCCCACGACGTGGATGAGCACGCCGACCACCGCGAGCACCAGGCCCGCGACGAAGATCGCCCCGGTGACGGTGGCGCTGTCGCCGCCCGCCGCGCGGATCGCCGCGACCGCGCCGACGAACGAGGCGCTCGTCCCGAGGTAGCTCGGCACCCGGCCGCCCACGATCAGCAGGAACAGGATCGTCGCGATCCCGGACATCATGATCGCCAGGTTGGGGTCCAGGCCCATCACGACCGGGAACACGAAGGTCGCCCCGAACATCGCGACCACGTGCTGGGCGCCGATACCCGCGGTCCGCGGCCACGAGAGCCGCTCGTCCGGCCGCACGACCTCCCCGGGCGGCGGCGTCCGCCCGTCCCCGTGCAGCTTCCAGCCGATCACCATCGGGGGTCCTCCTGCTCAGCCGGCCGCGTTCCCGCGGGCCTGTCATGCGGGCAAGGTAGATCTACCCTGTTGGGCGGGCATCGGCGACATCTGCCAAACCCCGCGCCCAGGATTGGGAGGACCGGCCGGTGCGCCGGCGGGCCGGTCGGGGACGACCCGCCGGGCGCTCCGGTGCGGCGTCCCGGGACGACCGGGACGGCGGCGCTACCCTCAGATACCCCGCATGCGCAGGACGTGAAGGGCGAGGGTGAGGTTGAGTCGCAGATGGGCGTCCTCGGTGAACGCTCCGAGCATCCTTTCCAGCTTCCCTATGCGGTACCGCAGCGTGTTGTAGTGGAAGTGCAGCCGGCGCGCCGTCTCGGCGACGTTGAGGTTCGTCTCCAGCAGCACCTGGAGGGTGCGGCGCAGGTCCACCAGCTCCGGCTCGTCGTCGGTGGCGAGGTCGCCCAGCGTCTCGCGGACGAACGCGTGCAGTTCCTCGGGGTCGGAGACGAGGCTCAGCAGCCGGTACACGCCGAGCTGGTCGAAGTGCGCCCGCGCGCCCGCGCCGTTGAGCTGGCGCCCGACCCGCACGGCCTTCACCGCCTGCTCGTAGGCCTCGGGCAGCGCGGCCGGCGACGCCACCGTCCGGCTGATGCCGGTGGAGAACGTCCGCCGCACCGGCAGGTGCTCGGCGAAGATCGACGAAGCCTCCTTGACCATCGCCTGGACCGGGCCCGCCGTCCACTCGGCGGGGTCGTCGCCCTCGGCGCCGACGATCGCCACGACCTCGTGGGCGAAGCTCGCGACGGCCGCGCCCCGGTCGTGCCGCCGGACGGCCGTCGTCCACGCGGCGGCGAGCCGCTCCTGCGCGGCCCGTTCCTCGGCGCCGCGGACGCCGCGCGGGCCGCCGTCGGGCTCGGCCGCCCTGCCGCGGCCCTTCCCTTCGGCCTCCTGGGCGACGGCTCCGCGCGGGCGCCCGTCCAGTTCGGCGACGACCACCATCATCGGGCGGTCCAGGTCCCAGCCGAACCCGCCGCAGTGCGCGATGATCCGGTCGTCGCCGCCCGCGCGCCCCGCGAGGATGTCGCGCAGGAAGTCGGCGCGGTACTTGCTCTCCACGGCCGCGACGGCCTGCTGCTTGGTCACCACGAGCGCGGCGACGGTCGCGGCGCGCTCCAGGATGCCGAGGTCGGTGCCGCGCAGGGTGCCGCCGGGGCTGAACGCGACGATCCGGCCGTGGTCGAAGCCGCCCGCCATCACGGGCACGACCAGGTGGTCGCCGGTGCCGTGCGCGCCGATGATGCCGCAGCCGCCGCGGCCGCACGCCGCGTGCCGGCCCGCGTCGAAGGCCCGCATCGCCTGGACGTGCTCGTCGGGACCGGCGCCCGCGAGCGCCCGCTGCTCGCCGTCCAGCACCACGACCGCCACGTCCAGCAGCGTCGCGACCTCGTCCACGACCTCCTGGAGGCCGCCGCCGCACAGCACGATCTGCACGAGCGCCCGGTGCACCTCCTCGGTGCGGGCGAGGACGGCCGCCTGCCGGTTCAGGATGTCGGTCAGCACCTGGTTCAGGATGTCGTCGAAGCCGACGTCGTTCGGGAGCAGGATCAGGGGGAAGCCGCGCCGGTCCGCCTGCGCGATCATCTCGGCGGGCAGCGAGTCCAGGTAGCGGCCGAGCTTGATGGCCAGCGCGGCCAGGCCGCGCTCGTCCAGGTCGGACACCAGGTTGTCGAGCGACTGGGGGGTGTTGCGGAGGGGGTAGCCGGTGGTCAGCAGCAGTTCGTTCGGTTTGACCCACGACAGGATGTCGGGGACCTCCATCACGTTCAGCCGCTGGACGACGCGTTCGAGTCCGGCTCGTCCGGCGATGAGGCGGGCGCCGTTCAGGGTGCTGACGCCGAGGACCTCACCGACCGAAAGGCCGTAGGTCAGTGTTCCGGTACTCGCGAGCCTGAGGGCCGGTGGGCCCGGGTCCGCAGTGGTGTAACTCATGCCAGGGGTCACCTCGCCTTTTGGTGCGTACATCGCCCGTAACGGCGTGATCGCTACCGATTCCTGATCAACACTGACAACAAAGACGAACGATGACAACCATCCTTGGCAGAATTATCCATACGTCCGATGCCGGGCCCGTTCTACCGTCATGCCGGAGGCCGGGCCGCCCGCACGCCGTGCGGCCGCCGACACCGGCCTCGGGAGGATCCGTGACCGCACTCGTCCGCGACCCGATCCGGCTCCCGGCCCGTCCCACGGGACGGCCCCCCGCCGCCGGCGCCGCGAGCCTCACGCTGCGGCCGCTGCTCGACCCGCCGCGCCGCCCGGCCCGCGTCATCGCGGTGTTCCCGGCCGCGCTGTACCTGGAGATGCGGGGAGGCCCCGAGCCGCGCGTGCTCGCCGTCGTCACCTCCGACGCGGGACGCCTGCCGAACGCGATGGTGGTCGTCGCCACCCGCCGCGAGCACCCGTTCCGGTCCGTCCGCGAGGGCGCGGACGCGTTCGTCGGCGACGGCCGGATCGAGGCGGAGGGCCTCACCGTGCGCGTGCGCCGCTGGTGGGACCCCTCGCCCGCGCTCGGCGGGCTGCGGCCGGACGCGCTCGCCCGGGGCGTGCGCGCCCTGGAGGCCGAGCTGACGGCGGCGGGCGCGCTCACCGCCGCCGGGCCGTCGGGCGGCGGCCTCGCCGGGCATCCCGACCCGGACGCGCTCGCCGCCGCCTGCGCCGCCGGCGACCTCGCGGGCGCGGTGGAGGCGGCCGAGCGGATCGTGGGCCTCGGCCCCGGGCTGACGCCGACCGGCGACGACATCCTTTGCGGCCTGCTGGTCGCGCTGCGGCTGGTCGGGGGCGCCGTCCGGCACGGCGGGGCGGTGCGGCTGGCCGACTGGCTCGGCGCGGCCGTCACCGCCGACGCGGGCACCCGCACGACCGCGCTGTCCGCGACGCTGCTGCACTGCGCGGCGGCGGGCCAGGCGGGCGCCGAGGTGGCCGCCGTCCTGCGCGGCGTCGCGGGCCACGAGCCGCCGCAGGCCGCCGTCCGGCGTCTGCTGGCGGTGGGCCACACGTCGGGCACGGACCTGGCGCACGGCGTCCTCGCCGGGTGCCGCGCCGCTCTCGGAGTGCGCGTATGAGGGACTGGGTCGAGGTGCGGCGGGGGGGCTACCACGATTCGGTCACGCTGATGCGGGTGAGCCGGCAGCTGTCGGAGCGGCCGGACGTCGCCGGCGCCATGGTCGCGATGGGCACCGGGCTGAACCGCGAGATGTTCGGCCGCATGGGCTTCGCCGTGCCGGACGAGGCCGGGCCCGACGACCTCGTCGTGGCGATCCGGGTCGAAGGCGAAGGACCGGACGAAGCCGGGTTGGAAGAGGCCAGGAAGGCGGTGGACGGGCTGCTGCGCGAGGCGTCCCGCCCGCCCGCGCAGGCGGGGGTGCTGGGGGCGCCGGCACCGGCCAGGACGACCGGGTCCGCGGCGGCCCGCGGCGACGCGACCGTGGCGCTGCTGTCGGTGCCGGGGCCGCACGTCTTCCCCGAGGCGATGGACGCCCTGGACGCCGGCCTCAACGTGATGATCTTCAGCGACAACGTGCCGGTCGCGCAGGAGATCACGCTGAAGGAGGCGGCGGCGCGGCGCGGGCTGATCGTGATGGGACCGGACTGCGGGACGGCCGTGATCGGCGGCGCCGGCCTGGGGTTCGCCAACG
The DNA here is from genome assembly GCF_013409045.1 of Actinomadura citrea. Lineage (NCBI taxonomy): Bacteria > Bacillati > Actinomycetota > Actinomycetes > Streptosporangiales > Thermomonosporaceae > Actinomadura > Actinomadura citrea. Next base: position 3,120,257 of record NZ_JACCBT010000001.1, on the reverse strand, counting down.
CGGTGCGGCCCGGCCCGGTGGGCGTCGTCGCGGCGTCCGGGACGGGTGCGCAGCAGCTGATGTGCCTGCTGGACGCGGCGGGCGCCGGTGTCAGCCACGTGCTCGGCGTCGGCGGCCGGGACCTGTCGCCCGAGGTGAGCGGGCGGTCGGCGCTGGCGGCGCTGGCCGCGCTGGACGCCGACCCGGCCACCGAGCTGATCGTGCTGGTGTCCAAGCCGCCCGCGCCGCAGGTGCTGGACCTGATCCGGGAGGCGGCGCGGCGCCTGGACACCCCCGTGGTGTTCGCGCTGCCGCTGCCCGGCGAGGACGACCTGACGCGGGCGGCGGAGAAGGCGCTGAGGGCGCTCGGCCGGCCCGTCCCGGCATGGCCGCGCTGGACCTCGCCCCGCGGTGCCGCGTCCGCGTCCGGACGGGCGCTGCGCGGCCTGTTCGCGGGCGGGACGCTGCGCGACGAGGCCGAGATGATCGCGCGGGACGCGCTCGGCTGGGAGCTGGAGGCGCGCGGGCACCGGTTCACCGACTTCGGCGACGACGCCTACACGCGAGGCCGCGCGCACCCGATGATCGACCCGACGCTGCGCCTGGAGGCCCTGCGCGCCGAGGCCGCCGACGACGGCTGCGGCGTCCTGCTCCTGGACGTGGTGCTCGGGTACGGCGCCGAGCCCGATCCGGCCGCCGCGCTCGCCCCGGCGATCGCCGCCGCGCTGCGGGACCGTCCCGGCCTCGCCGTCGTGGTGTCGCTGTGCGGGACGCCGGCCGACCCGCAGGACCGCGACCGGCAGGCCGTCGCGCTGTGCGAGGCGGGCGCCGACGTGTTCGCCTCCAACGCGCAGGCGACCCGGCACGCCCTCACTCTGGTGGACGGGTCGATCGTCGAAGGGACGCCCCGATGAGCGACCACCGGGACACGCACCGCGGGCACCGGCTGGGCGGGCTGCTCTCCCGTGAGCCGAGCGTCGTCGCGACCGGGGTGGAGGTGCTCGCGAGCGCGCTCGCCGACCAGGCCGTCCCGGTGGAGGCCGTCGACTGGCGGCCGCCGCCCGCCGGGACGGAGTCCGCGCTGGCGGCGGTCCTCGGCGACCCCGGCCACGCCGAGGCCAACGCGCGCGCCGTCCGGAGGATGGTGACGGCGCGCCCGCACCTGGTGGACGTGCGCCCCGCGCGCGACGTGCTCGGCCTGGAGCCGGGGACGTTCCTGCACGCGGGCCCGCCGCTGGAGTGGGACCGCGCGTCCGGCCCGATGCGCGGCGCCCTCGTCGGCGCGATGCTCCTCGAAGGGCTCGCCGAGACGCCGCGCGGCGCCGAGCGCCGGCTGGAGCGCGGCTCCGCGGTGTTCGAGCCGTGCCACCACCACGCCGCGGTCGGCCCGATGGCGGGCGTCGTCAGCCCGTCCATGTGGATGCTCGTGGTCGAGGACGCCGAGCACGGCGGGACCTCCTACTGCTCGCTCAACGAGGGCCTCGGGAAGGTGCTGCGGTACGGGGCCTACGGGCCGGAGGTGATCGAGCGGCTGGCGTGGATGGGCGAGGTGCTCGGCCCGGCGCTGCGGGAGGCCGTGCGGCGGCACGGGCCGATCGACCTGATGGCGCTCATCGCGCAGGCCCTGCAGATGGGCGACGAGCTGCACAACCGCAACCGGGCGGCGACGTCGCTGCTGCTGCGCGAGCTCGCGCCCGCGCTCGCGGCGGCCGAGGAGGTGCCCCGCGCGAGGGCCGCCGAGGCGCTGCGGTTCGCCGCGGGGAACGACCATTTCTTCCTGAACGCGGGGATGGCGGCGGCGAAGGCGTGCGCGGACGCGGCCCGCGGCGTGCCGGGTTCCAGCCTCGTCGTGGCGATGGCCCGCAACGGCACCGACTTCGGCATCCAGGTCTCGGGGACGGGCGACCGCTGGTTCACCGGCCCCGCCGGCGTCCCGGACGGCCTCTACCTCGGCGGCTACGGCCCGGACGACGCCAACCCCGACATCGGCGACTCGGCGATCACCGAGACGGCCGGGATGGGCGGGTTCGCGCTCGCCGCCGCGCCCGCGATCGTCCGGTTCGTGGGCGGCGAGGTCCCGGACGCGGTCGCCGCGACCCAGCGCATGTACGAGATCACCCTCGCCGAGCACCCGGTGCTGCAGATCCCGCTGCTGTCGTTCCGCGGCACCCCCGTGGGCGTGGACGTCGCCCGCGTCGTCCGCACCGGGATCCTGCCCGTCATCGACACCGGCATCGCCGGGCGGGAGGCCGGCACGGGCCAGGTCGGCGCGGGCCTGGTCGAGCCGCCGGCGAACGTGTTCACCGACGCCCTGCACGCCCTCGCGGAGACCGCGTAGCGGTCGCGGCGGGGCGCGGCCGTCGCGGGTGAGGTGTAGCGGTCGCGGCGGGGGTAACGTCGCCCGCATGAGCGAGTCGATCACCAGGGAGCAGTCCGCCCTGACGGGCGAGCAGTACGCCCTGAGCGCGGGGCACTACCAGGCCGTCGTCACCGAGTCGGGCGCGAGCCTGCGCGAGCTGAGCCACCGGGGGCGCCCGCTGGTGCTGACGCACGGCGCCGACGAGCCGGCCCCCGCCGCGTTGGGGCACCTGCTGGTCCCGTGGCCGAACCGCATCGACCGCGGCCGCTACGAGTACGGCGGCGAGGCGCACCGGCTCGACGTGTCCGAGCCCGACCGGGACTGCGCGATCCACGGGCTCGTCCGCTGGGCGTCGTGGACGGCCGCCGAGCACGAGCCCGACCGCGTGCGGCTCACGCACCGGCTGCTCGGCACGGCCGGGTACCCGTTCCGCCTCGACCTGGAGGCCGAGTACACCCTCGACGCCGGTGCGGGACTGCGCGTGCGGATGACCGCGCGCAACGCCGGAACGAGGACGGCCCCCTACGGCCACGGGGCGCACCCGTACCTGACGGTCGGCGAACCCATCGACGGCTGCACGGTCACGCTGGGCGCCGACCGCTACCTTCCGGTGGACGACCGGATGATCCCGTCCGGGCCGTCCCTGGACGTCACCGGCACCCCGTACGACCTGCGCACCGGGCCCGTGTTCGGCGACCGGCGGATCGACAACGCGTTCACCGGGCTCAACCGCGACGGCCGCGGCCGCACCTGGGTGACCCTGTCCGGCGGCCGCACGGTCCGGCTCTGGGCCGACGAGGCGCACCCGTGGATGGAGATCTACACCGCCGACAACGCCGCGCGACCGCGCACGGGGCTCGGCGTCGAGCCCATGACGTGCCCGCCCAACGCCTTCGCGTCCGGGGAGGGCGTCGTGGACCTCGAACCGGGCGCGGTGTTCAGCGGAACCTGGGGGATCCAGGCGTCCTGATCACCCGGGACGGTTCCCTAGCCGGTGGCGGTTGGGGGATCATTGCAGGGTGAACCTCAGCGTCTCCTCGTACGACGATCTGTCCGCGCGCATCGCCACCGTCCGCGACGTCCACGGCGAGCGCTTCCCCGGCGGCGCGGAAGGCCGCCAACCGGTCCACACGGTCTACGTCCCGGCGGACCGGTTCTCCCGCTCGACGCCCGCCGACTTCGGCGCCGAGGCGCTGCGGCTGCTGAACACGCACACGCCGGGCGCCGGGTCGTTCGGCGCGGCGTTCGGGCTCGATCCGGAGCTCGCCGGGCCGGTGCGGGAGCGCGTCGCGGCGAAACTGGCCGCCGAGCCGGTGGAGGACGTCCGGATCGACTTCGAGGACGGCTACGGGGTGCGCGACGACCAGGAGGAGGACGCCCACGTCGAGCAGGTCGTCGAGGCGGTCGCCGCCGCGTACCAGGTGAAGGGCCTGCCGCACTACTGGGGGCTGCGGGTCAAGTCGTTCACCGACGGCGGCCACGAGCGCGCGATGCGGACGCTGGACGGCTTCCTCACCGCGCTGCGCGACCGGCTCGGCCGGCTGCCCGGCGGGTTCACCATCACCTTCCCCAAGGCGACCTCGATCGATCACGTCAAGCTGTTCGTGGAGTTCCTGGACCGGCTGGAGACCTCGCTCGGGCTGCCGCAGGGCATCCTGCGGTTCGAGATCCAGATCGAGACGCCGCAGGCGCTGATGGACAACGAGGAGGACCGGATCGGGCTCCAGTCCTTCGTCACCGAGGCGCAGGGCCGCATCACCGCCGCCCACTTCGGCGTGTTCGACTACACCGCCGCGCTCGGCCTGCCGCCGCACGAGCAGCGGCTCGACCACCCCGCCTGCGACTTCGCCCGGCACATCATGCAGGTGTCGCTCGCGGGCACCGGGGTGCGGCTGTCGGACGGCTCCACCAACATCATCCCCCGCAACGACGGGCCCGACGAGGTCAACGCCGCGTGGGCCGCGCACGCCGCGCACGTCCGGCACTCGCTGGCGCACGGCTTCTACCAGGGCTGGGACCTGCATCCCGCGCACCTGCCGAGCCGGTACGCGGCGGTGTACGCCTTCCATCTGAGCGGTGTCGACGACGTGATCGGACGGGTCCGCGCCTGGCACGAGCAGGCGGCGGGGCAGGCGAGCGGCGTCCTGGACGAGCCCGCCACCATCAAGGCGCTCACCGCCCGGCTGCGCCGTGCGGTCGACTGCGGGGCGCTGGACGAGAGCGTCCTGCCCGCGGGCGGTTGAGCGCGGCCAGGTCTTCCGGCGTGTCGATGTCGTCGGGTGCGGCGACGTCGTCGCACGGGACGGGCGTCACCAGCTCCGGACGGGCGCGCAGGTAGCCGCGCGCCCCCTGGTCGCCGACCGCCGCCTCGGCGACGCCCGCGAGATGCCCGGCGCCCAGCAGGACGGGGTTGCGCGGCGCTCCCCCGTAGGTGGCGACCGCGATGCCGGCGCCCTCCGCGAACGCGGCGATCAGCCGTTCGACGGCGGCGGGCGTCACCAGGGGCTGGTCGACCAGCGCGACGACCACGGCGGGGCAGCCGGGCGGCAGTGCGGCGAGCCCGGCGCGCAGGGACGAGCCCATGCCGTCGCGCCAGTCGGGGTTGGGGACGACGACGGCGCCGATGACCTCGATCTGCGCGGCGCCCGCCACCACCAGGACCGGGGAGCATCCCCCGTCCCGCAGCGTGCGGACGCCCCGGTCGACGAGCCGCTCGCCGTCCAGCTCGACCGTCGCCTTCGGGCGGCCGAGGCGGCGGCCCTCCCCCGCCGCGAGCAACAGGCCGGCCGGTGACTCCTCACTGCGCAACGTCATCCCGCGAGGGTAGTGCGGTCAGACCGACTCGGCGTGGATCCGGCCGCTGGTGTCGGAGAGCGGGCGGCCGGAACCGCCCCAGCGCAGCTGGACCAGCTCCGCCGCGATCGACACGGCCGTCTCCTCCGGGGTGCGGGCCCCGAGGTCCAGGCCGATCGGCGAGCGCAGCCGGGCCAGTTCGGCGTCGGACAGGCCCGCCTCGCGGAGCCGCGCAGTCCGGTCGTCGTGGGTGCGGCGCGAGCCCATCGCGCCGACGTAGCCGGCTTCGGTGCGCAGCGCCACCTCCAGCAGCGGCACGTCGAACTTGGGGTCGTGGGTGAGGACGCAGATCGCCGTCCGCCCGTCGATGGCGTCGCGCGCCTCCTCCAGGAACTTGTGCGGCCACTTCACCACGACCTCGTCGGCCTCGGGGAACCGCTTGGGCGTCGCGAACACCGGCCGCGCGTCGCACACCGTCACGTGGTAGCCGAGGAACTTCCCGACCCGGGCGACGGCCGCCGCGAAGTCGATCGCGCCGAACACCAGCAGCCGCGGCGGCGGCGCGAAGGAGTGCACGAAGACGGTGAGGTCGTCCAGCCGCCGCTCCCCCTCGGGCCCGTAGTGCCGCTGGCCGGTGAGGCCCTGGGCGAGCATGCCGCGCGCGTCGTCGTCCACCGCCGCGTCGAGCCGGGCCGCGTGCGGGGCGCCGGGCGCGAGGGACCCGGACGCGCGGTCGGTCCAGACCACGCGGCGGGCGCCGATCCGCCCGGGCCCGGCCACGACGGTGGCGACCGCGACCGGCTCGCGCGCCCCGATGGCGGCGGCGACGTCCGCGAACTCGGGGAAGGTGTCCGGGCCGACGGGCTCCACCAGCACGTCCAGGATCCCGCCGCAGGTCAGTCCGACGGCGAACGCGTCGTCGTCGCTCACCCCGTACCGCTGGACGACGGGTTCGCCGGTCTCCAGCACCGTCTGCCCGAGTTCGTACACGGCGCCCTCGACGCAGCCGCCGGACACGCTGCCCGCGACCTCCCCGTCCGGCGAGACGGCCATCGCGGCCCCCGGCGGGCGCGGGGCGCTGCGGAAGGTGTTCACGACGGTCGCGAGTGCGAACGTCCGCCCGGACCCGTACCAGCCGGCGATGTCGCCGAGCACGTCACGCATGAGCCCTCCCCTTTCCGGTGCCCGCGACGAGGCGGGCCAGCTCCTCCAGTGCCGCCAGGCTGTGCCCGGAGGTGAAGTCGTCCACGTGCGGGAGCGCCGCGGCCATACCCGCGGTGAGCGGCTCGTACCCGGGCCGCGCCTTGTGCGGGTTCGCCCACACCACCCGGTGCGCGAGGCGGTGCAGCCGCGCCATCTGCGCGCCGAGCAGGCCGGCGTCGCCGCGCTCCCACCCGTCCGAGGCGATCACCACGACCGCGCCCCGCGCCAGCCCCCGCTGCCCGAACCGGTCGAGGAACTCCTTCAGCTCCTCGCCGAGCCGCGTGCCGCCGCTCCAGTCCGGGATGGCCGCGGACGCCGCCGCCATCGCCGCGTCCGGGTCGCGGTGCCGCAGCTCCCGGGTGAGGCGGGTGAGACGCGTCCCGGCGCTGAACACCTCGACGTTCCTCCCGCCCGAGCGCGCGGCGGCGTGCGCGAACCGCAGCAGCGCGTCGGCGTAGGGGCTCATCGACCCGCTGACGTCCACGACCAGCACGACCCGGCGCGGCCGGGTGCGGTGGCTCCGGTGCCGGAGCAGGGACGTCTCGCCGCCGCGCCGCAGCGTCTCCCGGACGGTGCGCGCCGGGTCGAGCCGCCCGGTCGGCGTCGGCGCGAACCGCCGCGACCTGCGCCGCTCGGCCCCCGCGTCCAGCAGGGCGATGAGCCGCGCTACCTCGGCGCGCTCGGCGGCGCCGAGCCGTGCGACGTCGCGGTCGCGGAGCACCTCGACGTCGCTGGCCGTGGCCGCCTCCAGCTCCTCCGGCTCCTGCCCGCCGACGCGCCCGCCCGGCTCCGCCATCGGCACCCGGCGCACCACGGCGGGCGGCGTCCTGCGCCCGGGGCGGGCGGTCGCGCCGGAGAAGTAGGCGGCGAAGCAGCGGTCGTAGCGGGCGAGGTCGTCGGGGTCGGCACACAGGGTGAGCCGGCCCGCCCAGTACACGTCGCGGGCGTCGAGCACGTCGAGGTGGCCGAGCGCGGCGAGCATCGCCTGGACGCGCTCGGGATCGGCCGCCCCGCCCGCCGCCCGCACCGTCCGGGCGAAGCCGACCATCGTCTCGGTGACGTCCCGGTCCACGGCTAACCCCCGTTGAGCAGGGCCTCTAGCCCGGCCGCGCCACCGCCGCCGAGCACGCGCTGCTGGTCCTCGCGGTACTTCAGGACGGCGCCGAGCGTCACCGCCGCCGCCCCCGGGTCGAGGTCGCGGACGCCGAGGGCCACGAGCGCCTCCGTCCAGTCCAGGGACTCGGCGACGCCCGGCGGCTTCAGCAGGTCGGTCTCGCGCATCCGCTGCGCGGCTCGCGCCACCTGCCCGGCCAGCCGCTCCGCCGCGTCCGGCAGCCGGCGCCTGATGATCGCGACCTCGCGGTCGAAGGACGGATGTTCCAGCCAGTGGTACAGGCAGCGGCGCTTCAGCGCGTCGTGGACCTCGCGGGTGCGGTTGGACGTCACCACGACCACCGGCGGCCGCTCGGCCCGGATCGTGCCGAGCTCGGGGACGGTGATCGTGAAGTCGCTGAGGACTTCGAGCAGGAAGGCCTCGAACTCGTCGTCGGCACGGTCCAGCTCGTCGACGAGCAGCACGCTGGGGGACGTCTCCAGCGCCTGGAGCAGCGGCCGCGCCAGCAGGAAGCGCCGGTCGTAGAGCTCGCCCTCCAGCCGCGACACGTCGCTGACGCCCGCGGCCTCCGCGGCGCGCAGGTGCAGGAGCTGGCGGGGGAAGTCCCAGTCGTAGAGGGCCTGCGACGCGTCGAGCCCCTCGTAGCACTGCAACCGGATCAGCGGCGCGCCGAGGCCCCGCGCGAGCGTCTTGGCCAGCTCGGTCTTGCCGACGCCGGCCTCCCCCTCCAGGAACAGGGGCCGCCCCATCCGCAGGGCGAGGAAGCAGGCCGTGGCGAGCCCCTCGTCGCACAGGTAGCCATGCCTGTCGAGCAGGCCCGCGAGCTCCGCGGGCGATCCGACCTGATCCACGGTCATCGGCGCCGCCTCCCCCACGGATCACAGGCTACTCAGCCCGAGACCCGAGTCACACACCTGGTCCCGGCACGGATCCGGTTCGGCCGGTCGTCTGGCTTGTCCTGATCCACGAACCTCACCCCTCCGCAAAAACCTGTTAAAGCAGTAGGGAAAGTTGACTTTTGGACGCGGGCTGAGCAGCATCGGAACCATGCGAAGCGGTGATCCCGGTGACCTGCCCCATGGGGACGACCTGACCGACGAGGCGACCTACGAGCGCGTCCGATTCCCGTCCCGGAGGGGACTGCTGCGGCTGTCGGCGGGAGCAGGGCTGACGGCCGGCCTCTCCGCGGCCCTCGGCCCGAGGCCCGCGGGCGCCGCGACGGGGATCGTGAAGCCGCTGCCCCCGGAGCTGTTCATCCCGCAGGGCACGAACGCCGAGATGCGGTGGGAGGCCATGCGCGGGCAGGGGTACCTCACGCCCGCCGACCGGTTCTTCGTCCGCAACCACGTCGCCACGCCGCTCATCGACGCGCGCACCTGGCGCTTGAGGCTGTGGGGAACAGGCCTGCGCGGCGCGCCCGCCGAGGACCGTCCCGTCGAGTTCACCTACGAGGACCTCCTCCGGCTCCCGGCGGAGGAGCTCACCGCGTTCATCGAGTGCACGGGCAACGCGCGCGGGTTCTACACCTCCCAGCAGGGCCAGCAGGTGTCGGGGACGCCCTGGCGGCTGGGCGCGGCCGGCGTGGCCCGCTGGCGCGGCGTCCGCCTGGCGACCGTCCTGCGTCGCGCAGGTGTGACCCCTGAGGCGGTGGACATCATGCCGCGCGGGCTGGACGCTGAGTTCGTGGACAAGGGCGAGAACCTCGGCCGCGTGCGGCGTCCCCTGCCGATCGCGAAGGCCATGAAGGACGCGCTTCTCGCCTACGAGATGAACGGCGCTCCCCTGCCTCCCGACCACGGCCATCCGGTGCGCCTGGTCGTGCCCTCGTGGGCGGGCATCGCGTCCATCAAATGGCTGGGGGACATCCAGGTGGCCGACGAGCCGCTGTTCTCACCGTGGAACACCCGCTACTACCGGCTCTTCGGGCCCGGCTACCCCGAGGAGGGGTCACCGCCCCTGACCCGCATGAACGTCAAGTCCGCGTTCGAGCTGCCCTGGGATGCCTCCCTGCCCGCGCGTCCGCACGTCCTGCACGGCCGGTCCTGGTCGGGCAACGGCCGGATCCGGCACACCGAGGTCAGCGTGGACGGCGGACGGACGTGGCGCCGCGCCCGCCTGCGGGACCGCCACCCCAGTCCTCGCGGATGGGTCCGCTGGGAGCTGCCGTGGCGTCCCGAACGACCAGGCCGGTACGAGCTCCTGGCGCGCGCGACCGACGAGACCGGCACGACCCAGCCTGCGACCGCCCCCTACAACACGCTCGGCTATCTCTTCGGCGCCGTCGTCCGGCACCCGGTCACCATCACCTGAAAGGCCACCCATGCCACTGTGGAAGCCAGACCCGACGTTCTACGCGTCCCCGCGCGACGCCGCCTCCGCGCCTCCGGAGAAGCTCGCCTACGTCGCGGCGTTCGACCGGGCCGCGGAGAAGCCGGACGCGATCGCGGTGCTCGACGTGGACCCCGGCTCCGCCTCCTACGGCTCCGTGGTGGGGTGGACCGAGCTGCCCTATCTCGGGGACGAGCTGCACCACTTCGGATGGAACGCGTGCAGCAGCGCCCTGTGCCCCGGCTCCCCGCACCCGCACGTCGAGCGCCGCTACCTGATCGTCCCCGGGCTGCGGTCGTCGCGGATCTACGTCATCGACACCAAGGACGACCCGACCGCTCCGAAGATCGTCAAGACGCTGGAGCCGGACGAGCTGGCCAAGCGCGCCGGGTACTCGCGCCCGCACACCGTCCACTGCGGGCCGGAGGGCCTCTACCTGACGGCCCTCGGCGGGGCGAACGGCGAGGACGGCCCGGGCGGGATCGCACTGATCGACCACGCCTCGTTCGAGGTGCTCGGACGCTGGGAGGTCGACCGGGGCCCGCAGTACTTCGCCTACGACGCCTGGTGGCACATCGCGCACGACGTGCTCGTCGCGTCCGAGTGGGGCACGCCGTCCATGATCGAGGACGGCGTCGTCGGCGAACTGCTGCTGGGCCGCAAGTACGGTCACTCGCTGAACTTCTTCGACCTGCGCAAGCGCAAGCACGTCCAGACGGTCGACCTCGGGGACGAGCACCAGATGGTCCTGGAGCTGCGTCCCGCGCACGACCCGACGAAGCTGTACGGTTTCGCGGGCGTGGTCGTCAGCGTCGAGGACCTGTCGGCGTCGGTGTGGGTCTGGCACCGCGACGGCGACCGGTGGGCCGCGACGAAGGTGATCACGATCCCCGCCGAGCCGGCCGACCCGGACGCCCTGCCGCCCGTCATCCGGCCGTTCGGGGCCGTGCCCCCGCTCGTGACGGACATCGACCTGTCGGTGGACGACCAGTGGCTGTACGTCTCGTGCTGGGGCACCGGCGAGCTGAAGCGCTACGACGTCAGCGACCCGTTCCACCCGGTCGAGGCGGGCTCGGTGCGCATCGGCGGCATCGTCGGCCGGACCCCCCACCCCGCCGACCCCGGGCGCCCTCTCGCGGGCGGGCCGCAGATGGTGGAGGTCAGCCGCGACGGCGAGCGCGTCTACGTCACCAACTCGCTCTACGGCTCGTGGGACGACCAGTTCTATCCCGACGGCGTCGGCGCGTGGATGGCCAAGCTGGACTCCACCCCGGACGGTTTCTCGTTCGACGAGCGGTTCTTCCCCAACGGCGACGACTTCCGCGGCCGCCGCCCGCACCAGACGCGCCTCCAGGGCGGCGACGCCTCCTCGGACTCCTACTGTTACCCGTGAACGACGGGTCGCTCGCCGCACTCGTCGCGCTCGGCGCCTTCCACGGCCTCAACCCGGCCATGGGGTGGCTGTTCGCCGTGGCCCGCGGACTCCAGGAGCGCAGCCGTTCCCTCGTGCTGCAGTCGCTCCCGGCCATCGCCGCGGGCCACGCCGCCTCCGTCGGCGCCGTCGCCGTCCTGGTCGCCCTCACCCGCTCCGTCGTCGCGACCCGCGCGGTCGCGATCGGCGGCGGGGCCGTGCTCGTCGGCTTCGGCCTGTGGCGGCTGCTGTCGCGGCGCCACTTCCGGTGGGTCGGCATGCGGATCTCGCTGTGGCAGCTCGCCGGCTGGTCGTTCCTGATGTCGTCGGTGCACGGCGCGGGCCTGATGCTGCTGCCCGTGCTCACCGCGTCCGGAACGGCCCCGGCGGGCCACGACCACGGCCTGGCGTCGTCCTCCGGCAGCGCCCTGTCGACCGGGGTGTTCGTCACCGCCGTGCACACCCTGTCGATGTTCGCCGTGGCCGGCGTGATCGCCGTGCTCGTCTACGAGGTCGTCGGCCTGGCCGTCCTGCGCCGCGCCTGGTTCAACCTCGACCGCCTCTGGGCCGTCGCCCTCATAGGCGCGGGCACCATAACCGCCTTCACCGCCTGGTGACCCCAGGGAGCCGGTACGGGAGGGTCGGGCGACGGGGTCAGGTGGGGTCGGGGGCTTCGCCTCGGGTGTGGAGGAGGGCGCGGAGTTCGGCGAGCTGGTGGGCGGCGCGGGCCTTCTCGGCGCCGTTGATGCCCATGGCGGGGAGGGTGGTGCCGTCGGCCAGGTCGAGGGTGGGCCACGGGTCGCCCGTGGTCATGGAGACGTCGACGACCTCGGGCCATGCCAGGCGGCGGGTGCGGAAGGCGTTGACGACCGTGAGGCCGGACTCGTCGGCGCCGACGCGGCAGCGGGCCAGCATGTGCAGGACCCAGGCCACCACCGCGCCGAAGGCGACCATCAGGATCCGGTCGAACGTCTTGAACTGCGGCGCCACCACCACGGCGAGCACGATCATGCCGAGCACGATCACGCCCGCCGTGGTGTAGGCGACGAGCCGGGTGGTGCGGGGGCGCCACACCGCCGGCAGGGCCGGGACGTCAGTCAACGATCTTCGCGATGGGGATCTCGAGGATGTCGTGGGCGCCCGCCGCCTTCAGCGCCGGGATCAGCGTGTTGACGCCGCGCTTGGCGACCACCGACTCCACGGCGTTGGACTCGCCGCCGGCGAGCGAGGTGACCGTGGGCGAGGACATCGCGGGCATGATGTCCAGGACCTTCTGCAGGTCGCCGTGCGCCACGTTCAGCTTGAGCAGCACCTTGCCGCGGGCGCGGATCACGCCCTGCAGCAGCAGGGAGATGTCCTCCATCGCGGCGCGCTTCTCGGCGTCCTCGTAGGCCTCGCGGTTCGCGACCAGCTCGGTGTAGCTGGTCAGGAGCGTGTCGAGGATGCGCAGGCCGTTCTTGCGCAGCGACGAGCCGGTCTCGGTGAGGTCGACGATCGCGTCCACGATGTCGGGCACCTTCGCCTCGGTCGCGCCGTAGGACGGGACGACCGTGGCCTTGACGCCGTGCCTGTCGAGGTACCGCTTGGTCATCGCCGGGAACTCGGTGGAGATCCGCACGCCCTCCGGCAGGTCCGCCACCGACTGCCAGGGCGCGCCGTCCGGCACCGCCATGATCACGCGGACGGGGTTGGAGGTCGCCTTGGAGTACTTCAGCTCGCCGAGGCTGACGACGTCGGCGTCGGTCTCGGTGATCCAGTCGCGGCCGGTGATGCCGAGGTCGAACAGGCCCTGTTCGAGGTAGGTCGGGATCTCCTGCGGCCGCAGGACCCGGACGCGGTCGATGCGGGGATCGTCGATGGAGGCGCGGTAGTCGCGGTCCGAGGCGCGCTGGACGGTGAGGTCGGCGGCGTCGAACAGCTGCATGGTCGCCTTCTCCAGCGACCCCTTGGGCAGAACGAGTGACAGCACGGATCAGCCTTTCGATGAGGATGGGTACGGGATACCGGGACGTTCGGGAGCTCAGGCGCTCCTCGCCTAGAAGCCCAGATGCTCCAGGCCGTGCCCGGCGTGACCGTGATGCCGCAGACCTCGCAGGGTCAGTGCCGTGTCGAGTGCGGCCACAGTCGCCTCCCATCCCTTGTCCTCGGAGCTGCCCGGCAGCCCGCTGCGTTCCAGTGCCTGCTCAATGGTGTCACAGGTGAGCACCCCGTTGCCCACCGGAGTCGACTCGTCCAGCGCGACGCGGGTCACACCGGCGGTCACCGAGTCGCACACGTAGTCGAAATGGGCGGTTGCGCCCCGGACGACCGCGCCGAGGCAGACGACGGCGTCGAACTCGCGGGCCATCTGCTGGGCGATCACGGGCAGTTCGAGCGCGCCGGCGACGCGGGCCACGACCGGCTCGTCCACGCCGCACGCCTTCGCCGCGGCGAGCGCCCGCTCCAGCAGCCGGTCGGTGACCTGCTCGTGCCAGCGGGTGCACACGATGCCGAGCGTGAGCCCGGCCGCGTCGACCGTGATGTCCTCGGGGCGTCCCGCGCCGCTCATGAGAGTCCCTCGCTCTGGTGGTCCAGTTCGATCTGGTGTCCCAGACGGTCGCGCTTGACCGTCAGGTAGCGCCGGTTGTGCTCGGTGACGATGACGGGCATGGCCTCGCGCCCCCGCACCTCCACCCCGAAACCGCCCAGCCCCCTGAGCTTGTCCGGGTTGTTGGTGAGCACCCGGACCGAGCGTACGCCCAGCTCGCGCAGCATGTGGCCGGCGTTGGAGTACTCGCGCGCGTCGGCGGGCAGCCCCAGCTCCAGGTTGGCGTCGACGGTGTCGGAGCCGTTGTCCTGGAGGGCGTACGCCCGGAGCTTGGCGAGCAGGCCGATCCCGCGTCCCTCGTGCCCGCGCAGGTAGAGCACGATGCCGCGTCCCTCTTCGGCGATCCGCTCCATGGCGGCGTCGAGCTGGGTTCCGCAGTCGCAGCGCTCGGAGTGCAGGACATCGCCGGTGAGGCACTCGGAGTGGGCCCTGACCAGGACGTCCTCGCCGTCGCCGATGTCGCCCAGCACGAGCGCGATGTGCTCGCCGCCGTCGATGGCGCTGGAGAACCCGACCGCGCGCCACATCCCGAACCGGTTGGGCAGGCCGGTCTCGACGACGCGGGTCACCATCGCCTCGGTGCGCCTGCGGTGCTCGGCGAGCTGCTCGATGGAGATGAGCTTGAGGCCGTGCTCCTTCGCGAAGACCTGGAGCTCGGGCAGGCGCGCCATGGTGCCGTCCTCGTTCACCACCTCGGCGAGGACGCCGGCCGGGGAGAGCCCGGCGAGCCTGGCGAGGTCGACGGCGGCCTCGGTGTGGCCGCGCCGGCGCAGGACGCCGCCCTCGCGGTAGCGCAGCGGGAAGATGTGGCCGGGACGGACCAGGTCGCCGGGCTCGGACGCCGAGTCGCACAGCGTGCGGATCGTGCGCGCCCGGTCGGCGGCGGAGATCCCGGTGCTGACGCCGAGCCGGGCGTCCACGCTGACCGTGTACGCGGTGCGCATGCGCTCGGTGTTCTGCGCGGTCATCAGCGGGATCTGCAGCCGGTCGAGGTCGGCGCCCTCCATGGGGACGCAGATGACGCCGCTGGTGTAGCGGATGGTGAACGTCAGCAGCTCGGGCGTCGCCTTCGACGCCGCGAAGATGATGTCGCCCTCGTTCTCGCGGTCCTCGTCGTCGACGACCACGACGGGCAGTCCCGCGGCGAAGTCGGCGACCGCCGACTCGATGGAGTCGAAGATCCCCGTGTCGTCGGGCCCCGTGCCGTCGAGCCCCGTGCCGTCGAGCCTCGTGTTGTCGATCCCCGTGTCGTTGCCGCTCATGCGGTCACCGCCCTTTGCGTGGAGTTGCGCGCGCTCCGGGACTCCCGGAGCCAGTTCCTGAACCCGACCATCACCATCACGAAGAAGATCCCGTAGACCGCGCCGGAGACGTACAGCCCGGACTTGAGCGCCAGCGGCACCCCGACCAGGTCGACCAGCACCCAGACGATCCAGAAGTCGACGAGCGCGCGGCTCTGCGCGAACGTCGCGACCGCGCTGCCGACGAAGATGTAGGCGTTCGCCCACGGCGACCAGGCGACCTTCAGCCAGTCGAGGTGCACGAACAGTTCGGCGACCACGGCCGTGCCGACCACGAGGGCGCCGAGCAGCACGGCGCGCTCCCGGGCCGTCGCCTGCCGGACGGCCAGCCCGTCGGCCTCGCGCCGTCCGCGGGTCCACATGAACCACCCGTAGAGGGCGAGCCCGCAGAACAGGATCTGCTTGAGCGCGTTTCCCGGGACGTGCGCGTGCAGCGAGGCCGCGAGCAGCAGGAGGGCGCCGACCAGCTGCACCGGCCAGGTCCAGAGGGTCTTGCGCATGGCGAGCCAGACCACGGCGAGAGACAGGACGTTGCCGGCGAGATCGGTCCACAGGATGTGCTCGCCGAAGACCTCGAAACCGGCGCCGAGCCAGTTCATGACCGGGCTCCGAGCATGCGCTCGACGTACTTGGCGACGACGTCGACTTCGAGGTTCACCGGGGCGCCGGGCCCCTTGCGGCCGAGGGTGGTCAGCGCGAGCGTCGTCGGGATGAGGGCGACGCTGAACCGGTCGGCGCCCGCCTCGACGACCGTGAGGCTGATCCCGTCGACGGTGATCGAGCCCTTGTCGACCAGGTAGCGGCTCAGCCCGGCGGGCAGGGAGACCGTCACCACGTCCCACCGCTCCCCCGGCTCGCGGGAGATGATCGCGCCGACGCCGTCGACGTGGCCCTGGACGAGGTGGCCGCCGAGCCGGTCCGACAGCCGCACGGGACGTTCCAGGTTGACCTTGGAGCCCGGCTCCAGCACGCCCAGGCTGGACTTGTCGAGCGTCTCCTTGATGACGTCGGCGGTGAAGACCTCGCCTTTGACGTCCACCACGGTGAGACAGACGCCGTTGACGGCGATCGACGCGCCGTGCACGGCGTCCTGGACGACCAGCGGCCCGCGGACCGCGAGCGCGACCGAGTCCCCCTGGGGGTCGATCGCCACGATCTCGCCGAGCTCCTCGACGATGCCGGTGAACATCTCCCGGGCCTCCTAGATCAGTGGCTCCGGGGGACGTACGTGCGTCCGAATACACCCCTGGCCAGGGGCGTACCGCGCGCTGCCTCCCATCCGGACTTTCACCGTCGGTCCCGGAGTTCCACCGGGTCAACCGGCCGATGGCTTCGGCCGGGTCGCGGACTGTCACCGCCGGTTCGGAATTTCACCGACCCCGGAGCACGCGTTTCATGCTTTGCCAACCAGTGTGCCACGCATTCCCTTCCGCGCCCCTGTGACCATCGCCACGACACCGCCGCGCGGGGCCCGGCGCGTGCCATCGCCCCGCGGGCGCCGACGTCAGCTCTTGCCGTGGAGGGAGTGTGCGGTGCAAGTTGTTAACAAACCCCTGTCTTCATTTTCGGGAAGGCCCATGGCGAGGTTGAACCTGTCGCCCAAGATCCTTGACGTTCTCGACTTCGGCACGCCGTCCGCCGAGCGCGACATCTCGCGGGGGCTGGAGAAGTACTTCGTGGAGTCCTCGGCCTACCACCGCGTCCGGTCCGGGGCGAAGACGATCCTGATGGGCAACCGCGGGGCCGGGAAGAGCGCGATCTTCAAGGTGCTGGCCAAGCGGGAACGCTCCGAGGGCAGCCACGTGATCGAACTGTCGCCCGAGGACTACTCCTACGAGCTGCTCAGCTCCACGATGGCGGCGGAGAGCGCGGGCTCGTGGGCCAAGCAGGGCGCCTACGCCGCCGCGTGGAAGTACCTGATCTACGTGCTCGTCATGAAGGCGCTCGCGCGCAAGGGGATGCGGCTCACCAGGAACGGCGGCCGGCAGATCCACAACTACATCCGGGACATCCACGGCGCCCAGCAGCTCGGTCCCCTGTCGCTGCTGGTCTCCTACCTCAAGCGGCTGGAGGCCGTGAAGATCGGGCCGATCGAGGCCGGCCTGCGGACCCGCGAGCTGGACCGCCTCTACCAGCTGGAGGAGATCCAGAACCTGCTGCCGGCGCTGCGCAAGGTGCTGGACAACCAGCGGGTGGTGGTGCTCGTGGACGAGCTGGACCGCGGCTGGGACTCCTCCGAGGACGCCAAGGCGTTCGTGTCCGGGCTGTTCCAGGCGTGCGTGTCCATCAACGCGCTGCACCCGAACCTGCGCGTCTACATCTCGCTGCGGCAGGAGCTGTACGACGACATCCCCGCCCTGTACGACGACGCGCAGAAGCACCGGGACCTGCTGGAGAAGATCTCCTGGTCGGAGGACTCGCTGCTGGAACTGATCGCCAGGCGGATCCGGCACTCGGCCCACGAGAACGGCTTCGCCGTGGACGCCCTCGAACGCGCCGGGGACCGGGCCTGCTGGTCGGCGGTCTTCGCGCCGCCCCCGCCCGGCAAGGGGCGGGACGGGTCGTTCGGCTACATGGTCGACCGGACGCTGTACCGGCCGAGGGAGCTCATCCAGTTCTGCTCGGAGGCGCTGGAGCAGGCCAGGGCCCGGCGCTCCAGGCTCCCGGTGCCGTACTCGTCGATCGAGCGGTCGGAGTACGGCTACTCCGCCGAGCGCACGAAGGACATCGCCGCCGAGTACCGCTCCCAGTACCCGGGCCTGCTGAGCGTGTTCGAGGTGTTCCGCAGCCGTCCCCCGGCGTTCGGCCGCGACGAGCTCGAACTGCTGTGCCTGGAGCTGGCCTGCGGCGACGTCCCCACGCACGGGACCGGGTCGTGGCTTCCCTCGTGCGACCCGAACGAGCTGATCGAGATCCTGTGGCGGGCGGGCCTGCTGACGGCGCGGGCGTCCGCGGACGGGCCGTTCCTCGGCAGCCACCAGGTGCAGCACCTCAACCTCGCGGCCGTGCGCCGGTTCCGCGTCCACGCGATGTTCCACGCCTCGCTCGGCATCGACGGCGCGCAGGCCGGGAGCGCCAGGGGCTGACGCCCGGGTGTTCAGGCGATGGTGAGGCGCAGGCCGGTCGGGGTGGCCCGCACGCGGCTCAGGTCCTGGACGACGTGGTGGGCCGCGGCCAACGACTCCTCCGGATGGCTGGTGACCAGTGCGAGGACGGTGGCCCCGGCCGCGCGCCCCGCGGCGATCCCGGCGGGGGCGTCCTCGACGACCACGCAGGCGGACGGGTCCACGCCGAGGCGGCGGGCCGCCTGGAGGTAGCCGGACGGGTCGGGCTTGCCGTCCGCCACGTCCTCGGCGGTCACCACGACGGGCGGGGAGGGGACACCGGCCACTCCGGTGCGCACCTTGAGCTGCGCCCGGTCCATGGACGTGACGAAGGCGTGGGGCAGGCCGCCCAGATCCGCCAGCAGTTCCAGGGCACCCGGCAGGGCGATGATGCCGTCGGTGCTGGTCGCCTCCAGGGCGTCCAGGCGAGCGGTGGCCTCACGGACCCGTTCGGGTGGAAGGAACTCGGCCACACGGTCGCTCGTGCGGCGGCCGTGGGCGCCCGACATGAACGCGTCCGGGTCGATGCCGTACTCGGCGGCCCATTCACGGCCCGCGCGCTCGACGAGGGGCGTCGAGTCGACGAGCGTGCCGTCCACGTCGAACAGGACGGCCGCACAAGAGAGGATCACCAGTCCGCCTTGGCCGTCGCCTCTTCGGCCTGGGCGCGGAGCCCGCGGACGGCCTCGGCCGGGTCGTCGGCCCCGTAGACGGCGCTGCCCGCGACGAACACGTCCGCGCCCGCCTCCGCGCAGCGCTCGATCGTCTCGGCGCTGACGCCGCCGTCCACCTGGAGCCAGACGGGCAGGTCGCGGCCCTTGATGAGCTCCCGCGCGCGACGGACCTTCGGCAGGACGACGTCCAGGAACTTCTGGCCGCCGAAGCCGGGCTCGACCGTCATCAGCAGGAGCATGTCGATCTCGCCGAGGATGTCTTCGAAGCCGTCCACCGGGGTGGCCGGGTTGACGCCCAGCCCCGCGCGCGCGCCGGCGGCGCGGATGGCCCGCAGGGTGCGGACGGGCGCCTTCGCCGCCTCGGCGTGGATGGTCACGCTCCCGGCTCCCGCCTCGGCGTACTGCGGCGCCCAGCGGTCGGGGTCCTCGATCATCAGGTGGCAGTCGAGGGGCAGCGCGCTGTTCCTGAGCAGCGCCTCCACGATGGGCAGTCCCAGGGTGAGGTTCGGGACGAAGTGGTTGTCCATCACGTCGACGTGGACCCAGTCGGCGGAGTCGGCGACGCGCGCGACGTCCTCGGCCAGGCGGGCGAAGTCGGCGGACAGGATGCTGGGTGCGATCTGAGGAGCCATGATGCCCCGATTCTATTGGCGCAGCCCCGCCCGATCGTCACCCGCCCGGGTGAGGCCCGGGGTGGGACGGGCCGCCAGGCGCAGGCGGACGAAGACCTCCGGCGCGCCCGCCGTCACCCACAGCACGAGCAGCGCCTGGACGGCGAACGCCTGGACCAGGCCGGCCCCCTCGAAGAAGGCGATGACCGCCGCCCCCGCGAGGCCGACCGGGAGGCGCGCCAGGCGCTGCCAGGCCCTGCCGCCCGGCTCGAACCAGCCGCGCCACGCGACGAGGGACAGGCCCATCAGGAGGCCGCAGAGAGCGCCGGACGCCTGGGCCGAATCGGTCAGCGTGACGGGCTCGGCGACGCCTCCGGCCGCCCGGACGGCCTCGGCCCACGCCTGGGGCCACCGCCAGTCCCGGAGCGGCCGTGCGGCACCCCAGGACGCCGCGAGCATCAGCAAGGAGACCGCCAGGGAGAGCGCCAGTTGCACGGCCAGATGCTGCCGCCGCCACCACGGGACGGCGATGGGCTCAAGCCCGAGGGCGGCGACCAGGACGGCCAGGCCGACGCCCCAGCCCGCCAGTACCTGCCCTGTCGAGTGGACGCCCAGGTAGACGCGGGACACCCCGATCAGGAGGATGACGGCGACCGCGCCCGCCCACAGGTACCACCGCCTGGTCTGGGCCGCGAAGAAGCCCCAGCCCGCGATGCTGTTCTGCGCGTGGCCGGACGGCATCCCGAAGGACGTCAGCGACTGCCTGCCCTGGACGGACGGGTCCGTCCAGTAGGGGCGGGGCGCGTGGAAGACCAGCTTGAGGAGCGCGTTGAGGACCGCGCCGAACAGCAGGACGACGGCGGCCCTCGCGGCTTGCCGCGGCGCCACGCACCAGAACAGCGCCAGGAGCAGCGGGACGTAGAAGGCCGCGCTGCCCAGATACGACATGAAGATCATGAAGCCGGTCAGCAGAGGGCCTCCCCCAGAGGTCGGGTGCAGCGGTCAGGTCCGGCGGAGCAGCGCCAGGAACATCGCGTCCGTGCCGTGGCGGTGCGGCCAGAACTGGGCGTACGGGCCGTCCCCCAGCCCGGTGATGCCGGGAGCGATCGCCGCCAGGACGGCGGGTGCGTCGAGTCGCTCGACGTCCTCGCGCTTGCCCAGGACGTCGTCCACCACCACGCGGGTCTCCGCCAGGTGGGGCGAGCAGGTGACGTAGGCGACCACGCCGCCGGGCCGGACGGACTCCAGTGCCGTGGCGAGGAGCTTCCGCTGGAGCGGCCCGAGTTCGGCGACCGATTCGGGGCCCCGGCGCCAGCGGGCCTCGGGGCGGCGGCGGAGCGCGCCGAGGCCGGTGCAGGGAGCGTCCACCATGACGCGGTCGAACGAGGCCGGACGCCAGGCGGGCGCGGTGCCGTCGGCGGCGACCACACCCGTGCGGTCGTCGACCGCGCGCCGGACGAGTCCGGCGCGGTGCGGCTGGAGGTCCGCGGCGAGGAGCCGGGCATCGCGCTGGGCGGCGAGGGCCGACAGGAGCCCCGCCTTGCCTCCGGGGCCGGCGCAGAGGTCGGCCCAACGTGCGTCCAGGCCGTCCAGGGGGGCTTCGGCGAGCGCCAGGGCGACCATCTGGCTGGCCTCGTCCTGGACGGCGGCGCGCCCGTCGCGGACGGCGTCGATACCCGCCGGGTCGCCCTCGGTCAGAACGGCGCCGAAGGGCGAGTAGGGGGCGGGCTCCGCGCCCGCGCCGTACAGCTCTTCCAGTGTCGCCCGGCCTGGGCGTGCGACCAGCGTCACGCGGGGGCGGGCGTTGTCGGCCGCGAGGAGTTCGCCGATCTCGGCCGCCCCGACGGCGTCCCGCATGGCGGACACGATCCATTTCGGGTGGCTGTGGGCGACCGACAGGCGCGTCGTGGCGTCGGCGTCGGCGGGCGCCACGATCTGCAGCCAGGCGTCCATGTCGCGCATGGCGACCTTGCGGAGCACCGCGTTGGCGAACTTGGCCTGGCCCGGGCCGGAGACCGAGCGGGCCAGTTCCACCGTCGTCGCCACGGCGGCGTGCGGCGGGATGCGGGTGGCGAGGACCTGGTGGGCGCCGAGGCGCAGGACGTCCAGGAGAGGCGCGTCGACACGGCGCAGTTCACGGTCGCTGCACAGCGCGAGCACCGCGTCGTAGGTTCCCCTGCCGCGCAGGGTCCCGTACGTCAGCTCGGTGGCGAGGGCGGCGTCGCGTCCGGTCAGGCCGCGGTCGCGCAGGCGTGCGGGGAGCAGGAGGTTCGCGTAGGCGTCGCGGGTCTCCACCGCCCGGATCACGTCGAACGCGGTACGGCGGACGAGGTCCTGGGGGCGGCCCGTCTTGCGGGGACCGCCCGGTCGGCGGTTCGGGGCGCGTCGTCGGTCGCGGGCGGGAGGCATCAGTGCAGCGCGTCCTTGCCGATGAGGTTGAGGCCGCGGACCCAGTCGGCGGCGGCCATGCGGCGCTTGCCCTGCGGCTGCACCTCGCCCAGCGCGACGGGATGCGTGGCCGAGCCGACCAGCACCTCGTTCCTGCCCCCGCCGATCTCGCCGGGCGCCAGCCTGGCGGCGTCGGGCACCGGACGGACGGGGCCGAGCTTGACCCGCGTGTCGCGGAAGTTCGTCCACGCACCGGGCGCCGGGGTGCAGGCGCGGATCAGGCGGTCGATGTGCAGGGCCGGGCTCTTCCAGTCGACGTGGCCGTCCTCGGGCGTCAGCTTCGCCGCGTGGGACACCCCCTCGGTCGGCTGCGGCCGGGGCTCCAGGACGCCCGCCTCGATGCCGTTCATGGTGTCCAGCAGAAGGGCCGCACCGGCGACGGCCAGCCGTCCCAGCAGGTCACCGGTGGTGTCGTCCGGCCGGATCGGCTCGGTGAGCACGCCGTAGACCGGGCCGGTGTCCAGGCCCTCCTCGATCTGGAACGTGGCCGCGCCGGTCACGTCGTCCCCGTGCAGGATCGAGCGCTGCACCGGGGCGGCCCCGCGCCAGGCGGGCAGCAGCGAGAAGTGCAGGTTCACCCAGCCGTGCCGGGGGATGTCCAGGGCCTCGCGGGGCAGCAGCGCGCCGTAGGCGACCACCGGGCAGCAGTCCGGCGCGATCTCCCGGAGCCGGTCGAGGAACTCGGGGTCGCGGGCCTTCGCGGGCTTGAGCACCTCGACGCCGGCCTCGGCGGCGAGCGAGGCGACCGGGCTGGCGCTCAGATGCCTCCCCCGCCCCGAACGCCCGTCGGGCCGGGTCACGACCGCCGCGACCTCGTGCGAGGACCCCAGGAGGGCCGTCAGGGCCGGGAGCGCCGTCTCGGGCGTCCCGGCGAAGACCAGCCGCATCTAGATCGCCTTCCCGAAGGTGCGGTGCGGCGACTCCTTCACGACGGGGGCCGGGTCGCCGAACCACTCGGCCTCCCGGATCGCCTTCATCGCGGCCTTGCGCTGCTCGGCGTCCATCCGGTCGATGAAGATGATCCCGTCGAGGTGGTCGGTCTCGTGCTGGACGCAGCGGGCCAGCAGGTGGGTGCCCTCCAGCGTGATCGGCTCCCCGTGCATGTTGAAGCCCTTCGCCACCACCCCGAGGGAGCGGGGCGTGGGGAACGTGAGGCCGGGCAGGGAGAGGCAGCCCTCGTCGTCGGTCTCCTGCTCGTCCGACAGGTCGAGCGTCGGGTTGACCACGTGGCCGAGGCGGTCGTCGACGTAGTAGGTGAACACGCGCAGCCCGACGCCGAGCTGGGGGGCGGCCAGGCCGGCCCCGGGGGCGTCGATCATCGTGTCGGTGAGGTCCTTGACGAGCTGGCGCAGCTCCTTGTCGAAGTCCTTCACCGGCTCCGCGGGCGTGCGCAGCACGGGGTCGCCGAAGAGGCGGATGGGCTTGACGGCCAAGGGGACTCCGTTTCCTGCGAATGTCGCTGATCACTGCGAGTGCCACCCGGTCACTCCGGGTGCCACCGACTACGGGGACGCGCCCTCAAGTCTACGGAGGCGCGGGCCCTGAACATTCACGCCATGTTCACACACCGCGGTGCGCGCTCTGGCGCGCCGAACGCGCCTTGTAGGCGGCGGTACGGGCGGCCTTGGCCGTCGCCTTGTCGGGGTGGTGGGCGCCCAAGGCTTCCAGGACGTCGGCCACGCCGGGATGATGGGTGCGCCAGAGCTCGTCCACCATGGTCCTCATCTCCGCCCCGGGCGGCGCGTCGATGAGCGCCGCGTCGACCGCCTCCTCCGGCTCCGCGGTCTCCAGCATCCCGGCGACCGTGTCGACGAACACCCAGAGGTACTCCTCGCGGGCCAGTTCCCGCCCCGCCGGGTCGCCGGCGGCGTTCAGCCACATCGCGGCATAGGGCGCCACGAACGGGTGCTCCTGCGCGGCGCGGACCACGCCGGCGGCCTCGGGGCCGACGCGGTGCAGGACGGCGGCGGCGAGGTTGCGGGCGCCGGGGCCGCCGGTCCGCATGACGTCCAGCAGGTCGGCGGCGGCGTCCTTGGGGTCGTGGGACGCCAGCCAGCCGTCGATCTCCTCGTCGGCGGCGTCCGGCCGGTACCAGGTCAGACCCTCGACGAGCTCGGACGCGCGGGCGCCGGCCAGCTCGCCGACGACGGGGGCGGTGAACCCGTCCGCGAGGAGCAGCTCCCTGACGGCCCACACCCCGAGCGGCGTCAGCACGCGCCCCGCGCCGGATGCCTCGATGACGCCCCAGTCCCCGAGGGTCGCCAGTTCCAGCGCGAGGGCGTCGGCCACGAGCGCGTACATGGTGTCGGCGTCGGTGAGGTCGTAGGCCTCCTCGATGTGGCCCAGCAGCGCCTCGGCGAGGGTTTCGGGCCCGGCCGGCTCCTCCTGCTCGTACAGGTGGATGAGGACGCCGGTCAGCTCGTTCTGGACGAGCTCGACCGCGTCCAGGCCGTCGGCGTAGTCGTGGCCGGGGACGACGACGGCGTCGAACAGCGGCAGCCAGGCGGTGAGCAGCGCCGCGTCGTCGCCGGACTCCAGGCCCGGCAGCGCGGGGCCGGGGACGCCGCGGCCGTTCCCGGCGTCGATCACCTTCGCCTCGACGGCGGCCCACCACAGCCGCTCCAGCGCGCCGTCGTCCTCCATCTGCCCGTGGCGCCGCGGTGAGTCGAGGCCGAGGGCGAGCCGGGCCGCCTCGGCGTCGGGTTCGGTGAGCGCGCCGTGCTCGGTCAGCGGCCGCTCGCCCGTCCAGCGGGCCAGGGCCAGGACCGCCCCGGTGAGGCCGGACCGCCGCGCCGCGTCCGCGACCTCGGCCTGCGGCGCCAGCCGGACGGGCGGGACCACCAGCTCCCCGGCCTGCCGCAGGTACTCCTCGGTGCGGGCGAAGCGCTCCTCCTCCGGCTGCGCCTCGAAGTCGCGCACCCACGCGTCGACGGCGTCCTGGTCGTCCAGGTCGATCCCGTCGACCTGCATCAGCCCGGCGACGACCTCGGCGGCCGCCTGCCGCTCCTCGCTGTCGACGGCGGCGACGACCTCGGCGAACTCGGCGCCGGTCCGGTCGATCTCCGCCTCCAGCCCGCCGGCGGCCGCGGCGGGGACGGCGCCGGTGTCGCGCAGGTAGGCGACGACCCGGCGGAGGGCGTCCAGGATGGTCGGGACGTCGTCGCGCCCGGCGACCACGGACTCGGGGAATACCTCCAGGAGCAGCTCGCGGACGTGCCGCGGCTCCAGAGCCTCCGGGCCCGCGAGGCCCATCTCCTCCCGCGCCAGGTCGAGCAGGATGCGGACGCCCTGCTCGTCCAGCGCCTCGCCGCGTTCCTCCGACCAGCGCCGCAGGTCGCCCGCGGTGGTCTCCACCCAGTTGTCGGCCACCCCAGAACCCTATTGGTCAGTGGAGTTCCCCGGGGTCGGTTGAGTTCCACAGCCTCGGCCGACTTCCACGCGGTCGGTCGAGTTCCACGCGGTCAGATCAGTTCGGCACGGTCAGATCAGTTCCAGGGGGTCGATCTGGACGCGTACGGTCTCGGTCGCCTTGCGGGCGCTGCGTACGCCCTGGGCTTCCTTCAGCGCGCGCGCCAGGGCGTTGCCTGCGGCGCGCGGTACTCGTATCAGTGCGCGTTCCTTGTCCTGGGCCTCCGCGCCCGCCTGCGGGA
Source organism: Actinomadura citrea (assembly GCF_013409045.1). Taxonomy (NCBI): domain Bacteria; kingdom Bacillati; phylum Actinomycetota; class Actinomycetes; order Streptosporangiales; family Thermomonosporaceae; genus Actinomadura; species Actinomadura citrea. Next base: position 3,094,695 of record NZ_JACCBT010000001.1, on the reverse strand, counting down.
CGGGAACGGGCCCGAGGACCTCCGCGCCATCGGGCAACCGGGTGTCGGACAGCAGCTCCCGTATGGCGGCCGGGGACGCGGTCAGCGACGCCATGCGCGCGGCGGGCGGGAAGCCCACCTCCCTGCGCTCGGCCAGTTCCCGCTCCGCGTAGGTGACCGGATCCCAGCGGACGAGGGCCTGGACCTCCGGCAGCGCCCCCTCGGCCGCGACGATCACCGGCCCCTGCGGGCGGACGAGCGACGCCGCGTTCATCCAGCGCCTCAGCGTCTCCTCACCGGCGCGCAGGTCCGGCCGTCCGAGGAGGACCCAGCCGTCCAGCAGCAGCGCGGCAAGATATCCGCTCTCCGCCGGAGGCTCGGCCCCGGGCGTCGCCACCACGAGGGCCCTTTCCGGGCCGACCCGGTCGAGGACGGCCTCGCGGCCGGAGGTGCGGACGGGCACACCGGGGAACGCCCGGCCGAGCTCCTCCGCCGTGCGCTTGGCGCCCACCACGACGGCGCGCACCTGGAAGAAGCCGCATTCGGAGCAGTGCCAGTCGCCCGCGATGCGGCCGCACCAGCCGCAGTACGGGGCCGCGTGCGACGAGGCGAGCGCCAGCGGCCCCTGGCAGGTCTGGCAGCGCGCCGGCGTGCGGCACCTCCCGCAGGCGATGCCGGGGACGTAACCGCGCCTCGGCACCTGGACGAGAACGGGCCCGCTCTCCAGCGCCTGCCGGGCGGCCTCGAACGCGACGTTCGGCAGGCGCGCGGTGCGGGCGGCGCCGTCCCGGGCGAGCTGGGCGTCCTCCCCCACGTAGCGGACGCGGGGCATCCTCGCCCGGACGCGGTTCCTGTCGGCGGCGAGCGCATGGGCCCAGCCGGTCTCCACGAGCTGCGTCGCGTCGGTCGTCCGGGTGAACCCGCCGATCAGGGCGCCGGCCCCCGACCGGTGGGCGCGCAGGGCCAGCACGTCACGGGGATGCGGATACGGCGCGTGCGGCTCGGCGTGGACGTCGTCGCCGTCGTCCCACAGCACGACCAGCCCCAGGTCTGCGACGGGGGCGAACATGGCGGCGCGGGTGCCGACGACCACCCGCGCCTTGCCGCGCAGGACGGCGAGCCATCTCCGGTAGCGCTCCGCCGGGCCCAGCTCCGCCGTCAGGGCGACGTGCAGCCCCTCTCCCAGCTCCGCCTCCAGCGCCGCGTCGACGCGCGCCACGTCGCGTCCGTCGGCGACCACGATCAGCGCACCGCGCCCGCCGCTCAGCGTGGCGGTGACCGCGCGCGCGATGGCCGCCGTCCGGTCGGGGCCGGGCAGCGCCGTCCACACGGCCCGCGGCGCCCTCCCTCCGGCCAGCGCGCTCAGGAACGACTCCCCCGCCGGGTACTCCCGCCACACACCGGCGTCGGGCGCCTCGGGCAGGACGGGGGCGGTCTCCTCCACGGGCTCGGCCTCGACGCGGGCGTGCCGGGGCGGGACGGCGAGCCGCAGGACGTCCGCGAACGTGCCCGCGTAGCGGTCGGCCACCTCCCGCACCAGCGCGACGATCTCCGGGGCCAGGACGGGTTCGGGCGAGGTCACCCTCTCCAGGAACAGCAGCTTGCCGCCGTGGCCGCTCTCGGCGACCCGCTCCAGGAGGAAGCCGTCGACGAGTTGGCCCGCGAAGCGCACCCGCACGCGGCAGCCGGGGACCGCCCTGGCGTCCAGCTCGGCGGGGACGAGGTAGTCGAAGGGGCGGTCCAGGTGCGGGAGCGACATGTCGACCGCGATCCGCGCGACGGGCAGCTCCGCGGCCGGGCGGCGCGCCCCCTTCTTCCCCGATTTTGCGGGTCCTCCGGGCTTGTTCGGCTTGGCGGCGGCCGCGCCCGGAAGGGCGTCCAGCCCCGGGATCAGGTCCGTTCCCCCGCCGTCCTTCGTCACGTCCCCGTCCTACCAGATCGATCCGACAGCCGAACTCGCGCGCTAGGGTTGGTCCGTTTGAACGGGTGCGCGTCCTCCGGCCCATTGCCCGACGCCGTCCGCACCCTCGCCGTCCGACGAGCCCTGCAGGCGATGTGACCACAGCTCATGCCCATGAGCGGACGGACTCCCCGGACAGCAACGGGGCGTCACGCCGTTCCCCACGCCCCTCAGCCGCCTCCCGGTGGAAGAAGTGGGCACGCCACCCCGTGGTCGCCGCCACGCTGGCCGCCGCCGTCCTGCACCTGGTGTGGGGCCTGTTCCTCGCGACCGAGGGCGGCGACCTCGCGGCGCAGGCCGCGTGGACGGACTTCGCCTGGAAGCACCCGGGCGCGGCCTACAGCTTCGCCTGGTACGGCGGGATGCACCCCGCCTCCTACAGCCTCATGTCGCCGTACCTCATGGCGCTGTTCGGCATCCGCACGGTCGCGGTGATCACGGGCACGTTCTGCGCCACGCTCACCGCGTACCTGCTCAAGCAGTTCAGGGCCCCGGTCGCGCTGCCCGCCTCGCTCTGGGCCGCCTTCGCGCTGTCCTGCAACGCCGCCTCCGGCCGCGTCACGTTCGGCCTGGGGCTGATGTTCGCGCTGATGGCGGCCATCGTGGCGTTCACCCCGCGCGGGACGCCCGCCCTGCGCGCCGCCGCGATGGTCGTGCTGAGCGTGCTGGCCTCGCTCGCGAGCCCCGTCGCGGGCCTGTTCCTGCTGGTGCTGGCCGCGGCGCTCTTCCTCACCGGACGCCGCCGCGCCGGAGTCTGCGTCGCCGTGGGCCTCCCCGTCGTGGTCGGTACGACCAGCCTGCTCTTCCCGTTCAGCGGCGTCCAGCCGATCTCCCTGAACGCGATCGTGCTGCCCGCCGTCACCAGCGTCGCCGCGATCCTGTTCTGCGCGCCGAAGGGCTGGAGGTTCGTCCGGACCGGCGCCGCCGTCTACCTGGCCGGGATCGTGCTGACCTGGCTGATCCCCTCCCCCATCGGCAGCAACGTCGAACGCCTCTCGCTGCTGTTCGGCGGCATGTTCCTGCTGTCGGCCGTCGCACGCGCTCACGGGCGGCTCCGGATCGCCGTGCTGTCTTTGGCGTTCATCGTGACGGCGTCCTGGCAGGTCGTGAAGCCCGTCGACGACCTCATCCACACCGAGCCCGCGGCCACCGCCGCCGACCACGCCCGCGGCCTCGTCGCCGAGATGGGCGCCGTCGGCGCGGGCGACGCGCGCATCGAGGTCGTCCCGCTGCGCTCCCACTGGGAGTCCTCCGGCCTCAGCCGCCACTTCGCGCTCGCCCGCGGCTGGAACCGCCAGGTCGACGCCGAACGCCACGGGCTGTTCTACGAGAAGGGCGCGCTGACGCCCGCCTCGTACCGCGACTGGCTGCACAAGTGGGCCGTCCAGTACGTCGTCCTGCCCGAGCAGGAGGTCGACTGGTCGGCGCAGGAGGAGGCCGCCCTCGTCGAAGGCGGCCAGCCGTACCTGACGGAGATCTGGCGGGACGAGCACTGGCGGCTGTACCGCGTGGCGGCCCCCACGCCGCTCGTCGACAGGCCCGCGTTCGTCAGCACCCTCGACTCCGGCAAGCTCGTCGTCGACATGCCCTCGCCCGGGTCCGTCCTGGTGCGCGTCTCCTGGTCCCCCTGGCTGAGCGCGACGGGCGGGGACGCCTGCCTGAGGCGCGCGGGCGAGTTCGTCCGGCTGGAGGCGCACACCCCCGGCCGCTACACCATCGCCGCCCGCTACGGCCTGCACCGCGGCAACCACTGCGCCCGCTGACCCCTTCCGCCCGTCCGCACAGCAGCGGCCCGGCGTGGTCCGCACGACGCCCACCGCACGTACAGGGAGGGGTTCACGGGACAGCCCACCGCGGCGGGCGCAGGACAGGCAGACGCGCGAAGAAGGGCCCCGGGACACCCCGGGGCCCTTCTTCGCGGAAGACCGGTTACAGGCCGGCGGCGGAGGCCAGGGCCTTGGCGCGGTCGGTCGACTCCCAGGAGAAGTCGGGCTCCTCGCGGCCGAAGTGACCGTAGGCGGCCGTCTGCTGGTAGATCGGGCGGAGCAGGTCCAGGTCGCGGACGATCGCGGCCGGGCGCAGGTCGAAGACGTCCCCGATCGCCTTCTCGATCTTCTCGGGGGCGACCTTCTCGGTGCCGAACGTCTCCACGAACACCCCGACCGGGTGGGCCTTGCCGATCGCGTAGGCGACCTGCACCTCGGCGCGGTCGGCGAGCTGCGCGGCGACGATGTTCTTGGCGACCCAGCGCATCGCGTACGCGGCGGAGCGGTCGACCTTGGACGGGTCCTTGCCGGAGAACGCGCCACCGCCGTGCCGGGCCATGCCGCCGTAGGTGTCCACGATGATCTTGCGGCCGGTGAGGCCGGCGTCGCCCATCGGGCCGCCGATCTCGAAGCGGCCGGTGGGGTTCACCAGCAGCCGGTAGTTCTCGGTGTCGAGCTCGAACTCGGCGAGCACCGGGTCGACGACGTGCTCCTTGACGTCCGGGCCCAGCAGCTCCTTCAGGTCGATGTCGGGAGCGTGCTGGCTGGACACCACGACGGTGTCGAGGCGGACGCCGCGGTCGCCGTCGTACTCGATGGTGACCTGGGTCTTGCCGTCGGGGCGCAGGTACGGCACGTCGCCGCTCTTGCGGACCGCCGACAGCCGCCGGGCGAGCCGGTGCGCCAGCGTGATCGGCAGCGGCATCAGCTCGGGCGTCTCGTTGGTGGCGTAGCCGAACATCAGGCCCTGGTCGCCGGCGCCCTGCCGGTCCAGGTCGTCGACGCCCTCGCCCTCGCGGGTCTCGTAGGCGTCGTCGACGCCCTGCGCGATGTCGGGCGACTGCGCGCCGATGGACACCGACACGCCGCAGGAGTGGCCGTCGAAGCCCTTCTTGGACGAGTCGTAGCCGATCTCCAGGATCTTCTCCCGGATCACGCCCGGGATGTCCACATAGGTCTCGGTGGTGACCTCACCGGCCACATGCACCTGACCCGTCGTGATCATCGTCTCGACGGCGACCCGGCTTTTCGGGTCGTCCTTGAGCATCGAGTCGAGGATCGCGTCGCTGATCTGGTCCGCGATCTTGTCCGGGTGACCTTCGGTCACCGACTCGGAGGTGAACAGGCGGCGAGACACGTACGTGAACTCCTTGCAGCGGCTGCTGACTGACGTCGCAGAACGGATTCTTTGTCGAGTTCGGCGAGGGAGGCCGCCCCCCGCCATGGGTTCCCCACGATGTTAGGGCCAGAAGTCTAGCGGGCACGATGCCCTTCACCCTGACGTACGCCCGACGACGTGCGCTCCAGCCGCGCTGCGACGAGGTCCCACACGACTTCGGCGAGCGCCTCCTTGGCCCCGCGCGGCACCTCGGTGCGCGACCCGTCGGCGCCGAGGATGACCGCGGCGTTGTCGGGGCGGCCGAAGGTCAGGTTCTCGCCGACCTGGTTGACGACGAGAAGGTCGCTGCCCTTGCGGGCGAGCTTGGCCTGGCCGTTGGCGAGGACGTCGTCGGTCTCGGCCGCGAATCCCACGACGACCTGGCCCGGCCTCCGGATCCTGCCCAGCTCGGCCAGGATGTCGGGGTTCTTGACGAGCCGGATCGGCTCGGGCTCCGCCCCCTCGGTCTTCTTGATCTTGGAGCCGCGGTAGCCGGCCGGGCGGAAGTCGGCGACGGCGGCGGCCATGACGACCGCGTCGGCCGATCCGGCGGCCTCCACGACGGCCTTGCGCATCTCCTCGGCCGATCCGACGGCGACGATCTCGGCGCCCGCCGGGTCGGGCAGGGCGACGTTCGCCGAGACGAGCGTCACGCGGGCGCCGCGGGCCGCGGCCGTCCTGGCGAGGGCGTGGCCCTGCAGGCCGGACGAGCGGTTCCCGATGAAGCGGACGGGGTCGATGGCCTCCCGGGTGCCCCCGGCGGAGACGACCACGTGCCGTCCGGCGAGGTCGCGTCCGGCGGCGCCGCGGGCCAGCACGTGCCGGGCGACCTCGAACAGCTCGGCGGGGTCGGGCAGCCGGCCGGGCCCGGTGTCCTTGCCCGTGAGGCGCCCGGACGCGGGCTCGACGACGACGGCGCCGCGCTCCCGCAGGGTCGCCACGTTGGCCTGCGTGGCCGGATGCTGCCACATCTCGGTGTGCATCGCGGGCGCGAACACGACGGGGCAGCGGGCGGTGAGCAGGGTGTTGGTCAGCAGGTCGTCGGCGAGGCCGTGGGCCGCCTTGGCGAGCAGGTCGGCGGTGGCCGGGGCGACGAACACCAGGTCGGCCTGCTGACCGAGCCGGACGTGCGGGACCTCGGCGACGCCGTCCCAGACCCGCGGGGACACCGGCTTGCCGGACAGGGCGGCCCAGGTGGGCTCTCCGACGAAGCGGAGCGCGTCCGCGGTCGGCACGACGGTGACGTCGTGGCCCGACTCGGTGAGCCGCCGGAGCAGCTCGCACGCCTTGTACGCGGCGATGCCGGCGCTCACTCCGAGCACGACGCGCGGCTTGGGGGAGGTCATAGGGCCCACGATCCCATCAGGTGCCGCCCGCTCTCCCCCCGGGGTGCGCGTATCCGCTCCGGGGCCTGCGGACGGCCCCCGGAGAACGCTGCGGACGCGGCCATCGGCGCAGGCGGCGGGCCGACGAGCGGCACCGGCCGCCCCGGAAGCCTCAGCCCTCGATGGGCTCGGCGTTCAGCAGGCCCTCGCGCGTCTCGCGGAGCGCGATCGACAGCGGCTTCTCCTGGACCTGCGTCTCGACGAGCGGGCCGACGTACTCCAGCAGGCCCTCGCCCAGCTGGGCGTAGTAGGCGTTGATCTGCCGGGCGCGCTTGGCCGCGATGCTCACGAGGCCGTACTTGGTGTCGACGACCTCGAGGAGCTCGTCGATCGAAGGGTTGGTGATGCCCTCGTTGCTGGCTGCCACTCGGTGGCCTTCCGTAGATTGAACAGGCTACTGGTCAGCCATCAAGGCTAGCAGCTCGTCGCACACGTCCTGCACGGACGTGTTGACGAGCGTGACGTCGAACTCCTTCTCGGCGGCGAGTTCGACGCGCGCCGCGTCGAGGCGGCGCTCGATGACCTCGGGGGGCTCGGTGCCGCGTCCGGTGAGGCGGCGGACGAGCTCCTCCCAGCTGGGGGGGGCGAGGAACACCAGGCGCGCCTCGGACATGGACCGGCGGACCTGCCGGGCGCCCTGGAGGTCGATCTCCAGGAGCACCGGCTCGCCGCGGGCGAGGCGTTCCTCGACGGGCCGGCGGGGGGTGCCGTAGCGGTTGCCCGCGAACTCGGCCCATTCGAGGAGCTGCCCTTCGGCGACGAGCCGGTCGAAACCGGCGTCGTCGACGAAGAAGTACTGCACACCGTCGGTCTCACCCGGGCGGGGAGCCCGGGTGGTCACCGAGACCGACAGCCACACCCGGGGGTGTGAGCGCCGGATCTCGGCGACGACCGTGCTCTTGCCGACGCCCGACGGCCCGGACAGGACCGTCAGCCGCCGCGCGAGCGGGCCATGCGGCCTGGAGTCCTCCGGCGCAGCGATGGGTGCGCCGGAGCCGGGCGGGATGGTGCCGTCTACGGGTCGCCCCGAGCCGGCCGCGGCGGCCTGACCGCCGCGCCCGCCCGTGAGTCGCGCGTCAGCGGTTCGCACTTCCGCCGAACTCACGCTCCAGGGATGCGCGCTGGTTGGCGCCGAGGCCCCGCACACGGCGGGACTCGGCGATGCCCAGGCGCTCCATGATCTGCTTCGCACGGACCTTGCCCACACCGGGCAGCGATTCCAGAAGGGCCGACACCTTCATCTTTCCGATGACGTCGTCGGACTGACCCTCTTTGAGAACCTCGGCGAGCGAGGTTCCCCCGTGCTTCAGCTTGTTCTTAACCTCGGCCCGCTCCTTGCGAGCCTTGGCAGCCTTCTCAAGGGCTGCGGCGCGCTGTTCGGGGGTTAGGGGCGGAAGAGCCACGCCGGGTCACCTCAGGTTTCCACTCGACGGAGTCGGACGGGTTGGGAAACTAGCGAGTTCACCACCCATAAGGCAACGTGAAGTGCCGTTTAGCCCGCCACAAATTCACGAAAATCACTCCTCGGAGTGTCCTGAATACAGAGTGTACCCAACTCGGACCCCTCGGGGCCGCATCCCCTTGCCTTGCTGGGACTTTCGCATGATCGTGAAAATCCGCCCATTCTGACCGCAAATGTGGCACCCGGTACCGCCTCGCCGCTGCACTTCGCGCCCCCGGACGGCCGGGCCGCCACGGTCCCGCCACCGCCCCCGCGGGCCCCGCCGGAGGGCGGTGGCGGGGCCTCCCACAAATGATCCCGACCGAGTGACACTCGTCACGCCACGCCGTTCCGCACGTCGCCCCGGCACCGTTACTGTCATCCTCGACAACACCCGCCAAGATCGTCCGCTCGGCCCGGAGGACACCCGCACCGCACCAGCTCCCCCCAGCCCGCCGCCAGGGCACCCCATGGACGCGGAGACGCCGGCCGTCCCGTCCGGAGACTCCCCCCGGTCCGGAATCGCCCCTCCGCGTGAACGAGTTCGCCGTTCGGCACGTATCGCAATGCGACGACTCCGTCCCGGCATTCGCATGCGACTAAAACCACAATCGCGATCGCCCACGCCACAAAACTCACACGCACAAAGCGGTTCTGTGCGCCCGCGCACCAATGGCGCGCCGAGCATGTCCCCGCGCGGGCGGCCGTGCCCACTCGGGACGTGCTCGGGGCCGCGTTCAGGCCGTGCCGGCGGACGTGCGGCGCAGCGCGGCGGCGATGGCGGCCGCGGCGGCGCCGGGATCGGGGGCGGCGGTGATGGGGCGGCCGATGACCAGCAGGTCGGCGCCGGCGGCCAGGGCGTCCTCGGGAGTGGCGACACGGGCCTGGTCCTGGTTGCCGGAGCCGGCGGGGCGGACGCCGGGCGTGATGAGCGTGATGTCCGGGCCGACCTCCGCGCGGACGGCGGCGGCCTCCTGCGGGGAGCACACGAGGGCCTGAGCGCCAGCCTCGACGGCGAGGACGGCGAGGCGGCGGACGGCGTCCGGGGCGGGCCCCGCGAGGCCGAGGGCGGCGAGATCGGCGTCCCCGAGGGACGTCAGGACCGTCACCGCGGCGATCTTGGTGGCGGGGACGGCCTGCACCGCCTCGCGGATCATCGCGGGCCCTCCGGCGGCGTGCACGGTCAGGTAGGCCGGTTTGAGGCGGGCCACGGCGCGGGCGGCGCCGCGGACGGTGGCGGGGATGTCGTGCAGCTTGAGGTCGAGGAACACCTGGACGCGGCTGGCGCCCCGCACGCTGGCGACGACGTCCGGCCCATACCGCAGGTAAAGCTCCAGGCCCACCTTGACGGTGGAGACGTGCGGCGTGACCAGGGTGGCCCAGCGCGCGGCCGTCTCCAGGTCGGGCGCGTCCAGCGCGACGGCGATAGGGGCGGCGGTCACAGCTTCTCCTTCTCGGGTTCTTGCCGGCGCACCTGGGGCGGGACGTACCCGGCGGGCTTGTGCGCGAGGCCGACGGCGTCGGCGAGGCGGCCGATGCGGCGGGCCGCGAGCGCCTCCTCCAGTTCGCGCAGGACGCGCGGGCCGGCTGCGGGGTCGTGGAACAGGGCGGTGCCGACGGCGACGGCGGAGGCCCCGGCGAGGATGAACTCCAAGGCGTCCAGGCCGGTGGCGATGCCGCCGACGCCGATGATGGGGGTGGTCGGCAGCGCGGCGTGCACCTGGTAGACGCAGCGGACCGCGACCGGCCGCACGGCGGGCCCGGACAGGCCGCCGGACACGCCCGTGAGGGCCGGACGCAGCGTCTGCGGGTCGATCGCCATGGCGTCCATGGTGTTGATCAGGGTGAGGCCGTCGGCGCCCGCGTCGACGCACGCGAGCGCGATGGTGACGATGTCGGTCACGTCGGGGGCGAGCTTGGCGAAGACCGGGACGCCGGGCCGGGCGTGCGCGCGCACGGCCCGCACCACGGACGCGGCGGCGGCCGGGTGCCAGCCGAACATGCGGCCGCGGTCCTCGACGTTGGGGCAGGCGACGTTGACCTCGATCGCGGCGACGCCCGGGACGTTGCGGAGGCGGCGCGCGAGGTCGCCGTACTCCTCGACGCTGCTGCCCGCGACGGACACGATCGTTCGGACCTCCTGCTCGATGAGCCAGGGCAGGTCACGTTCCAGGAAGGTCTCCACACCGGGGCCGGGGAGGCCCATGGCGGTCAGGAGGCCGCTCGGGGTCTCGGTCACACGCGGTGTGGGACGTCCCGCGCGCGCTTGCGCCATCACCGACGTCGTGACGAACGCGCCGAGGCGGGTGAGGTCGAAGAACTGGGCGAGCTCCCGACCCGTCCCGCCGCACCCTGAGGCCGTCAGGACGGGATTGGGCAGCTCCAGCGGCCCGAGCGTGGTCGTGACCCGGTCGCTCACTGCGAGCCCCCTTCAGAGACGCTCAGGACGCGCGGCGCGCCGAGCGCGTCGAACGGGATGGTGCCGAGGTCGCCCCAGCGGACGCGGTCGCCGCGCAGGACGGGCCCGTCCGCGCAGGCGCGGACCATGCGGGTCACGCCGTCCTCGCCGTGGACGGGCAGCATGCACGTCATGCACACGCCGATGCCGCACGCGCCCGTCTGCTGGAGGAACTCCTCGACCGACACCTGCGAGGGCAGGCCGAAGTCGCCGGCGATCTGGGTGACCGAGCGCAGCAGGGACGTGGGGCCGCAGCCGTAGACGACGTCCGCGCCCGTCTCCTCGATGACGCGTGGCAGCACGTCGCGGACGGTGCCCCGCTCCCCCATCGACCCGTCCTCGGTGACGACGGTCGAACTGTCGCCGATGCGCTGCGCCATGCGGGACCCGAACACCTGCCGGGCCGAGGCGCCGGCGAGCACGAAGTGCACCCGGCAGCCGCGCCGCAGCAGCGAGTCGGCCAGTGCGAACACGGCCGCGCCGCCGGGCCCGCCGCCGACGAGCAGGCAGGTCACGGGGTCGCGGGGCAGCCGGAAAGGGCGGCCGAGCGGTCCGAGGAGGTCGATCTGGTCGCGGGAGCGACGGCCGGCGAGCCAGGCGGTGCCGGGCTCGGTGTCGGCGAACACCAGCTCGACGGTGCCGCCGTAGTCGGACTTGACCTCGTGGACCCCGATGCACCGGCGCACCAGGCGGGAGGTGTGCTCGCCGCCCACGGCGAGCGCCACGAACTGGCCGGGCCTGAACCGTTCGGCGATGGCCGGGGCCACCAGCGTCATCGCGCGGTAGTCCTGCACCTGGCGGACCGTCAGAACCGTCGCCGAGGTCTGCACCGGCGTGTCGGACACCCGTCTCCCTCTCCTCATCGCGTGCGCCGGGCCGGCCGGGCGGCGTCCTCCCCGCCCGGCCCGCCCGGTCCTGTCAGCCGGGCGACACGGCGCCGTCCCCGTCCGGGGCCGCCGCGCCGTCCGCGCCGTCCTGGCCGGAAGCGCCGGCCCGGCCGTGCGCGCCGCTGAGCCGCTCGGCGTGCTCCTGGAGGGAGCGGACGCCGACCTGGCCGCCAGCGACGGCCTCGATGCCCTGCACGGCCGCCCCGAGCCCCTGGACGGTCGTCACGCACGGTACGCCCCGCAGCACGGCCGCGGTACGGATCTCGTAGCCGTCGAGCCGCGGCCCGGACTGGCCGGGGCTGCCGAAGGGAGTGTTGACGATGAGGTCGACCTCGCCGTCCAGGACGCGCCGCACGATCGTGGGCTCGCCGGACGGGCCCGGACCCTCGCTGTGCTTGCGCACGATCTTGGCACGCACGCCGTTGCGGCGCAGGACCTCCGCGGTCCCTTCCGTGGCAAGAATCTCAAAGCCCAGGTCAGCCAGGCGCTTCACGGGGAACACCATGTGCCGTTTGTCGCGGTTCGCCACGGACACGAACGCGCGCCCCTTGGTCGGCAGCGACCCGTAGGCGGCCTGCTGCGACTTGGCGAACGCGGTGCCGAACACCTCGTCGATGCCCATGACCTCGCCGGTGGAGCGCATCTCGGGGCCGAGGACGATGTCGACGCCCTGCCCGTGCTCGTTGCGGAACCGGTCGAACGGCAGGACGGCCTCCTTCACCGCGATCGGCGCGTCCAGCGGCAGGGTCCCGCCGTCGCCGGCCTCGGGCAGCAGGCCCTCGGCGCGCAGCTCGGCGATGGTCGTGCCCATCATCACGCGGGCCGCCGCCTTGGCGAGCGGCACGGCGGTCGCCTTGGAGACGAACGGCACCGTGCGGGAGGCCCGCGGGTTCGCCTCCAGCACGTACAGGACGCCCGCGGACAGCGCGTACTGGACGTTCATCAGCCCGCGCACGCCGACGCCGCGCGCGAGCGCCTCCGTCGACTCGCGGATGCGGCGGATGTCGTCGTGTCCCAGCGTGATGGGCGGCAGGGCGCACGCCGAGTCGCCGGAGTGGATGCCGGCCTCCTCGATGTGCTCCATCACGCCGCCGAGGTACAGCTCCTCGCCGTCGAACAGGGCGTCCACGTCGATCTCGATGGCCTCGTCCAGGAAACGGTCGACCAGGACGGGGTGCTCGGGGCTCGCCTCGGTGGCGCGGGCCATGTACGACTCCAGCGTGGCGTCGTCGTACACGATCTCCATGCCGCGCCCGCCCAGCACGTAGGACGGGCGGACGAGGACGGGGTAGCCGATCTCGGCGGCGATCTCCCGGGCCTCCTCGTAGGACGTGGCCGTGCCGTGCTTGGGGGCGAGCAGGCCGGCCCTGTGCAGGACGCGTCCGAACGCCCCGCGCTCCTCGGCGAGGTGGATGCTCTCCGGCGAGGTGCCCACGATCGGGACGCCGGCGTCCTTCAGCTTCTGGGCGAGCCCGAGGGGGGTCTGGCCCCCGAGCTGGACGATGACGCCCGCGACCTCGCCGGACTGCTGCTCCGCGTAGACGGCCTCCAGGACGTCCTCCAGCGTGAGGGGCTCGAAGTAGAGCCGGTCGGAGGTGTCGTAGTCGGTGGAGACCGTCTCGGGGTTGCAGTTGACCATCACGGTCTCGTAGCCCGCCTCGGCCAGCGTGAACGACGCGTGGACGCAGGAGTAATCGAACTCGACGCCCTGGCCGATGCGGTTGGGGCCGCTGCCCAGGATGATGACCTTCGGCTTGGTCCCCGGTGGTACCTCGGTCTCCTCGTCGTAGGCGGAGTAGAGGTAGGGGGTCTGCGCCGCGAACTCGGCGGCGCAGGTGTCCACGGTCAGGTAGACCGGGCGGATGCCGAGGGCGTGCCGGAGCTCGCGCACGACCTCTTCGGAGAGGTTGCGCAGCTCGCCGATCTGCGCGTCGGAGAACCCGTGCCGCTTGGCGCGCAGCAGCTTGTCCTTGGTGAGCGCGTCGTCGGCGGTGCGGATCTCGTCCGCGACCTCGTTGATGGCGGCGATCTGGTCCAGGAACCAGGGGTCGATGCCGGTCGCCTCGTACAGCTCCTCGACGGTGGCCCCCGCCCAGAGCGCGCGCTGGACGTCCTTGAGCCGCCCGTCGTGGGGGCGCCGGGCCGACTCGACGAGCTCGGCGGCGTCGGCGTCGCCCGCCCAGCTGAACGAGGTGCCCTTCTGTTCGAGGGACCGCAGGGCCTTCTGCAGGGCCTCGGTGAAGCACCGCCCGATGGCCATGGCCTCGCCCACGGACTTCATGTGCGTGGTGAGCGTGCCGTCGGCGCCGGGGAACTTCTCGAACGCGAACCGGGGCACCTTCACCACGACGTAGTCGAGCGTCGGCTCGAACGAGGCCGGCGTCTCGCGGGTGATGTCGTTCGGGATCTCGTCCAGCGTGTACCCGACGGCCAGCTTTGCCGCGATCTTGGCGATGGGGAACCCGGTGGCCTTGGAGGCCAGCGCCGAGGACCGCGACACCCGCGGGTTCATCTCGATGACGATCATCCGGCCGGTGCCGGGGTGCACGGCGAACTGGATGTTGCAGCCGCCGGTGTCGACGCCGACCTCGCGGATCACCGCGATCGCGACGTCCCGCATGTTCTGGTACTCGCGGTCGGTCAGCGTCAGCGCGGGCGCGACCGTGATCGAGTCGCCGGTGTGCACGCCCATCGGGTCGAGGTTCTCGATCGAGCACACGATCACCACGTTGTCGTGGCGGTCGCGCATGACCTCCAGCTCGTACTCCTTCCAGCCGAGGATCGACTCCTCCAGGAGCACCTCGCCGGTCGGGGACGCGTCGAGCCCGGCCCCGGCGATGCGGCGCAGGTCGTCCTCGTCGTGGGCGAAGCCGGAGCCGCGCCCGCCCATCGTGAAGGACGGCCGGACGACGAGCGGGTAGCCGAGCTCGCCCGCCGCCGCCAGGCAGTCCGGCATCGAGTGGCAGATGACCGACCGGGCGGACTCGGCGTTCAGGCGCTGCTCGCGGGCCACCTTGGCGACGACGTCCTTGAACCGCTCCCGGTTCTCCCCGGCCTGGATCGCGTCCACGTCGGCGCCGATCAGCTCGACCCCGTACTTGGCCAGGACGCCGCTCTCGTACAGCGCGATGGCGGTGTTGAGGGCCGTCTGGCCGCCGAGGGTGGGCAGCAGCGCGTCCGGCCGCTCCTTGGCGATGATCTTCTCGACGACCTCCGGGGTGATCGGCTCGACATAGGTGGCGTCGGCGAACTCGGGGTCGGTCATGATCGTGGCCGGGTTGCTGTTCACCAGCGTGACCCGCAGGCCCTCGGCCCTGAGCACCCGGCACGCCTGGGTCCCGGAGTAGTCGAACTCGCACGCCTGCCCGATGACGATCGGCCCGGAGCCGATCACCAGGACGGAGTTCAGGTCTTCGCGGCGCGGCATTACCTCGACGCCTCCATCAGGTCGCAGAAACGGTCGAAGAGCCCGGAGGCGTCGTGCGGGCCGGCCGCGGCCTCCGGGTGGTACTGGACGCTGAACGCCGGGCGGTCCAGCAGCCTCAGCCCCTCGACGCACCCGTCGTTCAGGTTCACGTGGCTGACCTCGCCGGGCCCGTAGGGGGTGTCGAACGGCCGGTCGACGGGCGCGTCCACGGCGAATCCGTGGTTGTGCGCCGACACGTCGACCTTGCCGGTCGTCCGGTCCTGGACGGGCTGGTTGATCCCCCGGTGGCCGAACCTCAGCTTGTAGGTGCCGAGGCCGAGCGCGCGGCCGAAGATCTGGTTGCCGAAGCAGATCCCGAAGAACGGCGTCCCGGTGTCGAGGACGCCCTTCAGCACGTCCACGGCGTAGTCCGCGGCGGCCGGGTCGCCGGGGCCGTTGGAGAGGAACACGCCGTCGGGGGCGAGGGCGAGGAGGTCCTCGGCCGTGCTGGTCGCCGGCAGGACGTGCACCTCGCAGCCCCGCTGGGACATCCGGAACGGCGTCATCGCCTTGATGCCGAGGTCCAGGGCCGCGACCTTGTAGCGCCTCATGCCCCACGGCGGGACGACGTAGGGCTCCCGGGTGGAGACGTCCCGGGCCAGGTCCGCGCCCTCCATGGAGGGGCTCTGCCGGACGCGCTCGACGAGGGCGTCCTCCCCGGCCAGGGCGGCGTCCGCGCCGCTGAAGATGCCGGCGCGCATCGCGCCCCGGTCGCGCAGGTGCCTCGTCAGGGCCCGGGTGCCGGGGATGGCGATGCCCACGACCCCCTGCTCGCGCAGCTCGGAGCCGAGCGAGCCCGTGGCGCGCCAGTTGGACGCCACCCGGGCGGGCTCGCGCACCACGTAGCCGGCCACCTGGATGCGGGGCGACTCGGGGTCCTCGACGTTGACGCCGGTGTTGCCGATGTGCGGGGACGTCATCGCCACGATCTGGCGCGCGTACGAGGGGTCGGTCAGGGTCTCCTGGTAGCCGGTCATGCCGGTGTTGAAGACCATCTCGCCGAAGGCCTCCCCCTCGGCCCCGTACGCGACTCCGCGGAACACCCTGCCGTCTTCCAGAACGAGCAGAGCAGGGTTCATTGGAGCTTCCCTTCGAGGACGGTCGGCTTGCCGCGCAGGAACGTCGCGACGACCCGGCCGGGCAGCTCCAGCCCCGCGAACGGGGTGTTGCGGCTCTTGGAGGTCAGCGCGGACGGGTCCACGGCGCGGCGCGGCGACGGGTCGTACAGCGTGATGTTGGCGGGCGAACCTGCCTCCAGCGGACGACCCTGTCCGGAAAGGCGGCCGATGCGGGCGGGGCGGACCGACATGCGGTCGGCGACCCCGGCCCAGTCGAGCAGGCCGGTCTCGACCATGGCCTCCTGGACGACCGGCAGCGCCGTCTCCAGGCCGATCATGCCCATGGCGGCCACGGCCCACTCGGTCTCCTTGGCCTCGACCGGGTGCGGGGCGTGGTCGGTGGCGACGCAGTCGATCGTCCCGTCGGCGAGGGCGTGCCGCAGCGCGGTGACGTCGTCGGCGGTGCGCAGCGGCGGGTTGACCTTGAAGATCGGGTCGTAGGACTCGGCCCTGGCGTCGTTCAGCAGCAGGTGGTGGGGGGTGACCTCGGCGGTCACCGGGCAGCCCTTGCTCTTCGCCCACCGGATGATCTCCACCGATCCGGCCGTGGAGACGTGGCACACGTGCAGCCGCGACCCGACGTGCTGGGCCAGCAGCACGTCCCGGGCGATGATCGCCTCCTCGGCGACGGCGGGCCAGCCGGCCAGGCCGAGCGCCGCGGACATCTCGCCCTCGTTCATCTGGGCGCCCTCGGTGAGGCGCGGCTCCTGGGCGTGCTGGGCGACGACGCCGTCGAAGGCCTTCACGTACTCCAGGGCCCGGCGCATGATGACCGCGTCCGACACGCAGTGCCCGTCGTCGGAGAACACCCGCACCTCGGCGGCGGAGTCGGCCATCGCGCCCAGCTCGGCGAGCTGCTCGCCGGCGATGCCGCGCGTGACGGCCCCGACCGGCTGGACGTCGCAGTACCCGGCCTCGCGCCCGAGGCGCCACACCTGCTCCACCACGCCGGCGGTGTCGGCGACGGGGTCGGTGTTGGCCATCGCGTGGACGGCCGTGTACCCGCCCATCGCGGCGGCCCGCGTGCCGGACTCGACGGTCTCGGCGTCCTCGCGGCCCGGCTCGCGCAGATGGGTGTGCAGGTCGACGAGACCGGGCAGGGCCACCAGCCCGCCGGCGTCGACGACCTCGGCGCCGGCCTCGTCCAGGCCGGTCCCGACCGCGGCGATGGCGCCGTCGCGGACGAGGATGTCGGCGGCCTCGCCGCCGAGGATCCGCGCGCCCTTGATGATGAGGGTGCTCACTGGGGGACCTCCTGGCCGATGGCGGGCTCGGAGCCTCCGAGCAGCAGGTAGAGGACGGCCATGCGCGCGCTGACGCCGTTGGCGACCTGCTCGACGATCGTGGAGCGGACCGAGTCGGCGACCTCGGCGGCGATCTCGACGCCGCGGTTCATCGGCCCGGGGTGCATGACGATGGCGTGGTCGGGCAGCTCGGCCATGCGCTCGGCGTCCAGCCCGTAGCGGCGGCTGTACTCGCGCACCGTCGGGAAGTAGGCGGCGTTCATGCGCTCCTGCTGGACGCGCAGCATCATGATCACGTCGCTCTTCGGGATGACGGCGTCCAGGTCGTAGGACACCGAGCAGGGCCAGGTGTCGATCGCGACCGGCAGCAGCGTCGGCGGCGCGACCACGGTGACGTCGGCGCCGAGCGTGTCCAGCAGCAGGACGTTGGATCGTGCCACGCGGCTGTGCAGCACGTCGCCGACGATCGTGACCTTGCGGCCCTCCAGGTCGCCTAGGCGCTTGCGCATCGTGAACGCGTCCAGGAGCGCCTGCGTGGGGTGCTCGTGGGTGCCGTCGCCGGCGTTGACCACGCTGCCCTGCACCCAGCCGGCCAGCCGGTGCGGCGCCCCGGAGGCGTTGTGCCGGATGACGACGCCGTCCGCGCCCATCGCCTCCAGCGTGAGCGCCGTGTCCTTCAGGCTCTCGCCCTTGGACACGCTGGAGCCCTTGGCGGAGAAGTTGATCACATCGGCCGACAGCCGCTTGGCCGCGGCCTCGAACGAGATCCGGGTACGGGTGGAGTCCTCGAAGAACAGGTTGACGACCGTCCGGCCGCGCAGCGTCGGCAGCTTCTTGATGGAGCGGCCCGCGATCTGCGCGAGCTCCTCGGCCGTGTCGAGGACGAGCAGCGCGTCGTCGCGGCTGAGGTCGGCGGCGGAGATCAGATGGCGGTTCATTCGGCACCCCCCGTCGGGCCGAGCAGCACCGCGTCGCGCCCGTCGTTCTCGTCCAGCAGGACCTTCACGGTCTCGCGCATGGAGGTGGGCAGGTTCTTGCCCACGTAGTCGGCGCGGATCGGCAGCTGCCGGTGCCCGCGGTCCACCAGCACCGCCAGCTGGACGGCGCGGGGCCGGCCGAGGTCGTTCAGCGAGTCCAGCGCCGCGCGCACCGTCCGGCCGGAGAACAGCACGTCGTCGACGAGCACGACGACCCTGTCGTCGATCCCCTCGGCGGGCAGCTCCGTGCGGCCGAGAGCGCGGGCGGGCCGCATCCGCAGGTCGTCCCGGTACATGGTCACGTCGAGCGAGCCCCAGGGCACCGGGCGGCCCTCGACCTCGCGCAGCGCCCCGGCGAGCCGCTCGGCCAGCGTCACGCCGCGGGTCTGGATGCCGAGCAGCAGGACGTCGTGGCCGCCCTTGGTCCGCTCGAGGATCTCGTGTGCGATGCGGGTCAGCGCGCGCCGGATGTCGGGACCCTCCAGAACGGCCTTGGGCCGGGGGTCACCGTCCGCCACGCGATGCTCCTGCCTGAAGGCAGCGTTCACCGCCGAAACCTCCTTCCCCGCCTCACGGGACGGGCCTTAAAGGACGTCGTGTCCCCCACACGTTAGCAGCCGGTCCCGCCTGCCCGACACCCGGCACCGTCCACGTCTTCGCAGGTGAGAGGGGTCACATTCGGGGGCGCTCGGGAGAGCCCCGGCCGCCCGTCCGGCCCGCCGCGCCCCTGCCCGCACGGGCCGGACGCGATCCGGACGGCCCGGATCGAGTCCTGCGGATTCGACCGCTTTTTTCCAATCAGCTTGACCTGGGGCCCTACCCGTTTTACCGTCACTGTCCGTAACCATCCCTGGAGACAGAGTCCTGAGGCCCCCTGGCTTCGCGAATCTGTCTCCCCCCGGTGACAAGCCGGGGTCCGACGACGACGAAAGTGAGCCTGGGGGGCCGCAGAATGCCGTCTGAATATGCAAAGGCTCTCGGCGCGCGACTGCGCGCCATCCGCACCCAGCAGGGCCTGTCCCTGCACGGTGTGGAGGAGAAGTCACGCGGCCGCTGGAAGGCCGTCGTCGTGGGTTCGTACGAGCGGGGCGACCGCGCCGTCACCGTTCAGAAGCTGGCCGAGCTCGCCGATTTCTACGGCGTGCCGGTTTCCGAGTTGCTGCCCGGCGGAGCCGCGCCGAGCCCGCTCGGGCCTACACCCAAGCTCGTTATCGATCTTGAGCGGTTGCAGCAGCTTCCGAAAGACAAGGCCGGTCCTCTCGCCCGCTACGCCGCGACGATCCAGAGCCAGCGGGGCGACTACAACGGAAAGGTCCTGTCCATCCGTCAGGAGGACTTGCGTTCACTCGCGGTCATCTATGACAAGTCCCCGACCGAGCTCACCGAAGAGCTGATCGGCTGGGGCGTCCTCGACCCGGAGGCGCGCCGCGCCGTCGAGTCGTTCTGATTCACCGCCTGTCTCACCGCACCACCCGATTCACCGCACGACCGTGACGGGGTCCGGCACCGCTCCGGGCCCCGTTCCGTGTTCGCGCCTGCGCCCCGGGCGCGGGACGAGCAGGGCCAGCGGGAGGACGGCCGCCGTGACCGCGGCGCTCACCGCGAACCCGGCGGAGAACCCGCCCTCACCGGGGACCGCGACGACGATGACCGCGCTGACCTGCGTCCCGAGGGACGCGCCGACGGTGCGGAGCAGCGTGTTGATGCCGGTGGCCACGCCGGTCTCCTCCGGCGGCACGGCGGCGACCACCAGGGTCGCCACGGCGGCGTAGGCGAAGCCCAGGCCGACGCCCCGCGCCAGGCCGCCGACGTAGAGGTGCCACATGGCGCCGTGCTCGAACGCCACGAACGCGTAGCCGAGGCCGGTCATCACCGCGCCGCCGAGCAGCACCGTGCGGGAGCCGACGCGCCGGTCGAGCAGGCCCGCCGTCATGCCCGCGACGGTCATCCCGACGCTGGCGGGGAGCTGGAGCAGCGCCGCCTGCGTGGCCGTCCCGCCGAAGCCGTACCCGGTGTCCTCCGGGAGCTGGACGAGCAGAGGGAACAGCAGTCCGCCCGCCATCAGCGCATAGCCCGACAGGAGCGAGGCGGCGTTCGCCGTCCATACCCCGCGCACCCGCATGAGGCGCAGGTCGATCAGGGGCTCGGAGACGCGGCCCTCCACCCACAGCCAGGCGCCGGCCCCCGCGAGCGCGAGCGCGAGCAGCCCGAGGACGCCCGGGGACGTCCAGCCCCAGTCCATCCCCTCGGTGAGGGCGGTCAGCGCGGCCACGAGCCAGGCGGCGAAGAGGACGGCGCCCCACCAGTCGACGCGCGCCGCCGCGCGGGACGACCCGTCGCGGCGTCCGGCCGGAACGATCCACCAGGCGAGGACGACGCCGGGCACCAGGCCGATGACGGGCAGCCACAGGAGCCACCGCCAGCCGAGGAGGTCGATGATCGGACCGGCCAGGCACCACGACACGGCGCCGCCGAGGCCCAGCATGGACGACATGAGGCCGACGGCGGGGGCCCGCCGGGCGGGCGGCAGGACGTCCCGGATGATCGTGTACGCCAGCGGGAAGACGCCGCCGCCGACGCCGCCGAGGACGCGCCCGGCGAGCATGACCGGCACCGTCGCGGCCAGCGCCGCGACGACCGTCCCGGCGGTGGCGACGGCGAGCACGCAGAGCAGCACGCGGCGCGCCCCGTACAGGTCGCCGAGCCGTCCGACCACCGGCGTGGCGACGGCCGCGGACAGCGTCATCGCCGTGAGCGCCCACGCCGCTCCCGCCGGGGTCGTGTGCAGGCCGTGCTGGATCTGCGGCAGCGCGGGCGTCACCACGGCCATCGAGAGCGAGTACGCCATCACGCCGAGGAAGGCCAGCAGCGGCACCAGCCCCCGCCCGCCCCGCCCCGCCACCGTGCCCTCCTGAAGTTCGCTCCCCTAACAATCTCATACCGGGACGAACCACCCTCCTCCCCCCTGTGGGGGACCCGGTCCGGCCTCCGGCGGGAGGATCGGCCGCCCCCGGGCGGACATGCTCGTCCGCATGACCGTGCTCTCCCGTCCCGCCCACGCCGCGCGACCGGCGGTGCGGCCCGCCCCCCGATGGGCGCACCTGGCCGCGCACACGATCACCCTGCTCGCACTGCCGTCCGGCATCTGGCGGCTCGGCCTCGCCCTGGGCCTCCACCTCGGATACACCGAGGAGGGCTACCGGACGGTCTGCCCGCCCGGCTTCTGGGGACCCGGCTACCTGGTCCTGCTCGCCGTCCTCAGCGAGGGCGCCGCCCTGTCGGCCCTCGGACTCGTGCAGCGATGGGGCGAGGTGGTCCCCCGCTGGATCCCGGTCATCGGCGGCCGGACCATCGCGCCCTCGGCGGTCCTGATCCCCGCGTGGGCCGGTGTCGCCGTCCTCGCCGTGCTGTGGACGCCCTTGGCGGCCTGGTGGAGCATGCCGGGCGACGACATGACCCCGGCCGGCCACACCGTGGTCGGGTTCCTCTACCTCCCCCTCGTGGCCTGGGCCCCGCTCCTCGCCGCCCTGGCCGTCGCCTATCGGCGCCGCCGCCGACGCGAGCCCGCGCGCGTCACCAGCCAATGATCGTCCCGTTGCCCCGCAGGGCCTCGACGCGCTCGGCTGGCAGGGCCAGGACGTCCCGGAGCACCTCGTCCGTGTGCTCGCCGAGGGTGGGGGCCGGGACCGGGGGCGGGGAGGTCTCACCGAGCCGCACGGGCGAGCCCGGGGCCAGGTGCGGGCCCACGCCCGGCTGGTCGAGCGGTGCCATGAGCGGCTCGTCCCGCAGCCCCGCGGCCACCTCCGCGAAGTCGCGGTAGCGCGACCACAGGACGGACGTCCGCCGCAGGCCGTCCGCGACCTGCTCGCAGGTGCGGCGGGCGAACCAGGACGCGAGCACGCCGCCGAGCGCCTCGCGGTGGGCGTAGCGGTCGCCGGCGCGGCGGAAGTCGGCGCCCAGGGCGCGTCCGAGGGCCTCGACCACCTCGCCGAGACCGGTCGCCTCCACCAGGTCGCGCCAGTGCCGGGCGGTGAGGATCGCGACCATGACCCGTCCGTCGGACGTGGCGAAGTCGCGCCCGAAGTCGCCGAAGAGGTGATTGCCCAGGCGCGCTCTGGGCTCGCCGAGCTGAGCCTCTGCGAGGTAGCCGAGGTTCCCCGCGGTGGCCAGGGCGACGTCCTGGAGCGCGACCTGGATCCGCCGGCCCTCTCCGGTGCGCGACCGGTGCCGTTCCGCCGCCAGCAGCCCGACGGCCATGTAGAGGCCGCACGCCACGTCCCACGCGGGCAGCGCGTGGTTGACGGGCGCCTCCAGGTCCGCGGGCCCCGTGATCGACGGGAATCCCATGGTGGCGTTCACCGTGTAGTCGACGGCGTTGCCGCCTTCCCGCGTCCCCTGGAGCCGGACGTGGATCAGGTCGGGCCGCGCGGCCTTCAGCTCCTCGTAGGACAACCCTGGCCGCGGCGGCGCGTTGGTCAGGACGACACCGCCCTCCGTGACGAGCGCGGCGACCAGTTCGCGGCCTTCGGGCGAGCGCAGGTCGAGGGCGACCGATCGCTTGCCCTTGTTCAGCCCGGCCCAGTACAGGCTCCGGCCGGACGGCGCGAGCGGCCACCGGTCGATGTCGGGCCCGCCGCCGATCTGGTCCACGCGGATGACGTCCGCGCCGAGCTGCGCCAGGGTCATCCCGCCCAGCGGCGTCGCGACGAAGCTGGACAGCTCGACGACGCGCATCCCGTCCAGCGGCAGTAGGTCGGTCATCCGGCCATGTCTACCAACCGGCCCTCGCCCGCGCGGGGACCGGGGTGAGACCGCGCCGGAGGGACCGGCTCGGGGGGTCGCGGCCCCGCCGGCGCGATCGGTCCGGCCGCCGGAGGGGGACGCCGCTCCCCATGGCGGGGCGGCGTCCCGGCCTCCGGCGGGGGCCGGCCCGGGGAGGGGGACGGCCTCCGGGGTGGCTCAGCCGGCTTCGGGGACGGGGAGCGTGGGCTGCCCGTCGACTCCGAGGGTGTCCTCGACGAGGGTGACGAAGACCTCGGCGTCGTGCAGGAGCTCCTCCGCGTCCCGCGGGGTGACGGCGCGCGGCAGGCCCGCCTCGGCGGCGGCGCGCTTGTCGGCGCCGGCGGCGAAGAAGGCGGCCCACTCGCGCAGCGCGGGCTCGGCCTCGGGCAGCAGCACCCAGACGCTGCGCGGACGGCCGCGGCGGTGGGTCTCCAAAGGCTCCTTGGACGCCAGGACCGCGGCGGCCGCGCGCAGCGCCGCCAGGTGGGCGCACACGTAGCGGACGGCGGGCGAGGTGGCCTCGGCCGCCTCGGCGAGGCCCATGCGGGCGGCGTGCAACTGCCCGACGGCCGTGTGCGCCGGACGCGGCGCGGGCATCGGCCGGTGGCGTGGGCGAGGACTGGGGGACGGGACGGACTGGGCTGCGGAGTGGACTCCGCGTGCGGTCATCGTTCCGGACATGTCTGCCTCCTTCCGGGGCTCGGGCCGGCCGGGCGGAGAGCTTCCCCTCACTCCGCCCGGCCGTCCGTCCCGCCGAAACACCGCAATCGGCGGGGACGTCGCCCTGGCGCGGGCCGCGAGTCCCGCACCACATCGAACATAAGTTCGACGCGCTTCACAGTAAACCGCCCTGACGGCGATTCGTCAACGTGTTCGAACGCGTGTCGTATCCCGCAGGTCAGCGGGGTTGACAGCGGCCCGGACGCGGCTCCCGCGGGGAGGCTAGCGAGGCCGCCTGACATGCACGGGGACGCCCGTGCCGACCTCGTCCGGGAAGTACCGGGCGATGTGCATCGGCATGCGGACGCAGCCGTGCGAGGCGGGGTGCATGGGCACGTCCAGGGCGCCGTGGAACGCGATGCCGCCGTTGAAGTAGATGGGGTTGTAGAGCTGCCCCAGCGGCGAGGTCTCCCAGCCGGAGGCGCGGCGTCCCGTCCGGAAGTCGCCCGTGCCGGTCGTGGCGTAGCGGCAGCGCGCGACGGTCGCGCCCCGGTCCTTGGCGCAGTAGTACTCCCCCGAACCCGACGACACGTGCGTGATGAGCCGCGGGCTGCCGCTCTTGTAGAGGACGAGGTACTGGCGCTTCAGATCCACGTCGACGCGGTTCTTCTCGCGCTTCTCGGCCACCGGCCGCGGCTCCTTGGGAGCGTCCAGGGCCTTCCAGAACGAGGCGGAAAGGGTGCTCTTCTGCTTGAGACGGTTCACCGCCTGGAACGCCCACACGGCCGTCTGCGTGGACGGCCCGTACTTCCCGTCCGCTTTTCCGGGGTCGTAGTGCAATGCCTTGAGGCGCCGCTGGAGCGCCTGGACGTCGGGCCCCTTGGCGCCCGGTTTCAGTTTGCGGTGCCCGGGGCTCGGTGTGGGCGTCGCCGGCGCCTTGGACGGCGTCCCCTTCGGCGCCTCCTTCGACGGGGCGGACCCCGCCGCGTCGATGTCGTTGCAGCCCGTCAGGACGACGGCCCCGATCAGCAGAACCGCGCTCTTCCGCACGTCGATCGCTCTCCCTCGCATGCACTGACCTTAAAGTTCTACCCATGCATCCGAATGCCGAAATCGTCGCGAAGGCTCTGCTCGACCTGGGCGCGGCGGGAGCGATCGTCGAGCTGCCCGACTCCGCGAGGACGGCGCAGGCCGCGGCCGAGCAGCTCGGCTGCGAGGTCGGCGCGATCGCCAACAGCCTGGTGTTCGACGCCGACGGGTCGCCGCTGCTGGTGATGACCAGCGGCGCGCACCGCGTCGACACGGTGAAGGTCGCGGCGCTGGTGGGCGCGGCGAAGGTGCGGCGGGCGTCGCCGGAGTTCGTCCGGGAGGCGACCGGCCAGCCGATCGGGGGCGTCGCGCCGGTCGGCCATCCGGAGCCGATCCGCACACTGGTGGACATCTGGCTGGAAAGGTACGACGAGGTGTGGGCGGCGGGCGGGCACCCGCACACCGTCTTCCCCACGTCGTACGGCGAGCTGCTGAGGATCACCGGGGGAGCCCCGGCGGAGGTGGAGTGATGGAACTCTGGCACAACCCGCGCTGCTCGAAGAGCCGCGCCGCCAAGGCCGCGCTGGACGAGGCCGGCGTGCGGTACACCGAGCGCCGCTACCTGGACGAGCCGCCCACGGCGCAGGAGTTGGACGATGTCCTCACCCGGATCGGCGCCGAGCCGTGGGACGTGGCGCGGCTGAACGAGCCGGTCGCCAAGGAGCTCGGGCTCAGGGACCTCGAACGCGACCGGGCCCGCTGGATCGAGGTCATGGTGGCGAACCCGGTGCTGATCCAGCGTCCGATCGTCGTGGCGGACGAGACCGCCGTCGTGGCGCGCGATGCCGAATCGGTGGGCAGGGCACTCGACAGCCAGTGACACCAGTGTGATTCTGGGGAGTCGGGAAACGGCGATGGCGAGCACCGGAGGGGTGATGGCGACGCAGATGCGGACGGGTCCGGCGGCGCGCGACCCGGAGTTCCGGGGGATCGACCCGCCCGCGCTCAACCAGGTCATCAGGCAGCTCCAGGACGCGCAGAACGCGATCCAGGGGTGGCTGAACGGCCATCGCCCGCCGCCCGGCGTCTCCACGGCCGGGTACAGGCAGGCCGACGAGGTGGCGCGGTGGGCCGCCGAGCAGCTCGGGATGCTGACGCGCCGGTACAACTTCGCGGTCACGCATCCCTCCCCTGGCGGTGGCATCGACATGCCGCCGGCGCCCACCCCGGCTCCGGTGCCGCGCAAGACCGGCGGCGGCCCGGTGGGGACGCCGCGCCCGGTGAAGGCGCCGCCGCACCGGACCTCGCCCGCGAAGGCGGCGCCGCGACCGACCCCGCACGGCGCCGGCGACCTCGGCGGCTTCCCCGACCGGCCGGCCGCCGCCCGGGCCGCCAAGGCCGACGCACTGTCCGTGGCGGCGTCCGTCCAGCACGGCCGCCCCGTCCCGGACCCGGTGTGGAGACACCTGGAGGCCAACGCCGGCGACCCCGACTACACCGAGAAGCTGTACGAGCGTCTCGGCCCGGCGGGCGCCGCCGATCTGCTGAAGGCCGCCCAGGGGGACAAGGCGAGGCTGGAGGCCGTGCAGCAGTCCCTCGGCACGTCCAGCCACCATCTGACGATGGACGTGAGATGGCTGCGCGCCTTCCTGGCCGGGGCCGACCACGCCGGGGTCCGTCCCGTCGCCGTCCAGGTGCTCCTGGGGGCCGACATGAGCGGCCGCACGCGCGAGGCCATCGCCAGGCTCGACCTGCACCCGTCCACCGCCACCGCCTGAGAGGTCGCCATGGCCGCCCCACCGCCTCCCGGCAGCCTGCCCCCGCCGATCACGGGCGCCGCTTCGGCGCGGCTGTCGCCCGCCGAGCAGCCGAATCCGGAGTACCAGCAGCTCTACCAGGCGTACGCGGACGCCTACGGCAGCATCGACCGGCTCCGCCAGGCACTGGACGGGCCCGTGAAGGCGCTCGGCGGGACGGACGCGTGGCTCGGCCCGGAGGCGCGCGAGTGGGGCGGGCAGCTCGACGCCAACCGCGGAACACTGCGGAAGGCCGCCGACCGGATCCTCTGGGACCTCTACGATCGGCTTTCCGTCACCCAGCGGACCGTCACGCGGGTCTAGTCTCTGTCGGGTGAGGGACCCGAAGCTGCGCGAGATCGACGAACGTGCCTTCCTACGCAGGCTGAGCCCCATGCTGGACGTGTACGCGGCCGCGATGGAGCCGCCGAACGAGCAGCTCCCGGGCCGGCACACCATCATGGAGCGGCATGCCTCGTATCCGGGGTTCCGCGCGTGCGTGGTCGAGCGGCGCGGAGCGCTGCCCGTCATGCCGGCGCCCGTCCAGGGGTTCGCCTACGGATTCCACGGGGCGCGCGGCCAGTGGTGGCACGACGTCGTCCACCAGGCGCTGTCCGACCGGGAGGGGCCCGAGCACGCCGACTCGTGGCTGGAGAACGCCTTCGAGGTCGCCGAACTGCACGTCCATCCGCAGGCGCAGGGCAGGGGCCTCGGCCGGGCCCTGCTCACCGCGCTCTGCAACGGGCGGCCGGAGCGGACGGTCGTGCTGTCGACGCTCGACAGGAGGCCGGACACCCCGGCGCGCACCCTCTACCGTTCGGTCGGCATGGTCGACCTGCTGACCGACTTCGAGTTCCCGGGCGGCGGACCCCGCTACGCGGTGATGGGCGGGACGCTGCCCCTGGCGCCGTACCCGGCGCCGTCCAGCAGCGAGTAGACCTCGCGCGTCGCCGTGGACTGGTTGAACGTGATGAAGTGGATGCCCGGCGCGCCCTGGTCGAGCAGTTCGCAGCACAGCTCGGCCGCGTGCTCGATGCCGAGCCGGCGGACGGCCTCCGGGTCGTCGGCGACGGCCTCGAAGCGGGCCCTGACCTCGGGCGGGAACGGCGCGCCCGACAGCTGCTCGGACCGCTCGATCGTGCTGAGCCGGGTGACCGGCATGATGCCGGGCAGGATCGGCACGTCGCAGCCGGCGGCGTCGACGCGGTCGCGCAGCCGGAAGTAGTCCTCGGCGCGGAAGAACATCTGGGTGATCGCGTAGTCGGCGCCGGCCCGGCACTTGGCCACGAAGTGGCGGGTGTCGCTCTCGATGTCGCGCGAGCGCGGGTGCTTGTAGGGGAACGCGGCGACGCCGACGCTGAAGTCGCCGTAGGAGCGGATCATCCGGACCAGTTCGGCGGCGTACTCGACGCCGTCCGGGTGCTTGACCCACTCCCCCATCGGGTCGCCGGGCGGGTCGCCGCGCAGCGCCAGCACGTTGCGGACGCCGACGGCGGCGAACCGGCCGATCAGGTTGCGGAGCTCGGCCTGCGAGTGGTTCACGGCGGTGAAGTGCGCGACCGGCGTGAGGGTGGTGTCGGTGGCGATGCGCTCGACGATGTCGACGGTCGTGTCGCGGGTGCCGCCGCCCGCGCCGTAGGTGACGGACACGAACGTCGGGTGCAGGGACTCCAGCTCGCGGATCGTACGCCACAGGTTCCGCGCGCCCTTGTCGGTCTTGGGCGGGAAGAACTCGAACGAGAACGAGCGCTCGCCCGAAGCGAGCAGTTCTCGGACGGTGGGGGGCCTGTCGGGGCGTACGCGTCGCATTCCCCAAGCCTACAGAAGCGCCGCCCGGGCGGACCGGAACAGCGGAGAGCGGAGGGCAGCGGAGGGCACCGCCCGGGGCCGCCGATCCGCGTGATGCTCGCCACACCCAACATGCGTTATGTCCATATTTCTGAAGATCTAGTGACATCACACGCTCGTGATGGAGGGTGGAAAGCACCCAGGTGGATACGATCTCGGCATGTCGACCACCCGGATCCGCAAGGAGGTCGACGAGGCGCTGCTGGCCTTCGTCGACCTCCGGCGCCCCGCGCTGCGCGCCATCAGCGAGGACCTCGCACCGCTGCTGTCGGCCCTGGACGCCCTGCTCGGCGGCGGGAAGCGGCTGCGGCCGGCGTTCTGCTACTGGGGGTGGCGCGCGGCGGGCGGCGAGGACGGGCCCGGCATCGTGGCCGCCGCCGCGTCCCTGGAGCTGCTCCAGGCGAGCGCGCTGATCCACGACGACGTGATGGACTCCAGCGACACCCGGCGCGGCCAGCCGTCCGCCCACCGGCGCTTCGAGGCGCTGCACCGCGCGCAGGCGTGGCCGGGCGACGCCGAGTCCTTCGGCGGCGGCGCCGCCATCCTGCTCGGCGACCTGTGCCTGGCCTGGTCGGGCGAGATGTTCGAGACCTCCGGGCTGGACGGCGCGAGCAGGCTGCGCGGCCGGGCGGTCTACGACCTCATGCGCACCGAGGTCATGTGCGGCCAGTACCTCGACATGCTGGAGGGGGCGCGCCGCCAGGCGAACGTCGCGACGGCGCTGCGCGTGGTGGAGTACAAGAGCGCCAAGTACACGATCGAGCGCCCGCTGCACCTCGGCGCGGCCCTGGCCGGGGCCCGTCCCGACGTGGCGGCCGCGCTCACCGGCTACGGTCTGCCGCTCGGCATCGCCTTCCAGCTCCGCGACGACGTGCTGGGCGTGTTCGGCGACCCGGCCGAGACCGGCAAGCCCGCCGGCGACGACCTGCGCGAGGGCAAGCGGACCGTCCTGGTCGCGCTCACCTTGGAACGTGCCTCCGCGGCCCAGGCCGCGGCGCTGGAGCGCCGGCTCGGCGACCCGGCGCTGGACCGCCCCGGCGTGGACGAGCTGCGCGCCATCATCGAGGAGACCGGGGGCCTCGCCGCGTGCGAGGCCATGATCGAGCGCTACCTGCGCGAGGCGGAGAAGGCCCTGCGGGCGGCCCCCGTCACCGCCGGTGCCCGGGAGGCGCTGGCGGAGCTCGCGGTGGCGGCCACCACGCGCAGCACGTGAGCCCGCCGCCGCACGCGCCTCCCGTGACACGATTCGGCCAACTTTCCCCGGCGCACTAGAACTTTCCCACTGATTGGTGGCAGAAATGTCGCCATGTGCGCCGACACCCCAGGAGACCGCGTCCCGCGCTTCGACCCGCTCCCCGAGGAGGAGTGGGACGACGTGGTCAGGGCCGTGACCGAGACGATCGGGCCCCTCAACGTCATCACCACGCTCGCCCGGCACCCGGAGCTGTTCCGGTCGTGGATCGGGTTCGGCTCGATGCTGCTGATGAACGGGACGCTGGGCGCCCGCGACCGCGAGCTGGCGATCCTGCGCACGGCGCACCACCGGTCCTGCGCGTACGAGTGGGACCACCACCGCCGGGTCGCGCTGGACGCGGGGCTCACCGAGGACGAGATCGCCGCACTCCGCGAGGATCCGGACGGGCACGGCTGGAGCGACGACGACCGCATGGTGCTGGCCGCCGCGGACGAGCTGCACGAGAGCGGCACGGTCAGCGACGCGACGTGGACGGAGCTGGCCACGCGCTTCGGGGAGCACGAGCTGATCGAGCTGGTGATGCTGATCGGCCACTACCACATGGTCGCCTTCACGCTGAACGCCCTGCGCGTCCAGAACGAGGATGACGGCCGGCACGAGGATCAGGTTCCGCGCGAGGAGGGGGCGGGCGGATGAGGCCGGGGCGCGGGCTGCCGGCGGCGCTCGCGGTCGCCTCCGCGCTGGCCCTGACGGCGGTGGTGACCGCGGCGTCCGCGCCCGGCGAGGCGCGGGCGGCGGCCGGGCGCTGCGGCGACCTGGCCCGGCGGCCGTGGTGCGACGCCGCGCTGGCGCCCGACCGGCGGGCGGCGCTGCTGCTGCCGCGGATGACCGACGACGAGAAGATCTCGATGCTCGCGTCGGACGATCCGCTCGGCGGGCCGCTCGGCGGTTTCTCCGAGAACGCGCACGCCGACACCGCCGACGGGATCGACCGGCTCGGCATCCCGCCGGTCCGCATGGCCGACGGCCCGGCCGGCGTCCGGCAGGGCACGGCGACGGCGCTGCCCGCGCCGATCGCGCTCGCGGCGGCCTTCGACCCGGAGGCGGCCCGGCTGTACGGCGGGACGGTTGCGTGGGAGGCCAGGCACCGGGGCAACGACCTGGTCTTCGGCCCGACCGTGGACGTCCTGCGCACGCCCCGCAACGGCCGGACGTTCGAGGGGTTCGGCGAGGACCCCTACCTGTCGGCGACCCTCGGCGTGCCGTGGATCCGGGGCGCGCAGGCGCAGGGCGTGATGACCTCGGTCAAGCACATGGCCGTCTACACGCAGGAGACCGACCGGCTGTCGCTCGGCATGAACGTCGACCCGCGCACGCTCCGCGAGATCTACCTGCCGCCGTTCGAGGCCGCGGTGAAGGACGCGGGCACCGCGACGGTGATGTGCGGGTTCGGCAAGCTGAACGGCCGGTGGGCCTGCCAGGACGACGCCGTCCTCAACGGGATCCTGCGGTCGGAGTGGGGGTTCACGGGGTTCGTCCCGTCCGACCACACCGCCGTGCAGGACGCCGCCGGCGCCGCCAACGGCGGGCTGGACATGGAACTGCCCTTCGGCATGAAGTACAACGCGTTCCTGCTGAAGCTGGCCGTCGCGCAGAAGAAGGTCACGCAGGCCGCCATCGACGCACACGTGCGCGCCGTCCTGCGGACGATGTTCAGGTTCGGGGTGTTCGACCGGCAGGCGTACCCCAACGACCTCGGCCGCGCCGACCGGACGGCGAGCCGGAACGCCGCCAGGGTCGTCGAGGAGGGCGGGATCACGCTGCTGAAGAACGACGGCGTCCTCCCGCTCCGGGCCCCGGGGTCGATCGCGCTGATCGGGCGGGCCGCGCGGCAGAGCCCGAGCGGCTTCGGCTCGGCGAAGGTCGTCCCGTTCGCGACCGTGAGCGCGCAGGACGGCATCTCCCGCCGCGCGGGCTCCGGAACCAGGGTGACCTACCACGACGGCGACGACCGCGGGGGCGCCGCCGCCACGGCCCGCGCCGCCGACCTCGCCATCGTGTTCGCGACCGACAGCCAGGGCGAGTTCTTCGACAAGTCGTGCCTGACGCTGCGATGCGGTGAGCCGCTCAGGGGCGACCAGGACGGCCTGATCTCCGAGGTCGCCAAGGCCAATCCCAACACGGTCGTCGTGCTGAACACGGGCGGGCCCGTGCTGACGCCCTGGGCGGGACAGGTGAGGGGCATCGTCGAAGCCTGGTATCCGGGTCAGGAGGCGGGGGACGCCTTGGCCCGCGTCCTGTACGGGGACGTGGACCCCGGCGGACGGCTTCCCGTGACGTTCCCCGCCAACGAGAACGACGCGCCCGCGTCCGGGAATCCGGCGCAGTACCCCGGTCTCGACAAGAACACCACGTTCTCCGAGGGCGTCATGGTCGGCTACCGGCACTACAACGCGAAGGGAATCGCGCCCCGGTTCCCGTTCGGGCACGGCCTGTCCTACACCACGTTCGCCTACAGCGGGCTGGTCGCGACCTCCAAGTCCGTGCAGGTGACCGTCACCAACACCGGTCGACGAGCCGGGGTCGCCGTGCCGCAGCTGTACATCGGCATGCCGTCGCCGGGCGCGGAGGTCCCGCAACCGCCCAAGCAGCTCAAGGGATACGCCAAGGTCGCCCTCGCGCCCGGGCGGAGCGCGAAGGTGACGTTCCCGCTGTCGTCGCGCTCGTTCGCCTACTGGAACGAGGTGGCGAAGGCGTGGAAGGTCGCCGCCGGCTGCTACAAGATCATGGTGGGCGAGTCGTCCCGGCGGATCGTCGGCTCCGCGGCACTCGGGGCGTGCCGCTGACGGAGAAGATCTCGGTTCCCCTGCCCCACGTTCCGATTACGCGGTACAAATGGGGAGATCTTCGTCCGCCCCCGCCGAGTCGGAGTCCCCCAGTGCCGCACGACACCTCCCGCGGGAGGACGGACCCCCATCCCCCGCGATCCTCTTCCCCCCGCCCCGGCCGCGCCGCCCGCGCCGGCCAGCCCCACGGCGCGCACGCCGGCCGCCCGGCCAAGGCGCACCCGGGGCCGGGCCGCGTCCCGGCCCGGCCCGCGCACGGCCGCGACCACCGGGCCGGCGCCCCGCTCGGCCCCGACGACCCGTGCGGCCTCGGCGTCTACACGCTGCTCGGGCGGCTCGGCGAGGGCGGCCAAGGCGTCGTCTACCTCGGCCGGGACGGCGACGGCGGTCTCGTCACCGTCAAGCTGCTGCGCGGCGGCGTGGCGGCCGGGCAGCGGGCGCGCAGCCGCTTCGCCAAGGAGGCGGACGCGGCCCTGCGGGTGTCCGGGCGGCACACCGCGCGCGTCCTGGACGCCGACATGACCGGCGACCGCCCCTACATCGTCAGCGAGTTCGTCGAGGGGCCCTCGCTCCAGCACGTCGTCGCCGACCGCGGCCCGCTCTCCCCGCCGCGGCTCCGCAAGCTCGCGCTGCGGACCGCCGCCGCGCTGGCGGCGATCCACCGCGCCGGGATCGTGCACCGCGACTTCAAGCCCGGCAACGTGCTGCTCGGCCCGGACGGCGCCAAGGTCATCGACTTCGGCATCGCCCGCACCGCCGACGCGACCCCGCTGACCACCGGCCCGGTCGGGACGCCCGCCTACATGGCGCCCGAGCAGATCGAGGACGAGCCGGTCGGGCCGCCCGCCGACGTGTTCGCGTGGGGCGCCGCGATGGTGTTCGCCGCGACGGGGCGCCCGCCGTTCGGCACCGGGCCGAGCGCGGCCGTCATGCGGCGCGTGACGTCCCGCAAGCCCGACCTCGGCGACATGCAGGGCCCGCTGCGCGAGCTCGCGGCCCGCTGCCTGGACAAGAACCCCGCCGCGCGCCCGACCGCGTCGCAGATCGTCCGGGCGCTGCGGGAGGGCCAGGCCCCGGCGCCGAAGCCGCGCCCGACACGGATCCCGCGCTACCGGTGGCGGATGATGGTCGCGCTCGGCGCCGTCGTGGCGGCCGGGTTCCTCCTCGGCGTCCTGACCTGACCCGGGCGGCCGCTCACCAGTGCGGCGGGCGGTCCTCCAGCAGGCGCGCGTCGTCGTCGCCGGTACGCCACTCGCCCCAGCCGGCGTCGGTGTCGTCGGACGTCTGGTCCGGCAGGACGTCCAGGTCGTCGTCCAGGTCGACCGTGCGGTCGTCGTCGGGTCCCACGCTCATGATCCCCATTGTCGGCGACGGGGCCGCGGCCCGCACCGTGATCCGCGTCAAACCGTGCGGTCAGCCGGTGCCCAGCGGCCGGGCGGCCAGCCGGCGCGCGAAGCGCGCCGCGGCGGCGCCCGGATCGTCGGCCTCGGTGATCGCCCGGACCACCACGACGCGCTCCGCGCCCGCGGCGAGGACCTCGTCCAGGTTGCCGAGGTCGATGCCGCCGATCGCGAACCAGGGCCGCGCGACGCGCTGCGCCGCGACGTACTCCAGCAGCTTCGGGCCGGGGGCGGGGCGGCCGGGCTTGGTCGGCGTGGGCCACACCGGGCCCGCGCAGAAGTAGTCGGCGCCGGGCTCGGCGGCCGCCGCCGACGCCTGCTCGCCGGAGTGCGTCGACCGGCCGATCAGCATGTCGCCGCCGACGATCTCGCGGGCGGCGGGCACCGGCAGGTCGTCCTGGCCGAGGTGCAGCACGTCGGCGCCGACCGCGTGCGCGATGTCGGCCCGGTCGTTGACGGCCAGCAGCGCCCCGTGCCGCTCGCACGCCGCCCGGAACACCTCCAGGTAGGCCGTCTCCTGCCGGGCCTCCAGACCCTTCTGGCGGAGCTGGACGAGGTCGACGCCGCCCGCGAGCACGGCGTCGAGGAAGGCCGGCAGGTCGCCCTGGCGCTCGCGCGCGTCCGTGCAGAGGTAGAGGCGGGCTCGGCTCAGCCGGGCGCGCAGCGCGACGGCGCGCTCGGTGGGGAGGTGCCTGGACACGGCCGGGGACGTCCTTTCCACAGGTGATCACGGGGTCGCGCGCGCGGTGACCCGCCGCGCGCGACCCCGCGATCGTGTCACGTGCGTCGTGCGCCGCCGGCGGCGGCCTAGAAGGCGAGCGCCTGGGCGCGGCGGCGGACCTCGGTCCCCCGGTTCTCGGTGAGCGCGTCCACCGGCGTCCCCGGCAGCGTGTCGTCGGCCGTGAACAGCCACCGGATCGTCTCGGCGTCGTCG
The DNA here is from genome assembly GCF_013409045.1 of Actinomadura citrea. NCBI lineage: Bacteria > Bacillati > Actinomycetota > Actinomycetes > Streptosporangiales > Thermomonosporaceae > Actinomadura > Actinomadura citrea. Next base: position 3,060,146 of record NZ_JACCBT010000001.1, on the reverse strand, counting down.
AAGCCGGCGTCCGACAGGAGGGTCAGGGTACCGGGAAGACCCTTGATGACCTGGCCGTCCTTGATGAAGGCCGCGGGCACCATCGGCTCCCCGCCGCGGCGCACCGCGAGGATGCGGTGCTCGTGGATGAGCTGCTTGATCCGGTTGGGCCTGATCCCGAGTCTCTCGGCGGTCTCCCCGAGGGTGAGCCACTCGCCGGCCAGGGCGTCGGTGCGGGGGTCCAGTGCGCTGTCAACGGTTGCGTGCATCTGCGTCACGCCCCCTTGCTACCACGCCTTCGGAAGACTCAAACCCGCTGCGCAGCCGTTACGTCCCCGCCGATCGCTCTGCGCGAACAGCCTGCCGGACGGGGACGTCCGGGTCGGCGATCGCCTCCGGATCCACCGGCGTCCCGGCGGCGATCACACGCCTCGCCTGCACCAGGTCGCGGGGCCGGCCGACGGTGAGGATCGCGTCGAGGCGGTCGCCGGTCAGCCACGCCACCGCCCACCTGGGGTCGGACGGGTCGCCCCTGCGCACGAGCCGCTCGGACGCCGAGTGGTCGCCCGCGTACTGGACCATGCGCCCGAACTGCTCCGACCAGAAGTACGGGGCGGCGTCGTACACGGCGTCCCGGCCGAGGAGGGCCGCGGCGGCGACCTCGGGGGCGTTCAGCGCGGTGTCCCAGTGCTCGACGAGGAGCCGCCGCCCGTAGCGGTGCGACCACCAGGCGGCGCAGTCGCCGACCGCCACGACGTCCGGACGCAGCGCCCCGGTGTCCTCCTCGCCCATGTAGGTCCGGAACGAGCCGTCGGTGACGACGCCGCGCTCCAGCAGCAGCCCGGAGCCCTCCAGCCACGACAGGACGGGCCGCACCCCGACGCCGACGACCACCTCGTCGGCGTCGACGCGGCCGCCGCCGGCGAGGGCGAGGCCCCCGTCGCGCACCTCCGCGACCTTGACCCCGGTCCGCAGTTCGACGCCGGCCTCGGCGTACCAGGGGGCGGTGAGCGCGCCGACCTCGGGCCCGATCGCGCCCGCCAGCGGGGTGTCGGCCGCCTCCACGACGGTGACCGCGCAGCCCCGGCGGGCCGCGGTGGTGGCGACCTCGGCGCCGATCCAGCCCGCCCCGACGATCACGATGCGGGCGCCCGCGGTGAGCCGGGCGCGCAGGTCGCGCGCCTCGTCGATCGTGCGCAGCACGTGCTGGCGCCCCTCTCCCGGCAGCGTGATCGGGGCGGCGCCGGTCGCGATCACGAGCCCGTCGAAGGGCAGGTCGCCCGCCGTGGACTCCACCGTTCCGCCCCGTCCGGGCTCGTCCAGCCGCAGGCCGGTGGCGCGCTCGCCGAGCAGCAGCTCGCAGCGCAGCGCGTCCCAGTCGGCGTCGACGGTCGTGTCGTCGGACTCGCCCGCGAGGACGGCCTTCGACAGCGGCGGCCGGTCGTAGGGCCGGTGCCGCTCCGCCGACACGAGGGTCAGCGCACCCTCGTACCCCTTGCTCCGCAGGGCCTCCACGGCGCGCACGCCGGCCAGCCCGCCACCCACGACGATGACCCTCTCCATGAAGGTCACCCTAACGGGCGGCGATCCGGGGATGGACAGGTGTCCAGGCAGTTGCCCGGTTCGCCGAGGTCGTAAGGTGGGGGCAGCAGAACAGCACAGAGCGCGGGAGTCCGGTGCGACCGGGCTGAGAGGGCGGCTGAACGGGCCGCCGACCGCCACGACCTGATCCGGATCATGCCGGCGAAGGGAGCGCGCATGCAGATCGTCATCATCGGCGCCGGGGTGATCGGCCTGGCCACCGCCTGGCGCACCGCCGCCGGCGGCGCCGCCGTGACGCTCGTCGATCCCGCGCCCGCGTCCGGGGCGTCCTCCGTGGCGGCGGGCATGCTCACCCCGGTCAGCGAGCTGACCTACGGCGAGGAGCCGCTGCTGCGGCTCGGCCTCGCCTCCCGCGACCGGTACGGCGCCTTCGTCGCCGAACTGGAGGAGCTGACCGGCCTGGAGACCGGCTACCGCACCGACGGGATCCTCGAGGTCGCCTTCGACTCCGACGACCTGCGGCACCTGGACGACCTGCGCCGCTTCCAGGAGGACCTGGGCATCCCCGCCGAGGCGCTCACCGGCCGCGAGTGCCGGCGGCTGGAGCCGATGCTCGCGCCCGGCGTGCGCGGCGGCCTGCTCGCCCCCGAGGACGGCTCGGTCGACCCCCGCCGCCTCGCCCCGGCGCTGCTGGCGGCGTGCGAGCGGCTGGGGGTCCGGCTCGTCCGGCGGCGGGCCGAGCGCGTCGTCGTCGAGAACGGTGCCGCCGCCGGCGTGGGCCTGGACGACGGCACCGTGATCCCCGCGGACCGGGTGCTGCTGGCCGCGGGGCCGTGGTCGGGCGACCTCGGCGGCCTGCCTCCCGGGACCGTTCCACCCGTCCGCCCGGTCAAGGGCCAGGTGATCCGGCTGCGCACCCGCGCGCCGTTCCTGCGGCGGGCGACCCGCGGCCTCGTCCGGGGGTCGTCGGTCTACCTGGTGCCGCGTGCGGACGGTGAGATCGTCCTCGGCGCCACGCAGGAGGAGCTGGGCTTCGACACGCGCGTCACCGCCGGCGGGCTGTGGGAGCTGCTGCGCGACGCCCGCGAGCTGCTGCCCGGCATCACCGAGCTGGAGTTCGCGGAGGTCCGCGCCGGGCTGCGGCCCGGCTCCCCCGACAACGCGCCCGTGATGGGCCCGACCGCGCTGCCCGGGCTGCTCGTGGGCACCGGGCACTTCCGCAACGGCATCCTGCTCACGCCGGTGAGCGCCGACATCCTGTCCGCGATGCTGCTGGACGGGCCCGTCCCCGAGGTCGCCGGGCCGTTCGCCCCCGACCGCTTCTCCCCCGAGGTGAGCGCATGAAGGTGATCGTCAACGGTGAGGCGCGCGAGCTGCCCGACGGCGCGAGCGTGGCCGAGGTCGTCGCGTCCGTCACGGCCGTCGCGACGGGCGTGGCGGCGGCGCTGAACGACGAGGTCGTCCGGCGCGCGGAGTGGGAGGCCACGCCCCTGCGGGACGCCGACCGCATCGAAGTGCTGACCGCGGTCCAGGGAGGTTGAGGATGGACACCGGAAAAGCGGGCCCCGCAGAAGCGGGCACCGACGGGCTGGTCATCGCGGGCGAGGAGCTGGGCTCGCGGCTGATCATGGGAACGGGCGGGGCGCCGAGCATGGCGGTGCTGCGCGAGGCGCTGACCGCGTCCGGGACGGCGCTCACCACGGTCGCGATGCGCAGGGTGGCCCCGTCCGCGCGCGGCTCGGTGCTGGACGTGCTGACCGAGTGCGGCATACGGGTGCTGCCGAACACCGCCGGCTGCTTCACCGCGGGCGAGGCCGTCCTGACCGCCAAGCTCGCCCGGGAGGCACTCGGGACGAACTGGGTCAAGCTAGAGGTGATCGCCGACGAGCGCACGCTGCTGCCCGACCCGATCGAGCTGGTCGAGGCCGCCGAGCAGCTCGTCGACGACGGCTTCGTCGTCCTGCCCTACACCAGTGACGACCCGGTCCTGGCGCACCGGCTGGAGCAGATCGGCTGCGCGGCCGTGATGCCGCTCGGCTCCCCGATCGGGTCGGGCCTCGGCATCCGCAACCCGCACAACATCGAGCTGATCGTCGAGCGCGCGACCGTCCCGGTGATCCTGGACGCGGGGCTCGGCACGGCGTCCGACGCGGCCCTGGCCATGGAGCTCGGCTGCGACGCCGTGCTCCTCGCGACCGCCGTCACCCGCGCGCAGTCCCCGGCGCGGATGGCCGCCGCGATGCGGCACGCGGTCGAGGGCGGGCGGCTCGCGCGGCTCGCCGGGCGCATCCCCAAGCGCCGCTACGCCCAGGCGTCCTCCCCGTTCGACGGACTCGCGACCTCGTAGCGATGCTAAAGATCCACCTGTAGAAGATTTCGCTGGACCTGAAAAGTCACGCGCCATCAGACTGGGCATACCGGGGCGCAACCCCACAGATCGCTTCGGTGTTGATGGAAACGTCCTCTCCCTAAGGTGCGTGACATGCAGCAGGACAGCGGCGCGCGCGCCGGCAAGCTCGCGGTGGCGGCGGCGACGGTCACGGTGGTGTTCTGGGCCTCGGCCTTCGTCGCCATCCGCAGCGCGGGCGCCGAGTACAGTCCCGGCGCCCTCGCCCTCGGCCGCCTCCTTTCCGGGACGGTCGTGCTGGGGACGATCTGGCTCGTCCGGGGCGGGGGCCTGCCGCCCAAGGCCGCCTGGCCCGGCATCGTCACCGCCGGCGTCCTGTGGTTCGGCGCCTACATGGTCGTGCTGAACTGGGGCGAGCAACTGGTGGACGCGGGCACCGCCGCCCTCGTCGTCAACATCGGGCCGATCCTCATCGCGCTCCTCGGCGGCTGGCTGCTGAAGGAGGGCCTGTCGTCCCGGCTGATGCTCGGCATGGCCGTGTCGTTCGCCGGCGCCGCCGTCGTCGGACTGTCGATGTCGGGCGACGGCCGTTCGTCCGTCGGCGGGGTGCTGCTCTGCCTGGCCGCCGCCGTCACCTACGCGGCGGGCGTCGTCGCCCAGAAGCCGGCCTTGAGGCACGCGTCGGCGCTGCAGTTCACCACGTTCTCCTGCGCGATCGGCGCTGTCGCCTGCCTGCCGTTCTCCGGGCAGCTCGTCTCGCAGGCCGCGGACGCCTCCGCGGGCGCCACCCTCAACATGGTCTATCTGGGCGTCTTCCCGACCGCGGTCGCCTTCACGACCTGGGGATACGCCCTGGCCCGCACGACCGCCGGGAAGATGGGCGCCACCACCTACGCCGCGCCCGCCCTCGTGGTGGGGATGTCGTGGCTGTTCCTCGACGAGGTCCCCGGGCTGGTCACCCTCGGCGGCGGGCTGCTGTGCCTCGCCGGCGTGGCCGTCTCCCGCAGCACGCGGACGCTGCGCCGCCGCGTCCCGCCCGTCACGCCCGAACCGGGCGCCCCGGAGGTGTCACCCTCCGGGCTCATCGATGCTCATACTCGCGACTGATGAGATCCGTGCGGATTCGCCCGTAAACTCGCACCGATGGACACGACGGTTGCAGATCCTCTCGTCGGGCGGGTGCTCGACGGGCGCTACCGCATTGAGTCCCGCATCGCGCGCGGGGGCATGGCCACGGTCTATCTCGCGCGCGACCTCAGGCTCGACCGCATCATCGCGATCAAGGTGATGCACGCCGGACTCGCCTCCGACGAGGACTTCGTCGCCCGCTTCATCGGCGAGGCCAAGGCCGCCGCGGCGCTGTCCCACCCCAACGTCGTCGCCGTCTACGACCAGCGCACCGACGGCGAGCACGTCTTCCTGGTGATGGAGTACGTCGCCGGACGCACCCTGCGCGACGCGCTGAACTCGCTCGGGCGCCTCGGCCCCCGCGCCGCGCTGGAGATCATGCAGCCGGTGCTGGCCGCGCTCGGCGCCGCGCACCGGGCCGGGCTCGTGCACCGCGACGTCAAGCCCGAGAACGTGCTGATCACCGAGGACGGCCAGGTCAAGGTCGCCGACTTCGGCCTCGCGCGGGCCGAGACCGCCAGCAAGATGACCAAGACCGGCATGATCATCGGGACGGTCGGCTACCTGGCGCCCGAACAGGTGCTGTCCGGCAACGCCGACGTCCGCTCCGACGTCTACGCCGCCGGCATCATGCTGTTCGAACTGATCACCGGGCGGCTGCCGCACCAGGGCGACACCCCCCTGGCGGTCGCCTACAAGCACGTGAACGAGACGGTGCCGCCGCCGTCCGGCGTCGTCCCCGGCATCCCCCCGCAGGTGGACGCCCTGGTCACCGACGCCACGAGCCACGACCCGGCGCGCCGCCCGCAGGACGCGAACCAGTACCTGGCCGAGGTCGCCGAGGTGTTCGGCGGCCTGCCCCGCGACTTCGACCGCCGCGTCGAGGAGGCGTCCCGCAACGCGACGAGCGTCCTGGAGGCCCCGCCCGCCCACGGCCGCACCGCCGTCATGGACGCCGAGACCCTGGCGCCCGCGTACGCCGCCCGCCCCACCAGGGCCGACCGCGCCATCGGGGCCCTGACCGGCCGCTACGTCCTGATCGCCATCGGCCTGATCGCGGCGGTCATCCTCGGCTGGGCGGTCTGGTACCAGACGTCCGGCCAGTACGAGCACGTCCCGTCCTCGATCATCGGGATGAAGGTCGCCGACGCCCGCGACCAGCTGGAGTCCGACGGCCTGGACGTGCGCACCGCCAAGGCGGTCTACAGCGACCGCGTCCACAAGGGCGGCGTCGCCAAGTCCGACCCGCCCGCCGGGGCACGCCTCGCCAAGGGCCAGACGGTCACCCTCACGCCCTCCCGGGGCATCACGCCCCGCGAGGTGCCCGACGTCGGGGGCAAGTCCCTCGCCGACGCCAAGAAGACCCTGGAGGACAAGGGCTTCACCGTCGGCCGGACGAGCACCACCCCCTCGCAGACCGTCTCCAAGGGCGACGTCATCAGCACCGACCCGGACGCCGGCGAGAAGCAGTCCCCCGACGAGCGCGTCTCCATCGTCGTCTCCACGGGGATGTCGATGCCCGGCCTCGTCGGCCAGAACGGCGACACCGCCGCCAACCAGCTGCGCTCCATGGGCCTGGACGTCACCGTCAAGAAGAAGCAGGTGGACGGCAAGGACCCCGACACGGTGATCGAGCAGGACCCGTCCGAGGGCACCGGCGTCTCCCGCGGGGACAAGGTCACCATCGTCGTCAACAAGCGCGACTGCATCGTCGACGCGGGCCCCTTCCAGTTCGGCTGCGACGACGGCGACGGCAACCAGAACGTCCCCGTCCCGGACCTCACCGGCCGCCGCGTCAACGACGCCAGGAGCGCGCTGGAGGACTCCGGCTTCCGCGTGAACGTGACGGGCTTCGGCGGCAACGTCGTCCGCTTCCAGTCGCCCAACAGCGGCGAGGCCCCGCGCGGCTCCACCATCACGATCGTCCGGGGCCCCTGACCGGCTAGTCTGAACGCGCCATGACCTCACCCACCAGCCCCGTCGGGGCGCACGTCCCCGTGGCCGGCGGCCTCGCCACCGGCGGCCTGAAGTACGCCGCCGAGATCGGCGCCGAGGCGGTCCAGGTCTTCGTCTCCAACCCCCGCGGCTGGGCCCTGCCCGAGGGGAAGCCGGCCGAGGACGCCAAGCTCCGGGACGAGGGCATCCCCGTCTACGTCCACGCCCCGTACCTGGTCAACCTCGGCTCCCCCACCCCGGAGACGCTCGACAGGTCGCTAGCGGCCGTCCGCCACTCCCTGACCCGGGGCCGCGCCATCGGCGCCCGCGGCGTCGTCGTCCACACCGGCTCCGCCGTCACCCGGACCTACGACGAGGCCATGGCCCAGGTCCGCGAGCACGTCCTGCCGCTCCTCGACGAGATCCCGGAGGACGGCCCCGACCTGCTCCTGGAGCCCATGGCCGGGCAGAACAACATGCTCTGCGCCAAGGTCCAGGACCTGGCCCCGTTCTTCGAGCGCCTCGACCACCACCCGAAGCTCGGCGTCTGCTTCGACACCTGCCACGCCTTCGCCGCCGGCCACGACCTGGCGGCCCCGGGCGGCGCCAAGGACACCCTCGACGCCCTGGTCGCCGCCGTGGGCGAGGGCCGTCTGAAACTGGTCCACGCCAACGACTCCAAGGACGCCTGCGCCTCCGCCAAGGACCGCCACGAGAACATCGGCGCCGGCCAGATAGGCGAATCCCCCTTCGCCGACCTCTTCCGCCACCCCGCCACGACCGGCGTCCCCTTCATCATCGAAACCCCGGGCCGAGCCCCCGCCCCCCACGCAGAAGACATAAAAACCCTAAAACGCCTACGCGGCTGAACTTATTGCTTTTTCTCCTCCTTCGGGCCTGGCGGCCCTGCTGTGCTTATTGCAGTGCCCTCCTCCTTCGGGCCTGGCGGCCCTCCATCGTCGGGCACCGCGGGCGATCGCTGGCATCGCTCCGACTCGCCTAGCGGCTCGCTGCGCGATCAGATTCTTGCTTCGCTCGAATCTGCCTTCGGACGCGATCGCGGCCCCCATGTCGTCGCGGGGTTGCTGTGGCGGCTGGGGCGGTTGCAGTAGTCGGTGCGGGTCGGCGCTCCCCCCAACGACCTCACCTGTTGCGATCGCATCCGACAGCAGTTTCGGGCTTGCAAGATGCCCGCGCATCCAGCCGTCAGGCGAGCGCTGCGCGTCAACCCGCACCCACTGCTGCGAAACCCCAGGCTGCACCGCCACTACAAAGCAACCTCACGGTTGCGATCGCGTCCGAAGGCAGATTCGAGCTTGCGAGAAACTGATCGCGCAGCGAGCCGCTAGGAGAGTCGGAGCGATGCCAGCGATCGCCCGCGGTGCCCGACGATGGAGGGCCGCCAGGCCCGAAGGAGGAGGGCACTGCAATAAGCACAGCAGGGCCGCCAGGCCCGAAGGAGGAGAAAAAAGAAAAGACTCAGGCGCCGCTGAACAACCCCCCGACTGTTCAGCGACGCCCGAGCCACAGGTCGCGGGATCCCACCCCCCCGGTACGGGATCCTGCGACTCACGATCCGGCGTGTTGTCGCCGGATCTCCGGATTTGCTCTTGTGGGAGGGTTCGCGGCCGGGGACCGCCCGCCCCTCCTCGGGCGGTGTGACGTGTGGTGCCACTGAGAACATTAGAGGGGTTCGCCACCCCTGGACACGGGGACGACGCGGCGTTCGATGAACGGTGCGTAGTCAGAGATATACGGAGCGTAGTCGTCGGATGAGCGGTCTCTGCGGCGGGACGAGCGGTCCGAGGGCGGGGCGCGGTGAGCGGAGCGCCGTCGCGAACGGTTCATAACGGGACTCAGCGGGCGAACACGTCCTCGGGAAGGTGCAGTTTCGTCAGGGCGCGGTCGGCGCGGCGGGGGACGCGGCGGCGGGTCAGGAGCGAGACCGCGACCATGACGGCGAACGCCGCGGGGGCGATCAGGGCGGCGGGTTCGGCCACGGCGGCGGCGGGCCAGCCCGTCAGGGGGACCTCGTACAGGTGCAGGACCCCGGACGCGACGGCGAGAGCGGTACCGAGGAGCAGGCCGGCGCCGGCGCCGGCGGCGGTCAGGCCGCGCCACCAGATGGCGAGCAGGAGGAGCGGGCACAGGGAGCACGCCGACACGCAGAGGGCCAGGGCGACGAGGCCGGCGGCGCCCTGCGTCCCGATCCTCGGGAGCAGGGCGAGCGGGACGACGAGCGCGAACACGGTGGCGATGCGGAAGGACGCGACGCCGCTGCGGCGGGCGCACTGCGTGACCGTGCCGGCGATGGTGACGACGAGGCCGCAGGAGGTGGAGATGAACGCGGCGAAGGCGCCGAGGGTGATGAGCCCGGTGAGCAGCGCGCCGGCCGGTCCGGGGATGCGCTGCGGCAGCAGCAGGACGGTCGCGTCGGTGTCGCCGGTCATCAGCAGTTCGGGCGCGTAGAGGCGTCCCATGGACGCGTAGACGGTGGGGAAGACGTAGAAGAGCGCGAGGAGGACCGGCACGAGGGCGGCCGTGCGGCGGGCGGTGCTTCCGCTCGGGTTGGTGTAGAAGCGGATGAGGATGTGGGGCAGCCCCATGGTGCCGAGCAGGATGCCGAGGAGCGCCGAGTACGTGCGGTAGAAGCCGTGTTCCTCGCCGCGGCCGAAGGGGGTGGCCCAGGTCTCGCCGCTCTGGACGGGCAGGCGTTCGGCATGGGGCACCGGAGCGCCGGCCGGGAAGACCACTTCGGCGCCGGGCCCGATGGTGTGCCGGCCCGCGGCGAGGGTCATCGCCCCGCCGCCGTGGCGGACTCCGTCCACCCGCCCCCGGGCGGTGACGAGGACGTCGGCGGGAGCGGTGACCGCCACCTCGGTGCCCACGTGGACCCGGGTGGTGTGCACGAAGCGCGCGGGCCCGTCGCCGACGGGGTCGGGGCGGCCGTCCATCTGCCACACGACCAGCAGTGCCAGGGCGGGCACGGCGAAGGCGACCAGTTTCACCCAGAACTGGATGCTCTGGACGGCGGTGATGCTGCACATCCCGCCGGAGGCGACGAGGAGCAGCGTGACCGCGACGACGACGGCCCAGCCCGCCCACACCGGGGCGCCCGTCATCACGCGCAGGGTCACGCCGGCGCCCTGGAACTGCGGCAGCAGGTAGAACCAGCCGATGAAGCAGACGCAGCAGGTGACGATGCGCCGCACGGCCGGGGAGCCGAGCCTCCACTCGGCGAAGTCGGAGACGGTGTAGGCACCGGACCTGCGCAGCGGCGCGGTGACGAACGCCAGGAGCAGGACATGTCCGGCGGTCGCCGCGACCGGCAGCCACAGCATGTCGGCGCCGTAGGCGAGCACCAGTCCGGCGGTGCCGAGGAACGCGGCGGCGGAGAGGTACTCGCCGCTGATCGCCGAGGCGTTCCGCCAGGGGGTGACGCCCCGGGAGGCGACCATGAGGTCGGAGGCGGTGCAGGCGGAGCGGCGGTCGCAGGTGCCGAACGCGACGGTCGCCACCAGCAGCGCCAGGAGCGCCGCCGCCACCGCCACGGCGGTCATCGGCGACCCGCCGGTCGCGTGAGGTCGTGTTCGGCGCGTTCGGCGCGGCCGAGCTGACGGAACGACGCCGCGACCCAGACCGGCTGGATGCCGAACGCGAGGACGAGCCAGGGCAGCGGGACGCCGTGCACGCGGGCCCGCGCCACCGCCGGGACGATCACCATCAGCGCCGGGAGCGCCGTCACCACGGTCATGACGAACGCGCCGGTGCCGAGGGCGGTGCGCAGCTGGGCGCGGATGAGGCGGCGGGTCTCGGCGGCGCCGATCGGCAGACCGGAAGGGAGCGGGTCGGTATCGGGCGGATCGGGGTCCGCCGGGCCGGCCGCGGGCGCCGCGGTCTCGGTGGCCTGCGCCGTGCCCGACGCCGCGCCCTCCGGCGGCGCGCCGGGGCGGGCGGCCGCCGTCCCCGCCATCGTGTCGCGGCGTTCATCGGTCATCGCGGCCCTCCCCCGGGTCCCCGGCGTCCTCGTCCGGTTGGTGGAACTTGCGGACGAGCAGGTCCCGGACCTCGCGGGTGTGGCGGCGGCTGACCTGCAGCAGCTCGTCCCCGATCTGGACGGCGGCACGGCCGCCGTCGAAGCGCAGCTCGGTGATGTGCGCGGCCGCGACGAGGGTGCTGCGGTGGATCCGGATGAACCCCGCGCCCTCCCACCGCTTGGAGAGCGCGGACAGCGGCATGCGGACCAGGAAGCCGCCGTCGGCGGTGTGCAGCCGCACGTAGTCGCCCTGCGCCTCGACATGGGTCACGGCGCGGCGGGACACCAGCCGCGTCCGCCCGCCGAGCTCGACGGGGATCATCTCGTCGTCGGGGTCGGCGGAGGCCTCCCCGGCGGGCGGGGACTGCCGGCGCACGGCCGCCGCCACGCGCCGGACGGACTCGGCCAGCCGCTCCGGGCGGACGGGCTTCAGCAGGTAGTCGAGCGCGCCGAGCTCGTAGGCGGTGACGGCGCAGTCGTCGTGCGCGGTCACGAACACCACGTGCGGCGGCGCGGCGAACGCGGTCAGCAGCCGGGTGAAGTCGAGCCCGTCGAGGCCCGGCATGCGGATGTCGAGGAACACGGCGTCGAGGCGCTCGCCCTCGACGAGCATCCGGCTCAGGTCGCGGAGCGCGGCCGAGGCGTCTCCGGCGCCGGTGACCCGCCCGATCCGCGGGTCCTTGCTGAGCAGGTAGGTCAGCTCCTCCAGGGCCGGGCGTTCATCGTCGACGGCGAGGACGTGAAGCATGAGGGCGACTTTGCCGCGATTACCGTCTGTCCGCAATCGGTTCCGAAAAGTGAGTGGCGTGTCGCCCGGATCGCGCCTCAGTCGGGAAAGACGCCCGGACGGTACTTCGGGACGCGCAATTTGACCTTGGTTCCGGCGCCGAGCGCTGTCTCGACGGTGAGGCCGTACTCGTCCCCGTAGACCTGGCGCATGCGCGCGTCGACGTTCGCGAGGCCGATGCCGGGGCCGCCCCCCGGCCGGTCGTGGGTGGCGACGCTCCCCCAGCCGGTGGGCCCGGGACGTCCGAGGGGCGCCGACAGGATCTCTTCGAGCCGCTCGGGATCCATGCCGATCCCGTCGTCCTCCACGCTGATCGCGGCCTCGGCGCCCGAGTCGCGGGCCACGATCGAGATGTGGAACGCCCGGCGGCCCCCGGCCATGCCGTGCCGGACGGCGTTCTCGACGAGCGGCTGGAGCGCGAGGAACGGGACGGCGACCGGCAGCACCTCGGGCGCGACCTCGACGTTGCACTGCAGCCGCTCGCCGAATCTGGCGCGCTCCAGAAGCAGGTAGCGGTCGATCGAGCGCAGCTCGTCGGCGAGCGTGGTGAAGTCGCGCGGGTTGCGGAACGAGTAGCGGGCGAAGTCGGCGAAGTCCAGCAGCAGGCCGCGGGCCCGCTCGGGGTCGGTGCGGACGAACGAGGCGATCGTGGTCAGCGAGTTGTAGACGAAGTGCGGCGAGATCTGCGCGCGCAGGGCGCGCATCTCGGCCTCGGCGAGGCGTCCGCGGACCGAGTCCAGCCCGGCCAGTTCGAGCTGCCCGGTGACGAGCCGGGCAGCCTCCCCGACCGCGCGGACCCGCGCCGTGGACGGGCTCGGCCAGTACGCGGTCAGCGTGCCTGCGACGCGGCCCTCGACGGTGAGGGGGGCGATCATCGCCGCCCGGACGCCGCAGTGCGGGTCGCCGCAGGCGAGCGGCTCCGGCGTGACGACCCGGGGCCTGCCGGAGGTCAGGACGGGCAGCGCGTGCGCGACCGCCTCGCCCGCGTGGGCGCCGCGGCCGGCGCCGTCCCAGGCCAGCAGCCGCGGCACGTCCCTCGTGTCGCCGCCCGGCTCGTCGGATCCGTCGGATCCGTCGGGGTCGTCTGGGTCGTCCGGATCGTCGGGCGGGCGCACCCCCACGATCGCGACCGCCTCGGCGCCGAGGAGCGAGCGCAGCAGCCGGGTCGCCCTGCGCGCCGCGTCGCCGGTGAGGCCGGCCCGCAGCGGGGGCGCGGCGTGCGCGATCAGGTGCAGGGCGGCCAGGGCGGCCGCCTCCGCCGGATCGGCGGGACCGCGCCGCGGCAGGAGGCACCACCGGCGCGGCGCCCAGACCCCGCTGGCCCCGGCTGCCGCGGCGCACACCACGACATCTGTGACGGACGGTAGGTCCATGGAAACTTACGGTAATGGCTATCATCGCCGCGGGTGCGCCTGTTGCCGATTTACCGAGGTCTCGAATGGGACACGCTCGGCCCGCCGGAAGGCGCGTACCAGCGGACCATTCGCGCCGGACCGATCACAGCGGGGGCGACTCGCCCTCGTCCTCCTGGTATGAGTAGCGCTGCTCCCGCCACGGGTCGGCGACGTTGTGGTAGCCGCGCTCCTCCCAGAAGCCCCGGCGGTCCTTCACCAGGTACTCCACGCCCCGGACCCATTTCACGCTCTTCCACGCGTACAGGTGCGGGATGACGATGCGGACGGGGAAGCCGTGGTCGGGGGTGAGGCGCTCGCCGTCGCGGTGCGTGGCGAACATCGTCCCGTCGGTGAGGAAGTCGCTCATCCGGATGTTGGCGCTGTAGCCGTACTCGGCCCAGACCATGACGTGCGTGACCTCCGGCGCGGGCGGCGCCAGCTCGATGATCACCGCGCCGGGGACGCCCTGCCACTCGTTGTCCGGGATGGTGAACTTGGTGACGCAGTGGAAGTCGGCGACCGAGGTGGCCTTCGGCAGCGCCTCGAACTCGTCCCAGGTCCAGCGGTGCTGCTCCCCCGACTCGGTGGCGCCGAAGACCCGGAAGTCCCAGTCCTTGGGACGGAACTTCGGCACGGGACCGTAGTGCAGGACGGGCCAGCCCCGGGGGACGTACTGCCCGGGCGGCAGTTCGCCCGGCTGCGGCGCGGACTGTTCGGGGTGCGTCATGACGCGGCCATCCTGCCATCCGGAGTGAGCTGAGCCATATCCGGGGTGCGTGCGGGCCCGCGCACCTGGACATCGGCTACGCTTGCCCCATGCGCAGCGTCGTGTATTTCTTTTGGCCCGACCAGCCCGGACGGCTGGTCTGCCAGACGCTGCGCTGACAGACCACGAAGGCGAAAGCCCCGGGCCGGCCGGCCCGGGGCTTTCGTCGTTCCGGGGACCGGCCGGCCTCCCGGGGCCTGAAGGAGAGGCAGCAACCCATGGTCGTCGTCATGGCCCCGGAGGCCAGCGAAGCGGATGTCAGAGCCGTCGTCTCACTGGTCGAGACGGCGGGAGGCGACGCCTTCGTCAGCCGCGGAGTGGAGCGCACCATCGTCGGGCTGGTGGGCGACGTCCAGCAGTTCGGCTCGCTGAACCTGCGCGGGATGCGCGGCGTCAGCGACGTCATCCGCATCTCGGCGCCCTACAAGCTGGTGAGCCGCGAGAACCACGCCGAGCGGTCGGTCGTCCGGGTCGGCGGGGTGCCGATCGGCCCCGGCACCATGACGCTGATCGCCGGCCCGTGCGCGGTGGAGACTCCCGAGCAGACCCTCGGCGCGGCGCAGATGGCGCAGGCCGCCGGCGCGACCCTGCTGCGCGGCGGCGCGTTCAAGCCGCGCACGTCGCCGTACGCGTTCCAGGGCCTCGGGGAGGCCGGGCTGCGCATCCTCGCGGACGTCCGCGAGGAGACCGGCATGCCGATCGTCACCGAGGTCGTGGACGCCGCCGACGTCGAACTCGTCGCCTCCTACGCCGACATGCTGCAGATCGGCACCCGCAACGCGCAGAACTTCGCCCTCCTGCAGGCCGCCGGCGAGTCCGGCAGGCCGGTCATGCTGAAGCGCGGCATGAACGGGACGATCGAGGAGTGGCTGATGGCCGCCGAGTACGTCGCGCAGCGCGGCAACCTCGACATCGTGCTGTGCGAGCGGGGCATCCGCACGTTCGAGCGCGCGACCCGCAACACCCTCGACATCTCCGCGGTCCCGGTGGCGCAGCGCCTCTCCCACCTGCCGGTCATCGTGGACCCGTCGCACTCGGGGGGCAGCCGCGACCTCGTCCTGCCGCTGACCCGCGCGGCGATCGCGGTCGGCGCCGACGGCGTGATCATCGACGTGCACCCGCACCCGGAGACGGCCCTGTGCGACGGCCCGCAGGCCCTGGTGGACGGCGACCTGCGCGAGCTCGCCAAGCTCGTGCGCGACCTGCCCCCGATCGTCGGCCGCTCCCTCACCAGGAGCGAGGACCCCGACGCCGTGCCCGCCTGACCTGCCTGACCCGCCGAACCCGCCGGCCCCGCCTGACCGGCAGGCGTCCCGCCGGACGGGGAGCGGGTATCGTTCTGAACCATGGCTTACTGGGCACCCGATTGCGGGCCGCCGCGCTCCTGACGGGGCGCGACGACCGCATTCCCTGCTGATCACGGCACGGCCCGGCGCGATCACGCGCCCGGCCGTGCCGTCCTGCGCCCCGAATCCGGATCTCTCCTTCCGATTCGAGCCCAGGAGCCTCTCTCCGTGTCACAGAACACCTCCCTTGGCCGCGCGCCTGAAAAGTCCTCGCGGTCCCGTGCCCGGCGCGGCGGCGCCGACGTCCTGCTGGCGGCGACCCTGTGGGGGACGACCGGCACCGTCCGCACGTTCGCGGACGGCGCGTCCCCGTACTCGGTCGCCGCGATCCGCATCATCATCGGCGGCCTGGTGCTGCTGGCCCTCGCCGCTCTCACGCGCGGCGGCGCGGGGCTGCGCCACCTGGTGGCGGACCGCCGCAACCTGCCGCTCGTCGGCCTCGGGGCGGTCGCCATCACCGTGTACCAGACGGCGTTCTTCGTCGCCGCCGGGCGCACCGGCGTCGCGGTCGGCACCATCGTCACGATCGGCAGCGCGCCCGTGTTCACCGGCGTGATCGGGCTGCTGGCGCGCAGGTCCGCGCCGACCGGGCGGTGGACGCTCGCCACGGCGGGGGCCGTCGCGGGCTGCGCGCTGCTCGTCGGCGGCGGCCGGGACGCGGGCGCGGAGCCGCTCGGCATCGGGCTCGCCCTGCTGTCCGGGCTGGCGTACGCGGCGTACGCGACGGTGGCGTCCGTCCTCATCACCCGGGGCGAGCAGGACCGGGCCGTCGCGGCGGCGCTGTTCGGCACGGCGGCCCTCCCGCTGGTGCCCGTGCTGCTCGCCGGACCGACGGGCTGGCTTGTCACCGGGAGCGGCGCGCTCATCGCGCTCTACCTCGGGGTGATCACCACGGGCGGCGGCTACCTGCTCTTCGCCCGGGGCCTGCGCACGACGCCCGCGACGACGGCGACGACCCTGACGCTCGCGGAGCCGGCGGTCGCGGCGGTGCTCGGCACGGTCCTGCTGGGCGAGCGGCTGGGCGGCGCGGCGCTGGGCGGCCTCGTGCTGCTGGCGACGAGCCTGGTGGTCCTCGTGGCGCCCCGCCGCCGCGGCCGCGGGGAAGGCGCACAGGGCCGCGGGGAAGGCGCACAGGGCGGTAACGAAATGGTCTGAACCATTGGCCGGGCGCGGCGCGGCGAGGATGATGACCGGCATGACGACGGGAGATGGTGACGCCGGGGGGCGGCTGTTCCCGGAGGACCTGGACGGCGTCGACCCGGTCGCCGCGGTGCTACTGGCGGACGCCCGCCGCGCCCTCGCCGCCTACCCGGAACTTGTGGCCCTCGGCGCCGTGTACACCGCCGCGGAACGGGTTCCGGGCGGCTGGCAGGTCGTGTGCCCGTTCGACCCGCTGCCGCAGGGCGCGCGCGAGATCCTCGCCGACCATCTGGAGGACCGGGCCGCGCCGGGCTCCGGCGCGCGGGCGCGCGACCTGGCGGCCGCGGCCCGGACGCTGCGGCGCGAGCCGGCCGACGAGGTGACCGCGGGCGGGCGACGGTTCCGGATCGTGCGGATCGAGCAACTGGCCCGCACCGGCCCGGACGGGCCCGAGCCGCCCCGCCCGACGGACCTGGACCCGCTGCCGGCGTGCGGCCGCGTCCCGCCCGCCCGGCCGCACGAGCTGCTGCCGGACGACGGCCCGGCGTCCGACCTCGCGACCGCCGAGCTGCTGTGCCAGGTGCTGGACGCCGCGGCGGCCACGGGCAACGAGCCGTCCGGCGCGTTCCTCACCCCGGTCGCGCTGGCGCCCGCGTTCACCGTCGCCGAGCGCGGCGAGCGGCGCTGGCGGCCCGTCGGGCGCCTGTACGACGCGCCGCAGCAGGCCCGCGACTCGCTGGCCACCTACTTCAGGCACGTGGTGCCGGCGGTGGAGAGCCCCGCCGCGACCGACGTCGCCCGGTTCGCCGAGGCGGCGGAGCTGATGGAGGACGACAGCCGCCGCAACGGCATCGCCGTCGCGGGCCGCCGCTTCCGCATCGTCCGCATCGAGCGGATCACCCTGATGGGCCCGGACGGCCCCGAGCCGCCGCGCCCGACTGACTTCGACGCCCGCTAGCCAGCGGCGGGCGCGAGCGGCCGATCAGGTGGCCGGGTCGCCGTAGGCGGGGCGGTGCTCCTGGACGGACGCGGCGAGCTGGTCGGCGAGCTCGCCGACGTCGAGGCGCTTCTCGATCTGCCGCAGGTCGCCGATCTTGGCCCGGGTCTCGGCGCGGCGGGGCGCGAGCAGGGTGCAGCAGTCCTCGTCGGGCAGCTCGGAGATCGTCAGGGTGCGGATGCGGCGCGCCTGGTCCATGATCTCGACCTTGTCCATGCCGACGAGGGGCCGCAGGATGGGCAGCTCGACGGCGTCGTCCAGCGCGGTGATGTTGGCGAGGGTCTGGCTGGACACCTGGCCGAGCGCGTCGCCGGTGATCAGCGCGGAGCCGCGCAGCCGCCGGGCGAGGACCTCCCCGGTGCGCAGCATCAGCCGCCGCTGCGCGATCACCGCGAGCCGGTCGGCGCCGGAGGACTTGATCTGCTGCTGCGCCTTGCCGAACGGCACGACGAACAGCCGGGACCCGGTCTGGAACTTGTCCAGCTCGCGGACCAGCGCGTACGCCTTGTAGATCGACTCGGGGCCGGTGAACGGCATGCCGGAGAAGTGCAGGTAGTCGACGCGCAGGCCGCGGCGCATCATCCGGTACGCGGCGACGGGCGAGTCGATGCCGCCCGACATCAGCACGAGGCCGCGGCCGCTCATCCCGACGGGCAGGCCGCCCTGCCCGGGCAGGCCGCCGGAGTAGACGAACACCTCGTCGCGGTCGACCTCGATCGACAGGGTGTGCTCGGGGTTCTTCAGCCGGACGGGCTGGCCGTAGCGGGCGGTGACGAGCGTGCCGATGTGCCGGTCGAGCTCGGTGGAGGTCATCGGGAACCGCTTGTCGCGGCGCCGGGACCGGACGGCGAACGTGCCGGTCCGCCCGTCCATGAGCTCCAGGGCGGCGCGCTCGACGCTGGCGAGGTCCTTGCCGACCTGCCAGGCGCGGTGCGCCCACACGATGCCCATGACGTCGGTGATCCGCTGCGCGACCCGCTCCATGGTGGCAAGATCAGCACCGGGTCGGCGGACGATGAACACGCCGTGCCGCCGGACGACGTCCACCCGGGCGATCGGCCGGACGGCGGTGCGCACGTTGTCGGCGAGGCGGCGCTCGAACTGCTCGCGGTTCTTGCCCTTGAGGACGACCTCGCCCAGTTTGAGCAGCACGCACGGCTCGCCGTTGACCGGCGACTGCTCCCGGACGTCCGCCGCCGCGGTGCCGGGCGCGGCGTCGGGCGCGGTGTCGAGCGTGGTCATGCGTGATCCTCCCGGCGGGAACAGGTAAAGAGGGAACCTCCAGTGTGGCCCAGAGAAGCCAACACCGCGACCCGCATTCCCTGTTCCCGCCCGGGGGCGATCAGCCGAAGAAGACCTCGGCCTCGGAGTAGCGCTCCAGCGGGACGGTCTTGAGCTCCTTCGTCGCCTCGTCGAGGCCGACGCGGATGATGTCGGTGCCCTGGAGGGCGACCATCTTGCCGTAGTCGCCGTCCTTGACCGCGTCGATCGCCTGGAGACCGAAGCGGGTGGCGAGGACGCGGTCGAACGCGGTGGGGGTGCCGCCGCGCTGGATGTGCCCGAGCACGGTGGCGCGGGCCTCCTTGCCGGTGCGCTTCTCGATCTCGTCGGCGAGGGCCTGCCCGATGCCGCCGAGCCGGACGTGCCCGAACGCGTCCCGCTCCCCGGTCTGCAGCTGCATCTGCCCGTCGACGGGGTGCGCGCCCTCCGACACCACGATGATCGGGGCGTAGCGGGTCTTGAACCGGCTCTCCACGTACTGGCAGACCTTCTCGATGTCGAAGGGCCGCTCGGGGATGAGGATGACGTTGGCGCCGGCGGCCATGCCGACGTGCAGCGCGATCCAGCCCGCGTGCCGGCCCATGACCTCGCAGATCAGCGCGCGGTGGTGGCTCTCGGCGGTGGTGTGCAGCCGGTCGACGGCCTCCATGCCGATGTTCACCGCGGTGTCGAACCCGAAGGTGTAGTCGGTCGCGTTCAGGTCGTTGTCGATCGTCTTCGGGACGCCGACGACGTTGACGCCGTTGGCGTACAGCTCGCTCGCGACACCGAGGGTGTCCTCCCCGCCGATGGCGATCAGCGCGTCCACGCCGAGGCCCGCGAGGTTGTCCTTGATCCGCTCGACGCCGCCCTCGACCTTGACCGGGTTGGTCCGCGAGGAGCCGAGGATCGTCCCGCCGCGGGGCAGGATCCCGCGCACGGCCTGGACGTCGAGGGCCACGGTGTCACCTTCGAGGGGCCCGCGCCAGCCGGCCCGGAAGCCGACGAACTCGTAGCCGTAGACCTGGACGCCCTTGCGGACGACCGCGCGGATCACCGCGTTCAGGCCGGGGCAGTCCCCGCCTCCGGTCAGCACTCCGACGCGCATGCCGTCACCTTCTCCCGCCACCGGGCTCCTCCCTCGGTCCACGTTCACAGACTAGATCGTCGCACGCGGCGGCACGGGCCTCCGCCACCTGTCCCCGCGCGCCGCCATTGGTCTAGACCATAGCCCGTGGCGGGGTCCCGCGGCACTTCGTTCGCGGGGACGGCGGCCTCAGCCGGACCTGCCCCGGCCGAAGACGCGGACCCGCCCCCGGAAGACCACCGCCGCTCCCCCCGGCACGCGCCGCGCCGCCGCGCCGCGCGGGCGCGGCGGGTCCTGCCCGTCATACGACCATCGGACTTCGGCCAGGGCTAGTTCCCGCGCCGCGTCGCCGGCGAGCCGGCCCCGATCGCGCGCGAAGTCCCAGCCGTCCCGGAAGGAGCCGCGCGTCGGGCGCTCGGCGGCCCATGCGGCGAAGGCCGCCTTCCAGGACGTACCGTACGAGGCGGCCAGCGCCGGCCAGGCGCGGGCGACCTCGCCCGCCCGCTTGAGCAGGATTCCGTGCGCGGCGGCCCCCACCGCCTCGGCGTCGAATCCCTCCGGCAACGGCCCGCCCGCCGTCATGGCCCGCACGAGCGCCTCCTGCGCCGCCGCGAGCCCGGCGTCGAATTCGCTCATGCCCCGTCCCCCGTCATGTGACGGGCGCCAGTCCGGAGGCGGCGGCGATGGCGTCCAGCTCGGCGCGCAGCTCCGCCGCGGGCGGGTAGCGGCCGTCGCGCTCCAGCAGGAGGCCGGGCGGGCGGTGCCGCTCGCACAGCTCCGCGACCAGATCCAGCACCTCGGCGGGAACGGCGGCGGCGTGCGTGTCGTGGTAGCGCCCGCCCTCCTGCGAGCCGCCCGCGACGTGGCAGTAGGCGATGCGGTCCAGGGGCAGGCGGTCGAGGAGGTCCGCGGGGTCTTCGCCCCGGTTGCGCGCGTTGGCGTACACGTTGGCGACGTCGAGCAGCAGGAGGGCGCCGGTGCGCTCCAGCAGCTCGGTCAGGAAGTCGGCCTCGGCGTACTCGGCGTCGGGCCACTCGAAGAGCGCGGCGATGGGCTCGACGGCCAGCGGGACGGGCAGCTCCGCCTGCGTCCGGCGGATGTTGGCGGTCAGCGCGTCCAGCGCGGCCCGGGTGCGCGGCACCGGCAGCAGGTGCCCCGCCTCGACGCCGCCCGCGCGGACGAACGCGACGTGCTCGCTCGCCAGGGGCGCGCCGAGCGCCTCGGCGCAGGCGGCCAGGTGCGCGACGCGCTCGGCGTCCACGGGCTCGGCGCCGCCGAGCGACAGCCGCACCCCGTGCGGGACGATCGCCGCGCCGCGGTCGCGCAGCGCGAGCAGCTCGGTGGCGGGGCCCGCCGGGTGCACCGACTCGGCGATCACCTCGGTGAAGCGCAGCCCCGGCAGCGCGCCGACGAACCCGGCGATCTCGGGGCGCCAGCCGATCCCCACGCCCAGCCGCATCTCAGCTCCCTCCTCCGCCGCCGCAGCCGCCACCACCACCACCGCCACCTCCTCCACATCCGCTCCCCCCGCCGCAGCCGCTCCCTCCGCCGCACGAGCCACCGCCACCGCAGGAGGAGGACGAGCACACCGCGGCGGTCGTCGAGCACACGAAGGAGGTCGACGAGCCGGATGCCCCCGAGGAGCCGCCGGAGGCGGCCACGACCCCGGCCATCTCCAGGTACCGGCCGAGTCCGACGGTCTGGACGAACACCGGGTCGAGCGCCATGAGCGCGGCCGCGCCGAACAGCGCCACTCCCATCAGCGCGGCGGGGGCCGGCAGCCCGGTGTAGGAGGGCCCGTTCGCCGGGTCGAGGGCGGAGTGGGACTCCTTGAGCCGCTCCACGGCCCGCTCGCCCTCCCGCGTCCGCTCGGCGCCCTGACCGAGGGCGAGGGCTCCGAAGCCGAGGCCGACCAGCGCGGCCAGCGGAATCAGCTTGGCCGGGAACCCGTCGAACGCGTCGCTCAGGACGAAGGCGGCGAAGCCGAGCAGGATCCACCCGTACATGACCAGCTGGAGGTTGCGCAGCCGGCGGCGCCCGGCCTGCCCGAGCACCATGCCCTGCGCGGCGAGCCCGTCGCGGAGCCGCCGGAGCGCCGCGCGCACGTCCGGGTCGGCGGTGATCTGGGCGAGCGTCTCGGCCCGCAGACGCTCGATCGCCCAGTGAACCGCCGTGTCCAGGGGCGTTCCGGCCGCGCGCGGGGCGTCCGCGGACGGTTCGCGTGCCAGCAGCCGGCCGTCGGCGTAGGCGTCGGCCGCGCCGTCCAGCCGCAGCGCCGTGACCGAGGCGGCGATCGCGTGGCGGCCGCCGCCGTTGAGGTAGGCGACCTCGTACGGGTGCAGCTCGCGCGCGGGAGGCCTTCCCCGCAGCACCGCGGCCCGCATTCTCCGGAGGATCACCAGCAGTACGAGCCCGACCAGGACGTGGGCCGCGAGGAACCCCAGAGCGGGACCCAGGATCTCGTCCGCCATGACGCGCTCCCGTCGCTATGCGCCTTTGGCGATGAGACGCAGGCGCCGCCGCGGCGGTTCGCCCCGCGCTACTGCTCCTCGTCGAGGCCCTTCTCGATGGCGTAGCGGACGAGTTCGACGCGGTTGTGGAGCTGGAGCTTGCCGAGGGTGTTCTGCACGTGGTTCTGCACCGTCCGATGGGACAGGACGAGGCGCTGCGCGATCTGCTTGTACGTCAGCCCCTTCGCGACGAGGCGCAGCACCTCGGTCTCGCGCTCGGTCAGCCGCGGCGCGTCGTCGTCCTCGCGGGCGGGGGCGGCGGCGAGGCGGCGGTACTCGCCGAGGACGAGACCGGCGAGCCCGGGGGTGAAGACGGCGTCGCCCTCGCCGGTCCGCCGGACGGCGTCGAGGAACTCCTCGCGGGCGGCGGACTTGAGCAGGTAGCCGGTCGCGCCCGCCTTCACCGCCTCCAGGACGTCCTGCTGCTCGCCGCTCGCCGACAGCACCAGCACGCGGACGGGCGGGTCGGCCGCGGCGAGGCGCCGGGTCACCTCCACCCCGCTGAGGTCGGGCAGCTGGAGGTCGACCACGGCTACCTGAGGGCGCGCGGCGGCGGCGATGCGGACGGCGGCGTGGCCCTCCCCCGCCGTCGCGACCACGTCGTGGCCGGCCTCGGCCAGGTCGCGGGCCACCGCCTCGCGCCACATCGGATGGTCGTCCACGACCATGACCCGGAGGGGTCGGAGGGGAACGTCGCTCACGGTCACACCCTAGCCCGCGGCACGGTCATCTCGACCTCGGTCCCGTCGCCCTCCGCGGAGACGATCGACACGGTGCCGCCGAGGTCGGCGATGCGGCCGCGGATGGACTGGGCGACGCCGAGCCGCCCGTCCGCCGCCGCCCGGTCCAGCCGCCCGGGGGGCATGCCCGGGCCGTCGTCGCGGACGCTGACGGTGACCCCGCCCTCACCGTCCTCCAGCAGGACCCACGCGCGGGCCTCGTCGCCGCAGTGCCGCCGGACGTTGTCCAGGGCCGCCGCCACCGCCGCCTCGACCTCCCCGGCGGCGTGCGCCGGCAGCCGCACCTCTGTGGCGGGCGTCGAGACCGTCACGGAGGTGGAGGCATGCCCGGTCAGCAGCGCACGCAGGTCCGTCCCGGCGCCGGGGGCGGCCGCGGGCGGCGCCGCCGGGCCCGCGCCGACGAGGGAGCGCAGCGCCGCCTCCTGCTCGCCCGCGAGGCGGCCGAGCTCGGCCGCCTCGCCGCCGAGCTCGCCGCCGCGCCGCTGCACCATCGCCAGGACCTGCAGCACCGAGTCGTGGATGCGGCGCGCCAGCCGCTCCCGCTCACGGGTCGCCGCCTCCAGCTCGACGGCCCGCGCCAGCCGCGCCTCCGCCTCCCGCGCCAGCCGCACGACGTGCCCGACGACGAGGCCGGCGAGGAACAGCAGCACGATGCCGTTGAACGTCGTGCCGCCGATGCCGCCGCTCTCCCCGGCGAGCGCGTGGACCAGCAGGTTCGCGGCGGCCAGGACGGCCGCGGCGGCGATGCCGGCCCGCCGCCCGCCCACGACCGCCCACGCCAGCACCGCGGCCGCCACCCAGGACACCGGCAGCGTCGGGCGCCCGGCGGCGATGTTCGCGGGCGTCTCCACCCACGCCGTCGCCAGCACGCACCCCGCCGCGACGGCGAGGTCGGCCGCGGCCAGTGCCCGGCCGCGGCGTCCCGGGCCGCCGGAGGCGAACGCGGCGGGCCCGAAGGCGAACGACGCGTAGCCGGTCCATCCGGCCATGACGGCGAGGACGGCCCATCCGCCGAGCGGGTGGGCGTAGCCGCCGGAGTTCATGGCGATCACGACCGCCGCGTAGCACAGGGCGAGCCCGCGGTAGACGGCCACGGCCCGCCACAGCGCTGTCTCCAGGCCCGTCCCGCGCGGCTCAGCCGCCGTCACTCAGCCCTCCGTCGTCCTCGACCGGACGCACTTCCCTGCCGGCCATCTCGGCCTTCACCTCGGCGGCGTACCGGTCCACGTACTCCTGCCCCGACAGCTCCCCGATCGCCATCATGATCTCGTCGGTGATCTCGCGGAGCACCTCGTGGTCGTCCTCGCGGCCGTAGTGGCGGGAGAAGTCCAGGGGCTCGCCGAACCGGACGCCCGGCCGGATCCCGAGCCGCGGGTACGGCCTGCCGGGCGGCATCAGCTCGAACGTGTTGACCATCGCCATCGGGATCACCGGCACCCGCGACTTCAGCGCCAGCCGCGCGACCCCCGTCTTGCCGCGGTACAGCCGGTTGTCGGGGGCCCGGGTGCCCTCGGGGTAGATGCCGAGCAGCTTGCCCTCGCCGAGGATCCGCAGCCCGGTCTGCAGCGCCGCCTCGGCCGCCGAGCCGCCGGTCCGGTCGACCGGGACCACCCCGACGCCGGTGAAGAAGGCCTTGCTCACCAGGCCCTTGATCCCCCTGCCGGTGAAGTACTCCCCCTTGCCGATGAAGTAGATCGGGCGCATCAGGGGCAGCGGGCCGAAGAAGTGGTCGGCGAACGACAGGTGGTTGCTCACCATCAGCGCCGGCCCGCGCTTCGGGACGTTGCCCGCCCCCCGGTTCCGCGGCCACCACAGCAGGTACATGACCGGGGAGAGGACGATCCTCAGCAGGATCCAGAACCAGAGCATCGTATGCGGGTACCTTTCCCTCGGACCGGACGCCCCCGCGCGGGCGTGCCCCGGTCCTGGCCGACGGGATGATGGGACATCCTCCCACTCTCCGTCCCAGCGATCTACCGGCCGGTACCCGTCACCGGAACCCGGCCGCGCCCCGGCGGCGGTCCGGGAATAACCGTAGGCTCGGAGCGGTAAATCTCAATCGGGTGCGCCCGGGGGCTTGTCCCGGGCGGCGCAGCGAATACCGTGGGACACACGTTTCGGGGTGTCCGGGAGTGCCTCCGCACGGGGGCGACCGGGCACCACATGTCAATGGGGGGAGCGGAGGCCGCCATGCCGGTGCTGTCGGTCACGCCGGAGTCGTCGAAGGAGCCGGCCCCGTGAATCGCCGTGGCAATGGACTGTCAGCGGACACCTACGCCCCACTGGTCGACCTCGCGCCGCATCTCGCGGACGCGATGCTGTCGGCGCTCGGCGAGGCGGGCGTCGCGGCCTACGCGGCGTCCCCGTCCGGCCTGCCGGAGATCGCCGAGGCGGCCGCTGAGCCGGTCGCCGGCGACGTCCTCGACCGGCTGTACGTGGACGTCGAGATGAAGCCGGCCGCCGAGGGCATCCTGCGCGTGCACCTCGCCCGGCTGCGCGAGGCCTCCGCCCGCGGCTCCGACGGCGAGCGCGAGGGCGCTGAGCTCGCCGACGCCGACCCGCTCGGCACCGACCCGCTCGGCACCGACCGGCCGGACACCGCCGAGCGCGCCGGGACCGGCCTCGCCGACCCGGGCAAGGGCAAGGCGGGCGGCGACGCCGAGCGCGACGAGGACGCCATCTGGGCCGAGATCGTCGCCGGGTACGACGCCGTCCCCGAGGGCGACGAGGTCCCGTGGCCCGACGAGGAGAACATCCGCGAGCCCGCCGACCCCCCGGGCGAGGGCGAGGACCGCACCGGGCGGCTGCCCCGCGCCCGCGTGATCAAGCCGGTCGAGGAAACGGCGTTCCCGGCCGGTGACGACGATGACGACGAGGGGCACTACGTCCCGCCCCCTCCCCCGCCGCTGCCGAGCGCCGACCCCCTCACCAAGGGCGCCTGGATCGCGCTCATCGGCGGCCCCGTCTACCTGCTGGTCACCGTCATCCTCGACTGGGAGGTCCCCGGCTGGGCCGCGTTCCTGGCCGTCGCCGCGTTCATCGGCGGCTTCGTCACCCTCGTCCTGCGCATGGGCGACGAGCCCCGCGACCCCGACGACGGGGCCGTCGTCTAGGGCAGCGCCAGCTCGGCCAGCAGGGGCCGGTGGTCGGTGGCCAGGGGATGGTCGCCGGCGTCGTCCGGCGGCACCCCGCACGCGCTGATCCGCACGGCCGGGTCGGCGAAGACGCCGTCGATGCGGCGCTTCGGGTCTCGTGCGGTGAAGGTGAGCTCCCCGCCCGCCGGAGCGCCCGCGTAGCCGTCCTGGAAGCGCTCGGCCAGCAGCGACCACGCCGGGCCGCCCGGCTCCTCGTTGACGTCGCCGGCGAGGACCACCGGGGCGCCGTGGCGGTCGCGGGCGCGGTCCAGGTGGGCGAGGATCTCGTGGACGTGCCGCAGTCGCGGGCCGTCCGCCAGGTCCAGGTGGGTGCTCGCGGCGATCAGGCGGGCGCCGCCGGCCTCCAGGACGGCGATCGCGAGGGCGCGGCGGTGCAGGCCCGGGTCCGGGGTGAGCAGGTGGAACTCGCGGGCCACGCGGCGCACGTGCGGCGCGGCGAGGACGGCGAGCCCGCAGGCCCGCCGCCCCGCCGCGATCCGCAGGCCGCAGGCCCGCGCCAGGCGGCGGCGCTGCAGCCGCCACCCCCAGAAGCGCGGGACCTCCTGCACGCACACCACGTCCGGGGCGTTCGCGCGGACGACGCGGGCCACGGCGGCCGGGTCGTCGCGCAGCGACCGGATGTTGTAGGAGAGCAGCCGGACGGCGGCCACGCCTAGACGATCACGTCCCGGAACGGGCGGACGCGGGCCAGGTCGGCGGCGCCGACGATGCCCGCCGCGGAGCCCAGCTCGGCGATCCGGATGTCGGGCAGCGGGCGGTGGCCGCGGCCGGTCAGGGCGTTCTCGAACGCGGCGCGGATCGGGGCGAGCAGCAGGTCGCCGGCGTCCGACAGGCCGCCGCCGATGATGAAGGCGCCCGGGTCGAGGATCGCGCTGAGGTCGGCCAGGCCCTGGCCCGCCCAGTGGGCGATCGTCCGGAAGCACTCCAGCGCCGCCTTGTCGCCCTCCCTGGCCGCCTGCGACACCTCCGGGCCGCTGATGCCCTCGGGCCGCCCGCCGCCGAGCTCCAGCAGGCGCCCCGCCATCGCGGGCGCCACCCGGGCCAGGTCGCGCGCCTCGTGCACGAGGGCGTTGCCGCTGGCGTACTGCTCCCAGCAGCCGCGGTTGCCGCAGCCGCAGCGGCGCCCGTCCGGGACGACCCGGAAGTGCCCCATCTCCGCGCCGATGCCGAACCGGCCCCGGTACAGCTCGCCGTTGATGATGATGCCGCCGCCGATGCCGGTGCCGAGGGCCACCAGGACGAGGAAGTTCTCGCCGCGCCCGGCCCCGAACCGGGCCTCGCCCCACGCGGTGGCGTTGCCGTCGTTCTCCACGACGACCGGCAGCCCGACGAGGCTCTCCACCTTCTCCTTGATGGGCTCGTCGCGCCAGGCGAGGTTCGGCGCGAACAGCACGGTGGAGCGGGTCTCGTCGACGAAGCCGGCGGTGCCGAGCCCGACCGCCGCGACCTCCTCGTACTTGCCCTTGAGCAGGTCGACGACCTCGGCGATGGTCTCTGCGGTCTCCTTGGGGTTGGTCGAGGGAGTCGGCCGGCGGACCTTCTCCAGAATCGTCCCCCGGTCGTCGACGACCCCCGCGGCCACCTTCGTGCCGCCCACATCCACGCCGATGGTCAGGGCCATGTAACCCTTCCTCCTCCTCGCGTCGCCCCTGGCTGGAGCCACTCCCGCTCTACCCGATGTCGATGGGGCCGCCGGTGGCGGCCGACCACGGGTCGCCCGGATCGGGACGTTCCGACCGATCGGACGTACCCGCCCGCGCCCCCTCCGACGCCTCCGGCGGCCCGGTCGGGCCGGACCTGCGCGTCCGGTGGGGCTCCTGCGCCCGGTCGGGCGCGCGGGTCCGGTCGAACGCCGCCACGACGTCCAGGGCGGCGGCGACCAGGGACTGCCCGGCCTCGCGCAGGTGCCGTCCCACGTCGCCGCCGGACTCCCGCTTGACGGCGATGGCCCGGCATACCGGGCAGTCGCGGCACTCGGGGGCGCCGGTGGCGATGTGCGGCCCGCGGGCGTCCCCGGCCGGCCCGGCGGGCGGCTCGTCGGCGATGGCACGGTCCCACACGTCTCCGGCCGGCTCGTCCCGGCCCGCGCGCGCGTCCCGGCCGCCGCCGCCCACCCGCCTGATCAGCGCGTCGACGAGCTTGGCCGCCTCGTCCAGGACGTCGCCCGACTGGTCGCTCATGTCTCCATCTTCCATCCGTCGTCGGCGTGAACGGTATCGCCTCCGTGCCGTGTTCAGGCCACCACCCGCGGGCGGGCTCAGCCCTCCACGCGACGCTTGAGGCCCTTGAGGGCCGAGTCGATGATCCGCTTCTCGCCCTTGCGCTTCACCATGCCGATCATGGGGATGCGGACGTCCACGGCCAGCTCGTAGGTCACCTCGGTGACGCCGTCCTGCTCGGCCAGGCCGTAGGTGCCGTGCAGCCCGGTGACGACCGTGCCCGGCTCCGTCAGCTCCCACGTCACCCGGTCGTCGCCCTCCCACGTGTAGGCGAGCCCGACGGTGTCACTGAACGGGCCGCCGTCGAACGTGAGCCGGGCGCGGGCGGCCCGGCCGTCGTCTCCCCTCTCCTGCACGGTGAACTCGCGGATGCCGCTCGCCCACTCCGGGTACGCCTCGAGATCGGCGATCACCGCCATGATCTCGGACCTCCCGGCCTTGACCGTGACGGAGGAACTCGTGCGGTCCGCCATCTGCGTCTCCCTCCGGCTCGCCCCGAACCCCTGCGGGCCCGCTGTCCCTAGAGAAGTATGGTTCACACCGTCAGGACGTAGGGCACACCGCGCGCACGGAAGTGCCCGACGTTCACGCATTCGGTGCGGCCGATGCGGATCCGGCTCGCGAGCGGCTGGTGGACGTGCCCGAACAGCACGTACTTCGGCTGCGTCCGGTGGATCGCCTCCAGGACCGCCTCGCTGCCGCGCTCGAACCTGCGCGCCACGGTGTCGTAGAGCAGGTCGGGGACGGCGGGCGGGATGTGGCAGCACAGCACGTCCACCTCGCCGACCGCCTCGACCTTGGCCGCGTAGGCGTCCTCGTCCAGCTCGTAGGGGGTGCGGTACTCGGTGCGCAGGCCGCCCCCGACGAACCCGAACCGCAGGCCGCCGATCTCGGTGGTCTGGCCGTCCAGGACGTGGTGGCCGTCGCGCAGGTGCGCGTCCCACAGCCGGGGGACGTCGACGTTGCCGTAGGTCAGGTATGCCGGGGCGGGCATGGCCGCGAACAGCTCGGCGTACTGGCGGTTCACGGCCCGCTCGATGTGCGGGCGGGCACCCCCCTCCAGCGAGGCCCACAGGCCCTGGGAGAACTCGCGTGCCTCGTCGAAGCGCTTCTCGGTGCGCAGCCCGATGAAGCGGTCGGCGTTGTCCTGGCCGAACAGGTCGGCGAAGATCCCCTGCCCGTGGTCCTGGTAGTCGATGAACAGGATCAGGTCGCCCAGGCAGATGAGCGCGTCCGCACCGTCCGCCGCGCCCGCCAGCGCGTCCGCGCGGCCGTGGACGTCGCTCACCACATGGATCCTCATGAACCGAATGTAATAGCGCTGACCGCCGGAGTGAACGGGCGGGTCGCGGCGGCCGGCGCTCCGCGGTCCTCCGCGAAGGCACGGCCGCGAGAAGCGGTCAGCCGGCGGCGGCCGCCACCAGGGTGCGCCACTCGCGCACCAGGGCGGGGTCGACCCGCGCATCCCAGTCGCCGTCCGGACGCACGGCCGTGCCCACGTGGAACGAGGTGATCCCCGCGGCGGCGAGGACGGCGACGTGCTTGCGGCGCAGCCCGCCCCCGGCCATGATCATCTTGGCGGCGGCGGGGTCCTCGACCGCGCGCCGGACGAGGACGTCCACCCCCACGTCCACGCCGCGGGCCGAGCCCGCCGTCAGCACCGTGTCCAGGCGGCCGCCGAACGCGCGGACGGCACCCCAGGCCTGGGCGGGGTCGGCGGCGTGGTCCAGCGCCCGGTGGAAGGTCCAGGGCAGCGGGTCGGTGTCGGCGGCGAGCTTGCCGGTGGCGCCCGCGTCGACGTGCCCGGAGGAGTCGAGGAAGCCGAGCACGAACCCGTCGGCGCCCGCGTCGGCGAGGCCCGCCGCGGCGCGCCGCAGCCGGTCCAGCTCGGCCCCGGTGGTGCGGAAGCCCGCGTTGGCGCGCAGCATCACCCGCATCGGCACGGACGTGGACTCGCGGATGGCCGCGACCAGGTCGGGGTCGGGGGTGAGCCCGTCCGCGGCCATGTCGGCGACGACCTCGATGCGGTCGGCGCCGCCCTCCTGCGCCGCGCGCGCGTCGGCCACGGTCAGCGCGATCACTTCGAGCAGCGACATGGCGACCCCCGGAACCCGTTTGCGTTGTGCGACCGGCTCAAGGGTAGGCGACCCGGCGGCGCGCGCCGGGGGCCGCCGGGCGGTCTTTGCCGTGCCGTTAACCGCCGTGGTTCGCGGCGCGATTCCTACTCGTGGGTATCATGCGGCAACGGAGGAGTTCGCGCGCCACCGGCCGGACGGCCCGGTGCGCCGCGGGGCTCCCCGCCGTCCTCGAAGACCGACGACAGGAGTGGGCCGTGCGCGAGTCCAGCGTCCCCGCGATGGTGGAGGTACCCGACTCCGCCACTCTGACCGACGCGCCCTTCACCCGGGCCGTCGAAGAGCCCGGCCGGATCGTGCTGCGCCGCAAGAACGGCGACGCGTGGAGCGCCGTCACCGCTGCGGAGTTCGCCGCCGAGACGGCGGGGGTCGCCAAGGGCCTGGCCGCCGCCGGCGTCGAGCCCGGCGACCGGGTGTGCCTGCTGTCGGCGACCCGCTACGAGTGGACGGTCCTCGACTACGCGATCTGGGCGGCGGGCGCGGTCTCCGTCCCGATCTACGAGACGTCCTCCGCCGAGCAGATCGAGTGGATCGTCGGCGACTCCGGGGCCAAGGCCGTGTTCGCCGAGACCGGGGCGCACGTGGCGACCGTCGAGGAGATCCGGGACCGGCTCCCCGGGCTGGCGCACGTGTGGGGCATCGACGCGGGCGGGGTCGCGGAGGTCACCCGGCTCGGCGCCGACGTCGGCGACGACGTCCTCGAGGAGCGCCGCCGGTCCCGCTCCGCCGCGGACATCGCCACGCTCGTCTACACCTCCGGCACCACCGGGCGTCCCAAGGGATGCGAGATCACCCACGGGAACCTGGTGGCGACCGCCCGCAACGCCGTGCAGGGGGCGATCGCCGAGATCGCCGTCGAGGGCAGTTCCACGCTGCTGTTCCTGCCGCTGGCGCACGTGTTCGCCCGGCTGATCGAGGTCGCCACCATCGAGGGCGGCATCGTGCTCGGGCACAGCGACGTCCCGAACCTGCTGCCGGACCTGGCCTCGTTCCGGCCGACGTTCCTGCTCGCCGTCCCGCGCGTGTTCGAGAAGGTCTACAACGGCGCCGAGCAGAAGGCCGCGGCCGACGGCAAGGGCAAGATCTTCAAGGCGGCGGCCGAGACCGCGGTGGCCTACAGCCGGGCGCTGGACGACGGCGGCCCCGGCCTCGGGCTGAAGGCCCGGCACAAGGTCTTCGACGTGCTCGTGTACCGCAAGCTGCGCGCCGCGGTCGGCGGCAGGGTGCAGTACGCGGTGTCCGGCGGCGCCGCCCTCGGCGAGCGCCTCGGGCACTTCTTCCGCGGCGTCGGGATCACGATCCTGGAGGGCTACGGCCTCACCGAGACGACCGCGCCCGCCGCCGTCAACCGGCCCTCCGCCCTCAAGATCGGCACGGTGGGCCCGCCGATCCCCGGCGTCGACGTGCGCATCGCCGAGGACGGCGAGGTCCTCGTCCGCGGCATCAACGTCCTGCGCGGCTACTGGAACAACGAGGCCGCCACCAAGGAGGCCCTGGAGGACGGCTGGCTCCACACCGGCGACCTCGGCTCCCTCGACGAGGAGGGCTTCCTGAGGATCACCGGCCGGAAGAAGGAGATCCTGGTCACCGCGGCGGGCAAGAACGTGGCGCCGGCCCCGCTGGAGGACCGGCTCCGCGCGCACCCGCTGATCAGCCAGTGCCTGGTCGTCGGCGACGGCCGCAAGTTCATCAGCGCGCTCGTCACCCTGGACGAGGAGGCGCTCGGCCCGTGGAAGGCCCGGCACGGCAAGCCCGAGGCGATGACGGTGGACGAGCTGCGCCGCGACCCCGACCTCGTCGCCGAGATCGAGGCCGCGGTCGCCGAAGCCAACAAGTCCGTCAGCCACGCTGAGGCGATCAAGAAGCACGTCGTCCTCGGCGTCGACTTCACCGAGGAGGCCGGCCACATGACGCCGAGCCTGAAGGTGAAGCGCAACGTGGTGATGAAGGACTTCGCCGACGAGATCGACGCCCTCTACACCGGCTGAGCCGGGGCGTCCCGCGCGGTCAGGCGCCGGGCGCGGGGCGCAGGGCGGCGACGGCGTCCTCGATCCGGGTGGCGCCGTTGAGCAGGTCCAGCGTGTGGCGGCGCACGTC
This sequence comes from Actinomadura citrea, assembly GCF_013409045.1. Taxonomy (NCBI): domain Bacteria; kingdom Bacillati; phylum Actinomycetota; class Actinomycetes; order Streptosporangiales; family Thermomonosporaceae; genus Actinomadura; species Actinomadura citrea. The sequence continues at coordinate 3,027,546 of NZ_JACCBT010000001.1, read as the reverse complement.
GCCGGCGTCCAGCAGCGCCGCGATGACCGCCGCCACGTCGTCGCGGGTGACCGCGCCGTGCCCGATCGGCGGTTCGGCCAGCGCCACCAGGCCGGTGGGCGGGTCGTCGGTGAGGCGGCCCGGCCGCAGGATCAGCCAGTCCAGCGCGTCGCGGCGCCGCAGATCGTCCTCGGCCTCCCCCTTGGCCCTGATGTAGGCCTCCCAGACCTCGTCGCGCCCGGGCGCGGGCGGCTCGCCGGCGCCCATCGCGGAGATCTGCACGAAGTCGCGGACGCCCGCGCGCTCGGCCGCGTCCGCCGCCAGCACCGCGGCGCCGCGGTCGACGGTGTCCTTGCGCGCCACGCCGCTGCCCGGGCCCGCCCCCGCGGCGAACACGACGGCGTCCGCGCCGGTCAGGTGGTCGGCGACCTCGTCGGCGGTCGCCGACTCCAGGTCGCACACGACCGGCCCGGCTCCGGTGTCCCGGACGTCCTCGGCGTGGCCCGGGTTGCGGATGATGCTCAGCACGGTGTCCCCCCGTGCGGCCAGCAGCCGGGACAGCCGCAGCGCGATCTGCCCGTGCCCGCCCGCGATCACGATGTTCATGCCGCGATCGTAGGACGCGGAGGACCCGGGCGCGCGGACGCGCGCCCGGGTCCCCCGGACCTGTTCCGCTCAGCGGCGGCGCTTGATCCGCGTCCCGGCCTTGGCGCCGTTGATCGCTTTGACCGCCTTGGCCATCAGCTGCTCGTCCATCACGTTGATGAGGTCCCCGTGGTCGGTCACCGGGTCGTGGCCCGACTCGGGGAAGCTGTCCAGCGCGAACGCCAGCGGCTTGGCCGGCAGGTTGTAGGCCAGGGTCATCCGCAGCTGCGGCACGGCCTTGGTGCCCTGCGGGCACTGCCCCGTCCGCGGGTCCGCGAACTGGATGTGGTCGCGGTGGTTGGCGCTGTCGGTGTTCTGGCCGTCCCAGCAGCTCGGGAAGTTGAGCACGCGCTCCACCTTGCTGCCCCGCGGGCACAGCGGGTACTTGTCGGTGAAGGCCCGGTTCTCGAAGCCGCTGCACGTCCAGCTCGCGTGCGCGTTCTTCAGGCCGTTCGTCACGGCCTTGGCGTCACCGGTGGCGACGCGGATGAAACGCGGCAGCGCGGTCACCTTGGCGCGCGGGTTGCCGAGGTACTGGATCTTCACGCTCGACGGGGTGACGATGCTGCCGACGTTGCCGTCCGCCTGGCTCTGCTGCGCCCGGTCCGAGTTGTCCTGACCGTTGCGGAGCCGGATCACCGGCCAGAAGTAGGCCGACTTGTCGCCGTTGGTGCAGGTCGTCCCGGCGGCCGCGAAGGTCTCGTCGGTGGAGAACGCGTTCGTGTCGAGGTTGCCGACGTAGTCGTGGATGTGGTGCGCGCCGTTCACGACGCCCGGGGCCGCGAGCACGTTGTCGGGGTTGCTGTGGGCCTGGCCCTTGTTCACACCGCAACTGGACGCGAACACGCCGGTCGAGGCCTGGCGGCCGCGGCGGGGCTGCTGCACGCGCGGCGCCTTGCGGATGTCGACGAACTGGTCCGCGCGCAGGGTCGGATTCGCCGGGGGCTGGTTGCCCTGCCCGTTCCCCTGCCCGTTCCCCTGCCCGTTCCCCTGCCCGCCGTTCTGGCCGCCGCCGTTCTGCTGGCCGCCGTTCTGCTGGCCGCCCTGAGGGTCGGTCGGCGGTGATGTCTGGCCGCCCTGGGGATCGGCCGGCGGGGTCGTCTGGCCGCCGTCGCCTATCGGGCCGCCGTCGCCCATCTGACCGCCATCGCCCATCTGACCGCCGTCACCCATCGGGCCGCCGTCACCCATCTGACCGCCCTGGGGGTCGGTGGGCGCGGCGGTGGGCGGGTTCGTCCGGCCGGCGCCCTGGAGTCTCTGAGTGCCGGTGCCGCCGTCGGCGGACCAGGCCGGATAGGCGGCCGCGTTCGCCGTTCTGAGGGTTTCGGAGGCGTTCGCACCGAGGGTCCCCTGGCCCGCCGTGGCGACCAGGGTGAGCGCCGGGATCAACGCGGCGAAGGCTTTCTTCTTTCGTCCCATCGAAAAACTGCTCCCTTTGCGGGGTGTACGTCAGTGCAGAGCGCGCCTGGGAACCAGGCCCGTGCTCTCCAGCAGCGACATGTGCGTGTTGACGAATTTCAGGCACCGTTCGGCGAACGCGCGGATCTCGGTGTTCTCGGTCGCCGCGCGCACCTTGGCGATGACGGTGAAGACCTGCCCGTGGGCGGCACGCAACCGCAGCACGAACGTCTTGTCATAGTCGGCGCCGTATTTTCCCGACATCTCCCTCAGCCAGCTCTTCTGGCTGCCGTTGGGCTCGTTGGGAAGGAGCACGCCCAGTTTCTGCGCCTCGGCGCGGGTGTCGGCGTCCAGCTGCATGTGCTGGCGCATGATGATCTCGCCGACCTCCTTCACCCGGGGGCTGGACGCGCGCTGTGCGGCCTGCTGACCCGCGGGCATCTCCCAGAGGCCGGCCTGCCGGACCTTGACCAGGAGCTGCCGGTCCAGTGTGCTGAGCCGACCCCAGCGGGTGTTGACGGTGCCACCGAGGTTCGCCGCGCCGCTCGCAGGTGTGCCGACCGGGCTCATGACGACCGCGAAGGCCGCCACGACGGCGGCCACGGCCGCCAGTACCAGCAGCAGGCGTCCTTTACCGAGGCGCGGGAGCGTGCGCTTTCCGGCGTTTCCGTAGGATTTCCTCAAGGGCTCTCGTCCCTCCTTTCAAGGATCTCTCGACGGACCCGGCGCGGGTTCGTCCGGAGATACGCACCGGACCCCTCACCGGGTTCAACGATGTCCACCTGTTGTCATTTTTTTCTGCGCGGCGAATTCAGCGCCGCGAGGGCGCCCCGGGAACTCCGCCTACGACGCGGAGCGCCAATGCGGGGCACATCGCGACCGCCTTCTGGACGTCCTTCTCCATCCACGAGGGAATGTCGGTGCCCAGCACGACGGGAAAGCCGTAACGGTCGAGCTGGATCAGCTCGGGCACGACATAGGCGCACAGGCCGTGCCCGTCGCACCGGCTCCAGTCGATCGCGACCCGCCCCTCCGTGCCGTCCGGCACCGGCAGCGGCAGGACCCCGTAGGTCGACTGGCCGCACCCGCCGCCCCACCGGTGCGCGTCGATGTCGGCGGTGAAGGCCTCCATCGCCGACAGGACGAACTTGGCCGTCCCGTCGGGGTGGGTGCAGGCGCCGCGGCCCCGGCCGATGCCGGCGGCGCGGCGCACGTCCTCCGCCGTCCCGGCCCCCTCGGTGAGCGCCATCAGGGACCGGACGACGTCGGGCAGCCCGAGCCGGCACGGCCCGCACTGCCCGGCGGACTGCGCCGCGAGGTAGGAGGCGATCCGCGTGACCTCGCCGAGCGGGCAGGTGCCCCGGGTGAGCGGCAGGATGATCCCGGCGCCCACCGTCCCGCCGACGCGCCGCATCCCGGCGCGCGACAGCACCGCCCGCGACACCGCGGCCGGGTCGAGCCACATCCCGTGGTACCCGCCGACGAGCACCCCCGGCGACGGCGGCACGTCGCAGTGGTCGAGGACGGCCCGCAGCGGCGTGCCGAGCGGGGCCTCCACGACCTGCGTCCCGCCGATCGTCAGCAGCGTGGTGCCCGGCTCGTCGTCCGTCCCGGCCGAGGCGTACAGGTCGGAGCCGAGCGAGACGAGCACCGCGAGCTGCGCGAACGTCTCGGTGTTGGACAGCAGGGTCGGGAAGCCGTCCACCCCCGCGTCGGACGCGCGGACCTTGACGCCCGGCGGGATCGGCGTCTCCCCGTTGATCGCGCGGATCACCGCGCCGCTCTCCCCCGAGATGAACCGCTCGGTCAGCCGCACGACCCGGGCCGGCATCCGCCGCTCGCTGATCGCGGCGCGGACCGACCTGGCGGCCTCGTCGCTCTCGACGGCCAGCACGATCCGCTGGGTGCCGAGCGCGTTCGCCGCGATCTGCGCGCCGTCGAGCACCAGGTGCGGGGCCCGGCCGAGCAGGACCTTGTCCTTGGCGCTGCCGGGCTCGCCCTCGGCGCCGTTCACCACCACCACGACGTCCTCGCTGGACCCGCGCTCGTCGCCCTTCTCGCCGGGCAGCAGCGCGGTCCGGTCGGCGGTCGGGTGGTTGACCCGCGCCGCGACCGCCATCAGCTTGCGGGCGAACGGGAACCCCGCTCCGCCGCGTCCCCTCAGGTCGACCTGCTCGGCCATGCGCACCAGGTCGTCCAGCGCCGGCGCGCGGAGCCTGCCGTGCACCGCCAGGTGCCGGTCGAGGTCCAGCCGGTCGAACCGGTCGAACCCGAGCGTCAGCCGCGGCCCGCCGATGTTGGAGACGGTGACGGTCGAGGTCATCGGATGACCTCGGTGTCGCGGCCCTGCCCGGTCACGGGCATGCCGCGCGGGTCCGCGACGGTCCGCCGGGAGTTCCCGAAGTCGCGCGGGTCGTCGGCGTCCCGCCGGTCGGCGAAGTCCCGGCGGCCCCCGAAGTCGCGCGAGTCGTCGAAGTCACGCGGGTCGTCGAGGTCGCGGGGGTCGTCGAACCGGTCCTCCCCCGTCCGAGCGCGCGCCCTCGCGGCGGCGCGCCCCTCCTCGTGCTCCCGCGCCGCCATGGCGCGCCGGTCGCGGCGGCGGCCCGCGCCGTCCGGCAGCGAGTACGCCTCGACCTCCTCGCCGGCCAGGTGGACGTCCCGCGGCTTGATCACCACGACCATGCGGGTGACCAGGGCGAGCACGACGAACACCACGCTCATCACGTAGCTGAGCACGACCCACGGCGCCGCGGCGCGCCCGGTGATCAGGCCGTGCACGATCGCGAGCGGCCAGGACACGTAGGCGACGGCGTGCATCGACCGCCACACCCAGGCCTTGCCGCGCAGCGCGAACCGCGCCCGCAGCAGCCCGGTGACCACGATGAGGAGCATCAGGTCGGAGGCGATGGTGCCGAGGCCGATCGCGCCGCCGTCCGGCACGACGATCTGGACGGGCAGCGCGAGGCCGCTCATCACCTTCACCGTGACGTGCGCGACCAGCATCGCCGTCGCGATGACGGCCGAGGCGCGGTGCACCGCCTGGGCGAGCACCCGGTGCCGGATCTTCAGGATGAGGCGCTCGGTGGCCAGCAGCCCGCTCATCACCGCGGTGGTCAGCGCGACCAGCGCGAAGACGCCGGCGTAGAAGCTGAGGAAGTACTGCACGTTCGCGACCGCGACGGCGCCCTGCGGGGTCGCCGCGCCGACCAGCACCAGCACCGCGCCGGCGAGCACCACGCGCAGCGCCCAGGTGGGCACCGCGGGATCATCACTGTGGCGAATTCGCACCGATCGGACTCCTCTTCTAGGTGGCGGCCGGCGCCGGGGCGTCGGCCGGTCCGGCGCCGTCCTTCGGCTTCTTGCCGGGAGACGGCGATGACGACGGAGAGTCGTCCGCGGCGGGGACCGGGCCGAGGTTGGCCAGCAGGCCCCCGGGAAGCACCTGGAGGACGCCGCGTTCGGCGAAGCCGAGGAGCGGCTTGGCGCGCTCGCGGAACGTCCAGCCGCCGATCTCGGCGGCGTCGAGCGGGACCGCCCCGCCGCCGCGGCGCAGCCCGAACGCGACCTCGGCGCGGGGCGCGGCCGCCCCGCCGCAGGGCCGGGTGGCGCCGGTGCGGCCGAGCGCGTCGCCCCGCGCGACGACGCTGCCGTCGCGCAGCTCGGTCACGCTCCGCATCCCGTAGTAGGTGGACGCGAGGCCGCTCGGGTGGATCACCATGACCACCGCGCCGGCCTGGCTGGAGCAGAACCGGTAGAGGCGTCCGCCGCCCGCGGCGAGGACGCGGCCGTCGCCGCCGGAGAACGCCAGCGACGCCAGCGGGCGCGAGGACGCGGCGTCGTCGGAGGTCGTCATCGACCACGCCTGGCCGATCTTCCAGGGCAGCATCAGCCGGTCGCCCGCCCGCGTCCCGTTGACGAGCGTGGTGGCCTGCGCGGCGCTCAGCGCGCCGTACTTGCGCAGGAGCCGCGACTCCGACGGCGACATGAGGTTCGCGGGCGCGGCGCCGAGGAGCGCCGCGAACGCCGCCGCGCCCGACAGCCCGACCTGCCACTGCCGGCCCGTCCAGTGGGCGGCGTAGAAGGAGAGCTCGGGGCCCGCCGCGCTGGCCTCGGGAACGGGGATCGCACTGGTGCCGAAGACCCAGGTCCGGTCGGCGCTCTGGCGGGTGGCGCCCACGAACGGCTGCCGGGTCAGCGCCGCCCCGTAGGCCTGCCGCGCCGCGGCGCCCCGCTGCGCCAGCGTCAGCCTGCGGACCTGCGTGGCGAGGACCCCGAGGTCGGGTCCCGCCGGAACGGCGGCCGTGCCGCCGCCGGCTCCCGGCCGCTGCTGGGGCTGCTGGGGTTGCGCGGGCGTACCGGTACCGGGCTTCGGCGGCTTGATCGCGCGCTGCGAGCCGACCGGCCCCGAGGAGCCGCCGATGGGTCCGCCGTCGAGCAGGGCCCGCTCCGCGATGCCCAGCAGGGCCAGCCCGACCGCGGTGGACAGGACGATCGCGCCGATGCTCAGCCGGTCGGCGGGCCGCCGGCCGCGGCGCGGCGTCGCCTTCGGCCCGGGACGCGGCGGCGACTGGCGGCGCCGCTGCTCCGGCCGGGCGGGCCGCCGCTGGGGGCCGCCCCGCCCCGCGCGGGGCGGCTCCGCACGGCGGGAGCGCCCGCCCCGCGCGGGGAACTCGCGGGACCGATCCCTCCCGGCCCCTTCCGCACGCCCGCCGGGCCCCTCGACCCTGGCATCGAACCTTTCGGTGCGTTCGTCGCGCGGCTTACCGCGGCCACCGAGACGCTCGGTCCGGGCATCCCGCTCGGTGCGACCGTCGGAGCGCGTCGTCCGGGAGTCCCGCCCCTCGTTGCGCGCACCGAACTGCTCAGTGCGAGCATCCCCCCGCCCACTCCTGGCGTCACGGGACTCGTCCCGGCGTTCCGACCCCTCGCCCCGGGCGTCGGAACGCGTCGTCCGGGAGTCCCGCCCCTCGTTGCGCGCACCGAACTGCTCAGTGCGAGCATCTCTCCGCCCTTTCCTGGGGTCACGGGATTCGCCCCGGCGCTCCGACCCCTCGCCCCGGGCGTCGGGGCGCTCCGTTCGCGCGTCCCGCCTCGTGCGGGCGGCGTAGCCCGCGGGGTCGTAGCTGCCGCGCGCGTCGAAACGCTCGGTCCCCGCGTCGTCACGCCGTTCGGCGGGCTCCGGCCACTGCGCCCGGGGGCGCGACCGCTCGGATGCCTTGCCGGAACGGCGCGCGCGGGCCTTGGCCTCGCGCCGCTTGATCTCGCGCCGCGACGGCTCGCGCCGCGGTGATCTGCGCCCCCGCTCGGACCAGTCCGGCTGCTCCGACCACCAGGACCCTTCGGGCCACTGGGGGTCCTCGGACCAGAGCCCCTGCTTGGGCTCGGGCCTCGAGGACGGGCGCGCGGGCGTCTCAGCCCACGGTGAAGCATGCGTTTGGCTCCGGGACGCATGCCCGTAATCGCGTCGCGCCATGCCCTCTCCTGTGGAGGAGACGGAGAGCACGGCGAACGCCGACAGGTTCCGCGCCGCCGGGCCTGTCGCCCGGCGGCCGTCCCGCTGAGACATGACGGGACCGCGGTGTAGGAGCCCGCTCGCTCCCACCACGATCCCCGAACGGATTCTCGCGAATCCGCTCGAACACTTCGGGAGCATACGCCCCTGAAGCCACTTGGATGTTCATTGGTGCCAAAAAAGGCCGATGAGCCTTGTCCCGCGGCGCTTGCGCTCCTCACCTGTACGCACGCGGGCCGCCCCGCGTTCACGCCTCCGGGCGCACAGCGCCGGCACCCCTCCGACCTGGGCGGATCGGCATTTCGGCCGAGGGTGGCTTAGTGATGGCTGATCCGCTGATTAAGGGCGGGTTAACGGTACCGCCGCGGACGGTCGGCGGCTCTAACTTCGGAAACGTCAGCGACCGTGGACGCGGGAAGCGGCAGGAGGTGGCCCCTATGACACGATCACCGCGACACGGGATCGGCCCGGGGGGCGGCCGTGCCCACCGAGCGTCCATGGCCGGGCACCGTCGCGGGGCCGGGCCCCACGGTGCCGGATGCCGGGGCCGTGCCCCGCGCTCCCGTCCACGCGGACCCGATCCGTTCACGCCGGCCGGCCCACGCGGCGCGCCCGTCTCCAGGTCCTCCCCCACGAGGGCGCCGGGCCGGGCTGCGGCGGATCACACCCACCCCACCTCGGCTGGGGCGGCCCGCGTGGAACCGGTCTCCGGGGGCGGGGCATGCGCCCACGGCGCCGTTCCGGGCTCCGGCACCCTCGGGTGCCCGAGCCCGGAACGGCGCGCCCGCGGGTGCGGCGTGTTCGGGCGCCACTGAGCCGCCGCCCCTGGGGCGAGGACCCGCCTACGGCGCGGGGGCGGGTCCTCGCCCTGGGGACGGTGTCGTTCAGGGCACCAGCAGGTTCCCCAGGCGGCTCGCCTGGACGTCCCAGCGCCACTCCCGTTCGATCCAGGCCCGGCCCTTCTCGCCCATGGCGCGGGCCCGGTCCGGGTCCGCGAGAAGGCCCGTCACGGCTTCGCCGATGTCGGGGACGGAGCGGCCCGGGACCACAAGGCCCGTCTCGCCGTCCAGGACGGCGTCGGGGGCACCGCCCGAGTCGCCCGCCACGACCGGGAGGCCGGTCGCGGACGCCTCCAGGTACACGATGCCGAGGCCTTCCACGTCCAGGCCGCGGCGACGGGTGCGGCAGGGCATCGCGAAGACGTCGCCCGCGTCGAAGTGGGCGGGCAGCTCCTCCCAGGGGACGCCGCCGGTGAAGACGACCGAACGGCCGACGCCGAGGGACGCGGCGAGGCGTTCCAGGTCGCCGCGGTAGGGCCCGCCGCCGACGAGGAGCAGCACGGCGTCCGGAACGGACTTCAGGACGCGGGGCCAGGCGTGGAGCAGGGCGTCCTGCCCCTTGCGCGGGACCAGGCGGGACACGCACACCGCCACCGGACGGCCGCCCAGCCCGTACCGCTCCCGGATCCGCGCCCCGCCCGCGCCCCGGTGGAAGAGCGTCTCGTCGACGCCGGGCGCGAGCCGGGCCATCCGCGCCGCCGCCTCGGGCGACAGGGCTTTCGCCATCCGGGAGCGGGTGTACTCGCCGAGGTAGGTGAGGACGTCGACGCCGTCCCCGATGCGGCCCAGCAGGGTCCGCGCCACCGGCAGCGCCGCCCAGCCGGCCTCGTGCCCGTGCGTGATCCCGACGAGCCGCCGCGCACCGCGGCGCCGCAGCGCCGGGGCCAGCAGGCCGAGCGGCGCCGCCGCCCCGAACACGACCGAGTCGCAGCGCTCCGCGCGCAGCACGTCCGCGGCCCGGCGCAGCACGCCCGGCTCCGGCAGCATGAGGGAGCCCGGATGCCGGACGACCGGGAACGGCTGCGCCGCGTCGAACTCCGCGGCGCCCTTCCAGGCCGGGGCGTAGACGACGACCGAATCCGGCGGGCGCCGCACGGCGAGGCCGTGCACGAACGCCTGGATGCCGCCCGGCCGCGGCGGGAAGTCGTTGGTGACGAACAGCGTCCTGGTCATCGCGGACGTCCCGGCACGCGCAGGGGCCCGCCACCGGCGATGCGGTGACGGGCCCCCGATGCGCGAACGATCAGTGCCTGACCTCGTGCGACGTGGCGCCGCCCTCGATCTCGGCCTGCTCGCCGTGCGGGTGCTCGTGCTCCTCGACGGGGACGTCGTCGAACGTCCACGCGCGGTTGAGGCGCGAGCGCAGGTGCCCGATCGGGCCCTTGGTGCCGGGCGCCGGGATGCCCTTGGCGTCCCGGGCCGGAGCCTCGGGCCGGGTGTTCTCCTTGGAGAGCAGGACGTGCCGCTCCTCGTCGCGCGGCGCCTCGTGCCGCTCGGAGTACTTGCCGTCCGGCGACATCATGATCACGCCGCTCTCCACGCCGTGCCCGACGACGTCGGCGTCCTTGCGCTGCAGGCCCAGGCAGATCCGCTTGGTGACGATGAACGCCACGATCGGCCCCAGGAAGAACGTGACCCGGAAGAACCACGTCGTGGCGAACAGCGACACGTGGAACTTGTCCGCGATGACGTCGTTGGCGCCGGCGACCCACAGCAGCCCGTAGAACGTGACCGCGGCGATGCCCGTGGCCGTGCGGACCGGGGCGTTGCGCGGCCGCTCGTTCACGTGGTGGTGGCGCTTGTCGCCGGTCACCCACTGCTCGACGAACGGCCAGGCGGCCGCGCCGCCGAACACGATGCCGAGCGGGACCAGCGCCGGGATCAGCACGTTCAGGCTGAGCGTGTGGCCCCAGGCGGTGATCTCCCAGTTCGGCATGATCCGCAGCGCGCCCTCCAGGACGCCCATGTACCAGTCGGGCTGGGAGCCCGAGGAGATCGCGCCGGGGTCGTACGGGCCGAACAGCCAGATCGGGTTGATCTGCGCGAACGCGCCGAGCAGCGCCAGGACGCCGAAGGTGAACAGGAAGTAGGCGCCCGTCTTGGCCATGAAGACCGGGTAGAACGGGTAGCCGTACACCTGCTGCTCGCTCTGGTTCTTGACCGGCATCGCCGTGTGCTTCTGCACCCACATGATCATCATGTGCGCGGTGACCATGCCGAGCAGCAGGCCCGGGATCAGCAGGATGTGCAGCATGTACAGGCGCGGGACGATGTCCTGGCCGGGGAACTCGCCGCCGAACAGGAACATGTAGATGTAGGTGCCGACCACCGGGATCGACTCCGCGACGCCCTGCGTGATGCGCAGGCCGGTGCCGGACAGCAGGTCGTCCGGCAGCGAGTACCCGAACAGGCCCTCCAGCATGCCCAGCGTGAACATGCCGATGCCGATCAGCCAGTTCAGCTCGCGCGGCTTGCGGTAGGCGCCGGTGAAGAACACGCGCAGCATGTGCGCGAGGATCGACGCCATGAACAGGATCGCGGCCCAGTGGTGGATCTGCCGCATGAGCAGGCCGCCGCGGACGTCGAACGTGATGTGCAGCGTCGAGGCGTAGGCCTCGGACATCTTCACGCCCTGCAGCTTCGTGTACGAGCCGTCGTACACGGTCTCCGTCATGCTCGGCTGGAACCAGAGCGTCAGGAACGTCCCGGTCAGCAGCAGGATGATGAAGGAGTACAGGGCGATCTCGCCCAGCATGAAGGACCAGTGGTCCGGAAAGACCTTCTTCATGTTCCGCTTGAAGAAGGTGGTGGAGCCGAGGCGGTCGTCGAGGAACGTCAGCGGCGCCTCGACCGCCTTCGGGGCTGTCGCCTCGCTCATCCGCGCTCCCAGAAGCTCGGTCCGACGGGTTCGTGGTAGTCGCTCGTGGCGATGAGGTACCCGTCCTCCACCGACAGCGGCAGCTGCGGCAGCGACCGCGCCGCCGGCCCGAAGATCACCTTCGCCGCGTCGGTGGCGTCGAAGGTCGACTGGTGGCACGGGCAGAGGATGTGGTGGGTGGTCTGCTCGTACAGGGCCGCGGGGCAGCCGACGTGCGTGCACACCTTGGAGTAGGCGACGATCCCGTTGACGTGCCAGTTCTCGCGGCCCTTGGCGGGCTTGAACTGGTCCGCGGGGACGTTGATGAGGATGGTGACGGCCTTGGCGTTCTGGGTCAGCACCTGGTCCTCGGGGAGCTCCTCCTCGATCCCCTCGGGCAGGACGGTGATCATCGAGCCCGGGGACGAGAAGTCGCTGACCCGCAGCGGCTTGTTGGTGCCGTCCACGACCAGGCGGGCGCCCTTCTTGCCCTCCGAGTGCGCCTTCTTGACGGCCTCGCCCCAGTAGGTGTGGCGGAGCCGCTTCTCCGGCAGCGGGCCGAGGTCGCGCAGCAGCACCAGCGGGGCCAGGCCGAGCGGGGCGGCGGCCAGCAGCAGCGTGCGGCGCAGCAGGGGCCGCTTGGTGATGCCGCTGTCGTCGGCGCCTTCCAGGAAGTCCTCGGTGAAGGCCGCCCGGGTCTCCTCGCTGGCGGCCATCTCGTGCCGCTCCTGCACGATCGGCTTGCTGGTCATCAGGCGGCGCACCCAGATGGTGACGCCGAAGGCCAGCGCGAGGAACAACAGCGCCATCAGGCCGCCGAGCCACAGGTTGCTCTCGCGCGCCCGGGTGACGCCGTGCATGCCGCCGTCTCGGCCGCTCCAGCCGATGAAGTAGGCGATGAACGCCACGCTGGCGGCGAACGCGACCAGGAAGAGCGTCGCGACGATCCGCTCGGCGCGCTTGGCCGACGCCTCGTCGAGCTGCTCTCCCACGCCCGCGGGCGCCGAGATGTTGTCCTCGGCCAGCAGTGCCTTCTCCCGCGCGGGGGACGGCGTGCCGATCACGCGTTCGCGCGGGCCGGGCCGGCCCGCCGTGTCCTTGTTGTCGTCGCTCATGACTTCTTCAGCTTCTTCGGCTTCTTCGCGGTGATCCACATGGCGGCCAGGACCAGCAGGCCGATGCCGACCAGCCAGCCGGCCAGTCCCTCCGACACCGGGCCGATGCGGCCGAGGCCGTTACCGCCGGGGTTCGGCTCCTCGCGCGTCTGGACGAGGTAGGCGATGATCGCCTGCTTGTCCTTCGGCGTGAGCGTGGTGTCGTTGAACACCGGCATCGCCTGCGGGCCGGTCAGCATGGCCTCGTACATCTGGGTGGGCGTGACCTCGGGGTCCGACAGCGAGGGCGCGTACTTGCCGCCGGTCAGCGCGCCGCCCTGGCCGGTGAAGTTGTGGCACTGCGCGCAGTTGGTGCGGAACAGCTTCCCGCCGAGCGCGACGTTGCCGGTCTTCGGGTCCACCGCCGACGCCGGGGGGACCGCCGGACCGCCGCCGAGCGAGGCGACGTAGGCGCTGAGGTCGGACAGGTTCTTCTCGGCCTGCGCCTTCTGCTTCTCGGCCGCCTCCCGCTTGTCCTTCTCCTCGTAGTCGGTCTTGATCGAGGTGTTGAACTCGGGGATCGGCGTCTTGCGCGGAATCTGCGCGCCGGGGTTCCCCGCCGGCATGCGGCCCGAGCCGACCTGGAAGTCGACGGCCGCGGCGCCGACGCCGATGAGGCTCGGGGCGATCGGGTTGCCCTTGGCGTCCTTGGTGCCCTCGGCGTTCAGCCCGTGGCAGCTCGCGCAGTTCTTGTTGAAGAGCTGCTGGCCGTTCTTCAGGTCCTGCGCCGCCTGGGCGGTGGTCTGCGCCTCTGCGCGGTCAGTCCGCGGCGAGAAGCCGGCGTAGATCGCGCCGATCGCCGCCAGGGCCGCCAGCACGACGGCGTAGCCCGCCCACGGGCGCCGTCGCCATGCGGTGATCCTTTTCACGGAAGTCCCCGTTCGGGTCATGTCGGTCGGGTCGGTCGGGTCGTTCAGAGGTCGAGCAGGTAGACGACCGAGAACAGGCCGATCCACACCACGTCGACGAAGTGCCAGTAATAGGAGACGACGATCGCGCTCGTCGCCTGCTCGTGCGTCCACCGCTTCGCGGCGTAGGTGCGTCCCAGGAGGAACAGGAACGCGACGAGGCCGCCGACGACGTGCAGGCCGTGGAAGCCGGTGGCCAGGTAGAAGACCGAGCCGTAGGCCGAGGACGAGAAGGTGAGGCCGTCCTTGGAGACCAGCTGGGAGTACTCGAAGCCCTGGCCGGCGACGAAGTAGGCGCCCATGAGGAACGAGAGCACGTACCACTCGCGCAGGCCCCAGCGCGCCACGTTGAACACGCTTCCGTCACGTCCGACCTTGCCCGCCTCGGCCTTGAACACGCCCATCTGGCAGGTCACCGAGGACAGCACCAGAACGGTCGTGTTGATCGCCGAGAGCGGCAGGTCCAGGGGGGCGCCCGGCCAGGCGTGGTGGCCGGACTGGCCGATCGTCACAGAGCGGATCGTGAAGAACATCGCGAACAGCGCCGCGAAGAACATCAGCTCGGACGACAGCCAAACGATCGTCCCCACGCTGACCAGATTGGGACGGTTCGCCCGTGCGTGAGGTGTTGTCTCTATCGCGGATGCTGTCACGCCAGCATTATTGCGCCCCTATCCAGTGAGTGACGCATGACCCCCCTTCTAGAGTTCCCCGAGCGTGTCACCAGTGCCGCGACCCGGTACCCTCACGTCCATGAGCACCGCCCCGGAGAGCCCGATGAAGATCCTCGTCTACAGCGACGACGCGAACACCCGCGCCGAGATCCGGATGGCGATCGGGCGCCGGCCCGCCGCCGACCTCCCGAAGGTCGAGTTCGAGGAGTGCGCCACCCAGCCGGCCGTCGTGGCGCGGCTCGACCAGGGCGGCGTCGACGTCCTGATCGTCGACGGCGAGGCGCAGCCCGCGGGCGGTCTCGGCGTGTGCCGGCAGGCCAAGGACGAGGTGTACGACTGCCCGCCCGTCCTCGCGGTCATCGGGCGCCGCGACGACGGCTGGCTCGCCACCTGGTCGGGTGCCGACGCCGTGGTGGGCCTGCCCATCGACCCGATGGGTTTCGCGAACGCCCTCGCCGGCCTCATGCGGCAGCGTCTCCAGAACCGCCTGCCGGCCCTGTAGCCCGCACGACGCAGCCCGCACGACGCACCGAAACCCCCTACGACGCACCCACCACGACCCTGTAGGCGACATGGACGCGCGCACCAGCTGGCCCGCACTGCTCAACGCCCTCGTGTCGGGCGACTCGCTGTCCAGCGAGGAGACCTCCTGGGCCATGAACAGCATCATGTCCGGCGAGGCCACCGACGTGCAGATCGCGGGCTTCGCCGTGGCGCTGCGCGCCAAGGGCGAGACGGTCGAGGAGGTCACCGGCCTCGCCAGGGGCATGATGGACAACGCCACGCCCATCGAGGTGCCCGGCCGCATCGCCGACCTCGTCGGCACGGGCGGCGACCGCGGCCACACCGTCAACATCTCCACGATGGCCGCCGTGGTCGCGGCCGCGGCCGGTGTGCGGGTCGTCAAGCACGGCAACCGGGCCGCGTCGTCCTCGTGCGGCGCCGCCGACCTGCTGGAGCACCTCGGCGTGGCGATCGACCTGTCCCCCGAGGCCACCGCGCGGGTCGCCGACGAGATCGGCATCACGTTCTGCTTCGCGCCGCTCTACCACCCGGCGCTGAAGTACGCCTCGCGCACCCGCAGCGAGCTGGGCACGCCCACGGTCTTCAACTTCCTCGGCCCGCTGACGAACCCGGCCCGCCCCCTGGCCCAGGCCGTCGGGGTCTTCCACCCGCGGATGGCGGGGGTGATGGCGGGCGTGTTCGCCGCGCGCGGCTGCTCCTCGCTGGTGTTCCGGGGCGACGACGGGCTGGACGAGCTGACCACCACGGGCACCTCCACGGTGTGGGTCGTGCGCGACGGGACGGCGACGGAGACGACCTTCGACCCCTCCGACCTCGGCATCCCGCCCGCGAAGCCGGAGGACCTGCGCGGCGCCGACGCGGTGTTCAACGGGCGGGTGGCCCGCGAGACCTTCACCGGGCGGCCGGGGCCCGTCCGCGACATGGTCCTGCTGAACGCCGCCGCGCTCATCACCGCCTACGAGGGGGCGCCGCCCGCCGCCGACCTCACCGCGACGCTGGGGGCGGCCTACGAGCACGCCGCCGCAGCGGTCGACTCGGGAGGCGCCGCCGCCCTCCTCGACCGCTGGATCGACACCTCCCGTCGCCTGCGGGGCTGACGCTCACACCCCGCTCACAGCGCTCCCAGCCCGTTCACGCGACCCCGCGGGCGCCGCTGGACAGCCGCTGCGCGATCCAGATCGGGACGACCGACAGCACGATCAGGGCGGCGGCGAGCACGTTGACGACCGGGGCCTGGTTGGGCCGGAACAGGTTGTTGAAGATCCAGATCGGCAGGGTCTGGGCGCCCGGCCCGGCGGTGAACGTGGTCACGATGATCTCGTCGAAGGACAGCGCGAACGACAGCAGACCCCCGGCGAGCAGCGCCGAGCGCAGCGCCGGGAACGTGACGTGCCAGAACGTCTGGAACGTGTCCGCGCCGAGGTCGGCGGACGCCTCCTCCAGGCTGGTGCCCGTCCGCCGCAGCCGGGCGAGCACGTTGTTGAAGATCGTGACGACGCAGAACGTGGCATGCCCGACGATCACGGTGAACAGGCCGAGCCCGATCCCGAGCGGCTTCAGCACGACCTGGAAGGCGTTGCTGAGCGCGATGCCCGTGACGATGCCGGGCAGCGCGATCGGCAGCACGACGACCAGCGACACCGTCTCGCGTCCGAAGAAGCGGTACCGCGACACCGCGAAGGCGGCCATGGTGCCGAGGACGAGCGCGGCGGCCGTCGCGCCGAGTCCCGCCTTGACACTGGTGAGGACGGCCTGCCGGGCGCCCTCGTTGTGCAGCGCCTGCGACCACCAGCGCCCGGTGAACCCCGAGGGAGGCCAGCCGAACGTGGTGTCGGCGTTGAAGGAGTTGATCAGGACGACCAGCAGCGGCACGTAGATGACGGCGAGGCCGAGGAACATCATGACGCGCAGGGCGATCCGCGCGGCGGGCGAGAGGGTCATCACAGCTCCCTGAGCGCGCCGGTGCGGCGGGCCGCGGCGAGGTAGCCGAGCATCACCACCACCGGGATCGTGGCGACCGCCGCCGCGAACGGCAGGTTGTTGGCGGCGCCGATGTTGTCGTAGACGACGTTGCCGAGCAGCTGGCTCCGGCCGCCGACGATCTTCACGGTGATGTAGTCGCCGAGCGACAGCGAGAACGTGAAGATCGATCCGGCCACCAGCGAGGGGAACACCAGCGGCAGCACGACGGACCGCAGCGTGCGCAGCGGGCGGGCGCCGAGGTCGCCGGAGGCGTCCAGCAGCGAGTCCGGGAGCCGCTCCAGGCCCGCGTAGACCGGCAGGATCATGTACGGCAGCCACAGGTAGGCCAGCACGAGCACGGTCGCCGTGAGGCCGTAGCCGGGGCTGGAGAGCCCGAACGGCCCCAGCACCTCGTCGACCAGGCCGCCCTCCGCCAGCATCACCCGCCACGCGTACGCCTTGACGAGGTAGGCGGCCCACAGCGGCGCCAGGATCGCGATCACCAGGTAGGGCCGGTGCCGCGGCCTGGCGACCTTGGCCATGTACAGCGCCATCGGGAAGCCGATCGCGGTGTCGATGAGGGTGACGGCCGCCGCGACGCCGAGGCTGCGCAGCGCGACCGTCCGGTAGACCGGCTCGTCGACGAGGGTCTGGAAGTTGGCGAGCGTGAACTGCCGGACGACCTCGCCGGTGAAGACGTCGGTGGTCCAGAACGCGGTCAGGAAGATCGCGGCGAGCGCGCCGAGATAGACGACGACCAGCCAGGCGAGCGGCGCCGACAGCAGCAGCGACAGGCGCAGCCGCGGCCGGCGGTGCAGCAGGGCCGCCGCCCGGCGCCGGGGACCCGGCGCCGGGCGGCCGTCCTTACCGCCGGTGAGGGCGGAGCCGGTCATCCCTTGATCGCGGTCCACGCCTGGGTCCACTTGGAGTAGTCGACGCACTTGACGTCCTTGCGCCCGTCGAGGCACTGCGCGATCGGCGTCGTCCAGAAGTGCACCTGGGAGAAGTAGTTCTCGTCGGTGGCGTGGAAGGTGTCGCAGTGGGTCTTGACCGCGGTCTCCCGGCACGCCTTGGCGTTCGCCGGCGCCTCACCGAACCACTCGGCGACCTGCGCGTTCGCCTTGGGAGAGACGATCCAGTCCATCCACTTGTAGGCGCAGTTGGGGTGCTTGGCCTTCGCGCCGACCATCCACGTGTCCGACCAGCCGGTGGAGCCCTCCTTGGGCAGGGCCACCTTGACCGGGGCCTTCTCACCCTCCGCGAGGTTGGCGATGACCTGCCACGTCGTCCCGAGGACGGAGTCGCCGCTCTTGAACGCCTGGACCTCCTTGGTGTAGTCGGACCAGTACTCGCCGATGAGCCCGCGCTGGGTCTTGAGCAGCGCGACGGCCGCGTCGAACTGCTTCTGGTCGAGCGCGTACGGGTCCTTGATGCCGAGCTCGGGCTTGGCCGTCTTCAGGTAGAGGGCGGCGTCGGCGATGTAGATCGGCGAGTCGTAGGCGGTGATCTTCCCCTTGTACGGGGAGTTGGCGTCGAACACCGCGCCCCAGGAGTCGGGGGCCGTCTTGACCTTGTCGGTGCGCCACATGAGCAGGTTGGCGCCGCGGCCGTGCGGGATGCCGTAGGCGACGTTGTTCACCGAGTTCCACGGCTTCATCTTCAGGCCGGCGAACACGTCGGCGTAGTTCGGCACCAGCCCGGTGTTGACCGGCGCGACCGTCCCGGAGGCGATCAGCCGCAGCGAGGCGTCGCCGGAGGCGGAGACCGCGTCGTACTCGCCGGTCTTCATCAGGGTGACCATCTCGTCGGACGTGCCGGCGACCTTGGTGTTGACCTTGCAGCCGGTCTGCTTCTCGAACGGCGTGACCCAGTCGACCTTGGGGTCGTTGGAGCCGTCCTCGGCGTACCCGGCCCAGGCGACCAGGTTGACCTGGCCCTCGCCCTGGCCGAGCGACTTCTGCATCGGCACCTTGGGAACCGGGAAGCCGCCTTGCCCGGCTCCGGTCGCCTTGTCGCCCGAGTCGCCGCCGCAGGCGACGGCCGCAAGTCCGATCGCCAGCGTCGCCGCGGCGGCGGCCGCCATGCGCGTGGACCACATGGGGAACTCCTTATTGTGGGGGTTTTTCGGGGGTTTGTTGGGGTGGCTCAGGGGGTGGGAGCCGGCAGGGAGCCGGCGCCCGACACGTGGAACTCGTGCGCCTCGTGCCAGCTGATCCGGACGCGCGCGCCACGCCGGCCCAGCACGTCCATGGAGGAGGTCCGCAGGTTCTGCTGCAGCGCGACGACCCGGTCCCCCGACTCCAGGTCGATCACGAAGCGGGTGACCGCGCCGGCGTAGACGACCTCGGCGACCGTGCCGAGCGCCTGCCGGTCCCCCGCGTCCGGCCCGCCCGCCTCCCGGTCGCCGCCGTCCTCGTGGACGTGGATCTTCTCCGGCCGCACGCAGACGTCGCCGATGCGGTTGGTCGTCCCGACGAAGCCGGCCACGAACTCGGTGGCGGGACGCTCGTACACCTCGGCCGGCGTGCCGACCTGCTGGACCCGGCCGCCGTCGAGGACGGCGATCCGGTCGCTGAGGGTCAGCGCCTCCTCCTGGTCGTGGGTGACGAACACGAAGGTGATGCCGGCCCTGCGCTGGATGCTCTTCAGCTCGACCTGCATCTCCTCGCGCAACTTCTGGTCGAGCGCGCCGAGCGGCTCGTCCAGCAGCAGCACCTTCGGCTCGTTCACCAGCGCCCGGGCGAGCGCGACCCGCTGGCGCTGGCCGCCCGACAACTCGCCGGGGCGGCGCGCCTGCATCCCGTCGAGCCGGACGCTGCGCAGCGCCTCCAGCGCCCGCTCCCGGCGCTTGGCCTTCGGCACCCTGCGCACCTTCAGGCCGTACTCGACGTTGCGGAGCACGTCCAGGTGCGGGAAGAGCGCGTAGTCCTGGAAGACGGTGTTGACGTCACGATCGAACGGCGCGAGCCCGGTCACGTCCCTGCCGCCGAGTTCGATCGTTCCAGAGGTCGGGCGCTCGAATCCCGCGATGAGCCGCAGCACGGTCGTCTTCCCCGACCCGGACGGACCGAGCATCGAGAAGAACTCGCCGTCCCCGATGTCGAGGTCGACGCCCGCCACCGCCTCGACGGGGCCAAAGGTCTTGCGAAGATCGCGGATCCTCACCGCTGAAGCCGGCATGACCGAAAACATATGGAGTCAGAGGTTTAAGTTCAAGTGATGGTCCGGTATCACTGTGTCAACACCGGGAGGGGGCCCATGGACAGCGCGCACCTCGTCGTGTTCGCTCCCGTCGACAACACCGCGCGGGTGCACGCGGTCGTACGGCGCTTGGGCGACGCGATCGCGCTCGGCCTCCTCGCTGACGGCGAGCAGTTGCCCAGTGAGACCGACCTGTCGGCATTTCTCGGTGTTTCGACGGTCACACTACGCGAAGCGCTGATGGCCTTGCGTCAACAAGGGCTCATCGAGACCCGCCGGGGGCGCGGCGGCGGCAGCTTCGTCCGGGCTCCTGCCAGGGCATTCGATCTCGACGAGCGGCTGCGTTCGCTCAGCGCTGAAGAGCTCCGCGATCTCGGCGACCACTACGCCGCCATCGCCGGGGCAGCCGCGCGCCTCGCCGCCGGGCGGTCGCTGCCCGGCGACGTCCGGCGCCTGCGGCGGTCGCTGGAGGAGATGGCCGGGGCGGGCTCGGGCAACGGGATGTGCCGGCTGGACGGCCGGCTCCACCTGGAGGTCGCCGCCGCCTCCCAGTCCGGCCGGCTCACCCGGGAGGAGATCCGGCTCCAGGCCGAGATCGGGCCGCTGGTCTGGGCCGTGCACGAGCTGCCCGACCAGCGCGACCGCGTCGACGCCGAGCATGCCCGGCTCATCGAGGCGATCGAGGCCGCCGACGCGGCCGGAGCGCGCGATGTAGCTGAAAGTCACGTCTCGAATGCGGTAGAACGTCTGATTGAACGACGGCTCGCACTCTGAGACCCCGAGGGGGACCCATGCCCGCCGAGCCACCGGCCGTCGGCGCGGCGGCGGCACACGTCCGCGCGACCCTGGACGGCGTCTTCACCACCGTGGCGCAGGTGCGCGACGCGACGGCGCGGTGCCTGGAGGACGTCCACCGCGCCGGGCGCGCCCCCGCCCGCGCCGACCTCGCCGCGCTGCGCCCGCTGCTGTTCTCCCATCTCGGCCCGATCGTCTGCGGCCTGGGGTTCATCGCCGCGCCGGGCCTGCTCGCCGACGCCGCCTGGTACCTGGAGTGGTGGCAGACCGGCCCGGCCGGGCGGCCGTCCCAGCTGCTGCGCGATCTGAACCCCGAGAGCAGCGTCCTGTACGACTACACCGACTGGGAGTGGTTCACGGAGCCGCAGGGCGGCGCCGAGAAGACCGTCTGCGGCCCCTACGTCGACTACCTGTGCAGCGACGAGTACGTCCTGACCCTGTCGGCGCCGGTGCGCGTCGGCGGGGTGTTCGCGGGCGTCGCGGCCGCCGACGTGTTCGCCCGGACGTTCGAGAACGAGGTCGTCCCGGCGCTGCGGGAGATCCCCGCGCCCGCCTTCGTCGTCAACGCCCCCGGCCGCGTGATGGCCTCCAACACCGCCACCTGGCCCCCGGGCGCGGTGTACCGCGAGGTGCCCGGCTACGCCGCCCGCCCCTGCGGGGGCGGCATCGAACGCATCGCCCTCGTCGTCGGCCGCTAGCCGCGCCCGGCCGCGGTCCCGGGGTCAGTCGGCGTCGGCGAGACCGAGGGAAAAGGCCTGCTCAAGGTCGTGCTGGGAGTAGGTGCGGAACGCGATGTGTGTCTCGGTGCCGGCGATGCCGGGGACCTTGTTGATGCGGCCCGGGATCACGTCGTTGAGCTCCTCGTGGCGGCGCACCCGGACCATCACCATGAGGTCGTGGTCGCCGGTGATGGAGTACACCTCGCTGACACCGTCCAGCGCGGCGATCGTCTCGGCCACCTCGTGGATGCGCGCGACGTCGGCCTTGACGAACACGATCGCAGTGACCACTGCACCCCTCCCCCACAGAAACGGACGCTCCGACCCTATCGGGGAGGCCGGCGGCGCCGGCGCGAGGGACGCCCCGGTCCGGGCCGGCCGTGGACGGCGGCGGCCGGTCAGCCGCGGCTCAGCGCGGCCAGGCGGTGGGCCGGGCCGGCGCGGCGGGCCAGGAGCGCGAACACCACGCCCGCCACGAAGCCGTAGATGTGCGCGGTGTAGGCGACGTTGCTCTTCTCGTCGCCCAGGGACAGCCACTGCAGGACGAACCAGTAGCCGAGCACCACCCACACCGGCAGGCGGATGACGATGACGGGCGGCACCCAGCTGACGACGCGGCCCCGCGGGTTGAGGATCACGTAGGCGCCCATCACCCCGGCGATCGCGCCGGACGCGCCGATGAGCGGGACGGTGGAGCCGGGCGACGTCCACGCGAACCCGTAGACGGCGACGAGCCCGAACGCCAGGTAGGCGAGCAGGTAGCGCCACCGGCCGAGCCGGTCCTCCACCCCCATGCCGACGACGAACAGGAAGACCAGGTTGCCGAGCAGGTGCAGGGCGCTGGAGTGCAGGAACATCGAGGTGAACGCCGTCGTCCAGGGCGCCTTGCGGAAGCCCGCGGGCCCGCAGTCGTGCACGACCTCGGTCGGCAGCGGCTGCTGGTCGCCGGTGGTCAGCTCCTTCGGCACGGCGCCGTACTCGAACGTGAAGTGCGTCGCCTTGCACTCGCGGACCGAGCCGTTGCCGTACCAGGCGGCGAAGTTCGACATCGGGGTGAGGAGGAAGACCACCACGTTGACGGCGATCAGCAGGTAGGTCACCCAGGGAACGCGCCGCGCAGGCTGACTGTCGTAGAGAGGCAGTGCCATGCGGGGTCGTCCTCCGGTTGCCGGGTGTACACCGTCACCTTAGTGGGCGGCGGGGCCCGTGCCGGGCCCCCTCGGGCCGCTCGTAGCTCCGGTCGTAGGCCTTGTCGATCCACTCGCGCAGCCCCTCGGCGCCGTGCAGCGGGCACGTCCACGGGCCGTCGACCTCGACCAGGCGCACGCCGGGCAGGTCGAGCCAGCGCAGGACGCACTCCATCTCCTCGGCGGTCGCGCCCTGCGAGGGGGGCGCGCCGAGCGCGACGCCGCCGGGCGCCTCCCCGGAGGGCGGGAACACCGTCTCGGCGGTCGCGACGAGCGCGTCGACGTAGGGGCGGGGCCGGGCGTTCGGCGGGACGGTGCCGGCGGCGGCGAGCCGGCCGTAGCGCACGACCGACAGCTCCCAGCCGCCGTCGAACGCGGGGCGGGCGGCCACGAGCTGGGGCAGCCGGGCCAGTGCCGCGAGCCGCTGCCCGCGCGCGGCGGCCCGGACGAACGCGGCGAGCCGGTCGCGCTGGGCGGCGGCCTCCTCGTAGCGCAGCTCGGAGGCCAGCCGGTCGATGCGGACCTGCGCGGCGGCCACGACGGGCCGCACGTCGCCCTCCATGATGGAGCGGGCCGTCCCGGTGTGGACGGCGTAGGCGTCGGCGGACTCGCGGCCGTCGCAGGGCGAGCCGCACCGGCCGAGCTCGGCGAGGGCGCACGAACGCGCCTTGCCGCGTTCCACCAGGCGGAGCGTCAGCCGCTGGGTGCACTGCCGCAGCGGCACGGCCTCGTGGAGCGCGGCGCGGGCCTCCTCGGCCTGCCGCCGCGAGGAGATCGGCCCGAGGTAGCGGGCGCCGTCGGCGCGGCACTCCCGCACGATGGACAGCCGCGGGAACGGCTCCACGGTCAGCTTCAGCCAGATCGCCCGCTCGGGGAACTTGGAGCGGCGGTTGTAGCGCGGCTTGTGCTCGGCGATCAGCCGCAGCTCGCGGACCTCGGCCTCCAGCCCCGTGGCGCACACGATGGTGCGGACGTTCTCGGCGAGGCCGACCATCTCCCGGACGCGCCGGCGCGTCTCCGAGCCGGTGAAGTAGCTGCGCACGCGCGAGCGCAGGTCGCCGCTCTTGCCCACGTACAGGACCTCGCCGGCGTGGTCCTCGAACAGGTAGACGCCGGGGGTGGAGGGGACGTCGTCGGCGAGGTGCCGCTTGCGGCGCTGCTCGGGGGTGGGCGCCTTGGCGAAGCCCCGCATCTCCTCCAGCGAGGTGACGCCGAACGAGCCGAGCCGCTCGATCAGGCCGTGCAGCACCTCCACGGTGGCGCGGGCGTCGGCGAGGGCCCGGTGCGTGGGCTCGTTGGACGTCCGGAAGAAGCGGGCCAGCGTGCCGAGCTTGCAGTTGGGCACCTCGTCGCGGGAGAGCACGCGCCGCGCCAGGTCGACGGTGTCGACGACCGCGAACGCGGGCCAGGCGTAGCCGTTCGCGGCGCACGCGGCCTTGAGGAAGCCGATGTCGAACGAGGCGTTGTGCGCGACGAGGACGCAGCCGCGCGCGAACTCCAGGAACGCCGGCAGCACCGACTCGATCCGCGGCGCGGCCGTCACCATCGCCGTGGTGATGCCGGTCAGCGCGGTGATGAACGGCGGGACGGGACCGCCCGGATCGACCAGCGTGCCGAGCTCGCCGAGCTCCTCTCCGCCGCGCACCTTCACCGCACCGATCTCGGTGATGGCCGAGTCGGCCGCCGAGCCGCCGGTGGTCTCCAGGTCGACCACCACGAAAGTGACGTCGCGGAGGGGGGTGCCGAGGTCGTCCAGGGTGCCCTGGACGCCGTGCCCCTGGGCTCCGCGCCCCGGGACTCCGCGCCCTTGGACACCGTGCGCAGCCGTCATGTGCGCGACCGTAGAGGACCCCACCGACAGAACTTCGTGCCGCTAGGGTTGGGGGGCGCCGGGACGTCCCGCCGGGCGGGGGCCGCGAGGACGGGCGGGAGGCATCCCGCCGAGGGCCGGGCGCGATCCGTCCGATCGCACGTTCGCCCTGGTTAGGGCGGGGCGCGCTCGGGAACACACAGCCCACCGGCGGCGCAGCCCGGAAGGAGCGGGATCATCGACAGCGGTCCCGAAGCGACCCCCGGCGACGGGGAGCCCGCGGAGAAGCCGACCCGCCCGCTGCCCGAGGCCGTTCGGCAGGGCGTGGTGGAGGTCGCCGCCGAGCTGATCGGGTCGCTGCCCTCCGACGAGGTCCCCGTGCCGCTGCGCCGGTTCGCGCGGTTCGAGCGCCGCAAGCGCGCCAGGCTCGCGGGCCAGCACATCGCGGCGGTGCTGGAGAAGGACGGGGAGTTCCGGCGCCGGGTCGCCGTGCCGCTCCGGGAGGCGCAGGCCGACCTGGTGGAGGCGGTCGAGGGCGGGGAGGTGCCGCCCGCGGCCGACCCGGTGCGCGTCGCGGTGCTGGCCTACCTGCTGCGCCCCGCGGGCTGGACCGGGCTGGTGGAGTCCGCGCGCGAGGAGCTGACGCGCTCGGCGACCGCGTCGGAGGAGCAGGAGGCCGAGCGCCGCATCGCCGCGCTGAAGGCCGAGCTGGCCGCGACCCGCGACGCCCGCGGCGCCGAGCTGGCCAAGCTGCGCACCGAGCTGCGCGAGACCAAGGCCGAGGTCGCGGACCTGCGCCGCAAGCTGCACGACGCGCGCACCCGCTTCCGGGCCGCGGAGGAGCGCGCCCACGCGGTCGCGGCGGAGACCGATCGCGAGCTCGCCGCCGCGCGCGAGTCGACCGCCGCGTCGGAGAAGGAGCTCCGCAAGCTGCGCGCCCGGGCCGTGCGGGCGGAGGAGGCGGCCGAGACCGCCAAGCGGGCCGCGCGCGAGGGCCGCAACGTCGACGACGTGCGGCTGCGGATGCTGCTGGACGCGCTCGTGGACGCGGCGCAGGGCGTCCGCCGGGAACTGGCCCTGCCCTCCACCATCGGCCGTCCCGCCGACGCGGTGGGCGGTCTGGAGCCGGACCGGCTGGCGCACCGCGCGCTGCCCGGCCGGGCCCTGTCCGACAGCGACCCGCAGCTGCTGGACCGACTGCTGACGCTTCCGCAGGTGCACCTGGTGGTGGACGGCTACAACGTCACCAAGACCGGGTACGGGGAGCTGCCGCTGGCCGACCAGCGCAGCCGGCTGCTTTCGGGGCTCGGCGGGCTCGCCGCGCAGACGCGCGCCGAGGTGACGTGCGTGTTCGACGGCGCGGAACTGGACGCGCCGGTCGCCATCGCGGCGCCGCGCGGCGTGCGGGTGCTGTTCAGCCGCCCGGGCCAGACGGCCGACGAGCTGATCGGCGAGCTCGTGCGGGCCGAGCCCCCCGGCCGGTCGGTGGTCGTGGTGTCGTCCGACCGGGAGGTCGCCGACGCCGCACGGCGCGCCAGCGCGCGTCCCTGCCCGTCCTCCCTGCTGCTGCGCAGGCTGGGCCGCTCCTAAGGTGCCGATAAGGCTCCGATAAGGCAAGCCTCGCCGTAAGTGATCATGTCGTCACTGAAAGTGGACAATATACACAGATGTCAATCAAAGAGTGATGAATCGGTTGTGACAGCTGTTGCCCCTCGCTAATGTCGGCGGCTGACGTCGTGGACGAGAGGGGCGAAACCGACCGTGGCCAATGATCACATCGGGGCACCGGCGCAGCGGCCTGGCCGCAGGGCAGGCTCTGCGGGCAGAGGCGGCTCCCGTCGCCTGGCGGCCGTGGCCGGCCTGACCGTGGCGGTCTCCCTGACCTGCTCCCCGGTGGTGGCGCACGCCGAGCCCAAGCCGACCCGGGCGCAGGCCCAGAAGGCGCTCGACAAGCTCAACGAGAAGATGGACCAGAAGGTCGAGCAGTTCAACCAGAACCGCGAGAAGCTCAAGGTCGCCAAGAAGAAGTTCGACGCCGCGACCAAGGCGAGCAAGCAGGAGCAGGCCAGCTTCGAGGAGCAGCGGTCCAAGATCGCTCAGATGGCGGCCACCGCCTACAAGAACGGTGACTCGGCCGACGTCACCGGCTTCGTCGGCAGCAAGGACCCGCAGTCGATCCTCGACCAGGCCGCCGTCTTCTCGCACCTGTCGCAGGAGCGCAGCTCCCAGCTCACCCAGTTCCTCGCGACCGCCCAGCGGCTCCGCCGCGAGCAGTCCCAGGCGAAGTCCGCCTACGACGAGGTGAAGTCGAAGCAGGACGAGCTGAAGAAGCAGAAGCTCGAACTCGACAAGCAGGTGAAGAAGCAGAAGGCGATCGTGCGCCGGCTCAGCCCGAACACGCCGTCGGGCTCGGGCGGCCCCGGCGGCGGCACCGGCGGCACCTACAACGGGCCGGCCAGCGGTCCGGCCCGCGCGGCGCTCGACTTCGCCTACGCCCAGCTCGGCAAGCCCTACTCCTACGGCGCCGAGGGCCCTGGCTCCTACGACTGCTCCGGCCTCACCATGAAGTCCTGGGCCGCCGCGGGCGTCGGCATCACCCGCACCACCAACTCCCAGTACGCCGCGACCAAGCGGGTGGCCAAGAGCAACCTCCAGCCGGGCGACCTGGTGTTCTTCAGCAGCCTCGGCCACGTCGGCCTCTACGTGGGCGGCGGCAAGATGATCCACGCCCCGCACACCGGCGACGTCGTCAGGATCGCCGACATCACCTCCGGCTACTACCTGAGCAACTACTACGGCGCAGGGCGCCCCTGACGCACCGCCCCGACACCCCCGCCCCGCGGGCGTGACGGAGCCTCATCGACAACGGACCAGGCCTGACCTGGTCCGTTGTTGGTTTTGGGGGGGTTTGCCTTCCTTTGGGGTTTTGGTACCTTGTCACCACTCACGGCGCCCTCCAGACGCCGCGGCCCCGCGGCGCCCACCCGGCGCCCCGGCCCCACGCGGCGCATCCAGCACCCGCGTGACGGCGGCGCGATCCACGTGCCGCTCCCCCAGGGCGGCACGCCCCACGTGCCGTCCCGCGGCGCCCGAAGGCGCCGCACGGTCTCGACGCAGACCGGCCTGTCCCGTCCACCGTGCGCACGCTCGCAGCGTGCATGGCGCTGAGCGCGCAGCCGCGGTGGCCTACACGGGGCAGATCCCCGGACGGTCCCGGAGACGGGCCGCCGTCCACCCACAACATCAGGCGCCGCTCGTTCGCACGCGGGAGACAGGTCCCGCGCCGGGCCCCATCTCGCCCCCAGGATCGCAGCGGCAGCGCCGAATCCGCTTCAGTGCGGAACCGGGGACCCATATCCGCCGGAGTTCGGACAACGTCTCCGAACGGGCATTCCGGCACCCGGGGTGAATCGGCGCGTCTCTCTCCGCAGTCCGGTGGGAGCCGCCGTAGGGCCACTTCCACGCCCGAACCCGTCAGCTAACCCGGTAGGCGTCTGGAAGAGAAGGAGTGAATCCCGCAGCGTTACCTGGGGCGTGGCCGCCACGCGGCCACGCCCCCACCCCCTGCACTCCGCGGGCGTCCGCGCCCGCCGAGATTCCCCATCCGAACCGGCGTGCCCGCCCCCGGGCACGTCACCGCCGAGTCCGCGGACCGCCGTGCCCTGCATGCGCGGCCGTCGTGGAACCGGGGACCCACTGCGTCCTTTTTGGGGTGAATCGGCCTGCCTTCACGGGCCGTAGGGCGGCTTCCACGCCCGAACCCGTCAGCTAACCCGGTAGGCGGCATGGAAGTCGAGGAGATCCCCCCGTGCCACGCTCGCACTGCAAGAAGACCCCCGGCAGGCACCGCAAGCCGAACTCCCTGTCCCTCACGTGGCGGACGACCGGCGGCGTGGTCGTCGGCGCCGCCGTGATCGGCACCGCCGCGGCCACCGCCCAGGCGTCGGTCCTGCCGTTCGGTTCCGCCCCGGCCCGGCCCGCCGCCGCGGCCGACCTGGCCCCGGGCCTGACGGCGCACGGCGACCCGTCCAGGCTCACGTCCCGGCGCTCGTCCGAGGACGAGCCCGAGACCACCGGCCCGAAGGCCCCGGCGAAGAAGAAGGACCGGCCCGCGCGGCCGCAGGCGACGACCTCCGCTAAGGCCGCCGCGAAGTCGCGGCCCACCGCCGCGCAGGCCATCGGGCTCGCCCGCTCGCAGGTGGGCGTCGAGGAGGACGGCGGCGGCGAGACCAAGTTCCAGGAGTGGTACATGGCCACGTCCCGCGCGCAGGAGACGCTCGCGCGCGACGGCGGCTCCCTCGACGGCTACGGGGACGCGAACTGGTGCGACATGTTCGTCTCCTGGGTGGGCGAGCAGATCGGCTTCACCGACCAGATCGGCAGCGACGCCTGGACGGTCGCCCACGCCCGCTGGTTCCAGGAGCACGGCCGCTGGGGCACCGAGCCGAGGCCCGGCGCGATCGTCTTCTTCGCGTGGGACGGCGGCGAGTCCGTCGACGACATCCAGCACGTCGGCATGGTGATCAAGAAGGTCGACGACGGCACGATCGAGACCGTCGAGGGCAACACCGACAACGCCGTCCGCGTAAGGGAACGTTCCACAGACGTCGTCGTCGGCTACGGCTACCCGGACTACCGGTCGTGACGGCGCCCCCCGTCCCGCGCCCTGCATAGGATCGCGCCCATGGAGGAAGGCCCCGGGCAGGACGCCCCCGTGACGCGGCGCAGGGTCCTCGCCCTCGGCGCGGGCGGGATCGGCGCCCTCCTCGCCGGCGGCGCCGGCCTGGCGGGCGCGCGCTCCGGCGGCGGGGCGGCGGGCGCCGGCGCGCGCCCCACCTCCCGGGCCGCCGGGACCTTCAGCCCGCACACGGCCGCCGCCGTTCTCACCAACCGCGCCCGCGCCGTCCGCGACGGCGACCGCATGGCGTTCCTCGCCACGGTGGGCGACGCCCCCGCCGCCTTCCAGGACGCCCAGTCCCGCGTGTACGGGAACCTCCGGAAGCTCCCCCTGGAAGGCTGGCGGGAGCGCATCGTCACGACCGAGGCCGTGGACGGCGGGACCGCCGTCGTCCGCGTCGAGGTGCGCTACCGGCTGCGCGGCTTCGACCGGAGCGACGTGGCCCGCACCCGCTACCTCACGCTGGCCCCGCGCGCCGGGACGTGGACGATCGTCGGCGACGGGACGTCCCGCGGCCTCGCCGACGACACCGACATCTGGGACTGCGGCCCCCTGACGGTGGTCAGGGGCCGCGCCGGCCTCGTCATCGGGGACGGCGCCGGCCTCGACGGCATCGCCGGGCGGCTGGACGCGGCCGTCCCGGGCGTCACGTCCGTGGTCGGCAAGGGGTGGGCGCAGCGGGTCGTCGCGCTCGTCCCCGCCGACGCGACCCTCGCCTCCGCGCTCGCAGGCCCCGGGCAGAGCCTCGGCCAGATCGCCGCGCTCGCCACCGTGGCCCCGGCCGCCGGGGGAGGCCGCGGCGAGGACCGCGTCATCGTCTCCCCCGGTACCTTCGGCCGCCTCAACGAACTCGGCCGCGACGTCGTCCTCGCCCACGAGCTGACCCACGTCGCCACCGGCGGCGCACGCGACCGGCGCACGCCGCTGTGGCTGATCGAGGGCTTCGCCGACTACGTCGGCTACCGGCACGTCAAGATCAGCACCCGGTCGGCGGCCGGCGAGCTGCGCCGCGAGGTCTCCGCCGGGCGCACGCCGTCCGCGCTGCCCGCCGCCGGCGCCTTCGCCGGCGGCTCCCCCCGCCTCTCCCAGGCCTACCAGGAGGCCTGGCTCGCCTGCCGGATGGTCGCCGACCGGTACGGTGAGGCGGCGCTGGTTCGGCTCTACCGGGCCGCGGGGCGCGCCCCGGAGGCCACGGCCCTGCGCGACGTGCTCGGCCTCACGCGGGAGCGCTTCACCGCACTCTGGCGCGACTACGTGAAGGAGGAGCTCGCATGAGCGAGGCGGAGACCGACGAGGACCGCGCCGAGGGCGCCGCCGCGGGGGCTCCCGGCGCCGCCCCCGCGCGGCGGCCCCGGATCGCCGCCGCCGTCACCGCCGCCGTGCTCTTCGCCGGGGTCGCGGCCGTCCTCGCCAGGACCACGCCGTGGAACCCGCTGCCCGGACACGTCCCCGGCGGGCGCGTGACACCCGACCCCGCGCTGGACTTCACCCCCGCCGAGATCGCCCGTTCCCGGGCGTTCGACTCGGCCGTCAACCCGCCCGCCTACACCGGGCTCCTCGTCGGCCTCGCCCTGATCCTGGTGCTGGGCTTCACGCCGCTGGGCGCCCGTTTCATCGGCTGGGCCACCGCCAAGCCCAGACGCAGGCCGATCCTCTCGACGGAGGACGACCCCCCACACCCCCCGAAGCGCCTCCGGCGCCGGCCGTCCCTCCCGAGGGGGGACGACCCCCCACACCCCCCGGAGCGCCTCCGGCGCCGGCCGTTGCGCATCATCCTCGCCGTCCTCGCCGTGACCACGCTCCTGCGCGTCGCCGGGCTGCCGTTCGACATCTGGAGCGAGTCCGTGCTGCGCCGGTACGGGCTGTCCACCCAGAGCTGGCCCGCATGGCTCGTCGACCAGGCGAAGTCCCTCGCCGTCACCTGGGTCATCTACACGATCGCCCTGCTGCTGCTCTACGCCCTCACCCGCCGCTTCCCGCGCTACTGGTGGACCGGCGCCGCCGTGGGCGGGTTCGTCCTCGTCGTCTTCGCCTCGTTCGTCTACCCGCTCGCCGTGGAGCCGGTGTTCAACAGGTTCCACTCGCTGCCCGCCGGGCCGCTGCGCAGCGACCTGCTGGCGATGGCCCGGCGGGACGGCGTGCCCGTCGAGGACGTCCTCGTCGCGGACGCGTCCCGCAGGACGACGTCGCTGAACGCCTACGTCTCCGGGTTCGGCTCCACGCGCCGCATCGTGCTCTACGACACGCTGCTGAAGTCGCCGCCCGCCCAGGTCGAGTCCATCGTCGGGCACGAGCTCGGCCACGCCAAACGCGACGATGTGCTGTGGGGCACGCTCGTGGGCGCGCTCGGCGTGGCCGGGGCCCTGTGCCTGCTGTACCTGCTGATGACGTCCCCGCGCCTGCTGCGGCGCGCCGGGCTCGATCCCGGCGTGCCCGGCTCCGGCGGGACGGGACCGGACGCGCGCCGCGGCGGCGGGGCGGCCGATCCGAGGTCCGTAGCGCTCCTCCTCGCGCTCGTGACGGCCGGGACGACACTCGCCGCCCCCGTCCAGAACCTCGTGAGCCGCCGCATCGAGGCTCGCGCCGACGCGCACGCGCTGGACCTCACCCGCGACCCGTCGACGTTCGTGTCGATGCAGCACGCGCTGTCCGTGCGCAACATCTCCGACCTGAACCCCGACACCGCGGAGTACCTCCTGTGGCTCACGCACCCCGCGGGGCCCGACAGGATCGCCATGGCCCGCGACTGGGCGCGCCTGCACCACGTCCAGGCCCCGCCGCCCCTTCGCTAGCCGCCGCTCAGTTGCCCTCGGCCCGCTGCTTCTCCGGCGCCTTGGGCTTGGCTCCCCGCTGTGCCGACAGGGTCGCCGCGTCCACGTGCGCAGCCGTCGTGACCGACCGCTTCAGCGCGCTGCCCTTCACCCAGTTCTGCCACTTCACCTGCCAGTACCCCCAGCCGTTCTCCGCCTCCAGCTGCCGGTCGCTGCCGGTCACCGTGATGGGGTCGCCTCGCTGGGCGAGGTTGTAGAACCACTTGGCGTTGGACGGGCTGACGTTGATGCAGCCGTGGCTGACGTTCTCGCTCCCCTGGGAGCCCACCGACCACGGCGCGCTGTGGACGTACTCGCCGCTGTCGGAGATCCGCACCGACTTGTAGACGGTCAGGCTGTAGTACCCGGCGCAGCCGGGTCCGCAGCCGTCCCAGTCCGACGTCATGACGGTCGGGTCCTCCTTGCCCATGGCGAGGTGGACCCCGTTGGTGGTGGTGTACTTGCGCTCCCCGCCGCGCCCCATGCTCGTCGGGATCGTGCGGGCCTTCTTGCCGTTGACCTTCACGACCATCTTGTGGCTGTCCTCGCCGGCCGTGGCGACATGCGAGTCGCCGACCTTGAAGTCGACGCCGTAGTCCTTACCGCCGTACACGCCCTGCCCGGTGCGCACACCGCTCAGGTGCGCCTGGAACGACACCTTCGTCTGGGCCGGCCAGAAGCTCTTCGTCCGGAAGACCACTTCCTGACTGCCGAACCAGCTCCAGGCGCCCTCGACGGTCTTGTCGGCGGTGACCTCCAGGGCCCGCTCGACGGCCGCCCGGTCCTTCACCGCACGGGCGAAGTGCACGATGATCGGGATGCCGACGCCGACGGTCTCCTTGTGGAACGGCGCCTCGATCGTGACGTCGTTGGTCTTCTTCACCTCGGCCGTGGAGAAGCCGCTGCGGACCGTGCGGGTCCGGCCGTCCTGGCCGAGGGCGGTGGCGTCGACCGTGTACGCCGTGCCCGGCTTCAGCGTCCACCGGGACCGCCACTGCGTCCTGTCGGCGTTCAGGTCCCCCTCGACCACGCCGTCCTTCGTCGCCACCGTCACGTTCTCGATCGTGCCCTGCCGTGCCTCGACGGCGATGGGGCTGTCCGGCCGCAGCTTCCCGCCGCCCCCGCCCGGCGACACCTCCAGCTTCACCGCGTCCCCGCCGTCCGGCGCGCCGCCTCCGGAACACGCCACCACGCCGGCCCCGACGAGCACGCCGCCGCCGACCAGCACTGCGGCACACCGCCCTCGGCCACCCGGTCTTGAGCCGCTCACCCGCATGTGGACCCCCCCGGTCGCTCCACTGGGCTCAGGCCGCTGCCCAGCCCGGTCGCTGGAACGGCACCCAGTGTGTGAAAGGGCCGGTACCCGCAAAAAAGCGGACACCGGCCCCCGATGGGGTTCTTTTACTGATCAGTGGGCGAAATGACCCCGATAGTACTCGAACACCAGACCGACCGACGTGAGGATCGCGGCGGCGGCACCGAGGATCACCAGCCACCAGCCGAACACGACGCCGAGCGCCACGGCCGTGGCCGACAGCGCCACGAACAGCGGCCACCAGCTGTGCGGGCTGAAGAAGCCCAGCTCGCCCGCCGCGTCCGCGATCTCGCCTTCCGGGTCGTCCTCGTACAGCGGCCCCGCGTTGGCGCGCTCAAGGCGCCGCACCGTGAAGTGGATGTAGAAGCCGATGAGCCCGGCGAGGCCGACCGCGAGCGCGAGCGCCGTCGTGCCCGTCCAGTCGTTGGACCAGAGCCAGTACACGACGTCGGTGGCGAGGAAGAAGACCGCGCACCCGTAGAACATGAACGCCTGGACGCGCATCGGCTACTCCCCCTTCGCCCCGGCCAGCTCGCCCTTGGCACCCACGTGCGGGTGGTGCAGGTCGAACGCCGGCCGCTCGGAACGGATCTTCGGGATCGAGTTGAAGTTGTGCCGCGGCGGCGGGCAGGACGTCGCCCACTCCAGCGAGTTGGAGTAGCCCCACGGGTCGTCGACCTCGACGCGCGTGCCCCGCTTCCACGTGATGTAGAGGTTGTAGAAGAACGGCAGCATCGACGCGCCGAGCACGAACGAGAAGATGCTGGAGATCTCGTTCAGCCCGTGGAACTCGCTCGGGTAGTCCGCGTACCGGCGCGGCATGCCCGCGGCGCCCAGCCAGTGCTGGAGCAGGAACGTGCCGTGGAAGCCGATGAACAGCAGCCAGAAGTGGATCTTGCCGAGGGTGTCGTTCAGCATCTTGCCGGTCCACTTCGGCCACCAGAAGTAGAAGCCGGCGAACATCGCGAACACCACGGTGCCGAACACGACGTAGTGGAAGTGCGCCACGACGAAGTAGGAGTCCGACAGCTGGAAGTCCATCGGCGGCGACGCCAGGATGACGCCGGTGAGCCCGCCGAACAGGAAGGTCACGAGGAAGCCCAGCGACCACAGCATCGGCGACTCGAACGTCAACTGCCCTCGCCAGATGGTCCCCACCCAGTTGAAGAACTTCACCCCCGTGGGAACGGCGATGAGGAACGTCATGAAGGAGAAGAACGGCAGCAGCACCTGGCCGGTGACGAACATGTGGTGCGCCCACACGGTGATGGACAGGCCCGCGATGGTGATGGTCGCGAAGACCAGGCCGATGTAGCCGAAGACGGGCTTGCGGCTGAACACCGGGAGGATCTCGGTCACGATGCCGAAGAACGGCAAGGCGATGATGTAGACCTCCGGGTGGCCGAAGAACCAGAACAGGTGCTGCCACAGCAGCGCCCCGCCGTGCGCGGCGTCGAAGATGTGCGCGCCGAGCTTGCGGTCGGCCTCCAGCGCCAGCAGCGCGGCGGCGAGGACCGGGAACGCCAGCAGGACGAGGATCGAGGTCAGCAGCGCGTTCCAGGTGAAGATCGGCATCCGGAACATCGTCATGCCCGGCGCGCGCATGCACAGGATCGTGGTGATGAAGTTGACCGCGCCCATGATGGTGCCGAAGCCCGACATCGCCAGGCCCATCACCCACATGTCGCCGCCGACGCCCGGCGAGCGGACCGCGTCCGACAGCGGGGCGTAGGCGAACCAGCCGAAGCTGGCCGCGCCGCCCGGGGTCAGGAAGCCCGCGATGACGATCAGGCTGCCGAACAGGAACAGCCAGTACGCCAGCATGTTCAGCCGGGGGAACGCCACGTCGGGCGCGCCGATCTGCAGCGGCATGATGACGTTGGTGAAGCCCGCGAACAGCGGCGTCGCGAACATCAGCAGCATGATCGTGCCGTGCATGGTGAACAGCTGGTTGTACTGCTCGTTGCTGACGAACTGCAGACCCGGCTCGAACAGCTCCATCCGGATCAGCAGCGCGAGCACGCCGCCGAACAGGAACATCACGAACGAGGTGATCAGGTAGAGGTAGCCGATCACCTTGTGGTCGGTGGACGACATCCAGGAGGCGATGATGCGCCCCTTGCTCGTCCGCGGCGCGGCGATCGGCGCGCTCGGTGCGTGACTCGTCGCGGTCACTTGACACCTCCCGCGGCCAGTGCTTGCTTCGAATCGGCGATGAACTTCTGGTACTGCTCCGGCGTCACGACCTTGAGCTGGAACAGCATCCGGCTGTGGTCGACGCCGCAGAGCTCGGCGCAGCGGCCCTCATAGGTGCCGAGCTTGTTCGCCGTGAACTCGAACTCGTTGGTGTAGCCCGGCATGACGTCCTTCTTGTAAATCAGTGCCGGCACCCAGAACGAGTGGATGACGTCGTTGGCGTGCAGCCTCACCCGCACCGTCTTGCCCGAGGGGATCGTCATCACCGGCTTGGCGGGAGCGGGCCCGTTCGGGGCGACGGGCTGGCCGACGACGGAGGCGACCGTCTTCTCCTTGCCCGTGGCGTCCTTCTCCTTGTAGTCGAACTGCCAGCTCCACTGGAACCCGACCACGTCGACGACCACCGCGGGATCCTTGGTGGTCTTCTCGACGAAGTTCTCGTCCCTCGCGGTGAAGTAGAACAGGACCGCGATGATGACGAACGGGACCGCCGTGTAGAGGATCTCGATCGGCATGTTGTAGCGGACCTGCGGCGGCAGGTCGTTGGAGCGCTTGCGGTGGAACAGCACCGCCCAGATGATCAGGCCCCAGACCACGGCCCCGACCGCGAACGCCGCGATCCAGGAGCCCTGCCAGAGCTTCAGCATGCGCTCGCCCTGGACGCTGATCGGCTCGGGCATGCCCAGACGGCTGCCGCTGCACGCGGTGGCGGAGAGCGCCAGCAACCCTAGCGCGCCGGCGCTTTTCAATGCGCGGCGACTGCGCACAGGCGTACGCCGCTCCCTAGAGCGGGTCGGACTCACGGAATGCCTTCCCCACGGATGAAAGCCCGGTCGGCCGGGCGGAGAGATCGGTGTTTACACGTGTGGTGGACACCCTAGCGCGAGGGTCGCGCGAACCCCCGATCGGGTGCCCGGTTACTGTTCTCACGTGGCAGGACCGAGCACTCCGGACGGCTATTTCGACGCCGCGTCGACCGAGCCGCCGCACCCGGCGGCGCGGGCCGCCCTGCTGGAGGCGCTGGACGCGGCCTGGGCCGATCCCGCCCGGCTGTACGGGGCGGCCCGCGGCACCCGGATGCTGCTCGACCGGGCACGCGCGCGTGTCGCCGGCGTCCTGGGCGCCCGTGCCGACGAGGTGTCGTTCACGTCCTCGGGCACCCAGGCGGTGCACCTGGCGGTCCTCGGGGGGCTCCAGGCGCGCCGGCGCACCGGGCGGCACCTGGTGGCGAGCGCCGTCGAGCACTCCAGCGTCCTGCACGCCGCCGAGCTGCACGAGCGCGACGGCGGCGAGGTCACCCTCGTCGGCGTCGACCGGACCGGGCGTGTCGACGCCGCGGAGTTCGCCGCGGCGCTGCGCCCCGACACCGCGCTGGCCTGCCTGCAGTCGGCCAACCACGAGGTCGGCACCCTCCAGCCCGTCGAGGAGGTCGCGCGGGCCTGCCGCGCGGCCGGCGTGCCGCTGTTCGTCGACGCGGCGCAGTCCCTCGGGCGGGCCGACGTCCCCGGCGGGTGGTCCTTCCTCGCCGGCAGCGCCCACAAGTGGGGCGGCCCCGCCGGCGTCGGCGTGCTCGCCGTCCGCAAGGGCACCCGGTGGCGCTCGCCGCTGCCGGACGACGAGCGCGAGGCGCGCCGCGTCCCCGGGTTCGAGAACGTCCCCGCCATCGCGGCGGCCGCGGCCGCGCTGGTGGCCTACCGCGCCGACATGGCCGCGGACGCCCCGCGCGTCTCCGCCCTGGTGGACCGCATCCGGACGGAGGTACCGCGGAGCGTCCCCGACGTCGAGGTGATCGGCGACCCGGTGCGCCGGCTCCCCCACCTGGTGACGTTCTCGTGCCTGTACGTGGAGGGCGAGGCGCTGCTGACCGAACTCGACCGGCTGGGTTTCGCCGTTTCCTCCGGCAGCTCCTGCACGGCGGATACGCTGCGTCCGAGCCATGTGCTGGAGGCGATGGGAGTGATTACGCATGGGAACGTGCGGGTATCGCTGCCGCGAGGCGTCGGTTCGGAGGCCGTCGGCCGTTTCCTCGCCGCGCTCCCCGACGCCGTCGCCCGTCTCCGCCGGACGACGATGAACACCTTCGAGACAGGGAGGCGGTCGCGCCCATGAGGTTCCGAGGCCGCGCCAGGACCGGCACACCGCCCGTGGACGCGGCGCCGCCCCCCGCGGAGCCGGCGGGCCCGCCGCCCGTGCTCGTCATCGACGCGCTCGGCCGCAAGTGCCCCATCCCGATCATCATGCTGGCCGAGCGGATCCGGGAGGTCCCGGTCGGGCAGGTCGTCGCCGTCCTCGCCGACGACGCCGCCGCCCGCACCGACGTCCCCGCCTGGTGCCGCATGAAGTCCCAGGACTTCGTCCGCGAGGAGACCCTCCAGCAGGGCGGCTGGGGCTTCCACATCCGCCGCACGTACTAGGCGCGCGAGAAGCCGGAAAAAGGGAAGGCCGCGCCGGTCCGGCGCGGCCTTCTCCGTGTGCCCGTGTCACGGGCGGGCTTGCGGGGGCGAGCGTGCCTACGGGGTCGGGCAGGCGACGTGGGGCTCGATGTCGGCCGCGGCGTCGGCGCCGTAGGCGGCCGCGAAGCGGTCGAGGAACGCGCGGCGGCCGAGGGTGTATTCCTGCGGCCCGGCGGCTTCGAGGGCGTGCGCGGCGATGGCGTTTCCGACCTGGGCTGCGCGTTCGAGCGGCAGGTCCCAGGCGGTCGCCGACAGGAAGCCGGCGCGGAACGCGTCGCCGACGCCGGTCGGGTCGACGACGGAGTCGACCTGGACGCAGGGGACGTGCACGCCCTCCTCGCCCTTGCGGTCGATGACGACGCCCTTGGCGCCGAGGGTGGTGACGCGGACGCCGACGCGGGACAGGATCTCCTCCCCCGACCAGCCCGTCTTCTCCTCGGCCAGGGCCTTCTCGTACTCGTTGCTGAACAGGTAGGCGGCGCCGTCGATGAGGCGGCGGACGTCGGCGCCGTCCATCCGGGCGAGCTGCTGGGAGGGGTCGGCGGCGAACGGGACGCCGCGGCCGCGGCACTCGTCGGTGTGCCGCAGCATCGCCTCGGGGTCGTTCGGGCTCACGACGACGAGGTCGAGGCCGCCGACGCGGTCGGCCACGGGCCGCAGTTCGATGGAGCGGGCCTCGCTCATCGCGCCGGCGTAGAACGTGGCGATCTGGTTCTGGTCCTGGTCGGTGGTGCACAGGAACCGCGCGGTGTGGTGGATCTCGGACACGTGCACCGAGGCGGTGTCGACCGCGTGCCGTTCGAGCCAGGAGCGGTAGTCGGCGAAGTCGTCGCCGACGGAGCCGACGAGGATGGACTCCTTGCCGAGGCTGCCCATGCCGAAGCAGATGTTGGCGGCGATGCCGCCGCGGCGGATATCCAGCTCGTCCACCAGGAAGGACAACGACACCCGGTCGAGCTGGTCGGGCAGGAGCTGGTCGGTGAACCTTCCGGGGAAGGTCATCAGATGGTCGGTCGCAATGGAACCGGTCACGGCGATGCGCACGGCGTCGCTCTCCTCGTCGTGGTCGTCCGGCTGTTTCACCGGCTGTTCGAACCCGTCAGGGTACTCACCATCGCACCACACATCGCCGCCTCACGACAGTTCGTCGCGCCACCGCCCCAGGGCAGCCTTGAGGGGCGGTCCGGACCCGTGGCCCTGACCGCCCCTCCTGGGCCTTGCGCTCGACCGGTGTCGGCGCGCCCGGCGCGCGTCAGTTGAAGGAGTCGCCGCAGGCGCAGGAACCCGACGCGTTCGGGTTGTCGATCGTGAAGCCCTGCTTCTCGATCGAGTCGACGAAGTCGATGGTGGCGCCCGTGAGGTAGGGCGCGCTCATCCGGTCGACGCGCACCGACAGGCCGTCGAAGTCCTGGATCTGGTCTCCGTCCATCTCCCGCTCGTCGAAGAAGAGCTGGTAGATCAGGCCGGAGCAGCCGCCCGGCTGCACGGCGACACGCAGCGCAAGGTCATCGCGGCCCTCCTGCTCAAGCAGGCCCTTGGCCTTCTCGGCGGCGGCGTCGGTGAGGACGACGCCCTGCTGCGTGGTCTCCTGCGTGGTCTCGCCTGAAACCGTCATGTGTTCAGCTCCCGGGTCTCGCTGCGCCGCGCTAGCGGCGGACTGTCGCTTGTCCTCGAAGACGTCTCATGCCTCTTCCCGTAGGACAACGTACCTCGCTACATGGCCATTCCGCTTCTCGGCGGTGTTCACGCCCCGTGCGGGTGCGGTCTACGTCACACCGCCAACCCCCCGTCGTCTGTGCCATCATTAGTCGTCAAAGCGACGATAAGCCCCGTCGCGAAGGGAGACCGCCGTGACCACCCCAGTGCGCGACCTACCGCTGCTGCTGCTCGGCAGCGGCGCCGACCCCGCGAGCGAACGCGGCGTGGACTGCCCCGGCGACCTGCCGGCGGCGTCCGACCCCGCCCTCGTCGAGCGGGCCCGCGCCGCCAAGGCGGCGCTCGGCGACCGCGTGTTCGTGCTCGGCCACCACTACCAGCGCGACGAGGTCATCCAGTTCGCGGACGTGACCGGCGACTCGTTCAAGCTGGCCCAGCGTGCCGCGGCCCGCCCCGAGGCGCCCTACATCGTGTTCTGCGGCGTCCACTTCATGGCCGAGTCGGCCGACATCCTGACCGCCGCCCACCAGCAGGTGATCCTGCCCGACCTCGGCGCCGGCTGCTCGATGGCCGACATGGCGACCTTCGACCAGGTCGAGGAGTGCTGGGAGGTCCTGGAGGACGCTGGGATCGCGGACGACGTCGTCCCCGTCACCTACATGAACTCCTCGGCCGACATCAAGGGCTTCGTCGGGCGGCACGGCGGGGTGGTGTGCACCTCGTCCAACGCGAGGCGCGCCCTCGACTGGGCCTACGGCAAGGGCAAGAAGGTCCTGTTCCTGCCCGACCAGCACCTCGGCCGCAACACGGCGGTCCTGGAGATGGGCCTGTCGCTGGACGACTGCGTCGTCTACAGCCCGCACCGCCGCGAGGGCGGCCTCACGCAGGGGCAGTTGCGGGACGCCAAGATGATCCTCTGGCGGGGGCACTGCTCGGTGCACGGCCGGTTCACCAAGGAGTCGGTGGACGACGTCCGCGCGCGGGTGCCGGGGGTGAACGTCCTCGTCCACCCGGAGTGCCGGCACGAGGTCGTCACGGCCGCCGACCTGATCGGCTCGACCGAGTACATCATCAAGGCGATCGAGGCCGCCGAGCCCGGATCGTCCTGGGCCGTGGGGACGGAACTGAACCTCGTGCGGCGGCTGGCGAACGCGCACCCGGACAAGAACGTCATGTTCCTCGACAAGGCCGTCTGCTACTGCTCGACGATGAACCGGATCGACCTGCCGCACCTGGTGCTGTCACTGGAGTCGCTCGCCGCCGGGAAGGTCGAGAACGTCATCGAGGTGGACGAGGAGACCGCGCACCACGCCCGCGTCGCCCTCGACCAGATGCTCGCCCTGCCCTGACCGGGCGCGGGCGGGCAGGCGGGATCACAGGCCGGGGGCGCCCCAGACGGGGAACCACCGGCCGAGGTCCTGCTCGAACCGCAGGTCCGCGCCGATCGCGCCGCGCACCTGGAGCTCAAGCGCGTTGTCTCGCTGAGGAGACGGCGAGGCGTGGCCATCGGAGTGCGACGCGGCTCCGGGGAGCGGCGCGAAGGGGTAGAAGGTTCCGCGCTTGTAGAGGTAGACGAGCGCCAGTCGGCGGCCGTCCGGCCCCTGGAAACCGACCAGGGAGCACAGCAGGTGCGGGCCGAACCCGCCCGCCTCCAGCGTCGCGTTCACCGCGTGCAGGTCGGTGACGAGGTCGGGCAGCTGGTCGGGCCGCTGCTCGGCGAGCAGCCACGTGTAGCCGTAGTCGTCGTTGCTGATCTGGACCTTGGGACCCCCGTCGGCGTCCAGCAGTTCCTGGACGTCGGCCTGGAGCCGCGCGAACGCGCCGCCCTCGGCCGCGCGGAAGCACACCGAACCGAGCCCGGTCGGGGTGAACCCGGTCGCCGCCTCCAGGGTGACCGCCGCGGTCGACAGCCCGAAGATCTGGTCGAGGTCGGGCTTGGCCGGCTTGGACCGGCCGAGCAGGGTGTCCAGGAACCCCACGGATCACACTCCCCTGCTGAGCTGCTCGGAGATCTTCGACAGCTGCGCGAGCCTCCGGTCGAGCGACGGGTGGGTGGAGAACAGCGAGGAGACGCTGAAGCCCCGGCCGAGCGCCGGGGTGAAGAAGAACGCGTTGAACGCCTGCGAGGATCGCAGGTCGTTGGTCGGGATCCGCGCGATCTCGCCGCTGACCTTCGTCAGCGCGCTGGCCAGGGCGGAGGGGCGGCCGGTCAGCAGAGCGGCGGCGCGGTCGGCCGAAAGCTCGCGGTAGCGCGACAGCGCCCGGGTGAGCAGGAAGCTGACCGCGTAGGCGAGCGCGCTGGCCGCGACGACGGCGAGCAGGATCAGCCCGGTGTTCTGGTCGTTGCTGCGTCGCCCGAACCCGCCCCACAGGCCCCACTGGAGCCCGAACCGGGTGATCAGGCCGGCGAGGATGCCCAGGAACGAGGCGATCGTCATGACCGCGACGTCCTTGTGCGCGACGTGCGCCATCTCGTGCGCGAGCACGCCCTCCAGCTCGACCGGGTCGAGCCGGCGCAGCAGGCCGGTGGTCACGCAGACGACGGCCTTCTTCTGGTTGCGGCCGGTGGCGAACGCGTTCGGGACGTCGGTGTCGGCGATCGCGACCCGCGGCTTCGGGGCGTCCGACATCGCGCAGATGCGGTCGATGACACCGTGCAGCTCGGGCGCCTCCTGAGGGGAGACGACCCGGCCGTGCATGGCGAACAGCGTCATCCGGTCGGAGAAGAAGTACTGGGCGACGAGGAACAGCACCGCGAAGACCAGCGCGACGCCGGCCCACTTCGGCACGAAGACGAAGAAGGCCCCCACGAAGACGACGTAGACCAGCCCCAGCAGGAACATCGTCACGAGCATCCGCGATGTCAGCCCCCGGTCGGAGGCGTAACGCGTCCTGGCCATCCAGCCACCCCCCAGTTCTTGCTCCTCTTCACTTGTACGAACGCACAAGGCGCGGGTTTTGTGCCTGGATGTCCATAACGCGACCGGACCCGCGCGGAGTCGTCCCGGTGGCGGCCCGAGCCCCCGCCGGTCAGTCCGGGATGAGGCCCTCGTCCCCCAGCATGGAGCGCACCTCGTCGATGTGCGCGTCCGCCGGGGGCAGGATCAGCTCGGACGGCTCCAGGCTGTCCGCCGCCAGCGGCCTGCCCACCTTGCGGACGTTGTCCAGCAGGGCGTGCAGCGCGGTGCGGAACGCGGACTCGTCGCCCGACTCGATCGCCGACTCCAGCTCGGCGTCGAGGGTGTTGAGCGAGGACAGGTCCTCCTCGGCCACGTCCAGCTGGCCCTCGCCCATCAGGCGGACGATCACTGGGCACCCCCGGGGTTCTGCGGCCACGGGGCCTGCTGGGGGGTGTCCTGCTGCTGCTGGTGCGGCTGGGCGGTCGGCGAGCCCTGGTTCAGCTCCTTGGGGGCGGGGCCCTGGCCGAGTTCGGCCTTGAGACGTTCCAGCTCCATGTCGACGCCGGGGCCGGAGCCCATCCGGTCGAGCTCGGCCTGGATGTCGTCCTTGGGACCGGAGAAGTCCTCCAGGGCGCCGGAGGCCAGCAGCTCGTCGATCGCGCCGGCGCGCGCCTTCATCGTGTCGGTC
This sequence comes from Actinomadura citrea, assembly GCF_013409045.1. NCBI lineage: Bacteria > Bacillati > Actinomycetota > Actinomycetes > Streptosporangiales > Thermomonosporaceae > Actinomadura > Actinomadura citrea. Next base: position 2,984,685 of record NZ_JACCBT010000001.1, on the reverse strand, counting down.
TTCTCCTCGGCGCGCTGGATCGCCAGGCCGACGTCGCCCATCTCCTCGGAGATGCCGGAGAACGCTTCGTTGATCTTGGTCTGCGCCTCGGCGGCCGTGTAGGTCGCCTTGATCGTCTCCTTGCGGGTGCGGAAGGAGTCGACCTTGGCCTGCAGCCGCTGGGAGGCGAGCGTGAGCTTCTCCTCCTCGCCCTGCAACTGCTGGTACTGCCCGCGCAGGTCCCCCAGCTGGCTCTCCAGGCCGGAGCGGCGGGTCAGCGCCTCGCGGGCGAGATCCTCGCGGCCCACCTGCAGCGCCTTCTTGCCCTGGTCGGTCAGCTTGCTCTGCTGCTGTTCGAGCTGGTTGATCTGCAACTCGAGACGCTTGCGCGAGGTGGCAACGTCGGCGACCCCGCGACGGACCTTCTGCAGCATCTCCAGCTGGCGCTGGTAGGAGTAATCGAGGGTCTCCCGAGGGTCTTCCATCCGGTCCAGGGCCTTGTTCGCCTTGGACTTGAAGATCATCGACATTCGCTTCATCACGCTCATCGCGCGGCGCCGGTCCCTTCGTGCTGTCGCCTCAGTCGTGAACTGGGCTCAATGACCACTGCTGGGGTTCTTATCACCCTACGCGTTAACGCGCGAGGCAGCCACGATGTTCGCAGCCGGTAGGCTGATCCCTGTGTTCAAGCGTCGTACCCCGGAGGCCCCGCCGGATCCTCCTCAGGTAGTAAAGCCCGACGGCAAGGGCCGTCCCACGCCCAAGCGCAGCGAGGCCGAGAAGCGCCGCCGACAGCCGATCACGGCGCCGGCGACCCGCAAGGAGGCCTACAAGAAGGTGCGGGAACGGCAGGCCACCGATCGCGCCAAGGCGCGCGCGGGCATGGCCAAGGGCGACGAGAAGCACCTGCTCAAGCGGGACAGGGGCCCCGTGCGCCGGATGGCCCGCGACTACGTCGACTCGCGGCGCACGGTCGGCTCCTACCTGATGTACGCGATGTTCGCGATCGTGCTGCTCAGCCTGCTGCCGATCCCGGCGGCCCGGCTGCTGGTCCTGTTCGCGCCGCCGCTGCTGCTCGTGGTGGTGTTCGCGGAGGGCTTCCTGCTGAGCCGCGGCATCAAGCGGCTGGCCGTCGAGCGCTACCCCGGCGAGGACGCCAAGGGCGTCGGCATGTACGCCGCGATGCGCGCGATGCAGATCCGCCGGCTGCGGATCCCGAACCCGCGGGTGCGCCTCGGCGAGAAGGACAAGGTATGAGAAGGACCAGGGCCTGAGGGACCGGTCCGGGGAGCGCGTCCGGCGGGAACGTCCGCCGCGCCTCGCACGATCGGCGCGGGGCTAGGGTCGGGCCCATGGAGTTCCGAAACCTTGGCCGGAGCGGCCTGAAGATCAGCGAGATCGCGTACGGCAACTGGCTCACCCACGGCTCGCAGGTCGAGGAGGACGCGGCGCGCGCCTGCGTGCGGGCGGCCCTCGACGAGGGCGTGACCACCTTCGACACCGCCGACGTCTACGCCGGCACGCGCGCCGAGGAGGTCCTCGGGCGGGCGCTGAAGGGGCAGCGCCGCGAGGGGCTGGAGATCTTCACCAAGGTCTACTGGCCGACGGGTCCCGGGGTGAACGACCGGGGCCTGTCCCGCAAGCACGTCTTCGAGTCGATCCACGGCTCCCTGCGCCGCCTCGGGACCGACTACGTGGACCTGTACCAGGCCCACCGGTTCGACCACGAGACCCCGCTGGAGGAGACCCTCCGGGCCTTCGACGACCTCGTCCGGCAGGGCAAGGTCCTCTACGTCGGGGTGTCGGAGTGGCGGGCCGAGGAGATCGAGCGCGCCCTGAAGATCGCCGACGAGATGGGCTTCGACCGGATCGTCTCCAGCCAGCCGCAGTACTCGATGCTGTGGCGGGTCATCGAGGAGGAGGTCGTCCCGCTCTGCGAGCGCGAGGGCGTCGGCCAGATCGTCTGGTCGCCGATCGCGCAGGGCGTCCTGACCGGCAAGTACAAGCCGGGGCAGCCGCTGCCGGAGGGGTCGCGCGCCACCGACGACAAGGGCGGCGCCGACATGATCAAGCGCTACCTGGACGACGACCTGCTGACCCGCGTGCAGAACCTGCGGCCGGTCGCGGACGACCTCGGCCTGTCGATGGCGCAGCTCGCGATCGCCTGGACGCTGCAGAACCCGAACGTCTCGGCGGCGATCGTGGGCGCGTCCCGCCCCGAGCAGGTCGCCGACAACGTGCGGGCTGCCGGGGTGAAGCTGGAGGCCGACGTGATGAAGCGGATCGACGAGATCCTCGGCGGGGCCGTCATCCGCGACCCGGCCAAGACCGTCAGCCCGCGCAGGCGCCCCTGAGCCCGGCGAGACACCGGGGGCCGCGGAGCACGACGCTTCGCGGCCCTCGTCGTCCTTCCCCGCCGGTCACTCCGGATCGTGCAGGCTCATCCCGTACACGACGCTGTCGCCGTCCAGCAGGGTCACCTTGTCGACCTCCTCGGCGCGCAGCCCCCGCCAGTTCTCCCCCAGCCAGCTCTCCGCGTCCGCCTGGGTGGAGAAGGTCTCCTCCGACATGCCGATCGTCCGCCCGTCGGCCTTCTCCAGCCGCCAGCTCCACGCCATCGCCCTCGACCTCCCTCGTCGCGGTGAGACTAGCCGGTCAGGCGGCGGCCTCTATGGCGCGGCGCAGCGCGTCGGGGCTCTCGGTGTCGGACTGGCTGAGCGTCCGCCCGTTGACCCGCACGCTCGGCGTCCCCTGGATCCCGGACGAGATGTAGCCCTGGCTGACGGTCTTCACGCTGCCGGCGTGGCGCTGCCCCTTCACGCACGACGTGAACTCGTCGCTCGTGAGCCCCAGCGGCTCGGCGTAGGAGAGCAGGTCCTGGGTCACGTAGCCGGTGGCGTTCTCGTTCGCGGGCTGATGGGCGTAGAGGGCGTCCTGGTAGGACAGCCAGTGGGCGCCGTCGGTGACGCAGCGCAGCGCCGCCGCGGCCCGCAGCGAGTTGTCATGGGCTGGCTGCGTGGCCTCACCGAAGATCAGCATCGGGTGGAAGACGACCTTGGCGCGCCCTTCGACGGCCAGTTGCTTGAGCATCGGGTCGTGCTTGCGGTCGAAGGCGCCGCAGGGCGGGCAGGCGAAGTCCTCGTAGATGTCGACGACCGGCGCCGTGACGCCCGGCCGGGCCATGGCGAGGCTCCCGTCCGCGAGGGGCGTGGCCTCCGCGCCGCCGGCGATCTTGCCGACCCTCATCGGGCCCACGTCGCCGTCGCCTCCCCCGTCGTCGCCGCCGCGGACGAGGAGGACGAAGACGGCCGCCACCGCCAGCACCAGGACGAGCCCCGCCCCGACCAGCGCGATCACCAGGCCGCCGCCGCGGCGCCCGGGCGGGGGCCCGGCGGGCATGCCGGGCGGAGGCGGCCCCGGCCGCCATCCGGGGCCCGGGGGCGGTCCCGGCGCGGGTCCGCCCGGCGGACCGGGGGGTGGGCCGTAGGGCGGTTGCTGCCCGCCCTGGCCCGGTTGCGGGGGCCAGGGCGCGTTCGGGGGGGTACCCACCGGAAAACTCCTCCAGAAGGGGCGTCGTGATCCTTCCAGCCGAGGGTAACCGTAGAGTTCGCGGCGGGATGGACATCGAGCTTCGCGGCGTCGCCGCCGCACAGGGCTGGCCGGCGCCGGGATGCCGGTGCGCGTCGTGCGGCCGGCTGCGCGCGGCCGGCGTCCGGCACGAGCCGTTCACCGCCGCCGTCGACGGCGTCGCGCTGGAGGACCTGCCGCGGACGGACGTGCCCGGCGGTTATGAGGTCCTCGCGCCCGGCGGAGGGCGCGCGCTGGTGGCGGCGGGCCCGGGGGCCAGGCCGGAGCCGTCCGCGGGCGTCGAGTACGAGGCCGTGCTGCTGGACCTGGCCGGATCGCCGGACCATCTGGGATACCTGCGCCACACCGGGGCCGTGACGCCGCGGACGCGGGTCATGGCCGTTCACCTCGACCACCGCTTGTCCTCGCCGTCCGAGCTGGAGCGGCGCATGGCCTTCTGGAACCGCTCCGAGCACGGCCCGTTCCGGACGCTGCTCCTCGGCGGAAGCCGGTCGGGCAAGTCGGCCGAGGCGGAGTTGCGCCTGGCCGCCTGCTCGGACGTCCTTTACATCGCGACCGGCCCCGTCCGGGACGACGACCCGGAATGGGCCGACCGCGTCGCCGCGCACCGGCTGCGCCGGCCGGCGTGGTGGCGCACCGCGGAGACGACCGGGCTCGCCGGCGCGCTCGCGTCGGCGACCGGCCCGGTGCTGGTGGACGGCATCGGCACCTGGCTCGCGGCCGCGATGTCCGAGACGGACGCCTGGGAGGAGCCGTCCCGAGTGGAGCCGCTGGTGGACGCCCTCGTCGCGGCCTGGCGGGGCACGGCGGCGCGGGTCGTCGCGGTGAGCGACGAGGTCGGCCTGTCCCTGGTGCCGACGACGGTGTCCGGGCGCGCGTTCCGGGACGTCCTCGGCCGGGCCAACCAGCGGCTCGCGGCCGAGTCCGAGGAGGCGGCGCTGGTCGTCGCGGGCCGCGTCACGGAGCTCCGGTGACCGTCATGGATCTCCGGTGACCGCCGGCCTGCGGCTGGCGGTCACGCTGCTCACAGTCGTTCCGCTGGGCACGGGCCGGGTCGACCGGGACGCCGCGCGCTCGGCGATGCTGCTCGCCCCCGCCGCCGGCCTGATCCCGGGCGGGGCCGCCGCGCTGGTCCTGCTGGCGGGCGGTCCGCTCGGCCTGTCCGGCCTCCTCGCGGCGGCGCTCGCGGTCGCCGCCGCGGCGGCGGTCACCCGCGCCCTGCATCTGGACGGTCTCGCCGACCTCGCCGACGGCCTTGGCAGCGGGCGTCCCGCCGCCGAGGCACTGGCGATCATGAAGCGGTCCGACATCGGCCCGTTCGGCGTCGTCACCCTCCTGCTGACGCTGCTGATCCAGGTGGCCGCCCTGGCGTCGGCCCCGCATCCCGCCCTTGCCGCGCTCGTCGCGTCGGTCACCGGCCGGCTGGCGCTCGCGTGGGCCTGCCGCACGGGCGTGCCGTCCGCGCGTCCCGGCGGCCTCGGGGCCCTGGTCGCGGGCACCGTGCCGACACGCGCCGCGCTCGCCGCCACGGCCGCCGTCCTGGCGGCCGTGACGGCCGCGGGCCTGGCCGTCGGTGGTTTTGGCGGCGCCCTGCACGGTGCGGCGGCGGTGGCCGCCGGGCTGGCCGCCGCCCTGCTGACGCTCCGCCGAGCCGTGCGCCGCCTCGGCGGAGTGACCGGCGACGTGTTCGGCGCCCTCGTCGAGGTCGCCGCGACGGCCGCCCTGATCGCGTTCGCGGCGCTGCCCTGAGGGCGCGGCGGCCGCGGCGAGGGTCCGCCGGGCCGCGCCGCCGCCCGGGCCCGGGACCGCCCCGGGCGGGCAATGCTTGATCCAAAAGGACGAAACCGGTCACCAGGAGGACTAACATCGGGCTACGTGACGAGCATCAGCCTTGACAGCGCAGACCTGACCGGCCTCGACGTCGACGCGATAGTGATCGGCGTCGTCCCCGCCGAGGCGGGTGCCGCACCGGCCGACGGCGCGCAAGCCCTCGACCGCGCGATGGACGACAGGCTCACCGACGCCCTGGGCGCGCTCGGCGCCACCGGCAAGGCCGGCGAGGTGACCAGGCTGCCGTCGCTCGGCGCCGTCCCCGCCAAGGTCATCGTGGCCGCCGGGCTGGGCGAGGACCCCTCCGCCGAAGATCTGCGCCGTGCCGCCGGCGCCGCCGTGCGCTCCCTCGCGGGCACCGCCCGGGTCGCCGTCGCGCTCCCCGCCGCCGGCGCCGAGGACGTCGAGGCCGTCGCGCTGGGCGCGCTGCTCGGCGCCTACTCCTTCGACACCTTCCGCACCGGCAACGGCCGCAAGGGCCCCGTCGAAGAGATCCGCCTGGTCGCGCCCGTGTCCGAGGAGGCCGCCCTCGGGCGCGCCCGCACCCTCGCCGCGTCGGTCACGCTCGTCCGCGACCTGGTGAACACTCCGCCGTCCCACCTGTCCCCCGAGGACTTCGCCGGCGAGGCCGAGCGGGTCGCCGCCGAGACCGGCCTCGCCATCGAGATACTGGACGAGAAGGCCCTCGTCGAGGGCGGGTACGGCGGCATCGCGGGCGTCGGGCAGGGGTCGGTGAACCCGCCGCGGCTCGTCCGGCTCGCCTACACCCACCCGGAGGCGTCCAAGACGCTCGCCCTCGTCGGCAAGGGCATCACGTTCGACTCCGGCGGCCTGTCCCTCAAGCCGAGCGAGGCGATGGACTGGATGAAGTCCGACATGGGCGGCGCGGCCGCGGTGCTCGGCGCGCTCGCCGCCATCGCCGAGCTGCGCCCCGCGGTCAACGTCGTCGGCTACCTCGCCCTCGCCGAGAACATGCCGAGCGGCACCGCGCAGCGCCCGTCCGACGTGCTGCGCATCTACGGCGGCACGACCGTGGAGGTCCTCAACACCGACGCCGAGGGCCGGCTCGTCCTGGCCGACGCCCTCGTCCGCGCGGGCGAGGACTCCCCCGACCTCATCGTGGACGTCGCCACCCTGACCGGCGCGCAGCTCGTCGCCCTCGGCACCCGGACCACCGGCGTCATGGCCAACGACGACGGCGTGCGCGAGAAGGTCGTCGCGGCGGCCGAGCGCGCGGGCGAGCCCTCCTGGGGCATGCCGCTGCCCCCGGAGCTGCGCAAGGGCCTCGACTCCGCGGTCGCCGACATCGCCAACATCAGCGGCGAGCGCTGGGGCGGCATGCTGGTCGCCGGGACGTTCCTCAAGGAGTTCGTGCCGGACGGCGTCAAGTGGGCGCACCTGGACATCGCGGGCCCCGCCTTCCACAAGGGCGAGCCGTACGGGTACACGCCGAAGGGCGGCACCGGCGCCGCGGCGCGCACACTGGTCCAGCTCGCCGAAGACGTCGCCGCGGGCGTCCTGTAGGGGGCCACGGGAATTCCGCAGGGGCCCCGCCCGCTGTGAGCGGGCGGAGAACACAATAGGTTTTTCTTGTGGCGGTGGGGGCCCGGGCTGCCGGTGCGCCCCGCCCCGCCCAGGTCGCCGCGATCCACGCGGCGCCACAACCGGGGAAAGGGAGCGTCCAGTGGCAAACAACGGCCCCTTCGACATCGTCGTCCTGGGTGCCGGCAGCGGCGGATACGCGTGCGCGCTGCGCGCCGCCGAGCTCGGCAGGTCGGTCGCGCTCATCGAGCGGGACGAGGCGCTCGGCGGGACGTGCCTCAACCGCGGCTGCATCCCCACCAAGGCGCTGCTGCACGCGGCCGAGGTGGCGGACCAGTCGCGCGAGGCGGCGAAGTTCGGCGTGAAGGCCACCTTCGAGGGCATCGACGTCGCCGGGGTGAACGCCTACAAGGACAAGGTCGTCTCGACGACCGTCAAGGGCCTCACCGGGCTGATCAAGTCCCGGGGCATCGAGGTCGTGCACGGCACCGGGCGGCTGGCCGGCCCCACCACGGTCGAGGTCGACACCGCCGAGGGCACCCGCCGCATCGAGGCCGGGCACATCGTGCTCGGCACCGGGTCGGCGCCCAAGTCGCTGCCCGGCCTGGACATCGACGGCGAGCGCGTCATCTCCAGCGACCACGCGCTGCGGCTGGAGCACGTCCCCGGCTCGGTCGTCATCCTCGGAGGCGGCGTCATCGGCGTCGAGTTCGCCAGCGTGTGGCGCTCGTTCGGCGCCGAGGTCACGATCGTGGAGGCGCTGCCGCACCTGCTCCCGCTGGAGGAGGAGACCAGCTCCAAGCGGCTGGAGCGCGCCTTCCGCAAGCGCGGCATCAAGTTCGAGCTCGGCACCCGGTTCCAGACCGCCAAGACGACGCAGGGCGGCGTCTCCGTCACCCTGGAGGACGGCAAGACCATCGACGCGGAGCTGCTGCTCGTGGCGGTGGGCCGCGGACCGGTCTCCGACGGCATCGGCCTGGCCGAGGCCGGCGTCGAGACCGAGCGCGGGTTCGTCAAGGTCGACGAGTACTGCCGGACGAGCGTCCCCACGATCTCCGCGGTCGGCGACCTCGTCCCGACCCCCCAGCTGGCCCACGTGGGCTTCGCCGAGGGCATCCTCGTCGCCGAGCGGCTGAGCGGGCTCGCCCCGCCGCCGATCGACTACGACGGCGTCCCTCGCATCACCTACTCCGACCCCGAGGTGGCCTCGGTCGGCATCACGTCCGCCGTGGCCCGTGAGCGCGGGTACGAGATCAAGGAGGTCACCTACGACCTGGCCGGCAACCCCAAGAGCAAGATCCTGGGGACGCAGGGCGAGGTCAAGGTGATCGCGGCCGTGGACGGACCCGTCCTCGGCCTCCACATGGTCGGCGCACGCGTCGGCGAGCTCATCGCGGAGGGGCAGCTCATCTACAACTGGGAGGCCCTGCCCGGTGAGGTCGCCCAGCTGATCCACCCCCACCCGACCCAGTCCGAGGCGGTCGGCGAGGCGCATCTCGCCCTCGCCGGCAAACCACTGCACGTGCACGGCTGAGAAGCCGCACAAGTATTCCGAAGGAGTCGCTGAGACATGCCGGTCTCCGTCACCATGCCCCAGCTCGGCGAGAGCGTCACCGAGGGCACCGTCACCCGCTGGCTCAAGAAGGAGGGCGAGCGCGTCGAGACCGACGAGCCGCTCCTGGAGGTGTCCACCGACAAGGTCGACACCGAGATCCCCTCCCCCGCCTCGGGCATCCTCACCAGCATCACCGTCGCCGAGGACGAGACCGTCGAGGTCGGCGCCGAACTGGCCGTCATCGGCGATGAGGGCGAGGCGCCGTCCGGCGGCGGCGCCCCGGCCGCCGAGGAGCAGGAGGCGGAGCCCCCGCAGGAGGCCCCGCAGCAGCAGGAGGCTCCGCAGCAGCCCCAGGCGCAGCAGGCCCCGCCGCCCGCCGCGTGGCCGCCGCCGGCGCAGCAGCAGCCCGCGGCCCCGCCGTCCCCGGCGCCCGCCCCGGCACCGCAGCCGCAGGCCCAGCAGCAGCAGCCCGCGCCGGCCCCGGCCGCCCAGCAGCCCGCCCAGCAGAAGGCGGAGCCGGGCGAGGGCCCGTACGTCACGCCGCTGGTGCGCAAGCTCGCGGCCGAGCACGGCGTGGACCTCGGCACGGTCAAGGGCACCGGCGTCGGCGGCCGCATCCGCAAGCAGGACGTCCTGGAGGCGGCCCGCGCCGCCCAGCAGCAGGCCGCCCAGCAGCAGGCCGCGCCCCCCGCCCCCGCACCTGCCCCGGCCCAGGCCCCGGCCCCCGCCGGACGGCACGCCGCCCCGGCGCCCGCCGGCGCCCCCGCCGAGCAGATGGCGCTGCGCGGCCGGACCGAGAAGATGTCGCGCATGCGGCAGACGATCGCCCGCCGCATGGTCGAGTCGCTGCAGGTGTCCGCGCAGCTCACCACCGTGGTCGAGGTGGACATCACCAAGATCGCGCGGCTGCGGGAGCAGGCCAAGGCCGACTTCCAGGCCCGCGAGGGCGTCAAGCTGTCGTTCATGCCGTTCTTCGCGCTGGCGACGGTCGAGGCCCTCAAGGCGCACCCGAAGCTGAACGCGGTCATCAACGGCGAGACCAACGAGGTCACCTACCACGAGGTGGAGAACCTCTCCATCGCGGTGGACGTGCCCGAGCGCGGCCTGATGGTCCCGGTCGTGCACAACGCGGGCCAGCTCAACCTGGGCGGCCTCGCGCAGCGGATCGCCGACATCGCCGAGCGCACCCGCACCAACAAGGTGAGCCCGGACGAGCTGGCCGGCGGCACGTTCACGCTGACCAACACCGGCAGCCGCGGCGCCCTGTTCGACACCCCGATCCTCAACCAGCCGCAGGTCGGCATGCTCGGCACCGGCGCCGTCGTCAAGCGCCCGGCCGTCATCGACGACCCGGAGCTGGGCGAGGTCATCGCGGTCCGGTCGATGGTCTACCTCGCGCTGACCTACGACCACCGCCTGATCGACGGCGCGGACGCGGCCCGCTTCCTCGCCACGGTCAAGCACCGCCTGGAGGAGGGCAACTTCGAGGCCGAGCTCGGCCTCTGACCCCTCCCGCACGCCCGCCGGACCCCGCCGCGCCCGCAAGGGCCGGCGGGGTCCCGCGCGTCCGGGGAAACGCGGGACCCGCCGGAGAGTCCGGTGTCCGGCGGCGCCGTCCCTCTACGCTGGGGGTATGAGGGTCACCGTCACGGGCTCGTCGGGCCTCATCGGCTCGGCGCTGGTGCAGTCGCTTCGGGGGGACGGCCACGACGTCGTCCGGCTGGTGCGCAGGGAGCCGTCCCGCCCCGACGAGGCGCGCTGGTCGCCCGCCGACGGCTGCGTCGACAAGGAGTCGCTGGAGCGCGCCGACGCCGTCGTGCACCTGGCGGGCGCCGGGGTCGGCGACCGGCCGTGGACGAAGGCGTACAAGCAGAAGATCCGCGACAGCCGCCTGGTCGGCACCCGCACGCTCGCCGAGGCGATCGCGGCGGCCTCGCCCCGGCCCCGCGTGCTGGTCTGCGGGTCGGCGATCGGCTACTACGGCGACACCGGCGACCGGGAGGTCGACGAGGACTCTCCCGCCGGTGAGGGCTTCCTCGCCGGCCTCGTCCGCGACTGGGAGGCCGCGGCCGCCCCCGCGCGCGAGGCCGGGGTCCGCGTCGTGCACCCGCGGACGGGCGTCGTGCTGGCCCGCGAGGGGGGCGTCCTCGGGCGCACCCTCCCGCTGTTCAGGTTCGGCGTCGGCGGCGACCTCGGCGACGGCCGGCAGTGGACGAGCTGGATCTCCCTCCCCGACGAGGTCGCGGCCCTGCGGTTCCTCATCGACACCGAGATCGCCGGACCGGTCAACCTGACCGCCCCGAACCCGGTGACCAACGACGCCTACACCAAGGCGGTCGGCCGCGCCCTGCACCGTCCGGCGCGGCTGTCGGTCCCGAAGTTCGCGCTGCGCGCCGCGCTCGGCGGCTTCGCCGACGAGGGGCCGCTGGTCAGCCAGCGGGTCCTGCCGCGCCGGCTGCTGGACGCCGGGTTCCGGTTCGCGCACGAGGACGTCGGGTCGGCGGTCGCCGCCGTCCTCTGAGCCCCAAGAATCGTCAAAGTCCCGGCCGATCCCCTTCGGTAGTCATACGGTGACATTCAGACGGGACGGCCTACGAGGGGGATGCATGAGCACCGACGGACAGCCGCACATCCTCGCGATCGGCGGGGGCACGTTCGTACCGGACGGCCGGGAGGGGCTCGCCGCGAGCCCGCTGCTGCGCTACGCGTTCGACCTGACCGGCCAGGACCGCCCCCGGGTGTGCTTCCTGACGACCGCCGTCGGCGACGGCGCCGACTACATCGCGCGCTCCTACGCGGCGTTCTCCTCGATGGACGCCGAGGTCAGCCATCTCGCGCTGTTCCCGATGCCGAACGTCGCGGACGTCCGGGCGCACCTGCTCGGCCAGGACCTGCTGTACGTGTCTGGTGGCAGCGTCGCGAACCTGCTGGCGCTGTGGCGGCTGCACGGCCTCGACGAGATCATGCGTGAGGCGTGGCAGGAGGGCGTCGTGCTGTCCGGGCAGAGCGCGGGCGCGCTGTGCTGGCACTCCGGCGGCAACACCGACTCGTTCGGGCCGCAGCTGCGGCCGCTGACCGACGGCCTCGGCTTCCTGCCGTACTCGTGCGGCGTCCACTACGACAGCGACCCGCAGCGGCGCCCGCTGCTCCAGCAGCTCGTCGGCGAGGGGACCCTGCCGGGCGGGTACGCGGCCGACGAGGCGGTGGGCCTGCACTACGTCGGCACCGAGTTCGTGCAGGCCGTCTCCTACCGGCGGGACGCCGGCGCCTACAGGATCGAGCCGGACGGGCCGGGGACGGCCAAGGAGTACCGGCTGGAGCCCCGGCTGCTCGCCGCCTTCTGAGGAGCGGTCTGGGCGATCACGACATAAGCTGGCCCGTGTGAGCGATGTGGACGTACGCGAGCTGGTGGTGGTGCACGCGGGGTTCGGCGAGGCGGCCGTCCCCTACGAGGACGGGTGGGAGCTGCAGAAGCGCACCCACGCGCTGCGGGCGGACGACGCGATCCCCGACACCGTCCTCCTGCTGGAGCACCGGCCCGTCTACACGGCGGGCAAGCGGACGGAGGCGCTCGACCGCCCGTTCGGCGACCCCGGCGCCCCGGTCGTGGACGTCGACCGCGGCGGGAAGATCACCTGGCACGGCCCCGGGCAGCTCACCGGTTACCCGATCGTCCGGCTGCCCGACCCGCCGGACGTCGTCGGCTACGTCCGGCTGCTGGAGCGGATGATGATGGACGTCTGCGCCGAGCTCGGGCTGGAGACGGCGACCGTGGAGGGCCGCAGCGGGCTGTGGGTCCGCGGGACCCCGGACCGCAAGATCGGCTCGATCGGGATCCGGGTGGCGCGCGGCGTCGCGATGCACGGCTTCATGCTCAACTGCGACAACGACATGGGCTGGTTCGACAAGATCGTCGCCTGCGGGATCCGCGACGTCGGGTCGACCAACCTGAGCCGCGAGCTGGGCCGGGAGGTGACGGTCGCCGAGATCGTCCCGCTGGTCGAACGGCGTCTTGCGGCGGCGCTGGGCGCGGCGGAGACGTTCCACCGCACCACGGCGCAGCTCGGGATCGTCGGTCAGGCCATCACCTTGTAGACGGCCTGGCCGTCGGTGGCGGCGAGCCGGAAGAACTCGGCCAGTCCGGCGTAGGCGGGCTGGAAGACCCGCTCGCGCGCGGCGTCGTCCAGCCGCCCGGCGTCCTGGACGCCGGCCCGCACCATCGCGGCCGGGTCGTAGCGCCCCGCGATCCCGGCGAACGGCGTCGCGGCCAGGTGGTCGGCGGCGGGCTTGACCCGCTCGGGGGCGAGGTAGATGACGTCCATGCCGAGCTCGTCGGCGCCGTCCTCGGTGAGCAGCCTGCCGCCGCACACGACGTCGGCCTCGGGCTGGCGGCCCTCCCACGGGTCGCCGGTGACGAGGTAGTGCATCGCCTGCCACGCCCAACCGAGCTCGAACAGCGCGGCCGCGCCGCGCCGCCGCCAGTTCGCGTCGCCGAAGACGTGGCGCGCGATCCGGCCGGGGTCGGGCTCTCCCTCCAGCACGGGCGGCACCCTGAGGTACGACATTGCCAGACCCACGGTGGTCCTCCTGCTGAGCTGTTGCGTGACGACAGGGAGTCACCCTAGAGAGATCCCTTGATGAAGATGGCCGAAACACGCGAATCGGCTGCACCGGCGGAGTACCGTCATACGTTCGAGATCGGTCCGATACGGCTTCGATGCTGCTCCCGCCGGCGGGCCGCCGGTGTGCCGGTACCGCTGATCGGGACGTACGCTGGGACGCGTGACGACGGTGACACCTGAGGGACGCAAGCTCCTGCGCGTCGAGGCGCGCAACAGCCAGACCCCGATCGAGCGCAAGCCCGAGTGGATCAAGACCCGGATGCGGATGGGCCCGCAGTACCGCGAGCTCACCGGCCTGGTGAAGTCCGAGGGCCTGCACACGGTGTGCCAGGAGGCCGGCTGTCCCAACATCTTCGAATGCTGGGAGGACCGCGAGGCCACGTTCCTCATCGGCGGCGACCAGTGCACCCGGCGTTGCGACTTCTGCCAGATCGACACCGGCAGGCCCGCCGCGCTTGACCGGGACGAGCCGCGCCGCGTCGCCGAGTCCGTCGCCACGATGGGGCTGAAGTACGCGACCATCACCGGCGTCGCCCGCGACGACCTGGAGGACGGCGGCGCCTGGCTGTACGCCGAGACCGTCCGGCAGATCCACGCGGCGGTCCCCGGCTGCGGCGTCGAACTGCTGATCCCCGACTTCAACGCCGTCCCGGAGCAGCTCGCCGAGGTGTTCTCGTCCCGGCCGGAGGTGCTCGCGCACAACGTGGAGACCGTGCCGCGGATCTTCAAGCGGATCCGGCCCGGGTTCCGCTACGAGCGCTCCCTGGAGGTCATCACCCGGGCGCGCGAGGACGGCCTGGTCACCAAGTCGAACCTGATCCTCGGCATGGGCGAGACCCGCGAGGAGGTCTCGCAGGCGCTGCGCGACCTGCACGAGGCGGGCTGCGAGCTCATCACGATCACCCAGTACCTGCGGCCGAGCCCCCGCCACCACCCGGTGGAGCGGTGGGTCAGGCCCGAGGAGTTCGTGGAGCTGTCGGCCGAGGCCGAGGAGATCGGCTTCGCGGGCGTGATGTCCGGGCCGCTGGTGCGCTCCAGCTACCGCGCCGGCCGCCTCTACAAGCAGGCCGTCTCCGCGCGCGGCTGACGACCGGCTGTCGGGACGGCGGCCCGACCGGACTATCCTTGGACCCATGTCGAAAAAGCCCACGGACGGGGCCCAGGAGAGTCCAGGGCGCCTCAAGCAGATCCGCATGGTCGCCCAGGTGCTCCGCCAGGCCGACCCGAAGGCCCTGCCGATCGTGTTCGCCTCCGCGATCGGGGCGCTGGTCGTCGTCATCCTCATCGGGCTGCTCATCGGCCAGCTGTGGTTCTTCATCCCGCTGGGCATCCTCGCCGCGTTCGCCGTCGGCATGATCGTCTTCGGGCAGCTGGCGCAGCGCGCGCAGTACAAGGTGATCGCCGGGCAGCCCGGCGCCGCCGCCGCGATCCTGAAGAACATGCGGGGCAACTGGTCGGTGACCGAGGCGGTCAGCGGCAACCGCAACCTCGACATGGTGCACCGCGCGGTGGGGCGCCCCGGCGTGGTGCTCGTCTCGGAGGGCCCGCGCAGCCGCGTCGGCCCGCTGCTCGGTGCGGAGAAGAAGCGCATCTCCCGCGCCGCCCAGCAGGTGCCGATCTATGACGTGCAGGTCGGCGACGACGAGGGCCAGGTCCCGGTCGACAAGCTTCAGCGCCACCTGATGAAGCTCCCCCGCAACCTCACCAAGGGGCAGGTCGCCGAGCTGAACGACCGGCTCCAGGCGCTCCCCCGGTCGATGCAGATGCCGAAGGGCCCGATGCCCAGAGGCGCCAAGATGCCGAAGGGCCCGAAGCCCAAACTGCGCTGACGTCCTATGGAAAAGCGCCCCCTCGGGGGCGCTTTCTCGTTTTTCGGCCGGCTTTCCGCTCCGGCTATTGGGTGACGACGACGGTGTTGCCGGCCCGGTCGTGCATGCCCCGGTAGTCGCGATCCCAGATCAGCGCGGGAATGACCAGGAGCAGAAGCAGCGTCCTGGCGAGACCCCAGCCGAGGCCGACGGGCCGGCCGTCCAGCCGGACGACCCGGATTCCGCACAACCGCTTGCCGATCGTCGTGCCGAGGAACGCGGTGAGCACCCACGCCTGGAGGCCGAAGATGAGCAGCGTCCACGTGCTGCGTTCGGCGGGCTCCCACCCGAACGAGCGTGCGAGCAGGCTCGCCACCAGCATCGACAGGCCCCAGTCGACGAACAGGGCGAGGAGCCTGCGGCCGTAGGGCGCGACGGAGCCGCTGCCGCTCGCGGGCAGGCCGATCCGCTTCCCGGGCTCGCCGAGGTCCGCCCCGGCCGAGCGCGCCCCGCCGAGCCACGTCTGCGTCCACCGCGGCCCGGCCGCCTTACCACCGCTCATGTCCCTACGCTATCCCGTCCTTCCGGAGGTTCGGACGCGGCTCCGGAGGGGAGGCCCGATGTGACCCGTAACACAGCGGAAACACACGAGACATGGTCGGGAAACGGCGCGGACATAACGTCGTGGAAGCCGAGAACCGCCCTGAGGAGGCTGGATGTTCAGCAGCGCCGAAGAGGTCCTGAGCTACATCAGGAACGAAGGTGTGAGATTCGTCGACTGCCGGTTCGTGGACCTGCCTGGCAAGATGCAGCACTTCACGTTCCCCGTCGAGAGCTTCGGCGAGAGCGTCTTCACCGACGGGCTGATGTTCGACGGGTCGTCGGTCCGCGGTTTCCAGGAGATCCACGAGTCCGACATGCTCCTGCTGCCGGACCCGAGTACCGCCGTCGTGGACCCGTTCCGGCAGCACAAGACGCTGATCCTGAACTTCTTCGTGCACGACCCGCTGACGGGCGAGCCCTACAGCCGCGACCCGCGCAACATCGCGCGCAAGGCCCAGGAGTACCTGCGCGGCACCGGCATCGCCGACACCTGCTACTTCGGCCCCGAAGCCGAGTTCTACATCTTCGACGACGTCCGCTTCGAGACCAAGCAGAACGCCGGCTACTACTACCTCGACTCCGTCGAGGGCGCCTGGAACACCGGCCGCGAGGAGCCCGGCGGCAACCTCGGCGCCAAGCCCCCCTACAAGGGCGGCTACTTCCCCGTCCCGCCGATGGACCACTACACCGACCTGCGCTCGGAGATGGTGGCCCAGCTCATCGATTCGGGCATCCACGTCGAGATGCAGCACCACGAGGTCGGCACCGCCGGCCAGGCCGAGATCGACTTCCGCTTCGACACGCTGCTGAAGACGGCCGACAACCTGATGCTCTACAAGTACATCGTGAAGAACGTCGCGCGCGCCGCGGGCAAGACCGTCACGTTCATGCCGAAGCCCATCTTCGGTGACAACGGGTCGGGCATGCACTGCCACCAGTCCCTCTGGAAGGACGGCTCGCCCCTCTTCTACGACGAGGTCGGCTACGCGGGCCTGTCCGACAACGCCCGCTACTACATCGGCGGCCTGCTCAAGCACGCCGCCTCCCTGCTGGCCTTCAGCAACCCCACGGTGAACAGCTACCACCGCCTCGTCCCCGGCTACGAGGCCCCGGTCAACCTGGTCTACTCCCAGCGCAACCGCTCGGCCTGCATCCGCGTCCCCATCACCGGCTCGAACCCGAAGGCCAAGCGCATCGAGTTCCGCGTACCGGACCCGGCCTGCAACCCCTACCTGGCCTTCTCCGCCATGCTGATGGCCGGCCTGGACGGCATCAAGAACAAGATCGAGCCCGCGGAGCCGGTCGACAAGGACCTCTACGAGCTGCCGCCCGAGGAGGCCCGCGCCATCCCGCAGGTCCCCGGCAGCCTCCCCGAGGTCCTCGCCGCCCTGGAGACCGACCACGACTACCTGCTGGAAGGCGGCGTCTTCACTCCGGACCTCATCGAGACCTACGTCACGATGAAGAACGAGTTCGAGATCGACCCCATCCGCCTGCGCCCCCACCCCCACGAGTTCGAGCTCTACTACGACATCTAGGCTGTGTTTTCGCAGTCCCGGCCCACTTCGCTCGCCCGGCGGCTCGCTGCGTGACCAGGCCTGGGCGAACGCTGCATCGCTTCGCGATCTGCCCGGCTCCGCTCGCCTCCGGCTTCGCTCCACCGGGCAGGTCACGCGTTCGCGCGCGGGGCCGAGGCCACTTCGAAACACGATCCAGGCCGCGGAGGCGCGCTGACGTGGTGATCCGTCAGCGCGCCTCGGCCCGGTTCCGTCCCCGTTCCGCGCGAGCGACGAGAACCGTCTCCACGGCCGCCCAGGTCGGCTCGCCACGGCGGGCCCTGGGCGGCCGTCGTCGGTCGGCCGCGCCTCGCAAGTGAGGCACACGGCCCGCGGCGTTGCCCCGCCGTCCGTCGCCACGACGGTGACCGGTGCGGCGGTGCGGGGCAGGGCCTTTCACGCCCCCAATTCCCGCGGCTGACGACGGCGACGCCGCCAAGAACGATCAGCGGTCCCCTCGGTCGTTCGGCGGGAAGCTATCGCAACCTGTCGGTTGTGATAGCTTGGATAGCAACCGATCAGTTGCTATAGGGGGTGCCGTGCCCGTCCCGGATCGCATCGAGCGGACGCTCGAACTCGCCCACCCGCCCGCGCAGGTGTGGGCGGCGCTGACCACCGCCGAAGGGCTCGGCGGCTGGTTCGGCTCCCATGCGGAGGTCGACGACCTGCGGCCCGGTGGGGAGGTCCGGGTGCGGTGGGACGACCAGGGCGAATTCACCCTCTGGATCCAGGTCGTCGAGCCGCCCCGCCGGTTCGCCTACACGTGGGCGATCGAAGGGCTCCCGGCGGGCGATCCGCGGCGCACCTACGTGGAGTTCACGTTGGAGCCGACCGGCACGGGCACCCGGGTGACGGTCGTGGAGAGCGGCTTCGCCCAGCTGCCGGACCAACTGGCCGGCGCCTACGAGAGCAACGTCAACGGGTGGCGGACGGAGCTGGCCGAGCTGGCCGGGTACCTCGATGCCGCACCCTGACCAGGCCGAACCCGTCGCGCAGGCGGTCTTCACCGCGCTGGCCGACCCGACCCGGCGCGCCATCCTCGCCGAGCTCGCCGCGCGCGGCCCGGCGACCGCGACCGACCTCGCCGCCCGGCTCCCCATCTCGCGCCAGGCGATCGCCAAGCACCTCGGCCTGCTGTCCGATGCCGGACTGGTCCAAGCGGAGGCCGGGGAGCGGCGCCGGATCCGCTATCGGCTGCAGACCGGACCGGTGGCCGTGGCCCAGTCGTTCCTCGCCGCGCTGGCGCGCGACTGGGACGGCCACCTGAGCGCACTCCGCGACCATCTCGAACGCGACAGGGAGAACGAAGAATGAGTCCGACATTCCGCGGCGGCCACAACATCGCCATGAAGCTGCCCAAGGCACAGTTCGAGCGCACCGTCGCCTTCTACCGCGACGTCCTGGGCATGGAGGTCACCGACGAGAGCAGCCCGGGCGTCGTGGACCAGTGCGCCTCGGTGCAACTCGGCCCGGTGACGCTGTGGTTCGACCGCGTCGACAACTACGCGCGGGCCGACCTGTGGCTGGAACTGTTCACCGACGACGTCGACGGCGCGGCCAGGCACCTGGCCGCGCACGGTGTCGCCGTCCAGGACGAGCTGGAGCCGTTCCCCGCCGGCATGGACGCCCACTGGATCAGCAACCCGGTCGGCATCCCGCACATCGTCCGCCTCGCCGACGAGGACCAAAGTCCCTCCTGACCGGTTCCGCGCCGCGGCCGTGCCCACCGGTGGCGGGCCAGACGCGCAGGTCCCGGACCGGTCGGCGCGGACGAGCGCGGCGGTCAGCCGCGGGACGGCGAGGAGCAGCGGGCTCGGCGGCCGCGGCTGCACGAGTCCACACCCCGCATGCAGTCGACACCGGTGACGCGCAAGCACCGCCGCTCCCGGCTCATGAGCGGGCCGGCAGGCCGACGATCGCGACCTCCGCGCCGGTGATGTCGCCGGCCTGGGCGAGCGGGCCGCCCCAGTGCGTCCAGAACCAGTCGCGGTCGTCGTCCTTCGGCCGGGGCTCACACGTGATCCGCACGGCGCGGGGCGTGCCGCCGCCCGTGGTCGTCACGGTGATCTCGGGGGCGCCGATGTCGACCCTGTAGCCGCGCGCGCCCATGCGGCGGGCGAGCGCTCCGAGCTGCGGGTGGAGCTCCAGGCCGAGGAGTCGCGTGATCTTCAGGGCGACCTCGTCCACGGCGGCGAGGGAGCCGAGGCCGTTCCCGGAGTCCCAGACGAACCGGCCCCTGCCTGCGCCGACCGACCGCGCGATCCCCGTCCGCGTCCTTGTGACGAGGCTGACGCCGTGCCGAACGACCTTGGCGCCGCGTTCCTCAAGCGCCTTGCCCAGCGCGAGGAGGGCTCGCTCGCAGTCGGCCTCGTCCTGCCTGGACAGCAGCCCCCACAGCCCGTCGTACGAGCCTGAGACCAGGACGATCGCCTTCTCGCCGCCGCCC
The DNA here is from genome assembly GCF_013409045.1 of Actinomadura citrea. Classification (NCBI taxonomy): domain Bacteria; kingdom Bacillati; phylum Actinomycetota; class Actinomycetes; order Streptosporangiales; family Thermomonosporaceae; genus Actinomadura; species Actinomadura citrea. The sequence continues at coordinate 2,965,156 of NZ_JACCBT010000001.1, read as the reverse complement.
GCCCGGACCGCACGGTACGGGAGGGACGGCATGTCGCTCGGCCCGATGTCCCAGCCGGGGAACTCTGCCCCTAACGCGGAGAGCCGCCCCTCGAAATCCTCAGCTATCAGTGATCCAGAGTGAGTCATGCGTCACAGGCTCGCCGGGTGCGACGACCCGGACGGACAGGATTCCTGTCCCCTGCCTCAGACGAGCAGGCCGATCCGGTCGGCGAGATCCCGCGCACCTTGGCGAGTCTCCGTCGATCCCTCCTTGGCCAACTCCAGCGTCATGCGGCGCGCGTAGCCGTTGTAGCGGATCGTCTCCGGCGCTGCCGTGTACGCCTTGCTCAGGGCGCCGAGCGCGGCGGCCGGGCCATCCGCGAGCCGCCACGCGCGCGCCACCTCGATCAGGTGCCGGCCCAGCCGCGGTTGCGACGGGATGGCCGCGTGCTCGGCCTGCCGTGCCTGCCTGCGCGCCTCGCCGGCCTGCCGGAGCTCGACGGCGATCGTGACGGCGTGGGCGCCCATGATGACCCGCGAGAACGACGTCATCGGGTCGTAGTGTCCCGGCGGGAGAGACCGGGCTATGCGGTCGGCGCGGTCCCACCACCGCCATGCCGTACCGGACTGACCGGCGCGCGCCGCGGTGTAAGCGACCTCATGGTGCAGCGCACCCCAGATGGCGCGCAGGTCATCGTCGGCGCCGTCCAGGCGCGGGCGGATCACGTCGAGGCCCTCACGGTTGACCGCCTCGGCCGCGTCGAAATCTCCGGCGTCCCGGTGCGCCTGCGCGGCGAGCCAGACAGCACTGCCGAAGGCGTGCGGGTCCTCGGACTCCTCGGCCGCCATGATGGACCGCTCGACGATTCTCCAGAGGAGATCGGCCGACGGCTGGTAGGCGACGAAGAACTGCGCGAGGTTGTAGACCCCGGCGAGGATCGCGAGAGCATGCCGCCGGTCGGCGCCCTCGTACACGCGGACGGCGCGTCTGGCGTCCCGAATCAGGTCCGGGAGCAGGGTCCCGAGGACGGTCCGATGATCCGGGGCCGCGTGCCGGGCCCGCCACGCGGCGTCGAGCCGGGCTTGCAGGTGCGTTAGCGGCGGGGGCGGTTCCGTCATCGACACGGACACGGCGTTGATCGCGTCCCGGACGGCGGGCAAGGCGGGATGCCCGGGGCCGCGGAACATGCTCATCGGGATGGGCTCGCCACCCGTGAGCCTGGCGACGTCGCGGAGCCTGAGCGCCTCGGCGATGCTCAGCAGGGTGGGGAGTTTCGGCTGCAAGATCTCGCCGCGCTCGACGGCCTTGACCCAGCGCCCGTTCCTGCCGATGAGCCCGCCCAGGACGTCCCGGGACGTGCCCCGTTGGCGGCGGTAGTACCGGATGCGCTGCCCGACGGAAAGGGCCGGGTCGGCGGGATCGACGCTGCGGTCGCTCATAGGGCCCTGCACCTTCCTGAGAACTCGACACTCCCAGGCTAGGCGCGGGACCTTCGCGTGTCATGAGCGCCCGCAGGCCGCATCCTTTGCTGAGGCGGATCGGTCGACGCGGGCGGCCCGAGAGAAAACGAGAGGCGGCCGCAGGGGCCGCCTCTCGTGGCTCAGGCGATCAGCCGATCAGCCGATCAGCCCCAGGAGAGGGGGTGCGGCGGCTCCTCCGGAACCACCGTGCCGTCCGCGACGGCCTGGTCGAGCTCCGCGATCTTCTGCTGCTGGTAGCGCTGCTCGCCGGCCGCGGTCGACCGGTCCGGAGCGGGCTCCTGCGCGGGTTCCTTCGCGGGAGTCGTATCACTCATGGGGATTTCTCCTTTGTGACGTGAAACCGAAACTGCACTGACGGCCCGGCTGAGCCGGGTCGCCGGAGACCGTCCGGCGAAGTCGGCACCCCGCAACCGGGTTCCTGCTCGCTCCGGACCACTGCCGCGGAACCTGTCGGTGGGGCGGCCTACGGTGGGGGCTCGTGAGAGATCGGCTCCTGTCGGACGGCCGCCGGGCCGAGGCGGTCGGCGCACCGGTGCGCGGCTGGCATCATGTGGGCCGAGCGCGCGGGTTAGGGGTCGGGATGGCGTATGAGGCCAAGGACGTCCTGAGGGGCGGGTACTCGCTGCTGGAGGCCGCGCGGGACCTGGTCGCCGACCATCGGCGGGCGCTGGCCGACGTGCACGCGGCGGTGGCTCCGCTGCGGGCCGAGGCGGCGCGGGAGCAGCTGAAGACGATCCCCCTGGCCCGGCTGAAGGACGTCACCGACGGGCGGCTCCGGCTCGGGCCGCTGGAGGAGGCCGGGTTCACCAGCGTCGTGGACGTGCTGGACTCGACCCCGTACAAGCTCCAGCTGCTTCCCGGGATCGGGCCCCAGACGGCGCAGCAGCTCCACGCGGCGGCCGGGAGCCTGGCGGAGGCGGCGGAGGGCTCGACGACGGTGCGGATCGACGTCGACCGGCGGGACGAGGCGATGACGCCCGCCGTCGTCGCGCTGCACCGGCTGGTGAACGCGGGGCCGGAACTGCCGCGGGCGCGCGCGGTCGCCGACGAGGTGGACGAGCGCATCGGGCCGCTGGTGCAGGACGCGCGGCCGGCCGGGTCGTGGTGGCGCAGGCTCCTCACGCCGCCGGCGCGGCGCGAGCGGGCACGGGAGGCGGTCGGCGAGCTGGCGGAGGCCCTCGCCGCCGAGGAGGCGCGCGGCACCCGGCTGCTGATCTCCCAGGCGTCGGTGGACCTGCTGCGCCCGCACGTGTCGGCGGACGAGGCGTGGATCGACTTCGAGCTGCGGGCGGCCGACTACCAGACCCTCCTGGCCGAGCTCGCGGCGGCGGACCCGGAGCGCGAGGCCGCCGAGGGGTTCCTGCCGGGCGACCTCGCGGCACGGGTCAAGGCCCAGCCGCTCGACGACGGGTTCCGGCGGGTGTCGCTGCGCGGGTACCAGGCGTTCGGGGCCCGGTTCGCGCTCGTCCAGAAGCGGGTGATCCTGGGCGACGAGATGGGGCTCGGGAAGACGGTCCAGGCGATCGCGGCGATGGCGCATCTGCGGGCGCGGGGGGCGACGCACTTCCTGGTGGCCTGCCCGGCGAGCGTGCTGATCAACTGGGTCCGGGAGATCGAGACCCGCAGCGCGATCGCCGCGCACCCGCTGCACGGGTCCGGGCGCGCGGCGGCGCTGCGCAAGTGGGCCGGCGACGGCGGCATCGCCGTGACGACGCTCGCCACGCTGCACTCCCTGAACGTCCCGGAGGACGTGGAGATCGGCATGTTCGTGGTGGACGAGGCCCACTACGCCAAGAACCACGAGACGCGCCGCGCCCGCGCCGTCGCGCAGTGGTGCCGCAGGACCGAGAACGTGCTGTTCCTCACCGGGACGCCGATGGAGAACCGGGTCGAGGAGTTCCGGAGCCTCGTGGCCCACCTGCGGCCCGATGTGGCCGAACGGGTCCGTCCGCACGACGCGGCGATGGGGGCGCGGGCGTTCCGGTCGGCCGTCGCGCCGGTGTACCTGCGGCGCAACCAGCGGGACGTGCTCGTCGAGCTGCCCGAGGTCGTGCACGTGGACGAGCTGGAGGAGTTCAGCCGGGCGGACGCGGCCGCCTACCGCAAGGCCGTGGCGGCGGGGAACTTCATGGCGATGCGCCGGGCGGCCTACGCCGTTCCGAAGAGGTCGGCCAAGCTCGACCGGCTCAAGGAGCTGGTGGTCGAGGCCGCCGAGAACGACCTGAAGGTCGTGGTGTTCTCCTACTTCCGGGACGTGCTGGCCGCCGTCGGGGAGGCCCTCGGGCCGCGGGCCCGCGGGCCGATCTCGGGCGAGACGCCGCCGGCGCGGCGGCAGGAGATCGTGGACGCGTTCACCGCCGAGCCGGGGCATGCCGTGCTGCTCGCGCAGATCCAGGCCGGCGGGGTCGGGCTGAACCTGCAGGCGGCGTCGGTGGTGATCCTCTGCGAGCCGCAGGTGAAGCCGACCATGGAGACGCAGGCGATCGCGCGGGCGCACCGGATGGGGCAGGTGCGGACCGTCCAGGCGCACCGGCTGCTGACGCCCCGCAGCGTGGACGAGCGGATGCTGGAGATCCTGCACGTCAAGACCATGCTCTTCGACGAGTACGCGCGGCGCAGCGACCTGGCGGAGCAGACTCCCGACGCGGTCGACATCTCCGAGCGCGACCTCGCCCGGCAGATCGTGGCGCAGGAGCAGGAGAGGCTCGGGACGTAGGGAAGATTGCGGGAGGCGTCGGCGTTCACGCGGGCGGAGACCAGCCGATCGAAGGGGATGTCATGGCGGAGGTCAGGGTGGAGCGCACCGAGGACGGCTTCCGGGCCGTCAACGGCCGGGGCGCGGCGGTCGCGATCGGGGACGGGGACACCGAGGGCGCCTTCACGCCGGTCGAGCTGCTGCTGGCGGCGCTCGGCGGCTGCGAGCTGGTCACCGTCGAGCCGCTGACCGCCAAGCGGGGGCACCGGATGGCGCGGCTCGCCGCGACCGTCCAGGCCGACAAGGTCGCGACGAGCGCGCTCGGCACGATCACGGTCACCTATGACGTCGAACTGCCCGAGGGGGACGCCGAGGCCGAGGACGTCCTGAAGGCCGTCGCCGGGCGCGTCCACGAGAAGTACTGCACAGTCGGCAGCGCTCTGCGGGAGCCGATGAAGGTCGAGCAGATCGTGTGACGGGGGCGCGGGCGCGGCGGCACCCGGTGTCGGCCGGGTGCCGGAGACCGCTCGCTAGCCGCAGGTCGCCCCCCGGGCGGGCACCGTGCCGCGCAGGAGGTAGGCGTGCACGGCCTCGCGGACGCAGGGGTCGCCGGTGTCGTAGGAGCCGTGCCCCTCGCCCTTGAGCGTGAGGAGGGTGGCCCGCCCGCCGAGCGCGTCCGTCAGCGCGGACGCCCACGCGTACGGGGTGGCGGGGTCGCCGGTGTTGCCGACGACGAGGATCGGCGCGGCGGACGGGGCGGACACCTCGCGCGCGGCGGCGTCGCCCCGTACCGGCCAGCCCGTGCACTGCAGCAGGCCCCACGCCAGCGACGTCCCGAAGATCGGCGAGGCCTCGCGGAACCGCGGCAGCAGCCGCCGCACGTCGGTCGCGCCGGGTCGGTCGGCGCCGTCGGCGCAGGTGATGGCGGTGTTGGCGGCAGAGAGATTGCTGTAGGTGCCGTCCTGCCGCCGACCGTTCTGGACGTCGGCGAGCATCAGCAGCAGCGACCCGTCGCGGCGCTTCACCGCGTCGACCAGGCCCTGCGCGAGGTACGGCCAGGCGTCCCGGGAGTAGAGCGCGGCGGCGACGCCGGCGGTGCCGAGGCTCTGGGTGAGCCGGCGACCGGACGAGGTGCGGAGCGGGCTCTGGTCGAGCCCGGCCAGGAAGCGCCCGATGGACGCCACGACGGACGGGCCGTCGGTGCCGAGAGGGCATCCCTTCTTCCCGAGCCGCGCGCAGGCGGCGCCGAAGCCGCCGAGGGCGCGCTGAAACGCGGCCGCCTGCTGGAGGGCCAGGTCCACGCGGCCGAGTCTGGTGTCGACGGCCCCGTCCAGGACGGCCCGCCCCACCCTGGCGGGGAACTGGTGCGCGTAGCTGGCGCCGAGCCAGGTGCCGTAGGAGATGCCGAAGTAGTGCAGCCGCTCGTCGCCGACGGCGGCGCGGACCGTGTCGAGGTCGCGGGCGGCGTCGGCGGTGCCGACGTGCGGCAGCAGCCGCCCCGACCGGGCCTCGCACTGGCGGACGTAGTCGGCGCGGCCGGCCGTGTACGCCTGCTCCTCGGCGGCGGTGTCGGGGCTGTCGTCCATGGCGGCGATCGCGTCCATGCGGCGGTCGTCCACGCAGGCCACCGGGCTGCTCCGGCCGACGCCGCGGGGGTCGAGGCCGATCAGGTCGTAGCGGGCGCGCAGGCCGGCGTACTGGCCCGCGGCCTGCGCGAGCGTGTCGACGCCCTCTCCGCCGGGGCCGCCGAAGTTGAACACCAGCGAGCCGATGCGCCGGCGCGGGTCGGTCGCCGGCACCTTGATCAGGGCGAGTTCGATCTTCTCGCCGGAGGGCCGGGCGTGGTCGAGCGGCACCGGGAGCGCCGCGCAGCGCAGCCCGCGGGGCGGTTTGCTCCCGGGCGGCGGGGCCGGCAGGCCGGTGCAGCGCCCCCACGACAGCCGGGGAGCCGCCACGGGCGAGGTGTCGGTCGCCGCGGGTGCGGTGCCCGTCGCCGCGCGGGGCGACGTGCGCGCGTGGCCCGTCCCCCCGGAGAGGGAGACGAGCGTTAAGGCGGCCAGGGTCGCGGCACCCGCCGGCACCGCGCCTGATATCCCCCGATACCTGGCCATTCGTCCCTCCGATCGCATCGCCTGAAGCGATCGGGACCTACCCATGGCCCTCGACGCCGACTCCTGATCGGCTCAACGGGCTCCGTGGGAGGGGCGGGCGGCGCCGGGATCCCCCGGCGTCCCTGAGGTCCTCCCCCGAAAGTCCGGATACCGCGTCAGGGTCGTACTACTCAGGTCTGAGATGAAGACCATTCGTCGCGGTGATCTCATTCGGGGCCCCGGCGGCAAAGATAGGTAGCATGGCTCAATCCGCCCCCCCAGCGGCCCGCAGAAGCGAGGCCGGCGCCACCGGAATGCGGCGCCGGGTCATCACCGCGCCCCCCGTCTGGCGCGAGCTCCTGCTGGTCGTCCTGTTCTACAGCGGCTATACGCTGACGCGGATCGTCCTGGTTCAGGACGGCACCGGGCCGGCGTTCGCGCACGCCGACGAGATCCTGCGCGCCGAGCGCTTTCTGGGGCTGGACGTCGAGCTGCACCTCAACCAGACGCTGCTGACCGTGCCGTGGCTGGCGCGGACCGCGAACGTCTTCTACGCCACGATGCACTTCATCGTGACGCTCGCCACCGTGGTCTGGCTGTACCGCTACCGGCCGCAGCACTACCGGTGGCTCCGCACCTCCATCATGATCGCCACCGGTGTGGCGCTGATCGGCTTCTGGCTGTACCCGCTGGCGCCGCCGAGGTTCCTGCACAGCGAGGGCTTCGTCGACCCGGTGACCGCGCTGCACTCGCTCGGCCTGTACGCCAGCGATGCGTCCGGGAGCCTGACCAACCAGTACGCGGCCATGCCGTCCATGCACGCCGGATGGTCGCTGTGGTGCGGGCTGGTGCTGGTCAGGCTGGCGTCGCAGAGGTGGGCCAAGCTCCTCGGCGTGCTCTACCCCGCGACCACCGTGATCGTGATCCTGTCCACCGCCAACCACTACGTGCTGGACGCGGTGGCGGGCATGGCGGTCATCGGCGGCGCGCTGTGGGCCTCGTGGATCCTCTACACGCGCTGCCCCGCACCGCTCCTCATCGCCAGGGCCCGCGTCATGCACCGGTTCCACCAGCGGACCGGACGGCGCACGGGCGGCTCCGGGGCTCACTCGGCTCCGTAGAAGACGCGGTCCACGACGAGGCGGGCACGGCGGGCGTGCCGGCGGTAGTCCTCCAGAAGGTCGCCCGTCCCGGGGTAGCCGAGGACGCGGGCGACGGAGCTGCGCTCGCGGTGGTGGTCGGTCGGCAGCAGGTCGGACGCGCGGCCCCGCACCAGCATGAGCGAGCCCCGGACCCGGGTGGCCATGCACCACGCCTCGGCCAGGGTCTCGGCGTCCTCGGCGTCCAGGAGGCGGGCCTCGACCGCGGCGTCCAGCGCGTCCAGCGTGCGGGTGGTGCGCAGCGCCGGGACCTCGTGGGCGTACCGCAGCTGGAGCAGCTGCGCGACCCACTCCACGTCCGCGAGCCCGCCCGGCCCGAGCTTGGTGTGCAGGCGCCGCTCGACGCCGCGCGGGAGCCGCTCGGACTCCATCCGCGCCTTCAGCCGCCGGATCTGCCGGACGGCGTCCTCGTCGATGCCGTCCTCCGGCCAGCGGACGGGGTCGATCAGCGCGCGGAACCGCTCGCACAGCCCCGGGTCGCCGATCATCGGGTCGGCGCGCAGCAGCGCCTGCGCCTCCCAGGGCTCCGACCAGCGCGCGTAGTAGGCGGCGTAGGACGCGATCGTGCGCACGAGCGGCCCCTGCCGCCCCTCCGGGCGCAGGTTCGGGTCGATCACCAGCGGCGGGTCGGGGGCGGGCAGGGCGAGGAGGCGGCGCAGCTCCTCGGCGACGGCGTACGCGGCCCGCCCGGCGGCGCCCTCGTCCGCGCCGGGCAGCGGGTCGTGGACGAACATCACGTCGGCGTCGCTGCCGTAGCCGAGCTCGTGCCCGCCGAACCGGCCCATAGCGACGACCGCCATCCGGGTCGGCAGCGGCCCGCGCGACTCCATCTCGATCTTGTTGACGGCGAGCTGGAGCGCGGCCTCGACGGTGACGGTGGAGATGCCGGTGAGGGCCTCCCCCACCTCCCGGACGTCCACGAGGCCGAGCAGGTCGGCGACGGCCACCCGGAACAGCTCGCGGCGCCGCAGCGCCCGCACCACCCCGGCCGCCTCCTCGGCGGGGCGGGCGCCCGCCCGCCCCTCCTCCCCGGGCTTCCCGCCGGTCCCCTCCTTGTGGCGGCGGACGGCGGCGAGCGCCTCCGCGCGCAGCGCCTCGTACGGGCGCGGCGCCAGGCCCGTGTCGCTGCCCAGCAGGGCGACCGCCTCGGGGGCGCGCAGCAGCAGGTCGGTGGCGTAGCGGCTGGAGCCGAGCACCCAGGCCATCCGCTCGGCGACGGTCACCTCGTCGCGCAGCAGCCGCAGGTACCAGGGCGTGGTGCCGAGGGCGTCGCTGACCTGCCGGAACCCGAGCAGGCCCGCGTCGGGGTCGGGCGCGTCGGCGAACCAGCCGAGCATGACCGGCAGCAGCGTCCGCTGGATCGCGGCCCGCCGCGACACGCCCGCGGTCAGCGCCTCGATGTGCCGCAGCGCGCCCGCCGGATCGGCGTACCCGAGCGCCTCCAGCCGGACCCGGGCCGCCTCGGGGGTGAGCCGGGCCTCCTCCCCGGGCAGCCGTGCGACGGCCCGCAGCAGCGGCCGGTAGAACAGCTTCTCGTGGATGCGGCGGACCTCCCGGGCGTGCCGCCGCCACAGCGCGGTGAACTCCCCCACCGGGTCGGTGCGCAGGCCGAGGGCGCGGCCGAGGCGGCGCAGGCCGGCCTCGTCGTCCGGGACGAGGTGGGTGCGGCGCAGCCGGTGCAGCTGGACGAGGTGCTCCACGCGCCGCAGGAACCGGTACGCCGACGCCAGCGCCGCCGCGTCGTCGCGCGCGACGTATCCGCCCCGGGACAGGTCGGCCAGGGCGTCCAGCGTGGTCGGGCTGCGGAGCGTCTCGTCGGCGCGGCCGTGCACGAGCTGGAGCAGCTGCACCGCGAACTCGACGTCGCGCAGCCCGCCCGGCCCGAGCTTGAGCTGCCGCTCGGAGTCGGCGGTGCGCTGGTTCAGGTCCGCCTCGACGCGGCGCCGCATGTCCTGGACGTCCTCGACAAAGCTCTCCCCCTCGGCCGCCTTCCACACGATCGGGGTGATCGTTTCGAGGTAGCGGGCGCCGAGGTCGGCGTCGCCCGCGACGGGACGGGCCTTCAGCAGCGCCTGGAACTCCCACGTCTTGGCCCACCGCTCGTAGTAGGCGCGGTGGCTGGCGAGCGTCCGCACGAGCGGCCCGGACCTGCCCTCGGGGCGCAGCGCCGCGTCCACCTCCCAGAGCGCGCCCTCCTCGGTCGTGGCCGAGCAGGCCCGCATCATCGCCGACGCCAGCCGGGTCGCGGTGCGCAGCGCGGCGTCCTCGTCCCGTCCCTCCCGCGCTTCCGCCACGAAGATCACATCGACGTCGCTGACGTAGTTGAGCTCGCGGCCCCCGCACTTGCCCATGCCGATCACGGCGAGCCGGCACGCCTCGTGCCCGGGGACCTCGGCGCGGGCGATCGCGAGGCCGGCCTCCAGCGCGGCGGCGGCGAGGTCGGCCAGTTCGGCGGCGACCTCGGCGACGTCCGCCGCGCCGATCAGGTCGCGTCCCGCCAGCGCCAGGAGGCGGCGGCGGTAGGCGACGCGGAGCGCGACGAGCGCGTCCTCGCCGCGCGCCACCGGTTCCGGCGCCGCCGGGTCGGCGCCCACGGCGGACAGCAGGTCGGCGCGGGGACTCCCGAGCGGGCCCGCGACGCCGTCGCGCAGCACCCGCCAGTGGTCCGGGTGCCGCGCCAGGTGGTCGCCGAGCGCCGCGCTCACCCCGAGGACCGCGGTCAGCCGCTCCCGCGTCCCCGGCTCGGCGGCCAGCGCCGCGCGCAGCCCGCCGCCCGCGGCGGGGAGCAGGCGCAGCAGACCGTCCAGGGCGAGGTCGGGGTCGGCGGTGCCGCCGAGGGCGTCGAGCAGGCCGTCGCCCGGTCCGGCGCCGTCCCGCTCGGCCTCCGCGAGCAGCCGCTCCGCCCGCGCCGCGTGGGTGAACCCGAGCCGCGCCAGGCGTCCGGCGAGCGAGGGACGGCGGTCGGAAGTCCAGGACTCGGTCACAGGACCAACCGTAATCCGGCGCGGGCCATCAGAGGACGGCCAGCAGCCGCTTCCGTTCGAATTCGGTCACCTGGCGGCGGTAGTCCTCCCACTCCTGGCGCTTGTTGCGCAGGAAGAAGTCGAAGACGTGCTCGCCGAGGACGTCGGCCATCAGCTCGCTGCGCTCCATCGCGCGGATGGCCTCGTCCAGATTCTGCGGCAGCGGCTCGATGCCGAGGGCGCGCCGCTCGGCCACCGTGAGGGCCCAGACGTCGTCCTCGGCGCCCGGCGGCAGCTCGTAGCCCTCCTCGATGCCCTTGAGCCCGGCGCCGAGGATCGCGGCGAACGCCAGATAGGGATTGGCGGCGGTGTCCAGCGACCGGAACTCGATGCGGGTCGAGTGGCCCTTGTGCGGCTTGTACATGGGGACGCGAACCAGCGCGGACCGGTTGTTGTGCCCCCAGCAGATGTAGGACGGGGCCTCTCCCCCCAGGCCCGCCGCGGAGCCGACGTTGCCCCACAGCCGCTTGTAGGAGTTGACCCACTGGTTGCACACGGCGGTGATCTCGGCGGAGTGCCGCAGCAGCCCGGCGATGAACGCCCGCCCCGCCTTGGACAGCTTGAACTCCGCGCCCGGCTCGTAGAAGGCGTTGCGGTCGCCCTCGAACAGCGACATGTGCGTGTGCATGCCCGAGCCCGGGTGCTCGGTGTACGGCTTCGGCATGAAGGAGGCGTGCACGCCCTGCTCCAGCGCGACCTCCTTCATGACCAGCCGGAACGTCATGATGTTGTCCGCGGTGGTGAGCGCGTCGGCGTACCGCAGGTCGATCTCCTGCTGGCCGGGGGCGCCCTCGTGGTGGCTGTACTCCACCGAGATCCCCATCGCCTCCAGCATCGTGATGGCGTTGCGCCGGAAGTCGTGCGCGGCGCTGTGCGGGGTGTGGTCGAAGTAGCCGCCCGCGTCCGCCGGCTCGGGCTCGCGGCCGTCCTCCGGCTTGTCGTTGAGGAGGAAGAACTCGATCTCGGGGTGGGTGTAGAAGGTGAACCCGAGGTCGGCGGCCCGCGCCAGGGAGCGTTTGAGGACGTAGCGGGGGTCGGCGAAGCTCGGCGTCCCGTCCGGCATGAGGATGTCGCAGAACATGCGGCCGACGCCCGGGGACTCCGACCGCCAGGGCAGCACCTGGAAGGTGGACGGATCCGGTTTGGCGATCATGTCGGCCTCGTAGACCCGGGCGAAGCCCTCGATCGCCGAGCCGTCGAAGCCGATGCCCTCGCCGAAGGCGCCCTCCAGTTCGGCGGGGGCGACGGCCACCGACTTCAGGAACCCGAGCACGTCGGTGAACCACAGCCGGATGAAGCGGATGTCGCGCTCCTCCAGCGTGCGGAGCACGAACTCCTGCTGACGGTCCAATGCCCTCTCCCTCGGTACTGCCCTGTCGGCGAGACTGCGTTGTCGACGACGCGGGTCCGGCATGCCGGCCGTGTGGAGCCGGTCCGGCTGTATCTGCAGTATGCCCGGACGCTGTTACCGCGACGTTACGCGTCCGGGGCCGGTGATCGGAACATATCCGACCGCGGACCGTCCTCGATCCGCGCCGCCGCCGGGTCGAGGACGCGCGAAAGGAAGGTCCTGGTCCTCTCGTGCGCGGGCTCGCCGATCACCTGGGCGGGCGGGCCCTCCTCCACGACCACGCCGCCGTCCATGAACACCACCCGGTCGGCCACCTCCCGGGCGAAGCTCATCTCGTGGGTGACGACGAGCATCGTCATCCCGGCCTCGGCGAGGCCGCGCATGACGCCGAGGACGTCCCCGACCAGCTCGGGGTCCAGCGCGGACGTCGGCTCGTCGAACAGCATCACCTCCGGGCCCATCGCGAGCGCGCGGGCGATGGCCACGCGCTGCTGCTGGCCGCCCGACAGCTGCGCCGGGTAGGCGTCGACCTTGTCGGCCAGCCCGACCCGCTCCAGGTTCTCCCGGGCGATCCGCTCGGCCTCCGCCCTCCCCCGCTTCAGCACCTTCCGCTGGGCGATCATGACGTTGCCGAGCGCGGTCAGGTGCGGGAAGAGGTTGAACGCCTGGAAGACCATGCCGATCCGGCGGCGGACGGCGTCGATGTCGACCTCGGGACCGGTGACGTCCGCGCCGGCGACGCGGACCGTCCCGGCGGAGGGCTCCTCCAGCAGGTTGACGCAGCGCAGCAGCGTCGACTTGCCCGACCCGGACGGGCCGATCACGCAGACGACCTCACCCGCCCCGACGTGGAAGTCGATCCCGCGCAGCACCTCGTTCGCCCCGAACGACTTGTACAGGCCGCTGATCTCGATGGCCGCCGGTCCCGCCGCCGGGTCCCCGGTGTCCTTGACGAGGCTCGTCATCGCCGCCCCCTGCGCTGCCGCGCCTCCAGCCGCCGGGCCAGCAGGCTCAGCGGGATCGTGATGAGCAGATAGCAGATCCCCGCCACGATGATCGGGGTGGTGTTGCCCTGCTCGCCCGCGAGGTCGCGGCCGAACTTCGTGAGCTCCCGCTGTTCGAGCGTGATGCCGAGGAACAGCACCAGCGAGGAGTCCTTGCAGAGCAGCACCAGCTCGTTGGTCAGCGGCGGGATGATGATCCGGAACGCCTGCGGGATGACGATCGAGCGCATCGCGCGGGTGTGCGACATGCCGAGCGACCGCGCCGCCTCCAGCTGCCCCTTCGGGACGGCCTCGATCCCGGCCCGGATCGTCTCGGCCATGTAGGCGGTGGCGGCGAGGCCGAGGGCCAGGCCCGCCTGCCCGGCGGCGCCGCCGGGGATGTTGGTGCCCGGGAAGGCCAGCGGCACGCCGACGCCCACGAAAATGAAGATCAGCAGGAGCGGCAGGCCGCGGAAGATCTCGATGTAGCCGGTGGCGAACCACCGGTACGGGGGCACCGACGACAAACGCATCAGCGCGACGACCAGCCCGCCGCCGAGGCCGATCCCGAACCCGACCGCGGTGTAGACGGCGGTGTTGCGCAGCCCGACCGTGATGATGTCGGGGAACAGGCTCTTGGCGACGTCCCAGTTGGCGAAGTTGAGCCGCAGGGTGCCCCAGTCGGCGAGCCCCAGCACCAGCACCACGACGACGGCGAAGATCCCGTACTGGCCGCCGAGGGAGAGCTGCCGGCGGCGCCGGCGGGTCAGCCCGCCCGGCGCCGCCACCCCGGCCGGTTCCGCGGTCACGAGCCGCCGCCGGCGCTGGGCGGCATTGGACCGATCCACTTCTCGTAGATCCGCTTGTAGGAGCCGTCCGACTTCGCCTGCGCGATCACCTGGTCGGTCATCTTCACCAGTTCGGGGTTGTGCCCCTTGCGCATCCAGAACCCGTACTGCTCACCGGTGTTCAGGTTCGCGGCGATCTCGAAGCCGGCGTTCGCCGGGTCCTTCAGCCAGCCCTTCACGACCGGATCGTCCTGCACGATCACGTCCACCTGGCCGGTGCGCAGGCCGTCCAGCTCGGCGTTGGAGTTGTCGAACGAGCGCGGGTCGAAGCCCTTGCCCTTGACGAAGTCCTCGCCGGTCGTGCTCGCCTGCGAGCCGAGCTTGAGCTTCTTGGCCTTGACGTCGTCGAGCGTGGTGATCCCGCTGCCCTTCTTGGCCATCAGCGACTGCGTGGCGTCGAAGTAGGGGGTGGAGACGTCCATGAACTTCACCCGGTCGGGCTTGATCGTCATGCCGCCCATCTGGATGTCGCACTTGCCGGCGTTCAGCGCCGAGCCCGTCTTCATCGTCTCGAACGGGGTGTCGACGATCTTCTGGGTGACGCCGAGCCGCTTGGCGACGAGGTCGATGAGCTCGACGTCGAAGCCCACGACCTTGCCCGACTTCTTGTCCTCCGACTGGAAGGGCGGGTAGGGCAGGTGCGTGCACGAGGTGAGCGCGCCCTTCTCGATGAGCTTCACGCCCTGCACCGTCGCGCCCTTGTCCCCGCCGCACGCCGACGCTGTCAGCGCCAGGGCCGCGAGCCCCGCGCCGAAGGCCCGGAGTGTCGTCCGTCTCGACACGTTTCCTCCTGATCGTGCTGGCTTCCGATCACCGCACTATCGCACGTCCCTCCCGCCGTGGGCAGGGGCGGGCGGCTGACTCGCCCATGACCGTCCCCGGATATCCGTTTCCCGGAAATTGACGTGGCGATCATGGTCGCCCGGCACGGTGATCGTTAGCGTGGATCACGTCGTGGACATCTCACTTCTTCTCTCGATGACCGACCGGGTGACCGCGCTGGCCACACCGTCGGCCATGCACCCGGAGTCGTGGCAGCTGTGCGCGCAGGTGGAGGCCTGGGCACGCGGCCGCGGGCTGGTGCTCGGAGATCCGGACACCTCCCCGCTCGGCCGGGCGCGCTGCGAACGGCTGGCCGCCCGCGTCCTGCCGTCCGCCGACCTGGCCGCCGTGGACCTGTTCGCCCGCTGGCTGACCTGGACGCTCGCGCTGGACGACACGCTGGACCACCCGCCGCTCGCCGACAGCGGCAGCGCCGTGCACGCCCTGTACGACGACCTGCTGCGCGCGATGCGGCGCGGCCACGCCCGGCCCGGCGCCCGGCCGCTGGAGGCGGCGCTGGTGGAGCTGTGGCAGGCCACGTCCAAGGACATGAGCCGCGACTGGCGCCGCCGGTTCATGCTGCACCTGGAGGCGCACCGCGACGGCTGCGCCGAGGAGGCCGTCAACCGGCGGATCAGCCACGTCCCGACCGAGCAGGAGTACCCGGCGCTGCGCCGCCGCGCGTGCGGGCCCTTCCTGTTCGACCTCGTCGAGGCCGTCCTCGGAGTCGAGCTGCCGGCGCGGCTGCTGCGCACGCCACGCTGGAAGACCCTCGCCGACGGCATCGCCGACGTGGTGGCCTGGGCGAACGATCTCGCCTCGCACGACCTGGAGGCCGCGCGCGGCGACGTGCACGACCTGCCCGCCGTCCTCGCCAGGGCGCACGGGCTGGACGAGGCGCGGGCGGCCCACAGGGTCGCCGACCGGATCGCCGACCGGCTGGAGGAGGCGTGGGCGGCGGCGCGCCGGCTGCCGGAGATGCTCGACCGGCTGGACCTGACGGTCGCGCAGCGCGCCGCCGCCGCGCAGGTCGTCAAGGTCCTGCTGGACACGCCGCGCGCGCACATGGACTGGCTCGCCGAGTCCGGCCGCTACGGCCCGGGGGCCTCCCCCGGGCCGTCGCGCCTGGACGCGCTCGCGTCGCTGCGCTGAGCGCCGGCCAGGGCGTCCCCGGCCGGCGTGCGGACGTACAGCACGCGGCGGCCCATGCGGTGCCCGGTGACGAGGCCGCAGGCGCGCAGGACGCCCAGATGCTGGCTGACGGCCCCCGCGGTCACGCCCGCCCGCCTGGCCAGGTCGGTGGTGGACGCCGGCGTGGAGAGCGCCGTGAGCAGCTCGGCGCGGCGGCGTCCCATCAGCGCGGCCAGGGCCCCGGCGCGCGGCTCGTCCGGCGGCCCGGTCTCCCAGAGCGTCGCCACGCCGCGCGGCGGGTAGCTGAGCATCGGCTGGTAGGGCGGCACCATCACCGACACGTTCGGCCACACGTACGCGCTCGGGACGAGCAGGATCCCGCGCCCGGCGAGCTCGCCGCGGAAGTCCCAGTGGCGGTCGACGGAAAGCGTCCCGGCGCGCCAGGAGACCGCCTCGTGCAGGTCGCCGAACACGCCCTCGGCGCCCTCGGCGGCGAGCGCGCCGCTGCGGCGCAGGACCTCCCCCTCCAGGAGGTCGCGGATGCGCGGCCAGAACGGCTCCACGGCCACCTCCCAGTACCGTTCGAGCAGGTCGGCGAGCCTTTCCAGGGTGCCTTCGGGGTCGGCGGCCAGGGCGCGGCGGGCGGATCGGGGCCGGGCTCCGGGCGCGGTCCAGCTGAGCTCGGCGGCGACGACCTCGGGCGGGGTGGCGCGGACGGTCGCGAGCTCCGCGCCGAGGTCGGGCAGCGGCGTGCGCGGCGGCGGGGTGAGGAAGTCCGGGATGTACCCGGCGGGCAGGACGACGTCCAGCAGCGGCTCGAAGCCGAGACCGCGCAGGCGGGGCCGGACCGTGCGCACCCACGGCAGGTGGAGCGCGTGGCCGGACGGGTCGGCGAGCACCCGCAGGCTGCGCACCATCTCCCACAGCGGCGAGAACGCGAACCGGACCCGCGCCACGTCGTCCGGCGCCAGCACGAACTCGATCATTTAGCCCAGGCTAAATGAATGTCTCGGAGCGCGCGGCGCCCCCACCATCGTGCGAGTGAGCACTCTGGAAAAGACCCCTGTCGGGCCCGCTCCCGGCAGGTTCGCGGCGTTCCTCGGGCCCAGGGTCGGCGGCTTCCCCCGGCCCTTCTGGGTGCTGTGGGCGGGGACCCTGCTCAACCGCCTCGGAACCATGGTCGAGCCGTTCCTCGGCCTCTACCTGACGACCATGCGCGGGCTGTCGCTGACCCAGGCGGGCGTGACGATGGCCGTGCTGGGCGCGGGCTCGCTCGCCGGGCAGCTCGCTGGCGGCATGCTCGCCGACCGCATCGGCCGCCGGGCGACGCTGACGCTCGCGACCGTCGGCACCGGCGCGGCCATGCTCGCGCTCGGCTACGCCCAGGGGCTCGCCGCGATCCTCGCGGCCGCGCTGGTGCTCGGCCTGCTCCTGGACATGTACCGGCCCGCCGCGCAGGCGATGGTGGCCGACATCATCTCCCCCGCCGACCGCCCCCGCGCGTTCGGGCTGCTGTTCTGGGCGATCAACCTCGGCTGGGCGGTCGCCATGGTGCTCGGCGGGACGCTCGCGCAGCAGGGCTTCCTGTGGCTGTTCTGGATCGACGCCCTCACCTGCGCGGCGTTCGGCCTGCTCGTGTGGCGGGCGATCCCGGAGACGCGGACCCGCGACGCCCGCGCCGAGCGGACGGGCGGGTTCGGCCGCGTGCTGCGCGACCGGGTCATGGTCGGCTACGTCCTGGTCACCCTCCTCTACACGTTCGTGCTCATGCAGGGCATGACGACGATGCCGCTCGCCATGAAGGAGGACGGGCTCGGCCCGCGGTCCTACGGCCTGGCGATCGCGGCGAACGGCGTGCTGATCATCATCGTCCAGCCGCTGGTGAACGCGTGGCTGGCACGGCGCGACCACAGCCTGGTGCTGGCGGCGGGCTTCGCGCTGGTCGGGGTCGGCTACGGGCTCACCTCGCTCGCCTCGTCCGTGCCCGCCTACACCGCGACGATCCTGGTGTGGACGCTCGGGGAGATCATCGCCGCGTCCGTCCTGCAGGCCGTGGTCGCCGACCTCGCGCCCGCCGGCCTGCGCGGCCGGTACGGCGGCCTGTACGGGATGGCGTGGTCGGGCGGATTCCTGCTGGCGCCCCTCGGCGGCACCCAGCTGCTCGGCGCCGGCGGGGCGCCCGCACTGTGGCTCACCTGCGCGGCTCTCGCCCTGGCCGCCGCCGCGGCGCAGCTCGCGCTCGCCCCCGCGATCCGGCGCCGGCGGGCCGCCGTGCTCGGCGTCCACTTCTCGTCAAAGTGACGAAACCGGGTCCGGCGTTCTACGCTTGGACCGTGGCACAACTCAGGCTCGCGCTCGCGCAGGTGAACTCGACCGTCGGCGACCTCGACGGCAACGCCGACCAGATTCTGACGTGGACGCGCCGCGCCGCCGAGGCGGGCGCGCACCTCGTCGCATTCCCGGAGATGATGCTGACCGGCTACCCCGTGGAGGACCTCGCGCTGCGCGCGTCCTTCGTGGAGGCGTCCCGCGACGCCCTCCAGCACCTCGCCCGCCGGCTCGCCGACGAAGGGCTCGGCGACCTGCCCGTCGTCACCGGCTACCTCGACCGCCCGCCGGCCGGCGGGGCCCGCCCCGGCCGGCCCGGCGGCCTGCCGCTGAACGCCGCCGCGTGGCTGCACCGCGGTGAGGTGCTCGTCCGCTCCGCCAAGCACCACCTGCCCAACTACGGCGTGTTCGACGAGTACCGGATCTTCGCGCGCGGCGACCGGCTGCCGGTCGTCCGGCTGCACGGCGTGGACGTCGCCACCGCCATCTGCGAGGACCTCTGGCAGGACGGCGGCCCGGTCAGCGTCACGAGCGCCTCGGGCGCCGGGCTGCTGCTGGTGATCAACGCCTCCCCCTACGAGCGCGACAAGGACGACGCCCGCCTCGACCTGTGCGCCGGCCGCGCCCGCGAGGCCGGCTGCGCGCTCGCCTACGTCAACATGGTCGGCGGCCAGGACGAGCTCGTCTTCGACGGCGACTCGGTCATCGTCGGCCCGGACGGCTCGCCCCTGTCCCGCGCCCCCCAGTTCGTCGAGCACCTCCTCGTCACCGACCTCGACCTGCCGGCCGCCGGCCCGGCCGCCGAGGCGGGCCCCGTCCGCGTCGACGCCCAGGACGGCACCACGATCACCATCGACCGGCACGTCCTGTCGGCCGACCCGCTGCCCGCCTACCCCGCGGAGCCGCGGACGGTCGCGCGCCCCCTGGAGGACCTCGCCGAGGTGTACGCGGCGCTCGTCCTCGGCACCCGCGACTACGTCCGCAAGAACGGCTTCCGCTCCGTCGTGCTCGGCCTGTCCGGCGGCATCGACTCGGCGCTCGTCGCCACCATCGCCTCCGACGCCATCGGCCCGGAGCACGTGCACGCCGTCCTGCTGCCGAGCCGCTACTCCTCGGAGGGCTCCGTCGTGGACGCCGAGGAGCTCGTCAAGCGGCAGGGCGTCCATTCGCGCATCGTCCCCATCGCCGGCATGGTCGAGGCGTTCGAGGAGCAGCTCGACCTGCACGGCCTCGCCGCCGAGAACCTCCAGGCCCGCATCCGGGCCAACGTGTGGATGGCCCTGTCCAACGAGGACGGCCACCTCGTCCTCACCGGCGGTAACAAGAGCGAGCTGGCGACCGGCTACTCCACCCTCTACGGAGACTCCGCGGGCGGCTTCGGCCCCATCAAGGACGTCTTCAAGCTCACCGTCTGGGACCTCGCCCGCTGGCGCAACGCGCAGGCGGGCAAGGACTCACCGCTCCTGCACCCCTTCGCGCACGAGCCCATCCCCGAGGCCATCATCGTCAAGGAGCCGTCCGCCGAGCTGCGCCCCGACCAGCGCGACCGCGACACCCTCCCCGACTACGCCGTCCTGGACCCGATCCTGACCGACTACGTCGAGCGCGACATGGGCCGCGACGCCCTCGTCAAGGCCGGCCACGACCCGGCCCTGGTCGAACGCGCCATCCGCCTCGTCGACATCGCCGAGTACAAGCGCCGCCAGTACCCGCCCGGCCCCAAGATCACGCCCAAGAACTTCGGCCGCGACCGCCGACTCCCCATCACCAACCGCTGGCGGGAAAAGCTGAGTTAGCCCAGGGGGCGGCCCTGGGTGGGCAGCTCTACTCGCGGTGGTGGAGTTCGCCGGGCCAGGCCTCTTCGGGCCAGGCGGGGACCTGTTCCGAGGCGTCGGGGTCGACGCCGGGGACGATCTGCTCGCACCAGACCACCTTGCCCGCTGCGGTGCGGCGGCTGCCCCAGCGGTGGGCGAGCTGGCTGACGACCAGGAGGCCGCGGCCGTTCTCGTCGTCGTCCTCGGCGCGGCGCAGGCGCGGCAGTGCGGCGGAGCGGTCCAGGACCTCCAGGACGAGGGTGCGCTCCAGCAGGAGGCGCAGCTCGATGGGGCCGTGCGCGTAGCGGAGCGCGTTGGTGATGAGCTCGGACGCCAGCAGTTCGGTGGTGTAGTCGAGGTCCTCCAGGTCCCATTCCGCCAGGCGGGTGCTGACGAGGCCGCGGGCGCGGCGGACGGCGGCCGGGTCGGCGGGCAGCGTCCAGGAGGAGTAGCGGTCCGGGGGGAGGCGGCGCAGCCGGGCGATCAGGACGGCAATGTCGTCGCGGTGCTGGTCGGCGTAGACGCCCGCGAGGGTGGTCTTGGCGAGGTCCTCCATGGAACGGTCGACCGAGTCGCGCCCGAAGATCTTCTGGAGGCGGGCGAGGCCGTCGTCGATGTCGCGGCCCCGGTTCTCGACCAGGCCGTCGGTGTAGATGACGAAGAGGCTGCCGTCCTCGACGGGGAACTCGCGGCTCTCGATGGCCGAGCCGCCCGAGACGCCGAGCGGCGGGGCGGGCGGGACCTCCAGGTACTCGTTGTCGCCGGTCGGGCTCGCCAGCAGGGGCGGCAGGTGCCCGGCGGAGGCGATCTCGATGGTGCCGGTGGTCGCGTCGTACACCGCGTAGACGCAGGTGGCGAAGTGCGGCTCCTGCTCGCCCAGCTCGATCATCAGCTCGTGCATGACGTGCAGCGCGTCGGCGGGCGGCAGCTCCAGGTTCGCGAGCGTGTGCAGGGCGGTGCGCAGCCGCCCCATGGTGACGGCGGCGCGGACGCCGTGCCCGGCGACGTCCCCGACGATCAGGGCGACGCGGGCGCCGGGCAGCGCGATCGACTCGTACCAGTCGCCGCCGACCTCGACGAGCTTGCTGCCCGGCAGGTAGCGGTGCCGGACCTCGACCGAGGAGGGCGCGGACAGCCGCATCGGCAGCAGGCTGCGCTGCAGAGCGAGCGCGGTGGCCCGCTCGCGGCTGTAGCGCCGGGCGTTGTCGATGACGATGGCGGCGCGGGCGGCGAACTCCATGCCGATCTCGACGTCGTAGGCGTCGAACTTGCGGAAACCGGGGATGCGGGTGCAGGCGATGAAGCCGAGCAGCGTGTCGCGGGCGATCATCGGCAGCAGCACCATCGACACGTTGGACAGCAGCTCGCCCGCCGGGCCGCGCCGCCAGAGCCGGCCGATCTCGCTCGCGGCGTCCACCGCGATGTGCGGCAGGTGGACGGGCCGGGCGGTCTCCATCACCTGCCGGTACGGGGTGCCCTCCGGGAAGACGAGCACCTCGCCGACGGGGAACGTGGACGTCCAGGCCGGGTTGCCGTCGTCGGAGGTGACCGCGATGCGGCGCAGCACCGCCGAGCCGGACTCGGCGTGCACCTCGTCGGCGGCGACCAGGCTCTCCAGCACCAGCACCGACGCGACGTTGCAGAAGTGCGGGACGACGACGTCGACGAGGCCGCGGGCGGACTGGTCGAGGTCGAGCGTCGCGCCGAACCGGGTGAGCGGGTCGTCCATCAGGGCGCGCCGCATGAGGGCCGGGTCCTGGTAGCGCTCGCTCGGCGGCAGCTCCACCCGGATGAACAGCAGCGCGGCGGGCGCCGCGCCCGTGCTGCCGCCGAGCATCGGCTGCACGGTGAGGAGGGCGTCGGCGGGGGCGCCGCCGTCGCCGCGCAGCACGCCCATCACGCCGTTGCGCTCCTGCCCGCCGCCGTTGGCCTCCAGGAGCGTCTCCAGCTCGGCCTTCGCCTCGTCGCCGACCAGGTCGGTGGCGGGGCGGCCGATCAGCTCCTCGGGGGCACGGCCGAGGACGGCCTTGGCGTTGGGGCCGCACTGCACGATGTGCCGAGCACCGTCGATGCCCAGGACAAGGGTCCGGGACGCCGAATCGGTGGCTGGCGCATCGCCTCGCGGCGCCATGACGGATCTCACCTGACGCGCTCCAGACAGCCGGTCGTCTCAGCACTACCCAGCGACAGTATGGGGCATGACTCCGCGGTAGGGGGAGAAGATCGCGCTTACCGCGCCGAAAACCGCCCGATGTCCGCCTCTGGACGGGTCTCCCGGTCGCTCTCGATGCCCCTGAGGAGGGTGTCGACGACCGCCTCGGCGTACCCCTCGGGGAACGTCTCCTGCGGCCGTTTGGCGGTCAGCGAGCCGAGCAGCAGCGACATCGCGACCTCCACGTCGAGATCGGGGCGCAGCTCCCCGGAGTCGACCCCGCGCCGGATCACCCTGCGGATGACGTCGCGCCGCGGCTCGATGACCTCCTGCCGGTAGCGGGCGTACAGCTCGGGGTGCTTCTCCGCGCCGCCGACGACGTTCCAGAAGCACCGCGAGTACCGGCGGTGCCGGTCGCCCGCGAGCCGCCGCGCGATCACGGTGAGGTCCTCGCGGGCGGACGCGCCGGACGGCTCGGGCAGCGGCTCCTTCACGGCGCCGAGCGCGTGCACGATCAGCGCCTCCTTGCTGGGCCAGCGCCGGTAGATCGTCGTCTTGCCGACGCCGGCGCGGGCGGCGACCGCCTCGATGGAGACGCCCGCCACCCCCGACTCCTCGGCCAGCAGGTCCAGGGTGGCCTCGACGATGGCCTTGCCGGCGCGCTCGCTGCGAGGCCGCCCCGCCTGCCGCCGCTCGGTCTCGGTCATGATCCCCTCACCCTGCCACACCGGCCCCGTCACACGGGGGCCTTCTCCGGCCGCCGCTCGGCGGGCGCCTGCGCGGGCGGCGCCGCGACGCGTCCCGGCATCCACTTCAGGACGACCAGGGCGCCGAGGAAGGAGATCACGGCCGCGGCGACGGACGCGGCGTGCATGGCGTGCACGAAGGCGGCGTCGGCGGGGCCGACGAGGCCCTGCCCGGCGGGGCCCATCTGGGCGGCGACGGCGTGCGCGCCCTCGATCGACTCGGCGGCGGCCTGCCGCGCGCCGGCGGGCAGCGCGGCGAGCTCGTCGCGCAGGTCTCCGCGGTAGACCGAGGCGACGACCGAGCCGAGCACGGCCACGCCCATCGCGACCGAGACCTGGCGGGCGGTGTTGTTGATGGCCGATCCGGCGCCGGCCTTCTCGCGGGGCAGCGCCGACATGACCGACTCGGTCGCGGGCGGCATCACGTTGGCCATCCCGGCGCCCTGCACGAAGAAGATCGCGCCGAGGATCCACAGGGAGGTGTGGACGCCGACGAACTGGTAGCTCGCCAGCGCGACGCTGACCAGCAGCAGCCCGATCGTGCAGACCGCCTTGGCGCCGAAGCGGCGCACCATGGCGGCGCTGCGCGGGGCGAAGGCGAGCTGCGCGACCGCGAACGGGAGCACCATGGCGCCGGACTGCAGCGGCGTCAGACCGCGCACCGACTGCATGTAGAAGTTGGCGAAGAAGAACACGCCGGTGGCGGCGAAGAAGCACAGCGCGATGGACGCGACGGCGGCCGACATGCGCGCGTCCTTGAACAGCCTGACGTCGAACGCCGGTGAGACGGTGCGGGCCTCGTGCCACACGAACAGGGCGAGGACGGCGGCGCCGGCGAGGATCGGGCCGAGCACGGAGAGCTCCAGCCAGTCACCCCTCTCGCCGCCCTGGATGATCCCGTACGACAGGACGACCAGCCCGATGACCGACAGCACCACGCCGACCGGGTCGAGCCGGCCGGGGGCGGGGTTGCGCGACTCGGGGACGAGGAAGGCCATCAGCGTGACGCCGACCGCGATGACCGGCACGTTGATGAGGAAGACCGAGCCCCACCAGAAGTGGGCGAGCAGCAGGCCGCCGGTGAGCGGGCCGATGGCGACGCCGAGGCCGACCGCGCCGGCCCAGATGCCGATGGCGCGGGCGCGCTCGTGCGGTTCGAAGACGTTGGTGATGATCGACAGCGTCTGCGGCATGACCGCGGCGCCGCCGAGGCCCATCAGGGCGCGGGCGTAGATGAGCTGCTCGGGCGACTGCGCGTACGCCGACACCAGCGAGGCGACGGCGAACACCGCCATGCCGCCGACGAGCACGCGCTTGCGGCCGATCCGGTCGCCGATCACCCCGAAGGTGAACAGCAGGCCCGCGAAGACCAGCGTGTAGGAGTTGATCGCCCATTCGAGCTGGCTCTGGGTGGCGCCGAGGCCCTTGTCCGGGTCGGCGATGGTCTTGAGCGCGACGTTGAGGATGGTGTTGTCGAGCACCACCACCAGCAGGCTCATGGTCAGGACGCCGAGGATGTACCACCGGCGGCGCTGGATCGTCTGGGGGTCCATGTCGATACGCAACGGTATCGTTTCGGAATCTGTTCCCGGCCCGGCGGAGAAATTCTGGAATGGGGAGGGGTATCCGAATCGTTGGCCAGGTGGCACCATCGGTTTCGTCTGGGTACGCCACAGTGGCGCCTCAAGACCAGCGGAGGTTCTGCATGTCTTCTTCTGTCGCACCCCCGGCACAGCCGACCGCACTCTACGGCGGTACGAGCGGGCGCAGGGTGACCGTACGCGACATCGCCGCGGCGAAACAGCGGCACGAGAAGTGGCCGATGCTCACGGCCTACGACGCGCTCACCGCGCGGATCTTCGACGAGGCCGGCATCCCCGTGCTGCTCGTCGGCGACTCCGCCGCGATGGTGGTCTACGGCTACGACTCGACCATTCCCGTCACCGTGGACGACCTGATCCCGCTCACCGCGGCCGTCGTCCGCGGCTCCAAGCGCGCCATGGTCGTCGCCGACCTGCCGTTCGGCTCCTACCAGACCGGCGTCACCGAGGCGCTGACGGCCGCCACCCGGTTCCTCAAGGAGACCGGCGCCCACGCGATCAAGCTGGAGGGCGGCCGCCGGATCATCCCGCAGGCCGAGGCGATGGTCGCGGCCGGCATCCCGGTGATGGGCCACCTCGGCCTCACCCCGCAGTCGGTGAACGTCTTCGGCGGCTACCGGGTGCAGGGCCGCGGCCAGGACGGCGACGAGCTGATGGCCGACGCCAAGGCCCTGGAGGCGGCGGGCGCGTTCTCCGTCGTCCTCGAATGCGTGCCCGAGGACCTCGCCGCCCGCGTCACGGCGTCCCTGTCCATCCCGACGATCGGCATCGGCGGCGGCAACCAGACCGACGCGCAGGTCCTCGTCTGGCAGGACATGGCCGGGCTCACCCCGCACACCGCGAAGTTCGTCAAGAAGTTCGCCGACATGAACACCCTGCTCGGCGAGGCGGCCCGCGCCTACGCCGACGAGGTCGTCGGCGGCGTCTACCCGGCCCCGGAGCACACCTACCACTAGCGGGCACGGGCCTCAGCGCCGAACCAGGCCCACCCCCGCACGGCCGCGCCGCCCCCGGCGCGGCCGTGTGTGGTCTCCGGCCGTGTCACGCGGCCGGGAAGGCTGGGCGACCCTCGCTACTGGTCGGGGTCGGAGCGGACCCGTTCGGGCCGTGTCCCGCCACCGGGCCGGCCGTTCTCGTGGTCCTGGCCGTCACGCGGCCCCGGGAGGCGGCGCAGGGCCGCGCCGTCCGCCGTGATCTCGTCGCGGAGCGTGTCCACGGCGGAGCGCAGCACGTCGGGGCCGGCGACGTTCATCAGCAGCAGCCCCAGGTTGAGGGCCATCTGGCCGTCGGTCATCTCGCTGCCGGCGAGCGCGTCCACGGCCGTGCGCAGGTCGGCCTGGTCCTCGGCGGACACGTTCTGCAGCAGGCCGAGGCAGTACGTCGGCAGCGCGAGCCGCGACTTGGCGAACGAGACGCCCCGCATGATCTCGCCCGCCTCGTGCGCGCGGGTCTTGGCCTGCATCCGGTCGACGCCCCGGTCGGCGGCGGCCAGCAGCGAGGTCAGCAGCGTGCTCGGCCCGACGGCGACGTCCTCGTCGCCGACCCGGACGGTGAACACCGCGCTGCGGAACACCATCATCGAGCCGAGGCTCGCCACGAGCACCTGCGTCGCCTCGGCGACGTGCGTCGACTGGACGCCGAACCGCCAGTCGAAGGTGTGCAGGAGCAGCAGCGAGCCCGCTCCCGCTCCCCCGTTGATCAGCACGTACGCCCAGGTGCTCGGCACCCGGACCAGCGTGGTGGGCCGGTCCCGGTACCGGCTGACCAGCTCGGCGATGCCGACCAGGCAGCTCAGCGAGACGGCGACGACGTATCCGATCATCGGGCCGCGGTCACTCCCCGGTCAGCCGGACGACCTCGTCGATCTCCCGCTCCACCGCGACGAGGCCGCGCTCGCGCAACGCGTCGACGGCGTCGGCGACCTCCAGCAGCCCGAGCCGGGTCGCGTGGTGAATCTGCTCCAGCGACAGCGGGCCGTTCGCCGCCCGCAACTGCGCAAGCACGCGGCGACACGCGTCCTCCGCGCCGGGTTCGTCGTACCCGGCGGTGAGGCCGGGTTCACCGGCGGGCGCCGCGCCCGGCGGCCGGACCCCGCCGCTCCGCCCGGAAGGGGCCAGGAACGCGCTCCACGGATCTGCCGACCGGTTCTCTCTCATCTCCACCCTGCCTGTCGCCACTGCGATGGTATGTCAGGACTAGGACGCGCCGCAGGCCGAAACCGCTCCCCGTCCGGTCAGTGATCGCCCTCGCGGGGACCGTCCGGCGGCCCGGCCCCCTCCTGCCCGTCCCGCCCGTCCTGCTCCTCCGGCCCGGAGGGACCGCGGCGCCGGGAGGAGGACCGCGCCACGATCAGCCGGTCGCCCGGTTCGAGGACCGCGCAGCCGGCGGCGTCGAACGGCAGCAGCCGCCCGTCCCGCACCACCGCCAGCGCCGGGGCGCGGACCGCGCCGAGGGGGCCGCCGACCTCGTCCGGATGGACCTCGCGCTCCACCAGGTCGAGGCCGCTCCCCTGCTCCAGCAGGTCCTCGATGACCTCGCCGACGCTCGGCTGCGTGGTGGAGACCCCGAGCAGCCGCCCCGCCGCCTCCGACGAGGTCACCACGTGGTCGGCGCCGGACTGGCGCAGCAGCGGGACGTTCTCCGACTCGCGCACCGCCGCCTGGATGCCGGCGTGCGGGTTGAGCTGCCGGGCGGTCAGCGTGATCAGCACCGCGGTGTCGTCGCGGGCGCTCGCCACCACGATCTCGCGGGCCCGCTGGACCGAGGCCTGCCTCAGCACCGAGCTGCGGGTCGCGTCCCCGACGACGCCCGCGAACCCGGCCTCGGCGGCCTCGGCCACCACCCGCGGGTCGGGGTCCACGACCACGATCGACTCGGGTGGCACGCCGGTGCTCAGCAGGGTCCTGATGGCGCTGCGGCCCTTCGTGCCGTAACCCGCCACCACGATGTGGTCGCGCACGCGTGCCCTCCAGCGGGACGTTCGCCAGTCGTCGCGGGTGCGTTCCGCCAGCACCTCAAGGGTGGTGCCCACGAGGACGATGAGGAACAGCACCCGGACGGGCGTGATGAACACGATGTTGACGAGCCTCGCGCCGTCCCCGACCGGGGTGATGTCGCCGTACCCGGTCGTGGACATGGTCACCGAGGCGTAGTAGAAGGCGTCCAGCAGCGACAGCCGCCCGTCGCCGGTGTCGCGGTACCCGCCGCGGTCGAGGTAGACGACGGCCACCACCAGGAGCAGCAGGACGAAGGCCAGCCCGACCCGCTTCGCCACCGCGCGCAGCGGCCCGGTCCTGGCCGACGGCAGCAGGACGAGCGGCCGTCGCGCCGCGTCCGGACGATCCATCCTGGCACCGTATCGGGACGGCCGGTCCGGGGGACGGTCAGACGTCCGTGATGCGCAGACCGGCGTGGGCCTTGTAGCGGCGGTTCATGGAGATGAGGTTCGCGGTGAACGCCTCGATCTGGTGGGCGTTGTGCAGCCGCCCGCCGTAGACGCCGCGCATGCCGGGGATCCGCCCGGCGAGGGCCTGGACGAGGTCGGTGGCCTCCCGGTCGTTGCCGAGGACCAGGACGTCCAGCTCCATCTCGTCCACCTCGGGGTCGAGCAGCAACCTGGCCGACACGTGGTGGAAGGCGGCCACGACCCGGCTGTCGGGGAGGACGGCGGCGGCCTGCTCGGCGGCGCTGCCCTCCTCGACCGGCAGCGCGAACGCGCCCTTGCCCTTCTCGAAGCCGAGGGGGTTCACGCAGTCCACGACGATCTTGCCGGCCAGCTCGGCGCGCAGCGACTCCAGCGTGGCCTTGTGCCCGTCCCACGGCACCGCCACGACCACGACGTCGGACTCCCCGGCCGCGACCGGGTTCTCCGCGCCGGACACGGGCAGGTCCGCGCCGAGCTCGTCGGCGGCGGCCCGGGCGCGCTCGGCCTTGCGCGACCCGATCGTCACCCGGTGCCCGGCCAGCGCGAACCGGCGTGCGAGGCCCTTGCCCTGGTCCCCCGTCCCGCCCAGGATGCCGATGGTCAGATCGCTCGCGTCGGGAAGGTCGTACGGCGTCTTCTGCTGCTCAGTCATGCGGCCGAGTCTGCCAGGCGGGTCTCGGAGGGCCCGGCGCCGGGCTGCCGCATCACCGAAAGGGCCCTGCCCGGGACGCGGGGTGAGGCACCATGGTGCCCGTGGACGCCGAGCAGATTTCGATGTTGCGCGAGGTCCTGTCGGCGACGGGCTGGCTGGAGCGGACCGAGGAGTTCGGCCGGGCGCTGCGCGTCACGTCCCGCACCCCGGGCGGGCTCCTGCTGGTCGGCACGCCGGCCGGCGACCCGTGGCATCTGGCGGCGCACCTCGACGACGAGAGCCGGCTCGGCGGCGCCCCGGGCCTCGCCCCCACCCTGGTGCGCTGGGAGCCGCCGGCCGACGTGCCCGCGCACCTGCGGATCGGGCTGGAGCGGCTGGAGGCGGCGCGGCGCGGCGAGACGCTGTTCGTCGTCGCCGAGGAGGGGGCGCCCGTCCCGCTGCTGGAGCGGGTGGACGACGCGCGCCGCACCGGGGCGACCGTCCTCGCGCTGGAGGGCGGCGACCGCGAGCTGCGCGGCCTCGCCCACGAGGCGCTGACCGTCCCGCCCGACCAGGCCCTCATGTCGTTCGACGGGGCGCAGCACCTCGTCAGCGCGGCCGCGGGCGGGGAGCCGGCGCGGAGCCCGCGCGGGCTCCGGCGCCGCCTCGCCCGCCTCCTCGACGCCGTCTCCGGCCCGGTCCTCGACTAGTCAGTCCTCGTTCTGCCTGCGCCACGCCTCGTTGCGCTCGCGGGCGATGGCCATCGCGTCCGCGGCCTCGCCCTCGGTCGTGTAGGGGCCCATCCGGTCCTTGCCGGGGCAGCCGGCCCCGTGCTCGGGCTTCATGTGCTTCAGGCAGAACCACCAGTCACCGTCGTCACCGGCCATCGGCGCTCCTCTCGATCATGCGCTGGCACGGGATTGTTGCCAGGATCGCGCTGACTACACTCCATCACTATGACGACCCAGTTGCTCCGACCCGGACGCGTCTCCCCCCTGCGCAAGGTTCCCTCGAACATTCCGCGCCCGGAGTACGTGGGGAAGAAGCGGCCGCGGACGGGCGAGCAGGACGTCAAGTCGCCCGAGACCATCGAACGGATGCGGGTCGCCGGGAGGATCGCCGCGCAGGCGCTGGAGGAGGTCGGCAAGCACGTCCGGCCCGGGATCACCACCGACGAGCTGGACGCCGTCGGGCACGAGTTCCTGCTCGACCACGGCGCCTACCCCTCCACGCTCGGCTACCGCGGGTTCCCCAAGTCGCTGTGCACCTCGATCAACGAGGTGATCTGCCACGGCATCCCGGACGACACGGTCCTGCGCGACGGCGACATCATCAACGTCGACATCACCGCCTACATCGACGGCGTGCACGGCGACACCGACGCGACGTTCCTGTGCGGGGACGTGGACGAGGAGTCGCGCCTGCTGGTGGAGCGCACCCGCGAGGCGACCATGCGCGGCATCCGGGCGGTCAAGCCCGGCCGGGCGCTGAACGTGATCGGGCGGGTCATCGAGTCCTACGCCAAGCGGTTCGGGTACGGCGTGGTGCGCGACTTCACCGGGCACGGGATCGGCACGACGTTCCACTCCGGCCTCGTCGTCCCCCACTACGACGACCCGGCCGCCACGACGATCATCGAGCCGGGCATGACGTTCACGGTCGAGCCGATGCTGACCCTCGGCACCCACGAGTACGACATGTGGGCCGACGGCTGGACGGTCGTGACCAAGGACCGCAGGCGCACGGCGCAGTTCGAGCACACGCTGCTGGTCACCGAGGACGGCCACGAAATCCTCACCCTGCCGTGACCCATCCCTCGGTCTAGAGTCCGATTCGCCCACATCCGGCCCGGGAGACTCTCCAGAGATGAACGCCCCAGCGCCGTACGAGCCGAGGGTTCCCTCCGACAGCATGCCGCCGGGGCGGGCCGCGCTGAGCGTGACGTGGGCGGCGCTGCCGTTCCTGACCCTCGGCTTCGCCACCCCCCTCACGTTCGCCGCCGCGCTGCTGTGGCGGCGGAGCCTGCACCTGCTGGTGTCGACGGCCGCGTACGCCGGGGTGTTCGTGCTGATGCTGTCCCTGCTCTCCGGCACCGACGAGGAGCAGGGCACCGTGCGGATCGCCGGCATGCTGATGTCCGTCCTGGCGGTGGTGGGCTGCGGGCACGCCTTCCTGATCCGGCGGCGGGTGTTCGACCCGCACGGGCTGTCGGGCGTGGACAACGAGGCCGTGGTGGAGCGGGTCAAGCGGCAGCGGCTGCTGCGGGAGAAGGCTCGGGTGCTGGCGGCGTCCGACCCGGGGCTCGCCAAGGAGCTGCGCATCGGACGGCCCGACCTGCCGCGCCAGTACAACGACGGCGGGCTGGTCGACGTCAACCACGCGCCCGCGCAGGCGCTGACGCTGCTGCCCGGCATCACCGCGGAGCTGGCGGCCACGATCGAGCGGGTCCGGGCCGAGACGGGCGGGTTCGTGTCGGCCGAGGAGCTGTCCGCGGTGGCGGGGCTCCCGCCCTCCCTCACCGGCGATCTGGCCGACTACGCCGTCTTCATCCGCTGAGCGCGGGTATGCAGCGGGCGTGACCCCGAAGAAACCCGAGAAGCACGCCGGCCCCCCGGCCCGCGAGGGCGACCGGCTCGCCGAGTACCGGGGCAGGCGGGACCCCGGGCGGACGCCGGAGCCCGTTCCCGGGAACGAGGCGCCGCCGCGCGGCGACGAGGCTCTGCCGCGCGGGGACGACGACACGTTCGTCGTCCAGGAGCACCACGCGACCAGCCTGCACTGGGATCTGCGGCTCGAACGCGACGGCGTGCTCGTCTCGTGGGCCGTGCCGAAGGGCCTGCCGTGGAGCCCGGACACCAACCACCTGGCGGTGCACACCGAGGACCACCCGCTGGAGTACGCCACCTTCGAGGGCGAGATCCCGCGCGGCGAGTACGGCGCCGGGAAGATGACCATCTGGGACCGCGGGACCTACGAGACCGAGAAGTGGTCCGAGCGCGAGGTGAAGGTCGTCATCCACGGCTCCCGCGTGTCCGGCCGCTACGTGCTGTTCAGGACGCGCGGCAGGAACTGGATGATCCACCGCATGGACCCGCCCGCGGATCCGGACGCCGAGCCGCTGCCGGAGTCGCTGCGCCCGATGCGGCCGCAGGAGCGCGCCCGCCTGCCGCGCGATCCGCGGGCCTGGGGGTTCGAGTTCGCGTGGGGCGGCAAGCGGCTGGCCGCCTACGTCGAGGGCGGCCGGACCCGGTTCACCGACGCGCGGGGCCGCGCCGTGGACGGTCCCGGCGGGCTCGGCTCCCGGCTCGGGGCGCAGCTCGGCGTCCGGCCCGCGCTGCTGGACGGGGAGCTGGCCGTCCTGGACGGCCGCGAGACCTACATGATCTACGACGTGCCGCATCTGGACGGGCACCCGCTGCTGGACGTCCCCTACCGGGAGCGGCGGGAGCGGCTCGACGACCTCGGCCTGTCGGGCCCGCGGTGGCAGACGGCCCCCTGGTACCCCGGCGACGGCCGCGCCGTCCTGGAGGCGGCACGCGACCAGGGGCTGCCCGGCGTCGTCGCGAAGCGCCTGGACTCCCCATACGAGCCGGGCGAGGAGTCCGGCGCCTGGCGGCTCGTCCCGTCCCGGCCAGGGAAGCGGCGCTGACCCGCCGCCGGTCCGCCTGACCCGCCCCGGGCGCGCGCGGGAAGCGCGGAAAGCACTGCGTTCCGGGCGGAACCGGCGGAAGCCTCCGGGCATCAAAAGGACGTGACGCCCCGTTCGGCGCGTCTTCGCCGAAAACGATCAGGAGCGGATTAGAGTCCCGCCCTGAGACGGGCGGCGTACGCGCTGGAAGCGGGGGAACGGCACATGATGGGCAAGACGCATGCCCTGAGCGGTGCGCTGGCATGGCTGGGCGCCGTCCCGGTCATCGGGCAGGAGCGGCTGCTCGGCGAGCACGCCGTGGCGCTGTCGCCGGAGCAGATCATGGCGGGCGCCGTGGTGTGCGCCGGCGCCGCGATCCTGCCGGACATCGACCACCACAACGGCCGGATCGCCAACACCTTCGGGCCGATCACGAACCACATGTGCAAGTGGATCGGGAAGCTGTCGGGCGGGCACCGGCACGCGACCCACTCGATCCTGTTCGCGGTCGGCATCGGCTGGGCGATGGACACCCTCGCCACCCACTACATCTGGGGCTGGTGGGCCTGCCTGTTCATGATCGTGGGGCTCGGGCTGCGCGGCATCGGGCTGGACTTCGAGGGCAAGGAGCCGCAGTCGGCGCTGGCGGACTGCGCGCTGGCCCTGATCGCCGTCTGGCTCATGCACAAGATCGATATGAGCTTCGTCGGGTTCGCGGTGACACTCGGCTGCCTGGCCCATGTCGTCGGCGACTGCCTGACGCCGCGGGGCTGTCCGGTGTTCTGGCCGCTGCCGTGGCGGATCGAGGCCCCCGTCGTCCCGCGGACGGACGGCAAGGTGGAGCGGTGGGTGGTGATGCCGGTCCTGATCCTCGGCATCGCGATCCTCGCCGTCCGCTCCGTGCTCGGCGACATCACCGCCCAGTGGCTGACCAGGGGCTGATCCGTTCCCTCTCAGCGGATCAGATCGTCAAAGTCCCGGCAGCGCACGACCGCCCAGGCCGACTTCTCCTCGTTGAAGACACCGGTGAGCACGACCCGGCTGACTCCGGGGATGGCCTGCGCCGTGCACGCGACCTGTCCCCTGGCCAGGCGCGACCAATGCCTGGCGGGCCTCGTCCCGTCGGCCTCGCCGACCACGTCGACGACCACCGTGCCCTGCGGCCCCTCCTTCCCCGCGCTGACGCCGTCCGGGCCCGGAATCTCGGTTGCGAGCCCCTTGCGCACTTCCTGTGACGTGAGCGGGACCCCGAGCTGGCTGAGGGCAAGGTACGGGTGGCCGGGGAGCCCCGGGCGCACGACCGGGACCAGCCGCCCGTCCTGGACCAGGTAGACGGTGATGGTCTCGGCGTCGCCCGCCGCGAGCGGCGGGTCTCCCGCGCTGATGATCCCGGTCGGCCGGATGCCGGGCCCGGTCGGGAACCTCGCCGCCAGGGCCACCAGGAGGACGGCCGCCGCGACCAGCACGGCCGCCGCTCCGCACCACGCGAGCCGCCGCCTCACGGGGCCTCACCTCCGTCGGGGAACGGCCCGGGCAGCCAGAGCGTGAACACCGCACCGCCGTCCGGTCCGTTGCCGGCCTCCAACCCTCCCCCGTGCAGGAGGGCGTTCTCCCTGGCGATCGACAGCCCGAGGCCGCTGCCCTCGCTCCGCGAGCGGGCGGCCTCGGCCTTGACGAACCGGTCGAACACCACGGCGACCAGATCGTCGGGCAGTCCGGGGCCCCGGTCGGCGACCACGACCTCCACCCCCGCGACGCCGCCGCGCTCCACCCGGGCGAAGTTCAGCGCCACGGGCGGGCGGCCGTGCTCGAGCGCGTTGCCCACCAGGTTGGCGATGATGACGTCGAACCGCCGCGGGTCCAGCCGGACGTCCAGGTCCGCCGGGCCGGCCACGGTCACCTCGTCCCGCCACCCGCGCGCGGCCAGCGTGGCGGTGACGGCGTCGGCCAGGTTCACCTCGTCCGCGACGAGCGCCGCGGCGCCGGCGTCGAACCGGCTGATCTCGATCAGGTGCTCGACCAGCCGCCCGAGCCGCCGCGTCTCCCCCGCGACGAGCGCCGCCGCGCCGTCCCCGCCCGGCCCGGCATCCTCGGCCAGCACGTCGGTGACGGCGATCATGGAGGTCAGCGGTGTGCGCAGCTCGTGGGAGACGTCGGCGACGAACCGGCGCGACGCGGCCTCCATCGCGCGCAGCTCCGTCACCGTCCGCTCCAGCGCCTCGGCCGTGCGGTTGAAGGTGCGGGCGAGGTCGGCCATCTCGTCGCGGCCCCGCACGTCCACGCGCGTCCCGAAGTCCCCCGCGCCGAGGGCCCGCGCGGCGGCGCCGAGGCGGCGCACCGGGCGCAGGACGCCGCGGGTCGCCAGCAGCGCCAGCCCGAGGGCCGACACCAGCGCGGCGGCGTCCGCGACCAGCAGCGTGCGCGTGAACAGGGCCAGGTCGGAGGCCTCCCGGCTCAGGCTCGCGGACACGAACACCATCGGGGGCGTCGTGCGCCATGGCTCGTCCGTCGTCGTCTCGTAGCCGGTGACGCGGCCGCCGACGAGCAGGTACGGCCGGCCGTGCCGGACGACACGCCGGAACACCAGCCCCTGCCGCGCGCGCCGCGCGAACTCGGCGGTGACCGGCACGTCCAGCGAGGCCAGAGCCGGTAGCGCGGCGCTCCCGTCCAGCGGCATCGGCACCGCCGCCACCTTCCGCCCGGGAGCCGAACCCAGCGTGTCGCTCAACTGGGCGGCGACGAGGACCGTGACGTCGGGCGGCAGCCTGGGCGGGATCTGGCGGGCCAGGGCGTTGCGGACATCGGTCAGCACGGCGTCCTGGGCGCGCTGCAGCATCACGCGCCGGAGCAGGACGTAGGAGATGCCGGACGCGAGGAGCGCGGCCAGCAGCGCGACCGCGGTGAACGCCGCCGCGAGCCGCCCCCGAAGCCCGATCACGGGGCCGCGAACCGGTAGCCGAAGCCGCGGACGGTCTCGATCAGCCGGGGCTCGGCGGGCTCGTCCTCGATCTTCGCCCGGACGCGCTGGACGCACGCGTCGACCAGCCGCGAGTCGCCGGGATAGTCGTGCTCCCAGACCTGCGCCAGCAGGTGGCGGCGGGTGAGGGCCTGGCCGGGGCGGCGCGCCAGTTCCAGCAGGAGCCGCAGCTCGGTCGGGGTGAGGCGCAGGTCGGCGCCGCCCTTGGTGACCTTCAGCGAGGTCCGGTCGATGACGAGGTCGCCGTAGACGGACCGGTCGAGGCGGGTCTGGTCGGCGCGGCGCAGGACCGCGCGGATCCGGGCGTCCAGGACGCGGGGCTCGACGGGCTTCACCACGTAGTCGTCGGCGCCCGCCTCCAGGCCGAGGACGATGTCGAGGTCGTCGCCCCGCGCGGTCAGCAGGATGACCGGCAGCGGGTCCTCCCGGCGGATGCGGCGGCACACCTCGATGCCGTCGATGCCGGGCAGCATCACGTCCAGGATCGCGATCTCGGGGCGGCGCGCCCGCAGCGCCTCCAGTCCGTCCTCGCCCGTGGCCCGGGACGTCACCCCGTGCCCCTGGCGGGTCAGCGCCAGCTCCAGCGCCGCCCGGGCGGACGGATCATCCTCGATGAACAGAATGCTCGCCACCCGGTCATTATCGGCCGACCTCGGTCATCCATCGGGATGTGTCACAAGATCCGGACATCTCCGGCACGAGACCATGACAGGCCGCCGGAACGGTGGGGCCCATGTCGCTCGCGCTGCTCCCGCCCCGCCGTCCACGCCGCCGCCCTGCTGGGCATGGCTCTGCCCGGACGCCGGAGGATCCGCGCCGCGCTGGCCGGGGGCGCGGTCGCGGTCGCCGGGTACGCGGCGGGCGCGGCGCTGAACGCGCACGTCCGCGCCGAACTGTATCCGCGCGGCGCGCGGGACCTCGCCGGGATCCTCACGTCCCGGCTGACCGCGCTCCCGGGACAGGAGTGGGCGCTCTCGGGCGCGGCGGGGCAGCTCTGGTACCTGATCGTCTCCACCTGGGGGCTGGCGGGGGCCGGGCTGGTGGCGGTCGCGGCGGCCCTCGCGCGGCGGCGGACGCCCGCGGCGGACAGGATCATGGCGGGCGTGCCGCTCGCCACGACCTGCGGCATCGCCTACGCCTCCTCGGCCGCGCTGCCGGACGAGCACCGGGTGGGCAACTTCGCGTACGGCCGCTACCTGGCGTGCGTGGCGCTGGTCTACGCCCTCGCCGGGGCCACGGCGCTCGCGCGCCTCGCCACGGGCCCGGCGATCCGCCTGGCGGCGGCGGGCGCGCTCCTGCTGGAGGGAGCCGCGCTGTGGGTCACCGCCTACGCGGGCGAGCGGCTCCGCACCCACGTCTTCATCGGGTTCGACTTCCCCGAGGTCACGTTCCTGACCGCCGACCGGGGCGCGCTGCACCTGCACGAGGCCGCACTCGCGGCGCTCGCCCTGCTCGGCGGCCTGCTCGTGCTGTCCAGGCTGGACAGGACGGCCTTGACGGCCGTCGCGCTCGCCGGGGTGAACCTCGCGGCGCTGACGTTCGCGCTGGGGCCGCACGCGCGGCGCGTCCCGGCCGGGCCCCCGCTGCCCGGCCCGGCCTCGGGCGGGGTCGTCGCGGACGCGTCGCTCGGCTGGGCCGTCAGGACCGCGCTGATGTACCCCGTGTGGTGGACGCGCCTCGGCGCCTTCGACGTCCGCGCCGGACGGCCGCCCGCCCCGGGCGTGTGCACGGTCGTCGTGCCCCTCCCGGACGGGACGCCGCCCGAGGCGTCCTGGCCCGCGCATCCGGCGGGCTGGCGGCCGCACGCGGGACGGTTCTGGGCGTCGTCCTGGGTGAGCTGGCACGCACCGTCCTGCCCGCGCGCGGGTCAGTAGCGCGTCACCAGCGCGATCCGGTCGTGGTCGATGAGGAAGCCGTCCGAGACGAACGTGACCTCGCCCCCGTACTCCAGCGCCGTCTCGATCACGTGGTCCACGACGTCGTCGACGACGTCCGCGCCCTTGAGCACGCCGGGCCCGCCCTCCACCGGGATCAGCTCGTCCTCGGTCCGCACCGCGGGCGCGTAGTAGCCGCGCTCGACGACCAGGTGCTCGCCGCGCCCCTCTTCGACCAGTTCCGTCACCTCGCACAGCCCGCCCGCGTACCGCTGGATGCTGCGCGCCGCCTCCAGTTCCGACAGCACGCCGACCTCGCGGAGGTCCTCGTAGGCGGCGAGCGCGGGCCGGGCGGCCTCGATGAGCGCGCTCGGCGAGGCGCCCTCGAAGCTGCCGTCGACGCGTCCCGCCACGGTGACGTGCGGCCCGGCGACCTCGTCGAAGACCGCCTGGTGCCGGGTGACGCCGGCGACGATCAGCGGGCGCCGGTCCCGCGCGAGGACGCGTTCGAGGGCGGCCACCACGTCCCGCATGGCCTGGCGGCGCCACTCGCCCTCGCCGCCCTGCGCGGCCCGCCGCGCCTGCCGTCCGGCCCCCGCCTCGTCGATCGGCTCGGGCTCGACGGGGAAGCCGCCGCGGGCGTGCTCGGTCAGCTCCGCGCCGAGGCCGCTCCACAGCCGCGTCCGGTGGTCCGACAGGGACAGCAGCCAGTAGCGCGGCATGCGGGTGAAGGCGGCCACGAGGTCGCGGGTGGCGAACCCGGTGTCGACGACCACCCGCTCGTCCACGGGCTGGCCGATCGTGAACGCGTGGTGCTCGCCGTGCGGGGCGGCGAACAGCACCAGCGCGTCGGAGGCGTGCCTCGGGTCGACCTCGTCCGCGGCGCGCTCCAGCCCCCGGACGATGTGGTCGGCGGCGTCGGGCGCGACCCTCGGGTCGTCGTGAAGCCGGCGCCGCACCTCCGCCAGCAGGTTCCGCAGCCGGATGCGGTCCTGCCGGCCGTCCCGGGCGGAGCGGTGCGTCGGCATCAGCACCGACACCGCGGGGTAGGGCCTCGGCTTGCGCAGCCCGGACAGGGTGACAGCGTCCATGATCCCCCGATCGTCGCGCTTCATCCTTTCTGTCTCTTTTCTAGCGAGCTGTAGGTAAATGAGGTGTAAGCCCTGTCCGATTTGCGGGACGGGACCCCCGCTCGCCGACTCGCCCCGCCGCTGGGACGCGTCAGACCCGCTCGATCACCGGGCCGAGGACGTCCATGAACGGCGAGTGCACCGTGACGTAGGAGAACCCGTACCGCTCGCGGCGCTCCCGGATCTGCTCGGCGATCTGCGCCTCCGTCCCGAGCAGGACGAACGGTGTGTCCAGGATCTCCTCGACCGTCATGTAGGGGAGTCGCTCGGCGCGCATCCGCCCGGCCTCGGCGCGCCGGTCGGAGGTCACCTGCACGTGCTGGACGAGCACGTTCCATTCGATCTGCTCCGCGCGGTCGCCGGCGTGCTCGCGGGCGAACCGGACCCGCTCGCCGGCCTCCTCGGCGGTGCCCAGCCGGAAGGTCCCCGGCGGCTCGCCCTTCATCTGGTAGGCCCCCGCGATCCCCACGATGTCGGCGTGACGGGCCGCCGCCCGAAGGACCGTGTCGCCGGTGCCGCCGACGAGCAGCGGCGGCCCCGACCCGCCGAACCCGGCGCGTTGGACGGGCGCCAGCTCGGCCAGCCCGAAGAACTCGGCCACCGGCCGGTGCCGCTCGTAGCCGTCCCCGCCGAACAGCCCGCCCAGCTCCTCGACCAGCCCGGTCATCTGCTCCACACGGGCGGCGAACGGCTCCCACGGGATCCCGGCCGCGTCGAACTCCCACTTCATGTGCCCGGCGCCGAGCCCGAGCTCGACCCGCCCGCCGGTGAGCCGGTCGGCGGTGGCGACCTCGCGGGCGAGGAGGTGGGCGTTCCAGAAACCGGCGTTCAGCACCAGGGCGCCGACGCGCAGCCGCTCGGTCGCGTCCGCGGCGGCGACCATGGTCGGGAAGGGGGCCGGGGAGCCGAGGTGGTCGGGCACGAGCGCGACGTCGTAGCCGTACCGCTCGCCGCGCCGGCACCGCTCGGCGAAATCGTCGCGGGAGACGATGTCGAAGACGTTGAACCCGAAGCGGAAGTTCCTCATGCGGTCACCCTGCCACCTCACCCCGGCGTGATGAAGGCCGTCTCGTAGGCGAAGATCACCGCCTGGGTCCGGTCCCGGGCCTGCATCTTGGCGAGGATGTTCCCGACGTGCGTCTTCACGGTCTGCGGGCTCACGAAGAGCTCACCGGCGATCTCCGCGTTCGAGTGGCCCTTGGCCATCAGCCGCAGCACGTCCCCCTCCCGCTCGGTGAGCCGGCCGTGCCAGGCCGCGCCCCCGGCGCCGGACGAGCCGTGCCGCCCGGCCAGCTCCCGGATCGCCGCCGGGAACAGCAGGCTGTCGCCGTGCGCGACCATCCGGATCGCCTGCAGGATCTCCTCCGGCCGCGTCCGCTTGAGCAGGAAGCCGTTGGCGCCCGCCTTCAGCGCGTCGTAGACGTACTCGTCGTTCTCGAACGTGGTGACGACGATGATCCGCGGCGGCTCCGGGACGGTGGCGAGGAGGTGGCGGGTCGCCTGGATGCCGTCGAGCCGCGGCATCCGCACGTCCATCAGCACGACGTCGGGGCGCAGCCGCCGCACCTCGCCCGGCACCTCCGTGCCGTCGGACGCCTCACCGACGACCTCCAGGTCGTCCTCGGCGTCGATGATGGCGGCGAGGCCCGCCCGGATCAGCCGCTCGTCGTCGACCAGCAGAACCTTGATCGTCATGACCCGGACCTTAGCGGCAGCGAGACGCGGAAACGCCAGCGGTCGCCGTCGGCCCCGGCGCTCATCTCGCCGCGCAGCACGGTGACGCGCTCGCGGACCCCGCCGAGGCCGCGGCCGCCGCCATGGCCAGCGCCCTCGCCGCGGGTCGTGCCGAGCGGATTGGTCATCTCGACCTCCAGCCGCTCCCCGTCGGTGCCGAGCCGCAGCCGCACCGGCACCTTCCCCGCATGCCGGAGGGCGTTCGTCAGGCCCTCCTGGACGATCCGGTACGCCTCCCGCGACACCGCCGCCGGGACGTGCTCCACCTCCGGATCCACCTCGGCGTCCAGCGCGACCCCGGCGATCCGCGTCTGTTCCAGCAGCCGCCCGAGGTCCTTCAGCGTCGCCTGCGGGGCCGGGCGGGACCGGTCGTCGCGCAGCAGCCCGAGCACGTGGTCGAGGTCCTCCAGCGCGGCGCGGGCCGAGTCCTCGATCGCGGCGAGCGCCTCGCGGGCGAACTCCGGATCGCTGCCCAGCACCCGCCCGGCAGCTCCCGCCTGCAGGGTCACCACGCTGAGCGCGTGCCCCACCGAGTCGTGCAGCTCCCTCGCCAGCCGGTTGCGCTCGGCGAGCCTGACGGCCTCGGCCCGCATCCCGGCCAGCCGCTCGGCGGCGGACGGCCCGAGGAGGACCGGCGCCAGCCGGGCCAGCAGCGCGCCGGCCCCCACGATCACCGCGAGCAGCAGGGCCAGCGCCGCCAGCCCGATCAGCGGCGCGGGCCACTGGTGCCAGGCGTCCTGCCAGCCCCAGGACTCCAGGAACCGGGTGTCCCAGCTCACCACCGGCGCGAGGAGCATCACGACGGCGGCCGGGGGGAGGGCCAGGCTCAGCCCGCTGACCACCACGCCCGTGCCGAGGTGCAGCGTGAACCACGCCGCGGCGCGGCCGCGGCTCTCCCAGGAGCCCGCCGAGCCGGGCGCGAGCGCGGTCGCGGGGCCCCGGAGCAGTTCCTTGGCCAGCGAGCTCTCCAGCAGCCGCACCGTCGGCACGAGCCCGGTCACGAACGTCGCCACGGCCGGCATGACGACCAGCATCAGCACGGCCTTGACGAGGTCGTTGCCGACCGGCAGCAGCGGGATCAGGCTGATCGCGAGGAACCAGTACGGCATCAGCAGCGCGCCGCCCACGACGAGGTGGGACCAGCGCCGCCAGGTCGTCCGCTCGATCAGCGGGCGGAGCACGCGGAGCACGTTCCGATCCTGACAGAACCGGTGGCGCGCCCACTCCCCCGCGCGGGGGAGAGCGCGCTCACGCCTTGTCCTTCTCCCCGGCCGCGCGCTCCCCGGCGGCGCGGTCGCGCTCGGCGAGCCTGGCCAGGCGCGCGTTGTACGCGGCGAGCTCGTCGTCCTCGGGGCGCCCCCCGGCCTTCGCGGCCCGGTCGGCCTTGCGGTCCATGCGCCGCGCCTGCCGCTGGTCGTGGAAGTACCACTGGAAGGCCAGCACGATCAGGACGATGAACGTCGGCACCTCGCCGAAGCCCCACGCGATGGCGCCGCCGGTGTGCTGGTCGTGCAGGATCGTGGTGCCCCACGGCGGGTCGACCGCGGTGTACCAGCCGCGCGCGAGCGCCTGGCTCATGTTCATCAGGGCGATGCCGAAGAACGCGTGGAACGGCATCGTGACGAACAGCAGCAGGAGGCGGGCCGGATAGGGCAGCTTGCGCGGCGCCGGGTCGACGCCGAGCAGCACCCAGAAGAACAGGGAGCCGCTGGCCAGGAAGTGGACGGTCATCGCGATGTGGCCGAGATGGTTGCGCATCGCGGTCTCGAACAGCGGCGTGAAGTACAGCACGAACGTGCTCACCACGAAGATGAGCGTGGCGACCGCGGGATGGGCGATGACCGCGAGGTACCGGCTGTGCAGCACCGCGGTGAGCCACTCGCGCGGGCCGCGGTCGCCGCGCACGCGGGCGGGCTTGAGCGCCCGCAGCGCCAGCGTCACCGGCGCGCCGACGACCAGGAAGATCGGCGTCAGCATGTTCAGCACCATGTGCTGCGCCATGTGCACGCTGAACAGGATCGGCGCGTACCTGGCGACACCGGTCTGCGTGACGGCCACGATCGTCAGGAGCCCGATGAGCCAGGACGCGGTGCGCCCCCAGGACCAGGAGTCGCCGCGCCGCCGCAGCCGGACGACGGCGGCGAGGTAGAGCCCGCCGAGGACGACGACGAGGGCGGCGAAGAACAGGTCGAACTGCCCCAGCGTCAGCAGCCGCACCGGGGTGACCTGCGGGGGCATGTCGTAGCCGAGCAGCGACTTGACCGCGGACTCCGGCTCGGCCGGCGCGGGCGGTGCGGTCCGGGCCAGCGCGACGGCCAGGCCCATGGTGGCGCCCATCACGGCGGCCTCGACGGACGCGAACCGGGCGAACATCCCCGGCCTGCCGTCCGCCACCGCGGGCAGCGTCCGGGTCCGGTGCCACCAGCCGAACCAGCCGAGCAGGCAGAATGCGATGATCTTGCCGAGCGCGAGCCGCCCGTAGTCGGTCTCGACCATCTCCCGCGGGTCCGGCAGCCGGGCGATCACGTTCACCAGGCCGCTGGCGCCGACGGTGACGTAGCACCACGCGGCCATCCGGCTGAACCGCTCCGCCACGAGCGGCAGCCGGTCGCGGCGCAGCAGCGCGTGGGCGCAGACGACGGCGAGCCCGCCGACCCACGGGGCGACCGCGGCGACGTGCAGGGCGACGCCGGTCGTCGCGGTGGAGTGGTTGGCGGCCGAGGCCGAGTGCCCGGTGAGCGGCGCGGGCAGCAGCGCGATCCCGGCCAGGGCGAGCAGCCCGAACGCGGCGGCGGGCGTGGTGGTGGTGCGGGCCAGCAGCGCCACCACGACGGCGAGCAGCACCACGATCATGAGGGCGGTGCCCTGCGGCAGCGAGCCGACATAACTGCTCAGCTCGCTGCCGGTGAGGACGTCGCCGACCGGCTGGCCGAGCACGTCCGCGACGGTGAACACCAGCGTGGCCGCCGCGGCGGCGGCCCAGGCCGCGGCGATCCAGGAGGCGGCGTTCAGGTAGCCGACGGCGTCCCCGGACAACCGCGGCGCGGCGCGCCCGCCCTCGACGGGAAGGAACGCGGCCGCGGCGAGCAGGGCGCCGACGGTCAGGGCGGAGAGCAGGTCCATCGCCGCCCGGGAGACCGGCAGCCCCCACCGGGTGAGGGCGCCGGCGTCGCCGAGGCCGGGGATGACCTT
The DNA here is from genome assembly GCF_013409045.1 of Actinomadura citrea. Lineage (NCBI taxonomy): Bacteria > Bacillati > Actinomycetota > Actinomycetes > Streptosporangiales > Thermomonosporaceae > Actinomadura > Actinomadura citrea. The sequence goes on along the minus strand of NZ_JACCBT010000001.1, from coordinate 2,922,359 downwards.
CTCGGTGACCGAGCCACCGAGGACGAGCCCGGCCACCAGCAGGGCGGCGCACGCGGCCAGGGCGGCCGCCCCCGCCCACCAGACGGCCAGGCTCCCCCTACTCACCGCCGGATGCCGCCGGGTGCTTGTGCTTGGCGCGGAACACGATGACCACCCCGATGCCGACGCCGACGAGCAGGCCCGCGATGATCAGCACCCACAGGAGCATCCCGGAGCCGGAGTCCTCCTCGGCCGCGGTCTGCTGCTGGTCGGCCTTGAGCGGCTGCTCGTCGGTGTTGGCGGCCGGGCCCGTCTGCTCCTCGGCGCCGACCCCGCCGGCGGAGGGGGCGGACGAGGCGGCCGGCGGGGCGCCGTTCCCGGTCACGCTGAACGCCAGGTCGTCGCCCTCGATCGGGTGCCCGTCCTCGCCGACGACCCGGTAGGCGACCGTGTAGGAGCCGGCGGGCAGCGGGCCGGACAGCTTCTGCGTGACCTTGGTCCCGGCGCGCTCGGCCGCGCCCGCCTGGAACTCCTTCTTCTTCCCGTCGCTGACGACGACCTTCGCCACGCTGATCTCGTCGCTGAAGACCAGCGTGACCTCGGTGACCGCGTCCGCCGCCTTGCCCTTCTCGGGTGTGCTGCCGACCAGCTTCGTGTGCGCCATCGCGGGCGGCGCGGTGGCGGCGCCGAAGGCGAGCGCGGCTGCGGCGATCAGAGCGAGGCGGCGCAGGGGCCGGCGGGACTTGAGCATGTTCATGGAGGGCCGGGTTCTCTAGGTGAGTCGAAGGGCTCCGTCTACCCTACTGAGCCCGCCACCATGACACGTCCCGGGTCGCGCGATGGCGCGAACCGGAAGAAGCGCCGCCGGTCAGTTGCATCCGCAGTCGCAGTCGCAGCAGTCGCACGAGTCGCAGCAATCACAGCAGTCGCAGCATCCGGAGCAGTCGCAGCAGCCTCCGTCGCAGCCGTCGCAGCCGTCGGCGTGCCGGGTGCACCAGCAGCGGTCGCCGCACGAGTCCCCGTGGTGATCGCTCCACTCGGGCTGGAAGATCCCGCAGCTGACGCAGACCAGCGTCCCGGTGAAGCACGGGATCGGCCAGCCGGGGCGCGGGGGCCGGGGCCCCCGCCTGGCCAGGTTCGCGGGGGCGGCGAAGGCGCTCTCGACCGAGCGGCCCGCCTCGCGTTCCAGCAGGGCCCGGACGAGGCGCGGCCTCTCCATCTCCAGTTCGGCGAGCGCGAGCCGCAGCCCGTGGAGCGCGCCGTCGGCGTGCCGGCGGGCCTCGTCGAGGGTGGTGCCGGTCGCGAGGAGCGGGTTGTACGCGCCCGCCGCCTCGTCCTCGGCGAGGTCCTCGACGGCGTCGATGAGGTGGGCGAGGCGCCCGAAGAAGCGGCCCGCCTCGGCGAGCGTCTCGGCGTTGCCCTCCCTGCCCGCGAGGACGGCCGTGTGCGCGAACACCGCGGCGACGGCGGTCTCGGTGGGCTCGGTCAGGTCGAGGAGCCCGAGGCCGGGGGCCGCTTCCAGGAGCGGCTGCCGGGCGACCGCGTCGCGCAGCGCCGCCGGGTCGAACCCGACGGCGGCGCCCGTGCGGCCGCCCGCGGCGTCCCACCGGTCGGCCATCCGCCCGGCCGCGGCGGCGACGAGGCGCCGCGCGTACGGCCCGTCGCCGTCGGCCACGTGGTCGCGGGTCTTGCCGGCGGCGAGCAGCAGGGACGCGGCCGCGGCGAGCTGCGCGCCCTGCGCCCGCGCGGTGACGACCTCGGCGGTCTTCATCCCGCGCAGGGCGCACGGCCCGGCCTTGCGGCGCGGCGACAGCTCCGGCGCCTGCGCCTCCACCAGCACCGACACGAGCAGGCCGTCGTAGTTGGTGACGAGCCGCGCGGCCTGGCCGTGCTCGGCCCGGAGCGTCAGGCACAGCCCGCACAGGTGGGCCATCCAGTCCTTGAACAGGGACCCGCACAGAACATGACGGCAGGGTCGAACAACACCGAACACGAACAACTCCCCCATCTCACGCCGATCGCAGCATTATTCATGGACGCGGCGGAGCGCGGAACGGTTCGGCCGGAACGGTCCGATCAGACCCCCACGCAGGTCAGGGCGCGGCGGTAGGCGGCCATGCGGGGCCCGTCGGAGGTCCCCGTCCCGGCCAGCACCTCGGCGAGGTCGAACCACGCCTGCGCGGCCTCCCGGGAGGACTCCATCTCCTCCAGGCAGGTCGCGGCCCGGGTCAGCACCTCGACCGCGCGGTCGTGCCGGCCGAGCCGCACCGACGCCTCACCGAGCACGGTCAGGGCACCGGCGGTGGCGCGGCGAGGGGCGTCCCCGAGCAGGTCCAGAGCCTCCTCGGCGAGCGCCACCGCCTCGGCGGGACGGCCGAGCGCGGTCTCGGCGCGGGCCAGCTCCGTCAGGCACCAGGCCACGTCGATCTCGCCGGAGGAGCTGGCGCTGATCTCGCCGCGCACCCGGGCGAGCAGTTCGCGGGCGCGGGCGGCCTGGTCGGGCTTGGCCCGCAGCAGCAGGCCGGCGTAGATGACGCGGAGCCGGTTGAGGTTGCGGGGGTCCTCGCCGTCGCCGGCCAGCATCAGGGCCCGCTCGGCGAGCGCGACGCCGTCGTCGTACTCGCCGCGGATCTCCGCGACGTAGGCGGCCTCCCAGTAGGCGACCATGCGGGCGCGGGGGCTGCCGATCCGCTCGGCGCGCTCGACGAGCTGGGCGGCCAGCTGGCGGGCCCGGACGAGGTCGCCGCGCTCGATGAACGCCGACAGCAGCGCCGCACCGAGGTCCACGGCGGCGTCGGTGGAGTCGGCGCCGGTGGCGACGAGGTGCCGCAGCGCGGTCTCGGCGGCCTCCACGCCCGCGCTGATGTCGCCGCGCTCGCGAAGGCAGCGACTCAGCGCGACGTGCACCTTGGCCCAGTGGTCGAGGTCGGCCTCGGCGGACGCCTGCTCGGTCAGCGCCGTCAGCTCGGCGATCGCCTCCTCCAGCTCGCCCGCGGCCTCCAGCGCGAGCGCGTGGCCCCAGCGGGCCTGGTGCAGCATCTCGGGCAGCGCGACCGCGTCGGCGCTCGCGAGCACCTCGGCGAACCGGGCCCGCGCCTCGGCCGCCGCGCCGTTGCTGAGCGCGATCTCGGCGTAGTCGAGGGTGACGCGCAGCTCGTCCACGACGTCCTCGCTGACGCCGCTGACGAGGTAGGTCGCCGAGCAGTTCAGCTTCGCCGCCAGCAGGTCGACGACGCTCGGGGCCGGCACCCGCTTGTCGCTCTCGATCAGCGAGATGTAGCTGTCGGACAGCTCGGGGAAGGCGAGCTGCGCCTGGCTCACGCCCTGCCGGATCCGCAGAGCGCGAATCCGCTGCCCCAGTGTCTCGCGATCCATCGTGTGACCACCGCCTACAAGGTGCTCGCCGCGCGCAGGGCGAGGAAGAAATCGACTCGGTCTTCAAGTCTGCCGAGATCCCGGCCGGTGAGGTCCTCGATTCGCCGGATTCGGTACCGAAGCGTGTTCACATGGACGTGCAGCCGCGTCGCGGTGCGGTTCCAGGAACCCGAGCAGGACAGGAATACCTCCAGCGTGTGCACGAGATCGGCCTGCCTGGTGGTGTCGTACTCCTCCAGGGGGCCGAGCATCCGCGCGCGGAACGACGACCGCGTCCGCTCCGGGACGGACGCCAGCAGCCACGCGTAGGAGTCCAGGGCCGTCACCCCGGCGGAGTCTCGCATTCGCACCAGGGCAGGCTATAGGTGACGCATCGCCCCCGTCACGCTGCGAAGGCCGGGAATCACGTCCCGGCAACTCCCCTCCGCGGATCCCGCGGACCTCTCCGGGGTCCCGGACGGTTACCCTGTGCACGCCGTTTCCGAACACCATGCTGCTGAAAGCGGAGCGCCCGTCATGTCCAAGACCACGGCCGGACCGGCCGACGATTCACCACCGGCGAGCGGGCGCGGGCCGCTGGAGCGGCTGTTCGAACTCACCGCACGCGGCACCACCGTCCCGCGCGAGCTGCGCGGCGGCGTGACCACGTTCTTCGCGATGGCCTACATCATCCTGCTGAACCCGCTCATCCTCGGCGGGGCGAAGGACGTCACCGGGGCGACCCTGTCGATCCCGCAGCTCACCACGATGACGGCGCTGTCCGCCGCGGTCACCACCGTGATCATGGGCCTGGTCGGGAACGCGCCGCTGGCGCTCGCCGCGGGCCTCGGCATCAACGCGGTCGTGGCCTTCCAGGCGGCGCCGGTGATGACCTGGCCGCAGGCGATGGGCCTCGTGGTGATCGAGGGCGCGGTCATCGTGCTGCTGGCGGTCACCGGCGTCCGCGAGCGGATCATGAACTCGATCCCGCTGGCGCTCAAGCACGCGATCGCGGTCGGGATCGGCGCGTTCATCGCGCTGGTCGGCCTCTACGACTCCGGGTTCGTCACCTCCAGTGCCACCAGCCCGCCGCTGTCCCTCGGCACCGGCGGCCGGCTGGAGACGTGGCCCACGCTGGTGTTCGCGGCGACCCTGCTGCTGATGATCGTCCTTTACGTGCGGCGGGTGCCCGGCGCGATCCTGATCAGCATCGTGGCCGGGACGATCGGGGCCGTGGTCATCCAGGAGAACGCCTCCGTCAAGCAGGGCGGCTGGGGCGTGGTCACCCCGGACATGCCCGACAAGCTGTTCGCCGCCCCGGACTTCGGGCTGTTCGGGGAGATCTCCCTGTTCGGCGGGTTCGGCCGGGCCGGGGTCATCACCGCGCTGGTCGTCCTGTTCACGCTGGTGCTGTCGGGGTTCTTCGACGCGATGGGCACGATCCTCGGGATCAGCGACGAGGCGGGCCTGGTGAGCGAGAAGGGCGAGGTGCCGCGGCTCGGCCGGATCCTGTCGGTGGACGGGCTGTCCGCCGCGTTCGGCGGCCTGACCAGCTCCTCGGCGAACACGGTGTTCGTCGAGTCGGCGGCGGGCGTCGGCGAGGGCGCCCGCACGGGCCTGGCCAACATCGCCACGGGCGCGCTGTTCGCGGTGACGCTGTTCCTCACCCCGCTGGCGGCGACCGTCCCCGCACAGGCAGCGGCGCCCGCGCTGGTCGTGGTCGGCGCGCTGATGATGACCCAGGTCGCCAAGATCGACTGGACCGACCTGGAGATCACGATCCCGGCGTTCCTCACCATCGTGCTGATGCCGTTCACCTTCTCGATCACCACCGGCCTGGGCATGGGCATCGTCGGCTACGTGGTCATCAAGGCCAGCCGCGGGAAGGTGCGCGAGATCTCCCCCGCCCTCTGGATCGTGGCGGCCCTGTTCGTGGCCTTCTTCGCCATCCACCCCATCGAGGAGTGGCTCGGCGTCGCCTGAGCCCGCACGACCGTCCGCGCGCGGGCGACCCCGGGGAAACACGGACGCACGGTGACCACTCCGCGACAGAACTCGCCCGTTTGTAGGTCTCGGAGGCGGTTGCGGGTGTCAAATAGTGCCGGCATGACGTAAGCAGAAGGTAGGGCCTTACCCCCCGGCGTGAAAGGCGTGGCTGTGGCGTCCGCGGACTCTCCCTCCCACCCGTCCCCGCCAGGTCACGTCCTGCTGGCGCCTGACAGGTTCCCGGGAGCGCTGACCGCGGCGCGGGCCGCGCGGCATCTCGCCGCCGGGCTGCGCCGCGCACGCCCCGGCGTCGCGCTGGTGGAGCTGCCCGTGGCCGACGGCGGCGACGGCACCGTCGAGGCCGCCGTGGCGGCCGGGTGGCGGCGCGTCGAGATCGAGGTGTGCGGGCCGACCGGCCGTCCGGTGACGGCGCGGCTGGCGCTGAACGGCGACAGCGCGGTGGTCGAGCTGGCGGAGGCGTCCGGGCTGCGGCGGCTGCCCGGCGGCAGGCCGCGCCCGCTCACCGCCTCCAGCGTCGGGACGGGGCAGCTGCTCGCGCACGCCGTCCGGCTCGGCGCGCGGCGGATCGTCCTCGGCCTCGGCGGCGGCGCGTGCACCGACGGCGGCGCGGGCCTCGTCCAGGGGCTCGGCGGGCGGCTGCTGGACGCGCTCGGCAAGGACCTGCCTCCCGGCGGCGCGGCGCTGCGCTCGCTGCACGCCCTCGACCTGCGCGGCCTTCCCGATATGTCCGGCATCGAGGTGGTGGTGGCGGGCGACTCCGCCGGGCCGCTGCTCGGCCGCACCGGCGCCGCCGCGGTGGACGGACCGCGCCGCGGCGCGAACCGCGACGAGGTGCGGCTGCTGGACGCGGGCCTGCGCCGCTGGGCCGACCTGGCCGAGGCGGCGGCCCGCAAGGCGGCCCGCGACCTGCCCGGCGCCGGGACGGCGGGCGGCGTCGGGTTCGCCGCGTTCACCTTCCTCGGCGCGACGATCGAGCCCGGCCCGGCCCTGATGCTCGACCTGCTGGGCTTCGCCGCGAAGGCGCGCGGGGCGCGCCTGGTCGTCACCGGGGAGGGCGTCCTGGACACCCGGTCGCTGCGCGGCAGCGCGCCGGTGCACGTCGCCCGCGCCGCCGCGCGCGCGGGTGCGCCGGTCGTCGCGGTGGCCGGCCGCCGGAGCCTCACCGGCGAGCAGCTGCGCAAGGCCCGGATCCAGGCGGCGTACGCGCTGGCCGACATCGAGCCGGACGACGAGCGCCGCGTCCGGCGTGCGGGCCCGCTGCTGGAGCAGCTGACGGTCGCGATCGCCGACGAGTGGCTCCCCCCGGGCCCCCCGTAGCCCGGACCGCTCCAACGGCCGCGCTCTCCGGGCGGCCTTGAGGCGCTCTTTACACTGTGTCATCGAAAGGGCCGATGCCTTGGCACAGTGCGCATAGCCGGGCCTCGTCCCCGCCCCGCACGCTGGAGGCGTACGTCCTGGTCAGCGTTGACGGAGGAGCTCCCGGTGAAGATCGGTGTCCCACGCGAGGTCAAGAACCACGAATACCGGGTGGCGATCACCCCGGCGGGGGCGCACGAGCTCACCCGGCACGGCCACGAGGTGTTCGTCGAGCGCGGCGCCGGGACGGGCTCGGCGATCCCCGACGACGACTTCGCCGCCGCGGGCGCCAAGCTCCTCGACGGCCCGGACGAGGTCTGGGCCGAGGGCGAGCTGATCCTCAAGGTGAAGGAGCCGGTCGCGCCCGAGTACCACCGGATGCGCCAGGGCCAGATCCTGTTCACCTACCTGCACCTGGCCGCGTCCCGCGAGTGCACCGACGCACTCCTGGCGGCCGGCGTCACCGCGATCGCCTACGAGACCGTCCAGCTCCCGGACCGCTCCCTGCCGCTGCTCGCCCCCATGTCCGAGGTCGCCGGACGGCTCGCGCCGCAGGTCGGCGCCTACAACCTGATGTCGTTCAACGGCGGCCGCGGCGTCCTGCCCGGAGGCGTGCCCGGCGTCGCGCCCGCCAAGGTCGTCGTCATCGGCGGCGGCGTGTCCGGCCTCAACGCCGCGCAGATCGCCGTCGGCATGGGCGCGGACGTCACCGTGCTGGACGTCGACGTGGACCGGCTGCGCGAGATCGACGCCGTCTACCAGGGCCGCCTGCGGACGCTGGTGTCCAGCGCGTACACGGTCGAGCAGGAGGCCCTCGCCGCCGACCTCGTCATCGGCGCCGTGCTCATCCCGGGCGCGCGGGCGCCCAAGCTGATCTCCAACGAGCTGGTGGCCCGGATGAAGACCGGTTCGGTGCTGGTGGACATCGCCATCGACCAGGGCGGCTGCTTCGAGGACTCCCGGCCCACCACGCACGCCGACCCCACCTACCGGGTGCACGGCTCGACGTTCTACTGCGTCGCGAACATGCCCGGCTCGGTTCCCAACACCTCCACCTACGCCCTGACCGGCGTGACGCTCCCCTACGCCGTCCAGATCGCCGACAAGGGCTGGCGGCAGGCCCTGCACGCCGACGCCGCCCTCGCCCGCGGCCTCAACGCCCACGCCGGCGCGCTCGTCTACGACCACGTCGCCGAGGCCCACGGCCTCCCCCGCACGCCCCTCACCTCGATCCTCGGCTGACGGCCTCCCCCGTCCTCTCACCCGTTCCGGGGTTCTTCGAGGGCGGTCCGCCGGGTAGACAGCGGGGCATGGGTGAACTGATCCTGGTGCGGCACGGGGAGACCGAGTGGAGCCGGGCGCGGCGGCACACCGGGCGGACGGACCTGCCGCTGACCCCGAGGGGCGAGGAGCAGGCCCGCGCGCTGCGCGGCGCGCTGGACGGGCGGATCTTCGCGCGGACGCTGGTCAGCCCCGCGGAGCGGGCGCGGCGGACGGCCGAACTCGCCGGGCTGCGGACGGACGAGATCGACCCCGACCTGTGGGAGTGGGACTACGGCGGCTACGAGGGCGTCAGCACCCGGGCGATCCGCGAGGAGCGGCCGGGCTGGTTCCTGTGGGACGACGGGGTCGTCCCGGGCGACGCCGCCCATCCGGGCGAGACCGTCGAGCAGGTCGGCGAGCGGGCGGACGCGGTCCTCGCGCGGGCGCGGCCGCTGCTCGCCGGCGGCGACGTCGCGCTGGTCGCGCACGGCCACGTCCTGCGGGTGCTGACGGCGCGGTGGCTGGGCCTGGAGCCCGCGCGGGGGCGGCTGTTCGCGCTGGACACCGGGACCGTGTCGGCGCTGGGCTCCGAGCACGACCGGCCGGTCGTCAGCGCGTGGAACGTGCCCGCACCCTGAGGCCGTCCACCGCATAAGGTACCTGTTGGGGGATGTCCCCCAGGGGTACCCGGGCGAGCGCCCCCGACGGATTGCGAGGACGGAGATGGCGACCAGCGAGACCCCCACCCGCGGATACACGGCCACGAAGGACCAGCTGCAGACGCGGCTCGCCCGCATCGAGGGCCAGGTGCGCGGCATCGACCGGATGGTCGAGGAGGACCGCTACTGCATCGACATCCTCACGCAGATCAGCGCGATCCAGGCGGCGCTGGACAAGGTGGCGCTCGGCCTGCTGGACGGCCACGTCCGGCACTGCGTGGCCGAGGGCGCCGAGGAGGGCAAGGGCGAGGCGATGTCGACCGAGCTGATGGCGGCCGTCGGGCGGCTCATGCGCCGCGGCTGAGTCACCCGCCCGGGCAGCCGCTCCCGGGGCCGCGCTCCCGCGAGGCCTCCGGCTCCGCGCGCTCCATGGTCTCGACGAGGACGCGCCACCCGTGCAGGAACCGCGCCCGCTCCTCGGGGGTGAGCGTCTCCAGCGTGACCCGCAGCGGCCGCAGCCGCCGCCAGGCGAACCGCTCGGTCACCTCGCGGTGCCGCTCGCTCAGGCTGATGATCATCCGCCGGCGGTCCCGCTCGTCCGGGCGCCGCTCGACGAAGCCGCCCCGCTCCAGCTCCCCGACCAGCTGGCTCACCGTGGCCGGGCTCAGCGACATGTGCCCGGCGAGCACGCCGACCGGCACCGGGCCGTGCAGGACGAGTTGCATCAGCGCCGGGACGTGCCGGGGGCCGAGCCCCGCGGCCCGCACCTCGCCGATGAGCTCCTCGGCGTCCTCGCGGCCGCCCTTCAGGCCGCGGACCAAGCGGCCCAGGAGCTGGATCATCGTCTCCAGGTCGGCGTCGACCGACGCGGCGGCACCGATCCCTTCCTCGGACATATCTTGAAGTTCAACACATTTCGTGATGCACTGCAAAATGTTGAACTTCAAGGCGTTTCCCGCCTTGGCCGACGGGACGCGGCACGACCGGGACTCGACGCGAGGGGGCCGACCATGAGCGAAAGCCCGGCCACGAGAGTGGCGCCGCCCGCGGGCGCGGGGGCCGGCGAACGGCTCGACCGGCAGACGATCGTCCTCGGCCTGGTCATCGTGTCGGGCACCCTCATGGCGATCCTCGACACCACGATCGTCAACGTCGCGCTGGAGACGCTCGGCCGCGACTTCGATACCGGCCTGTCGACGATCCAGTGGGTCATCACCGGCTACATGCTGGCGATGGGCACCGTCATCCCGCTCACCGGCTGGGCCGTCGACCGGTTCGGCGGGCGCCGGGTGTGGATGACCTCGATCGTGCTCTTCGTCCTCGGGTCGGCCCTGTCGGGCGCGGCCTGGAACATCGAGTCGCTGATCGTCTTCCGGGTGGTGCAGGGGCTCGGCGGCGGCATGCTGATGCCGACCGGCATGGCCATCCTGACGATGGCGGCCGGGCCGCGCCGGATGGGCCGGATCATGAGCATCGTCGGCGTCCCGATGCTGCTCGGGCCGGTGCTCGGCCCCGTCCTCGGGGGCTGGCTGGTCCAGGACGTCGACTGGCGCTGGATCTTCTTCGTGAACCTGCCCGTCGGCGCGCTCGCCTTCGCGCTCGCGTGGTGGAAGGTGCCGCACGACCACGGGGAGCACACGGCCCCACGGATCGACCTGCGCGGGCTGCTCCTGCTGCCCCCCGGGTTCGTCCTGCTCATCTACGGCCTGTCCACGGCGAGCAGCAACGGCGGCTTCGGCCGCCCGTCCACGATCGCCTGGCTGGTCGGCGGGGTGGTCCTGATCGCGCTGTTCGCGCTGCACAGCCTGCGGCGCCGCGGACGGGCGCTGATCGACGTGCGGCTGTTCGCCGACCGGACGTTCGCGACCGCCGCCGTCGCCGTGTTCTTCGTCGGCATCGCACTGATGGGCTCGATGCTGCTGATCCCGCTGTATTACCAGACCGCCCGCGGCGAGGGGGCGTTCGCGGCCGGCCTGCTGCTCGCCCCGCAGGGCCTCGGCGCCGCGACCGCGATGCCGCTCGCCGGGGTGGTCACCGACAAGCTCGGCGCCGGGCGGATCGTCCCGGTCGGCATCGTCGTCCTGGTGCTCGGCACCATCCCGTTCGCGACGGTGGGGGCGGACACCTCCTACTGGCTGCTCGGCGGCGCCCTCTACGTGCGGGGCCTCGGGCTCGGCTGCACCATGATGCCCACCATGTCGGCGGCGCTGACGACGCTGAGCCGGGCGGTGGTGTCGCGCGCCAGCAGCACGCTGAACATCATCGTCCAGCTCGGCGGGTCGGTCGGCACGGCGCTGCTCGCCGTGGTCCTGTCCCGCCAGATCAGTGACCGCCTCCCGCAGGCGGCGGGCGGGGACGGCGCCGGGGGCGGCGTGGGGCAGATCCCCGAACGGGTCCGCGAGCAGCTCGCGCCCAAGCTGGCCGACGCGTTCGCGCACACGTTCTGGATCGCGCTCGTCCTCACCGCCGTGCTGATCCTGCCCGCGCTGCTGCTCCCGCGGCACGGCGCCCACGAGCGCGACACCGTGCCGGACGCTCCCCCGATGGGGTGAGGCTCAGGAGGCGATCGACCAGGTGGCCAGGCCCGTCTCGTGCTCGCGCGTGAGGCGCCTGGCCCGCCGGGCGTCCGGCGAGTACCGGAACCGCTCCGGGACGACCTGCGTGGTGCGGTAGAGGCCCTTCAGCGTCACCGTGGCGGCCAGGTCCGAGGTCGGCAGCCCCGGCAGCCCGTACATGCGGCGGGCCCAGCGCGGCAGCGTCGACACGACCAGCACCCCGATGCCGGGCGCAGCGATCTTGAGCGGCAGCAGCGGCCGCGGCACGGCCGGGCTGAACATGCGGCGCAGCCCCTCGCGCGCCTCCCGGCACGCCCAGATCTGCCGCCGCATGCCGGCGTAGTAGTCCCGCATCTCCGCGACGGTGGCCGGCACGTCCGCCGGGTCGAGGCCGACGACCGCGGCGGCGCGGCGCTGCTCGTCCACGAACGCGTCGGCGTCGCGGGCGGTCAGCGGCACCCCGGCGCGGCGGGCCACGTCCAGGTAGGAGTCGACCTCGCCCATGTGGACCCACAGCAGGTTCTCGGGGTCGTCGACGGGGAACGTGTCGCCGGTGCGCATGTCGAGGCCGGTCAGCTTGGAGTGCAGCCGGCGGACGCGGCGGCCCACCCGCTCGACCTCCTCGTGCGTGCCGTAGGTGCGGACGCGGACGAACTCGACCGTCCGGACGAGCCGCGACCAGGCCGCGGAGGGGTCCATGAGCTCGGAGTTCTGCGCGGTCCCCCACATCGTGCGCGGGTGCAGCGCCTGGAGCAGCAGCGCCCGGATCCCGCCGACGATCAGCACGGGCTCGCCCATGACGTGCCAGGTCACCGAGCCGGGTCCGAACAGCCCGTGGTCCGCCCTCTCCTCGCTCGCCTCGTGCACCTCGACCGCCTTCCGCCGACGCGGCCGGGCGCGCCGCCCGCGCCGCGTAATCGAAGGCTTACCCTGCCATGACGGCCGTCACACGATCAATCCCGGTCGTCCTCCGCGATCGCCTCGTCCTGCTCCTCGGGCTCGGTCTGCTCGGTGATCCAGGCGAGGTAGTCCATGCTGCCCGCCACCACGGGGGTCGCGATGATCTCCGGGGTGTCGTAGGAGTGCCCCTCGGTGATCAGGGAGGCCAGCTCGTCGAACCGGTCGGCGGAGGTCTTGAACAGCACCATCCACTCCTCCGCCGACTCGATCTCGCCCTCCCACCAGTAGGTGCTGGCGATCGGGCCCACCAGCTGCGCGCAGGCCACGAGCCGCTCGGCGACCGCCGAGCGGGCCAGCTCGGCGGCCTCGGCGCGTGAGTCGGTCGCGGTCGTCACCTGCACGTATGAGTGCGCCATGGCACGACTCCTTCCCGCTCGCCGTCCGGGCACGCCCCGGGGTAGGCAAGTGTCAACGGGCCGGACGGACGACGAGCGCGCTGCCGCCGCCCCGGCGGGTCGGTTCGGCGACGGCCTGGACGAGCCCGGGCCGCAGGAACTCCAGCCCGGTCGCGGCGCCGATCACGCCCTGCGGCGGGCCGGGGAACGGCTCCAGCCGGTGGCCGCGGGCGGCGAGGTCGCGGCCGTACCGGTCGATGAACGCCTGCTCGGCGAAGACCTGCGGGGTGTTGCGCTGGGTGGCGCGCGGCGCGGCGAGCGCGGCGGGCAGGTCCATGCCGAGGTCGATGCGGTTCAGCAGGATCTGCAGCACGGTGGTGATGATCGTCGAGCCGCCGGGCGTGCCGAGCGCGAGCCGCGGGCGCCCGTCCTTGAGCACCAGGGTCGGGGCCATGCTGCTGCGCGGCCGCTTGTGCGGGCCGGGCAGGTTCGGGTCGGGCGCCTGGCCGGGCGCCGGGGGCTGGAAGGAGAAGTCGGTCAGCTCGTTGTTCAGCAGGAACCCGCGCCCCGGCACGGTGATGCCGCTGCCGCCGAACTGCTCGATCGACAGCGTGTAGGACACGACGTCGCCCCACTTGTCGGCGACGACGAGGTGGGTGGTCTGCGGGCCCTCGAACGCCAGCGCCCTGGTCTGGGTCCCCGGTGGGACGCACGGCTCGTAGCGGCCGTCGGGCGAGCCGGGGGCGACCGGCGCGGGGGCGGCCTGGTCCGGCCTGATCTGGCAGGCGCGCTCGCGGGCGAACCCGGAGGACAGCAGCTCCTCCAGAGGCACGTCCACCTTGTCGGCGTCACCGACGTAGCGGCCGCGGTCGGCGTAGGCGAGCTTGGACGCCTCCAGGTAGTAGTGCAGGGCCGTGGCCGGGTCGCGCGGGTCGAGCCGGAAGTTGCCGAGGATGTTGAGCGCCTCCCCGACCGTGGAGCCGCCGGACGACGACGGCGGCATGCCGTACACGTCCGTCCCCCGGTAGGGGACGTGGGTGGGCTTGCGCGGCACCGCCCGGTAGGCGCCGAGGTCGGAGCGCTCCATGAGGCCGGGGCGGACGACGCGGGTCGCCTTCGGGTCCACCGGCGGCCTGGCGACCGTCTTGACGATCTCCTTGCCGAGCCCGCCCTCGTAGAACCAGTCCGTGCCGCGCCTCGCCAGCTCCCGGTAGGTGCCGGCGAGGTCGGGGTTGCGGAACACCGAGCCGACCTCGGGCACCTTCCCGCCGGGCAGGAACAGCTCGCGGGTCGGGACGATGTCGCGGAAGCGCGCCTCGTTCACCGCGGTCTGGTCGTGGAACTCCTGGTCGACGACGAAGCCCCGGTCCGCGACCCCGATCGCCGGGCGCAGCAGGGTGCCGAGGTCGCGGCTGCCGAAGCGGCGCAGCGCGAGGTCCCACTGGGCGAGGGTGCCGGGCACGCCGACGCCCAGGCCGCTCGTGACGGCCTGGTCGAACGGCAGCGGCCTGCCCGTCGCCGGGTCGACGAAGGAGTCCTGGCGCATCCGCTCCGGCGCGAACTCGCGGCCGTCGAGCGCGTAGACGCGGCGCGTCCTGGCGTCGTAGTACGTGATGTAGCCGCCGCCGCCGATGGCCGACACGTACGGCTCGGTGACCCCGAGCGTCGCGGCCGACGCGACCGCCGCGTCCATCGCGTTGCCACCGCGCCTGAGGACCTCCAGGGCCGTCCGGCTGGCGTCCGGGTCGACGGTGGAGACCGCGCCGCCGAATCCGGTCGCGACCGCCTGCTTGGCCGGCGGGGCCGGGTGCCCCGGCGCGGGCCCCGTGAGGGGCGCGGCGCCCGCGGCGGCGGGGACGGTGAGGGACGCGGCGACCGTCAGCGCGGCCACGGCGGCCGTGCGGCGCCGGTTGCGCGATCGCCCCGGCGGCGCCGGCGGGCGGGACGGGGACGCTTGCGAGGGCGACGAGGAGCGCAACACCGGACCTCCAGACGAACGCGGCGCCCCTACGTTGTCACCGATCTTCAACCCGCGCCAGCGTCCGCACCGGCCGACCCCGGTCGCGCCCGGTCCCGGCGGGCCCGAACGACACAAAGATCATTAAGCGCTTTCTTCATTGGAAATGAGGCGTATTCGCTCGGAACGCTCCACCGGAAAGGGATTCGGCCTCCCTGTGCCGAGCGTGAGTGAGCCGCTGCGACACGTCGCCGACCTGCGGTGCTTGGCAGGATCCGACAACCGCCTGACCGCACTAATCACCCACAAAACGTTGCTATTTTGCTCATACCTGGTGAATTCTTAGGGACTTCAGCAAGCCGTCACCTCGCGATCAGCGGCGCGGGTTCAGGCCTGGGGGACCACCTATGACCTTGGACATGCGCATGCGCAACAACATGTTCCGCCGGCTGCCGGTCGAGCAGGCGACCGGCAGGCTCTATGGCGGCCGGCATCGGCTCCGCGTGGTCTACCGGACCCGCGATCTCGTCGTGCTCGGACTCGGCGTCATGATCGGATCCGGCATCTTCAAGATCGCCGGCGAGCAGGCGTCCTCCACGGCGGGGCCCGGCGTGCTCGTGTCGTTCCTCATCGCGGGCGGCGTGTGCGTGCTGGCGGCGCTCGCCTTCGCCGAGCTCTCCTCGATCATCCCGGTCGCGGGCAGCGCCTACTCCTTCGCCTACGTCGCGTTCGGCGAGGTCTGGGCGTGGGTCGTCGGCTGGGCCCTGATCATGGAACTGCTGCTGGCCGCGTCGGTGCTCGCCCGGGTCTGGTCCCTCTACGCGACGCAGGCGCTGCACGACTTCGGGGTGCCGATCCCGAGCGGGCTCGGCGACCTGATCGGCCAGCAGAAGGGACCGGACGTGTTCGCGCTCGGCATCCTGCTGCTGGTCGTCCTGATGCTCGCCGGCGGCAGCAGGATGAGCCTGAAGTCGCTGTGGTTCATGGTGCTGGCCAAGGTCATCGTGATCGGGCTCGTGATCGCGACCGCGCTGAAGTTCTTCCACCCCGGCAACCTCACTCCCTTCCTGCCGCCCTCCCAGCCCGCGCCCGCGGGCGAGAAGACGGTGCTGGACGCCGTGCTCGGCGCGGTCGGCGGCGGCACCCCGCACGTGTTCGGGACCTGGGGCATGCTCGCGGCGGCGCCCGCGATCGCCTTCGCCTACATCGGGTTCGACCTGATCGCGACGGCCTCGGAGGAGACCGACGACGCGCCCCGCAAGGTCCCGCGCGGAATCCTCACCGCCCTGGTCATCGCGATCGTGCTGTACGCGGCCGTGGCGTTCGCGCTGGTCGGCATGATGGGGATGGACGGCATCGCCACGCTGAACCCCGACAAGCTCCTGCTCGCCGCGGCCTTCGACTCGGTCGGCGCCGGCGCGATGGGCAAGATCGTCGACGTGGGCGCGATGCTCGCGCTGACCACCGTGATCCTGGTGCTGATGATCAGCCTGACCCGGGTGGTGTTCTCCATCTCGCGCGACGGCCTGCTCCCGCGCCCCCTGGCCGCGATGAGCCGCTACAAGGTGCCGTCCCGCGCCACGCTCGTCGCCGGCGGCGCGGCGGTGGTCATGTCGCAGACGGTCGACGTGCTCACGCTGGAGCAGCTCGTCGTGATCGGCAGCCTGTTCGCGTTCCTGTTCGTCGCGGCGGCGGTGCTGGCACTGCGCCGCTCCCGGCCCGACCTGCACCGGCCCTTCCGGATGCCCGCGGCACCGCTGGTCGTCCTGCTGACGATCGTCGCGGTGGGCTGGCTGATGCTGAACCTGAACGTCCAGACCTGGGGGTACTTCGCCGTCTGGATGGCGGTCGGGCTCGTCCTGTACCTGGTCTACGGGCGCCGCAAGAGCCAGATGAAGCTCCTGCTGGACGCGCCGCCCGAACGCCCCGTCACCGCGCGGCTCGCCCCCGCTCCTCCGCCCGGCATGGCCCCTCCGTCCGGCATGGCCCCTCCACCCGGCCCACGGGACGCCTACTCCTCCCCCGGGCCGTACGGGACGGGGGGCCGGCCGGCCGAACGGCACTCCGGCGCACCCGAGAGCTCCTACCCGACCGGCCGGTACTCGACCGGACGGCAGCCGGGCGGCCAGTTCGCCCGCGATCCCCGTTCCGGAGAGCGCGCCCCGGAGCGGTACCCCTCCGGCCAGGCCGACGATCCGTACGCGCTCGACCCGGGAGTCCCGGACCCGTACGGCCCGCGGGGCGGACGCGGCCAGAGCGGGGAGCACCAGGAACCCCCGCACGGCGGCCGGCACCGCCGCTGAGGCCGCACCGCGGAACTTCCGTTTTGTAAAGTTCCGCCGAACGCCGGGCCTGCCGAACCCGGGCCCGCTTGAACGACTCAGGGCGTCGCCCCCCTCACGGGGCGGCGCCCTCGCTCGTTCCGGAGGACCGCACTGGACAGCGCCCCCGAGTCTCGGTTATGTTCTTCTCATATCGAGATGAACTCACCTTGAGATTTACTCAGGCGGAGATCGACGGGAGGCGGGCGGATGACCCCGGAGCCGAGGCGCGACGAGAGCGAGTTCCTCGCGAACTACGACCCGCGCGACTACGACCCGGTCGCCGTGACGGTGGACGTGGTCGCGCTCACCATCCGCGACGGCGCCCTCCACGTCCTGCTGGTGCGGCGGGGGAACGCCCCCTACGAGGGGATGTGGGCACTGCCCGGCGGGTTCGTCCAGGCGGGCGGCCCGCTCCAGGGCACCGACGCCGAGGACCTGCCCGACGCGGCCGTCCGGGAGCTGGCCGAGGAGACCGGGCTCAGCGCCAAGGGCGGCGCGCTCGGCCGCGTCCACCTGGAGCAGCTCGGCACCTACGGCTCCCCCGGCCGCGACCCGCGGATGCGCGTCATCTCCGTCGCCTACCTGGCGTTCGCGCCCGAGCTGCCGGACCCGGAGGCGGGCGGCGACGCGGCCGACGCCGCGTGGGCGCCGGTGGACGCGCTGGGCCTGGCGGAGTCAGGGGACCAGCGGCCCGGCACCACCCGCCGGCTGGCGTTCGACCACGCGCGGATCCTGTCGGACGGGCTGGAGCGGGCCCGCGGGAAGCTGGAGTACACCCCGCTCGCCGCGGCGTTCTGCGGCGGCGAGTTCACCATCCCCGAGCTGCGCTCGGTGTACGAGGCGGTGTGGGGCGAGGAACTGCACGCCGGCAACTTCCACCGCAAGGTCTTGTCCGTCCCGGGGTTCGTGGAGAGCACCGGCGCGACGTCCGACCGCGGCGGACGGCGCGGCGGCCCGCGCCCCCGGCTCTACCGCGCGGGCGACGCCAGGCTCCTGCATCCGGCCTTGCTGCGGCCGAGCCGGGAGGAGGAGATCAGATGACCACGGCGGAACTGGACGAGGCACTGGCTCAGCTCGACCGGGCCCGCGTTCCCGCCGACCTGTTCGGGGACGACGAGGCGGAGGCGGTGCGGCGCTACCGGCGGCTGGCCCGGCTCGTCCACCCGGACGCGGGCGGCGGCCGGACCCGGGAGGCGTTCGTCAAACTGACCTCGCTCTGGCGCGCCCGCGACCGCGGCGACGAGACGATGATCACCACGCGCCGCCATGCGTACCGGCTGGAGGGCGACCCGATCGGCGGCGACCTCGCGGTGCTGTACGCGGCGCGCCCGGAGCCGGGCCGCGAGGTGCTGCTGAAGATGCCGCGCGACCCGGCGGACGGCGACCTGCTCGAACGCGAGGCGGTGGCGCTCCGCCAGCTTCCGAAGGACGGCGACGCCCGGTTCCTGCCGTACGTGCCGCGGCTCGTCGAGTCGTTCCGGCACCGGGACGCAGCGACCGGGACGCAGCGGCAGGTCAACGTGGTCGCCGCGCTGGACGGCTTCCACAGCCTCGCGGCGGTCAAGCGCGCCCATCCGGACGGGGTCGACCCGCGCGACGCGGCCTGGATGTGGCGTCGGCTGCTGGCCGGCCTCGGCTTCGCGCACCGCGCGGGCGTCCTGCACGGCGCGGTGCTCCCCGACCACGTGATGATCCACCCGGGGGAGCACGGCCTGGTCCTGGTCGACTGGTGCTACTCCGTCCCCGGCTGCTACGCGCACGCCGACCCCTCGGGGCGCGTCCCGGCGATGGTCGACCGGTACGCCGGCTGGTACCCGCCCGAGGTGCCGGGACGGCGGCCGGCGAGCCCGGCGACCGACATCTTCATGGCCGCCCGGTGCATCACCGACCTGATGGGCGACAAGGCCCCGAAGGCGATGCGCTCGTTCGCGCGCGGCTGCACGCTGCCGGCGCAGAACCGGCGCCCCGCCGACGCCTGGCGGCTGCTGGCCGAGTTCGACGAGCTGCTGGAGCGGCTCTACGGCCCGCGCCGCTTCCGCCCCTTCCACATGCCCGCCACCCGCTGAAGGAGAGAGATCATGGGAAGCGGAAACTGGTCCACCGACGTCTACGCCGCGCACGCGAGCTACCGCGCGTCCACCGGCGCCAGCGCGTTCGCCTACTCCGACGGCGGCGCCACCGCCGTCCACCCCGACCTGGACCCGCGCGGCGTGACAGCCCGGGAGAGCCGGGACTCCGCCGACCACCCCGAGTCGCTCGCGATCGGCGTGCTGTTCGACGTGACCGGCTCGATGGGGACCGTGCCGCGGACGCTGCAGGCGAAGCTCCCCGACCTGCTCGGGCTGCTGCTGCGCAAGGGGTACGTCGAGCACCCGCACATCCTGTTCGGCGCGGTCGGCGACGCGACCTGCGACCGGGCGCCGCTGCAGGTCGGGCAGTTCGAGGCCGACAACCGGATGGACGACGACCTCGGCAAGATCCTTCTCGAAGGCGGGGGCGGCGGCCAGATGCGCGAGTCCTACGAGCTGGCCATGTACTTCATGGCGCGGCACACCTCGATCGACTGCTTCGACAAGCGGGGCAAGCGCGGCTACCTGTTCATGATCGGGGACGAACTGGCCTACCCGAAGGCGAAGCGCCGCGAGATCGCCGCGGTGATCGGCGGCGAGCCGGACGAGGACGTCCCGATCGCGGAGCTCGTCCGCGAACTGCAGCGCCGGTACGACGTGTACTTCATCATCCCGGAGGGCGCCTACCACGCCGGCAACCGCGAGCTGAAGGACTTCTGGCAGGGGCTGCTCGGCCAGAACGTGCTCTACCTGGACGACCTGGACGCGGTCTGCGAGACGATCGCGCTGACGGTCGGGCTCGCCGAGGACGCCATCGACCTCGGCGAAGGGCTGGAGCACCTCGCGGAGGCGGGCTCGGACGCCGGTGCCTCGGTGTCGCGCGCGCTCGCCCGGCTGGACGCGGCCCGCGCGCCCGTCGCGGTCTCCTCGACGCCGCCCGGCCTGGACGCCTCCGGCCCGACCGCGACGACCCGGCTCTGAGCCATGGGCCACGTGATCGTCGTCGACCTCGGCTTCGGGGACGCGGGCAAGGGCACGGTCGTCGACCACCTCTGCCGCACCGCCGCGCTCCGCGCGGGGGGCCGGCCCCCCACGAGTAACAAGGTCACGGCGGTCGTGCGGTTCAACGGCGGCGCGCAGGCCGCGCACAACGTCGTCGCGCCGGACGGGCGGCACCACACGTTCGCCCAGTTCGGCTCGGGCACGTTCACGCCGGGAGTCCGGACGCACCTGTCGCGCTTCATGCTCGTCGACCCGCTGGCCCTCGCGGCCGAGGCCGAGCACCTGAGGGCGCTCGGAGTCCCCGACCCGCTCGGCCGGCTCACCGTCGACGGGGAGGCCCTGCTCACGACGCCCTACCACCGGGCCGCCAACCGCGCGCGGGAGTCGGCGCGCGGCGCGGCCCGGCACGGGTCGTGCGGCATGGGCATCGGCGAGACCGCGTCCTACGCCCTGGCGCACGACGACGCGCCGCGGGCGGGCGACTGCCTGTCGCCCGCCCGGCTGCGGCGCCGCCTCGCCGCCGTCCGCGACTGGTACCGGGCGGCGTTCCCCGGCGGCGAGGACGTCCCGGACGCCGGCGCGTGCGCCGAGGCCTTCACCGCGTTCGCCGAGCGGGTGCGGATCGTCGGCCCCGGCCACCTGCCCGCTCTGCTCCGCACCGGGAACGTGGTGTTCGAGGGCGCCCAGGGGGTCCTGCTGGACGAGTGGCACGGCTTCCACCCGTACACGACGTGGTCGACGACGACGTTCGCCAACGCCGAGACGCTGCTGGCCGAGGCGGGCGCGTCCGCGGCGCGACTCGGGGTGCTGCGCGCGTACGCGACGCGGCACGGCCCCGGCCCGTTCGTCACCGAGGACCCGGCGCTGACCGCGGACCTCCCGGACCGGCACAACGGCACGGGACGCTGGCAGGGCGCGTTCCGCGTCGGCCACCTCGACGCCGTGGCGCTCCGGTACGCGCTGGAGGTGACGGGCGGCGTGGACGGCCTGGCGGTCACGCACCTGGACGTAGCAGGGGCACGTCCAGACCTGCGGGTCTGCCACTCCTACGAGATGGACGGCGAACGGGTCGGGCGCCTGGAGACGGGGCCGCCCGACCTGGACCGCCAGGCCGCCCTCACCCGCCGCCTCCTGACGGCGCGCCCCGTGTACGCCCCGCTCGGCCGCCCGGTGGAGACGATCGAGGCCGCGCTGGGCGCGCCCGTCGTCCTGCGCTCCCACGGCCCCGCCTCGACCGACAAGCGGTCTGACCACTTCTGGACACCCATTGACCTGAGCGTGCGCTGAGACCAAGATCCCGCTAACGCCGCGGCTCTTCCGGAGGTGGACGTTGCGTCTCCCCCAGCGCACCCTGTCGGCCTGCGCGGCGCTGGCCGCGTCGCTCGCGCTGCTGACCGGCCCGGCCGCCGTGCCGCCGGCGGCGGCGCAGGCCGGCGACGGCTGCGATCCGATCGACCCCGCCGCGTGCCTGCTGCCGTTCCCGAACGACTGGTACACGGTCGCCGACGGCGGCACGCCCACCGGCCGCCGCGTCCACCTGCGGACGACGCTGAAGAACTCGCTCGGCGTGCCCGTGTCGCCGGGCGAGTGGAACCGCGCCGACGGCTTCTCCCCCGGATCGATGCTGCTCAGCCGCGTCCCCGGCCTCGACCTGGCCCGCACCGGCATCGCGCCCGTCACCGACATCGGCGCGTCGCTGCGCGACGACGCCCCGATCGCCATCGTCGACACCGCGACCGGCGAGCGCTGGCCGTACTGGGCGGAACTGGACGCGAACGCCCCCGCCGACCGCCGGGCGCTGATCATCCGCCCGGCCCGCAACTTCCGCGAGGGCCACCGCTACGCCGTCGCGCTGCGCGACCTGCGCGACGCGTCCGGCGACCCGATCGGGCCGAACGCCGCGTTCACCAAGATCCTCGGGCCGGATCTGCCGGCGGGCGACCCGCTCGCGGCGCGGCAGCGGGACGGCAGGCGGGTCCTCGCCGCGCTCCAGGCCGGCGGCGTGGGCCGGGACGGGCTGTACCTCGCCTGGGACTTCACCGTCGCGAGCCGGCAGAGCCTCACCGGGCCCGTGCTCCGCATGCGCGACGACGCCCTGCGCGGTCTCGGCGACCGATCCCCCTCCTTCCTGGTCACGCAGGTGGCCGACGACGTGGACGACAAGATCGCCCGCGAGGTGAAGGGGGTCGTCTGGGCGCCGAGCTACCTCGACCAGTACGGCGGGCTGCCCGGATCGGCCCTGCACCGCGGCGCGGACGGCATGCCCTCGCAACTGCCGGGCAACTCCCAGGCCGTCCCGTTCCAGTGCGAGATCCCGCGCTCGGCGCTCACCCGGCCCGCCCGCCCCGCCCTCTACGGGCACGGCCTGCTCGGCAGCGAGGGCGAGGTCGACGCGGGCAACGTCAAGGCGATGGCCGCCGAGCACGGCTTCGTGTTCTGCGCGACCAAGTGGATCGGGATGGCGGACGAGGACGTCCCGAACGTCGTCTCCGCGCTCGCCGACCTCACCCGCTTCCGGACGGTCGCCGACCGCCTCCAGCAGAGCCTCGTGAACTTCACCTTCCTCGGCCGCGCGATGACCCGCGGGTTCGCGGGGAACAAGGCGTTCCAGAACGACGCGGGCGCGCCCCTGATCGACGCCGGTGCGGAGCTCACCTACGACGGCAACAGTCAGGGCGGCATCATGGGCGGCGCGCTCACCGCGGTCTCCCCCGACGTCCGCCGCGCCGTCCTCGGCGTCCCGGCGATGAACTACAGCACGCTGCTCAACCGCAGCGCCGACTTCCCGCAGTACGCGAAGGTCCTCGACCTGTTCTACCCGGACAGGCTCGACCAGCAGATCGGCCTCGCTCTGCTCCAGATGCTGTGGGACCGGGGCGAGGCCGACGGCTACGCCTGGCACATGACCGACGACCCGCTGCCGAACACGCCGAAGCACCGCGTGCTGATGCACGTGGCGTTCGGCGACCACCAGGTCGCCCCGGTCGCCGCCGAGGTCGAGGCGCGCACGGTCGGCGCCCGCGTCCACGCGCCGACCGTCACCCCGGGCCGCAGCCCGGACAGGGCGCCCTACTGGGGCATTCCGACGTTCGGCTCGTCCTACGACGGCTCCGCCATGGTCGTCTGGGACAGCGGCTCGCCCGTCCCGCCGCTCACCAACACGCCTCCCACCGAGGGGCGCGATCCGCACTCGGACCCCCGCAACAACGCCGACGCGCGCAGGCAGAAGGCGGCCTTCCTCACCACCGGGGCCGTCGTGGACGTGTGCGGCGGGGGACCCTGCGTCATCACGCCCTGATCCGGACCTGAGATGATCGGGATCATGCTCCAGGTCTGCCCCAACGGAAGCCGCACCGAGGGCGTTCCGACGTCCCCGGAGGAGATCGCCGCAGCGGTCCGCGCCGCGGCCGACGTGGGCGCGCAGGACGTCCACCTGCATCCCAAGGACGACGCGGGCGCCGACACCCTGGAGGCGTCCCGCGTCGCCGAGACCGTCGCCGCCGTCCGCGCCGCCACCCCGTCGGTCCCCGTCGGGGTGACCACCGGCGCCTGGGCCGCGCCCGACCCGGTCGAGCGTGCCGCGCTGGTGCGCTCCTGGACCGTCCTGCCCGACCACGCCTCGGTGAACTTCCACGAGGAGGGCGCCGAACTGGTCGCCGAGGCGCTGTTCGAACGCGGCGTCGCGATCGAGGCGGGGATCTTCTCCGGCAGCGACGCGGCGGCGCGGTTCCTCGGCTGGCCGCACGCCCACCATGTGCTGCGGATCCTCGCGGAGGTCACCGACACCGACCCGGAGACCGCGACCGACACGGCCAAGGAGCTGCTGCACGACCTCGGCACGCGCCTGTCACGCCCGATCCTGCTGCACGGCGAGGACGGCGGCGCGTGGCCGGTGCTGCGGCTCGCCGTCAGGCTGAACCTCGACGTCCGCATCGGGCTGGAGGACACCCTCGAACTCCCCGACGGCGCCCCCGCGGCCGACAACGCGGCCCTCGTCCAGACGGCCCGCGCCCTCCTCGTGCCGTAGGCCGTGTGAGCGGTGCCGTAGGCCGTGTGAGGGGTGCCGTAGGCCGTGTGAGGGGTGCCGCAGAAGGGCTCAGGAGCGGGGGTTGTGGCCGGCGGCGTCCAGGCGCGCCCAGTCGGCCTCCCACATCTCGTCCCGGTACCGGTCGCAGCGGCGCCGGACGAGGGCGTAGGCGATCAGGACGGGCACGGCGCAGCCGAGCACGGTGGCGCCGGCCGCGTACGCGGCGTCGGTGACGGTGCGGCTGTGCGGGCGGGGCCGGACGGACGGTTCGCTCCGCCGGTCCACCCAGATCGTCCGGTGCGCGCCGACCTTGGCGTTCTTCCAGGCCGGCAGCGACCCGGCGTGGGGCCTGCCGTCCGCGCCCGGCCAGGTGGCCTGGACGGTCTCGTGGATGTAGCGGTCGCCTGAGGAGCCCAGGCCGCCGGTCGAGGTGACCGTGGCGACGACCTGGCGGCGGTCCGCGCGCTCCGCGTTCTCCGCACGCGTCCCCGCGGAGTAGGACCAGGACGCGGTCCAGGCGGCGAGCGGCGCGGCTGCGCCGAGCAGCAGCAGGAGGAGCCCCAGGGCGATCCGCCGCTGGACGCGGTCCACCCGGCGGCGCAGCTCGCTGCGCTCCAAGCCGAGGCGTCGGCGCAGCCTGGTGAGCGGCGTGCCTCCTCGGCCGATGCCGGACCTGCGCATCTGCGTTCACCTCCCCGGGGAGTGCCCTCCCGGCAAGAGGCCTTTAGCCATCTTTTCCCAGGATATTCCCGAGCTCGTTGATCGGCACATCCCCGGTGGCCGAATCATCTCCCGTTTCCGGGCCGATATGCCGGGCCGACGACCGAATCCGGCCGTCGGCCGGGGCGCCGGGAGGGGCGTCCCGCCGCGCCCCGGCGGCCAGGGCGAGCAGCGCCCCGAGCAGGCACATCCCCGCGGTGATCCAGAAAATCTCGCGGTATTCGGTCCGCAACGCGTCCTGGAGGGCCGCGTTGTAGATCTTCATCTGGGCCGCGAACTCCTGCTTGGACATCAGGAACGGCAGGGGCGGCTTGAGATCGGCCGTGAGGGCGTGGAACCGGTGGAAACCCCACGCGGTGAGCGCGGAGATCCCGAGCAGCATCCCCATCATCCGCGCGACGACCACGGCCGCGGACGCGACGCCGTGCCGCGCGGCCGGGACGAACGAGAGCACCGCCGACGACACCGGTGCGATCACCAGGCCGAGGCCGAGGCCCGTCACGACGAGGTCGACGTCCATCCTCGGCAGCGGGCCGTACGACGCGCCCGCCAGGTCGGCCGGCCAGCCGGCGATCAGCAGGTAGCCACCGGCGGAGACGGCCATCCCCACGGCCATCGGCCAGCGCTCCCCCACCCGCCGCGCCACCAGGCCGCCGGCCACCGCCGCGACGGGCAGGGCCACGAGGAACCGCGTCAGCAGCAGCGCGCCGTCGGTCACGTCCTTGTGCAGGACGGTCTGCGCGACCAGCACGACGTCCACGAGGGTCACCATCAGCGCCGCGCCCGACAGCAGGCTCACGCCGAGGGTCGCCAGCAGCGGCCCCCGCCGCACGCCCGACAGGTCGAGCAACCGAGTCCTGGACCTGATCTCCCACAGCACGAACACCGCCAGGACGGCGGCGCCCGCGCCCAGCGCCGGCAGGCCCCACGGCGGCAGGGCCGCCTCCTGCGGCTCGGGGTTGTAGACGGCGGCGACCAGCAGGCCGAGCCCGAGGGCCAGCAGCAGGCCGCCCACGACGTCCACGCCCGGCCGCGGCCCGGACGGGCGCCCGCCCGGCACCGCGACCTGCACGGCCGCCATCGCCACCGCCACCAGCGGCAGATTGATCCAGAAGATCGCCCGCCAGTCGAGCGCCGCCGCGATCCCCGCCCCGTACAGCGGGCCCAGCACGCTTCCCAGCTCCTGCGCCGCCCCCACCGCGCCGAGCACGACCGGGCGCTGCCGCTCCTCCCAGAGGTCGCCGGCCAGCGCCATCGTCACCGGCAGCAGCGCGCCGCCCGCGACGCCCTGCACGACCCGGCCCCCCGTCAGCACCGGGACGTCGTGCGCCAGTGCCGTCACCACCGACCCGGCCGCGAAGAACACCAGGCACGCCTGCAGCACCGGCCGCCGCCCGAACCGGTCCGACAGCTGCCCGAGCAGCGGCATGGCCGCCACGTACCCCAGCAGGAACCCCGTCAGGACGGGCGTCACCCGCTCCAGCCGGTTCACCGGGATCCCGAGGTCCTTGACCACCGGCACCAGGATCGTCGTCACGACGTAGGCGTCCAGCGCGGCCAGCAGCACCACCGCACCGCCGGTGCCGATCGCGACCCGGCGACGGCCGCTCACCGCGGCGCGCTGATCTTGTACGGGGCGTCGAACCCGGTGAACTCGATCGTCACCGCGCCCTGCTTCTTCGGGAACGCCCCCCGCACCTTCAGCAGCCGGTGGTCGGCCCTGCTCACCCAGATCTGGCCGTCCATGTCCTCGTCGATGCCGGGGATCAGGCCGGCGACCTGGTCCTTGGGCAGCTTCGCGGCCACACGGTAGGCCTCCTTGCCGTCCACCTTCTCCACCGCCTCGGGCGAC
Source organism: Actinomadura citrea (assembly GCF_013409045.1). NCBI lineage: Bacteria > Bacillati > Actinomycetota > Actinomycetes > Streptosporangiales > Thermomonosporaceae > Actinomadura > Actinomadura citrea. The sequence goes on along the minus strand of NZ_JACCBT010000001.1, from coordinate 2,895,940 downwards.
GGCTCCCCCGCCGACGTCAGGAGCTTCGCGATCCCCCGCTGCGGGTCCAGGACCGCCGACGGGTCGTACACGCTCGCCGCCAGGCCCTTCGGCAGCTTGCGCCAGCCGCCCGTCCCGGCGTCCAGGTAGATGCTGTCCCCGACCGCGACGACCTTCATCTCGACCTTCTGGCCCTGCTGCTCCACCGCCAGCGTCCCCTCGGCGTCGCCGCTGCGGAGCAGCTTCATGTCGCCGCCCTTCACCATGACCGGGGTCTCGCCCTCCGACTCCAGGGTGAACGCGACGCTCTTCAGGCCCCCCATGGCCTGCGCGGCCTGCCGGAGGGTCTGCGCGGCGTCGAAGTCGGCCTTCTTCGCGGGCCCGCCGGACCCGCCGTCGCAGGCGCCGGCGAAGACCAGCGCGAGCAGGACGGGCACGAGAGCGAGGATGCGTCTGGACATACGCGGGACCCTACCGACGGGTACCAGGGCCCGTCACTCGGTACCAGGTATGACATCCCACCCCCTCAGGTAGGACATCGCGACCAGGACATCGGTGTTCGCGGTGGCCCTCGGGAAACGCCCGCCGCTAGGATTGCACCCGGCGACGCCCCGGCCGGTCCGGGGAGACGCCTCGGGGCGGTAGCTCAGCTGGTCAGAGCAGGAGACTCATAATCTCCCGGTCGCGGGTTCGAGTCCCGCCCGCCCTACGCACAGCGACGCACCGTTCCCGGAGCGGGCCAGGCCCCTTTCAGCGGGCCCTAGGCGGGCCACTCCGGGCGGCGCTTCTCCAGGAACGCCGCCATGCCCTCCTGCGCCTCCGGAGTCTGGCTGGAGGCGGCCATCACCTCGATCGCATAGGCGTAGGCGTCCTGCTCGGGGCGGTCGAACTGGGCGTACATGGCCTGCTTGCCGAGCGCCTTGCTGCGCGGGCTGCCCTGGGTGGCGCGCTGCAGGAGGTCGAGGACGGCCTTGTCGAGCTCGTCGTCGGGGACCGCGTAGTTGATCAGCCCCCACTCGGCGGCCGTGGCCGCGTCGACGACCTCGCCGGTGAGGGCCATCTCGGCGGCGCGCTTGCGGCCGACGTTGTGGGATATGGCCACCAGGGGCGTGTGGCAGAACCAGCCGCCCTTGCCGCCGGGCGCGGCGAAGCCCGCGCTCTCCGCGGCGACGGCCAGGTCGCAGCTCGCCACGAGCTGGCAGCCGGCGGCGGTCGCGAGGCCGTGCACGCGGGCCACCACCACCTGCGGGATCGACTGGATCCTCCCCATCAGGTCCGTGCAGACCCGCAGCAGGTCGCGGACGTCGGCGTGGGACGCGCCGGCCATGTCGGCGAAGTCGTGCCCGGCGGAGAAGACCGGTCCGCCGGCGGCGAGGACCACCCCGAGGGCGTCGCTCTCCCCCACCTCCCGGAACGCCTCGGTGAGCCGGAGGAGGAAGTCGCGGGAGAGCGCGTTGCGGCGGCGCGGCCGGTTCATGGTGATCGTGGTGAACGGGCCGTCGCGGTGCAGCAGGACGTCGTCGTCTTCGCTCATGTTCCCGACGTTACGTCAGACCCTCGTCGTACGGTGGTCCGGCGTCCACGAGCCGAGGGGGCATGGCCTTGAAACTTCTCACCGCCACCAACTCCAGCCAGGGATTCCGCGGCAACGACTTCGACTGGTGCGTCGAAGGCGAACTTGTCCACATCGGGACGGTGTGCGCCCGCGACCGCGACGACCCGGACGGCGGCTGCGGATGCGGCCGCTCCTTCGCCGGGCTCAACTCCCATCGCGCCACGACCACGGCGATGGTCCGCGACGTCCCGGGCTTCACCGACGCCGACTACGTCCTGGCCATCCGCTCCAGCCTCGAACAGCAGGGCTGCGACCCCTCCTTCGCCGAGCACGAGGCGGCCCTGCTGCGCTGCCTCGTGCGCGACTGGCCGGTGGGGGTGGTCGTCGAGCGGCGGCTGGATGAGATCGTGGTACGGCAGGTCGTCCAACCCTAGGTTCGGAGGTGCGCGATGCTCGTCGCGTTCTCGGTCACCCCGCTCGGCGCGGGCGAGGAGGTCGGCGAGATCGTCGCCGAGGCGGTCCGGGTGGTGCGGGCGAGCGGCCTGCCCAACCGGACCGACGCGATGTTCACCACGATCGAGGGCGAGTGGGACGAGGTGATGGCCGTGGTGAAGGCCGCCACCGACGCGGTCGCGGCACGGGCGCCGCGGGTGAGCCTCGTCGTCAAGGCCGACATCCGGCCCGGCGTGACCGGCGCCCTCGACGCCAAGGTCGAGTCGGTGGAGCGCCACCTCAGGTGAAGCAGGCCCGCACGCCGTTCTCGCCGCCGCGCGAGAAGCTGCGCAGCCGCTGGACGGCCGAGCCGTGGTCGCCGGGCCTGGTCCAGGGCGCCCGGTCGCCGATGACCTTGAAGGCGTCCACCAGCTCCTGCTCGTCGCCGTCCTCGAACCGCAGCGTGCCGTCGTCGGACGAGCCGTAGAGGGCGGCTCCCGCGAGGCAGTCGGCCTGCAGCTCCGCGGCGGGCGACACCAGGCCGCGCCGGAGCCGGTTCTGGACCGCGTGGCCCCACTCGTGCGAGATCACCAGGTAGACCCACGCGTCGCCGCGCGCGTACCCCGAGCGCATCAGGTGGGCGTCCCAGGCGACGAAGTCCCCGGACGGGCAGTAGGCCGCGTTGTCGGGTTCGAACCGCTCGCGGCCGCACACCGGCGCCGAGGCCGGGTCGCGGCCGTCGTAGAGGCCGACGACGCGCGGTGAGCTGTACTCCCCCGTGAACAGGCGGTCCCAGTGCCGCCGCCAGAAGTCGTCGGTGAGCGCCTCGGCGGTCCGGACGTCCTCCCGGAACTCGCGCTCGTCGAACCTGGCCGGGGCGCTCTGCCGCGGGGCGGGAGCGCGGGACGCGATCCGGGTGCCCTGCGCCGCGGGACGGGCGCCGGAACCCGCCGCGGCAGGGTCGAACTCGCAGGCACCCGTGAGCGCGGCGGCCAGCGCGAGCGCGCCGGCGAGGGCGGCGGGCCGCCGTGAACGGTTCCATGCCGTCAGCCTCATGACCGGTCATACGCACTCGAACCCCCAGAAGGTCGAACGTCGACCCGAATCGGCCCGCACTGTGCTCCCCGCACAACCCGAACGACGTTCGATTGGACCTCCGCCCCGTCTTGCCCCCAGCCCGTGGACGCAGGTCGGGGCCCCGTGCTGGGGTGCCGGTCACACGAACTTCTGGAGGGGCGCATGGCGAACGGGACCCTCGCGGTCCGTGGGCTGTCGGTGAGCTACGGGCGGGCGGTGCGGGCCCTGCGCGAGGTCTCGCTGGACGTCCCGGCGGGATCGGTCACGGCCGTCCTCGGCGCGAACGGGGCCGGCAAGACGACCCTGCTCCGCGCGATCTCGGGCACGCTGCCGTTCCACCGCGGCGCGGTCGACGCGGGCACGGTGAAGCTCGGCGCGCGGCCCCTGGTCGGCCTGCACCCGGCCACCGTCGTGGCGGCCGGGGTGGTGCAGGTCCCCGAGGGCCGCCGGGTGTTCGGCCGGCTCAGCGTCGAGGAGAACCTGCGGGCGGGCGCGCTCGGCGCGCCGAGCCGGTCCGACGCCGCGAAGGCCCGCGCGCGGGTGCTCACGCTGTTCCCGCTGCTGGCGGAGCGGGCGCGCCAGCGCGCCGGACTGCTGTCGGGCGGCGAGCAGCAGATGCTCGCGATCGGGCGGGCGCTGATGGCATGCCCGGCCGTCCTGCTGCTGGACGAGCCGACGCTCGGACTCGCGCCGCTGATGGCCGAGCGCATCGCCGAGACCGTCCGGGAGATCAACCTGCAGGGCACGGCGATCCTGCTGATCGAGCAGAACGCGGCGCTGGCGCTGGAGCTGTCGTCGTCCGCGCACGTGCTGGAGGTCGGCGCGGTGACGCTGCACGGCCCGTCGGCCGAGCTGGCGGCGAGCGACGAGGTCAGGCGCCGCTATCTCGGCGTCGGCGGCGAGGACGCCGAGGCCCCGCAGACCGGGGACGGGCCCTCGCTGGAGCGGTGGTCCGCCGGATGAGCGGGGACGGGACGGAGGCCGGCGAGCTGCGCGTCAGCGGGCTCACGGTGCGGTTCGCGGGGCTGACCGCGCTGGACGGGGTGGGCTTCACCGTCGCGCCCGGCAGCGTCCACGCGATCATCGGACCGAACGGCGCGGGCAAGTCGACGTGCTTCAACGTCCTGTCCGGCGTCTACCGGGCGAGCGAGGGAAGCGTGCGGTTCGGCGGGGCGGAGCTCACCGCCCTGCCGCCGCACCGGATCGCGGCCCTCGGCGTCGCCCGGACGTTCCAGAACATCGCGCTGTCGCGGCACCTGTCCGTCGAGGACAACCTCATGCTCGGGCGGCACCGCCTCACCCGGGCCGGGTTCGCCTCGGCGGGACTGCGGATGCCGTGGGCGCGCGGGGAGGACGCGCGGCACCGGGCCCGGGTCCGCGACATCGCCGCGTTCGTCGGCGTCGGCGAGCACCTGGCCGCGCCCGTCGGGCCGCTGTCCTACGGCGTGCGCAAGCGGGTCGAGCTGGCCCGGGCGCTCGCGATGGAGCCCCGGCTGCTGCTCCTGGACGAGCCGGTGGCCGGGATGAACGGCGCGGAGCGGCGGCGGATGGCGGAGGTCATCCGCCGCGCACGCGCCGACCTCGGCCTGTCGGTCCTGCTGGTCGAGCACGACATGGGGATGGTCATGCGGCTGGCCGACGAGGTCACCGTCCTGGACTTCGGCAGGCGCATCGCGGGCGGCGCGCCCGCGGCGGTGCAGCGCGACCCGGCCGTGATCCGCGCCTACCTCGGCGCCGCGCACGCGCCCGCGGACGCCCCCGATTCGGAGGGAAATCCTTGAGCACGTTCATCGAGCTGGTGGTCAACGGGGTCTCGGCGGGGTCGGTGTACGCGCTGATCGCCCTCGGCTTCGTGATCATCTTCAAGGCCACCGAGGTGGTCAACTTCGCGCACGCCTCCCTGCTGCTGGCGGGCGGCTACGTGACGGCCGTGCTGCACGACGACATCGGGTTCCTGCCGGCGCTCGGCGCGGGCATCGCCGCGGCGGCCGCCGCGGGCGCGCTGGTGGAGCTGCTGGTGCTGCGGCGCGCCCGGGCGGAGGACCGCTCCGTCCTGGCGATCGTCACGATCGGCGTCGACATCGTGCTGACCACGGCGCTGACCCGGGAGATCGGCACGCAGGTCCTGTCGCTCGGCGACCCGTGGGGGGACGAGTTCGTCGAGGTGGCGGGCGTCGGCGTCGCGCAGACGCGGATCGCCGCGTTCGTGACCGCGACCGTCCTGATCACCGCGTTCCTGCTGGCGTTCCGCCTCACGCCGTGGGGCGTGGCGATGCGGGCGGCGGCCGAGGACGGCGAGACGGCCGCGCTCATGGGCGTCCGGCTCAGCCGCGTGTCGCTCGCCGCGTGGGCGATCGCGGGCGCGCTCGCGGCGGTGGCGGCACTGTTCCTGACCGTGTTCCCCACCCCCGGCCTGGACCGCGCCACCTCGTTCGCCGCGATGAAGGCGTTCCCGGCCGCGATCCTCGGCGGCCTGGACTCCACGACGGGGGCGCTCGTCGGCGGCCTCGCCGTCGGGCTCACCGAGTCGCTGGTGACCGGGTACCAGGGCGAGCTCGCGTTCCTCGGACGCGGCATCGGCGACGTGGCGCCGTTCCTGGTGATGCTCGCGGTGCTGCTCGTCCGTCCCGCCGGGCTGTTCGGGACGAGGGAGCTGTCGCGTGTCTGACCTCCGGATCCGGCTCGCGGCCGCCGCCGCGGGCACGCTCGTCCTGCTGGCCCTGCCGTTCTACCTGGACGCGTTCTGGCTGCAGACGGGCCTGTTCGCGATGTCGGCGGCGATCGGCGCCATCGGCCTGAACCTGCTCACCGGCGCCACCGGGCAGCTGTCGATGGGGCACGCCTTCTTCCTCGCGGTCGGCGCGTACGGGTACGTCTACCTGGCGTCCGACTCCGGGCCGCGGCTCTCGGGGCTCGGGCTGCCGACCCCGCTGGCGTTCCTCGGCGCGATCCTGCTCGCGGGCGTCGCGGGCGGGCTGTTCAGTCCCATCGCCGGACGGCTGCGCGGCACCTACCTCGGCATCGCGTCCCTCGCGCTGATCTTCATTGGGCAGCACCTGCTGTTCAACGCCGAGAGCGTCACCGGCGGGTTCAACGGACGGGACGTCCCGCCGCTGGAGCTCGCCGGGTTCCGCTTCGACGACGCCCCCGAACTGGTGGTGTTCGCCGTCCCGCTCGGCGCGCTGGAACGGCTGTGGTTCCTCGCCGTCGTGCTGCTGATCCCGGCCGTGTGGATCGCGCGCGGCATCCTGCGCGGACGGCCCGGACGGGCCCTCAACACCATCCGCGACCACGAGGTCGCGGCGGCGGTGATGGGCGTCCCGGTGGCGCGCTACCGGGCGGGCGTGTTCGTGCTGTCGTCGATGTACGCGGGCGCCGCCGGGGCGCTGCTCGCGCTGGCGTTCCGCCGGACCGTCCCCGACTACTTCGGCATGTTCCTGTCCCTGGACTACCTCGCCATGATCGTCATCGGCGGGCTCGGCACCGCGGCCGGGGCCGTCGCGGGCGCGGTGTTCGTCTCCGTCCTGCCCCAGCTCCTCACCCGGTTCGGCGACGACCTGCCGCTCGTCGCCGCACCGGGCTCGGGCGGCGTCTCCCCCGCCGAGGCCGCCCGGATCCTGTACGGCGCCGCCGTCGTCGCCGTCGTGCTGTTCCTTCCCGGCGGCCTGACCGGGACGTGGACGCGGCTGCGCACCGCCGCGTCCCGGCGCCGGGCCTCCCGTCCCCTCACCCGATTCGAGCAAGAGGAGCAAGCGATATGAAGCGCACCCCTGTCGCACCGGCCAACAGGCCCCGCGCGGCACGCCTCATGGCGGCCGCGCTGGCCGTGGCGCTGCCGCTGGGCATGGCGTCGGGCTGCAGCGGCAAGGCGTCCGGCGGTTCCGGCGGCACCGGTTCGGACGGCGTCAGGACCGGGCCCGGCGTCACGGGCGACACGATCCGCGTCGGCGTCGAGACCGACCTGACCGGCGTGTACGCGCCGCTCGGCAAGAGCCTCACCCAGGCGCAGCAGATGTACTTCGAGCAGCTGAACGCCCAGGGCGGCGTCTGCGGACGCAAGATCGAGCTGGTCGTCCGCGACCACGGCTACGACGTGCAGAAGGCCGTCGCCGGGTACAGCGAGATGCAGTCGAGCGTCATCGGCATCGCCCAGTTCGTCGGCTCGCCGATGGTGACGGCGCTCAAGGGGCGCATCACGACCGACAAGATGTTCGTCATCCCCAACGCCTGGTCGACGACGCTGCTCGGCAGCAAGTACATCCAGGTCACCGGTACCACCTACGACATCGACATGATCAACGCCCTGGACTTCCTCACCCGGGAGAAGGGCATCGCGAAGGGCGACAAGGTCGGTCACGTGTACTTCGAGGGCGACTACGGCGAGAGCGCGCTCGCCGGGGCGAAGTACGCGGCGGGCGAGCTCGGCCTGACGCTCGTCGAGCAGAAGATCAAGGCGACCGACAACGACATGTCCGCCCAGGTCGCGGCGCTGAAGAGCGCGGGCGTCAAGGCGATCCTGATGAGCGCCGGGCCACGGCAGTCGGCGTCGCTGGCGGGCCTCGCCCGCGCCAAGGGCATGACGGCGCCGATCGTGGCGAGCAACTCCGGGTTCTCCCCGCAGCTCCTGCAGACCGCGGCGGCGCCCGCGCTGCTCAAGGACTTCTACCTCGCCAGCGCCGGCGCGCCCGTCTCGTCCGACCTGGCGCCGATCAAGAAGCTGGCGGACGACTACGGGAAGAAGTACCCGGGGCAGCCGCGCGACAGCGCCGTCGTCAACGGCTACACGGGCGCGGTCATCTTCGCGGACGCGCTCAAGAAGGCGTGCGCGGCCAAGGACCTCACCCGCGAGGGCCTGATCACCGCGCACCGCTCCACCACCGCCCACGACGGCGGCTACGGCACGCCGATGGACTTCTCGAAGGTGGACGAGCCCGGCACCCGCAAGACCTACATCCTGCGGACGGACGCCAAGGCGCTCGGCGGCCTGGTCGTCGAGCGGCAGCCCCAGGAGTCGGAGGCGGCCGAGACCTACAAGGTCCCCGCCGGCGCCTGAGGATCCCGGGGGACGCGGGCCCCGGCCCGCGGTCAGCCCTCGGAGACGAGACGCGCCGCGACCCGGTCGAGGACCGCCAGATCCTCGGCCGGGAGGTCGTAGAGCGACGGCGGCGGGGTGTCCAGGATCCGCTCGGCCTCCGCCGCCGCGGCCCGCCCGGCCGCCGTCGCGGTCACGATCTTGGATCGGCGGTCGGCGGGGTTCTCGGTCCGCTCGACCAGGCCCCGCCCGACCAGGTCGTCCACCACCAGGGTGACGTAGGGGCGGTCGGTGAGCAGCCTCTCGGCGAGGTCGCGCAGCGACAGCGGCGTGCTCGCAGCGGCGACGTACCGCAGCGCCTTGACCCGGAAGAAGCTCATGCCGAGCGCGTCGGTGACCTCGCGGCGCCGGTCGCCGCGCTCGTGCAGCAGGACCCGCAGGTTGTGCCACGCCCGCGCGGCGGCGTCGGCGTGCTGGACGGCGGGCTCGGTCATCGCGCGCTCGCTCCCGTCACCTCGCGTGCGTCCGGCGCCGGCTCGTCGCCGCCGAACAGGCCGGCCGTGCGCGCCGCGCTTCGGGCGGCCCGCCGGCCCGTGGTGGCGGTGCCCAGCACCAGGACGGCGGCTGCGCATCCGGCGAGGATCCAGTATGCCGGTCGGGCGGCCGACACGAAGGCAGGCGCGGCGGGGTGCGCCGCGGACGTCCCGGCGGCCAGCACGGCGCCGATCACCGCGACGCCGAGCGCCTGCCCGATCTGCCGGCTGGTGGAGGCGACCGCCGCGGCGACGCCCGCCTGGGCGCGCGGCATCCCCGACACGGCCGTGTTCGTGATGGGCGAGTTCAGCATGCCGAACCCGAGCCCGAACAACACGTACGCGGCGAACAGCGTGACATCGCCGGTCTCGGCGTCGAACGCGGCGAACAGCAGGCCGCTGGCGAGCATCGCCGCCCCCGCGATCTGGAGCGGGAGCCGCGGGCCGCGGCTCCCGACGAGCCGTCCCGACAGCGGGGCGGCCGCGGCGGTCATCGCCGCCATCGGCAGCAGGAACAGCCCCGCGTGCAGCGCCGACAGCCCGCGCACGTTCTGCAGGTAGAGGGTGTTGAGGAAGAGGAACCCGCCGAGCGCGGCGAACCCGCTGACCGCGATGACGGTCGCTCCGGAGAACGGGACGCTGCGGAAGAAGCGCAGGTCGATCAGCGGCTCGGGGGTGCGCAGGGCGTGCACGACGAACCCGGCGAGGGACGCGGCGGCCACGATCGCGGCGCCGGAGACGGCCGGGTCGGCCAGGCCGCGGCCGGGCACCTCGATGATCGCGTAGGTCAGCGTCCCGAGCAGCAGGATCATGAACGCCTGGCCGAGCGGATCGGGGCGGCGCGGGCGCGGTGCGCGCGACTCGGGGACGAACAGCGCGGTCAGCACGAGCGCGGCCAGCCCGATCGGCACGTTCAGCCAGAAGATCGACCGCCAGCCGACCGAGTCGACCAGCAGCCCGCCGACGAGCGGTCCCATCGCCATGCTGAGCCCGACGACGGCGCCCCACACGCCGATGGCGCGGGCCCGCTCGCGCGGCCCGGTGAACACGTTCGTGATGATCGACATCGCGACCGGGTTGAGCATGGACCCGCCGACCGCCTGCACCACGCGGGCGGCGACGAGCAGGTCGAGGGACGGCGCGAGGCTGCACAGCACCGACCCGACGGAGAACAGCGCGAGTCCCGCCTGGAACACGCGGCGCCGCCCGATCCGGTCGGCGGTGGAGCCGGACAGGAGCAGCAGGGACGCCAGGACGATCAGGTACGCGTCGATCGTCCACTGCAGGCCCGACAGCGAGCTGTGGAAGTCGCGCTGCAGCGACGGGAGCGCGACGTTGAGGATCGTGTTGTCCAGGCTGACGATGAGCAGGCTCAGGCAGCAGATGGCCAGCACCGCCAGCCGGCGCCGGGGACTGAGTTCGGGCACGCCGCCTCCAATCGTTATAGCCCTACAACCATTAGGAGGCTACAACGATTCCGGGCGTGCCCCCGCCCGGCGCGGGCGCCTCAGTTCGGCGCCGCGATGCGGGCGCGGGCCGCCGGGACGACCAGCGGGGTCCCGGTCTCCGGACAGTCGATCACCCGGCACGGCAGCCGGAAGACCTGCTCCACCAGGTCGGCGGTGACGACGGCGGACGGGTCGCCCTCCGCCGCGATCCGGCCGTCCCGCATCGCGATCATGTGCGTGGCGTAGCGGGCGGCGTGATTGAGATCATGCAGGACGGCGACGACCGTCCTGCCCTCCTCGTGCAGCCGCGCGCACAGGTCGAGCACCTCGATCTGGTGCGCGATGTCGAGATAGGTCGTCGGCTCGTCCAGCAGCAGCAGCGGCGTCTGCTGGGCGAGCACCATGGCGATCCAGACCCGCTGCCGCTGCCCGCCCGACAGCTCGTCCACGTGCCGGTCGGCGAGGTCCCCGACGCCGGTCGCGGCCATCGACTCGGCGACGACCCGCTCGTCCTCCCTGGACCACTGCCGCAGCAGGCTCTGGTGCGGGTACCGGCCGCGCGAGACGAGGTCGGCGACCGTGATGCCCTCCGGCGCGATGGACGACTGCGGCAGCAGCCCGAGCGTCCGCGCCAGCTTCTTGGCGGGCCAGTCGGCGATGGGACGGCCGTCCAGCACGACCGTCCCGGCGGAGGGCTTGAGGATCCGCGCCAGGGCGCGCAGCAGCGTCGACTTGCCGCACGCGTTCGGGCCCACGATCACCGTGAACGAGCCCTCCGGTACCGCCACGTCGAGGTCCTCGGCGATGGTGCGCTTGTCGTAGGCCAGGGTGAGCCCGGTGCCGGCGAGCCGCGCGGTCGCGTCCTTCATCACATCCGTCCCGTCTTGCGTTCGGTCACGAGGAGCCAGACCAGATACCCGCCGCCGAGCAGCCCGGTCACCACGCCGACCGGGAGCTGGTGGCCGGGGAAGCCGCGCTGCGCCGCCCAGTCGGCGGCCGCCAGCAGCGCGGCGCCCATGCAGGCCGCCGGCAGCAGGTTGGGGCCGGCCGTGCGGGTGAGGCGGCGGGCGAGCTGCGGCGCGGTCAGCGCGACGAACGAGACCGGCCCGGCCGCCGCCGCGGCGAGCGCGGTCAGCAGCACGGCCGCGGCCAGCAGCAGCACCCGGACCCGCTCGATGGGCACGCCGAGTCCGTGCGCCGCGTCGTCGCCCATCTCCAGCATCCGCAGCGCCCGCCCGCAGCCGACGAGGACGAGCGGGCCGAGCACGGCGAGCGCCGCGATGACGGGCGCGGCGTCCGCCCAGTCGCGGCCGTCCAGGCTGCCGGTCAGCCACAGCACGGCGCGGGCCGCTTCGGTGATCTCCGCCTGGGTGATCAGGTAGCCGTTGACGCCGGTGAGGATCGCGGCGACGCCGATGCCGACGAGGATGAGCCGCTGCCCGTGCGCGCCGTGCCGGCCGGCCACCAGGTACACGACCAGGCCGGTCAGCAGGCCGCCGCCGGCCGCGCCGGCCGCGACCGCGACGCTGCCCGCGCCGGTCAGCACGATCACGGCGAGGACGCCGGTCGCGGCGCCCTGGCTGAAGCCGAGGATGTCGGGGCTGCCGAGCGGGTTGCGGACCAGCGACTGGAAGATCGCGCCCGCCAGCCCGAGCGCGGCGCCGACCGCCAGCCCGGCCGCGACGCGCGGCAGCCGGATCTCGTTCACGATGAGGGAGTCGGCGGGCGACCCCTGCCCGGCCAGGGTCCGCACGACGTCGGCGGGGCTCATCGGGAAGTCGCCGCTGCCGATGAGGAGCACGCCCGTCCCGAGCGCCACCGCGAGGCAGATCCCCGCGACGACGAGGGCCCGCGGCCGGAACCGGAACGACACCGCGGGCGTCCGGACGACGGCGAAGTGCGGCCCCCTGCCCGGTGCTCCTCGCGAGGGGACGGCCCTCCACACCCCCCGGTTCGCTCCGCTCATGACAGGGACCTCCTGGGCCGCCGGACGAAGTAGAGGAAGACCGGCCCGCCGGCGACCACCATCACGACCCCGACCTGGAGCTCGGACGGGCGCACCACGACGCGCCCGAGGACGTCCGCGGCGAGCATCAGGGCGGGCGAGAGGACCGCGCAGTACGGGATCAGCCGGCGCAGGTCGGGGCCGGTCAGGGCGCGGACGAGGTGCGGCACCATCAGCCCGACGAAGATGATCGGCCCGCACGCAGCCGTCGCCGCGCCGCACAGCAGCGTGACGGTGACGACCGCGGCGATCCGGACCCGTCCGGGGTCGGCGCCGAGACCGCGGGCCGCGTCCTCCCCCATCGCCATCGCGTTCAGCGGGCGCGCCAGCAGCAGCGCCGCCACCAGCCCGACCAGGACGAACGGCGCGACGCGGACGACGGTGTAGCCCTGCGCGGAGGCGAGCGACCCCACCGTCCAGAAGCGCATCCGGTCGAGGGACGCGGTGTCGAGGAGCTGCACCGCGTTCACGTAGGAGAAGAGCGCGGCGTTCAGCGCGGACCCGGCGAGGGCGAGCCGGGCCGGGGTGGCCGCGCGCCCGCCGCCGACCGCGTAGAGCAGCATCGCGACGGCGCCCGCGCCGGCGAACGCGAACCACACGAACCCGGTGAACGAGGTGACGCCGAGGAAGGAGATGGCCGACACGACCGCGGCGGCGGCGCCCGCGTTGATGCCGAGCAGGCCGGGGTCGGCGAGCGGGTTGCGGGTGAGCGACTGCATCACCGCGCCGCCGAGGCCGAGCGCCGTTCCCGCGAGGAGCCCGAGCAGGGTGCGCGGCAGGCGCATCTCGCGGACGAGCGTGTACGCCGCCGAGTCGGAGTGGAACAGGCCGTCCCAGACCTGGCCGACCGGCAGCGGCTTCGCTCCGACCCCGAGGCTCAGCACGACGGTGGCGAGCAGGAGGAGCACCGCGCCGGCGAGACCGGCGGCCCACCGCGCGCCCGGCGGGCGCCGGGCGGACGCCGGCTCCGCGGGCGGCGTGACCGGCGGCGACGTCGTCGTCAACACGTGGCGGGCTCCGGGGGGGACGGCCGGGGACCTCGTGACGGTCCCCGCTCTGGACAAGATCTTAGGTTAGGTTAACCTAAGCTCCCATCGGCCGACCATCCGGCCAGGCAACTTGATTTGGGAGAACGTCGGAGATGTCGAACATCGGGGCACAGCACCTCACCCGCCGCGGCCTGCTCGGCGCGGGCGGCGCCCTCGCCCTCGGGGCGCTCATCAGCGCGTGCGGAGGCGGTGACGACGCGGGCGGCACGGCCTCGCCGGGCGGCGGCGCCTGGACGTTCACCGACGACCGCGGCACGCGGGTGCGGCTCAAGGCGCGCCCGCAGCGGGTCGTCGGCTACGTCGGCACCGCCGCCGCCCTCTACGACTTCGGCGTCGACCGCCAGATCGTCGGCGTGTTCGGCCCGACGAAGCTCAAGGACGGCAAGCCCGACCCCCAGGCCGGGAACCTGCCCGTCGACCGCCTGGAGATCATCGGCAACGCCTACGGCGAGTTCAACATCGAGAAGTACGCCGCGCTGCGCCCCGACCTGCTCGTCGACAACATGTTCCTGCCGGGCGACCTGTTCTACGTCCCGGCCGAGAGCAAGGACAAGATCTTCGCGTTGGCGGACTCGGTCGCCGTCTCCGCCGGTGCCGTCGCGCTGCCGAAACCCATCGAGCGGACCGCCGCCCTCGCCGCCGCGCTCGGAGCCGACCTGAAGTCGGCGAAGGTCACCGCCGCCAAGGCCCGGTTCGACAAGGCGGCCGAGGCGCTGCGCGCGGCTGCCAGGGCCAAGCCGGGGCTGAAGGTGCTGGCGGCGTCCGCGAGCCCCGACCTCTTCTACGCCTCCAGCCCGGGCAAGAACACCGACCTCATCTACTTCAAGGAGCTCGGCGTCGACCTGATCGTGCCGGACAAGCTGAGCAAGGAGGGCTACTTCGAGAATCTGAGCTGGGAGAACGCCGACAAGTACAAGGCCGACGTCATCATGCTCGACTCCCGCACGCAGGCGCTCCAGCCGAAGGACCTCGGCTCCAAGCCGTCCTGGAAGGACCTGCCCGCGGTGAAGGCGGGGCAGGTCATCGCGTGGCAGCCCGAGCCCCGCTTCTCCTACGAGGGCTGCGCCCCGATCCTCGAAGCGCTCGCCGCGTCCATCCGGTCCGCGAAGAAGGCGGGCTGAGGCCGCGATGGCGAGGACCCCGGCGCACCCGTTCGCCTTCTTCGACCTGCACGTCCTGCGGTCCGAGCGGCTCGGCCCGTCCATGGTGCGGATCACCTTCGGCGGAGAGTCCGTGGACGGCTTCGTCACCGGCGGGCGCGACCAGCGCTTCAAGATATTCCTGCCGCACCCGCACCAGGACGCCCCCGTGATGCCGCGCGGAAGCGACGGCGACACGTGGTTCGCCGACTGGCGGGCGCTGGACCCGGCCGTGCGCGGCATCATGCGGTCCTACACCGTCCGCGGCAAGCGCCCCGGCGAGCTGGACGTCGACTTCGCGCTGCACATGGACGGCGCGTCCGGTCCGGCCGCCCGCTGGGCCGCGGCGGCGCGCGCGGGCGACCGCGTCACCGTCCTCGGCCCGACCGGCCCCGACAACGGCGGCTACGACTTCCGCCCGCCGCCCGGCGCCCCGGTCGTGATGGCGGGCGACCTGACCGCGCTGCCCGCCATCGCCGGCAACCTCGCCTGGCTCCCCGCCGGGACGTCCGCGCAGGTCTGGATCGACGTCCCGGACCCCGGCGACCGGCAGGACCTGCCGACCGCGTCCGGCGCGCGGATCTCCTGGGTCGCCCCGGGCGGCCTGCTGGACGCGGTGCGCGCGGCGGAGATCCCCGACGGCGCGTACGCGTGGATCGCGGGCGAGTCCGCCGCGGTCAAGGCGCTGCGGCGGCACCTGGTGAACGAGCGCGGCCTGGACCGCCGCGCCGTCACCTTCACCGGCTACTGGCGGCGCGGCGCCACCGAGGAGGACCTGCTCGCCGAGGTCGTCGCCGGCGGCAGCCCCGCCACCGAGGAGTGAGCGGGGTCAGGGATCGCGGCCCGTGTCGTCGATGGTGAGGACGGACCGGTCGAGGACGCCGGCGCGGTAGGCGGCGGCGCCGATCGTCTGGGCGGCGACGGGCGCGGTGAGCAGTTGGAAGACCGCGACCAGCAGCAGCGGGGCGGCGGCCGCGACGGACCCCGCCTGCGGCGCGGCACCCGCGAGGACGAGCAGGAGCCCGATCGTCTGCGGCTTCGTCGCGGCGTGCAGCCGGGTGAGCAGGTCGGGGAACCGCAGCACGCCGAGCGCGCCCACCGCGCAGAAGGCGGCGCCCGCGGGAAGCAGGACGGCGGTGACGACGTCGCCGGCGGTCACGAGCCCCCCTCCCGCTGCGCGGCGAGGCGGGCGGCGGTGACCGAGCCGACGAACCCCAGCAGCACGACGGCCACCAGGATGGTCGACAGCGCCGGCTCGCCCCACACGGCCGAGTGCACCGCGATGCCGCTGACCAGCAGGACCGCCAGGACGTCCACCGCCATGATCCGGTCGAAGGAGGTCGGGCCGCGGACGAGCCGCGCGGCCGTCATCAGGATCGCCGCGCCCAGCAGGACCATGGTGACGGTGTAGACGACGGTCATCTCCGTTCCTCCTCCTCCGCTGTGTCCTCGGGGGTCACGAGGGCGCGCATCAGCCTGTGCTCCGTGCGCATCACGCCGTCCCGCGCGGCGTCGGCCTCCCGGCGGTCGCGGACCGGCATGCCGTGGATGCGCAGGATCGACCGCTCCCAGTCCAGGTCGACGAGCAGGGTGCCGGGGCGCAGGGAGATGCTCGTCGTGACCGCGAGCAGGACCAGCTCCGAGCGCGTCCGGGCGCTCACCTCGACGACGGCGCCCCTGACCCGGCGCGGGGCGCGCAGCGCGTGCCAGCCGATGACGACGCTCGACGCCGGCAGGTCCCACGCGAGTTCCGCGACGGCCTCGGCGAGGCGCAGCGGCCGGATCCTGGTGACGAGCGGGACGGCGGGCAGCCTGCTCACCGTGTAGGCGATGGCCACCGCGACGACGCCGCCGGCGACGATGAGGGCGTCGACCCGTCCCCACAGCAGCACCCAGACCGCGAGCAGCCACGCCGCCATGCCCAGCCGGGCGCCGATCCTGCGGAACGCGCTCCTCACGGTGTCCTCCCGTCCAGCACGGCCCGCCGGTAGGCCGACGGCTCCACCAGGTCGGCCGCGGCGCGCGCGCTCCAGGACGACAGCGGCCCGGCGAACACGGCGATGAGGAGCCCGCCGGCGACCATCACGGCGGCCACGGCCTGCATGACCCGCACTCCACCCCGCGTGTAGGGCTCGGCGGCGGGCGGTTCGCCCGCCTCGTCCGGGCGGGGGCGCCAGAACCCGAGCGCCCAGATCCGCGCCATCGCCATGAGCGTGAGGAGGCTCGCGAGCACCGCGACGCCCGTGACGGCGTACGCCAGCGGCCGTCCCGACCCGAGGCCCGCCTGGAAGAGGGCGAGCTTCGCGACGAACCCGGACGTCGGCGGCACCCCGCTCACGCTCATCGCGGGGATGAAGAACAGCACGGCGATCAGGGCCGACAGGCGGGCGAGGCCGCCGAGCCGGTGCAGCGACGTCTCCCCCGTGCGGGCCTGGATCAGGTCGCTGACCAGGAACAGCGTCGCCTGCACGACGATGTGGTGGACGAGGTACAGGATGGCCCCGGTGAGCCCGGCGACGCTGAACAACGCGAGGCCGAAGAGCATGTAGCCGATGTGGCCGACGAGGGTGAACGAGAACACCCGGTGGATGTCGTCGTTCGCCAGCGCGCCGAGGGTGCCCACGACCATCGTCCCGGCGGCGAGGACGAGCATCACCCACGACCCGTGCTCGCGGGGGAACACCAGCGTCTCGACGCGGATGAGCGCGTACACCGCGGCCTTCGTCAGCAGCGCGGCGAACACGGCGGTGACCTTGGTGAGGGCGGCCGGGTAGGCGTCGGGCAGCCACAGGTGCATCGGAACGATCGCGCCCTTGATCCCGAACACCACGAGGAACAGCAGCCCGAGCGCCGTGCGGGTGCCGGCCGGGAGACCCGGGACGCGCTCGGACAGGTCGGCGAGGTTCACCGTTCCGGCCGCCGCGTAGGTCAGGCCGAGCGCGGTGAGGAACATGATCGAGGAGGTGAGGCTGACGACCGTGTAGGTCATGCTCGCCCGGACGCGCTCGGCCGTCGGCTGGAGGGTCATGAGCACGTAGCTCGACGCGAGCATCACCTCGAACGCGACGAACAGGTTGAACAGGTCACCGGCGAGGAACACCAGGCTGACGCCGCCGGTCAGCGCCAGGTAGGCGGGATGGAACACCCCCGGCTCGCTCCGGCGCTCCAGCGCGCCCGCGCCCTCCGCCACCGCGTGCAGCATGATCGCCAGCAGCACGGTGCCGGACACCACGAGCAGCAGCGCCGACAGCCGGTCGGCGACGAGCGTGATGCCGAGCGGGGCCGCCCAGCCCCCGACCTGGACGGCGACGACCCCGTCCCGCGCCACGCCGACCAGCACCGCCACGGAGGCCGCCACCACCCCCGCCCCGACGAGCGGCGCGAGCACCCGCTGCCAGAACCGGTGACGACGGCCGATCATCGCCAGGGCCGCGCCCAGCAGCGGCAGCGCGAACGGCAGCGGAAGCAGGACGTTCATTCGTCCTCCTCCAGCGGGTCGCGCCGCTCCGGCGGGGCGTCCCAGGACTCGCGGCGGCGCTCGGCGCAGATCCGGCGGTCCTCGACGTCGTCCTGCACCTCGTCCTCGCCGAGCAGCCGCCGGCTCCGGTAGGCCAGCGCCAGCAGGAACGCCGTGACGCCGAACGTGATCACGATGGCGGTGAGCGCCATGGCCTGCGGCAGCGGGTCGGCCATCGTCCGCTCCGACCCTCCGCCGAGCAGCGGCGGCGCCCCCGCGGCCCCGCCCGCCAGCAGCAGGACGAGGTTGGCCCCGTGCCCGAGCAGCATGAACCCGACCACGACGCGGATCAGGGACCGCTGCATCAGCAGGTCGAACCCGGCCGCGAACAGCACGGCGACGGTCAGCACGAGGACGAGCGCGGGCCCGGTCATGCCGTCTCCTCTTCCGGTTCGTCCTCCAGGCTCGCCCCGAGCGTGGTGAGGATCGTCAGCACCAGCCCTAGGACCACCAGGTACACCCCGATGTCGAAGAACAGGCTGGTCGGCACCTCGACCTCGCCCAGGACGGGCGGTGACGCGTGCCAGACCTCCCCCTGGAGGAACTCCCCGTGCGGGAACCCGCCGGCCGTCCAGCCGGCCGCGCCCGTGGCGACCGCGAGCCCGAGGCCGCCGCCGATGAGGACGCTCGGCCGGACCGGCAGCGCGGTCGCCAGTTCCCGCCGGCCGCCCGGCAGGTAGCGCAGCACGAACGCCATGCCCGCCACGAGCCCGCCCACGAACCCGCCTCCCGGGTGCCCGTGCCCGGCGACGAGCAGGTAAAGGGAGAACACCAGGATCGTCGGGCCGAGGAACCGCGCCGCGGCCTCCAGCACCACCGAGGATCCGCCCAGGGGCGGGCGCCCCGGCGCCGCCAGCCAGCGGCTCCCCGCCTCCTCCGGCCCGCGACCGCCGCCGGTCGCGCTCGGCAGCCGCCGCCCGCTGGTCACCAGCCCGACGACGCCCATCGCCGCGACGCCCAGCACCGTGATCTCGCCGAGCGTGTCGAGCGCCCGCATCTCGACGAGGATCGCGTTCACGACGTTCTTGGCCCCCTCCTCGTCCGCGAGCCGCGTGTATCCGGTCCCGACCGGGCGGGTGTTGCGGCTCAGCGCCGCCACCATCAGGAACAACGCGACGAACCCGCCCAGGCACACGCTGATCGCCCCGGCGACCGCCCTGGCCGGCCCCTTGCGGCGCCTCGGCGGGTAACGGGCCGGAAGCCGCCGCAGCACCAGCACCAGCATGATCAGCGACAGCGTCTCCACGACGAAGAGCGTCAGCGCGAGATCGGGGCCGCCCTGCACCACGAACAGCCCGCCGACCCCGTAGCCCGTCCCGGCGAGCAGCAGCGCGGCCGTCAGCCTGCGGCGGGCCCGCAGCGCCGCGAGCGCGCAGCCGATCACGACCACGGCGAGAACGACCTGCGCCGGGTCGTCCCACGCCCGCAGCCGGCCCACCGGAAAGGCCGGGCCCGTCCCCCGAACCAGAGCCGCCACCAGCGCCGAGCCGGGCACCACCAGCGCCATCGCCCCGATCACACCGAGGTAGACGGGCAGCGAACCGATCTGCACACCCCTGGTCACCCCGTGCGCCCCGGCGAGGATCCCCTCGACCGTCCGGTCGTAGCCGCGCTGCGCGTCGAGGATCCGCCACCGCGCCCGCCTGACGGGGAACGTCCGTCCGAACAAGGCGAACACCACGACACCCGTCACGAGCGCGACCACGGAAAGCCACAGCGCCGGTCCGAGCCCATGCCACAGGGCGAGCTTGTATTCGCCGTCCCCCGGCAGCGTGTCCGCATACGGCCCGGCGAGCTTCTGCATCACACCGGGTACGACGCCCAAGGCGAATCCGGCGACAGCGAGGACAACGACCGGCCCCACCAAACCCCAATGTCCCCCGGGCGTGACATCCGCCTGACCACCGAACGCACCGAACAGGAACCGCACACCGTAGGCCACGGTCAGCGCAGAGCCCGCCACGACCCCGACAAGGACCGCGATATCCAGCCCACCATGAGCGAAGGCCTCAATGGCGGCCTCTTTCGCGGCGAACCCCAGGAACGGCGGCAGACCGATCATCGACGCCGTGGCCGCCGTCGCCGCGACCGCCAGCACCGGCAGCCGCCGCCAGGCCCCCGAGAGCCGGTCGGCACGGCGCGTCCCCGTCTCGTGCTCCACCGTCCCGACCGTCAGGAACAGCGGCGCCTTGAACAGGCCATGGGCCAGCAGCAACGCGGTGCCCGCCAGCGCCGCCGTCCGCGTCCCGTCCCCCAGCAGGACCATCAGCAGACCCAGCTGGCTCACCGTCCCGTACGCGAGCAGCCGTTTCAGATCATGCTGCCGCAGCGCCAGGACCCCACCCGTCAGCAGGCTCAGCAGCCCGACCCCCACCACCAGCGGGCGCCACACTCCGACGTCGCCGAACGCGGGCGCCAGCCGCGCCACCAGGTAGACCCCGGCCTTCACCATGGCCGCGGCGTGCAGGTAGGCGCTGACCGGAGTGGGCGCCACCATCGCGGCGGGAAGCCATGCGTGCAGCGGCACCTGCGCCGACTTGGCGAACGCCCCGAGCAGCACCAGCACCACCCCGGCCGTCGCCATCCCGCCACCCGGCGGGTCGGCCACCATCGCCGAGATCCGGTACGTCCCGGCGGACTGCCCGAGCAGCACGAACCCGGCGAGCATGACCAGCCCGAACGCGGTGGTCGTCAGCAGCGCCTGCGCCGCCGCCCGCCGGTCCTCCGCCCGCTCCGGCCGGGTCGCGCCGATGAGCACGAACGAACTGAGCGTGGTCAGCTCCCAGAACACGTACAGGACGAGCAGGTCGTCGGCCAGCACCAGCCCCGTCATCGCCCCCGCGAACGCGACCAGCGTCCCTATCATCAGCCTCTCGGGATGCTCGAAGTACCAGCCCGCATAGCACAGGACGACGGCCCCCACCCCGCCGATCAGCAGCAGCATCACGATGGACAACGCGTCCAGCCGGAAGTCGAACACCAGCCCCAGATCCGGCGCCCAGTCCAGCCTCGCCGTGAGCGCACCCCGCCCCACCTGCGCCGCGGCCCACCCGGCCGTCCCCGCCGGCAGCACCGCCGCGACGCACGCCATCACACGCCGACGCCGCCCGAGCGCGAAGGGCACCGCGACCGCGACGACGACATAAGCGAGAACCAGCGCGAGCATGGCGCCGCAGCCCCCCTCCGCAAGGCACGTCGCCTCCCACCTACCCGATCATGACCCCCGAAACGACCACCCGCCCGCACGGAACCACCAAGATCCACCCGCCATACGAGAGCACCCCGGCCCACCCACAGGCCGGGGCGCTCAACCGCCGTTCGAGAGAGGCGTCAGCGCTTCGACCATCGACGTGGCGAGCCTCCCGGCCTCATCCCGAACGAGGCGACGTCCCAGTGGGCGGAGAAGGGGTGTGGTGGCGGACGGTGGCGCGGACCTGGTCGCGGAACCACCGATGGCCGCGATCGGATGAATGGCGCGGGTGCCAGGCCATGCCGATGTCGATGGGCGGTGTCGCGACAGGGATCGGGAAGGTGCGCAGTCCAAGGGCGGCGAGGGCGTCGGGGAGCCATCCATCGAGGGTGAGGCAGACCAGGTCACCGGTGCGGGCCATCATCAGGGCGGCGGTATGGCTGGGGACGACGGCCGCGGTGCGCCGGCGCAGCCCCTGCTGGGCGAGCGCGGTGTCGATGGGCCCGTGGCGCTTGCCCTGCCGGGAGATGCCGATGTGATCGGCCGCGGCGAACCGGCGGGCGTCGATGGGGCCGGCGAACAGGGGGTGGTCGGCGCGGGCGACGGCGACCAGGGGGACGGACGTCAGGGCCTCGGTGCAGGTTTCGGGGTCCAGGTGGTTCAGGACGCCGAGTTCGAGGTCGACCGCGCCCTGCCGCAGAGCGGGGGTCCCCTCGATCGACTCCGAGAGGAAGGCCAGTACGGCTCGGGGCGCCTGGGCGCGGACGCGCTCGGTCAGCGGGGCGGCCAGATTGGCCAGCAGGAGGTCGCTCACCTGGGCGGTGAACGTCCGGTCCAGGTCGGGGAGGCCGGGGCCGGGCGCCGGGGCGAGAACGGCTTCGGCGTGTTCGAGGAGCGAGCGGACTTCCTCCCGCAGGCGCACCGCGCGGGGGGTGGGGACCATCTGCTGGCCGGCGCGGACCAGCAGCGGATCACCGACGGTGCGGCGCAGCCGTCCAAGGGCACGGCTGACCGCGGCCGGGGAGGTGCCGAGCCGCTCGGCGGCACGGGTGACGCTGTTCTCCTGAAGGAGGGCGTCCAGGGTCTTCAGCAGGTTGAGGTCCATGACACCCCTGATCGAATTGCATTAGGTGAAACTATCCCTTGCTTATCTTTGCATTGTGCGACATGTCTGCGGTGGTCAGACTCCAAGCATCCGCACGTTACGAACACTGGAGTGACCATGACGCAGTCCGTCCGCGCAGGCAGGGAGAGCGACCTGCTGGCGGTGGTGAGCCAGAGCAGCGCCACCGTCTCCTTCTTCGACGCCGCCAACGACACCTACATCGGCGGTGTGGACGTCCTCGCCGAACCTCACGAGCTCTGCTTCGACGCCCGGCGGCGGCTCCTGTGGTGCGCCAGCACCTATCACTCGGGCTACTACCACGCGAACTCCGGCAGGCGCAGCGAGCTCACCGTCATCGACCCCGACACGCGCCGGGTCGTCGAGGTCGTCGACCTGGCGCCGGAGCACGGGCCGCACGGCCTCGCGCTGGACGCCGAGCGCGGCCTGCTGTACGTGAGCGTCGAAGGATCCGCCGAAAGGCCCGGCGGCGTGGTGGTCGTCGACGCCGGCACGCGACGTCCGATCGGGCGGATCGACACCGACGCGCCGGGGCCGCACTGGTTCGTCATCAGCCCGGACGGGGCCGCGGGCTACGCCAGCAACAAGGAGGCGCCGTTCGTATCGGTCGTCGACCTGGAGAAGGGGACGCTCACCGCCAAGGTCGAGGTCCCCGGCAGCGAAGGGCTGGCCGTGTCGCCGGACGGGACGCGGGTGTTCGTCGCCGCGCCCTACGGATCGTTCGCCGCGGGCGCCGAGCCGCCCTCCCCCGGGATCCGCGTCATCGACGCCGCGGCCGCCGCGGTGACCGATGTGCTGCCGGTCGACGACGTCGTGTTCCCCGTCCACGTCACGTCGACCGGCAAGGTGCTGGCCGGGGAGCTGCGGATGGCCACCGACCCCGGGAGCAAGCTGGGCCGCCAGTCCCCCGGTCGGCTGACGGTGTTCTCGGCCGTCTCCGGCGACCGGCTCGGGCAGGCGGAGGTCGGCCGGTTCCCGCTCACGATCACCTCCTCACCGGACGGCGCGCTCGGATACGTCGCCTGCGTCACCTCCTCAACGGTCGACATCATCGACCTGGAGTCGATGCAGCGGCTCAGCCGGCTCGACATCGTCAAGCGAGGCGAACCCGGCGCGCACGGCCTGGCCTACATCCCCCGGGCACGCTGACCTGCGGCCGCCCTCACCGGCCCGACGCCTTCGCTCTGAGGCCGTCCAGCATGACGCGCGTGACGGCGTCGTCTTCCCGGGCTCCGGGGCGGCAGACGGCGGTACTGAGGATCTCGACGGCCTCCACCGGGCTGATGTCGTCGCGCATCGAGCCCTCCCCCTGCACATCCTGCATCAGCTCCCGCAGGAGGCCGTCGACCTCGTTCTGCAAGGCGAGCCGCTCCTGCGGCATCGAATCGCCATCCGCGACGGCCTTGATGAGCGCGAACGGCTGACCGGCACAGAAGGCGACGACCCGGGTCAGCACCTCCCAGCGCGGAACCTCCTGCTCGCGAAGCTTCCGTATCTCCACTCCGAGACACCGGAGCGAACTGGTCGCGATCTCCTCGACGAGAGCTCGCCGGTCCGGAAAGTGCCGGTAGAGGGTGCCCACGCCGAGGTCCGCCGCCCGCGCGATCTCCTCCATGCTGACGCCCGGCCCCCGCTCGACGAACAGCCCGAGGGCACAGGAAACGATCCGCTCGCGGTTGCGCTTCGCGTCGGCCCGCACAGTCCTCCTCCCGAGGTAACCGGAACAGGAGATTCAGGTTATCCTGCACAACCAGAACCGGAAGATCCGATTCACCTTTGGAGCGGCTCATGCGCATCGGACTGTTCACCATCGCCGGAATGGCCCCCCTGGACGACATCGTCACGCAGGTCCGCCAAGCGAGGGACGCCGGTCTCGACAGCGCCTTCTTCGGGCACGCGGGTTCCTGGGACGCCCTCCTGACCGCCGCGGTCGCCGGACGCGAGGTCCCCGGCATCGAGGTGGGCACCGCCATCGTCCCGACCTACCCGCGCCACCCCCTCGCACTGGCGAGCCAGGCGCTCACCGCTCAGGCCATGACGGGCGGCCGCTTCACCCTCGGCATCGGCCCGAGCCACCCGCAGGTCATCGAAGGCGCGCACGGCATCTCCTACGAACGCCCGGCGCGGCACGTCCGCGAGTACCTGTCGGCCCTGCGCCCCCTGCTGCGCGGCGAAAGCGTCGACTACCACGGCGAGACACTGACCACGGTGGGATCAATCGACGCGCCAGGCGCGACCCCGCCGCCGGTTCTGGTGTCGGCGTTGGGCCCGGCCATGCTGCGGATCGCGGGCGAACTGGCCGACGGAACAGTGACGACCTGGGTGGGCGCCGACGCGATGGCCGACCACATCGTCCCGTCCATCACCAAGGCCGCCGAGGCCGCGGGACGCCCCGCACCGCGCGTGCTGGCAGGCGCAATAGTGGCCCTCACCGACGACCCGGACAGCGTCCGCCGCGACCTGGCCGCTCAGTTCGGCGCAGCGTCAGACTTCCCCGCCTACCGCGCCGTCCTCGACCGCCAGGGTCTGTCCGGCGTCCACGAGACGGTCATAGCAGGCGACGAGAAAACGGTCACCCGCGCCCTGCGCCGCTTCGCCGACGCCGGCGTCACAGACCTGCTGATCAGCCCCCGCGGCGACACGGCCGACATCCTGCCCCTCGCCGCCTCCCTACGCTGACCACGCCACCACCGAATCCGAAGTGGAATGGCGGCCTGTCGTGATCGGCAACTCCGACCACCCCGACCACACCGTCCTGGCCCGCCGTTCCCAGCAATACCTGCGCTGGCGCAACGCCAACGCCCGCCACCCCGACGTGCTGGCCGCTCAACGCCGGGGACGCCCCCGACCCGAGGCCGCAGGATCAAACCCGGCGAAAGTGTGCGGTCAGCGCACTAGCGGGTGGTGATGTAGAGGTGCATGCTCGCGTAGTCGAAGGTGATCGCGCGGCGCTTGAAGAACTCGTGGGTGAAATTGCCGATCGTGTCGAAGCCGAACATGCTGAGCCACGGCCAGGGCCCGGCGACTCCGGGGATCTTGCCGCCGACCGCCCTGCCGAGGCTGATCCTGTCCGGAGCGATCGGGTAGGCCTTCATCGGCCCCTGGTCGCTCGGGTGGTCGTAGTCGATCGCCACCCCCGCCTTCTTGGCGTTGTCCTCGGTCATCATGATTCCGAGGCCCATCCCTCCGGTGTCGAGGGAGGCCACCCGGGGCCCGAGGTCGTTGACGCCGCCCAGCGAGCAGGGCACGTGGTCGGCCGCGATCCACAGCGGCAGGCGGTCGGCGCCGGTGCGTCCGGTCTCGCGCCACAGTTCCCGCACCTGGGCGGGGGTCTTGCGGCGCAGGACCAATTCCTGCGCGGCGTAGTCCATGGTGGCGATGAAGTGCGACAGCAACTCCGTGCCGATCACTCCGGCGGGCTTGGAGCCGTCCGGCAGGTCCGGCATCCTCAGGTCGTACCAGACCACGGGAACGTTGCGCATCCCGATGCCGCCCAGCCGGAACGCGTCCATGGCGCCGTGATAGGTGGTCAGGGTCTGGCCGGCGGGATGGGTCGTGCTGGTGGCCAATGCCCGCAGGCCCACCTCCTGCGCAGTCGTCGAGTGCAGGGCGAGCGTCGCGCCGGTGTCGATGAGGAAGCTCTTGGCCTGGCCCCCGTTGATCGAGGCTCGCACGCTGGGCAGGGGATCGACGCAGACGAATGGCAGCCGGGTCTTGTTCGCACCCTCCATCCGGTACGACGGGCCGGCCATGCCGGTGTACTGGACGGCGTAGGCGGCGTCGGCCGGGTCGCCGGTACCGCGCAACAGCGGGGCGGCCCGAGCCACCTGGTTTTGCCGGACGAAGCACTCGGCGAGCTGACGCATGGAGAAGGTGTCATCGGGAGCCAGCTCGATGGCTCGGGTCAAGAACCGCTCGGCGTCCCGGAAGTCGTTGGAGAGCAACGCGATGCGCCCGCGCCCCGCCAGCGCCTGCGCGTTGGCGGGATCCTTACGCAGAAGAGTTGCATAGGCTCTGTCGGCCGCACTGAACCGGCCCGCTTTGAACAGTCGGTCGGGATCAGTGCCAGCGGTCTTGCCCGCCGAGGCCGTCGCACGGCCCGCGCCCCCGGTCAGCGGCAGCAGCGCGCCGGCCGCCGCAGTCAGGCTCGCTCGCCTCAGAAAGGCCCGCCGGTCGACGCTGAAATCGCAGCGGCGTTCGTCCATTTCGGTATGAGTCATGGCAGGCAGCCAAGCTCCCAATGTGTTTCCCCGGCGTTTCCAGGCCGGCCCAGACATGGGCGGCTTCGCGACCCTCCGCGCTCAGCGCCCGGTGAGCCGCGCCGCCGGACTCCGATCCCGTCGGCGGCCTCACGCACACCCAAAGCGCTTAGACCCGCTGAACTTATGTGGTCACCGCCCTAGCTGCCCTACGGGACCTCTGGGCGTTCCCCCTACCACTCGACCCGGAAGCGCTGCTGTTCCCCGCTGAGGCCGGTGGGACGCAGGTCACGGAGAAGGTGTAGCGGCAGCAGATCCGGCCCGTGATCCAGGACGGCGCCCAGGCCATGGACCTGATCTTCCCGAACCCCGACCAGGGCATCTGGTACACGGTTCGGTACTCACTAGACGGGTCAGGCCCGCTTCCCTCGGGGGAACGGGCCTGATCTGGGGTATCGCTAAGGTAAGGAAGCTCCCGCGATTGGACTCGAACCAATAACCTGCCGGTTAACAGCCGGCTGCTCTGCCGATTGAGCTACGCGGGATCGTGCGTCCACCGGGGTTCGTTGGCCCCTGGCGGCGCGTCTAGGTTAGCGCATGTCCGGGGCTGTTCGCGCATGCGCGGGGATTGAGGCGGCGAGGGCGGGTATAGGGGGTGTCACGATTCCGCCGTCAGTAGGAGTTGGACATGAAGGCTCGCACGATGTTCATGGCAGGCGCCGCGGTCGGCTACGTCTTCGGGACGAAGGCCGGGCGTGAGCGGTACGAGCAGATCAAGCAGCTCTCCAAGCAGGTGTCGGAGAACCCGAACGTGCAGGAGGCCGCCGGGAAGATCCGGTCGAAGGGTGAGACGTTCGCCGGGGCCGCGCGGGACAAGGCGGGGCACCTGAAGGACCGGGTGCCCGAGCAGGTGACGGGGGGCCGCAAGGAGGAGGAGCAGCCGCCCGTCTACCCCGGCTAGAGGCCGGTCTGACGGCGCAGGTCTTCGAGGACCTGTTCGGCCTGGGCCCGCAGGCCCGGGTCGGACGGGTCGAGCCCGGCGTCGAAGACGAACGTCCAGCGCACATCGCCGCCGGCTGCGGGGCGCCGGCCGGCGATGCGCACCTTCCCGCCTCCGGGGAGGGTGGCGTGGTGGGTGACGGCGATGGTGGCGGTGACGCGCTCCCGGACGGTCTCGGGCACCGAGCCGGGGTCGGTGAGCCGGACGTGGTGCTCGGCGCCGCCGGAGGTCTCCTTGACGTGCAGCCAGCCGTCCTTCCAGGTGGCGTGGTCGACGCGTTCCCAGGGGATGCGGGTGAAGCCGCCCGAGGGGGTCGGCACGTGCAGGGCGAGGAGCGTGGCGGTGACGTGGGAACCGCCGCGGGTGGGGGCCGCCGCTAGGACGCGTTCGCCGCGTTCCAGCGCGAGTTCGGCGCGGACCGCTGCGGGCAGGGGACCCCGGTTCAGGCGCATGCCCCCACGGTAGGCGATCAGGCCGCCTGGGAGGCGCGGCGGGCCCCGAGAAGATCGAGGACGAGGGCCGCCGACCAGGCGTAGTCGTGGCTGCCGCGGCCGGTGCCGTCGAACGGGTCGAAGAACTCGCGGAAGCCGGACTGGCGGACGAGCCGCATGGTGGAGCCGTAGAGCAGGTCGGCGACGACGGGCAGGTCGTGGGTGAGGGCGCCGTACCAGACGAGCCAGTTGGTGCTGATCCAGGTGGGGCCGCGCCAGTAGCCGGCGCGGTCGAAGGCGGGCGCCTGGATGTCGCAGGTCGGGACGGGGTAGCCGGCGGCGCCGGCGAAGCGGGCCGACAGCAGCAGGTCGACGAGGTTGCGGACGATCGGGGCCGGCAGTTCGGGGTCGAGGAGCGGGCCGAAAGAGCCGGCGGTGATGACGGGCAGCAGGCGGTCGTCGCGCAGGTCGCGGGCGCGGAAGCACCCGGTCTCGGCGTCCCAGAGGCGGGCGAGGACGGCCTCGTGGACGCGCTGGGCGCGTTCGCGGTGCGGGACGGGGTCGGCGCCGATGATCTCGGCGATGGCGGCGAGGGCGTGCGTGGAGGCGAGGTAGACGGCGTTGACGAGGGGGTCCTCGACCGCGAACGGGTGCGCGTCGCGGAGGTAGCCGGGCCTGTAGGCGGCCTCCCGCATGAGCGCGACGAGTCGCACGTAGCGGTCGTAGTCCTCGCCGGTCGGCAGGCTGTGGGGGCGCAGGCCGGGCGCGTAGGAGGACGGGGGAAGCGGGAGGGCGCCGAGCGGGCGGTCCCAGGCGGGGCTGTTGTCGAGGCCCGACTCCCACGGGTGGCAGATGGCGATGAGGCCGCTGGAGTCCAGGTCGCGGCAGTCGGCCAGGTAGTGGTGCTGGGCGGTCAGCATCGGGTACAGGCGGGCGAGGAACGCCCGGCTGCTCTCCCCGTCGACGGCGCACTCGTGCAGGCGCAGGGCGCTGAGGGCGTGCAGCGGCGGCTGGGTGAGGGCGGAGGTGTGCACGCCGCGCGGGGCGTCCGGCTGCCGGTCGCTGCGCCACAGTTCGGGGCCGGGGAAGAAGGCGTGCCGGTCGAGGCGCGTGTTGAACACGATGTGGGGCAGCATCCCGTCCGCCCACTGGCCGCGGAACAGGGAGATCAGCTCGGCCTCGGCGCGGTCGCGGCGGTGGCGGGCCAGGCCCATGCTGATGAAGGCCGAGTCCCAGCTCCACTGGTGCGGGTAGAGGCCGGGCGAGGCGGCGGTGGCGTTGCCCGTCCAGTTCGCGTCGAGGGCCCGGGCCGCGGCCTTCCACAGCGCGGTCTCGTCGCCGGTGAGACGGGAGCTCATGTGGTCCAGGTGACCTCCTCCTGAGCGAGAGAAGGATGCATCCTTGATTGTCGCCTCAGATCGCCGTCACGGCGACCCCTGGGGCGGCGACGGTTGTCTACCGACCGGGAGATCGGTCTGTGAATATTTGCGGTGCCGCGGCCCGGGCCAGGAGCCAGTGCGCGATCTCCTCGCCGGCCGCGACGCCCCGCGCGGCGGTCACGGCGGTGGCCGGTGCCGTCCAGCCGGTGTCGTGCAGTTCCCCGTGGGCGGGGCGGATGGACAGGTCGGCGGCCTCCAGCAGTTCGGCGTCCAGGAGCGCGTCCCCGGCAGCGATCATGGTGGACGCGCCGGCGCGGCGGGCGACCTCCCGGGCGGCGGCGGCCTTGGTCAGGCCGGCGGGCAGGCAGTAGA
Organism: Actinomadura citrea; assembly: GCF_013409045.1. Taxonomy (NCBI): domain Bacteria; kingdom Bacillati; phylum Actinomycetota; class Actinomycetes; order Streptosporangiales; family Thermomonosporaceae; genus Actinomadura; species Actinomadura citrea. The sequence goes on along the minus strand of NZ_JACCBT010000001.1, from coordinate 2,866,480 downwards.
CCTTGCGGCCCTGGAGGGACGTCCGCCAGCCGCGTTCCGCGCACCACCCGGTGAGGTCCTCGACCCAGCCGGACGGCAGCGCGGCCCGGTCCACCACCGTGTAGGCGAACAGGTCGGAGGCGGTGCGCCGCTTGAGGACGAAGTCGCCGCCGTTGCGGGCGAGGTGCTGCTGGACGTCGGTGAGCGGGGCGCATCCGTCGGCGATCCGGCTGCGGACGGCCGCCGCCCAGTCCGGGTCCTCGTCGCCGTCCACGAGGATGTGGCCCCCGTTCGCGCAGACGGCGTACGGGGGCGGCTTCTCCAGGAGGTGGACGCGCCGGTACTGCTCGGGGGTGCGCGTCGTCGCAGGGACGAACGTGGAAGCCGTCGCGAGTGCCTCCAGTGTCCGCGCGGACGCTTCGGTCATGTACGAGAGCGGCGCCCCCTGGTAGAACTCCACGCACAGGAGGCGCGGCATGGTCTCGTCCGGGCCTTCCAGGGCGAAGGCCGCGGTCGAGTAGATGAGCGTGCGGTCGAGGTCGGAGCACACCAGGACGGTCACTGCGCGGCCCCCTTGCCGAACCGGGGATGGATGAACCCCATGCACGCGTAGGGGAAGCGGCCGGGCTCGACCTCGTGGACGGGCACGCCGCGTTCGCGGGCGAGAAGCCTGATGTGGGTCACTTCCGGACCGGCGTCGGCCCGCACGAGCACCTTCCACGGGACGCGCCGCAGCAGCACACGCGTCGTCTCTCCGATCCCCGGTTTGACGAGGTTCAGGTCGTCGACGCCCTCCGCCTCGGCCATGCGCCGGACGGCCTCCCATCCCGACCAGTCGGGCGCGCGGTCGGCGGCGCGGAGCTCCGGCAGGTCCTTCGCGACGCGTTCGGCCACGTGCCCGAAACGCGCGCAGACCGCGTCGAGGAAGACGTCCGAGACGTCGTCCGGGGCCAGGTCGGCGTAGAACTTCGCGCCGTGGAAGTCGCCTGGCCCGATGAGTGAGCCGTTCAGGACCGTCCGGCTCACCAGGCCCGACACGGTCGAGTTGAGGCAGGCGGAGGGGATCAGGAAGTCGTCCCGGGTGCCGTACAGGGACGTGCACCGCCCCGGGTCCGCCAGCACGGCGAGATCGGACGGGAACGGGTGTTCCGCCAGGGCGGCGGTCAGTTCCCTGGTGATGGCGCCCTTGCCCGTCCAGCCGTCCACGAACATCGCCGACGCCGGGTCATGGTGCTCGGCGAGATACCGCAGCGCGGCCGTGTCGATGCCCCGGCCGCGGACGATGCTGACCGCGTAGTGGGGGACGTCGAGGCCATGCGCGTACCGTGCCCAGCGGCGCATCAGGATGCCGACGGGCGTTCCGGCCCGCGCCAGCGACACCAGGACGGCGCCCGGGCCGCGCTCGGCGAGGATCATCTCGGTGACCAGCCCGGTCGCGTAGGCGAGCCGCTCGGCGGACGCCTCCAGCGCGTCGTGGAACAGCCGCCGGTACTCCGGACCCGGCTGGTACTCGACCGGGAGCGACTCGGCGTAGTGCGCCCGTCCCGACTGGATCGCCGCCTCGCGTTCCTCCGTGGGCGCTTCGAGCCGCGCGTGGGAGAGGTCCTTGAGCAGCCAGGCGACGTCCTCCGGCGGGTAGCTGCCGAAGGCGGGCCCGTACAGCGGCTTCACGATGCCCTCCTGGGGGACGGGACGGCGGCGACCGTCACGGGGGCGAGCGCGCGGAGCCGTTCCAGCAGGCCGTTGGCGAGCGCCGCGGTGTCGCCGACGTCGTCCACCACGAACACGATCCTGTCGAAGCGGCGTTGCCCTGCCCCGGGGGCGACGTTGTAGGCGTACCGCTCCCGCGGCCCGTCGGCGGGGTCGTCATGGGACGGGAACACCAGGCGGGTTCTGATGGCGTAACCGGGGTCGTCCACGGCCAGCACGGGGGAACGCGTCGTCGTGGAGTAGCGGACGTCCACGTCCGGCCGGGCGTCGGCGAGGGCCTCGGCGAGGCGCAACGGCGCGTACATCAGCTCCTCGAACCCGAGCACGAGGACGCGGGAGGCGTCTTCTCCGAGACTCGCCGCGAGGACGTCGCCCATCCGGGCCAGTTCCTTCTCCAGCCGCGTCCGGTGCTCAGGCAGGAACCCGTGGCGCCCGCCGTCCGGTACGGCAGCCGGCCAGTCCAGCTCGACCCGGGAAACCGCGAACGCCGGTTCCCCCTGGGGAGTGAAGTGCGGGGACGAGATCCCGGCCACGAGCGCCCTGCCCGCCTCAAGGATGCCTTCTGGAAGCTCGACCCGTCCCCCGGCCAGAGCCACCGCGTCTATGCGGGTCCCCAGCCGGACGGCGAGATCGTCCATTCGGGCCCGGTCGGCAGGGGCACGCAAGTCGACCAGGGCCGCCAGCACGTAGTGGCTCCTGGGACGAACGGCATGCAGCGCTTCGATGGTGTTCAGCACCGTCCGGCCGGTGGAGAGCTCGTCGTCCACCAGGACCACCGGTACGTCGCGGTCGAGCGGCGCGGTGTCGGCGGGCAGCAGCAGATGGCTCGTGGCGTGGCTGTGCTCTTCCTCGAATCCGCCGTAGGTGGCGAACCCCTCAACCGGACGCCGCGTGGAGTGCAGGTAGTACGCACCGCCGAGAGCATCCGCCACCGAATGCCCCAAGGCCGTCGCGGTCTCGGCGTAACCCAGCACGATCGCGTCCACGGGGTTCTGGGGAACGCGCATGAAGTCACGCAGTGCGGGGGCGGCGTCCGGCTCGCCCCGCAGCCCGTCCAAGAGAAGCGAACCGGGACGGGACGGCTCGTCACCCCGCAGGCGCGCGCGCACCAGCCCGCCCAGCAGCAGACCCGACCCGTAGACCAGGCGCGGGTCGGTCGGCACGTGCTTGCCCAGCACCGCTGACACCAGCAGATGCGCGCGCTTCGGATTGCGGCGCACGGCGAGCCCCACGAGCGACGAGAGCCCTGCGCCGGCAGGCCTCGCGCCGTCGACGAGGCGAACGCCCAGCCGCGCCCCCACCCAGGAACCCGTCACCGGCTGTCCGCCGCTTCCAGGAGCTCGACGAACGTGACGCCCTCCGCCGCCACCCCGAACACCCGGGCGCGCAGCATCAGCCGCTGCGCCCACGCGCGGTGCGGCTTGGCCTCGTTCATCTTGTTGGCGTACGAGCTGGCCATCGCACCGCCCCCGGCGACGCCCAGGATGTCGGCCGCGTCGCTGTACTCCTCGTGCGTCACCACCGACAGGGCGTGGACGGCCGCCACATGGCTGGGATGGATGACGGTCTTGCCGGTGAGCCCGTTCGCCTTGTCCAGGTGCACCTCGCGGATCAGCCCGTCCAGGTCGGCGGTGATGAGCCGCTGCCGCAGCGGCGCGGCGCTCTGCCGCTCGAACGGCGACTGCCGCAGCTGCGGCTTGAACATCCGCTCCCCCTGCGAGAAGTACTCCCACACGGGCCCGGTCACCACGTGGCCGGTGCCGTCGGCGCGGCCGAGGATGTTGACCACGTCGCAGATCACGCCCGCGACGGGCCGGATGTCGTAGATCGTCAGGTCGGGCGGGCGCCGCAGCCCGTACGCGGCGGACATGTCGGTCGCCCCCAGCCGGACGGCGAGGATCCGCGACCGGTGCTTGGCGAGGAGCCGCGCCACGTCGTGCAGCATCTCCGCGCGCGTCTCGGCGTACACGGCCTCCGGGCTCTCGATCACCGGCATCGCCAGCAGCCGGAGCCCGGAGCGGTCGGCCGCGTCCTCCAGCGCGTCCAGGAACGCTCCACCGCCGGACGCCGTGAACTTCGGCAGCACGAACCCGGTGAGGAGCTCCGCCGCGTCGCCGAGCCGGCGGGCCAGGTCACCGATCTGCCCCGGGTCGCGGACGCGGACGAACAGCAGCGGGACCTCCGCGCCGCGCGTCCCGGAGCGGGCGTGCAGCGTCCGCAGGTGCGCCACGAGGTTGGCCTCCCCTGCCTCGACCTCGTCGTCGGCGATCGCGTCCTCCAGGCACACCACCATGCTCATCACGCCCCGCCGCGCCGCGCGCTCGATGTCGGCGGCGAGGGCCGGGCGCGTGGCCGGGCAGTACAGCGTCGCGCCGAGCGCGACCGCCAGCACGTCCCGATCGTCGTGCCGGCCGAACGGGCGCGGATGCCGGTAGAACAGGTGCTTGCGACGCGCGGCGTCGATATGGTCGAAATGCCGCATTTACCCCTCGTCAGACGGTGCTCTCGACGGGGAGCGCTGGGGGTCGCCCCCGGGCGGACGGGCCGCGCCGGATCACAGGTGCGTCGCCACGGCCGGGAGCAGGTGCTGGAACGTGCGGCCGGTCGCGGTCGCCCCGATCGCCGTCATCGACCAGCCCTGCCCGTCCCGCGACACCTTGGCCATGATCTGCGCGTTGTGCTGCCCGGCGCCGGTCAGTTCGTAGCGCGCGATCTCCTGGCCGGTGCTCTCGTCCACCAGCCGGCAGAACGCGTTGGCGATCTGGGAGAAGTCCTGGCCGGTGAAGGAGTTGACCGTGAACACCAGCTGGGCGACGCCCGAGGGGACGCTCTGCAGGTCGACGTTGATCACCTCGTCGTCGCCCTCGCCCTCGCCGGTCAGGTTGTCGCCGGTGTGCTGGACGGAGCCGTCCTTGCTGCGCAGCTGCCGGAACCACACCTGGTCGGCGAGGTTGCCGGACGCGTCGAACAGCAGGCACGAGGCGTCCAGGTCGATGGACTGGGGCTTGCCCTTGCCGAACAGCCCCTTCTTGGCGACGGCGTCCCAGCCGAGGCCCATCTTGACCCTGGTCAGGGTGCCACCGCCCGGCTTGGCCAGCGAGACCTTCTGTCCCTTCTGCAACGAAATGGACATCGTCGGCTCCTCCAGTGATCGATGTGTGTCGCGGGGTCGCGGTTACGCCGGTCAGACCTGGCTGGAGTGCAGCGGCCGCCCGCCGCCCGCCGCCGAGTCGGGAGAGTCCCCGTCCTGGTTGCGGTTGCGGACGACGGAGCTGACGAACGCGGCGATGATCAGCCCGGCGCCGAGCCCGCCGGTGATCCACTCGGGAACGTGGTGGCCGATGCTCACCAGCATGCAGACCGCCAGGGCGCCGATCGCCCAGTGCGCGCCGTGCTCCAGGTAGACGTACTCGTGCAGGGTGCCCTTGCGGACCAGGAACACCGTCAGCGACCGGATGTACATGGCGCCGATGCCGAGGCCCAGCGCGATGACGATCGGGTCGGTGCTGATCGCGAAGGCGCCGATGACGCCGTCGAAGCTGAACGAGGCGTCCAGCACCTCCAGGTACAGGAAGAGGAAGAATCCCGCCTTGCCCGTGGCGAGGGCCAGGGAGCTCGGCCCGGACCGCCCGCCGCCCTTCCCGGCCTCCGCGCCTTCCTCTTCGCCCTCTTCGTCTTCCTCGTCCTCGGTCGCCTCGGAGAACAGCTCGCCGAGCCCGTTGACCAGGATGTAGGTCACCATCCCGAGCACGCCCGCGATCATGACGCTGCCCGGGTCGGAGGCCGACAGCCACGCCACGAGCGCCAGCGAGCCGCCCGCCACCACGACCGACAGCTGGTCCAGCTTGCCGATGCGGGCGAGCGGCCGCTCCAGCCACGGCAGCCACTTGTCGGCGCGCTCCTCGAACACGAAGTCCAGGAACAGCATCATCAGGAACATGCCGCCGAACGCCGCGATCATCGGGTAGGCGTCGTTCATCAGCTCGTGGTAGCGGTGCGAGTCGTTGAGGGCGAGGTCGAACGCCTCGACCGGGCTCAGCTTGGCCGTGATCCCCACGATCAGCAGGGGGAAGACCAGCCGCATGCCGAACACCGCGATCGCGATGCCGACGGTGAGGAAGATCTTCTGCCAGAAGGCGCTCATCCTGTCGAGCACCTTGGCGTTCACCACGGCGTTGTCGAACGACAGCGAGACCTCGAGGACGGCCAGCACGGCGACCAGGGCGAGCCCGGTCGCCCCGTCGTAGAGCAGGGCGATGAGCAGGCCGACGACCGTGACGCCGAAGGACCACCCGAAGGTGCGAAGAATCATGCGCGTATTTCTGCTAGAGGGCGGCCGGGCGGAGCGGCCGGGATGCGGGGGCGCCGGCGGTCAGCCGACGTTGACGCCGAAGTCCATCGCGATGCCCGCCAGACCGGAGGCGTACCCCTGTCCGACGGCCCTGAACTTCCATTCGCCGCTGTGCCGGTAGAGCTCGCCGAAGACCATGGCGGTCTCGGTGGAGGCGTCCTCGGTGAGGTCGAAGCGCGCGAGCTCGTTGCCGTCGTTCCGGTTGACGATCCGGATGAAGGCGTTGCGGACCTGCCCGAAGCTCTGCTGCCGGTTGTCGGCGTCGTAGATCGACACCGGGAACACGACGCGCTCGCACTCGGCCGGCACCGCCGTGAGGTCGACGTTGATCGACTCGTCGTCGCCCTCGCCCTCACCGGTCAGGTTGTCGCCGGTGTGCTCCACCGAGCCGTCCGGGCTGCGCAGGTTGTTGAAGAAGACGAAGTGCTGGTCCGACATGACCTTGCCGGTGCTCGCCAGCATCAGCGCCGAGGCGTCCAGGTCGAAGTCGGCGCCGGTGGTGGCGCGCACGTCCCAGCCGAGGCCGACGGTGACCGCGGTGAGGTTCGGCGCGGCCTTCGTCAGCGAGACGTTGCCGCCCTTGGCGAGTGAAACCCCCATGTGCGGGCTACTCCCTTCCTGTCCGGACTGTTCAGACTGTTCAGATGTTGACGCCGAAGTCGGCAGCGATGCCGGCCAGGCCCGACGCGTACCCCTGGCCCACCGCCCTGAACTTCCATTCCGTCCCGTTGCGGTACAGCTCGCCGAACACCATGGCGGTCTCCATGGACGCGTCCTCGGTCAGGTCGTAGCGCGCCATCTCCGCGCCGTCAGCCTGGTTCAGCACCCGGATGTAGGCGTTGCGGACCTGCCCGAAGTTCTGCCCGCGGCTGTCGGCGTCGTAGATCGACACGGCGAACGCGACCCGTTCGGCCGTGGCGGGCATCGCGCCGAAGTTGACCTTGAGCTGCTCGTCGTCGCCCTCGCCCGCGCCGGTGGTGTTGTCGCCGGTGTGCTCGACCGCGCCGTCCGGCGTGCGCAGATTGTTGAAGAAGACGAAGTGCTGGTCGGTAATGATCTTTCCGGAGGTGTCCAGGACCATGGCGGAGGCGTCGAGGTCGAAATCGGTCCCGGTCGTCGTGCGGAGGTCCCAGCCGAGACCGACGGTCACCGCGGACAGGCCGGGGGCCTGCTTGGTGAGCGAGACGTTGCCGCCTTTGCTCAGGCTGACGGGCACGATGGGCCTCCAAGATCGCATGACGGATCGGACGCCGATGGGGCGCCCAGCCTTATCGACGTTGCAGCGATGCTATCCGTTCCATCCTTTATGAAGGGATGACGACAATCTTTGTGATTCGGTCGCCACCCGGCCGCCGTCCCGCACCCGGCCGCCCCCGCGCATGGACGAAACCCGGGCCGGTTGCGCCAGACTGGGGGGCGGACGAAGGGAGGCTGCGTTGCGGGGACCGGGCGACCAGCGCCGCCGGGGCGGCCGCGGGGCACAGGCGGCGGCCGGCGCCGTCGAGGCGAGGGAGGCGGCAGCGGCCGCCTTCTACGACATGGACCAGGCACAGAAGTACATCAACGGGCGCGTCACCGTGTTCGAGGACCTGGACGCCAGGGCCGCCGAGCCCGCCCGCCGCGAGTTCACCCGGCTCGCCGAGGCCGCCGACGCCGCCTCGGTGGCCTACATCTCCGTCCTGGACGCCCACGACCTCGATGACCGGGATCGGTCACCGGCCGAGTACGACTCCGCGCGCCGCGCGTTCGTCGCCTCCACCGAGCGGCTCCAGAAGATCACGGGGGACCTGAACGGCTTCGCCGAGCGCCTCGCCCCGCAGATGGCCCGGCTGGAGTCCGCGCTCGACCAGCTCCCGCCCCGCCTCACCGCCGCCCGCGACGCCGTGGCCGCCGCCGACGCCGCCTTGGCCGCGGCCAGGGCGGCCGGTATGGACGCCACCGACCCGGAGGAGGAGCTGGACCGCGCCAAGCAGGTCCTCGCGCAGCTCGGCTCCCAGGGGCTCGGCGGGCTCGGCCTCGACGGCGCCATCCGCAAGGCCGACGAGGTCCGCGACCTCGCCGAGCGGGCGCGGGAGGCCGCCGCGGAACTGCCCCGGCAGGCGCAGAAGGTCCGCGACTCGCTCTCCTCCGTCCGGACGCGGGCCGACGCCGTCGCGAACCGCACGGGGCCCGTCCAGGAGGCGATGCGGATTCTCGTGCGCGGCTACTCGCAGGCGTGCTGGCAGGACCTCAAGGGCGCCCCCGAGTCGATCGAGGCGGCCGTCACCCGGGCCCGCGAGCGGCTGAACGAGGCGTCCGCGCACGCGGGCCGCGCCGAGTGGAGGCAGGCGCAGCAGGCCCTCACCGCCGCGCGCACCGAGCTGAACGCGGCCGACCGCCGCGCCGGGCAGGTCACCGGGCGGGCGGAGGAGCTGAAGGCGGTCGCCGAGGACCCGGCCAGGCCCGTCGAGGGCGTCCGGTTCGCGGTGCGCGACGCCCAGCGGCTCGCCATGGCGCAGCCGGGCGGGCCCCCGGCCCAGCACGCCCGCGTGCTCGACTCCCTCGTCGAGCGGCTGGAGCGGGCGCCGCGGCGGCTCACCGGCGCCCACCCCGACTACTGGGCCTACCTGCAGGAGCTGGAGTCCATCAGGATGGCCGCCGGCGACGTGGTGGCGCGGATTCGCTCGGAGCGCGCCCAGCAGGGGTAGACCGAAAGCCCGTCAGGCGAAGAGGGTCTCGCCCCAGTAGCCGTCCTCACGGACGCCCGGCGGGCACGCGAAGACGCCGGACCCGACGTGCTGGATGTACTCGTTCAGCGCGTCGGTGGCCAGCGAGTTCTGGACGCGGATGAAGCCCGTCCGCGGGTCGCGCTGGAAGGCGATGAAGAACAGGCCCGCCTCCAGCCGGCCGAGGCCGTCCGACCCGTCGGTGAACGAGTAGCCCCGCCGGAGGATGCGCGTCCCCTGGTTGGAGTCGGGGTGGGCGAGCCGCACGTGCGCATCGGGCTTCATCCGGGGCAGGACGGGCTTGTCGCGCTCCTTCTTCAGCCCCACCGGCGCCCCCTCGCCCTTGCTCCGCCCGAAGATGTCCTCCTGCTCGCGCAGCGACGTCCGGTCCCAGGTCTCGATGTGCATCCGGATGCGGCGGGCGACGAGATAGGAGCCGCCCGCCATCCAGTCGGCCCCGTCGCCCCCCGCCGCCCACACGTGGCGGTCGAGCAGGTCCCCCTCGGTTCCGGCGATGTTCTCGGTGCCGTCCTTGAACCCGAACAGGTTGCGCGGGGTCTGCGCGTCCGGCGTCGTCGAGGACGTCTTGCCGAAGCCGAGCTGGGACCAGCGGACCGCGACCACGCCGAACCCGATGCGCGCCAGGTTCCGGATGGCGTGCACCGCGACCTGCGGGTCGTCCGCGCAGGCCTGGACGGCGATGTCGCCGCCGCTGCGGGCCGGGTCGAGGTTGTCGCCGGGGAAGTGCGGCAGGTCGACCAGGGCGGCGGGACGGCGCGCCCTGACGCCGAACCGGTCCTTGCCGTCCTTCTCGAACAGCGAGGGGCCGAAGCCGATCGTCAGCGTGAGCCGGGACGGCGGCAGCCCGAGCGCCTCGCCGGTGTCGTCGGGCGGCGCGACCGAGGGGCCGCCGACCGCGCCGTCGCCGACGGGCCGGCCCGCGGTCATGGCGGCGGCCGCGGCCGTCCACTCCTTCAGCATCCGCACGAGCCGGTCGCGGTCGCCCGTCGTCACGTCGAACGCCGCGAAGTGCAGCCGGTCCTGCACCGGGGTGGCGATGCCCGCCTGGTGCGCGCCGTGGAAGACGATCGCGTCGCCCGCGCCGTCGTCCTCCTCGGCGGAGGCGACCCGGTCGAGGCCGGCCCCGGCGGCGGCCCCGACGAGCAGGCTCGCGCCGGAGAACCCCAGCATCCGCCGCCGGGACATGCCCGACCGCTCCTGCGTCCCTTCGCCCGTCATGACGCTGCGGTTCCTCTCGCTCGGGATCACTTCGCGACGGCGGCGGCGAGCCTGGACAGGGGCTCGCCCAGAGCGTTCACGGCGTCGGCGAGCTCCTTGCGCTCGTCCTCGCCGACCTTGTCGTAGGAGACGTAGCCGTCGCCCTTCTCGTGCTTCTTCAGCAGCGTCTCGACGCTCGCGAAGTTGTCGTCGAGGTCCTTCGCGAGCTGCGCGTCCCGCTCCTGGACGACCGGCTTGAGCAGATCGTAGATCTTCCTGGCGCCGTCCACGTTGGCCTTGAAGTCGACGAGGTCGGTGTGGCTGAACGCCTCCTCCTCGCCGGTGACCTTGCCGGTGGCGACCTCGTCCAGCAGCTCCTTCGCGCCGCCCGCCATGTCGTTGACCGGGTCCAGGGTGAGGCCGGGCAGCCGCGACTTCAGGGTGCCGAGGTCCGCCAGCAGCTGGTCGCCGTACTTCTCCTTGCCCTTGACGGAGCCGTCCTTCCAGAGGGCCTTCTCCAGCAGGTGCCAGCCGGACCAGTCCTTCTTCTCCTCCGGCTTGAGGTCGGCCTCGCGCGCGTCGACCTTGGGGTCGAGGTCGCCGAACTTCTCGGCGACGGGCTCGATCGTCTCCCAGCCGACGCGGGACGGCGCGTACAGCTCCTTGGCCTTCTCGACGTCGCCGGCCTTCACCGCGTCCACGAACTTCTTCGTCTTGGCGATCGTGTCGTCGGTCTGGACGATGACGAAGGCCTTGTAGTCGGCCGCGGCCTTGCTCAGGCGCGGGTCCGCGCCACCGGCGGCGCCGCCGGTGACCGTGACGTCCTGGGACGGGCCCTTGCCGGTCTGCCCGGCGCTGCACAGCAGCTTGTACCGGCCGGCGGGCAGGTTCACGACGAAGTCGACGCTGGTGCCGGGGCCGATGTTCTCCCGCTCGGCGAGGATCTTGCCGTCCGGCTTGAGCACCTCGAACTCGTTGACCTTGGAGCCCTCGTTGGCGACCTTGAAGGTGGTCTTGCCCGCGGGGAGCTCGGTCTTGGCGACCTCGCAGGCGTCGTCGGTGGCCGTCACGGCGATGGCGTCCGCCGCGCCCGCCTCGTCCCCGTCACCGCCGCACGCCGTCAGAAGGGACATCGACACCGCGGCGGCGCCGGCGAGCGCGAGGACGGACACAGGACGCATCAGGGTCTCCAGGAACGTACAAATGGTTAGGCTTACCTAAATTAGCGAAAGCTAACCTCAGCACGTCAAGTGGGGCGGGAGACAGTGAGTCATCCCACGCCGGGAGACCGCGGCGCGGGCCACCTCAGCGCGGGCGGTCGTGCAGGCCCATCGTGAGGTTGCGGGCGGCCATCGGCGGGCCGCCGGCCTGCGGGTCGCCGTACGGGGGCAGGTGCCCCGGGTGCTGCGGCCGCTGCTGGTGCTGGGGCGCCTGCTCGCGCTGCTGGGCCGCGGGCTCCGCCCAGACGGCCGTCCCGTACGCGCACACCTCGATGCCGCCGCCGGTCACGGCGGTGTCGAACCTCATGCCCACCACCGTGTTCGCGCCCTTGCGGCGGGCCTCCTCGCCGAGCCTGTCCACCGCCTCGCGGCGCGCCGCGGCCAGGCCGACGCCCGGCTGCTCCCCCGTCACCCGGAACGTCGCGCTGCTCCCGCCCTGCCCGGGCGGCCGGGCCGCGCCCTGATCGGCTTGGACGGCCATCCCGAGGACCTCCCCGAGCACGCTCCTGATCTCGTACCCCGCCACGCCATCAGTCGTCACGATCAGCATGGTCCCCACGGTAGGACACGATCCGGACGAAATGCGACGTAACAGCGGTAACGCGCATCTCTCCGCGCCGCCGGCGCCACGCCCGGCGCCACCGGTGGCCACCTGCGGCCGCCCTCCCGGCGGACGGCCGGGAGGGCAGCCCCGTCGTCCGGGCCCACACCTCAGTCCAGGTACTCGCGGAGCATCTGGGCCCGGGACGGGTGGCGCAGCTTCGCCAGCGTCTTGGACTCGATCTGGCGGATCCGCTCCCTCGTCACGCCGAACTCGCGCCCCACCTCCTCCAGGGTGCGCGGGTGGCCGTCGGCCAGGCCGAAGCGCAGCTGGATGATGCGCTGCTCCCGTTCCGACAGGGTGGCGAGGATGTCCTCCAGCTGGTCCTGCAGCAGGATGAACGCCGCGGCCTCCATCGGCACGACGGCGTCGGCGTCCTCGATGAAGTCGCCGAGGTCGGAGTCCTCCTCGCCGATCGGCGACTGCAGCGAGACCGGCTCCTGCGCGATGCGCTGGATCTCCACGACCCGGACGGGCGACAGGCCCATCTCCAGGCCGATCTCCTCGGGGCTCGGCTCCCGGCCGAGGTCCTGGTGCATCTGGCGCTGCACGCGGACCAGCTTGTTGATCGTCTCCACCATGTGCACCGGGATGCGGATCGTCCGGGCCTGGTCGGCGATCGCCCGGGTGATCGCCTGCCGGATCCACCAGGTGGCGTAGGTCGAGAACTTGAACCCCTTGGTGTAGTCGAATTTCTCGACCGCGCGGATCAGTCCGAGATTTCCCTCCTGGATCAGGTCGAGGAACAGCATTCCCCTGCCGACGTAGCGTTTGGCGATCGAGACCACCAGCCGGAGATTGGCCTCGATCAGCCGTTGCTTCGCCCGCGCCCCCTCGCGGGAGAGCAGTTCGAGGTCGAGCAGCTCGCCGCGGGCGAGGACGGCGGTGCGCGCCATCTTCTCCTCGGCGAAAAGTCCCGCCTCGATCGATTTCGCGAGTTCTACCTCATCTTCTGCCGTGAGCAGCGGTACGCGACCGATCTCTCTCAGGTAGATCCGAACCAGGTCGCTCGTCGGCGCCCGCTTGCCGAGGTCTCCCTCATCCGCTCGCGGGACGTCCTCGGTCTCCTGCTGAGACTCGAGGACCTCCACCCCCTGCTCTGCGAGCATCCGGACGACCCTCTCCAGGGAGTCGTCCGGCAAGTCCGAGCGATCGAGCGCGGCAGCGACGTCCTCGACGGTCACACCGCCGCGCTCTCTGCCGCGTGCGACGAGGTCCGCCACCTGATCGACTGATGGCGCCTCGCTTGGCAGCACCGAAGGGCCCACGCAGACAGTCTGCGTCAAATGGGGCCTAGATCACAGGACCCATTTTCGCGGGGCGGGCGCCTATTGCGACCCAAGCCCTCGCTCCCGCAACACCCGTCTCTGCTGCTCAAGCGCGACAAGATCACCGAAGAGCCGGTTGTACTCCTCGGCCGCCTCGACCGGATTCAGCCGCCCGAGTTTAGATTTCACGTTCGCGATCATCCGCGTGAGCTGGCGCTCCTGAATTCTGGCCAACAAATCCGCGGCATAACGGTCGTCCGATTCCTGGGCGGATCGGAGCGGCTCCACCCCGAGCTTGGTGAGAAGATCCCTGACCTGGTCGTTCGGCGCCCGCTCCAGGAGAAGGGCGACCCACTCCGCGGCGTTCCCCGCCGCCGTGACGCCGCCCGCTTCGGCGATCACCGCCCGCACCGCCGTGTGCGGGGGCGCGATGAACGCCTCGACCGGGACCTCGTCGAACGCAGTGCCGAGCAGCGCCGGGCGCTGGACCGCCAGTTTCAGCAGCTCGCGCTCGCGCTGGATCTCGGGATCGGTGGGGTCGAACGCGGGGCGCCGCGGCGCCCGGGACTCCGCGCCGCCGTCGCGCCCGTTCTCCGCGATCGGGCCGTTCGCCCGGCCGTTGCCGTTCTGCGCGCGCCCGTGCCCGTTCTGGCCGCGGCCGTTCCCCGCCTGCGCGCGGCCGTGCGCCCGGTTGGCCAGCTCGCGGACGCGGCGCAGCACGAACTGCTCGTCCATGATGCCGAGCCAGCGGTCCAGGTTGACCGCGTACATGTGGCGGCGGGAGCGGTCCTTGATGGCGGCGACGACCGGCGCGGCCGCGTCCAGCGCGCCGAGCCGTCCCTCGACGGTGTCGAGGTCGTGCTGCTCGATCGCGCTGCGCACCGCGAACTCGAACAGGGGCAGCCGGGACGCCACGAGGTCGCGCACCGCCGCGTCGCCGTGCCGGATGCGCAGGTCGCACGGGTCGAGACCGTCCGGCTGGACGGCCACGAACGTCTGGGAGACGAACTTCTGCTCGTCGTCGAAGGCGCGCAGCGCCGCCTTGCGCCCGGCCGCGTCGCCGTCGAAGGTGAAGATCACTTCGCCGCGGAACTCGTCCTGGTCCATCAGCAGGCGGCGCAGCAGCTTGATGTGCTCGTCGCCGAACGCCGTGCCGCAGGTGGCGATGGCCGTCGGGACGCCCGCCAGGTGGCAGGCCATCACGTCGGTGTAGCCCTCGACCACCACGGCCTGCCGCCGCCGCGCGATCTCCTTCTTGGCGAGGTCGGCGCCGTACAGCACCGAGCTCTTGTGGAAGAGCGGCGACTCGGGGGTGTTCAGGTACTTGGGGCCGTCGTCGTCCTCGAAGAGGCGCCGCGCGCCGAACCCGATGACGTCGCCGGACAGGTCGCGGATCGGCCACATCAGCCGGCCGCGGAACCGGTCCATCGGGCCGCGCCGGCCCTCCTTGGCCAGGCCGCCGGCGACGATGTCGCGGTCGGCGAAGCCGCGCCCGCGCAGGTGCCGGACGAGGCCCTCCCACTCGCGGGGCGCGAACCCGACGCCGAAGTGCTCGGCGTCGGCGGCCTCGAAGCCGCGCTCGGACAGGAACGTGCGGCCGGGCGCGCCCGCGGCGGAGTTCAGCTGCTCGGCGTAGTACTCGGCGGCCGCCCGGTGCGCCTCGACCAGCCGGGCGCGCTGCCCGCCGTCCTGGCGGGGGCCGCGCCCGCCGCCCTCCTCGTAGCGCAGCTGGATCCCGGCCTGGGCGGCGAGCCGCTCCACCGACTCGCCGAAGGTCAGGTGCTCGATCTCCTGGACGAACTTGATGACGTCGCCGCCCGCCTCGCAGCCGAAGCAGAAGTACAGCCCGCGCGAGGGCGTCACGTTGAACGAGGGGGACTTCTCGTCATGGAACGGGCACAGCCCCTTGAGATTGCCGCCGCCCGCGCTGCGCAGCTGCAGGTACTCGCCGATCACGTCGGCGATGGACGAGCGCTCCCGTACGAGCGCGATGTCCTCATTGCGAATCCGGCCTGCCACGACCATGGAGTCTACGGCGGGCCCGTGACATCGAGGGCATCGCACCGCGACGGGCATGGGTGCGCCCCCGTCTCCCGCGGGTCCGCGGGAGACGGGGGCGTCTCAGGTCAGCCCGTCCGGAAGCGGCCGAAGAGCCGGTACATGAACTCCGTGCCCTGCTTGAGGGCCTCGACGGTGATGCGCTCGTCGTTGCCGTGCATCGCGATCAGCTGGTCGTTGTCGACGACGTAGGGGTAGACGCCGTAGCCGGGGACGCCCTTCGACGTCCAGGGCGACAGGCTCGTCCCGGCCTCGAAGAGGGCGGGCGCGAAGACCGCGTCCGGATAGGTCTCGGCGGCGGCGTCGCCGATGGCCTCGAACAGCGGCGAGTCCAGGCTGGAGGGCGGCTTGGCCCAGGTCTCGTCCAGCCGCTTGAGGGCGTCCTCCTCCGACTCCCCCGGGTTGCCCGCGAGCGTGACGGTCACGTCGCGGTCGGCGAGGCGCTTCCTGATCGCGGCCAGGAAGTCGCGAGGACGCTGGCCGCCGGGGACTCCCCGGCAGTTGACGCGCAGCGTCGCCTTGGACGGGATGACGTTCTCCTTGTACCCCGCGTCCTCGATCACGAAGGCGTGCGTCGTGCGGAGGAGGGCCTGGTGCAGCCACGGGTAGGAGCTGCGCTTGACGACGAGCGCGGCGGCCCGCTCGCGGGCCTGCTGGGAGCGCGCGGACAGCAGCAGCCGCAGCGCCCGTTCGAGCGGGCGGTCGTCGGTGGCCTTGGCCAGAGCGCCGAAGTACTCCCGGGTGACGGGGGTGAGCGCGACCGGCGCGAGCCAGGTGTCGATCTCGGTGACGGCGCGGGAGAGCTTGGCGATGGCCGAGTCGGGGTTGGGCTTGGAGGAGTGGGTGGCGGTGCCGCCGGCGGCGAGGTCGAGGTTGAAGTAGACCTTGTCCTGGCGCGTCACCGTGATGAGCATCGGCGTCCGCCGGTCCTTCTGGGCGAGGAACCAGCCGCCCTCCGTGAGCACCATGCCCGCGTTGATCTTGTCCCAGTGGTTTTCGGCGAGCCAGTGGGAACCGTACTGCCCGGCCTCCTCGTCGCAGTCGGTGAGGACGATGATGTCGCGGTCGAACCGCGCGCCCTCCTTGACGTGCCGGAGCAGGGCGCCGATGTTCGCGGAGTTGGCGCCCTTCATGTCCAGGGCGCCGCGGCCGTAGATCTCACCGTTGCGGACGATCCCGGCGAACGGGTCGACGGACCATTTGTCACGTTCCACCGGAACGACATCGGAATGTCCGAGCAGGAGCAGCGGCGGCGCCGCGGTGGTGCCCTCGATCCGGGCGATGAGGTGGACGTTGTCCTTCTTCGGCGTGGGGATGATCTGTGCGGGGACCCCCGCGGAGTCCCAGACGGCCTTGAGCATCTCGGCGTAGGGCCGGGTGACGCCGCCCTCCCCGAAGTTCTGGGTGTCGAACGACAGCATCTTCTTCAGCAGGGCCAGCGGGTCGAGGTCGGCGGGGGCGGGTCCGCGGGCGGGGCCGGCGAGGGCGGACCTGCCGGCGGGCGCGGCGGCGGCGGTGCCGCCGGCGAGCACGCCGCCCGCGAGCAGGACGGCGCCCGCGCCGGTGCGGTGCAGGAAGGCACGGCGGCTGACGGCGGGTGGGGAGTCGGGCATGGGAGCTCCTCCTTCGAAACCCCGGGGACGGGCTTCGTGATCAAAGGTGACACGGCGGCCCGCCGATCTCCAGAGCTCCGGTTCACCGGTCCCCCGGCACGGCAGCCGATCAGGTCGAAGTCAGGAACATTCCGCGGTGTCGAAATATACGATCCGATGGCCGAACTCGGCCGGGTTAACGGCGAGTAACCCTGGTTTTACTCTGGACAACGTGGACCGCACCGCGATGAGATGGCGCACCGTAGATTTGCCCACCCCCAGGCGGACTCGATGACGGATGTTGTGCTGGACGGCGTCGACAAGGTGTATCCCGGCGGCCAGGTGGCCGTCCGCGACGTCCGCCTGCGCATCAACGCCGGGGAGCTGTTCGTCCTGCTCGGACCGTCCGGCTGCGGCAAGTCGACCATCCTGCGCATGATCGCCGGGCTGGAGGAGATCACCGGCGGGGACCTGTGGCTGAACGGCACCGTGGCCAACGACCTGCCGCCGCGCGACCGGAACGTGGCGATGGTGTTCCAGGAGGGCGCGCTCTACCCGCACCGCACGGTCAAGGGCAACATGATGTTCCCGCTGGAGGTGTCCGGGGACGACCGCGCCGAGGCGTCCGCGAAGGTCGTCGAGCTGGCGCGCGCACTCGGCATCAACACGATGATCGACCGGCTGCCGCGCACGCTGTCGGGGGGCCAGCGGCAGCGGGCCGCGATCGGGCGGGCGCTGATCCGCGAGCCGTCGCTGTTCCTGATGGACGAGCCGCTGTCGAGCCTGGACGCGGGGCTGCGCACGGAGCTGCGCGTCGAGATCGCGGCGCTGGTGCGCTCCAGCGGCACCACCACCGTCTACGTCACGCACGACCAGGTCGAGGCCATGACCATGGCCGACCGGATGGCCGTGCTGCGCGACGGCGTCCTGGAGGACGTCGGCACCCCCGAGCAGATCTACGAGGACCCGGCGACCGTGTTCGTGGCCGCCTTCCTCAGCTCCCCTCCGATGAACCTGCTGCAGGCCACCCTGTGGGCCGTCGAGGGCCAGGGGCTGATGCTCGATCTCGGACCGCAGCGGCTCACCCTGCCCTGGAACGACCCGCGGGCGGCCGCGCTGATCAGCCATCAGGGCCGGCCCGTGATCGTCGGGATCCGCCCCGACACGATGATGCCGATCGCGCCGGGCTCGCCCGCTCCGTCGGGGACCGTCCTGTCGGGCCAGGTCCGCGCGCTGGAGTTCCACGGGCACGAGTGGCTCGCCTACGCCGAGGCGGGCATCCCCACGGTGGACGCGAACGAGCTCGGGCGTCCCGAGCGGCCGCAGGCCCTCGCGGCGGAACGGCCCGGGCTGCGCGGCCGGGTGCGGGCGCTGTTCGGCAGGCCGGCCGGGGAGGAGGCCCCGATCGAGGAGCACGCGGGCCACCACCGGCGGTCCGACCTCGTCTTCCGCATCGCGCCGGGCGGGCGGCCCGACCGGGGCGACCGTGTCGCGCTGGCGGTCGACCTGGACCGGGTCCTGTTCTTCGGCGCGGACGGCCGGCGCATCACGCCCGTGCACCGCTAGTCACGCACGGCCGCTCCCGCCGCGCAGGACCCCGGCGAGCCGGCGCATCCCCTCGTCGATCTCCGGCGGCGTCACGGCGCCGTACCCGAAGACCAGGCCCGCGGCGGGCGGCCCGGTCACGGCGAACTCCGACAGCGCGAACAGCCCGACGCCCGCGCCGAGCGCCTTCGCGGCGACGGCGGCGTCGTCGGCGCCGTCCCGGAACACCGCGCTCAGGTGCAGCCCCGCCTCGGACGGGACGGGGTCGAGCCGGTCCCCCGGCAGCCCGGCGACCCGTTCGGCGACGCGCTCGTGCCGCGCCCGGTACTCGCGGCGCGACCTGCGGATGTGCCGGGCGAGCAGGCCCTCGTCGATGAACCGGGCGAGCGCCGCCTGCGCGGGCAGTTCGGCGTGCCAGGACGAGACGTAGCGCGCCATCCGGAAGGCGTGGTGCAGCGACGGCGGCGCCACCAGGAACCCCAGCCGCAGCACCGGCCGCATGATCTTGGAGAAGGTGCCGGTGTACAGGACGCGGCCGTCCTCGTCGAGGCTCTGCAGCGGCTCGACGGGGCGCCCGCCGTACCGGTACTCGGTGTCGTAGTCATCCTCGACGATCACCACGTCCCGCCGCCGCGCCCAGTCGAGCAGCGCCCTGCGGCGCGGCAGCGACATCGGCATCCCCAGCGGGAACTGGTGCGAGGGGGTGACGTAGACGGCCCGCGCCTCGCCGGGCAGCGCGTCCACCCGGAGCCCCTCGGCGTCGACCGGCACGCCGCGCACCCGCATCCCGGCCGCGGCGAGGAGCATCCGCACGGGCGGGTACCCGGGGTCCTCCACGGCCACCACGTCGCCCGGTTCGAGGAGGACCCGGACGATCAGGTCGAGGGCCTGCTGGACGCCGGAGGTGACGACGACGTCGGCCCCGCTCGCCCGCACCGACCGCGAGACGCCCACATGCCGGGCGACGGCCTCGCGCAGCGCGGGCAGCCCGGCGGGGTCGGCCGCCGAGGCGGGATCGGCCAGCCCCGACGGCCGCAGCAGTCCCCCCATGATCCGCCGCCAGGCCTCGTAGGGGAACAGCCGTACGTCGGGCAGCCCGGCGCGGAAGTCCCACCGGACTCCGGGCATCGGCGCCGGCCAGACGGACACTCCCTCCCACACGCCGCGCGGCCGCAGCGGCGAGGCCGCGGGCGCGCCGCGCGCGG
The DNA here is from genome assembly GCF_013409045.1 of Actinomadura citrea. Lineage (NCBI taxonomy): Bacteria > Bacillati > Actinomycetota > Actinomycetes > Streptosporangiales > Thermomonosporaceae > Actinomadura > Actinomadura citrea. Next base: position 2,847,028 of record NZ_JACCBT010000001.1, on the reverse strand, counting down.
CGGAGCCGGTCTCCCGGACGAACGTCCCCGCGCCGACCCGGCTCGTCAGGAACCCCTCGGCCGTGAGCCGGTCGTAGGCGACGCCGACCGTGTTGCGGGAGATCGCCAGGCGCCGCGCCAGCTCGCGCGTCGGCGGCAGCGCCTCCCCCGCGCGCAGCCGGCCGTCCAGGATCGCGGCGCGCAGCTGGCCGTAGATCTGCCCGGCAAGGTCGCGGCGCCCGACCAGGCTCACATGGAGGTCCACGGCGCCGACCCTAAATCGGCTCAGTCAGTCTGTGCAATTTTGGACCTGTACCTGGGCCTCTGCGAGTCCCTACCGTGGCCGCATGGACCTGCTGAACGAACTGCTCACGACCGATTTCCGACCGCTCGACCGGAAGGCGGCCGATCTCTACCTGTCCGTCGTCGCGCAGGTGAAGCCGGACGCGCTGCACCTGCCGACGCCGTGCCCCGACTGGACGCTGCACGGCCTGCTGCGCCACCAGGTGAGCCAGGACGAGGGCTTCGCGGCCGCCGCCCGGGGCGAGGGCGCGCGGCTGTCCGCCTGGCGCGGCGGCGATCTCGGCGACGACCCCCTCGCCGCGGCGCGGGCCTCCGCCGACCTCGTGACGGCGGCCTTCGCGGAGGTGGCCCTGGACGCCGAGCTCGCCCTTCCCGAGATCCGCGACGGCGGCGCCTTCCCCGCCGCGCTGGCGATCAGCTTCCACTTCGTCGACCTCGTCGTGCACGCCTGGGACGTCGCCGCGTCGATCGGCGCGGGCTGGGAGCCCGCCGGCGAGCTCGTGGAGGCGTCCCTCAAGGTCGCCGCCATCGTCCCCGAGGAGGGCCGGGGCCCCGGCGACTCGTTCGCCCCGTCCGTCCCCTCCGCGGACGGCGCGGAGTCGCGGGAGCGCCTGCTCACCCTCCTCGGCCGGGATCCCTCATGGCGCTCCTGAGGACCCGCTGGCGTGCGGGACCCGTCCGGGCGACGGGCCCGGTCCTCGTCAGCGTCACCGACTTCACCTGCGCGCATTCCCTCGACCTGCCGAGGGCCTTCCACGCGGGCATGGGGCTGCGCCGGTCGTGGCCGGAGCTGGAGGGCGCCGTCGGCCTGTGGCTGTGGACGGATCTCCGCCGGCGCAGGTGCGGCTCCGTCTCGGTCTGGACCGGCGACGCCGCGCTGCGCGGATTCGTCGCCTGGCCGCCGCACGTCGCCATCATGCGGAGGTTCCGGCGGCGCGGGTCGATCCGCGCCGACACCTGGTGGGCGGACGCCTTCGAGCCGGCCGAGACGTGGGCGCGCGCGGAGCGCGTCCTCGCTCAGGCGGGAGCGGGGGCGGGCTCGCAGGTCATCGACGCCTCACGATAGAAGCCGATCTTCACCTTGATCTGCCTCTGCTGCGCGCGCAGCGTCGCGATCTGCTCCTCGACCCGGCGGTCGTGCTCCTGCAGCAGGTCGAGCCGCTCCTGGACGGTCCGACCGCCGCCGCGGGCCAGCTCGGAGTAGCGCAGCATCTCGGCTATCGGCATTCCGGTGCCGCGCAGGCAGCGCAGCATCCCGAGCCATTGCAGGTCGTCGTCGGAGAACACGCGCCGTCCCGACGCGTTCCGCGCGATCCCGGACAGCAGCCCGATCTTCTCGTAGTAACGCAGCGTGTCGATGCTGAAACCGCTCTTCTCGGCGGTCTCGGCGGGAGAGTAGGAGCTCACGCTCCCCAGGATCGCACCTGGAGTGCACTCCAGGTCAACGTCCCGGCCGGTGCGCCTGCTTGACCTGGAGCGCACTCCAGGTCCCAGAGTGGAAGGAGACGCACGAGACGAAGCACGCGAAGGGAATGCCATGCGCATCGGACTCCAGGTTCCGAGCTTCACCTTTCCCGGGGGGCCGGAGCAGATCGGTCCCACCTTCGGACGCGTCGCCCGCGACGCCGACCAGGGCGGGCTGCACTCCCTGTGGGTGATGGACCACTTCTTCCAGATCGAAGCCGTGGGCCCGCCGGAGGACCCCATGCTGGAGGGCTACTCGGCGCTCGCGTACGCGGCGGCGCTGACCGAGCGGATCACGCTCGGGACGATGGTCACCGGGGTCACCTACCGGCACCCCGGCGTCCTGGTCAAGACGGTGACCACGCTGGACGTCCTGTCGGGCGGGCGCGCGTGGCTCGGCATCGGCGCGGCCTGGAACGAGGAGGAGTCGCGCGGCCTCGGCATCCGGTTCCCGCCGACCGCGGAGCGGTTCGAGCGGCTGGAGGAGACGCTGCGGATCGCCCACCGGATGTGGGAGGGCGACGAGTCGCCGTTCGAGGGCGAGCACTACACGCTGGAGCGCCCGCTCAACTCGCCGCCCGCGCTGCGGCGCCCCCGCCCGCCGATCCTCGTCGGCGGGGGCGGCGAGAAGAAGACGTTGCGGTTCGTGGCGAAGTACGCCGACGCCTGCAACCTCTTCGACGGCGACGAGCTGCCCCGCAAGCTGGAGGTCCTGCGGGAGCACTGCGAGCGCGAGGGCCGCGACCACACCGAGATCGAGAAGACGTCGCTGACCTTCTTCACCGGTACGCCCTCGGTCGGCGCCGCCGTCGACACCGTCGGGCGGCTCGCCGAGCGGGGCATCGACCATGTGATCTTCTCGCAGGGCACCGGCCAGGACCTCGCCGGCATCCTCGCCGAGGCCCTGGTGCAGACCGAGAAGATCGTCCCGGCGGGCCGGTGAGACCCGGTCCCGCGTGAGGGGAGAACCCCCGCGGCGCCCGATTCATGCCGTCGCGGGGGTGAACACCCACTTCTTGTACGACCAGTAGCGGAACGCCGATCCGAGGCCGACGCCCGCGAGGAGCCCCAGGTTGTAGGCGATCCCGCCGTGCAGCCCGAGGGTGTAGTAGGTGAAGCCGGTGCACAGCACCTGGATCAGCAGCCCGACACCGTTCAGCGCGAAGAAGATCGCGACCTCCCGGCCGGAGCCGTCGCTGTCGCGGTGCCGGAACGTCCAGAACCGGTTGAGCAGGTAGGAGCTCAGCGTGGACACCACGGTCGGCACGACGACGCTCGTGACCGGGCTGCCGCCGAGCCACGCGCGCATCAGGTTCGCGCCGAAGATCATGATGAGCGTGCCGACGCACCCCACGAAACCGAAACTGAGCAGTTCGCTAAGGAATGTCCGCAGCGCCCGGGCGGACGTGACCGTTTCGGCCGGTCCCGACCGCTGCATGGTGCTCACTCGCCCAGACCTTACCTGAGTAGGACATATACAAAAGTCGTAACCCCACCAAAAGATCAACGGGGACGACCGGCACCGCTCGCCCTCACCGCTCGGCCGTCTCCGCCGCCGGGGCGAGCAGGACGATCAGCCCGACCAGCGCGACCGGGACGGCCAGCGCCCACGTCAGGCCCACGCCCTGCGCGATGAACCCGATGACGGGCGGGCCGCCGAGCAGGCCGAGGTAGCCGACGCCGGTGACCCGGGAGATCCCGGCCGCGGGCGGGACGCCGGGCACGTTGCCCGCCGCGCTGAAGGTGACGGGCGCCACGACCGCGACGCCGAGGCCGAACAGCGTGAACCCGGCCACCGCCGCCGTGGGGTCGCCCGCCGCGAGCCCGAGGCCGAGCCCGAGGGCGGCGACCAGCGAGCCGCCCCGCAGCACCGGGACGGGCCCGAAGCGCGCGACGACCTGGTCGCCGGTGAGCCGCCCCACTGTCATCGCCACCGCGCACCCGGCGTAGCCGAGCCCGGCCACGCCGGGCCCGGTGCCGAGGTTCTCCCGCAGGTAGATCGCGCTCCAGTCGGCCATGGCGCCCTCCCCGACGAACGAGCACAGCCCGATGACACCGAGCATGATCAGCGGCCGGCGGGGGGAGCGCGCGGGGACGGGGGCGTCCTCGGCCGGCTCGGGGAGCTCGTCGGCGGAGCGGTCCAGCAGGCCCCGGCAGCCGAGGGCCAGCAGCGTGATCAGCACCGCCGCGGCGACCGCCAGGTGCAGCGGGACGGGGACGCCCGCGTGCGCGGCCGCCGAGCCGGCCAGTGCCGCGAGCAGCGTGCCGATGCTGTAGGAGCCGTGCAGCCCGGACATGAGCGGACGGCCGTAGCCGCGCTCCACGGCGACGCCCTGCGCGTTCATCCCCACGTCCATCAGGCCGAGCGAGGCGCCCATCAGCAGCAGCGAGAGGATCAGCCCGCCGAGGTTCCAGGCGAGTCCGAGCGGGACCAGCGCCAGCGCCCCGGCGGCCCCGGCGGCGATCGTCGTCGCGCGGCTGCCCCACCGGCCGACGATCCGGCCCGCGAACCGGACGGCCGCGACGACGCCCACGGGCGCGCCCAGCAGCGCCACGCCCATCGCGCCCTCGCTCAGCCCGAGATGCTCCTTGATCTGCGGGATGCGGGCGACCCAGGCGGCGCCGAGCAGGCCGTGCGCGGCGAACGCCAGCGTCACCGCGACGCGCGCCCGGGCCTGCGTCGTGATCTTCTCGGTAACCACTCAGCCGACTGTACGTCGCTGACGCGACAGGGTCCGTCCCGGCCGCCTCACACCAGGTCCGCGAGCGGCGCCCCCGGGTCGGCGAGGCGGGCGGCGTCCACCGGGCGCCCGGAGCGGATCAGCGCCTGGACGTCCCCGGTGACGTCCCACACGTTGACGTTCATGCCGGCGACGACCCGGCCGCCCGACAGCCAGAACGCGACGAACTCCCGTCCCGGGACGTCCCCGCGGTACACGACCTCGTCGTACTCCCCCGGCGCCGCGACGCCCGACATCTCCATGCCGAGGTCGTACTGGTCGCTGAAGAAGTAGGGGATCTGGTCGTAGACGACGTCCTGGCCGAGCATCGCGCGGGCCGCGGCGGGCCCGCCGTTCAGGGCGTTCGCCCAGTGCTCGACGCGGATCCGGCGGCCGAGCAGCGGGTGGTAGGCGTTGGCGACGTCCCCGGCCGCGTAGATGTCGGGGTCGGACGTGCGCAGCGACTGGTCGACGAGGATCCCGTCGGACACCTCCAGCCCTGCCTCCTCGGCGAGCCCGCTGTTGGGCCGCACCCCGATGCCGACGATCACGACGTCCGCGGGCACCTCGGCGCCGCCGGAGGTCACGACGGCCGACACCTGCCCGGCGCCCCAGAACCCGGCCACGCCCTCGTCCATCCGCAGGACGGCGCCGTGCTCGCGGTGCAGGTCGGCGAACATCCCGCCCAGCTCGGGCCCCATCGCGGCGTGCAGCGGCACCGGTTCCGGTTCGATGACCGTCACCTCGTTGCCGTGCTCCCGGGCGGCGGCCGCCGCCTCCAGCCCGATCCAGCCCGCCCCGGCCACCACGACCCGGCGTCCGCCGGGCGCCAGCGCCTGCTTCAGCGCGGCCGAGTCGGCCATCGTCCGCAGGTAGTGGATGCCCTGAAGCTTGGAGCCCGGCACGTCCAGCCGGCGCGGGGAGGCGCCCGTCGCCAGCAGCAGCCTGTCGTAGGAGACCGGCTCCTTGGTGGACAGCCGGACCTGGTGCGCGCCCCGGTCGATGGACGCGACGGACGTGCCGACCCGCAACTCAACGTCGTGCTTGTCGTACCAGTCCGCCTCGTGGACGTGGGCCTTCTCCCGGGGTTCCTTGTCCAGCAGGAACCCCTTGGACAGCGGAGGCCGCTCGTACGGCCGCTCGATCTCCTCGCCCACCAGCAGCACCCTGCCCGCGAAGCCCTCCTCACGGAGCGTCTCGGCCGCCTTGGCCCCGGCCAGGCTCGCGCCGGCGATGACGAACGTCTCCTCGGGCATGGTGACCTCCTGTAGTGGACCTGTAGCTATCCCTACAGCGGCCTCTGCCACGAGACAAGGGTCCATCGACTGGCGCGTCGAGGCGTGTCCCTCCGCGCCGGCCCGTACCCGCGGGTCAGTACCCGCGTCCGCCCAGCATGCGGTGGCGGGCCATCGCCGACAGGTCGGTCAGGGAGGCGATCTGGTCGATCACGGCGCGCAGCCGGGCGGCATCGTCGGAGGCGTCCGTGAACGCGTCCCGGAAACCCGGGTCGAGCGTGTCCGGCGCCCCCGCGAGCATCATCTCCGCGAGTTCGGTGATCAGCGTCCGCTGGCGGGCCCTGACCTCCTCGTGGCTGATCCACACGTAGTGCGCCGTGACGCCCTTGAGCAAGGCGTTCTCCAGCCACTGCGGCCGCGGGACGATCAGCTCCGCCGCGTAGCGGGTGAGCGGGCGGTCGCCGTAGGCCTCCCGCGTGGCGGTCTCGGCGGCCAGGCAGAACCGCCCGATCAGCGTGCTGGTCAGGTTCTTGAGGGCGGCGAGGCTGCGCGGGGTGCCGTCGTAGCGGTCGGGCCAGTAGGGCTCGGCGAGCAGCACGGCGAAGCGCTCCTCCAGCTCCGCCTGGCCGGCGTCGGGGCAGTACAGCTTGGCCGCCGTGGCGGCGACGAGGCGGCGCTCGGCGGGGTCGGCGAGGCGGCCGAAGTCGACGTGCCCGGCGACCAGCGCGTCCTCCAGGTCGTGGACGGAGTAGGCGACGTCGTCGCTCCAGTCCATGACCTGGGCCTCGAAGCAGGTGCGGCCCGGCTCGGTGCCGTCGCGCACCCAGCGCGCCACGTCCGCGTCGTCGTCGTAGACGCCGAACTTGCCGTTCACGGCCTCGGCCTGCGACCACGGGTACTTCATCGCGGCGTCCAACGCGGCGCGGGTCAGGTTGAGGCCGACGCTGCGGCCGTGCAGGGGCGGGCCCTCCACACCGAAGGACTTGGGCTCCAGCCTGGTCAGGACGCGCAGGCTCTGCGCGTTGCCCTCGAACCCGCCGCAGTCGCGCGCGACGATGTCGAGCGCGTACTCGCCGTTGTGCCCGAACGGCGGATGCCCGATGTCGTGCGACAGGCAGGCCGTCTCCACCAGGTCGGGGTCGCATCCGAGCGACTTGCCCAGCTCGCGGCCCACCTGCGCGCACTCCAGCGAGTGGGTGAGGCGGGTGCGCAGGCTCTGCACGGTGTCGGCCACGGCGTCGGCGCTGGGCGAGGCCACCTGCGTCTTGGCGGCCAGCCTGCGGAGCGCGGCGCTGTGCAGGACCCGGGCCCGGTCGCGCTCGAACGCCGTGCGGTCGCGCCGCTTGGGGGGCTCGGGCGCCCAGCGTTCCTTGTCACGGCCGTCGTAGCCCGTGGTCACGTTGATCGTCATGTCCCTATCCAGGGTAGAGGGCCGCGGGGGTCCTCAGCCGCCCGGCGACGGCGAGGACCGGGGCGGAGACGACGAGGAGGACGGGGGCTGAGACGTCGACGGCGTCTCGGACGGGTCGATGTGGATGCGCTTGATGGTCTCGTCCGGCACCTGGACGCTCTTGCCCAGCAGCACGTACGACAGGTACCCGCCGGTCTCGCGGACGATGTAGTGGAACTGGGTGTCGCGGGTCTGCACGCTCGGGCCGCTGCGGGTCGGCGACGCGGCGGCCTCGATGCCGCTGTCCTCGGCCATCTTCTTGGAGCGCAGCCCGTGCCACGGGTCGGTGACGATCACGCCCGACGACCAGTGGTGCCGGTCGAACTCCTTGCCGACGGCCTTCATGCTCTCCAGCGTGTCGCGCCCGACGGGCACCTCGAAGACCCGGGAGGCCGGCACGCCGCCCTTGGTGATCAGCCAGCCGCGGCCGGCACCGGCCTCGGTGTAGTTGTCGCCGGGCGCCTTGCCGCCCACCGTCACGATGGCCGGCGCGACCCCGCCGCGGTACAGCTCCAGGGCGTGCTGGAGCCGCCATTTCAGCGTCGGGGACGGCACCCCGTTGTACTGCGCGGCCCCCAGCACGATGATCGCGTCGGAGCGCGGCCGCTCGTCCTGGCGGGCCTGGTGCCAGATCCGCAGCCCGACGGTGAGCGGCGTCAGCACCGCGATCGCCAGGAGCCCCATGACGACCCCGGCGGGGATCGTGAACCAGGGCGACCGGCGCCACCGCCCACGGCGCCGCCGCGGCCCGTCCGCCCGGTCCTCGGGCCGGTCCGTCTCATCGTCTTCCGGCGTGAACTCCGGCAACTCCGCTTCCAACGTCATCGCATCGGACACGTTAGTGAGATGTTCCGGCATGCGCGCCAGGTTCGCCAGGTCGGCGTGTCATCCGTCCCACATCGGTCCCGGCGGCCGATTCCGGGCGTGCGGGGGGCCGGCCGCCGGGCGGGACGTCAGCGGCTGTCGCTGCCCCCCGGGGCGTCCGCGGCCTCGATGGCCGCGCGGCCCGCCTCCAGCCGCGCCACGGGAATCCGGAACGGCGAGCAGGAAACGTAGTCGAGGCCCACCTCGTGGCAGAAGTGCACCGAGTCAGGGTCGCCGCCGTGCTCGCCGCAGATGCCGAGCTTGAGGCCGGGGCGCGCCCGGCGGCCCTCCTCGGCGGCGATGCGCACGAGCCTGCCGACGCCCTCGCGGTCGAGGGTCTCGAACGGCGACACCCCGAAGATCCCGAGTTCCAGGTAGCGGGAGAAGAACGCCGCCTCGACGTCGTCGCGGGAGAAGCCCCAGGTCGTCTGGGTGAGGTCGTTGGTGCCGAAGGAGAAGAACTCGGCGGCCTCGGCGATCTGCCCGGCGGTCAGCGCCGCCCGGGGCAGCTCGATCATCGTGCCGATCAGCGCCGGCACGTCGATCCCGCTCGACTCCCTGACCGCGGCGAGGATGCCGCGCGCCTCGTCCCGGACGGCCTCCAGCTCCTGGACCGCGCCGACCAGCGGGATCATGATCTCCGGGCGCGGGTCGCCGCCCGCCCTCCTGCGCGCCGCCGCGGCCTCGGCGATCGCGCGCACCTGCATGCCGAACAGACCGGGAATCACCAAACCGAGCCGCACGCCGCGCAGGCCCAGCATAGGGTTCTGCTCGTGCAGTCGGTTGACTGCTTCGAGCAGTCTCCGGTCCTTGGCGTCCGCTTCGTCGCCCGCGAGCGCGACCCTGACCGACAGCTCGGTGATGTCGGGGAGGAACTCGTGCAGCGGCGGGTCGATGAGCCGGATGGTGACGGGCAGTCCGTCCATCGCCTCGAAGATGCCCTCGAAGTCGCTCTTCTGGAGCGGCTCCAGGGCGTCCAGCGCGGCCTGCCGCCCGTCGTCGTCCTCGGCGAGGATGAGCTCCTCGACGAGCTGCCGACGGTCCCCGAGGAACATGTGCTCGGTGCGGCACAGCCCGATGCCGGCGGCGCCGAACCGGCGGGCCCGGGCGGAGTCCTCGGGGTTGTCGGCGTTCGCGCGGACCTTCAGCGCGGCCCGCGCGTCGGCGTGCTCCATGACGCGGTGCACGGCCTTGACCAGGTCGCCGCCGTCCTCGGTCGAGAGCTGCCCCTCGAAGTAGCGGACGATGGGCGAGTCCTCGACGGGCACCTCGCCGAGGTAGACCTCGCCGGACGACCCGTCGATCGAGATGACGTCGCCCTCCCTGACCGTGATGCCGCCGGGCGCGGTGAAGCTGCCGCCCTTGACGTCGACGTCGAGCTCCTCGGCGCCGCAGACGCACGTCTTGCCCATGCCGCGGGCGACGACCGCGGCGTGCGAGGTCTTGCCGCCGCGGGAGGTCAGGACGCCCTTGGCCGCGACCATGCCGGCGAGGTCGTCGGGGTTGGTCTCGCGGCGGACGAGGATCACCTCCTCGCCCCGCTCGGCCAGCTCCACGGCGCGCTCGGAGGTGAACACGGCCTTGCCGACGGCCGCGCCCGGCGAGGCGTTCATGCCCTTGGTGATCTTCTGGACGCCGTCCACCCGGTCGGTGAAGCGGGGGAACATGAGCTGGGCGAGCTGGTCGCCGGTGACGCGGCGGGCGGCCTCGTCCAGGTCGATGAGCCCCTGGTCGAGCAGCTGGCAGGCGATCCGGAACGCCGCGCCGGCGGTCCGCTTGCCGACCCGGGTCTGCAGCATCCACAGCTTCCCGCGCTCGATCGTGAACTCGATGTCGCACATGTCGCGGTAGTGGTTCTCCAGCGTCTCCATGATCTCGACGAGCCGGTCGTAGGACGCCTTGTCGATGCGCTCCAGCTCCGTCAGCGCGACGGTGTTGCGGATGCCGGCGACGACGTCCTCGCCCTGGGCGTTCTGCAGGTAGTCGCCGTAGATGCCCTGCTGCCCGGTCGCCGGGTCGCGGGTGAAGGCCACGCCCGTCCCCGAGTCCAGGCCCATGTTGCCGAAGACCATCGAGCAGATGTTGACGGCCGTGCCGAGGTCGACGGGGATGCGCTCCTGCCGCCGGTAGAGGATGGCGCGCGGCGCGTTCCAGGAGTCGAACACCGCCTCGACGGCCAGGTCCATCTGCTCGCGCGGGTCGGTCGGGAACTCGCGGCCCGCCTCCTCCCGTACGATGACCTTGAACCGGTCGACGAGCTCCCTGAGGTCCCCGGCGGTCAGATCCCCGTCGTCGTCGCTGCCCCGGGCCCGTTTGACGTCCTCGACGGCGCCCTCGAACAGGTCGCCGTCGATGTCCATGACGGTCTTGCCGAACATCTGGATCAGCCGGCGGTAGGAGTCCCACGCGAACCGCTCGTCGCCCGCCTGGGCGGCGAGGCCGTGCACGGACTCGTCGTTCAACCCGACGTTGAGGACGGTCTCCATCATTCCCGGCATGCTGAACTTGGCGCCGGACCGCACGCTGACCAGGAGGGGGTCGTCGCTCTGGCCGAGCTTCTTGCCCATCGCGGACTCCAGGTCGGCCAGGTGCCGGTTCACCTCGTCCGCCAGGCCGTCGGGCAGGTTCCCGTGCTCGAGGTAGTGCCGGCATGCCTCCGCGGTGATCGTGAACCCCGGCGGCACGGGCAGCCCGAGATTGGTCATCTCGGCCAGGTTGGCGCCCTTGCCCCCCAGGAGATCCTTGAGGTCCTTGTTTCCCTCAGTGAAGTCGTACACGAACTTCCGCACGGGGAGCTCCTTCTCGCTCCGGTTCCACCCAGTGGCAGTTCCGGGCCCGCCTCCGCGGGGCGCGCGGCATCGCATCACCCCAGGCGGCGGCGGGTCCGCTGCCCTGTTTGCCGGGACTGTACCCGCGAACACGAGCCTTGCTCGGCGCCCGGTGCGCCGAGGGGAGTTATCCCAGCTCAGACTGCAGATAGTGGTCTATTCCACTAGGGAGACCAGCGACACACCGCAATAAACCGCACTACCCGGGCGCCCCGTCCCGGGGAGGCGGCCCGTACCCAAGACATGCCCATCGCGCGTGAGAGGGAATGATGAATCAAGGAGGTGACGTTGTGAGGCCGAAGGTCGCCGGCGGCCGGGCGGGAGATCCGTTCGCCCCCATCGCCGATTTCGGGTTCCTGTCCGACTGCGAGACGACCGCCCTGGTCGCACCGAGCGGCAACATCGAGTGGATGTGCCTGCCGAGGATGGACTCGCCCAGCGTGTTCGGCTCCATCCTGGACCGCGACGCCGGATACTTCCGGGTCGGCCCGGCGGGCGTGGAGGTGCCCGCCGCGCAGCGCTACATCCCGGGGACCATGGTGATGGAGACCACCTGGTGGGTGCACGGCGGCTGGCTCGTCGTGACGGACGCGCTGCTCATGGGCCCCTGGCACCACGAGACGGAACGGTCCCACACGCACCGCAGGGCGCCCACCGACTACGACGCCGACCACGTCCTGCTGCGGATGGTCCGGTGCGTGAACGGGCAGGTGCAGGTCCGGCTCGACTGCATGCCGGTGTTCGACTACGGGCAGACGCCCGCGCGCTGGGAGCACACCGGCTCCGGGTACCACGAGGCCGTCGCGCGCGGCAACGGCGTCGGCCTGCGGCTCACCACCGACATGAACGTCGGGTTCGAGGGGTCGCTCGCCACGTCCCGGACGCTGCTGAAGCAGGGCGAGTCCCGGTTCGTGGCACTGTCCTGGAGCGAGCACGCGGCGCCCTCGTCGTGGGAGGAGGCGCAGGACCGGCTCGTCTGGACCGTCCACCACTGGCAGCACTGGCTGGACCGGGGCCGGTTCCCCGACCACCCGTGGCGCAGCCACCTGCAGCGCAGCGCGCTGACCCTGAAGGGCCTGACGTTCGCCCCGTCCGGCGCGGTCGCGGCCGCGGCGACGACGTCGCTGCCGGAGACGCCGGGCGGCGACCGGAACTGGGACTACCGCTACACCTGGATCCGCGACTCCACGATGGCCCTCTGGGCGTTCTACACGCTCGGCTACGACTGGGAGGCCAACGACTTCTTCTACTTCATCACCGACGTCGCCGAGGCCGCCGAGGGCAAGCTGCAGATCATGTACGGGCTGGACGGGCGCGAGGAGCTGCCCGAGTCCACGCTCGACCACCTCACCGGCTACGACAACGCCCGCCCCGTGCGCATCGGCAACGAGGCGTACATGCAGGCGCAGCACGACGTGTGGGGCGCGATCATCGGCTCCATCTACCTGTTCGTGCGCAAGCGGGACCGGCTCGACGACCGGCTGTGGAAGATCGTCGTCAAGCAGGTCGAGGACGCCCTCGCCAACTGGCGGACGCCCGACTGCGGCATGTGGGAGGTGCGCGGCGAGCCGCAGCACTTCACCTCCTCCAAGGTGTTCTGCTGGGTCGCGGCCGACCGCGGGGCGCGGCTCGCCCGCATCCGCGGCGACCAGGAGCGGGCGCGCCGCTGGCAGGCGGCGGCCGACGAGATCCACGCCGACGTGCTCGCCAACGCGCTGGACGAGCGCGGCGTCTTCACCGCCCACTACGGCGCGACGGCCCTCGACGCCTCGGCGCTGCTGATCCCGCTGCTGGGCTTCCTGCCCGCCGACGACAAGCGCGTCCGGGAGACCGTCCTCGCCATCGCCGACGAACTGTCGGAGGACGACCTCGTCCTGCGCTACCGCGCGGCGGAGACCGACGACGGGTTCGAGTCGGACGAGGGCACCTTCACGATCTGCTCCTTCTGGCTGGTCAGCACCCTGGTGATGGTCGGCGAGCTGGAGCGGGCCCGCGCCCTGTGCGAGAAGCTGCTGTCCTACGCGAGCCCGCTGCAGCTGTACGCCGAGGAGATCGACCCGCACACCGGCCGGCACCTCGGCAACTTCCCCCAGGCGTTCACCCACCTTGCGCTGATCAACGCCGTCATGCAGGTGATCAGGGCGGAGAACCCCACGGACCAGCCGCCCCTCGCCTGACCCCCCGGACCCGTGGCCGGGCCGTCCCCGGCCACGGGATTCCTTGATCACGACTAGGCGGAGCCGTGCTCGGCGCGGCGAGCACGGCGGGTCGGGTGGGTCAGACGACTGCGCCTGAGTTGTCGGGGGTGCGGCGGACCGGTCCGGGGTTCTGCTTGCGCTGGGGCGGCGGGGTCTTGGTGTGGCGTTCCAGGACGACCGCCAGCGGCGTCGCGGTGAAGACGCTGGAGTAGGTGCCGACGACGATCCCGATCAGGAGCGCGATGGCGAAGTCCGTGAGGGAGTCGCCGCCGAGGACGGCCAGCGCCGCCAGGATGAACAGGGCGCCCACGCCGGTGTTGATCGTTCGTGGGACCGTCTGCAGCGTGCCCCGGTTCGCGATGTCGGCGAAGCGGCCCCTGGGGTTCGCGGTCCACAACTCCCGGACGCGGTCGAACACCACGACCGAGTCGTTCACCGAGTAGCCGATGATCGTGAGCAGCGCGGCGAGGAACACGCCGTCGATCGGCTTGCCCAGCCAGGCGAAGATCCCGGTGACGATCGCGATGTCGTGGAACATGGCGATCACGGAGCCCGCCGCGAACGTCCAGCGGAACCGGATCGTCAGGTAGGCGAGCTGGGCCAGCAGGGCCACGCCGAGGGCGATGAGGGCCTTGGTCCGCAACTCGTCGCCGAGGCTGGGGCCGATCAGCTCGTCGCGCTGCTTGGCGGCGCCGCCGCCCTCCTTCGCGAGGGCGTCCTGGATGCGCTTCTCCTCCGCGTTGCTCACATCGGCCGTCCGGACCGAGATGTCGTCCTTCCCCGAGGTCTGGACGACGGCGCGCGGGAACCCCGCGTCGGCGACGGCGGCGCGGGCGGTGTCGATGTCGACGTGCCGGGAGGTGGAGTACTCGACCAGGCGGCCGCCGGTGAACTCCACGCCGAAGTTCAGGCCGCGGGCGAAGATCCCCGTGACGGCGAGGACGACGGCGAGCGCGGAGACGCCGAGCCACAGGCGGCTGCGCCTCATCAGGTCGGGGCCGCTCTCCTCCAGCCACCGCCGGATGCGGCCGGCGCCGCCGATACCGCCCGCCCTGCCCTTGCTGAGCCGGGGCATGCGCGCGGCGGCGGCGTCGGTGAGGACCCGGCTCAGCAGCATCGCGGAGACGAGGGAGCCCAGCACGCCGATGATCAGCGTGACGCCGAAGCCCCGCACCGGCCCGGAGGCCAGGAAGAACAGCAGGCCGGCGGCCAGCACGGTGGTGGCGGCCGAGTCGGCGATCGCCGACCACGCCTTGGTGAACCCGACGGCCAGCGCCGTCCGCGCGCTGCGCCCCGGCGCCGCGGCGCGCTCCTCTCTCGCGCGTTCGAAGGCCAGCACGTTGGCGTCGATCGCCATGCCGATGGCCAGGACGAACCCGGCGAGCCCCGGCAGCGTCAGGGTGGCGCCGACCGCGACGAGGGCGCCGTAGGAGATCAGCGCGTACCCGGCGAGCGCGACCGTGGCGAGCAGGCCCGCCAGGCGGTAGACGGCCACGATGAACAGGCCGGTGAGGACGATGCCGATGACGGCGGCGCGGGCGCTGGCGTCGATCGCCTCGTCGCCGAGCGTCGGGCCGACCACCCGCTGTTCGATGATCTTCACGGGGACGGGCAGCGAGCCGCCCTGGATGAGCGCCGCGAGGTCCTTGGCCTCGGCAGGGCTGAAGTCCCCCGTGATCTGGGTGGAGCCGCCGGTGATGCCGACGCCGCAGGCGACGCTCTCGGTGACCTGGGGCGAGGAGATCACCTTGCCGTCCAGCACGATGGCGACGCGGCGCTCGTCGCCGGCCGCACAGGCGGCCTTGGCGGTCAGCCGCTCCCAGGTGTCGCCCCCGCCGCCCTTGAACCGGACGTCGACGGCCCAGCCGCCGAGGTTCTGCGGGTCGTAGGAGGCGCCCGCCGAGCCGATCCCGGCGCCGGTGAGCGCCGCGGGGCCGATCAGGATCTGCTGCCCGCTCTCGTCGGGGATCAGCTGCTGCCCCTGCGCCGGCGTGCCGGCATTGGCCAGCACCGGGTGGGCCGTGAGCTGCGCCGTCTTGCCGATGGCCGCGGCGGCGCGGGTCGGGTCCTGGACGTCCGGCAGCTCGACGATCAGCCGCCGGTCCCCGGACCGGGTGATGGACGACTCGGCGACCCCGAGCGCGTCGACGCGCCGGTGCAGCACCTCGCGGGCGCGGTCGGTGGACTCCCGGTCGGCCTTCACGGCCGGGGAGTCCTGCGTCTCCAGGACGATCTGGGTGCCGCCGCGGAGGTCGAGGCCGAGGCGGGCGGGTTTGGACCAGGCGAAGTAGAACGATGTGGCGAGCACGGCGAACGCCAGTACCGCCCGCACCACGTTGGCGCGAGTCAAGGGGAACCTCCACGCAGGGACTTCGGCGCCGCACGTCGGCGTGCGGCACCGGGGACAGAGAGCTCAGATCCCTGTGGAGGCGGGCGGGGCGCGGCCGCGCGGGGCACCCCGCGGCGCGATTTCGGGCGCGATGTGCGCGGAGGCGGCCCGGACGAGGCGTCCGGACGGCGGGCGGACCTCGGCGCCGGACGCGGGGGGCGTCGCGTGCTCGGGCTGGGAGTACGGCGCCGCCGCCCCCGCCGCGTGGAGCGCGGTGGCGGCGATGGCGGTCTGCGTGCGTCCGGCCGTGCGCGTCTTGGTGGTGATCCGGGTGCGGGCCGGCCCCTGGGGCACCGCCCCGATCCGGACGCCGGAGATCGTGCCGGTGGAGGACGTCCGGCCCGGCGTGCCCCCGGCCGGCATGCCCGCCCCGACCGGTCCGGCGACGAAGCCGAGAAGGCCGAGCACGACGACGAGCAGCCGCGCGACGGGCCGCCGGGAGGCGGGACGGTGCGCGTCGCCCATTCCGCCCTCCTCCCCGGATCGCCGGCGGTTCGCTCGCCCGACGGTTCCCGCCAACCTAGCCCACGTTCGCGGGGCCGGCGCCGCCGTCCGGGCTCAGCAGGCGTTTCCCGCGCGGGCGCGTCCGTCAAGGCGGGCGGGCGTGACAAAGACCTGGCCCGCCCCCGGCCGTATGGGCTTACCAGCAGACACTGGCGGGTGTCCCGATCTGGCCAGGCCGCAGCCGGCCGCCCACCATTGCCCGCGCCATTTATGTGAATTACTTTCGCGTATGCCCACCCCGAACCGGACAGAGGAGTCTCCGGTGGCACGAATCAGACAGACCGCGATCGTCGGGAGCGCCGCACTGGCCGTCCTCGCCGCGGGGGTCGCCCCCGCGTACGCCGCGGGCACGACCATCCGCAAGGGCTCGGCCACGGCCGCCGCCTACTCCGGCAGAGTGCAGGCCTCACTGCTCGGCACAGCGACGGTCAGCAGCTCGCTCGGCAGCGGCTCCTGCAGCCAGTCGACGATGACCGGCTCCATCAACTCCGACGGCAGCGCGCTGAACGTCAGCGCCGCCACCTTCACCGGCGACGGCGGCGGCGCCTGCAGCGGCAGCACCAGCGCGACGATCACCGCGCAGAACCTGCCGTGGACGGGCGGCAACGTCACCTTCGACGCCGGACACACCGGCGGCCGGGACGCCACCGTCACGATCGCCAACTTCAAGGTGAAGGCCGTGATCAACATCCTCGGCGGCATCACCTGCGTGTTCGGCGGCAACCTCACCGCCAACGGCTACAACGGCGACAACGCCTCGCGGCCCGTCACCAGCAGCGGCGAGGCGCAGGTCGGCGTGCAGAACGCCACCGTCAACAAGCAGTCGGGCAGCAGCTTCCTCTGCCCGTCCACCGCCGGCGTCACCGCCACGTACGCGCTGCGCGGCGAGACCGTCGCAGGATCCGGCACCTTCAACCAGTCCCTCTACGTCACCGGCTGACCGGAGGCTGGAACGGAGCTCCCGAGGAGACGGCAAGCCCTCCCACGACGCGCTCCCGGAACGGTACGGGCCGCCCCCACGCGGGGGCGGCCCGTCACGTCGTCACCGGGGCGTCGCCCGGAGCCGGGTCAGCAGCCGACGAGCTGCGCGGCGAGGAACGACTCGACCTGGCTGAGCGCGATGCGCTCCTGGCTCATCGAGTCGCGCTCCCGGACGGTCACCGCGTCGTCCTCCAGGGTGTCGAAGTCCACGGTGACGCAGAACGGGGTGCCGATCTCGTCCTGGCGCCGGTAGCGGCGGCCGATGGCCCCGGCGTCGTCGAAGTCGACGTTCCAGTTGCGGCGCAGCTGCGCGGCGAGGTCGCGGGCCTTCGGGGACAGGTCGGTGTTGCGCGACAGCGGCAGCACCGCGACCTTGACGGGGGCGAGCCGCCGGTCGAGCCGCATGACGGCGCGCTTCTCCATCTTGCCCTTGGCGTTCGGCGCCTCGTCCTCGGCGTAGGCGTCCATCATGAAGGTGAGCGTGCAGCGGTCGACGCCCGCCGCGGGCTCGATCACGAACGGGGTGAACCGCTCGCCGGACTCCTGGTCGAAGAACGACAGGTCGGCGCCGGACGCCTTGGAGTGCGTCGTCAGGTCGTAGTCGGTGCGGTTGGCGATGCCTTCCAGCTCACCCCACTCGCTGCCGACGAAGTCGAAGCGGTACTCCACGTCGACGGTGCGCTTGGAGTAGTGCGACAGCTTCTCCTGCGGGTGCTCGAACAGCCGCAGGTTCTCCTTGCTGATGCCGAGGTCGACGTACCACTGCATGCGCTCGTCGATCCAGTACTGGTGCCAGTCCTCGTCGCTGCCGGGCTTGACGAAGAACTCCATCTCCATCTGCTCGAACTCGCGGGTCCGGAAGATGAAGTTGCCGGGCGTGATCTCGTTGCGGAACGACTTGCCGATCTGGCCGATGCCGAACGGCACCTTGCGGCGCGCGGACTGCTGGACGTTCAGGTAGTTGATGAAGATGCCCTGCGCGGTCTCGGGACGCAGGTAGGCCAGGCCCGACTCGTCCTCGACGGGGCCGAGGTAGGTCTTGAGCAGGCCGTTGAACATCTTCGGCTCGGTGAACGAGCCCTTCACGCCGCAGTTCGGGCACGAGATGTCGGCGAGGCCGTTCGCGGGCGGGCGGCCGTGCTTCTCCTCGTAGGCCTCCTCCAGGTGGTCGGCCCGGAAGCGCTTGTGGCAGGACTGGCACTCGGTGAGCGGGTCGACGAACGCCTGGACGTGGCCGCTGGCCTCCCAGACCTCGCGCGCCAGGATGACGCACGAGTCGAGGCCGACGACGTCGTCGCGGCCCTGCACCATCGACTTCCACCACTGGCGCTTGACGTTGTTCTTCAGCTCGACGCCGAGGGGGCCGTAGTCCCAGGAGGCGCGGAGACCGCCGTAGATCTCGCTCGACGGGTAGACCAGGCCCCGCCGTTTGGCGAGGTTGACGATCGTGTCCAGCACATCGGAACGGCGTGCCATGAAAGATTCTCCATCCGGCTGGCGGTCGGCGGGAACAGTGAGTGCCCCCGTCCCGCGGCGACGGCGGGCGGCGGCGAGTGTGATCCCCGGTGATGTGCTCCGGCGCGGTCACCGCCGCAGCCGGAGAATGCCCCCAGCTTAGGGCACGGGGGCCCCTGAGCAGGAACTAGTAAACGCGCCCGTCGGCGATGTCGCTGTCGACGTTCAGGGTCACCCCGCCGTGCGTCTCCCGGTGCCCGCCGCGGTACTGCTTGACGCGGCGGTGCGGCGACCACCAGGCGTCCGGCACGAACGGGTCGCCGTAGACCTTGGCCCGGCGGTCCCAGTTGGCGAACCAGACGCAGGAGGGCTTGCTGAGCGAGGACCGTCCCACGTCGCGGATGCCGGACTTGGCGCTGCTGTAGAGGCACGGCTGGTAGCCCTCGGTCTTCAGCCGGTCGACCCAGTTGTCGACGAACCGGAGGACGGCGGCCCTGCAGGTGCCCTTCCTGTGGTTGTAGGCCTCCATGTCGTAGTAGAGCGGCTTGCCCGCCGGGATGCCGAGCGCTCTGGCCCTGCGGGCCGCGTCCGCGGCGGCCCGGGTGCCCTGCCGGGAGGCGCTTCCGGCGGTGAAGCGCTGCGCATGCGCGCCGCACGGGGCCTGGAGGCCCACGTAGGTGGCGGTGAGGCGGTAGCCCATGGCCCGCACCCGCCTCACCCACGACGCGGTCAGGTTCGGCTGGGCGCATCCGCGCGCCACTCCGCCGATGTAGATGTTGGTGACCTTGAACGAGGGCCGCCAGGCCCTCATGGTCGCCAGGGACGGGGCCGTGCAGGTGTCGAACCCCCTGCCGCGCACCCACGGGCGCTCAAGCGCCGTCCCCTGGCCGGTCGACGGGCTCTCGGCGGGCACCGGGGCGGCGGGCGGCACCGGGCCTCCGCTGGGCGCCGTCCCCTCGGGCGGCGCCGAGGGAACGGCGGTCGCCATCCGGTGGACGTCCGGCTTGGACGGGCCGGCGGTCCGCCGGCCGGAGAGCCGGGTGCCGCGCAGGATCCGCTGGAGCGTCCCCGGATCCCTGCCGTACACGCCGGTGATCGTGACCCCGGCCTCGGGGAGGGTGAGCCGGATCTCGTGGTCGACGGTCCGCGGCACGGTCAGCGAGGCGAGCTTGTCGGCGTGCACGACGGTCCGCGCGGTCCGCCCGCGCCCCGCGGGCTGGATGTGGACGGCCTCGGTGCGCCCGACGGCGCGGGCCGGGCAGTCCGGTTGCGGGCCGGGACTGCCGAGGTAGAGCGCGTGCCGGTCGTAGCGGACGCACTGGGACGGATGCCGGTCGAGCCGGTGCACCTCCCAGCCGGCCGGGACGGGGACGCGCAGCCCCCGGTACTCGACCACGCGGCCGTGCGGGCTCCCCCCGCTCCCCGCCGGCCCCCTCAGGGAGAGCGAGGAGGCCTGATGGGCCGCGGGCCGCGCGGGGGCCGTTCCGGCGACGGTGAGGGCGGCGGCGAAGGCCGCCGCCCCGGACGACACACTGAACAGGACGGCATGGCGCATCACAGCTCCCCCGCAGGCCACGGCATGATCATGTGCGGTAGGGATGACCTCGGCGGAGGCGCCGAAACCGGGATGGGTCGCTTCTTGACCGCCGATTGCCCGCATTCTGACCTGGCCCGCGGCCGACGGCCCGGGCGGCCGGTCAGGCGGAGGAGACCACCTCGTAGGCGCCGGGCTCGTCCACGGCGAGGGCGGCGAGCGGCATGAACCGGAGCCGCACCTCGTAGGCGCCGAGCGCGCGGCGGTAGTGCCCGGCGCCGTCCCACTCGGTGACGAGGGCCCACAGGCCTGGGTCGTCGACGGTCCGGGCGAGGCGGCCGGAGCGGAAGCCGGTGCTCGCGGCCAGTGCCGCCAGTACCGCGGTCATGCCCTCGGCGAATCCGCCGGAGTCCTCGTCCGGCACCCGGTACCGGGTTATCGCGATCATCCGTCCATCCTGGCAGTACGTTGGGCGTGTGGAGACGAGAGGTGAGCGCGCGACGGGGCTGCGGGCGGCCGTCGAGCGGCGCAGCGCGGTGCCCGTGGTGTTCCTGCACCGGCTGCCGCGGTGGGTCCTGCTCGCCGCCGTGTTCGCGCTGCTGGTGGTCGGCATGGCCGGGACCGGCTGGGCGGCCGCGGCCGGGCTGCTGGTGCTCGCCGCCGCGCTCGGCTGGTTCGCCTACCTGAACTGGCCCTCGCTGGACGGCTCGGGACGGGTCCTGCGCCTCGCCGCGCTGGCCGTCCTGGTGGGATTCGCCCTGGGACGCGGCATCGGTCGGTTTTGACAACCATTTTCATCTTCGTCCATAATCATGATGTGCCCCCTCTCCGCACAGCCCTGCGAACCGCGCCGGCGGCGATCGCCCTGGCCGGGCTCGCGGCGGGCCTGACGGCCTGCGCCGACGCGGGCGCGGACGTCCCGCCCGGCAGGACCTCGGTGGTCGCGTCCTTCTACCCGATGGCCTGGCTCGCCGGGAAGGTCGGCGGCGACGACGTGTTCGTCCGGACGCTCACCCGGCCCGGAACCGAGCCGCACGACCTGGAGCTGACCGCGCGGCAGGTCGCGAACGTCCAGGACGCCGACTACACCGTCTACGTCAAGGGCGTCCAGCCCGCCGTGGACGACGCGGTCCGCAAGCACGCGAAGGGCGGGTCGCTCGACGCCGCGAGCCTCGTGCCGAAACTGCCCCCGCCCGGCGAGACCGACGACGAAGAGGCCCACGACGGCCTACGGCACCGCGAGGCGTCCTATGACCCGCACATCTGGCTCGACCCGAGCCGGATGGCGACCGTGGCCACCGCGCTGGGCGAGCGGCTGGCCGCCGCCGACCCCGGCCGCGCGGCCGGCTACCGGGAGCGCGCCCGGTCCACCGCGCGGGCGCTGACCGGCCTCGACCGCGAGTTCCAGGACGGCCTGCGCTCCTGCGCGCGCCGGGAGATCGTGACCGCGCACGCCGCGTTCGGCTACCTCGCGGACCGCTACCGGCTCCGGCAGATCCCGGTCGCCGGCGTGGACCCGTCCGGGGAGCCGTCCCCGAAACGGCTGGCGGGGCTGGCGCGGCTCGTCTCCTCCACCGGCGCGACGACGGTCTTCACCGAGACCCTGGCCAGTTCGAAGGTGGCCGGCAGCCTGGCGCGCGAGGCGGGCGTGCGGACGGCCGTCCTCGACCCGGCCGAGGGCGTGGCGGGCGGGGCGTCCGGCGACTACATGACGATCATGCGAGAGAACCTGCGGACCCTGCGGCCCGCGCTGGAGTGCTCATGAACGAGACCACCGCCCCGCCGTTCGCGATGACCGGCGGCCTCGTCCGGCGGGACGGCCGCGCGGTGCTCGCCGACGTCGACCTGCGGGTGCAGGCGGGGGACGTGCTCGCCGTCCTCGGGCCGAACGGGGCGGGCAAGTCCACGCTCGTCAAGGCGCTGCTCGGGCTCGTCCCGCTGGCCGCCGGCCGGACGGAGATCTTCGGCGAGCCGCCCGCGCGGTTCCGCGACTGGCGGCGGATCGGGTACGTCCCGCAGCGGCTGCCGATGGGCGGCGGAGTGCCGGCGACGGTCCGCGAGGTCGTGGCGTCCGGCCGGGTGGCCCGGCGGTCGCGCTGGCGGCCGGCGCCGCTCGCCGACCGGGCGGCCGACCGCGCCGTCGTCGAACGCGCCCTGGAGACGGTCGGGCTCGCCGGGCGGGCCCGCGACTCGGCGCATCTGCTGTCGGGCGGCCAGCAGCAGCGGGTGCTCATCGCCCGCGCCCTCGCGGGCGAGCCCGACGCGTTCGTGATGGACGAGCCGACCGCCGGCGTGGACGCGGGCAGCCAGGCGGCG
The DNA here is from genome assembly GCF_013409045.1 of Actinomadura citrea. Taxonomy (NCBI): domain Bacteria; kingdom Bacillati; phylum Actinomycetota; class Actinomycetes; order Streptosporangiales; family Thermomonosporaceae; genus Actinomadura; species Actinomadura citrea. The sequence continues at coordinate 2,824,808 of NZ_JACCBT010000001.1, read as the reverse complement.
CTCGCGTCGGCGCTGTACGAACTGGCCCGCGCCGGGCGCACGGTCGTCCTCGTCGCGCACGAGCTCGGGCCGATGGAACCGCTCGTCACCCGGACAATCGAACTCGGGCACGGCCGCGTCGTCCGCGAGACCGCCCGCAAGCCCCTCGAAAGGCCGGCGTGAGCGAGATGCTGCAATACGACTTCATGCGCGTCGCCCTGGTGATGGCGGTGCTCATCGGGCTGACCGCCCCCGCCGTGGGGACGTTCGTCGTCCAGCGCAGGCTGTCCCTGCTCGGGGACGGCATCGGCCACATCGCGCTGACCGGCATCGGGCTGGGGCTGCTCACCAGCACCTCCCCCGTCCTCGGCGCGCTGGTGGTGTCGGTGCTCGGCGCCGTCGCGATCGAGGTCCTGCGGGCGCGCAGCCGCAGCGGCGCGGACGCCGTGCTCGCCCTGCTGTTCTACGGCGGGCTGGCGGGCGGGGTCATCCTGACGAGCGTCGACGGCGGCGGCTCGGCGGGCCTGCAGTCCTACCTGTTCGGCTCGATCAGCAGCGTGACCGTGAACGACCTGTACGTCGTCGCGGGGCTCGCCGCCGTCGTGCTGGCGATCGTCGCGCTGTTCGGCCGCGAGCTGTTCCTGCTCTGCCAGGACGAGGAGGTCGCGCGGGCGGCCGGGCTGCCCGTCCGGTTCCTCAGCGTGCTGATCGCCGCGACCGCCGCGGTCACGGTGGTGATCTCGATGCGCGCGATCGGGCTGCTGCTCGTCAGCGCGCTCATGGTCGTCCCGGTGGCGGCGGCGCAGCAGCTCACGCGGGGATTCTGGAGCACGATGCTGGCCGCGATGGGGATCGGTGTACTGTCGGCCGTGGCGGGCCTGGCGGGTTCCTTCCAGTACGATCTTCCCCCGGGCCCCTCGATCGTGTTGCTGGCGCTCGCGGTGTTCGTGACCGCGGTCGCCGGGGGCTCGGTGGTGCGCCGCAGGCGCTCCCGCGCCGCGGCCGGAGCCGTCGCCGCGGGGGACGCCGGGCCCGGCGCCCCGCCGCGCGTGGATGCCGAGGCGGAGGTGCTGAGGGGATGACGACGGCCCGCCGGGACGCGGTACGGCAGGTGCTGGCCGGCTGCGAGGGATTCCGCAGCGCCCAGGACATCTACGCCGACCTGCGCGCCGACGGTTCCAAGATCGGCCTCACCACCGTCTACCGGGCGCTGCAGGCGCTCAGCGACGCGGGCGAGGTCGACGTGCTGCGCACCGACGAGGGCGAGGCCGTGTACCGCGCCTGCCGCACCGAGCAGCACCACCACCACCTGGTCTGCCGCGACTGCGGCCGGACGGTCGAGGTCGAGGGCCCGGCCGTGGAGCGCTGGGCCGACACGATCGCCGCCGAGCACGGCTTCGTCGACATCACCCACACCGTCGAGGTCTTCGGGACATGCGCGAACTGCGCCGCGAAGCCGTCCTGAAGCCCGAATACCCCCGCGCCCGCGTGCCCGCCGGTTCGAAGCCGCCCCTGAACTTGGACAGAGCCGGTATTTCACACGCACTGTAGGCGTTTCTTGTCAAATTGCTACATCTACTTCCCAGTAGCCCTATGTCATAAAGGTCCCGTCGCCACGGCGGGCCCGACGGAGGGTTCTCGGGGGAGCGTGGCGCCCGCACGAGAGGGCGTTCATGACAAGACGGGCGTTCACCAGCCGAAGGATCACGCTCCTGGCCTCGGCGACGTTGCTCGCGTCGGCCGCCACCGCGCTCCCCGCCTCCGCGCGGCAGCCGGCGTCCCCACCGGGTCCGCGCGCCGCCGCCGAGCACGCGCTCCGGTCGCTCACCGCCCGCGGCGCCGAGGTGCGCGGCGGCGACGGGCAGGCCTTCCAGGTGGTCAGGGTCGGCATCGACCGCGACGGCACCTCGCACACCCGCATGACCCGCACCTACAACGGCCTCCCCGTCCTCGGCGGCGACATCGTCGTCCACGAGACGGCGGCCGGGGTGTGGCGCGGCACCAGCCTCACCCTCGCCAAGGCGCCGTCGGACTCCAGCCCGGAGGTCTCCGCCAAGACCGCCCAGAAGCGCGCCGTCACCAAGAGCCGCAAGGCCGACGGCTCCCCCGCCCTCGTCGTGGAGTCCCGCACCGCCGACCACGCGCCGCGCCTCGCCTGGCGCGTCCAGACCGTCGGGAAGAAGGCCGACGGGACGCCCAGCCGCGTCTTCACCTCGGTGGACGCCGCGACCGGCAAGGTGCTGCTGAGCGAGGAGACCGTCAAGACCGAGGCGGGCGACGGCAAGTCCCTCTACACCGGGACGGTTCCGCTCCAGACGACGCTGTCCGGCAGCACCTACCAGCTGAAGGACCCGACGCGCGGCAACACCTACACCGGTGACGCCCAGAACGACACCGACCTCTGCTTCCTCAGCTGGTGCTTCCACCGGGCCCCCGCCACGCTGTTCACCGACGCCGACAACCACTGGGGCAGCGGCACGACGGCCGACCGCGCCACCGTCGCCGTGGACGCCCAGTTCGGCACCAACGAGACCTGGGACTTCTACAAGAACGTCTTCGGCCGCACCGGCATCGCGGGCGACGGCAAGGGGTCCTACAACCGCGTCCACTACGGCAGCGGCTACGCCAACGCCTTCTGGGACGACTCGTGCTTCTGCATGACCTACGGCGACGGTGACGGCAGCCAGCTCGGCCCGCTCACGTCCCTGGACGTGGCCGCGCACGAGATGAGCCACGGCGTCACCAGCTCCACCGCGAACCTCACCTACAGCGGGGAGTCCGGCGGGCTCAACGAGGCGACGTCCGACATCATGGCCGCCGCCGTCGAGTTCTACGCGAACAACTCGGGCGACGTCGGCGACTACCTGGTGGGCGAGGAGGTCGTCCTGCCCGGCTTCGGCAAGCCCGCGCTGCGCTTCATGGACAAGCCCAGCAAGGACGGCAGCTCCGCCGACTCCTGGTCGACCAGCACCAAGAACCTCGACGTGCACTACTCCTCGGGCGTCGCCAACCACTTCTACTACCTGCTGTCCGAGGGCAGCGGGGCGAAGACGATCAACGGCGTCTCCTACAACAGCCCCACCTCCAACGGTTCCACGATCACCGGCATCGGCCGGGACGCCGCCACGAAGATCTGGTACCGGGCGCTGACCACCTACATGACGTCCTCGACCAACTACGCGGGCGCGCGCACCGCGACGCTGAACGCGGCCAAGGACCTCTACGGTGCGGGCAGCACCCAGTACAACACCGTCGCCGCGGCCTGGTCCGCGGTGAACGTCGCCTAGCACCGATCCGCAGACGGGACGCCCCGCGCCGGCCACCGGCGCGGGGCGTTCCCGCGGTTCGGGTGATCCATCGGGCGCGCCATGGTGAAGAATCGGGGCATGGCTACGACACGCACCGCGAACGCGCATTGGGAAGGCTCTCTCCTGGAGGGCCAGGGGACGGTCTCGCTGGACTCCTCGAAGCTCGGCACCTACGACGTGACCTGGGCGTCGCGGTCGGAGGAGCCGGGCGGCCGGACGAGCCCCGAGGAGCTCATCGCCGCCGCGCACTCCACCTGCTACTCGATGGCGCTCTCGCACGGCCTCGCCGGCGCCGGCACCCCGCCGGAGAAGGTGGACACCAAGGCGGAGGTCACCTTCCAGCCGGGCGAGGGCATCACCGGCATCCACCTGACCGTCCGGGCCAGCGTCCCCGGCCTGTCCGCGTCCGACTTCGAGAAGGCCGCCCAGACCGCCAAGGAGGGCTGCCCCGTAAGCAAGGCCCTGACCGGAACCAAGATCACACTAGACGCGGCTCTCGTTTAACCACCCGAGCCGGGACAGGCGGTACGCCGGGATCAGCACCAAGAGCAACCCGGCGACCGCACCAGGCTCAGCTGGGGAAGAAGGGGCCCGCCAAGCCCAACCCCTTCCCCAGCCACGCGACGACCTGAACAGTCGCGATCGCGTCCGAAGGCAGATTCGAGCGAAGCAAGAATCTGATCGCGCAGCGAGCCGCAAGGCGAGCCGGAGCGATGCCAGCGATCGCACGCGGTTTTTACGGGTCAGGCGCCCCCGGGCGCCTGACCCGTAAAAACCGCATTAGGCACAGCTCCGCCGTAGCGGCGGTCGCGGGAGGCGTAGAGCTCGCAGGCGTGCCACAGGTGGCGGCGGTCGAAGTCCGGCCAGAGCGTGTCGAGGAACACCATCTCCGCGTAGGCCGACTGCCAGAGCAGGAAGTTGGACGTGCGCTGCTCCCCCGAGGAGCGCAGGAACAGGTCGACGTCGGGAATGCCGGGCTCGTCCAGGTAGCGGGCGAAGACCTTCTCGTTGATCTTGCCGGGGTCGAGCCGGCCGTCCCGCACGTCCCGGGCGATCGCCGCGGCCGCGTCGACGATCTCGGCGCGGCCCCCGTAGTTCACGCAGAACTGCAGGGTGAGGACGTCGTTGTCGCGCGTCATCTCCTCGGCCGTCTCCAGCTCCTTGATGACGCTGCGCCACAGCCGGGGCCGCCGGCCCGCCCAGCGCACCCGCACGCCCATCGAGTGGAGCTGGTCGCGGCGGCGGCGGATCACGTCCCGGTTGAAGCCCATGAGGAAGCGCACCTCGTCGGGCGAGCGCTTCCAGTTCTCGGTGGAGAACGCGTACGCCGACAGGTAGGGGACGCCGAGCTCGATCGCGCCCATGATCACGTCGAAGAGCGAGTCCTCGCCGCGCTTGTGCCCCTCGGTGCGCGGCAGGCCGCGCTCCTTGGCCCAGCGGCCGTTGCCGTCCATGACGATGGCGATGTGCCGCGGCACCAGGTCCGCGGGGATCGGGGGCGGGGTGGCGCCGTCCCGGTGCGGTTCCGGAGGCGATACGGCCCTGCTCAAACTCTCTCCCTCTCGGTGTCGTCGTCGCGCGTCTCGCGCTCCACATGGCGCAGGGAACGGATCCCGTGCTCCAGATGCCACTGCAGGTAGGCGGCCACCAGGCCGCTGGTCTCCATCCGGTGGCGCTGCTCGCTGCCGTCCGCGTACTCCCAGTCGCCGCGCAGCAGCGCCAGCATCAGCGCGAACGTCGGCGGCGCCGGGGTCGCGGCGCCCGGCTGGCGGCAGCCGGCGCACACCGCGCCGCCCGCCGCGATGGCGAACCCGCGCAGACCGCCGCGGGTCCCGCACCGGCAGCACTCGTCGAGCGCGGGCGCCCAGCCGGCGACCGACAGCGAGCGCAGCAGGTAGGCGTCCAGGACGAGCCGGGGGTCGTGGGTCCGCTCGGCGAGCGTGCGCAGCCCGCCGACCAGCAGCAGGAACTGCCGCAGCGCGGGCTCGCCCTCCTCGCTGGTGAGCTTCTCCGCGGTCTCCAGCATCGCCGTCCCCGCCGTGTAGCGGGGGTAGTCGGTGACCAGCGCCTCCCCGTACGGGCGCAGCGTCTCGGCCTGCGTGATCAGGTCGAGGGAGCGCCGCTCGTACAGTTGCAGGTCCACGTGAGTGAACGGCTCCAGCCGCGCGCCGAACCGGGATCTGGTCTTGCGGACCCCCTTCGCCGCGGCGCGGATCCGGCCGGTCCGCCGGGTCAGCACCGTCACGATGCGATCGGCCTCGCCCAGCTTCTGGGTGCGCAGGACGATGCCTTCGTCGCGGTACAGGGTCACCCGTTCATTCTGACGCACGCCGCCCGATGCCTCGGTGTGCCGGGGGTCATCTCTCCAGGATCTTCACAAGTCACACCGGCGACCCCGCTGCGCCGCAAGGCGAACACACAACGTGACCGGATTTGGCCGTAGCGGTCCCCCGAAAGTCATGGCTGGAACCACGGACACCTGGCAGCGTTGTGGCATGAGATGCCACATCGTGCCACCGCACATGCTGGAACGGATCGCCCGCGAAGCCGAGGACCCGGCCATACGCGGCCGGGCCCGCCGTACGCTGGCGCTCACCTCCGCCCAGTTCACCGAGCGGCGGACGGCCGCGGTCGGGGCCCCCTCCCCGTCCGAGGACTTCGTCCCCGACCGGACGATCAACGACGCCGGGCACCGCGAGGAACTGCCCGGCCGCACCGTGCGGGCGGAAGGAGCCCCGGCCACCGGCGACCCGACCGCCGACCGGGCCTACGACTGGCTGGGAACGACCTTCGACTTCTTCGAGGCGGCGTACCGGCGCAACTCGATCGACGGGGCGGGCCTTCCGATGGTCTCGACCGTCCACTACGGCGACGGGTACGACAACGCCTTCTGGAACGGCGAGCAGATGGTGTACGGGGACGGCGACGGCGTCCTGTTCACCGACTTCACCGCCCCCCTCGACGTCACCGGGCACGAGCTCGTCCACGGCGTCACCCAGTACACCGCGAACCTGGAGTACTACGGCCAGTCCGGCGCGCTCAACGAGTCCGTGTCCGACGTGTTCGGCTCGCTCGTCAAGCAGTGGCATCTCGACCAGAGTGCCGACCGGGCCGACTGGCTGATCGGGCAGGGGCTGCTCGCCCCGGGCGTCAACGGCGTCGCGCTCCGCTCCATGAAGGAGCCCGGCACCGCCTATGACGACCCGCAGCTCGGCAAGGACCCGCAGCCCGGCCACATGGACGACTACGTCGACACCTATCGCGACAACGGGGGCGTCCACATCAACTCGGGCATCCCCAACCACGCCTTCTACCTCGTCGCCACCGGCATCGGCGGCAACGCCTGGGAGAAGGCCGGCCGCATCTGGTACCAGACGCTCACCGGCGGATCCCTGGCCTCCGACGTCGGCTTCGCCGGCTTCGCCGCCGCGACGGTCCAGGCCGCGACCGCGCTGTACGGAGCAGAGGCCACCGAGACCAAGGCCGTGAACCGCGCCTGGACGGGGGTAGGCGTCTCCTTGGAGGCGAACGAAACGCAGTGAGAGTGACAGTCGTCCGCAGCGGGGGGTTTGCGGGGATCGAACGGCGCGCCGAGTCGGACAGCGCCAGTGATCCCATGCTGTCCAGGCTCGTCGGCCGCGTCGATCTGAAGAGCGTGCCGCCGCCGGGCCGAATCCCTGACCAGTTCCTGTACGAAATCGACATCGACGGCGACCGGACCACCGTCGGTGAGGCCCAGCTCCACGGCCCCCTTCGAGAACTGGTCCACCATGTCCTCGGTCGCATCTGACCGCTCGGTCTCGGGTTCAGGAGCCCGGGGGCGCCTGAACCCGAGACGGCCGGCCGCCTACCTTCACTGCGCGCGGGCCACCCGGTTGACGGCCGACAGCATCGCCTTGAGGGACGCCGTGACGATGTTGCCGTCGATGCCGACGCCCCACACCGTCGTGCCCTGCCCGTCGCCGAAGCGCACGTCGCACTCGACGTAGGCGGCGGCCCGCGCATCGCCGCCCGCGCTCATCGCGTGCTCGGCGTAGTCCAGCACCCGGACGTTGATCCCGACCGCGGCGAGCGCGTCCTCGAACGCCGAGACGGGGCCGTTGCCGACGCCCTCGATCTCGCGGATCTCGCCGTCCACGCGGACGTCGCAGCTGAGCGCGTCCTTCTCGTCCACCCGGGACGTCGTGCGGTGCGCCAGCAGCCCGGCGCGCGGGCCGTTGGCGAGGAACTCCGCCTCGAAGATCTCCCACATGCGCTCGGCCGTGACCTCGCCGCCCGCGCTGTCGGTGTGCTCCTGCACGACCCGGGAGAACTCGATCTGGAGCCGGCGCGGCAGTTCCAGCGCGTGCTCGGTCTTCATGATGTAGGCGACGCCGCCCTTGCCGGACTGGCTGTTCACCCGGATCACGGCCTCGTAGGTCCGGCCGACGTCGTGCGGGTCGATCGGCAGGTACGGGACCTCCCACCCGTACTGCTCCACCGGCACGCCGGCGGCCTCGGCGTCGCGGCGCAGGTGGTCGAAGCCCTTGTTGATGGCGTCCTGGTGGGAGCCGGAGAACGCGGTGTAGACCAGGTCGCCGCCGTAGGGGTGCCGCTCGTGGACGGGCAGCTGGTTGCAGTACTCGACCGTCCGGCGGATCTCGTCGATGCCGGAGAAGTCGATCTGCGGGTCGACCCCCTGGGTGAACAGGTTCAGGCCGAGGGTGACCAGGCACACGTTGCCGGTGCGCTCGCCGTTGCCGAACAGGCAGCCCTCGATGCGGTCGGCCCCCGCCATGTAGCCGAGCTCGGCGGCGGCGACGGCCGTCCCGCGGTCGTTGTGGGGGTGCAGCGACAGGATGACCGAGTCGCGGTAGGCCAGGTTCCGGCTCATCCACTCGATCTGGTCGGCGTAGACGTTCGGGGTGGCCATCTCCACCGTCGCCGGCAGGTTCACGATGACCTTCCGGTCCGGCGTCGGCCTCCACACGTCGTTGACGGCGTTGCAGACCTCGACGGCGTACTCCAGCTCCGTGCCGGTGAACGACTCGGGCGAGTACTGGAAGTAGATCTCGGTGTCGCCCATGTCCTCGGCGAGCTTGGCGCACAGCTTGGCGCCCTCCACCGCGATCGCGGTGATGCCGTCCCGGTCCTGCCCGAACACCACGCGGCGCTGCAGCGTGCTGGTCGAGTTGTACAGGTGGACGATCGCCTGCCTGGCGCCGCGCACCGCCTCGAAGGTCCGCTCGATCAGCTCGGGGCGGGCCTGCGTCAGCACCTGGACGACGACGTCATCGGGGATCCGGCCCTCCTCGATGATCTGCCGGACGAAGTCGAAGTCGGTCTGGCTGGCCGCCGGGAACCCGACCTCGATCTCCTTGTAGCCCATCCGTACCAGCAGCTCGAACATCTGGAGCTTGCGGTGGGAGTCCATCGGGTCGATCAGCGCCTGGTTGCCGTCGCGCAGGTCGACCGCGCACCATCGCGGAGCCTCGGTGATCACCTGGTCCGGCCAGGTCCGGTCGGCCAGTCTGACGGGCGCGTACGGCTTGTAGCGCTGGAAGGGCATGCCGGAAGTCTGCTGTTGCGGATACATCCGTTGAGTTCTCTCTGCTCGAACCTCGCGGCCGACGTTCACGGCGAAGCCCCGCAGCGAGGGAGCCGGCCTGTTACAGGTCCCCGCTGCGGCCGCTAAGGAGGAGCAGCGCACGCAACACGTTCGCCAAGTTAACAGATGCCATCCGCGTTACGGAAACCAACGTCCGGATGCTGAGACGCCCTGCTCGTCCCACGGTCCCCGCCCGGTCAGGGTACGAGCACGGAGAGGCAGGTCACGCAGCCGTCGAGCGCCTCGAACTCGCTGATGTCGACGCTCGTGACGCGCAGCCCGTCGGCCGCCAGCCGGGCGGCCGTGCGCGGCGCCGACGCCGCCATGAGGACGTGGTCGGGCCCGAGCACCACCACGTGGGCGCCCTCCGGCTCCGGGGCGACTCGCAGGCACGGCAGTACCGAGGTGTCCACCATCTCCGGGACGCCGATCAGGCCGCCGTCCGGCAGCACGGTCATCGCCGACTTCAGGTGCAGGCAGCCGCGGACGTCCACCGGGACGACCCTCCGCCCGCCCAGCAGGCGCGCGAGCTGGCAGATGCCCTCCTCGTTCGTCCGGGCGCCGCGCCCCACGTAGACGGTGCCGCCGACGTCCAGGACGTCCCCGCCGTCCAGCGTCCCCGGCTCCTTGATCCGCTCGATCCGCAGGCCGAGCTCGCGCGCGGCCTGCTCCGCGCCGGGGATCTCCCCGCGGCGGCTCGGCGCCCCGGACCGGCCGAGCACGGCCAGGTCGCCGCAGACGACCAGGGCGTCCTCGACGAAGACGGCGTCGGGCAGGTCGTCGGCGGGCGCGACGGCGCGCACGCGCCGCCCCGCCGCCCGCAGCGCCGTGACGTACGCCTCGTGCTGGCGCGCGGCGAGTTCCACGTCCACCGGGCGGCGGGCGGCGTGGGTGACGATGCCCTCGGCGAGACGCGGGCCCGGCGGCCTGACCAGTGCCCTGCCCGCGGGTGCGGTTCCGGCGGCGGCGTCCATGTCAGCGCGCCGCCCCCTCCGTCGTCACGATGACGCCGAGCGCGTAGGCGCGGGACATTCCCAGCAGGTCCGCGATGCCGTGCAGGGCGAGCCGCTCCCCCTCACCGAGCGGACCGTCCGCCAGCCCGATCCGGACGGCCTGCGCGAGGAACCACTCCTTGGCCTCGACGGCGAGGTGCGCCCCGGCCCCGACGACCTCCTGCTCCAGGAACGTCCGGCGCAGCGCCAGGTCGGCGTCCACGGCCTCCGCGTCGTAGTCGGGCTCGCCGTACCCGGTGACCGTCGCGACCGCGCGGGCGCGGGCCGCGGCGTCGGCCGGGTCGCCCGAGCGCAGCACCAGGGCCGCGGCGGCCCGCATCCCGGCGGCCAGGGCCTCGGACATCTGCTGCGCGGTCGCCGTCCGCAGGGCCGACACGGGAAGGCGGGTGCGGCACGTGCGGCACTCCACGGCCTGCCCGAGGCGCCACAGCGGCACCATCGGCACGAAGAAGACCGAGAACCAGCGGCGTCCGGCACGCCTGCGGTAGGCGCGGTCACCCCCGCACTGCGGGCAGTGGAACGTCCCCTCGCTGACCGTACGGAACACCACCGTCAGGCCAAAAACGAGCAACACCGGCGCTCTCCTCCCATAACGGACTTCGTTCCAACCTACCGACCCGCGCGCGCCGAGGTGGCCCTCCCGGACAATGCCCGCCGTGCGTTTACGCTGGGTTCATGACCGGTGACCTGGGATCCGACGCGGGACGCGCGCGGCCGCGCCCGTCCTTCCTCCCGCCCGTCGACGGCTACCCGCCGCAGCACCACGACGGCCCGGCCGAGACCGTTCCCGCGGCGCCCTTTCCGTCCCCGCGGCGGGGCGGCGCCGCCTGGGTCCTCGCCCTGATCGCCGCCGCGTCGGGGCTGCTGGTGTCGGCGTTCCTGCCGTGGGCGCGCGCCGAGGTCGTCGTCGACCTGTTCGGCCGCTCGCTGAGCCGCGACCTCGGCAGCGTCGCGGGCATCGACGCCGACGACATCGTCCTCGCCGTCCCGGTCCTCGCCGTGATCGCGATCGCGCTGGCCGCCTGGGACCTGATCGGGCGCGACGCCCGGATCGGCGCGCTCGCCGCGGTTCCCGGCATGCTCGCCCTGCTGGTGTGCGGGATCTTCGTGCTGCGGCTCGGCCACGTCCGCGACGACCTGCCCCAGACCGGCCTGGACCTCGGCTACCAGATCACCGTCCGGTTCGGCTGGTACCTCTCGGTCATCGCGGCCCTGCTCGTGGTCGGCTTCAGCCTCGCCCGGCCCGTCAGCGACAAGGTCTCGAAGTCGCAGGGGCAACCGGAGCAGGACTACCCGGACCAGCAGTACCCGGACCAGTACCCGGCCGGCGAGCAGTACCCGACCGGCGAGTACCCCGCCTGGCCGTCAGAGGACCAGGCATGGGGCCGCCAGGACCTCCCGCACGAGGAGCCCCCGCTCCCCGAGGACGAACCGAAAGAGGGCGCCGACGGGACGCCCCCGGCCCGCAAGCAGGATCCGGAGGACGCCGGTCAGTCGTAGAAGCCGAGCCGGCGGAGTTGCTTGGGGTCGCGCTGCCAGTCCTTGAGGACGCTGACGCGCAGGTCGAGGAACACCTTCGTGCCGAGCAGCGCCTCGATCTGCCGGCGCGCCGCCGCGCCGACCTCCCGCAGCCGCGCGCCCTTGTGCCCGATGATGATCCCCTTCTGGCTGGACCGTTCGACGAACAGGTGCGCGTAGACGTCGACGAGGTCGTCGCGGCCCTCGCGGGGCGCCATCTCGTCCACGACGACGGCGATCGAGTGGGGCAGCTCGTCCCGGACCCCCTCCAGCGCCGCCTCGCGGATCAGCTCGCCGACCAGGACCTGCTCGGGCTCGTCGGTGAGATCGCCCTCGGGGTAGAGCGGCATGCCCTCCGGCAGGTGGGAGATCAGCAGATCACCGACGAGGTCGACCTGGAAGCCGCTCTCGGCGGAGCACGGCACGATGTCGGCGAACTCCCCGAGCCGCCCGACCGCGAGGAGCTGCTCGGCGACCTGCCCGGGCGCGGCGAGGTCGGTCTTGGTGACGATCGCGACCACGGGCGTCTTCTTCACCCCCGCCAGCTCCCTGGCGATGTACTTGTCGCCGGGCCCGACCGGCTGGTCGGCCGGAACGCAGAACCCGATCGCGTCCACCTCGGTCAGCGTGGACCGCACGAGGCTGTCGAGCCGCTCCCCGAGCAGCGTCCGGGGCTTGTGAAGGCCGGGGGTGTCGACCACGACGAGTTGCGCGTCAGGGCGGTGCACGATCCCCCGGATGGCCCGCCGCGTCGTCTGCGGACGGCTGCTGGTGATCGCCACCTTCGTCCCGACCAGCGCGTTCATCAACGTCGACTTGCCCACGTTGGGCCGCCCGATGAAACAGGCGAAACCGGAGTTCATTGCCTTTCTCTCCTCCTTAGGGCCTGACGGCCCTCCATCGTCGAGAAATGCGGGCGATCGCCGGCATCGCTCCGGCTCGCCTGGCGGCTCGCTGCGCGATCAGGTTCTCGCAAGCTCGAACCTGCCTTCGGACGCGATCGCGACCATCGAGGTCGTCGCGTGGTTGCGGCGGTGGCTGGGATCAGTGCGTCCATGGGGACGGGTGCGCTTATGACATCTCTCCTTGTCGGGGCCTTGACGGCCCTCCATCGTCCACGGACGACGGCCCTATACGCGATCAGGTTCGGGCCTGCTTTCCGCCCCTCACCATGCCTTCGGACGCGTGCGAGTGTCACAGCATGCGACGGTCGGTGTGGTGGTCAGCTTAGTCGGGTCCCGCTGGCGCGGGGGTCATGCCGCTGTGCCCAGGGCGGCGAGGGAGGCGGTGGCCTTTTCCGCCCAGAAGGGGGCGTCGAGTCGGGCGGCGACGTCGGCGGCCTTGCGGTAGTGGGCGGCGGCCACCTCGGGGGAGCGTTCCAGGAAGCGGGCGAGGTCGCCGAGGACCTGGGCGACCGGGCCGACCGTGGCGACGGCGGTGGCGCCGCCGGTGAAGTGGCCCTCGTAGGGCAGCAGCGCCGCGTAGGCCTCCTCGGCCAGAGGGCGGTCGCCGAGCGCGACGGCGCGCAGGCCGCGGACCGCCATGGTCAGGTCGAAGAAGTAGTCGAGCCGGACGGGTCCGGCGCCGGCGACGACCCGGCGGGCCTCGGCGGTGCGGCCGGCGGCGGCCAGGGCGAGCGCGTACATGTCGGCGGTGGCGGCGACGTGCCCCCACTGGCCGTGCAGCCAGGCGGCCTCGTCCACCATCTCCTCGGCCCGCCCTTGGGCGAGCCGCAGGCAGAACGGGCCGAGGAGCACCATGCCGCGCTCGCTGAACCAGATCCGGGTCCGGCCGATGGAGCCGCCGACCTCGGCGAACGCGCGTTCCGCCTCCTCCGGCCGGGCGGTGAGAGCGCGTGCCAGGACCGTGTACCAGTCGGCGATGCGGGCGAACAGCGGCAAGCCGTACTGATCGGCGAGCCCGCGTCCCTCCGCCAGGTGCCGGTGCGCGGCGGGCAGGTCGAGCGCGGCGACACACGCCTGCTGGAGTTGCAGGTGCGCGAGGACGCGGTAGGTGCCGAGGTCGTGCTCGGTGGCGAGGTCGAGGAGCTCGGAGGCGACCCGGAGCCGCTCGACCACCCCTTCCGCACTCCGGTGGGCGTTGATGTAGGCGCCGTTGAGGGCGACGGCGACCAGCTCGGGGTCGCCCAGGGCGCGGGCCAGGCCGAGCGCCTCCCGCGAGGCGGTGACGCCCCGGTCGTGCTGCTCGCCCTCCAGCTCCATGGCCAGTGTGGCCAGCAGCCGGACCCGCAGTTCCGGCTCGTCCTCGGGGAGCCGTGCCAGCGCCTCGTCGACGGCCTCCACGACCGCGACGTCGAGGCTTCCGTACTCGCGGGCCGACCACAGCGTCGGGACGCCGAAGCCGACGATGATCCGGGCGAGCAGCCGGACGTCGCCGAGCGCGCGGGCGTCGGCGATGGCGGCGATCCGCCGGGCCCTGGCATCGACGATCTGCCCCGCGAGGGCGCTCGACCGGATCGCGGCGACCTCCGCCTCCAGCCGGTCGCGCACGGTCTCGGGGCCCTGCGCGCGGAGCGTCTCGACGGCGCGCACCCACAGGTCGGCGGCGGCGCCGTGCGCGAACCGCGCCTCGGCGGCCGCGGCGGCGCGCCGCGCGTACCGGACGGCCTTGTCAGGGTCGGTGCCCGACTCGAGGTAGTGGTGCGCGATCGCGGCGACCTCGCGCGGGAGGTGGCGTTCCAGCGCGGCGGCGACCCTGCCGTGCACGCGGGTGCGGCGGGCCCGGGACACGCCCGCGTAGAGGGTGTCGCGGACGAGGGCGTGCGCGAACCGGATCCGGCCGGGCGCGGGCTCGGTGACGAGGCCCGCGGCCAGGCCCGCCTCCACGGCGTCGATCACCGTCTCCTCGTCCCCGGCCAGGTCGGTCAGGACGCGCAGGTCGGCGTCCCGGCCGATGACCGCGGCGTCGCGCAGCACGTTCTGGACCGGTCCCGGCAGCCGCGCGACGTGGCGCCGCAGCACGTCGCCGACGCCGGCGGGGACCCGGCGCGTGGCGGCGGGCAGCCCCTCGGCGTCCAGGAGCCGGGCCGTCTCCCGGGTGAAGAACGGGTTGCCGCCCGTGCGCTCGGCGATCGCCGACAGCTCCGCGTCGTCCAGGCCCGCGGCGCAGGTGTCCCGGACGAGGACCGCGACCTCCGCCGGCGACAGCCCGGCCAGCTCGATGCGCGCGGGCTCGTGCCGGGCGAGTGCGGCCAGCGCGGCGGCGAGACCGCCCGGAACCTCGGTCTGCCGGAACGTGGCCAGCAGGAGGAGGCGGCTGTCCCGCAGCCGCCCGGCGAGCCGGACCAGCAGCGCGAGGGTCTCCTCGTCGGCCCAGTGCAGGTCGTCCAGGACGAGCAGGAGCGGCGCCGTGTCCGCGAGCTCGGCGAGGTAGTCGCCGACGGCCAGGTGGAGCCGGAACCGCCCCGTGACGACATCGGCGTCGCCGCGCCCGATGACGGAGTCGTCCAGGAGCGGCCCGAGCCGTCCGGCCAGATCGGCGGAGGGCGGGGCGGCGGCCGCCAGCTCGCGCAGCAGCTCGGCCCAGGGCCAGGCCGCAGGCGCTCCCGGGGTCTCGGGCGCCGTCCCCCACGCGCGTGTCCAGCCCCGTCCGGCCAGGTCGCGCGCGAGCCTCTCGGCGAGCGCGGTCTTGCCCATCCCGGCGTCTCCGCAGACGATGACGACGCCGCCGCGGCCCGCGGCGGCGTTCTCGGCGGCCTCCTCCAGCCGCGCCAGTTCCTGGACGCGGCCGACGAAGGCGGGGCCCTCCTCGGGGCGGGGCGCGGGCGCGAGCCGCAGCGCGGGACGGGACGGCGCCGGCCGTCCCGTCTCCCCCAGCGCGGGCTCCTGCGCCAGGATGTCGCTCTCCAGGCGGCGCAGCGCCGGACCGGGATCGACGCCGAGTTCCTCGGTCAGTGCCGCGCGGGCGCGCCGCAGCGCGGCGAGGGCGTCGCCCTGGCGCCCGGCGCGGTAGAGGGCGAGGGCCAGCAGCCGCCATGCCTCCTCGCGCAGCGGGTTGGCGGCGGCGTGGGTCTCCAGGTCCGGGACGGCCTCGGCGGCCGATCCGAGCCGCAGCAGGGCCCCGGCGCGGTGCTCGACCGCGAGCCGGCGCCGCTCGTCCAGGCGGGCGGCCTCGGCCGCGGCCCACGGCAGGTCGCCGAACTCGGCGTAGGCGGGCCCGCGCCACTCGGCGAGCGCCGCCTCCGCACGGCGGCGCGCCTCCCGCGGATCGGCCGCCGCGAGCTCGGCGGCCTCGTCGATCAGCGCGTCGAACCGCCACGCGTCGACGGCGCCGTCCGGGAGCCGGAGCGCGTACCCCGGCGGCTCGGTGACCAGCACCCGCGCGGGCGTGCGGGGCGGGCGGTCCGGTTCGAGCGCCCGGCGCAGGTGGGACACGAACGACTGGAGGCCGGCGGCGGCGCGCGGCGGGGCCGTGCCCGCCCACAGGTCGTCGACGAGCCTGTCGGCGGGCACCATCCGGCCCCGCGCGGCGACGAGGCGGGCGAGCACGGATCGCTGCCGGTGACCGCCGAGGTCGGCGGCGGTTCCGGCCACCTCGGCCCCGAAGGCTCCGAGAACGCGTACGGCGGGCGACATGTCCCGATCAGCCTAACCGGGACATGTCGCTCGTCTGCGATCACTCCCCCGGTTAGGCGCGGCTGGGTTCGGGACGCCGCTCGGCGGCCGGCGCGGGTGCCGCGCCGCCGTGCAGGTCGATCGCCGGCAGCACCCGGGCGAGCGGCCCCGGCAGCCACCAGTTCGCCCGTCCGAGCAGCGACATCGTGGCCGGCACCAGCACCAGGCGCACGACCGTCGCGTCCAGCGCCACCGCGACCGCGAGCCCGACCCCCATCTGCTTGATCACCAGGCCGGGGTCGGCGGCGAAGCCGAGGAACACCGCCACCATGATCAGCGCCGCGCTGCTGATCACCCGGCCGGTCGCGGCGAGCCCGGTGGACACCGAGCCGCGCGCGTCGCCGTGGAGCAGCCACTCCTCCCGGACCCGCGAGAGCAGGAAGACCTCGTAGTCCATCGAGACGCCGAACAGGACGGCGAACATCAGCAGCAGGATGAACGACGACACCGGGACGCTGTGCGGGAGGCCGAGCAGCTCCGCGCCCCATCCCCACTGGAACACGGCCGTGAGCACCCCGTACGCGGCGCCGATCGACAGCAGGTTCATCACCGCGGCCTTCAGCGGCGCCAGCAGCGACCGGAACACGATCATCAGCATCACGAACGACGTCGCCACCACCACGCCGATCACCGGCCACAGCCGGTCCGACAGCACCCGGGACAGGTCCACATAGACGGCGGTCAGCCCGGTGACCTCGGTGTCCGGCGGCAGCACGTCGGCCCGGATCCGGTCGACGAGGCCGGTCACCCGCTCGTCCTGCGGCCCGTAGTCCGGGGTGACGATGATCGCCGCGGCGTCGCCGCGCGGGGAGGCCTGCGGCGGCGCCACGGACGCGACGCCCTCGGTGCCCTCCAGCCGCTTCCGCAGCCCCGGCAGTGCGGCCTCGTCGGTCCTGGTCAGGTCGACGGCGACGACGAGCGGCCCGTTGGCGCCCGCGCCGAAGCCGTCGGCGACCAGGTCATAGGCCTGGCGGACGGTGTTGGACGTGGGCTCGCTGCTGGCGTCGCTCGGCCACGTCCGCATGCCGAGCGCGGGGGCGGCGAGGGTGAGCATCAGCACCGCGGCGGCGAGCAGCCACGGCCAGGGGTGCCGCCCGACGTGCACGGCCCAGCGCCGCACCCGCGGCGACTCCACGGTGATCGCCGCGCCGGGGGCCCGGTCGCGGCGGCGCAGCACCCTGCGTCCGGCGAGGCCCAGCACGGCCGGCAGCAGCGTGACGGCGCTCAGCACGGTCGCCGCGACGACGATGCCGGTGGTGAAGCCCATCGTCATGAACACCGGGATCCGCGACAGCACCAGCCCGCACAGCGCCAGCAGCACCGTGAACCCCGCGAAGATCACCGACAGGCCCGCGGTCGCGATGGCGCGGCCCACCGCCTCGGGGACGTCGAGTCCCTCCGCGAGCCCCTCCCGGTGGCGGGTCAGGACGAACAGGGCGTAGTCGATGCCGACCCCGAGGCCGACCATGGTGGCGAGCGTGGGCGCGGTGGTCGCGACGTCGGTGAACGCGGCCACCAGCGTGATCCCGGACACGCCGACGCCGAGCCCGGCCAGCGCGACGGCGAGCGGCAGCCCGGCCGCCACCACCGACCCGAACGCCAGCAGCAGGATGATCAGGGCCGCCACGATCCCGATCGCCTCGGCGACGCCGCCGGGCGCGGTCACGTTCTCGGGGACCTGGCCGCCGAACTCCACCTGGTAGCCGGCGGCGTCCAGGTTCCGCGTCGCCGACCGCAGCAGGTCGAGGGTCTCCTTGGGCCCGAGGTCGGTGACCGGCACCGAGTACCGGACGGTCATCAGCGCGGTCGCGCCGCCCTTGCCCAGCTGCGCGGGGTCGACGCCGCTCACGTGCGGCAGCCTTCGCAGCTCGGCCGACGCCGCGGCCAGCTTCGCCTGGTCGACCTGCCCCGACTTCGCGTGCACCACGACCCGGGCGTCGGCCCCCGCCAGCGCGGGGAACCTCTCCTCCAGCAGGTCGGTGGCCCGCTGCGAGCCCGTCCCGGCCAGCGTGTAGTTGTCGTGCAGGGCGCCTCCGGCGACGCCGGACAGTCCGGCCATCGCGGCGACGAGCACCAGCCACACCAATATGAACCGCCAGGGCCGCAGAGCGGCGGCCTTCCCCAGGCGGTAGAGCAGACGGGACATGACTTCTCCCCCAGAACGGCATTGTTCGACGCCCTACAGGCTGGCGTCCTCCCCTTGCCGTCCACTTGCCGCCGACTTGCGGACCGCCGACGCGACGTGCGGGCCGCCCGCCCCGGCGCCCGCGATGCCCGTACGCTGGGGGCGTGAGCGAGCTGAACGCCGAGGACGCGAAGATCATCACCCTGGCCAGGTCGGCGCGGGCCCGGACGGGCGCCGCCGAGGGCGCCGCCGTGCGCGACGAGACGGGCCGCACCTACTCCGCCACGAGCGTGGACCTGCCGTCCCTGAGGCTCTCGGCGCTCAAGGTCGCCGTCGCGATGGCCGTCTCCAGCGGCGCCGAGGACCTGGAGGCCGCCGCCGTCGTCACCGCGGCCGATGCGGCCGACCCCGCCGACGTCGCCGCCGTCCGCGACCTCGGCCCGAAGGCCCCGGTCCTGCTCGCCGCCCCCGACGGCAGCGTCCGCGACGTCGTCCGCGGCTGAGACGTCCGGCGGCCGAGGCCGTCGGCGGGATCGGGCCGCGTCAGCGTGACTGGTCGGAGGCCGCCCGGCTCCCGGCGTCCGCGCCCGGGGCTCCGCCGAGCCGCCGCACCAGGACGGTGCCGACCCGGTTGCGGCGCCCGGCGATCGTCTCGGCCTTGAGGGACAGCACGGGCCCGGTCTCGCCGGTGGAGGCCTCGCTCGTGGCGACCTCGGCGGTGGAGCCCTCGATGGGGACGCGGCCGAGCGCGTGGGCGAGCAGGCCGCCGACCGTCTCGACCTCCTCGGCGTCGATCTCCACGTCGAACAGCTCGGCGAGGTCCTCGACGGGCAGGCGGGCGGTGACGCGGGCCGCGTCGCCGGAGAGCCAGGTCACCGGCGGGATCTCCACGTCGTACTCGTCGGCGATCTCCCCGACGATCTCCTCCAGGATGTCCTCGATGGTGACCAGGCCCGCGGTGCCGCCGTACTCGTCGATGACGATCGCGACGTGGATCTGCCGGGCCTGCATCTCGCGCAGCAGCTCGTCGATCGGCTTGCTGTCGGGGACGTAGGTGGCGGGCCGCATCACCGAGTCGACCGTCTCGACCGACTCGCTCTCGCGGTGCTCCTGGCTGCGCCGGACGACGTCCTTGAGGTAGGCGATGCCGACCACGTCGTCCTCGTTCTCGCCGACCACGGGGATGCGGGAGAAGCCGCTGCGCAGCGCCAGCGACATCGCCTGCCGCAGGGTCTTGGTGCGCTCGACGAACACGATGTCGGTGCGCGGCACCATCACCTCGCGGACGAGGGTGTCGCCCAGCTCGAACACCGAGTGGATCATCTCCCGCTCGACGGGCTCGATCAGGCTGCGCTGCTCGGCGAGGTCGACCAGGTCGCGCAGCTCCGCCTCGGAGGCGAACGGCCCCTCCCGGAACCCCTTGCCCGGTGTGAGGGCGTTGCCGAGCAGGATCAGCAGCCGGGGCAGCGGCCCGAACACCCGGGTCACCGGGTGGATCACGGCGGCGCCCGCCAGCGCGATCCGGTCGGCGTGCTGGATGCCGAGGGTGCGCGGCCCCACCCCGATCACCACGTAGCTGACGACGATCATGACGGCGGCGGCGGTGACGTAGGCCCGCCACGTCTCGTCCAGCCAGGAGATGCACAGGTCCGCGACGATCACGGTGGCGACCAGCTCGCAGCCGATCCGCAGCAGCAGGACCATGTTGACGTAGCGGGCCGGGTCGGCGACGACCTCCGCCAGCCGCCTGGCGCCGCGGCGTCCCTCCCGGACGGCCTCCTCGACCGTGACGCGCGACACCCGGGCGAGCGCCGTCTCGGTGCCGGCCAGCAGGCCCGCCATGAAGACCAGGCCCACCGCCAGGGCGGACAGCCACGCCTGCGCGGTGCTCATCAACCGCCGCGTTTCTCCCGCCAGGAGCCGAGGAGCTCCGCCTGCAGGCCGAACATCTCCCGGTGCTCCTCCGGCTCGGCGTGGTCGTAGCCCAGGAGGTGCAGGATGCCGTGCGTGCACAGCAGCTCCAGCTCCTCCGCGGTGCTGTGCCCGGCCTCCCGCGCCTGCTTCTCGGCGACGGCGGGGCACAGCACGACGTCGCCGAGGAGCCCCGGGTCGGTCTCGCCGTCCTCGTCGGCGCCGCCGGACATGTGCCCGGGACGCAGCTCGTCCATGGGGAACGACAGCACGTCGGTCGGGCCCGGCTCGTCCATCCACTTCTCGTGCAGCTCGGTCATCGCGGCCTCGTCGACCAGCAGCACCGACAGCTCGGCCAGCGGATGGACGCGCATCCCGTCGAGGACGTGCCGGGACAGGTCGGCGATGGCCTTCTCGTCGACCTCGGCGCTCGACTCGTTCAGCACCTCGATGCTCACTGCCGCCCCCGCTTGCGGGGGCCGCCGCGCGCCGCGCCCTGCTTGATCTGCGGCACCTGCTTCTCGTCGTGCCGGTTGTAGGCGTCGACGATCTCGGTGACGAGCTTGTGCCGCACGACGTCGCGGCTGTCCAGCCGGGAGAAGTGGATGTCCTCGACGCCGTCCAGGATCTCCTGGACGACGCGCAGCCCGCTCAGGTGCCCGTTCGGCAGGTCGACCTGGGTGACGTCACCGGTCACCACGACCTTCGACCCGAACCCGAGCCGGGTGAGGAACATCTTCATCTGCTCGGGCGAGGTGTTCTGCGCCTCGTCCAGGATGATGAACGAGTCGTTCAGGGTCCTTCCGCGCATGTAGGCCAGGGGGGCGACCTCGATGGTGCCGGCGGCCATCAGGCGCGGGATCGAGTCGGGGTCGACCATGTCGTGCAGCGCGTCGTAGAGCGGGCGCAGGTACGGGTCGATCTTCTCGTAGAGCGTTCCCGGCAGGAAGCCGAGCCGCTCGCCCGCCTCCACGGCGGGACGCGTCAGGATGATCCGGTTGACCTTCTTGTCCTGCAGGGCGCGGACGGCCTTGGCCATGGCCAGGTACGTCTTGCCGGTGCCGGCGGGACCGATGCCGAACACGATCGTGTGCTTGTCGATCGCGTCGACGTACCGCCGCTGGTTCAGCGTCTTCGGGCGGATGGTCCGGCCCCGGCTGGACAGCACGTCCAGGGTGAGGACCTCCGCGGGACGCGCGCCGCCCTCGCCGCGCAGCATCGCCAGGCTGCGCTCGACGGCGTCGGGGGTGAGCTGGGTGCCGCCCTTCAGCAGTTCGAGCATCTCGGTGAACAGCCGGGAGACGAGGTCGGTCTCGCCCTCCGGGCCGGTCACGGTGATCTCGTTGCCGCGGACGTGGATGTCGATGTCGGCGCCGAACGCGTGCTCGATCGCGTGGAGCAACTCATCCCGGGAGCCGAGCAGGCTCACCATCGAATGGTCGTCCGGCACCACGATCTTGATCTGCGAGCGCGAGCCTGTCCGGTCGTCGCGCCCCGTGCGGGTTGCCCTCGCGTGAGTTGATTCGACCATCAGCCGGGCCTTGCGGCCTGTCGGACCTGCCTTCTGTCTGCTGCGGGTGTCCAGGTGTACCGGTTCCATCGTACTGGCGACCCCCGACACACCGCCGCCGCATTTCCGGCGCGGCAGCCTGCTCAGCCGGGCGGCCAGTTCAGGCCACGCCCGCCCAGCACGTGGGCGTGCGCGTGGAACACCGTCTGGCCCGCCTGGGAGCCGGTGTTGAAAACGACCCGGTAGCCGGTCTCGGCGACGCCCTCGTCGACGGCGACCTGGTGGGCCTCGCGCACCAGCTCGGCGAGCAGCTCGGCGTCGGAGTCGGCCAGCTCACCGACCGTCGGGTGATGGTCACGCGGGATGACCAGCACGTGCGTCGGCGCCTGCGGGTTGATGTCGCGGAACGCCACCGTCCCCGCCGACTCGCGGACGATCGTGGCGGGCACGTCCCCGGAAACGATCTTGCAGAACAGGCAGTCGGTCATCTGTCTCCCCTCGCGGCGGTCCGCGACCACCCCGAAATCCTATCGGGACCGGCGCGGACGTGGATCACGACCGCCCGGGCCGGACCGGGTTCTCATCGATCAACTCCCGGTAGCGGTCGGCATTTCGACCGGCCACTGGCTAAGGTTGTCACCTCAGGCGTAACCCCCCGGTTCGCAAGGCGTTGCGGCACATCTCGCCCCGGCGGGAACGCTCGACCACGTCGGTCGGACGCGACCGTCCGAATGGACGGCGGGGGGCCGGCAAAGGCGGCGGATAGGTGACCGAGGCAAACCAGGACATGCCCTTTCGTAAACCGAACGACGAGGGTGCGCGTCCAACTGACGTGACCGAGACCCTCGTGGCCAGGGGCACGGCGGGCGCGGTGGCCGCCGCCTGGGACGCCGATCAGGCGGTGACCGCCCTCTACAGCGCCAACTACCGTTCGCTGGTGCGCCTGGCGGCGATGCTGGTCCGGGACGCGGGGACGGCCGAGGAGGTCGTGCAGGACGCGTTCGTCGCGATGCACGGCGGCTGGCGCCGGCTGCGCGATCCGGACAAGGCCCTGTCGTACCTGCGCCAGTCGGTGGTCAACCGGTCGCGATCGGTGCTCCGGCACCGCGCCGTCGTCGAGAAGTACGCCCCCAAGGGCCTGCCCGACGCGCCGAGCGCGGAGGCCGGGGCCATCGGAGAGCTGGAGCGCTCGGCGGTGATCGACGCGCTGTCCCGGCTCCCCGCCCGCCAGCGGGAGGCGCTCGTCCTTCGCTACTACGCCGATCTGTCCGAAGCGGAGATCGCCAGCGCGATGGGCATCTCCCGCGGCGCCGTGAAGAGTCATACGGCGCGCGGCATGACCGCGCTACGCAACGTCCTGGAGCAGTTCTCATGACCACCGACCCCCACGACGAGCACGGCGAGATCCTCCGCCGCGCCCTGCACGCGGAGGCGGACTCGGTCAACCCCGCGGGCGACGGCCTGGAACGCATCCGGGCCCGTGTCGCCGACGGCCGGCGCCACCGGTTCGGACGTTTCGGCCCCGCGCACTTCGGGTTCGACCGGTTCACCGTGAACTGGGCGCGCCCCCTCCTCGCCGTGGCCGCGGCCGTGCTGATCGCCGCGCTGGGCGTGACGGCGCCGCAGACGATCGACCTGATCCAGCAGTCGGTCGGCAGCAACAGCCAGTCCGGCGACGGGGACGACGACGTCGCCGGGGACCGCACCGGCCCGGGGATCGATCCCGAGTTCCCCGTCCCGTCGTCGCCGGGCGGCAGCGCGTCCGGCGAGCCGAGCACCTCGGAGACGCCGAGCAGCAGTTCCTCGCCGGGCCTGTCGTCGTGCCGCATCCCCTCGCCGGGGGCCTCGGCCGGCTCGACCGCCACGCCGACCCCGGCGACCACGCCCTGCCCGAGCGAGACCCCGACGCAGGCGCCGCCCACCACGCCGGCTCCGCCCACCTCCACGACGCCCGAGCCGCCGAGCAAGCCGACCGAGCAGCCGACGCCGTCCGAGACGAGCGAGCCCGCGAAGACCACCGAGCAGGGCGCCGCCACCACGCCGTGACCGCGCCGGCCGGTGCTACCAGCGGCCGGTGGCGGCCAGCAGCACGCTGGCCGCCGCGACGCCCGCCGTCGAGGTGCGCAGGACGGTCGGGCCGAGCCGCGCGGGGCGCCCGCCCGCGGCGGCGAAGCGTTCCAGCTCGTCCTCGCTGATCCCGCCCTCGGGGCCGACCACGAGGACGATGTCGCCCCGCGCGGGCGGCCGCACGGCGCTCAGCGGCGCCTCCGCCTCCTCGTGCAGGACCAGGGCCAGGGACGCGCCGGCGATCCGCCCGGCGACGTCCTCGGTGGACTCCAGCTCCGCCACCGCGGGCAGGCGGCTGCGCCGCGCCTGTTTGCCTGCCTCGCGGGCGGTCGCGCGCCAGCGCCCGAGGGCCTTGTCGCGGCGCTCCGGGCGCCAGCGTGTGACGCAGCGGGACGCCGACCACGGGACGATCTCGTCCACGCCGACCTCGGTCATGGTCTCGACCGCGAGCTCGCCCCTGTCGCCCTTCGGTAGGGCCTGGACGACGACGAGGCGGGGCGCGGGCGGGGGCTCCCGGTGCCGGGCCAGCACGTCCAGCGTGAGGGACGCCCGGTCGGCCGCGGTGACGACGCACTCGGCCAGCAGGCCCTCGCCGTCGGTGAGGTCGACCCGCTCCCCCTGCCGCAGCCGCCGCACGGCCGCCGCGTGCCGGCCCTCGGGCCCGTCCAGCAGGACGCGGTCGCGCTCCAGCGCGTCCGTCCCGGCGAGAAAGACCGGCGGGCTCACCCGGGCCGTCCGGGGGAGGCGGAACCCGGGCCGACGTCGCTCATCGCTGCCACCATGCTCCTCAATCGCCGCGGCGGCCCTCCTGGTAGGCCGCCGCCACCGCGCTTCAGTGCTGGTTGAAGACGTCCTTGAGGCGGGAGAACACGCCGCGCTGCCCGGGGGCGAACCTGCCGGGCGGGCGCTCCTCGCCGCGCAGGACCGCGAGCTGCCGCAGCAGCTCCTCCTGCTCCTCGTCGAGCCTGTTCGGCGTCTCCACGTTGACGTGGATCATCAGGTCGCCGCGGCCGCTCTCGTTGAGGTGCCGGACGCCCCGGTTGTAGAGCGTGATGACCTGCCCCGACTGCGTGCCCGGCTTGATGTCGACGCTCTCGGCGGCGTCCAGCGTCTCGATGGTGACGCTGGTCCCGAGCGCGGCCGCCGTCATCGGGATCTCGACCGTGCAGTGCAGGTCGTCGCCCTCCCGCTCGAAGATCGGGTGCGGCTTCTCCACGATCTCCAGGAACAGGTCGCCGGGCGGTCCGCCGCCCGGGCCGACCTCGCCCTCGCCGGCGAGCTGGATGTGGATGCCGTTCTCCACGCCGGCCGGGATCTTGACCTTGACGGTGCGCCGGGTGCGGACCCGGCCGTCTCCGGAGCACTCGGTGCACGGGTTGCGGATCACCGAGCCGAAGCCGCCGCACGCCGGGCACGGCCGGGCCGTCATGACCTGGCCGAGGAACGAGCGCTGGACCTGCTGCACCTCGCCGCGGCCGTGGCACGTCTCACACGTGTCCGGGTGGGTGCCGGGCGCGCAGCCCGACCCCTCGCAGGTCGTGCAGGCGACCGCCGTGTCGATGGACAGCTCACGGGTGGTGCCGAACGCGGTCTCGGCGAGGTCGAGCTCGACCCGCAGCGTCGCGTTGCGCCCGCGCCGGGCGCGCGACCGCGGGCCCCGCGAGGTCGCGGTGCCGAAGAAGGCGTCCATGATGTCGCTGAACGGGAAACCGGCGCCGCCGAACCCGCCGGCGCCCGCCCCGCCCGCGGACGCGAAGGGGTCCGCGCCGAGGTCGTACATCTCGCGCTTCTTGGGGTCGGAGAGCACCTCGTAGGCCTGGGTGATCTCCTTGAACCGCTCCTGGGTCTCCGGATCCGGGTTGACGTCCGGGTGGAGTTCCCGCGCGAGCCGGCGGTAGGCCTTCTTGACCTCGTCGGCGCTGGCGTCCCGCCGGACGCCCAGGGTCGCGTAGTAGTCGTTCGCCACTTACGACCCCGCCAGGATCTGTCCCACGTAGCGTGCCACTGCCCGTACCGCTCCCATCGTGCTGGGGTAATCCATGCGTGTCGGCCCGAGCACTCCCAGCCGGGCCAGAGTGAGGTCGCCCACCCCGTAGTCGGCGGCGACGACCGAGGTCGACTTGAGCCCCAGGTCGGGGTTCTCGGTGCCGATCCGCACCGTAACTGTAGAGGAGTCGCCGGTCTCGCCGAGCAGCCGCATGAGGACCACCTGCTCCTCCAGCGCCACCAGCACCTCCCGCAGGCTGGGCGAGAAGTCCACGGCGGCGAGGTTGGCCGCCCCGGCGAAGACGATCTTCTCCTCGTGCTTCTCGACGAGCGTTTCCAGCAGCACCGACAGGACCGCCGCCGCGACCGGCCGCTCGTCCGGGCCCACCCTGTCGGGCAGGTCCGCCACGGCCGCCGGGACCTCGCCGAGACCGAGCCCGTCCAGGCACGTGTTGAGCAACGCCCGCAGGTGCCCGATCGATTCCTCGGAGATCTGCCCGGTCTCGATGACGCGCTGCTCCACCCGCCCGGTGTTGGTGATCAGGACGAGCAGCAGCCGCCCCTCCGCCACCGGGACCAGTTCCACGTGCCGCACCGCCGAGCGGGTCAGCGACGGGTACTGCACCACCGCGACCTGCCGGGTCAGCTGCGCGAGCAGCCGCACCGTCCGGCCGACGACGTCGTCGAGGTCGTAGGCCCCGGACAGGAACGTCTCGATGGCGCGGCGCTCGGCGACCGACAACGGCTTGATCGTGGACAGCCGGTCGACGAACAGCCGGTAGCCCTTGTCGGTGGGGACGCGCCCGGCGCTGGTGTGGGGCTGGGCGATGTAGCCCTGCTCCTCCAGCACCGCCATGTCGTTGCGGATGGTCGCGGGCGAGACTCCGAGGTTGTGCCGGTCGGCCAGCGCCTTGGAGCCCACCGGCTCGTTGGTGGAGACGTAGTCCTCGACGATGGCGCGCAGGACCGCGAGTTTCCGGTCGTCCAGCACGATGTCACCTCCTTCGTCCGGCCGGTCCGCTACTGGCACTCCATGCTTTCGAGTGCCAAGTCTACGGCCCGGAAGGCTCGGCTGGAGCGCCCCCGCACTCTCCGCACGGCTGCGTGATCCTATCCGGCCGGGGAACCGGCGCCACGCCGAGGAACGCGGGGCGGCGCCGCGCGGGCGCCCCGCCCGGTTAATGTGCGGATCTGTGCGGAGTAAGAACTACGGAAACGACGTGCTGGGCGGCGACTGGCGCAGGCCCCGCAAAGGACAGATCCCCGAGGTCCCCGCCGAGCCGGGCCTGGTCGCCGAGGATCCCGACAGCGGCTTCTGCGGCGCCGTGGTCGGCTGCGACAAGTTCGGCGTCACGCTGGAGGACCGGTTCGGCAAGCGCCGGGTGTTCCCGCTGACCAAGTCCGGATTCCTCATCGACGGCAAGCCGGTCACCCTCGTCCGGCCGACCGCCGCGCCCGCGGGCCCGGCGCGGTCCGCCTCGGGCTCGATCGCCGTCCGTGGCCTGCGGGCGCAGGTCGCCAAGGAGAGCCGCATCTACGTGGAGGGGCTCCACGACGCCGAGCTGGTCGAGAAGATCTGGGGCCACGACCTGCGCGTCGAGGGCGTCGTCGTCGAGTACCTCGAAGGCGTGGACGACCTGCCCGCCATCGTCGAGGAGTTCGCCCCCGAGGAGCAACGGCGCCTCGGCGTCCTGGTCGACCATCTCGTGGAGGGGTCCAAGGAGTCGAGGATCGCCGCCCAGGTCACCTCGCCGTACGTCCTCGTCGCCGGCCACCCCTTCATCGACATCTGGGAGGCCGTCAGGCCGGCGGCCGTCGGCATCCGCGCCTGGCCCCGCATCCCCCGCGGCATCCCGTGGAAGGAGGGCGTGATCGCCGAACTCGGCTGGGGCGACGACACGGGCCCCGCCTGGAAACGCATCCTCGGCTCGGTGAACGCCTACACCGACCTGGAACCCGCCCTCCTCGGCCGCGTAGAAGAACTCATCGACTTCGTGACCGTGCCTTCCCAGGGGTAGCGCCCCCTGGAACCCCCCGTCACGAGCCGGGCGGCCTCCAGGCGCCCAGAGCGCCTTCCAGCCACCCGACCCGAGGCGACGGTTCAGGCTTCCCTCTCTGCCGGGGGGCGGGGTCGCTGGTCAGGTCAGGGCTCGGACTACGGCGTCGGCCAGGAGGCGGCCCTTGAGGGTGAGGACGGCTCGGCCCTGCTCGTAGGGGGCGGGCTCGATCAGGCCGTCGCGCACCGCTCTGCGGGCGGCCTCGTCGTCCAGGAGGTGGGCGGGGCAGCCCTGGGCGAGGCGCAGTTCGAGCATGACGCGTTCGATGTGCCGGTCCTCGTCGGTGAGGATCTCCCGGGCGTGGGCGGGGGTGGTGCCCTCGGCGAGACGGGCGGCGTAGGCGGCCGGGTGCTTGACGTTCCACCAGCGGGTTCCGCCCACGTGGCTGTGGGCGCCCGGGCCGACGCCCCACCAGTCGGCGCCCGTCCAGTAGAGCATGTTGTGCCGGCAGGCGGCGCGCGGGTCGGCGGCCCAGTTGGAGATCTCGTACCAGTGCAGGCCGTGGCCGCTGAGCAGCTCCTCGGCGATCAGGTAGCGGTCGGCCATGGCGTCGTCGTCGGGGGCGGTCAGTTCGCCCCGCCTCACTTGCGCCGCCAGCCTGGTGCCCTCCTCGACGATGAGCGCGTAGGCGGACACGTGGTCGGGCTCTGCCGCCAGGGCCGCTTCCAGGGAGCCTCTCCAGTCGTCGTCGGTCTCCCCTGGCGTTCCGTAGATGAGGTCGAGGTTGATGTGCTCGAAGCCCGCCTTGCGCGTCCACTCGACGACCTGCGGGACGCGTCCGGGCGTGTGCGCGCGTTCCAGGACGGCCAGGACGTGCTCGCGGGCGCTCTGCATGCCGTAGGAGACGCGCGTGAACCCGGCCTCGCGGAGCTTGCCTATGGACGCCTCGTCCACCGACTCGGGGTTGGCCTCGGTGGTGACCTCCGCGCCCGGGGCCAGCCCGAACTCGACGTCGATCGCGGACAGGACCCGGCCCAGGTCGTCCGGCGGGAGGAGGGTCGGTGTGCCGCCGCCCACGAAAACCGTCTTCACGGGCAGATCCACGTCCCCGAGCACTCGCCGGGCCATGCGGACCTCGCGGATCGCGGTGTCGGCGTAGGAGTCGCGGCTCGCCCCCGGACCCAGCTCCGTCGCCGTGTAGGTGTTGAAGTCGCAGTACCCGCACCGGGTCACGCAGAAGGGCACGTGCACGTAGAACGCGAACGGGCGCTTTCCGAGCCCGTGCAGGGCACTGCCGGGCAGCGCACCGTCGGCCGGTACGGGGTCGCCATCAGGAAGGGTCGAGGGCACCTTCCAAGTCTGCCCCGCTCCGCCGCCTGCTTCGACCGGGCCGGTCAGGCGTCCCCGAGCTTGTCGCGGAGCCAGTCGGGGATGTGCTCGGCCGAGCGGGGGAAGCGGTCGAGGTCCTGGACGTAGGCGGACGAGGCCAGCGGCGGGGTGAAGTCGGGCTCGCCGTCGTAGTCGAACTCGGCGCTGAAGTGGCCGGAGCGCTCGACCTGGAGGCGCGCGGTGAACCAGGCGCCCTTGTCGGACCGGTACATGACGCGGCGCAGCTCGTCCATCTTCCCGACGGCCTGGCCCGGGGGCAGGGCCGTGCGGCGCCCGCCGTCGGGGCCCTCGACCTCGAAGGAGGCGCTGTCGATGCCGACCGTCGCGCGGAACTCGAAGTCGAGCCGCTGCCAGCCCGCGGGGGCGGCCGAACGCAGCGCGCGCACGGCGCCGTTCACCGTCTCCCGTTCCTTCTCGGAACGCAGAACCTGCTCGGGGTGGGTCACGCTGCCTCCGCGAGGTCGGCCGGTTCGGTAGATCAAAGGCACCGTACCCGTCCGACCGTACCGGCATCGGCGCCCGCGCCGGGCAGCCGCCGCCGTGTCGCGGCCGACCGGCGCGACTTCGGCCGCCGACCGCCTGAGGAGCCGCAACGAATACGGATAAGGTCGTCCGGATGCGAAATGTGGGTGCGACCGGCCGGGGACGAGTGCCCGCCCGGGTGCTGCTGCGCGGCGAGCCGGACGGCTGGCACTGGGTGCTGGTGGACGACGCGGGCGCCGAGCGGCGCTCGGACTTCACCGGCGCGGGGACGCGCTGGTCCGCGGGCGGCCGGTCCGACCCCGAGCCGGCGTGGTGGCGCCGCAGGCTCGCCGAGACGGCCGACGGGCTGCGGGAGGCGGTCGCCGAGCGGCTGACCGACGCGACGTTCCGCGAGTTCGGCACCGAGGCCGCGATCACCTGGTTCGCGGTCGCGGAGCCCGTCGAGTGGGAGGGCATCGTCACCCTCCGGGAGGCCGACCCGGCGCGGTTCCCCGGCCGGGTGCCGCCGTTCGTGGTCACGCTGGAGCCGGGGCGCGGGGCGCTGCTGCCGGACGCGAGCCTGCTGTTCTCCACCCGCGCCGCGGACGCCTGGACGACCCTCGCCGCGGTCGCGGAGCGCTGCGGCACCCTCCCGCCGAAGTCGTCGTTCCTGTGCGGGTGGGCCGGGCACCGCAGCGTCCGGGTGGGGCGCGGGTCGCTGGCGCTGTCGACCGGCCGGGGCGAGGACGGCGTCGAGCGGCTCGCGCAGATCTGCGGGACGCGGGCGCCCGGCTGGAGCGGCAACCCCGAGATGCGGTTCCGGCTCGACGGCGTCGACCTGCTCGACGAGCCCGCCGGCGACGTCGTCGCGCTGCTGCGGGAACTCGACCACGAGATCGTCAGGCGCGGCCGCTCCGTCCGGCTGGCGGCCTCCGGGCTCACCCTCCACGCGCCCGACGGGGCGGACGAGGCGGAGCGGTTCACCGGTGTGTCCCTGGGGGTGCCGGCGGCGCTGTCGCCGCTGTGGGCCGGTTCCTGAACCCTGACGCACACGGAGCCGACACCCACGGGGGACCGCGCCGTCACCGGAACGCAACCGCGGCCGCCTAGGTTCCCCGATCATGAGAAGCCGCGCGCGCCATGCCGTGCTCGCCGTGACCGGTGCAGTCCTCGCCGGCGCTCCCCTCGCCCTCACCGCCTCCCCCGCCCACGCCGCCTCCCCCGTCCGCTCCGCCGGGTCTCCCGGCACGATCAACGTCCACCGCGGCGGCCCCGCCCGGTCGCTGCCGTTCACCGCCCGCCGGGACGGGGAGGCGGTGATCTCCTTCACCGCGTCCGCCCCGGGCGTCTCCTGGGTCCGCGGGGGCGCCGAGTCGGCCGTCGTGTCGATCGCCGTCGACGGGCGCCATGTGACCGACCTCGTCGTCCCCTCCTCCGACCCGATCCCCCGCAGCCTCGGGCTCGGGCGCGTCGGGAAGGGACGCCACAAGGTGACGCTGCGGTTCGCCGAGGGCAGCGCGCCCGCCGCAAGCCGCGTCACGCTCCGGCGCCCCGCGGTCCGCATTCCGGAGGCGGACGCGCTCGCCCTGCGCCACGCGCCCGTCGTCGTCGGGCGGACGGGCTGGCCGTTCGGCGACCCCTACCAGAACGCGACCACCGACACCCCCCTGGTCGCCTGGCACGAGACCCGCCCCGCCGCCACACCCGGACACAAGATCATCGAGTACTCGGTGGTGTGGAGCAACGAGGACGGCGGCACCGACACGCCCGCGCTGATGGCCCGCTGGGGCCGGACGACCGACATCGAGTGGATCTACCGGGTCGAGGTCGACGCGTCCGGCAGGCGCGTGGACGGCACCGCCGTCTACCAGGCCCCGATGCACCTGACCCTGAAGTTCACGGGCCGCTACGAGGGCGACCACCCCCTGCTGCAGACCTGCACGCAGAACAACAACATGTGCGACGTGATCTCGCCGGACCCGCCGCTGCGCTTCCTGCTGGACGCCGCCGGGACGCGCCCGGACGGCCGGGCCCGCGAGGTCGTCATGGACCGCGAGCCGTGGACCTACCGGATCGCGGCGCAGGAGATGGTCCGCGAAAGGAAGATCGAGAACCCGTCCGATCCGGCGACGCGCGAGGTCGGCGACCAGCGGACGTACCTGTTCGTGGAGTTCGCCAAGACGACGGGCGCCGCGACCGGGTCCGGGTCGGTGCCCGGGGTCGCGCTCGGGGTGCGGCTGAAGTCCGACCCGTCCCGGCTGTACCGCTCCGACCACGACGAGCCGACCTGGTCGATCGACCGTGACGGCGCCGTCGCCACCACCGTCGAACTGCCGGAGGGGACGAGGGTCTCCGACATCGCGGGCATCGAGGCCCTTCGCCGTCCCACCGGTACCGGGGACAACGGCGCCCCGGCCACGGTGACGTCCATCAACCGCGGGTTCTTCCTGGACGACTCGTTCCTGCCGCAACCCTCGTCGGTCGAGTGGAAGGGCTCGGTCACGCTCACGCAGGCGAACCCGTCCGCCGTCCTCTGGCGCCCCTGACACCTCACCAGGCACCGCAGCTGGGCCCGTGGCGCGAATCGGCCACGGGCCCTTGTTCATAGGGAACCTGGGCGAACTCCACGCGCGTCCAAGGAGTCATACACTTCGCCAATAACTTGCATAGCGACCCCGGAGAGGACGTCCGCCATGGCCTACGGGCACCCCCCGTCGCCCGGCCAGGGACAGCAGCCCCAGTGGCAGCAGCAACAGACCCCCTGGCAGCAGCCCGGCAACGCCTGGCAGCAGCCACAGCAACCCCAGGGCGGCATGGGCTGGCAGCAGCAGCCCCCGGGCGGGGACAACCCCCAGGGCGGACACAACACCGCCCAGATACCCGGCCATTTCGGCCCCGTCACCGACGACGAGAAGACGTGGTCGCTGATGGCGTACGTCGGGCAGTTCCTCGTCGGCGCGATCGCCCCGGCCGTCGTCTATCTCGGAAAGGCCCGCTCGCCGTTCGTGCGCAGGCACGCGGCGCAGGGCCTCAACATGGGCGTCGCCGCCATCGCCGTGTGGTTCGTCTTCGGCCTGCTGTCGCTGGTCGCCGACTTCCTCATCTGGGTGCCGCTGCTGTTCACGGCCGTGGAGATGTTCTTCCTGGTGTACGCGGGCAGGGCCGCCAACCGCGGCGAGTTCCGGCGCGTCCCGTCCGCGGTGGCCTGGCCCCTTGTGAAGTAACGGCTACTTCTTGCCCTTGTCGGCGTCGCCGCCCCCGGTCGAGAGGGCGGCGACGAAGGCCTCCTGCGGGACGTCCACCCGCCCGATGGTCTTCATCCGCTTCTTGCCCTCCTTCTGCTTCTCCAGCAGCTTGCGCTTGCGGGAGATGTCGCCCCCGTAGCACTTGGCGAGGACGTCCTTGCGGATGGCGCGGATGTTCTCGCGGGCGATGATGCGGGCCCCGACCGCGGCCTGGATCGGCACCTCGTACTGCTGCCGCGGGATCAGCTCCTTGAGCTTGGCCGTCATCATCAGGCCGTACTCGCGGGACTTGTCCTTGTGCACGATCTGGCTGAAGGCGTCCACCGACTCGCCCTGCAGCAGGATGTCGACCTTCACCAGGTCGGACTCCTGCTCGCCGCTGGGCTCGTAGTCGAGCGAGGCGTACCCGCGCGTCCTCGACTTCAGCTGGTCGAAGAAGTCGAAGATGATCTCGGCGAGCGGCAGCGTGTAGCGGATCTCGACGCGGTCCTCCGACAGGTAGTCCATGCCGAGCAGCACGCCGCGGCGACCCTGGCACAGCTCCATGATCGCGCCGATGTGCTCGGACGGGGACAGCAGCGTCGCCTTCACCACCGGCTCGTACACCGCCCCGATCTTGCCCTCGGGGAACTCGCTGGGGTTGGTGACGACGTGCTCCGACCCGTCCTCCATCACGACCCGGTAGACCACGTTCGGCGCGGTCGAGATCAGCGACAGGCCGAACTCGCGCTCCAGCCGCTCCCGGACGATCTCCATGTGCAGCAGGCCGAGGAAGCCGCAGCGGAACCCGAACCCGAGCGCCGCCGACGTCTCCGGCTCGTAGACCAGCGCGGCGTCGTTCAGCCGCAGCTTGTCGAGCGCGTCGCGCAGCTCGGGGTACTGGTCGCCGTCCATCGGGTAGAGACCGGAGAACACCATCGGCTTCGGGTCGCGGTAGCCGCCGAGCGACTCGGGGGCCTGCCGGGACGCGCCGGTCACGGTGTCGCCGACGCGCGCCTGCCGGACGTCCTTCACCCCGGTGATCAGGTAGCCGACCTCGCCGACGCCGAGGCCCTGCACGGGCTTGGGCTCGGGGGAGATCACGCCGACCTCCAGGGTCTCGTGCGCGGCCCCGGTCGACATCATCAGGCTCTTCTCGCGCCGCGACAGGCGCCCGTCCATGATCCGGACATAGGTGACGACGCCCCGGTAGGTGTCGTACACCGAGTCGAAGATCAGCGCCCGCGCGGGGCCGTCGGGGTCCCCGACCGGCGCCGGCACCTCATCGACGATCTTGTCGAGCAGCTCGCGGACGCCCTCGCCCGTCTTGCCGGACACGCGCAGCACGTCCGAGGGGTCGCACCCGATGATCCCGGCCAGTTCCTCGGCGTACTTCTCCGGCTGCGCCGCCGGGAGGTCGATCTTGTTGAGAACGGGGATCAGGTGCAGGTCGGCCTCGAGGGCCAGATAGAGGTTGGCGAGCGTCTGCGCCTCGATGCCCTGCGCCGCGTCCACCAGCAGGACCGCGCCCTCGCACGCCGCGAGCGAGCGCGACACCTCGTAGGAGAAGTCGACGTGGCCCGGGGTGTCGATCAGGTTGAGGACGTGGTCGACGCCGCCGGCCGTCCAGGGCAGCCGGACCGCCTGGCTCTTGATCGTGATGCCGCGCTCGCGCTCGATGTCCATGCGGTCGAGGTACTGGGCGCGCATCTGGCGCTCCTCGACCACGCCGGTCAGCTGCAGCATCCGGTCCGCGAGGGTCGACTTGCCATGGTCGATGTGCGCGATGATGCAGAAGTTACGGATGATCGCGGGATCGGTCTTGTCGAGCTGGGGCGCTGGCACCGGGGTCCGTTCGCAATGCTCACAGGTGGACAGGGTTCTGTGCCTCCATGGTCCCATGTCCTGCGCGATGCTCCGTGCACGGTCCGGTTTGGGACCGGGCCCGGAGATTGGTAAGCTGTGCGACTGCGTGTGGCGTAGCGTCGTGCCCCGGGGGCACCGTCCCGCCCCCGTTCAGACATTTCGTCAGCGCCTGCCGATACGCGCAGGCCCAGGATCGCGACCAAGCTGAGGCTCTACGACGTGGCTAACATCAAGTCCCAGATCAAGCGCAACAAGCAGAACGAGAAGGCTCGCCTGCGCAACAAGGCCGTCAAGTCCGAGCTGAAGACGGCGATCCGCAAGTTCCGCGTCGCCGCCGAGGCCGGCAACGTGGACGACGCCGTCGCCGCGCAGCGGTTCGCCGCGCGCAAGCTGGACAAGGCGGTCAGCAAGGGCGTCATCCACAAGAACCAGGCCGCCAACCGCAAGTCGGCGATCGCCAAGCAGGCCGCCGCCCTGCAGGCCAAGTAAGAGCCGCACGCCCGGGGCCGGCCGCGCGCCGGCCCCGACGCATGTCCATGGACGAGCGCCGCGCGGTCAAGATCTCCAAGTATCTCGCCAAGCACCTGCGGCACCGCCCCGAGCGGATCGGCCTCACGCTCGATCCCGAGGGGTGGGCGGACGTCACCGCCCTGCTCTCGGCCGCCGCCGCCCACGGGTTCGCGCTCACCCGCGCCGAACTCGAACACGTGGTGGCGGTCAACGACAAGAAGCGCTACGAGCTCGCCGGGAACCGGATCCGGGCCGTCCAGGGCCACTCGGTCCCCGTCGCGCTGAACCTGCCGGTGACGCCGCCGCCGGAACTGCTGTTCCACGGCACCGCGCGCCGTTCCGTCGACCCCATCCTGCGGGAGGGGCTGCTGCCCATGGGGCGGCACGACGTGCACCTGTCCCCCGACCGCGAGACGGCCCGGCGGGTCGGCGCCCGGCGCGGCGCCCCCGTCGTGCTGACCGTCCAGGCCGGGCGGATGGCGGCCGACGGTCACGCGTTCCGCGTCAGCGCGAACGGCGTGTGGCTGGTCGACGCGGTTCCGCCGGCATATCTGAGCGAATGACCTCCGCGGCGGCCCAGTCGGGGACGTGCCGCACCCATTCGGGCCCCTCCTTCGGCCCGAACAGGTACCGGTGCGGGACGATCTCGCGAATGGCGCGGTGCACGTCCAGCCGGTCGTCGATCATGTGGGTGATCCCGAGTTCCGCGCAGTGCCGGGCCTTGTCCTGCCGCTTCCGGCAGAACCGCACGTTGCTCCGCGGAAGGCCCGTCCGCCCGTAGAAATCGTGGTGGTCGAGCCAGGCCAGCGTCCTTTCCCGGATCCGGTCTCCGCACTTGGAGATGATCCACGCCCGTCCCCCGAACGCCTCGATCAGGCCGGGCAGCACCTCGTAGACGCCGTCCGTCGCGGGGGACGCGAGGGCTTCCTCGAAGCTCCCGTCGAGGAACACGGTGTCGTCCTCACCGGGAGCCATGAGCCCGCCATGGATGACCCGGCCGAAGTCGACGCCGAGCCGCGGTTCGATGTTCATGTCCCCACCCTCGGCCCGAACCTCCTAAAGCAGAACTATCAATCGCCTCCATAGCTATAGTCCGTATCTATGGATCTGAGCCGCCTGTCCACGGACGCGCTCGCCTCGTTCGCGGTCTTCGCCGACCACCTCAACTTCACCCGCGCCGCCGAGGCGCTCCACATCTCCCAGCCCGCCCTCCACGTCAAGGTGCAGAAACTCGGCGACACCCTGGGGCGTCCCCTCTACACCCGGCACGGGCGCCGCCTGGCCCTCACCCCTGCCGGCGAGCAGGTCGCCCGCTTCGCCCGCGACCTCGACGCCCGCATGACGGCGTTCCTCGCGGACGTCCGCGGCACGTCCCCCTCCCGCGTCCCGGCCCTGGCCGCCGGCGAGGGCGCCTACCTCTACCTCCTCGGCGGCGTCGTCCGCCCCGGCGTCCGCCTGATCAACGGCGACCGCGCCCGCACGCTCGCCGCCGTCCGCACCGGCCGCGCCGACCTGGGCGTCGCCGTCCTCGACGTGCTGCCCGCCGACATCACCGCCGTCCCGCTGGCGTCCTACCCCCAGACGCTCGTCATGCCGGACGACCACCCCCTCACCGCGAGGCCGCACCTCACCCTCGCCGACCTCGCCGGCGCCTCCCTCGTCGTCCCGCCTCCCGACGGCCCGCACCGCATCACCCTCGAACGCGCCCTGCGCGCCGCCGAGGTGCCCTGGTCCCTGGCCGTCGAGGCCGCCGGCTGGCCCCTGATGCTGCACTTCGCGTCCCTCGGCGTCGGACTCGCCGTCGTCAACGGCTGCGTCCCCCCTCCCCCGGGCCTGACGGCGCGCGAGATCATCGACCTGCCCGCCGTCCCCTACTACGCTCTCCACCTGCCGGGCAGGGCCGACGACCCCCTCGTCACCGACCTCCTGGCCGCCGTCCGCACATCGCTGAGGAGCACGCCGTGCACTTCGAGACCTCCGTCGACATCGACGCCCCGCCCGAGACCGTCTGGAACCTCCTGAAGGACGTCGAACGCTGGCCCGACATGACCGCCTCGATGGAGCGCGTCGAACTCCTGGACGAGCCCTTCGGCCTCGGCAGCCGGGCCCGCGTCCACCAGCCGAAACTCCCCGCGACCGTCTGGACCGTCACCGCCTTCGACGAGAACAGGACCTTCACCTGGGAGTCCCGCTCCACCGGCGTCACCACGACCGGGGCCCACGAGATCGTCCCCACCGCCGACGGCAGGTCCACCGTCCGCCTCACCCTCGACCAGAAGGGCCCCCTGGCCCCCCTCTTCGCCCTCCTGGCCGGCCGCCTCACCCGCCGCTACGTGACCATGGAAGCGGAGGGCCTGAAGGTCAAGGCCGAACAGCAGCACACCCCCTGAAGTACCGTCAGGCGCCTGGGCGGAGGCCGGCGAGCATGATGCCGAGCGTCCGCCGGCGCAGGTCGGCGTCCCAACCCCCGTGCAGGGCGCCCTGACATGCGCTGACCAGGAGCGCCATCACCTCGTCGAGGCGAATCCCCTCGGCGATGGCTCCCGCTTCCTGCCCGCGGACCAGCAGTTCTCCCACCGCATCGCTGAGCGAGCCGAGCGGACCCGTGATCGGCACCTCCACCCCCTCGGCCGCCAGCAGGCTCACGACCGCCCGGTTCGCGGCCGTCCGTTCCACGAGCCGCGCAACGAACTCGAACAGAGCGCCGGCCGGGTCCCCGTGCGAGATGAGCTCCGCCGCATCGTCCGTGACCTGCTGCAACAACCGTTTCATCATGGCCCGCAACAGATCGGATTTCGTCGGAAAGTGCCGGAAGACGGTACCGATCGCCACTCCCGCCCGCCGCGCCACCTCCTCCGTCGACGCGTCCGGCCCGGCGCCGGCGAACACCTCCTCCGCCGCCGCGAGGATCCGCTCCCGGTTGCGCCGCGCATCCGCGCGCATCAGCCGGCCTCCTCCCTGGACAAGATGAGTCCAGACTCATTATCTTCGTTACATGAGTCACCGCTCATCTTAGGAGGCGCCATGCCGACCACACCACGCGAACTGTTCCAGCGGATGCAGGAGTGTTGGCTCAGCCACCCGACCGCCCTCATCGGGGACCTCCTCACCGACGACGCCGTCGTCGAGACCCCGTTCGCGCCTCCGGGCCGGCCGACCCGGTTCGAAGGCAGGCAGCGGTTCCTGGCGTTCGCGGACCCGCAGCGGGCCGTTCTTCCCGTGCGGTTCGACGCCTGCCGCACCATCGCCGTCCACGACACCCGCGACCCGGACACGATCGTGGTGGAGTACGAACTGACCGGCACCAACACCCGGACGGCCAAGCAGTCCACGGCCGCTTTCATCGCCGTCCTCACCGCGCGCGACGGCAAGGTCGCCCTGTGGCGCGAATACCAGAACACCCTGGCCATCATGCACGCCCTCGCCTGACCGCTCCACCACGCACCTGACTACACGCCTGCGGCGCGATCCTCGTTCATCGGAAGGGGACCGGCGGGTCAGCCGCGGGCGGCGGCGGGTCAGCCGCCGGGGAGCGGCGGGTCAGCCGCCGGGGAGCGGCGGGTCAGCCGCGGGCGGCGACGATCAGGGCGACGGTCTTCTCCAGGGCGTACGCGGGGTCGGCGGCGCCGCCCTTGACCTCCGCGTCGGCCTCGGCGACGGCGGTCAGCGCCCGCGCGACCCCGTCTCCCGACCAGCCGCGCAGCTGCTTCTGCACCCGATCGATCTTCCACGGCGGCATGCCCAGATCCTTGGCCAGCGCCGCTCCCCGCGCGCCGCGGGGCGCGCCGCCGACCTTCGCCAGTCCGCGCATGCCCTGCGCGAGCGCGCTGACGATCAGGACGGGCGCCACACCCGTCGCGAGAGCCCAGCGGAGCTGCTCGAGGGCCTCGGCGAGCTGCCCCTCGATCGCCTTGTCCGCCACGGTGAAGCCGCTGACCTCGGCACGCCCCCGGTAGTAGCGGGCGATGGCCGCGTCGTCGATCTTTCCGCCGGTGTCGGAGACGAGCTGGCTGCAGGCCGCGGCCAGCTCGCGCAGGTCGTTGCCGACGGCCTCGATCAGCCCCCGCGCGCCGTCCGCCGAGATCTTCCCGCCCGCCTTGCGGATCTCGCCGCGGACGAAGTCGATCCGCTCGCCGGCCTTGGTGACCTTCGGGCATGCGATCTTGCGCGCCTTGAGCTTGGTCAGCCCGTCCACCAGCGCCTTTCCCTTGGCGCCGCCGGGATGGACGGCGACGAGCACGACGTCCTCCGCGGGGGCCTTGGCGTACTTCAGCACCTCGGCCGTCAGGTCCTTGCCCAGATCCTGCGCCGACCGCAGGACGAGCACCTTCCCGCCACCGAACAGCGACGGCGACGTCAGCTCCGAGATGCGCCCGGGCTCCAGCGCCCCGGGCGCCAGATCGATGACCTCGATCTCCGGATCCCCCGCCCGCATGGACGCGACGACGTCCCCGATCGCCCGCTCCACGAGCAGCTCTTCGTCACCGACGACCAGAATGATGGACTCAACCGACACCCCTGCAGCATGCCACGCCCCACCCGCCCCCGCGCCCAACCACCGGGAACCCTCCGTCGCAACCGGTGAGTGGCCACCTTGCCGTGGGCTGTACCGCCCGGCCTCGCGCGCCGGATCGCTGGTCAGTGACGGGGGATGGTCGTGAGGCCGGATCGGGTGCGGGCTATGGCTATGTCGCCTTCCTTGTCGGTGCGGTGGGTCTGGATGTGGAGACGGTGCAGGAGGGCGAGAGTGGCGGCGGACGGGTGGCCGTAGTCGTTGTGCGCTCCGACCGAGATCAGGGCGATGGACGCGTGGGCGGCGGCCAGGAAGGCGGGGTCTTGGCTGCGTGAGCCGTGGTGGGGGACCTTCAGTACCTGGACGTGGGGGACGCCTGCTTCCAGGGCGCGTTGTGCCTCCAGTTCCACGTCGCCGGCCAGGAGGGCGCTGAAGCCCGGTCTGCGGGCGACGAGGACCACGCTCGCGTTGTTGATCGT
Organism: Actinomadura citrea; assembly: GCF_013409045.1. Taxonomy (NCBI): domain Bacteria; kingdom Bacillati; phylum Actinomycetota; class Actinomycetes; order Streptosporangiales; family Thermomonosporaceae; genus Actinomadura; species Actinomadura citrea. The sequence goes on along the minus strand of NZ_JACCBT010000001.1, from coordinate 2,784,730 downwards.
GGTGCCGTCGTCCTCGGGTGACAGGGCGGGGGCGGTGGTCAGCGGGGCCAGGACGGACAGGGTGAGGTCTCCGACGCGCCATTGCTGGCCGGTCTCGGCTGGGCCGGTCCGGAGGCCGGATGTGTGGCGGGCCTCGCGGCCCGAGGTACGGGGCGTGATCAGCACCTCGCGGACGGTACGGCCGTGTCGGACGCCGGAGATGCCGTTGATGTGGTCGGCGTGCGGGTGGGTCAGGACGAGGAGCGGGACATCGGTCACGCCCAGGCGGTGAAGGCAGCGGTCCACCGGGGAGGGGTCGGGGCCCGTGTCCACGACGACCGCCTGGCCGGGGCCGGCCGACAGGGCCAGGGCATCGCCCTGGCCGACGTCGCAGGCGACCATCTGCCAGCCGGGTGGCGGCCAGGAGGGGGCGATGACGCGCAGGGCGATCACGCCGACGAGGACGCCGATCACGGCCGCGGCGGCGATGAGGCGGAGGCGGTGGCTGCGCAGGGCCAGGGCCGCCGCCCCGGCGCCCAGCAGGAGCGTGGTGGCGCCCAGGGCGCCACTGGCCCAGGGGATCGTCGCGTAGGGCAGCGACGCGGCGGTCCGCGCGACCCAGATGATCCAGCCGACGGCCAGGCCGGCGGGCCACACGATCACACGGGCGAGCGGCAGGGAGAGGGGCGCGGTGACCGTGGCGAGGGCGCCCAGGAGGGTGGCCGGGGCGACGGCGGGGGCCGCGAGCAGGTTCGCGAACACGGAGACGACGCCGATCTCCCCGGACAGCATCACCAGGACGGGCGCGACGGCCACCTGGGCGGCGGCCGCGACGGCGAGGGCCGCCGCGAGCGGGCCCGGCATCCGGCGGGCGAGCCGCTCGCGCCAGGGCGGGGCGAGGACGAGCAGGCCGGCCGTCGCGAGGGCCGAGAGCGCGAACCCGTAGGAGCGCGCCAGTTCCGGGTCGATGAGCACGAGAAGCAGCACCGCCGCCGCCAGGGCGGGGAGGCCCTGGCGCTGCCGTCCGGTGAACAGGGCCAGGAGGCCGATCAGGCCCATGACGGTCGCCCGGAGGACGCTCGGTTCCGGGCGGGCGACGACCACGAACGCGCACACCGCGAGGACGGCGACGGGTGGGGCCCGGCGCCGTCCGAGCCCGGCGAGTCGGCACAGCCCGAGGACCGCCCCCGTGACGATCGCCAGATTCGCGCCGGAGACCACGAGGAGGTGGGTGAGCCCGGCGACCCGGAACTCCTCCGCGAGCTCCGGGTCAAGGCGCGAGGCGTCGCCGACGACCATGCCCGGAAGTACCGCGCGCCTGTCGGGCGGAAGCCGTGCCACGGCCGCCCGCAGCTTCGCCCGCACGTGCTCCGCGGCGCGCTGGATCGTGGACGGCGGCCCGAGGACGGTCGGCGGCCCGCGCACGATCACGACCGCGGCAAGCAGGTCGCGACCCCGGGGCGGCACGAAACGGCCGCGGAGCCGCACGCGCTGGCCGGGGATCGAGCGGAGCCAGCGGGGATCCGCCGCGATCAGCAGCACCGGGACGCGGACCTCGGTTCGCTCCACGGCCTCCGCACGGGCGCGAAGGATGATCATCGGTCGTCCGTTCCCGGGCTTCGCCTGCGGGTCCCCGGTCACCACGGCCTCGGCCGTCGCGAACCGCCCCGCCCGGGCCAGATCCCGCACGGGCCCCGTGCCGACGGCCGTCGTCCGCAGCGCCACCCCGCAGGCCGACGCCGCGGCACACGCCAGGGCCGCTCCGGCGAGAAGCCGCCACGCATCGCCTGGTCGCCGCGCGGCGCCGCCATCCGCCCGCCGTGCGATGGAGAGGAGGCGGCTGAGGAAGCGTTCACGCCACGTGGTGCTCGCGTGTCGCGTGGCCCTCTCGTTCGGGCGTCGTGCGGGCACGAGGGGCCGGTGGCGGAGGTCTTCGTGGCGGCCGCTCGCATGCCGTGTGGCGCTCCCCCTCTGGGGGTGCGTGGTCGCGGGAGGCTCGTGGGGGTGGGGTTCGTGGCGTGTGTCGCCCGGGTGACGCGTGGTGTCGTCGTTCGGTCGGGGAGGCAACGGCGGCTCGGCGGGTGGGGGGCTTGCGGGCGTTGGTGCTCGGTGGGTGGTCAGAAGGTAGAGGGACGCGGCGGCGGCGGTCGCCGCCAGGCCGTAGATGAGGGGCTGGGGCAGCCCGAGGGTCGCGGCGGCGGCGAGCCAGGTGGCGAGGGCGGGGGCCAGGAGGCGGAGGTCGTGGGTCATACGCGGACCATCGTCTTCAGGTCGGCGAAACGGTGGGCGCCGATGCCGCTGACGTCCTGGAGTTGCTCGACGGAGCGGAAGCCGCCGTGCTGGGTGCGGTAGGCGACGATGCGCTGGGCGAGGACGGGGCCGACGCCGGGGAGGTCGTCCAGTTGGTCGGGGGTGGCCGCGTTGAGGTCGAGCGGGGCGCCGGGAGCGCCCGGGGCGGTCGGGGTCGCGCCGCCGGGCGGTGGTGGGGACGGTGACGGCGCGCGGACGCCGACCGGGATCTGCTCGCCGTCCACCAGGGGGCGGGCCAGGTTGAGGGTGCCGGTCTTCGCACCCGGACGGACTCCGCCCGCGGCCTTGATGGCTTCGGCGACCCGGGATCCGGACGGCAGGGTGACCACGCCGGGGTGCTTGACCTTGCCGAGGACGTGGACCACCACGGGAGAGGACGCCGCAGCCGCCGGGCCGGCCGACAGGGTGGGGCGCGGTTCGCTCAGGGAGGCGGTCGCCGCGGGGGCCGCAGGCTGGGGGCGTGGCCGGGCGAGCCAGAGGTATCCCACGGCCACCAGGGCGGCGAGCACGCCGACGAGGACGAGCATGCGGACGTGGGAGCGGTCGGGAGTCGCGCGTAACCGGGCCGCCGGCGGCGCGTCGGTCGGAGCGGTGGACGGCTTCCACCGGCCCGTGAGGGCGTGCAGGCGGTCTTCGGTGTCAGCTCTCATGGAGCCTGACGTTAAGGATGCCGGGCGGACGGGTGCGCGGAGTTCGGAAAGTGTGGACAACTCTGGGTCAGCGGTGCCGGGACGCCGCGGCGGCGACGACGAGCAGCCCGGCCAGCAGTGCCGTGACGTGGGTCAACGTGCCGGGTGAGGAGAGGTAGAGGCCGCCGAAGGCGGCGATCGCGAGGACGTTCGACAGCAGCACGCCCGTGTTCGTCAGGGCGGAGACGGACGAGGCCTGGGCCGGTCCCACGGCCCCGGTGATCCGATCGACCAGAGGGCTGAAGCCGGCGGCGTGACCCGACCCGGCGGCGTACAGCAGCGGGATCGACAGGAGCACCGGCCAGCCGTACCGGGTCAGGAAGGCCAGTGCCGACGCGGCGGCGGCGAACGTGAGCAGGCCCCAGGTCGGCAGATTCGCTCTCACCGGGAGGGGCAGGCGTGTCCATCCGAGGCCGGCCGTCGCGAAGCCCGCCGTGTACGGGAGGAACGTGAGCCCGGCGTGGAGCGGCGAGAAACCGAGCACGTTCTGCAGGTAGAGCGCGAGCGTGAAGAGGAAGCCGGTGTAGGCGCCCATCACCGCGCATGAGGCGAACAGGCCGGGCTTGATGAAGGGTCTGCGCAGCACGGAGAGGTCCAGAAGCGGCGATGCCGTTCTCAGCTCGTAGACGCAGAAGATGGTGAGCACGACGCATCCCGTCGCGATGGACGGCCACGTCCACAGCGGCCAATGCTGTTCCCTGCCGAGTACCAGGGGTATGACGAGCGCGCCCATGCCGCAGGAGAGGAGCACCACGCCTGGCAGGTCCAGGCGGACGGCCTTCCGGTGTTCCGGCGGCATCAGACGCGGTCCGACGGCGAGAAGCGCAGCTCCCACAGGGACGTTGACCAGGAAGATGGGCCGCCAGCTGCCGCCCAGGGTCACGATGACGCCTCCCGCCATCTGCCCCAAGGCCACCCCCAGCGCCAGGACCATCGAGTACAGGCCGAGTGCACGCGCCCTGGCCGCCCCCTCGAAGGACAGCTGGATCAACGACAGAACCTGTGGCAGCAGGAGTGCGGCCGCAGCACCCTGACAGATCCGTGCGGCGACGAGAACGGCACCGGTCGGTGCCAGCCCGCAGGCCAACGACGAGGCTGTGAAGCCGAACAGCCCAAGGAAGAACATCGTGCGGTGGCCGTAGCCGTCGCCCAGTCGCGCGCCCGTGACCACGAGGACGGCCAAGGCGAAGATGTAGCCGCCCGTGACGAGTTGAAGCAGAGAGCCGGACGCGTGGAGCCCTTCCGCGATGTCGGGCATCGCCACCGCCACGATGGAGCCGTCCATCGAGACCATCGTCTGCCCCGTGAGCAGCACCACCAGCAGCCATCGTCTGACCATTCCGCGAGTGTGCGGGGCGGCCGCGCACCGGCGCTTGAAGATGTTTGCCCTGCGTACGATGACGGGCATGCGCGAGTCGACCACCGTGGTGGAGACGGACGGCTTCGCCGTCCACGCGGTGCACTGCACGGGGCACCGGCCCGGGTGGTCGGAGCCCGAGCCGTTCACCGGGGATCAGATCGTCCTGGTGCGGGCGGGACGGTTCCGCATGCGGTCGCGCCACGGACGCGCCGTCATCGACCCCGCCGTGGGCTACACCCAGACCGTCGATGAGGAGGGCCAGTTCGCGCATCCCGCAGGCGGCGACGTGTGCACGGCCATCATGCTCTCCCCGGGCCTATGGCGACGCCCGTCCGGGCCGGTCAGGGTCAACGCGCGCGCGGACGTCGCTCATCGCCTCCTCCTGCGTCCCCGTCCAGACGTGGCCTTCGAGACGGCCGAGCGGCTCATGGTGCTGCTGGCCCACCTCGCCGTGGACGAGCAGGGCGGGAAGCGTCGCGCTCTGGTCGACGAAGCGCGCGAGGCCATCACGAGCGGCCATCAGGAAGCGGTCGGGCTCGTCCCGCTGGCGCGCCTCCTGGAGGTCTCCCCCTCCCACCTGAGCCGGACGTTCCGCCGTGAGACCGGCATGTCCGTCACCCGTTACCGGAACCGGATCCGGGTCGGGCGCGCCCTGGACCGCCTGGAGCAGGGCGAACGGGACCTGTCGGGCCTCGCCGCCGATCTCGGCTTCGCCGACCACGCGCATCTGACCCGGACGATCAGGGCGGAGACCGGTCACCCGCCGACCGTCCTCCGCCGCCTCCTGCGCTCCTGAGGGTCTCCCGGCGCCCGCGGTGTCAGAGCTGGGGGGCGATGACGACGCCCAGCATGCCGGGGCCGACGTGGGCGCCGATGACGGGGCCGACCTCGCCGACGTAGACGTCCTGGACGTGCGGGAGGCGTTCGCGCAGCCGGGCGGCGAGGGTGTCGGCGCGGGCGGCGGCGGCGAGGTGCTGGATGCCGAGGTCGACACGCCGGTCGCGGGCCTCGGCCACGGCCAGTTCCTCCAGCCGGGCCAGCGCCCGCGAGGACGTGCGGACCTTCTCCAGCGGCGCGATGCGGCCGCCGGTGATCTCCAGGAGCGGCTTCACCATCAGCGCGGAGCCCCACAGGCTGGCGGCGGCGCCGATCCGGCCGCCCCGCCGCAGGTGCTCCAGGGTGTCGACGTAGATGAGGGAGCGGGTGAGCCCGGCCCGGCGGGTGGCGGCGGACACGGCGTCGTCGGCGGACCCGCCCGCCAGCGCGGCGGCCGCGGCGGAGAGGGCGGCGAATCCGAGGCCCATGCCGATGGTCCCGCTGTCGATGACCCGCACCGGCAAGGGGGCGTCCTCGGCGGCGAGCCGCGCCGCCTCGACCGTCCCCGACATGGCGGAGGCCAGGTGCACGGAGACCACCTCACGCGCGCCCGAGGCCGCTGCGGCCTTGTAGGCGTCGGCGAACCGCTGGGGCGCGGGACGGGACGTGGTGACGGGGTGCCACTCCTTCAGCGCCCGAGCGGCTTCGGCGGTGGTGATGTCGCCCTCGTCCCGGGTGGTGCCGCCGACGGCGATCTGCAGGGGGACGACGGTCAGCCCGTGCCGTTCGGCGAGCCCGGGGGGAAGGTAGGCGGTGGAATCGGTGACGACCACGACCGCGCTGCCCATGCCGGCGACACTACCCGCCGCCGCGCGCCTCCGTCAGGGCTGGACGGGGACGCCGCCGCGCCAGACGCGCAGGGCGCGGAGCCCGAACGCCCAGGCGAAGGCGCCCTCGTGGTCGGCGTCCCACAGGACGATGTCGGCGAGCATGCCCGGGGCGAGGGAGCCGCGGTCGCCGACGCGCAGCGCGGCGGCTCCGCCGAGGGTGGCGGCGCGCAGCGCCTCGGTCACGCTGAGCCCGAACATCGCGACCGACAGCCCGATGACGAGGGGCATGGAGGTGATGCCGCACTGGCCGGGGTTGTGGTCGGTGCCGAGGGCGACGGTGACGCCGCGGTCGAGCATCTGCCGGACGGGCGCGGGGGCGCGGCTGCTGTTGAGTGAGCTGCCGGGGCAGACGGTGGCGGTGACGCCGGCGTGGGCGAGGGCCTTGATGTCGTCGTCGTTGGCCTGGGTGAGCAGGTCGGCGGACGCGCAGCCGACCTCGGCGGCGACCTGCGCGGCGCCCATGCGCTCGTTGGCGCAGGCGTGCATGCGGGCCTTGAGGCCGGCGCGCTTGCCGGTGAGCAGGAGGGCGCGGGCCTCCTCGGCGGTGAAGTGGCCCTCGTCGCAGTAGACGTCGATCGAGTCGGCGCCGGCGACGGCGGCGTCGCCGGCCCACAGGCGGACGGCCTCGATGTAGTCGCGGCGGCGTCCGAAGAACTCGGGCGGCAGGATGTGCGCGGCGAGGAACGTGGCGTGGATGCGGGGCATGGAGGGCTCGCCCTCCAGCGACCGCAGCATCCGGATGTCGGCGAGCTCGCCGTCGCGGGTGAGGTGGTAGCCGGTCTTGGCCTCGACGGTGGTGGTGCCGGCGAGGATCCACTGGCGCAGCCGTTCGCGGACGCCGTTGCAGAGCGTCCAGGGGTCGGTCCCCCCGGGTGACGGTCACGGTGGAGTTGACGCCGCCGCCCGCCGCGGTGATGGCCGAGTGGGACGAGCCGCTGGTGCGCATGGCGAGCTCGGCCCAGCGGTTGCCCGCGTAGACGGGGTGGGAGTGGGCGTCGATGAGGCCGGGGGTGACGAGGCCGCCGCCCAGGTTCTCGACGTGGTCGACGTCGACGATGTCGTCGATGATGCCGGGGACGCTCTGCGGGAGGTCGGAGGCGGGCCCGGCCCAGACGACCCGGTCGTCGTGGATGAGCACCGCGGCGTTGCTGCAGACGTCGGTGCCCGTCCAGAGCCTGCCGATGTTCGTCAACAGCCGTACCGTCATAGGTTCACCGACCTGGATGGGGCCATGCGCACGTGAGCGCGGTGCAGGATGCCGTGGGGCGACGGTGCGGGCCGCGGTCCCTCGTTGGAGCGTTCGGACCTGCCATGGTTGGGCCACCTGCTCTCGATCCGAAACGCCGACTGGGTGCCGGCGACTCCACCGTTGGAGGGTCGGGCGGCCGGGGGGCCGCCGCTGGCAACGAGACCGGAGATATCGGTTTCGTCACGGTAGTGCACTGAACGTCCGTCCGACAACCTCTGATCGCAGCGCATCGACACCCATCACCCCGCCCCTTGGCTCTACGACGGTACGGATTTCAACCGCACCGTCAAGCGGATTGGACAAGCTGTCACCGTTCGGCGGCCAGTAGGGGCCTTTGGACGTCCTCGAACTGGCTGCTCGACCCGTCCCAAAACCCACCGGGCCCCTCCGCGGAGGGGCCCGGTGGGTCAGGGATTACACGATCGGGGAGACGGTCTCGTACTGGGCCAGTTCACCCGCGAGGTCGGCGGGAACGCGGGCGTGCAGGACGGTCCCGTCGGCGACGTGCTCCTGCTTGAGGACCTCTCCGCGCTCGTGCACGCGCGCGACGAGGCCGCCGCGCTCGTAGGGCACCAGGACGTGCAGTTCGCTCTCCAGGCCGGGCAGGTCGGCCTCGATCGCCGCACGCAGCTCCTCGATGCCGAACCCGGTGCGGGCGGACACGACGACGTTGTGCGGCTCGCGGCGCTGCAGGCGCGCGATCGCGAGCTCGTCGGCGGCGTCCGCCTTGTTGATCACGATGATCTCGGGGATGCGGTCGGCGCCGATCTCGCGCAGCACCTCGCGGACGGCGTCGATCTGCGCCTCGGGATCGGCGTCGGAGCCGTCGACGACGTGCAGGACCAGCCCGGCGTCGGTGACCTCCTCCAGCGTCGAGCGGAACGCCTCGACGAGCTGGTGCGGCAGGTGCCGGACGAACCCGACGGTGTCGGCCAGGGTGTAGGCGCGGCCGCCCGGCGTCTCGGCCCGCCGGACGGTGGGGTCGAGGGTGGCGAACAGCGCGTTCTCCACCAGGACCCCGGCGCCGGTGAGCCGGTTGAGCAGGGACGACTTGCCCGCGTTGGTGTAGCCGGCGATGGCCACGGCGGGCACCTGGTGGCGGCGCCGCTCGCCGCGCTTGGTGTCGCGCGCCTTGGACATCTCGGCGATCTGCCGGCGCAGTTTGGCCATCCGGGTGCGGATCCGCCGCCGGTCCAGCTCGATCTTGGTCTCGCCGGGACCGCGGCCGCCGATGCCGACGCCGCCCGCGGCACGTCCGCCGACCTGCCGGGACAGGTTGCCGCCCCAGCCGCGCAGCCGCGGCATCAGGTAGTCGAGCTGCGCGAGCTCCACCTGCGCCTTGCCCTCGCGGCTCTTGGCGTGCTGGGCGAAGATGTCCAGGATCAGCGCCGTCCGGTCGATCACCTTGACCTGGACGGTCTCCTCCAGGTGCCGCAGCTGGCTCGGCGCCAGCTCGCCGTCGCAGATGACGGTGTCCGCGCCGGTGGAGATCACGATGTCGCGCAGCTCGGCGGCCTTGCCGGAGCCGATGTAGGTCGCCGGGTCGGGGCGGGACCGGCGCTGGACGAGCCCTTCGAGCACCTGGGAGCCCGCGGTCTCGGCGAGCAGCGCCAGCTCGCGCAGGGAGTTCTCGGCCTCCGCGGCCGTCCCCTCCGTCCAGACGCCCACGAGCACGACCCGCTCCAGCCGGAGGGAGCGGTACTCGACCTCGGTTACGTCGGTCAGTTCGGTGGACAGGCCCGCGACGCGGCGCAGTGCCTTCCGGTCTTCCAGGTCGAGCTCACCCGTCAGGGGCTCGTACTCGATCTCGTCAGGAGTCTGGGTCTGGGTCTGGTCTGCAGAGAAAGGTTGAGTCATATGTCCTCGTAGAACGCCGCTTCGCGGCCGTATCTTCCCGCGATCGTCTCACGCACCGTCCCCAGTGGTCACCTGGTTATCACCCAGTTTCCCCTTGGGTTGACGCAAGCGCGCGCGGGGAGGTCTGCAGGGAACCCCGCTTTGACCGGCCTCCGAACCGGCGAGTACGGTTCTCCACGTAACAGAAGTCGAATTTCGCTATACGAAAGGGCAGGCAGATGGCTGGACTGGAAGGCATCGAGGTCACCGGGCCCCTCGGCGAGCGGTACGAGGAGATCCTGACCCCCGAGGCGCTCGGCCTGCTCGCCGCCCTGCAGCGCGAGTTGGGCGCCCGCCGCAAGGAGCTGCTGGAGGCGCGCGCGGAACGCCAGCGCAAGCTGTCCGCGGGCGGGACCCTCGACTTCCTGCCCGAGACCGCCGGCGTCCGCGGCGACGACTCCTGGCGCGTCGCCGCGCCGGCGCCCGGCCTGGAGGATCGCCGCGTCGAGATCACCGGCCCGACCGACCGGAAGATGACGATCAACGCGCTGAACTCGGGCGCCAAGGTGTGGCTGGCCGACTTCGAGGACGCGAACACCCCGCTGTGGAACAACATGGTCGAGGGGCAGCTCAACCTGCGGGACGCCCTCGACCGCACCATCGACTTCACCGACGCCAAGAGCGGCAAGTCCTACGCGCTGAAGGACGACGGGGAGCTCGCGACGGTCGTCGTCCGGCCGCGCGGCTGGCACATGGAGGAGAAGCACCTGCTCGTCGACGGCGAGCCCATGTCCGGGTCGCTGTTCGACTTCGGCCTCTACTTCTTCCACTGCGGCCGCAGGCAGCTGGACAAGGGCAAGGGCCCCTACTTCTACCTGCCGAAGATGGAGAGCCACCTTGAGGCGCGGCTCTGGAACGACGCGTTCAACCTCGCCCAGGACGCCCTGGAGGTCCCGCGCGGCACCATCCGCGCGACCGTGCTGATCGAGACGATCCCGGCCGCGTTCGAGATGGAGGAGATCCTCTACGAGCTGCGCGACCACTCCGCCGGCCTGAACGCGGGCCGCTGGGACTACCTCTTCTCGGTGATCAAGAAGTTCCGGGACCGGGGCACCGACTTCGTGCTCCCCGAGCGCAACGCGATCACGATGACCGCGCCGTTCATGCGGGCCTACACCGAGCTGCTCGTCCGGACGTGCCACAAGCGGGGCGCGCACGCGATCGGCGGCATGGCGGCGTTCATCCCGTCCCGCCGCGACGAGGAGGTCAACCGCGTCGCGCTGGAGAAGGTCCGCGCCGACAAGACCCGCGAGTCCGGCGACGGCTTCGACGGCTCCTGGGTCGCCCACCCCGACCTCGTCCCGGTCTGCCGCGAGGTGTTCGACGGCGTCCTCGGCGACAGGCCGAACCAGCGCGACCGGCTCCGCGAGGACGTGCACGTCTCCGCCGCCGACCTGCTCAACGTCAGGGCCACCCCCGGTGAGATCACCGAGGCGGGCCTGCGCAACAACATCGACGTCGCGCTGCGCTACCTGGCCACCTGGCTGGACGGCGCCGGCGCGGTCGCGATCCACAACCTGATGGAGGACGCGGCCACCGCGGAGATCTCCCGCTCCCAGGTGTGGCAGTGGATCTACAACGGCATCTCCACCGCGGAGGGCCAGAAGATCACCAAGGACTGGGTGGAGCGGCTCCTGGACGAGGAGCTGGGCAAGATCCGCGAAGAGCTGGGCCAGGCGTACAACGAGCCCCGCTACGGCCAGGCCGTGGAGCTCTTCAAGGAGGTCACGCTGGCCGACGAGTACTCCGAGTTCCTCACCACCCCGGCCTACCAGCAGTTCCCGTAGGGAGCCCGGCTCCGGCGGCGTTGTGCGGGCCGTCCGGGAGAGATGTTCCGGACGGCCCGCAGGGCCTTGCGGCAGGTCGGCGGGCGAGGGATCGTGGAGGGGATGGAGACCATGCTCACGACGCTCGGGCCCCGGCTGGAGGCGCTGCTCGGGACCGACCGGGTGATCACCGATCCGGTGCGGCTGCGCACCTACGAGTGCGACGGCCTCACCAACCACCGGTCCACGCCCGGCGTCGTGGTGCTGCCCGACACCGCCGAGCAGATCGCCGCGATCGTGCGGGAGTGCGCCGCGGCCGGGGTCCCCTACGTCGCGCGCGGATCGGGCACGGGCCTGTCGGGCGGCGCGCTCCCCCGCACGGACGGCGTGCTGATCGTCACCTCCCGGATGAACCGGATCCTGGAGGTCGACGTTCCGGGGCAGCGGGCCGTGGTGGAGCCCGGCGTGATCAACCTGGACGTGACGCGGGCCGTCCGCCAGCACGGGTACTACTTCGCGCCCGACCCGTCCAGCCAGCAGATCTGCTCGGTGGGCGGGAACGTCGCGGAGAACTCGGGCGGCGCCCACTGCCTGAAGTACGGGTTCACCGCCCACCACGTGCTGGCCTGCGAGGTCGTCACGCCCGACGGCGAGCTGGTGGAGCTGACGGCGGACGGGCCCGGCTACGACCTGCTCGGGGTGTTCGTCGGGGCGGAGGGCACGCTCGGCATCGCCACCAAGATCACGGTCCGGCTGACGCGGGTCCCCGAGACCGTGCAGACGCTGCTGGCCGCGTTCGGCTCGATCGAGGCGGGCGGCGCCGCGGTGTCGGCGATCATCGGCGCGGGCGTCCTCCCGGCGGCGATCGAGATGATGGACGCCCTGGCGATCGAGGCGGCCGAGGCGGCGGTGCGCTGCGAGTACCCGCCGGGCGCCGGCGCGGTGCTGATCGTGGAGCTGGACGGCCCGGAGGCCGAGGTCGCCGCCCAGTTCACCGAGGTGGAGCGGATGTGCCGGGACGCGGGCGCCTTCGAGATCCGCATCGCCGCCGACGACGCGCAGCGGGCGCTGATCTGGAAGGGGCGCAAGTCGGCGTTCGCGGCCGTGGGCCGGATCAGCCCGGCCTATCTCGTCCAGGACGGCGTCATCCCCCGGACGGTGCTCCCGGACGTCCTGGCCAGGATCGACGCGCTGTCGGCCAAGTCGGGCGTCCGGGTCGCCAACGTGTTCCACGCGGGGGACGGCAACCTGCATCCGCTGGTGCTGTTCGACGACGCCGAGCCGGGCGCGGAGGAGCGCGCCGAGGAGGTGTCGGGCGCGATCCTCGACCTGTGCATCGAGCACGGCGGCTCCATCACGGGCGAGCACGGGGTCGGCGTCGACAAGGCGCGCTACATGCCGCGCATGTTCACCGACGCCGATCTGGACACGATGCAGATGGTCCGCTGCGGCTTCGATCCCGCGGGGCTGTGCAATCCGGGCAAGGTCTTCCCCACGCCGCGGCTGTGCGGGGAGGTGCCCGGCAAGCGCAAGGGCCCGCACCCGTACGAGGGAAAGGCGGACATCTTCTGATGCGGCCCCTGGACGCCCTGGCGAAGGTCTGCGGCGATGTGCGGCCCGGTGAGCCCGCGGAAGGCGTGCTCGGCGTGGAGCCCGCGCTCGTCGCGGCGCCGAAGGACCTGGCCGAGGCCGCCGACGTCATGCGCGTGGCCGCCGAGAAGGGACTCGCCGTCGTTCCGCGCGGGGCCGAGACCCGGCTGGACTGGGGCGAGCCACCGGAACGCTGCGATCTGCTCATCGACACCCATCGCCTCAACAGGCTCGTCGAGCACACCGCCGGGGACCTCGTCGCCAAGGCGGAGGCCGGGCTCGCGATGGAGGAGTTCACCGGGAAACTGGCGGAACGGGGACAGCGGCTCGCGCTCGACGTCCCACTGCCGGGTTCGACGGTCGGCGGGACGATCGCCACGAGCGCGGCCGGTCCCCTGCGCACGCTCTACGGGACGCCCAGGAACCTGGTCATCGGGCTCACGGTCGTCCGGGCCGACGGCCAGGTCGCGCACTCGGGCGGCAAGGTCGTCAAGAACGTCGCCGGGTACGACCTGGGACGCCTCTTCTGCGGCTCCTACGGAACGCTCGGCCTGATCGTGGACGCCACGTTCCGCCTGCACCCGATCCCGGAGGCGACCGCGTACGTGACGTGCGCCGTTGACGGGCCGGAGGACACGCACGACGCGGTCCAGACCGTCCTCCACTCCCCTGTCGCCCCGAGCGCGGTCGAGTACATCAGCCCAGGGACGGTCGCGGTCTTCCTGGAAGGCGTGCCCGATGGCGTCGCCGCGCGCGCTCGGCAGACCGCAGAGCTCCTCGGCGAGAAGGCCGAGATCTCCGATACCGCACCGGACGGCTGGGGTCTCTACCCGGACGGCACGACCCTCATCGACATCGGAGCCCCGCCGTCCTCGCTCCGCGACGTCATCACCGTGCTCGGCCCGGACGTCGCCGCCGCCTGGAGCGCCGGCGGGCACGGTCACGTGGGGCTTCCAGCCGGACTCGGCCCGAACGAGGTGGCCGATGTCCTCGGCCGTCTACGGGACGTGTTGAGGAGGCACCGCGGTCACGCCGTCGTCCGCTATGCGCCGCAAGAGGTGCGCGGCGAGATCGACCTGTGGGGGCCGGTTCCGGCGCTGGCACTGATGCGGCGGGTGAAGGACCAGTTCGACCCGGATCACCGGCTGTCCCCCGGCCGTTTCGTGGGAGGGATCTGATGAGCGCCCAAGACGACCTCCCGGACCTGCTCAACGACTGCGTGCACTGCGGGTTCTGCCTTCCGACGTGCCCCACCTACGTGCTGTGGGGCGAGGAGATGGACTCTCCCCGGGGCCGCATCCATCTGATGCAGCAGCACGCGGAAGGCGAGCCGCTCGGCGGCCCGATGGTCGAGCACTTCGACCGCTGCCTGGGATGCATGGCGTGCGTGACGTCCTGCCCGTCCGGTGTTCAGTACGACCGGCTCATCGAGATGACGCGCGCGGACGTCGAACGCGAGCACCCCCGTTCCCTGAAAGAGCGCGCCCTACGGGAATTGGTCTTCCAGCTGTTCCCGTACAAGCGGAGGCTCCGAGCCCTGCGAGGGCCCCTCCGCGCCTACCAGAAGTCAGGTCTGGAACGGCTCGTGCGGTTCAGCGGCCTTCTGGAACGCGTTTCACCGTCCCTGGCGGCGATGGAACGGCTCGCGCCGCCCCTCGGGAAGGCGCCGAGGCTGCCCGAGCGGGTCGCCGCGCGCGGCGAGCGCCGCGCCACGGTCGGGATGCTGACCGGATGCGTCCAGGGCGAGTTCTTCCCGGACGTCAACGCCGCCACGGCCCGGGTGCTGGCGATGGAGGGCTGCGACGTCGTCATCCCCAGGGGCCAGGGGTGCTGCGGCGCGCTGTCCCTGCACTCCGGGCGGGAGGAGGAGGCCCGCGCCTTCGCCCGCCGGACGGTCGAGACCTTCGAGTCCGTCGACGTGATCGTGGTGAACTCCGCGGGCTGCGGGTCCGCGATGAAGGAGTACCGGGCGCTGCTCGCCGACGACCCGGAATGGTCCGGGCGGGCGGAGGCGCTCTCGGCCAGGACGCGGGACCTGGCCGAGTACCTGGTGGAACTCGGGCCGCGGGCGGAGCGGCGGCCGGTTCCGGTCACGATCGCCTACCACGACGCCTGCCACCTCGCCCACGCGCAGGGCATCCGGAGCCAGCCCCGCGACCTGCTCGCCGCGATCCCCCGGCTGACCGTCCGCGAGATCGCCGAACCGGACATCTGCTGCGGTTCGGCCGGGACCTATAACCTGTTCCAGCCGGAGGCCGCCGGAGAACTCGGCGACCGCAAGGCGGTGAGCGTGGACGCCACCGGAGCCGAACTGCTGGTCGCCGCCAACCCCGGCTGCTCGATGCAGATCGCCACGGCGCTGCGCCGGCGCGGGGCCGCCATCGCGGTCGCGCACACCGCGCAGGTGCTGGACGCATCCCTGCGGGGGCTCGGCCGCGACGCCCTTATCGCACGCGGTTCGTAGCCCGCAGACCGGGGCCGCCGCCGATCCGGCCGTCCGGTATCGTGGCCTGCCCGCCGTGGGCAGGGACACGCCGACCGAGCCGGAGAGGGCCCGAGGGAGCACCGACGACCATGTCCAACAGCCACCAGCCGTACCGGTCGCACCGCCGCAGGAAGAAGAGCCACGCGGGAAGGCTCGGACTCGCCGGCGCACTGACCGGTGCGGTCGGGATCGCGGCGGTGGCCGGAGCGATCGTGGTCCTGCGGCCCGGCACCGGCGACGGCGGGGGTTCCTCGCCGCCCAGCCTCGCCAGCCAGGGCGGCGCGGCGGGCGCGTCCGTGCCCGCTCCGAAGGCCGGCCCGCCGGTCGGCTTCACGACCCCGGAGGGCTACGGCTACAGCCTCGCCGCCATCATGGCGGGGACGTCGCGGCAGCCGCTCGGCGCCACGCAGGCCCCGCCGTCCGGGACGACCTACGCCTACGCCGACTACGTCCTCACCAACAGCCAGCGGCGGCCCGTCCTGCTGGACTTCCCCGCCGACCTGTTCATGCCGAAGTCGCAGATCCCGTCGTCGGCGCAGGAGCGGTGCATGCCGCAGGCGGGCATCCCGGACGACATGTGCACCCTCCCCAACCACAGCAAGATCACCGGCCGGATCGACGGGGCGAAGGCGCCGGTCGAGGACGGCGGCGACACGATGATGCCGGCCGGCGCCTCCTACGTGGTCCGCATCGCCTCCGACCTCCCGGTCGAGGAGGACCTCTCCGCCGACGACCTGCGCCTGTACGTGTGGAACGCCCGCTTCACCAGCGACCGCAAGGGCGTCCGGCTCGCCTTCCCGTGAGCTTCACCGGCCGGTGAAACCGATGTCCTGATAGGTGGGCTTCAGGAAGCCGCCGGCCCCCACGTTGGCGAGGTCCGCGCGCACTGCGACGAGCTGGGGGCGCTGGTACAGCGGCAAGACCGACGCCTGATGCCAGATGAGCCGGTCGGTTCGGTTCACCAGGGCGTGAGCTCTCTCGGGCGCGATCTCCGCGATCGCCTGGTCCATCGCCGCGTCGATGGCGGCGCTACCGATCCGCGAGTAGTTCTGCTGGACGTTCCGTCCCCGCGGTCGCGCGAACACCGCTTTCATCTGTGAGACGGGGAACGAGGTGCCGAGCCAGGAGAACGGAACGATGTCCATGTTCCCGGGCGTGACGTACCGCTCGAAGAGGTCGTCCGCGGGGACGACCTGGATGTCCACTCGGACGCCTATGCGTTCGAGTAGCGCACGCGTCAGTTCTCCTTCCCGCCTGCTGATGGGGACCCCTGACGGCACCACGAACCGCAGTGCGAGCGTGCGTCCTGCCTTGGCGCGGTACCTGCCCCGCGGTCTCCAGCCCGCCTCGTCCAGGAGCCGTCTGGCCCGCGCGGGGTCGTACCCACCGAGCCCGCTGGAATTGTCCTGGTAGCCGCTCTGCGTGTTGACGTAGAAGTGGTTGCCGAGCGTCTGGACCGGTACGCCGAGGCCTGACAGGTCGGACCGTGTGATGACGCGCCGGTCGATGCCGAGCATGACCGCCCGACGCACCCTGGCGTCGGACAGGATGGGTCCTGCCGCGTTGAGCGTGAAGTTCCGCCAGTCCGGCCCGCCCGCTCTGCGGACGGCGGCGCCCGAAACGCCCTGGACGCGCTGCAGCGCATCGGCGTCGAGGCCGATGTCCATCAGGTCGATCTCGTCGTTGGCGAACGCGCCGGGCATCGCGCTGGTGTCCATGGCGCGGTACACGATCCGGTCGAGCTTTGCCGGCGCGCCCCACCAGGCCGCGTCTCGCACCAGGGTCACCGTCTTGGCCGTCCGGTCGATCCGCTGGAATCTGAACGGTCCGGCCGTGACGGGCACGCGGCCCGTCCAGGCCGTGTTGAACGCGCGCGGGCCGGCGTAGGCGGCAGCCGGATACAGGGGGCTGAACAGGCTGGGCCAGTCCGCGTACGTATGGGCGAACGTCACCTCGACCACATGTTCATCGGCGCCGCGTTCGACTCGCTCGATCTGCTGGTATCCGGTGACGGTCGAGACCTCGTAGCGCGGGTCACGTCCTGACAGGGCACGGGCCTGCGCCAGAAAGTCGGCGTAACCGATGGGCCGGCCGTCCGACCACCTGGCGCGCGGGTTGAGCCTGTAGGTCACGGTCTGGCCGTGCCGGGTCCGCTTCACCGTGGCCGACTCCAGATACTCCGGGACGGGACGCGGGACGGCCTTCTCATCGGCACGCATCAGGTACGGCAGGACGCCCTGGACGACCTGCTCGACCGCACCCTTGGCGCCGTTGACGTGGTTGGTGTTCCACTGGGACGGGAGCTCGGGCAGCGGCCAGCGGAGCGTCCCGCCGTTCACGACGCGGTCACGGGGAGTCGGGTTCATATCCGCCGCGGGCAGCGCCCCCGACGCGCTGGACGGCGACGCCTCCGGGGCGCGGCACCCGGCACCGGTCATGAGCACGACCCCGAGGAGGGCGGCGGCGAGGACCTGTTTCATCGTTCGGCCGTCGCCGAGAGGAGGGGGTGGTGGCAGGCGGCGGAGTGGTCCGCCGCCATGGCATGCGGCATTGGGTCGTGGCCTTCGCATCGGAGCCTGTCGTCGGGGGTGAGCGTGGCGTAGTGCTGGCAGCGAGCACGGAAACGGCACCCCAAGAGCCCGGTCATGGAGCCGGATGGGTCACCGTGCAGAAGAAAGGGGCGAGGTCGGTTTCGCTCTGGGCGGGGCGAAGGAATCGCGTCCAGTAGCGCCCGCGTGTAGGGATGGGCTGGAGCCTCGTACACGTCGGCGACCGGCCCGATCTCAACGACGCGGCCCAGGTGCATCACGGCGACCCGATCGGCGAAGCCCCGCACCAGCGCGAGGTCGTGGGTGACGAAGAGGCACGCCAGGCCGAGCCGCACCCGAAGCCCTTCCAGCAGGTCCATGACGCCCGCCTGCACGGTGGCGTCCAGTGCGGACACAGGCTCGTCCAGGAGCAGGAGGCGGGGTTCCAAGGCGAGCGCTCTGGCCAGGGCTACGCGCTGCCTCTGCCCGCCGGAGAGCGCATGCGGGAAGCGCCGTGCATGGCCGGGTTCCATACCCACCAGCGCGAGAAGTTCCTCCACACGACCGCCGACCGGCATGCGGTGCGTGATGAGCGGTTCGGCGATGATGTCGGCCACCCGCATACGCGGGTTCAGCGAAGCGTACGGGTCCTGGAACACGACTTGGACGTCCTTGCGCAGGGCCTTGCGGTCGGCGGCGCGTAAGGCGGCCGCGTCCTGGCCCAGGACGGTGACGCGGCCCTCCTGGGGGCGGGACAACCGCAGAATCTCCATCAGCGTCGTGGTCTTGCCGGACCCCGACTCCCCCACCAGCGCGAGCGTCTCGCCCTCACGGACGTCGAAGCTCACGCCGTCCGCAGCACGCACCTCCCCGGCCCGCCGCCGCAGAAGCGTCCCTTTGAAGAGGGGGTGGCGATGGACCAGGCCGTCCACTTGAAGGACCACCGGACGCCCAGGCCGAGCACGGGGAACCGGCGCGTCGCCCGCACGCGGCCACGAGCGCAGCAGGCGGCTCGTATGGGGAACCCGGGGTTGGAGGAGGACCTGCTCCACCGTGCCCGTCTCCACCACCCGTCCCTCCCGCATCACCATCACGCGGTCCGCGAAGCCCGCGACGACCCCCAGATCGTGAGTGATCAGCACGATCGCGGCGCCGCTCGCCTCCCGGGCGACGCGCAGAACGTCCAGCACCTGTGCCTGAACGGTCACGTCGAGGGCCGAGGTGGGCTCGTCCGCCACGATCGCGACCGGGTCGTTGGCGATGGCCATGGCGATCATCACGCGCTGCCGCATCCCGCCGGACATCTCGTGCGGATAGGTCCGGGCCCGTCGTGCCGCGTCCGGCATGCCGACGAGTTCGAGCAACTCCACAGCACGCGCCCGCGCCGCCGCACGGCTCACCGCCGAGTGGATCCGGACGGCTTCTGCGATCTGGTCGCCCACCCTGTGGACGGGCGAAAGCGCCGACGACGGATCCTGGAAGACCATCGCCAGGTCCTTGCCGCGCACCCGCGAGAGTTCCGCGTCGCTTCGTCCCAGCAGTTCCCGGCCGCGCAACCGCACAGAGCCGGTCACACGCGCTCCCTCTGGCAGCAACCCCATCAGAGCGAGAGCGAGCGCGGTCTTGCCGGCTCCCGACTCGCCGACGATCCCGAGCGCCTCCCCGGCCTCCACCGAGAAGGTCACACCGCGCAGGGCACGCGTGCCCGCCGTGTAACCGACCGCCAGGTCGGCGACCCGCAGAACCGTCAACGCCCTGCCTCCGGGTCGAGAGCGTCCCGCAACCCGTCCCCGAGCAGGTTCACCGCGACGACGATCAGCATGAGCAGCCCGGCGGCGAACCCGAACGCCCCGGGACGCGCCGTCGTCCCGCCCTGGCCGTCGGCGATGACCGTGCCGAGGGAGACGTCCGGCGGCCGCGCCCCGAACCCGAGGTAGGACAGCCCGCTCTCGGCGACGATCGCGACGCTCACGTTCAGGCTCGCGTCCACCGCCAGAAGCGACGCCAGCCCGGGCGCCACGTGCCGCATGACCAGCCGCGGCGTGCCCACGCCGAGGAACCGCGCGGCCAGCACGTGATCGCGGTCCCGCAGGGAGAGCGTCGCGGCCCGCACCGCACGGGCGGTGACCATCCACATGAACGCGGCCAGCACCGCCGCGAGCACCGGCCACCCTCCGGCGATCCGGGGCGCCAGGACGATCACGATCAGGAAGGACGGGAGCACCAGGAGCAGATCGACCCCCCACATCAGCACCCGGTCGACCCGCCCGCCCAGGAACCCGGCCGCGGTACCGACGGCGGCGGCGAGACCGGTCGACAGCAGGGCGGCGCTCAGGCCGACCAGGAGCGAGTGCTGCGCACCGCGCAGGGTGAAGGCGAAGACGTCGCGCCCGCTCTGGGTCGTGCCGAGCCAGTGGCCGCCGGACGGCCCCTGCCGGAACGCCGCGAAGTCGGTCTCGTCCCATCCGTACGGCGAGACGAGCGGCCCGCCGAAAGCCAGGAGGAACACCAGCACGAGCAGGACCGCCCCGGCCGCCGTCCGACGGCCGGCGGTCACGGCGCGCCTCCCGCGCGGACGCGGGGGTCCAGCGCCGCGGCCAGCACGTCGGACGCGAGGGAGGCCAGGACGACGGCGCAGGCGGCGAGGCATTCGATGGCGGCGACCGCGTTGACATCGCCGCGGGAGACGGACGCGACGAGCCACTCCCCCAGCCCGTGGCGCCCGAAGGCCGTCTCGGTGAACACCCCGCCGAGGAGCACCAGACCGGACGTGTAGGCGAAGTAGGTCGTCATCGGGACGATCGCGGTCCGCAGCCCGTGCCGCAGCAGCGCGTCGCGCCGCCGGAGCCCCCTGGCCCGCGCGGCCCGGACGTGATCGGCGTGGAGCACGTCCAGCATCAGGCCCCGCTGGTAGCGGGCGTAGAGGGCGAGCTGGCAGAGGGCGATCGTGGCCGTCGGCAGCAGCAGGCGGCGTCCCCGGTCCGCAAGATCCCAGAGCGCGCCGCGGGACGCCCCCGGCGTGGACTCCCCCACCCAGACGAACACACGCATCCCCATGGCGTCGTTGGCTTCACCGGCCATGATCTGTAAGAGCACGGCCAGGACGAACACGGGGACGGCCGGCAGCAGATAGGCGCCGCTGGAGATCAGCCGGTCGGCCGCCCGGCCGTGCCGGACAGCGGCGTAGGCGCCGAGGACGACCCCCGAGGCGCCCCCCAGGACCGCACCTGGAGCGACCAGGCGCAGGCTCACGCCGAGCCGGCGCCACAGCTCGGCGTTGACCGGCTCGCCGTCGCATGTACGGCCGAAGTCGCCGTGCGCGACGCCCCCGGCCCAGGTGAGGTAGCGCTCGGCCAAGGGCGTCCGGTCATCGAGGTTGAGCGCGCCGAGCCGCGCGTCGATGACGGCCTCCGGCGGACGCGGCGCGCGGTCTTCGAGGACGGCCCGCGGATCGAGTGCCGCGGCGGCGAGCAGGTAGCCGAGGCCGGCGGCGAGCACGGCCAGCGCCGCATGGCTCGCCAGCCGCCGGACCACGAACGTCGCCACCGTCTTCCCTTCTCACCACCCAAAGGTCACCGAATGTTATTGAGTGAGTACGGAAAGCGCAGAGGATTGCCGGGACTCATGCCGTGAAGGTCACGCGAGCACCGGTTCGCGGTCGGGCACGGCCTCCCCCTCCGAACGCCTCCGCAGACCGCCGAGGACCACGAGCGCGAAACCGGCGGCGGCCCAGGCGGTCAGGACGGTGAGCGGGCCGGTGTCCCCGGCGCCGTCGAAGAACGCCACCGACCGGAGGAGGGTGGCCGCCGCGCCCGGCGGCAGGTACTGGCCGATCGTGCCCCACGGCTGCGGCAGCAGTTCGGGCGCCGACGTGGCCGCCGACAGAGGATTGCCGAGCAGCAGCAGCGTGAGCGCGCCGAGTCCGAACCCGGCGCGGCCCAGGGCGGCGGCCAAGCCGACCACGGTGCCGGTCACGGCGAGGACGGACAGCGCCATGGCACCTGCGAGCGTGATGTAGGAGCCGGGGAGCAGTGACAGCCAGCCTTGTGCGATCCACGCGATGCCCAGCCCGCCCAGTCCGGCGAAGATCACCGTGCCGGCGGTGCGCCAGGCGAGGGACGGGATGGCGAACGTCAGCAGCACCGCGGCCGCGAGCCCGGACATGGTCAGCGGGAGCGCGAGAGCGCCGAAACCGGCCCCGCGGGGGTCGTCGGAGTCCGCGGCGACCACGTCCTGGACGGGCGGGGGCGCCGGGGCGCCCCCCGGTTCGAGACGCGTCGCCATGGCGGCGAGTTGCTGGGCGACCAGCGGCGAGGCGGCCGAAGCGGTGAGCACCTTCGGGCCGGACGGCGACGTGACGACGGCGCCGTACGCCTCGCGATTCGCGATCGCGGCGCGCGCGGCGGCCTCGTCCGGACGGGTCCGGACGTCGAAGGCGCCCGGCCGCCCGCGGTCGAGCAGGTCGGCGACGACGGCGGCCTGCGGGCCGGTCACGACGATCGGGACGTCACGCGGCGCCGTCCGCGCGGCGGGCCACGAGAAGGCGACGATCATGATGAGCTGCAGCAACGCGACGCCGACGGCCACGCCGACGGTGCGCGCGACGGGCGATGGCCGCACGGTCTCCTCCAAAAACGAATGTCCGTTCTCTTTGGCGCCGTAGCCTCGCACCCTCTCCGGAGCTTGTCAAGAAATGAACGTTCGTTTTAGATTGGCACCATGCCGAGAGTCAGCGAGGAGCACCTGGAGCGACGCCGCCGCCAGATCCTGGAAGCGGCGCGCACCTGCTTCATCCGCAAGGGCATCCACGCGACGTCCATGCAGGACATCTTCGCCGAGGCCGGACTCTCCGCCGGTGCCGTCTACCGGTACTTCAAGAGCAAGAACGAGATCATCGAGGCGAACATCGCGACCGTGATCGGCGACCTGCGCACGTTCTTCACCGCGCTCGCCGACGGCGACCCGCTGCTCCCGGTCGACGAGGTCGTCGAGCGGCTCGCCTCCCACGTCGTCGCCCTGTCCGGCGAGAACGGCCCGCTCCGGCTCGCGCCCCAGGCCTGGGCCCTCGCCATGCACGATCCCGAGATCGCCGCGTACGTCGCCGACAACGTCACCGACCTGCGGGACACCTGGACCCTCTACATCCGGCGGCTGGTCGGCGCGGGTCTGCTTCCCGCCGAGACCGACGTCGTGGCCGCCGGAAAGACGCTGTTCGCCCTCTTCCCCGGATTCCTCATCCAGCGCCTGCTGCTCAAGGACTTCGGCCCCGAGGACATGAGGCGCGGGCTGAAGGCGCTGACACGCGAAAGCATGCTGACTTTGACGGCCTGACCCGCGCCCGCCTCCGGCCCCGGCCCACCTCGCCGGGCAGCGCGGCCATGGCGGGGCGCTGACCTGCGCCTTCCGTTTATTTCGCCCGATTTCGCGGTTACCATCACGGCACGCCCGCATGCACCGCGCCCGGGGAGTTCTCCGCCGAACCGGTTGAGCGGTGTCCTGAGGCGGACGCGATTTGGACTGCAGGACAGGGAGCTGCGCGTTTTAACATTCCATTACTTTTGGGCGGGGAGTGTGCATGGGGACGGAAGAGCACGACCGCGGAGCGGGGCGCGTGGGCGCCCTCCTCGCGCTGACCGCGGTCGTGTCCGTCGCCGCGTCACTGACCATCGGCGCCAGCGTGCCGTCCGAACTGCGGATGGTGTGGTGGCATCCGGAGATCCTGGTCGCCCTGGCCTGGACGCCCGCAGGCGCCGTCCTCCTGCGGCACCGCCCGGGGCTGACGGTCGCCTGGCTCATGGTCGGCGCGGGTTTCAGTGCCTCGCTGTACGTGCTGTCGCTCAACCTCGGCCCCTGGTTGGAGCTCCACCACCGGCCTGGAGCCGGGTTCGTCCAGTGGCTCGCCGTCTGGCTGTGGGCCGTTGACACCTACGCCCTGACACTCGTGCTGCCGTTGATCTTCCCGGACGGCCGGCTGGTGTCGCGGTGGTTCCGGCCCGCCCTCGCCCTCGCCTGCCTCGTCCCGGTCGTCGTCTGCGCGCACCTGACGATCGACCCGGACGTGCGCCGCTGGCACAACGGGGTCTCGGTGTACCCGTTCGAGACGATCCCGCTCCCGATCAGCGCGGTCATCGTCACCGCCCTGGCGGCGGGCCTGTTCTCGGTGGCCGTGCGGTTCGTGCAGGCGCCGCCGGACGTCCGGCGGCAGATCGCCTGGGTGGTCTATCCCGGCATCCTCGCCGAGGCGATCATCTTCGCCGGCGAGAACAGCCCGATCGGCGACCCGCTGCGCGACCTCACCATCGTCGCCGTCCCCATCTGCATCGCGATCGCGATCACCCGCTACCGGCTGTACGACATCGACCTCGTGGTCAGCCGGACGCTGGTGTACGCGGGCCTCGTCGTCGTCATCACCGGCGTGTACTTCGCGCTCGTCGGCAGCGCGAGCCTGCTGGCGCACGGCCGGGGCACCCTCGCCGGGCTCGCCGGCGCGATCGTCGCAGGCGCGGTGTTCGAACCCGTCCGGCGGCGGCTGCAGCGCACGGTGGACGGGTTCATCCACGGTGAACGCGATCCGTACCGGATCGCCGACCGGCTGAACCGGCGGCTGCAGACCGCCGCGAACCCGGGCGCCGCGCTCGCCGTCGCCGCCGAGGTGGCGCGTTCTGCCCTGCACGCGACCGGCGTCACGATCGAGGTGCTGGACCGCGACGGCCGGACGGTCTCGGCGGAGGACGGAGTGCTCGGCGAGCGCCCGCAGCTCATCCCGCTGGTGTGGCACGGCGAGCCGGTGGGGCGCCTGCTGTTCGGCGTCACCCGCACCCCGGACGCGCGCCTGTCGAACGTCCTCGCCCGCAACCTCGCCGAACTGGCGAACGCGGCGCGGCTCTCCGCGGACGTCCAGCGCTCCCGGGAGCACATCCTGCGCACGCGGGAGGAGGAGCGGCGGCGGCTGCGCCGCGACCTGCACGACGGGCTCGGGCCGACGCTGGCCAGCCTCGCCATGACGGTGGACGCCGCGCGCATCACGCTGAGGACCGACCCGGAGGCGGTCGACGGGCTGCTGGAGGAGCTGCGCAGCACCATGGGGCGCACCATCGGCGACATCAGGGAGCTCGTGTACGGCCTGCGGCCGCCCGCCCTGGACGACCTCGGGCTGGAGGGCGCGATCCAGGCGCTCGGAGGCGTCGTCGCCGCCGGGGACGGCCCGCGGGTGGACGTGCGCGTCGAGGGCGATCTGAAGGGCCTGCCTGCCGCCGCCGAGGTCGCGGCGTACCGGATCGTCCAGGAGGCGCTGACGAACGTCCACCGGCACGCCGAGGCCGGCTGCGCCGAGGTGCGGCTGCATCTGAACGGTGATCTGCACGTCACCGTCGACGACGACGGTGTGGGACTGCCCGACCACGTGCGTTCCGGCATCGGCATGTCCTCCATGCGCGAGCGTGCGGCCGAGCTGGGCGGGTCCTGCACGGTGGGGCCCGGCCCCAAGGGCGGGACCCTGGTCCGCGCCAGGCTGCCGGTCAACGGCGTCTCCCCCTGAGACGCCGCCCCTCCCCGGTGGGAGGGCCGGTGACCGCCCCCCGCCAAGAAGGTCGCCACCGGCCCTCGGGCTCCGTACGGGCCCGGGGCTCCCATCCCGGTCCATACGGGCCATTCACCAGAGGGTGTGCAAGAGAGAAGTTATGCGGTGGAAGGTCCCGCCGGAGAGGGACAGTTGTCCCGTCTGTGCCGGGACCGCCCCGGGACCGGCACACGCCCAGGTAAGACGGGCGGTCCGCTAAATCCAGCCGGGCCGCGTCTCGCCCTCGGCCACCAGGACGGCCGGCCCCCTCAGGAAACTGGTCTCGCCGTCCAGGACGACGGTCACCCTGCCGCCGGGGACGTCCACGGTCCATTCGGCGCCGTCGGCCGTGCCGTGAGCCGCCGCGGCGGCCACCGCGACGGTACCGGTGCCGCACGACCGGGTCTCGCCGGAGCCGCGCTCGTACACCCGCATCTCGACGTGCCGCTCCCCCACGCTGCGGTAGAACTCGACGTTCACCCCCGCGGGGAAGACCGCCGGGTCGAAGTCCGGGGCGTGCGACAGGTCCAGGGCGGCGACCGGCTCGGTGACGCGGCACGCCAGGTGGGGATTCCCGACGCTGACCCGCTCGCCCGCGAAGCTCGCGCCCGCCAGGGACGCCTCCCCCGGGCCGAGAAGCTCCGGCAGGCCCATCTCCACGCTGACGTCCCCGGACGGGCCGAGCGTCACGCGGCGCAGGCCCGCGCGGGTGGCCAGGTCCCACTCCCCGGGCGGGGCCAGGCCCGCGTCGACCAGGTAGCGGGCGAAGACGCGCACCCCGTTGCCGCACATCTCGGCGATGCCGCCGTCGGCGTTGCGGTAGTCCATGAACCACTCGGCGTCGGCGTCGAACTCGGTGGCCTTCGTCCGGACCGCGCGCAGGACGCCGTCGGCGCCGATGCCCGCCCGCCGGTCGCAGAGCCGCGCGACGGCCTCCGGGGTGAGGTCCAGGACACCGTCCGGATCGGGGAGGATCACGAAGTCGTTCTCGGTGCCGTGCCCTTTGACGAACCGCATGCCCCGATCATATGGGGCCCGGCGTCCCCCGGCTCACCAGGGCGAGAGCGCGATCGACCAGGTCCGGGGCATCGTGGGGCAGCCATCGCACGCGCGGGTCGCGGCGGAACCACGACTCCTGGCGGCGGGCGAAACGCCGCGTCGTCCGGACGGTGTCCTCCCTGGCCTGCTCCTCCGTCCACTCCCCCGCGAGGAACCGCAGCACCTGCGCGTACCCGAGGGCGCGCCCGGCGGTCAGGCCGTCCCGCAGGCCCCGCTTCTCCAGCTCCCGGACCTCGTCGACCAGGCCCGCCTCCCACATCCGGTCCACCCGCAGGGCGATGCGCTCGTCCAGCACCTCGCGGGGCACGCTCAGCCCGATCTGCACGACGTGGTCGTAGCGGTACCGGTGCTCGGGCAGGGTCGCGGTGAACGGGCGGCCCGAGATCTCGATGACCTCCAGGGCCCGCACGATCCGGCGGCCGTTGCTCGGCAGGATCGCCTCCGCCGCCGCGGGGTCCAGGCCGCGCAGCCGGTCGTGCAGCGGGCCGGGACCGACCCGTGCCAGCTCCTCCTCCAGGCGCCCCCGGACGGCCGGGTCCGTCCCCGGGAACTCCAGGCGGTCGAGCGCGGCGCGCACGTACAGCCCGGACCCGCCGACCAGCACCGGCAGCCGTCCCCGGCCCCTGATCCCGGCGATGGCGTCGGCGCTGAGCCGCTGGTACTCGGCGACGCTCGCGGCGACCGTCACGTCCCAGACGTCCAGCAGATGGTGCGGGACCCCGCGCATCTCGGCCGCGGACAGTTTCGCGGTGCCGATGTCCATGCCGCGGTACAGCTGCATCGAGTCGGCGTTGACCGCCTCGCCGGCCAGCCGGAGGGCCAGCTCGACGGCGAGGTCGGACTTGCCGGCCGCCGTGGCGCCGACGACCGCGATCACATGCGGGGCATTGGGTGAGGTCACGGGATTGATTGTGGCAACAGAACGGGTATGGCCGGAATGAACGGGTGCCGCGCCGTGCCCGCGGCGCCGAACGAGCCGAGGGATCCGGGGGGATTCGATGTCCATCGTCGACAAGGTCAAGCAGATGCTCGGGCAGCACTCCGACAAGGCCAAGCAAGGTGTCGAGAAGGCCGGGGACATGTTCGACCAGCGCACCGGGGGCAAGCACGCCGACAAGGTCGACCGGGTCCAGGACCAGGCCGGAAGCTACATCGACCGCGAGAGCGGCCGGCCCGGCGGCGCAGGCGGCCAGGCCGAGGGACCGAGCGGCCAGCCCGGCGGCGCGGGAGGCCAGCCCGGCGGGACGGGCGGCCCGCCGTCCTAGGCGGGCCCGCCGGCCCGTGACCAGCTCGCCACGAGGTAGCCGACGCCGTACGGCGCCTCGTCGGCGAGGAGTTCGGCCGTGAGTGCCGCGGCGTCGCCGCCCTGAGCGGCCGCGCCTGCGAGTACCTGCCATGCCGCGCGCCCGGCGGCCTGGACGTCCCGGGAGAGCCCCGGATCCAGGCCGGCCAGGGCACAGGCGTCGGCCCGCCCGAGCGCGCTGGCCACGCCCTCGTCATAGGGGGCCGCGCGCTCGTCGAGGTGGCCGGGGGGCTTCTCCGAGCGGCGGGCCGACCCGTCCCCCATCACCAGAAGCGCGACCCGCTCGGCCGACACGGCGAGTTCCCGTCCCAGCGTCAGGCAGCGCTCAGGCGGGTCGTCGAAAGCGACGGTCTGGTAGCGCGCCCCTTTACCGAGCCCCTGCCGCTCCAGCAGCCAGAAACCCATGGTGAGTGAGAGCGGCAGCGCCTCGGCGCCGCCCCTGACGTCGCCGGGGATCGTCCAGTCGAGACCGTACGGGCGGAGCGTCGCGTAGGCGTCCTCCCTGTACGCGCGGGTCTCCGGCCCGCCCCCGACCACGACCAGGGCGTCGTTCCCCTCCAGGCGGCGGACGGCCCGGTCACAGGCCGCCCGGAGCGCGTCCAGTTCCGGCGCCGCCTCCCCCGCCGTCTCCGGGACGAGGAGAGGCGGGTGCGGGCACACCGCCGCCGATACGAGCACGCTGCCTCCTTGAGGGCGGGCCGGCCGAAGGGGCAGGCCCGATCATGCGGGGTTCAGGGGCAGGTCGAGCAGCCCGGCGCGGCCGCGGCGGGCTGGGCCGGGCGCCCGATCGACGGCATGCCCAGCGACACGCCCCGGGCTTCGCCGTCCCCGCCCTGCCGGGCCTCCCACGCGTCGCCCGCGCGCGTCCGGCGGACGCCCAGCGCGGGCTTGTCGGCGACCAGGTGGTGCGGCGCGGCGTAGGTGATCTCGACGGTGACCATGTCGCCGGGGCGGACCGGCTCCTGCGGCACGCCGAAGTGGACCAGGCGGTTGTCGGGCGCCCGGCCCGAGAGCCGGCGCGTCGCCTCGTCCTTGCGGCCCTCGCCCTCGGCGACCAGCACCTCGAGCGTCCGGCCGAGCTGCCGGCGGTTCTCCGCCCAGGAGATCTCCTCCTGGAGCGCGATGAGCCGCTCGTACCGCTCCTGGACGACCTCCTTCGGCAGCTGGCCGTCCATGGTCGCCGCCGGGGTGCCCGGGCGTTTGGAGTACTGGAACGTGAACGCCGACGCGAACCGGGCCTCCCGCACCACGTGCAGGGTCTCCTCGAAGTCGGCCTCGGTCTCGCCGGGGAAGCCGACGATGATGTCGGTGGTGATCGCCGCGTCCGGGATCGCGGCCCGGACCTTCTCGATGATGCCGAGGTAGCGCGCCTGCCGGTACGACCGGCGCATCGCGCGCAGCACCGCGTCCGACCCGGACTGCAGCGGCATGTGCAGGGAGGGCATCACGTTCGGCGTCTCCGCCATCGCGGCGATCACGTCGTCGGTGAAGTCCTTGGGGTGCGGCGAGGTGAACCGGACCCGCTCCAGGCCCTCGACGCCGCCGCAGGCCCGCAGCAGCCCCGCGAACGCCGACTGCCCGTCCCCGGTCATCGCGCGGACCTCCTCCGGCGCGCCGGACAGGGCGCCGAAGCCCGAGCCGTAGGCGTTGACGTTCTGCCCGAGCAGCGTGATCTCCAGGGCGCCCTCGGCGACCAGCGCCTCGACCTCGGCGAGGATCTCCCCCGGCCGGCGGTCGCGCTCCTTGCCGCGCAGGGACGGGACGATGCAGAACGTGCAGGTGTTGTTGCACCCCACGGAGATCGACACCCAGGCGGCGTAGGGCGACTCGCGGCGCGTCGGCAGCGTCGAGGGGAAGGTCACCAGGGACTCTTCGATCTCGACCTGCGCCTCGCTCCGGACGCGTGCGCGTTCGAGCAGCGCGGGCAGCGACCCGATGTTGTGCGTGCCGAACACCACGTCCACCCAGGGGGCGCGCTTGACGATGGTGTCGCGGTCCTTCTGGGCCAGGCAGCCGCCGACGGCGATCTGCATGCCGGGATGGCCGTCCTTGACGGGCCGCAGATGGCCGAGGTTGCCGTAGAGGCGGTTGTCGGCGTTCTCCCGCACCGCGCAGGTGTTGAACACCACGATGTCGGGCTCGGCCTCCACCGCGCGGACGTACCCGGCCGACTCCAGCAGCCCCGACAGCCGCTCGGAGTCATGGACGTTCATCTGGCACCCGTAGGTACGGATCTCGTACGTACGGGGAGCCGTCTCCATTGGCGCACTCATGACAGTCATCCAGGTTACGGGCCCGGCGTGACATGGCGGAACGGGCGGCGCACCCCGCCACCGCCTTTTATGATCACTCTCCGCCACGACCGAACCCCGTCCGACGTGGGTATTCGTGATCGTATCGGTACCGCCCGGCAACTCGGTCAGTACCGGCGATGACATAAAGTCCGTGCCCATGACGGACAGCGAAAGCGAGCCCGAGATCACCGAGACCGGGCCGGAGGACTCCACCCCGGAGCCGGCCGCCGCAGGTGACCGGCCGCTCGTCGTAGTCGAGCACGTCAACAAGCACTTCGGCGAGCTGCACGTCCTCAAGGACATCAACCTCACCGTGAACTCCGGCGAGGTGGTCGTCGTCATCGGCCCGTCCGGCGGCGGGAAGTCGACCCTGTGCCGGTCGATCAACCGGCTGGAGCCGATCGACGACGGCACGATCCTCGTGGACGGCAAGGAGCTGCCCAAAGAGGGCAAGGATCTGGCGAAGCTCCGCGCCGACGTGGGCATGGTGTTCCAGTCGTTCAACCTGTTCGCCCACAAGACGATCCTCGAGAACGTCATGCTCGGGCCGGTGAAGGTCCGCAGGCAGGGCAAGCAGGAGTCGCAGAAGCACGCGATGGAACTGCTCGACCGGGTCGGCATCGCCAACCAGGCGCACAAGTACCCCGCGCAGCTGTCCGGCGGGCAGCAGCAGCGCGCGGCGATCGCGCGCTCCCTCGCGATGCGGCCCAAGGTGATGCTCTTCGACGAGCCCACGTCGGCGCTGGACCCGGAGATGGTCAACGAGGTCCTGGACGTCATGACGGGGCTGGCCCGCGAGGGCATGACGATGATCGTCGTCACGCACGAGATGGGCTTCGCCCGCCGGGCCGCGCAGAAGGTCGTGTTCATGGCGGACGGCCAGATCGTCGAGGAGAACACCCCCGACGAGTTCTTCACCAACGCGCGGACCGAGCGCGCGAAGGACTTCCTTTCCAAGATCCTCACGCACTGAGCCGCGGGGCTCCGGCAGAGAGCAGAGGTAGGACGAGAATGCGAGTACGTCGTTTCGGCGCCCTCATCGGGGCGGGGATGGCGCTGTCGCTGGCGCTCAGCGCGTGCGGCAGTGACACCGAGAAGACCGAGGCCAAGACGGTCGTCCAGAAGGCCAAGGACGACAAGAAGCTGACCATCGGCATCAAGTTCGACCAGCCGGCGCTCGGCCTGAAGAAGCCCGACGGCAGTTTCGACGGTTTCGACGTCGACGTCGCCAAGTACATCGCCAAGTCGCTCGGCGTCCCCGAGAACGGCATCACGTTCAAGGAGACGACCTCCGCCAACCGCGAGTCGTTCCTCGGCGGCGGGCAGGTCGACCTCGTGGTCGCCACCTACTCCATCACCGACGCGCGCAAGTCGCAGGTGACCTTCGGCGGGCCGTACTACGTCGCCCACCAGGACACGATGGTCAAGGCCGACAACGGCAGCATCAAGAAGGCCACCGACCTCAAGGGCAAGAAGCTCTGCAAGGCGGCCGGGTCCAACTCCTTCCGCCGCATCACCGAGGGCCCGCCGGACGGCAAGCTGAACATCAAGGGCGTCACGCTCGTGGACGCCTCCAGCTACTCCGAGTGCGTGAGCAAGCTGAAGTCCGGCGCCCTGGACGCGGTCAGCACCGACGACCTGATCCTGGCCGGCTTCGCCAACCAGCAGAAGGGCTCCTTCAAGGTCATCAACGACCCCTTCACCGACGAGAAGTACGGCGTCGGCCTCAAGAAGGGCGACACCGAGACCTGCGAGGCCGTCAACAAGGCCGTCGCCCAGATGTACTCCGACGGCACGGCCAAGACCCTGCTGGAGAAGCACTTCGCGGGCACCGGGCTCAAGCTCGTCACGACCGCCCCGCAGATGGAAGGCTGCGCCTGACCCAGGGCCTCGACTGACGCCCGTCACGCCGGCGCGTCCCCGACAGACATCGCCCGGGGGCGCGCCGGCATGGCCTGACACCCGCTGGAACGTGATGAAACAGCTGAGCAATGTTTGACTTCAGCCCGTTCTTCGACAACTTCGACGAGATCCTCCAGGGATTCTGGGCGACCCTGCGCCTCGCGGCCGCCGCGGCGGTGCTCTCCCTGATCATCGGGACCTTTCTGGCGAGCTTCCGGGTCTCGCCGGTTCCGGTGCTCCGCGCGTTCGGCACGGGCTACGTCAACATCGTGCGCAACACGCCCCTCACCCTGGTGCTGCTGATGTGCAGCCTGGGCCTGAACGACATCCTCGCGCTGAAGTTCTCCGAGAACTCCTCGACGACCTACTACTGGTGGGCGGTCCTCGGCCTGTCGGCCTACACCGGGGCCTTCGTGTGCGAGACCCTGCGCTCGGGCATCAACACCGTCCCGCTGGGCCAGGCCGAGGCCGCCCGTTCGATCGGGCTGACCTTCACCCAGTCCCTCCGCATGATCATCCTGCCGCAGGCGTTCCGGGCGATCATCGCCCCGCTGGGCAGCGTGCTGATCGCGATGATCAAGAACACGACGGTGGCCGCGGCCGCGAGCTACGCCGAGGTCGCGCTGGTCACCAAGACCATCATCGACAAGCCCACGTTCGCCAACGGGGTCATCCCCCTCTTCCTCGGCGTGTCGATCGGCTTCCTGATCCTCACCCTGCCCACCGGATACTTCTTCGGCTGGCTCGCCAAGCGGATGGCGGTGGCGCGATGAGCAAGGAAGCGACCGTTCTCTTCGACATCCCCGGCCCCCGGGCCAGGGCGCGCAACGCGCTCCTGACCGCCGTCGCGTCGATCGTGCTCGCCGCCGTCCTGGCCGCGCTGATCTGGCGCCTCAGCGACAAGGGCCAGTTCGAGGAGAAGCTCTGGACGCCGTTCCTGAAGTGGACGGTGTGGAGGCACCTGCTCCTGCCCGGCCTGATCAACACGCTGAAGGCCGCCGCCCTCGCCACGGTGCTGGCCCTGCTGTTCGGCGTCGTGTTCGGGCTGGCACGGCTGTCGGACCACTGGTGGGTCCGCGTCCCGGCCGGCGCCGTGGTGGAGTTCTTCCGCGGCATCCCGCTGCTGATCCTGATCTTCCTGGCGTTCTTCGTCCCCAACAAGATCAGCCCCGCCATCGCCGAGTCGCAGTTCGGCACCCTGCAGCGGGTGTCGGTGGACTACTTCTTCTCGATCTTCGGGGTGGAGATCAACGCCGGGACGGTCACCGTGCCCGCGTTCGCCGCGGTCGTGTTCGGCCTGACGATGTACAACGGCTCCGTGCTCGCCGAGGTGGTGCGCGCGGGCGTCCTGTCGATCCCGAAGGGGCAGTCGGAGGCCGCCTACTCCATCGGGCTCCGCAAGAACGGCGTCATGCGGCTGGTGCTGCTGCCGCAGGCCATCACGGTGATGATGCCGGCGATCGTGAGCCAGATCGTCGTCCTGCTCAAGGACACCGCGCTCGGGTTCATCATCGCCTACGGCGAGTTCCTGCAGGCCGGCTTCAAGCAGGTGCCGGCGAACTACAGCAACAACGTGCTGCAGGCCGGCATCGTCGTCGCGGTCATCTACATCGCGATCAACATGTCGCTGAGCCGTGTGGCCACCTGGCTGGAGGGACGCAGCCGCCGCAGCCGCAAGACCGAGGCCAAGACCATGGGTTCGGGCGGCCCGCCCCCCGTGGCCGGGGTCGGGGTGACCCAGCAGACCATCTGACGGTCCGCTCGTCCGCGAAGGGCGCCGCCGGTTCCGGCGGCGCCCTTCGCCGTCCCACCGGGGGCGAACCCCTGTGTTACCGGCGGGTTTCCAGGCCAAGAGCTTGTATCTTTCCGACCTCAAACGGCCCGTCATGGCCCCAACCGATCCCCGTATGCGGGACGATTCCTGTTATGACCGCTCGTGCGACCCTTCCCTACGGCTCATGGCCTTCACCCATCTCTGCGGCCGATGTCGCCCGCGCCCGGCTGCGCCTCAGCTTCCCCACCGTCATGGGCGACGACGTGTGGTGGCAGGAGACGCGACCCGAGGAGGGCGGACGGGCCACGGTCATCCATCTGAAGGACGGTCATCGCACCGAACTGCTGCAGGCGCCGTGGGATGCGCGTACCCGCGTCCACGAGTACGGCGGGCGGTCGTACCTGCCGATCCGCACCGGGGCGGGCTGGTCGGTCGTGTTCTCCAATTACGAGGACCAGCGGCTGCACCGCCTCGACGAGGGCGACCCGAAGCCGTACCCGCTGACGCCCGAGCCGGCCGTCCCGGCGGGATTGCGGTACGCCGACTACGTCCTTTCCCCGGACGGGACTGAGGTCTGGTGCGTCTGCGAGGGCCACATCGCCGAGCCGGCGGGCCCCGAGGATGAGCAGAGCGCGGACGAGCAGCCCGCCACGGGCATCCGGCGCGCCATCGTCGCCGTCCCGCTGGACGGCAGCGCCGCAGGGGACGCCGGCGCGATCCGCGAGCTGGTGTCGGGCGCGCAGTTCTACGCGGGCCCTGTGGCGTCCCCTGGCGGAGGGCACCTGGCGTGGGTCCAGTGGAACCACCCCCGCATGCCGTGGGACGGCACCGAGGTGCGCGTGGCGGCGATCGAGGACGGCGAGGTGGTCGCTCCCCGCACGGTGAAGGGCGGTCTCACCGAGTCCGCCCTGGCGCCGTTGTGGCGCGACGACGAGTCCCTGTACGTGATCTCCGACTGGCCCGGCTGGTGGAACATCTACCAGGTCGGCCTGCACGGGGAGTCCGCCCAGGCGCTCTACCCGGCCGAGGAGGAGTTCGCCGCGCCGCTGTGGCAGCTCGGCGGCATGCCGTACGCGCTGCTCGGCGACGGGCGCCTCGCCGTCCTGCACGGCGAGGGCGACATGCGGCTCGGCGTCTACGACACCGACACCCTCGACCTCGTCGACCTGGAGGTCCCCTACGAGCACTGGGCGCCGCAGCTGTCCACGGACGGCACGACGATCGTGGGGATCGCCGGCGGCCCGGACCTGCCCGCGTCGGTGGTGCGCGTCGACACCACGACCGGGCGCGTCGAGGGGCTGCGCCGGGAGCGGGCCGAGCTGCCCGACGTCGCGTACCTGTCCAGGCCGCGCGCCGAGCAGCTGGAGGGGCCGTTCGGGCGTCCCGTCCACGCCTACGTGTTCCCGCCGACCAACCCTGAGGCGGCCGGGCCGGACGACGAGCTGCCGCCCTACGTCGTGTTCGTGCACGGCGGGCCCACCGGGCGGGTGTCCACGGTCCTCGACATGGAGCGCGCGTACTTCACCAGCCGCGGCATCGGCGTGATCGACGTCAACTACGGCGGATCGGCCGGCTACGGCCGCGCCTACCGGGAGCGGCTGCGCCGCCAGTGGGGCGTGGTCGACGTCGAGGACGCCGTCGCCGCCGCCCGTGCCCTCGTCGACGGCGGCATCGCCGACCCGGCGCGGCTGGCGATCCGCGGCGGCTCGGCCGGCGGCTGGACGACACTCGCGGCGATCACGCAGACCGACGTGTTCAAGGCCGCCACGTCCTACTTCGGGATCAGCGACCTGCAGCGCTTCGCCGAGAGCACCCACGACTTCGAGTCCCACTACCTGTTCGGCCTCATCGGCCCCCTCCCCGGGTTCGAGCGCGCCTACGAGGAGCGCTCGCCTATCAACCGCGCCGACCGGACGGCCTGCCCCGTCCTGCTCCTGCAGGGTCTGAGCGACCCGATCGTGCCGCCGGACCAGTCCGAGCGGTTCGCGCAGGCGCTGGCCGAGAAGAAGATGCCGTACGCCTACCTCACCTTCGAGGGCGAGTCGCACGGCTTCCGCAAGGCCGACACGGTCATCCGCTGCCTGGAGGCGGAGCTGGCGTTCTACGGCCAGACCCTCGGGTTCGAGCCGCGCGGCGTCGAACCCGTCAACCTCACGATCGGCTGATCAGGGGACGATGTAGGAGGAGATGTCGAGCAGCGTGTGGTCGGCTCGGAAGAACGACACCGTGTCTCCTGAGGTGTTGTTCAGGAAGCCGGCCGTCAGGCCGTTGTAGAAGGCGTCGGGACGGTTCGTGCCTGGGCCGACGTAGACGCGCAGCAGGCTTCCCGGCGGGATCACGTATCCAGAGCCGATCCGCATCAGGTTGCTCGCCTGGTCGCGCAGGTAGCCGCCGCTCACGTCGACCGGCCTGGACGTCGTGTTCCGCAGCACCACGTGCTCGCTCTTCTCCGGCTGTGCGTCGTCGCCGCCCGGGTCGGGGAAGACGCTGTCGATGACGACGCCGTTCGCGCCGGGGAAGGGCGTCCGGCCGTCCAGGATCCGCCGCGTCGTGGCGGGGAAGTTCGTCGCGAGCCAGTCGTAGCCCTGGTTCGCCCCCATGGACACCTCGGCCGGGCTGTCCACCGGGTCGCTGAACACCTTCAGCCCCTTGTCGTGCGCACGCCTGACATCGCCGGCACTGGTCGCCCTGGGATGCGCGTACACGCTGACCGTCCAGCCCGCCAGCCCGGCCAGCTCGTCGTCGGAGAGCATCGCGCCCCCGGTCAGGTAGGAGAGCTGCACCTTGGGCGCGGCCGCGTGGAACTCCTTGAGCGCCGCCTGGTCGCGCGAGTGGACCTGCACCCGGTAGGCCCCCGACTTGAGCGTCCCGCCGTCGGTGACTCCGGCCGCGTTCAGCTCCTCGGCGAGGAGCGTGGCGATCCCGGGGCTGTTGTCGGGCGCCTTCAGTTCCAGGCTGAGCCCGGTCCCCCTGTCCCTGGCGGCGAGCAGCTCCTTCAAGGTGGGCACCCGCTGGCCCGCGTACCGGGCGTCGAACCAGGACCCGGCGTCCAGCCTCTTGATCTCGGCCAGCGTGAACTGGCCCACCCTCCACGGCGCCCGGTCGGGGAAGACCTGCTCCACGTCGGTGGTCCGGGCGAGCGTGTCGTCGTGCAGGAGCACGATCTGCTTGTCGGCCGTGAGCTGCACGTCGCCTTCCAGCACGTCCGCCCGGTCGCGGACCCCGTCGCGGTAGGACGCGAGCGTCTCCTCGGGGGCCTGCCCCGGCGACCCGCGATGCCCGACGATCACCGCGTGCGTCCGCTTCCCCGCGGCCTGCGGCGCGGCCTGGGCGCTGCCCGCGAAGGCGACGGCCGCCAGCACGGCCCCGCACCCGATCATGGCGATCCTGTTCACGAGATCCTCCCGCCTGGAAATGACTTGATCATCACCGCGGAAGCTTGCGAACACCAGACCAACCGCTTAATTTCCCCCGAACCCCGATAAACCGCCCGGTCGCTCGTTCACGCCGGTCAGCGGGCGAACTCGATCGCCCGGGACTCCCGGACGACGGTGACCCGGATCTGGCCGGGATAGGTCAGCTCGTCCTCGACCTGCTTGGCGATGTCGCGGGCGATCACCTGTGCCTGGATGTCGTCGACCGCGTCGGGCTTCACCATCACCCGGATCTCGCGGCCCGCCTGCATCGCGAAGACCTTCTCCACGCCCTCGTGCCTGTCGCGGGCGATCTCCTCCAGCCGTTCCAGCCGCTTGACGTAGGCCTCCAGCGACTCGCGGCGCGCCCCCGGCCGGCTACCGCTCACCGCGTCGGCGGCCTGGGTGAGCACGGCCTCCACGGTCCGGACCTCGACCTCGTTGTGGTGCGCCTCGATCGCGTGGACGACGTCCTCGTGCTCGCCGTAGCGGCGGGCGATCTCGGCGCCGATCAGCGCGTGGCTGCCCTCCACCTCGTGCGTGAGCGCCTTGCCGATGTCGTGCAGCAGCGTGCACCGCTTCGCGACCTCCACCGGCAGCCGCAGCTCGCCCGCCATGATGCCCGCGATGTGCGCGGACTCGATCAGGTGCTTGAGCACGTTCTGCCCGTAGGACGTCCGGTACCGCAGCTGCCCGAGCAGCGCGATGAGCTCCGGGTGCATGTCGGCGATGCCGACCTCGACCAGGGCGTCCTCGCCGGCGCGGACGCACAGCTGCTCGACGTCGCTGCGGCTGCGCTCGTAGATCTCCTCGATCCGCTGGGGGTGGATCCGGCCGTCCAGGACGAGCTTCTCCAGCGTCAGCCGCCCGACCTCGCGCCGCACGGGATCGAAGCAGCTCAGCAGCACCGCCTCGGGCGTGTCGTCGATGATGAGGTTCACGCCCGTGGTCGTCTCGAAGGCGCGGATGTTGCGCCCCTCGCGGCCGATGATGCGGCCCTTCATCTCATCGCTCGGCAGGTGCAGGACCGACACCACCGACTCGGCCGTCTGCTCGCTGGCGACCCGCTGGATCGCCAGTGTCACGATCTTGCGGGCGCGCTTGTCGCCCTCCGCCTTCGCCGCGTTCTCGATCTCCCGCACGATCGGGATGGACTCCCGTTTCGCCTGGTTCTCGATCGCCGCGACCAGTTCGCCCTTGGCTTGCTCGGCGGTCAGCCCGGCCGCCTGCTCCAGGACCTTGCGCCGCTCGTCGGCGACGCCGTCGAGCTCCCGCCCGCGGGCCTCCAGCTCCTTCTTGGTCTCGGCGAGCCGTCCCTGCCACTCCTCCAGGCGGCGCACCTCGGCGTCCAGCCGCTGCTCCCGCTCCGCGAGGCGCGCCTCCCGGCGCTCCAGGTCCTCCCGGACGGTGCGGAGGTCGTCCCGCAGGGTCCGGCCTTCCTCGTCGAGCTCCGCGCGTCCGGTGGCGGTGGCCTGCTGCGCCTCCCGCTCGGCCTTGTCCAGGGCGGCCCGCGCGTCCTTCGCGGCCTTCGCCCTGATCTCGTCCGCCTCGCCCTGCGCCCGGGCCATCTCGGCCGCGGCCCTGCCGGGCGTGCCGGGACGCCGTACCAGGACGATCACGAGAGCGACCAGGGTCACCAGCAGCGCTGCACCCAGCAGGACGCTCTCCATGAGGCAGATCCTTCCTCGCCGCGGGCCCGTCCGGAGTACGGGGCCCTGCCTAGCGAGGATTTACTCGCGCGCGCGGATGCACGACATCGCGGGACCGCGCAGCGGCGCGCCCCCGGCGACCCGGCCGAATCCGGTCGACGAACGTGTCCTTTATGCCTCTCAGCTGCTGGAACGTGCTCGGTCGTATGGCAATCCGCGAGACGCGGAGTAACTCCTCACTGCCGTAACGGTAAGCGGCACAGAGGTAATGAGCAAGCAAACGACCGGCATTCCGGACTAACCGAACGTCGACGTGACTCCTTCCTTACCGCCTCCCCTGACCCCCGGCCCCTGCTCCGACCTGCACCATCACGCCCCCGCCACAGCGCGGACCCGACCGCCCGCCGGCCGCCGTCCCCGCGACTCCGGCGTGTCGCCACCCGTCTCTCACGACAACGCCACATTGCCACCCCACCCCCCGGCTGCTACCCCACCGATCCGGCCCCCCGGCGCCGCTTCCCGTTTCGAACGCGACGGTTCGGTCGAGGGGACGGGATGGTCTCAGGTCGGTGCCTCTCGTCCAGGGACTCCTGACCACCGGTGGGAGGGGACCAGTCGGTGAGCGGGATAGGGAGGTCTTCCAGATCGACGTCCTCATCCGCCAGAGCTTCCCTCAACCACCTTGTGGGACGGGGCGGGTCAGTCAGTCGAGCGGCGCAGGGAGGACTTCCAGACCGGCGCCCTCTCGGCCAGGGACTCCTGACCACCGGTGGGACGGGGCGTGCCGGTCAGTCGAGCAGAGCGGGGAGGTCTCCCGGGTCGGCGCCCTCTTCGGCCAGAGCTTCCTTCACCGCCCCGTAGGAAGGGGCGGGCCTGTCAGTCGAGCGAGGCGGGGAGGTCTTCCAGATCGGCGCCCTCTTCGGCCAGGGCCTCCTTGACCACCCCGTAGGACAGGGAGGGCGAGTAGCCCTTGCGGGCGAGCATGCCGACCAGGCGGCGCATGCGTTTGGCGGGGTCGACGCCCCGGGTGGCGGGGAGCTTGCGGGTGACCAGGGCGCGGGCCGTCTGCTCCTCCTGGCCGGGGTCCAGGGTCTCCACCGCGTCGTTGACGGTCTCGCCGGGGACGCCGCGGCGGCGGAGTTCGGCGGCCAGGGCCCGCTTGGCCAGGCCTCGGCCGGCGTGCCTGGACTGGACCCATGCCTGGGCGAAGGCCTCGTCGTCGATGAGGCCGACGTCGGTGAAGCGGCTCAGCACGCGTTCGGCGACGTCCTCGGGGATGTGCTTGCGCCGCAGGGCGTCCGCCAGTTGGGCCCGCGTGCGGGGGGAGGAGGACAGGAGGCGCAGGCAGATCTCGCGGGCCCTCGCCTCAGGGTCGCTCTCGCGCGCGGCCGTCATGGGGAGCCGGTCCGCGCGGGGGCGGGAGCCGTGGGAGCGGCGGCGCCGTCGGGGAAGTTCCGGGCACCGGTCGTGCGGTGCCGGGTAGGGCGCCGCCGCCCTGCATACGAGATCATCGCTCACTCTTCGTCGAGAGTCACCCGTCTCAGGAGATTCCTTGTCAGGAGTCACCTGCCTTGGCGGCCTTGGCACCCCGCTTCGCGGCGGGGGCCTTGACCGGGGCGGGGGCGGAGGGCTCGGGCGCGGCGCCCGGAGCGGCGGCGGGCTCGGCCTCCTTGTCGACCTTCGGGCCGATGCCGAGCTTCTCCTTGATCTTCTTCTCGATGCCGTCGGCCAGGTCGGGGTTGGCCTTGAGGAAGTTGCGGGCGTTCTCCTTGCCCTGGCCGAGCTGGTCGCCGTCGTAGGTGTACCAGGCGCCGGACTTGCGGACGAAGCCGTGCTCCACGCCGAGGTCGATCAGGCCGCCCTCGCGGCTGATGCCCTGGCCGTAGAGGAGGTCGAAGTCGGCGACGCGGAACGGCGGGGCCATCTTGTTCTTGACGACCTTGACGCGGACGCGGTTGCCGACGGCCTCGGTGCCGTCCTTGAGCGTCTCGATGCGGCGGACGTCGAGGCGGACGGAGGCGTAGAACTTCAGCGCGCGGCCGCCGGTGGTGGTCTCCGGCGAGCCGAACATGACGCCGACCTTCTCGCGGAGCTGGTTGATGAACAGGACGGTGGTCTTGGTCTGGTTGATCGCCCCGGTGAGCTTGCGCAGGGCCTGCGACATGAGGCGGGCCTGGAGGCCGACGTGGCTGTCGCCCATCTCGCCCTCGATCTCGGCGCGGGGCACCAGCGCGGCGACGGAGTCGATGACGACGATGTCGATCGCGCCGGAGCGGATCAGCATGTCGGTGATCTCCAGGGCCTGCTCGCCGGTGTCGGGCTGCGAGACCAGCAGGGCGTCGATGTCGACGCCGAGCTTGGTGGCGTACTCGGGGTCGAGGGCGTGCTCGGCGTCGACGAAGGCGGCGATGCCGCCCTGCTTCTGGACGCTGGCGACGGCGTGGAGCGCGATGGAGGTCTTGCCGGACCCTTCGGGGCCGTACACCTCGACGACGCGGCCGCGCGGCAGGCCGCCGATGCCGAGGGCGATGTCGAGGGAGATCGCGCCGGTGGGGACCACCTCGACGGGGGCCCGCGCCTCCTCGCCCATCCGCATGACCGATCCCTTGCCGAACTGCCGCTCGATCTGGGCCAGTGCGGTCTCGAGAGCCTTCTCCCGGTCGTTCGCTGCCATTGAGATGTCCTTCTCGTTGAGATGTGTCGGCTCTCGGCCGCTGCTTGCGATGTCGAGGGCGACGTTACGGCGGGCCACCGACACTTTCACCCCCGGCGCGGTCCGAGGACGTCGCCGCGGGGCGGGGCCAGCTTACCGAACATTCGTTCGATCATCGTCCCGCCCACCGATTTGCGGTGGAATCTCCGTGCGATCGATGGTCCCGACCCCGTAACCTGGCGGAGTTGACGGAGGGTTCCAATCATGACGCTGACCGTCCTCTTCTGCGTCGATCCGCTCCATCCCCGGCGCGTTGACCCCCACTTCGCCCGCGAGGCGGCCGCCGTGCGGGACCACTACGGCGAGATCGCCCTGATCGACCACGACGCGCTGCGCCGCGGGGACGTCGAGGACGCGGTCGACGCGGCGCCCTCCGACCTGGGCCCGGTCTGGTACCGCGGATGGATGCTCTCGGCGGAGGAGTACGGCGCGATGGCCGCCGCCCTGAAGCGGCGCGGAACGGTGCTCCTGACGCACCCGGACGACTACCGCCGCGCGCACGAGCTGCCGGGATGGCACGACACGTTCGCCGGGCTGACCCCGCACAGCGTGTGGCGGTCTCTCGGCACCGGCCAGGATCCCGGCCCCCTGAGCGAGCTGGGCGAGCTCGTCAAGCCGCTGCGCGGCGGGCCCGGTGTGGTCAAGGACTACGTGAAGTCGTGCAAGCACGAGTGGGAGGAGGCGTGCTTCGTCCCCGACCTGAAGAACCTCGCGCAGCTGCACGACATCGCGGCGAAGATGGTCGCGCTGCGCGACGACCATCTGGCCGGCGGTCTCGTCGTACGGGAGTTCGAGCAGTACGACGAGGAGGGCGAGGCGCGCGTGTGGTGGGTGGACGGCGAACCCGCGCTGGTCGGCCCGCACCCGGACAGCCCCGGCGTGGAGCTCGATCCGGATCTGGGCGCGGTGGCTCCCGCCGTCCGCGCGCTGGGCTGCCGGTTCATCACCACCGACCTGGCCCGCCGCACGGACGGCGCCTGGCGTGTCGTGGAGGTCGGCGACGGCCAGGTCAGCGACCTGCCGACGTCGGTGGACGCGATGGACCTCTACGCGCATCTCCCCGTGCCGGAATAACGTCCGCACGGGCGATGTGGTGTGATCGAACCGGATCGGGGTCTTCACCGTCTCATGACCTGTGGCCCTCGGCCGCCGATCGATCCCTGCGTGAGAAGGACGTGCTCTCTTGCCCCCTCAGGAGCCCACTCGCCGGCTCAGCTCCCGCGCCGTGAAGGTGGGGATGGTGAGCGCCCTGTCGTTGACCCTCGTCGCCTGCGGTTCCGGTTCGACGACGGCGAGATGCGTGGACCGTAACGCGCCCGCCAAAGGCAAGGGCGGGTACAAGGTCGTCCCGGACGGCAACTGCGACACCGGCGACATCGACGGCGGGTCCTCCACCTCCTACGGCCGCTACTTCTGGTACTACGGCGGGAAGAGCCGGTCCGGCTTCGTGTCCGGCGGCAGCCAGTACCGGCCCGAGGGAAAGATCAAGTCGAGTGGCGGGCGGACGCTGAGCCGGGGCGGGTTCGGCGGCGGCGGCCGGGGCGGGAGCTGACCCGTGCGCCGTGTCCGTTCCACCCCGCGTGAGGGCTGGGCGGAGAAGGTCGAGGCGCACGGCCTGGCCTTCCACCGCACCGCGCACCCCGAGCATCTGACCCGGCCGTACTGGGACGAGTCGGTGCACTACGTCTTCGACATGGACGAGGTACTGGCCCTAGAAGGCGTCGTCGAGGAACTGCACCGGATGTGCCTGGACGTGGTGGAGCACGTCGTGTCCACCGGTCGCTACCACGTCCTCGGCATCCCCGACTGGGTGGCGCCCCTGATCGAGGAGTCGTGGCGACGCGGCGACCCGCACCTGTACGGGCGGTTCGACCTGCGCTACGACGGCCAGGGGCCCGCCAAGCTCCTGGAGTACAACGCCGATACGCCGACCGCGCTGGTGGAGAGCGCCGTCGTCCAGTGGTACTGGCTCCAGGACACCCATCCCGAGGACGACCAGTGGAACTCCATCCATGAGCGGTTCGTGGCGCGCTGGAAGGAGATGGCGCCCACCGTGGACGGCGGGCCCGTCCACTTCGCCTGGACGACCGGTGACGAGACCGGCGAGGAGGTCATGACGATCGCCTACATGCAGGAGACCGCCGAGGAGGCGGGCCTGCCGGGTGTGGCGATCGCCATGGAGGACATCGGCTGGGACGCCGCGCGCGGGCGGTTCGTCGACCTCGACGAGCGGGAGATCGGGACGCTCTGCAAGCTCTACCCCTGGGAGTGGATCGTCGCCGAGCCGTTCGGGCGCAGCATCCCGGGGACGCCCACGTCCTGGATAGAGCCGATCTGGAAGATGGTGCTCTCCAACAAGGCGCTGCTCGTCCTGCTCTGGGAGCTGTTCCCGGGCCACCCCAATCTGCTGCCCACCTACCTCAACACCCCGTCGAACCTGACGTCCTATGTGCAGAAGCCGTTGCTCGGGCGGGAGGGCGCGAGCATGCGCATCGTCACGCCGGACGGTTCCGAGCAGCGGACCCAGGGCGACTACGGCGCGGAGGGGTACGTCTTCCAGGAGTTCTGCGCGCTGCCGGAGTTCGACGGCGAGCACCCCGTGCTCGGCGCGTGGGTGGTCCACGACGGGGCCGCCGGGATCGGTATCAGGGAGACGTCCGGACTCATCACCGACGACACGTCGTCGTTCGTCCCGCACCGCATCCCGTTGTAGCGGGACCCCTACTGCAGGGTCGCGGGGACGTCGAAGGTGGCGACGACGGCCTGCCAGACCTGCTTGGCGGACTCGCCGTCGGCGAGGGCCTGGTCGATGGTGCGGCCGCCGAGTTCGGCCATGACGTAGTCCTTGGCCACGCTCTCGGCATAGTGCTC
The DNA here is from genome assembly GCF_013409045.1 of Actinomadura citrea. Classification (NCBI taxonomy): domain Bacteria; kingdom Bacillati; phylum Actinomycetota; class Actinomycetes; order Streptosporangiales; family Thermomonosporaceae; genus Actinomadura; species Actinomadura citrea. Next base: position 2,740,636 of record NZ_JACCBT010000001.1, on the reverse strand, counting down.
GCCGAACTGCTGGTTCATCCGATCCCAGAAGAGTGTTAGCCGCACGTGTCCCACGCTATCCGACGGATGGTTCTCCCAAGGACCGCGTCACCTCGTCGGGGACCTCGGGGGTGCGGCCCTGGCGGTACTGGCGGTGCAGACCCGTCAGGTACCGTTCGACGCCTTCGATGACCCGGGCGGTCCGGTAGGAGGGGAAGACGTCGAACCCGTGCTGGGCGCCCTGCATCTCCGCATAGAGGACTGGCGAGCCGGAGACCTCCCGGAGCCGCTCGACGAACCGGCGGGCCTCGACCGCGGGGATGAGCGAGTCGCGGCTGCCGTGGATGACGAAGAAGGGTGGTGCGTCCTCGCGGAGGTAGGTGACCGGGGACGCCTTGGCGTACGTCTCCTGGTTCTCCGCGAAGGGCTGCTTGACGACCATCCGTTCCATGAGGCGGGTGGTGCCGAACGGGCGAGGAAAGGTGCCCGGCTCGAAGAAGTTGTAGAAGCCGTAGAACGGGACCGCGCCCTGGACGGTGGTGTCCGCGTCCTCGAAGCCCGGCTGGAACTCGGGGACGTTCGCGGTCAGCGCCACCATCGCGGTGAGGTGCCCGCCGGCCGAACCGCCGGTCACGCAGAGGAAGTCGGGGTCCGCCCCGTACTCCTCGGCGTGCTCCTTGTACCAGGCGACGAAGTGTTTCAGGTCGATCAGGTGCTCCGGCCAGGTGGCGCGCGGGCTGAGCCGGTAGTTGACGTTGAAGCCGGCCCATCCCTGCACGGCCATGTGGTTGAGCAGCGGCAGCCCCTGCTCGCGCTTGTCGCCGATCACCCAGGCTCCGCCGTGGATCTGCATGAGCCCCGGGCGCAGCTCCCCGTCCGCGCGTTCGCCGGCGGGGCGGAAGACGTCCAGTTTCAGGCGCAGGCGGCCCTCCTGCCGGTACACGACGTTGCGTTCGACCCGCACGCCCTTGCGGGGCACCAGGCACAGCGGGGGAACGATCAGGTGCCCGAGCGGGTAGCGCGGCGCGCCCTCCGGGTCCAGTTCGAGGGGAGCGCCGCTGTCGTGCAGGGTGACCACCGTCCGGCGGGAGGCAGCGAGGGTGGCCGCGACGCCCGCGATTCCGAGGACCGCCAGGACGAGCCCGGTCCAGCCCGCCCAGCCGTCCAGTCCCCCGAAGGCCGCGAGCAGGGCCGTGGCGGCGGCCCAGGCGACCAGGACGTGCGGCGCCAGTTCGATCGTGAGCCAGCCCACGAAGAAGCTCGCCGCCAGGAGGACGGGGCTGCGCCGCGGGGCGTACGCGTTGGCGGCCGTCAGGGCGAACAGGAGGCCCATGGCGAGGAGGACGTAAGACATCTATGACTCCCTTGCGGAGCGTTGGCCTGCCCGCTCCACCATGCCCATACAAGCGCTTGCTTACAATAGTTCATGTGGAGGACGCCCCCCACACCCCCCGTTCGCTCCGCTCATCCCTGTCTCCCGTGGGGGGACGACCCCCCACACCCCCCCGGCTCGCTCCGCTCATTTATGTGACGCGCGCCACGCCCGCGCATTCTGTCCGACCCGCGAGGCAGTATGGCGCCATGGGCGGTGACGTGCTCGAACGCTTCTCCCCGGCGACCCGCGCCTGGTTCACCGGGGCGTTCGCCGCACCCACCCCCGCGCAGGCCGGCGCCTGGGAGTCCGTCGCCGGCGGCGACAACACGCTGGTCGTGGCGCCGACCGGGTCCGGCAAGACCCTGGCGGCCTTCCTGTGGTCCCTCGACCGGCTCGGCACCGAAACCCTCCCCGAAGACCCGCTGCGCCGCTGCCGCGTCCTGTACGTGTCGCCGCTCAAGGCCCTCGCCGTGGACGTCGAGCGCAACCTGCGCGCCCCGCTGACCGGCATCCGCCACGCGGCGCGCCGCCTCGGCCTTCCCGAGCCGGACGTCCGCGTCGGGATGCGGTCGGGCGACACCCCGGCCGACGAGCGCCGCCGGCTGGCCGTCAGGCCGCCCGACATCCTGATCACGACCCCGGAGTCGCTGTTCCTGATCCTCACCTCGCGGGCGCGCGAGTCGCTGCGCGGGGTGGAGACCGTCATCGTCGACGAGGTGCACGCCGTGGCGGGCACCAAGCGCGGGGCGCATCTCGCGCTGTCCCTCGAACGGCTGGACGCGCTTCTGGAACGCCCCGCCCAGCGCATCGGCCTGTCGGCGACGGTACGTCCCGCGGACGAGGTGGCGGCGTTCCTGGGCGGGCCGAGGCCCGCCGCCGTCGTCCAGCCGCGTTCGGAGAAGGTGTTCGAACTCGACATCGTCGTCCCGGTGGAGGACATGGGCGAGGTCGGCCGGTTCGTCGACGACTCGGGGACGGCCGACCCCCGCCAGCGCAGCATCTGGCCCCACGTGGAAGACCGTCTGCTCGACCTCATCCAGGCGCATCGCTCGACGCTCGTGTTCGCCAACTCCCGGCGCCTGGCCGAGAGGCTGTGCGGGCGGCTGAACGAACTCGCCTACGAGCGCGCGGCCGGCGAATCCCTGCCCGAGGACCACTCCCCCGCGGCCGCGATGGCCCAGGCGGGTGCCGCCAAGGGGGCGCCCTCGGAGATCGCCAGGGCGCACCACGGCTCCGTCTCCAAGGAGGAGCGGGCCGGTATCGAGAACGCCCTGAAGGAGGGCCGCCTGCCCGCGGTCGTGGCGACGTCCAGCCTGGAACTGGGCATCGACATGGGCGCGGTGGACCTGGTCGTCCAGGTGGAGTCGCCGCCGTCGGTCGCCAACGGGCTCCAACGGGTCGGGCGCGCCGGCCACCAGGTCGGCGCCGTGTCCAAGGGCGTCATCTTCCCCAAGTACCGGGGCGACCTCGTGCAGACGGCCGTGGTGGCCGAACGCATGCGCGGCGGCGAGATCGAGGAGCTGCGCTACCCGCGCAACCCCCTCGACGTCCTCGCCCAGCAGATCGTCGCGATGGTCTCGATGGACGAGTGGACGGTCGACGACCTCGAATCCCTCGTCAAGCGGGCCGCCCCCTACGCCACGCTTCCCCGGTCGGCGCTGGAGGCGTCCCTGGACATGCTCGCCGGGCGCTACCCCAGTGACGAGTTCGGCGAGCTCCGCCCCCGCCTCGTCTGGGACCGCGTGACCGGCGTGCTGCGCGACCGTCCGGGCGCCCAGCGGCTCGCCGTGACCAGCGGTGGGACGATCCCCGACCGCGGCCTGTTCGGGGTGTTCCTCGTCGGCGAGAAGACGTCGCGCGTCGGTGAACTCGACGAGGAGATGGTGTACGAGTCGCGCGTGGGGGACGTGTTCGTCCTCGGTGCGAGCTCATGGCGGATCGAGGACATCACCCCCGACCGCGTACTCGTCTCCCCCGCGCCGGGCCAGCCCGGCAAGCTGCCGTTCTGGCACGGCGACACGCTGGGGCGTCCGGCCGAGCTGGGCCGCGCGCTCGGTACCTTCACCCGGGAGCTGGCCGAGCTCTCCCAGCAGGAGGCGCAGGCACGCGTCACCGCGTCGGGCCTGGACGACTGGGCCTCCGCCAACCTCGTCTCGTACCTGACCGAGCAGCGCGAGGCCACCGGTCACATCCCCGACGACCGGACGATGGTCGTCGAACGGTTCCGCGACGAACTCGGTGACTGGCGCATGGTCGTCCACTCGCCGCTGGGCGCGCGTGTGCACGCGCCCTGGGCGCTCGCCATCGCCGGTCGCCTGCGCGAGCGGTACGGCGTCGACGCGCAGGCCATGCACGCCGACGACGGCATCGTCATCCGCATACCGGACATGGACGAGCCACCCGGCCTCGACCTGGCCGTCTTCGACGCCGACGACATCGAGCGCGTCGTCGTCGACGAGCTGGGCGGCTCGGCGCTGTTCGCCGCCCGGTTCCGCGAGTGCGCGGCGCGCTCGCTGCTGCTCCCCCGCCGCCGCCCCGACAAGCGCATGCCCCTGTGGCAGCAGCGCCAGCGCGCCGCGCAGCTCCTGGCGGTGGCGAGCAAGTACCCGTCGTTCCCGATCGTGCTGGAGACCATGCGCGAGTGCCTGCAGGACGTGTTCGACGTCCCGGGCCTGGTCCAGCTCATGCGCGACATGTCCGGACGCAAGGTCCGCATGGTGGAGGTGGAGACCTCCGAGCCGTCCCCCTACGCGCGCTCCCTGCTGTTCCACTATGTCGGCGCGTTCATGTACGAGGGCGACTCGCCCCTGGCGGAGCGCCGCGCCCAGGCCCTCGCGCTCGACTCGGCGCTCCTCGCCGAACTGCTCGGCCAGGCCGATCTGCGCGAGCTGCTCGATCCCGACGCCGTCGCCGAGACCGAACGCGAGCTCCAGCGCCTCGCGGCCGACCGCCGTGCGCGCGACATGGAGGGCGTCGCCGATCTCCTGCGCGCCCTCGGCCCCCTGAGCACGGCGGAAGCCGCCGAGCGCACACTGCCCGCGGGCCTTGGCGCCCAACCGGACGAGAGCGCCGCCACGGCCGGTGACGCAGAGGCCGCCGCAGCGGGCGATCCCGTCCCGGGCGCGGTGCTCGTCCAGGTGTCGCGGTGGCTGGCGGAGCTGGAGGCGACGCGGCGGGCGATCCGGGTGCGGATCGCCGGGGAGGAGCGCTGGGCGGCGATCGAGGACGCCGGCCGCCTGCGGGACGCGCTCGGTGCGCCGCTGCCGGTGGGCGTCCCGGAGGCGTTCCTCGAACCGGTCGACGACCCGCTCGGCGACCTGGTCTCCCGGTACGCGCGCACGCACGGGCCGTTCCGGGCGGCCGAGGCCGCCGCGCGGTTCGGGCTGGGCGTCGCCGTGGTCGTCGAGACGCTGCGGCGGCTGTCGGGCGCGGGCCGGGTCGTCGAGGGCGAGTTCCTGCCGGTCGGGTCCGTGGCGGGCCCGCTGACGACCGAATGGTGCGACGGCGGCGTGCTGCGGATGCTGCGGCGGCGTTCCCTGGCGCGCCTGCGCGCCGAGGTCGAGCCGTCCCCGCCGGAGTCGCTCGGCCGGTTCCTGCCGGCCTGGCACGGCATCGCGGGCGGGTCGCGGCTGCGGGGCATCGACGCGCTCGTCCAGGCGATCGAGCAGTTGCAGGGCGCGGCGGTGCCCGCGTCCGCGCTGGAGTCGCTGGTCCTGCCGTCGCGGGTGCCCGGCTACTCCCCGGCCATGCTGGACGAGCTGACGTCGGCCGGCGAGGTCGTGTGGGCGGGCCAGGGAGGGCTGCCGGGCGGCGACGGCTGGGTGGCGCTGTACCTCGCCGACACCGCCCCGCTGCTCATGCCGGCCCCGGCCGAGATCACGCTCACGCCCGTGCACCAGGCCGCCCTCGACGCCCTCGGTGACGGAGGCGCGTTGTTCTTCCGCACGCTGTCCGACCGCGTGAACAAGCAGGCCGACGCGAACGACGCCGACCTCGTCACCGCCGTGTGGGACCTCGTCTGGGCCGGCCACCTCACCAACGACACCCTGGCCCCGCTGCGGTCCGCCCTCGGGTCGGGACGGCCGACGCACCGCTCCCGGACGACGCGGCGCGGACGTCCCGTCCTGCCGTCCCGGACGGGCCCGCCCACGGTCGCCGGGCGCTGGTGGCCGCTCCCCGAGCGCGAGCCCACCGCGACCCTGCGCTCGCACGCCCTCGCCGAGGCGCTCTTGGAGCGGTACGGCATCGTCATCCGCGGCGCCGTCGCGGCCGAACGCACCCCTGGCGGGTTCTCCGCCGTCTACCCGGTCCTGCGCGCGTTCGAGGAGACGGGGCGTTGCCGGCGGGGCTACTTCGTCGAGGGCCTCGGAGCCGCCCAGTTCGCGCTGCCGGGGGCCGTCGACCGCCTCCGCGCGCTCCGCCCGGCGGCCTCCGCACCGGACGACATCTCCGCCCTCTGGGAGGCGCCCCGCAAACCCGGGGTCCGCGCGCTCGTCCTGGCCGCGGCCGACCCCGCCAACCCCTACGGCGCCGCCCTACCCTGGCCGGAACGCGCCGACGAGGTCGCCAGCGGCCACAAGCCGGGCCGCAAGGCCGGCGCGCTCGTCGTGCTGGTCGAGGGACGCCTGGTCCTCTACGTCGAACGCGGCGGGCGGACGCTCCTGACCTGGGACGACGACCCGGACGTCCTGCAACCCGCCGTCGACGCCCTCGCCCTGTCCGTCCGCGAGGGGGCGCTCGGCAAGCTCACCGTGGAGCGCGCCGACGGCGAGGCGATCAGCGACTCCCCGCTGGCCGCCGCGCTGGAGTCGGCGGGCTTCCATCCCACGCCGCGCGGGCTGCGGCTGCGCTCCTGACCGTCCGGGGCCCGCAGGGCCACGGTCACGGCGGCGGCGCACACGAGCATGCCCAGGAGTGACGGCAGGGTGAGCGTGCTGCCGAACATCAGCCAGCCCCACAGCATCGTCGTGGGCGGCGTGAGATAGAGCAGGGCGGACACCCGGGCGACACCCGTCCGCCGGACGTTGACCCAGTACAGCCCGTAGCCGCCGAACATCGCCAGCACGACGAGGATGGCGATGGCCGTCCAGAACACGGGATCGGCCGGCGGGACCAGTGAGCCGTCCACACCGGCGAAGCCCGAGAACACCACCGCGCTCACGCCCGCCTGGACGGCCAGGGCCTCCGGAAGCTCCAGCGAGGGGCGTGTGCGACGTTCCACGAGGGTGGCGCCGACGAGGGAGAGCATCGCGGCGAACGGAAGCGCGTACGCCCAGGCCGGAGCGTCCGCGCTCAGGTCGCCGCCGACGACGAGCGCGACGCCGCCGAGCCCGGCGGCGAATCCGGCGAGCCGGCGGCGGCCGACGGGCTCGCCGAGCACGGGGCCGGCGAGCGCGACCGCGACGAGCGGCTGCAACGCCGTGATCAGGCTGTTGATCCCCTCCACCACGCCGAGCTCGGCGGCGAGGAACACGCCGGAGAGGTAGCCGACCTGTCCCAGCGTCCCGATCAGGGCGTGCAGGGCCAGGTCCCGGGGCGGGATCCGGCGCCGCCGCCACAGCAGCCACATCCCGAGCACGCCCGCACCGATGATGAACCGCCAGGCCAGCAGCGCGCTCGCCGGCGCGCCCCGCGTGCCGAGCTCGGCGCCGACGAACCCGGAGCTCCACATGACGACGAACGCGGCGCCCAGCAGGGCGTTCGATCGGCGGATGTCCACGATCCTCCCTTAGGTATACATACCGGTATACCTACAAGGTAACCACACCGGGATGTATACTTGAGGTCACCCTGCGGAAGGAGCCGCGATGCCCGTGCACGACCGGCCCCTCACCCCCGCCGCCCGGCGGGTCCTCCAGGTCGCGAGCGAGCTCTTCTACGAGCGCGGCATCGGCTCGGTCGGCATGGAGCTGATCGCCGCCGAGGCGGGCGTCACGAAGAAGACCGTCTACGACCGGTTCGGCTCCAAGGACGCGCTGATCCTGGCCTACCTGCGGGCCCGCGACGAGCGGTGGCGCGCCTTCACGACCGGCCGGCTCGCCGAGGTCGCGGGCGCCCGCGACCGGGTCCTCGCCACGTTCGACGCCCTCGGAGAGTGGCTGGCCACCGAGTCCGGGCGCGGCTGCTCGATGGTGAACGCCTGCGCCGAGCTGCCCGATCCGTCCCACCCCGTCCACGGGCTGGCCGCCGAGCAGAAGGCGTGGGTCCGCGCCCTCTACGCGGACCTGGTGGGCGACGGCGTGCTGGCCGACCAGCTGCTCATGCTGCACGAGGGGGCGGTCGTCGCGTTCAGCGTCGCGGGCGTCCGTGACGCGGCGGCCTCCGCCCGCGCCGCCGCCGAGGCGCTCGTCCCCCGGCGGCTCAGCGCCGCCGGCCCCTGAACATGGCGATCAGCCCGCGCAGGGCCCGCTCGTCCAGGGACCCGAACGGGTTGTCGTGGACGAGGTAGGTCCAGGTCGCCGAGGGCCGCTTCAGCCCGGCGGAGTCGAGGTCGACGCCGTCCTTCGAGGCGGTGAGGGCCTCGAAGGCGGCCGCGGACCGCTTCCGCGCGTCGGCCAGGAGCCGCTTGCCCGCCGGGACGGCCTCCCGGTTGAACTCGATCAGCGGGTCCAGGCCGCGGCCGAGCGACCGCAGGTGGATGCCCTCGCGCAGGTCGGCGAGGAACGCCAGGTGCTCGGCCCAGCAGCGGTCCAGCTGGTACAGGACGATCTGCCGCGCGGCGCCGGCCACCGCGTCCGCGCCCGCGATCGCGGTGAGCTCGGCGTGCCGCTCCGGGGCGTCGGCCGCCATGGCCCGGTCGGCGGCGTCGCCGTTCAGGACGGCGTCGCGCTCGGCGAGCACCTCCCGCCGCTGGAGCCCGATCAGGTGGTTGTACCGCCACGTGTTGCGGTGCAGTTCCAGGTCCACGCCCTCCGCGACGCGCTGGGCGTGGCCGACGATCCAGTGCGCGCCCTTGTCGGTGATGAGCCCCTCGTCGCCGGTGGACGCCTTCGACTCCTCGTCCGGCGCGTAGCGGGTGACGAGGTCGTCCTGGAGGCTGGTGAAGAACACTGAGCCGCCGGGGTCGCCCTGCCGTCCTGCCCGCCCCCTGAGCTGGTCGTCCAGGCGGCTGCTGTGGTAGCGGCCCGTCCCGATGACCAGCAGGCCGCCGGCCCGCGCGACCCGGTCGTGGTCGGTGCCGTCCCGCTCCGCCGGGGCCGTGCCCGGTGCGGACGGCGAGGGGCTGCCGCCCAGCCGGATGTCGGTGCCTCGGCCGGCCATCTGCGTGGAGACGGTGATCGCGCCGTGCGCGCCCGCCTCCGCGATGATCGCGGCCTCCTCGGCGTCGTTCTTGGCGTTGAGGACGACCCGGTCGAGCCCGGCGCGGGCCAGGCGGCGGGCGAGCCGCTCGGACTCGGCGACGTCGCCCGTCCCGACCAGCACCGGGCGGCCCCCGGCGTGCGCGGCGGCGATCTCCTCGACGATCGCGACCTCCTTGTCGGCGACGGTCGCGTAGAGGCGGTCCGGCTCGTCCTCGCGAACGCACGGCCGGTTCGGCGGGACGACCGCGATCCGCAGCGAGTAGAACTCGGTCAGCTGCCCGGCGACGGCCATCGCGGTGCCCGTCATGCCGCACCGGACGGGATAGCGCCCGATCAGCTCCTGCACGGTGATCGAGTCGAGGATCTCCCCGCTCGGGGAGGCGTCCAGTGCCTCCTTCGCCTCGACCGCCGCCTGCAGGCCGTCCGGCCAGCGCTGCAGCAGGGCGACCCGGCCCCGCGACTCGCTGACCAGCTTCACCGCGCCGTCCCGGACGATGTAGTCCACGTCGCGGTGCAGCAGGACCTCCGCGTGCAGGGCCACGTTCACCGCGGTGAGCACGGCGAGGTTCTCCGGCGCGTAGAGGTCGAGCCCGAGGACGCGTTCCACCTCGCGCGCCCCGGTGGCCGTGAGCTGGACGTTGCGCGCCTCGTCGTCGGTGGCGTAGTGCAGCCCGGGGCGCAGCCGGCGGACCAGGTCGGCGTGCTGCGGGTCGGCGCCGCCCGAGTCGTCGGCGCCCGCGAGCACGAGCGGGACCATGGCCTCGTCCACCAGCACCGAGTCGGCCTCGTCGATCAGCGCGACGGACGGCTCGGGCAGCACGCGGGCGGCGGCGCCGGTGGCGAGCCGGTCCCGGAGCAGATCGAACCCGACCTCGCTGACCGGCGCGTACGTCACGTCCGCCCGGTAGGCCTCGCGTCGCTCGGCGGGCGTGGACGACTGGCCGACCCAGCCGACGGTGACGCCCAGCATCGCGTAGAGCGGGCCCATCCACTCGGCGTCGCGCCGCGCCAGGTAGTCGTTGACCGACATGACGTGGACCCGGTGGCCGCGCAGCGCGTACCCGGCCGCCGCCAGGGCGCCCGCCAGGGTCTTGCCCTCGCCGGTCGCCATCTCGGCGACGTGCCCGGACAGCAGTGCGAGCGTCCCGACGAGCTGCACGTCGAAGGGCCGCTCCCCCAGCGCCCGGCGCGCGGCCTCCCGGCCGAGGGCGCACAGCTCCGCGAGGTCCTCCTTCTCGCGGAGGGCGGACGCGGCCGCGGTCAGCTCCGCGTCCGGCAGCTCCCGGACGCGGGACTCGCGCGTCGCCGCCTCGTCCACCAGGGCGCGCAGCGGCGCCAGATCGACGCTTCCGGGCTTCTGGACGAGGCGCCGCAGCCGGTCACGCAGCGCCATGACGTCCCCTCGGTTCGTCACTCACGGTTCCCCCAACGGGCGGGCAGGAGTCGGCGTTCCCATGATCTCAGCGCGGCCGCCCCGCGGATGTCCGGGGCGGGCCTCCGCTGGTGGTCTGACCTCGAATTCATTCCTTGGGCGGATCCCCTCCAGCCCTTTCGTTTGAGAGCATGGCTGCATCACGGGGTTTGCGGTGGCCAAGGGGAAAGCGTCACCGCGGAACGGGGTTTCGGCATGACACCTACGGCACGCAAGGCCGCCGCTCTCCGGCGCAAGCGTCAGATCATCAGCCAGACCGTCATCGACCGCGCGCTGAACGACCCCCGGCGTCATCCGGAGGTCGCCGTCGCGGCGGCGCCCGCCAAGTAGGGGAACGGACCACCGCGCGATCGGGAAGCGCCTCCGCCCGCCGGGCGGAGGCGCTTCCGCTTTCGCGGACGCGCCTTCCTACGATGCCCCCGCGGCCGAGAAGACGTCGTCGCGCGCCTGCTCCAGCGCCGCGTGCAGGGCGCCGCGCAGGACGGGGTCGCCCTTCACACCGGTGACGGCGACGGCGGGTCGGGTCGGGCTGATCCGGCCGACGATCGACTCGATGCGGGTGGCCAGCGGCCATCCGCCGGCCCGGCCGAGGCTTCCCGACAGCACCACGAGCCCCGGGTCCAGGACGATGTTGACCGAGGTCACGCCGTAGGAGATGCGGTCGGCGAGCTCGTCGAGGAACGCCCCGCCGCGGTCCTCGTCGTCGGCCGCCGCGCGGACGCAGTCCACGGCGGTCGGCTCGGTGAAGCCGTGCTCGTGCGCGAGGGCGCGGACCGCGTCCGCGCCCACCAGGGCCCCGTATCCGCCGGCGAGGGTGGGGATGCCCCAGGTCGTCGACTCGGTGACGCCCTCGTCCTGGGCGGCGCGCCGGGCGTCCCCGACCGGCAGCGGCGCCCCGGGGACGGGCAGGTAGCCGATCTCCCCCGCTCCGCCCCACCGCCCGCGGTGCAGCCGCCCGCCCAGCATCACCGACAGGCCCATGCCGCGGTCGAACCACATGAGCGCGAAGTCGTCGGCGTCGCGCGCCGCCCCGTAGGCCCGCTCGGCGATCGCGGCGAGGTTCACGTCGTTCTCGATGATCACGGGGCGGCGCAGGTCGGTGCGCAGCGCGGCGAGGACGCCCTCGTGCCAGGCGGGCAGGTCGAAGGAGAACTGGACGTCGCCGGAGCGCGGGTCGACGACGCCGGGCGTCCCGATGACGAACGCGCTCAGCTTCGACACCGCGACCTTGGCCGAGCGGCACGCCTTGACGACGGCGCTGTGCACCATCTTCACGGGATCGTCGGCGCCGTTCGGGTCCACGGTGACCTGGGCGACGATCTGCCCGGTGATGTCGGCGACGCCGGCCGTGACCCCGTCCGGCCCCACCTCCAGGCCCGCGACATACGCGCTGGACGGGACGACGGCGTAGAGCGCGGCGTTCGGGCCCCGTCCCCCGGCCTGCTCCCCCACCACCGAGACGAGCCCGCGCTCCTCCAGCCGGGACAGCAGCTGGGACGCGGTCACCTTCGACAACCCGGTGTGCTCGCCGATCTGCGCGCGGGTGAGCGGTCCCTGCCCGACGAGCAGGTCCAGTGCCGCGCGGTCGTTGAGCTCACGCAGCAGTCTCGGCGTTCCCGGGCGTCTTGCCATTCTGACCCCTGATGTCTCAATCCGCTAACGAGGAGTTTTGTTTAGGAAAGTTTCTTGTTAGTTTACGCCCAAGCGCCGACCGGCACGGTACCCCGGGTCGGGGGCGCGCCGCAGAGCGCGGACTGGCGAGCAGGGCGCCCGCGAGCGATGCGAACGCGAGAGGGGCATGGCTGGGACCCTAAAGGGTCCGCGCCGTCTCCACTCGCACCGCAGGCCACAAGGCCGCGCGAGGCGATGCCGGAAAGGAACCCCCAGTGAAGTACATGAAGGTTGCGGCCGTGACGGCCGCGATCGCCCTGGCCGCCACGGCCTGCGGCGGCGACAAGAAGGACGGCGACGCGGGCGACGGCAAGGACCCGGCGCAGCTGAAGGTCTGGATGATGGGCGACGGCACGCCCGAGCAGACCAAGTTCCTCGACGGGGTCGAGGCCGAGTTCAAGCAGAAGCACCCGAACACCGACGTCCAGGTCAAGTACGTGCCGTGGCCGCAGGTCGCCACGACGTTCCAGAAGGCGGCGGCCGGCGGCGAGGGGCCCGACGTCACCGAGCTCGGCAACACCGACGTCCAGTCCCACATCGAGCAGGGCAGCCTGGCCGACATCACCGACCAGTTCACGGGCTGGGCGGACGGCAAGACGCTGAACAAGACCGCGCTCGGCAACGACACCGCGGACGGCAAGACCTACGCGGTGCCGTGGTACGGGGGCGTCCGCGGCGTCTGGTACCGGACGGACTGGTTCCAGGAGCTCGGCATCCAGCCGCCGAAGACGTGGGCGGACCTGACCGCCGCCGCGAAGAAGGTGCAGGGCTCCAAGAAGGTCCCCGGCATCGGCATCCCGAGCGACCAGACCAACGCGCTGCTCAGCTTCGTGTGGGGCAACGCCGGCGAGGTCGCCGTCGACGACGGCAAGGGCGGCTTCAAGGGGCAGCTCGACCAGCCGCAGGCGGTCGAGGCGGTCAAGTACTACGCCGGGCTCGTCACCACCGAGAAGGTCGCCCCCGAGAAGTACGTCGGCAAGAACGAGCTGGAGGGCCCGCAGCGCGACTTCGCGCTCGGCAAGCTCGGCATGTACGTCGACGGCAGCTGGGCGCTCAAGGAGATGAAGAAGGTCTCCGAGAAGAACGCCGACAAGTGGGGCGTCTTCCCGATCCCGACCAAGACCGGCGGCAACGCCCCGGTCATGGCGGGCGGCTCCGACCTCGCGGTCTGGAACGACAGCAAGGCCAAGGGCGCGGCCTTCGACTACATCACGGTCCTGAACAACGCCAAGAACGCCAAGGGCTGGGCGGACTACAGCGGCTTCTCCTCCATGCGGTCGGACGTGAAGTTCTCCGACCCCAAGCTGGAGATCTTCACCTCGATCGCCGGCAACACCAAGTTCCCGCCGATCAGCGCGGGCTGGGGCGAGTTCGAGCAGGCCAAGAAGGTGCTGCCGAACGCGGTCAAGGCGATCATGCAGGGCAAGTCCGCCGAAGAGGAGATGAAGAAGGCGAACGAGCAGGCCAACACGCTGCTGAACCCCTAGTACCCGGCTGATCGGAACGTCCATGCTCGACACCGCTCCCGCGGTGCGGAGAGCGCCCGGCCGGAGAACGTCCGGCCGGGCGCGCCCCCGCCGCAGGCCCCGCTTCGGGCCCTACCTGCTGATCGCGCCGACCGTGGTCGTGATCGCCCTGCTGATGTTCTGGCCCATGGTCCAGATCGGGATCATGTCGTTCCAGAAGGTCGGCAACCGCCAGCTGCGCGGCGAGCCGGCCGAGTCGGTGGGGACCGAGAACTTCACAAAGATCTTCAACGATCCGTTCTTCTGGCAGACCCTCCGGCACACCGTGCTGTTCGCCGTCGTCGCGGTGTCCCTGACCCTGGTCGTCGGGACGCTGGTGGGGCTGCTGCTCAACAAGCTCGGCAAGCGGATGTCGAGCTTCGTCGCCGGTGGCGTGATGGTCGCCTGGGCGACCCCGCCGGTCACCGCGGCGATCATCTTCAGCTGGCTGTTCGGCACCACCGGCGGCCTGGTCAACTGGTGCCTGGACCTGCTGCCGGACTTCCTCGTCGGCGGCGGCTGGAGCGACTACAACTGGTTCGCCACGCCGCTGTCCACCTACACCGTCCTCACCGTGTGCGTCGTCTGGCAGGCCTGCCCGTTCGTCGCGGTGTCCGTGCTGGCCGGGCTGAAGAGCGTTCCCGGCGAGCTGTACGAGGCCGCCCGGGTGGACGGCTCCGGACCGTGGCGGACGTTCTGGAGCCTCACCTACCCCATGCTCAAGCCGATCTTCCTCGTGCTGGTCGTCATGTCGATCATCTGGGACTTCAAGGTCTTCACGCAGCTGTTCATCATGGCCGGGATGGCCAACCGCGACGCGTTCAACCTGTCGCTGTACGGCTACTCCGAGGCGTTCGGCTCGCTCAATCCGAAACTCGGCATGGGCTCGGCGATCGCGCTCGTGCTCACGCTCATCCTGCTCATCGTCACCGCCCTGTACGTGCGGGTCATGGTTCGTCAGGGGGAGACCCGATGAGGCGCCTGTCGCGCAGACTGCTGCTGAACGGGACGGGTCTGCTGGTCTTCCTGATCGCGGTGTTCCCCGTCTTCTGGATGGCCTCCACCGCCTTCAAGCCCAACACCGAGATCTTCAGCACGACGCCGAAGCCGCTGCCGTCCCATCCGACGCTGGAGCACTTCGACCTGGTGCTGAACGGCGGCATCGCCGAGGTCTCCTTCTGGGAGTACTTCCGCAACAGCGCGATCCTGGCGCTCGTCACCGTCCTCGTGTCGGGGCTGCTCTCGCTGATGGCCGCGATCGCCGTCGCCCGCTTCCGGTTCCGCTTCCGCACCACGTTCCTGATCATGCTGCTGGTGGTCCAGATGGTCCCGTGCGAGGCGCTGGTCATCCCCCTGTTCCTCGACCTGAAGCAACTGGACCTGCTGAACAGCCTGGCCGGCCTCGTGATCGTCTACATCGGCTTCGCCGTCCCGTTCGCGATCTGGATGCTGCGCGGCTTCGTCGCCGCCGTGCCGCGCGAACTGGAGGAGGCCGCCGCCATCGACGGCGCGGGCCCGGTCCGGACGTTCTTGCGCGTCATGCTCCCGCTCGTCGCTCCCGGCCTGGTGGCGACCAGCATCTTCTCCTTCATCACCGCCTGGAACGAGTTCATCTTCGCGTTCACGTTCCTGGACGACCAGACCAAGTACACCCTGCCGATCATGCTGCAGTTCTTCTTCGGCCGCAGCGGCAACGCCTGGGGGCCCATCATGGCAGCGTCGACGCTGCTCACCATTCCCGTCATCGCCTTCTTCCTGATCGTCCAGCGCCGCATGGTGTCCGGGCTCACCGCCGGGGCGGTGAAGGGGTGACGACCGACGACATCGCGACCACGGCGGAGATCGCCCGGCTCGCACGCGGCACGCTGCTCCCGTCCTTCCCCGGCGCGACCGCGCCCCGCTGGGTCCTGGACGAGATGGAGGTCGGCCTCGGCGGCGTCACGCTGTTCGCGCTCACCGGGAACGTCCCGAGCCCTGAGTCGCTGGCCGCGCTCACCGCGCAGATGCGCAAGGCCGGCGACCCCTTCATCACGATCGACGAGGAGGGCGGCGACGTCACCCGCCTCGGCGGCCACGCGACCGGCAGCCCCTACCCGGGCAACGCCGCGCTCGGCGCCGTCGACGACCCCGAACTCACCCGCCGCATCTACCGCTCGCTCGGCGCCGAACTGGCCGAGGTCGGCGTCAACTTCAACTTCGCGCCGTCGGTCGACGTCAACACCGCCGACGACAACCCGGTCATCGGCACCCGCTCGTTCGGCTCGGACCCCGCGCTGGTCGCGCGGCACGCAGCCGCCGCCGTGACCGGCACGCAGGAGGCGGGCGTCGCCGCCTGCGCCAAGCACTTCCCCGGCCACGGCGCGACCGTGGACGACTCCCACCTCGGGATCCCGCTCGTCGACGCCGACCTGGACCTGCTGGACCGCCGCGAGCTGGTCCCGTTCCGGGCGGCGATCGCGGCCGGCACCCGCGCGGTGATGACCGGGCACCTCAACCTGCCCGCCATCACCCGCGGGGCGCCGGCCACCCTCTCCCAGGAGGCGATCACCGGGCTGCTCCGCGAGCGACTCGGCTACCAGGGCGTGATCGTCACCGATGCGCTCGACATGGAGGGCGCGAGCGGCGCGATCGGCATCCCGGAGGCGTCCGTGCGGGCCCTCATCGCGGGCGCCGACCTGCTGTGCCTCGGTCCCCGCGAGCACGCCGAGACCGTCGAGGCCACCCTCGCCGCGATCGACGAGGCCGTCCGGACCGGGCGCCTCCCGCTCGCCAGGCTGGCGGACGCGGCCGAGCGCACCCGCCTGCTCAGGGAATGGCTCGCCGGGCACAGCCCCGCCGCCGTCGACCGGCCCGCCGGGCTGGAGGCCGCCCGCCGCGCCGTCCGCGTGACCGGCGCGCTGCCCGGCTGGAACGGGGCGCCCCTGATCGTCGAGACCGAGACGACCGGCAACATCGCGGTCGGCCCGACACCCTGGGGCCTGCACCCGTGGGCGCCCGACGCCGTCCAGGCCGACGGCGCGGACGGGACGGCGGAACGTGTCTTGGACCGTGCCAAGGGCCGCGGGCTCGTCATCGTCCTCCGCGACGCCCACCGGCACGCCGGCCAGCGCGCCCTCACCACGGCCCTGCTCACCGCCCGCCCCGACACCGTCGTCGTGGAAATGGGCCTCCCCGTCTGGCGCCCCCGCTCAGCCGTCTACCTGGCCACCTACGGCGCCGCCGCCGCCAACGCCCAAGCCGCCGCCGAACTCCTGGGGTTGTGTTGATTGCTTTTTCTCCTCCTTCGGGCCTGGCGGCCCTCCATCGTCGATAAAAGCGGGCGATCGCCGGCATCGCTCCGGCTCGCCTTGCGGCTCGCTGCGCGATCAGGTTCTTGCTTCGCTCGAACCTGCCTTCGGACGCGATCGCGACCATTGAGGTCGTCGCAGGGTTGCGGTCGCGGCTGAGGTAGCTGCAGTAGCGAGTGCCAGTTGGCGGGCAACGCTCGCCGCGCTGGTTCTCGCTTCGCTCGAAGACTGCAGTTGGACGCGATCGCGACCATTGAGGTCGTCGCGGGGTTGCGGTCGCGGCTGAGGTAGCTGCAGAAGTGGGTGCCGGTTGGCGGGCAACGCTCGCCGCGCTGGTTCTCGCTTCGCTCGAAGCTGCCTTTGGACGTGATCGCGATCGTCTCGGTTGTCGCGCGGGGGCCCGGGGCGCGGCGGCTGAGGGGGCGGGTTGGCGATTGAGACCCACGGCGCACCGCTGGACAAGAGCCCGGTTCCGGCGGTGCGTCGTGCTTGGGGCCTGGCGGGTCGCCGGCTACGGGAGGTACTGGGCCTGGCCGTGGCCGAAGGACCAGTCTGCCGGGGTGTTCTCGTGGATGACTATGAAGACGTTGTGGGGGGCCACGTCGGCGCGCTCGTGGGCTAGGGCGCATACGCGTTCGTAGAGGTCCTTCTTCTGGTCCGCGGTGCGGCCGGCGCGCATGGTGATGTCGATGTAGACGATGCCGTCGTCGCGGGGGATGTCCAGGTACGTGCCGTGGCGAAGCGTGCCGGTCGTGCCGTCGTGGCTTGTCAGGATCTGGAAGCGGTCGTCGGCGGGGAAACCGATCGAGTCCATGAGGGCCTGGTGCACCGCGTCTCCTAGTGCTTCCAACTGGGGAGGGGGCATCCGGAGGGCGTCTATGCGGACCAGCGGCATCGGATCTCGTGTCCCTTCGGGTCGGCTTCGTACATACTAGTAGGTACATCTTCTTGGCCGGGAGGGGAACCGAAGTGGTCCTATCGGCAAGGGATAATGCGAATATGCGATTGTCCGCCCGGGTCGACTACGCGCTGCGCGCCTCCGCCGAGCTGGCGGTCGCCGGGAGTCATCCGGTGACCGCGGTCCAACTCGCCGAGGCCCAGCAGATACCGCCCAAATTCCTGGAGAACATCCTCGGCCAGCTGCGCCGGTCCGGGCTCGTCCGGAGCCAGCGGGGACCCGAAGGCGGCTACTGGCTGGCACGCCCGGCCGAGCGGATCTCGCTGGCCGACATCATTCGCGCCATCGACGGGCCGCTGCTCGGCGTGCGGGGCGAGCGGCCCGAGCACGTCGGGTACGAGGGGCCCGCGCGGTCCCTGCAGGAGGTGTGGATCGCGCTGCGCGCCAGCGAGCGGTCGATCCTGGAGCAGGTCACGCTCGCGCACATAGCCGCCGGGGAACTGCCGGCGGCCGTCCAGAAGCTGACCGAGGACCCGTCCGCCTGGGAAAGCCCCTCCCTGATCTGACATGCCCGAGGGCGACGTCGTCTGGCTGACCGCCCGGCGCCTGCGCGAGGCGCTGAAGGGGCGGGTGCTGACGCGCTCGGACTTCCGCGTGCCGAGGTACGCGACGGCCGATCTGCGCGGACGGACCGTCCTGGACGTGGTCTCGCGCGGCAAGCATCTCCTCGTGCGGATCGAGGGCGGACTGACCGTCCACACCCACTTGAAGATGGAGGGACGCTGGCAGGTCCGCAGGGCCGGGCCTCCTCCGCGCGACCACCGGGTGCGGCTCGTGCTGGCGAACGCGGAGTGGCAGGCGGTCGGGTACTCGCTCGGGGTGGTCGAGTTGCTGCGCACCGACGAGGAGGGCTCGGCGGTCGGGCACCTCGGGCCCGATCTTCTCGATCCGGCGTGGGGGCCGGAGATGGCGGCCGCATCCGTCGCGCGGCTGGCGGAGGAGCCGGAGCGGGCGATCGGCGAGGCGCTGCTCGACCAGACGAGGGTCGCCGGGATCGGCAACGTCTACAAGGCCGAGGTTCTGTTCCTGCGGGGCGTGAACCCGTGGACCGCCGTAGGGAACGTTCCCGACACTTCGGGTCTTGTGCGGCTCGCTCACCGCCTTCTGGAGGCCAACAAGGAGCGGCACGGCCACATCACGACCGGTGAGCCGGGGCGCGGCCGGGAGCACTGGGTGTACGGGCGCGCCGGACGGCCCTGCCGGAGGTGCGGAACCCGCATCGAGCGGGCGGAGCAGGGAGAGCGGGCGACCTTCTGGTGCCCGCGCTGCCAGCCGGTCGTCGCCCGCCCTGACGCCTGAGACCTCAGGGCGGGTCGCCGCCTGTCGGGGTCGCCGGATCCTGCGCCCTTGGGAAGATCGTGCGTCGGGGCGCCACTCCAAGTCAATTCTCGGGTTTTGTTGGAAAGCTCCTCGGTCTAGCTTGGATCTGTGACCTTGGACGATCTTCGCGTGTTCGTGGCGGTCTGTGCGGCGGGGAACCTGAGCGCGGTGGCGCGGGATCTGTCGTGCAGCCAGTCGGCCGTCAGCCAGCACGTCAAGCGGCTCGAACGCGAGACCGGGCTCGTGCTGCTGGAGCGGCGGCCGCGCGGCGTGGTGCCGACCCGCGCGGGGCGCATCCTTCAGCGGGCGGCGGCGGAGGGGATCGCCGGGCTGGACGCCGCGCTGCGTCAACTCGATGACGTGCGCCGCGGGGTGGGCGGCACCGTCCGGGTCGCGACCGGGGCCACGACCGTGCGGCATTTCATGGCGGCGGGGGTGGCGGAGTTCCGGGACCGGCATCCCGAGGCGGCGCTCCAGTTCGAGACCGCCGGGTCGAGCCGCCGCTGTCTGGAGGCGGTGCGCTCGCACACGGCCGATCTCGCGTGGGTCACGATCGGGCCGCCGCTGGAGGGCGTCGAGCAGCGGGCGTCGTGCGAGCTGCCGTGGGTGCTCGCCGTGCATGTGGACGATCCGCTGGCCGCGCGGGCGTCCGTGGCGCTGGGCGAGCTGGCCGCGATCCGCTACATCGAACTGCCGGCGCACTCGACGTCCCGCGTCCATCTGGAGATGCAGCTGGAACGCCACGGGGTGCGCCTCACGTCGACCACGAGCGTGGCCGACTGGGACACCGCGCTCCTGCTGGCCGAACTGGACCTCGGCCAGGCGATCCTGCCCGCTCTGCCGGGGTGGGGAGAAGGGCCGGGGGACATCCGGCTGGTCCCGATCCCGGAACTGCCGCCGCTCACCGCCGGATGGGCCGCGCGCCGCTGGGACGCCCTGACCCCGCTCGCCGTCGAGTTCGCCGAGACCGTCCTGGCGCATCTCTGATCAGCGCACGGTCACCTGGCCGTTCGCGACGGTCAGCGCCGCCTGCGGGGCGCCTTCGCCGCAGTGAGGGCCGTTGGGGAACGTGGCCTTCGGCGTGACGTCGAGGCGGCGGGTGAGGTAGGTCCGACCTTCCGAGTCGCGCAGCTTGAGCGTGACCTGGACGGGCGCCTTGGGCAGTCCCTCGACCTGCGCGAAGCCCGCCGCGCCTCCGTCGGGGGACGCCGAGGCGCCGCAGGCGGCGTCGGAGCCGTCGCCGTCGCAGCCGGTCGAGACGGTCTTGGAGGTCGGGGTCAGCTCGATCCGGGGATCATGGCACGTCCCGTTCCAGCACACCCGCATGGTCGCGGACGCGACGCGGGACCCGTCGGGCACGGTCAGGCTCAGCCCGGGCGCCGCGCCGATCTGCGTGCAGGGACGGCCCGCGCCACCGCTTTCGGAACCGCAGGCGGCCAGCGCCAGCAGGGCGGCGGCGAGCGGCAGGGCTCTCAGGAGAGGGCGCATCCCCCATGATCGGCAGATTGGGGGTCGGATCGTGGCGGAACGGGAAAAACCCCGGTCCTCGCCGAGCGGCGGGGCCGGGGTTCGGTGTCGCGGTCGCGTTGGTCAGGTCTGCGCCTGGAACATCCAGTGCTGCTTCTCGAGTTCGGCGGTGATGCCGATGAGCAGGTCCTGGGTCACCTGGTCCGGCTCGTCGGTCGCCTCGATGCGCTCCCGGAACCGCGCGATGATCTGCGCGAGGATGTCGGTGATCGCGGCGACGACCTTGTCGTCGGCGAGGTAGCCGGCCTCCAGCTGCGGGATCGTCGTGCGGTCGGCGACCGTGCGGACACGGCCGTCCGGGTTCGCCCCGATCGCCACGGCGCGCTCGGCGACGTCGTCCTGGCCGCTGCGGGCCAGCGCGACGATCTCGTCGAGGTGCTCGTGGACGACCTTGAAGTTGCGTCCGGTGAGGTTCCAGTGCGCCTGCTTGGCGACCAGTGCGAGATCGATCAAATCGATGAGAGCGCCCTGCAAAGCGTCCCCGGCGGCCTTCAGTGCCGCCTCGGTGAGAGGGCTCTTGACCGACGCCATGAACAGGCTCCTTCCGCATCGTTACGGTTATCCGTTACAACACGGGAGGATCCCCCGAAATGCCGAGTTCATGCCGTGAGGCCGCGCACACCCGCGGCCCCGGGTCGGGGCATGAACGCGCCGGAAAGGTCAGGCGGCGACCATGTCGGCGCGAAGCTCGCCGGTGATCTCCTCCGGGGTCTCCGGAATGCTCTCGGCGGAGATGCGCTCGTGCTCGGGCGCGCCCGCCATGACGGGCTCATGCTGCAGCTCGGCGAGGGCAAGTTGATCCGCGACTTCCCTTAGCACGTGCGACAGCGGGACGCCCAGGGCCTTGCAGATAGAGGAGAGCAACTCCGAAGAGGCCTCTTTCTGCCCTCGCTCGACCTCAGACAGGTAGCCGAGTGACACCCGCGCGGCCGCGGACACCTCACGGAGGGTGCGTCCCTGGCGCAGCCGCAGCTGCCGCAGTACGTCACCGAGCAGCTGGCGAAGCAGGACCATCGTCTCGCTCCCTCCCTCAGTTCGGACCATCTGCCGGTTCCACCGTACCCGCCTTGGCGGTGGCCGTGGCAGACCGTTGATTTCGTGTTCGCTCGGAACGTAACGCTGTAATCAGCCCCGATCTTCCCGATCTGCCCGAGCCTCCCCGCTCTCGTCGGCGACGTCAAGTCCCAGCAGCCGACGTCTCAGCAGCTCAAGCGCGTGCACGACGGTCATCCGCCGGATCACCGCGCGGATCTCCGGCCCCGTGCCGGGCACCGGAAGTTTCGGACCGGCCACCGTGAGCGAGCCTCCAGGTCCGGCCAAGCCGATATAGACCGTTCCCACGGGACGGCCGTCCTGCGGGTCGGGGCCGGCGACGCCCGTCACCGCGAGCCCGTAGGTCGCCCCGAGCGCGTCCCGGGCCCCCGCGGCCATCCCGGCGGCCACGTCCGGGTGGACGGCCCCGTGCTCGGCGAGGAGCTCGCCCGGCACGCCGAGCAGCCTCCGCTTCAGATCGGTGGCGTAGGTCACCATGCCGCCCGCGTAGGTTCCGGACGACCCGGGCGTCGCGGTCAGCTCGGCGCCGATGAGCCCGCCGGTCAGCGACTCGGCCGTGGCGACGGTCTCGCCCCGGTCCAGGAGCAGCCGGTGCACGACCAGGCCGAGCGATTCGTCCTCGACCCCGTAGACCGACGGGCCGAGCAGCTCCCGGACGCGCGACTCCACGCCCGCCAGCCGTTCCGCGGCGTCCCGGCCGGCCACGGTGATGCGGATCTTCACCTCGGCGGGGTCGGGCAGGTAGGCGAGCTTCACCCCGTCCATCGCCTCCACCTCGGCGAGACGGGTCGCGATGACCGACTCCCACAGCCGGGCGGTGCGCAGCGTGCGGCGCGCGACGGAGGGCAGCCCGGCGGTCTCCGCGAGCTCCGGCAGCACGACCTCGTCCATGATCGTGCGCATCTCGAACGGGACGCCCGGCAGCGCGTAGGCGACCCCGCCGGGCAGCTCGACGCGCAGGCCGGGCGCCGAACCGGCGGAGTTGGCCAGCAGCCGCGCACCCTCGGGGACGTCCGCCATGCGCAGCGCCATCGGCTGCAGCTCCCGGCCGGCCCGGGCGACCCGCTCGCGCAGCCGCCGCTCCAGCGCCGGGTCGCGGACGAGGTCGACGCCCGCCGCCTTGGCGAGGGCGTCGCGCGTCACGTCGTCGTAGGTGGGGCCGAGCCCGCCGGTGGTGATGACCGCGTCGGCCCGGTCGAGCGCGGACTCCACCGCCGCGACGATCACGTCCGGCTCGTCGCCGACGACCACGCTGCGGGTGACCTCGACGCCGTGGTCGGCGAGGCGCCGGCCCAGCCACGCGGCGTTCCCGTTGATCGTGTCGCCGAGGAGCAGCTCGTCCCCGACGGTGAGCAGTTCGACCCGCATCGCGTCCCCATCCCGTCCCCGCCGCGCGGGATCCGTCCCCCTCGCGCGAGCGTCCCCGAATCTACCGGCGCGGGCCCGCGACGGGCCCGGCGGACCGCCGGTTCACCGGAAAGACCGACCGAATGAGGACGCCGCCGGCTCAACCGCTTCACACCGGCCCCTCCGGCATAACGCTTTTCCGTCGTCGCGAAAAGAGACGGCCGCGTTTATGTCCGCCGCGCCCGGAGCGCGCCGGACGCTGCGCGCGGCCGGGGCACCACCCGGAACGCGCATCGTCGCCGCACGTCACCGGCCCCGGTTGACGACAATGGCGGGAAGCGCAGGTCACATTGTGAGTCAAAACTCATTCCGCCGATTCGTGCATGGGGACGCCGGCAGGGATAATCGAAAAGCGCGGGGCGCCCTAAAGCGGGGCCGCGGGGCCACGACCGGGGTGGGCGTGGTCCCGCGGCCCACCTAAACCCGCGACAGGCGGCGCAGCACGGCGCCGCAGCGGCGGGCATAGGACCGCTGGAACATCCTCCCGAGCGGGCCCGCCAGCCTGGCGGCCGCCGTCGCCGGACGGCTGAACGCCGTGACCGTCAGCCATACGTCGCCCTCGTCGTCCAGGTGCACGACGAACGACTCCTCCCCCGACTCCGGGTGGCCCGGGAGCGTCCCGTACGCCCATCCGGCGTAGCGCTCCTCCTCGCGCGTCCAGACGATCCGGCACGGCGCCCTCAGGCGCAGCGCCCCGACGCCCAGACCGATCACGACGCTCACTCCGGGCGCGGCGCGCGGCGCCGACGCCTCCACCCGGACCGGCAGTGCCCGGTGCATCCAGAACTCCATGACCGCGTCCGCGGCGTTCCGGAAGGCCGCGGGCCCCCGTCCGACGAGCGTCCGCTGCCGCATGTGCCGGTACCCGGCCGGGCGCTCGGCGTCGCGCGTCGCGCCCACCTCGGCGTAGGTGAAGTCCTGCGCGGTCATGCCCTCCGGCCTCCAAACTGACGAATCCGCGTCAAGTATCGCCCGTACGCCTGGTCACCCGGCGAGCCGGTCCGTAACGTCCGACGCATGATCGCCGTTGTCGCCGGCCTGAACATCTTCCCGATCAAGAGCGCGGGAGCGGTCCCGGTCGTCCAGGCCGAGCTGACCCGGGACGGGCTGCGCCACGACCGGGAGTTCATGCTCGTGCGGCCCGACGGGAGGCATCTGTCGCAGCGGGAGGTCCCCGAGCTGGCGCTGCTCCGTCCCGACTACGACGGTGGGAAGCTCATCGTCCACACGCCGCTCGCGGCCGCGCCCCTGGTGTGCGAGGCGCTGGACGGCCCCGCTCTCGACGTCACCGTGCACCGCCGCCCGTGCCAGGGGATGGACCAGGGCGACGAGGCGGCCGGATGGTTCTCCGAGACCCTGGGGCTCGCCTGCCGCCTCGTCCGCTTCACCGGGACGCGCCCCACCGCACTCGGCGGCGGCACCCTGACGTACGCCGACGGCTATCCCGTCTCGGTGCTCTCGGACGAGTCGCTGGACGACCTGAACCGGCGGATGGACGCCCGGCTCCCGATGGCGCGCTTCCGCCCCAACATCGTCCTGCACGGCCTCGGCCCCTACGGCGAGGACCCCGTCACGCGGCTGCGCGGCGACGGGGTGGAGATCGAGCTCATCAGGCCGTGCGGCCGCTGCGTCATCATCAACACCGACCAGGACACCGCCCGCCGGTCCCCCGAACCGCTGCGCGCCCTCGCCCGGTACCGCGCCGAGCGCTTCGGCGGCACCCGCGAGATCATGTTCGGCAGGCTCGGCGTCCCCCGCGCCCTCGGCGCCCTCCGCGTGGGCGACGAGCTCGCCGCCTCCTGACGGTCCGCAAAGGCGCCGGGTTCAGGCGTCCCCTTCGGACGCGCGGCGCATGCGCCACGCCTGGACGACATAGTCGACGCCGGTGACGACCGTGACGATGAGGGCCGCGGCCATCGTGACCCAGCGCAGGTAGTCCAGGGGGCCCGGCAGGATGTAGAAGCCGATGGCGAAGACCTGGAGCGTCGTCTTCAGCTTCCCGCCCTTGCTCGCCGGGATCACGCCGCGGCGGATCACGACGAACCGCATCACCGTGATGCCGATCTCGCGGACCAGGATGGCGGCGGTCACCCACCACCACAGCTCGCCCATCACCGACAGGCTGATCAGCGCCGCCCCGGTGAGGGCCTTGTCCGCGATCGGATCGGCGATCTTGCCGAAGTCGGTGACGAGGCCGCGCGCCCGGGCGATGTCGCCGTCGATCTTGTCGGTGATCGAGGCGACCGCGAACACGGCGAAGGCGGCGAGCCGCCAGCCGGTGCCGTCCAGGAAGAACAGCCAGACGAAGAAGGGCACCAGCGCGATCCGGAGCAGCGTCAGCGCGTTGGCGATGTTCCAGAGGCCGGCCTGCGGCGGATCCGGGGTGCCCGCGACCGGCTCCGGGGTGCCGGCGATCATGAGACGTCGGCGACGAGGTCCACCCCGTCGCTGCCCACCACCCGGGCCTCCACGATGTCGCCGAGCGCGAGACCCTCGCCGCGGACCAGGACCGTCCCGTCCACCTCGGGCGCCTGGTGCTCGGCGCGGCCCTCGAAGCCGCCGTCCCCCGCCTGGTCCGCCTTGTCCTCCAGCAGGACGCGGACCACGGAGCCGACGCGGTCCTCGGCGCGCTGCGCGGTCAGCTCCTCGGCGAGGCCGGACAGCTCCTCGACGCGGGCGGCGACGTCGGCGGGGTCGAGCTTGCCGTCCAGGTTCGCGGCCTCCGTGCCGTCCTCGTCGGAGTAGCCGAACACGCCGACGGCGTCGAGCCGGGCGGCCGACAGGAACTCCGCCAGCTCCTCGAAGTCGTCCTCGGTCTCGCCGGGGAACCCGACGATGAAGTTGGAGCGCACGCCCGCCTCCGGCGCCAGCGCGCGGATCTGGTCCAGCAGCCCGAGGAACCGCTCCCGGTCGCCGAACCGGCGCATCGAGCGCAGCACCGGGCCGCTCGCGTGCTGGAAGGACATGTCGAAGTACGGCGCGACGCCGGGCGTGCCGCAGATCGCCTCGATGAGGCCGGGGCGCGTCTCGGCGGGCTGCAGGTAGCTGACCCGCACCCGCTCGATGCCGTCGACTGCGGCGAGCGCCGGCAGCAGCTTCTCCAGCGCCCGCAGGTCGCCGAGGTCCTTGCCGTAGGACGTGGAGTTCTCGCTGACGAGGACCAGCTCGCGGACGCCGTGGTCGGCGAGCCAGCGCGCCTCCTCCAGCACCTCCGCCGGCGGGCGCGACACGTACGCGCCGCGGAACGCGGGGATCGCGCAGAACGTGCAGCGCCGGTCGCAGCCGGACGCCAGCTTCAGCGGCGCGACCGGGCCGCCGCCGAGGCGCCGCCGCAGCACCCGCGGACCCGACGCCGGGGCCACGCCGGCCGGCAGGTCGTCCTGCCCGCCGTGCCCCGGTACGGCGACCTGGGAGGCGTGCGCCCGCCGCTCGACCGGGCTGATCGGCAGGAGGGTGCGGCGGTCGCGCGGGGTGTGCGCGTCGCGCCTGCGTCCCGCCACGACGTCGTCGAGACGCTCGCCGATCGCGGTGTAGTCGTCGAAGCCGATCACCGCGTCGGCCTCGGGGAGCGCCTCGGCCAGCTCGCTGCCGTACCGCTCGGCCATGCACCCGGCGGCGACGACCTTGGCGCCGGAGTCGTGCGCGGCCAGCAGCGTGTCGATGGAGTCCTTCTTGGCGGCCTCGATGAACCCGCAGGTGTTGACGACCACCACGTCGGCGCCGTCCGCACCGTCCGCCAGGTCCCAGCCCGCGTCCTCGATGCGCGCGGCGAGCTCCTCGGAATCGACCTCGTTGCGGGCGCAGCCGAGCGTGATGAGTGAGACCTTGCGGCGAGTGGACATGCCCCTAAGGTAATGGGCCTCCGCTCGGATACCGACCATCGGCCCGCGGCATCCTCGCGGGAAACGTCCCGTGGGGCGACGGATCGCGCCGGCCCCTGGCGAGGCCCCCGGGTCAGGCCGGCTCGGGGTCGCTGCGGTCGAAGGTCAGCCGCTGGACGCCCTTGCCCTTGCCGGGCGAGCCCAGGTCCTTGCCGTTGACGGTCAGGTTGACGCTGCCGCCGACGCCGATCACCAGCCGGACCTTCTTCGTGGCGCTGAAGCTCTTCTGGTCGCCCTCGCGGATCATCCCGCTGAACAGCGACCTGCCCTTGTCGCCCTGGACGTTCAGCCACGTCGTCCGCTTCGCCTCGACCCGCACCTCGACCTTGGTGCGCGGCGCCTCCGCGACCGGGGCGCTGCTCTTGGGCGCGGACGGCGCGGCGGACGGGCTGGACGGCGCGGGCGTCCCGGCGACCTGCCGCGCGGTGCGCCGCTCGCCGCCGCCGTGCCCGACCACCTGGACGACCCCGTAGATGACCACGAGCGCGAGGGCGAGCGCCATCGCGGCGCTCCAGTTCGGCGACCGGCGCTCGCGGAACGCGACCGGCTGCTCCGGCTCGAACGCCGACACCGCCGAGACCGGCTGCGGGGCACCGCCGTGCGCGGCGTCGAACTCGGCGACGAGCGGTTCCGGATCGATGCCGATCACGCGCGAGATGCTGCGGATGTGGCCACGGGCGTAGAAGTTGCCTCCGCACGCGGAGAAGTCGTCGGCCTCCATGCCGCGGATGACGGTCTCACGTATCCGCGTCTGGAGGCTCACCTGTGTCATCGAGAGACCGGCCCGCTGACGCTCCTCCGCCAAGGTCTCACCGATGCTCACGCCGGGCCTCCTCTGAGGAGCTCGTGGCCGATCTCGCACGACTGTGAGATCAGTCTAGGAACGGGCTTGCCCGTTCGGCGACTGCCAACACGTTCGAAACAGGGCAAGATTTCGCATCATTCCGCAATGCCCCGGCACCGCGCTCAGCCGCCGCCGCGCAGTTCCGCGAGCACCCCGGGGAGATCGTCCGGCTTGGCCAGCACGTCCCGCGCCTTGGAGCCCTCGCTGGGCCCGACGATGTCGCGGCTCTCCATCAGGTCCATCAGCCGGCCGGCCTTGGCGAACCCGACGCGCAGCTTGCGCTGCAGCATCGACGTCGACCCGAACTGGGTGGACACGACCAGCTCGATCGCCTGGACGAGCAGGTCCATGTCGTCGCCGATCTCCTCGTCGATCTCCTTCTTCGGCGCGCCGGCCGCGGCGACGTCCTCCCGGTAGCTCGCCTCCATCTGCCCCTTGCAGTGGTCGACGACGCTGTGGATCTCCTTCTCGGAGACGTAGGCGTTCTGGAGGCGCATGGGCTTGCTCGCGCCCATCGGCAGGAACAGCGCGTCACCCTGCCCGACGAGCTTCTCCGCACCCGGCTGGTCGAGGATGACGCGGCTGTCGGACAGCGACGAGGTCGCGAACGCCAGCCGGGACGGCACGTTGGCCTTGATGAGCCCGGTGACGACGTCCACCGACGGGCGCTGCGTCGCCAGGACGAGGTGGATCCCGGCGGCGCGGGCGAGCTGGGTGATGCGGACGACCGAGTCCTCCACGTCGCGCGGCGCGACCATCATCAGGTCGGCCAGCTCGTCCACGATGACGAGCATGTACGGGTACGGGGTGTAGACGCGCTCGCTGCCGGGCGGCGGGGTCATCTTGCCCGCCTTCACCGCCTTGTTGAAGTCGTCGATGTGCCGGTACCCGGACGCGGCCAGGTCGTCGTAGCGGCGGTCCATCTCGCCGACGACCCATTCGAGGGCCTCGGCGGCCTTCTTCGGATTGGTGATGATCGGTGTGATGAGGTGCGGGATGCCCTGGTACATCGTCAGCTCGACCCGCTTGGGGTCGACGAGGATCATCCGCACCTCGTCGGGCGTGGCGCGCATCAGGATCGAGGTGATGAGCCCGTTGATGCAGGTCGACTTGCCGGCCCCGGTGGCGCCCGCGATGAGGATGTGCGGCATCTTCGCCAGGTTCGCCACGACCGTGCGCCCCTCGACGTCCTTGCCGAGCCCGACGATCATCGGGTGGTGCTCGTTGGTCGCGGCGGGCGAGCGCAGCACGTCGCCGAGGCTGACGATGTCCTTGTCGGTGTTGGGGATCTCGACGCCGATCGCGGACTTGCCGGGGATCGGGGAGATGATGCGCACGTCGGCGCTCTTCACCGCGTAGGCGATGTTCTTGGTCAGCGCGGTGACCTTCTCGACCTTGACCGCCGGGCCGAGCTCGATCTCGTACCGGGTGATCGTCGGGCCCCGGGTGAACCCGGTGACCTGCGCGTCGATGTCGAACTGCTCCAGCACGCCGGTGAGCGCGTTCACCACCGTGTCGTTGGCCTTCGTGCGCGGCTTGGACACGCTGCCGGGCCGCAGCGCCGTCGGGTCGGGCAGCACGTAGATCTCGCCCGACGACGACAGCGGCAGTTGCTCGGTCCGGCGCGGCGCCGGCGTCGGGTCGCGCACCTCGGGGTGCTCGGCCTCGGTCGCGGGCCCGGCCACCGCGTCGGCGGCCATCGGATCGGCGGCCATGGACTCGCCGGCGACGTGCTCGTCCATCGGCTCACCGTCGGCGGGCGGGGCAGGGGGCGGGACCTGCGCGCCGAACGGGTCGGGCTCGAACAGCTCGTCGGCGAGGTCGCGGCGGGGCCGGCCGGCCTTCTTCGGCTCGTCCTCCAGCAGCGGCGTGTCGTACGGCTTGGAGTGCTCGCCGACCTCCAGTTCGCCGCCGTCCTCGGTCTTGTTCTTGCGGCGGCGCTTCTTCGGGGCGGCCTCGCCCTCGGTCTCGCCCGCGGACGGGCGTTCGGGGCGGCTCTGCAGCGTGGCCATCGCCCACAGGTCGGTGACCCGCTCGGGCACCTTCGCGATCGGCGTCGCGGTGACGACCAGCAGCCCGAACCCGGACAGGAGCAGCAGCAGCGGGACGGCCACCCACCCGCTCAGCGCCGCGTCCAGCGGGGCCGACACGAGCCAGCCGACCACGCCGCCGGACTCGCGGACGCCGTCCATGTCCTTGGCGGGGGACGGGACGCCGGCGGCGATGTGCAGGATGCCGAGGACGCCCACGGCGAGCGCGGTGATGCCGATCACGACGCGGCCGGTGTCCTCGTGGTGCTCGGGGTGGCGCAGCGTCCGCCACGCCAGCAGCGCCAGCAGGACCGGCAGGACCATCGCCATGATCCCGAGGCCGCCGCGCACGACCTTCTCCAGCGCGATGGTGACGACGCCGTCGGGCCGGAACCAGGTGACGGAGGCCAGCACGATGGACGAGCCGAGCAGCGCCAGCCCCAGCCCGTCGCGGCGGTGCTCGGGGTCGAGGTTGCGGGCCCCGTTCCCGTAGGCGCGGAACACCGACCCGACCGCGACCGCCGCCAGCAGGTACAGCTTCAACAGGAGCTTGAAGAACCCGAGGACCGCCTGGGGGATCGGGTCGGGCTTCTGCGGGGGGCGCCCGCGGCCCGAGCCGCGGCCGCCCTTGGAGTTGCCGCTGGGTCGCTTCCGGGGGGCCGGACCTGCGGGCTTGCGAGTCGCCGTGCCCCCCGCACGCGAGGAGGCTTTCGCGCCTCCAGACGCACGTGTGGCCATGCTTATGAGAGTAACCAAGGACCCTCGCGGTTCCCGGGATGGCGCGGGCTGGCGTGTCGGACGGCCGCAGCCCCGGGCCCCTGCGAAGGGGCCCGGACCGCGGCCGTCCGGACGGCGGAGCCGCTAGACCTCGACGACCACCGGGATGATCATCGGGCGGCGGCGGTAGTTCTCGCTGACCCACTTGCCGACGGTGCGCCGGATCAGCTGGCTGATCTGGTGCACGTCGTTCACGCCGTCGCCGGCGGCGTCCCGCAGCACGTCCTCGATCCGCGAGATGACCTCGTTGAAGTCCTCGTTGACGATGCCGGCGCCGCGGGCGTGCACCTCGGGACCGGCGACGAGCTTGCCGGAGGTGGAGTCCAGGCCGATGACGATGGAGACGAACCCCTCCTCGCCGAGGATGCGCCGGTCCTTCAGGGAGGTCTCGGTGACCTCGCCGACCGACAGGCCGTCCACGTACACGTACCCGGCGGGCACCGCACCGACGATCTTGGCCTGGCCGTCCAGGAGGTCGACGACGACGCCGTCCTCGGCGATGACGATGCCGTCCTCCGGCACGCCGGTGAGCGCGGCGAGCTTGGCGTGCGCGCGCAGGTGCCGCCACTCGCCGTGGATGGGCATGAAGTTCGCCGGCTTGGTCATGTTGAGCACGTACAGCAGCTCGCCCGCCGAGGCGTGCCCGGACACGTGCACGAGCGCGTTGCCCTTGTGGACGATGCGGGCGCCCCACCGGGTGAGGCCGTTGATGACGCGGTTGACCGCGTTCTCGTTGCCCGGGATCAGCGAGGACGCCAGCATCACGGTGTCGCGCTCGGTGATGCGGATCGAGTGGTCGCGGTTGGCCATCCGCGACAGCGCCGACATCGGCTCGCCCTGCGAACCGGTGCACACCAGCACGAGCCGGTCGCCGGGGATGTCGTCGATCACCTTCTGCTCGACCATGATGTCCTCGGGGACGTTCAGGTACCCGAGTTCGCGCGCGACGCCCATGTTGCGGACCATGGACCGCCCGACGAAGCAGACCTTGCGGCCGTTGGCGACGGCGGCGTCCAGGACCTGCTGGACGCGGTGGATGTGCGAGGCGAAGCAGGCGACGATGAGCCGCCCCTGCGCCGTGCGGAACACCTCGTCCACGACCGGCCCGATGTTGCGCTCGCTGGTGACGAAGCCCGGCACCTCGGCGTTCGTCGAGTCCGACATCAGCAGGTCGATGCCCTCGGCGCCGAGCCGGGCGAACCCCGGGAGGTCGGTGAGCCGGCCGTCCAGCGGGAGCTGGTCCATCTTGAAGTCGCCGGTGTGCAGGACGAGCCCGGCGGGCGTGCGGACGGCGACGGCGAGCGCGTCCGGGATCGAGTGGTTGACGGCGAGGAACTCGCAGTCGAACGGCCCGAACGCGCGGCGCTCCCCCTCCGCGACCACGTTGGTCACCGGTTTGATGCGGTGCTCGGTGAGCTTGGCCTCCAGCAGCGCCAGCGACAGCCGCGAGCCGACCAGCGGGATGTCGCGGCGCTCGCGCAGCAGGTACGGGACGGCGCCGATGTGGTCCTCGTGGCCGTGCGTGAGGATGACGGCCTCGATGTCGTCCAGCCGGTCCCTGATGTACTCGAAGTCGGGCAGTATCAGATCGATGCCGGGCTGCTCGGTCTCGGGGAAGAGCACGCCGCAGTCGACGATGAGCAGGCGACCGCCGTACTCGAACACCGTCATGTTGCGGCCGATCTCCCCCAGCCCGCCGAGCGCGACGATCCGCAGCCCCCCCTTGGGCGGCGCGGGCGGTTCCGAGAGCTCCGGGTGAGGATGGCTCACCGGGCGACCTCCGGGATGACGACCTCCGGCACTTTGACTCCCCCTATCGTGAGGTCTTCGCGCAGGTGCGCCGCGAACTCCGGCGGGGCCTCCACCAGCGGCGCGCGAAGCGGGCCGCCTCCGGGGAGGCCGAGCAGGTTCAGCGCTGCCTTGACGGCGATGGCGCCCTGCGTACGGGTCATGATGGCGGCGACCACGGGAAGCAGCCGCCGGTGGATCTCCAGCGCCCGCCCGTGCTCGCCGGCGCGGTATGCGTCGATCATCTCATGGAGCTCGACGCCGACCACATGGCCGACCACGCTGACGAACCCCGCCGCCCCGACCGACAGCCACGGCAGGTTGAGGTTGTCGTCGCCGGAGTACCAGACGAGGTCGGTCTCGGCCATCACCCTGGACGCGCCGAACAGGTCGCCCTTGGCGTCCTTGACGGCGACGATCCGCGGGTGCTCGGCGAGCTGCACGAGCGTGTCGTTCTGGATCGGCACCCCGGCGCGGCCCGGGATGTCGTACAGCATGGTGGGCAGCGCCGTCGCGTCGGCCACCGCCGTGAAGTGGCGGACGAGGCCCTCCTGCGGGGGCTTGTTGTAGTACGGCGTGACCACGAGCAGGCCGTGCGCGCCCGCGGCCTCGGCCTGCCGCGCGAGTTTCAGGCTGTGCTCGGTGTGGTTGGTCCCGGCACCGGCGACGATCACGGCGCGGTCGCCGACCGCCTCGATGACCGCGCGCAGGAGCGTGCTCTTCTCTTCGTCGCTCGTCGTGGGCGACTCGCCCGTCGTCCCGTTGACGACGAGGCCGTCGTGGCGCCGGTCGTCGACCAGGTGGGTCGCGAGGCGCGCGGCGCCGTCGTAGTCGACGCCGCCGTCCGGCAGGAACGGGGTGACCATGGCGGTCAGCATCCGTCCGAACGGAGCGTCAGTGGATGTGCTGGGTGCCATGCAACGAACGGTACCGTTCCGGCCCTTCCACTTGGACCCGCAGGTCGAAGCGGAACGGGAGAAATCGGGGAGGAAGCCGCCGCCACACGCTCGGGGGTACGCGTGGCGGCGGCTCCCACAACCGACATCGTGGCACGCAAATGCCGCGTTACGGGGTCAGTCCGGCCACGTCCCGGACTCGGTTGGATAACGTGACCCCGCGGTCATCTCATGCAGGCGGACGCGGAGCTCCTCGACGTCGCGCGTGCGCACGAGGTCGTTCCCCCGGACGGCCCACCATTGCCCGGACCCGCCCCGGCCGATCCGCCACCCGGCGAACTCGGCCGCCAGTTCGCCGATACGGTCGGCGTCGTGCCGCGCGGACTGCTGAGTGTCCATCGGCCGTCCCCACTTCCCTTTGCCATCCGCCTGTCGAGGCTTGACCTTCCGCACCCTCCACTACCCCCGGGATTGTGCGGGTATCCACCCCTTTTTACCTGGGCAAACGTGAGTTTCGGAACGTCGCGGCGTGGGTTTCTCAGCCGCCAAAACTTCCTGTCGCTTGGGGTAGCCAGGTGGCGCGGTAACGTGACCATTCGGCCGGACTGGTCGTCCAGTCCGCGTACACGCCGACGCCGTAGGGCCGCCTGGGCGGCCGTTCGAGATCATCGACCCCGCGCCGGACGCCGCGCAGGGCGACGGGCAGGTCCTCCGCCCACTCCATGAGGGGCCGGTACGTGGGGACGCCCATGAAGACCGTCGTGCGGTCGCCGATGAGCTCCAGCGTCGTGCGGGTGTGCCGGGCGAAGTGCCACCCGGCGAGGGAGCGTGTGGGCAGCGACACGTCGTAGGTCATGATCGCGACCTGGTCGGCACGGTCGGCGACGGCGCGCAGGAAATCCCGGGTGGGGCGCGGCGGATAGTGGAACTTCCCCGTGCGCGGCAGGAGCGTTTTGTAGATCGGCTGGGCCCCGTCCAGGAGGGTCTGCTGCTCCAGCGCCACCGACAGCAGCCTCCCCTTCGACCGCGTCAGCTCGCGGGTGGCGTCCATGAGCGCGAGGAAGGCGCGGTCATCGGGGTAGATCGGCTCGAAGTCGTAGTGGATGCCGTCGAACCCCAGGTCGAGGAAGGCCGCGTCCGTCCCGAGCACCCGCGCCCGCACGGCCGGGTCGTCAAGGTCGATGACGCCCTGGCCGTCCACCACCCGGATCTGCCCCAGGTAGGCCTGCGCGCGAACGCCCGGCGCGTACCGGTGCACGGCGGCGAGAAGCTGCCGCGCGTAGCGGTACTTGGCCTCGGGCACGGTGCCGTCCGCCTCGAACGGCCCCGCGTGGAAGAAGACGTCGGTGATGCGGTTCTCTTTCAGCAGCTCTCCGAGCGCCCTGTACTCGGCGTCGCTGTGGGGCTCCCCCACCCACTGGTGCCGCGCCCAGAGTGCGTTGGCCTCGGTGCCGCGCGCCCGGGGTTCGGGCTGCCACCACACCCAGACCCCGGCGAACACCAGCGAGGCGAGGCCGAGCACGTAGGCCGTCGCCCACCCCAGAATTCGACCGGCCCGCCCCATAACGCGCATCACGCAATCATGTCGGAAGATCCGGGCGCCAAGCGCGGGCCGCACCAGCGGCGCCCCAGCCGCGTCCCACGATCCGGCCATAAAACGATCATGGTTGGGACGTGTTCGCGCGCCGCGCGCGGCAGCGGTTGACAAGAGGGGAACCTTGTATCCACGAGGCGGCTCGTGGTGTCGACCCGTTGGTCTCGATGGGGGAGCCGCCCGGTCCTTACCGTCCACACGGATGGAGGTCAACCGGCATGCGAGTCCCACCTAGACAGGGTGAGCCCCGCCCCCTGATCAGCACGCGGGCCCTAGTGATCATCCTGGTGGCGATCGGCGCAGCCGCCCTCGCCGCCGCCGCCCCGGATCTGGCGATCCCGATCGGGGTGGGCGTGGCGGTCATCACGCTCCTGGCCCAGATCGTCAAGGACTGACCTCGCCGCGCCGCGCACGCCCGGCGGGCATTTCGGCCGCACGGGCCTGCGCGACGTCGGGCAGGGCGCGCCGGATGCGGGCGCGCTGGGTGAGGGCCACGCAGACCAGCACGGCCACGGCCGCCAGCGCGGTCGTGGCGTCGATCCGTTCGCCGAGGAGGACGCCCGACCAGAACAGGGTGAGCATGGGCTGGGTGAGTTGGATCTGGCTGGCGCGGGCGATCCCGGCCCGCGCCAGTCCCTCGTACCAGGCGAAGAAGCCGAGGTAGGCGGAGAAGACGGACACGTAGCCGAAGCCGAGGACGGTGTGGGCCGTCCAGGCGGGGTGGGTCGTGGCGAGCAGCCACCCGGTGACCGGGACGGTGACGGGGGCCGCCAGGACGAGCGCCCAGGAGATGACCCGCCAGCCCGGCATGTCGCGGGCCAGGCGCGCGCCCTCGGCGTAGCCGGCCGCGCAGGTCAGAAGGGCGGTGAACAGCAGCAGATCGGCGGGCGTGACGCGGCCCGCCCCGCGGACCAGGGCGAAGGCGGTGACGCAGGCCGCTCCGGCCGCGCTCGCGAGCCAGAAGGCGCGGGAGGGCCGCTCCCCCGCGCGCAGGACCCCGAGCACGGCGGTGGCTGCGGGCAGCAGCCCGACGACCACCGCCGAGTGGCCGGAGGAGGCGCCGTGGTCGAGCGCGAGCGTGGAGAACAGCGGGAAGCCGAAGACCACTCCGGCGACGACGACCGCGAGGCTCGCCCACTGCCCGCGGCGCGGCGGGCGCGCCCGGACCGATAGCAGTGCGACGGCGGCGAGGACGCTCGCGGCGGCGGAGCGGCCGATGCCGATCATGTACGGGTCGAGCCCTTCGAGCCCGAAGACCGTCGTCGGAATGGTGAGGGAGAAGGTCAGGACGCCGAGCGCCGCGAGCCCCAGGCCCGCCCCGCGGGTGCCGGCCGCTACCCGCAAGGAGACAGTAGCGCTATCTTTGTTCCTCATGAAAGACGATAGCAGTGTGGCGGCGCTGGCCGGCCGGCTGCGCGCGGAGGTCCGCCGGATGAGCCCCGGCGAGCGCCTGCCGTCGAGCCGTGCGCTGGTCGAGCGGCACCGGGTCAGCCCGGTCACGGTGTCGCGGGCGCTCGGGCTGCTGGCCGCCGAGGGCCTGGTGGTGACGCGGCCGGGCAGCGGGGCGTTCGCCGCGCCGCGGGCCGAGGCCGCCGCGGAACCGGCCGACTTCGGCTGGCAGGCGGTGACGCTCGGCGACCGGTCCGTGGACCCGTCCGGGGTGTCGTGGCTCCTCACCCCGGCGCCGGACGGCGTGGTCGCGCTCAGCGGCGGCTACCTGCACCCGACGCTCCAGCCGGTGCGGGCGCTCGCGACGGCGGCGGCGCGGGCGGCCCGGCGCCCGGACGCGTGGGAGATGCCGCGGCTCGGCGGCGCGCCGGAGCTGCGCGCCTGGTTCGCCCGCACGGTCGGCGGCGCCGTCGCCCCCGCCGACGTGCTGATCACGAGCGGCGGCCAGCAGTCGCTGACGACCGTGCTGCGGGCACTGCTCCCGCCGGGCGCCCCGATACTGGTCGAGTCGCCGACGTACCTGGGCGTCCTGGCGGTGGCGCGGGCGAGCGGGCTGCATCCGGTGCCCGTCCCGGTGGACGCGGGCGGCGTCCGTCCCGACCTGCTCGCCGAGGCGTTCGCGATCAGCGGGGCGCGCGTGTTCTACACCCAGCCCGCCTTCCACAACCCGACCGGCACGGTGCTGGGGGCCGAGCGGCGCGAGCGGGTGCTGGACGTGGCGCGCGCGGCGGGCGCGTTCGTGGTGGAGGACGACTTCGCGCGGCACCTCGGCATCGACGCGCCCCCGCCGCCGCTGATCGCGCAGGACGCCGACGGCCGGGTCGTGCACGTCGCGTCCCTCACCAAGGCGACCGCGCCCAGCCTCCGGGTGGCCGCGGTGGTCGCCCGGGGGCCGGTCGCCGAGCGGATCCGCGCGACGCAGCTCGTCGAGGAGTTCTTCCCCGCGAGGCCGCTGCAGGAGACGCTGCTGGAACTGGTCAGCTCGCCGGTGTGGCCGCGCCACCTGCGGGCCGTCCGGACCGCCCTGCGCTCACGCCGGGACGCGCTGCTCACCGCGTTCGCCCGCGACCTGCCGGAGCTGCGGGTGAACCGCCCGGCGGGCGGTCTGCACCTGTGGGCCCGGCTGCCGGACGGCGTGGACGACACCGCGCTGGCCGAGGCCGCGCTGCGCGCCGGCGTCCTGGTCAGCGCGGGGCGCCCGTTCTTCCCCGCCGAGGCCCCCGCCCCCCACCTGCGGATCAGCTACGGGACGGCGGCGTCGGAGGCGGAGCTGGCCGAGGGCGTGCGCCGCCTCGCCGCCGTCCTGCGGTCATGAGGCGGTCATGAGGCGGTGCAGAGGCAGAACTCGTTGCCCTCGGGGTCGCGCCAGACC
The DNA here is from genome assembly GCF_013409045.1 of Actinomadura citrea. Classification (NCBI taxonomy): domain Bacteria; kingdom Bacillati; phylum Actinomycetota; class Actinomycetes; order Streptosporangiales; family Thermomonosporaceae; genus Actinomadura; species Actinomadura citrea. The sequence goes on along the minus strand of NZ_JACCBT010000001.1, from coordinate 2,703,190 downwards.
TGGAACTGGTGCGCCGGCTTCCCCGCGGGCCCGCCGGCAGGGGTGGCGCCGAGGCTCGCCGCCCGCTCGCCGGCGACGCGGATGTCCGGGACGTCCAGGTCCAGGTGCAGCCGGTTCTTGACCTTCCTGCCCTCGGGGACGCGCTGGAACGACAGGAGCGGCCCGCCCGCCCCGAGCGGCTCCAGGTCGAGCCAGTCGTCGCTCTGCGCCGTCGTCTTCATGCCGAGGAGGCCGCCCCAGAAGGCCGCCATGGTGCCCAGGTCGGCGCAGTCGATGACGAGGTTGCCCACCTTCGGGTTCATCGCACGGCTCCCGCCGCCCGGACCGGGTGCGCCGCGGCGCGGGCGCAGTACGGAGCGGGAGGCGTGCGCCGCACCAGGTGCAGCCCGCCGACCCGGCCGAGGATCCAGGCGCGCTTCTGGGCGGCGCGCTCCTGCGCCCGTGCGCGGGCGACGAGCCTCGCCTCGACGATGTCGGCGTGCAGGCGGGCGTACTCGCGTTCGGCCCAGGCGTGGCGCGTCGCGAGCGCCCCGAAGTACGGCAGCTCGTTCATGGTCGTCCTCCCGTTCGTTGACACCTCCCAAACCGTAATGCCGGTGTTGCACCTCGCGCAACCAGTGAACGCTTTATGCCGGTGTCGATCCTTGGTAGAGTTCCCCATGGACGAGCAGGAGGGCGCGATGGCCGGCACCGAGACGGGCGAGGGCCCCGCGCTGCCTCCGGCCGACCCGGCGCTGCTGCTGGCGGACTTCGTCAACACGCTCGACGTCGAGTCCGCCACCGACGAGATCGCCACGCCCGCCGGACTCGCCGGATGGCTGGCCGGACGCGGGCTCGTCCCCGAGGGCGCCGGTTCCGACGACGCCGACGTCCGCACCGCCGTCGCGCTGCGCGAAGGGCTCCGCGAGGCCATGGAGGCCCACCACGGGCCGCACGAGGCCGACCTTCCAGACGATCTGGAGGACGTGCTGGCGGCCCTGCCGCTGCGCGTCACTCTGGCCGGTCCGCGTCCCGCGCTCGTCCCGCTCGACCCGCCCGGCGCCGCCGCCGGCGGCCTGGCCCGGCTCGCCGCCGCGGTCATGGACTCGGTCGCCGCCGGGACCTGGCCGCGCCTGAAGACCTGCCAGATCGACAACTGCCGCTGGGCGTTCCTCGACACCTCCAAGAACCGCTCGCGCACCTGGTGCTCGATGCAGAGCTGCGGCAACCGCGCCAAGACCCGCGCCTACCGGGCGCGGCGGCGCGCTTCGGCGTAGCCGGCGCTCGCTAGGGTGGGCCGGGATCCCGGCGAGAGGACGTGAGCACGGCATGGCGGATGTGGGGGTGCGGCCCGCGCGGCGCGCGGACGCGGCCGCCGTCGCCGACATCCAGGTGCGGGCGTGGCGGCACGGTTACGGCGACCTGCTGCCGGCGGACGTCCTCAGCCAGGTGACCGGCGACACCGCGGTGGAGCGATGGCGCGACAGGTGGGCGGAGGCGGCCACGGCGCCTCCGAGCCCGCGGCACCGGCTCCTGGTCGCGGTGGCCTCCGACATCGTCGTGGGCTTCGCCGCGCACGCCCCGGCCGAGGACGCCGACCTCGACCCGGACGGCGCCGCCGAGCTGATCACCTTGCTGGTCGACCCGCTGCACACGCGCGCCGGGCACGGCAGCCGGCTGCTCGCCGCCACCGTGGACCTGCTCCGCGAGGACGGCTTCACCACCCTGGTCTCCTGGGTGTTCGAGGGCGACGAGGTGACGCGGACGTTCCTCGGTTCGGCCGGGTGGGCGCCCGACGGGACGTCCCGGACGCTCGACATGGGCGAGCCCGTCCGGCAGATCCGGCTGCACACCGACATCAGCGCCCCGCCGGACGGGACGGGCCCCTAGCCAGGGGTCGGTGAGGCGCACGGGCGATCCGGCCATATCTTGGAGGTCGTGCCCGAGTCCACTTTCCTGACGCCGCCCCGTGCAGCCGCACCGGCGCCCTCCGTCCGGCACCGCCGGCTCGGCCTGGTCGTGATGAGCCTCGGCGTCTCGCTGGTCGTCGTGGACGCCACGATCATGGGCGTGCTGCTGCCCCGGATCGTCTCCGACCTGGGCCTTTCCACCTCGGGTGCGGAGTGGGCGACCTCGGTGTACTCGCTGGTGTTCGCCGCGCTGCTCATCCCGTTCGGGCGGCTGGGCGACCTGGTCGGGCGCCGTCGGATGTTCGTGCTCGGGGTGACGGTGTTCGCGGCGGCGAGCCTCGCCGTCGCGCTGGCCCCCGGCGGCGCCGCCCTGATCGGCGCGCGGGCGCTGCAGGGCATCGGCGCCTCGATGCTCATGCCGGCGACGCTGTCCACGGTGAACGCGGTGTTCACCGGGCGGGACCGGGCCGTCGCCTTCGGCGTCTGGGGCTCGATGATCAGCGGCATGGCGGCGCTCGGGCCGCTCGCGGGCGGCGCGCTGGCCACCGGCGGCGGCTGGCGGTGGGCGTTCGGGGTGAACCTGCCGCTCGGCGCCGTCCTGATCGCCGGGGCGCTGCGGTTCATGCCCGAGACGCGCTCGCCCCTGCCGGGCGGCGCGCGGCGCGAGATCGACTGGGTGGGCGGCGCGCTGGCCGCCCTCGGCCTCGGCGCGCTGGTCTGGGGGATCATCGAGGGGCAGACGTACGGCTGGTGGACCGCGACGCGCCCGTTCACCGTCGGCGGGTTCCACTGGCCGGAGGCCGCCACGTCCCCCGTCCCCGTGGTCCTGGCGCTCGGCGCCGTGCTGATCGCGGCGCTGGTCGTGGTCGAGCGGTCCCGGGCGACGGCGGGCCGGCCGGTGATGCTCGACCTGGCGCTGTTCCGCATCCCCAACTTCCGGCGCGGCAACCTGACCTCGGCGCTGATCAACGTCGGCGAGCTCGGGCTGCTGTTCGTCCTTCCGCTGTTCCTGCTGGGCGTGCACGGCACCAACCCGCTGCAGATCAGCCTGGCGATCCTGCCGCTGGCCGTCGGCGCGTTCGTGTCCGGCGGGTCCGCGGGCAGGCTCGCCGACAGGCGCGGCCCCCACCGCGTCGTGCAGATCGGCCTGGTCCTGGAGGTCGCCGCGGTCCTCGGGCTGGCCCTCACCGTCTCCGCGACGACGGGCGGGCTCGGTCTCGCGCCGTGGATGCTGCTGTACGGGCTGGGCCTCGGCCTGACGTCGGCGCAGCTGGCGAACGTCTCGCTCGCGGACGTCCCGCCCGCGCAGTCGGGCCAGGCGTCCGGCACCCAGTCGACGGCCCGGCAGGTCGGCGCGGCACTCGGCATCGCCGCGATCGGGACGGTGTTCGCGACCAGCCTCGGGCACGCGATGACCGACCGGCTGGCGGGATCGTCGCTGAGCCCGGAGCGGCGGGCGGCCCTCGCCCACGACCTGCGCCACAGCGCCGGGACCTCCGGGCGTGATCTGCACGACACGCCGGGGCTGGCCGCCGAGGCGCACGCCGCGGACGCCAGCCTCGCCGCCGCCACCAGGAACGCGGCCCTGACCACCGCGGCGATCCTCGCCCTCGGGCTCGGGCCCGCACTGCGGCTGCGCCCGAGCACTGATCTTCATCGGGAAGAATCGAAGCGCTAGTCCCCCTGTCGTCCCACGAGAACAAGCGGTGACTGTGGCCACGCTCTCCCAATGGGTCGCCGGATCCCGGCCCCGCACCCTGCCCGCGTCCCTCGTTCCCGTCGTCGTCGGCACCGGCGTCGCGGCGGGCGAGGGCGACCCCGTCTGGTGGCGCGGCGTCCTCGCCGCCGTCGTCGCCCTCGTGCTGCAGATCGGGGTGAACTACTCCAACGACTACAGCGACGGCATCCGCGGCACCGACGAGGACCGCGTCGGGCCGCTGCGGCTCGTCGGGTCGAAGGCCGCCCCGCCCAGGCAGGTGCTGGCCGCCGCGCTCGGCTGCTTCCTCGTCGCCGCCGTGGCCGGGCTCGTCCTGGCCGCCGTGACGACGTGGTGGCTGCTGCTCGTCGGCGCGTTCGCGATCCTCGCCGCCTGGTTCTACACGGGCGGCAAGACGCCGTACGGCTACCGCGCGCTGGGCGAGGTCTCGGTGTTCGTCTTCTTCGGCCTGGTCGCCGTCGTGGGGACGACCTACGTCCAGATCGAGGAGCTGCCGTGGGAGGCGTGGGCGGCAGCGGTCCCGATCGGGCTGCTGGCGTGCGGGATGCTCGTCGCCAACAACCTGCGGGACATCCCCACCGACCGGGAGTCGGGCAAGCGGACCCTCGCCGTCCTGCTGGGCGACCGCTGGACCCGGATCCTGTACGCGGCGTGCACCGCGCTGCCGTTCATGTTCGTCCTGGCCCTGGCGGCGCCGCACCCGTGGGCGCTGCTCGCTCTGCTGGCGGCGCCGCTGTCGCTGCCGCCGACGCAGAAGGTGCTGAACGGCGCGGTCGGCCCCGCCCTGATCCCGGTGCTCGGCGAGACCGGCCGGCTGCAGATCGCCTACGGCGTGCTGCTGGCGGTCGGCCTGGCGCTCTGACCTCCGGCCAGAGCGCTCTGGCCCTCGGCCAGCAGGAAGGCGCCGGTGAGGCCGGTGACGAGCCCGGCGAGCACCCCGGCGAGGGCGACCAGGCCCGTGGCCGAGGCGGCGTCCGGCGCCAGGAAGCCCGGCCGGCCGAGCACCACGAGCAGCCCGTAGAGGGACGCCGCGAACATGGTGCCGGAACCGGCCCAGGCGACGGCCAGCGGCACCACGAACCGGCCCGGGCGGCCCGCGCGCCGGACGATCAGCACGAGCGCGGCCGCGGCGGCGACGGCCAGCAGGCCCTCGACGCCATCGGCCAACTGCTGGGCCAGGTTGCGGTCGGCGGCCTCGTGGCCGTGGAGGCCCGCCGTCCCTCCGAACGCCCAGAACAGCTGCACGGCCGCGAAGACCGCGGCCGGGACCACCGCCCCGCGGGCCAGGAGCACCTGCAGCGAGTGGGACGGGCCCTCGGGGACGCTCCTGGTGCGGATCTCGAACGTGCGCGGCCACCGGTCGCGCGCGTACAGGACGAACGCCGTCAGCAAGCCGAGGCCCTGCATGGTGAAGCCCGAGTAGACGACGCCGTACACCCAGCCCTGGAGCGCGTTGTCATCGCCCATGAGCGGCTCGGACGAGAAGAACGTCTGCAGGAGGGTCCCGAGCGGGACGGCGAGGACGATCGGCGCGAGCAGGCCGACCGCGACCCAGATCGGCGCCAGCACCAGCCATGCCGGGATCCGGCGCCCCCAGCGGAAGGTGAACGCCGCCGCCACCAGCACGGCCGCCGCGTCCATGCCGAGGGTGATCGCGTTGCCCACGTACAGCGCGGAACCCTCGGCCGCGGCGGCGTCGCTCCAGCCGACGGTGCTGCCCGAGAGCCACGCGATCTTGATGGTGAGGTAGGGGACGCACGCGGCGATCGTCGCCGCGCAGACGGCCAGGCGCGCGCGCCCCGGGCCGCCGTGCGCGGCGAGCGTCCGCCCGGCGGGCCGGTGAACGGAAAGGGTCATGGACCGACGATCCACCGGGCCGCCCGCCCCGCGCCTCCCGCCGCGGAGGGAGAGCGGGCCCACCGCTCCCCCGCGGGGGTGAGACGACCGGCTAGGCCCAGTCGATCTCGGCGCGGCCGGCGTCGACGAGGGCCTTGTTGACGGCGCTGAACGGGCGCGTCCCGAAGAACTTCTTGGCGCTGAGCGGGCTCGGGTGCGCCGACTCGATCACGGTGTGCTGGGGACCGGTGATCAGTCGGGCCTTCTTACGGGCGTAGGCGCCCCAGAGGACGAACACGACGCGCTCGCTCTTGTCGTTCAGCGCGCGGATCGCGGCGTCGGTGAAGTCCTCCCAGCCCTTGCCCGCGTGCGAGCCCGCCTCGCCGCCCCGGACGGTCAGCACCGCGTTCAGCAGCAGCACGCCCTGGTCGGCCCAGCGGGTCAGGTCGCCGGACACCGGCGCGGGGACGCCGAGATCGGACGCCAGCTCCTTGTAGATGTTGCGCAGCGACGGGGGGAGCCGCACGCCCTCGCGCACGCTGAAGCTGAGCCCGTGCGCCTGGCCGGGGCCGTGGTAGGGGTCCTGCCCGAGGATCAGGACCCGGGCGCTGTCGAACGGGCAGTGCCGGAACGCGTTGAACAGGTCCTCGCGCGGCGGGTAGACGGTCTGCCCGGCGTACTCCCCCGCGACGAACGCGCCCAGTGCGGCGGTGCCGATCGGATCGAGCAGCGGGTCGAGCCGCTCGCGCCAGTCGCCGGGCAGCAGTTCCATCAGGTCGAGGGACATCGTCGGGCCTCCGAGAAACGTGATCTCCAGTTGCCCGGAACACTAGTGCGGGCCTCTGACACGCCAGGGCCGAATCCAGGGACTCCGAACCCCCCGGCCCTAGGATGAGATCAAATGCCCGTTTCCCCCCACCGGCGGCGCCTTCGCGCGTCCGCGCTGCTCGCGGCGTTCGTCCTGCCCGCCCTCGGCGCGGGCTGCGGCGGCCCCTCCGGGCCGGCGACGCTCACCGTCCTCGCGACCTCGTCGATGACGGAGGTGCTCGGCGAGATCGGGGAGGCCTACCACCAGCAGAACCCGGGCGTCAGGCTGCGGTTCGCGTTCGGCGGGACGCCGGAGATCGCCGACCGCCTCGCCGAGCACGAGCCCGCCGACGTCCTGGTGACGGCCGACGGGCCGAGCATGGACGAGGCCGACGAGTACCTGGGCGGGCGCCGCCGCGTCATCGCCCGCGACGCGCTCACGATCGCGGTCGGGCCGGGCAACCCCCGCCGGATCCGGGACCTGCGGGACCTGGCGCGGCCGGGCCTGCGGGTGGTCGTCGGCGCCGGGACGGTCCCCGTCGGCCGCTACACCCGCCAGGTCCTCGCCAAGGCGGGCGTGACCGTCCGGTGGAGCAGCGAGGAGATTGGCGCACGGGCGGTCCTGGACCGGGTCCGCGCCGGCGAGGCCGACGCGGGCATCGTCTTCGTCACCGACCTGAACTCGGCCGGGATCGCGGCGAGCAGCGTGCCCATCCCGGCGAACCAGAACGTCACGGCGTCCTTCCCCGCCGCGGTCGTCCGCGACAGCGGCCACGAGGACGCCGCGAACGCGTTCGTGGCCTGGCTGGTCACACCCGACGCGCAGCGGCTGTTCAACAAGTACGGATTCGTCACACCCGCCGCTCCCCAGTGACCCGGGGGAACGGATAGGGGCCGACTTCCGTTTACCTCCCCGGAGCCCCCCAGGGCTCGGGAACACCTGATCGCCCCGGTCTCCGGGGCGCGTTGTACGGGGAGATGCGACACGTGCCGGACCAGCGACCCGCGCCACAGCCCAACGGGACACCGCGACCGAACGGGACGCCGCCGAACGCCGGCGCGCATCACTCCGGCACGGCCGAGCCCAGCAGACGCCAGTCGGTGCCGCCCCGCAGCGACCCCGACCAGCCCTGGCGCGCCGAGGGCGTGCCCGACCGGAGGGACAAGCGGGCGCGCGGCCTGCGCGGGGGCGGGTGGAAGCCGAACCGGAACAACGCGGTCTTCTGGGCGCTGCTGCTCGCCGTCTTCGGGCTGAGCTACGTCTCCATGCACCTCACCGGCCAGAAGGAGCGGGTGACGGTCCCCTACACGGCGTTCACCCAGCAGGTCGCCGCCGGGAACGTGAAGGACGTCTACACCAAGGGCTACCAGATCCAGGGCCAGCTGAAGAGCAAGCGGGCGGTCCCGGGGCACGCGGAGAAGACCTACTCCTCGTTCGAGACGCTGCGTCCGGCGTTCGCCGACGACAAGATCTACACGGAGATGGTGCAGAAGGGCGTCGAGGTCGAGGCCAAGCCGGTCAACGAGGACCGCGGCCTGCTCGCCAACCTGCTGCTGTCGCTGCTGCCGACCCTGCTGTTCGTCGGCCTGTGGATCGGCGTGATGGTGTGGCTGCAGCGCCGCATGGCCGGCGGCGGGGGCGGCCTCATGGGCGGCTTCAACCGCTCCCCCAAACCCGTGGCCGCGGACGACAAGCGCGCCACGTTCGCCGACGTCGCCGGCATCGACGAGGTCGAGGCGGAGCTCAGCGAGATCGTCGACTTCCTCAAGGACCCCGGCAAGTACCGCCGGATGGGCGCCCGCGTCCCCCGCGGCGTGCTGCTGACCGGCGCGCCCGGCACCGGCAAGACGCTGCTCGCCCGCGCCGTCGCCGGCGAGGCCGACGTCCCGTTCTACTCCGCGGCCGCCTCGGAGTTCATCGAGATGGTCGTCGGCGTCGGCGCCGCCCGCGTCCGCGAGCTGTTCACCGAGGCCCGCAAGACCGCCCCCTCGATCATCTTCATCGACGAGATCGACACCATCGGGCGGGCGCGCGGCGGCGGCGCCAGCATGGGCGGGCACGACGAGCGCGAGCAGACCCTCAACCAGATCCTCACCGAGATGGACGGCTTCTCCGGCTCCGAGGGCGTCGTCGTGATCGCCGCGACGAACCGTCCCGACATCCTGGACCCGGCCCTGATGCGCCCCGGCCGGTTCGACCGGCAGGTCGCGGTGTCCCCGCCCGACCTGGACGGCCGCGTCGCGATCCTCGGCGTGCACACCCGCGACGTCCCGCTCGCCGCCGACGCCGACATCCTCTCGATCGCGAGGATGACGCCCGGGATGACCGGCGCCGAGCTGGCCAACCTGGTCAACGAGGCCGCCCTGCTCGCCGTCAAGCGCGAGAAGGGCGCCGTGGACATGGACGACCTCCAGAGCGCCCTGGAGAAGGTGCAGCTCGGTACCCGGCGCTCCCTGGTCATGCCGTTCGAGGAGCGCCGCCGCACGTCCTACCACGAGTCCGGGCACGGCCTGCTCGGCATGCTGCAGCCGGGCGCCGACCCCGTCCGCAAGATCACGATCGTGCCGCACGGGCGCGCTCTCGGCGTCACCGTCTCCACCCCCGACGACGACCGCTACGCCTACGACGAGCGCTACCTGCGCGGCCGCATCATCGGCGCGCTCGGCGGCATGGCCGCCGAGGAGCTGGTCTTCGGCGTGATCACCACCGGCTCGGAGAGCGATCTGGAGCAGGTCACCAAGATCGCCCGCGGGATGGTGGGCCGCTGGGGCATGTCCCAGAAGATCGGCCCCCTGTCGATCCTCCCCGCGGACGGCTCGGACCCGATGGGCCAGTACGCCGCCCAGGGCACCCTGGACGCCGTCGACCTGGAGGCCCGCCGGATCGTCGACGAGTGCTACGCCGAGGCCCTGGAGACCCTCCGCACCCACCGCGACAAGCTGGACTCCCTGGCCGCCGCCCTCCTGGAGAACGAGACCCTCGACGAGACCGCCGCCTACGCCGCCGCCGGCGTCGACCGCACCATCCGCGAGGTGGACCTCTCCAAAACCCGCCTCTGAGAACGTCCTAGGCGAGTCGGGGAAGGCCTATGGGGTTGGGGAACGGCATCTCGGTCGCCAGGGCCTTGGAGGCCGGTACGAGCGACTCGTACAGGGGCCTGGGGTCGGCCAGGACGGTGTAGGGGGCTGCCGCCAGTTCGTCGGTGCGCTGCTCGATGTGCGCTTTCAGAGCGCGTCCGGCTTCGGTGGCCTCCGCCTCGGCCACGAGGCCGCGTCGGGCGAGTGCCTCGGACGCCTCGTCCCATTCCTCGGGCGACCAGCCGCGGCTTTCCCGTAGCCGCTCCGGAGGGACGATCCCCATGGCGCACGCCAGGACGTTTGCCTCCAAGCCGCTCAGGCCCTCCGCGGTGAGAAGGGCGACGTGCCCGTCCCCGCGGTGCTCGCGCAAGGACGTGGTCGCCTGCCAGAGCGCCTCCACCGGGTTCTCGGGGAGGGGCAGATCACGGTTGGCCGCGAACAGCGGGCGGCCGGAGGCGTCCGCCGCCATCACGACCTCCTGCAGGAGCGGCGCTGCGTCGACCGCCACGTCCTCGATGCCGGGGAAGGTCCTGCGAAGGGCGCGCGCTGCCGCCTCGCTCCGGGCGACGAGGATGCTCTCGGGGGACGCGAACTCCCACGCGTCCGGGACCGCCCGCCGTACGCGGGCCGGGTGGAAGCCGAAGAAGGTCGCCTGGATCGTCCCTGCGGAGGCCCGGCCGAGCGGCGCTCCACGGCTCCCGAAGTAACCCATCCAGAAGCCCTTGAGGCCGACGTCCTTGTTGGCCGTCCGGCACTCCTCGGCGAAGTACGTCACCGCGTGCAGCGGCTCCAGGGCCTTCCACATGTCCCGCGCGAACGTCGCATCCACCTGCCGAACGTTAGGCTCGCCCCGGTCCCCGCACAACCCCGGTCACATTCTGCGCGCGGCGTCCGTCAGTGTGGTGACCTAGAGGTACAGAGGGGGACGTGATGGACGAGCGCGAGTTCCTGGCCGAGCGGTTCGAGGGGCACCGCACGCATCTGAAGGCGGTCGCCTACCGGATGCTGGGCTCGCTCGCGGAGGCGGACGACGCCGTCCAGGAGGCCTGGCTCAAGCTCAGCCGCTCCAACGCGGGCGACATCGACAACCTGGGCGGCTGGCTGACGACCGTCGTGGGACGGGTGTGCCTGGACATGCTGCGCTCGCGCACGTCCCGCCGCGAGGACCCGCTGGAGGAGCGCCTGCCCGACCCGGTCGTCAGCGCCGCCCCCGACCCCGAGTACACGGCTCTGGTGGCCGACTCGGTCGGGCTCGCGCTTTTGGTCGTCCTGCAGTCCCTCACCCCCGCCGAGCGGCTGGCCTTCGTCCTGCACGACACGTTCGGGGTGCCGTTCGAGGAGATCGCACCCATCGTGGGACGGTCGCCTGCCGCCGCCCGCCAGCTGGCCAGCCGTGCCCGCCGGCGGGTGCGCGGGACGGCCCCGGATCCCGAGCGCGACCCGGCCCGCCAGCGCGCGGTCGTCGACGCCTTCAACGCCGCGGCCAACGGCGGCGACTTCGAGGCGCTCGTCGCCGTCCTCGACCCGGACGTGGTGCTGCGCGCCGACGTCGGCGCCATCCCCGGCGGCTGGACGCAGGTCGTCGGCGCCGAGAACGTCGCCGGGCAGGCCATCAGGTTCCGCAGGACGGCGCAGGGCCAGATCATGCACGCCCTGGTCAACGGGACCGCCGGGATCGTCTGGTTCGAGGACGGGCGCCCGCAGTCCGTCCTGTCCTTCACGGTCGCGGAAGGAAGGGTCACCGCGATCGACATCCTCGCCGACCCCGACCGCCTGGCCGCCCTCGACCTCGTCTACTCCGGCTGACCCAGCGTGGCGGGGAGGGCCGACGCGGTGAGCGTCGTCATGCCCTTCAGGGCGTCCAGGACCGTGGGGTGCGGGGCCGCGTGGACGGTCGGGAGGATCGGGTCGTCCGGGTAGGCCAGGGCATCGGCGGAGGCCGAGAAGCGCACGGCCGGGTCCCGGGGGTCGAGTCGGACCCACCGGTCGTCGATGAGGGCGGCGGCGAGGCCGTGGACGAAACCGGGGCGCTGCTGGTAGCACAGGCCCGCCTGGACGCCGCCCGCGCGCAGGAGGGCGACGTAGGCGTGGGACTGGGCGAAGCACAGGCCGGTGCGCTGTTCGAGGACGTCGGAGGCCCGCCAGGGGACGCGGGTGTCGCCGGTGTCCATGGAGTGCGGGATCAGGTCGCGGACATGGTCGAACGCCGCCCGGGCGTAGGCGATGTCGTCGCCGGTGCGCAGCTCCGAGGCGATCGACTGGACGAGCGGGTGCTCGATGTCGATCGCCTCGGACGCGGCGAGGTAGTCCCAGGGCTCGGCGTCGAAGTCCATCACAGGCCGAGGAGGGCCTCGATGCCGACCGTGAGGCGGTCGAGCTCGGGGACCTTGCGGACGGCCAGCAGGACGCCGGGCATGAACGACTCGCGGTTCATCGAGTCGTGCCGGATGGTGAACAGCTCGCCGTGGCCGCCGAGGACCACCTCCTGGTGGGCGACGGCGCCGGACATGCGGACGGCGTGCACGCGGACGCCGTCCACGTCGGCGCCGCGGGCGCCCTCGACCCCGGAGGTCGTGGCGTCAGGGGACGGGGCCACGCCCGCCTCGGCGCGGGCGGCGGCGACCAGCTCGGCGGTGCGGTAGGCGGTGCCGGACGGGGCGTCCGCCTTGTTCGGGTGGTGCGTCTCGACGATCTCGACGGACTCGAAGTACGGGGCCGCCTTCTGCGCGAAGTGCATCATCAGCACCGCGCCGATCCCGAAGTTCGGGGCGATGACCACGTTCCCGGACGACTCGTCGGTCAGCCAGGAGCGGACCGTGTCGAGCCGGGACGGGTCGAAGCCGGTGGTGCCGACGACGGCGTGCAGGCCGCGCTCGACGCACCACCGGAGGTTGTCCATGACGACGCCGGGGTGGGTGAAGTCGACGACGACCTCGGCGGCGGTCAGCGCGTCGAGCGCGTCGCCCTGGTCGACGGCGGCGACGAGCTCCATGTCGTCGGCTCCCTGCACGGCGCGGCACACCTCGGCGCCCATCCGGCCCTGCGCGCCCAGCACCCCGACCTTGATCACGTGTTCCTCCCGGTTGACGTCGTCCCGAGCCTATCGTCAGAAGCGCTTGCCCAGCTCGCGCGCCTCGGCGTGCGCGGAGCGGCGCCCGGTCTCGGCGTCGGCGGTGGCGAGGTTCGGGCGGAACTCGGCGGTGCCGATGTCGGTGACCCCCGTCCAGCGCAGCCAGCCTTCGAGGAACGGGGCCTGGTGGTCGCGGCCGAACGCGGGCCCGCGGCCCTCCCCGTAGACGGCGCTGGTGTAGACCACGGCCGCCTTCTTGCCCTCCAGGAGACCGCTGTAGCCCTTCTCGGGGTCGAAGCGGAACACCCAGCCGGGCTGCGAGACGACGTCGATGAACTGCTTGAGGATGTAGGGGACGCCGGAGTTCCACATCGGGACGCTGAACAGGTAGCGGTCGTAGGAGTCGTAGTGCTCGAAAACGTCCCGGGCGGCCCTCCACATGGCGGCCTCCTCGCCGGACGGCTCGTTCCCCGCGAGCACGTTCATCTTGGCGCCGGCCCCGGCCGAGCCGAACGCGGGAAGGCCGGCCTCCCAGAGGTCGAGGTGGTCGACGGCGTCGCCGTGGGTCTCGCGATAGGCGTCCAGGAACGCTTCGGCCATCGCCAGCGACTCGGACGCGGCGCCCCGCGGGGATGCGGAGATGTGCAGCAGACGGGACATGAGGGTCCTCTCACCCGAAAATACGGACCAAGGTCCGCTTACTCCTCCGGAGATTAGCGGACCCTGGTCCGTTTAACAAGTCAGCGGATCGTCAGGCTCCGAACTCGCGGTCCCCCACCGGGCCGATCACGGTGAGGGCCTGCGGGCCCGCCAGCACGTCGCGGGCGATGGCGCGGACGTCGTCGGGCGTGACGGCCTCGATGCGCGCCAGGACCTCGTCCACGCGCAGCAGCGACTCGTAGACCAGCTCGCTCTTGCCGATGCGGCTCATCCGGGAGCCGGTGTCCTCCAGGCCGAGGACCATGGCGCCGCGCAGCTGGCCCTTGCCGCGTTCCAGTTCCTCGTCGTCGAGGCCGTCGGCGGCCTTGGCCAGCTCGTCCCGGCAGATCGACAGGACCTCCTCGGCCTTGGCGGGCTGGCAGCCCGCGTAGACGCCGAAGACGCCGGAGTCGGCGTACTGGGCCGTGTAGCTGTAGACGGAGTACGCCAGGCCGCGCTTCTCGCGGATCTCCTGGAAGAGGCGGGACGACATGCCGCCGCCGAGGGCGGCGTTCAGCACGCCGAGCGCGAACCGGCGATCGTCGGTGCGGGACGTGCCCGCGCCGCCGAGGATGATGTGCGCCTGCTCGGTGTCCTTGTCGATCACCACGCTGCGCGGGTCCAGGGGGACGGGCGCGCCGTCCAGCCGGGGCGCGGCGGGCGCGGCGTCGCCGTGCAGGTGCTCGGCGAACGCCTCCGACACCAGCCGGACGACCTCGTCGTGGTCGATGTTGCCCGCCACCGACACCACCAGGTTGGACGGGACGTAGTGCTGCCGGTAGTAGTCGTGGATCCGGTCCCGGGACAGCGCGTTGATCGACTCCTCGGTGCCGAGGATGGGGCGCCCGAGCGGGGTGTCACCGTACAGCGCCGTGGCGAACTCGTCGTGGATCAGGTCGCCCGGGTCGTCGTCGCGCATGTGGATCTCTTCGAGGATCACGCCGCGCTCGGCCTCGACGTCCTCGGGCCGGTTCACCGACGCCGCCACCATGTCCGAGACCACGTCCACCGCGAGGGGCAGGTCGGAGTCCAGGACCCGCGCGTAGTAGCAGGTGTACTCCTTGGCGGTGAACGCGTTGAGGTCGCCGCCGACCGCGTCGACCGCCGCGGAGATCTCCAGGGCCGACCGCCGCCGGGTGCCCTTGAACAGCACGTGCTCCAGGTAGTGGCTGGCGCCGGCGTCGGCGGGGACCTCGTCGCGGGAGCCGACCGCCGCCCAGATGCCGAACGCCGCGGAGCGCACGGTCGGCATCGTCTCGGTGATGACCCTCAGCCCGCCGGGCAGGACGGTGCGGCGGACCGCGCCGGCGCCGTCGGTGTGGATCGTGGTGGTGGTGCCGGGCTCCTGCGCCCTCGCCGGCAGGGTCACGTGTCGCTCACATTCCGTCGGGGGAAAGCGGCCGGCCGGCCGTCCCGCAGCTTTCACAGCGCTGCGGGCCCGGCCGGCCGGTCATGGCCTGGATCAGGAGTTGCGCTGGCCGGCGTCGTCGTCGGACCCGCGGCGGGTGCGGCGGCGCCGCGGACCGCGCCGGTCGCCGTCGTCGCGGCGCTCCCGGCGCTCGCCGGAGTCGCCGTCACCGTCGGCGGACGCGGAGGCGGGCTCGTCGCCGCCGTCCGCCTCGGCCTTCCCGGCGGACTCGCGCTCGACCACCTCGACCGGCACCAGCGACAGCTTGCCGCGCTGGTCGATCTCGGTGACCTCGACCTGGATCTTCTCGCCGACGCCCATGACGTCCTCGACGTTCTCGATCCGTGCGCCGCCGTGCAACTTGCGGATCTGCGAGACGTGCAGCAGGCCGTCCTTGCCGGGCAGCAGCGACACGAACGCGCCGAACGTGGTGGTCTTGACGACGGTGCCGAGGAACCGCTCGCCGACCTCCGGCATGTGCGGGTTGGCGATCGAGTTGATCGCCTGCCGCGCGGCCTCGGCGGACGGCCCGTCGGTGGCGCCGACGTAGATGGTGCCGTCGTCCTCGATCGTGATGTCCGCGCCGGTGTCGTCCTGGATCGAGTTGATCATCTTGCCCTTGGGGCCGATGACCTCGCCGATCTTGTCGACCGGGACCTTGATCGTGATGATCCGCGGCGCGTTCGGGCTCATCTCGGCGGGCGCCTCGATGGCCTCCTGCATGACGTCCAGGATCGCCAGGCGGGCGCCCTTGGCCTGCTTCAGCGCGGCGGCCAGCACCGAGGCCGGGATGCCGTCGAGCTTGGTGTCGAGCTGCAGCGCGGTGATCAGGTCACGGGTGCCGGCGACCTTGAAGTCCATGTCGCCGAACGCGTCCTCGGCGCCGAGGATGTCGGTCAGCGTGACGTACTCGTCACCGTCGTTGATCAGGCCCATCGCGATGCCCGCCACCATCTGCCGGAGCGGGACGCCCGCGTCCAGCAGCGACATGGTGGACGCGCACACCGAGCCCATCGAGGTGGAGCCGTTGGAGCTGAGCGCCTCCGACACCTGCCGGATCGCGTACGGGAACTCCTCGCGCGAGGGCAGCACCGGGATCAGGGCGCGCTCGGCGAGCGCGCCGTGCCCGATCTCGCGGCGCTTCGGGGAGCCGACCCGGCCGGTCTCGCCGGTGGAGTACGGCGGGAAGTTGTAGTTGTGCATGTAGCGCTTGGTGCGCTCGGGGTTCAGCGTGTCGATCGTCTGCTCCATGCGGAGCATGTTCAGCGTCGTCACGCCGAGGATCTGCGTCTCGCCGCGCTCGAACAGCGCCGAGCCGTGCACGCGCGGGACGACGTGCGCCTCGGCGGTCAGCTGGCGGATGTCCTTCAGCCCGCGGCCGTCGATGCGCAGCCCGTCGCGGATCACCCGCTCGCGGACCAGCTTCTTGGTGACGGCGCGGTAGGCGGCGGAGATCTCCTTCTCGCGGCCCTCGAACCGCTCGGCGAGCTTCTCGGCGGCGGACGCCTTGATCTCGTCGAGCCGGGACTCGCGCTCCTGCTTGCCGGCGATGGTCAGCGCCTGCGCCAGGTCTCCGCTGACGGCGTCGGTGACGGCGGCGAGCACGTCGTCCTGGTAGTCCAGGAAGATCGGGTACTCGGCGGTCTCCTTCGCGGCGACGGCCGCGAGGTCGCTCTGCGCCTTGCACAGCACCTTGATGAACGGCTTGGCCGCCTCCAGGCCCTCGGCGACGGTCTCCTCGGTCGGCGCGGTCGCGCCCTCGCCGACGAGCTTGATGGTGTCGCGGGTGGACTCCGCCTCCACCATCATGATCGCGACATCGCCGTCGGCCAGCACCCGGCCGGCCACGACCATGTCGAAGGTCGCGCGCTCCAGCTCGGGGTGGGTCGGGAAGCCGACCCACTGGCCGTCGATCAGCGCGACGCGGACGCCGCCGATCGGGCCGGAGAACGGCAGGCCCGCCAGCTGCGTGGACATCGAGGCGGCGTTGATCGCCACGACGTCGTACAGGTGGTCGGGGTGCAGCGCCATGATCGTCTCGACGACCTGGATCTCGTTGCGCAGGCCCTTGGTGAACGACGGGCGCAGCGGCCGGTCGATGAGCCGGCAGGTCAGGATGGCGTCCTCGGACGGACGCCCCTCGCGGCGGAAGAACGAGCCGGGGATGCGCCCGGCGGCGTACATCCGCTCCTCGACGTCCACGGTCAGCGGGAAGAAGTCAAGGTTGTCCTTGGGCTTCTTGGACGCGGTGGTCGCCGACAGCACCATCGTCTCGTCGTCGAGGTAGGCGACGGCGGAGCCGGCCGCCTGCCGGGCCAGCCGGCCGGTCTCGAAGCGGATGGTGCGGGTGCCGAACGTGCCGTTGTCGATCACGGCTTCGGTGGTCTGCGCACCTTCGATGCGCACGGCTTCTGTCACGGGAAACCTCCTCATGGGTTCCATGTCGGTCCTCGCGGCCGTTTCCCGTTGGCTGTCACGCTGCCGGTCTTCGATCGAAGCACCCGGATCGAGAGCGCCGCCGATGCGGCGGAACGGATCCGGAAGCCACTACCGAGGACCGGCCCGCACCAGCGGTGTCCGCGAGGCTTGTCTGAAATTGGGGCCGGGGCCGGGCGGGCCCGCCGGCCGTAAAAGGAAGGGAGTGGCCCGTCGGACCACTCCCTCACCCTGCTAGCGCCGCAGCCCGAGTCGCTCGATCAGCTGCCGGTAGCGGTTGATGTCCTTGTTCGCGAGGTACTTCAGGAGCCGGCGACGACGGCCGACCAGCAGCAGCAGACCGCGGCGGCTGTGGTGGTCGTGCTTGTGCTCCTTCAGGTGCTCGGTCAGATCGTTGATACGGCGCGTCAGCAGCGCGACCTGGACCTCCGGCGATCCGGTGTCACCCTCAGTGGTCGCGTACTCGGCGATGATCTGGTTCTTCGTGGCGGTGTCGAGCGACACGTGGCTCCTTCGATGGATTCGTCACCCGCAGATCCAGGCCCGGTGGGCGCACGGGTCCGCATGGTGCGTGTTAAGAGGGTGGCGGGCCGCATGAGGGTGCAGCCAGCCGCGCCGGGGCCCTTCCCGGCGACTATTCACCGTACCATGCCGCAAAGCCACCCCGTCACGTTGCGAGAACCGCTGTTGTCGCAGGGTACGCGGCGGAAAGACGGGGTCAGCCGGAGGTGATCTCACGGGCGCGGGCCACGTCCCGGTGCATCTCCTCGACCAGCGCGTCGATGGAGTCGAACTTCAGCGTGTCGCGGATGCGGGCGGCGAAGTCCACGGCCATGTGCTCGCCGTAGAGGTCGAGGTCGTCGCGGTCCAGCGCGTAGGCCTCGACGGTGCGCTCCCCCGCGCCCTCGAAGGTCGGGTTGGTCCCGATGGAGATCGCCGCCGGCCAGCGGAACGCGGGGTAGCGGTCGGAGTCGCAGACCAGCCAGCCGCCGTAGACGCCGTCCGCCGGGATCTCCGTGTGCGGCAGCGTCTCCAGGTTGGCGGTGGGGAACCCGAGCGCGCGGCCCCGCTGGTGGCCGCGCACGACGACGCCCTCGACGCGGTGCGGGCGGCCGAGCGCGTGCGCGGCGGCCTCGACGTCGCCCGCGTCGAGGCGCCCCCTGATGTAGGTGGACGAGATCGTGTCGCCGTCGGCCACCAGCGGCATACCCTCGGCCGTGAAGTCGTACTTCTCGCCGAGCTCCCGCAGCAGCGCCACGTCCCCCTTGGCCTTGTGCCCGAACCGGAAGTCCTCACCGACGATGACGTGGGCGGCGTGCAGCCGGTCGACCAGCACCGACTGGACGAACTCGTCCGGCGGCACCTTCGACAGCTCCAGGGTGAAGGGCACCACCACGACCGCGTCGGTGCCGAGGCCCTCCAGCAGCTCGATGCGCCGCCTGGTCGTGGCGAGCAGCGGCGGGTGCGTGCCGGGCCGGACGACCTCGTCCGGATGCGGGTCGAACGTGATGACCACCGAGCGCAGCCCGCGGCGGCGAGCCTCCTCGGCGGCGGCCCCCACGATCCGCTGGTGGCCGCGGTGCACGCCGTCGAACACCCCGATGGTGATCACCGAACGGCCCCAGTCTGCGGGAACCTCGTCGAGGCCATTCCAGCGCCGCACCATGCTCTCCCTGCGTAGGACGTTCCTGTCAGGTACTTCTTGCCGTCCTCAAGAGTGCCATGCGGGGGCCGGGTTGGTCGCACCCAGGGGGCCCGGTGTGCGGCACCCGCCCCCCGGTGCGGGCCGACGGACGATCTCAGGCGGACTGGTAGACGACCAGGGAGACCGCGATGTACTGCAGGACGTAGGCCGCCAGCGTGCAGGCGTGGAACACCTCGTGGAACCCGAACCAGCTCGGGGACGGGTTGGGGCGGCGCAGCCCGTACACCACTCCCCCGACGCTGTAGCAGATCCCGCCGCCCGCGACCAGCAGGCAGGCGGCCAGACCCGCTCCGGACAGGAACTGCGGCAGGAACAGCACCGCCACCCAGCCCAGCACGATGTAGAGGGTGACGTAGAGGGCGCGGGGAGCGCCGATCCAGGTCGTCCGGAAGACGACCCCGGCGATGCCCCCGGTCCACACGATGGCGAGCACGGCCACGCGCACGCCGCCGTCCAGCGCCAGCACCGCGAACGGCGTGTACGTCCCGGCGATGATCAGATAGATGTTGGCGTGGTCGAAGCGCCGCAGCACCTCGATCAGCCGGTGCGACTGCTGCCGGTGGTACGTCCCCGAGATCCCGAACAGCATCCCCGATGTCGCCACGTACAGCGCCGACGCCAGCCGTGCCTGAAGGCTCGGGCCGAACGCCACCAGCACCAGCCCCGCGACGAGCACCGCGGGGAACGCACCGAGGTGCAGCCAGCCGCGCAGTCGCGGCCGGGTGGGGGACGCCACCGGAAGATCATCTTTCACCGTGGTCACGGACACCTCCTCACGAACCTACGCTTAAGTAGGTTACGCGACCGTAGGTTGATGGTGCATCCGTTTCGTCCCGTGATACTCGCCACGGACCCCACCGCGCTCGCTCCCCCGGTCAGGAGACGAACACCGCGAGGGACTTGGCGACCGGGCCCCGCTCCTCGACGAGCGCGAGCAGCGTCCCGTCCGGCGCGAAGACGCCCACCGGCCCGGGCCCGAGACCGACGGCCGGCAGCCGCCCGCCGTGCGCGACCTTGCGGGCGTCGTCCTCGGACACGTCCCGGCGCGGGAACACCGACGCGACGGCCTCGGCCATCGGCAGGATGTCCAGTCTCTCGCCGAGCTGGTCGAGCGTGCGCGCCATCGACAGGTCGTAGGGCCCGACGCGGGTGCGGCGCAGCGCGGTCAGGTGGCCGCCGCAGCCGAGCGAGGCGCCGAGGTCACGGGCCAGCGCCCGGATGTAGGTCCCCGACGAGCAGGACACCGAGGCGTCCACGTCGATCAGGCCGCCGTCCCGCCGGACGTCCAGGACCGCGAACTCGTCCACGGTCACGGGGCGGGCGGCGAGCTCCACGTCCTCGCCCTTGCGGGCCATCTTGTAGGCCCGCTCCCCGTTCACCTTGATCGCACTGACCTGCGGCGGTACCTGCTGGATCGTCCCGGTCAGCTCCGCGACGCCGATCCGCAGCGCCTCCTCGGTGACGGCCTCGGCGGACGCGGCCGCGATGGTCTCGCCCTCCGCGTCGTCGGTGTTGGTCGACTCGCCCAGTCGGATCGTGGCGTCGTAGCCCTTGTGGGTCAGCGCGAGATGCCCGAGCAGGCGGGTGGCCTTGCCGATCCCGAGGACGAGCACGCCCGTCGCCATCGGGTCCAGCGTGCCCGCGTGCCCGACCCGCCGGGTCTTCGCCAGCCGCCGCATCCTCCCCACGACGTCGTGCGACGTCCAGCCGGCGGGCTTGTCCACGATGACGAGTCCCGAATCCATGCTCTTGCTTCACCTCGAAGGCTGCGGGCGGACGGAGGACGGCGATTCTAGCCGTCCCCTCGCCCTCACAGGCTCCCGGACAGCGGGGCTCCACACTCCGGTCAGTTACCGGAGGGCAGCAGGGCGCGCAGGCGGTCGAGCGCCTCGTCGACCGGCCCTCCCCAGACGAAGCCCGCCATCTCGCGGTGACCGCCGCCGTCGAGCGCCGCGCACACCCTGCTCAGGTCGATGTGGCCCTTGGACCGGGCGGAGAAGTACCAGCGGCCGTCGTCGGTCTCCTTGCACACGACGGCGACCTCCGCCTCGTCGGTCCTGCGCAGCTGGTCGATGATGCCTTCGAGCTGCTCGTAGGGCAGGCCGCGCCGGTCCTCACGGGCGATCGCCGTCCAGACCAGGCCCCGGCCGCCGGCGGCGTCGCGTTCCAGCCGGGCCCGCGCCAGCGCGCCCGCGAGGACCTGCAGGTAGTCGAACGGGGCCCGGTCCCACAGCTCCCGGCTGACCGTCTCCGGCCGGACGCCCGCCGTCAGCAGGCGTCCCGCCAGGTCGTGGACCTCGGGAGTGGTGGAGGGGTACTTGAACGAGCCGGTGTCGCTGGCGAGCCCCGCGTACAGGCCCTGGGCGATGTCGCGGTCGAGCGGCACGCCGAGCCTGCGGATCAGCTCCTCGACCAGCACCGCCGTGGCGGCGGCGTCCGGGTCGACCAGCCGCACCCCGCCGAACCCGGTGTTGGACGCGTGGTGGTCGATGACGATCAGGGCGCCGGCCCGGTCGGCGGCGCCGGCGAGCGAGCCGAGCCGAGCCCGGCCCGCCGCGTCCAGCGAGATCATCAGCTTCGGGGCGCGCGGCATCCGGGCCGGCTCGACCAGCAGTTCCTGGCCCGGGAGGAACCGCAGGATCGCCGGGACGCCGAACGGCTCCCCGAAGGAGGCCAGGCAGCGCTTGCCGCACGTGCGCAGCGCCTGCGCGAGCGCCAGCATCGAGCCGAGCGCGTCGCCGTCGGGGACCACGTGGCAGGCGAGGCAGATCTCGCCGGCCTCGCGGATCAACTCGACCGCGCGGTCCCAGTCGGGCTCGGCGGGCGCCCCGCCGGCCTCGGCCGGCAGCCCGGCCCGGGACGGTGTGCCGAGCCCGGACGCAACGCCCGCCTCGAACGGACCGCCGGGCTTGGACTCAGGCGGCACACCGGACCCGGACGCCGCACCGGCCTCGGCATGCCCATCGGACCTGGGTGGCCTGCCCGGCCCGGAGAGCGCGCCCTGTCCGGACAGTACGCACGGCGCGGAGAGCGCGCCCGGCTCGGCGCGGGCCGTGGTCTCGGCCGGGCCGTTCACGATGACGGGCGTCCGGGACGGCCGTCCTCACCGTCCCCCGCGGCGCCGTGCCCGTCGAAGCCGGGCTCGTCCTCGTCGTCCTCGTCGTCCTCGTCGAGGTCGTCGAGGTCGTCGTCCTCGTCCTCGGCGGAGTCGGGCTCGCGGTAGGGGTTGGCGTCCCCCGCGGGGGAGGCGCCCTGAGCGGCCCGCGCCACCTCGGCGTCCTTGGCGCGGGCCTGGGCCAGCAGGTCGTCGATGTGCGCCGCGTTCTCCATCAGGGAGTCCATCACGAAGGTGATGCTGGGCGTGTGGCGGACGCCCGTCTTCCTGCCCACCTCCGACCGGATGACGCCCTTGGCGCTCTCCAGCGCGGCGGCCGTCTCGGCGCGCTCGCCGTCCGATCCGTACACCGTGTAGTACACGGTGGCGTCGCGCAGGTCGTTGGTGATGCGGGTGTCCGTCACGGTCACGAAGCCGAGCCGCGGATCCTTGATCCGCCTCTCCAGCATCTCGGCGACGATCTGCTGGATGCGGTCGGCGAGCTTGCGCGCCCGAGCTGCGTCCACCATGATCGCACTCCCTTTCTATGGTCTGAGCGGGAAGGTCGGTTCCCGCTCCTTCATTGTGGGGCGGCGCCCGCCCGCGCGCCCGTCAGTCCTCGCTGCCGTACAGGCGCTGCCGGGCGGACAGCAGTTCGATCTCCGGCCGTCCGGCCACGAGCCGCTCGCACTGGTCGAGGACCTCGGTGCAGTTGGCCGCCGTGCCCGACACCACCGCCACTCCGATCTCCGCCCTGCGGTGGAGGTCGTTGTCGCCGGTCTCGGCGACGGCCACCGCCGGGAAGCGCTTCTGCACCTCGGCGATGACGGGACGCAGGACGGACCGCTTCTGCTTCAGCGAGCGGACGTCCCCCAGCAGCAGGTCGAGCGTCAGCGCACCCACGTACACCTGGTCGATCACCTCGGAGTCATCAGAAGGTGGAACGACGGAGGTCATCCGCCGTGTTCCCAGCCTTTCCGGCGAACCAGAATGAGCTGGACATGACAGACGCCAGGCTAGAAGATCCGCCTGGCGCTTGTTCACCCAATTAACGATCACATCGTCGGCGTGCCCGGACGGGCCGCCGGGCCGGCCGCCCGCGCGGCCCCTCGCGGGGCCGCGCGGACCTGCCGTCCGCCTCAGTCGCGGGGCTTCTCCCGCATCTCGAAGCACTCGATGACGTCACCGAGCTTGATGTCGTTGTAACCGACGCCGATGCCGCACTCGAAGCCCTCGCGGACCTCGGTCGCGTCGTCCTTGAAGCGGCGCAGCGACGACACCGTGAGGTTGTCGGAGACCACGACGCCGTCGCGGACGAGGCGGGCCTTGGCGTTGCGCTGGATGATCCCCGAGGTGACCATCGAACCGGCGACGTTCCCGATCCGCGGCACCTTGAAGATCTCGCGGACCTCGGCGGTACCGAGCTGGGCCTCTTCGAACTCCGGCTTGAGCATGCCCTTGAGGGCCGCCTCGATCTCCTCGATCGCCTGGTAGATGATCGAGTAGTACCGGATGTCGACGCCCTCGCGGTCGGCCAGCTCCTGCGCGTTGCGCTCAGGCCGCACGTTGAAGCCGATGATGACCGCGCCCTCGGACGCCAGCGACAGGTTGACGTCGTCCTGCGTGATCGCGCCGACGCCGCGGCGGATGATCCGCAGGTTGACCTCGTCGCCCACGTCGATCTTGAGGAGGGAGTCCTCCAGCGCCTCGACGGAACCGGACACGTCGCCCTTGAGGATGAGCAGCAGCTCCTGCCGCTCGCCCCGCTCCAGGTCCTTGAACAGCTCTTCCAGGGAGCTGCTCTTACGGCTCTTGAGCAGTTCGGCGTTGCGCTTGCGCGCGACCCGCTTGTCGGCGATCTGCCGGGCGATCCGGTCGTCCTCGACGACCAGGAAGTTGTCGCCCGCGCCGGGCACGGCCGCGAGGCCGAGCACCATCACCGGACGGGACGGGCCCGCCTCCTCGACGCTGTTGCCGTTCTCGTCGAGCATCGCCCGGACGCGGCCGTTGGCCACGCCGCAGACGATCGAGTCGCCGACCCGCAGCGTGCCGCGCTGGACCAGCACGGTCGCCACGGCACCCCGGCCCTTGTCCAGGTGGGCCTCGATGGCCGAGCCCTGGGCGGGCATGTCGGGGTTGGCCTTCAGGTCGAGCGAGGCGTCGGCGGTCAGGACGATCGCCTCCAGCAGCCCGTCGATGTTGGTCCCCTGCTTGGCGGACACGTCGATGAACTGCGTGTCGCCGCCGAACTCCTCGGCGACGAGGCCGTACTCGGTGAGCTGCGCCCGGACCCGGTTCGGGTCCGCGCCCTCGACGTCGATCTTGTTGACCGCGACGACGATCGGGACCCCGGCCGCGGTGGCGTGGTCGATCGCCTCGGTGGTCTGCGGCTTGACGCCGTCGTCGGCGGCGACCACCAGCACCACCAGGTCGGTGGTGTCGGCACCGCGGGCACGCATGGCGGTGAACGCCTCGTGACCCGGGGTGTCGATGAAGGTGATCTTGCGCTCCTCGCCGTCGACCTCGGTCTCGACCTGGTAGGCGCCGATGTGCTGGGTGATGCCGCCGGCCTCGCCCGCCTGCACGTTGGCGTGCCGGACGGCGTCCAGCAGCTTGGTCTTACCGTGGTCGACGTGGCCCATGACGGTGACCACCGGCGGGCGCGTCTGGAGGTTCTCCTCGCCGCCCTCGTCCTCGCCGTACTCGATGTCGAAGGACTCGAGCAGTGCGCGGTCCTCGTCCTCGGGGCTGACGACCTGGACGTCGAAGTCCAGCTCGAGCCCGAGCGACATCAGGTCGTCGGGGTCGACCGACTGGGTCGCGGTGACCATCTTGCCGAGGTGCATCATGATCGCGACGAGCGACGCCGGGTTGGCGCCGATCTTCTCGGCGAAGTCGGTCAGGGTCGCGCCCTGCGCCAGCCGGATGGTCTTGCCGTTGCCGCGCGGAGCCGAGACGCCGCCGGCGGCGGGCGCCTGCATGTTCTCGAACTCCTGGCGGCGCGCCCGCTTCGACTTGCGTCCGCGCGCCGGGCGCCCGCCGGGACGCCCGAAGGCGCCCTGCGTGCCGCCGCGACCGCGACCGCCGCCACCGGGACGGGGACCGAAGCCACCGCCGCCACCGGGACGACCGCCGGCACCCGCGCGGGGGCCGCCGAAGCCGCCACCGCCGCCGCCGGGACGACCGCCGCCACCGGGACCGCGACCGCCGCCGCCCGGACCACGGCCACCGCCGCCCGGACCACGGCCGCCACCGCCGCCGCCACCGCCGGGACCGCCGCGCCCGGGGGCGCCTGCGGGCCGCGAGGACGGCATGTTCATCGGGCTCGGACGCGGGCCGCCCGGACGGGGCGGCATGCCGCCCGGGTTCGGGCGCGGGCCGCCGGCGCCGGGAGCGCCGCCCGGCCGCGGGCCGGGACGCGGACCGCCCGCGGCCCCGCCGCCGCCACCCGGGCGGTCACCGCCCGGACGGGGGCCGGGACGCGGCCCCGGCTTGGGCGCCTGGCCCATGCCGGTGTTGGTCGAGCTGAACGGGTTGTTGCCCGGACGCGGCCCACCGGGACCGCGGCCTCCGCCACCACCGCCGCCGCCCTGACGCGGAGCGGGGCGCGGGCCGGGCTTCGGCGTGCGGGGACCCGGCTTCGGGCCACCGGGCGCGCGGTTGCCGGCCCCGGCACCGGGACCGGCCGCGGGCGGGGCGCTCGGCCCCTGCGCCGCGGGCGCGCTCACCGGCGCGCTCGGCGCCGGCGGGACGGGCGGGCGGGGCGCCGACTGCGGGGCGGGCCTGGGCGCGCCGCCCTGACCACCCTGACCGCCGGGAGCGCCCTGAACACCGGGACCGCCCTCGATACCGGGACCGCCCTGGCCACCGGAAGCACCTTGGCCACCGGAAGCGCCGGAACCGGCGGGACTCGGCCGGGGCGCGGGCCGCGGACCCGGACGGGGCCCGGGACGGGCACCCTGAGAATCGGAACCGCCGCCGGACTGACCCGGACGCGGCGGTGCGGACGGGCGCGGACCCGGCTTCTTGGCCGCGACCCGTCGGTCCCCCTGCTTGGGGGAAGAAGAATTTGAGAAGGCTTCTGTCAGCCTGCGAACGACCGGCGCCTCAATCGTGGAGGACGCCGATCGTACGAACTCGCCCATTTCCTGGAGCTTGGCCATGACGACCTTGCTCTCTACTCCGAACTCCTTGGCGAGTTCGTAAACCCGGACCTTCGCCACTGCACTCCCTACTCGGTCCGGGGGTGCGGCCTCCGGACCGTCGCTAACTTGCCGTACTCATCGCGGCGTGCTCATCGAGCGCTCATAGCAATCTCGACCTGCTTCCGACTAGACGTCGCTTACCATTCGGCCATCCTGCTGCTGCGCGGCAAGGGCCGCAAGTCGCTCCCGCAGCGGACCAGCGTCGAGCGGGCCCGGCAGGCGGAACGCCCGCGGGAACGCCCGACGCCGCTCTGCGAGTGCGAGACACTCCGGATCGGGGTGCAGATGCGCACCCCGGCCCGGCAGCCGCCCGCGAGGATCGGGGACGATGACGCCCTCGACCACCACCAGGCGCAGCAAGTCGGACTTGACCGTGCGAACCCGGCAACCCACGCACGTGCGAACAGCGGCCGCCGGGCCACGTCCCATGAGTCTACCGCGCCGAGGCGTCGGCGGGGCCTGTCGCATGTTCTCCTGACGCAGAAGATCCGGATTCGCCGGTTCCAGCGCTGTTCGGGGGCGTCTGAGCGGGCTCGGTGTCGGACCGGATGTCGATCCGCCAGCCGGTGAGCCGGGCGGCGAGCCGGGCGTTCTGCCCTTCCTTGCCGATCGCGAGGGACAGCTGGTAGTCGGGCACCACCACCCGGGCGACCCGGGCGTCGGCGTCGACCACCTCGACACTCGAAACACGCGCCGGGGAGAGGGCATTCCCGACGAACTCCGCGGGGTCCTCCGACCAGTCCACGATGTCGATCTTCTCGCCGTGCAGCTCGCCCATCACGTTGCGGACGCGGCCGCCGAGCGGGCCGATGCAGGCCCCCTTGGCGTTCACCCCGGACTTGCGCGAGCGAACCGCGATCTTGGTGCGGTGGCCGGCCTCCCGGGCGATCGCCGCGATCTCCACGGTGCCGTCGGCGATCTCCGGGACCTCCAGCGCGAACAGCTTGCGGACGAGGTTCGGGTGGGTGCGCGACAGCTGCACCGACGGGCCGCGGTGGCCCTTGCGGACCTGCACCACGTAGGCGCGCAGCCGCTCGCCGTGCTCGTAGCGCTCGCCGGGCACCTGCTCCTGCGGCGGCAGGATCGCCTCGATCTTGCCGAGGTCGACCAGCACGCTGCGCGGGTCCTTGCCCTGCTGGATGATGCCGCTCACGATGTCGCCCTCGCGGCCCGCGTACTCGCCGAAGGTCAGCTCGTCCTCGGCGTCGCGCAGGCGCTGCAGGATCACCTGCTTGGCGGTGGTCGCGGCGATGCGGCCGAACCCCGTCGGGGTGTCGTCGTACTCGCCGACGGCGTTGCCCTCGTCGTCGGTCTCGGTCGCCCACACGGTCACGTGGCCGCTCTGCCGGTCCAGCTCGACGCGCGCCTTGACCGCCGCGCCCTCCGTCCGGTGATAGGCGATCAAAAGGGCGTCTTCGATGGCCTTGACGGCCACGTCGAGCGAGATGTCCTTCTCGCTCTCCAGGCCCCGTAGGGCGGTCATGTCGATGTCCACGAGGTTCCCCCCTCTAGTCCGGCTCAGCCGGAGAACGCGTTTCCTCGGCCGGCGGCGAAGGCGTGAACTCGACCTGCACACGGCCGCGCCCCAGCTCGCCGAGGCCGAACCGGCGCCGCACGGTCTCCGGCCCGGCGGCCCTCCCCTTGTGGGAGGACGGCCTCCCGGACCCTCCGGCGGAGGACCTCGGCCCGGCGCCCTTGCCGCCGCCCGCCCCGGCTCCCTTGCCCCGGCGCTTCTGGACGACGTCGATCTCGACGGCCTCGTCGTCGGCCGCCACCACGCGGCCCTCGATCTGGCCGCCCTCGGTCAGGGGAGCGACGATCATCCGGCCGACGGCGCGGCGCCAGTGCCGCGGCTCGGTGAGGGGGCGGTCGACGCCCGGCGAGGTCACCTCCAGCACGTAGGGCGAGGACCCCATGACATCGGACCCGTCGAGCAGCTCGGAGGTCATCTCGCTCAGCCGGGCGATGTCGTCAAGGGCGATCCCGCCGTCGGCGTCGACGACGACCCGGACGAGCCGGCGGCGGCCCGCAGGCCGCACGTCGACCTCCTCCAGGTCGTAACCCGCCTCCGCCACCGCGGGCGCGAGCAGTCTGCTGAGGGCGGCCGCGGCCGCGTCGCGGCTCGGCCGGGCGGTGTCGCGCGGCGGGGGCGCGGTGCCGCGCGGCGAGGCCGCCTCCTCCTGCCGGCCGCGCCTCCCCTGAGCGCGGCCGCCACGGGACTCGACGCTCATGGGTCCTCCTCCTGTTGTACGCGTGCGATCTGTTCGTGCCGCCTGCGATGGCGGGGTCACCGCCCGTCCGCCGACACCTCAAGACTATCGACAGCCGGAGACCGCAGCGGTCTTTCCGGCGGCTCTCCGGCGCGGCGGATATGGAATGCTTGAGCTGGCCTGATGGGCGCGTCCGGAGACCGCGGCCGCAGCGGGCCGCCGCCACCTCCACCACCGGGTGAGGAGACTTCCTTTGCCAGAGGCCGCACCACCGCCGGGGCAAGCGATGTCACGCTCGACGCAGGCGCTGTCACGCCGCGCGCTGCTGGGCCGGGCCGCGGTGCTGGGCGGCGGCGCGGTGCCGGTGCTGCCGTGGCTCGCGTCCTGCGCGGCGGAGGCCGCCCCGCGAAAGGACGTCCCGACGCTGGTGGGCGCGATCGCCGCCGAGCAGAACCTGGTCGCCGCGTACGAGGCGGCGCGGTCCGCGAACCCCTCGCAGGCCGGGCGCCTGGACCCCGTCCTCGGCCATCACCGCAGGCATCTGGCCGTCCTGAGACGGCACTACGTCCCCGGCTCGGGGAACCGGGCCGACGAGGGCGGCTCCATCCCCTCGCCCGACGCGGCGCCGGTCCTCGCCGGCGCCGCGGGCCTCGCCGCCCTGCGCGACATGGAGGACCGCGCGGCGCGGGGGCGCATGGCCGACGCCGCCAAGGCCGGTCCGGCGCTCGCGCAGCTGCTGGCCAGCATCGGCGCCTGCGAGGCCGGCCATGCCATGACCGTCAAGGGCGGGGCGCCGCCCGTCCGGTCGAGGTCGGACGCCGAGGCCGTGCAGGCCGCGCTGGCCGCCGAACACGCCGCCGTCTACGGGTACGGGGTGCTCGGGGCCCGCCTGCGGGGAACGCTCCGGCAGACCGCGAAGGACCTGTGGAACGTCCACCGCGCCCGGCGGGACCAGCTGGTCTCGATCCTGTCGGTCGCGCCGGTCGCCGCGGCGTCCGCCTACCGGCTGCCCGTGGCGGTGACCTCCGCCCGCAGCGCCGCGCAGCTGGCGGCGGCTCTGGAGGGCGGCCTCGTCCCGGCCTACGTCGGTCTCGCGGGCGTCTCCTCCCCCGACCTGCGCGCGTTCGCCGCCGACAGCGCGCAGCGGGCCTCGGCGTGGGCGGCGCGCTGGCGGTCCAGGTCGGGCGCCGCGGCGCCGGCGGAGGCGTTCCCCGGGTTGCCGTCCGCGGCGCTGTCACCGCGTCCCGAACCCGGTGAGTGATCTTCGGCACGACGGGAACGTAGCGTCCGATTAGCGATGTTAGTCCCATTGCGGGATGACTTCGGGGGAGGGAGCCCACGTGACCACGACTCCGCAGACGGGCCGGCCGAGCGCCCTCGACGAGCTGCGGGCCGCCTACCACGAGCAGCTGACGCGGCTGGCGGCCGAGCGTGACGCCGCGCGACGCCAGGCGCGCAGAGCGCAGGCGCAGGCGGACGTCGCGCGGGCCGATCTCGCCAGTCTCCAGAGCCGCGTCGGGGAACTCCTGAACGCCGCCGCGCGGCACCTTCCGGATCTTCCTCCGGTGGAGGGCCCGGACACGCCGGAGTTGCCCACCGCCCAGGAGGCGCGGGCTCTGCCCGCCGCCCCGGTCGATCCCGACCCGGGGCCTCCGGCCGAGACGGGCGGCAAGTCCGCGGACCGCGCGGCGCGAGCGGCCTGACCGGGAAGGGAACGGCCCGCCCCAAGGCCGTGCGGAGACCGCCTGACCCATCCGTCACGGCGGTGTCCGCCGTCGAGGTCCAGTAGGGTCCACCAGATGACCGCGTACGGCCTTCTCGTCTCCCCCTCGCACAACCGGGTCTATGCCCAGGCCGCCGCCGACCTGGTGAAGGCGGAACTGGCGGTGTTCAGCGAACGGGCTCTCGGCGGACGCGTCCGCGACGTCGAGGAGACCGCGATCGGCGGCGTCCCCTACGTGACGTTCTCCGCCGACGAACTGACGGAGCAGGACGTGCGCCTCCTGTCGAACCTGTCGTCGCTCTACGCGCTGTTCCAGATCGAGGGCGAACTGCTCCGCCCGGTCGCGCTCCAGCCTCTGGACCTGTTCGGCAGCGACCTGCTCACCATCCAGAAGTACTCGGGCAAGACGAACGAGTACTTCACCAAGCTGCTGCTGAACGTCACGGCGATGGCGACCGACTCCCCCATGGACCTGATAACCGGGCGTCCCCGCGTCTTCGACCCGATGTGCGGGCGGGGCACGACGCTCAACCAGGCCATGATGTACGGGCTGGACGCCGCCGGGATGGACATCGACGGCAAGGACTTCGACGCCTACGTGGCCTTCCTCAAGACCTGGCTGAAGAACAACCGGCTCAAGCACCAGGCCGAGGTCACCAACGTGCGCCGCGAGAAGGCCGTCCTCGGGCGCCGCCTGCACGTGACGCTCGGCGCGTCCAAGGAGCTCTACAAGAGCGGCGAGACGATGGAGATCACCGTCGTGAACGCCGACTCGCTGGGCGCCGGCAGGTTCTTCCGCCCGGCGTCGTTCGACCTGATCGTGACGGACGCCCCCTACGGCGTCCAGCACGGCAGCCGCCCGAAGGGGGGACAGCCGGGCCGCAGGGGCGGGCCGCAGCTGTCGCGCAGCCCCGTGGAGCTGCTGACGGCCGCCGTCCCCGAGTGGGCGCGGCTGCTGCGTCCGGGCGGCGCCGTCGGCATCTCCTGGAACACCTTCGTCGGCCGCCGCGAGCAGCTCGCCGAGATCCTCGCGTCCAGCGGCCTGGACGTCCGGGACTCCGACGCCTACCGCGGCTTCCGCCATCGCGTCGACCAGGCCATCTCCCGCGACCTCATCGTGGCCGCCAAGCCCTCAGGCTGAGTGCCACCGCTCCACGTGCGGGAGCAGTTCGTCCAGGTCGTGGATGAGGGCGTCGGGCGGTGCGAGGCCCGGACGGTCGAAGGCGTGGGTGGTCTGGTGCCAGATCTGGACGGCCCGCAGGCCGGCCGCCTTGGCTCCGTGGATGTCGTCGAACGGGCGGTCGCCGACGAAGACGCAGGAGCCGGGGTCGGTGGCGCCGACGGCGTCCATGGCGGCGCGGAAAGCCTCGGCGTGCGGCTTCGTCCAGGGGATCTCGCTGGAGTAGACGGCGCCGTCGAGCATGTGGAGGACGTCGTCGCGGGCGAAGACCCGCTCGTGCCACTCGCGGGTCCAGATGGTGTTGGACAGGACGCCGATCTTGATGTCGCGCTCGCGGAGGGCGGTGAACAGGCCGGGGACGGCGGGATCGGTGTGGGTGTGCGGGGTCCACGTCTCGAAGTGGGTGTCCAGAAGGGCCTCACTCGGCTCCACCCCGGCCATCGCGAACGCCTCGGCGAGCGTGGCGCTCCGGTGCTCCTCGGTGCCGCGGCGCCACAGCTCGCCCTCGGCGGCGACGAGGGCGGCGACGGCCTTCTCGACGGCGTCCGGCGGGAGGTGGGCGGCGCAGACGGTGCGCCAGATGTCGGCGAGTTCGAGGTCGTGCCAGGGGGTCAGCGTGCCGCCCCAGTCGAAGATCACAGCTTGTACGCCCATGCCCCGGATCGTAACCATCGGGGCGCGCCGGACGATCACCTTTTTACGCGGTGGTCGTCCCGGAGGGCGCGACCGGGACCACCCATGTCCGGTCAAGGGAGCCCTCCATGCGCAGACCCCTGCTCGCCGCCCTCCTGTCCGCCGTCCTGGTGGGCGCGGCGGTCCCGGCGGCGGCCGACCCGATCCCCGACGGCCCCGGCAAGGGGCTCGTCCCGGCCTACGTCGGGGCGCCCGCCACCCCTGCGCCTCTCGCGGGGCGGCCCGTCCCGGCTAACCCGCATCAGGGGCCGGTGGGGACGTCGTCCATGCACGCCGACAGTTACGCCTCCGACACATATCCGTTCATGGGGCCGCTCGGCCGCGATCCTCAGGTGCGCGGCGAAGCCAAGGGCGGCGGGCTGCCGGGGCTGTGCTCGACGGTGACGTTCGCCCGCCGGACGGGTCTGATCGTCGCGCAGTGCACGCGCGGGCAGAACCTCACGCTGCGGCTGATCGATCCGAGGACGCTGAAGGACCTCGCGACCTACGAGCTGCCGCCCAGGCCGTCCACCGTCCAGGCGGTGTTCTCGCTGAGCCTCGACACGGTGTTCACCGACACCTCGGGCGGGGCCTACTACTACCTGGACCCGCAGGATCGCGCCGTGCTGGCGGACTCGGCCTTCCACCTGCGCCGTTTCGCGCACGAGAAGGGCCCGGACGGCGACTGGCGCTTCACGGTCACCGACGACTGGGACCTCGGCGCGTATCTGCCCCACGACTGCGCCACCTGGACGAACCCGTGGCCGAAGGGGGAATGCGACCCCGTCACCGCGGTCGGGCCCGACTGGAACGGCCTGATCTGGTGGATCACGAGGGGCGGGCGCGTCGGCACGGTGGATCCCGGGTCCGGGGCCGTCCGGATGACGCGGCTGGCGGGCGAGGGCATCCAGAACTCGTTCGCGGCCGCCGAGAACGGCGTCTCGGTCGTGTCCGACCACGCGCTCTACCGGATGCGGGCC
The DNA here is from genome assembly GCF_013409045.1 of Actinomadura citrea. Classification (NCBI taxonomy): domain Bacteria; kingdom Bacillati; phylum Actinomycetota; class Actinomycetes; order Streptosporangiales; family Thermomonosporaceae; genus Actinomadura; species Actinomadura citrea. Next base: position 2,670,481 of record NZ_JACCBT010000001.1, on the reverse strand, counting down.
GGCGCGGACGGGACCCCGGAGATCGTCTGGCGGCAGCCCTACGACCGGGGCAGCGGGCGCAAGCCCGGACAGATCGACCAGGGGTCCGGGACGACCCCCACGTTCTTCGGCGACGGCTACGTGGCCGTCACCGACAACGCCGACGACCGCATGCACGTGATCGTCCGCCGCAGGGACGACGGCGGGCTCGTCTGCGAGGTCCCGGTGTTCGGAAGCGGGGCGAGCGCGACGGACAACTCGCTCATCGGCTACGGCCGCAGCCTGTTCGTCGAGAACAACTACGGCTACCGCAACTTCTTCGACCTGCCGCCTGGAGGGTCGTCCGTGGGCGGGGTGAGCCGCGTGGACGTGAAACCGGACGGTACGGGCTGCGAGACGGTCTGGACGAGCACGGAGCGGTCTCCGTCCACCGTCTCCAAGGTCTCCGTTCCCGCGGGGCTGCTGTACCTCTACACGAAGGAGCCGCGCAAGGACCTCATCGACGCCTGGTACCTGACCGCGGTGGACGTCCACACGGGCCGGACGGCCTACAAGGTGCTCACCGGCACGGGCAAGTGGTTCGACAACAGCTGGGCGCCCGTCACCCTCGGCCCGGACGGAACCGCGTACGTGGGCGTCGTCGGCGGGCTCGTCGCCGTCCGCGACCGGGAGTAGGGCGCCGGTCATCGGGGATACCGGTCCGATCAGCGAACCCGATCCGGACCGGGAGGAGTCATGAGGGCACGCGAGCCCGGTGAGTCCCGCGACTTCCGCGAGGACACCGATGACATGGGAGACAACACCCAGGACGAGCAGATCGCCCTGACCGAGGAATATGTGAACGACCCGCCCGAGGACCTGAGGATCGAAGAGCCCGAGGAGAGCCGCGACGGCGTCGGCGTCACCGAGTACGAGCGGCAGACCGCGAGGGAGGGCGACGAGGAGCGCCCCACGCCGATCACGCCGGCCGAGGAGGACGCGGTCAACCCCACCCGCAGGCCCTGACCACGACGGCGGCGCCCGCACCGGCACGCGGTGCGGGCGCCGCCGTCGCCGCGGGCACGTCCGGGGGCGTGTCCGGCTTTTGCCGGTCAGGGTGGCGTCCTTTCCGGAAGAGCGGGCAGTAACCAGGACAGAAGCATCTGGCAGAGCACGGCGACAGGTCTTCGATCAGCCCGCTGAGCACGACCTCGCGACGGGCGTGGCGCAGATCACTTTGCGATTCGTTTCCGATCCCGGGGGAATGTCCTACCCGGACCGTAGGTTGCGCATGGCGGGCGAGCTTGCGAGGTGACCGGGACATGTACGGGACAGTCACGGCACCGGTCCATCCCCCGGCCGAAGCCGACCCGCCGTTCCCCCTCCAGGACGGGCCGGACGAGCAGGCCCCGGCGCGCCCGTGGTGGCGGCGCAGGGCCGGCCTGATCGTCCAGTGGGCGCTGGTCCTCGGCGCCCTCGCCGCACTCCCCCTCTACCGTGACGAGCTCCCCGACCTCGGCGCCATCTGGAGGGCGGCCGCGCATGCCGACCCGGGCTGGCTGACCATGGTGGTGCTGGCCGTGGCGGGTTCGATGGGCGCGTTCGCCCGGCTCCAGCGCCGGTTGCTGCGCGTCGGCGGCCTGCGGATGCCGCTGCGCCGCGCTTTCGCGATCACCTACGCGGGCAACGCCCTGTCCACGACCCTGCCGGCGGGCCCGGCGGTGAGCGTGGTCTACACGTTCCGGCAGTTCCGCCGCGCGGGCGCCTCGACGCAGCTCGCCACCGCGGTGATCCTGGCCGGCGGAGTGATCACCACCACGGCCTACTCCCTGATCGCCCTCCTGGCGCTGGTGGCCGACCCGTACGCCCGCGGTTTCGCGCTGTTCGCCCTCACCGTCCCGCTGGTCCTGGCCGTGCTGCTCGTCCCCGCGCTGCGGTGGCGCCCGCTGCGGGCCCTGCTGACGGCGCCGCTGCGCCGCGCCCACCGGGCCGCGCTCGCCCACCCGAAGATCGCTCCGTACGCGGAGCGGCTGGCCGGCGCCCGCGACATCCTGCGGCCGACCCTGCGCGACTGGACCGCGCTCACCGCGCTGGCCCTGCTGAACTGGGTGTTCGACATCCTGGCGCTGCTGTCGGCGGCGCACGCGGTCGGCATCGAGGTCGCCCTGAACGGCGTCGCCCTCACCTACTTCGCCGCCCAGGCGGCGGGCAGCCTGCTCCCGCTGCTGCCCGGCGGCCTCGGCGCCATCGAGGGCAGCATGGCCGCGTCCCTGGTCGCGTTCGGCGCGACGCTGTCCCCAGCCGCCGCGGCCGTCGGCCTGTACCGGCTCGTGTCCTACTGGGCCGTTGTCGCGGTCGGCTGGATCGCCTGGATCGGGCTGCACGAAGGCCCGCGCGTCCCGGCCCGCGTCAGGGCGCGTCTGGCCGGTACCGGCCGCCTGATCATGGACGGCCTGTCCTCGGCGGCGCTCCTCACCCCCTACGCCGCCGTCCCGGCCCAGACTCCGGCCGACGCACCGCGGCCGTAGCGCGGGTCTCCGTCCGTGGACCGACGCCGGACCGGGACCTTCGACCGAGATCGCCCTCCAGGGGAATCAGCACGCCGCGCCAGGGGCTTTAGTGGACGACGACGCGCCCCCGCCCACGGAACGGACCCCCATGCACGGATCGCCCGACTGCTCGTCCGGATCCTCGGCGACCGGCGTCGACCCGGCCGCGTTCCGCTCGGTGCTGGGCAGGTTCCCGACCGGCGTGGTCGCCGTCACCGCCCTCGATCCCGCATCGGGGTTCCCCGCGGGACTGGCCGTGAACTCGTTCACGTCCGTCTCCCTCGACCCGCCCCTGGTGGCGTTCTGCGTTGCGCACACCAGCACGACATGGCCGATCATGCGCACCGCCGCCCGCCTGTGCGTCAACATCCTGGCCGAGCCGCAGCGGGACGTCTCCGAGCGGCTCGCCTTCGGGAACGGCCCGGACAAATTCGTCGGCGTCCGCTGGACGCACGGCCCCGGCGGAGCTCCCCTGATCGACGGCGCGCTGGCGTGGATCGAGTGCTCGGTCGAGCAGGAGCACGTCGCCGGCGACCATCTGATCGTCGTCGCCCGCGTCCACGACCTCGCGGAACACCAGGGCGCCGGCCCCCTGGTCTTCTACGGGAGCGGCTACGGCGCCTTCACGCCCTTCACACCGTCTCCGGGGCTCTGAGCCGGGTCAGGACCTGGACGGGGTCGGACAGGACTTCGGCGAAGGCGAACTCGGCGGCGCCGACCAGGGTGGTGTCGTCGCCCAGGGTGGCGGTGCGGAGCTTGACCTTCTCGCGGGGGGCGGCGAGGGCGCTGGTCGCCAGGACGCTGCGGATCTGCGCGGCGGCGCCCAGGAAGATGTCGCGGAGCGTGCCGCCGAAGATGACCATGCCGGGGTTGAAGAGGTTGACGAGGTTGGCGACGCCGAGGCCGAGCCAGGTGCCGACGCGGTGCAGCGCCTCCCGGGCCTTGATGTCGCCGGCGTCGGCGGCGGCGACGATGGCGCGGACCGCGTCGCGTCCGGGCTGGCCGGGGATCTCCTCGCGGCCGGCGTGGTCCAGCAGCGTCCGCTCCCCCACCTCGGCCTCCAGGCAGCCCTTCGAGCCGCAGGCGCAGGGCCGGCCCCCGGGGTTGATCACCATGTGCCCGATCTCGCCGCCGAACCCCTCGTCGCCGCCGAGCAGCCGGCCGTGCGCGATGATGCCGCCGCCGACGCCGACGTCGCCGTGCAGGTAGATGAGGTTGTCGCAGCTCACCCCCGCGCCGCGCTCGTGCTCGGCGAGCGCGCCGAGGTTGGCGTCGTTGCACACCGAGACGGGGATGCCGAGGCCGAGGCGGCGGGACAGGGCGTCGCCGAGGCGCAGCCCGCCCACGTCCAGGTTCGGCCCGAACATGATCGTGTCGTCGGAGCGGCGGACGGTGCCGGGGAATCCGAGGGCGGCGCCGACGCAGACGGCGTCGCGCTCGGCCTTGCGGACCAGGGATCGGGCGCCCGCCACGAGCACGCCGAGCAGGTCGGCGGGGTCGGAGTCGCGGGCCCGTACGCCCTCGCGCCGGTCCAGCACGACGCCGCCGAGGCCGACGCGCGCGACGACGAGCCGGTCGACGCCGACCTCGAACGCCAGCACGTACACGCGGGTGGACTCGGGCCGCACCACGAGCGACGGGCGCCCGGCGCGGCGCCCCGGGCCGCGCGGCAGCTCCTCGCGGACCAGCCCCGCGGAGGTGAGGTCGGACGTCAGCGCCATGATCGTGCTGCGGTTGAGGCCGAGGGTCTCGGCGAGGACGGCCCGGGACGCGGGGCCGCGCAGATGCACGAAGCGCAGCAGTGTCCCGAGATTGTGGCGCCGGATGTCCTCTTGTGACGGGCCCGCCTTCATCATCGGCGCAGCCCCAGCTCTCCGCTGGCGCCGGAGGTGATCAGCTCCACGACCTGCCGGTGGGTGACGTCGGCGGTGCGGACCTGGGCGACCATCCGGCCGAGGTAGAGCGCGGCGATGCGGTCGGAGACCGCGAACACGTCGTTCATGTTGTGCGAGATCAGCACGACGGCGAGGCCCTTGTCGGCGAGCCGCCGGATCATCTCCAGGACCTGCTGGGTCTGCGCGACGCCGAGCGCGGCGGCGGGCTCGTCCAGCACCACGAGCTTGCTGTCCCACAGCACGGAGCGGGCGATCGCGACGGTCTGCCGCTGCCCGCCCGACAGGTTCGAGACCCGCTGCCGGACCGAGCCCATCGTGCGGACGGCGAGGCCCGACAGCGTGGTGCGCGCCAGCTCCTCCATGAAGGTCTCGTCCAGGGCGATGCCGCGGCGCTCCTCGCGGCCGAGGAACAGGTTCTGGACGATGTCGAGGTTCTCGCAGAGCGCGAGGTCCTGGTGGACGATCTCGATGCCGAGGCGGCCGGCGTCGCGGGGGGATCCGACCCGCACCTGCTCGCCTTCGAAGCGGTACTCGCCCTTGTCGAAGGAGTGGATGCCGCCGATGCACCTGACCAGGGTGGTCTTGCCCGCGCCGTTGTCGCCGACGAGCGCGGTGACCTCGCCTGGATAGGCGGAGAATGCGACGTCCTGCAGCACCTTCACCGAGCCGAAGCTCTTCTCGATACCGCGCAGGTCCAGAACGGGCGTCACTGACATGCCGAGGGGCTCCCACCGTGCCACGCCGCCGCCGCGCGCCAGGCGGTCGTCGTGAGTGAGCGTAGCAGTCGGTCTTCCCGGCCGGGCACCGTCGGAAGTCCGGTCCGGCCGGTTCCGCGGCCAGGCCCGGGAGCCGGTGGGGCGGGCCACCGGCTCCCGGGCGTTTCCGGCCGCGTTCACGGGGTCACCGTGTTCACGGGGTTACCGCGTCCACGAGGTCACCGGCCGGTACTGGACCGGCGGCGCCTCGCCAGGGCGTCGATGCTCGCGGCGAACAGCAGCACGACCCCGGTGATGAGGTAGCTGAGGTACGCCTTGGTGCCGAGCAGCCCGAGCCCGTTGGCGATGAGCGCGATGACGAGGCCGCCGAGCACGGCGTCGCGTGCCTTGCCGCGCCCGCCGAACAGGCTCGTCCCGCCGATGACCGCGGCGCCCACCGCGTACAGCAGGGTGTTGCCGCCGCCCGCGTCGGTGGCGACCGAGTTGAGGCGGGACGCCGCGACGATGCCGCTGATCGCCGCCAGCGCGGAGGCGATCATGAAGACGGAGATCCGGATGCGGGTCACGTTGATGCCGGCCCGGCGGGCGGCCTCGGCGTTGCCGCCCACCGCGTAGATGTGCCGGCCGTAACCGGTACGGCCGAGCACGAACGTGCAGATGACGAGAAGGGCGCCGACGAGCAGCACGCCCCACGGGATCCCGCCGAGGGTGATCAGCGGGCTGGGAGCGCGGTCCAGGCTCAGCACGTAGGTGCTGAGCAGCAGCGCGAGCCCGACGACGGCGCACTGGGCGATCACGAAGCCCAGCGGCTTGGAGTGCAGGTTGCGGACGTGCTGCCGGCGCCAGCGCAGGAGCAGCGTCGCGGTGTAGGCGATGACGCAGGCGATGGCGAGCGCCCAGCCGAGCCAGATCGGCATGTTCTTGTTCGAGAGCGCCACGACGAAGTCGTCGCGGACGGGCACCGTCCCGCCCTCGCCGATGAGCCACAGCGTGATGCCCTGGAGGCCGAGGAAGAACGCCAGTGTCACCACGAACGACGGGATGCGCAGGAACGCGACCAGCCAGCCGATCACGGTGCCGATGACGACGCCGATCGCGATGGCGCTGAGCACCGCGACGTACCAGGGCTGGCCCGAGTCGGCCATCAGCTTGGCCATCACGGTGGCGCAGACACCGCTGGACACCCCCGCCGCCAGGTCGATCTCGCCCAGCAGCAGGACGAAGACGAGCCCCATGGCGAGGATCGTGATGGGCAGCGCCTGGGTGGCCAGGTTCGCGATGTTGCCCTTGCTGAGGAAGGTCTCCGGCTTCAGCGCCGTGAACAGCGCCACCAGCGCGATCAGTCCGAGGATCGCGGGGAGCGCGCCCAGCTCACCGGCCTTGATCTTGTGCCAGTAGTCCAGCAGCGCGGAGTTCATGTCATGCTTGCGCCGGTCGTTCGAGAAGTCCGAGTCCGCCAGCTTCACGGCGGCCTCCTTGCTTTGGGGGAGGTCAGTGGACATCTGGTCCCCTTTCAGATGCTCTCGGCGGCGGTCTGCGGCGCGAGGCCGAGATCACCGGAACGGCCGGCGGTGATGAGCTCCACGACCTGGCCGTGGGTAACCTCGGAGGTGGCGACGTCCGCGGCGACCCGGCCGAGGTAGAGGGCCGAGATACGGTCGGCCACCTCGAACACGTCGTTCATGTTGTGCGAGATGAGCACGACTGCGTGTCCGGTGTCGGCGAGGCGCCGGACGAGGTCGAGGACCTGCCGGGTCTGGGCGACGCCGAGTGCGGCCGTGGGCTCGTCCAGGATCACGACCTTGGACTCCCACAGCGCCGCCTTGGCGATGGCGACGGTCTGCCGCTGCCCACCGGACAGGCTCGCCACCTGCTGGCGGACGGACTTGACGGTGCGGACCGAGAGCCGGGCGAGGGTCTCCCTGGCCGCTTCTTCCATGGACGGCTCGTCCAGCACGATGCCCTTGCGCCGCTCGCGGCCGAGGAACATGTTCTGCACGATGTCGAGGTTGTCGGCGAGCGCGAGGTCCTGGTACACGACCTCGATGCCGAGCGCGGAGGCGGTGCGCGGTCCGTCGACCGAGACGGGCTTGCCCTCGAACTCGATCTGTCCCGAGTCGATGGGGTGGATCCCGGCGATGCACTTGATCAGGGTCGACTTGCCGGCGCCGTTGTCGCCGACGAGGGCCATGACCTCGCCAAGGCGCACGGAGAAGTCCACGTCGTGCAGCACATGGACGGGGCCGAAGCTCTTGTTGAGCCCGGTCAGGCGGAGGACGGGGTCTCCTTTTTCAGCCACGAGTTTCCTTCCAGAGGTTCGGGCGTCTTAGCCCGTGGCGGGCCCCTGGCGTCCCGTATTTCCGGGAGGCCGGGACGCCCTCAGCGGGGGAGGGGCCCGCCACGGAGTCAGCGTCGGGCTCCTACTGGATGCCCGCGTCCTTGCACTTGGCCGCGTACGCGCCCTTGCACAGGTCTTCCTTCTTGACGAACCCGTCGTCCGTGACCTGCTTGATGTTGTCCTTGAAGACGCCGATCGGGGTCAGCAGCACCGACGGCACGTCGCGCTTGCCCTCCGGGTCGTTCGTCGTCCCGTTGGTCTCGCCCTTCTCACCCTTGATGAGGGACACGGCGAGCTTGGCGGCCGCCTCGGCCTCCTGCTTGACCGGCTTGTAGACCGTCATGCACTGGTTGCCGTCGAGGATGTTCTGCAGCCCCTCGAGCGTGGCGTCCTGACCGGTGACGGAGACCTTGCCGGCCTGCTTGTTCTTCTTGAGGATCGAGATGACCGCGTTGCCGATGCCGTCGTTGGCGGCGACCACACCGTCGATCTTGCCGCCCTTCTCGGTCCACATCTGCTCGAAGATCGTGGCGGCCTGCTCGGCCTTCCAGTCCGGCACGGCCTGCTCGGCGATCTTCTTGTAGGAGGTCGCCTTGTCGAGGATGTTGTGGGCGCCCTTGGCGAACAGCGTCGCGTTGTTGTCGGTCGGGGCGCCGTTGAGGTAGGCGATGTTGGCCGACTTGTCACCGAGGCACTTCTGCAGGCCCTTGCCGAGCTCCTCGCCGACCTTCACGTTGTCGAAGGAGACGTAGTAGTCGGAGACGCCGCCGAGGGCGAGCCGGTCGTAGTCGATGGTCTTGACGCCCTGCGCCTGCGCCTTGCGCTGCACGGCGGCCGCCGAGTTGGAGTCGATGCCGTCCAGGACCAGGACCGTGACCCCGCTGGTGAGCATCTGGTCGGCGATCGTCTGGAAGCGCTGGGTCGAACCCTCGGCGTTCTGGATGTCGTAGGCCACGCCGGCGGCCTTGAAGGCCTGCTCCAGGTACGGCCGGTCAAAGCTCTCGTACCGGACGGAGGAGGTCGTGTCGGGCAGGATCACGCCGACCTTGCCCTTCGAGCCAGAGCCGCCCGAGTCGTTGGAGTCGCCGTCCCCGCACGCGGTGAGGCTGAGCGCCGCCGCCGTCGTGACGGCCAAGAAGCTGAGGATCCCCTTGCGCATTGCCCGGGTCCTTTCTGGGGGGTGGCCGCCGTGCGGCCGGGGGGTGGTAGCCAATGTCGTGAGCGAGATCACCCGCTCCGACGGGAATGTTGTGTCCCGCAACTTACGTCGCGCATGTCCGTCGCGCCAGACTTCGGGCTGATTTCATTTGTTGTCGGCGGTAACAATCATGTAACACGAGATCAACACGGGTGGAACACGAGGGGTACCGCGAGGACGGCGGGAGGGCGCCGGTCACCGCGCGGGCATGCTCGGGCGGACCCGCGCCGGCGTAAATGTTTCGTGGGTCAACATTCACCGCGACCCGGCGTCAAGACACGCCTCACCCCAGCGGTCGCGGCTTGCCCGAGGTGCGCTACGAGCAGGCCCGTGCCAAGCCACGACCCGAGGTGTCACAGCCGGGGCGCACACCAAGCCGGGCCGCGCCGCAAGCCCTGGCACAGGCCGGGCCGCGCTCCGGGGCAGCGATCTGCGGCGGTGGGCGGTCCGGGCGGTGCCGGAGGTCAGGCGCGTGCCGTGGCCCGGGTGGGCCCCGGTCTCGGCGGGGCCCAGATCAGGCGGACAGGACGCGGGCGACGCGGTCGGCCGCGGCGGCGGCGTCGGCGGCGGGCGCGATGCGCTCGGCCCACGACCACCAGTACCACCAGCCGTCCGCGCCCTGCTCCGCCAGGATGTTCTCCGTCAATGCGGCGGCGTCGGGATTCATCACATGCAGGCTGGGCGACTGGCCGCGGGGCAGGGTGAGACGCACCCGGAGGCCGCGCTTGACCAGCTCCTCGCCGAGCTCTTCCAGATATTCGATCCGCGTCTTCGACGGCGCGGCTGTTCCCGTATCGTCAGGCGTCATCCTTGTTTCCTCACGGACTCCGTGCGGCCCGACGTGCGACTCAGCCTCCCTCTTCGCCCGCCCGGGCGCAAGCACCCCGGCCTGCCGGCCGCGAGGTGAGCGGGGCGGGACCGCGAGGGCGGACCGCGTTTCGGAGGTCGACCGGACCCTATCCGGGATATCTTGCGCTTGGCAGATGAACCGGCACATGGGGGCTGACGATGACGGTGGACGCGGGTGCCCAGCCAGGTTCCGGGCCGTCCGCCGCGCCGGTCCGCGGCGCCGCGCGGACGTGGCACCGGTTCCACTACGCGGTCGGCGTGTTCGTCATCGCCTACGGCGTGGCGGCCCTCGCGAGCGCGGCGGCGCTGTGGGGCGACCGGCTGGACGAGATGGAGGGCTACTTCGGGTCCGGACCGGCCACGGGGATCCTGGTCCTCGCCAAGGCGGCCGAGGTCCTGCTCGTGCTCGCCGCGGTGGCGGGCGTGGTCCTGCGCCGCGACCTGCTGCTGGTCCCGCCGGTGGCGGGCTGGATGGCCGGGTTCGCGATGTTCGCCGTCCTGGACGTCTTCACGGGCAGGTGGGGCGGCCTCGTCGAGCACCTCGCCTATCTGGCGGCGTTCGTCGTGCTGCTCTTCCTCTCCTACGGGCTGAGCGCGAAGGCGCAGCTCGCGAGGGCGCCGAAGGGCCCCGCGCCGGACGGGTCCCCGCGCGGTCCGAGCGGCCTGACCTGGACGCAGGAGTTCGCCCTCCAGGCCATCAACCGGGCCGCCGCCCTCACCGGCCCGCGAACGCGCCCGGACAAGCGCGACTGATCTTGGCAGAAGTTGCCGTTGGTGGCGCACCCGGCGGGTGCCACGTTGTGGCTCATGAGAGCCCGAAAACTGGCGCTGCCTGTGGTGATGGCCGCGTCCCTGGCGGTCCCGGCGTCGCTCGCCGCGCCCGCCGCCGCGCTGCCCGCCGCGCCCGCGGCCGGCTGCGACCCGACCCGGACCGCACCGGTCTACCGGGGCAAGGTCCCCTCCCCCGAGCAGGTCCTCGGCTTCGACCTCGGTGAGCGGCCGGTCAGCGCCGCCGAGTCCGACACCTACCTGGAGACGGTCGCCGCCCGGAGCGAGCGCGTCGTGTCCGGGACGCTGGCCACCACCGCGCAGGGACGTCCGCTGAAGTACGCGATCGCCGGACGTCCCGAGCTGATCTCCAAGGCCGGGCTGGCCAAGGTGCGGTGGGAGGCGGGCCTGCTGCGCGACCCGCGCACGCCGGCCGCGCTCGCCAAGCGGATCACCGATCGCGGCGTCCCGATCCTGTGGGTCAGCGGCAACGTCCACGGCGACGAGCCGAGCGGCACGGACGCGGCCTTGCGGGTGCTGCGCGACCTCGGCGACCGTGCCGACTGCGCCGCGACGGGGATCCTCGCCAACACGCTCGTGATCGTCCTGCCGACGCAGAACCCGGACGGGCGCACGCTGCAGACGCGGCAGAACGCCTACGGCTTCGACATGAACCGGGACTGGTTCGCGCGCACGCAGCCGGAGACCGACGGCAAGCTCGCGATGCTGAACCAGTACCCGCCCGCGCTCTACATCGACGCCCACGAGATGGGCGGGGACTCGTTCTTCTTCCCGCCGAACGCCGACCCGATCTACCACGAGACGCCCGAGCAGGCGATCGGCTGGATCAACGACCTGTACGGCGCGTCGATGGCGGCCGAGTTCACCCGGCAGGGCATCGACTTCTTCAACAGGGACGTCTACGACCTCTTCTACCAGGGCTACGGCGACACCGTGCCGACCAGCGCCTTCCACGCCGCCGGGATGACCTACGAGAAGGGCGACGAGAGCCCCTACCCGGACCGGGTGAAGGAGCAGTACCTCACGCAGTGGGTGTCGCTGTCGGCGGCGGCGCGCAACCGGCACCGGATCCTCACCGAGTGGCGCCAGATGACGGTCGACGCCTACGCGCAGGGCAAGGCCGGGAAGCTGGAGCCCAACCAGATCTACAACCCGCCGAACAAGATCGACCGCCAGGTGCCGGACCGGAAGGTGCGGAGCTACTTCCTGCGCGACGACGACCCGGCCAAGCGCGCCGAGGTCGCGCTCGTCGTGCGGCGCCTGCAGCGCATGGGTGTGCGCGTCGAGAGGCTCGCCCGGCCGCTGGCGGTCCCGGACTTCAAGGCGTACGGGCGTCCTGAGGCCGCGACGACGCTGCCCGCGGGCACGTACTGGATCTCGATGGCGCAGGGCCAGAAGCACTGGATCCAGTCCATGCTGAACGAGGACTCCTACACGCCGTTCCCGTACTTCTACGACGTGACGGCGTGGAGCCTGCCGCTGCTGGGCAACATGTCCGGCGGGTCGTCCGGCGCCGTCCTGCACCCGCGGGCCGTCCCGCTGCGGACGGTCCCGGCGCCGCGTCCGGGGCACGAGGGCAAGGCGCCCAGGCTGGGCATCCTGCAACTGTCGGAGACGTCCTCGTCCGCGCGGCAGTCGGCCGGGTGGCTGAGGCACCGCCTCGACCGCGACTGGAAGCTGCCGTTCACGCTGCTCACTCCGGCGGACGTCGCGGTCGGCAGGCTCAAGGACGTCGAGGTCCTCCTCACGCCGAACGGCCCGGCCGCGTCGGCCCACACGGCGCTCGGCGACGCCGGACGCTCCGCGCTCCAGCAGTGGACGCGGGACGGCGGCCGCTACATCGGCTGGCAGGGCGGCACGGAACTCGCGGCCCGCCTCGGGCTGACGAGCGCGACGCTCGCGGAGCCGACGTCCGACATCCCCGGCACGCTGCTCCGCGTGAAGGTGGACGGGGCGAGCCCGCTGTCGAAGGGCGTCGGTGCGACGGCGTGGAACTTCACGTCCTACGACCCGGTCATGAAGGCGTCGAGCGGCGTCGTCGTGTCCTACCCGCAGGCGGATTCGCCGGACTGGTCCGTGTCCGGGTTCGAGCGCGGCGCGTCCGAGCTGGGCGGCACCGCTGCGGTCGTCGACCAGCCCCTCGGAAAGGGACGGTCCGTGCTGTTCGCGGCCGAGCCCAACTTCCGCGCGTTCAGCGACGGGACGGCCAAGCTGCTCTACAACGCGATCCTCGGCCCCGACCCGGCCAGGGCGGCGGCACCGCAGGCGACCGCGACGGCGAAGGCGGCCCAGGAGGCGGCGCAGCTGCCGTCCTACGAGTCGCCGGTCCGCGTCTCGGTCAAGGCCGCGGACGCCGCGAAGGCCGAGTCCCTGCTGCGGTCCGCCGGCGCGACATGGACGCGGAGCGGCGCCGGCGGCGTCGTCCACTACGTGATCGACAACCCGAAGGGCCTGCCGGCGGACCACCACCCGTTCGCCGGGCGCCTGCCGTCCCTGATCCGCAAGGCCGGGATCACCCCGGTCGCGGTCGTCCTTCCCTGACCCGTCCCGCGCGGCGCGCCGGCTCGTTCCGGCGCGCCGCGCCCGGTCTCACCCCTCTTTCCGAACAAGCCAGGCGATCGCGGTCATCGTGCCGGGCGGGACCTCGGTGAAACCGCCGTCCCGGACCGCGACGGCCGCCTCCTTCACGCACCGGTCCCACGGCACGTCCCGCGCCAGGTGGACGGGGGCGCCCGCCTCGACCCACTCCGCCACATGCCGGCGGCGGCCCTGGCGGAGCAGCAGCTGGGCGGCGTGCCCGCACTGGGCGGCGGCCTTGCCCGTCGTGATCGTCACCGCCGGGTTGAGCGCGATCACCGCGTACGGGGGCTCCGGCGGCGCCGCCGGCTCCTGCGCCTCCGCCAGATCGAGGCCCGCGACCTGGAGCTTGGCCAGCTGGGGCGGGACGTCCGACACCGGCCCCGGCGGGAACGCCCGCACCTGGGCACCCGCGTGCCGGACGGTCACGCCGGGCAGCGCCTCCGCCTCCGGCCAGCGGACGCCGCGGGCCCGCCGCGTCACCTTGCGGATCCGGCGCGACTCCCACTCCCGGACGGCCTCCCGCCACTCCCCCTCGGGCTCGGCGGCGCGCGGATCGGTCAGCAGCCGGACGACCGCCGTCGCCGCCGCCTCGCAGACCGCGTCGTGACTGGGCGGATCGGCCTTCTCGGCGCGTACCACCAGTTGCATCGCCCACGGCGGGTCGTCCAGGGGGTCATAGTCGGGTCGCACCCCGTGGAGTATTCCAAACCCCGTTCCGCTTCCCGTGGGCGGTAGTGGGTACTGCAACTCTTGCCGTCCCCCGGACGTCGTTCAGGTACGGGAGGTCGCCGGTGACCAGTGGCGCATGGAGTGATTCCCTACCGGGAATCGGGACGTTCTTCGTCGGTATCGACGTCGCCCCCGGCCGCTACCGCTGCGAGGACGGCAAGGGCGGCTGGTGGGTGCGCTTCACCGGCCCCGGCGGGGGCGACCCCGTGGGCTCCTGGCCGCTGCCCGCCGGCCCGACCGAGATCGAGATCGCGCAGACCGACTTCGCGTTCGAGACCCACGTCTCCACGTCCTGGCGGCGCATCGCGCCGCCCCGCTCCCCCGAGGACGGCGCCCCGCCCGAGCCGCGGCCGGTCGCCGACCCGGCGCTGCGCGCCGAACTGGACACGATCGTCGCGCGCCGCAAGCCGCTGGTGTGGCTGGCGCCGCTGTCGGTCCTCGCCCTCGGCCTGGTCGGCTCCCCGCTCCTCGGCTCGCTGTGGCTGATCGGGCTCGGCATGCTCGCGGTGCTCGTCGCGCTCGGGACCCCGTCGGTCTCGCTGGACCTGCGGCGCGCCCGGGAGCTGGAGCGCCGCCGCGACCGCTACTTCGTCCCCGAGGACTTCGACGACGACGGCCGCGCCCTGCTCGCCCGCGTCCAGGCGGCCGTCGACGCCGTCCGCGACTCGCAGGTCAACCGCGAGGGCCTGCTGGACGCGGTGGACAACGCCGTCACGCTGCCCCGCCAGGAATGGGAGATCGCGCAGGTCCTGGCGAAGCAGTCGAAGCTGCGCGCGGACCAGGCCGACATGGCCGGCACCGACACGCTCCCCGAGGTGGAGGCGGCGCTGCGGCCGCTGCGCGACAAGCTCGACACCTCGGTCGAGGCCGTGACGCGCCGCATAGAGGCCCTGGAGCGCTACGCCGAGCGCGCCAGATCGGCCGACGAGGTGCTCCGCGCCCAGCGCCACCTGGAGTCGATCGCGGAGAGGGCACACGAGTACGACGAACTGCTGGCCGACACCGTCCGGGACGACCTGGCGCTGCCCGCCATCGAACGCCTGACCGAACAGGGCGACGAACTCCTCCGCACCCTCCGCGAACGCCTCGCCCAGGCCGCCGAAGCGGGCGGGGAGCTCCCGCCCCCCTCCTAGTCAGGCGGTGAGGGTGCGGACCTGGGCCGGGGAGGTGAAGAGCTCGGCGCGCATGCCGGTCTCGCGGGCGGCGAGGACGTTGTGTTCGTTGTCGTCGAAGAACAGGACGTCGGCGGGCTTGACGCCGAGGCGGCCGGCGCAGATCTCGTAGGCGCGGGGGTCGGGCTTGGCGACGCCGATGTGGCAGGAGTAGACGCGCTCGTCGAAGCGGGAGAGCCAGGCGCCGTGCCGGGCCTCGAAGCGGGGCACCAGGTCGCCGATGATGTTGGAGAGCAGCCCGAGCGTGCGCCCCCGGTCGGCCAGCTCGCCGACCAGGGCGACCATCTCCTCGTCGACGTCGGTCCAGCTTTCGAGGTCGGCCTCGGTCAGCGCGGGGACGTCGGGGAACGTGGCGCCGAGCAGGCCCGCGACGTCCGCCCAGTAGGACGCGCTCTCCTGGCCGGCGTCGTAGGCGGGGCGGCAGGCCCAGTAGGCGTCCCAGAACGCCGGGCCGGGTGTCCCGGCGATCTCCTCGATCCGCTTCACCGCCTCGGGCGTCTGGGTGCGGGCGATCACTCCGTACAGGTCGAACACGATCACATCGGGCATGCCCCGAGCCTAATCGGCGCGGCCGGCGACCCGGGAAACCGCTGTAGCAAGCGCTTGTTGCACGTCGTACGCTTGTCCGGCCGCCGAATCGAGCAAGCGGTTGGGCGACACGGCATAATGAGAGGGTGACGACCACGAGCGCCAAGTCCGGACGATCGAGAACCCGCGGCGCCGGCGAGGACGCGCCCCGCCGCCGCGGCCGCGGAGCCCCCGCGCTGGCGTCCGAACGGCGCGCCCACCTGGTCAGGCTCGCGGCCGAACTCTTCGCCGAGAAGGGTTTCCAGGCCACCACCGTCCGCAACATCGCCGACGAGGCGGGCATCCTGTCCGGCAGCCTCTACCACCACTTCGACTCCAAGGAGTCGATCGTCGACGAGATCCTGTCGGGGTTCTTCACCGAGATCATGGCCGCCTACCAGGCGGTGATCGACGAGAACAAGAACCCGCAGGACACGATCGCCGGGCTCGTCCGGGTCGCGTTCGGCACCCTGGAGCCGCACCGCGCCGCGATCACGGTCATGCAGAACGACTGGAACTACCTGCGGGGCATGGACCGGTTCGCCTACCTGACCAAGTCCGAGGACGAGGTCGAGAAGATGTGGGTGACCACGCTCCAGGCGGGCCAGGCGGAAGGGCTGTTCCGTCCCGACCTCGACCCGAAGCTGACCTACCGGATGATCCGCGACACCGTCTGGGTGGCCGTCCGCTGGTTCCGGCCCGGGGGCCGGCTGAACGCCCAGGGGCTCGCCGAGCACTACCTCAAGGTGATGTTCGACGGCATCAACCTGCACTAGCCCGCAGGCTCGCCCGGTCCGGCCCGGCCTCGCGCACGGGGCGGGAGGGCAGGATCCGCCGCAGCGGCCCCGGGAGCCACCAGTTCGCCTCGCCGAACAGCTCCATCAGCGCCGGGACGAGCACCAGCCGCACGACGGTCGCGTCGATCAGGATCGCGACGCCGAGGCCGAGTCCCATCTGCTTGACGGCGACGTCCGCGCCGAGCAGCACCGACAGGAACACCATCACCATGATGGCGGCCGCCGCGCTGATCACGCGGGCGGTGCGCGACAGGCCGAGCGCGACGGCCTCGCGGGTGGCCACGCCCTCCTCGTAGGTCTCCCGGATGCGGGACACGAGGAACACCTCGTAGTCCATGGACAGCCCGAACAGGATCGGGAACATCATCAGCGGCACCCACGTGGTGACGGGCATGTCCGCCGGGAAGCCGAGCGCGCGTCCCGCCCACCCCCACTGCACGACGGCCGTCAGCACCCCGTACGCCGCCGCGATGGACAGCAGGTTCATCAGGGCGGCCTGCACCGCCACCGTGACCGACCGGACGAGCCCGACGAGCAGCAGCAGCGACAGGCCGACGACCACGGCGATCAGCAGCGGCAGCCGGGTGGAGACGCTCTCGGCGAAGTCGATCGAGGCTGCGTTCGGGCCGCCGACGTGGGCGCGGGCACCCGTCCCCGCGACGGCGCCGGGGATGACGTCGTCGCGCAGCGTGTGGACGAGGTCGGGCGTCCGCTCGTCCTGGGGGCCTGTCTTCGGGAACGCCATGACGATGGCGGCCTCCCCGTCCCGGCTGGCTCGCGGGGGCTGGACGGCGGCGACGCCCGGCGTCGCGCGGACCGCGTCGGCGATCCGACCCGCCTCCGCGAGGCCGCCGCCCTCGGTGACGATGATCAACGGCGCGGCGGTCCCGGGCCCGAAGCCCTCCGCCATGATCCGGCTGGCCTGGTAGCCGCTGTGGTCGTGCGGCTGGGTGCTGGAGTCCGGCAGGCTCAGCCGCATCGACAGCGCGGGGACGGCGAGGACCAGCAGGACGGCGGCCGCGCACAGCCCGGCGACGACCGGGTGCGCCTGCACGACCCGCGCCCAGCGCTCGGCGAGCGGGCGGCGGGCCCGGCCGAGGCCGGGGACGCGGAGCCGGTCGATGGCGTGCCCGGCGAAGCCGAGCAGCGCGGGCAGCAGCGTCACGGCGGCCAGCATCGTCATCAGCACGGCGACGCCGGCCGCCACCGCCACGCCGTTCAGCAGCCTCTGCTGCATGATGAACAGGCCCATGAGCGCTATCACGACGGTGGTACCGGCGAACAGCACGGCCCGTCCGGCGGTGGTGACGGCGGTGACCGCCGCCTCCTCCGGGCCGGCGCCCGCGTGCATCTCCTCCCGGTGGCGGGTGACGATGAACAGCGCGTAGTCGATGCCGACGCCGAGCCCGATGAGCGCCGCGATGATCGGGCTGAAGGAGGGCGCGGGCAGCAGGTGCCCGAGCAGCATGATCAGCGCGAGCCCGGTGCCGATGCCGAACAGCGCGGTCACGATGGGCAGCCCCATCGCCAGCACCGACCCGAACGCGACCAGCAGGATGACGATGGCGGCGAGCAGGCCGATGCCCTCGGACGGGCCGCCGCCGGGCGTCTCGGCGGCGTCCACCGCCGAGCCCCCGAGTTGTATCCGGACGGGCCCGGAGTCGGCGCGCACGTCGTCCAGGAGCGCGGTCACCTCCGTCCTCGGCATGTCGTCGGACGAGACGTCGAGGCCGCCTGTCGCGAACGCGGTCCTGCCGTCCCCTGAGATCTGGCCGGGCGTCTCGTACGGCGACGACACGGAGGTGACGTGCGGCGTCTCGGCGAGCCTGTCGATCGCCCGCTCGACGCGCGCCTTCACGCGCGGGTCCCGGACGTCGCCGTCGGCGCGCACCGCCAGCGTGATGGAGTCGCCGCTGCGCTGCGGGAAGTGCTCCTCCAGCAGGTCCGACGCCTTCGCCGAGCCGGAGCCGCCGCCGGAGAAGTCGTTCAGGGGCTCGGCGGCGAAGCCGAAGCCGAGCGTCATGACGGCGATCGTGCCGACGATCCAGCCCGCCAGTGTCAGGCGCCGCCTCCGGTAGCAGAACCGGGCCAGCCTTGCGAGTCTCATGGGTACCGCCTCCGCGGGCGCGCGCTTCCCGCGGACGCGCCGCACCTAGGGGATGTGATTGCGCGCTCAGCGTCCTCTCCGGTTGAGCCCGCGGGCATCCGGCGGACGGTGTCACCTAGGGAAGCCGGCTACATCCGCCGGAGTACATCCGGCGCGGTATCCCACGGTCCGAGGGCAGGAAGGCCCATAGTGTGCTTAGTCACGATTTGCGGAGTAGGAGTGACGCCTTGGTCCGTGGGGACGCTGTTACGGGAGAGATCTACCGGGGGAGGGCGGCATGACGGCTCGACAGGGGGCCGCAGGCCGCGACGAGCCGGTGCCCGCGGCCCTGCGCGCCGCGACCGCGCGCGCCCTCCAGCAGCAGTTCCCGGGCGTGCGGGTCTGGTACGGCGAGGCGACGGGGTCCTGGTGGGCCATGGTGCCGCTGCGCGATGGCCCGCGGCTGCTGGAGGCGCCGTCCTCGCAGCAGCTCCGCGAGGAGATCATGAGCATCCGGTCGCGGGGGTGAGCCCGTCCCGCCCGCCGCATGGCATCGCCTGGATTCCGCGACGCCCGCAGGGATGAACGCCTGCGGGCGGGGAACGACCGACATCTCGCGAACGACGCGTCCTGCTTCGCCGCCCGCCGGGAACGGGGCGCGATCCGTTCCCAGCGGGCGTCTCTGAGGAAACTAACCCGAAAAGTCTTCGGGCACAAGCGCTTGCTCGGTTTCGACCTCGGAGCGGCGCCTCGGCGCCGCCCCTCTCAGGCCGGTTCCGCTACAACTCGTACTGGATGGACGCGCGCTCCGCCGTGATCGGCGTGATGTACCCGTCGACCGCCGCGCGGTGGACCGGATGGTCGCGGTAGACGAGGTAGGCGTCCAGGTCGGCGAAGTCCGCGACCACCGCGAAGTCGTACGCGCCGGGGTTCACGCCGGCGTTCACCCCCACGCCGTACTCCCGGATCTCCGGGATCGCGCCGGGCAGCTCGCCGAGCTGCGCCGCGACCTCGTCCTGCTGGCTCGTCGTCGTGCCTTCGGTCCATCTGAACAGCGCTATGTGCCGGAAACCACTCATGGCGGCACGCTACAGGCGGCCCACCCGTCTCAGACGTCTCCGAGCTCCGCCGCCGTGATCGCGCCGAGTTCCCAGCACGCCTCCAGGTCGGCCTTGCCGGGCTCGCCCGTCACCACCACGGGCGGCTGGACGGCCTTCCACTTCAGCCCGGTGGTGATGGCGTCCAGGGCACGCACAGCGCCGGTGGCGTCGTTGTTGCCGTGCAGGAAGGCGCCGAACGGGCGGCGGACCGTCTCCTCCAGGCAGGGGTAGTAGATCTGGTCGAAGAAGTGCTTCAGCGCACCGGACAGGTAGCCGAGGTTGACCGGCGAGCCCAGGAGGTAGCCGTCCGCCTCCAGGACGTCCACGGCCGTGGCGGCCAGCGCCGCGCGGACCACGACCTCCACGCCCTGGATCTCGTCGGTCGACGCGCCGGCGCGCACCGCCTCGACCATCGCCTGGACGGACGGCGACGGCGTGTGGTGGACGAGCAGGAGCCTCTTCATCACTACGAGGCTAGCGGTGTCCCGCCCGCCCGGCCGGGTATGCCCGGAGAGGAGCGCACGGGCTGCGGGTCCGGCCGTACGCTGGGTCAAGGCCCCATAACAACGACCGATTCCGGGAATGAGTTCCGGAAGATCTTGGTTGGGGGCTCAGCGGAGGTGTGCTTCGTGCTATCGGACGAGTCTTTGCGGAGGGGCGGCCTTTCCCGCCCTCCGGCCGGAGGCGGGCCGGGTGCGGCGCCCCATGCGCGGCCCGTCTGGCCGCTGGCGGTGACCGCCGCCCTGGTCGCCACGCTGATCGCGGTGCCCGCGTTCGCGGGCTCCCCGCACTGGCTCGGCCGGCTGTCCCGGCTCGTCACCGGCAGCCCCCTGAGGCCGGAGCACGCCGTGGTGCTCGCCCTCGTGCTCGCGCTCGTCGCCCGGGGCGTGCTGCTGCGCCGCCGCGCCGCCTGGTACGGGCTCGTCGCGCTCGCGCTCCTCGGGCTGCTCGCCGTGGTGTCCGGCGACGACCCGCTGTGGCGGCTCCCGCTGCTCGCCGCCGCCCTCGGCGGGCTGTGGCTGGAGCGCGGCCGGTTCTCCGTGCGCCCGCATCCCGAGCGCGTCCGCGCGGCCGTGAAGACCGGGGCGCTGCTGCTCGCCGCCGCGACCCTCTTCTCGCTGATCTTCGGCGGGGTGTCGGTCCGGTCGGTCGGCGACGTCGCCAGCGGCCTCGGCGCCACCGGCGCGCCCATGGACGGGGCGTCCTGGCTGCCGGGCGTGCTCGGCCTCGCCGGGGCCGCGGGGCTGCTCGTCCTGGTGGTCACCCTCCTCGCGCCCGACCCGGCGCCCCCGCCCGGCGACGAGGCGGAGCGCGGCCGCGTCGCGGGCCTCGTCCTGCACCCCGGCTCCGACACCCTCGCCCCGTTCGCGCTGCGCCGCGACAAGGCGTACGTGTTCAGCGCGGACGGCCGCGCCGCGATCGGCTACCGGGTCCTGTTCGGCATGGCGGTGGCGGGCGGCGACCCGGTCGGGGACCCCGCCTCGCACGCCGACGCCGTGCGGGCGTTCCTCGCGATGTGCAGGACGACGGGCTGGCGCCCGGCCGTCCTCGGCGCGAGCGACACCCTGCTCCCCGCCTGGGGGCGGTGCCGCTCGATCGGCTTCGGCGACGAGGTCGTCATCCGTCCCGCCGAGTTCACGCTGTCCGGGCGGAAGATGCGCAACGTCCGGCAGGCCGTCAAGCGCACCGAGAACTTCGGCGTCTCGTCCGAGATCCTCCCGGAACGGGAGCTCACGCCCGCCCTGCGCGAGAAGCTGCTGGGCGTCGCGTCCAGCTCCCTCGGCGGGGCGGCCGAGCGCGGCTTCTCCATGAACCTGGACGAGTTGCTCACCGGCTACCACCCGGGGGCGATCGTCGCCGTCGCGTACGGCGAGGACAAGGAGCCCATCGCGTTCCAGCGCTACGTCACCGCGGGCGAGGGCGTCAGCCTGGACGCGATGCGCCGCACCCCCGGCGGCCCCAACGGCGTCAACGAGCGCCTCATCGTCGAGATGGTCGAGTACGCCGCCGATCACGGGCACGGGCTCGTCTCGCTGAACTTCGCCGCCTTCCGCGAGCTGCTCGACGCCGACGAGCGCGGCCTGCTGGAGAAGGCCGGCTACCGGGCGCTGCACCTGCTCGACCCGTGGATCGCGGTGGAGTCGCTGTACCTGTTCGACAAGAAGTTCAGGCCGTCCTACAAGCCCCGCAGCGTGGTCTTCCGATCCTGGTTCGACATCGCGTGGCTGGCGGCGGCGCTGCTCACGCTGGAGTTCGGGCGGACGCGCCCCGCCCAGCGCGCCGCCGGCCCGATCACCGAACCCGTCCACCACCTGGGCCGCTCCTGAGGCGGGCCCCGGCTCGGCGGCACATCCTAGAACGTGATTCTATGGAGCCCCCGCCTGAGAGGACCGCGTATGAGCAGCACGGTGCAGGGCCACTGCGATCCGGCGTTCGCCCGCGTCCGCGAGGTGTTCGAGGAGCACTTCGCCGAGGGGCGCGAACTGGGCGCCGCCGTCGCCGTCTACGCGGGCGACCGCAAGGTCGTCGACCTGTGGGGCGGCGTCGCCGACCGCCGCACCGGGCGCGCGTGGCAGCCCGACACGCCCTGCTTCGGGTTCTCCTGCACCAAGGCGGTGACGGCCGCGGCGGCGCTGCTGCTCGCCGAGCGCGGCGCCTACGACCTCGACGGCCCGGTCACGGACTGGTGGCCCGAGTTCGGCGCCGCGGGCAAGGACGCCGCGACGGCCGCCCACCTGCTGTCGCACCAGGTGGGCCTGCCCGCGTTCGCGCGTCCGGTGTCGGCGGAGGAGGCCGCGGACGCCCCGGCCCGCGCGGCGGAACTGGCCGCCCAGGAGCCCGAGTGGACGCCCGGCGAGGGCCACGGCTACCACGCGCTGACCTACGGCTGGCTGGCCGGTGAGATCGTCCGCCGCCATTCCGGCGGACGGACCGTCGGCGCGTTCGTGAAGGACGCCTTCGCCCGCGACCTGGACCTGTGGGTCGGGGCCCCGGACGAGGTGATCGAGCGGGCCGCGAAGCTGTCGGCGGGCCGGCGTTCCGGCGGCGGGACCGACGCGCCCGGGACCACCGAGCGCGACGTCCTGACCCGGCTCGCGGAGGCCTACCTCGACCCGCAGAGCATGATGAACCGGTCGCTGAACAACCCGCATCCCGGCAAGGGCGGCTACAACAACCCGGTCGTGCTGCGCGCCGGATGGCCGGCCGCCGGAATGACGACCACCGCGCCCGCGCTCGCCGGCTTCTACCGCGACCTCACGGCCGGCCGGATCCTGCGGCCGGACACGCTGCGCGAGGCCGTCCGCCCGCGCGTCAGCGGCCCCGACCGCACGCTGCTCGTCCGGAGTTCCTTCGGCCTCGGATTCATGCGCCCCTCGCAGACCTTCTTCACGCCGAGGGCGGGACGGGAGTCGGCGTTCGGCCACACCGGCGCGGGCGGCTCGGTCGGGCTCGGCGACCCCGAGGCCGGGCTCGCGCTCGCCTACCTGCCGAACCTGATGGGCGACCAGGCGTCCGGCGACCTGCGCGCCTACCGGCTGACGCAGGCGGCGTACGCGTCGCTGGCGTAGGGGCGCCGCACCGTCGTGAGGGAGCGATAGCGTCCTGCCCATGGACGTGAACGAACTGCATCCCTGGCCGTCCACACCGCAGGAGGCCGAGGCGATCCAGGACCGGCTGCGTCCGATGCTCGAACTCGGCGTCCCGGGCCCTGCAGCGCCGCGCACCGTCGCGGGCCTGGACGTCTCCTATGCGGGCGACGGCGGCGGCGCGGGTGACCGGCTGGCCGCCGCCGTGGTCGTGCTGGACGCGGCGACGCTGGAGGTCGTGGAGGAGTCGGTCGCCGTGGGGACGGCCGCGTTCCCCTACGTCCCGGGCCTGTTCGCGTTCCGGGAGCTGCCCACGCTGCTCGACGCGCTCCGCGCCCTGGAGACCACGCCCGACCTGCTCGTCTGCGACGGCTTCGGGATCGCGCACCCGCGCCGCTTCGGGCTCGCGTGCCACCTCGGCGTGCTGACCGGCCTGCCGTCCGTCGGCGTCGGGAAGACCGCGTTCATCGGGACGTACGAGCAGCCGGGCCCGCGGCGCGGCGACGCGAGCCCGCTGCTGGACGGCGACGAGACCGTCGGGCGGGTGCTGCGGACCCGCGACGGCGTGAAGCCGGTGTTCGTGTCCGTCGGCCACCGCACCGGCCTCGACGCCGCGTGCCGCACCGTGCTCGCCCTGACGCCCGAGTACCGGCTGCCGGAGACGACGCGCAGGGCCGACCGGCTGTCGCGCGACGCACTCGCCGCGCGCTCCGGGTAGCGCATTCGCCCTGGGAGATGGCAGGCTCGTCCAAAGAAGCAGGCCGGGGGCCACATCAGGCCACCCGCGACCGCTGGACGGTGCCCATGGAGACCCGGCCGATGCGGGCCGACGCCCGCCGCAACTACGAGCGACTCGTCACGACGGCTCGCACCGCCTTCACCGAGCACGGCACGGGCGCGTCCCTCGACGAGATCGCCAAACGGGCGGGCGTCGGATCGGGAACGCTCTACCGGCACTTCCCCACCCGGGACGCGCTGCTGCACGCCGTCCTGCGTGAGCGGATCGACGGCCTGCTCGGGCACGCCAACGCGCTGCTGGCCGAACCGGACCCCGAGGCCGCGCTCGCCCGCTGGCTGCGCACCTACCTCGCGGGCGCGTCGAGCCCGCGCGGCACCTGCACCGTGATCATCGAGGTGATGGGGCCGGAGTGGGCGGCCACCGGGCTCGGCGCCGCGGCCGACGCCATCCGCGCCGCGCTCGGCCGGCTGCTGGAGCGGGCGCAGCGGGCCGGGGCGGTCCGCGCCGAGATCGACCCCGGTGACCTGCTGCGGCTCGCGAACGCGATCGGCGTGGCGTCCGAGCGCACCCCCGACCCCGGCGCGTACGCCGACCGGATGCTCACGCTGCTGTTCGGCGGGCTGCGCGCCGGGTAGGGCCGCCTTGTTCTGTTGACCAAGCGTTCGCTAGGTTGACCGGGAGGCAACGGGCGACGAGGAGCGTTGATGGGGCAGCTTGACGGCAAGGTGGCGCTGATCACCGGTGGCGCACGCGGCATGGGCAAGGCGCACGTCCGCCGGTTCCTGGACGAGGGCGCCAGAGTGGTGTTCGGCGACGTCCTGGAGGAGGAGGGCGCCAAGCTGGCCGCCGACCTCGGGGACGGCGCCCGCTTCGTCCGGATGAACGTGTCCCGCGAGGAGGACTGGCAGCGCGCCGTCCAGACCGCGACGGAGACGTTCGGGGCGCTGAACGTCCTGGTCAACAATGCCGGGATCCTCCGGCACAAGACCATCGAGAACATGGCCGTCGAGGAGTTCCGCCAGATCCTGGAGGTGAACCTGGTCGGCCAGTGGCTCGGCGTGAAGACGGTGACCGCCCCGATGCGCGCGGCCGGCGGCGGCTCGATCGTCAACGTGTCCTCGACCGAGGGCTTCATCGGCGCGGCCGGCCTCGCCGCCTACAGCGCCAGCAAGTTCGGCGTCCGCGGGCTGACCAAGTCCGCCGCCCGCGAGCTCGGCCAGTACGGCATCCGCGTGAACTCCATCCACCCCGGCGGGGTGCTGACGCCCCTGACCATGCAGGACGACATCGTCTCGGCCACGGCCGCCGGCGCCGACGCGTTCATGAAGGCGCTCCCCCTCGGCCGCATGGGCAAGGCGCGGGAGATCACCGGACTCGTCGTCTTCCTCGCCTCGGACGACTCGACCTACTGCACCGGCAGCGAGGTCCTCGTCGACGGCGGCATGCTCACGGGCGCCGGCTACTGAACGCGACGGGCCGCCGGTACCGGCTTGGACCCCCGCACCGGCGGCCCGTCACGCGTCTAAGGGCGCCGCCCCACCCATCCTTCGACCGACTCCAGCTGCGCCGCGAGCGAGATGAGCGTCGCCTCGTCGGAGTCATGACCGAGCAGCTGGGCGCCGATGGGCAGCCCGTCCCCGGTGAACCCGGCCGGGACGTTCACTCCGGGCCATCCCAGCACGTTCCACGTCCACGCGTAAGGGCACGCGGCCGCGACCCCGGACTGCGTCCGCTGGTAGCCGGCCCCGTCGAAGGCCCCGACCCGCAACGGCGGCTGCGCGGTCGTGGGCGTCATCACCACGTCCGCGATCTGGAAGACGCGCCCGGCCCTCCTCCGCAGGTACGGGTCCAGCCGCTTGGCCAGGGGCAGCAGCCGCCTGCCGAGGACCCGCCCCAGCCGCGCTTCGGCCTCCGTCCGGGGATCGGGCCGCGGGTTCGGCAGGGAGTCCAGCCAGTCGGCGACCCCGGCCGTCCCGCGCGGGACGAGCCCGAGCGCCGCCGGCCCGTAGTCGGGATCCGCGGGGAACACCTTGTGCCCGAGGTCGGTCAGCCTCCGCGCGAGCCGCTCGACCGCCGCCCGGATCTGCGGGTCGAGCCTCCCACTGACCCCGAGGGCCGTCCGGTAGGAGACGGCGATCCGCAGGCGCCCCGGCTCCCGCCTCGCGGCCTCGGCGAACGGGGTGATCGGCGGGTCCAGCCGGTAGACGTCCTCGGCGTGGCTGCCGGTCAGCACGTCGAGCAGCAGGGCCGCGTCCCCCACGCTGCGCGCGAGCGGCCCCCACACGGTGATCCCGTTGAACGGATCGGTGTGCGGATACCCGGAGACCCGTCCCCGCTGGGGCTTGATGCCCACCAGGCCCGTCCACGCCGCAGGGATCCGGATCGACCCGGCCCCGTCCGAACCGACCGCCCCCGCGACCATGCCCGCCGCCACGGCCGCCGCCGACCCGCCCGACGACCCGCCCGGCGAGTAGTCGGGATTCCACGGGTTCCTCGCGATCCCGTACTCGCGCGACTCGCTGAACGGCCACAACCCGAGCTCGCACGTCGTCGTCTTCCCCACGATGACGGCCCCGGCGGCCCGCAGCTTGCGCACGACCTCCCCGTCCCGCGCCACCGGCCGGTGGTCCCCCGCCACCGCGAAGGGCGTGGTCTCCCCCGCGATGTCCGTGTCGTCCTTGATGGCGACGGGCACCCCGAGCAGCGGCAGCCGCTCCCCCTCCGCCAGCCTCTTGTCGGCCTCCAGCGCCTCCTGCGCGGCCGCCTCGGCCCGCACCACCCGGAACGCGCCGAGCGACTCCCGCCGGCCGATGGCCTCCAGGCTCTCCTCCACCAGGTCACTCGAGGAGATCTCTCCCCTCGCCAGCGCCTCCGCCTGCCCGGCCAGCCCCAGTTCCACGCCGCCTCCAGCTATCGTTCGTTCGAACGAACGATACTGAACGCACCCGTTGTGGGGAAGACTGTGCACCGATGAGCGCCCGTGACCGGATCCTCCACGCCACCCTCCGCCTGATCGGCGAGCAGGGCATCGGCGCCGTGACCAACCGCGCCGTCGCCCGTGCGGCCGGCGTCTCCCTCGGCTCCCTGACCTACCACTTCCCCAGCCAGGAGGACCTGCTGCGCGAGGCGCTGCACGCCTTCGTCGAGCAGGAGATCGCCCGCATCACGACCTACGTCACGTCCCTCGCCGAGTCCGGCATGGCGCCCGTCGAGGCCGCCGACCAGGTCGAGAAGGCCGTCGTCGAGTTCGCCTACGGCCCCGAGCAGATCGCGAACCTCGAACTGCACCTGCACGCCGCCCGCGACCCGGCCCTCCGCGAGACCTCCACGCGCTCCATCGAGGCCTACGACCGCCTGGCCACCGCCATCCTCAAGGCCCTCGACATCCCGGACGCCGAACACCACGCCCCCGCGATCGTCGCGATGCTCTACGGCCTGGCCCTCCGCCGCCTAGCAACGGGAGACACCACCGCCACGGGCACCGCCGACGCCTTCCGCCTGCTCCTCCTCGGCGCCCTCCCCCGCCCCTGAAAAGGCTTCTGGCCCGCACGGCCCCAGAGCGGGGTTACGGGGCCATGCGGGCCAGGAGTCTGTCTCAATCAGGAACCTCAGTCGGAACCTCAGCCGACGATCGCTCTGCTCTCCGCCTGTGCACCTCCGCCGTGTCTCCGATCTGACACCCGCAACGCTAAGCCGCCCCACCCCCCAACAGAACGCCTTTAAGCCTCACTTAGGGAACCCCTGAGTCAGCCTTATTCGCACCCCGTCCGGCACTGTCCGGGGAAGTCGGCCACGGAGCCGCTCACCTGCAAAAACAAGGGAAGGAGCCCACGGGACCAGTCCGGGCCCGTCCAGCACCGTCGAACCAAACCGACTGGCGTTGGCTCCCCGGATTGGCTCCCGTGGCTCCCCCTCTCAGCAGGGAGGAGGCCACCCTCATGGCCCTAGAAATCACCGCAACCACGATGACCGCCACGGCAGCCGGCAAGGTCATCGCCACCGCCACGCGCACCGACTGCGGCTGGCACGTCACTACCTGGCCACGCCCCGTCGACCGCAACGCCGCAATCACGGCCCTGATGCTCGCCGAACGCCTCCTCACCCACGGCGAGGACGACCCATGCGCCCAGGAGTGGCGACGGGAGCTGGGCCGTGAATGACCGCCTCATCCGCATCACAACCGCGCTCGCCGTGGTGGCAGTAGCCGCCGTGGCCGCCGTCATCTCGTACCGCCACGCCTACGAACTCGTCCACTCCCACGGCGAGTCCGGCCCCACGGCACGCCTCGTCCCGTTCACAGTGGACGGCCTCATCTGGGCGGCATCCATGGTGATCCTGGACGCCAGCCGCCGAAAGCACCCCGCACCGCCCTTGGCCAAGTGGAGCCTCGCCGTAGGCATCGTGGCCACGGTAGGCGCCAACGTGGCGCACGGCGCGACCCACGGCCTCATAGGCGCGATAGTCAGCGCCTGGCCAGCCCTCGCCCTCGTCGGCAGCTTCGAACTCCTGATGACCCTCACGCGCAGCGCAGCGCGCGGGGACCTCGCCCAGGACGAGGAACGCACCAAAGTGGAGCAGACGCCGGAACAGGCGGTACGGGACGAGTACAGGGAAAGCCTGAACGGTCCGGGCCGTCCGGTCTCTCAGCGCTACCTTGCCGAGAAGTACGGCATCGACCGCCGCAAGGTGAAGCAGATCATCACCAGCACGGAGCAACCTGCTCCGGCATGAACCAGGGAGCCCAGTCACGCCCCCACCGGCCGTGGCTGGGGCTTCTCCGTGTGCTTCCAGTACCTCGCTTGCCCCCAGGACGGCGAGTGAAGCGTTCTCACATCAGGCCATTACTCGAACAGGTGCTCGATGCATGGCGTGCGGCCCCAACTGGTCACCCGACATGGCGGCATTTCGGCTGGGAAAGGCACGATCGGGACATGACTTCTAACGTCGTTGCCGTCTGGCGATACTGGGTCGGCTGGTACGCGGGCGAAAGAGCTTGGCAACTCAGGCGGTGTGTAGTCAGCACGGTACTGCCTGCTCGGACGGCGAAGTTGTTGCGAGCAAGCAACTGAGTGACGCTGGGAGTGACGACATCAGGTGGGCCGTCTGTCGGTGTGGCCTTGTGGAGCTTGGTGAAGAGAGGCCCCGAGACTTCCCGCCAGGTTACGAGAGTCGCAAACGCTGAGTCGGCGGGAGTCGGCCTGTAAGCCGGGTTCTTCACAGCCCCCTACCCTGATCAGGCCCGATGTGGTCGACCACGACGTGACCTGCGTCAGAAGCGATCGCCGCCTCTCATCACTTCTCGACGGTTCCTACCGTCATGTGCCCTCGTTGTGCCCTGATCGAACTGAAGACGCAGGATCTTCGTCTGCTCCCCATAGGACCAGCGGGCGGGTTGCACGAGGAAGGTTGCCGGGAACAGCGGCAAGCGGCCCGGATCATGGCCGGGTCGTCGGTCTGTCAGGGGGTGGCTCACCACTGGATGGGGCAGGTCGGCGGCACAGGCACTGTCACCGCCCAAGCGTCAGCACCTCTGGTTGCTGTGAGTGTTTCACAAACGGCATACACTGTGCGAGCCGATGTGTCTACAATCGGAGTGGCAAGAAGCTAGTAGCACATTCTGCTCATCGAACCGTTCCGTTCTTCACGGAACCCTCACACCGCGAGAGGTATCCATTGGCCGAGGATGATCTCGATCCTGACCTGACTGGTGAAGCTGCTGTCCATATAGTCGGCCAGCATGTTCTGACGAGGCTCAAGTGGATCTATCGCGCGGAGCCGATCCTGGACTACGGAATTGACGCGCAAGTGGAGATCAAGACTGAGGGAAGGCCAACAGGCCGTCTTCTCGCACTTCAAATCAAGGGCGGCCCAAGTTGGTTTCAGGAGCCCACTGAGAGTGGGTGGATATTCCGGCCCAAGCCTCGTAATGTTGAATATTGGCTCGGGCACATCCTTCCAGTATTTGTCGTAATTGTTGATCTAAACTCCAATATTGCATATTGGGAGCAGGTTACTAGTCAAACAATCGAGAGTACTGGCAAAGGCTATAAAATGACAGTGCCGCGCGATCAAGTTCTCAATACTGCAGGCGATCAGTGGCTAAGCATTGTTCAAGACAACACGGTAAAGGCAAGAGAACGTTACACAATAAGTCTAGAGTGCCTGCCACCAGCCGTTGGTGAAATTCTGGAGGAGAGTAAAAACGTAAAGGAGCTAGAAGTCGCGTTGCTTGCCCATGAGCTTTCTCAGGGTCGATCAAATCCTTCTTTCACCGTAAAAACACTTCTTGCTGCAACACCGAGCTGGCTGGAGGGGATTGGTTTTGACGGTTGGCGGGCCGTGGCGACATATGCATCAGAGCATGGCTGTACCGCCGAATCCGTTGCCGCACTTGAACGCGCTGTCGCTTTGAAATCAACGGGGACGGGGCGTGTCCTGGCAGTCGCCGGGCTGCAACTGATATCGGTTGACAGGACAAAGGCAAGAGCGTATCTAGACCGCGCTGCACTAACCTCTGAAGGTGCACTAGTGGCTGGCGTTGGCCATCTTCTATTGGAGGAAGACGAGAGCACAGCAAAACCGATCCCAATCCCGAGCACGCTGGATATTGCATCAAAAGATGCAGATTCCGAGCCAGTGGTTCAGGAGATTCTCGCGCTTAATGCCCGACGCAGCAATAATGAGTCCGAGGCAATTCAACGATACAGTCGTGCACTCGAACTGCGCCCGACCGCGAGTAACTATATGACCTCGTTGGCGGAGTCCTACGCACGGCGAGCCACGACCGCCGAATCAAGGCCCACGGATATTTCACAATCAAAGAAATGGGCCCTTCAGGCACTCCAGCAGCGGAGGAAATGGAGTGGAGACAGCATCGGCGCATTGCAGCTTCTGCTAAGCGCACTCGCCCTCCAAGGAGACTTCGAGCAAGTAGTCAAGCATGGCCGCCCCCTACCCTTCGGCGATGCGACTCTAGAAGAGTCTAAGGATGCAGTAGTCGCAGGCAAGGTTCTCTATGCGGCCCGGATGCTCAACAAGGAAAGCATCGTTTCCGAGGTACTCGAGTCGATTGAGGGACAAGAGGGCGCGGAGCTTCTGAAGCTTGAGTTTGCGGACGAAGATCTTTCCCCGGAAGAGAAGGCTGAACTCTGGAAGATTACACTCAAGCAGGCCCAAGATAAGGAGGACTATGAGCTGACATACTCCGCGGTTCTGATGCTGGCGTTTCAAGGCATAGACACAACCGTAGCGCTTGACGGTCTGGTTGAGCGCGGGATCGTATCATCGACCAAAAAAGCGGTGGCATCGACCCTTATCGATGCTCATGCAGACTTTGACTCCACGCTACCGCAACTACAGTCTTTGGCGGATTCTGACCCTATCGCCGCAGAGTACTTGATCAGCAGGCTTGTTGACAGAGGGCAGCTTGACAAGGCA
Source organism: Actinomadura citrea (assembly GCF_013409045.1). Lineage (NCBI taxonomy): Bacteria > Bacillati > Actinomycetota > Actinomycetes > Streptosporangiales > Thermomonosporaceae > Actinomadura > Actinomadura citrea. Next base: position 2,639,395 of record NZ_JACCBT010000001.1, on the reverse strand, counting down.
AATACCGCTTGTGTACGTGCTTATGACCGCCTCCACATCCCGGAACTTCTCGTTAAACGCGTCGAGATTCTTAGGCGCGCCGGCCTGCCTGCGGAAGCGGAAAGCTCCGCTCTTCGTGCGCTAGCCGAGCCAGCGCTAGCGGGATTTCAACGAGCAAAACTATATGTGCTTCTTGCTTCACTGGCGTCCGAAAGAAAAGACTGGGCTCTCGCGGAGCGTTACCTTAGGTCGCGATTGGATTTGCTCGACTCTCCAGATACAGAAACTGTCTGGAACCTAGTTAGAATGCAACTAAATCAGCGGCGAGACGGGCAGGCTGCCGAAACAATTTCGGCATACGGCATGGTTCCGAAAAATGAAGATGAAGCCCGTTGCTGGTTCCGCTCGTTTGTGGCCAAAGAGTGGGACAACGCTACTACCAGTCAGGCACTAACTCTCGCTACTCAGTTTAGTGACGATGTAGAACTTTCGAGTGCCCTACTCCGTCACGTAATTTTTTCAACGAGAAGTGTTGACGAGTCTGGCGATGGTTCGAGTGATCAAGATTCCGACGTTCAGTCGGAAAAATCGGTTGACGCCAGGTCTGTCGTTGACCCGGAACTAAGACGTGCTGCCTTCGCTGCGCTCGCTGAAGCGGCTGAAGAACATGGACCCGATAGCCAGGTGCGCTTCGTTCCATTCTCGCCGGAGGATCTGGCGGCGCAGATGGAAGCCGACGCTTCATCGAGAGATCTGTCCCCGCTTAAGGAGACCCTTGCGAGCATCTCCGATGGTCGATTTCCGCTTGGGATGTTTGCTGCTATCACTGGGCGCTCATATGCATTGATTGTCATTCAGCAGCAGCTCGGCATGTCCATAGCATCTGCTATGGATGACGTTGTACACCAGATTGAGGTTGAAAGTGCTAGAAGGGCTTTCGGGAACTCGGTTGTCACCGAAGCATCTGCATTGCTTCTGTCATCAAAACTTAACGATATTCAGGATATTCGAGGCCGCTTCTCGGAAATCTTGATGGCCGAATCATCAAGGGATGATATCGCAAGAGCGACAGCTGAGGCCCGCGGCCTTACGGCCAGTTCGGGGACGCTCGCATGGAGCGAAGAACTCAATCGTCCAATTTTTCATGAAAGCACCCCGCGAGAACGATCCGAACTTTGGAGAAAAGCAGAAGCTTTGGATGGCTCTGCTCGGAATACTACTCTCGAGCAAGTTGGGGATCTTTCTCTTTTTCAACAATTGGATGAGATGAATTTCAGGCCCTGGTTGGCCCCTATCGAGCTCGCCCATCAGCGGGAGGCTTTCCTTTGGAGTGACGATCTGGCTCTTCGTCACCTTGCTCGGAGTGTTGGAGTTCAGGCATTTGGGACTATCTCTGCCATCGAGGCAATTGTCGAAAGCGAAATATCTATTTCTGCAGAAAGAGGCCTCGATCGACAGATGCAGGAGTGGGCTGATTTGCAAGCCCGTCTTGTTCGTCGTTGCCTCGAAGAATCTGTAGTCGACATTCCCGTCGACCTGGATGACCTTATTGACCAGATACGGAATGAAAAAGGTGCGTCAGGAGGGGCGGCGGCTCTTCAACTTACCCGGGCGGCCTGGTGGCGATGGCGAAATAATCCCCTCGAAGATTTGAGGAGAATTTACGAGGTAGTTTCCTCCTACAACGTTGACCTACTGCGCCCATGGCAAGTATCTGCCATGCGAGGTGTCGCTTCAGCATGGGGAGAGAATCCTGATGCTGCTTCTACCATGCTTACACTGATTGCGATCTTCGGTGTCGGCTCCTCACCTTCCGTGGATGACGCTCATGCGGGGATTCAGCAAGCGATTGCTCTTGCGCAGAATCTCAATCTTCCAAGTCCGGGCGATAAAGTTCCGATCGCTGCCAACATTCTCAGCCGAATGCAGAAGCTAGATGATCCAGATGAATTCATTAGAGCGGTTCTCGCGAAACGGCAATGATGAATCGCTGTCTATCTGGATTCGAACCTGCTAAAGCTGGACGATTCCAGACTTGACTGGGGGTGTGTCGGCGGACGGGGCACCTGCCTGCCCGCAATAGGCCGTCGCGATGCCCAGCGCGGGCTCCTCGCGCAAGTCTAGGACCGGCCGGCGGCACCCAGTCTTAGTGCACAACCTCGTGCGACTGGTCCATCTTCGAGCGGCCTCGCGAGAACTGAAGTTTCGCGCCTGCCGAGTGGCGTCGGCCTGGTCCTGCCACCGGCACCCAAGCAGAAGCGTCAAGGGCCATGCGCCGAGTAGGCGGCGCGTGGGGCCCGGTTTTTGGGCCGCGTTAGAGATGTGGGAGATCTACACAGAGTTCCGGTATTGTATTCCGGGCCTTACATCACGGGACACGCCTAGGTGTATTGCCCAGGCAGATTGACAATCTGCCTGGGCAATACACCTAGGCCATGGGGAACGCGCCGGACCATACGCGCTCGAAGCTCTCCAGGTACGTGCTCGCTGTGTCGCCTTCTTCCGCCCTCCGCAGGTGGAGGACGGGAGCGTGGGACGCGGCGATGCCGTAGGCGTGTGGGTTGATCAGTAGCTCGTCATCGGCGTGGTAGATCGAGTTGTAGAGCACCGTGTTATGTAGCCGGATGTCAACGCCGTCCACGTCCCGTAGGGCCCGGTAGTGGACGAGGGCGTTGCGGATTTTCGCAGCCATGGACTCGCCTACGCCCTCGTCGCTACCTCGCTCAGCGACGCACGATCCGTCCGGGTCGCCGAGCAGGATCCGCACTGAGACGCCCTCATGTGCCCTCTGCGCGAGCATGCGCATGATGCCTGTGTCCTCGGCGAGGAAGAGCCCCGCGTACGCCAGAATGCCGATCTTGTCCTGCGCAGCCCGAAAGAGCTGATGCCAGACCGGACGAGGAACGGCCCATCGATGCGGGTAGGTCGTGAGGATCTCAATCACGGGCGCCTCCACCGGTGTGTTCGTCACGGCGACGTACGGCCATAGATCGGCTTCTTCACGTCCGACCAGCGCGGCAACCCTCGTCCGGTGGCGGGGGTAGGGGACGCGTCCGGCGACCCATCGGTGGACGGTCTTGGGGTCCACACCGAGTCGCGCGGCAACGCCGACTTCGGTCAGGTTCGCGTCGGCAAGGGCACGCCTCAACAAGTCGTTCACCAGACCTCCCGCAGATGCAAGCGACAACGACGCACAAGCGACGCTAACAGAAGACGTCCCTAGACGTCCCTAGATGCCGGTGGAGAGGTCCCACACCGCACGGAAGGCTCAAGACACAGGCGAACACGCCACCCGTATCAATGGAGCATGCAAGTCGAGGAGCCCATCATGTCCACCGAACGGCCCCCTCGGGCCACCTCCGACGCCTACAAGGCCGACGCAGAAGCGGCCGAGAAGGCGCTCGCCGAGTTGCGTCGCGACTTCACCGGTTACCGCATCTGGCGCGCCACCCGGTGGGACGGACGTCTCGGAGACTGGGTGGCGAGCCTGCACGACCCGCGCGTCGGCGTGGACCCGACGGTGATCGCATCGACCCCCGCCGCGTTGCGTGAGGCCCTCGTCCACGAGGGCGAGCGCGCCAAGAACGCGCGCCCAAGGACCCGGTGATGGCATGGGAGCAAGCCCCGCACCTGTCACCGGAGGAGGCCGTGATGGGGAGCACGGCCTCATGGGATGGGGAGGAGGTGGCGCGGTTGGTGCTGCTTCCCCCGAACGCACCGACCGCGCTCCCTCCGCCCTCCTACAGCGGCCCGTGGCGCGCACGCTGGCACCTCACGCGTCTCGCCCTCGTCCTGCGCTGTGACGGCTGGACTACCCAACTCCGCACCGAGACTCCCCGCACGCTCCTGCGCGTCTACTCCAAGGACGCGCCCACCATCGGCGAGAGCATCTCCGTGGCTTGGGGTAACGGCACCTGGTGGTACCTGTCCAGCACCGGCCTATGGCTCACGCCGTGCAAACGGCTCTGCCTCGCCGCGGACAAGCTGAACATCCTGCTCCAACCGTGGGTGGCGGCGGCATTCGATCCCCTGAGAGACGAGCAGCTCTGACATGACCCGCCGCACGGCATGGGGCACCTACGTGCACATCACCCGCGTGCTACGGCACCGCCTCACAGACGGCACCTACGCCCCCGGCGCCCGTCTACCAAGCGAGGCCGCCCTCTGCGCCGAGTTCGGCGTCGTCCGCACCACCGTGCGGCGGGCTCTGTCAGCCCTGCAAGCCGAAGGGCTCATCACCGTCCGCGCTGGCGTGGGCCGATTCGTCGCGGACCCCGACACCCAACCACGCACGAGTACAGAGCACATCGCCGCGAACCTGCGCCACCAGATCGAGACCGGACGCTTCCATGCGGGAGACGCGCTCCCCAGTGAGAAGCAACTCGCCCGACGCCACGGCGTTTCCCGCTCCACTGCCCGCGCAGCCCTCGTCGCCCTTGAAGCCGCCGGCCTCGTCACCTGCGTCCACGGCAAAGGACGCTACGTCGGCCAAGACGTCCCAATATGAGCCGCGCACGCCCGTGGACGTCCGCCAGCCTCGCCGTAGCGTCGAGCCCATGAAGAAACACACCGCAGCCTGGGCCCGCGACCTCGCACGCAAGCACCTGGAAACCCCACTCCCCCGCCGCTGGGCACACACCCAAGGCGTAGCCCGCCAGGCTCGCACGCTCTCCCCTATCCTCGGCAATCAAGCCGATCTCCTAGAAGCCGCCGCCTGGCTCCACGACATCGGTTACGCCCCCGACCTAATGGACACGGGCTTCCACCCTGTAGACGGCGCGCGTTACCTCCGCGACTTCCATCACGCAGAGGACCACTTGTGCCGCCTGGTAGCACACCACTCCTGTGCCATCATCGAGGCGCGGGAACGAGGTCTTTCTGACGTCCTGGTGGGAGAGTTCGGAGCGCATGCGCCGATCTTTGCCGACGCACTGATCTACTGCGACATGACGACAAGTCCAGACGGCATGGCGGTGACCGTCGAACGCCGGTTGTCTGAGATCTTGGAACGGTATGGCAGAGGACATCTCGTCACGAAAGCCATCACCAACGCCTCGCCCCATCTGTTGCGTGCTACGCAGAAGGTCGGAGGAGATCTACTTCTCGCCAAGAGGGCAAAGATGGCCACTACAGGACACAGCACTTACCTCTAGCCTCAACCCCTTGCGAGAATGCGCTGACCGCACTCGCAGTGAAAGCGGTCGTTCCATCACTTACCTTCACAGTCAATTGATAGTTTAAGCTCAGATAGGCGCACCAAATGACAGATAAAACAGTTACGAAAGTTGATCCTCGCGAACACGAACTAATATGCTCGATTATCGCTCTAGCGGACAAGAACAGAGCAACGCTAGGCTTTCTTCCGCCAAGCGTGTTCTTAAGCGCTGCAGCTAACGGAACGCTGCTCGCCGTGAAGCGAGGAAATAGTCTCCTTGCCTATGCCCTCTTCGCTCTTCCACGAAGCGAAGTTCGATTGACTCACCTAGTAGTCGCCGAATCAGCCAAAGGGCGTGGTATCGCCCGTGCCCTAATAGAAGAGATAAGCCGGATTCATTCCGACCGAATTGGGATTCGGGCTAAATGTCGTCGAGATTATGGGCTTGACGACATGTGGCTCCACCTCGGATTTCAGCCGATCAATGAAGTTCCAGGACGAAGCCGAGACAAGAAGCCACTTGTAGTCTGGCATCGGAAGCACTCAGGACACATCGATCTCTTTTCATACAAAGAGGAACCAGTTCTCCGCGCTGCCATCGACTTCAATGTTCTGCGCGATCTTTACGACTTTCCAATACGCAAGGGAGGTCAAGAGTCACATGCGTTGATCGCAGACCACTTGGCTGGTGTGCTTGACCTGGTTGTCACCTCTGCACTTCAGGAGGAGATTAGCACGGTCGAGGATAATCTGCGCAGAAGTCTCTATAGGAGGAAGGCTCACGCTAATCACGAATATGCTCCGCCGGAAGCAAAGAGCGTGGAACGTTGCATGACGGCTCTCACGAGCCACATTCAGCGGAGGCATCCGGATTACCCATGTACCGAACAGGATAGGGCCGATATCAAGCACGTAGCTGCAGCCGCCGCGGCCGGGCTGACAGTGTTTACTACTCGCGACGAAGCACTTATCACTACGTGTTATGAGTCAGCCCTTGAAGAATTCGATCTGAGAATACTAAGGCCAGCAGATGTAGTGATCAGGATCGATGAACTAACTAGATCCGACGCCTATCGCCCGGCAACGCTACAAGGCACCGGATATACAACCGCAACAATCGCCTCTGGCGGCGAGTCGGAGATAGAAAAATTTCGCAACGCCGACGAACGAGAGCGAAGTCAAGACTTTCTTCGAAGATTGAGAGGATTGTCTTCGGCTCGCCATGGCGAATGGGAGCGTATCGTTGTGCGCGATCCCGATGGACTTGCGGTCGCAGTCTTTGCGTGCGGCAGACTTAATGACCGTCTTGAAATACCGCTCTTTCGGGTAGACTCAAAACACCCGCTTGCCGCTACTCTTACGCAGCAGGTACTCACGGAACTGCGGAGAAGGTGCGTGAACTCGGGGACCACGGCGCTGGCCATTACAGATGGACATGCAGGTTCCTACGTGCGCCGCGCTGCACTGTTTGATGGGTTCTTCGAAAGTTCCGGTGGTCTTTGCGCCCTCGCCATCAATGAATGTGGAACCGTCAGTCAAATCCGAGAGATGAGCGAACGCCAGCTTCTAAAGTGGGACATCGCATGGGAGTTTCCACCTAAGCTCAATCTCTCGCCGATTGGAGTGGCAGAGCTCGAATCTGTACTCTGGCCGGCTAAGATCACTAACAGCAGACTCTCTTCCTACATGATTCCTATCCAGCCTCGCTGGTCAATGGACCTATTCGGCGTTCCGGAGACTCTTCCTTACACACGACCCGATGCGTTGGGCATTAGTCGTGAGCATGTTTACTATCGGTCACCTCATGGAATTCACATTAAGGCGCCTTCCCGCATACTCTGGTACATGAGCCAGGGCCAGGGAAGGGAACGCAGAGAGGCCGCGGTCATAGCCTGTTCTCTTTTGGATGAGGTCGTGACTGCACCTCCATCCGATTTGCATGAGAGATACAGACATCTCGGCGTCTTTGAACTTAAACACATACAGAGCGTAGCCAAAGAGGGCAAGGCTCAGGCGATACGGTTTACGCGGACAGAGGTCTTCGAGAAACCCCTGGCAGGGAAGGCTCTCAAAGAATTCCTTAGTAGCCGGCGTTTCAAGCTTCCACTACTCTCGGTGCGTCCGATAGAGTCTGATCTGTTCATCGCCGCTTATCGCAAGGGATGTCATGGAGACTGAAGCCAGGAATCGCCCCTTGTTGCTGTCCCTAAAACCTAGATTCGCAGATGCCATTCTGAATGGCAGCAAGACGGTGGAGTTGAGGCGACAGCGCGTTTCTGCTCAGGCGGGCACGCTTATATATATTTATGCAAGTTCACCTGTCATGGCCCTTGTAGGCACAGTTGATCTACGTGAAGTTGTAGTAGCTAACCCTGCCGACATATGGGAACGCTTTCAGGATCAGGTTGGAGTTACTGAGCGAGAATTCCGCAGTTATTATGAATCTATTGAGACCGCATCCGCCCTACTACTGAAAAACCCACGGATCTGGTCCGAATCAATCAGCCTTGCACAGCTTCGCGATCTAGGTTCTTTTCATCCGCCACAGAGCTATCGATACTTCTCCAAAACAGATGTTAGTTCAATCTTTTCCGCGATGCATGGTCGTCAAAATGATCGGCGGGCTTCTTGTCATGCTTAGCTTTCACCCGTAGATCAGGCCAGCGCAATCGGATACCCGCCTCTTTCGAAGTAGTCCGTGATTCGCACGAACATAGAGCGATCCATGGAGCGGGCTTTGATTGATTTTGCGGGGACCCATTGAACTTCTCGCGATTCTTCGCTGAGTTCTATATTCCCGCCGAGATATGTAGCGGTGAGTACTATTGAGAACTCTTGGCGGACTTCATTGTTGCTTGTGTAGTGAATTACATGTCTTGGATCGCTGTAAATGCCCACAAGGCCGGTGATTACCACGTCTATTCCGGTTTCTTCCTTGGTTTCGCGGGCGCCAGCCTGATTTACGGACTCACCTAGGTCGATTGCGCCACCCGGGAGGGCCCAGTTGTCGTTGTCGGTACGGCGGATCATGAGGATCTCGCCCTTGTCGTTCTCTACGACGACGTTGACGGAGGGGACGAGGCTGTTGGCCTTGGGGGCGTTGGGGTCGTCGTAGTAGTCGATCCTGCGGCCCATGTCAGTCCCCCGGTATGGGTGTGGCGCGTTCCCAGACGCGTTCAAAGCTCTCTATGTAGGTGTTGACCAGGTCTCCGCCGGCTATGCGGCGGAGGTGCCAGACGGGGGCGTGGGGGCCGGTGACGCCGTAGACGTGGGTGTTGACGAGGAGCTGGTCATCGGCGCGGTAGATCGAGTTGTATAGGACCGTGCGGTGAAAGCGGAACTCGACGCCGTCTCGCCTGCGCAGATTCTTGTAGAGGACCAGGGCGTTGCGGATCTTTGCGGCTTGGGCGTCGCCTACGCCCTCGTCGTCGCCTCGTTCGGCTACCTGTGGGCTGTCCGGGTCGCCGAGGAGGATGCGGACGCGGACACCAGCCGCGGCCTTCTCGGCGAACGTGCGTTGAATACCGGAATCTTCGGAGAGGAAGAGGCCGGAGTAGACAAGGACGCCGATCTCTTCCTTCGCTGTGGCGAAGAGACGTCCCCATGCGTCCCTCGGGACGGATGTCCGGTGCGGGTAGATCGTCACTAGCTCGCTGCTGGACGCTGCAGTGACCTGCTCGTTAGAGAGGGCGTCCGGCCACAGGAAAGTCTCGTCTACGCCCAATCGCGAAGCTACTGCGTAGCGATGCCGCCGGTAGGGGGTGCGGTCCTTGGTGATCCACCGTTCTACCGTTTTTGGGTCAACGTCGAGTGACTCGGCGAGCGTGGCGATAGTGAGGCCCTGCTCTAGTAGAGCGGCGCGTAGGCGTTCGTTTGGCATGCACCCGTCCGGATTCCGGGACGTCCTAGGACGCGGTCAAGCCTATGAGGACGTCATGAACACGTCCAGTCATGTAGTGATCTCGTCCCGCAGGTCAGGCGCACTCTCTTTCTCGTAGACACCGACCGCCCGGACCGTCCCCGCCGGATACGGGCCTTACGAGAGGAGTGGTCAAAGATGATCCTCGTTCTGGCAGCGATCCTCGCCGTCTTCCTCGCTGGCTCCACCTGCGGAATCTTCGCGATGCTCGTCATCGGCATCCACGCCGAAGAGCGCCGGACCGCGCGAGGGCTCGCCGAGACGTCCCGCGTCGGTACCGCATCCAGGCGGGTGCTCAGCACCCGCACGTGCGACGACGCGCCGGCCCGCGTACCGGCGGGGCGGTGAGCATGCGGATGCCTCGCGCTATCACCGGTCACACGTGCCCCTGCGGCGCACGCGTCGAGCCCGGGAGCCGCAGGTGCCGCAAGTGCCGCGCTCGCGCCCGGTGGCTCCGGCGTGGGCGCGGCCCGCAGTATCCGGCTCCGTGGCTGTGAGGAGGTACGTCAGTGAACGTCTCTCTGCCCCTGGTGGCGATCCTGGGCGCCGTGGTGTGGGTCGCGTGGCGGTACATGGGACTTCGTGGCTGGCACATCGCGGTGTGTCTGCTGTTCGGGTTCTTCCTCGCCGCGACCAGTGCCGCGCCGGAGATCCGCCGAGTGGTGGCCGTCCTCGTCCGGTCTCTTTCTCAGCACTGACGTCCCCTACCGAAGGGAGGGATGCCTTGGTGCCTGATACACCGCCGCATGTCCAAGTCAACGTTCAAGAGGTGCGAACGCGAAGCCTCGCCGCGCGTGAGATCCTCTCCAGCCTTTCCGACGCGATGCCGTCCATCGAGGATCTGTGGGCGCGGCTCTACGCCGCGCTCGCCGATGTTCCCCAACTCCTCTCCGAGATCTCCCGGCTCTCGTCCCTGCTGGCGAAGGTCCGGCGGGACCGCGCGAATCTGGCGGCTGCGGGGCGAGCCACACTGCGAGCCGACCGCGACGGCGAGCCGGATCCGCTGTACTACCTGCGCGATGAACTACGTGCGCAAGGCCACCTTCCCCCGGAGTCTTGGGGGCGCTCATGAGCCGAGCGCGTCAGATGCGGCGGCATGCGCAGAAGATGCGGCGCAGTGGGTTGCAGCCCATGGTGATCATCGACCGGGCGACCAATTCCCGGACGTGGCCGCCGTCCTCCTTGCGCGAGCCCTGTGGCGGTACCGGTCCGAACTGGGCCCGGTCTACCTGGTGGCTGCGCTCGTAGTAGGGGGCGCGGTCCTGCACGTCGCGCACTCGGAGTGGTGGCCGTGGCTGCTGACCGGTGCTGGCTTGGCTGCGTGGGCTCTCGCCATGTTCGGCGAGAAGTTGGGGCTCGCGCCGCGAATCGAGCGGTTGTATGCCGCTGGCGTCGTGATGGGCGCGGGTGGGTGGCTGTCTGCGGCTACTGCAGTCGGGCCCACGGTCCCGCCGCTTCCTGTGATGCTCGTCGGGGGCGCAGTCGCGCTCGCTGCGCCGTGGTGGGCGCACCGGAGGCGGCGCGCCAGAGTGCGAGTCGATCGGCAGATAGCCGCGTGGCCGGAGATCGCGAAGGACGTCGGGCTCGCCGGATCACGGGCGCAATCCGCGGTGGTGGACGTGTGGGGATGGCGCGCACGGTTCGCCCTGGCACGCGGCCAGACGATCCAGGACGTCATCGCCAAGGTTCCGGCTATCGAGTCGGCGCTTGGGACGTTCCGGGGCGCTGTGCGCGTCGCACCGACGCGCGACGGCAAGGCCAACCGGTTCGAGTTGCGGGTGCTCGACAGAGACCCGCATGCCGATGCGATCCCGTGGCCGGGACCGTCCGTCTCCTCCATTACCGAACCGATCGACCTCGGCCCGTTCGAGGACGCGACCGGCGCGCGAGTTCTGCTGCTGCGACGTCACGGCCTCTTCGGGGGCGTAGCCGGCTCCGGGAAGAGCGGCGGGATCAACGTCCTAATGGGCAACCTCAGCGCCTGCCGGGACGTCGTTATCTGGGCCGTCGATCTCAAGCGCGGGATGGAGCTCCAGCCGTGGGCGTCCTGTATCGATCGGCTCGCCACCACACCGGAGCAAGCCCGCGCCATGCTGCGCGACGCCGTCACCGTCCTGGAGGCTCGCGCCGAATGGCTCACGGCCGACGGGAGGCGCGTGTGGGATCCGACTCCGGAACACCCCGCGCTCGTCATCGTCGTGGACGAGTACGCCGAACTCGCCGATGACGCTCCCGACGCCGCAAGCGACACGGACTCAATCGCGCGGCGGGGGCGCGCCGTCGCCGTAACGCTCATTGCGGCGACCCAGCGGCCCACACAGAAGGCCATGGGCAAGGGCGCCGTCCGGTCACAGATGGACGTCCGCGTGAGCTTCCGCGTCCGTGAGCGCAAGGACGTCGATCTCATTCTCGGGCAGGGGATGCTCAGCGCCGGATGGCACGCCCACACCCTCAACGCCCCCGGCAAGTTCCTCCTGTCCGCGCCCGAACACGACACACCTCGGCGAGGCCGCGCCTACCTACTCACCGATGCCACCGTGGCCGAGACAGCAGAACGCCACGCGTCCAACCGTCCGACGCTGGACGAGGTCTCCCTACGCGCGCTGGACGAGGCGCACATGGCGTCAGCCTCCGAGCCGTCCGTCCTCGTAGCGCCGTCCCGCGAAGACCAGGCCGAGACAGCACTGAGAGAAGCCTTGGACGGTGCGCCAGAGGAGGGCCTCCCGATCGCCCACCTTCTGATGTTCACAGAGCTGAGCCGCCCCACCCTCTACCGGCGCCTCGCCGAACTGGTGAAGGCCGGCCACGCCGTCCAAGTCGGACGAGGCCGCTACAAGGCGACCGATCACACCCGGTAAACGTCTCAACGTCTCGTCTCGCGCACGCGTCTGCACGTATGGGCGGCTGAGACGTCCATGAGACGAGACGAGAGACAAGCACACACCGCAACCGAGGAGATGATCCCCACCCACATCCGCGCACGGCCCCGGGACGAAGCCCGGGTGAGAGGAGGTGGTGTCCCCTGCAGGCGTACACCGTCGAGCAAGTGGCCGAGATCCTCAGCATCGGACGGGACAAGGTCTACTTCCTGATCCGCACCGGCCAACTCCGCAGCATCAAGATCGGCAAGCTGCGCCGCATCACTGACCGACACCTCGCCGAGTTCGTCACCTCCCTGGAAGAGCCCTCCCTCCAAGAGGCCAAGCGCTGACACCCGCACGGGAGGCCCGTCCGGACACCTCGCCCCGCAGAACGGGCCTCCCAACCTAGGGACGTCTTGGGACGTCTTAAGTTATGGTCGGTGGTGACCTCGACCGATACGAGGAGGGATCCGTTGGCAAAGATCCTGGTCGGCAAGTACGAGGGGTCGATCTATGAGGAGGGCGACGGGTACACCGGCGCGCTCTCGCTCGGGTTCGGCCCGGACGGCAAGCGCAAGCGGCTCAAGAGGAAGGGGCGCACCAAGACAGAGGTCAAGGACAAGCTCAAAGAGGCCGTCGAAGAGCTGAGCAAGGGCGTCAAGACGGACCGCAACTACTATGTCCGGGACGCAGTAGAAGAGTTCCTCGCCGCGTTCGCCAAGTCCGGCAAGTCGCCGAAGACCAACGAGGTCTACCGGTCACTCGCCGATCATCAGCTCATCCCGTTCATCGGACGGACGCGGCTCAAGGAACTCACAGCCGACGACGTCGAGACGTGGCTCAACGGCAGAGCCGAACACCTCACCTCGTCCTCGCTCGGCATCGTTCACAGCATTCTCAAGCGCTCGATCCGCAGGGCGGCGCGCCATGACCGCATCGGCCGGAACGTCGCCGAACTGGTGGATACCCCAGACGGCAAGCCCGCCCGCAAGTCGCGCTCGCTCAGCCTGGTGCAAGCGAGCTCACTGCTCGAAGAGGCGAGCAAGCCGAAGCACCGGTTCGGGGCGTACGTCGTCCTGGCGATCGTCTCGGGGCTCCGCACGGAGGAACTCCGCACCCTCAAGTGGAGTGACGTCGATCTCGACAAGGAGACCGTCTACGTCCTGCGAGCCGACCGCCACAAGGGCGAGACCAAGACGGCGCTCAGCCGACGCGGGCTCGGCATCGCAGACATGGGCGTGGAAGCGCTCCGGAGCCACAAGACGAGGCAGGCGGCCGAGAAGCTCAAGGCCGGCGAGGCGTACCAGGACAACGATCTCGTGTTCTGCCACGAGGACGGACGCCCCTACACGGCGCAACACGTCCGGCACCGGTTCCGCAGGGTGCTCACAGCGGCGGGGCTCAACCCCACCGAGTGGTGCCCCCGCGAACTACGGCACACCTTCGTGTCCCTCATGAGCGACCACGACGTCCCCATCGAGAAGATCAGCATCCTCGTCGGGCACTCCAGCACGAAGATCACCGAAACCGTCTACCGCCACCAGCTCAAGCCCGAGATCCGCGACGGCGCTGAGCACATGAACGACATCTTCACCCGCAAGACCAAGTCAGCGTAGGGGCGAGCGTGCTCCCGACCTGGCTCCCCAAGACACCGGACGCAAAGGCGCCCCTCCCCCACCTGGATCGACACAGAATCCAGGCTTGGGCCTCACTTAGGGAACCCCTGAGTCAGCCTTATTCGCGCCCCGTCCGGGGCCGGCTGGGGTGATCTCGCTGAGGGGGGTTTACCTGCGGGAACGGGCGGTGGGCGTCGGAGGAGCCGTTCGGTGTGGGGGTGTCGTCGGCTCGGCTTGGCTCTTTCTTGCCGTGGAGAGCCAAAAGGGACATGTGTTCGCTTTTGGGGCGGGTCGACGCGGAATGTTGCTGGGGCGTGCCGGGAGCGGGGGCGCGGATCGTCGTCTTGGGCTCGTCGGTGTTGTTGTCCGGTGCCATTCGGGACGACGGTGAGGGGTGACGTTCTCGGTGTCACATAGAAGAGTCTTCGCAACTCTCTGCTCATGTTACATGACTATGGGTAACATGATGCTGTAAGTCCGCCGCCTCACTCGGGAGGTACAGATGCATGTAGGCAGGAAGCTCGGCGTGGTTCTGGTCGCCACGACGCTGGCCGGTGGCGCGCTGAGCGCCGGGGCGGTCGCCGGGGCCGCGCCGCCGCCGCGCCCGGAAGGGTCGGCCGCGGTTCAGGCCAACCCTCCGCTGGAGGAGGAAGGGCACGGGCCGGGCGCCATCGAGGTCGGGCCGGAGGGCGCCGCCTTGGCGATGAACCGGCTTCTCGTCCGCGACGAGCAGCGCGTTCGGCTGTGCGACGGGGTCGTTCTCCCTGCGGACGGGCTCAACGTCCGCACGGGGCCGGGCCTCGGCTACACGAGGGTCGGGGTCCTGGCGAAGGACTCCAGAGTCCGGACGGACTGGGACAGCGTCCAGCGCAGGGACGGCTACCTGTGGGTCCGGCTGAACGCGACCCACTGGATCGCCGACTACAAGCTCGGCGCTGACACCGGTGCGGTCGTCGGGAAGTGGTACGTCAAATACTCCAACTGCTGATCGTGCTCCCACCGGGTCGGCGTCCACCGGGCGCCGGCCCGGTCCGATCACGCTGGTAGCGTCCCCGCATGGAGGAAGTGCCGTACACCGGTGGTGAGAAGGAAAGTCTGAAGGCCGCCCTCGATCGACATCGGGACGTGGTCCTGTGGAAGCTGAACGGCCTGGACGAGGAGCAGGCGCGTCGCCCCATGACGCCGTCCGGGACGAGCCTGCTCGGCCTCACCAAGCACCTGGCCGCCGTCGAGTACGACTGGTTCGGCGAGACGTTCGGGCGGGAGACCGAGCCGCTCCCGTTCAGGGACGACGACCCGGAGGCCGACCTCAGGATCGAGCCCGGAGAGACCATCGAGGGCATCGTCGCGTTCTACGGGCGGGCGCGTGCCGCGGCCGACAAGGTCATCGGAGAACTGGCCCTTGAGGACCGGGGCACCGCCTGGCACGGCGCGGCGGTGACCCTGCGGTGGGTCCTGATCCACATGGTCGAGGAGACGGCGCGGCATGCCGGGCACATGGACATCATCCGCGAGCTCCTCGACGGCGCGACCGGGGACCACGTCCGCGAAGCCGGCTAGCTCGCGGACGCGACGGGGAGCGGCCGAAGAATCGCCTCGGCGTTCATGCCCTCCTGGAGGGACGGCGTCGTCCGCAACCGGGGCGAGGCCCGTCACCCGGAGCTTGTACGAGGTGGGCGCCGTGGGGACGTTGTCCCCCGCGACGAAGCCCGCGACGGCGATGAGGACGGCGACCACGAGGCCGACGACGCCGATGAGGGCGGCGGCGACGTAGTGGGGGCGGAGGCGTCTCATGGGGTCACGTCAGGGGTGCCCCGCGCCGCCGCCAGCTACGGCGGGCGCTAGGTGCGGGAGTGGCGGCGGCGGACGAGGCGGCGGGAGCGGCGGGCCGGGGGCAGCCACCTCGTGCGGAACCACATCTGCACCTGGGCTCCGCCGAGGACGCTGCGGTGGATGCGCAGGTAGCCGCCGGTCGACTCGGCGGCGCGGCGGGCGATGTCCAGGCCGAGGCCGGTGGAGCCGCCGCCGCTGCTGCCGCGTTTCAGGGCCGCGTCCGGGTCGGCGATGCCGGGGCCGCCGTCGGCGACGAGGATGCCGGTGACGCCCTGCCCCTGGTGGAGGGTGACGACGAAGCCGGTGCCCTCGGCCGTGTGCCGGAAGATGTTGCCGAGCAGCGCGTCCACGGCGGCGGCGAGCTCGGTGCCGGGGATCGGCAGCGGCGCCGGGCCCTCGGCGCCGATCAGCTCGCAGGAGCGTCCCTCGTCCTCGGCGAGGACGGACCAGAACGCGACCCGGTCGCGCAGCACCTTGGAGGCGTCGCAGCTGCCCCGGCCGGTGGGCCGCCGGACGGTCCGGATGATCTGGTCGACCTCGCGTTCGATCCGGTCGACGGCCTCACGGGTCTGCTCGGCGACGTGCCCGTCCCCGAGCGCCTCGACGTTGAGGCGGAGCGCGGCCAGGGGGGTGCGGAGCCGGTGCGACAGGTCGGCCGCCATCTCCCGCTCGGCCGACAGCAGCTGGACGACGTGGTCGGCCATCGCGTTGAACGCCAGGCCCGCCTCGACCAGCTCGGGCGGCCCGTCCGGCTCGATCCGCACCGACAGCTCCCCGTCGCCGAACGCGCCGGCGGCCTCGGCGAGGCGGCGGGTGGAGCGGATCATGCGCGCGCCCAGCCGGTCGGCGACGGCGACGGATCCGGCGACGAGCGCGGCGGCGACCGTGGTCATGACGAGCCACGCCTTCCACACCCCGCGCGACAGGTCATCGTCGGGCAGGAAGACCTCCACGACGGCGGTGCGGCCCGCGTCCAGCGACACGGGCTGGAGCAGCGCGAACCCGCCGTCCACGCGGGCGGTGTAGGAGCGGCCGCGCCGCCCGGCCTCGGTGAGCTGCTCGGGACGGGCGCCCTCGTCCTCGCGGGGGTTCTTCGGGACGAGGCCGCCGTCCGGCATGTGCACGGTCATCCGCCCGGCGGCGCCCGCCTGGGTGCTGGCGACGGCGCGTTCGAGGGCGGCGGGGTCCTCGGTGACGACGAGGACGGGGCCGAGCGCGCTGGCCTGCCGCTCGGCGGTGGTCAGGGCGCGGTCGCGGGCGATCTCCCGGACGGTGAGGGCGAGCGGGATCAGGAACGCCAGCGCGACCATCGAGGTGACCGCCAGCGATACCAGGACGAGCGTCCGCCTCATGCGCGCGGGTCGGCCAGGCGTACTCCGACGCCGCGGACCGTGTGCAGGTAGCGGGGGGCGGCGGCGGTCTCGCCGAGCTTGCGGCGCAGCCAGGACAGATGGACGTCGATGGTCTGGTCGTCGCCGTAGGCCTGCCGCCACACCTCGGCGAGCAGCTCGCGCCGCGCGACGACCCGTCCGGGACGGGCCGCGAGGTAGGCGAGCAGGTCGAACTCGCGGCGGGTCAGCTCCAGCGGCTCGCCGTCCAGCCGCGCCTCCCGGCGGTCGAGGTCGATGTGCAGGCCGCCCACGCTGAGCTCGGCGGTCGGCCCGGACCGCGCCGACCTGCGCAGCACCGCGGCGAGCCGGGCGCTGAGGTGCTCGATGGAGAACGGCTTGATGAGGTAGTCGTCGGCGCCGGCGTTCAGTAACCGGACGATCTCGGGCTCGTCGTCGCGTGCGGTAGCGATGATGACGGGCACGTCGGAGATGCCGCGCAGCATCTTCAGGACCTCGGCACCGTCCAGGTCGGGCAGGCCGAGGTCGAGCACGACGACGTCGGGCGGGGACTGCGTGACCTCGCGCAACGCGTCCATCGCGGTCCCGACGCTGCGCACGACGTGCGACCGGACGCTCAGCTCCCTGATCAAGGCGGTCCGGACGTTCGCGTCGTCCTCGACCACCAACACACTCGCCATGGCGGAACCGTATGCCACCATGTGCCCATGCGTCGCGCAATGTCGTATGTTGCCCCCTGGGCCGGGGTGACCGCGCTCGCGGTGGCGCTCTCCTGGCTCGGCGTGCGCGGCGTCGTGCGCAGCGCGGTGTCGGACCGGTCGGCGCCGCCGCCGATCGCCGGACCGGTGATCCACTCCAGCCCGTCCCAGCCCCCGGGGCCGACCACCATCGGGTCGCCCCCCGCGCGGTCGAGCCCGCCGACCGGTCAGGACAAGGGCCCCGAGCCGTCCAGGCCGCCGAAGGCGCCGCCCGCCAAGCCCGGCGGCGGCTCGTCCGCCGGGCCGACCGACCACGTGCGCAGCTACGCGACGCGCGGCGGGAGCGCCGCGATGTCGATCGAGAAGGACCGGGTGCGGCTGGTGTCGGCCACGCCGAACCCCGGCTACGAGACGCGCGTGACGCAGGCCGAGGGCTGGCTGCGGGTCGACTTCCTCTCCGACGAGCACACCTCGTCGGTCATCGCGTCCTGGTACGAGCATGCCCCGACGGTCAAGGTCTACGAGTACTGAGCGACAAACCACCGGATTGTCGACTGTTTCGCGGTGCGACGGTTTCGGCGGCGAATCCAGCGGGAAACAGTGGGTCAAATCGCTGGGACCGGCGGGGGCGGTCGGAAAGGTCAACGGCTCCCATGGTTCTGGATCCCGGAGAGGCCGGACGCGCCGGCGCCGCGGACGCCGAGGAGCGCCGCGCGCAGGTCCGCAAGGCCGCCGCCGCGAGCGTGATCGGCACCTCGATCGAGTGGTACGACTTCTTCCTCTACAACACCGCCGCGGCGATCGTCTTCAAGGACGTCTTCTTCCCCGAGTCGAGCGACTACGCGGGCACGCTGTCGGCGTTCGCGACGTACGCGGTGGGCTTCGCGGCCCGGCCGGTGGGCGCGGCGATCTTCGGGCACTGGGGCGACCGGCTCGGCCGGAAGGCGACGCTGATCGTCACGCTGGTGCTGATGGGCGTGTCGAGCGCGCTGATCGGCGTGCTGCCGGGCACCGAGACGATCGGCTGGGCCGCGCCCGTGCTGCTGGTGTTGCTGCGGATCCTGCAGGGCGTCGCGGTCGGCGGCGAGTGGAGCGGCTCGGTGCTGCTGTCGATGGAGTGGGGCGACCAGAGGCGGCGGGGCCTGATGGCGAGCCTGCCGCAGCTCGGCGTCCCGATCGGGCTCATCCTCGGCACCGGCATGATGACCGCCATCGCGCTGTCGGCGGACGAGGCGTTCAAGAGCTGGGCGTGGCGCGTCCCGTTCCTGTTCAGCCTGGTCCTCGTCGGGATCGGGCTGTGGGTGCGGATCCGGGTGATGGAGACGCCGCTGTTCGCCGAGGTCGTCAAGCGCGACGAGGTCGCCCGGGTACCGGTCGTCGAGGTCGTCAAGCGGCACCCCAGGGAGATCATTCTGAGCGCGCTGCTGCGCTGCTCGGAGCAGATGCCGTTCTACCTGTTCACCTCGTTCGCGCTCACCTACGTGCACAAGCACCTCGGCATGGCGCAGGGGCTCGCGCTGAGCGCGGTGACGGCGGCGGCCGCGCTGGAGCTGGTCACGATCCCGGCCGCCGGGCACCTCGGCGACCGCATCGGCCCACGGCGGGTGTATGCGGTCGGCTCGATCTGCGTGGCCCTGTTCGCGTTCCCGTACTTCGCGCTCCTCAACACCGAGGTCGCGGCGCTCGTCGTCGTCGCGGTGGTGGTGGCGCAGATCCCGCACGCCGTGCAGTACGGGCCGCAGGCGTCGCTGATCGCCTCGACGTTCCCGACGCGGCTGCGCTACGGCGGGGCGGGCATCGGCTACCAGCTCGCCTCGGTGTTCGCGGGCGGCCCCGCGCCGCTGCTCGCGACGTGGCTGCTGCACGACTACGGCTGGCAGGCGATCTCGATCAGCATGATCGTGGCCTCGGTGCTGACCCTCGCCGCGCTCGCGCTGCTGCCCGCCCCGGCGGAGGAGCGCGCGCAGGTCAGTACTCCGACGTGACGAACCGCTGCGGCATGATGAACATCGCGGTGGCCTCGACGGTGACCCGCCCGTCCGGCGCGCTGATCGTCCCGGAGGCGTAGACCTTGCGCCCCTCCACGCGGCTCGCCTTCGCCTCCACCTGGAGCGGGACGCCGAGCGGGGTGGGACGCCGGTAGCGCGTCTCCAGGGTCGCGGTCATGCCGGGCGTGCCGGTGGCGGCCGCCGCCATGCCGAGCGCCTGGTCGAGCACCATCGCGGAGACGCCGCCGTGCACGTACGACGGCGGGCCCTCGTAGACGGCGCCGAGCGTGAACTCGCCCCTGACGACGCCGTCCGAGGTCACCTCCAGGCCGATCGGCGGCGCGAAGGGGTTGAGCGGCCCGGTGACGGGGTTGGCGATCTGGCGGTCCATGCGGCGCTCGCCGGGCGTGACGAACGGCGGGGCGCCGCGCCGCTCGGCGGTGAGCCGGGCGGTCAGCGCCGCGACCTCGTCCGCCACCGCGGCGGCCTCGGCGGCGTCGGCGCCGGTGAGGACGGTGGCCTCGGCCAGTTCGCGCACGCGGGCGGCCAGACCCGTCAATGCCGCCGCCTCGTCGTCCTCCAGCACGGGCCGCTCCATCGGGATCGCGCTCAACTCCAGCCTCCTCGCGGGGCATGCCCCCATCGCCCCATGGGCCGAACGAAATTCTAGAATACGTCGGAGGGCGGTCCGGACGCAGGTCCCGCTCAGCGGTCGCCCGGTGGCCGCGCGGGGGCGATCAGGAGCGCGACAGCGGCCCGGTGACCGTCCACTGCCGGCCGCTCGGCGACGTCCCGCTGTAGTGGAAGATCAGGCGGTCCCCGCCGGACCCGGGGGTCAGCGTGACCGTCCCGGTGTCCACGCACCGCTCCGCGCCGAACGTGATCCGCTCCTGGAACCGCAGCGTCTCGCCCGTCCGTCCGGCGAGGGTCTCGGTGCCCGCGCAGTTCTGCGCCGGGTAGGTGATCCGGCCCGCGCCGCCGCCCGCGGGCAGCACCAGTCTCGCCGGGAAGACCTTGCCGTCGTTCTGCGTCACCCGTCCCGTCCACGTCCCGGCGTACCGCGCCGGGATGCCGGTCTGCCGGGACTCCGCCGCGTCCGGGCCGGACGGCGCGGGCGGCGAGGTAGCCGGGGTGCTGGACGCGGTGGCGGGCAAGGGGCCGACCGCACCCGGACCCGCCGCGTCCGCGCCGCCGCCCTCCCGTCCGGACATCGCGTACGCCGTCACCGCGACGGCCGCGGCGACCGCGACCACCGCCGCCGACACGGCGACCACGCCCGGGACGCCCCGCCGCGGGGGGTCTGTCCGCGCGGTCGGGTGCGGCATCAGCATCGTCGGCCCCCCGGCGGGCGCGTACGGCGCCGCCGGGGCGTGCGGGACCGGGGCCTGGTGCTCGTCGCCGATCAGGGTCCGCAGAACCTGCGACGCCTCCGGACGCGTCGCCGGGTCCTTCGCCAGGCACCGGACGGCCAGGTCGCGCAGCGGGCCGGTCAGCTCGCCGAGGTCCGGCTCGCCGTGCAGGATCCGCCCGACGATCGCGGTCATCGTCTCGCCCGCGAACGGCAGCCGCCCCGACGAGGCGAACACCATCGTCGCGGCCCACGCGAACACGTCGGCGGCGGGTCCGGCGCGCAGCCCCTCCAACTGCTCGGGGGCCATGAACGCCGGGGTGCCGATCGCTCCGCTGGAGGTGATGGTGGCGCCGTCCAGCGCGCGGGCGATGCCGAAGTCGATGACGCGCGGCCCGTCCGGGCCGAGCAGCACGTTCCGCGGCTTGAAGTCGCGGTGCACGACGCCCGCCCGGTGGATCGCCACCAGCGCCGTGGCCGTCCCGACCGCGAGGCGCTCCAGCGCGCCGCGCGTGCGCGGCCCCTCGCTCATCACCACGTGGTGCAGGGACGGGCCGTCGACGAACTCGCTCACGATGTAGGGGCGGTCGCCCGCCACATCGGCGTCCAGGATCGCGGCCGTGCAGAACTCCGCGACCCGCTTGGCGGTCTCCAGCTCGCGCATGAACCGCGCACGCGCCTCGGACTCCTGGCCGAGACCCGCGTTCAGCAGCTTCACCGCGACCCGCCCGTGGGGGCCGCCCTCGTCCTCGCCGAGGTAGACGACGCCCTGGCCGCCCTCGCCGAGCCGGCCGGCCAGGCGGTAGCGGCCGAGCCGATCGGGGTCGCCCGGACGCAGGGTGCCCGCCGCCGACATGTGTGCCTCCCGACCCGGTGAGACCCGCGCCGGCGAGCCCGGTTCCTATAGATTCCTGCAGTATCCCGCAACGGGACGCCCGAAGAGGACATGAGGACGACACGTGACGGACCAGCCCCCGCCACCTTCCGATCAACCGCCGCCCGACCAGCCGCCGCCCGACCAGCCCCCGCCTCCCCATCAGCCGCCGCCGTATCACGGCGCCTACGGCCAGCCACCGGGTCAGCCACCAGGCCCGCCCCCGGGGCAACCACCGGGCCCGCCGCCGGGTCAGCCGTTCGGCCCGCCGTCCGCCGGTCCGTACGACCCGCGTTACGGGTACGGCCCTCCCGGCGTCCCCTACGGCCCGGGCCTGCAGAACCCGGGCGAGGAGACGACATGGGCGATCTTCGCCTACGTCGGTAACATCCTGATCGGATTCCTGCCGCCGCTGGTCATCTACCTGGTGAAGAAGAACACCTCGCCGTTCACCCGCTTTCACGCGGCGCAGTCGATGAACTACCAGCTCACCATGCTGATCCACCTCGTGGCCGTGGCGGCGGTCTGCGTCCCGCCGGCCATCCTGCTGGACGCGCCCGGGTTCCTCGCGCTGTTCATCCTCCCGTACCTGGAGCTGCTGATCGGCGGGTGGGTGTTCCTCATCCTCGGCGCGGTGAAGGCCGGCAAGGGCCAGTACTACCGGTTCCCGACCTTCTTCTGCTACCGCATGATCCGTTAGCGCCGAGGATCCGCCGGCTCACAGGTGGGAGCGGGCGTAGCCGTCCAGCACCGGCAGGACCGAGTCGCGGTCGCCCGCGGGCACCCGCAGCACGACCTCCTCGATCCCGAGCGAGGCGAAGTGGTCGAGCTTGCCGGGGGTGGGCAGCGTCCCGAAGGGGACCACGGGCACCATGGCGCGTCCCGCGTCCTCGCAGGCACGGCGCAGGGCGGGCAGGGCCTCGCGGACGCCCGCACCGCCGATCGGCATCCACCCGTCCCCGTACTCGGCGATGTGCGCGAACAGCGTCGGGCCGGGGGCGCCGCCGAGCAGCACGGGGACGCGGCGGGACGGCTTGGGCCACGCCCGGCTCGGCGCGAAGCCCGCGAACTCCCCCGTGAAGGAGGCCTCCTCGTCCGTCCAGAGGGCCCGCATGGCGAGGACGTGCTCGCGCGCCACGGCCCGCCGCCGCTTCCACGGGACGCCGTGGTCGGCGCCCTCCTCGGCGTTCCACCCGAAGCCGATGCCGAGCGCGACCCGTCCGGGCGCCAGCCGGTCGAGGGTGGCGACGGCCTTGGCGGTGACGATCGGCTCGCGCTGGGCGGGCAGCAGGACGCCGGTGCCGAGGACGATCCGCTCG
Source organism: Actinomadura citrea (assembly GCF_013409045.1). Taxonomy (NCBI): domain Bacteria; kingdom Bacillati; phylum Actinomycetota; class Actinomycetes; order Streptosporangiales; family Thermomonosporaceae; genus Actinomadura; species Actinomadura citrea. The sequence continues at coordinate 2,616,456 of NZ_JACCBT010000001.1, read as the reverse complement.
GTCGTCACGGCCGCCGCGGCGAGCGACACGAGCGGGTCGAGCGTGCGGGCGTACTCCTCGGGCAGGGCCGCGTCGCCCGTCGGCGGCGGGGTGGCGCGGGACACGGGGATGTGGGTGTGCTCGGGCAGGTAGAGCGAGGCGAAGCCGCGCGCCTCCGCCTCCGCGGCCAGTTCGTGCGGCGCCATGGTCAGGTCGGTCGCGAACATCGTGATGCCGAGGCGCATGCCGTGTCCCTTCTCCGCGGGCTCCGCACCCTACCGACACGACCAAGCGATTGCTCGACCGGGCGGGTCAGCCGCCGAGGTCGCAGACGGCCGCGGTCGCGTCGTCGTGCACCTTGTTCCGGGGCCACCGGACGGCCCCCGGGTCGGTGCGCTCGACCTCCCGCGTCCGCTCGATCAACCCGGCGGGCCCCGGGTCCACGGCCAGCGCCGCCAGCCCGGCCCAGCCGGTGACGCCGAACAGGTCGGCGAGGCGCGTCGCCCCGTCGGTCAGCAGGAATGCGCGCCGCAGGTCGGCGGCCGGCACCGTGCCGGTGATCGCGGCGTCGGCCGCGGCCGGGTCCGCGGCGGCGTAGTTCCGCCCGCCGGTGATCTCCCGCAGGCCGTCGCGGCCCTCCAGCAGGACGGTGGAGTCGGCCAGCACCAGGTAGTCGACCAGCCCGCCCCGCAGCCGCAGGGCGAGCACGGTCGCCGCCGGGGTCGTCGGAACCCGCAGGTCGCAGGTCGCCCGATGCGCGGACGCAACGTCCGCGATCGCGCCGGCGAGCCGCGCGACCAGCGGCCGGGCCCCCGGCCGGTGCGCGCCCTCGGGCGGCCCCACCGGCGGGCCCGCCTGCGGACCGAGCCCCTCCAGCATCCGCGCCAGAAGCCGGGTGCCGAGCGAGCGGGAGTACCAGGCGGTCCCGTGCGCGCAGCCGAGGTCGGTGCCGAGTGGCAGCCCGCACCCGTCGAGCACCACGACCGCCCCGGCGGCCGCCGCCACGAAGTCCTCGTTGGGCCGCTCGGGGCCGCCCTGATCCGTCGCCCACTCCACCCGCATCCGTCCACGCCCTCCCGTCGACCGGCCCCCAGTATGGGCCGGACGGCGCGGGCCCCGCCGTCAGACGAGGACGGCGCGGTCGTCCACGCGCGCGACGGCGCGGACGGGGGCGCCGTCCGCGCCCACCAGGGCCAGCGGGAAGAGGGAGACCTCGATCGCGCAGCCCGCGGCCTGGGCCTCGGCGAGGCGTCCGAGACCGGTCAGGTTCTCGGCGATCACCGCCCCGGCGCCGCAGAGGACGCGGTGGGCGGCGAGCGAGAAGTCGTCCGAGCCGGGCGGCGGGGTCCGGTCCACGCTGAGCGCGTCGATGCCCACCGTCCTGACGCCCGCCGCCACGATGGCCTCCGCGGTCTCGGGCGCCGGATAGGGATGGGCGAGGTAGCCCTCGGTCCCCCAGTGCCCCGACCAGCCCGTCGCGATGAGCAGGACGTCGCCCGGCGCGAGACCCGGCGGGACGGCCTCCGGCGGTATCGGCGCGCGGGGCGGCAGGCCCCGGACGTCCATCACCACGGCCGGACCGGTGAAGCGCGTCAGCGGCAGCTCGTCCAGCCTCGGAAGCGTGTCGTCGATGTGGAAAGGGGCGTCCACGTGCGTACCGGTCTGCGACCCCAGGTGCAGCCGCAGCACGTTCACCCCGGCCTCCGCGACCGTGAGGGCCGGGACGGCCTCCACCTCGGGGTCGCCCGGATAGACCGGCATGCCCGTGACGATCGGCACCGACAGGTCGAGCAGCTCAACGCCCATGAAACCGATTATCCCGGCCGCCGCCCCAGCCGATAGCGTTGCGACGTGTTGCCACATGTGACCGCCATCCGCTACGTGACGCCGCTCCGCGAGGGCGGATCGCTCCCGGGCGTCGTCGAGGCCGACGACCTCGGCACCTACGTGATGAAGTTCCACGGGGCCGGGCAGGGCCGCAAGGCGCTGATCGCCGAGGTGATCGCCGGTGAGCTGGCGCGCCGGCTCGGCCTGCGGGTGCCCGAGCAGGTGCTCATCGACCTGGACCCGGCGATCGGACGGCACGAGCCCGACCCCGACGTGCAGGACCTGCTGAAGGCCAGCCCCGGCTGGAACCTCGGCGTCGACTTCCTGCCCGGGTCGCTCGGCTTCGACCCGCTCGGCTGGAGCACCGACCCGGGCTTCGCCTCCCGGGTGCTGTGGTTCGACGCGTTCATCGGCAACGTCGACCGAAGCTGGCGCAACCCCAACATGCTCGTGTGGCACGGCGACGTGTGGCTCATCGACCACGGCGCGAGCCTCATCTTCCACCACGCGTGGTCCAACGCCGCCCGGCTGTTCTCCGGCCCCTACGACGTGGACGACCACGTGCTGACCCCGTACGCGACCCGGCTGGAGGAGGCCGAGGCCGAGCTCGCGCCGAAGATCACCGAGGGGCTGCTGCGCGAGGTCGCCGCCCTCGTCCCGGACCGCTGGCTGGAGGGCGAGCCCGGCTTCGCCGACCCGCAGGCGCTCCGCGACGCCTACCTCGACATCCTGCTGCCGCGCGCCGGCAAGCCGCGCGAGTGGCTGCCCGACCTCGACGTCAGCGCCCACCGCCCGGACACCTCCGCGCGGCGCGGCCAGAACCGTCCCGGCTGGCTCGGGGGGACCTCGTGACCGCCGGCAGGACGACCAACATCAGGACGGCCGCCGAGCCGACGGTGTTCGAGTACGCCGCGCTGCGCGTCGTCCCGCGCGTCGAGCGCGGCGAGTCCATGAACGTCGGCGTGGTCGTGTACTGCCGCGCCCTCGACTACCTCGGATGCCGCACCCACCTGGACGAGGGGCGCCTGCTCGCCCTGGACGCCTCGCTCGACCTGGCGGGCGTCCGGTCCGCCCTCACCGCGGTGGACGCGGTGTGCTGCGGCGGCGAGCGCGCCGGCCAGGCGGCGCGGGAGGCCCCGGGCGCGCGGTTCCGGTGGCTGACCGCGCCGCGCAGCACGATCGTCCAGCCGGGCCCGGTGCACGCCGGGCTCACCGGGGACCCGGCCGCCGAACTCGACCGTCTCCTCGACCTGCTCGTGCGGTAGCGGCCGGGCGAGCGGGCCGGGGGCCCGCCGCTCGGTTCCGCTCCCGGCTCAGGTCCACTCCCAGCGGATGCCGTGGTAGCCGGCGGCCATCCCGAACTCGATGAAGTGGACGCTCTGGTAGCTGGACAACCGCAGGTCGGCGGAGTCCTTCAGCGCGGTGTGCCCGTCGGGCCGCCACGTCCGGTAGCAGCGGGCGGGCAGCGCCGCCGGATGGAACCGGACCTCGATGAGGTACTCGTGCTGCGGGGTGCGGAAGCCGCGTCCCTCCTCGGTCACGGGCGGGCCGGTCTCCTCGAATCCGAAGCCGTACTCCAGCAGGTAGGTCTCGCCGCGCCCGAGTGCCCGGTCGAACAGCAGCTCGGCGGCGATGAGGCCGCTCGTCTCGTCCATCCGGACGCGGCCGAAACGGCAGCCGCGCACGGTGCGGGACGAGGGCAGCACGCCCTGCGGGTGGTGGTAGACGGCGATCCAGCGGTCCACGCCGCGCTGCTGGGCCTGGAACACCGCGCGGACACGGACCTCGCGCAGTTCCCGGCGCCGCCCGATGAGGTACTGGTCGTGCAGGCTGAGCCCGGTCAGCTGCCGCTCGCCGCGGTCGCCGATCTCGTCCAGCAGGTCGCGGACGCCCGGCTCGGGGCACAGCTCCTCGACCGGCAGCCAGGGCCCGGCGGGGCGGTCGGTGGTGGGCCTGAGCAGCGTCAGCAGGGAGTGCCGCGGCAGTTCGAGGATGGTCTCCAGGCCGCGGACGGCGCGCAGCGAGTCGGCGCGCTCGGGCCGGGTCCGGCCGCGCTGCCAGTAGCTCAGCGTGGACAGGCTGACCGCGATGCCCTGCTCCTCCAGCCGGCGCCGCAGGGAGTCCAGGCTCAGGCCGCGCGCCTGGATGGCGGCGTGCAGGGCGACGTTGAACGGCCCGTACTGGAGGACCTGGAGAAGATCGTCCTCTGCGACACTCTGCATGCTCGGCCTCCGGATCGGCTCCGGCCGGCCCCCGCAAAACGGCCTTGACTACCGCAATTGCAACTTCCGCGCTCACTGTAAGGCTCCGCGGCCCCGATGCCAACAGGCAAACTGTCACAACCGTCGGCCCTGGCCTCCGCCGGATCGGGTACCGGTTTCCGGTGGCGCTGCGACGCCGGATCCCCCGGCGCGATCGGGTCTCCGCCCACGGCGCGCGCCGCGGGCGGAGGCCCCGGCCCCCGGGCCCGCCGGCGCGGGACGGGCCCGGAAGCCGGTCAGAGGTTGCGCTTGTCGAGCAGGCGGTTCGGCGTCCCGGCCGGGTTGCCGCTGATCACGCCGCTGACGGCGTTGGACGTGAGCCAGCTGCGGATGACGCCGTAGGAGGCGTCGCCGTTGGCGGCCTTGTAGAGGGCGGCGACGCCGGTGGCGTGCGGGGTGGCCATCGAGGTGCCGCTGATGGTGTTCGTCCCGCCGTTCAGCCAGGTCGAGGTGATGGACGACCCTGGCGCGTACAGGTCGACGCAGGATCCGTGGTTGCTGTAGGAGGCCCTCGCGTCGGTGATCGTGCTCGCCGCGACGGTGGTGGTGTTCGCCGCGCTCCCCGGCGAGTAGTCGCAGGCGTTGCGGGCGTCGTTGCCCGCGGCGACGGCGAGGAGGACACCGGAGTTCGCGAGGTTGTCGGCGGCGGTGTTCATCGACGACGAGTAGCCGCCGCCGAGCGACATGTTGGCCACCGCCGGCCGGGAGCGGTGGCCCGCCACCCAGTTCATGCCCGCGATGACGCCGGAGCTGCTGCCGCTGCCCTGGCAGTTCAGCACGCGGACGCCGCGCAGGTGGACGTTCTTGGCGACGCCGTAGGAGGTGGAGCCGACCGTCCCGGCGACGTGCGTCCCGTGGCCGTTGCAGTCGGCGCCGTTGCCGCCGAGGGCGTCGTACACGTTGGACGCGCGGCCGCCGAACTGCGGATGCGCGGTGTCGATGCCGGTGTCGATGATGTAGGCGGAGACGCCCGCGCCGGTCGAGTTGTAGGTGTAGCCGCGCGACAGCGGGAGTGCGGTCTGGTCGATCCGGTCGATGCCCCACGACGGGGGGTTCTGCTGCGTGCTGTCGGCGTGGACGACCGCGTCCTGCTCGATGCGGGCGACGCCGGGGGCGCCGCGCAGCTTCGCGAGTTTCCTGGAGTCGAGCTTTGCGGCGAATCCGTTCAGCACCATGCCGTAGCGGTACATGGTCTTGATGGCGTGCTTGGAAACGGTGGCGCCGATCGATACGCCTGGCTTCAGCGTCACGATGTACTGTCCGGCGATGCCCTGGCCCGAGACGGCCAGGGTGAGCGGCGCACGAAAAGCCACGGCTGGGGCGGGAGCGGCGGAAACTGCAATCAGGGACGCCGCCGCGACGGCCGTGAACAGGGGTTTCTTCATCGAACTCCGTCCGTGGAGCCACCCCGGCCCCAAGAAAGGCCGAGGTCACGAAGACGATCGATAGGAATGTTCGACGAGAACGTGAGAAATCGTCAACATTTCTGACCGATGTGCTTTCTCAATGTTAATGCCATTCCCACTCGATGCCCACTATTCCGCGACGGACGGTTCCGGCCGCGAGGTTCGCGCTCCCCGAAGTGCCGATCCACAGCTCGCCGAGCCGCCGGCGCGGGGACGCGGAGCTCTCGGCCGTGAAGCCGTAGCAGCGGGCGGGCAGCCGGTCGCCGTCGAACTGGACGAGCGCCACGTAGTCGTGCACGGGATGCGAGAAGCGCCGGTCGTAGCTGTCAGGCGCGGGCGGCCCGATCGCGCCCAGTTCGTACTCGATGACCGCGGTGTCCCCCGTCGCCAGCACCCTGTCGAAGACCAGCTCGAACGCCACCAGCCCGCCCTCGGCGCGGATCCGGCCGGGGCGGCAGTACCGCACGTCCAGCAGCCCGGCCGGGTCGCCCACCGCGTCACTTTTCGCCACGGCGGCGTCCCCCTCCGCCGCGCCGGCAAGGTCGGCGTCGCCCGTCCGGTGGACGCAGACCACGCGGTCGATGTCGTCCCCGGCCGCCCGCAGGACGGTACGCACCGACAGGGTCCAGGACCGGCGCGCCTCGTCCAGCCGGTAGACGTCGTGGACGCCGAGCCGTTCGAGGCGGTGGTCGCCCGAGCGGTCGAGCTGCCCGACGAGGCAGGCGTAGCGCTCGGGGTCGGGCCACAGGTCACGGACGCCGCGGCCCCGCTCAGCCCCGTTCGGCTGGCCGGCGCCGCCGCGCACGACCGCTCCCCGGACGGGCGCGGAGCTCGGCGCGGGGTCCTCCAGCAGCTCGACGAGGGCGCCGGACGGCACCTGCAGGATCTCCTCCAGCGCGGCGACGAGGGTACGCGAGCGCGGCCGGCTGCGGCCGCGCTGCCAGTAGCTGAGGGTGGCCACGCTGACCGTGAGCCCGCGCCGGCCGAGCCGGTGGCGGATCCGCTCCAGGGTCAGCCCGCTCGCCTGGATCGCCTGCCGCAGTGCCCCGGCGAACTCCACGGCGGGATGGTACCCGGCCCAGAAGATCGATTCAGGTACCGGGATAGATCAGGCACGCAATGACAATTCAGAACAGAATTGACATGAAGGAGCCCAGTTCGGTGAACCCGACCCGGCGGTACGCCGCCCGCGCCCGGGTGTTGTAGTCGTTGACGTACAGCGAGACGGTCGGCGCGATGCCGTGCAGCGCCTCCCGCACCACCGCGGACATCCCCGTCTCCGACCGGCCCTGCCCCCGCAGATCGGGGGGCACCCACACGCCCTGCACCTGGCAGGCCCGCGGGGTGACGGCGCCGACCTCGGCCTTGAACATGACGCGGCCGTCCTCGATCCGGGCGAAGGCGCGGCCGTCGCGGATCAGTTCGGCGACGCGGGCCCGGTAGAGCACGCCTCCGTCGCCGGCGTTGGGCGACACCCCGACCTCTTCGGTGAACATTGCCACGCAGGCCGGGTAGACGATGTCGAAGTCCTCCATCCGGACCCGGCGCACGCCGGGGTCGGCGGGCACGTCGGGGACGCTGGAGGTCGCCATCACCGGCTGGGCGGCGCGGACGGCCCGGGGCGGCCCCCAGTACGGCGCGAGGATCTCCCACAACTCCCCCACGGCGCCGACGGGCCCGACGATGGACGAGCAGCGCCGTCCCTGCGCCTGGGCCCGCTCCGCGAACGCCCGGACGGCCTCCGGCCCGGCCGCGACCGGGATGAGGTTGGCGCCCGAGTAGCACAGCGCGACGAGCCTGCCCTCACGCAGGTAGCCCCACATCTGGGCGCCGAGGCGGCGCGGATCGAGCCCCGCGGCGTGCACGCGGGAACTCACGAACACGTTGGACACCGGGTCGGCGTCCAGGATCGCGAGGGCCTCCGCACGGTACCGGTCGTCCAGCACGCGCACCGGCATCGAGCCCAGCATCCGCACGGCTACCGGCCCCCGGCCCTCACCACTGAAAGCTCCACGTGGCCAAGACTATGCCGTCCCGGCGCCGCGCACCTCCGCGGCCTCGGTCACGGCCCTGTCCGCGGAGGGGTCACCGGTGCGCGGCCGCCTGCTCCGCTCTGCCCGCCTTGGCCACGACCGGTTCGGGCCCGGCCGCGCACTTCTGGTCCGGTCCCGGCCGGCTCGCGGGCAGCCGCCCACCGCCGAGGTAGGCGGCGACGGCCCCGTCGACGCACCTGTCGCCGGACAGCGAGACGCCGTGGTTGCGCCCGTCGGCCTGGACGAGCAGCCTGGACGTCGGGAACCGGCGGTGCATCTCCAGCGCACCCGGATACGGGGTCGCGGCGTCCTCGGTGGCCTGCACCATCAGGATCGGGGGCAGCGCGGAGCCGCCCCCCACCCGCGGCGGCGGGCCGCCCGGCACTCCCCAGAAGGCGCAGGGCGCGTTGTACCAGGTGTTGCTCCAGGTCTCGAAACGGTAACCGCGGCGGTAGAGGCGCTCGCTGTCGGCGTGCCAGCGTCGCCAGTCGCGCGGCCAGGCGGCGTCCCGGCACTGGACGGCGTTGTAGACCGTGTAGTTGTTCTGGTCGAGCCGTGACGGCGGCTGCCACACCTTGCGCAGCGGCCCCGGGTCGTGCCGGACGGCGTAGGCCGACAGGGCCCTCGCGTGCGCGGCCCAGTTGTAGTCGCCGTACCCGTCGGCAAGGAACGCCTCGTCGAGTTCGGAGGGCCCGACCCGCCCGTCGATCGGCTTGGCCTTGAGCGCCCCGCGCACTCTGGTGTAGGCGGCGGCCACCTTCCGGCCGGAGTCGCCGAGTCGGTAGGTCTTGTGGTGGCGGGCGATCCAGGCGAAGTACGCGTGGATGCGCTTCTCGAAGGCGACGTTCTGGTCGAGGTTGTCGTCGTACCAGACCCCGCTCGGCCGGACGACGCTGTCGAGCACCATGCGGCCGACCCGCTGCGGGTACATCGTGGCGTACACCGCGCCGAGGTACGTCCCGTACGAGTACCCGAAGAAGCTGATCTTCTGCTGGCCGAGGGCGGCGCGGACGGCGTCCATGTCGCGGGCCGAGTCGGCGGTGCCCATGTGCGGGAGGACCGCCCCGTACCGGCGGGCGCAGTCGCCGGCGTAATGCCGTGCCCTGGCCTTCCACGCCTCCTCCTCCGCCGCGCTCGCGGGGACGGCGTCGGGGCGGGCGCGGCCGGGACTCTGGTAGCCGGGGTCGCAGATCAGCTCGGGCCTGCTGGCGCCGACGCCGCGCGGGTCGAAGCCGATCCAGTCGTAGGACGCGGCGACCCGCTTCGGCAGCGACCCCGCGAAGAAGCCGGACAGGTCGCGCCCGTGCGCGCCGGGCCCGCCCCGATTGAGCAGCACCGCGCCCTTGGACCTGGACGCGGTGTGCCGGGCGCGGGTCAGTTCGAGGGTGATCTGCCTGCCCGCCGGGTCGGCGTAGTCGAGCGGCACCCGGAGGGACGCACACTGCAGGCCCTTGAGCCGGGTGCCCTCCACCGGATCCTTGGCGGGGCAGGACTTCCACGCGAGGCCGGCGGGCCTCGGTTCGGGGCGGGGGGCGGGGGCGGCGCCCGCGGGCGTCCCCAGTGCGGCCCCGGCGACGGCGAGCGTGACCGCGGCGGCCGCCGTCCCGGCGGCGGCCCTCTTTCCAGCGTCGTTCAGCACGTTCGCTTTCTACCGGCGGGACGGCCGGGAAACGCGTACCTCGGGGATCGCGCGATTCCGGCCCTAACCGGGACCAGTACCGAGAACCGCCCGCCCGCAAAGCGAAACGCGGTGTGCCCGGCCCGCCCCGCGAGGGGACGGGACGGGCACACCGCGGAACGGCGTGCTACCCGCGTGCCGTACTAGCCACGTGTCACGGGCGCCCGACCGGGAGGTCCTTGCCCGCGGAGGCGCGCGCGGCCTTCGCGGTCACGGCCGTCGGGTCGGGGTCGTTCAGCTCCGGGACGGCCTTGCAGTAGGCGTCCGGGCCGCGGTGGCTCTGCGGCAGCGCCCCGGTGTCGAGGTACGCCGCGACCTTGTCGTCCAGGCACGTGTTGCCGTTGAGCGTGTTGGCGTGGGTCTTGCCGCCGACCTCGAACACCAGGCGCGAGGACGGGAAGACCTTGTGCATCTCCAGGCCGCCCGCGACCGGGGTCGCCGCGTCCTGGGTGGACTGCACGAGCAGCATGCCCGCCAGGCCCTTGGCGCCCTTCAGCTTGAACTCCGGCCCGCCCTGGAACGGCCAGAAGGCGACCGGGGCGTTGAACCAGACGTTGCTCCAGGTGTTGAACCTGTAGCCCTGCCGGTAGAGCTTCGCGGCGTCGTAGTGCCACTTGCTCCAGTTGCGCGGCCAGCGGGCGTCGGCGGCCTGGACGGCGTTGTAGACGGCGAAGCCGTTGTCGTCGCCGCCGGGGCTCATCCAGTCGAGGAGCCCGGAGGCGTCCTTGTCGTTGGCCCAAGCCGAGAGCGCCTGCGCGAAGGGGATGTAGTAGCCGGTGTTGTAGCCGGCGGACAGCACCGTGTCGTCCAGCTCGTCCGGCCCCATCTTGCCGCCGATCGGCGCCTTCTTCGCGGCGGCGCGGACGGCGTAGTACTTGGCCTCGACGGCCTTCTCGCTCTTGCCGAGGTGGTAGAGCGAGTCGTACTTGGCGATCCAGGCCCACCAGGCCTTCATGTTGTGCTCGAAGGCCTTGTCCTGCTCCAGCTGGGCGTCGTACCAGACCGTCTTCGGGTTGACGTTGCCGTCCAGCACCATCCGCTTCACGCGCTTGGGGAAGAGCGTGGCGTAGGTGGCGCCGAAGTAGGTGCCGTACGAGAACCCGTACCAGCTGATCTTGTCCTGGCCGAGCGCGGCGCGGATCGCGTCGACGTCGCGCGCGGCGTCGGTGGTGCGCATGTGCGGCAGCAGCCAGCCGAACTTCTTCGCGCAGTCCTGCGCGTACTTCTTCGACTTGGCGATCCAGGCCTTCTCCTCCTTGGCGGAGGAGGGGACGTAGTCCGGCCGGATCGGGTCGGAGAAGTTCGGGTCGCAGCTCAGCGCGGGCTTGCTGGAGCCGACCCCGCGCGGGTCGAAGCCGATGATGTCGTACTTGGCGGCGACGTCGGCGTGCCCGGTGCCGCCGATCCAGCGGGCGAGGGCGGGCGCGTACTCGATGCCGGTGCCGCCCGGGCCGCCCGGGTTCACGAACAGGGTGCCCTGGTAGTTCTTCTCGTCGGTGTGCCGGAAGCGCGACACCGCGATGGAGATCTTGCGGCCGTTGGGCCGGCCGTAGTCGAGCGGCACCTCGACCTGGGCGCACTGCGCCTTGTTCATCGGGTCACTGGGGCCGCTGACCTCGCACGCGCCCCAGTCGATGCCCTTGGCCGCGACCGTGGCGGCACCGGAGCCCCCGGTGTCCGCGTTCGCGGAGACGGCGTACCCTGCGCCCCCCGCCGCCACGACCGCAGCGGTCGCGACGAGAACGATCCTTTTCACTTGACCCCCTCAGATCGGCGACTCCGGGCCGGCGCCATGCCGGAGGGGGGTGTCGCCGATGCGTGGCTGTTGCGTACTGGCTGCGTTTCGCAACCCGTGTGTCGCTACCTGTGTGTCGCTACCTGTGTGCCGGCGGGTGCCGGACCCCGGGGAACGCTCCCCGGGGTCCGGACCGCATGGGCCGCGACCGGCGTCAGCGGATGACGTCGGCCTTGAGCTGCGCGGCCTTCTGCGAGCCGCTCAGCGTCCTGGCGGTCGCCGTCGACGGCGGCGTCGGGTCACCGAGCTGCGGGACGTGGACGGTGCTCTGCTCCGGACGCTCTCCCCGCAGGAAGTAGGCGTCGAAGTAGGCGTCCACCTGGGCGGAGCCGCGGTGCACGATGCAGTGCGTACGGTCGCCGTCCTGGACGACCAGGCGCGAGCCCTTGAGCCTGCGGTGCATCTCCAGCGCGCCCGCGTACGGCGTGGCCGCGTCCGCGGTCGACTGGAACATGAGGATGTTGCGCGGCAGGTCACGGGTGTGGCCGATGTTCACCGGCTTGCCGGCCTTGGCGGGCCAGTACAGGCACGGGGCGTTGTACCAGGCGTTGGCCCAGGTCTCGAACGGGTGCTTCTTGTCGATCCGCTCGTTGTCGCGCTGCCACTTGTTCCAGCTCAGCGGCCACTGGACGTCGGTGCACTGCACGCCGAGGTAGACGGCGTACCCGTTGTCGTCGGAGCCGCCGGTCGTCGGCGCGCCGTAGGTCTGCGCGAACGTGGCGGTGTCGCCCGCCTTGTACGCCGACAGCGCGGCCGCGTACCCGTGCCAGACGGCCTGGCTGCGCCGGTACCCGGCGTTCAGGATCACGTCGGTCAGTTCGTCCGGCCCGACGGCGAGCGTCTGCCCGCTGTCGGGGTCGGTGTAGTAGAGCGGCTTGTTCTTGAGCTTCGCGCGCAGGTCGTAGAAGAAGCTCCGGACCTGCTTCTGCGTGGTGCCGAGGTGGTACACCGAGTCGTACTTGGCGACCCAGCCGAAGTAGTAGTCGATGTTGATGTCGAACTGGATGTCCTGGTTGAGGTTGGCCTCGTACCAGGCGTCGGAGGGACCGACGTTGCCGTCCAGCACCATCTTCCCGACGTTCTTGGGGTAGACGGTGGCGTAGGTGGAACCGAGGTAGGTGCCGTAGGAGGCGCCGTAGTAGTCGAGCTTCTTGTTGCCGAGCGCCCGCCGGATCGACTCGACGTCGTTGACCGAGTCGATCGTCTTGATGTGGTTGAGCAGCCCGGTCTTGTCGGCCTTGCCGCACGCCTCGGCGTAGCCCTTGGACAGCTTCAGCCACGTGTTGACCGACGCGCGGTCACCGGTGCCGTAGTCGGGGCGCGGGGCGTTGGTGTAGTTCGGGTCGCAGCTCAGGGCCGGGACGCTCATGCCGACGCCGCGCGGGTCGAAGCCGATGACGTTGTACGCCTCGCGCATCGGGGCGGAGTTCTGCGCGAACACCCGCGGCCCGAACAGCGCGCCGCCGCCGCCCGGTCCACCGGGGTTGACCACGATGTCGCCCTTGGCCGCACCGGAGCCGGTGTGCGGCGTCCTGGTGAGCTGGAGCGTGATCTTCTTGCCCTGCGGCTTGGCGTAGTCCATCGGCACCGACAGCTCGGCACACTGGACGATCTTGGAGACCGGGTACAGCGCGTCGTACAGGTCGTGCACCGTCTGGACGAAGTCCGCGGGGCAGGCGTGCCACTTGGCCGCCGAGGGGTTGAATCCTCCGGCCGTTCCGGCGGAGGGGCTCGCGGCCTGTGCGCTTGTGGCGCCGAGACCGGTGAGACCGAGCCCGGCCACCGCGGCCACGACAACGATCCTCTTCACATATCCCCCTATCGTGCCGACTCCGGTTGAGTCAGACATACGGGTAAATGAGTGAAGATTGTGGCGGTTCTGGCGTACGGCCCGACAGGGGCCCGTCAGAGTGGATGCGGAATCGTGACAAGATCAGCGGAACTCTGTGACAACTCCGGACGTTCCGGTCGCGGATGCCCAGCTCCGGGGCAGGTTCCGGGCACGCGAAAAGGCCCCGGATCGCAAGACCCGGGGCCTTTTGAAGGCTTGCTATGGCGCCTGCCGCGGCGCGGGCGCCGGCCCGCGCGCGGGGGTCAGCCGACCACCACCTCGGCGCCCGGTCCGGAGACCGTGCCGTCCTCGGCGATCTCGATGCCCATCTCGTCGGCGATGCGCATCGCCTCCTCGATCAGGGTCTCGACGATCTGCGCCTCGGGGACGGTCTTGACGACCTCCCCCTTGACGAAGATCTGGCCCTTGCCGTTGCCCGACGCGACGCCGAGGTCGGCCTCGCGGGCCTCGCCGGGCCCGTTCACCACGCAGCCCATCACCGCGACGCGCAGCGGGACCGGGAAGTCCTTCAGCCCGGCGGTGACCTGCTCGGCCAGCGAGTACACGTCCACCTGCGCACGGCCGCAGGAGGGACAGGAGACGATCTCCAGGCCGCGCTTGCGCAGCCCGAGCGACTCCAGGATCGCCGCGCCGACCTTGACCTCCTCGACCGGCGGCGCCGACAGCGACACCCGGATCGTGTCGCCGATGCCCTCCGCCAGCAGCGCGCCGAACGCGACGGCCGACTTGATCGTGCCCTGGAACGCCGGGCCGGCCTCGGTGACACCGAGGTGCAGCGGGTAGTCGCAGGCCGCCGCCAGCTTCCGGTACGCCTCGATCATCACGACCGGGTCGTTGTGCTTGACCGAGATCTTGATGTCGCGGAAGTCGTGCTCCTCGAACAGCGAGCACTCCCACAGCGCCGACTCCACCAGCGCCTCGGGGGTGGCCCGGCCGTGCTTCTCCAGCAGGCGCTTGTCCAGGGAGCCGGCGTTCACCCCGATGCGGATCGGCACGCCCGCGTCCTTGGCGGCGCGCGCGATCTCGCCGATCCGGTCGTCGAACTTCTTGATGTTGCCCGGGTTGACGCGGACGGCCGCGCAGCCCGCGTCGATCGCCGCGAAGACGTACTTGGGCTGGAAGTGGATGTCGGCGATGACGGGGATCGGCGACTTGCGCGCGATCGCCGGCAGCGCCTCGGCGTCGTCCTGCGACGGCACGGCGACGCGGACGATCTGGCATCCGGACGCGGTCAGTTCCGCGATCTGCTGGAGCGTGGCGTTCACGTCGGCGGTGAGGGTGGTGGTCATCGACTGCACCGACACGGGGGCGTCGCCGCCCACCGGGACGGCGCCGACCATGATCTGCCGGGATCTGCGGCGGGGCGCGATCGGACCCGGCGCCCCCTGCCCGTCGCCCTCGCCGCGAACGCTCGGTATACCCAGTGAAACGCTCATCCCTCTCCTCAATTTTCGGCCCCGTACAAAGCCTAGGTGCCCCGCGCGGCTGAGTTGACGGCACCCGGCTTCCACCAGTGTGACCATTTGAGCACACTCGGTAAACGTTTCACGTCATTCCGGTAGTCGCAGGGGGTTGAGCAGGTCGGCGAGGATCAGCAGCACCCCGAATCCCACCAGCAACAGGACGGCCAGGTATGTCAAGGGCATGAGCCGGGTCATGTCGACGGTGCCCGGATCCGGCCGTCCCCTGATCCGGTTGACGCCGGCCCGCGCCCGCTCGTAGGCGACGACCGCGAGGTGTCCGCCGTCCAGCGGGAGCAGGGGCAGCACGTTGAGCGCGCCGAGGAAGATGTTCACCGAGACGACGAGCGACAGGTAGAGGGCGAGCTTGTCGCGGGCGGAGCTCTGGGCGGAGAAGATCTGCCCGGACACCTCGGTCGCGCCGACCACGCTGCCGACCTGGCCGCCGGGCGTGCTCCCCCGCTCGGGCGAGAACAGCTTCGGGACGGCGGAGGGCAGGTCCGCCGCGGCCCGCCCGATGCCGGCGACGGTGCGGCCGATGCCCTCCCCGGCGAACACGGCCGCGTTGAGCGGCCCGGTCCGCTCGTACCCGGCGCCGACGACCTTCGCCGACATGCCGACGAACGGCCGCCCGTCCATGTCCGCGAGCGTGATCGGCAGCGTCACCGGCCCCGGCGCGCCCGGCCGCACGACCACCGCCGTCACCGTCTGGCCCGGCTTCGCCGCGTCGATCGCCCTGGTGAGCCCGGCCCAGTCGGAGACCGTGGTGCCGTTGAACGAGACGACGCGGTCGCCCGCGCGCAGCCCCGCCCGGGCGGCGGGGGACGGCGGCCGGTCCCCGCCGCAGCCGCTGGACATCGAGGCGGGCACGCAGGCCGTGACCTCGTCGACCGTGCTGGTCACCGTCCCGGACTCCCGCACGCCGATCGTCATGGCCATCACCATGAGCAGCAGGAACGCGAACACGAAGTTGGCGACCACCCCCGCGACGATGACGACCGCGCGGCGGCCGGCGGGCTGCCGGTAGAACGCGCGCGGGCGGTCGGCCGCGGGGATCTCCTCCAGCGGCGTGTAGCCGATGATCTTGACGAAGCCGCCCAGCGGGATCGCCTTCACGCCGTACTCGGTCTCGCCCCGGCGGACGGACCACAGGGTGGGGCCGAAACCCACGAAGTACTGGGTGGCCTTCATCCCGAAGCGCTTGGCGGTGAGCAGGTGCCCGCCCTCATGGAGCATCACCGAGACCAGCAGTGCCACCACGAACGCCACCGCGCCGAGGAAGAAGGCCATCGGGTCCCCTCCGGGGTTCCTCCCGAGGCGGGTCCCCGGGTCAGGCGGTTGCGGTCAGTTCCCTGGCCCGGGTCCGCGCCCAGGTGTCCGCCGCGAGGACGTCGTCGAGCGTCAGGCCTCCGGTGGTGCCCGAACCGTGCTCCTCCATTACCCGCGCGACAGTGTCGACTATCCCGAGGAACGGGAGGCGTTCCGCGCGGAAGGCGTCCACGCACTCCTCGTTGGCGGCGTTGTAGACGGCGGGGACCGTCCCGCCCAGTTCGCCGGCGCGGCGCGCCAGCGCGACGGCGGGGAACGCCTCGTCGTCCAGGGGGAACAGCTCCCAGGTGTGCGCCCTGGTCCAGTCGACGCCGGGCGCGGCGTCCGGCACCCGGTCGGGCCAGTCGATGCCGAGCGCGATCGGCAGCCGCATGTCGGGCGGGCTCGCCTGCGCCAGCGTGGAGCCGTCGGTGAACTCGACCATCGAGTGGATGACCGACTGCGGATGCACCATGACCTCGATGCGGTCCATCGGGACGTCGAAGAGCAGGTGCGCCTCGATGACCTCCAGGCCCTTGTTGACCAGGGTCGCGGAGTTGATCGTGATGACCGGGCCCATGTCCCAGGTCGGATGGTTCAGCGCCTGCTCGGGGGTGACGTCCGCCAGTTCGTCGCGGCCGCGCCCCCGGAAGGGCCCGCCGCTCGCCGTGAGCACGAGCCGCCGCACCTCCTCGGCCCGCCCGCCGCGCAGGCACTGGGCGAGCGCGGAGTGCTCGGAGTCGACGGGGACGATCTGCCCCGGGCGCGCCCGCTCCTTGACGAGGGGGCCGCCGACGATGAGCGACTCCTTGTTGGCGAGGGCGAGGGTGCGCCCCGCGTCCAGCGCGGCCAGCGTCGAGGCGAGGCCGAGGGCGCCGGTCACCCCGTTCAGCACCACCTCGCACGGCCAGGCGGCGACCTCGGCGACCGCGTCCGGGCCTGCCACGATCTTGGGGATGGAGTAATCCCCGGAGGCGTAGCCGCGCCGCTTGGCCTCGGCGTAGAAGGCGAGCTGGAGCTCCTGCGCGGCGGACGCCCTGGCCACCGCGACGACCTCGGGACGGAACTCCAGCGCCTGCTCGGCCAGCAGGTCCACGCGCCCGCCGCCGGCCGCCAGCCCGGTCACCCGGAACCGGCCGGGGTTGCGGCGGATCACGTCCAGGGCCTGGGTGCCGATGGAACCGGTGGAGCCGAGGACGACCAGCTCGCGGGCGGCCCCGTCGGGGCTCGAAGGAGACATCACGCGTCCATTGTCGGGCATCGGCCGCCCCGGGATCGCGCGGACGCCGCCCGCCCCGCCCCGCGTGTCAGCCCTGGCCCGCGTGTCAGCCCTGGCCCGCGTGTCAGCCCTGGCCCGCGTGTCAGCCCTGGCCCTCGTCGTAGGCGCTCCGCGCCCGCCCGACCTTCTCCAGGTTCTCGGCGGACCACTCCGCGAGCGCCGCGAACAGCGGCGCGAGGCTGCGGCCCAGCTCGCTGATCTCGTACTCGACGCGCGGCGGCACCTCCGGATGGTACGTGCGGATCACGAGCCCGTCGCGCTCCATCTGGCGCAGGCGCTGGGTCAGCACCTTCGGCGTGATCGTGGCGATGCGGCGCTGCAGCTCCACGAACCGCTGCCGCCCGTACTCGTGCAGCGTCCAGAGGATCGGGGTCGTCCAGCGGCTGAACACGATGTCGACCACCGGGGCGATCGGGCAGGCCAGCTCGGCGTCGAGCGCCTCCTCGGTCGTGGCGTCCATCATTGCGGCCTCCCGGGTAGTCACTTTCTTCTAGGTACCTACTATACCGAGGATGCTAGCTTCACGGGGTCGCACCGCGACGGCACCGCCCTCGGGCGATGTCAGTGCAGCTCAGAAGGAGAAAGCAATGATCGTTGTCATGGGCGCCACGGGGAACGTCGGGCGGCCGCTCGTGCGGACACTGGCCGAGGCGGGCGAGCAGGTGACGGCGGTGTCGCGCACCGACCCCGGCGACCTGCCCGCAGGCGTCGCCCACCGTTCGGCCGACCTCGCCGAGCCGGAGACGCTCCGGCCCGTCCTGGACGGGGCGGACGCGCTCTTCCTGCTCGTCGCCGGGCACCTGCTCGGCTCGCCCGAGGACCTGGACCCGCGCGCCGTCCTGGACGTGGTGAAGTCCGCCGGCGTGGAGCGGGTCGTGCTGATGTCCTCGCAGGGCGCCGGCACGCGCCCGGCGGCGCACGGCCACAGCCACCTCAGGGCGTTCGAGGACGCCGTCCGGGAGTCGGGGGTCGGCTGGACGATCCTGCGTCCGGGCGGCTTCGACAGCAACGCGTTCGCGTGGGCGGAGCCGATCCGCGCCCACCGCGCGGCCGCCGCGCCGTTCGCCGACGTCGCGCTGCCGTTCGTCCATCCGTCCGACATCGCCGAGGTCGCGGCCGCGGTCCTGCGGGAGAGCGGGCACGAGGACCGCGTCTACGAACTCACCGGGCCCGCCCCGGTGTCGCCGCGGGAACGGGCGCGGACGATCGGCGACGCGCTGGGCGAGCCGGTGGCGTTCGCCGAGCAGACCCGGGAGGAGGCCCGGGCACAGATGACGGCGTTCATGCCCGCGCCGGTGGTCGACGGCACCCTCGACATCCTCGGCCGGCCGACCGAGGACGAACGCCGCGTCAGGCCCGACGTGGAGAAGGTGCTCGGACGCCCGGCCCGGTCCTTCGCGCAGTGGGCCGAGGAGAATCTCGGGGCGTTCCGCTGAGTCAGCGGGAGAGCGGGAGCCGGAGCACGAGGCGGGCGCCGCGGGTGCCGTCGGCGACCTGCACGGTCCCGCCGTGGGCGAGGGCGATCTCCCGCGCGATCGGAAGGCCGAGACCGCTGCCGCCCTTCTCGCGGCTGCGGGCCGGGTCCAGGCGGGTGAAGCGCTCGAAGACGCGGTCCCGGTCGGCGAACGGGATGCCGGGGCCGTCGTCGTGCACCTCGACGACGGCCTGGTCGCCGTCCGCGCGCGCCTCGATCTCGATCTGCGCGGCGCCGTAGCGCTCGGCGTTGGCGAGCAGGTTGCGCACGGCGCGGCCGAGCTGCTGCCGGTCACCGCCGACGATGAGGCCCGGCTCGACCTTCACCGCCGTCGGAACCGGCGAGGTGCGCAGCGCGGCCTCCGCCTCCACCAGCGCCCCGAGGTCGACGGGCTCGCGGGCGGAGATGCCGCCGGAGTCGATGCGGGCGAGGACGAGGAGGTCCTCGACGATCCGGTGCAGCCGGTCGATGTCGACCAGCGAGTGGCGCAGGGGCTCCACGGCGTCGCCGTCGTCGGGGGCGGCGAGGGCCAGCTCGATGCGGGCGCGCAGCCCGGCGATCGGCGTGCGCAGCTCGTGTGAGGCGTCGGAGACGAACGCGCGCCGCTGCTGGATCGCGCGCTCCAGCCGGGCGAGCAGCTCGTTGACGCGCTCGGCCAGCCGCTCCGCCTCGTCGCCCGTGGCCGGGACGGCGACGCGGCCGGCCCCGTCGTCCTCGGCGAGCCCCTCCAGTTCCCGCCGGAGCCGTTCCACCGGTCGGAGCGCTCCGCGCGCGGAGCGCGCCACCCCCCACCGGGCCGACGCCACGGCCACCGCCGCGAGCACCGCCATGACGGCTGCGAGCGCCCAGGGACGCCCCACATCGGCGAGCATGTAGAGGACCGCGGCCGCCACGGCCACCGCGGCCACCATCAGGGAGCCGAGGGCGGTGGCCGTCGCCGACGTCACACGCGCCCGCAGACGGCGGGGCCTGTGCGGCCGGACTCGCCGATCTTCGACGTTCCTGGCCGACATGCTTCCTTTGTACGTAAGCACCCACCAAAGGAGGGCAAAGCGCCCAGCCTGTGACCGCATAGCCTGGTCCGCGGCGCCGCGCGTCCCGCCGTGCACCTCCCGCCGCGCCTAGCGCGACGGTTCCCGAACCGCGGGGCGACACGGGAGGCTTTGCCGCCCTTTTCACCTTCCGTAGCGGCAACAACACGCTTCCCCGCTTATAAAGGAGGACGTGAAGGCGACTCCCACCGGGGGGATGGAGACATGGGCCAGACGGGCGAGCCGGTCGTCGATCCGCGAGGGTTGAGCACGGCCCAGCGTCTGGGCGACGCGTGCGTCGTCTGCCGCAAGAGATGGCCCCGGCCGCGCGTCCGCGTCGGCCGCCTGCCGGACTCGTCCGGGGTGTTCGCGTGCGACGACTGCGCACCCGCCCCGCCGGTACCCCGCGCACGGCGGGGCCCCCGGGAGCCGTTCACGGGCGCCGGATCGGCGGCGGGAAAGCCGCCGCCGGCGCGGACGGCGGCGGGCGCCGCCGTCATGGAGGTCTCTCCAGGGAGAGGGTGACCCGGGCGTTTCGGGGGGAAGCCCGGGACCACCCGTCAGGCGTGCCCGGCTGGGGGCGGTCGGGCGCGCCGGAGAGACTCTCGCGCGGTGCCTCAGGCCTTGGTGGCCTGGATCCAGGTCCGCGTCCACTCGGCGTAGTCGGTGCAGTCCTTCTCGCCCGAATCGCCGCCGCACGCCTTCGACGGCTCGTGCGCGAAGACGATCTTGTTGAGGTAGCCGCGGTCACCGACGTGGTAGGCCGCGCAGAAGCCGGTCTTGAGGCGGTCGCCCGAGCACGCCTGCGGGTTGGCGGGCGCGACCCCCGTCCACTCGGCGACCTGCTGCTGGACGTCCGGCGAGGCCGTCCACTGGAGCCACTGGTACATGCAGTTGGGGTGCTGGACGCGGGCGCCGATCATCCACGCGTCCATCCACCCGGTCGCGCCCTCGGACGGGATGACGCCCTGGACGGGCCGTGACGCGCGGTTCAGCACGTCCGCGTGGTAGGGCCACGCCTGGCCGAGCACGGCCCGGCCCCCGGCGAACGCGCTGACGGCGTCGGCCGGAAGGTCCCAGTACTCCCCCACGTACGGGCGCTGCCGGGCCAGGACCCGCCCGGCCGCGGCGAGCTGCGCCGGCGTCAGCGAGTAGGGGTCGCGGATCTTCAGCTTGCGCTGCCGGCCCTTGAGGTAGAGCGCGGCCTCGGCGATCGCGAGCGGGCTGTCCCGCATGACGATCTTTCCGGCGTAGCGGCGGGCCTGGCCGGGATCGAACAGCGCGGCCCAGCCCGCCGGCGGCGGGACGGCCCGGGTGTCGTACATCAGCAGGTTGGAGCCCCACACGTACGGCAGGCCGTAGTGCTTGCCGTCGCGTTCCAGGAGCTTGCGCAGCTTCGGTTCGAGCTTCTTGTAGCCGTCCACGAGGTCGGGGTTGATCGGGACGACCTGGTTCTCCTCGACCAGCCTCCCGGCGACCTCCGGCGGCGCGGCGACGCCGTCGTAGCGGCGGTCCTTGTCGCGCATGAGGTCGGCCATCTCCCCGGGCGTCTTGACGACCTTCATGCCGATCTTGCAGCCGGTGCGCTCCTGGAAGGGCGTGACCCAGTCCACGCGCGGGTCGGTGCCGCCGCTCTCCACCGAACCGGGCAGCGTGAGGAGGTTCAGCGTCCCCTCACCGGGGCCGAGGGTGCTCATCACCTTGGCGACGCCCACGGGCTTGTCGTCCCCGCCGCTGCACGCGCCGAGCGCCGCGGCGCCGAGTGCCGCTGCCGCCGCCAGGGCCGTCGCCGCCTTGACCCGTGCCGTGGCCCTGCGCCGCATGTCGCTCCCGATCCGTGCCAGGGCCCTCCCCCTCGTGAACGGGCCCGTCGGCGCAGCGTAGCGTCTCCGCGCCGGCCGGACGCACCGGCCCCGGACGCGGTCGGCGGGCGCCGGGCACTTCCGGCCGCCATTGCGCGGTTCGCGGCGGGCGCGGACGATGTGATCGCCGGTTTCACGGAACTTTCCCGCCGTCCTGGGGTCGCCCCGGCCGGAATTACCAATGATCGCGACTCGTCTGTTTCCTTGCGGGCTATCCCAAAGGTGACGAGAGCATGACCATTACCGCGCTCTTTGATGCGGATTTCGGCCGAGCCGCTGGAAGGGAGGCCGCCGGGGCCCCGGAAGGACGGTGGGTGCTGGCGTCCGCGCCATACACGGAGGTTGCTGGAGAGGATATGGCGCGGGCTCGCGTCCTGTCCGGGGCCGCGGCGGCACCGGTGGGCGTGGCGGGGGTGGGGAACGGCGGATCACCGTGCGGTGCCGCCCGGCCACGCGATCACCGGTACCCGGCCTGACGGCGGCGGTGTGACGCCCTCGAGACGGAGGAGGTTCGAGGGACGCCGCACGTCCTGCCGGGTGTCGCGGGACGGCCGGGAGCGGACGCCCGGAGGCGCCGGCCCGCCGGCCGGGCGCCGCGCCGGCGCGGCGCCCGAGACCACCTCGATCCGCGCGATGAGCCGCTGCGGAGTGTCGGCCTCGAGGAAGTCCCCGACGTCGCGGTCCTTGGGCGGCAGCGCCCACCAATGGCCGGTGAACAGGCCGAACCAAATGGTCCAGCCCGGGAATCGCCTTCCGAGCGCGTCCACTTCGGCGGCGTGGTCGCCTGCGGTCATAGCGCGGCTCTCCTGCACATCCGGCTTCACCGGCCCGCGGTCCGATGACCACGGGCTTCTGACTGCCGACCCTGACTTTTGAATTCGCCTCAATTAAGGGAGACAGTCAGATTGTGTCGCCGGACACAGACCCAGTCAATGGGGTGGTGCCATTATTCACCCGGCCGCGCCGGACGAAAATTGACAACGGAAAAACGCACTCGGTAGGTAATTTATCGCGGGTCCTCAGCCGCTGGTGGGGAAGCCTAGGTTCACCCCGCCGTGGGACGGGTCGAGCCAGCGCGCCGTGACGGCCTTCGTCCGGGTGTAGAAGTGGACGCCCTCCATGCCGTGGGCGTGGCTGTCGCCGAACAGCGAGTCCTTCCAGCCGCCGAACGAGTAGTAGGCCATCGGCACCGGGATCGGCACGTTCACGCCCACCATGCCGACCTCCACCTCGTTCTGGAAGCGGCGCGCCGCCCCGCCGTCGTTGGTGAAGATCGCGGTCCCGTTGCCGTACGGGTTGGCGGAGATCAGCTCCATGGCCGCCTCGTAGGACCCGGCCCGCACGACCGACAGCACCGGGCCGAAGATCTCGTCCCGGTAGGCGTCCATGTCCGGGGTGACGTGGTCCAGGACGGCCGGGCCTAGCCAGAACCCGTCGCCGGCGCCGCCCAGCACGTCCGGGTCGCGCCCGTCGACGGCGAGCGTGGCGCCCTGCGCGACGGCGCCGTCCAGGTAGGAGGCCACCTTGTCCCGGTGCGCCCGCGTGACGAGCGGCCCCATCTGCGACTCGGGGTGGTCGCCCGGCCCCACCCTCAGCCCGGCGACGCGCTCCTTGATCTTGGCCGTCAGCTCGTCCCCGACGGGGTCCACGGCGACGACGACGGAGATCGCCATGCACCGCTCCCCCGCCGACCCGAAGCCGGCGGACACCGCGGCGTCCGCCGCGAGGTCGAGGTCGGCGTCCGGCAGCACGAGCATGTGGTTCTTGGCCCCGCCGAGCGCCTGCACCCGCTTGCCGTTCGCCGCCGCCGTCGCGTAGATGTACCGCGCGATCGGGGTGGAGCCGACGAAGCTGACCGCCCTGACGTCCGGATGGCGCAGCAGGCCGTCCACCGCCGCCTTGTCACCGTGGACGACGTTGAAGACGCCGTCCGGCAGCCCCGCCTCGGCCCACAGCTCGGCCAGCCGGACCGACGCCGAAGGGTCCTTCTCGGACGGCTTGAGCACGAACGTGTTCCCGCACGCGATCGCGACCGGGAACATCCACATCGGCACCATCGCCGGGAAGTTGAACGGGGTGATCCCGGCGGCGACGCCGACCGGCTGGAGGATCGAGTACGCGTCCACCCGCGAGGAGACGTTCTCGGAGAACCCGCCCTTGAGCAGGTGCGGGATGCCGCAGGCGAACTCGGCGACCTCCAGTCCGCGGGCGACCTCGCCCGCGGCGTCGGAGACCACCTTGCCGTGCTCGGAGGAGATCAGCCGGGCCAGCTCCCCGCGGTGCGCGTCCACCAGCTCGCGGAAGCGGAACAGCACCTTCGCGCGCTGCGAGAGCGAGGCGTCCCGCCAGCCGGGGAAGGCGGCCTTCGCGGCGGCCACGGCGGCGTCGACCTCACGCGGCCCGGCGAAGTCGACGGTCCCGGCCACGCGACCGGACGCGGGCTCGAAGATGTCGCCCCGCCGGTCGCTCTCCCCGCCGAACGGCTTTCCGCCGATCCAGTGCGTCACATGCTTGGTCATGCGTCCTCCCGGCGGGCGGACGGCCCGCGCCCTCCGGCCACGGCGGCCTCGTTCACGGCCTCCAGCGATGAGATCAGGATGCCGAGGCCCTCCTCGGCCTCGTCGTCGGTCAGGGTCAGCGGCGGCGCCATGCGCACCACGTTGCCGTACAGGCCGCCCTTGCCGACCAGCAGCCCCCGCTCGCGGGCCGCCTCCATCAGCGCGGCGGCGAGCGGCGGGCTCGGCTCGCCGGTCTCCGGGTCGGCCAGCTCGACCGCGAACATCAGCCCCTTGCCCCGCACGTCCGCGACGATCGGGAACCGGCCGGCCGCCGCCGACAGCCCCCCGATGATCGTCGCGCCCTGGCGCGCCGCGTTGGACCGCAGGTCGTGGGCGAGGAGGTGGTCGAGCGTGGCGTTGGCGGCGGCCATCGCCACCGGGTTGCCGCCGAAGGTGGAGATGCCGACCGCGTGGAGGCCGTCCATGAGGTCGCCGCGCGCGACGACGCCGCCGACCGCGAAGCCGTTCCCGAGGCCCTTGGCGAAAGTGATCACGTCCGGGGTCACACCGTGATTGTCGATCCCCCAGAAGCCCTGGCCCGTCCGCCCCCATCCGGTCTGCACCTCGTCGGAGATGAAAAGGATCCCGAACTCGTCGAGGACGCGCTTGTAGGCGGCGAACAGGCCGTCGGGCGGCATCGTGAAACCGCCGACGCCCTGGATCGGCTCGGCGATGAGCGCGGCGACGTCGCCGCCGGTCGCGGTGGCGAGCACGTGCCGCAGGTCCTGCGTGCACGCGTCGATGTACTGCTCGTCCGACATCCCGGCGAACTGCGGGAGCCGCCGGTCGGCGCCG
Source organism: Actinomadura citrea (assembly GCF_013409045.1). NCBI lineage: Bacteria > Bacillati > Actinomycetota > Actinomycetes > Streptosporangiales > Thermomonosporaceae > Actinomadura > Actinomadura citrea. Next base: position 2,591,858 of record NZ_JACCBT010000001.1, on the reverse strand, counting down.
TGCAGGAAGTGGACGTCCAGCGGGGAGTACGACAGGTTCGTCCAGCCGCGGTTCCCGGTGACGCCCGTCGTGGCGAACGACCGGCCGTGGTAGCTCTGCCGCATCGCGAGGACCTGGTCGCTGCGCCGCGCGTACGCGGCCAGCAGCAGCGCCGTCTCGTTGGCCTCCGTCCCGGAGTTGGTGAAGAACACCTTCGCGTCCGGGATGCCCGACAGCTGGGCGATCTTCTCGGCCAGCTCCACCTGCCCGCGCAGCAGATACGCGGTGGAGGTGTGCACGACGCCGGTGGCGAGCTGCCGCTCCACCGCGTCCCGGACCTCGGGCACGTCGTACCCGAGCATGTTCGTCAGGATGCCGATGAAGAAGTCGAGGTAGGAGTTGCCCTCCGCGTCGGTCACGCGGTTGCCCTTGCCGCCGACGATCTCGATGGGGTCCCGGTAGTTGAGCGCCATCCAGGACGGCATGACCGCCCGGTGGCGCCGGAGCAGGTTCGCGTGTTCCGACATGCCACAAGTCTCGTTTCCGCGGGCGGCCGCGACCACCCGCAGAGTGTCAGGACAGGGCACCTCCGCTTAACGGATTGCTGGCGGCTGACAGCCTGTAACGACCTGATCGATGCCGCTGACACCCTGTATGGATACCATCGCCGGTGATGCTGCCCACTGTCGACGACGTCCTCCAGCTCGACGCGGTACGCCGCGGCCAGCCGCACGTCGTCGCGGGCGCGGACCGCACCGCCAACCGGGTCCGCTGGGTGCACGTCGCCGAGGTCACCGACATCGCGCACCTGCTGCACGGCGGCGAGCTCGTCCTCACCACCGGCATCGCGCTGCCCGACGAGCCGGAGCGGCTGCGCGCCTACATCGCCGACCTCGCCGAGGTCGGCGTCAGCGGCCTGATGATCGAACTCGGCCGCCGCTACGCCAGCGTGCTGCCGCCCGCGCTGATCGCCGCGGCCGAGGAGTTCGGCCTGCCGGTGATCGTGCTGGCGCACGAGCCCGCGTTCGTCGACATCACCGAGTCGGTGCACGCCCGGATCGTCCAGGAGCAGTTCGCCGAGCTGCGCGCCTCCGAGCAGCTGCACGAGATCTTCACCCAGCTGTCGGTCGAGGGCGCCTCCACCGACGAGGTCGTCCGGCAGGTGGCGGCGCTCGGCGGGCATCCGGTGGTGCTGGAGAACCTCGCCCACCAGGTCCTCGCCGCGGACGCCGGCGGCGCCGACCCGGCCGAGCTGCTGTCGGCCTGGGAGACCCGCTCGCGGGCCGTCCGTCCCGGCCGCCGCACCGGCTACGACGAGGCGTCCGGCTGGCTGGTCACGATGGTCGGCGCGCGGGGCGAGGACTGGGGCCGGCTGATCGTCGACCTCGGCTCGCCGCCGTCGCCGCGCGAGACCGTGCTGATCGAGCGGGCCGCCACCACCCTCGCCCTCGGCCGGCTCCTCGACCGGCACGCCGAGAGCGTCGAGCGGCAGGCGCACGGAACGATCATCGCGCGCATCCTCGCGCACGCCTACTCCGACCCGCAGGAGGCGGCGGCCCGCGCCCGCGCCCTCGGTGTCCCGCTGTCCGGCCGCCGGCTGCTCGGCGCCGTGCTCCGGCACCGCGGTCCCGCCCTGTCCCGGACCGCCCCGCCCGTCGGGGAGCTGTCGCAGCTCGCCGAGACGGCCGCGGCCGCCTGCAAGGACGCGCGCCTCGCCGCGCTCGTCGGCGTGCTGGACGAGGGCGGCCCGCACGCCCGCGTCGGCGTCCTGGCCTCCCTGCCCGCCCGCGCCGACGTGGAGACCGCGCTCACCGAGGTCGCCACCCGCATCCGCAAGCAGTCCGGCGACACCGTGATGGCGGCCGGCTCGGTGGTGGAGACGATCCGCGACGTCCGCCGCTCCTTCCTGGAGGCCGAGCAGGTCGCCGACGTCGCCGCGCGCGGCTCCGGGGCCCGCCTCTACTACCGCCTGCCCGACCTGCGCCTGCGCGGGCTGCTGCACCTCCTCCGCGACGACGCCCGCGTGCAGACCTTCGTCGAACGCGAACTCGGCCCGCTCCTGGAGTACGACGCCCAGCGCGGCAGCGACCTCACCCGCATCCTGGAGCTGTATCTCGAATCCGGGCGGAACAAGGCGGTCGCCGCCCAGCGGGCGCACCTGTCCCGGCCCGCCTTCTACGAGCGGCTTCGCCGTATCGAACGGGTCCTGGACGCCGACCTCGACGACGTGGAGTCGTGCGTGTCCTTCCACGTGGCGCTGCTGGCTCTGTCGTCCGTCCGCTGGGAACGTTCCTGACCGGTCCGGTGACCGGTGAAGGCCGTTCGCGGCGGGCCCTGCGCGCATACGCTTGACCCATGGCGGACGCGGTACTGCATGTTCATCGGTACGGGGACCCGGGCGGAGCTCCGGTGGTCATGCTCCACGGGGTCACCGGGCACGGGGCGCGCTGGCGCCGGACCGCCGAGCGGTACCTGCTGGACCACTCCGTCCTCGCGCCCGACCTGCGCGGGCACGGGCGGTCGACGCACGAGCCGCCGTGGACCGTCGAACGGCATGTGGGCGACATCCTGGCGATGATGGACGCCGAGGGCGTCGAGCGGGCCGACCTCGTCGGGCACTCCTACGGCGGGATGATCGCGCTGCATCTGGCGCGGACCGCGCCGAGGCGGGTGCGGCGGCTCCTCCTGCTGGACCCGGCCATCGGGCTCGACCCGGCGACGGCGGCCCGGGAGGCGCGCGGCCACCTGGCGCCCGCGTCGTTCGGCGACGTCGCCGAGGCGCGGGCCGACCGGGCGGCGCACTGGCCGGCGTCTCCGCGGGAGGCCGTGGACGAGGAGGTCGCCGAGCACCTGGAGCACGGCCCGGACGGGCGCCTGCGGTGGCGTTTCGAGCCCGCGGCCGTGGTGACCGCGTTCTCGGAGATGGCCCGCCCGCACCTGGCGCCGCCCGCGGACCTGCCCACCCACCTGGTCATCGCGACGGAGGCCGACTTCGTCCGCCCCGAGTTCGTGGTCGACCTGCGCGCCGCGCTCGGCCCCAGCCTCGTGATCAGCGAGATCGACGCCGGGCACATGCTCTACGTCGACCGGTTCGAGGAGACCGGGACGATGCTCGCCGCGTGGCTCAACGGAGGCGGCGCCGGCCGGTGAACGGCGGCAGGGTCAGCGGGGTGTGCAGGCCCGGCGGCGCCTCGGCCACGGCGGGGACGGCGCTGACCATGCGCAGCGCGGTCGACGCGGCCGGGTCGGCGGCGGCGGGCCCCGCGAGGTCCATCCGCCAGGGCGGCTCGCCGTCGATCTCGACGCGGTGGCCGCCGGTCTCCCCGGGCGGCGGCGCGGGCCAGTGGGGCGCGATGTCGGCGCGCAGCCGGGCGACGTGCTCGACGGTGATCACGGGACGGCCGCGCAGCAGTCCCGACACCTGGAACCGCAGGCCGGCCAGGGCCCCCTGGGCGACGCGGCCGATGTCCTCGGGCGCCGGGCACAGCTCGTAGGTCTCGGACACCTCGTCCAGCGGCACGGCCAGGTGCTCGGCGAGGAGGCGCACGACCGGGCCCCACGCACGCCTCGGCGCGCCCGGCCGCACGATCTGCGGACGGTGCCCGAGAGGGCCGCCGAAGCCGAGCCGGGCGCCGGCCTCGGGGTCGTCCAGGCAGGTGAACCGGGTGACCTTGACGCCGTGCACGCGCCGGCAGCCGCCGCTCAGCAGGAGCGGGAGCACGTCGTTCACCAGGCCGGGCCCGAGGGTGAGGCAGGCGGCGCCGCCGGTCGCGCACGCGGACCGGAGCCGGCGGACGAGGGCGCGGTCGGCGGAGGGCGGGTGCACCAGCGAGGGCAGGACGTCCGACACCACGCCCGTGCCCGACTCCAGGATGCGGCACAGCTCGCCCGCGACGTCCCGGGAGCGGGAGGCCGTGTGGCAGACGACATGGGGCCGCCGGGCCAGGAGCGGCGCCGGGTCCTCGGTGGCATGGATCCTGGCCGGGCGGCCGCCTCCGGCCAGCTCGGCGGCGTCGACGCCGGCGTGCCGGGGATCGACGGTGACGACCCCGGCGAGTTCGAGGTCCGGGTGCCCGAGCAGGGCTCCGAGCGACGACCTGCCGACGGGTCCGGTGCCCCACTGGCCGACGAGATAGGACATACCACCACCTTTTGACCAAGCGCTCGGTCAACGCGGGCGCATTCTGGCATGCCCGTGCCACCAGAACGAGCCCCTCGCGGGACGTACATCCGTGCTGGCCGGGAAGGATGGTCTGGTGACACTTCGCGCGGGTGCGCGCACGTTCGGCGTGGAGGAGGAGCTGCTCCTGGTCGACCCGGAGACGGGCGTGCCCCAGGCCCTCTCCGGCTCCGTGATCCGTCACGCCCGGCGTCACGACGAGCTGTTCCTGACCGGCGGACGGCGCTCCAAGGCGCTGGAGACCGAGCTCCAGCGCGAGCAGCTGGAGACGGCCACCCCGGTCTGCGGCTCGCTGAACCAGCTGTCCGACCACGTCCGGTCGGCGCGGGTGGCGGCGGGCAAGTCGGCGGCCGGGGTGGGCGCCGCCGTTGTCGCCCTGGCGACGTCGCCGGTCAGCGTCCGCCCGTCGCTGACCCCGTCGCACCGCTACATGCGGATGTCCGACGCCTTCGGGCCCACCGCCGACGAGCAGCTCACCTGCGGCTGCCACGTGCACGTCGGCATCGACTCCCCGCAGGAGGGCGTCGCCGTCCTCGACCGGATCCGGCCGTGGCTGCCCCCGCTGCTCGCGCTCAGCGGGAACTCCCCGTTCTGGCAGGCCACCGACACGGGCTCCGACAGCTGGCGCCACCAGGTCTGGGGCCGCTGGCCCTCCAGCGGCCCGACCGAGCTGTTCGGCTCGGAGAGCGCGTACCGGACGGCGGTGGAGGCGCTGCTGGCGACCGGCGTCCTGGTGGACGAGGGCATGATCTACTTCGACGCCCGGCTGTCACGGCACTACCCGACCGTCGAGATCCGCGTCCCGGACGTGTGCCTGGACGCCGACGACGCCGTGCTGATGGGCGCGCTCGTGCGGGCGCTGGTCGACACCGCCGCCGACGCGTGGCGGCGGAGCGAGCCGCCCGACCCGGTGCGCACGGACCTGATGCGCCTGGCCATGTGGCGCGCCGGGCGCTCGGGCCTGCGCGGAGAACTCGTGCACCCGCGCACCCACACCGCCGCCCCCGCCCGCGAGGTCCTCACCGCGTTCGTCGAGCACCTGTCCCCCGCGCTCGATCGCGCCGGCGACCTCGACATCGTCACCAAGCTTCTGGGCGGCGTGCTGGAACGCGGGAACGGAGCCCGCTTCCAGCGCGCCGCCTACGCCCGCAACGGCGACATCAGGAGCGTGGTCACCGCCGCCGTCCAGCGGACGATGGCGGTCTGACCCGCCGATTCGCCCCGGGCCACCACCGGGACCACGCCGGTCGCGGTCCCGGTGGCGGGCGGTCAGTCCGTGCGGCGCCTCTGGAAGGGGAGGTAGCGGTCGGCGCGCCGGTGCCGGGCGAGCAGGCCGGTGGACTCGACCGCGAGGATGCGGTCGAAGCGGAAGGCGCGCACGCCCCGGCGCATGCGGCACCAGCCGACGAGGTACCAGTGGTCGCGGTGCACGAGGCAGGTGACCGGCTCGACCTCGCGGATCGTGACGTTGGCGCCGGCGTCGCCGTAGCAGAGCCGGACGACGCGGTGCTCGGTGATGGCGGCGGCGACCACGCGGGCGCGGTCGGAGGTGGAGACGTCCAGGGGCGTGGTGAGGGTGGCGAGCGTGGTGGTGACCACGTCGTCGTGCGGGGTGGCGTCGAGGAGGGTGTGCAGGGCGCGGCGCGCGGTGGTGGCCTGCGGGCCGGTGCCGAGGTGCGCGAGCGAGAGCGCGAGGGCGGCGATCTCCGCCGCCGTGAGCGCGGCCGGCGCGGTGTGCGCGGTCTGGGGGTGCGTCGCAACGTTCGCCATGGTTCGATCATACGTTCGAACACTGACATTTTGGAGGTCCGCGCGGGGGCGGACGGGCGTCGCGGCGCAGCCGGGGCCCGTCGGGGGCGGCGATCGGCCCCGCGCTTGAGAAGGCGGCCTCGCATGGTGAAAACTGGCCCCGGAAAACATGCTCTATTCGGGGGAATCAGGGGCGAACATGGGTCAAGTCGTGGACCGGCGTTGAGTGAGCCACGCCTGGACCGGCCTCCGATGAGCCGAGACGAGGCGGACAGAATGCTCGCGCGCCTCCAGGACGAGAGGGAGCGCATCGGCGCGGCCCTGCTGGAGCTGGAGGCCCACCAGGGCTACCAGCTGCTGGAGGGCGCGGCGCTGCGCGGCGCGACCCTGCGCGTGCAGTCCGACGTGCGGTCGTCGACGGCGTCCCTCTGGCTGCTGTTCGACCTGCACGGGCGCGTCCTGTCCGCCGCCGAGGAGCTGCGGGCCCGCCACGCCAGGCCCGGCCAGGCGCAGCTCGCCGAGCTCACCCGCCTCCTGGACGGACCGTCGGTGGAGCTGCCCGCCGCGGAGGTGCCGCTGGAACGGCGGACGCTGCTGGCCGCCCCGTCCGGCGAGAGGCTGACGCTGCGGGCGGCGGTCGACCGGATGACGCCGCTCTACGAGGAGGTCGCGCGGGCGGTCGCCGCGCTCGACGCCGTCTGGTCGACGCTGCTGTCGCGGCTGGCCGAGGTCGAGGCCGAGCGGCGGGCGGCCGAGGAGCTGCTGGAGTCCGCCGGCGGCGCGGACCCCGCCCTCGAACGGCTCCGCGACGAACTGGAGACCGTCGCCGCGACCGTGCGCGCCGACCCGCTCGCGCTGGCGCGGGACGGCAGCGCCGACACCGCGCGGCTGGACGCGATCCGCTCCGGCCTCGCCGAGGTGCGCCGCGGCCTGGAGGAGGCGGAGCGGCTGCGCGAGGGGTTCGCCGCCCGGATCCGCGGCGTCTCCGCCGTCCTGGACCTGCTGCGCGAGGCCGAGGCGGAGGCGCGCGCCGTCCGGGACGAGGTCCTCGTCAAGATCACCGCGCCGGCGCTGCCGGACCTGCCCGACTCCTCCGCAGCCCTCGCCGACCGGCTCGCCGCCGTCACCCGGCCCCGGCCGGGCGCGGCCGCGCGGGACGGCGGCTGGCGCGAGACCGCGAAGCGGGTCGCCGACCTGGAGCACGCCGCCGACGCGGCGCTGGAGCGGGCACGTGAGACCACCGGCCTGATCCGGGGCCTGCTGGACCGGCGCGAGGAACTGCGCGGCCGCCTGCAGGCCTACCGGGTCAAGGCCTCGCGGCTCGGCCACGCCGAGGACGCCGAACTGGCCCGGTCCTACGAGCAGGCACGCGAGCTGCTGTGGACCTCCCCCTGCGATCTGCGGAAGGCCACCGTGGCCCTGACCGCGTACCAGCGGGCCGTCACCTCGCGGTCGAAGGGAGCGGATCGATGAGCCAGTGCGCGCAGCCGGGATGCGGAGGAACGATCGCGGACGGCTACTGCGACGTCTGCGGCAATCCCCCCGCGGCCGTCGCCCCCGCGGCGACCGCGGCGCCGAGCGTCCCCGCCCCGCGGCCGCCCGCCGAGCAGCCCGACCGATGCCACCAGGCCGGATGCACCGGCACGATCACGGACGGCTACTGCGACGTGTGCGGCTCGCCGCCCGCCTACACCGCCCGCGTCCAGGCGGCCGCGGGCGCCGGCGGCGCGGGCACGACCGGGGGCACGGGCACGGCGGGAAGCACGGCGACGTCGGGAAGCACGGCGACCGGCAGCACCCGGACGGGCAGCACCCGCACCGGGTCGGCCCGCTCCTCCGGCCGCCGCGGCATGCTCGGCGCCGGGCTCGTCGAGGTGCCGCGCGTCCCCTACCGTGACCCGTCCAGCGCGGTCATGAGCGACCCGGAGGTCGCGGAGGCCAAGCGGTACTGCAGCGGCTGCGGCGAGCCCGTCGGCCGGGGGCGCGGCGACCGCCCGGGACGCACGGAGGGCTTCTGCCCCAAGTGCGGCGCCCGGTTCTCCTTCACCCCGAAGCTCGGCCCGGGCGACCTCGTCGGCGGCCAGTACAGCGTTCTGGGCTGCCTCGCCCACGGCGGGCTCGGCTGGATCTACCTGGCCAAGGACAAGAACGTCAGCGACCGCTGGGTGGTCCTGAAGGGCCTGCTCGACAGCGGCGACGCCGACGCGATGGCCGCGGCGGCGGCCGAGCGCGCGTTCCTCGCGGAGGTCGAGCACCCCAACATCGTCAAGATCTACAACTTCGTCCAGCACGGCGGCGACGGCTACATCGTCATGGAGTACGTGGGCGGGGAGTCCCTCAAGGACATCCTGCTCCGGCAGCCGCTGCCGGCCGGCCAGAAGCACCTGCCGCTCGCGCAGGCCATCGCCTACGGGCTGGAGGTGCTGCGGGCGTTCGAGTACCTGCACGCGCAGGGCCTCGTCTACTGCGACTTCAAACCGGACAACGTGATCCAGTCCGAGGAGCAGCTCAGGCTGATCGACCTCGGCGGGGTGCGGCGGCTGGACGACCCGGACGGCGCGATCTACGGCACGGTCGGCTACCAGGCCCCCGAGATCGCCGACGCCGGTCCCTCGGTGACCTCGGACCTCTACACGGTCGGACGGGCGCTCGCCGTGCTGAGCTTCCCGTTCAAGGGCTACACCCGCGGGTTCGCCGACTCGCTGCCGCCGCGCGAGGAGATCCCCGTCCTCCAGCGGTACGAGTCCTACGACCGGCTGCTGCGCCGCGCGACGCACAAGGAGCCGACCGCGCGCTTCCAGGACGCGGCGGAGATGGCCGAGCAGCTCACCGGCGTGCTGCGCGAGGTGCTGGCGGCCGAGGACGGCGCCCCGCGTCCGGCGCCGTCGGGGCTGTTCGGACCGGAGCGGTTCACGACGCGGATGGCGGGCGAGGCGCGGGAGGAGGCGGCGCTGCCGCCCGTCCCGCCGCCGGTCGCCGCGGCGGGGCTGCCGGTTCCGCTGGTGGACGGCGCCGACCCCGCGGCGGCGTTCGTGTCCGGGCTCGGCGCGCTGGAACCGGCGCAGGCCGCCGAGGCGGCGGCGAACGCGCCCGAGCGCACGCCCGAGGTCAGGCTGGCGCTCGCCCGCGCCAAGATCGAACTGGGCGCGGCGGAGGAGGCCGACGAACTGCTCGACGCGCTGGCCGCCGACCGTCCCTCCGACTGGCGGGTCGGCTGGTACCGCGCGGTCGGGCTGCTCGCACAGGGCCGGGTGGACGCGGCCGCGCCGCTGTTCGACCGGCTGTACGGGCTGCTGCCCGGCGAGGCGGCCCCCAAGCTGGCCCTCGCCTACTGCCGCGAGCCTTCGGCGCCGCACGACGCCGTCCGCCTGTACGAGACGGTGTGGCGCACCGACCAGAGCTACATCAACGCCGCCTTCGGCCTCGCCCGCGTGCACCTGGCGGCGGGCGACCGCCGCGCCGCCGTCGCCGCGCTCGACTCGGTACCGAAGATCTCCATCCGGTACGTGCCCGCGCAGGTCGCGGCCGTCGTGACGGCGGTGCGCGGCCGTCCCCCCGCCGAGCTGACGGCGGGCGAGCTGGTCGCCGCGGGCCACCGGCTCGCCGCCCTCGACCTGGACGCCGAGCGGCGCGACAGGCTCGCCGCCGAGGTGCTGGAGGCCGCGCTCGGCTGGATCCTGGCGGGTCCCGGCACGGCGCCCGGGACGCAGGGCGGCTCCCTGTTCGGCGCCGCGCTCGCCGAGGCCCCGCTGCGCCGCCTCCTGGAAGGGACATACCGGGAGCTGGCACGCCGCACCCGTGACAGGGACGAGTGCCGCCAGCTCGTCGACTCCGCCAACGCCGTACGCCCGAGGACGCTGCTGTGACCGACGACCGCACCGGAGCCGACGACATCACCGGAACCGACGCCCCCCGAACCGACGCGACCGGAACCGGCACGGCCGGAACCGACCAGGGAAAGGCGGCCGAGCTCGCCTGCCCCTCCTGCGGCGCCGTGGTGTTCGCCGAAGAGATCTTCTGCGAGGAGTGCGGGCACCGGCTCGCCGACGGCCCGCCCGCCGAGTCCACCGGGCGTGACGGCGCCACGATCAGGCAGGAGTCCGCGCCGTCCGCCGGCCGGCCCCGGCGGGCCGACGGAGCGGGCCCGTGCCCCGGATGCGACGGGACGGCGATCGACGCCGACGGCTACTGCGAGACGTGCGGCCTGCGCCAGCCCGCCGAGCGCGACCACGTCGAGATCGAACTGCCGGGCGGATCCGGCGGCAACGGCACCCGCCCGGTCGTCGCCGCGGGCGCGAGCGACCGCGGCCGCCGCTACAGCCGCAACGAGGACGCGCTGGCCCTCGCCGCGCACCTGTCCGGGATCGCCGCCGTCGTGTCCGACGGCGTCGGATCCTCGCAGCGTCCCGACGAGGCGTCCCGCGCCGCGGCCGACACCGGCCTCGCCGAGCTGGTGGCGCGGCTCGACGCCGGCGAGGACGCCGAGGACGCCACCCGGCACGCGGCGCTCCGCGCGGCCGCCGCCGTCGCCGCGCTCGCCACGTCGCCGTCCGACGCACCGTCGTGCACCTACGTGTCCGCCGTGACGCGCGGCCCGGCGGTCACGGTCGGCTGGATCGGGGACAGCCGCGCCTACTGGCTGGCCGCGGACGGCCCCGCCGGGCCGGGCGAGGACGCCGCGCCGGGGCCCGCGCCTGACGAGGTGGACGCGGCCGAGGTCAGCACCGGCGACATGGCCGAGCTCAGCGCGTCCCGCCGGCTCACCGAGGACGACTCGTGGGCCGCGTTCATGGTCGCCGAGGGGTCGCTGACCGAGGCGGAGGCGGAGGCCCACCCGAACGCGCACGTCATCACCGGGTGGCTGGGCGCCGACGCCGGGCAGGTCAGCCCGCACGTGGCGACGTTCCGGCCCGGCGGCCCCGGCACGCTTCTGGTGTGCAGCGACGGCCTGTGGAACTACTTCCCGGCCGCCGCCGACCTGGCGGCGCTGCTGGCCGGGCCCGGGGGCGGGGAGTCCCCCGGCCCGGCGGCCGACCCGCTCGGCACCGCGCGGACGCTGGTGAGCCGCGCGCTGGACGCCGGCGGCCGCGACAACATCACGGTCGCCGTGATCCCGGTCCCCTCCCCCGGCGGCTCCGGCGGCCGCGTCCACGAGAGCATCCCCCAGAGCACGGAGGAGCCCCGATGAGGGAGCCGCAGTTCACCATCTCCATCGACCAGAACAAGTACCTGCCCGAGGGCGGCCGCGAGGTGCACGCCATCGTGTCGGTCGAGGCGAGCGCCGCCGAGGGCACGGCCGAGGGCGCCCACGTCCCGTCCTCGACCCGGGCGTCCGAGGTCGTCATCATCGACACCTCCGGCTCGATGTCCTACCCCGGGACCAAGCTGCGCGCGGCGATCGCGGCCGCGCAGGTCGCGGTCGACACGCTGCGCGACGGCGTGGAGTTCGCGGTCGTCTCCGGCTCCAACGCGGCCAAGATGGTCTTCCCCCGGCACCAGGGGACGGTCCCGGCGACGCCGGACACCCGCGCGGAGGCCAAGCACGCGCTGAGCCGGCTGACGGCCGCCGGCGGCACCGCGATCGGATCCTGGCTGCGGCTGGCCGACGACCTCTTCGGCGGCCGCGACGGCATCCGGCACGCGATCCTGCTGACCGACGGCAAGAACCAGCACGAGACGGCGGAGGAGCTCGACGCGGCCCTGGCCCGCTGCGGCGGGAGGTTCGTCTGCGACTGCCGCGGCGTCGGCACCGACTGGGAGGTCGCCGAGCTGCGCAAGGTGGCGTCCGCGCTGCTCGGCAGCGTCGGCATGGTGGCCGACCCCGCCGGGCTGGTCGAGGACTTCCGCGCCATGACGGAGGCGGCGATGGGCAAGTCCGTCGCCGACGTCGCCCTGCGCGTGTGGACGCCGCAGACGGCGCGGCTGCGGTTCGTCAAGCAGGTCTCCCCGTCGGTGGAGGACCTCACCGGCAAGCGCGCGGAGTCGGCGCCGCAGGCCGGCGACTACCCGCTCGGAGCGTGGGGCGCCGAGAGCCGCGACTACCACATCTGCGTGGAGGTGCCGCCGGGCGAGATCGGCAAGGAGCTGCGCGCCGCGTGGGTGAAGCTCGTCGTGCCCGGCCCGCCGGGCGAGGAGGCGCGGGTCGTCGCGACCGCGAACGTCCTCGCCCAGTGGACCGACGACGAGGCGGAGTCCACCCGGATCAACCCGCGGGTGGCGGGCTACACCGGGCAGGCGGAGCTGGCCGCGGCGATCCAGGAGGGCCTGCAGGCCCGCAAGGACGGTGACCTCGACACCGCGACGGCGCGGCTCGGCCGGGCCGTGGTGCTCGCGGGCGAGGCGGGCAACGACGAGATCACCGCGATGCTCCGCAAGGTGGTGGACGTCGTGGACGAGGCGACCGGTACCGTCCGGTTGAAGCGCGACATCGCCAAGGCCGACGAGATGGAGCTCGACACGCGCTCCAGCAAGACGGTCCGGACCCGCAAGGACGAGACGGTGACCACCAGGAGGGGCGAGGGCTGAGCATGGCGAGTTGCCCCAGCGGACACACCTCGCACGCGCAGGACTACTGCGACGTCTGCGGCGAGCGCATCGAGGGCGCCCCTTCCGGCGCGGCCCCCGGGCCGTCCGGTCCGCGGCCGTCGCCGGGCGGGTCCGCGTGCCCCGACTGCGGTACGCCCGGCACCGACCGCTTCTGCGAGGCGTGCGGCTACGACTTCGCCATCGGGGGCGGCAAGCCCACGCCGACGCCCGAGCCCGCGGTCGCGCCGGAGCCCGCGGTGTCCGTCCCGTCCGAGCCGGGCGCGACGCCGCGCGGACCGTCCGATCCGCGGCGCCCGCCCGCGCCGCCCGTGCCCGCTCCCCCCGTTCCGGCTCCGCCGGTTCCGGCTCCGCCCGTGCCCGCGCCTCCCGTCCCGGCCCCGCCGGTCCCGGCCCCGCCCGTTCCGGCGCCGCCGGTGCCCGGGACGGTGTGGACGGCGGTCGTGCGCGCCGACCGCGAGTACTACAGCACGGTCATCGCCGAGGAGGGGCCCGACTCGGCGTCCCTGGCGTTCCCCCCGTACGCGCCCGAGCGGCGGGTCCCGCTCGCCGGGCAGCAGGTCCGCATCGGGCGGCGCAGCTCCTCGCAGCCGTCCCCGCCCGAGATCGACCTGCGCGAGCCGCCCGAGGACCCCGGTGTCTCCCACGTCCACGCGGTGCTGCTGGCGAAGCCCGACGGCACCTGGACGCTGGTCGACCCCGGCTCGACCAACCGCACCTGCGTGAACGGCTCCACCGATCCCATCCCGTACAACGTGGAGATCCCGGTCTCCGACGGCGACCGGATCCACGTGGGGGCCTGGACCACCATCACGCTCACCCGAGGCGAGGCGACATGACCGCCGTCCAGCAGTCCCCGCCGGCGGGCCGCCCGGCCCCCGCCGCGCAGGCTCAGCCGCCCACCCGCGGCGGGAGCGAGGCGCTGCTCCTGCCGAGCGACAGGACGCCGTCCGGTCCCGCGCGGCTGCTCCCCCGCACCGTCGCGGCCCGTGTAAGGACGCTGACCGTGCTGTCGCTCGTGCTGCTGGTGGCGCTGCTCGGCGTCGCCTGGGCGGCGATCGGGAACGCCCGCGAGGGGGTGCGGGTCATCGGGCACGACGCGGGCCCGCAGGTCGTCGCCACCGGCGACCTGTACTTCCAGCTCTCCGACATGGACGCGCAGCTCGCCGACGCACTGCTGATCGGCGACGCGGCGGGCGGCGGACGCGAGCAGGCGCTCGCCCGCTACGACCAGAACCGGCGCAAGGCCGGCGACGCGCTGCTGAAGGCCGCGAAGCTCGCCGACGAGACCACCGAGAACAACACGGCCCGGGACCTGCTGGACGCGCTGGCCCGCTACGAGCGCCTCGCCGGGCAGGCCCTGCTGCTGGACCGGCAGTCCCCGCACGCGTCCGGGCCGCCGGCCCAGAAGGTCGTCGACCTCTACCGGCAGGCGACCGACCTGATGAAGCTGGACCTGCTGCCGAAGGCCTACAACCTGACGCTCGACAACGGCACCCTCGTCCGGCACACCTACGAGGACAAGCGCTCGGCGGTCCTCCTCGGCCGCACGGGCCTCCTCGTCGCGGGCGTGGCGCTCCTGGCCGTCCTCCTCGGGTTCCAGCTCTTCCTGGCCCGGCGGTTCCGGCGGCTGCTGAACGTTCCGCTCGCGCTGGCGACGCTCGGCACGCTCGCCCTGGTCGCGGCCGGGTCCCTCATGCTCACCGGCCAGGCGAACCATCTGCGCCAGGCCAAGGAGGAGGGCTTCGACTCGATCCTGGGGCTCTCGCGGACGCGCGCCATCAGCAACAGCGCGAACGCCGACGAGACGCGGTTCCTGCTCGACCCCGGGCGGGCAGACGCCTACGAGCAGGTCTACCTGAGCAAGTCCCAGACCGTCCTGTACCTGAAGGCCGGCAACCTGACCCAGTACAACGCGGCAGTCCAGAAGGATCTGACCTTCGAGCCCGGCCGCGTGAGATTCCTCGGCTTTCTCGGCACCGAGGCCGACCGGCCGGTCCAGTCGGCCCGGCAGAAGGCGCAGCTGACGGACGTCATGAACAGGGTGCTCGCCGACTACCAGAAGGTCCAGGCCAACGACCGCCGGATGCGCGACCTGGTCGACCGGGATCGGCGCGACGAGGCGGTCGCCGCCCGCGGCGCCGCCGCCGCCGACTTCACCCGGTACGACCGCTCCCTGCAGGCGCTGGTCGCCATCCACCAGAAGGCGTTCGACGAGGCCGTGAAGGACGGGGACGGCGGCACGAGCGGCTGGTACGCCGTCCTGCCCGCGGCGGGCGTCGTCATCGCCGCGCTCGTCCTGGTCGGCGTCCGCCCCCGTCTGGCCGAGTACCGGTGGTCGAAGTGACGGCGCGGCGCATCGCGGCGGCGGTCCTCGCGGCGGCGGCCGTCCTCGGCGCGGGAACGGCGTGCGGGATCGCCGACGCCGGTGAGGACACCGTCGCCGGAAAGGACGCTCTCGTCATCGGCGTGAACGGCGACCAGCCGGGACTCGGCGAACGGCGCGCGGACGGCACTTTCACGGGATTCGACGTCGACATCGCGAAAGAGGTCGCCCGGCGGATGGGCGTGAGTCCCGGCGGCGTGACGTTCAAGCGCGTGACGTCGGCGACCCGCGAGAAAATGCTCCAGGACGGGGACGTCGACCTCGTGGTGGCCAGCTATTCCATCACGCCGGAACGCAAGGTGAAGGTGTCGTTCGCGGGTCCCTACTATGTGGCCCACCAGGACATTCTCGTCCGCAGGTCCGAAGCCCGCGCCATCCGCGACATCGACGGCCTGAAAGGGCGGCGGCTCTGCCGCGTGCAGGGTTCGGTGTCGTTCCCGCGCGTCCACGACGAGCAGGGCGTCGCCGCGTTGCCGGTCGAGGCGAGCGGGTACGCCGGCTGCCTCACCGAGCTCACCGAGGGGCGGCTCGACGCGGTCTCGACCGACGACCTGATCCTCGCGGGCCTCGCGGCGAAGGCGTCCGGGGGCGGCGGCGGTCTCACGCTGGTCAACGCCCCCTTCACCGACGAGCCCTACGGCGTCGGCATCCGCAAGGGCGACGTCGACGGCTGCGAGGCGGTCAACAAGGCGATCACGCGGATGTACCAGGACGGCACCGCGGCGCGGCTGCTGGACACGTGGTTCCGCCCCGCCGGGCTGAGGGTGACCACCACCGTCCCGCAATTCGAGGGCTGCGTCTGAGAATCCGTCACGAAGAGCACGGAAGGCGTTACGGAATGGTACGGGAAGGACAGGTGAGACCGGCCGGTCACTGAGATCAGTCGGTTACGTAAGTTCCGGTCGGCGCACGTGATCGTAAGTTATGGTCGCGATCAAAACCCGTTCCGGTAATCACCGTCACGCCCGAGGAGTGCAATGACGACGGTCATCCTGGTGGTGATGTGCGTCGTGGTGGGGGCGCTCGAACTGTACGCGGGCAAGCAGAGCCGGGACCAGGCCCATGCCTTCACCCGCCGGATCGACGAGCTGAACGACCAGGTCACCAAGCAGAACAACGTCCTGGTCACCGTCGGCGAGCAGCTCACCGCGGAGCTGTCGCGGGTCAAGCAGGACGTGCTGCCCGCGCTCGACACCCGGCTCCGGCAGAACACCGGGCAGGTGGAGGAGCTCGCGGGCCTCGTCCACCAGGCGGACGACTACCTGCGGACCCAGGCGGGCAGGCTGCACGAGCTGGAGCAGCAGCGCATCACCCTCGCCGCGCTGCGCCGCAAGCTCGGCGAGGTCGAGACGTCGGTGCGGGCCGCCACCGGTGCGGGCGGCGGGGCCGCCGACGGCAAGGTCGACGAGGCGCTCGGCCGGCTCGCGGACCTGGAGCGCGGCGGCGAGGAGATCCTGGAGCTGCAGCGCGCCCTCACCCGCACCCTGGAGGACGTCGAGGACGTCGTCGCCGAGCTGCTGCAGTTCACCGAGGGCGAGCTCGACGACACCGTCACGGCGGCGCTCACCGGGCGTCCCCGCGCCCACGGCGACGCCGTCACCGCGACGGGGCGGCTGTGGACGCGCGACGAGCAGCTCGAGGACATCCTCAGCGACATGTACGAGCGGTGCGTGCGCGCCAGCCGGCTGGCGGTGCGGTTCCGCACGGCCGAGGGCCCGAACGGCACGCCCGGCTCACCGGAGCGCCGCCGCTACTTCCTCGGCGGGCACGCCAGCGAGGACCTGGCGGGCGTGTTCAGCGCCCTGCTCATCTCCGCGGGCGCCGGTGCCCGGCCCGGCAACGGCGCCTCCGGCGGCGAGGCCAGGCGGGGCCTCGCGCGGGTGGAACCGGGCGTCCCCGCGGGAGTGGAGGCCGTGCGCGGGCCCGAGGACGAGGCGGCCCTCAAGTCGCTCCTGAGGACGCTGGCGGAGTGCTCTGGCGCCGTCGTGCAGATCGGCCCGCTCATGGCCGTCCGGACGCGCGACGAGCTGCTGTGCGCGGTGCTGACGGCCGCGCAGTCGCTGGAGCTGGAGAGCGACGAGGTGTTCTGGGACCCGGCCGACGCGAGCGTCCGGCTGCGGCGGCTGCCCTCCCATCAGCTGTGGGACCTCACCGGCTGGGCCACCGCCCCGTAGGCCCGCACGGAACGTTCCGCGGGGCCGCCGATGCGCACGTACAGGGGGCAGCGCAGGGCGCCGGTCCGCGGGTCGGCCTCGACGCAGAGGCCGATCCCGGCGGCGCGGTCGAGGAACACCGCGTTCTCCACCGCCCGCGCACCGCGCACCGCGTACGGGACGGAGTCGGCGTCGCCGGTGTCGACGAGCTCCTCGAACGTCAGCCGCCGCGCGAACCGCATCAGCACCGCGGCGTCCACGACGCGGCTGCCGATCGCCGCCGACGGGCCCGCGACGACGATCCCGAAGCTCGGGTTCTCCCGCCCGCGGACGTAGATCTCGCGGTCCGGCTCCAGGCCCCGGCGGCGGTCGGGGACCTGGACGCCGAAGCCGGCGTCGCCGTTCAGATAGGCGGGCGGGCCGAACCCCGCCGGAGGCGCCCCGTCCCGGACGCCCAGCGCGCCCGCGGGCATCTCCCAGCCGGGCAGGTACACGCCGAGGCCCCTCAGCAGCAGCCGCCAGATGGGGCGTCCGGTCACATCGGGCGCGAACTCGCCGCGCGGCTTGCCGGGCTCCTGCGGATTCTCGGCGTCGCCGTCCATGAAGACCATGATCGGCGAACGGATCCGCGTCCGACAAGGCCCCGCGCGGAGCCGGGGCCCTTACCGTGCGGGCCCCTGCACCGCCGGTGCCGCGTCGGCTACGGTTGACCCACCCGGATCATGACGAGGACGCCGCCGTGAATCTGCAGGACATGATGGTGCACCGCGACACCTCGTCGCGGACCGTCGACAAGTATCTGATGTCCTACGAGGGCCGTGTCATCGCGGTGCGGCGGCATCCCGCCGTCCTGCTGCTGCCGGTGGCGGTCGTCGTCGCCGGGCTCATCGCGTGCGGTGCGGCGAGCGCGGTCAGCGGGCAGATCTGGATCTGGTGGCTCTGGCTGATCACCGTCTGCTACCTGGCCTGGAAGGTGATCGCCTGGTCGGTGGACTTCTTCCTGGTCACCGAGCACCGGGTGATGGTCGTCAACGGGGTCCTCAACCGCAACGTCGCGATGATGCCGCTCGCCAAGGTCACCGACATCGCGCTGAACCGCTCGGTGCTCGGGCGGATCTTCGGCTACGGCGAGTTCGTGATGGAGTCCGCGGGCCAGAAGCAGGCGCTCCGCAACGTCGGTTTCATGCCGTACCCGGAGCAGCTCTACCTGGAGGTCTCGTCGGTCATCTTCGGCACGGTCGAAGAGTCGCCGGACTGATCCCCCCTCCCCTCAGGGTCAGGAGTCGAAGCCGAGGCCCATGCGGTCGAGGGTGCGAAGCCAGAGGCCGCGGCGTCCCGCGTTGCGGTCCGCGCGGGCGATCTCGCGCCGGGTCAGCTCGATGACGCCGTAGCGCAGCGGCTCGGGCGGGAACGGGACGGGCCTGGAGCGCACCATCGCCAGCCGTGTCCGTTCGGTCTCCTCGCCGGGCGCGAGTCCGACGCGCAGGAGGTCGAGCATGACGTCCGCTCCGAAGCGGGTGGCGCCGACCCCGAGGCCGGTGTAACCCGCCGCGTACGCGAGCCTGCCGTCGTAGGCCGTCCCGTAGAAGGCGCAGAAGCGGCTGCACGTGTCGATGACGCCGCCCCAGGCATGGGTGAAGCGCACGCCCTCCAGTTGCGGGAACGTCGTGAAGAAGTGCCGGGCCAGGGTCGCGTACGTGGAGGGACGCCGTTCCAGGCCGGGACGCATTCCGTTGCCGAAGTGGTAGACGGCGTCGTAGCCGCCCCACAGGATCCGGTCGTCGGCGGTCAGCCGGTAGTAGTGGAACTGGTTTGCGCTGTCGCCGAGCCCTTGCCGGTGCCGCCATCCGATGGCCTCGCGTTGCGCGGGGGTGAGCGGCTCGGTGACGAGGGCGTAGTCGTACACAGGGACGACGTAGTTGCGCAGGCGCCGCAGGATCGGTGGGAAGGCACCGGTCCCCAGGGCGACGTTCCGGGCGGTGACCGTCCCGAGCGGGCGGGGTGCCCGGTCGCCTCGCCGCGGGGGCGCGGCGGCCGTCAGCCGGAGCCGGCGGGCATCGGGGCGCAGCGCGGTGACGCGGGTGTTCTCGAAGACGCGGACGCCGAGGGCGCGGCACGCCGCCGCCAGGCCCCAGGCGAGCTTCGCCGGGTGCACCATGGCGACGGCGTCGCGGTCCCACAGGCCCGCGAGGTAGGTGGGCGAGTCGACCTCCGCGCGGACCGCCTCCGGGCCGAGCATGATCGGTTCCCAGCCGTGCTCGTAGGCCTTCTCCGCCGCCTCCTGGAGCGCGGGCACCTGCCATTCCTCGGTGGCGACGCTCATCTCCCCCGTCGGCTCCCATTCGGCGTCGATGCCGTGGCGGGTCAGGGTCTCGGCGATCGCGCGCAGGTTGTCCCAGCCGAGGCGTTCGAGCGCGTGGACGTCGTCCGGCCAGCGCCCGAGGCCGTTCTCCAGACCGTGGGTGAGGCTGGCGGCGCAGAACCCGCCGTTGCGTCCGGACGCGGCGGCGCCGATCCGGCCGGCCTCCACCACGACCACGTCCAGGGACGGGTCGCGCTCCTTGGCGAGCAGCGCCGTCCACAGGCCGCTGTACCCCCCGCCGACGACGGCGAGGTCGCACCTCAGCGCGCCGGACAGCGCCGGGCCCGCGCCGGGGCGGGCCGGGTCCTGGAGCCAGAACGGCTCCGGGGCGGCGCCGGCGAGCGACGCGGCGACGTTCACGTTCGCGCGCGGATGCTGCGCCGCGCCGACACCACCGCGATCAGCACGCCGACCGCGAAGATGAGCGTCCCCATCACGTTGACCTGCGGCGGCGTCCCCGTCCTGGTGGAGCCGTAGATCCACAGCGGGAACGTGACGGTGGCGCCGCTGGTGAAGTTGGTGATGACGAAGTCGTCGATGGACAGCACGAACGCCAGCAGCGCCCCCGCCAGCACCCCCGGCATGATCATCGGCAGGGTGACCAGGCGGAACCGCGTCCAGGGGCCCGCGCCGAGGTCCTGCGCCGCCTCCTCCACCGCGGGATCGAGCCCGACGACGCGGGCCCGGACCGTCACGGCCACGAACGCGATCGAGAACATCACGTGCGCGAGGAGGATCGTCAGGTAGCCGCGCGGCAGGTTGAACGTGACGAACATCGACAGCAGCGACGCGCCCATCACGATCTCCGGACAGGAGATCGCCATGAACAGCACGAGGTTCGTCGAGCCCTTCCCGCGGAACCGGTACCGGCCGAGCGCGAGGCCCGCGAACGTCCCGATGACCGTGGTGATCAGCGTGCTGAGCAGCGCGATCGTCAGCGAGTTGACGACGGCCGCGGTGAGGTCGCTCTTGTCGAACAGGTGCGCGTACCACCTGAGCGTGAAGCCCTGCCACTGGAAGTTCTGCTTGCTTCGGGTGTCGTTGAACCCGAACAGGATCATGATCGCGATCGGCAGGATCAGCCACGCGATCAGCACGAGGGTGTAGAGGTGCAGGCCGGAGATCCGGCGCCTGCGGGGCCGCCGCCGCTGCGGGGTCTTGGTGAGCGTCACCGGGGCCTTGGTGTGCGTCGTCATCGTCCCGCCGCCTCCAGGACGTCCTGCGTGCCGAGTGTGCGGGCATAGGCGAAGATGCCGACGAGCAGGACCGCCATCAGCGTGAACGACAGCGCGGACGCCGTCGGGTAGGCGCTGTTGTTGAAGTACTCGGTCTGGATGACGTTGCCGATCATGGTGTTCTGCGGGCCGCCCAGCACCTCGGCGTTGACGTAGTCCGACGACACCGGCACGAACGTCATGATCACGCCGGCGAACACGCCGGGCAGCGACAGCGGCAGGATGACCCGCAGGAACGCCTGCGCGCGGCTCGCGTACAGGTCGTAGGCCGCCTCCACCACGCGCGGGTCGATGCGCTCGAGCGCCACGTAGATCGGCAGGACCATGAACGGCAGGAAGTTGTAGGCGAGCCCCGACACCACCGCGACCCCGGTGTCGAGGACGTGGAAGCCCTCCGGCAGGACGCCGTGGTCGCGCAGCGGCCCGAGGATCGGCCCGTTGTCGGTGAGGACGAGCTTCCATGACACCGTCCGCAGGATGAACGAGACGAAGTACGGGAGCAGGAGCAGGAACAGGTACGTCGACTTGGCGCGCCCGCCGCGGAACGCGATCCAGTACGCGGCCGGGTAGGCGAGCACGATGCACGCGATCGTCGCGACCAGCCCGTACCAGAGCGACCGGACGAACTTGTCGCCGTAGGTGCCGAAGCCGTCGGTGTAGTTCTGCCAGTGCAGCGTCTGCTGGAAGCCGTCGATGAGGTTCCCGGTCTGCAGCGACAGGGACACCATGAGCACCATCGGGACGAGGAAGAACACCGCCAGCCACAGCCCGCCCGGCAGGATCATGAGGTACGGCGCGAGCCGTCCCCGCACCCCCGCCATCACGATCCCTTGGAGATCGGCTCGAAGATCTTCTGGTACTCGGTCTCCTCGGCCTGCGTGAGCCGCCGGTAGTGCCGCAGCCGGGCCAGGTCGGCCTGCGACGGGAAGACCAGCGGGCTGGTGCTGAGCCGGGTGAGGTCCTTCTTGTCCGCGCCGCCGGCCTGCTCCGCCTTCTGCGCGATGAGCTTCTGGGTGGCCGGGATCGGCGGCATGTAGTTGATGAACTCGGTCAGCGGCGCGTTGTTCTCCGGGAGGTAGAGCCAGTTCATGAGGGTCAGCGCGTCCACCGGGTTCTCGGCGGTCTTCGGGACGCACAGGTTGTCGGTCCAGATCGTGCCGCCTTCCCTGGGCACCACGAACTTCACGTCCGGGCTGGTCAGGCTGTATACGTCCCCGGACCACGCCATGGTCATCCACACGTCGCCCTTGCTGACGGCGTCGACGTAGTCCTGGCTGTAGTACTTGCGGACGATGCCCTTGTCGCGCTGCTCGCGCAGCTTGGCGGCGGCCTTCTCCCAGTCCGCCTTCGTCGACTTCTCCGGGTCGATGCCGAGCAGGAACATCCCGAAGTTCCCGAGCTCCTGCGAGTCGCCCATCATGCCGACCTTGCCCTTGTACTTCGGGTCGAACAGCTGGGCGATGCTGGTGATCTCCTCCTTCACGTACTCGGTGTTGTACGCGATTCCGGTGACCCCGGACTCGTAGGGGACCGTGAAGGCGTTGCCCGGGTCGTAGGACGGGTTCTTGAACGACGGGCCCGCGTTCGCCTGGAAGTTCGGCAGCTTCGACAGGTCGAGCGGCGCCAGGTAGCCGAGCTGGCGGCACTGCTCCAGCTGGATCCCGTTCGTCATCACCATCAGGTCGAAGCCGATGGACTGCCCGGCGGCCAGCGGCGCCTGGATCTTGCCGAACCACGGGGCCATCTCCTGGATGACCTCCTTGTAGGTGACCTTGACGCCCGTCTCCTTCTCGAACGCCTTGATGGTCTCCCGGTCGTCCTGCATGTAGCCCGGCCAGTTCGCCCAGTTGAGCCGACCGCTCCCGGTCTTGCCCGCCCAGTACTTCTCGACGTCGCTCTGGCTGACCTTCTCCTTGCCGCCCTGCCCCTTCACCCCGCACGCCGACAGGGCGAGCCCGGCGCCCGCCGCGCCCATCAGCCTCAGGACGTCGCGGCGGGCCGGACCGCCCGCGTCGGAACGTGCCAGACGCGGCCTTGTGAGTCCGCGGAGGAAAGCGGGGTCGAACTGGCTCACTGCGGGGCTCCTATCGCGTACGAGTGGCGCGGATCCCACGACAGCCAGACGCTGTCGCCGCGCACGGCGATGTCGTCGGCGGACGTCGCGTTCTGCAGGAACACGACGACGTCGGCGCCGGCGGAGGTGGTGATGTTGTAGTTCGTCGACGTCCCGAGGTACACGACCTCGGTCACGGTTCCCCGGAGGGCGCACTGCCCGTCCCCCGGCTTGTCCGGCCCGATGCCGATCTTCTCTGGGCGGACGGTCAGCTCCACCCGCTCCCCCTCGACGGCCTCCCGGCCGTCGCGCAACGGGACCTCGATCCGCCCGTCCGGGCCGTGGGAGAGCACCGCGCCGCCCGGCCCCGTCCCGGTGACCTCCCCGTCCAGCAGGTTGGACGTCCCGATGAACCCGGCCACGAACCGCGTCGCGGGATGCTCGTAGATCTCCCGCGGCGTGCCGAGCTGCTCGATCACCCCGTCGTTCATGACGGCGATGCGGTCCGACATCGTCAGCGCCTCGCCCTGGTCGTGCGTCACGTACACGAACGTGACGCCGACCCCCCGCTGGATCCGCTTCAACTCGACCTGCATCGCCTGGCGCAGCTTCAGGTCGAGGGCGCCGAGCGGCTCGTCCAGCAGCAGCGCCCGCGGCTCGTTGACCAGCGCCCGGGCCAGCGCGACCCGCTGCTGCTGGCCGCCGGACAGCTCGGCGGGACGGCGCCTCTCCCGTCCCGCCAGATCGACGATCTCCAGCATCTCCCCCACCCGCCGCGTGAGGTGCGCCTTCGGAACGCCGCGCCGGCGCAGGCCGAACGCGACGTTCTCGAAGACGCTCATGTGGGGGAAGAGCGCGTACGACTGGAACACCATGTTCACGTCGCGCCTGTTGGGTGGCACGTCCGTGACGTCCTGCCCGCGCAGCCGGACCCGCCCCGCCGTCGGCTCCTCGAAGCCGGCGATCATGCGCATGGTCGTCGTCTTGCCGCATCCGGACGGGCCGAGCAGGGAGAAGAACTCCCCTTCCGCGATCGACAGGTCGACGCCGCGGACCGCCGCCACGGTCTCGCCGTAGGCGTGGTAGTCCTTCTCGACTCCCGCGAGCTCGATCGCGGGGACCGCGCGGGCCGGATCGTCGCGCACCGCGGCGGGGTGGGTCTCGGTCATGGGCGGGACTTCCTTCACGGGCTCCGGTCGGCGGCGCTCAGCCGCCGATGTAGTGCATGACGTGCTTGACGCGGGTGTAGTCCTCGATTCCGTACATCGACATGTCCTTGCCGTAGCCGGAGTGCTTGAAGCCGCCGTGCGGCATCTCCGACACCAGCGGGATGTGGGTGTTGACCCACACGGCACCGAAGTCCAGCGCCTTGCTCATGCGCATGGCGCGGCCGTGGTTCTGCGTCCAGACGCTGGCGGCGAGGCCGTACTTGACGCCGTTGGCCCACTCCACGGCCTGAGCCTCGTCCGAGAAGCTCTGGACGGTGATGACCGGTCCGAAGACCTCGTTCTGCACCATCTCGTCGTCCTGCCTGAGGCCGCCCACGACGGTCGGCGCGAAGAAGTAGCCGCGCTCCCCCACGCGCTCGCCGCCGGTGAGGACCTTCGCGTGGCTGGGCGCCCGCTCGATGAAGCCCTGGACGCGCTCCAGCTGGTTCGCGTTGTTCACCGGCCCGTAGAAGGCGTCGGCGTCACTGGGAGGCCCGACGACCGTCCCCTTGGCGGCCTCGGTGAGCGCCTCGGTGAACTCCCCGTGCAGCCGGTCGGCGACCAGCACGCGGGTGGCCGCCGTGCAGTCCTGGCCCGCGTTGAAGTACCCGGCCTCGGCGATGCCCGTCGCCGCCGCCTCGACGTCGGCGTCGTCGAACACGACCACCGGCGCCTTGCCGCCGAGCTCCAGGTGCACCCGCTTGAGGTCCTTGGCCGCCGACGCGGCGACCTCCATGCCGGCCCGCACGCTCCCGGTGATCGACACCATCTGCGGCTTCGGGTGCTCCACCAGCGAACGCCCGGTGCCGCGGTCGCCGCAGACCACGTTGAAGACGCCCGGGGGCAGGAACTCGGCCGCGATCTCCGCCAGCATCAGCGTGCTCGCCGGCGTCGTCTCGGACGGCTTGAGCACCACGGTGTTGCCCGTCGCCAGCGCCGGCCCGATCTTCCAGATCGCCATCATCATCGGGTAGTTCCAGGGCGTCACCTGCGCGCACACCCCGATCGGCTCCCGCCGGATCGAGGAGGTGTGGTCGGCCATGTACTCGGCGGACGCCTTGCCCTCCAGCACCCGGGACGCCCCGGCGAAGAACCGGAGGTTGTCCACCATCGGCGGCACCTCCTCGTCCAGGGTCATCTGGACCGGCTTGCCGGTGTCCCGGCTCTCCGCCCTGACGAGGTCCTCCGCCCGCTTCTCGACCGCGTCCGCGAAGCGCAGCATCGCCAGGCTCCGCTCGCCCGGCGTGGCGTCGCGCCAGGCGGGGAACGCGTCGGACGCCGCGCGGAACGCGGCGTCGACGTCTTCGGCGCCGGACACCGGCGCCTCCGCGTACGTCTCGCCGGTGCTGGGGTCGACCACCTCCAGCGTCCGCCCGTCCTTGGCGTCGACGTACTCTCCGCCGATAAAGTTGCGCAGCCGCTCGCCGCTCATCCTCAGGTCCCTCCTGGGCGCCGTCGCCCGTTGTGTCCTGTTGGCCCGACCCTTACAGAGGTGTCCGCCCAACACAAGTGATTCCGTTGTTACGATCGAATTTCACGACTGATTCACTTGGCCCAGAGGCCTCACACCCTCGATGCCGCAGCTAGGAGAACCGGATGGAACGGGCACCCCGCGTCCAGCTCGACGAGACCGCCAAGCAGATCATCGAGCAGCTCCAGCAGGACGGCCGCCGCTCCTACGCCGCCATCGGCAAGGCCGTGGGCCTGTCCGAGGCCGCCGTGCGCCAGCGCGTGCAGAAGCTCCTCGACACGGGCGTCATGCAGATCGTCGGCGTCACCGACCCGCTCATGCTCGGCTTCCACCGCCAAATGATGATCGGTGTCAGGTGCGAAGGCGACCTGGAGAGGATCGCCGACGAGCTCGCCGCCCTGGACGAGATCGATTACGTCGTCATCACCGCGGGCTCGTTCGACATCCTCCTGGAGCTCGTCTGCGAGGACGACGAACGTCTTCTGGAACTTCTCGGCCGTATCCGCGCCGTAACGGGCGTCGTCTCCACCGAGAGCTTCGTGTACCTCAAACTTCGCAAACAGACCTACTCCTGGGGAACCCGCTGACTCCACCGGACACCCGTCGATTCTCGTTCTCAGAGGGGATGTCCTGGCAACTCCTCGCGGCGTACTTTGAAAGGCCGCGAGGAAGGAGACCGGCCATGCCCGAGTCGGTTCGCCAGGACCTTCCGGCCGATCCCGCCGACGATCACATCACCTTTCGGACCACGGTGGAGCAATTCCTCGTGATCCGCGCGGCGGCCGAGCTGATCGGCTGGTCGGTCACCGACTTCGTCCTGTCAGCCGCCCTGGACCGCGCCGAACGCGACCTCTACGAACACGCCGCCTCCCAGGAGTCGGCGGAGCCCGCCCCCGACCCGATCCCTCCCTACACGGCCCTGCTGCTGGCCCTGTCCTGACCCGTCCATGTGGAATCCCTTGGCCAAGGACCACCGGGGCAATGCGCTGACGGCCCTCCTCCCGGCCGACCGCGCCGTCCCCGGTGACGCTCCCATGCCCGCGGCCTTGGCGGCGGTCTGGCACGACCACCATCTCCTGCTGGTCTATGACCGCCACCGCCGCCAATGGGAGCTCCCCGGCGGCCGGATCGAAGCGGCCGAGTCACCCCTGGAGGCGGCCGTCCGCGAACTCCACGAGGAGACCGGCCTGCACCTCCCCGCTCTCACACTCGCCGGCTACGCCCGCTTCCACCTGGCATCACCACCCCGTGACGAATACGCGGCCCTCTACACAGCCCAAGCCCCAACCCGCCACACCACCTTCACGCCCACCCCCGAGATAGCCGCGATCCGCTGGTGGAGCCCGTCCACCCCCCGCCCTCAAGACGCCCAGCCCCTGGACACGACCCTGGCCCTCCTGGCAGCGGGCAGGTCCGCTTAAGGCGCCTCCGTCTCCTCGCAGGCCTCGTCCAGGCGGCCTACAAAGCCGGTCATGAAACCACTCCCGGCGACCTCGTCGCTCCAACTCACAGACCACGATCACCGCCGCCACCGCGGCGTGACTCGATCACACAAGCTCTGGTCGCGGACAGCGCTCGGCCGGTCTCAGGGGATCTTCAGAGCGGCCTTCGCCGCCTCCGGCCTGCGGCTGGCGTCGGAAACATTCAGGCTCAGCACCTCCAAATACGTGAGCGCGGCTCGTTCCCAGGGCGATCGGCCGCGGGCCAGGACCGCCCGCCCTCGGGTGAGAAGGTGATCAGCGCCGTCTTCCCGGGGCCGTCGGTGGCGTTCGGCCGCTTGCGGTCGCTTGCGGGTGGGGCTGGAGAATAGGGGGATGGGTGAGGCTGTGAGCAAGGCGTGTCTGTTCTGCGAAATCATCAAGGGGGAGCGGCCCGCGCACGTCGTGCTGGACGCGCCGGACGCGGTGGCGTTCCTCGACGCCCGGCCGCTGTTCAAGGGGCACACGCTGCTGGTCCCCCGGACGCACTACGAGACGCTCACGGATCTGCCCGAAGACCTCCTCGGCCCGTTCTTCGCGCAAGCCCAACGCCTCGCCGGGGCGATGGAATCCGTACTCGAAGCGGCCGGCTCGTTCGTCGCCATGAACAACCGGATCAGCCAGAGCGTCCCCCACCTGCATGTACATGTGGTTCCGCGCAACCCCAAGGACGGCCTCCGCGGCTTCTTCTGGCCTCGCCAGAAATACGCCTCCGACTCCGAAGCCGCCACCTACGCAAGCCGCCTCTCCAAAGCAGTCACCAACCCCACCTAACCGAGCCCCCGGCTACCGCACCCGCCTCACCGTCCTCCCGAAACCTCCGTTCCCATCCCCTCCGTAGTCCCCGTGTGAGGGCTCGGGCATCGGGGGTGGGGCGGGCTAACGCCGTTCTTACGCGAGGGGCTCTACCGTCTGGGTGCCATGCGGCTGGAGCGTGTCGCCTTTCGTTATCGGCGCCGAGACCCCTGGGTGTTCCGGGACGTCACGTTGTCGCTTCCCGAGGGAAGCGTGACCGAGGTGACCGGGCATAACGGCGCAGGGAAGTCCACGCTGCTCCGCGTGATCGCCGGCCTGCGCAGGCCACGAGAGGGCGTCGTCGGAGACCGCCCCGCCCGAGTGGGGTACGCGCCGGAGCGGTTCCCGGTCGACCAGCCGTTCAGCGTCCGGGCCTACCTGGGCCACATGGCGGCCATACGGCGCGTCCCCGCGGACACCGGCGACGTCTGGGCAGAGCGACTGAGCTTCGACCATCTCCTCGATGTTCGGCTGTCCGAACTGTCGAAAGGCAGCGCTCAGAAGATCGGGCTCGCGCAGGCGCTCATGGCGGACCCGGAGCTGCTGATCCTGGACGAGCCCTTCGCGGGCTTGGACGCCGCCACCCGCGATTCGCTCCCCGAACTGATCTCCGAGTTGGCCTCGCACGGCTCCACGGTCGTCGTCAGCGACCACCAGCGCTGCATCGAGGCGATGCCCGGCGTCGACCGCTTGCACGTCGCCAACGGCTCCGTGACCCCCCTGGCCTCCGCGGGCCCCGGCCATTGGACCGTCCTGGAGGTCGAGGTGCCCGGAGACGAGGCCGACACCGTGGAGACGAAGCTGAGGGCCGACGGCTACCGGGTGCGGAGGCGCGAAGATTGATCGCACTCGTCCGATTCCACGTGGCGGGATATCTCCGCTCGCTGCGCGTCCTCCAGCCGCTGATCGTGGTGGCCCTGATCGTGGCGCTGGTCCTCGCGCAGGGACCGAGCGGCCCTGACGCCGGCGAACTCGCCGTGCGGACGTTCGCGGACGTGGCGGCGTTCATGTTCCCCGTCTGGGCGTGGGCGGCCCGCGCCCTCCTCGACACGCAGCCCGACGAGCAGCGCTCTCTGACCGCCACCGCGGCCCGTGGCCCGTCCGCGCCCACGTGGGCGGGCCTGCTCGCCGCGTACGGGGTGAACGTCTCACTGGGCGTCGCGGCACTGGCCGTCCCCCTCATCCAGGCCCTCCAGGCGGGTTCGTCCGGACGGGCGATCTTGACGGGCTGCGCGTTGAACCTCCTCGTCGCCATCCCGGGCACGCTGCTCGGGGCATGGACGAGCCGTGCCCTCATCCCCGATCCCGGTGTCTCGCTGCTGGCGCTCCTCGGCGGCGCGACCGCGCTCCTTCTCCTGAGCATCGGAAGGCTCTCCTGGCTGTCCATCCCGATGATCGGATGGATGCGCGCTGCTCACGACGGCCCGAACGTCTTCGTCTCGCACTTCCCCACCACCGCCCTCCATCTCCTTGTCTGGTCCACAGTCGTAGGCACCGCCTATTTCCTCACCACCCGCCGCACCTCCTGATCACCCCGCACCCCCGATCTCGCCGACCCTGCCCCATGCGACCGCTGATCTCCTGCCTCTGAGGGCCGCGACCCGAACAGGTTGGGGCACCCCCGCCCCTTACGCGGACGGCGTCGCGGAGGGCGGGCTCCAGCGAGCACCAGCTCACACCGCGCCCGCGTCCGGGAGATGTCCCAGGGTGGGTTACGCGGCCTGGACGGTCAGCCATGTCTGCTCCAAGGGGGTGTCGCGGCGGTTGCAGAAGTAGATGCGGCCCGGGTCGCCCCAGTACCAGCCGAGGCGGTCGTCGGAGTCGAGCTGGAGGAGGAGGTGCCACTCCTCGACAGCGCGCTGCTCGTCCGGTGTGAGGGCCGGAGGATTGAGGGAGTTCAGTGTGCGGCCGGTCGAGGCGTACAGGCAGTCGGGGCCGAGAGGACGCTGGACGAGGGTCGGCCAGCCGCCCAGTTGGTGGGCGGGTGCATCGTCCGGGCAGGTGTGGCGCGTCCATGCGGTGTGCAGTTGTTCGTACACCGGCACGATGCCGTCGTAGACCATCTCCAGGCGCTGGACAACTTCCTCCTGGGGAGAGGGCAGGGAGAGGAACGGAGCGGCGCCGAAGGTGGTCTGCGGGTAGGAAAGGGTGCCCGGCGGAGGGGTCGCCGGGCGGAGGTCGCCGGTGAAGACGCGCCAGCCGTCGCGCTGGTCGGGTTCGTCGCCCCACGGACGGGGGATCTCGCTCGCGTAGTAGAACGCGGCGCGGCAGGCGGGCAGGCCCGGGACCTTCGGCAGGCCGGCGAGGCCCGCGAAGTCGATCGCGCCTAAGAAGTCGAGCGGACGGCCGTTCCACGTCGGCCACGGCTCGTCCGGCGGCAGCTGCGGGGTGCCTCCGAGGTGGACGGGCACCTCACCGTGGGAGGAGAGGCGCAGCCCGGGCCTGATCAGAGGCAGCAGGATGGCCGTGATCTCCGGCGCGAGGAAGGAGTCGAGGAGGGCTCGGAGCCGTCGGTGCTGGGGGGCGAAGGGATCCATGCACGTAGCGTGGCGCGGCCCTCACACGGCGCGCAGTATCCCGCGAAATTGTGGATAACTTCGTCAGCGTTCGAGGGCGGCCGCGAGTTGCAGCAGGAAGCGGTCGACCTCCTGCTCGTCGTAGCTCGGTCCGAAGCGGACGGTGCGGAACGCGCTCTCCCGCACGTCCCGGGCGGTCACGGGCGGGGCGACGCCGCGCAGGCCGGCGATCACGCGCTCGAGAAAGGCGTCCACGTCCCGCACGTCGTAGCCGGGGCGCAGGCCGGCGCCGGAGAAACGCGCGTTCTGGATCCAGTTGATCAGCCAGGCGGGCTGGGCGCGGGTGCGGCCGGGACGTTCCCCGATCGGCGCCCGGGCCTGGAGCTCCCTGATGCACTCGCGGAGCAGCTCGTCCACCGCGCGATGGTCGTAGCCGCGCAGGACGGTGGTGAAGCGGGCCCGGCGCACCTCGTCCGCGGACACCGGCGGTCCGCCGTTCAGCGCCTGCGATATGCGCTTGAGCAGGGCGTCGACCTGGCCCCGGTCATAGCCCCGCAGGACCACCGGCAGCCGTGTACCCGTCTTCACCGGCACAGCGCTCCTCAGCCGTGTTCCCGCGCGCGCCGCACGGCGCCAGGAACGCGCCCGCGGCGCGCTCAGTCCTTGGTCGCCGCGGCCAGCTGCCCGCAGGCCCCGTCGATCTCCCTGCCCCGAGTGTCGCGCACCGTGACCGGGACCCCGTGGGCCTCCAGCCGCCGGACGAACTCGCGCTCGTCCTCGGGCCGAGAGGCGGTCCACTTGGAACCCGGCGTCGGGTTCAACGGGATCAGATTGACGTGTACGAGATGCCCGCGCAAGAGCCTTCCGAGAAGATCAGCCCGCCAGGCCTGGTCGTTGATGTCCTTGATGAGGGCGTACTCGATCGACACGCGGCGCCCGCTGCGGTCGGCGTAGGCCCAGGCGGCGTCCAGGACCTCGGTGACCTTCCACCGGTTGTTGATGGGCACGAGGTCGTCGCGCAACTCGTCGTCGGGCGCGTGCAGGGACACCGCCAGCCTGACCGACATGTCCTCGGCGGCGAGTTTCTCGATGGCCGGGACCAGCCCGACCGTGGAGACCGTGACCGAACGCTGAGAGATGCCCAGCCCGGCGGGGGCCGGGTCGGTGATGCGCCTGACCGCGCCTATCACGGCCTTGTAGTTGGCCAGAGGCTCACCCATGCCCATGAAGACGATGTTGGAGACGCGGCCCGGACCCCCGGGGACGCGCCCACGGGCGAGTGCGCGCGCGCCCGCGGCGACCTGCTCGACTATCTCGGCCGTGGAAAGGTTGCGGGTGAGCCCGGCCTGACCGGTCGCGCAGAAGGGGCAGTTCATCCCGCAGCCCGCCTGGGAAGAGACGCACATCGTCGCCCGGTCCGGGTACCGCATCAGGACCGACTCGAACAGGACGCCGTCGAAGGCTTTCCAGACGGTCTTGAGGGTCGTCCCGCCGTCGCAGTCCAACTCGCGTACGGGGGTCAGCAGCGAAGGGAGCAGCTCGGACACGAGGCGATCCCGGACGGCGGCCGGCAGGTCCGTCATGTTGGCGGGGTCGTCGGTCAGGCGCGCGAAGTAGTGGCGCGACAGCTGGTCGGCACGGAACGGCTTCTCCCCCAGCGCGGCGACCGCCTCGCGACGCTCGGCCGTGGTGAGGTCGGCGAGATGCCTCGGCGGCTTGCCGCGCCTCGGTGCGGCGAAGACGAGCTTCGCCGGGGTCTTCTTGGGCGCGGCACCGGTCGCGGAGGGCTGGGTGGTAGACATGGTCCTCCCAGTGTCGCAAACACCTGCGCGTGCATCGTCCGTCCTGGACGCCCTCCCATACCTGAACAGCGACATTCCTGCACACGGTCTTGTCTGCGGCTAAGGTCTCGATCATGTCGGTATTGCGCAGGGGCGCCGCCTCGCCCCGGGGGTCAGCGGCCACCGTCGTCCACGCGGCGGCCAGCCCGTACGGCAGCCGGCGGCTCACCGTCGAGACCGACGGCGAGGTCACCGCGGCCTATCTGAAGGACGCGCGTGACTCGGTGGTCGGAGCGGTGTGGGTCGCGAACCACCGCGAGGCCCCACGGGATCTGGACCAGTCGCGGCTCGACGCTGGCCACGCCCCTCTGCTGCCGGAGTCCCATGTGCGCCACCCCGCAGGACGCCCGGCGCTGAACCCTGAGGGGCTGGAGGTCGTCTGGTTCGAGGAGGGCGACGGCGTGGCCCTCCTGGAGGAGGGCGACCTGCTGCTGGTGATCCCCGGCTGGTCGGACATGGGGCGCGGCATTCCCGGCTACGCCCGCGACGCCATGCTGCAGAGCCCGTTCGCCTTCCCTCTGGACGAGGAGATCGACGACTTCGGACCGCGCGTCGACCAGGCGCGCGAGCACTGGAAGAGGTGCCGCGCGGACGGCTCCTGGGCGGAGTTCCAGCAGTCGATTCTCGGTCACCTCCTGCAACGCCTGGGCCCGAGTGGCCACTACTGGCACGATGTCGGACGCCAGTTGGCGAGCGGCAAGCCGAGCATGGCGCCGACGGTGGGGGTCTCGGAACGGCCCGCAAGGGGTGACCGGGAGTTCACCGTTCTGAGCACGGTCGGGATGAGCCGCCAGCGGATGCCCACGGTCGAACTGTACGAGGACGACGTCGCCCCCTACGGACGCATTGAACTGGCCGTCGCCAGTACTCTGCCCAGCCAGCGGTCGGGCAGCATCTTCCCGTGGCTGGCGCAATACCCGTGGCGGTCGGTGACGTGGTTCGCGCCTGGGGACGTCGTCAAGTGGTACCACGAGGCGCGCACGTTCCCCCTTGGCAATGGCGAGTCGTCCTGGGAGGGCGTGCTCCTCCTGGACGACCCGAACCGTCTCGCGGGTCCTGAGGCCCCCGGCATGACCGGTCTGAGGCTGAGCGGCGACGCCGTCCGATGGCTATGGCTCGTGCCCATCACGGGCGAGGAGCACCGGTTCGCCAAGAGCGAGGGATCCGACGCACTCATCCGGCGTCTGGCCCAGCAAGGCCGTTCCTGGGTCGTCTCCTGAGGGCGGCTCGTCTTTCAGGGCGGTCCGCATCCGGCCAAGGAACGACGCCCCCCAGGCCGTCCTAACTGGGGACGAACAGTTCCAGCAGCAGCCAGACGACGGGGGCCGTCGCGACGAGGGAGTCGAGACGGTCCATCACTCCCCCGTGGCCGGGCAGGAGCGTTCCCATGTCCTTGATGCCGAGATCCCGCTTGATCATCGATTCGACGAGGTCGCCGGCGGTCGCGGTGACCACGGCGGCGAGCCCGATGATCACGCCCTGCCAGATGTGACCGCCGTCCAGGAGCCACCACACCAGCCACCCGCCGACGATCATGCAGGTGACGGCGGACCCGGTGACGCCCTCCCAGGTCTTCTTCGGGCTGATCGTGGGCGCGAGCTTGTGCTTGCCCAGGAAGGATCCGGCGAAATAGCCGCCGATGTCGCTGGCGACCGTGGTGGCGATGAAGATGACGGTGCGGTGGTCGCCGTCGTCGGGACGCATGAGCAGCGCGACGATCCCGCCCATCAGCACCAGGTAGCCGGCCACGAGCGATCCGGCGGTGACGTCCCGCACGTATCCGGGGGCGCCCTCGGTCATGCGCGTCATCAGCAGCGCCAGGACCGTCAGCGAGACCGCCGCGACGGTGGCGGTGGCGCCCCACACGTAGGCGACGACGGGCGTGCCGACCATTCCCGTCGCGACGGGGATGAACGGGACGCGGATGTCACGGCTCTTGAAGGCCTCGGTCAGTTCCCGCATGCCGAGGAACAGGAACACGACCATCACGGCAAGGAAGATCTCCTTGACCGTGTACAGCGAGAGCAGTACGAGAGCGCCGAGCGCGACGCCCACGCCTATGGCGAGCGGGAGGTTTCGCCCCGTCTTGCCTTCAGGCTTCCGAGCGGGGGTCGCGCCGCCGGAAGGCACGGAGTCACCGGAAGACGGGGGGTCGCCGGAGCCGTCCGCCCCTGGGGGCGAGTCCAGTGCTTCACCGGGGGGTGGGCCGGCCATGTCGACCTCCGGCTCGTCCGGGGAGCCCGAGGGCTCCCCGGCGTCGTCGAGTCTCATCACACTTCGAGCAGTTCGGCCTTCTTGTGCTCGAGTAGCTCGTCGATCTGCGCCACGTAGCGGTGCGTCATGTCGTCGAGTTCCTTCTCGGCACGCCTGACCTCGTCCTCGCCGACCTCGCCGTCCTTGGCGAGCTTGTCGAGGGCGTCCTTGGCGCGGCGCCGGATGTTGCGGATGGAGACCCGGCTGTCCTCCGCCTTGGTGCCGGCGACCTTGATGAACTCCTTGCGGCGCTCCTCCGACAGGTCGGGGAAGACGACCCGGATGACGTTGCCGTCGTTGGTGGGGTTCACGCCGAGGTCGCTGTCGCGGATGGCCCTCTCCACCGCCTGCATGGACGACTTGTCGAAGACCTGGACGATGACCATGCGCGGTTCGGGGAGCGTGAACGACGCGAGCTGGTTGATCGGCGTCGGCGTCCCGTAGTACTCGGCCGTGATCTTGTTGAACATCGCGGGGGTGACCCGGCCGGTGCGGATGGCCTGGAAGTCCTCCTTGGCGACCGCGACCGCCTTCTCCATCTTCTCCTCGGCTTCGAGGAGGGTCTCGTCGATCACTGTGACTCCCGTGTCATCTGGTCGGCCCTGGTCCTGCGGTTCCGCGCCGCGTCCGGCGCGGCCCGTGGGCTGTGGTCAGCCCTCCGCCGGGCTGACCAGCGTGCCGATCTTCTCACCCCGGACGGCCCGGACGATGTTGCCCTGCCCCATGAGGTCGAAGACCACGATGGGGAGCGCGTTGTCCATGCAGAGGCTGATCGCCGTGGCGTCCATGACCTTCAGGCTCCGCTGTAGAACTTCACCGTATTCCAAACGGTCGAACTTGACCGCGTCTGGATTCTTTCGGGGATCGGCATCGTAGACACCGTCCACTTGCGTGGCCTTCAGTACCGCCTCCGCACCGATCTCCAGCGCGCGCTGGGCGGCGGTGGTGTCGGTGGAGAAGAACGGCTGGCCGAGCCCGGCGCCGAAGATGACCACGCGGCCCTTCTCCAGGTGCCGGATGGCGCGGCGCGGGATGTAGGGCTCGGCCACCTGGCTCATGGTGATGGCGGTCTGCACGCGCGTGTCGAGCCCGAGCTTCTCCAGGAAGTCCTGCAGGGCCAGGCAGTTGATGACGGTGCCGATCATCCCCATGTAGTCGGCGCGCCCGCGGTCCATGCCGCGCTCGGCCATGACGGCGCCGCGGAACATGTTGCCGCCGCCGCACACGACCGCCACCTGCACGCCGTCCCGGACGGCTTCGGCGATCGCCTCGGCGACGTGCTGGACGACCTCCGGGTCGATGCCGAGCGGGTCGCGTCCGGCGAAGGCCTCGCCCGAGAGCTTCAGCAGCACCCTCTTCCAGCCCGCGCGTGGCGCGTGCTGGTCGGACGACGAGGCCGCCGTCGCGCTACTGGTCGTCTTGTCCGGCACGTCGGCGGCCTCCTCGTTGCTTTCGCTATGTCTCGGGTACTCGTCTCCAGAGTGCCCTTAAGCCTGCCCGACCTTGAACCGGGCGAAGCGGACGACCTTCACGCCGGCCTCGTCGAGGACCTTCGCGATCGTCTTCTTGTTGTCCTTCACGAACGCCTGTTCCACGAGCACGAAGTCGCGGAAGTAGGCGTTGACCCGGCCCTCGACGATCTTCGGGATGGCCTGCTCGGGCTTGCCCTCGTCGCGGGTGAGCTGCTCGGCGAGCGCCCGCTCCTTCTCGATCGCCGCGGCGGGGATCTCGTCGCGGGTGAGGTACTTGGGGGCCATCGCCGCGATCTGCTGGGCGACGTCCTTGGCGACCTCGGGGTTCTCGCTGTCCAGCTCGACCAGCACGCCGGTGGTCGGCGGCAGCGACGGGTCGGACTTGTGCAGGTAGCTGGCCACGTAGGCGCCCTGGAAGTGGGCGAACCGGCGCAGCTCCAGCTTCTCACCGATCTTGGCGCTGTTCTCCTCGATCAGGGCCTGGACGGTCTTGCCGGGCTCGATCTCGATGGTCAGCAGGCCGGCGGCGTCGGCGGCACCGTTGGCGGCCGCGAACTCGACCAGGCGCTGGGCGAGTTCGATGAACTGCGCGTTCTTGGCGACGAAGTCGGTCTCGCAGTTGAGCTCCAGGAGCGCCCCGTCACCGGAGTTCGCAAAGTACTCGGCGACGAGGCCGTTGGCGGCGGTGCGCTCGGCGCGCTTGCCGACGTCCTTGGCGCCCTTGAGACGCAGCAGCTCGGTCGCCTTCTCGAAGTCGCCGTCCGCCTCGGTGAGGGCGTTCTTCACGGCCATCATGCCGGAGCCGGTCAGGTCGCGCAGCCGCTTGACGTCAGCGGCGGTGAAGTTGGCCATCGCTCTCTTCGCTTCTCTCGTCGTTGGTCGTGGGACCCGCGACGGTCCCGGCGGCGTCCGCATGGACGCCGCCGGGACCGCGGGATCAAGCCTGCTCGGCCTCGGCAGCCTTGGGGGCCTCCTCAGCCGGAGCCTCGTCGGCCGGAGCGGCCTCGGGGGCCTCGGCGGCCTCCGCCGGAGCTTCGGCGGGAGCCTCGGCCGGGGCCTCGGCGGGGGCCTCAGCCGGAGCCTCAGCCTCGGCCGCGGCCTCGGTCTCGGCCGGGGCCTGCGCGGCTCCGTCGGCCTCGCCGGGCTTCAGCAGGTTGCGCTCCCACTCGGCCAGGGGCTCGCTGCCGGCGGCCGCGGTGCCCTCGGCGGGCTTCTCGTCGCCACCGGGGGCGGCGCCCGCGCGGGCGATGAGGCCGTCCGCGACGGAGTCGGCGACGACGCGGGTCAGCAGGCTGACGCTGCGGATGGCGTCGTCGTTGCCCGGGACCGGGTAGTCGACCTCGTCGGGGTCGCAGTTGGTGTCGAGGATGGCCACGACCGGGATGCCGAGCTTCTTGGCCTCGTTGACCGCGATGTGCTCCTTCTTGGTGTCCACGATCCAGATGGCGCTCGGAACCTTCGCCATGTCGCGGATACCGCCGAGGGTGCGCTCCAGCTTGTCCTTCTCGCGGCGCAGGCCGAGGAGCTCCTTCTTCGTCATGCCGGAACCGGCCACGTCGTCGTAGTTGATCTCCTCCAGCTCCTTGAGCCGGGTGAGCCGCTTGTGGACGGTGGAGAAGTTCGTGAGCATGCCGCCCAGCCAGCGCTGGTTGACGTAGGGCATGCCGACCCGGGTCGCCTGCTCGGCGATGGACTCCTGGGCCTGCTTCTTGGTGCCGACGAACAGGATCGTCCCGCCGTGGGCGACCGTGGCCTTGACGAACTCGAAGGCGCGGTCGATGTAGGACAGCGACTGCTGCAGGTCGATGATGTAGATGCCGTTGCGCTCGGTGAGGATGAAGCGCTTCATCTTCGGGTTCCACCGGCGGGTCTGGTGGCCGAAGTGGACGCCGCTCTCGAGGAGCTGCCGCATGGTGACGACGGGTGCCATTGCCCGTGTTCTCCTTCTCTGGCCCTGCCGGGCCGCATTTGGTTATCTGCCTGCGCCCGGGTGCTGCCCCACCGTCGCCGAGGCGACGGACCGAGGGACTGCGCCCCACCAGGGTTGCGGTGGCATGCGGACGCGTGAAATCAGCCGCCGGGATACCTCCAGGCGGCTGTGACCCGTTGCCGGATCTGGGTCCCGTCCGCTCTGGGAGCGGCTTCTCGTCTGCCCGCCCTGGAGCGGAACGATGACGGCCTGGCCCTGACCGGTGCCCTCTCGGACACACCTACAGATTATCAGGGTGCGAAGGTGTCCGTGCCTCATCGATTCCCGCAGTTATCCACAGTTCGCGAACCCCGTCGACGAGCCGCCCGGCCGAGGGGCAGGGTTCGGTCCATGACCGTGTTCTCGCTGCTCCTGACATGCATGATCGCCATCGGGTCGCCCGGCCTGGACGCCTGGCGCTGGCCTTTAGGGCCGCCGACCCCGCAGGTGGCGCGCGGCTTCTCGCCCCCGGCCGTCCCTTGGGGCCCGGGCCACCGCGGTGTGGACCTCGCGGCGCGCCCTGGCCAGGCCGTCTACGCCGCCGGGCCGGGCCGCATCGCGTACGCCGACGATCTGGCGGGACGAGGGGTCGTGACCATCGACCACGGCGCCCTGCGCACCACGTACCTGCCCGTCCGCCCCAGCGTCCACGCCGGCCGCCGCGTCACGTCCGGCACGCGGATCGGCGTCCTGCAACGAGGGCTGCTCCACTGCCCCATGACGTGCCTGCACTGGGGTCTGCGCCGCGGCGCCCTCTACCTGAATCCGCTCAACCTCGTCCAGCACCAGGTACGCCTCCTGCCTCTCTGGCAAGAGCCCACACCAACGGCGACCCCTCGCCCCGTTGATCCGCCGTCTCCGCAGCCAAGGATGGCCCTGCGCGACGCCGCCACCGCCACGGGCGGAGCGCTGTCGGGCATGCTCCTGGCCTTCGCCCTGGCCTTCGCCTGGCGTCGAACCCGCCTCCGCTTCCGACTGCACCGCCGCCGCCGTCAGCCACCAGGCGTCATCAACCTCTCCCAGGAACGCCGCCTACGCCGCGCTCCCTGACCCGTCCCGCCGCCCGGCTCCACCACAGCCGGGCGGCAACCCCGCACCACACCCCAGAACGATCGGGCGGGTCACAGCTCGGGGCGGGCGCCTCGGGGGTGGGCTTGGCGGTGGACCTGCCTCAGGCGTTCGGCCGATACGTGTGTGTAGATCTGGGTCGTCTGCAAGGACGCGTGGCCGAGAATCTCCTGGACGCTGCGCAGATCGGCGCCGCCTTCAAGGAGGTGGGTGGCGGCGGAGTGACGGAGGCCGTGCGGACCGAGGTCGGGAATCTGCCCTACCTCCGAGATCCTCGTGTGGACGATCCGCCGGGCGCTGGTGGGGTGCAGGCGGCCTCCCCGTGCGCCGAGGAAGAGAGCGGGGCCACTGTTCTCGGTCGCGAGTGCGGGGCGTCCGGCGCGCAGCCAATCCTGGACGGCACGGGCAGCGGGCTCTCCCAGAGGAACCGTACGCTCACGCCCGCCCTTACCCAGGACTCGAA
This sequence comes from Actinomadura citrea, assembly GCF_013409045.1. NCBI lineage: Bacteria > Bacillati > Actinomycetota > Actinomycetes > Streptosporangiales > Thermomonosporaceae > Actinomadura > Actinomadura citrea. Next base: position 2,552,684 of record NZ_JACCBT010000001.1, on the reverse strand, counting down.
CGGTCCTGCGACCGGTGTCGAGGTCGTCGACGTCGAGCCCGCAGAGTTCGCTCACGCGGACTCCCGTGCCGTAGAGAACCTCCAGGACGGCCAGATCGCGAAGCCCCACCGGGCCCTCGGCGTCCACGGTGTCCAGGAGATGTGCCGCATCGTCCTGAGTGAGGACGGTGGGAAGATCACGCCGTCGTTGAGGCGTGCCCAGCAGCAGACCGGGGTCGTTCTCCAGAAGCCGCCGCCGGTGCAGATGGCGGGTGAAGGCGCGGACTGCCGCCGTCCGTCGGGCCAGGGTCGCCCGGGAACGGCCCAGCGCATGTTGACGGGCGAGCCAGGCCCGCAACACCGTGATATCCAGTTCGGCCGGTTCCACCAGGCCGGCATGGGCGGCATAGCCGCAGAAGTCGGCCAGATCGCCGAGATAGGCCCGCAGGGTGTGGGGCGAGACGCCCCGCTCGGCGCGCAGATGACGGCCGAACTCGGCGACGGCGTCCTCCAGCGCGTTGGTCACAGGCGTCACGCTGCGCCAAGGCCCCGACCGAAGCAAGCACCGAACCCCGGTTTCGAGTGAATCATCCGGAAGCTCCCCCGAGTTATCCACAGAAAGCCATTCTGCGATGACGTTCCGTGAGCCTGCGGCACTGTCGAAGGCCGGAGGTGAGGCCCATGACTGCCCACATCGATCTCGGCCGCCGCGGCGAGGACGCCGCCGTCCGGTACCTGGCCGGACTCGGCTGGACGATCCTCGACCGCAACTGGCGGTGTCCCGAAGGTGAACTGGACATCATCGCCCACGACGGGCGGCGTCACGTCGTGTGCGAGGTGAAGACCCGCAGGTCGGCCCGCTTCGGTGATCCCTTCGACGCGATCACCGTCGACAAGGCCACCCGGTTACGGCGGCTGGCCTGGCGATGGGCCACCGCGCACGGCGTCAGCGGCGCACCGATGCGGGTGGACGTGCTCGGCCTGATCGGCGACGGCGACGACTTCTCGATCGATCACCTGAAGGAGGTGTGCTAGATGACGCTGGCCAGAACGCGCTCGGTCTCCCTCGTCGGCGTGGACGGGTTCGTCGTGGACGTCGAGGCGGCCATCACCAGCGGCGTCCCGGGCCTGCACCTCGTCGGCCTCCCGGACACCGCCCTCAGCGAGGCCCGCGACCGCGTCAGGGCGGCGATCTTCAACTCTGGCGAGGACTGGCCCAACCGCCATGTCACGGTCTCGCTGTTCCCTGCCAGCATGCCGAAGAAGGGCGCGACCTTTGACCTGGCCATAGCGATCGCGCTACTCGGGGCGGCGGAGGTGGTCCCGCCGCGCAGCTGCGCGGAGATGGTACTGATCGGCGAGCTGGGCCTGGACGGGCGCGTCCGGCCCGCCCAGGGCGTGCTGCCCGCCGTGCTGGCCGCCGCGAACCGCGGGTACCGCACGGTCGTCGTCCCGCGCGCCAACGCCGAGGAGGCCGAACTCGTCCCGGATACGAAGGTGGTCCCCGCGAGCACGCTCCGCGGGCTGCTGTGCTTGCTGCGCGACGAACCACCGCCCTTCGAGGAGGACGAGGAAGACTCACCTGCGACCCCGAAAGGGTTCGGCCTGCGGCAACAGACCATCCCGCCCGACCTGGATCTGGCCGACGTCAGGGGGCAGGCCGAGGCCCGCCGCGCCCTGGAGATCAGCGCCGCGGGAGGGCACCACCTGTTCTTCGCCGGTCCGCCGGGCTGCGGGAAGACCATGCTCGCGGAGCGGCTCCCGACGCTGATGCCGCCCCTCGAACCGGAGGTGGCCCTGGAGGTCACCGCGATCCACTCCGTCGCCGGGACCCTCCGGCCGGGGCAGCCCCTGATCACACAACCCCCGTTCTACGCGCCGCACCACACGGCCTCCCGTGCCTCGATGGTCGGCGGCGGCTCGGGCCGCGTGCTCCAACCGGGCGCGGTCTCCCTGGCCCACCGAGGGATCCTCTTTCTGGACGAGGCGCCGGAGTTCATCGCCGGGACGCTCGACGCCCTGCGGCAACCGCTCGAAGAGGGCGAAGTGCGGATCAGTCGCATCGAGGGCATCGCGCACTTCCCCGCCCGGTTCACACTCGTCCTCGCGGCGAACCCGTGCCCGTGCGCCGCGGCGAAGCAGATCGACTGCTCCTGCGCCCCGGGCATCCGCCGCAAGTACGCCAGCCGGGTGTCCGGCCCGCTGCTCGACCGCATCGACCTCAAGCTGGAGCTCACCCCGGCCAGCCGAGCCGAGCTCCGCTACGACCTGGAGTTCGCCGAGTCGAGCAAGGTGGTGGCCGAACGGGTCATGCTGGCCCGCGAACGAACGATGAGACGCCTGGCCGGCACCCCGTGGCGGTCCAACTCCGAGGTCCCCGGGCCGGAACTGCGCCGCCGCTTCACACCGCCCCAGGAGGCGATGCACGGCGCCGACGAAGCCCTGCACCGGGGCACGCTCAGCGCACGCGGCCTCGACCGGATCCTGCGGGTGGCCTGGACGATCGCCGACCTCGCGGGCCACGACGAACCCGGGCCGGACGACGTCGGCGGCGCGCTCACCCTCTGGTCCGCGGGGCGCCAATGAGCGACGAGCGAACCGCCCGCGCCACCCTGACCGCGGTGGCGGAACCCGGAGACGCCTTCCTCAACCGGATGATCGACCACTGCGGCCCCGAGGACGCACTGGAGGCCATCCGGTCCACACGGCTCCCCCGGAGCCTGCCGGCGACTCCCCAGGAGGTTCGGCGTCTCGACAACTGGCGGATCCGGCTCATCGCAGCGGAACCCGACCAGGACATGGCCGTCTGCGCCCGGTTCCGCGGCCGCCTCATCTGCCCGGGAGAGCCCGAATGGCCGACGACCCTCGACGATCTCGGCGCCGGGCGCCCGTACGCCCTGTGGCTGCGCGGCCCCGGCGACCTGCGCTATAGCTGCCTGCGTTCGGTCGCCATCGTCGGCTCCCGCGCCGCGTCCCCCTACGGCCTGCGCGCCGCCGCCGAGTTCGCCTCCGAACTCGCCGACCAGGGCTGGACGGTGATCTCCGGCGGCGCCCTCGGCATCGACGCGGCCGCCCACCGCGGCTCCCTGGCCGCCGACGGCCCGACCGTCGCGGTCCTGGCGAACGGCGTGGACGTCCCCTACCCGGCGTCCAACGAGGGGCTCTTCGCGGAGATGGCCCGGCGATCGCTCCTCGTGAGCGAGTCACCGCCGGGCGCCCACCCGCACCGCCTCCGCTTCCTCGTCCGCAACCGGGTGATCGCGGCCCTCTCCCGGGGCACGGTCATCGTCGAGGCGGAGGCGCGCAGCGGCGCCCTCAACACCGCCGGCTGGGCGGCCAGACTCGGCCGCGTGGTCATGGCCGTGCCGGGCCCGATCACCTCTCGCTCCTCGATCGGCTGCCACCGCCTCCTCCGCGAGGAGGGCGCCACGCTCGTCACCCGCCCCGAGGAGATCATCGAGGCCGTCGGCCGCATCGGCGCCGACCTGGCCCCGCCACCGGCCACCCCCGTCCTGCCCCGCGACCGCCTGGAATCGGTGACCCGCTCCGTCCTGGAGGCCTTCCCTGCCCGCGGCGCCGCCGGCCCCGCCCAGCTCGCCGTCAACGCGGGCGTGGACCTGAACACCGTCAACGCCAAACTCGGCCTGCTCGCCGCAGGCGGCTTCATAGAGCGCACGCCCTCCGGCTGGCGCCTGACGAAGTCCGGCAGGACGAACAGCCCACCCGCCATGCAGTCGGCCGACCCTCCGCCCCTCCCCCGCGTCGGCAACGACCACCCACAGGCGCCCCCATGACCGTGGCCGCATGATCAGCCTGGGTATCGGGTGTCAGCGCCCGGTATCAGCGCCCGGCGCCCAGTGTCCCGCGCCACGTTGTCGTGGACGGGGCGCTCGCGCCGATCGACCGGTTGTCTGCCGTTTCGTCAGCGCCCTGCGACGACCACCGCGGGGGGCGCACTCAAGGGGGTCATGTCGGCGATCGGGGGGGCATGACCGGCGATCGGGCGGTGAAGCATCGGCTCGGGGGCGTGAGGGGCTCCCCCGGCCATCACTGATTCAGGGGGAAGCGGTCGTGCATGTCGGCGGACTACTCCTCGGCGGGGAGCTCGAAATCGCTCTTCGCCAGCTCCTCGACGTTGACGTCCTTGAACGTGACGACTCGAACGTTCTTGACGAAGCGGGCCGGACGGTACATGTCCCAGACCCACGCGTCCTGCATGGTGACCTCGAAGAAGACCTCGCCGTTGTCGACGCTGCGCACCTGGAGGTCGACCGAGTTCGTGAGGTAGAAGCGGCGCTCGGTCTCGACGACGTAGCTGAACAGCCCGAGGACGTCGCGGTACTCGCGATAGAGCTGCAACTCCATCTCGGTCTCGTACTTCTCGAGATCCTCCGCGCTCACGCTCGTGCCCCTTCCGTGCGGTCCTCATCGGGGAGCTCCCCCTCGGTCTCCTCCTCCAGGACCACATCTCCATTGTTACGCAAGGCACGCCCGACGTTGACGTAGGAGAACCGATGCTCAGGACACGGACCGTGCACTTCGAGCGCCCTGCCGTGCGCACGGGTCACATAGCCCTTGTGAACATCGAAGCCGTACTCGGGATACCGCTCATGGAGGTCCACCATGATCCGGTCCCTGGTGACCTTCGCGATGATGGACGCCGCGGCGACACAGGCCGCGACCTGGTCGCCCTTGATCATCGGGAGGCCGGGGACGTCCAGCCCCGGCACCGGGAACCCGTCACTGATCACATACGCGGGGCGCCTGTCGAGGGCGGCCAGCGCCCGCCGCATTCCGGTGATGTTGCACCGGTGCAGCCCCAACCGGTCGATGTCATGGCACGGGATGACGATGGCGCTCCACGCGTGGGCACGCTCGGTGATCTCCGCGTACAGCCGCTCCCGGCGCGCGGGCGTGAGCAGCTTGGAATCCGTGAGGCCGTCGATCTTCCCTCGTCCGCCCTGGAGGATCACCGCGCCGACGACCATCGGCCCCGCACAGGCTCCCCGCCCCGCCTCGTCGACGCCGGCGACGGGGCTGAAACCCGCGTGGCCGAGAGCCCGCTCGTACGCGAACAGTCCTGCGTCCCGGCGCGGTGTGAAACGGAGTGGACGACCGTTCATGCTCCGCAGCGTACGTCCCAGCGAGCCCCGGCCGCTCCCCGAACGCCACGCTTACTGCCGTATGCCGCACCACACCGAAAACCACCCAAGCCAGAAAGCGGCCCACAGGTCCTGTTCGCCCTCCAGGACCACACCGCCCCCACCCCGCGACCAATCGCCCTCGACGAGCCGAGCACCAGCGCACTCAGCGCCGACAGCAGAACTCTGGCGGCGCGGCCACGGCGGCGACCGCCGGCAGGCTCTCCACGCCACCGGCCCTCGTGCCTCCGGCCGGCCTGCCTTTACGTGGGCCGGTTGAGGAGGGCGGGGGCGGCGAAGGACCAAGGGATCCTGGACGGAGTTCATCGGCACGGCCGATCACGCGCGCGGCTTCAGAACCCGGAGCGGTCGGGCCGCCGCCGGTTCGGTCGGTTCGCGTGGTCAGGTTTTGTAGTGGCGGCGGCGTCTGAGGTAGGCGAGAGGCAAGGTGCAGAGGATGCCCAGGGCGTAGGGGGCGGCCGGGAGGGCGGCTGCGCCGGACTTCTCCAGGGCGGGTTGTTTGAAGGTGGCCGGGATCGGCAGAGTGCCGAGGCGGTCCAGAGGCCAGACGATGACGAAAGCGCGGCCGATGACGCGGTCGATCGGGATGGTGCCGCCGCCCGGGTCGCCGCGATGGGAGCGGGAGTCGTAGGACAGTTCGCGGTGGTCGCCCATCACCCAGAGCTGACCCGGCTTCACGGTGACGTCGAAGGGGTCGTTGGAGGGCTTGTTCTGCTCATGGGTGATCGGGTCGGTGAAGATGTAGGACTTCTCTTCCAGGGGGACGCCGTTGACGGTGACGCGGCCCTGGGCGTCGCAGCACTTGACGTGGTCGCCGGGGATGCCGATGACGCGCTTGATGTAGTCCTTCTCGTTGGGCGCGACGCCGAAGGCGGTGCCTACGGCGCGCAGGGCCTTGGAGACGGGATTGCTGGGCTCGTCGACCTGGACCTCGGGGTCCCAGGAGTCGAGGCCGTTGAAGACGATGACGTCACCGCGGGCGATGTCCCGGGTGTGGTAGACGATCTTGTTGACCAGGACGCGGTCGCCGACCTGGAGGGTGTTCTCCATGGAGCCGGACGGAATGTAGAACGCCTGGACCGCGAACGCCTTGATGACCAGGGCCAGCACGACGGCGACCACGATGAGGACGGGAAGCTCTTTCCAGAAGGAGCCCTGCTTCTTCTTGCGCTTGCCGTCTTCTTCGGAGTCGTCGGCCGTCTCGTCGGCCGAGTCCACGGGCTCCTTCTCTTCGGGCACCGCGCCCTCGGCTTCGGATCGCACGTCTCTCCGATCGTCCTCATCAGTCATCAGAGCGAAAGCCTAGCGGCGCGGTGCCCATGGGACGCCGCGCGTGGGCGTGTCGCCGACGACCAAGCCGATCATCTCCGTCCAGAACGGGCAACGCCCCGGGCACCGTCGCGGGTTCCCGGGGCGTCGTGGTCCATCGGCTCAGTGGTCGCGCTTCTCCTTGATGCGCGCGGCCTTGCCGCGCAGGTTGCGCAGGTAGTAGAGCTTGGCGCGGCGGACGTCGCCGCGGGTGACGACCTCGATCTTGTCGATGGAGGGGCTGTTGATCGGGAACGTCCGCTCGACGCCGACGCTGTAGCTGACCTTCCGGACGGTGAAGGTCTCGCGGGCGCCGCCGCCCTGCCGCCGGATCACCACGCCCTGGAAGACCTGGATACGGCTCCGGTTGCCCTCGGTGACGCGCACGTGCACCTTCAGCGTGTCGCCCGGACGGAAGTCCGGGACGTCGGCGCGCATCGCGGCCTTCTCGATCTCCTGGATCAGGGTGTGCATCGCAGCGTTTCCTCGTGGTCGAACGCGGGCGTCGAGAGGCCCCGGTGGGTCCTGCGTGGGGGCGTCGCGCCGCGGAAAGTGGTCTTGGGGTGCCGTGCGGTCAAGACGCACGGACGCTTTAGTCTGCCATATCTTCGCCGTCAACCGGAAAACCGGCCTCGCGCAGCACGTCGCGGTCGTGCTTGTCGAGGGCCTCCGGCGCGAGGCGGGAGAGCAGTTCGGGGCGGTGCCGGGCCGTCCGGCGCAGCGCCTCGTCGCGCCGCCACCGGGCGATCGCGCCATGGTGTCCCGAAAGAAGAATGTCCGGAACAGGCCGCTCGCGCCAGACAGGAGGCTTGGTGTAGACGGGGCCTTCCACGAGCGACTCCATCGCGCCCGGGGCGAAGGAGTCGTCGGCGACCGAGTCCGCGTTGCCGAGGACGCCCGGCAGAAGGCGGCCGATCGCCTCCACCATGACGAGGACGGCGACCTCCCCGCCGGCGAGGACGAAGTCGCCGAGGCTGACCTCGTCCACCGGCATCCGGGTACGGGCCTCCTCGGCGACGCGGGAGTCGATGCCCTCGTAGCGTCCGCAGGCGAAGATCAGCCACGGCTCCGCCGCGTACCGCACCGCGTCCGCCTGTGTGAACGGCCGCCCGCTCGGTGTCGGAATGATCAACCGCGGCACCATCCCGGGGGCCACCTCGGCGGCGGATGCCCCTCTGCCGGACGCCTCGGCCCCCGGCTCACCGGCTGATTCCAGGCCGGACGGGGCCAGGGACGACGTCTCGCCAAGGACGGGCGGGGCGGAAGGGCCGCCGCCCGGCGGGATGGAAGCACCGCCGCCCGCCGAAGGGGAAGGGTCGCCGCCCGGCGAGAGGGAAGAACCGCCGCCCGGCGGGATGGAAGGGCCGCCGCCCGGCGGGGCGGAAGAGCCGCCGCCCGGCGAGGGGGAAGGGCCTCTGTCCGGCGAGAGGGAAGGGCCTCTGTCCGACGGGGGCGGGCTCGTCACGGGCTGGGTGCCGGGGAAGGGGGGCACCAGGGTGTCGAGGGCCTCGCCCCAGGGGTCGGGTTTCATGACCATGCCGGGGCCGCCGCCGTAGGGGGTGTCATCGACGGTGCGGTGCCGGTCGTGGGTCCATTCGCGCAGGTCGTGGACGCGGACGTCCAGCAGTCCGGCGCGCCGGGCCTTGCCCAGGAGCGAGATGTCCAGAGGGGCGAAGTACTCGGGGAAGATCGTGACTATGTCGAGTCTCATGATTCGTCGAGCAGACCGGGGGGCGGGTCGATGACGAGCCGCCCCCCGGGAACGTCCACCTCGGGGACGAGCGCGGCCACGAAGGGGACCAGCTTCTCGCCCCCGGCCCCGCGCACGACCAGGAGATCCTGGCCGTGGTGCAGGACGTCCGCGACCCGGCCCACCTCGGCCCCGTCCGTGGTGACCACGGCGAGTCCGAGCAGTTCCTGGTCGTGGAAGTCGTCCGGGTCGGCGGACGGGGGGATGTCACCGGGATCGACGACGAGCCACGTGCCGCGCAGTTCCTCCGCGGCGTCGCGATCGTCGATCCCGGCGAAGCGCACGAGCAGGCGTCCCGAATGCCAGCGTTTCCGCTCGATGGTGAGCGGACCGGCGGTGACGGGATCGGTGGCGATCGCCGTGCCCGGGACGAACCGTGACTCCGGCTCGTCCGTGCGGACGTCGACGGTGACCTCGCCGCGAATCCCGTGCGGCCGTCCGATCCGTCCCACCACGAGCGGTTCGCTCATCGGGACGCCACTCAGCGGACCTCGTTGACGTCGAGCAGGTCGACGCGCACGTAGCGGCCTCCGGAGAGGGCGCTGATCACCGTGCGCAGGGCCTTGGCGGTGCGACCGCTTCGGCCGATGACCTTCCCGAGGTCCTCGGGGTGCACGCGCACCTCCAGGACCCGGCCGCCCCTGATCCTGCGGGCGCGAACCCGGACGTCGTCCGGGTTCTCGACGATCCCGCGGACCAGGTGCTCGAGCGCTTCTTCGAGCACGTCAGCCCTCGCTCTTGGCTTCGTCGGTCTCGGTGGCCTTCGCCTCGGTCTTCTTCGGCTCGGCCTTCTTCTTGCCCCGGCTCGCGGTGCCGGCGGCCGCGTCGTCGCCCAGCGACTCCTTGACGGCGGCCTCGAACGCGACCTTCTTGTCGGCCTTCGGCTCGGCGACCTTGAGGGTGCCCTCGGCACCCGGCTCGCCCTTGAACTTCTGCCAGTCGCCGGTGATCTTCAGCAGGTTGAGCACGGGCTCGGTCGGCTGCGCGCCGACGCCCAGCCAGTACTGCGCACGCTCAGAGTCGATCTTGATGAGCGAGGGCTCCTGCTTGGGCTGGTAGAGCCCGATCTCCTCGATGGCCCGCCCGTCCCGCTTGGTGCGGGCATCGGCGACGACGATCCGGTACTGCGGGTTCCGGATCTTCCCCAGACGCTTGAGCTTGATCTTGACTGCCACGGGTGTGGTGTACTCCAACTTCATCACTGGATGGGCGGGCCCGCACCAGGTGGGGAACACCGGCTCACGGCCGCCCGATGGACTCCGGTCGCGCAGGACGAGAGAGGGCGCCTCGCGATTCCGGGTTTCCAGCCTGCCATTGTGCCAGACGTTCGCCGCGAAAGCGCAATCGCATCGCCCGGGTGTCGCCCCTCAGCCCCGACCCTCAGGCCTCCGCAGGCCGCACCACCTCGATGACCGCCACCAGGTGACCGGCGGCAGACGCGGCAGATCGACGCATCCAGCACAACTTACGAGCCCAGAAGCGCCATGTGGGGTCCGCGAGACCTGCGCAGCCGCAGCGCCGGGACGGTGCGGGGGCGAGGCCGCGCACGTCGGCGAGCACCCGGGACAAGCCCCACGGCCGCCGAGCTGCGCCCACCCATGTGTTCCCTGCCCCGCACTCCACCCGACCCGCGCCGGGGGGCCTGGCTGCCCCAGGCCCCCGCCGCATGAACCGGGCTGTGCCTGGGTCATGCGGCGGGGGTGCGTTGGGCGGGTTACTTCTTCTTGCGGTTCTGGAGTTTGTTCAGGTCGGGCATCTGGAAGCCGGGCGGGAGCTGGCCGCCGCCAAGGCCGGGCGGGAGGGTGCCGCCACCGAGACCGGGCGGGAGCCCCTTCGGCATGCCCTGGTCCGCGGGGGCCTGCTCCTGGGCGGGCTTGCCCGCGGCGCGCTTGCGGGGGTCGCCGCTGCGCTGCTTGCCCTTCTTGTTCTTGGCGGCCTTCGCCGCCTTGGTCGCCTTGCGGCGGCCGCCGGGCATGCCGGGCAGGCCCATGCCGCCGGCCATCTGGCGCATCATCTTCTGCGCGTCGAAGAACCGGGTGACCAGGCTGCTGACCTCGCCGACGCCGACGCCGGAGCCTTTGGCGATGCGGGCCCGCCGCGAGCCGTTGATGATCTTCGGCTGGGAGCGCTCCTGCGGGGTCATCGAGCGGATGATCGCGGCGATGCGGTCCAGGTCCCGGTCGTCGATCTGGCTGATCTGGTCGCGGACCTGGCCCATGCCCGGCATCATCCCGAGCAGGTTCCCGATCGGGCCGAGCTTGCGGATCATCATCATCTGCTCGAGGAAGTCCTCGAGGGTGAAGTCCTCGCCCGAGGCGAACTTGCTCGACATCTTCTCGGCCTGCTCGGCGTCGAACGCCTGCTCGGCCTGCTCGATCAGGGTGAGGATGTCGCCCATGTCGAGGATCCGGCCCGCCATGCGGTCCGGGTGGAAGACGCTGAAGTCCTCGAGCTTCTCGCCCGTGGAGGCGAACATGATGGGGCGTCCGGTGATGTGCCGGACGGACAGCGCCGCGCCGCCGCGCGCGTCGCCGTCGAGCTTGGTGAGGACGACGCCGTCGAAGCCGACGCCGTCCATGAAGGCCTGGGCGGTGTTGACCGCGTCCTGGCCGACCATGGCGTCGACGACGAACAGGATGTCGTCGGGATGGACGGCGTCGCGGATGTCGACGGCCTGCTGCATCATCTCGGCGTCGATGCCGAGGCGGCCGGCGGTGTCGATGACGACGACGTCGTGCAGGGCGTGCCGGGCCTGGTCGATCGAGCGGCGGGCCACGTCAACGGGGTCGCCGACGCCGCTGCCCGGCTCGGGCGCGAACACCGGGACCCCGGCCCGCTCCCCGACGACCTGGAGCTGCTGGACGGCGTTGGGACGCTGGAGGTCGGCCGCCACCAGCATCGGCGTGTGGCCCTCCTGCTTCAGCCAGCGGGCGAGTTTGCCGGCGAGGGTGGTCTTACCGGCGCCCTGCAGGCCCGCGAGCATGATCACGGTCGGCGGGGTCTTGGCCAGCCGGATCCGCCGGGTCTCGCCGCCGAGGATGGTGATGAGCTCCTCGTTGACGATCTTGACGACCTGCTGCGCCGGGTTCAGCGCCTGCGAGACCTCCGAGCCCTGTGCCCGCTCCTTGATCTGCGCGATGAAGTCCTTGACCACGGGGAGCGCGACGTCGGCCTCAAGGAGCGCGATCCGGATCTCGCGGGCGGTCGCGTTGATGTCGGCCTCGGAGAGCCGGCCCTTGCTGCGCAGCGACGAGAAGACCGTCGTCAACCGGTCGGAGAGCGTCTCGAACACGTGTCTGGACCGTCCTTGGAAAGCTTCTGGGATCGCCTATCAGGGTATCGGGTCGCCGGGCGAGCCCCGCCCCCTCCGGAAACCCGGTCAGCGGAGGGTTCTCAGGACCCGGGTCCGGACGGCGGCCAGCGCGTCGGGGTCGTCGAGCGGGCGGCCCTGGTCGTCCACCACGTAGAAGACGTCCACGGCCTCGGCGCCGAGGGTGTCCACCTGGGCGGCGCGGACCTGGAGGCCGCAGGATCCGAGGGCCTGGCCGACGCGCCACAGCAGTCCGGGGCGGTCATGCGCCCGGACCTCGACGACGGTGGCGGTCCGCGACGCGTCGTCCACGATCATGACGCGCGGGGGCGGCACCGTGACGCCGGGCCGGATCCGGACCGACCGCGCCCGCCGCTCCAGCCGCTCGGCCACGTCGAGGCGTCCGGCGAGCATCCGCCGCAGGTCCGCCTCCAGGCCGGCCGGATCCGGCGGCGTCCCGAACTCCGGGACGGCCGTGAAGTCCAGCACCGCCGTCTGGGCGGACGGGGCGGCCGATCCCGACACCGACGGGGAGGAGACCACACGGGCGGTCTTCACGGCCAGGCGGTGCAGGGCGAGGACGCCGGCGGCGCGCCAGAGCAGGCCCGGCCGGTCGGGGGCGGCGATGGTGATCCGGGACCCCGTCACGCGGACGGCGGCGCCGTCGTGGCGCGCCAGGGCGAGGTGGTCGGCGGTGAGCGCGGGGCCGGGCGGGGGCGTGCCGCCGGAGAGCGCGGCGGCGGCGCGGCGGGCGAGTTCGGCGACGAGGCCGGCCTTCCAGGCGCCCCAGGCGGCGGGGCCGGTGGCGCCGCCGTCGGCGACGGCGAGGGCGGCGAGGAGGTCGACGACCTCGCGCTCGCGGCCGGGCGCCCCGGACACGGCGGCGGTGACGGTCTGGACGGTCACCGGGTCGTCGATGTCGCGGCGGGTCGCGGTCTCGGGGAGCAGCAGGTGGTGGCGGACGACGGTCTCCAGGACGCGGACGTCCTCCTCCGGGAGGCCGAGGCGGGCGCCGATGTCGCGGGCGACGACGGCGCCGGAGGTGGAGTGGTCGCCGGGCCAGCCCTTGCCGATGTCGTGCAGGAGGGCGCCGATCAGGAGCAGGTCGGGACGGGCCACCTCGCGCGTCAGGGCGGCGGCGCCCGCGGCGGTCTCGACGAGGTGGCGGTCGACGGTGAAGCGGTGGACGGGGTTGCGCTGCGGGCGGTTGCGGACGCGCTCCCAGTCGGGCAGCAGCCGGACGATCAGCCCGGCCTGGTCGAGGGCCTCCCAGACCGCGATGGCGGCGGGCCCGGCGCCGAGGAGGGAGACGAGCGCGTCGCGGGCCTCGGCGGGCCAGGGGACGCGCGGGAGGGCGGCGTGCTCGGCGAGCCGGGCGACCGTGGCGGGGGCGAGCGGCAGGCCCGTCTGGGCGGCGGCCGCGGCGACGCGCAGGACGAGGGCCGGATCGTTCAGATCGGCGTTCCGCGCGAGGACGACCTCCCCCTCGTGCTCGACGGCGCCGTCCCCGACCGGCCTGCGCTCCACGCCGCGCCGGCCCGCGCCCTGCGGGACGCCCGGGGGCTGCCGGTGCTTGGCCCTGGTGAAGTTCTCGACGCGGCGCCACAGGTGGGACGCCCCGTAGGTGACGGTGCGGGCGGCTTCGGCGATCGAGCGTTGCAGGACGTCGGCGTTCAGGAGTCCGAGGGCGCGGGCGACGGCCTGCTGCTCCTGGAGGACGAGGCGGTCGGTCGAGCGGCCGGTGACCTGGTGGAGCGCGTGCCGGATGTCGAGGAGCAGGTCGTGGGCGGCGCGCACCCGGGCGTCCGGGGCGGGGGCCACCCAGGACGCGGCCACGGCGTGCATGACGTGGACGTCCCGCAGCCCGCCGTGGGCCTCCTTCAGGTCGGGTTCGAGCAGGAACGCCAGCTCGCCGTGGGTCTCCCAGCGTTCGCGGCACATCGCCGACAGCTCGGCGAGGCGGGTGGGCGCGTCGGCGCGCCAGTCGGCCAGGACGGCGGCGCGCAGCTCGTCGACGAGGGCGTGGTCTCCGGCGAGGCGGCGGGCCGACAGCAGCCCGAGGGCGGCCTTCATGTCGCCGCGCGCCACGGTCCGGGCCTCGGCGACGGTGCGGACGGAGTGGTCGAGCCGCAGGCCGGAGTCCCAGACCGGGTACCAGACGCGGTCGGCGATCAGCGCGACGCCGGCCAGCCCGCGATGCAGCAGGACGAGGTCGAGGTCGCCGCCGGGCGTCAGTTCGCGCCGGGCGTGGCTCCCCACCGCGACGAGCGCCACCCCCTCCGGCACCGTTCCCTCGCCGGCTGCGGCGGTGCCGGCGGACGGCGGGGGCTCGGGGTGGGGCGGGGCGGCCAGCAGGGAGGCCAGCCAGCGGTCGAGGGCGGCGGCGCGGGCGGCGCGGGCGGTGGCCAGGGCGGCGCGGGCCGAGTCCGAAGTGGCGCCGCCGGCCGGAGCGGGCGCGGGGGCCCGGTCTCCGGCCGGCGGGTGTGCGAGGGTCACCGTGCCCCCTAGAGGGCTTCCGGTCCGGTCTCGCCCGTGCGGACCCGGACGACGGTGTCGACCGGCACGGCCCACACCTTCCCGTCGCCGATCTTGTCGGTGCGGGCCGCCTTGACGATCACGTCGATGATGTCGTCGGCGTCCTCGGCCTCGACCAGGACCTCGACGCGCAGCTTGGGCACCAGGTCGACCTGGTACTCGGCGCCCCGGTAGACCTCGGTGTGGCCCTTCTGCCGTCCGTAGCCGCTGGCCTCGCTGACGGTCATCCCCTTGACGCCGAAGGCCTCCAGGGCCTTCTTCACCTCGTCCAGCTTGAACGGCTTGATGACCGCCGTGATGAGCTTCATCCCTTCGCCTCCACCTTCTTGGCCGGGGCGGACGGGGCGGGCGCCGCCGCGGTCGCCCCGGAGCCGGTGCCCGCGCGGATCGTGCCGAAGTCGTAGGCGGTCTCCGCGTGCGCCGTGCTGTCGATTCCGGCCGCCTCGTCGTCCTCGCTGATCCGGAAGCCCATCACCAGGTCGATCACCTTGGCGATCACGTAGGTGACGACGAAGGAGTAGGCGAGCGTCGCCAGGACGGCGACGGCCTGCTTGCCGAGCAGCGCGAACCCGCCGCCGGCGAACAGCCCGTCGGCGCCGGCGTCGTTGACGGCGGTGGTCGCCAGGAACCCGATCAGCAGGGCGCCGACGATGCCGCCGACCATGTGGACGCCGACGACGTCGAGCGAGTCGTCGTAGCCGAGCTTGTACTTCAGGCCGACGGCGAACGCGCACACCGCGCCGGCGACCAGGCCGAGGGCGATGGCGCCGAGCGGGGTGACGAACGCGCAGGCCGGGGTGATCGCGACCAGGCCGGCCACCACGCCCGAGGCGATGCCGAGGGTCGTGGACGAGCCGTCGCGCAGCTTCTCGACGACGATCCAGGCGAACGCGGCGGCGCAGGTCGCGACGAGCGTGTTGATGAACGCGACGGCCGCGGTGGAGCCGGCCGACAGCGCGGACCCGGCGTTGAACCCGAACCAGCCGAACCACAGCAGCCCGGCGCCGAGCAGGACGAAGGGCAGGTTGTGCGGCCGCATCGGCTCCTTCGGCCAGCCCCTGCGCTTGCCGAGCACCAGCACCAGGGCGAGCGCCGCGACGCCGGCGTTGATGTGGACGACGGTCCCGCCCGCGAAGTCGAGCGCGCCGAGGTCGAACAGCCAGCCGGCCTTGCCGCCGTCCTGGCCGTCGGACCACCACACCCAGTGGGCGATCGGGAAGTACACCAGCGTCGCCCAGACCAGGGTGAACACCACCCAGGCCCCGAACTTGGCACGGTCCGCGACCGCGCCGCTGATCAGCGCGACGGTGATGATGGCGAACGTCGCCTGGAACGCCACGAAGACCAGCTGCGGGATGCCCGTCCCGTCGTCGGCCGTGGCCGCGTTCTCCAGGCCGACGAGCCCCCAGTCGCCGAACCCGCCGATGAACGAGCTGAGCCCGCCGCCGTCGCCGAAGGTGAGGGAGTAGCCGTAGACGACCCACGCCATGCCCACCACGGCGATGCTGACGAAGCTCATCATCATCATGTTGAGGACGCTTTTGGCCCGGCTCATACCTCCGTAGAAGAAGGCCAAGCCCGGTGTCATCAGCAGGACGAGCGCTGTGCTCGTCAGCATCCAGGCGGTACTACCGCTATCGATCTTCATCTCTGAGCGCGTCCCTCCTCGCCAGGAACTTCGAACTGCTCAGAGACTCTGGCGCGGCCGTTTCGCCCGGTATGCCGCTACGTTTCCGCCATGTGAAACCCGACATCGACGTGTTTCGCCGCTGTTTCCAAATCCTCACATGCCGTATTTACGCGGTCTGCGGGGCGGTGCGGGGACCGGTTCAGTCGCCGAGGATCGCGTCCACGAACGCCTCGGGCTCGAACGGCGCGAGGTCGTCCGGCCCCTCCCCCAGGCCCACCAGCTTCACCGGGACGCCGAGCTCGCGCTGCACCTGGACGACGATGCCGCCCTTGGCGGTGCCGTCGAGCTTGGTGAGCACCACGCCGGTGACGTTGACGACCTCGGCGAAGACCCGGGCCTGCTGCATGCCGTTCTGGCCGGTCGTCGCGTCCAGGACGAGCAGGACCTCGTCGACCGTGGCCTGCTTCTCCACCACCCGCTTGACCTTGCCGAGCTCGTCCATCAGCCCGGTCTTGGTGTGCAGCCGGCCCGCCGTGTCGACGATCACCACGTTGACCTTGGTGTCGATGCCCTGCTTGACGGCGTCGAACGCGACGCTGGCGGGGTCGGCGCCCTCGTCCTTGCGGACGACCTGCGCGCCCACCCGCGTCCCCCACGTCTCCAGCTGGTCGGCGGCGGCGGCGCGGAAGGTGTCGGCGGCGCCCAGCAGCACGGTGTTGCCGTCGCCGACGAGGACGCGGCCGAGCTTGCCGCACGTGGTGGTCTTGCCGGTGCCGTTCACGCCGACGACCATGAGGACGGCGGGCCGGTCTCCGTGCGCCTCGGTGTGCAGGGAGCGGTCGATGTCCGGGCCGATCTGCTTGAGCAGCTCGTCCTTGAGCAGCTCGCGCACCTCCGCCGGGCTGCGCGTGCCGAGGACCTGGACGCGGGTCCGCAGGTCGTCGGTGACCTGCCGGGCCACCGCCGTGCCCATGTCGGCGGCGATCAGGGTGTCCTCGATCTCCTCCCAGGCGTCCTCGTCGAGCGTGTCGCGCGACAGCAGGACGAGGAGGGTCTTGCCGAAGGCGTTCTGGGAGCGGGCGAGCCGGGCCCGCAGCCGCACGAGCCGCCCCGCGCCGGGCGGCGGCCTCTCGATCTCGACGGTGGGCCGCGGCGGCGCGACCTCCGTCGGCGGCGCCTTCTCGATCGTGGGGGCGCCGGTGTCGGCGGTGTCGGCGGCGGTGGCGCCGCCGGTGCGTTCCGAGGGGCGCTCGACCGGCGGGCGGGTCCGGCGCGGCCGCAGCAGCGTGACGCCGCCGATGATCAGCGCGATCACGGCCAGCGCGGCGATGACGATCACATATTCCATAACGCCCCCAGTTTTCCAGACGAGCACTCCCGCGCGAACACGCTGCGCGCGGGCCCGCCGATCATGCGGCGAGCCCGGCCGGGCGCGCAACCGCGCGGGACGCCCGAACGCCCCGGGCGCCCGCGCCGGGGCGGTAGATCAGGCATTACCCCCGGGGAGGGATGCCCGTTCGGAGGACTCCCACTCGTCGACGTTGCGGAGCAGGGCCTCCAGGTAGGACCGCAGGTGGGTCCGGTAGACGTCGCTGTAGGTGCGCAGGTAGGCGATCTCCCGCTCCAGGGCGAGGCGCTCGCCGTCCGGGAGGGTCTCGGGGCGGGACGCGGGCAGGGCCTGCGGCGGGGCCGTGCGGACGGCCGCCTCGGCGACGGCGGCGGCCTTGCGGTGGGCGTCCTCCATCATCTGCTCCGCCCGGCCCTTGGCGTCGGACAGGATCGCCTCCCGGTGCAGCCTCGCCTCGTGCGCCAGTTCCCTGGTGTAGCGCTCGGCGTCCGCCACGTACAGGTCGGCGGTCTGCTGGGCCTGCGAGAGGATGCGGACGGCCTGGAAGTGGGCGTCCTCGGGGGCCATGACGCCGCGGGCGCCCGAGGACGCCTGGGCGCGCAGCCGGTTCACCTCGTCGGCCAGGGCGGCCTTGTCGGTGAAGATCTTGACGAGTTCCCGCTCCACGTACTGCAGGAAGTTGCGGACCTGCTCCTCGTCGTATCCGCGGCGCCCGAGGGCGGCCCGGGCGAACACCACCGAGTGGAGCTCGCCCGGGGTCAGCCGCGAGCCCTCGGAGACGACCGGAAGGTTCGGGGAGTTCAACGCGCTCACCTCTGTGCGTCGGCGAAGGTTTCGAGGCGGATGCGGTCACGGGGGACGCCGAGCCGCGTCAACTGCTCGACGGTGTGCCCGACCATGACGGACGGCCCGCACACGTAGGCGTCGTGACCGTCCCAGGGGCCGCGCCTGGCGACCACGTCGGACAGGTTGCCGTGCTCGATGCCGTCGTCCCCCGACTGGAGCAGCGAGGAGAACCCGTGCCCGCCCGGTTCGTCCGACACGGCCGGGACGACGGTGAGCCAGGGGAACCCGTCCGCCAGTTTGGCCAGGTCCTCCAGGTCGTAGAGGCCGTCGCGGCTGCGGGCGCCGAAGAACAGGTGCACGCGCGGCGGGACGGCGCGGCCGGAGATCTGCTCCAGGATCGCCTTGAGCGGGGCCAGGCCGGTGCTGCCCGCGACGAGCAGGACGTCCCGCGGTGAGGCGTCGTCCAGCGTGAGCGTGCCGATGGGGGCGCCCATGCGGACGCGGTCGCCTGCCTGGGTGACGCGCACCAGCACGGGGCTCACCGGCCCGCCGTCCACCAGCCGGACGTGGAAGTCGACGGTGTGGTCGGGACGCGGCGCGTTCGCCATCGAGTAGTACCGCCAGTGCCGCAGCCGGGACGGCACTTCGAGCGCGACGGACTGGCCCGGCGCGTACGGCAGCGGCCGGTCGGGCTGGATCCGCAGGACGCTGATGTCGAAGCGGCGGCGCTCGACGGCGACGACCTGGCCGTTCCACCAGGCGGGGCTGCTGAGGGCGTTCTCGTCGGCGGCCTCCAGCATGACCTTGGCGACGAGGCTGTAGGCCGCGTTCCAGTCGCTCTCGATGTCGTCGCTCCAGGCGGGCCCGGAGAAGTGCCGCAGGGTCGCCAGGAGGCTGGCCCCGACGTGCGGGTAGTGCTCGGCCACGATGCCGAACCGACGGTGGTCACGGCCGAGCTGCTGCAGGAACGGGACGAGGTTGGACAGGTCGTCCACCTGGGACACGATGTGCCCGAGGGCGCGCAGCAGCTTGTCGCGCTGGCCGCTCATCCCGATGGGGAACATGTCGCGCAGGTGGGGGTTGCGCACGAAGAGGTCGGAGTAGAAGAACAGCGCGACCGCGTCGCCCTTCTCGGCGACCTGCGCGAAGCTGGCCTTCAGTCGCTGGGCGTCCACGGATCAGGCGACGGGCTCCGCCGCGGCCTCCGTCATGACCTTCGCGACGACACCGTAGGCGGCCGTCCAGTCCTGTTCGAGGTCGGAACTCCACTCCGGGCCGCTGAAGTAGGCGAGGGTGGCGAGCAGGCTGGCGCCGACGGGGGCGTAGTGCTCGGCGACGACGCCGAAGCCGTGGTGGCGCCGGCCGAGGTCGGTGAGGAAGGGGACGAGCGCGTCGGGGTCGTCCACGGTCGAGACGATCTGCGACAGCGCCGCGAGCAGCACCTCGTGCTGCTTGGCCATCGACGTGGGGAACATCCGCCTGAGCTGCGGCTCCCGCGCGAAAAGGTCGGCGTAGAAATATTCGGCGACGTCCAGGCCGTTCGCCGCCACCAGGGCGAAATTGCCTTTGAGTTTCTGCGGATCCACGGGTGACACCTCTCCGGCGGTTCTCCGTACCGGACGGGGGGAGTCCGGTGAGGAAGCCGGAGAACCGCAGGTCCATATGGGTAGTGGATTGCCCCAGGGCACACAAGCCCGCCAGCGTCGCCGGGTCATCACGGTCGGTGCACGCCGATCCCTCCGACTTACGCGTCACCGGCGCCGATGTGAAGTCTCCAAACGGTTATAGGTCGGGAGAAGACGCCGGAGACCGGAGCCGCCGCGCCGCCCGAAATGTGAGCGCTGGGCGATGTCACGTTCCAAGGAAAATGTGACACGCATCACGGCCGCTGCGAAATGGGCCCGCCGCCCGCCCGGGCCGGGGTGCTGGATGCCGCGTGCCCCTGATCCCGCGGCATCCAGCACCCCGGCCCGCGAGCGGACGCCCCGCGCCCAGCTCGGAGAGCCTCAGCGGTCGCCCCGCCTTCACCGACCGCACCGAGAGCAGTGGCGCCGGCAGCCTTCGAAGCGGCGAGCCACCGCGTTCATCCGCCGGGAGGAGAGGGCGGTCGGCCGGGTGCACAACGGTGCGCCGCCCATGACATGAGCAACGCTCTGCGGGCCCCCTTTCCCGGTTCTTTCGTGGGATAATCTCGCCCTGCCACTTCGCCTCCGTTCAGATCGACCCAAGTGGCACGGCCACGCATTTTCCCTCCCGTCGCCCGATGCTCCCCATAAGGAAAAGGGAGCCCCGGTGGCGAACGCCTGTCCAGACAGGTGCCCACCGCCTCTGACCTGGCGATCTTGCAACCTCTGGTCATTCCCCGGTCGAGGCGTTAATCTTCGGCTGGCCGCCTGATCATCCGGAAAGGCGGCGCTCGGACCATGGGCCGGCATCCCCACCCCGAGGAAGGCACGCGATGGCTCTTCGGTTCACCCCCCGCGCCGCCGGCGCGCTCGCCGTCACGGCGCTGGCGCTGGCATTTCTCACGTCGGGTTGCGGTGGCGACGACAAGGACGGCGACGGCGAGGTGTTCCGGCCGCCGTCCCCGTCGCCCTCGCAGACCGCGCAGGAGGACACCGACCCGGGCGCCCGGGAGGGGATCGCGGGCGCGCGGGCCGCGCTCCAGGCCTTCCTGCGCGGCCAGGCGGCCGGCGACCAGGCGGTGTGCCGCTACGTGGCCAAGGACAGCGACTTCGTCCGGGGACCGGCGCTCCGCGGCGACTGCCCGAACGGCGTGCGCAACACGCCGCACCTCGTCCGGCCGCAGGAGCGGCAGGCCCTGCGGACCGTGACCGTGAAGGGCGGCCGGCTGTCGGGCGAGGAGGCGGTCATCCCCTTCTCCGCCCTGCACTACACGAGCGGCGCCCTGACCGAGCGCACCCTGCAGGACGAGTTCACCCTGCGCCGCAACGGGGAGATCTGGCAGATCGTGAAGTGACATCGGGCGCCGCGCGGATCAGGGCCGGTACATGGCGATCCAGTCGACCGAGAGGGTCACGTCCCGCGTCCGGCTGACCCCCTTCGCCGTCAGCCTGGCCATCTGCGGGAACCAGTCGAGCTGGATGGCCTGCCCCATCTTCCCGGGCGGCAGCGCCTCCCGCTTGGACGTGTGGAACCACCTGCGCCCGTCCACGTAGCCCGTCATGCCCTTGCTGTTCCACTCCACCGCGAAGGCGTGCCACTTCGTCAGGTCGATGCGCAGGTGGGAGTCCAGGCGCCGGGAGTCCTTCTCGGGCCCGTAGTGCAGGAAGAAGTTGGTCCCGTTGCGCAAGCCCTTGTCGCCGTAGGTCTCCATCCAGTCGATCTCCCCGCCGCCGTTGTGCGGGTCGGTGCCGCCACCGCCGCCGACCGGCCACAGCAGCAGGTTGGCGTTGTAGCAGGCGCAGCCCCGGCTCACCCGGACGCGGGCCTCCCAGCGGCCGCGCTTCTGGGCGCCCTTCATCCAGGCGACGCCCCCCGTGTCGCCGTTGCGCTTGCCGGTGATGCGCAGGACGCCGTTCCGGACGCTCACCGCCTTGGCGACGCGGCGGCCGCGGCCGCCGTTGCCCGGTCCCGTGTAGACCTCCCAGGCGCGGCGGTCGAAGGTCCGGAAGCCGTCGGAGGCGATCGGACGTCCCCAGCCGTACCGCCGCGCCGCGGTCGCGGTGGCGCGCTCCTTCCCCTTCGCGCGCTCGGAGTCCCGGGTGTCCTCGTGCGCCCGCGGGCCCGGCTTCCCGTGCGTGGTGGCGGACGTCCCGTACGCGATGGCGGGCGCGGACTTCTCCAGGGAACCGATGGCGCGGGCGGAAGCCGGGTCCGGGACCGCGCCCGGAGCTGCGGCCAGCGCGAACGAACAGCCGGCGGCCAGAGCCCCGCCGGTGACCACGGCCATTTTATTTCGGGTCGGCAAAAGCATGGCACTCCTCCGGGCGACGAATGAGACGAAGGCCCGGCCAGAAAGGCGCCGTCCTTCTTTTATTCCGTGCACCGGAACGCTATGCGGCGGCCCGCGGGCGGCCCTAGGGCCCTAGGGCCCTAGCGGCGGGGGTTGCGGGCCCCAATCACGGAGGCCCAGCTCAGCCGCCGGGAGGCATCCCGAGCCAGGTCACGATGGCCGTGGCCCGGTTCGGCGCACCGAGTTTCGCATAAATGCGGTTGATGTAGTTCTTGACGGTTTTCTCGGTGAGAAATAGCTTGGCCGCGATGTCGTGATTCGCAAGACCGCGCACGATCAGATCCATGACCTGGACCTCGCGGGCGGAAAGGCCGAACCGCGCGCGCTGCTCGGCCGGATCGGCCGCGGGCGCCGCGGGCCGGCCCGTCCGCGCGGCGTCGATGAGCGCGGCGCTGGCCGCGTGCGAGAGGGGGTGGGCCCGGTGCCGGACGGTGTCCCGGATCGCCGCGGCGAGCTCGTCCACCGTGAAGGTGTTGTGCACGAGGTAGCCGACGGCACCGTTGCGGACGGCCGACAGGATCACCTCGGGCTCCTCCACCTGGGTGAGCATGATCACTCGGCTGATCCGGCTCAGCGCGGCGGCCGCGCTCACCCCGTCGGCGCGCGGCATCCGGACGTCGAGCAGGACCACGTCGGGCACGAGCCGCCAGGCCATCTCCTCGGCCTCGCGGCCGTCGCCCGCCTCCCCCACCACCTCGATGTCGTCGGTGGCCTCCAGCGCGGAGGTGAGGCCGGCGCGGATGAAGGTGTTGTCGTCCACGACCATGACGCGGTACCGCGCGGGCTCGTCCATCACCGGCTCCCGAGCGCGGCCCGCGCGGGTTCGGACTCCGGGCCCGCCGCCGGCATCGACGCGGTGACCTCGGTGCCGCCGCCGGGGACGGAGCGCACGGCCAGCCGGCCGCCCGCCCTCCTGGCCCGCTCGTGCATGCCGACGAGGCCGTAATGGCCGCCGCGGGCGAGCGCGTCCAGCCAGCCGGGGTCGTCCGGCCGTCCGGGCATGCCCTTGCCGTCGTCGCGCACGCGCACCTCCAGGTCGCCGTCGATGACCGCCGTGACGATGTCGACGCGGGACGCGTCCGCGTGCCGCCGTACGTTCTCCAGCGCCTCACGCACGATCGTGACCATCTCGCGCCGCGCCGGCGCGGGGAGGTCCGCCCCCGCCTCCGCGTCCACCCGGACCGGGACGCCGGTGCCCGCCTCCCACTCGCCCGCCAGCTCCCGCACGGCGTCGCCCAGCGGGACGCCGGCCGAGTCGTCGCGCAGCTCGGTGATGAGCGAGCGCGCCTCGCGGGTGGCGACCTGGGCCGCGGTGGCGATGCGCCGCGCCTCCCGCTCGGCGCGGTCGGGGGACTTGCGGACCCAGCCGGGCAGGCCGTTCGCCGACAGGGCGATGCCCGACAGCGTCGCGGTCAGGGAGTCGTGCATCTCGCGGGCCAGCCGGGTGCGCTCCTCGGCGGCCATCGCCTGCGCCTCCATCCGCCAGCGCGTCTCCTCGGCGGCGGCGTGCTCGTCGAACAGGCGGCGCAGCACCGTCCCGACGAGCGCCGCGACTCCGTAGAAGACGGGCAGCAGGACGAGCAGCGGCATGATGACGCCGTCGTCGGAGGGCGCGTTGCGGTAGAGCGCCGCGTAGTACAGGACGGCCTGCTGCGCGCACAGCAGCGCGGTGACCGGCCACCGGTACAGCAGCCCGGCGAGACCGGCGGTCACCACCGTCACGAGGAAGTAGGGGCCGAAGATCCCGCCCACCTGCAGCACCGCGTAGCCGATGAGCACGTCGAAGGCCAGCAGCGCGGGCTGCTCGAACAGCCGCAGCACCACCCTCTCCCAGCCCGCCAGCACCACGCCGGAGACCACGACCGCGAGGACGAGCACGCAGAGCGCCCAGGGGTCGCCGCGCACCTGCCCGTCCACCAGCACGGTCACCCCGATGACGAGCACGCGCAGCTGCATCAGCAGGACGAACGTGGTACCGACCCTGGTCTCGACGGAACGCCGCACAGCAGACGGAACCGGTGCAGCGGAGCGCGGCATCGCAGGGGCCCTTCCAGATGACGAGCGCCGAACTCATGACGCCATGGATCTTGCCAAAGACCGCATAGCGAACATTAGTCATTCCGGACGAGGAGATCGCTACGATGCCCACGAGAACAAGCGTTCCCGTTCGCGGGAGGTCACCGGTGACGGCTCCGAGGGCGGTCCCGCAGCCGGAGGAGGCGCGCGGCCCGGCCGATCTGCTCGACCTGATGCGCCGCCTGCAGCAATGGTCCGGCCTGCCCCTTTCCGAGCTCGAGGAGCGGATGGACGCGGACGGCGTGGTCGCCCCTTCCGGAATCGACGCGCTCCTCGGCGGGAGCACGCTGCCGAGCCGGGGACTGGTGACCTCCTTCGTGACCACATGCGGCCTCGTCCCGGAGGAGCGCGAGCGGTGGCTGCGGGTCTACGACCGCCTGTGCGGCCCCGCCGCCATGGAGGGCGACAAGCGCGTCGCCGGACGGCCGGCGCTCAACCTGGGTCCCGCGACGGCCCCGGCCCCACCCCCGGCTCCAAGTCCGCCCCCTGCTCCCGAGAACGGTTCCTCCGGGCGGCACGCGGTGCAGCCATCGGGTCCACGGCACCGCAAGACGTCCTCGCACGGGCCCACCGGCCGCCGCCCCGTGTCGCTGCTGGTGGCGGCACCCGCGATCATCACGGTCGGCGTGGTCGTCTCGACCCTGACGGGGGTGTTCGGCGGCGAGGGCGAGCCGCACCGGCCGCAGGCGTCGCCGGGGACGGCCGGCAAGGCGACGCCGCCCCCGCCCGGGTGGTACACGGTCATGCCGCTGAGCGACGGCGAGCGGTCCGGCGACTGCCTGTCGGTCCTGCCGGACGACCGGCTCAAGCCGCAGCTGGCGCAGGACAAGTGCGTGGCGGAGGACTCGCTCCAGCGGATCCGGCTCGCCTCCGTCCCCGACAGCGCCGGGACGTTCCAGCTGAAGGCGTGGACGGCGAAGGGCGAGCTGTGGTGCGCGACGCTCGACACCGAGGCCGAGCGCTCCCCGCTGCACATGAGGGAGTGCGGGGACGATCCGCTGCAGCGGTTCGGGCTGACGCCGGCGGGCAAGCCGGTGAAGGGCGGGCAGCTCTACCGCATCGTCCCGCAGGCGACGCGCGACGACGGCATGTGCGTGGGCGTCGACATCCGGGAGACCGGTGGCATGGAGGCGATCCACGCCGCGTGCGGCCGGTCCGGCGTGCGCGGCTACCTCTTCACTCCCGCCGCCGAGCCGTGACCGCGCGGCGGGTCAGTCGAGGTCGCGCAGGCGCTGGCTGACGACCTGGGTGACGCCGTCGCCGCGCATGCTGACGCCGTAGAGGGCGTCGGCGCCCTCCATGGTGCGCTTCTGGTGCGTGATGACGATCAGCTGGGACGACTCGCGCAGCTCCTCGAAGACCGTGATCAGCCGCTGGGTGTTGGTGTCGTCGAGCGCGGCCTCGACCTCGTCCAGCACGTAGAACGGGGACGGGCGGGCCTTGAACACGGCGACGAGGAACGCGATGGCCACGAGGGACCGCTCGCCGCCCGACAGCAGCGACAGCCGCTTGACCTTCTTGCCGGGCGGGCGTGCCGAGACCTCGACGCCCGTGGTGAGCATGTCGCCCGGTTCGGTCAGCGAGAGGCTGCCCTCGCCGCCGGGGAACAGCCGGGCGAAGATCCGCTCGAACTCGCGGGCAGTGTCGTCGTAGGCGGTGGCGAACACCTGCTGGACGCGGTCGTCGACCTCCTTGACCAGGCCGAGCAGTTCGCGCTGGGTCTTCTTCAGGTCCTCCAGCTGGGAGGTGAGGAACGCGTGCCGCTCCTCCAGGGCGGCGAACTCCTCCAGGGCCAGCGGGTTGATCTTGCCGAGCTGGTTGAGCTGCCGCTCGGCGGTCTTGGCGCGCTTCTCCTGGACGGCCCGCTCGTACGGGGCGGGCCGCGCGTCCTCGCCCTTGTCCGGGTCGGCCGGGACGGGCTGGTCGGGCCCGTACTCCGACACCAGCGACTCGACCTCCAGGCCGAACTCCTCCAGGGCCCGCTGCTCGAACTGCTCCAGCCGCAGCCGCTGCTCGGCGCGGGCGACCTCGTTGCCGTGGACGACGTTGACCAGGCGTTCGAGGATCGAGGACAGCTCGCGGACCTGCCCGCGGACGACCTTCAGCTCGGCCTCGCGCGCAGCCTTGGCCTGCTCGGCGGCCTCGCGGCGGCGCACCGCGGCGGCGAGGGAGTGCTCGATGCGCTCCAGGGCCGCGCGGGCGCCCCGCAGGACGGCCTTGGCGACCCGGGCCTGCTCCTCCCGGCGGGCGCGGCGCTGGGCGGCGCGGGCCCGCTCCTCGCGCTCGCGGTGGGCGCCGCGTTCGAGGGCGTCGGCGCGTCCGGCGATGGCCTGGACGCGCTCCTCCGCGGTGCGGACCGCGAGCCGCGCCTCCATCTCCGCGGTGCGCAGCTCCTGGCAGCGGGCGTTCAGCTCGTCGCGCGACTCGGTGTCGTGCCCGGCCTCCTCGGCCACCTCGGCGGCCTCCTCGGCCTCGGCGAGCCGCACCGCCAGCTCCTCGGCCGCCTCGGTGTCGCGTTCGAGGGACTCCCCCGCCGCGTCCAGGGCCTTGGTCAGCCGCTCGGCCTCGCCCCGCGCGGCCCGGACGTCGGCCTCCAGGCGGGCGGCGCGCTTGGCCTCCTGCGCCGCCTGCGCGTCGTACTCCCGCAGCCGCGCGCGGACGCGGTCGAGTTCGGCCTGCGCGCGGTCGACCCCCGCCCGGGCGTCACCGGCGGCGGCTTCGGCCCCCTCGACGGCGGCCTGGGCGGCGTGCTCGCGCTCCACCGCCTCGGTGAGCCCGCCGGCCGCGGCGGCAGCGGCGGTCTCGGCCGCGGCGAGATCCTCGGTCGCCTGGTCGAGCGTCGCGCGCATCTGCAGGAGGCTCTGCCCCCCGCCCGCGGCGCCGCCCTGCGCCCAGTGCGCCCCGACGAGCTCCCCGTCCCGCGTGACGGCCCGCAAGGACGCTTCCGCGCGCACGAGCGCGACCGCGGCGGGAACGTCCTCGACCACGACCACGTCCCGCAGCAGATGCTCGAACGCGGGCCGCACGGCATCCGGGACGCCGACCGCGTCGATGGCGTAGTCGGCCCCGGCGACCCGCTCGGCCCGCGCCGGCGCCCCGCCGCCGATGACCAGCCCGGCGCGTCCGGCGTCGCGGGAGCGCAGCAGCGCAAGGGCGGCCCCGGCGGTGTCCAGGGACCCGACCGCGATGGCCTCGGCGGCGCCGCCGAGCGCGGCGGCGATGGCGGTCTCGTACCCGGGCCGGACGTTCAGCAGCGAGGCGACCGTGCCCAGCACCCCGCCGAGCGACCCGTCGGCGCCCGCCGACAGCAGCGCCTCCCCGCCGTCGGCGGCGCTGGCGAGCGTCAGGTTCAGGGCCTCGATCCGGGCCTGGAGGGCCGCGACCTGCTTCTGGGCCGTCTGGTCGGCGGTGCGGGCGGCCCCCGCGGCCGACCGGGCCTCCTTCAGCGCGCGGCGCGGGCCGTCCACGGCGGCGCGGGCCGTCTCGGCGGCGTCCTTGGCCGCGGCGAGCGCCTCCTGCGCGGTCTCGTGCTCGGCCGCGAGCGCGGGGTCCTCGACGACCTCGGCCTCGAACGCCTCGAACTCGGCCTGCGCGGCCTCGGTGCGCTGCCCGGCCTCCTCCCGCGCGTCCGCGAGCCGCCCGATCTCCGACCGTCCGGCCTGCGCCTTGCTGCGCAGCGCCTCGACCCGGCCGCGCAGCCGGGCCAGCTCCTCGCGGCGGTCGGCGGCGGCGCGGGCGGCGGACTGGAGCCGCCGATCCTCGGCGGCGAGGGCCTCCTCCGCGGCCGACCGCTCGTCCACGGCGTGGGAGAGCCCGTCCCGGGCCCCGTCCAGCGCCTCGCGGAGCATCTCCTCCTGCTCGCGGATCTCGGCGGCCTCGCGCTCCATGTCCTCGGGGTCGCGGCCGCGCCGCTCCTCCTCGCGCGCCTCGGCGGCGTTGCGGTGCCGCTCGGCGGCGAGGTCGGCGACGCCGCGCAGCCGCTCCTTCAGCGCCGACAGCTGGAACCAGGTGTCCTGGACCTGCGCGAGCCTCGGCGCCTGCTCCGCCTCCTCCGCCTCCAGGACGGCCTCGCGCTCCTGCGCCCCGCCCAGCGCCCGCTCGGTCTCGGTGCGCCGCTCCCGGATCGCGGCCTCGTCGGCGGCCTCCTGCTCCAGCCTCGTCCGCAGCGTGACCATGTCGTCGGCGAGCAGCCGCAGCCGGGCGTCCCGCAGGTCGGCCTGGATCACCGCGGCCCGGCGCGCGATCTCCGCCTGCCGGCCGAGGGGCTTCAACTGCCGCCGCAGCTCGCCGGTCAGGTCCTGCACGCGCGTGAGATTGCCCTGCATCGCGTCCAGCTTGCGGAGGGCCTTCTCCTTGCGCTTGCGGTGCTTGAGGACGCCGGCCGCCTCCTCGATCACCGCGCGCCGCCCCTCCGGCCCCGAGTGCAGGACGCGGTCGAGCTGCCCCTGCCCGATGATCACGTGCATCTCGCGGCCGATGCCCGAGTCCGACAGCAGCTCCTGGATGTCCAGCAGCCGGCACGCGTCACCGTTGATCGCGTACTCGCTGGACCCCGACCGGAACATCAGCCGGCTGATGGTGACCTCGGTGTAGTCGATCGGCAGCGCGCCGTCGGAGTTGTCGATCGTCAGCACGACCTCGGCGCGCCCCAGCGGCGCCCGGTTGGCCGTCCCGGCGAAGATGACGTCCTCCATCTTGCCGCCGCGCAGCGACTTGGCGCCCTGCTCGCCCATCACCCAGGCCAGCGCGTCCACCACATTGGACTTACCGGACCCGTTGGGCCCGACCACGGCGGTGATCCCCGGCTCGAACTTGAGCGTGGTGGACGACGCGAAGGACTTGAAGCCGCGCAGCGTCAGATTCTTCAGATACACGCGCCAGCCGTCCCCCTCCTACGACGCCCACACCTGCAACATCCGAAGCACGATACTGGGTTGATTGCTTTTTTCTCCTCCTTCGGGCCTGGCGGCCCTCCATCGTCGAAAAAAGCGGGCGATCGCTGGCATCGCTCCGGCTCGCCTGGCGGCTCGCTGCGCGATCAGGTTCTTACTTCGCTCGAACCTGCCTTCGGACGCGATCGCAACCAGGGAGGTCGTTGCGTGGTTGCTACCGCGGCTGAGGCAGTCGCAGTAGTGGGTTGCCGAGGGTGACGACGGCTCTGCTGGGCGCAACGGCGGCGAGAGAGTTGGTGCAAGCCCGCACGAGTCCACCGAGTAGCAACGGGCCGGCGAGGCGGGCGATGCCCACGAACGTCCACAATGGCGCCGCTGGAGAAGGCGAACGAGAACTCGCGAGGCGTGACCGCACAGCGGCTTCCGGCGAGGTGAAGGGTGGGCGGCGTTGCCCCGATGGCGACGTTGGAGATCGCTCAGGGGGCGCAAGGTCGGCCGCTCCTACGGGCGCTGCACTTGCGGCAACCTCAACGGCTGACTAGCGTCCGGAGGCCGGTGGGGCTCGCACATGTGAACACGCAGCGAGCCGCCTAGGCGAGCTGGTCCCACCGACCGCGACCGACTACTGTGACCGCCTCAGCCGCCACGGCAACCACCCGACAACCCTGGGGGCCGCGATCGCGTCCGAAGGCAGGTTCGAGCTTGCGAGAACCTGATCGCGCAGCGAGCCGCCAGGCGAGACGAAGCGATGCCAGCGATCACACGCTTTTCTCGACGATGGAGGGCCGCCAGGCCCGAAGGAGGAGAAAAAGCAAGAAACTACGTCAGAGCGGGTTCGCGCTCCTTCATCGGAAGCGACATCACTTCGTCGTCCGTCGCCGTCGCAAGCGCGTCGTTCTCTGCCTGGAGCCGTACGAGCTCGGCCTCCAGGTCACGTACGCGCTGCTGCAGGCGCCGCATCTCCGCGACCATCCGGGGGTCGGGACCGCCGACGTGGCCGAGTAGAGCCTTCGCCATGACTAAGGGTCCTCCACGCTGAGTAACCAGCAGGGATCGCGCACGAGAAACTGCTGAAGCAGGTGCGCGTACCTTCTAGAGTCGCACCGGCCGCTGTCCTGGTCAAGAAGCACATCACAGGCCGGTAACAACCTTCCACCCCTAGTTTAGCAGGTACGAACCGGTACTCCCTACCCGGTCAGCGTTCCCGGAACCCGTGGGCCTCTCCGCGCGGCGGGCCCCAGCGGTCGACGACGCCGGTCACAGCGCCGGGACGTCCGGGAACGCCGCCGGGGACGTCGCCGTCCAGGATCTCCAGGAGCCGGCGGCAGTCGCCGCGCGGGCCTTCGGCCACGACCTCGACCCGGCCGTCGCCGAGGTTCGTGGCGCTGCCGGCGAGGCCCAGTTCGAGCGCCCGGGACCTGACCCACCAGCGGAACCCGACGCCCTGGACGCGTCCGCGCACCCAGGCCGTGAGTCGCACGACCTCGTCGTCCTCGTTCATCGCTCCCCCCTCGGTACCGTCAGTACCGTGCCCGCCTGGGGCGCGGCTGGCACACCGGGCAGCTGTAGGACGAGCGGTTCATGAACTCGTCGCGGCGGATCGGGGAGCCGCAGCGGCGGCAGGGCTCGTCCCGCCGTCCGTAGGCGTCCAGGGACCGCTCGAAGTAGCCGCTCTCGCCGTTGACGTTCACGTAGAGGCTGTCGAAGGAGGTGCCGCCGACCTCCAGGGCGGCCGCCATGACCTCTCGTGCGGCCTCCAGGACGCGCGCGGCGTCCGCCCGGCTCATCGTCTCGGTCGGCCGCGCCCAGTGCAGCCTGGCGCGCCACAGCGCCTCGTCGGCGTAGATGTTGCCGACCCCGCTGATGAGCGACTGGTCGAGGAGCGCCCGTTTGATCCCGGTCCTGCGGCGGCGCAGGGCGCGGTAGAAGGCCTCCGCGTCGAAGGCGTCCTCCAGCGGGTCGGCGGCGATGTGCACGATCGGCCCGGGGACGAGCGCCCGCCCGTCGAAGGCGTCCGGGACGAGGTCGGCGACCATGAGGTGCCCGAACGTCCGCTGGTCGACGAAGCGCAGGTCGAGGCCGTCGTCGTCGAACTCGACGCGGACCCGCAGATGCTTCTCGCGTTCCCGGTCGGGCTCGCCGACGAGCAGCTGCCCGCTCATGCCGAGGTGCGCGAGCACCGCCTCACCGGGGGCTTCGTCCTCCTCGTCCCGGAGCGGGATCCACAGGTACTTGCCGCGGCGGCGGGGCGCCAGCATGGTGCGCTTGGCGAGCCGCCCGGCGAAGTCGGCGGGGCCCTCGGCGTGCCGGCGCACCGACCGCGGGTGCAGGACCTCGGCGGACGCGACGGTGCGGCCGGTCGTCCAGCGTTCCAGTCCGCGCCGGACGACCTCGACCTCGGGGAGCTCAGGCACCGGCCTGCGCCGCCCGCCCGGCCTCCCTGGCCGCGTCCGCGGCCTCGGCGGCCTGCTCGCCCTGCGCCATCGCCGTCTCCGGCGCCACCGCCTCGCCCGGCGCCACCTCGCCCTGGGGCGCCTCACGCCGGACGACGATCTCGCGGATGGCGTTCCAGGCGGCCTCGGCGGCGTGCTGCTCGGCCTCCTTCTTGCTGCGGCCCTCGCCGGCCCCGTAGGTCTGGCCGCCGACCCGCACGGAGGCGCGGAACGTCTTCTGGTGGTCGGGGCCGCTCTCGGCGACGTGGTACTCGGGGACGCCGAGCTCCTCGACGGCGGTGAGCTCCTGGAGCGAGGTCTTCCAGTCCAGGCCGGCGCCGAGACCCGCCGACCGCTTGATCAGCGCGTCGAAGAGCCGGTGCACCAGCGCGGACGCCTCGCCGAGGCCCCGGTCGAGGTAGACGGCCCCGATCAGCGCCTCCAGCGTGTCGGCGAGGATCGAGGACTTGTCGCGCCCCCCGGTGCCCTCCTCGCCGCGGCCGAGCCGGATGTGGGCGCCGACGCCGAGGCCGCGGGCGACGCCGGCGAGGGCGCGCATGTTGACCACGGCGGCGCGCAGCTTGGCGAGCTGTCCCTCGGGCAGGTCGGGGTGGCCGCGGAACAGGGTGTCGGTGACGACGAGGCCCAGCACCGAGTCGCCGAGGAACTCCAGGCGCTCGTTGGTGGGCAGGCCGCCGTTCTCGTAGGCGTAGGAACGGTGTGTCAGGGCGCGTTCGAGCAGCTCGTCGCCCACGTCGACGCCGAGCGCGCCGGTCAGTTCCGCGCGCTCCGGCGCGGGTTCGCTCTTCTTAGCGCTCACAGGCCCTCCTCGCAGGCCGTGCACCGCGCAACGCGCGGTCGCCTCTGCGGCGCGCGGCCGATGGGCCGGGACGGCGAGGACGCACGACGAGGAGGGTCCGCGAAGACGAGGTGCGCGCCGGTCGGTGTGATCCCGGCGTGCACCACGGCTCCGGGCGCAGTCTCCGCGCCGGCCACCACGCCGACGTCACGCGCCGGGTGGTCGGGGTGGGTCGTCCTTCCGCACCATGAGGGGCGGGCCGCATACGCGGATCCGCCCCCCAGGATGCGAGAAGACTCAGGCCGACGGGGCGATGACCTGCCGCCGGTCGTAGGTTCCGCACGTCGCGCACGCGGTGTGGGGCAGCTTGTGGTCGCGGCATGTCGGGCACTCGACCAGGTTCGGCGCGGCGGTCTTCCACTGCGCACGCCGGTGCCGCGTGTTGCTGCGCGACTTCTTCCGCTTCGGGACGGCCACGTCAGCCCTCCTGCTTTCCTTCTCGTCGGTCCGATGATTCACGGGTGCCGGAGCGCCCGTTCCCCCGGTCGGGGGCTGCCGGCTCCATGTCGCCGGCAAGGTCCCGCAGCGCCGCCCACCGGGGGTCGGCGACGTCGTGGCGATGGCCCGGCTCGACGTCAGCGAGCCGCGCACCGCATTCCGGGCACAGGCCCGGGCAGTCGTCCCGGCACAGCGGGGACAGCGGCAGCGCGAGCACCACCGCGTCCCGCAGGACCGGTTCGAGGTCGATCAGGTCGCCCTCGAGGCGGAGCTCGTCGTCGTCGGCGTTCCCGCCCGAGCGGGTGTCGTCGTAGACGAACAGCTCCTGAAAATCCGCCTCGAAGGTCGAGGCGATCGGGTCGAGGCAGCGGGAGCACTCCCCCGTGAGGGGGACCGTCGCCGTGCCCGTGACGAGCACCCCCTCCAGGACCGCTTCGAGCCGGAGATCCAGATCGATCGCGGCGCCTTCGGGGACGCCCACCATCTCGACGCCGAAATTCCCCGGTGCCGGCACGGACAGGTGCTCCTCCCGCGACGACCCGGGTTGCCTGCCCAGAGCTCGGGTGTCGAGCTTGAACGGGGCGTTGGGGTCGTTGCGTGTCAGCGGATTCCTGCTTTCGTGAGGCATGGTCGAACGGCGGCCGCCATTGATGGCCGATGTCCCAGGGTACCGAACACCGGCCGCTGACCCAACTCGCGGCCCGCCCACCAGGAGCGGGCCCGTCAGCCGCCCTTCTGGAGCCGCTGCACCAGCCGGTCGTGGACGCTGTCGGGGACGAGGCCGGAGACGTCCCCGCCGAACCTCACGACCTCCTTCATCAGGCTGGACGACAGGAACGCGTACTCGGGGTTGGTCGCCATGAACAGCGTCTCCACGCCGGCGATCCGGTGGTTCATCTGGGCCATCTGCAGCTCGTACTCGTAGTCGCTGACGGCCCGCAGGCCCCGGACGATCACCGGGATGTCCTGCTCCTTGCAGTAGTCGACGGTGAGCCCGTAGAAGGTGTCGACCGTGACGTTGCCGTACTCCCGGGTGACCTCGGAGATCATGTCGGCGCGCTCGTCCACGGTGAACAGGCTCTTCTTGCTCTTGTTGATCAGCACGGCGACGACCACCTCGTCGTAGAGGCGGGAGGCGCGGCTGATGATGTCGAGATGCCCGTTGGTGACGGGGTCGAACGATCCCGGACAGACGACACGGCGCACGGCGCGAACCCCTTCGGTCCCGGTTTCTGACCTGCGGCGTGAACGTACCAAATCGCATTCGGCCGGGTTTCCACCGGGCTCGCCGGGGCCGTCCTCAGCCGTCCAGCGCGTCGACGATCCTGGCGGCGACGGGGCCGGACTCGATGCCGTACCCGGACGCCTCGGTCATCACCGCGACCGCGTACCGGGGATCGCTGCGCGGGCCGAACCCGATGAACCAGCGGTCGTTGTAGGAGGCGCCCTCGACGTCGGCGGTCCCGGTCTTGCCGCCGAGGATGGACGTCCCCCGCAGGGACTTGCCGGTGCCCCGCTCGACCACGGCCTCCATCATGTCCCGCATCTGCTTCGCCTGGTCCCCCGTCAGCGCGCGGGACATCCGCCGCGACGAGATCTTGTCGACCGTCGAGCCGTCCGGAGCGCGCAGCCTGTCGACCAGCCGGGGCCTCATGACCTCCCCGTCGTTGAGGACCGCGGCGGCGACCATGGCCATCTGCAGCGGCGAGGCGACCGTGCTGCCCTGCCCGATGGAGCCGAGCGCGCTGAGTGACGGCTGGTCGGTCGCCGGGAAGGAGCTGGGGGCGCTCTTCAGGCCGTCCGCGAACTCGATCCGGTCGCCGAACCCGAACCTGCCCGCCTGCGCGTTGACGGCGTCGTTGCCCGGTTTCTGGGCGCCCATGTAGGCGAACGTGGTGTTGCAGGACTGCGCGTACGCCTCGATGAGGGGGATCTGGGGGAGGTCGCACGAGCCGCCGATGTCGCCCGCGTCGTTGTTGATCGCCTGCCCCGCGCCCGGCGGCTTGTAGCTGCGTCCGGCCTTGACGCGCGCGTCCTCGCCCGTTCCGGATCTGAGCGCCGCCGCGGCGACCACGGTCTTGAACGTGGAGCCGGGCGGGAACAGCTCGTAGGCGGCCTTGTTGAGCAGCGGCTTGCGCGGCTGGTCGCCGAGCCGGTCGAACGCCTCCGTGGCCTTCTCCCTGTCGAGCGTCGACACCTCGTTGGGGTCGTAGGACGGCGTGGAGGCCATCACCAGGATCGCGCCGGTGCGCGCGTCGAGGACGACCGCCGCCCCCCGGCCCGCGCCGCTCGACCGAAGCGCCTCGTAGGCGGCGCGCTGCGCGTCGGGGTCGACGGTCGACACCACCGTGCCGCCGGGGACGTGCTTGCCGATCAGTTTGTCGACGAGGCCGGAGGTGGCGAGACGGTCGTCGGTCCCGTCCATGAAGTGGTTCTCGGCCTCTTCCAGGCCGGTCTGGGAGAACACCGAGAAGTAGCCGGTGACCGGCGCGAAGGCGGCGCCGTCCTTGTAGCGGCGCTGGTAGAGGTCGTCGCCGACCTGCTCGGACCAGGCGAGCCGCTCCCCGCCCGCGACGATGGGCCCCCGATCGATCTTGAAACGGTCCTCGAACTGGCGGGCGTTGAGCGGATCGTCCCGCAGCCCCTGCGCCTGGAAGCCCTGCACGTAGGTGACGTTCACCAGGAGCGCCAGGATCAGGAGCAGGGTGATCACCCAGATGCGTGCCACCGCGCGGTCGATCCCGGGCTCCATGCGGATGGCTCTACCCGAACCGCCGTGATGTCAACGGCCGGCGGCGCGGCCGTACCAGAACACCGCCTCGCCGTAGCGTCGCTCCCGCTCGGCCTCGTAGCCGTCGGGCCACTCCAGCGCCGGGCCGCGGGCGGCGCGTTCCACGACGACCAGCGCGTCCGGGGACGCCCACCCGTTGTCGCGCAGATCCTCCAGCAGCGCGGTGACGGACGCGTCCGCCAGCGCGTACGGCGGGTCGGCGAAGATCAGGTCGTAGGGCTCGTCCGGCGCCTTGCGAACCAGCCGCTCCACCTTGTCCGCGCAGGGGACGGCGCCGGGCAGCCCGAGCGTCCCGGCGTTCTGCCGGATCACCTTCATCGCGCGCGGGTGCGACTCGACCAGCAGCGCGTGGGCGGCGCCCCGCGACAGTGCTTCGAGACCGACGGCGCCCGAGCCCGCGTACAGGTCGGCGACGCGCAGCCCGTCCAGCGGACCGAGCAGCGCCAGAACCGTGGAGAAAAGCCCCTCCCGCGCACGATCGCTGGTCGGCCTGGTATCCCGCCCCGAGGGAACAGCCAGCCGCCGCCCTCCCGCAACCCCCGCAATGACCCTGCTCACTGTTTTAGTATTGCGCTTCTCTCCTCCTTCGGGCCCGGAGGGCCCTGCTGTGCCTATTGCAGTGCTCTCCTCCTTCGGGCCCGGAGGGCCCTCCATCGTCGGGCACCGCGGCGATCGCTGGCATCGCTTCGACTCGCCTGGAGGCTCGCTGCGCGATCAGGTTCTCGCAAGCTCGAACCTGCCTTCGGACGCGATCGCGACCATTGAGGTCGTCGCGGGGTTGCGCAGCGGGCGGGGGTCTGCGCGGAGGGATTCGATCGATGTCGAGGGTATGAGCACGGCAAAGCGGGCCGCCAGCGCCGTGCCACGCTGACGACCCGCCTGTGGCCGGTACCAGCTCCGGACCGATGGGACCGGCCACGTCTTCTCTCGCGTTCGGCTCGAACGACCGCGAGAACCTCACCGCCCAGCAAGCCGCCAGGCAAGCCGGACAAAACCACAGAAACCTACTACCGCACCACTTCAGCCACCGCACCTACCTCAGCCACCACAGAACCCCGCAACAAGCTGGGGGCCGGCGATCGCGTCCGAAGGCAGATTCGAGCGAAGCAAGAATCTGATCGCGCAGCGAGCCGCCAGGCGAGCCGGAGCGATGCCAGCGATCGCCCGCTTTATCGACGATGGAGGGCCGCCAAGGCCCGAGGAGGAGAAAAAGCAATTAAGCAAGACTCCAGCGGGCTTGGGTTCGGACTCCGGGGTCGGGGTCGGCGAGGGTTTCGGTCAGGGCGGTCACTACCTCCGGGATGTCGGTGGCCCACTGTTCGAGGGCCTGGACGGCGGCCCGGCGGACGTCGACCGTGCGGTCGTGCAGGGCCTTGATCAGCGGTTGGACGGCGACCTCGGGGCGGGCCTTGGCCAGGGCGCGGACGGCGTGGCCGCGGACCTGCCAGTTGGCGTGGGCGATCGAGGTGACGACGCGTCCTTCGAGGGGTTCGGGGATGCCGAGTTCGGCGGCTGCGGTGAGGGCGGCGATGCGGACGACCGGGTCGTGGTCGGCGAGGAGGTGTTCGAGCGCGGGCAGGCCGGACGGGCGGGCGAGGCGGCCGAGGCCGTCGGCGACGGCGACGCGGACCTCGCGGGACGGGTCGTCGGCGGCCTCGGCGACGCGGGCGGCCTCGCGCAGCGCCACCAGGCCGATGACGGCCTGGATGCGGACCTGCGGTTCGTCGTCCTCGAAGCCCTGGGCGTACAGCTCGCCGGCGCCCTTGGCGAGGATGCCGATCAGGTCGGCGGC
Source organism: Actinomadura citrea (assembly GCF_013409045.1). Lineage (NCBI taxonomy): Bacteria > Bacillati > Actinomycetota > Actinomycetes > Streptosporangiales > Thermomonosporaceae > Actinomadura > Actinomadura citrea. The sequence continues at coordinate 2,515,620 of NZ_JACCBT010000001.1, read as the reverse complement.
GGTGTCGCGGACGGCAGTGTCGCGGCCTCCGGCCGCGGCGAGGAGCAGGGCGTCGACGCCGTCGTCGCCGAAGTAGAGCTCGGGCAGGTCGCGCAGCGCGTCGGCGGCGACGCGGCGGACGTCCTCGTGGTCGTCGGCGAGCGCCCAGGCGAAGGTGTCGCCGGTGCCGCGCGGCGCCTCTCCCGTTCGGGCGGCCCGGACGAGCGCCGTGAGGGCGTCGACGCGTGTCACGGGGTCGGGGTCGCGGAGGAACTCCTCCGCCTGGTCGAGCCGGATGGTGCGAGTCATGGGACGTGGCCTCCTGGTCGGCCGTCGGATCCGGAGGCGGGCACGGGCCCGCCGCTGGGGGCTCGGGATCAGCGACGGGAACACAGCGCGCTCGCCTGGCGCCGGAGGTCGACGTGCAGGCGGGCGATCAGCGCACGACTCGGGTTCACGCGTTCATCGTGTCCCGCGCGAGGCATATTGTCAACCAAATAGGTCGGCAATATCTGTTATGTCTTCTCCAGGAAGTCCGCGCGCTCCTCGTCCAGCAGGGACGTCAGGACGGTCGCCAGGCCGGGATGGTCCGACAGGTCGGGATCGGCCTCGACGAGCGCGGTGGCCTCCTCGCGGGCGTCGCGGATCACGTCCTCGTCCCGCTGGAGCGTGAGCAGCCGCAGGCTGGACGAGCGCCCGGCCTGCGCGGCGCCGAGCACGTCGCCCTCGCGGCGCTGCTCCAGGTCGAGCCGGGACAGCTTGAACCCGTCGGTGGTGGAGGCGACCGCGTCCAGCCGCTCGCGGGCCTTGCCGCCCGCCGCCGCGTCGGTGACGAGCAGGCAGAGGCCGTGCAGGGAGCCGCGCCCGACGCGCCCGCGCAGCTGGTGGAGCTGGGAGACGCCGAACCGGTCCGCGTCCATGATCACCATGACGGTGGCGTTGGGCACGTCCACGCCGACCTCGATGACCGTGGTGGCGAGCAGGACGTCCAGCTCCCGCGCGGTGAAGCGGCGCATCACCGCGTCCTTCTCGTCCGGGTGGAGCTTGCCGTGCAGGACGCCGATGCGCAGCCCGTCGAGCAGCTCCTCCAGCTTCGGCAGCACCTCCATGATCCCGAGCGGGGACCGGCGGTCGCCGTCCTCGGCCGCGACGGCGTCCCCCTCGTCGCCCTCCTGCTCACCGATGCGCGGGCAGACGATGTAGACCTGCCGGCCGTTGGCCGCCTCCTCCTTGATCCGCTCCCAGGTGCGAGCGAGGAACGCGGGCTTCTCGGGCGGCACGACGTGCGTCTGGATCTGCGACCGTCCCGCCGGGAGCTGCCCGAGCACCGAGGTCTCCAGGTCGCCGAAGACGGTCATCGCCACCGTGCGCGGGATCGGCGTCGCCGTCATGACCAGCACGTGCGGGCGGCCGCCGTCGACCTTCTCGCGCAGGGCGTCCCGCTGCTCGACGCCGAACCGGTGCTGCTCGTCCACCACGACGAGCCCGAGGTCGGCGAACTGGACGGTCTCCTGCAGCAGCGCGTGGGTGCCGACGACGATCCCGGCCGCGCCGGACGCCGCCTCCAGCAGCGCCTCCTTGCGCGCCTTCGCCCCCTGCGACCCGGTCAGCAGCGCCACCCGGGTGGCGTGCTCGGCGCCGCCGATCCGCCCCGCCTGCGCCAGGTCGCCGAGCATCCCGGTGATCGACCGGTAGTGCTGCTGCGCCAGCACCTCGGTCGGCGCCAGCAGCGCCGCCTGCCCTCCCCCGTCCACCACCTGCAACATCGCCCGCAGCGCGACCACCGTCTTCCCGGCGCCGACGTCGCCCTGGAGGAGGCGGTGCATGGGGTGGTGTTCGGCCAGGTCGGCGGCTATCTCGTCGCCTACCTGGCGCTGGCCCTCGGTGAGTTCGAAGGGCAGGCGCGCGTCGAACTCGGACTGGAGGCCCCCGAAGGACGGGGGGCGGGGTTTGGCGGGCAGCGACGCGGCGGCGACGCGGCGCTGGGCGAGGGCCACCTGGACGACGAAGGCCTCGTCCCATTTGAGGCGGGCCTTGGCGCGGCCCAGTTCGTCCCAGGTGCGGGGGCGGTGGATGCCCTCGTACGCCTCGCGCAGGCCGATCAGGTGGCGACGGCGCAGGAGCGCGTCGGGCATGGGGTCGTCCGGCAGGTCGAGCTGGTCCAGGACGGTCTCGACGGACGTGCTGATCGCCTCGATGGGCAGCGACTTGGTGGACGGGTAGATCGGGATGATCTCGTCCGCCCACTCCTGCGCGGCCTCCTCGGCGCCCTTCTCGTGGACGACCTTGTACTGCGGGTGGGCCAGCTGCCGGACGGTCCTGCCGCTGCGGGGCACGTAGGTGCTGATCTTCCCGGCGAACAGGCCGCGGGTGCCCGGCGACAGCTCCTTCTCGGGCCGGTAGGAGCCCTTGCGGCCGAAGAAGCTGAGCTTGAGCTCGCCGGTCCCGTCGGTGACGGTGATCTCCAGGACGTACCCGGGGCTGCGGGTGAGGGAGCGGCCCTGCACCTTCACGACCTCGGCCATGACGGTCACGTGCTCGCCGTCCTGGAGGCCGCTGAGCTGCGTCAGCTCGCCGCGGTGGGCGTAGCGGCGCGGGTAGTGGTGCAACAGGTCGCCGACCGTGTGCAGGTCGAGGCCCTTCTTCAGGGCGTTGGCCGTCTTGTCGCCGAGGACCTTGCGCAACGGTTCGTCGAGAGTTGCCACGGGTCTTTTCTAGCCGATGGGGGCGACGGGAATCACTCGACGCCGATGAGCAGGGGGTAGCGTTCCTGGTCGCCGTCGTAGACGCCGACGTCCGCGTCGGGGCGCCGCCGGCGCAGATGCTCCTCCAGGCCGGCGGCGAGACCGGGCGGGGCGTGCCGTCCGGGGATCAGCGTGACCAGCTCCCCGCCGCCCGACAGCATCCGGTCCAGGACGTCGCGGGCCACCGCGGCGAGATCTCCGCCGATCGTCGCCACGTCGCCCTCGATCAGGCCGAGGACGTCGCCCGGCTGGCAGAGGCCGGCGCTCGTCACCGCCTCCTGCGCGGCGACCTCCAGGTGGCCGAAGCGGGTGGCGCCCGCGGCGCGGGTCATCTCGATCACGTCCTCGGCGAAGCGGCGCAGCGGGTCGTGCACCGCGAGCGCCGCCATCCCCTGGACGGACGCCTTCGTCGGGACCACCGCGATGCGCGCCCCGCCGTCCCGCGCGCGCTCCGCGGCGGCCTCGGCGAGGGCGAGGACCTCCGGTTCGTTCGGCAGCACGGCCACCTCGTCGCCGGCGGCGAGGATGGCCTCGGCGAGCACCGCGAGCGGCGGGACGGCGCCGGGCTCGCGCCGCACGACCCGGGCCCCGCTCTCCTCGAACAGCGCGGCCAGCCCGTCGGCGGCGGTGACGGCGATCACCGCACGGCCGGTGTGCGGCGCGTGCGGTCCGCCTTCGGCGGCGTGCAGGTAGGTGACGCGGATCCGGTGCGGGCGTCCCGCCGCCATGCCCGCCTCGATGGCGGTCCCGGCGTCGTCGACGTGGACGTGCACGTTCCACAGCCCGTCGCCGCCGACCACGACGAGGGAGTCGCCGATGCCGTCGAGCCGTTCCCGCAGGGTGTGGACGGCGTCGTCGGGCGCGTCCAGCAGGTACATCACCTCGTAGCCGAAGCCCTGCGGCGCCGGGGCCCGGCCCGCGGGCGCGGGCGTCCCGGCGGTGCGGGGCGGGACCTCGTACCGCTCGGGGTACTCGTCGGTGATCACGGCGACCAGGGCGTCGAGCACCACGCAGAGCCCGGCCGCGCCGGCGTCCACGACGCCGCTGCGGGCCAGCACGTCCAGCTGGCCGGGGGTGCGGCGCAGCGCCTGCCGGGCGCCCGCGGCGGCGGCCCGCGCGGCCTCGGGGAGCCCGGTTCCGGGGGCCGCCGCGCAGGCCGCGGCGGCCTCGGCGAGGACGCTCAGGATCGTGCCCTCGACGGGATGCTCGACGGCGCCGCGGGCCAGGACGGACGCGTGGTCGAGGGCGGCCGCGAAGACCGCGCCGTCCGGCGGCGCCTCCAGCGTGCCGAGGACGTCGGCGAGCCCCCGGAACACCTGGCTGAGGATCACGCCGGAGTTGCCGCGGGCGCCGAGCAGCGCCCCCTGCGCGAGGGTCCGCCACGGGTCCGCGCCGCCCGGCGGCCCGTCGAGGGCGTCGGCGGCCGCGAGGACGGTCAGGTGCAGGTTGGTGCCGGTGTCGCCGTCCGGGACGGGGAACACGTTGAGCGCGTCGATCTCGGCCCTCGTCCGTCCGAGGGCCTCCGCCGCGAGCCTGCACCACCGCCGCACCGCCGCGCCGTCGAGGACCGCCGCCTCATCGAGGGCCACCGTGCTCCCTTCCGCGCCGCCGGGTCGCGGCGCCGCCGATTCGCTAACCCGACGCGCTGTCGGCTAGTCTGGTCCACGCGCCACGTTCGTGGCGCTCATCAGTGAGCGCCCATGATGCCCGGCCCGCCCGAGGCGGCAGCCGGGTGGCGCTCCGATCAGAGCATCGACACCACTTGGAGTTTCCCGTGGCTTCCGTCTGCGACGTCTGCGGCAAGGGACCCGGTTTCGGCATGCGCGTCTCCCACTCGCACCGCCGCACCCCGCGCCGCTGGAACCCCAACATCCAGCGCGTGCGCGCCGTCGTGAACGGCAGCACCAAGCGGATCAACGCCTGCACGTCCTGCATCAAGGCGGGCAAGGTCGTCAAGCCGACGGTCTGAGCCTTCCCGGGCCGTCCCGGCGAGACGGTCCTCTTCACGGCTTCGGTCGGCTCATCGGGATTCCCGGTGAGCCGACTTTCGCATTCTCGGGCAGTGCGCCACAGTGCCCCCGCCACAGTGCCCCCGCCGTAGTGTCGCCGTGGTTCCGCCGCCGCTCAGTCGCGGTGCCGCCAGGCGTGGTCGACCGGGCCGATGCCGGCGCCGAGCGGGAAGCCCGCCGCAATCGCGCCCGTCACGTACTCCTTCGCCTTGGCCACCGCCGCCGGGACGTCGTCGCCGAGCGCCAGGTACGAGGCGATCGCGGACGCGAGCGTGCAGCCGGTCCCGTGGGTGTGCCGGTTGTCGTGCCGGGGCGCGGTGAAGCGGTGCTCGCGCTCCCCGTCGAACAGCAGGTCGGCCGGCTCGCCCGGCAGGTGCCCGCCCTTGATCAGTACCCAGGCGGGGCCGAGCGCCTTGACCGCCTCGGCGGCCTCGCGCAGCCCGGACTCGTCCACGACCTTGACGCCGGTGAGCTGCTCCACCTCGTACAGGTTGGGCGTGACGACGGTCGCGGCCGGCAGCAGCGCCGAGCGGACGGCGTCCACGGCCTCGGGGGCGAGCAGCGAGTCGCCGTGCTTGGAGACGCCGACCGGGTCGACGACGGCGGGGGCCTCGGACGCGGCGAGCGCCTCGGCGACGATCTCGACCAGGGCGGTGGACGCGAGCATGCCGGTCTTGATCGCGTGGACGCCGATGTCGGACAGCACCGAGTCGAGCTGGGCGCGCACGGCCTCGGGGGGCAGCTCCCAGTAGCCCTGGACACCGACGGAGTTCTGCGCGGTGACGGCGGCGATGACGCTCATCCCGTGGACGCCGAGCGCGAGCATGGTCTTCAGGTCCGCCTGGATGCCGGCGCCGCCGCCGGAGTCCGAGCCCGCGATGGTGAGCACGAGGGGCGGGGCGGTGGCAGTGCGCGTCATACTGCCCACTTTATGGTGATCTGCGGGAAGCGGCGATCCACCGGAAGCGCTGATCCACCGGAAAGGCCTGATCTCAGACCAGCGTGCAGGGCAGCTTGTTGAGGACGCAGCTGGACGGCCGGGACGGGGTGCCCTGCGCGGCGAACACGATCTGCACGGTGCCGCCGGGCGCGATCGCGGTGCGGCCGCGGACGAAGGCGACCTGGCCGATCCGCACGACGGTGGCGCCGCGGACGGCCGTGACCGGGGCGTTCGAGATCTTGAAGGCCAGCGCCCACGCGGTGACGGGGCGCTGACCCTTGTTGGCGATGGTGGCGGTGGCCTTGAAACCGCCGGGGGTGCGGGAGGCGACGCGGAAGCCGATGACGAGGCCGTCGGGGCGGCCCGCGCCGCGGCTGGCGCGCCCGCCGGGACCGCGCTGGGTGATCTGGTTGTCGCGCGGGTCGGTCTGGGTGGTCTTCGGGGAGCCGCCCGCGAAGTTGAGGGAGATCTGCTGGGTGCTCAGCGCGTAGGAGACGATCCCCACGGCGATCACGAGCGCGACGATCGGGAGCAGCGGGAGGGGCAGCACAGAGACGATCTTCGTCCAGCCGCTCCTACCCGAGTCGCCCGTCTCGGACTCAGGCGGGCCGGACGTGCCGCCGGGGTCGGCCGAGGGCCCGCGCGGCTGCTCGGGGAACGCCGCCGCGGGAGCGCCCGGGTAGTCGCCGTGATAGTCCCCCGGAAGCGGGGCGAACCGGTACGGGTCTCCCTGCGGGCCGTGCTCACGCTCGGCGACCGCGTCCGCCTGCGCGGGCGGCGGCCCCGACCTGACCCGGTCGTGCGGCGACACGTACACCTGGTCGTCGGTCGGCCCGGAGAAGGCGTCGTAGGAGGGGTCGACCGGAGCCCCGAAGTACGGCCCCCGTGACGCTTCGGCGCCCGGTACGGGGTCGTCGTCAGGTTGGTCAAGCCTGGAGTGTCGTCCCATCCCATCCCTCTTCGATCACAGGATGTATACCAAACCCGTCCCAAGCATGCCTACCGGATGTGTCAACGCACACGGCTCTACGCGCCGAGCGCACCGGGGCGTTCAGGCCGGGAAATGATCCCATGCTCCGGGGGGCGGCGGGCGGCCGTCCACGCGCACCCCGGCCCCTGCGGCGACGGTCCCGATCCGCCTCCAGGACGGGGGCAGGGCGGCGTCCGCCGGGTAGGTCCCGGCGAACGCGTGGTCCTCGCCGCCGGTGAGGGCGTGGCCCAGCCCGCCCGGCCCGAGGATCTCCGGGACGGGCACGGACGCGGAGTCGACGTCGATCCGGACGCCGCTCGCGGCGGCGATGTGCCCGAGGTCCTGGACGAGCCCGTCGCTCACGTCGAGCAGCGCGGTGGCGCCGTGGGTCCGCGCCTCCTCCCCGGCGGTGTAGGGGGGCTCGGGACGGCGGTGCGCGGCGATCAGCTCCTCGGGGCCGTCCCGCCCGGCCTCCAGGAGCGCGAGCCCCGCGGCGGCGAAGCCGAGCCTGCCCCGGACGGCCACGACGTCGCCCGGGCGCGCCCCCGACCGGGTGAGCGGCGCCGCGCCACCGAGGTCGCCGAGCGCGGTGATCGCGAGGGTGACCTGCGGGGCGGCCACGACGTCGCCGCCGGCGACGGACGCCCCCGCCGCCCGGCACTCGTCGGCGAGCCCGTCGTAGAGCCGCTCGGCCCAGCCGGTGCCGGTTTCGGAGGGGGCCGCGAAGCCCACGAGCAGTGCCGTGGGGTTCGCGCCCATCGCGACGACGTCGGCGAGGTTCTGCGCGGCGGCCTTGCGCCCGATGTCGTAGGGGCCGGACCAGTCGCGGCGGAAGTGCCGTCCCTCGACGAGCAGGTCGGTGGTGGCGACGACGCGGCCGTCCGGCGCGGCGATCACCGCGGCGTCGTCGCCGGGGCCGAGCCGGACCGCCGGGCCCTGGGGCAGTCGCCGGGTCAGGCGGCCGATCAGGCCGAACTCGCCGAGCTCCCCAATCGTGCCCATCTGCGCCGTTCCCCCGCTTTCCCACGTTTCTCCCGGTTCGCACCGGGCACGCCGTACCCCGACCGCCCGTGGCAGCGCGTAACACGATACGGTGAACCGTCCGACGGTTGATTCTCCGCTTGGGGAGGACGTGATGGTGCAGGCCTACATCCTCATCCAGACCGAAGTCGGTAAGGCCGCCGAGGTGGCGAGCCACATCTCCGGCATAACCGGCGTCACCCGGGCGGAGGACGTCACCGGACCCTACGACGTGATCGTCCGAGCGGAGGCGCGGAATGTGGACGAGCTGGGCAAGCTCGTCGTCGCGCAGATCCAGGCCGTCGAGGGCATCACGCGGACCCTCACGTGCCCGATCGTTCATATCTGAGCGCTCTGCCGCATCTCACCGCTTCACGGCCGTCCTCGGCGGTCTGGCGCTGCTCGCCGCGGCGTGCGGCGACGGGGCCGTGCAGGTCCCCGTGCCGAGCCCGGACGCGGCCACCCAGCGGCTCTGCCAGGGGTTGCGGCTGCCCGAGAAGGTGCACGGCCAGAAGCGCCGCGACACCTCCCCCGACTCCCCGCTGACCGCCGCGTGGGGCTCCCCCGCGATCGCGCTGCGCTGCGGCGTTCCCCGGCCCGCGGTGCTCCGTCCGACGTCGGAGCTGGTCACCATCAACGGGATCGACTGGTTCGGGCAGCCCGCCGACCGGCCGGTGACCTTCACCGCGGTGGGGCGGCAGGCCTACGTCGAGGTGACGGTGCCCCCGAAGTACAACCCGGCCGGGGACGTGCTGATCGAGCTGGGTCCGTCGATCAAGGCGACGATCCCCGCGAAGCCCGAGGGACAGATCTGATCACCCGCCTCTGATCACCAGATCGGGACCGGGCTCTCCCCTCGCGGGTAGTAGCCGGGGATCGGCTCCCCGGACGCGGCCCGGTCCAGCCGCCGCTTCATCCCGTCCGACAGCACCCCGGCCTTCATCATCTCGACGAACACCGACGTGACGTTGCCGAGGTCGAACCAGTCGCGTTGCCACGACCACCGCCGGTCCCCCGCATACCGGAACCAGGACCCGCCGATGCCGAGCACCTCGTACGCCGTCCCGTCGGGACGGCGCGCGTCGGCGACCTGCTTCCAGAAACCGACGACCTCGCCCTTGCGCTCGTCGACCAGGATGCTCTGGTACGGGTAGGTCCAGCCGTCCAGGCCGCCCATCTCCGAGCCGAGCGCGATGTCGCGGATCTCGTCCCGCCCGACGGCCATGAAGTCCTGGCCGGGGCCGATGTTCCAGCCGTAGGTGGCGTCCTCGGTGTAGAGGTCGGCGAGGGGGCGCCAGTCGCCGGCCTCCTCGCAGCGGCGGTTGGCCTCCAGCCAGTGCTCGACCATCACGTCGAGCTCTTCACGGGGGAACGCGGGCATCATGTCTCCAGCAGTTTGAGGGCCTGGGTGGGGCAGTAGCGGACGGCGGAGGCCACCTCGGCGCGCATGTCCTCGGGCGGCTCGGCGTCCAGGACGCGGACCTTGCCCTTGGAGGGCACCTCGAAGACGTCGGGGGCCTCCAGCTCGCACATGGCGTGGCCCTGGCACAGGTCCAGGTCGGCCTCGATCCTCACCGGCGCCTCCGGCGGTAGCGGACGGCGCAGGGCTGGGCTAGCTGGACGACCATCTTCGAGTGGTCGTTGCGGTAGCTCTCGGGCGGCTGCGCCGGCTCGAACTCCCAGTCCCGCAGCAGCACCGAGAAGATGGCCTTGAGCTGCATCATCGCGAAGTTCGCGCCGACGCAGCGGTGCCGGCCGGCGCCGAACGGCACCCACGTCCAGCGGTGGAGCAGGTCCTCCTCGCGGGGCGCGGCGTAGCGCTCGGGGCGGAAGGCGTCGGCGTCGGGGAAGTCGGTCTCGATCCGGTTGGAGACGGCGAGGCTGCAGCCGACCATGGTGCCCGCCGGGATGCGGTGGCCCAGCACCTCCTGGTCGGACTGCGCGACCCGCAGCAGCAGGATCAGCGGCGGATGCAGCCGCAGCGCCTCCTTGATCGCCGACTCCAGGTTCGGGATGGCGCGCAGCGCCTGGAACGACACCTCGCGGCCGTCGGCGTACAGCTCGTCCAGCTCGCGGACCACGCCGTCCAGGACGCCGGGGTGGCGGAGCAGCTCGATGAGCGTCCAGGCGGCGGTGCCGGACGTGGTGTGGTGCCCGGCGAACATCATCGAGATGAACATGCCGGTGACCTGGTCGGCGTCGAACTTGAGCGTGCCGTCCGCGTCCTTGATCGACATCAGGACGTCGAGCAGGTCGCGGTCCTCCCGGGGCGGGTTCGGGGGCCGCGCGTCCATGATCTGCTGGACGAGCTCCACCAGCGCCGCCCGCGCCGCGTCCCGCCGCCGGAAGCTGTCGATGTCGGCGTGGGGGTCGACGTAGGCGATCGCGTCGGTGCCCTGTTCGAGGTCGTGGTACAGGTCGGCGAACCGGCGGTCGAGCTGCTCGCGGAACTTGCGCCCGATCAGGCACGCGGACGAGGTGTAGATCGTCAGCTCGGCGAAGAAGTCGAGCAGGTCGATCTCGCCCTCCTCGCCCCAGCCGGCGACCATCCGGTCGACCTCGGCGGAGATCGTCGCGGCGTGCCCCTTCATGAACGAGCCCTTGAGGGCCTGGTTGTGCAGGGCCTCGCGGCGCTGCTCCGGCGTGGCGTCGAACACCACGCCCTCGCCGAAGATCGGCGTCATGAACGGGTAGGCCTCGGCCTGGTCGAGCTCCTCGTCGGGGGCGCGGAAGAAGAACTCGTTGGCCTCCGCGCCCGACAGCAGCAGGACGCGGCGTCCGGCGAGGCGGAACTCGCCGACGTCGCCGCACTCGTCCCGGACCCGTCGCATCAGCCCGATCGGGTCCGAGCGCAGCTCCTCCAGATGGTCGGGCCCGCCCGACACGACGCGCGGTTCCACCTGTGCGGTCACGACTCCTCCAACGGTGCTTCGGGCTGTACTTCGACGAGCCGGAGATGAGCGCCGCGCGGGGCCGCGACGATCGCCGCGACGGCGGCCGCGACGTCGGACGGGCGCAGGAAGTAGGGGTGGCGGGCGTGGCCCCACTTGGCCCAGTCCTCCAGGACGGCGCCGGTCGTCTCCGCGTCCCAGCTCATGCCCATGCCGGTCGCGGTCGGCCCGGGCCGGACGATGGACGCCCGCACGCCCGTCCCCTCCAGCTCCATCTGCATGGTGCGGGCCATCCCCTCCACGCCGTTCTTGGCCGCGACGTAGGCGCCCGTCCAGGAGCGCGGCGCGGGGACGGTGTCGGAGGAGACGAACACGATGTCGCCGCGCCGCCGCGCCACCATCTGCGGGACGAACTGCGACACGAGCCGGTGCGCGCCGACGAGGTGGACCTGCACCTGCGCGAGGAACTCGGCGGTGTCGAGCTCGTGCAGGCGCCCGGCGGACAGGTCGCCGGCGCTGGAGACGACGATCTCGACGGGGCCGAGCGCGTCGGCGGCCGCCGCGGCGAACGCCTTGACCGAGTCGGAGTCGGCGACGTCCAGCGGGTGCGCGAACGCCTCTCCCCCGCCCGCCCGGACCGTCGCGGCCAGTTCCTCGCACATCTCGACGCGCCGAGCGCCGAGCGCGACCGGGTGCCCGGCCGTCGCCAGCGCCGTCGCCGTCGCCGCGCCGATCCCGGACGAGGCGCCGGTCACCACGGCCGCGCGCCGCCGCGGATGGGGGTCGAACCTCGGCATCAGCGCACCTCCACGCGCACGGGCAGGGCGGCGAAACCGCGGACGTTCACCGAGTGCACGCGCTCGGCGCCGCCGTGGTCGACCTCGTAGGAGGAGACGCGGCGCACGAACTCGGTCAGCGCGATGCGCGCCTCCAGCCGCGCCAGGTTCGCGCCGAGGCAGAAGTGCCGTCCGCCGCCGAAGCTGACGAGCTGGGAGGTGTCGCGGTCGAGGTCGTAGGCGTCGGCGTCGTCGAACACGCGCGGGTCGCGGTTGGCCGACCCGACGAGCAGGAGCACGCGGTCGCCCTCGCGGACGCGCCGCCCGTGCAGGTCGACGTCCCGCACGACCTTCCTGGCGAGCATCTGGCTGGAGGTGTCGTAGCGGAGCGTCTCCTCCACCCAGTCGTCCACGCGGGCCGGGTCGCGGAGCGGCTTGGCCGCCTGGTCCGGGTTGCGCGCCCCCCAGTACAGGGCGTTGGCGAGCAGCTTGGTGGTGGTCTCGTTCCCGGCGACCACCATCAGGAACAGGAAGGCGATGACCTCCTGGTCGTCCAGCCGGTCGCCGTCGATGTCGGCGTCGAGGAGCGCGGAGGTCAGGTCACCGGTCGGCGCGCGGCGCCGCTCGGCGACCATGTCCTGGTAGTAGCCGGCGAGGGTGAGGGCCGCGTCCATCCCGGCGGGCGGGACGTCGTTCAGCCCCTCCTCCCGGTGGACGACCGTGTCCGCGAGCCGGCGCACCTCGGCCCGGTCGGCCTCGGGGACGCCCATCATCTCCGAGATGACGTCCATGGGCAGCAGGCCGGCGAAGTCGGAGACGAAGTCGAACTCGCCCTTCTCCAGGGCCGGCTCCAGATGGCGCCTCGTCAGCGCCAGGATGCCGTCCCCCAGTTCCTTGACCCGCCGCGGCGTGAAGCCCTTGGACACCAGGGCGCGCATGCGGGTGTGGCGCGGCGGGTCGAGCGCGAGGAACGACATCGTCCGGGGCGCGTGCGGGCCCCAGGCGCTCGGCTCCACCGAGACGCCGTGGGAGTTGGAGAAGGTCGCGTGGTCGCGGAAGGCCGCGGACACGTCGGCGTGCCGGGACAGCGCCCAGAAGCCGATCTCGTCGTTGCGGTAGAGGGGCGCCTCCTCGCGGAGGCGCGCGTAGAGGGGGTAGGGGTCCTCGTGGACGGCGTAGTCGAAGGGGCTGTAGGAGACCTGCGCGGCAGGGTCCACGGCCGTCACCTCACTCGGGGGGTTCGGGCAGGATGAGCTCCGCCATCTCGGCGAGCCGGTCGGCCATGCGGGCGTAGGACGTGTAGCCCATCCCCGCGTACAGGAGCGCGCCGGTGTAGGCCAGTTCCAGCGCGCCGAGGATCTTGGGGTCGTCGTGCTCGCGCAGCGCCGCGCGGAGCCGTTCACGGATCGCGTAGCCGATCCGCATCCGCAGTTCGCGGACGTCGGGGTCGGTGCCGAGCAGCGCGGTGGTGCACGCCGCGGCGAGGTCCGGCTCGTCCGACACCAGCAGCGCGATCTCGCGGAGCGTCTCCACCACCCGTTCGCGCAGCGTCCCGTCCGCCTCGACGGGGGGCAGGGCGCTGAGCCGCCGCCAGAACACCTCGGTGATCAGGTGGTTCTTGGAGGCGAAGTAGGTGTAGGCGGTCGCGGGCGCCACGCCGGCGCGGCGGGCCACGTTGCGGACGGTCAGGCCCTCGTAGCCGGTCTCGCCGACCTCCACCACGGCGGCGTCGGTCAGCCGCCGCACCGTGTCGGCCTGCCGCTCGGTGAGGCGGCGCCGGGTGGGCTCGGTCATGGGTTCGGGTTTTCCGGACACGTGTCCAGACATTAGTTCAGAAAGGGGCCGCGCGCAACGCCCGGCGCGTCCTTCCCGGGTGAGGCGGGTGGGATTCGAACCCACTCAGTCAGCGACACTTGGGTTACAGCCAAGCCCGACTCTCCGAACGTCGGCGCCGCCCCTCGCGCGGGCCGGGGGCCCGCGCCGTACCTCCGGAGGGATTCGAACCCCCAGCGCACAGCACCTCATGCTGCCGTCTCTGCCGTTGGACTACGGAGGCATGCGTGCGGCTCCCGGGATTCGAACCCGGAACGTCCACTTCCTGAGAGTGGTCTCTCTGCCTGTTGGAGTAGAGCCGCGTGGAACTCGCGAGGACGGGCGTCGCTCGCGGCGGCTCGGCCGGGGCCTCTAGGAGACGGGATACCGGCCGGGGCGGGCGTGCGACGCCGAGGGCAGTCGGAGTCGATACTGCTCCAGAGCCATGGCCGGTCCTCCTCTCGGACGTCTCGCGTCACCGTCTCCGTCTCGGACGGGCTGACATCGTCAACGGTGCCACCGGCGGCGCGACGGCCGCAACGGGTTTTCCGCTCAGGGCTCGTCGGGCAGGGCCGCGCCGAACGCGATCAGCGCCCAGAACGCGACCATGATCCAGCCGAGGGCGATCCCCGTCACCGCGAGCCCGAGCCCGCGCTCGCCGGAGCGCCGCAGCCGCACCCAGGCCATGTGCCCGGCGACGATCGCCGGGATGGACGGCAGCCCGCACGTGATCAGCCCCACCGCGCCCATGGACACCGCGTAGATCGCGAGGCTGTTCATGGGCGGCTTGCCGTGCGGATGGTGCGCGGCCGGGTACTGGTGGGGCGCCTGCGTGGGGTGGCCCTGGTAACCGGTCTGTTGCTGGTATCCGGTCGGCTGCTGGTAGACGGCCTGCCGGGCGTCGATCGCGTCGGCGTAGCGGTTCCAGCTCTCCGCCTCGGCGGTCCGTCCCTGCCCGCCGAGCAGGACGGCGAGGTTGCGCATCGCGCCCGGGTCGCCGGCCTGCGCGGCCTGCCGGTACTGCCCCTCGACGAGCGCCGCCGCCTCCCCCGCGGCGAGCACCGGAGCGACCCCCGGCGCGGGCGTCCCGGGCGCCTCGGTCTCCGGTCGGGACGGCGCCTCGGTGCGGTCCCGACCCGGGGTGTGCGGTCGGGACGGCGTCTCGGCGCGGTGCCGGCCGGGCGCCTGGGTGTGCTGCGTGGAGGGCGCGGGCTGCCGGACCCCGCTGGAGATGAGGCCGTCCAGCAGCGACTGGGCGGACGGCCGCCGCGCCGGGTCCTTGGCCAGCGCCGCCCGGACGGCCTTGAGCAGCATGCCGTCGAGACCGCCCAGGTCGGGTTCGCCGCTGATGATCTGATGGATGACCGCCGGCAGCGAGTTGCCGCCGAAGCACGGCCCGCCGCGCGCCGCGAAGGCCACGGTCGCGCCCCAGGCGAACACGTCCGACGCCGGGGTCGCCCCGCGCCCGTCCAGCTGCTCGGGGGCCATGAACGCGGGCGTGCCGACGATGCCGCCGGTCGCGGTGAGACGCGTCCCGTCCAGGGAGCGGGCGATGCCGAAGTCGATGACGCGCGGCCCGAACGTGGACAGCAGCACGTTGGCGGGCTTCAGGTCGCGGTGCACCACGCCCGCGTCGTGGATGGCGGTCAGCGCGGTCGCGATGCCGACCGCGACGGCCTCCAGGTCGGCGCCGCGCAGCGGCCCCTCCTTCGCCACGGCGCCGTCCAGGCTGGGGCCGTTGACGAACTCGGTGACCAGGTAGGGCGGGTCCGCGGCGGGGTCGGCGTCCAGGACCGGCGCCGTGCAGAACGGGCGCACCCGCTTCGCCGCCGCGACCTCCGCCTCGAACCGCGCGCGGTACTGCCGGTCGGCCGCGTACTCACGCCGGATCACCTTGAGGGCGACCTTGCGCCCGGACGCGTCCAGCCCCGCGTACACCGTCCCCATGCCGCCCTCGCCGAGACGGTCGACGACCCGGTAGGGGCCGATGCGTTCCGGCAGGTCGGCGTGCGGCACGGAACATTCTCCTCGGGACGGCGATCGGCCGTACAAGCCTGGCACATCCCCATGCTTCACGCGGCCCCGTCCGCGATCATTCCGGGCCGCGCCTCAGCCGAGCTCGGCCCGCACCGTCCCGGCCACCATCGCGGCGGTCACCTCCAGCGGCCGGACGTCGTGCGCCGTCCTGCTGAGCACGAGCGCCCCCTCGAAGGCGCTCAGCACGTAGGTGGCCACGTCCTTCGCGCGCCCTTCCGCGATCCCGGCCCCCGCCAGCCTCCGGGCGAGGGACAGCTCCCACGACGCGAACACCTCCGCACAGGCGTGCCGCAGCGGCTCGCTCGTGCTGGCGACCTCCAGCGCCACGGTCGCGATCGGGCACCCGTCACCCCACTCCGACCTCTCCAACGCCTCCGCGCTCAGCCGGAACATGTCGAGGACCGACCGTCCAAGGTCCTGGTCGGCCTGCGCGAACACGAGATCGAACAAGCGCAGGTACCGATCACCCGAATGCCGCACGGCCTCGGCCCCCAACTGCTCCTTCCCGCCCGGGAAGAAGTGGTACAGCGACCCCCAGGGCGCCTCGCCCGCCGCGGTGATCTGCTTGAGCCCCGTCCCGGCGTACCCCTGCTCGCGGAACAGTTGGGCGCTGGCCTCCAGCAGCCGGGTCCGTGTATCGCGTGTCATACGGACACCCTAGCCATTGCTCTCACTAGATCGATCTATCTACTATGATGATCGATCCAGACAGGGAGCCGCTTCATGACCGTGCGAACCGAACGCCGTGGACCCGTCCACGTCATCACCCTCGACCGCCCGTCCCGCCGCAACGCGGTCGACGGACCGACGGCCCGGCGGCTGGCCGACGCGGTCCGCGACTTCGAGGACGGCGACGCGAAGGTCGCCGTGCTGACCGGAGCCGGCGGCGCCTTCTGCGCGGGCAGCGATCTGAAGGCGATGGCCGCGGGCGACTTCCCCTCCCCGACCGTCGACGGCCCGCCCCCGATGGCGGTCACGCGCGCCCGAGCGTCCAAGCCGGTGATCGCGGCGATCGAGGGCTACTGCTTCGGCGGCGGCTTCGAGCTGGCCCTGTGGTGCGACCTCCGCGTGGCGTCCGAGACCGCCGAGTTCGGCCTGCTCAACTTCGAGCGCGGCCTCCCGTCCCTGGACGGCGCCACCGTCCGCCTCCCCCGCCTGGTGGGGCAGCCCCGCGCCCTGGACGCCCTCCTGACCGCCCGCCGCATCCCCGCCCGGGAAGCCGCGGACTGGGGCCTGCTGACCACCCTCACGCCACCCGGCGAAGCCCTGAGCACCGCACGAACCTTGGCCGAGCGCATAGCGTCCCTCCCCGCCCCCGCCCTCCAGGCCGCCCGAACGTCGCTCCTGGCACAGGGCCCCCTCCCCGAGCCCGAGGCCCTGAAGAACGAAACAACCCTCGCCCTGTCCGCCCTACCCCCACCCACATAACCGCAAGGGCCCAGAGCACTTCGCCTAGCGCTCGCACCTGCCGTGGAACAGCGCGGACAGGACGCCCATGGCGGGGTCGGCGGCGACCTGGGAGCCGTCCTTCATCAGGGGGACGTGGTCGGGCCCCAAGACGAGCGGCGTGTACACCACGCGAATTTGTGGGGTTGTCTTGCGTTGCGGCGGGGGCTGAACTGTAGTCTGGACAGGTGTCCAGAACAAACGATCGCTTGCTTCTGGTGGACGGGCGCCTCGTCCCCGGGGCGGGCGGCGCCTTCGAGACGATCAATCCTGCTACCGAGGAGGTGCTCGGTACCGCCGCCGACGCCTCGGCCGACGACATGGACCGGGCGATCGCGGCCGCGCGCCGCGCGTTCGACGAGACCGGGTGGGCGACCGGCCACGCGTTCCGCGCGCGGTGCCTGCGGCAGCTCCGGGAGGGGCTGCGGCGGCGGGCCGACGAGCTGCGCGAACTCACGATCAAGGAGGTGGGCGCGCCGAGGTTCCTGACGTTCGGGGCCCAGCTTGACGCGCCCGTGGACGACCTCGCATGGTTCGCGGACCTGGTCGACGACTACGGCTGGGAGCGCGACCTCGGACGAGCCGAGCCGATGGGGATGCCCAGCCACCGGCGGGTCGTGCGGGAGGCGGTGGGCGTCGTCGGCGCGATCACCCCGTGGAACTTCCCGCACCAGATCAATCTCGCCAAGCTGGGGCCCGCGCTGGCGGCGGGCAACACGGTGGTGCTGAAGCCGGCGCCGGACACGCCCTGGTGCGCGGCGGTGCTCGGCGAGGTCATCGCGGAGGAGACCGACTTCCCGCCGGGCGTGGTCAACGTGGTCACGTCGTCCGATCACGCGTTGGGCGCCCAGCTCACGCAGGACCCCCGCGTCGATCTGGTGTCGTTCACCGGGTCCACGGCCACGGGACGGAACGTGATGGCGAGCGCGGCCGGGACGCTCAAGCGGGTCTTCCTGGAGCTCGGCGGCAAGTCGGCGTTCGTGGTGCTGGACGACGCCGACCTGCGGGCCGCGTGCTCGTACGCGGCGTTCGCCGGGATCACCCACGCCGGGCAGGGGTGCGCGATCACGACCCGGATCCTCGTCCCGCGCGAGCGCCACGACGAGGCCGTCGAGATCACCGCCAGGGCGCTGGCGAAGCTCGGCGCCGGGGACCCGCAGGACGACCGGACGATCTGCGGCCCGGTCATCTCGGCGCGGCAGCGCGAGCGGATCGAGGGCTACCTGGAGCAGGCCGTCAAGGACGGCGGCGCGTTCGCGTGCGGCGGCGGCCGGCCGGAGGGCCGGGACAGGGGCTTCTGGATCGAGCCGACGCTGATCACCGGGCTGACCAACGACTCCCGCGCGGCGCGGGAGGAGATCTTCGGGCCGGTGCTGGTGATCCTGCCGCACGACGGCGACGACGACGCGGTGCGGATCGCGAACGACTCGCCCTACGGGCTGTCGGGCGCGGTGCACGGCGGGGACGTCGAGCGGGCGCGCGGGGTCGCGAGGAGGCTGCGCACCGGGACGGTCAGCGTGAACGGCGGCGTCTGGTACGGCGCGGACGTCCCGTTCGGCGGCTACAAGCAGTCGGGCATCGGCCGCGAGATGGGCGTGGCCGGTTTCGAGGAGTACCTGGAGACCAAGGCGATCGCGGAGGGCGTGTGAGGTTCGAGGGAAAGGTCGCGGTCGTCACCGGGGCCGCGCAGGGAATCGGCGAGGCGTACGCGCGGGCGCTGGCGTCCGAGGGGGCCCACGTGGTCGTCGCGGACGTGGACGAGCGCGGCCGGGACGTCGCGGACGACATCAAGGGCCTGTTCGTGCGGACGGACGTGTCCGATCCCGCGTCCGTGGACGCCATGGCCGGGGAGGCCGTGGAGCGGTTCGGCGGGATCGACCATCTCGTCAACAACGCCGCCATCTTCGGGACGATGAAGCTGGACTTCCTCTTCACCGTCGACTGGGACTACTACAAGAAGTTCATGTCGGTGAACATGGACGGCGCGCTGCTGTGCGCGCGCGCCTGCTACCCCCACATGCAGGCGCGCGGCGGCGGTTCCATCGTCAACCAGTCGTCCACGGCGGCGTGGCAGTACTCGGGCTTCTACGGGCTGGCCAAGGTGGGCGTCAACGGGCTCACGCAGCAGCTCGCGCACGAGCTGGGCAGCATGAACATCCGCGTGAACGCGATCGCGCCGGGCCCGATCGACACCGAGGCCAACCGGGCGGTCGTGCCGGGCAACATGTCGCAGAAGATCGTCCGGGACAAGATGGCGCTCAAGCGGATGGGGTCGCCCGAGGACCTGGTGGGCGCCTGCCTGTTCCTGCTGTCGGACGACGCCGCGTGGATCACCGGCCAGATCGTCAACGTCGACGGCGGCGAGGTGTTCCGGGCATGAGCGGGGCTGACCGGGAGGCGCGCGTCCCTCCGGCGGGTGAACGCGTGGCGGTCGGCTTCATCGGGCTCGGGCAGATGGGGGCGCCGATGGCGGCCCACCTGGCCGGTGGGGGGCTGGCCGTGTACGACGCGCGGGCCGAGGCGATGGCGCCGCTGGTGAAGGCGGGGGCGCGGGCCGCGAGGAGCGCCGCCGAGGTGGCGGCGCGCTGCGACCTGGTCTCGGTCATGGTCCGGGACGACGCCCAGGTGATGGAGGTGGGCGAGGAGGTACTGGCGAGCGCCCGGCCGGGCACGGTCCTGGCGGTCCACTCGACGATCCGCGCGCGGACCGCCGAGGACCTGGCCTCGCACGCGCGGCGCTACGGGATCGAGGTGGTGGACGCGCCGGTGAGCGGCGGGTTCATGGGGGCGAGCGCGGGCAGCCTCGCGGTCATGGTCGGCGGGACGGACGAGGCGTTCGAGCGCTGCCGCGAGCCGTTCGGCGCCTGGGCGGACCTCGTCCTGCACATGGGGCCGGTCGGCGCGGGAACCCGCACGAAGCTGGCCCGCAACATGCTGCACTTCATCTCGTTCACCGCCGCCGCGGAGGCGCAGCGGCTCGCGGAGGCGGCGGGGGTGTCGCTGCGCAAGCTCGGGCGCGTCGTCCGGCACACCGACGCGATCACCGGCGGCGCGGGCTCGATCATGCTGCGGCCGACGACCGCGCCGCTGGCGCCGGACGACGACCTGTACGACATCCTGCGGCACACGCGGGACCTCGGTGAGAAGGACCTGTCCCTCGCGCTGGAGCTGGCGGACGAGTTGGGGGTCGACGCCCCGCTCGCCCGGATCGCCCTCGATCGTTTCGGGGTGGGACTCGGTTTGGTGGGAGAAGCCAATGACTGAGCGAAGCGAACCGGGGGGTGTGGGGGGTCGTCCCCCCACAGAGAACACGCCTGAGCGAAGCGAACCGGGGGGTGTGGGAGGTCCTCCCCCCACAAACCACACGCCTGAGCGAAGCGAACCGGAGGGTGTGGGAGGTCCTCCTCCGGCGGATCGGCCGGTCGAGGGGCGGCGTGAGCGTGGGTTGGAGATGATGCGCCGGGTCTACGGCTGGGAGGTGTCGGACGGGCCCGGCGACTTCTTCGGGATCACCGTCGAGCACCTCTTCGGCGAGATCTGGACGCGGCCCGGGCTGAGCATGCGCGACCGGCGGCTGCTGCTCGTCGGGGTCCTCGCCGGTCAGGGGCTGAACGACGTCCTCGACATCCAGATCCCGGCGGCGCTGGCCAACGGGGAGCTGTCCCCGGACGAGCTGCGCGAGATCGGCGTCTTCCTCACCCATTACATCGGCTGGCCGCTCGGGTCGAAGTTGAGCGTCCAGATCGACACGCTGATCGCCAGGCATGAGAAGCGCGCGCGGCGGGACGGTTAGAGCAGGCGCGGGGACGGGTCGGGCATCAGCATCGGCCCGGTCACGCGGAACCGTTCGACGCCCCGCCGGGTGAGGCTGACGCGCAGGTCGATCCAGCCGGACACGCCGGGCTCGCCGCAGTCGTAGGCGCCTCTCCGCGGGAAGTGCAGATCGCCCACCGACAGCTTCGCGCCCCGCACGTGCACCGGCAGCAGGAGGCGGGAGCCGGCGGTGAGCGGTGCGATGAGGCATCCGCCCACGTCGCGGCCGCGCGCTTCGCCGGGCACGGCCACGGGGTCGGGCGGCGCGCAGCCGATGATCCCGGGGTGGCCGCCGGCGTCGTGCCCGCCTCCGGGGCGCCCGACGGCGAGCACGTCCACCACGATCACGTCGCCGGGCTCCGCTCCGACGACGACGAGCGGACCGCACAGCAGGATCCCGCCACCGGGTTCCCGGCCGGGACTCTCCATCCGGACGGACCCGCCCGTGATGACCTCCGCCACTCCCGGGATGTCGGGGTGCCAGTGGGAGTGTCCGAGGACGTCCCGCATCCCGGGGTCGTCGAGGTCGAACACGGCTGGTGAGGGCATCGGGCAGAGCTCCTTCCGGCAGGGATCAGGCGATGCTCCGATCGTGCCCAGCTGCTGTTACCGGACGGTTTCGGCGTGCTGACGCTCGCGTAAGACGACCTTCACCGGATAATCCCCCACCCAGGGGAACCGGGCCGCGGACGCGAGCGTCCAAGGTCCATGCGTGGTGGCATCTTTCTCCCGGTCGCGACGACGCTCCTGCTGGCCGGGATCGCCGGATGCGACCGGTCAGGGCAGGCCGACGACCGGAACACCGAAGCGCCGACGGTACGGCTCGTCGCCTATCGCGGCTGTGACGCGCTCCTCGACGAGCTGCGCCGCGCCACCCTGGACAAGGTCGGCCCTTACGGGCTCAACGGCGTGATCAGCGACGGCATGGAGGCGCTGGCGAAGGCGCCGAGCGCGGGCAAGGTGCCCGGGGCTCCCGCGCCCGCTCCGGAGCACTCCACCACGAACTCGCACGAGCCGGGCGCGGACGAGCCCGATCTCGTGAAGACCGACGGCCGCAGGATCGTCGCGTTCGCCGGGGGACGGCTCAGGGTCGTCGACCCGGCGTCGCGGAAGGTGACGCACTCGCTGGAACTGCCGGGCGGCACCCGCTACGACAACGGGGAACTGCTGTTGAGCGGTGACCGCGTGCTGGTGCTGACGCGGCAGGCCAGAGCCGTCCCCTTCGACGGGCCGGCACCGGGCGGGCCGGCGCCGGGGCGGCCGCTGCCCGGCCGGCCGCTGCCCGAGTCGACGCAGACGACGCGGCTCACCTTGGTCGACCTGTCCGGCGAGCCGAAGGTGGCCGGGACGATGACGGCCGGCGCCGACTACCTGGACGCGCGGCAGACCGGCTCCACGGTCCGCGTGGTGGTGAGGTCCCAGCCGCGCATCTACTTCCCGGGCGGCGACGGCGAGAAGAAGGCCACCGCGGCGAACCGGGAGGCCGTGTCGAAGGCCCCGCTCGACGCCTGGCTCCCGTCCTTCGAGGCGGAAGGCGGGACGACGTACCGGACGCCGTGCGACCAGGTCAGCCGCCCGTCCTCGGACGCGGGTTCCTCGATGCTGACCGTGCTCACGTTCGACCTGGCCAAGGGCCTCGGCGACCCGCGGCCGGTCGCGGTGGCCGCCGACGGCTCGACCGTCTACGGCGACGGGAAGAGCCTGTACGTCACCGGCAGTCCCCCGGAGCTGTTCGCGTGGCCGCGCAAGAAGGCGGTCGAGCCGCGTACGGACATCTACAAGTTCGACACCCGCGGTAACGGACGCCCCAGCTACGTGGCCTCCGGCTCGGTGAAGGGCTTCCTGCTCAACCAGTACTCGATGTCGGAGCACGAGGGGAACCTGCGGCTGGCCGCGACGACCAGCCGGATCGAACCCGGCAGCCGGGCGTCGCAGAGCTCGGTGTACGTCCTGGCCCAGCACGGCGCGCGACTCGACCAGATCGGACGGCTGGACGGCCTCGGCAAGGGCGAGCGGATCCACTCCGTCCGGTTCATCGGCGCCACCGGCTACGTCGTGACGTTCCGGCAGACCGATCCGCTGTACGTCGTCGACCTCGAAGACCCCCGCCGTCCCCGGACCACCGGCGAACTCAAGATCAACGGCTACTCCGCCTACCTGCACCCGACGGCGGACGGGAAGCTGCTCGGCGTGGGGCAGGACGCCGACTCCTCCGGCCGGACGAGCGGCCTCCAGGTCTCCCTCTTCGACGTCTCCGCCCAGCCCCGCAGGCTGAGCGCCTACAAGCTCCCCGGGGCGACCTCCCAGGCGGAGTTCGATCCGCACGCGTTCCTGTACTGGCCGAAGACCGGCCTCACGGTCGTCCCGGTGACGCCTCGGGACGGGGGCCGGCCCGAGGCCCTCGCCCTCAAGATCACCGGTACGAGCGTCACGAGGCTCGGCACCGTCCGGAACCCGGGCAAGGACTTCGGCGACGGCGTCAGCCGCTCGCTCGTCATCGGCGACACCCTGTGGACGTTCTCCGGCGCAGGCGCGCACGCCGTCGACGCGTCCACCCTCAAGGGCGGCGACTGGCTCGCCTACGGCTAGCGCAGCCCCGTCGAGCGCTGGAGCGCCGTCTGGATGAGCCGGTCGACCAGCGCCGGGTAGTCCAGCCCGGTCGCCGCCCACATCTGCGGGAACGCCGAGGCGGGGGTGAAGCCCGGCATCGTGTTGATCTCGTTGAGGATCCAGCGGCCGTCGGGCGTGTGGAAGAAGTCGACCCGGGCGAGGCCCTCGCAGTCGAGCGCGTCGAACGCCTGCACGGCGACGCGGCGGACCTCCTCGATCGCCGCGGGGGGCAGGTCCGGCGGGACGGCCATGGTGGTGGAGCCGTCGAGGTACTTGGTCTCGAAGTCGTAGAAGTCGTGGTCGCCCGCCATCAGCACCTCGGCGGGCAGGCTGGCCTCGGCGGGGCCGTCGTCCACGCCCTGCAGGACGCCGCACTCGATCTCGCGGCCCTCGACGTTGGCCTCCACGATGACCTTCGGGTCGTGCTCGCGGGCCGTCTCGACCGCGGCCTCCAGGTCGGACTCGTCGGTGACGCGGGTGATGCCCATGCTCGACCCGGCGCGGGCCGGCTTGACGAACACCGGCGTGCCGTCGGCGAGGCCGAGCTCCCTGATGATCTCGTCGAGCTTCCGCTTGCGCTCGCGCCGCCACTCCCGGTCGCCGACCAGCACGTACGGGCCGACGGGCAGGCCGCGCGCCTGCCAGACGAGCTTCATGAACCCCTTGTCCATGCCGACCGCGCTGGCCAGCACGCCGGCGCCGACGTAGCGGATGCCGGCCAGGTCGAGCAGGCCCTGGATCGTGCCGTCCTCGCCGTAGGGGCCGTGCAGCAGCGGCAGGACCACGTCGACGTCGCCGAGGGTCGCGGGCACCTCGCCCGGCCGGACCACCATCAGGCCGCGGGCGTCGGGGTCGAACGGCAGCGCGAGCACGCCGCCCTCCCCGGTCACCTCCGGGAGCCGCCCGCCGTCGATCGCCAGGCTCAGGTCCGCGGGCGGGAGCACCCAGCGCCCGTCGCGGGCGATGCCGATCGGCACGACCTCGTACCGGTCCCGGTCGATGGCGGCCATGACGGCTCCCGCGGTGACGCAGGAGATCGCGTGCTCGGAGCTGCGCCCGCCGAAGACCACCGCCACGCGGATCCTAGAAACCTGGGACATGACGCCCGACCCTACCGGTGATCAGCACGGGTCGGCCACGAGCGAACCGGGCGCGGTGCGCGGTCATTCCGTCACACCCCGTACCGCTCGGGCTTGGGAGACCGCGAAATCAGCGAGATCGCCGCCTCCTTGATCGGTATGCCGCGGTGCAGCACGGCGGTGACGGCCTCGGTGATCGGCATCTCCACGTTGTGCTTGCGCGCCAGCTCCAGCACCGCCTCGGCCGACTTCACGCCCTCCGCGGTCTGCTTCGTGACGGCGATGACCTCGTCCAGCGTCATGCCGCGGCCGAGGTTCTCGCCGAACGTCCGGTTGCGCGCGAGCGGCGAGACGCACGAGGCGACGAGGTCGCCCATCCCGGCGAGACCCGCGAAGGTGTGCTCGTCGGCGCCGAGGGCAGCGCCCAGCCGGGCGATCTCGGCCAGCCCGCGGGTCATCAGCAGCGCCTGGGTGTTGGAGCCGAACCCGAGCCCGACCGACATCCCGACGCACAGGGCGACGACGTTCTTCACCGCGCCGCCCAGCTCGACGCCGATCACGTCCGTGGAGGTGTAGACGCGGAAGTAGGACGTCATGGTGGCGGCCTGCAGGCCGCGCGCGGCGTCCTCGTCCACGCACGCGGCGACGGCGGCGCTGGGCTCGCCGGTGGCGATCTCGCGTGCCACGTTCGGCCCGCTGAACACCGCGACCCGCTCCTCGGGGACGTCGGCGACCTCGCGCACCACCTCCGACATCCGGCGGGTGGTGCCGAGCTCGACGCCCTTCATCAGGCTGACCAGGACGGCCTCGCGCGGCAGCAGCGGGACCCAGCCGCCGAGGTTGTGCCGCAGCGTCTGCGCCGGGACGGCGAGCGCCACGAAGTCGGCGCCCCGCAGGGCCTCCGCCGGGTCCAGGGTCGCGCGGACGGTCTCGGGGAGCGGGACGCCCGGCAGGTAGTCGGTGTTCTCGTGCCGTTCGTTGATGCCCTCGACCACCTCCGGGCGGCGCCCCCACAGGGTGACCTCGCCGCCGGCGTCGTGCAGCATCATCGCGAACGTGGTGCCCCAGGACCCGGAGCCCATCACCGCGGTACGGAAGGTCACGAGTCGGCCGCCTTCGGCTCGGCCTCGCGCCGCCCGGCGGACTCCGGCCCGGCCGGCCCCGCCTGCTCGGGAACCGCGCCTCTCGCCGTGTCGGCCACCGCGCCCGCGGCCGTGTCGGCCACCGCCTCCGCGGCCGTGTCGGCCACCGCCTCCGCGGCTACGTCCGTCACCGCGCCCGCGGCCGGTTCGGCCGCCTCCGCCGCGGCGGCGCGGCGGCGCTCCTCCAGGACCTTGTGGTGGTCGAAGGGCTCGGCCGGGGGCTCCTCGCCGCGCAGCTCGCCGAGCAGGCCGGTGATCGCGGCCATGATGTCGTCGGTGGCGGCGCGCAGGGTGTCGCGGTCCAGCGGGAGCCCGGCATACCGCGACAGGTCCACCGGCGGGCCGGCGATCACCCTCATCTTCTTGCGCGGCAGCGGGTGGACGCCCTTCTTCAGGCTGCCCGCGAGGCCCTTCTGCTCGCCCTTCTTGTACGGCATCAGCTCGTGCGCGCCCCAGCTCGCGACCGGGACGACCTTGGCCCCGGTCTTCAGCGCCATCCGTGCGGCGCCGGTCTGCCCCGTCATCGGCCACAGCTCGGGGTCGCGGGTGCAGCTGCCCTCCGGGTAGAACATCAGGCACTCACCGTCCAGCAGGGCCTTCTCGGCGTCCCTGAGGGCGAGGGAGGCGTCGGCGCTGTCGCGGTAGACCGGGATCTGGCCCGTGCCGCGCAGCACCGCCCTGAGGAACCTCACGTCGAACAGCGTGGACTTGGCCAGGTAGACGGGGTAGCGGCCCGACTCGTAGACGAAGTGGGCGAGGGCGAGGGGGTCGGCTTCGGAGATGTGGTTGGCGGCGATGATGACGCCGCCCTTCCTCGGGACGTTGCCCCGGCCGCGCCAGTCGCGCCTGAGCAGCCCGAACAGCAGCGGTCTCAGGATGATGATCGTGAGCGTGCGCCATCCCGGCGAGTGGCGGTGGCCCGGGGGTCCCTCCTGCGAGGGGGCGACCCCCTTCTTCGCTCCGCTCATCTCGCCCCTCCCTCGATCCGTCCCACAGGTGAACCTGGGGTGTCCTCAAGTGTCGCGGTTGCGTGCGCATAGTGTCGAGTTGCCATGTCTACACCAGCCCCCTCCGCGCAAACGCACGGAACGCCGCCGCTCCGGTGGTCCCTCGTCGTCCCCGTGAAGGTCCTCGCCAGGGCCAAGACCCGCATGTCGGCGGCGGCCGGGCCGCACCGGGAGGCCCTCGCGCTCGCGGTCGCGGCCGACACGGTCGCCGCCGCGCTGCGCTGCGACCGGGTCCGCGACGTGATCGTAGTCACCGACGATCCCCTTCCGGCGGCCGAGCTCGCCGCCCTCGGCGCCCGGATCGTTCCGGACGCCCCGGACGCCGGCCTCAACCCGGCCCTGGTCTACGGCGCCCGCCGCGGCCGCGAGCTGGCCGCCGACGCCGGCGTCGGCGCGCTTTCGGCTGATTTGCCCGCTTTGCGACCACTTGAACTTGCGCGCGTCCTGGACGCCGCCGGCGCCGCGCCCGAGGCGTTCGTGCCGGACGCGGCCGGCGTCGGCACGACGCTGTACACGGCCCGTCCGGGCGTCCCGTTCTCCCCCGCGTTCGGCGGCGGCTCGCGGACGGCCCACCGCGCCCGCGGCGCCCGGGAGATCCTCCTGCCCGGCACTGACAGCGTACGCCGCGACGTCGACACCCCGGACGATCTCCGCGCGGCACTCGCCCTGGGCGCCGGCCCCCGCACCACCGCCGTCGCGTCCCGGCTGCCCTCGTTGGCCTAGAGTCTGGGGCATGCAGGGGACGGTGAAGGCGTTCGACGCGCAGACCCGCTCAGGGAGCGTGCTCCTCGACGACGGGACGGAGTTGCCCTTCGACGCCGAGGCGTTCGCGGCGGGCGGCCTGCGGCTGCTGCGCTTCGGCCAGCGGGTGAACCTCGCACTGGACGGCGACCGGGTCTCGGTGGTGACGCTGTCGACCTTCCCGCTGCCCGCTCCGCCCGCCTGAACAGGGCCGCCCGAACAGGGCCGCCCGAGGTCGAGGAACCGGGCCCGGAGACGCGGCAGCGCCCGGAACCCTGCGGTCCCGGGCGCTGACGCGGTGAGGCACTTACTTCTTGCCGGCCACCAGGTTCTTGAAGTCGGCGCCCGCCTTGAACTTCGGCACGGACGTCGCGGGAACCTCGATGGTCTTGCCCGTTGCGGGGTTGCGGGCCGTGCGGGCAGGCCGGTCGGCCTTCTCGAACGAACCGAACCCGGTGATCGCGACCTTGTCGCCCTTGGCGACCGCGGTCTGGATCGCCTCCAGGATGGCGTCGACCGCCTCGGCTGCGGCCTTCTTGCTGCCCAGCCGGTCAGAGATGGCGTCGACCAGCTCACGCTTGTTCATGGGTTACTCCTCTAGTTCCCCCCTTGCCCGAACGAAACTAAGGGACCACCACCATGGACACAATCACCTGCACGCAAACAATGGCGTGTCGCTGGCGTTTTTGTCGGTCTCGCCCCCGTCTCGCCCGGTGACCGGACCAGATCCGGCCACTGCGCACGCTAACCGACGTCGGGCCCGTCTTGGAAATCGGCGAGGAACGCGTCCAGCCTGCGAGCGGCCAGTTCGGCGTCCCGTTTGGCCAGATCGGTGATCGCCAGCAGGTGCCGGATGAGCCGCTGCCGGTCCTGTGGCGGGAGCGGGGCCACGGCGCGATGAGCGTCACGCAACTGACGTGCGAGCTGCGTCAACGTCGGATCGTCCCACTCTGGCCCGGTCCACGGGGCCGTGCTCACTTGGAGTCCCCCAACGGTCGGCGGCTGTTGCACACTAGGGGGATTCTCCCCCGCGCCCGTGCCGACCGTCTCGCCCGGGGTACGTTCGGGCGCGCCCGTGGCGCCGGATACCTCCCGATATCCGATGCCACGGGCGGCGTGTCGCGGATCTTTGCGGGCTAGACCGTGGTGGGGAGCAGCGCGGTGCGGGCGGCCTCGAAGTCGCCGATGGCGTCGGCGTGGCGCAGCGTGAGGCCGATGTCGTCCAGGCCCTCCATGAGGCGCCAGCGGGTGTAGTCGTCGATCTCGAACGGCGCGGTGTCCGCGCCCCAGCGGACCTCGCGGGCGCCCAGGTCGACGGTGATCTCCAGGGCGGGATCCGTCTCGACCGCGCTCTGCAGCGCCTCGACCTGCTCGTCCGTGAGGACGACCGGCAGCAGGCCCATCTTCGTGGAGTTGTTGCGGAAGATGTCGCCGAAGCGCGACGCGATCACGGCGCGGAAGCCGTACTGCTGCAGCGCCCAGACGGCGTGCTCGCGGGACGAGCCGGTGCCGAAGTCGGGCCCGGCGACCAGGATGCCCGCGCCCTCGTACCGCGGCTGGTTCAGGACGAAGTCCGGGTCCTCGCGCCAGGCCGAGAACAGGCCCTTGTCGAATCCGGTGCGGCTGACCTGCTTGAGCCACACGGCGGGGATGATCTGGTCGGTGTCGACGTTGCTGCGGCGCAGCGGTACCCCGCGCCCGGTGTAGGTGGTGAACGCTTCCATTCGTGGCTCCTCAGAGGTCGGCTTCGTTCTGGGGGGACGACCCCCCAGGCCCCCCGGCGGCTTCGCCGAGGTCATTGGGCGCGGCCAGGTGCCCGGTGACGGCGGTGGCGGCGGCGACGGCGGGCGACACCAGGTGGGTGCGGCCGCCCGGTCCCTGCCGGCCCTCGAAGTTGCGGTTGGACGTGGAGGCGCTGCGCTCGCCGGGCGTGAGCTTGTCGGGGTTCATCGCCAGGCACATCGAGCACCCGGCCTCGCGCCACTCGGCGCCGGAGGCCGAGATGACGGCGTCCAGCCCCTCCTCCTCGGCCTGCTTCTTGACCTTCATGGAGCCGGGGACGACCAGCATCCGGACGCCGTCGGCGACCGTGCGGCCCTCCAGCACGCCCGCGACGGCGCGCAGGTCCTCGATGCGGCCGTTGGTGCAGGAGCCGACGAAGACGGTGTCGACCGCGATGTCGCGCAGCGGCGTCCCGGCGGTCAGGCCCATGTACTCCAGGGCGCGCTCGGCGGACTGGCGCTGGACGGGGTCGTCGTAGGTGGCGGGATCGGGCACGGACCCGCCGAGCGGCAGGCCCTGGCCGGGGTTCGTCCCCCAGGTGACGAACGGGGTCAGCTCGGCCGCGTCGATCACGACCTCGCGGTCGAAGACCGCGTCGTCGTCGGTGCGCAGGGACGTCCAGTACTCGACGGCCCGGTCCCAGTCCTCGCCCTGCGGGGCGTGCGGGCGGTCCTTGAGGTAGGCGAACGTGGTCTCGTCCGGGGCGATCATCCCGGCGCGGGCGCCGGCCTCGATGGACATGTTGCAGACCGTCATGCGGCCCTCCATCGACAGCGACCGGACGGCCTCGCCGCGGTACTCGACGATGTGGCCCTGGCCGCCGCCGGTGCCGATCCGTGCGATGATCGCGAGGATCAGGTCCTTGGCGGTCACGCCCTCGGGCAGCGCGCCCTCGACCGTGACGGCCATCGTCTTCGGCCGGATCTGCGGCAGCGTCTGCGTGGCGAGGACGTGCTCGACCTCGCTGGTGCCGATCCCGAAGGCGAGGGCGCCGAACGCGCCGTGCGTGGAGGTGTGCGAGTCGCCGCACACGACGGTCATGCCGGGCTGGGTCAGGCCCAGCTGCGGGCCGATGACGTGGACGATGCCCTGGCCCTCGTCGCCCATCGGGTGCAGCCGGACCCCGAAGTCGGAGCAGTTCTTGCGCAGCGTCTCGACCTGGGTGCGCGACACCGGGTCGGCGATCGGCTTGAGCAGGTCCGTGGTCGGGACGTTGTGGTCCTCGGTGGCGATCGTCAGGTCGGGGCGGCGGACCTGGCGGCCCGCCATCCGCAGCCCGTCGAACGCCTGCGGGCTCGTCACCTCATGGACCAGGTGCAGGTCGATGTAGAGGAGGTCGGGCTCGCCCTCGGCGTGCCGTACGACGTGCGCGTCGTACACCTTCTCGGCCAGTGTTCGGCCCATCACTCCACCTCACCTGTGCTGATCGTCGGCTGTACTGGTCGTCGGCGCGGCGTCGCGCCGCGGTCCCGGCCACCTCGATTTGCATCTCAAATTACGAGACGGCAATATCAAGGCATGGACAACTCTAGCGGAGTCGGCGTACTTGACAAAGCGGTGCTCGTGCTGAACGCACTGGAGGCCGGTCCGGCCTCGCTCGCCCAGCTCGTCCAGACGACGGGGCTGGCCCGCCCCACCGCCCACCGGCTGGCCGTCGCGCTGGAGCACCACCGCCTCGTGCACCGCGACACCCAGGGGCGTTTCATCCTCGGTCCGCGGCTGGCCGAGCTCGCGGTCGCGGCCGGCGAGGACCGCCTGCTCGCGATCGCGCAGCCCGTCCTGGCCCAGCTGCGCGACCATACCGGCGAGAGCGCGTCGCTGTTCCGCCGCCAGGGGGACGTGCGGGTCTGCGTGGCCGCCGCCGAGCGCACGAGCGGCCTGCGCGACACCATCCCGGTCGGCGCGGCGCTGCCGATGTCGGCGGGGTCGGCCGCGCAGATCCTGCTCGCCTGGGAGGAGCCCGACCGCCTGCACCGCGGGCTGCGCGGCGCCAAGTTCGAGGCCACGACGCTGGCGTCCGTGCGGCGCCGGGGCTGGGCGCAGAGCATCGGCGAGCGCGAGCAGGGCGTCGGTTCCGTCTCGGCCCCCATCCGCGGCGCCGCCGGACGGGTGATCGCCGCCGTCTCGGTGTCCGGTCCCCTCGAACGCCTCACCCGCTCCCCCGGGCGCCTGCACGCCGCACCCGTCGCCGCCGCCGCCGAGAAGATCTCCGAAGGCATGCGCCGCACCGCGTCCTGAGCACCCGTTCCGAGCACCCGTCCCGAGCACCCGTCCCGAGCACGCGGCCTGATCCGGCCGTGGTGCGAATCACCACAAGCCGGGCGGACCTGGGATTGTGCCGGTCTCCGCGCCTGCGACCTCGCTACCGTTGCCTTCAGGTAAAGGGGGTGCAACGTGCAGATCTCCGAGCTCAGCGACCGCAGCGGGCTGACGGTCCAGACGATCAAGTTCTACATCCGGGAGGGCCTGCTGCCGAAGGGCTCGACGGTGAGCGCCACGCGCTCGGAGTACGACGGGCGGCATCTGGAGCGGCTCCGGCTGATCAGCGCGCTGCGCGAGGTGGGCGACATGCCGCTCGCCGCGATCCAGGAGATCATCGGGGCCGTCGAGGACGACCGGGTCGGCATGCACGAGCTGTTCGCCACCACCCAGCACGCCGTCGGCCCGCACGACGCCGCACCGCACGATCCGCACTGGCGGGCCGCCCGCGAGGACGTCGACGCCCTCGTCCGCGAGCTCGGCTGGCAGGCCGGCGACCGCGCCCCCGCCCGCGACCTGCTGGCCCACGCGTTCGTGGCGCTGCGCCGGCTCGGCTTCCCGATCACCCTCAAGGACCTGCGCCCCTACGTGAAGGCCGCCGCCGAGGTCGCCGAGCACGAGATCGGACGGGTCGTCGAGGGCGCCCCGCGGGCCCGGACCGTCCATTCGCTGCTGGTCTCGACCATCCTCTACGAGCAGGTCCTCACGTCCCTGCACCGGCTGGCCCAGGAGGACGCCTCGGCGCGTCGTTTCGGCCGTGCCCGACCCCACCCCGCCGGCCTGACCGCCCAGCGGCCAGACCCGCCCCACCAGGCATTTCCGGGATAGACGGTCGGAATTGCCATTCACGCCCCCGAATTAGGGCTTTCACTTTCTTCGCCTAATATGAAAGGCGATGACCGCGACGACGCCTCCGGGCCCCTCCGGCGGCAGGTGGACCGACCGCCTGCTCGCCGAGGGCAACGACCCCGATCCACGCTTCACCATGGCCAACGAGCGCACGTTCCTGGCCTGGATCCGCACGGCGCTGGCGCTGATCGCGGGCGGCATCGGCCTCGCCCTGGCCGGCGACCTGATCGAGTCGCCGCTGCGGCAGGTGCTCGCGGTCGGCTTCGCCGCGGGCGGCGCCCTGGTCGCGGCGCTGGCGTTCCGCCGGTGGCTGCGGACCGAGCGCGCCCTGCGCCACGCCGAGACGCTGCCGCCGCCCGCGCTGGCCCCGGTCATCGCCTACGGCCTGGCGGGCGCCGCGATCATCCTGCTGGTCGCGCTGCTGGTCACCCGGTGAGTCTCCGGGACCCGGGCGCGCAGCCGGAGCGGACGGCGCTGGCTTGGTCGCGCACCACCCTGGCCCTGATCGGCGCGGGGCTGCTGTGCGTGCGGCTCGCCCCCTCGGCCCCGGGCACGGTCCTCGCGGCGGCGGTCGTGTGCGGCGGGGCCGCGCTGATGCTGCGCCGCACCCGCAGGAGCTTCCACGCCCGGCGCACCCTGCCGTCCGGAGCGGGCGCGGCCGACCCGGTCTCGATCCTGATCACGACCGGACTGGCGATGCTGCTCGCAGGAGTCGCCGCCGCCCTCGCCTTCTGAGGCGGCCCGGGTCGAGCCATGCGTGGTACGCATGGCCGGCGTGCGAAGTCTTCGCTGGTGACATGAGTGCTCGACCCCTAACGTCGGTCGGACCATGACACGAATCGCTTTTCTCGGACTGGGACGCATGGGCGTCCTGATGGCCCGGCGCCTCGCCGCCGCCGGGCACGACCTGACCGTCTGGAACCGCACGCCCGCCCGGGCCGCGTCGCTCGCTGAGGCGGGCGCCACTGCCTGCGGCACGCCCGCCGAGGCGGTCCAGGACCGCGAGCTGGTCGTCACGATGCTCACCGACGCGGCCGCCGTCGAGGAGGTGCTGTTCGGCCCGGACGGCGCCGCCCCGGCCCTGCCGCCCGGCGCCGTGATCGCCGACATGTCGACGATCGGCCCGGAGGCCGTCCACCGCGTCCGGAGCCGGCTGCCCGAGGGGATCGGACACGTCGACGCGCCGGTCTCCGGCAGCCTCCCGCAGGCGGAGGCGGGCGAACTGGCGATCCTCGCGGGCGCCGAGCCGGACGACCTCGCGCGCTGCGCCGATGCCCTCGCCGTCCTCGGAAACGTCCGGCATGTCGGCCCGCCCGGCTCGGGCGCCGCGCTCAAGCTGGTGGTGAACAGCGCGCTCGTCGGGAACTTCGCCGTCCTCGGCGAGACGCTGGCCCTGGCCGACCGGCTGGGCGTCGACCCCGCCCTCGCCCTCGACGCGCTGACGCGCACCAGCCCTCAGGCCCGCCGCCTCCAGGAGCACACCGACGGCGACGCGCCGCGCTTCACGCTCGCGCTGGCGGCCAAGGACCTCGGCCTCGCCCTGGACGGCGCCCCGCCCGCGGGCGTCCTGTCCACCGTCCGGGCCCGGACGGACGCCGCGCTCGCCGCCGGGCTCGGCGGCCACGACCTCGTCGCCCTCACCGACCACATCAGGAGGACCCCATCCATGCGCGTGACCCTGGGCAACCCCGAGACCGTTCCGGCTCCGCCGAACCCGGCCTACTCCCACACCGCGTACGTGACGCAGGGCCCGATGCTGTACGTGTCGGGGCAGATCGCCCTCGGCGCGGACGGCAAGGTGGACAAGCCCGGCGACATGACCCGCCAGTCGGAGGTGATCCTCTCGCTGCTGGAGCGGATCCTCGCCGCGCACGGGGCCGGGTTCGGCGACGTGGTCAACATCCGGACGTTCATCACCGACCTGGACCGGCTGCGGGAGTACGGCGCCGTCCGGAGGCGGTACTTCACCGGCCCGCCGCCGACCAGCACGACCGTCGAGGTGCCCCGGCTCTTCCACCCCGACGCCCTGCTGGAAGTGGAGATCGTCGCGGCCGTCCCCTAGGGCCGGGCCCCCCCGCCCTCGGAGCGGGTCTGCGCGGCGCCGTCCCCTGGCCGCAGCTCCGCGGCGCCGCTCCCTGGCCCCATCTCCGCGGCGACGTCCCGCAGGTCCGTCAGGAACGCGGTGACGGGCGGGGACCTGCGCGCGTGCCGTCCCACCGCCGCGTAGACGGCGCGGCGGGGGCGGCCGGACGTCACGGCGCGCAGCACGACACCGTCCCGCGCCAGGGCGGAGGCCGCCAGCGCCGGGACGAGCGTGACGCCGAACCCCTCGGCGACCAGCCCCAGCTTGGAGATCCACTCGGCGACCCGCAGCGGCGTCCGCGGCACGAACCCGGCCGCCTCGCACCGGGCGCGCAGCGCCGCGATCGCCTCCGGGTCGTCGGCGACGATCCACGGCTCGTCCGCCAGCTCCGCGAGCGGGAGGCGCTCGCGCGCGGCGAGCCGGTGGCCGGACGGCAGCGCGACGAGCAGCGCGTCGTCCAGCAGGGTCACCAGGCCGTCGGCGACGATCGAGGGGACCTTGTGCGTGCTGACCAGCGCGATGTCGAGATCGCCCGCCTCCAGCATCGGCAGCAGGCGCTCGGTGGTGCCCTCGCGCAGCAGCACCTGGACGCCCGGGTGCCGGGCCCGGAACCGGGCGAGCGCGCGCGGGACGAGCGCGGCGTTGGCGGTGGGGAACGCGCCGAGCCGCAGGGTCCCGGTGTCGAGCCGGCGCAGCCCGTCGAGGGCGCGGGCCGTGTCGGCGAGCCGGTCGAGGAGGGCGCGCGCGTGCGGGAGCAGGTACTCCCCGGCGGGCGTCGGCCGCACGCCCCGGGCTCCGCGCGCGAACAACTCCACCCCGCAGACGTCCTCCAGCGCCGCGACCTGCCGCGAGACGGCCGACTGCGTGTAGCCCTCCGCGGCCGCCGCGGCGGTGAAGGAGCCCAGGTCGGCGACGGCGACGAAGGTCCGCAGCAGGACGGGGTCGAGGGATTCGGCACGCACGCCCCGGAGCATACGGCCACCGTGACCACGCCCCCCTCGATCGCGCCCCCTCGATCGCGGCGGCGGACATGCTCGTGCTCAGCAACGAGATCGCGCCTCGCGGCGTCCGGGAGGGCGCGACGCCGCGCCGTCAGGCGTCCTGGAGGAGAATGACCTCCGTGGAAGATCTTGACGTCGTCGCGTGGATCCAGGTGTCGGGCGGCCGGATGCTCGCCGTCCGGTCGCGGGGCCGCGACCTGCTGTACCTGCCCGGCGGGAAACGGGAGCCGGGCGAGGACGACTGGTCGGCCCTGTCCCGGGAGGTCCGCGAGGAGCTGGATCTGGAGCTGGACCGGACGTCCTTCCGGGAACTGGGAGTGATCCGGGCCCCGGCCCACGACCAGCCCGACTTCGCCCACGTCCGCATGGCCTGCTTCACCGCCGCCTACCGGGGCGCGATGGCGGCGGCCGGCGAGGTGGACGAGTACGTCTACGTCGGGCGCGGCGAACGGCACCTGCTCGCGCCGGCCGCGCAGGCCGCCCTCGACCTCGCCGAGCGGCACGGCCTGCTCGCCTGATCGACCTTCGGACCCCGCGCCCGGCGACTTTGGTCGCCGCGGGGTGGTCCGGTGGCCGCTGCCCGGGCACGGCCGTGCCCGGAAGGCTCGGTGGCGGGCGGCTCGACCAGCGAGGAGCGGACCTTGTCACAGAGCAAGAACGCGGCACAGGCGAAACCCACGGCGCGGATAAGCCGCAGGACCGTGCTCGCAGGCACGGCGGCGGCCGCCGTGTCCGGGGCGGCTGTGATCGCCTACGACGCGATGACCGGCACCGCGCAGGCCGCGCCGGCCCGAGGACGGCCGCTGCCGCAGCACGGCGTCAACTACGACACCGAGCGCGAGGTGTGGAAGCCCGCGTACGTGCGGCGCGAGATCCGGGCGATCCGCCGCGACCTGCACTGCAACGCGATCATCCTTCTCGGCTCCGATCTGGGGCGCCTCATGCTCGCGGCCCGCTGCGCGGCGCGGGAGGGCATGTTCGTGTGGTTCGAGGCCCGCCGGTTCGACCGGGACGCGCGGACGACGCTGGCGTTCCTCACCGCCGTCGCCAGGGCGGCCGAGGGGCTGCGCCGCACCCATCCCGGTGTCGGCATCTCCGTGGGCTGCGAGCTGACGATCTTCATGGACGGGCTGGTGCCCGGCGAGGACTGGCGGGAGCGGGCGGCCAACCTCGGGACTCCGGCGGGCGAGGGCTACAACGAGCGGCTGAACGCGTTCCTCGCGCGGGCGCTCAGGACCGTCCGGCCGCTGTTCGGCGGTCGCCTCACCTACACCTCCGGCGTCTGGGAGGAGGTCGCCTGGCGCGGCTTCGACGTCGTGGGCGTCGACCTGTACCGGGACGAGACGAACGAGGCGACCTACGTCCAGGACGTCCGGGCCCTGCACCGGTTCGGCAAGCCGGTCGTCATCACCGAGTTCGGATGCTGCACCTACCGGGGCGCGGACCGGCGCGGCGGCGACGGGTTCGACATCGTCGACTGGTCGCAGGACCCGCCCGTCATCCCCCCGGGCTACGTCCGCGACGAGGGGACGCAGGCCCGCTATATCTCCGACCTGCTGGACGTCTACGAGGCCGAGGGCGTGTACGGCGCCTTCGTCTACGACTTCATCGAAACCGACGGCGCCTACTCCCCCGACCCCGCGAGAGACCTCGACATGGCCGGGTTCTCCCTGGTCAAGGTGCTCCCGCCCGAGACGGGGCTGGGCTACGAGAGGACCGGCCACTTCGAGCCGAAGCTCGCGTTCCGCACCCTCGCCCGCCGCTACGCCCCCTAGGGCGGTCACGCGAGGGCGGCGCCGCCGGCGATGCCGAGGACCAGCGACAGCAAGGCGGCGGCAGCGGCGACCGCAGTGGCTACCACTGTGGTGACCGCGGTGGCGCCGGGTGCCGGGCGCGGCGGGGCGGACGGCCGCCGGAACAGCGGGACGACCCAGCGCAGGTAGTAGAAGACGCTGGCGACCGTGTTCACGGCGGCGACCACCGCGAGCCATGCGGAGTCGCCGTCGAGGGCGGCGCCGAACATCAGGACCTTCCCGACGAACACGGCGGTCGGCGGCGTCCCGACGAAACCGAGCAGGCAGACGATCAGGGACAGGCCGAGGGACGGGGAGGCGCGCAGCAGCCCGGCGTATCCGGCGAGGTCGTCGCGGCCGGCGGCGACCACGACCGCGAAGGCGCCCAGGTTCGTCACCGCGTAGGCGGCGACGAAGTACAGCAGCGCGGGCTGGGCCAGGCCGGTGCGCCCCGCCATCGCGACCGGGACGAGCAGGTAGCCCGCCTGGCTCACGGTCGAGTACGCCAGCAGCCGCCGGACGTTGTCCTGCCCGAACGCGGCGAGGTTGCCGAGCGTCATCGTCGCCGCCGCGATCACGGCGAGGAGGGCGTGCCGGCCGTCCGGGGAGGTCTCGGCGCAGAACCGGTAGAGGGCGGCGAACGCACCGATCTTGGGGACGGTGGTGACGTACGCGGCGACGGCGGGCGGGGCGCCCTCGGCCACGTCCGGCACCCAGTAGTGGCCCGGGACGGCGCCCGCCTTGAACAGCAGCCCGGCGAGGAGCGCGACGACGCCCGCCGCGACCGCCGCCGGGGGCGCGTCCGCGAGCCCGGTCCGCAGCACGGCGTAGGCGGTGCCGCGCCCCACGCCGGACAGCAGCGTCACCCCGCCGAGCATGAGCACGCCCAGCAGCGCGCCCATCAGGTAGTACTTCAGCGCGGCCTCGGTCCCGGGCGCGTCCTTGCCGAACCCGGCGAGCGCGTACGCGGGGATGCTCGCCAGCAGGTACGCGGCGACGAGGACGAGCAGGTCGGACGAGGCGCCGAGCATGATCGTCCCGAGCGCGGACAGCAGGATCAGGACATGGTGCTCGCTCTCCCTCGGATGGTCGCGGACCGGCCCGGCCGCCAGGAGGACGACGGCGAGCGTCGAGCCGAGCACGGTGATCCGGGTGACGTGGGTGATCGGGTCGACGGAGAAGGCGTCGAACGCCATGAGGTCGGGGCCGGACGCCGCGACCCCCGCGAAGGCCAGGCCCGCGACGAGCCCGGCCGAGCAGACCACCGCGACCGGCCACTGCCGCGTGCGGGGCAGGAACATCCCCGCCACCAGCCCGGCCACGGCGGCGGCCAGCGCGCACAGTTCGGGGGCGAGGTCGGCGGGGTTCTCGTTCATCGGCGGCCCACCAGCGCGACGACGGCCGCCGACAGCGGCTCGATCGTGTCGAGCAGCACGCGCGGTACGACGCCGATGACCAGCGACAGTGCCAGCAGCGGAACGAGCGCGGCCAGTTCGGGCCGCCGCACGTCGGTGACGAGGGCGGTCAGCTCGCCGGGCGGCCCGAGGACGGCGCGGTGCAGGACGCGCAGGAACAGCGCGGCCGTGATGAGGATCCCGAGGACGGCCGGCGCGCCGGCGACGGCCGTCGCGGCCGTGCCGCTCCCGATCGTCCCGGCGAAGATCTGGAACTCGGCGACGAACCCGGACAGGCCCGGCAGCCCGAGCGAGGCGAACGCGGCCACCGCGGTCAGCGCGGCGAACACGGGCGCGCCGCGCGCGATGCCACCGAACCGCGCGAGGTCGTAGCTGCCGGCCCGGTCGTACAGGACACCGCACAGCAGGAACAGCGCCCCGGTGACGAGGCCGTGGCTGACCATCTGCGTGACCGCGCCGGTCACGGCGAGCCGCCGCGCGTCGGCGTCCCCGGTGGCGTACCCGGCCGCGCCGAGCGCGAGGACGATGTAGCCCATGTGGTTGACCGACGTGTAGGCGACGAGCCGCTTGACGTCGTCCTGCGCCAGGGCGACCAGTGCCCCGTACAGGACGCCGACCAGCCCGACGATCAGGAAGACCGGCGCGTAGCGCCGCCATGCGTCCGGCAGCATCGGCATCGCGATCCGGATGAGCCCGTAGGTGCCCATCTTCAGCATGACCCCGGCGAGGATCGCCGAACCGGCGGCGGGCGCGTCGGTGTGCGCGGGCGGCAGCCAGGTGTGGAAGGGCACGACCGGGGTCTTGATGCCGAGGCCGATCCCGACGGCGAGAAGCGTCAGCCCCGCCGGGCCGCCGCTCAGCGGTGGAGTGCGGGTCAGCTCGACCATGTCGAACGTGTGGGGGTCGGCGCCCAGGTAGAGGCCGATGAATCCGAGCAGCAGGACGAGCGATCCGAGGAACGTGTAGAGGAAGAACATCAGCGCCGACCGCGTCCGGTCACCGTGCCCCCACAGCAGGATCACGAAGTACATGCCGACGATCGACAGGTCGAAGAAGACGAAGAACAGCAGCAGGTCGAGGGCCGCGAACAGGCCCAGGCAGACGGTCTCCAGGAAGAGGAACAGGATCGCGAACGCCCGCGCCCGGCGGGTCTGCCGCAGCGAGTACACCGCGCACACGGCGAACAGGACGGCGGTCAGGGCCAGCAGCGGCAGCGACAGGCCGTCCACGCCGACGTGGTAGCCGGCCCGGACGGACGGGATCCACCGCACGTTCGTCTCGTACGCGGTCCCGCCGCCGGTGCCGTGCGCGGCCCACATCCCGATGACGAGCGCGAGGTCCAGGACGGTGACACCGATCCACGTCCAGGGGACCGCGCGGCGCGGGACGGCGGGCAGAGCGAGCGCCACCGCCAGCGGCAGGAAGATCACCAGATTCAGCATCGCCTCACCCGGCCAGGACGGCGACGACGACGAGCACCGCGAGCACCACCGCGGCCTGGGCGTAGTACAGGTGGACCTGCCCGGTCTGCGGGCGCCGTGCCAGGGCGCCCAGCCCGCGCGCCGCGCGCCCGACCGCGGCGACGAGGCCGTCCAGCCGGAACTCGACGCGGCGCCCGGCCAGCCCGGCGATCGCCTGGCCGCCGCGTGCGACACCCCGGACCGCGCCGTCGACCACCCGGTCGTCGAACCGGGCGAGCGCCCGAGCCATGGCGAACGCCGGACGGACCACCATGGCCGACGCCACGTCCTCCGACCAGAGCCAGCGCAGCGCCCACGCGGGTTCCGGGATCCGCCGGACGGCCATGACCGCGCCCACCGTGACCACGGCGAGGACACCGGAGAGCGCGACCATCCACGGTCCGGGCCCGCTCTCGTCGGGCACGCCGAGCAGCCGCCGCCAGGCGTCCGCGACCGGGGGAAGGCCGAGCGCCCCGAGCGCGGCCGCCGCGCAGGCCAGCGGAACCAGCGGCGCCCGCTGCGCGAGCGGCACGCGGAACGCGCCGCCTCCGCCCCCCGGACGGAACGCGGCGAGCAGCGCCTTCGCGGCATAGGCGGCCGACAGGACGGACGCCGCGAGGCCCACCGCGAGGAGGGCCGGAGAGCCGACGGCGCCCGCGAGGACCTCGTCCTTGGTGACCCACAACGACAGGGGAGGGACGCCGGCCAGCGCGAGCGCGCCCACGCCGAACGCCGCGCCGACCGTCCGATGGCGCCGCGCCGCGCCCTGCAACGCGTCCAACCGCTTCGTCCCGAGTTCGCCCAGCCACACGCCCGCGCAGAGGAACAGGAGGCTCTTCACCGCGGCGTGTGCGACGAGCTGTGCCGTCCCGCCTCCCAGCGCACCGGCACCGGCTCCGAGCACCATGAACCCGATCTGCGCGCAGGTGGACGCGGCGAGAAGCTGCTTGAGGTCGCGCTGCGCGAGCGCGACGGCGCCGAGGACCAGCGCGGTCACGGCCCCGGCCCAGGTCACGAGCGTGGCGGCCCAGCCGGTCGCGGCCAGCAGCGGATGAACGCGCAGCAGCAGGTACGCGCCTGCGGCGACCATCGTGGCCGAGTGCAGGAGCGCCGACACCGGGCTCGGGCCGTCCATGGCGCGCGACAGCCAGAACGAGAACGGGAGCTGCGCCGACTTCCCCAGCGCCGACACCACGACACCGGCCGCGATCAGGTCCCGCCAGGGTGCGCCCGCCGCGGCGAGGTCGTCCAGCCGGAGGGAGTGGGCCCCGGCGACCGCGAAGCCCGCCGCCGCGTAGAGGCCCATGTCGGCGGCCCGGGTCGTCAGGAACGCGACGCCCGCCGACCCGACCCGGCGCGCGTCCCACCAGTCGTGGCCGATGAGCGCGTACGACATCGCGCCCATGACCTCCCAGCCCATCAGCAACAGGACCAGGTCGGTCGCCGTCACCGTGACGGCCATCGCCGCCGCGAACAGCAGCGTCAGGCCGAAGAAGCGAGCGCCGTACCCCTCTCCCGCAGCGAAGACGAGGACCGCCGCCAGGACGGCGCCGAGCGTCACGAGCAGGACCGCGGACAGCCCGTCCACCGCGAGCCCGCCCGGCCACCCGGGAAGGAACGTCATCCGCACGCT
This sequence comes from Actinomadura citrea, assembly GCF_013409045.1. Taxonomy (NCBI): domain Bacteria; kingdom Bacillati; phylum Actinomycetota; class Actinomycetes; order Streptosporangiales; family Thermomonosporaceae; genus Actinomadura; species Actinomadura citrea. The sequence continues at coordinate 2,474,329 of NZ_JACCBT010000001.1, read as the reverse complement.
CCCCGCAGGCGGAGGGCCCCGCTCGCTGCGCTCATCCCCTGAGGTCCCCCGCGTCGTCGGTCATGTCCACGTCGCGGGCCCGGAACAGGGCGGTGACGACGGCGAACCCCATCGCCATCTCCAGCGCCATCACCGTGATCGCGACGAGGACCAGCACCTGCCCGTCCGCCCTGCCGGGCGACACCCAGAACCAGAACGCGGCCCCGGCGACCACGATCCCGTTGATCATGAGTTCGAGGCCCATCATCAGCATCACGATCGACTGCTGCGACAGCGCCCCGAACAGGCCCACGCAGAACAGCGCGGCGGCGAGCAGCAGGAACGCCTCCAGCGTCATCGCGCCCCGCCCCTGTCGTCGCCCTCCAGGTCGTAGCGGCCCCGGTGCGCGGCCAGCACCACCGTCGCGATCATGGTGGCCAGGATGGCGACGCCGATCACCATCATGACCAGCATCTTCGGTCCCATGATCGCCTCACCGAGCGCGACCGTGGGGTCGCGCGGCGGGCGTCCGGCGCGCTCCGGCCACGGGACGGTGAACACCCCGGCGGCCAGGGCGGCGAAGGCGGCACCGGAGATGGCGAACGCGCCGCGCCTGTTGTGCAGCATCGTCATCGGCATCAGCCCGGCCGGGTTCATCATGTACATGACCATGAAGACGGCCATCACCAGCATCTCCATGATCATCATGAGGACGACCAGGACGCCGAGGTAGTGCAGGCCGATCAGGAGCAGCTCGCCGCCGACGCACAGGAACGACGCCAGCAGCGCGAACGTCGCCCGCGCCATCGAGTCCACGACGAACACGGCGACGGCCGCCCCGACGGCGGCGACGGCCAGCACCCAGAACGCGACGGCCTCCACGTTCTCACCCCTCACACGGCGTCCCCCTCACACGGCGACGATCGCGACGACGAGCATCTGGAGCACCGAGGCCGGGATCAGGACCGTCCACGCCGCGGTCATCGCACGGTCCATGCGCAGCACCGGCAGGCGCCGCCGCGTCCAGACCAGCAGCGCCAGGACGGCGCACGTCTTCACCAGCGACCACAGCCACGCCGGTAGCAGCGGACCCGCGCCGCCCCCCAGGAACAGCGGGACGGCGACGGCCGAGGCCACCGCCAGCAGCCCGTAGCGTCCGGCCAGGAAGACGAGCCGGTCGGGACCGGACAGTTCGGCCAGGACGCCGCCGGCCACGTCTTCGCCCACGGGATGGTCGAACGGCCCCCAGAACGCCATCGCCGCCGCCGAGACCAGGTAGACGGCGAACGCGGCCGGCATCCATACCGCGAACCACAGCCCGTCCTGCGCCTGCCCGATGGCGCGCAGGTCGAGCGAGTGCGCGGCGAGCGCGGCGGTGATGAGCGCGAACATGTGCGGCAGCTCGTAGGCGAGCCCCTGCGCGAGGAACCGGTACCCGCCGACCAGCCCGAACACCGAGTTGACGCCCCAGCCCGCCAGCCACACCGACCCCCACGCGACGACCTCCATCGCGTTGAACCAGACGACGCCGATCCGCGTCCCGGCCGCGACGCGGTCGCCGAACGGCACCACCAGCGCCGCCAGCGCCGCCGCCGCGGGCAGCGACACGACCCCGATCCTGGTGAGCAGCACGTCCGCCCTCGCCGTGACGCGCCGCTGCACCGTCAGCAACCGGGCGGCCTCGCGGAACGGCTCGGCCGGACGTCCGGCGAGCGCGCCGCCGAACGACGCCGCCGCGACAGCGAGGACGCCGAGGACCAGCACCTCAACCATCGCCGACCGCCCCGAGATCGGGGTCCAGGCTCGCCACGATCAACCGGGCCTGGGCCAGTTCCGCTCCGCTGAGGAGCACCGGCAGGACGACGGCCGCCTCGTCCCAGGTCTCGCGCGGCCGGACGAGCCGTCCTTCCAGGGCCGCGCCGATGTCGCGGAGCAGGCCGTCCAGCCGGTCCTTCACGAAGCCCCGCGTCATCCATGCCAGGGTGCGCGACCGCCCGACCTTCCGGGCGAACGGTGCGAACCGCCGCGCCAGCGCGTCATCGGCGGTCCCGTCGAGGGCGTCGTCGCGCAGCACGGCGGCGCTCTCCCCGGCCGCCTCCCATCCCGCCACGTGCAGCAGCCGGGACAGGCTGTCGAGACGGGACGCGGCCTGGCGCCCCTCCGTCCAGAACGTCCCGCCGCCGGTGTCGACGGCGGTGACCTCGGCTTCCTGAACGACGTCGCCCTGCAACGTCAGATCTGCTCGCAACCCTGCCGGCCAGTACGACAGCACAGGCCCGAGGGGCACGTGCAGGACGTCCAGCTTCAGCCCGTCCCGGTCCTCAGCCCGGTCGGCCATGTCCGCGTCCAGGTCGAGGGCGGGTCGCGGGCCTCCGGCGACGCCCTCCAGGTCGGAGGCCGAGACGCGCACGCGCGGCTCCGGCATGTCCCGCCAGACCACGCCGATGGCCTCGGCCAGCGCGGGTCCGGGGTTCCCGCACACCACGAGCATCCCGGTCTCCGTGGGCGACACGGCGGGACGCCACCGGCGTCCGCGCAGCGCGCGCTCGATCGCGAGCCGGTCGCGCGTCCCGTCCGCCGCCGAGACGACGAACGGGCGCCGTGCGGCGAACCGTCCCAGCCCCACGGACCCTCCCAGCCCCACGGACCGTCTCAGGCCCACCGGAACGCCCCCTCCCGCCACGCGTAGAGGACGCCGACCAGCAGCAACGCCAGGAAGGCGAACATCTCCACGACCGCCTTGACGCCGATCGACGCGACGACGAGCGCCCACGGGAACATGAAGACCATCTCCATGTCGAAGGCCAGGAAGACCATCGACGCCGTGTACCAGCGCACGTGGTACCGCGACACCGCGTGCTCGGCCGGGCGCGCCCCCGACAGGAACGGCCCGCTCTCGAACCCGCGGGGCGCCGCCGCGAACGAGACCGCGTAGACCCCGGCGACCAGGGCGGCCACCAGCCCGAGAACCGAGAGGACGGCTGCGAACGACGGCATTGCCCCTCCGGGGTACGGGTGAGGTGCTAGTCGCCCTCTACCTGATCAGGTCCCCGATGAAACATCGCCCGGCACCGCCCGCGCGGCGTCAGCCGTGGCGCACGCGGTCGGCCTCGGCGGCGGCGAGGATCATCTCGTCCACGACCCAGCGCGCCTCCGGGGACAGGTCGACCAGGGCGCGCAGCACCTCGGGCCGGATGATGCCCTGCTCGACGTCCCGGCGCAGGGCCTTCAGCGTGAGGTCCTCGCCGATGGGCTCGGACTCCCCGGCGAAGCCGAAGTAGCCGATCGGCACGCCGAAGAACGTGGCGAGCGCCGTCAGGGTCTTCAGCTGCGGGTTCTCCTGCCGCCCGGTGCGCAGCTTCCACACGGTGGTGGACGAGATGTCCTCACCGGTGGCGTGCGCGATGGCCGCGGCCGTCTCCACGTTGTTGCGCGGCGGCTCCGCGTCCGCCGGCCAGAGGTTCTGGATCAGCCACTCGACCTTCTCGGCGAGCGACGCTCCCGGTGGCACCTCGTCCACACGACGCTGCATGCGGCTCCCCTCCCCCATCGCCGGTGATTTAAGTTGACCACAGCCTCACCCGTCAGCCAAGGACATGCGCCCGGACGCGGCCCGTCGTGGCGCGCCGCTACCCGCGAGCCACACGGCGGCTCCCTCTCAGGTCGCGGCGGCTCGTCCTGTCCGGTGAACTTCGCAAAGAAACGTTGCAAAGGCCCTTTGCAACTTCTAGTGTCACGGGCATGAAGGAACAGCCGGCCCCGGAGACGATCACCGACCCGCAGCGGGTGCGGCTGCTCGCGCACCCGCTGCGGCGGCGGATCGCCGAGATCATGCGGCGCGGGCCCGTCTCGTCCACGACCCTCGCCCGCGAGCTGGGCGAGAGCACCGGCGCGACGAGCTACCACCTGCGGCAGCTCGCCAGGCACGGGTTCGTGGAGGAGGTCCCCGAGCTGGCGCGCGGGCGGGAGCGCTGGTGGCGGGCGGTGCCCGGCGACCGGCGGCTGCCGGCCTACAGCGAGCAGTCGCCGGGGATGCGCGAGGCCGTGGAGGAGCTGACCCGCCGGGAGTTCGCGAACGAGATGGAGATGCTGGACCGCTACCTGCGGGAACGCGACGGGATGGGCCCGTGGGCGGACGCCCTGCTCTTCTCGTTCTCCACCCTCACGCTAACGCCGGAGCAGGTGCGTCCCTTCTTCGAGGAGTACATCGCGCTCCTCTACCGCTACAAGCGCACGGACGACGATCCGCCGCCCGACGCGCGCACCCTCCACGCCAGGTTCCTGGCGTTCCCGGAGGTCTGAGAAGTCCGGGCCGCCGAGTTGCCGCTCGCCGGCCCGGACGGGCGGAAGCCCGCATCACCACGCCGAACGGCGTGTTTCCACGCAACGCGAACCCCCACCGAAAGGAGAGCACCTCATGCTGCTCTCACGCAAACGACCCTCACCGAGACGGCGCCTGCTGAAATGGGCGGTCCTGGCCTTCTGGGTCGCGGTCACGGCGCTGGCCGTGCCGCTGGCGAGCCGGCTGCCCGACGTCGTGCAGGCCGACTCGTCCGCCGAACTTCCGCGCGGCGCCCAGTCCACGAAGGTCGACGAACTGGAGGCCCGGTTCGCGGACGGCGACTTGGCGCCGGGCATCCTCGCCTACATCCGGCCGTCGGGCCTCACCGCCGCGGACCGCGCGAAGGCCGAGTCCGACCGCCGCGCCCTCGCCCCGGTGGCGGCCGGGCCGATCGCGGCGCCCGTCCCGTCCCGTGACGGCAAGGCGCTGATGCTGACCGTCCCGCTGCGGGACGAGGGCCTCGTCGGCAACGCGGGAAAGCTCCGCGACCAGGCGAACCGGGACCGGCCACCGGGACTCGACGTCAGGCTCACAGGCCCGGCCGGATCCGCGCTGGACGTGGGCGACGCGTTCCAGAAGGTCGACAAACCCGTCCTGATCGTCACGGTCGTCCTGGTCGCTCTGGCCCTGCTGCTCACCTACCGCAGCCCGATCCTGTGGCTGCTGCCGATCGTGAACGCGGCGATCGCGCTCCAGACGACGGGCGCCGTGGTCTACCTCCTCGGCAAGCACGCCGGCCTCTACGTCGCGGACGGGACGTCCACCATCCTGAACGCGCTGGTCTTCGGCATCTCGACCGACTACGCGCTCCTCCTGCTCGCCCGCTACCGGGAGGAGCTGCGCCGCCATCCTGGCCGCCACCACGCGATGGCCGCCGCGCTGCGCCGCGCCGCCGCCCCGATCGCCGCGTCCGCCGCGACGGTGTCGCTCGGCCTGCTGTGCCTGCTCGCCGCGCGCATGGGCTTCAACTACGCGCTCGGGCCGATCGGCGCCATCGGCGTCCTCGGCGGCCTCGTCGTCGTCATGTCGCTGCTGCCCGCCCTTCTGGTGATCCTCGGCCGCTGGGTGTTCTGGCCCCGCATCCCCCGCTACGGCGACGCCCCGCCCGCGCGCGGCCTGTGGGACCGCGTCGGCGCCCGCATCGCCGCACGTCCCCGCGTGGTCTGGGTGGGCGGGCTGGCGGTGCTCGCCGCCCTCGCCGCAGGCTGCCTGGGCATCAACACCGGCCTGGACCGCGGCCACTTCCTCACCACGACGCCCGGTTCGACGATCGGGGAACGGCTACTGGCGCAGCACTACCCGGGCGGCCAAGGGCGTCCGCTCCAGGTCGTCACCGACGAACCGGACACCGTGGCCGCCGCTCTCCGCACGTCCCCCGGCGTCGCCCGCGTCGGGACGCCGGAACGCTCGACGGACGGACGGCTGACCAAGCTCGACGTCGTCCTGTCCGACCCGCCCGACAGCGAGGCGGCGAAGGGCACGGTCCGTGCGTTGCGGGCAGCGGTCCCGGAGGCGGACTTCGGGGCGAGCACCGCGCTCCTGGTCGACCTCGCCGACGCGCAGTCCCACGACCGGCGGGTGGTGATCCCGCTCGTGCTGGGGGTCGTCCTGCTCATCCTGATGGCGCTGCTCCGCGCGGTGGTCGCGCCCCTCCTGGTGGTCGCCACGGTCGTCGCGTCCTACTTCGCCGCGCTGGGCGCCGCCTGGCTGCTGTTCCGGTACGGGTTCGGCTTCCCCGCCCTGGACATCCAGGTCGCCCTCATGGGCTTCCTGTTCATGGTGGCGCTGGGCGTGGACTACAACCTGTTCCTCGTCTCCCGGATCCGGGAGGAGGTCGCCGCTGCGGGCCACCGCGCGGGCGTCCTGCGCGGCCTCGGCGTCACCGGCGGCGTCATCTCCAGCGCCGGGTTCGTCCTGGCCGCCACGTTCGGCGTCCTCGGCGTCATGCCGATCACGATGATGGTGCAGATCGGCGTCCTGGTGTCCCTCGGGGTACTGCTGGACACCTTCTTCGTCCGCTCCGTCATCGTCCCCGCCCTGGCCCTGGACGCGGGACACCGCTTCTGGTGGCCCGCCCGCCGGCCGGAGACCCCGTCCCCGACCACCCGGCCGACGGAAGTCATCGGCGCGAAATTGCCGTGAATTGCGCGCGGGCTCTCGGTACCCGACCGCCCCCGAGAGCCCGCGCCTTCTTTCACCATAGGGAAGCCTAACCAAAGATCTCGGTTCACATCACGTCGAAGAATCCATTATGAAGCGCGTTATCCGATGCGACGATCGCGACAAACCCGACGTCCAGCCACACGCGAATCACCTTACGGCGGTGAGCCCATACAACCCACCCGCCACACCCTTACATCGGCACATGATGACAGGTAACGCCCGAGGTCAGGAGAGGATTCTCGCATAAATACCCCGTCCGGAGAGACGTGATCGTCAATGACCTCCCCTCACCCATCATCCTCGCGGACAGGACCTCTCCGACACATACGGGCAAGTGGTACGAGAATAGGCCAGACGGGTGAAGCCGGTCACCTTCCTCCGCACTTACGGGAATCTTCATTTCCCGTTCTTCGACAACGTCCATTCGACTAACATGTTGTTCGAACGCCCCGGGGACCGGGAATGGCCCCGCTGGGCGGAGAGTCCTTTCGAGGACGCGGAGGGGCGGTCGGGGGGGCCGCCCCTCTCGCATGTCCGTCACAGGTCGAGGATCGCGAAGACGACCTTGCCGGCGCCCTCCGCCAGGGGCCGAGCACCCCAGCACCGGGTGAGCTCCTCCACGACGAACAGTCCCCGGCCCGACTCCCCGTTGAGGTCCGCGCTCTGGACGCGCGGCATCACGCAGTCGGAGTCCTGGACCTCGACCCACACCGCCCCGTCCCGGGCCCGCCCGATCCGGAAGATCACCTCATCGCCCTCCCCCGACGCGTACCGGAGCGCATTGGTGACCAGCTCGCTCGCGATCAGGCACGGCACGAAGTCGTCCACCGCCCACCCGCCCATCACCATCCGCACGAACCGCCGCACCTCCGCCACGGCCTGAAGATCCCGCTTGACCACCATCTCCCCGCACACCGCATCACCCACGACCTCTCCTCACTCTCTGTGGCCTACGGCACACATTGAGCCACTTTCGGAACTAAACTTTGTCTGCTCTGCTGAAGCGGTAGAGGGCGGCAGAGCAGTGGCAGACAGCGGTAGGTACCAACCAAGAGGTAGAGGCCATGCCCCCGAGACGACAACGCCCCCGAGAATCCCCCGCCCTCGTCGCGTTCGGCCGCCAGATGCGCCGGATGCGCGAGGCCAAAGGCGTCAAACAGGAGACCATCGCTCACCTCACGCAGGTGAGCGGTCCGCAGGTCAGCCGCATCGAGTCCGGGAAGAAGCGAGCCACACGATCATTCGTGGAGATCGTGGACGACCGTTTAGAGTGCGGCGGTGCTCTCATCAGCCTGTGGGAGGACCTGAACAAGGACGGTCACCCGGTCCCGATCTGGTTCGACTGGCCCAGGCTCGAAGCGGACGCCATCGGGTTGACCTTCTACCAGCTATGCGTGATAGCGGGTTTGGCTCAGTCACCGGCGTACGCCGCCGCGATCTTGAACGGCAACGAGGAGGCCATAGCGGCCCGCCTCGAACGGCAAAAGATCATCGACAAGGAGGGGGCACCTACTCTCACCTTCTTGGTCGACGAGCAGGCGTTGTACCGCCAGGTCGGTAATCACGAAACGATGAGGGAGCAGTTCGCGCATCTCCTGGCACTCAGTGAGCGTCCCAACACCACGGTCCAGGTAGTTCTCGGCAGCGGCGAACACGGAGGAAATGGCAGTAGCTTCGTGATCGCTACGATGGCCGACATGAGCCAGGTAGCCTACGTTGAAACGGCTATACGAGGGCTCACGACGGATGACCCCACGGACCTGGCGGCGTTGTCACGCGTGATGGTCGATCTTCGCGACAGGACGCTCCCAGGGCACATGTCACGTGACCTCATCAGGAAGGTGGCCGAAGAACGATGGACCTGAGCTACACGACGTGGCGTAAATCGTCTCGCAGCTTGAACAACGGCGGCGAGTGCGTCGAGATGGCCGGGCTGGCGGGGCTGCCGGGGGCGGTCGCGGTGCGGGACAGCAAGGACCCGGACGGGCCCGTCCTGCTCCTGACCCGCGAGGCCCTCCGCACCGCCGTCCAAGCGGCGGCCCCCACCAACCGCTAGGGCTTCTCCTCGGCTGGGGCCGCTGACCTGTCGACGGCGTCGAGGAACCGCGTCCCCCAGTCTCTCAGGTGATCGACGAACTCAGGCGGCTCGATCACGTCGAATGCGGCGCCGACATTTCCGAGCGCCTGCGTGGGCCAGTCCAGGCTGGTGGACACCATCGTGAGCCGGCAACGGTCCTGGCCGACCGGTTCGATCCTGCCCCACTGGCCGACCATCCGGCGTATCTGTTCGGCGGGGGCGTGGACCAACGCGACGACCGTGTGAGCGGTGGGCACCTGGGCCGAGGCCCGCACGAACGCGGCGGCGTCCCCGCCGGGCAGGGGCCGCTGCCGGAAGCCCGCACCGGTGCTGCGCGGCCGGGTCAGCCGGTCGAGGCGGAAGCTGCGCCAGTCGTGCCGGGCCAGGTCGTAGGCCGCCAGATACCAGCGGCCCCCGAGCGCCACGAGACGATGCGGTTCCACCTCACGTTCGGTCTGCGAACCCCCGCGCGCCGTGTACTGGAAGCACAGCCGCTCCTGGTCCCGGCACGCCTGGGCGATCGCTGTCAGGACATCCGCCGGGACGACCGGTCCGGTGGGCGTCGCGGAGACGGTCATGGCGCGCAGCGCGTTCACCCGAGCCCGCAGACGGGGCGGGAGGACCTGCATCACCTTGGTCAACGCGCGCACCGCCGCCTCTTCCACATCCGCGATCCCGCTCTGCGCGGCGTTCCCCATGCCGACCGCCAGCGCCACCCCTTCCTCGTCGTCGAGCAGCAACGGCGGCAGGACGGCGCCGGGCGCCAGCTGATAGCCGCCATCGGTGCCCCGGGACGCCCGCACCGGGTATCCCAGCTCACGCAGGCGATCGACGTCCCGGCGCAGCGTGCGCTCGGAGATCCCGAGACGGTCGGCCAGATCGGCGCCCGACCAGTGGCGGTGGGACTGCAGCAACGACAGCAGCGTGAGGGTGCGGGAACTGGTGTTGGCCATATCCCTCATCATCCTCGACTTCCGGTCAGAAAGTGGCCGGAAGGCCGGATAGCGTCGTCAGCATGATGACTCGCGAGATCCACCTGACCGCCCAGATCGCAGGCGTCCCCGGCCCTGAGCACTTCACCGTCGCTCAGAGTCAGATCGACGGCGAGGTCGTGGTGCGCACCGATTACCTGGGCCTCGCCGCCACCTACCTCGAACTCATGCGCCCCGACTGCCACCTTCCGATCCCGGCCTGGCAGCCGGGCCGGCGGATCGGCGTCATGGCGATCGGCACCGTGCTGCGCTCGGCCTGCCCGGACCTGGAAGAGGGTGACCTGGTCCAGTCGATGAGCGGCTGGAGCACGCACTCGGCGGGCCCGGCGGCCTCCTACTTCAGGTTGGACCCGGGGGCCTACCCCGACCCCAGTTACCACCTGGGCCAGGGGCCGACCGCCTACTACGGCATCGCCGAAGTGGCGAAGGTCGGCCAGGGCGACACCGTGTTCGTCTCCGGCGCGGCCGGGGGCGTCGGCTCGCTGGCCGGTCAGATCTCCCGCAACCTGGGCGCGAAGAAGGTCATCGGCAGTGCGGGCAGCCAGGCGAAGGCGGACTACCTCGTCGACGAGCTCGGCTTCGACGCCGCCTTCGACTACCACCACGACCCGGTCGCCGCGCTCAAGGAACTGGCTCCGGAGGGCATCACCGTCTTCTTCGACACCGTCGGCGGGACGCTGTACGACGCCGCTCTCGACGTCGCCGCGCCAGGAGCACGGTTCGCCCTGTGCGGATCACTGTCCACCCAGTTGGGCGGTGCACCCGACCGCTTCCCCGAGCCCGACCGCACCGCGGCCCAGGCCAGGCAGGTCGAACTGCTGCCGTTCTCCTGCCACCACACGCCCGAGCAGATCTCCGCCTGGCACCACCACTTCCGCACGTCGTTGGACCAGGGTCGCTTCGTGTATCCGCGGACCGTGGTCGAGACCGGCATCGACGGCGTGCCCGGCGCATTCCTGTCCATGCTCCGCGGCGACCACCGAGGCAACGTCTCCGTGCGGCTGACATGACCACCCTCCCGGCGGGCTGGGCGTGCGACTCACGTGAAGAACACATCAGCCTGGCCCGCCGATGCCCGCGGGCCGCGACGTGGGTGGGGTCAGACGCGTGGGGCGTACATGATGATCAGGACGCCGAGGACGCAGACGGCCGCTCCGGCGACGTCCCAGCGATCGGGGCGGAAACCGTCCATGACCATGCCCCAGGCCAGGGAACCGGCGACGAACACGCCCCCGTAGGCGGACAGGACGCGGCCGAAGTGGGCGTCGGGCTGGAAGGTCGCGACGAACCCGTACAGGCCGAGGGCGACGAGGCCCGCGCCGATCCACCAGCCGCCCCGGTGCTCGCGGACGCCCTGCCAGATCATCCAGGCGCCGCCGATCTCCGCGACGGCGGCGAGGGCGAACAGGACCAGGGAGCGCGCGATCGTCATGCGGGAACGGTACTCATGTGCGGGAACGTTCCGGCGCGGCCCCGGGACCGGCGAGTCCAGCGAACGGCAGCGGGCAGCACGGCTCCCCCGCGCAGGCGATCAGGTCGTCGCAGCCGGCGTCGAGGGCGTCGCTGAGCGCGGACCGGATGACCTCCAGGTCGGCGATGCGCCGCTCCACCTCTTCCAGCTTCGCGCGCGCCTGGGCGGCGAGCCCCGCGTCGCGACGGCCGTGCCGGTGCCGCGCGGCGTCCAGCAGCCCGGAGACCTCGTCCAGCGTGAAGCCGAGCCGCTGCGCCGTCTTGATCACCCGCAGGACCGTGACGGCCTCGGCCGGGTAGAGCCGGTGCCCGCCCAGCGTCCGGGCGGGTTCGGCCAGCAGCCCGCGCCGCTCGTAGTAGCGCAGCGTCTGCGGGTTCACCCCGGCCGCCTCCGCGACCTGGCCGGAGCGCAGCCCCTCGTATCCGCCGCCCACGGCGATCGGTGTCTCGACCATCCCTGCTCCTCGTCCTGGCCGCCCCACGCTCCGACGGTAACCCTGTACCTCGCTACGGGTTGCAACCCCGCCGGCCGCCGAGCACATCCCCGCCGCCACCGGCCGGGTGGCGGCGGGGACGGAGGGACGCTCAGACGGTCGCGCCGTCGCTGATGTGCAGGACCGCGTCGGCCGTGTCGAGGACGGCCTGGTCGAGGGGGAAGTAGCCCTGCTCGGGGGTGGTGTCGGCGCGCCGGCGGGCGGACGGGATCGCGGCGGCCGGTGTCAGGCCCCAGGTGGTGATGCGGCTCTGCATGCCGCCCTCATAGGTGTCCGGCCCCGGCGCCCCGAGCTTGATCGTTTCGCTGCGGCCCAGGCTGCCGGCGACGAAGACGTACCGCTCGTCCAGGAGGGACGCGAGGATGGCGCCCGTGCCGAACCAGGTGAGCTCCATGTCCGCCATGCGCATATGGCTCGGGTTGCGCTGCAGGTGGGTGTTGTGCGCGAAGACGAACGTCGGGCCGCGCCGGTCCTCGGCGTCCCGTACGGCCAGGAGGTTCTGGGCCATGAGCGCGTCCCGGGCGGCCGCCAGGCGGGAGATGCGGGCGTCTCGCTCGATGCGCTGGCTCGCCCGCTTGTGGTACCGCAGCAGACCGAGACCGGCGGTGAGGTGGATCTCGGCCCTGGACCACTCGGCGCGCGAGGTCGCCGCGATCAGTTTCGGGGCCCGCTCGTAGAGCGCGGTGAGCATGTCGTCGGCGATCGTCCGCAGCTTGACGGCCTCGGGCGTCGCGCCGATCGACATGGCCGGGTCCATGACCGCCTCCGCGCGGCTCCACCGCCGGTCGTCGCCGGTGAGGGCCGCGATGTCGAGGTCGAGCCCCATGTAGTCGCGGGCGTGTTCGAGGTAGGCGCGCGGGCTGGGGGCGCTGAGGGTCTCCATCGGAGCGTCGAAGCCGTGGAAGGCCAGCCGCTCGTGCGGAGGACGGCCCTCGTTGTGCTCACGCATCCAGGCGACCAGGCGCCGGTTGGCGTCCACGTCCCCCCAGCCGTGCGAGAAGCCCTCGCTCATCACGGCGTCGAGGCTTCCCTTCCCTTCCCGGACGAAGTCGTCGACGGCGAGGGCGGCCACCCGGTCGGTCTCCATGGCGATCGACCGGAAGCCCTCGTCGGCCAGCCGGGCGAACATCTCGTTGCGGATCCGCCCGAAGGACGGTTCCCGGTGCGTCGGCTCGCCGAACGCCAGCAGGTCGCATGAAGCGGTCACGAACTCGCGAATGTCCTGACTCATGTGGTGAAATCGTATCGTTGAAAAAGCGGTTGATACTTCCTCGCCTGTGACGCTCTATTCTCCTCTCCAAGTCTCAAAGCGGTGATCACCCTGCGGCCGTCCGACCTCGCGCGGGAGCACGGTCTCTCGGCGCAGGCCGTGCGCAACTACGAGCGCGACGGGTTCCTCCCGCCCGCGGAGCGCACGCCCACCGGCTACCGGATCTACACCGAGGTGCACGCGGCCGCCCTGCGCGCCTTCCTCGCCCTCGTCGCGGCGTACGGGCACGCGACCGGCGGCCGGATCATGAACGCGGTCCACGACGGCGACCTCGACGACGCCCTGCTGGTCATCGACCGGGGCCACGAGCAGGTGCTCCGGGACCGCGAAACCCTCACCGCGGTGAAGAACGCGGTGGACCACCTGCTGGCGGAGCCGGGTGTCGAGCGCCCGAACGCCCCCGGGCCCCTGACCATCGGCGAGCTCGCCCATCGTCTCGATGTCACGCCCGCGACGCTGCGCAACTGGGAGGGCGTCGGCATCCTCGTCCCCGCGCGGGACCCGGCGACCGGATACCGCGTCTTCCGCGCGGGCGACGTCCGCGACGCCGAACTCGCCCACCTCCTCAGGCGCGGCGGTTACCCGCTGGAGCACATCGCCATGGTGGTCCGGCAGGTCCGGACCGCGGGCGGCACCGAGCCCCTCGCCGAGGCGCTGGACGACTGGCGGCGCAGGCTCACCGCGCGAGGCCTCGCCATGCTCGACGCGTCCGGTCGGCTGGGAGGTTATCTGAGCGTTCTCGACCGCGCCGGGCGGCGAACGGATCGAGGATGAGCAGGCCCTGCAGCAGGAGCGGGCCGAGGGCGAGGCTGAACAGGCAGTCAGTGAGCCAGTGCTTGTCGACCACCGTGAGGGCCATCGCCGTGACCGTCCCCGTCACCGCCGCGATGTCGCGGCGGCGGCGCGGGTGCAGGGCCCTCGATGACGCGGGGAACGCGACGACCGTCAGTTGGAGGATGATCCAGACGAGCACGAACCCGTTGAGGGTGTGGCCGGACGGGTAGGCGTCACCGCGGACGAACAGCACATCGGTTCCGCTGATCGGGAACGTCCGGGGGATCGCCGCCTTCAGCAGCACCTGCAGCAGCGAGAGGACGCCCACGATCAACACGCTCGCCAGCGGGTACCGCACCGAACGCGTCCGTATCGCGGCGATGATCGAGAGCGGGACGATGATCCTCGCCAGGTGGCCCCGCTGGCCGAGTGCCGCGAAAACGTCCACGGCCGCCAGCCGCCGGCCCTGGATGTGCGCGTCGCTCCACTCGTGGACGACGTGGTCGAGGTGGCGGAGCGGACCGTCCAGCAGGACGTCCGCCGTGACGAGCACCATGACCGCCGCCAGTGACGCGCACCAGCTCTTGGACCCCCACTTCACGGCGGGAGCATTCCCAGCCCGCGCCGAAAGCATCCTCATCAAGAGGTCAGGATGGCGTGCACCGTGAAGGAGCGCATCGAACCGCTGGCGAAGCACTGAAGGCGCTCGTCGCAGAGCGGGAACTCACTGGGTACCCCCGAGCGGATTCGAACCGCCGTTACCGCCTTGAGAGGGCGGCGTCCTAGGCCACTAGACGACGGGGGCAGGACCATGACCTTCGCGGTCTCCCGCGCGGCCTCGCCTAGCTTACCGGACCCCGGCCCCCACCTCGAACCGGTTTCCAACCGAACCCCCCACGGCCACCCACCCCACCAGAAACTCGGCCACCAGACGACGCGGAGAAACCGCGTGAGCACCACAGAAGAACGCCTCTTGGACGTCGCAGAAAACCATCTAGGCGTACGCCCCAGCCAGGTGACACCGGAGCCAAACAGCAGGGGGTCGCCCCAAAGAGAGTCGCCCCAAAGAGAACAGTGCGGGCCTGGGGCCAGATGGCCGAAGGCGATCAAGCAGTAACCCCCGCCACATCCGGGGTTCCAGGGGGTCGCCCCCTGTGAAGACACTGCGGGCCCGGGGGTAGTTGGCCGAAGGCCACATAGCAGTAAGCCCCGCCACTGTGAGGGCGGAGCCCGAACATCGGGGGTTCCAGGGGGTCGCCCCCTGGAGGACACTGCGGGCCCCGGCGAAGGTGGGCAAAGCCCAACGAGCAGGGAAGCCCGCCACGTACCCCCGAGCGGATTCGAACCGCCGTTACCGCCTTGAGAGGGCGGCGTCCTAGGCCACTAGACGACGGGGGCGTGTGTCCGCCTGGGCGGACGCAGCTGGGGTACCAGGACTCGAACCTAGACTAAGTGAACCAGAATCACTCGTGCTGCCGATTACACCATACCCCAGTGAGGTACGGGCTCCCGAGCCGTTTCCGGCTGGTCGCTCGCGCCTCGAAGAGACTACAGGACTGCGGGAGTAGGGCCAAAACGATTGGCCGGTCGGAGAGTCATCGAGTGAAGTCGGGCGGTCCGATGTGCTCTCGGCCCCAGGTCACGAGAGGGCGGAGGCGCCGCCAGGACGCGCGCACACGGGCGATGACCTCGTCGGGGTCGGACATCCACGGGTCGGCGGGCCAGCCCTCGCGGGCGTAGAGGGAGCGGTGCCGCAGGAGGTCCAGCCGGGGGTGGCCGGGGTCCGTCCCGCGCGGGCGGGTCTTGAGGCGGTCGCCGGCGATCTCCATGCCTGCGGCGCGGAGGTCGTCCACGACGGCCTGCAGCTCGGCTCCGTAGGTGTCGGAGGCGACGGCTTGGCGGTAGCGGCGGAGCTGGTCGGGGGTCGGGGCGTACATGCCGCCCGCGACCATGAGCCCGTCCGCGTCGACCTGGACGTAGAAGCCTTCGCCGGTGTGGCCGCCCTGGTGCGTCTTGTAGGGCGACTTGTCCTTGCTGAACCGGACGTCGCGGTACGGGCGGAAGAGCTTGACCGCGCCGAACTCGTCTTCGAGTTCGGCGCACAGCTCGGTCAAGGGTTCCCGCACGTGGCGCTCGTAGGCGTCCTTGTGGGACGTCCAGTAGGGCTTGCTGTTGTCGGCCTGCAAGCCCTCGTAGAAGGCGAAGGCCTCGTCGCTGAAGCCGGTGAACACCTGGCCCCTCTCAGTCGCGGGCGATGACCCGGTTGGTGAGGCTGCCGATGTTCTCGACGGTGACGGTGACCTCGTCCCCGATCTCCAGGGGGCCGACGCCGGCGGGGGTGCCGGTCAGGATGACGTCGCCGGGCAGCAGCGTCATGACCTGGCTGACGTACTGGACCAGGGTGGGGATGTCGTGCAGCAGCAGGGACGTGCGGGCCTCCTGCCGGACCTCCCCGTTGACGGTCGTGGAGATCGCCAGGTCGGCGGGGTCGACCTCGGTCTCGATCCACGGGCCGATCGGGCAGAACGTGTCGAAGCCCTTGGCCCGCGTCCACTGCCCGTCCTTCGCCTGGAGGTCGCGGGCGGTGACGTCGTTGGCGCAGCTGTAGCCGAGGATGACCTCGGCGGCCCGGGACGCCGGGACCTCGCGGCACATCCGGCCGATGACGACGGCGAGCTCGCCCTCGTGGTCGACGCGCTCGGACAGCTTCTGCGGGTAGGCGATCGCCTCTCCCGGGCCGATCACGGCGGTGGACGGCTTGGAGAACAGCACCGGCTCGGCGGGCGGCTCGTCCCCGCCCATCTCGCGGACGTGGTCGGCGTAGTTCTTCCCGATCGCGATGATCTTGCTGGGCAGGATCGGCGCGAGGAGCCGGACGTCGGCGAGCGGGAGGCGCTGCCCGGTGAAGGTCAGCTCCCCGAAGGGGTGGGCCGCGATGACGGCGACGGTGTTCTCCTCCACCACACCGAAGGACATGCCGTCGTCGGTGGAGAATCTGGCGATACGCATGGTCAAGAGCCTAGTACGCCGACCAGAAGCCGCAGGCCCTGCCGGTCCGTCCCGGGCCTGCCGTTCAGAAGCCGCAGGCCCTGCCGTTCAGGACGCAGGACTTCGGAGTGGACGCCGTTCCGGCCGCGCCGAACTGGATGTCCCACGTCGCGCCGGGCTGGATCGCGGGAACGCCGTCCAGGTTCCTGATCTCGACGGTGGAGCCGCCGTGCACGAGCCGTGCGCCCCAGATGTTCTTCACGTCCGCGCCGGGGGCCTTGAACGTCACCTTCCACGCCGTCAGCGGCTTACTGGTGCGGTTCGTGATGACCATCTTGCCCTCGAAGTACCCGCTGTCCTGCTGGACGAGCTGGTACGTGATGCCCTTGCCCTGCACGACCGGCCCGATCGGTGCGGTGGTCGCCGGAGGCGGCGTGCCGGGCTGCCCGCCCGGCTGCTGCCCACCCGGCTGCTGCCCGCCGGGCGGCTGGGGCGTGGGGACCCCGGACTGCGGGGGCGTCGCCGGCGCGCTGCCCCCGGGCGAGGGCGCGCCGGGTGACGCAGGCCCCGCGCCACCGCCCCCCGGCGCCGGAGTGCTCGCCGCCGGGGACGCCTGCTTGGCGGCCTTGCCCTCCGTCTCGGAGCCGCGGCCGAGCATCAGCGCCGCGACGCCGACCAGGACGAGGACCACCACCAGTCCGATCAGCAGGAGGAGGATCACCGGCCGCCGCGAGCGGGACGGCGGCGGCCCGCCGGGCAGCCCGCCGGACGGCGAGGCCACCGCGGGCGGGGGCATCGGCGGGACGGTCGCCTCGTGGTGCGGGGGCATCGTGCTCTGGGCGGGAGGCGGCGCCCCGGGCATCCCGTAGGCGAACGCCGGGCCGCTCTCCGCCCGGTTCGTCGTCTCCTCCTCGGAGGCGAACTGCTCCGTCCACGGCGCCTCGGCGGACATCGGGGCGGCCACCTGCGCGTGCGGCGCCTGCTCCGAAGGCGGCATCCGCTCCGGGACGGGGCCCGGCTCCGGAACGCGCTCCTGGTAGGGAGCGGGAGGCTGGGCGTACACCGGCGCCGGATTCGCGCCGTGCTCGAAGGCGGCCGGCTGCGCCGGTGGCGGGACGGCCGGAGCCGCCTGGGGCGGGACGGCCGGAGTGGGCCTGGAGGGCTGCTCCATGGGGATGTCGGCGAAGGTGACCGGCGCCTGGAACGCGGTCACGTCCAGCTCGTCCACGGTGTCCGCGGGCGGCGGCTTCTGGAAGGCGATGGCCGGGCCGTCCTGGAGCGTCGAGTCGAAGTCGTCCTCCGGCTCGTCGCCCGGGCCGTCCTGGTAGGTCGTCTCCAGATCGTCCTCAGGATCGTCGGAGGGAAGGTCCTGGAAGGCCACACCTTCCACCTGGGGGACGTCATGGGTCGTGACGTCCCCGTCGAAGAGATCGTCCACCAGATCGTCGTCGGCGACCGGTTCGGCCACCGTCCCCGGCGGCGCCGGCTCTGCGGGCGCGGCGGGCTTCCTGGTGACGCCGAACTCGGCGGTCGTCTTGTGGTCCGGGGGAACGTACCCGGAGTCCTCGCCGCTCAACTCGTCCACCTTCCACTGACGCCGATCTCATGGAGTCCGACGACCGGCGCGACGGATCGGTTCACCACCCGTCCCGAAGGCTTCAGCCTGCGGGAGCCGGTTCGAGTCCGCGGCGCGCGGCCTGCCGCATCTGCCGATTGAGCGTAGCGGTGATCAGCTCGATCGCGTCGGGAGTGGTGGCGTCCTGCGCGCCGCTGAGCCACCGTGTCGCCTCCGCCAGCAGCTCGTCGGCCGCGTGGTCGGCTCCGGCGTCGGCCATCCGTCCGAGGACGGCGCCGAGGCGCAGCGCGGCGTCGGCGCTCCCGGACTCGGCCGCCCGCCGGTACCAGCCGGCCGCCTGCTCCAGGCGGCCCTCGCGCTCGTACGTCTCGCCGAGGCCGAACGCCACGTCGGCCCAGGTCCCGTCCGTGGGACGCCCAAGGTCCTCGGGGCTCCAGGGTCGGACAGGCATACGATCACTCCGGCAGGTCGGGTCGTAGGGACATCGGTTCACAGGCGCACGGTCTGACAGGCGACACGGCGCGCGGAAGCCTCGCACGTGCCGTGCAGGCTCCTATGGTGGATCCTTCAACTGAAATCCGCTACCGGTTTCGTCGCTTTGGCGAACTTTCTGCGTGACCGTACCGATACTCACGGAAAGATGCTCGTTCATTCGAACGAGCGGGATCACTCCCCGCATTTCCGCGAGCACCGGCGCGACACGTCCCGCGACACGGCTAACGCACCAGATCCTGGTAATCCGGGTGCCTGCCGATCCACTTCTTGATGAACGGGCACAGCGGGACGACCGACCGGCCCTTGGCGCGGACGTCGTCCAGGGCGCCGCGGGCCAGCGCGCTTCCCACGCCCTTGCCCTCGAACGCGGAGTCGACCTCGGTGTGGGTGAACACGACGGCGCCCTCGCCCCGCTCGTACTCGGCGAATCCGGCGAGGTCGCCGTCCACCCTGATCTCGTAGCGGCCCCGCTCGGCGTTGTCGGTGATCTCGGTGCTCATGCCCTGATAATGCCCGCGTACGCCGAGAGATTCCTGTCAGCCCGCCTCGTAGCCGGCGCGGAGCAGGCAGTAGGTGACGGCCTCCTCCAGGGCCTGCCAGGACGCGGCGATGACGTTGTCCTCGACGCCGACGGTCCCCCACTCGCGCTCGCCGTCGCCGGACTCGACGAGGACCCGGGTCCGCGCGTCGGTGCCGTGCGCGCCCTCCAGGATGCGGACCTTGTAGTCGACCAGTTCCAGTCGCGCCAGCTCCGGGTAGAGGCGGCCGAGGGCGATCCGCAGCGCGTTGTCGAGGGCGTTGACGGGGCCGTTGCCCTCGCCCGTCGCGATGATCCGCTCGCCCTTGGCGTGCAGCTTGACGGTGGCCTCGCTGATCATGGACCCGTCCGGGCGGCGCTCCACGATCGACCGCCACGACTCGACCTCGAAGTGCCGCTGCCGGACGCCGGTCAGCTCCTCGCGCAGCAGCAGCTCGAACGAGGCGTCCGCCGCCTCGAAGGTGTAGCCGGTGGACTCCAGCTCCTTCACCCTGTCCACGACGGCCTTGGCCTTCTCGCCGGACAGGTCGTAGCCGAGCTCGCGGCCCTTGAGCTCGACCGACGCGCGCCCGGCCATGCTGGACACCAGCATCCGCATGTCGTTGCCGACGGCGGCCGGGTCGATGTGCTGGTACAGGTCCGGGTCGATCTTGACGGCGGACGCGTGCAGCCCGGCCTTGTGCGCGAACGCGGACACGCCCACGTACGGCTGCTGCGAGCTCGGCGCGACGTTGGTGACCTCGGAGACGGCGTGCGCGATCCGCGTCATCTCGGCGAGCTGGGCGTCGGAGACGAGGCTCATGCCGCGCTTGAGCTGGAGGTTGCCGACGACGGTGAACAGGTTGGCGTTGCCGCTGCGCTCGCCGTACCCGTTCGCGCAGCCCTGCACGTGCGTGGCGCCCGCCCGGACGGCGGCGAGCGTGTTGGCGACGGCGCAGCCGGAGTCGTCGTGGCAGTGGATGCCGACGCGGACGCCGTGGCCGACGACCTCGTGCACGACCTCGGCCAGTTCGTCCGGCAGCATGCCGCCGTTGGTGTCGCAGAGCGCGACGACGTCGGCGCCGGCCTCGGCGGCGGTGCGGACCGCCTCCAGCGCGTAGGCGCGGTTGGCCTTGTGGCCGTCGAAGAAGTGCTCGGCGTCCAGGAAGACTCGTTGGCCCTCCGCACGCAGGTGGGAGACCGTGTCGCGGATCATCGCGAGGTTCTCCTCCAGGGTGGTGCGGAGGGCCAGCTCGACATGCCTGTCGTGACTCTTGGCGACCAGGGTCACGACGGACGCGCCGGAGTCGCGCAGGGCGGCGACCTGGGGATCGTCGGCCGCCTTCACCCCGGCCCGGCGGGTCGCGCCGAACGCGGTGAGCTGCGCGTGCCTCAGGTCGAGCTCTGTTCGAGCCCGCCTGAAGAACTCGGTGTCCTTGGGGTTGGCGCCCGGCCAGCCGCCCTCGATGAAGCCGACGCCCAGGTCGTCCAGATGTCGCGCGACCGCGAGCTTGTCGGGCACGGAGAGGTTGAGCCCCTCCTGCTGCGAGCCGTCGCGCAGGGTGGTGTCGTAGACGTGGAACGCGTCGCCTTGCATGTGAGAACCCCCAGGGGGATCAGCGCCAGGACACAAAAAAGACCCCTCACGGACGTGAGAGGTCTGCGCGCCGGCGGTGTCCCGTTAGCTGCCGGCGCGCCAGCCGATAATCACGAGGCTGTGGCGCATGATGCGCCCAGTCTGCCACACGGTCCGCGGATCTGGGACATCCGTCTCAGATTCTGGGACGCCGCCCCGCCGGACCCGCCCGCCGCGCCGGCGGCGTCCCGCCGTCACGGAGCCATACCGCGCTTTTCTCCACTTGGAGTTCATTGCACACTAAAAAACGATTACCAAGCAAAAGATCACGGCAATACATTTCTCACCTCGGAATGCACTTGCGCTTTCACGGTAAAACGAAGAATGATCGCACTGTCCGCCGGAGGAAGGGGATCCGATGAGCGGCGAACCGGTCCGCGGGACGGTGGCGTCCTGGGACGACGAGGCCGGCTGGGGAGTGCTGGTCTCACCCGACGTGCCCGGCGAGGTCTGGGCGCATTTCTCGGCCGTGCGCGCCGAACCGGGCGCCTTCGCCTCCCTCGACCCGGGCGAGAACGTGCTCTTCACCTGGGAGGAGGCCGAACAGGACGGCTACGCCTACCGCGCGCTGGACGTGCGGTCGGTCGGCCGCGGCTGAGCATCGGGGCGGCGGGCTGATCACGGCCGTCCACCCGCCGTGGGGGACGGCGAACCTTTTCGAAGGGAATTCCTGGAATGCGCATGCACACATTCGGCCGGACCGCGGCCGCTTCCGGAACGGCGCTGGTGATGGCGCTCGGCTCCGTGTCCGCCGCGTCCACCGCAACCGCCGCCGAGCGCCCGGAACACGCCGCACCCACCCATTACTACGTGTTCACACAACGGCACCAGTCATTCGTGTACCACGACTCGGTCGGCACGTTCCGCGCGCAGGTGAGGCTGACCGGACCGCACTCCAGGCGCTACCCGATGCCGTGGATGTTCCAGATCACCAGCGCGAAACTGCGGGCGATCGCGCGCGGCAACGCCGTCTGCACGGCGACCGGGCTGAACGGCCGGTACCACGACCGGCACGTCATCCCCGTCGGCTACGTCTGGCACTCGACCGTCGCACCGCACCGCGCCCGGAAGGTGTACACGCTCTCGGGCACCTGCACCTTCGCGGTGCAGGTCGGCGGACGGCCCGGCCGCGCCTTCGTCGGCTTCTCGTTCCACTACGCCGTCAACCCGTCCTCGCGGGGCGCCGGCCCGGCGAGCTCGGGCCCGGTCGTCAAGACGTCGGTGCAGATCCGCCACTGAGCCGCCCGGCCCGGCGGCGCGCGCCCGCGGCGGGCGCGCGCCGCCGGCGCCGTCGATCAAACGATCTTGTGGACCCAGCCGTAGGGGTCGGGCCGGGTGCCGTACTGGATGCCGACCAGCTCCTGGCGCAGCCGCATCGAGATCTCGCCGGGCTCGCCGTCGCCGATCGTCCACTCGCGGTCCCGGCCCTTGACCCGGCCGACCGGGCTGATGATCGCGGCGGTGCCGCAGCCGAACACCTCGGTGATCTCGCCGGAGGCGCAGCCCGCCTCCCACTCGTCGATGCTGATCTTGCCTTCCTCGGTGGGGACGCCGAGGTCGGGTGCCAGCTTGAGCATCGAGTCGCGGGTGACGCCGGCGAGCAGGGTGCCGGTGAGCGCGGGGGTGAGCAGCCGGGCCCGGGCGCCGGAACCGTAGACGAACATGAGGTTCATCGAGCCGACCTCCTCGACCCAGCGGTGCTCCACCGCGTCGAGCCAGACGACCTGGTCGCAGCCCTGCGCGACGGCCTCGGCCTGACCGGCGAAGGACGCGGCGTAGTTGCCGCCGAACTTGGCCTCCCCGGTGCCGCCGGGCGCCGCGCGCGTGTAGTCCTGCGACAGCCACACCGAGACGGGCTTGATGCCGCGCGGGTAGTAGAGGCCGGACGGGGCCGCGATGACCATGAAGAGGAACTCGTGGGCCGGGCTGTTGACGCCGAGCGCGCGGGTGGTGGCGAACATGAAGGGCCGCAGGTAGAGGCTGTGGCCCTCGGTGTCGGGCACCCAGTCCCTGTCGGTGCGGACGAGCAGCTCGACGGCGTCCACGAACAGCTGCTCGGGGATCTCCGGCATCGCCATCCGCTTGGCGGACCGGTTCATCCGCGCCGCGTTCATGTACGGCCGGAAGGTGACGACCGAGCCGTCCGGCTGCTTGTAGGCCTTGAGACCTTCGAAGAGCTCCTGGGCGTAGTGGAACACCTGCGAGGCCGGGTCCATCGGGATCGGCCCGTAGGGTTCCAGCTTCGCGTCGTGCCAGCCGCGCTCGGCCGAGTACCGGATCGTGACCATGTGGTCGGTGAAGTATCGGCCGAAACCGGGATCGGCCATGATCCGCGCGCGTTCGTCGGCGGTCGCGGGCCGCTCGGTGCGCGTGATCTCGAATTCCAGGGTGTCGCTCATCGCGGTCTCGTCCTCTCGCGGATCGCCCAGGCGGCCCCATCGCCGCATCGGCTTCCTAGTCCCCATTGTCCTACTTCGTCTAGACCTGCTCCTCCATGCGCGGCGCATACGGAAAACCGGGCGCGCCGCGAGGGCACGCCCGGTCTGGCCGGAGGCGGCGTGCCCCTAGCCGGATACTCGCTTGGCGATCGCGTCGCCGATCTGGGACGTGGACCGGGCGCCCAGCGCGGCGCGCTCGGCCAGGTCCTCCGAGACGGCCTGCTCGACGCGGCGGGCACCCTCGCCCTCGCCGACGTGGTCGAGCAGCATGGCGACCGACAGGATCGTGGCGGTCGGGTCGGCCTTGCCCTGCCCTGCGATGTCGGGGGCACTGCCGTGCACCGGCTCGAACATCGACGGCGCGGTGCGGTCGGGGTTGACGTTCCCGGACGCGGCGAGTCCGATGCCGCCGGCGATCGCGGCGCCGATGTCGGTGATGATGTCGCCGAACAGGTTGTCGGTGACGATGACGTCGTACCGCCGGGGCTGGCTCACGAAGAACATCGTGGCCGCGTCCACATGGCAGTAGTCGGTCGTGACCTGCGGGTACTCCTCGGCGACCCGCTTCAGGGTCCGCTGGTAGAGGTCCCCGGCGAAGGTGAGCACGTTGTCCTTGTGGACGAGCGTGAGCCGCCTGCGCGGCCGCGACGCCGCGACCTCGAACGCGTACCGGATGACGCGCTCGACGCCGTAGGCGGTGTTGACGCTCTCCTGCGTGGCGACCTCGTGGGGGGTGCCCTTGCGCAGGACGCCTCCCACGCCGGTGTACGGGCCCTCGGTGCCCTCGCGGACGACGACCATGTCGATGTCGTCAGGGGTGACGCCGGCCAGCGGGGTGCTGACGCCGGGGAACAGCTTCACCGGGCGCAGGTTGACGTAGTGGTCCAGCTCGAACCGGGTCCGCAGCAGCAGCCCGCGCTCCAGGGTGCCGCTCGGCACGCTCGGGTCGCCGACGGCGCCGAGCAGGATGACCTCCTGCTCGCGCAGCTCGGCCAGGACCGAGTCGGGCAGCGTCTCCCCCGTCCGGTGCCACCGGGCGGCGCCCAGGTCGTAGGAGGTCTGCTCGAACGCGAGGTCGCCGGACACGGCGTCGAGGACCTTCAGTCCCTCGGCGACGACCTCGGGGCCGATCCCGTCACCCGGGATGACGGCCAGACGAATGCTGCGCGAAGCCATGCGCGAACTCTACTGCAAACGTCTCAGTGCTTGGGCTTCCGTCTCACATCGCGGGCATTCAACGCACGAGCCCACAGTCTCCGCACATGCCGCCCCCAGGGACGCGGTAATACAAGCAGCAGTTGTTCCGGACGAACCCGCGCGACCCGAAGGACCCGGCCCCGGCCAGCGGCTCGCGCGCGAGCAACGCCCGCACGATCGCGGCCCGCCCGGGATCGGCGCCTCCGACGTTCAGGCTCCCGGCGAGAGCCGAGGCGGCATTGCCCCAGACCAGCCCGTCCGCGAGCTTGACGAAGCCCAGCATCGCGTCCCGCAGCGGCCGCAGCAGCCCGTCCACGACCATGGGATGGACGATCTCGACGGCCTCGGCCACGCTCCCCACCCGCCACCCGCGGACATCGGCGAGCCCCAGCATGATCGGCTCACCCGGCGCCCCCCGCCACCGCAACCCCGAAAGATCGGGAACGACCCCGAGGCTCCCCGCGGCAACGACCGGCGACCAGATCCGCGCCGCGAGTCCCTGAAAGAGCAGCGAGGCCGCCACACGGGTCTCATCCGTCCCCAGCCGTCCGGCATGGTCACGGGCGACCTCTCGCAGCGGCCCCACACCCCCGGGGAACGCCCTCCAAGCAGCATCACCCGAGACGTCCTCGGTGGCGAGCTCGAAGTAGGGCCCAAGCTCCGCCACGCGCTCCAGCACGCCGGAAACCTCTGAGCCCCTGACTTCGCCCGCCACTTCCCCAGTCTGGCAGGTGCTTATTGCAGTGCCCTCCTCCGTCGGGCCCACGTCGAGCACGAAGGAGAGGGTGAATCAGTCTGCTCTGCGGTCCAGGGCCGTCTGCAGGGCGCGGGCGGCTTCTTCCTGGGCGTCCTCGGCGGGGGCGTTGTTCTGGATCTCGTTCATGATGGGATGCTCCGATCGCTGGGCTGATGGCCAGAGGGGCCGCCGGAGGGCCGTGGTTCGCACGGTCCGGCGCGGCATCGGACTCAGGGCCGGGCAGAGCCTCCGCAGCGGGTGCCGGCCTGCCGATGATCAGGCCCCGCTGCGGCAGCGAAGGATTACCACGAAGCGCCGCATGACTACTGCGAGGCTACCCCCGGTTCGGCGAGTTGTCCCGACCCGTGGCTCAAAATCTCGGCATATGAGATGGGCGGGCGTCCGGCACATGGCCGGACGCCCGCCCGAAGCTCATCCGTCGAGACTAACCTTCGAGGTCGACGCGGCGGCCCATGTCGGCGCCTACCTCGCGGGTGATGGCGTCGACGAGCTGGGGCGCGACGGCCGAGTCGACGGTGAGCGCGATGAGCGCCTTGCCGCCCTTGGCGTCGCGGCCGACCTGCATGCCCGCGATGTTGACCTGCTCGTCGCCGAGCAGCTTGCCGACCGCGCCGACGATGCCGGGGCGGTCGACGTAGGAGAAGAACGCCATGTGCTCGGTCGGGACGAGCTCCATGTTGTAGCCGTTGATCTCGATGATCCGCTCGGCGTGCTTGGGGCCGGTGAGGGTGCCCGACACCGACACGACGGAGCCGTCGGACATCGTGCCGCGCACCTGCACGACGTTGCGCCAGTCGGGGCTGTCCTCGCTGGTGGTGAGGGTGACCTCGACGCCGCGGTCGCGGGCCAGCAGCGGCGCGTTGACGAAGGTCACGGCCTCCTCGATGACGTCCACGAAGACGCCCTTGAGCGCGGCCAGCTCCAGCACCTTGACGTCGTGCTCGGCGATCTCGCCGCGGACCACCACGTCCAGCCGGACGGGGACGCCGCCGGCGAGGGCGGTGAAGATGCGGCCGAGCTTCTCGGCGAGCGGCAGGCCGGGCTTGACGTCCTCGGCCACGGCGCCGCCCTGCACGTTCACGGCGTCCGGGACGAACTCGCCGGACAGCGCGAGCTTCACGGACCGGGCGACCTGGGTGCCCGCCTTCTCCTGCGCCTCGTGGGTGCTGGCACCGAGGTGCGGGGTGACGACGACGCTGTCGTGGTGGAACAGCGGGCTCTCGGTGCACGGCTCGGTGCTGAACACGTCGATGCCGGCGCCGGCGACGCGGCCGTCCTTGAGCGCGAGGTCGAGGGCCGCCTCGTCGACGATGCCGCCGCGGGCGGCGTTGACGATGCGGACGGACGGCTTGACCTGCTGCAGCTCGCGGTCGCCGATGAGGCCGAGGGTCTCGGGCGTCTTCGGCAGGTGGACGGTGATGAAGTCGCTCTCGCGGAGCAGCTCGTCGAGGGTGACGAGCTTCACGCCGAGCTGCGCGGCGCGGGCGGCCTGGACGTAGGGGTCGAACGCGATCACGTTCATGTCGAAGGCGGCGAGGCGCTGGGCGACGAGGACGCCGATGCGGCCGAGGCCGAGCACGCCGACGGTCTTGCCCTGGAGTTCGACGCCCGTGTACTTGGAGCGCTTCCACTCGCCCTGCTTGAGCGCGGAGTGGCCCTGCGGCACGTTCCGGGCGGTGGCCAGGAGCAGAGCGATCGCGTGCTCGGCGGCGGTGACGATGTTGGACGTGGGCGCGTTGACGACCATGACGCCGGCCTTGGTGGCGGCCTCCACGTCGACGTTGTCGAGGCCGACGCCGGCCCGGGCGACGACCCGGAGCTTCTTGGCGTGCTGGAACACCTCGGCGGTGACCTTGGTGGCGCTGCGGACGATCAGGGCGTCCACGTCGGCGACGGCGGGCAGCAGCTGGTCCTTGTCGCTGCCGTCGACGTGCCGGACGTCGTAGTCGGCCTCCAGGACGGCGATGCCGGCCGGGGAGAGTTCTTCTGCGACGAGGACGACGAGCTTGCTCAAGTGGAAACAGTCCTTCGAAAAAAGTAGGTGTTCGTGTGCTGTGCAGGTGAAGTCGCGAGTCACCTCGTCGTGCCCTCGCCCCCTCCGGTGAGTGTATAACCCGGCGGCGGCGGCGGTTCGCGGTGGGGAAACACCCACCAGTAACTCCGGTTCGTCCCGCGTCGTGACGGTCTCGTCAGGCGGCGTTCGGCTCCGGCACCGAGGCGAGCACCGACGCGACCCGCTCGGCGTCGCCGACGTGCACGTGCGGGACGTCCACGAACACCCGCAGCGGCCCGGGCGGCAGCCCCAGCTCGTCGGCGACCTGGACCTGCACCTCGCGGAGCGGGATGTAGGCCAGGTAGGCGCGGTGGATGTTCTGCGACCGGAACATCGCCGTCATGATCAGCCGGTAGCCGCGGATGCGGAACGACAGCGCGGTCAGCGCCGGCAGCCCGTCGGCCGGCTCGCCGGGGATCGTCAGCGAGATCCACGCGCTGGTGGTCCACGGTCTCGCGCGCAGCAGGTCCACCACCCACCGGATCTGGTCGTGGCCCTGCAGGTCGTGCAGCCGCGGCCAGAACCGCCCGCGGACGACCCGGCGGGTGCGCTCCTGCGCCCTGCGGACGAGCCGCGCCCGGTCGCCGTACTCGCGCAGGATCGGGTCCTCCCAGCTCAGGGAGCAGATCTCGAACAGCAGCGGCGGCCCCTCGATGATGGGCCCGCCGTCCTCCAGCCCCGCCTCCCCGGCCGCCCACACGTGCCGCAGGACGCCGACCCACGCCCGCCCGCACGTCTCGAAGCGCAGGACGTCCCTGTCCTCCCGCCCCGGCATGCCCTCCCGCCCCGGCATGTCACGGCTCCTCGCCGTGACCGGTTCCCCGGTCCACCGCGCGCATCATCGGGGATTCGCCCGCCCGTCGCATTGCCCGCCGGGCGAGGAATTCCGGGCCACCGCCCACCGGTGCCTCCGCCTCGCCGCCGTTCAGCCTCACACCGCTCATGCCACGCCCCAAGGCCCGCTCCGGCCGAGGTCACGGGGTGTTCGCACGGGTTCCTCCCGCGCCGGCCGCGGCCGTAACAACTCTCTTCAAGTATCTGGCAAAGTACCCAGAAAGGGTAGGGATAATTGGCCGATCGGCACCTTCACTGGGATTCTTACCCGTGCGACGATGATCGGTCATCGGACAATCCGTCCAAAAGCCGCGTTTCGCCTTATCAGGGGTTCCCGCTACCAGGGACCCGGGGGGCAGGGACGTCCCGGTGCAGCACGATGTAGCCGTCCCCCCGGAAGACCTCCCGGTACCCCTCCGCCTTCAGCCCCTCGACCCGCCGCCGCTGCTCGGCGGGCGAGCCGAAGGGGAACTCCAGCCGCTCCACCTGGGCGATCACCCAGGGCGCGCCGTGCGAGCGGTCGTCCCACAGCAGCACGCGGGCACGGGACGTCAGCGCCGGGCCGAGGCCGTTGGCGGCCTCGACGAGCGCGCCGTCCGGGATGCGCGCGACGGCCGCGGACGCCGCCCGCGCCCGCTCGTTCGGCCGCCACAGCGCGGGATCGGCCAGGTGGCGGTAGGCGAAGAAGGGCACGCACGCGACGGTGACCGCGAGGATCCCCGCCATCGGCGCGGCGGAGGGCAGCCGTCCCAGTGCGCCTCGCGCGATCCGGGGCCGTCCGCGCAACCGCGCCGCGCCGTCCGCCGCCGCCAGGACGAGCACGGCGACGATGAAGGCGTTGTAGTGGTAGTGCGGTTCCCACCAGTTGCCGAACCGGCTGGCGAGCATCCGCTCGGCGAGCAGCGGGACGGCGGTGAGGGTCAGCGGGGACGCCAGCGGCAGAAGAAGCAGCGGGAGCAGCACCAGAGCCATCGTGAGCAGCTTCCGCGGCGGGTCACCGAGGACGCGCACGACGTCCCATGGATGGGTGAGGGCGTGCACCGCCGCGTGGGGAAGGTCCGGGCCGAGCGCCCCGTACGCCCAGTAGTAGTCGTTGTCCCCGCCGAACGCCGCGACGGCCACGCGGGAGCAGACCCAGGTAGCGGCCAGCCCCACCGCGACGTAGGCGAGGCCCGCCCGCCGGTCGCCTGGCGGCAGGAGTCCCCGCAGGGTCCGCCGCCCGCCGCCGGTGGGACGGGTGAGCAGGTAGAGGCCGAAGCCCGCGAGCAGCAGCCCCATGTCCTCCTTCACCAGCAGCAGGGCGAACGCGGCGGCGGCCGCCTGGAGCCGCCGTCCGGCGTCGTGCCGCTCGACCATCAGCGCCGACAGCAGCGGGACGAAGGCGACCTCGTGGAAGTCGAAGGCGAGCGCCTCGGCGATCGGCCAGGACAGCGCGTAGGCGCCCGCGGCGCAGTAGGCGGCGCGGGCGCCGAGCCGGCGCTCGGTGTACCGCCAGATCGGCGGGATCGCGAGCGCGAGCAGGACGGCCTGCGCGACCAGCAGGGTCGCCGGGCCGTCGTGGATCCAGTAGAGCGGCGCGAGCAGCGCGAGGATCGGCGAGAAGTGGTCGCCGAGGATCGAGAAGTCCGGGCCGAAGTCGTTGTGGACGCCCTTGACGATGGCGACCGGCGGGCCGAACCGGCTGTAGGACCGGATCGCCTGGTCGAAGATCACCAGGTCGTAGCTGCCCGTCCGGAAGGCGCGCAGCCGCATCAGCGAGTACGCCGCGTACAGCAGCGCGCTCGCCGCGACCAGTGCCGCCAGGGCGGCGCGCCGGCGCCGGGCGGCGCCCCCGCGGCGTGCGGAGGAGCCGCCGGCCGGTCCCTGCACCGCAATCGCCTCGACCACGCGCCGGACGCTATCACCAGCGGCGGCGCGTGGCCGAGCGGCCCGGCGGGCGTCGCTACCCCGGGGTCCGGCGGGCCGGGAGACGGCCGCCGGTCACCGCCCCGGCCGCGCACGCCGCGACGAGCGGGACGCCGATCGCGAGCGTCAGCAGGAGCAGCCACGGGACGTCGACGACCGTCCCGTGCGGGGCGGCCCCGTTCTCCTCCACGCCGTCGGTGAGCGGGCGCGTCACCGCGAGGCCGGGGACGAGCCCGCCGGCGATGCCGAGCCAGCAGCCGAGCGCGGCGATGAAGGCGCCCCGGCCCATCGTCAGCAGCCGTCCGGTGCGGGGCCGGGCGCCGACGGCGCGCAGGGTGGCCAGGTCGGGACGGGCGTCGGCGGCGGCGAGCCCGGTGGCGATCAGGGTGGCGCCGAGCGCCAGGACGGCCGCGGCCGCGCCGAGCATCAGCGTGATCCTCCCGAACGACTCGGTGAAGCCCCGCTCGACGTGGACGGCGCCGGAGTCGTGGCCGAAGGTCTCCATGCTCCTGGTCAGCCGGGCCTCCTCGGCCTTGGTGACCCGGTGGTCGGCGCGGTCCACCCCGTACGCCTCCGTCCGGATGGGCACGCCGGCCTTCTCGGCGAGCTTCTCCGCGGCCTGCGGCGGGACGATGGCCGGCACGTGCGGGTCGCCGTGGGCGGCCACGGCCGGCAGGTTCTTGATCGTCGCGATCGTGTGCTGCCGGTCGTCGTCCCAGTAGGTCACCTTGGCGGTGACCGTCCCGTGGTCGAGCGGACGCACCCGGAACAGGACGATCTTGCCCGCGTCCAGCGCCGACGCGACCCCGGCGTCGTTGCGGCCGAGCAGCATCCGGGCCTCCCGCGCGCCGCCGACCACGATCGGCAGGATCTCGTTCAGGGCCGCCC
The DNA here is from genome assembly GCF_013409045.1 of Actinomadura citrea. Lineage (NCBI taxonomy): Bacteria > Bacillati > Actinomycetota > Actinomycetes > Streptosporangiales > Thermomonosporaceae > Actinomadura > Actinomadura citrea. The sequence goes on along the minus strand of NZ_JACCBT010000001.1, from coordinate 2,443,484 downwards.
CGTCATGCTCGGCCGAGAAGGTCAGCGCGGGGCATTTCGAGGTGTCCTCGGACAGGCAGACCCCGTCCGGCCCGGGAAGGGTGCGCAGGGGGATGACCGGCACGCCCGGCAGGTCGCGCCGGACGACGGCCGCGGCGGCTTCCTCGTCCCTGCCCTGCGGCAGCCGGATCAGCGCCGAGCCGTGGGGCAGCTGCGCCTGGTACTCCACCTGCCGCTGCCGGAAGTCGCTGACGCCCCCGATGGCCAGCGCGGTGACACCCGCCACGGCCGCCATGATCGCGGCGACCGCGGGCGCGGTGCGGGCCCGGTTGCGGGCGCCGTCCCGGACGGCGAGGCGCAGCGGCAGCGGGAGCCGGGGCGCGAGCCGCCCGGTCGTCCCGACGATCCACGGGCAGGCGAGCACGAGACCGATGATGATCGCGGCGGCGCCGAGCGCGGCGCCGAACTCGCGCAGCGCCCGGACGCCCTCCAGGGACGCCGCCAGGCCCGCCAGGACGAGGACGCCGCCAGCGATCGGCAGGCCGCGCCGCGCCCGGCCGGGCGGTTCGCGGCGTCCGGCGAGGGCGGCGACGACGTCCATCCGGCCCGCCTGGCGCGCGGGCACCAGGGCGGCGAGCAGGCCGCTGCCCGCGCCGAACAGCATCGTCACGGCGACCACGGTCCACGGCACGGTGAACGGTCCGAAGCCGTCCGGTCCGTCCGCGGCCCGCGCGACGACGGCCGCGGCGGCGATGCCGAGCCCGGCCCCGGCCACCGCGGCGATCCCGCCGAGGAGCAGGCCGCTCGCCAGCACGACGGCGCGCAGGTGCCGGCCCGCGCCGCCCGACGCCGCGACGAGCGCGAGGTCGCGGCGCCGCCGCCGGACGTCCACCATGAACGCCGGCCCGGCGAGCAGGACGACCTCCAGCACGACCATCGCGATGATCATCGCGAGCACGGCCGACTCGGCGCCGCTCGGGGCGCCGGACGGCCCCTCGATCCCCGCCTCGGAGGTGGAGCGCAGCACGGCCAGGGCGACGACGACGCCGATCGGCAGGCCGATCATGCACAGCACGAGCGCCGTGCGGCCCTTGGCGCGCAGCGCGTCCTGGCGGGCCATGCGCAGCGCGAAGACGTAGCGGTTCACAGTTTCTCCTGCAGGAGGCTCTCGGGGCCGGTCGGCCGGGGCGTGGCGTCGACGATCCGGCCGTCGCGCAGGAACACGACCCGGTCGGCCCAGGCGGCGTGCCGCGACTCGTGCGTGACCATCAGGCAGGACGCGCCCGCGTCGCAGCGGGCCCGCAGGACGCGCAGGACGTCCTCGCCGGTGTGGCTGTCGAGCGCCCCGGTCGGCTCGTCGGCCAGGACGAGCCGACGCTCGCCGACCAGCGCGCGGGCGATCGCGACGCGCTGCTGCTGGCCGCCGGACATCTCGTCGGGGAACCGGTCGGCCAGCTCGGCGACGCCGACCTCCGCGAGCGCCTCCCGCGCCTCCCGGCGGGCCGTGCGGGCGCGGGCGCCGTCCAGCTCGCGCGGCAGCATGACGTTCTCGCCCGCGGTGAGGCTCGGGATGAGGTTGAGGTCCTGGAAGACGTAGCCGACGCTGCGGCGGCGCAGCGCGGCCCGCCCGGCCCGGCCGAGCCCGCCGAGGTCGGCGCCGTCCACCAGGACCTGCCCGGAGGTGGGACGGTCGAGCCCGCCGGCCAGCGCCAGCAGGGTCGACTTGCCGGAGCCGGACGGGCCCATCACGGCGACGAACTCGCCCTCCGCGACGTCCAGCGTCACCTCGCGCAGCGCGTGCACGAGGGACGGGCCGGCGCCGTGGTCGCGGGACACCTCCCGCATCGCCAGCACGCTCATCGCCGCGCCTCCTCGTCGGCCGGGGCGGGCGCCTCGACCGGGACGGACGGGGCCGCGGGGGCGGACGGCGCGGAGGGCTCGGCGCGGGCGACGTAGGCCTCGCAGTGGTCCAGCCAGCGGACCTCGGCCTCCGCCTGGAAGATCATGGATTCCAGGACCAGCCGCCACGCGCGGTCGCCCTGGTCGGCGGGGACGGCGGGCGCGTCGGCCTTGAGGCGGGTGAGGTCCTGCAGGGTGCGCAGCGTGGCGGTGCGCTGGGTCTGGACGACGTGCGCGGCGTCGACGCCGGGCGTGGTGACGGCCATCGCCAGCTTGATCGCCAGCTCGTCGCGGGGCCGGTCGGAGCGGGCGATGGGGGTCGAGAACCACCGCCGCACGTCCTGCTCCCCCGCCGGCGTGATCCGGTAGACGAACCGGCCCTCGTCGTCGGCGCCGACGCGCGTGACGAGCTCGTCGCGTTCGAGGCGGGACAGGGTGGAGTAGACCTGGCCGATGTTGAGCGGCCAGGTGGCGCCGGTGGACGACTCGAACTCGGCGCGCAGCTGGTAGCCGTAGCGGGGGCCCTGGGACAGCAGGGCCAGCAGACCGTGACGGATGGACATGCCTACCAAGTATGCATACCGAGTATGCGGCAGGCAATACCGAGTATGCATCCGGGGAGACACACCGTCCGGTTTTCACTGTGCGCGATCGAGCTGGGCCCTACCGTGACCGATGTCCCCGGCCGATCAGGAGATGACCCGTGACCTCGGACAACGCCATCAGCGTCCTGCGCGACCTCCTGCGCGTGTACGACCACCGCTTCCTGGCCCTCGACGGCCCCCAGCGGGAGCGGCTCGTGGAGGGTACCCGCCGCGTCCTCGGCGAGGAGGGGCTGAGCGAGGCCGCCCGCGCCGCGATGCCCGCGTCCGCGCGGCTCAGGGCGTTCTGCATCCAGCACGGCCTGCGCGAGGAGCTGGAGCGGATGATCCGCGACGAGGTCGAGGGGACCCCGGCGGGCGCGGTCGTGGTCGGCGGGCGGATCTACGCGATGTACCCCTACCTGCGCGGCGTCTCCCGGCATGACGCCGACATCACCACCGAGGTCGGCGTCGAGCACCGCCTGGAGGCCGTCTGCTGGCAGGGAAGGAAGGTGCGCATCCGCGGCGTCGCCGCCCTCCAGCGCGTCGAGACCGGACGGACGTCCGTCGACGTCGTCCTGCGGGAACGCGCGTCCGGCAAGGAGCACGGCTTCATCGCCGACCCCCGCGCGGGGCGCGCCGGAGGGTTCGAGGTCGTCGCCGACCCGGCCGCCGTGGAGCCGGGGCGCTGGGACGTGCACGTCACCGCGACCGCCCTCGGCGTCACCCGCGAGGCCCGTTTCGGCTCGGCGCGCGCCGAGGGGGTCAAGACGGCTGCGCAGCGGCGGGCCGCCGGCCCGAAGGACGTCACCGTCTACTTCACCAAGGGCGGCCACCTGGCCCTGCTCGTGGCCGAGGCCGCCGAGCCCGCCTCACTGCGCGACAGGATTCGCCGCCGCCTGCGCCGCTGAGCCCGCGAGCCCCCCGCGCGGGGCTCGCGGGCATGCGAGAACGCGGGGACCGGGCACCGGTCCCCGCGCCGCCGCGGAACGGCTCAGTCGTTGAGCCAGCTCATCATCGGGCGCAGCTCGGCGCCCGTCTTCTCGATCGGGTGCTGGGCCAGCTCCTCGCGGTACTGCGTGAACTTCTTCTGGCCGCCCTCGAACTCGTCCACCAGCTCCTTGGCGTACTCGCCGGACTGGATCTCGCCGAGGATCTTCTTCATCGCGGCCTTGGTCTCCGGCGTGATCACGCGCGGGCCGCGGCTGTAGCCGCCGTACTCGGCGTTGTCGGACACCGACCAGTACATCTTGGACACGCCGCCCTCGTACATCAGGTCGACGATCAGCTTCATCTCGTGCAGGACCTCGAAGTAGGCGACCTCCGGCTGGTAGCCGGCCTCGGTCAGCACCTCGAACCCGGTCTTGATCAGCTCGGAGACGCCACCGCACAGCACCGACTGCTCGCCGAACAGGTCGGTCTCGGTCTCCTCGGTGAAGGTCGTCTTGATGCCGCCCGCGCGCAGGCCGCCGATGGCCTTGGCGTAGGACAGCGCCAGCGGCCAGGCGTTGCCGGACGCGTCCTTCTCCACGGCCACGATCACCGGCACGCCGCGCCCGGCGACGAACTGGCGGCGCACGAGGTGGCCCGGGCCCTTCGGCGCGACCATGGCCACGTCCACGCCCTCCGGCGGCTGGACGAGGTCGTAGCGGATGCTGAAGCCGTGGCCGAAGAACAGCGCGTCGCCCTCGACGAGGGCGGGCTTGATGTCCTTCTCGAAGATCTCCCGGTGGTGGTGGTCGGGGGCCAGCAGCATGATCAGGTCGGCCTCCTCGGCGGCCTCCGCCGGGGTGACCACGCGCAGGCCCTCGGCCTCCGCCTTCTCCCGGCTGGCCGACCCCTCGCGGAGCCCGACCCGCACGTCGACGCCGGAGTCGCGCAGCGAGAGCGCGTGCGCGTGCCCCTGGCTGCCGTAGCCGATGATCGCCACGTGCCGGCCCTGGATCACGCTCAGGTCGGCGGCGTCGTCGTAGAACATCTCAGCCACAGTGCTGTTGCCTTTCGTTGGTGTGTTGGTGCCGCCCGCGGGGCGGCGTCCGGGTCGCGGGTCAGGCGCTGCGCTCGATGGCCCGCAGCGAGCGGTCGGTGATGGACCGGGCACCGCGGCCGACGGCCACCATGCCCGACTGCACCAGTTCCTTGATGCCGAACGGCTCCAGGATCCTGATGAACGCGTCCAGCTTGTCGCGGTTGCCGGTCGCCTCGATCGTGACGGCGTCGGGCGCGACGTCCACCACCTTGGCGCGGAACAGCGTCACGGTCTCCAGGACCTGCGAGCGGGTCTCGGCGTCGGCGCGCACCTTGACCAGCACGAGCTCGCGCTGGACGGACGCCGAGGGATCCAGCTCGACGATCTTCAGCACGTTGATCAGCTTGTTGAGCTGCTTGGTGACCTGCTCCAGCGGCAGGTCGGCGACGTTCACCACGATCGTCATCCGGGAGATCTCCGGATGCTCGGTGGTGCCCACCGCGAGGGACTCGATGTTGAAGCCGCGCCGGGAGAACAGCGCCGCGACCCGAGCCAGGATGCCGGGCTTGTTCTCCACCAGCACCGAGAGGGTGTGCAGGCTCATCGGGGTCAGTCTCCGTTCTCCCAGTCGGGAGCCATGTCCCGGGCGATCTTGATGTCGTCGTTGGTGGTGCCGGCCGCGACCATCGGCCACACCATGGCGTCCTGGTGGACGACGAAGTCGATCACGACGGGGGCGTCGTTGATCTCCATCGCCTTGGCGATGACCTCGTCGACGTCCTCGGCCTTCTCGCAGCGCAGGCCGACGCAACCGTACGCCTCGGCGAGCTTGACGAAGTCCGGAATCCGCTTGGCCGAGTGAAGGTTGGTGTTGGAGTAGCGCTCGTTGTAGAAGAGCGTCTGCCACTGCCGGACCATCCCGAGGTTACCGTTGTTGATCACGGCGACCTTGACCGGGATGCCCTCGATCGCGCAGGTCGCGAGCTCCTGGTTGGTCATCTGGAAGCAGCCGTCGCCGTCGATCGCCCAGACCGTGGTGTCCGGCGCGCCGACCTTGGCGCCCATCGCCGCCGGGACGGAGTACCCCATCGTCCCGGCGCCCCCGGAGTTCAGGAACGCGCCCGGCCGCTCGTACTTGATGAACTGCGCGGCCCACATCTGGTGCTGGCCGACGCCCGCGACGTAGTACGCCTCCGGCCCCGCGATCCGCCCGATCCGCTCGATGACGTACTGCGGGGACAGCGAGCCGTCGGCGGGCGTGTCGTAGCCCAGCGGGTACGTCTCGCGCCAGGCGCCGAGCTGGCGCCACCAGTCGGTGTAGTCGCCCTTGCGGCCCGCCTCGTTCTCGTTCTGCAGGGCGACGACGAGGTCGGCGATCACCTCGCGGGCGTCCCCGACGATCGGGACGTCGGCGTGCCGGTTCTTGGAGATCTCCGCCGGGTCGATGTCGGCGTGCACGACCTTGGCGTGCGGCGCGAACCCGTCCAGCTTCCCGGTGACGCGGTCGTCGAACCGGGCGCCGAGCGCGACCAGCAGGTCGGCGCGCTGCAGCGCGCCGACGGCGCCGACGGCGCCGTGCATGCCCGGCATGCCCATGTTCAGCGGGTGGCTGTCGGGCAGCGCGCCCTTGGCCATCAGCGTGGTGACGACCGGCGCGCCGGTCAGCTCGGCGAGCACCTTCAGCTCGGCGGCCGCGCCCGCCTTCAGCACCCCGCCGCCGACGTACAGCACCGGGCGCCGCGCCTGGACGATCAGCCGTGCCGCCTCGCGGACCTGCTTGGAGTGCGGCCGGGTGACGGGCCGGTACCCGGGCAGCTGCAGCGCGACCGGCCACTCGAACCCGACCGTCGCCTGGAGGGCGTCCTTGGCGATGTCGACCAGGACGGGGCCGGGCCGCCCGGTGCCCGCGATGTGGAACGCCTCGGCGATGGTGCGGCCGATGTCCTCGGCCTGGGTGACCAGGAAGTTGTGCTTGGTGATCGGCATCGTGATGCCGGCGATGTCGGCCTCCTGGAAGCCGTCGGTGCCGATCAGCGAGGACGCGACCTGCCCCGTGATCGCCACGATCGGCACCGAGTCCATGTAGGCGTCGGAGATCGCCGTGACGAGGTTGGTCGCGCCCGGCCCGCTGGTGGCCATGCAGACGCCCACCTTGCCGGTCACCATCGCGTAGCCCTGGGCGGCGTGGCCGGCGCCCTGCTCGTGCCGGACGAGGATGTGGCGCAGCTTCCTGGAGTCGAACAGCGGGTCGTACGCCGGGAGGATCGCGCCGCCCGGGATGCCGAACACCGTGTCGACGCCGACGTTCTCCAGGGCGCGGACCAGCGCCTGGGCTCCCGTCATCTGTTCGGTCGTCATGATTCTGCGGTTCCTTGGGGAGTGAGTGTTGGCTCGCCGGGCAACAAAAAACCCCCGCCGCCGTGAGGCGGTCGAGGGGAGGCGCGCAGGACGAAAAGCTTGGTCAGCCTGCGCGCCGACCAAGTACTACGAGGATGGTGGAGGTGCTCTGCACGTGCCCACTTTCGCCGATGTCCGGCCACCGGTCAAATCCTTGGACGCTTTGTCTCATATGTCGAGACGGTAGTGTCGTCCGCCACACCCGCGTCCGGCACGGCCGTGTCGCACGCCACGGTCACCCCGGCAGCGGGAGCGGGACGTCGCCCGGACGGGCCTGGCCGGCGAGGTTCGTCCGCACCAGCGACTCGACGCGCTGCGCCGCCATCGGCCGCGCCACGAGGAAGCCCTGGCCGCGCGGGCACCCCATCTCCCGCAGCAGCTCCAGCTGCTCGGACCGCTCGATGCCCTCCGCCACCACGGTCAGACCGAGGTCGCTGCCGAGCTGCACGATCGTCCGGGTGAGCAGCGTCAGGGTCTCGTCCGAACCGAGCCCCGCCACGAACGACGGGTCGATCTTGATGATGTCGACCGGGAGCTGCCCGAGGTAGGCCAGCGAGGCGTACCCGGTGCCGAAGTCGTCGATCGCGAGGCGGACGCCGAGGTCGCGCAGCTGGGACAGGCGCTCGACGTTCTGGTCGGCGTCCTCGACGAGGACCTCCTCGCGCACCTCCAGCGTGAGCGCCTGCGGCGGCAGCCCCGTCTCCGCCAGCGCCGCCGCGACCGACTCCACGAACCGGGGCGCGGCGATCTGCCGGGCGGTGAAGTTCACCGACAGGCCCACGTCCCACGAGTCGCCGCGCCAGCGGGCGACCTCCCGGCACGCCTCCCGCAGCATCCAGTCGCCGAGCGGGATCATCAGGCCGGACTCCTCGGCCAGGCCGATGAACTCCTCCGGCGGTACCGCCTCGCTCCCCCGGCGCCAGCGCAGCAGCGCCTCCACGCCGGTCACCCGGGACGTGGCCAGGTCGACGACCGGCTGGAACTCCACGGAGAACTGCTCCTCGGCGAGCGCCGCCTGCAGGTCGCTGCCGAGCTCCAGCCGCCGGACGACGTCGGCGTGCATGTGCGGCGCGTACACCTCGACGCGCCCGCCGCCGAGCTCCTTCGCACGGGCCATCGCGAGGTCGCCGTTGCGGATCAGTTCGGCGGCGCCCCGGCGGAGCCGCCGCCCCGCGTCCGATCCGCCGCCGTTCGGCTGCTCCGCGTCAGCGGCGAACGCGATGCCGACACTCGCCGTCAGCACGATGTGCTTGTTGCCGACCTGGTAAGGGTCGACCGAAAGCACGCGAAGGAGCCGACCGGCCAGTTCGACTGTGGCACGCGTCTCACGGGCGTCCGGCGGGATCTGCACCAGGACGGCGAACTCGTCGCCGCCCCACCGCGCCACCGTGTCGTCGGCCTGGACGTTCGCGCGCAGCCGCCGGGCCGCCTGCGCGAGCACCTGGTCGCCGGCGGCGTGCCCGTCGGAGTCGTTCACGGCGGTGAACCCGTCCATATCGACGAACACGACCGCGGCCTTGCCGCAGGACGCCTGCCGCGACAGCACCTCCCGCGTGCGCTCCTCGAAGTAGGAGCGGTTCGGCAGGCCCGTCAGCCCGTCGTGGAAGGTCAGATGGGCGACCTGCCGTTGCAGCGCCGCCTGCTCGCTCAGGTCGCGGGTGGTGACCAGCAGCCGGGACGGCGCCCCGTCCGAGCCCTTGTACCGGGAGATCGTGGACTCCGTCGGCAGCCACGTCCCGTCCGCGGCGCGCAGCCGGCACGACACGCGCAGCGCGTCCTGCGGGCCGACGTCGCCGGCCGGCTCGTCCAGGAACTCGGTGAACACCTGCTGGACGCGCGGCAGGTCCTCCGGGTGGATGATCTCGTTCAGCGGGCGGCCGAGCAGCTCGTCCTGGGTGTAGCGGTAGGTCCGCAGGGCGCCCGCGCTGGCGTGCCGGACGGTGGCGTCCAGGTCGCAGATGAGCACCGCGTCGTTGATGCTCTCCGACAGGGCCCGGAAGTGCTCCTCGCCGGTGTCCACGGCCCGGCGCAGCGCCTCGTTCTCCCGCAGCAGCGCGGCGAGGCGCGCGATCAGCACCAGCGCGGCCGAGCCCGCGGCGATCGAGATCGCCGGCTCCAGGCCGTCGTTGCCGGCGATCGAGTGGCCCGCGATGAACAGCGCGGCCGCGGCGGCCACCGCGGCGGGCGCGAGGCCGGGGCCGATCATGCGGCCGCACTCCTCGGCGGGCGCCGCGACGTCCTCGGGGATGTCGTCGACGGGCAGCGCCGGCTCGGCGGCCGGGCCCGTCCACGGCACCAGCAGCAGGAGCAGCAGCCCGGCCAGGCGCAGGATGTCGGAGGGGTCCTCGGCGGAGCCGCCTCCGTCCAGCCGGACGAACGTGGTCACGATGTCGGCCGCCGCTATGGCGGCCAGCGCGCCGTACCCCATCCAGGCGAGGCGGCGGTGCCCGCGCGCGGCACCGAGGACGAACGGCAGCGCCCCGCAGACGAACACGATGTCGATCAGCGGGTACAGCAGTTCCAGCAGGAACTCCGGCGGCGACTCCCCCGACCGGTGGTACAGGTTCCCGAACAGGGCCACCCAGCCGAGGACGAACAGCGCGCAGGCGCAGACGTAGGTGTCGGCGGCGTAGCGCAGCCACGTCCCCGCGTCGCGGGGCAGCCGGATCGGCGCGACCAGGCCGATGACGAGCGCGACCAGCGCGACCAGGTAGAACAGGTCGGGGATCGACAGCGACAGGGCGCTGCGGCCGGAGCCGTAGGCCAGCGCGCCGCCGACCGCGCCGACGAACCATGAGGCGGCGGCGATGCCGTACCACCGCCAGGACGCGCGCCAGATGCCGCCGGGAGCGCCGGCCGCTTCGGCGGACGGGCCGTCGGGGCGCCGGGACGACAGCAGCAGGGAGATCGCGGCGGCGCCCGCGGCGCCGGCCTCGGTCCAGGCGATGAAGGCACGGCCGCCCCAGCCGAGCAGCGAGCCGGTGGCGTACAGCACACCGACGATCGCCGCCAGGGCGACCGGCAGCGCACGCGGCGGTACCCGCCTGGCGTAGTCGCCGCTCATCGCGCCATGTCCCTTCCTGCCCGATGGGCCGGTCGGCCCTGGCGGAGGCAGGGCCGCGCCAGGGGAGAGTGGGGTCCACGACCCCCGCCGCCTGGATAACGGGCCGAAGGTCACGGATCGTGCCCGCGCCGGATCGGCGCGGACCGGTGGCGAGCGCACCGGCCTCGCCTGCCGGGTATCAGCGACGTTGCTGCACTACGGGATCACCGTGTCGCTCACTGTACGTTCGGTAGGTCACGGAGCGATTGAGGCTGAGCGACCTTCCCGCGACGAACGGCCTCGTCGCGGATCCGTTTGGGACGTCCGAAAGCCGAACATCACCGGATCGCCGCCCTGCCGGGATGACGCTGCGTGACGGGGAACGGTAAGCGCCGGGGATCCGTAGTACGTGGGGGAGGCGCTCATGCGACAGCACACCACCATCCTCGTCCCGGCCGTCCTGGTCTCGGCGGCCGCGCTCCTTGCGGCCTGCTCGTCCTCGCCGTCCGGGGGCGGGGCGGGCCGGACCCCGCCGCCCGCGTCCAGCACTCCGTCCGGGACGGCGAGCGGCGGGCCGGGCACGCCCCGCACCGTCACCGACGACCTCGAGGTGCCGTGGGCCGTGGCGTTCCTGCCCGGAGGCGACGCGCTGGTCACCGAACGGGACACCGCCCGGCTCCTGCGCGTCACGCCGTCCGGCCGCAAGGCGGCGGCCGGCACGGTGCCCGGCGTGGACGCGCAAGGTGAGGGCGGCCTCCTCGGCGTCGCGGTCTCCCCGTCTTACCGAACCGACCATTTCGTCTACCTCTACTACACGGCCGCGTCCGACAACCGTGTCGTGCGCGCCACCTATGACGGCCGTCTCGGCGACCTGGAACCGATCGTCACCGGCATCCCCAAGGGCGCCGTCCACAACGGCGGACGCCTGGCCTTCGGACCCGACAAGATGCTTTACGTCACCACCGGCGAGACCGGCGAGGGCGGCAAGGCGCAGGACAAGGACTCCCTCGGCGGCAAGATCCTCCGGGTCACGCCCGAGGGCGCGCCCGCGCCCGGCAACCCGTTCGGTACCCGCATCTGGACGTACGGGCACCGCAACGTCCAGGGCCTCGCCTGGGACGGCGCGGGCCGCATGTACGCCACCGAGTTCGGCCAGGACCACTTCGACGAGATCAACCTGATCGGCAAGGGCCGCAACTACGGCTGGCCCGAGGTCGAGGGGGTCGGCCACCGCAAGGGGTTCACCGACCCGCTCCTGACCTGGACGACCGACCAGGCGTCGCCGTCCGGCCTCGCCTACGCGAACGGTTCCCTGTGGGCCGCCGCGCTGCGCGGCGAGCGCCTCTGGCGGATCCCGCTCGACAACGGCAAGGCGGGACGCCCCATCGCCCGGCTCCAGGGCCGCTACGGACGGCTACGCGCGGTCGTCCGCACACCGGACGGCTCACTGTGGCTGACGACCAGCAACCAGGACGGCCGAGGCGCCCCCAAGCCGGGCGACGACCGCATCCTCGACATCCCCCTCGGCTGAGCGCCCGGCATCGCCGGAACGCCCGATCCCGTCCGGGCGCCCATTCGCCGGGGCGTCCCGCCTGAGCTGAGACGCCCCGGCGACCGCACGGGCGCCGGCCAGGGTCAGGAGGCGCCGAGTTTCTCCAGGATCAGTTCGCGGGCGCGGCCGGCGTCGGCCTGGCCGCGGGTGGCCTTCATCACGGCGCCGACGAGGGCGCCGGCCGCCGCGACCTTACCGGCGCGGATCTTGTCGGCCACGTCCGCGTTGCCGGCGATCACCTGGTCGATGACCGAGGACAGCTCGCCCTCGTCGCTGACGACCTTCAGGCCCCGCGCGGCGACGACCTCGTCCGGGCCGCCCTCGCCCGCGAGGACGCCCTCGAACACCTTGCGGGCCAGCTTGTCGTTCAGCTCCCCCGCGCTGATCATCGCCTGCACGCGGGCGACCTGCTCGGGCGTGATCGGCAGGTCGGCCAGTTCGACGCCCTGCTCGGTGGCGCGCCGCGACAGCTCGTTCATCCACCACTTGCGGGCCGCGGCGGCGTCGGTGCCCTGCGCGACCGTCGCCTCGATGAGGTCGACGGCGCCGGCGTTCACGACGTCCCGCAGCTCCAGGTCGGACAGGTTCCACTCCCGCTGGATGCGCCCGCGGCGCGCGGCCGGAAGCTCCGGCAGGGTCGCCCGCAGCTCCTCCACCCACTCCCGCGCCGGCGCCATCGGCACCAGGTCGGGCTCGGGGAAGTAGCGGTAGTCCTGCGCCTCCTCCTTGCTGCGCCCGCTCGTGGTGCGGCCGGTGTCCTCGTGGAAGTGCCGGGTCTCCTGGACGATGGTGCCGCCGGCGTCCAGCACGCCCGCCTGCCGCTCGATCTCCGACCGGACGGACCGCTCGACCGACCGCAGCGAGTTGACGTTCTTGGTCTCGGTCCGCGTGCCCCACTTCTCGGCGCCGCGCGGCATCAGCGAGACGTTCACGTCGCAGCGCATCGAGCCCTGCTCCATGCGCACGTCCGACACGCCGAGCGACCGGACCAGCTCGCGCAGCTCCGTCGCGTACGCCCGCGCCACCAGCGGCGCCCGGTCGCCGGTCGCGGGGATCGGCTTGGTGACGATCTCCACCAGCGGGATGCCCGCCCGGTTGTAGTCGACGAGGGAGTACTCCGCGCCGTGGATGCGCCCCGTCGAGCCGCCGACGTGCAGCGACTTGCCGGTGTCCTCCTCCATGTGGACGCGCTCGATCCCGATCCGGTACGTCTCGCCCTCGACCTCGACGTCGAGGTGGCCCTCCACGCAGAGCGGCTCGTCGTACTGCGAGATCTGGTAGTTCTTCGGCATGTCCGGATAGAAGTAGTTCTTCCGGGCGAACCGGCACCACTCCACGATGTCGCAGTTCAGCGCGAGACCGATCTTGATGATGCCCTCGATCGCGGCGTGGTTGGTGACCGGCAGCGATCCCGGCAGACCCAGGCACACCGGGCACACCTGCGTGTTCGGCTCCGCGCCGAACGCCGTCGGGCACCCGCAGAACATCTTGGACGCGGTGCCGAGCTCGATGTGCGTCTCGATGCCGAGCACCGGTTCGAACTTCGCCAGCGCCTCGTCGTAGTCCATCAGGGCCGGAGTGGTCACTTCGCCTCCACCAGTTCCGGGGCCTTGGCCAGCAGCGGGCCGCCCCAGCGGTCTTCGAGGGCCCGCTCGACGGCGGCGCCGACGCGGTAGACGCGGTCGTCGCCGAGGACGGGGGCCATGATCTGCAGGCCGACGGGCAGGCCGTCCGACAGACCGCACGGCACCGAGATCGCGGCGTTGCCGGTGAGGTTGGCCGGGATCGTGCACAGGTCGGCCAGGTACATGGCGATCGGGTCGTCGGCGCGCTCGCCGATCGGGAACGCGGTGGTCGGCGTGGTCGGCGAGACCAGCACGTCCACCTGCTCGAACGCGGCCTCGAAGTCGCGCTTGATCAGCGTGCGGACCTGCTGCGCCTTGCCGTAGTAGGCGTCGTAGTAGCCCGACGACAGCGCGTAGGTGCCGAGCATGATGCGCCGCTTGACCTCGGGCCCGAAGCCCTCCGCGCGGGTCAGCGCCATGACCTCCTCGGCGCTGCGGCTGCCGTCGTCGCCGACGCGCAGGCCGTACCGCATCGCGTCGAAGCGCGCCAGGTTGGACGAGCACTCCGACGGCGCGATCAGGTAGTAGGCGGGCAGCGCGTAGGAGAAGTGCGGGCAGGACACCTCGACGACCTTCGCGCCGAGGGACTCCAGCAGCTCGACCGCCTCGTTGAAGCGCGCGGAGACGCCCGCCTGGTAGCCGTCGCCCGCGAACTCCTTCACGACCCCGACGCGCAGCCCGTTGACGTCGCCGCGGCGCGCGGCCTCCACGACCGGCGGGACGGCCTCCTCCACCGAGGTGGAGTCCATCACGTCGTGGCCGCTGAACGCCTCGTGCAGCAGCGCCGCGTCCAGCACGTTGCGGGCGAACGGGCCCGGCGTGTCGAGCGAGGACGCGAACGCGATGACGCCGTAGCGGGACGAGCCGCCGTAGGTGGGCTTCATGCCGACGATGCCGGTGACCGAGGCGGGCTGCCGGATGGAGCCGCCGGTGTCGGTGCCGGTGGACAGCGGCGCCTCGTACGCGGCGACCGCCGCCGACGACCCGCCGGACGACCCGCCCGGGACCCGCTCCAGGTCCCACGGGTTGCGGGAGGTGAGGTAGGCGCTGTTCTCCGTGGACGAGCCCATCGCGAACTCGTCCATGTTCGTCTTGCCGAGGATCACCAGCCCGGCCTGCCGCAGCCGCGCCGTCACGGTCGCGTCGTACGGCGGCCGCCAGCCCTCAAGGATCTTGGATCCGGCGGTGGTGGGCATGTCCACGGTGGTGAACACGTCCTTGTGCGCGATGGGGACGCCGGCCAGCGGGCCGAGCTCCTCCCCCGCCGCGCGCCGCTCGTCCACCCCGCGGGCCTGCGCCAGCGTCGTCTCGCGGTCGACGTGCAGGAACGCGTTGACGCTGCCGTCCACCGCCGCGATGCGGTCCAGGTGCGCCTCGGCCACCTCGACGGCCGACGCCTCACCGGCGGCGATCAGCTTCCCGAGCTCCGCCGCACTCTTCCTCACCAGCTCACTCACCGGTTAGGCCTCCTCATCGAGGATCCGCGGCACGCGGAAGCGCTGCCCCTCGGCGGCCGGGGCGCCGGCGAGGGCCTGCTCGGGCCGGAGGCACTGTCGCACCTCGTCCGTCCGGTAGACGTTGGTCAGCGGCAGCGCGTGGGAGGTGGGCGGGATGTCCTCCGCCGCGACCTCCTGCACCCGCGCGACCGCGGAGATGATCTGGTCGAGCTGGGCGGCGAGATGGTCGAGCTCATCGTCGCCGAGCGCCAGCCGGGACAGCCGGGCGAGGTGCGACACCTCGTCACGGGTGATGGCGGACATTCGAGAAACCGTTCGTGCGATGAAGTGGGTTCACGGCCATCCTATGGGCCCGCACCCCCGCATCCCGACCCGTTTACGCGGGCGCGCCCGCGGCAGGTCGCCGGGATCGCCCGTTTCATCCCCGCACGGAGGGAACGCTTCTTGCGTCCACCCCCGGGACGAGCGAGAGGAGACCGCCGTGACCATCGGCGGCAGCATCGCCCTGATCATTATCGGCGCGATCCTGGCATACGCAGTGAACTACGACATCAGCGGGATCGACATCCGGCTGGTCGGCGTCATCCTGATGATCGGCGGCGTGATCGGCCTGGTCGTCGGCATCGTGCGGATCATGTCCGCCCGCCGCGCCGTCGATCGCCGGCCCCCGCCGGCGGCGGTGCGCGAGGAGTACTACCCGGACGACTACGAGGCCCGGCGCCGCTACTGACCCCGGCACCGCGGGTACCGCCGCACGCAGCACGCCCGTCAGCGGACAGGGCGCCGCCTTCCCCAGGCGGCGCCCTGCCGGGCGTGTGGCGAAGCTCCGGCAGAGGACGACACCTCCAGCCGCGCGAACAGGACCTGGTGGAGGGCGACGGCAGCGGGTCGGGCGGGGTCAGGCGCCTCCGGGGGCCTTGACCGAGGGGACGGCGAAGGAGTACAGCCATTCTGTGGCCGCCGCGGCGTCCATGGGGCGGCAGAAGTGCCAGCCCTGCGCGGCGTCGCAGCCCATCTCGCGGAGCCTCTCGGCGGTCTCGGGGTCCTCGACGCCCTCGGCGACCGAACGCAGGCCGAGGGTGCGGACGAGGTCGACGATCGAGCGGACGATGACGGCGTCGTCGGGCGAGTCGGCCAGGCGCTGCACGAACGAGGAGTCGATCTTGATCTCCTCGACGGGCAGGCGCTTGAGCCGGACGAGGGAGGAGTAGCCGGTGCCGAAGTCGTCCAGGCTGAGCGGGATGCCGAGCTCGGCGAGGGCGCTCACCGTGTCGGAGGCGTAGGCGGGCTCGTTCATCAGGATGCGCTCGGTGATCTCCAACTGGAGCGCGGCGGCGGGCAGGCCGCGGGCGAGCAGGCCCTCCTCGATGACCTCGGTGAGGCCGGTGTCGAGCAGGTCGCGTCCCGAGGCGTTCACCGCGACCTGGACGGGCATGTCCGCCCGCCACCACGCGGCGGTCTGGGCGAGCGCGGCCTGCACCACGTAGTGGGTGATCGAGCGCATCAGGTAGGTCTGCTCGGCCACCGACAGGAACGCCTCGGGTTCCAGGAGGCCCTTGTCGGGGTGGCGCCAGCGCAGCAGGGCCTCCATGCCGACGAGGTGGCCGTCCCGCAGCGCGATCTTCGGCTGGTAGAACAGCTCCAGCTCGGAGCGGTCGAGGGCGCGGCGCAGGTCGCCGAGCATGCTGAGCCGGGCCGGGGAGTTGCGGTCCTTGCCGGGCGAGTACGTCTCGACGCCGGTCCGGGCCTCCTTGGCGTTGTACATGGCGACGTCGGCGCGTTGCAGCAGCAGCTCGAAGTCGGGCGCGTGGTCGGGGAACAGCGCGATGCCGACGCTGGCCTCCAGGTCGAACGACATGCCGTCCAGCCGGACCGGTTCGGAGAGCGCGGCGCGCAGCCGGGCGGCGACCTCGCGGGCGGCGGCCTCGTCCCGCACGGTGGGCAGCAGCACCGCGAACTCGTCTCCGCCGAGCCGCGCGACGAGGTCGCCGGGGCGGACGCTGTGGGTGAGCCGGTGCGCGACGAGCTGCAGCAGCCGGTCGCCGGTGGGGTGCCCGAGGGTGTCGTTGACCTCCTTGAACCGGTCGAGGTCGAGCAGGAACAGGCCGGCGCGGTGGTCCGGCGGGTCGGCCGCCTTGCGCCGCCGGGCTCCGAGGCCGGCGGCGCGCGGGAGGCGCCGGTCCGCGCCGCGCGCCTCGGCGAGGGCCTCCTCGGTGCGGACGATCAGCAGCTTGCGGTTGGGCAGGCCGGTCAGTCCGTCGTGCAGCGCCTGGTGCTCGCGCCGGACCGAGACGGAGGCGTTGAGGTAGACGGCGATGAACGGCAGGACGATCAGTGGCACGAAGACGGCGGACCGGTCCATCGCGATCACCATCAGCGGGGCGAGACCGAGCAGCGCCAGGTGCACGAGGACCTGGTAGGCGAGGTCCCAGCGGAGCGACTTCACGAGCGACACGCGGGCGTGCAGCGCGACGGCGGCGCCGACGAGGGTGTCGTTGCAGACGAAGTAGACGGTGCCGGCGAGCGCGATCGCGGGCAGGTCGGAGCCGTGCGGCACCCACAGCTGCGAGGGGGTCGCGAGGTCGCCGGAGAGCGCGAGGACGAGCTGGGCGGCGGCCAGGCTGAGCGTGTACTGGGCGACGTTGAAGGCGATGCGGTGCGGGGAGCGGGCGCGGAAGATCCCGCAGGTGATCACGGCGACGGCCTGGAGGGCGGCCGCGATGGGCAGCCCCGCGTACAGCAGCGCGGCGAACGAGAACGTCGTCGAGGTGGTGGCGCCGTTGTTCTCGGTGCTGCCGGGCGTGATGATCGGCCGCAGCTCGCCGAAGATGATGAAGCAGCCGAGGATCCAGAACACGGGGGTCCCGGCGAGGGCGTCGAGGTCGGCGCGGGTCAGCCCGGAGAACGCGGCGACTCCGGCGGCGACGCCGAGCAGGATGACGACGACGAAGTAGATCCACAACGGGGAGCCACGGCGTGGCGCCGTGTTCCGCGTGTTGTTCGGGTCCTTCATCACATCCTCGGGGGGCTTCGGGGGGCCGGCCCCCGGCACCGGGCGTCCCCGACCTCGGGGGACGCCCCCCGGGTGTTACGTCCGGAGATTTCAGGTGTGGGTCGTGATGTGAGGGAGAGTACGGCCTTTGCTCAACTTCGCGAAACCGGTTGCGTACGTTCCGTTATTTCCTTTCCACGCCCGTCCCTCGTCGGTGGGTAGTGGAAGTGTACCCCTGAGTAACGCAACCCTGGTCGAAACCCCTGCAACCACACCGTGTTAGGCGTCGGCGCGCATAGTTACGTTTTTGGCCGCATCTGGCCCATCGGAGAGCAGGACCCGGAACCCGTCCTCGGCCAGGACCGGCACGCCCAACTTGACCGCCTTGTCGTATTTCGACCCTGGACTGTCGCCGACGACCACGAAGCCCGTCTTCTTCGACACCGAGCCGGACACCTTCCCGCCGAGCCGCTGCACCGCCTCGGTCGCCGAGTCGCGGCTGAACCCCTCCAGCGATCCGGTGATCACGACGGTGACGCCCTCCAGCGGGCGCGGGCCCGCGGCGCCCTCGTCCTCCATCCGGACCCCTGCGGCCCGCCACTTGTCGACGATCTCGCGGTGCCAGGGCTCCTCGAACCACTTCTTGATCGACGCTGCGATGGTGGGCCCGACGCCGTCGACCGCGGCGAGCTCCTCCTCCGTCGCCTCGGCGATCGCGTCCAGCGAGCGCATCTCGCGCGCGAGGTCCTGGGCGGCGGACGGCCCCACGTGCCGGATCGACAGCGCCACCAGCACCCGCCACAGGGGCTGCCGCTTGGCCTTCTCCAGCTCCTCGAAGAGGATCTCGACCGTCTTCTTCGGCTCGCCCTCCTTGTTGGCGAAGAACGACACGACCTTCGGCTCGCCGGTCTTCGGGTCGGTCTTGGTCGTGCCGGTCCGCTGGTCGAGGACGAGGCTCCTGATCGGGAGCAGCTGGTCGACGGTGATGTGGAACAGGTCGCCCTCGTTCTTGACCGGCGGGTCGCTCGGCTCCAGCGGCTGGGTGAGCGCGGTCGCCGCGACGTACCCGAGCGCCTCGATGTCGAGCACCTTGCGGCTCGCCAGGTAGAACAGCCGCTCGCGCAGCTGGCCGGGGCAGCTCTCGGCGTTCGGGCAGCGGATGTCGACGTCGCCCTCCTTCTCGTACGCCAGCTCGGTCCCGCACTCGGGGCAGGTGCCGGGCATGACGAACTCGCGCTCGGACCCGTCGCGCAGCCCCGTCACCGGCGCGACGATCTCGGGGATGACGTCGCCCGCCTTGCGCAGGACGACCGTGTCGCCGATCAGCACGCCCTTGCGCCTGACCTCGCTCGCGTTGTGCAGCGTCGCCCGCTCGACCGTGGACCCGGCGACCTTGATCGGCTCCATCACCCCGTAGGGGGTGACGCGCCCGGTCCGTCCCACTCCGACCTTGATGTCGAGGAGCTTGGTGTTGACCTCCTCCGGCGGGTACTTCCACGCGATCGCCCAGCGCGGTGCCCGGCTCGTGGACCCGAGCCGCCGCTGCAGCGCGAACTGGTCGACCTTGACGACGACCCCGTCGATCTCGTAGGCGGTGCCGTGCCGGTCCTCGCCGTACTCCTCGATGTACTCGCGCACGGCGGCGAGCCCGCCGACGACCTTGTAGCGGTCGCTGACCGGCAGCCCCCAGCCGCGCATCAGTTCGTACGCGCCGGACTGGCTGTCGGGCTGCTTTCCGCCCCGCCACGCGCCGAACCCGTGCACGAGCATGCCGAGCGGCCGGTGCGCGGTGACGCGCGGGTCCTTCTGCCGCAGCGAGCCCGCCGCCGCGTTGCGGGGGTTGGCGAAGGGCTCCTTGCCCGCCTCGATCTGGACCGCGTTGACCTGCTCGAACCCCTCGACCGGCAGGAAGACCTCGCCGCGGACCTCCAGCACGTCGGGCCAGCCGTCGCCGGCCAGCCGGCTCGGGATGTCGGCGATGGTGCGCACGTTGTTGGTGACGTCCTCGCCGGTGCGGCCGTCGCCGCGGGTGACCCCGCGCGTGAGCCGCCCGTTCTCGTAGGTCAGCGCGATCGCCAGGCCGTCGATCTTCAGTTCGCACAGGTAGCCGGCGACCTCGCCGACCTCCTTGACGACCCGCTCGTCCCAGGCGAGCAGCTCGTCGGCGCTCATCGCGTTGTCCAGGCTCTGCATCCGCTCAAGGTGCCGGACGGTCGCGAAGTCGGTGACGATGGGCGCGCCGACCCGCTGCGTCGGCGAGTCGGGCGTGACCAGCTCCGGATGCCGCTCCTCCAGCGCGTGGATGTCGCGCATCATCCGGTCGTACTCGGCGTCGGAGAGCGTCGGCTGGTCGAGGACGTAGTACCGGTAGTTGGCCTCGTCGAGCCGCTCGCTCAGCTCCTTGTGGCGCTGCCGCGCCTCGGCCGGAACGCCGTCGCTCATGGTCATGCCCCTATTCTCGCCAACGGGACCGACAATATGAGCCCTCGGCGCGCCCTTCTAGAGAGCCGCTTCGTAGAGCATCCGGGCCGTGTCCCGGCAGCGTCCGAGGGCCGCCCGGACGTACCGCGGCGACGCGCCCGCCATCCCGCACGCCGGGGTGATCACGACTTGCTCCGCCAGCCGCTGCGCCGGGAACCCGAAGCGGCGCCACAGCTCCCGCACCGGCTCGGCGGTCTCCTGGAGGGACGGCAGTGCGGCGTCGGTCGCGGGCACCGCGCCGAGGAACAGGCCGATCCCCGCGTCGATCGCCTCCCCCACGACGTCGTCGTCGCGCTTCGGGAGCAGCCGCAGGTCGACCGAAAGCGCCTTCGCCCCGGCTCCGCGCAGCAGCCCGTACGGGACGTTCCGGGCGCAGCAGTGCACGACGGGGAACGCGTCCGCCGCGTCGATCACCGTGCGCAGCGCCTCCTCGGCGACCGGCTCCTCGATCGCCCGCAGCCGCGAGAACCCGCTGGCGGTCGGGACCGTCCCGGCGAGCGCGGCGGGCAGGCCGGGCTCGTCCAGCTGGAGGACGATCTGAGCCGCCGGGAGCCGCCGCCGGACGTCGGCCACGTGCCCCGCGACGCCCTCGGCCAGCGAGGCGACCAGGTCCCGGACGGCGCCGGGGTCCCTCAGCGCCCGGTCGCCGTGCCGCAGCTCGATCGAGGCGGCCAGCGTCCACGGCCCGCACACCTGGATCTTGAACGGGCCGTCGTGGCCGCCCGCGACCTCCTCCAGGACGTCCAGGTCGCGGGCGAGATGGTCGCGGGAGCGCTGCGTGTCGCGTCCGGGGCGGTCGGAGAACCGCCACCCGGACGGCTCCAGGTGCACGGGCATCTCGACCAGCAGCCCGGCGGTCCGTCCCGCCAGGTCGGCGCCCGGGCCGCGCGCGGGCAGCTCGGGCAGGTGCGGCAGCTCGGGCAACTCGCCGAGGACGACCCGCAGCGCCTCGGCGGGGTCCTCTCCCGGATAGGACCCGACGCCGGTCGCCGTCCCGGTCTGCCACGGAAAGCTCGTCACCCTGGAAAGCCTATCGGCGCCGCGGCGCGGCGATCACGGCAGCGCGGCGGCCCGGTCGAGGTTCAGGCGGGAACGCGTGCGGCCTCCGCGATCGTGGCCGAGGCGAGGACGCGGTCGCCGTCGTAGAGGACGGCGGCCTGGCCGGTCGCCACGCCGCGCGCGGGAGTGGCCAGGCGGATGCGCAGCTCGTCCCCGGCCTGCTCGGCCGTGCAGGCGTAGACCTCGCCGTGCGCGCGAAGCTGGACCCGGCAGTCGAACGGACCCTCGGGGGCCTCGCTCAGCCACACCGGGCGCTCGCCGGTGATCTGGTGGACGTCCAGCGACTCGCGCGGGCCCACCGTCACGGTGTTCGTGACCGGCGAGATGTCCAGGACGTAGCGGGGCCGCCCGTCCGGCGCCGGGGTGCCGATCCGCAGGCCCTTGCGCTGCCCGATCGTGTAGGCGTAGGCGCCGTCGTGCTCGCCGACCTCGTTGCCGTCGGCGTCGACGATCGGGCCGGGCGCCGCCCCCAGCCGCTCGGCCAGGAAGCCGCGCGTGTCGCCGTCGGCGATGAAGCAGATGTCGTGGCTGTCGGGCTTGTCGGCCACCTGGAGCCCGCGCCGCTCCGCCTCCAGCCGGATGTCGGCCTTGGAGGTGTCGCCGAGCGGGAACAGGGCGTGCGCGAGCTGCTCGGGCGTGCAGACGGCCAGCACGTACGACTGGTCCTTGCCCGCGTCGACGCCGCGGCGCAGGACGCCGCCGTCCAGCCGCGCGTAGTGGCCGGTGCAGACGGCGTCGAACCCGAGGGCCATCGCGCGGTCCAGCAGCGCCGCGAACTTGATCTTCTCGTTGCAGCGCAGGCACGGGTTCGGGGTGCGGCCCGCCGCGTACTCGCTGACGAAGTCCTCCACCACGTCCCTGTGGAAGCGCTCGGCGAGGTCCCACACGTAGAACGGGATCCCGATCACGTCGGCGGCGCGGCGGGCGTCCCGGGAGTCCTCCAGGGTGCAGCAGCCTCGCGCCCCCGTCCGGTACGACTGGGGGTTGCTGGACAGGGCCATGTGGACGCCGGTCACATCGTGCCCGGCATCGGCGGCACGGGCGGCGGCCACGGCGGAGTCGACGCCGCCCGACATGGCGGCGAGTACACGGAGAGGCATAGTCCTTCGAGCGTACGCGGCGTGGCCCGGTCCCCCGACTCCATTTCCGCGTACGATTGGGGCCGCTATGGGAATCTTCCGCCGTCCGCGCGAGGCGTCCGCCGCCGCACCGCCCGCCATCAGCGAGTTCTGGGAGTGGTGGGCGCAGGCCCGCCCCACGATCGAGGCCTCGCTGGCCGCCGGGCCGGATCAGTCCGAGGAGTCCGATCCGGCCGTGCCCGGCGAGGGCCTGTCCGCCGAGACGATGGAGGAGCTGTCCCGCCGCGTCCACAAGATCCATCCCGGGCTGCAGTGGGAGATCGGCGGCGCCGACGACCGGAACCCCTCGCTGACCGTCACCGGCGGCGGCGAGCCCGAGCTGCGCGGCCTGACCGAGCGCTGGGCCCGCTCCGCCCCGGCCGGCTCCGCGGCGGGCGGCTGGAGCTTCCACCCGTCCCGCCAGGCCGACCCGGAGATGCTCGGCCAGGACCTCATCCTCGGCGACCACGAGTTCGACCTGGAGTACGTCCGGCTCGGCATGCGCGCCGACGCCGACCGCGCCCGCGTGCACATCACCGCCTACCACCCCGACTTCCTGTTCGTCTCCGAGGAGCAGCAGCTCCAGGTCGCGCTGAACGTCCTGCACTGGGCGCTCGGCGAGGACGACGTGGCCCGCTGGGTCGGCGAGGTCACGATCGCGACCGAGGCGCCGATCGACTCGCTGCCGCCGTCCATGCTGTCCGCGGTCGTGGAGCAGATCTCCGAGCCGTTCGCCGAGCCCGCCTGGCTGACCGGCGAGGGCCGCACCCCCCGCGGCCACCCCGCCCGCCTCGGCGCCCGGTTCCCGCTGCACCGGCAGGACTACCCGCTCTGCGACCTGCACGTGGCGATCACCGTCCCGTACGCCAACAGCAACCCCGACCGGCTCCCCGTCGAGCCGTCGTCGGGCGCGCTGCGCGCGTTCGAGAAGAAGCTCGCCAAGCTCGGCGACCGCGCCGTCCTCGCCGTCCGCGAGACCGGCGACGGCCTGCGCGTCTTCCACCTGTACGCCGACCCGGACTCCGGCGTCATCTCCGAACTCGACCAACTGGCCGCCGCCTGGCCGGAGGGCAAGGCGAAGGTGGCCTCCACCAACGACCCCGGCTGGAAGGCCCTGTCCCCCTACCAGCCGTGACTTCCAGGGGGCGCCCCCTGGGGCCCCGCCCGAGGGCTAGTTGCTTGCGTCTACCTTGCGGTAGCGGGCTTCGCAGAAGTTGTACAGGCCGAAGGTGATGACGCCCAGGGCGACGGCGACCAGGCCCCAGGGGCCGGCGGGGGTGTCGGTGAACTCCCGGAGGGTGCCGTCCAGGCCCTGGGCCTTGTCGGGCTGGAAACTGATGGCCGCGTAGGCGAGGAAGGCGCCGACTGCGGCGACGACGAGGCCGCGGGCGGTGTTGCCGACCATCGCGAGGGGCTTGACGACGCGGCGGGCGGTGGCGCCCATCTCCCAGCTCTTCAGTTCCTTCATGAACTTGTGCCGGAAGGCGTTCACGACCATGACCGTGCCCACGACGACGAAGCCCACCGCGACCGCCAGGACGAGCCAGCGGCCGCCGGGCGCGTCCATGAGCCGCGCGGTGTAGGTCTTGGACTGCTTGTCGCTCGACGACCCGTGGTGGCCGAACAGGAAGGCCAGGGTCCCGACGAACGCGACCACGTAGATGACGGCGCGTCCGGCCGACCCGAGGCGCTTGGTCGCCTTGTCGCCGTCCGGTACGGGACGGCCGAGCAGGGCCTCCGCGACCTGCCAGAGGACGAGCGCGGCGAAACCGACCGCCATCAGCACGATCAGGAGGAGGCCGCCCGGTTTGTCGGCGATGGTCTCCAGCGCGCCCGTGCGATCGGCCTCCTTCCCGCCGCCGCCGAAGGCGACCTGGAGGGCCAGCCAGCCGATGAGGAGGTAGAGCAGGCCGCGCGCGACCAGCCCCACCCGGGACATGTGGTGGAACCAGGGGTGTCCCGCCGCCTGCTTGAGCCCGTCGCTCACGTCCGTCGTCACGGCCACGCTGTCCCCGTTCAAGGAACGGTCAAACCAGCGTCAGCTGAGACCCGCGCGGCGGGCGCGCTCGACGACCGGGCCGATGGCGTCGGCGAGGGCCTTCACGTCGGCCTCGGTGCTGGTGTGGCCGAGGGAGAAGCGGAGCGAGCCGCGGGCGCGCTCGGCGCCGGCGTCCATGGCGACCAGGACGTGGCTGGGCTGGGAGACGCCCGCCGAGCACGCCGAGCCGGTGGAGCAGGCGATGCCGCGCGCGTCCAGCAGCATGAGCAGGGCGTCGCCCTCGCAGCCGGGGAAGGAGAAGTGCGCGTTGCCGGGAAGGCGGTCGTCGGGATCGCCGTTCAGCACCGCCTCGGGGACGGCGCCCCGCACGGCGGCGATCAGCTCGTCGCGCAGCCCGGCGAGGCGGGCCGCCTCGGCCCCGCGGCGGCCGACCGCGGCCTGGACGGCGGCGGCGAACCCCGCGATGGCGGGGGCGTCGAGGGTCCCGGACCGGACGTCGCGCTCCTGGCCGCCGCCGTGCAGCAGGGGCACCGGGTCGAGGAACACCGGCGGCTTCGGCTTGGCCAGCAGCAGGGCGCCGACGCCGATCGGGCCGCCGAGCTTGTGGCCGGTGATGGTGAGGGCCTGCGCACCGCTCGCCGCGAACCCGACGGGCAGCTGGCCCGCGGCCTGGACGGCGTCGGTGTGCAGAGGGACGCCGCGCTCGCCGGCGGCGGCGGCCAGCTCGGCGACGGGCTGGACGGTGCCGACCTCGTTGTTGGCCCACATCACGGTGGCGAGCGCCACGTCGTCACCGGAGCCGAGCAGTTCGCGCAGCGCCTCGGGGGTGACGCGGCCGAGCCCGTCCACCGGGACGACGTCGACCCGGGCGCCCTCGTGGTCGGCGAGCCACTGGACCGCGTCCAGGACGGCGTGATGCTCGACGGCGCCGACGAGCACGCGGGTGCGGGACGGGTCGGCGGAGCGGCGCGCCCAGTAGATCCCCTTGACCGCGAGGTTGTCGGCCTCGGTGCCGCCGGAGGTGAACACGACCTCGCTCGGGCGGGCGCCGAACGCCTCGGCGATGAGCTCGCGGGACTCCTCCACGACCCGCCGGGCGCGCCGGCCCGCCGCGTGCAGCGAGGAGGGGTTGCCGAGTTCGCGCAGCTCCGCCGTCATCGCCTCGATGGCCTCGGGCAGCATCGGGGTGGTCGCCGCATGGTCGAGGTAGTTCACCACGCGGACAACAGTATCCGCGCCCGCCCTGTTCCCTTCCCGGGCCCGGGGGGCGGCCGGAACCAGCCTGGTGACAGGGCGGAATAGAGGGCGGCGGCCCGCGGTTGGCCGTATACCGTCCAGCCGGTACAGTAGAGGCCGACACAGTGAGGACGTCATGAAACGAGAAGCCCTCTTGGACGCCGCCGAGTCCGTGCTCTTCGAGCAGGGGACGCAGGCGCTGACGCTCAGCGCGGTCGCCGACCGCGCCGGCGTCAGCAAGGGAGGGCTGCTCTACCACTTCCCCACCAAGGAGGAGCTCGTCCGGGCCATGGTGGCGCGGGTCATCGAGGAGTTCGACGGCCTGATCGCCTCCCACGACGACGGCACGCCGGGGTCCTACACCCGCGCCTACGTCGAGGCCACGTTCGAGATCCTCACCGGCGAGGCCCGCGCCTACCGGCGGTGGTCGGCCATCACGGCCGCCGCCGCCGACCCCGAGCAGGCCGAGCCGCTGAACGAGGCGATGCGCCGCTGGCACGGCCGCGACCCGGCGGACGAGCCCGATCCGGGCAACGCGGCGATCGTCAGGCTGGCGGCCGAAGGGCTCTGGGAGGTGGTCAGCCATGACCCCGGGCTGTACGACGCCGAGCAGCTCCGAGCGCTGAGACGGCGGCTCCTGGAGCTGCTGGAGCGCTGACGCCGGGGGCGCCGCACGCGCCCCGTCCGACCTTCCGGACGCTCCGGACCCGCACGGGTTTGGAGCGTTCCATGACGCACGTCACATGATGGCGCACGTCACATGACGGCGCCCGTCGCACAAGACGCATGTCACACCGGGGTGCGCCCCGCCGAGCCGAGAAAGAGGTGAACAATGCTGTTCCGTGCCCGTTCGGGGACGTTCCTGACCTTCGCGCTGGCCGGTCTGCTGACCGGAGTGTGGGTGGCGCGCATGCCCGCGCTGGCCGGCAAGTTCGGGACGAACGAGGGCGAGATCGGCATCGTCGTCCTCGTCTGGGGACTCGGCGCGATCGCGGCCATGCAGGCGCTGCGCGGCGTGATGGCGCGGGCCGGCAGCCGCACCGTCCTGCGGGTCGCCCTGCCGCTGACGGGGCTGTCCTACGTGGGGGTGGCGCTCGCCCCCACCTACGGCGTCCTCCTCGGCGCCGTCGCGCTGTTCGGCATGACGTTCGGGATCACCGACATCGCGATGAACGCGCAGGGCAGCGTCGTCGAGCAGGCGTACCGCCGGTCCGTCATGAGCGGCATGCACGCCGGCTGGTGCGTCGGCGCGATGAGCGGCGGCCTGTTCGGCGTCGCCACGGCCGCGGCCGGTTTCGGGTTCACCGAGACCGTGCTGGTCACCGCGCTGCTGTCGCTGCCCGCCGGGCTCGCTCTCGGCCGCACCTACCTGCCCGACCCCGCCGCGCCCGCCGCGTCCGGAACGGGACGCAGGGCGCGCCGGATGCCCGCCGCCGTCTACCTGATCGGCGTCCTCGCGTTCATCGCGTTCATGACCGAGGGGTCGATCGCCGACTGGAGCGGGCTGCTGCTGCACGACGAGCTCGGCGCGACCGAGGCCGTCGCCGCGGCCGGCTACCCGATGTTCGAGCTGGCGATGCTGCTCGGGCGGCTCGTCGGCGACCGCGTCCGGATGCGGGTCGGCACCCGCCGGCTGCTGGTCGGCGCGGGCCTCGGGACCGCCGTCGGCATGACCGTCGTCGTGCTGGCGCCGGTCCCGGCGGTGGCGATCGCCGGGTTCTTCGTGACCGGGCTCGTGGTCTGCACGGTCGTCCCGACGACGATCTCGCTGGCGGGCTCCGCCGCTCCGGACCGTCCCGCGGCGGCCGTCGCCCAGGTCGGCGCGATGGGCTACGGCGGCCTGCTGCTCGGCCCGGTCGTGGTCGGCTTCCTGTCGGAGGCGACGTCCCTGCGGGTCGGCGTCGGCGTGGTCGTCGTGCTGGCGCTCCTGATCGCGGCGGGCGCCCGGTACGCGCCGCTGCGCACGACCGCGGACATCTCCGTCCCCGCCCCGGCCGAGGCCCCCGCGGAGGCTCCGGCGCCGGGGGCGGGCGACTCCCGGCCGGAACCCGTCGCCGCCTGAGGTCGCGATCCGATATAACCCCTTCCATCAAGGGCGCATGGGGGCGGTATGGGCGGATGGCGGGTTCCGGGCTACAGCGAGATGCGGGTGCTCGGCGAAGGCGCGCAAGGTCGCGTCGTGCTCGCGCGGCACGACGCGACGGGGCGCCCGGCGGCGATCAAGTACCTGGCGCGGCCCCTCGCCGGGGACGCCGAGTTCCGCGAGCGGTTCCGCGGCGAGGCCGACCTGCTCAGCCGGCTGCGCAACCCGTTCGTCGCCCAGCTGTTCGGCCTCGTCGAGGCGCCGGACGGCGCGGCGATCGTCATGGAGGCGGTGGACGGGGCGCCGCTGAAGTCGGTGCTCGCCGAGCGGGGGCCGCTGGCGCCCGAGGCCGCCCTGGCGGTGCTCAAGGGCTCGCTGCTCGGTCTCGCCGCCGCGCACGGCGTCGGCATCGTCCACCGCGACTACAAGCCCGCGAACGTGATCGTGCGCGGCGACGGGCTGAGCAAGCTGATCGACTTCGGCATCGCGGTGGACGCGGGCGCGTCCGGCCGCTCGGGGACGCCCGTCTACATGGCGCCCGAGCAGTGGCGGGACGAGCCCGCCTCCCCCGCGACCGACGTGTACGCGGCGGCGTGCGTGTTCTTCGAGTGCGTGACGGGGCGCCGCCCGTACACCGCCGAGGACCAGGGCGGGCTGATGGGCCGCCACCTCACGGCCCCGATCCCGGTGCAGGACGTCCCCGGGCCGCTCCGCCCGCTGATCGAGCGCGGGCTGGCGAAGAACCCGTGGGACCGCCCGCCGGGCGCCGCCGCGTTCGTCTCCGAGCTGGAGTCGGTCGCGGCGGGCGCGTACGGGCCCGACTGGGAGGGGCGCGGCGTCCGCACTCTCGCGGGCGCCGCCGCCGCGCTGTCGGTGCTGTTCCCGCTGACCGCGCTCGGCCTCGGCTCGGGCGGCGCCTCGGCGGGGGCGGCCGGAGCCGCAGGCGCCGCGGGCGCGGCGGGGTCGGGGGGCGCCGCCGGGACGGGCGGAGCCGGCGCGGCGGGCGCTGCGGGCAAGGGCGTCATCGGCACGCTCGGCGCGAAGGGCGCGGCGGCCGTCGCGGGCGGGACCGCCGCCGTGGCCGTGGGCGGCGGGGCGGCGGTCTACGTGGCGGTCGCGGACCAGCCGAAGCCGATCGTGGCGCGGCTGGCGGCGCTGAGCGAGCCCCGGCAGGACATCGGCCGTGGCATGACGTTCCAGGCGCAGGGCCGGATCGTGCGCGTCACGGGCGGGGACGCCGCGCTCAACCGGAAGATCAACCAGGCGCTCAGGGCGCCGCTCGAACAGCGCTGGGCCAAACTCCGCAACGGCCTGAAGGACATCGGCAACGGCCCCTACACCGACGTCGCCACACCGAAGATCCTCATGCGGAACGACCGGCTGCTGTCGGTGTGGTACACCGTCGAGCTGCGCGGCGAGCGCGGGACGGGCTGGGACCAGTCCCAGGCGGCGACCGTCGACCTGCGGACCGGCGCCTCCTACCGGCCGCTCGACCTGTTCCGCGTCCCGACCGAGCCGGGCCTCAAGCCGCTGGACGGCAAGATCAAGACGCGCCAGCCCGGCGGCGCCTACTGCGGCAGGGGCCAGGCGAGCGGCCTCGGCCTGCCGCAGGGCACCGACAACCCGTCCGCGTTCGTCAGGTCCGGCGAGGTCACCATGGCCCTCACCCCGGCGGGCCTGCGCGTGGCCTTCTACCTCTCGACCCTGGGGTACGAGTCGGCGTGCGGCCAGCTGGACACCGTCCTGCCCTACGCCGAGGTCGGCGACATGGTGAAGCCCGCGCTGCTCAAGGCCGTCCCGTACCCGTCGCCGAAGCGCTCCTGAAGGACGAAGGGCCCCCGAACGACGAAGGGCCCGGCGACGGGAGCGTCGCCGGGCCGTCCGCGCGAGATCACTTGCGCTTGCTGATCTCCTCGGTCAGCTGGGGCGCGACCTGGAACAGGTCGCCCACCACGCCGTAGTCGACGAGCTCGAAGATCGGCGCCTCGGGGTCCTTGTTGACGGCGATGATGGTCTTCGAGGTCTGCATGCCGGCCCGGTGCTGGATGGCGCCGGAGATGCCGACCGCGATGTACAGCTGCGGCGACACCGTCTTGCCGGTCTGGCCGACCTGGAACGAGTGCGGGTACCAGCCGGCGTCGGTCGCGGCGCGGGAGGCGCCGACGGCCGCGCCGAGCGAGTCGGCCAGCCCCTCAATGATCTTGAAGTTCTCCGCGCCGCCGACGCCGCGGCCGCCGGAGACCACGATCGCGGCCTCGGTCAGGTCCGGGCGCTCGCCCTTCTCCTGGACGACCTTCTCCACGATCCTGGCGCCCTTGTCGGCGTCCGAGAGCGTGACCGACACCTGCTCCTCGGCCGGGGTGGCCGCGGACGCCTGGGGCGCGACGGAGTTCGGCCGCACCGCGATGATCGGCGTGCCGGTCTTCACCTTGGCGTGCGCGATGATCCCGCCGCCGAAGATCGAGTGCTCGGCGACGAAGCCGTCGGCGACGTCCACGACGTCGGTGAGCACGCCGGAGCCGGTCTTGACGGCGAGGCGGCCCGCGATCTCCTTGCCCTCGCCGGTCGCGGCCACCAGCACCGCGGCCGGGGACTTCTCGCTCACGAGCTGGGCCAGCAGCGCGGCCTTCGGGGCGACGACGTAGGAGGTCAGCTCCTCGTCGGCCGCCACGTAGACCTTGCCGGCACCGTACTCGGCGAGCCTGTCCCTGGCGTTCTCATAGCCCGGGCCGACCCATACCGCGGCCGCCTCGCCGAGCCGGTTCGCCAGCGTCAGCAGTTCGAGCGTGACCTTCTTGACCTCACCGTCGACATGGTCGACGAGGACGAGAATCTCGGTCATGGTTGAATCCCCTTCCTCGGTCAGACGAACTTCTTCGACGCGAGGAACTCGGCGATCTTCGCACCGCCGTCGCCCTCGTCGGTGACGATCTCGCCCTTCGCGCGCGGCGGCGCCTCGGCGAAGTCGACCACCTCGGTCGCGGCGTTCGCCAGGCCGACCCGGGACGCGTCGATGCCGGCGTCGCCGAGGCCGAGCGTCTCGACCGGCTTCTTCTTGGCCGCCATGATCCCCTTGAACGAGGGGTAGCGCGGCTCGTTGATCTTCTCCACCACGGACACCACCGCGGGCAGGCTGGCCTCGACCCGGTCGAAGCCGTAGTCGGTCTGCCGCTGCACCTTGATGGACGTCCCGTCGATCTCGACCTTGTTGGCGAGCGACAGCTGCGGGACGCCGAGGCGCTCGGCGAGCATCGCGGCGAGCACGCCGGTGCGCGCGTCGGTGGACTCCGCGCCGAGGACGACCAGGTCGAACCCGGTGCGCCCGAGCGCCTGCTCCAGCGCGTACGAGGTCTGCAGCGCGTCGGAGCCGGCGAGGCCGTCGTCGAGGAGGTGGACGGCCTTGTCGGCGCCCATCGCCAGCGACTTGCGGATGGAGTCGGTGGCCTTGCCGGGGCCCATGGTGAGGACGGTCACCTCGCCGCCCTGGGCCTCCTTGATGCGCAGCGCCTCTTCGATGGCGTACTCGTCGAGTTCGTTGATGACGCCGTCCGCCGCGGCGCGGTCGAGCGTGCTGTCATCGGACTTCAGCTTGCGCGGGCTCTCCGTATCGGGAACCTGCTTCACCAGGACGACGATGTTCATGGCCGGTGGCCGACCTCCCTGCACTCAGTTGGCCGCTGAGGTAAGCGGCAGAGGGGCGCCGCCCATGACGGGTCGACGCGGACATGCGCTTTCGCAGTCACAGCCTGCCAAACACCCGAACGTGCTTCGGAGCCGGGTCCCCGGTTCGGCCGTGCACGATAATGTTACTCGTCGGTAGCCTACTGGCAAATCCCAGTTCGTGAGACCTTACCCACGTGCCCGGCGGGTTTGCGGTGCATGAGGCGTCCCGAATCGGACGTGGCGGACATCATGCCTCATACCCTGTTGACGGCGTGCTGGAGGCGGTCCATCGAGCTCTCCAGCGTGCGCTGCAGCCCGTAGGTCGGGGAGAAGCTCGGCGTCAGCGTCATCGCGCCGACGCCGACGAGCAGGCACAGCACGCCGAGGCCCACGACCGCGGCCGCGACGGCCCGTGGCCGCCGCGCCACCGGAAGGAACATCCGCTCCAGCTGGCGCCGCGGCGCGCTGACGCCCGGCGCCGTCCACAGCACCGCGGCCCCGGCTCCGGCGCCGAACGCGCAGGCCGTGAGCGAGTCCAGCTTCCCGCCGACCGCCGACGCCGCGGCGAGCCCGAGCGGGACGGCGGCCGTGAACACCGCCGCGTAGGGGACGGTCAGCAGCGTCCGCCCGAACGCCCACGCCCAGCCGCGCGCCGTCGTGCCCGCCACCCGCAGCAGCGTCACCGCGGCCAGCGTCAGGACGAGTCCCGCGATCGGCAGCATGATCACGACGCCGACGCCGGCCACCACCACCATGGCCGCGAGCAGCCGCGCCCAGCCCTGTGTCACCGCCGTCTCGTGCGCCGCCGTCTCCCGCGCTCCGGCGGGGGCCGCCGCAGGACCGGGCGCTGCCGGGCCGGTCGGCGGGGCGGGGGCCTCGGGCGCGAGAGCCGCGGCGGCGGGACGTGAGCTGGTGGTCGACGCGGCCGGAAGCTTCAGGCGGGACGCCGACTCCGCCAACTCGGCCGCAGACGGGCGGGCCCCGGGGTCCGGGTGGGAGGCGGCCGCCACCAGGGCGCGCAGGTCGGCCGGCAGCGACTCGGCGGGCCCGTCCGGACGGCCGGTGGCGGCGAACGCCACCGTGGCCGCCCATGCGCGGACGTCGTCGCCGGCGTCGGCGCCGGAGGTCAGCGCGAAGTCGACGACGACCGGCGCGTCGTCCACGACCAGGACCGTGCCCGGCCCCAGCTCGCCGTGCGCGAGACCGGTCAGGTGGATGGCGGCGAGTGCCTTGGCCAGCCCGAAGGCCATGCGGCGCAGCGCGTCCCCCGACATCGGCCCCTGCTCGGCGATCCTCTCGGCGAGCGGACGTCCGGGGACGAACCGGAACACCACGTAGGGGCGCGGGCCGGCGGCCTCACCGTCCAGGACGTCCGCCACGTAGGGGCTGAGCACCTCGCGCATCCGCGGGACGTCGGGGGCCGCGTCCGGCGGCAGGAGCCGGATCGCCACGTCGCGGCCGTCGGTGCCCGCGGCGCGGTGGACGTCGCCGGTGCCGCCGCCCAGCCTGGACAGCAGCCGGTACGGACCGATGTGCGCCTGGTGGCTCGTCTCACCGCTCATAATGGGTCGCCACCCTACCGACCGGAGAGGGACCGCGCCCGTCGCCGGAGCCGCGCGTCACGTCCCGGGGATGCTCGCCACGAGATCGTGGACGTCGGCGCGCACGCTCTCCAGGTCCTGGCTCATCCCGTCCACCGGCGTGGTGTCGGGCGGCTGCCGCTGCGACAGCCCGACCAGCACCGCGGCGAAGATCCCGAGGATGAGCGCGCCGACGAGCGCGGCCTCGGCGCGCGGCAGCACCGCGCCCCAGATGCGGGCGAGCTGGCGGCGGGGCGCGCCGCTGCCCGGCGCGAGGCACAGCAGCCCGATCACCGCCATGGCCGAGTAGGCGATGGCCTTGGACGCGGTCATCTCCGGGTTCGCGAAGATCAGCACACCGAGCAGGATCAGCCCCGCGACACCGCTGAGCGCCGTCCACAGCACGGTCGACATCAGCGCGCCGGGCAGGTGCAGCGGCGTCCGGAACGCGGCCGCGACCGCGTCGCCCGAGCGCGGGCCCCGCCGCGTCTGCCGGCCCTCCATGCCCTTGGCCGCCCTGTCGCCCATCCGCAGCACGAACACGCCGGCGACGGTGACGCCGAGGGCGAGCAGCGGCGCGATGTTGGCGAACCCGAGCAGCGCCACCAGGACGATGAAGCTGAGCACCCGGTACCAGCCGTAGGGCTTGCGCCGCTCCTTGTCGCGCTCCGCCCCGTCGGCACGCGCCTGGTCGGGACGCTGCCGCGCCTCCGTCTCGTAGGGGCCGCGCTGGAGCGCGCCCTGCGTGGGCTGGTTCGGCGGGGGCCCGTACTGCGGCGGCGGATAACCGCCCTGGTAGGGGCCCTGGTCGTAGGGGGCGGGCGGCCCGTAGCCGCGCTGCCCGTACTGCTCCCCCGCCTTGAACGGCGCGGGCCCCGGCGGCGGGACGGGCGGCGGCGCGGCGGGCGGCAGCTGGCCCACGAAGTCCTTCGGCTGCGCCGGAACGGGCGCGGGCGACGGGACGGGCGCGGGCACCGGCATCCCGGGCGACGCCGACGACGTCCCGGACGACGGCGGGTCCTGCGGCGCCGGCATGGAGAACTGCCGGGAGTGGTCGGCGGCCGTCTCCTCCGGCCCCGGCGTGCCCGACGTGCCCAGCGCAGCGGCCGCACCGGCCGCACCGGCCGCCGGGTAGTGCCGGTCGACGCGCGTCTGGTCGGTGATGGTGGCCTCGAGATGGATGCGCCGCGTGAGCTGCACCAGGTTGACGGCCGTCGGGCGCTCGGCGGGGTGCCGCGCCATCGCCGACCGCAGCACGGGCAGCATCGCCTCGGGCACGCCGTCCAGGTCGGGCGTGCTCTGCATGATCTTGTAGAAGATCGACTCGAAGGTGCCGGAGCCGAAGGGCGGGCGGCCGGTCGCGGCGTAGGCGACCGTCCCGCCCCAGGCGTGCACGTCCGACGGCGGGCCCGCGTCCTCGCCCTCGATGATCTCCGGGGCGAGGTAGCCGGGGGTGCCGATGACCATGCCGGTCGCGGTCAGCCGGGTCGCGTCGGCGGCCTGCGCGATGCCGAAGTCGATCACGACGGGCTCGCCGTCCACGAGCATCACGTTGCCGGGCTTCATGTCGCGGTGCACGATCCCGGCGCCGTGGATCGCCGACAGCGCCGCCGCCAGCCCCACGCCGAGGCGCTGCAGCGCCGGCCCGTAGATCGGGCCGGACTCCTCGACGATCTCCTCCAGCGTCCGGCCGGGCACGTACTGGGTCACGATGTAGGGCTGGTCGGCGGTCACGTCGGCGTCGAGGATCTCGGCGACGTGCGGGCTGTGCACCCTGCGCATCGAGTCGACCTCGCGGGCCAGCCGGCGACGCGCCGTGGCGTCGCCCGCGACCGCTGGCCGCAGCACCTTGATGGCCACGTTGCGCCCCTCGGGGTCGGCGCCGAGGTAGACGACGCCCATGCCCCCTTCCCCCAGGGTCTGCTGGACGCTGTAGTGGCCGATTCGGTCCCCGGACGTGACGGCTCCCCTCATCGTTTCCGAAACCCTACCCTTGCCCATCCTGCCGGGGGGATCCAGCCATCAGGCCGCCACCACCCCGTCGCCCTCGGCGGCGGCGGCCAGCGCCCCGGCGAACCAGCGCGCGGAGGGACGGTCCGCCGGGTCGCGGCGGAACGCCGCCCGCAGCAGCCCCGCCAGCGGCTCCGGAGCGCCGTCGATGTCGGCCTGGCCGCGCAGGATCCTGAAGCACACCCCGTGCAGCGACCCGCGCCCGAACGGCGGGCGGCCCGTCGCCGCGTAGGCCACGGTCGACGCCCACGAGAACACGTCCGACGCGGTGGTCGCGCGCTCCCCCTCGATCAGCTCGGGCGCCAGGTAGGCGGGCGTCCCCACGACCATGCCGCGCCTGGTGATCTGCTCCGCGCCGGACTCGTGCGCGATGCCGAAGTCGATCAGCGTCGGCCGGTCGCCCAGCACGATGACGTTGCCGGGCGCCACGTCGCGGTGCAGCACGCCCGCGTCGTGGACGTCCCCGAGCGCCAGCGCCAGCCGCCGGGCGAACCGGACGAGCCGGTCGCCGCGCATCGGCCCGTACGCCGAGACGAGGTCGTTCAGCGGGCACCCCGGCACGTACTGCATGACCACGTGCGGCCGCCGCGCCGAGATCGCGCCGTCCAGCAGCCGGGCGACGTAGGCGCTGCGCACCCGCGCCTGCGCCTGCATCTCCCGTGCCAGCCGGCTGATCGCCTCCGGCTCCCCCGTGAGCTCCGGAACGAGCTCCTTGACCGCGACCTCCCGGCCGCCGGCGTCCATGGCCAGGTAGACCACCGCCGTGCTCCCCCGGCCGATCTCGTCCAGCAACCGGTACCCGCCCAGTCGCCTGTGCGTCCCCATGCACCCTTTGACGCGAGGAAACGCCCTCCGGGTTCCCGGAATCCACCCGAGTCCGGTTCAGGTCACCCGAACCCGCCCCGGCCGCGGCCCCTCCGGGCTAGCCCTTGCGGGCGGCCTGGCGGGCGCGGCGTTCTTCGCGGCGGGTCTCGAACTTGGTGGCGGAGGCGTCGAGGTGCTCCAGGAACTCGCCGAGCTCCTCGCGGGCCTTCTCGCCGTCGCCCGTCAGGTCGGTGCGGTCGAAGACGCCCCACTTGCGCAGCACCGGGACGAGCACGTCGTCGTGGTGGAGCCGCAGGTCGTAGATGCCGGCGTTGGCGATGACGACCGACTTGCGCAGGAAGCCGTCGATGCTGTGGCCGGGCATCTGGAACGTCGTCACGACATCGGTGATCGCCCGCATCGTCTCGTTCGGGGCGGCCTCCAGCGCGGCGCCCATCAGGTTCCGGTAGAAGATCATGTGGAGGTTCTCGTCGGCGGCGATGCGGGTCATCATCTGCTCGCAGACGGGGTCGCCGGACGCCCTGCCGGTGTTGCGGTGCGAGACGCGGGTCGCGAGCTCCTGGAACGACACGTACGCCGTCCCGTGCAGGAACGAGTCGCCGTGGTCGGCCTCGTAGCCGGCCTCCATGTGGTGCATGCGGGCGCGCTCCAGCGCGATCGGGTCGACCGCGCGGCTCACGGTGAGGTAGTCGCGCAGGGCGATGCCGTGCCGGTTCTCCTCGGCGGTCCAGCGGTTCACCCACGTGCCCCAGGCGCCCTCGCGGCCGAAGACGGTGGCGATCGCGCGGTGGTAGCCGGGCAGGTTGTCCTCGGTGAGGAGGTTGACGATCAGCGAGTCGCGCGCCTCGGGCGTCACCTTCGACTGCTCGATCGACCACGGCTCGCCGCCCAGCGGCCCGTCGAAGTCGCGGCCCTCGCTCCACGGCACGTACTGGTGCGGGAACCATTCCTTGGCCGTCGACAGGTGCCGGTTCAGCTCCTGCTCGACCACCGGCTCGAGGTCGAGCATGAGGCCGGTCTGGGACTTCTCTTCGGGGGTCAGGGACATGTGCTTCCTTCGCTGGACGAGGTCCTTGTGCAGCCGCCCAGCAGGCTGTTCACAACCTACTCAAGCGTAGGTTCGATCGTCGCGAGAAAGCGCGAGCCCCGTCAAGTCAGCACCGCGACAAGCAACGCGCGGGAACTTTTGTAGATCCGCGCGAAAGCGTGTGACGTCTTGTCACCGCGTGTCGGCGGCCTGTTGCCACATGCGGTTCGCGGCCGCCCTGAGAAGCGGTCTCGGAACGAGGCGGAGCGCCGGGAGCGCCGCCTTGTACTGCATGCCGGGGACGCACAGCGCGCGCCCGGTCGCCACCGCCTCCAGCCCCGCCCGCGCCACGTCCTCGCGCCGCAGCCAGAGGAGGTTGGCCGGGACGTCGTCGTCGGTGCGGGTGAACCCGGGGCACAGAGCCGTCACGTGGACGCCCTTGCCCGCGACCTCCGAGTGCAGGCTCTCCGAGAACGACGCCACGTACGCCTTCGTCGCCCCGTAGGTCGCGCTGCCGGGAGAGGGCGCGAACCCCGCCATCGACGCGACGTTCAGCACCCCGCCCCGGCCGCGCGCGATCATCCCGGGCAGGGCGGCGTGGGCGAGCCGCACGAGGGCGGCCACGTTCAGCTCGATCTGCGCCAGGTGGTCGTCCAGCGGCAGTTCCGCGAACGCTCCAAAAGCGCCGTACCCGGCATTGTTGACCAGCAGCTCGACCGGCTCGGTGCGCAGCCGCCCCTCGACCTCGGCGCGCTGCGCGGGATCGGTGAGGTCGGCGGCCAGGACCTCCACGGCGACCCGGTACCGTTCGACGAGTTCGCGGGCCAGCCCGTCCAGCCGCTCGCTCCGGCGGGCCACGATCACCAGGTCGGTGCCGCGGGCGGCCAGGAGGCGGGCGAAGCTCTCGCCGATACCGCTGGACGCCCCCGTCACGAGCGCGGTACGGAACGCATGTCGCATGGCGGCAGATGCTAGCGGCGGTTCTTCGCGCACCCCCACAGGACGCCCAAAAACACAAATAACGTTTCAGCCCGCGAGCTCGGAGGTACGCGCCGGGTCGCCCCCAGCGTACTCGGGGGGCGGCAGCATCGCGGACGGATCCTCGCCCGCCACCCACAGGCCCACCAGGAACGCGGTCGCGGCCTCCAGCAGCCCGGCCCTCTCCAGGCCTCCGCCGTCCATCGGCACGCAGCCGAGGTCGCCCACCAGGCCGCGCACCACGGCGAGGGCCTCCTCGTCGTCCCCGCACAGCGGGACGCCGAGGGGACGCCCCGCGAACGCCGGGGGCGTCATCCGCCACACGCTCTCGTGGCAGGTGTTGAAGGCCTTGACGACTCGCGCGCCGGTGGCGTCGGCGATCCGCCGCGCCGCGGACGGGCCGCCCGCCGTCTTGAGCCGCTCGAACGGCGGCTCCATCGGGTTGGTGCAGTCGATCAGCACGCGCCCTTCCAGCGGCCCCGCCGCGCGCAGGACGTCCTGGACGCCCTCGTGCCAGACGGCGAGGAGCACCGCGTCGCCGAACTCCGCCGCCTCCCGCAACGTGCCGCCGGCCGCGCCGTGCCCGATCCGGCCGGCCAGCGCGACCGCCTTCGCGGGCGTCCGCGCCCCGATCCGCACCTGGTGTCCCTTGCGCGCCCACTGCGTGGCGAGCGCGTCCGCCATGGCGCCCGCGCCGAGCACTCCGATCCGCATGACATCCTCCCGTTCGTTTACCGTCGGTCGGAACGTTAGGCGGTCCGTTCCGCACCATCCGGTGCGTATCGGAAGGGGCAGGATGGCGGGCGAACCCATGAACGAATACGAGTACATCGCCGACTGCCGGACGCGGCTCGGTCTCGACCTGCTGTCCGGCACGTGGACGGGCGTCGTGCTGTGGACGCTGCAACACGGCCCGCTGCGTCCGGGTGACATGCGGGCGCAGATCGGCGGCATCAGCCACAAGGTGCTGACCGAGACGCTCCGCCGCCTCGAACGCGACGGCCTGGTCGCCCGCCGCCGCTACGCCGAGGCGCCCCCGCGCGTCGAGTACGAGCTGACCCCGCCGGGGCGCGGGATGCTCGAACCCCTCGCCGCCCTCGGCCGCTGGACCGAGCGCTACGCCGAGGAGGTGCTCGACACGCGGGACCGCGCGCTCAGCGACCGGTGAACGTCGCCTTGCCGGGGCCCTCCTCCAGGAAGCTCTTCATCCCGCTCGCCTGGTCCTCGGTGGCGAACAGCGCCGCGAACTGCGTCCGCTCGATCTCCAGCCCGGTGTCGAGGTCGGCCTCGAGCCCCCGGTCGATGGCCTGCTTGGCGGCCCGCAGCGCGATCGCGGGACCGCCGACGAACACCGCCGCCCACTCCTTGGCGGCGGCGTAGACGGCGTCGTCCGCGACGACCCGGTCCACCAGGCCGATCGCGAGGGCCTCGTCCGCCGCGACGTGCCGTCCCGAGAAGATCAGGTCCTTCGCCCTCGACGGCCCGACCAGCCGGGCCAGCCGCTGCGTACCGCCCGCGCCGGGGATGATGCCGAGCTGGATCTCCGGCTGCCCGACCTTCGCGCCCTCGCCCGCGACGCGGAAGTCGGCGGTCAGCGCCACCTCCAGCCCGCCGCCGAGCGCGTACCCGGTGATCGCGGCGATGACCGGCTTG
Organism: Actinomadura citrea; assembly: GCF_013409045.1. Classification (NCBI taxonomy): domain Bacteria; kingdom Bacillati; phylum Actinomycetota; class Actinomycetes; order Streptosporangiales; family Thermomonosporaceae; genus Actinomadura; species Actinomadura citrea. The sequence goes on along the minus strand of NZ_JACCBT010000001.1, from coordinate 2,404,278 downwards.
GGGATCGCGGCGAGCGCCTTGGCGAAGTCCTGCAGCAGCCGCGAGTGGCCCGCGGACATCTCCGCGTACGACATCGGGGCCATCTCCTTGATGTCCGCGCCCGCCGCGAACACCCGCTCGCCCCCGTACAGCACGACCGCGCCGACCGCCTCGTCCTGCGTGACCTGGCGGGCCGCGTCGATCAGCTCCCGCTGCATCTGGGCGTTCAGGGCGTTCATCTTCGGCCGGTCGAGCCTGATCGTCGCGATCCCGTCCTCGACCTCGACCCGTACGAACTCGCCCACGGCGACCCTCCCAGTGTGACTCGGTGGCGGACGCCCCGAGCCTAGCCAGCGAGCCTGAGTGGCGGCTGTCGGGAACCGTGAAGCATGGTGGCGTCCGAGGCGGCTGGTAGCTTCGGGGACCATGCTCGTCGCCCACGCCACCTGGCATGGCGGTGCGCTCTGCCTGTGGGCCGAACGCACCGGCCCGTACGAGCCCTCCCCGGACGTCCACCCCTTCGCGACCTGCGATTTCACCGGCACGTCCTACGAGCCGCTCCTGCGCGCCGCGTTCCGCGTCGAGCTGGCCATGTCGCTGCCCACCGCGGGCGACCATCCGCTTCCGTCGGCGGAGCTGGGCCCCGAACCGGTGCGGGACGAGCCCGAGCTGCGCACGTGGCGGGTCCCGGCCCTGGTCCTCGCGCCGTTCCCCGCGATGGCGCTGCTCCAGGCGGCCGAGCACAGCGCCGACGTCATCGCGGGCACCGACCTGCGCTTCCTGTGCATGCTCGCGGACGAGGCGGTGCACCTCGCCGGGCGCGGCCACGTCCTGCCCGCCCTGCTGCGCGAGGACGGCGACCTCGTGGCCCGCTGGCGGCCGGTGATCGACGACCCGGCGCGGTTCCGCGCGCTGGCCCGTGCCATGCCCGCCGCCTGCCGCGCGGCGGGCGGCGGCCGCCCCGCCGCCGAGGTCCTGCGCGAGGCGCTGTCGGCCCTGGTCGACACGGCCGTGCGGGGCGTGGTGCCGCATCCGCTGCTGGTGTCGCGGCGCAAGGAGCCCGACCGGCTGCCGCTCGCCGAACGCTGGGTGATGGCGCTGACCGGCCCCTCCCCCGAGGTCGCCCGCGAGCCCCGCGACGACCCCGACGACCTGATCGCAGAACTGGACGCGTGGGCCGCCGCCGCGCGCCGCCCGTCCGGCCCGCTGCGCGTCTGCTTCCGCCTCGCCGAACCCGGCGCCGAGGAGTTCGAGGAGGACGCCGAGCCCCGCGACGGCGACTCCTGGCGGGTCGAGTTCGCCCTCCAGGGCACCGACGACCCGAGCCTCTACGTCCCCGCCGCGCTGGTCTGGGAGGGCGAGGCCACCTCGATCCCGCAGGCCGAGGAGACCCTCCTCTCCGGCCTCGGCCGCGCCCTGCGCCTCTTCCCCGACCTGGCGCCCGCCCTGGACGGCCCCGCGCCGGGCGAACTCCTCCTCGACACGGCGGGCGCGTTCCGCTTCCTCCGCCAGGCGGCCCCGATGCTCGCCGCCGCGGGCTTCGGGGTCCTGCTCCCCCAGTGGGCGGGCAAGGCGAAGCTCGGCATGAAGCTCACCGCCCGCAACGAGGACCCGGAGGCGTCCGCGGGGGCGGCGGCGCCCTCCGGCTTCGACCTGAAGTCGATGGTCGACTTCCGCTGGGACCTCGCCATCGGCGACGCGAGCGTCGACGAGGCCGAACTGGAGGAGCTGGCCCGGCTGAAGACCCCGCTCGTCCGCCTGCGCGGCCAGTGGGTGGAGCTGGACGAGCACCAGCTGGAGGCCGCCCTCGACTTCCTGCGGCACCCGCGCCGCGGCCGCATGACCGCCGCCGAGGCGATCCGCGCGATCGTGCACGCCGGCGACGACGCCCTCCCCCTGACCGAGGTGGACGCCACCGGCCCCCTCGGCGACCTCCTCTCCGGCGAAGCCGACCGCCGCCTCACCCCCCTGCGCACCCCCGACGGCTTCAACGGGACCCTCCGTCCCTTCCAGGAGCGCGGCCTCGCCTGGCTGAAGTTCCTCGGCGACCTCGGGCTCGGCGGCGTCCTCGCCGACTCGATGGGCCTTGGCAAATGCATAGGAAAAGACGAGTTCGTCTTCGTGAACGGCGCCCTGATGAAGGCGAAGGACGTCTGGGCCCGCTACGCGTCCGCCCTGGAACCCGATGGCGAAGGCGAGTGGACAACACCGGCACGGGAGTTGACCGTCAATTCCATCGCCAAGGATGGGCGAATCGTTCCCGCCGTGGTCACCCGTCTCTACCGCCAGCACATCAACGAGAAGGTGCGCAAGGTCCGGCTGGACGACGGCAGCGAGATCATCGTGACCCGGCGGCACCGGCTCCTGGGCCTCGACGACTGGACGACCGACCTCCGCCCGGGGACGCGCGTCTGCGTTCCGGCACGGCTGAGGCATGAGGGCGGCGCCCTGGATCCGGACTTGACCGTCCTCCTCGCATGGCAGATAGCCGAGGGGAGCGAAGGCCGATGGACCACTGTGGTCATCACCCAGAAGAATGTGCGCACGCTCGAAGACCTGCAGGCTCGGCTGAAGCGTGTGGCGGGCCGGTTCGACCTCGCGATGGACGATGCGAAGCTCGTGCCGGGGACCGGCACCAAGGTCCCGTTCCTGAGATTCAGCGGAAAGCCCTACCGGGAACTGCTGGAGGAGCACGGATACCGCTGGGGCGGCCATTCGGCCCACAAACGGATCCCTGAAAGCGTCATGGCAGCCGACGAGTCGACCGTCCGGCTCTTCCTCAGGCACTTCTTCGCCGCCGAGTCGTCGGTCGACACGTCGAGGCGCCTCGTCGAGATCAGTTCCGCGTCCGTCTGGATCATGCGGCAGCTCAGCACCCTGCTGCGCAGGTTCGGCGTCTGGCTGCGCATCTCCACGGCTTGGAAATGCGCCACCAACGGGACCGGTATCAAGCGCCCGTACCAGATCGGTCTCATCGGCGGGGCGAGCCTTCGGCGCTTCCACCGCCTCATCGGAATCGCCGACGCCGCCAAGCAGGTCCGGATGGACGAGATCTGCGCAAGGTCCTCCAACACCAACGTCGAGGGCGTGCCCGGCAGCGACCTCCTCCGACGGGCTCAAGAGGTCACGGAGCTGCCCATGCGGCATCTCAGCATCAACACCGCCTACTTCTACGGAACCCGGGAGTTCTCCAGAGGGAGCGCAAGAGAAGCCGTAGGAAGGCTGGACCACATCCTTTCCGGGGAGGCTGAGGCGGAGTATCGGCGCCGCAGGGGATGCAAATGGACGGCGCAGACACTGGCCGCCTACGAGCGCCTCGACGGCCTCGAACTCCAGCGGATCCGCGACCGGCTGGACGAACGGGCCACGCGCGAGGTCTACTACGCGAGAATCGCCTCGGTCGAGGAGTTGGACTACGAAGGCTTCGTCTACGACTTCGAGGTCGCCGATCACCATAACTATGTCGCCGAGGGAATGCTGTGCCATAACACGGCCCAGTCCCTGGCCCTTCTCGCCTCCGAGCGGGCTGACGGCGAGCGCCCGGGCCCCACACTCCTCATAGGGCCGATGTCGCTGGTGGGGAACTGGCAGCGGGAGGCGGCGCGGTTCACGCCCAAGCTGCGCGTTTACGTCCACCACGGGACGGGACGGCGCCGCGGCGAGGGCCTCGCCGAGGCGGTCGCGGGCGCCGACCTGGTGCTGACCACCTACGGGACGGCCGCGCGGGACGCCGAGATGCTGGCGGCCATCGACTGGGAGCGGGTCATCTGCGACGAGGCGCAGGCGCTCAAGAACAGCGGGACGCGGCAGGCCCGGGCGGTGCGGAGCATCCCGGCGCGGAGCCGGATCGCGCTCACCGGCACGCCGGTGGAGAACCACCTGACCGAGCTGTGGTCGATCATGGAGTTCGCGAACCCGGGGCTGCTCGGGCCGCGGAGCGCGTTCCGGCAGCGGTTCGCGATCCCGATCGAGCGGGAGGGCGACGAGCAGGCGGCGCTGGCGCTCAGACGGGCGACGCAGCCGTTCATCCTGCGCCGCCTCAAGACCGACAAGTCGATCATCTCGGACCTGCCGGAGAAGCAGGAGATCAAGGTCTACTGCAACCTGACGACCGAGCAGGCGTCGCTCTACCAGGCGACCGTGGACGACATGCTCCAGCAGATCGCCGAGGCGGAGGAGGCCGAGCGGCGGGGGCTGGTGCTGGCGACGATGGCCAAGCTCAAGCAGGTCTGCAACCATCCGGCGCACCTGCTCAAGGACGGCTCGCGCCTGCCCGGCCGGTCGGGCAAGCTCGAACGGCTGGAGGAGATCTGCGCCGAGGTGCTGGAGCAGGGCGAGAAGGCGCTCGTCTTCACCCAGTACGCCGAGTTCGGGTCGATGCTCCAGCCCTACCTGGCGGCGCGGCTCGAACGGCCGGTGCTGTGGCTGCACGGCGGGACGTCCAAGCAGGGGCGGGACGACCTCGTCCAGCGGTTCCAGGAGGACACCGAGCCCGCGATCTTCCTGCTGTCCCTCAAGGCCGCCGGGACGGGCCTGACGCTGACCGCCGCCAACCACGTCGTGCACGTGGACCGCTGGTGGAACCCGGCCGTGGAGGACCAGGCCACCGACCGGGCGTTCCGCATCGGGCAGACCCGCAACGTCCAGGTCCGCAAGTTCGTCTGCGTCGGGACGATGGAGGAGCGCGTCGACGAGATGATCGAACGCAAGAAGGCCCTGGCCGACTCGATCGTCGGCACCGGCGAGGACTGGCTGACCGAGCTGTCGGTCGCCGAGCTGCGCGACGTCCTGCGGCTGTCGCCGGAGGCGGTGAGCGACTAGGTGGACGAGGGCATCAGGGCGCGCACCCGGCGGGGCTCGATCGGGGCGCAGTGGTGGTCGCGGCGCTTCATCGACCTGGTGGAGTCGTTCGCCGACGCCGGGCGCCTCCAGCGGGGACGCGCCTACGCGCGCAAGGGCAACGTGTTCGACCTGCGGGTGGAGGCGTACGAGGTCACCGCGAAGGTGCGGGGCTCGGCACCGGAGCCGTACGAGGTGGCGCTCGGCATCGAGGCGATCGACGAGGACGGCTGGCGCGCGGTGGAGGCGGAGCTGGCGTCCCGTGCGCTGTTCCGGGCCCGGCTGCTGGCCGGGGAGATGCCGCCGGAGATCGAGTGGGTGTTCGCCGAGCTGGGGCTCGCGCTGTTCCCGGACTCGGCGTCCGACCTGCACCTGATGTGCGACTGCCCCGACTGGGGCGACCCGTGCAAGCACGCCGCCGCCGTCCTGTACCTGCTGGCCGAGGCGTTCGACGACGACCCGTTCCTCATCCTCCAGTGGAACGGCCGGCGCCGGGACCAGCTGCTCGGCGCGTTGCGGCGCGCCACCGAGACCGAGCCCGATCCGCTGGAGATGCGGGAGGAGCCGCTCACCGCCGCCGGGTTCTGGACGCCGCCGTCCGGGCTGGCCCGGCTCCGCGAGCGCCCGCCCGCGCCGCCCGTCCCGCCGGGGTTCGTGCTCCAGGTCGCCGCGCCTCCGCCGGTCCGCGTCCGGCGTCGCGCGCTGACGGACGTGCTGGCGCCCGTCTACGAGGCGCTCGCCGGGCAGGACGAGGATTGAACCGGGGTCTGCGGCGGCGTCCTCCGGGCCGCTAATGATCTTACGGAATGCGAACGCCGGCGCGGCTCGGCCGCCTGCCGGAGGGATCGCTCCGTAGCCTCCTGCCATGGGGGCGCCGTGAGAGGGCGGGCCCGCTTCATGGGGGAGTGACGAGGGATGAGCGGAATCGTCGTGGAGGCGCGGGAGCTGCGCGTCCGCTGCGGCGCCCAGACGGTCGGGGACTTCTCGTTCGAGGTGCCGGAGGGCGAGGTCTACGCGCTGCTCGGCCACGCGGGGTCGGGCAAGACCCTGCTGCTGGAGGTGCTGGCAGGCCTCCGCCGCCTCTGCGGCGGCGCGGTGCGCGTCCGGGGCATCGACCCGTACGCGGCGCGGGAGGGGCTGCGGATCGGCACGGTGTGGCGGGACGGCGGGCTGTTCCCCGGCCTCACCGTCTTCGAGATCGTCGCGGGCCGGCACCGCTGGACGCTGGACCCGCTGGCGGCGGACGAGGTGCTCGCGCTGACCGGCCTGGAGGAGTCCGCCGGGACGCGGTTCGAGCGGCTGACGGCCGGGGAGCGCCGGCGGCTCGACCTGGCGCTGGCGCTGCTGGACCGCTCGGATGTGCTCTTCCTGGACGAGCCCACGTCCGGCCTCGACAGTGGAACGATCCATCGAATGTGGACGGCACTGCGCCGGATCGCCGCGTCCGGCACGACGGTCCTGCTGACCACGCGCGACGCGGCCGAGGCTCGGCGCGCCGACGGCGTCGGCGTCGTCGACCGGGCGCGGCCCGTGGCGCCGCGCGGCGGGACCGGCATGATCCCGGTCCGCGGGCCCGCCCCGTCCGGCGGTTCCGGCGCCGCTCGGTTCTGGTCTCAGGCGGCCGCGAGCCGAGCTCCGAGCTCCGAGGCCGTGTAGCTTCCGAGGCCGGGCAGGACGAGGACTAGAGCGGCAGGCGGGCGCGGACGGTGAAGCCGCCGTCCGGGCCGGGCCCGGCGACGAGGCCGCCGCCGAGCGCCTCGGCGCGCTCCCGCATCCCGCGGATGCCGCTGCCGTCGGCCGACGGCGTTCCGGATCCGGGCCTTCCGTCGTCCTCGACGCTGACGACAACGCCGTCGGCCTCGTAGCGGACGCGGACGACGGCGGACGCCGCGCCGGAGTGCCGGGTGACGTTGGTGAGCGCCTCCTGGACGATCCGGAACGCGGCGAGGTCGGTCTCGGCGGGCAGCGGGCGCGGCTCGCCCTCCGCCTCGGTGCGGATCTCCAGCCCGGCCGCCGCGAGGCCCCGGGCCAGCTCGTCCAGGCGGGCGAGGCCGGGGGCGGGCGCGACCGGGGCGGCCTCGTCGACCTGCCGCAGGACGCCGAGCGTGGCGCGCATCTCCCGTAGCACGTCCTTGCTGGCCTGCTTGATCGCGGTGAGGGCGTCCTCGGCGCGCTGCGGCTCGCGGCGCAGGCCGTGCAGCGCGGCGGTGGCCTGCACGTTGATGAGCGAGATGTTGTGGCCGAGGACGTCGTGCAGCTCGCGGGCGATGCGCAGCCGCTCCTCGATGGCGCGGCGGCGGGCCTCGGCCTCGCGGCCGCGCTCGGCGACGCGGGCGCGCTCCTGCGCCTCGCGCAGGTAGGCGCGGCGGTTGCGGACGACGCCGCCGATGGCGACGACCGCGACGAACCAGCCGATGAGGAGGAAGCCGGCGGCGTCGGCGAGGTGGTTGACGTCGTCGCGGCGGTCGGCGGCCACGGTCCCGGCCACCGCGATCCCCGCGAGGACGGCGGCCGCGATGAGGTGGCCCTCGGCCGCCGCCGTGTAGAGGGCGATGACGAAGGTGAGCACGGCCGGGCCGTCCGGCTCGGTGACCGGGTAGTAGACGGCGCAGGCGGCGAGCGTGACGGCGGCGACGGCGACGGGCCGGCTCCGGCGCAGGTACAGCGCCCCGCAGGCGACCGCGAGCAGCGCCCAGCTGTAGAGGGGCATCCGTGAGGGCGGGCCCGTGTGGATCGACACGAGGGTCATCGCGGCCAGGACGGCGAAGGCCCCGCCGGCCAGTGCGGCGTCCGCGGTGCGGCCGGTCGGCAGCCACGGGACCGGCCGCGCGTCGCGGTTGGCAAGTCGCACGTGTCCATCCTGCCAGGATCCGTCCACTTGCACATCCGATACGGGATGTAGTACTTCTACTATCAACAGATGCAGTAATACGGCGTTCCGTTGAAGGACCCGTACAGGGGTGCGCATGAGCGAGCCGGTGATCCGCGCGCGGGACGTGCGGATGCGCTACGGCCGCGCGGAGGTGCTGCGCGGCGTGAACCCGACGACGACCGTCGGGTTCCTCGAAGGGTGCGGGCCGTGATCCGCAAGACTGTCCCGGTGTCCGCCGAGAAGGAGACCGTCTACAACCGGATCCCGGTGCTGAGGGCGGAACGCGGCGTCTCGCGCCGCGACCTCGCCGCCGCACTGGGGGTGCACTACCAGACGGTCGGTTACCTGGAACGGGGCGAGTACAGCCCCAGCCTGCACCTCGCCCTCCGCATCGCCGAGTACTTCGAGGTGCCCGTCGAAGTCGTCTTCTCCCTCAAGCCGTTCCCCAGAATCGGAGACACGCCATGACCAACCGCACGGCCGGGTGGCTGGAGCGGTCCCGCGGCAAGCGCGCGGACCGTCTCGCCGCCCTCGACGAGAAGCTTGAGCAGAGGATGCCCGCCCGCTACGGGCGCCGCCGCCCGCGCCGGGTGCTGGCCGGGACGGGCGCGGTCATGCTCGGCCTGTTCTGGGTGGACGCCGCGGTGTCCTGGGCGCTGGCCCCCAGCGACACCGCGATGATCGTCAACTTCGTGATCCTCGGCGTCCTGGTGGTGGGCGGGATCCCGCTGGCCGGCCAGCTGATCGCGGTGACCCGGGGCCTGACGTCCAAGCGGGAGCGGGAGCTGGACGAGCGGCAGCTCACGGCGCGGCTCCGCGCGTTCGCGACGGCGCACCGGGCCACCACGGTCGTCATGGTCGCCGTGCTGGTGGCGACGATGATCGCCGACCGGGACGGCCGCGAGTCGCAGATCCCGGGTGCCGCGCTCTTCCTGATCCTGTTCGCGCTGCTGGCGACGCACGCGCTGCTCCCCCTCGTCGTCGCGGCCTGGCAGACGCCCGACCCGCCGCCCGCCGACGACGAGGGGGAGGTCGGCTAGCGCAGGTCGCCGTTCGTCATGCCCTGCGGCGCGGGCGGCAGCGCGACGAGGCCCATCTCGGCCCGGGTGGACAGCAGCGGGTGGCTCGGCACCACCCGCACGCTGTAGCCGAACGCGCCGCTGCGGCCGAGCGGGACCTCGCCGGCGTAGCGGCGCCGCCCGTTCTCGGCCGGGCCGCCGTCCTCCAGCTCCAGGTAGGACGGGTCGACGAGCGCGTCGGCGTCGTCCACCCGGCCGTAGGCGACCTCGACGGCGACGTCCTCGGGGGCGAGCCCGTCGAGGTCCACCACGACGCGGACCGTCAGCCGCGCGCCGACCTGGGGGCTCTCCTCCCCGGTGGACTCGACGTGCTCGACGGCGACCCGCGGCCACGCCGAGCGGACCTGGCGCTTCCAGGCCGCCAGCTCGCGGGCGCCCGCGAACTTGTCGGCGACCATCGAGCGCTCCGACACGGCGGCCGGGGTGTACAGGTCGTCGACGTAGTCGCGCAGCATCCGGGACGCGAGGACCTTCGGGCCGAGGGTGGCGATGGTGTGCTTGACCATCTCCAGCCAGCGGCGCGGCAGCCCGGCCGAGTCGCGGTCGTAGAACGTGACGGACACGTGGTCCTCGATCAGCTCGTACAGGGCGGCGGCCTCCAGCTCGTCGCGCCGGTCGGGGCTGGCGAGGCCGTCGGCGGAGGGGATCGCCCAGCCGTTCTGGCCGTCGTACCACTCGTCCCACCAGCCGTCGCGGATCGACAGGTTCAGCCCGCCGTTCAGCGCCGCCTTCATCCCGGACGTGCCGCACGCCTCCAGCGGGCGCAGCGGGTTGTTCATCCACACGTCGCAGCCCTGGACCATGAGCTGCCCGAGCGCCATGTCGTAGTCGGGCAGGAACACGATCCGGTGCCGGACGTCCTCGGACCCGGTGAACCGGACGATCTCCTGGATGAGCCGCTTGCCGCCCTCGTCGGCCGGGTGCGCCTTCCCGGCGATGACGATCTGCACGGGCCGGTCGGGGTCCAGCAGGATCGCGCGGAGCCGGTCCGGGTCGCTCATCATCAGCGTGAGCCGCTTGTAGGACGGGACGCGCCGCGCGAACCCGATCGTGAGGGCGTCGGGGTCGAGGGCGTCGTCGATCCAGGAGGTCTCGGCCTCGCTGGCGCCGCGCTGCCGCCACGACTCGCGCAGCCGGCGGCGCGCGTCCATCACGAGGCGGCGGCGCAGCAGATTCCGCATCCGCCAGATCTCCGGCTCGGGGACGTCGCGGACCGCCTCCCAGCCGCGCCCGGACTCCATCACCGACGGCAGCTCCCGGGCGGTGAACTCCAGGACCTCGCGCGCGACCCAGGTACCCGCGTGCACGCCGTTGGTTATCGACCCGACGGGGACCTCGGCGGTGTCGAACCCGCCCCACAGCCCGCCGAACATCTGCCGGCTGACCTCGCCGTGCAGCCGGCTGACGCCGTTCACGCGCTGCGCCAGGCGCATTCCCATCACGGCCATGTTGAACACGGTGCGGTCGCCGCCGGGGTAGTCCTCGGCGCCGAGCGCGAGGATCCGGTCGACGGGGACCTGCTCCTCCTCGTTCGCGCCGCCGAAGTAGCGGGCGATCAGCTCGCGGGGGAAGCGGTCGATACCGGCCGGGACGGGCGTGTGGGTGGTGAAGACCGTGCCCGCCCGGACCGCCTCCAGCGCCTCGTCGAAGGTCAGGCCCTCCTCCTCGGCCAGCTCGCGGATGCGCTCCAGGCCGAGGAACCCGGCGTGGCCCTCGTTGGTGTGGAACACCTCGGGCGCCGGGTGCCCGGTGATGCGGCAGTACGCGCGGATGGCCCGCACGCCGCCGATGCCGAGCAGCATCTCCTGGAGGAGGCGGTGGTCGCCGCCGCCCCCGTACAGCCGGTCGGTGACGTCCCGGGCCGCCTGGTCGTTCTCCTCGACGTCGGAGTCGAGGAGCAGCTGCGGGACGCGGCCGACCCGCGCGATCCACACCTGCGCGTGCAGGCCGCCGCCCTTGGGCAGGCCGATGACGACGCGCACCGGCGTCCCGTCCCGCTCCCGCAGGAGGGTGAGGGGCAGCCCGTTGGGGTCGATCGGGGGGTAGCGCTCCAACTGCCAGCCGTCCGGCGACAGCGACTGGGAGAAGTAGCCGTGCCGGTAGAGGAGCCCGACCCCGAGGATGGGGACGCCGAGGTCGCTGGCGGTCTTCAGGTGGTCGCCCGCGAGGATGCCGAGGCCCCCGGAGTACTGCGGGAGCGCGGCGGTGATCCCGTACTCGGGTGAGAAGTAGGCGATGCTCACCGGGGAGTCCCCCGGCCGCGACTGGTACCAGCGCGGCGCCGTCAGGTACTCGTGCAGGTCTTCGGCGGTGTCCTGGAGGCGTCGCAGGAACCGCCGGTCCTCGGCCAGCCGCGCGAGCCGCTCGGGGGCGACCTCGCCGAGCAGCCGGACCGGATCGTGGTGGACGGCCTTCCAGAGCGCAGGGTCCACGTCGCGGAAGAGGTCGAGCGTCTCGTGGTGCCACGACCAGCGCAGGTTGAGGACCAGCTCCTCGAGCTGCCTGAGGGGCTCGGGAAGGACGGTGCGTACCGTGAAACGTCGGATTGCCTTCACGCAACATCACGCTATGCGCTTCGGGGGCATGGGCGCGACGGCGGGGACCACACCGTCACCTCGCGGACCGATCCGCCCGGCGGAGGCGGGAATCCCCGGAACCCCTTCCCCACAGGGGCTCGCGTCCCGTCCCAGGCGGCCGTCACCTGGGTGGGCCCCCTGGTCGCGGCCGACCGTTTGCCCAAACTCGACCTTCCCAAGACCGGCGCGGCGCGGCCGGGGCCGGCCATCGGCCGGGCCGCACACCACCGGCGGGTCATCGGTCGAGCGCGGAAATCATTCGAAGCTACTCGGCGGTAGAGGCCGGGTTCCGGGCATGGACGTTTTGGATCTCTCGAGAGGGTAGGGGTGGCACATGCACGTGGAGTCCGGAACGTCCAGTATGCCCGGCATTCCGAGGCTCGGCCGCATTCCCATCGTCGACGTGGCGCCGGTGGTGGACTGCGGCCGGTGGCCGGCGAAGGCGGTGGTGGGCGAGACGGTCGAGGTGTCGGCGACGGTGTTCCGGGAGGGGCACGAGCGGCTGGGTGCGGGGGTGGTGCTGCGGACGCCGGAGGGTGAGGAGCTGGCGCCGCAGCGGATGAGCGAGGTCGGGGTCGGGCTGGACCGGTGGTCGGCGCAGGTGACGCCGACGGAGATGGGGTCGTGGGCGTTCCGGGTGGAGGCCTGGGGCGATCCGATCGCGCACTGGCGGCACGACGCGGAGATCAAGATTCCGCGGGGGCAGGACGTCGAACTCATGCTCACCGAGGGGGCGCGGCTGTTCGCCCGCGCGGCGGAGGCCGTCCCCGGCAAGGACCGCCCGACCGTGGAACGGCTGGCCAAGCGCCTCCGGGACGAGACCGTGCCGGTCACCGACCGGATGGAGGCCGTGGCCGATCCCGACGTCGAGGACGTGCTGGAACGCCATCCGTTGCGGGATCTGTTGACGGTCAGCGACTGGTATCCGCTGGTGGTGCACCGGCAGCGGGCGCTGTTCGGGGCCTGGTACGAGTTCTTCCCCCGCTCCGAGGGCGCCACCTTCGACCCCCTGGGACGCCGCGGCCCGATCTCCGGCACGTTCCGCACCGCGATGAAACGCCTGCCCGCCATCGCCGACATGGGCTTCGACGTGGTCTACCTACCGCCCATCCACCCGATCGGCACCGCCCACCGCAAAGGCCCCAACAACACCCTGGACGCCGGCCCCTACGACCCCGGCTCCCCCTGGGCCATCGGATCGGCCGACGGCGGCCACGACACCGTCCACCCCGACCTGGGCACCCTGGACGACTTCGACGCCTTCGTCGAACACGCCGGCAACTGCGGCCTGGAAATCGCCCTGGACCTGGCCCTGCAATGCTCCCCCGACCACCCCTGGGTCACCCAGCACCCCGAATGGTTCACCACCCGCGCCGACGGCACCATCGCCCACGCCGAGAACCCGCCCAAAAAATACCAGGACATCTACCCCCTCAACTTCGACCACGACCCCGACGGCCTCTACACCGCCGTCAAAAACCTCCTCCACCACTGGATCGACCACGGCGTCAAAATCTTCAGAGTCGACAACCCCCACACCAAACCCGTCGCCTTCTGGGAACGACTCCTGGCCGACATCCACACCACCGACCCCGACGTACTGTTCCTGGCCGAGGCCTTCACCCGCCCCGCCATGATGCACACCCTCGCCAAAATCGGATTCCACCAGTCCTACACCTACTTCACCTGGCGCAACAACGCCGAAGAACTCACCCGCTACTTCACCGAACTCACCGGCCCCACCGCCGCCTACATGCGCCCCAACCTCTTCACCAACACCCCCGACATCCTCAACGAATACCTCCAGCACGGCGGCCGCCCCGCCTTCGAAATCCGCGCCATCCTCGCCGCACTCCTGTCCCCCACCTGGGGCATCTACTCCGGCTACGAACTCTGCGAGAACACCCCCGTACGCCCCGGCAGCGAGGAATACCGCGACTCAGAGAAATACCAGTACCGCCCCCGCGACTGGGAAACCGCCGACCGCACCGGCACCACCATCGCCCCCCTCATCACCACCCTCAACACACTCCGCAACACCCACCCCGCCCTCCAACAACTCCGCAACCTGCACTTCCACCACATCGACCAACCCGAACTCCTCGCCTTCTCCAAACGCCACCTCCACGACACCGTCCTGACCATCATCAACCTCAACCCCCACCACCCCCGCGAAGCCACCGTCCACCTCGACCTCCCCGCCCTCGGCCTCCCCGACGACCCCGACCAACCCCACACCCTCACCGACCAACTCGACGGCACCACCTACACCTGGCGCGGATCGAACTACGTCTACCTCGATCCCCGTGTCCGACCCGCACATGTTCTGACGTTCGGGAGCAGCGAGAGTTGAGCGGACCCCACGAGCCCCAGTCCCCGGCCGACCTGCCGGAAGCCACCCCTGGCGCGGTGCCCCGGGACGAGCCCTTCACCGAGATCCCGTCGGATGCCATTCCGACGCAGTCGGAACCCGTCCCGGACGCGTTCGACCCGGATACCCCACGTGACCCGCACTGGTTCAAGACGGCGGTGTTCTACGAGGTGTCGGTCCGGGGCTTCGCCGATTCCAACAACGACGGGTACGGCGACCTGCGCGGGCTGATCTCCAAGCTGGACCATCTGCAATGGCTCGGCGTGGACTGCCTCTGGCTGCTTCCCATCTACCAGTCACCGCTCAAAGACGGCGGCTACGACATCGCCGAATACACGAAGATCCTGCCCGACTTCGGAGAGTTGGGCGATTTCGTGGATCTCATCGAAGAAGCCCACGCGCGGGGCATTCGTGTGATCGCGGATCTGGTGATGAACCACACCTCGGACCAGCACCCCTGGTTCCAGGCGTCGCGGACCGACCCCGACGGGCCGTTCGGCGACTTCTACATGTGGTCCGACGACGACACCGGCTACCCCGACGCCCGCATCATCTTCGTCGACACCGAATCCTCCAACTGGACCTACGACCCCGTCCGCGGCCAGTACTACTGGCACCGCTTCTTCACCCACCAACCCGACCTCAACTACGACAACCCCGACGTCCAAGACGCCATGCTGGAAAACCTCCGGTTCTGGCTGGACCTGGGCATCGACGGATTCCGCCTGGACGCCGTCCCCTACCTGTACGCCCGCGAAGGCACCAACTGCGAGAACCTCCCCGAAACCCACACCTACCTCAAACGCGTCCGCGCCGAGGTCGACCGCCTCTACCCCGACCGCGTCCTGCTCGCCGAAGCCAACCAATGGCCCGCCGACGTCGTGGAGTACTTCGGCGACCCCGCCGCCGGCGGCGACGAATGCCACATGGCCTTCCACTTCCCCGTCATGCCCCGCATCTTCATGGCCGTACGCCGCGAACAGCGCTACCCCATCTCCGAGATCATGGCCCAGACCCCCAAGATCCCCGACAACTGCCAATGGGGCATCTTCCTACGCAACCACGACGAACTCACCCTGGAGATGGTCACCGACGAAGAACGCGACTACATGTACACCGAATACGCCAAAGACCCCCGCATGAAAGCCAACATCGGCATCCGCCGCCGCCTGGCCCCCCTACTGGACAACGACCGCAACCAACTCGAACTGTTCACCGCCCTCCTGCTCTCCCTCCCCGGCTCCCCCGTCCTGTACTACGGCGACGAGATCGGCATGGGCGACAACATCTGGCTCGGCGACCGCGACGCCGTCCGCACCCCCATGCAATGGACACCCGACCGCAACGCCGGATTCTCCACCTGCGACCCCGCACGCCTGTACCTGCCGGTCATCATGGACCCCATCTACGGCTACCAGGCCGTCAACGTCGAAGCCCAGACCAACAACCCCGGCTCCCTGCTCCACTGGACCCGCAAAATGATCGAAATCCGCCAACGCCACCCCGTCTTCGGCGTCGGCTCCTACGTCGAACTCTCCGCCTCCAACCCCTCCGTCCTCGCCTTCACCCGCGAGATCAACGGCGGGGACGCCAACCAGTGGGGCGGCTCGGGCACGGTCCTCTGCGTGAACAACCTGTCCCGGTTCCCGCAGCCGGTCGAGCTGGACCTGCGGCGTTTCCGGGGCTCGTCCCCGATCGAGTGCATGGGCGGCGTCCAGTTCCCGGCCATCGGCGACCTGCCCTACCTGCTGACCCTTCCCGGGCATGGTTTCTACTGGTTCCTGCTCCCGCCGCCGCCGGACGGACAGGAGCCGGGAGAGGGAGTGATGTGACCGTGGCGCCGTCCGCTCCGCCGACCGACACCTCGCTCGTCCGGCTCCTGACCGGCTGGCTGCCCCGGCAGCGGTGGTTCGGCGGCAAAGACGGCCCCATCCACGACCTCACCATCGGCACCGCCACCGAACTCAGAACCGGCGACCCCGCCCTGCACCACCTCATACTCGACGTCCGCCAGGACGACACCACCGACCACTACCAGCTCCTCCTCGGCGCCCGCCGCGACCTGCCCGAGCATCTGGCGCCGGTCGTGATGGGACGGCTGGAGGGCCCGGAGCAGGGCATCACCGGGTACGTCTACGACGCCGCCCACGACGCGGAGCTGACGCGCCCGCTGCTCGGCCTCATGGCGGACGAGCGGACGGTCGGACCGCTGACCTTCCGCCGCGCACCCGGCACCGGCGTGCGCACGGACCTGGACGGCGTGCCGATCCCGGGGGAGCAGAGCAACACCTCGCTGATCTTCGGCGACGCCTACATCTGCAAGCTGTTCCGCCGCCTGTCCCCCGGTGTCAGCCCCGACCTGGAGGTCAACCTCGCCCTCTCCCGGCGGGGCTGCGAGCACGTCCCGAGCGTGCACGGCTGGATCGAGATGGAACCGGGCGCGCTGGGGAATCCTTCGAGCGGCACGGACTCCGGCGGGGACGAGCCGGTCACGCTCGCGCTGCTGTCGGAGTTCCTGCGCACCGCGACGGACGGCTGGCAGCTCGCGCTCACCAGCGTCCGCGACTGGTTCGCCCAGCCCGCGGCGCCGGGAACGCCCGCGTTCACCGCCGACGACGCCGGAGCCGCCGGCGGCGACTTCGCCGCCGAGGCCGAACGGCTCGGCGCGGCCACCGCCGAAGTGCACCGCGACCTCGCCGTCGCGTTCGGGGTGGTGCAGGCGCCGCCCGAGAACCTGCGAAAGATCGTCTTCGCGATGCACGAGCAGCTCGACCAGGTCAGCGCCGCCGTCCCGCAGCTCCGCCCCTACGCGCCCGCGATCCGCGCGGTGTTCGACCGCGTCGCCTCCGAGGCGGCCCCGCTGCCGTTCCAGCGCGTGCACGGCGACTACCACCTCGGCCAGGTCCTGCGCACCGACTCCGGCTGGACGCTGCTGGACTTCGAGGGCGAGCCGGCCCGCACGCCCGCCGAGCGCCGGGCCTCCGCCCACCCGCTGCGCGACGTCGCCGGGATGCTCCGCTCGTTCGAGTACGCCGCGCGCTTCCTGCTGGCCCGGGAAGGCGACGTCCCGCCGCAGGCGGCGGAAGCGCTGGAACTGCGCGCCCAGGCGTGGGCCGAACGGAACCGGGCGGCGTTCTGCGCCGGCTACGCGGCCGCGGGCGGACCCGACCCGGCGGCGCACGCGACGCTGGTGCGGGCCTTCGAGTTCGACAAGGCCGTCTACGAGATCCGGTACGAGGCGCGGAACCGGCCGTCGTGGCTGCCCGTCCCGCTGCGGTCCCTGGCCCGGCTCGCGGGCTGACCGGGCCGGGACCGGCCGCCGTCACAGGTCGATGGCGTAGTCGAGGACGACCCGGTCGGCGGGCAGCACGATCTCGCGGCAGACCTCCATGACGCCGGCGCGCGACAGCAGGCGGCGGGTGATGGCGAGCACCGGCACCCCGCCCGTCATGTTCAGGGTCTCGGCCTCCTCGGGCGTCGGCATCCGGGACCGGACGGCCTCCTCGACCCGGATCGGCGGGTGCCCGAGGTAGGCCAGCTGCGCGAGCGTCCCGCCGGGCCAGGGCTCGCGCGCCGGGTCGGCGACGGGCGTGTCGCCGACCACGTCCCACGGCAGGTAGTTGACGGAGATCTGCTGCGGCTCGTCGCGCGCGTAGAAGACGAACCGGCGGCGCAGCAGCTCGGTGCCGGAGGGCAGCTCGAACAGCGCGCCGAGGTCGTCGTCGGCCCTGACGCGGGAGAACTCCCGGTCCAGCCGGTACTTCTCCCAGGTGATCTTCTGGTCGCGGGTGAACGTGGTCTCGGGGACCGCCGTCGGCTCGGCCACCGCGCGGTAGCGCTCCATCGCCACGCGGCGGGCCGGCGGGACGGCCCGGACGAGCGTGCCGCCGCCGCGGCGGGTCTCCACCAGGCCCTCGCCGCGCAGCAGCGCGACGGCCTGCCGCACGACGATCTCGGAGACGCCGTGAAGGCCGCACAGCTCGGCGAGGGTCGGCAGCCGCGTCCCCGGCGGGAGACTGCCGTCCCGGATCCCTTCTCGCAGGGTGTCGGCGATGCGCAGGTAGGCGGGACGGTCCGGCACCGGCGTCACCTCCCTCTCCTCGGGCGCGCCCCCCGGCCTCCAGCCCGCGGCCATGTTCGAACAGCGTTCGACGCCGCGTTCGATCCTGCTCGCCCCTCCAGTCATCCATACCTTCCAGGCGCTATCCGCGGGGGCACGGTCCGCTTACGGACAGCTTGACACCTCTCAGGCCGAGTAAGACTTTTGTATACAGAAGAGCGGCCTCGGGGAAGGGACGACCTTGATGGGCGACTTCGAGGATCTGAAGGCGGCCATCGAGGGAGAGCATCCGGGTTGGCAGGTGTGGCGCAGCGACGCGGGGCGCTGGTACGCGACCCGCAGCGGCGACCTCACCGATGCCCAACTCCAGGCGGGATGTGCGATGACGGTGGCCGCGGACGACTCGGAGGGGCTCCGGCGGATGCTGCTCGACCAGACGCGCGGGGAGTCCGGAGACCGGTGACGGGAGGCAGGGGATTCGAAGCGGCCCGGTCCGCGCGCGGGGGCGGACCGGGCTGGGACATTCCGGTACGGAAGGTACCTGTGGCGCTGAGGTGACACAGGAATGGAGCCCTGGGCGGTGGGGTCGGGGTCACCCCTGGGGCGAGGTAGACGTGGCCGCACGGACGACACATTCGACGCGACCCCACGACGAAGAGTCGTGTCGTCCGTGCGGCCGCAACATCCGCACCGGAAATGCCGGATTCGCGAAAACAGGTCGGCCCGTCATGTGAGAGCGCCGGTTCTCGGGGCAACCTCATGGGGTAAACCGCTCAGTGACGGGAGACCATGACGCCATGGCACGGGTGACGCGCGCGGAGATCGATCGGCTCGTCGGCGGCGACCACCATGATCCGCACGGTGTCCTCGGGGCGCATCCCGGCCGGGACGGGGTGACGGTGCGGGCGTTGCGCCCGCTCGCCGAGAAGGTCGAGGTCGTCCTGCCGAACGGCGACCGGCACCCCCTGCGGCACTTCCACCAGGGGCTGTTCGCCGGGACGCTGCCCGCCGGCTCGTCGCTCGCGGGCCCCGAGAAGGACCGGGCGCCCCTCGCCGTCCCCGACTACCGGCTCGCCGTCACCTACGGCGACGGGATCGAGACGATCCAGGACGACCCCTACCGGCACCTGCCGACGCTCGGCGAGCTCGACCTGCACCTGATCGGCGAGGGGCGGCACGAGGAGCTGTGGCGCGCGCTCGGCGCCCGCGTCCGCTCCTACGCCTCCGCGCTCGGCACCGTGACCGGGACGGGCTTCGCGGTGTGGGCGCCGACGGCGCGGGGCGTGCGGGTGGTCGGCGACTTCAACCACTGGGACGGCCGCGCGTACCCGATGCGGTCGCTCGGCTCCACCGGCATCTGGGAGCTGTTCGTCCCGGGCGTCGGCGACGGCACGCGCTACAAGTACGAGATCCTCGGGGCCGACGGCGTGTGGCGCGCCAAGGCCGACCCGATGGCGCAGGCCACCGAGTGCCCGCCCGCGACGGCGTCCCGCGTCTTCACCTCCTCCTACGAGTGGGAGGACGGCGCGTGGATGGACTCGCGCAAGGAGCACGACTGGCTGCACGAACCCATGAGCGCCTACGAGGTGCACCTCGGATCGTGGCGTCCCGGGCTCGGCTACCGGGAACTGGCGGAGGAGCTGACGCAGTACGTCAGCGACATGGGCTTCACGCACGTGGAGCTGCTGCCGGTCACCGAGCACCCCTACGGCCCGTCCTGGGGCTACCAGGTGACGTCCTACTACGCGCCCACGGCGCGGTTCGGCGACCCCGACGACTTCCGCTACCTCATCGACCGCCTCCACCAGGCCGGTATCGGCGTCATCATGGACTGGGTGCCCGCCCACTTCCCCAAGGACGAGTGGGCGCTGGCCCGGTTCGACGGCACCGCCCTCTACGAGCACGACGATCCGCAGCGGGGCGAGCACCCCGACTGGGGGACGCTCGTGTTCAACTTCGGCCGCGCCGAGGTCCGCAACTTCCTGGTGGCGAACGCGTCGTTCTGGCTGGAGGAGTTCCACATCGACGGGCTGCGCGTGGACGCCGTCGCCTCGATGCTGTATCTCGACTACTCGCGCAACGAGGGCGAGTGGACGCCCAACATCTACGGCGGGCGGGAGAACCTGGAGGCCATCTCGTTCCTCCAGGAGATGAACGCGACGGTCTACAAGCGCAACCCCGGCGTCATGACGATCGCGGAGGAGTCGACGGCGTGGCCCGGGGTGTCCCGTCCGACCCATCTCGGCGGGCTCGGGTTCGGGTTCAAGTGGAACATGGGCTGGATGCACGACACGCTCGAATACCTGCGCCACGAGCCGGTGTTCCGGAACTACCACCACAACGAGATCACGTTCTCGCTGGTGTACGCGTTCTCGGAGAACTACGTCCTGCCGCTGTCGCACGACGAGGTCGTCCACGGCAAGGGCTCGCTGCTGAGCAAGATGCCGGGCGACTCCTGGCAGCAGTTCGCCGGGCTGCGGTCGCTGCTCGCCTACATGTGGTCGCATCCCGGCAAGCAGCTGCTGTTCATGGGGCAGGAGTTCGGGCAGGGCGCCGAATGGGCGGAGGAGCGCCCGCTCGACTGGTGGCTGCTGGACAACGCCGCCGAGGGGGCCAACCACCTGGGGCTGCAGAAGCTCGTCCGCGACCTGAACCACGCCTACAAGGACGAGCCCGCGCTGTGGACGCGCGACAGCGACCACGACGGGTTCCGCTGGATCGACGGCAACGACGCGGGCGGCAACACCCTGTCCTACCTGCGGTACGGGACGGCCCCGGACGGCGCCGAACCGCCCGTCGTCGCGTGCGTCGTCAACTTCGCCGGGAACCCGCACGAGAACTACCGGGTGGGCCTCCCGCGGGCGGGCCGATGGCGCGAGCTCGTCAACACCGACGCCTACGAGTACGGCGGCAGCGGCGTCGGCAACCTCGGCCGGGTCGAGGCCGCGCCGGAGCCGTGGCACGGGCTGCCCGCGTCCGCGGAGATGCGCGTCCCACCCCTGGGGGCGGTGTGGCTCGTCCCTGAATAGGGTGAGGGGATGCGCCTGCACATCGTCCCCGGTCAGTTCATGGTGGAGCACCTTCCGCACGCGACGCTCCCGGAGGACGACGAGTGGGTCGCGCTCGTACGCGCCCCCGAGGGCCTCACCGTGATCCGGGACGCCTCACCGTTCGCCGAGACGGAGCGGTGGGTCGGCTTCTACGGCGACACGGCGCACGGCCTCGACCTGCCCGGCGTGCTCGCCGGGATCGTGGGGCCGCTGGCCGAGGCCGGGGTGCCCGTCTTCGTCGCCTCGACCTACCACTCCGACCTCGTGCTCGTCCCGGAGCACCGGTCGGAGCAGGCGGCGGAGGCGCTGCGCGGCGCCGGCCACCGCGTGGAGAACTGAGCCCGCCTGAAGATCTAGAGGCGTTCGAGCAGCCAGCGGGGACCGGTGACGGCGGCGCCCGCCTCCGCGCAGCGGGCGCGCAGCTCCCGGTCGGCCGTCACCACCAGGTGGGCCTTGCCCGGGTCGCCCTGCCGCACGAGGTCGACGATCGTGTCGTCGCCGCTGCCGGGCGCGGCCACGACCCGCAGGCCGTCGACCGGCTCGTCGGCGACGCCCCGCGCCGCGCCCTCGACGACGAGGACGACCTCCGGGAAGCAGCGGTCGTAGGGGTAGAGGCCGTCCGGCAGGCCGTGCACGCCGCCGTCCAGGCGTTTCAGGTCGTCGCGGAGCCGCGCGTTCGCGCCCGCCCTGTCCTTCCACCAGCCGTCGGCGCGGGCGCCCACGACGTTCGCCGCGTCCACGACGAGGACGACCCCCCGCATCGCTTCCTGCACGCGGGGCCAGCAACGCGCGAACGGCTCGAACAGCTTGCGGTCGGTGACCTCTTCCGCGCGCACCCATTCGGCCCTGCGCGTCTCGCGCGACGCGGGCAGCACCCGCGCGCGCTCCGGCAGCGAGCCCACGACGGAGGTGAACGACCATCCGCCGTGGTCCTCCACGCTCGTCCCGTGGACGCGGACGGTTCCCGTGTCGAGCGTGCATTCCTCGGACGTCTCGCGCAGCGCGCCGGTGACGACGTCCTCGTGGCTGTGCAGCGCGCCGCCGAACATGCCCCACGTCCCGCCGCCGAGCCCCCACCACGCGCGCTGCTGGAGCAGCACCCACACCTGACCGGAGGAGTCGCGGTGGTAGGCCAGCAGGCCCGCGGCGCCGAACCGCCCCCAGTGCGTGTGCCCCAGGCCGCAACTGGCCCAGCCGTCGCCGTCTCCCATGCGTCCGACGATAGCGCCGCGGACTCGTGACGAAGGGCACAGTGCCCTCACCCGCCTCGCCGAATACCATTCGGAGGTCACCGTGATCAGGGAGTGCGAGTTGAGCGTCGAGGCGACCCCGCAGGCCCTATGGAAGGCCTCTCAGGAGGACCCTCAGGAAGCCGGGGCCCTCCAGGAGGCCGCCGACCTGTGGAACACCCTGTCGGGCGCCGAGCTGATCCAGGCGATGGCGGATGGACGGTTTCCGCAGATCTCCGACATCAACGACTACATCGGGCAGGACGTCGCCTCCGCCGAACCGGGCCGGGTCTCCCTCGCGTGGACGCCGGGCGAGCGGCTCTGCAACCCCGGCGGCACCGTGCACGGCGGCTACATCGCGATGATCCTCGACAACGCGGTCTGCCTCGCGGCGAGCAGCACCTGCGAGCGCTTCATGCCGATGCTCACGCTCAACCTGAACGTCGACTACCTGCGCGGCGTCCGGGCGGGCGAGGCCTACACGGTGACCGGGACGTGCGTGCACCCCGGCGCCACCCGCATGGTCTCCAACGCCGTGGTCGCCGACGGGCGCGGCCGCCCGGTCGCCCAGGCGTCGGCCAGCGTGATCCCCAACAAGGCGTTCGCGCGCTGACCCGTCCCCGCCCGGCGCCGGCCCGGCCGGGGCGCGGGAACGGCGCGCGGCGAACGCATAGGCTGGGGCCATGGTGGATCCCGGCACAGTCGTCAACGTGATCAAACAGGCCCGCGACCGGCGGACGGCCCCGCTGATCCTCGAACTCGACCTCACCGAGGGCATCGTCGAGACCGCGCCGGCCGACCCCGTCTCGGCGTTCCTGTCCATGCGCCGGCCGGGCCTGCGGGACGTCCTGGACGGGTTGCGCCGCGCCCGCTCCGACAGCCGGGTGCGCGCCCTCGTCGTGAAGGTCAGCGGCACCGTCGGGCTGGCGCTCGCGCAGGAGCTGCGCGAGGCGGTGCAGGGCCTGCGGGACGCGGGCAAGCACACCGTCGCCTGGGCCGAGACGTTCGGCGAGGGAGGCCGCGGCACCGTCCCGTTCTACCTGGCCACCGGGTTCGACAAGGTCTACCTGCAGCCCACCGGCGAGGTGGGGCTCACCGGCATCGCGATCGAGGAGCCGTTCTTCGCCGGCGCGCTGGAGAAGGCGGGCGTCCGGCCGCGGTTCGCCAAGCGCTACGAGTACAAGACCATGGCGAACACGTTCATGGAGAAGACCTACACGCCCGAGCACGAGGAGTCGTCGCAGCGCCTCGTCACCTCGCTCGGCGAACAGATCACCGCCGGGATCGCCGGTTCGCGCGGCCTGCCGGAGGAGAAGGTCCGCGAGCTCACCGACCGCGGTCCGCTGCTGGCCGCCGAGGCGCTGGAGGAGGGCCTCGTCGACGGCCTCGCCTACCGCGACGAGATCTACGGCGCCCTGCGCGAGGAGTTCGGCCAGGAGGCGCAGCTGCGCTACGTCTCCCGCTACAACCGCGCGCACGGACTGGCGAACCGCCTCCCGCAGCCCGGCAGGCAGGACGTCGTCGCGTTCGTCAACGGGCAGGGCCCGATCCGGCTCGGCCGCAGCGGCCGGGGCGGCCCGCTCCCGAACTCCGGGCCCGCGATGGGCTCGGACACGATCGGCGCCGCGTTCCGCGCCGCCGTGAAGGACGACCGGGTCAAGGCGATCGTGTTCCGCGTCAACAGCCCGGGCGGCTCCGCCGTCGCCTCCGACTCGATCTGGCGCGAGGTCGTCCTCGCCCGCCGCGCCGGCAAGCCCGTGATCGTCTCCATGGGCAACGTCGCCGCGTCCGGCGGCTACTACGTCTCGATGGCCGCCGACACGATCGTCGCGCAGCCCGGCACCATCACCGGCTCGATCGGCGTCGTGGTCGGCAAGGCCGTGGTGAACGACCTGCTGGAGCGGGTCGGCGTCGGCCTCGGCTCGGTCGCCGACGGCGACCACGCCCGCATGTTCAGCGCCACCAAGGACTTCAGCGACTCCGAGTGGGAGCGCGTCAACGCCTCCCTCGACAGGATCTACGACGACTTCACCGCGAAGGTCGCCGAGGGCCGCGACCTGTCCCGCGACCGCGTCCACGAACTGGCCCGGGGCCGGGTCTGGACGGGCGCGGACGCGCGCGAGCGCGGCCTCGTCGACGAGCTCGGCGGCATCGACCTGGCCCTGGACCTCGCCCGCAAGAAGGCGGGCATGGCCTCCGACGCGCCGGTCCGCATCTACCCGCACACCTCGCCGCTGGAGCGGCTGCGCCCGCCGGAGTCCAGCGAGGACCGCACCGCCGCGTCCGCGCGCTTCGACGGGTGGGGCTCCCTCGGCGGGGTCGCCGCGCGCCTCGGCCTGCCCTCCGCGGGCCCGCTCACCCTGCCCGGAGCCTGGGAGATCCGCTGAGCGCCGACTTCGTCGAGGCCGTCGCGGGCTTCGCCACCGGAGTGGTCGTGCTGACCGTCCGCGACGGCCGGGACGACCTCGGCACCACGATCACCTCGTTCATGTCGGTGTCGCTGGATCCCCCGCTGGTGCTGGCGAGCGTGGCGTCCTCGTCCTACCTCACCGAGGTGCTGCGCCGGCGCCCGCGCTGGGCGGCGACGATCCTGTCCGCGTCCCAGCGCGCCCTGGCCGGCCGGTTCGCCTCCGAGGGACGGCCGAGCGCCCGCATCCTGCTGGCGAGCGAACCCCACCACCGCGGCGAGCACTCCGGCGCCCTCGTCCCCGACACGGGCGTCTCGGCCCTGGAGTGCGAGACCCGCCAGATCGTCGAGGCGGGCGACCACACCCTCTTCGTCGCCGAGATCGTCTCGACCGACTACGTCAGCGCCGGGCGGACCCCCCTGGTGAGGGCCGCCCGGCGCTATCTGCCCGGCTAGGACTTCGGGAAGCGCTCCAGGAAGCCGCGCAGGTCGTCGGCGTGCTCCTCCTCCTGCGCGAGGATCTGCTCGAAGACGCGCTTGGTGGTGGGGTCGCCGTCGCCGAGCCACTGGATGATCTCGGTGTAGGACGCGATGGCGATCCGCTCCGCCACCAGGTCCTCCTTGAGCATCTCGACGAGGTCGAGGCTGGCGTTGTACTCGGCGTGGGCGCGGGTGGTGAGGGTGTCCGGGGAGAAGTCGGGCTCGCCGCCGAGCTGGACGATCCGCTCGGCCAGCATGTCGGCGTGCTGCTGCTCCTCGGCCGCGTGCTGGAGGAACTCGCTCGCGACGGTCTCGGCGTGGATTCCGGTGGCCGTGTAGTAGTGCCGCTTGTACCGCAGCACGCACACGATCTCCGTGGCCAGGGCCTCGTTGCAGACCTGGATCACGCGCTCGACGTCCGCGCCGTACGCCTCGGTGATCGGGCCTTTGTCGATCTCCTGCCGAGCACGTTCGCGCAGGGTCTTGATGTCCGTCAGGAACTCCGCCATCTAGGGGCCTCCACAGTCGACTACAGGAGGCCCTTTACCCGGCGCCCGTGCTTCCACACGGCGTGTGTCAGAGGCACGCCCGGCCGGTAGGCGAGGTGGATGTGGGACGGGGCGTCCAGGACGTGGACGTCGGCGCGGGCGCCCGGTGACAGGTGCCCCACGTCGGTGCGGCGCAGGGCGCGGGCGCCGCCCGCGGTCGCCGACCAGACGGCCTCGGCGGGCGTCATGCGCATGTCCCGGACGGCCACGGCGATGCAGAACGCCATGCTGGAGCTGTAGCAGGACCCGGGGTTGCAGTCGGTGGCGAGGGCGACGGTGGCTCCGGCGTCCAGGAGGCGGCGGGCGTCCGGGTAGGGCTGGCGGGTGGAGAACTCGACGCCGGGCAGGAGCGTCGCGACCGTCCGGGACGACGCCAGAGCGTCCACGTCGGCGTCGCCGAGGAACGTGCAGTGGTCGGCGGACGCGGCCTCCAGCTCGACCGCGAGCCGCACGGCGGGCCCCTGCGTGAGCTGGTTCGCGTGGAGGCGCGGCGACAGGCCCGCCTTGACGCCCGCCGTGAGGACCTCCCGGGCCTGGTCGGCGTCGAAGGCGCCCTCCTCGCAGAAGACGTCCACCCAGCGGGCGTGCGGGGCGCAGGCGGCGAGCATGTCGGTGGCGGCGAGGTGCGCGTACCCGGCGGCGTCGCCCGCGTACTCGGCGGGGACGACGTGGGCGCCCAGGTAGGTGACCTCGTCGGCGTACTCGGCGGCGATGCGGACGGCGCGCGCCTCCTGGTCGACCGTGAGGCCGTAGCCGGACTTGCACTCGACCGTCGTCACGCCCTGCCGGGCCATCTCGTGCACGAGGCGGCGCACGTTGGCGCGCAGGTCGTCGTCGGACGCGGCGCGGGTGCGCTCGACGGTGGTGCGGATGCCGCCCGCGGCGTACTTCTCGCCGTTCATCCGGGCGGCGAACTCCTCGGCGCGCTCGCCGGCGAAGACCAGGTGGGCGTGGGAGTCCACGAAGCCGGGCAGCACCGCCCGCCCGGCGGCGTCGAACGACTCGTCCGCGGCGGGGGCGGCGGACGCCGGGCCCGTCCACGCGACCGCGCCGTCCTCGATCACCAGTGCGGCGTCGCGGACGACGGCCAGGCCGCCGCCCGCGGCGGGGTCGTTGGTGACGAGCTCTCCGATGTTGGTGATGACCGTGCTCATCGGCGCAGGATCTCACGGGGCGGGTCGGCGGTGACGGCGGCGATGGAGCGGGCCAGCGCGGCGGGGACGTCCTCGACCAGCAGGTGGCGGCCGTCCTGGACGACCTGGCGGCCGGAGACGACGACGTGCCGCACGTCCGCGGCGGTGGCGGCGAACACCGCGGCCTCGGCGGCGTGGTCCGGGCCCGCGCCGGCGGTGCGGACCGAGTCGAGGGCGACGGTGACGAGGTCGGCGTAGGCGCCGGGCTCCAGCCGTCCCGCCTCGGGCCAGCCGAGGCCGTAGTGGCCGTTGGACGTGGCGGCGGCGAGCAGTTCCCCGGCCGTCCAGTGGCCCCGGGCGCGGGTGCGGAGCCGCTCGTCCAGCTCGACCGCGCGGGCCTCCTCGAACAGGTCGACGACGGCGTGCTGGTCGGAGCCGAGGCAGATCGGGGAGCCGGCGTCCGCCAGGCCGCGGGCGGGGCCGATGCCGTCGGCGAGGTCCCGCTCGGTGGTCGGGCACATGCACACGCCGGTCATCGTCGTCCCGAGCAGGCCGATGTCGTCCTCGCAGAGGTGCGTCGCGTGCACGGCCGTGGTGAGCGCGCCGAGCGCCCCGGCCTCGGCCAGCAGGCGGGTCGGCGTCATGCCGTAGGCGTCCAGGCAGTCCTGGTTCTCGGCGGGCTGCTCGGACAGGTGGACGTGCAGCGGCGCGCGGTGCTCCCGCGCCCACGCGGCGACGGCGCGCAGCTGCTCGCGCGGCACGGCCCGGACGGAGTGGATCGCGGCGCCGACGCGGGCGTGGCGCCGTTCCGCCTTGCCGGTCTGCTCGTGCAGGCTGTCGACGCGCCGCGCCCAGTTCCCGGCGGTGCCGTCCCCGAACCGCAGCTGAGGCCCGGCGAGCGGCCGGCCGATGCCGCCGGTCAGGTAGCAGGTGTCGAGGAGGGTGATGCGGATGCCCGCGTCGGACGCGGCGGCGATCAGCGCCTCGCCCATCGCGTTCGGGTCCCCGTACGGGGCGCCGCCCGGCCGGTGGTGCAGGTAGTGGAACTCGCCGACGCAGCTGATCCCCGCGAGGGCCATCTCGGCGAACACCGCGGTCGCGAGCGCGCGGTAGGAGCCCGGGTCGAGCCGGTCGGCGACCTGGTACATCTGCTCGCGCCACGTCCAGAACGTCCCGGAGTGCGCCTGGACGCGGGAGCGCAGCGCCCGGTGGAACGCGTGGGAGTGGGCGTTGGCGAGGCCCGGCAGGGTCAGGCCGGGCAGGTGCCGGACGCCCGCCGGCGCCGGGACCCGGGGGGTGATGCCGGCGATCCGCTCGCCGTCGGACTCGATGAGCACGTCGGCCGCGACGCCGTCGCCTAGCCAGGCGAACTGGGCATGCCACTGCATACCGGTCTCCCTACCCGCGCGCCAGGTCGTCCAGTACCGCGGCGAGGGCCTCGACTCCGGCCAGGCGGTCGGCCGGCTCGGCGAACTCCTCGGGCGCGTGCGACACCCCGGTCGGGTTCCGCACGAACAGCATCGCGGTCGGCAGCCGCGCCGACAGGACGCCCGCGTCGTGGCCCGCGCCGGTCGGCAGGACGGGGACGCCCCCGAGCGCCGCGCGGACCCGGTCGCGCAGCGCCAGGTCGAAGTCGACGATCTCGGTGTAGGACTCCTCCGCGAGGTCGACGCTCACCCGGTGCGGGCGCGCCACGACCCGCGCGGCCTCGTCGATCTCCAGCACGGTCCGGCGGACGGCGTCGTCGGCGGGGCCCCGGGCGTCCAGCCAGGCGGTGACCGCCGACGGGATCGCGTTGACGCCGTTCGGCTCGACCCTGACCTTCCCGACCGTCGCGACGGTCCCGTTGCGCTCGGCGGCCTCCCGCGCGGCGATGACCATCTGCGCGAACGGCAGCATCGGGTCGCGCCGGTCGGGCAGCCCCGTCGTCCCGGCGTGGTTGCCCTCGCCCGCGAAGTCGAACCGCCACCGGCCGTGCGGCACGATCGCGGCGGCCACGCCGACCGGTTCCTCCAGCGCCCGGCCCTGCTCGACATGGAGCTCGACGAAGCAGGCGATCCGGCCGAGCAGGTCCTCGTCCGGGCCGATCGCGTGCGGGTCGAGCCCGGCGTTGTGGACGACCTCGGCGAACGTGTGCCCGTCCGCGTCGGTGAGGCCGCGCGCCCGGGCCGGGTCGATCGCCCCGGCCAGCAGCCGGGAGCCGAGGCACGCCACCCCGAACCGGGCGCCCTCCTCCTCGGCGAACGCCCCGATCCCGATCGGCCGCGCGGGCCGGACGCCGCGCTCGCGGAGCCGGTCGACCGCCGCGAACGCCGACACGATGCCGAGCGGCCCGTCGAACGCTCCCCCGCCGGGCACGGAGTCGAGGTGGCTGCCGGTCAGGACGGCGCCCGTGCGGGACCCGTCCTCCGGGTACCACCAGGCGACCATGTTCCCGTTGGGGTCGTGCTCGGTCTCGAGGTCGCGGCGGCGCGCCTCGTCGGCGAACCAGGCGCGGCACTCCAGCTCCGGCGGCGTCCACGCGAACCGGTGGTAGCCGCCGGTCGCGGCGTCCCGCCCGACCGGCAGCAGCTCCGCCCACATCTCCTCGAAGCTCATGACCGCATGGGGATGCGCACCCCGCGCTCGTCGGCGACCTCGGCGGCCCGCTCGTAGCCGGCGTCGACGTGCCGCATGACGCCGGTGCCGGGGTCGTTGGTCAGGACGCGCCGGAGCTTCTCCCCGGCGAGGGCCGTGCCGTCGGCGACGCAGACCTGCCCGGCGTGGATGGAGCGCCCGATGCCGACCCCGCCGCCGTGGTGGAGGGACACCCACGTCGCGCCGGAGGAGGTGTTGAGCATGGCGTTCAGCAGCGGCCAGTCGGCGATCGCGTCCGATCCGTCCTTCATGCCCTCGGTCTCCCGGTACGGACTGGCGACCGAGCCGCAGTCGAGGTGGTCGCGGCCGAGCACGATCGGCGCGCTGATCTCGCCGCGCGCGACCAGGTCGTTGAACACCTCGCCCGCCTTGTCCCGCTCGCCGTAGCCGAGCCAGCAGATCCGCGACGGCAGGCCCTGGAAGTGGACCTTCTCCTTCGCCATCCGGATCCACCGGGTCAGCGGCTCGTTGTCGGGGAACAGGTCGAGGATCGCCTGGTCGGTGCGGGCGATGTCCCGCGGGTCGCCCGACAGCGCCGCCCACCGGAACGGCCCCTTGCCCTCGCAGAACAGCGGCCGGATGTAGGCGGGCACGAACCCGGGGAACTCGAACGCGCGCGTGTACCCGGCGAGCTGCGCCTCGCCCCGGATGGAGTTGCCGTAGTCGAACACCTCGGCGCCCGCGTCCTGGAAGCCGACCATGGCCTCGACGTGGACGGCCATCGAGGCGCGGGCCTTGGCGATGAACCCGTCGCGGTCCTTGTCGCGCTCGGCGGCCATGTCCTCGAACGCGACGCCCTGCGGCAGGTAGGCGAGCGGGTCGTGCGCGCTGGTCTGGTCGGTGACGATGTCGATCGGGGCGCCGCGCCGCAGCAGTTCGGGGACGATGTCGGCGGCGTTGCCCAGCACCGCGATCGACAGCGGCCGGCGCTCGGCCCTGGCCTCCTCGGCGAGCCGCAGCGCCTCGTCCAGCGAACCGGCCCGCACGTCGCAGTACCGGTGCTCGACCCGCCGCTCGATCCGGGACGGGTCGCACTCGACGCAGATCGCGACGCCGCCGTTCATCGTGACCGCGAGGGGCTGCGCGCCGCCCATCCCGCCGAGCCCGGCGGTGAGCGTGACCGTCCCGGCGAGGGTGCCGCCGAACCGCTTCTCGGCGACGGCGGCGAACGTCTCGTAGGTGCCCTGCAGGATCCCCTGCGTCCCGATGTAGATCCACGACCCGGCGGTCATCTGCCCGAACATCGTCAGGCCGAGCGACTCCAGGCGGCGGAACTCCTCCCACGTCCCCCACTGCGGCACGAGGTTGGAGTTCGCGATGAGCACGCGCGGCGCCCACTCGTGCGTCCGGAAGATCCCGACCGGCTTGCCGGACTGGACGAGCAGCGTCTCGTCCCCCTCCAGGTCGGACAGCGACCGGATGATGCCGTCGAAGGCGTCCCAGTTCCGGGCCGCCTTCCCCGACCCGCCGTAGACGACCAGCTCGTCCGGGTGCTCGGCGACCTCGGGGTCGAGGTTGTTCTGGATCATGCGCAGGGCGGCCTCCTGCGGCCACCCCTTGGCGGCGGTGAGCGAGGTGCCGCGCGGGGCACGGACGGGACGGGGACCGGACATGTGGGACTCCTTCAGGAGAGCGGGCCGGTGACGGCCTCGGCGGCGGCGACCAGTGAGCCGTCCCGGACCAGCGCGGTCGCGGCGGCGATCTCGGGGGCGAGGTAGCGGTCCGGGCCGGGCGGCGGGACGGCCTCGCGGAGCCTGGCGACCACGGCGGCGGTGGCCGGGCCGGGACGCAGCGGGGTGCGCAGCTCCAGCGCCCGCGCGGCGGTGAGGATCTCGACGGCGACCACCTGGGTGAGGCCGTCCACCGCGCGGCGCAGTTTGCGGGCCGCGCTCCACCCCATCGAGACGTGGTCCTCCTGCATGGCCGAGCTCGGGATCGAGTCGACGCTCGCGGGCACGGCGAGGCGCTTCAGCTCCGACACGATCGCGGCCTGCGTGTACTGAGCGATCATGTGGCCGGAGTCGACGCCCGGGTCGTCGGCGAGGAAGGCGGGCAGCCCGCCCGAGCGTCCCCGGTCGAGCATCCGGTCGGTGCGGCGCTCGGACATCGAGGCGACGTCGGCCGCCGGAACTGCGAGGAAGTCCAGCACGTAGGCGACCGGGGCGCCGTGGAAGTTGCCGTTCGACTCGACCCGCCCGTCCGGCAGGACGACGGGGTTGTCGACGGCGGACGCCAGTTCCCGTCCCGCGACCAGCTCGGCGTGCGCGAGCGTGTCGCGGGCGGCGCCGTTCACCTGCGGTGCGCAGCGCAGCGAGTAGGCGTCCTGCACGCGGGTGCAGTCGGGTCCGCGGTGCGACTCCATGATCTGCGACTCGGCCAGCAGCGCCCGCAGGTTCGCGGCGGACGCGGCCTGGCCGGGGTGGGGCCGCAGGTTCTGCAGGTCGGCGGCGAAGACGCGGTCGGTGCCGAGCAGCGCCTCGACGCTCATGGCGGCGGCCACGTCGGCGGCGGTGAGCAGCCTCCGCAGGTCGTCGATGGCCAGGACGAGCATGCCGAGCATCCCGTCCGTGCCGTTCAGGAGGGCGAGCCCCTCCTTGGCGCCGAGCGTGACCGGCATGATGCCGGCGTCCCGCAGGGCGTCGGCCGCCGGCCTCAGCTCACCGGCGGCGTCCCGGACCGACCCCTCGCCGATCAGCGCGAGGGCCACATGGGCGAGCGGCGCGAGGTCGCCGGAGCAGCCGAGGCTTCCGTACTCGAAGACCTGCGGGGTGATGCCGGCGTTGAGCAGTTCGGCCAGGGTCCTGGCGGTGACGGGCTGGACGCCGGTCCGTCCCGTGGCGAGCGTCCGCAGCCGGAGCAGCATCAGCGCCCGGACCACCTCCCGCTCGACCTCGGCCCCCGACCCCGCCGCGTGCGACCGGACGATGTTCAGCTGGAGCTGCGCCCGGAGCTCGGGCGCGATGTGCCGGGTGGCGAGCGCTCCGAAGCCCGTCGAGACGCCGTAGACCGGCGTCGGGCGCGCCGACAATTCCTCGATGTGGGCCCGTGCCTCACCGATCAGCTTCAGCGCCCCGTCCGACAGCGCGACCGTGGCGCCGTCCCTGGCCACCGCCGCGACCTGCTCGAAGGTCAGCGGTTCCGGCCCGACCTCGACCCCTGCGTCCCCCATACCAAAACCCATACCCACCATTGGAGCGCCTCCGGGGCCGCGACCCCAGCCCCGGACCGCGCTCTCTGTCTCGTATACGAGACACTCGGAGCATGAGCCAGGTCCCCGCCGCCCGCCGCGCCCTCGCGGTACTGCGCCTCCTGGCGGGCGCGCCCGGCCCCCTGCCCGCCTCGGCGATCGCCCGCAGCCTCGGCCTTCCGCGCTCCAGCGCGTACCACCTGCTGACCGCGATGGCCGAGGACGGCTTCGTCACCTACATCCCCGAGGAGCGCCGCTGGGGCCTCGGCGTCGCCGCCTTCGAGATCGGCTCCGCCTACCTGCGCCACGAGCCCCTGGAACGCCTCGCCCGCCCCCTCCTGCGCCGCCTCGTCGACCGCGTCGGCGAGATCGCGCAACTCGGCGTCCTGCACGGCGCCGAGACCCTCTACCTGCTGAAGGAGCAGCCTCCCCGGCACGCCACCCTGGTCACCGACGTCGGCGTCCGGATGCCCGCCCAGCTCACCGCGAGCGGCCGCTCGATCCTGGCCTACCTGCCGCCCGCGCAGGTCAGGGCCCTGTTCCCCGGCCGTTTCGTGGACCGCACCGGCCGGGGCCCCTCCACCCTGCGCGACCTGCGCCGCACCCTCGCCGAGGACGCCCGCCGGGGGTGGGCGGCCGAGGACGGCCACATCACCGAGGGCCTGGCGAGCATCGCCGCCTGCGCCTTCGACCACACCGGCCACCCCACCGCCGCGATCACGGTGACGTTCCGCCGCGAGGACCACCCGGAACCGGCCTGGCCCGCCCTGGCGGCCCAGGTGCGCGCCACGGCCGCCGCTCTCACGACGCGCCTCACCGGCCGTCCCCCGGCCTGATCGCCACGTCCCCGAAGCGGTCCGCGACCAGCCGGTCGGCCCAGCGCCGAAGCGCGTCCTCCACGGGCGGATGGCTCAGCCCCGCCTTCTCGGCAAGCGCGTCGGCGGAAGACGTGTCGTACCGCTCCTCGGACAGGAAGGACAGCGTCTCGGGCTCGACCCCGGTGACCGCGCGCGGCAGCCGCCGCACCAGCCCGACCGGCAGCGTCACCCGGGGCGGACGCACCTCAAGGTGCCGCGCAAGGAGCCCGACCAGTTCCGGCAGGTGCGGCGTGGCGTCGTCCAGGACCCGGTGAGCGCGGTAGGGCCCCTCGTCGTGCTCGGGCACGGCCGCCATGAAGCGGGCCAGGTGGTCGACGGCGACCACGGGCACGAACGTGCGCCGGGACCCGGCCAGCGCGGGCAGGCGCCCGGCCCACAGATCCCGCACCATCCCGGCGAGCCCGATGTACTGCCCGGCCTCCCCGGTGACCGAGTGCCCGATCACGGTCGCCGGATGCACCGCGGTGAGGGCGACGCCCTCCTCCTCCGCGACCGCCCGCACCGCCGCGTCCCCTTCGAGCTTGGACGCCTCGTAAGCACCCAGCCGCCGGTACAGCGCATCGAGTTCCTTCGCGGGGACCGGATGGGCGAGCCTCCCGTCAGAGGCCACGCGATAACCGGACACATGGACGAGACGCCGCAGCCGAGGAAGCGCGGCGGCCCACCGCACGACGTTCACGGCACCGTCGACATTCGCTCGCCGCGCCTCCTCACGCCCCGACCCGAACCGGAACAGGGCGGCGGCGTTGAAGACGTCCCGCACCGCCTCCGACCGCCCACGGTCTTCGTCCACCAGCCCGAGATCCGGCCGGGAGATGTCGGCGCCGACGACCACGAGCCCCCGATCGTCGACGCCGTGCTCCCGCAGCCATCCCCGCAGCTCACCGCCGCGCGCGGCGCCGCCCCGAACGGCCGCGACGACCGTCCGCCCCCGTCCCAGCAGCTCCGCGACCAACCATCGCCCGATGAACCCCGTCGCCCCGACGACCAGGGCGTCGCCGGTCTCACCCTCATTGAACGCCATGGGGAAAAAATAGACCGGTCTACCTATTTTGTCCAGCGCGAGCCCGCCGGGTGTGCTCGGCGGGCTCGCGGGGCGAGGGTCAGCGCTTCTTCTTGGGGGTGACGCGGAGGCGGTGGTCGAGCTTCCAGAACCAGAGGGCCTTGCCCTTGCCCACGTACACGTCATGCAGGCCGACGCACTGGCTGCGCCCCATTCCGGACAGGTCGGCCATCCACCTGCCGGTCGGCTCGTACACGTCGAACTGGTAGATCTTGTACGCCCGGCCGATGTCGAGCCGGTAGTGCTTCTTCTCCTTCAGCGTCGGCGTGTACCCGAGGCTCCGCTGCCACTGCTTGTTGCCCTGGTACCCGAGCACGGTGTTGATGCTCTCGACCGTGGCGCCGACCGAGATGGTGACCGTGTGCCCCACCGTGTACGAGGTGGCGGCGTTGAGGGTGCCGGGGCCCCAACCCGACACGGTCCACGGGTCCCGGTTCTCCCAGCGGGTCCAGGTCCCGGCGAAGTGCCGCTTGCCGCGCGCGACCCGCTTGTCGGTGCACTTCTGGCCGTTCTTCCTCTCCGACTGCCCGGCGTTCCCCGACTGCGCGCCGAGTTCCTTCTTCGCCGCGACGCTGGTGGTCGGCGTGGCGTCGCCGCCGGACACCACCGTGGTCCCCACCACGGCCGCCGTGCCCAGAACCGCCACACCCGCCAGCGTCAATCCTGCCTTCTTCATTCGAGACTTCCCCTCTATGACTCGACCCATCCCCTGGGCTCGCACGAGCCATTAAATGGAGAAAGCCGATATCGAGATCAGGGCCCTAGGACCCCAACTCCACGCCCTCCGGGCCCTGGCCCGGCCTCCTTGGGGGAGACGTCACGCACGAGGATCACCGGCAGTGAACGGGATGCGCTCCGTCGTCCTCACCACGCCGCTTCTCCTGCGGAAACTCAAGGGTCAGGTCTTCTGGCGTCGGGTCCATTCGGGGCGGAGGAGTTCGTATTCGACCTCGCCGTGCTCGGTGCCGGGGATGGGGTCGTCCCAGTGCCGGTGGAAGGTGCGCAGGTAGGTCAGGCCGGACTTCTCCATGACGCGGCGCGAGGCGGCGTTGACGGCCATGGTCTGGGCGAAGACGCGGTGGACGCCGAGGTCGGTGAACGCTTTGGCGATCAGGGCGCGTGACGCTTCGGTGGCATACCCCCGTCCCCAGCTGGCCGCGCGCAGGCAGTAGCCGAGTTCGGCCTGCTCGGCGTCGTGGCCGTCGCCGGGTTCGAGGGCGAGCCAGCCGACGAAGTCGCCGGTGGCGCGCTCGACCGCGGCCCAGCGGCTGAGCGGCCCCTGCTCGTACCAGTCGAGGATCTTGGCAAGGGTCTGGTCCCTCAGGTGGGCGCGAGGGGTCGGCCTGCCGCCGGTGAGGAACCGCATGACCTTCGGATCGCCGTCGAGCCGGACCAGGTCGTCCAGGTCGTACTCGGTGAAACGTCGCAGCAGCAGCCGGTCGGTGGTGAGAAATGCCTGCACGGAGCCGGGCCCTCCGATACGCCGACGGAGAGGGCCACGGCGTGATCATCTCGTGCCATGGCCGTAGCGGCCAGTCTAGACCTCGACATGTGAGGGTTGATGCTTAATGGGCGTTCCGTCCTTGACGCCCTTGGAACGGTCCTTATGGACCAGAGATCGCGAATGATCGAAATCGTCCGAGTTCGCCTCTAGAATCATGCGACCGGATACCCGGCCAGGGAGGTCCGTCCGTGAACGATGAGCACCATCCGGAGTGGGGGGGTCGATTCCGAGACGCCCAGTGTCGCCCGGATGTACGACTACTACCTCGGCGGCAAGGACAACTTCGCGGCGGATCGCGAGGCCGCCGATCAGGTGGTCGCCGCGATGCCGAACGTGCTGGAGTTCACCCGCGCCAACCGCAGGCTGCTGTCGCGGGCCGTGACGATGATGGCCGACCGCGGCATCCGGCAGTTCCTCGACATCGGCTCCGGGCTTCCGACGCAGGAGAACGTGCACCAGGTGGCCCAGCGCGCGGCCCCCGGCTCCACCGTCATCTACGTCGACAAGGACCCGATCGTGCTCACGCATGCGCGGGCGCTGCTGGCCGACAACCCGCTGACGACGGTCATCCAGGCCGACTTACGCGAACCGGAGAGCATCCTGGACGACCCCGAGGTGAAGGCCCGGATCGATTTCGACCGGCCGGTGGGCCTTCTGTTACTCGCCATCCTGCACTTCATCCCGGACGAGGCGCGCCCGGCGGAGATCGTGGCGAGGCTCCGCGCGCCGCTGGCCCCCGGCAGCTGCCTGGCCATCACGCACGGCCACCGCGGCGAGGTCACCACGCAGGTCGAGGAGCAGGTCCGGGGCGCGTACGGCAGGACGGGCGCCGGCGACATCATTCCGCGCGGGATCGACGAGGTCATGGCGTTCTTCGATGGCACCGAACTGGTCGGCCCCGGCCTGGTCCAGGTGGCCGACTGGCGTGCGGACGCCGAGCCGTCCCCGCCCGACATGTCCCGGCCGGGCTTCCTCGCCGGCGTTGGAAGGGTGATCTGATGCTGCCGACGAATCTGCTGTTCGGCCGGGCGTTCAGCGAGGACCCGTACGCCGTGTACGCCGAGCTGCGGGCGGCGGGGCCCGTCCATCCGATCGACTTCCCTCCGGGCGCCGCCGCCTTCCTCGTGGTCGACCACGAGCACGGCCGCGCGGCCCTGAGCGATCCGCGCCTGTCCAAGGACACCGCCTACAGCGCCGTGCCCGTGAACGCCGAGCTGTTCTTCGGCGGCACGATGCTCGGGATGGACCCGCCCGACCACACCCGGATGCGCGGGCTGGTGGCCAAGGCGTTCACCACCCGGCGGGTGGAGCGGCTGCGCCCCCGCGTCCAGGAGATCGCCGACGGGCTGCTGGACGGCATCGCGGCCCGCGGCGAGGCCGACCTGATCGAGGATTTCGCCGTCCCGCTGCCGATCCAGGTCATCTGCGAGCTGCTCGGCGTACCGGCGCGCGACCGGGCCCGGTTCCGCGAGTGGACGGCCGTGCTGACCGTGCCGGCGCTCACCGCCGAGGCCCGCGAGCGCCGCCGCGAGGCGGCCCGGGCGTTCAACGGCTACCTGCTCGACGTCATCGCCGAGCGGCGGGCCCGCCCCGAGGACGACCTGGTCAGCGCCCTGATCACGGCCCGCGACGGGGAGGCCGCCCTCACCGAGGCGCAGATGCTCGGCACCGTCGCGCTGCTGCTCATCGCCGGCCACGAGACCACCGTCAACCTCATCGGCAACGGGGTGCTCGCCCTGCTCCGGGCGCCCGGTCAGCTCGAACTGCTCCGGGCGCGGCCCGATCTGCTGCCGTCCGCGGTCGAGGAGCTGCTGCGGTTCGACGGCCCGGTGGAACGCGCGAGCCAGCGCATCGCCCTGGAGGACATGGAGATCGCCGGAACGGCGATCCCCAAGGGCGCCTGGGTGCACGTCTCGCTCGGCGCCGCCGACCGGGATCCCGCGGTGTTCGAGTCCCCCGACCGGCTGGAGGTGACCCGCGCTCCCCAGGGGCACGTCGCCTTCGGCCACGGCCCGCACTTCTGCCTCGGCGCCCCGCTGGCCCGGCTGGAGGGCCGGATCGCCATCGGCGGCCTGCTGGACCGCTTCTCCGATCTCGCCCTGGCCGTGCCGGCCGCCGAACTGCGCCACCACCGCACCGGCTCGATCGTCCGCGGCCTAGTCTCCCTTCCCGTCCGGGTCTGAACGCCGCTCCGTCAGCCGTCGAGCAGGCGGTCGTGCCGATGGACGGCGTAGAAGTCCGGCTGGCGGGCCATGAGTCCCCTCCCCCAGGACGACGGGGCCGCACAGGACGGCCGGGGAGCCGCGCACGCCGACCCGGGAACGACGGAGCTCCGTCCGCGGCGCTCAAGCAGCATGTCCAGATCGCAGGTCGCGATCTATGCTCGGAGGGCGGCAGGACGGGCGGGTGGTGACATGGCGACGGCAGAAGGCGGCCGGCCCCGGCGCGCACCGGCGCCGGGCGGGTGACGACCGGGATGGCCGGGCGCCTGCTGCGCCGGCGGTGGTTCTGGCCGGTGGTCGCCGCCGCGGCGATCCTGCTCATCTCCGGATTCGTGCTGGTCGAGCCCAGGGCGGCCGGCGACGGGTCCGTACGGGTCATGACCTACAACCTGCGCGGTGTGAACGACCCGCCGCCGCGCGACTGGAGGACCCGGCTGCCGCTGGTCAGGCGCCTGCTGCGCGAGCATGACCCGGACCTGCTCGGGGTGCAGGAGGCCCGGTGGCACCAGGTGCGGGACCTCGCCCGGACGCTGCCGGAGTACCGCTGGATCGGGCTCGGCAGCCAGGGCGGCACCCGCGACCAGTTCCTCGCGATCTTCTACCGCGAGGAGCGGTTCGAGGTGCTGGACTTCGACCACTTCTGGCTGTCCGACACGCCCTCCGCGATCGGCTCGGCCACCTGGGGCAACCGGTACGTCCGGATGGTGACGTGGGCCAAGTTCCGCGACCGCCGCACCGGGACGGTGTTCTACCAGGCCAACACGCATCTGGACAACATGTCGGCGGGCTCGCGGGTGAAGAGCGCCCGGCTGATCCTCGACCGCGTCCGCGGGTTCCAGGCGGGGGCGCCGGTCGTTCTCACCGGCGACTTCAACGACACGGCCGGAGCGTCCCCGGCGTACGCGATCCTCACCGGACCCGACGCCCTGCGCGACACCTGGACGGCGGCCGACCGGCACGGGCCGCAGTACCGCACCGAGAACCACTGGCGGCCCCCGGAACCGGGCGGCAGGCGGATCGACTGGATCCTCGTGCGGGGCCGGATCAGGACGACCTGGGCCGGGATCGACCCGTACCGGGCCGGCGGGGTCTACCCGTCCGACCATGACCCCGTGGTCGCCCGACTCGCCTTCCGGGACTGACCCCGCCGGGACGGCGAACGGCCGGGCCCCGCGCGGGGCCCGGCCGTCGGCGGTGTGCGAGGGGTCAGGCGAGGCCGGACTTCTTCAGCCACTCCTCGGCGACCTTCTCCTGGTCGTCCTTGTCGATGGCGACGCGCTTCATCATGTCCAGGAGGTCCTGGGTGGTGAGCTTGGCGGAGACGCCGTTCAGCGCCGCCCTGGCCTTGTCGTCCACCGCGGACTTGTTCACCAGCGGCGTGACGTTCTGGGCGGAGAAGACGTTCTCCGGGTCCTCCAGGACGACGAGCTTGTTCTGCTGGATCGTCGGGTCGGTGGTGAACAGGTCGGCGGCCTGGATCTTGTTCTCGGTGAGCAGCTTCACCAGGGTCGCCTGGGCGCCGGCGTCGAACGGCTGGAACTTCTTGAAGTCCAGGCCGTAGACCTTCTTGAGGCCGACGAGGCCCTGCTGGCGGGTCTTGAACTCCGAGGGCCCGGCGATGACGAGGTCCTTGGCGACCGGCTTGAGGTCGGCGATGGACTTCAGGCTGTACTTGGCGGCCGTCTGCGGGTTGACGGTGACGGAGTCCTTGTCCTCGGCCTTCGCGGAGTCGAGGATCTCCACGCCGGCGGGCAGCTTGGCCTTGAGCGCGGCGTTGATCTCCTCGGTGGTGGCGGCCGTGCTGGTCTTGTCGACCGAGGTGGTGAGCAGGGCGCCGTTGTA
Source organism: Actinomadura citrea (assembly GCF_013409045.1). NCBI lineage: Bacteria > Bacillati > Actinomycetota > Actinomycetes > Streptosporangiales > Thermomonosporaceae > Actinomadura > Actinomadura citrea. The sequence goes on along the minus strand of NZ_JACCBT010000001.1, from coordinate 2,364,322 downwards.
CTCGGGCATCACGCTGATGCCGCCCTTGACGACCTGGTCGTAGTAGATCTCGCGGGCGCCGATGTTGAACTTGCGGGTGACCTTGACGCCCTTGGCCTCCAGCGCCTGCGCGTACAGCTCGCCGAGCAGGTTGCTCTCGGGGAAGTTCGCGCCGCCGACGGTGACGGTGCCGTTCCCGCCGCCTCCGGAGAGCGGGTTGTCGTCGTCTCCGGAGTCACCGCTGCCGCAGGCGGACAGCGACAGGGCGGCCACGAGGCCGACGACCGCGCCCCTGATGAGTTTGTTCATGGTGCTCTTCCTTCGGTGTCAGGAGGATCGGGCGGAGCCGAGCAGGCCCGGTGAGACGAGGAGGCGGCGCAGTGCCGCGAAGGCAGCCTGGACGATCAGCGCGAGCAGCACCACCAGGACGGTGCCCCCGACGACGAGCTGGTAGTCGTTGCGGGCCAGGCCGTCGATGATGTAGCGGCCGAGGCCGCCGAAGCCGGGGTAGGCGGCGATGGTGGCGGTGGCGACGACCTGGATCGCGGAGGTGCGCAGCCCCAGCAGGATGAGGGGCAGCGCCATCGGCAGTTCGACCCGCCACAGTACGCCCCAGCCGGTCATGCCCATGCCGCTGGCCGCGTCCTTGGCGTCGGCGTCGACGCCGCGGATGCCCTCGAAGGTGTTGACCAGGATCGGCGGGACGGCGAGGGCGACGAGCGCGACCAGCACCGGCGTGATGCTGTACTCGATCACGACCACGATCAGCACCAGGCCGAAGGTGGGGACGGCGCGGGCGACGTTCGCCAGGCTGATCGCGAGGAATCCGCCCCGGCCGGTGTGCCCGACGAGCAGGCCGAGCGCGAGTCCGATGACCGCGGCGCACACCAGCGCCACGCCGCTGTAGTAGACGTGCTGGAGCAGGCGGTGCGGGATGCCGTCGCCGCCGTGCCACTGCGAGGACGTGGTCAGCCACGTCCAGAACAGGTCGATCTGGTTCCACAGCTCGTTCATGAGGTCATCCGGGCTCGGGCCCACGGGGTGAGCAGGCGTTGGACGGTGACCAGGATCGCGTCGGTGACCAGGGCCAGCAGGACGATCAGGACGGTGGCGGCCACGATCTGCGTCTGGAACTGCAGCTGGTAGCCGCGGATGATGTCGTAGCCGAGGCCGCCCTGGCCGATCAGCTGGCCGACCGCGACGAGGCTGATGGAGGAGACGGCGGCGACGCGCGTCCCGGCGATGACGATGGGCACGGCGATCGGCAGCTCCACCTGGAGCAGGCGCCGCAGCGGGCCGAAGCCCATCGCGGTGGCCGCCTGCCGGACGGGATCGGACACCGACGCCAGCCCGTCCACCACGTTCGGGACGAGCACCGACAGGCTGTACAGGGTCAGCGGGATCATGACCGTGGCGGCGGTCAGGCCGGTGTACTGGATGAAGACCATGAACAGCGCGAGCGAGGGGATCGCGTAGAAGATGTTCGAGACCGTCAGCGCCGGCGGATAGAGCCAGCCCCAGCGGCGGCACAGCATGCCGACCGGCAGCGAGATGATCAGGCCGAACAGCACCGGCAGCAGCGCGAGCCGCAGGTGGATGAGGGCGTGCTCGGTCAGCGTGTCGGTGTGCTCGCCGATCCAGCCCCAGTCGATGTCCATCAGCCGGCGCCTCCGGCGTCGGTCTCCTCGGGATCGGCGGGCCGCTCCGGCTCGCCGGGCTGCCCGGAACGGTCCGGCACGGCGGCGTCGCGGCCGTGGGTGGGGACGGCGAGCAGGTCGGTCCCGCTCGCGGTCCCGACGACCGCGCCGGCCTCGTCGACGCCGACCGCCAGGCCGGAGGGGGACAGGACGGCCGCGTCCAGCGCGGTCCGCACGGAGTCGCCGCCGACCTGGAAGGTGGGGCCGACCGGGCTGAGCTTCGCCTTGCCGAGCGGCCCGGTCGCCTGCGCCGGGCGGGCCCAGCCGAGGGGGCGCCGGTCGTCGTCGACGACGAGCACCCATTCCGCCCCGGCGGCCTGCGCCGCGTCGGCGCTCGCCGCGCGGACCGCGTCGTCGCTCAGCCGCAGGGCGCTCGTCTCGGCGAAGGAGAGCGTCCGGATGCCGCGGTTCTGGCCGATGAACCCGGCGACGAAGTCGTCGGCCGGATGGGCCAGGAGGTTCTCGGGGCTGTCGATCTGGACGAGCTTGCCGCCGGTCTGGAACACCGCGATCCGGTCGCCGAGCTTGATGGCCTCGTCGATGTCGTGGGTGACGAACACGATCGTCTTGTGCAGCTCCTCCTGGAGGCGGAGGAACTCGTCCTGCAGCTCGGCGCGGACGACGGGGTCGACCGCGCTGAACGGCTCGTCCATCAGCATGATCGGCGGGTCGGCGGCGAGGGCCCGCGCGACGCCGACGCGCTGCTGCTGCCCGCCCGACAGCTGGAACGGGTACCGCTTGCCCATCGCGGGGTCGAGCCCGACCCGCTCCATCAGCTCCAGCGCCCGTGCCCGCGCCTTCTTCTTGTTCCAGGAGAGCAGGTACGGGACGGTGGCGATGTTGTCGAGGATGGTGCGGTGCGGGAAGAGCCCGGCGTGCTGGATCACGTAGCCGATGCCGCGCCGCAGCTCGGCGGGCTTGCGCTCGCGGACGTCCTTCCCGTCGATCAGCACGCGGCCTGACGTCGGTTCGACCATCCGGTTGATGGTCCGCAGCGCGGTGGTCTTGCCACCGCCGGACGTGCCGACGAACACGGTGATGCGGCCTGTGGGGCATTCGAGGCTCACGTCGTCGAGCGCGACGGTCCCCCCGGTATAGCGCTTGGTGACGCCCTCAAAGGTGATCAACGAATCACGTCCTCGCCGGCGTCCCGCATGACGCCGATGATCGAATTCCGACTACGAACCAACCGTAACCAATGGGTACCGTCATCTCAGTGTCCCGGCATGTCCGGAACGTCGAGCACGAAAGCATATCTACCGGTAATGCAGGGAAAGTAGCGTGTCGGCGTGGAGAACAGCCGAATCGTTATCGACGGGACTTTGCTCACATGCGCTCAGGTGGCGCGCGCGGCCCGTGAGGATGTGACGGTCGCCATAGCCGCGGCCGGCGTGCGGCGTGCGCGCGACGCCTGGCGGGTCGTCCGCGAGGTCACCGAGGCGCAGCCGGTGTACGGGCGGACGACGGGGGTGGGCGCCAACCGCGTCGTGGACGTCGAGTGGGAGGACGCCGACGCCCACGGGCTGCGGCTGCTGCGCAGCCACGCGGCCGGGGCCGGGCCGCTGGTCGCCCCGGAGATCGTCCGGGCGATGCTGGCCGTCCGGCTGAACCAGATCGCCGCGGGCGGCTCGGGCGTGGAGCCCGGCGTGCTGCAGGCCCTGGCGGACGTGCTCAACCTGGGCCTGCTCCCCCCGGTGCCGGTCTACGGGGCCATCGGCACCGGCGACCTGACGGCGCTGGCGTCGACCGCGCTGTGCCTGCTCGGCGAGCGGCCGTGGCTGCCGGGCCCGGACGGCGGGCAGGAGCGCGGCCCCGGCTACCGGCTCCGCTCGGCCGACGCGCTGGCGTTCATCAGCTCCAACGCCGCCACGCTCGGCGAGGCGGCGCTCGCGGTCGCCGACCTGCGGGAGGCGCTGCGCGCCTCGACGGTCGTGGCGGCGCTGTCGCACTTCGCCGTCCGGGGCTCGGAGGAGCCGTTCGCGCAGCCGGTGCAGGACGCGTGCCCGCATCCGGGCCAGCGGCAGGCCGCGACGGCGATGCGCGCGCTGCTCGCCTTCGACCGGCCGGCGCCGATGCGCATCCAGGACCCGTACGGCTACCGGGCGTTCCCGCAGGTGCACGGCCCCGCGCTGGAGGCGGCCGGCTACGCCGAGGAGGTCGTCACGCGGGAGATCAACGCCGCCTCCGAGAACCCGCTGGTGGACGTCCCCGGGCGGACGGTATGGCACAACGGCAACTTCCACACCGCCTATGTCGGGCTCGCTCTGGACGCGGCCCGCGCCGCCCTGTTCCAGACGATGGCGCTGGCCGCCGCCCGCCTCGGCACGCTCGCCGAGCCGTCGTTCACCGGCCTCTACCCTTTCCAGGGCGAGACGGAGGCCTCGTCCGGGATCATGATCCTGGAGTACGTGGCCCACTCGTGCCTGGCCGACGTCCGGCGCCTCGCCACCCCCGCGGCGCTCGGCAGCGCGGTGCTGTCGCGCGGCGTCGAGGAGCACGCCGGCTTCTCGACGCAGTCGGCGCGCGCGACCACCGACGCGGTCGCCGCCTACCGGCTCGGGCTCGGCTGCGAGCTGGTGGCCGCCGTCCGCGCGCTGCGGATGCAGGGGCGGGCGCCCTCCGGCGGCCCGCTGCGCTCGGCGTCGGACATGGCGGGCGCCGTCCTCGACCCGCGGATCGAGGACCGGCCGCTGGACGCCGACATCGCCGCCGCCGCGGACCTCCTGCCGCACCTGGCCCGGCTCCACCCCTGACCCTCAGCGCGCCGCGGTCTCGCCGGTCGAGGCGCGGACGCGCAGTGACGGCTCGCGGACGACGCGGCGCTTGCGCGGCTTGCCGTCGATGACGTCCACCACCAGCCGGACGGCGGAGTGGACGATGCCGTCGATGTCCCACTCGACGCTGGTGAGCGGCGGGGACAGCAGCGCCGACATCGGATGGTTGTCGTAGCCGCAGACGGCCACGTCGCCGGGGACGCCCAGGCCCAGCTCGCGGGTGGCGGCGTAGACGCCGTAGGCGATGGAGTCGGCGAAGCAGAAGACGGCCGAGGGGCGCCTCGGGCCGCCGAGCACCCGCAGCGCGACCTCGGTGGACTCGGCGAGGGACTGCGGCACGACCACGACGTCCACGCACAGGCCGAGCCGCTCGGCCTCGGCGTTGACGTACACGTCGGCCGGACGGTCCGGGGTGCTGTCGAGGGTGGGGGTGAACACGGTGACGCGCTCGTGCCCGAGCGCACGCAGGTGCTCCAGCGCGAGCGTCACGCCCCGCCGGTTGTCGAAGACGACCTCGCCCTGCGCCTGGCCGCCGTGCAGGGCGTCGCCGATGGACACGACGGGGACCGCGGCCGCCAGCTCCGACCACAGCGCGGCGGACGGGTCGAGCGGCTGGACGATCAGGCCGTCCACCCGCTGGTCGCGCAGCCGCCGGGCGAGGGCCAGCTCGCGCTCGGGGTCGCCGCCGGCGTCCACGATCAGGGCGTAGCGGCCGCGGGCGAGCAGCGCCCGCCCGATGCCGACCGCGAGGGACTGCTGCCAGTAGTCCTCCAGCGAGCCGCACAGCAGGCCGACCTGGTCGGTGCGCCCGCTCGCCAGCGCACGCGCGATCGGGTGGGCCTCGTAGCCGAGCTCGCGCGCCGCGGCGCGGACGCGCTCCTGCGTCTCCTCGGAGGTCTGTATGCCGCGCAGCGCGTAGGAGACGGCCGCCGGCGACAGCCCCGTCGCCTGCGCCACTTCCCGGATGGTCGCGCGCTTGCGCTTTTCCGACACCCCTCCAAGCGTAGAGGCCGCCACCGACAGAGCACGGCAGCAGCCCTTGACGAAATCGTCACTGAAGCGGTTCACTGAAACGGTTAACTGATGCGGTTCAGAAGCTTCGACCTGGCGGTTCGCGCCGGGTCGCGGGCGTATCGGACCGCACCACCGACAGTTTTGGAAAGGAGCGAACCCCGTGTCTTCCGAGGTCCTGCCCCGTCCCAGCGGCCTGGAGCGCCTGCCCGGCCGCGCCCTCGACAAGCGGGAACTGCGGGAACTGGTCGACGACCTGGCCGAGCGGCCCGGCCTGTGGCGGCCGCAGGTCGCGTTCCCCGAGGGGCGCCGCCACTACGTCTCCCTGCACAGGGACGAGCACGTCGACGTCTGGCTGCTGTGCTGGACGCCGGACAACGACACCGGCTGGCACGACCACGACATCTCCTCGGGAGCCGTCCGCGTCGTCGCCGGCGCCATCGAGGAGAACAACCCGCGCATGGGCGGCGAACCCCTGCGGACCGTCATGCGGGAGGGCGCGTCCTTCTGCTTCGGCCCCGAGCACATCCACCGGCTCACGGGGGTGGAGGACGCCAGCGTCTCGATCCACGCCTACTCGCCGCCGCTGTGGCGGCTCGGCCAGTACTCCGTCGACGAGTCCGGCGTGATGCGCCGGACGCCGGTCAGCTACACCGAGGAACTCCAGTCACCGGACGAGCCGGCCTGAGGTGCCCCGGCGGGCCCGCCCGGGGGAGGCGGACCCGCCAGAGGCGGCGCGTCCGGTCGTGCCCGCTCGCAACGGCCGGACGCACCTACCCACTCAGCGCGGACAGCCTCGAATGTGTCACAGAGCCGTCCGAAACAGCGGTGGGTGAGCGCGGTCAGGTGTGGGCCGCGTCCAGCGGGGGGCGATCGCGGGGCTCACCGCCGTTCAGGTCGGCACCGCCGCGTCGCCCCCGATCACGGGCGACGGCCGTGGCGATCGGGGTGGACGCCTCCTCAGGCGGTCGCATGGGCTTCAACGACGCCGTGAGCCGGGCCCTCATCCATGCCGCGCCGGGGCGCTCCACGAGGCGGTGCACGGCGTAGGCGGCCAGCAGCGAGGCCCCGATGACCACCGCCAGCGCCGTCCAGCGGTCGAGCCCCGGATACACCGCGTCCAGCAGAGGAAGCGCGAGCTGGGAGTGGACGAGGTAGAGGGGGTAGGTGAGCGCCCCGAGGACGGTCAGGCCCCGCCGCCGCAGCCGGCTCAGCCGCCCTGTCGCGACGAGGATCATCACCGCGAAGATGCCCGTGATGACGGCGCTGACCACGGTCTCGTCCGCACCCCTGAACACGTGCTCCGCGCGCCAGGCCCCCCAGCGCAGCGCCACCAGGTAGGACGCGGCGACGTACCCCCAGAGCAGCAGCGTCGGGCCGAACCGGTGGATCATGTACAGCGCCATGCCCGCGATGAAGTAGCAACTCCAGGTCGGGACCAGCATGACCTGGAGCACCCTGCTGTCGGCCTCGTCGGCGAAGACCCCGCCGAGCATCCAGGCCGCCATGAAGATCAGGCAGGAGCGGTAGGTGATCCCGATCCCCGCGAGGACGGCGGCGAGCACGTAGAAGTGCAGTTCGACCCAGAGCGTCCAGTAGACCGCGTCCACGTTCCGCAGCCCGAGCCCGCCCTGCAGCATCGTCAGGTTCGGGACGACCAGGCCGGGGACGCCGTGCCCCATCCCGAACAGCGCGTAGACGGCGGCGCCCAGCAGCACGCTCACCCAGTACGCGGGCATCAGCCGGACGAGCCGGGAGATGCCGAACTCCCCCGGGCCGCGCCCCCACGCGCTCATGAGGATCACGAAGCCGCTGATGACGAAGAACAGGTCGACGCCGAGGTACCCGAACCGGGTGACCGGGGCGATCTCGGGGAAGACCTCCCCCGAGGGGACGGGCCACGCCCCGGCGCCGCCGAATCCCGTGAAGTGGTACAGCACCACCGCCAGCGCGGCCGCGAAGCGCAGCAGGTCGAGTTCGCGCAGCCGTTCCCGTCGAGTCACCGCGGAACCCTCCCGTCGGCAGGTGGCCCGGTCCGATCCGCCGGGTGAACGGCGGATGTAGGGAAGGACGCGATTCGCCGCCGCGGCGGCCGGTGACGAGATGACCGCAGGACGGTGACGGCATGGTCGCGGAGTGCGCGCGGGAGCGGCGCGAGGTCAGTAAGATGCGGATGCGTCCCCCGATTTCATTGGTGGTATTCCATGACATCTCGCCGCGCCCGACGCGGCGCGGCGACCCGGATGCTGTGCCTGAGCCTGGCGGCGGTCCTGTCGCTCGCCGGAAGTTCCCTGCTCGCGGGGTGTTCCCTGCTCGCGGGTTCGGTGCGCAAGCAAGCCGCGGCGGACGGCCCGAAGGACGACGGGGCGCGCAAGGCCCCGCCCGTGGTGATGTTCCTCGGCGACAGCTACACGGTCGGCGACCGCGGCGTCGAGCCGGAGTCGACCTACGCCTCCGCGACCGCGCGGCTGCTCGGCTGGCAGGTCGTCGTCGGCGGCCGGTCCGGGACGGGTTACGTCCAGAGGGGCCGCGCCCCGCACGCGTTCCTCGGCCAGTTCGAGAGCCAGCTCGGCTGGCGCCCGGCGCCCGACATGCTGGTCGTGTCCGGCGGCCACAACGACTGGCGGATCCCCCCGCCGCAGGTCGCGGCGGCGGCGCACGTGCTGCTGGAGCGCGCCCGGCAGCGCTGGCCCGGTACCCGCCTGGTGGTGGTGGGCCCGCTCTGGGGGACGGGGACGCCGCTGCCCGGCGCGCTCGCCGTCCGGGACGCGCTGAAGAACCTCGCCGGGCAGCTCGGCGTCCCGTTCGTCGACCCGATGGGCGAGGGCTGGATCACCGGCGACCTGGTGACCGGCCAGGGCAACGCACCGCGCCTCATCAAGCGGGACCGCACCCACCCGACGCCGGCGGGCCACCTGTACGTGGCGACCCGCCTGGCGGCGGACCTGAAGCGGCTGGGCCTCGCGCACCCCGTCCGCAAGAGCTGAGCCTCCACCCCGTGCGGGCCGGTCGCCCGGCCCGCACGGGGTGAGCGTCAGCGGGACGCCGGGCGGGCGAGGGTGAGGGAGAAGTCGCCCGCCTCGTCCGTCCAGAACTCGGCGAGCTCCATCCCGGCGGCGCCGAGCTCCGCCTCCATCCGCTCCCGCCGGAACTTGGCGGAGATCTCGGTGCGCATCTCCTCCCCCTCCGCGAACGACACGTCGAGGTCGAGGCCGCCGACGCGGACGTTCTGGGCGCGCAGCGACCGCAGCCGCATCTCGATCTGCTCCTCGGCCGCGTTCCAGACCGCGACGTGCTCGAACGCGCCGATGTCGAAGTCGGCGTCCAGTTCCCGGTTGATGACCGACAGGACGTTGCGGTTGAACTCGGCGGTGACGCCCGCCGCGTCGTCGTAGGCGCGCACGAGCCGCCCGGGGTCCTTGACGAGGTCGGCGCCGAGCAGGAGGAAGTCGCCCTCGTCCATGGTGGCGCGCAGGCCGCCGAGGAACCCGATGCGCTCTGCGGGCGGCATGTTGCCGATCGTCCCGCCGAGGAAGGCGATGAGGCGCCGCTCGCCGCCGGGCAGCAGGGGCAGGTGCTGCTCGTAGTCGGCGGCGACGGCCCGGACGGTCAGGCCGGGATGGTCGGCGGCGATCCCGGCCGCCGCCTGCTCCAGGAAGTCGCCGCTGACGTCCACCGGCACGTAGGTGCGCAGCGTGCCGGACAGCGCGTCCAGCAGCAGCCGGGTCTTCTCCCCCGAGCCGGCGCCGAGCTCCAGCAGCGTCCGGGCGCCGGTGGCGGCGGCGATGCCGGACGCCCGGGCGGCGAGGATCTCCCGTTCCCGCCGCGTCGGGTAGTACTCCTCCAGCCGGGTGATCTCCTCGAAGAGCGCGCTCCCGCGCTCGTCGTAGAACCATTTGGACGGCAGGGTCTTGGGCGTGCCGGCGAGCCCCTCCCTGACGTCCTGGCGGAGCGTCTTGGCGAGGTCGTCGTCGGTCAGGAACCGGTCCACGTGGTTCTCCTTCGGAGGTGGTGCGGATGCAGAGACTGGGAGATCTTCAGAGTCGGGAGATGCGGACGCCGGCGGCGAGCCCGGCGGTGACGAGCGAGCGGTCGGGGACACGGCGCCACGCGGGGTCGCCGTCCAGCGGCTCGGACGCGATCTGGATCGCGTCCCCGCCCTCGCGGACGAACAGGGAGTCGCCCCAGGTCGTGGCGGCCAGGGACGCCCCGTCCGAGGCGAGCAGGTTGTAGCGGCCGGGGGCCAGCGCGGTGATCGCGGTGACGACGGCGGCGAGGCCCTCGCCGAGCGGCGCGCCCTCCCGCCAGTTGCGGACGGCGAGGGCGAACAGCGGCGCGGAGTCGACCGGGGCGCGGGCGTCGGGGATCTCGGCGATCTCCCCGGCCAGCTCCCGCAGCTTGGACTCGACGCCGCCGTAGCCCTCGATCCTCCCGTTGTGGCTGAACAGCCACGGCCCGGCGCGGAACGGCTGCGCGCACGACTCGTCCACGGGGAACCCGACGGTCGCCGACCGCAGCGCCGCCACCGCGCACGACGCCCGGACGGCCCCGGCGACCTCCCGGAACGACTGGTCGGTCCAGATGGGCTGGGCGCGGCGGAAGCGGACCGCCTCACCGTCCTGGTACCAGCCGACGCCGTACCCGTCGGCGTTGAGAAGAGCGCCCTGTGTCATGCGCGGCGCGTACGACTGGGTCTCAAGCGAGTGCTCCCCCTCGTAGACGAGGGAATGCAGCGTCCGCTCGGGGCCCAGGTAGCCGAGATGGCGGCACATCTAGCGCGCCTCCCCCTTCGCCGGCGCCGTCGCCGGTTCCGCCGTCGACCGCGCACAGCGGAACCCGGAGAAGATCTGCCGGCGGACGGGGTAGTCCCAGTTGCGGAACGAGCCGCGTACGGCGAGCGGGTGCGTCGCCCAGGATCCGCCCCTCAGCACCTTGTAGTCGGGCCCGAAGAAGACCTCCGAGTACTCCCTGTAGGGGAACGAGCGGAAGCCGGGGTATCCGTGGAAGTCCGACGACGTCCACTCCCACACGTCCCCCAGGAGTCGCCTCACCCCGTACGCCGACGCACCGGCCGCGTAGGAGCCGGTCTCGGACGGACGGAGCGCGCGCTGTCCGAGGTTGGCGCGCCCCTCTTCGTAGACGTCGCCCCACGGGTAGCGGCGTGACCGTTCCGCGGCGGGGTCCCAGCGGGCGGCCTTCTCCCACTCGGCCTCGGTCGGCAGCCGCTTCCCGGCCCACCGCGCGTAAGCGTCGGCCTCGTACCAGCAGACGTGCTGGACGGGTTCGCCGGGCGGGACGGGTTCCGACCGCCCGAAGCGGCGCCGCGCCCACTGTCCCCCTTCCCGCTCCCAGAAGGCGGGGGCGCGCTTGCCGCTGCTGTTGCGCCACTCCCACCCTGCCGGGTCCCACCAGCGGGCGTCGTCGTAGCCACCGGCCTCCATGAACGCGATGTAGGCCGCGTTGGTGACCGGTTCCACGTCGATGTAGAACGCGGGTAGGTCGACGATGTGCACGGGACGTTCGTTGTCGTACGCCCATGGGTCGTCCGACGTGCCCATCTGGAACGGGCCCGCCTCGATGAGCACCTCTTCGGCGCCGGACGCCTCGCCCGGGACCTGGAGTGGTTCCGCCTGGGGGTCGAGCAGGGCGGGCGCCCCGCGGCGTAGCTGGTGGGTGGCCAGCATGGTCTCGTCGTGCATGTGCTCGTGCTGGACGACCATCCCGTACACGAACCCGCCCGATGTCAGCGGGTCCGGGGTGTCGAAGCGCACCGACGGCAGCGCGTCGAGCACCTTGGAGCGGACCGTGCCGATGTAGGACCGCGCCTCCCCCGGCTTCAGCAGCGGCAGCGTCGGCCGCTCCGCCCGCGGATGCTCGAACGCGTCGTACAGGTCGTCGATCTCGGGGCGCATCGCCTCCCGCCCGGCGGCCGCGCGCAGCAGCCACAGCTCCTCGTAGTTGCCGATGTGCGCGAGGTCCCACACGAGCGGTGACATCAGCGGCGACACCTGCGCGGTGAGATCGTCCTCGGCGAGGACGTCGGTGGTGAGGCCGAAGCTGCGGTCGCGCACCGCGCCGAGCTCATCGGCGATCAGTTCCTTCAGGGCGGCCTCGTCGGCGGACGGGCCTGGCGAGCTCATGTCGGATCCTCCATCGGACGTGTCGGGCTGTCGTCGGCGGGGCAGTCGTCGGCGGGACTGCGGCCCTGCAGGACGTACCGGTGGGCGTACTCCTCGACCAGGGGGGCGAGCCCGGACGCGCCGAGCCGCGGCAGCGCGTCCAGCGTCGCCGCGAAGCACGCCCGCGCGGCCCTGGCCAGGGCCGGGTCCGACAGGCCGTCGCAGGCCGCCTGCGCCCACCGGTGCGCCACCGGTTCGACCGCGGCCTCGGCGGCACGCGAGGCCGCCGGGTCGTCCAGCAGGGCGGTGGCGACGGCGACGGGCACCGGCCAGTACGGGCCGGGCAGCGCGTCGATCATGCGCAGTTCCAGCCAGCCGCGCGGTCGGACCGGCGGGAACAGCGTGGACAGGTGGTAGGCGAGGTCGTCCTCGCCGGGCTCGCCCTTGGCCAGCCACTCCAGGAAGGACATCCCGGGGGCGGACACCCACTCGTCGTCCGGGGTGTGGACGAGCATGACCTGGGCGTCGAGCGCGTACCTCGTCCACGCCTCGGCGGGGTCGCCGTCCGCCCCGTCCCGCAGCACCGGCAGCGTGCGGCACGGGTCGAGCTCGGTCCAGATGCCCTGCCGGGACGAGCGCATCCCGGTGCGGCGGCCGGCCCGCAGCGGCGAGTTGGCGAACGCGGCGACCAGCACCGGCCCGAGCGCGTGCACGAGCCGCCAGCGGCGGGCCGCGTCCGCGTCGTCGGCGCCGATGTCCAGGTTCACCTGGACCGACGCGGTCGAGCACATCATCGCCATCCCCGCGTCGTGGAAGCCGCCCGCGCAGAAGTAGTCCCGCATGCACGCGTACCGGGGGTGGTCGGCCTGGAACCGGGGCACGCGGACGGGATCGACGCCGTGCCCGCTGAGGGCGAGCCCGTCCGGTGCGAGCACGTCCCGCACGTGCGCGATGTCCCGGCCGAGCGAGGCGGTCAGGTCGTCCAGCGTCCCGAACGGGGCGGAGCTGAGTTCGAGCTGCCCGCCCGGCTCGTAGGTCACCTTGCTCCCGCCCGCCGGCGGACCGGCCCCGTCCATGAGGGCGCGCACCCGTTCGGCGGGCACGTGGGCGGCCGGGTCGCCGGCGTCGACGACGAGCCACTCGGTCTCCGCGCCGACCGTCCCGGGCGGGCCCGTCTTGAAGCAGACGCCGCGAATGTGCTGGTAGACGTCGTCCACTGTGAGCCGGGTCACCATTGACTCCTCAGGTAATTCGATAACGGGTTCGAACCTTCCCTCCTGAACCGGATCAGGAATCAACGGTTTTTCAGGAACTTTCGGAAATCTCCGTGAACGTCACCGTCCGCAGCACTCACTGCTACCTTCCGTGCTATTCGACGCGATGTCCGATCCCTGGCTTCTCATGGGTTGACCGGAACCGCTAGAGTCCCCCTGGCCTGCGATATGCACGTTTTGTCGGAAGTGAAACCGGACGGAGACGGGGGGCAACATGGGCGGAGACCTGGGCTCGCTCTACGACGCGCACGCCGACCGCCTGTACGCCTACTGCTGGTCGCTCGTGGGCGACCAGCTCGCGGCGGCGGCCGTCGGCGACACCTTCAGCGCGGCCGTGCACCAGCCGCCGCGCGGCGACAGCGTGCTCTGGCTCTACTCGCTCTCCCGGACGGCCTGCGCCGAGCGCGGCGCGTTCACCGATGGGCCGGGCATCGGCGCCGGCGCGCGCGGCCCGCTGTTCGCCGACCCCGACCCGCTGCTGCGCGCCGCCGGGAGCCTGCGCTCCGACCACCGCGAGGTGCTGCTGCTGTCGGCGGGCGAGTGGCTCGAACCGCACGACATCGCCCGCGTCCTCGGCCTCGCGCCGGACACCGTCCTGCAGCTGCTCAACGCGGCGCGGACGCGGCTGGAGCGGGCCGTCCTCGACATCCTGATGCGCGGCGCCACCGAGGCGCGGCTCGACCTCATCTCGGCGTTCGAGAAGGGGCGGCTGCCGCGGCTGCTCGCCCGGCGGGCCCCGGCGCACGCGCCCGGCTGGCTGCGCGACCAGGTCCTCGCGGCCTGCGAGGAGGAGGCCGCCCGGCCGCTGCCGAGCGTCATCTCACCGAGCCCGCTCGTCGTGATCGGCCCGGCGCGGGCGGACCACCGCAGGCGCGGGGCCTCCCGCTTCGCCTCCAAGGGCCTCGGCGCGGTCGCGGGCGTCGCCGCGTCGGCCGCGGCCGTCATCGGGCTGCTGGTGTCCTGGCCCGCGGCCAAGGGCGGCAGCGCCGCCTCGCTCACGCCGACGGCGGGCAAGGGGCAGACGCACCCGGCGTCCACGTCGAGCCACGGTGTCCCGCCGGACCCGCCGCCCGGCCTGACCGGCTCCGAGCGGGCGGACGGCGGCTCGCAGAACCCGGTGACCAGCGCGTACGGCTCGCCGCCGCAGCAGGTGGGCGGGTCGCCCGCCGGCGGCGCGGCGCCGGCGCCGCCCGCGACGTCGCCGTCGCAGGAGCCCGCGGGCGGGAAGCCGCCGGCGTCCGGTACCCCCACGAAGCCGGAGCAGCCGTCCACGCCCCCGGACGACACGACGCCGACCACTCCCCCGGACACGCCGTCCGATCCGACGACCCCGCCGGACGACGGGTCCACGGATCCGACGACGCCGCCGCCGACGGACACCCCGTCCGACCCGCCGTCGGACCCGGGGACCCCGAGCCCGAGCCCCACCTCGAACCCGGCCCCGCAGCCGGGCGGCGAGGGCTGACCGGGGTCAGGCCTCGGCGGCTCCGGCGGCCGGAGGACCGGCGGGCACCGCGCCGAGCGGCGCGGGCCCGCGCCGGCGTTCGCGGAGCAGGAGCAGCCGCCCGGCGACCGCGCCGGTGAGCATGGCCACCAGGTGGCCGACGGCGGCGACCTCCAGCGTGAGCAGGCCGTCCAGCAGCACGGGCACGAGCGCGCACCACCAGGCCAGCGCGACCAGCCGCCGGACCCGCCCGTGCCCGTACAGGAAGGCCGCGACGAGCGCCGCGCACAGCACGTAGGACGGCCCGACGTCGGGGATCGTGCGGATGGAGTCCGAGAGCAGGCCCGCCTCCAGCCGCACCAGCGCGATGCCCTGGCTGATGAGCGTGCCGAGCACGTGCGAGGCCGTGATGAGGGCGACGGCCCGCAGGTTCCCGAACCGCCGGGTGATGGGGAACAGCCCGATCGCCGCCGCGACGAGCAGCACGCCCTGCGATCCCTCGGCGACGAACGCCGAGACGACCATCGTCCCGACCGGGTTGACCGCGAGGTTGGCCAGGTTGGTGCTGGCCCAGGCGATCACGGCCTGCCGCGCGCCCGGAGGCAGGATCAGGGCCTGCACCATCCACATGGCCGCGAACAGCCCGAGGAACGTCAGCGGCATCGGATAGGACCTGAGGATCCGGCGAAGCCTCGCGAAACCCACCACACCGGCAGCCTAGACCGGGACCTACGCGGCCGCCGCGCCCTCGACCGGAGAGGTCCCGCGCCGCACCAGGAGCGCGGCGAGGATCGCGACGAGCGCGACGGCGCCCGCCACGGTCAGGGACGTCTGGAAGCCGTCCATGAACGCGAGGTGGCTCCCGGTCGTGATGGCGTCGGCCGCCGGCTTCGGCGTGCCAAGCGGGACGGGCGCCACCCCCTGCGAGACGAGCCCGCCCTGCCCTTCGAGCCGGTGCGCCGCCTCGCCGGGAAGGCCCGCGCCGGTGAGCCGCCCGAACAGCACGTCCCCGACCTTGGTCGACAGCAGCACGCCCAGCACCGACGTGCCGAGGACGCCGCCGACCTGCGCGGCGGTCTGCTGGAGGCCGCCCGCGACGCCCGCGAGGTGGGCGGGCGCGTTGCCGACGATGGCCTCGGTGCCGGCGACGATGACCATCCCGAACGCCAGGCCGACCAGCACGAACCACGGCCACAGCTGCACGTACGGGGCGTCCACCCCGATGCGCGACAGGCCGAACATCGCGGTCGCGGTGAACGCCATCCCGAGGACGAGCGGCACCCGCGGCCCGAACCGGCTGGTCAGCGCGCCCGCCACCGGGGAGGCGACGATGAACACGCCGGTCATCGGCAGCATCCGCACGCCCGCGTCGACCGGGCTCATGCCGTGCACCTGCTGCAGGTACAGGGTGATGAAGAAGATCGTCCCGAACATCCCGAAGAAGCCGAGCACGATGAGGCCGGTCGCCGCCGACAGCGACACCGACCGGAACAGCCCGAGCGGCAGCAGCGGGCGCTCCACCCGCAGCTCGTTCCAGACGAACGCGGCGAGCAGCACGGCGGACGCGGCGAACGACACGAGCGGGACGGCGTCGCCGAACCCGTTCTCGCCGGCCTTGATGAGCCCCCAGACCAGGGCGAACAGCGCGCCGCTGAGCAGCGCGACGCCCGGCAGGTCGAACGAGCCGGCGGCCTCCTCGTCCCTGGACTCGCGGATCACCCACAGGCCGACGAGCAGCGCGACGACCCCGAGCGGGGCGTTCAGGAAGAACACCGACTCCCAGTTGACGTTCTCCACCAGCAGCCCGGCGACGATGGGGCCGCCGGCGATGGAGATGCCGACCGTGGACCCCCAGATGCCGATCGCGGCGTTCAGCCGCTCGGCCGGGAACGTGTTGCGCAGGAGGGCGAGGCTGGCCGGCTGCAGGAGCGCCCCCGCGAACCCCTGCACCACCCGCCAGAAGATCACCATGCCGAGCCCGCCCGAGAGCCCGATCAGCACCGACGACACGGCGAACCCCACGACGCCCGCGAGGAAGGTGCGCTTGCGGCCGAACCGGTCGGCGATCTTCCCGGCCGGGATCAGCGTGACGGCGAGCGCCAGCAGGTAGGCGTTGGTGACCCACTGCAGGCCGGACAGGCTCGCGCCGAGGTCCTTGGCGATCGCGGGGTTGGCGATGGACACGACGGTCGCGTCCAGCCCGACCATCATCACGCCCAGCGCGACCGCGATGAGCGTGAGCCAGGGATGCCCGTGCCCCGCTCTGGCGGGACGGCCGCGCGCCTGGTCGCGCGGCGGTATGTGGACGGCGCCCGGTTCGAGGGTCTCGGCGCCATGGGATTGAGTCATCATCGACCTCCGGCTTGGCAGGGCTCAAAATTGTCATGGCATGACAGTTGTCGTCAACTGCCCTTGGTTTGCTCGTGACATGTTTCACGTCACGACATCCAGCGCTCGACGGACGATCGCCGGGCGATTACAATGCGCGCATGACCGCGACCGCCCCCGAGACCGGTACGTCCGGCCCCGGTTCCCAGCCCCCGGGCAGGCGCGAACGCAAGAAGCAGCGCACCCGGGAGGCGCTCGTCGACGCGGCGTTCGCCCTCTTCGCCGAGAAGGGGTTCGACGCCACCACCGTCGAGGAGATCGCCGACGCCGTGGACGTCTCGTCCCGCACGTTCTTCCGCTACTTCGCCTCGAAAGAGGACGTCGCCCTCACCTTCCAGGAAGAGCAGACCCGCGCCGTGCTGGGCAAGCTCGCCGAACGCCCTCGGGACGAGCCGATCATGACCGCGCTGCGGCACACCGTGGTGGAGATCGCCCGCGCCTGCGAGGCCGGCGAGCTCGGATTCGACCCCGGCCGCTTCGAGTGCATGCTCGCGATGATGAGCAACAGCCCGACGCTCATGGCGGGCAGCCTGGAGCACGCGCAGCGGAAGCAGGCGCTGCTCACCGAGGTCATCGCCGAGCGGATGGGCCTGGACCCCGCCAGCGAGCTGCGCCCGCACGTCGTCGCCGCCGCCACCACCTGCGCGTTCCAGGCCGCCGCCGACGCCACCAGCCGCCTCGGCGGGGCGTTCGCCACGCTGTCGGAGACCGTCGACCAGGCCTTCGCCATCCTGGAGAACGGCCTGAACGAGCCCGCCCCGCCGGACGACTGACCCGCCCACCGGGCGATTGACCTGCGACGACACGCTCACGCGGTGTGTGCGCGCCGGCGCCGCGGGTACTTGTCGTGCGGTACGGGGGACGCCCCGTCCCCGCACGGACGAGGAGGGCGACATGGCTCCGAAGCACCCGCCCCGCGCCGGGCGCGGCGGCCGCGACCTGGTGGTCAACCCGATCTTCACCCGGGAGCCGCTGACGGTCCCGCGGTACCGGCTGCCCGCCGGGGAGATGGAGCCCTCCACCGCCTACCAGGTGGTCCACGACGAGCTGATGCTGGACGGCAACGCGCGGCTGAACCTGGCGACGTTCGTGTCCACGTGGGCCGAGCCGGAGGCGCGGGCGCTGATGGCCGAGTGCGCCGAGAAGAACATGATCGACAAGGACGAGTACCCGCGCACCGCCGAGCTGGAGCTGCGCTGCGTGCACATGCTCGCCCGGTTGTGGAACGCGGAGGACCCGCACCACGCGGTGGGCTGCTCCACCACCGGGTCGAGCGAGGCCGCGATGCTCGGCGGCCTCGCGCTCAAGCGCCGCTGGCGGGAACGGCGGCGGGCCGCGGGCGAGCCGGCCGACCGCCCCAACCTCGTCATGGGCGTCAACGTGCAGATCTGCTGGGAGAAGTTCGCCAACTACTTCGAGGTCGAGCCCCGCTACGTGCCGATGGAGGGCGACCGCTACCACCTCGGCGCGCGGGAGGCCGTGGAGCTGTGCGACGAGAACACGATCGGCGTGGTCGCCGTCCTCGGCTCCACGTTCGACGGGAGCTACGAGCCCGTGGCCGACGTCGCGGCGGAGCTCGACGACCTGCAGGCGCGTACCGGGCTCGACGTCCCGATCCACGTGGACGGCGCGTCCGGCGCGATGATCGCCCCGTTCCTCGACCCGGACCTGCTCTGGGACTTCCGGCTGCCCCGGGTCGCCTCCATCAACACCTCCGGCCACAAGTACGGGCTGGTCATGCCGGGCGTGGGCTGGGCGCTGTGGCGGGACGAGGACGCCCTGCCGGACGACCTCGTCTTCCACGTCAACTACCTCGGCGGGGACATGCCGACGTTCGCCCTGAACTTCTCCCGGCCCGGGGCGCAGGTCGTCGCCCAGTACTACAACTTCCTGCGGCTCGGCTTCGACGGGTACCGCCGCGTCCAGCAGGGGTGCCGGGACGTCGCCACCCGCCTCGCCGACGAGATCGGCCGGCTCGGCCCGTACGAGACGCTCACCGGCGGCGACGAGCTCCCGGTGTTCGCGTTCCGGGTCCGGGGGGACGCCGCCGCCTTCACCGTCTACGACGTGTCCGCCGCGCTGCGCGAGTGCGGCTGGCTCGTGCCCGCCTACAGCTTTCCGGAGAACCGCACCGACCTCGACGTCCTGCGCGTCGTGGTGCGCAACGGGCTGGGGCACGACCTCGCCGACCTGTTCATGGACGACCTCCAGCGCGTCACGTCCCGGCTGCGCTCCCACGAGCAGGCCCATCGCGATCCGCGGGAGGCCGGCGGCTTCGCCCACGGCGCCGAACCGAAGAAGGTGCGGGCGCGGCAGGTCTGACGGCGGGACGGGTCCGACGGTCAGGCGGCGGGCCGCCTGACCCGGCCTCCTGCGGCGTCAGCGCGGCGCCCGGGGCAGCCCGAGGCCGATCATGGCGATCAGCTCGCGCTGGATCTCGTTGACGCCGCCGCCGAAGGTCAGCACGAGCGCGCCCTTGGCGAGCCGGTCCAGGGACTCCATGAAATCCGCCGTCTCCGGGTCGCCCGGGTCGCCGTACCGGGCCAGGACGTCCCCGGCGATCCGCCCGACCTCCTGCATCCGCTCCGAGGCGTAGATCTTGGTGGCGGACGCGTCGGCCGCGCCGAGCCAGCCGAGGTCCTGGTTCGCCGCGACCTGCCAGTTGAGGAACTCGTTCGCGCGCAGGTAGGCGTACACCTGCGCGACCGCGCGGCGCACGGCCGGCTCCTCGATGAGCGGGCGGCCGCCGGGTCCCCGGGTCGTGCGGGCCCAGCGAGCGAACCGGACGTGGGTGTGCCCGATGTTCCCGGCCGGGCCGAGCGTGACCCGCTCGTGGTTGAGCTGGTTGACGATGAGGTCCCAGCCCTTGTTCTCCTCGCCGATCAGCATGTCGGCCGGCACGCGGACGTCCTGGAAGTAGGTGGAGTTCGTGTGGTGCGCGCCGTCCATCGTGATGATCGGCGTCCAGGAGAAGCCCGGGTCCCGGCAGTCGACGATGAGCATCGAGATGCCCTTGTGCTTCTTGGCCTCCGGGTCGGTGCGGGCCGCGAGCCACACGTAGTCGGCGTGGTGGGCGCCGGAGGTGAAGATCTTCTGGCCGTTGACGACGTAGTGGTCGCCGTCCCGGATGGCGGTGGTGCGCAGCGCCGCGAGGTCGGTGCCGGCGCCCGGCTCGCTGTAGCCGATCGCGAAGTGGCACTCGCCCGCGAGGATGCGCGGGATGAAGTGCTCCTTGTGCGCGTCCGACCCGTACTGCAGGATCGTCGGCGCCACGGAGTTCAGCGTGATCAGCGGGTAGGTGACCTCGGCGCGGGCGATCTCGGTGGCGAAGATCGTCTGCTCGACCGGGCCGTAGCCGCGGCCGCCGTACTCCTTCGGCAGCGCGACCCCGAGCATCCCGTCGCGGCCGAGGCGCCGGCAGTGCTCCAGGTAGGCGGGGCCGAACGGGTCGGCGCGGATCGCGGCGCGCTGCTCCGCGGTCAGGCAGTTCTCGAAGTACTCGCGCAGCTCGGCGCGCAGCCGCTTCTGCTCGTCGGTCAGGTCGATGAACATTCAGGCCTCCTGGGCGATGAGGGCGCCGAGCGCGTCGAGACGGTCCTCGCCGCCGCCGAGCAGATGCCCACAGTGCCTGCCCCAGGCGAAGTACCGGTGCAGCGGGTAGGTGATGTCCAGGCCGATGCCGCCGTGCAGGTGCTGGCAGGTGTAGAGCGCCTTCACCACGGGGTCGCAGGCGTTGTAGGCGGCGATGGTGAGGACCTCCTCGGCGTCGTCCGCGCCCTGCGCGAGGCGCCACACGCCCGCCCACACGGCCACGTCCAGCGCGCGCTTGGCGATGTAGACGTCCCCGATCTGCATCGTGACCGCCTGGAACTGCGCGAGCGCCCGGCCGAACTGCTCGCGCGTCTTCGTGTACTCCTTGGTCAGCTCCAGCGCGCCCTCGATGACACCGGAGGCGACGGCGACCGCGCCCGCGACGGCCGAGCGGCGCAGGGTGTCCCAGGCGGCGCCGTCCGCCGTCCCGCCGAGCAGGGCGTCCGCCTCGACCCGGACACCGTCCAGCGCGACCCGCGACAGCGGCTCGGTCGTCGCCGACGGCTGCTCGGTGATCGTCACGGCGGCGGGCTCCACGAGGAACACCCCGACCCCGCCGTCCTCGACGCGGGCAGGGACCAGGATCAGGGACGCCTCCCGCGCGTACGGGACGAACGTCTTCACACCGTCCAGCACGTAGCCGCCGCCGTCCGCGCGGGCCGTCGCGGCGACCTCGCCGACCGGGCCGACCTCGCGGTACGCGCCCGTCAGGATCGTCGCGCCCTCGGTGAGCGGGGCGAGCAGGGCGCGCTGCTCCGGCGTCCCGTGCGCCCCGATCGGGACGGCCGCCAGCGCGAGCGAGGCGTACACCGGGACCGGCGCGGTGCGGGCCCCGGCCTCCCGCAGGATCACCGCCAGCTCGACCGGCCCGAGGCCGGCCCCGCCGGCGTCCTCGGGCAGGACGACGCCGAGCAGCCCCGCCTGGGCGAGCGCCTTCCACGTCACGTCGTCATAGGGCGCCCCGCCCTTCTCGAACGCCTCCAGCCGCTCCTGCGCGGCCTCCCGCGCGAGCACGTCCGCCGCGAGCCCCCTGATGTCTTGCTGGGTCTCGTCGAGGTTGAAGTCCACTCATCCGCTCCCTTCCAGCAGGTGCAGCCGGCCGCTGCGCTCGAACTCGGCCCGCAGCGCGGCCGCGTCCGCCGCGCTCATCGGGCGGTAGTCGAGGTCGCGGCCGGGCCGCCACCACACCGGGTCGTCGGTGCGCCAGGCGTCCCGGGCCAGCCGGCGCTTGAGGATCTTGTTGGAGGCGGTCGCGGGCAGCTCCCGCGCCACCCGCACGTACCGCGGGATCCACTTCGGTCCGAGGTCGGCGCGCCCGCGCAGGTAGTCGGCGAACGCCCCCGGGTCGAAGGCGTCGGCGACGACGGCCAGCATCACCTGGTCGCCGGACGCGGCGTCCGGCACCCCGTAAACGGCGAGCCCGCGGACACCGGGCAGCTCCGCCAGAACGCGTTCCACCTGGACGGCGCCGAAGTTCTCGCCGTCCACGCGGATCCGGTCGCCGCTGCGCCCGGCGAAGAAGATGTAGCCGTCCGCGTCGGCGTAGGCGAGGTCGCCGCTCCAGAACATGCCGTCGCGGAGCCGGTCGGGGGCGTCCTCCTTGTAGTACCCGTCGAACAGGCCGAGGTCGCCGGTGTTGACCAGCTCCCCCACGGCCTCGTCGCCGTTCACCAGGCGTCCGGCCTCGTCGAACACGCCGGGCGGGCACGCCCGTCCCGCCGGGTCGAGGATCGCGATGCCGTCCGCCGGCCTCCCCAGCGCGCCCTGCGGGCCGAACGGGTCGGGCGCCAGCGAGATCGCGGTCTCCGTGGAGCCGTAGCCGTCGATGACGAAACACCCGAAACGCTTGCCGAACGTCTTCTGCTCCAGCGGCGCGGCCTCGTTCCCGAAGGCGAACTGCACTGGATTGTCGGCATCGGCCTCCCCGGCCGGCGTGGCCAGCACGTACGAGAGGGCCTTGCCGACGTAGTGCAGGTAGGTGCAGCCGTGGGCGCGCACGTCCGGGAGGACGGCCGACGCCGAGAACCGGGCGCGCAGCACCAGCTCGGCGCCGGCGGCCAGTGCGGGCGCGTACGCCGCCATGACCGCGCCCGAGTGGAACAGCGGCATCGGGCAGTAGACGACCGCCTCCGGCGACAGCATGCGCTCGGCGAGCATCTCACCCGGCACGACCACCTTCCGGTGGGTGACGCGAACGGCCCGCGGCCGTCCCGACGTCCCGGACGTGAAGATCAACATCAGCAGCGTGCCGGACCCGATCGCCGAGGCGTCGGGCGGCGGGGAGCCCGCGAAGGGCGCGATCAGCTCCTGGAACGCGTCCACGTCCACGACCGGCAGCCCGAGGGCGGCGGCCTTCTCGGCGTACCGCGGCTGGGTCAGGACGAGGTCGCAGTCGGCGCGCTCGGCGTCGCCCGCCAGCTCGGCACCGCTCCGCGTCGGGTTCAGCGCCACCACCACCGCCCCCGACAGCGCCGCGCCCCCGAGGAGGAACACCACTTCGGGAAGATTGTCGAGGAGCACACCGACGTGGACCGGCCGTTCGGGGCGCGCCTCACGGCTCAGCCACGCGGCGCGGGCCGCGCACTCGGCGACGACCTCCCGCCACGTCCAGGCCCGGCCGTCGTCGGCGGACCGCAGCCCGGGGCGGTCGTCGTCCGCCCGCGCCTCCAGCAGCGCCGCGACGCTCACCGGCCCACCTCCCCGATCCGTCCCACGGCGAAAAAGTAGAACAGATTCTACTAAGTGTCCAGAGGGCTGATCTCCCTCGTTCGCAATGCGGTTCCCCTGGGTGTCATGGGAAACCGGACGGGCGGGGGCAGCGGGGAACGAGAGCGCGATGAGCTGATCAGATAACAGGTTCTCGCAAGAGCGGTACGCTTGGGGGAAGGCGTCGGGCGACCGGGCCCGCACAGAAGGGAAGGCGACCGTGACCGCAGAGCCGACAGTGACCGGGGACGAGACCCGGGGTCAGCCGGGCGGCCAGGGCGTGCGCTCCCGCAGCCAGCACCAGCGGCGCAAGCGTATCGTCCAGGCGGCCGCGGCACTCGCATCGCGCGGCGGGATCGAGGCCATGCAGATGCGCACCGTGTCCGAGCGCGCGGGCGTCGCCCTCGGCACCCTCTACCGCTACTTCCCGTCCAAGATGGACCTGGTCGTCGCCGTCGTCAGCGAGGAGCTCGACCTCCTCGAAGGCAGCATCGAGCGCCGCCCGCCCCGCGCCGGCGGCGCCCCGGAGCGCGCCGTCGAGGTGCTGATGCGCGCCACCCGCGGCCTGATGCGCGAGCCGGAGCTGGCCGAGGCGCTGATCCGCTCCCTCCTCCTCTCCGACGTCAAGACCGACTTCGGCGACCGCATGAGCGAACTGCTCCTGCGCGCCGCGTCCGGCCCGCCGGAGAAGATCCCCGCCGAGGACCCCCGCCGCCTCGTCGCCCGCGCCCTGTCCGGCATCTGGACCATGGAGATGATCGAGATGCTGCGCGGCAACGCCACCGCCGAGGAGATCCAGGCCCGCCTGGAGATCACCGCGTCCCGCCTCCTCATCGACTGAGCGACACGGGAGCGAACGGAGAGTCACCGCTTTCCCCCGTGCCGCCCATGCCTTCCCCATTAGCCTTGGACCCGACAGGAGCCAGGACGAAGAAGGGGTGCCAGTGACCGGACAGGAACCGATCCTCAGTGACGGGGTCATCATCGAGTTCATCGATGGCAGGGACGTCCCCGTCCAGCACAAGGACTTCGGTGAGCGGGCCGTCGTCATGCGCGACGCCAAGAACCCCGAGGGCCCGATCCTCTACTTCACCGAGGCCGAGTGGGACGCCTTCATCGCCGGCGTCAAGGACGGCGAGTTCGACGACCTCCTGGAAGACCCCACCGAGGCCCCCTGACGCAGAACGCCCCCGGCGACCACCGGGGGCGTTCTCACTTACGCGCGCGCCGCCGGCTCAGCCGAACAGGTGATCGACGCTCTCCGCCGTGGCGGCGCGGACCAGCCACTGATCCAACTGGTCCTGGTCAGCGCAGGCCAGGATCTGCTCCCGCACCTCGTCCGACACCGACAGCCCACGCGCGTCGAGGACCTTCAGCACCGACTTCGCCTCGCCGCTGACCTCGCCTTCAGCATGTGTGCGGCGGAACGGGCTGCTCTTGTACTTGTATCCGGCGACACCGGTGTCCACGTACCCCTCCAAGATCTTTTGGGCGGCTTTCGAGAGCACGTCCACCACCAGATCAGTGTACTGCTTGCCGATTTCCTCATCCGCGTTCGAGATGGTGGCGAGGGCTGCGTGTGTGATCTTCAGGGACTCCTTGTCGGTCGGGATGATGTTGGCGAGTGCGGCCAAGACGGTCATCTCGGGCATCTGCGCGGCCTGGTCGGGAGTGGTGACGAGAGGCCCCATGCCAGGGCCCAACACGTAGGGGGCGAGATTGAAGCCCGGATGGCCGATCTGGATCGTCTCGCGCGCCCATTCCGCCACCGATCTGCTAGGGCAGATGACCAGGAGGTAGCACGGACACATGAGCTTGGCGTGCAGCGAGGTCAAGTAAAGCGGCCAGCTGCCGTGCTTCCTGGAGTCCTTGGCGAGCTGGGTCTCGGCGATGACGCCGATGGTGGGTTCGGTGGACCCGCCTTCGCATATCTCCACGACGTTGTCGGCGACGTAGGCGGCGGGGGCCAGCTGGGTACAGCTCTCGCTCGTCGATCTGATGGTGGCCGCGTCCGAAACGTCGATTCCGAAGGCGGTTTGGAGTAATTGGACCACGATTTCCGGGTTATCCCGGATGATCTTGATGGGTCCTTCGTGTTTGGCGGATACCATGCACGGAAAGTTACTTGACCGCCACTGTTAGATACCGTGACTATCCAATGACTGTTTGTGTGGTGTGCATCACAGTCCGTTATGGATAAATGTTGGGGTTCCAGTTAGTTGTTAGATCTTGTTCGGCTTTGGGGGTTAGGGGGCCCCAGAGGCGGAGGCGGGCCAGGCCGCCGTCGGGGTGGATGTCCAGGCGGACTTTCGCCACCTCCGGGGTCTTCAGGCGGAAGCGGTGGCGGGTGTCGGGCTGCAGGCGGGTGCGCGGGAGGATGACGGTTCGGTCGCCGTCGCTGGTGGTGGCCGTCAGCCGGGCTTCCGCGGGGGCGTTGAATTTGAGGTTCGTGGTGTCGAGCTCGGCCAGTTCGATGGTGCCGGGGGCGGCCAGAGCTATTTCGGCCCAGTCGTTGCCGTCGTCGCGGCGGCGGGCGGTTTCCCAGCCTTCGGCCTGGGTGCGGGCCAGGCCGGGGAACAGCATGTTGTCGGGGGACGAGTAGAAGCGGTCGGAGCAGTCGAGGACGCGGGCGCCGTTCTCCAGGGCGGCCAGATCCACGGTCAGGCCCGTCAGGTACGCGGGGTTGGGGACGACCCTGCCGTGGACGCGGAGGCGCGCGATGCCGCCGTCCGGGAACATGTTGAGGCGGACGTGGGTGAAGACGCGGGCCGTGTTGGCGCTGGTCATGCTGTGTGCGGTGTCGCCCTTGAGGGGGGATTTCGGGACGATCTCGACCCAGTCGGCGGCTTCGAGTTCGGCGGGGGCCGGGTAGCCGTCGGCGAAGCAGGCCTCTACTGAGGCGTGCGGGGGGTAGTTGCCCTTGAACCAGGCCGTGTCGACGACGATGCCGTGGATCTGGCCCGGGAGGCCCAGGCGGATCAGGGCCCAGTCGTGGCCGGGGGTGCGGCGGCGGGCGGTCTCCCAGCCGTCGTAGAGCTGGCCCTTCGGGCCGAAGGTCTCCGGCTGGAACGCGGGCTTCCAGGGGTTGAGCAGGTTCTCCTTCTCGGCGAAGGACTCGTCGCTGGCGGCGATGACCGAACCGCCGAGCGTGCGGACGGCCAGGTCCGGCAGGGAGGTGAAGTCGGTCATCGTGCCTCCGAGCGGGTGAGCAGGCGTCCGGTCGGGGCGTCGCCGACGCGTGCGCCGCGCAGCCAGGTGGCCTGGACGACGCCCGTCAGCGTCCTGCCCTCGTAGGGGGTGACGGGGTGGCGGTGGTGGAGGGACGCGGGGTCGACGGTGAAGGTCTCGTCGGGGGCGAAGGCGACCAGGTCGGCGTCGTTTCCGGGGGCGATGCCGCCCTTGCGGGGGACGGCGGCGAGCGCGGCGGGGGCCTCGGACATCCAGCGGACGACCGTGGCCAGGTCGTGGCCGCGGGCGCGGGCGGCCGTCCAGACGGCGGGCAGGCCGAGTTGCAGGGACGAGATGCCGCCCCAGGCGGTGGCGAAGTCGCCGCGTTTCAGCTCGGGAGTGCAGGGCGAGTGGTCGGTGACGACGCAGGAGATCACGCCGGAGGCGAGCCCCTGCCAGAGGCGGTCGCGGTTGGCGGCGTCGCGGATGGGCGGGCAGCACTTGAACGCGGCGGTCCCGGCGTCGCCGTCGCAGAGGGTCAGGTAGTGCGGGCAGGTCTCGGCGGTCACCGGCAGGCCGTCCGCCTGCGCCTTGGCGAGGACGTCCAGGCAGTCGGCCGCCGAGAGGTGCAGGATGTGGGCGCGCGCACCGGTCTCCTCCACCAGCCGGACGACCTGTTCGACGGCCCGGCGTTCGGCCGACGGCGGGCGCGAGGTGAGGAAGGCGGCGTAGTCGCCGCCGGACGGCGGGGACAGCGAGGCCGGGTCCTCGGCGTGCACGATGGCCAGACCGTCGAAGGAGGCGATCTCGCGGAACGCCGCTTTCATGTCGGCGGGTGCGAGGGGCGGGAACTCCGGGACGCCGGAGTCGGAGGTGAAGCACTTGAACCCGAAGACGCCGAGGTCGTGCAGCGGGCGGAGCGAGGGCGCGTTGCCGGGGATCGCGCCGCCCCAGAAGCCGACGTCCACGGCGCAGGCGCCTTCGGCGGCGGCGCGTTTGGCCGCGAGCGCGGGCGGGTCGACGGTCGGGGGCAGCGCGTTGAGCGGCATGTCGATGAGCGTGGTGACGCCGCCCGCCGCCGCGGCGCGGGTGGCGGTGGCGAAGCCCTCCCATTCGGTGCGCCCCGGCTCGTTGATGTGGACGTGGGTGTCGACGAGGCCGGGGAGCAGCGCGACGTCGCCCAGGTCCACCGAGGCGGCGGTGTCGTAGGGCGAGATCGCGGTGATGCGGCCGGCGCGGATCGAGACGGCCGCCGGCCGCTCCCCCTCCGGCAGGACGGTCCGGCGGGAGCGGATCACGAGGTCGTCCCGGGTCATGGGCCGGCCACGATGTGCTCCGGGCGGACGGGGACCCGGGTCAGCGCTCGGCCCGTCGCGTCCCGGATCGCGGCGACGAGGGCGGGAGTGGACGACAGCGTGGGCGGCTCCCCCGCGCCGCGCAGCCCGTAGGGCGCCTCCGGGTCGGGGTTCTCCAGGATGTCCAGGCGCATCGGCGGCATGTCGAGGATGGTGGGGATCAGGTAGTCGGTGAAGGACGGGTTGCGGACCAGGCCGCCGGTCACGACGATCTCCTCCATCAGCGCCAGGCCGAGGCCCTGCGCGGTGCCGCCGTGGATCTGCCCCTCCAGCGCCGTCCGGTTGAGGATCCTGCCCACGTCCTGGACGGCGGCCAGCTCGACGACCTTGACGAGGCCGAGGTCCACGTCCACGTCGACGACGGCGCGGTGCACGCAGAGCGCGAGCTGGGTGTGGCTGCGGCCCTGCCCGGTGACCGGGTCCAGGGGCGTGGTGGGGCGGTGGTGGTACTCGCGGGTCTCCTCGATGGCGGTCTCGCCGAGGACGTCCTCGATCGTGCCGAGCGCTCCCTCGGTGCGCGACATGATCTTCCCGCCGGCGACGGTCAGGTCGGTGCGGCCGAAGCGGCGGGCGGCGCGCGAGAGGAGTTCGGCGCGGACCGCCTCGCAGGCCGCCTTGACCGCCCCGCCCGTCATGTACGACTGGCGGGACGCGCTGGAGGACCCGGCGTCGCCGACCCGGTTGTCGGCCGGGGCGATCGTGACCTTCTGGACACCGAGCTCGGTCCGCGCGATCTGCGCCTTGACCGTGACGAGTCCCTGCCCGACCTCGGCGGCGGCGGTGTGCACGAGGGCGGTGGCCTCCCCGCCGATGACCTCCAGCCGGACGCGGGCCGTGGAGAGGTCGTCGAAGCCCTCGGAGAAGCAGATGTTCTTGATCCCGACGCCGTAGCCGACGCCCCGCACGACGCCCTCGCCGTGGGTCGTCTGGGAGACGCCGCCCGGCAGGTTCCGCAGGTCGGACCGGTCCGGGTCGGGAGGCATCGGCATGGCCTCCAGCCGGGTCAGCATCTCCGCGAGCGGGGCGGGCGACTCGATGACCTGCCCGGTCGCGAGCCTGGACCCCTGCGTGACGGCGTTGCGGCGCCGGATCTCGACCGGGTCGAGGCCGCAGGCGGCGCCGAGCCGGTCCATCATCGACTCGTAGGCGAAGCACGCCTGGACGGCGCCGAACCCGCGCATCGCACCGCACGGCGGGTTGTTGGTGTAGACGCCGTACCCGTCGATCCGGATGTTGGGGATCTCGTAGGGGCCGATGCCGAGCGACGCGGCGTTCCCGACGACGTTCATGGTGGACGAGGTGTACGCGCCGCCGTCCAGGACGATCTCGACGTCGGCGTAGAGGAGCCGTCCGTCCCGCGTGGCGCCGTACTCGTAGCGCATCTGCGCGGGGTGCCGGTGGACGTGCCCGAAGAACGACTCGTACCGGTTGTACGACATCTTCACGGGCCGGCCGGTGTGCAGCGCCAGCATCGACGCGTGGATCTGCATCGACAGGTCCTCGCGGCCGCCGAAGGCGCCGCCGACGCCGGCGAGCGTCATGTGGATCTGGTCCTCGCGCAGCGCGAGGCAGGGCGCGATCTGCTTGAGGTCGTTGTGGATCCACTGCGTGGAGACGTGCAGGTCGACGCCGCCGTCCTCGGCCGGGATCGCCAGGCCCGCCTCCGGCCCGAGGAACGCCTGGTCCTGGATGCCGACCTCGTACTCGCCGGACACCACGACGGCCGCCGCGGCCCTGGCGGCGTCCACGTCCCCGACCCGGACCGGCTGGTGACGGGTGATGCCGCCGCGGTCCTGGACCTTCAGGCCCTCCGGGTCGGCGATCACCGCGCGCGGGTCGGTGACCGGCTCCAGCACCTCGTAGTCGACGGCGATCCGGTCCATCGCGCGCCGCGCCGTCTCGGGGTGGTCGGCGGCGACGAGCGCGACCGGCTCGCCCTGGTGCCGGACCTGGTCGATGGCGAGGACCGGCTGGTCGTCGGTGCGGTCGATGCCGAACACCTTGCGGCCGGGCACGTCCTCGTGGGTGAGGACGGCGCGGACGCCGGGCAGCGCGAGGGCGGGCCCGACGTCGAGCGACCGGATCCGCGCCCGGGGGTGCGGGCTGCGGAGCGTCGCGCCCCACAGCATCCCCTCCAGCCACAGGTCGGAGGCGTAGGCGAACTCGCCCGCGACCTTCAGCGTGCCGTCCGGGCGCAGCGGGCTCTCGCCGACTCCGCCGATCCCCGGGGTGGCCGTGTGGGCCGGGCTCTTGGTCGGGGACGTCATTCAGAGCACCTCCTCCGCGAGGCGCATCAGGCGGCGCTGGGCGTCCGCGCCGCGCCGCGCGGCCTCGTCCTGGGGGACGGTGACGAGCGTGTCGCCGTCCACGACGGTGCGCCCGCCGACGAGCAGGCGCTCCAGTGGCGGCGTCGGCCCGAACGCCAGCGCGACGACGGGGTCGTCGACGGCCGCGCGGAAGCCGTCGACGCGCCACAGCGCGATGTCGGCGAGCCGGCCCGGTGCGAGGGCGCCGATCTCGTCCTCGCGGCCGAGGCAGCGGGCGCCGCCGAGCGTCGCCATCTCCAGGGCCTGCCGGGCGTTCAGCGCGGTCGGCCCGTACCGGGCGCGCTGCATGTAGATCGCCTGCCGCAGCTCCCCGGCGAGCGGGACGAGTTCGGCCGACGCCGCCCCGTCCACGCCGAGGCCGACCGCCGCGCCCGCCTCCAGCAGGTGCGACACGCGGGCGATCCCGGCGCCGAGGCGGGCGTTGGAACTCGGGCAGTGCGCGGTGCCGGTGCGGGTCTCGGCGAGCCGCTTGACGTCGGTGTCGTGCAGGTGGACGCAGTGCGCGAGCCACACGTCGGGGCCCAGCCAGCCGATCGAGTCCATGTACTCGGCCGGCGTCATCCCGAACTGCTCGCGCGTGTGCTCCTCCTCGTCGAGCGTCTCGGCGAGGTGGGTGTGCAGGCGCACGCCCTTGTCGCGCGCCAGCCGGGCCGACTCGACCAGCAGCTCCCGCGTGACGGAGAACGGCGAGCAGGGCGCGACGGCGACGCGCAGCAGGGAGCCGGGCGAGGGGTCGTGGTACCGGTCGATCGCGGCCTCGGTCTCGGCGAGGACCGTGTCGAGGTCCTCGACGACCTCGTCCGGCGGCAGCCCGCCCTGCGACTCGCCGCGGTCCATCGATCCCCGGCACGGATGGAACCGGACGCCGATCTCCCGGGCGGCCTCGATCTCGGCCGCGAACAGGTCGCCGCGCCCCTTGGGGAACAGGTAGTGGTGGTCGGTGGACGTCGTGCAGCCCGACTTGGCGAGCCATCCGAGCCCGGCGGTGACGGCGCCCGCGACGACCTCGGCGTCCATCTTCGACCACGGCTTGTAGAGGGTGGTCAGCCACTCGAACAGGGTGCCGTCGACGGCCATGCCCTGGCTGGCCCACTGGTAGAGGTGGTGGTGGGAGTTGACCAGGCCGGGGGTGGCCAGGCATCCCGTGCCATCGACCCGCTCGACCTCCCCCGGGTCGGCGTCCGTCCTCGGGGCGGGGCCGGGCCCGACGGCCGTGATCCGGTCACCCTCGACCACGATGTGACCGCCCGGGTACTCGTCCCCGGACACGGTGGCGACATGGGCGTTCTCGATGACGACGCGCTTCATCGGGTGACCGCCCTGCGCTCGGCCGCGAGGCGCACCGCGTCGAGGATCTTCTCGTAGCCGGTGCAGCGGCACAGGTTCCCGGCCAGCGCCTCGCGGATCTCCGCGTCGGACGGCGCCGGGTTCCGCTCGATCAGGTCGTGCGCCTGGACGATCAGGCCGGGCGTGCAGAACCCGCACTGCACGGCGCCCGCCTCGACGAACGCCTCCTGGACGGGGTCGAGGCGCTCCTCGCCCGGCGGCCCCTGCGCCAGGCCCTCCACGGTGACGACCTCGCGCCCCTCGGCCTGGCCCGCCGCGACCAGGCAGGCGCACACCGGCACGCCGTCCAGGTAGACGGTGCACGAGCCGCATTCGCCCTGCTCGCAGGCGTTCTTGGAGCCGGGCAGGCCCATCCGCTCGCGGAGCATGTAGAGCAGGCTCTCGCCCTCCCACACCTCGTCCACGGCCTCCTCGGACCCGTTGACTGTCAGGTTCACGCGCATCACGAGGCCGCCTTTCCCACGGTCGCCTTGCGGTAGTCGTCCCAGGCCCAGGTGAGCGTGCGGCGCGCCAGCACCGCCAGGGCGTGCCTGCGGTACTCGCCCGTCCCGCGGACGTCGTCGATCGGCGACGCCGCGGCCCGCACCAGCTCGCCGAAGCGCCGCGCCGCCGGCTCGGCGAGCGGGCGGCGCCCGTCCCAGTCCAGTTCGCCGGAGATGAACGCCTCGGCCTCGGTCGCGCGGCGGGGGGTCGGGGCGGCCGAGCCGAGGCCCGTGCCGACGCGCCGTTCGCCGGGGTGCAGCGCGACCGCGAACGAGCAGACCGCGATCACCATCGCGTTCCGGGTGCCGATCTTGGAGAAGTACTGCGGGCCGGACGCGGGCGGCGTCCAGAACGCGCGGATCAGCTCGTCCGGCGCGAGCGCGTTGCGCTTCACGCCGCTGAAGAACTCCGCGACCGGGATCATCCGGACGCCGCGCTCGGCCGACTCGGCCTCGACCACGGCGTCCCCGGCCAGCAGCGGCGGATGGGCGTCCCCGGCGGGCGACGCGGCGCCGAGGTTGCCGCCGACCGTGCCGCGGTTGCGGATCTGCGGCGACCCGACCGTGCGGGACGCCTGGGCGAGGCCGGGCAGCCGCCCGCCCAGCTCGCCGATCAGCCGCGCGTAGGGGACGCCGGCGCCGACGCGGAGCCGTCCGTCCGCCGTGTCCCATTCGGTGAGGGCGCGGATCCGGGTCAGGTCGAGCAGCGCCTCGGGCCGCCGCGCGTCGAAGTTGATCTCGACCATGACGTCGGTGCCGCCCTGGACGGGCAGGGCGCCCGGCCGCGCGGCCCTGGCGGCGAGCGCGTCCTCCCAGGTCACCGGTCGTAGAAAGTCCATGTCTCAGTATTCCTCCATGGCGGCGGTCTCAGTCGAAGGCCGCCGGGGCGGCGGGCGCGTCGTCGGTCAGCACCGTGCCCTCGATGAGCCCGTACGGGCGGTCCGCCGCGAGATAGACCTCGTTGTCGTTGTCCATGCCGAACGGCTCCAGGTCGACCAGGAAATGGTGCTTGTTCGGCAGCGACAGCCGGACCTCGCAGGTCTCCGGCCGATCGTCGAGCACGCGGCGCCCCATCTGGTAGAGCGTCTGCTGGAGCGACAGGCTGTGCGTCTCGGCGAACGCGCGCAGCAGGCCGTCGCGGGCGCCGGCGTAGGACTCGTCCCAGGCCCCGGTCGTGCTCCGGTGCCGCCACCGGGCGGTCACCGCCGTCGCGAGGATCCGGTCGTCGGTGGGTTCGAGCGTCGTGTACTCGTCCCGGGCGAACCCGTGGAACTCGCTTCCGGTGGAGTTGAGGACGACCAGGTCGGTGATGCCGGAGACGACCGACTCCGCATCGGCGCCGCAGTGGACCAGCGCGGTGCGCACCTCGCCGCCGTCCCGGACGAACGAGTGCCCGCCCGTGATGCGCCGCCAGCCGTACTCGCGGATCTCCACCCGGGCATGGGCGATCGCCGGCCGGGAGCCGACGAAGTGCCGCGCGAGCAGGAGCCCGAAGTCCTCGATCGCGCCGATGCCGTGCTTCCTGGCGAACGCGAACACGGTGTTCTTCTGGGTGTCGGTGGGCAGCACGGCCGCGTTGTCGCCGGTCAGGTGGGCCTCGTCCATCGCGCCGGAGAGGGCCACGCTCACGTTCAGGTCCTTGATCCGGTGGGTGCCGCCGTCCCGCGTCACGCGCACGACGCGCGTCTCCGCCTTGCCGTAGCGGTTGGGGCCGAGAACGATCGCCACTAGCTCCCCCGGTACGTCGAGTACGCGAACGGGCTGATCAGGAGCGGGACGTGGTGGTGCCGGCCCGGGTCGTCGATCGTGAACGCGACCGTGACCTCGGGGTAGAAGTCCGACAGCCCCTCGGTGGCGAACGTCAGCCGGTGCACCCCCTCGCCGGGCTCGGCGCCCCATTCCCGGACGCGGCCGTCGGCGTCGGTGCGGGCCTCGGCGAGCGTCGTCCAGCCGCCGCCCGCGTCGCGGCGGTCCAGCCGGACGGCCACGCCGGCGGCGGGCATCCCCTTCGCGGCGTCCAGTACGTGCGTCGAAAGGCTCACGCGTCCTCCTCCATCAGCCCGGCCAGCCGCAGATCGACGATCTCCGCCAGTTCCCGGCGGACGACGTCGCGCTCGGCGCCCGGGTCGTTGCCGAGCCGTTCCCGCAGCGCGGCGAGCATCTCCAGCGCGGAGCGCCCGGACGCGCGGATCAGGAACACGTGGCCGAAACGCTCCTCATAGGCCCGGTTTCCCGCAACCAGGGCGTCCTGAACGTCGGCATCCGCGCCCGCCGCCCCGGCCTGCTCCCCTCGCGACCAGCGGGCCTCCCGCGTGGCGCCGCCGACCCGGTCCCCGATGCGCGGATGCGCCGCGAGCGCCTCCTCGACGTCCGCCCAGGCCAGGTCGTCCAGCGCCCGCATCGACGCGGCGCGCAGCGCGGCGGGATCGGCGTAGGCCCGCCCGGCGACCGCGGCGATCCACCGGCGGGACGCGCAGCACGCCGCCAGATCCTCGGTGCTCGGTTCCACCACGCTTGCAGTACACAAGGCCGTGCCGGGGCCGGTCGAGGGGCAGGACGTCCGAACTGAGGTGCCGGTCGCGGGCGGTCTTTTGTAGCTTGCTACACATGAGGCTGCGTTCCCTGCTCGCCATGCCCGGCCTGCGGCTGGAGGTCGTCACCGGGGAGGACGAGCTGGACCGGCCGATCCGCTGGGTCGTCACCACCGACCTGATCGACCCGGGCCGCTACCTGCGCGGCCGCGAGCTCGTGCTCACCGGCCTCGTCTGGCGGACGGGCCCCGCCGACTCCGAGGCGTTCGTCGCGGCCCTCGCCGGCGCGGGCGTGTCCGGCCTGGCCGCGTGGGACCTCACGCTCGGCGCCATCCCGGACGATCTCGTGGCGGCCTGCCGCCGGCACCGGCTGCCGCTGTTCAAGGTCCCGGAGGACGTGGCGTTCGCGACCGTGACCGAGGAGGTCGTCCGGCACCTGTCCGGCGCCCGCGCGGCCGACCTCACCGCCCTGCTGGACCGGCACCGCCGCCTGGTCGAGGGGACCGGGCTCGGCGCCGTCCTCGACCTGGTCGGCCACTGCCACGTCCTCGCCCCGACCGGGCGCGCCGTCGCGGGGCCGCCGCCGGCCGACGCCACCGCCCTGGCCGCCGCGTTCCTCACCGCGCCCCGGCTGCCGCACCACGTCCCGGGCCAGGACATGTCGGTCTTTCCGGTGTCCCCCGCCGACACGCCCCGGGTCGCCGACTGGTTCGTGGCACTGGAGGGCGATTTCGCCGAGTGGCCGCCCGAACGCCGCACGATGGCCGGTGAGCTCGCCGCGATCGTCGACCTCGAACGGGCCCGGCTGCGCACCGACGACCGCTCGTCCCAGGACATCGTGACCGCCGCCTTCTCCGGGGACGGCCTCCCGAAGACGGAGGACCTCCCCGCGCCGGTCGTGGCCGTCGCGGCGTCGGCGCAGGGCTCGCTGCGGCCGGGCGAGCTGCGCACCGTCCTCTCCGAGGTCGTGCCCGCGGCGTGCCCGGTGGTCGGGCTGCTGGACGGGGAGGCCGTCGCGCTCGTCCCGTCCGGCGGGCTGGACGTCGCGGCCGCCGTCCAGGACGCCCTCGGCTTCCTCGCCCCCGGCCTGGCGGGCACCCGTGTGGCCGTCGGGGTGAGCGGCGCCGCCGTGCCCCCGGACCTGCGCGGCGCCATCGAGGAGGCCCGCCACGCCCGCCGCCTCGCCGCGACACGCCCCTCCCCGGTGTGCGTCGTCCGGCACGAGGAGCTCGCGACCCACGTGCTGCTGCTCGCCAGCGTGCCTGAGGACGTCCGGCGGATGTTCCGGGTGCGCCTCCTGGACCCGCTGCGCTCCTACGACGAGGTCCACGGCGCCGACCTCGTCCGGACGCTGGAGACGTTCCTGCGCAACTCCGGCTCCTGGACGCGCTGCGCCGAGGAGCTCCACCTGCACGTCAACTCGGTCCGCTACCGCGTCCAGCGCATCCAGGACCTGACCGGCCGGGACCTGTCCCGGATGGAGGACCGCGTCGACTTCTTCCTCGCCCTCCTCGTCTGAACGGCGCCGCCCCCTGGCACGTGTCAGCCCGTGGTGTGACGCAGGAGCGCGGGGACGACCGTGTCCCAGGTCCGGCGCGGGAGCTCGTTGCCCGTGCCGGCCAGGACGAGGAGCTCGGCGGCCGGGATCTCGGCGGCCAGCGCCCGGCCGTTGCCCAGCGGGAAGAAGGGGTCGTCCTCCCCGTGGACGACGAGGGTCGGGGCGGTGATCTCGGGGAGGCGCTCGCGCCAGCGGTCGCCGGCGTCCAGGGCCGCGAAGACGGTCCCCATCTGGTTGGCCCGGTGCGCCTTGCCGGGGTCGGCTCCCGTGATCACCGTGCGGTCCCAGATCCGCTCGACGCCCGCGCGGACCTCGGCCTCGTCGAAGGACGGGCCCGACAGGTGGCGGGCGTTCTCGACCTGGAAAGCGACCACCGACTCCCGGTCCGTCCAGTCGACCCGCGGCGGCTTCATGAAGCGGGCCGTCAGCTCCGGGGCGTGCTCGGGCAGGTCGGCGTCGGCCGGTCCCGGGGCGGTGGGCCTGGTGGCGATGAGGGTGAGGGTGGTGACGCGGGCCGGGTGGCCGAGGGCGAGGAGCTGGGCGATCCAGCCGCCGACGCCGAACCCGGCGACGTGCGCGGTCGGCAGCCTGAAGGCGTCGAGGACGCCGGCGGCGTCGGCGACGAGGTCGCGCAGCGTGTAGCGGGGGGCCTCGGGATCGTGGGATTCGGACCGGCCCGTGTCGCGCTGGTCGTAGCGGACGGCGAACCTGCGGAGCGCGGCGAGGCGCTCGCACAGGTCGTCCGGCCACGTGAGCATCGTGTTGCCGATCAGCAGGATCGGCGGGTCGGACGGATCACCGAACGTCTCCGCGCACAGGTCCACCCCGTTGGCCTTGATGAGTTTCTCCATGAAGGGGTGGACCGTGCGCGGGCCCGGAACTCATCGCCTCACGGCGTGTCCGTCCGGGCGGCGATGGCCTCCAGAGCGGCGGTGATGTTCGCCTCGGCGGCCGCCTTCTCGATGCCCGCGCCGGAGAGGATTCCCTCGCCGTCCTCGAACTCCAGCAGGGCGAGGAGGATGTGCTCGGTGCCGACGTAGTTGTGGCCGAGGCGCAGGGCCTCGCGGAACGTCAGTTCGAGGGCCTTCTTGGCGTCCTGGTCGAAGGGGATGAGCTCGGGGACCTCTCCCGCGTCCGGGGGCAGCGCCGCCGCGGCGGCCTGCCGGAGGGTGTCCAGCAGGACGTTCTGGGCGAGGATCGCCTTGGCGGCGAGCGCCTCGGGCTCGGTGAGCAGGGCGAGGACGAGGTGGGCCGGGGTGATCTCGGCGTTGCCGGCGGCGCGGGCCTCGCTCATCGAGGCCACGACGACCTTGCGGGCGCGATCGGTGTAGCGGGAGAAGCCCTGCGAGGGGTCGAGATCGGGCTTCTCCCCCTTGGGGACGAAGCGCTTCTGGGCCGCCTGCTTGCTGACGCCCATGCTCTTGCCGATCTCCGTCCAGGACGCGCCGGAGCGGCGGGCCTGGTCGACGAAGTGGCCGATGAGGTGGTCGGCGACCTCGCCGAGGTGCTCGGCGGCGAGGACCGCGCTGGTCAGCTGTTCGAGGGTGTCGGTGTGGACCTTCTTGATGCCGTTGATCAGGTCGTCGAGGCGGACCTGGACGGGCGGCCGCTGGGGTTCGGTCATGCGTCAACCATAGGTTGACGATCGCCAATCGTCAACCCATGGTTGACGCTCACCAGGCGGCGGCCCCGGTGAAGGACGTCGGGGCCGGGGCATAGCCGAGGGACTCCCGGGCGGCAGTGGTGTCGAGGGTGCGCTCCAGGGCGAGATGGCTGATCGCGTAGCGGGTGAGGCGCGGCGGTTCGGGACGGCGGGCCAGCAGGAACGCCCCCTCGGCGACGGCGGCGAGCGGGCGGGCGGCGCGGGCCGGGACGTACACCGGCCGCGCCCGGACGCCGCGCTCGCGCAGGATCGCGCGGAACGCGTCGTCGATCTCGACCGGTGCGGCGTCGGCGACGTTGAAGACGCCGGAGGCCACGGGACCCGTCGCGGCCAGGACGCAGGCCTGGACGAGGTTCCCGACCGAGGTCAGGCTGACGCGCTGGCGGCCGGTCCCGACGGCGGGCAGGACCGGGCCCCGCACGGCGGAGAGGACGCGCGGCAGGAGCGTCGTGTCGCCGGGCCCGTAGACCGCGTGGGGGCGCAGGACGATCGCGCCGGCGTCGGCGGCGGCCCGTTCGGCGGCGGCCTTCGAGGCGCCGTAGGCGTTCATGTAGCGGCGCACCGGGGCCTCGTCCTCGCGCGCCATGACGCTCGGTGCGAACGGGTCGTACACGCTTGCCGTGCTGACGTGCACGAACCGGGCTCCCGGGAAGCTCGCCAGGGCGTTGCGGGTGCCGGTGAGGTTGGCGGCGAAGAGGGCGGCGGCGGGCCCCCAGTCGGTGACGCTGCCGGCGCAGTGGACGACCGCGTCCACGGCGGGCGCGTCCGGGATCGGACCCCGGGTCAGATCCCAGGACCGGTAGGGCGCGCCGCCCGCATGGCCGGAGGCCACCGCCGGGCGGCGGCCGAACGCGAGCACGGCGGTCCCCTCGGACGCGAGCGCCCGGCACACCGCGCCGCCGACGAAGCCCGAGGCTCCCGTCACCGCGATCCTCACCGCGGTCCTCATGGCGTCACCCGCTCGCGGAGCAGAGCCCGGTCGAGCTTGCGGGTGCGCCCGGAGCGGGGCAGCTCGTCCAGGACGACGATGCGGTCCGGGAGGGCGTCGTGGTCGATGACGTCCGGGAGGGCGCGGCGCAGCCGGTCGGGCAGGTCGCCGGGGCCGACCACCGCCAGGACGACCTCCTCGTCCCCGGTCCGCGGGTCCGGCACGCCCACGATGGCGGCCTCGGCCACCCCGGGCAGCGCGGCGATCGACGGCTCGTACAGGCCGGGGTAGAGGTTGAACTTGCCGCGGATCAGCATGTCCTTCTTGCGTCCCGTCAGGACGAGGCGGCCGCCGTCCAGGCGCGCGAGGTCGCCGGTCGGCAGCTCGGCGACGGGATCCGCGCCGAGGTACCCGCGGCAGAGGTTGGGGCCGGACAGCAGCAGTTCCCCGTCGTCCGCCAGGCGGGCGCCGACGCCGGGCAGCGGCGCGCCGAGCAGGTCGCCCGGCCCGGCGTGCGCGAGCTTCTCCCGCGCCGACGCGATCGCCACGGGGAGGATCTCCGTCATCGCGTACACCGACAGGACCTCCGCGGCGGGGGCGGCCTCGACCGCCCGCCGCAGGACGGCCGCGGGCGCGGGCGCCGCGCCGAGCAGCACGTACCGGACGGACGGCGGCAGCTCGCGGCACGCGTCCAGGATCTCGGCCAGGTGGACCGGGACGCAGAACGTGTGCGTGGCCCGCCGCTCGCGCATCAGCCGCGCGAAGTCGGCCGGGGCGCAGAACAGCGGCGGCATCGACCAGCGGGCGCCCGCGATCAGGGTCGGCAGGCCGAGCATGAGCTGGTCGGTGTGGACGACGTCCCCCGGGCCGAGCGGCAGCCGGGACCGGAACAGGTCGAGCGCCGCCGCCAGGGACGCCTGCGTGTGGACGACCGCACGGGGGTCCGCCGTCGTCCCCGACGTGAAGATCACGGCGGCGGGCGCGTCCGGATCGGCCTCGCGATCCGGCTCGGGGGCGTCGCCGCGGGCCAGGCGCGCGAAGGACAGCGCGCCCCGGGGCACGCCCGGCAGCCGGCGGCCGACGTGCAGGTGCCGCATCGGGCCCTCGCCCGGGATCTGCAGGTCGGCGAGGTTCGGCAGGAGCAGCCCGCGCCGCCGCGCGTACGCCCGGACGGGCCGGAGCCTGCTCCCCGCGTACAGCACCGACTCGGCCGCCGACCAGCGGGGACGGGCCAGCCGCAGCCGCGCGGTGAACATCTCCGGCCCGGCCCCCGGGTCGGCGAACACGACCACTCCCCCGGCCGCGACCACGCCCAGCGCCAGGACGAGCGACTCCGGTGAGGGGCGCACCGAGAACAGCACGCCGTCGCCCGGGGCGAGCCCGCCGGACAGCAGCCCGTGCCGGACGGCGAGCACCTGCCGCCGCAGGTCGCCGTAGGTCAGCTCCGTCCCGTCCCCGGAGATCAGGGCGGCGGCGGCGGGCGTCCGCGCCGCCTGGTCGAGCAGTCGCCGGACGAGCGTCATGCCGCCCTCGCTCTCGGGGATCGTCCCGACCGGACGGCCAGGTGGCGGTACGTCGGGATCAGCACGTTCCGGGCGGCGGCGCGGCGCGTGACCGTGAGCGGCGCGGCGGCGAGCAGCGTCCGGGCGACCAGGCGGATCTGCGCCAGGGCCAGCGGGTACCCGATGCAGAAGTGCGGCCCGGCGCCGAACCACAGGCGGCGCAGCTCGGGCGGGTGCGGGCGGTCCAGGTCGAACGGGCCGTGGGCGCGGCAGCAGTTGTGCGTGGCGATCAGCACCCGGTCGCCGGGGCGGACCGCCGTGCCCCCGACCGCGGCCGGGCGGTGCACGCTGCGCAGCATGACCGGCGTCGGCGTCGCGACCCGCATCGCCTCCTCGACGGCCCGGTCGAGGAGGGCGGGGTCCCCCGCGACGCGGTCGAGCTGACCGTGGTCGGCGAGCAGGGCGATCAGGCGCGGCAGCAGCGTGGCGACGGTCTCGGTGCCGGTCAGGAAGAACGCGCCGGCGGCGCCCCGCGCCTCGTCCCGTGACAGGCCGAGGGCCCGCATCCGTCCCATGACGGTGGACTCGTCCCCCGCCAGGTAGGACTTCGCCGCGATGTCGCCGAGCGGGTCGAGCACCGCGCGGGCGCGCCGGACCTGGGACGGGGAGAGCCGCCGCGTGCGCAGCGACACCATCGAGACGATCTTCTCGCCCTGCTCGAACAGGTCCCGGTAGGCGGCCTCGGTGCCGCCTTCGAGCCCGATGACCTCGCCTATCACCGCCCCGGCCATGACGCGCGCCGCGTCCACCAGGTCGACGGCCGCGCCGCGTCCGAGGCGGTCCGACAGCGCGGCCAGCGGCTCGGCCAGCACGCGGGCGCACAGCGCCTCGGTGTAGGACGGGACGAACAGGTCGGTCAGGCGGCGGCGGAGGGCGCGGTGGGCGTCGCCCTCCATGTTGAGCAGGACGGACGGCCCGAGCACGGGCGTCCACAGCTCGCCGGGCGAGCCGGGGCCGTCCTTGCGGAACGTCTCGCCGTCCATGAGGATCTCGCGGGCCAGGGCGGCGTCGTTCACGACCACCCCGACCCCGGGCACGCGCACGATGGGCCCGCGCCGCGCGACGCCGCGCAGGAGCGGGTAGGCGACCGGGTGCGCGGTCAGGTAGAGCCGCTTCTCCCAGTTCACCGGATGTCCACGACGTCGGGCCGGTAGCGGTGGTCGGCGTACCAGCCGAGCGTCCTGACGAGGCCGAACGCGCGGAGCCTGCGCACGGATCCGTGCACGACGACGTCCTCGCGCAGCCCGTAGGCGTCGGTCACGTAGCGGACGCGGTTGACCAGGGCGCGGTCCTCGTGGACGTCCTCGATGCGGGTGCGGGGGAAGCCGCCCGCCCGCTCGTACAGGTCGGCGGTGATCGCGAGGTTGCAGCCCGGCATCATCACGTACGGACCGAGGTAGAGCGGGTCCTGGTTGCCGGGGCGGAACCGACCGAACAGGGCCGCGAGGTCGATGACGGCGGGCAGCAGGCGGCGCTCCCAGAGCTTCAGGGGGAACTCGTCGGTGCGCGGCAGCAGCGGCCCCGACACCATCTCCAGCCCCTCGCCGAAGGCCCGCTTCACCGCCGCCACCCAGCCGCGATGGGGCAGGCAGTCGGCGTCGGTGCGGGCGACGTGCGTGGCCCCCGCTCCGATCGCGTGCCGGACGCCGGTGTCGGCGGCGGCGCCCGTCCCCTTCTCCGGCTCGTGGACGATCCGGACGTCGAACGCCGCGGTGCCCGCGGCGAACTCCTTGACGGCGGTGGCGGTCGCGTCGGTGCTGCCGTTGTCGACCACGACGAGCGTGAAGCCGGTGTCGGTCTGCGCGGCGAGGCGGCGCAGCGTCGCGCCGATCGAGCGCTCCTCGTTGTAGGCGGGGACGACGATCCACAGGTGCATCGGGTCCGTCGGGTTCGTCGGGTGCATCGGGTCCGTCGGGCTCATCGTCACAGCTCCGCGAACATGACGCCGAGGCTGACGCCGCCGGCGAGCCCGATCAGCGCGATCCGGTCGCCGGGCCCGCAGCGCCCCTCGGCGAGGGCGGTGGCGATCTGCAGGGGGAGGCTCGCGGACGCGACGTTGCCGTGGTCGGGCAGCGTGACGACGAGCCGGTCGGGCGGGACGCCGAGGATCGCGCGCAGCGTCTCCAGGTACGGCAGCGTGACCTGGTGGACGCCGACGACCGCGAAGTCGTCCCAGGTCAGCCCGGTTTTGGCGAGCGCGGTGGTGAAGATCTCCGGGCCGGTCGCCAGGAAGGCGTCCTTCAGCCGGCGCCCGTCCCCGCTGAAGTAGGTGAACTCGGGGTCGCGCGGGTGCATCGAGCCGCCCCCCGGGAGCGTCCCGACCCGCCAGGCGCCGGAGACGGCGGCGAAGTCGCGGTAGAAGATCCCGCCGTCCGGGGCGGCCTCCACGAGCATCGCGGCGCCGCCGTCGGAGAGGGTGTAGCCGGCGAACGCGTCCACGAACTGGGCGCGGTCGCGCACCTTCCAGCGGATCGCGCGGGACGGGCTCTCGCCCGTGCAGACCAGGACGCGCTCGTGCTGCCCGGTGCGGATCAGCGCGTCCGCCGTCTGGAGGCCGTTGAGGAAGCTGTTGCAGGCGTTCTTGACGTCGAAGACCGGGCAGGTCGCGCCGAGCTTGGCGGCGACGATGTGCGCGGTCGCGGGCTCCACGAGGTCCTGCGACGCCGACCCGAACACCAGCAGGTCCAGGCCGGCCGGCTCGACCGCGCGGTCGGCGAGGACGCGGCGGGCCGCGGCGACGGCGAGGTCGGACGCCTGCTCGTCGTCGCGCATGACGTGCCGGGCGCGGATGCCGGTCATCCGC
The DNA here is from genome assembly GCF_013409045.1 of Actinomadura citrea. Lineage (NCBI taxonomy): Bacteria > Bacillati > Actinomycetota > Actinomycetes > Streptosporangiales > Thermomonosporaceae > Actinomadura > Actinomadura citrea. The sequence goes on along the minus strand of NZ_JACCBT010000001.1, from coordinate 2,321,615 downwards.
TCCACGATCGTGGGATGCGGCCGGTACCCGTCGCTCTCGGCCGCGACGCGGGCCTCGACCTCGGCGCTGCTGACCGTCCGGTCCGGCAGGTGCGCGGCGGCGGCGGTGATGCGGGCTCTCATGGGCTCGGGTCCCCCGGTTCCTCGTGCTCGATGTCCGGCCAGCCTCGTCGGCCGCGGGCGCTCCCGGTCAGAGGAACCCTACGCATCCCGGGCCGGGCGTTGTACCCGGTTCGGCCTGAGTACTGGCGCTTAGCCCGGTTTGAGGGGTATCGCGTTTCCGTCCGTATTCCGGGACCGCCAGAATCGGCGGGTGACCAGCATGAAGACCGAACGAGCGGCGCGGCACGAGGCCCGGCTGCTGTGGACGGCGAACCCCGGCCTGTTCGCCCTCCTGGAGGCGGCGCGCCACACCGGCCCCATCACCCGCGTGCCGAGGCTCGGGTGGGTGGTGACCGACCCCGTCCTCGCGCGGCAGGTCCTCAACGACCACGCCGCCTTCGGCATGAACGGCGAGGGCGGCGTCGGCCACCTCTGGACGCAGCTGTTCGGGGAGGAGATGGGTCGGTTCTTCGGCGGGGCGACGCACACCGAGGTCCGCACCCGCGCCCGGGACCTGTTCACCGAGGACGCCGCGCGGACCCTGGTGGAGCGTTCCCAGGGCCGGACCCACGCCGCGCTCGCCGCCCACCTCGCCGCCGGGGCGGCCATCGACGTCGCCGACGCGGCCCGCGTCCTGGCCGGACGCATGGTCGCCGACCTGCTGGGCCTGCCCGCGGACCGGGCCGACGCCGCCTACCGCACGCTCTTCGGAGCCGGGGAGCGGCTCGCCCGGCTGGCGCTCGGCACGGCCGCGTCCACCGCCCTCGACCCGGCGGTCGTCGCGCGGGCCCGCGCGATCGTCGACGAGATCACCGCCGGCGTCCCGCACGCCTACCGGACGGCCGGAACCGGCACCCTCCTCGGCCGCTGCCGGGAGATGGGCCTCGGCCTGCCGCTCGCCCGCGGCCTGGCGACCCTGCTGGTGATCGCCGGGACGGAGACCGGGGCGTCCGGGACCGTCCGCACCGCGGCCCTGCTGCACGACACCGGGGGCCAGCGGGCGCTGCTGGACGACCCGTCCCTCATGGACAACGCGGTGCGCGAGGGGCTGCGCGTCGCCGCCCCGGCGCCGGTGATCGGGCGGCACGTCTCCCGGGACGCGGCGGTCGGCGGGCGGCGGCTCCGCGCGGGCGACCGGGTCCTGCTGCTGACCTACCGGGCGACGGGCGCCGCCGGGCCCTTCGACGTCCGCCGCGCGTACGTGCCCGAGTCGCGGCAGCTGTGGTTCGGCGGCGGGCGCCACCTGTGCCTCGGCGCCGCCGTCGCGCGCGTCCAGGTGGCCCGGATGCTGGAGACGCTGCTGTCCCCCGGCCGCCCGTACCGGGTCGTCTCCCGCCGCCCGGCCCGCCGCGTCCTCGTCCCGTCGTACGCCGAGCTGCGCGTGCGGCCCGCCTAGGGCGCGGGCCGGCGGCCCTGGAGGCTAGACCTCGGGGATCTCGGTCGGCGGGGCGTCCTTCTCCGGGGCCGTCGGGGTCGGGGCGGGCGCCGGGGAGCGCGTGACCGTCGGGCCGACCGGCCGGGCCGGGCGCTCGTCGCGTGGCGCGGAGTTCCACCACCAGAGCGCGAAGGAGATCGCGAGCAGCACCAGCACGCCGCCGATCACCTGGAGCACCGCCGCCCGGGGGCTCGGCTCGTGGTCGCGGCGCCGCAGCGCGAAGCGCCGGCCGGCGGACCGCCGCGCGGCGCGCCGCGACCGCCGCCGCTCGCGCCGGGACGGGGGGCGGGCGCGCTCGCGCGCGGACGGCTCGGTGAAGACGGCGCTCCTGACGAAGTCCTCGTCGAACACGGGCTCGTCGAAATCTGCGGCCATGGGACTCTCCGGCGCGGGGGGATCGTCGTGCGCCCAGGCTAGTAGACGCGGCCGGCGCTCCCCAGTGCCCGTCCTGCCGGGCGGAGCAGAGATGTCCGGTACAGCCCTGATCCCTCTCACCGGGACCGCCCTTTCCCCGCAAAGTTAGAACACGTTACAGTCCAATGCGAATCGTGTTCTAGAAGGAGACCGCATGGGTACCCCGGTGATCGTCGAGGCGGTGCGCACGCCGCTCGGCAAGCGTGGCGGCTGGCTCGCGGGCCTGAAGCCGATGGCCGTCCTCGCGCACGCCCTGAACGCCGCCGTCGAGCGCTCCGGCATCGACGCCGCCGAGGTGGAGCAGGTCTTCGCGGGCTGCGTCACGCAGGCCGGGGAGCAGGGCGGGCACGTCGGCCGCTACTCCTGGTTGTACGCGGGCCTGCCCTGGCAGGCGGGCGTCACCACCATCGACGCCCAGTGCGGCTCCTCCCAGCAGGGCGTCCACCTGGCCGCCTCCCAGATCGCCGCCGGGGTCGTGGACGTCGCGATCGGCTGCGGCGTCGAGGTGATGAGCCGCGCCCCGCTCGGCAGCAACGTCATGCCCGCCGACCCGCGGCCGGACGACTGGTCGCTCGACATGCCGAACCAGTTCGAGGCCGCCGAGCGGATCGCCGCCCGCCGCGGCATCACCCGCGCCGACCTCGACGCGTTCGGCGCGCGGTCCCAGCAGCTCGCCGCCAAGGCGTGGGCGGACGGCCGCTTCGACCGCGAGGTCGCCCCGGTCACCGCGCCCGTGCTGGACGCCGAGGGCAACGTCACCGGCGAGACCCGCGAGGTCACCCGCGACCAGGGCCTGCGCGAGACGACCGCCGACGGGCTCGCCAGGCTCAAGCCCGTCCTCGGCCCCGAGGCCCTGCACACGGCGGGCACCTCGTCCCAGATCTCCGACGGCGCCGCCGCCGTCCTGCTCATGTCGGAGGACAAGGCCCGGGCCCTCGGCCTGCGCCCGCGCGCCCGCATCCGGACGCAGGCCCTCGTCGGCGGCGAGCCGTACTACCACCTGGACGGCCCCGTGCAGTCGACCGAGCGCGTCCTGCGGCGCTCCGGCATGGCCATGGGCGACATCGACATCACCGAGATCAACGAGGCGTTCGCGTCGATCGTGCTGTCCTGGGCGTCGGTCCACAAGCCGGACATGGACCGCGTCAACGTCAACGGCGGCGCCATCGCCCTCGGCCACCCCGTGGGCGCCACTGGGGCGCGGCTGATCACCACCGCGCTGCACGAGCTGGAGCGGCGCGACGCCGGAACCGCCCTGGTCACGATGTGCGCGGGCGGCGCCCTGTCCACCGCCACGATCCTCGAACGGGTCTGACCGGCAGGCATCCTGGGGTACAGGACTCAGGGCCCCGGTCCCAGCGGCCGGGGCCTTCGACCATGACAGGCGCGAAAGGCGGTCTCGGTGCAGCCGGAACCTGAGGACCTCGGCGGCGGGCTGTGGAGCGTCCCCGTCCCCATCCCGAACAACCCCCTGTCGTACACGCTGGTGTACGCGGTGGAGAGCCCCCGCGGCCCCGTCCTGATCGACGCGGGCTGGCAGCACGAGGACGCCTGGACGGCCCTGCGGGACGGGCTCGGCACGTTCGGGATCGACGTCGCCGACGTGTACGGGGTGGTCGTCACCCACTTCCACCCCGACCACGCGGGCCTCGCCGGGCGCGTCCGCGAGACGTCCGGCGCCTGGATCGCCATGCACCACTCCGACGCCGGGATCGTCCGGCTGTTCAACGAGGTCGGCCAGGGCGGCCGCCGCTCGTTCGAGCTGACCGCGCTGCGCCGCGCCGGCGCGGCCGAGTCGGACCTGACCGGGCCGACCCAGCAGACCCGGGTCTCGCCTCCCGCCGTCCCGGACCGCGAGCTGTCCGACGGCGACCTGGTGGACGTCCCCGGCCGCCGGCTGCAGGCCGTCTGGACCCCCGGGCACACGCCCGGCCACATCTGCCTGCACCTGGAGGACGGCGACCGGCTCTTCACCGGCGACCACGTCCTGCCGCGCATCACCCCGCACATCGGCCTCTACCCCTACGACACCCCGGACGTGGACCCGCTGAGCGACTTCCTCGGCTCGCTCGACAAGGTCTCCGCCATGACCGTGGACGAGGTCCTGCCCGCCCACCAGCACCGCTTCCGCGGCCTCGAGGACCGCGCCCGCGAGATCATCGCCCACCACGAGGAGCGCCTCGCGGAGGTGGCGGCGCTGCTGTCCTCCCGCCCCACCACGCTCTGGGACCTCACCGCCGGCCTCACCTGGCGGCACCCGTGGGCCGAGATGGCCCAGCAGGCCCGCCGCATGGCCGCCGCCGAGGCCGCCGCGCACCTGCGCACCCTGGAGACCCGCGGCACCGCCCGCCGCGAGGGCGCCGACGACCCCCTCCGCTACGTCCTGCGCTGACGATCCCGATCCACCGCCCGGTGTCGTCCGGGGGCGTTAGTCTGCCCGCCGACGATCTCCGAAGGGGCGGCGGATGCGGGACGTGCCGGGGCCGGACGACGACGAGACGGGTGGCGCGCTGGCGCTCGCCGCGAAGGATCCGGAGGGGGCGCGCGCGCAGATCCTGCGGACGGCCGCCCGGCGGCCCGCGGCCTCCCTGCCGGACTACTTCTCGGCCGCGGCAGGAGCGTTCGCGCGGGCGGGGTTCGCCGAGCAGGCCGCGTTCTGCCTGGGACGGGCCGGCGAGGTCGAGGAGTCGAACGCGCGGCTGCTCGACCTCGCGCCCGACACCGCCCGGGCGCAGCGGGTACTGGTGGAACTGGTCCCCCTGGGCGCGATCACCGCGTCGGCGCTGCACGGGCACCTGAAGCGACTCGCACGGCACGACGACGCGGCGGCCGCCCACGCGTGGGCGAGGGAGGCGGTGTGCGCGTTCTTCGACGCGGGCGCCGTCCCGTATCCGAACGTCGTCGCGGACCTGCTTCCGGTGGCGCGGTCGGCGGGCGTGGACGAGGCGGGCGAAACCGACTTCGTCGCCGAGCGGCTGCTGCGCGGCGGGCTCCTCCCCCGGGCGCCGCTGCCGCTGTGGGAGGCCCTGGACGCGGCGCTGCGGCGGCTCGCCGGACGGCCCGAGTTGCTGGACCTGCTGATCGAGGCGCGGCCCGACGGCGAGCTGTACGCCGATCCCGGTCCGCGCGCCGAACACCACCGCCGCTGGCTGCTGCTGCTCGGACTGGTCGGGGCCGGGCGGCGGCTGCCGCGAGAGTGGTTCACCGCCGCCGGCCCGCTGCCCGCGGTCGAGCTGATGCGCCTGGCCGCCGATGCGGGCGACCGCCTGTTCCCCGCGCCGGGCCGTTGGTTCGACCCGGCCGCCGACCCGGTCGTCGGCCGCTCCGCCCCCGACCCCCTCGCCTTCACCCGGAGGAAGGTCCAGGCTCCGCACTGGACCGGCGAGAGCGACGACCTCCCCAGGTTCCTCGCGCAGTTCGACGAGGGCGCCCCGAGCGCGCGGGAGCGTCTGGACGCCTACGTGCGCGGGCTCGGCCACTACGACAACGTCGACTACCCGTCCCAACTGCGGACGCTGTGGGCGCGGGGGACGATCCGCCGCGCCCTGTCCGAGGACGTCGCGCAGTGGCGGGAGGAGTGCGCGGCGGGCGACCTGCTCGGTCTGGAGGTGGCGCTGCCCCGGCTGGCGCCGCTGGCGGAGGCCGCGGCCGCGACACCGGCCGCCGGGGCCCTGGCCGGCCTTGAGATCACCGATCCGGTCGACGCGCTGTGGCACGCGCTGCGGGCCGGGCTGCCCGAGGAGCTGCGGTTCCCCGCCGTCGAGGACTCGCCCGTCACCGTCGTCCTGCACGACGATCTGCTCACGCTCGGCGTCGCGGGAAAGCGCGTCGAGGTCCACGGGCCCGCCGGGCCGGTCCATCGCGCCGACCTCCCCCACGGCACCGGCGCCTACCCGTGGTACGACGGCGCCGACGACTACCTGTCGCGGCTGAACGGCGACCGCGCCGAGACCTTCCGCGCGGCCGCGCCCGGCAAGCTGGAGGTGCCCGCCGACGGGCGGTGGCGGTGGCCGCGAACGACCGCGGCGGTCGCCCTGACCTTCCCCGGTGCGACCGCGCCGACGCAGGTCGTCCTCGACCGCGGGATCCTGCGCCTGATCGACGGCGAGGGCCGGGCCACCCTCCGGGTCCGGTACTCCCCGGTCCAGCGCGGTGACGCTGTCATGCCCCCGCCCGGCTTCTGGCCCCACCTGTCCGCCGCGGACGCCGAGGGCTCGGCGGCGCTGCGCGGGCTCGCCCGCGACGCCGCGGCCCGCCTGGTGGACGCCGCCCTCGTCCACCGGCGGGAGCTGGACGCCGAACTCGGCCGCGTCCTCCCCGAGATCACCGACACGCGGCTGCTGGAGGGGGTGGCGGCGCTGGTGCTCCGGGCCGCCGCGTGCCTGCTCGACGTGCTCCGCCTGCGGGACGCGCTCCGCCTGCCCCAGCCGGACGGGCTGCCGGAGCGGGTTCGCGGCGGCGGGCTGCGGGCCGGGCGGCTGGGCTACCGCCGGCCGGCCATCCGGTACCTCGCCGAGGTCCTCGTGGAGGCCGCCGAGACCGGGCCCGCCTACGACACGCCCCATCCGCTCGGCCGCATCGACCTGCCCACCGGGGCGCGGGGCGTGTACTTCGCGTTCGGGACGCTCGGCGGCGAGGCGCTGCTGGCCGCGCTGCCGTGGCAGGCCGGATACCACCGGGCGAAGGCAGCGGACCTGCTGGGCGCGTGGGGCGGCACTCCCTGGGGCGACGGCAGCGGCCGGTGGCGGCGGCTGTGGTTCGGCGCTCAGGCCACGCAGGATCCCGAGGGGCAGCTCTGGCGGACGCCCAACGGCGCGATGGTGATCCTTTCCTGGCAGGCCCGTCCGCACAAGGACTCCGTCGCCGTCGAGTACTCCCCGGACGGCGTCTTCCGCGACTTCACCTTCCCCGGCTGGCACCACCTGCATCCGCCCAGGCCGCAGGGCTGGGGCGGGGCGGACCGCATCGCGCGGTACCTGCGCCTGCTGGACGAGCGGGGCCCGGCCCCCTACGACGTGGCGGCCGTGCGGCGACTCGCCGAGGGCACGGGGCTGCCGGTCTCCTCGGCCGCGTCCGCCGCCTACGGATACCCGTTCACGGTCGGGCGCGAGAAGGACCGGGCCCGGCTGCCCGCGGACGTGGCCGCGCTCTACACCGATCCCGAGACGGGCGAGCACGCCGGCAGGCCCAGGTCGTGGCAGCTCGACGACGCGCTGCGCCAGCTCCTGATGCCCGCGGATCCGGAGGACCTGTGGATCACGGGCCTGGACGTCGACGGGGCCGTCGCGTGGTGGGACGCCGTGGGGCGCGATCTCGGGCTGTGACCTTCCGTTCGGGGTGCGACGCAGATCACTCTCACCGGCGGGACCCTTGATGAGACTGGAGTCTCATGTTAGAACCTGTTCTAGGTAAGTGCGTCAAGCAAGCGCTCACTGCGGCCTGTTCGCCTCGTGTGGTCTCCACCCCGGCACGAAGGATCCTCCATGGCACTCGCGACGTCCCCCCTCTCCGCCGCCCGGCCCTTCCGGGCCCCCGAGATCGACATCATCGATCCAGGCGTCTACGAGCGCGGGGGGATCCCGCACCGCCAGTTCCAGTGGCTGCGTGACAACGACCCCGTCCACTGGCACCAGGACCCCAACGACGGGGTGCCGGGGTTCTGGGCCATCACGCGGCACGAGGACGTGGTGTCGGTGTCGCGGCGCGCCGACCCGTACTCCTCGCACGAGCGGACGTCGATGTTCGAGGAGTTCTCCAGCGACGACATCGCCATGTACGGGCAGATGATGCTCTTCCAGGACCCGCCGAGCCACACCCGGCTGCGCTCCATGGTCAACAAGGGCTTCACCCCGCGGATGATCGGGCGGCTGGAGGAGCACATCCGCAAGATCTGCAACGAGCTGATCGACGAGGCGGCGCCGCTCGGCGAGTGCGACTTCGTCGAGCGGTTCGCCGCGCCGCTGCCGCTCTACACGATCTGCGAGCTGCTCGGCGCCCCGATGGAGGACCGGGAGAAGATCTTCCACTGGTCGAACAAGCTCGTCGCGTTCAACGACCCCGAGTTCATCGGGGGACGCGAGGAGTCCACCCTGTGCGCCGCCGAGTTCGCCGAGTGGGGCGGGCAGCTCGCCGCCGCGCGCGAGTCCACGCCGCGCGACGACATCGTGACCAAGCTGCTGACGCCCGACGCCGACGGCGGCAGGATCAGCCTGGAGGAGTTCCAGCTGTTCGTGATCATGCTGTCGATCGCCGGGAACGAGACCACCCGGACCGCCACCGCGGGCGGCATGATCGCCTTCTTCGAGCGGCCGGACCAGTGGGTCCGGCTGCGGGAGGACCGCAGCCTGCTGCCGAAGGCGGTCGAGGAGATCGTCCGCTGGGTCAGCCCGATCAACCAGTTCCGCCGGACGGCCCTGGTCGACACCGAGATCGGCGGCAAGCAGATCAAGGCCGGCGACAAGGTCGTGATGTTCTACGGCTCCGCCAACCGCGACGAGCGCGCCTTCGACAACCCGTTCGCCTTCGACGTGGCGCGCGACCCGAACCCGCACATCGGCTTCGGCGGCGGCGGCCCGCACTACTGCCTCGGCACGCACCTCGCCCGCATGAACCTGCGGATCATCTTCGAGACGATCCTCGACCGCATGCCCGACATCCGGCTCGCGGGCGAGCCGCGCCGCTTGCGCTCCAACTTCGTCAACGGCTACAAGGAGATCCCGGTGAGCTTCACGCCATCGGCCCCCCTGGGAGGTTGACGGCGCCCATCACTCCGGACGAGGAGGTTCGAGGCGATGACCACCACCCCCGACATCGAACTGGTCGACCCGGGACCGTACGAGCACAGCGGCGTCCCGCACGGGCAGCTGGCATGGCTGCGCGAGCACGAGCCGGTGTACCGCCACCACGGCGACCCGGAGCTGGACCACCCGCCGTTCTGGGCGGTAACCCGGCACGAGGACGTCGTGCACGTCTCGCGGCACCCGGAGATCTTCTCGTCCTGGCAGCGGCTGGCGCTGTTCCACGAGTCGCCGGAGGACCAGATCGTCCTGCAGCGGATGATGATGCTCAACCAGGACCCGCCGGAGCACTCGCGCAAGCGGAGCATCGTCAACCGGGGCTTCACCCCGCGCGCGATCGGCGCCCTGGAGCAGCACATCCGGGACATCTGCCGGCGCCTCGTGGCCGAGACCGCCGAGCGCGGGCAGGAGGCCGACTTCGTCCGCGACCTGGCGGCGCCGCTGCCGCTGTACGTGATCTGCGAGCTGCTCGGCGCCCCGCCCGAGGACCGGGAGAAGATCTTCCACTGGTCGAACACGCTGATCGGCGGGGACGACCCGGACTTCCAGCGGACGCCGGAGGAGGGGCAGCAGGCGGCGACGGAGCTGTACGCCTACGCCAACGAGCTGGCCGCCGACCGGAGGGAGAACCCGCGCGAGGACATCGTCACCCGGCTGCTCCAGCCGGACGCCGGCGGCGAGGTGCTGACCGGGGACGAGTTCGAGCTGTTCGTGATGCTGCTGTCGGTCGCCGGGAACGAGACGACCCGCAACGCGGCGTCCGGCGGCATGCTCGCGCTCCTGGAGCATCCCGAGGAGTGGGAGCGGATGAAGGCCGACCCGTCCCTGGTCCGGACGGCGGCGGACGAGATCGTCCGCTGGGTCACCCCGGTCAACATGTTCCGGCGCACGGCCGTCCGGGACACCGAGATCGGCGGCCGGGCGATCGCCGAGGGCGACAAGGTCGTGGTGTTCTACTCCTCGGCCAACCGCGACGAGGCGGTGTTCGCCGACCCGTACCGCTTCGACGTGGGCCGGGACCCGAACCCCCACCTGGGCTTCGGCGGCGGCGGTCCGCACTTCTGCCTGGGCGCCCATCTCGCCCGGCTTGAGCTGAGTGTGCTTTTCGAAACACTCTTGGACACCATGCCCAATATTGAACTCAACGGTAACGTTCGCAGGCTAAGGTCTAGTTTCATCAACGGTGTAAAGGAGATGCCGGTACGGGTGCGTCCGGCGTCTCTCGACTGACGGGAGTGGTGCGTGGGCAGGGGATGGCGTGGGTGAGGCAGGCGAGGCGGGCGGTCCGTTGCGGGTGGCCCTGCTCTCGTACCGCAGCAAGCCGCACTGCGGCGGCCAGGGCGTCTACCTCCGGCATCTGACCCGGGAGCTGGTCGACCTCGGTCACACCGTGGAGGTCGTCTCCGGCCAGCCGTACCCGGAGCTCGACCGCGAGGAGATCACCCTCACCAAGCTGCCGAGCCTGGACCTGTACCGGGACGAGGACCCTTTCCGCACCCCTGCCCTCGGCGAGTTCCGCGACTGGCTGGACGTCCTGGAGTTCGCGCACATGAGGACCGGCGGCTTCCCCGAGCCGCTGACCTTCAGCCTGCGCGCCCTGCGGCTGCTGCGGGAGCGCCGCCGCGACTTCGACGTCGTGCACGACAACCAGGTCCTCGGCGTCGGCAACCTCGGCATCGCCCGGCTGGGGCTGCCGCTGGTGACGAGCATCCACCACCCGATCAGCGTCGACCGGCGGATCGAGATCGAGGCCGCCCGCGGCCTCAAGCAGAAGCTCGGCAAGCGCCGCTGGTACGGGTTCGTCGGGATGCAGTCGCAGGTGTCGCGGCGCATCGGGCCGGTGCTGACGGTGTCGGAGTCCTCCAAGGTCGACATCGTCAAGGACTTCAAGGTCGACCCGCGCGACATCGACATCCTGCCGCTCGGCGTCGACACCCGGATCTTCCACCCGCGCGGCGAGCGCGTCCCCGGCCGGATCGTGGCGATGGCCAGCGCCGACGCGCCGATCAAGGGCGTGGACGTGCTGCTGCGCGCGGTCGCCAAGGTCGCCACCGAGCGCGACGTCCACGTGATCGTGGTCAGCCGGCCGCAGAAGGACGGCCCGACCGAGCGGCTCGTGCGCGAGCTGGCGCTCGGCGAGCGGGTCCGGTTCGTCAGCGGCATCAGCGACGGCGAGCTGGGCGAGCTGCTGGCCTCCGCGGAGACCGCCGTCGTGCCGTCGCGCTACGAGGGGTTCTCGCTGCCGGCCGTGGAGCACATGGCGTCCGGGACGCCGCTGGTGGCGAGCCGCGCCGGCGCCCTGCCCGAGGTCGTGGGCGACGCCGGGATCCTGGTCGCGCCGGGTGACGTGGAGGAACTGGCCGCGACCCTGCACCGCTTGCACGACTCCGCGGAGGAGCGTGCGCGGGTGGGAGCCGCCGGCCTCGCGCGCGTCCAGCAGCGGTTCGCCTGGCCCGCCGTGGCGCAGGCCACCGTGGAGCACTACCGGGCAGCCGTCGCCCAGCAGAAGTACCGGCGCCTAGCCGCGCGCAAGGGCAAGTGAGGGCGTCCGCGGACGCCCTCTGATCGGAAGGAGCACGACCCTGCTGACCGTGGATTTCCAGCGGTTCCGCGTCTCCCCTGGAGACCGCGTCCTCGACATGGGATGCGGCGCCGGACGGCACGCCTTCGAGCTGTACCGGCGGGGTGCGCACGTCGTGGCCTTCGACCAGGATGCCGGTGAGCTGTCCGGCGTCGACAAGATGTTCGGGGCGATGCGCCTCGAAGGCCAGGTGCCCGAGGACGCGACCGCCGAGACCGTGCAGGGCGACGCGCTGGACCTGCCGTTCCCCGACGACCACTTCGACGCGATCGTCGCGTCGGAGGTGCTGGAGCACATCCCCGACGACATGCGGGCGATGCGCGAGCTGCTGCGCGTCCTCAGGCCGGGCGGCAGGCTAGCGGTGACGGTGCCGAGCTGGCTGCCCGAGCGGGTCTGCTGGGCCCTGTCCGAGGACTACCACACCGCCCCCGGCGGGCACGTGCGGATCTACACCCGCGCCGAGCTGGAGGCCAAGCTGAAGTCGGTCGGCTTCCGGGTCGGCGGCCACCACCACGCGCACGGGCTGCACGCCCCCTACTGGTGGATCAAGTGCGCGGTGGGCGTGGACAACGACGGCAACCCGCTCGCCAAGGCCTACCACCAGATCCTCGTCTGGGACATCATGAAGCGGCCGCTCGCCACCCGGCTGGCCGAGCGCGTCATGAACCCGCTGATCGGCAAGAGCGTCGTCGTCTACTTCGCCAAGCCCGCCGCACCGGACGCGCCGGCGGCCCCGGCCAGGGAGACGGCGGATGCGGTCTGAGACCGCCCCGCCCTCGGTTCCCGGAGTCCTGACGGCCGGCGACGTCGTCGCCACGGCGCGGAGCATCGCTGCGCAGCAGGAGGCCTCCGGCGCGATCCCGTGGTTCTCGCCGACGCACGGCGTCCCCGGCCACGTGGACGCCTGGAACCACGTCGAGGCGGCCATGGCCCTGTCGGTCGCCGGGCTCGGCGCCGAGGCCAGGCGGGCCTACGAGTGGCTGCGCGGCGTCCAGCGCCCGGACGGGTCGTGGCCCGCGAAATGGGTGCTGGGCGAGGTCACCGAGCCGGGCGGGGAGTCCAACCACGCCGCCTACGTCGCGGTGGGCGTCTGGCACGAGCTGCTGACGACCGGCGACGAGGACTTCGCCCGGCACATGTGGCCGGCGGTCCGGCGGGCGATCGACTTCACGCTCGGGCTGCAGACCGGGCGCGGCGAGATCATCTGGATCCGGCACGAGAGCGGCGAGCCGTCCGACCACGCGCTGCTGACCGGCTGCTCGTCGATCTACCAGTCGCTGCGCTGCGCGGTCGCGCTGGCCGAGCGGCTCGGCGAGCACCAGCCGGACTGGGAGCTCGCCGCCGACCAGCTCGGGCACGTGGTGGCCGCGCATCCGGAGGCGTTCGCCGACAAGAGCCGCTGGTCGATGGACTGGTACTACCCGGTGCTCGGCGGCCCCGTGCGCGGCGCGGACGCGGCACGCCGCTTCGAGGAGGCCTGGGACACCTTCGTGGTGCCGGGCCTCGGCTGCCGCTGCGTCTCCGACCAGCCGTGGGTGACGGCGGCGGAGAGCTGCGAGCTGGTGCTGGCGCTGGACGCCGCGGGCGACCGCGACCGCGCGCTGGAGCTGTTCACCACCATCCAGCACCTCCGGCACGAGGACGGCTCGTACTGGACGGGCTGGCAGTTCGAGAACGAGCGGCACTTCCCCGGGGACCGTTCCACCTACACGGCGGCGGCGGTGGTCCTGGCGGCGGACGCGCTGGCGGACGCCTCCCCCGGCTCCCGGCTCTTCAAGGAGATCGCGGGACGGCCGCTCGGACCGTCCGAGGCGTCCGACCCGCTGGCGTGCGGCTGCGCGCTCGTCGCGGCCGCCAACCGCGCCTGACCGGGCTCCCCCGGTCAGGCGCCCGCGCGGGCGGGGCGGGTCAGGCGGGCGAGAGCGGGTCGGCGTCGCCGACGCGTTCCAGGACGCGCAGCGAGCCCTCCGCCCGGCGCTCCTCGAAGGCGCCGCTCGCCAGCGCCCGCAGGTAGACGTGGTACGGCGGCCGCCCGCCGTCCCGGGGGTCGGGGAAGACGTCGTGGATCACCAGGGCCCCGCCGACGGCGACGTGCGGCGCCCACCCCTCGTAGTCGCCCTGCGCGTGCTCCTCGGCGTGGCCGCCGTCGATGAACAGCAGCGCCAGCGGCGTCCGCCAGAACGCCGAGACGGTGCGGGACTGCCCGACGACGGCGACGACCTCGTCCTCCAGCCCGGCGGCGGCGATCGTCGCGCGGAACTTGGGCAGGGTGTCCATCCGGCCGGTGCACGGGTCGACCAGGGACGGGTCGTGGTGCTCCCAGCCCGCCTGGTTCTCCTCCGAGCCGTGGTGGTGGTCGACGGTGACCAGGACCGTGCCCGCCTGCCTGGCGGCGGCCCCCAGGTACACGGCGGACTTGCCGCAGTAGGTGCCGACCTCCAGCATGGGCCCTGTCCCGGCCAGGCGGCCGCCGTACTCCAGGCCCGTCTCGTACAGCGCGAGGCCCTCGGCGTCCGGCATGAAGCCCCTGGCGCCGCGCGCGGCGCGCAGCAGCTCGGCGGGCATCGGCGGTGCCGCCGGCGGTACGTCCTGGCTGGTCGTCCCCGGTCCGGTGGACGCCTTGGTGTGGGTCATCGATCTCCTCCGTCCGGGCACCATATCCGACATCGCCCGGATGAGACGCGAGTCTCACGCGGACTCTTGCCGCACCAGACTGGAACATGTTCTACTTTCGGGGTGAGCCACCCGTTTCCGAACGATATTCGGTAGGTTGACGGGTGAGTCCCCCGAACGGAGCAGAGCGATGAGAGTACGAGTCGACCCTCTGGTGTGCGAGGCGAACGCCGTGTGCGTCGGGCTCGCCCCCGAGGTCTTCGACCTCGACGACGATGACGAGCTGCGGATCCTGCGGCCGGACGTCCCGCCCGAGGAGCAGGACCGCGTCCGCCACGCGGTGCGGTCGTGCCCGAAGGCCGCGCTGACGCTGGAGGAGTAGCCGGACGGCTGCCCCCGGTCCCCGTTCACCCACCCCAGACCCCCCGGCAACAGCTCAGGCACAGTGGAGGCAGCCATGGCACGCGCCGCGGTACTGCATGCGGTCGGCGACAAGGAACTCGACCTGCGCGACGACGTCTCGACGATCGATCCGGGTCCCGACCAGGTCAAGGTCCAGATCAAGGCGACCGGGGTCTGCCATTCGGACCTGTCCACCATGACCGGCGTGCTGCCGTCCGCGATGCCGACGGTCATCGGCCACGAGGGCGCCGGGGTCGTGGCGGAGGTCGGCGAGCGGGTGACCGGCGTCCGGCCGGGCGACCACGTCGTCGTCAACTGGACGCCCGACTGCGGCGAGTGCGGCGAGTGCCTGCGCGGCGAGCCCTACCTGTGCATGACCTACCTTGCGCAGTCGTTCTCCACGCCCGGGTTCACCCTCGGCGACGGCAGCCCCGCGTTCGGCATGGCGGGCACCGGCACCTGGGCGGAGGAGATCGTGCTCCCCCGCCGCGGTGTGATCAAGATCGCGGAGGACATCCCGTTCGAGTACGCGGCCCTGCTCGGCTGCGGCATCCCCACCGGCGTCGGCGCCGTGATCAACACGGCGAAGGTCACGCCGGGCTCCAAGGTCGCGGTGGTCGGCGCGGGCGGCGTCGGGCTCTCCGTCATTCAGGGCGCCAAGATCGCGGGCGCGTCGACCATCCTGGCGATCGACCCGAACGAGGCCAAGCACCCCATCGCCAAGCAGTTCGGCGCGACCCACACCGCGACGCTGGAGGACCTGGAGCAGACCAAGGGGCTCCTCACCGGCGGCGCGGGCTTCGACTACACCTTCGAGGTCGTCGGCAAGTCCGCGGCGATCACCACGGCGTGGAACACGACCCGGCGCGGCGGCGACGTCATCGTCGTGGGCGCCGGCGCCGCCGACGACGACTGGAGCCAGACGGCGTTCGCGCTGCTGTTCGACGGCAAGAGCCTGAAGCCGTCCCTGTACGGCGGCTGCGACCTCAAGCGCGACATCCCGCTGTTCGTCGACCTGTGGCGCGCCGGGAAGCTCGACATCGACAGCCTCATCACCCGCCGGATCGCCTTCGAGGACCTGAACGACGCCGTCCGCGCCCTCACCAACGGCGAAGTCATCCGCCAGGTCGTCGTGTTCGATTAGCCTCGGCGGGCGACTTCGGACGCGATCGCGGCCCCGGGTTGGCGCGTGGTCGGGGCGGGGGCGTGTTCCAGGCGCGTATCATCCTTGTCTGTTCGGGTCGGGCGGCGAGTCGTCATGGAGCGCGGTTGGTGCACGGTCTGCGGTGGCTCCCGGTCGCGGTCACGGCGGCGCTCTCGGTCGCCCTTCTCCCGGCCTCGGCGGCGCAGGCCGCGCCTCGGGTCGTCCGGATTCACAACATCCAGGGCGCGGCGCACATCTCGCCCCTGAACGGGTTCGCGGTCGCCCGGGTCCCGGGCGTCGTGACGGCGGTGACCGCCAACGGCTTCTGGATGCAGGACCCGCGTCCCGACAGGAGCGCCGCGACGTCCGAGGGCGTCTTCGTCTTCACCCGCGACCGGCCGCGGGCGGCGGTCGGCGACGCGGTCCGGGTGGACGGCAGGGTCAGCGAGTTCCGGCCGGGCGGCGGCGCCTCCGGCGGGCTGACCCGGACGGAGATCGACGCCACCGCGACCACGGTCGACGCGCACGGGAAGCCGCCGCCCGCCCTGGTGCTCGGCGCGGGCGGGCTCAGGCCGCCGGGCGTGGTCGACCACGGGCTGGGGAACGTGGAGCGCGGCGGCGCGTTCGACACCCGCCGTGACGCCCTGGACTTCTACGAGGCCCTCGAAGGCATGCGGATCGAGCTCCGCGACGCCGTCGCGGCCGGGCCGTCCCGCGACGGCGAGCTGCCCGTGCTGCCCTCCGGGGGCGCCGGCGCCAAGCCGCGGACGGCGCGCGGCGGCGTCCTGCTGCGCGACGGCGACGCCAACCCGGAGCGGGTCATCCTCGACGACGCGCTCGCCCCGCTGCCCGGCATGGACGTCGGCGACCGGCTGCCCGGCGCGAACGCCGGGGTCCTCGACTACTCCTACGGCGACTACAAGCTGCTGCTCACCGCGACGCCGCGGCGCGCCGCCGGCGGGCTCGCCCGCGAGGCGACCCGGGCGCAGCGCCCCGGCGAACTCGCCGTCGCCACCGCCGGGCTGGCCGGGCTGAACCCCGACGCCCCGGCCGCGCGGTTCGACGCCGCGGCGCGCGACATCGTGGACGGCCTGCGCTCCCCCGACCTCGTCGCGGTGAGCGGCCTCGGCGACAACAGCGGCGCCGACGACGACGGCACCGTCGCCGACGACCAGAGCGTCGCGCAGCTGATCACGGCGATCAGCGCGGCGGGCGGCCCCGCCTACGACTGGCGCTCGGTCGACCCGCGCGACAACGCCGACGGCGGGCGCAAGGGCGCCAACGACCGGGTGGGGTTCCTGTTCCGCACCGACCGCGGGCTCTCGTTCGTCGACCGCCCGTCGCTGGCCGACCCCGTCCCCGACGATCCGCCCGCGCGGCCCGACCCGGCGGTCACGCCGGTCAGGGCCGTCCCGCGCGGCGGCGCGGCGGGGCTCACGCTGAGCCCCGGCCGGATCGCGCCGGGCGACGCCGCGTGGGCCGGCGCCCGCAAGCCGATCGCCGGGGAGCTGACCTGGCGGGGCCGCCGCATCATCGTCGTCGCGAACCAGTGGTTCCCCCGCACCGGCGACGACCAGCCGCTGTTCGGGCGCAGCCAGCCGCCGTCCCAGCCCACCCAGTGGCGCCGGGACGCGCAGGCCCGCGTGGTCGCGGGCTTCGTGAACTCCGTCCGGAAGGTGGACGCGCGGGCCCGCGTGATCGTGGCGGGCGACCTCGGCGACCGCGGGACCTCCGCCCCCGTCCGCACCCTCGCCCAGGGCGCGGGTCTCGTCGACCTTCCCGCGGAGCTGCCCGCGGGCGACCGCTACACGGCGGTGACCGCCGGCAACGCCGAGGATCTCGACCACATCCTGCTGAGCCCGTCGCTGCGCCGGAACCGGCACGAGTTCGACGTGGTGCACCGCAGCGCGGAGTTCGCCGACCGCGCGGGCGACCGCGACCCCACGGTCGTCCGCATTGCGGTGACCGGCCGGTAGCGGTCGGTGACGGCCGATAGGGTTCCCGAATTTGGGAGATGCCGAAAGTAGCGTCATGGTTAGGTCCGGAATACCTCCGGGGTTTTTCTTCTGACCGGCGGGGCAGCGTCCGATCGGCACAACCCCCCACCGGGAGGAGACGCCTTCCATGGCGACCCGATATCGGCCGCACATCAGCATCCTCGGCCTCATCTACCTGATCATCGGCGTGTTCATCGCCTGGGACCGCGGCTACATCACCGAGGGCCTGGTCGAGAAGATCGTCAGCGCGGTGCTGGCCATCTTCCTCTGGATCCTCGTCCTGCTCGGTGTGGACTTCCACATCAACTTCTGAGCCCCCACGTCCCCCGAACCGGGCACGGGCCGTCCCTCTCCCCCGCAGAGGGACGGCCCGTGTCCTTGTCGACAGGTGCACGTCGCCACTCGGCCATAGACCGCAAGTGCGGCAAAGGTTACTTTCCGCTCATGACGAAAAAGGACTGCAGTTGCGGACATGGCGGCGGATGCTCGTGCGCGAAGGGCTGCTCCTGCGGCTGCAACGGCTGACCGCCGCGCACCCCGTGCTCACCTGAGGGCGGGGGCGCGCAGGAGAATCGGGGCGTCCGCGTCGGTGCCGGTCGCCAGGATGGTGGAGCCCATGGCGGTCAGGGCCGTGAGCCGCTGTTCACCGGGGCCGGTGAGACCGGGGACGGCGACGCGCCGCCAGTTCATGCCGTCGGGCGACGTCAGGACGGCCGCGTCGTCCTTCGCGGAGGCCGCCGCGACGAAGCCGCCGGGCGTCGCCGCGATGGCGGTGGCGGTCAGGCCGGGACCGAGGTCGCGCCGCGTCCACGTCGCGCCGGCGTCGGTGGACACCAGCGCGGCCGCGCCGCCGGCGATGGCGACCAGGGTGTCGCCCTTGGCGGCGACCTGGGTGAGCGGAGCGGTGAGGCCGGGCGGAAGCTTGGCGGCGGTCCAGGTGAGGCCGTCCGGGGACGTCCAGGCCGCGGGCACCTTGCCGCGTCCGCCGACCGCCGCGTAGGCCCTGCTCGTGGCGGTCACGTCGGCCGGGGCGCCGTCCAGGCCCGCGCGGCTCCAGGTGCGCAGGTCGGTCGAGCGCCAGGCCACGCCGGTCCCGACCGCGACGTAGCCGGACGGGCCGGCGGCGGCGGCCACCGGCGGCGGGCCCGCCGGGAACTCGGGCTTCTGCCAGGTGAGCCCGTCCTGCGAGGTCAGCGCGAGGGGGCCGGGGGACGTGCCCGACACGCGGCCGACGGCCAGCCAGCCGCGCCCGCCGCGAACGGTGTCGAGCAGGAGGCCGGCCGTGGCGGGGAACCCGGCGCGCTTCCACGCGCGGCCGTCGGGGGCCGTCCAGATCGCCGCGTTGCCGTTGGTGCTGCCCACCGCGACGGACAGGCCCGGCCCCGCGGCCAGCGACCTGACCGAGCGCTCCGGGTGGACGGCGCCCGGGACGGTGCGCAGGTCCACGCCGAACAGGTAGCCGTCGTCGCCCTGCCGCCCGGAGACGGCGATCTTCCCGTCGGCGACCGTCAGGCCGCTGCTGCGCACCGGCGCCGCGATGGTGCCTCCCGGCTGCCAGGTGCGGCCGTCCGTGCTGCGCAGCACGGTACGCGCGCCCTTCGCACCCTGGACGATGACGGCGAGGCCCGAGGGGGTGCCGTCGAAGCGCTCGATGCCGGCGCCGCCGAACCGGCCCGCGGCCTGCCACCTGCCGCCGTCCGCCGAGGTGAACAGGACACCGAAGCGCGTCGTCCTGCGATGCTTCTTGCGGCCGGTCGTCCGCCTGCCCTCGCGGACGGTCGCGAACCCGCCGGGGCCGACCGCCAGGCCCTTCGCCGGCCCGTACGAGCCCTGCGCCTGCGGGACGCCGACGAGCGCCCACGTCCGGCCGCCGTCGGTGGACCGCCAGAGGCCGTCGGTCCGCACGGTCCGCGTGACCTTCTTCTTGCCCCGCTTCTGCGTGACCCTCTTGCCGTACGTTCCGTGGACCACGACCGCGTTCCCGGACGCCGCGACGCGGTCGAGGGCGATGACCCCCGGGATGCCGTCGACGCGCTGCCACGCGCGCCCGTCCGCCGAGCTCCAGGCCACCGCGCGGCCGCCGGACGCGCCCACCGCGACGAAACCCTGACCGGTGCGGGCCAGGTCGTTCACCTGGTCGGACGGCGTGAAGCCCGCCGCGGGCGGGCGGCGCGTCCAGGTCGCGGCGTCCTCGCTCGTCCACGCCGTCACGCCGCCTGCGGAGGAGCTGCCGAGCGCCGCCCAGCGGCCCGTGCCGCCGTCGACCAGGCGCGGGGTGTCGCCGGGAGGGACGGCGGAGCCGTCCGCCGAGCGCAGCGCCGCGAGGGACCAGGAGCGCCCCGCGTCGGCGGAGACCAGGAAACGGGCCCGCTCCCGGCCGGGGACGCCGTCGCCCTCGGTGCCCGCCGCGACGACGGTCCCGCCCGCGGAGGCGATGGTCGTGAGGTCCTGGACGAGCCCGTCGCTCGTGGCGGCCGGATCGGGGGCGAACAGCCGGTCCGCCGCGACCGGCCCGGGGACGCCCTGCTCGGCCCGTCCGTCGTCGCCCCGGGACACCGCGAAGATCGCGCCGCCGGCGACCACGGCGAGCCCTGCCGCGACCGCGGCACGCGCGCGCAGCCGCCGCGTCGGCCCGGACCGCATCGCCGGCCGGGGCCGGGGCCGCGCCTTGGGCGGACCGGCGACCAGGACGTCGTGCGGGTCGGGCTTCACCGGTCGCGGCCGCACCGGCTTCGGCTGTGCGGGCGCGGGGGGCCTCGGCCGCGCGGGCGCCTGCGCCGGAGACTCCGCGCGGACGGCGTTGCGGCTCGCGGGCCGCGGCGCGGCCTCCCGGGACGGGGCGCCGTGGCCCCAGTCCAGCCCGGCGGACCGCCACGCCTCGTAGGCGCGCTGCCAGGGCGACCGGGCGGCCGGCATGTCCGCGAGGTCGCCCGCGACACCGAAGGTGAGGCGCCGCCGCACGTGGCGGGAGTCCGCCGGGCCGTCCTCGGCCGTCCGCCGGGCCTCGTGCTGCTCCGGGGTCCTCGCCGTCACACGCGCTCCTTCACGGTCCCTGTCGAGTCACCATCAAATCGCGCCACGGGGCCCCTTGTACTGACATCCGCGTGAACGGCGGCCGATGGGGGCCGCGGGAGCGTTCTATCACCTCACGCCCGAGATGGCCGATCTTTCGCTTCGATCGCTCCCTTGTAGGCGTAGCCCTTGACGCGCAGGACCGGCGCGCCGCTCGGAGGGGCGCCGTAGACCTCGGCGGACACGCCCACGCCGTCCGCCTCCACGCGCACTCCCGGCGGAACGATGATCTGCACGGTGGACTTGTAGGCGAGCACCCACAGGGTCGTGACCTCCCCGTCCAGGTCGGCGTCGCGGAGGTCGAGCAGGCCCGTCCCCTTGTAGACGACGGTGGTGAACCGTTCGGGCAGCCGCCAGCGCCCGGCCTTCGCCACCGACCCCTTGTAGGCGACCTGGAACCGGCCGGCGGGCGCCTTCCCGCTCTCGTCGCGGGCGACCCTCCCGGCCGGCAGGTCGGCGACCAGCGCGCCCAGGTCGTCGTAGGTGCGCGCGGCCAGCGCCAGCTCGATGCGCTCGTCCAGCTCGGCTTCGCTCAGCCGCCCCTCGGCGAAGGCCGTGTGGAGCCGGACGAGCAGCTCGTCACGGTCGCGGTCCGAGGCGCGCACGGCAGGCGCGGCGCGGTCTTGCTCGACGCTCATCGCATCTCTCCTTCGGGCGTTTCCGCCTCGACAGCCTGGCCCCTCCAGCGGCTGGAGGGTCAAGACGCGATGTATCTTAACTCGCCGCCGCTCGGCTTTCGAGACATTCGTCCGCATCCCGACGCGCGATCATGGCTGCGCCCTTTCCGGACGGCCGTCCAGTAGATTCGGATCAGCCCGTTCATCGAGGTGAGGGGGAACGGTCCATGGGCGGGACGGTCGGCCGTGCGCACGGTCCGTACACGCTGTACGACCTGGACGCGCTCCCTGAGGAGGGCCGCCGCTACGAGCTCGCCGACGGCTGGCTCAACGAGCTGCCCGGCGACGTGTGGCACGACCACGCGGCCGTGCAGCTCAAGACGGTCCTGAAGGAGGCGGCCCGGCAGGCGGACGCCGACGTGCACGTCGCCGGCGCGCCGCAGGACGTCACGACCCCGGCGGGCGTCCGCAAGCCGGACGTCTTCGTCGTCGCCCGGGACGTGGCCCGCGCGGCGCTCGAACGCCAGACCCGCACCTACTACGGCCCCGACCTCCTCCTGGTCGCCGAGGTCGTCACGCCGCGCACGGTCAACGAGCAGATCGACCGCGTCCGCAAGGTGGAGGAGTACGCCGCGACCGGCATCCCGCACTACTGGCTCGTCGACCTGGAGCCGCGTCCCGCCGTCACCCTGCTGGAGCTCCAGGACGGCCGCTACGAGGTGGCCGGCAAGGCGCGCTCCGGCGAGACCGTCACCCTGGACCGCCCCTACCCGATCTCCTTCGACCCGGCGCGCCTCTCCGAAATGGACTAGCCGGCGGCGCGGTTCTACGTCCCATGACGGAGAAGACTCGCACCGAAAGAACGCGCACCGAGAAAATGCGCACCGAGAAAATGCGCGCGGTCCGGCAGGACGTCCTCGGCGGGCCCGAGGTGCTCGGGGTGGTCGAGGTCGAGCGGCCGGAGCCGGGGCCCACGGAAGTGCTGGTCCGGGTGCGGGCGGCGGGGGTGAACCCCACCGACTGGAAGCACCGGGCGGGCGGCGGTTTCCTCGGCGACCCCCCGTTCACCCTGGGCTGGGACGTCTCCGGCGTGGTGGAGAAGGTCGGCGTGGGCGTGACGCTGCACAAGCCGGGCGACGAGGTCTTCGGGATGCTCCGGTATCCGTTCGGGGCCGGGTCCCACGCCGAGTACGTCGCGGCGCCGTCCCGGACGTTCGCCGCCAAGCCGTCCGTCCTCGACCATGTGCAGGCCGGGGCCCTGCCGCTGGCCGCGCTGACCGCCTGGCAGGCGCTGGTCGACACCGCCGGGGTGCGCGAGGGCCAGCGGGTGCTGATCCATGCGGCGGCGGGCGGGGTCGGGCATCTGGCGGTGCAGATCGCCAAGGCGCACGGCGCCTACGTGATCGGGACGGCGAGCGAAGGCAAGCACGCCTTCCTGCGCGGGCTCGGCGTGGACGAGGCGATCGACTACCGCGCCGTCGACTTCGCGGACGTCGTCGAGGACGCCGACATCGTGCTCGACACGATCGGCGGCGACTACGGGCCGCGCTCGCTGCGGGTGCTGCGGCCGGGCGGGACGCTGGTGTCGCTCGTGCTCAGCAGGCTCACCGACATGGACGCCGCCGACGTCCGCGCGGAGACCCTGCTCGTCGAGCCCGACCACCACGCGCTGACGCGGATCGCCGCGCTCGCCGAGGCCGGGGAGCTGCGCGCCGAGATCGACTCGGTCTTCCCGCTGGAGGAGGCGGCGAGGGCGCACGAGCGCGGCGAGACCGGCCGCGTCACCGGCAAGATCGTCCTGACGGTCTAGGCTCGGAGCGTGCTGCTGCTCACGACGCTCGACGCCTGGCGGGTCCGGTCCGATCCCCGTTTCGTCCTGCGGGAGGCGGGGGCCGTGTGGGCGCCGGACGACGAGCCCGGGCTGCTGGCCGTCGCCGACCGGGAGTTCACCGGCGGCCTGCTCGTCGCCGTCACCCTGGACCCGGCCCCCGGCGCCGTGCCGGCGCGCGGCGTGATCGACCGCACGACCGCCTCCCGCGTCCGCTACCTGCGGCGCGGCCCCGACGGCCGGCACGTCGCGGTCCTGGACCGGCCGGCGACCGCCGAGGCGCTGGACCTGCTGCCGCATCCGGAGGGCGGCTGGTACCGGGAGACGTGGCGGTCGGACGCGGCGTTCACGCCGGACGGCTACCCGGGCGAGCGGGCGGCCGCCACCGCGATCTACTTCCTGCTGCCGCCCGGCGAGGAGTCGATCTGGCACGCCGTCCGGTCGGCGGAGCTGTGGCTGTGGCACTCCGGGGGCCCGCTGACGCTGTTCCTCGGCGGGGACGGCGACCGGCCGTCGCGGACGCCCGAGACCGTCACGCTCGGCGCGGACGTGGCGGGCGGGCAGGTGCCGCAGGCCATCGTCCCGCCCGGCGCCTGGCAGGCCGCCCGCCCCGCCGGGGACGAGGAGGTCCTGGTCAGCTGCGTCGTCTCCCCCGGCTTCGACTTCGCCGACTTCCGCGCCCTCCCCTGACCGCGGGCCTCACCGCTTGCGGCGCGGGCGCACCGCCTGCTCGGCCCAGAACGGCTCCATGACCCGGCCGATCGCCCGGACCACGATGCTCAGCTCGCCGTCCGACAGCGGGCCGAAGACGTCCGCGCCCACCGCGTCGGCCAGGGCGCGGGCCCGCCGGTGCAGGGCGCGACCGTCCTCGGTGATGCGGACGCGGTACCGCCGCCGGTCGCGCGGGTCGCGGGCGCGTTCGCAGAGGCCGCGCGCCTCCAGGTCGTCCACGAGCCCGACCATCAGCGTGGGATCGAGCAGCAGGTAGTCGGCCATCTCCTGCTGCGACAGCGTCTCGGACGTGCTGAGCATCGCCAGCACCAGGAAGTGCCGCACCCGGATCCCGAGCGGCTCCAGCTCCTCCTCCAGCCGCTGCTCCAGCCACCACCCGCACTTGGACAGCTGGAAGCCCGCCAGGGCCGCGAGCCCCTCCGGCAGCCCGTCGCGCATGGAACCCTCCGCCATGGCAGCAGGGTATATCCGTTCGACCATCGGTTGACTCGATCATAGAAAAGTTCGATTATCTACGAATGGCACCTACTCTCGGGCTCTTCGCCGTCAACCTGCACGCCTGCGCCGATCCGCACGTCGCCGCCCGGATCGCCGCCCTGGCCGAGGACCTCGGTTACGACTCGGTCTGGGCCGGCGACCACGTCGTGCTGCCGCGCCCGCGCGTCGCGCCCTCCCCCGCCGAGCCGGACGCGCCCTTCCTGGACCCGCTGATCGCCCTCGCCCACCTCGCCGGCCGCACCGAGCGCATCGCGCTCGGCACCGGGGTCGTCGTCCTGCCGCAGCGCAACCCGCTGGTCCTCGCCAAGCAGCTCGCCAGCCTCGACGTGCTCAGCCGGGGCAGGCTCGTCTTCGGCATGGCCGCCGGATACCTGGAGCCGGAGATGCGCGCGGTCGGCGTCCCGCCGGAAGGGCGCGGAGCCCGCGCCGACGAGTACCTCGCGGCGATGCGGTCCCTCTGGTACGACGACGAACCGGCCTTCCACGGCCGCCACGTCGACTTCGCGGGCGTGGACGCCCACCCGCGGCCCGTGCAGCGGCCGATCCCCGTCGTGGCGGGCGGCCACAGCCCCGCGGCGCTGCGCCGGGCCGCCCGGCACGCCGACGGCTGGTACGGGTGGATGCTCGGACGCCGGGCCGCCGCGGAGACGATCGCACGGCTGCGGACCCTCACCGCCGAGGCGGGCCGCGATCCCCTGCACGTCTCGATCAGCCCGCCCCGCCTCCCGGACGCCGGGTCCGTCCGCGACTACGCCGAGCTGGGCGCGGACCGGCTCATCGTCGTCCCGCCCATGGGCGTCACGGCATCCGAGCTGGAAAGCTTCGTGACCGCCCACGCCCCCCGCACCCTAGGCGCCCGCCCCGCCCCCTGAGAGAACGGCACACCGCAGGCTCACTCGGAGGAGAACGCCGAATCGAATGCGGTGGTGGGGGGTTCCATGGTGTTGAGGGCGCGGACGAACTGCAGGGCCTCGGGGGCGCCTTGGAGGCGGTCCATTCCGGCGTCCTCCCACTCGACCGAGATCGGGCCGGCGTAGCCGATCGCGTTGAGGGCGCGGAAGACGTCCTCCCACGGGACGTCGCCGCGGCCGGTGGAGATGAAGTCCCACCCCCGCCGCAGGTCCGCCCACGGCAGGTGGGACGACAGGCGCCCACGGCGGCCGTCTCCGGTGCGGACCTTGGTGTCCTTGCAGTCGACGTGGTAGATCCGGTCGCGGAAGTCGAACAGGAAGCCGACCGGGTCGAGCTCCTGCCACACGAAGTGGGACGGGTCGAAGTTCAGCCCGAAGGCGGGACGGTGCCCGATCGCCTCCAGCGTCCGGACGGTCGTCCAGTAGTCGTAGGCGATCTCGCTCGGGTGCACCTCGTGCGCGAACCGCACGCCGACCTCGTCGAACACGTCCAGGATCGGGTTCCAGCGTTCGGCGAAGTCGGCGTAGCCGCGCTCCACCATCGCCTCGGGGGTGGGCGGGAACATCGCGACCGTGTGCCAGATCGAGGAGCCGGTGAACCCGACCACCGTGTCGACGCCGAGCCGCGCGGCGGCGCGGGCGGTGTCCATGATCTCGGCGGCGGCGCGCCCGCGGACGCCCTCGGGCTCCCCGTCGCCCCAGATCCGCTCGGGCAGGATCGCCCGGTGCCGCTCGTCGGGGTTGTCGCAGACGGCCTGCCCGACGAGGTGGTTGGAGATCGCCCACACCTTGAGGTCGTGCTCGGCGAGCGTCTCCAGCTTGCGCGGGACGTAGCCGTCGTCGGCGAGGGCCTTGTCGACCTCGAAGTGGTCGCCCCAGCAGGCGATCTCCAGGCCCTCGTAGCCCCAGCCGGACGCCAGCCGGCAGACCTCCTCGAACGGCAGGTCCGCCCACTGTCCGGTGAACAGCGTGACCGGTCGTGTCATGACTCGCTCCCTTCGACGTCGACCCAGCACCGGGACTCCGCGCTGCCGGCGACCGCGGCGAGGACGCGCTGCACCTGCAGGCCGTCGGCGAACGACGGGCGCGGGTCGGTGCCGTCCGCGATCGCGGTGAGCAGGTCGGCGGCCTGGTGGGTGAACGTGTGCTCGTAGCCCAGCATGTGGCCGGGCGGCCACCACCGGTCCGTGTACGGGTGGACGGGCTCGGTGACGACGATCCTGCGGAAACCGGCGGTGGCGTCGTCCTCGTCGCGGTCGTAGAACCACAGCTCGTTCAGCGACTCCAGGTCGAACGCCAGGGCGCCGGAGGAGCCGCTGACCTCGATCCGCAGCGCGTTCTTGCGGCCGGTGGCGAACCGGGTGGCCTCGAACGAGGCGAGCGCGCCCCCGTCGGTGCGCCCGACGAACAGGGCCGCGTCGTCCACGGTGACGCGCGCCGTCCCGCCGCCGGGGACCGGGCGTTCCGGGACGAACGTGTCCAGCAGCGCCGACACCCCGACGAGGTTCTGCCCGGTGATGAACTGCGCGGTGTCGATGATGTGCGCACCGATGTCGCCGAGCGCGCCCGTCCCGGCCCGGTCGCGGTCCATCCGCCAGGTGAACGGCGCCCGGGGGTCGGCCAGCCAGTCCTGCAGGTACTGGGCCCGGACGTGCCGGACGGCGCCGATGCGGCCCTCGTCCACCAGCCTGCGGGCCAGGGTGACGGCGGGGACGCGCCGGTAGTTGAACCCGACCATCGACCGGACGCCGCGCTCGCGCGCCCGCTCCGCGGCGGCGGCCATCGCCTCGGCCTCCGCGACGGAGTTGGCGAGCGGCTTCTCGCACAGGACGTGCTTGCCCGCGTCGAGCGCGGCGACCGCGATCTCGGCGTGGCTGTCGCCCGGCGTGCAGATGTCGACGAGCTGGACGTCGTCGCGGCGGAGCAGCTCCTTCCAGTCGGTCTCCACCGACGCCCAGCCGAGCGCGTCGGCGGCGGCGCGGGCGCGATCGGCGGAACGTCCTGCCAGGGCGGTCATGACGGGCGTCAGCGGCGGCCCGAAGAACGGCCCCACGCTGCGCCACGCCTGGGAGTGGGCGCGTCCCATGAACGCGTGCCCGACCATCCCGACTCCGACGGTCGTCATGTTCAGCTCACCTCTCTGTGTCGTGTTCCGGGGGCGGCCCCCGGCCCCCCGGAGGACCGGCGCGCCCGCCCTCCGGGGGGCGGGCGCGCCGGCGCCCCCGCCGCTCAGGACTCGAAGCCGAGCGGCATGTACGTGTCGACGTTGTCCTTGGCGACCGTCTCGGAGGCCAGCGTGATCGACTGGGGCACCTGGAGCTCGACCAGGTCGGCCATGCCCTTGCCCTGCGCGATGAGCCGGCCCAGCTTGATCGCGGACGCGGCCATCGTCGGCGGGTAGGTGACGGTGGCCTCCAGCACGCCGCCGCCGGACTTGATCTCGCGCATCGCGTTGGCCGAGCCCGCGCCGCCGACCATGAAGAACTCCTTGCGGCCGGACTGCTTGATCGCGGCGAGCACGCCGACGCCCTGGTCGTCGTCGTGGTTCCACAACGCGTCGATCTTCTTGTGCGCCTGCAGCAGGTTGGAGGCGACCTGGTTGCCGGACTCCACGGTGAACTTGGCGTCCTGCTTCGCGGTGACGGTGTAGCCGTAGGACTTCAGCGCGTCCGCGAAGCCCTTGCTGCGGTCCTGCGTCAGCGGCAGCGTCGCGATGCCCTGGATCTCCACGATCACGGGCTTCGAGACGCCCTTGCCCTTCAGCTTCTTGCCGACGTAGTGGCCGGCGGAGACGCCCATGCCGTAGTTGTCGCCGCCGACCCACGTCCGGTACGACAGCTTGTCGGGGAAGACGCGGTCGAGGTTGACGACCGGGATGCCGGCGTCCATCGCCTTGCGGGCGACCTGGTTCAGCTGCTCCCCGTCGTTGGGCAGGATCACCAGCACGTCGACCTTCGCTCGGATCAGCGACTCGACGGCGGAGATCTGCTGGTTGATGTCGTTGGTCGGCTCGACCGGCTTGAACGTCACGTCCTTGTACTTCTTGGCCTGCCCCTCGGCGTTCTTGGCGATCGCCGCGATCCAGCCGTGGTCCGCCGCGGGCGCGGAGAACCCGATGGTGACCTGCTTGCCCGGCTTGTCGTTGTCGCCGGCGAGCGACCCGGCCTGCGCCGCCGGGCTCGGGTCGTCCTTCTCGCTGTTGCTCGTGCAGGCCGCGGCGAGGCTGCCCGCCGCGACGACGGCGCCGCCGAACAGGACGCCTCTGCGGGTGGGACGGGGGCTCTGGTCACGCATGACGTGCTCCTGATGATCAAGGGATGGGGCGTCCCCCGCCGCGCGTTCCCCGGGATGCGCGGCGCCGGACGTGGGGTGGGTGTCGGGCGGTGACGAGCGGGAGGTCAGGTGGGCGAGCGGAGCCCGCGGCGCTGCAGCAGCACGGCGATCACGATGATCGCGCCCTTGGCGATCAGCTGGTCGCTGGTCTGCAGGCCGTTCAGGATGAACAGGTTGGTGATGAGGGTGAACACCAGCACGCCGAGGATCGACCCGGCGACGGTGCCGCGCCCGCCGGTGAGCAGCGTCCCGCCGATGATGACGGCGGCGATCGCGTCGAGTTCGTACAGGTCGCCGTGGGTGCTGGAGCCGGTGGTGGTGCGGGCCATGATGATGAGCGCGGCGATGCCGCAGCAGAACCCGGACAGCGCGTACAGCTTCAGGGTGTGCCGGCGGACGTCGATGCCGGCCAGGCGCGCCGCCTCGGGGTTGCCGCCGACGGCGAACGTCCGGCGGCCGAACGTGGTGCGGTTGAGCAGCAGCCACCCGGCGGCGGCGACCGCGGCGAAGATGTACACGACGAGCGGCAGCCCGAGCACCTTGGTGGTGGACAGCGCCTCGATCGCGTCGTTCTCCGGCCGGACGAGCTGGGTCCTGCGGTCCGACATCCGCTGCGCCAGCCCCCGTGCCGCGACGAGCATCGCGAGGGTGGCGATGAACGGGACCAGCCGCCCGTAGGAGATCAGCAGCCCGGTGACCACGCCCGCGCCGGTGCCGACGAGGACCGCGCACAGCGCCATCACCACTGGGCCGTAGGACTGCGTCGCCACGGTCGTCGCCCACACCGACGCCAGCGCCATCACCGACCCGACGGACAGGTCGATCCCGCCGCCGATGATCACGAACGTCTGGCCGACGGTGATCACGCCGATCGTGGCGGCGAGCGCGAGGATGCCGACGACGTTGCCCGAGGTCGCGAAGTTGCCCGGCTCGGTCACCAGGCCGACGACCGCCAGCAGCACCAGCGCGGCGACGAGCCCGAGGTGGTGGATCTCGCGGCTCCCCGCGGCGCCGCCCCGCGCGAACGGGCGCCACGGCCCCCCGCCCCCGCTCTTGCCGGTCGGGCGGGCGGGCGCCCCGCCGCGCTCGCCCGCGTTCTTCTCGGTCCGGGGGGCCGACCCTCCGGAGTGAAAGGTGCCGGTCACAGGGCACTCCCCTCCATGATCATGTTGAGCACGGCGCCCTCGTCGAGGTCGCGGGCGTCGCCGGTGTGCACGACGCGCCCCTCCCGGACGACGAGGACGCGGTCGGCGAGCCCGAGCACCTCGGGTACCTCGCTGGACACCAGCAGCACCCCGATCCCGCGCCCGGCCAGCTCGCGGATCACCGCGTACAGCTCGGCGCGGGCGCCGACGTCCACGCCGCGGGTGGGCTCGTCGAGGATCAGCAGCCGCAGCCCGGCCGTGCCGAGCAGCCAGCGGGCCAGCACGACCTTCTGCTGGTTGCCGCCCGACAGCGTCACGACCGGGCGCCGCGGGTCGGGCGGCCGGATGTCGAGCGACGCGATCTGGCGCCGCACGTCGGCGAGCTCGCGGCGGCGGCTGAGCCAGCCGAACGAGGCGTAGCGCGGCAGCGAGGCGACGCTGACGTTCGCGGCGACGGTCTCGTTCAGCAGCAGCGCCTGGCTCTTGCGCTCCTCGGGCGCCATGCCCATGCCGCGCCGCACCGCCGCGCCCGTGTCGCCGGGGCGGACGGGGCGGCCGTCCACGAGCACCCGTCCCCGCGCGGCGCGCCGGGCCCCGTAGACGGTCTCCAGGATCTCCGAGCGCCCGGACCCGACCAGCCCGGCGAGCCCGACGATCTCGCCCGCGCGGACGGTGAGCGACACGTCCTCGAAGGCGCCGGGCAGCGTGAGCCCCTCGACCCGCAGCACCTCGGGGCGGCCGTCCTCGGGCTCGGGCCGCGGCGGGAAGACGTACTCGACGTCACGGCCGGTCATCAGCGACACGATCTCGTCGGTGGAGGTGCCGCGCGCGGGCAGCCCGCCCGCGACCGACCGGCCGTCCTTGAGGACCGTCACCCGGTCGCCGATCTCGCGGATCTCCTCCAGCCGGTGCGAGATGTACACCACGGCGACGCCGGCGGCGGTCAGCTCCCGGATGATGCGGAACAGGTTGGCGACCTCGTCGTGGGCGAGCGCGGCGGACGGCTCGTCCATCACGATGAGGCGGGCGTCGTGCGACAGGGCGCGGGCCATGCTGACGACCTGCTTGCCCGCCGCCGGCAGCCGTCCGACCTCGCGGCGCGGCGGGATCTCCCCGTGGCCGAGCCGTCCGAGCAGCTCCCGCGCCGCCCGCTCGGCCTCGCCGCGGCGGGTGAAGCCCAGCCGCGCCCTCTCGTGGCCGAGGAAGATGTTCTCGGCGACCGACAGGCCGTCCACCAGGTCCAGTTCCTGGTAGATGGTGGCGATCCCGGCCCGCATGGCGGCGGTGGGCCCGGCGAGCCGCACCGGCGCCCCGCCGAACACGATCTCGCCCTGGTCGGGCTGGTGCGCGCCGGCGAGCACCTTGATGAGCGTGGACTTGCCGGCGCCGTTCTGGCCGAGCAGGCAGTGCACCTCGCCGGGGCGGACGTCGAGGTCGACGCCGTCCAGGGCGCGGACGCCGGGGAACTGCTTGACGATGCCGCGCATCCGCAGCAGTGGTTCGGGTTCGGGCGAGCCCATCGGGCCTCCTCAGGGGCCGGAGAGGGGTCAGGACGCGGAGAAGACGTGGTCGCTGATGAGCCGGGCGCCGCCGACCACGCCGGCGGCGCCGGCGAGCTCGGACAGCACGATCGGGAGGTTGCCGGTCGCGAGCGGCGCGGACCGCCGGTACACGACGCTGCGGATCTCGGCGAGCAGCGCGTGGCCGAGGCCTGCGACGCCGCCCGCGATGATGACGAGGCCGGGGTTGAAGAAGCTGACCAGCCCGGCGAGGACCTGGCCGACGTGCCGGCCGCCCTCCCGGATGATCTGCACCGCGGAGGGGTCGCCGGCCGCGGCGGCCTCGCCGACGTGCTCGGCCGCCAGCTCCCCGTGGGCCTCCAGCAGGGCCGCGAGGGCGGGCGAGCGGCCGGACCGCGCCGCCGCCTCGGCGTCCCGCGCGAGCGCCGCGCCGCCGAAGAACGCCTCCAGGCACCCGGCGTTGCCGCAGGCGCAGGTCGGCCCGTCGTCGTCGACCCGGATGTGGCCGATGTCCCCGGCGCTGCCGGACACGCCGCGGTAGATGGCGCCGTCCACCACGATGCCGCAGCCGATCCCGGTGCCGATCTTCACGAGCAGGAAGTCGTCCACCGACCGGGCGAGCCCGGCGTGCAGCTCGCCGAGGGCCATCAGGTTCACGTCGTTGTCGACGAGCACCGGGCAGCCGAGCTCCTGGCCGATCGCGTCCCGCACCGGGAACCGGTCCCAGCCCGGCATGATCGGCGGGACGACCGGCATACCGTCGCGGAAGCTGACCGGCCCGGGCACCCCGATGCCCGTCCCGTGCACCTGCGGGATCAGGCCCTCGTCGCGCAGCTTGCCGAGCAGGTCCAGCGCCCGTTCCAGCACCACGGTCGCGCCCTGCCGGACGTCGCACCGCTCGCTGACGTGCCCGAGGACCTCCAGCGCGCCGTCGGTCACCGCCACGTCGATCGAGGTCGCCCCGATGTCGAAGGCGACGAACCGCAGCCGCGGCGACAGCCGGACGATCCCCGACCGCCGCCCGCCCCGCGAGGCCGCCAGTCCCGCCCCCTCCACGAGGCCGAGCTCGACGAGCCGGTCCAGCTCGACGGCCAGCTTGGACCGCGACAGCCGGACGACGTCGCCCAGCTCGGCGCGCGAGCGCGGCCCCTCGTCACGCAGCAGCCGCAGCAGGCGTGCCTGGTGCACGTTCTGCGGGCGAGCCGACATGCGCATCACGCCGTCCTCTCGGGATCAGACCCGGCCCCGTGTGACGCCGGTCTCATGCCCGAGACCGTAACCCGCTTTCGCCGCCAAGAGAAGACCTTTCCCCCGAAAACTCCAAACTTTCCCCACTCAGAAGACAAAGCCGCCCACAAGCAACGACCCCGCCCAGCACGCCCAGCGCACCGAACGGGGCCGCACCCCACCAAACGCCTACCTAAACGACACTGACCGACCCTCCCGACACCAGCCCGCACCGCACCTACACGCCGACCTCAGCCACCACAGCAACCCGCAACAACCTCCAGGACCGCGATCGCGTCCGAAGGCAGGTTCGAGCTTGCGAGAACCTGATCGCGAAGCGAGCCGCAAGGCGAGCCGAAGCGATGCCAGCGATCGCCCGCAGTCCCCGACGATGGAGGGCACCGCCACAAGCACAACGCCGACCCCAGCCGACACCGCAACCCCGCGACAACCCCAACACCCGCGATCGCGTCCGAAGGCAGATTCGAGCGAAGCAAGAATCTGATCGCGCAGCGAGCCGCAAGGCGAGCCGAAGCGATGCCAGCGATCGCCCGCTTTTATCGACGATGGAGGGCCGCCAGGCCCGAAGGAGGAGAAAAAGCTAATAAGACACAGTCTGCCTACCGGTGCTCATGGTTCGCATGATGTGTTCGACGAGGCTGATGAGGACGCGTTTGGCGTCCTCGCGGTCGCGGACGTCGCAGGAGATCACGGGGATCTCCGGGGCGAGGTCGAGGGCGTCGCGGACCTGGTCGGCCGAGTGCTGCCCGGCGCCGTCGAAGCGGTTGACCCCGATGATGAACGGGACGCCGCGGCGTTCGAAGTAGTCGACCGAGGCGAAGCAGTCGGCGAGGCGGCGGGTGTCGACGAGGACGACCGCCCCAAGAGCACCCTTGGCCAGTTCGTCCCACATGAACCAGAACCGGTCCTGGCCGGGGGTGCCGAACACGAACAGCACCAGGCCGTTGGGCAGGGTGATGCGCCCGAAGTCCATCGCCACGGTCGTGGTGGTCTTGGACGCGACGGCGGTGGTGTCGTCGACCCCGATGCTCTTCTCGGTCAGCGCCTCCTCGGTGCGCAGCGGGCGGATCTCACTGACCGCGCTGACCAGGGTGGTCTTGCCGACGCCGAAACCGCCGGCGACGAGGATCTTTACCGTCAGCGCCGAGTCGCCCTGCTGGGCGGCCGCGTCAGAGCGCACGGATTCCATCGATCACTTCCTTGAGTACGCGCTCGCTGGGGAACTGCGCCACCGGCGCTGGGCGCCGGACCTGTATCAGCGAGTGGTCGAGCAGGTCGCCGAGCAGGACACGGACGACCCCGAGGGGAAGTTCCAGATCCGACGCTATCTCGGCGACCGACAACGGGGTGCGGCAAAGCTCCAGGATCATGTCATGTTCCGGCTCCGGCGCCCATGGGGTCGCCGGAAGTGCGTGGGCGTCCTCCGCGGGCTCGGGCGGGTCGGCCGCGACGATCAGCGCGACCAGGTCGAACTCGACGCCGTCGTAGTGCGTCCGGCCTCGGGTGAGCGCGTAGGGGCGCACGACGGGGCCCGCCGCGTCGTCGTACCAGGCCGTGCCGCCCACCTCACACTCCGCCGGGCTCGGCCGCGGCGACGCGCGGGTTGGCCGACAGGTGCTGGCCGACCCGGGTGACCAGCATCGCCATCTCGTAGGCGATGATCCCGAGGTCGGCCTCGGCGTCGGCGAGGACGGCGAGGCAGGCGCCCCGGCCGGCGGCGGTGACGAAGAGGAACGACGACTCCATCTCCACGATCGTCTGCCGGACGGGCCCCCCGCCGAAGGACTCCCCGGCCCCGCGCGCGAGGCTCTGGAAGCTGGCCGCCACGGCCGACAGGTGGTCGGACTCCTCGCGGGCCAGCCCGCTGGACGCGGCGATCCGCAGCCCGTCGCTGGACAGCACCACGGCGTTCTGCACCGGGGCGACCCGCTGGACGAGGCTGTCCAGGAGCCAGTTGAGCTCACCTCCGGCTCCGCCCGGGACCTCCGCGCCGGAGTGCTGGGGCTGTGTCATGGGGCGTCGTCCTCCTGGTCACCTTCGTTGCCCGCGGCCTCCGCGTCGGCCGCGTCCTGTCTGCCGCGCTGCCAGCCGCGCTGCATGGCCGACATCATCGATCGCATCGACTCGGGCGAGCGGGCGGCGCCGTCGTCCGGGTCATCGCCCGTGGGAACGGTCCCGGCCGCGTCGCGGCCGGTCTCGTCCGCGGGAGCGTCCATGGGGACGGGCGCGGCGAGCGGCATGCCGGCCGGCTCCGGGGCGGGCGGCGCCGGGGGCGCGGCCGGTTCCGGAGCGGGCGGCGGAGCCTGCCCCTGCGCGGCGAGGTGCGCGTCCACCCGTTCCTTGAGCTGGGGCGCCAGGTGCTGCTGCCGCCTGCGCCGGGGCAGCTCACCCTCCCGCGAGGGCGGGGCCGGCTCCGGCGGCGCCTCGACCGGAGCGGGCGCGGGCGGCGTCGCGGCCCGCACGGGCGCCGCGGGCGCCGGCTCTTCGGCCGGGCGCGCCGGCTCGGGCCGGTACGGCTCGGCCTCGGCGACGAGGCGGACGACGCCGCCGGACTCGCCGCGTCCGGGCTGGGCGGCCGCGGGGAGCGCCGCGGCGGGGCTCGGCAGTTTCTGCATGGGCCCGGTGGCGCGGCGCACGGCGGCCGGTTCCGGCTCGGCGCTCTCCACGATGAGCGAGCTCGGGATCAGCGCGATCGCCGTCGTCCCCCCGTACGGGGACGGGCGGAGCGTGACGGTGATCTCCTGTCGCTCGGCCAGCCGGGCGACGACGAACAGCCCGAGCTGGGCGCTGTCGGAGGGGTCGAACTCGGGTGGACGGGCGAGCCGCTCGTTGGCCCGGCGCAGCGCCTCCTCGGTCATCCCGAGGCCGCGGTCCTCGACCTCGATCGCGAACCCGCTGGCGACCCCGTGGCCGCTGACCCGCACCGGCGACTGCGGCGGCGAGAACGTGGTGGCGTTCTCCACCACCTCGGCGAGCAGGTGGATGACGTCGGCGACGGCGGAGCCGAGCAGCGAGACCCGCGGCAGCGGCTGCACCCGCACGCGCGGGTAGTCCTCGACCTCGGCGACGGCGCCGCGCACCACGTCCACCAGCGGGACGGGACGGCGCCAGCCGCGCCCGGCGGTCTTGCCGGCCAGGATGACCAGGCCCTCGGCGTGCCGGCGCATGCGGGTCGCGAGGTGGTCGAGGCGGAACAGGTCCGACAGCTCCGAAGGGTCCTCGGTGCGGCGCTCCATGGTGTCGAGCAGGCTGAGCTGCCGGTGCAGCAGCGCCTGGTTGCGGCGCGCGAGGTTGACGAACACCTCGCTGATGCCGCGCCGCGCCGCGACCTCGCCCTCGGCGGCGAGGAGCACGGCCTCGCGGGCGCGGTCGAACGACTCGGCGATCTGCCGGATCTCGGTGATGCGGTAGTCGAGCTCGGCCGCGGCCGCGGCCTCGGGTTCGACGGGGGCGCCGGCGCGGACCTGCTCGGCCATCAGCGGCAGCCGCGTGCGGGTGAAGTCCACGACGCCGGCGGCGAGCGTGCGGCACTCCTGGAGGAGCCGCCGCGACACCCGGACCGCGAGCAGCGCCGACAGCACGATCGCGAGCAGGCCGACGCCGCCGGCGAGGCCGAGGCGGGTGAAGGCGCCGATCGCGATGTGCTGCCCGTGGTCGGCGACGTCGTCGAGGATCTCGTTCTCCAGCTCGAACAGCCGGCCGTTGGTGGTGTCGGCGAGGGACCGCCAGATGGCGGGCTCGATGACCGGTGCGTGCGGGGCGCGGGCGGCGGCCTGCCCGGTGCCGGCGCCCGCGGGCTGGGCGCCCGTCTCGCGGGTCTTGCGCACGGCGGCGCGGGGTGGTTCGGCGCCGCGGATGACCTGGTCCTCCAGCGCCCGCAGCTGGACGAACGGCGGCGACGCCGCGAGCCGCTCGTAGCGTCCGTGGTCGTCGTGCGGAAGGTTGGGCGCGTTGTCGGCGTACAGCATCCGCTGGGCCCCGACGAGCTGCGCGAACTGGCCGCGCTCGGCGGAGGTGATGCGCCCGGCGGCCAGGGCGCCGGTCAGCAGGGCGTCCTCGCGCGCCATGAACTCGCGGGCGCGGCCGAACGAGGCGAGCGTGCGGGCGTGCGCGGTGATGGACCCGTCCCCCGGCGTGGTCGCGTTGTAGACGGCGAAGCCCGCGTCGATGATGTCGCTGTACCCGCGCAGCACGCGCTCGCGGTCGGCGACGCGCTGGTCCACGCTCTGGCGGACGCCGCGCAGCGTGTCGATCCGCTCCACGAACGAATCCAGCCGTTCGACGACCAGGGGCAGGATCGAGCCCCGCAGGCCTTCGTCACGCGCGCCCTCGCGGACCTTCTCGGCCGCGTCGTCGGTGGTCTGGCGCTGCGTCCGCATGACGCCGAGGTCGGGGCGGGCGCCGCCGAGCTCTGCCATCGTCAGCCGCCGCTCCTTCTGCAGCGCGTCGATGAAGTGCTGCGTGGGCAGCACGGTCTTCTCCTGGAAGTCACGGCTCTGCAGCAGCTGGTGCGCGTCGCCGTAGGTGAAGCCCGTGAGGAACACCCACAGCGAGGCGAGGGCCAGCAGCGGCACGAGGACCAGCAGGCTGATCCTCGCCCGGATGGAGGAGAAACGGGGGCCCGTCACGGCTGGCGGACCCTGCTCACGTGTGTCGCGGTCGGCATTGGGGGGCGGAACATGCGGGGAAACCTCCCGATGCGTGGAGTACGGGGGTGTGCGGGAGCCTACTACGTCGCGGGTTCACGATGATCGGCCTTCCGGCCGCCCGGTGCCTCATCCTCTTCGTCCGGCCAGCTCAGCACGTGCTCCATCAGCGCGACGAGCACCTCCTTGGACGACTCGCGCCGGCGCGCGTCGCACAGCACCACCGGGACGCCGGGGTCCAGGTCGAGCGCGATGGCGATGTCGCTCGGCCGGTGCGTCCGCTCGCCGTCGAAGCAGTTCACGGCCACCACGAACGGGACGCCGCGGCGCTCGAAGTAGTCGATCGCCGGGAAGCTGCCGGTCAGCCGGCGCGTGTCGGCGAGCACGACGGCGCCGATCGCGCCCGCCGCCAGCTCGTCCCACATGAACCAGAACCGCTCCTGACCGGGGGTGCCGAACAGGTAGAGCAGCAGCTGGTCCGACAGCGTGATCCGGCCGAAGTCCATGGCGACGGTCGTCGTCGCCTTCGCGGCGACGCCGGCCACGTCGTCGACCCCGGAGCCCTGGTCGGTCAGGGGCTCCTCGGTGTGCAGCGGGCGGATCTCGCTGACCGAGCCGACCAGGGTGGTCTTGCCTGCGCCGAACCCGCCCGCGATGAGGATCTTGGTGGTGACGAGCGGCCGGGCCGCGAAGCCCGGCCCGCCCGGCGCCCGGTCATAGTGCGCGGAGTCCATTGAGCACCTCTCTCAGCACCCCGGACGGGGGCCGCCGGCCCTCGGCCGGGCGCGCCTCGTCCACCACCGCGATCAGGCCCTTGTCCCGCAGGTCGCCGAGCAGCACCCGCACGACGCCGATGGGCAGGCCGAGGTCGGCCGCGAGGTCGACGACCGTCACCGGCCGCGTACAGCCGCGCAGCACCCGCGCGTGGTCGGGGCTGTAGCGCAGCCGGTCGCCCGGGGGAACGCCGGTGGCCGCGACCACCGCGATCAGCTCGAAGCCCGCGCCCTCGGGACGGGTCCGTCCCCGGGTCATCGCGTAGGGGCGTACGAGCGGTCCGGCGTCGCGGTCCAGCCAGCGCTCTCCCGGCGGGGTCATCGGTCAGAAGCCCCGTGGCGCGGACCCCCCGGCGCCTCCGAATCCCTGGCCGCCCGCCTCCGCCCCGAACCTCGGGCTCGCCTGCAGGTGCTGGCCGACCCGCTTCACCAGCACCGCCATCTCGTAGGCGACGAGTCCGGCGTCGGCCTCCGCCTCGGCCAGCACCGCCAGGCAGGTGCCGTCGCCGGCCGCCGTCACGAACAGCAGCAGCGCGTCCATCTCGATGATGGTCTGCCGGACGTTGCCGCCCGCGAAGTGCCGCCCGGCGCCGCGGGCGAGGCTCTGCACGCCGGACGCCAGCGCCGACAGGTGCTCGGCGTCCTCGCGGGCGAGCTCGTTGGACGCGGCCACGGCCAGCCCGTCGCGCGACAGGATCACGGCCTGCCGCACCATCGTGACCCGCTGGGCGAAGTCGTTGAGCAGCCAGTTCAACTCACCGGTCACGGTGTTGTGCATCATCGGGTCCCCTCATCCCCAACGTCGGACGCGCGTCCGCGCCGCCATCCCTGCTGTATCGATGCCATCAGCGAGCGTGCCTCCTCGGGCGAGCGTGCGACGGCCCCGGTCGCGGTTCCGCCGGTCGGCGGAGGCGACGGGGGCCTCTTGCGCAGTTGCGGGGCCAGGTTCCTCTGCCTGACGCGGCGGGGCAACCCGGCGTGGGTCCCCGCGGGCTGCCAGTCCTCACCGGCGGCCTCGGCGGGGTCCTCGTGGACGGCGCCGCCGGGGCCCTCGGCCGCCGGCGTGTGGGCGTCGTCCGACCAGGGGTTCGGGGCGGGACGCGGGGGCGCGGCGGCCGCCGGCCCATCCGGGACGCCCCACGGTGCCACGGGCGCGGCGGGCGCCGGATCCTCGGCGGGCGCCGGAGTCGCGGCCGGCGCGGCGGGTCCGGTGAGCGCGGGCAGCGCGGGCGGCGCCTCCAGCCGGCCGCCGGCGCCCTCCAGGTGCCCTGGAGCGTTCCGCCGCCCCTGGTGCGGGTCGTCCGCGGGAAGGGCGGCGAGCTCCCCGGGGGCACCGGAGTCGCGGAGCGGAACGACCCCCTCGGGGACCGGCGCGGCCATGATCGTCGGCTCCCACCCCGGGGCGCCCTCGACGGCGGTCCCGGTCAGGGCAGCGGTCTCGTCGTGCGGCGCGTCCGCGGGCGGCGCCACTCCGGCGGCCATCTCCTCGGCCGGCACCACCAGCTCGTGCGGGAACAGGACGATCGCGGTGACGCCGCCGTACGGGGACCGCTGGAGCGTCACGGAGATGTCGTGGCGGGCGGCCAGCCGCGCGACGACGAACAGCCCGAGCTGGTCGGTGTCGGCCAGGTCGTACTCGGGCGGCTCGGCGAGCCGCCGGTTGGCCTCGGCCAGCTGCTCCGGCTTCACGCCGAGGCCGCGGTCCTCGACTTCGACCGCGAACCCGATGCCGACGCGCTCGGCCATCACCCGCACCTCGGTGTTGGGCGGGGAGAACACCGCCGCGTTCTCGATCAGCTCGGCCAGCAGGTGCACCACGTCGGCGACGGCCGCGCCGACCAGGCCGTCCTCGGAGTCGGTCAGCACGGTCGCGCGGGTGTAGTCCTCGATCTCCGAGACGGCGGCGCGCAGCACGTCGGCGAAGCGCACCGGCCGCCGCCAGCCGCGCCCCGGCGTCGCGCCGGACAGGATGATCAGGCTCTCGGCGTGCCGCCGCATGCGGGTGGTGAGGTGGTCGATGCGGAACAGGTCTTCCAGGTCGTCGGCCTCGGCGCGGCTCTCCAGGCCGTCCAGCAGCGTCAGCTGGCGGTGCAGGAGCGACTGGTTGCGGCGGGCGATGTTGAGGAAGATGCGGCTGACGCCCGCGCGCATCTCGGCCTGGCCGACGGCGGCGTCGACGGCGGTCCGCTGCACCTTGGCGAACGCCTCGGCGAGCCGGGCGACCTCGGCGGTGCGCCCGGCGTGCAGGGGCGGGGCCTCCGCGGCGACGTCCACGCTCTCGTTGCGGCCGAGCCGCTCGACGATGCCGGGAAGCCGCTGCTCGGCCAGTTCCTCGGCCGAGCCGCGCAGCCCGACCAGCTCGCGGACGAACCCGCGCGCGAACCGCAGCGACAGCAGCACCGACAGCAGGATGGCCAGCAGGCCGAGCCCGCCGACGGCGGCGAGCCGGAGGTAGGCCTCGCGGCCGAGGTCGTCGGCGTGCTCCCCGGCGCGCCTGGAGTTGCCGAGCACCATCGCGTTGACCGAGAGCACGAGCGGCTGCGCCGTCCGCTGCCACTCGCCGGGCTGGACGGGGATCGGCCGGCGCGGATCGGCGTCGGCGACCCGGTCCTCCATCGCCGTGAACGCCTGGTACTGCGGGGACGCGAAGACCTGCGCGGTGCCGGTCCGGTAGACCACCGGGTCGAGCAGCGAGCGCTGCTTGGTCCACTGCCAGCGCTGCTCGCCGACCATCTCCACGAACAACCGGTGCTCGGCCGCCGTCATCCGGCCCTTGGTGATGAACGCGCCGGCGACCAGCGCGTTCTCGCGCTGCAGCAGCTCCATGCCGCGGCCGGCGTGCCGGGTGGACTGCGTCCAGTCGTAGAGCGCGGAGTCGTCGATGGCCACGAGGCTGTCGTAGAGCCGGTGCATGTTGTCGACCATCGTGCCGTACCCGTTGACCGCGGCCAACCGGTCGACGGACCGGGCGTCGACCGCGGCGCGCAGCCCGCCGAGCCCGCCGAGCGCCCGCAGGACCGCGCCGACGCGGGACTCCATCTCGGCGTTGGTGGCGCTGCGCGCGGCGCCGGAGGTGGCCTTGCGGCGGAAGTCCTCGACGGCCGCGTCGAGGCGCGAGCGCTGCGACAGCAGGGCGGCGGAGGTTCCGCCGGCGACCTTGCGCGGGGTGCTGAGGAACACCGCCGAGGCCAGCCGCTCCTTGCCCAGCTCGACCAGGACGCCCTGGCCGCTCGGCGCGAACTCGCGGTCGAGCGTGTGGTACCGGCGCTGGGCGAGCGCGTCGCGGCCGGTGACGATCGCGGCGTATCCCCAGAGCGCGACCAGCGAGAGCAGCGGCACGAGCAGCAGCGCGGTGACCTTCGAGCGGATCGACCGCCTACGGGGGGATTTCATGTGACCTCGAACGTTCCGGCACGGAGGGCCCCTGGATCATAAAGGCCGCCTGCGACGCCGCCGCAACCCCTTTGACGGCATTCGGCCGCATTGACGCAATTCGTTGCCACCTGCGGCGATGTGCGGAGGCAAGACGATCTTGTGGAACCCGACACAAGAGGATAGCGGCAAATCCGGACAATTTGCTCCATTTCCCCCTGTCGCTCCGCGACAATGCGCCATACTCTGCTTCTTCACCACCGCTCGCGCCGCGACCGGTCCGGGAAGGAGATCCACGATTCCTACAGGCAACGACGACGGCCGGGCCGGGAGGACGGCTCCTGGGCCTGAGGGCGTTACGATGCCCGCCGTGAGTCCCGAAAGCCAGGCATCCGAGGCATTGCCGTCGCGACGGCGCCGCACACCCCGCGGCGGCCGTCACCGCGGCGACGAATCCTTCCTGCTGCCCCCCGGATCCCCCACGCTCGTCCTCGCCGTCCCCGGACCCGCCCGGCGGGTCGGCACCGACCTCGCCGCCGAACTCGCCCGGCTCGTCGAGCTGGAGCACACCGGGCAGCCTGCCCACGTCGCGCACCTGGAGGGCGACGAGGCGAGCCTGCACGCCGTGCTCGCCGGGATCCGGCAGCAGGGCGACGAGCTCGCGGCCGTGGTGGTGCCGCTGTCCACCGGGCCCGACCCGGCGCTGGACGCCGCCGTGCGCGCCGCCGTGGCGGCCTCGCCCGTGCGCACCGTCGCCGCCGAGCCGCTCGGCCCGCACCCGCTCATCGCCGAGGCGCTGCACGACCGGCTCGCCGACGCGGGGCTCGCCCGCGCCGACCGGATCAGGCTGATGACGATGGTGACGGCCGCGTCCGGTGTGATCGTCGCCACTCCGGGCGGCGCGGCGGCCGTCCGGCAGGCCGAGGTCACCGGCGTGCTCCTGGCCTCCCGGCTCGCGGCCCCCGTCTTCACCGCCTCGCTGAACGACGAGGCGTCGGTGAAGGCCGCCTACGAGCAGCTGCGCGCGGCCGGCGCGGCGTCCATCGCGGTCGCCCCGCACCTGATCGGGCCCGAGCCGGAGGCCGCGCTGATCGCAGCGGCCGCCGCCACCGTGGGCTCCGCCCACTCCGCGCCCCTGGGCGCCCACCCGGCCCTGGCCCGCCTGGCCGCCCTCCGCTACGTCGAGGCGCTCTCCACCGCACTCGCCGACTAGCC
The DNA here is from genome assembly GCF_013409045.1 of Actinomadura citrea. Classification (NCBI taxonomy): domain Bacteria; kingdom Bacillati; phylum Actinomycetota; class Actinomycetes; order Streptosporangiales; family Thermomonosporaceae; genus Actinomadura; species Actinomadura citrea. Next base: position 2,279,221 of record NZ_JACCBT010000001.1, on the reverse strand, counting down.
CAAGGGGGGCGCACCCCCCTTGGGCCGGTCTCGGCATCCTTTGTTCGGGGGGTGCCCCCGAACACCCCTGGCAGGGGCCGCCGACCTTCAGCGATTCTTGAATTCGGGACGGCGTTTCTCCAGCGTGGCCGCCATTCCCTCGGCGAGGTCCTCGCTGAAGAAGGCCAGGGTCTGCACGGCCGTCTCCGCCATGAGCTGCCGGCGCAGGCCGGGGACGTCCAGGGACGCGTTGAGCAGTTCCTTCGTACGGCTCAGGCCGTAGGGGGACCTGCCGAGCAGCTCGTCGGCGAGGGCCTGGGCGGCGGCCAGGTCCCCGCCCTCGGGGGCGGTCTCGGTGAGGAGGCCGAGGGCCTCGGCGCGCGCCGCGTCCAGGCGCTGCGCCCGGTAGCAGATCTCCGCGGCCTTCGCCGGCCCGACCAGGCGCGGCAGCAGCCAGGACAGGCCGCAGTCGCCGGCCGACAGCCCGAGGTCGACGAACGGCACGACGAAGCGGGTCGTGGGGTCGGCGACCCGCAGGTCGCAGGCCAGCGCCCAGGACACGCCCATGCCCGCGACGGGGCCGTGCAGCGCCGCGATCACCGGCTGCGGGATCTCCCGCAGCCGCGCGGTGACCTCGCCGCCCCGCGCGATGCCACGGTAGAGCCGCTGGACGCGGCCCTCACCGGTCGCGCCGCCCGGGTCGCCGCCCTGCAGGTCCATGCCCGAGCAGAAGCCGCGGCCCGCGCCGGTCAGCACGACCACCCGGGTGGACGGGTCGCGCATCAGCCCGTTGAGGACGTCCAGCATCTCCTCGGTCAGCGCGCCGTCGACCGCGTTCAGGCGCTCCGGCCGGGACAGGGTGATCGTGAGCACCCCGTCCCGCCGGTCGAGCTCGATCCCGCTCAACGGCTCAGGACGTGAGCTGCTGGATCAGCGGGCCCATCTGCTCGCCCACGTTGCCGAACACCGTCAGCGGCTCGGCCGCGCCGATGGCCGCCCAGTTGTCCCGGACGTCCTCGACCGACAGCGTCTCCTTCTGCCCGTAGCCGGGGCCCTCCGCCACGAAGATCTTCGCGATCCGGCCGCCGCCGACCGTGTAGACCTGGCCGGAGTCCTCGTTGGAGTCGTGCACGAGGTAGGCCACGAGCGGGGTGACCTGCTCGACGCCGAGCTTGTCGGCGAAGTCGGCGGGCAGCAGGTCCTCGGTCATCCGGGTCCAGGCGACCGGGGCGATCGCGTTGGCCTTGATGTTGTACTTGGCGCCCTCCTGGGCGAGGGTCTTGGTGAACCCGACCAGGCCCATCTTGGCCGTGGAGTAGTTGGCCTGGCCGAAGTTGCCGAACAGGCCCGCGGGCGAGGAGGTGTTCACGATCCGGCCGTAGCCCTGCTCGCGCAGGTGCGGCCAGGCGGCGCTGGAGACCAGGAACGAGCCGCGCAGGTGGACGGCGATGACCGAGTCGAACTCCTCGACCGACATGTTCTTGAACGACCTGTCGCGCAGGATGCCCGCGTTGTTGACGACGATGTCGACCTTGCCGAACGCGTCCAGCGCGGTCTTCACGATCGCCTGCGCGCCCTCGGGGGTGGCGACGTTGTCGGGGTTCGCGACGGCCTCGCCGCCGTTCTTCTTGATCTCGTCCACGACCTCCTGGGCGGGGCCGGCGGAGGCGCCGGTACCGGACCGGTCACCGCCGAGGTCGTTGACGACGACCTTGGCGCCGCGCGCGGCGAGCTCCAGCGCGTGCTGCCGGCCGAGGCCGTGGCCAGCCCCGGTCACGACCGCCACGCGGCCGTCGTAGCGCAGTTCCGACATCTCGTGTCTCCTCACATCGCACCGACTACGCCCCCAGGTAATCATCAAGGGGTTACCCAGTGGTACCACTAAACCGAATCCCGCTCGGCCGCGGCCCCCGGAGTTCCTTCCCGCCTGGACGCCGCGACAGTCCTGCGTACGATGGGACGCGGGGGGAAGTTGCGCCGATCGCCGCAATTCACCCCGCGCCCGCCGCGTAGTCTCCTCACTCGTCGACGTCGCGAGGAGCAACGGAGGTCCCGTGCGATGAGCCTCGACACCGCGTCCGCGTCCGGCCGCCGCCACCGCGTGGTGCAGTGGGCGACGGGCGCGCTCGGGCGCAGCGCGATCCGAGCCGTCCTGGACCGCGACGACATGGAACTCGCCGGCGCGTGGGTGCACACCCCGGCCAAGGTGGGCGTCGACGCCGGGACCCTCGCGGGACGCGACCCGGTCGGCGTCGCCGCGACCGGAGACCTCGGCGAGATCCTCGCCCTGGAGGCCGACTGCGTCCTCTACGCCGCGACCCCCAAGCACGACCGGTTCGCCGAGTTGGACACGATCTGCGCGCTGCTGGCGTCCGGCAAGAACCTGGTCTCCCTCACCGGACTGGTCTACCCGCAGGCGCACGGCCCGCTCTTCGTGAACGAGCTGGAGCAGGCCTGCAAGCGGGGCGGCGTGTCGGTGCACGGCAGCGGCGTCAGCCACGGCTTCATGGCCGACGTGATGCCGCTGGTGCTGTCGCGGCTGTCGCGCCGGATCACCCACGTCTACGCCCGCGAGTGCTCCGACTTCGCCCGGCACCCGTCCTGGCGGATGGTCCACGACGTGCTCGGGTTCGGCAAGGACGAGGAGGCGTACCTGCGGGCGCTGCGGCCCAACCGCGCCGTGATGCGGACGCTGTTCTCCGAGAGCCTGCACCTGGTCGCCGCCGGGCTCGGCGTCGACCTCGACGAGATCGACGTGGACGTCGACCACCGGCTGGCCGGCGCCGACCTCGCCACCGCCGCCGGGCCGATCCCGCGCGGCACGGTCGCCGCGGACCGCTGGACGTTCAGCGGCTTCGCCGCCGGCCGCCCGGTGATCACCGTCGAGATCGTGCACAAGGCCGACGCCGCGCGGATGTCCGACGAGTGGGGGCGGCCCGGGTACTCGCTGCGCGTGGACGGCCGGCCGCCGCTCACGCTGTCGGCCGGCGAGGAGTGGGTCTCCAATGCGATCTCCGCCGCGTCCGCGCACGCGGTGAACTCCGTCCCGGTCGTGTGCGGCGCCGACCCCGGCATCCGCACCTACCTGGACCTGCCGATGATCAGCGGCCGGATGCGCCTCTAGGGCGCCGCCGCCGTCAGGACGGCAGCGTCGGCGCCGACTCGCCTGCCTGCTCGCCCGCGGGGACGTCCTCGGCGGCCTGGGCCTCGGTCTCCTCGCGGGCCTCGCGGCGGTGCCTGCGGACGCTCCACACCACCAGCGCGACGACGGCCGCGGCCGCCAGGCCGATCGCCAGGCCCCGCCCCGCGAGCTTGGCCGCGTGCTCGAACGCCGTGCCCGCGAAGAAGCCGCCGAGCGTGAACGTCACCACCCACGTGACGCCGCCGATGACGTTGAAGAGCAGGAACTTCGGATACGGCAGCCGCGAACTGCCCGCGAGCGCCGGCATGAGCGCCCGCAGCAGCGCCGTGAACCGTCCGATGAACACCGCGAACGCGCCGCGGCGGCGGATCAGGTCCTGCGCGGCCGCGACCTTCGCCCGGTGTTTTCGCATCATCGCCACGTCCAGCAGCCGCGGCCCGTACTTACGGCCGATCTCGTAGCCGACCGAGTCGCCCGCGACCGCGGCGACCACCGCGATGACCAGCAGCAGCGGCAGCGACAGCACGTGCTGGCTGGCGAGGACGCCGCCGACCACGATCGCGGTCTCGCCCGGGAACACGAAGCCGACGAACAGCGCGGCCTCCGCGAACACCAGCGCCGCGATGATCAGGTAGATCATCGCCGGTGGCAGGCCGTCCACCAGGGCGTTGAATTGCTCGAGCATGGACCCCCGCCACCTCGTCGATCCTCAGGTCGGCCGTCGCGGCCGTTTCACACTGGATACCGACGGTTATGGTAGCCGCGAGGTTCCCGGACCCGGATCGCCCGCAGGGGCCAATCTCCGGGCCGTCCTCACCTACTTCAGAGGGAGACGGGCATGAGCGTGCAGGAGGTCGAGGAAGGCCGGTTCGTCCGGCAGGCGAACCGGTTCACCGAGCGGATCACGGCGGACGGGTCGAGCGGCCTGCCCGCCGAGCCCGGGCGGTACCGGCTCTTCGTCTCCTACGCGTGCCCGTGGGCGCACCGCACCCTGATCGTGCGGCGGCTCCTCGGCCTGGAGGACGCTATCGGCGTCGGAATCGTCGACCCCATCCGCGACGAGCGGGGCTGGCGGTTCCCCGACCGCGACCCGGTGACCGGCGCCGTCTTCCTTTCCGAGCTGTACCTGTCCACCGACCCGGCGTTCCAGGGCCGCTACACCGTGCCCTGCGTCTGGGACACCGAGACCGAGCGCCTGGTCACCAACGACTTCCCGAACATCACCACGATGTTCGAGACGGAGTTCACCGCCCACCACCGCCCCGGCGCACCCGACCTGTATCCCGAGGCGCTCCGGCCCGAGATCGACGAGCTGAACGAACTCGTCTACCACACCGTCAACAACGGCGTGTACAAGGCCGGCTTCGCCACCTCGCAGGGCGCCTACGAGGAGGCCTTCGACGCCCTGTTCGACACCCTCGGCCGGCTGGAGGAGCGCCTGTCCACCCGCCGCTACCTGTTCGGCGACGAGATCACCGAGGCCGACGTCCGGCTGTACCCGACGCTCGCGCGCTTCGACGCCGTCTACCACGGCCACTTCAAGTGCAACCTGCGGCGCCTCGCCGACTTCGAGAACCTGTGGGGCTACGCCCGCGACCTGTACTCGATCCCCGCGTTCGGCGAGACCACGAACTTCGACCACATCAAGCGGCACTACTACGTGACCCAGCGGAACATCAACCCCTCCGGCGTCGTCGCCAAGGGTCCGCTCGTGGACTGGACCGCCCCGCACGACCGGGGACGTTGACCGCGTCTCCCTCGTTATGCTGGCGCACCTCCAGTAATCCGCACGAGAGGCACGACCCCACCATGCGCAGCCAGTTCTTCGGCAATCTCGAACAGGGACAGCAGCTCCCCGGCCACTTCGCCCTCCAGAACTCCAAGATGCTCCGGGTCCACCTGAACGGCGACGTCCTCGCCCGGCAGGGCTCCATGGTCGCCTTCCAGGGGCAGATGGAGTTCGACTACGAGGGCGCGGGCGGCATCGGCAAGTTCATGAAGAAGGCCCTGACCGGTGAGGGCGTCCCCCTCATGCGCGTCAAGGGCCAGGGCCTGCTGTTCGTCGCCAACGACGCCGACGACATCCACCTGTTCTACCTGGAGAACGAGGGCATCACCGTCAACGGCAAGAACATCCTCGCCTACGACTCGCACCTGCAGTCCGACATCCAGCGCGTCCAGGGCGCCGGCATCGCCGCGGGCGGCCTGTTCAACACCACCCTCCAGGGCACCGGCTGGGTGGCGCTCACCACACACGGCACCCCGGTGATGCTCGACTGCGGGCGCGCCCCCACGTTCGCCGACGGCCAGTCCGCCGTCGCGTGGAGCACCAGCCTCCAGGTCGGCGTCAACCGCACCTTCAAGGCGAGCGCCCTCATCGGCCGCGGCAGCGGCGAAGCGATGCAGCTCGCCTATCAGGGCCAGGGCTTCGTCCTCATCCAGGCTTCCGAGGGCCCGACGGTCGCCCCGCACACTCACTAGCGTTTTTCTCCTCCTCGGACGCGATCGCGGCCCCCCGGGGCGTCGCGTGGTCTTGGCGGTGGCTGAGGTTGATTTGGCGATGGCCTGGAAGCAGAGGGGCGTTCGTGGATCTTGCCAAAGGCACGGCCCTGCCTTTGGCTGATTCAGCCAATGGCGGGGCGGTGTGGGCGGGGTTACGACACGCTGGCGTGGTGCGGGGGCAAGTGCGAGTAGCCTTGTTGCGTCTCAGAACTTACCTGCGAGCTGCGGAAGAGGGCGATCTCCGCCGTGTCGACAGAGTCGTCGCATACTAGTGCCGACCCGATGCTGACCGATTTCGGCGCCAACGAGTGGCTGGTCGACGAGCTGTACCAGAAGTACCTCGACGACCCCAACTCCGTTGACGAAGCCTGGTGGAACTTCTTCGCGGACTACCAGCCGGACAGCCGGCCCGTGTCCGCCACCCCCCAGGCCGACGGCGCGGCCCCGACGGCCGCCAACGGCTCGGCGGCCGCTCCGCCGACACCGCGGCCACCGTCCGCGCCGCCGAAGGCTCCGGCCAAGGCTCCGGCCCCCAAGGGGGACAAGCCGGCGCCTCCGCCGGTCCCGGCGGGCGCCGAGGAGGTCCGGCTGCGCGGCGTCGCCGCCCGGACGGCCAGCAACATGGAGGCCAGCCTCGCCGTGCCGACGGCGACCAGCGTGCGCGCCGTCCCGGCGAAGCTGCTGATCGACAACCGCATCGTCATCAACAACCACCTCAAGCGCGGGCGCGGCGGCAAGGTCTCCTTCACGCACCTGATCGGGTACGCGATCGTCAGGGCGCTGACCTCGATGCCCGAGATGAACGCCGCGTTCACCGAGGTGGACGGCAAGCCGGTGCTGATCAGGCCGGAGCACGTCAACTTCGGGCTGGCCATCGACCTGCAGAAGGGCGACGGCTCGCGCCAGCTGGTGGTGCCGAGCATCAAGGCCGCCGAGACGCTGGACTTCCGCCAGTTCTGGGCCTCCTATGAGGAGATCGTCCGCAAGGCCCGCGGCGGCAAGCTCACCCTGGAGGACTTCCAGGGCACCACGATCAGCCTGACCAACCCGGGCACGATCGGCACCGTCCACTCGGTGCCGCGGCTGATGCCCGGCCAGGGCACGATCATCGGCGTCGGCGCCATGGAGTACCCGGCGGAGTTCGCGGGCGCGTCCAGCGACACCCTGGCCCGCATGGGGATCAGCAAGGTGATGACGCTGACCTCCACCTACGACCACCGGATCATCCAGGGCGCGCAGTCCGGCGACTTCCTGCGCCGCATCAACCAGCTGCTGCTCGGCGAGGACGGCTTCTACGACGAGATCTTCGAGGCGCTGCGCATCCCGTACGAGCCGGTGCGCTGGGTCAAGGACATCTCCGCCACCCACGAGGACGACGTCGCCAAGGTCGCCCGCGTGCACGAGCTGATCCACGCCTACCGGGTCCGGGGCCACCTCATGGCCGACACCGACCCGCTGGAGTACAAGCAGCGCCGCCACCCCGACCTCGACATCCTCAAGCACGGCCTCACCCTGTGGGATCTGGAGCGCGAGTTCGCGACCGGCGGGTTCGGCGGCAAGCCGACGATGAAGCTGCGCGACATCCTCGGCGTGCTGCGGATGGCGTACTGCCGGACGGTCGGCATCGAGTACATGCACATCCAGGACCCCGAGGAGCGCGCCTGGATCCAGGAGCGCGTCGAGGTCCCGCACGAGAAGCCCTCGCGCGAGGAGCAGCTGCACGTGCTGCGGCGGCTGAACAGCGCCGAGGCCTTCGAGACGTTCCTGCAGACGAAGTTCGTCGGGCAGAAGCGGTTCTCCCTGGAGGGCGGCGAGTCGGTCATCCCGCTGCTCGACTCGGTGATCTCGGCGGCGGCCGGGGCCAGCCTGGACGAGGTCGTGATCGGCATGGCGCACCGCGGCCGGCTGAACGTCCTCGCCAACATCGTCGGCAAGTCCTACGGGCAGATCTTCGGCGAGTTCGAGGGCAACCTCGACCCGCGCAGCGCCCAGGGCTCGGGCGACGTGAAGTACCACCTCGGGGCGTCCGGCGACTTCGTCGGCAGCGACGGCTCCAAGATCCACACCGAGCTGGTCGCGAACCCCTCCCACCTGGAGACGGTCGACCCGGTGCTGGAGGGCGTCGTCCGCGCCAAGCAGGACCTGCTGGACGTCGGCGAGGCCGGCTTCACCGTGCTGCCGATCCTGATCCACGGCGACGCCGCTTTCGCCGGGCAGGGCGTGGTGGCCGAGACGCTGAACCTGTCGCAGCTGCGCGGCTACCGCACCGGCGGCAGCGTGCACGTGATCATCAACAACCAGGTGGGGTTCACCACCGCGCCGGAGTACTCGCGCTCCAGCGTGTACGCCACCGACGTGGCGCGGATGATCCAGGCGCCGATCTTCCACGTGAACGGCGACGACCCCGAGATGTGCGCGCGGGTGGCGCGGCTGGCGTTCGAGTACCGGCAGACGTTCAAGAAGGACGTCGTCATCGACATGGTCTGCTACCGGCGGCGCGGCCACAACGAGGGCGAGAACCCCTCGTTCACGCAGCCGCTCATGTACGACCTGATCGACGCCAAGCGGTCCGTCCGCAAGCTCTACACCGAGGCGCTGATCGGCCGCGGCGACATCACGGTGGAGGAGGCCGAGCAGGCGCTCCGCGACTACCAGGAGCAGCTGGAGCGGGCCTTCACCGAGACCCGCGAGGCCGTGAAGAAGCCCCTCGAACCGGGCTCGGTCGTGAAGCCCGACGTCGAGGAGCGCATCCCGATCGACCACGGCAAGGCCGGCTCGGCGATCCCGCAGGAGACCGTGAAGCGGCTCATCGACTCCCAGGTCAGCCTGCCGGAGGGCTTCACCCCGCACCCGCGGCTCCAGCCGATCCTGCAGCGCCGCGCCCAGATGATCGAGGACGACGCGATCGACTGGGCGACCGGCGAGCTGCTGGCGATGGGCTCACTGCTGATCGACGGCCACCCGGTGCGGCTCGTCGGGCAGGACACCCGCCGCGGCACGTTCGGCCAGCGGCACGCGGTGCTCGTCGACCGCAGGACGGGCGAGGAGTACACGCCGCTCAAGCAGTTCGGGCAGGGCGTGTCGAAGTTCTACGCGCACGACTCGCTGCTCAGCGAGTACGCGGCGATGGGCTTCGAGTACGGCTACTCGATGACCCGCCCCGACGCGCTCGTGTGCTGGGAGGCCCAGTTCGGCGACTTCGCCAACGGCGCCCAGTCGGTGGTGGACGAGTACATCTCCTCCGGCGAGCAGAAGTGGGGCCAGCACTCGGGCGTCGTGCTGCTGCTGCCGCACGGCTACGAGGGCCAGGGGCCCGACCACTCGTCCGCGCGGATCGAGCGGTACCTGCAGCTGTGCGCGCAGGACAACATGACCGTCGTCTACCCGACCACGCCGGCGAACTACTTCCACCTGCTGCGCTGGCAGGTGCTGTCGGGGCGGCACAAGCCGTTGATCGTGTTCACGCCGAAGTCGCTGCTGCGGCTGAAGGCGGCCACGTCCCCGGTCGGGGAGATCACCGGCGGTGCGTTCCAGCCGGTCATCCCGGAGAGCGACCCGGCGGTCGACCCGGCGGGCGTGCGGCGGGTGCTGCTCACCACCGGCAAGATCTACTACGACGTGGTGAAGGCCCGGCAGGCCGCGGGCGCCAACGACACCGCGGTCGTGCGGGTCGAGCGGCTCTACCCGCCGCCGGTCGACGAGATCAAGGCGGAGCTGGCCAAGTACCCGGCCGACGTCGAGATCGTCTGGGTGCAGGACGAACCCGCCAACATGGGCGCCTGGCCGTTCATGGCGCTGAAGCTGCCGCGCCACATCGAGGGGCTGAAGATGTCGCGGGTGTCGCGCCCGGCGTCCTCGTCCCCGGCGGTGGGCTCGGCGAAGCTGCACCAGGCGGAGCAGGAGGCGCTGCTCGCGCGCCTGTTCGGCGAGCAGAAGTAGAGCGGTACTGATCGACCCGAGGGCTCCGGTGCACCGCGCCGGGGCCCTCGGCGTCCATGGGGAGGGACGCGATGTACTTCACCGACCGCGGCATCGAGGAGCTGGCGGACCGGCGCGGCGCCGAGGAGGTCAGCCTGGAGTGGCTGGCGGGTCGGCTGCGCGAGTTCGTCGACCTGAACCCCGAGTTCGAGACCCCCGTCGACCGCCTCGCGACCTGGCTCGCACGCCTCGACGAGGAGGAGGACTGACCGGTGACCGGAGCGGAGCGCCGGAGGGGTGGAGGGCACCGGTCGGTCTCTCGGGGCATCCGGGGCTCTCCTTCAGACCAAACGCGATATGTCTTGACTTCGGGAGGACGCGACATATCGTGTTAACTGATGGCAGGCCTCTCCACGAAGGGCACATCGTGATGTCGCGCTGGACGATCGACGAACCGACCACCCTCGACTTCGACGGCGTGGTCGCGCTGCGGGTCACGCTGATCGCGGGCAGCGTGTCGGTGCTCGCCTCCGACGAGCGCCCCTCCATCATGATCGGCGGCGTCGAGGGGCCGCCGCTGGTGGTCACGCACGAGGCGGGGATGCTGACCGTCACCCACGAGAAGCTCTGGGAGGGCGTGCTCGGCTGGCTGCGCAACCAGAAGGTCCGCGCGGCGATCACCGTGACCGTCCCGCACGACTGCCCGGTCAGCCTCAACCTGGTGTCGGCGGACGCGGTGGTGACCGGCACGACGGCCCGCACGTCCATCAAGAGCGCCTCGGGCGAGGTGACGCTCGACGGGGTGTCGGGCGCGATCGACGCCAACACCGTCTCCGGCGCGGTCGAGGCGCAGGGCCTGGACGGGACGGTGTCGTTCACGTCCGTCTCCGGCGACCTGACCCTGGCGGGCGCGTCCGTCGAGCGGCTGGCCGCCCGGACGGTCAGCGGCCGCATCGCCGCCGACGTCGACCTGGCCGGGAGCGGCGGCGTCGAGGTGAACACGGTCTCGGGCGAGGTGGCGCTGCGCGTCCCGGCGTCCACGGGCGCGCAGGTGACGCTGAACTCGGCCGCCGGCCGGATCGAGACGTCCTTCCCGTTCGACCGGCAGGAACGCGCCGTCTCGCGCTCCGTCACCGGCAGGATGGGGGACGGCGCGGGGCGGGTCGCGGTCAACACGGTGTCCGGCACGATCGCCCTCCTCGGCCGCGACGACGACGCCCCGGAGATCACCACACCCCGAATGGAGAAGTGACGACGTGAGCCCCGTCTTCGGCCACGGTCGCCTGCGGCTGTACCTGCTCAAGCTGCTGGAGGAGAGCCCGCGGCACGGCTACGAGGTGATCCGGCTCCTGCAGGACCGGTTCCTCGGGGTGTACTCGCCCTCCCCCGGCACGATCTACCCGCGGCTGGCCCGGCTGGAGGCCGAGGGCCTGGTCACCCATGAGGTGGTCAAGGGCAAGAAGGTGTACTCGCTGACCGACAAGGGACGCGAGGAGCTGGAGCGCCGGATGGACGAGCTGGCCGAGCTGGAGGAGGAGATCTCCGCCTCGGCGCAGGAGTTCGCGCGCGGCGTGCAGGAGGACGTCCGCCAGACCGTCCGGACGCTGCGCGAGGAGCTGACGCAGGCCGCCCGGACGATGCGCGACCAGGGCAAGGCCACGTCCAAGGACGCGTGGAAGGAGACCACCGAGCGCCAGAAGGACGAGTGGCGCCGGCAGAAGGAGCACTGGCGGGAGCAGAAGCAGGCGTGGAAGGAGGAGTGGCGGCAGAACTGGGACGACGCCTGGAAGACGGCGACCGGGACCCGCGAGGACGTCGCCCGCCTCAAGCTGGAGCGCCTGCTGCGCGGGTTCGTCGAGGACGTCCGCAAGGCCGCGAAGACGGCCCGCCTGGACGACGACGATCTCGCCGCCGCGCAGGCCCTCCTCGATGAGACCCGCGAGCGGCTGCGGGACGAGATCTTCCGCCGGGAGCCGTGACCGGGCGCCCCGGCCACGGCCTGCCCTCCCGGCGTCACGGCATCGTCACGGGTTGAAGACGATCTTGCCGAAGAGGTCGCCCTCCGCCATCGCGGCGAAGCCCTCCTGCGCCCGGCCGAGCGGCAGCGTCCGGTCGATCCGCGGCCGCACGCCGGTCTTGACCAGGAACCGCGCGAGGCGCTCCAGCTGGTCGCGGGTCCCCATGGTGGAGCCGACGATCTGGAGCTGGAGGAAGAACACGCGGTTCAGCTCGGCGGGCGGCACCTGCCCGCTGGTCGCGCCCGACACCACGACGCGCCCGCCGGGGCGCAGCGACTTCAGCGAGTGCGACCAGGTCGCCTGGCCGACGGTCTCGATCACGGCGTCGACCCGCTCGGGCAGCCGCGCGCCCGGCTCGAAGGCGGCGTCCGCCCCGATCTCCTCGGCGCGCTTGCGCTTGGCCTCGCTGCGGCTGGTCGCGTAGACGCGGTGGCCGGCGGCGGCCGCCAGCGCGATCGCCGCGGTCGCGACGCCCCCGCCGGCGCCCTGCACCAGCACGGACCCGCCGGGCTGGAGCCCGGCCTTGCCGAACAGCATCCGGTACGCGGTGAGCCACGCGGTCGGCAGGCAGGCCGCCTCCTCGAACGTCAGCTCGGCGGGCTTCGGGACGAGGTTGCGGCGCGGCACCGCGACCTTCTCCGCGAGCGTCCCGGGATGGACCTCCGACAGCAGTGACCGCTTGGGGTCGAGGGTCTCGTCGCCGCCGCCCCGGTCCGGGTCGCCGATCACCGAGTGGACGATGACCTCGTTGCCGTCCTCGTCCACCCCGGCCGCGTCGCCGCCGAGGATCATGGGGAGCCGGTCGGCGGACAGGCCGACGCCCTTCAGCGACCACAGGTCGTGGTGGTTGAGCGCGGCGGCCTTCACCGTGACGGTCGTCCAGCCGTCCGGTACCTCGGGATCGGGCCGCTCCCCCAGCGTGAGCCCGTTCAGCGGATGGTCTGCGTCGATCTGTGTGGCCGTGACAGCGAACATGAACGCACACTAACCGCCGGCCGGCGCGGCGAACGGCCCGCCCCCGGCGTGTCGGGGACGGGCCGCGTGCTCCGTCGTCACAGGACCTTGGACAGGAAGTCCTGTGTTCGGGGGTGCTTCGGGTTGGCCAGGACCTCCCGGGGGGTGCCCTCCTCGACCACGACGCCGCCGTCCATGAAGACCAGCGAGTCGCCGACCTCGCGGGCGAAGCCCATCTCGTGGGTGACCACGATCATGGTCATGCCGTCGAGGGCGAGCTGCTTCATGACCTCCAGGACCTCGCCGACGAGCTCGGGGTCCAGCGCGGAGGTCGGCTCGTCGAACAGCATCAGCGCGGGCTCCATGGCGAGGGCCCGCGCGATCGCGACCCGCTGCTGCTGCCCGCCGGACAGCTGCGCCGGGTAGCTGTTCACCTTGTCCTCGAGCCCGACCCGCGTGAGCAGGGCCACGGCCCGCTCCCTGACCTGCGCCTTCGGCTGCCGCTTCACCCGGCAGGGCGCCTCCATGACGTTGTCCAGCGCCGTCATGTGCGGGAACAGGTTGAACCGCTGGAACACCATGCCGATCTCGCGGCGCTGGGCGGCGACCTCCCGGTCGCGCAGTTCGTAGAGCTTGCCGCCCGACTCCCGGTAGCCGACGAGGTGGCCGTTCACCCACAGCCGCCCGGCGTTGATCTTCTCCAGGTGGTTGATGCAGCGCAGGAACGTCGACTTGCCCGAGCCGGACGGGCCGACGACGCACATCACCTCGCCGGGCCGGACCTCCAGGTCGATGCCCTTCAGCACCTCCAGCCGCCCGAACGACTTGTGCACCGCCTCGGCCTTGACCATCAGCCCGCCGCTCGCGGCCGCGGGTTCCGGGGTGCCGGGGGCGTCGCCCACGATGTCCTCGCCTCCGCTCACTGGCCGCCTCCTCCGCCGCGGAAGCGGAGCCGCTGCCTGGCCTCCGCCCCCTTGCTGGTGCCGCGGCTGTAGTGCCGCTCCAGGTAGTACTGCCCGATCATCATGACCGAGGAGATGAGCAGGTACCACAGGCAGGCCATCACCAGCATCGGAACGATCTTGTAGGTGGTGGCGTAGATGGTCTGCGCGGTGAAGGTCAGCTCCGAGTACGGGATGGCCGCGACGAGCGAGGTGTTCTTCAGCATCGAGATCGCCTCGTTGCCCGTCGGCGGGACGATGACGCGCATCGACTGCGGCAGCACGATCCGCCGCATCGTCTGCATGCGGGACATGCCGAGCGCGCTCGCGGCCTCCTGCTGCCCCTCGTCCACCGACAGGATGCCGGCCCGGACGATCTCGGCCATGTAGGCGGCCTCGTTGAGGATCAGCCCGAGCGCCGCCGCGAGCGCGGCGTTGACCAGCTCCTGCGTCTTCCACGTCTCGAACTCGGGGCCGAACGGGATGCCGATCCCGACCGTCGGGAACAACGTGCCGATCGCGCCCCAGATGAGCAGCTGCGTGTAGAGGGGAGTGCCGCGGAAGAACCACAGGTACACCCAGGCCGCGCCGCTCAGCAGGGGGTTGGCCGACAGCCGCATCAGCGCGAGCACGACGCCGAGCACGACGCCGCCGCCCATGGCGGCCAGGGTGAGCCAGACGGTGTTCCGGACGCCCTTGAGCACCGGATCGGAGAACAGGTATTTCCACTGCTCCGGCCAGTCGAGCGCCTTGCTGGTCAGCAGGAAGTGGATGAACATGGCGACCAGCACGAGGACGACCGCCGCCCCGAGCCAGCGGCCCGGATGCCGGACGGGGACGGCCTTGATCGCCTCAGGCCGCCCCTTGCCGGCGTCGTTGTCGACCGTCATGCGATCAGCTCTGCGCTCCGTTGATCTTCGGTTCGGTGATCGCGCCGCTCTCCACGCCGGCATCGGTGAGGATCTTCTTGTAGGTGCCGTCGGCGATCAGCGCCTTCAGGGCGCCCTGGATGGCGTCCTTCAGCTGGCCGGAGTTCTTGCCGACCGCGAAGCCGTAGGGCGCGGTGTCGTACGCCTGGCCGATGATCTCCAGCTTGCCGCCGGTCTTCTTCACCGCGTCGCCGACGATGGGCGAGTCGGCGGCCATGCCGTCGACCTTGCCCGCGACCAGGTCGTTGTTGACCTCGGTCTGCTGCTTGCGGACGACGCTCTTGATGCCCGGCTTGCCCGCGTCGGTGCACTTCTTGCTGCGCGCCGCGAGGTCGTCGACCTGCACCGTGCCCTGCTGGACGCCGATGGACTTGCCGCAGGCGTCGTCGGGGTTGACGCCCTTCGGGTTGCCCTTGAGCACGGCCCAGGTCGTCCCGGCCGAGTAGTAGGTGATGAAGTCGACGGCCTGCTCCCGCTCCTTGGTGTCGGTGAAGGAGGAGACGCCGGTCTCGTACTTGCCGGACTGGACGCCGGGGATGATCGTGTCGAAGCCGGCGTTGCTGTACTGGGTCTTCAGGCCGAGCTTGGCCGCGACCGCGTTGAACAGGTCGACGTCCCAGCCGACGATCTTCTGCGAGGCCGGGTCGACGGACTCGTTGGGCGGGTAGGACGCGTCGGTGCCGACCGCGATCTTCCCGTCGCTCTTGATCGCGGCCGGGACCATCGCCGCGAGCTTGCTGTCCACGCTCGTGTTCGAGGCCGGTGAGCCCGAGTCGCCCGAGTCGTTGCTGTCGCCGCATGCGGACAGCGCGAGCGCGCCCGTCAGTACGAGCGCGCTCGCCGCGACGGCGCGGCGGCGCAGAGAACCGGTGATCACTGGTCCCCCTCCAGGTGGTTTCGTCGGATCCGCGTAGATCCGAAGGTCAGGTGCACAGTTTGGCGCACAACGTCCCTGATCTGGATAAAGGGTGCGAAACAATCACGCAACGAGGCAGCGCCGGATCAGCGCGCCTTCCCGGGGTCTACCTCACGCAATGCGATCGAACCACGACCGTGCGGGCACGGTCACGTGACGGTCACCACCACCCCGGCCTCCGGGCGGCCGGGACCCCCTGTGGCACAATCAGACAACGGGTGACCCCCGTGCGTCGCGAGATCCACCGGGTGACCGGCCACACCAGACCACACCGCGGCGGCATCTCAAGAAAGCCAACTTTCACAGACAGGGGTCGCTGTGGCTGCTGAGCCCATTCCCACCGAACCACCCTCACTGGACGACGATCCGGCCTTTCCGCTGCACCGCGGCGGCAAGCTGGAGATGCGCTCGACCATTCCCGTCCGCAACAAGGACGATCTCTCGCTGGCCTACACGCCGGGTGTCGCCCGCGTGTGCACCGCGATCGCCGACAACCCCGAGCTGGCCTACGACTACACCTGGACCTCCAGGGTCGTCGCCGTCGTGACCGACGGCACCGCCGTGCTCGGCCTCGGCGACATCGGCCCGGTGGCGTCCATGCCGGTCATGGAGGGCAAGTCGCTGCTGTTCAAGGAGTTCGCGGACGTCGACTCCGTGCCGATCGCGCTGAACTGCACGGGCGTGGACGAGATCGTCGACACCGTGATCCGGATGGCGCCGAGCTTCGGCGGCATCAACCTGGAGGACATCAGCGCCCCGCGCTGCTTCGAGATCGAGGACCGGCTGCGCGCCGCGCTCGACATCCCCGTCTTCCACGACGACCAGCACGGCACCGCGATCGTCGCGCTCGCCGCCCTCACCAACGCGGCGCGCTTCGTCGGCAAGCCGCTGTCGGAGCTGCGCGCGGTCGTGGCGGGCGCGGGCGCGTCCGGCATCGCGGTCTCGCAGATCCTGATCGAGGCGGGCATCGGGGACATCGCCCTGTCCGACAGCAAGGGCATCATCCACGAGGGACGCGACGGCCTGAACCCCGTCAAGGAGCGCATCGCCGCGATCACGAACCGCTCGCACCTGAAGGGCTCCACGGAGGAGGCGCTGCGCGGCGCCGACGTGTTCATCGGCCTGTCCGGCAGCACCGTCCACGAGTCGTGCGTCGCCACGATATCGGACAGCGCGATCGTCTTCGCCCTCTCCAACCCGACGCCCGAGGTCCACCCGGAGGTCGCCCGCCGGCACGCCAAGGTCGTCGCGACCGGCCGCAGCGACTTCCCGAACCAGATCAACAATGTGCTGGCGTTCCCCGGCATCTTCCGCGGCGCGCTGGACGTCCGGGCCCACACGATCACCGAGGGGATGAAGCTGGCGGCGGCGAACGCCCTCGCCGGCATCGTCGGCGACGACCTGACCGCCGACTACGTCATCCCCGGCCCGTTCGACGAGCGCGTCGCCCCGGCCGTCACGGCCGCCGTCGCCGCCAAGGCCCGCGAAGAGGGCGTCGCCCGCATCTGACCGCCGCCCGATCGGCGCCGCGGCCCGTGCTCCCGCCCCGGAGCACGGGCCGCATCGGCTTCACCGGCAGCGGCCAGTAGCGGGCGACGACGCGGCCTCTCAGCAGGGCGTCGGGGACGGGGCCGAAGTCCCAGCTGTCGCGGCGGCCCCGGGCGCGCTGGTTGTCGCTCTCCAGCCACCAGCCGTCCGCGGAGCGGTGCGCGACGCGTTTGACGATGAGCAGCCCGCGGTGCTCCGGGTGCTCGGCCACGACCACGTCGCCCGGGGCGGGGCGGGCCCCGGGGCGGACGACGAGCCAGTCCCCCGGGCGCAGGCCCGGGAGCATCGAGTCGCCGGTGACCTCCACGGTCGCCGGCCTGCGCGCCGCCGCGAGCGCGAGCGCCGCCGCGCCGGCGAGGCCCCACAGCAGCGGACGGCGGGGAGTGCGGATCCGCATGGTCCTCCTCGTCGGGCCGCATACTTCGGCGGGCGGCGGTCACAAACACTGCTGGAGAGGTTCCGGGCCGAAAGGCCCGGGTCTTAGGCCGAATTACCGAGTGCCCTGCCCGGACGGGCCCCGGTGCACAAGAGTAATGTCGGTGACCTGAGCATGATCCGCAACGAGGGAAGGGAATCGCAGGTGTTGCTCAAGCTTCTGCGCCCGAAGACCACGGTGTCTGCGCACTGCGATCTGCCGTGCGGCGTCTACGACCCGGCGCAGGCCCGGATCGAGGCCGAGTCCGTGAAGGCGATCATTGAGAAGTACGCCGCCAACGAGGACCCGGAGTTCCGCGCCCGGGCGATCCTGATCAAGGAGCAGCGCTCGCAGCTGGTCAAGGAGCACCTGTGGGTGCTGTGGACCGACTACTTCAAGCCGCCGCACTTCGAGAAGTACCCGCAGCTGCACCAGCTGTTCAACGAGGCCACCAAGCTGGCGGGTGCCTCCGGCACCAAGGGCAGCATGGACGGCAAGGCCGCCGAGGACCTGCTCGCGAAGATCGCTGAGATCGACAAGATCTTCTGGGAGACCAAGCAGGGCTGAGCGCGTCCAGCTCGTCGCGAGGGCCGTCCGTTGCCGGACGGCCCTCGCGGCGTGTCAGGGGGCGATCATCCGGGCGGCGCGGGCCGTCAGGGCGTCCAGCACCTCGGCATGGCGGTCGCCGGTGCTGATCTCCATGGCCAGCGCGCCGCCGGTCGCGGTGAGGGTGAAGGTGAAGAACGAGCAGCAGCCCGTCTCCCGGGCGGCGAGCTCGGCGGCCCGCCCGGCCGCCCGCGGGTCCGGGCGCAGTTCCATCCGCACCCGGCCCGTCCCGGCGGGCCGCACGGCGGTCACCGCCTCGGCGAACAGCGCGTCGAACTCGGCCACCCGCAACGGCCGCTCGGCCGTCGGCAGCGCGCACTCCCGCGGCGCCCATCCATCGTCGTCCGGCCGTCCCGGCACCTGCTGAATCTCCATGGCCCGACGGTAGGTCCGTACCCCGGTACCGGACGCAAGTCAGCCGCCGGACGAGCGCGCGGCCCGGGTGAGGGCGTCGCCGGTGAGGCGGTAGACCGTCCACTCGTCCTGCGGGCGGGCGCCGAGGGCCTTGTAGAACCCGATCGCCGGCTCGTTCCAGTCCAGGACGGACCATTCGACGCGCCCGTAGCCCCGGTCGTCGGCGACGCGGGCCAGCTCGGTGAGCAGCCCCCTGCCGTAGCCGTGGCCGCGGTACTCCGGCTCGACGAACAGGTCCTCCAGGTAGATGCCGTGCGTGCCGTTCCACGTGGAGAACGAGAGGAACCACACGGCGAACCCGACGACCCGGCCGTCGTGCTCGGCGACGTGGGCGAAGACCTTGGGGTCGTCGCCGAACAGCCGGTCCCGCAGCTGGTCCTCGGTCGCCTTCACCTCGTGGAGGGCGCGCTCGTACTCCGCCAGCTCGCGGACCAGCCGCAGGATCTCGGGGACGTCGCCGGTCGTCGCGTAACGAATCACACGTGGCAGGCTAATCGAGCGGCGGCAGTGCGACGTCGGGATCGGCCCACCGGTCGTTGGGGACGAGGGGGTACCAGCCCGGACGGCCGGGGTCGCGGTCGTAGGGGTAGCCGCCGAGCTCCTTGTACAGCTCCGCGTACTCGGCCAGCTTGTCACGGTCCAGGCGAACGCCGAGGCCGGGACCCGACGGCACCGGGATCCTGCCGCCGGAGTACCGCATCGGTCCGCCCTCGATGACGTCGTCGGCGAGGTGGTGATAGTGCGCGTCGGCGGCGTAGGTGAGGTTGGGCAGGACGGCGCCGAGGTGCAGCATGGTGGCGAGCTGGATGCCGAGCTCGCCGGAGGAGTGGACGGCGACGCCGATCTGGAACGTCTCGCACACGCCGGCGGCCTTCACGCACGCCCGGATGCCGCCCCAGAACGTGGTGTCGAGCAGGACGACGTCCGCGCTGCGGCGCAGCACGTTCGCCGCGAGCTGCTCGAAGTTCACGACGACGGTGTTGGTGGCGAGCGGGATGTTGACGCGCTCGCGGACGAGCCGCAGGCCCTCCAGCCCGAGGACGGGGTCCTCCAGGTAGTCGTTGGGCAGGTCCTCGATGGCCTTCCCGAACCGCAGGCCCTCCTCCAGGCTCAGCACGGAGTTCGGGTCGTAGCGGAAGCGGTCGCCGGGGAACGCCTCGGCGAGCGCCTTGTAGCACTCCAGCTCGTGGCTCGGCGGGAACACTCCGCCCTTCAGCTTGTGGACGGTGAACCCGTGCGCGTCCTTGAGCGCGCCGGCGTGCTCGACGAGCTGCTCGGGGGTGCGCACCTCCGGCGAGCCCCCGGCGCCCGGGTAGCGGTAGAACAGGTAGGACGCGAACGGGACGGAGTCGCGGATGCGGCCGCCGAGCAGGTCGTGCACCGGGACGCCGAGGTGCTGCCCGACGAGGTCGAGGCAGGCGAACTCGATGGCGGCGAGCATCTGGGTGCGGTTGTTGTACAGGCTCGCCGTCGGGTTGGCGATCTTGAAGCGGAGCGCCTCCAGCTCGAACGGGTCGTGGCCCTCCAGGTGCGGGGCGAGGGCCTGGAAGGCGGCCTCCGCGCTCTGGCCGCCGCCGCCCATCTCACCGAGCCCGACCAGGCCGTTGTCGGCCTCCACCTCGACGATCGTCCGGACGAAGCGGCCCCAGTGCGCGCCGTTGCTGTGCAGGAGGGGCGCCTCCAGCGGCACGGTGACCGTGGTGGCGCGGATGCCTGTGATCTTCATGTGTCCCCGATCCGTACTCAACGCCGAACCGTGACGGTGGCGACGCCGCAGGCGGGCAGACGCACCGTCATGGTGCCGTCCCGGACGGGCAGTTCCGCCGGGTCACGCTCCAGACCGCCGCTCAGCAGGGCGCCGGTGGCCCCCGGCACGTGCAGGCCCGTCTCCACCGGGCCCGCGGCGAGCGACTGGAGCCGGACGGCCAGCCCGTCCCCGTCGCGGGCGCGCCCGACGGAGGTGACGAGCACGTCCGGGTCGTCCACGCGCAGGAAGGTCCCCGATTCCGCGGCGGGCATGTCGCCGGTGGCGAGGGTGGCGACGAACGGGTCGGTGATCCCGGCGGCCGTGCGGGCGCCGAGCCGGCGGCCCGAGCCCGCCGCGCCGGACGCGAACGCGTACCGGAAGGTGGTCTCGCCCTGCTGCTGGGACGGGAAGTTGGTGTCCCAGATGTTGTTCAGCGCCCACGAGTAGACGGTGCCGTCCTCGATGTCGAGCGTGGGCGGGAACGGCGCGTAGGGCATGTGGATGGAGCCGAACTGGACGAGCGGCGCCTCCAGCGTCGCCCACGCGACGGTCAGCTCGGGGTCCTCGAAGGCGACCCAGTGGCGGATCGGGCGCATGTGCTCAGCCGATCCCGGGACGCTCGGGACGCCGGTGCCGCCGACGCCGCCGGTCAGCTCCCAGGCGTCGGGCGGGCCGTCCACGGCGAACGGGAACGCGAAGAAGACCGCCTCCTTGGCCGCGGTGGGCTGCTTGCCGAGCTGGTAGCGGACGTCCACGCGCGGCACGCCCGCGTACAGGTCGATCGTCGTGCGCAGCCAGTCGACGCCCTTGCCGTGCAGCTCGACGACGAGCCGCTCCCCCGCGGGGGTGCGGCTGCACTCGGTGACCGTCGCGTGGGTGGCGACGGCCCGGTCGCCGAGCATCGTCTTGTCGTGCACGAGCATGTGCCCGGACATGTGGTTGAAGTGGGGCGCGGTCGCGTACCGGTCGTAGACGTACTGCCCGAAGCCCGCGACGGAGTCGGCGTTCACCAGCTCGCGGCCGGCGGTCTTGTCGAAGACCGAGCCGATGTGCCCTTCCCTGAGGTCGTAGACGACCCGGTAGAACTCGTTCTCGATCGTGCCCTCGAAGCCGAGGTCGACCGGCTCCGGCGCGCCCGTCGCGGCCGGGACGACGTCCACGCGGACGTGCCCGTGGCCCGGGACGTCCGGTACCACCGCCTCCAGGTGGCGGCCGATGGGACGGGTGGGCCACTCCTCCGGGTCGACCTCCTCCTCGCGGTGCGGGACGGGTTCGCCGGTGCGGGCGTCCACCAGGGCGACGGGGACGTCGACGGCGACGACGTCGCGGGGCAGGAACGCGCGGGCCACGTCGGTGCGGGCGGCCGTGCCGGGGTTGACGACGAGGAACGAGGCGAGCGCGTCCCGCGCGGCCCCGAACGTCGCGCCGATGCGCCGCGCGCCGGCCTGGAGCAGGTCGAGGGCGTCGTCGTGGGCCTGGTAGCCGACCTGGGACTTGCGGGTCCACTGCAGGCCGCCGGAGTCGCCGCCCTCCTCGGCGTCCTCCCACGGGTTGGCGGCACCCCAGGTGTGCTCGTCGAACAGCGCGGCCCGGTCGTAGGCCTCGTCGATCGCCTCGGACGCGCCGGTGCGCTCGCCGCTGCGCTCGTCGGCGAGCGCGTGCAGCGTCTCGGCGGCCCGCAGGACGTTCTGCGCCCGCCGGACGTACCCGAGCGGCCGGGCGCCGGAGCCGAGGCCGTCGGCCCACCAGTCCGTCCAGTCGCCCTCGTGGGTCTGGAGCCGGTCGCCGTGGTGCTCCTCGACGTAGGCGAAGAAGTCGGCGTTGGTCGCCATCCGCAGCCGCGGGTACGCCCAGGTCTCGTTCCAGCGGTGGGCGATGTCGGCGGGGACGATCGACGGTCCGGCGTTGTCGGCGTGCGCGCCCTGGACGCGCAGGTGGACGGCGTCCAGGAAGTCGGGGTCCTTGGCGGCGCCGACCTGGCCGGGCGCGGCGTACCAGCCGAACGTCCCGGGCCCGTAGGGGTAGGGCCGGTCGGCGAGGGAGCCGAGGTAGCGGGGCAGCAGGTCCTCGGCGAGGTCGTAGCCGTCGACGAGCCCGACGGTGTTGCCCTCCATGTAGGCCATGCCGTGCGGGGTGTCGGTGAACCAGACGATCAGCTCGCCGCCGCCCGGCGAGCGCCACCGGAACGGGCGGGCGAGCCGGTCGCCGCCCGTGATGTACGGGACGGAGCGCCCGGCCCAGTTGTGGGCGGCGGCGAGGTACCGGACGCCGGCCGCGTTGAGGGCGTCCACCGTCCCGACGACGGCGCCCGGGATGTCGGTGTGCATCGCCGACCGGACCTCGATGCCGTGCTCGCGGCGCAGCTGCCCGACGAAGCGGAGCTGCCGGTACAGCTCCTCGGTCGAGCACGCCTCGGTGTGCAGCTGCATCGGGAACGCGGTGACCTCGATGTCGCCCGCGCGGGCCCGCGCGGCGAACTCGGCGACCTGGTCGTCGGGGCGGGTCGCGAGCCACCGCAGCGCGGGCATGGACGACTCGACTGACCAGCGGAACCGCGCGTCGTCGGGCCGCCCGTCGGTCTCCCTCGCCAGGCGCAGCGCCGCGTCGAGGTAGTCGAGGTGGTGCCGCAGCACCGTGCCCTGCGTGTCGGTGTAGCCGATGTCGAGGTGCGAGTGGTGGACGACGAAGACGTTCCACTTGCGCTGCGGGGTGACGTCGAGCGGCGCGGCCCCGACGAGCCCGCCGGAGTCGCGCACCTCCAGGGTGAGGCGGCGGGGGGCGTCCACCTCCGGGACGAGCAGCGTGACCGTCCCGCCCTCCGCCGCCGCGGCGGCGACCTCGGCGTCGCCGTCCTTGAGGGCCACCTCCACCGGGCCCTCACCGGACAGCGTCAGCCGGACGGCCTGGAGGAGCGCGCCGCCCTCGTCCCGCTGGAACAGCGGCAGCACGGCGGCGCGCACCGACAGCCCGCGCACGGCGAGCACCTCGGTCGAGGTGTCCTGGCGCAGCGCGTCGCGGATCCCGTCATAGTCGGGCGAGCCGAGGCTCGCCTGCAGCAGGCGACTCGTCATCGTTATGCGTCAATCTCTCTTCGGGGAGCTTCTAGAACTGGGCGAGGGTGAGGCCGCGGGTGAACAGGCGCTGGGTGGCGAGGAAGATCGCGACGGTCGGCAGGGAGACCACCAGGCCGGCGGCGAGCGCGATCGGTACCGGCGTCCCGGCGTAGACGTCGGTGGTCAGCGCGGACAGCTCGGCCCACACGGGACGGACGGTCGGCGACTGGGAGAGCGTCAGGCCGAACAGCAGGTCGTTCCAGACGAAGGTGAACTCCAGGATGAACACCGCGGCGAGGGCCGCGGCCGACAGCGGCAGGTAGATCCGCCAGAAGATCCGGAAGGTGGACGCGCCGTCCAGCCGCGCCGCCTCGAAGATCGACACGGCGACGTTGCCGAAGAAGTTGCGCATCACCAGCGCGGCCAGCGGCACGTTGATCGCCGAGTAGATGATGATCAGCCCGAGGTGGTCGTCGTACAGCGTCACCTTGCTGTAGCCGACGAACAGCGGCACCAGCAGCATCTGGAACGGCACGATCGTCCCGGCGAAGATGACCACGAACCAGGCGAAGCCGTGCCTGAGCCGCAGGACCACGATCGCGTACCCGGCGAGCGCGCCCATCAGGACGGCCAGCGCGGGCGAGACGACGCTGTACAGCAGGGTGCTGAGCAGCGTGTCGCCGACGGCGGTCCGGTCCCAGGCCTGCGCGATGTTGTCGAACAGGCCGATGGAGGACGGCGGCTTCACCGCGTCCGACGGGTCGTAGTCGCCGGCGGGGCGCAGCGCGTTCGCGACGATCAGGTAGGTGGGGAAGAGCCACACCAGGCCCAGCACCGCCAGTACGGCGCGGCGCACGTGGATCAGTCTCGCTCCGGTCATCGCGGCATCTCCTCCCTGCTCACCTGGCGGCGCAGGTACACGTACGAGGCCAGGCCCGTGATGGTGGTGAGCAGCACCGCGACCGCCGACCCGTAGCCGTACTCGTTGGCGACGAACACGTCCCGGTACATGGTCACGGCGAGGGTCTCGGAGGAGCGTCCGGGCCCGCCCTGCGTCATCACCCACACGATGTCGAAGTTCTTCAGGCCGGCGACGAGCGCGAGCCCGAACACCACGGTGGTGATCGGGCGCATCAGCGGCCAGATGACGTGCCGGAACATCGCCCATCCGGACGCGCCGTCGATGCGGGCGGCCTCGATCGGCCCCTTCGGGATCGACTGGAGGCCGACGACGAACAGCAGCATGTTGACGCCGAGCTGCTGCCACGTCCACACCACGATCATGGCGACGGTGTTGCGGGGGCCGTCCTGCAGGAACGCGGTGTCGCCGCCCGGCATCCCGAACAGGGTCAGGATCTGGTTCGCCATCCCGTCCGGCTGGAGGATGAAGCCCCAGATCACGCCGAGGCCGGCGCCCGACATGGCGTACGGGAGCAGGAACGGCAGCCGGAACCACGCGCCGCGCTTGAGGTCGTAGGACAGGACGGCGACGAGCAGGCCGAGCCCCACCGGCAGGACGACGGTGCCGACGACCCACAGGAGCGTGTTGCGGATCGAGGTGACGAGCGCGTCGTCCTCAAGGAGCCGCCGGTAGTTGTCCAGGCCGGTGAACTCGGGTGAGGCGAGCCCGTCGTAGCTGGTGAGGCTCAGGTACGCCGTCCACAGGAACGGCAGATAGAGCAGGACGGCGACGAACAGCACGGCCGGCGATATGTAGACGTGCCGGAACCGGCCGTGCAGCGCGAACCCCTTGCCGGGGCGGGCGCCGGCCCCCCTGCGGCGCCCGCCGCCCGCGGGGGGCACCACCGTCAGCTTGGGACGGTCGGCGGTGGCCTTGTGCGTGCCCATGGATCAGTGCGACTTCCAGTAGGTCTCGTTGACCTTCTGGATGCTCTTGAGCACGTCCATGTAGGTCTCCGGCTTGTTGAGGAACTTGTCGAAGCCGCTCAGGGCCTCGGTGAGCACGGGCGCCGGCGCCGCCTCGAAGTAGCGCAGGACGAGGCGGTTGCCGCCCGACGCGGCCTCCTTGGTGACCTTGTCCAGCTCGGGGTCGGCGACCTTGACCTTCGGGTTGCCGGACACGTCGCCGCGCGCGTTCGCCCACTTCTCCTGCGCGGCGGGCGTGACCCACCACTTGAGGTACTTGGTGCTGGCGGCCGCGTCGGGGGCCTTGCGCAGCGAGCACAGCGGGCCGCTCTCGAACACCAGCGACCGCTTGGGCAGCGCCGGGTCCACGTTCGGGACGAAGAAGAACCCGTAGTCCTCGCCCTGCTTGAGGCCGCGCTGGGTCATGCTCGTGTTGAACCAGGTGCCGTTGATGACCATGGCCGCGTCGCCGGACTTGAAGTGGTCGGCGGGGTCGGCCTTGTCGCCCGGCTTGCTGAACCACCCGGCGTCGATCATCGACTTCCAGCGCTCCATCGCCTTCACGACGCCGGGGTCGGTGTAGGACGCCTGGCCCTTCGACAGCCGCTCGTACAGGTCGGGGTCGGTGCCGGCGAGGATCTGCTCGAACCAGGCGAAGGAGAACAGCGACGTCGGGGTGGTCTGGTTGAAGGGCACCTGGCCCTTCGACTTCAGCGTCTGCGCCGTCTTCTCCAGCTCCGCCCACGTCGTGGGCGGCTTCAGGTCGTACTTGTCGAAGATCTTCTTGTTGTAGAACATGCCCCAGTAGGCGGTGTTCAGCGGGACGCAGTACTGCTTGCCGCCGACGGTGTAGTACTTCTTCAGGTCCTCGGTGAGGTCGCCGCCGGCGATGGCGTCCTGCCAGATCTTCGTGGTCTCGGCGACCTGGTTCTGCTTGACGATCTCTTCCAGGCGCCCGCCGGTCGTCCAGGTGAACAGGTCGGGCTTGACGTTCGTGCGGAACGAGGTCTTGATGAACGCCGTGTAGGTCGGTTCGTCGGTGTAGCCGACCGGCGTCATGTCCAGGCCGGTCTGCTGCTTGCCGAGCGCGCCCATCTGCTCGAAGAAGGGCTTCCATGCGCCCTTGTCGTTGTAGAGCTTGAGTTCGGACTTGCTCCCGCCCGAGTCGCCGGACCCGCAGCCGGCGGCGAGCAGCAGCGCGCCCACGGTGAGCGCGGTCACCTGGAGTCGTTTGGACGGCACCATGGTGAGCCTCCTTCATCGGGCGGCGATGCCCGATCGGGGTGGTCGAAGGATGGAATCGGAGAAGGGTGAACCGGCCGCGCGGCGCTGGCGCCGGCGGCGGGGGGACGGCCCGCTCAGGCGAGCCGCTGCTCGATCACGTGTTT
Source organism: Actinomadura citrea (assembly GCF_013409045.1). Taxonomy (NCBI): domain Bacteria; kingdom Bacillati; phylum Actinomycetota; class Actinomycetes; order Streptosporangiales; family Thermomonosporaceae; genus Actinomadura; species Actinomadura citrea. The sequence goes on along the minus strand of NZ_JACCBT010000001.1, from coordinate 2,252,885 downwards.
GACGTCGGCGAGATGGGACCGCATGAGGGACTCGGCGTCCCGCTCCGCGCCGGCCTCGATGGCGGCGAGGATCGCGGTGTGCTCGTCGAAGTCGCGGACGCGGTCGTCGAAGATCCGCTGTATCGCGCGCTGCTCGGAGGCGTGCACCGACAGCAGGGAGTCGATGACCTCGCAGAGTACAGAATTGCCCGCGACGCCGGCGACCTCCCGGTGGAAGGCCATGTTCGCCTTGTGCAGGCGGGTCTCCGCCTCCTGCGCGTCCGAGCCGAGGTCCGCGCCCGCCTGGTCGAGGAGGGCCCGGAGCAGCTCGATGTCGGCGGGCCGCGACCGCCGCGCCGCCCGTCCGGCCAGCGGCGGCTCGATGAGCAGCCGCGCGTCCAGCAGCTGGAGCAGCCGGTCGGCCTCCAGCTCCCGGACGTTGGGGTTGGGGATGACCACGCGTTCGAGGTCGGCGCCCACATAGATGCCCGAGCCGTGCCGGAGCTGGATCGCGCCGGTCGCCTCCAGGCGGCGCAGCGCCTCCCGCAGCGTCGGCGTCGTCACCGCGAAGCGCTGGGACAGCTCCCGCGCGGACGGCAGCCGGTCGCCGGCCTGCAGGCCGCCGGCCCTGATCAGGTCCAGCATGCGCTCCGTGAGGGCGTCCGCCAGGCTCGGCCGGGCCACATCCTGTGACATCGCCACCTCGTTCCCAAAGAAGTAAAGTCATCTAATCACTTAGCGATTGGCGTGTCCACCCTCCCGGAGAGACATCGCCGCAGTACGGCGCGCTCCTCCTCGAACGCGAGCCGCCCCAGCCGCGCCGACATGATGCCGTCGAAACCGTGGCAGGCGCCCGGCACATGGTGCAGCTCCGTGGGAACCCCGGAGACGATCAGCCGGTGCGCGTAGGCGAGCCCCTCGTCCCGCAGCGGGTCGTGCTCGGGGACGAGCACGTAGGCGCGCGGCAGGCCGCTCAGGTCCTCGGCCCGCGCGGGCGCGGCGTAGGCGGGGACGTCCGTCCGCCCGCCGAGGTAGTGGCGCCACATGTGCCGCACGTCGCCGCTGTTGAACAGCGGCGGCTCGGTGAACGTCCGCATCGACGGCGTGGCCATCCGGTCGTCCAGGACGGGGTAGAGGAGCATCTGGAACACCAGCGGCGGCCCGCCCTCGTCCCGCGCCCGCAGCGCCACGGCGGCGGCCAGCGCGCCGCCGGCGCTTCCGCCCCCGACCGCGACCCGTTCCGGGTCGCCACCGAACTCGCCCGCGTGCTCCCAGGCCCACACGGTCGCGGCATGGCAGTCGTCGAACCCGGCCGGAAAGGGGTGCTCGGGCGCGAGCCGGTAGTCGACCGAGACGACCGCGATCCCGTCCTCACCGGCGAATTCCAGACAGCGCTCGTGCTCGTTCTCCAGCCCACCGGTCACGAATCCGCCACCGTGGAAGTACACGAGCACGGGCGCCGGCGTCGCGCGCGGCCGGTAGATCCGCACGGGCACCGAACCGGGAAGGATCCGGTCCTCGACGACCACCCTCTCGTCGCCCACGGGCCGGGCGAGGGCGCGGACCAGGTCGTTCATGGCCGCGCGGGCCCGGACGGGGTCCGCGAGCCCGACGTAGGGCATGCCGTCGAGCGCGGCGGCGAGTTCGGCGTCGAGGGGCATGGTCGGCACCTCCGAAGGGACGGACGGGACGCGCCCCCGGGCGGGAGGTCACCCGGGGGCGCGGGAAGCGGTACCGCCGTGGACGGGACGACGGTGCCGCGGCCTGGACTAGCCGGTGACCGGCAGGTTGATGTAGCGCGCCCGGTAGATCCCGACGTCCCGGTAGTTGTCGTTCGTCGGGCCGTCGGTCGTGTCCATGCTGTTGACGTTGTAGGAGATCACCAGGCTGCCGCTGGACGAGAGCGCCGCGTGCTGGTGGGCGTTGTAGGTGAAGATGTCCGGGTCGCCGTAGGAGCCGAGGGGCCCGGTCTCGGGCGTCTGGTAGACGGTCTGCTCGCCGCTGAACGGCCCGGCCGCCGAGCACGACAGCAGGACGTCGATCTCGCCGCCGAACGCGATGCTCGCGTCCTGGTTGACCATGACGTAGTGCGAGCCGCGCTTGGTGACGCTGAACTCGTTCGACACCCCGCTCATCAGCCGCACCGAGTCCGTCTCCGCCGCAGACCAGCCGCTCGCCGTGCGGTACTGCCAGGCGCCCCGCAGGTCCGTGCCGCTGACCCGCGCGACGCGCAGGTACTTGGTGTTCACCTGCGTCTGGGGGTCGGTGTAGTCCTCGGTGCCGTAGACGTAGGTGTAGCCGCCGTCCCTGAGCAGCGCCGACCCCCACTGAACGCCCGACGCCGAGGGCATCGCCTGGACGGTCGGCGCGGCCAGGTTCCCGCTGGAGAACCGGGCGAGGACGTTGTCCTTGAACTTCATGTCCCACCCGGTGCCGTTGTCAGGGTCGGGGTCGTAGTACTCGCGGTAGAGCTGCTGCACCTCCGACCCGCTCTGGGTGAGGTCGCCCGCCCAGTACCAGTGGGCCGGCTGCGCGGGCGGCATGACCGCCTTGGGGGCGGCGGCCGTCCCGCCGTGCACGGTGGTGAGCCCGCCGCCCGTGCCCTGGACGACGAACGAGTTGTTGATGAACGGCGTCGTCCCGCCCTCCTCGACGACGACCGGCCGCGACCCGTCCGCGTTGACCTTGCCGAGGAAGGTGTCGGAGTAGGCGTAGACGATGCGCCCGTCCGAGAGCTTCAGCGAGTACGTGGTGTCAGCGCCGGTCCAGTCGTCCAGAAGCGTGTTGCTGTTGCCGTAGGACGTGAACTTGCCGTTGAGAGCGGCGTTCTGCGAGGCCGTGCCGAAGGTCGGCGCAGCGTGCCCGGAGCACGTGGGCCCGGCGGCCTCGCGGCCGTGGCCCTTGCCCTTCCCCTTGCCGGGGCCGTGGCCGTGGGTGTCGGCGCCCGCCGGCACGGCGGGCGCCGACACGAGCAGCAGGACGGACGCGAGAACACCGGCGCGGCGGCGCCGACCCCCGCGAACGGGTGAGGGCCGATCGGAAGAGAAGGAGGAGGGGGGGACGGACGCCTGCATGGAAACCTCCGCGAGGTCACGATCACACGCTGCTCGTGCGCCCCACATTTTGAGTCATCAAATGACTTGGTGTCTAGATCTTTCAGGAGATTTCCGGAAGTGCCGCCGGATTGCGGGCCAGCAGGCCGCCGTCCACCCGGTGCTCGGCTCCGGTCACGAACGACGAGCGGGGCCCGGCGAGGAACGCCACGACCTCGGCGACCTCCGCGGCCGCCGCGACCCTCCCGAGCGGGTGCGCACGCCCCCACTCGGCGACCTGCGCGTCCTGCCCCTTCGTCCCGCGGAACAGGTCGGCGGCCCAGCGCAGCATGGGCGTGTCGACCGACCCCGGGCACACCACGTTCGCGCGGATGCCGTCCGCCGCGTGATCCAGCGCCACCGCCCGCGTCAGCGCGTTGATCGCGGCCTTGCTGGCGCTGTAGGCGGCCACCCGGTCCTGCGACACGAACGCCTGCACCGACGACACCGTGACGATCGTCCCGCCGCCCCGGCGCCGCAGTTCGGGCACGGCGGCGCGGCAGGCGAGGAACACGCCCTTGACGTTGACGCCGAGCACCTCGTCCCACAGCTCCTCGGACGTCTCCTCGACCGTCCCGTACCGCTGCACGCCCGCGCACGTCACCAGCACGTCCAGGCCGCCGTGCCGGGACACGGCCTCCCCGACCAGCCCGTCCATCCGCGCGGCGTCGGTCACGTCGGCGACGGCGCCGGCGACCTCCAGTCCCGCACCCCGCAGCTCGTCCTCCGCCCGCCGGACCTCGTCCTCGCCGATGCCGCAGAACACCACGGCGGCGCCGTCGCGCGCGAGCCGCTCCACCACGGCCCGGCCGATCCCCAGCGACCCCCCGGTCACGACGGCGACCTTGCCCTCGAACTCCCTCACGTGCCCTCCTCGATGACCGCCGCTCGCAGCCACAGGCTCCGCCGCGCGTGCGGTTCCAACGTCAGCGCGGTGCCGTTCGCGACGGCGGCGGCCAGCCCGTCCGTCGGATATCCGGCGAACGGCTCCAAGCCCATCACGTACGCGCGGCCCCACCAGGGATGCCCGGTGGTCGCCCCGAACTCCTGCCACAGCCACAGATGCGGCAGGACGTCCACGTCCCAGCGCACCCGCATCCCGAACCCGGCCGGATCGACGACCTCGTAACGCCCCTCCTCCAGCCCGGTGAGGTAGACGATCTCACTGGGCACCCCGGCGCCGGGTACGACATCAAGATCAACGACCCCGCCCCCGTCGGCCGGGACACGCGGCCAGGCATGCGGCCCGCCGCCCCTCACCCGCCGCCCACCGGGGCCGATCGCCGTCTCGTGCGGGACCACCCGGGCACCCGCGCCCAGCCTGATCCGGTGCCCGGGCCGCAGGAAGGGCGCCCCGAAAACGATGTGGTGCCCCCACATCGCCTCCAGCGCCACCCCGGACTCGTTGACCAGCTCTTCCTCGATGACGAGCTCGGCCTCTCCCGCCCTCAGCCGGAGCGTCTTGGCCACCCGCAGCGGCATGCGCCGCCCCCGGACGGTGAGCCGGACGGCGACCTCCCGGGCCTCGTCGACCACGATCTCGGAATCCCACGGCAGCCCGGCCACCTCCCCGTGCTGCGCGAACGCCGCCCCCCGATAAGTGCTGGGCCCGCCCCCGTTGGGCAGGACCTCCTGCCAGCCACCCTCGTAACCGTCGAGGAACAGCGCGACATCGTCGCCCGCGCCCCCCGCCACATCACGGGGATCACGCAATCCATCGGGCGACAGCCACACGAAGTCCATGTCGCGCGGCTTGTAGCAGAACTCGGCGACGTCACCGCCCTTGCCCACCAGGACGGTGACCCGGAGCAGCTCGTTCTCCAGGACCACGGCCTCGACCCCGGCCCAGGTGATCTCGTGGATCCGGGCGCCCCAGTTGCGGGACGGCCGATGCCGCCGCATCAGCTCCAGTTCTCCGCGCCGCCGAACGCGAAGTGCTCCCCCGCCGCGTACCGGGGCCGCGGCTGGTACTCGTTCACGCCCGGGTCGCCGCGCAGCAGCAGCGCGGACGGGAACGGCAGCGGCTCCTCGGTGATCCGCGTCGAGGTCGGGATGTACCGGATGGTCAGCCCGCACCGCCGGTGGGGCGACTCGTTCGCGTTGCTGCCGTGCATGATGTTCGGGTGGTGGACCTCGACGTCGCCGGGTTCGAGGACGAGGTCCACGGCGCGCGACTCGTCCACGCCCACGGCGCTCTCCACCCCGAAGACGGCCTCCGCGTCCTCCCGCTCCCGCACCTCGTGCAGGACCTCCTTGTGGCTCCCGGGAATGACCCGGAGGCACCCGTTCGCCGGCGTCGACCGGTCGATGGCGAGCCACAGCGTCACCACGCGCATCGGTTCGAGCGGCCAGAACGCCCCATCCTGGTGCCACAGCACAGCCTTGCCGGTGAAGGGCGGCTTGGAGATGTAGGCGGACGCGAAAAGGGCGATGTCAGGCCCGATGAACCGCTCGGCGACGTCGAGAAGCCGCTCATCGGAGACCAGCCGCACCCAGAAGGGATCCTTGGCGACCAGCTCGGTGGAGAGCTCCTCGCCGGTCCGGTCGGGATAACGGGCCTCCAACCAGCGGACGTGCGCGTCCGCCTCGGCCACGAGCTCCGGATCCAGCACGTTCCGGAAGATCGCGTACCCGTCCTCGTCGTAACCTCGCAGCGGATCGGCGTGCATGGGCGTCCCTTCTCGATGAAGCGCGACACCCGAAGTCTTAGTCATCAGATCACTTGTTGTCTAGATGTATCGTGCCCGCCATGCGGAACCGGATCGCCCTGATCGGCGAATGCATGATCGAACTGAGCCATCTCGCCCCCGACCGCCTGGCCGTCGGCTACGCCGGCGACACCTTCAACGTCGCCGCGTACCTGGCCCGCACCGCCGCCCCCGGCACGGCCGACGTCCAGTTCGTCACCCTCATCGGCGACGACCCCTACAGCACGCTGATGCGCGAATCCTGGACCGCTCACGGCGTGGGCTCCGACCACACCCGCACCGTCCCCGGCGGCCAGGCCGGCCTCTACCTCATCCGCACCGACGAGGCCGGCGAGCGGACGTTCCACTACTACCGATCCCAGTCGGCGGCCCGCGGCCTGTTCGGCCCCGCCCACTCCCCAGAGATCGACGACGCGATCGCCGGCCACGACCTCGTCTACCTCTCCGGCATCACGCTGTCGATCCTGGACGCCCCCGCCCGCGCGAGGCTCCTCACCGTCCTGGACGAGACCCGCCGCCGCGGCGGCCGAGTGGCCTTCGACACCAACTACCGCCCAGCCGGCTGGCCCTCCCCCACGGCCGCGGCCGAAGCCATGTCCACCGTCCTGACCAGGACGGACATAGCCCTCCCCACTCTCGCCGACGACCAGGCCGTCTTCGGCGACAGGACCCCGGCCGACACGATCAGACGCCTGAGAAGAGCCGGAGTGACCGAGATCGCCGTCAAGCAGGGCGCCCAAGGCTGCGTGATCGCCGACCCAACGACGACCATCCAGATCCCCGCCGTCCCCCACGTGCAAGTGATCGACACCACAGCCGCAGGCGACGCCTTCAACGGCGCCTACCTGGCCACCCGCCTGACCGGCGCACCCCCCGAACAAGCAGCCAGAACCGCCACCACCCTGGCCGCCGAGGTAATAACGCACCAGGGCGCCCTACTCCCAGCAAAACCCTGACCCGCCCAGCAGGACCCAAGCCCAGCCGAAGCGCCACACCCCTCACACCCCGCGCCATCTCCACCCACGGCACGAGCGAAGCGAGAGCCACCCGCGAAGCGAGCCGCAAGGCGAGCCGAAGCGCCCCAACACCCCCCACAACCCGCACCCACCCCACCCACGGCACGAGCGAAGCAAGGGCCACCCGCGAAGCGAGCCGCAAGGCGAGCCGAAGCGCCCCAGCACCCCCCACAACCCGCACCCACCCCACCCACGGCACGAGCGAAGCAAGGGCCACCCGCGAAGCGAGCCGCAAGGCGAGCCGAAGCGCCCCAACACCCCCCACATTCCGCACCCACCCCACCCACGGCACGAGCGAAGCGAGAGCCACCCGCGAAGCGAGCCGCAAGGCGAGCCGAAGCGCGCCAGCACCCCCCACAACCCGCACTAGACCCCCACATCCCCACCCCACCGGCACCCCCCGCTCCGCACACATCACCCGCCACCACAGCACCCCGGACCAGGGGCCACTGTCGCGATCGCGTCCGAAGGCAGTTTCGAGCGAAGCAAGAAACTGATCGCGCAGCGAGCCGCAAGGCGAGTCGAAGCGATGCCAGCGATCGCACGCGTTGCGTTGGGTTGGGGCGCCCCAGGCGCCCCAACCCAACGCAACGCAAATAAACACAGCGCGCCGAAGTCTCGATGCACGGCTCGTAGGCGGTAGTTTCGAAGGCAGCGGGACCATCCTGCGAGGGAGTGACGTGACCAAGGAAACCGCTGCAATGCCGGCCAGTACGAAGTTGTCCGTCCGTGACGTGGTCACGGTGAAGCTGCCTGCCGCGAGCGCCTACCTGTCCGTGCTGCGGACCGCGACCGCGGGCCTGGCGGCCAGGTTGGACTTCACGCTGGACGAGATAGAAGACCTGCGCATAGCCGTTGACGAGGCGTGCGCGATGCTGCTCGCTCAGGCGGTGCCCGGCACCGACCTGACGTGCGAGTTCGAGCTGACCGGGGAGGCGATGCGCATCTCCGTGTCGGTCCTGACGATGGACGGTGAGGAGCCGAGCCGCGACACGTTCGCCTGGACGGTGCTGTCGTCCTTGGCGGGCGAGGTCGACGCCCGGGTGGGCTCCGACGACCGGGTCACCGTGACGCTGCAGAAGCGTCGCGGTGCGGCGGGGGCCCCGTGACGGAGAAGACGACGACGGAGCAGACGACGGTCGCCGCGGCGAGCACCGAGCGTTCTGACAGCAGCGCCGTGCCGGACCGGGCCCGGGCGCGCGCGCTGTTCGAGCGTCTCACCGAGCTGCCGGAGGGCGACCCGGAGCGCCAGCGCATCCGCGACCAGCTCGTGGAGCTGCATCTGCCGCTGGTGGAGTATCTCGCCCGGCGCTTCCGCAACCGCGGGGAGTGGCTGGACGACCTGATCCAGGTCGCCACGATCGGGTTGATCAAGTCGATCGACCGGTTCGACCTGGAGCGCGGGGTGGAGTTCTCCACCTACGCCACGCCGACGATCGTCGGTGAGATCAAGCGGCACTTCCGCGACAAGGGCTGGGCGGTGCGCGTACCGCGCCGGCTGCAGGAGCTGAAGCTGTCGCTGACGAAGGCGATCAGTGATCTCGCCCAGCGGGAGGGCCGCGCCCCGACCGTGAGCGAGCTGGCGGCTCACCTGCAGATGACCGAGGAGGAGGTGCTGGAGGGGCTGGAGTCGGCGAACGCCTATTCCACGGTGTCCCTCGACGCGCCCGACTCCGGCGACGAGGACGCCCCGGCGGTGGCGGACTCGCTCGGCATGGTGGACGAGTCGCTGGAGGGCGTGGAGTACCGTGAGTCCCTCAAGCCGCTGCTGGAGAAGCTTCCGGCGCGCGAGAAGAAGATCCTTCTGCTGCGCTTCTTCGGCAACATGACGCAGTCGCAGATCGCGGCGGAGCTCGGCATCTCCCAGATGCACGTGTCCCGGCTGCTGGCGCGGACCCTCGCGCAGCTCCGCGACGGCCTGACCGCCGACGAGTAGCGATGGTGAGCCGAAAGGGCCCCGAGGACGTGTCCTCAGGGCCCTTTCGGCGTTCGTCAGCCCTTGCCGTTCTTGGTGGGCTGTTCGTTCAGGCGGTCTTTGAGGCGCCGGCCGAGGGAGCGCGGCTCCGCGGCCGGCGGGGCGCCGGCCGTCTTGGCCGGTGCGGTGGGCTCGGGGTCCTTCGGCGCGTCCTCGTCGTCCTCGTCGTGGTCCTCGATGAGCCAGGCGGTGCTCGGCGGGCTGAGGGCGGCGATCAGCGCGAGGACCGCGACCACGCCCAGCGGGACGGCGATCGCGAGCCGGTCGCTCTGCCACAGTGACCAGGCGATCGGCAGGGCGAACAGCTGGGTCAGGACCGTGGGGGCGCGGCTCCACTGGGCGGCGCGCAGCAGCCCGCGCGCGCAGCCGAGCATGCCGAGGCCGCCGGCGAGGGCCAGGACGGTGACCCCGATCGCGCTGGCCGGGTCGACGGCGGAGCCGGCGGCCGTCTCGACGCCGGTGAAGACGCCGAATCCGACGGCGGCGGCGCCCTCCGCGGCCTGGAGGGCGGCGGCGGCCTGCACGGTGAAGGGACGCTTGGTCACACCCCGAAACCCTACTCGCCCCGTTCTGCGGCCCGCCCCCAGGGGAAACGGCGGGCGAACGCATCCGGAACGCTCGATACCCTGACGCCGTGCGCGCCATGCTCATCGCCAACCCCAAGGCGACCTCCACCTCCCGGCGGGCCCGCGACATCCTCGTGCGGGCCTTCACCGGCGATCTCGACCTCGTCCTCGCCGAGACCGGCCACCGCGGCCACGCGACGGAGCTGGCCCGGCAGGCCGCCGTCGAGGGCTACGACGTCGTGATCGCCCTCGGCGGGGACGGGACGGTGAACGAGGCCGTCAACGGGCTGCTGGCGAACGGCCCGTCCCCCGATCTGCCCGCGCTGGCGGTGCTGCCGTGCGGGAGCGCGAACGTGTTCGCCCGCGCGCTCGGCCTTCCGGACGACCCGATCGGCGCGACGCGGTCGGTGCTGGAGGCGCTGCGGGCGGGCCGGTACCGGACGGTCGGGCTCGGCACGGCCTCCCATCCCGGGGCCCCCGAGCGGTACTTCACGTTCTGTGCGGGAGTGGGGCTGGACGCGGAGGTCGTGCGGGAGGTGGAGCGGCGCCGCGAGGCGGGCTTCCGGGCGGACCCGTCGCTGTATGTGCGGACCGCGATCCGGCATTTCTTCTCCGGCACCGATCGGCGCCATCCGGCGCTCACTTTGGAACAGCCCGGACGGCCGCCGAAATCGGGGCTGTTCCTGGCGTTCATCTCCAATACGTCTCCGTGGACTTTCATGGGGCGGGTGCCGGTGAATCCGAGTCCGAAGGCGAACTTCTCCCGCGGCCTGGACGTGTTCGGGATGCGTTCCCTGGAAGTCGGCGCGACGCTGGGGGCGCTGGCCCGGATGCTGGCCCCGCGGGCGTATCCCGTTCAGGGGCGGCACGCGCTGAACCTGCACGACGAGGCCGAGGTCACGGTGTGCGCGGACCGTCCCGTGGCGTTCCAGCTGGACGGCGACTACCTGGGAGAGCACCGGACGGTCACGTTCCGCTCCGTGCCGAAGGCGATCCGCATCGTCATTTGAGGCGCGCGAGCCCGCATGTGAGAGCCAAGTAACACGCCCGACCGATGGGTGTGACACATGCGACACCCATACTTTGAGAATCCTTTCTCAAAGGTCTTGCGTCTGCCCGCACCCTCCTGAAACGCTCAAAGTGCGCCAGCCGACAGGGACCCCAACGCCGCCGGTCACCTGCTCGCGGCGCCGCCGAACAACAATCCCTGGACCTGGCCACAGCCACCCCGGGCGTTCGCGACATGTGAACCCGTTCACAAGAGTGGAGCAACTCCACCACCTGACGAAGGAGTGGACCGCATGGACTGGCGCCACCGCGCAGCCTGCCGTGACGTGGACCCCGAGCTCTTCTTCCCCATCGGCAACACCGGCCCCGCGATCCTGCAGATCGAGGAGGCCAAGCAGGTCTGCCGCCGCTGCGACGTCAGCGATGCCTGCCTGCGCTGGGCGCTGGAGTCCGGCCAGGAGTCCGGCGTCTGGGGCGCCATGGGCGAAGACGAACGCCGCGCACTGCGGCGTTCTCATCGCCGCGCCCTTAGCGTCAGGCGCTAGAGCGCCTTCCTTGCGGGCACGGCCGCGATCGCTGGCATCGCTCCGACTCGCCTCGCGGCTCGCTGCGCGATCAGTTTCTTGCTTTGCTTGAAACTGGCTTCGCACGCGATCGCAGACCTTTTGGTATTTGACGGCTGAGGTGCCGGTTCCGCTGGGTGCAGTAACGGCTTGGCCGCGCTGACGGTTCGAGCGGACGCCGATCAGGCACGACTGGGGCCGTGGTGGTGGTCCAGGGGGATGTCGACCACTACCTCGGTGCCGCCGCCTTCGCGGGGGCGGAAGTCCAGGTCGCCTCCCAGTTCGCCCACGATGAGGGTGCGGACGATCTGCAGGCCGAGGCTCTCGGTGCTCTCCATGTCGAAGTCGGCGGGCAGGCCGACGCCGTCGTCCGCGATGACGGTGACGAGGCGGCGGCCGGACGGGTGCTCGGGCTCGACGCCCGGGGCGCGGGGCTCGTTCGCACCGGCCGCCTTCCACTCGCCCCAGAACGAAGCGCCGCCCGGATCCTTGGAGACCTCCCCCTCCCCGTAGCGGTGCGCCACGACCTCCAGGGTCCCGAACCGGTTCGCCAGGCCGTGCTCCAGGGCGTTCTGCAGCAGTTCGGTGAGCGCCATCGCCAGCGGCGTCGCGATCTCGGCGGGCAGGACGCCGAAGCTCCCGGTCCGTTTGGGGGTGACCTTGGTCTCCGGGGTGGACACCTCCCCCGCCATCGTGATCACCCGGTCGGCGATGTCGTCGAAGTCGATCAGCTCGTCCGGGGTGTGCGACAGCGTCTCGTGCACGATCGCGATCGACCCGACGCGCCGGACGGCCTCGTCCAGCGCGGCCCGGCCCTCCGGGATCCGCAGCCGGCGCGCCTGGAGCCGCAGCAGCGCCGCGACCGTCTGCAGGTTGTTCTTCACCCGGTGGTGGATCTCCCGGATGGTGGCGTCCTTGGTCATCAGCTCCCGGTCGCGCCAGCGCAGCTCGGTCACGTCCCGGCACAGCACGACGGCGCCGATCCGCGTCCCGCCGACGACGAGGGGGATCGTGCGCAGCTGCATGATCGACCCGCGTGACTCGACCTCGACCTCGCGGGGCGCGCGGCCCGACAGCACGACGCTCAGCGCCTCCTCCATCGGCTCGCCGGTGTCGCACAGGTCCGCGGTGACCTGCCCGAGCGCCTCGCCGACCAGGTCCGTCGGGTAGCCGAGCCGCCGGTAGGCGGACTGGGCGTTGGGGCTGGCGTAGGTGACCTTGCCGGCGCGGTCCAGCCGCATCAGGCCGTCGCCGACGCGCGGCGAGCGGACCATGTTCGGCTCCTCGCCGGGCACCGGGAACCGGCCCTCGGAGATCATCGTGGCGAGGTCGCTGGCGCTCTGCAGGTAGGTCAGCTCCAGCCGGGACGGGGTGCGCGCCGAGCTGAGGTTGGTGCTGCGCTGGATCACTCCGAGGATCTTGGCGCCGCGGCGCACCGGGATGGACTCCTCGCGGACGGGGATGCCGCTGCCCCACTCCGGGTCGCCCTCGCGGACGATCCGGCGCTCCCGCCACGCCACGTCGATCAGCCCGCGGCGGCCCGTCCGGACGACCTTGCCGACGAGGTCCTCCGGGTAGGCGGTCGGCCCGGTCGTCGGCCGCATCTGCGCGATCGCGACCCAGCCGGGGACGGCCGCGCCGGTGTCGAGCACGCCCGGCCTGCTCCGGCCCGCGCGGGACGTCCCGTCGGCGGGCAGCGCGTCCGCCGACCGCAGCGGCACCCACAGCAGCAGGTCCGCGAACGACAGGTCGGCCAGGAGCTGCCAGTCCGAGACCAGCGCGTGCAGCCACTCCAGATCGGTGTCGGTGAGGTCGGTGTGGTCGCGGACCAGATCGGTCAAGGTAGGCACTCGACCATCATCGCCGATGGTTTTCTGTCCGAGGGCAGGTGGCCCCGCCTCCGGGGCCACCTGGCAGGATGCCCGGCATGACCGCAGTACGAGACCCCCTGGCCAGACTCCGGGACGCCGCCGGGCGGCGCGCCGCCGCCGGGCTGCGCCGGTCGCTGCGCCCCCGGCCCGACGGGCTCACCGATCTGGCGTCCAACGACTACCTCGGGCTCTCCGGCGACCCGCGGCTCGTGGAGGGCGCCGTCGCCGCCGCGCGCGAGTGGGGCACCGGCTCCACCGGTTCGCGCCTCGTCACCGGGACGACGGAGCTGCACGCCGAGCTGGACCGGCGGCTCGCCGCGTTCACCGGGAGCGCCGCCGGCCTGGTGTTCTCCTCCGGTTTCCTCGCCAACCTCGGCGCCGTCACCGCGCTCGCCGGGCCTGACACGCTCGTGGTGTCCGACCAGGTCAACCACGCCTCCATCGTGGACGCGTGCCGGCTGTCGCGGTCCCGCGTCGTGATCGTCCCGCATCGGGACGCCGCCGCCGCGGAGCGGGCCCTCGCCGAGCGCGAGGAGGACCACGCCGTCGTCGTCACCGACGCGGTGTTCTCCGTCGACGGCGACCTGGCGCCGCTGGGCGCGCTGCACGCCGCCGTCCGGGCGCACGGGGCGCTGCTGCTGGTCGACGAGGCGCACGCGCTCGGCGTCGTCGGCGACGGGGGCCGGGGCGCGGCGCACGCCGCCGGCCTCGCGGGCGAGCCCGACGTGGTCCTCACCCTCACGCTGTCGAAGTCCCTGGCATCGCAGGGCGGGGCGGTCCTCGGGGCCCCCGAGGTGATCGACGCCCTGGTCGACACGGGACGGTCGTTCATCTTCGACACCGGGCTGAACCCGCCCGCCGCGGGCGCCGCCCTCGCCGCGCTGGACGTGCTCGGATCCGACCCCGGGCTGCCCGGCAGGGCCCGCGAGCGGGCCCTGGCGATCTCAAACCTGGCGGCCGGTTCCGGCCTGGAAACGGCCCCGCCCGCGGCGGCCGTGGTCCCCGTGTTCCTGGGCGAGCCGCAGGCCGCGGTGCGGGCCGCCGAGATCTGCGCTGAGCACGGTCTCCGCGTCGGCTGCTTCCGTCCGCCGTCGGTTCCCAAGGGCCGGGCCTGCCTGCGCCTCACCGCACGCGCCACGCTGGACGAGTCCGACCTCACACGATTGCGGGCGGCCCTGGCGGAAATCGCCTCCTCTACCGGCCGTAGTCTTCACCCATAACATCGGGGAAACCGGTGATGAACGTGAGGAGATGCCGTGACGGAGGTCAGAGGCGGGCCCCGGCACGGGGGCGGGTTCGAGCACGGCTTCGACCGGGTCTCGCTCGGCGACATCGGTAAGCGCCACCCGAACCAGGCGCCCCGGATCCCCAAGTACTACAAGCTCAAGGAACTGCTGGTCGAGCTGATCCAGTCGCTTCCCGCGGGCAGCCCGCTGCCGCCCGAGCGGACCCTCGCGGAGAAGTACGAGACGTCCCGCACCACCGTCCGGCAGGCCCTCGCCGAGCTGGTCGTGGAGGGGCGCCTCCAGCGCATCCAGGGCAAGGGCACCTTCGTCGCCAAGCCGAAGGTCGCCCAGGAACTCCAGCTCGTCAGCTACACCGAGGACATGCGGCACCACGGGCTGCGCCCCGAGACCCGCATCCTGGAGGCCGGCTACGTCAGCGCCGACGAGCGCCTCGCCAACCTCCTGTGCATCCGCCCCGGCGGCCGGGTGCTGCGGATCCACCGCCTCCGGCTGGCCGACGGCGAGCCGATGTCGATCGACACCTCGCACCTCCCGGCCCGCCGCTTCCCGGGCCTGCGCCGCGAGCTGCCGCGCCACCACTCCCTGTACGAGACGCTCGCGACCGCCTACGACGTCCACCTCACCGAGGCCGAGGAGACGATCGAGACCGTCCTCGCCACCCCGCACGACGCCCAGCTCCTGGGCGTGGACGTCGGCCTGCCGATGCTGCTGCTGTCCCGCCACGCCTTCGACACGACGGGCCAGCCGGTCGAGTGGGCCCAGTCCCTGTACCGGGGCGACCGCTACAAGTTCATCACCCGGCTGAGCCGCTGACCCGCCGCGCGGCGGGTCTCAGAGCGTCCGGCCGAGGGCCTTGATCGGCATCTGCAGCTCGGTGAGCAGTTCCAGGTCCTGCCGCGCCGGGCGGCCGAGGGTGGTGAGGTAGTTGCCGACGATCACCGCGTTGATGCCGCCGAGCATGCCCTCGCGGGTGCCGAGGTCGCCGAGGGTGAGCTCGCGGCCGCCGGCGTAGCGCAGGATGGTGCGGGGCAGGGCGAGCCGGAACGCGGCGATCGTCCTCAGCGCCTCGGTGCCCTCGACCAGCGGGTAGTCGGCGAACGGGGTGCCGGGGCGCGGCGCGAGGAAGTTCAGCGGGACCTCGTCGGGCTCCAGTTCCGCGAGCTGCCCGGCGAACTCGGCGCGCTGCTCGACGCTCTCGCCCATGCCGACGATGCCGCCGCAGCACACCTCCATGCCGGCGTCCTTGACCATGCGGAGGGTGTCCCAGCGCTCCTCCCACGCGTGCGTGGTGACCACGTTCGGGAAGTGGGAGCGGGCCGTCTCCAGGTTGTGGTTGTAGCGGTGGACGCCCATCGTGGCCAGCTCGTCCACCTGCGCCTGGGTGAGCATGCCGAGCGAGCACGCGATGTTGATCTCGACGGCGTCGTTGATGGCCTTGACGCCCTCGCGGACCTGCGACATCAGCCGCTCGTCCGGTCCCCGCACGGCGGCGACGATGCAGAACTCGGTGGCGCCGGTCGCGGCGGTCTCCTTCGCCGCCTCGACCAGCTCGGGGATGTTCAGCCACACCGACCGGACGGGCGACTCGAACTTGCCGGACTGCGAGCAGAAGTGGCAGTCCTCCGGGCAGCCGCCGGTCTTCAGCGACACGATCCCCTCGACCTCGACCTCCGGCCCGCACCACCGCATCCGGACGTCGTGGGCGAGCGCGAGCAGGTCCTGGAGCCGGTCGTCCGGCAGGTTCAGCACCTCCAGCACCTGCCCCTGCGACAGGCCCTCGCCCTCGTCCAGGACCTGGCGGCGCGCGATGTCGAGAATGTCCGTCACGTGTTCTCCTTGTCGAGGCCGAAGGCGGCGCGGAAGGCGGCGGCGTCGAATCCGCCGCCGAACGAGGGGGCCAGGCCGCGGTGCGCGGCCACGAGGAACTCCGCCGGGTCCAGGGCCCCGGCGCCGGCGGGCAGCGCGCCCGACAGCGGGCGGGCCGCGATGGTCTCCAGGTCGCGGATGTTGCTGCGCATGGCGAGGTCGGGGGCGTCCGGCCACGCGCCGATCACCACCCCGGCGAGCTGCACCCCGCGGTGCGCCATCGCCTCCAGGGTGAGCGCGGTGTGGTTGAGCGTGCCGAGGTCCGGACGGGCCACCACCACGACGGCGGCGCCGAGCCAGCGCGCGAGGTCGGCGATCGTGCCGCCCTCCTCGTCGTAGCGGACGAGGAGCCCGCCCGCCCCCTCGACCAGCACCAGCCGCCGCCCGGACGCCAGGTCCCCGACGCGCTCGGCGACGTCCGGCAGCCGGACGGGCGGCATCCCCGCGTGCCGGGCCGCCGCGGCCGGGGACAGGGGGTCGGGGAACCGCGCGTACTCGTGCACGTCGTCGATCCCCGCGAGCCTGCGGACCTCGTCGAGGTCGCCCGGCTCCCCGCCGCCGACCCCGGTCTGACCGGGTTTGACGACGGCGACCGACGCGCCGCGCGCGGCGGCGACCGCGGCCAGCGCCGCGGTGACGACGGTCTTCCCCACACCCGTGCAGGTCCCGGTCACAACGAGCACACTCACAGATCGGCACACTAGCGCGGGCCCGGAACCGGCCCGTCGCCGGGTGTTCCCGGAATCGGCGGAACCGGGGCGCGGCACCGAGCGTCCAACCGTCATGGCCGGTCCGTACACACGCTCCCACCGAGTGCCGGCACTCGCCTGCGCCGTCCTGGTCGCCTGCGCCGGGTCGGCCGCCTGCGGCGACGGCTCCGGCACCGCCGGGCCCTCCGCCCCCGCCTCCACCACGGCCTCGTCCCCCGTCAAGGACACCCCTGCGGGCGAGAAGCTCGTCCTGCGGTGGCGCAGGACCGGCGGCATCGCCGGTCTCGGCGGCCCCGGAAGCCTTCCCGACTTCTCCCTCTACTCCACGGGCCGCGCGGTGGCCTCGGCCCAGGGCGGGCCGACCGAGTACCGCCTGAGGCCCGAAGCCCTGCGGCGCCTCCTGGACGAGGCCCGCGCGGCCGGCCTCGCCCGCTCCCACACGGTCGGGCCCGGCGGCGTCACGGACGCGATCACGATCGTGGTCGCCATGGACGGCGCGACGACCCGGATCGTCCAGCCCGAGGCGCAGGCGGGCCCGGAGGGACGCTTCCTCAAGCGCCTCGACCCGGCCGCCTGGCCCGCGTCCGACCTCGCCGGGAAGCCCGGACCTTACAAGCCGCGGAAGACCGCCGTGCTCGCCGGGCCGCCCACGGGAAGCGCCACCGTCAGGACGTGGCCGCTGGAGCCGCTCGGCAAGGGCGTCCAGGTGGCCGGTGCGGTCTGCACGGTGGCCCCGGCCGGGAAGGTCCCCGGTACAAGCCCGGACACCGCGTGGCGCAGCGGCGGCCAGACCTATTCTGTCCGCCTGCGCCCCCTCCTCCCCGCCGAGTCCTCCTGCCAGGACGTCGCCTGACCAGTTGCCGAACACCCTGGCTCAACGTACAATTTCTTGTACGTATGGAGGTGTGACATGAAGACGATGACGTACTCGGAGTCTCGCGCGCATTACGCCGAGACGCTCAACGCGGTCGTCGACGACCGCG
Source organism: Actinomadura citrea (assembly GCF_013409045.1). Taxonomy (NCBI): domain Bacteria; kingdom Bacillati; phylum Actinomycetota; class Actinomycetes; order Streptosporangiales; family Thermomonosporaceae; genus Actinomadura; species Actinomadura citrea. Next base: position 2,235,301 of record NZ_JACCBT010000001.1, on the reverse strand, counting down.
AAGAAGTGATCATCACGCGTGCCGGGCACGAGCCGGTGGTCATCGTGGCGCTCGACGACTACGAGTCACTGAAGGAGACCGCCTACCTGCTCAGGAGCCCCGAGAACGCCCGGCGGCTGCTGGCTTCCATAGACCGTCTGGAGCACGGAGCCGGAGTCGAGCGGCCTCTCGCCGAATGAAGCTGGTCTGGGACGAGAGCGCCTGGAACGACTACGTCTGGTGGCAGACCGAGGACCGCAAGATCCTCAAGCGGATCAATAACCTGCTCAAGGACATCCAGCGCAACGGCAATGACGGTATCGGCAAGCCAGAGCCGTTGAAGCACGGATTCCATGGTTACTGGTCGCGCCGGATCACCGACGAGCATCGCCTGGTCTACAAACTGGGCGAGAACGAGATCCGCATCGCCGCCTGCCGTTACCACTACGGGGCTTGACCTGCGGGTTCCTGGGGGCCGTGTTGGGAGCATTCGGCCGTCCAGGCGGTGGGGGTCACCTGGACGATCAGGCGGCGGCGGCAGTGGGGGCAGTAGCGGGGCGGTTCCATCCGGCGGGCGGTCCGGCAGGGGGTGTGGTCGCCCTCGGCGGGCTCGCCGCAGCGGTCGCAGTACACGGCGTCACTCTACGACGGGCGCGGGGGCGGTGCTCAGGGGGCCTGGGGGCCGCGCATGCGCGCGACCAGCCCGGTGTCGTAGGTTCCGGTCGCGAACTCCGGGCGGTCGAGTAGTTCGCGCAGGAAGGGCAGGTTCGTCGGCGGGCCCTCGATGTGGAACGCCTCCAGCGCGGCGCGGGCGCGGGCCAGGGCGTGGGCGCGGTCGTCGCCGTGGACGCACAGCTTGGCCAGCAGCGGGTCGTAGTGGCGGGTGACGGTGGTGCCCTCGGCGTAGCCCGCGTCGATGCGGATGCCGTCGCCGACGGGCTCCTCCCACACCGTGATCTCGCCCGTGCCGGGCAGGAAGCGCCGCGGGTCCTCGGCCTGGACGCGGAACTCGATGGCGTGCCCGCGCGGGGCGGCGCCGGTGAACGAGACCGGTTCGCCGGCGGCGATGCGGAACTGCTGCTCGACGAGGTCGATGCCGGTGACCATCTCGGTGACCGGGTGCTCGATCTGGAGGCGGGTGTCCATCTCCAGGAAGGAGAACTCCTGGGCGGCGGGGTCGACCAGGCACTCGACGGTGCCGGCGCCGCGGTAGCCGACGGCCTCGCCCGCGCGGACGGCGGCGGCCAGCATCCGCTCGCGCAGCGCCGGGGTGATGCCGGGGGACGGGGACTCCTCCACGACCTTCTGGTACCGGCGCTGGACGGAGCACTCGCGCTCGCCCAGCGCGAGCACGGTGCCGTCGGCCAGGCCGAGGATCTGCACCTCGACGTGCCGGGCGCCCTCGACGTACCGTTCCAGCAGGATGTCGCCCCGGCCGAAGATCTGTTCGGCGGCGGCGCGGGCCTCCTCGAACGCCTTGCGCAGCGACGCCTCGTCGTGGACGGCGGCCAGGCCGATGCCGCCGCCGCCCGCGGCGGGCTTCACCATGACGGGATAGCCGATGCGCTCGGCCTCCTCGACCGCCGTCGCCGCGTCCGGCACGGGCTCCCAGACCCCGGGGGCGACGGGGACGCCCGCCTCCTTCATCAGGTTCCGGGCGTTGATCTTGTCGCCCATCCGGGCGATGGCGAGCGGCGGCGGGCCGACCCAGACCAGGCCGCGGTCGGCGACCTGCCGGGCGAACGAGGCGCTCTCGGCGAGGAACCCGTGGCCGGGATGGACGGCCTGCGCGTTGGTCCGGTGCGCGGCCTCCAGGATCGCGGCGGCGTTGAGGTAGCTGCCGGACGGCTCGGCGGGCCCGATCAGGACGGCCTCGTCCGCCTCGGCGACGAAGGGCAGGCCCTCGTCGGCCGCGGAGTACACCGCGATCGTCTTGAGCCCCATCGCGCGGGCGGTGTGCACGATCCGCCCGGCGATCTCGCCGCGGTTGGCCACGAGCACCGACTCGAACACCTGGGGGCTCCTCCTCGCGGACCGGCGGGACCCGGCGTCCCGCCCCGGCAGAGACTAGTGGGCCGGTGGCTCCGCGACCGACGATTCCCGTGTCCGCACCCCGTACACCCCGTGTGGCGCAGGTCTCGGCGAGGTCTGGCCGGCGCGTGAAGAAGGGGGCCCGGCGAGAGCCGGGCCCCCTTCACATCAGCCCGAGACGAGGGTCCGGGCGACCGCGGCCGGGACCTCCGCGTAGGACGCGAACCGCATGGTGAACACCCCGCGGCCCGACGTCATGCCGCGCAGGTGCCCGACGTAGCCGAACATCTCCGACAGCGGTACGAGGGCGTGCACCACCCGGGCGCCCGCGCGCTCGTCGGTCCCCTCGATCCGGCCGCGGCGGGCGTTGAGGTCGCCGATCACCGCGCCCAGATGCTCCTCGGGGGCGGTGACCTCGACGGTCATCACCGGTTCGAGCAGCACGGGGGACGCGCGCCGCACCGCCTCCCCGAACGCCAGCGAACCGGCGATCTTGAAGGCGAGCTCGGACGAGTCGACGGGGTGGAAGTCGCCGTCCAGCAGCGTGACCCGCACGCCCGTCATCTCGTGCCCGGCGAGGACGCCGAAGCGCATCGCCTCCTGGCAGCCCGCGTCCACCGAGGGGATGAACTCCTTCGGAATCCGTCCGCCGGTGACCCGGTTGACGAACTCGTACCCGTCCTCGACGGGCTCGACGGCGATCTGCACCTTCGCGTACTGGCCCTTGCCTCCCGTCTGCTTGCGGTGGGTGAGGTCGACCCGGTCCACGGCCGTGCGGATCGTCTCGCGGTAGGCCACGCGCGGGCGGCCGACGGCCGCCTCGACGTGGAACTCCTCCCGCATGCGGTCGATGAGGATCTCCAGATGGAGTTCGCCCATGCCGCCGATGACGGTCTGCCCCTCCTCGTCGTGGACCTGGAACGACGGATCCTCCTCCGAGAGCCGCTGGATCGCGGCGCCCAGCTTCTCCCGGTCGGCCTTGGAGCGCGGCTCGATCGCGACCTCGATGACCGGCGCCGGGAAGTCCATGGACTCCAGGACCACCGGGCGCGCCTCGTCGCAGAGCGTCTCGCCGGTGGTGGTCTGCTTGAGCCCCATCACCGCGACGATGTCGCCCGCGCCCGCCGACGCGATCTCCTCGCGCGTGTCGGCGTGCATGCGGTAGATCTTGCCGATCCGCTCCTTGCGCGTCTTGACGCTGTTGAGCACGCTCGCGCCCGCCACCAGCCGCCCGGTGTAGATCCGGACGAAGGTGAGCCGCCCCAGGTGCCGGTCACTCACGATCTTGAACGCGAGCGCGGAGAGCGGGGTCCGCTCCAGGGCGTCCCCGATCTCCGGCGGCGCGACGTCGAGCGGCGACGGCAGGTACCGCACCACCGCGTCCAGCAGGGGCTCGACGCCCTTGTTGCGGAACGCGCTGCCGCACAGCACCGGGGTGATCTCGGAGGCGACCGTGAGCCGGCGGATCGCCGCGTGCAGCTGCTCCGGCGACGGCTCCGCACCGCCCACGTACAGCTCCATGACCTCCTCGTCGCGCTCGGCGACCGTCTCGACGAGCCTGCCGCGCCATCGGCGGACGTCCTCGGCCATGCCGGACGGGACGTCCACGACGGCGTGCCGGTCGTCCGGCCAGACGTGCGCCCGCCCGGAGACGAGGTCGACGACGCCCGCGAACCCGGACTCGGCGCCGATCGGCAGCTGCACGACCAGCGGGACGGCGCCGAGCCGCTCGCGGATCATGTCGACGCAGCGCTGGAAGTCGGCACCGGCGCGGTCGAGCTTGTTGACGAAGCAGATGCGCGGCACGCCGTAGCGGTCGGCCTGGCGCCACACCGTCTCCGACTGCGGCTCGACGCCCGCCACGCCGTCGAACACGGCCACGGCGCCGTCGAGGACGCGCAGGCACCGTTCGACCTCGATCGTGAAGTCGACGTGGCCCGGCGTGTCGATCAGGTTGATCGTGTGCTCGGCGCCGGCCGCGCCGCGGGCGTCCTCGACGGTCCAGCGGCAGGTCGTCGCCGCGGAGGTGATGGTGATGCCCCGGTCGCGCTCCTGTTTGGTGTAGTCGAGCGCGGTGTTGCCGTCGTGCACTTCGCCGATCCGGTGCGACACACCGGTGTAGAAGAGGATCCGCTCGGCGGTCGTCGTCTTGCCGGCGTCGATGTGCGCCATGATCCCGATGTTGCGAACCTTGGTCAGAGCAAGGGCTGTGGTTGTTGTCATCGGGAATCCTCCTGGTTCTCTCTGATGACGACCGCCGCCGGACAAGATCGTGTCGCGCGGCAGGCCGACCGTAACGGCCGGAGGAGGGCCGGCGCGAAGGGTTTTCCGGCTAGGAGGCGATCTCGCCGAGGGCCTCGATGACGCTGCGCAGGTGCGCGCGGGCGGCCTGCTCGGCGGCGGCCGGGTCGTGGGCGGCGATCGCGTCGATGATGGCGAGGTGCTGCGGGAGGGACTTCTGGGGGCGGCCCGGGTGCATGGCCAGCTTGAACTGGTGCCGGACGCCCTGGGCGCGCAGGCGTTCGAGGACGCCCGAGGCCGTCCGCTGCCCGCTGATCTCGCGGACGCGGCGGTGGAGGCGCTCGTTCAGCCGGGAGTAGCCGAGCACGTCGCCGGACGCCACGGCGGCGCGCATCTCCTCGCCGATCGCCCGCAGCTCGGAGACCTCGGCGGGGGCGGCGCGCTCGGCGGCCTTCGCCGCGCACAGCCCCTCGATCACCATCCGGACCTCGGAGATCTCGACGGCCTCCGCCAGGGAGACGGCGCGCACGCGGGCGCCCCGGTTCTGGACGCGCTCGACCAGGCCCTCGCCCGCGAGTACGGCGAGCGCCGCGCGGACGCCGGCGCGGCTCGCCGCGAACTGCTCCGACAGGTCGGCCTCGACCAGCCGCTGGTTCGGCACGAACTCGCCGCCGAGGATCGCCTCGCGGATCGCGGCCGTCACGTCGCTCACGGGGGTCTCCGGGATTGTCGCCAATTTTGTCGCGATCTAGGGTAGCGGTTCGCGGGACCGTCCCGCCGCGGAGGAGGACGCATGACGGTGATCGCCGTACTGGGGCTCGGTGAGGCGGGCGGCGCGATCGCGCGCGACCTCGTGGCGGCGGGGGCTGTGGTGCGCGGCCACGACCCGGCCGTCGCGGCGTCCGGCGGAATCATCCAGGCCGGGAGCGAGGCCGACGCCGCCGCCGGGGCCGATCTGGTGCTGAGCGTCAACAGCGCGCATGACGCGGTCGCTGCGCTCAGGGCTGGCGCCGGCGCCGCCCGGGACGCCGTCTGGGCCGACCTGAACACCGGGTCGCCCGGGTTGAAGCGGGAACTGGACGCGCTCGCGCGGCGGGCCGGCGTCCGGTTCGCCGATGTGGCGATCATGGCGCCGGTGCCGGGACGCGGGCTCCGCACGCCGATGCTGGCCTGCGCGGAGGGCGCCGGGGACGTCGCCGCGCTCCTCACCCCGCTCGGCGCCGGGATCGAGGTGCTGGACGCGGAGGCGGGCGCGGCGGCCGGGCGCAAGCTGCTGCGCAGCGTGTTCTTCAAGGGGCTGGCCGGGTCGGTCGTCGAGGCGCTTGAGGCGGCGCGGGCGGCCGGCTGCGAGGACTGGCTGCGCGAGAACATCGTCGCGGAGCTGGCGGCGGCCGGGGAGCACACCGTGGACCGGCTCGTCGCCGGGACGTACCGGCACGCCGCCCGCCGCGCCGCCGAGATGGAGGCCGCGGCGGCCATGCTGGAGGAGCTGGACGTCCCCCCGGCGATGGCCGCCGCGAGCCGCGACCTGCTGAGGCGGCTGTCCGGCCGACCGCCCGCGGGCGGCTCGGGGGCGGCGCCGATGCGGGCCCGGTGAGCGAGACCACAGCGAGGTGATGCGTGACACAACACCGGTTTGCGGGAAAATGCCGTCCGGACGGAGGGAGGGAGCCACGTGGCGGGCAGGCGCGCGACACCGACCGGCAGGTACGGCGGCCGGTCCGCGGCCGAGCGGCGGGCCGAGCGGCGCCGCCGGTTCCTCGACGCCGGGCTGGAGATGTTCGGCCGCGGCCCCGGCTACCGCGCGACCACGGTCGCGGCGCTCAGCGAGGCGGCCGGGCTGTCCACCCGCCAGTTCTACGAGGAGTTCAGCACGCTGGAGGACCTCCTCGCCGAGCTGCACCTGGAGGTCAACGACGCGGCCGAGCGGGACGTCGTGGCCGCGCTGCCGTCCGTCGCGGGCCTCGGGCTCGCCGAGCGCACGGCCCACCTGTTCCGCGCCTACGCCGCCAGCATCACCGCCGACCGGGCCCGCATCCGGATCGCGTTCGTCGAGATCATCGGCGTCAGCCCCCGGCTGGACCGCCAGCGCCTCACCCGCCGCGCCCGATGGGTCGAGTTCATCTGCGCCGAGGCCGCCGCCGCGGCCGAGCGCGGTGAGATCACCGACCGCGACTACCGGATCGCCGCGACCGCGTTCATCGGCAGCATCAACGGCCTCCTGCACGACTGGACCGCCGGATGGGTCGAGGCCACCCTCGACGAGGTCATCGACGAGCTGGTCCTGATGCTCCTCGGCCGCCTGCACTCCCAGGACGCCCCGCCCGCGCCCGGATCGGCCTCCCTCGGGCCCGGACCCCTCGGCCGCTGACCCGGGCCGGGCGGGTCGTCAGGGGCGGCTGCGCTCGGCCTGGACGTCCGTCGTGGGGGTGACCAGGCCCAGGCGGGCGCCGGTCGGGTCGGTGACGATGGCGAACCGGCAGGGCTTGATGTCGGTCGGCGGGATGCGGACGCGGCCGCCGAGGTCGGCGGCGCGGGCGGTGGAGGCGTCGCAGTCGGACACCCAGAAGAACGGGGTCCAGTGCGGGGGATGGCCGGGCGGCCAGAGCTCCTCCATGGAGACCATGCCGGCCACCGCCCAGTCCCCGACCTTCCAGTCGGTGTAGACGGTGTCGTAGTAGTCGCGGTCGACGGCCCTCCAGCCGAAGACCTGCCCGTAGAAGCGGCGGGCGCGCTCGATGTCGCGGGAGGCCAGTTCCACCCAGAGCATCGCGGACGGCTCGTCGACGACGCCCGCGCCCTTGAGGTTGTAGGGGTACCAGAGCGCGAAGTCGGCACCGTCGGGGTCGGAGCACAGGGCCATCCGTCCGAGGTCGGCGACATCGGTGGGCTCCATCGTCTCCAGGCCCCCCGCGTCGCGCACGGCGGCGAGCGTGGCCGGGATGTCGTCGGTCCGGAAGTAGCACGTCCAGGAGGCCGTCCCGGAGTCGTCGGCGAGCGCCTGCATCCCGGCGACCTCGGGGCCCTGGACGTCGCCCAGGGTGAAGATCTCGTACTCGCCGAGGTCGCCCACGGTCAGCGTGTAGGAGTACCAGCCGAACAGGGCGCGGTAGAACCGCCCGGACCCCTCCGGATCCGGACTCGCGAGCTCGGCCCACGACGGATGACCGGGGGCGAACGCGGTCACCTCGGGCATGGGTCACCTCCGGCATCGCCGCACCCCTGTGGCGCGCACGCCTCCAGGCTAGGGACGCCCGCGCAATCCCCGCTGACGCAAATCCCCAAGATCACCCCAATGTTCGCGTCTTCGCAGGGCGAGCGGCGGGCCGCGGTCATCCGTGCGGACGGAGGGTGAGGCGCGAACCGGCGGCCGGGGTGAGGACGGCCAGGCGCGCCCCGCACGGATCGGTCATGACGGCGATGCGGCCGGGCTTGATGTCGGTCGGCGGGATATGGATCACCGCCCCCAACTCGGCCGCCCGCGCGGCGATGGCGTCGCAGTCGGAGACCCAGAAGTAGGGGATCCAGTGGGGCTCGAACTGGGCCGGCCACCACTCCCCCAGCGGCACCATGCCCGCCACGGACCACTCGCCGACCTTCCAGTTGGTGTAGCCGGGCGTGAAGTAGGAGCGGTCGACGGCCGTCCAGCCGAAGACCTCCCCGTAGAAGCGGCGGGCGCCCTCGGGGTCACGGGAGGCCAGCTCCATCCAGCACATCGCGGACGGCTCGTCCATGACGCCCGCGCCCTCGAAGTCGTGGGGGGTCCACAGGGCGAAGTCGGCGCCCTCGGGGTCGGCGCAGTGGGCCATCCGCCCGAGGTTGGCGAGGTCGGTGGGCTCGCTCAGCTCGTGCCCGCCCATGGCGCGCACGGTGTCGAGCGTGGCGGGGATGTCGTCGGTCCGGAAGTAGCACGTCCACGTCGGCTCCATCGAGTCGTCCGCGAGCGGCTGCATGCCGGCGACCTCCGGCCCCTGGACGCCGCCCAGGGTGAAGATCGAGTAGTCGTCGAGGTCGCCGGCCAGCGTGTAGACGTACCAGCCGAACAGCTCGGTGTAGAACCGCTTGGATGCGTGGACGTCCGGACTGGCCAGTTCGGCCCAGGTGGGATATCCGGGGGCGTACACGGTCACCTCGGGCATCGCCGTCCTTTCAGAGCTCAGATCTCCCCACGCTAAGGACGGGTCCGTCATCTCCAGGGACACAGAACGCCAAGATCACCCCAATATCGGAGGGGTTGTCGGGTTTTGGACCGTTTCAGATGCTCTCGACGGTCTGGAGGAGTCCCCAGACGAAGTGCGCGACGAAGGCGGTGCCGTCCGGGCCCGTGAGCGTGGCGTGCCAGCGGCTCGGGACCTCGCCGTCCTGGTGCGCGACCGCGCCGAAGCGCGCGTCCAGGTCGCCGACGACGCAGGACCAGGGGGCGAGGTCGTCCACGGTCTCCAGCGGCGGGACGGGCACGCCGTCGTCCCGGACGAGCCACTCCTGCATGACCGTGCCGTCCGGGCCCATCATGATCTCGAAGCGCAGGCCGGGCCACAGGGCGAGGGGCGGCCACCACGCCACCTCGCAGGCGACGTCGCCGATCGGGCGCTCCTCGACCCCGGCGGGCGGGCCGAGGACCGTCTCGTAGCGGCGGCGGCCGCGCGGGAACGTCCGTGACCGCAGGATGCGCTGCCACCGGGCGTTGACCTCGCGCATCTCCGTGCGCGACGCGCCGAGCGACCGGATCGCGTCCTCGACGAGGCCCGGCTGGTAGTCGGCCATGCGCCGCAGCAGCACGAGCTGGAACTCCCGCCGGGCGAACCCCTTCACCGTGCCGCTCCCCGGTCCGCCGGGCCGCCGGTCAGGACTTGCGGGCGCCGATGGACCTGGCGATGGTCGGCCAGCTGCGCGCCAGCTCGATGCGCCAGTACTTCCAGTTGTGCATGCCGGGCCCGTACAGGTGGGAGGTGACCGGCACGCCCGCCTTCCGCGCGGCGGCGACGAAGTTCTCGTTCATCGTGCCGGCCAGCTGCTCGCCGATCCGCCCCGCGTCGTGGGGCGGGGTGTCGGCCTTGTCGTGCGGGCCGGGCTGCCCGTTGCCGGACGAGACGTAGACGCCGACGCCCTTCAGCTTGGACACCATGACGGTCGCGTCGTGCGCCCGCCAGTTCGCCCGCGCGGTGATCGGGTCGCCCCAGATGGCGGTGCCGGCGTCCCGGTTCATGGACGTCAGGATGATCGGCATTCCGGGTGCGGTGATGTTGAGGGCGCCGCTGTAGGAGGCGGCGTACTTGAACATGCGGTGCCGCTCGGCGTAGGTGATGGCGCCCTGGCCACCGGACGACAGGCCGATCGCGGCGCGCATCGACCCGGCGTGGAAGTTGCGCTCCATCAGCGGGATGACCTCGCCGATGTGGAACGTCTCCCACTCGGGGATGCCGCCCTTACCGCCGTTGAACCAGTTGGTGTAGGACCCGTTCCAGCCGCCCTCGGGCATCACGACCATCGCGTCGTAGGCACCGATGACGTGCTCGATGTCGGAGTCCTTGGTCCAGGACAGGTAGTTGTTGTTGCCGCCGTGGTAGGCGTACACGACGGGCCACGACTTGGTGGCGCCGGCCTTCCAGCCCTTGGGGACCATCACGCGGGCCTTCACGGCGGCGCCCAGCGCCGGCGAGGCGATCGTGACGTCGAAGATCCGCGAGCTGATCTTCTTGACGCCCGTGATGGCGGCGCCGTCGGGGGCCTTGGCGTACTTGCCCGACCCGGCACCGGACGGCATCTGCGGCTTCTTGCCGCGGTTGGCGGTGTTGCTGTCGGGGTCGGTCGGGCTCGGCGACCCTCCGCCGGTGCGGAACGGGTTGCTGTTCAGCGGAACGCTGGGCAGCTTCGCCGCGCCCGGCGACTTCGTCGGGGAGGCGGACGCGCCGCCGGGGACCGACGGCTGCGTCGCGGGGCCGAAGGAGGGGATCGGCTTGGAGTTCCCGCTGGCCTCCGACTTGCCCTTCGGGATTCCCACGCCGGCCTGCGCGAGGCCGACCATGACGGTGGGCAGCAGCACGGCCGCCGCCGCGGTGCCCGCGATGGCGATCTTCCTGTCGGTACGCTTCTTCATGACTCCCCAGCCGCTCGGACCACGCCCGGCCCGACGCTCCGCTCGCCCGACGAAACTACTGTCCCCGCCGTCACAGCCGCAAGTATTGGCAGCGAATGCAATAAAGGCGAGATGATCCGTGACGCTGCGCCACGGGCCCGTGCCGCTACTCCGGCTCCCAGGGGCGGACGGACTGGGCGTGCCGGAACACGTTTCCCGGATCCCAGTGCCGTTTGACCTCCTGGAGTTTCGCGTAGGCGTCCTTGTAGTAGAGGGTCTCCCACGTCTGGGACGACTCGTTCCAGCGCCCGTCGTTCAGATCCGCGTCGGGATAGCCGATGTAGCAGCCGTCCGTGGTCTCGCCGTCCGCGACGGGGACGCCGCCGGTCGCGGCGAACGTCGCCTTGTAGATGTCGCGGATCCACGCGATGTGCGTGTCCTCGTAGACGTCATTTTGCGTCCAGTACACCTGGTACTGCAGTTTCATAATGGAATCGCGCTGCCGCGCCGCCGTCTTGTGCAGCGGCCTGTTGACGGCGCTGCCGTACGAGTCGACCTGGATGAGCGCCTGCTCGTTCACATAGTCGGCGTACTTCTCGTTGCCGAGATAGGCCCACATCGCGTCGATCTGGCGCCCGGTGAACGGTCTGCGCAGGTAGGCCGACTTGTACTTTCCGCAGCGGTTCTCGCCGCTGGCGTTCAGCGCCTGCGTGGCGGTCAGCCACGGCATCACGCGCGGGATCTCCAGGTGCACGAAGTGCTCGCCCATCATCGTGCGCATCGGCCTCGCCGCCGGCCCGATGCGCCCGTCCAGGGCCACGATGAAGTCGGTCATCGCCCTCGCCCCGTCGGGGTCGTCGACGTCCACCTGGGCCAGCAGCCCTATCTGGCCGTTGCTGACGTGGTTGAGCTTCAGCATCGCGAAGAGCTTCCCGGCCGCCGTGGACGGGTCCTGGTGGTCGCGGAAGTACTCCCCGAACGCCCCCAGCAGGGCGGCGAACTCGTCCTTGGTGAAGTCCTTCCAGTCCCACGCGAGCGCCGTCAGCAGCACCTGTTTCGGCGGCTGCGGGAGTCCCCGGAACCAGAACCGGGTGATCACGCCGAAGTTCCCGCCGCCTCCCCCGGTGTGGGCCCACAGCAGGTCGCGGAGCCGCCGGTCGCCGTCGTCGCGCCGGGCCACCACCAGCTCGACGTTCTGGTGCTCGTCCACCACCGCCACCTCCACCGCGTAGAGGTAGTCGACGGTGAGGCCGTGCTGCCGCGACAGCAGCCCGAACCCGCCCGCCGGGATGTGCCCGCCGAGCCCGACCGAGTAGCACGACCCGCCGGGCAGCGCCTTGCCGCTGACCGGGTACAGGTGGCTGTAGACGTGCCGGTTCGTCGCCCCGGCCTCCACGCAGTACGCCTGCATCCCGGCGTCGTAGAACACCCCGCACATCGGGCTCACGTCGAGGATGACCCTCACGTCGGAGCCGCAGACGAAGTCCTCGTAGCAGTGCCCTCCGGCCTTCACCGCGATCCGCGTCCGCCGCGGGTCCACCGGCCGTTCGCGCACCGCCTCGGCGAGCGCCGCCCGCGCCTCCTCCGGCGACCGGACCAGCCGCACGTACTCCGGCTCTCCGATCCACCGCTGGTTGAACCCGCGGCTGAGCGCCGGATACCGCTTGTCACCGGGCCGGACGATCGTGCTGGGCAGGCCGGGCGGAGCGGTCGTGCCGGACAGGGTCGGGATCTCGCTCATCGGGGCATCGCCTCCCACGCACCTCGGATAAGGGATGCGGGAACCCCTTCCCCACTATGTCACTAGGTAGTCGATCAGTAACGAACAGTTAGCATCTTGGTGAGGTTTTCGCGCGGTGGGCCCCACGCGACCACAAGTCGCACCTGGGCGCGGTGAGGGGAGACCGCGCGGGTGCGGCGCCCGGGACTCACCGGTTCGCCATCTCCAGGAGTCTCTGGCGGAGGACGTGGCCGTCGGTGGCCCGGATGAAGACGTCGTCGCCCCGGACCGCCATCCAGATGGGACGGTCCGGGTCGGCGACGATGCCGAACGCCGGGAACTCCCGCCGCAGCGCGGCGAGGTAGGCGGCCGCCTCGGCCCGCGGGAGTCGGTCCTCGGCCCTCATCCGGGCGCTCCCAGATAGCCCTTGATCATCACCAGGGCGTCGGTGATGCGCTCGGCCTCGGCGATGGGCTGCCGCCAGGACGTGAAGTACCAGTAGCGGCCCTCGTCCTCCTCGCGCGGGCGGCAGGTGATCGTGTCGCCGGACACTCCCCTGGCCCCGCAGCGGCTTCGCGCACTGGACGTCATGTTGCGGACGACCAGTCCGCCCGCCACGTGGTGGATCGTGAACCCGTGCGCCCTGAGGTGCATCCCCAGGACTTGCAGACGCACGTACGACTCGACGGCCGGGGACTCGTGCTCTGGAACACTCACGGCCGCCCCCTCAGGAACTCCGCGAGCGCGATTCGTTCCAACAGGCGCGTCTGGGCGTCGCAGAGCAACCACAGTTCGTCCCTGTCTCGCGCTTGGACCTCCCCCAGGCACCCGTTAAGGACCTGATAGGGGCTCAGCGTGGCGCCCCGCCGAGCGATCAGCCCGTCTCCCGAGAATTCGCCGAACCAATCAGACATTAGGGGCATTCGCCCCGTCGCCAAGCCTTTCGATTCCGACGACCTGGACATCTCGAAACCTCCCGCCCGCTGCCGCGTCGAAAACACTTGCGACCAGTCTCACGGGGAGAGTAAAAGTGCGGTAGTGACCTCGCAGCACCCCCGCTCAAGTCCCACCGAGATCAACTCAACCGCACCCCCCGATTAACCCCCGGAGGCTTCCCATGAGCGAGAATCAAGCGCGCATCTTTTTCGGCACCGAGCTCCGTCGCATGCGCGAGAAGGCCGGCCTGACCGGCAGGCAGCTGGCGGACGCGCTCGGCTGCACCCCGCAGTGGATCAGCACCATGGAGAGCGGACGCAAGGTCTCCGAGCAGAGCGCCCACGACCTCGACACCTACTTCAAGACCGATGGAATTTTCCACCGTCTATGGAAACTCGCCAACGATGTCGAGCTACAGACTTCACTTCCTCCAGGATTCCCGGAGTACGCCGAACGAGAGAACAAAGCGTCCTCAATCCGCATATTCTCCGCCCTGCTTGTGAACGGACTATTTCAGAACGAAGAATACGCTCGCGCTATCCTGGGATCTGACCGAGTAACAAGTGTTGATGAACTGGTGGAAAAGCGTCTAGCACGACAAGCCGTGCTCTTACGAGACCCTCCCCCCTTCGTGTGCTTCACCCTGGATGAGACCGTGCTCCACCGCATGGTCGGAGGACGTGGCGTAATGAAAGGGCAGCTCAAGTTTCTCCTTGAGCTTGGAGAACGCCGAAACATCATGCTCAACGTGGTTCCGCAGCAGCTCGGCTATCACGCCGGATTGGGCGGCAGTTTCACGATCCTTGGCTTCGACGGCGCTGCTCTCGCATATTCAGAGTCGGCCGGAGTCGGCACGCTGATCGAACGGCCCGACAAAGTGACAGGATTCGCTCTACGCTGGGAGATGGTCCGTGGCAACGCGCTCCCCATTAAGGAGTCACAAGCCGTGATCAGAACTGCGTTGGAGAGCCTATGAACGACCGGCAGACCGTCCAGTGGCGCAAGAGCAGCTACAGCGATCACCAGGGCGGTGACTGCGTCGAGGTGGCGGACCTGTCGCCGGTGGTGGGGGTGCGGGATTCCAAGGATGTGGAGGGGCCGAAGCTGACCTTCGGCGTCGCCGCGTGGTCGGCCTTCACTCGCTCGGTCAAGGCCGGCGAGCACGACCTGGCCTGATCGACCCCGGGTTCGGGCAGCTGGCGGGCGCGGCGGAGGTGCAACGGCGGAAAGGGGGCCCCTTTCCGCCGTTGCGGATGAGCGGCGTCGTCAGTTGCCGCTGAGCGGCGTCGTCAGTCGCCGCTGTGTTGCGTCCTGGCGTGGAGCACGTCGCCGGAAGGCTCCTTGAGAGAGGAGACTCCGAAGACGGCACCCGCGACCAGGAGGATGGCGACCCACCCTGGGAAGAAGGTGAGCCGCTGGTCGGAGGCGAGCCACCCCAGCGCGGCGCCGGCCAGCGCCACCATGGCGTGGACCGGCGTCGAGAGCGACTGCATGACACCCACGTCGAGCTCCGAGATACGGCGGAGCGCGGCGTTGGTCAGAAGGACCGGCAGCATCAGTGCGAGCAGACCTGCCAGCCCGGCCGCGGAGAACAGGTCCCAGGAGACCCAGTCACCGCCCCGCAGCAGGAACACCGCCCCGAAGAGAAGCGGTGCCGACAGCAGGTTGGCGATCGCGGCGCCCTGGTCCTCCAGTCCGTGTTTCTTCATCTTCCCCAGCACGGTGATCGTGTTCCAGACGCACCCTGCGCTGACGAGAGCGCACAGCAGCCCCACGATCTCGCCCTCCAGGGGCCAGTTGAGCATGACGATCCCGCCCAGCACGAGCACGCGCCCGCACAGGTGCTTGAATCCCCACGCGGTGGCCCTCAGGCGCCAGATCCTCCTGAAGCCCACCGAAAGGTAGCCGAGTACCACGACGGCGGCGACGGTGCCCAGGTTCAGGCGCCGCGCGGCGAACGGGTACACGACCGCGACGACCGCGTTTCCGCCGGCCAGGCGGCCGATCAGAGCCCACATGGGGCGCTGATAACGCCTGAACGGATTCCGGCCGACGATCAGCATCAGCGCGCAGAGAGCGATGGCACCGGCCGCTTGCATCGGTGCCGCCACCTCCAACGCCGAATAACTTGTGGTGAAGGCGTAGCCGATGCCTGCCGACAGCAGGCTGGCCACGATGAGTCCTCTACCGGCGAGCCGCTGGTAGAGGACGGGTGAAAGGGACATGGTCCTGCCTCTAGGTTGTGAGGGGCCGAGCGCTCCGCGAGCGCCAAGCCACCGGTTCCGCGAACCGGTGGCGAGTGCTCTGGGAGCGATCGACCACCGGTTCCGCGAACCGGCAAGAGGGACCGTGCGGGAGAACGCGGATTTATCAACTACACCGGTCGATAAACTAGGAAATAGGTGACCGGCGGCGAAGCGGCCATGACCTCACGATGGGCGACCCACGTCAGGTTCCAGGATGCGGCCGCGGAGCCGGGCCCGTCAGCCGGACCCCGATGCGCCCCCGGCGCTCGACCACGGATCGAGCCTGCTCAGCGGTCCAGGTGGTGGGTGTAGAGGGCGCCGGCCTGGAAGCGGGTGCGGGCGCCGAGGCGGTCGCAGAGGTCGCGGACGCGCCGCTGGACGGTGCGGGTGCTGATGGAGAGACGGCGCGCGATGGCGTCGTCGGTGAGGCCCGCGGCCAGGAGGGCGAGGACGGCGTCGTCCGGGGCGTCCTCGCCGGGGAGCGGGACGGCGGAGCGCCACAGGGCCTCGAAGAGGGAGACCAGCGCGTCCAGCAGGGCGGACGGGTGGACGATCAGGGAGCTGTCGACCGAGCTGGCGTGCTGTGAGGTGAGCGGCAGCATCGCGGTGCGGCGGTCGGCGACGGCGAGCTTGATGGGGACGGCGCCGAGGCGGGCCTGCTCGCCCGAGGCGACGGCGCGGCGGACGTGGTCCAGGGCGTGCGGCTCGTCCAAGGCCTCGGGGCCGTAGATGCCGCGCACGGTGATGCCGCGGCGCATGGTGCGTTCCTGCTCGTCGCTGGAGACGGCGGCGTCGGTCGCGAACGGCGGCTGGACGAGGACGAGCAGCTCGTCGCGGGCGCCGTTGAGGAGTTGCAGGTAGCGGCGGGACACGGCCGTCCGGCCGCTGACGACCTCGACGAGCTCCTCCGGGTGCGGGGCGGCCTCGGCCAGGAGCGGGCCGATGGCGGCGCGGCTGCGGGCGATCTCCTCCTGGCGGCTGGCGACGAGGGCCTCCACCGCGACGTGGGGCGGGGTGGCGAGGAGGCGCAGCGGACGCCCGGCCAGGCGGGTCACGAGCCCGAGGTCCTCAAGGCGCGGCAGGAGGCGGCGCAGGGCCGCGACGGACGCGCCGTGGCGGGCGGCGAGGTCGGCGAGGGTGGACGGGCCCTCCCGCAGCAGGGCGCGGTACGCCGCCTCCTCGGCGGCGGTCACCCCGAGTCCCTCCAGGAGCGGCGAATCGGACACGTCCTAAACCTACGGGTTCCCGGTCCGTTTGTCGGGTTCCCGCCATGGCGGAAGTCGCCAGCGCCTTCCCTGGATCGGCCGCGGCGGCGGCCCGACAATCAAGATCCACTTTATGGGGAGGGATGGCCATGTGGTTGAGGACCGCGGCGGCCCTGGGGCTCGGCGCGCTGGCGTTCGCGACGCCCGCGGCGGCGGACCCCGGGCCCGCGTCCGCTCTGCGGGCGGAGGCCGGAGCCTACGACGTCACACTGCCCACCGGGGACACGGTGCACGTCGACGACACGGTGCGCGTCGGTGGCGGGGGCACGACCGTGACGCCCGCGGCGGGACGCACCGCCGCGTTCTCCGTCCGGCACAGCGGGGGCGACCTGTACGTCGTCCCCGACGATCGGCTCGCCGACGACCCGGAACGCTACAACGTGACGGCGCTGCACGAGCGGCGGCGGCGCGCCGCGCCGGAGCCCAAGGCGTCCGGCGAGCTGGTCACCGTGCGGGTGAAGAGCATCGCGCGGGACGGGCGGCCCGGTCTCGGCACGGCCGGCTTCCTGAACGTGAAGGACGCCTCGATCGGCAACGCGCACCGTCCCCTGCCCGGTGACCCGGAGGCTCCCTGCACCGACGAGCGCTGGAGCGGCTCGAACTGCGTGCGGCTGGTTCCGGGGACGTACTCGGTGATGGGCGTCGTGAAGACGATGCCGTCGTGGGCGCCGAGCACCGGTCCCGGAAAGCCGCTCGACCACAGCCTCGTCGGCTACCCGGAGATCGAGATCACCGGGGACACCGAGATCGTCCTGGACGCGCGCAAGGCGCGGGAGGTGACGGTCCGCACGCCCGAGCACGCCACCGCGCCCGGGCCGGGGGCGATCAGCCACCTGATGTGGACGCGGGGGCCCGCGAACGGGCCGGCCGTGGACGAGGGCGTCTACATGGGCGACGGCGCGACGCTGGAGCAGCGGGTGTTCCTCCAGCCGTCCGCGCCGGTCCGCACCGGGACGTTCGAGGCCTACACGCGGTGGCGGCTGGAGGCGCCCGCGATCACGATGCGGGCGGGGAGCCGGTCGCTGCATCCCGAGTACTATCCGGCGGCCTACTTCAGCGACACCTCGGACCAGTTCCCGCGCCTCGACGGCAGCGCGCATATGCGGGTCGCGGACGGGGACAGGCCGGGCGCCGACCTGCGGGGGCGGCTCGCCCTCGTCCAGCGCCAGGACGGCGTGCCGGTCGCCGAGCAGGTCGACAGGGCGGCCGAGGCGGGGGCGCGCATGGTCGCCGTCTACAACGACGAGCCGGGCGTGAACGACGATCCGGGCGGCTACGGGAGGCAGTTGAAGGTCCCGACCGTCCGCCTGTCCCGCGAGGAAGGTCTGGCTGTACTGCGGGGACGAACGACTGTTACGGCCAAGGGCATCGTGGACAGCCCCTACCAGTACGACCTGCTCTTTCCGGAGAAGGGGCAGGTTTCCAAGAACCTGAATTATGTCGCGCGGACGCGGGATCTGGCGCGGATCGACAACGCCTACCACGGCAGTGGCTCCATGACGGTCGCGCGCTACAGCCGGCGGCCCTGGGAGGACTTCGCCCTCGCCTACAGCCGCCCGGTCACCGGTACTCCGCGCACACGCGTGGAATACGTCTCGGCCGATCCGGAAACGCAGTGGTCCGCAATGGCCATCACTCCGGAGCAGCCCTACAACAACGCCTTCCCCGGCCCGGACACGCCCCACTTCGTGCTCAGCGAGGCGAAATGGAAGGCGTACAAGGCGGGTGAGCGCAACGCGCACAGCTGGGCTGAGGCACCGCTCACCGGCGGCATCAGCGCGCAGTCACCGATCGTCCGCGCCGGTGACCAGATCCGTCTGCGCGTCGGCATGGCGGACGCCGCGCGGAATTTCTCCGACGCCTACTCCAGCTCCTTCCCGAATGGTTTCGTCACCGACTTCCGTGTCTACCGGGGCGACGAACTCGTCGCGCAGACCGCCCACAAGGCGAGCGGGGTGCTGACGACGACACCGGACGACGCCGAATACCGGGTGGAGTACGACTTCGCCAACAACGCCCCGGGGACCCGGCTGTCCACGCGGACCAGGACGTCCTGGACGTTCCGCTCCGCGCACACGACCGACGTCACCGTCCTTCCGCTGCTCCAGGTCGGCTACGACGCGGCGCTCGACCTGCGCGACCGGACCCGCTCGAAGACGCTGCGGCTGACGGTCGGCCACCAGGACGGTTCGTCCGCGCGCCTGCGCCGCCTGTCCCTCCAGACGTCGTTCGACGACGGCGCGACCTGGACGGACGTCCCGCTGCGGAACGGCGTCGCCCGCCTCCGAGGAAAGGGGACGGTGTCCCTCCGGGTCACGGCCGAGGACGCCCAGGGCAGCGCCATCGTCCAGGAGACCGTCCGCGCCTACGAACTGCGCTGACGACCGGTGCGACCGAGCGCCGTGACCCCGGCGGTGGCGCCGGGGTCACGGTGCGGAGGGCGGGTTCAGCCGACGTCAGGACCGGACTGCGCCCTCGCCGGGGATCAGGGCTGCTTGTAGTCGTACTTGGCCGTGATCTTGGCCGAGGCCGGGCAGATGAAGCTGCCGCTCGTCTTGGGGACGACCTGGTTGGTGAAGGTGGCGGTGAACGGGAAGTTCGTGGCCGACATGGTGCCGGTCAGGGTGCCGCCGTAGGTGCAGCCGATCGCGCTCATCGAGAAGTTGTTGATCTTGACGGTGGTGCCGCTGAAGGTGCCGCTCCAGGGCAGGGCCCCGGGAGTGACGGTGACACCGCAGCCGCCGGCGCTGGCGGACGTGTAGGACGCGTTGACGCCGCCCGTCAGGACCGAGCCCTTCAGCGTGGAGCTGGTGCAGCTGGCCGGGACTCCCGCGTCGATCACCATGGTGCCGTTGAGGGTGGCGGTGAACGACCCGGTGTTGACGGCCAGGGCGGGGGAGGCCGTCAGGGCGACGGTGCCGGTGGCCGCGACCGCGGTCGCGGCGATGGCGGCGAGCTTCGTGGTACGAGACAAGGGGGGCCTCATTTCGAACGGTGGGCGTCGCGCCTGCACCCGAGGGGTGGGGTGGGAGGTCCGCTGACCCATGCGGGACTCCGCCCATGGCCGATGGGAGAAGTCGCCGTGATTCAGGGACCGGGACCGGGGAACCGCCCTGTCCCCTTCGACATGGGTTCCGACCGGAGTAGAACGCGTTCTAACTCAGACCATAGACAAAGGTCATAGAGGGGTCAATACCCGAACGCGACTCTCCCGTTATCTCGGGATGACACCGATCATAAAATGTCGTTTCGAACGTCCGTAAGTAGCCATCCATGCAGGATACAGACATATCTACAGCCAGCACGCTTGTCCAGCCCCCTCAACCCCTGCTCTCTTCGGCAACGACGTCGAGCGGCGAGGCAAAACTTGTGAGAACCGGTTACACATAGCGCGCAGTGCGCCGGGGGTTACGACGGGTGGCCGATCGGCTGTGAAATTTCACATCCACTCTGATCGGCACTGAAAACCCGCTTCGAACTCGGGAGGCCCGTTATCTCTGATCTGGCGATTCTCCGCAGGTCCGGTTTTGCGGGGCCATCGTGCCGGCCCACCGGCGGCCATTGTCAGGCGGGCGGTTCCGGTCCATCGTGACGGGACCGCGAGCGTCCGTGAACGTCCGCAGGGACCCCGCCGCGCGACGAGCGGGCGCGTAGAGCCGAACGGCAGGTACCCCGTCATGACAAGCCCCCGCCGATTGCGTTCCCTGCTCGCCGTCCCGTCGGCGCTGGTGCTGGCCCTGGCCGGGCTCACGGCGCCGTCCGCCGCGTCGGCGCCCGGCCCCGAGACCGCCGGGCAGTACGTCGTGACCGGTCTCCGGACCGGCCAGCAGCGCAGCCTGGTCGCCCGGACCGGAGCGGCGATCGGCGCCGTCCGGGCGGGCGGGCTGGAGATCAGCGCCATCCCTTCGGAGGTCAGGGCGATCCGGCGGCTCGGCTTCGCCGTGAGGCCGGCTCCCGTCCAGACCGCGAACCCGAGCGCGGCCCCGAGCACCGCGGCGACGTCGTACCACACGTTCGCCGAGATGCGGCAGGAGGTCGACTCCGTCGTCGCCGCCCACCCGCAGATCGCCCGCCAGTTCGTCGTCGGCAAGTCCTACCAGGGCCGCGACATCGTCGGCGTGAAGATCAGCGACAACGTGGCGACCGACGAGAACGAACCCGAAGTGCTGATCATCGCCAACATCCACGCGCGCGAGCGGCTCACCGCCGAGCAGGCGCTCGACTACATCGGGCAGCTCACCACCGGGTACGGGTCCGACAGCCGGATCACGAACCTGGTGAACGCGCGCGAGATCTACGTCATGCCGATGGTCAACCCGGACGGCCAGGTCTACGACATGACCAGCGACACCCAGCCGGGCCGGATGTGGCGCAAGAACCGCCAGCCCAACTCCACGTCCACGGGCACGGACCTGAACCGCAACTTCGCCTACAAGTGGGGCTGCTGCGGCGGCTCGTCCGGCAACGGCTCCAGCGAGACCTACCGGGGCACCGGCCCCGAGTCCGCCGTCGAGACGAAGGTCCTCGCCGACTTCGTGCGCAGCCGGGTCGTGGGCGGCAAGCAGCAGCTCGGGATGTTCCTGGACATCCACTCGAACGCGGAACTGGTGCTGTGGCCGTTCGGCTACACCTACAACAACACCGTCCCCGGCTCGATGTCCGCCGACGAGGAGGCCGCCCACCGCACCATCGGCCGGGAACTGGCCTCGACGAACGGCTTCGCGCCCGAGCAGTCCAGCGACCTCTACATCACCGACGGGACCACGGACGACTACACGTGGGGCCAGCAGCGCATCTTCTCGTTCACCTTCGAACTGGCCGGAGGCAGCTTCTACCCGGCGCCGTCCGCGATCGCCGGTGAGGTCCAGCGCAGCCGCGAGGCCCTGCTGCGGCTCACCGACTACGCCGACTGCCCCTACCGGGCCATCGGCAAGCAGGGGCAGTACTGCGCCGCCTGACGTCAGCAGACCTTGAAGGTGCGGGTGACCTCCTGGCGGGTGGGGCTGATCAGGACCGTCGGACGGCGTGAAGTCGCGGTGGACGACGCCTTCTCGCGTCCGCCCCCGCCGGGAGGCCCCGGGCCCTCAGCCGAAGCGCTCGCGCAGGGCCGGCAGGAGGTCGGCCTCCGCCCAGGTCCGGAAGTCCTTCTGGTGCTCGGGCCCGGACTGGCAGAACGAGATGTGGGTGAAGCCCGCGTCGGCCCACTCCTGGACGGCCTCGACGTAGTCGTCCACGTCGTCGCCGCAGGGGACGGACTCCACGACGTCCTCCGGGCGGACGGTCTTCGTGGCGGCCTCGAAGTTCACCGGGCCCGGCAGCTCGGCCATCACCTTCCACGCCGGGGCGGAGAACTTCCACGTGCTGTGGGCGCGGTGCTTGCACTCCTCATAGTCGTGGCCGAAGGCCACGGGGATCTGCCCGTAGACGGGCTTGCCGGCGCCGCCCTCGCGGTGGAAGAGCTCGACGACCTCCGGAACCGGCTGGTCGGAGATGAGCAGGTCCGCCTGCTCGGCGGCGAGCCGGCCGGCGCGCGGGCCGAAGGCCGCCATGCCGATCCGGACGGGCTCGTCGGGCAGGTCGTACAGCTTCGCCGAGTCCACGGTGAAATGCCGGCCCCGGTAGTTGACGTAGTCGCCGCCGAACAGCGCCCGGATGATCTCCACGGCCTCGGCGAACATCTCGTGCCGGACGTCCACCGACGGCCAGCCGCGCCCGACGACGTGCTCGTTGAGGTTCTCCCCCGCCCCGAGGCCGAGCGTGAACCGGCCGTCGGACAGCACGCCCATCGTCGCGGCCTTCTGCGCCACCACGGCCGGGTGGTAGCGCATGATCGGGCAGGTCACGAACGTCATCAGCGGGATGTGGTGGGTGGCCTGGGCGAGCGCGCCGAGCACCGACCAGGCGTAGGCGGAGTGGCCCTGGCTCTCCAGCCACGGGAAGTAGTGGTCGGAGATGACCGAGTAGGCGAAGCCCGCCTCCTCGGCCTCCACGAGGTCGGTGACGAGCTGCTTGGGCGGCGTCTGCTCGCAGAGCAGCGTGTATCCGAATTCCATGTCAGATCCCCAGTAGGTCCGTGAGATCGTCGGCGTGCTCTTCCTCTTCGGCGAGGATGTGCTCCATCAGCCGGCGGGTGGTCACGTCGCCGTCGCCGAGCCAGCGGATGATCTCCTGGTAGGACTCGATGACGATCCGCTCGGCGACGAGGTTCTCCTCCAGCATGCTCTTCAGGTCGTTCTCGTCGAACGTCCTGTAGGTGGTGTGGGAACGCTCGGCCAGCGTCCTCGGATCGAAGTCCGGCTGCCCGCCGAGCTGGCTGATGCGCTCCGCGGCGCGCATCGCGTGGCCGCGTTCCTCGGCGGCGTGCTCGCTGAACTCCGCCGACACCTGCGCCCGGTCGATCCCCGTCGCGCTGATCGCGTGCTGCGCGTAGCGCATCCAGCACACGATCTCGGTGGCGAGGACGTCGTTGAGGACGCCGATGACCTCCTCGGCGCTCCGGCCGTAGCCCGCGGTCACGGGGCCGTCGGTCATCTTGGTGCGCGCGCGTTCCCTGATCGCCGCGACGTCGATGCTGAAGCTGCTCTCGGCCATGCACTCCTCCTGATCAGCACGGATATGGGCTCCCCTACCCAGCCGGGGCCACTCATGCCTGGGCGCCGACGCGAGGAACCTGCGACCCAGAGGGTTACTTGGCCACCGTACGTAACATCTGCTATACGTAGAGCTACCTCACTCCGACCTGGGGCGAGGGAAGGGACATCCGGTATCCACCTTGAGATCCGGGCGTGACAAGGAAGAAAAGGAACCACATGAAGTCCTTCAGCTACACCGAGCTGGACAAGCTCGCCGGTGAGATCCTGCCGGAGCGGGCCGTGCTGTCCACCCTTCTCGTCGGGGGCGGCGAGAACGAGAACGTCAACCTCAACCACGGCGGTGGCGACGGCGGCACGACCGCGGTCGTGAACGCCTGCCAGAGCCAGCAGACCCGCCCCGACAGCGGCCTGCTGCAGCTCGTCGGCCTGCACGCTCAGAACGACGCCAGCTCGATCGCCTGCGTGCCGGGCACCGCGATCTCCGGTCACTGAACCGAGCGTGCTCTACCGCGGGTCTAGGCCCGCACCCGGAAGGGCTGGCGGCTTCCGCCAGCCCTTCCCCCTTCCTACACATAAGCGAAAGCGATCCCATGAGCCCTTCCAACCCTCAGAAGCTCACCTACGCGGAACTGGACCGGTTGACCGGGGAGGTCCTCCCGCGGCGGCTCGCGCTGTCCGCCGGGAACGGCGGCGGCGACGGCGGCGGCGACACCGAGGTGTTCTACGCCTGCCAGGCCACCCAGTCCGCCGGCACGTCCGGCCTGCTCGGCACCGGCCTGCTCGCCGAGGCCCCGACCTCCACGGTGACCTGCGTGCCCGCCGTCGTGGTGCACGACGCCCCATGACCGCGCCCGCCGCCCTCACCCTGCCCTCGCTGGTGGACGGCGCCGAACTCGTCGGCGAGTTCAAGAACTCCGGGTACCGGGAGCCGCCGCAGCTGGTCCGCCTGCCGAACCGGCAGCTCGTCCGGCTGCCCCCGCTGCTCTTCCTCGTCGCCAGGGCGCTGCACGAGCACCGCCACCTGGCGGCCGAGCGCGACGTGGTCGCCTCGCTCGAAACGGTGGCCGACTCGGTCAGCCGGGAGGCGGACGCGCGGCTGTCCGCCGAGCAGATCGTCTACCTGGTGGACCGCAAGCTCGCCCCGCTCGGCGTCACCACGTTCAGCGACGGCACCGACCCGCAGCTCGTGCGGTCCGACCCGTTCCTGGCGCTCAAGTTCAAGATCGCGGTGTTCCCCGAGTCGGTCACCTGGTTCATCGGAGGCCTGTTCGCCTGGCTGTTCCGCCCCTGGGTGATCGCGCCCGTGCTCGCCGCCTTCCTTGCCGGCGAGGTCTGGGTGCTCACGTCCAAGTCGATCGCCGACGCGCTGTCGATGGCGATCCTGAAACCGGTCAGCATCCTGCTGGTGTTCGGGCTCGGGATCGCCTCGTGCGCGTTCCACGAGATCGGGCACGCCTCGGCGTGCCGGTACGGCGGCGTCCGCCCCGGGGTCATGGGCTGCGGCATCTACCTGGTGTGGCCCGCGTTCTACACCGACATCACCGAGTCGTACAGGCTCGGCCGCGCCGGTCGGCTCCGCGCCGACCTCGCCGGCGTCTATTTCAACGCCATCTTCATCATCGGGCTGACCCTGCTGTACATGCAGACGGGGTTCGCGCCGCTGATCGTCGCCATCATGTACGTCAACCTGGAGATCGTGCAGCAGCTGCTGCCGACGCTGCGGTTCGACGGGTACTACATCATGTCCGACCTCATCGGCATCCCCGACCTGTTCCGCTACATCGGGCCGATCCTGCGCCGGACGCTCCTGCGGCGCCCGGCCGACGCCCGCCTCGACGACCTCAAGCGCTGGCCCCAGATCTTCGTCACGGTCTGGGTGCTGACGGTGATCCCCATGCTGGCGTTCCAGCTCGCGCTGATCGTCACCCAGGTCCCCGGGCTGGTGGCCAAGGACTGGGCGATGGTGCGCAGGCTCGCGTCCGCCGCCGCCGACGGCGCGGGGCCCCTCACGCTGCTCACCTCCGGGCTCCAGATCGTCCTGCTGGTCCTGCCGCTGATCGGCGTGGCGTTCATCCTGTACAGCATGGCCCGCGGGCTGGTGCGGTGGGTCGTCCGCTACGTGAACGCGCCCGTGGCCAAGGCGGCCTCCGGCACCTGACGGGCCCCTCTCACCAACGCGCCGG
This sequence comes from Actinomadura citrea, assembly GCF_013409045.1. Taxonomy (NCBI): domain Bacteria; kingdom Bacillati; phylum Actinomycetota; class Actinomycetes; order Streptosporangiales; family Thermomonosporaceae; genus Actinomadura; species Actinomadura citrea. The sequence continues at coordinate 2,210,031 of NZ_JACCBT010000001.1, read as the reverse complement.
GGGCCGCCAGGGGGGCACCCGGCGCGTTCCCCGTTCAGGGAAATGCATTTTATAAGCTTTTCGGTTTGCGCTTCGGAGCCCAGGGGCCCGGGAATCCCCGGGGCACGGGAGAGAAATTCCGCACAAAGGAGCTCTCCCCTTTCCCAAGGCCGGCACATCCTCACGGCCGGTGTTTCCGGAAGGCCCCGCGTTGCTCCGTCGCCCCACCCCCGCCGCATGGCTGGGGGCCTTCGCGCTCCTCCTGCCCCTCGTGCTCGCGAACCGGTCCATGGCGGCCGCCCCGGCCCGCGCCGAGGTCGTCGCCGAGACGGCCGTCGCGCCCCGCACCCTGGACCTGACCATCGCCTCGCCCGCCATGGACGGCCGCCAGAAGGTACGGCTCCTGCTCCCGCCGGGCTGGTCGCGGCACGCGGCGCGCACCTGGCCCACGCTGTGGCTGCTGCACGGCGGCGTCGACGACCACACCGCCTGGACGCGCGACACCGACGTCGCGGAACTCACCGCCGGCACCGGCGTCATCGTCGTCATGCCGAACGGCGGCCGCTGCGGCAATTACTCCGACTGGTGGAACTACGGGAACGGCGGCCCGCCGCGCTGGGAGACGTTCCACATGACCGAAATGCGCGGCATTCTCGAACGGGACTACGGCGCGGGATCGCAGCGCGTGATCGCGGGCAATTCCATGGGCGGCCTCGGCGCCATGCTGTACGCGGCACGGTTCCCCGGCGCGTTCGCGGCCGCGGCGGCGTTCAGCGGCTACCTGGACACCCTGCACGGCCACGAGCCGGGCGACGACTCGACCGGATGGGGGCCCTCCATGGCCTGCCCCGGCACCGACTGGCGGCGGGTGTGGGGCGACCCCGACGACCAGGCCGCGATCTGGCACGCCCACAACCCGACCGACCTCGCGGGGCGGCTGCACGGCGTCCGGCTCTGGGTGGCGAGCGGGAACGGCCGGGCCGGGTCGCTCGGCGGGCTGCCGTTCACCGACCCGGTGGAGGCCGGCGCGAACGACCACGCGCACGCGTTCGTCGACCGGTTGCGAGCCCTCGACGTCCCGGTGACCGCCCGCTTCTTCGACGGGCAGCACGACTGGCCGTACTGGCAGCGCGACCTGCACGAGGCGTACCCGATGCTCATGGACGCCCTGGGGCTCGGCCCCTGCTCCGGGCTCAGTCGTTCTTGAGCCGCTCGGAGGCGTCCCCCACGCCGAGGGGACCGTGCCATTCGAGGAGCAGGACGGTGGCGTCGTCGTCCAGGCGTCCCGCGTGGTGCTCCAGGATGCTGTGGACGAGGCGCCGCAGCGTCTCGGGGACCGACAGCCCGTCGGCCTCGCGCCGGATGATGAAGTCGACGAACCGGTCCAGCCCGAACTCCTGCTTGCTCGGGTCGCGGGCCTCCACGATCCCGTCGCTGTAGAACAGGACCCGGTCACCCGGTTCCAGCTGCTCGCTGCACAACTCCGGCTGCACGCCGAGGCCGGTGCCGAGCGGGGCGCCGGGCGGGCACTCCAGCGTGGTGACCCACCGCGACCCGCGGATGACGACGGGGGGAGGGTGCCCGTGCGAGATCCACGACAGCACGCCCGACGGCAGGTCGAGCTCGGCCAGCACGGCCGTGACGAAGCGCCCGCTCGGGTCCTGTTCGAGCAGCGCCGCCTCGATGGCCTGCGCCGTCTCGACGAGCCCGGCCCCCTGGATGCGGCTGTTGCGGCAGGCCGCGACGGCGAGGTTGGAGGTGAGCCCGGCGGCGGTGTCGTGGCCCATGGCGTCGAAGATCGTGAGATGGACGGTCTCGCCCGCGAGGGCGTAGTCGAAGGTGTCGCCGCCCAGCATGTAGGCCGGTTCCAGCGCGGCGCCGATGACGACCTGGTCGTTGCCGAAGGTCATCGGGGGCAGCAGCCGCCACTGCATCTCCGCCGACACGGTCATGTCCCTGGTCCGCACGAGGCGGGAGAAGGAGTCGCTGTACGGGCCCTTGCTGACGATGATCAACGCGACCAGGCCGGCCAGGGACTCGGCCTCCTCAAGGGCCCGGGCGTCGTCGCGGCGGACGGTCACGCGCAGCACGCCGAGCCGCTCGGCCCCGTCGAGGATCGGCACCCAGTACTGGCAGTTCCCGCCGTCGACGGCCTGACCGGCCGCGGTCTCCATCGTCTGGAAGGCCCGGCCCGCGACCGTCCCGTCGACCCTCAGCTCCGGGGTCTCGGCTCCGGGGTTCCGCCCGGCGTCCGGCCCCTCGCCCGTCAGCAGGCGCAGCACCGTCTGCTGGAGATCCACGACGTAGATGACCGCGTCATGGAGGCCCTGGTCGGCGGCGTGCCGGGCCACCGCGCCCGGCAGCTGCTCCATCGACATCAGATGGCTCGCCGCCAGCAGCTCTCTCAGCATCGGTTCGCCGCCCTGCCTGCTCGGTTTCTCGGGGGCTCGTGCACTCCACCGTCCCGCGGGCGGACCACCGTGCTCCAGGACCGCATTCCCCCCTTTACCGGACCCTACCCTCCCGGCCGCCGTGCATGTGGCCTCCGGTCCGGGCGTCCCCGCACGGGAAACCGCTGGTGAGCGGCGAGCCGGGCCGCCATCAGGACCGCGACGGCGAGGGACCTGAGGGCAGCAGCGCGACGATCCCGGGCTTCAGCAGGCCGCGGACGTTCGCGTAGGAGGTGCCGAAGTTCAGGTTGCCGCAGCCGTCGCTGCCGCCCGCCAGGAAGGAGAGCTCGAAACCCGTGGGGGTGAAGAACGGGTTCAGGATCGGCGGCAGGGTCCTCTCCGGCGCCCCCGAGTCCTGGTGGGGGGAGAGGTCGGAGAGGTCGAACGGCCCGTCGGAGCCGCAGTCCTGCCACCGGCGCTCATGGAGGGCCGGCTTCTGCGGGACGAGCGACCGGAGCCGGCGCACGCCGTCCGAGGTGAGCGTCGCGGGCTGGAAGACGTCGGCCGCGGTGAGCCGGCGGCCGGTGCGCAGGTCGACGGTGACGACCTCGCCGCCCGGGGAGCCGTCCGCCTGCTGGCAGTTGTCCGACAGCATGTAGTAGCGGACCGACACCAGGCGCGGGCCGCGCAGCCCGAGCCTCGTCTCGGTGCCCACCTTCACGGGCTTGCCCCGGCAGTCGATCGAGGTGGCCAGCCTCCTCGCCGACGCGACGAGCCGGTCCACCGGCCCGCGGAGCTCGGCGTTGACGCGGCGCTCCAGTGCGGGGTCCTTCAGCCCGCTGACCTTCGGATACCGCGCGTTCTGGACCTCGATCGCCGGGCCGGTGAGCCGGCGGTTGTCGGCGGCCAGGGTGACGACGGCGGCGGGCTCGGCCGCGGGTGGCGCGGGCTTGCCGTCCTGCACCGCGTAGACGACGCCGCCCGCCGTCCCCGCGACCACGGCGGCGCCCGCGGCGGCCATCGCGCCCTTGCCGGCCGCGGTGGCGAGGAATCCCTTGCTCACGGCCGCCCCCGTGGTCCCCACGCCGCCCGCGCCGCCGGCCGTGCCCGCCGTGCCCGCCGCGCCCGCCGTGCCCGCGGTAGCCCCGGCCGCCCCGACCGCGCCCGGCGCGACGGCGAGGGCACCGAGCGGGAACAGCGCGGCCAGCGCGACCGCGGCGGCGGCCAGGGCGCGCACGCCCCGCTGCTCCCAGTCGCCCCCGTACGCGGCGACGGCGGCGGTGTCCAGCCGCGTGACGAACTCCGCCGCGCCCGGCGGCCGCTCCCCCGGGTCCTTCGCCATCCCCTGCAGGACGAGCTGGCGAAGAGGCCCGGGCACGTCCCGCACGTCGACCTGCGCGGTGAGGTGCTGGTTCATCAGGGCCGCCCGTTCGGCCGTCGCGAACGGGCGCCGCCCGGTGACGCACTCCACGAACACGCACGTCGCGGAGTACACGTCGGTGGCGGGGCTGGCGGGATCACCGCGCCACTGCTCCGGCGCCATGTAGACGGGCGTCCCCGCGAACGAGCTGCCGCCCGCCAGGACGGCGATGCCGAAGTCCACGAGCTTGCTCAGGCCGTCGCCCTGCACCACGACGTTCGCCGGCTTGTAGTCGCGGTGCACGACCCCGACGGCGTGGGCGGCCGCGAGCCCGAGCAGCGAGCCCTTCAGCACGAGCAGCGCGGCCTCCGGAGTGAGGGCCCCGTGCTCGCGCAGCACCTCCTTCAGGGACGCGCCGTTCACCGCCTCCATCACGATCGCCGCGCCGTGCTCGCCCTCCACGAACTGGTAGAGGCGGGCCACGTACGGGCTCGTCAGGCGCCCCAGCATCTGCGCCTCGGACCGCAGCGCCTCGACCGCGCCGGCGTCCCCGCCTGCCAGGTACTTGATCGCGACCGGGGTCCCGGACCCCGTGTGGCGGGCCAGGACGACCCGTCCCTGCGCCCCCCGTCCGAGTTCGCGCTCCTCGGTGAACCCCGTCAGCCGCCAGTCCATCCCGCGCTCCCGCCGTTCTTCGGATCATGCTTCACAGGACGGTGACGCCACCGTGTGAGGAAAGGTTCGCGGAAAGTCCGCACGACCGCCACATCCATGAGCCGGACCCGGCCCCCGGGACGCCCCGGTGAGATGGGACACACCGCCAGCGGCGCGCCCCCGGGCCCGGGAGCGTTCGAAGCCACAGGTCACGGGCCGCGCTTATCATTCCATGACAAAGCGCGGAGGAAAAGCGCGGCCGGGAATTCACGGAAGGAATGTGCTACAACCCGTTGGGGTTCGCCGACCGCGAAAGGATCTTCATGGGCGCAGCGGAGGCTCTCGCGGGGGTCGTCGACACGGAGCGCTATCCGCTGGCCGCGCCGGGCGGCGCGGGATGGGACGTCCTCGTTTCCCGGACCAGGCAGGAACTGGCGAAAACGGGCTGCTGCGTGCTGCCCGACTTCATTCACCCGGCATTGCGGGACGTGCTGCGCGCGGAATGCGAGGCGATCGCTCCGCACGCGCATTACGACGTCGAAACGGTGAACGCCTACAACATCGACGTGAGCACGCCATTGCCGCAGGACCATCCGGGGCGCATCACCGTCGAGCGGGGCAACGCGTTCGTCGCCCGCGACCACATCCCCGCGGACTCCGTCGTCCACCGGCTCTACGCGAGCGGGCACTTCCAGCGGTTCGTGGCGGCCTGCTTCGGGCTGCCCCGGGTGCACGAACTGGCCGACCCGCTGTCGGGGCTCGTCCTCAACGTCGTCAACCCGGGAATGGAGCATCCCTGGCACTTCGACACCAACGAGTTCACGGTCAGCCTGCTGACGCGGGAGCCCGAGGACGGGGGCGTCTTCGAGTACTGCCCGAACATCAGGTCGGCGGAGGCGGAGAACTTCGGCGACGTGCGCCGCGTGCTGACCGGGCACGGCGGTGACCTCGTCCGCCGGCTCGCGCTTCGCCCCGGTGACCTGCAGCTGTTCAAGGGACGGTACTCGCTGCACCGGGTCGCCGCGGTACGGGGGAACACGGCGCGGCACACGGCGATCCTCGCCTACAGCGAGCGCCCGGGGGTCATCGGCAGCGTGGCGCGCACGAGGCAGCTCTTCGGCCGCGTCCTGCCCGAGCACCTGGCGGCGGAGGGGCGCGCCGTCCGGGTCGACCGGCTGCTGGACTAGGAGGCACCGCCCGTGAGCACGGACGCCACAGGGAAGATCTCGCTCGACCACATCTACACCAGCCCCGATCCCCGCGCCTACTTCGGCACGCTGCGCGAACTCCACTACGACATCCCGGAACTGGCCAAACCGCAGTTCCATCGGATCATCGCCGAATACCGGGAGGCGCGCGGCGTCCCGGTCCCCACCGTTCTCGATATCGGCTGCTCCTACGGCATCAATGCGGCTCTGCTGAAATACGGCGTGACGATGGCGGACCTGTACGATCGCTACGGCGGTCCCGACGCCCTCGGATACACCCGCGCCAGGCTTCTGGCCCGAGACCGGGAGTTGGTCCGTTCCCGTGAAGCGACGAGCCGCCTGCGTTTCCTCGGCCTGGACGCCTCCGACAACGCCCTTTCCTACGCGCTCGAAGCCGGCTTCCTCGACGGCGCCGTCCACGCGGATCTGGAGAGCGGCGAGCCGACCGTGGAGCAGCGCGCCCAACTCGCCGGAACGGATCTGGTCATCTCGACGGGGTGCCTCGGCTACGTCACCGAGCGCACCCTCTCCCGCGTCGTCGAGGCGCACGGGGAGCGCAGGCCGTGGATGGCGCACTTCGTGCTGCGCATGTTCCCGTTCGACCCGATCGCCGAGGTGCTCGCGACCGCCGGATACACCACCGTCCGCCACGACGGCCTGTTCCGGCAGCGGCGGTTCGCGACGCCGCAGGAGCAGGCGCTCGTCCTGGACCGGCTCGCCGAGGTCGGCGCCGACCCGAGCGGCCTGGAGGCCGGCGGCTGGTTCTACGCGCAGCTCTACGTCTCCCGTCCACGCGACTGATTTCTTCCGACCGGTCGCGCAGAAGCGACCGCCGCAGGGAACGAACAGAACAAGAGGATCGATGTGAACGCCGGCGAAGAACTGTCGTCCCGCACCTTCGGCAACGAGGAGCGCCTGCCGCGGGTGCCGCTGCCCACGCTCGACGCGACCTGCGAGCGGTTCCTCGAATGGTGCGGGCCGCTGCTGACCGCGGACGAGCGGGCCCGGACGGAGTCGGCGCTGGCCTCGTTCGCCCGCCCGGACGGACCGGGACGCACGCTGCACGCGGCGCTGGAGCGCTACGACGCGAGCGAGGGGGTGGAAAGCTGGCTGGACACGTTCTGGCCCTACCGCTACCTCGGCCGCCGCGACCGGATCGCGCTGAACGCCAACTTCTTCTTCCTGTTCAAGGAGTCACCGCAGGGGCAGGTCGAGCGCGCGGCCGGGCTCATCGCCGGGGCGCTGGACTACAAGCTGCGGCTCGACCGGGAGGAGATCCCGCCCGTCGTGCAGCGCGGCCGGCCGCTGTCGATGGCGCAGAACCGGTACCTGTTCTCCACGACCCGCATCCCCGGCGCCGAGCAGGACACCGTCCGCGCCCCCTACACCGCCGAGTGGCCGGGCCCGTCGGACGCCCGCCACATCGTGGTGCTGTTCCGCGGCAACATGATCCGGATGGACGTGCTGGGTCCCGACGGCCACCCCCACACGCTGGAGGAGCTGCGGGCGGGCCTGGCCGCCGTCATGAAGGCGGAGGCCGCGCCGGAGCCGTCCGCCGGGCACCTCACCACCAAGGCCCGCGCCGAGTGGGCGGCGAGCCGGGAGGCGCTGCTGGCCCTCGGCAACACCAAGGCGCTCGACGACATCGAGACCGCGCTGTTCTGCGTGTGCCTGGAGGACCTCGTCCCCGAGAACACCCTCGACGCCTGCGACCACCTGCTCCACGGCGACAGCGCCAACCGCTGGTTCGACAAGGCCGTCTCCTTCGTCGTGTTCGGGGACGGCACCGCGGGCATCAACGTCGAGCACTGCGGCCTGGACGGCACGACGATCCTCAGCTTCGTCGACGCGCTGCTGGGCGAACCCCCGGAGAAGCCGTCGCAGCGGTCGGGCGCACGGTCGCAGGGGCTCCCGGTCGTCGAGGCGATCGAGTTCACCCTGGACGACGCCCTGCGGCGCGACATCGGCGACGCCGCGGCGGCCTTCGCCGGCTACGGGGCGGCCACGGCCACCGCGACCGTGTCGTTCGACGACTTCGGCACCGACCACATCAAGCGGCTGAAGATGTCGCCGGACGCGTTCGTCCAGATGGCCTACCAGCTCGCCCACAAGCGCGCGAAGGGCCGCGTCGGCGCCACCTACGAGTCGATCGCCACCCGCCAGTACCGGAACGGGCGCACCGAGGCGATGCGGGTCGTCACTCCCGAGGTGCTCCGCTTCGTCGACGTCATGGACGACCCGGCGGCCGGGGCCGCGCCGCGCCGTGACGCCTTCCGCGCCGCCGCCGACGCCCATGTCCGGCGGGCCAAGGAATGCCAGGCGGGCCAGGCGCCCGAGCAGCACCTCTGGGAGCTCCAGCTCATCCAGAAACGGCGCGGCGCCGAGCTGGGCGTCACCGAGCCGCTCCCGCTGTTCGAGTCCCCCGGGTGGCTCGTCATGCGGGACGACTACCTGAGCACCAGCTCCGCGCCGTCGGTCAACATCCGCTACTTCGGGTTCGGCTCGACCAGCGAGCAGTGCATCGGCGTCGCCTACGTCCTGCTTCCCGACCGCCTCAACGTCTACCTGAGCACCCCGCGGCCGGTCGCGGACGCGATGCTGGAGTTCGCCGACCGGCTCCGCGAGGCCGTCCGCGAACTCCGGGACCTGCTGGCGTGATCATCGACCGGGCCTGGCCGGCCGGTGCGTCCGCCCGATCGGGTAGAGCCAGCGCCGGAACACCCGGCTGAGCCCGGGCATCACGAGCACGGTGAGCAGCGGGATCACGATGACCGGGAACGTCAGCGCCCGCAACGGCAGCGGCCACCCGTTCGTCAGCGGCGTGACGAACGCCTGCAGGAGCAGGCTGAGCGGGTACACCGCGCAGAAGGTGACCACGATCATCTTGAGCTTGGAGGGCGGCGGCACGGACTCGCCTGGCAGGTTGAACCACGTCTCCAGCCCGGTGGTGTTCTGCCAGTGCTCATCGGCGATCCCGCTGACCCGCTCGATCCACTCCGCGCGCTCGTCGGAGTTCAGCCACCCCTCCAGCCGCTCCTGGTCGGCGAAGTTCACGACCGTGTAGTACCGGTGCCGCGATCCCTCCGCGCGCAGCCAGGTGGCGCCCATGTGGCCGGCGTACCGGGTCGCGACCTCGTGGAGCCCCGCCGCCCACTCCTCGAAGTCGCGTTCCCGGCCGGGCTTGACGTCCCAGGTGAACACGATCGTGACGGGCTCGGTCTCCGTTGAAGCCATGGCTGAGATCTCACCCGTCCCGCCCGGTCCATGCACACCGGTCCCGTCCGGTCCATCCGCGTTCGTGCCGATCAGGTCGCGGCGAGCGCCTCGGTGGGGCTGAGGCGGGACGCCCGGATCGCCGGGTACAGGCCGGCGACCGCGCCGATGAGCAGGGTCGCGGCGACGCCGCCGAGCACCGCCCACGCGGGGATGACGACCGGCCATCCCTGGGAGACGGCGTAGCCGGCGGTGACCAGCGCGCCGACGGCCGCCCCGGCGACGCCGCCGAGCGCCGACAGCAGCAGCGACTCGGCGAGGAACTGCGTGCGGATCTGGCCGCGGGTCGCGCCGAGGGAGCGGCGCAACCCGATCTCCGACCGCCGCTCCAGCACCGAGATGACCATGGTGTTGGCGACCCCCACGCCGCCGACCAGCAGCGCGACCGCGCCGAGGCCGAGCAGCAGCCCGGTGAACGCCTCGCCCGCCGCCTTCTTGGCCGCCAGGGCGTCCGAGGGCCGCGACACCTCCACCTCGTTCGGCGCCTGCGGGGCGGCGGTCGCGGCCAGCACGTCCCGGACGTCCTCGACGCTCGCCTCCGCCGACCGGGTGTAGATCGTCGTCGGATGGCCGTCGAAGCCGAGCCGGGACTGCGCCGCGGCCCAGCCGACCAGCGCGGCGCTGTCCAGCTCGGGGGCCAGCTCCGCAGGCTCCAGGATGCCGATCACGGTGAACCAGCGGCCGCCGATCAGCACCTGGGCGTCCGGGGCCGCGTGCCCGATCCCGAGCCGCCGCGCGGCGGTCGAGCCGAGGACCGTCGCGGGGAAGCCGCCGGTCGCGGCGTTCAGCCACACGCCGCCGCGCAGCCGCGCCCCCGTCGCGGCGCGCAGGTCGGTGCGGGTCGCGTACGCCGAGATCCCGTTGGTCTCCGTCTCGGGGATCTTGCCCGTCCGGTAGACCTTCGCGCCGTCCAGCAGGCCGGTCGCCGACACCTCCCGGACCGGGGCGATCCGCGCCACCATGGCCTCCGACTCCAGGGGCAGCTGCGCCTTCTCGCCGGTCAGGGTGCTGCCGGGCGAGACGGTCAGCAGGTTGGTGCCGAGCGCCGCGAGGGCCCGGTCGAGGTCGGCGCGGGAGGAGGAGGACACCCCGACGACCGCGACCATCGCGGCGATCCCGATCGCGATGCCGAGCGCGGACAGGAACGCCCGCATCGGCCGGGTCCGCAGGCCGACCGCGCCGACCCTGAGCACGTCGCCCGGCCACAGCCGCGCCGGCTGCAGCGTCCCCGCCGTCATCGCGCCGCCTCCGCCACGCGCGGGCCGCCGCCCGGCGAACCGTCCACCGCGGAGTCGTCCACCACCCGGCCGTCGCGCATCCGGACGCGGCGGGGCAGGGCCGCCGCGATCTCCCGGTCGTGCGTGATGATCACGACGGTGGTGCCGGCGGCGTGCAGCTCGCGCAGCAGCCCCATCACCCCCTCGCCGGACACCGAGTCCAGCGCGCCGGTCGGCTCGTCCGCGAGCAGCAGCGCGGGCTCCCCGGCGACCGCCCGCGCGATCGCGACCCGCTGCCGCTCCCCGCCGGACAGCTCGTGCGGCTCGTGGTCCAGCCGGTGGCCGAGCCCGACCCGCTCCAGCGCCGCCGCGGCCCGCCGCCGCCGCGCCGCCGGGCGCAGCCCGGAGTACAGCAGGCCGTCCGCGACATTGTCGATCGCCCGGGTCCCGGCCGCCAGGTGGAAGTGCTGGAAGACGAACCCGATGCGGCTCGCGCGCAGCGCCGACAGCCGCGCGTCCGCGAGCCGCCCCACGTCGTGGCCGTCGATGCGGATCTCGCCCGAGGTGGGGCGGTCCAGGGTGCCGAGCATGTTGAGCATGGTCGTCTTGCCGGAACCGGACGGGCCGACGATCGCGACCAGCTCGCCCGCGTCGACGTGCAGCGACACTCCGGCGAGCGCGTGCACTCCGCCCGGATAGGACTTCCTCACGTCCCGCAGTGTGATCATTTCGGTACCCCCACGAGCGCGCCCTCGGCGATCCCCGGCCCGGAGACCTCGACCTTCCCGTCGGCGAACAGCCCGGTCTCGACCGGGACGTAGGACGACGCCCCGCCCTTGACGACCTCCACGCCGAAGCCGCCCTCGCGCAGCGCGACCAGCGCGGACACCGGCACCGTCAGGACGTTCTCGCGCCTGCCCGCGGTGAACCGGACGTCGGCCGAGGCGAGCGCGTAGCGGGCCGCGGCCTTCCTGGCCGCGGCGGAGTCGAGCCAGATCGTGACCTCCACCTTCGTCGCCGGGTCCTCGCCCTGCTCGCCCGGCTCGATCACGGTGGTGACCTCGTCGATCTCGGCCGTGACCGGCCGGCCCTCCGGCAGGGTCACCTCCACCCGGGCGCCCTTCTTCGCCAGCCGCTGGTCGGCGGTGTCCAGCTCGACCGTGACGGCCTGCGTGGTCCCGGTGTAGCCGAGGATCTTCTTGCCGGGCGCGGCCGGCTCGCCCGGGTTGGCCGTGACGGTCTCGATCCGGACGGGCCCGCCCGCGTACGCGACCCGCCCGACGTCGACGGTCCCGGTCTGCGGCGCGCCGATGTCGTCCTGCCACTCCCGGACCGCCTCGGCGGTGCCCGAGGTGTACTCGTCGTCCACGGTGAAGCCGTCGTAGCCGAGCGCGCTGAGGTTCTGCTCGAACCGCTTCACGTCGGACCCCTCGGTCCCGATCCGCAGCGGCCGGTAGGACGGCTTGGACCCGTACATCAGCACGACGGGATCGCCGTCGAGCTCGTACAGCCGGCGGCCGCGGGTGACCTCGTCCCCGCTCTCGGGCAGCCAGGTGATCGTCCCTCGGGCCTGGCTCGTCGCGTTCAGGGTCGGGCCGTAGCCGAGCCGCCCGTCCTCGGTCTGGGTGTCGCTCAGCGTCTCCCGGGCCACCTTCGCCGTGCCGGGCGGCAGGGCCGCGGCCCGCCCGCCGCCCCGGTCCCCGCCGGCGGCGAGCACCGCCACGGTGGCGGCGCCGCCCGCCGCGACGACGGCGGCGACGGCCAGAGCGATCCTCAGGCGCGGCCGGCCGCGGCGGGCGCGGCGGCCCTCCCGCTCGGCCGGCGCGCGTTCCGCGATGGTCTCCTCCATCACTTCCTGCCGCCCTGCAGGACCTTCTCGCACGCCTGCTGCGCGGTCTCCAGGTCCGGGTCGTCGCCGACCGTGTTCTTGTCGATCCGGATGCCGGGCTGGTTCGGGTCGGGGTCCGGGAACTTCTCCACGCCGTTCTTGCGCATGCACGCGGCGAACTCGCGCGCCTGCTCCTGCATCTTCGGATCGGGCGCGCCCGTGCGGTCGTCCATGGGGTTGTACTGCCGGCACGCCTCCATGGCCTTGTCCATGGCGCCCTTGTCGCCCTTGGACTGGATCCGGATGCCGCCGCCGGGCTTCGGGTCCTCCATGTCGACGCCGTGCTCGCGCATGCACTGGGCGAACTTGACGCCGCGCTCCTCCGGGCTGAGCTGCTCGCCGCCCTGCTCGGCGCCGCCCTGCTTGGCGCCCCCGTTCGCCGACGCCACGGTGTCGTCCTTGTCGTCCGAGCCGCACCCGGTCAGGGTCAGCGCCAGCGCGAGCGGCAGCACGGTCAGGATCCTCAGTCGCATGTCTCCTCCTCGTCCGGCCGGAGCGGTTCCGGCCGGCGAGGAGGATGCAACCCGGCGGGGCGTTTCCCCCGTGTTTCCGCCCTCAGGCGTTTTCGCGCCGGAGATGATCACTAACGGAAACGAAACACGGTCTCCGGCACCATCGTCCTTCGGAGGAGGCTTCATGAGAGTGCTGGTGGCAGAGGACGAGCGGCTCCTGGCCGACGCGATCGCCGAGTGGCTTCGCGACGGCGCGCACGCCGTCGACCTGGCCCATGACGGCGCGGCCGCCCTGGAGCGGGTCACCGTCAACGACTACGACGTGGTCGTGCTGGACCGCGACCTGCCGCTCGTCCACGGCGACGACGTGTGCCGCGAGATCGTCCGGGGCGGGAGCGCGGCCCGGATCCTGATGCTCACCGCCGCCGCGGAGGTCACCGACCGCGTCGACGGGCTCGGCCTCGGCGCCGACGACTACCTGACCAAGCCGTTCGCGTTCCCCGAGCTCGCCGCCCGCGTCCAGGCGCTCGGCCGCCGCTGCCGCCCGGCCGCGCCGCCGACGCTGCACCGCGCCGGCATCACCCTGGACCCGGCGCGCCGCGAGGTGTTCCGGGACGGGCGCTACGTGCCGCTCGCGCGCAAGGAGTTCGCCGTCCTCGCCGAGCTGCTGCGCGCCGAGGGCGCCGTCGTGTCCGCCGAGCAGCTCCTGGAGAAGGCGTGGGACGAGCACGCCGACCCGTTCACCGGCGCCGTCCGCCTGACCGTCCTCAAGCTGCGCCGCAAGCTCGCCGACCCGCCCGTCGTCGAGACCGTCAAGGGAGCGGGGTACCGGATTCCATGAGGCTGTCGCTGCGCGCCCGGCTCACCCTCACCTACGGCGGCCTGTTCCTCGTCGCCGGCGTGGTGCTGCTCGGCGCGACCTACGCCCTGTTCGACCAGCAGCTCTCGCGGTCCGGCACGAAGGTGCTCGCGACCCGGCTCACCCCGGCCCCCGGCACCTCGCCGCCGGCCGGGGCCGCGCAGGGGGCCAGGCAGGAGACCAGGCAGGAGGTCGCGCAGGAGGCCAGGGCGATGGCCGACGCCGACCGCTGGATGCGCGACCAGCGCGAGGAGCTGCACGACGCCGCCGTCACCTCGCTGGTCACCCAGGGGTCGATCGCGCTGCTGGTCGTCGGGGGCGCCGCGGCGGGCTTCGGCTGGCTCATCGCGGGCCAGGTCCTGTCCCCGCTGCACCGCGTCACCGAGACGGCCCGCCGCATCGCCGGCTCCCCCGCGGCCGACCGCGGCCTGCACGAGCGCATCGCCCTGCGGGGCCCGCGCGACGAGGTCAAGGAGCTCGCCGACACCTTCGACGCGATGGTCGAGCGCCTCGACCGCTCCTTCGACGGTCAGCGCCGCTTCGTCGCGAGCGCCTCCCACGAGCTGCGCACCCCGCTCACCCTCGGCCGCGCGCTGGTCGAGGTGGCGATGCACCGCGAGTCGGCGTCCCCGGACGTCCGGCAGCTCGGCGAGACCCTCCTGCAGATCAACGTGCGGCACGAGCGCCTCATCACCGGCCTGCTGCTGCTCGCCCGCTCGGAGAACGAGATCACCACCCGGGCCCCGGTGGACCTGGCGGACGTCGTCGCGCACGTCGCCGCCCAGACGGCGCTCGAAGCCGACGGCTCCGGCATCACCGTCGAGACCGACAGCGCCGAGGCCATGACGGCGGGCGACGCGCTCCTGCTGGAACGCGTCGTGCAGAACCTGCTGGAGAACGGCCTGCGCCACAACACCGACTCCGGGTGGGTCTCCGTCTCCTGCCGCACCGAGGGCGGCCGCGCCGTCCTGGAGGTCGCCAACTCCGGCCCCGCCGTCCCGCCCTACGAGATCCCGGCCCTCTTCGAGCCCTTCCGCCGGCTCGACAGCGACCGCGTCGTCACCGCGAAGGGCGCCGGTCTCGGCCTCTCCATCGTCCAGTCCATCGTCCGCGCCCACAACGGCACCGTGACCGCCGCGCCCCGCCCGGAAGGCGGACTCACCGTCACCGTCGCCCTCCCGTCCGCGGAGCCGGAGCCGGATCCAGATCCGGAGACGGAGACGGAGAGGGAGCACGGCGGCCGTGGGAGAACCGCCGCCCGCGCCTAGGCGCAGCCGCCTTTGGGGAGAAAAGCCGAGTTCACCGGGGTCATACCCGTTTGTTATGGCCTGCTGGCATTACCCGGCTCGGACCGCGAATGAGACTTTTATCGCGTTCCTCCGGCCTCTCGCGGCCTCCCCGCCCGGACTCTCCCCCGGCACCGGACGGGAATCGCTCCGCTCCCCCGCGAGAGGCGGTACGACCTTCGCCGGGAGAAGAGGCGGAAGCGCATGAGAACGCGTACCCGACCCGCCCGGGCACGCCGGCGGCTCGCGGCCGGACTCGCCGGGGTGGCGGCCGCCACCCTCGCGGCGTCCACCGGCGTCGCCTCGGCGCAGGACCTGCCGATCACGCAGCAGGTGCAGCAGCAGGACCAGTGGTGCTGGGTCGCCAGCGGCCTGACGATCGCCAAGTTCTTCGGCAAGGGCAACGTCAGCCAGAACGACTTCTGCGCCCTCGGACGCGGCTACCCGCGCGGCAGCTCCTGCCCGAACCAGGCCGGCTACCTGGAGTACGACCAGCGCGCGTTCCAGGCGCTCGGCGTGTCCCCCGGCCAGGTCAGCGGCCCCCTGTCCTACCAGTCGGTCACGACCGAGATCAACGGGCGGCGGCCGATCCTCACCGGCATCTACTGGACGGCCGGCGGCGGCCACGCCCAGGTCATCTACGGCTACTCCGGCCAGACGGTCTCCTACGGCGACCCGTGGCCGTCCAGCCCCCGGTACGGGGAGATGGCCTACAGCAGCTACGTCAACAACTACCAGTTCCGCTGGGGCCAGGCCCTGTCCAGGATCGGAGGCTGACATGCGCACGACTGCGAGAGTCGCGGCCGGAGCCCTGATCGGCGGGACGGTCCTGATGGGCGGCACCGCGGCGCCGGCCGCCGGGCCGTCCTCCGACGAGGCCGCCGCCGCGAAGGCCGCCTCGTCCCCCGCCGCGCAGCAGCGCCTCGGCGAGTTCTTCGTCCACCTCGACCAGCACCAGCGCGGGCAGCTGGTGAACCAGGCCGTGCCCAAGGCCGCCGCGCAGGCCAAGGCCCCGCGCCTGGAAGGGGCCGTCCAGCGCGTCCACTCGCTGAACCCGGCGTTCGTGAAGGGGGACGGCGGCGCGCCCGTCGCGACCTTCGCCTACATGGCGGTCGGCGCGGCGTCGGCGAGCGGGCAGCACGCGACGGTGTGGCTGACCAGGACCGGTGCGAGCTGGCAGGTCATGAACGTCATCTCCGGGTCGGAGGAGGCGGTCTACCCGGCGCGGGCGCAGGGCGGCACGGTGTTCACCGAGCCGCAGATCCACGCGTGGTACCGGCTGAAGGACGGCCGGGTCACCGCGCTCAACG
Organism: Actinomadura citrea; assembly: GCF_013409045.1. NCBI lineage: Bacteria > Bacillati > Actinomycetota > Actinomycetes > Streptosporangiales > Thermomonosporaceae > Actinomadura > Actinomadura citrea. Next base: position 2,194,155 of record NZ_JACCBT010000001.1, on the reverse strand, counting down.
ACACCGCCGCGTCGTCGGTCGGCAGGTCCGGCGTCACGGTGGCGGCGTACCGGAGGCTCGTGCGCTCCCGGTACGCCGACAAACTTCCGGGCACCGCCTACCAGCGGTCCGGGAGGCTCGGCGGCTTCTCGCCCGCGACCGGCGTCAGCGATCCGGCGCCGGACAGGGGCCCGGCGCCCGCTCTGCTGGCACTGGGTGCGGGCGGCGCGGTGACCGCCGCAGGTGCCGCCCTCGTGCGGCGCCGCCGCCAGGGCGGCCACTAGCCGCCCTCCCGCGGGTTCCGGGAACCGCCCCCCTCCCCGGGACCCGCACCGGCGCCCGTCCCCGCGCCCGCCGCCGGGCCTGCGGGGACGGGCAGCGCCGGGTGCGCCTCGGGATGCTCGTCCCACCAGTCGCCGTAGACGCGCTGGGCCCGGACGAGGTCCAGGTAGACGTCGTCGAAGACGCCGCGCAGCCGGGCCGCCGCCCGCCCGGCCTCGGGCCGCCACATCAGGACGACCCGCTGGCCGAGCGGGTCACCGGTGATCCGGCGGAACGCGACCCCGTCGCGGGGGGCGGCGGTCGGCTGGTAGATGCCGACGGCGCGCCCGGACCGGATGAGCGAGGCCGAGATCTGCCAGTCCGTCGCCCAGTACCTGACCTGCGGCCGGAATCCCGCCTCGGCGCACGCGCCGCGCAGGTACGCGGGCCAGGGGCCGTCGTCGAGCGGGTCGTCGATCCAGTCGTGGTCGGCGAGGTCGGCCAGGTCGACGGTCGCGCCGGCGGCGAGCGGGCTGGAGCAGGACATCCCGACGAGCGCCGGCTCGCACTCGACGAGCACGAGCCGCTCCAGGCCGTCGCTCGGCCGCGGCGGATGGCCGACGGGCTCCTGGAACAGCCCGATGTCGAGGGTGCCGGAGCCGAGCAGCACGGGGATGCGCCCCCCGCCGGGGTCGACGCGCAGATGCAGCCGCGACTCCGGGGACAGCGAGCCGAGATGGTCGCTGAGCCGCGTGAGCGCCGGGCACGCCTGCACCCCGACCCGCAGCAGCGGCATGGCCGCGGGCTCGCTGAGCCGGTGCGCGAGCGCGGCGTTCAGGTCGTCGATGCCGGCCAGCGCGGCCCGGGCGCGGGTGGCGACCTCGGCGCCGACCGGCGTCGGCGTGACGCCCTCCGGGGAGCGGACGAACAGCTGCACGCCGAGGTGGCCCTCGACCCGGCGCAGCATGGTGCTGACGGCGGGCTGGGTGAGACCGAGCCGCGCGGCCGCCTTGCTGATGCTGCCGGTCGCGGCGATCGCCTCGATCATCCTGAGGTGGTGGGGGCCGAGGTCCACGAGCGCGCTCCTGACCGTCTACGCCCCGTCCGCTGATCTCCGCCGCATCGTAACCCGGGATTGGTCCGGGCAGAGGGGAAATCCGTGCCGGATCGCCTGTACCCGGTCGCCGGGGCAGGCGGTCAGCGGGACGCGCCGTGCCGGCGCAGCTCGCGCGGGCTGACGCCGAAGCGCTGCCGGAACGCGTGGCTGAGCGCGCTGGCGGAGGAGAACCCGGTGGCGTGCGCGAGGTCGGTGATGGTGACGTTCCGGTCGAGGGGGTTGCGCAGCCGGTCGCGGACGAGCCGGAGCCGCTCCTCGCGGATCAGCTCGCGGGGCGTGGTCCCGGCACGCTGGAGCGCGAGCTGCACCTGCCGCAGCGACCAGCCGAGGTCCTGCGCCATCGCGGCGCCGGTGAGCCCGGGGTCGGTGGCGTGCTCGCGGACGTAGCGGCGCACGACCGCCTCCACCTCGGCGAGGTGGCCGGGCGCGGGCGGGCGCTCGTCCCCGGCGAGCAGCAGGCACAGCAGCTCGGTGATCCGTTCGCAGGCGGCGTCGAACTGCGGCCCGCTGAGGCTGCGCCGCTCCTCGCCGACCGCCCGCACCATGTCGGCGACGACGCGGCCGAGGCCGGCGGACAGGTCGAGGCCGGTCACCGGGAGGGCCGGACCGCACAGCCGGCCGTCCATCTCGCGGGCCGGGATGGTCATGACCAGCGCGCGGGCCGGGCGCGGCTGGACGACCCGGAACGGCGCCGCGGGCGCGATGAGGCCGCCGGTGCCCGGACGCAGCCGCGCCTCGCGGCCGTCCTGCACCATGAGCATCTCGCCGTGCAACGGGAGCAGGAACCGGTAGCCGCGGTCGCGGCGCGCCTGCCCCGGGGTGCGGACGTAGTCCGCCTGGTCCGACAGGTACAGCACGAGCCGGTACTCGGCGCCGCGCGGCCCGGGCGGCCCGCCGAGCACGTCGTCCACCGCAGGCTCCTCCGCCCCCCGCCGCCCTAGATCACTTGCGGGCGAGCGTAGTACGGCCGCCGCCAACGAATCAGGCGAATCCATCGGAAAGTAACGTGATTCAGACGGTGGGTGATCTTGCAATGCGCCCGGCGGCAAGTTCTCTGCGCGCGACCACAAGCGCGCCCCCGCTCACCCGTCCTACGGTGCCGAAACCGCGGCGTATCCGCGCCGTCCCCCACCAGCCATGAGGCGGTCCGCCGGGTGCCCGAGCACCCCGGCCCGGCCGACCTCGCCGAAGACCCTGCACCGAGGATCTGATGGAGCAATTCCTCTTGGCGGCGGCGTTCGTCGTCGTGGCGGGCGCCGGCATCGCGGCCGCCGCCCTGCTGGTACGCCAGCGGCGGGAGACCGGCGACCTGCGCGCGCAGAACGCCGTCCTGGCCCGCGGGCTCGACCTGCGCGAGAAGGAGCTGCGGCATCTCGCGGACGTCCGGCTGCCCGAGCTCATGGAGTCCCTGCACAACCCCGGCGTGCGCGTCACCGGCCCGCTGCACGACCTGGAACGCGAGGCGCCCGCCTACGGGCAGGCGCTGCGGACCGTCACCGAGCTGTTCGCCGGGTCCGCCGCGCGCGTCCGGGAGCGGGCCGACCTGTCGGCCAAGTCGACGCTGCGGGCGATGATGCGCGCCGTCCAGAGCCTCGCCAACGAGCAGCAGCTCGCCATCTCCGACATGCAGGAGCGCCACGACGACCCGGACGTGCTGGAGGGCCTGCTCCGCGTCGACCACATGAACGCCCAGCTCGGGCGGCGCGCTCAGGCCACCGCCGTGCTGTGCGGGTCGTGGCCGGGCCAGCAGCGCTCGGCGTCGTCGATGAGCGACGTGGTGCGCGGCGCGACCTCCCGCATCCGCGACTACCTGCGGGTCAACATGCAGGGACCGGTGAACACCGCGGTGACCAGCCGGGCCGTGGAGCCGATCGTGCTGACCCTGGCCGAGCTCCTGGACAACGCGGCGCGGCACTCGCGCCCCGACACCACCGTCGAGGTCAACTTCCAGTCCACGCACAACGGCGTCGCGATCATGATCGACGACGCCGGGGTCGCGATGGACGCCGAGGAGCTGCAGCGCGCCGCCGATCTGCTGTCCGGCGACGCCTCGGTCGACATCCACCGGCTCGGCGACCCGCCCCGCGTCGGGTTCGCGGTGGCGGGCGTCCTCGCCGCGCGGTACGGCTTCCGGGTGTCGGTCGACACCCGCTCCCCCTACGGCGGCGTGCGGGCCGTCGTGTTCGTGCCGTCCGCCCTGCTCACCGACGTCCCGGGCGAGCGGGCACCCGACCCGTCCGCCGCGTCCCGTCCGGCCGTGGAGAGCCCCGCGCCCGCCGCCGCGGCGGACGTCCCCGCCACCCCGGGCGGGCTGCCCAAGCGCACCCGCGTGGCGGTCGCCGAACGTCCCGCCGAGGACGAGGAGCCGCCCGCCGCGCCGGACGCGGGGGCGCAGCCCCCGCCGCTCAGGCCGGCCCGGGAGACCGCCGCCGGCCTCGGCGCCTGGCAGCGCGGGACGCGGTCCGGCCGCGCCTCGACGCCGTCCGACGGCGAGGGCCCCGGCATCGAGAGCAAGGACCTGCGGCCATGAACGAGGGATGGAACGGCGCGATGGACGACGGTACGAACCGGCTCGGCTGGATGCTGGACGACGCGCTGCGCATGCCGGAGACGCGCTACGCGATCCTGCTGTCGGCCGACGGGCTGCTCATGGCGCACTCCGAACGGATCGGCCGGGACGAGGCGGAGCGCCAGGCCGCGGGCATGGCGGGCCTGCAGTCGCTCGCCCGCAGCACCGCCGAGTTCTGCGGGGACTCCGGCACGACCTGGCGGCAGACGGTGAACGAGTTCGACGACGGGTACGTCTTCCTCGTCGCCGCCGGCCCCGGCGCCTACCTGGCGGTGTCGGCGACGCAGCACGTCGACATGGAGACCGTGTCGTTCCGGCTCCAGGAACTCGTGCAGCGGCTGGGCAAGGAGTTGACCACCCCGCCGCGGCCGGGCGCGGGCCGTCCCGCATGACCCCGCGCCGCAGCAGGCGGGCGCTGGTCCGCCCGCACGTCGTCACCGGCGGGCGGGCCCACCCCACCCGCAACGTGTTCGACCTCGTCACCCTCGTGACCGCGACCGGCGACCTGCCGCGCACCGGCCTGTCCCCGGAGAAGGCGCGCATCGTCGAGCTGTGCCGCGGCGGCGCGCTGTCGGTCGTCGAGATCTCCGGTCATCTGAGCCTGCCCGTCGGGCTCACCAAGGTGCTGCTGTCCGACCTCGTCGACAGCGGGCACCTCACCACCCGGGCCGCCGCGCCCGCCGCCCAGCAGTCCAAGGCCCGGCTCCTTCAGGAGGTGCTCGATGGACTCCGCGCTCGCCTCTGACACCCCCTACCTGCGCGAGAGCGTCCGGACCGCCGTGAAGATCCTCATCGTGGGGCACTTCGCCGTCGGCAAGACCACCTACGTCGGGACGCTCTCGGAGATCCGCCCGCTGCGGACCGAGGAGCGGATGACGCAGGCCGGGGCGTCCGTGGACGACCTCGCCGGCATCAAGGACAAGACGACCACGACCGTCGCGATGGACTTCGGCCGCCTCACCCTCAGCGACGACCTCGTGCTGTACCTGTTCGGGGCGCCGGGGCAGCAGCGCTTCACCCGGCTGTGGGACGACCTCGCGCGCGGCGCCCTCGGCGCGCTGATCCTGGTGGACACCGCCCGCCTCCAGGAGTCGTTCGCCGTCATGGACATCGTGGAGAAGCAGGGCCTGCCGTACGCGGTCGCCGTCAACCACTTCGAGGGGGCGCCGCGCTTCCCCGAGGCCGAGGTCCGCGAGGCCCTCGACCTGACGCCGTCGACCCCGCTCGTCAGCTGCGACGCCCGTGACCGCACCTCGTCCACCGAGGCGCTCATCTCGCTCGTCGACCACCTCCTCACCCTGGACGGGGAGCAGCCATGACCATCGACCGCACCGCGCCCGAGCGCGTCCCGCTGTACGGCCCGGAGTTCGCCAAGGACCCGCAGGGCGCCTACGCGCGGATGCGCGAGCACGGCGACCTCGCGCCCGTCGAGCTGGCGCCGGGCGTGCCGGCGACGCTCGTCCTCGGCTACGACGCCGCCCTGGAGATCCTGCGCGACCCCGCCACGTTCCCGCGCTGCAGCGAGGTGTGGGAGGAGGCGGTCGGCCCCGAGTGCCCGGTGCTGCCGATGATGATGTCGCGGCCGAACGCCCTGTTCACCAACGGCACCGTGCACGCCCGCCTGCGGTCGGTGATCGTCGACAGCCTGGACCGGGTCGACCCGGTGTCGCTGCGCGAGAACGTCGAGCGCAGCGCCGACGTCCTCATCGACCGGTTCACCGGCGACGGCAAGGCCGACCTCCTCGGCCAGTACGCCCGCACGCTGCCGCTGCTGGTGTTCAACGAGATCCTCGGCTGCCCTCCCGAGATCGGCGACAAGCTCGTGCGCGGCATGAGCGCCATCTTCGACACCGTCTCGGCCGAGCAGGGCAACGCGCTGCTCGCGGAGGCGACCGGCGAGCTGGTGGCGAGCAAGCGCGCCAGGCCGGGCGCGGACGTGACGTCCTGGATGATGAGCCACCCCGCCGGGCTCGACGACCTGGAGATGGCCCACCAGGTCACGCTGCTGATGGGGGCCGGCACCGAGCCGGAGCAGAACCTCATCGCCAACGGCATCCTGCTGCTGCTCTCCGACGACCGGTTCGGCGGCGACCTGTCCGGCGGCGCCCTGCCCGTCGAGGACGCGCTCGACGAGATCCTCTGGACCGACCCGCCGATGGCCAACTACGGGACGACGTTCCCCCGCCAGGACATCGACTTCCACGGGTACCGGCTGCCCGCCCACCAGCCCGTCCTGGTCAGCTACGCCGCCGCGAACACCGACCCGTCCCGGGGGATCGCCGACCGCCGGGGCAACCGCGCCCACCTGTCCTACGCGGGCGGCCCGCACACCTGCCCGGCGAGGGGCCACTCCCGGCTCATCGCGTCCGTCGCGATCGAGAAGCTCCTCGACCGGATCCCCGACGTGGAGCTGGCCGTCCCCGAGGAGCACCTGGAATGGCGGCCGGGCCCGTTCCACCGGGCCCTCACCGCCCTCCCGGTCACTTTCCCGCCGGACCAGGCCCTTCCGTAGCGGCGCGCAGCGCGCCGACGACGGCGGCGAGCTGCGTGACCAGGCCGGCCACGCCGGTCTGGTCGCCGCCGTTGACCGTGACGGTGCGCAGCTCGTCCGGCTTGGGCAGCTTGGCCATGATCTCCGGCAGCGCCCCGATGAGCCGCGCCTGGACGGCCGCGGGCGTCCGCTCGTTCTCCAGCGCGGCGCGGGCGGCGTCCCGCTCCAGGTCGAGCAGCGCCTGCTCGTGCCGCGACCGGGCCCGCAGGTCGGCGAGGGCCAGCTCGCCCTCGGCGCGCAGCCGGGCCAGCTCGTGGTCGCGCTCGATGCGCAGCCGCCCTGTCTCGGCCTCCTCCTCGTGCCGCTCGCGCTCCATCCGCAGCGCGTGCCGCGTGGTCTCGGTCTGGAGCTCGGCGAACTCGCGGGAGTCGTCGTGCTCGCGCCGGGTGCGGCGCAGCTTCTCGACCGCCTCGGTGTCGAACAGCTGCGACTCGTTGCGGGCGCGCAGCTCGGCGAGCTCGCGCTCGTGCTCCAGCCGCTGCGTCTCCTTGACCCGCGCGGCGGTCATCTCCCGCTGCGCGACGGCCTCCTCGGCCTCCAGCTCGGCCAGCCGCGCGATCTGCCCCTGCTCGGCCCGGTAGGGCTTCTGCAGGTTCTCCCAGAGCCGCGAGGAGCTGACCACGGCCTCCTTGATCTGCACCGTGACGATCCGCAGGCCGAGCCCCTGGTCGCTGTTGTCCTCGCCCTCGGCGACCGCGCGCAGCCGGGCCGTCAGCTCCTCGATGATCGGCTGCTTGTCGCTGAGGACGTCGCGCACCCCCATCGTGGCGACCTTGTCCTTGATCGCCGCCTCGGCCTGCTCGCGGAGCTGGAGGTTCACCAGCCGCATCGGGTCGTCGCCGCCGAAGTCGAGCTTGCGGTAGGCGGTGCCGAAGTCCTGGATGATCCACTGGACGTAGCCCTGGACGAGCACGCCCTGAAGCTCCCGGCAGATGCAGTACGCGTTGATCAGGATCGTCTGCGTCGCGCCCGGCACCACGAGGAAGGAGTCGGTGGACGGGTTGAACCGGAACGACACCCCGAGGCCGATGTGCAGCGGCTCGTCGCGCCCCCGCCGGGTGTGCACGACGAACGCGTTCGGCGGGACGAGCACGTTCTTCCACCGCCAGAACCCGCTGATCCGCACGTCCACCGGCCCCGGGCCGGGACGGTCGGCGGGCGCCGCGCCGAGCGCGCGGTCGCGCTTGGCCAGCGGCCCCGGCGCCGGGACCGCGCCGGGCGCCCCGGGAGGCGGCGGCGGGGAGCGCCTGGCCTTCAGGTCGTCCTCCAGCACCGCCTGCTGGGCGACGACCTTGTCCAGATAACTGTTGCCCTGCTCTGAGGCGCTCATCTCGCTCCCCCGGAATTCGGTGTGGCCGATACATTAATGAACCTTTTGCTTGGATGCGTGCGTATTTGCGGCCGTGGCGACACACGAGGCGACGGCGATGCACCAAGGAGAACGGCGGGAATCGGCCCGGACGGACGTACCGATGCTCGCGATCGGAGCCGGAGCGATCGCGCTCGTCGTCCTCGCGCTGGTCGTGCGACTCGGGGGCGCGTTCAGCGACACCGCGGCGCCGGGGCTCTCCCAGGCCGGGGCACTGACCAAGTCCGGCCTGATGACGGCGCGGCTGGGCGGCGACGTCGCCGCCGTCCTGACGGTCGGGTGGCTGCTGGTCGCGGCCGTGTTCGTGCCCCGCACGCCCGCCGCGCGACGGTGCCTGCGCGCCGCGTCGCTCACCGCGACGGCCTGGGCGGCGTGCACGCTGGCGCTGATCGTGTTCACCGTCCTGGACCTGTTCGGGGTGGGCGTCACCAAGGTCACCGGCGACATGATGCGGACGTTCCTCGTCGAGCTGCCGCAGGGTCGGGCCCTGCTCCTCGTCCTCGCCGCCACGGTCGCCGTGTCGGTGGCGGCGAGCCTCCCGCGCGCCGTCGACGGGGCCGGGTACCTGCTGGCGGGCGCGCTCGCCGGGATGCTGCCGCCGCTGTTCACCGGGCACGCCGCGAGCGGCGCGAACCACGCCCTCGCCGTCTACAGCCTCGTCGCCCACATCGCGGGCGTCGCGCTGTGGGTCGGCGGCCTGGTCGCCCTGGTCACGCTCGCCCCGGCCGTCGGCGACCGGCTCCCCCGCGTCGCCGAGCGCTACAGCGGGCTGGCGCTGGCGTCGTTCGCCGTCGTCGCCGCCAGCGGCGCCGTGAACGCGTGGGTGCGGCTCGGCGGTCTCCACCTCGGGTCGCGGTACGGGGCACTGGTCGTCGCGAAGGCCGCCGCGCTCGCCGTCCTCGGCGCGATCGGCTGGTGGCACCGCCGCGCCACCCTCCCCGCCCTGCGCGGCGGGAGGGGCCGGCGGCCCTTCCTGCGGCTCGGCGCCGTCGAGATCCTCGTGATGGCCGCGACGACGGCGCTGGCGACCGGGCTGTCCCGCACGCCGCCGCCGGAGGTCGCGCCGGGCACGCTGGACGTCGTCGCGCTGCGGCTCGGGTTCCCGCTGCCCGGTCCCGCCGGGGCCGGGCCGCTCCTGCTCGACTGGTGGATCGACCCGCTGTTCCTCGTGCTCGTCGCCGGCGGCGCCGTCCTGTACGGGACGGGCGTCGCGCGAGTCCGCGACTGGCCGTGGCGGCGGAGCCTGTCCTGGACCGCCGGGCTGCTCGTCGTGCTGCTCGCCACCTGCGGCGGGATCTCCCGGTACAGCATGGTCCTGTTCAGCGTCCATGCCGTCCAGCACGTCCTGGTCGGCCTGGTGGCACCGGTCCTGCTGCTGTACGGGGCGCCTGTCCGGCTGGCGCTGAAGGCGATGCGCGGTGAGGGCGGGGCGCTGCTCGCCGCGGCCGCCGGGAGCCGGGGGGTCCGGGTGCTCACGGACCCGGCCGCCGCGTCCGCGCTGCTCCTGCTCGGCCTCTACGCGTTCCCCAGGTCGCCGCTGTTCGGGGCGTCCCTCGCCAACCACGCCCTGCACTCGCTGGCCCTGGTCGTCTTCCTGGTCGTCGGGCTCGCCTACTTCCACGGGACGACCGGGACGCTGATGCCGTTCGCCCTCCTGCCGCTCCACGCCATCGCCGGGCTCGCCCTGATGCGGGACGGGTCCGTCCTCGGCGGCTGGTACGAGCACCTCGGCCGCCGCTGGGGCGCGTCACCGCTGGACGACCAGCACCTCGGCGCCCTGCTGCTCTGGACGGCGGCCGCCGCCGTCACCCTCGCCGTCGCGGCGGCCCGCGGGCGCTACTGGCGGGGCCCCCGGTCCACGACCCGGCTGAGCGCCTCCACCACCGTCGGGTCGTACTCGGAGGCCGAGTCCAGCCGCAGCCGCTCCAGCACGGCGGCGCCCCGGTCGCGGTCGGCGGAGTCGCCGACCAGGTCGTCGTAGGCGTTGGCGACCTTGATGATGCGGCCGGCGAGCGGCGGCGGGATCGGCCGCTCCCCGGCTTCGCCGGAAGGCTCGCGTCCCGTCCGGTAGGGGTGCGACGACAGCTGAACGATGTTCGCGACCCGGTCCAGGACCCCGGTCTGCTTGATCACCTCGGCGCCGAGTTCGGCGATGCGGCGCTGCTCGGCCGGGGACGCCAGCACCGTCGCGCCGCCCGGGATCGGGTCGCCGAGCGACAGCTGCCCGATGTCGTGCATGAGGGCGGCGTACTCCAGTTCGAGCAGCTCCTCCTCCGACATCCCGAGCTCGCGCCCCATCGCCACCGCGAGCTTGGACACCCGGTGCGAGTGCCCCGCCTCCACGTAGCCGCCGACCTCGGTGACGCGCGACAGCGCCCGGACCGTCTGCAGGTAGGTGGCGCGGATCCCGGCGTAGCGGCGGAACGCGAACTGCGTCACCAGGATCGGCACCGTGAAGATCAGCAGCGCGGCCTCGCCCATCGCCGTCGTGGCGACCGCGATGAGCATGGCGGTCGCGCTGGTCGCGGCGCACAGCGCCATCTTCGCGTCGATCTCGTCGCGCAGCGCGATGCCGAACCGCGCCCGCACGGCCTCCGCGCGGATCATCGCGGCGATCAGCATGTCGGTGAAGCAGGACAGCACCACCACGAAGCACATGACGGCCAGCAGCAGCTGCCAGGGCAGCTGCAGGGACAGCAGCGGCCGGAAGCACAGCGCGACGACCGCGACGGTGAACAGCCGCCGCGCCATCGCGTCGGGCCGCGGGGACCGGCCGACCGCGATGTGCGGCAGCGAGCCGACCAGCATCCCGGCGGCGGTGACGGCGACGACCTGGAGCGCGGAGTGCCCGGCGGCCACGACGCCGAGCGGCGCGTCCGGGGCGGCGCCCTCCGGGCCGAGCCCGACCAGCAGCGCGTACCCCATCGCGCCGGCGCTGGCGATCGGCGCGACCTCCCGGTTGCCCGGCATCACCATGCGGAACAGCTCGCCCAGCGCGATCAGCACGCCGAAGATGATCGCCACGTCGGGCTGGCGCAGCCCGACCGCCGCGACCTCGGCGATCGCGACGATCACGAAAAGCCCGGCGGTGGCGATCAGCAGCAGCTGGCCGGAGTCGATGGTCTGCCACGCGGCCCGGTCGCGGGCGCGGGCCTCCCCGTTCATGGACGTCCCGTCTGGCGCACCTCGTCGCCGCCGGCGACGCGCAGCGGCGCGCTCGGGTCGTCGTGGTCCTGCTGGGTGGTCTCGACGACGTCGTCGTCGGGGAGCACGACCGGCCGCGGCGGCTCCCAGCCCTCCCGCTCCAGCGCACGCAGGAACGCCTCCACCATCGCGGGGTCGAAGTGGTCGCCGATCCCGCGGCGCAACTCCTCGACGGCCTCGTCCTTGGTGCGGGCGGCGCGGTAGGAGCGGGTCGAGGTCATCGAGTCGAACGCGTCCGCGACGGAGATGACCCGGGCGAACTCGGGGATCTCATCGCCCGCGAGGCCCATCGGGTAGCCGCGGCCGTTCATCTTCTCGTGGTGGTGCATGATGCCGGCGAGCGCCTCGTCCAGGAAGCCGATCTCGCGGACGATCTCCAGCCCGCGCATCGGGTGCAGCTGGATCGCGGCGAACTCCTCCTCGGTGAGCGAACCGGACTTCTGCAGCACCTTGGTCGGGACGCCGAGCTTGCCGACGTCGTGCAGCATCCCCGCGTACCGGATGGCCTCGACCCGGTCCGCGCGCATACCGATCTCCTGGGCGATCATCACCGAGCCGCGGGAGACGCGCTCGGAATGGCCGCGGGTGTAGAAGTCCTTGGTCTCGACCGCCTGGCACAGCGCGGCGAGCGTCGCGGCGTGCGCCTGCTGCTGCGCGTACGCCTGGTCCATGGCCCAGCGGGCGATGAACAGCGGGAGCAGAACCAGCACGGCCGCGAACGGCCCGACCCGCGGCCACAGCCCGGCGATCAGCAGGCCGACCATGCCGTAGCCGAGGCATCCGACGGCGAGCTGCCCGCTCTCGCGCAGCAGCTCGCGCGGCGAGGCCTGCCGGCTGAGCAGCAGCACCCCGGCCATCAACATCAGGTTCACCAGGACGAAGGCGACCAGCGCGCCGAGGAACGGCCCGATGACGTTCTCGACCCAGCGGGCCTTCTCGGGGTGGAAGCGGTCACCGTCCAGGAGGTCGAACACCGTCCCGGCCATGAAGCCGCTGAGCGCGAACTGCGCGCCGTTGAAGAGCCGCTTGACCGGAGCGAAGATCCGCTGCCCGGTGACCAGGGCGCAGAGGCCGAGCAGCGCGGCGCCGACCGGGCCGAGCAGCACCACCGACGCCAGGCTGGCGGCGAAGCTGAGCGACACCCTGGCCCGCGTGATGTTCAGCCGCGCGGGCGCCGAGTCGCAGATCAGGAACAGCAGCGCCAGGACGGCGAGCTTCGACCAGTCGAGATCTTCGAAGGACGACGTCGCGATGAGGCCCGCCGCCAGCGCGACCACACCGCAGACGTACGCCCAGGCAGCGAGAGGTAGTCCACGCATTGCCGCCCCTCGGGGAGTGACGAGTTGGCAGGCCGCCACCGGGCTCCCATGTGCCTGCCGGCACCTAGACCCAGGACACGCCCTTGGTCATCATCAGCGACGACGACGACGGGACGCTCGGGCGCCGCCCGTGTCCATGCGGTGTCACGCGCTTGAGCATGGCTCCTTGCCTCCCCCCAGCCGAACCGGGCCGACCGGCCTCGCGGCCGGCCACCGGGACCGGTTCGGCCCCGGTCTCCCGGGCGAGCACGTACCCCGAATTCCTCGGAGTGCACGCGCTCCGTCACTGATTTCGGCATAAGCCTAACGCGAACTGCCCAGGTCACACAGGCGTGCAGGAAAACGTAAGCAAAGCGTGAACCAATCGTCACCTTAGGTGATCAATTGTCCTGGTTGAAAATCCAATCATCGCCGCACTATCCGGCCTGCACAAACCGCCTGCACAATCTCGCTGCACGATCTGAATGCACGTGCATCCGCAAATGCATCTCGGCATTCGGTAAAGGTCGGTGAAACGCGGCCCCGGAACTTAAAGGAGAGGGGACCAATCAGTGGCGCGCGGTGTTCCGTTCCCGCGCCCAGGCGACCGTCTCCGCAAGCCCTTCGGGCAGACTCACCGCCGGCTCCCAGCCGAGCGCCTCCCGCGTCCGCCGCGGCTCGATCGCCATCGCCGGCAGGTCGCCCAGCCGGGGCGGCGCGAACTCCGGGTCGTCCGGCGCGTCCGCCGCCGCGGCGACGAGCGAGTGCAGCTCACGGTCGGTCGTCTGCAGGCCCGTGCCCACGTTGAGCCGCAGCCCGCCGCCCGCCTCCCCCGCGGCGCGGGCGAACGCGTCGACCACGTCCCCCACGTAGACGTAGTCGCGGGTCTGGGCGCCGTCGCCGAAGACCTTGGTCGGACGGCCCGACAGCAGCGCGTCCGTGAAGATCGAGACGACCCCCGCCTCGCCCTCCGGCGTCTGCCGCGGCCCGTAGACGTTCGCCAGCGTCAGCGTCGTGAAGTCGATCCCGTGCAACTGCCGGTACATCCCGGCGTACACCTCGCCCGCGACCTTCGAGGCCGCGTACGGCGACGCGGGGCGCAGTTCGGCGTCCGGCGGGACGGGCAGCGCGTCCGGTACCCCGTACACGGCGCAGCTGGAGGTGAACACGACCTTGCGCGCGCCCGCCGCCCGCGCGGCCTCCAGGACGTTGGCCGTCCCGACCACGTTGGTGCGGGCGTCGCCCAGCGGGTCGCCCACGCTGACCCTCACGCTCACCTGCGCGGCGAGGTGGAGGACCACCTCGGGACGGCGGACCGCCGCCCGCTCGGCGAGCGCCGGGTCGGCGACGTCCATCTCCCACAGCTCGACCCCGGGCCGGACGTTCGCGCCCGACGACCTGTCATCCACGCCGACGACCTCGTGGCCGTCCGCGAGGAGCCTGTCGACGAGATGGGACCCGATGAATCCGGCCGCGCCGGTGACGAGTGTCAGCACACCGGAAAGATACCGGCGGTCAGGCGCTCTCGGGCTTTCCGGCGCCCCCGGACGCCTGGACCTCACCGGCCCCGGACGTCTGGATCTCGCCGCAGATCTCCTCGATGCGGCCGAGCACCTTGGCGCGCAGGTCGGTCGGGGCCTGCTCGCACCCGCACGACTTGTTCACGAGCTTCTTGACGGCCTCTTCGAGGCCGTACTCGCGCAGGCACGGCCCGCACTCGTCGAGGTGCTGGCGCACCTCTCCGCAGCCGCCCTGGTCGAGCTCGCCGTCGAGGTAGGTGTACACGCGGGCGAGCACCTCGTCGCAGGGCGTGTCGTGGTGGTTGCCGCAGCTCATGTCGACCCCCTGCTCGCGCGGGTGAGCCCGCGCTCGTCGGCGTAGTCCTCAAGCATGCCGCGCAACTGGCGCCGGCCACGGTGCAACCGGGACATCACCGTGCCGATGGGCGTGCCCATGATCTCGGCGATCTCCTTGTAGGCGAATCCCTCGACGTCGGCGAGGTAGACGGCGATGCGGAACTCCTCGGGGAGATCCTGCAGCGCGCGCTTGACGTCGGAGTCGGGCAGGTGCTCCAGCGCCTCGGCCTCGGCCGACTTCAGACCGCTCGACGTGTGCGACTCGGCACGCGCGATCTGCCAGTCCTCGATGTCGTCGGTGGCCGCCTGCTGCGGCTGGCGCTGCCGCTTGCGGTAGGAGTTGATGAACGTGTTGGTCAGGATGCGGTAGAGCCAGGCCTTGAGGTTCGTCCCCTCCTTGAACTGGTGGAAGGACGCGAACGCCTTGGCGAACGTCTCCTGGACGAGGTCCTCGGCGTCGGCCGGGTTGCGCGTCATGCGCAGCGCGGCCGAATACAGCTGGTCCAAGAACGGGAGCACGTCGCGCTGGAAGCGCTCCTGGCGCTGCTCCACGGTCTCCGCGGTGCCCGGTACCTGACCCACCCCCTCGGCTCTGGCGCCCGTGGCCTTGACCGGCCGGGCGGCGCCGTACCCCTCAGACGATATCGACCCCTCAGACGATATCGGTCCGCGCGGCCCGCCGACGCGGGCGGGGGCCCGCGCGTCGCCGCGGGACGCCGCCGTGCCGGCTCTCCGCTGCTGATCGGCGACGGCTGTGGTCATCCGGCTCGCACCTCCGCTTTCGCTGGCCTGTGAGAGGGTGCAACACCGGAACGCCCCTGCCGATTCCCGGGCGGGGGCGGGCGCGCCGCAACCGGGTCGCCGGGTCCCATCCCTCACTCAGGGTGATGACCGGCCCCGGACGGGGAACGATGTGACATACACGGCTAGAACAGGAGCAATTGGTGCACTCGGTGCCTTCGGCGCGACCTTCCGAGCCCACCATCGCCAGCCTGCGGGACACCTCCGGTGACGGGTCAGGGGACTCCCTGGCGCGCTACTGGACCTTCTACGAGGCGGTGGCGGACGCCCAGCTCACCCGGTGGCTGCCGCGCAGGCCGTCCCGCGTGCTCGACATCTCGGGAGGCCAGGGACACAGCGCCGCCCGCGCCGCCGCGGCGGGGCACACGGTGCTGGAGGTGCGCGACCCCGAACGCCCGGGCCGTCCGGCGCAGGGACGCCCCGGCGGCACGGTACGGGCCGCGCGCACGGTCCCGCTGGTCGCCGACTCGGGCACCCTGTCCTACCTCGGCGACTCCTGCATGGACGCCGTGATCGCCGAGAACCGCGTGCTGTCGCGGCACCTGGCCACCGAGGCCACCATCTCCGAGATCGCCCGCGTGCTGCGTCCCGGCGGCCGGGTCCTGCTGTGCGTCGACTCCCTCACCCTCGGCATGGCGCTGCTGGCCGAGCGCAACTACTGGGCGCACCTGTCGGACGTCCCGAGCGCCGAGGTCGTCCTCGTGCCCTGGCCGGACGGGACGATCACCCGCTCGTTCTCCTCCCACCAGCTCCGCGAACTGCTCGCCGACGCCGGTCTGGAGGTCGAGTGGATCCGGCCGCGGACGGTGCTGTCCCCCTCGACGGTCGAGCACGTCCTCGGCGAGTCCCCGCGGGCGCTGCAGCGCCTCGTCCGCACGGAGATGGGCGCACGCCAGACCGACGAGTCGCTCGGCATCCACCTGCTGGCCAGCGCCCGGCGGCGCTGAAGCCGCCCCCGCCCGCCGTCCGCGGCGGAATTGTCGCGCCCGGACCCTCCCCCTGCACAATGGCGATGGCCCACCCGGAGAGACCCCGGTCAGAACAGCCCTTCGGAATTGTCGCCGGAACCATCCCCGGAACTCGCCGGTTCTATGAGTTCCGGGCCGTTGTTCCGCACGTTGTTGACGGCCTTCGACACCGGGTAGGCGTCCATTGTCCCGGCCATGGCGGGAACGAGGAGGCCGCGCACCTGCTCGGTGTCGGTGAGCGCGGGGTCGAGCCAGGCGTCCCACCGGTCCGGTTCGACGACCATCGGCATCCGGTCGTGGATGCGGCCGAGGTCGTCCGGCGCGTCCGTGGTGATGACGGTGCAGGTCCACACCCACTCGTCCTCGGGCGACTTCCACAACTCGTAAAGGCCCGCCATCGCCATGACGGCGCCGTCCTGGGGACGGATGAAGTAGGGCTGTTTCTGCGGCTTCTTCTTCGCCTTCTTCTCGCCCTCGGCCGGGTCGGGCCCGTCGCCCTGGTCCTGGAGCGTGTACCACTCGAAGTAGCCGTCGGCGGGCAGCAGGCAGCGCCGCCTCGCGAACGCCCGGCGGTAGGACGGCTTCTCGTGCACCGTCTCGGCCCGCGCGTTGATCATGCGCGACCCGATGGACAGGTCCTTGGCCCAGGACGGCACGAGCCCCCACCGCACCGTCCGCAACTGGCGCACCGCGGGCGCCTCGTCGGGCTCGTCCTTCGGCCGCCGGTCGAGCACGACCGGGACCTGCTTGGTGGGGGCGACGTTGTAGTCGGCCTGGATGTCCCCGTCGACCGCGTCGAGCTGCACCTGGAACTCGTCCAGCAGCTCCTGCCGCGCACGGGTGGTGGCATAGCGTCCGCACATGGGTCCCATCCTGCCGCGCATGAGGCGCGGCGCGCTGGGCATGTAGCGGGTCATGCGACCCTTCACGACCCTGGCCCGCCCGTTCGTGGCGGCGCCGTACATCATGACCGGCCTGGAGACCCTCCGCGATCCGCGCGAACGCGCCGAGCGGGTCGGCCCGGCCGTCAAGCCGGTCGCCGACCGGATCGACTGGCTGCCGAAGGACCCCGAGACCCTCGTCCGCATGCAGGGCGCGCTCAGCCTCGGCACCGGCGCGCTGCTGCTGACCGGGAAGTTCCGGCGGCTCACGACGCTGGTGCTCGCCGCCCAGCTCGTCCCCGCGCTGGCGACCGAGCACCGCTACTGGACCGAGGACGACCCCGAGCGCCGCGCCAACGAACGCTCCCACCTGCTGAAGAACGCCGGCATGTTCGGCGCGCTGCTGATGGTGGCGGCCGAGCCGCGCCGCGCGCCGCGCACGGCCGAGCTGCGCCGCGCCGTGCGGGAGACGCAGATCAGGAGCGGCGCGGAGGCCAAGGCGATGCGCCGCGAGGCCGCCGCGACGCTGCGGGAGGCGCGCCGGGAGGCGTCCCGCCAGGTACGCGTCGCCCGCGCCGAGGGCGGGCGCAAGGCCGCCAAGCAGGCCGCCAGGGCGACCAGGCGCGCCAAGACCGCCAAGTCCGGCGGCATGTTCCGGCTGGGCAGGACGAGCGGCAAGACGGGCGGCGCACTCACGGCCGCCGGAGCGGCCGGCAGCGCGCTCAAGGCCGGAAAGGCCGGCGGCAAGGCCGGCGGCAAGGCGGCCCGCAAGGCCGGCGGGGCGCTCAAGAGCGCCGGTGCGGGCGGCGCCCTCATGGCCGGCAAGGCGGCCGAGAAGGCCGGCAAGGCCAGGGGCAAGGCGGGCGGCAGGGCCGGCGGCACGCTCAAGGGCGCCATAGCGGCGGGGAGCGCGTTCAAGCTCGGCCGCGCCTCCAAGCCGGGCAAGGCCGCGCGGGCGGGCCAGGCCGTCAAGGCCGGGACCGCGACGCAGGCGGCGAAGGCCGCCAAGGCCGGCCGGACGGTCAAGGCGGGAACGGCCGCGCAGGCGGGCAAGGCCCTGCACGCGGTCAAACGCTGACTTCCCGAAGAGAACCTTAAAGGAGTCTCAAGAACGTTGAACCGAACGCCGGGACGGTCCCGTACTGCCAGATGACCGCCCTTCCATCATGACGGAGACCCCCCGGCCATGGCAGTTCCCGGATCGACCGGCCGCCCCGGTGGCGGCCTGCGGAGCCTGCTCCGCCGCCCCGGCGCGGCGCGGGCCGCGCAGGACGCGGCCGACGAGGAGATGGCAGCCGAGCTGTACCGCGAGTACCATCGGCCCCTCCTCGCGTTCGTCCTGCGGCTGACGGGCGGCGACCGCCCCTGGGCCGAGGACGTGGTGCAGGAGACCATGATCCGGGCATGGCGCAGCGCGGACCGGCTCGACGACCGGACGTCCTCGCTGATGCCGTGGCTGGCCACGGTCTCCCGGCGTATCGTGATCGACAACCGGCGGCAGCGCGAGGTCAGGCCGCCGGAGGTCGGCGACGGGCCCCTGGAGAACCTCCCGATGGCGGACGAGATGGACGCGCTGCTGCGCAAGGTCGTGGTGACCGAGGCGCTGGAGTCGCTCTCTCCCGCGCACCGGCAGGCGCTGACGGAGACGGTGCTGCGCGACCGGACGGTGAACCAGGCCGCCGAGTACCTCGGCATCCCGGTGGGGACGGTCAAGTCCCGCGTGTACTACGCGTTGCGCGCCTTGCGGGTCGCCTTGGAGGAGAGGGGGGTGACGTCATGAGTTCCCAGGTCGAGCACACCGATGTCGGCGCGTACGCGCTGGGCCTTCTCGAGGAGGGCGACCGGCTGGCGTTCGAGGCGCATCTGCGGGGATGCGGGTCGTGCCAGGCCGAGCTGGGGGAGCTGTCCGGAGCGGCCGGAGCCCTGTCCGGGCTGTCGCCCGCGGCCGGGCCGATCCCGGACGGGGCGGGCCGGGAGGGCGCCGGCGAGCCGTCCGCGCCCCCGGCGCCGGTGATCGACATGATGCGGCGCAGGCGGCGGGCCGATCAGCGGTTCCGGCGCGGCGCGTACCTCGCCGGCGCGGCCGCCGCGGCCGCCGCGGCCGCCGCGCTGGCCGCGGGCATCGGCATCGGCACGGCCGTGGACGACGAGGCCCCGCCCCCGAAGCCGCCGGTGGCGCAGTCCCTCACCGGCCAGAGGTTCCACGCGGCGAACGCGGGCACGGGCGCGTCCGGCACCGTCGCGCTGGTCGACAAGGGCTGGGGCACGCAGGTCGGGCTGGAGTTGCGCGGCATCCGGGGGCCGCTGAAGTGCCACCTGGAGGCCGTGTCGCGGACCGGCGAGCGCAGCGTCGTCGCGGGATGGAGCGTGCCCGACAAGGGCTACGGCGTCCCGGGCCAGCCCAAGCCCCTCGTCATGCAGGGCGGGACCGGCCTCAGCCGCCAGCAGATCGGCCACTTCGAGGTCCGCCTCGACGGCGGCGGAACGCTCCTGAGGATCCCTATCTGACCGCTCCGCACCCTCTCTGACCATTGAACGGTGCTCCGGTCGTCCCGCGCCCGCGGCCGGCGGCCCGATAACCTTGGGGCATGTCCTCTCCGCACTGGTCCGCCCCGGTCGCCCATGCCCCGGTGGACGCCACCGTGCCGCTGCCCGGCTCGAAGTCGATGACCAACCGGGCGCTGATCCTGGCCGCGCTCGCGGAGGCGCCCACCTGCATCACGCGGCCGCTGCACAGCCGCGACACCGAGCTGATGGCCGACGCCCTCCGCGCGCTCGGAGTGGGCATCGGAGAGGACTCCACCGACTGGCAGGTGCTGCCGCGGCGCCTGGAGGGCCCGGCCCGCGTCGACGTCGGGCTCGCCGGGACGGTGATGCGGTTCCTGCCACCGGTCGCCGCCCTGGCGTCCGGCGAGGTGTCCGTCGACGGCGACCCGCGCGCCCGCGAGCGGCCGATGGGCCCCATCATCGCGGCACTGCGGGCCCTCGGCGCCGGCATCGACGACGGAGGCCGCGACGCGCTCCCGTTCACCGTCCGGGGCTCGGGCTCGGTGGCCGGGGGCGGGGTGACGATCGACGCGTCGGCGTCGTCCCAGCTGGTGTCGGGGCTGCTGCTGGCGGCCCCGCGGTTCGACAAGGGCGTGGAGGTGCGGCACGAGGGGCCGCCGGTGCCCTCGGCGCCGCACCTGGCGATGACCGTCCAGATGCTGCGCGCGGCGGGCGCCGAGGTCGAGACGCGGCACAACGTCTGGCGCGTGGCGCCCGGCCCCCTGCGCGGCGGCGAGGTGGTGATCGAGCCGGACCTGTCGAACGCGGCGCAGTTCCTCGGCGCGGCGCTGGTCACCGGCGGCCGCGTCACCGTCCCGGACTGGCCTGCCGAGACGACCCAGCCCGGCGACGCCCTGCGCGGGCTGCTCGCCGCGATGGGCGCCGAGGTGACCCCCGGGCCGGACGGCCTGACCGTGCGCGGCGGGGACGGCTTCGGCGGACTGGACGCCGACCTGCACGAGGTCGGGGAGCTGACGCCGGTGCTCGCGGCCCTCGCCGCGCTGGCCGGCTCGCCGTCCCGGCTGACGGGCATCGCGCACCTGCGCGGCCACGAGACCGACCGGCTCGCCGCGCTGGTCGCCGAGATCAACGGGCTGGGCGGCGACGCCCGGGAGCTGCCCGACGGGCTGGAGATCCGCCCGCGCCCGCTGCGCGGCGGCGTCTTCCACACCTACGACGATCACCGGATGGTGATGGCGGCGGCGCTGCTCGGATTGGCCGTTCCCGGCATCGAAGTGGAGAATCCGGGCACCGTCGGCAAGACTCTTCCGAACTTCACCCGGCAGTGGGCGTCGATGCTGGCGCCCGCCTGACAGCAGGGACCGGACCACTGGCACGAAAACACGACTACGACGAGGACGACGTCCGGGTGCGGCCCGGGCGCCGCGGGTCGCGGCCGCGCACCCGCCGCCGTCCAGCGCACGATGACGCCTCGCCCGGGCTCGTGACCGCGGTGGACCGCGGCAGGTACCGGTGCCTGGCCGACCCAGGCACCGCCGACGAGCGCGCCGTCACCGCGATGCGGGCCCGCGAACTCGGCCGCAAGGGCGTCGTCGTGGGTGACCGCGTCGCGCTCGTCGGGGACGTGACCGGCGCCCAGGACACCCTCGCCCGGATCGTCCGGGTCGAGCCGCGCACCTCCGCGCTGCGCCGCACCGCCGACGACACCGACCCGTTCGAGCGGATCATCGTCGCGAACGCCGACAACCTCGTGATCGTGACGGCGCTGGCCGACCCCGAGCCGCGCCCCCGCATGATCGACCGGCAGCTCGTCGCCGCCTACGACGCCGGCATGGCCCCCCTGCTCTGCCTCACCAAGGCCGACCTCGCCTCCCCCGACACCCTGGTCGCCGAGTACGCGCCGCTCGGCGTCCCCTACGTCGTGACCGAGCGCGGCAGCGACCTCGACGAGCTGCGCGGCCACCTCGCAGGCCGCACCAGCGTGCTCGTCGGCCACTCCGGCGTCGGCAAGTCGACGCTGGTGAACGCCCTCGTCCCGGACGCCGAACGCGCGGTGAGCCACGTCAACGCCGTCACCGGCCGGGGCCGGCACACCTCCTCCTCGGCGCTCGCGCTGGAGCTGCCCGGCGGCGACGGCTGGATCATCGACACCCCGGGCGTGCGCAGCTTCGGCCTCGCGCACGTCGTCCCGGCGAACGTGCTCGGCGCGTTCGACGACCTCGCCGAGGGCGCCGCCGAACGCTGCCCGCCCCGCTGCGACCACCTTCAGGACGACTGCGGCCTGGACGCCTGGGTCGAGGAGGGCCACGCCAGCCGGGCGCGCCTGGACTCCCTGCGCCGCCTCCTCGCCGCCCGCGAGGGCGAGCCCGAATAGCCCGCGCCACCGCGGATTCCGCCCGCCAAAGGGTGATCAAGCGCGACAATGGCCGCATGGAGCGGCGAGCGATGCTCAAGGCGGCGGCCCTCGGCGGACTCGGCGGGCTCGGCGTCGCCGGGTGCTCCGAGGAGCGGCCGCCCCCGCGGAAGCGCCGGCCCCCGCGGAAGCGCCGGCCCCCGCCGCCGAAGCCGACCGGGCCCGCCGACTGGAACGCCCTGGAACGCGGCCTCGACGGGAAGCTGGTCCGCCCGTCCGACGCGTCCTACGGGGCGGCGAGGCGCCTCTACATCCCGCGCTACGACCGTGTCCGCCCGGCGGGCGTCGCCTATTGCGAGACCCCGCAGGACGTCGCGGAATGCGTGGCGTTCGCCACGGTGAAGCGGATACCGGTGGCGGTGCGGTGCGGCGGGCACAGCTACGCGGGCTGGTCGACGGGCACCGGCCTCGTGATCGACGTCTCCCCCATGGACGCCGTGAGGCGCGACGGCGACCGCGCGGCCGTCGGGGCCGGGACCCGGCTGATCGACCTCTACGACAAGCTCGCCGGCGACGGTGTGAGCGTCCCGTCCGGGAGCTGCCCCACGGTCGGCGTGGCGGGGCTGACCCTGGGCGGCGGGCTGGGCGTGACGTCCCGCGCGTACGGGCTGTCGTGCGACGCCCTGGAGGCGGTCCAGGTCGTCACGGCGGACGGACGGCTCCTGACCTGCGACGCGCAGCAGAACCCGGACCTGTTCTGGGCGTGCCGGGGCGGGGGCGGCGGCAACTTCGGGGTGGCGGTGTCGTTCACGTTCCGGACGCACGACGTCGGGGACGTGACACCGTTCAGCATGCGCTGGCCCTGGCGGAAGGCGGCCGACGTGGTGCGCGGCTGGCAGCGCTGGGCCCCGGAGGCCCCCGGCGAGGTCTGGACGAGCCTGCACCTCGACACCGGCCCGGACGAGGGCGCCCCCGGCATCGAGGTGACGGGCCTCGCGCTCGCCGGCGCGGACGGCCACAGGGAACGCCTGACGGCCGCGATCGGTACGGATCCCGCCTCGACCACCGCCCGGAGCCGTCCCTACATGGACGCGATGACCTTCATGGGCGGCTGCGCCGGTCAGTCGATCGAGCAGTGCCACGGGCAGGGCGCCCTGCCCGGGCTGCGTCCCGGCGGCGCCTTCCCCCGCACCGAGTACTCGGGGAAGTCGCACATCGCCTACAGGCCGCTGCCCGACGACGCGATCAGCGCTCTGCTCGACCGGTTCGACAGGGGCAACGACGTCCGGAACCGGTCGGTGCTCATGGACGCGATGGGCGGCGCGATCGCGCGCGTGGGGCCGGGCGACACCGCCTTCCCGCACCGCAAGGGGCTGTTCTGTGTCCAGTACCTCGCGCCCGACGACGCCTGGCTGTCGGCGACGCACGCCGCGATGGAGCCCCATCTGGGCGGCGCCGCCTACGTGAACTACACCGACGCCGACCTGAAGGACTGGGCGCACGCCTACTACGGCCCCAACCTGGACCGGCTCAGGAAGGTGAAGGCGGCCCACGACCCCGGACGGCTGTTCCGCTTCCCGCAGGCCGTCTAGCCGCGCGACTCCTCGAACAGGCTGCGCGCCTTGGCCTCGGCCTCGTTCAGCGCCTGCACATGCCGGGGGGCGAGTTCCTCCACGCAGCGGGTCATCTCCTCGGTGACCTGGCTGAACGCGGCCTCCTCGGCGCCCCGCAGCGCCGCCCGGACGGTCGCGGCACGGGCACCGAGCGCCGACCACTCCAGCTCCAGCCGCGCGACGGCCTCGTCGAACGCCCGGGACGTCTCGGCCCCGGCGTCCTTCAGCTCGACCGGGACCGGCCCCCGGCCCGCCTTGCGGGCGTGGCCGGACAGGGCCGAGATCCGGCTGGCGAGCGTCAGGCCCTCGCGGGCCAGCGGAAGCACGTCGTGGATCAGGTCGGTGACCGCCTTGGCCAGCTCCTCCACCCGGGTGAGCAGCAGCTGCGTCGCCTCCTCCAGGGCCTTGGAGGTGCGCTCGGCGACGCGCTCGGCGACGTCCTCCTGCTGCCGGGACAGCGCCGGGACGACGTCGCGGTCGAGCCGGCGCCGCATCTCCCGCCCCTCGGCGCCGTCCCCGGCGGGGCCCGCGCGGTCCGTCCAGTCGGCCCAGACCCGCTCGATGCGCTCCTCCCCGGACTTGGCGATCTCCGCGGTGATCTCCTCCATGGCCTCGCCGACGCGGGCCTTGAGGCGCTCCACCCGCCCGTACAGCGCCTCGCGTTTGAAGGGCTCGTTGAGCTCGTTGAGCTGCGCCTGCAATCGACGGGAGACGTCGATGGCGTGCTCGGCCAGGGGGACGAGGCGGTCGGCGAGCTCGTCGAGCGTCTCTGCCCGGCGTGGATCGGTCAGCTCGGCCACCCACTCGGGGAGATCGTGCGCCATGGCCCCATGCTGCCACCCCCCGCGCCCGGAGGCGGGACACCGCGCCGCGCCGGGGGTGGGCCCGGCCGACCGAAAAGCCGGAACGGCCCGGGTACGTGTGTCGGGACAGGCGGTGATCAGGGTAGCGTGGCTCGCCGTGGCGGGCTATTCCGATGACCTGCGTCTCGCGCATGTGCTGGCGGACGGGGCCGACGACATCACGACCAAGCGCTTCCGCGCCCTCGACCTCGACGTCGAGACCAAGCCGGACCTGACGCCGGTCAGCGACGCCGACCGCAGCGTGGAGGAGCAGATCCGCGGCACGCTCAAGCGGGCCCGCCCGCGCGACGCGGTGCTCGGCGAGGAGTACGGCAGGACCGGATACGGCAACCGCTGCTGGATCATCGACCCGATCGACGCGACCAAGAACTTCGTGCGCGGCGTCCCGGTGTGGGCCACGCTGATCGCGCTGATGGAGAACGACGAGATCGTCGTCGGGGTGGTGTCGGCGCCCGCGCTGAACCGCCGCTGGTGGGCGGCGCGCGGCGGCGGCTCCTGGACGGGCCGCAGCCTCACCCGCGCCACCCGTATGAACGTCTCGTCGGTGGGCGAGCTGTCGGACGCGTCCCTGTCGTTCTCCAGCCTGAGCGGCTGGGAGGAGCAGGACCGGCTGCCCCGGTTCCTCGAACTGACCCGCTCGGTGTGGCGGACGCGGGCGTTCGGCGACTTCTGGTCGCACATGATGGTCGCCGAGGGCGCGATCGACATCTCCACCGAGCCCGAGGTGTCCCTGTGGGACCTCGCCGCCCTCCAGGTCATCGTGGAGGAGGCCGGCGGCATGTTCACCGACCTGTCGGGCGTGCCCGGGCCGGACGGCGGCAGCGTCGTGTGCACGAACGGCAGGCTGCACGCGGAGGTCCTGCGCACCCTCGGCGGCGGCCAGCTCTCCCTGCGCATCTGACCGAAGCGCACCCGACCGGGGCGCATCTGCCATGGCGCTCGGGCGGACTCGCGACATATCGTGGAACAGCGGTCGCCCGACGGCCGTTCTACAAGTGGGCGGTCCGTCAACGGAGGTGCGAGATGTCGACCCAGACCAAGCTTGTGATCGGCGGCGTCGTCGTCGGCTTCCTGACCCTGTTCGTCTTCCCCTGGTGGCTGAGCGCGCTGATCATCCTCGGCGTCCTCGGCGCGCCGCTCGTGGGGTACATGATGCTCGACCCGTCCCAGCGCAAGCGGGTGCGGTCGCAGGGGCGCAAGCGCCTCGGGAGCTGAGGCCGCGGAAGCGGTGGAACCGGCTCCCACTAGGGTGCGGGTGTGGCGGAGACACGGGTCGGCGTCGTCGGCGCGGGCATCGTCGGGCTGGCGATCGCGCGCAGGCTGACGCTGGAGCGTCCGGGGCTGGAGGTGACGGTCCTGGACAAGGAGGCCCGTGTCGCGGCCCACCAGTCGGGTCGCAACAGCGGTGTCGCCCACGCGGGCCTCTACTACGCGCCGGGGTCGCTGAAGGCGACCCTGTGCAGGCGCGGCATCGTCCTGCTCAACGAATTCTGCGCTGACCGAAACCTGCCGTACGAGGAGTGCGGCAAGCTCGTCGTCGCGCGCGACGCGGCGGAGACGGCCGCGCTGGAGGAGATCGAGCGCCGCGCGACCGCCAACGGCGTCCCCAGGCTGAGGCGGCTGACCGGCGGTGAGCTGACCGAGATCGAGCCGCACGCGGCGGGCGTGGCGGCCCTGCACTCCCCCACCACGGCGATCGTCGACTTCCCGGCGGTGGCCCGCGCGTTCGCGGAGGACGTGGCGGACGGCGGCGGCGAGGTCAGGCTCGGCTTCGAGGTCGTGCGGATCGGCCGGGCGGGCGACCGCGTCACGGTCGCCTCCCCGCACGAGGAGCTGACCTTCGACCGGCTCGTGGTCTGCGCGGGCCTCCAGTCCGACCGGGTGGCGCGGCTGGCGGGCGACGCTCCGGCCCCGGCGATCATCCCGTTCCGCGGCGAGTACCACCGGCTCGTCCCGTCCCGGACGGATCTCGTGCGCGGCCTCATCTATCCCGTGCCCGACCCGCGCTACCCGTTCCTCGGCGTGCACTTCACCCGGCGCGTGGACGGCGGCGTGGACATCGGCCCGAACGCCGTCCTGGCCCTCGCCAGGGAGGGCTACCGGCGGCGCGACGTCCGTCCGGCGGACCTCTGGGAGGCGGTCCGCTGGCCCGGCTTCCGCCGCCTGGCGCGGCGGCACTGGCGGACGGGCGCGCGGGAGCTGTACGGGTCCGCGGTCAAGCGGGCGTTCGTCGCCGAGGCGCGCCGCTTCGTCCCCGAACTGACGGCCGCCGACGTCGTCCCGGCGCCCGCGGGCGTCCGCGCGCAGGCGGTGGACCCCGACGGCACGCTGGTGGACGACTTCCGCATCGGGCGCCTCGGTCCGATCACCACCGTCCGCAACGCCCCCTCCCCCGCCGCGACGTCCTCACTGGCCATCGCCGAACACGTGGTGGACGGACTGCTCTAGTCCCAGAGCTCGCGGTCGCGGCCGTGGGGGTCGTGGACGACCTCGTCGCCGGGGGCGTCGAAGACCATGACCGCGCGGCTCGACGGGTCGAACCGGTCCCAGCCGGGGTCGCCGGTGACGGCGAAGCGGGTCCAGGCGCGGTGCATCCGGTCGGCGAGCGCCTGCGGCGGGTTCGGTCCGGTGAGGCCCTCCTCCTCGGCGGTGAGGTTGTCGAACACGAAGCCGAGCTCCAAGGCGTGGCAGGCGCCGAGATCGTGGTTCGGCGACCGCCACGCGAACTCGTACATCCAGGTGCGCCCGCCGGAGTCGGCGTGCCCGGCGGCGGCGCGGTGGGCGGGGATGCGGAACAGGCTGTCGGTGATGATCGCCGCGAGCAGCTCGCCGGACGCCATGTCCGGGTGGTGGGCGCGGTAGGCGGCGGGCAGCCCGGGCGGGACGCCCATGCCCGCGGCGACGGCGCCGACCAGCTCGTCGTCGAGGCCGGCGGCGATCCCGGTCGGCATCAGGAAGAGCCGGAACTCCTCGGTGGTGTAGCCGATGAGCAGGTCCACGTCCCGCCCGGCCCCGGCGGCGATGGCGTCCTCGGGGCGCCGCCCGATCAGATCGCCGTCCAGCACCGGGGTCAGCGCCATGCCGCCCGCGGCCGTGGTGGCGCCCCAGCGGCCGGGGTCGGGCAGCGCCGCGACCTCGGCGGCGACGGCGTTCTGGACCGGGACGATCGCGGCCGGGTCGAGCGCGGCGAACGCTCCGGCGGTGGGCTCGACGCCGAGGCGGGCGGCCATCTCCTTGGTGACGAGCAAGGCGTCGGCCGGATCCTGGGCGATGCCGCCCGCGCCGCTCTGCGCGACGGCGCGGTGGAAGAGGCCGAGGTCGAGGGAGAGCAGGGTGGTGACGCTCATCGCGCCCGCCGACTCGCCGAACACGGTGACCCGGGCGGGGTCGCCGCCGAACGCGGCGATGTTGTCGCGGACCCACTCCAGCGCGGCGATCTGGTCGAGCAGTCCGCGATTCGGCGGGGCGCCGGGCAGGTGCGCGAAGCCCTCGACACCGAGCCGGTAGTTGAGCGTCACGCAGACGACGCCGTCGCGGGCGAAGGTGTGGCCGCTGTACACGGGGACGGCGCCCGATCCGTTCCTGAACGCGCCCCCGTGGATCCACACCATCACCGGAAGGCCCGCCTCGTCCCGTCCGGCGCCTTCCGGGAGGCGGGGCGTCCACACGTTCAGGTTGAGGCAGTCGTCGCCCGGGATCGCGGGGTCCGGCAGGAGCGCGGCGAACACCCGGGGGTACCCGGGCTTGGGCGCGGTCGGCCCGTACTCGACGGCGTCGCGGACACCGTCCCATGGCTCGGGCGGGCGCGGCGCCCGGAAGCGGTTCGCCCCGAACGGCGGCGCGGCGTAGGGGATGCCGAGGAAGGCGGTGACGCCGTCCCGCGCCGTGCCCCGGACCTTCCCATGGGACGTCTGTACGACCGCCGCCATGCCGCACCTCCGCTTCTAGAACGAAATTCGACAACCAGAGCGTACGGGACACGCCCCAACCGGAAAACGCCCAGCCCCACCCAACCCCGCAACGACCTCATGCCAGCGATCGCCCGCCTTTATCGACGATGGAGGGCCGCCAGGCCCGAAGGAGAAAAAGGCAGTCAACACAGCGAGTCGGAGCGAACGTGACCCAGCCCATCCGAGAAACGCTCAGCCCCACCCCAACCCCGCGACAACCTCATGCCCGCGATCGCGTCCAAAGGCAGATTCGAGCGAAGCAAGAATCTGATCGCGCAGCGAGCCGCCAAGGCGAGACGAAGCGATGCCAGCGATCGCCGCCTTTATCGACGATGGAGGGCCGCCAGGCCCGAAGGAGGAGAAAAAGGCAATAGACGCGTCAAGTAATCGCGGGCGAAGGCTCGGATGGCGTGCTCGTCGTCCAGCGCGAGGCCGCCGCCCGGGATGAGGAGCAGCGAGACCGCGAGCCGCAGGAGGACCTCGGCCACGGTGTCGTGGTCCTCGGCGGCGCCGGGGCGGGCGCGGCGCAGCCGGTCGGCGAGGATGTCGCGGGCCGCGAGCATCACGGCGCCGCCGTTCATGCTGAGCTGGGGCAGGAACGCCTCGGGCTCGCTCTGCAGGACGCGCGTCATCAGCGGGTGGGTGCGGGCGTTGCACAGGCCGACCACGAAGCCCTCGACGACGGCGTCCTCCGGGGAGGCGAGGTCCTCGGTGGCCTCGGCGATCGCGGTGAGGAAACGGCGGCACTCCCGCAGGATCACGGCCTGGAGCAGCTGCTCCTTGTTGGTGAACCGCCGGTAGATGGTGGTGCGGGCGACCCCGGCCCGCTTGGCGACGTCCTCGACGCTGACCCGGCGCAGGCCGTAGGTCTCGAACTCCGCGAGCGCGGCGTCCAGGATGCGGGTGTCGAGATCGTCGGCGCCGGCGTCCGGCGCCGCCAGCCGGTCCCGCAGCCCCTGCGTGATGGTCGCGTCCGTGGTCATGACCGCACCCTAACCGCCGGGCGCCCGGCACCACGGCACCGGATGCGACACAGTTACAATAATCGTCGTTCTGTAGTTCTGTTCCGACCCCCGGCGGTGCAAACATGACGGACGAGGCCGACGCGCGGACCCCGGCCCCTCTCGGGCCCGGCTCGCTGACCTGGCGGTACTTCGGCGACACCCGGATGCTCCTCGTCGGCCCCCGGGCGGGCGTGCTGCAGAACATGCTCCCCGCGCTCGGCCAGGGCGTCCTGGACCACTCGGTGTTCTTCGCCGAGACGTTCGCGCGGGTCAGGCGGTCCGCGGGCCCGATCCTGGACACGGTGTACGGCGGGGAGCGGTCCGCCGCGACGGGCCGCAGGGTCCGCGACTACCACCGCGAGATCAAGGGCACGATGCCGGACGGCTCCCGCTACCACGCGCTCGATCCCGAGACCTACTACTGGGCGCACGCGACGTTCCTCGACAACATGCTGTACGGCGTCGAGACCTTCATCCGGCCGCTCGGCGAGGACGACAAGCGCCGGATCTACGAGGAGTCCAAGACCTGGTTCCGGATGTACGGGGTCAGCGAGCGGGCCATGCCGGACGACTGGGAGGCGTTCCAGGCGTACTGGAAGCGGATGCTGGACGAGGAGATCGTCGCGCACAGAACCGCCCGGTACGGCGTCGGCTACGTCACCAAGGGGCTGCCCGCGCCGCCGAGGGTGCCGGCGCCGGTGTGGCGGGCGGTGTCGCCGCCCCTGAACGCGGTCGCCCGGTTCATCACGGTCGGCGGCCTGCATCCGCGCATGCGCGAGTTGCTCGACCTGCCGTGGAGCGCCGCCGACGAGCGCCGCCACCGGCGGTTCGCCGCGGCCGTCCGCGCGGCGGGCCGGGTGTGGCCGCTGCTGCCCGAGGCCGTCCGCTACCTGCCGCAGGCCCGCCGCGCCTTCCGCAGGGCGCGGCGGACCGGAGCGGTCTAGGAACCCGATCGGATGCGCGCGTCGTAGCCCTTGCGCGCCTCGGGGTCGTACTCCAGGAAGATCTTGTCCAGGCCGAGGCGGCGGGAGGTCGCCAGCCGGACCCGCTCGGGCAGCAGCGCGCCGAGCCGGACCTGCGTGCCGAGCTTCTTCGGCACGACGGCCTGCGGGCGCGGCCTGCCGACCAGGCCGACGACGGCCGCGGCGATGTCCTCGGGCTCGCAGTTCTTCTGCCCCTTCGGGCTGCGCGTCCCGGCGACCAGGTCGGTGTTGGTGAAGGTGGGCAGGACGGCGCTGACGTGCACGCCCCGGTCCGCCACCTCCAGCCGGGTCGCCTCGGTGAACCCGACGACGGCGGCCTTGCTGGCGTTGTAGAGCGCGAGGCCGGGGGTGAACATGACGCCGGCGAGCGAGGCGATGTTGATGACGTGGCCCTGGCCGCGCGGCAGCATCCGGTCGAGGGCGAGCTTGGTGCCGAGCATCACGCCGTGCACGTTGATGTCGATGCAGCGGCGGGCGTCGGCGTCGCTCTCGTCGGTGACCGGCCCGATCGGCATGATCCCCGCGTTGTTGACGACGACGTCGAGGGGCCCGGCGGCCTCCTCGGCCTTGTCGAGGAACGCGGTGAACGACTCGCGGGACGTGACGTCCAGGACGAGGCCCGTGACGCCGAGCGACTCGGCGGCCTCCTTGACGGCGGTCTCGTCGATGTCGCCGATGACGACGGTGGCGCCCCTGGCCTTGAGGGCGCGGGCGGTGGCGAGGCCGATCCCCCGCGCGGCCCCGGTGATGGCGACGACCTTGCTCATGTTCTCTGCTCCAGTCGGTCGAGGCGGACGGGGAGCCCGTCCTTGGGCGAGGGAAGGGACGTGGTGTCCAGGGGCCACTCGTACCGGGCGGGCACGCTCCAGCGGTACCGCAGAAGCATCTGGTGCAGGATCGTCTTGACCTGCATCCCGGCGAAGTGCAGCCCGATGCACTTGTGCGCGCCGCCCCCGAACGGCGCCCACGCGTACTTGTGGACCTTGTCCTCGCGGCGCTCCGGGGAGAACCGCCCGGGGTCGAACTCGTCGGGATCGGTCCACCAGTCGGCCATGTGGTGGTTGCTGAGCATCGGCACCACGACGGTCGTCCCGGCGGGGACGTGGAAGCCGAGGATGGAGGTGTCCTTGACGACCTTGCGCGGCAGCGCCGGGACGGGCGTGACCATCCGCATCGACTCCTTCATCACCATGTCGATGCCGGTGAAGGCGTCCAGGTCGTCGAAGCCGGGCCGCTCCGCGCCGAGATCGAGCGACCGCTCGCGGAGCCGCTCCTGCCACTCGGGGTACTTGGCCAGGTAGTAGGCCATCGTCGTCAGCGTGATGGTGGTGGTGTCGTGCGCCGCCATCAACGCGAAGATCATGTGGTTGACGACGTCCTCGTCGGTGAACCGCTCGCCGTCGTCGGTCTCGGCCTGGCAGAGCGCCGAGAACAGGTCGCTCCCATCGCCCTCGCGCTTGGCGGGCAGGTGCCGGTGGAAGAACTCCTCCAGCACCTTGCGGGCCTGGAGGCCCTTGTGCCAGCGCAGCCCGGGGACCGGGAAGCGGACGTAGGCCGTCCCCGCCCGGACGGCGTCGATGAACGCGCCGTTGACCCGCGCGCGCTCGGCGTCGTCGAGCTCGATGCCCATGAAGACGTCCACCGCGAGGTCGAGCGTGAGCTTCTTGATGTGGTCGTAGACCTTGAAGCCCTGCCCGGGCTCCCACGACTCCACGCCCCTGACGATGCCGGGCGCCATGGCGTCCATGTAGGAGCGCAGCCGGGGGCGGGTGAACGCCTGCTGCATGATGCGGCGGTGGTGCAGGTGCTCCTCGAAGTCCAGGAGCATGATGCCGCGGTTGAAGAACGGGCCGATGAAGTAGCTCCACGCGGGCCCGTTCGCGAACGCCTTGTCCCGGTTGACCAGGACGACCTCGGCGGCCTCGGGGCCGTGGACGGTGACCATCCGCTGGCCGAGCAGCCATCCCCAGGCGACCGGGCCGTACTCGGCGTACCGCTTGCGGGCCGTCCCGATCGGGTCGCGCATCACCGCGAGCGTGCTGCCGATGTAGGGGACGCCGGGCACGCCGGGCACCGGTTTCAGGTCGCTGCCCTGCGGCGGCGGCGCGAGAACGCTCGTCATGACCCCTCCGGACGCGTGCAACAAATGCGCGAAATCTGTTGCTTTGTTCTAACGCAAGGGCCGCCCGTAAGTCCAGACTTATCGGCGGTGACTTGGTCGTCAGCGGGCCTCGCGGGCGGGCGGCGCCTTGAGGAGCCGTCGCCGCGCCGCGTCCGTGAGCGGCCGGTACGCGCCCGCCTTGTCCCGGTAGAAGGCGCGCCCGTCGCCCGCCGCCGGGACGCCCTCGTCCCGCAGCGGCGCCGTCCGCAGCCGCCGTCCCGCCGTGACGGGCACCTCGTCGACGATCCGCACGATCGCGGGCCGCAGCCCCGGCTCCACCCGCAGCAGCGCCTCCGACAGGTCCACCGGCTTCACGGCGTCCGCCGCGCGGCCTCCCCGGGCGGCCCGCAGGCTCACGGCGGCCGCCGCCAGTTCCGTGTCGCCCACCGGGATCCCGTAGACGGCCACGGCGTCGACGTAGGGCAGGTCCCCGAGCGCGTCCCTGATCGGGCCGGGCGGGACGATGCCGTCGGCCGTGCGGATCAGCTCGGTCTCCCGCCCGACGAGCCAGAAGTCGCCGCCGTCGTCCCGCCGGAACAGGTCCCCGGTGATCGTCCAGGCGTCCTCGGGCCGGAAGACCCCCCGCACGGGGCGGGCCGCCGACCCGATCGCCGACAACCGCACCCGGGCGAGCAGCATGCCGATCTCGCCGGGCTCGCACGCGACGGCGAACCCGTCCGGTCCCTCGGCGAGCCGCCCGCTCTCCAGGTCGTAGCGGGCCAGGCGCACCTCGGCGCTGCCCGGCAGCGGCCGCCCGAGCGATCCGGGCTTCTTGCCGCTCAGGTTGACCAGCACCGACTCGCCCTCGGTGGAGGCGTAGAACTCCAGGACCCGCGCGGGCGCGAACCGCTCCTCGACCCGCCGCCACAGGTTGCGCGGCATGCCCGACCCGATGAACAGGCGGACGGCGTGGTGCCGCTCGGCCGGGTTCGGCGGCGCGTTCACGAGCTCGCCCAGCAGCGTCCAGGTGTAGGAGGCGACGGTCACGCCATAGCGGCGCGCCTCGTCCCAGAAGGTCTCCGGGTCGAACCCCTTGTGGGGTGACGACCCCCCGCGCCCCCCGGGATCTGTGTGGGCGCTGGCGAGTGCCAGCCGCGCGCCACCCGCCACGGCACCCCCGAGGCTCATCAGCAGCGCGGACGGATGCTGGAGCGGAGTGAGGCTGTAGACCGTGTCGGACGAGGACAGGGAGGCCGAGGACGCCGTCCCGAACGCCGACAGGGCCCACCGCCGGTTGGTGATGCGGCTGGCGCGCAGCTGGTCCCCCTCGCCGCGGAAGACCACGAACGCCAGGTCGCCGGCGCGGCCCGGGTTGGGCCGGTACCAGCCGGGCAGTTCGACCCGGTCCGGGTCGATGGCCTCCATGTCGATCAGCGGACCGCGCTCGCCGCGTCCCGCGCCGCCCAGCAGGAAGCCGGGCACGCCCTCCAGCTTCGCGGCGGCCGCGGCGTGACCGGGATCGGCGATGATCCGCGTGACCTGGCCGAGCCGGGCCTCGGCGGCCAGGTCGCCGTCGGACCGCAGCAGCACCGCGACGGCGCCGAGCCGGTTGAGCGCGGCGACGAGCGCGAGCGCGGTCGGCCGGGTGCCCATCAGCACCCCGACCGCGTCGCCGCGCCGCACCCCGATGTGGATCAGGCCGCGGACCACGGCGTCGATGCGGCGCCTGGCGGCGTCGTGGGTGTGCCCGCGCCCCTGGTACAGGAAGAAGACCTCGTCCGGCATGCGGCGGGCCTGCTCGTCCAGCAGCAGCCCCATGGACATCCGGGTGTCGGACTGGATGCGCTCCAGCCGGGCCAGGCGCGGCAGGTTCTGCGCGGCCTCCCCGCCGAGCTGGCGGGTCCCGTGCACGGCCCGCGTCGCGGTCCGGTACGCCGACCGGGCGGCGCTCGCCCCGACGCCCACGGCGAGCTGGAGCCCGTATCCGGCGGGGCCGCCCGGCAGCCCGGCGGACGCGGCCTCCTCGTCCCCGGTGACCGGCACGACGATCTCGGGCAGCTCCTCCTCGCCGTCCCGCCAGCGCGCCCACGCGGCGACGGCCGGCCACGTCCGCGCGATGGCGAGGCTGCCGACGACGAGCCCGAAGTGCCCGGCGCGCAGGGACGCCTCGTACACCTCGGCGCGCGGCGCGGCCCGCCGGATCCCGCGCACCATCGGCGGCGCCGCGATCTCGTCCACCTCCCCGAGGAACGTCAGCACGGGGCAGGTGATGTCGGCGAGCGTGACGAGCCGGTCGCCGATGACGAACCCGCCGGTCAGCATGCGGTTGTGCTGGATGAACTGGCGGATGAACTCCGCCAGCGCGGGCCCAGGCCACGACACCCAGCCCTCCCGCTCCAGGAACCGGCGCTGGCGCTCCCGGGGCGCGAGCCGCTCCCGGTCGTGCAGCTGGAGGATGAAGTCGACCCGCGAGCGCACCGACTTCACGGGGCTGAGCAGCTGGAACCCGAGCCGCGTGACCCATCCCGGCACCGCGAACCCGCCGAGCAGGGCGTCGGGTATGCGCTCGACCCCTTCGGACGCCAGCCAGCTCGGCAGCCCGAACGGCAGCCCGACGCTGGTGTCGGCCGGGCTCCCGAACGTCACCACGGACGCGATGCCCTCGCTGCGCCGGTACGCGGCGGCCTGGTAGACGAACATGCCGCCCTGCGAGTACCCGGCGAGGTGGACGTCCCGTCCGGTGGCCTCCCGGATCCGGTCCACCGCGTCGCTGACGGCCAGCACGTGGTCGCTGACCGTCCGCTCCAGCCCGCCGGGCTCGCGCTCGGGCGCCCCGAAGTCCACCACCCACGGGTCGACGCCGAGGTCGCGCAGCACCCGCACCGCGCTGACCCGCGAGGAGATGTCGTACACCTCCGCGGTGATCATCAGCGGCGGGACGAGCAGCACGACCGGCCCGCCGCCCGCGCCGGGGAAGTAGTGCCGCAGCCGGTAGACGCGCTGCTCGGTCACCACGTCGCAGGGCGAGGCGTCCTCGTCGGTGTCGAACCCCCCGAAACGGGCGACCTCCAGGGCGTTCTGGGCGGTGGCACCCAGGCGGGAGCCCACCTTCAGGAGCGTCTTGGCAACAGCCGGCATCATGGCCCTCTCACAGCGTCAACGCCATGTTGTCCTGTTATCACCGGCTTTAGCAATCAGCTGATGATCCGCGCGCCCTCCAGGTGGCCGCCCTGCAGCCTTTCCCACATGTACCTGCGGCGGGGCTTGCCGCTGGAGGTGCGCTGGATCAGCCCGGCACCGACGACGATCGTCAGCTCCACGTCGTCCCCGAGGCGCCGCCGCAGCATCTCGCGCACCCCGCCGATCCAGGCCTCGTCCTGCGTCTCGGCGAACAGCGCGAGCCCCTTGCGCCCGGCGCCGGGGACGCCGACCACGACGATGCGGCCCTTCCCGAGCCCGCTCACCTCGGCGATCTTGGATTCGAGGTCCTCGACGTAGACCGAGCGCCCGCGCACCTTGATGCTGTCGCCCATCCGCCCGAGGACGAACAGCTGCCCCTCGTGGAAGAACCCGGCGTCTCCGGTGTAGACCTTCCCGTCCATGAACCGGGTCGACTTGGCCTCGGCCCCCGCGAAGTACCCCGGGCACGCCGACGGTCCCCCCACGACGATCTCGCCGAGGAGCCCGCTCTCCAGCTCGCGCCCCTCGTCGTCGACGATGGTGACGGGCACGTCGTCCTCGGGCGTCCCGCACCCGACGACCCAGCCGGCCTTGGCGCCGAGGGACTCGGCCCCGAGCCGGTGCTGCTCCAGGATCCGGACGGGCCGCCCGAACGCCAGCGCCTCCGGGTCGGGCCGGATCGCCAGGGGGTTGCGCGGGGCGTCGTCCATGGTGACGAGCAGGGTCGTCTCGGCCATCCCGTAGGCGGGCTTGAACATCGTCCGGGAGAACCCGAACGGCTCCACGAGCTGTGCGAACACCTCCAGCGCGTGCGGGTCGATGGGCTCGGCGCCGATCAGCGCCATCTTCCAGCCCGACAGGTCGAGGCCCTCCAGCTGCTCGGGCTTGACCCGCCGCGCGCAGTAGGCGTAGGCGAACGGGGGCGCCGCCGTGTGCGCCGCCTCCGCGAAGCACCGCAGCCACCGTGCCGGGTCGCGGATGAAGTGGTCGGGCCGCATCAGCTTCAGCGTCCCCTGCCGCGCGATGGGCGTGAGGAAGCAGCCGATGAGCCCCATGTCGTGGTAGAGCGGCAGCCAGGAGGCCACCACGTCCCCGTCCTCGTACCCGGCCATCCGCGCGATCAGCTCGCTGTTGGCCTCCAGGTTCTCCCAGGTGACCATGACGCCCCGGGGCGACCCGCTGGACCCGGACGTGAACTGCAGCAGGGCGAGCTCACCCGCGGGCTGGACCTCGACCTCCTCGCCGGCCTGCCGGGGACGCCAGGGCTCCCCGTCCAGCCCGGCGTCGGCCATGGCCCGCCGCGCGAGGTCGGCCAGCCCGTCGGAGGCGACGACCAGCGCCGGCGACGCCTGCCGCAGGATCGCCGCCACGTGCGCGACGTAGTCGTCGCCGTCCTGGAACAGCGGCGGAGTGATCAGGCACACCGTGGCCCCCGCGGCCCAGACCGCGTAGTACGTCTCGACGCAGGTGAAGTCCGTGGGCAGGATCAGGCACACGACGTCGCCCGGCCGGACGCCCTCCTCGACCAGCGCTCCCGCGGTGCGCCGCGCGGCCGACGCCAGCTCACCGTAGTCGCGGAACTCCCAGCCGCCGTCGTCGGCCGCCAGGTGGACACCGCGTCCGGTGTTCGGCTTGTCCAGCCAGTCGCGCAGCGCAGATGGCATCGTGTCCCCTTCACAGGAAAGGCTCGCGCCCGTACATAACTCGCGGGTAACTTCACCAGGGCGGCGCGACCCCGTCAACTGGCTCGATCAGCCAAAGAGACCGCCCGGTCATTTGGAGGAGCCCCACAAGCGCCTCAACCGGAGGCGGACACCTTCCGGGCTCCCACCACCCGGACCAGGAGCCGCCACCCGAGCAGCGCGGCACCGAGGAACACGGAAGCCACGATCACGAACGCGAGGGCGGTGCCCTGCCCGGCCAAGACCCGCAGGACCATCCCCACGGCCACGGTCGAGACCCAGACACCGACCCCGACGGGCGAGAACTCCTCGGGCCGCCGCCAGGCCCGGAGAAGACCCCACCCCACGCCGAGCCCCGCAAGAAACGGCCAGGCAGTGGACAAGAATCCACCCAAACTGGCCGCCTCCTCATGCGAAGCCCGCCCGATGGCAACGAACACGAGCACGCAGAGAACGTCGACGACCCCACCCAAGACCTTCCGCACCCCTCAAGGCTATGCGCCGGCACCCGGCCCGCCGCAGCCGGGCGACAGCCGCGTCATGATCGCGCGACGGACCTCGACCGGCCTGCTTCCGCCGGCTCGCCTCCGGCGGCGCCCGCGCCGGGCGCACCCCCGGACCGGCCGGGAAGGGCGAGGGCGGCGATACCGCCCAGCAGTGTCAGGCCGGCCGACACCGTGACGGCGGCGCGCAGGCCGCCGGCGCTGCCGGTGCCGGACGCCGCGACGCCGACGAGCACGGCCAGGCCGACGCCCACCCCGATCTGCATGGCGGTGTTGGCCATGCCGCCGGCGATGCCCTGCTCTCGCGCGTCCACGCCGGTGGCGGCGGCGGCGAACTGGGTGGGATAGATCGTGCCCATGCCCATCCCGTACACGACGATCCCGGCGAGGACGGTGAGATAGGAGCCGTCGGCCACCATCCCGGCCGCCAGGAGGGCGCTGCCTCCGGCTCCGAGCAGGAGCGCGGCGAGGAGCGTGCCGCGGATGCCGATGCGCAGCATCAGTCGCCCCGCGACGAAGTTTCCCAGAGCGATCACCACGGACAGGCCGAGGAAGGCCAGCCCTGCCCGCAGAGCCGTGTAGCCCAGCACGTCCTGGAAGTACAGCGTGAGGAAGTACACGACGTTCTGCATGGTCGCCCCGAACACGAAGATGATCGCGAGGGCGGGGGCCAGATCGCGGTCGCGCAGCAGGCGCAGCGGCATCAGCGGGCTGCGGCTGCGCGCCTCGACGGCGAGGAAGGCGGCCAGCAGGCCGAGCGCGAGCGCGGCCCCGACGACGACCCTCGGTGAGGTCCAGCCCGCGTCGGGGACCTCGGCGATCGAGTACACCAGAAGGGTGGCGCCCGCCGTGCCGGTCACCACGCCGGGCAGGTCGTACCCGTGGCCGCGGTCGACGGGCCCGTCCGCCGGCAGCAGCCAGAACGCGGCGGCGGCCGCGGCGACCACCAGCGGCACGTTCACGAGGAACACCGCCTCCCAGCCGAACGCGTGGGTCAGCAGGCCGCCGAGCAGCGCTCCGGCGCTGAGTCCTCCGGCGCCGGCCATGGCCCACACGCCCAGCGCCCTGAGCCGCCGGCGTCCCTCCCCGAACATGGTGTTGACCTGCGCCAGGGTGGCGGGGAACACGATCGCGGCGCCCACCCCCTGGATCGCGCGGGCGGCGACCAGTGCGCCCGGGGAGGTGGCGAGGCCGCCGAGCAGGGACGCGCCGCCGAACGCGACCATGCCCAGGACGAACATGCGGCGGCGTCCCAGTAGGTCGCCCGAGCGGCCGCCGAGCAGCAGGAAGCCACCGAAGAACACGGCGTAGGCGCTGATCACCCATTGGGCCGAGCCCTCGGAGAAGCCGACGTCGCGGACGAGTTCGGGTAGCGCCACGTAGACGATGGTGAAGTCGAGTGAGGTGATGAGGCTGGAGAACGCCAGCAGGGCCAGGCTCAACCCCGGCTTGGGCGCGAAACGCATCATGGTCTCTCTTCGGTAGGAGGCTCACAGGCGTCTTGTCGCCGTCTCCGACTATGCGGCGGCGCGCTTACCGCCCGCTTCTCGTCCGCCTACCGCCCGCAGCCCACCGCGGTAGGCGCCGATCACCGCGTTATCGTGGGGACATGCGTTTCGGGGTGCTCGGACCGCTGACGGTCTGGACGGCCGACGGCACCCAGGTCGCGATCCGGGGGTTGAAGGTCCGGACACTGCTGGCCGACCTGCTCGTCCAGGAGGGGCGGCCGGTGTCGGCGGAGCGGCTGATCGACGATCTGTGGGGGCCGGCGCGTCCCGCGGACCCGGCGGGGGCGCTCCAGGTCAAGGTGTCCCAGCTGCGCCGGGCCTTGGAGGACGCCGAGCCGGGCGGCAGGGAACTGGTGGTGTTCCAGGCCCCGGGATACTCGCTGCGGGTCGATCCCGAGAAGGTGGACGCGGGCCGGTTCACCGCGTTCCTGGCACGGGCGCGGGGGACCGCCGATCCCCGTGCCAGGGCCGCGCTGCTCACCGACGCGTTGGCCCTGTGGCGGGGCCCGGCCCATGCCTCCTTCGCCGACGAGCCGTTCGCGCAGGCCACGATCACTCGCCTCGAGGAGCAGCGGCTGACGGCCGTGGAGGATCTCTTCGAGGCCCGGCTCGCCCTCGGCGAGCACACTGCGCTGGTGGGTGAGCTGAGCGACCTGGTGGCCCGCGAGCCCCTCAGGGAGCGGCTGCGCGCCGCCCACATGCGCGCCCTGTACCGTGCCGGAAGGCAGAGCGAGGCCCTGGACAGCTTCGGCGAGCTGCGCGACCGCCTGCGCGAGGAACTGGGTCTGGATCCGAGCCCCGAGTTGGCGGCCCTCCGGCAGGCGATCCTCACCCGGGACCCGGCCCTGGCACCCGGAGGCCCCCGGACCAACCTGCCCGCGCCGCCCGGCGAGCTGATCGGCCGCGATGAGGCGGTCTCCGAAGTGCGGGCGCTGCTGGAGCCGTACCGTCTCGTGACGCTCACCGGGCCGGGAGGAGTCGGCAAGACCCGGCTGGCCCTGGAGATCGCCGCAGGGCTCCTCGACGCGTTTCCCGACGGCGTGTGGTCGGTCGAACTCGGTGGTCACGACCGGGCGGACGCGCTGGCGGACGCGGTCGCCGCCACGCTCGGCGTCCGCGACGACGCCGTCCGGGACCCTCATGGAGGAGCCGTTCCGGCCGCCGACCGGGTGGCCCGCGCGCTGCGCGGCAGGCGGCTGCTGCTGGTACTGGACAACTGCGAGCACCTGATCGAGCCCGCGGCCGAGCTGGCGCACCGGCTGCTGGCGGCGGCGCCGCAGGTGCGGATCCTGACGACCAGCCGGGAGCCGCTCGGGGTGGGCGGTGAAGCGGTGTGGACGGTGCCGCCGCTGGAGCCGCCGGACGCGTCGGAGGAGACCGGCCCGGCGTCCCTGCGGGATTTCAGCGCCGTCCGGCTGTTCGTCGCGCGCGCCGCCGCCGCCTCGCCCGGCTTCGCCCTCACCGCCGGCAACGCCCGCGCCGTCGCGGCGATCTGCCGCCGTCTCGACGGCATCCCGCTGGCGCTGGAACTGGCGGCCACCCGGGTCCGCGCGCTCGGTGCGGACGAGCTGGCGGCCCGGCTGCACGACCGGTTCCGGCTGCTGTCGGCCGGGCGGCGGGGCGTTCCGAGGCGGCAGCGGACGCTGCGCGCGGCGATCGACTGGAGCTGGGACCTGCTGACCGGGCCCGAGCGCGCCGTCCTGCAGCGGTTGTCAGTGCATGTCGACGGCTGTTCGCTGGAGGCGGCCGAGGCGGTCTGCGCCGGGAGCGGGGTGGCGGTCGAGGACGTCGCGGACCTGATGTCCCGCCTGGTCGACCGTTCCATGGTCGTGGTGACCGGCGACGCTCGCGGGCACCGTTACCGGCTGCTGGAGTCCGTCGCCGCCTACTGCGCCGAGCGCCTGCGGGATTCCGGCGAGTCCGAGCACGTCCGAACCCGGCGCGACGGGTACTACGTCGCGTTCGCCGAACGGGCGGCGGAGCGGCTCCGCGGCCCTGACCAGCGGCAGTGGCTGCAACGCCTCGATCTGGAACACGCCAACCTGCGCTCCGCCGTCGAAAGCACCGTGCGGCACGACCGCCCAGATCTCGCGCTGCGCCTGGTCAACGCGATGGCCTGGTACTGGTTCCTGCGCGGACGGCTCGGCGAGGGGCGCCGTCTCCTCGACCTGTCGCTCGCGCACGACGGCCCGGCGCCGACCTCCGCGAGGGCCGCGGCCGGAGTCTGGCGGACGGGCATGGAGATGCTCGGCCGGCACGGCATCGACCGGACGCAGCAGGTCCAGGCGGCTCTGGAACCGTACGAGCGCCTGGACGACCCGTGCGGCCGGGCTCAGGCGGAATGGTTTCTGGCGGAGATCCTGCTCGGCGGCGCGGAGCTGGCCACCGGCGAACGGCTGGCGCGGCGGGCCCTCGCCGCCTTCCGCGAAGCGGGGGACCGCTGGGGCACGGGCGCCGCGCTGACCACCCTGGCCCACTACGCCTTGATCCGCGGAGATCTCGCCGCCTGCGGCCGCCACACCGAGCAGGGCGCGGCGCTGTTCGACGCGCTCGGGGACCGCTGGGGGCGGTTGCGGGCCGCTGACCTGCTCGGCAGGCTCGCCGAGATCCGGGGCGACTACGAGGGTGCCGCCGAGCTGCTCCGCGAGGGGCTGGGATTGGCCGAGGACCTCGGAATCTGGACGCAGGTCTCGTACCTGTCGTCCGGCCTGGGCAGGATCGCGATGATGACCGGCGACCTGGCCGGAGCAGAGGCGCACCACGAGAAGGCCAAGCGGCTCGCGACCGAGCAGAGCAACCGGCCCGGAGAGGTGTTCGCCGAGATGGGCTTGGCCATGGGGGCACGGCGGCAGGGGCGGCTGGACGTGGCCGAGAAGCTTCTGCGGGACGCGCTCGACTGGCAGCGGCGGGTCGGGTTC
This sequence comes from Actinomadura citrea, assembly GCF_013409045.1. NCBI lineage: Bacteria > Bacillati > Actinomycetota > Actinomycetes > Streptosporangiales > Thermomonosporaceae > Actinomadura > Actinomadura citrea. The sequence goes on along the minus strand of NZ_JACCBT010000001.1, from coordinate 2,152,135 downwards.
GACCCCGGGGTGGCGCTCACCTTGTCCGAACTGGGCTTCGTCGCCGAGCAGCGCGGCGACGCCGCGACCGCCCGCGAGGCGCACCTGGAGGCTCTGTCCGTCTCACGCCGCACCGGCGACCCGAGGGCGGCGGCGCTGGCGATGGAGGGACTGGCCGCCGCCCACGCGTTGACGGGTGAGCACCACCGGGCCGCACGCCTGCTGGGCGCGGCCACCGCCGTCCGGGAGGAGACGGGCGCCCCACTACCGCAGGCGGCCGGCACCGACGTGGCCCGCACGATGGCGACACTGCGAAACGCCTTGGGCGAGAAGCCCCTGACCGCCGAACTCCAGCAAGGCCGCACCACCGGCCTCCACGACCTGCCCACCTGAGAGATGTGAGCCCGCCCCAGAGCGACCGCAGCCAGTAGATCGCAGCCCGCGCCCCGGAAGCCGGATCTCGGAGCGCAACTCCAAGGAGGGGGCCGAGGGCCTGTTTCGAAGTGGCCTCAGGCATGCGCGCGAACGCGTGGGCTGCCCGGTGGAGCGATGCCGGAGGCGAGTGGAACCGGGTAGATCGCGAAGCGATGCCGCGTTCGCCCAGGCTCGGTCACGTAGCGAGCCGCCAGGCGAGCGGAGTGGGCCGGGACTTTGAAACACAGCCCCAGGGGCGGGCGGGTGGGGGATGGCGGAGGCACAGGGGGCTCCGGGGGATCGTCCCCCGGGCGAAATGCGAAGGGCCCCCCTGGGGAAGCCGCAAAGCGGCGACCAGGAGGGCCCTAGGACCAGTAGCGGGGGCAGGATTTGAACCTGCGACCTCTGGGTTATGAGCCCAGCGAGCTACCGAACTGCTCCACCCCGCGGCGATGTCTTAACTGTATGGGGTGGGGGTGGGTTAGGCAAACGGGTTGGGGCGGGGGCTTGGAGGGCGGCGGTGAGCATGGCGGTGAGGTCGGTGGTGAAGGTGTCGTGATCGGGGGCGGGCGGGGGTGTTCCGGGCGGGTGGGTGCGGGTGGCGCGGTCGGCCAGGGCCGCGGTGAGGAAGGCGATGAAGAGGGAGACGCGTTCGAGGGCGAGGGGTTCGGGGAGGGTGGCGCGGCAGGCGGTTTCGAGGAGGTGGAGCTGCTGCTGGAGGGCGGTGTCGTGGAGGACGGGCGGGGGGCGGTGGTCGCGGACTCCGGCGCGTCCGGCGAGTTGGGCGGTGATGCGGAGGAAGTCGCGGCCGTGGGGGGTGCGGAGTTCGTCGGCGGTGGGGCGGACGATGGCGTCGACGATGGCGTGGGGGTCGCCGGGGTGGAGGGCGGGGAGGGTGGCGGCGCGGGCGGGTTCCATGCGGGTGACGCCGGCGCGGAGGATGGCGCCGAGGAGTCCGTCGCGGGAGCCGAAGTGGTAGGTGACGGCGGAGTCGTTGGCCTGGCCGGCGAGGGCGACGATGTCGCGGGTGCGGGTGGCGTCGATGCCGTGGGCGGCGAAGAGGTGGGCGCCGGCGTGGATGAGGGCGTCGCGGGTGGCTCTTGCGTCCTTCGGCACGCCGGTGATACTAACAGGGGGCGTTAATAACGGCGCCTGTTAGAACCGGAGGCCGGCCATGGCGGACGTCTACGACCCCTTCGATCCCGGGTTCCAGGCCGATCCCTATCCGGCGTACGGGCGGCTCCGGGACGAGGAGCCGGTGCACCGCCACGGGGAGCCTCCGTTCTGGGCGCTGTCGCGGTTCGAGGACGTCTGGGCCGCGACGCGGGACGCGGAGGCGTTCTCGTCGGCGCAGGGCCTGACGTTCCACCCGGACGAGATCGGCACGCTGGGCCTGGCCCCGACGATCGTGATGCTGGATCCGCCGCGGCACACGGCGCTGCGGCGCCTGATCAGCCACGGGTTCACGCCGCGCCGGACGGCCGCGCTCGAAGCCCTCCTGCGCGGGTTCGTCCGTTCCCGGATCGCGGTGATGGAACGCAGGGCCGCCGACGGGGAGACGCCCGACCTGCACCGGGACTTCTCCTCGCCGCTGCCGACGTTCGCGCTGGCGCATCTGCTCGGGGTCCCGGAGGCCGACCGCGCGAGGTTCGATCCGTGGGTGTCCGCCCTCACGACCTTGCAGGACGAGGGGTTCGGCCTGCGCTCGCTGCGGGACGGGGCGGTGAACGCGGTGGCGGAGATGTTCGGCTACTTCGGCGACGTGATCGCCGCGCGCCGGGCCGACCCGTCCGACGACCTGGTCAGCGCGCTGACGGCCGCGGAGGTGGACGGGGAGCGCCTCACCGACTGGGACATCCTCGGGTTCTGCTTCGTCATGGTGGCGGGCGGCAACGACACGACCGGGAACCTGATCTCGCACGGCGTGGCGCTGCTGGACGGCGACCACGCGCAGCGGGAGCGGCTGGCGGCCGACCCGGCACTGATCCCGAACGCGCTGGTGGAGTTCCTGCGCCTGGAGAGCTCCGTCCAGGCGCTGGCCCGGACGACCACGCGCCCGGTCACCCTGCACGGGACGCGGATCCCGGAGGGCGAGAAGGTGATGATGCTGTTCGGTTCGGCGAACCGGGACGAGCGCGAGTTCGGCCCGTCCGCGAACGAACTGGACGTCACCCGTGAGATCCCGCGCCACCTGGGCTTCTCCAGCGGCGTGCACTTCTGCATCGGGTCGCATCTGGCGAAGCTCCAGGCCCGCGTCGCGCTGGAGGAGCTTCTCCGGGCCCACCCCCACATCGGGGTGGACCTGGAGAACGCCGAGCGCATCCGGTCCCCCTTCACCCGCGGCTGGGCTTCGCTCCCGGCCACGGGCGTCAGGGGACGGCCGTAGGTCCCACGAGGACGGCCTCGACCGGGCCGTCAGAGGGGGGCGAAGACTCCGTTCTCCTGATGGGCCGAGACCGCCGCGGTGTTGACGTCGTAGTACCAGAGGTGCATGCGCAGGCGTCTGGCGCGCAGGCTCCTGGTCACCGCCGGGTAGCGCCGCAGCTTGTCCGCCTGGGCGAGCAGATGCTGGTGCCCGGGATCCGCGCCGGGGTCCGCGCCGGGGGTGTGCAGGCGGCGCCAGTGGTGGGTCTGCAGCAGCCACAGCCACATCGTCGGCGCCGTCCGCGGGGCCTGTGAGCGGGTCCGCGCCTGGACGGCGCCGCACTGGCTGTGGCCGCACAGGATCATGTCGGTGATGCGCAGCACGTTGACGGCGTACTCCACCGTCGCGGCCTCGGCGGTGAGCCGTCCGATCCGGTGCGGCGGGATGACGTTGCCGGCGGTGCGCAGTTCGAACAGTTCTCCCGGCCGGGCACCGGTCAGCTCGGTCGGCACGAGACGGGCGTCGGAGCAGGCGATGAACATCGCCCGCGGCGCCGGTGCCGGCGCGCCGCCGATCCGCCGACCGCTCTGGCGCTGCGGGGCGAGCCGGGCATGGTCGATCAGGGGTTGCATGGGGGAGCAGATCCTTCGCTTCCGATGACGAACCAGATGAGGTCGAGGCGGGTGCGCGGAACTCACACGCGTTCGTGCGCGCGCTCGTCCACGTAAGCGTCCGGATCTAGCAGCGCAGGATCTGCGATCGGTTGTGGGAAGGAGCCGCCGGGCCCCTGGTCGTCGGCGGGCTCGCGGTGGCGGCCGCCGGGCATCGGGCCACGGCGGTCGCGGCGGGAGCGCTCACGCTGGGCGGAAAGTGCGCGGCGCCTCCGAAGTAGGAGCCGTGGTCGGCCTCGCAGTGCTCGGCGGACGGCGGGGCGAGGGCCTCCGCGCCGCGGGCGGGCGACGTCATGCAGAACGCCGAGGAGACCGGCCGGTCGGCTTCGGCGATATAGGCCGCGCTGCCGCGATGGCCGCTGGAGTGGCTCACCCCATGCAGCAACAGCACCAAGGGGACCGCTGCCAGGACCCATGCGCGCATCATGCGCGCATGCGGCCGGCCTGCCCTGGTCGCGCGCTTTCCCACATCTCGAATGTTACCCATAGTGATGATCGGATACTAGCTGTGACGAGCATGCGGGTTCCGCCCTCATCACGACCGCGGGCCCGCACCAGCCTGGTGCGGGCCCGCGGCGGCCGACCCCCGTCGGAGGCCTGGGCGGCGCCTACTGCATGTGCGGGTACCGGTAGTCGGTCGGCGGGACGAACGTCTCCTTGATCGAGCGGGGGGACGTCCAGCGCAGCAGGTTGAACACCGAGCCGGCCTTGTCGTTGGTGCCGGAGGCCCGCGCGCCGCCGAACGGCTGCTGCCCGACGACGGCGCCGGTGGGCTTGTCGTTGATGTAGAAGTTGCCGGCCGCGTACCGGAGCACCTCGGCGGTGTGCGCCGCCGCGGCCCGGTCGGTGGCGATGACGGCGCCGGTCAGGGCGTAGTCGGCGACCGACTCCATCTGGGCGAGCATCGCGTCGTACTGCGCGTCCTCGTACACGTGGACGCCGAGGACCGGCCCGAAGTACTCGGTCCGGAAGATCTCGTTCTCGGGGTCGCCGGACACGAGCACGGTGGGCCGCACGAAGTATCCGACGGAGTCGTCGCAGGTCCCGCCGGCGACGATCTCGACGTCCGGGTCGGCCTCGGCGCGCTCGATCGCGGCCTTGTTCTTGGCGAAGGCCCGTTCGTCGATCACGGCGCCCATGAAGTGGGACAGGTCGGCGACGTCGCCCATGGTGAGGCCGTCGACCTCGGCTGCCAGCGCCTCCTTGAAGCCGTCCTCCCAGATGGAGCGCGGGACGTAGGCGCGCGACGCGGCGGAGCACTTCTGGCCCTGGTACTCGAAGGCGCCGCGGACGAGCGCCGTCTTCAGCACGGCCGGGTCGGCGGACGGATGCGCGACGACGAAGTCCTTGCCGCCCGTCTCCCCCACGACCCGGGGGTAGCTCCGGTACTTCTCGATGTTGGCGCCGACCGTCTTCCACAGGTGCTGGAACGTCGCGGTGGAGCCGGTGAAGTGGATCCCGGCGAGGTCGGGGTGCTGGAGCGCCACGTCCGACACGGCGAGCCCGTCGCCGGTCACCAGGTTGATGACGCCCGGCGGGAGCCCGGCCTCCTCCAGCAGCCTCATGAGCAGCACGGCGGAGTACGTCTGCGTGGGCGACGGCTTCCAGACGACGACGTTGCCCATCAGCGCGGGCGCGGTCGGCAGGTTCGCGGCGATCGCGGTGAAGTTGAACGGGGTGATCGCGTAGACGAACCCCTCCAGCGGCCGGTGGTCCGACCGGTTCCACACGCCGGGGCCGCTGATCGGCTGCTCGGCGAGGATCCGCCGCGCGAAGTGCACGTTGAAGCGCCAGAAGTCGACGAGCTCGCACGGGCTGTCGATCTCCGCCTGCTGGACGGTCTTGGACTGCCCGAGCATCGTCGCGGCCAGCAGCGTCTCCCGCCACGGCCCGGCGAGCAGGTCGGCGGCCCGCAGGAAGATCGCGGCCCGGTCGTCGAAGGCCATCGAGCGCCACGCGGGCGCGGCCTCCAGCGCGGCGGCGACGGCGTCCCGCGCGTCCTCCTCGGTGGCGGTGCCGAACGTGCCGAGCACCGACGCGTGCCGGTGTGGCTGGACGACGGCGACCTTGGCGCCCGCCCCGAGCCGCCGCTCGCCCCCGATCGTCATGGGCAGGTCGATCGGGGACTCGGCGGTCAGCTCGGCGAGCTTCGCCTCCAGCCGGGCCCGCTCGGCGCTGCCGGGCGCATAGCCGCGCACCGGCTCGTTCGCCGGCGTCGGGACGTTGGTGACGGCGTCCATGGAAACTCCTTAGCGGGAGACGAAGGAACGGAGGAAGAAGGCGAGGTTGGCGGGCCGCTCGGCGAGCCGCCGCATGAAGTAGCCGTACCAGTCGGCCCCGTAGGGGACGTAGACGCGCATCTGGTGGGCCTGGGCAAGCCGCCGCTGCTCGGCGGCCCGGATCCCGTAGAGCATCTGGAACTCGTAGGAGGCGGGCGACCGCTCGGCGGCCAGGGACAGCGCGATCTCGACGATCCGCGGGTCGTGGCTGGCGACCATCGGGTACCCGTCGCCCCGCATGAGCCGCCGCAGCGCCCGGACGTACGCCCGGTCCACCTCGTGCCTGCTCTGGAAGGCGACCGAAGCGGGCTCGGCGTAGGCGCCCTTGACCAGCCGCACGCGCGACCCCTCGCCCACGAGGTCCCGGAGGTCCCCCTCGGTGCGCCGCAGCATCGCCTGGACGGCGACCCCCACCCACGGGAAGTCGACCCGCAGCTTCCCGAGGACCTCCAGCGTGGAGTCCACGGTCGTGTGGTCCTCCATGTCGAGGGTGACGGTCATGCCGACCCGCCCCGCCGCGGAGCAGATCTCCCGCGCGTGGTCGAGGGCGAGGTCACCGGGCAGTGCCTGCCCGAGCGCGGACAGCTTCACCGAGGCGTCGGAGCCCCCGGCGAGCCCCTGCTCCTCGAACGCCTCGAACAGTCGCAGGTAGGCGGTCCGGGTGGCCCGCGCCTGGGCGGGCTCCCGGGTGTCCTCCCCCAGGTGGTCGAGGGTGACCTCCAGCCCGCCGTCCCGCAGTTCCCGCACGGCCTCAAGGGCGGCGCCGAGGTCGTCCCCGGCGACGAACCGGTCGACGACTCCCCTGGTCAACGGCACGGAGGTGATGACATCGCGCATCCGTCCGCTGCGCGCGGCGGCGAGGAGAAGCGGGCTGAGCATGGAACCCTCCAACGTCAAGGAACACCTCGCACGTTAGGAGCACCGCCGCGCACCCCCTATAGTCAAACGCCACTTTCAGGGTGGCCCGACCTCATACACATGTACGAAGGAATCCCGATGGCACTCGACCTCCAGGAGATCGTGGAACAGGCGGCCGACCTCCTGGGCGCGCCCGCGACCCTGGAGGACCGCGACTTCCACCTGGTCGCCTACGCCGCGCACGGCGACACGATCGACCCCGTCCGGATGAACTCGATCCTGCACCGCCGCGCCACCGAGGCCGTCCGCGCCCGCTTCGAGCGCCACGGGATCGCCCGCGCGACGGGCCCCGTCCGCATCCCGGCCGACGCCGCCCTGGGCCAGCTCGCCCGCCTGTGCCTGCCCGTCCGCTGGAACAACGTCACCTACGGCTACCTCTGGCTGCTGGACGACCGGCAGCGCATCACCGACCCCCAGGCGGCCAGGGCCATGCCCCTGTGCGAGCGCGCCGGCCTCCTCATGGCCCGCCAGGCCCGCGAGCGCGACGACCTCGGCTGGAAGGTCGCCGACCTCCTGTCCACGCACCCCGACGTCCGGACCCAGGCCGCCGACGACCTCACCGACGCCGGAGCGGTCGACACGCCCCTCACGGTGGCCGTCCTGCGCACCCCGAGCCCCGAGCCCCTGAACCCGTGGCTCCTCCCCCACTCCGTCCTGGCCACGGTGTGGCAGCGCGACCACGTCCTGCTCCTGCCCGTGGCCAACGCGCCGGCCGCCCTGGCCCGCGCCCGCCGCCTCCTGGAAGAACGCAACGCCCCCGTCCAGACGGGCGTGCACTCGCCCTGCCCGACCTTGGACGACGTCCACGAGGGCTGGCTCCGGGCCCGCGTGGCCGCCCGCACCGCAGCCCCCGGCGAAACCCGCGACTGGACGTCCCTGGGCGTCCTGCGCCTACTCCGCACCGCAGGCGACGAGGCCCTGGCCCAGACGACCCAGACCCCGGGAACCGAACGCCTCCTGCAGCACGAGGACCTCGCGACGACGGCCCGCACCTACCTGGACCTGGCAGGCAACGTCCAGCAAACAGCGAAGACCCTGAACATCCACCGCCAGACCCTCTACCACCGCCTGCGCCGCATAGAGGAGCTGACGTCCCTCACCCTCACCGACGGCCAGGACCGCCTGACCCTCCACCTGGCCCTGACGGTCGCCCCCCACCTCACCTGACGTGGTCACCCGGCAAGGCCGGCGTGCCGCTCCCGCAGGTCGCGCTTGAGGATCTTGCCGCTGGGGTTCTTGGGCAGCGCGTCCGCGAGGACGACGTACTTGGGGCGCTTGTAGGGGGCGAGCCGCTCCCTGGCGTGCGCGTGGACGTCGCCCGCGGTCAGAGCGGCGCCCGGCTTCGGCACGACCACCGCCGTGACGGCCTCGATCCAGTGCGGGTGGCCGATCCCGAAGACGGCGACCTCGGCCACCCCGTCCAGCTCGTAGACGGCCTCCTCGACCTCCCGGCTGGCGACGTTCTCGCCCCCGGTCTTGATCATGTCCTTCTTGCGGTCGACCACCGAGAGGTAGCCGTCCTCGGTCATGATCCCGAGGTCGCCGGAGTGGAACCAGCCGTCCCGGAACGCCTCGTCGGTCTTCTCCTCGTCGCGGTAGTACCCGAGCGCGGCGTGGGGGCTGCGGTGGACGATCTCGCCGACCTCCCCCGGCGCCACGGGGGCTCCGTCGTCGTCGACGAGCATGGTCTCCACGTTGATGGCCGCACGCCCGGCACTGCCGGCCCGTTCGAGCTGCTCGTGCGGCTTGAGGATGGTGGCGAGCGGCGCCATCTCCGTCTGCCCGTAGAAGTTCCACAGCCGCACGTCCGGCAGCCGCCGCATCAGCTCCCGGAGCACCTCGACGGGCATGGGCGACGCCCCGTAGTACCCCTTCCGCAGGCTCGACAGGTCGCGCCGGTCGAAGTCGGGGTGGCGCAGCAGCGAGATCCAGACGGTCGGCGGGCAGAAGAGCTTGGTGACCTTCTCCCGCTCGATCGTCTCCAGCAGCGCCGCCGGGTCCGGTCCCGGCAGGATGATGCTGGTGGCGCCCAGGTAGACGTCGACGGAGAAGAAGCAGTCGAGCTGCGCGCAGTGGTACATCGGAAGCGTGTGCGCCTCGACGTCGTCGGAGCTCATCTCGCCGTCGATCACGCAGCTCACGTACTGGCTGACGAGGGACCGGCCGGTCAGCACCACGCCCTTGGGCCGCGACTCGGTCCCCGAGGTGTACATGATCCGCAGCGGGTCGTCGTCCTCGACCAGGACGTCCGGCGCCGTCGAGGGCCCTTCGCGCCACCAGGCGTCGACGTCCTCCCACCCCTCGTTCGGCGCGGCGCCCGACAGCGGGATCCACCCGCGCACCCCGTCCGGGACGCCGGCCGTGGCGAGCGCCTTCTCCGCGGTAGCGGCGAGCGCGTCCTCCGCGATGATCCCGGACGCCCCCGAGTGCCCGAGGATGTAGGCGATCTCCTCGGCGTTCAGCATGAAGTTCACCGGAACGAGCACCACGCCGAGCTTGGCCGTCGCGAACGCGGTGACCGCGTACTGCCAGCAGTTGTGGCTGAGCAGCGCGAGCCGGTCCCCCTTGCCGAGCCCCCGCGCCGCCAGCGCGTGCGCGGCCCGGTTCACCGCGACGTCGAACTCCGCGTAGGTGACCCGCAGCCCCCCGCTGACGACGGCCACCTTCCGAGGCTCCCGCCGCGCCGTCCGATGCAGCAGATCCCCCACCGAATGCTGACGAGCCCGAGCCACGACCGACACAACCGCCACCTTCCCCACAAACCCGCAGGTGAGAGCAAGAAAGGCCGATAATAACCAAACCCCCCCACCCCTCCACCACCCCCGAATGGGGGTCCGAGGCCCAAGCGGCGGGGGATTAGGGGCGGAGCCCCAAGAGCAGGGGCCCGAGGCCAAGCGGCGGGGGGATAGGGGCGGAGCCCCAGGGGCGGGCGGGTGGGGGATGGCGGAGGCACAGGGGGCTCCGGGGGATCGTCCCCCGGGCGAAATGCGAAGGGCCCCCCTGGGGAAGCCGCAAAGCGGCGACCAGGAGGGCCCTAGGACCAGTAGCGGGGGCAGGATTTGAACCTGCGACCTCTGGGTTATGAGCCCAGCGAGCTACCGAACTGCTCCACCCCGCGGTGATGTCTTAAGTCTATGGCATGTGAGGGAGTGGTCGGTACGCGTGGCGTCATCGGGTGCAGGCGGGGACGGCGCCCTTGCCGCTCGTGAGGGCGTTGAGGGCCTGGACGGCGTCGTGGAGGGTGTCGGCGCGGACGAGGCGGAGGCCGTCGGGGCGGGAGCCGGCGGCGTCGGCGCAGTTGTCCTTGGGGGTGAGGAAGACGGTGGCGCCGGCCCTGCGGGCGGCGATCATCTTCTGCTGGATGCCGCCGATGGGGCCGACCTTGCCGTCGGGGGTGATGGTGCCGGTGCCGGCGATGAACCTGCCCTGGGTGAGGGGGCCGGGGGTGAGCTTGTCGACGATGGCGAGGGAGAACATGAGGCCGGCGGAGGGGCCGCCGATGTCGCCGATGCTGATGTCGATCTTGAAGGGGAACTTGTACTGGTCGGAGAGGACGATGCCGACGACGGCGCGCTTGCCGCCGGGGTCGGCGACGGTCTTGAGGGTGGCCTTGCCCTGCTTGCCGTCGCGCGTGTAGGCGAGGGTGACGGGGGCGCCGATCGCGCGCTTGGCCATGCCGCCGGTGACCTGGGAGACGCTGGTGACGGCGGCGCCGTCGAGGGCGGTGATCTCGTCGCCGGGCTTGAGGGCGCCGTCGGCGGGGCGCCCCTTCTGGACGCCGTCGACGACGACGCGGGTGGTGACGGGGACGCGGAGTTCGTGGAGGGCGGCGGCTTCGGCGCTCTGCTGGGAGTCCTGCATCGCGCGGGTGTTCTCCTGGTCGACCTGCTTGGGCGACTCGTCCTTGGGGAAGATCGTCTCTTCGGGGACGATGGCGGTGTCGCCGGCGAACCAGCCGCGCAGGGCGGTGAACAGGTCGATGCGTCCGCCGGGGCCGCCGCGGTAGGTGACGGTGGTGAAGTTGAGGTGGCCCTGGTCGGGGTAGGTCTGGCGGCCCTCGATCCTGATGAGGGGCTGGCCCTTGTCGTTCGTGCCGAGGGTGTTGCTCGTGGGGCCGGGCATCAGGGCGACGTACGGGACGCGCATGACGGAGCCGACGACGGCGAGCACGAGGACGAGCACGCTCGCGAGGGTGAGCGTGGCGGCACGACGAGACATGCCGGAAACTCTATGCGGTTCGGGCCCTCAGCAGGCCCCGACCCACTCGTCGCCTCCGTCGGCGAACGTCTGATGCTTCCAGATGGGGACGTGGGCCTTGAGGTCGTCGATGAGGCGGCGGCAGGCGGCGAAGGCCTCCTCGCGGTGGGGGCAGGACGCGGCGACGACGACGGCGATGTCGCCGATGCGCAGGTCACCGATGCGGTGGAGGGCGGCGAGGCCGAGGACGGGGAAGTCGGCGGCGACCTTCTCCATGACGGCGCGGAGTTCGCGCTCGGCGCTGGGGTGGGCGCTGTAGGAGAGGGCGGTGACGGCGCGGGCGTGGTCGGTGTCGCGGACGGTCCCGGCGAAGACGGCGGTGCCGCCGGCGCCGGAGGCGCCGACGGCGGCGTACACCTCGTCGACGGACAGGGGCGTGTCGCGCACGCCGATCAGCCGGATGACGTCCCCGCCGGTAACGCTTTGGCTCACGTCCCGCAGGCTACCTCTCCGGGGCGGTCGCCTTTACTCGGGTGCGCCGGGCTCGTCGGGTTCGAGGGTGGCGGCCAGCGCCTCGGCGAGGGCGGGGACGAGGTCGGGCCCGGTGAGGACCTCGTCGTCGGTGTCGTGGCGGCGCAGCCGGAGGGCGGAGTGCCGGGCGCCGTCGCGCAGCACGCCGACGATCATGCGCACGTCCTCCCGCCTGGGGTGGGACGTGGCGAACTCGGCGGCGCGGGCCTCGTCCTCGGGGATCTCCTCCTCGACCTCGGGCGGCAGGACGATCCGCTCCAGGACGAGGGCGCAGCCCTCGACGGTGTCGGGCCAGGCGATGGTGGCGAGGGCGTCCTCGACGCCGGCCTGGTCGGGCAGGGCGGGCTGTTCGAGGGCGGCGAGGGTGTCGGCGCCGTCCTGCAGGCCGAGTTGCTCGGCGAGCTCGGGCTCGGCGCGGCGCAGTTCGGAGCTGCGGACGAGGGCGTAGATGCGCGGCGCGCTGTCCCAGCCCTCCTGGGCCGAGTGACGTTCGAGGTCCAGCACGACTTCTTCCAGAAGACTCACGGACCCATCTTTCCCCCATTCAGCCCGGGGAAGTGCGGGAACCCCCGTCCCAGTCGGTAAGTTGCATCTACAGCACCGGCGGGCGGCCGGTGGGAGAGATCTCGATCGGAGGGGCCACTTGACCTTCCGGACTCCCGGTATCGGGCGCCGGCTCGGTACCGGACGGACGCGGCTGCTGCTGCCGGTGATGGTGGCGCTGGCCGCGCTGCTGGTCGCCTTCCTGGTCTTCACGGCCGTGTACACGGACCTGCTGTGGTACCGCTCGATCGGTTTCTCGTCGGTCTACACGACGCAACTCCGGGCGAAGGTGGTCCTGTTCTTCGGGGCCGGGCTGCTGATGGCGCTGGTGGTGGGCGCGAACGTGGCGGTGGCGTACCGGCTGCGCCCGGCGTACCGCCCGCTGTCGGTGGAGCAGCAGGGCCTGGAGCGCTACCGGGCGGTGATCGACCCGCGGCGGCGGCTGATCGCGTGGGGCCTGCTCGGGGTGCTGGGGATGCTGACGGGGTCGTCGGTGGCGGGCCAGTGGCCCGTGTGGCTGGCGTTCCTGAACCGGACCCCGTTCGGCGTGAAGGACCCGCAGTTCCACAAGGACGTCTCGTTCTACGTCTTCACGTACCCGTTCCTGCGCCTCGTCATCGGGGTCGTCTTCGCGACGGTGATCCTGTCGATCCTGGCCGCGGTGATGGTGCACTACCTGTACGGGGGCCTGCGGCTGCAGGGGCCGGGCGACAAGGCGAGCCCGCCCGCGCGGGCGCACCTGTCGGTGCTGTTCGGGTTGTTCATCCTGCTGAAGGCGGTCGCGTACTGGTTCGACCGGTACGGGCTGGTGCATTCGGAGCGCGGGGTGGCGACGGGCGCGTCCTACACGGACGTGAACGCGCTGCTGCCGGCGAAGACGATCCTGGCCGTGATCGCCCTGCTGTGCGCCGCCATGTTCTTCAGCAACCTGCTGCGGCGCGGCATGATGCTGCCGGGCGTCGGGTTCACGCTGCTGGTGCTGTCGGCGATCCTGCTCGGCGGGGTGTACCCGCTGCTGATCCAGCAGTTCCAGGTGAAGCCGGACGAGCTGGCCAGGGAGCGCCAGTTCATCCAGCGCAACATCGAGTTCACGCGCAGGGCCTACGGGGTGGACGGGGCGCGGGTCGTCCCGTACGGGTCGCAGCCGGTGACCGACAAGAAGTCCCTCCAGGACGAGGCCGGGAAGCTCGGGCAGAGCGGGGTGCGCGTCCTCGACCCGAACGTGGTGGGCGAGACGTTCCAGCAGTTGCAGCGGATCCGGCCGTTCTACCGGTTCCCCGACACGCTGGACGTCGACCGCTACCAGGTGGACGGCAAGCTCGTCGACACCGTGGTCGCGCTGCGCGAGCTGTCCGGGGCGCCGGTGGGGCAGCGCAGCTGGGTGAAGGACCACATGGTCTACACGCACGGCTACGGGTTCGTGTCCGCCTACGGCGACCGTTTCGACTCGACGGAGCCGGCCTTCATCACCCCGGACATGCCGGCGTCCCCGAACCAGCCGATCAAGGTGGCGCAGCCGGAGATCTACTTCGGGGAGCGCTCGCCGCGGTACTCGGTGGTCGGCGGCCGCGGTCAGCAGGAGCTGAACTACCCGGACAACAGCCCCTCGGGGCAGCAGAGCAGCACCTACGACGGGCAGGGCGGCGTGCCCGTCGACTCGTTCGCGCACCGGCTGCTGTACTCGGCGAAGTTCCAGGACAAGAACCTGCTGCTGTCGGGCGCGATCGACAAGAACGCGAAGATCCTCTACGACCGGTCGCCGCGGCAGATGGTGCAGAAGGCGGCGCCGTGGCTGACGCTGGACGGCGACCCGTACCCGACGGTGGTGAACGGCCGCATCCTGTGGGTGGTGGACGGCTACACGACGTCCGGCAGCTATCCGTACTCGGAGGAGATGAGCCTCGGGGAGGCCACCCGCGACACGATCACCGACACGCGGTCGGCGGTGGCGCGGCAGGCCAACGACCACATCAACTACCTGCGCAACTCGGTGAAGGCGACGGTGGACGCCTACGACGGCACGGTCCACCTCTACCAGTGGGACGAGAACGACCCGATCACCAAGACGTGGATGAAGGTGTTCGACGGCACGGTGCAGCCGCGGTCGTCGATCCCGCCGGAGCTGGAGTCGCACTTCCGCTACCCGCAGGACCAGTTCAAGGTCCAGCGGAAGGTCCTCACGAAGTACCACGTGACGGACCCGTCGGCGTTCTACAACGGGGAGGGCTTCTGGGAGGTGCCCGAGGACCCGTCCGCCAAGGGCAAGCAGCAGCCCCCCTACTACCAGAGCCTGCGGATGCCGGGCCAGGACGCCCAGTCCTTCTCACTGACCACGGTGTTCAACCCGCGCGGCAACCCGCAGCTCGCCGCGTTCATGTCGGTGGGGTCGAACCCGGGGCGCGACTACGGGCAGATCCAGATCCTGCAGATGCCGCGCAACGCGCAGCCGGCGGGGCCGGGCCAGGTGCAGAACTCCTTCGAGACCGATCCGAAGGTGAAGTCCGATCTGTTCGCCTTGCGGCAGGGCGGGACGAAGACCGTCCCGGGCAACCTGCTGACGATCCCGTTCGGGGGCGGCCTGCTGTACGTGGAGCCGATGTACACGAAGGCGGCGGGCGGCTCCGAGCAGCAGCCCTACCCGATCCGCGGCAAGATCCTCGTGCGGTACGGGGAGGGCATCGCCGCGGCCGACACCCTCGACGAGGCGTTGAAGCAGGTGCTCGGCGGCACCGGCGCCCCGGCGCAGCCTGGATCGCAGGTGCCGCCGGACCAGCAGCTGAGCGCGTCGGCGCAGAAGGCGATCGAGGATCTGAAGGCCGCCGTGGCCGACTACGAGAGCGCCCAGAAGAAGGGCGACTACCCGGGCATGGGCGAGGCCTGGAAGCGGATCAAGGACGCGCAGGCCGCGCTGTCGGCCGCGGGCCACAAGGCGCCGAAGACCTCCCCCAGCCCGTCGCCGAGCCCGTCGGGTTCGCCGTCGCCGTCCGCCTCGCCGAGCGCCACGGCGCCGGCGAGCTGACGGCGCCGCCGGCCCGCCGGAAGGGCGGGCCGGCGGGGTTCAGCGGCGGCGCTTGCGGGCGCGGCGGATGGCGGCGGCCGCGCCGATCGCGGCGACGGTGGCGCCCGCGGCGGTCGCCATGGTGGCCTCCTTGCCCCCGACGCGACGGCCGACGACGGCGTGCCGCCCGGCGGTCTCCTCCATCACGGCGCGCAGGGCGGCCGCGTTGTCGTGGAGGGGTTTCCAGCCGGCGGCGCGCAGCCGCGCGCAGTCCACGACCCACGGGTAGGCGACGTAGTGCAGGTCGGTGGCGGGCGCGGGGGTCATGCCGAGCCGGTGCAGGCGCTGCGCCATCCCGAAGGTGAGGGCGGCGGGCAGCTCGATGGGGCGCTTGCCGGTGATCTCGGCGACCTCCTCGGGGCCGAGCCAGCCCTCGGAGCCGACGGCGAGAGGGCCGGCCAGGTTCTCGGTGACGACGACGTCCAGGGCGGACGCGAGGTCATCGATGTGGCAGAACTGCCAGCCGGGCGTGCTGCCCTTGACCGACAGGAGCCGGGGCGCCTCGAAGTGCCGGGTGACGACGGTGTCCACACCGGGCCCGGCGAGCGCGGCGGGGCGGACGACGGTGACCTCCACCCCGGGGTGGGTGAGGTGCGCGGTGGCGGCCAGCTCCTCGATCTCCAGATAGTCGCCGGCGATGGAGGTGCTCGCCTCGGCGAGCAGCGGCGCGTCCTCGCTCAGCGGCACCTCGTTGCCGGGTCCCGCCCCGTACACCATCGCGGACGTGACGAGGACCACGCGCCGGACGCGGGCCGCCGCCGCGGCGGTGACCACGGTCTGGGCGCCGCGGACGTTGTGGGTGCGGCGCTCGCGCGGGTCCACGTCCGGGGACCGTTCGAGGTCCAGGTTGACGATCACGTCGACGTCGGAGAGCCGGCCGGGCAGCAGCGGATCCCTGATGTCGACGACACGCCAGGTGACTCCGGCCACGTCGCCGCGGTGCCCGTCGATGGCGACGACCTTGCGGATCTCTTCCCGTTCGGCGAGCCGGGCGGCCAGCAGCCGACCCGCGCCGGTGGCCGCGCCGGTGACGGCGACGACCGGGCCCTTGCTACGCCGAGGGCGAACCTTGCCCGTTGCCACGGGGGTGCCCCCTTCCTTGAGTACGCGACCTTGCCGGGACCGGCTAACGTTGCGGATATGAGCCCATCATGCATCCCAGGGGCAAACCGATGAGTGACACTCCGTTCGGCTTCAACCGTCCCGGGGACGGCGACGACGACGACCGGCCCCAGGATCCGTTCAAGGGCATGGGCGGCGACATGGCCCAGTTCGCCGACATGCTGCACCGGTTCGCGGACATGATCGGCGGGCAGGGTGCGGGCGGCGAGGGCGGCGGCCCCCTCAACTGGGACCTGGCCAAGAACATCGCCCGGCACACCGTGGTGGAGCAGGGCGACCCGTCGATCGTGGACACCGAGCGGCGCCAGGTCGAGGAGGCGCTGCGCCTGGCGGAGCTGTGGCTGGACGAGCGGACGACGCTGCCCGCCGGGATCCGCACGCCGCAGGCGTGGAGCCGGTCGGAGTGGATCGAGCAGACGCTCCCGGTGTGGGCGAAGGTGTGCGACCCGATCGCGTCCCGCATGGTCGACTCGATGGGCGGGGCGCTCGGCGGCGGCGAGATCCCCGCCGAGATGCAGGCGATGGCGGGCCCCCTGATCGGGATGGTCAAGCAGATGGCCGGGGCGATGGTCGGCGGGCAGGCCGGGCAGGCGCTCGGCGGGCTGGCCCGCGAGGTGACCGGCTCCGCCGACGTGGGGCTGCCGCTGGCGCCCGACGGCGTCGGGGCGCTGCTGCCCGCGGGCGTCGAGGCGTTCGGGGAGGGCCTGGAGGTCTCCTCCGACGAGGTCCGGCTCTACCTGGCGCTGCGGGAGGCCGCGCACCAGCGGCTGTTCACACATGTGCCGTGGCTGCGCTCGCACCTGCTGGGCGCGGTCGAGGAGTACGCGCGCGGCATCACCGTCGACCTGTCGGGCATCGAGCAGGCCGTTCAGGGGCTCGACATGAGCAACCCGGAGGCCATCCAGGAGGCGCTCGGCGGGGAGATCCAGCTCCAGCCCGAGGAGACGCCGCGGCAGAAGGCGGCGCTGGCCCGGCTGGAGACCGCGCTGGCGCTGGTCGAGGGCTGGGTCGACACGGTCGTGAACGAGGCCGCGCAGGGCCGGCTGCCCGGTTCGGTGAAGCTGGCGGAGGCGGTGCGGCGGCGCCGCGCGACGGGCGGCCCGGCGGAGCGGACGTTCGCGACGCTCGTCGGCCTGGAGCTGCGCCCGCGACGGCTGCGGGAGGCGGCGACGCTGTGGCGCTCGCTGACCGAGGCGCGCGGCACCGAGGGCCGGGACGCCGTCTGGGAGCACCCCGACCTGCTGCCGACGTCCGACGACCTGGACGACCCGGAGGGCTTCGTCCACGGCCGCGCCGAGATCGAGGGCCTGTCCGACATCGATCTGTCCAGGCTCACCAAGGGGCTGGACGAGGACGAGAAGCCCGACGAGAAGGACTCCGGGGAGGAGCCGGACGGCGGCGATCCCGGTGGCGAACGGGGGCCCGGCGACGAGGGGCCGCGCGCATGAGCCGGTCGCGCCCGTCGCGGGTGAACGGCTGCCGGTACGAGCCCGGCTCGTCCACGAACGCGATCCGCAGGCGGATCGCGCGGGCGAGCCTGTGCTGGCAGCGGCCGCTCGACCAGGAGCGGCGCCGCCGCCATCCCGCCAACTCCCGCTACCCGCGCGTCGGGAGGGCCTGACGACGCCGCCGGCGCGACGATGCGGGAATGGCGCTGCACTCCGAGGCCTCGTGGGGAACGTGACCGAGACTCCGTTGACGGAGATCTGGCGATCCCCGCTGCTCGCCCGCTACCGCGCGAGCCTGCTGCGGTCCGAGCGCGCGGATCTCGAACCGTGCCGGCACTGCGACTTCGACGGTTTCCGGGCCCCCACCCCCGATGCGTCCCGGCCCCTGGTCCGCAACGACATCCTGACTCCGGGAGCACCGACTCGTGAACAAGACTGAGGTCATCGAGCGCACCGCCGAATATGCCCGGGAGACGCTGCACTCGGACTCGTCCGGGCACGACTGGTGGCATGTGGCGAGGGTCCACCGGCTGGCCCGGGAGCTCGGCGCCGGAGAAGGGGCCGACCTGTACGTGGTCGAACTCGCCGCCCTGCTCCACGACATCTCCGACTACAAGCTCAACGGCGGCGATCTGGACGAGGGCCCGCGCCGGGCCTTCGCCTGGCTCGTCGGCCTCGGCGAGCCGGAGGATCTCGCGCGGGCCGTGGCGGACATCATCGCGACGATGTCCTTCAAGGGAGCGGGCACCGTGTCCGCGATGCCGACCATCGAGGGGAAGGTGGTCCAGGACGCCGACCGGCTCGACGCGCTCGGGGCCGTCGGCGTGGCGCGCGCCTTCGCCTACGGCGGCTTCAAGGGCGAGCCCATGCACCTGCCCGACCTGCCGCCGCACCTGCATGCGTCCGTGGACGACTACCTCAACCGCCAGGGCACCACGATCAACCACTTCCACGAGAAGCTCCTCCTGCTGAAGGACAGGATGAACACGCCGGGCGCACGCCGCCTGGCCGAGCGACGGCATCGCGTCCTGGAGCAGTTCCTCGCCGACTTCCTCACCGAGTGGGACGCCGGGGACCTGACGTGATCCCCGGCTCCGGCTCCCGGCCCGCCGGCGCCTCGGACCGTCACACCGATTCGGCTCCTCACGGTGAGGCGGTCTCGATGCTGCTCGGGTGGAGTGCGCCGAGCGGGGAGCAGGAGCGGCTCCGGACGGAGTTCCTGGAGCATCTGGCCGGTCATCCCGACGGGACCGATCGCGGCTGCGGGTCCGGTCACATCACGGTCGGCGTCGTCGTCTTCGATCGGGCACTGGCGAACGTGCTGCTCACGCACCACCGCGGGCTTGGCAGATGGACTCAGCTCGGCGGCCACTGCGAGACCGGCGACGCCGACCTCGTCGCGGCGGCGCGGCGGGAGGCCGCCGAGGAGTCCGGCATCCCGGGCATCGAGGTGGAGCCCTCCCCCCTCCGGCTCGATCGCTATCGTGCTCGCTGCCGTGGCCGGGACCTGCTGCATTTCGACGTGCAGTTCGCGGCGACGGCCCCGCCCCGGGCGGTGCCGGAGCCTGCGGCCGGCGGGGACGAGGCGCGGTGGTTCCCGGTGCCTGCCCTGCCCTTCTCGGCGGACGAGTCCACGCGAAGCCTGGTCCGGCACGCCCTGGCCCGGCGTGGGCTCAACCCCTGAGCGGGTGGCCTTCCAGGAGGGCGCGGGTGCTCTCCCAGCCTTCCAGGCCGGGGTCCAGGAACCGCAGGTCGTCGGGGGTGCGGAGGCGGTGCCAGCCGGGGCCCTGCGGCACGAGCCCGGGGCGCGGCGCGGCGGCGCGGAGCCGGGTGAGGGCGTCGGGGGTGTCGAGGTCGACCTCGTGCAGGGCGTCGGCGAGCCAGCCGGGCAGCGGGAGCCGGGCGGCGAGGGCGACCAGGCCGTTGCCGCGGGCGGCGGCGCCTTCGGCCTGGCAGACGGCGGCCGGGGCCGTGCCGAGGGCGCGGAAGAGCTTGCCGAGCAGCAGCGGCGGCAGGTCGGGGGCGTCGGGGGCGATCAGCGCGGCGGTCTCGGCGCCGAGGGCGTGCAGGGCGGCGAACGCGCCGGCGAGGGTGGCCTCGCGGACGATCGGCGTGCCCGGCCAGGTGACGGCCTCGGCGTCCGGCTGGTCCGGCGGGTCCAGGACGAGCGCGGGCGTCACCAGTTCGAGTCCGGCGACGACCTCGTAGGTGTCTTCGAGCAGCGCGAGCCGGAAATCCTCCGGGTCGAGGCCGGGCGGCACGGCGGAGCCGGACGGCCACGCGAGCACGGCGGCGCAGCGCGCCGGGCCTTGCGGCCGCCCCGTGGTGACCTGCTCGGTCACCCGGCGGCCTCGTGCGGGTACTCCTCGCCGGGGTGCAGGCCGTCGCCGTGGTGGATGTCCGCGACGTCGTCGGGGGCGTCCGCTTCGAGCGGCAGGTGGGCGGCCGCGGCGACGCCCTCCAGGTAGCCGCGGGCGCGGTCGGCCTTGGGGTAGTTGCCGACCAGCTGCCAGAAGTCGGCGCCGTGCCCGGGGATGAGCAGGTGCGCCAGCTCGTGGACGAGGACGTAGTCCACGACCCAGCCGGGCATGCCGCGCAGCCGCGTGGACAGCCGGATCGTGCCGTCGTCGGGGGTGCACGATCCCCAGCGGGCGCGCTGGTTGGCGACCCAGCGGACGCTGACCGGGTCGGCGCGGCCGGCCAGGTAGCGGCGGGACAGCTCCTGGGCGCGGGACTGGAGGTCGGCGTCGGTGGGCCGCCGCCGGCGCTCCCTCTCCGCGAGGCGTTCCAGGATGGTCGCGATCCACTGTTCCTCTTCGGCCTTGCTCAGCCTGGACGGAACCATCACCACCACCTTGTCGCCCTCACGGTAGGCGGACACGGTGCGCCTGCGCCTCGGGCTGCGGCGGACCTCAACGTTAGGGGGCACGGTCAGAACCGTACTCGAATTTTTGCCAAATCCACAGGGGGTGTTGGACGTTACCGCAGGTCAACCCCTACGTTTTGGACAGTTCTCCAACGCTTCCACCAATCTCGGCCGACGGTTCCGGAGACCGCCCGCGCACTTTACTCGCCTGAGAATTGCGGGCGGCGCTTCTCTCGCTGGGCCGCGAGCCCTTCGCGCATGTCCTTGGACGCCATCGTCACCGGCTGGGCGAGGGACTCCCAGCGCAGCGCCGACTCCATGTCGGGGTGGCCGCCGTTCGCCAGGGCGACCTTGGTGAGCCGGGTCGCGATCGGCGCCTGCGCCGCGATCCGCGCGGCGACGGCGAGGGACTCCTCCAGCACGTCCTCGCGCGGGAGGGCCCGGTTGACCAGGCCGTGCTCGGCGGCCTCGGCACCGGTGAGGACCCGTCCGGCCAGCAGCATCTCGCGGGCCAGCGGCAGCCCGGCGACCTCGGGGAACAGCCAGGTCGCGGCCATGCCGGGGTGCAGGCCGAGCGCGGTGAACGGGGCGAGCAGCTTGGCGTCGCGCGCCGCGTACCGCAGGTCGCAGGCCAGCGCGAGGCAGAGGCCGGCGCCGACGGCGTGCCCGTTGACGGCGGCGATCGTCGGCACCTCCAGGCCGCGGATCGCGAGCCACGTCCGGTAGAACTCCAGCATCCGGTCGCGCAGCGGCGGGACGGCGACGTCGCCGGTGCCGGCCAGCCAGGACAGTTCGCCGCCGGAGCTGAACGCGGTGCCGGCGCCGGTCACGACGACGCAGCGCAGGGCCGGGTCGGCGCGCAGGTCCTCGACGGCCCGCTTCCACGCGGCGGTGAGGTCGTCCGCCATGGCGTTGCGGCGGCCGGGGTCGTTCAGGGTGAGGACGGCGATCCCGTCGGGACGGCGGTCGATCACTAGCACATCGGCAGGCTCCGCGGACATGTCCGGCACCGTACCGCGCCCGCCGGGGCGCGCGGCGCGCGGCCCCTCCTACGCGTGAGAAAGCGCACACTTACCGCATTTACCCAGCTCAGCCGGGTGGGCCGGTTCCGGCTTCGGGGAGAGTTCGGGAGGGTTGTGGCGTGCACGACAGTGGATCATCGACAATGGTCGATGTGAGCGATCTTCCCCGCCGCGCGGTGACGCGGTCAGCAAAGCTGGCGTCCCTCCCCATCGGCTTCGCGGGACGCACCGCCCTCGGCATGGGGAAGCGGACCTTCGGCCGGCCGGCGGAGACGGTCGCGATGGAGATCCAGACCCGGACCGCCGAGCAGCTGTTCAAGGTGCTCGGCGAGCTCAAGGGCGGCGCGATGAAGCTCGGCCAGATGCTGTCGATCTTCGAGGCGGCGCTTCCACCGGAGATCGCCGGCCCGTACCGGGCCACGCTGACCAGGCTGCAGGAGGCCGCTCCCCCGCTGCCGGTGTCGACCGTCCACAAGGTGCTGGAGGAGTTCCTCGGGGAGGACTGGCGCGACTACTTCGAGTCGTTCGACGACCGGCCGGCCGCCGCCGCGTCGATCGGCCAGGTGCACCGCGCCGTCTGGCACGACGGCCGGGCCGTCGCGGTGAAGGTGCAGTACCCGGGCGCGGGCAAGGCGCTGATCAGCGACTTCAACCAGCTCGCCCGGCTGGGCCGGCTGTTCGGGGTGCTGATGCCGGGCCTGGACGTCAAGTCGATGCTGGCCGAGCTCAAGGAGCGGGTGGTCGAGGAGCTCGACTACACGATCGAGGCCGAGTCGCAGGCGCGGTTCCGCGAGGCCTACCTGGACGACCCCGACTTCGCCATCCCCGAGGTCATCGCGCAGTCCGGCAACATCCTGATCACCGAGTGGATGGACGGCACCGCGCTCTCGAAGATCATCAGCGACGGGGACCAGGAGACCCGCGACCACGCGGCCCTGCTGTACTGCCGGTTCCTGCTGTCGGGACCGAAGCGGTCGGGGATGCTGCACGGCGACCCGCACCCCGGCAACTTCCGGCTGCTGGAGGACGGCCGGCTCGGCGTCCTGGACTTCGGCGCCGTCGACCGCATTCCCGGCGGGTTCCAGCGCCGGCTCGGGCTGCTGCTGCGGATCGGCACGATGGCCGACATCGACGAGGTCGAGGACGCCCTGCGCCGGGAGGACTTCATCCGCGAGGGCGTGGACATCGACGCCGAGTCGCTCCAGGCGTTCCTCGCACCGATCACCGAGCCGTTCGTCACCGAGACGTTCAAGTTCAACCGCGAGTGGCTGCGCGACATGGCCGCCCAGGTCACCGACCTGCGCCCCTCCAACGTCGTCCGGCAGCTGAACCTGCCGCCCGAGTACGTGATCATCCATCGGGTGCTGTCGGCGGGCACCGGCGTGCTGTGCCAGCTCGAGTGCGAGATCCCGGCCCGTGCCGAGTCGCTGAAGTGGGTGCCCGGCTTCGCCGACGACGCGGACGGCGAGCTGGTCAGCGGCTGACCGCTCCACCCGGGAGGCGCCGCACGCGGAGGCGCCGGCACCCGGAGAAGCCCGGGGGCCCCGCGCACTGATGAGGTGGGCGGGGCCCCGCTCTTCACGCGTCCGGTGAGTGGGCCACCGGACGCGCTCCACGCGCCCGCCGGGAGGCGTGCCGTCCGCCAAACCATCCAAGAAAGAACGGACGGCGGCCTGCGACCGGCGAGCTCTGCGTCTTTCAGTCCTGCTGTGTCTTTCAGTCCTGCTTCGTCTCTCGGTCCTGCTTCTCTCTGGGGCGCGGTCGGTCGGTCAGTCCCGGTGCCGCGGCCGCTGCGGGTGCGCGTACGCCTCGCCGGCCGCGGTGGGCGCGAGCAGGACGCGCCGCACCCGCGACGCCCTGGTCCGCGCCTCCCGGCGGGCGCGCCTGAGCGCGACCACGCGGGCGGCGAGCTCGTCGGGCACGGTCGCGGGTATTCGCTCCCGGGACAGGTCCTGGCTGAGCAACGTCATCTCGCTGAGCACCGTCATCTCGTTCTCTCCGGCCGCCCGGAGGCGCGGTCCCCGCGCGGGGGCCGCGCCTCCGGAATCGGTCCGGCCGATCACCGGCGTGGTGGGCATGGTCGCCTCACACCGCCACTTCGTCGGGGCGCGGGTGCTTGCGCGGGCGGCCGCGCGGCCGCTTGCGCGGCACGATCACACCGCGGACGAACAGTTCGCCGCCCCAGACGCCCCAGGGCTCCTTGCGCTCCAGCGCCCCGGCGAGGCACTCCTTGCGGAGCGGGCACTCCAGGCACAGGGCCTTGGCGAGCTCGACGTCGGCGGGAGCCTCGGCGAAGAACAGCTCCGGGTCGGTCCGGCACGGAAGCGTGAGGTCCTCCTCGCTTACTGCGAGAGCCCCCTGCATCACAGTCACCCTTGTTCCTCTCGTTGGATCTCAACGGGCGTGTCGGTGGGTCTGGACAAAGAAGAAGGCCGCGGATCCGGTGTCTGGATCCGCGGCCTGGGGGCTTGCCGGTCTTCGTTCTAGACCGGTCGTCGCCTCCAGGGGTACGGACCCGACACGCCACCCTTGAAGGTGACGCCCACGTGGGCCGTGGCCGGAGCCGGAGCGCTCATGTCCTCGAGAAGGTGTTCGAAGACACTGCGCCCCTGGTCGTCCTGGATTCGCTGCTCGAAGCGCAGATCGCACAGATTCGTGCCGCGCAGCCCGCGCTCGTCGCGCCGCCACATGCCGCGCTCACGCTGTCGCAGGGCGGACGCCTCGATGACGGACGCCTCGAAATACGCGACGGACTCGCCGGGCTTCGAGAGACGGGTCATCGGGGCGCGGGACACGGAGGTGCCGAGCATCGAGGTGCCGGGGCAGGCCGCGGTCCAGGACGACGCGGATTTGATCAACGTGTTGCTCACCGGACTGCACACCACCTCTCTGGCTCCTCGGGCCGGGCCGGCGGATTCAAGATCCACACCGGTCGGCCGGTTGATTGCTCGCGTCGAGCGTACGGGGACTCCGCCGGATCAAGCAAGATATTTTTGACCTGCGGTTTCGTGGGGGACTTCACCCTCGTTCCGCAGAACCCCGGGCGCCTCGCGAGCGTCGAAACTCCCGGGAGCCCCGTACGGAACGATCATCTCACGGACGGGTCACCGGGCGCCTCGCGTTCGGTGCCCGAGACGCGGATGAGGCCCTCCTGCATGACGGACACCACCAGCTCCCCCGAGCGGGTGAACACCTGGCCGCGGGCGAGCCCGCGGGCGCCGCCGGCGAACGGCGTGTCCTGGTAGTACAGCAGCCAGTCGTCGGCGCGGAACGGACGGTGGAACCACATCGCGTGGTCGAGGCTGGCACCCATCGTCCGCTTGTCGCCCCAGGCCAGCCCGTGGTTGAGCAGGACGGTGTCGAGCAGCGTCATGTCCGAGGCGTAGGTCATGAGGCACACGTGCAGGAGCGGGTCGTGCGGCAGCTCCCCGTCCACCTTGAGCCACACCTTCGACTCGGGCGTGGCCAGGGCGGGGTCCTTGGCCGCCTCCCACGACAGCGGCGTCGCGTGCCGGATGTCGAACGGGCGGCGGGTGACGAACTCGCGCGCGCCGACCTCGCCGAACAGCGGCGTGAGGCGGGTCAGGCCGTCCGGCAGCGTCTCCGGGGCGGGGGCCTCCGGCATCGGGGCCTGGTGGGACGGGCCGTCCTCGTCGACCTGGAACGACGCCGACAGCGTGAAGATCGCCTTGCCGTGCTGGACGGCGGTGACGCGGCGGGTGGTGAAGGACCGCCCGTCCCGGACCCGGTCGACGGTGTAGACGAGGGGGACCAGCGGATCGCCGGGCCGGATGAAGTAGGCGTGCAGCGAGTGGACGGGCCGGTTCGCCGGGACGGTGCGCCCGGCGGCGACGAGCGCCTGCCCCGCCACCTGCCCCCCGAACACGCGCTGCCGCCGCTCCTCGGGGCTGCGGCCTCGGAAGATGTCGTTCTCGATCTGCTCCAGGTCGAGCAGGTCCAGCAGTGCCTTCAGCGATTCCTTCACGGCGGCAAGTCTTCCCTATCGGTGCGTGTGAGCCGGCTCTCACCCCGCGGCGCCGGCCCCCCTCGGCGCCCAGCCCCGCCCGGGCGGCGTCAGTGCCCGCAGAGGCCGAGGACGGCGTCGCCGTAGCGGTCGAGCTTGACCCTGCCGACGCCCGGGATGCGGGCCAGGTCCTCCCGGGACTCGGGGGCGTGCTCGGCGATCGCCTGGAGCGTCGCGTCCGTGAACACCACGTACGCGGGCACCTTCTGCTCGCCCGCCGTCTCGGCGCGCCACTCCTTGAGCGCGAGGAGGAGCTCCTCGTTCAGCTCGGAGGGGCAGTCCTCGCAGCGGCCCAGCTTGCGCTCGACGGCGGCGGTCAGCGGGCGCCCGCACACGCGGCACGGCTGCGGCCCCTTGGCGGGACGCCGCTTCGTCCGGTCGACGCGCGCGGGCGTGTGCGTGGTGGTCTTGCCGGTCAGGCCGTCCAGGAAGCGGGACGGGCGGCGCGCCTGCGTTCCGCCGGGCGAGCGCGCCAGCGCCCACGACAGGTTCAGGTGCACGCGGGCCCGCGTCACGCCGACGTAGAGGAGGCGGCGCTCCTCCTCGATCTGCTCGGGCGTCTTGGCATAGATGATGGGCAGCGTGCCCTCGGCCAGCCCGACGAGGAACACCGCGTCCCACTCCAGGCCCTTGGCGGCGTGCAGCGAGGCGAGCGTGACGCCCTCCAGCGGCGGCGCGTGCTGCGCGACGGTGCGCTCCTCCAGCTCGGCGACGAACTCGGTGAGCCCGGCCGCGGGGTTGTCGGCGGCCATGTCCTCGGCGAGCTGCGCCAGCGCCGCCAGGGACTCCCAGCGCGCGCGGGCCGCGCCCGCGCCCTCGGGCGGCCGGTCGGAGAACCCCGCCCCGCTCAGGACGTGCCGGACGGTCTGGATCAGCCCCATCCCGTCGGTCTCGGCGTCGGCGCCCGCCCGCGCCGCGCCGCGCAGCCGGACCACGGCCTCGCGCACCTCGGGCCGCTCGAAGAAGCGCTCCGCGCCGCGCAGCACGTACGGGACGCCCACGGCCGCGAGCGCCGACTCGTACGTCTCGGACTGCGCGTTGATCCGGTAGAGGATCGCGATCTCCCTGGCGGGGACGCCCTCCTCGATCAGCTTGCGGGCCCGCCGGGCGGCGTCGTCGGCCTCGGCGACCTCGTCGTCGTACTCGTTGAACACGGGCTCGGGCCCGTTCTCGCGCTGCGCGACCAGCTCCAGCTTGTGCCGCGCCCCCCGCGCCTGCCCGATCACCCCGTTCGCCAGCCGGACGACCTGCGGCGTCGAGCGGTAGTCGCGGACGAGCCTGACGACCTTGGCGTCCGGGTGCTCGCGGGTGAAGTCGAGCAGGTGGGAGGGGGACGCGCCGGTGAAGGAGTAGATCGTCTGGTTGGGGTCGCCGACGACGCACAGGTCGTCGCGGTCGCCGAGCCAGGTGTCGAGCAGCATCTTCTGCAGGGGGTTGACGTCCTGGAACTCGTCCACGACGAAGTACCGGTACTGCTCACGGACCTGGTTGGCGACCTCGCGGTGCTCGGTGAGGACGGCGGCGGTCAGCTCCAGCATGCCCTCGAAGTCGAGCAGGTTGCGCTCGCGCCTGAGCTGCTCGTACATCGCGTAGACGCGGGCCACGTCGACGACCTCGGCGGGCGGCCGGCGGCCCGCCTTCACGACCGCGGCCGGGTAGTCCTCGGGGCGGTTCTGGGTGACCTTCGCCCACTCGATCTCGCTCGCGACGTCGCGCAACTCGGTGCGGCCGAGCGTGAGCCGGCACGCCCGCGCCGCGTCCGCGACCAGCCGGATCTTCGAGTCGACGATCTTCGGCGGCTCGCCGCCGACGACGCGCGGCCAGAAGTAGCCGAGCTGCCGCAGAGCGGCGGCGTGGAACGTGCGGGCCTGCACGCCTGGCGCGCCGAGCTGCCGCAGCCGGCTGCGCAGCTCTCCTGCCGCCCGTGTGGTGAACGTCACGGCGAGCACCCGCTGCGGGGTCACGACGCCGGTGAGGGTGGCGTAGGCGATCCGGTGGGTGATGGCCCTGGTCTTGCCCGTCCCGGCGCCCGCGAGGACGCAGACCGGGCCCTTCACCGCTTCGGCGACCGCCCGCTGCTCGGGGTCCAAGCCCTCCAGCACCGACTCAGCTGACATTCCCCCATACTCGCAGCCCGCCTCACCTGTATCAGCCATCCCGCCGCCTGTGGACAACGCGGAATGGGAAACGGCTGTCTACTGTTCTTGCGGAGGCACACCCCCGAGCGCAAGGAGACGCGGAAGCGATGGCGACGCCGACGACCGACCGGGCCAAGGGCGCGGCCGGCCAGCTCACCATGTACACGACGTCCTGGTGCGGGTTCTGCCGGCGGCTGAAGAGCCAGCTGGCCCGCGACGGCATCCAGATGGTGGAGGTCGACATCGAGCGCGACCCCGCGGCCGCCGATTTCGTGATGAGCGTCAACGGCGGGAACCAGACGGTCCCGACCCTGGTGTTCCCCGACGGCACGGCCGCGACCAACCCCAGCGCCAAGGAGGTCAAGCGCCGCCTCGCGCAGATCGCCGACGCGGGCTGAGACCCGAGGAGAAGGCCCGCCGACCCGGACGGTCGGCGGGCCTTTCCGCGTGCGCGTGCCCCTAGAACGGCGGCATCTTGGGGAGTTCGCCGCCGTACCAGCGCATGATGAGCTGGGCGGCGATGGACAGCGGGCCCGGTGCGACGATCTCGCCCGCGTCGATGGCGGCGCGCAGCTCCTCGCGCGTGTACCAGGCGGCGTCCAGGATCTCCTCGGGGTCGGGGCGCAGCGGGAGGTCCCCGTCCGTCCGCGCGGTGAACCCGAGCATGAGGCTCTGCGGCAGCGGCCACGGCTGGCTGCCGAGGTAGCGGACGTCCCGGACGGGCAGCCCGACCTCCTCCTCCACCTCCCGCGCGACGGCCTGTTCGAGCGACTCGCCCGGTTCGACGAACCCGGCGAGGATCGAGCGGCGGTCGGCGGGCCACTGCGGGCCGCGGGCCAGCAGCACGCGGTCGGCCTCGTCCGTCACCAGCATGATCACGGCGGGGTCGACGCGCGGGAAGTGCTGCGAGCCGTCCTCGGGGCAGACGCGCACGTGCCCGGCGGACGCCACGCGCGTCCGGGCGCCGCACCGCGGGCAGTACCGGTGGGTGCCGTGCCAGTGCTCCAGGGCGACGGCGTGGGTGAGCAGGCCGGAGTCCTGGTCGCCGAGGAGGGCGCCGACGCGGCGGAGCCCCGCCGGCCGCGCCCCCTCGATGACGGGCAGCGGGCCGTTCACCCCGAAGTGGGCGACGCCGTCGCCGTCGACGCCGAGGAGCCACCGGTCGCCGTCCGGCGCCTGGTCCGGCGGGACGAGGACCAGCGCGGGAGCGGGCTCGAAGGTGACCGGCGACTGACCTTCCTGGATGACCAGTACGCGCGTCCTGGGGTCCGCCCACGCCGCTTCCACCCAGGCCTCGTCGCGGCGGTTCAGCGCGACGCGGTCCAGCGTGCCGCGCGCGAGCGCTAGCCATTCCAGCGGGGCGTGCAGACTCTCCAGCGGGGCGTCGGTCATCGTGCTCCTCTCCGGCGTGTTCAGCGCAGCGCGGCCGCGAGTTCTTCCCACAGGTACGCGGCGGTCTCGGCGCCCTTGAGCAGCAGCGGGATCTCGACCTTCTCGTTGGGGGCGTGGATGCGGTCGCCGTCCAGCCCGACCGCGACGAAGATCAGCGGCGCCTCCAGGATGTCGGCGAGGTCGGCCTCGGGGCCGCTGCCGCCCTCGCGGGTGAACAGCACCTCGGCGCCGAACGCCCGCTCCATGGCGCGCCGCGCGGCCTTCACGCCGGGCGAGTCGATCGGCGAGAAGCAGGGCCGGACCCCGCCGGCCGGGACGCGGACCTCGGCCTCGACGCCGGGCGGCGCCTGCTCGGCGACCCACGCCTCGAACTGCTTCTGGACCTTGCGGGGGTCCTGCCCGGCGGCGAGCCGGAACGAGATCTTGGCGTGCGCCTCGCGAGGGACGATCGTCTTGCCGCCCGGGCCGGTGTGCCCGCCCCACATGCCGTTGATCTCGGCGGTCGGCCGGGCCCAGACCCGTTCGAGGGTCGTGTAGCCCTTCTCGCCGTGGGCGGCGCGGCTGTTACCGGCGGTGCGCAGCCACTCGGCCTCGTCGAACGGCAGCCGGGCGAACAGCTCCCGCTCCTCGTCGGTCAGCGGGACGACGTCGTCGTAGAAGCCGGGGACGGCGACGCGGCCGTCGGCGTCGTGCAGGGCGGCGAGCAGCGAGGCCATCGCGTGGAGCGGGTTGGGGACGGCGCCGCCGAACGAGCCGGAGTGCAGGTCGCCGTCCGGGCCGCGCAGCGTGACCTCGGCCTCGGCGAGACCGCGCATGCCGGTGCACATGGACGGCACGTCCGCCGCCCACATGGTGGTGTCGCTGATGACGACGGCGTCGCAGGCGAGCCGGTCGCGGTGGGTGCGCAGCAGCTCGGCGAAGTGCGCCGAGCCGGACTCCTCCTCGCCCTCGACCAGCAGCTTGACGGTGACGGGCGGGGACTGCCGCCCGGACGCGGCGAGCGCCGCGCGAAGGCCGAGGGTGTGGAAGAAGACCTGGCCCTTGTCGTCGGACGCGCCGCGCCCGATGAGCCGGTCGCCCTTCTCGACGGGCTTGAACGGGTCGGTCTCCCACTCCTCCAGCGGCTCGACCGGCTGGACGTCGTGGTGCCCGTAGACGACGACCGCCGGGGCCTGCGGGTCTTCGGCGGGCCATTCGGCGTACACCGCCGGCAGGCCGGAGGTCTCCCAGACCTCGACGGTGGGGAAGCCCTGGCCGCGCAGGTACTCCGCGAGCCATCCGGCGGAGGTGCGCACATCCTCGGCGTGCGCCGGGTCCCCGGAGATGGACGGGATCGCCAGCCACTCCTTGAGATCGGCGACGAACCGGTCGCGGTCCGCCTGGATGTAGGCGACAACATCGTTCACCTGCATGCCCCTTCGCATGTCGTAATGTCGGGCTGAGTGACCTCTGTCCGGGATCTCCGGACGTCCCGACCCCTCGGGTTCCCCGAGACTGGAGAATCACAGTAAGGGATCACCTTGCCTCGATCGCGGGAGTGGCCTTGATCCTCATCGACCCGCCGCTGTGGCCCGCGCGGGGACGCGTGTGGTCGCACATGGTCAGTGACGTGTCCTACGACGAGCTGCACGTGTTCGCCGCGGAACTGGGGATGCCGCCGCGGGCGTTCGAGCGCGACCACTACGACGTCCCGTCGGAGCTCTATGAGGCGGCGCTGCTCCAGGGCGCCGAGGCGGTGGGCTGCCAGGAGCTGCTCTTGCGGTTGACCAAGGCGGGCCTGCGCCGCCGCAAGGCGTACCGGCCCCGGCCGGTTCCGGACGGCCGGCTGGGCGTCTAGGCGTTGAGGAGCAGGAGTTCCGTCCGCACGTTGGCGCGGGCGCGTTCCTCGAAGCGTTCGCGTGCGGCGGGCGTGTGGAAGAGCCGGGGCAGGGCCAGGAGGCCGTTGAGGACTTCGGCCCGTCCGGCGCGGAAGAACTCGTCGGGGACGAACGCGTACTCCTCGCGGACGGCGGCCGCGTACGCGGCGTACCGCTCGGGCTCCGCGCCGAGGACGGCGAGGTCGGCGTCGCAGAGGACCTGCCCGTCGCGGTCGCCCTCCTCCGGCGCGTGCGTGGCGGTCAGCTCGACGAGCCGGACCACGCGCGCGACGACCGCGTCCGGGACGTCGGTGTCGGCGAGCATGCGCGCGGCCAGGCGGGCGCTGCGCTCCTCGTTGTCGGCGCGCTCGGGGTCGTAGACGGCGTCGTGGAACCAGGCGGCGATCCGGACGGCGTCCGGGTCGTCGGCGTGCCCGGCCAGCTCGTCCACGAGATCGAGCACCGCGACGAGGTGCGCGCGGGTGTGGTAGCGGCGGTGCGACTCCCCGTAGCGCCGGTCGAGCTCGGTCCCGATGTGCCGGGTGTGGGGTCCCGCCAGCGCCACCCACCGGTCGACAAGATCCATGGCGTCCATCCTGGCGGATCGCGGGACGGGCCGGGACACGCGGTGCCATCGTTCTTGCGTGCGGAGGGCCCCCCGGCCACTATGGTTGATCACTGCGAGTTAGGCAAGGCTTACCTCACTCACTGGAAGGGCCGGTCGTGGCCGCCTCTCTCTACCTGGTCGCCGGCAAGGCGACCGACTCGGTGACGCACGGATTCCTGCCCGCCGCCGCGCGCCTGGGCCTCGACGTCACGCTCCTCACCGACCGTCCATCCGCCCACGACGCCGGCGTGCCGGTGGTCGAGTGCGACGTCTCGGACTTCCGCGACATCATCGCGCGCGTCGAGGACGGCGCCGCGTGCGGCGGGGGCGAGCCCGCGGCCGTCTTCTCCAACAGCGACTTCCTGCAGGCGCCCGCCGCCTTGGCCGCCGCGTACTTCGGCCTGCCCGCGAAGGACTGGCGGGCGGCGATCCGGGCGAAGAACAAGGCGCTCATGCGGCGGCACCTGGCGTCCCTCGACCCGGTCTTCTCGGCGGACGCGGGGCGGGTCCCGGCGGGCGCGCCGTATCCGCTCGTCCTCAAGCCGCGCGAAGGGGTGGCGAGCGAGGACGTGTTCCTCGTCCACGACGGCGGGGAACTGGCCGCCCGGGTGGAGGAGATCCGGGCCCGCCGCGGCGATCCGCTCGTGGCCGAGGAGTACCTGCCGGGCCGTCTCCACACGCTGGAGACGCTGGGGGACGGACGGGAACTGCGGGTGCTGGGCTCGTTCCGCACGACGCTCTCGCCGCCGCCGTTCTTCGTCGAGGAGCGCCTTGAGTGGGCGCCCCCTCCCCCGGAGACGGAGCAGGTCCTGCGGCAGTTGGAGGCGCTGGGCGTCGGTTTCGGGGCGTGCCACACCGAGTTCGTCGTCCACGAGGGGCGCGCCCGCGTCATCGAGGTCAACTACCGGCTGATCGGCGACCACTGCGACCTCCTGCTGGCCGATCTGCTGGGCGTGCCCCTGTTCGAGCAGATCCTGCGGGTCCATCTCGGGGCGTCCCTGCCGGAACGGCGGGTCCCCCGTCCTCGCCATGCCGTGGCCGAGCCGGTCATAGCCGACCGCTGCGGCACGCTCACCGCGGCCCCCGGCCCCGTGCAGGTGGAGGACGGCGCGGTTCGGCTGGCGTACCGTCCTCAGCGCGCGGTGGGCGACACGGTCTCCCTCACCCGGACCAACCGCGACTACCTGGGCACCGTGCGCGCCATCGGTCCTGGACCGGAGGAAGTGAACGCCGCCCTGGCGCGGTTCCGCGCGACCCACGACTGGATGATCGCGTGACGGACCACGACGTCGAAGGCCCGCTCGCGGCCCGCGTTCTGGAGGCGTTGCTGAGGGAGGACTACGCGGGCCTAAGGCGCCGGGTCCGGGGCCGCACGTTGGAGCTTCCGGGCCGTTCCGTGCGTCTTGTGGAAGCCCGGCCCGCCTTTCTCTCAGAGCTCGTCGTGGATCCTGGGCAGGGCCTGAGGCTGAGCGACGTCTTCCATGCCGTCCGTCTGATCGCCGACCCGGGGGACGACACGGCTTCCTTCGAGCGCGAGTGCCTTGAGGCCCTGGCGGCCATCCAGCTGCACGGTGAGGCGCGTCCGGCCGTCCACCGGCGGCTGGGACGCCTCCCGGCCGAGCTGCGGGCGGGCCCCGGCACGTTCTACGAGACGCTGGCGGCCTACAACGACCACCCTGTGCACCCCACGGGCCGGAGCCGCTCCGGGCTGTCCCCGGCCGAGCTGAGCCGCTACGCGCCCGAGTTCGCGCCGTCGTTCCCGCTGCGCTGGGCGGCCGTGCGGAACGCGACGCGGACCGGGTCGCTCCCCGGGTGGTGGCCCGCGCCGTCCGACGTGGGCCTGCGCTCGGACGACGCTGCCGGGGCGCTGTTCCCCGTCCACCCGCTGGCGGCTCGGCAGGTCGGCCCCCGGCCCGGCGTCTCGCTCGCGCCCGATCCGTACTTGCAGGTCACGCCCACTTTGTCGATGCGGACGGTCGCGGCGGCGCCGCTCGACCACGTGAAGATGCCGCTGCCGACGAGCACGCTCGGCGTCCGCAACCGGCGCACCATCGTGCCCGGCACCCTTCCGGACGGCGCGCTCGTCGAACGGATCCTGCGCCAGGTCCTTTTACGGGAGCCGTCGCTTCCCGTCCTTCTCGCCGACGAACAGACCTACGGCCACGCCGACGACCCGCTTCTCGGCTATCTGGTGCGGCGCTTCCCGCCCGAGACCGCCCGCGCGCACATCGTCCCTGTGGCGGCCCTGCTCGCCGAGGCGCCGGACCGGGGTCACGTCATCGAGCGCTGGGACGTCGAAGCGCTCTTCGGCGCCTACCTGACGGCGCTGCTTTCCTTCAACGTC
Organism: Actinomadura citrea; assembly: GCF_013409045.1. NCBI lineage: Bacteria > Bacillati > Actinomycetota > Actinomycetes > Streptosporangiales > Thermomonosporaceae > Actinomadura > Actinomadura citrea. Next base: position 2,118,361 of record NZ_JACCBT010000001.1, on the reverse strand, counting down.
ACGCTGTTCCGGTACGGCATCGCGCTAGAGGCGCATCAGCAGAACGTGGCACTCGTCTTGGACGAGTCTCCGGTCCGCCTCCTCATCAAGGACAACGACGGCGCGCTGATCGACCCGTCCCGCCTCCGGGAGCGCGTCCCGCCCTCTCCTGGCACGGACCCCCGCGATCTCGTCGACCGCCGGATGACGACGTCCGATCCCGAGGCCCTCGCCCGCGTCTTCGTCACCATCACCCTGCATCTCTGCGCCGCGGCGCCCGCCCTGGGCCTGGCCGGGCGGGGCCTGCTCCCCTGGCGGACCGGGCGCCGGATTCTCCGCGAACGGCTCGACGGGGCGCTCGGGCCGGAGGACGCGTTCCTGCGCGCCCGCACGCTCGACGCCGACACCCTGCCGGGCAAGGCCATGGTCACCGCCGGGACCCTCGTCGACAAGGCGAGGACAGGCGCGGCCGACATCAACAAGCACTACGGCCCGCCGGGGCCCAACTACCTACTGGACACGACGTGCTGCTGACAGAACCGGCCGTCACGGCCGACGACGCCACCGCGACCGCGCTGCTCAACTGCCTGATCCGGGAGGTCTGCGGGCCCGAGCAGCAGGTCTGGCCGGACGGGGCCCGCCTCGTGTTCCGGCTGCCCCGCGCGGGGGTCCTGCTGCGCGCGGGTCTGGCCCGTCCCCCGGTCGGGGCGACCCGCCGCCTGGCGCCGCCCTTCGAGGAGCGCCGCGAGGACGAGTGGATACCGGCTCCGTGGGACAGGCTGGCGAACCTGGTCGCGGGTGAACTGGAGCTGGCGACCGGCTCCCCGAACGCGGAATTCCTCGTCCAGGTCGGAGACAGCCACGCCGCGCTCACCGCGATCCTCGCCGCCAGAGGAGAATCCGCTGAGGACCACTCCATCGACTACATCGCCTCAGAGCAGTCTCTTGTCGCGGGGCACCGTTTCCACCCGTCTCCCAAGGCCCGCCAGGGTTCGCCGGAGGAGTGGCTGCCGTACGCGCCCGAGACGAGGGCCCGGTTCCGCCCGCTGTGGCTCGCCGTGCCCGAAGGGCTCGTCGCCGAGGAAGGGGCGGCTGAGGCGTTCACCACCTTGGAGGCGTACGGCCCTTCGGTGCCGCCTGGACGTCGGTTGCTCCCCGTGCATCCGTGGCAGTTCTCCTTGCTGGCGGACAATCCCGTCTTGCAGAGGGCCCTGGCGACCGGGTCCCTGGTCAATCTCGGCCCGTCCGAGATGGAGGCGGTGCCCACCTCGTCCGTCCGGACCGCGTATCTGCCGGACGCCGATGTGTTCTGCAAGTTCAGCCTCGATGTGCGCATCACCAACTGCGTCCGCAAGAACGCCTGGTACGAACTGACCGGGGCGATGACGCTCGACGAGTTGCTGCCGCCCATCCTGGAGAAGCTGAACGCCACGTTCCTCAGAGAACCCGCCTACCGCAGCGTCGCCCTCCCTGACCGCAGCCTGTACGAGGGCCTGGGAGTGATCCTGCGGCAGGGCATCAGATCCCTTCCCGGCACGCCTCTTCTGGCGGGCGCCCTGGCCGACCCCTACAACGCGCTCCTCTCCGGCCTGCCCGCCCTCTCCTCCCCGGACAGCGCCCAAGCCTGGTGGGACGCATACGTGGCCCAGGTGGCACCGCCCGTGCTGGGCGCCTATCTGGACCACGGCGTCGTCCTGGAACCTCATCTGCAGAACGTCCTCGTCTGCGTCGACACGGACGGCATGCCCGTCCATGCCGTTTTCCGCGACATGGAGGGCACCAAACTGACCGCGGGGCACTGGGACCTGTCGCACCTCCCCGGCCGCGTGGCCGAGGGCCTCACCTATGCCCCCGACAGGGGCTGGAACCGTGCCGTCTACTGCCTCCTCGTCAACCACCTCACCGAGATAGCCGCCGCCGTCGCCGACCTCCACCCGTCCTTGGACGAGACCCTCTGGCAGGCGGCGCGCAAGCATTTCGCCGCCTTTGACCGCCACCCGCAGGTCAGAGCTCTCCTGGCCGGTGTGCCACTGCCCGCCAAGGCGAATCTCCGCACCCGCTGGTCACGGACGGCCGACCGCGGCGCGGCCTACGTCCCCGTTCCCAACCCGCTCGCCGCCCGACCGCTGTGAACGAGTTCGCGCTGAACCTCGACCGCTACCCGGCCTATGTGTACGACCTGCCCGGACTCGAATCCCACGTCCGCGGCATACGCGCCGCGCTTCCCGGCACAGAGGTCCTGTACGCCGCCAAGGCCAATCCGGACGCCGAGATCCTCCGGACTCTCGCGCCCCACGTCGACGGCGTGGAGGTGTCGTCCGGCGGCGAACTCGCCCACGTCCGGGAGACCCTCCCCGGCAAGCCTGTGGCTTTTGGCGGGCCCGGGAAAACGGCTGACGAACTGGCCTTGTCCCGCACGCTCAAGGCCGACCGGATCCATGTGGAGAGCCCGAACGAGCTGGCTCGCCTGGCCGCCCTGGGCCCCGCGGACGTCCTGCTCCGCGCGAATCTGCCCGTGAACGTGCCGAACGCGGCCCTCACCATGAGCGGCCCTTTCGGCATGGACGAGGACACCCTCGACCATTGCGCCCGCCTTTTGGCCGAGTATCCGAACATCACCCTTCGAGGCGTCCACGCCCACCTGGCCTCCGGCCTGGACGCGCCCGCCATGCTCGACCTGGCCCACCGGACGGCGGAATGGGCGATTCCCTGGCTCCGCTCCCGAGGAGTGGACGACCCTGAGTTGAACGTGGGCGGAGGCATGGCGGTGGACTACACGTCCCCCGAGTCCCGCTTCGACTGGCAGACCTACGGGACGGGCCTCAGCCATATCCCAGCGAAAGTCCGCATAGAACCGGGACGGGCGATGACCGCGTACCACGGCTGGTACGTCACCGACGTCCTGGACGTGAAGACCACGCGCGGCGAGACCTACGCCGTTCTCAGAGGCGGCACCCACCATCTGAGGACCCCCGTGACGAAGGGCCACGACCAGCCTTTCGAGGTGCTCACCGCGAACGGCCCGGAGCGCCGGGCCACCCTGGTGGGCCAGCTCTGCACGCCGAAGGACGTCTTCGCGCGCGACGTCCTCGTCCCGCCACTGGCGCCGGGCGACGTCATCGCCTTCGCCATGGCCGGGGCCTACGCCTGGAACATCTCCCACCACGACTTCCTGATGCACCCGAAACCGGCCTTCCACTACCGGCGCCGACCGGACGCCGGAGGGTCAGCCGCGAGGGCTCCCGTACCAGCGCCATGACGTGACGCGCGGGTGTCCGGGAAGGTCCCCGCGACCGGTGGCCCACAGCAGGGTCGGCCAGGGGTCGGTGTCCTGCGGCGCGCCGGGGAACAGGCGCCCCAGCACGCGTGCGCACACGTCGGCGGGCGGCTCCCAGGACAGCCCCAGCCCCTCCGCCAGGTCGTGCATGTGGACGAGGGTCTCGACGATGCCCATCGCGGCGAACCCCTCGGCGTCCGAAGCGCCGAAGACATGGTGCGCGCGGACGTCCGGGGCCGTGCGGCGGACCACGGCGGACAGCATCCCGCCGCACGCGTCGAGTACCTGCAACAGCCCCGCGGGCCCGGCGCTCCTGTCCGCGTGGACGGCGTTGGCCGGTCCGCCGGACCGCCGGCTCTCCCAGACGAACGGCACCTCGCCGTCCATCGGCGGCGTCCTCGGCGCAAGCTGGGCGGCGTAGGCGAACAGGTCGTCGCTGAGATGCTCGACGGTCTCCCAGCAGTCCCATTCGAGCGACCCGGCCTTCCCGTCCCAAGCCTCGGGGGGAGCCTCCCGCAGGGCGGCGACGGCCAGCCGAACGGCGAGGTCGAGATCGTCTGCGGTCACGGCGGCGGTCGAATGCGGCATGGCCCCGACCGTACTGGACGTCCCCGGGCCGCCCGTCAGCCCATCGGCGCGGCGGTCCCGCTCACGCCGATGCCCGTGTCCCCCGGGGGGACGTCCACGAGCAGCCGGCTGGGGCGGCCCATGTCCTCACCCTGGTGGACGGTGATCCGGGCCGGAGGGGCGACGAGGCCCAGCGAGCGCAGGTACCCGCCGAAGGCCGCCGCGGCGGCGCCGGTCGCCGGGTCCTCCACGACCCCGCCCGGCGGGAAGGGGTCGCGGGCGTGGAAGACGGTCGCGCTCTCCCGCCAGACGAGGTGGACGGTCGTCCAGCCGCGGCGCGCCATGAGCCCGCCGAGGGCGTCCCCGTCGTAGTCGAGGCCGGCGAGCCGGGCGCGCGTGGACGCCGCCAGCACCAGGTGGTCGTTGCCCGCGTTGGCGATGCGCGGCGGCAGCTCCGGGTCGAGCTCCCCGGCCTCCCAGCGCAGCGCGTCCAGGGCCGCGGCGAGGTCGGCCTCCTCGACGGCCCGGACGGTGGGCGGGACGCTGGTCAGGGTGGCGAGGACGCGGCCGTCCGCCTCCCGGGTCTCGACCCCGACCTCGCCGGCCGGGGTGCTCAGCCGCAGGCTCCCCGTCCCCCGCCGCTCGGCCAGCGCGACGGCGGTCGCGATCGTGGCGTGCCCGCAGAAGGCGACCTCGGCCAGCGGGCTGAAGTAGCGGATCGCGAACCGCCCGGGCGCGCCTCCCTCGTCCACGAGGAAGGCCGTCTCGGAGAACCCGATCTCGGCAGCGATCTCCTGCATGCGCGCGGCCTCCAGGCCCCGGGCGTCCAGGACGACCCCGGCCGGGTTGCCGCCCTCCCCGTCCACGTCGAAGGCGGTGTAGCGGAGTGCTGGTGCGATGTCGCTCATGCGAGCAGTCTGCTCCAGCCGCTAGCATCGCGTCCAACGATGAATATTGATCAGAGGCATCGGGATATTCGATGGACACGCGCCTCCTCACCACCTTCCTCGCGGTCCTGCGCAACGGCGGGATGACCGCCGCCGCGGCGGAGCTCGGCTTCGTGCAGTCCACCGTCACCGCGCACGTCCAGGCGCTGGAGCGCCTCGCCGGGACGCCGCTGCTCGACCGCCTCCCCGGGGGCGTCTCCCCCACCCGTGCCGGTTCCCTGCTCGCCGAGCACGCCCGGGGCGTCCTCGATCTCCAGGAGCGGATGCTCGCGGAGGTCACCGCCGCCGCCACCGAGCCGTCCGGCCCGGTGCGGCTCCGGGCCCCGGAGTCCGTGTGCGCCTACTGGCTCGCGCCCCTGCTGCCCCGGTTGCGGGCGCGACTCCCGGACGTGACCGTCTCGCTGTTCCCCGCCGACACCCGGACCGCGCTCACCGCGCTCGCCGACCGCGGCGCCGACGTGGCCCTCATCCTCGACCCCTCGCCGGACCCGTCCGGCGTGGACCTGGTCGACCTCGGCGCCCAACCCCTGTCACTCGTCGCGGCGGTGTCCACACCCCTCCCCAGGAACCGTCCCCTCACCCCGGCGGAGCTGGCCGCGACCGGCATCGTCCTTCTGGAGGAAGGCTGCTCCTACAGCGACGAGTTCGCCGCCCTGGTCACGGCCGCCCGTCCCACGGCGAACCCGCCCCGCTTCGGAGGCATCGAGACCGCGAAGCGCTGCGTGGCGGCGGGCCTCGGCGCGGCGCTGCTGCCCACGGTCACGGTCGCCGACGAACTGGCCGCCGGCGCGCTCGCCGAACTGACCCCGCCCGCCGGCCTGTCCCGGCACCACCTCTGGCTCGCCGAGCCGGCCTCCCGCTGGCGCTCCCCCGCCGTCCACGCCCTCCGCACCGCCCTGATCGACTCGATCACCGGGCCGGGCGCCCCCGGTTCGCCGCCGCGCCCCTGACGTTCCGACTTCGCGCGCTCGTAGTGCCGGGCGGCTTTGACCCGGTTTCCGCAGACGGCCATGGCCGCCGCGGCGCCGGGCGCCGAACGGCTGGTCGAGTTCACCGTCACCGGCGTCGTCGAGACCGCCGGGGCGTCACCACTGCGGTGGAGCGACCCCGTCCCGTCCCGCGTCAACCCGCCCGCGGCCTTGAATCTCCCCTGAGGGGAGATGCCAGGGTGGGGCCCATGGACGGTGAAGCGACCTACTCCATCGGCGAACTCGCCCGGAGCGCCGGGGTCACCGTGAAGGCCGTGCGGTTCTACACCGAGCGCGGGATCGTCCCGGCGCGCAGGACCGCGGCGGGCCACCGGCGGTACGGAGCCGACGCCGTGGCCCGGCTGGGCCTGGTGCGGACGCTGCGCGAGCTGGGGATCGACCTGGCCACCGTCCAGAAGATCGTCGACCGCGAGGTGCGGGCCGCCGACGCGGCCGCCGCCCACGCCGAGGCCGTCGCCGCCCAGATGCGGATGCTGCGGCTGCGGCACGCGGTGCTGACCATCGCCGCCCGCCGCGGCAGCGATCCCGAGGAGATGGAACTGATGCACCGGCTCGCCCGCCTGTCCGCCGCCGAACGCGACGACCTCGTCGCCGACTTCCTCGACAGCTCCTTCGGCACCCCCGACGCGGGGCCGATGTCCCGCGTCCTGCACCGGTCGCTGGCCCCGGAACTGCCCGACGACCCCACGTCCGAGCAACTGGCCGCCTGGGTGGAACTGGCCGAGCTCACGCGCGATCCCGGCTTCCGTGCCCTGATGCGGGGCCTGTTCGACGACCACGCCACCGAGGCCGCCCGGCGCACGGGCCCACCACGCAAGCACGCCGTGGCGCGGGTCGCCGAGACCGTGCGCCCCCTGCTCGCCGCAGGAGCAGCCCCCGACTCACCCCGGGCGGCCCAAGCCGTCACCGACGTGGTCGCCGCCTACGCCGAGTTCCAGGGCCGACCCGACACCCCCGCCCTGCGCGCCCGCCTGGCCACCTACCTGACCAGCGCCAACGACCCACGGCGGGAGCGCTACCTGCATCTCCTGTCGACCGTCAACGACTGGTCCCCGCCCGACCACCCCCGCCACGAACTCGACTGGTTCCTGGCAGCCCTCACCAGTTCCTGACAACGGCTCGGCACACCCGTCGCTGCCCGTCGCTTGGCGGCGCCTTTGCTCGGCCGAAAGCCGGGTATGCCGGACGGCGGGACGAGGAGTTCGGGGCGGCGGAGGAGTGTCTTGCTGGTGCTTGAGCGGGTGCGTGGTGCTGCGGAGGCGGGAGTCAGGGCGGCCCGGGCGGTGCGGGACGCCGGGGTGGTGCGGCCCGTCCGGCCTGATCGGGCGGCGCGGCTTCTGTTTCCGTACGTGCGGTTCGGGCCCGTCCCCGCGACGCTCGGCGCCATGGCCGCGCTGCGGTTCCCCGACCGGACGGCCCTGATCGACGAGCGCGGCGCGCTGTCCTACGCGGAACTCGAACGGCGGGCGGCGGCGCTGGCCACGGCGCTCAGCGGCCGTGTGGGCGACGGGAAGGTCGGGATCCTGTGCCGCAATCACCGGGGGTTCGTCGAAACGGTCCTCGCGGCGACGCGGCTGGGCAATGACGTCGTGCTGCTGAACACCGATTTCTCCGGGCGGCAACTGGGGCAGGTCGTCGAACGCGAGGAGATCGAACTGCTCGTGCACGACGAGGAGTTCGGGCCGGCCGTCGAGGAGTCGGGGTTCGCCGGGAAGCGGGTGGTCGCGTGGGCCGACGGCGGCGGGGCGATCGACGCGCTGATCGAGGAGACCGCTCCCGAACCCGTCAAGCCCGAGCGGGCCAGCCGGGTGATCCTGATGACGTCCGGGACGACCGGCACGCCCAAGGGGGCACGGCACGATCTGTCCGCCTCGTCGCTGCTGCCCGCGGCCCTGAGCCATCTGATGCGCGTTCCCGTCCGGTCGGGCGCGCCGATGGTCATCGGGCCCCCGCTCTTCCATCTGCTCGGCTTCGCCTACACGACGGTCGGGCTCGCCATGGGGATGCCGCTCGTGCTGTCCCGCCGCTTCGATCCCCGGCAGGTGCTGGAGACGATCGCGGACAGCCGGGCGGAGGCGCTCGTGGCGGTGCCGGTGATGCTCCAGCGCGTCCTGGACGTGCGGGACGCGCCGCCGACGCCGGCGCTGCGGGCGGTCGTGTGCGGCGGGGCGGCCCTGCATCCGCACCTGTCCGAGGCGTTCATGGACGCGTTCGGCGACGTGCTCGTCAACGTCTACGGCGCGACCGAGACCGGGTGGGCCACGATCGCCACGCCCGAGGACCTGCGGGCCGCGCCCGGCACGGTCGGCAGGCCGTCCTTCCGGCTCACGATCAAGGTGCTCGGGGAGGACGGGCGGGAGCTGCCCGCGGGCGAGACCGGGGAGGTCTACACGGGCGGCGGCCTGCGGTTCGCCGGGTACACCGGGGGCGGCGGCAGGCGCGTACGGGACGGCCTGACCGGCACCGGCGACCTCGGGCACTTCGACGCGGCGGGACGGCTGTTCATCGACGGCCGCGCCGACGACATGATCGTCTCGGGCGGGGAGAACGTGTTCCCCGGCGAGGTGGAGAACCTGCTCGGCGGCCACCCGGACGTCGCGGAGGTGTCGGTCACCGGGGTGGACGACGAGAGGTTCGGGCAGCGGCTCGCCGCGCACGTCGTCAGGACCGAGGGGGCGGAGGTCGCCGAGGACGACCTCAGGGAGTACGTGCGCGCCCACCTGGCCCGGTACAAGGTCCCGCGGGACATCCGGTTCGTCCGGGAACTGCCCCGCACCAGCACCGGCAAGGTCAAGCGACGGCCCGACGGCGGTCGATGAGGGAAACGCCCGGGCCCAGGGCCGCGAGGTCCCGGGCGTGCCCCGTCCCGAGGGTCAGGCGGCGCCGGCGCGCCGCTTGGCGGCCATGCAGATGCGGGCGAGGTCGTTGAGGGCGTCGGCGCGGCGCTCGTCCAGCGTCCGGTGGTCGCCCGGCCCGGCCTCCGCGAGCGTGTCGATGACCAGGGAGAACACCGGCCATTCGGCGGGCCCGATGGCGCCCTGGAAGTCGACGCCGTCCGCCAGGTCGTCCAGGTCGAGGTTGCGGGCGAAGGTGGCGAGGGCGGCCTCGGCCGCGACCACGCCGATGCGCATCGCCAGCGCGGCCGGCTCGCGATCAAGGGCGCGCACGGTGCTGGAACCCATGTTCGACAACATAGACCACACGCGTCACACGCGTCGAACGTTTGCTCGAAACCGTTATCCGACGATGGCCTGCTGGAAGAGGTAGGAGTGCGTGAAGTGCAGGGCGCCGTCGACCATGCTCGGGCGCATGCCGGTGGCGGGTCCGCCCGCCAGCTCCTCCTCCAGCTCCCGCCTGATCTGCGCCGCGGCGTCCGAGGGGGTGTGCGAGAACTCCAGCCACGGGTCCAGCGGGCGGCTGTGGTCGAACCGGTCGGCGCGCTTGACCGCCGCGCCCGCCGCCGTGACGAGCTCCGCGATCCGCGCCTCGGTGAGAGCCGCCCCGTGCGAGGGGTCGCGGAGGCGCTCGATCCGGTCGGGATCGCCGTCCAGTCCCTCGGGCCGGACCAGGTCGGCGATGATCAGCGCGGCGCCGGGGCGGCTGACCCGGGCCATCTCCGTCACGACGGCCCCGGGGTCGGCGACCTGGTGCAGCGAGAAGCGGGTGACGACGAGGGTGAACGACCGGTCGAGGTAGGGCAGGGCCGTGGCGTCGCCGTGCGCGAAGGTGACGTTGGTGAGGCCGGCGTGGTCGGCGTCGCGCTTGCCCTCGGCGAGCATCGCGGGCGTGAGGTCGAGCGCCGTCACGTGCCGGACGCGGCGGGCGATCGCGCGGGACACGATGCCGGTCCCGGCGGCGACCTCCAGAACGACGTCCTCCAGGTCGAGCTCGGGGTCCATGAACCGGACGAGCCGGTCCAGATGGCGGGTGAAGGCCGTGTTCAGCCTCGGGTCGGAGAACCCGGCCGCCTGCTTGGAGAACTCCCGTACCACCTTCTCGTCATGGGACACCGACACGCCGCCTCCTCGGATGGTTGCCCGGATCATCCCCGAAACCACGCATGGTGAACAGGGGGCGGCGACGAAACCCTCAGGCGGCGGGGACGCCGTCCAGCAGCGCGGCGAGCCCGGCCGCGTCGAGCAGGTCGGCGGGACGGACGGTGACCTCGGCGGAGACGTAGTGGAACGCGGCGCTGACCCGCGCGACGTCCACCCCCGCGAGTTCGGCCCACGCCAGCCGGTACGCGGCGAGCTGCACGGCGGAGAACCGGGCCTCGTCCCCGCGCGGCGGGGCGCCGGTCTTCCAGTCGACGACCTCGTAGCCGCCGTCCCGGGACCGGAACACCGCGTCCATCCGGCCCCGGACCAGCCGGTCGCCGATGATGGTCTCGAAGGGCACCTCGATGTCGAGCGGCTCGCGCGCCGCCCACTCCGACCGCTCGAAGCGCTCGCGCAGCGTCGCCAGGTGCGCGTCGTCGGCGGCGCCCTCGTCGGCGGCGCCGGGCAGCTCGTCGGGGTCCAGGAGGCGCTGCTGCCCCCAGCGGCCCTCCAGCCAGGTGTGGAAGGCGGTGCCGCGCCGCGCGTAGGGGGCGGGCGGGCGCGGCATGGGACGGCGGATCTGCCGCGCGAGCGCCGCCGGGTCGCGCGCCAGCGACACCAGCGACGACACCGACAGGTGCGCGGGCAGCTCGACGAGCAGGCCGTCGCCCCCGCGCCCCCGGTCGCGCTCGGCGAGCAGCAGCTCGACGTCGCGCGCCCACGCCGTCATGCGCCCCCGGTCGGCGTCGGACAGGCCGGTGTCCCCGGCCCAGTGGCGGGTGCGCCCGGCCATCTCGTCCTCGACCATGCGGGCCCCCTCCACGACCGCCTCGTAGCGCGCCCGCGCCGACAGGTCGGACCGGCCGCGCTCGCCCGGCGCGATGGGCCACTGCGCCTCCTCGGGGTCGGCGAGCAGCGGGTTGGCGGCGCCCTCCTCCGGCGGGTCGGCCCACACCGCGACGGACCCGGCCCCGGCGAGGCAGACCGCCCGCACCTCCTCCAGGAACGGCGACGGGCCGAGCGGGCGGCCCGAGGACCCCCACCAGTAGCCGGTGGTGATCAGCAGGCTGGACGCGCGGGTGACCGCGACGTAGGCGAGCCGCCGCTCCTCCCGCAGGTCGCGCTCGGAGCACGCCTGGTCGAAAACGGAGAGGTCGTCCTTCTCCAGCCCGGTCAGCGCGGGCAGGTCGGCGCGGTCGCCGCGCAGCATGAACGGCAGGACGCGCGGGTTCGCCGTCCAGCGGGTGGCGTTCTGCGGCGGCGAAGGGAAGATCGACCCCTTGGCGGGTGAACCGTTCTTCTGCGGCGTGTACGCCAGGCCGGGGACGACGACGACCGGCCATTCCAGGCCCTTGGAGGCGTGGACGGTGAGGAGCTTGACGCTGTCGGTCTCCCCGACCCGTCCGGCCTCCAGGCCGAACTCCTCGGTCTCGGCGGCCTTGAGGTAGGCGAGGAACGCGCCGAGCGTCGGGTCCTCGGCGTCGCCCGCGAACGTGGCGGCGGCGTCGATGAACGCGTCGAGGTCGGCGCGGGCGGTGACGGGGTCGAGCCCGGACCGCGCCGCGACCTCGATGTCGAGGCCGAGCGCGCGCTCGACCTCGTTGGCCAGGTCGGGCAGCGGCAGCCCGACCTGGCCGCGCAGGGCGCGCAACTCGTCGCGGAGGCGGCGCAGGCGCCCGTACCCCTCGGGCGAGAACGCGTCGGGCGGGCCGAGGTCGTCGAGCGCGTCGACGAGGCTGCCGGTCTCCTGGTTCAGCTCGCTGACGAGCTGCCGCAGCGGATCGTCCCCGCCGTCACCCTCGCCGGCCCCCTCAACGGAGGCGACGCCGAAGGCGGCGTCGGACGCGTCGTCGGCCCCTTCGCGGGGCGCTGCGCCGGACTCGTCGCCGGAGGTGGCGCCCGACGCGGGGCCGGGCGCGGCGGCGGAGGCGGGGTCGGGCTCGGCGGTCGACACGCTGCCGAGAACGCTGCCTGACGCGGGGCCGAGGCCCTCGCCGGGGGCGGCGGGGCCGGGCCCCTCCTCGGGCGCGGCGGCGGGGACGGGGTCGGGGCGGGTGATGTCGCGGGCCGATTCCTGGGCCAGGGCGCGGGCGCGGCGGCCGAGGGCGACGAGGTCGCGGGGGCCGAGGCGCCAGCGCGGCCCGGTGAGCAGCCGGGCGAGGGACGCGCCGGCGGTCGGGTCGTGCATGACGCGCAACGTGGCGACGACGTCCTGTACCTCGGGGACGGTGAGGAGCCCGCCGAGCCCGACCACCTCGACCGGGATGCCGCGCGCCTCCAGGGCCCGCCTGATCAGCGGGAACTGCGACCGCTTCCGGGCCAGGACGGCGACGTCGGAGTAGCGGAGCGGTTCGGCCTGGGGGCCGCCGTCCGGGGCGGTCTCGGGGTCGCCGGCCATGAGCCCGGCGATGCGCGCGGCGACGCGGTCGGCCTCGTCCTCCACGGTGGGGAAGAGGGCGCATTCGACGCGTCCGCGCCCCTCGCGTCCGGCGCCCGGGATGAGGCGGGGCACGGACCTCGTCTCGGCGCGCAGCTCCTCCTGCACCCTGGCCGCCGCCTCCAGGATCTGCTCGCCGTTGCGGAACGACCGGCTGAGCTGCACGACCGGCGCCGCCACGGGACGCCCCCCGGGGGCCGCCGCCGGCTGCAGAGGGAAGTCGTGGGCGAACCGCAGCAGGTTCCCGGCGCTCGCGCCGCGCCACCCGTAGATGGACTGGCAGGGGTCGCCTACGGCCGTGACGGGGTGCCCGCCCGCGAACAGCGACGTCAGCAGGACGAGCTGCGCCTGGCTGGTGTCCTGGTACTCGTCCAGCAGGACGACCGAGAACCGGGACCGCTCGATCATCCCGACCTCGGGGTGCTTGTAGGCGATGCGGGCGGCGAGGGCCATCTGGTCGCCGTGGTCGATGACCTCGCGGTCGGCCTTGGCGCGCCCGTACGCCTCGATGAGCGGCATGAGCTGCTCGCGGACGGCGTGCTTGGCGAGGATGTCGCGCTGCGCCTTGAGCGGCTTCTTCACCACGGCGAGCCGCTCGTCGAGCCAGGCGCCGACCCTGCGGACGTCCTCGGCCGTGCGCAGATGCTCCGACAGGTCGCCGGACAGTTCCATGACGGCCTTGGTGACGGTGTCGGGCTGCCAGTCGATCCGGTCCATGGGGCCGTGGTAGGCGTCGACCACCCGCGAGCAGATCTGCCAGGCGACGGCCGGCGAGATCAGCCGCATCGTGGGTTCGAGCGCCTCGCGCAGGGCGTGGTCGCCGAAGAGCCGCGCCGCGTACGAGTGGTACGTGGACACCATCGGCTCGCCGTCGAACAGGGCCTCGCCGCCCAGCCGTTCGAGCTCGTCGCCCGGCAGGACCTCGCGGAGCCTGTCGAGCCGCTTGCGCACGCGCACGCCGAGCTCGGCGGCGGCCTTGCGGGTGAAGGTGAGCCCGAGGACGCGCTCCGGCCGGACGAAGCCGTTCGCGACCAGCCACACCACCCGCGCGGCCATCGTCTCGCTCTTGCCCGACCCGGCGCCGGCGATCACCGCCATCGGCGCCATCGGCGCCTCGATCACCCGGGCCTGCTCCTCCGTCGGCGCCGGGATCTCCAGCAGCCGGGCCAGCTCTCCCGGCGTGATCACCTCGCTCCCCCCGAGCCAGTCAGTCGCTCACCTGCCCGCCCTCGTCATGGACGGGGCAGCAGGAGCGTACGGGACAGGTGCGACACTTGTCGTTCGCCCTGGCCTGGAAGACGTCGCCGGCCATCCCCGTGGCGACGATCTCGACGAGCCGCTTCGGCCACTCGGGGTCGGCGTCCTCGGCGGGCGGGGGCTGCTCCTGCTCACGCGCCTTCGCCGTGAACGCGGCCTTGCCGACCTGGATCAGCTTCGCGCCGCCCGGCTCGATCAGCCCGTGCCGCTCGAACGCGCCGAGCATCACCGCGTACTGGTACACGCCGAGCTGCGGGTGCCGGGCCAGGTCGTCCTTCGGGACGGCGGTCGAGGAGGTCTTGATGTCGATGATGACGGCCCGGCCCTGCTCGTCGCGCTCGGCGCGGTCGATGCGGCCCTTGATGACGACGCGGCCGAGGTCGACCTTGAACGACTCCTCCAGCGCGACGACCTCGTTGGGGTTGTCGCGGTGCCAGGCGAGGAACTTGTCGACCATCTTCGCGGCCTGCTCGCGCTGCTTCTCCGAGTACCACGAGCTGCGGAACTCCAGGTCCTTCCAGATCTCGTCGAGCCGCTGCGCGACGTGCACCTCGTCGACGCCGTCGTCCGCGCCCGCCATCTCGGCGACGGCGTGGACCACCTTGCCCATCGTGCTGTACTCGTTGGGCCCGCCCTCCTGGGCGCCGACCGCCGAGGCGAGCAGCCAGCGCAGCCCGCACGTGGTGAACGCCTCGACCTGGGACGGTGAGATCGTGATGGGCTCGTCCTCGGCGAACGCGGGCCCGCCGTCGGACAGGGCGGTGATCGCGTACCAGTTCTCCGGCCTCGCGCCGCGCACGCCCGCGCGCGCCAGGCGGGCCAGGTGCCCGGCCGCCGCGCGCCGCAGCGGTTCCGGGCGGGACGGGTCGCCGACGACGGAACGCAGGTCGGCCACCAGCGCCGACAGCGACAGCCAGCGGGTCTTCTCGTCCAGCTGGGACTGCTCGATCGCGCCGGGGAGCAGCTCGTTCAGGAAGCGGGACGGCCTCTCCTCGGTGTCGTCGCCGCCGACGGCCGTCACCACGAGCCGTCTGCGGGCGCGCGTGACCGCCACGTAGAACAGCCGCCGCTCCTCGTCGAGCATCTTGGCGGCCATCGAGGCGCCGGCGGCGGCGTCCCCGTCGGGCTCGGCCCCGGCCGCGTGCTCGACCAGCTCCTCGACGCCGAGCAGCGACCCGCGCAGCCGGACGTCGGGCCAGACGCCCTCCTGGACGCCGGCGACGACGACCACGTCCCACTCCAGGCCCTTGGAGCGGTGCGCGGTGAGGATCCGGACCGCCTCGCCCTCGGGCGCCTGCTCGGCCAGCGTGTCACCGGCGATCTCCTGGGACGCGACGTTGTCAACGAACAGCTCGGGCCCCGCCTGGGGGAGCCGGTCCACGAACCGCGCGGCGTGGTCGAACAGCGCCACCACGGCGTCGAGGTCGCGGTCGGCCGCCGCGCCGCGCGTCCCGCCCTTGACGCTCTGCTCCAGCAGCACGTCGGCCTGGCCGCTCTCCTGCCACACGGCCCACAGCACGTCCTCGGCGGTGCCGCCGTCGTGCACGCTGCGCCGCGCCACCTCGATCAGGTTGGCGATCCGCTCCGCCGGCGCCCGGACCCTCTCGTGGACCAGGACCAGCTCCCGGGGGTCGTTCACCGCCGCGACCAGGAGATCGCCCAGCTCGCGCTGCCCGCCCGACAGCTCCTCCAGGTCGCGCAGAGCGCGCTTGAGCCGGCGCATGGCGAGCGCGTCGGCGCCGCCCAGCGGGCCGGTCAGGAGGTCTTCGGCCACGACCTCGTCCAGGAAGCCCTTCTTCAGCGCCGCCCGCAGCAGGACGAGGAACGGGCGGACGGCGGGCTCCCCCACCAGCGGCACCTCGTCACCGGCGACCACCACCGGCACACCGGCCTGGGCGAGCGCCCGCCGCAGCACCGGGACCTGCCGGACGGCGCTGCGCACCAGGACCGCCATACGCGACCACGGCACGCCGTCGAGCAGGTGGGCGCGGCGCAGTTCGTCGGCCACCAGCGCGGACTCCTGGCTCTCGGAGTCGGCGATGACCGCGCGCACCTCGCCCTCGTCGAGCTCCTCCACCGGCCGCAGCGCGCGGTGCTCGGCCGCGCCCGCCGCCCCGGCGGGCAGCCGCCGCGCGATGCGGCGCGAGGCGGTGAGGATCTCGGGTCCCATCCGGCGGCACGTCCGCAGCGCCACCACGGGCGCCGGGGCGCCGTCCAGGGCGGGGAAGCGGTCCGGGAACTCCTGGATGCCGCGCACGTCCGCGCCCCGGAACCCGTAGATCGACTGGTCCGGATCGCCGACCACGACCAGGTCGCGCCCCTCGCCCGCGAGATGGTGCAGGAGGGCCTCCTGCGCGGGGTCGGTGTCCTGGTACTCGTCCACGAACACGGCGTCGTAGGCGTCGCGCTCCCGGATCCGCACCTCCTCGTCCGCGAGCATCCCCGCGGCCAGGTGGATCAGCTCGCCGTAGTCGTAGGTGGGGACGGGGTCGAGCAGGAACCGGTCCACGTACCGCTCCATGAACCCGCCGATGGCGGCCCAGTCGTCGCGGCCCCTCATGCGTCCGAGAGCGGCGAGGTCCTCCGCGGCGTACTGCCGCTCGACCGCGCGCAGGGCGAAGTCGCGCAGTTCCTCGGCGAACCCCCGGGTCGCCAGGGCGGCCCTCAGCCGCTCCGGCCAGTCGCGGGCGCCGTCCGCGAGCTCGCCCTCCAGCAGCCGCCGCACCTCCAGCAACTGCTCGGGCCCGGACAGCAGCCGGGGGGCCGGTTCCTCGTTCAGCACGGCGTCCCGCCGGATCAGCGCGTACGCGTAGCTGTGGAAGGTGAGGGCCAGGGGCGTGCGCGTCGTCCGGTGAAGGCGGCCGGTGATGCGCTCCCGCAACTCCCCCGCCGCCTTGCGGCTGAACGTCAGGACGAGCACCCGCTCGGGGTCGACGCCGCGGTTCTCGATACGGTCGACGACCGCCTCCACGATCGTCGTCGTCTTCCCGGTGCCCGGCCCCGCCAGCACCAGCATCGGCCCGCCGGCGTGCTCGACCACCCGCCGCTGCTGCTCGTCGAGCACGGGCGGGACGCTCCGCGCGGGACCCGCGCGTCGCACGAGACGGTAGGAAGCTGACGGCACAACAGTTCATTGGAACAGATCGCTGAGCCTCGTCTGACCACAACGCACGCATGTCGCGAGAGAGAAAAACCACCCCCGGACGGCCCCCGCACGGCAACACCCTGCACAATCCACGCCACCCGGCCTGTGCGCTTTCGTCATTGCTCCTGCCAGGAGAGATCGTGCACATTCACCAGAACCCTCGTGCACGGACGTGGAGGCTCCACGTCCCGGAGGTGGGAGGTAACGCGTTGTCCCCTGCCCACTGGATCTACCTGCTCGGCCTCGCCGCCCTCATCGCGACCGTGGTCGCGCGGAGGAACGTCGTCGGCCTCGCCCTCGCTGGAACGTTCCTCACCGCGCTCGTGTACAGCGGGAGCGTCACGACCGGCCTCGGCGCGGTGTTCAACGCCGCCATCACCGCCGCGAGGGAACTGCTGCCGGTCTTCGTGATCATCGCGGTCGTGACGGCGATGCTCGGCGCGATGCGCACGCTGGGCTCCGACCTGATGATGGTGCGGCCGCTGCAGCGGCTCGTCCGCAACGGGCACGTCGCCTACCTGGTGCTCGCCGTGGTCACCTACCTGCTGTCGATGTCGTTCTGGCCGACGCCGGTGCTGCCGCTGATCGCCGCGATCCTGCTCCCCGCCGCCGTCCGGGTCGGGTTGCCGCCGCTGGCCGCCGCCATCGCGATCGCCATCACCGGGCAGGGCATGGCGCTCAGCTCCGACTACGTCATGGGCGTGGCGTCCGGGCTGTCCGCGCAGGGGGCCAAGGTCCCCGCGGACGCCATCGCCGACCGCGCGCTGGTCATCTCGCTGATCGCGGGCGTGGTCGCGCTGGCCTTCTGCTACCTGCGCGACGTGCGCGGCAAGCTGCTGGACCCGGCGGCGGCGGAGTCGGCGGCGGTCGAGCTGGCCGCGGTCGGCGAGGGCTCCGCGCACACGGTGGTCCGGGACGACGGGACGCAGGCGGTGAGCGCCGAGCCCGCCGGCGGCGGAACCGCGACTCTGACCGCCGCCGGCGGCGGGGACGACGACGGTGACGCGGAGGCCACCTCCGGCCGGACGCGGTTCGTGGCGTTCGCCGTCCCGCTGGCGTTCGCCGCGCTCCTCGCGGTGATGCTGCTCGGCCGCTTCACCTCCCTCGTCCCCGACATCGACGACGGCGCGGGCGCGCCGCTGGTGGGCGGGACGGCGGCGCTGGCGCTCGTCGTCGTCTGCGTCATCGCGAACCGGCGGACCTGGCTGCAGGAGTGCGCCGACCACTTCACCGAGGGCATCGCGTTCGCGTTCCGCACGATGGGGGTCGTCATCCCGATCGCCGGGTTCGTCTACGTCGGGCTCTCCGACTACTCGGGGCAGATCCTCGGGCTGCCGGAAGGCGAGCAGGGCCCGGCGCTCCTGCTGGACGCGATCGCCAAGGTCCAGCCGCACATCCCGCACGTCCCGGTGTTCGCCTCCTTCGCGATGCTGCTCGTCGGCATGGTGATCGGGCTGGACGGCAACGGCTGGCCGGGGCTGCCGTTCACCGGCTCGCTCGCCGGGGAACTCGGCCACGCCGCGGGCGCGGACCCGGCGACGCTCGCGGCCATCGCGCAGAACGGCGCGAGCTGGACGGGCGGCGGCACCCTCGTCATCTGGTCGTCGCTGATCGTCGTCGCGGGCCTGACCGGCGTCTCCGTCATCGACCTCGCGCGGCGGCTGTTCCTCCCGGTGGTGACGGGCCTGGTGGTGGCGACGGCGGTCGCGGCGGTGGCGCTGTGAACGCGGTCGAACTGGCGGAGGAGGTCCGCGCCGGGCGGCGCGCGGCGCGCGAGGCGGTGGCGGAGGCCCTCGGGCGGATCGAGCGGTCGGACGGCGCCCTCGGCGCGTTCGTCCACGTGGACGCCGAGGGCGCGCTCGCCCGCGCCCGCGAGATCGACGCGACGGTGGCGCGCGGCGAGGACCCCGGGCCGCTGGCCGGCGTGCCGCTCGCGGTGAAGGAGCTGCACGCGGTGGCCGGGTGGCCGTACGCGATGGGCAGCGTCCTGCACGCCGGCCGGGTCGCCGACCACACCTCCACGATGGTGGCGCGGGCGATCGCGGCCGGGGCGGTCCCCGTGGGGCTCACGGCGTCGCCGGAGTTCGGGCGCGCGTCGTTCACGGCGTCCGTCCTGCACGGCGTGACCCGCAACCCGCACGCCCCGGAGCTGACGCCGGGCGGGTCGAGCGGCGGCTCGGCGGCGGCCGTGGCGTCCGGGATGGTCCCGCTCGGGACGGGCACGGACGGCGCCGGCTCGCTCCGCATCCCCGCCTCCTACTGCGGGCTGGTCGGGTTCAAGGGGACCTACGGGCGCGTCCCGCGCGGGCCGCGGCACCGGGGAACGGCCGAGAACGACCACTACGGCGTCCTCACCCGCACGGTGCGCGACACGGCCCGCTTCCTGGACTGCGTCTGCGGGACGGACGAGTACGACCGCGCGTCCCTGCCCGCCCCCACCGCGCCCTTCGAGACGTCCCTCGACGGCGTCGACCTGCGCGGCCTCCGGGTCGCGTGGTCGCCCGACCTCGGCTACGCGCCGTGCGACCCGGAGGTGGCCGCCGTCGTGGAGGACGCGGCCAGGGCGTTCATCGCCGGGACCGGCGCCCGCCGGGTCCCCGCCGACCTGACGCTGGAATCCTGCGGGGCCGCCTTCCGGACCCTGTCGGTCCCCGACGTCCACGCCGAACTCCGCGACGCCCCGGCCGACCGCCTGGACTCCGTCCACCCCACGGTCCGCCGCTACGGCGACGCCGCGCGCACCCTGGACGCCGACGCGCTCGTCGACGCCCACGAGGCCCGCGCCCGCCTGGTCGCCGCCCTCGCCGAGGGCTTCGCCCGTTTCGACCTCCTGCTCACCCCGGCCACCCAGGCACCGGCGTTCCCGGCCGAGGGCCCGATGCCGGCCGAGATAGCGGGCCGCCCCGTGGACCACTGGGGCGCCCTGGCCGTCACCTTCCCCTTCAACCTCTCAGGCCACCCGGCGATCTCCGTCCCCGCAGGCCGTGCAGGCGGCACCCCCACCGGCCTCCAGATGGTCGCCCGCCGGCACGAAGACCTGGTCGCCCTGGCCGCCGCAGCCGCCTACGAACGCCTACGCCCCTGGCCCACCTGACCCAGTACCCTGCGGGCGCGGGCCGGACCGGTGCGGGCGACCAGTTCCAGCCAGACGACCCACCCCCGTGAGCCAGGCAGCGCCGGTCCAATACCGGAGCACGGCGGGGCGCGGGTGGCGCGACAGACCAACGCGAAACACAGAACCAAGATCGCAACGACCTAGACCGTCACACCAACCCCGCGACAACGCCGAAAACCCGCGATCGCGTCCAAAGGCAGATTCGAGCGAAGCAAGAATCTGATCGCGCAGCGAGCCGCCAAGGCGAGACGGAGCGATGCCAGCGATCGCCGCGTTTCTCGACGATGGAGGGCCGCCAGGCCCGAAGAAGGAGAGAAAGGCAGTCGGCACAGCGAGCCGCCAAGGCGAGCCGAAGCGATGCCAGCGATCGCCCGCCTTTATCGACGATGGAGGGCCGCCAGGCCCGAAGGAGGAGAAAAAGGCAAGCTATACAGCCACCTTCTCTCTGAAGGCGCGGAGGGCGGCGGCGCCTACGGCCTTGTCCTGTTCGCCGTTGCCGCCGCTGACGCCCACGGCGCCGACGACCTCGCCCTCGTGGACGATGGGGAAGCCGCCCACGAAGATCGCGAACTTGCCGGGGTGCATCTGGTTGATGCCGAAGGCCTCGTTGCCCGGCAGGGCGGGGCCGTTGGGCGGCTCGTTGAACTTGTGGGTGTCGCGCTGGTGGCCGGCGGCGGTGAACGCCTTGGCGATGGCGATGTCCACGCCGGTGAGGCGGGCGCCCGTCATCCGGTGGACCGCGATCGGGTGCGCGCCGTCGTCGGCGATGCAGATCGTCTGCTTGACGCCGATGCGGCGCGCCTCCTCCTCGGCGGCGGTGAGCATGACGAGGGCGTCTTCCAGGGTGAGCCGGTGAACGGTGTGCACGGGGCCTCCAGACGGGCGCCGCCCCTCGCATGAAAGAGGGGTATTGCCCTATTCAGATCGGTAAAGCAGGATGTGGAGGACGGTTCTTCCAGGTCACGCCGTCCGCCACGTCGCTCGTCCACTCCCGTCAGTCTCGAAGGACCACGTCCATCGGGGCTATGTACACTTCGCCGAACGAACCCGACGGGATGTGGGCACATGGCACATCACCCTGCGATCGTCACGACCGCCGACGGGCACCTGCCCGTCGGGACGCTGCTGGCCGAGCCGCTGCTGCGCGGCACGCTCGTCGCCGGACGGGCGGGGCTGGAGCGCGGCGTCGGCTGGTGTCTCCCGCTCTCGGAGACCCGTCGCTGCGCCGGCGACCCCGACCGCGACCTCGCCGGGGTCGCCGTCCACCTGCCGGTGACGGCGGTGGCCGCGCCGGAGGAGGCGGCGGCCGTGGTGGGCGACCTCGTCCGGCGGGATGCCGCCGCGCTGCTGGCGTGGCGGCCGCCGGGGGTCGACTCCGACCTCGACGCGGCGGCGCGCGCAGCCGAGGCGGCGGGCGTGCCGCTGCTGGCGCTGCCCGCGGAGGCCGACTACCGGGCGGTGAGCCGGCTCATCGGGCAGAAGGCGCTGGCGCAGTCCGCGCACATCCTGGAGTACGGGTCGCGGGTGCACCGCACGCTCGCGGAGGTCCTCGCGCGCGGCCCGGGGGTGCCCGCGATGGCCCGCGCGGTGGTCGGGCTGTCGCGCTGCGGCGTCCTCATCTGCGACGCGGACGGCGAGCGCCTCGCCTGGGAGGAGCCGCCGGACGCGGCGCCGATGGACCCGGACGCGCTGCTGGCCGCCCTGCCCGAGGACCTCGGCCCGCCCGGGGAGCGTCCCGAGCCCGCGGAGGGGAACGCGCAGGCGGCGGAGGCGCGGCTGCGGCCCGGCCCGGACGGCCCGCCCGTGCACGTGATCGTCACGCCCGTCCTGGTGGGCGGGCAGGTGTTCGGCCGGATGGTGATGGTGGAGCGGGCGTGCCCGCCCGACCCGCACGACCTGGCGCAGCACCGCGTGGTCGCCGAGCACGGCGCGACGCTGATCGGGTCGGAGATGCTGCGGCAGCGGTCGGTGCGGGCGGCCGAGGAGCGGGCCCGCGGCGACTTCGTGGAGGCGCTCGTCCACGGCCGGTTCGCCGACTCCCACGAGCTGGGCGCGCGGGCCCGCCACCACGGGTTCGACGTGGACGGGCACTTCGCCGTGCACGTGGTGGCGGCGGCGTCACTGCTGCCGGTCGGCCGCGACTACCTGCGCCGGACGGTGTCGGCGACGCGGACCGCGCAGAACCTCGAACCCGGCGGGTGCGCGCTGACCGCCGCGATCAGTTCGACGATCGTGGTGATCCAGCAGGTCCCGGCCCCGCGGGACCCGATCGGGCAGCGCGCGGACGCCGCCCGGTTCGCCGAGCGGCTGCACCGGGCGCTGCGCCCGCATCTCGGCGACGACCTGCGGGTCACGCACGGCCGCCCCGGGCAGGGCGCCGGCGGGGTCGCGTCCGGGTACCACGAGGCGCGGCTGACGATGGGGCTCGCCTGGCATACCGCCGCCGAGCCCGTCTGCGGCTACGACGACCTTCGGGTGTTCGCCGCGCTGAAGGACGTGGCGCGCAGCGCGGAGGCCAAGTCGTTCGCCCGCGAGACCCTCGCCCCGCTGCGCCGCGCGAACGGCGGCGACCTGGAGAAGATCGTGCTCGCCTACATCAGGACGTCGGGGAACCTGAACGCGGCGGCGCGCGACCTCGGCCTGCACCGCAACACCATGCTCTACAAGCTCGACCGGGCGTCCCGCGCGCTGCGCATGGACATCCGCTCCGCGGACGCGCAGTTCATGTTCTGGCTGGCGCACCACATCGACACGCTGACGACCGTCACCGGCACCCTCGACGACGAGATGGCCCCGCCGGCCGCCGCGCCCGGCTGATCAGGCGGGGTCGGGGCCGGCGAAGGACGCCAGCAGCCCTAGCGCGGCGGTCGCGGCGCACACCGCGAACATGACGCCGAAGGCGGGGGCCTGGTCCAGGACGGCGCCGACCCACGCGGCGCCGAGGGCGGAGCCGCCGAAGCGCAGCAGGTTGAACAGGCCGAGGCCGGCGCCGCGGCGGCCGGCGTCCGAACGGGTGGCGCCGGTCGCGGCGGGCGTCTGGACGAACGCGACGCCGGCGCCGGTCAGGGCGAGCGCGGCGAGCAGCCACGGGACCGCCCCGGACGCGGCGAGGACGGCGGCGACGAGCCCCTGCCCCGCGATGAGGATGAGCAGGCCGCCGCGCAGCACGGCGCGCGGCGACAGCCGTTCCATGAGGACGCCCGTGACCGGCCCCAGCACCGACATCACGACCGGCAGGCTCAGCAGGACGGCACCCGCGTACAGGGTGCCGGTGTGCCGCTGCGTGGTCAGGTAGACGGGGACGGCGAGCAGCGTGGCGCCCAGGCAGAACATCTGCGCGAGGACGCTGAGGCACGAGCGCAGGTAGCGGGCCTCCAGCAGCAGCCGGGGCGGCAGGAACGCGTCGGGCCGCCCGCGCGATGTCGCGGCGTAGGCGGCGGCGGTGAGGAGGCCGGCGAGCACGCCGCCCCAGACGAGCGGCGAGGTCGCGCCGAGCGTCGCGGCGGCGGAGGTGCCGCCGAGGCCGAGCCCGGCGGCGAGGGTCAGCAGGGCCGCGCCGCGCCGGTCCAGCGGGACGGGCCGCGCCCGCCCCGCCGGGACGAACCGGACGGCCAGCGCCGCGGCTGCGGCGCACAGCGGCACGACCGGCCAGAACACGGCGTGCCAGCCGAACCAGGTGGCCAGGCCGCCGCCGAGCGTGGGCCCGGCGGCCTGGCCGACGCCGTTGGCCGCCGCCCACAGGCCGAGGGCCCGGCCGCGCCGCCCGCCGCCGAACAGCGACGCGATCAGCGCCATGACGGCGGGCAGCATCGCGGCGGTCGCGACGCCCTGCACCGCGCGCATCGCGACCAGCGAGGCCAGGTCGCCGGCGAGCCCGGCGCCCGCCGAGCCGATCCCGAGCAGCAGCATCGCGGCGAGGAACACCCGCCGCGGGCCGCAGCGGTCGCCGAGCCACCCCGACAGCGGCAGCAGCACGGCGAACGGGAGCGTGAACCCGACGACGACCAGGGTGCCGGAGGAGATCGAGGCGTCCAGGTCGCGCAGGATCAGCGTCAGCGGGACGTTGACGATCGTGTTGGCGACGGTGCCGGTGAACGTGCCGAGCAGCAGCGGGACGAGCGCCGCCCACGACCCGCGCCCCGCGCCGCGCCCGTCCCCCGGGTCAGGCTCGGCCAACGGGCCGCCGCCGTCGGGGTCCGCCGCTCGCGGCGTCCTCCGGTGGGACGTGCACGAGGATCTCCCCGTCCTCCTCCTTCACCGGGTACACCTTGATCGGCTTGGTCGCGGGCGGGGTGATCGGCTCGCCGGACCCGAAGTCGAAGACGCTGCCGTGGCACGAGCACAGCAGCCCGTCCTCGGTCACCCGCCCGGACGACAGCAGGCAGTCCAGGTGGGTGCAGTAGTTCGACATGGCGTGCACCTCGCCGTCCCAGCGGGCGACGGCGACCTCCGCCTCGCCCACGAAGAAGCGGCGGACGACGCCCTCGGGCACCTGCCCCGAGCGGGCCACGCGCTGGTATTCCATCGGTCGCTCCCTAGCTGAGTGTGTCGAGCAGGTCGGTGAGGTCGGTGTCCTCGTCGCGCAGGGCGTCCGCGTCCGGGACGGCCTCGCCGGCGATCAGCTGCCGGGCGATCGCGAGGTCGCCGCCGCGGTCCACGGTGAACGCGGCGCGCAGCACGCCGTCCGCCAGGTAGAACGCGATGAAGTCGAAGTCCTCGACGCGGCCCCGGACGACGAGCCGGTCCGTGCCCTCGCCGTGCCCCGCGTGCTGGACGGCGTGGCCGAACTGGTCGGACCAGAACCACGGCGGCGCCGTGTGCGCCGACGTGCCGCCGAGGATGTTCTTGGCCGCCGCCATGCCCTGCGCGTTGGCGTTGTCGAAGTGCTCGGCGCGGACGTGCCGTCCGAGGAGCGGCCGCCACTGGCAGGCGACGTCGCCTGCGGCGTAGACACCGTCCACGCGGGTGCGGCAGTACTCGTCGACGGCGATGCCGCCGGGGGACTCGATCCCGGCGCCGGTGACGGGCTCGACGTTCGGCACCATCCCGGCGCCGACCACGACCACGTCCGCCTCCAGGGCCGTCCCGCCGCTGGTGGTGACGACGGCGCCGGACGCGGTCTCCTCGTACCGCTCGACCTTCTCGCCGGTGCGCAGGTCGACGCCGTTCGTGCGGAGCATCGCGGCCATCACGTCGCCCATGAGCTCGCCGACGACGTGCCCGAGCGGACGCCCGGCCTGCTCGACGATCGTGACGTGGGCGCCGCGGTCGAGCGCGGTGGAGGCGACCTCGCAGCCGATGAACCCGGCGCCGATCACCACGACCCGCGCGCCGGGCCGCAGTTCGGCGCGGAGCCGGTCGGCGTCGGCGACGGTGCGCAGGTACCGGACGCGCTCCCCCTCCACGCCGGGCAGGCGCCGGGGGCGCCCGCCGGTCGCGATGAGCAGGGCGTCGCCCGCGAGCACGGTGCCGTCCGCCAGTTCCAGGGCCCGTTCGGCGGGACGGATCGCGGCGGCCGCGACGCCGAGCCGCAGCTCCACGTCGTTGGCCTCGCACCACTCCGGGGTGAGCAGGCACAGCTCGTCGCGGTCCTGCTCCCCCGCCAGGTACTCCTTCGACAGCGGCGGGCGCTGGTAGGGGGCCTCGTGCTCGGCGCCGACGAGCGTGACGCGGCCGTCGAAGCCGCGGCGGCGCAGCGTGCGGGCGGCGACCGCGGCTGTCTGCCCCGCCCCCGCGATCAGGACGTTCTTCATGCTCTGCTCCTCTGCGGGGGGACGACCCCCCGCGCCCCCCGGTTCGCTCCGCTCATGAGGGTGCTCCTCTGCGAGGGGACGACCCCCCGCGCCCCCCGGTCCGCTCCGCTCATGAGGGGTGCTCCTCCGACAGGATCCTGGGCCGCGGGTCGACGTAGACGTCGCCGCCGTCGACGCGCACGGCATGGCTCGGCTGGCACTCGTCCCGGCCCTCGATCTCGCCGGTCTCCGGGTCGAACACCCACTGGTGCCCGGGGCAGATCACCCGCCCGTTCAGGACGGCCCCCTTGGACAGCGACCGCTGCTTGTGGACGCACACGTCGTCCAGCGCGTAGACGTCGTCGCCGACCAGGAAGAGCGCGATCCGCCGTCCCTCGACGGTCACGGCGAGGCGCCTGCGCCTGCGCACCTCGGCGAGCGCGGCGGCCCGCACCCACTCGCCCGTCTGCTGCTCCACGGTCGTCCTCCCTGCTGGATCGCCGGCGGCGGGGCGGGGACGCCGCCCCGCCGCCGGACCGGACTCGGATCAGGCGCTGACCAGGTCGGGCTTGACGTAGGTGTCGTAGAGGCCCTGCGTGTAGGAGAACCGCATCTCCGCGCCCCACCGGCACAGCCGGAGGCAGCGCTGCTGGAGCTCCGGGGTGTCGGCGTGGTCGAGGACGATCTGGTAGCCGCGCTCCCCGTGCACCACGTCGGAGGTGATGTGCAGGTCGAAGAACTCGATCTCGTCCTCGGTGAACCCGTACACCTCGCGCAGCGGCACGATCTGCTTCTTGTAGATGCTCGGGACCTGCGACTCCAGGCCGACCACCAGGGCGGCGGTGGCGACCACGAAGTGCTCGCGCATCGCGACCGCGTAGCACCACGCCTGGAGGCCGCGGGTGATGGCGTTCATGTTGGACGGGTCCTCGACGCGCTCACGGGTGGTGCCGCACGCCTCGGCGAACCGGATGAGGAGGTCGGTGTGCCGGATGTCGGCGAGCTCCTCCTCGTACATGTTCTGGAGCGTGAAGTCCTTGGCGCCGGTGAACTCGTCGGGCGTGTTGGCGTAGACGTAGGCGAGGTAGTCGGCGAACGGCCCCACGTAGTGGTAGTGGTTCTCCGCCCAGCGGGCGAAGTGCTCGCGCTTCAGCTCGCCGTCCGCCCACGCCTTGCTGAACGAGGCGTTCTTGGCCTCACGGCCCTTGATCGCGTTCTGCAGCTCGGCGCGGAACGCGTCCTTCGACAGCAGCTCTGCCATTTCCTGATCCCTTCTCGGGTTTCTTACCGGGGTGAGATGTAGACGCTTTTCTCTTGCGTGTAGAAGAGCATCATCGAAGGTCCGGCCTGCTCTTTGAACGTCTGCGTGCTGGATTCCTTGAGCCCGCCGAACGGCACCGTCATCGCCATTCCGGAGGTCGGCTGGTTCACCTTCACCAGGCCGCTAACGGAGCGCCGGGCGAACTCCAGCGCCCGGCCGGTGTCGCGGGTGACGATCCCGGCCGACAGCCCGTAGTCGGTGCCGTTGGCCAGCGCGACGGCCTCGTCGAAACCGGACGCCCGCTGGAAGGCCAGCACCGGTCCGAAGATCTCCTCGCGGGCGATCCGCATGTCCGGCGCCACCGCGCCGAAGACGGCCGGCCGCACGAAGTACCCGTCGCCAGGGAGCCGCCGCCCGCCGGTGACGAGCTCGGCGCCCTCCTCCTCGCCGATCCGCACGTAGTCGAGGAACTTCTCCAGCTGGAAGTCCGCGGCGAGCGGCCCCAGGTCGACGCCGTCGCCCAGCCCGTTCCCGACGGTCAGCGCCTCGGCGGCCCTCGCCACGCGTTCGAGCAGCTCGTCGTGGACGGCGTCGTGCGCGATGACCCGGCTCGTCCCGGTGCACGCCTGCCCCGACAGCCCGAACGCGCCCTTGACGATGATCTGCGTGGCGCGTTCCAGGTCGGCGTCGTCCAGGACGACCACCGGGTTCTTGCCGCCCATCTCCAGCTGCGCGCGGCGCGACGGCCCGACCGCCGCGTGGACGGCGCGTCCCGCCCGGGTGGAGCCGGTGAACGTCACGGCCCCGACGCGCTCGTCCGCCGCCAACGCCGCCCCGGCCTCGGCGCCGCCGTGCACCAGCGAGATCGCACCCGGCGGGAGCCCACCGGCCAGCAGCGCCTCCACGAGCCGCTGCGCCAGCAGCGGCGTCACCGGGCTCGGCTTGAACACCACCGCGTTGCCGGCCGCCAGCGCGGGCCCGATCTTGCGGGACGGGATGTTCAGCGGGAAGTTCCAGGGCGTGATCGCGCCGACCACCCCGACGGGCTCGCGCCGCGTGTAGACGATCCCGCCGTCGCCCGCCGGATGGCTCTGGCCGGTGATGCGGTGGGCCTCTCCCGCGTAGAAGCGCAGGTTGCGCGGCGTGCGGGAGACCTCCATGGCCGCCTCGGCGCGCGTCTTGCCCTCTTCCCGCACCAGTTCGACGACGAGCGGGTCCGCCCGCTCCTCCAGCCACCGTGCCGCCGCCTCGAGCACGTCGGCGCGTTTCTCCGGGGAGGCCGCGGCCCATTGCGCGGCGCCCTCGACGGCCGCGTCGACGGCGGCTCCGACATCGGCGGCCGACGACTCGGGGAACTCTCCGACGATCTCGCCGAGTTCCGCCGGGTCGTGCCGCCGGAACGTCCTGCCGTCCGCCGCCGGACGCCATTCGCCTCCGACGAGGTTCAGCCCCTCATGCATGCTCGCTCGTCTCCCTTTCCAATTCACCGGCGATCGCGGTGAGTTCGACTTCGACGGGCGCGCCGCCGGGTAGGGCGCGGACACCGACGGCGCTGCGGGCGGGGCGGCCGAGCCCCGGCGCCAGCGCGTCCAGGGCGGCCGAGGCGCCGTCCGCGACCGCCGACAGGTCGGTGAACCCGTCGGCGCAGGCGACATAGACCGTCATCCGGACCCACCGCCGGACGCGGCCGAGATCTCCGTCGGCGACCGCGGCGACGGCGTTGCGGGCGGCCAGGCCGGCGGCCTCGCTCGCGGCGGGGACGTCCAGGTCGCGGCCCACGAGGCCGGTCAGGGTCAGACGGCCGTCCCGGCGCGGCGTCATCCCGGCGCTCGCGACCAGGACGTCGCCCGTGCGGATCGGCTCGGCCACGGCCGGGACGTAGGCGCCCTGGGGGCGCGGCATGGCGGGAAGCTCAGACACCGAGGGCCACCCCGTCCTGGCGGGGGTCGGACGCGCCGAGGAGGGCGCCGTCCGCGACGGACACGACCTGGGCGCTGCCGCCCGCGTCCCACGGCGCCTGGACGGCGACGTCGTGACCGCAGGCGCGCAGGGCCTCGATCCGGTCGGCCCCGAGGCGGGACTCGACGCGCAGTTCGGGCGGGCGTCCGAGGACGTCGGCGTCGCTGCCCGGATGGACGGTGAAGCGCGGCGCGGCGACGGCGGTCGCGGGGTCGTGGCCGTGGTCGAGGAGGTGCGACAGCAACTGGGCGTTCCACTGGACCTGGCCGTCCCCGCCGGGCGTGTTGCCCGCGTGCAGGAGGCCGCCGGAGGCGCCGGTGACGAGCCAGGCGTTCAGGGTGTGCAGCGGCCGTCGGCGCGGGCGGACCTCGTTGGGGTGCCCGTCGATGAGGTAGGCGCCGCGCCCGAGCCGGTTGTTGAGGACGATGCCCGTGCCCGGGACGGTGATCCGGGCGCCGAAGGTGAAGGCGAGCGAGTGGATGAGGCTGACCGCGCGCCCCTGCGCGTCGACGGCGACCATGGAGGTGGTGTCGCCGCCCGCGGGGACCGGCGACGGGAGGCCCGCCGGGACGTCGCCGGCGTCGAGGCGGGCGCGGGCGGCCTCCAGCGCGGACGGCGCGAGCAGCCCGCGCCAGTGGTCGCTGCCGTCGCCGCAGCCCGCGAACCGGTCGGCGAACGCGATGCGCGCGGCGGAGGCCATCCGGTGGACCGCCTCCGCCGACAGCCACGGGAGGCCGGACAGGACCCCGTCGCAGAGGCCCGCCTGCTGCGCCACCATCCAGCCGGGCGTGGGCGGCGGGGTCAGGTGGACGGTCGTCCCCCGGTAGTCGCAGGTCAGCGCCGCTTCGGGGACGGAGCGGCCGCCCGCCATCCATTCGTAGCCGGAGAACGGCGCCCCGGCGTCGACCAGGGCGTCCACGGAGCGTTCGGCGAGCGCGCCGGAGTACAGGTCGGCCGGGTGGTCGGCGAGCCTGCGGAGCGAGGCGCCGAGGTCGCGCTGGACGATCGGCTCGCCGACGGCGGGCACGCGGCCGCCGGGAAGGAGGACTTCGGCCGTGCCGGGGTCGCGGGCCAGCGCGTCGCGGCGCTCGACGATGTCGGCGCGCGTCTTGCGGGTGCAGGGCAGGCCGTCCTCGGCGGCGGCGATCGCGGGCGCCCACAGCTCGGGCAGCCCGCGGGAGGCCGAGTCGGCGTGCAGGGCGGCGAGCGCGGCGACCGCGCCGGGGGTCGCGACGGCGAGGGCGCCTTCCAGCGGGACGGCGGCCAGGCCGCGGTCGCGGTAGAAGGCGGGCTCGCCGCCGTCCGGGCCGAAGCCGCTGCCGCCGAACGCGGCGACGGAGCCGTCCGGGCGGCGCAGCAGGGCGAACGCGTCGCCGCCGACCCCGCACTGGCCGGGCAGCGCGAGCCAGGACAGGGCGGCCATCGCCAGCGCGGCGTCCACGGCGTTCCCGCCGTCCGCGAGGACCCGCGCGCCGAGCAGGCTCACCGCCGGATGGCTGGAGGCGACCATGCCGCCGGACGCGACGGAGGGGCCGCGGTCCGGGAGGCCGAAGGGGCTGCGCTCTGACATGCCGCCAGTGTCGGCGGCTCCTGATCAGCGCCGATACGGACCGATCGCCGAAGATCCGGCACCTTCCTTGGGCACCGTGCACAGCGGCCCCGCGCACCGCTGCTTCGCTCGCCGGACGCCCGGCATGGTGCACAAAATGACCAAGCGCGTAGTGTGCACGTTCCTCATTGTTCACCTCGGACCGATCGAGCAGATTCTCTGCAATCGTTGCGCCCGTCGGCCTCGCAGAGGGCGCGTACAGGGAGGGGGCGTCCTTTGGAAGCCGCTCACTGGGTCTATCTGTCCGGAATCGTCATCATCATCGCCGTCATGATCGCCCGCAAGAACGTCGTCATCCCCGCGGTGGCCGCGACGTTCCTCACCGCCTGGGTGTTCACCGGCAGCTTCGTCACGGGGCTGGAGTCGATCTTCAACGCCAGCCTCACGGCGGCGTCCGAACTGTTCAGCATCTTCCTGATCATCGCGCTGGTCACCGCGCTGCTCGGGTCGCTGCGCGCGCTCGGCGCCGACCGCCGCATGGTGGAGCCGTTCCGCGTCGTCATGCGGTCCGGCCACTCCGCCTTCTGGGTGCTCGCCGCCGTCACCTACGTGATCAGCCTGTTCTTCTGGCCGACACCGGCGGTGCCGCTGATGGGGGCCATCCTGCTGCCCGCGGCGATCGCCGCGGGGCTGCCGCCGATCAGCGCGGGCGTCGCGATCGCGATCGCCGGGCAGGGCATGGCGCTGTCCAGCGACTACGTCATCCAGGTCGCGCCCGGCCTGTCGGCGAAGGCCGCCGGGGTGCAGACCGGCGCGGTCGCCGACCGCGCCATGGTGCTGTCCCTGATCACGGGCCTGGTCGCGCTCGGCATCGGCTACCTCATGACGCGCTCGGAGTTCCGCCGGCCGGACGCGGCGCTGCTCGAACGCTGGGAGGCCGGGGAGTCGGAGATGGAGGCGCCGGCGCCGCGCCGCTCGCTCATCCGCGTGCTGCCGCGGCGGCGCGTCCTGCAGCCGGAGCCGGCCGCGGCGGGCGGCGGGGACGGCGGCGTGGCCGTCCTCGACCACGGGCCCGGCTCCGGCTCCGGGTCCGGGTCCGGCGGCTCGTCCAGCGTGCCCGGCCCTCGCCCCGGCGGGTCCGGCGACGCGGGCGAGGCGTCGGACGAGATGACGCGGCGTGCGCTGTCGTCGCTGGACGGCGGCGACGCGCCGGGCGCCGACTGCCCCAGGCGGTCCAAGGCGTTCGCCGCGATCGTCCCGCTGGCCCTGATCGGGCTCGTCGGCTACATGATGCTGGGCAAGTTCACCGGGCTCGTCCCCGAGGTGGTGGGCGGGGACGCCGCCGCGCTCGTCGGCGGGGTCGCCACGGCGCTGCTGCTGGCCGCCGCGATCGCCAAGGACGGCCGGGGCAGCCTGGAGCGGTGCGCCGACCACATCGTGGACGGCCTGGTCTTCGCGATGAAGGCGATGGGCGTCGTGATCCCGATCGCCGGGTTCTTCTTCATCGGCAACGCCGACTTCGCCGGGAAGATCATGGGCATGGAGGAGGGCGCGCAGGCGCCCGGCTTCCTGTTCGACGCCGTCGTCCGGATGCAGGACGCGATCCCCGACAGCCAGTACGTCGTCGGCTTCGGCGTGCTGATCATCGGGATGATCACCGGGCTGGACGGCTCCGGGTTCTCCGGGCTGCCGCTCACCGGCTCGCTGGCCGGCTCGCTCGGCCCGGCCTCCGGCGTCGACCCGGCGCTGCTCGCGGCGATCGGGCAGATGGGCTGCGTCTGGGCCGGCGGCGGCGTGCTGGTCGCCTGGTCGTCGCTGATCGCCGTGGCCGGGTTCGCCCGCGTCCCGGTGCTCGACCTCGTCCGCCGCTCGTTCCTGCCCGTGATCGCCGGCCTCGTCGTCGCCACGGTCGTCGGCCTGATCATCTACTAGGGAGCAGGGGTGACCGCGTCCTCCGACCTGTCCGATCCGGCCCCTGCCGCCGCGCCCGCCGCGGCGGCAGGGGGCCCGCCGCGCGCAGCCCTCCGGTGGCGCGCCGCGCTGCTGGTGCTGCTCACCTTCGGCGCCGGGACGACCGACGTCGTCGGGTTCCTCGGCATGGAGAAGGTCTTCACCGCCAACATGACCGGCAACATCGTGCTGTTCGGCCTCGCCGCCGGCGAGGGGAACGGCGCCGACCTGGCCCGTTGCGGCGCCGCGACGCTCGCGTTCGCGCTCGGCCTGCTCGCCGGGTTCCTCATCGCGGGACGCTCCGGCGCCGGGCGGCTGTGGCCGCCCCGCGTCACCGCCGTCCTCGGGTTCGTCCTGGTGGCGCAGACCGCGTTCCTCGCGGGCTGGGCCGCCGCGGGCGCCGAGCCGCACGGCGCCGGGCTGCTCGCCCTCATCTCCCTGTCGTCGGCGGCGATGGGCGCGCAGACGGCGGCGGCGCGCAGCATGGCCGCCGACGGGATCACCACCACGTTCGTCACCGGGACGCTGACCTCGATGATGGGCGGCCTCGCGGTCGGGCAGGGCGCGGCGGCCGGACTGCGGACCGCGGTGATCCTCAGCCTCGCCGCCGGGGCGGCGGTGGCGGGCGCGCTGATGACGCACGCTCCCGTCGCGGCCGCGGCCGTCAGTCCCGTCGTGCTGGCCGTGGTGATCGCCGGCGCGTTCCGGCTCCACCCCTCCCGGACGTCCTAGGCGGGGCCGGCCCAGCGGGCGCGGGCCATGTCGACGCGGCGCCCGTCCGGGCGCAGGGGCGTCCCCTCGGCGCGGTAGTTCTCGTGGGCCTCGATCTCGAGGCCGCTCGGCGGGTTCCCGTCCGCGCGGAGCACCCGCCACCACGGGACGGCGCCCCCGTACAGCGACATCACGCGCCCGACCTGCCGCGGCCCGCCCCGCCCGACCATCTCGGCGACGTCGCCGTAGGACAGGACGCGGCCCGGCGGGATGCGCTCCACCGCGTCCAGCACCGCCTCGGAGTACTCGTCAGGTTCGGACCACATCCGCTCATTCTCCCGGATCGCGCTCGCCGCGCAGCAGGACGGCGGCACCCGCCAGGCCGAGCAGGGACAGCGCGCAGATCAGCGAAGAGGTGAGGACGAGCCCGCCCGAGCGGTGCACGACCTGGACGGGACGGACCGGACCGGTCGCGAACCGCTTCCCCGCCGGCAGGCCCGCGCCGCCCGTCCGCGCCGCCGCCAGGATGTCGGACGCGGCGAGCGCGGCGGCGGCGTCGACCCGCCCGAACCCGACGCCCCGGTCGTAGCCGCGCCCCGGACGGTTCCCGGTGCTCGCCACGAGCGCCTGCGTGACCAGCGCGGGGGCGAGGCCGCGGTGGCGCGACCGGATGAGCGCGGCGACGCCGGAGACGAACGCGGTCGCCGGGCTCGTGCCGTCCCCGACCCAGTACCGCCCGTCCGGGCCCGCGCCGACGATCTGCACGCCGGGCGCGGACACGACGACGCCGGAGTTGCGGTTGGAGAACCCGGCGTGCCGGCCCCGCGCGTCCACGGCGGCCACGGAGACCACGCCGGGGAACGACGCCGGATAGAAGTACCCGGTGGACTCGCCGCCGTCGGGCCGGCGGGCGCCGCGCGCCGGGGCGGACCGGCCTCCCACTCCGCGCGGATCGTCCTCGGCTCCGCTGTTGCCCGCGGCCGCGACCACGACCACGTTCCGGCTGATCGCGTAGGCGACGGCGTCGCGCTCGCGCGGCGTGGGGTAGGAGCGGCCGAGGGACAGGTTGACCACGTCGGCGCCGTGGTCGACGGCGTACCGGATGCCCTGGGCGATCGTCCCGGTGTAGCGCCCGCCGCCGGTGAACTCCGCGAAGCCCGGCTCGTCGCGTTCCAGGATCACCCGCAGGGACAGCAGGCGCGCCTCAGGCGCGACGCCGACGACGCCCTCGGCGCCGCCGGGGCCGTGCCCGTGCCCGGCGATGATCGACGCCATGTTGGTGCCGTGCAGCCGCTTCGGCGCGACGCCGGGCGGGTTCGCGCCGCGCGTGTAGTCGGGCCCGGCGGTGACGGAGCCGGCGAGGTCGGCATGGCCGGCGTCCACGCCCGAGTCGAGGACGGCGACGGTCGCGCCGCCGCCCCTGGACGTCCGCCAGGCGCGCGGCACGTTCAGCGACTCCAGGACGGGCGTGACCGCGTCCCGCACCGGGTCGGAGGCGAGGGCGGCGCTTCGGGGTCCGGCGGCGCGGGCCGCCGGCGCGGCGGGGGCCGCGGCCAGCGCCAGCGCGGCCGCTCCGGCGGCGGCGCGCCTCAGCACCGCCACTCCCGGGTGCCGCAGCGGACCGCCGCCGGGGCGGTCAGCGGACGCAGGACGCCCTGGACGAGCTGCGGTGCCAGCTCGGCCGCATCGGCCAGGGACCCGCGCATCGCGGGACGCCCGTCGGCGTAGCCGGCCGTCGCCGCGACCACGTACGGGCCGCGCTGCGCGGCGGTGGACGCCTGCCGCGCGACGTCCCCGAACCGGGCGGCCACCGAACCCGCGAGCGGCAGCGCGCGCAGTCCCGGACGCGGCGCGCGGGACGGGAACCAGGCGACGGCCTCGCGCGCGGTCCGCTCGTCCGGGAACACGACCACGCCGACCGTGACCGCGAGGCCCTGCGCCTGGTCCAGGTAGGTGGCGCGCAGCGCGGCGCGGCAGCCGCGGACCGTCAGGGTCCGGGCGAACATGTCGTCCACGGCCGTCTCGCAGCGGGTGTCGGGGCCGATCCCCGCCCGGCGGGCCGTCTCGGCGGACGCCTGGCCGAGCCGGTAGGACAGGCCCGCGGGGAAGATCCGTCCGGCGGTCCAGGTCCGGTAGCGGCCGGACAGCTCCGCCGCCGCGGCCCCCGCGCGCTCGGCCGGAGTGGGGGCGCGGGTCAGCTCGGCGGTCAGCCGCACCCCGGCGACGACGAGGACGGTCGCGCACGCCGGCGCGGCCACCAGCGCGGCCGTCCTGCGGGAGACCCGCCGCCCGGCGCCCGGTTCCGGCTCGCCGTCCGGAGCGGAGATCTCGGCGCGCGACACCAGCGGAGCGTAGCCCAAGGCGGCTCAGGACGGGGCGACGGGAGGCCGCCCGGGGTGGCGCCGCCGGAAGGCGACCGCGAGCGCGAGCGCCCCGGCCGTCCCGCCGAGCCCGAGGAGCACGATCACGATGATCAGCGGGCGGACCCAGAAGGGCCGCTCGATGACCTCCACCGGGCCGGGGTCCTCCTTCCCGAACCGCTGCCCGGCGGGCTTGGCCTGCGCCGGGCCGGGCGACGTCGAGGCCAGCGAGTCCGCCGCCGACAGGGCGCGGGCCGCGTGCACCTCCCCGAACCCGACCTCCGGGTCGTACCCGGCGGACGGGGCATGCCGGGTGCTCTGGATCAGCGCCTGCGCGACCAGCGCCGGCGCCATCCGGGGATGCTTCGCGCGGATCAGCGCCGCGATCCCGGCGACGAGCGCGCTGGCGTCGCTGGTGCCGTCGCTCCTGAGGTACCGGCCGCCCGGCACCCCGATGGGCAGGCCCGCGCCCGGCGCCGACAGCAGCACCGAGTAGTTGCGGTTGGAGAACGGCGCGCGGGCGTGGCCGGGCAGGGTCGCCGCGACCGCGATCACGCCGGGGAACGACGCCGGGTAGGAGTACGGCGCGAACCCGTCGCCGTCCAGCAGCCGTTCTTCGTCGCCGTCGTTGCCGACGGCCGAGACCACCACGACGCCCTTGCCGAGGGCGTAGCCGACGGCCTCGCGCTCGGCGGGATTCTCGTCCCGGCTGCCGAGCGACAGGTTGATGACGTCGGCGCCGTGGTCGGCTGCGTAGCGGATGCCGCGCGCCACCGCGTCGTCCGCGCTGCCCGCCGCCCGGAAGCGCCGGTAGCTGGCGTCCTCCGGCTCGCCGATGGTCCGGACGGCGAGGATGCGCGCCTGCGGGGCCATGCCGATGACCCCCGAGCCGCCGCCCGGGCCGTGCCCCTGCCCGGCGATCAGCGTCGACATCCCGGTGCCGTGCAGCCGCGCCGGCGTCGTCCCGGCGTCGATCCTGGCGAGCATGTTGGGGCCGACGGTGACCTTGCCGCGCAGGTCCGGCTGGGTCGGGTCGACGCCCGAGTCGACGACCCCGACCGTCACGCCGGCGCCCCTGGTCACCTTCCAGGCGGCCTCCATGCCGAGCAGGGAGAGGATGGGACGCTGCCCGTCCCGCACCACGTCCGCGTGCGCGTGGACCGGCATCAGCCAGCTCCCGGCCAGCACCGCCGCTCCCACGGCCGCCGGCAGACCGCGACGCTTCACCCGCGCCCCCTCAGCATTGCCACTCGGGCAGGTCGCAGTCGGGCAGCGGCTTGACCGACAGCGTCCGCGCGATCGTGTGGGCGATCTGCGGGGACACCGCGAACGGCTCGCCCGGACGCCCCTTCTTGATCGCGGAGGCGGGGCGGCCGTCGGCCTGACCGGAGGTCGTCAGCACGACGTACGGGCCGCCGCGGTCGATCGTCCGGTCCTGCCTGGCCGCGTCGGTGAAGCGGGCGGACGCCGTGCCCGGGAACGCGGCGGCGTGCAGCGCGGGCCGGACGGATCCCGTGCCGTCCGGGCCCTGCGAACCGGGCAGCTCCCTGTAGGCCCGGTCGGCCTTCGACGGATCGGGGAACGCCACCACGCCGACGGTGACGACGACGCCCTGCAACTGGTCGACATAGGTCGCGCGCAGGACGGCCAGGCAGCCGTGCCGGGCGATCGTGGTCGCGATCTCCTCGTCCACGCCCTGGACGCAGCCGGCGTCCGGGACGATCCCCGTCCGGGACGCGTACTCGGTGTGGTTCCCCGTCGGCCGGTAGCCGAGCCGGTCGGGGAAGACCCGCCGCGCGGGCCACGCCTCCCAGCGGCGCGCGACCTCCTTCTCGGCGGCGATCTGGAGCTCGGCGTTGGTCGGCGCGCGCCTGAGGGTCGTCCACGTGCCGAAGAACGAGACCCCCGTGGCGACGAGGTAGCAGCAGCCGACGACCAGCGCCGTGATCATCCACTGGCGGCCGGTGAGCCCCAGCACCGTCGGCGGACCGCCGGCGCCCACCGGTCGCGGCGGCACGCCGTACGGGCGCGCGGGCCCGGCGTGGGGGTGCGCGGGCGGGCCCGGCGGGCCGGGCGGGCGGAAGCCGCCGGGCGGGCCGGGCTGGTGCGGGGACCGCGGTGGGGGCGGCTGCTGGGAGGGGGGCAGGAATGCCACAACAGTCAAGATTAACGGCGCTTCACGACATTCCGCCTGTCATCCCGCGAAGGCCGCCGTTCTTCCCCTGCGGAGAAACGGAGGAGGCCCCTCCTCAGAGGGGCCCCGGTCCGCACGGCGCCGCGGCCGGAGGCCGCGGTCCGCGGCTCACTCCACGGACCGCTTCGCCTCCTTGGCGGCGTCCTTGGCCTTCTCGCCCACCTGCTTGGCGCCGCCGGCAGCGCGGTCGCTCTTGCCCTCGGCCTCCAGGTACGGGTCGCCGGACTGCCGTCCGGTCTCCTCCTTGCCCCTGCCCTTGGCCTGCTGCGCCTTGTTCTTCAGCTTGTCGAGGAAACCCATGGTTCCTCCTCCTGTACGGAGTGTGGTAACACCGCCTATGCCCCCGATGGCCCGGATTATGCGGACGTCCGGGTGTCGCGCCGGAGCCGCTCCGCCTCCTCGTGGATGAGGGCCTCGGTCTCCAGGAGCTTGGCCTCGGCCTGCTCCGTGCGCATCGCCGCCCGCTGCTCGCGCGGGCTCGGCTTGCGCCGCCTCCCCGCCGTCCGGCGGCCGGCCCGTTCGCCCCTGAGCTTCTTCATGAACCCCATGCCCGTCACCTCTCCTCGCCCGCGGCCGGCCCGGTCGCCGGTCCCGCGCCCGTACGGTGCCCCTTTTATGGCGATCCATTCCGGTACCAGGGAGACACGGGCAACCGTCCGGCAGGCGGCTGCCGGGAATGCCGCAGCACATGGCAAGGTTGTGCCGTGGGAGGACGATGACGTCCCGCCGTCCTCGAACGTCGAGCGCCAGCACAGGAGCATTCACCGTGTCGTTGCCACCTCTGGTCGAGCCCGCCCCGGAGCTCACCCGCGACGAGGTCAACCGCTACTCGCGGCACCTGATCATTCCCGATGTGGGCATGGCCGGGCAGAAGCGCCTCAAGAACGCCAAGGTCCTGGTCGTCGGCGCGGGCGGCCTCGGCTCCCCCGCCCTGCTCTACCTGGCCGCCGCCGGCGTGGGCACCCTCGGCGTCATCGACTTCGACGTCGTGGACGAGTCCAACCTGCAGCGGCAGATCATCCACCGGCAGTCCTCGCTCGGCAGGCCGAAGGTCGAGTCCGCCGCCGAGACCGTCCGTGACATCAACCCGCTGATCGACGTGCTGGTGCACGACACCGCGCTCGACCGCGACAACATCATGGACATCTTCTCCGGCTACGACCTGATCGTGGACGGCACCGACAACTTCGCCACCCGCTACATGGTGAACGACGCCGCCGTCCTGCTCGGCAAGCCGTACGTGTGGGGCTCGATCTACCGGTTCGACGGCCAGGCGTCGGTGTTCTGGGCCGAGCACGGCCCCTGCTACCGCTGCCTCTACCCCGAGCCGCCGCCGCCCGGCATGGTGCCGTCCTGCGCCGAGGGCGGGGTGCTCGGCGTGTTGTGCGCGTCCATCGGCTCCATCCAGGTGAACGAGGCCATCAAGCTGCTGACCGGCATCGGCGAGCCGCTCGTCGG
Source organism: Actinomadura citrea (assembly GCF_013409045.1). Classification (NCBI taxonomy): domain Bacteria; kingdom Bacillati; phylum Actinomycetota; class Actinomycetes; order Streptosporangiales; family Thermomonosporaceae; genus Actinomadura; species Actinomadura citrea. Next base: position 2,079,437 of record NZ_JACCBT010000001.1, on the reverse strand, counting down.
CCGGCTGATGGTCTACGACGCCCTGGAGATGTCCTACCGCTCGGTCAAGGTCCGCAAGGACCCCGAGTGCCCGCTGTGCGGCAAGAACCCGACGCAGACCGAGCTGCTGGAGGACTACGAGGCGTTCTGCGGCGCGGTCTCCGACGAGGCCGCCGAGGCCGTCCGGGACTCCACGATCTCCGTGCACGACCTGAAGGCCATGCAGGACCGGGACGACGACATCTTCCTCGTGGACGTCCGCGAGCCCAACGAGTACGAGATCGTCGCGATCCCGGGCGCCACGCTCATCCCCAAGGGCGAGTTCCTGAACGGCTCCGCCCTGGAGCGCCTGCCGCAGGACAAGAAGATCGTCCTGCACTGCAAGTCGGGCGTCCGCTCCGCCGAGGCCCTCGCCGTCGTGAAGAACGCCGGCTTCGGCGACGCCGTCCACGTCGGCGGCGGCGTCCTGGCCTGGGTCAACCAGATCGACCCCAGCCTCCCGTCCTACTGACGCCCGCCGGAAAGGCCCCCGGACCCGCCAAGGGTCCGGGGGCCTTCCGCTGTCCGGGCCCTGTCCGGGCCCTGTCCGCGCCCTGTCCGGGGCCCACCGCGCCGTGCACGCCCTTCCCGCGGAAACCTCCCGATCCAGATCTTGACCGGGTGGCCGCCGGTATTTAGTTTGGATCACGATCAAAACCCGGCGAAGGGATGCGACCGTGGGACGACGGCGCAGGGCGCAACGGAGATGGCGGGCCGCGTTGGCCGGGGCGGTGGGCGCGTTGCTCATCCTCGGCGTGCCGCCGGGAGGCGTCGCGTCGGCGGAGGCGGCGTCCCCCGGCCGTCCGGCCTTCGACGTCCGGCCGGCCCACGAAGCGATCAGGCGGCTGGTCGGGCCGCGGTACGCGGGCCAGGTGAGCCTGGAGACCATGCCCGGCTCCGAGGGCAGGGACACCTTCCGGGTCTCCGTCCGCCACCGGCGGCCGGTCATCGCGGGCAGCAGCACGCCGGCGCTGCTGATGGGCTTCAACTGGTACCTCAAGCACGTGGCCAAGGCCGACATCTCGTGGACCGGCGACCAGCTCGACCTTCCGCCTCGGCTCCCCCTGCCGGCGCAGCCGATCGAGAGGTCGTCCGTCGTCAAGCACCGGTTCGCCGGGAACGACACCGAGGACGGATACTCCGGGCCGCACCGGACGTTCGAGGACTGGGAACGGCTCATCGACGTCTACGCCCTCCACGGCGTGAACGAGATGTTCATGCCGGTCGGCACCGAGGCCGTGTACTACGAGACGCTGAAGTCGTTCGGCTACTCGGCGGACGAGCTGCGCTCCTGGATCCCGGGCGCCGGCTACCAGCCGTGGTGGCTGCTGCAGAACATGTCCAACTTCACCTCACCGATCAGCGAGGCCCAGATCCGCGCCCGCGCGGATCTGGGCCGCCGGATCGCCGACCGGATGCGGCGGCTGGGCATCACGCCGGTGCTCCCGGGCTACTTCGGAACCGTCCCGACGGGTTTCGCGGCCCGCAACCCCGGTGCGGTCACCGTGCCGCAGGGCACCTGGGAGGGGATCACCCGGCCCGACTGGCTGGCGCCGACGAACCCGGTGTTCACCCAGGTCGCCCAGCGGTTCTACGAGGTCCAGGACCGGCTGCTCGGCTTGTCGACGATGTACAAGATGGACCTGCTCCACGAGGGCGGGAAGGCCGGTGCCATCCCGGTGGGGCAGGCTTCCGCGGCCGTCCAGGACGCCCTGGAGAGGGCGCACCCGGGGGCCACCTGGGTGATCCTCGGCTGGCAGAGCAACCCGCGCCCCGAGACCGTGGCCGCCGTCGACCGGAGCAGGATGCTCGTGGTGGACGGCCTGTCCGACCGGGCGCTCAAGGTCGACCGCGACACCGACTGGAAGGGCGCGCCGTACGCCTTCGGGTCGATCTGGAACTTCGGCGGCAACTCCACCGTCGGCGCACCGATCAAGGCCTGGAACGAGCGGTTCTGGGACTGGCGGGCACGGCGGGCGAGCGCCCTCGACGGCATCGCGATCATGCCGGAGGCGAGCTACAACAACCCCGTCGCCGTCGAGTTCCTCGCCGAGCTGCCCTGGCACGACGGCCCTGTCGACCTCCACCGGTGGTTCGACGACTACGCGGACGCCCGCTACGGGGGCGTCGACCCGCAGGCCCGCGCCGCCTGGCGGGTGCTGGCCGACACCGCGTACGCGATCCCTCCGACCGGGGGCCGGTCGTCCGGCCACGGCGGGCTCTTCGCCGCGGAACCGAACCTGGCGACGACCAGGCCGCACCGGTGGGCGCAGGCAGCGTTCGCCTACGACCCCGCCGCGTTCGCCCGTGCCCTGCCCGCGCTCCTGGCGGTCCGCGGGTCCCTGCGCCGCAGCGACGCCTACCGCTACGACCTGCTCGAAGTGGCCCGCGCGGCGGCCGACGACCGGTCCCGGACCCTGCTGCCGCAGATCAACGCGGCGTACCAGGCCCGGGACCTCGCCGCGTTCTCCCGGCTGACCGACGCGTGGATCGGCTACATCAGGGCACTCGACGACCTGGCCGGCACCGACCGGCAGCACAGCGTCGGGCCGTGGCTCCAGCGGGCGCGGCAGGCGGCCGCGACCCCCGGGGAGGCCCCGCGGCTGGAGTACGAGGCGCGCAAGCTGATCACGTCCTGGGGCGACCGCGACACCGACCTGCACGACTACGCCTATCGCGAGTGGTCCGGGGTGCTGCGCGACTACTACGCGCCACGATGGGAGCGGCTGTTCGACGGGCTGAAGACCGAGCTGCGGACGGGCGCCGCCGCCCCGGGCGTCGACTGGTACGCCATGGCCGAGGCGTGGGCGAAGGACCCCGGCGGGTACCGGACGAGGCCGGTCGGCGACACCTACACCGAGGCGTCCCGGATGCTGCGGCGGCTGACCGGCGACGACTACGACCTGCCGCTGTCGCTGCGTCCGCAGGGATCGCTCTCCGCCTCCGCCGGGGTGGCCGCCTCCGTGACCAACGCCAACTACTTCGCGCCGATGAGCGGCGTCACCTTCGGCGTCTCCGCACCCGCGGGGGTGGAGGCCCGTCCCACCGGTCCGGAGCAGGGGGAGATCGGCCCCGGCGCCACGCTGGAGCGGTCGTGGACGCTGCACCGGACCGGCGACCTCCCGGACGGGACGACGCAGGTCACGGTGCAGGTCACGGTCGGGTTCGAGCAGGCCGGCCGGCACGTGGTCCGCAAGGCGACCGCCGTGCTGCCGGTGGCCGCGGACGGCCGCGTCCAGCTCAGCGACCTGCCGTTCTCCTACTCGCGCAACCATGACGGCATCTACCCCGTCGCCCGCGACACCGTGACGCCCGCCACCCCCGTGGGCGACGGCAAGCCCATCCGCCTGGACGGGACCGCCTACAGCAAGGGGCTCGGGACCAACGCGAACGCCGACGTGCGCGTCGAGCTGGACCGCGGCTGCCAGAGGTTCACGACGGTCACCGGGATCGACGACGCGATGAACCACTCGGCCGACGGCGACGTGGTCGTCCGGGTCTTCGGCGACGGCCGGCTGCTGCACGAGTCCGGCGTGCTGCGCAGCGGGCTCGCGACCTCCGGAGCGGAGGCGGTCCGGCTCGACGTCGACGTGACGGGCGTCCAGCAGCTGCGCATCCAGGTCGACCAGTACGACGCGAACCGCTGGTTCGACGCCGTCTCGTTCGGCGTGCCGACGCTCGCCTGCACCTCGCCGCCACCGGCCCGGTGAGCCGTCCCCCGGGCCCGCGACCGCGAGCGGGCGAGCGGGCCCGGGACAGGGCCGATCCCTATACGCTCCCCTTGCAGGAGGTGGCGGCACGGCGCGGCGGACCGGCGCGGCGGCACGGCGCGCGGGGGAAGGCGAGGATGACCAGGTCCGTCCGGATCACCGAGAAGGCGACTCCCGCCGTCCTGCGCGAGCGCAACACCGAGCTCGTCCTGCAGAGCGTGCTGGCGGGCGGCGGCACCGTGTCCCGCGCCGACATCGCGCGGTCGACCGGACTGGCCCGCGCCGTCGTGTCGCAGATCATGGAGGGCCTGGTGTCGCGGCGGCTGGTGGTCGAGGAGGCCGGCCGGCCGAGCGGGCGCGGCAAGCCGGCCACGCTGCTCCGGATCGACACCGAACGGCACTGCCTGCTCATGGCCGACGTCCGCCCGGCCGAGGTACTGGGCGGCGTCGTCGGGCTGGACGGGGCGATCGGCGCGACGGCGCGCACGGCGCTGCCCGCCCGGCCGCGCGGCGCGGACGTGGTGGCCGCCCTCGTCCCGATGCTCACGGCCCTCGCCGGCGACGACCGGCGCGCGGTGCTGTCCGCCGGAGTCGCCGTCCCCGGCATCGTCTCCCCCGAGCAGCGCGTCATCGAGGCGCTGCAGCTGCGCTGGAGGGACGTCGACCTGGCCGGGCCGCTGGCGGCCGCGCTCGGGCACGAGGTCGTGCTGGTCAACGACGCGACCGCCGTGGGGATGTCGGAGCTGTCGGTGCAGAGCCGGGCCGGTGACAGCGTCATCGTGCTGCACATCGCCGGCGGCATCGGCTCGGCCATCCTGCTCGACGGCCGCGTGCACCTGGGAGAACGGCAGCGCGCCGGCGAGGTCGGCCACATCGACGTCGGGGTCAGCGACCGCCGGTGCGAATGCGGGCGGCGAGGGTGCCTGGAGACGGTGGCGAGCCTGCCGGCCGTCCTCGCCGGCGCCCCCGTCGAACTGCTGGACGCCGTGTCCTCGCCCGGTGGCGCGCTCGCGACACCGGAGCTCGAGGCGCTCGCGGCGCGGGTCGACCACGCGGGCAGGAGCCTCGCCGCCCTGCTCTGCGTGCAGGCCGCGATCCTCGACATCGGGGACGTCGTGATCGACGGTCCGATCCGCCGGGCCGGTGAGCGCCTGCTCGACGCCATCGAACGGGAACTGGCCGTGCGGCTGCCGCCGAGCGACGTCCGGCGTCCGCGCTTCTCCACGATGGCGGAGAACAGCATCATGCACGGCGCCGCCGCGACCGCGATGCACCACCGGCTCGGCGTCATCTGGCACATCGCCTGAACGGGCCGGCCGCCCGCGGCGCTCGCGATCCCGTGGACCCGCCGCACCGCACCGCCGGTGAGGCTCAGGCCCGTCCCTTCGGGGGCGCGTAGGTCAGGCCGAGCTCGACGGTCACCTCGCGGAGCATCAGCTCGAACATGGGGGCGGCGTCGCTCAGGGCGAACTCCAGGTGGCCGAAGACCTCCAGGCTGACGCCGCCCTGGAGCCTGATCCAGCACTTGAGGAACTGCTGGATCACGCCGAGCGGAAGGGAGATGCCGAGCACCTCGTCGCGGTAGCGGCGCAGTTCCTCGCGCAGGCCGGGGTCGATCTCCTCCTCGGCCATCACCGGGAACGGCTGCTTCCTCCACAGCTCCAGGAACAGGGACATGAACGTCCAGCCGAACTGGCGGGCGCACTCCTCGGCGAAGTCGACCTCCTCCTTGTGCGCGGCTCCGCGCACGGGGGTGCCGAAGAGCAGCGAGTACTCGCGGGGATGCGCCAGCGCCCAGAGGCGGAACTGGCGGGCCACCGTCATGAACTTGCCGCTCATGTCGCTCTTCGGCACCTCGTCCATGGCGACGTGCAGGTCGCGGGTCAGCTCGGTGAACAGGTCGCCGACCAGATGCCGCAGCAGCTCGCCGTGGCTGCCGAAGTAGCGGTAGAGCGCGGGGGCGGTCATGCCCATCTCGCGGGCGATGGCGCGCAGCGTCACCGCGTCGGGGCCCTCCTCCACGAGGATCCGCCGGGCGGTGTCGGTGATCTCCCTGACCGTCGCCGCCCGCAGACGATCACGACGCGATGCCACCTCGCCCCCTCTCTGCCGGGCCCGGCCGCCGCTCCGGCCGCCCTCGCATGATTCCTCAAAAACACCCTTGACGACAGCTAACGCTGTATGCCAAGTTAACGCTGTTCTCAGTTTACGCTGTTCACTAAAATTACTCAAGGTAACGAAGCTGAGGGAGAAGCGTCATGTTCGATCGATGGGGCAGGTGGGTCCACCGGCGCAGGCGGTGGGTCCTCGCCGCGGCCGGGGCGGCGCTGGTGTTCGCCGCGGTGTGGGGCACGGGCGTCTTCGGCGCGCTGACCTCCTCCGGCGGCTTCGACACCCCGGGCAGCCAGAGCGCGACGGCGGAGCGGATCGCCGAGCGCGACCTCGGCCGGGGCGCGGCCGACGTCGTGGTCCTCTACCAGGGCGGGACGACCGTCGACGACCCGGCCTTCCGGGCTTCGGTGGAGCGCGCGCTGGCCGCACTGCCGCCGGGCAAGGTCGCCAAGGCCGTCACCTACTGGACGACCGGCGCGCCGCAGTTCGTCAGCGACGACCGCAAGGCGACCTACGCCGTCCTGCAGCTCGCCGGCTCCGACGAGGCCGCCAGGGAGGACGCCTACACGGCGATCCAGGACGACCTCACCGAGGTCGGCGGCGGTCTCACCGCGAAGGTCGGCGGGGCGGTCGGCACCGAGGTCGCGATCAACGAGCGCGTCTCGTCCGACATCGGCCGGGCCGAGGGCATGGCCATGCCGGTGCTCCTGGTGCTGCTGGTCCTGATCTTCGGCGGGCTGGTCGCGGCGAGCCTGCCGCTGCTGGTCGGCGGCCTGGCCGTCCTCGGCTCGTTCACCGCGCTGCACGCGCTGTCCTACGTCACCGACGTGTCGATCTTCGCGGTCAACATCACCACGTTCCTCGGGCTCGGCCTAGCGATCGACTACGGGCTGTTCATGGTCAGCCGGTTCCGCGAGGAGATCGGCCGGGACGGCGCCTCCGCCGAGGACGCGCTGGCCGCGACGATGGCCACGGCCGGGCGCACCGTCGCGGTCTCCGGCGTCACGGTCGCGGTGTCGCTGTCCGGGCTGCTGCTGTTCGACCAGAACTTCCTGGTCTCCATGGGGTACGGCGGCATCGCCACCGTGCTGGTGTGCATGGCCGGGGCGCTGACCGTGCTGCCCGCGCTGATGGCCGTCCTCGGCCCGAAGGTGAACGCGCTGCCGATCCGGCGGCGCAGGGCGGCGTCCGGCGGCCGGTTCGACGGCTGGTGGGGACGGGTCGCGCGCAGCGTGATGCGCCGCCCGGTCGTCTACATGGTCGCGACCGTGGCCCTGCTCCTCGCGCTCGGCGCGCCGCTGCTGCACATCAACTGGGGCGGCGTGGACGCCAGGGCGCTGCCGGACGGCGCGGACGCACGGGTGGTGTCCGAGACGCTGGAGACCCGCTTCCCCCGCAACGCCACCAGCCCGATCGAGGCCGTCGTGACCGGGACGTCCGACCGGGCCGCCGTCCAGGCCTACGGGGCCCGCCTGGACGCGCTGCCCGGCGTCACGGACGCGACGGTGACCGGCGCCGGCGGGACGACGACCCGGATCGCGCTGCGCTACGACGCCGACCCGAACTCCGGCGCCGCACGCGACCTCGTCCAGCACGTCCGGGACGTCCCGCCGCCGCCCGGCGCGCGCGCCTACGTCGGCGGCGAGACGGCCGACGTGGTCGACCAGCTCGCCAGCATCGGCGCGACCCTGCCCTGGCTGGCCCTGCTCGTCGGCGGCGCCACGTTCGTCCTGCTGTTCCTGGCGTTCGGGTCGGTGCTGCTGCCGCTGAAGGCGATCGTCATGAACATGCTGTCGCTGTCGGCCACCTTCGGCGCGGTCGTGCTGGTCTTCCAGGACGGCCACCTGTCCGGCCCGCTCGGCTTCACCGCGACCGGCGCGATCTCCCCCGCGATGCCGATCCTCATGCTGGCGATGCTGTTCGGGATCTCGATGGACTACGAGGTGTTCCTGCTGTCGCGGGTGCGCGAGCAGTACGACCTGACCGGCTCCAACACCGCGGCCGTCGCCTCCGGCGTGCAGCGCACCGGCGCCATCATCACCAGCGCGGCGCTGCTGTTCATCGTCGTGATCGGCGCGTTCGCGACGTCCGGCATCACGTTCATCAAGATGACCGGCGTCGGGATGGCCGTGGCGATCCTGCTGGACGCGACGGTCGTCCGGGCGCTGCTCGTGCCCGCCACGATGCGGCTGCTCGGCCGCGCGAACTGGTGGGCGCCCGGCCCGCTGGCCCGGCTCTACGGCCGGTACGGGATCCGGGAGGGCGACGCTCCGGCGGCTCCCCCCGCACGGCTGGAGCCCGTGGGCTGAGCCCCGCCCCGGTGGCCGGCACATCGAAGTGCCGGCCACCAATCCCCCCGAACCGCTTGTGGTCTCCTCCACCCGGCGCAAGACTGAACGTCATTCCACCGGCTGCGCCCTCGCGTGACGCATCCCGCGACGGTCCCTGCCCGGCGGATCCCCGAATCCTTCCCGTGCCGGGATGTTCCTTTGGAGGCACCGTGTCCGTGCTGATGATCACCGAGGCCGAGACCGCGCTCGCGCACCTGGAGCGGCTCACCGACGTCCTGCGCTCCGCCGGCTGGGCGGTCGAGGTCGCCGCGCCCGCCGACCGCCGCCCGACCGCGCACATCGCCGACCCGCGCCTGCCGCGGGTCGGCGAGAGCGTCATCGCGGTGCGGGAACGTTCCGGCGACGGCTGGTCCTACTGCTACGGCTGGGGCGAGCGGATCGCGCCGTGCGCCGACCCGTCCGCCGCTGCCGCCGCCGTCGGGCGGGTGCTCGCCGCCCGCCGCGACAACTGAACCGGCCCCGGCCCGGCCGCGGGGTCACGCCGACTTGCGGCCGCGGCTCTTGGCCGGCTCCTTCTTCTCGCCGGACTTGGACGACGCCGTCTTGCGCGCGGCGGGCTTCTTCGCCGGCGCCCCCTTGCCGGACGCCGCCTTCCCCGACTTCTCGCCGCGGCTCTTCTTCGCCGCCTCGACGCTGGCGCGCAGCGCGCTGAGCAGGTCCGCGGCGGGCTCCTCCTCGCCCTCCTCGGCGGGCCGCGCCACCTCGCGCCCCTCGACCTTGGCGTCGATCACCGCCTGGAGCGCCTCCCGGTAGGCGTCCTTGTACTCGCCCGGGTCGAAGTCCCCCTCCATCGACTCGATCAGCGACGTCGCCATCGACAGCTCCTGCTTGCGGACCTCGATGTCCTCCTCCAGGAAGGGGAAGTCGGGGGTGCGGACCTCGTCCGGCCACAGCATGGTCTCCAGGACGAACACGCCCTCGCTGACCCGCAGCGTCGCGAGCGACTCGCGCTGGCGCAGCGCCACCTTGACGATCGCGACCTGCCCGGAGCTCTCCAGCGCGTCCCGCAGCAGCACGTACGGCTTGGCGCCCTGCGCGTCGGGCTCCAGGTAGTAGGACTTCGCGAAGTAGATCGGGTCGACCTCCTCGCGCTCCACGAACTGCAGGACGTCGATCCGGCGGCTGGACGACAGCGGCAGGTCGGCGAAGTCCTCGTCGGTGAGGATGACCATCTCGCCGCTCGGCAGCTCGTAGCCCTTGGCGATGTCGGAGTAGGGCACCTCCTCGCCGTCGATCGTGCACACCCGCTTGTACTTGATGCGCCCGCCGTCCTCCCGGTGCACCTGGTGGAAGGCGACGTCCCGCTGCTCGGTCGCCGAGTAGAGCTTCACCGGTATGGTCACCAGACCGAAGGAGATCGCGCCCTTCCAGATACTGCGCATGATCCGTCCTTACCCAGCACGTTCCTGCCCCTAGCGTCGCAACGTCCTTCGATTTGCGCCAGAACGGCGTCGTGATCCTTTCCCCGTGCGGCGGGACGGGGTAAGACGGCGGTATGACCATGCCGTGGCCCGTCGAGCCGATGATGGCCTCCACCGGAGACCTCCCCTCCGACGGCGGGAAGTGGGGCCTGGAGCTGAAATGGGACGGCGTGCGCGTCCTGTCGCACGTCTCCGCCGACGGCGCCCGCGCCGTCGGCCGGCGCGGCGGCGAGGTGACGAGCCGCTACCCCGAGCTGTCCGCCCTCGCCGACCTGCTGCCCGACCACGACGTCGTGCTGGACGGCGAGGTCGTCGCCTTCCAGGAGGGACGCCCCAGCTTCGAACGCCTCCAGCGCCGGATGCACGTCCAGCGCCCCGACCCCCGACTGATCCGCGAGGTGCCCGTCCGCTACGTGGTCTTCGACGTCCTCTTCCTGGACGGGCACGTCCTGTACGACGTCCCCTACGCCGACCGCCGCTCGGTGCTGGCGGAGCTGGACCTCGCCGGCACCGGCCCCGTGGAGGTGCCCCCGTACCTGCACGGCGGCGACCGGCTCCAGGTGGAGGAGCTGCTCTCCTTCACCCGCGAGCAGCAGATGGAGGGCCTGCTCGCCAAACGCCTCGACTCCCCGTACCGCCCGGGGCGCCGCGTCGACTTCTGGCGCAAGGTGAAGAACTTCATGACGCGCGAGATCGTCATCTGCGGCTGGAAGCCTGGAAAGGGCCGGCGCGAAGGCGGCGTGGGCTCGCTGCTGCTGGGCGAGTACGACATGAAGGGCAGGCTGGGTTTCGTCGGCCACGTCGGCACGGGCTTCAGCGACCGTGTCCTGGACGAGCTGTACGAGACGCTGTGGCCGCTGCGCCGTCCGACGAGCCCCTACGACGAGCCCGTTCCGCGCGAGTTCGCCCGCGACGCCCAATGGGTTGAGCCCCGGCTCGTCGGGGAGGTCGCCTACAGCGCCCGGACCAGGGACGGCCGCCTCCGCTTCCCGTCCTGGCGGGGCCTGCGCGACGACAAGGACCCCCTGGAGGTCACGAGTGAGCAGTAAGAGGACCGCCGTCGAGGTGGACGGCCGTCAGCTCTCCCTCTCCAATCTCGACAAGGGCATGTACCCGGAGTTCACCAAGGGTGAGGTCATCGACTACTACGCCCGCATCGCCCCGGTCATGCTCCCCCACCTGCACGACCGCGCCGCGACCCGCATCCGCTGGCCGGACGGCATAGACGGCGGCAAGTTCTTCGAGAAGAACGCCCCCTCCCACACCCCGGACTGGGTCCGGACGGCGACGATCCCCACCCCCGGCAGCTCCAAGGGCCGCGACACCCTCGACTTCGTCGTCGTCGACGACCTGCCCACGCTCGTGTGGTGCGCGAACCTCGCCGCGCTGGAACTGCACATCCCGCAGTGGAAGGTGGGGCCGCGCGGCAAGGTGCACACTCCCGACCTGGTCGTCTTCGACCTGGACCCGGGCCCGCCCGCCACGATCGTGGAGGCGTGCGAGGTCGCCGCCCTGCTGCGCGACGTGCTCGCCGAGGACGGCCTGGAGTCCTACCCGAAGACGAGCGGCAAGAAGGGCCTGCACCTCTACGTCCCGATCGAGGAGCCGAAGGAGGCCGAGCGGACGTCCGAGTACGCCAAGGCCGCCGCGCAGCGCCTGGCCGACGAGAACCCGAAGCTGGTCGTCGCGAAGATGGAGCGGCGGCTGCGCAAGGACAAGGTGTTCGTCGACTGGAGCCAGAACAACCCGGCCAAGACGACCGTCGCGCCCTACTCGCTGCGCGCCGCGAGCCGCCCGTCGGTGTCGACGCCGATCACCTGGGACGAGTTGGAGGCGTGCGAGGACCCCGCCGATCTCGTCTTCGGCCCCGAGGACGTCCTCGCCCGGGTGGACGAGCACGGTGACCTCCTGGAACCGCTTCTGAAGGACCACCGGCCGCTGCCCTGAGCGACTTCGGCGATCCCGGGTGCCCTATGTGTTCGAATCGGCACTCTCCGGGACCGCGTTCCGTCACCATGGTGCCTGGGGACACCACGGGTGGAAGGAAGAACCGTTGTCGCACAACCATCACTACGACGCCGTGGTGCTGGGCGGGGGGACCGCGGGGGAGCTGGTCGCGACCGGCCTCGCCCGCGCGGGACGGGACGTCGCGCTCGTCGAGAACCGTCTCGTCGGCGGGGAGTCGCCCTACTTCGCGTGCGTCCCGTCCAAGTCGCTGCTGATGTCGGCGCGCCGCGGCGAGACCTGGGAGATGGCCCTCGCCCGCCGCGACGGGCTGGCCGGGAACCGGGGCGACGACCCCGCCGTCGCACGGATGGCCGAGGACGGCGTGACCGTCCTGCGCGGCCGGGGGCAGATCCTCGACCACGGCCGGATCGAGGTGGACGGCGCCGTGCACGGCTTCGGCGACCTCATCGTCTGCACCGGCAGCGAGCCGGTCATCCCGCCCGTCGAGGGGCTGGCCGACGTGCCGCTGTGGACGAGCGCCGAGGCCCTCTCGGTCCCCGACCTGCCGCGCCGGCTGGTGATCCTCGGCGGGGGCCCGGTCGGCTGCGAGCTGGCGCAGGTGTACGCGGCGTTCGGCTCGCAGGTCGCGGTCGTCGAGGCGTCCGGGCGGCTGCTGGACGCGGAGGCGCCGTTCGCCGGGGAGGTGCTCGCCGACGCCCTGCGCCGGATGGGCGTCGACCTGCGGCTCGGCGCCGCCGTCGCCGACGCCGAGCGCAAGGACGTCGGCCTGCGGCTCTGGCTGACCGACGGCGGGACCCTCGACGCCGACCGCGTCCTCGTCGCCGCCGGGCGCCGCCCACGCGTGGAGGGCCTCGGGCTGGAGCACCTCGGCATCGACGTCATACCCGGCCAGGGAATCCCCGTGGACGAGACGTGCCGGGTGCCCGGCGCCGCGGGCGGCGTGTGGGCGGCCGGCGACGTCACCGGCGTCGCCCGCACCGCGCACGCCGCCCGCTACCAGGCGCAGGTCGCGCTGTCGAACCTGCTCGGGCACCGGCGCGAGGCCGACTACCGCGCCATCCCCCGCGTCGTCTACACGACGCCCACCGTCTACTCGGTGGGCATCTCCCCCAGGCAGGCGGAGGAACTCGGCATAGACCTCCTCACCGCCGGGTACGACCTCGCCGCGACGGCCCGGGCGGCGGTCGAGGCCGACGAGCGCGGCCGGGTGGAGCTGTACGCCGACCCCACCCGCGGACTGCTGGTCGGCGCCGCCGCCGCCGGACTCCACGCCGACGAGTGGATGAGCGAGATCGCGCTGGCCATCCGCGCGGAGACGCCGCTGAGCCTGCTCGCCGACGTCGTCCACGCGTTCCCGACCCACGGCGAGTCCGTCGAGGCGCCGCTGCGGGAGCTGGCCGGACGGCTGTGAACCTGGAGGAGGATCCCTGATGAGCGAGACCGACGACCTGGAACAGCCCGCGCCCGACGACGCCAACGAGGCCGACGCGGCGGAGCAGCGAGCCGCCCTCGACGAGGAGGAGGAGCGCGTCGAGCGCGGCCCCATTCCGGAGGACGCGAACGAGGCCGACGCGGCCGAGCAGCGGCGGGAGGTCCGGCTGGACGAGGACGACTACCGGTGACCCGCGTCCACCGGTGACCTGAATGTTGGCGCCCGGCACAGGAAGGAAGGTTGACAGAAAGATCGGGGCGGACCGCTCCCGGTTCCGGCGGGAATACACTGACCTGCGCGAAGGAACGACGGCGGGCGGTGCCCGTGACCAACGGAGTTACTCGCGCGTAGGATGATGAGATTGTTTCCCGGTGACGGACGACCCCCATCCGTCCCCACGATTCGGTGATCGGAGAGTGTGGTGACCGCGACCCCGGACGCCCGCCCCCGTGGCACGAGACTGCCGCGACTGGCGCGCCGCAAGCAGTTGCTCGGCGCGGCCCAGGAGGTGTTCGTCGCGCAGGGGTACCACGCCGCGGCGATGGACGAGATCGCCGAGCGCGCGGGCGTCAGCAAGCCCGTGCTCTACCAGCACTTCCCGGGCAAGCTGGAGCTGTACCTGGCGCTGCTGGACGAGCACGCCGAGGCCCTGGTGAAGATCGTCCGCGAGGCGCTGGAGTCCACCACGGACAACAAGCTGCGCGTGCAGGCGAGCATGCAGGCCTTCTACGACTTCGTGGCGGGCGACGGCGAGGCCTACCGCCTGGTCTTCGAGTCCGACCTGCGCAACGTCGCGCCCGTCCGGGCCCGCGTCGACCGCGCCAACCAGCAGTGCGCCGAGATGATCGCGCAGGTGATCGCCGAGGACACCAACGCCCCCGCCGAGGAGGCGCACCTGCTCGGCATGGGCCTGGTCGGCATGGCCGAGGTCAGCGCCCGCTTCTGGCTCTCCCAGCACCGGGCGATCCCCAAGGACACCGCCGAGAAGATCATCGCCCGGCTGGCCTGGCGCGGCATCTCCGGCTTCCCCCGCACCAACGACCAGGGCTGACGCCGCGAGTGATCCCGGCCGACGCCCCGGCGGCCGGTAACGGGCCTGTGCCCGTCCATCCCGCGGCCGGGGGACGTTCACCCTGGGCACAACCGGATGGCGGCACGTCCCGGCGATCTCCATGCGACCATCGGAGCCGGGCCCGCCGGCGGTCGGCGGGACGCACCCGACGACGGGAGGCATCGCGTGCAGGTTCGCATCGGGGTCCAGAACGTGGCCAAGGAGCTGGTGGTCGACACCGACCAGACGGCCGACGACGTCCAGGACGCGCTCGGGGCGGCGCTCGCCGACCCGCAGGGCGTGCTGGTGCTGAAGGACCGCCGCGCCGGCCGGGTCGTCATCCCCGCGGCCCGCGTCGGCTACCTGGAGATCGCCGAGGACGAGCAGCGCAGCGTGGGCTTCGGCACGCAGTACACCTGAGCCGCGCGCCTGCGCAGGCGCGATCCACCTGCATCATGCCGCGTACCTGCGGCTTTACCCTCTCCCCACGCGCCTTGACCTGGATTTTGTTTCAACCCGGCAGGCGGGGCATATCGATGACCGACCTCGGGCGACCGGCCCACGAAAGGAATGGTTGATCGACATGCTCACCACGATCCTTTGGTTCATCGTCGTCGGTGCCGTCATCGGTGCACTCGCGCGGCTGGTCGTGCCGGGCCGCAACCCGATCGGCATCCTGCTCACGGTCCTCGTCGGAATCGCCGGCGCGATCCTCGGCGGTGTCGTCGCGGACGCCCTCGGGGCGGGGATGCTCGTCGCCTTCGTCTTCGCGGTGGTGATCGCCGCGCTGGGCGTGGCCGCGCTCACCACGATGAACACGCGCGGCCGCGGCCGCGGCCACGGCTCGCGGACCCGCCGCCGGAGCTACTGACCCCCGGCACCACCCCGGCGCAGGCCCCCGCCTTCCACGGCGGGGGCCTGCGCCGTCGCGAAGTGTCCGGATGTGGCCGTCCCGCCCCGCTACAGACCGGGTCAGGAGGCCTCGCCGCGCCGGGCGCGTAACGCCTGGCGGGCCGGGGACGGAATAGATGAAACCATGGAAACGTTGGGCCGAGTGACCGGCTATTGGTGTAGGCAATCAACGGTCGGTACACTGCGTCGCGGAGTGTGACCGCACGCAGCCACAGTGAGTGACTGCTTTCAACCCCTGACTGCGGTCGCCGACAGATTTGTGCAACGGCTGGTCCCTCCCGCGCGAGCGCGCGGCCACAGGAACGGCGGACACGCCGGTTCGGCGGTGTCCCGCCGGCGAGCCGCGCCGCACCCGGGAGCGGAGACCCCGCATATTGGAGGCTGAAAGCCCTGACTACCTTTCGTGAACTCGGGGTCGTACCCGAGATAGCAGACGCCCTCGAAGCCGAAGGCATCGTGGACGCGTTCCCCATCCAAGAGCTCGCCCTGCCGATCGCGCTGGGCGGCCACGACATCATCGGCCAGGCCCGCACGGGCACCGGCAAGACCCTCGCGTTCGGCGCCGCGCTGCTGCAGCGCATCGAGCACGGCGGCCGCGAGCCGCGCGCGCTCGTCGTCGCGCCGACCCGCGAACTGGCCCTCCAGGTCACCGACGACCTTCTCGTCGCCGGCGGCAAGCTCGGCAGCCGCGTCCTGTCGGTGTACGGCGGTCGCGCCTACGAACCGCAGATCGAGGCGCTGCGCGAGGGCGTCGACGTCGTCGTCGGCACCCCGGGCAGGCTCCTCGACCTCATCAAGCAGAAGTACCTCGACCTGTCCAAGGTCGAGGTGCTGGTGCTGGACGAGGCGGACCGCATGCTCGACCTCGGCTTCCTGCCGGACATCGAGCGGATCATCGACCGGATCCCGGCGCGGCGGCAGACCATGCTGTTCTCGGCGACGATGCCGGGCGAGATCGCCGCGCTGTCGCGCCGGTACCTGACCCGCCCGACCAACGTCCGGGCCGAGTCGCACACCGAGTCGGACGCGACGCCGCAGGTCGTCCAGCACGTCTTCCAGGCCCACCAGATGGACAAGCCGGAGATGCTGGCCCGCCTGCTGCAGGCCGAGGGCCGTGGTCTGACCATGGTCTTCTGCCAGACGAAGCGGGCGTGCGACCGCGTGGCCGCCGACCTCGCACAGCGCGGCTTCGACGCCGCCGCCGTGCACGGCGACCTCGGGCAGAGCCAGCGCGAGCGGGCACTGCGCGCGTTCCGCAACGGCAAGATCGGCGTGCTGGTGGCCACCGACGTGGCGGCCCGCGGCCTCGACGTCGACGACGTCACCCACGTCGTGAACTACGAGTGCCCCGACAGCGCCGACACCTACGTGCACCGCATCGGCCGGACCGGCCGCGCGGGCAAGGAGGGCGTCGCCGTCACGCTCGTCGACTGGTCCGACCTCACCCGGTGGAAGCTGATCAACGGCACGCTCGATCTGCCGTTCGCCGCCCCGGAGGAGACCTACTCCACGTCCCCGCACTTCTTCGAGACGCTCGGCATCCCCGCGGGCACGAAGGGGACGCTGCCCACCGACATGCGCAACGGCCGCGCCGGGCTGGACGCCGAGGAACTGGAGGACATCGGCGAGACGGGCAAGGTCCGCAGCCACGACCGCGGCCGCGACCAGAACCGCAACCGGGAGCAGGAGCAGGAGCGTCCCCGGCCGCGCCGCCGCAAGCGCGACCGGACGCGCACGCGGGCGGGCCAGCCGGTCGAGGCCGCCGCGGCGGAGGCCGAGACGGCCGCGGACGACAACGTCGTCGACGCGGTCGCCACCGAGCGCAAGCGCAGCAGGCCCCGCCGCCGCACCCGCGCCGGCAAGCCGGCCGCGACCGCGGGCGGCACCGCGGAGGCGTCGCAGACCGCCTGATCGGCGGCGGAACACCCGACCGCGAGACTCGTGTCAGTCCCGCGGTCGCGTTCCGTCCGGGCCTCCACCCTCGCGCAACCTGAGGGCGAGGCCCGGATGGTCGGTCACGAGGACGGCGACGCGCGGGTCGCGCAGGAAGCGGTGCATGACGGGCTCGGCGTTGACCGTCCAGATCATGGCGGGGATCCCGGCGCGCCCGCACTGGCGCAGCACGCCGACGCGGGCGAGCCGGTGGTTGAGGGCGACCATGTCGGCGCCCGCCCGCCGGATCAGCCGCAGCGGCGCGAAGTCGTGCGCGGCGCCGCGCTCCCACAGGTTGCGGCCGACCGAAAGGGCCGTCCGCACCCCCGGGAAGCTCTTCTTGATCTCCACGAGAGACGTGATCTCGCTGGTCGTCACCACGAAGTTCCCGGTGCCGAACGCCTCGACCGCCAGCGCCACGGTCTCGTGCTCGCAGCCGCGCTCCTTGAGGTCCAGATGCCCCTGCGCCCGGCCCGCGATCACCTTCATGGCGTCGCCGGCCAGCGGGACGGGCCGTACCGCGAGCTCCTGGATCCGCTCGTAGGGGAGCCGGTTCAGCCGGAGCCCGGCGATCTCGGGATCGTGGTGGACGACGAGCCGGCCGTCCCCGGTCCGCCGGATGTCGATCTCCACGTACTCGGCGCCGGACGCGACGGCGTCGCCGAGGCCCGTGAGGCCCGCTTCGTCGCGACGGTGGGCGGAGATGGCAGGCATGGCGACCACGCTGGCGACGCTACCACCGAAGATTTCTTACCGAAGCCCGCAGGCTCCCATTGACTAAGGTTTCCACCGTGAGTACGCCCCGGTTCGTGAGTCTGCCCCCCGGTGTTCGCCGGACGACCGTCGAGACCTCCCGCGGCCCGTTCGCCGCGCTGGAGGCCCTTCCGGGATCGGGCGTGCCCGACCGCTGTCCCGCCCTCCTCGTCCCCGGTCTCACCGGCAGCAAGGAGGACTTCCTCGCCGTCCTGGAGACCCTGGCCGCGTCCGGGCGCCGCGTCGTCGCGATCGACATGCGGGGCCAGTACGAGTCCATCGGCCCGGACGACGAGAGCGCCTACACCCGCGCGGCCCTCGGCGCCGACATCGCCGCCCTCCTGTCGGCGCTGGGCCCCGGCCCCGTCCACCTGGTCGGCCACTCGTTCGGCGGCCTGGTGTGCCGCGAGGCCGTCCTCGCCGGGGCCCGTCCCGCGTCCTTCACGTTGATGAGCTCGGGCCCGGCCGCCGTCTCCGGTCCGGCAGCCGCCAAGGCCCGCGCCCTGCGCGACGCCATCCCCGAACTCGGCATGGCGCAGATCTGGGAGCTCAGCCTCGAACCCGACTACCTGGGACGGGGCGTCCAGCGCGAGGTCGTCGCCTTCCTCAAGGCCCGCACGCTCGGCAACTCCGAGAAGGGGCTGGCCTTCATGGCCAACGAGATCCTCACCGCCCCCGACCGCGTCGACGAGCTGGCCAAGCACTGCGCCGACACCGCCCTGCGCGTCCTGGTCCTCTACGGCGAGGACGACGACGCCTGGGACCCCCGCGCCCAGGCCGCCATGGCCGAACGCCTCAACGCGCCCAAGGTCGTCATCCCCGGCGCCGCCCACTCCCCCGCCTGGGACGCCCCCGAGACCACCGCCGCCGCCCTCCTCGCCCTCTGGGCCGACACCGAGCGCACCCTGAAATAGCGACGGGCGGTCGGCGCCCGGTCAGGCGGCCTTGAAGTAGTGGCCCTCCTCCAGGTCGTCGATGAGCCCGGGGCGGGTCGGCCGCCAGCCCAGCAGCTCCCTGGTCAGCGCGCTCGACGCCGGGGCGTCGGTGCCGGCGGGCCCGGCCAGCCAGCCGAAGTGCCCGGCGGCGTCCCCCGGGTCGACCGAGGCCGTCGCCACGCCGAGACGGCGGCCGATCACCTCGGCCACGGCGCGGAGCGGTACCCCTTCCTCGGCGTTCGCGTGCAGCACCGAGCCCGCCGGCGCCTGCTCCAGCGCGAGCCGGAACAGGCGCGCGGCGTCGAGCACGTGCCCGGCGGGCCAGCGCTGGGACCCGTCCCCGACGTAGCCGGAGACGCCCTGGTCACGGGCGACGCCGACCAGGGTCGCGATGAAGCCCTTGTCCCCTTCTCCGTGCACGGTCGGGGGCAGCCGGACGACGGACGACCGCACCCCGCGCGAGGCGAGCGAGAGCGCCAGCCGGGCGGTGCCGTGCCGCGTCCCGAACCCGGCCTCCAGGGACGGGTCCGTCCCGTCCCGTTCGGTCGCCACCCGTCCCGGCGCGAGGCCGAGCAGGCCGGAGGCGAGGACGAACGGCCGGTCGGAGCCCGCGAGCGCGTCGCCGAACGCCTCGACGGCGCGCCGGTCCGCGTCGGCGGCGTCCTGGAATCCGCCCGAGAACGCGATGTCGTGCTTGAACGCCAGGTGGACGACGCCGTCCGAGGCCGCGGCGGCGTCGCCGAGGACGCCGAGGTCGTCCAGGGTGCCGCGGCGCACCCCGGCGCCGGCCGCGGTGAGGGCGGCGGCCGAGGCGTCCGAGCGGGCGAGCCCGGTGACGCGGTGCCCCGCCGCGACGAGTTCGGGAACGAGCGCCGAGCCGATCCAGCCGGACGCCCCGGTGACGAAGACGTGCATGGAAACCTCCGATGATCCGCCGGGCACGGTCATGCCGGGCGGGCGCGAGCGATGTCAGTCACTGTCGTCAGCATACACACACCATGTCAGTGACTGTCATCGGCTAGGATTCCGGGCATGGGGCGATGGGAGCCGAACGCACGCGGCCGACTCGAAGAGGCGGCACTCGCCCTCTACGGCGAGCACGGTTACGACAGGACCACGGTCGCGGAGATCGCCCGCCGGGCGGGCCTCACCGAGCGCACGTTCTTCCGCCACTTCGCCGACAAGCGCGAGGTCCTGTTCGGAGGCTCCGCGCTGCTCCAGGACCTGCTCACGAGCGCCGTCGCCGACGCCCCGGCGACCGCGGTGCCGCTCGACGCGACGGCCAGGGCCCTGGAGGCCGTCGGCGCCGTCTTCGAGGGACGCCACGCCCACGCCCGCCGCCGCCAGGCCGTCATCGACGCGAACGCGGAACTGCGCGAACGCGAGCTGATCAAACTCGCCACCCTGGCCACGACGCTCGCCGAGGCCCTGCGCCGCCGCGGCGTCCCCGACCCGGCCGCCGCCCTCAGCGCCGAGGCGGGGATCGCCGTCTTCAAGGTCGCCTTCGAACGCTGGCTCCGCGACGGCCTCCAGGGCCTCTCCCACCACATCCGCGAATCCCTGGACGAACTCAAGGCCGTCACCGCCGGCAGGTGACCGGCGCTCCCCGGCCGTCAGATGAGGTCCGGGTCGCCGTCGACGGCGAGAAGCCGGTGAGCCAGGCGGCGACCCCGCTGGGCGACGCTCGTTCGCGGGCGGCAGCACGTCGTCCGAGGTCAGTCGAGGCAGAACTCGTTGCCTTCGGGGTCGGCCATCACGATGTGGCCGGCGCCGAGCGGGGGCTCCGGGTCGTGGCGCTGGAGACGGGTGGCGCCGCGGGAGACGAGGCGCTCGGCCTCGGCCTCCAGGGCCGCCATCCGCTCGTCGCCGTCGAGGCCGGGGGCGGCCCGCACGTCGAGGTGGACGCGGTTCTTGGCCTGCTTGCCCTCCGGGACGCGCTGGAAGAACAGCCGGGGGCCTGATCCGCCGGGGTCGACCACCGCCGAGGCGTCGTTCCGGTTCTCCGGCGGGATGCCCATCGCCTCCAGGGCCTCGTCCCACGACGCGAAGCCGCCGGGCGGGTCCTGCAGCCGGTAGCCGAGGGCCTCACCCCAGAAGGCCGCGAGCGCGGCCGGGTCGGCGCAGTCGAAGGTGATCTGAACGTCGCGGGCCACTTCAGCTCGCCTCCCGATGAGTGTGCAGGTAGAGGTCGCGGAGCAGGCACACCTCGGACAGGTGGTGGATCAGCTCCCGGTTGATGTGCAGGACCAACGCTGCCAGAGGCCGCTCGCCGTACGGTCCCTCGGCCTCCCCGCAGGGGCGGGCGAGGCCGGACTCGCCGAGGGAATCGACCCCGGCCAGCCAGGTCGCGTACTCGGCGTCGAGCTGCGCCAGCGCCTCGTCCGCGGTCCCGGCGTACTCGAACGCCCGGTAGTCGGTGGGCGGGCGCCCGAAGTGCGCGGCGCTGCGCACCGCGAGCACGCCGACGATCACGTGCGCGAGCCGCCAGGCGATCGTGGTGAACGGGGCCGGGTCGGGCTGCGGCATCGCGAAGTCGATGGTCATCGCGCCGGAGCCGACGCGCACGGGCGCTGGGCCGGCGCCGGGGCCTCGCGGGCGAACGCTCCAGCAGCCGGGCACCGGCTCCCAGAAGTACTCGTCGTCGGCGAGCCCGCTGATGCGGGGCCGAAGCTGGTTGTCCCAGTGCCAGGCGATCTGGTCCCGGAGCAGTGGGTTCCACGTCTGGGTCATGGGCCCAGTGTCACCGGAATACCGGACAGGTACGTTCCGCGTTTCGTGGGACGATGGGCGCGTGAGCGTCGAGGCGACGACCGAGCGGGTGCTGCGGTTGCTGGGACTGCTGCAGCGGCGGCCGTCCTGGACCGCCGCCGACCTCGCCGCCGAGCTGGGCGTCACCGACCGCTCGGTGCGGCGCGACGTGGAGCGGCTGCGCGCGCTCGGGTACCCGGTGCACGCGACGGCGGGCGTGGGCGGCGGCTACCGGCTGGGCGCGGGGACCCGGCTCCCGCCGCTGCTCCTGGACGACGAGGAGGCGATCGCGACGGCGGTGTCCCTGCGGATGGCCTCCGGCGGGACGGTCGCCGGGGCGGGCGATGCGGCCCTGCGGGCGCTGGCGAAGCTCGACCAGGTGATGCCGCCCCGGCTGCGCGCCGAGGTGCGGGCGGTGCACGGCGCCACCGACACCCTCGTCGGCCCGGGGGTCCAGATCGACGCGGAGCTGCTGGTGACGCTCGCGCGGGCCTGCCGCGACGCGGTGCGGGTGCGGTTCCGCTACCCGGGGCGGGACGGCGGGAACCGCGAGCGCACGGTCGAGCCGGTGCGGATGGTCGCCACGGGACGCCGCTGGTACCTGATGGCGTGGGACGCCGACCGCGACGGCTGGCGCACCTTCCGCCTGGACCGGATGCGCGAGGCGGTGGCGACGACCTGGCGGTTCCGGCCGAGGGAGCATCCGGACCCGGTCGCCTACGTGCAGCGGGCCGTGACCGAGGCGCCGTACCGGCATCTCGCGCGGATACGCGTCCGCGCCGGGCCCGACGAGGTGCGCGCACTGGTCCCGCCCCAGGTGGGACGGGTCGAGGACGATCACGACGGCTGGTGCGTGCTCGTCGTCGGCGGCGCGGACCTGGACGCGCTCGCCGTGCACGTGGCCCGGCTGGGCTTCGAGATGGAGGTGCTGGAGCCCGCCGCGCTGCGGGAGGCCGCCGCCCGGCTCGCCCGCCGCCTGGCGGCGCTGGCCGGCTAGGGCACCGGCTGGAGTTGCACGAGGATCATCCAGTTGCGGTCGTCCCGCGTGTGGGCGGCGCGCACGCGGTAGCGGCCCGGGGCCAGGTCGATCTTCAGGTGGTTGCCGGGTTCGGGGGTCGCGCCGGGCCAGGCGGAGTCGAAGAGGACGACGGCCCCGTCCACGTCCCAGTCGAGCTCCTCCTCCCACTCGACGCCGCGGACGGCCTCTCTGGCCGCGTGGACGAGCTCGGTCTCCGACTCGGCCGCCGCCCAGCGCAGGAAGAGGCGCTCCTCCGGCAGGTAGGTCGTCGTGGCGGGTTCGTCTCCGAGGACGAGGCCCTGCGCGCCCCCGATGCCGACCAGCCCGATGTAGCCGTCGACCGCGCAGGCGCGCCCGTAGTCGCCCCAGGTCTCCACGGGGGCGTCGTCGTCCTCGTCGTCGGTGGCGCCCTCCCAGCGGGCCAGCTGCGTCGCGGGCGCGGCCAGCAGCGGGCCCCCAGCGGACTCGACCCAGTCCATCGGCACACCCTCTCGTCTGTGGAGGCGTCACCGTACAACGTGCGTCGGACACCTTCCCCCTGACATGGGGATATGCGACGATTGTTATGGATTGTGACGGTGTGGCGGGAAGAACGGCCGGACGGGGCGCCGCCGACGGATCTCACCTCGCACGCGGGCGCCGGCCCGGCGAGGGGGAGACATGCGCAAGACGGCCGACTGCAGGGACATGCCGAGCGAGTCGGGCTGCACGCTCACCATCAGCGGCGAGGAGGACGAGGTCGTCCGCGCCGCCGCCGAGCACGCCGCCTCGGTGCACGGGCACGACGACACCCCGGAGATGCGGCAGGAGATCCGCACCCACCTCAAGGACGAGCGCGCGACGGTAGGGGGCTGAGCCGGATGGGCTTCGTACAGATCATCGACTACCGCACCGACCGCCAGGACGAGCTGGAGGGCCTGTTCGACGAGTGGGCCAAGGCCAGCGAGGGCACGCGCACGGCGACCCACGAGCTGCACACCAAGGACCGCCAGGACGCGTCCCACTACGTCGACATCGTCGAGTTCCCGTCCTACGAGGAGGCGATGCGCAACAGCGACCTGCCCGAGACCCGGCGCATCGCCGGGCAGATGGAGGCGCTGTGCAGCGACGGCCCGCGCTTCCTGAACCTGGAGGTCATGCGCGACGAGTCGCTGTGAACCGATAGTCCACCGGGCCCCGGGCGGCCGAGGACTCCTCACCGCCCGGAGAGGGGGCGGTGTCGCGGGCGGACTGAGGTAATGACACACTTACTTCAGTTTGTCTCATGGAGGTGTACATGCCGGCGACCGTCCAGCCCCCCGAGAGCGTCACGTGGCGCGTCCACATCGACCGGTCCATGTGGATCGGCGGGGTGCGCAGCCTCATGCTCCAGGCGCTGCACCCCATGGCGATGTGGGGCGTCTGGCAGAACTCCAACTTCCAGGAGGACCCGTTCGGGAGGCTCCAGCGCACCGCCGACTTCGTCGGGGTGGCCACCTTCGGGTCGCACGAGGAGATCGACGAGCTGGCGTACCGCGTCCGGGAGATCCACCGGAGCCTGCGCATCCTCAACCACGACACCGGCAGGCGGGAGCGCCTCGACCAGCCCGAGCTGCTGCGGTGGGTGCACTGCGCCGAGGTGTACTCCTACCTGGAGGTCGCGCGGCGGGCCGGGCTGCCGCTGACCGGCGCCATGGCCGACCGGTACCTGGACGAGCAGCGGCACACCGCTACCTACGTAGGGCTGCACGCCGACGACGTCCCCGGCAGCGTCGCCGAGATGGAGGCCTACCTCGCCGAGATGCGGCCCCAGCTGCGCGTCACCGAGGAGGCCGCCGCCACGGTGCGGTTCCTCATGTGGCCGACGATGCCGGAGAACCTCAGGTTCCTCGCGCCCGGGAAGCCGGGCTACTTCCCGTTCGGGGCGCTCTGCTACTACTCGCTGCCGGACTGGGCCCGCCGGATGTACGGGGCGCTGCCCGAGGTGCCGCAGCCCGCGGTGACGGCGGCGCTCCGCTCGTTCCGCCTCGCGATGAACGCGGTACCGGAGCGGCTGCACGACCACGCCTTCGCCAAACCCACCCGCGACATGCTGGAACGCGCCCGGCAGCGGCTCGCGGCCGACGGCTACGACCTGGGCAAGGGCCTCTACGGCCTCCGCGACCCGCGCCGCTGGCCCGGGCAGCCGGCCCTGGCCACCGCGTAGACGGCCCTAGACGGCGTCGACGGGGAGCGCCGCCCACGGCTCCTTGCGCGGGGCGGCCTCCCGGCCCTCCGGGCAGTGGCGGGCGAAGTCGCACCAGGAGCACAGGTTGCCCGGACGCGGCGGGAACAGCTCGTCGTGCGGGGCGTGGTCGACCTCCCCCGCACGGGGCTTCGGCACGTCGGCGCGCTTCCCCGCGCCGGCGCGGTACGCGTCGTCCGCGGTCGCGGCCTCGGCGGCGATCTGCTCCGCGCGCCGGATGTGCCGGGCCAGCGACTCGTCGGTGTGCTCCCACACCGCGACCTCGCCGGACGGCAGATGGTGCAGCTCGACCCGGCGGCACGGGCGGCGCAGGACGCGCGACGCCGCCACCGCGTAGATCGCCAGCGCCAGCGAGCCGCGGGCGTCGTCGGAGGTCAGGACGTGCCGCCCGGTCTTGTAGTCCACGACGACCAGCTCGGGGCCGCGCGCGTCCAGCCGGTCGATGCGCCCGGACACCGCGATCCGGTCGGTGCGGGTCGCCACGGTGCGCTCGACGCCGAGCGGCTCGTCGGACGGGTCGAGCCCGGCGACGTACCGCTCCGTCATCTCCCGGGCCCGCTCGCGCCACTGCGCGGACTGCGCCTCGTCCCGGAACCCGTCGGTCAGCCAGCCCCGGAGCAGCAGCCTCCCGGCCGCCTCAGGGCTGCGCTCGTCGACGGGCAGCCGCCACCAGGCGGCCAGCGCGTTGTGCACGCTCGCCCCGACGCTGTTGTGCGCCCATGGCGGACCCTTCGGCGGCATCGGACGATCGAGATACGTCATCCGGTACCGGCGCGGGCAGTCCAGCCACGTGTTCAGCCTCGACGGCGTGCACGTGTAGAGCCGCCGAGGCATCCCCTCGAACCCGAGCTGCTCCAAAACTAGTCGTCAGACTCCCGCGCCATGGAGCCCCAGCTCTCCCAGCGGGCGTCCTCGTCGCCGACCGTGGTCTCCTCGCCCTGCGCGGGCAGGACCCGCAGGTCCTTCGGCAGCGGGGTGAGCAGCGCGCCGATCGAGTTGAGCTGCTTGCGCAGGTCCTCGTAGACGCCGCCGACCGAGCCGGGACGGCCGCGGTGCAGGGTGTCGCCGGAGAACAGCAGGCCGAGCTGCTCGCTGATCACGCAGACGGCGCCGGGCGTGTGGCCCGGGGTGTGCACGATCTCCAGCTGGGCCTCGCCGATCTCGAAGACGCCGCCGTCCTCCAGCCAGATGTCGGGTTCGAGGGAGCGCAGCGCCTTGGCGTCGTCCTCGTCGTCCTCCTCCTTGGCGAGGCGGCCGAAGTAGTCGCGCCACAGCAGCCGGTCGGCGCGGTGCAGCGCGATCGGCGCCCAGTTGTCCTCGTCCTCCTCGCCGGCCGCGGCCACTTCGAGGACCACGCTGAGGCGGTGCTCGTTGCCGTCGGTCAGCAGGACGGCCATGACCTCGCGGTCACCGACCTCCTTGAGGATGGCCTCGGCGTCGTTGGCCGGGTCGATCACGATGACCTCGTCGTCGTCGCCGACGATGTAGGTGTTGTTCTCGACGTCGTACTCGGTGTCGTCCAGGGTGAGCTTCCCCGACGTCACCACCTGTTCGATGCGCGCGTCCACGCTTCGCACCCTACCGCGATTCGCCGCGCCGGTCGGGCAGACGGAGATCACCGCCGGTGGCGGCCGCGCGGAGCGTCTCGAAGGCGTCCGGCGCGGTGGTCTCGGCGCCGATCCGGTCGCCGGTGAACGCGCCGTGGTCGTCGCTGGAGCCGGTGACGGCGAGGCCGAGCGAGGCGGCCAGGTCGCGCAGGCGGGCGCGGTCCTCGGGGACGTGGTCGGGGTGGTCGGTCTCGACCCCGGCGAGCCCGGCGGCGGCGAGTCTCTCGATCACCTCGTCGCCGAACACGTACCCGCGGCGGCGCGCCCGGGGGTGCGCCAGGACGCACACTCCCCCGGCCGCGCGGACGAGCCCGATCGCCCGCTCGGTGTCGAGCGCGTACCGCTCGACGTAGGCGCGGCCGTCCTGCGCGATCCACCGGGACGTGAACGCCTCGTCCGCCGTCTCGATGACGCCCGCCTCCACCATGGCGCGCGCGATGTGCGGGCGCCCGACCGCCTCGCCCGTGGCCAGCGCGCGGACCATGTCCCACGTGACGCCGGCGCCGAGCTCGTTCAGCCGCTCCACCATGCCGCGCGCCCTGATCACCCGGTCGTCGCGGATCCGGGCCAGCTCGGCCGCCAGCACCGGCTCGCCCGGGTCGAACAGGTAGCCGAGCAGGTGCAGGCTCCGGTCGTCCTCCTTGCACGACAGCTCGATGCCGGGGACGAGCGCCAGGCCGTCCGGGAGGGACGCGGCGGCCTCGTCCCAGCCGGCGACGGTGTCGTGGTCGGTGAGCGCGACGACGTCCACGCCGTTCTCGCGCGCCCGGCGGACGACCTCCGCCGGGCGCCGGGTTCCGTCGGACGCGTCGCTGTGACAGTGCAGATCGATCCGCATGGCCCCTTCATACCAACCGGGGGGCCGCTCAGCCGTCGAGGCGGGGGCTGTACGCGCCGTAGGGGAGGTCGAGGTCCATGCCCGGCTCGCGGAGGTCGAGCAGGGTGAGGCGCTCCACCATGAGCACCCCGGCGTCGGCGGGCCACAGCACCGCCCACAGCCAGTTCCCCATCGCCTCGCCGACGTAGGCGGCGCGGTCGGGACGGTCGCCGACCGCCCACATCGGCACCGTCTGCCCGCAGGTGGCGGGGCCGCCGACATCCAGCTTCACGTGCGGCGGGCCGCCGTTGAAGGCGGTGCCGGGATCGGCGCCCGCGAGCCCCGCGAAGTGGGCGCCGAGGCCGATACCCGGCTCCTCGGCGATCAGGACCATGTCGGCGGGGCCGTGCAGCAGTCCCGGCCCGGACACCGCGACGGCGGTCGCGCGGGCGCCCGAGCGGTCGTCCCCGACGGTGGTGAAGCCCGTGACGAGCCAGGCCGCCGGAAGCGGCCAGGGCGTCCAGACGGGGACCCTCGCGTCCTGCAGGGCGACGGCCAGCCCCTCGGGACCGGGACGGTTGGACGGCTGCCTCGGCAGTACGGCGCCGTGCACGCCGCAGCTCCAGTCACTGGACCAGAGGCTCGGCTCGCTCAGTGGGCCCGCGCAGCGCGGGCATGTGGGCTCCGCCCTCATGAGTAACCACCCTGCGCGGCAACGTCCCGCCTCGTCAAGGGGCCGCGGGGGCGCGGCCCCGGAAAGTGGCGACAAAATGGGGTCATGCGAGTGCGCTGCGTGGGCGGGATCGTGCGGGACGGCGAGGGGCGGTTCCTGCTGGTCAGGCGCGGGCAGCCGCCGGGCGAGGGCCTGTGGTCGATCCCGGGCGGGCGGGTCGAGCCCGGCGAGGACGACGCGGCGGCGGTCGCCCGCGAGCTGAGGGAGGAGACCGGTCTGGACGTCCGCGTCGGCGCCCTGGCCGGGACGGTGGAGCGCCCCGGCCCCGGCGGCGTCGTCTACGAGATCCACGACTACACGGCCACCGTGGCCGGCGGGACGCTCCGTGCGGGCGACGACGCGTCCGACGCTCGCTGGGTCCCCCCGGACGATCTCGGCGGCCTCCCGATGACCCCCGGCCTCCTCGACGCCCTCACCGGCTGGGGCGTCCTATGAGGCGTGCGCCGGCGCCGCCTCCGCCGTGACCGGCACGCCGCCGTCCCCGGGGCCCGCCGTGACGGTCTGGACCCGCATCCGCCGCGCCAGCCACACGACGGCGGCCGCGTAGAGCAGCATCGGGACGATGTCCGCCACGACGACCTGCCAGGGGACGCTCCCCTGCTCGATGTCGAGTTGGCCGATCGCCGCGGGGCCGAGGAACGCCATCAGGTTGTTGAACACGTGCATGGCGATGCCGGACTCCAGCCCGCCCGTCCGAACCGCGAGCCACGCGGCGATCGCGCCGAACGCGAAGATGTCGAGGATCCCCCAGCCCGTGTAGCCGTGCCCGGCCGTGAACAGGGCCGAGCCCACGACGATCCCGGGCCACGGCGTGCGGAGGACGACGCTGAGAACGCGCCCGACGCGGTTCCTGGCGTTCTCCAGAGTGCACGCGCCCACGGCCTGGAGCATCCAGCCGCGGAACGCGTACTCCTCCGCCGCCGACTGGAGCGGCACCAGCAGGACGATGACGACGGCCGGGGCGAGGAACCGCCCCCACCCGACCCAGTGCTCATCGCCGCCCGACTGGTCGTGCATCGCGGCGGCGGCGGCGATCGACGTCCCGTAGGACACGACGCAGAACACGATCGCCAGGCCCGAGCAGGCGAGGAGCCAGCGCCAGCGCAGCCGTCCCGCGACCGAGGAGAGCGTGCCCGGCCGCCGCCGCTGGACGAGCCACGCCGCGGCCAGCGAGACCGGCAGGAACAGCGCCAGCGCCCCGAGGTTGTACGCCAGGTCGGCCGTCTGGTCGCCGAAGATCGAGTCCGTGTCCGCCCCGGAGGTGTCGGGGGCCTCGCCCGTGGCCACCACCCGGACGATGATGCCCGCGATCATCAGCCCGATGGCCAGGACCATCCCGACGGCCGCGATCCCGAGGGTCCCCACCAGCGGGCGCCACCACCGGTGCACCCCGTTGCGCGCCAGCCGGTGGAACGGGGCCGACTCGGGCGTCTCCACCGTCCAGGGCCGCTTGGCCGCCTGGATCCCGTACCCGGGGCCGTAGGGGGCCGGGTAGGGCCCGCCCGGCGGCTGCGCCGGTGTCCCGTCCCAGTACGGGGTCCCGGGCGGGTACCCCTGCCCCTGCGGCCCCCCGGGGCCGTACGGCTGGCCGGGGCCGTACGGCTGCCCAGGTCCGAAGGGCTGCTGAGCACCGTGGGGCTGCTGAGCACCGTAGGGCTGCGCGGCGCCGTAGGGCTGCCCGGCGCCGTACGGCTGCTGAGCACCGTACGGCTGCGCGGCGTCATGAGGCCGGGCCGGGTTCGGCGGCCAGGTGGCGGCGGGCGCCGGCGGCTCGCCCTCCGGCATCGGCCGAGGACCGGACGGCCGCGGGTTCCGCTGCGGCTCGCGTCCCAGATCGGGGTCTAGGGGCGCCCAGCCGTCGCCGTCCCCTGGTCCTCCCACGTGTGGCCCCTCCTGGTAGATCTCGTGTACGTGGGACGAATCGTACGGGGCCTTCAGTTCCCGGACGGATCGAAGCGCTCCGTCCGGGTCATCCCCGCGGCGCGGCCCTTGGCGGCGATGACGAGCGCCATCTTGCGGGACGCCTCGTCGATCATCTCGTCGCCGAGCCGGGCGGCGCCGCGGCCCTCGCCGAGCGAGTGCTCGTAGGCGTCCAGGATCAGCTCGGCGTGGTCGTAGTCGTCCTGGGACGGGGAGAACACGGCGTTGCCCGCCTCGATCTGGGACGGGTGCAGCACCCACTTGCCGTCGAAGCCGAGGGCGGCGGAGCGCTCGGCGACGCGGGTGAAGGCCTCCACGTCGCGGACGTTGAAGTAGGGGCCGTCGATCGCCTGGAGGTCGTGGGCGCGGGCGGCCATCAGGATCCGCATGAGGATGTAGTGGTAGGCGTCGCCCTCGGTGTAGCCGGGCGGCTGCTCGCCGACGACGAGGGTCTTCATGTTGATCGACGCCATGAGGTCGCCGGGCCCGAGGACGAGGGCCTCCAGCCGGGGTGAGGACGCGGCGATCGCGTCGACGTTGACCATGCCGCGGGCGTCCTCGATCTGCGCCTCGATGCCGATGCGGCCCGCGGGCAGGCCCGTCGCCCGCTCGATCTGGGTGAGCAGCCGGTCGAGCCACTGGACGTGGGCGGCGTCCGACACCTTCGGCAGCATGACGGCGTCGAGGTTGGCGCCCGCGCCCTCGACGACCTCGATCACGTCCCGGTAGGCCCAGTGGGTGTCCAGGTCGTTCACGCGCACCACCCGCGTCCTGCCCGTCCAGTCGCCGTCGTTGAGCGCGGCGACCACGGTCGCGCGGGCGCCCTCCTTGGCCGACGGCGCGACGGCGTCCTCCAGGTCGAGGAAGATCTCGTCGGCGGGCAGCCCCTGCGCCTTCTCGATGAAGCGGGGGTTGCTGCCCGGTACGGCGAGGGTGGTACGTCGTGAGCGCATGGCCCCGGATGCTATCCAGCGGTGTGAGACCCTCGGGGCATGGGTCTGAACAGGGCACTGCTGGAGGAGGCGGCCAAGAAGTCGGGGCTGCTGTGGCTGGACCTGCCCGGCCTGCCCCAGCCGCGCGCCGCCTGGCACGTGTGGCATGACGGGTCGGCTTACGTGCTGACCGGCGGGGAGGGCGAGCAGCCGCTCCCGGGGCTGCCGGAGGCCGCGCAGGTGACGGTGATCCTGCGCAGCAAGGACAAGGGCGGGCGGCTCCTGACCTTCGTCGCCGACGCCGAGCAGGTCGAGCCGGGATCGGCGCTGTGGGACGAGGTGGCGCCGGTCCTCGCCAAGGATCGCCTGAACGCCCGGACCCACGAGGGCCAGGTGGAGACGTGGGCCGAGAAGTCGTGGATCGTCCGGCTCACCCCGGCCGACGAGGTCGTCGAGGCGGACGAGGAGTACGCGACCGTCCGGCCGGTGCCGACGCCCGCGACGACCGCCGGGCCGCCGCCGCGCCTGTACGGCGGCAAGCGCCGGCACGTCGACCGGTAGCCCCGCCTCACGGGCGCCGGCCACGCCTCACAGGGGCAGGTGGCGCCCCTCCGCGAGGGCGCGGAGCTTGTCCGGGTTGGCCACCAGGTGGATGGCCTGGACCCGGCCGTCCGCGTCGACGTCGGCGGCGACGGCGCTGATCGGCCCGTTCGGGCCGTCCACGATGACCGCCGGCCCGCCGTTGAGGTCGACGCGCCGGATGCGCATGTCGGCCGGGTCGATCCCCTGGTAGGGCTGCCCGCCGATGCCGGCGAAGAAGCGGGCCACCTTCCCCGCTCCGAAGATCGCCCGGCGGGGCGCCCGGACCTTGCCGCCGCCGTCGGACCACAGCGCGACGTCGGGCGCGAGGACCTCCATGAGGCGGTTGACGTCGCCGCCGACGACCGCCTCGAAGAACCGCTCGGTGGCGGCGCGCCGCTCGGCGCCGCCGGCCTCGAAGCGGGGGCGCCGCGCCTCCACGTGCTTGCGGGCGCGGGTGCCGAGCTGGCGGACCGACGCCTCCGAGCGGTCCAGCGCCTGGGCGATCTCGGCGAAGGGGTAGCCGAAGACCTCCTTCAGCACGAACACGGCGCGTTCGAGGGGGCTCAGCGTCTCCAGGACGACGAGCATCGCCATCGACACCGACTCCGAGAGCTCGGCGTCCTCGGCGACGTCCGGGGAGGTCAGCATCGGCTCGGGCAGCCACGGCCCGACATAGGTCTCGCGCCGGACCTGCGCCGAGCGCAGCCGGTCGAGCGCGACGTTGGTGGTGATCCGGACGAGGTAGGCCTTGGGGTCGGCCACACCGGACCGGTCGCCCGCCGACCAGCGCAGCCAGGCGTCCTGCACGGCGTCCTCCGCGTCGGCCGCCGTGCCGAGCATCCGGTAGGCCACCGCGAACAGCAGGTTGCGGTGCTGCTCGAAGGGCTCTGCGAAGGCGTCGCTCACGGTCCTCCACCCTTTCACGTCCCTTTCGCCCCCTGGACGCCGGGTCACGGCCGGATGTGACATACCCGTCCGGATCAGCCGGGAGATCACGGGTAGTGTCCAGGTCATGAGCGGTGCTCCGTCACGGGTGTTCCTCGCCCGGCTCGCGGGCGTCGCGGTGTTCGACCCGGTGGGAGACCAGGTCGGCCGGGTCCGCGACGTCGTGGTCGCGCTGCGCCTCGCGCCCCGGGCGCCGCGGGTGCTCGGGCTGGTGGTGGAGGTGGCCACGCGCCGCACGGTGTTCCTGCCGATCACCCGGGTCACGGTGATCGAGGCGGACGCGGTCGTCTTCGACGGGCGGCTGAACGTGCGCCGCTTCCAGAAGCGCGAGTCCGAGACGCTGGTGATCGCCGAGATGCTGGACCGGACCGTCCGGTTCCGCGACGCCGGCGAGTCCGTCTCCGTCGTGGACGTGGCGATGGAGCCGACCCGCACCCGCGACTGGCTCATCACGAAGATCGCCGTCCGCCGTACGACCGGCCGGGGCCTGCGCAAGCGCGGCGAGAGCAGGATCGTGGACTGGGACGCCGTGGAGGGGTTCTCCGCCGTCGAGCTCGGGCAGGGCGCGGCCGGGCTGATCGCCGCGTTCGAGCGGATGAAGCCCGCCGACCTCGCCAACATCGTGCACGAGCTGCCCGAGAAGCGGCGCACCGAGGTCGCGGTCGCGCTGGACGACGAGCGGCTCGCCGACATCCTGGAGGAGCTGCCCGAGGACGACCAGATCGAGATCCTCGGCAAGCTCGGCGTGGAACGCGCCGCCGACGTGCTGGAGGCGATGGGCCCCGACGACGCCGCGGACCTGCTCGGCGAGCTGCCGACCGAGCAGCGCGAGCAGCTGCTGACGCTGATGGAGCCGCGCGACGCGGCCCCCGTCCGGCGGCTGCTCACCTATCCCGACCACTCGGCGGGCGGGCTGATGACGACCGACCCGGTGATCGTCCCGCCGGACGCGACGGTGGCCGAGGCGCTCGCGCTGATCCGCCGCCCCGACCTGAACCCGGCCCTGGCCGCGCAGGTGTACGTGTGCCGCCCGCCGGCGATGACGCCGACCGGCCGCTACCTCGGCACCGTGCACTTCCAGAAGCTGCTGCGCGAGCCGCCGCCCACGCTGGTCAGCGGGATCGTCGACTCCGCGCTGGACCCGCTGCGCCCCACCATGACGCTGGAGGCCGTCGCGATGTTCCTGGCCACCTACAACCTCGTCGCGGGCGCGGTCGTGGACGAGAACGGGCACCTGCTGGGCTCGGTGACGATCGACGACGTCCTCGACCATCTGCTGCCCGAGGACTGGCGGGAGGCCGCGATGGACGCGGCCGCCGAGGAGTCCGCCGATCCCGAGGAAGAGGCTCTGCGGGGGACCACATGACGACGACACGCGAGATCAGCGCGCGCCTCGACCAGCCGAGGGAGCTGCGCCGGACGCTCCTTCCGCGCCGCCTCTACTACGACCCCGAGTCGTTCGGGCGGGTGTCGGAGCAGATCGCCCGGTTCCTGGGGACGGCCCGCTTCATCGTCTACATGACCGTGTTCGTCGCGGTGTGGCTCGTGTGGAACGTGGCGGCGCCGGTGCCGCTCCGGTTCGACCCGTACCCGTTCATCTTCCTGACGCTGATGCTGTCGCTGCAGGCGTCCTACGCGGCGCCGCTGATCCTGCTCGCACAGAACCGGCAGGACGACCGGGACCGCGTCCAGTACGAGCAGGACCGGTCGCGCAACGAGCGCAGCATCGCCGACACCGAGTACCTCACCCGCGAGATCGCGGGGCTGCGGGTCGCGCTGAGCGAGGTCGCGACCCGCGACTTCCTGCGCTCGGAACTCCAGCAGATGCTCCGGGAGATGGACGCCAAGAAGCCCGTCCCCTAGGCCCCTCGGCTAGGCCCCCTCGTCGGCGAGCTTGTCCAGGATGTGGCCGAGGGTGCGCAGGTCCGGCTCGTCCAGGCGGCTCAGGAGGTGGTCGCGGACGCCCTGCCGGTAGGTGGGGGCGGCCTCGGCGAGCCGGGCCCGGCCCTCGGCGGTCAGGACGGCGAACAGCCCGCGCGCGTCGCTCGCGCAGGACTGCCTGACCACCAGGCCGTCCCCCTGCAGCCGGTCGACCAGCCGCGTCAGGCCGCTGCGCGACAGCAGCACGCGGTCGGCGAGGTCGTTCATCCGCAGCCGCCCGTCCGGCGCCTCGCCGAGGTGCACGAGCACCTCGTAGGAGCCGAGCGCGAGGTCGTGGCGGGCCGTCAGATCGGCCTGCAGACGGCGGGAGATCTGCGCCTGGGCGCGCAGCATGGTCCGCCACACGATCAGCTCGGCGGCGGCCGAGGCGAGGTCGGTGGTCACGGACCGATGGTAGGACGGGCGGGCCGCCCGCGCGATGGACCCGGCCGCCGCGTGTACGGCGCGTGTGACGACCGACACCCTGATTAGCAGGTTGGCGCGTCGGGTTCATACCATGGAGGCATGGCCTCCCTTCTGACGACCGAGCGGGTGAACGCGGCTCTCGCCACGGTGAACGATCCCGAGATCCGCAAGCCCATCACCGAGCTCGACATGGTCAAGAGCATCGACATCGACGCGGACGGCGCCGTCCGCGTCGGCGTCTACCTGACCGTGGCCGGGTGTCCGATGAAGGACACCATCACCAGGAACGTCACGGAGGCCGTGTCCAAGCTCGACGGCGTGTCCTCGGTGCGCGTCGACCTCGACGTGATGAGCGAGGATCAGCGCAAGGACCTGCAGACCAAGCTGCGCGGCGGGCAGCCCGCCAAGGAGATCCCGTTCGCCCAGCCGAACTCGCTGACCAAGGTGTACGCGGTGGCGAGCGGCAAGGGCGGCGTCGGCAAGTCGTCGGTGACGGTGAACCTCGCCGCCGCGCTGGCCGCCCAGGGCCGCAAGGTCGGGGTCGTGGACGCCGACATCTACGGCCACTCGGTGCCGCGGATGCTGGGCGTGGACGCCCCGCCCACCAAGGTCGAAGACATGATCATGCCGCCGACCGCGCACGACGTGAAGGTGATCTCGGTCGGCATGTTCACCGCCGGGAACCAGCCGGTCGTGTGGCGCGGGCCGATGCTGCACCGCGCGCTGCAGCAGTTCCTCGCGGACGTGTACTGGGGCGACCTCGACATCCTGCTGATGGACCTGCCGCCCGGCACCGGCGACATCGCGATCTCCGTCGCGCAGCTGCTGCCGTCCGCGGAGATCCTCGTCGTCACCACCCCGCAGCAGGCCGCCGCCGAGGTGGCCGAGCGGGCGGGGGCGATCGCCGCGCAGACCCACCAGCAGGTCGTCGGTGTGATCGAGAACATGTCCTACCTGACCTGCCCGCACTGCGGTGAGCAGCAGCACATCTTCGGCGAGGGCGGCGGCCAGACGGTCGCGGACGCGCTGACGAAGACGCTCGGGACCCGCGTCCCGATGCTCGGCCAGGTGCAGATCGACCCGCGCCTGCGCGAGGGCGGCGACAACGGCGTCCCCCTGGTGCTCTCCGACCCCGACGCCGGTGCCGCCAAGGAGCTGCGCACCATCGCCGACAAGATCGCGGGCCGCAGCCGCGGCCTCGCCGGCATGTCCCTCGGCATCAGCCCCAAGGGCCGCTGAACACCGCCCGCCCGGGGCCTTCCCGGGCGGGTGTTCACGCCGGGTCGAGCCGGTGGAGAGGCCGCGGGGCCGCCACGGGGGCGCGGGCCGGGCGGGCGGTGCGGCGGAGGATCAGGTCGCCTCGCTGTCGAAGGGCGGCTTCTCGCTCGGGTCGAGGCCCGCGGTCGCCGTCGCGTACGAGGGCTCGTCGTCGAAGATGCCCGAGTCGTTCTTCAGGTACGTGTCGTCGTCCTCGAACAGGTGCTTGCGGACGAACGTCTTCGGGTTGAGGTCGTTGAGGTCGAAGTCCTGGAACTCGGGGCCGAGACCTTCCTGGAGGTCGGCCTTGGCGCTGTTGGCCATCTCACGGAACTGCCGCAGCATCCGGCCGGCCTGCCCGGCGACCTGCGGCAGCTTGTCGCCGAAGATGACCAGGGCGAGGACGACGAGCATCGCCATCTCACCAAGTCCGACGTCGAACAACCCGTCCTCCACACCCACGGCAGGCCGCACGCGCGGCCGGCTGCACACAACCCGAAGGGGACCGGCCCAGAGACGGGCCGGTCCCCCCAGCGTATCCCCAGCCCGGATGAACCGGACTTGAACATCACTGCCTAGTCGGAGCTCAGGGTCACCTGGGCGGTGGCCTCCTTGCCGCCCCGCTGGTAGGTGAGGGTGACGCGGTCGCCCGGCGCCCGGCTGCGGATCTGCGCGATCAGGTCGGTGGCGTCCTCGATCGGCTTGTCGTCGACCTTGGTGATCACGTCGCCGGGCTTGAGGCCCGCCTTGTCCGCCGGGCCGCCCTTGGTCACCGGGTCCTGCCCGTTGACCGGCTGCGGCATGATCCGGGCGCCGCCCTCCTGGTAGCGGGGGTCGGGCAGCACGCCGAGCTTGGCCTGCTTGACGGTGCCGCTCCTGATGATCTCCTCGGCGATCCGCTTGCCCTGGTTGATCGGGATCGCGAAGCCGAGACCGATGCTGCCGCTCTGCTGCTCCCCGCCGAGCGACTGGCCGCCGAGCGTCGCGATGGCGGTGTTGATGCCGATCACGCGGCCCTTCCCGTCCACCAGCGGCCCGCCCGAGTTGCCCGGGTTGATCGCGGCGTCGGTCTGGATGGCGTTGAGGTAGGACGCGTCGGCCCCGCCCTCGCCCTGCGTGGGCACGGCGCGGTTCAGCGAGCTGACGATGCCGGTGGTGACCGAGCCCTGCAGGCCGAGCGGCGAGCCGATCGCGATCACCGGGTCGCCGACGGCGATGGCGCTGGAGTCGCCGACCGGCAGCGGGGGCAGCGAGTGCTGGCCCTCGGGCTTCAGCACCGCGACGTCCGAGCTCGGGTCGGCGCCCTTGATCGTGGCGGGCAGCGTCTTCTTGTCGTTGAAGACGATCTGGATCTGGCCGCCACCGCCGCCCCCGCCGGAGGCGACGTGGTTGTTGGTGACGACGTAGCCGCCGTTGACGATGAAGCCGGTGCCGCCGATCTCGCCCTGACCGGACTGGACGCGGATCATCACGACGCTCGGCAGCGCCCGCTGCGCGACGCCCGCGACCGAGTCCGGCGGGCGGCTCTGCACCTTGGTGTCGCTGCTGTTGCTGCCGCCGAGGCTCACCGAGCCGTTGTCGTCGTCTCCGCCGGTGGCGATCACGCCGATCCCGGCGCCGACGGCCCCGGCCACGAGCGCGACGATCAGCGCGACGACGGCGAGGAGCCCGAGGCCCGGCCCGCCGCGCGACGACGAGGGAAGCGCCGGGACGGGCGCCCAGTTGGGCCCGGTGCCGCCGGGCGGCATCCCGTACCCGGCCATCGGGCGGGGCCCCGGACCACCGGGCGGCGGCGGGCCGGGCGGGGCGGGCGGCGGGCCCATCGGCGGGCGGCCGGGGGCGGGCGGCGGCGGGCCCTGGTGGGACTGCTGCGGCCAGCCCCCGTACGGGGCTCCCCGCGCGGCCCTCGGGTCCTGGTTGTGCGGGACGAACCCGGGCCGCATCCGGTCGTCGTGCATCTCCACGGGTGGCTTGTCGAGCGGGACGGGCGGCGGGGGCTGCGGCATGTCGCGCGGCGGGACGTCCTGCAGCGGCACCTCCTGCGGCATGTCCGCGGCCGCCCTGGAGAGCACGTCCTCGCTGGTGTCGGGCGGGCCGCCGAGCGAGTCCGGCGGCGCGAACCCCCCGGCCACCAGGCGGTCGCCCTCCTCGCCGGCGTCGCGCCCGTCGCCGCTCGCGGGGCCGGTCTCGGCGCCGTCCTCGGCACTGGCGGATCCGGGCTCGGGGTCGTCGACCTCGGGCTCGTCCGCCGGCTGCTCCACGGGGATCCCCTGGTCGGCCACCGTCTCGGGAGGAGCCGCCGCCTCCTGCCGCTCAGGCTCCTGCCCGGGGACGACGTCGTCGTCCTCTGACGGCGCCCTGACCGGGCCGCGGTTGTCTTCCGTCATCCCCATCTCTCCTACCGAGCATGGTCCTCGTTATCGGTGCTCATGCTGCCCGGAACGGCATGTGGCGAGCATAAGACTCGCCGCCAATACCCACATCTGGGGTCAATCGAACGGATTCGCCGCCGATGTCAGGCGGCGGGCGCCGCGGGAAAGGCGTGTCCAGAAGGGCGCGGAGTCGCGCGGCATGTTCAGCGCCACCGTCGTGGCCGTGCTCTGCGGAGCGTCCGTCACGACGGTGTAGACGTAGCCGTTCCCTCCGGACACCGCCCACCGCCTCAGCGATTCGCGGCGGTACACCGTCCGGCCCCGGCGGACGGTCTTCTGCCAGCCCGCCATGCCGCGTTCGTCGAGGCCGCCCCGCTGCACGAACACCGAGACTGCGGCGAGGCCGTCGGAGTAGCTGAGGTGCAGGGTGCCGCCGCCGTGCTCGCGGCGGGCCTCGTGGAGGGTGAGCCGTCCCGGCAGGTCCTTCGGGACGGGCCAGCCGCTGCCGCGCAGGCCGGCGAGGCCGGCGCCGTCCAGCTTCTCGCCCCACGCGCCCGCGGCGGCGCGGGCGCCGGTGGTCTCCACGGGGCTGCCCGCGCTCGCCCCCGGGAAGCGGGACGGGCCGCCGAGCGGGCGGCCGAGGGGGGAGGGCTCGACGGGCGAGGCGGTGAAGCTGATCTCGGTGAAGCCGGTGGTGATCACGGGACGCCCGGCGGCGTCGATCAGCTCGCGGTGCAGCATCAGGCCGGTGTCCCGGTCGATCCAGAAGCGCCCGGCCGGGCTGCCGTCGGCGCGGCGCGCCTCGACCACGCGGGCGGGGCGACCGCAGATCGACGCGTCCGCGGCGCGCACCACCGCGTAGTTGCGGGTCAGCAGCGCCAGCGTCGCGGGCGTGAAGCCGGTGGTGTCCCCGGCGGCGGACTCGGGCCGGTAGCCCTCACCGGAGGTCCCGGACCGGTACCGGATGCCCGCGCCGGGCGTGTGCGACACGACGACGCGGGAGGTGGCGGCCCGCCCGCCGCCGCGGGTGGTGAGGAACCGCCGGCCCTCGTAGGGGACGCGGCGGGCGGCGTCGGCGGCGCCGCGCAGCAGCCCGAGGGCGCCCGGGTCGGTGCGGGCGCGGCGTACGGGGGCGGGGTCGCCGGTCAGCGCCCCGGCCAGCGCGAGGGCGCCCGCGAGCCCGCCGGCCAGGACGGCGTTGCGCCGGCACCGCCCCGTCGGGGCCGCCCGCCTCACGGCCCCGGGGAGACCTGGACCTGGTTGACCGGGTCGGTGAGCGGGTCGGTCATCGGCGCGTCGCCGGACGTGAGCGCGTGCTCGACCGCGAACCGGTCGAAGGCGGGCGTCACGGCGGGGGTGTCCTGGCGTCCGCCCGCCACGTAGGAGGCGGTGCCGAGGCCGAGGAAGAGGGTGGCCGCGCCGACCACGAGGTAGCGGCGCCGGGGCTGGACGCGGATCGCGGTCGCGTGCCCGACCGGGCGGTTCTCGCGCGGGCGGACGGCGTGCGGCGGCCTGACGGGACGGGCCGATGATCGAAGGGGCCGGGAGGGGTGCCGGGGCCGCGCGCCCGCGTGCGGCACGACCGACTTCGGCGAGACGCCGGGAACGGGGGGTGCGTCGGAGGCCGCGGGCGCGTCGGGGAGGCCGGAGACGCCGGGCAGGGTGCGCAGCCGGCTCAGGAAGTCGGGGGACGGAAGGTCGTCGGTGCCGTCGGTCGCCGGCAGTTCCGACAGGCCCCGCAGCCGTCCCTTGAGCTTGCGCAGCTGGTCGGCCTCTTCCCGGCAGCCGTCGCATCCCGCGAGATGGGCGTGGGCGCGCTCGCGCTCCTCGTCCCCCAGCTCACCGTCGACCAGCGCGGTCAGACGCTCCCCCAGACAACTCACGCCGCCTCCGTCGATTCCGTTCGGTCAGGCGCGCGGTCCCGCACCGCGCGCGGTGCACAGCTTTACACGCCCTCCGGCAGCGGCCGGATACCGCCCGCCGCGTGCGCTCCCCCGGGCTCTCCCTCGAAGACCGCGTCATCGCCGGCGAAGGCTGCCTGGTAGTCGTTCCTGGTCCCGGGCCGGCGCCGGGTGGGCGCGCGGTGCTCCAGCGCCGAACGCAGCTGCGCACGCCCCCGGTGGATGCGGCTGCGCACGGTGCCGAGCTTGACGCCGAGGGTCGCGGAGATCTCCTCGTAGGACAGCCCCTCGATGTCGCACAGCACGACGGCGGCGCGGTAGTCGGGGGCCAGCGCGTCGAGCGCGGCCTGGACGTCGGCGTCGAAGTTGTTGTCGTCGAACGCCTGCGCCGGGGTCGGCTCGCGGCCCTGGAGGCGTTCCGCGGCGTCGTCGGCGAGTCCCTCGAAGCGGATGCGCTGGCGGCGCCGGGCCATGTCGAGGAACAGGTTCGTGGTGATCCGGTGCAGCCAGCCCTCGAACGTGCCCGGCGTGTAGTTCGACAGCGAACGGAACACGCGGACGAAGACCTCCTGTGTGAGGTCCTCGGCGTCGTGCTGGTTGCCGGTCAGGCGGTAGGCCAGCCGGTAGACGCGGGCGGAGTGCTCGCGGACGACCTCGTCCCAGGACGGCGGCGCCCATTCTGCCTCGGGTGCGTTCTCGCGGGTACGAGCGGCGTTTCCCAGACCCTGCCTGGCGCCGACCCCAACAGCGCTTCTGAAACTGAGTGCTGCGACTCCCATGGTGCCGGGCTGTTCCTCTCTTGTGAGCCAAGGTCTCGCCTTGGAACGGCACGGTCTCGCCTGGGCTGGGGCGGTTCTGATACCGACTCGGTGCTTGCCTGTGTTGGTAACAACGCACTGAAAGGCCAGTTGGTTCCCCTGCAACGATATGGTCTTTCCAGCATGAGCCATGCGGGGGTCCCACGAGGAGGCAGCCATCGACGCCATTGAGGCCACCCGGGCCTATGTGGAGGATTTCCTCCCCGAGGACGAGCCGCTCCTGAACGCCAGGCGGCGCGGCCAGGAGGTCGGTGCCATGCCGATCGGTCCGGCCGGGGGCGCGGCGCTGCGCTTCATCGCCACGCTGATCGGCGCGCGGACGGTCGTGGAGGTCGGCTCGGGCTGCGGCGTGTCCGGCGTC
The DNA here is from genome assembly GCF_013409045.1 of Actinomadura citrea. Lineage (NCBI taxonomy): Bacteria > Bacillati > Actinomycetota > Actinomycetes > Streptosporangiales > Thermomonosporaceae > Actinomadura > Actinomadura citrea. Next base: position 2,038,261 of record NZ_JACCBT010000001.1, on the reverse strand, counting down.
TACCTGATGCGCGGCATGCCGAAGGACGCGGTGCTGACCAGCGTCGACATCGAGCCGGAGCACCAGCGGCTGGCCAAGCAGGCCTACCGGGAGGCGGGCCTGTCCGGCTTCCGCACCCGGATGATCATCGGCCCGGCGCTGGAGGTGCTGCCGCGCCTCACCGACGGCGCCTACGACATGGTGTTCTGCGACGCGGCGAAGCGGGAGTACCCCGAGTACCTGGTGGACGCGCTGCGCCTGCTGCGGCCGGGCGGCGTCGTCGCGTTCGACAACGCCCTCTGGCACGACCGGGTCGCCGACCCCGACCGGCGCGACCCCGACACCGAGGCGATCCGCGAGGTGCACCGCATGATCCGCGAGGACGACCGGCTCGTCCCGCTGCTGATCCCGGTGGGCGACGGCCTGCTCTGCGCCGTCAGGCGTGACTGAGGACGTCGAGCGCGACCGGGCCGCCGGGGAGGCGTTCGCGGTCCGGGTGCGGGTCACGTGGCGCGGGGTGTGGCGGCTGGCCGCTTTCGTGATCCTCTTCCTGGCGTCGGTGGCGTTCGTCGCGGGCGGCGTGATGCGCGGTGCGGGCGCCGGCAGCATCGTGGTCATGGTGCTCGGGGTCGCGGGGCTCGGCCTGTTCGGGGCCGGCCTGCTGGTGTCGGCCGGGGCGATGCTGTCGCGGCGGCCCGTCCTGGAGTTCGACGGCGGCGGAGTGCGGCGCCCCGCGCGATGGCCGCTGCCGCGCCGGTCCGGGCGGACGCTGCCCTGGGATGACGTCGCCGCGATCGCGGCGCTGCGGCGCGGGGTCGGCGGCACCCGCCGCGGCGAGCAGGACTACCTGGTCTTCCTGCCGACCCCGGAGCTTGCGGAGATGGCTCGCACGTCCGAGCGGCCGCCGCTGGTGGCGCTCACGATGCGGGACGTGCCCGCCACGGCCGCGGCCGTCCCGTGGTGCTTCGCGGTCGAGCCGGGCTGGGACGCGACGCTCCCGGAGATCGTCAAGCAGGCCAGGCGGCGCCGCCGCGTCCCGGTGATCGACCGCCGGAACACGTGACCGGCCGCGGGGCCGGACGGCCCGGTCAGGCCGTCAGCCAGTCCAGCAGGAGGCGGGCGCCGTAGCCGGTGGCGCCACGGGTGATCTCGGCCTCCTCGGAGGCGGATCGGCCGGGCCCGGCGATGTCGAGGTGCGCCCAGGGCCGCTCGCCCACGAACTCGCGCAGGAACAGCGCCGCCGTGATCGAACCGCCGCCGTAGCCGCCGCGCCCGATGTTGTTGATGTCGGCGACGTCGGAGTCGATCGCGGCGCGGTAGTCCTCCACGAGCGGGAGCCGCCACACGGGCTCGCCGGCGGCCGCCCCGGCGCGGGTGAGCTCCTCGGCGAGGGCGTCGTCGCTCGCGAACAGGGCCGCGTGCTTCAGGCCGAGCGCGACCTTGGCGGCGCCGGTCAGCGTGGCGACGTCCACCAGCGCGTCGGGGTCGAGCCGCGCGTCGGCGTAGGCGAGCGCGTCGGCGAGGACGAGCCGCCCCTCGGCGTCGGTGTTCAGCACCTCCGACGTCGTGCCGCCGTAGTGGGCGATCACGTCGCCGGGGCGCATCGCCGACCCGGACGGCATGTTCTCCGCCGCGGCGACCAGGCCGGTGACGCGGGCGCGGACGCCGAGGGACCGCAGCGCGCTCATCACGGCGATGACGACGCCGCCGCCCGCCATGTCGGTCTTCATCGCCTTCATGCCCTCGTTCGGCTTCAGCGACAGGCCGCCGCTGTCGAACGTGATGCCCTTGCCGACCAGGACGACGTGGCGCGGAGAGGGCCCGCCGGCGTCTCCCGGGTCATAGGAGAGCTCGATCAGCCGGGGCGGGCGGGCCGAGCCGCCCCCGACGGCCACCAGGCCGCCGAACCCCTCGTCCACCAGCTCCTTCTCGCCCCGCACGCGGACGGTGAGGCCGGACTCGCCGGCGACGCGCTCGGCCTGGGCGGCGAGCCAGGACGGGTCCTTCTCGCGGGACGGGGTGTTGGCGAGGTCGCGGGCGAGGGCGGTGGCCCGGGCCCGTGCGGTGCCGAGCTCGATCGCGGGGGCGTCGGACTCGGGGCCGGACTCGGTCAGCACGGCGAGGGTGCCGAGCGCCTTCTTCGGCGGGGCGGCCCCGATCCTGTACGCGTAGGAGGCGAGCAGCGCGCCCTCGACGAAGGCGGCGAGGTCGCCGTCCGGGACGCCCGCGACGAGCGCCGTGCGCCCCTTGCCGCGGCGGGCCAGCGCGGCCCCGGCCCTGCGCAGGTCGGCCGGGGTCGCCTCGCCCACGCCGTAGAGCAGCAGTTCCCGTACCCGGTCGCCGACGCGGACCTGCGTGGCGACGATCTCTCCGGGCTCGCCCTTGGCCTGGTGCAGCGCGAGCAGTTCGTCCAGCGTGAAGGGGAGCGAGGCCGCGACCTCCGCCGCCGGGGCGGCGGGACCGGACCGGACGGGCACCGCCACCACCTCGGCCCCGAGGTCGACCGCGGTCTGCGACACGGTGCCGCCGGCGCCGTGGATGCGGGTCTCGATGGGCATGGCGGTGGTTCCCCTTGATCGCTGAATGGTTACGGGAATGGCAAGGGCCCCGGCGTCGTCGCCGGGACCGTCACCAACAGGCCGGAAGAGCCGGGACCGTCAGCCCACGACGCCCTTGAGGGCCTCGCCGAGCTCCTTGGCCTCGTCGGCGGAGAGCTCGACCACGAGGCGGCCGCCGCCTTCGAGGGGGACTCGCATGACGATCCCGCGTCCCTCCTTGGTCACTTCGAGCGGACCGTCTCCCGTCCGCGGCTTCATCGCCGCCATGCGTGCATCCCCTTCCCAGGTAGGGCCGCGGCCTCGCACACCTCTGGCCGCGTGGCCGCGTGTCGCATCCGCGTCATCAGTAGTGGTCCATTATCTCGTCTTCCGGGCGCGAAGTGGTAACGATCAGCCTCCAGATCGGCAGCCGGGGGCCGTGGACGCAGGTCGCGGGCCGCCCCGGGGGTCCCGATCGGCGGGGGCGGGACGGCCCGTCCTCCCGGCCCCGGACGCCCCACGGGGCAGGACCTCCCTTGCCCGGGCCGCCGGTGTTCGCCGAAGGTTGCCTGGGAAGATCTACCGACGACCGAGAGGACGACGATGTCTGAGACCGTGCTGTACGACGTGACGGACGCAGTGGGGACAATCACACTCAACCGTCCCGACGGGATGAACTCGCTGACCGTCGAGATGAAGGAGGCCCTGCGCGCGACGGTGGTGCGGGCCGCCGCCGACCCGGCCGTCCGCGCGGTCATCCTGACGGGCGCCGGGCGGGCGTTCTGCGCGGGCCAGGACCTGCGCGAGCACGGCGACAACCTCGCCGCGGGCCGCGGGCTGGACGACACCGTCCGCAAGCACTACAACCCGATCGTCCTGGCGATCGCGGGCATGCGCAAGCCGGTCGTGGCGGCGGTGAACGGCGTGGCGGCGGGAGCGGGCGCGTCGCTGGCGTTCGCGTGCGACCTGGTCGTCGCGTCCGACAAGGCCCGGTTCGCGACCGCGTTCACCGGGATCGGCCTCGCCCCCGACAGCGGCATGTCCTGGACGCTGCAGCGCCTCGTCGGCCGCGCCAAGGCCGCCGAGCTGCTGCTGCTGGGCGAGCCGGTGAAGGCCCCGGAGGCCCTGGAGATGGGCCTGGTGACGCGGGTCGTCCCGGCCGACGAGCTGGCCCCGGCGTCGGTGGAGCTGGCGCGCCGCCTCGCGTCCGGCCCCACGGCCTCCTACGGCGCGGTCAAGGCGGCCCTCGACCACGCGGCGACGCACGACCTGGCGTCCGCGCTCGAACGCGAGGCCGAACTCCAGGACGAGTGCGAGAGGACGAGCGACCATCACCACGCGACCGAGGCGTTCCTGAAGAAGCAGCAGCCCGTCTTCGAAGGCCGTTAGATCTTGGGGCTCCCCCGGGGGCGGAGGTAGGGGCTTCCCCCGCAAGAAGTGGGGAGCCCTCGTCAATGTGGGCGGTGGGCGCCCGGCGGTTTGCTGGACGGCATGACGCAGACAGCCGCCGCATCCCTCGCCGGGCAGGTCCACGACCATGTCGCCGTCGCGCGCGACATCGTCAAGTCCTTCGGGGCGGGCGAGAACGAGGTGACCGCGCTGCGCGGCGTCTCGGCGGCCTTCCCCCGGGGCCGGTTCACCGCGATCATGGGGCCGTCCGGCTCGGGCAAGTCGACGTTCCTGCACTGCATGGCCGGGCTCGACACCGTGACGTCCGGCTCGATCCTGATCGGGGACGTGGACATCACCCGGCTGTCGCGGACCCGGCTGACGAAGCTGCGCCGCGACCGGCTCGGGTTCGTGTTCCAGTCGTTCAACCTGCTGCCGATGCTGACGGCGGAGGAGAACATCCGGCTGACCGGGCGCCTGGGGAACCGGCGCGCCGACCGGGAGTGGTTCGACACGATCGTGGACGCGCTCGGGCTGCGGGAGCGGTTGACGCACCGGCCGAGCGAGCTGTCGGGCGGGCAGCAGCAGCGGGTCGCGGTGGCGCGGGCGCTGCTGACCCGGCCGGAGGTGCTGTTCGCCGACGAGCCCACCGGCAACCTCGACTCCCGGTCGGGCGCCGAGGTGCTGGGCTTCCTGCGCCGCGCGGTGGACGCCTACCGGCAGACGGTGATCATGGTGACGCACGATCCGGCGGCCGCCGCGCACGCCGACCGGGTGCTGTTCCTGGCCGACGGGATGATCGTGCACGAGCTGCCCGCGCCGACGATCGACGGCGTCCACGCCATGATGCGCCGGATGGAGGGCTGACCGCCATGTGGCTCATCGCGCGCCGCTCCTTCGCCGAAAGCTGGACGCGGCTCGCCGCCACGCTGCTGGCGGCGGTGTTCTCCATCGGGCTGATCGCGGGCGCCCTGCAGTTCACGCTGCGGGCGCAGGAAGCGGTGTCGGGCAGCGACGCCAGCGAGTACTCCCGCGCCGACGTGCTCGTCCAGGGCGGCTCCGCCGACCCCGACGACCCGTACTCGCCGCCGGACGGCCGGGTCGCGCTGGGCGCCGTGGCGGGACGTCCCGGCGTCGCGGCGGTCGCGGGCGACGCGACGGTCCCGGTGACCGCGAGCGGCTCGGACGGCAAGCCGATCCTGCCGCCCGCCGGGGCGGGGACGGCGCTGCGGCCGTGGACGGCCGACGGCCGCCTCAACCCCTACCGCCTGGAGTCGGGCCGCGCGCCCGCCGCCGACGGCGAGGTCGCCGTCACCCGGCACGTCGCCCGCGCGGGCGGGCTCGACGTCGGAGACACCCTGAAGGTGCTGCTGCCGAGGCAGGGCCGGGACATGAAGATCGTCGGTGTCGTCACCGTGCAGGGGCACAGCGCCGTGGCCAGCGGCGACCTGGTGCTGGCACCCTCCGGCACGGTGGCGCAGGCGGCGGGCCTTCCGGCGGGGACGTGGCAGAGCGTCTGGGTCAAGGCGTCGGGCGGATCGGTGTCCGGACTCCGCGCCGCCCTCGCACGCGACCTCGGGAAGGGCGTCACCGTCCGGACGGCGGCGGAGGTCCGGCACGCGCAGTCGGCCGACCTGCAGGGCGCCGGGGCGTCGATCGGCGGGGCCATCGGCATGCTCTCGTCCGTCGCGGTGTTCGTGGGGCTGTTCGTCGTCGCCAACACGTTCGGCACGCTCGTCCGGCAGCGGACGCGGCGGCTGGCGCTGCTCAGCGCGATCGGCGCGACGCCCCGGCAGATCAAGCGGCTGATCCGGTTCGAGGCCCTCGTGCTCGGCGTCGTCGCCTCCGCCGGCGGAGTGGCGCTCGGCTTCCCGATCTCGGCCCTGCTCACGCACCTGTTCGCCAAGGACGGCTTCGACATCTCCGCCGCCGACGCGCAGTACGGCTGGGTCGCGCTCGCCGCCCCCGCCGCGGCCGGCGTGCTCGTCACCCAGCTCGCGGCCCGGCGCGCAGCGCGCCGCGCCGCGAAGATCTCCCCGATGCAGGCGCTGCGCACCGCGAGCACCGAGACGGCGGGCCGCCGCTGGCCGCGCGTCCTCGGCGCCCTGGCGGTGTTCGCCTGCGCCTGGCTCTTCTTCGGGGGCGTCTTCGGGATCCGCTCCGAGGAGCCGCCCGGTCCCGAACGCACCGCCGGCACCAGCGCGATGGTCCTCCTGGGCTGCATGACGACCGTGGCGGCGCTCGCCGTCCTCGCCCCGTTCTTCGTCGGCCCCCTCGGCGGCCTGGTCGGCCGCATCGGGACCGCCGTGAGCGGCGAGGCCGGGCGGCTCGCCCGCGCCACCATCACCCGCAGCCCGCGCCGCGTGTCGTCGGCGGCGTCCTCCCTCATGCTCGGCGTCGCGCTGGTCGCCTCGACGGCGATGATCGTCCTGTCGGTGGACGCGCGGTTCAACGAGACCGGCCGGGAGGTCATGCGGGCCGACCACGCGATCACCACGACCGGGATGACCTCGAACGGGCAGGCGCCCCTCCCCCGCGACGCGGCCGGCAAGGCCGCCGCCGTGCCCGGCGTGTCCGCCGCGGCGGCGCTCACGATGTCGCAGGTCAAGCTCGTCTCTCCCCCGCCCAGGCGACCGTCGCCCGAGGAGGACCCGGAGCCGGTCTACCTCACCGTCACGGGCGCCGACCAGAGGGCGATGCCGTCGGTGCTGAAGCTCGGCGGGCACCTCCCGCACCTCGGCGACGGCCAGGTCGCCCTCACGTCCACGGTCATGAAGGGCCAGAAGATCAAGAAGGGGCAGCGGATCGTGGTGCGCGGCGCCCGCGGCAGGGTCGCGCTCACCGTCGCCGCCGCCTACCACGACCCGTCCCACCTGTTCGCCGACCAGGCCCTCGTCTCGGACGCGACGATGGACCGGCTCGACCCGACCGCGGCGGCGCAGGTGGTGCTCGTCCGCGGGGGCACCGAGCGGGCCCTGTCCCGCGCGTTCGCGGACGCGCCGGGCCTCAGGGTGGTCGACGGCGCCGACTACGTGAAGGCGGCGTCCGACGCGATGACCAAGGGGATGAGCGTCATCTACGGGTTCATCCTCATGGCCCTCGTCCTCGCCCTGTTCGGCATGGCGACCACCGTGTCGATGAGCGTCGGCGAGCGGACCCGCGAGTTCGGCCTGCTCGGCGCCGTCGGCGCGACGGCGGCGCAGATCCGCTCGATCGTCCGCTGGGAGGCGGCGACGGTCGTCCTGCTCGGGAGCCTCCTCGGCCTCGGCACGGCACTCGGCACGGTGACCCTGCTGCACATCGCCACGGGCAGCTCGTTCCTGGTCCCGAACGCCCCCTGGTGGCTGTTCGCCACGGTCATCACCGGCGCCGCCGCCGTCACCCTCGCAACTTCAGCCCTCCCCGCCCGAAGAGCCGTGTCCCTTGCTTCTCCTCTGGCTGAGGGCCCAGGGAGCCCGAGGCCAAAGGCGACGTTGCGACCGTCGGCCCGCTGATTCGGCCCTGATCACCGCACGCGCCGGCCTCAGCCACGGCACAGGCCGTCGCCCCAGCCGGCAACGACCTCAGGGTGTGCGATCGCTTGCGAAGCCAGTTTCGAGCCTGCGAGAAACTGATCGCGCAGTGAGCCGCCAGGCGAGCCGGAGCGATGCCAGCGATCGCCGCGTCACCTCGGTCGGAGGGCCTCCGGGCCCGACGACAGAGGCGACGCAATGAGCGCCGCACCGTGTCGGTGGCAGTCGGTGAGGTGGTCGTCTACCAGGCCGCAGGCTTGCATGAGGGCGTAGGCGGTGGTGGGGCCGACGAAGCGGAAACCGTGCTTCTTCAGCTCCTTGGCCAGGGCCTTCGAGGCGTCGGTGTAGGCGGGGACGTCGGACGTGTCGGCATAGGACGGGGAGTCGGGGTCGGCGTGGCGCCAGGCGGTGGCGGCGAGGCCGCCGGGCAGGTCGAGGGCCGCGCGGGCGTTGGCGATCGTGGCCTCGATCTTGGCGCGGTTGCGGACGATGGCGGCGTCGGCCATCAACCGCTCGACGTCGTCGGGGCCGAACGCGGCGACCTTCTCGGGGTCGAAGCCGCCGAACGCGGCGCGGAAGCCCTCGCGCTTGCGCAGGATCGTCAGCCACGACAGGCCGGACTGGAACGCCTCCAGGGACAGCCGCTCGTAAAGCCCCTGGTCGTCGCGGACCGGACGGCCCCATTCGTCATCGTGGTAGGCGACGTAGTCGGGCGTCGACAGCCCCCACGGGCAGCGCGCCAGCCCGTCCTCGCCCAGAATCGCGGTGCTCACCCGCCCGTTCTACCTCATGGCTGCGACAGAACGGCGAGGCGGCGCAGCCCGACCGTCATGAACGCCCTCACCACCGGCCCCGCGACCAGCCAGGCGGCGCGGCCGAGGGGGCCCAGCGGCAGGTCGACGCGCTCCGCCCAGACGATGCGGCTGCCGGAGCCCTCCGGGACGACCTTGAAGAACGCCTCGCCGCGCACCACGCGGCCGGTGTGCCGGACCGCGACGCGGCGGCCGGCGCGCCAGTCGGTGATCACCATGGTGTCGAGGAAGCCGACCGGGCCGACGCCCGTCCACGCCCGCAGTTCGTCGCCGACCTTGTCGCCGCCTTCCGCACGGGTGAACGGCATCCACTCGGCGTGCCGCGGCCAGTCGGTGAGGACGTCGAAGAGCCGCTCGGGCGGGGCCGCCGAGACCGCTTCCGCGTGGACCGCGACCGCGCTCACCGGTTCTCCTCCCCGTCAGGCTCGAAGGACTCCTTGCGGAGCGGCACCCGGGCGCCGGGCTCCTCGATGCCGTGCAGCGCCCCGACCGGGGTGGCCGGTTCGGCGTCGCCGGCGCGCTCGCGGACGTCGTGGAGCCGGCGTTCCAGGTCCGCCACGCGGGCGTCGCGCTCGTGCAGGGCCTCGGTGAGGCGGTGGAACGCGTCGTCCGTCACGTGCGGCTGGTACCCCCACAGTGTCCGGGGGAACCGGAGGTGGGCGCCGTCCCAGCCGAGGACGGGCCGCCCCTCGGCGTCCACGCCGACCGGCGGATAGTCGGGATGGGCCTCGGCCAGCTCGCCGCCCCGGCCCATGGCGAGGACGACGACGGCGCCCAGCACGGCCACGCCGGCCAGGACGAGAACCACGACCACGATCACGCTCCGATCTGACGGCACCCCATCGGGAAGACGATCCTCCGTCCCTGATCGTGCCACGCTTGGCGGCATGGGGGTGCACGAGCGCGGGGTCCTTCCACCGCGCGCCGCTTCCCGGCGGGGTCGCGGACGCGGGCACGGCGCCCCCGGCGAGCCGGGTGGAGCGGCTCGTCGCGTCCGGGGACGCCGTGCTGGTCACTCTGGAGACCGCGCCTGGGCGTCAGCCGCGCAGCCGGTGCCAGGGGCCGGTGATCGCGAACGTGGCGCCCGGGTCGGACTGGCGGTTGGCGAACAGGATCCGCCCGTCCGGGGAGAACGTCACGCCGGTGAACTCGCTGCCGTTGAGGGCGTTGCGGGCCATCGCGAACGGCTCGTTCCGGCGGGTGGTGCCGATGAGGTACTGCTCGCCGTCGCCGTCCTCGGCCAGGATCACGCCGCCGCCGTACGGGGAGACGGTGATGTTGTCGGGGCCGTCGAAGCGCCCGCCCGGCTTGAAGACGAGCTGCAGCTCGATCTCGCCCCGGTGCGGGTCGTAGGTCCAGACCTGCCCGGCGTGGTCGGCGGCGCCGCCGTCGGCCTTCTTGGAGAAGCTGCACACGAAGTAGGCCTTGCCGTGGCCCCACCAGGCGCCTTCGAGCTTCTGGCTCCGCGTGATCGTGTCGAACTGCTTGCGGACCGACGTCTGCTTCGCCGACGGGTCGGGCACCTCCACCCAGCCGGCGCGCAGCCGCGTGCCGGGCTCCTGGACGGCCGACAGGTCCGGGACGCCGCGGACGTTCAGCGCCTCCAGCTTCCCGCCCGACATGTAGGCGTGGTAGCCGCCGCGGTGGGCGCGGGGCCGGAACCGGTAGAAGAGCCCGAACGGCTTGGCGGCGTCCTCGGTCAGGTACGCGGTGAGCGTGTGCGGGTCGACGGCGACGGCCTCGTGCGCGAACCGGCCGAGCCCGGCGAGCGGGACGGGCTCGGTCCTGCGGCCGTTCGGGTCGACCTCGAACACCCAGCCGTGGCTCTTGGTCTCGCCCGCGAACCCTTCGGTCTCCTCGCAGGTCAGCCACGTCCCCCACGGGGTCCGCCCGCCCGCGCAGTTGGTGGACGTCCCGGCCAGGCTGACGTACTGCGACAGCAGGTCGCCCTGGCCGTCCACCTCCAGCGTGGTGGTGCCGCCGTTGGCCGCCGGGTCGTAGGTCCACTCGGGACGGCCCACGGCGCGGGTGCCGTTGTTGCTCTGCTCGTGGTTGCGCACCAGCCGGGTGCGACCGTGGCGGCTGCCGGGGAACGTGGCCATCCCGTCGTGGTGCCCGGGGACGACGACGCCCTCGGAGACGGGCTCGCCTTCGACCGACAGCGTCTTGTAGGAGAAGCCCTTGGGCAGGTCCAGGACGCCCTTGGGGTCGGGGATCAGCGGGCCGTAGCCGTAGGCCTCCCCTGTCTCGGCGCCGGCGGACGTCTGGAAGATTCCGTCCAGGCTTCCGGCGAGGGCGATGGACAGCGCGCCGGCCGCGCCGCCCTTGACGACTCCGCGACGGGTCACGGACATGGGCACTCCTTCACGTAAGGGGATCACGCGGGAGCCTGGTCGCCGTCCCTGAACCGCGGATGAACGATCACTGGCCGGAAGGAGAAACCCCAGGACAACGTTGGTCCGCGCCCGCCCGGAGTGCCGGGGGGCGTGCGGAGCGCGACCTCAGAGGAGCTCCACCGCGGCGTCGACGGCCCCGGCGACGTCGCCGTCCGGCGGATACAACAAGGACCGGCCCACCACCAGACCCCGCACCGTCGGCAACCGCAACGCCCGCCGCCACCCCTCACGAGCCGCAACCGGATCAGCCGCCACCTCCCCGCCCAACAGCAAGGCCGGCAGGGTCGAAGCCGCCATCACCCGCTCCATCCCCGCCACCACCGGCACCTTCAACCACGTGAACGCCGACGTCGAGCCCAACCCCGAAGCGATCGCGATCGCCCGCGTCATCGCCTCCGGCGACAGATCATTACGCACCCGCCCCTGCACCCGACGCGAGATGAACGGCTCCACCATCGCCATCAACCCACGCCCCGCCAACTCCGACACCGCCCCCGCACACGCCTCCAACGTGCGCACCGTCGCCGGATCGGCATCATCCACCCGCAACAACATCTTCCCGCCGTCCAGACCCGACGCCGCGATCGCACCCGCCCCGTAAGCAGTGAAACGATCATCGATCTCGAACGACGCCCCCGCCAGCCCGCCCCGGTTCATCGAACCGATCACGACCTTGCCCCCCAGCACCCCCAGCAACAACAGATCCTCGATCACATCCGGCGTCCCCAGCACCCCGTCCACACCAGGCCGCTCCAACGCCGTGCACAACCGATCCAGCAACTCACCCCGATCCGCCATCGCCCAAGGATCACCCCCGGCCGCCAGCGAACCCCGAGCCGGATGATCAGCAGCCAGCAACATCAACCGCCCCGACCCGCCCAGCAACGACGCACGCCGCACCCGCCCCCGCGCCGCCTCGGCGACCGACTCCGGACGCACCGCCCGCACCTCGGCCAACCCCGCGATCCGCTCCACCCGCGCCTCGGCGGGAGTCACGAAGCCACCTGCCCCACCAGCACATCGATCATCGTTCACCGTCCCTGTCCGCGAAACGCGCGCGGTGCCGGTCGCGCCACCGGCACCGCCGAGTCTGGTCAAGATCACAAACGGCTGTCAATGCACCACCGGGCGCACCATCGGTGCCCCACGCGGGCGAATGCTCAGGCCCCGGCGCCCTTGTACTCCGCGACCTCGGCGATGACCGACCCGGCGAGGTCGAAGCCGCCCACGCACGCCAGGTACCCGGGCGCCTCCCAGTCGTCGCCGCCGGGCTCTCCGCCGAGCGGCACGTACGTCCCGCCGGCCTGCCTGACCAGCAGCAGCCCGGCGGCGATGTCCCACGCGTTGATGGACGAGTCATAGGCCACGTCCGCCCATCCGGCGGCGACGTGCGCGAGGGTGAGGGCGGCGCTGCCCGGACGGCGGACGGTGGCGAACGCGTCCACCACGCGGCCGTAGCGCCGCAGCGCGTCCTCGCGCCCGAGGCTCAGGTCGTGGGCGCTCGGGTAGGACGTGGCGACGACGGCGGTCTCGTCGCGGGTCGCGCCCCGGCTGCGGATCGGCTCGCCGTTGCAGGTGGCGCCGTCGAGGGACGCGGTGAACATGTCGTCGCGCACCGGGTCGTACACCACGCCCGCCACCAGCTCACCGCCCAGGGCCGCGCCGATGGACACGCAGAAGAACGGCAGGCCGACCGCGAAGTTGGCCGTCCCGTCGATGGGATCGACGAACCAGCGCAGGTCGCCGTCCCCGCCTCCCACGCCGCCCTCCTCGCCGACGACCACACTGCCGGGGGTCTGCTCGCCGAGCACCTCCCGGATCGTCTCCTCCGCCGCCCGGTCGTGCTCGGTGACCGGGTCGTGGATGTCGCGCTTGAGATCGACCTCGGGACGCGACCGGAACGCCGTCCGCAGCCGGTCCCCGGTGGCGCGGGCGGCGAGTTCGGCGATCCCGGCGAGCTCCCGCGAGGCGGGGACATCAGCGTTCATCGGTCTCCTTCGATCACGGCAAGGTCACGAATGCGCACATCACGACCGTATCCGAGCCCCGCAAGGCACCCGGGCGGGCCCTTTGTTACAGGGCCCCCGACTCGGGCAGTGGGTCCCTGGGCCGGGTCCGACGTCGCCGACGTGGACGAAAGGACCCGTCGTGGTGACGGAGTCTCCGGCGGCATCGGGCGCGCCGCACGAGCGACGACGAAGGAGCGAGCGATGGTGCAGCAAGTGGCCGACTACGTCCTCCAGCGGCTGACCGAGTGGGGCGTGAAGCGCGTCTACGGCTACCCGGGCGACGGCATCAACGGGATGCTCGGAGCGTTCGACCGCGCCGAGGGCGAGCCGGAGTTCGTCCAGACGCGGCACGAGGAGATGGCCGCGTTCATGGCGTGCGGCCACGCGAAGTTCACCGGCGAGGTCGGCGTGTGCGCGGCGACGTCCGGGCCGGGCGCGATCCACCTGCTGAACGGCCTGTACGACGCGAAGCTGGACCACCAGCCGGTCGTGGCGATCGTCGGGCAGCAGAAGCGCCTGGCGCAGGGCGCGCACTACCAGCAGGAGGTCAACCTGGAGAACCTGTTCTCCGACGTCTCGGAGTTCTGCCAGATCGTCATGCACCCCGGCCAGATGCGGCATGTCGTCGACCGGGCGTTCAAGACCGCCCTGACCACCCGCGGTGTCTCGACGATCATCATTCCGGAGGACGTCCAGGAGGCCGACGCGGTGCCGTCGCCGCCCAAGGAGCACGGCTCGGTCTACTCCAGCGTGGGGTGGAGCAGGCCCCGCGTCCTGCCCGACCCCGAGGAGCTGCGCAAGGCCGCCGACGTCCTCAACGAGGGCGCCAAGGTCGCGATGCTGATCGGCCAGGGCGCCGCCGGCGCCGAGGCCGAGGTGATCGAGACGGCCGAGCTGCTCGGCGCCGGCATCGCCAAGGCGCTGCTCGGCCGCGAGGTCGTCCCGGACGACCTGCCGTTCGTCACCGGCCCCGTCGGCCTGCTCGGCTCCAAGGCCAGCGACGAGATGATGATGAACTGCGACGTGCTGTTCATGATCGGCACGAGCTTTCCGTACGCCGAGTGGCTGCCGGACGAGGGCAGCTGCAGGGGCGTGGAGATCGACATCGACGGGCGCATGATCGGCATTCGCTACCCGATGGACGCGCACGTCGTCGGGGACGCCGCCGAGACGCTCCGAGAGCTGATCCCGCTGCTGCGCCGCAAGGAGGACCGCTCCTGGCGCGAGGAGATCGAGGAGAACGTCCGCACCTGGGACACGGTCATGGAGAAGCGGGCCGGCCAGAGCTTCGAGGGCAAGATCAACCCGCAGGCCGTCGCGCACGAGTTGTCCCCGCTGCTGCCGGACGATGTGATCCTCACCGCCGACTCCGGCTCGGCCACCAACTGGTGGGCCCGGCACCTCAAGCTCCGCGACGGGATGCGGGCGTCACTGTCGGGCACCCTCGCCACGATGGGCCCCGGCGTCCCGTACGCCATCGCGGCCCGGTTCGCCTACCCCGACCGCCCGGTGATCTGCTTCGTCGGCGACGGCGCGTTCCAGATGAACGGCATGAACGAGATGCTCACCGTGAAGCGGTACGCCGAGCGGATGGCCGGCTCGCCGCTGGTCTTCGCGGTGTTCAACAACCAGGACCTCAACCAGGTCACCTGGGAGCAGCGCGCGATGGGCGGCGACCCGAAGTACGAGGGCTCGCAGAGCATCCCGGACTTCCCCTACTCCGAGTTCGCCGAACTCTGCGGTCTCAAGGGCATCTACTGCGACGATCCCGCGAAGGTCACCGAGGCCTGGCGGGAGGCCCTGGCGAGCGACCGTCCCGTCGTGCTGGAGTTCGTGGTCGACAGCGAGATCGCCCCGATCCCGCCGCACATCATGAAGGACCAGGCGAGGAAGGCCGTCAAGGCGGGCCTCAAGGACCCGCAGAGGCTCGGTATCGCGGCCCGCGGCTTCCGCCAGAAGCTGACCGACATGTACGAGAACATTCCGGGCCGCAGACATGACTGACCGGCGTCCGGAGCGGAGTGGTTCGCCCGTCGGTCAGAGTTCGGCTTCGGCGTAGTCCTCGGGGGAGAACTCGATGCGGGGCTGTGTCCGCTCCAGGAGGTCGAACGCCTCGGGGACGGTGCTCGTCCAGCCGACGGCGTCCCAGATCTTGGGGCGGGCGAAGCCCTGCTCGGTGAGGCCCTTCATCAGCTCGCGCAGCGGCTCGTAGACGCCGGTCGGGTCGAGGATGACGACGGGCTTGTCGTGCATGGCGAGGACGCGGGCCGTCCACACCTCGAACAGCTCCTCCAGCGTGCCGATGCCGCCGGGCAGGACGAGGAACGCGTCGCTGAGCCGGTCCATCTCGCCCTTGCGGGCCCGCATGTCGGCGGTGACGATCAGCTCGTCGTTGTCCTCGTCGGAGATCTCGACGCTGACCAGCCCCTCGGGGATCACGCCGACCGTGCGGGCGCCGCCGTCCCGCGCGGCGCGGGCGACGGCGCCCATGCACGAGACCTGGGCGCCGCCGCTGACGAGGCTGTGGCCGCGCCGGGCCAGCTCGGCGCCGGCCTCGGCGGCGAGGTCGACGTACCGGCGGTCGATCTTGCCACTGGACGAGCAGAACACGCACACGGCGAGGGGTTTCCGGGAGTTCACCCGGCCCAATCTAACGGGTCCGTCCGGGTGGGGCCGGAGGAGGGCTCACGCCGTGGAGAGGTCCCGGCGACGGAAACCGAGCATGCCGAGGGCGGACAGGACGGCCGCGATCGCGAGCAGCCAGAGCAGCGGCGTGGCCGTGAAGTCGTGCCCCGGCAGCTTCGGAACGTGGGTGAACGGTGAGACGTCCAGGGCCCACTGGTTCAGGTCGAGCCCGGCTCCGAAGAGCGTCACGACCGCGAAGACGCCGACCGCGGCCCAGGCGCCGCCGGTGAGCCTAGGCGCGAGGCCGAACAGCGCGAGCGCGATCGCCCCGACCAGCCACACGGCGGGCAGCTGCGCGAGCGCGGCGCCGAGGACGCGCGGCACCTCGCGGCCGGGGTCGCCGGTGTCCAGGCCGTGCGCGAGCCCGGCGGCCAGGCCCGCGACGCCGAGGCCGGCGACCGGGCCGAGCAGCGCGAAGGCCAGGTGGCCGGACGCCCACCGCAGCCGCCCGACGGGGGTGGCGAGCAGCGGCTCGGCGCGCTGCCCGGTCTCCTCGGTGCGCAGCCGCAGCGTGGCCGAGACCGTGTAGGCGGCGGCGATCAGGCCGAGCATGCTCATGATCGAGGCGAAGTAGGCGTCGGTGATCCCGCCCTGCCCGCCGAGCCGGGTGAAGATCTTCTCCAGGTCGGGGTTGTCCTTGACCATGTCGCCGACGCCGCCCGCCACCGCGCCGTACACGACGCCGAGCGCGGCGAACCCGGCGAGCCAGCCGTAGAGGGCCCGGCTCTGGAGCCGCCAGCCGAGGCCGAGGGACCCCGAGAGCATGCGCGGGGCGTCCGCGGGGCCGAGCTTGGGCGGCAGCACGCCCGCGCCCACGTCCCGGCGCGCCGACAGCAGGCCCGCGGCGGCGACCAGGGCGGCCGTCAGCACGGCGACCAGCGCGAGCGTCCACCAGCGTTCGCCGCCGTAGGCGCGCAGGCGGTTCTCCCAGCCGAGCGGGGACAGCCAGCCCAGCCACGACAGCTCGTTGCCCGCGCCGCCGACGTCGGCGGCCATCCGGACCACGAACGCGGCGCCGAGCGCGGCGATCGCCGTGCCCCTGGCGGCGCCCGCACCCTCGCTGAGCTGGGCGGTGATGCCCGCGACGGCGGCGAAGACGCATCCGGCGGCGGCCAGTTGCAGGCCGAACGCCAGCGAGCCCGCGAACGGCAGGCCCTGCGCGGTCATGCCCGCGGTCAGCAGGACGGCCAGGACGAGGTCGGCCGCCATCGTCACGACGAGCGCGGCGGCCAGGCCCGCCCCGCGCCCGGTGACGGTGGCGCCGAGCAGCTCGCGGCGGCCCGCCTCCTCCTCGGTCCGGGTGTGCCGGACGACGGTGAGCACGCTGATCAGCGCGATGACCACCGGGATGAACCCGGAGCGCTGGGCGATGATCGCGCCGAGGCTCGTGTCGTACAGCGGCCCGTACAGGGCGAGGAACGTCGGGTTGGTCCCCGTCGTCCGCCCGTACGCGAGCCGCTCGGCGGCGGTCGGGTAGAGGCTGTCGGTGGCCGCCACGAAGTTGATCGGGATCAGCGCCAGCACGATCACCCAGGACGGCAGCAGGAACCGGTCGCGGCGCAGGATCAGCCTGATCAGCCCGCCGGTCCCGGTGAGCGACCGCAGCGGCGTCGCCCGGGACGGCGCGGCCGACCGCGCCTCGTGGATCGCCGTGCTCATCGGGCCGCCTCCGATGCGAGCTCGTCCTTGTAGTGGCGCAGGAACAGCTCCTCCAGCGTCGGCGGGCGGCTGCTCAGGCTCCGCACGCCGACCTCGGTGAGCTGCCGCAGCGCCGCGTCCAGTTCGGGGGTGTCCACCTCGAAGCGGATCTTGTTGCCGTCGATGCGGACGTCGTGCGCGCCGGGCAGCGGCAGCCCGTCCGGCGCCGACGCCAGCTCCGCGTCGATGGACGTGCGGGTCAGGTGCCGCAGCTCGTCCAGCGTCCCCGACTCCACCGCGACGCCCTTGCGGATGATCGTCACCCGGTCGCAGAGCGCCTCGACCTCGGACAGGATGTGGCTGGACAGCAGCACGGTCCGGCCGTCGCGCCGCTCCTCCCGGACGCACTCCTGGAACACCTCCTCCATGAGGGGGTCCAGGCCGGAGGTGGGCTCGTCGAGCAGCAGCAGCTCGGCGTCGGACGCCAGCGCGGCGATGAGCCCGACCTTCTGCCGGTTGCCCTTGGAGTAGGCGCGGCCCTTCTTGCGCGGGTCGAGCTCGAACCGGTCGAGCAGTTCGGCCTTGCGGCGCGCGTTCACGCCGCCGCGCATCCGGCCGAGCAGGTCGATCACCTCGCCGCCGGACAGGTTCGGCCACAGCGTGACGTCGCCGGGGACGTAGGCGAGCCGGCGGTGCAGCTCGGTCGCGTCCCGCCACGGGTCGCCGCCGAGCAGCCGGGCGGTGCCCCCGTCGGCGCGCAGCAGGCCGAGCAGGACGCGGATGGCGGTCGACTTCCCGGCGCCGTTCGGGCCGAGGAAGCCGTGCACCTCGCCGGGCTGGACGGTCAGGTCCAGGCCGTCCAGCGCGCGGGTCCGGCCGAAGTTCTTGACCAGGCCGGAGAGGGCTATGGGGGGCGTGTTCGGGGTCACCGGTCCTCCTCGTCGGGGGGTCGCCCGCCGGGGGCGGGCAGGGTCTTGAGGGCGGCGCGCGTCTGCGCCACCAGTTCGGGCGTCAGGAGCCGGTCGTCGAGGACGTCCAGCATCGCCAGCGCCATGCGGGGGTAGCCGTCGCCCATCAGGACGTCGGCGCCGAGCGCGCGCGACATGTGCTCGTGCAGGACGATCAGGCCGAAGCTCATGCCGGTCATGACCGTCGCGTAGCCGTGCGGGTCCTCGGTGTGCGGCCGGGACATGCCGGGCGCGCCCCGTTCGAGCATCTCCTCGCTGAACGCGACCGCCTCGTCGAAGAGCACGGCCGCGGCGGCCGACCCGTCGGTCAGGGCGCGGGCCAGGTAGCGCTGGATCGGCAGGGCCGTCCGCATGGCGATCGCGAGGAAGTTCGGGCTCGCCATCCTGCCGCGCAGGGCCTCCTGCTTGGTCTCGCGGATCACCTCGATCACGTGCTCGTCGCAGGCCGCGCGCAGCGCCTCCTTCGTCCCGTAGTGGTGCTGGACGAGGGCGGGCGACACGCCCGCGGCCTTCGCGATGCCCCGGATCGTGGCGCCCTTCACCCCGTGCTCGGCGAACTCCAGCAGGGCCGCGTCCCTGATCCGGGCGCGCCCGGTCAGGTCCTCGGCCCGCTCCTGCGTCGCCATTCCCACCCCCTGTACGAATGTTCAGTTGCCTGTACGCTTGTACACTGTACTCACGTACAGGCTTCCGTCAACCGTGGGGGCCTGCGGCCCGGGCCGGGCGGTGGGGCCGGACGGTGGTCCGGGCGGGTCAACCGCCTCCGGGCAGCTCGCCGAGCGTCACCTGGACCTGCTTCTTCGAGCCGTCCGGCTTCTGGATCTCGACCTTCACCGTTTCGCCGGGCCTGAGGTCCGTGAGGACGGTCGTCAGCACCGTCTGGTCGGGCGTCGCGGTGCCGTTCACCGAGAGGATCAGGTCGCCCTTCTGGATCCCGGCCTTGGCGGCCCCGCCGCCCTTCTGCACCTCCACGACGGCGACCGCCGACCGCCGGCCGGTCTGCGGGTCGACGATCGTGCGCACCGCCACGCCGAGCGCGGCCCGGCCGGAGTTCGACACCTTCCCCGACTCGATGAGCTGCGGGACGATCCGTTTGACCGTGTCGCTCGGCGTCGCGAACCCGATGCCGGGCGCCGCGGCGCCGATCTGCGGGTCGGAGGCCGCCGCGGTGGGGATGCCGATCACCTGCCCGTCCAGCGTGACCAGGGCGCCGCCGCTGTTGCCCGGGTTGATGTCCGCGCTCGTCTGGATGGCGTCGGCGATCGTCGAGCCCTGGAAGTCCCCCTCGCCCTTGGTCGACACCGTGCGGTGCAGCGCGGAGACGATCCCGTTCGTCACGCTTCCGGCGAGGCCGAGCGGGTTGCCCATCGCCAGAACGATCTGCCCGACCTGCGCCTTGCTCGACTCGCCCCACGAGGCCGGTTTCAGCGACCCGCCGCCGACCTTGATGACGGCCAGGTCGTCGGCGGTGAACGCGCCGACCATCGAGGCGTTCAGCGGGGAGCCGCCGCCGGACGAGGTGACCTGGATCTTCTTCGCCCCCGCGACCACGTGCGCGTTGGTGACGATGTCGCCCTGGGCGTCGAACACGACGCCCGACCCCTCGCCCTGGTCGGTCTGGATCTTCACCACCGACGGCAGGACGGCGTCCACGACCTTCACGTACTGCTGCTGCAGGTCCGACCCGGCCCCGGACACCGGGGGCGACGTCTGCACCGACGCCGGCCCGGCGTTCCCGGCGTTCCCCGCGTTCTCGGACTTCCCACTGCACCCGGCGAGCACCATCGCCCCCGCCAGCGCCGCCGCGCATGCCTTCGCCCTCGCGCTCCTGTCCACGCTCCACCTCCAGAGGGGACGGTTCCCGCCCGCCGAGCGACGGGCGCCGCGCCACGCGCGATTTTGCGACGTCATGCCGCAGGTCAGAGCCGCAGCTGATCTTTGGAGGCGCCCGGTGCGCGCCCGGCCGCGCGGGGCCCGGCCGGTTTCTCATGATCGGAGCCGGGTAGCCGTCCGACATGTCGCGCGCAAGCGGGCACCGGGACGTCCCCCACGCCGCCGACCTGAGGATCGAGGCGTGGGCCCCGACGCGGGAACGCTGCGTCGCCGAGGCGGTGGCCGGGCTCGTGGAGTCGTTCGCCGACGTCTCCGGCGTCCGCCCGTCCGGCGACATCCTCCGGGTGGACGTGCCGCCGGGCCCGGACGCGGACCTGCTCGTCGCCGTCCTGGACGAGGTCGTCTACCGCCTGGACGCCGACGGCGCCCTGGTCCTGGACGCCGAGATCACGGGGGCGCCGGACGGCGGGCTCACCGTCCGGCTCGCGACCGGGGACGCGGCGGAGGCGGTGGGGACGGGAGCCGTGCCCAAGGCGGTGTCGCTGCACGAACTGCGGTTCGGCCGCGACGCCCGCGGCTGGTCCTGCGCGGTGACGATCGACGTGTGACCGGCGGCGCACCGGGCGGAAGGCGTGGGCGACCGGCCGGTCAGCCCTTCACGACGCCCAGCGGGACGAGGCGGGCGACCTTCCGGCAGAGTCCCGCGCCCTCGGCGGCCTCGACCACGGCGGACACGTCCTTGTAGGCGTCCGGCGCCTCCTCGGCCAGGCCGCGCCACGACGACGGCCGCACGGCGATGCCCTGCTCCTCCAGCGCCGCCCGCAACTGCCTGCCGCCGACGCCGCGTGCGGCCTGGTGGCGGCTCTGCACCCGTCCGGCGCCGTGGCACGTGGACGAGAACGCCGGCGCGCCCGGCACGCCCGTCAGGACGTAGGACGAGGTCCCCATCGTCCCGGGGATCAGCACGGGCTGCCCGGCCTCGCGCAGGTCGGGCGGCAGATCGGGATGGCCGGGCGGCAGGGCGCGGGTGGCCCCCTTGCGGTGCACGCACAGCCGCCGCGGCTCGCCGTCCACCACGTGCTCTTCGAGCTTGGCCAGGTTGTGCGAGACGTCGTAGACGAGGTCGAGCCGGGCGCCCGCGACCCGGCGGAACACCCGGCGCGCCGCCTCGGTGAGCAGCTGGCGGTTGGCGCGGCCGTAGTTGGCCGCCGCCGCCATCGCGCCCAGGTAGGCGCGGCCCTCGGCGGAGTCGACCGGGGCGCAGGCGAGCTGCCGGTCGGGGACCTCGATGCCGTGCCGCGGCATCGCCGCCTCCATCGCCCGGACGTGGTCGGTGCAGATCTGGTGGCCGAGCCCGCGCGACCCGCAGTGGATCATGACGCAGACCTGGCCCGGCCGCAGCCCGAACGCCCCGGCCGCGTCCGCGTCGTAGACCTCGGCGACCCGCTGCACCTCCAGGAAGTGGTTGCCCGAGCCGAGGCTGCCGACCTGCCGGGCGCCGCGCTCCACCGCGCGCTCGCTCACCTGGCCGGGGTCGGCGTCGGCGACCGCTCCCGCGTCCTCGCAGCGGCGCAGGTCGCGCTCGTTCCCGTGGCCCTGCTCGACCGCGTACCGCGCTCCCCCCGTGAGGATGCCGGTCAGGTCCCGCCGTCCCGGCAGATGCCACACCGCGCCCTTGCCCATGCCGCGCGGGATGACGGGGTCGAGGCCGTCCATCAGGTCCCGCAGGGCGGGGGCGAGGCCGGAGGCGTCGGTGTCCGCCGCCAGCAGCCGGACGCCGCACGAGATGTCGAATCCGACGCCGCCGGGCGAGACCACGCCGCCCTCGCGCGGATCGGTCGCCGCCACGCCGCCGATCGGGAAGCCGTATCCCAGGTGGACGTCGGGCATGGCGTACGAGGCCTCCACCACTCCCGGGAGCGCGGCGACGTGGGCGACCTGCTCGATCGCGTTCTCGGCGGGCGCCAGCAGCTCCCGCGACGCGAACAGCACGCCGGGCACGCGCATGGCGCCGGTCGGCTCGATCCGGAACCGGTAGGGGCCGTCCTCGACCAGGTCGGCGTGCACAAGGCGGGGGTTACCCCCGGCCCCGCCCCCCATGCGTCCTCATGCGCCCCGGTGCGTCGGGGGCCGGGGGGTTCACGGGCATCATGCGGGTAGCGTGCGAATCATGCTGGCCGAACCCGCGCCCTCGCTGAGCGACCTCGCGCTCGGGCTGGTCGTGGTGGTGCTCGCGCTGCGCCTGGGACGGGCCCCGGCGCCGCATCGGCACTGGCGCACGGCCTTCTGGTGGGTCGGGATCGCGGCGCTCGCCGGATCCGTCCACCACGGGCTGATCACGTACTCGGAGCGGTGGTCGGGGCCGAGCTGGGCCGTGATCAGCGGCATGGTCGTCGTCGCGGTGTCCTACCTGCTGGCGGCCACCGTCGCCGAGGTGCTCGGCCCGCACCACGGCAGGACGTTCTGGCTGCTGCGCTCGATCGGGATCGTCGCCTACGCCGTCCTCGCGGTGACCGGACACGCCGGGGTCGGCGCCCTGCTCGCCTGCGAGAGCCTGACGATGGTGTGCATCCTCGCGCTCTGGGGCTGGGCGGCATGGCACCGCCACCCGATGGCCGGCCCGGTGATCGTCGCGCTGGTCGCCAGCGCCGCGGCGGCCGCGACCAAGGCGATCGACCCGAGCGTCACCCGCCGCGTCGCGCTGGACCCGACCTCGGTCTACCACCTCGCCCAGATCGTCGGGATGGTCCTGCTCTACCTGGCGGTCACCAAGCCGCGCCGCCCGGATCGCCCGGACCGCGAGCCGCGCGCCCTCCTCCGATAGCACGGGCTCGGCCGGTCGCGCGGCGCCGGCGGACAGCAGTGGCCGCGGTGGCACATTCCCCTAACGGAGGTGTCTTCCTTCTGTGCTGAAGGGTGGCCTTTCGGACACGGACGGTCACCATTAGCTTTCAAGCCGTGATCCGAAACCACCGTCCCCGTGGAGGAAAGCGTTCATGACGGCCATCGCCAGCGTCTACCAGCACGACGTCGCCACCTACTGGAACACCGAGCGCAACCCGGTCAACCTGCGCCTCGGCGACGTTTCGGGGATCTACCACCACCACTACGGCATCGGCGAGGTGGACTGGTCGGTCCTGGAGACCCCGGAGGACGCCCGCGAAGAGGCGATCATCACCGAGCTGCACCGGCTGGAGAACGCCCAGGCCCGGTTCCTGCTCGAACACCTCGGCGACGTCCGGCCCGACCACCGGCTGATGGACGCCGGCTCGGGCCGCGGCGGCTCCAGCATCATGGCCAACGCCGCCTTCGGCTGCCGGGTCGACGGAGTGTCGATCTCCCAGGCCCAGGTGGACTTCGCCAACGGGCAGGCCGCCCAGCGCGGCGTGTCCGACAAGGTCCGGTTCCACTTCAAGAACATGCTCGACACGGGGTTCGAAGCGGGCGCGTTCCAGGCGATCTGGAACAACGAGTCGACGATGTACACCGTCCTGGACGACCTGTTCGCGGCGCACTCCCGGCTGCTGGCCCGCGGCGGCCGGTACGTCACCATCACCGGCTGCTACAACGACGTGTACGGGCTGCCGTCCCGGGCGGTGTCGACCATCAACGCCCACTACGTGTGCGACATCCACCCGCGCAGCGCCTACTTCCGGGCGATGGCGGCCAACCGGCTCGTGCCCGTCACCGTGGTCGACCTGACCGCCGACACCATCCCGTACTGGGAGCTGCGCGAGAAGTCGTCGGTCGCGACGGGGATAGAGAGCGCCTTCCTGGAGGCGTACCGCGACGGCAGCTTCCAGTACCTGCTCATCGCCGCCGACCGCATCTGAACCCGTCAACCCGGACCGGTCGCCTTCGGGCGGAGGCAGGTGAGCAGACCATGGAAACGACGCACCACGGGTGCAGCGGCCGGCGCGCGCCGTACGGCTCGTCCGCGGAACCCCGGCCGGAGCGACCGTCCGGGGTGGGGACCGAGGCGGTGTCCCTGCCGTCGCTGATCGCCGCGGCACGTCCCAGCCGGGAGCCGTCCTACGGCGACCTCCTGGCCGGGAGGCATCCGCGGCCGGTCGGCGGCGGGGGGCCCGGCTACGTCGAGCGCGCCTGGGGGGACGGGTCGCACTCCCCGCTCTACTGCCCGCTCCCCGAGCGCGCCGACGACGCCCTCGCCGCCGAGGTCGACGCCCGGCTGGCCTCCTGGGCGCGCGACCGCGGGTTCGACGACCACGAGCTCGACGCGCTCGGCAAGGCGGCCTTCGGTCGGCTGGTCACCCTCGCCCACCCCGACACCGACGACCCGGACGCCCTGCTCGTCGCCGCGCAGATGAACGCCGGGTGGTGGGCGGCCGACGACTACTACGCCGACGACACCGCCCTCGGCGCCCTGCCCGCGATGCTGCCGCAGCGCCTCACGCTGGTGATGTCGGCGATGGACCCCGTCCCGCCCGCGGGCGAGTTCACCCCGCCGCTGAGCGAGGCCCTCCAGGGCGACGTCGTCCTGCGGATGCTCGGCTCGGCGGTCGACCACCTGAAGCGCCACGCGTCCCCCGTGCAGGTCCAGCGGATCTGCTACTCCACCTTCGCCATGTTCGTGAGCTGGACGGCCTACGCGGCCTGGCGCGAGAAGGGCGAGCACCCGCCCGCCTGGGAGTATCTGGCGGCGCGCCAGCACGACAGCTTCTACACCTCGATGACGCTCATCGACGTCCTCGGCGGCTACGAGGTCCCGGCCCAGCTGTACTACGACCCGCGCGTCCGCCGCGCCGCCTTCCGGGCCGGGACGGCGAGCGTGATCGTCAACGACCTGCACTCGGTGGCCAAGGACGCCGCCGACGAGAACCCGGTCTGCAACCTGGTGCTGCTGATCGCCGCGGACGAGGGCTGCTCGGTGGAGGAGGCGACCGAGACCGCCGTGCGCCTGCACAACGACCTCGTCCGCGACTTCGAGGCCGGCCACCGGGAGCTCGCGGGCGTCCCCTCCCCCGAGTTGCAGCGGTTCCTGCGCGGGCTGCGGGCCTGGATGGGCGGCGGCTTCGAATGGCATGCCACCAACCCGCGCTACCGCGAGGGTGCCTGAGGGCCCGCCGTTCCCGTGGCGTCCGGCGCCGGGCAGCCCTACGGCGCCGTCGCCCGCAAGCCCTGACCCGGCCTGCCGCTCCTCATCCCGCCCCGCGGGTGATCGTTGTCGGCAGCTCGGCGAACCCGCGCGCGTACGGCGAGTTGACGCGCCGGGCCCCGGCCTCGTCGATGTCGTAGCCGCCGGTGCGGGCCGCGAGCTCCTCCAGCGCGACCCGGGCCTCCAGCCGGGCCAGGTGCGCGCCGATGCAGTAGTGCCGCCCCGACCCGAAACTGATCTTGGCCGTGGTGTCGCGGCCCAGGTCGAACCGGTCGGGCTCGGCGAACACGCGGGGGTCGCGGTTGGCCGCGCAGGCGCTGCTGCGGGCCGGGGAGCTGGACGAGCTCGAACTGCACGTCGTCCCCGTCCTGCTCGGTCAGGGCCGCCGCCTGTTCGACCACCTGCCGCCCGACCACCACGAACTGCGCCTGATCCGCCAGTTGGCCACGCCGGAGACCGGGGACCCCGCGCAGGCCGTCCTGCACCTGCGCTACCGCGTCCTCCGTCCCTGAGCCGGTGTCGCCGGGGTCCCGTCTGAGTACCGCAGCGTACGAACATGAGTAGAGGCACGGATCGATCAGGCGACCGGAGACTGTTCACTGGGCTCGTGACCACAGAGAACACCGTTGCGGGCCCTCGGAAGCGCTCGGGCTGGCGAGTGGCCGCGGCGAGCACGCTCGCCCTGCTCCTTCCCGTCACCGTGCTCGCCTGGATCGCCGTGCTCGCGACCCCGGAGTACGGCCGATGCCTCACCTACGGGGAGCAGTGCGATCCGGCCTCCGACGTCCTCCTGCCCATCGCTTGGTGGTGCTTCTGGGGCAGCGGCGCCGCCGGCGTCATCGCGCTGCTCCTCCGGTCCCCCTGGACGGTGACCTCGCGGATCCGCCCGGTCCTGGTCATCGGGCAAGTGGCGCTTGCGATCGTGACCCCGACGGCCGTGATCGTCAGTGGATGAGCCGGCCGCCATGTGAGGTAGCTCACGGGAACCCGGTCGCTCCGGCGAACAGTCCTTCCTGTGGAGATGAGTATGCGTGCCCGGGTTCATTCCGGGGATCCGGATGCGTTCAGAGAACTGTTCGACGAACATGTGCGCTCGGTGTACAACCACGCGTTCCGCCTGACGGGGAACTGGTCGACCGCAGAAGACGTCGTGTCGCTGACCTTCCTGGAGTCATGGCGGCTGCGCGAGAGGGTCGACGTCGAGGTCGAGGGGTCGCTGCGTCCATGGCTGCTGGGCATCGCGACCAACGTCGCCCGCAACGTGCGCCGCGCCGCCCGGCGCCATGACGGCGCCCTGGCGCGGCTTCCGAGGAACGACGTCGTGCCGGACTTCACCGACGAGGTCACGTCCCGCATCGACGACCGCGAGCGGCTCGCCCTGATGCGCACGGCCCTGGCGGCGCTGCGCAAGCCCGAGCGCGAGGTGCTGGCGCTGTGCGTCTGGTCCGGGCTCGGCTATGCCGAGGCCGCCGAAGCGCTCGGCGTGCCGGTCGGCACCGTGCGCTCCCGGTTGTCGCGCGCACGCAAGAAGCTGGAAAGGCTCGCCACCGCGAGTGCGGGGCCGCCCGGAGAACGCCGGGAACCGCTTCCCGGCCACGGACAGGAAGAGGATGACCGCGCGATCGCGGTCCGGTCCGCTCAGGAGAGAACCCGATGAACCCCACCCCGACCCAGCCGAACTCGAACGAACACGAGGAGCTGGCACGGCTGCTGCCGGCTCCGGTGGAGCGGGACCTTCCGGGCGACCGTCAACAACGACTCCGGGAGTTCGTGATGAGCGAGATCGACCAGGACCTTCGACCGGCCGAGCAGGCCTCGCGCCGTTCCGCACGACGGCGGCCCGTCATCCTGGCCTCGGCGGGAATCGCCGCGGCCACCGCGGCCGCCGCGGTGGTGGTCGGGATCGCCGGCACCGGGGGCGCCGAGGGGGCGAAGGAGAGTCCGTCCGCGTCCGCCACGGGCTCCCCCTCCGGTCGGCAGGTCCTGCTCGTGGCCGCCACCACCGCGTTGAAGGCGCCCGCGGGTTCCGGTACGTACTGGCACGTCAAGACGATCTACACCGACCGCGACGGCGGTGCGCGCACCACCATGGAGAGCTGGACCCGGCGCGACGGCCGGGTCTGGTGGAAGGGAGGGAAGACCCAGGGCAGGGTGGTCATGCTCACCCGGCCCGCTCCGTTCCGGCTGGGCGGGCCCGCCGTGACGCTCGCGCAGCTGCAGGGGCTGCCGACCACACCGGGCGGGCTGAAGGCGTGGATCGTCGCCGCCGTGAAGAAGAGCGACGTCACGACCAGCGCCGGGCGCCCCGACGCGGCCGCGCAGGAGCGACTCGTCTTCGAGGGGCTGCTGTCCCTGCTCTCCCAGCTGCCGGCGCCGCCGCAGGTCCGCGCCGCCGCCTTCCGCGCGGTCGCCTCCTACCCCGACGTCGAGGACCTCGGCCCCGTCAAGGGCGGGCAGGGCCTGTCGATCTCCTTCGGCGGGGGGCGGAAGGCGAACCTGGTCATCGACCCGAAGACCTCGCGGATCACCGACACCGACTACTTCGTGTCGGCCGACGGCGCACAGGTCACGGCTCCCGGCGGCGCCGAGATCGTGGCCGAGTGGACGAGCGTGGCGCCCGGGTAGCCGATCCGCGCACGGGGATCGCCTGGACCTGCATGATCGGGCCGATCATGCAGGTCCAGGGCGGGGGGCTACTCCCCGGCGCTGTCGGCCGCCTCGACCGCGGCGCGGGACTCGATGATCTCCTGCTGGGCCCGGGTGTGGCCCTCGATGATGATCTTGACGACCTCCTCCGGGTCGTCGGTGAGGTGGAACAGGTCGATGTCCTGCGGCGAGAT
Organism: Actinomadura citrea; assembly: GCF_013409045.1. Classification (NCBI taxonomy): domain Bacteria; kingdom Bacillati; phylum Actinomycetota; class Actinomycetes; order Streptosporangiales; family Thermomonosporaceae; genus Actinomadura; species Actinomadura citrea. Next base: position 2,010,547 of record NZ_JACCBT010000001.1, on the reverse strand, counting down.
CTTGCCGGAGGTCAGCATCGACTCCTTGACCCAGTCGAGCAGGCCGCCCCAGAACCGCGTGCCGACCAGCACGATCGGGAAGCGGGTGATCTTCTTGGTCTGGACGAGGGTGATCGCCTCGAACAGCTCGTCCAGCGTCCCGAACCCGCCCGGCAGGACGACGAAGGCCTGCGAGTACTTGACGAACATCGTCTTTCTGACGAAGAAGTACCGGAACTCCAGGCCGATGTCGAGATGGTCGTTCAGCTTCTGCTCGAACGGCAGCTCGATGCCGAGGCCGACCGACAGGCCGCCGTTCTCGTCGCAGCCCTTGTTGGCCGCCTCCATGATCCCCGGGCCGCCGCCGGTGATGACGGCGTAGCCGGCCTCGTGCAGGCGGGCGCCGATGTCGACGGCGAGCTCGTACTCCGGGGAGTCCGGCTTGGTGCGGGCGCTGCCGAAGACGCTGACGGCCTTCGGCAGCTCGGCGAGGAGGCCGAAGCCCTCGACGAACTCCGCCTGGATCCGCAGTACCCGCCACGGGTCGGCGTGCACCCAGTCGACCGGGCCGCGGCCGTCGAGCAGCCGCTGGTCGGTCGTGGTCGGGGGGACGGCCCGCCCCCGCAGCATGGCCGGCCCCTGCCGGCGCGAGCGGGAATTCACTTCCGTTGTCATGAAGCCACGGTAATGGGACCCTCCAGCCACGTGCGCATACGTTGCTCGCACTCGGCGATGAGGGGGATCTCGACGTACTCGTCCCGTGTGTGCGCGAGGGTCGGCTCGCCGGGGCCGTAGTTGACGGCCGGGACACCGAGTTCGGCGAAGCGGGCGACGTCCGTCCAGCCGAGCTTGGCGCGGACCTCGGCGCCGCTCATCGCGGCGAACGCGGCGGCGGCCGGGTGGTTCAGCCCGGGGCGGGCGGCGGGCGCGCCGTCGGTGACCGTCACCTGGAAGCCGGCGAAGATTTCCCTGAGGTACGCCTCCGCGTCGGCGAGGGACTTGTCGGGCGCGAACCGATAATTCACGGTGACGACGCACTCGTCCGGGATGACGTTCCCGGCGACGCCACCCGAGATGAACACCGCGTTCAGGCCCTCGTGGTACTCCAGCCCGTCCACGACCGGACGTGACGGCTCGTAGGCGCGCAGGACGTCCAGGATCGCCCCGGCGGAGTGGATCGCGTTCGACCCCATCCAGGCGCGAGCGCTGTGCGCCCGCTCCCCCGTCGCGGTGATCTGGACGCGCATCGTGCCCTGGCAGCCGCCCTCGATCAACCCGCCGGTCGGCTCCATCAGCACGGCGAAGTCGCCCGCGAGCAGTTCGGGCCGGGACTCCGCGAGATGCCGCAGCCCGTTGCGCGCGGCCTCGACCTCCTCGCAGTCGTAGAAGACGTAGGTGACGTCCCGGCTGGGCGCCTCGACGGTCGCGGCGAGCCGGAGCGCGACCGCGACGCCGCTCTTCATGTCGGTGGTGCCGCAGCCGTAGAGCCGGTCGCCCTCCACGCGGGAGGGGAGGTTGCCGTTCAGCGGGACGGTGTCGAGGTGCCCCGCCAGCACGACGCGTTCGGCCCGTCCGAGATCGGTGCGCGCGACGACGTTGTTGCCGACGCGCTCCACCGCCAGGTGCGGCAGCGTCCGCAGCGCCTCCTCGACGGCTCCGGCCAGGGATTCCTCCCCGCCGCTCACCGACTCGATGTCGACGACCGCCGCCGTCAGGCCCGCGACGTCCGAGTACAGATCAAGCCCCATGGCCGAAGGTTATCTATCATCGCGTTCGTGGAGATGCCCGTACTGGAGTGCGCCGTCCATTGGGCGCGTCCCGCCGACGACCCCCGGATGCGCGACCTCCTGGACGACGGGGAGCGCGACCGCTACGCGCGGTTCATGCGCGCCGAGGACAAGGCCCGGTTCGTCACCGGGCGGTTCCTCGCGCGCACGGTCCTCGCCGAGGCCACCGGCCGGCCCCCGCACGACCTGCACTTCACCACCGGCTGCCCCCACTGCGGCGACGCGCACGGCAAGCCGCGCCTGCCCGGCAGCGGCCTGGACTTCTCGCTCTCCCACTCGGGCGACCGCGTCCTGCTCGTCCTGGTCGAGGGCGCCGAAGTCGGGGCGGACGTGGAGCAGGAGAGCGACCGCGACGTCGACAGCCTCTCCCGGATGGTCCTCACCGCCGCCGAAGCGGAGGTACTCAGGACCATGGCCGACCGGAAACGCGGCTTCCACGCCTACTGGAGCCGCAAGGAGGCGCTCCTGAAGGCCACCGGCCACGGCCTGGCCGCCCCGATGACCGCCATCCACGTCTCCGGCCCCGACGAGCCCCCCGAGGTCGTCGCCTGGGAGGGCGAGGCGGCCGTCTCCCCCGTCCGGCTCGCCGACCTGGACGCGGGCCCCGGTTACGCCGCCTCGGCCGCCGTCCTCACCGACCGTCCCCTCAGGCTCGCCGAGTTCCCGCTCAGGTGTTGATGCCGTGGTCGCGGAGGATGTCGTTGAGGGACGCCTTGTCGTGGCGCTGCCCCTCCTCCAGCCGCTTGAGGATCAGCACCGCCGGAAGCCCGAACGTGCCGCCCTTGAACTCCTTGTAACGGGTGCCGCCCACCGCGACGCACCAGTCGGGGATGCGCCCGCGGCTGATCTCCTCGCCCGTCTCGACGTCGATGACCGGCATGGACGCCGACAGGTTCGTCCCCGACCCGACGACGGCGCCGCGCCCGACCCGCGCCCCCTCGACGATCATGGACCGGCTGCCGATCATCGCCTCGTCCTCGATGACCACCGGCTTGGCGTTCGGCGGCTCCAGCACGCCGCCGATGCCGACGCCGCCCGACAGGTGGACGTTCTTGCCGACCTGCGCGCACGACCCCACGGTGGCCCAGGTGTCGACCATCGTCCCGGAGTCGACGTAGGCGCCGATGTTGGTGAACGACGGCATCAGCACCACGCCCGGCGCCAGATGGGCGCCCCACCGCGCGATGGCGCCGGGCACGACGCGCACGCCGTCCAGGCGCGTCTTCAACGGGATGCGGTCGTGGTACCGGAAGTCGCCCACCTGCGATCGCGCCATGCCGAGGACCTTGAAGCTCAGCAGGATCGCCCGCTTGGCCCGCTCGTCGACGACCACCTCGTCGGTCGCGGGGTCGATCCGGGCCACGCGGGCCTCCCCGGAGTCGAGCTGGTCGACGGCGGCGACGATCGCCGCGCGCGCCCCGGCGTCGTCGGGCGTCAGCTCGGCGCGCCGCTCCCACAACTCGTCGATGTCGCCGGAGATCGGGCTGGTGAACGTTTCGGTCATGCCTCCTGAGCTTACTGGTGGCCATCTCCCAGTACTGTCTTCGCGTGGCTGTTTGGGCGAGGTTGAAGGCGCGCCCCGAGGAGGGGGCGAGCGGCGGGCGCCGCCGGCGCGGCGTCCGCTGGGCCGCGGTCCTGTGCGTCGTCGTGCTGCTGGTGGGCGTGGGCGTCTACGTGGCCTTCCAGCGAGCGCGCCCGTACCTGCACGGGTCCGGCTGCGAGGTGCGCACGAGCCTGGGCAAGATGCCGCTCGACCTGGAGCAGGGCGCGAACGCCGCCACCGTCGCCGCCGTCGCGTTCCGCAAGCAGCTCCCCGAACGCGCCGTGGTGATCGCCTACGCGACCGCGATCCAGGAGTCGCACATCCACAACCTGCCGAACGGCGACCGCGACTCGGTGGGCATGTTCCAGCAGCGCCCGTCCCAGGGCTGGGGCACGCCGGACAAACTCCGCGACCCCGTCCAGGCCACCAGCAAGTTCTTCGACGCCCTCGTCAAGGTCAAGGACTACCTCGACCGCGACCTGCACGACGCGGCGCAGAAGGTCCAGCGCAGCGCCGACGGCCGCGCCTACGCCCAGCACGAGCCCGACGGCAAGCTCCTCGCGACCGCCTTCACCGGCCGCGAGCCCGCCACGGCCCGCTGCTGGTACCCGCCCGACAAGAAGACGACGTCCCGCCGCCCCGAGGCCCTCCTGGAGATGCGCCGCGCCTTCGGCAGCCGCCTCAAGGTCGGCGGCCCCGGCCCCCTGAAGGCGGGCTCCCCGTCCGACCCGAAATCGTGGAACGCGGTCCAGGTCACCAACCCCCGCTCGGGCTGGGCGGTCGCGAGCTGGGCCGTCACCCACGCCCAGGCCTACGGCCTGACCGAGGTCCGCTACGCGGGCAAGCACTGGAAGTCCAACGCCGGCCACGACGGCTGGACCGCAGACGAACAAGCCGCCCAGACCACCGTCATCGTCCAGTAGCCCTCCGGGTGTGCCCCCCTTTCCCGTTCGCGACGCCGAGCCCGAGCAGGCCGTGCCCGCCGGTCGGATGGGCTACGACCTCGACGCGGAGCGGCTGCTGCTTCACACCGTCCAGTCGGCCGAGGCGTTCGAGGCCCTGCTCACGACGGGCACCCTGACGACGGACCCGGACCTGGCGGAGGCCGAGTTCACGGACGCCTACGACTGGATCCACCGGATGATGGCGGCCCGCCTGCCGACCAGCGGCGAGGGCGCACTGTGGCTCTGGGCACGCACCCGCCGCGAGCATCTGGTCGACAGTTGCCGCCGCTCGCGCGGCCAGGTACTGCTCACCTGCCGGGTCCCGCGCGAGCGGGTGCTCCTCTCACACTTCGACGAGTGGCATCTGGTCCTGAACAGGGCCCTGGGAATGCCGAGGCTGCCGGGCGAGTCCGAGGACGACGCCTTCGCCCGCTGGGAGGAGGCACAAGACGTTTTCGACGCCCGTCTACGAGCAGCGGGACTGCGCGACGCCCCGATCCGAAACTGGACCCCCGACCTGCGGAACGAGATCGAGACCTCCTGGGAATGCATCCTCGACCGAGCCAACTACGGCCCGTCCGAGTGCTGGCAGGCCACCGTGCACGCCTTGAACACCAACGACGTGGTGGAAGCGACCCGAATCACCTGAAGCGAGGGCGACCGCCAGGGCTCCGGCGCGTGGGCCTGACATTCGCATTCTGCGGAACGGTTGGTGTACAACTTCGCCATGGATGCCGTGGACCTTCAGAAGCTGCTCGACAAGGTTTTCAAACAGGCGGTGGTCTATCACGGGTTTGTCGACTACATGCGCGACTACGAGGTCATCGTCCGCCCGTCCGGAGATCCTGTGACCGGCGTTCGTCCTGCCCATCTGCGGTACCTGTTCCGGTACTGCGTTGAGGCCCGCTGCCAGACGACCCTGTCCGCTGATGCCTGGACAGAGTCGCTGGACGACCGTCTCACCGACTACCGGAGCGGCGTTGATATCTACGGCTATCTCTGGGGCGTGAAATGGCACGTCCTCTATCCTGGGGCGAGCGTGGTCGCTGAGTCGAAGTCGGCCGACAAATGGACTGCGGCGCTTGGAATCGACTTCCACGAGGTACGCATCGAGACCAACGCACATGACCTGACGCTGGTGTTCTCCGACCTGCAGACGAGCGAAGTGCCGGCCGGCCACGCCCCATTCACTGTCGGCGAAGGCCCCGCGAGGCCATAAGACGGCTCGACTGGACACGCCACATCGGTGTCCGATGCCGAACGGGGCCTTCGGCCGGTCACACCTCGTCCGTCCGGTCGCCCTTCGCTCACTTGTCACTCGTTTACCGTGCCATGAGCAACCTCTTCAAGACAGCACCCTTTTCTTTGCCTTTGGGCGGTTGTGCCGGTGACCTTGGTAAAGGGCATATCGACGAGTGGCCCGGGGGTTGGTTGGGGGGCGGCTGGGCGGGAAATCGTGGACGCATGGAGATACCACGGACGTTGGTGCTGACCGGGCATTTTCCACCGGAGCCCGGCGGGGTGCAGACGTTCACGTGGGAGTTGGTGCGGCGGCTTCCCGCCGACCGGCTGGTCGTCGTGGCGCCCGCGTGGCCGGGGGCCGCGGAGTTCGACGCCGATCTCGGGTTCCCCGTCGTCCGGCGGCACGCGTACCTGCTGTTCCGGGGGCTGCGGCGGCTCGTCGTGCGGCATCGGGTCGAGGCGGGGTGGATCACGGCGGCGGCGCCCTTCGGGATGTACGCGCCGCTGGTGCGGGCGGCCGGGGTGCGGTGGCTGGTCGGGTCCGCGCACGGGCAGGAGCTGGGGTGGTTCCGTGCGCCGCCGACGCGGCTGGCGCTCAGGACGGCGGCGCGGTCGTTCGACGTCCTCACCCATCTCAGCGCGACCACGCTGCCGGAGCTGACGGACGCCGTCGGCGACCGGACGCGGCTGGCGCGGCTCGCCGGGGCGGTGGACACCGTGCGGTTCCGGCCGGGGCTGGACGGGACGGCGGTCCGCCGCCGGCACGGCCTCGGCGACGGGCCGGTGGTGCTCAGCGTCGCGCGGCTCGTGCGGCGCAAGGGCCACGACATGCTGATCCGCGCGTGGGCGGACGTGGTGCGCCGGCGCCCGGACGCCCGGCTGGTGATCGTCGGGGACGGTCCGATGCGGCGCAGGCTCACCGAGATGGCGGACCGGGAGGCGCCCGGGACGGTCACGGTGACCGGGCCCGTCTCCGCGGCGGAGCTGCCGCGCTACTACGCCGCCGCCGACGTGTTCTCGCTGCCGTGCCGCGACGACCGGGCCGGGCTTCAGACCGAGGGGCTCGGCCTGTCGGTGCTGGAGGCGTCCGCGGCGGGGCTTCCGGTGGTGGTCGGCCGGTCCGGTGGCAGCCCCGAGTCCCTGATCGACGGCCGGACGGGGGTCCTGGTCGACGCCACCGGACCGGACGAGATCGCCCTGGCCCTGCACCGCCTGCTCGGCTCCCCCGCACGCGCCGCCGCGATGGGGGCCGCGGGACGGCGATGGACGTGCGAACGCTGGAGCTGGGACGCCGCCGCGGCCCGGCTCGCCGCCCTGCTGAAGGGCTCCGTCCTCGACGCGCCGCCCAAGCACGACACACCGGGGATGGAGCCCGCATGGGACTCAGGGAGCAGCTGAACAAGCGCGACTTCCGGCGGCTCATCGTCGGCCAGACGGTGTCCTCGTTCGGCGACTGGATGGGCACGCTGGCGCTGATGTACTTCGTGCTGGAGCTCAGCGACTCCACGACGGCGGTCGGCGGCGTCCTGGTGCTGCGGCTGCTCCCGTCCGCGCTCGGCGCGCCGGTGGCGGCGCGGGTGGTGACGCGGTGGCGGCGGCGGAGCGTGCTGATGTGGTCGACCCTCGTCCAGACGGGGATGGCGGTGGCGCTGCCGATCGTGCCGTGGCTGGTGTGGGTGTACTTCTGGGCCTTCATGATCGAGGTTGCGGGCCTGATCTTCCTGCCGGCCCGGGACGCCTCCATCCCGTTCCTCATCGAGGAGGAGGAGAACCGGCACGACACCGGCACGCTGGAGATCGCCAACGGCATCACGATGGCGACCTCGTACGGGATGATCCCGGTGGGGGCGGGCGCGTTCGGGCTGATCCTCTACTTCTCGCAGCACATCGGCCTGGAAGGCCACTGGCGCTACGTGGCGGTGTTCTGGCTCGACGCCCTGACCTACCTGGGCTGCTACTTCGCCATCCGCTCGATTCCCGATCTCGGTCCGGGGCCGGTCGAGCGGCGGGAGGTCGAGCGCAGCGAGCAGGAGGCGTCGCCCCGCGGTCTCCTCTCGGCGGTGCGGCTGCCCGTGGTGCGCGGCGTCCTGCCGGGGGTGGCGGTGGTGTCGCTCGGGCTGGGCGCGCTGTTCTCGCTGGGCGTGGTGTTCGTGCGGAACGTCCTGGCGGCGGGCCCGGTGGGGTTCGGGACGCTGGTGGTGCTGTTCGGGGTCGGCGCCCTCGTCGGGCTGCTGATCATCCACCGCAAGGTGCGGAACCTGGCGGTGCAGATCCGGGTCGGGACGGCCGTGCAGGGGGTGGTGATCTTCCTCATGGCCCTGCTCGGGACGGTGGTGTGGGCGTTCATCGGAGCCGTGCTGTTCGGCGCGGCGGCGACCAGTGCCCTGGTGGGCGGCATCACCTACCTTCAGGAGTCGCTCAGCGGCGTGAACCGGAACCTGGCCCTCACGGCCTTCCACGCCGTCCTGCGGTTCGGCCTGGCACTGGCCGCGCTGGTGGCGGGAGCCGCGGCCGACCTCCTGAGGAGGGCCGGCGCGGCTCCGCTCGGCTTGCCGCCGTCCCAGTTCGTGCTGGCGGTGTCGGGGCTGATCGTCCTGTTCGGGGCGACCCTGATCCGGGTCCCCGGCGCCAACGGCCTCTCCGCTAGGTGACCGGCACGGCGCCGGCCTTCCTCTCCGGCTCCGCCGCGGACGCCTCACCCCGGCTGTTGGCGGCGCGGAGGGCGACCACGGCCGCGGCGACCAGGAAGAGGGAACTGGCCAGCAGCGCCCGGGAGAACCCGCCGGTGAGCGCCTCGGGGACGGGTCTGCGGTCGGCCAGCAGGTCGTCCGTACGGGACGTGGCGACCGCGGAGAAGATCGCCAGGCCGAGGGCGCCGCCGATCTGCTGGGAGGCGTTGAGCAGCGCCGCCGCGAGCCCGGCCTTGTCCGGCGGGACGTTGGCGTTGGCCGCGGTGGTGACGGCCACGAACGTGAAGCCGAGCCCGAACGAGGTGACCATCAGGCCGGGCAGCAGGTCGGCGAGGTAGTGGCCCTCCACCGGGATGCGCGACAGCAGGTAGATGCCGGCGGCCGCGAGCAGCAGCCCGGCGATCATCACCGGGCGCGTCCCGGCGCGTCCGATCAGCGGGGCGGACGCGCCCGCCGCGACGGCCACGCCGAAGCAGAGCGGCAGGTAGGCCGAGCCGGTCTCCAGCGGCGAGTAGCCGAGGACGTTCACCATGTACAGGCTGAGGAAGAAGAACATCGACAGGAACCCGGCGACGGCGACGAGCTGGGTGACGTCCGCGGCGGCCAGCCCCCTGATCCGGAAGATCGACAGCGGGAGCAGCGGGTTCCGGCTGCGCTGCTCGTTGACCAGGAACGCCAGCAGGAGCGCGGCCGCTCCGGCGAGGCCGCCGATCGTGCGGCCCGCGTCCCAGCCGACCTCCGGGGCCTTGACCAGGGTGAACACCAGCAGCAGCATGGCGCCGGTGACGAGGACGGTGCCGAGCGCGTCGAAGCCCGCGAGCCGGGCGGTGCGCCGGTCGCCCTCGACGAGCAGGAACAGCCCGGCGATGACGATCACGCAGACGGGGACGTTCACGAGCATCACCCAGCGCCAGCCGGGCCCGTCGGTGAGCAGCCCGCCGAACAGGACCCCGGCGGCCGACGCGCCGCCGCCGACGCCGCCCCACACGCCGAGCGCCTTGCCGCGGTCGCCGCCCTCCTTGAAGGTGGTCGTCAGGATCGACAGCGTGCCCGGCAGCATCAGCGCCGCGCCCGCGCCCTGGGCGAGCCGCGCCGCGATGAGCGTCCCGGACGTGGTGGCGAGCCCGCCCGCGATCGACGACAGCGAGAACAGCACGGTGCCCGCGACGACGACCCGGCGGCGTCCGAGCAGGTCGGCGAGCCGTCCGCCGAGCAGCATGAACCCGCCGTAGGTGAGCAGGTAGCCCGACGGCACCCACTGCAGGTCCTGGACGGAGAAGTCCAGGTCGGCGCGGATCGCGGGCAGCGCCACGTTGACGATCGAGGCGTCGATGAAGTCCAGGAACGCGATGGCGCACAGCAGGGTCAGGGTGAGCTTGCCGCGTCCCGTCGCGAGGAAGGACGGAGGGGATTCGGTCATGGAGACCTCCGGTCGGTGGACCCGCGCCGCTGACCGCCGGGCGCGGGGAGCGCAGAGGGCCCTTCGGGTTCCCCTGGCTGATTCGTTCCGCGACCCATGAGCGGATCCGGGGGCGGGAGTGTGACGCGAGGCGGCGCCAATGAGGTCCAGGTCACACTTCGTCCGCGGATGTCACATTCCGGGGCCCGTCCTCCCTCTGAGGGGGGAGCGCACAGGAGGCCGAACCATGTCCGAGGGGACCACGGACGACACCGCGACGCGGGTGTTCGCCGATCACCGGGAGCTGCTGTTCTCGGTGGTCTACAACATGATCGGGAGCGTCGCCGACACCGAGGACGTCCTGCAGGACACGTGGCTGGCGTGGGCCTCCCGCAGCGCCGCCGGGGACCCCGGGGAGATCGAGAACCCGCGCGCCTACCTGGTGCGGATCGCGGTCAACACGGCGCTGTCGCGGCAGGCCGCGATCAGCCGCCGCCGCGAGACGTACGTGGGGCCGTGGCTGCCCGAGCCGCTGGTGGCCCGGGACGACGTGAACGAGTCCACCGAGCGCACCGAGGCGGTCTCGATGGCGCTGCTGGTCGTCCTGGAGACGCTCACGCCGCTGGAACGGGCGGTGTTCGTCCTGCACGAGGTCTTCGGCTACGCGCACACCGAGATCGCGCCGATCCTCGACCGCAGCCCGGCGGCGGTCAGGCAGCTCGCGCACCGCGCCCGGGAGCACGTGCACGCCCGCCGCCCCCGCTACCAGGCGGACCCGAAGGTGCAGCGGCAGGCGACGGAGCGGTTCCTCCAGGCCGCCCTCGGCGGCGATCTGGACGCGCTGATGGACATCCTCGCGCCGGACGTGACGCTGTGGACGGACGGCGGCGGCAAGTCCAAGGCCACGGCGGCCCTGCGTCCCATCCACGGGGCCGACCGGGTGGCGCGCGCCATCACCGGGACGACGGCCCGCAGGCCCATGGAGCTGGACATCATCTACCGCACCGTCAACGGCGACCCGTCAGCGGTGCTGTTCAACGAGGACGCGCCGTTCGCCGTCATGGTCCTCGACCTGGACCCGGACGGCCATCGCGTCCGCGGCGTCTACGCCGTCACCAACCCCGACAAGCTGACCCATATCGAGGAGGACGGCTGACCCCGCTCCGCACCGCCCGGCGGCGGCCGGGAGCCATGATCCCTACTAAAAGAGTCGGAATAGTTGACTATCATGGAGGGCCGTGATTCGCTGAGTTCTGGGTCCGAAGGGGTTCGCGGTTCCGCCCGGAGACCAGGGCCCGGTGCGGGGTGGCACCGGGCCCGTCTCCGGTTCAGGGACGGGGCAGGACGCACATGGCGTCGAGGCCGAGGACGCGGTTGAGGCGTCCGAAGGCCAGCCAGGAGCCGATGCACATGCTCAGCTCCACAATCTCCGCCTGGGTGTAGCAGGCGGACATCCGGGTCCAGAAGTCCTCGTCCAGCCCGTGGTGGTCGAGGACGTAGCGCTCGGCGTACTCGGCGGCCAGGCGGGTGCGGTCGTCGAAGGCGCCGGTGGTGCGCCATTCGGTCACCGCGTCGGCGAACCCCTCCTCGACCTTCTCGCCGTCGCGGTCCGTCCGCCAGTCGAGGCAGAACAGGCAGCCGTTGAGCTGGGCGACGCGCAGCCGGGCCGCCTCGAACTCGCGGAGTCCGAGGGTGGTGTGCGCGTAGACGGCGAGGGAGAGGTTCGAGGCGGCGGGGCCGATGCCCGGCACCATCTCGCCCCACACGTACTGGATCGGGTCCTTGCCCTCGGGGATCTCGATGTTCACGGGCCTGCCCTTCTGATGCCGCCTCTGATGCCGCCTCTGATGACGCCTCTCACGACGCCGTCCTGCCGAGTTTGCCCGCGGCGGGACGGACGGGAACGTCGAGCGCGTCGTAGAGCCCCGGTTCGGCGTCCACGAGCCAGTCGATGGCGTTCACCAGGCGCCCGGCGGCGGTGGCGTTCCCTCCGGCGGCGCGGTTGCCGTGCTCGTCGGTGGCCTCGACGGTGACCTCGATCCGCGGGACGCCCTCGATGACCACGCGGTGGGCGCCGTCGCCGTCCGGGGGCACGGGCCAGTCGGGCGCGCAGGACGGGTGGATGCGCGTGACGTGCTCGACGACGATGCGCGGCTCGCCCGCCACGATGCCCTGGACCTCGAACCGCACCGCGCCCTGCGTGCCCTTCTCGAACTCGCCCATGGACGCGGTGGTGATCGTGGCGTCGAGCGGGCGCCGGTCCACGGTCTCGCGGATCTCGTCCAGCTCGGCGCCGAGGGCGCGGGCCATCAGCCCGACCTGGCCGCCCCACACCATGGTCGGGACGGTCGCGGCGAGCATCGGCGGCTCGTAGTCCATCGGCTGGCCCATGCCGACCAGGTACCGGACGGAGTCGGGCTGGTCGTAGGTGGAGTAGTCGAAGATCTCCTGACAGCGGACGACGTCGATCGTGCCGGCGAGGCCGCTGACCAGCAGCGGCAGGACGTCGTTGCCCCACCCGGGGTCGACGCCGGAGGCGAACAGGGAGCCGCCGCCCTCGGTGATGGCGTCCAGCACCTCCGCGCGCATCTCGGGCGGCGCGCCGCGCTGGTCGTAGAGGGCGTAGAGGGCGGGGGTGACGACGACGGCCCCGGCGCGGATCGCCGTGAGGACGTCGGCGAGCGCGTCGTCCGGCCGGATGTCGCCCGACGCCGCGTACACGACGGCCTGCGGGCGGGCGGCGAGCACGGCGCCCGCGTCGGCGGTCGCCGCGACGCCCAGGTCGCGGCCGAGGCCGGCGAGGTCGCCCGCGTCCCGTCCGACCTTGGCGGGATCGTGGACGATCACGCCGGTCAGCCGGAGCGCCGGATGCGCCTCGACGGAGCGGACGGCCAGCCGTCCCATGTTGCCGGTACCCCAGACGACCACGGAGATCATGCGCGGAATGTACCAGGTCCCAAGCAAGCACTTGGTAGTCCACATGTGGACACGAAAAACTTTCAGGTAGCTCGTGACGCGGCTCACATTTGCATATAGAACACGTTCTAACTTCACGAGTGAGGGAGGTCACATGCGTGACTCCACCCCGTCCCTTAGCGTGTCCCGTCGCGGCTTCATCGTTGGAACCGGTTCTATCGTCGGGCTGGGCATGCTCGGTCGGACCGGCGCCGCGGCGGCCCCGGTTCCGGCGCCGATCCCCAACGGCGCCCGCGTCCCCGTCCTCGTCATCGGCACCGGGTACGGCGGCTCGGTCGCCGCGCTGCGCCTCGCCCAGGCGGGCGTCGACGTCCACATGGTCGAGATGGGCATGACCTGGGACACCCCGGGTTCGGACGGCAAGATCTTCTCGGGCATGAGGTCGCCGGACTACCGGGCCTACTGGCTCCGGACGCGGACCAAGCAGCCCCTCAGCAACTTCCTCGGCTTCCCGATCGACAAGGACGTCCCCAGGTACACCGGGATCCTGGACGCCGAGGACTTCGGCGGCATCCTCGTCTACCAGGGCCGCGGTGTCGGCGGCGGCTCCCTGGTCAACGGCGGTATGGCGGTCACGCCGAAGCGGTCGCGGTTCAGTTCCGTCCTGCCCTCGGTGAACGCCGACGAGATGTACAACGTCTACTACCCGCGCGCCAACGCCGGGCTGGGCGTCAACGAGATCGACCGGGCCTGGTTCGACACCACCGACTGCTACCAGTACGCGCGGGTCGGACGTAAGCACGCCCAGCGCTCGGGGTTCGAGTTCGTCTACGTCCCGAACGTCTACGACTTCAACTACATGAAGCAGGAGGCGGCCGGCGCCGTGCCGAAGTCGGCGCTCAACGCCGAGATCCTCTATGGCAACAACTACGGCAAGAAGTCACTCCAGAAGACCTACCTGGCGCAGGCCAAGGCCACGGGCCGGGTCGCCATCTCGGCGCAGCACCGGGTGACGTCGGTGTCGCCCGCGTCCGGCGGCGGGTACACGGTCGCCATCGAGCAGATCGACACGACCGGCGCCGTCGTGGCGACCAAGACGGTGACCGCCGGCCGGGTGTTCTTCGCCGCCGGCAGCGTCGGCACCAGCAAGCTGCTGGTCAAGCTGAAGGCGACCGGTGCGCTGCCCAACCTGAACGGCGAGATCGGGAAGGGCTGGGGCGACAACGGCAACGTCATGGTCGGCCGCGCCAACCACCTGTGGGACCCGACCGGCAGCCTCCAGTCGGGCATGCCGACCGGCGGCATCGACAACTGGGACGCCGGCGGCGCGTTCGCCGAGGTCGCGCCGCTGCCGACCGGGATCGAGACGTACGCCTCGTTCTACCTGTCGATCACCAACACCCCGCACCGGGCCCAGTTCTCCTGGAACGCCTCCGCGGGACGGGTCGACCTCGACTGGCAGACCGCCTGGAAGCAGTCCAGCATCGACATGGCCAAGTCGATCTTCGACAAGATCAACAGCAAGGAGGGGACGATCTACCGGACCGACCTCTTCGGCACCTACAAGATCTGGGGCGACCACCTCACCTACCACCCGCTCGGCGGCGCCGTCCTGAACAAGGCGACCGACAACTACGGCCGGCTGCACGGCCACCCCGGCCTCTACGCCATCGACGGCTCGCTCATCCCGGGCAACACCAGCGTGAACCCGTTCGTCACCATCACCGCCCTCGCCGAGCGCAACATCGAGAAGATCATCGCCACCGACCTGTGATGATCCGCCGGGATCCGGCCACGGGCGCGTGTGGCCGGAACCCTCTACGGGCAGGCGGGGAGGCGGCTCACCGCCGCACCGCGCCGTACAGCGATCCCGCGAGCAGCGTGATACCCGACAGGGCGCCGCTGACGAAGGGGATCCACTCCGCGGACGACACCGCAGCCATGATCATTCCGGCTGCTCCGAGACCGGTCAGCACGACCCCCGGCACCGCGATGGCGCCCCTCTTCCACACCCGTGCCAGCACGACGAAATGCAGGCCGACGATCAGCGCGATCCAGGCGACATTGATCTCCTGCGGCGCGTCCAGCGCCCTCAGCCCGGCGATCCCGCCGAAGATCAGCGCGAACTCCACGAGCACCACGAGCCCGAACCGCGGCCCGAACCACCCCGGCCGCGCGTCGCCGCGCCCCGTCCCCTCGCGCCGGTCCCCGCGAAAGCCGATCAACAACACCGCGATCAGGCACAGCACCGCCAGGACTCGCATCGCGATCCCGGCGGCCCCCGGCAGGGGCTCTCCCGAGTTCGCGAGCACAAAAGCCGTACCGAAACTGGCACCGACCAACAAACCAAGCAATTGCGGCGACACGCGGAGCAGCCTACTGCCGGCGCGCTGCCAGGCGGACGGCCGCCCGCCTGCGCTTCGCCGTGTCCGTCGGCCGGTCACAGCCCTGTGATGGTCCGCCGGGATCCGGCCACGGGCGCGTGTGGCCGGAACCCTCTACGGGCAGGCGGGGAACAGCCGCCGCGTCCCCGTCCCGGCCGCGTAGGCGGCGGGATCGCTGAACCGGCAGCCGTAGTCCGGACGCGCCACCTCTGACGGCCTCGTGGTCACATCACCCGCGGGCCGCGCGCCCCCGTCGATCCAGCGGACGAGATCGTCCCAGGCCGTGCCCGCTTCCGCGTTCGAGAACTCGCAGTGCTGGGTCGTGCGGACGGCCCGCTGGACGAGCAGCCGCGCCCGGTGGTTCCGCGCGACGTCCCTCGCGTACGCCTGCTCCATGGAGAACGGGACGAACAGATCCCCCAGCCCGTGCAGGCTCAGGACCGGGACGTCCGGACGCCCGTCGATGCGCGGCACCTGAGAGAGCCGGTTCGACAGCCGCGCCCGCGGGTTCTCGACCCGCACCCGCTGGACCGTTCTGTTCACGTCCACGGGCCCGTTCGGCTCGTACCGGGTGAACAGGTTCGTCCCCACCTGGCCCGGATCCTCGGCGAGGGTGGCGTCCGGGTCGGACGGCTCGGCCAGCGTGAAGGGGAAGTCCTTCCACAACGCGAACGACGGCACGGCACCGGGACGCGTCCCGCCCGTCCGGTTGATGACGATCGAGCGGAACTGCTTCCCGCGCTCGTTCGTCGTGTCCGGCCCGCCCGGCCGCAGCGCGGTCAGCCCGAGCGCCGCCTCGATCTTCGGGACGGTCACCGTCGCGTACTGCTCGGTCACCGGGTACTCGCGGACGCCGGACAGGTCCTGGGCGACGAGGTTGTAGTCGAGGAAGTAGTCGAACAGCTCGTTGTCGCCGAGAACTCCGCACATGGGAAGCGCGCCGTCGTAATAGCCGGGGAATTGCTCCAGGGAGCGCCCGATGATGTGCCCGCCCATGGAAACACCGGCGATGATGCGCTGCCGGGGGCGTCCCACTTTGCGGGCGAACAATTCGGCCACGTCCCGAGTGCTCAGCACGCCCGCGCGGACGTCGTAGCCGTTGTCGTAGTAGGACGACGCGGCCCATGCGTATCCCTGGTCGAGAAGGCGTTGCCGCAGGCCGTACGGCGGCGGCTCCACCGTCAGCACGCGACCCTGACCTGCGTATCCGTGGGCCCAGAGCGCCAGCCTGCCGTTCCACTGCGGCGGCACCTCGATGTCGTAGGCCGCATGGCGGTGGACGCCCTGGAGCACCCGTGACGGTTTCCCGTGCACCGGGACGGGCGGCAGCGGCGGATTGTCGATCGTGTATCCGGGGAGCGGCTGGTCGTCGGGAACGCGGTCGGCGCGGGCCGCGCCCGCCGGGACGAGCACCGACAGAACGAGAGCGGAGAGAACGGCCAGGGGGCGGAGGCGCATGGTGCGCATTACATACCGCCCGGTCGGTCAGTGGAATGGCGAGACCGGATCCGGCCTCGCCTTCACGAAGGCGGGGTCGTTCAGGGCCTGCGGCCGTGGAAGGTGCGGCGCAGGTCGCTCACCCAGGCGTCGGGGTTCTCCCAGGGGATGAAGTGGCCGCCGTGGTCGTGGGCGTTGACGTTGACGTGGTTGAACCAGTCGGCCTGCGGGCCGTTCTTGAACGCCCGGACGCGCTCGTCGGCGGTGTGGATGCCGGGCGGGTTCTCGTAGGTGACGAAGGTGAGGCCGACCGGGGCCTGCACGACCGGGGTGCGGTCGTGGGCGGGGGCCCAGGGGTAGCGGTTGGCGTTGGCGTAGTAACGCATGGACGTGGCGATGGAGTTGTTCACCCAGTAGATCGTGGCGTGGGTGAGCAGGTCGTCCTTGGTGAAGACGAACTCGACGTCGCCGCCGTTGTCGCTCCAGGCGTTCCAGCGCTCCAGCAGCCAGGCGAGCAGTCCGGCGGGTGAGTCGCTCAGCCCGTGGGCCAGCGTGGCGCCGTCGAGCATGTGCACGGTCAGGTGGGACGCCGAGCGGTGGTCCATCTCGATGATGCGGGCGCGGACTTCGGCGGGCTGGTCGTCGGTGAGGGGACGGTTCCGGGCGAAGTCCCAGGCGCGGGGCCCGGTGAAGAAGTCGAGCGGCAGCCCGGAGCCGATGTGGATGCCGTACAGCTCGTCGGCGTACTTGTGGCCGAGCTGGCTGGTGACGATCCCGCCGATGTCGCAGCCCCCGGCGGCGTACTTCTCGTATCCCAGGGTCTCGGTCATCAGGGTGTGCCAGAGGTCGGAGACCTTCCAGAAGTTGACGTCCGGAAAGCCCGTGAGCGGGCCGGGGAAACCGAAGCCGGGCAGGGACGGCACGATGACGTCGAACGCGTCGGCGGGGTCACCGCCGAACGCGGCCGGGTCGGCGAGCGGGTCGATCACCTTCGACCAGTGCCAGAACGTCCACGGCCAGCCGTGGGTGAGGATCAGCGGGATCGGGCGAGTCCCGCGCCCGGGCTTGCGCATGAAGTGCACCGGGACACCGGCGACGTCCACCTGGAAGTGCTCGTAGGCGTTGATGGCGGCCTCGGCCTTGCGCCAGTCGTAGCCGTCCCGCCAGTAGGCGACCAGCCCACGGAGATAGCCGTCCGGGACGCCGTAGGACCAGTCCGCATTCCCCTCGTCCAGCGGCGGACGGGTCAACGCGAGGCGGGCGCGCAGATCATCAAGGACCTCATCGGCCACATGGATCGGCGTGGGCTCCAAGGGGAAGTCGTGCGGGGCGGTCATAGCGTGTTTCCTCACTGATGGACGGAGGCAGTGCCGTTGGCCTGTTGGTGCTTGTTCAGCGACGCCGGCGGCACCGACAACATGCTGTCCCCGGCCCTCCACCTGCGCAACCAGGAGATGAGCCTGCGCGACATCGGCAAGCGCCCCGCCACCCGTGCGCGATCACAGCCCGCCGTTGGGCTGGGGCGCGTCCTCGTCCGAGCCGGCCCGGCCCTCGCCGGAAGTGATTCTGAGGATCAGTGCGGCGATGTTCCAGGCATCGTCGACTCCGCTGTGGTGACGGCCCTCCAGGGGAAGGTCGGCGTGGTCCAGCGCCGCGCTCATGCCCAGCTTCCGGTTGAGGCCGAAGTAGTCGGTGAATGCTTGTTTGGCGTTGGTGTGCCGCGAGCCGAACGGGTAGGAGACCCGCCCGCCCGAACACTGACGCTCGAACTGCTTGCGGTCGTAGTCACCCCAACTCGCCCAAGCACGTGACCTCGACCGATGTTCCCGTTCCAGGAGGGCGCACGCCTCCCGGAATTCGACACCGCCCTCGACTTCCGCCTGGGTCAACCCGGTCAGCTCAGTGCAGAAGGCGCTGACCGCAGACCGGACGGGACGGACCAGGATGCGGTGCTTGGCCACCCGCCGCCGCGACTCCACGTCCACGACGCACAGCCCGATCTCGATGATCTCGCTGACCTGACCAGGCGGCGGCCGCCCGTCCCAGCAGGTCGCCTCCACATCGACGACGTTGAGAAACCGCCCGAAACTCTCCATGGACAAGCGACGCTATAGGCGGCACCCACGCCTGGCGACCGATTTCTCACCGCCCGAAACACTGGGGCTCTGACGAACGCGGCCATCTGCCCCCGTGCTTATTCGCTGGAAGGCCCGGGGGCGGGCCAGGTAGCGTGAGCGGCATGGCACGAGGCATCTGGTCGCAGAAGGTCCGCAGCGCCCGCTGACGGCGGCGCCTTCTCCCTTTCTGAATCCGCGCTCGCCGTCCCGGTTCCCGCCGGGCGGCCGTTCGCCGCTGCCCGGCTCCACTGCGAGCTGCGGAGCACCTGTTGAGCCTCACCCCGATTCCCGAGAGCATGCCCCTGCCCGTCCCGGCGGGCGACAGCGCGCACGTCCGCGCCCAGGACGTCGCGGTCACCCGCGGGTCGCGGCGTGTGCTGCACGACGTGTCGGTCACCGTCTCGGCCCGGTCCCGGATCGCCATCGTGGGCGAGAACGGCCGTGGCAAGACGACGCTGCTGCACGTCCTCGCCGGCCTGATCCAGCCCGATGAGGGCACCGTGCACCGCGCCGGCGCGATCGGCCTGGCCCGCCAGGAGCTGGCGGCGCACGACGGTGAGACCGTCGGCACCCTGACGTCCGCGGCGCTGGCCGCGCCGCTCGCGGCCCTCGCCGCGCTGGACGAGGCGACCGCGGCCGTGACCGCCGGTGATCCGACCGCCGACGACCGCTACGCCGCGGCGCTGGAGGCCGCCACCCGGCTCGACGCCTGGGACGCCGAACGCCGCGTCGACGTCGCCCTCGACGCCCTCGGCGCATGCACGGACCGCGGCCGCCGGTTGACGACGCTGTCGGTCGGGCAGCGCTACCGGGTGCGGCTGGCCTGCCTGCTCGCCGCCCGGCACGACGTGCTGTTGCTCGACGAGCCGACCAACCACCTCGACGCCGGGGGGCTGGACTTCCTGACCCGCCGGCTCCGGGAGCACGACGGCGGCCTCGCCGTCGTCAGCCACGACCGGGCGCTGCTCCGCGACGTCGCCGACCGGTTCCTCGACCTCGACCCCAGCCGGGACGGCACGCCACGGCTCTACGCCGGCGGCTATGACGCCTGGCAGGACGCACGGCGCAGCGAGCGTGAGCGCTGGGAACAGGACTTCGAGCAGCAGCAGGCCGAGCACCAACGGCTGCGGGACGCGGTGTCCAAGGCCCGCGACCGGTTGTCCACCGGCTGGCGGCCGGACAAGGGCACTGGCAAGCACCAGCGCCAGTCCCGCGCCCCGGGCGTCGTTCAGGCCCTGAACCGGCGGCAGGACGCCCTTGAGGCGCACCGCATCAACGTGCCGGAGCCGCCGCCGACCTTGCGATGGCCCGACCTCGGGATCCGAGCGCGAACACCACGGCTGCGGGCCCATGAGGTCACCGTCGAGGGGCGACTGACCGGGCCGATCGACGTCACCCTCGACGGCGGCGACCGGCTGCTCGTCACCGGGCCCAACGGTGCCGGAAAATCCACGCTTCTCGCGGTGCTGGCCGGTTCTCTCCAACCCACGCACGGACGCCTCTGGAGAGCGAACGACACCCGAGTCGCCCTGATCACGCAGGAGACCACCGAGCACGACCCCGAACTCACCGCCCGCGAGGTGTACGCCCACCATGTGGGGCGGCTGGTGGCCCGCGCGGCGCTGCGCGACGCCGACATCGTCCCGCTCGGGGCGCTCGGGCTCCTGGACTCCGCTGCGATGCGCACGCCGACCGCGCGGCTGTCGCAGGGCCAGCAGCGGCGCCTCGACCTGGCCCTCGCGCTGGCCGAGCGCCCGGGCCTGATCCTGCTCGACGAACCGACCAACCACCTGTCGTCGGCGCTGGTCGACGAGCTGACCGACGCGATCCGCGCCACCAGCGCCGCCATCGTCGTCGCCACCCACGACCGGCAACTTCTGAGAGACCTCGCCGACTGGCCGCGCCTCGACATCGGACGCCTGGAGGACTGAGGGAGATATCTGGCGGGGTGGCCCGGTCGGCGACAGGACCACCCCGCGGATGCCGAGGTGGCCCGTTCGGGCGAACGCTCCCCCCAGGGGCGCCACCACCTGGTGCCACCGTCGCCGTCCGGACCACGGACTCACAGGTCGGGTTCGAGGCGGCGGCGGTTCTAGCCGGGGGCGCGGGCCTGGAGGCGGGTTTCGAGGCGGCGGAGGACGCCGTTGCCCAAGGGCAGCTTGCGGAGCAGGGGGTCGACCAGGCGCATGCCGGGGATGCGGAGGGCTCCGACGAAGGCGACGCGGGTGCCCTCGTCCTCGGGCGCGGCGGCCATGCCCCCGTGGAGGAATCTGCTCTGCATCCAGCACCATCCCGGGCGGAGGACGATATCGAACCTGGCGCGTTGTCCCAGGCGGCCGACGGCGATCGCCTCCAGGTGCTCGCCCTCGGCATGAGCGATGCGCATCGTCCGGACGTCGGCGAGCAGCATGGGCAACTCGGTCTCCAGGTCACCCGCGACCGCCCACACCTCGTCCACGGAACGGGCGAACACCCCCTCGGCGTAGGCGGCACCGGGGATGGAGCCGGCCATGATGCGCAGGCGCCGGACCGGGTCGAGATCGGCCGCGGGCCAACGGGGCTCGTTCATCCTTGCCATCCCTTCCGGAAGCTCTTGCGTGCTCGGTGGAGACGCGACTTCACCGTGCCCGTGGAGATGTGGAGCAGTTCGCTCACGGTTCGCTCGTCCAGGCGCTCCACGTCGCGCAGGACCAGGACGGCGCGGTGCTCGGGTGAGAGCCGGTCGAGGAGATCGCCGACCTCGGCGGCCAGGTGCGGATCGTCCGGCCGGGGGACGGAGTCGAGGTCCAGCGGCTGTGCGGGCGCCCCGGCCCGTCGCGCGGTCCGGACGGCTTCGCGGATCGCGATGGCGCGGACCCAGCCGAACAGGGCGGCGGGCTCGCGCAGACGGGAGATCCCGCGGAACACGGCGATCAGCGTCTCCTGCGCGGCGTCCGGGCCGTCCTGCAGGGCGATGGGCCCGCAGAGCCTGCCGACGTAGGGGGCCAGCAGGTCGAGCAGTTCCTGCATGGCCATGCTGTCGCCGCGCTGGGCGCCCCGGACCAGCGTGGCGATGTGCTCGGGATCGGCCGTCACCCAGCGTGCTCCCGCCTGGTCATGTGCGCGCCTGCGCCGGGGCCGGCGCGCGGTCGGGCCGGCTCCGTGGAAGCGGCCTGTGCTGAACGGTGGCCCCTGTGGTGGGGAAGAGCTCCCGGATGGTCGCGGCGACCAGTTCGGGTCGTTCGTCAGCAAGGTAGTGCCCGCCGGGGACGGTTCGGGAGTCGAGCTCGTCGGCATGGCGGGCCCCGCCCGCCAGCATCTCCGGCACGAACGCGAAGTCATCGGCGCCGAGCAGGACCGTCGCGGGCACGGCGAGGCGCTCGCGGCGGAACCGGCCGGTGGCGAGGGCGGGGATGTCACGCAGCACGTACTGCCAGTGCAGGGCGCGCCCCGCGTGGGCGCGAGCCCGCGAGCGCACCGATTCCACGAACTCCTCCATCTCCCCCGCGCGCCAGCAGGAGGGATCGGCGACGCCCCGGCGCAGGTGGAACCGCGTGAACCCTGGCCAGTGCCGGAGGATCGCGCCGCCGAGCAGGGGATACTCCCATAGCGCGGTGTGCCACATGCGCCAGGCGTTACGGCGGGTGGCGCCCTGGTCGGGCCAGGGGTGGACGATGTTGAGGGCGAGGAGCCGGGTGAACCGGTCGGGCGCGTCCAGACAGGCCCGGAAACCGGCCCAGGCGCCCCACTCATGCCCGACCAGGCCCGCCCGGTCGAGCGCGAGGGCGTCCATGAGAGCGAGCAGGTCGGCGGCCCGGGCCCGGGTGCCGTACCCCCGGTAGGGCGCGTCCGACCAGCCCGCCCCGCGCATGTCGGGCATCACCAGGCGGTACCGGTCGGCGAGCAGGGGAACCAGATGCCGCCACGCGTACCAGTGCTGCGGGAAGCCGTGCACCAGAAGCAACGGTGGCCCCTCCCCCGCTTCGGCGACGTGGAAGCGTATCCCTCGCGCCTCCACGAACCGGTGCTCGACGCCGTCCACCCGAGGCATCCGCCGAGGTGATCCCATGTACGCCTCCCCTGAGAAATCCGTCTGTCATAGATAGGGGAGGCGCCTGGAGCGCCGAACGTTCCACACGACTTTGGTTGATCTTGCAGGCCGCCCGCACGCGCTCCGCCACGCCCGGCGCTCGCGACCGGGTAGATCTGAACGCACCGGAATGGAGTGTGGCGCGGGGGGCGTTGAAGCTGTGATGACCACCGCTGAGGAACGGCTGATCGCGGATCGTGCCGGCACGTTGAAGCTCATGGCGTCGCTGACCGGCGACTGGGAGGGTGTCGTCGAGGCGTCGGCGCAGACGGGGGTGGACGACGAGCACGATCCGGAGGGCGCCACCATCGCCTTCGAGCGCGCCCGGATCGAGGCGTCCCTGAGCCGGTCCCGCGCGCATCTGGCCGACATCGATGACGCGCTGGGCCGGCTCCGCGACGGCACCTACGGCGTCTGCGAACGCTGCGGCGGCCCGGTCGGGGCGGAGCGCCTGGCCGCGCGGCCGGCCACCCGCATCTGCTTCGCCTGCGCCGACGCGTGAACCGTCCAGCGGAGCCCGAAGCAACCGGTACTGTCGCCGACGCGGTGACTCGCCCCTAAAGTCGTGTTAGTACGAGAGGGTGCATGTATGACCGGTAGATGCCGGAATGGGGTGAGCATGATCAAGGTGCGCTCCTTTGCGGAGACCGACCGCGCGGAGCTGCGCGGGCTGTTCCGGCGCGCGGGCGAAGCGTCCCCGAGCGCCGCCCAGTGGGGTCACGAGGACTCCGAAGCGGCCATCTACCTGAACCCGTACATGGATCTGGCACCGGACTCGCTCTTCGTCGCCGTGCTCGACGGAGCCCTGGTCGGTTACCTGACGGGGTGCCTCGACAGTGCGAAGTTCCCCAGTGAGAGCGAACGCGTCGGCCGGGCCATCCGGAAGTACCGACTGGTCTTCCGGCCAAGGACCGCCCCCTTCTTCGCGCGCGCGGCACTTGACGCGGCGTCGGTGGCGCTCCGGCGGGAACCCACCGCGCGGGAGTTCCACGACGCCCGGCGGCCGGCGCACCTGCACATCAACCTGACGCCGGAGGCCCGGGGAACGGGTGCCGCCGACGCGCTGATGAACCGTTGGTTCGACCGGCTCAAGGAGACCGGCTCGCCCGGATGCTTCTTGCAGACCCTGGTCGAGAACACCCGTGCCGTGCGGTTCTTCCAGCGCATGGGTTTCGTCGAGCACGGCCCGACTCCTCTCGTCCCCGGCTTCAGATACGGCGGCCGGCGGATGCACCAGCAGACGATGGTCTGGACCCCTTAGACGCCACCTCCTGCACTCCGACCTGTCCATTAGCGGTCACAGTGCGTGGCCGGTGTGCACGGCGCCGTTAGCCTTGACTCGCGCACTGTCAGAACGGTCGGTCGAGGTTCGGGGTAGTGCATGGGGTCGGTCAGGCGTCTCGTGTCGTCGGCCCACTCTCCTTTCCGCGACGCTCGCCGCATCCGCCGTCCCCGGGATCAGGGTGACCGTCGACGGTTTCAAGCGGTACGAGACCGGCGCGCCGCAGTTCGCCGGGGCGGAGCGGTCCTGCTGCTGATCGCCGTCCGCCGAACCCGGAGACGGGCGTAGCGGCCCCTTGGAGGGAGAGCAGACATGGCTCACGGCCGCCGGACCCGGCGCACCGCCGCTCCGACCAGGCGCCCCCACGCCGCGAAGAGCTCGCCGGGGCCGCTCGCGAAGCTTCTGGGAGCCGCGGGCGTCATCGCGATCGCGGTCGGGACCGCGCAGGCCACCGGGGCGTCCAACACCCTCGTCGGCTGGGTTCGCGACCGGACGTCCGGCGCGCCCGTCGAGGTCATGTCGGTCTCGTACGCGGTCAGGGACAGCGGCGGCTACGTCTTCGCGGACCCCGTGCGCTTCACGTCCGCCGACCTGGCGCGGCTGTCGTCCCTGCCGTGGGGCGAGCCGGAATACCACCGGTGGGCGCGGACGCGGGGCGGCGTCGATCCGGAGCGGGCCGTCATCAAGGTCGTCCTCGCGGGCACGCGGGCGAACAGCGTGCGGATCACCGACCTCCGGCTGACGGACCTCACCTGCTCCGCCCCTCTCTCGGGAGCGATCATCGCGGCCCCGTCGCAGGGGCCGCAGGCGGTCGCGCGGCTCGGCTTCGACCTGGACGGCTCGGTCCGCAACGCCCGGGTCGAGGACAGGGGGAGACTGGGGGCCCGGTACTTCGACGACAAGACCGTCGAACTGAAGCGGAAGGAGCAGCAGAGCTTCCAGATCGCGGCCGTCACCAAGCGGAAGTACTGCGAGTTCAAGCTGTCGGTCGCCGTCCTGGACGGGAAGTCGCAGAGTTCCGTGACGGTGGACGACGGCGGCGAACCCTTCAGGGTGTCCGGAATGCGGGCAGGACACCCCGGCCCGCCCTTCAGGCACTACGAGCGCCTCTACGTCGGCGCGTCCAACACCCCGAACGGCCACTACGCCGAAAAGAATCCCAGAACCTGGACCGGCCCGGGCACCTGACCCGCCGTCGGGTGGTGAACGGCGGCGCGAAACCGCCTTCGGCCCGGGAGCGTCGAATCAGGTCTTGTCGGCCCTGCGATGGACGATTCCTGGTGGTGCACTGGTGTGGAGGAACCGAACGGCGTGGCTGGGCGTCGCAGGCGGACTTCTGGTCGCCGTGGCCGGGCTGGCGGTGGCGAATCCGTTCCGCTGGATCGGGCTCGGGGACCGAACATGGCTCTGGACGTTCGTCGGGGCCGCCGGGCTCGGCGCGCTGTGCGCGACGTGCGGGCGGCTCGCGGTCGCGGGACGCGGTCTGGCGCGCCTGGCGTCGGCACTGGCGGCGGTCGGCCTGTGCCTGGCGGCGCTGGTCGCCGCCGGGGGCGGCCTGCTGGTCCTCGCCTTCCGGGACGGTGACCAGCGGGTCGTGGCCGCCTCCCCCGACGGGCGGTTCGAGGTGGTCGTGCACGACACCAGCAACATCATCGACCCGGTGCAGGGGGCGTACGTGCAGACGACGAACGGACCGTTCAGCCGCCGTGCCTATCTCGGCTGCTTCAACTCCGAATCCGGTGCGTCGGTGGAGTCCGCCCGGTTCGTCGGTCCGGACACGGTCATCCTGGAGGGGACGAAGCGATGGGAGCTGCGCTTCGACTCCGCGAACGTCCGGAGCATCGAGACCGTCGAAGAAGGCGCCTGCACGCGCCAGCTCTATACCGGCTGATGGGGCGCGGGCACGATATAACGGCGGCATGGACTTCAAGCTTGAGCTGGTCGCGGTGCCCGTCTCGGACGTGGACCGTGCCAAAGCGTTCTATACCGAGAAGGCCGGGTTCGATCTCGACCATGACCACCGGGTGAGCGAGGAGATCCGGTTCGTGCAGCTGACGCCGCCCGGATCGGCGTGCTCGATCGCCATCGGCAAGGGGCTCGTCGACACGGCGCCCGGGTCCGCGCAGGGGCTGCAACTGGTCGTCTCGGACGCCGATGCCGCCCGGGCGGAGCTCGCCGGACGGGGTGTCGAGGTCAGCGAGGTGCAGGAGTTCCCCTGGGGCCGGTTCGTCTACTTCCAGGACCCGGACGGGAACGGCTGGAGCGTCCAGCAGCTCGTGGCGCAGGGCTGAGCATCGCCCATGCCGCGCCGACCCCTGTGACGCAGGACATAAAACCGCCTGTCACGGGGGTCGGATCGTCGGTGTCTGGTGTGTGACAGCCCGACATCGAAGGATGGGAACGACATCATGAGCAAGGTCTGGTTCATCACCGGTTCGTCGCGTGGCCTGGGCCGCAGTTTCGTCGAGGCCGCTCTGTCGCGCGGCGACAAGGTGGCCGCGACCGCTCGGAACACCGCAAGCCTGGATGAGCTGGTCGCCGCCTACGGCGAGGCGGTGCTCCCGCTCGCGTTGGACGTGACGGACAGGGGTGCCGCCTTCGAGGGCGTGCGGCGGGCCGCCGAGCACTTCGGCCGTCTCGACGTCATCGTGAACAACGCCGGTTACGCCCAGGTCGGTGCGATCGAGGAGCTGACCGAGCGGGAGCTGCGCGACCAGATGGAGACCAACCTGTTCGGCGCGGTGTGGGTCGTGCAGGCCGCACTGCCCTACCTGCGAGAGCAGGGGTTCGGGCACATCGTCCAGCTGTCGTCGGCCGCCGGTCTCATCGCGATGCCGCTCGGCGGCGCCTACCACGCCTCCAAGTGGGCGCTGGAGGGCCTGAACGAAGCCCTCGCCCAGGAAGTCGCCGGCTTCGGAATCAAGGTGACCGTGATCGAGCCCGGCGGGTTCGCCACCCGGGCCGGCAAGAACCCCGACCCCCTCGACAACGGCCACATGGCCGACCCCGATCCGGCTTACGGCGCCCTCCGCCGACGCCTCGCCGAGGTCACCGGGAAACAGCCGACCGGCGACCCGGCTGCCGCCGCCCAGACCCTCCTCAAGATCGTCGACTCCGACGACCCGCCCCTGCGGGTCCTGTTCGGCCAGGGCTTCTACCCGATGATCCAGAAGGCCTACGCCGACCGGCTCAAGGTCTGGGACGACGGACAGGAGCTGTCGGCCGAGGCTCACGGCAACCTTGATCTCAAGACCCGGTGATCTCGGCGGCCGGCATCTGACGCGCGGAACACGCGCGCGGGTGGCCTCGAAGCGGCGATGGGGCGAGGTGCTGCCCCCCCCCGCGGCCCTTGGCCGGGCCAGATATTGCTTTGCGGGTGAAATGCGCGCCTGCCTAGGCTCCCGCGGGTGGGACGCACTGTCATCGTGGGCGACGTTCACGGCTGCTTCGACGAGCTGATCGAGCTGCTGGAGAAGGTCGGACTTCGGCCGGACGACCTTCTGGTCAGCGTGGGCGATCTGGTCGACCGGGGGCCGGCGCCCGGTGAGGTCGTCGGCTTCTTCCGCGGGCGTCCGAACTCGGTCGTGGTCATGGGAAACCACGAGCGCAAGCACGTGCGGGGGATCTTCTCCTATGCGCAGGAGATCACGCGACTGCAGATGGGGGACGGCTACGCGGAGGCGGTCGCTTGGATGCGGACGCTTCCGTACTTCTTCGAGGACGAGCATGTGCGGGTCGTCCATGCCGCGCTGGTTCCCGGCGTTCCGCTCGCCGGCCAGCGGGAGGAGATCCTCTGCGGGGCGACCAGCGGCGAACGGCGGCTCGCCACGCTTTTCCCGGACGGCCACTGGCACGACCGCTACACCGACGGCAAGCCGGTCGTGTTCGGTCACCACGTCGCCGGGCGGGAGCCGCTGATCCGGGACGGCAGGGTCTTCGGGCTCGACACCGGCGCCTGCCACGGCTGGAACCTGACCGCGCTGTGCGTTCCGGGCTTCACGGTCCACTCGGTGGAGGCGCACGCCGACCACTGGTCGGTGGCCAAGCGCCGATGGCAGTTGCCGGTACTGAAGACCAAGCCTTGGGGTGACTTCGCTTGGGAGGAGCTGAGCGAGAAGATCGCTCGGTTCTCCGGCACGTCCGACGCGGCCTCGCGGGAATGGCTTCGGGCGGTTGAGGAGTGGGCCGCGGGGGTGCGGGCACTGATTCCCGCTCTGGTCGACGCGGCGTGCCGGGCCGCGGGGGCGCTGACCGCGGACGAGATGCGACGGCACCCGGCCGCGTCCGTGCTGTTCCAGGCCCATGGCGGACGGCTCGGCCTGGGCGTCCTGGAGAAGCGGTGCACGACCCCGGGCCGCGTCCTGGAACTGGCGGCCGCGCTGGGGGTCGCCGCACCCGAACCTCCGGACGCCGCCGGGCGATCTCGTCAGGGATAATCTGCTCCTTCGGGACCGTGTCGAATAGCGGAGGGCGCGTGGCCCAGGAGGCGCACCGGGAGCGGATCGGCGGTCGTTACCGGCTCGTCGAGGTACTGGGGTCGGGCGGGTTCGGACGGGTGTGGCGGGCCCATGACGAGACGCTCGGCGTGGACGTCGCCGTCAAGGAGGTGCGGCTGCAGCCGACCGCGTCCGAGGAGGAGCGCGCGGAGTTCCTGACCCGGGCGAAGCGGGAGGCGCGCAACGCCGCCCGGCTGCGGGACCATCCCGGCATCGTCCCCGTGCACGACGTGGTGATCGAGGACGGCGTGCCGTGGATCGTCATGCGCCTCATCGACGGGCAGTCCCTCCAGGACCGGCTCGACAAGGACGGGCGCGTCCCCGCCGGCGAGGCCGCCGGGATCGCGGCGGCGCTGCTGAGAGCCCTGGACGCGGCGCACAGGGCCGGGGTCGTGCACCGCGACATCAAGCCGGCGAACGTGATGCTGACCCGGGGCGGGGAGGTCCTGCTCACCGACTTCGGAATCGCGGTGCACCATGCGGACACGGCGATGACGGCGTCCGGCGCGCTCATCGGCTCGATGGCCTACCTCGCGCCCGAGCGGCTGCGCGGCAGGAACAACGGCACGGCCGGTGACCTGTTCTCCCTCGGCGTGACCCTCTACCGGTGCGTGGAGGGCGTGTCGCCGTTCCGCCGCGACACCCCGGCCGAGACGGTCACGGCGCTGCTGCGGGACGACCCGCCGCCGCCGAGGCACGCCGGGGCGCTCGCGCGGCTGATCGTCCGGCTGCTCGACAAGGACCCCGGGACGCGTCCCACCGCCGCCGAGGCCCTGCAGCTGATCGGCCCGGCGCCGGCTCCCCGGCGGGAGGCCACGGCGACCCGGCGGCTGGACCGTGACGAGCCCGGGAAACGGCGGTGGCTCCACTTCGTCGTGGGCCGCCGGGGCCTGGCCCTGACCGCTGCCTCGGTGCTCGCGATCCCGCTGCTTCTGGGGATCGGCTACATCGGGGCCTACGGCGGCACCGCGTACGACGCCATGGCCGACGAATGCGTCCACCCGGACGGTCTGGACCTCGACGGGCTCGGCGGGTGGCGAACGCATCCCTGCTCGGTACCGCCGCCGGGAGCGAAGGGCTACCTCGTCACCTACCGCTACGAGTGGGAGACGGCCTGCGCCAGCAGCAACAAGATCCTTGTGCTGCCCGCGCGCAAGGAGAAGGGCACGACCACCCTGTGCCTGGTCCCCGCACGCTAGGCGCGGCGTTAACCATCGCCTTATCGCGATTCTGCGGGAATGGCAGGATGCGGATACTCGTGGCCGAGGACGAGCGGTTTCTGGCCGATCTGGTGGCGGAGGGGCTGCGGAAGCGGACGATGGCGGTGGACGTCGCCTACGACGGGGCGGGCGCGCTGGAGCGGCTCGCGGTCAACGAGTACGACGTCCTCGTCCTGGACCGGGACCTTCCCCTGGTGCACGGCGACGAGATCTGCCGTGAGCTGGCGCAGCGCGAGGAGGCGGTGCGCATCCTGATGCTGACCGCGTCGGGCGCGGTGCACGAGCGGGTGGACGGGCTGAACCTCGGGGCCGACGACTACCTGGCCAAGCCGTTCGCGTTCGACGAGCTGGTGGCGCGGATCCGCGCGCTGGCGCGGCGGAACGCGCCGCCGCTGCCGCCGGTGCTGGGGCGCCGCGGCGTCACGCTGGACACGGCGCGGCGGGAGGCGTCCCGGGACGGACGCCTGCTGGCCCTGTCCCCCAAGGAGTACGCCGTGCTGGAGGTGCTGATGCAGGCGCGGGGCGGCGTGGTGAGCGCCGAGGAGCTGCTGGAGCGGGCGTGGGACGAGAACACCGACCCGTTCACCACCGTCGTCAAGGTGACCGTGAGCAAGCTGCGGGCCAAGCTCGGCGAGCCGCCCGTCATCGTCACCGTCCCGGGAAGCGGGTACCGGCTGTGAGGCCGATGACGGTGCGGGCCCGGATGACGCTGCTGTACGGGGGCCTGTTCGCCGTGATCACGCTGAGCGTGCTCGGCGCCGTCCTGTGGATCCAGAGGAGGATCGTCAACGACCGCGTGCAGGACGTCCCGATGAAGTCCCGGTTCGACGTGGTTCCGTGCGGTCAGGGTCACGGCGTGCCGTGCCCGCCGCAGCGCCCGATCGAGTTCGCGGATCCCGGGCCCCGCGAAGGGCCCAAGGAGGGCGTCGGCCGGGAGCAGTTCCAGGAGAGCCTGGTCGGGTCGCAGCGGCTCGTCATGCTGGTCGCGATCGTGGTGATCGTGGTGCTGGCCTTCGCCGTGTGCTGGTGGCTGACCGGGCGGCTGCTGCGGCCGCTGCACCGCATCACGGCGACCGCGCGCCGGCTGTCGCTGTCCACCCTGGACGAGCGCATCGCGCTGGACGGCCCGCAGGACGAGCTCCGGGAGCTGGCCGACACCTTCGACGCCATGATCGACCGGCTGGAGAAGGCGGTGGACAGCCAGCGCCGCTTCGTCGCCAACGCGTCCCACGAGCTGCGCACGCCCCTGGCCATCCAGCGCACCGCCGTCGAGGTCGGCCTCGCTGACCCCTCGCCGGAGCGGCTCGCCGAGGTGCGGGAGGAGATGCTGCGCAACACCCGGCGGTCCGAGCGGCTGATCGAGGGGCTGCTCGTCCTCGCGCAGGGGGAGCGCGGGCTCGACGCCCGCGCGCCGGTGGACCTCGAAGCGGTGGTCGGCCAGGTCGTCGAGGACAACGCCGCGGACGCCGGGCGCGGCCGGATCAGCGTCGCCGCCGACACGCGGCCGGTCACCGTCGCGGGGGACGAGGTGCTGCTCACCCGGATGGTCGCCAACCTGGTGCAGAACGCGATCCGGCACAACCGTCCCGGCGGGGACGTCAGCGTGGGGCTGTCGGAGGAGGCGCTGGTCGTCCGCAACACCGGGCCGCGCGTCCCGGCCGAGAAGGTGGACGAGCTGTTCGAGCCGTTCCGCAGGCTGCACGCCGACCGGACCGGGTCGTCGCAGGGGGCGGGGCTCGGCCTGTCCATCGTGGCCGCGATCGCGCGCGCCCACGGCGGCCACGTGAGGGCCACGGCGAACCCGGACGGCGGGCTGTCGGTCATCGTGGCCCTCACGTGATCCGTCACTCGCTGCGCAGCACGGCGGCGGTGCGGATGGCGGCGGCCCGGACGGCGGGCGGCCAGGCGCCGAGGACGGCGACGACCAGCCCCGCGCACGCCGGAGGCAGCAGCAGCGTCCACGTGTAGACGTGGATCCAGGAGGTCGCCATCCCGCTGCCGAGCATCTCGCCGGTGAGCACCACCACGCCGTGGTGGGCGAGCACCCCGAGCGGCGCCCCGAGCGCGCCGCCGACGATGCCGAGCGCGGCCATCGAGATCACCATCATCGCGACGACCTGCCGCGGGGTCGTCCCGACGGCCTTGAGCACGCCGAGGTCCCGGCTGCGCTCCCGCGCGCTCAGCAGCACGCTGTTGAGGACGCCGAGCGCCGCCGCCCCGCAGATGATCAGTGAGAACAGCAGGAACAGTCCGTCGAAGACGGCGCCGTTGCCGAGGTCGGGCTCGACCGGCTCGGCGATCAGCCCGGAGGACGGCGCCGCGGCCAGGACACGGCGGGCGTAGTCGGCCGGGTCGGTCCCCGGGGTGAGGATCACCGAGAAGGGGTGGGGGTGGGGCTCCTTCGCCTCCGAGGCCGAGGCCGAGGGAGGCAGGCTCGCGGTGTCGAGCATCAGCCGGTCGGTGTCGGGGTGCGCGAACGCGCCCACGATCCGGACGGTGACCCGCGCCCCGGATGTCTGGAGGGACAGGGTGTCGCCCACGTCCAGGTCGTGGAGCCGCAGGAAGGCCTCGGTCGGCACCGCCTCGCCCGGCCCCGAGAACCAGCGCCCGCGGACGAGGCTGTCACCGAGGAACGGGCGGTAGTCGCCGCTGTAGGTCTCGGCCGTGAGGCCGGACGTGAGCCCGGGGATCCGCACGGTCGCCGGGGAGGACGACATCACGTGGGCGGTGCCCGGCTGGGCCCGCAGAAGCGCGGCCAGCTGATCCTCGGTCATGCCGCCGGAGGCCCTCGGGTCGAGCCCCACGGTGACGGAGGTGTGCCCTTCGGTGTCCGCCGTCAGGATCTTCATGACCGTCTGCTGCATGCCGAGGCCCATGGTCACCGCGGTCACACCGAGGCACAGCCCCGCGAGGGTGAGCGCCGTCCTGGCGGGACGGGCGGCGGGCAGCCCGAGGCCCAGCCCGGCCGGGACGGGCAGCCGGGTGCGCAGCAGCCACCGCTGGAGGCGGCGCCCACGGCCGCGGCGCGACACGGTCCCGGCGCTGATCGCCTGCACCGCCGGGAGACGTCCGGCCCGCAGCGCCGGGAGGACCGCGGCCAGCCCCACGAGGGCGAGGACCCCGGCGCCCCCGGCCAGGTCGAGCGTGGGCGCCCCTCCCCCGGCCGACGGCAGGTCGAATCCCTCCGCCACGCCCGCCGCGGTCCGCCCGGCGAGCAGGTGCCCCGCCACCAGGCCGACCGCGCAGCCGAGCAGCGCCGGAACGGTGACCATCACGACGTAGACGGCGGTGACCTGCGCCGGGGTGAAACCGAGCGCCTTCATCACGCCGATGTGCCGGAACCCGGAGACCACCGCGCCGCTGACCACGTTGGCGATGATGAACACCGCCACCGCCATGGCGAGCGCCCCGAAGACGGTGACGAACGGGATCAGCTGGTCGAACTTCTCCTCGAACGACCGCCGGGCGGCGACGTGGGACTCGTAGCCGCGCGCCGGCACCCCCGCGGTCGCGGTCGCCACGCTCTGCCGGACCTCGGACACGCCGTCCGCGCGGTCGAACCGGTAGAGCATCTGCAGGCCGTCCGGCCGCAGCGCGGCGACCTGGGCGGGCGTCACCCAGCCCATGAGACCGTCCGTCGCGGAGTTGGCGAAGCCGACGATGGTGAGTTCGGGCAGGCCGGGAGGCGTCAGCCTGCCGCCCAGCCGGAAGGGTCCGCCGGGCCGGAAGCGGAGCACGATCTCACCGGGGCCGCGCACCCACCGGCCCTGCGTGAGGGTGAGCCTGTCGACGGGACCGCCGGGGTCGGCCCGTCCCGCCACCAGGAGTCCGTCGCCGCCAGGCCCCGCCGGGCCCGGTCCTCGCGGCAGCACCGCCGTCCGGAACGGGCCCGCGGCGGCGGTGACGCCGGACGCGTGGGCGGTGGCGGCGAGCCGGTCGGCGCTCACCCGCGCGGCGTCGAAGGAGACCGTCGCGTGCGCGCCGCGCGCCCGCGCGAAGGCGTCGTCGAAGAGGGATCCGGACGCGGCCAGCAGGCCGAGCCCGAACACGAGCGTCGCCGTGGCCAGCGCCACGACCACGGCGATGCTGACCGACTGCACCCGGCGCCGCCGCACCCCGGCCCGCGACGCCGCCCAGACCGCGCTCACCGGGCTGCCCACGACTCGTCCCTCTCCCGCGCGGACTCCCGGACGATCCGGCCGTCCCTGAACTCGACCAGGCGGGACGCGCACCGGTCGGCCAGGCCCTGGTCGTGGGTGACCAGCAGCAGCGTCTGGCCCTTGCGGTTGAGGTCGAGCAGCAGGCCGCTGACCTGCTCGCCGGTCGCGCTGTCGAGCGCGCCGGTCGGCTCGTCCGCCAGCAGCAGCGCCGGACCGTTGACCAGTGCCCGCGCCACGCCGACGCGCTGGCGCTCGCCGCCGCTCAGCACCGCCGGGTAGGCACCGCGGCGGTCGGCGATGCCGAGCTCGTCCAGCAGCTCCAGCGCCCGGGCCCGCGCCTTGCGCGCCGGGACGCCCGCCAGCCGGGCGGCCAGCGCCACGTTCTCCAGTACGGGCAGGTCGTCCAGCAGGTTGAAGAACTGGAAGATCATCCCGACCCGGCGGCGCCGGAAGCGGGCCAGGGCCGCCTCGCCCATCCCGGTGAGGTCGTCGCCGCCCACCGCCACGGAGCCGGACGTGGGGCGGTCCAGGCCCGCGACCATGTTGAGCAGCGTCGACTTCCCGCTGCCGGACGGCCCCATCACCGCGACGGACTCGCCGCGCCGGATCCCGAGGCTCACCCCGTCCAGCGCGGCGACGTCGCCGAATGCCTTGCGCACGGCCTCAAGCCGTACGACCGTTTCCTCGCGTGTGTTCACGGCCCCCAACGTGGCAGCCGGGAGGTTTCGGCATGGTGAGCGCGGGCGCGTCAGACTCCGAGGCCGCGGCCGATGATCTCCTTCATGATCTCGGTGGTGCCACCGAAGATCGTCTGGATGCGGACGTCCTGGTAGGCCTTGGCGATCGGGTACTCGGTCATGTAGCCGTAGCCGCCGTAGAGCTGGACGCAGCGGTCCACGACCCGCTTGAGCAGCTCGGTGCTCCACCACTTGAGCATCGCCGCCTCGTCGGGGGTCAGCTCCCCCCGGCTCTCCTTGACGATGCACTCGTCGGTGAAGGACCGCGTGACGGTCAGCTCGGTCTTCATCTCGGCGAGCGTGAACCGGTTGTGCTGGAACTTGCCGATGGGACGGCCGAACGCCTCGCGGGTCTTGCAGTACTCCAGGGTCTGCTCGAAGGCGCTCTCGGCGGCGGCCTGCGCGGTGGCGCCGATGGACAGCCGCTCGCGGGCGAGGTTCTGCATGAGGTAGATGAAGCCCATGCCCTCCTCGCCGAGGAGGTTCTCCTTCGGGACGCGGACGTTGTCGAAGAACAGTTCGGCGGTGTCCTGGGCGTGCATGCCGACCTTGTCGAGGTTGCGACCGCGTTCGAAGCCCTCCATGCCGCGCTCGACGGCGAGGAGGCTGACGCCCTTGGCCCCGGCGGACGGGTCGGTCTTGGCGACGACGATGACCAGGTCGGCGAGGATGCCGTTGGAGATGAACGTCTTCGACCCGTTCAGGACGTAGTGCTCGCCGTCCTTCACCGCCGTCGTCCTGATGCCCTGCAGGTCGGACCCCGCGGCGGGCTCGGTCATCGCGATCGCGGTGATGATCTCACCGGAGCAGTAGCCGGGGAACCAGCGCCGCTGCTGCTCCGGGCCGCACAGCTGCCGCAGGTAGCCGCCGTTGATGTCGTTGTGGACGGCGAAGCCGGGCCCGTGCACGCCGGCCTTCGCCAGCTCCTCGTTGAGGATCACGTAGTAGCGGTAGTCGGGGTCGCCGCCGCCCCCGAACTCCTCCGGCATGTCGATGCCGAGCAGGCCCGCGCGCCCCGCCGCCAACCAGACCTCGCGCGAGACGATCCCGTCCTTCTCCCACTGCTCGTGGTGGGGCGCGACCTCCTTGGCGATGAAGGAGCGCACCATGTCGCGGAAGGCCTCGTGCTCCTCGGTGTAGATGTCGCGTCCCATCGGCCGGTCTCCCAACGTCGTGCGTGTTGACGGTCGTGCGTGTTGACAGGTCGTGCGTGCCGGCACCCAGCGTGCGCCGGCAGGTAAGTGTCTGCTGATACACGATTAATGTAACACTGGCGCTGTCACATACAGGGAGGCGGCGTGGAGGAAGACGGCGCAGAAGAAGGCGGCGTGCAGGAGAGCGGCAGGGAACTGACCGTGGACGAGCTGGCCTCGCGCGCCGGGGTCACCGTCCGCACCGTGCGGTTCTACGCCGGGCGCGGTCTGCTGCCTCCGCCGAGGCTGCGCGGCCGGACGGGCCTCTACGGCGCCGACCACCTCGCACGGCTCGAACTCGTCCGGGAGCTCCAGTCGCTCGGGCTCACGCTCGCCTCGATCGAGAAGCACCTCGAGCGGATCCCGCTGGACGCGCCGGCCGAGGACCTCGCCCTCCAGCGGGCCCTGCTGTCCCCCTGGGCGCCGGAACGTCCGGAGGACCTCGACCGGCACGAGCTGGACCGCCGGGCCGGGCGCCACCTCGACGACGAGACGATCAGGCGGCTGGAGGCCCTCGGGGTCGTCGAGCCGATCTCCGGCGGCCCGGCGGGCGAGGTGCGGGTCGTCAGCCCCGCGCTGCTCGGCGTCAGCGCCGAGCTGGCGGCGCTCCCGCTGCCGCTGGACACGCTGATCGCCTCGTACCGGGCGGTGGACCGGCACACGACCGCGCTGGCGGCCGAGCTCCAGCAGGTCTTCCAGGACACCGTCGTCCGCCCCTACCGGGCGGGCGGTCGCGCGCCGCAGGAGCGCGAGCGGCTCATGGAGATGGCCGGGAAGCTCAAGCCCCTGATGATCCAGTCACTGGTCACCTCGTTCCAGCGGGCCGTCGACAAGGCGCTCCGCCGGTCGGTCCCCGACTAGCGTCCCCGGCCCCCGGTCAGGAGTTCTTCCACTCCTGGCCCTCGTACTCGACCAAGCGCGGGTGGACGAGGGTGTTGACGTCCACGTCGCGACTCCGGCGGTCCTTGGGGAAGACCGCCGCCGCCTGGAGCACCGCCCCGTCGAGGAAGCGCAGGTCCGGAACGTCGCGCGGCAGCTCCAACGCGGGCGGCCGCGTTCCCGGGGATGCCAGGACGAACCCCCAGTCGCCGAAGCTCGGCACGTCCACGTGGTACGGGGTGGTCGCGAGACCGGCGGCGGCGACGGACTTCTGGATGCTCCAGAACGACTTGGGTGCGAAGTAGGGCGACCCTGACTGCACGACCATCCGCCCGCCCGGCGCCAGGGCCCGCTTCACCATCCCGTAGAACTCGACCGAGTACAGCTTGGCGGTGGACACGTCGTCGGGGTCGGGCATGTCGACGACGACCGCGTCGAACTGCCGGTCCAGGCCGCGCAGCCAGGAGAACGCGTCCGCGTTGACGATCTGGGCGCGCGGGTCCTCGAACGAGCGGCGGTTGAGCGACTCCAGCGGCTCGTACGTCCGGGCCAGGTGGATCATCTCGGGGTCCAGCTCGACCAGTGTCGCGCTCTGGACGTCCTTGTAGCGCAGCACCTCGCGCAGCGCCAGGCCGTCCCCGCCGCCGAGGACCAGCACCCGCCCGTGCGGGCCCGACATCAGCGGGTGGACGAGCGACTCGTGGTACCGGTACTCGTCCACCGAGGAGAACTGGAGGTCGCCGTTCAGGAACAGCCGCAGGTCCGAGGGGCCGAGCCCGGCCTGCCGCGTGATGACGATCTCCTGGTACCTCGTGCGCTTCGAGACCGCGATCGGGGCGTCGTACAGCGCCTGCCGCGCCGACACCTCGAACCCGTCGGCGAGCGTGTACGTCGCGCCGAGGACGGCGAGGACGGAGACCATGCCGAGGGCGAGCGCGATCCGGGCGACGCGGCCGACCTCGCGGCGGAACAGCCACATCACGACCGCCATCCCGGCGACGGCGTTCACGACGCCGACGAGCAGCGCGCCCTTGATGTGGCCGAACGTGGGCAGCAGCAGGAACGGGAACGCCAGCCCGCCGATCAGCGCGCCCACATAGTCGGCCGCGAACAGGTCGGCCACCGCCGACCCGGCGTCCTGCCTGCGGATCCGCTGGAGCAGCGTCATGAGCAGCGGGATCTCCGCGCCGATCAGCGCCCCGACCGCGAACGCCACCACGACCAGCGCCGGGACGTACAGGTCGAGCCACGCGAACGCCGCGTACAGCAGGAGGACGGACACGCCGCCGATCAGGGCGAGCACGCCCTCCACGACGGCGAACGCCACCACGGCGCGGCCCTGCAGCGGCTTGGCGGCCAGCGAGCCGACGCCCATCGCGAACACCATCACCGACAGGACGATCGACGCCTGCGTGACGGAGTTCCCGACGAGGTAGCTGCCGAGCGCGACGAGGGCCAGCTCGTACACCAGGCCGCACGCCGCGCACGCGAACACGGCGGCGAGGACCAGCGCGCGCGCCGCCCGCGCCGGGACGCGCAACCTCCCCGGGCCGTCCCCTTCGGGACGGGACGGCTCCGGGGAGGGATCGCCGGACGGCCGGACGGCCTGGTCCAGGTCGCGGGACGTCAGGAGACCGCCCCGGCCACGATCGCGGCGACCCCGAGGTCGGCGGCGGCGACGACCCAGCCCGCCGGGTGGATCGCGGCGCCCGTCCCGCCCGTGTCCACGAGCGTCGCGCCGAGCTTGCCGGGGGTGAGCACGTCCAGCAGGAAGAACGCGACGATCATCAGCACGATGCCGATCCCGCCGAACACGGCGGTGTCGACCAGGCCGTCGGTCAGGTCGCTGTCGCTGGTCACGATCGCGGTGGTGACGATCGCGGCGATGCCGAGGAGCTTGGCGGCCAGCAGGAGCGCGGCGCCCCGGTTGCCCTCGGTCCAGATCTGCCTGCCGAGCTTGCCGGGCGTCGTCACCTCCACGACCAGGTAGCCGAGCGCCATCAGGGCGATGCCGACCGCGCCGTAGGCGAAGGTGGCCCCGATCTCGTGAAGGATGTCGTCGTTCATGTGTCGCTCCTCATCTGCCCGGCCCCGTCATTTGCCCGACCCTGGTCCGCCGCCGCGGAACGACGCGGCGCCGCTCCTCGTCCATCCGTTGCTGCCCGGGCTGCTCCAGCGCCCGCTCACGTGCGAGTAGTGGCGGCTGTAGCCGCTGCGCGGGTTGTCGACCGTGATCCGGCTGCCCGTCCCGTTCGGCAGGACGCCCACGACGAGCTTCGGGTAGCGCATGAAGATGCCGCCGTTGGCGCCCATGGTGACCATGTCGTCCACCCGGTCGATCGGCTTGAACTTGCGGCCGATCTCCGAGGCGACCGTCTGGGGGGCCTTCGGCGACCGGTAGGTGTCCGCCCCGATCCTGGTGTACTTGCCGGCGATCCAGGACGACTGCGACTTCCCGCAGCCGCCGAGCGCCGTGGCGGTCAGGGCGGCGGCGACCACCGCGCCCGCCACCCGGTATCTGCTGTTCATGAGGGTCTCACCAGCCGGCTCCGCGTCATCACGATCTCCCGGGTCTGCGGGTAGGCGTGCCAGGTGCGCCATCCGAGCGCGCCCTCCTGCCCCGCCGTGTCCTCCAAGGCAAGGACGGTGACGGCATGCGGGGAACCGGGGAACGCCCCGGTCAGCGCGTCACCGCGGTCCGCGAGCCGGGCGCACACGGCCTCGACGGCGCGGGCGAACGCCGTCTCGTCGCTGTGCGCCGCGGTCGTCGCGGCGAAGTCGTACGCCCAGCCGGGCACGCTCGTCGTCGCGTGGCCCGGCAGCGGCTCGGCGCGTCCGGGCAGGCACGCCACCGTCTCGCTCAGCGGCCCGGCGATGACCTGGTGGGACGCGCCGAGCAGGCGCAGCTCCACGGTCAGGCCCGCGCGCTCCACCGGCAGGACGGCCAGGGCGTCCATCGGCGGCAGGCCGAGCGCGAACGACAGCCCGTCGGCGCGGGCGTCCTCGTAGGGGGTGTCGAGGGTGGCCTGCAAGATCAGCTACCGCCCGGGTAGATCGTCATCGATCCCGTCGGGACGCGCTCGCCGAGACCCGCCTCCCACTGGCCGCCGCCGTACTGCTCGAACGACAGGTACCTGCCGCGCGGGCCCTCGTAGTCGACGTACTCGACGCGGCCCTGCACGCCGACGCCCGTCGTGCCCTCGCTGGTGTAGTCGGCGGTGCCGTGCTCGTCGCGCCGGTACTCGACGCCGTCCACGACGACGCTCTTCTCCCCGGGCCGCAGGTCGCCGATCTCGTACTCGGTCCACCAGACCACTTCGAGGTCGGGATCCTCCTCGACGGAGATCCACACCTTGGTGCCCTCGATCGTGTCGGCGTCCAGGAGGTGCTCGCTCCAGGTGAAGCCGCCCTCCTTCAACCGCAGCGAGCCGCGGACGAAGTAGCGGGTGCCGAGGTACTCCACCATGTCGCCGGCCTTGAGGGCGCGCGGGTCGCCGGCCACCTGGTCCTCGGCGGCGAACGGGTCGCGCGGGACGGCCGGGGCGGGCGCGGGCGCCGGCGCGCCCGAACGGCGCCGCAGCAGGACGACGATGAGCACGACCAAGGCGATCAGGATCAGTGCCAGCAGGACCACTATCGCCGCTTTGCCCACGGCACCTCCATCGTTTCGTCCGTTCTAGGGGGACAGACCTGCGGATCCTACCGACTGTGGCCTTTCAAGCCCATACCGCGATCAGACGTATCGAAGGAAGATGCGGTTTCGTCCGACAACACCGGATTCCGCCCGACGCCCGGACCAGAACCGGGCGGGCACGCGCGCCGGGGCGGGTCAGAGACGGGTGGTGGCGGCGGCCACGCGGGCGTCGGTGGCGGTGAAGGCGATGCGGACGTGGCGGGCGCCGCCCGGGCCGTAGAACTCGCCGGGGCCGACCAGGACGCCGAGGGACGCCAGGTGGGCGACGGTGTCCCAGCAGGGCTCGTCCCGCGTGGCCCACAGGTACAGGGACGCCTCGGAGTGCTCGATGCGGAAGCCGTGCCTCTCGAACGCCTCGCGCAGGGCGGCGCGGCGCCGCGCGTACCGGGCCCGCTGCTCGTCGACGTGGGCGTCGTCGCCGTAGGCCACGGTCATCGCGGCCTGCACCGGAGCCGGGACGATCATCCCGGCGTGCTTGCGGACCTCCAGCAGCCGCTTCACCAGCGCGAGGTCTCCGGTGACGAACCCGGCGCGGTAGCCCGCCATGCTGGACCGCTTGGACAGCGAGTTCAGCGCGAGCAGCCCCTCGTGGGAGCCGTCGCAGACGTCCGGGTGCAGGATCGAGATCGGCGGGTTCCGCTCGTCCCAGCCGAACTCCAGGTAGCACTCGTCGCTGACGACGACCGCGCCGCGCCCGCGCGCCCACGCCACGACCTTGCGCAGGTGCTCGGCGGGCAGCACCTTGCCGGTCGGGTTGGACGGCGAGTTCACCCACACGATCTTCGGGGCGACCGGGCCGAGGGACAGCAGGCCGTCCGTCGCGACGGGGTCGGCCCCGGCGAGCCGGGCGCCCACGTCGTAGGTCGGGTAGGCCAGCGCGGGGAAGACGACCTTGTCGCCGGGGCCGGCGCCGAGCAGCGTCGGCAGCCAGGCGACGAGCTCCTTGGTGCCGATGACGGGGAGCACCGCGTCCGGGTCGGCGCCCGTCACGCCCGCGCGGCGCCGCAGCCATCCGGCGACCGCCTCGCGCAGCTCCGGCGTCCCGTAGGTCTGCGGGTAGCCGGGCGCGTCGGACGCGTCGGCCAGGGCCCGCCGGATCGGCTCGGGCGTCGGGTCCACGGGGGTTCCGACCGAGAGGTCGACGATGCCGTCCGGGTGCGCCAGCGCCCGCTCCTTGTACGGCGCGAGCCGATCCCACGGAAAGTCCGGCAGCGTGAACAACGCCCATACCTCCTTGGAGAAAACCGCCGGGCCGCGGTCGTCCACGACCACGGCCCGGTTCCCGGCGCAGGCGGGCCCTCGGAACGCGCCAATGGGAGCGCTCCGGACCCGCCCTAGATCAGTCGTCCTGGCTCTGCGGGGGCAGCGCGGCGACGATCGGGTGGTCCTTGTCGATCTTCCCGACCTTGGACGCGCCGCCGGGCGAGCCGAGGTCGTCGAAGAACTCCACGTTGGCCTTGTAGAAATCCTTCCACTGGTCAGGCGTGTCGTCCTCGTAGTAGATCGCCTCAACCGGGCAAACCGGCTCGCACGCACCGCAGTCGACGCACTCGTCCGGGTGGATGTAGAGCATGCGCTTGCCCTCGTAGATGCAGTCGACCGGGCACTCCTCGATGCATGCCTTGTCGAGCAGGTCCACGCAGGGCTGCGCAATGACGTAGGTCACGTCAGTGACTCCTCTCGGATTTCCGGCCCCGCCGCACGTCACGGCTCACCGCAAGCTCGCTGTGAATAGTATGGCCACCCCGCCGCCGTCCATTCGACATGGGGGTCCCTACATGTCCGGCCGCTTCGCCGCACGCCTGGTGGTGGCCATCAGTGGCGCGGACGTGGGTCAGCGGATCTCGCTGCGCCGCCGTCTGCCAACGGGAGAGTACAGCGACGTCGTGGGCGTACTCGAATCATGGTCCGGCGGGACGCTCGCGGTGCGCCGCCGGAACGGCGAGCTCGTCGAGGTCCCGGAGGGGACCATGGTCGCGGCGAAGGTCGTCCCGCCGCAGCCCCCGCCCCGGCGGCGCCCCCGCCGGGAGGAACCCGAAGACGACTAGCGAGGACTCGCCGGGACGGGCGGAGCGGGCGCCAAGCCACTGGGCGACGGGCCGCTGGGCGCAGGACCGCTGGGCGCAGGGCCTCCGGAAGCCGGCCCGCCGGGAACCGGAGTGTTGGGCGCCGGGGCGGTGGGGGTCGTGCTCGCGGCCGGCGGGCCGGCGGACGATCCGGCCGGCGGCGGGCTCGCCGTGACCCGCGTGGGCGGCGGCGTCCGCTCGCTGTAGGACGCGCCCGGCACGAGCCGCCGTCCGGTGAACAGCTCCGAGACGGTCACGAACGTGAACCCGCGTTCGCGCAGCCCGTCCACGACCTTGGGGATGGAGTCGACGCTCGGCTTGTGGATGTCGTGGAACAGGACGATGCCGCCGGTCTTCGGCTCCTTGACCCCGACGCGCGTGTCGCGGGCGGCGTCGCGGTAGCGCCAGTCGAGCGTGTCGACGCTCCAGAGCACCAGCGGCATCCCGATCGCGTGTTCGACGCGCTTGTTCGTGGACCCGTAGGGCGGCCGGACCAGCGTGGGCGCGACGCCGGAGGCGTCCTTGACGGCCTTCTGCGTGCGCTGGATCTCAGACCGCACCTCGGCGGACGACAGGGTGGTCAGATTCGGGTGCGACCAGCTGTGGTTGGCGACCTCCTGGCCCTCCAGGGCCATCCGGCGCACGATGTCGCGGTGGGCGCCGACGTTCTCGCCGAGCATGAAGAAGGTGGCGCGCGCGCCATGCTTCTTGAGCGTGTCGAGCAGTCGCGCCGTGTAGGGGCCGGGGCCGTCGTCGAACGTCAGCGCGACGCACTTCACCCGGTCGCAGTCGATCTTCCTGGGCGGGGGCGGCGTCGGGCTCGGTGGCCGCGTCGCCGGTGCCTTGCTCTTGATCGCGCCATGCTCCCCGGCGGTCCGCGCGTGCCGCTCCGCGTGGCTGCATCCGGCCGCGAGCAGGATTCCGGCGACGATGACGGCACAATTCCTGATCCGCACCAGGCACCCCCGTAACGTGTCACCTCGGGCGGCTTAATACCCTCCGTAACCGATGCAACACGCCTCCCGATGGTCCGGAAAATCAAGATCGTCCTTGGGACGCACCGGGGGATTCCCCTCCATCACGCGACAGTCCGCTCCCCCCGCACGTCATCGGGGTCGCCACGCCCGGACGCCCCGCCGACGGCTCTGCGGCAGGCACCTCGATGGCCGAAGGCGGCCATCGAGCGAGGGCGTCCCGGACGTCTCCCGGCCCTTCGCGAGGGCCGTCCTCAGCGGACGGGCCAGTCGGGGACTTCGGGCGGCAGGTCCTTGCTGACGCGCAGCGGGAAGGCGGCGTCGCGCTTCTCCAGGAAGGACGAGACGCCCTCGACGGCGTCGGCGGCGCCGCCGAGCGAGGCCATGAGGCGGGAGTCGGCGATGTGCGCGTCCCAGGGGGACGGTGCGGACAGGCCGGACCACATGAGGCGCCGGATCGCGGCGACCGAGACGGCGGAGGTGTTGTCGGCGATCTCGCGCGCCAGCGCGTACGCGGCGGGGAGGAGTTCGCCGGGCGCGT
Source organism: Actinomadura citrea (assembly GCF_013409045.1). NCBI lineage: Bacteria > Bacillati > Actinomycetota > Actinomycetes > Streptosporangiales > Thermomonosporaceae > Actinomadura > Actinomadura citrea. The sequence continues at coordinate 1,966,798 of NZ_JACCBT010000001.1, read as the reverse complement.
GGACGCGGGAGACGAGGCGGCCGGCGAGGGCCTCCTGCGCGTCGAAGATCCGGCCGGTGGCGGCCCACTCCATGGCCTGCGCGATGCCGACCAGGCGCGGCAGGAACCAGCTGGACGCGGCCTCGGTGACGATCCCGCGCCGCGCGAACACGAAGCCGAACCTGGCCTTCTCGCTGGCGAGCCGGACGTCCATCGGGAGGGTCATGGTCACGCCCACGCCGACGGCCGCGCCGTTGAACGCGCCGATGACGGGCTTGAGGCAGCGGGCGATGCGGAGCGCCACCGTCCCGCCGCCGTCGCGCGGGGTGCCGTCCTCCAGGACGTCGTCCTCCCCCGCGAACATGTCCTTGGACCTGTCCTTGTCGAAGGTGTCGCCGCCGCCGCTCAGGTCGGCGCCCGCGCAGAACGCGTGGCCCGCGCCGGTCACCACGACCGCGCGCACGTCGTCGTCGGCGTCGATCCGGTCGAAGACGTCGAGCATCTCGTTGCGCATCACGAACGTGTAGGCGTTCATCTTCTGCGGCCGGTTGAGCGTGACCGTGGCGATCCCGCCCCGAACCTCGTACTCGATCTCTGCGTACGGCACCCTGCGCACCCTTCTCCAGACCGGCTGTCAGAATCCGATTCTAGGAAGGGGCCCGTCAGGCGCGGGCTTCGGGGAACATCCGGAGCAGGACGTCCCGGCGCCACTCGGCGAGGTCGCGTCCCGGCGGCGGGACGGGCGCCAGCGTGCCGCCGTCCGCCGGTGTGAGACGGATCTCGACGCCGGGCGCCAGTGTGAGACGGATCTCGACTCCGGGCGCCGGTTCTTCCGGGATCCCCCCGGTGGCGGCGAGGCGCTGCGCGAGCGCGGCGAGGACGCGCGCCCAGCCCTGCCCCAGATAGGGCGGAAGCCCGTCGGCGCGCAGTTCCGGGAGGCCCCTGGCGGACAGGCCGGAAGTGCGCAGGGTCAGGCCGTCCGGGCGCTCGGCCCCGACGACGCGGATCTCGGACGTGACGTCCGCCACGGCAACCCCATCTCACCATCGGTCGATGTCCGATAAATTGTGACAGTGAACTGGGCCGTGACGACGTACGACTCCGCCTTCGGGTATGTGTCCGCGCACGGTGCGCCCCTCGTCGACCTCCTCGACCCGCAGCCCGGCGAGAGGGTCATCGACCTCGGGTGCGGCACCGGCTCGTTCAGCGCGGAGATCGCCGAGCGGGGCGCCGAGGTGCTGGGCATCGACGGCAGCCCCGAGATGGTCGCGCAGGCGACCGCCATGCACACCGGGCTGTCGTTCATCGTCGGCGACGCCCACGACTTCACCGTCACCGAGTCCTTCGACGCGGTCGCCTCGAACGCGGCCCTGCACTGGATGACCCGCGACCCCGACGCGGTGATCGGGCGCGTGCACGCGGCGCTGCGTCCCGGCGGCCGGTTCGTCGGCGAGCTCGGCGGCGCGGGCAACTGCGCCGAGCTGATCGTCGCGATGCAGACGGCGTGGCGGGTGTTCGGCCTCGGTGAGCCTGAGCTGCCCTGGTACTTCCCGTCGCCGGCCGCGTACGCGACCAAGCTGGAGGAGGCCGGGTTCACGCTGCGGCTGCTGGAGCACGCCGAGCGCCCGACGCGGATGACCGAAGGCCCGAACGGCGCCGCCGACTGGGTCCGCGCGTACGCCTCCCGCGCGCTGGCCGACGTCCCGCCGGAGCTGGTGGACCCGCTGCTCGACCGCGTGAACGACCTCGCCGCGCCCGCGCTGCGCCGCGAGTCGGGGTGGGTCGCCGACTACGTGCGGCTGCGGTTCGCGGCCGTCCGGCGGTCGGACGGGGCCGCGCCGACGCCGTTCGGGCCGATGGCCGCCGACCTCCCGCTGTAGGCGCCGCCCTAAGGTGGGAGGCATGCTGCGGCTCCACGACCATCGGACGGGACGGACGGAGGCGCTGCCCGCCGGGCGCGGGCTGCGCGTCCAGGTCGTGGACGGCGGGTACCGCCGCGCGGTCGTCGCCGACCTGCTGCGGCGGGTCGCCGGACGGTCCGGGCGCCACGTCCGGGTCGTGAGCACGCCGGGCGCCGCGACGGGCCTGGACGACTACGGCGTCCAGGAGTTCGAGGTGCTGGACGACGTCCTCCCGGACGCCGACGTGTACGTCTCGGAGACGGCCGACAGGGACGCGCTGTGCATGGCCGTCCCGCAGGAGACCGGGACCTCGCCGGATCCGTACACCGCGCGCCTGGCGATGCTGGAGACCCCCTACCGGGAGCCTCTGGAGCTGTCGGCGGAGAAGCTGTCGGCGGCCGCGGAGCGGTTGGACGCGTGGCGCGGCAAGGTCGCCCAGTGGGCGACGTCCCCGGGACGCCCGATGAACCGCGCGTACGCGGCCGAGGCCGAGGCCGCGCTGGCCGACGACCTCGGCAGCCCCGCCGCGCTCGCCGTCCTGGACCGGCTCGCCGCCGACCCGGACGTCCCGCCGGGCGCGAAGCTGGAGACGTTCATCCATCTCGACCTGGTGCTGGCGCTCGGGCTGGTCGCCGCGATCGGCCAGGCCTGAGCCGGGGCGCGCTCAGGCGTCCGGGATCTCGACGAGGCCGCCGTCGGCGAGCAGGTCGGTGACCGACCGCCGGAACACGTGCGCCGTCCCGCCGCCCGGCTGCCCGAACCACGGGACGGCCGTTCCGGTCAGGGTCTCCATAGGCCGCTGCAGCCGGTAGACGCGGTACGGGCGGTCCCGCCACTCGGGCGGCAGCGACCGCTGCGGATACGGCGTGCGCGCCGCGTACGTCACGTTGCCGTCCGGGGCGCCGTAGCGGTCCACCTCCGTTCCCGCGGCCAGTTCCACGACATGGCGGTCGCGCAGGAGCGAGAGCGGCGGCTCACCCTTGAGCGGCGCGAAGGGCCCGTCCTCGACGGTGTGGCGTGGGTCGAGCAGCAGCCGCCCGAGCAGGTGCGCGGACGCCTGCTCGGCGTCGTCGAAGACGGCCTCCTTGCGGCGCTCCCCGTCGCGCATCCGGAACACCGACCAGCGGCCCTGCCGCGACACCAGGCACCAGACGCCCTCGGCCACGTCGTCGAGGCGGCGCGCGTTGATGCGGTAGGCGGCGCGGTCGACGCGGAGCTGGTCGAGGCGGTGCTGGAGCGTCCCCGTCCAATCGGGCTCGGCTCCGGCCGGAACGCGTTCGGGCGCGGCGCGTCCGGTGACGGCGGAGTTCGCGGCGTTCATGGTGTCGTCGTCGACTTCGGGGACGCGGAACCCGTTGGCGATGATGTGCGCGACGAGGTCGGGCTCCGGCGGGACGCCGTGCTCGCTCAGGTAATAGGCCACCGCACCCGACCACACCCACGTCCCGTCGGTGTGGAAGGTCAGCGGCACCGCCGAGCCGCGCGACGGGTCGAGCCGGTCGGGGGCGTTCGAGCGCGCGGCCATGACGGCCGGGGCCTGCCGCAGGTACCCGGCCACGCGCCCGGCCTGGTCCGGCGGGACGGGCGGGCGCGACACGGCGGGACGGCTCCCGTCCGGGCCCGCATGGTCGAAGATCTTGGCCCGGCGCAGCCCCGACCCCGGCGGGGGCGGCGGCGTGCCGGCCACCGCCATCGGCCGGGGGCGCGGTCCGAGCCGGCGCGCCATCCAGTCCGGGACGTCCTCGCGCGGGAACCGCTCCAGCTCGCGCCGGACGTCGTCGGCGGACGGCTCCTCGTCCCAGCGCGGCTCGTCGTCGTGGGCGAAGCTCGCGCGGCAGCGCACGGCCCCGTCCTCGTACAGGACCTCGAAGTCGATCCGCGACCAGGTGGATCCCTGGAACGCGTGCGTCCCGGCGCGGAGCCGGTCGAGCAGCACGGCGGCGGCGGCGGGCGCCTCCCGGGACGTCCGGGCGCCGTCGGCGTGGTGGCACGTCATCGCGGAGAGCTCGGCGTGCCCGCCGACCGCCTGGTAGTGCCCGCAGACCCGCTCCCACAGCGCCGGCGCGTGGTCGGCGATCAGGATCGCGAACCGGTTCGACAGCAGCTCCGTCCGCTCGACCGGGTTCATCGGCTCCGGGGCGGACGCGGGCGGCGCGGCGGGCTCGCGGCCCTCCAGCCGGTCGCGCAGCCAGCCCGGCACGTTCTCGCCGTCCCGCGGCATCACGGTCTGGTCGCGCCGCCAGTACTCCACCGGGATCGGCGGGTCCCACAGCGGGTCGAACTCGTGGTTGTAGAGCGGGCGCACCGAACCCGGCTCGATGATCATGGTCATCGAGAACCAGCTGCCCCGCTCGGGCCGGCACTGCGCGCGGCGCAGGTCCATCAGCAGGCCGGTCAGCTCCTCCGGGACGTCCTCGGCCGCCACGATCCCGCCTTCGCCCGTCAGCACCGTCAGCGCGACGTCGCTCGCGGCGACCGTCGCGGCGCAGTGCAGGTCGAGCCGCCGCCAGCCGGGCGGGGCCAGCCGCCGGGCGAACTCGGCGACCCGGCTCTCGAACTCCGCGACGCGGTCGTCCTGGCCCGTCACCGCGCGTCCCTCCGTCCCGATGGCTCCCCCTATGGCACCTGATCGGCAGGTTAACCGCACTAATCAATGTATTGCGCGCCGCCCCGGGCGATGGCGACGCTCGCGGGAGGCTACTTTCGTATGTCGTGTCCACCGCTGCACCAGCGTCGTCCGTCCCGGCGTCCCCCGGCCCGCCGCACCCCCGGCGTCGCCGCCGTGCCCGCCCGCTGATGTCGGCGGTCGTCACGATCACCGCACTGCTGTGCGCGCTCGTCGGCGGGGTCGGCTGGTACTTCGCCGGCGTCGCCATCGAGGTCGACCACTCCGCCGAGTACCCGCTGACCATCGAGGACATGGGGAACGGCACCGTCACGCTGCCCCGCGAGCCGGGGACGGAGCGTCCCGGCGCGTGGGCCCTGGTCTGGAAGGGCGGGCGCGCCCTGCTCGGGCCCGTCGTCGGCGGGAACGACGAGCACGTCGTCCGGAAGGTGTCCCCCGTGGAGGGCGCCCTGGTGAAGGACGCCCCGGCGATGATCGACCACTGGATGTACGACGGCGACCCCAAGACGGCGCTCGGGCTGCCGTTCCAGGACGTCTCGTATCCGTCCGAGGTCGGGCCCATGCCCGCGTGGCTCGTCCCGGGGACGTCCCCCAAGAGCACCTGGGTCATCGGCGTCCATGGGCGCAACGCCGACAAGGCCGAGACGTTCCGTGTGATGCGCACCGTCCATGCGCTGGGCATGCCGATGCTGTCCATCGCCTACCGCAATGACGTGGGCGCACCCCCTTCGCACGACCGCCGCAACCATCTGGGCGACAAGGAGTGGCACGACGTCGTCTCCGCCATGGGCTACGCGCGCGCACACGGCGCGACGGGCGTCGTCCTGTACGGATGGTCGATGGGCGGCGCGATGGCGATGACGACGTTGCAGCGGGACCCGTCGTTCGTGCGCGGGGTCGTGCTGGACTCCCCCGTCCTCGACTGGAACGCCACCCTGGACAAGCAGGCCGATGCCCGCCACCTGCCCGGCTTCATGACGGACATCGCCAAGCGCGTCCTGCAGTGGCGCATCGGCATCGACCTGACCGACTTCGACATGCGCCGGTTCGCGCCCCACCTGCGGACGCCGGTCCTCATGTTCACCACCGAGGACGACGCCACCGTCGCCAACGCCCCCGCCTTCGCCTTCGCCCGGAAGGCGCCGCCCGGCACGGTCACCCACATCCCCACGCCGGGCGACCACACCGAGTCCTGGAACGTCGACCCCGCCGCCTACGAGCGTTCGCTGGTCGCGTTCCTCAGGAGGGTGGGCTGACCTCCAGGAGCGTCTTGCCGACGGTCCCGCGCGACTCGATCGCGGCGTGCGCCCCGGCGGCGTCGTCGAGCGGGAAGCGCTGCCCGATCACCGGCTCGATCCGTCCGGCCGCCGCCTCGCGCAGCGCGTGCCGCGTGAACTCCCGCAACTCCTCCGGCGTGGCCGTGGGCCGGACGAGCGCGACGCCCCGCTCCCGGGCGTCCTCCTCGGGGATGCTCGCCCATTCCCCGCTCGCAAGCCCGAAACTGACCATGCGTCCGCCCTTCCTGAGCAGGCCGAACGCCTCGCGGGCCACGTCCCCGCCCACGCCGTCGAACACGACGTCCACCGGCCCGGCCTTCTCCGCCCAGCCCGGCTCGCCGTAGTCGACGGCCTCGTCCGCCCCCAACCTCATGACCAGCTCGGTCTTCCGCGCACCTCGCGCGGCCGCGACGACCGTCGCCCCCTGCGCCTTCGCGAGCTGGACGAGGAGCGTCCCGACCCCACCGGCCGCCGCCTCCACCAGGACGCGTTCGCCTTCGCGGGGCCGGGCCGCGCGCGTCATCATCGTCGCGGTGCGCCCGTCGGCCAGCAGGGCGACCGCGTCGTCGAGCGCCAGGCCGTCCGGCACCTCGAACAGGCCCTCGGCGTCCACGGCGACCTTCTCCGCGTAGCCGCCGGTGCCGCCGGTACTGCTGACGACACGCCGTCCGACGAGCGTCCCGTCCACCCCGTCCCCGACCGCCGTGACCACGCCGCCGACCCCGTTGCCAGGGATCACCGGCGGCTCCAGCCGCACCGGCATCGGACCGGTGCCCGACCGCATCTGCGTCTCCACGAACGTGATGTTGGCGAACTCGACCTCGACCAGCGCCCGGCCCTCACCCGGCACCGGATCGGGCGCGTCCCCCGCGACCAGCACCTCCGGCCCGCCGAACTTCCTCAACCACACAGCACGCATGTCCGACTCCTCCCATCAGCGCGTTCACCAGGAGCCTGGTACCTCAAGCAAGGTCGAGGTCAAGCGGTCGCAACGAATCTCTTTTCTCGCCCCACGCATCTCTGTAAGCTTTCGCGCGTATTCGGCCCGTTGTCTGCTGCCGCTCAGGGATGGCGATGCGCACCCGGTTGGTACGTTCCTCCCCTCTGGGGTCTCGCCGCGCCGCCTGCCTGTCGGCCGTCCTCGCCGTGTGCACGGCCGCCGGATGCGGCTCGTCCGGCTCGTCCGGCGGCGGCGAACTGGCCCCCAACGGCCGGTTCGACACCGGCGGCACCCCGGCCGCCGCCGGCGCGCCCACCGCGGTCCCGACGGAGCAGCTCTTCACGACGGTCCTTGCCCGCTACCGCGCCTATCAGGCCGCGTACCAGGCCGCCTACGAGAAGAACGACCCCGCCGGCCTCACCGACGTCGCCATGGACCCCCTCCTCACCGAGGTCACCGACGACGTCGAGGCCACCAAGGCCAAGGGCCAGATCTGGCGCTTCACGAAGACCCTGAACCCCCGGGTCTACGCGGCCTCCAAGGACCGCACGAAGGTCTACCTGATCGACTGCGTCAACACCGTCGCGGGTTACCGCTTCTCCGCCAAGACGGGCAAGCGGACGGGCGGGGGGAAGGGCGGCGCCTACCTCTACCGGTACACCGTCCAGTACGACGGCGGTTCCTGGAAGGTCGCCGCTTCCGTCCGGGACCGCACATGCTGACATCCCCCAGAGGACACGCGATGTCTCACACCCCCACACGGCACCGCGCGGCGTCAGGCATCACCGTGGCGGCGGCCCTCCTGTCCACCCTCGTGGCCCCGGCCCAGGCCCTCGCCGACGGATGCGGCGGCGCGAACAAAGGTCTCGACTGCAACCTGTCCGGCGTGACCGGCGGACGCGGAGGCGGGGGCGGAGGCGGGACGGGCGGAGGCGGGACGGGCGGCGTCAGCGGCCCGGTGGCCCCACCCGCCCCCGAAGGCCTGACCGACAACCAGGCCGTGGACGGCGTCGACGGCCCCGGAGGCGGCGCGCCGCCTCCGCCCGCACCGCCCGACACCTGGACGCTGGTGCAGCAGGCCAGGGCCTCGGCCCAGTTCCCCGTGCCGACCGTCCACACGGCCCCCAAGGGCAAGACCTTCGTCCGGCTGCGGACGTCCCTGTGGGTGGACGGCTTCACCGTCGTCCAGACCCAGCCGATCACGGTGGGCGCCCAGACCGTCCAGGCGACGGCGAACCCGTCGTCCGTCACCTGGAACCTCGGCGAGACACAGATCGTCTGCCAGGACGCGGGCAGCAAGGACGGAAAGACCTGCGGCTACACCTACACGCGCGCCTCGGCCGGCCAGCCGGGCGGCGCCTGGCAGATCACCGCCACCATCACCTGGAAGATCACCTGGACCTGCCAGGGCGCCGACTGCGACGCCGCCGGCGGCGCCCTCGACGACCAGACCATGACCTCCCAGCCGACCCCCCTGGTCGTCAGCGAGATCCAGACCAACACCGGCGACTGACCCGCTTCGCGCCCGCTTCTCGGCTCCTACTACTGGCGGCGGCGCCCTGGCTGCTCATGCTGCCGCTCACTGGAGCGGCTTGCGCGCTTCGCGACGGCGACCCCGACCCCGATCGCCGCGGCCACCGGCCATTCCACGACACCGAACGCCGCCAGGGCGCCCAGCCCTGCGTAGTAGGCCAGCCTGCCCGGCGGCGCGAGGAACGAGGTCACGGCCTTACCGGCGGTCATCATCTCGTCGCCGCTCACCGGAAGAGTCGGCGTCGGCACGTTGACCCTGTGGACGGTGACGTGCGGGGTGACAAGAGGAACAGCGACCGTCCGATGCGCCGTTCCGGTGCCCTCCTTCGACGTGGGGCGCTTCGTGGTGGAAGCTCGGCCCTTGGTCTGGGGCCGCTCCTTTTGCGGGGCCCGGCCACGGGTGGTCGTGGGCCTGGTCTTGGTCTTTCCGGTCGCTGCCATATCGGCCTCCTGGAAAAGGGCTGGGCCTCTCATGGTCCGGAGATGGGGCTGCAGTCCGCCCGTCCGTTGAGGTCGGCTACCCGGGACACCAGCGCCGCAATCAGCATGTTGCGGTCCGTTTACGGGGGTTTAAGGATTCTTCTCTGTCGCGTCCAGCGGCCTCAACGGCGCCCAGGCCAAGCGGCCAGTTCCTCGGCGGCTGACCCTTCACCGGGATCCGGACGGCCTCGCCGGACCCGGCCCGGAAGGGGAAGGCAGCAGCCTTGGGGCGACGGCGGCCCCCAGGGTCGCGGCCGCCGCCGCCATCGTGACGATCGTCCAGGCTCCGGGGCCGAGAGGGGTGCAGCCGAAGAACTGGCTGATGCCCGGTGTTTCGACCACGGCGAACAGGGCTGCGGCCGAGACGGCGCAGGTGGCGAGGACCAAGGGGCTGTTCCAGCGTGAGATGAGCGTTTGGCCGAGTTGGGCGCAGACCAGGGCGGCCAGGCCCATGGTGGAGGCCCGGCGGCGTCCTCCGGGGACGAGGCCGGTGAGGCGGCCCGCCTGCCAGGAGGCCAGGGCCGCCGCTGCGGTGGCGGCACCGCGCACGGCCAGCACCTGTCGCATGTCGTGGCCGGTGAACCCGCGTACCGGCGCGGCGCCGAGTGGTGCCGAGGGGTCGGGTCCGGGGTCGGCGGGGGTGATGGCGACGGCGAGCGACGGCAGCATGTCGGTGAACAGGTTCACCAGGAGCAGTTGCCGGGTGCTCAGTGGGGCGTTCCCGTCCAGTGCCGTCCCCAGGGTGGTGAAGGCCACTTCCCCGGCGTTGCCGCCCACCAGGATCGCGGCCGCGTCCCGGACGCTGTTCCACAGGGCGCGGCCCTCGCGCAGCGCGTCGAGGATGAGTGTGGTGTCGGGCGCGGTCAGGACGAGGTCCGCGGCGTTGCGGGCCGCGCCGGAGCCGCGCCCGGCGACGGCGATGCCGACGTCGGCGCGGCGGATGGCCGCGGCGTCGTTCGTCCCGTCGCCGGTCATCGCGACCACCCGCCCGGCTCGGCGCAGGTCCTTGATGATCCGTACCTTCTGGGCCGGGGTGACACGGGCGTAGACCGTCGCGCGCTGGACGGCCTCGACACGCTCGGCGGCGGACAGAGTGTCGAGTTCGGCACCGGTGACGACATCGTGCGCGTCGGGGATGCCGAGTTCGGCGGCGACCGCGACGGCGGTGTCCGGGTGGTCACCGGTGATCATGGTGACCTGCACGCCCGCCTCACAGAGCCGCCGTACCGCCTCCTCGGCGGTGGGACGCGGAGTGTCGGCGATGCCGATGAAACCGAGCAGGGCGAGGTCCTCGACGTGCTCGGTGATCTCACCGCGCGCTCCGGCGGCGTCGGGGACGTTCCGTTCGGCGATGGCGAGCACGCGCAGGCCCTGTCCCGCCAGCCGGCGGACGGTCGCGGCGGCGGCGCGGCGCCGGGCGGCGGTGAGCGGCTTGTCCCGACCACCCTTGGCTCCGCCATGGACCCGGCTGCATTTGGCCAGGAGCACTTCGGGAGCGCCCTTGACGGCGATGACCGCTCGGTCGTCGTCGTGCCCGAGCGAGGCGGAGAACCCCCGGGTGGTCTCGAAGGGCAGTTCCTCTTCCAGGCGCCACCGGCTGTCGGGTGGCAGGTTCTCCGCGCGCTCCAGGACGGCCCGGTCGGTGGCGTGGGGGGCCTGCCCGCCGCCCGGCGGTGGGCAGGCCCGCGCGGCGACCCGCAGGAGGCCCCGGCCGCCCTCCCCGGTCAGGGGCAGCGGACGGGTGGAACCGGACGCGCGGACCACGCGGAGCCGGCCCTCGGTGAGGGTGCCGGTCTTGTCGAAGCACAGGGTGTCCACCCGGCCGAGGGCCTCCAGCGCCCGGGTGGAGCGGACCAGCACCCCCAGGCGTGACAGCCGCCGCGCCGCGGCCAGCTGGGAGATGGTGGCGACCAGGGGCAGCCCCTCGGGGACGGCGGCCACGGCGACCGCGACGCCGGATCCGAGGCCGCGGCGCAGGGGCCGGCCGCGCAGCATCCCGAGCAGGGTGACGGCCGCGCCGCCCAGAACCGTGGCGGGCAGGGCCCGGTGGGTGAGCTCGGCCAGGTGGGCCTGCATGCTGGAGGAGACGTCCGCGGCGCCGGCGAGGGCCGCGGCCCGTCCCGCCTCGGTGGCCTCGGCAGTGGCGACGACGACGGCCCCCGCTTCGCCTGCCACGACCGTGGTGCCCTCGTAGACCATGCAGTGCCGGTCGGCGGGGCCGGCGCCCGGGGAAGGCTCGACGCTCTTGTCGACGGGTACCGACTCACCGGTGAGCGCGGCCTCGTCCACCTCCAGCGATTCGGCCCAGAGCAGCCGGGCGTCCGCGGGCACGACGTCCTCCGAACGCAGCAGGATCACGTCTCCGGTGTGCAGGCGGTCGGCCGTGACCCGGTCGCTCTCCGCGGTCCGCAGCCGCGCGAAGTCCCTCTCACCGGCCGCCTCCCCTGCTTGCCCCTCCACGACCGCCTGCGCGTCGACGCGCAGGCGGCGGGCGTGGATCCGTTGTGTCAGCAGCAGCTCGCCCAGTGCCTTCTCCGCCCGCATGCGCTGGGCGCCGCCGACGAGGGCGTTGCCCGCCACGACCCCGGCGACGAGCAGCGCGTCGACGCTGGAGCCGACCACCGCCGAAGCCGCCGCCCCGAGTGCGAGGACGGGAGTCAGCGGGTCGGCGAGTTCCTGCCGCACGGCCGCGGCGATACGCAACCCCGTGCCGGCGGGCCCGGCCACGGCCCGGCGCAGCAGCGGCACCTTCGCGAGCCCTGCGGCCTGCGTTTCCGCGCCGTTCCCGGCTGCGCGCTCGGCGGCGATGCGCGACAACCGCCGCCACGCCGCCTCGGCGGTGAGGGCGTGCCAGTCGTCCCGGACGATGGGCAGCGGCAGCGGTCGGTGGTTCAGCCGCCGGGCGCTCACCGCGTTGACCGCCATCGCCGGCAACGAGGCCGCGTGCACCGGGGGCACGTCGTGCCAGGACCCGACCACGCGGCGCAGCCTCACTCGTCCGGCGCGGCGCCGGCGCGGCCTTCCCGCGATCAGCAGCGCACCCAGCGCGGACGCGCTCAGCGACAACTGTGCGGCACGCTCGCTGGCACGCCGCGCCGACCGGACCGCCACCAGCAACCGCCACGCCTCCGCCAGGCCCGGACCGCACAGCAGGTCGGCGCGCCAGTCGACCGGACGATCATCGCGCAGCACACCGATCCCCACGTCGGCAGCATCGAGCGCCTGATCCTGCCCGCATGCGACGGCCAGAACCCCATGGCCGTCGCGCTGCAGGTCACTCACGCACCGCACCAGCCGGTCCGCGGCCACCGCGGAGTCATCGCCCCAGGCCAACAGCTCACGGGTGCTGGCATGCTCGGTCAGGACCACCACGTCGGCCGCCTCATGCGCCGCCGAGAGCAGGGCCTCCGCCAGGGGGTCGAGCGAGGACCCGACCCACACCCGGCCGCACCGTCCTCGTTGCTCGTCGAGTAGGTCCAGCGTGACGCCGCACGGGTCGGCGGGGCCGCCGGACGGTGCGTCGGCCGCCCGCTCCAGCCGGCACCCCGCCGCCTCCCGACCGCCCTCGGGCCTCCCCCGCCACGGCCCGGGCCCTTCCAGGTCATCGCGACCGTACCCGGCCAGCAACGCGCTCGCGGCACGCCACACGCCCGCGTCGTCCAGCACGTCACCGGTGGCGACCGCCGACAGCAGCCGCAGCTCCCCATCGCACAGCACGGCGGAGTCGATCACCACCGCGCTGACCCGGTCCAGCCGCCGCAGCGCCCCCGGGTCCAGCTGCACCACGCCCCGCCGCGCAAGGTCATGTGCCAGCACCGCCGCGAACGCCTCCCGCCCGTGCCGTGCCGCCTTCGGCACGGTCGCCAACAGCAGGTCGGCGACGGCGGACACATCGCGCGTGCCCGCCAGGACCCCGGCAGCTCCGATGAGGTGACCCAGCGACGTACGGTCCGCGGCCTTCTCCACCGGCCCGTCCGGAAGCGGGCAAGGACGCTGGGCACGGCGGCCCCAGTCTTGCGGCCGGCCGCCCGCCAGCCGCGGCTCGCGGGCCTCCCACACCTCGCGTCGCGCCTGGATCTCGTAAAGCTGAAAGACCCGGTGGGCGGCGTCAACGGCCACCGGGACGAGCCCCTGCCCGGCCCCGTGCACGACGGCACTGGCCACACCGAGCAGAGCGTCGGCGCGCGGCGCGCCCAGCCGCCGCTCCAGGGCCGCCCGCACCCTGGGCATGGAGTCCGCCACCGACACCGCCGCCACCACCGGCCTCGGCACCGGCGGAAGGAACAGCAGCCGCCCGGCCAGTGCTCCAGCGGCGCCCGCGCAGTCGGCCACCAGGGCGGACATCGCCGCCGTCCACGCCATCTCGTCGTCCGGTCGACGCGCGTGCGCGGCCTCGTCGAACCGGGCGGCCCCGTGCGCCTCCTCCACGTCCTCGACCGTCGACACCAGGGTGTCGAGGTCCACCGCGCCCTCCGCGTACGCCACCAGGACGTGACCGGTGACCGCGTTGACCTCCGCCAGGTCCACGCCTTCCAGACTCAGAAGCGCATCCCTCAGCGCCTTGGTGTATCGCCGTTGCCGCCTCCCGCCGCCCGCCAGGCCGTTGGCCCGGATGTGCGCCCGTCCGCCCCGCGCCCACACCCGGCGACCGGACTCCCCCGCGGCCAACGCGACCACAGCCCCGGACACCCGGGTCGCACGGTCGAACCCCGCCTCCGCCACCGCTCGGACCGTAGAGCCCACGCCCGGCCGGCCGTCCTTCTGGTCCGGCGCTTCCTCGCTCTTTCGCCGGCCTTCAGCGGCTTTCCCGCCCTCGACGCCCCCGCGCAGGACAGCCGCCCCCCGCCTCCCGACCTCATGGACGGTCCCCGTGGCGACACGGGCGGTGGTTCCCACGCCGACCGCGGCCGCCCGCGTCCCCGCCACCGCACCGCTGACGGCCAGCGTCGAAGCCATGTCCACCGCCGCGAACGGCGCGGCGAGCACGGCCTTGGCAACCGACATCCCCGCGATGCCCACCGCACGCTCCCTCAGCCCTCGAAGAACCGAGACCGATCACCTCATCCGCCGCCTGCCGCCGAGTACCCGCAACAAGAGCCCACAAACAGCAAAGCACCAGCTCAGCCCGTTTCGGAGCCTCACCGGGCCACCGACCTACCATCCGGGTCCCCGACCGCCGGTCAGCACCGGAGCACGGCCGGGAGGGCCGCGTGGTCATCCGTTCCTCGGCTTTCTCGCGGCGGCACCCAGTCCGGTCGTCGCCGCAGCGCACAAACAGATCGTGGTGAACGACCAGAGGCCCGTACCGGTCGCGCCGACGATGGCTCCGATCATGTACAACAGCCAGGCCAGGGCGAGCAGCCTCGAACCTCGTCGCCGATGGGAGCTCTCACTGCTTCGGGCGAACAACCGGGTCAGCGTGCCGGTGACCACCGTGGTGGGCACCCCGTTGATGCCGAGCCGCATGCCCTGCGCGCTTTGGACGCCCATCGCGGCCGCCGCCAACCCCACACGTGCCCAGTTCGGGCCGGGCACAGCCGCCACGGCCAGCAGGAGCGACTCGGCGCCCACGAGGGGCCATATTGCGGTCAGGCGTCCGAGAATGCGCGAATCGAGCCATCCCGCGGCCGCCACGCCGACACAGAACGCCGCGAGTGACGTCAGCGGTTCGCTCACGCCGCGATTCGGGCCGGGCAGGGCGTCGCCGAGCGGGAGGCGTTCGGCGATCCCGATGGCCAGCAGCACGCAGTTGCCCGTCTGGTTGGCGACGAACACGCCGCCCAGCGCGAGGTAGGCGGCGGCGTCCACCAGCCCCGCCACGGTCGTCAGGACCAGGGCCAATCCGACGGGGCCGATCTCCGGAAGACAACGCTTGCGACGCATGGGTTCAGTCTCACCACCGATCGATGGCCGACACGGGGTGTCACAGCGAAGGTCCTGGAGTCCGGTGACCCCGACGCCGGCCAGATGCTCGCTCTCCCCTGCCTGCTCCCGTTCGCTCCGCTGGAGTCCGCGGTGGGAGCGCAGGGCCGAGACCGTGGTGCGGTCCCAGGGCGATGACACGGACGTACGAGGCGGTCTTCAAGCGGTGACACCAACGCGCCTTCCCCGCCGCTTCCGCATGGCGGCACGCGCTGCTCGCAGGACACCGCGCCACCATCGACCGCATCCTGGCCCAAGCGTTCGGCTTGGCTCCGCCAGCCGCGTTCTGCGGGCGGGTGACGCTCCGTCCGCGCCTACCCGGACTCGTTCCTTTGCCAAGCGGGACGGAAATGGAGGCTCGCCGTCCATCGCCGCTTGCAGCAGGCTCAGGGAAGACGAACGGATGAGAACGGGCCCTTTCGCCTGCCACATGCCATGGTTCAGGGAGATTTCCCAGGACGAGTGACGTTCGCGTAGGGAGACCAGTGCGTCGGCCTCGTTCATGACGTGCTTTCAGGGAGGAGCGCCCACACGGCCTTTCCGCCGCCTCCGAGGGGCTGCGTGCCCCATTCCTTGGCGAGGACGTCCAGCATCGCCAGCCCGCGTCCACCCTCACTCAGCAGGTTCGCCGCGCCCGCCACCGGCAGGACGTTGGAAGAGTCGAACACCTCCACGACCGTTCCCTTGTCCGCCTGGACGACCCGCACGGTCGTGGTCGCGCTCCTGGTGTGCTGCAAGACGTTCGTCACCAGTTCCGACACCACGACCTTCGCCACATAGGCGTCCTGTCCCCACGTCCCCAGGACGGCCTCGACCCAGTCCCGAGCCACCTTTACCGACTCGGCCCGAACCGGCACCACGATCTCCGCGGGGCACTCCATAACGATCACCTCCGATTTCCGGTAACTCCCCGCACGGAATCCACTCCAAGGCGTAACGTGAACACGCAAGCTCCGAGACGCACACCGAGGACTCAAAATCATTTAATTCCAGTTCAGAGCCACTGGAGGTCTCGTCATGGCCAAGCGCAAGCCGTCCCCCGCCCTGAAGGCTTTCGGTGCAGAAGTCAGACGCCTGCGGGAAGACGTCGGCATAACCCGGACAGAGCTCGCCAACCGCCTATCGGTGACGCCCTCCTATGTCTCGCAGGTCGAAAGCGGCAACACCCGCTGCCGCAAAGACTTCGCTCAGCGTCTGGACCAGGCGTTAGGCACCGGCGACCAACTCGCGACGGTCTGGACCAAGCACCTGCGCGCGGCGAGCTACCCGAAGTTCTTCGCCGACTACTCGGAAGCCGAAGCATCAGCCGACCTCCTCCGCGCCTACGAGGCAACGTTCGTGCCCGGCCTTCTGCAGACGAAGGAGTACGCCCGCGTACTTCTTCTCTCCGAGACCACTCTCGATGGACGTCTCAACCGGCAGCAGATCCTGTTCCGCGAGGTGCCGCCCCGGCTCATCGTGGTCATGGACGAGAGCGTGCTCATGCGGGAGGTGGGTGGACCGGAGGTGATGCGAGGCCAGTATGACCATCTGCTGAAGATGTCAGAGCGAGACCACATCAGCGTCCAAGTTGCCCCGATCGCCTACTACCGAGGCGTCTCGGGATCGTTCAACATCGCCACTCAGTCAACACGAGAGGAATTAGTCTACTTGGAGACGTCCCCCGGTGGCCTTACATCTGACGACTCACAGGATATCTTGCATGTGATCAGCGCCTTCGCGGAGCTACAGGCACGTGCACTGAGCGCCGACGGCTCTCGCGACTTCCCACGAAAGGCGATGGACCGATGGACGGTGTGACCTGGCGAAAGGCAAGCCGCAGCAACGATCAGGGTGGAGCATGTATCGAACTGGCCGCCCTTACTGAAGGCGTGGCCGTGCGGGATTCCAAAGACCCGGATGGCCCGAGAATTGAACTCGACCCAAGCTCGTTCCGCGCACTGCTGACTGGCCTCAAGCTGCGGTAACGCGTTCTGGACGTCATGGGGCCCCGGCAGCTCGCCGGGGCTCCAGCGCTTCGCATATCAGCATCACGCGCCTACGCTGGAGGGGCAGAACCTGCGGTCACGCGGAGGGACGTCCAGCAGTGGACCAGGCAGAGTGGCGCAAGGCACGGCGAAGCAACGACCAAGGCGGGGAATGCGTCGAGCTTGCTGCCCTCCCGAAGGGCGTGGGCGTGCGGGACTCCCAGGACCCGGATGGGCCCAAGCCACTGCTTGCCCCCGCTGCCTTTCTTGCACTCCTTGCGGACCTCAAGCAGCAATAGCGCGGCTCGGGGCCCAGGCGAGTGGCCGGGGCTCCAACACGTTCACAGTCGCCACCACGCGCCCACGCCAGATGCCGGGATACCGTGCGTCCTGCCGTCGTCCGTGACACGGTTCCGCCGACGCCCGCACCGGCTGAGCAGCGCCTTTCACCATCCGGTGGAAGCAGCCGACGCAGGGCGGCAACCCCCGACCGCCCCGAACAGGCCCGGACGGTGCGGTGGGCGCGAGGCCGCCGGAGACGGCCGGTCATCCCGAACTCCCCGTACGGCTCAGCGGGCCACAGGCACCGGCAAGGCGCGCTCGAACGGCACGAGCGGTGCCGACTTCCAGCCTTCTGGCCGCGCTCGACGGGACCCTAGGAGGACGTAGGGGTCCTCCGGGCGACCTGCTGTCTCTTCTCCAGGCCGCCTCACCGCCTGACCCGCTGGCGCGTCGCGACGTGTGCCGCTTCAGGCGATCGGTGGTTCTACGCCGCCGGGCGTAGCCGACATGACGCCCCTGAGGGGACGTGGCCCGCGGAACCGGCGAGCCACGATGACGGCCGAAAGGAGAAGTGATGAAGCGATTTGGACGGAACGCACAGGCGTCACTGCTACTGGCGGCCGGCATCGGAACCGCGGTCGCGGGCGCGCCCGCCGTGAGCGCCGCGCCCCGCACGGAGCCGGTCACCGAGCCGGTCACCGAGTGGGTCGGGCACAACGCCGCGGCACTGGGCACCATCGACCCGGCGGCGCCCCTGGACGACCAGGCGCCGCTGCTGCGGTCGGTTCGCGGCGCCACCGTCGTCGGCCTCGGCGAGTCGGTGCACGGCACCCGCGAGGAGACGCGGCTCAAGCACCGCGCACTGCGGCTCCTGGTCGAGCGGCTCGGCTTCCGGTCCGTCGCCTGGGAGGAGAACTGGACGACGGGCGTCCAGATCGACCGGTACATCCGTACGGGCGAAGGGGATCTGGAGGCGCTGATGCAGCAGATGCTTCCCCAGTACCAGACCGGCGAGGTCGCCGATGTGCTGCGCTGGCTCCGCGACTTCAACGCGGGCCGGGCCGACAAGGTGCGCTTCGTCGGGGTGGAGTACTTCCTCACCGGCCCGCCGGCCTACGACGCCGTCCAGGCCCATGTCGCCGCGACCGCTCCGGAGCGCCTGGCCGAACTCCGGGGCCACCTGCGGGTCCTTCGCCCACCGAGTGCGGACATGTGGAAGTACGTCACTGAATACATGCAGGTGGCGGACAAGCAGCCGTACATCCGCCACGCCCGCCGACTGCACGACCTGGTCGAAGGGCTGCCGCACCGGCCGGGAGACCGAGCGCACGCCCTGGCCGTGCACAATGCCCGGCAGATCCTGTGGTTCTACGAGCACTACGGCCTTCCCGAGGCCGACCAGCACGGCTACAGGGACGCCCGCGCGGCGCGGAACCTGAAATGGTGGCGCGGATTCAGCGGCGACAAGATCGCATACTGGTCGGCCGGCGCGCACACCGCCGACGCCCCGCGGATGCGCATCGTCGGGCCTCCCGGCCCGGACATGCGCTTCGCCAGCGCCGGTTCGTATCTCCGCCGCTGGTACGGCCCGCGCTACCGGTCGATCGGCTTCACCTTCGACCACGGGACGGTGAGCCTGGGCGACGGTCGGACCGCGCCCATGCCGCGTCCCGCTCCGAACTGGTTCGAGAACCCCTTCGGCGGCGTCCGCACCGCGCAGTTCACCCTCGACCTGCGCGCACCGGCGCCCCCGCCGGTCCGCACGTGGCTGGACGCTCCGGTCCAGACCCGGGGCCTTGCCCACACCGGCCCCGGCTCGTACATGACCGGCGGCACCCTGCGGCAGTGGTTCGACGTGATCGTCCACCGCCAGGAGGTCACCCCCGCCACAGCGATCACGTCATAGGCCCCGTACCGAGCAGTCCCGGAACCGAGCCGGCACCCGGCGAGGGTCGGTACTTCTCGGCCTCGTCGGCGAGGACGCAGGCGTCCGCCCGCAGTCCGCCGTAACGCGGCGCAGGCAGCCTGAGTCGGCCCCCGGACCGTCACGGAACGCAGACTTTCTCAGGGCCGGCTCAGGGTGGCGCGTTGTTTCGAGCGGACACGGCAGGAGGCTCCTTCGCAGACCTGAGAGTGGGGGCTCCGGCTTCGGTGGCCGGTGTCGGTGATCATGCGTACGCTGACCGGTCAAGATCGAGATGGGGAGGCTGCGGCGTACATGGGGTGGCGGATCGAGGCCGGCGGATACGCGGCGGAGCTGACGGACGATCTGGAGATCGTCTACCGCAACCCCAGGGGGCGGAAGCTCAAGCAGCTTCCCGAACAGGTGCAGGGCGCGCCGGGCCTGGCCGCGATGTTCGTGGTGCGGCGGTACCTGAAGCGCCACGAGGAGCAGTGCGACGAAGCGGCACGCTCGTGGGCGGCTCAGGGGGTGGGCGTTCCGCGCGTGTTGGCGGACGCCGACCCGTTCTGGGCGGAGGCGCTCGACGCGGCGGGTGTCACGCTCACCACCGAGCCGGTCGAAGGCGGACTGTGCGCGCGGACCTACGTCGGCCCTGACGACCGCAGGCTCACCCAGGTGCTTCGCGAGCCGGCCGTCCGCTACCGCGACTTGCTGATGGCGGTGGACGGGTGGGAGCCGGAGGGCCTGTTCGAGACCGGCCTGCACGACCCCTACGGCGACGTGGTCCCCTTCCCCGAGAGCATCATCGCGGCGCACCCCGACGCGGAGCGGCTCGCGGTGGAGAAGGTCCACACCCTGGAGGTCCGGACCGGTCGCTGGCGCTACTTCTACAAGCCGTCCGTGGAGGAGACCCTGGGTGGCCTGGAGGAGTCCGCGCCCGCGCTTTTGATCTCCCTTCTGGACGCGGTGGCCGACGCCGCCCTCGACCACGATGAGCCGGACCTGGCCTCCGCCTGGTTCGGCCGCGCACGCAAGCTCGAACGGGCGCTGGCGCACCGTCCCGACCCGGAGTGGCTGGCCGGGCGCTACGAAGAGCACGCGCACGTGCTGTCCGCGACGGTCCTGCGGGCCTGGGCACGCGACCTGGGCGCCAGGGGCGCGGCCACGCCGGAGGGCCTTGCCCGCTTCCGCGAGGTGGCGGTGTGGCGGGTCGAAGCCGGCGGCGACGTCCATCCGCAGCTCGCCGCCGACCTCCGGAAGATCGCCAAGGCCGCCGGGCTGGATCCCGAGGAGGAGCTCGCGGCGTTCCTGCGGTCGGTCTTCGCGGCGGGCGAGGTGTCGCTGGGCGACGAGGCGTTCTGGACCGACGCGTTGAAGGGCCGTGCCATGGACCTGGTGTCCGGGCCTGAGGCGGCGCGGCGGGCTCTGGACCTGCGTCCGAAATGGCCGACGCACGGACCGCTGTGGCTGAAGCTGCTCGACCGCAGCGGCGCCCTGGCGATGCTGACCGGGGACGCCCCCGGCCTCCAGCGCGGGGAAGCGGCCGCCTGGCTGGTCGACTGCGTGCAGGGACACGATCACTGGAAGGACCCGGTCGGCGAGCTCTACGAGGTGGCCGAGCGGATCGGCCCGCGGCTCGCGGCCGACGGGGTGCCGGTGGCGTTCCGCTTCTGGCGGCTCGACGAGACCGGCCGCAGGAGGACGCCCCTGGACATGATCGACATGCTGCTGGAGCACGGCGTCCCCGTCGCCGACCCGCCGGAGCGCCTCGGCCCCGCGTTCCTGCCCGACCTGGTGGTCGCCCGCCGCCCCGGACTGCGGCACGTCCTGGCGGACGAGCGGTTCGCGCGGGAACTGCGCGCCAGGGCGCGGGGCGACCTCGACATGACCGTCGGGGACAGCGCGTCCAACACCTGGTACGAGCCGCACGAGACCAAGGGGTGGGGCAGGCTCCCGGGACCGTTCGACAACCCGATCGGCCACGAGGAGGTGCGCGCGTGGTGCGCCCGCGAGCGCGCCCGGCTGCGCGAGGGCCTCGACCTGTACGGGCTGCGGATGCTGCTCGCCCGGTTCGTGCACGTGGGCGCGGCGGTGGACCTGCTCCTCAAGGACGCCGAGACGGCGCGCGAGTTCGCGGCGGTGGACGTCATGGCGCTGCTCATGGCCGACCTGCCGGACGAGTTCACCCGCGAGCGCGTCGACGGGCTGGTGAAGCTCCTGGTGCCCCACTACATCAACCGCTCGGTGTCGGGGCCGAACTTCGTGGCCCTCTCGCAGGCGCTGCCGGAGCTGAAGGAGCAGGACAGGGCCACCTTCGACAGGGTCGCGTTCTCGCTGGTCACGGCGGTCAACTGCCGGGTGGGCCTGGAGCGCCTCGTCCGCCGCCTCACTCCGGGGGACGAACCGGAGGCGGAGCCCCGGGCGCAGAGCGCCGACCCGGTCGTGCGGCAGTGCGGCCGGCTCATGGATCTGGCGGGCTCCGGCACGCCCGTCTGGGACGGTGACCTGAGCACACCGAGCGCCCGGCTGGACGGCAACGTGGTCGGCCTGGAGTTCCGGCCGAACCACGCCAACACCGCCGCGTACAGCGGCCCCCTGTCAAGGTCGAGGCCGAGTCCGCACCAGAGGCCGGCCGCCTACGCGACCTATCCCTTCGTGTCGGGCGAGCCGGGCCGCTGGCGGGTGGTGCGCTGCGAACTGCCCGAGGCCACGGAGCGCGGCACGGTCTCCCCCGGGACGGCGTTCCGCACGGCCACGTCCGTCGCCCTGGTGGTGGGCGTCGACTATCAGGCGCCCCTCGAACGGGTGCTCCTGGAGTACGCCCCCGAAGGAGAGTTCGCCGAGGAGGGGCCGCTGGCGACGGCCGGGGCGGGCCTGCTCGACGCCTGCGTGCTGGAGCCGGTGCGCTCCGCCGACTGGTTCGCGCGGTTCGACGAACTCTGGCGCGAACGGGACCGTCCTCCGGTGAGCCCTGAACTGGCGGCCGTGTTCGCGGAGAAGACGGGGCTGTCGGAGGCCGAGGCGGCCGTTGTCCTCCAGGGGGCGCTCCTGTCCGCGCCGTACCAACTGGCCCCGGACGATCCCGTCCGGCTCGTCCACCCCGGTTCCAGGCCGTCCCGCTGGACGCGGTGGAGCCCGGAGATGGACCGGGCGAGGGAGAGTCTCAGGGCCCTGCGACCGCCCGAGTTCTACACCAGGCTCTACGAACGCCTCCTGCCGGACGACCCGGAGGAGCTGTGGTCGTCGGGCCCGGCGGTGGACCGCGCGGCCGCGTGGTGCTCGCAGGAGTCGGGGGCCCCGTTCCCCCTGCCCAGCGGGCTCCTGCCCCGCGCGCTCAAGGAGATCACCCAGCCCAGGGGCGAGGCTCCGCTGCCACGCGCGCCCCGGGCGTCCCCCTGGGTGTGGCGAAGCGGTCGGCCGTCCCTGCGTCCGTGGGTGCTCATCGGCCGCGTCGCCGCCGGCGCGGACTGCCTCGCGGACGCCTCGGCCTTCTCCGGCGAGCCGGACCCGCTCGCCCTGCCGCGCGTCGCCGCCTGGCTCGCCTACCGGACCCCGGCCGGCGATCCGCTGCGTCCCGCGGTCGGTGCCGCGATCTCCCGGCTGCGGGAGGCCGCGGGGCCGCGCACCCTGTTCTCGCTGCAGAGCAACCACCTGATGGGCGCCCCGCCGCCCACCGGCGTGCTCACCGGCCATCCGGCGGTGACGCTCGTCGAGGACGACGTCTTCAGCCTCAGCCACCTGCGGGTGGATCCGGCCGCGGTGAAGGGGCCGGACGACCCGCTGCTCGACACCCTCGACGACTACTACGACGCGACCCTGCCGTCCCAGGTGGTGCCCAGCGGCTCCGGGCTTCCCGCACTGGCGGACCTGCGTCTTCTGCTCAGCGACGACTTCGCGGCGCTCGGCGCGCACCTGGCCGCCGACGCGGACCTGGCGCCGGGCTGGGAGCAGCACCCGGCACGCTCGGTGCCGTACCTGGTGGAGGAATGCGCGGAGACCCACCGGCTGGGCGAGGACGCGGCGGCCCTCTACCTGATGCTTCTCGCCCTGCCCGACCCGTCCGACCGCAACGTGAAGGAGTGGACCGGCTGGAAGCCCGCCCGGTTCAAGGCGGCGGTGGCCGAACTCGGCGGCTCGGGGCTCGTGCTGAACGCCACCCGGGCGCGTGCGGGACGCTCGCTGTTCGTGCACGGCGCGTGGCGGGAGTACAAGGCGCCGCGCCTGCCCATCGAGGTGCCGAAGATCCGCCTGCTGCCGCTGGCGGAGGAGCGCCGCTCCACGGCGAACATGGCCGTCGTCCCGTCCGGCCCCGTCCCCGTCCTCTTCGACCGCGCCTGGAGGAACGCGCGTCCCCAGGGACTGCGGTAGACCCGCCCGCTCGTGTCGTGGGCCGGGTCAGCCGCCCGAGCCGGGGTCGGGTTCCGCGCCGGTGATGGCCTTCATCTCCTGGCCCAGGACGTCCACCAGGGACCCGCCGTCGGAGTCGCGGTTGGTGAGGATGATGCCGACCCAGCCGGTGTAGGGGTAGATGCTCCAGTTGGCGCCGACACCGGGGTTGCCTCCGGCGCGCTGGTACATCCACTGGCCGTTGACGATGCTGATCGGGATCCCGTACGCGCCGAACGACGCCGGTCCGTGCGGGATCTTGGCCGAGGTGAGCACGTCGGCCCAGGGCCGGTCCAGCACCGTGCCGTCGCCCAGGGCGCGGGCGAACCGGACCAGATCCGGCGCGGTGGCGAAGCCGCCGTCCCCAGGGGCGTCGATGAAGGCGCGGCCCGGGTTCTTGCCGAGCACGTACGGGTTGGGGCTGCCCTTGTCCAGGTTGTGGAGGGCGTCCACCACGCTGCCGTCGGCCACCTTCATGTACGGGTGCGCGATGTGCCGGTCGGTCAGCCACTGCGGCCTGGTGTAGAAGCCCGAGCCGGTCATGCCGCAGCGCTCGAAGATGTTCTCCTGGACGTAGTCCCAGTACGACATGCCGGCGACGGCCTCCACGATCAGCGCGGAGATGGTGACCTCCGGTTCCGCGTGGGCGGTGTTCGGAGTGCCCGGGACGCCCACCGGTTTCGCCTGCCGGGCGCGCTGCTCGTAGTACTCGTGCACCTCGTCGCGGCTCTGGAAGACGTGTTGCACGTCCTCATCCGGCGCGTCCAGTCCGGAGGTGCCGGACAGCAGGTGGTGGATGTTCACCTTCTCGGCGATGTCCTTGGCGAAGCCGGTCAGGTGGGCGCCCACCGTGTCCGTCAAACGCAGCTTGCCCTGCTGCGCCAGCTGCAGCATGGCCACCGCGAAGAACGGCTTGCCCGCCGAACTCAGGCTGAACGCCGTGCCCTCGTGGTTGCGGACCCCTTTCTCCTGGTCGGCCATGCCGTAACTGCGGGACAGCACCGTCCGGCCCCGGTGCGACAGCAGCACCACACCGGAGAACTTGCCCGCGGCGGCCAACTGCGCCACGTACCGGTCGTAGGCTCCGCCGGGCCGGGTCTCCGGCGGGATCTCATCCCGCCCGGACGGGCCGGCCGGGGGCGAGGCGGCGCGGCCGGTCCCGGCGCCCACCAGCGGCACACCGGCCGCCGCGCCGGCGGCGGCCAGGCCGCCCCAGGTGACCAGCCGCCGCCGGCCGACGCCACGTACAGAATCCGAGTCCATGCTCACGGTCCTTTCACCAGCTGATTCCGGCCGCCACCGGCAGGTGGTCGCTGCCGGTGGCGGGGAGCACCCACGAGCTTTCCGGCTTCACGCCGCGGACGAGGATCTGGTCGATCCGCGCCATCGGGAACGTCGCCGGCCAGCTGAAGCCGAAGCCGTCCCCGGCCTCGTCCTGGACCGAGCGAAGCCGCGAGGTGATGCCGGCGAGCGCTCGGTCGTCCTCGGTGCCGTTCAGGTCCCCGAGCAGCACCACCCGCTCGTTCCGTTCGGCGGCGACGGCCTCGCCGAGCGCCTGCGCGCCTCTGTCCCGGTGGGCCGTCCAGAAGCCCGCCCTGGGATTCACGCGCACGGACCCGAGGTGGGCCACGTACACCGCCAACGGCCCTTGTCCCGTGGCCACCGTTGTGCGAAGCGCCCGGTTGTAGTGCATCTTGACTTCGGCCGGCTTGGACTCCCCCAGCGGCCCGGCGTCCGTCTTGATGTCGACCGGCCGGGTGTCCGACAGCGGCAGCCTGCTCCACAGCCCGACCGTGCCCTGCACCGTGTGGTACGGGTACGCCTTGGCCAGCTCCCTCTCGTACGTGCCCCTGACCTGCTCGGCCAGCTCCTCCAGCGCCAGCACGTCCGCCCCGGAGGCGGCCAGGTCGCGGGCGGTGCCGATCGGGTCGGGGTTGTCGGCACCGACGTTGTGACTGGCCAGGGTGAGGTCGCCGCCCGCGTGGGACTTGTCGCCGAGCAGCCCGCCGAAGAGGTTCAGCCACACCACGACCGGCAGCAGCAGCGCGGCCACCGCGGAGGCGGAGCGGCGCCACAGCGCCGCTGCCAGCAGCACCGGGACGAACAGGCCGAACCACGGCAGGAAGGTCTCCACCAGGCTGCCGAGGTTCCCGATCCGGTTCGGGATCTCCGCATGCAGCAGCATGAGAAGGCCGAGCAGCAGCGCCGACGCGGCGAGCACCAGACCGCGCTTCCAGGGCCCCGGCCGGGAGCCGGCGCGGATCGCCCGGCGGATGCCCGCACGCCAGGTCCCGGCACCGGTGTGCCGGTGGTCGGTGCCGGCCTGTTCGGTCTCCACCGCGTCGACCTGCGCCATCGTCTGTGGTCGCTCACTGCCGGTCACTGCTGCATCCTCGGACGGTCACGCCGTCGCATCGGGTTCGAGTCACATCGCCAGTCAAGGCGGCGCGGTGTTGCCGGCGCGTATGGGGTTTTCGATATGCCGACGATATGTAGCGGTTCGTAGCATCGAGAGCATGCGTGTGTGGATCGTCGAGCCCGTCCACCCCGGCGGCACTCGTGGATAGGCGCCCAGGGCTCAGCGCTCGGCTGAAGCTCACCCTCAGCTACGCCGGATTCGTCCTGCTGGGCGGCGCTCTCCTGCTGGCCGTGGTCTGGGTGTTCGTGCTGCGCTGGATGCGCGACATCGACCCCGGAGACATCCAGCGGAAGTACGGCATCGTGATCGTCGTCGGGCCCGACCGCTCCGACCTCCTGCAGGGCTTCTATCCCGCCGCGGCCGCGGCGATGGCCCTCCTCCTGGTGTTCGGCCTCCTGGGAGGGTGGTTCCTCGCCGGCCGGATGCTCGCACCCCTCACCCGGATCGCGGACGCGGCAAGGACGGCCTCCAACGGATCACTGTCCCACCGGATCCGGCTACGGGGCCGCAATGACGAGTTCCGCGAACTCGCCGACGTGTTCGACACCATGCTCGAACAGCTCGAATCCCACGTCGACGAGCAGCAGAGGTTCGCCGCGAACGCCTCCCACGAGCTGCGCACCCCGCTGGCGATCTCCCAGACGCTCCTCGACGTCGCCCGCACCGACCCCACGCGGGACCAGGGCGAACTCATCGAACGCCTCCACAGCGTCAACACGCGGGCGATCGATCTCACCGAGGCCCTCCTGCTGCTCAGCCGCGGCGACCGCAGGAGCTTCGCCCGCGAGCCCGTCGACCTGTCCCTCATCGCCGAAGAAGCCGCCGAAACGCTGCTCCCGCTCGCCGAACAGCGCCGGATCACGCTGGACGTCACCGGTGAGAGGGCACCGGCCGTCGGTTCCGCGGCCCTCATCCTGCGGATGGTCACCAACCTCGTCCAGAACGCCGTCGTCCACAACCTCGCCGCCGGCGGCACCGTGACGATCCACACCGAGTCGCGGCATGACGCGAGCGTGCTGCGGGTCGAGAACACCGGCCGGCCGGTCCCGCCGGAACTGGTCCCGACCCTCACCGAGCCCTTCCAGCGCGGAACGCAACGCATACGCGCCGACGAGCACGCCGGCGTCGGCCTCGGGCTGGCGATCGTGCACAGCATCGTCCGAGCACACGACGGAACCCTCGACCTCGTCCCCCGCCCCGCCGGCGGCCTCCTCGTCACGGTCCGACTGCCCGGGGGGCACGCGGAGGTGTCTCAGCAGGCGTCCTCCCCGGGCGGGGCTTGCAAGATCCGTTGATGGGGGCTCCGCCGGCCGGTTCCGCGACCTCACCCAGGTGTCGTGTTCGCCGAGGGGGGCTCGGCGAAGGCGCCGGCGGCCGCGGCCAGGGCGGCGGTTCTGGCCGCGTGGCCGGGGAGGGCCGGGTCGGGTGGGGTGCGCAGGAGCACCAGGTGGTGGTACAGCGGTGCGGTGGCGGCGATGAGAAGGCGCCGGGCGTCGGTGCGCGGCGGTAGTTCGCCGCGGTGGGCGGCCCGGGCGACGACGATCTCGCAGCGGGTGTAGCGGTCCTCCCAGAGCCGTTGCTGGGCGCGGGCGGCCTTCTCGGAGCGGAACGAGGCGGCGATCAGGGCCGCCATGATCGGCGGCTCGGCGGCCATGGCCGTCTGGATCTCCTGGTTCAGGGCCGCCAGGTCGCCCTCCAGCGAGCCGGTGTCCGGGGGTCCCCAGTCGTCGTCGCCGGCCGCGTCGAGGACGTCGGCGAGCAGGCCGCCGACGTCGTTCCAGCGCCGGTAGACCGTGGCCCGGTGAACACCGGCACGGGCGGCGACGGCCTCCATGGTGAGCCCGTCATAACCGTGTTCGCCGAGCTCCGCGAGGACCGCTTCGAGCACCCGCGCACGGGTGCGGGCGGTTCGGCCGCCGGGGCGGGGCCGGGGCGGTGGCGCGGGCCGGTCGCCCTCCGGTCGCGGCGTTCGGGGAGTCATCGCAGCTGGTCCGGTTGCTCCGTGGGACGGTGGCATGGCAGTATCTTAATGTAACAGTTGTCGCATTAGTGGAGTGATCGATGCTCTTCCGAAGCGTTCGCCCGGCCGCGCGGCCCCTGACGGCCGCCCAGTTCTCGAATGCTCGGGAGTGCTCGCATGCCTACACAGATCACCGCGCTCGGTGTCAGCAAGTCCTACGACGGCAGGCTCGTCCTTGACGAGGTGACCTGCTCCCTGGCCGCGGGCGAGCGCACCGGGATCGTCGGAGAGAACGGCTCCGGCAAGACCACCCTGCTGCGGCTGCTCGCCGGGCGCGAACAGCCTGACCAGGGCCGCGTCGTCGTCCAGGCCGCCGGTGGCGTCGGCTATCTCGCCCAGGACGGGCGGCCGGCGCCGGACGCGACCGTCCAGCAGGTCATCGACCGGGCGCTGAGCGGTCTGCGCGCCGTCGAGGAACGGATGCGCCGCCTGGAGGCGGCGATGGCCGGGGGCGAGGAGTCGGCCGCGGCCGAGTACGGGGACCTGATGACGGTCTTCGAGCTGCGCGGCGGCTATGACGCCGACGCGCGGGTGGAACGCGCCCTGCACGGGCTCGGGCTGGGTCTGGTCGACCGCGGCCGCACCGTGGGCGGTCTCTCCGGCGGGGAACGGGTCAGGTTGCGGCTGGCGGCCGTCCTGGCGGCCGCGCCGGAGGTGCTGCTGCTGGACGAGCCGACCAACCACCTCGACGAAGGCGCCCTGAACTGGCTGGAGGAGCACCTGCGCGCCCGGCGGGGCACCACGGTGGCGGTCTCGCACGACCGGGCGTTCCTCGATCGCGTCGCCACCGGCCTGCTGGAGGTGGACGGCGACCGGCGCCGCGTCGTCCGGTACGGCAACGGATACGCCGGCTACCTCGCCGAGAGGGCGGCGGCCCGGCGGCGCTGGGTCCGGGCGCACGAGCAGTGGCAGGACGACGTCGACCGGCTCCGCCGGGCCGCCGCGACCACCGCCCGCCAGGTGGCCCCCGGCCGGGAGATGAGGGACCGGAACAAGATGGCCTACGACCGGGCCGGCGGACGGGTGCAGCAGTCGCTGGCCGGCCGGGTGCGCAACGCCGAGGAACGGCTGCGCCGCCTGCTGGCCGACCCGGTCCCGGCTCCGCCGGAGCCGCTGCGCTTCACCCCGGTCCTGCGGGCCCGCCGGCTGCGGGGGGCGGTGATCGAGGCCGCCGGCATCGCCGTCGCCGGCCGGCTCGGCCGGACGACCCTCACCGTCGCGGCGGGCGACCGCCTGCTGGTCACCGGGCCGAACGGAGCGGGCAAGAGCACCCTGCTGCGCGTCCTGGCCGGAGAACTCGCTCCCGACGGCGGAAGCGTCACCCGTCGCGGCCGGATCGCCTACCTGCCCCAGGAACCGCGCCCCGGACGCCTGGACGAGACCCTGCTGGCCGCCTTCGCCCGCGGACGGCCGGGAGAGCCCGCCGAGCACGCCGAACGGCTGATGGCCCTCGGACTGTTCGAACCCGATCGGCTCACGGTGCCGACCGGCCGGCTGTCCACCGGGCAGCGGCAGCGGCTCGCCCTGGCGCGGATGCTCGGCGAGCCGTCCGATGTCCTGCTGCTGGACGAACCCGCCAACCACCTGTCACCCGCCCTGGTCGAGGACCTGGAGAACGCCCTGGCCGACTACGGCGGCACGCTCGTCATCGTCAGCCACGACCGGCTGCTGCGCCGGCGCTGGAAGGGCGGTCACCTCGCCCTGCAGGCCACCCCGGCGCCCGCCGTCTGACGTTCTCCACGCCCGCGACCACCTCTTCAGTAAGGAAACGATCGTCATGCCGCTTGTCCCCGCCGACCCGACCGTCGTGCATCCGATGCCCGACCAGCCGCGGGTGGTGCTGCTGAAGCCGCTGGTCACCTCGCCGCTGATCGAGGTCGGGGAGTTCACCTACTACGACGACCCGGACGATCCGACCGCGTTCGAGACCCGCAACGTCCTGTACCACTACGGGCCGGAACGGCTGGTGATCGGGAAGTTCTGCGCGCTGGGCGAGGGCGTGCGATTCATCATGAACGGCGCCAACCACCGCATGGACGGACCCTCGACCTTCCCCTTCCCCATCATGGGCGGCTCCTGGTCCGAGCACTTCGACCTCATCACCGGCCTGCCCGGACGGGGCGACACCGTGGTCGGCCACGACGTCTGGTTCGGCTACCGGACCACGGTGATGCCCGGCGTCCGCATCGGCCACGGCGCGATCATCGCCTCCGGCTCCGTCGTCGTCGACGACGTCCCCGACTACGGCATCGCCGGCGGCAACCCGGCCAGGCTCATCCGCCGCCGCCACGGCGACGCCGACGTCGACCGCCTGCTGGCCCTGGCCTGGTGGGACTGGCCGCTCCAGCACATCACCGAGCACGTCCGCACGATCATGTCCGGCGGCATCGACGACCTGGAGGAAGCGGCGGCCCGCATGAGGTGAGTCACCCTCCGCCCGTTCGCCTTCCGACCCTGAATCGAGTTGTCAGCATGCCTGCTCCGTCCCACCACGTCTCGTTCGCCGACTGGCTCGGCGCCCACGCCGTCCCGCTCGCCCACCTCGACCGTGAAGCGCCGCTGGACGACCTGGAGCCGCTGCGCGGCATCATCGGCGACGCCCGTGTCGTCGCGATCGGCGAGAACTCGCACTTCATCACCGAGTTCTCGCTCCTGCGCCAGCGCATCCTGCGGTTCCTGGCCGAACGCTGCGGTTTCACCGTGCTGGCCTTCGAGTACGGCTTCAGCGAAGGCTTCCCGCTGGACGCCTGGGGCCGGGGAGAGGGACCGGACGGTGATCTGTCCGCCCATCTCGCGGCGGCGATCCCGGTGGGGGTCGAAGAGCCACTGCGCTGGATGCGCGGGCACAACGCCGCGAGCGGGATCCCGGTGCGCTTCGCCGGGATCGACATCCCGGCTGCGGGCGGGTCCCTGCTCCCCGCCCTGACCCCGGTCGCCGAGTACCTGCGCCAGGTCGACCCCGAGGTCCTCCCGTTGATCCAGGAGGCCATGCGGATCGCCGGGTCGTTCGCCGGCGCCTCGGCGGCCGCGGCCGCGCCGGCCTGGACACGCCTGGCCGCCGCCGAGCAGGACGCTCTCAGCGCGATCCTGACGCGCCTGCTCATCCGGTTCCGCGCCGTCGCACCGCTGTACACGTCCCGTGGTGACCAGCACGGTTATGACGTCGCCCTGCGTCGCCTGGAAGCCGCCTGCCACGCCGACTACGGCTTCCGCGCCATGGCCGGCCTGTACGCCGGCAACGGCCTGACCGCCGACACCTCGGCCCGGGACGTCTTCATGGCCGGGTCGGTCCAGTGGCACCTGGAGCACTACGGGCCCGGCACCCGCATCGTGCTGGCCGCCCACAACGCCCACATCCAGAAGACGCCGGTCTCCTTCAACGGCCACCTCACGGGGCTCCCCATGGGACAGCATCTGCACCACGCCCTGGACGACGACTACGTCGCCCTCGCCCTGACCAGCATCACCGGACACACCGCCGACATGCGGCCGGATGAGAACGCGCGCTTCGGCTTCGCCGTCGACGCCACCGCGCTGCGGCCGCCCGAGCCGGGCAGCATCGAGGCCGCCTTCGCCGACGCCGGGCTCGGACTGAGCATCGCCGATCTCCGCCCGGCCCGTGCGCACGCTTCCGGCGGCCCCGACCGCATCCGGATTCAGAGCGCCTACGTGGAGACTCCCGTCCTCCACGCTTTCGACGCCGTCGTCGGCACTCCGGTCTCCACCGTCGCCGACGGCCTTGAGAGCGCGTGAAAGCCGTCCCCGGGCTCAGGCACCGGAGCCGGTGGGTTCGACGTCTCGTTCGGGCCGGCTGATCTCGGCCCACACCTCGTCGAGGGAGAGTCCGAGGACGCAGGCGATCGCGGCGATGGTCGAGAAGGCGGGGGTGGCCACGCGTCCCGACTCGATCTTCCGGAGCGTCTCCGGCGAGACGCGTGCGTCGAGCGCGGTGGCGAGCATCGAGCGCTCTCCCCTGGCCCGGCGCAGGAGGGCGCCGAGGCGCTGCCCGCGTTCGACCTCCGCGGGAGTGAGCGGCAACCTGACCATGGCCCCTATTCTAGTACCGGTATAGTATGGCCGGTATAGTTATTGGTTGCATAAGATGGGCGCCGCATGATCGAGATCCTGAACCCCAGCGAACTGGCCCGAGCGAAGGACACCGGCGCCCTGGTCGCCGGCATCCTGCAGACGCTCAAGAGCCGCACCACGGTCGGCACGAGCCTTCTGGACATCGACCGGTGGACCGAGACCATGATCGTCGAGGCGGGGGCGCAGTCCTGCTACGTCGACTACGAGCCGTCCTTCGGACGCGGGCCGTTCGGCCACTACATCTGCACCGCCGTCAACGACGCCGTGCTCCACGGGCTGCCCCACGACTACGCGCTCGCCGACGGTGACCTGCTGACGCTCGACCTCGCCGTCTCCCTGGGAGGAGTCGCCGCGGACTCCGCCATCAGCTTCATCGTGGGCGAGGCACGGCCGCCGGAGAGCGTCGCGCTGATCAGCGCGACCGAACGCGCCCTGACCGCCGGGATAGCCGCCGCGGGACCCGGGGTTCGCATCGGGGACGTCTCCCATGCCATCGGCTCGGTCCTCCACGAGGCGGGCTACTCGATCAACACCGAGTTCGGAGGTCACGGCATCGGCTCCACGATGCACCAGGACCCCCACGTGTCGAACACCGGACGCCCCGGCCGCGGGTACAAGCTGCGCCCCGGTCTGCTGCTCGCGCTGGAGCCGTGGATCATGGCGGACACCGCCGAACTCGTCACCGACGCCGACGGATGGACGCTGCGAAGCGCGACGGGCTGCCGGACGGCCCACAGCGAGCACACGATCGCCATCACCGACGACGGAGCCGAGATCCTCACCCTGCCGAGGTAGGCGCCGAACGCCTGCCTAGCCGGAGAATGTGCCCTTGCGGGCGTTCTGCCAGGATGCGCTGTCCAGCAAGTGGACGTCGTAACGCTCCTGTACCTGCGCGAGGACCTCGGGAGAGTCCTGCCCCTTGGCGACACGCTGCAGCATTCGGAAGTAGCCGAACCGCTGGACGCCCGGGGTGATCCCTATCAGCAGATCGGTGTCGAGGCCTCGTGCCGCCCCGAAGGCATGCGGAAGACCGGGCGGGATCACCAGGAAATCTCCCCGGCCGAGAGACTGGATGACGTCGCCGAGAAGGAACTCGGCCGTGCCGGCGAGGACGTAGAAGAACTCCGTCGAGCGCAGGTGGCGATGCGGCAGCGCACCGTCGGCTCCGTCGGCGAGGGTGAGACGGCTGGCGCTCAGGGCCGCGCCGGTCTCCTCGCTGTCGGTCAGAAGCCCGAACCCCCCGCCGCCGGGCAGGTCGAGGACCTCTCCGTCGCCGCCCCGGACGAGCAACGCGCTCTCGCCCGGCTGAGGTGTGCTGGTCATCGGAAGTCTCCAGGTACGGTCACCGGGCGCCGGTCAGGGCTTGATGCTGAACGGGCCGAGCGAGTTGTAGTCCAGCCGCAGCGACTCTGCCATCGCCCACGCGTTGGGCAGTGTGAACACGTCCGCGCCGCCCAGGCGATCCAGCCACCTCGGAACGACCTCGTCGGCCGCCTGTGCGGCCACCGCGTCCAGGTAGGCGCGGAACACCGCCCAGCCGTTCTCGGTGTCGACGGGCCCCATGGTCGATTCGAGGTCCACGCTTGACAGCGCCGCCTCGGTGGTGGTGCGCAGGTCGTTCATGTACTCGATCTGGGTACGCACGTCCTCGGGCGTCCCGGGGCGGTTGACGTGGCCGCCGACCAGCTGGTCGAAGTCGTATCCGAGGACCTTGTCGTACAGGGCGAACACCCCGGGCATGTCGGCCGACAGCGCCAGGTTCGAGAACGGCACCCAGCCGGGGAAGATGACGTCGACCAGCATCACGACCCGCTGGTTCGGGAGGTAGATCAGGCTGTTCCCCTCGGTGTGGTTGGGGCCGGGGTAGTCCAGGTGGACGATGTGGCCGCCGGCCTCGATGGTGAGGGTGTGGTCGAAGACCTCCGTGGGGAGAGGCCGATCCGGGTCGGCGAGCGCCTCCAGCCGCTGGGCGACGATGCTCTGGGCGTAGCGGGGGACGGAATCGGGGTAGATCGACATGCCGCCGACATGATCGCCGTGTTCGTGGCTGTAGATCACGTGCGAGATGGGCTTGTCGGTCACCCGCTTGATGGCACGCAGGATGTCGTGCCCGAGCGTCGGGGGCGCGTCGACCGCGATGACCCCTTCGTCATGGACCACGAACATGTTCCCGTACTGGCCGTCGCTGAGCCAGAAGACGCCGTCGGCGATCTCCTTCATGACATACCCGGCGTCCGGGATCTCAGGTCCCTTCGCGTTCTGCGGCAGCGGGGCCGTCGGACGTTCCCTCCTCCGCTGCGCCGATGCGGAGAAGTGAGACATCGTCGTCATGATCATCCCTTCGCTCGCCATCTCAGGGCCTTGTCCGCCCAGCCTTTCCGGTCACCGCGCAGTGCCTAACCCAACAAAACTGAAAGTCGAGTAAATTCGGGCCCGGAATCAGTGCCTTCCATGGCCGCCGCGGTCACCGGCCCGGCAGGCGAGTGGTGATCTCCTGGAGGAACCAGGCGTTGCCGTCCGGATCGTCGAAGGAGGCGAACGAGCCGTAGCTCGTGCGCTCGGGGTCCGGCCCGGGGACCCGTCCCCCGGTCCCGGCGTGGTGGAAGACGCCACCGGCGTCGTGGAACACCTCGCCGACCTTCGCACCGCGCTCGACCAGTTCGGTTCGGGCGGCTTCGATGTCGTCCACCACCAGGTGCAGGCCGTGCGCCGAGCCGGGCGCGTCCGAGGTGACGCCGGTTCCGAAGATGACCGAGCACGCCGACCCCGGCGGCGTCATCTGCACCACCCGGAAATCCTCGCCGGTGGCGACGTCGGCGTCCTCACGCCATCCGAGCGCCTGGTAGAAGTCCTTGGCGCGGTCGACGTCGGTGACGGGCACCACGACGACCTCGAGTCTCATGTCCACGCTGCCGCTTCCCCCTCCCACGCCACAACTGCCCTGATACCCACCGTCACGCCGAGAGTCGCCAAAGCTAATAAATCCACTTTAAATAGCCACAAAGCCTCGACAATGGAAGTTTTGGTCCACTCCTGCGGGCGATGGCGACGGCGCCCGCCTTCCTTGCCACCGCCTCGTCCAGTCGACTCCCGTGGTGCCGGACGGCGGGCTTGGAGCAGGAATCCGCGAGGTGCTGTGAGGTGGTGCGGTTGGCACGGCTGGTGGCGGTCAACGTCGGTATGCCCAAGGACGTCTCCTGGGAGGGGCGGACGGTGCGCACCGGAATCTGGAAGGAGCCGGTGCGCGGCCCGGTCATGGCACGTCGTCTGAATCTGGACGGGGACGGGCAGGGGGACCTGGCGGGCCATGGCGGTGAGCAGCGCGCCGTGATGGTCTACCAGGTGGACTCCTACCGGTACTGGGAACGGGTGCTCGAACGTGATGATCTGGTGCACGGGCACTTCGGGGAGAACTTCACCGTCGAGGGCCTACCCGATGATCAGGTGTGCATCGGGGACCGCTACCGGATCGGCGAGGCCGTCTTCGAGGTCACCCAGCCCAGGGTGACCTGCTACCGGGTCGGCCTGCGCCTGGGCGAACCGCAGATGGCGGCGCTGCTGGTCGCGCACCACCGTCCCGGCTTCTACATGAGAGTGATCACCGAGGGCGCGGTGGAGGCGGGGCAGGAGATCGTCAAGGTCGCCGACGGCCCGGGCGCGATGAGCGTCACCGAGGTCGACGGGCTGCTGTACCTGTCCGAGCATCCCCGTGACCGTCTGGAACGCGCGTTGCAAGTCGAGGCGCTCAGCCCTGGCTGGCAGGACTCGTTCCGGGCCCTGCTACGGCGGGGCGACGACGGGCTCGGCGGGAATGTCGGATTGACGGCCGAAGCAACGGTGCCGCCGCCCGCCTGGACGGGATTCCGGGCCCTGCGGGTGGCCCGCATCCAGCGGGAGAGCAGCAGCATCGTCTCCGTGTGGCTGGCCGCCGAGCAGGGCGGTCCGCTGCCGCCCGCACTGCCCGGCCAGTTCGTGACCGTCATGCTGGACGCCGACGCCCACGGACCCGCGCTGGTACGCGGCTACTCGTTGTCGGGCAGGCCCGGGGACCAGGAGTACAGGATCAGCGTCAAGGCCGAGCCGCACGGTGCCGCCAGCACGCGGCTGCACCGGTATCTGAAAGTCGGCGACATCCTCCAGGTGGCCGCGCCCCGTGGCACGTTCGTGCTCGCCGCCGGCGACGGCCCCGTGGTGCTGGTGTCGGCGGGCGTGGGCGCCACCCCGGTCCTGGCGATGCTGCAGGCTCTGGCCGAGTCGGGGACCACACGACCGGTGTGGTGGCTGCACGGTGCCCGGGACGGCTCCGAACACGCCTTCGCCGCCGAGGTTCGCTCCCTGCTGGGCAGGCTTCCCCACGCCCGCCTGCGTGTGTGCTACAGCCGCCCGCGCCCGCAGGACCGCCTCGGCACCGACTACACGGACCCGGGTCACTTGGACGCCGCCCTGCTGCACAGCGCCGGAGTGCCGGCCGACTCCGAAGCCTACGTCTGCGGCCCGCCTTCGTTCATGGCCGCGCAGACCCGTGCGCTCGCCGAGCAGGGACTGGCCACCGACCGCATCCGCACCGAGACCTTCGGCACCGTGGCCTCCATCACACCGGGCGTCACCGCCTCCGCCGCCCGGCCGCCTCATCCGCCGGCGGGACCACCGGGCGCCGGACCGGCGGTGACGTTCGCCCGCAGCGGCATCCGGGCTCCCTGGGACGAGAGCGGGTCCAGCCTGCTGGAGTTCGCCGAGGCATGCGACGTCCCCGTCCGCTGGTCCTGCCGCACCGGCGTCTGCCACACCTGCGAGACGGCCATGCTGTCAGGCGAGGTGACCTACGACCCGGCCCCCATCGCTCCTCCCGCCGACGGCAACGTCCTGATCTGCTGCTCCCGCCCGGCAACGGAGATCGTCCTGGATCTGTGAGGAGGTGAGGAGGGACGGCCCGCTGCATCGCGCTCCCGAGAGGAGGAGAACGTTATGGAGTACCTCGTCCAGTTCCGGGTCGACGTCCCCGCCGGGACCTCCGACGCCGAGATCGAGCGGCGCCGGGACGCGGAGGCGGCCGCGGCGGCCGACCTGGCGGCTCAGGGGCACATCGCCCGCATCTGGGCCGTGCCCGGCACTTCCCCGATCATGGGGTTGTACCGCGCCGACGACCGGCCCCAACTCGACGCCCTGCTCCGGGGCCTACCGCTGTACGACTGGATGCGCATCACCGTCACACCGCTCGGCCCCCACCCCAACGACCCCGCCCGCGCCGCCGCTCCCGGCCCCGCCGGCGGCCGGCTGCCCGGACCCCGGCTGACGCTGGTGTACCGGCTGGAAGCCGCTCTCGATGCGCCGCTGGACCTGGGCGAGGTCGCCGCGGGGCATCGGCGCATCGTCGCCCTGACCGGCGGAACCTTCGCCGGACCCGACATCCGGGGGATCCTGCTGCCGGGGGCCAGCGCCGACTGGCAGATCGCGCTGGCGGACGGTACCGCGCTGGGCGACATCCGCTACACCCTGCGAACCGACGCCGGCGACCTGCTCTACGTCCGGTCGCGGTCGGTGCGTCACGGGAGCGCGGAGGTGCTCGCCCGGCTCGGCCGCGGCGAGGACGTCGACCCGAGTGAGTACGTCTTCCGGGCGGCCACCGAGATCGAAACCGCCGCCCGCGGTCTCGACTGGCTGAACAAGGGCGTCTTCGTCACCGTCGGCGGACGCCGCTCCGCGGAGGTCGTCTACGAGACCTACCTCGCCGGATGACCGACCGGCTCCATCGCGCCTGCTCATCCAGGCGCACCACCGATCGCCAGGCACCTGGGGACCGCTTCCTGGCAGGTTGGTGACCATGGACATCAACTGCGTGATCGTCGACGCCGTCGACCCGGATCGGCTGGCGGCCTTCTGGAGCGAGCTGCTCGACCGGCCGATCACCGGGCGTACCGGCCCGTACGTCTGGCTGGAGCGCAGGAACGGGCTGGGCGTGGGCTTCCAGCGCACCGACGGCTCCAAGTCCGCGAAGAACCGGCTGCACCTGGATCTGGAGTCGGAGGATCCAGCCGCCGAGCAGGCCAGAGTGGAGGCGCTGGGCGGACGGCGACTGACCGAGTACGACCCCGGGGGCTTCCTTGTCATGGCCGATCCCGAGGGCAACGAGTTCTGCATCATCCCGAAAGGCCCGTTCGAGCTCGACGACGAAGGCCGGGCCGACTACCTGACGGCGGACGCGCAGGCCACCTGATCCCAGGGCATGTGCCGGTGGTGCGGCCGGTCGGCATGGACGAGCAGCGGCACCGGCTGCGCAGTGGTGGACCCCGATGGGACAAACCCATAGAAGCGGCCCGCAAGGGCCCGCTTCTATGGGTGGTCTCCGGCCGGCCAGGTACGGTCGCCGGCCGTTGAGTTGATCAGGCGCCGTCTTCCGGCGCCTGCAGCGCCTGCCGCGCCGCCCGCATCGCGGGTGTGACCTTGTTGCCCGGGTCCTTCAGCGACTCCAGGAGCG
Source organism: Actinomadura citrea (assembly GCF_013409045.1). NCBI lineage: Bacteria > Bacillati > Actinomycetota > Actinomycetes > Streptosporangiales > Thermomonosporaceae > Actinomadura > Actinomadura citrea. Next base: position 1,928,599 of record NZ_JACCBT010000001.1, on the reverse strand, counting down.
TCTGCCCGGCGTTGCGATTGCTCACCGCGGCCATCTCCCAGGCACCTTCCCTGACGATGGGGTCGGTCGTACGCAGGGCCAGGAGGGTGTACTCCTCGGCCCGGGTTCCGCAAGCCTGCTGGGTTTCACTGAGCCGTTCTTCTTCTCCTCGACTGCGCCTCAATGCCATGACAGGTCTCCTTCGGGGTCTTTTGTTTGTGTGGAGGGACGGCTCGTCCCGAGCCCCTACCGTCCCGCACTCCCGGCCATCGTCAACACCGCCCGCCGGGGGCCGCCGCCACCTGGCCGTCCACGGAGGGGCCGGGGCTGCGCTGGTAGGCTCTCGGCCGATACGTGGGCGGAAGTGAGTGACGTAGTGGCCCGCCCCGGCGTGACGCCGCCGGTTCCGGACCGGCGCAGGATCCTGTCCGCCCGCACGTCCCACAGTTAGGTTCCCGGTGTCGTTCTCCCCTTCGACCGTCCGCCGCAACTGGCTGTTCTGCGCGGTGCTGCTCGTGGGCGTCGTGCTGCGGGTGCTCGCCATGGTGGGGTTCCGGGGCGTGCTGTGGTTCAACGACAGCTACGACTTCGTCCGGATCGCGGACGACCCGTTCCCGCACCCGCTGAGGCCGTCCGGGTACGGGCTCTTCCTGTGGGTGTTGAAGCCGTTCCACAGCCTGGCGCTGGTGACGGTTCTCCAGCACGCGGCGGTCCTCGGGCTGGCGGTGCTCGGGTACCGGATGCTGGTCCGCGACTTCGAGGTCCGGCGGACCTGGGCGGCGCTGGCGGTCGCGCCGATGCTGCTGGACGCCTTCCAGGTCGAGCTTGAGCATCTGCTGCTGTCGGACACCCTGTTCACCGCCCTGGTGTTCGGCGCGATGCTGCTGCTGGCGAAGCCGGGAGAGGCCGGGTGGCGGCGGGCCGCGCTGGTGGGCTCGCTGCTCGGCGTGGCGGCCGTCACGCGGTCCGTGGGAGTGCCGCTGTTCCTGATCGCCGTCCTCTACCTGCTGCTCAGGCGGACGCGGTGGCCGGTGTACGTGGCGCTCGCCGTGACGTTCGCGCTGCCCGTCGGGGCGTACGCGACGTGGTTCCAGCGGGACCATGGCCGGTTCCAGATGACGGGCGTGGACGGCGTCTTCCTGTGGGGGCGGACGGCGGCGTTCGCCGACTGCGACGCGTTCACGCCCCCTCCGGACCTGGCGAGGCTGTGCCCGTACGGCGCCAAGGGCGACCGGCCCGCCTCGTCCCACCAGATCTGGGAGGACAACTCGCCGACCGGCTGGTCCAACGGACGGGCGTTCGACGAGGAGACGAACGCCCGGGCGCAGCGGTTCGCGGTGTGGGCGATCAAGAACCAGCCGCTCGACTACCTGCGCGTGGTCTCCTACGACTTCTTCGTCCGGACGTTCTCGTGGCACCGGTCGCGTTACCCGACCGTGGGCACCGAGGCCAGGTACCACTTCCCCACGAAGCCCACGGCGCGCAAGCCGGAACTGCCCGTCTACGGGGGCGGCACCCGGGGGGCGGTCGTGTACGAGTACTCGCACGGAACGGGCCGCACGCACGTCGTCGAGCCGTACGCCGGTGTGCTGCGCGGTTACCAGGAGCACGTGAGCGTGCCGGGGACGGTGCTCGGCGTGGTGCTGCTCGCGGGCGCGGCCGGGATCGTGTGGCGACGGGCGCGCGCGCGGACGGCGCTGTTCTGGACGTCCGGTGTCGCCCTCCTGGCCATCCCTCCGATCACGGTCGACTTCGACTACCGCTACATGCTGCCCGCCCTGCCGTTCGCGTGTTTCGCCGCCGCGATGGCGTGGGGCCGCCGCCGTCCGGTCCCGGCCGCGCCGGAGGCCGAGTCGGCCCCGGCAGCGCCCGAGGCGCAGCCGGCGGACGCCTGACACGGTGCCGGATGAGTACGAGAGCGGATACCGCCGCGTCGCGGCCGTCGGGATCATTGGGCGCATGCGCCGATACGTGATCCCGCTGGTCGTCCTGCTCGCCGCCGGCTGCGGGCAGGTGGGCCGGAGCCCGGAAAAGATCGCTGCGGCGGACGCGCGGAAGGCCGCCGAGCGGGCCGGGGACCGGGTCCACGACTCCCGGGTACGGCCCGCGCGGGACGTGGGGCACCGGGCGGCGGACCTCGACGGCGTGGAGGTCATGCGGGTGACCGGTGTCTCGACCGCCGGGGACGGGGTGCGGCTCGTGCTCCGGACGTCCGGGACGGCGCCGGACGGCGGCTGGTTCGCGACCTCGACGATCACCGTGCGGAGATGCTTCGAAATGCGGTTCTCGACCACCACCGAATGGCAGCACTACGGGACCCGGCAGGTGGCGTGCCCGTCCGGGGGCCCGCTCACGTTCAAGCCGTGGCCGAAGGCGCCGGAGATCCCGTTCGAGCGGCTGCGCAAGGCGCTGCCCCGCGTCCCGAAGGGGGGCGGGGCGGACGAGGCGAAGGTCCGCGCGGCGGTCGCCTCGCTGCGGCTCGACCCGGCGATCCGGCGCGAGTTCGCGACCGAGGGCGACGTGGTCGGCGTGGCCCTCATCGTGAGGCCCTACGGTTCGGACGCCTTCGACTGCGTCCTGGCCCGCGTCGCGCCTGGCCGCACCAGCGTGTGGACGCCGCCCCGCATGCAGCGGATGGCGGGCGAGGGCGGCTGCAGCGCCGGCAACGCCGTCGACCCGCTGCCGCCGCCGCACTGAGGCCGCACCGGTCGGCGCGGGAGGCCGGGGGGCGTCATCCGTCCTGAAGGCCGAGGCGGGCGGCGGCGACCTTCTTCGGGACGACCATCAGCCACGCGTCGATGACGAGCTCTTCCATTTCCGCCTCGTCCAGCGCCGCCGTCCAGGCGTGCACCCAGTTGAAGCGCATGTCGGATTCACCGGGCAGGTGGAACTTCTCCGGCTCCGATTCGACGAGGGAGAGCCGCTCCTCCTTGGGGAACGCGAAACCCATGACGGTCTCGTCCCGCGAGAAGGCGACGTAGACGATGGAGCCGACGCGGAACTTCACCCGGTCCCTGATCAGGTGCTCGGACGTGCGGGGCAGCGTCATCGCGAGGGCCCGCACCTGCTCGACGGTGATCATCATGTCCTCCTGTGGCCGCGCCGCCTCCGGTGCGGTCCCCCCAGCAAAGCACCCCACAACGCATGATCTTGTTAGGTTTGTCGGGTGAACGAACTGGTGCGCTGGCAGACCGAGAACGGGACCATCGTCGTGGAGACCGACGACCTGGAGCCGGGCTTCCAGTCGGTGTCCCGCACCGGCGATCTGATCTACGACGCGGCGGGCCGGCTGGAGGACGCGTTCCAGCACGTCCGGGAGGCGGCGCAGGCGGCGCTCGCGTCGCTGCGCGGAGGCGACCTGGACCCCGACGGCGTCGAGCTGGAGTTCGGCGTCAAGCTGAACGCGGCGGCCGGGGCCGTCATCGCGAAGACGACCGTCGAGGGCCACCTGAAGGTCAAGATGACGTGGGGGCAGCCGCCGCGCGCCGCGGAGGGGGCGTAGCCGCGACGTGGACGACTGGCAGTGGCGCGCCTGGGTCGGCCCGCCGTCCGGGGGCAAGTTCGGCGCGGCGTTCCTCGTCACCGCGACGCGGCTGCTGACCTGCGCCCACACCGTCCACGGCCGGGACGAGGTGCGCGTCGGGTTCCCCGGCCTGCTGGAGGACCTGCCCGCCAGGGTCGTGCGGCGCGGCGGCTGGAGGCGGCCGGGCGACCCCGGCGACGTCGCCGTCCTCGAACTGCGCGAGCCCGTCGCGCTGACCCCCGCCACGCTGGCCGCGCCGGACGGCCTGCACGCGGGGAGCCTCGGCGAGCGGACGTTCGGGGTGTGCGGGTTCCCGCGCCGTCCCGACCAGAACGAGCGGCACGCGTCCGTGACGACGTTCCCGCATCGCGGGATGCGGCACGAGTGGTGGGAGCTGAAGACCGGCCAGGGCGACTGGCTGGAGGAGGGGTACAGCGGGTCCGCCGTGTACGACACGGCGACGGGCGAGGTCATCGGCATGGTGACGAACGCCGAGCTGCGGGACGGAGGCCGGGCCGACCTCGGCTGGATGCTGCCCGTCGAGCACATCCGTACGTACTGGGAGGAACTGGACGACCTGCTGCCGCTCCGGTGGCTCACCCCCGAGGCCCGCCGCGAGCTGCGGGACCTCCTGGACGGCGTCCGCTACACCGACCCGCTCGCCGCCGACCTCGAACGGATCACGGGCCGGCGGGCGTTCGGCGGTTTCCGGTCGGCGTGGGGCTCGGTGCGCTACGTGGCCGAGGGCTGGGAGCCGGACCGGCTCGTCCGGTACGTGGCGGCGCTCGGGCCGCACCTGCCCGGCTCCGCCCGGCGGCGGCTCGCCGCGTGGTCCGCGCGGCACCTGCCCGGCGCCGCGCCCGCCGCCCCGCGCTCAGGACCCGCATCGGTGATCGTCCGGCTGGAGCGGGCCACGTTCGACAACGCCTTCGACGTGACCGTGCACACCTGGATCGACGGCGCCGAGGGGCCGGGACGGCCGACCGAGCGCGTCCCGGACCGGCGGGTGCGGCCGGTGGTCGAGGCGGGCGTGGCGGCGCTCGCGCCCGCGCTGTTCGGCCGCGAGTGGATGATCGAGTTCGCGGTGCCGGAGGGCTGGCTCGGCAAGCCGTTCGAGCAGTGGTACGTCGACCCGCGCAACAGGATCCCCATGCGCAAGTACCCGGTGGTGGTGCGGGACGTGGAGCGGCTGCGGCCCGACTCGATCCGCCGCGACCAGGCCCACCACCGCTGGCGGCTGCTGAACGAGCGCGGCCGCAGCGACCCGCGCCCCATCGCGTGCGACGCCCCGCGCAAGGGCAGCGACTTCCAGGACTGGCTGGAGGCCAACATCGACTTCTGCGTCCTGGTGTACGGGTCGCGTCCGGTGAAGAGCTGGCTGACGGCCGCGCTCAACAACGGCATCCCCGTCATGATGTGGACGCGCACCCCGTGCGACGCGTCCTCGCACGGAGACTGCCGGGGGCACCGCGTCCTCGACGAGCTGACCGCGGCGGTCGGCGACCGGCACCCGGGCGACCTGCCACGGCTGGCGCTCGCGCTGCGCAAGGCCGCGCTCGTCGCCCCCAAGGACGCACCGCACTGCGGGCGCGACCTGACGCTGCTGTGGGACGATCCGTCCCGGCTGCCCGACCCCCCGCTCGCGATGGAGGTATAGGTGCCCGACTGGCTGCTCTACACAGGGAGCCGAAGCACGCACGACGGCATCGACCGGCTGCCTCCTCCGCCGCGCTGGCGCGCGTTCGACGGCGAGCCCGTCATGGAGACCCCTTCCGGCGGTTCCGGGAACGAGCACCAGGCGACCACGTACCGTCCGTCCGACGATGCCGTGCAGCAGGTGAACGCCGCCCTGTATCTGCGCCGCCCGCTGCTGGTGACGGGGCCGCCCGGCACCGGGAAGTCCACGCTGGCCTACGCCGTCGCCCACGAACTGGGTCTCGGGCCCGTCCTGCACTGGCCCATCACCAGCCGGACCACGCTCCGCGACGGCCTCTACCAGTACGACCCGCTCACCCGCCTGTACGCGGCCGGACGGGGCGACGCGGCGGGACGGGACGACGCGTCCCGCGAGGAGGACATCGGCCGCTACATCCGCCTCGGCCCGCTCGGCACGGCGCTGCTGCCCTACCGGCGGCCGCGCGTCCTGCTGGTCGACGAGATCGACAAGAGCGACATCGACCTGCCCAACGACCTGCTCACCATCTTCGAGAAGGGCGAGTACGAGCTGCCCGAGCTGACCCGGCGGGCCGACCCGGTCGCCGAGGTCATGACCGCCGACGGGCCGGGCGGGCGGGTCACCGTCACCGCCGGGACGGTCCGCTGCCGCGCGTTCCCGCTGGTCGTGATGACCAGCAACGGCGAGCGCGAGTTCCCGCCCGCCTTCCTGCGGCGCTGCGTGACCGTGGAGCTGCGGCAGCCGTCGGACGAGGCCGAGCTGTCGGCGATCGTCCGCGAGCACCTCGGGTCGCTCGCCGACCAGAGCGACGACCTCGTCCGCCGCTTCTTCGAGCGCTCCGCGTCCGGCACGCTGGCCACCGACCAGCTCCTCAACGCCGTCTACCTGTGCCGCCACGCCGACACCGAGGACCGCCGCGCCCTGGCCGACCGGATCATGCCCTACCTGACCGGGCCCGTCGATGACGATTGACCGGCTCCGGGACGCCCTGTCGGCCATCGGGCCGCCGCCGGACGCCCGCGAGCTGAGCGAGATGCTCTGGCTCGCCTGCCACATCTCCCCGGCCGGGGAGCAGCCCGCCGCCGTTCCGCCGGTCCCACCTCCGGTCGTGGACGAGCCCGTGGACGCCCCCGCGCCGCCCAAGCCGCCGGAGCCCCCGGCCCCGCGCCCGTCCGAACCGCTGACCGGGCTTCACCCGCGCCCGGACGCCGGAGCGGAGCCGGTGGGCCGCGCGTCCGAGGTGCTCGTCCCGACCGCGCCGATGCTGGCCGACCCGCTCGGCGTCCAGCGGGCGCTGCGCCCGTTGAAACGGCGCGTCCCGTCCCGGCACCGCGTCGAGGTGGACGAGGACGCCACCGCCGCGCGCATCGCCGACACCCGGCTGTGGACGCCCGTCCTCGTCCCGTCCCCCGAACGCTGGCTCGGCCTCGACCTGGTCGTCGACACCGGCCACAGCATGCGGCTGTGGCGCCCCCTCGCCCGCGAGCTCGCCGAGACGCTGCTCCGCCAGGGCGCGTTCCAGGACGTCCACCTCAGCTACCTCGACGGGAAAGGCCGCGTCGCCTCCACGCCCGAGGCACCGCCCCAGGACCCGGGAACGCTCCTGGACGCCTCCGGGCGACGGGCCGTGCTCGTCCTCAGCGACTGCTCGGGCCCCCACTGGTGGAACGGACGCGCCGTGCAGGCCGTGCGCCGCTGGTCGCAGGCCGGACCGACCGCGATCGTCCAGCCGCTCGCCGAACGCCTCTGGCGCCGCACCGCCGCGCCGACCTCACCCGGCCTCGCCGTCCTCCCCCGCCCCGGCGCCCCGAACACCGACCTGCGCTTCGCCCCCTACGACGGCGCCGCCGGCCCCGGCGTGCTCGTCCCCGTCCTGGAGATCGCGCCGCGCTGGTTCGGCGCGTGGGCCCGGCTCGTCTCCGGCTCCGACCCGCAGCCCGCCGCCGTCGCGACGCTGCCGGCCCGCCCGTCCGGGGCGGCGCCGGTGCGGCGCGAGCAGGAACTGCCGGTCGCCGAGCGCGTCCGCCGCTTCCTCGCCACCGCGTCCCCGGCCGCCGCCGAACTGGCCGCCCACGTCGCGGTCTCCGTCCCGTCGCTGCCGGTGATGCGCCTGATCCAGCACCGGGTCCTCGGCGGCTCCGGCCCCGGGCAGCTCGCCGAGGTGCTGCTGAGCGGCCTGCTCCGCCCCGCCGGCGACGTGCGCTACGCGTTCGTCCCCGGCGCCCGCGAGGCCCTCCTCGACACCCTTCCGCGCCCCGAGGCCCTGCACACCCGGCACGTCCTGGAAGCGGTCTCCGCCGAGATCGAGCGCCGCGCCGGCACGAGCGCCGAAACGTTCCGCGCCCTCCTCCCGGCCGACGGCGGCCCGGTCGTCCTCACCGCCGAAACCGACCACTTCGCCCTCCTCACCCCGCAGACCCGCTCCCACCTCACCCCCGGCCCCGCCCCCGCTCCTGCGGCTTCTGCCCCCGACCTGCTGGAACTTCTCGACTCCCCGGTCGAGGAACTGATCGGGGACGGCTGGGACCGCGGCCCGCGCCCCACGGTGATCGGCGTGGACGGCGAGGACCTCGTGTCGGTCGACGTCCTGCGCGGCAACCCCGACCTGCCGCACGGCCTGATCACCGGCCCTGAGGCGTTCCGGGAATCGCTGCTGCGGACCCTCGTCCTCAGCCTGGCGCTCGACCACTCCCCGAACATCGTCAACTTCGCGTTCGTCGACCACAGCCCGGCCACGTCCTTCCCCCTGGTGCATCTCCTTCCTCACGTCGCAATGCCCCTCCACACCCAGTGGACGGACCCGTCTGCGCTGGGCCGGCTCCCAGAGGCCCTGGAGACCGAGCGGAAGCGCCGCGCGACCGTCCTCCAGGACGCCGGGGTCACCACCTGGGACGAGTACCAGGCGGCCGTCGCGGGCGGGCGGCCGCTCGATCCGCTGCCCGCCCTCGTCGTGATCATCGACGACACCGGGCCCATGCTGGACGCGCGGCCCGAACTCCTCGACCCCCTCGCCGCGCTCTGCGAGGAGGGACCCGCCCAAGGGATCAGGTTCGTCTTCTGCTCGCCGAACGACTCGCCCGCGCCGCCGGGCATCGCCGGGTTCGCGGGCTGGAACGTGGGCTCTCCGAGCCGCATGGGCGAACACCTCGCGTCCGTGCACATCTTCGCGCAGGAGGCCCGCCCGGCCTTCGAGCCCGCACACGTCCCACTCGACGCGGTCGATCCGATCCTGGGGCTGATGGCGCGCCGCGGCCGGGAGGCGCGTCTCCTCTCCCGGCCCGAGGACCCCGCGAATTCTGAGCCCGTAGAGCCGGTTGACCCCCTCCAGCTCACAGGCGAGCCCGAGCTCGACGTTCTGCGGTTGAACGGGGGCGGGTCGAGGGAGTTGTTGCACGAGACATGGGCACTGCCCGCCGACATGCCGCGCAGCCCGGCGATCGGTCACCGGCCGGACGGGCATCTCCTCAGCCTCTATCCGCTCGATCGCTCATCGGGCATTCCGCACGGTCTGGTCGTCGGCAGCCCGGAGGCCCGCCAGAAGGTCGTTCGCGCCGTCACCCTGGCCCTCGCCGCAGGGCACTCCCCGGCGGACCTGCAGTTCGTCTTCGCGGGGCTGGGCGAACATCCCCTGGGCGCGCCCATCGACCTTCCGCACGTCCGCTACTCGGAGGAAGAGCTGCTGGGCTCGCCGGAGAGACTCCGGCTGTTCTTCGAATTCCTGTCCGATGAGCTCGAATCACGGTTCCCGGCCCCGCCGCGGAACGTGCCGGCGGCTTCGAGTCTCGGCACCGGCCAGCTCACGGACGACGAGCTGCACCAGTTGTACGAGCGGTTCCGCCGGGACCCTCACTCGGTCAGCCAGGCCTGGTGGGACTTCTTCGAGGACTACCAGCCCGGCGAACAGCCCGTCGCCCCGCCGCCTTCGCCGACCGAGACGCGGCCGCGCCTGCTGGTCGTGGCCGACCTGTCGCTCACGTTCCCGCCCAGCAGGCGCGAGGTGGGCGAGACGCTCATCTCACTGGCGCAACGGGGCAGGGCGCTCGACGTCCAGCTGCTGCTCACCTCGTCCACCGTCGAGAACACCACGATCTGGGACCGCTTCCTGCCCCTCCTCGGCTGGCGCATCGCGGCGAGCCGCCTACCGCCCGACCAGCTCCAACGCGTCCTCGGACAGGCGGGTCTCCAGTTCCCGGACGAGCGAACGGCCTACCTCCTCGCCGGAGGCGGATCCCCCCAACCGTTCACCGTGGCGCCGGAACCTCCTCGCGAGGCCGTCGAAGACTTCATCCGCCGAACGCGGCAGTCCTCGCCGGCCGTCCCGGCGGGCACCGCGCCGGAGAGCGCCCGCCTGGAGGCCGTCAACCGCCTGCTCGGCGACCTGGACGAGTTGATCGGGATCGGCCTTTGGACGCGCGAGGGCGGACGCGTCGACAACATGGCCGTGCGGGCCCTCCGGGACATCCTCCGAGCAGACGCGGAGACCGCGCGTTCGGGCGATCCCCTCACGCTTCGTCACCTGGTCTTCCCGACCGCCTACAGGCCGGAGATGATGGTGGCGGCGGAGCTCTACGTAGAGAAGCTCGACGAACTCGGGGTCCTGGCGCAGAGCGGCCCTCCCTCGTCCCAGGACGACGTGCCGAACCTCTGGTCCTTCGACTCCGCGGAACGGTGGCCGGACCTCATCAGCGCCGTCCGAAGCCGCGTCCTCTTCCTCCATCTCGACGACCCGGGAGCGATGCCGCCGGACGACTCGTCGGTCCGGGCGCTCTTCGCCCCCTTGCTCTCCGCGCTGCCCGAGGAACCCAAAGGCCCCCTGGTCGTCCTCTGCGGGGAGCCGGAGCAGTTCGAGAAGCTTCGCCGAGCCGTCCCCGAACTCGCCCGCCGCATCAGATGGATTCACACCTTCGACGCCGCGGCCCCGGCGGGTGCCGCCCGGCCCTCGCCGAGTCGGACCGTGCGGCTCGGGAGCGACCCGGAGACGGGCGAGTCCGTGCTCCTGGACTTCGACGTCGATCGCCATCTGCTCATCAGCGGCCCGAGCGATACGGGTAAGTCGCCCCTGGTGCACATGATCGCCGAGAGGCTCGCCTCGGGCGGCACCGAGCGGGACCGCCTCGTCTACGTCCTGGACACCTACATGAGCCCGCATGACCTGGCGGACGCGGAGGCGCGGAGACAGGCCGGCGTACGGTACACGGCGTCGCCGGAGGAGTTCGGCGGGCTGCTGGACGAGGCCGTACGGAGCGCTGGGATTCCCCTCGGCGGCACGGGTCCCGAGGTGTACGTGCTCGTGGCGCACCGCCGGCGCCCGGTCGGGGACGACCCGCTCGCGGCGGCCGTTCCCGTCCTGCGGACGATGCGCGAGCACGGCGTCCACCTCGTCCTCGCCCACCACCAGATCACGGCCGGGGAGCCGCTCGACCCCGTGGTCGCGTTGCTCCGGAGACTCGGCGCGCCCGCCCTGCTGACCGGCCGCGTGGGCGGCCAGGAAGCGGATCTCTGGGACGTGCCCACGACCTTGCAGGGCCCTCTGGAGCCGGGCGAGGCCCTGCTGGCGCATCCCGGGCGGCAGCGGCTCGTCCGGCTCGGCCACCCGTCCCGATGATATTGGATCGAGCTGTCCATAACGTGTTACGGTGATCCCATGGCACGGCCGAGGAAGTTCGACGAGGGGCTGGCCGTGGAGGCGGCCATGCGGGCCTTCTGGGCGGACGGCTACGAGGCGACGTCGACGCAGGAGTTGTGCGCGGCGACCGGTCTCGGGCGCAGCAGCATCTACAACACCTTCGCCAGCAAGCGCGACCTGTTCGTCAAAGCGCTGGCGCACTACATGGAGGTGCGGACCACCCGGCTCATCGACCACTTGCAGGACGGCGAGGGCACGGTGCGCGAGCGTCTCCGGGCGGTCATGGACTGGGCCGCCGAACCGGACGGGGACGACCCGTCCGGCTGCCTGGTCGTGAACGCGACGGTGGAGCTCGGCCCGCACGATCCCGAGATCGCCGAGCGCCTCGAACGGGACCGGCGGCGGCGCTTCGCCACCCTCAAGGCGGCGATCGAGGGCGGGATGCGCGACGGCGAGATCGACGCCGCCAAGGACGCCGGCGCGCTGGCGCACTTCATGATCTCCACGATCAGCGGCATCCAGGTGGCCGCGCGCGGCGGCGCCGGTCCCGACACCCTCAGGTCCATCGCGGACACCGCGATGCTCTCCCTCTGACCCGGGCGACCGGTGAGCCGCCCTTTTTCACGCCCGAATTTTGTACTGATCTATCCAATACACAGGAGGACAACGATGCCACTGGCCGTCTACGTGCTGGGCGTGGCCATCTTCGCGCAGGGCACGTCGGAGCTGATGCTGGCGGGGCTCCTGCCCGGCATGGCGCACGACCTCGGCGTGTCCGTGCCGGCCGCCGGGTGGCTGATCTCGGCGTTCGCGATCGGGATGCTGGCCGGGGCGCCGCTGCTCGCCGTCCTGACGCTGCGCTGGCCGCACCGGCGGGCGATGCTGGCGTTCCTCGCGGTGTTCGCGCTGACGCACGTGGTCAGCGCGCTCACGCCGGGGTACTGGACGCTGTTCGCGATGCGGATCGTCGGCGCGTTCGTCTACGCGGGGTTCTGGGCGGTGGCGGCGGCGACCGCCGTGAGCCTCGTGCCGCGCGACGCGCGCGGGAAGGCGATGGGCGTCGTCGCGGGCGGCCTCACGGTCGCGGCGATCGTCGGGCTGCCCGCGGGGACGATGGTCGGGCAGCATCTCGGCTGGCGGGCGGCGTTCTGGGCGGTCGCGGCGATGTCGGCCGCCGCGATGGCGGGGGTGGCCGCGACGATCCCCGCCGCGCGTGCGGACGCCGTGCCGCCCCGGGTGCGGGACGAGGTGCGCGCGATGGCCGTCCCCCGCCTGTGGCTGCTGTACGGGACGACGGCCCTGGCCACGAGCGGGCTCCTCGCCGTCTTCGGCTACCTGGGCGCGCTCCTGACGGAGACGACGGGCATCGCGGAGGCGTGGGTCCCCGGCGTGCTCGCGCTCTACGGCGTCGGCGCGCTCATCGGGATCACGCTCGGCGGGCGGACGGCCGACCGGTGGGCCGTCCCGACGCTGTACGCGGGCTTCGCAGGGCTCACCGTCGTGTCCGTGCTGCTCGCCCTGGCGGCGAGGTCGCCCCTGCCCGTGGTCGTCCTGGTGTTCCTCCTGGGGTTCGTCGGATTCGGGACGAACCCGACCCTCAACTCGCGGGCGTTCGGGATGGTGGACGGCGCGTCGACGCTGGTCGCGGCCGGGAACGTCGTCGCGTTCAACATCGGCATCACGGTGGGCCCGTGGCTCGGCGGGCTCGCGATCGGCGCGGGGAAGGGCTACCCGTCCACGGCCTGGATCGGGGCGGCGCTGGGCCTCGCGGCGGTCGGCACCGTGGTGATCGGCACCCTGACGCGCGGGGAGCCCCGGCCGCGCTCCGCCGAGGAGGCCGAGCCGGCCGGGTCCACGATCAGCGTGTGAGGGAGCCGGCGGTCAGGAGCAGGAGGCCGCGCGGAAGGCCCACAGGGCGCGCCGCCCCGGGTGCTCCGCCAGCGTGAAGATGCGGTGGCGGCCCCGGTGGCACGACAGGTCCTCCGGCCCGTAGGAGATCGTGCGGTGCCGCACCGGGGCCCAGCCGCGGCCGGTGTGGCGGGTCGAGAAGAGCCGGCCGCGCCTGCCGCCGCGGCTCTGGGTGAACCACCACTGCCCGTGCGTCCTGACCGCGCCCTGGACCCTGTCCACCGGGAGCCGTGCGCCCCCGTCGGCGCTCGCGGTCCCTCCTCCGGCCAGCGCCTCCAGCGGCCAGGTGACCACCCGTCCCCGCGGCCAGTTCGGGCGGCAGTACTCGCCCGCGATGAGGACGTGCGGCCACGTGGTGCGGTCGACCGCCGTCCACGACATGCGCAGCGGGCCCGAGCCCCTGCACTTGGCGCCGACCCGGCCGCGGGCGAACTCCCAGTTGCTCGTCTGCGCCATCACGTACCGGAACCCGTGGGCGTAGTAGGTGCCGCCGTACAGCCCGATCCGGTCGGCATGGCCGGTCGAGCCCGCCTTGCTCGCGGTCAGGTCGAAGATCTGCCGCATGTCGAACTCGCGCAGCCCGTGCCTGGTGTCGGCGACGTACAGCTTGTTGCCGTACCAGGCGATGCCGCCGGCGTGGACGCCGACGTCGGTGTAGGTGGGCCGCCCGCCCCGCATCACCGGCGCAACGAGCAGGACGTGCCGGTACACGCGCCGGTCGGGGTCGACGAACGTGAGCCTGACCCGGCCGCCGTTGTGCCAGGACACGAGGATCGGCCGGACGCCGCCCGCCCACGCTCCGCCCGCCGCCGCGTCCGAGACGGACGTGACGCCCTGCGGAACCCAGGCCCTGGCGGTGCCGTCCGCCCTGGTGAAGCAGTAGACGAGCGAGTCGGCCGGGACACCTGCGGCCCGGCCGCATCCGCCGCCCAGCCTGGCGTGGCCGGACGAGCGGAGCAGCGGGCCGACGCCGGTCCGGCGGAGCCTGCCGCCGAGCGCGCCGATCGTTCCGCTCCGGTCGGTGCCGCGCCGCAGATCGAAGTCGCGCGGATCCAGGGGCGCCGCCACGGTCCATGCCCGCGCCGCAGACCCCGCCGGCGACTCCACCGGCGCAGGTGCGGCCACCGCCTGGGCGACACCCGGGGTGGCGGCCGCGAGGACACCCGCCGCGACGACAGCCACCCCCGGCCACCGGACTACAGTCACCGTGCGTTGCAAGATCATCACAGTGCGTACATACCCAGGCCGGACGCTACGGACGACCCCGACAAGACCTAGGGAAAGGCAACTTATGTTTCGCGGCCCATTACTTCGGGGGCGTCAACCCGTCCCCAGCTCCCGACGTCACGGACGGGACGGTCCCTACCCGGGGACCGTCCCGTCCGGGATGGGTCAGCGCAGGGCGCACGTCCCCGAGTCGGACTTCGACGCGTCGCTTTCCGAGGTCCCCGTCAGGCTGAGCCGCGCGTGGCGGGAGGCTCCCGGCTTCGCCTTCGCCCAGACCTCCACCTTGGTGCGGCCGCCCGCCTGGGCGGTGGCCAGCTCGTTCGGCAGGGACGTCGTCCAGCCGTCACCGGACACGGCCGCCTTGAGGCGGAACACGTCGGAACCGTGGCGGCCGTCGCCGCCCCGGCCCGTGTTGGTGAGCGTCATCGTGCACTTCGTCCAGCCCGCGCCGGTCGGCCGGGCGGGGCCCGAGTCGACCCGCACGCCGCGCCGCTGCGGCCCGGCGCCGTCCAGCGAGCCGACCGCGACCGTGTAGGACAGGACGCCCTTGCGGTCCCGCCTGAGGTTCAGGACGTAGAAGTGCAGCCGGTTCGCCTGGTCGACGTACTCGTACTCGCTGCCCGAGTTCGTCCCCGCGTGGTAGAGCGCGTCGGAGAGCTGCCGGTAGTCGCCGATCGTCATCTTCTTCGGGGTGCCGTCGGGCAGGACGAAGTCGACCTTGTCGATGTCCTGCGGGTTGGCGTCCTCGACCCAGATGAACGGGGCGCGGTCCTGGTCCTTGGTCTTGGCCAGCAGGACACCGGAGTCGGGAGTGAAGGAGTCCGTGCCCATCCGGTCGACGACTTCGAGGGTGTAGTTGTCGTAGCCGCCGCCGTCGCACAGCGGGTCGGCGGCGGTGTCGCACGCCGGGCTCTTGTCACCGCCCTCGCCGAGCTTGACGTTGATGCCGGTGAGGCCGCCCTTGCCCGGGTCGACCGACCGGGCGGTCACGTTGGCGACGACCATGCCGGACGCGGCGAGCGCTTCCCGGCTGAGCTGGAGCACGTCGTCGTTGTTCACCATGCCGAGCTTCAGCTTGTTGCGGAGCATGTGCTGGGCGCCCATGGACCCGCCGCCCGTCGCCGGGATCGTCCACCGGCTGTGCGGGCCTCCCGGCCCGTTGAACGTGCCGCGGCTGAGCATGTCCCACGGGCCGCTGTAGGCGCGGCGCGGCGGGTCGCCGTAGGGGTTGTTGTAGTTGTCGCCGATGCCGAGGATGTGGCTGAACTCGTGGGCGTAGACCGACATGCCGGAACTCTCGGCCTGCGTCGAGGAGACGCCCGGGATGGCGTTCGGCCAGATCGTCGAGCCGGCCTGCCAGGACGTCCAGGGGACGTACCGGGTCTTCACCCAGTTCGTCAGGGTCGGGTCGCCCGGGCCCCACTCGTTCGGCACCTGCTCCTTCGTGCCGAACTTCATCTCGCCGAACTCCTGCCAGGTGGACGACTCGTCCTGCCCGGCGCTGAGGAAGAAGACGAAGTCGAACTTGTTCGCCGCCTCCTCGCCCACGTCGGCGACCCACGCGTCCCGCGCGTCCTTGCGCAGGTCACGGTTGCAGGTGTCGCCGGTCGGGCATCCCGTCCCGCCCTGCATGCCGTCCACGCCGTACTCGTGGTCCTTGGCGGGCATCTGGTAGGCGCCGAACCCCGTCAGGTTCACGCCGAACCGGCCGCCGGAGTCCTCCATCCAGTACTCGTGGAGGGTGTGGCCGTGGTTCAGGGCCTGCGGCTTGTTGAGGAAGTCCTGGTAGAACTTCGCCACCTGCGCGCGCGGCACGTCGCCGACCTTGACCGGGTTGCCGAAGACCGACGAGTTCACCGGCTGCGTGACCTCGAACGGCTGGTTCGGGTAGTCGGCGAGGACGACCGCGACGTTGAAGTTCTTCACCGAGCCCTTGCGGGCCGGGTCCGCCCACGCGGTTCCAGGGATCGCCTTGTAGTCGTCCCAGGTCATCGTGTCGGGAAGCTCGTAGTTCTGGGGGTCGATCGGGCGCGGGGCCCCCGCCGCGAACGCGCGGGCGGACGGCTGCTCCCGCTGCCACGGCTGCGTCTGCGGCCAGTGCCGCATCTGCCAGGGGTTCGCGGTCGGTTTCGGGACCGGGGGCCCCGGCTGCGCGGCGGCCGGCACGGCCGCGAGTCCCACGACCAGCCCCAGCGCCGCCGCGGGCACCAGCAGAATCTTCTTGGCGCGCATGTCTCCCCTACCTCAGGTGGGTTGCGGGGAGACGGTAAGGACGGGCGGCCCCGCCCGGCTACGGCCGACATACACGATCTTGCGCCGGATGCCCTGGCATCTCGCGCCGTGCGCCCAGGTCAGAGCGGAAGCTCGCGCTCCGCGACGACGATGCCGTCCTCGTCGCTGTAGAGCCAGTCGCCCGGACGGAACTCCACGCCGCCGAACGCCACCGGCACGTCGGTCTCGCCCGCGCCGTCCTTGGCGCTCTTGCGCGGATTGGACCCGAGGGCCTTCGCGCCGAGGTCCAGCCCGCGCAGCGCCGCCACGTCCCGGACCGCCCCGTTGATCACGACCCCGGCCCAGCCATGGGCCACCGCCGCCGCCGCGATCATGTCGCCCATCAGCGCGGACGCCAGCGACCCGGCGCCGTCCACGACCAGCACCCGGCCCTCCCCCGGGGTGCCCAGCCGCCGCTTCACCAGGCCGTTGTCGCGGTGGCAGCGCACGGTCGCGACCGGGCCGGCGAACGCCGTCCGCCCGCCGTACTGCCGGAACTGCGTCTCGCAGCTGCGCAGCTCGTCCCCGAAGTCGTCGATGAGGTCGGCGGTCGCGAAGTCCATGCCGGCAGCCTACTAGTCGGTAATTTCTCAGCCGTAGGGCGCGTCGGTCGGGCGGCCGATGAGCCGGGACAGCACGATCGCCGTCTTGGTCGCGGTGATGTTGTCCTCGCGGCGCAGCCGTTCGAGGGCCTGCTCCAGATGCTGGATGTCGCGGGCCCGCACGTGCACGAGCGCGCTGGCGTCACCGCTGATCGTGTACGCCGCGACGACCTCGGGATGGCCGCGGACGCTGGAGTAGATCTGCTCGGGGGACGTCGCCCCGGTGCAGAAGATCTCGATGAACGCCTCGGTCGTCCAGCCGAGCGCGGCCGGGTCGACCACGGCCGCGAAGCCGTTGATCACACCGTCCGCGCGGAGCCGGTCGACGCGCCGCTTCACCGCGGGGGCCGACAACCCCACCTTGTCGCCGATCTGCGCGTACGAGGCGCGCCCGTCCTCCAGCAGCCGCGCAACGATTCGCCGGTCGAGTTCGTCAAGACGCAACAAATAACACCCCCCAAGTCGGTTTTCATCATTGGTCGGTAGTCATTTCCGAACATACGCTGGGTACAGACCGGCGGCCACCTGACCCGCCCGGCCTCCTCCCCCTCGGCACCGGGAACGCGCCCGGTGTCCCAGCCATGCCCCGGCCGAACCGGCCGGGCCTAGCCGCGAAGGAGCGTCGTGACGCCGACCGACCAGCTGCGAGCGATGTCCGAGGACCACAGCGCGCACAACTACCACCCCCTCCCCATCTTGGTCTCCGAGGCGGACGGCGTCTGGCTGACCGACGCGGAGGGCCACCGCTACCTGGACATGCTGGCCGCCTACTCCGCCGTCAACTTCGGGCACCGCAACCCGCGGCTGACCGAGGCCGCGCGGCGGCAGCTCGACCGCGTCACGCTGGTGAGCCGCGCCTTCGACCACGACCAGTTCGGCCCGTTCGTCGCCGAGCTGGCCGAGCTGTGCGGCAAGGACATGGTGCTGCCGATGAACAGCGGCGCCGAGGCCGTCGAGACGGCCCTGAAGACGGCCCGCAAGTGGGGCTACGAGGTCAAGGGCGTCCCCGCCGGCGAGGCGAACATCATCGCCTTCGAGGGCAACTTCCACGGCCGCACGACCACCATCATCAGCTTCTCGACCGACCCCGACGCCCACGACTCCTACGGCCCCTACACGCCGGGCTTCCGGACCGTCCCGTACGGGGACGTCGAGGCGCTCAAGGCCGCGATGGACGAGAACACGGTCGGCGTGCTGATCGAGCCGATCCAGGGCGAGGCGGGCGTGAACGTCCCGCCGAGCGGGTTCCTGCGCGCCGTGCGCGAGCTGTGCACCGCGGGCGGCGCGCTGATGATCGCGGACGAGATCCAGTCGGGCCTCGGCCGCACCGGCGCCACGTTCGCGGTCGAGCACGAGGACGTCGTGCCCGACGTCTACATCCTCGGCAAGGCCCTCGGCGGCGGCATCATGCCGGTGTCCGCGGTCGTCGCCGACCGGGACGTCCTCGGCGTGTTCAAGCCGGGCCAGCACGGCTCGACGTTCGGCGGAAACCCGCTGGCCTGCGCCATCGGCCGCGAGGTCGTCGCGATCCTGAAGACCGGCGAGTACCAGGAGCGTTCCCGGACGCTCGGCGCCCACCTGCACGACCGGCTCGGCCGGCTGCCGAGCGACCTCGTCCGCGAGGTGCGCGGCCGCGGCCTGTGGGCGGGCGTGGAGCTGTACGGCAGGGCCCGTCCGGTCAGCGAGCGGCTGATGGAGCTCGGCGTCCTCGCCAAGGAGACCCACGAGACCACGCTCCGCCTCGCCCCGCCGCTGGTCATCGAGCGCGACGAGCTCGACTGGGCGCTCGACCAGCTGGAGATCGCCCTCAAGGGCTGACCGCCGGGCCCACCGACCGGGCAGGGGACGCCGCCGGTCAACGGCGCCCAGCGGCGCTCCCTGCCGACCAACCCCTGGTTTGCGTCATCGCAAACCTTGGTCTCCCCCAAGCCTCGGCCAGCGCCCGCCCGGCGCGGCCGACTCCGCCGCGTCCCGCCGGGAGGGTGTGAGGATGCTGCGGAACAGGAGTCGGCGCCGGGTGATCATGGGCTGCGGGGGGCTGGCGGTGGGTCTCGTGCTGCTCCTCGCAGGAGGCCTGTACTTCCTGCAGCGCTTCTACGACGGCGAGGTCAGGCGGGTCTCGGGCGCACTGCCGACCGCCGGCGGGCGCCCGTCCTCCAGCGGGCGCGGCGAGAACTGGCTGCTGATCGGGTCCGACCGGCGCGCCGACATGCCCTCGATGGGCGCCCGCGCCGACACGATCATGCTGGTGCACCTGTCCGGGCGCGGCGACCGGGTGTCGGTGATCGCCATCCCCCGGGACGGCTGGGTGCCCGTTCCCGGGCACGGCCTCACCAAGATCAACTCAGCGTTCGCCCACGGCGGGCCGCCGCTGCTGATCCGGACGGTCGAGCAGCTCTCCCGCGTCCGCGTCGACCACTACGCCGCACTGGACTTCAGCGGGTTCGTGAAGATGACCGACGCCCTCGGCGGCGTGGACGTCACCGTCGCCAAGACCACCCACGACCCCATGCACGACCGGACCTGGCAGGCGGGACGGCACCACCTCGACGGCGCCCGGGCGCTCGACTTCGTCCGGCAGCGCTGGAACCTGCCGGGCGGCGACCTCGACCGGATCAAGCGGCAGCAGGCGTTCCTGCACGCGCTCGCCGCCAAGGCGCTGGACACCCGCAACCCGATCAGGATCGACCGGTTCGTGCGGGCCGCGACGCGCTCGGTGGCCGTGGACGACTCGGTCACGTCGGGAACGCTGCGCCGGCTGGCGCACCGGCTCCTCCGGACCTCGCTGATGGAGTACCTGACGGCCCCGGTCGACCAGACGGCGGAACGCGACGGGCAGAGTGTCGTCCTCCTGGACGAGGCTGAGGCCGGAGAGCTGTTCACCGCCGTCCGGGAGGACCGGGTCGGCGACTACGTCTCCCGCAACGGCGCCGCCAACGCCGTGGACTCCGTCCGCTGACCTGCCCTGATATGCCCGTTTTCTTAAGAACGTGACGAAGGCGGTCCGAGTGGATTAGTCTACGTGGACTAATCGAGTTCGACCATGAAGGCCGCAGGAATGTCCCGACCCCTCACGCCGCTCGCGCTGACCGTGCTGCGCATGCTGTGCGACGGGCCCATGCACCCGTACGAGATGCAGCAGCGCATCCGCGACCACGCCTACGACCAGGCCGTCAAGATCACGCACGGGTCGCTCTACCACTCGGTGGAGCGGCTCGCCGGCGGCTGCCTGATCGAGCCGCTGGAGACCAGCCGGGAGGGCCGACGGCCCGAGCGCACCGTCTACGCGGTGACCAGCGCCGGCCGCGACGCGGCGCAGTTCCGGCTCGCCGAGCTGCTCGCCCGTCCCGCGGAGGAGTTCCCGCTCTTCGGCACCGGGCTGGCGTTCATCAACCTGCTCCCGGAGGACGAGGTCGCCCGGCTGCTCCGCAAGCGGAGCGTCGCCCTGGAGGCGGCGCTCGCGGGTCACCAGGCCGCGCACGACTCGCTCCGCAAGCAGGGCATCGAGCGCTACAAGCTGATCGACCAGGAGTGGCATATCGCGCGCGTGCGCTGCGAGCTCGACTACGTACGGGGGCTCGTCGAGGACCTGCAGTCCGGCCGGCTCACCTGGAAGGACACCGAGCCGCGGGCGATCTGCCATCCGCGGCCACGGCCACGACGCACTGACGATATGGGGGCCTGATGAAGAGGTGGAGCGGAAATCCCTGGGCGATCCTGCTGACGCTCTCGCTCGGATTCTTCATGACGCTGCTCGACCTGACGATCGTGAACATCGCGATCCCGAGCATGATCGACAAGCTTGACGCCTCGCTGGACGAGGTGCTGTGGGTCGTCAACGCCTACATCCTGGTCCTGGCGGTGCTGCTCATCACCGCCGGCCGCCTCGGCGACCTGTGGGGCAAGAAGAACCTGTTCATCGTGGGTGTCGCGCTGTTCACGCTGTCCAGCCTGGCGTGCGGGATCTCCCAGGACCCGGCGCAGCTGATCGCGGCACGCGCCGTGCAGGGGCTCGGCGCGGCGCTGCTGATGCCGCAGACCATGTCCATCATCATCAGCGTGTTCCCGCCGGAGCGGCGCGGCGCCGCGCTCGGCGTCTGGGGCGCGGTGGCGGGCGTGTCCACCATCGCCGGGCCGACGATCGGCGGGCTGCTGGTCACCAGCCTGGACTGGCGGTGGATCTTCTTCGTGAACCTGCCGATCGGCATCCTCGTGCTGGCCATGGCCGTGCCGATCCTGCCCGGCCACACCCGCACGGTCCGGCACCGGTTCGACGTCGCGGGCGTGCTGCTGGCGTCCGCCGCCCTGTTCTGCCTCACGTTCGCGCTGACCGAGGGCCAGAAGTACGAGTGGAACGAGGGCATCTGGGGCCTGATCGCCGCCGGGCTCGGACTTTTCGTGATCTTCGTGGTCTACCAGCGGGGACGCCAGGACCGCGAGCCGCTCGTGCCGTTCTCGCTGTTCAAGGACCGCAACTTCACGATCCTCAACCTCGTCGGCGCGGCCGTCTCGGTCGGCATGATCGGCATGTTCCTGCCGATGACGATCTACCTGCAGTCGGTGCTCGGCTTCAGCGCCCTCAAGGCGGGCCTCGTCATGGCGCCGTCGTCGCTGGTGTCGATGTTCCTCGCCCCGGTCGCGGGCCGGATGTCCGACCGCATCGGCGGCAAGTTCATCCTGATGACCGGCCTGACCCTCTACGCCGTCGGCATGGCGTGGATCGTGCTCATCGCCGATGTCGGCACGAACTGGACCGCGTTCATCGCCCCGCTGGTGGTGTCCGGGCTCGGCATCGGCGGCGTGTTCGCGCCGATGGCCACCGAGGCGACCCGGAACGTCCCGCCGCACCTCGCGGGCGCCGCGTCCGGCGTGAACAACACGATCCGGCAGGTCGGCTCGGTGCTCGGCAGCGCGGCGGTCGGCGCCGTCCTGCAGAACCAGCTCGCGTCGTCGCTGCGGGACCAGGCGGCCACCCGGTCGGCGGCCCTCCCGCCCGACGTGCGCGGCGGCTTCGTGAAGGGCTTCGCGGGCGCCGCCAAGGGCGGTCTGGAGGTCGGCGCCGGGCAGAGCGGGGCACAGCAGCAACTGCCGCCCGGCGTCCCGCCGACCGTCGCGCACCGCATCCAGGAGCTGGCCGGTCAGGTGTTCTCGCACGGCTTCGTCCACGCGATGAGGCCGACGATGTGGCTGCCGATCGGCGTGGTCCTGCTCAGCGCCGCCGCGTGCCTCACCCTCAAGGGCCACAACGCCGGCACGCCCGTCCACAAGGACGCCGAGCCCGCCTCCGTGGCGAGCTGAGACCCCTACCCGCGAGAACGGCCCGCCTTGCCGAGCATCCATTCGCCCGGCGGGCGGGCCGGCGGCACCAGCATGATCCCGATCACGGCGGCGACCATGCCGCCGATGACGAACACGTACCCGGGCAGCGTCGCCGGGACGACGAGATCGCCCTCGGGGCGGCGCATCTGCAGGATGAACACCACGACGCCCCAGACCAGCGCGGGGATCAACGCGCCGAGCCGCCCGCCCATCGCCTTCCCCGACGCCCACGCCATCGCGAAGACCAGCGCGACCAGGACGAGAGCCACGAGCGGGACGGCACCGAGGGACCAGTCCTGCGCGAACGAGCCGAACACGCCGAACACCCCGCCGAGGACGCCGAGCGCGGCGTAGGCGGCGCCGGACACGAACGCGTCGCCGGGGCCTTCGCCGTCGGCCTGCCGCAGGGCGGACGCGCCGGCGCCCTCCGCGGGCTCGGCGGGCTCCGCGGACCCGGCGTCGACGCCCTCCGCGGGCTCGGCCGCGGCGGCCTCCGCGACGTCGGCCTGGGCCTCGGCGTCCTGCGCGCCGGCGTCCGCCGGGAGGTCGTTCTTGGCGAGCCGCACCCGGGCCTGGTCGTCCTTGTCCACGGACGCCAGCGTACCGGGGCCTGTCAGTCCCCCGCGCTCGCCAGACCGGCGAACAGGTCCCGCTCGCGGCGGCCCGGACCGACCGGGCCGAGCTCGCCCGCCTGGAGGATGAAGTACTCGGTGCCGAACGCCTGCTGCCCCAGGTTGTTCGACAGCGCGAAGAACGGCCCGACCTGTTCGGGCGCGACCGTGATCTGGGTGTGGTGGGCGCGCAGCGCCGCGAGCTTGGCGGGCAGGTGGGGGCGGGCGTCCACGACCGTGGTGACCTCCCCGTCCGGGACGCCGGACCCGAGTTCCTCCAGCCCGGCGACGCGGGCGAACGGCAGCCGGGCCTCGCGCATCACCGCGATCGCGCGGGCGAGGACCGTGCGCGGCGCGGCGTAGGCGTAGACCTTGGCCGCCCGCCACGGCTCGGCGCCGTCCTCGTGGGAGGGGTCGGCGGCCAGCTCGAACGCCCGCCATGTGACGCGGTGCGCCTGGATGTGGTCGGGGTGGCCGTAGTTGCCGCGCTCGTCATAGGTGACGATCACCTGCGGGCGGACCTCCCGGATGACGGTCACGAGGTCCCGCGCGGCGGTCGTGACGTCCGCCTGCCAGAAGCAGCGCGGGTCGTCGTTCGTGGGGGCGCCCATCATGCCGGAGTCGCGCCAGCGACCGGCACCGCCGAGGAAGCGGTGGTCGCGGACGCCGAGCGCCTCGCAGGCCGCGGCGAGCTCGCCGATCCGGTACTCGCCGAGGGCGTCCTCCTTGTCGGAGGCCAGGTGGCGCAGGTCTTCGGGGATGACCTCGCCCTCCTCGCCCAGCGTGCAGGTGACGAGGCAGACGTGGGCGCCCTCGGCGGCGTATTTGGCCATGCTCGCCCCGGTCCCGATGGACTCGTCGTCCGGATGGGCGTGGACGAACAGGATCCGCGGCTCCTTCATAGTCCACGAGCCTACTCAGGGCCCGGCATCGCGGCGATGACCGCCCTGCCCCGCGCATCCCGGCGGGGCGCCGCCGGGCCCCGGTCAGCCGCCGGTGCCGGCGCCGCCCGCTCCGGTGCCGCCGTCGCCGCCGCCGTTCCCGCCGCCGGTGCCGGTGCCCCCGGTGCCGCCCGTCCCGCCT
This sequence comes from Actinomadura citrea, assembly GCF_013409045.1. Taxonomy (NCBI): domain Bacteria; kingdom Bacillati; phylum Actinomycetota; class Actinomycetes; order Streptosporangiales; family Thermomonosporaceae; genus Actinomadura; species Actinomadura citrea. The sequence continues at coordinate 1,904,775 of NZ_JACCBT010000001.1, read as the reverse complement.
CCGCCACCGGGATTGGTGGGCGTGCTCGGCGGCGTCTCGGTGGTCGGCGTCTCGGTCGGGACCTCGCTGGTCGGCGGCTCCTGCGTCGGCTCGGACGTCTGGGGCGGCGGCGTGTTCCGGCGCGTCCGGGTGCGGGTCGGCGTCGGCTGCTCGGGCTCCTCGGACGACGGCTCCTCCGAGGCCGACCCGGAGTCGCTGACCGTCGGGGTGGGCGGGGTCTCCTTGTCGCCGCCGCTCCGGGACGCCATGAACAGGCCCACGACCAGTGCCAGCACGGCGATCGCGGCGATGGCGCCGAAGATCGGCGCCTTGGACTTGCGCTCGGGCTCCCAGTCGCCGTCGTACCGGGCACGGCCGGCCCCCGTCGGGGGCCCCACCGGCGGGAGGGTCCCGGTGTAGTCGCGGGGGGCGACCGGGGGCGCCCCGCGGCCCGGGTGGGTGGCGCCCGCCATCATCCCGGCGCCGGCGAGGCCGCCCGCGGCGAGCGTGGACCCCTCCGCCAGCATCGTGGTGGCCTGGGCCGGGTCGTCCATGCGGGTCTGCCCGGCGCCGCCCGGGCCGCTGCCGATCAGCGCCATCATGATCTGCTGCGCGGTCGGCCGCCGCTCCGGCTCCTTGACCAGGCAGGCACCGATCAGCCGGTGCAGGTCGGCGGGCACGCCGTCCAGCGACGGCGGCTCGTGCATCACCCGGTTGATCACCGCGACGACGGTGTCGTCGCCGAACGGCGGGTGCCCGGTCGCGGCGAACACCATCGTGGTGGCCCAGGCCCACACGTCCACGGCCTCGGTGAGGGTGGCGCCCGCCACCTGCTCGGGCGCCATGTAGGACGGGGTGCCGATCGCCTTGGTCGCGTTGGTCTGCCCGGTGTCCAGGGCCCGCGCGATGCCGAAGTCGATGACCCGGGGGCCGTCCGGCGCCATGATCACGTTGTGCGGCTTGAAGTCGCGGTGCACGATCCCGGCCTGGTGGATCGCGACCAGCGCGGTCGCGGTGCCGATCGCGAGCCGGTCGAGCGGCGCCCCGCCGATCGGGCCGGTCTCGGTGACCTGCTTGTACAGCGACGGCCCCGGCACGTACTCGCTGGCGATGTAGGGCTGGTCGCCCGCGACGTCGGCCTCCAGGACCTGCGCGGTGCAGAACCGCGCGACCTGCTTGGCCGCCTGCGCCTCCCGGACGAACCGGTTGCGCGCCATCGTGTCCCCCGCCAGGTCGGCGCGCAGGAGCTTGATCGCGGCCTGGTTCCCGGAGGCGTCGACCCCGGCGTAGACGACGCCCTGGCCGCCCTCGCCGAGCCGGTCGACGATCTCGTAGGAACCGAGCCGCCGGGGGTCTCCCGGCTGCAGCTCAGGCATTGACAACTCCTCAGCCCGCGAACGAAGAAAGTGCTTGGGGAAGCTTTGAGCTTACGCGAGCGCGGACACGGGCACGGAACATTCCCGTCCACCACGCGACGACCCGTGATCTTAGGGGGAGGAGGCCGCCGTGCGCCGCGGTTCCGGACCGTGCTGGCAGACTCGGATGCCATGAGCATCAGCTTTCCGCGGCAGAGCGCCCGCACGCGACGGTTCAGCCTCGGCGTTCCGCGCGCCTTCCAGATCGCGCCGGACGGGTCGCGCGTCGCCTTCCTGCGCACCCGCGCGGGCGACGATCCGGTGACCTGCCTGTGGACGCTGGACACCGCCACCGGCGAGGAGGAGTGCGTCGCCGACCCGGCCGCGCTGGACGTCCCGGGCGAGGAGGACCTGCCCGCCGAGGAGCGGGCCCGGCGCGAGCGCGCCCGCGAGCAGGCGGGCGGCATCGTCGGGTACGCGACCGACCGCGCCATGGGCCAGGCCGTCTTCACCCTGGGCGGGCGCCTGTACGCCGTCGACCTCGGCACCGCGCTCGTGCGGGAGCTGCCCGCCCGGCCGCCCGTCTTCGACCCGCGCCCCGACCCGGCGGGCCGCCGCGTCGCCTACGTGTCGGGCCGCACACTGCGGGTCGTCGAGCTGGACGGCGGGGAGGACCGTGCTCTCGTGGAGCCCGAGTCCGACCAGGTCTCCTACGGCCTCGCCGAGTTCGTGGCGGCGGAGGAGATGGACCGGATGCGCGGCCACTGGTGGTCGCCCGACGGCGGGACCGTGCTGGTCGCCCGGGTGGACGAGACCCCCGTGCACCGCTGGCACATCGCCGACCCGGCCAACCCTGACCGGCCGCCGGTCGAGATCGCCTACCCGGCGGCGGGCACCCCGAACGCCCTGGTGTCCCTGGTGCTGCTGAAGGTGGACGGCGGGCGGATCGCGGTGGACTGGGACCGCGGCATGTTCCCCTACCTCGTGACCGCCGTCTGGGACCGGCACGGCCTGCTGATCGTCGTGCAGCCCCGCGACCAGCGCTCCCAGCGGGTGCTGCGGGTCGATCCGACCAACGGCGAGACGGTGCTGCTGCACACCGAGCACGACCCCGTCTGGACGGAGGTCATCCCCGGCCTGCCCGTCCGCACGCACGGCGGCGCCCTGGTGTGGGCCACCGAGGACGCCGAGACCGACACCCGCCGGCTCACCGTCGCGGGCGAGCCCGTCACGCCCGGCGGCCTGCAGCTGCGTTCCGTCCTCGGCGTGGACGGCGAGTCGATCCTGTTCACCGCCTGGGAGGAGCCCACCGAGGTCCACCTCTACTCCTACGAGGGCGGCGAGGTGACCCGGCTCAGCGAGGGGCCGGGCGTCTTCGGCGGCACCCGGTCGGGGGACGTCACCGTCGTCTCGGGCGCGCGGCTGGACCGCCTCGGCTCGCAGGCCGAGGTGCGCACGCCGACCGCGGTCCACCCCGTCGCCTCGTTCGCCGAGACCCCGGTGATCACCCCGCGGGTGGAGCTGCTGCGCTCCGGCGACCGCGAGCTGCGCACCGCCGTCGTGCTGCCCACCGGCTGGGAGCCGGGGCACGGCCGCCTGCCCGTCCTGATGGACCCCTACGGCGGCCCGCACGCGCAGCGCGTGCTCGCCGTCCAGCGCTCCTACTGCGAGGCGCAGTGGCTCGCCGACCAGGGCTTCGCCGTCGTGATCGCGGACGGTCGCGGCACCCCCGGACGCGGCCCCGCCTGGGAGCGCGCCGTGCGCGGCGACTTCGTCGGCCCCGTCCTGGATGACCAGATCAGCGCGCTGATCGAGGCGGCCCGCAAGCACCCCGCGGCCCTCGACCTCGACCGCGTCGGCATCCGCGGCTGGTCGTTCGGCGGCTGGCTCGCGGCCCTGGCCGTCATGCTCCGCCCGGACGTCTTCCACGCGGGCGTCGCGGGCGCGCCGGTCACCGACTGGCGCCTGTACGACACCCACTACACCGAGCGGTACCTGGGCCACCCCGACGAGGAGCCGGAGAACTACGCCGACAACTCCCTCCTCGGCAAGGCCGCCGACCTGAAGCGGCCACTGATGATCATCCACGGCCTGGCGGACGACAACGTGGTGGCCGCCCACACCCTGCGCCTGTCCTCGGCCCTCTTGGCCGCAGGCCGCCCCCACACCGTCCTCCCCCTGTCGGGCGTCACCCACATGACCCCGCAAGAAGTGGTCGCCGAAAACCTCCTCCACATCCAGGTCCACTTCCTCAAAGAATCCCTAGGCGCACAGTGACCGCAGGAGGAGGCTTTCAGCTTCTCCAGGAGGCCCAAAGGGCTGCGTAGGAGCCCTGTGCCGCTAGAAGTTCTTCGTGGGTGCCCAGTTCGGTGATGCGGCCGTCCTCCACCACGGCCACGCGGTCGGCGTCGTGGGCGGTGTGGAGGCGGTGGGCGATGGCGACGACGGTCCGGCCGTCCAGGACGGCGGCCAGCGAGCGTTCCAGGCGGCGGGCGGCGCGCGGGTCGAGGAGGGACGTCGCCTCGTCCAGGACGAGCGTGTGCGGGTCGGCGAGGACGAGCCGGGCCAGGGCGAGCTGCTGGGCCTGGGCGGGCGACAGGGTCTCGCCGCCCGAGCCGACGACGGCGTCGAGGCCGGGGCCGTCCCAGTCGACGGCGGCCAGGACCTGGCGGATGTCGTCGTCGGAGGCGCCCTCGCGGGCCATCACGAGGTTCTCGCGGAGGGTGCCGCGGAACACGTGGTGCTCCTGGGTGACCAGCGCGACATGGCCGCGAAGGTCGTCCAGGGTCAGCTCGACCAGGGGGACGCCGCCGCCCGCGCCCACGGTGACCGCGCCCGCGCGCGGGCCGTCGACGCCGGCGAGCAGACGGCCGAGCGTCGACTTGCCCGCGCCGCTGGGCCCGACCATCGCCAGGCGCTCGCCCGGCCGCAGGTCGAGGTCCACGCCGTGCAGGACGTCGTGGCCTCGGCGGTAGGAGTAGTGGACGTCGCGCGCCGCGATCCGCTCGCCGGTGGGCCGGGCCCCGTTCGGCGCGCGGTCGGGCGGGACGTTGCCGACGCCGAGCAGCCGGGCCAGGGACGCGCCGCCGAGCTGGAGCTCGTCCAGCCACTGCATGAGCGTGTCCACCGGCTCGATGAGCTGCTGGGCGTACAGGGTCGCGGCGGTCACCTGCGCGAGCGTCGCCATGCCGTTGATGTAGAGCAGGCCGCCGACGAGCAGCGTCGACACGACGGGTAGGACGAAGCTCATCTCCATCACCGGGAACAGCACCGTGCGCAGCCGCAGGGTGTACCGCTCCACCTTGTAGGACGCCGCGATGTCGGCGTCGCCGCGCTCGTGCCGGCGCTCGGCGAGCCCGAGGGCCTCCACGGTCCGGGCGCCCTGGACGGTCTCGGTCAGCCCGTCGGCGATGCGCGCCCACGACGCGTTCTCCCGCAGGTAGCCGTTGTGGGCGCGGGGCAGGTACCAGCGCATCACCGCCACCAGCAACGGCACCGCGACCAGGGCGGGCAGCGCGACGAGCGGGCCGTTCAGCATCAGCGCTGCGACGGTGAACCCGCCCACGACGACGGCGACGAGGGTCTCCGGCATCGCGTACCGGACGGAGGTGCTCAGCGTGTCCACGTCGCGGGAGGCGCGGGTGACCAGGTCGCCGGTGCCCGCGCGCTCGACCGTGGACAGCGGCAGGGCCATGACGCGGTCGACGAACTCCTCGCGGAGCTCGGCCAGCACCCGCTCGCCCAGCTTCGCCGACGCCAGGTAGGCGTACCGGATCAGCACGCTCTGGACGATCACGAACCCGGCGATGGCCAGCCCGGTGGTGTCGATGTCGGCGCCGCCGTCGCGGACGCCCTCCACCAGCGAGCCGAGCAGCCGCGGCGTGACGAGCCCGGTCAGGGCGGCCAGCGCGTGCAGGGCCAGCACTCCGGCGAGGTCGCGCGGGTGCCGGAGGACGAGCCGCCGCGCATAGGCCCGCACCTGCGCGGGCGTCGCGACGGGCAGAAGCTCGGCGCTCACGTTCCCGCCCTTTCCGCGGTCTCGCCTCGGGTGACGGTCGCCGCGTAGCGCGGCTCGGCGTCCAGCAGTTCCCGGTGGGTCCCCTCCGCGACGACCAGGCCGTCGCGGACGAAGGCGACGTGGTCGGCGCGGTCCAGCATCAGCGGGCTCGTCGTGCACACCACGGTGGTGCGGCCCGCGCGCGCTTCGCCGAGCCTGCCGGCGATGCGCGCCTCGGTGTGCGCGTCCACCGCGCTGGTCGGCTCCACGAGGACGAGGACGTCGGGGTCGGCGGCGAGCGCCCTGGCCAGGCGGAGGCGCTGCTGCTGGCCGCCGGAGAACTCCCGTCCGGCCTCGGCCACGTGCGCGTCGAGCCCGGCCGAGTCGACGACGTCCTCGGCGCAGGCGGCGCGGACCGCCGCCCGGAGCACGGCCTCGCCCGCGCCGGGCGCGAGCGACTCGGCCAGCGGGCCGGAGAACAGCCGGTCCTCGTTGACCGCGACCAGGATCCGCTTCCGGACGTCCTCGACCGCGCGCAGCGGGACGCCGCCGAAGTCGACCTCGCCGCTCTCGTACCGGCCGAGGCGGTCGGCGACGGCCTGCGCGTCGCGCGGATCGGCCGCGGCGATCGCGGTGACCCGGCCCGGCCGCACGACCAGCCCCGAGGCGATGTCGACCAGCTCGGCGTGCGCCGCCGGACGGGCCGTCCCGGTGGCGGGCAGCTCGGGGTCGAGCCGCAGCAGCGCGGTGACCCGGCCCGCCGCCACCAGCCCCTTGGTGATCTTGCTGGCGGCCTCGCCGAGGGTCTTCAGCGGGACGATCAGGAACACCGCGTACCCGTAGAACGCGACCAGCTCGCCGACGCCGATCTCCCCCCGCGCGGCGAACCGGGCGCCGGCCCAGGTGACCAGCGCGATCAGCAGGCCGGGCAGCAGCACCTCGGCGCCGTTCATCCGCGTCTCGGCCCGCGCGACCGCCACCCCCGCCCCGCGCACCCGCTGCGACTCGGCGCGGTAGCGGCCGGAGTACAGCGCCTCGCCGCCGATGCCCCGCAGCACCCGCAGCCCCGCGACCAGGTCGGTGGCGTGCGTGGTCAGCTCGCCGACCAGCTCGCGGTGCGCCTGCTCCCGCTCGCGGTAGGGGCGCAGCAGCGGCGCCGCGGCCACCAGGATCAGCGGGACGCCGACCAGCACGATCAGGCCGAGCGGCGGCGACGTCGACAGCAGGATGCCGGCCACGACGACGATCGCGACCACGGCGCCCGACCCGCGCGCGACGATGTCGATGGTGTCGCCGATGTGCGACACGTCGGAGAGGCCGACGCTCACCACCTCGCCGGCGCTCAGCCGCTTCGGCAGCGTCGAGCCGAGGCGGGTGGACTGCCGGGTGACGAGCTGGACGGTCCGGTACGCGGCGGAAAGCCAGTTGAACACGGCGCACCGGTGCCGGAGCACGCCCGTCACGGCCTGCGCCACGCCGAGGCCGAGCAGGACGGCGGCCCATGTCACGAGGGCGCCCTCGTCCCGCGCCGCGACGCCGTCGCCGATGGCGCGGCCGAGCGCGGCGGGCATGAGGGCCTGGCTGAGCATCCAGGCCACGCCGAGGAGGGCGCCCGCGGTCACGCTTCGCCACTGGACGCGCAGCAGCGAGAGCAGGTAGCGCGCGGGGGATCCGCGATCGGCGCGGGAGGCGCTCCAGGGATCGAGGGACGTCGTTCGCCCTCGCGCAACGTGGTCGGGGCCGCCAGGATCTTTCACCGGCAACGGCTTCACGCGACGAAGGTTATGCAGCGGAACCCTTGGCGCACGACTGGTTTTTCAGCAGCGGAAACTGGTTTCGGCCCGTCCGGAAACACCGACAAAGGCGGGCTCGGGGGGTGCGCCCGGACGCTGGGACACGCTAAGGTCGTCACCGTACGGAGCGATGCTTCCTCCGCTCCATGAGCCGGGACACATGGCGGCTAGGCCCACGCCGCTGCCCCGGCGCGGCCCGTACCGTTCCCCGCTACCGCAGGGACGAGCGGGACGACGCGGTCGTTGCCAGTGCCGTCGCCAGCCCGACATTCCGGAAGCCCTGTGAGCACCATCAGTCACCAGACGCATCCCCTCACGCCAGGTACCGAGGACAGGATCGAGCTGCTCCTCATCGACGACGACCCCACCGACGTGCTCATGGTGGAGAAGATGCTCGCCGACAGCGGCCTGGACGCGGGGATCACCGTCGCGAGCGACCTGGACGCCGCGAGGCGCATGCTGACGCGGCGCACCCAGTGCATCATCGTCGACCTCTCCACGCCCGACATCGACCGGCTGGAGGGGCTGCGGCGGGTGCTGGCGCTGTCCGGCCCGGCCGCCGTCGTCGTGCTGACCGGCCTGGACGACGGCCGCCTCGGCGTCCAGGCGGTCGCCGCGGGCGCCGAGGACTACCTGGTCAAGCAGGAGGTCGACGGGCCGCTGCTGGCCCGCGCGATCCGCTATGCCATAGAGCGCAAGCGCTCGGAGGAGACCGAGCGGCGGCTCGTCGAGGCCCGCATCCTCGGCCGCGAGAACGCCCGGCTGGAGCGCGGCCTGCTGCCGGTCCCGCTGATCGAGGACCCGACGCTGCGTCACCACACCCGCTACCGGCCCGGCCGGCGGCGGGCGCTGCTCGGCGGCGACTTCTACGACACCGTGCAGACCGAGGGCGGCGCCGTCCACCTGGTGATCGGGGACGTCTGCGGCCACGGCCCCGACGAGGCGGCCCTCGGCGTCCAGCTCCGCATGGCGTGGCGGACGCTCGTCCTGGCCGGGCACACCGGCGAGCAGCTGCTCGGCACCCTGGACACCGTCCTCGGGCACGAGCGGCGCAGCGAGGAGATCTTCACCACCCTCTGCATGGTCACGATCGCGCCGTCCCGGCGGACCGCCCGGATGCACCTCGCCGGCCACCCCGCGCCGCTGTTGTTCCGCGGGGCGCCGGGAGCGGGCGGCGAGGTCGCGGCGCTCCCCGACTACGCCCACGGCCCGGCGCTCGGCCTGGTGCCCGGCGCCGAGTGGCCGACCACCGAGATCGATCTCGGCGAGTCCTGGGGCCTGATGCTCTACACCGACGGCCTGATCGAGGGCCGGATCGGCGAGGGCTCGGACCGGCTCGGCACCGACGGCCTGGTCGGCCTGGCCCGCACCGCGCGCGCCCGGGGCGCGGCCGGACGGTCGCTGATCGACGCGCTGGTGGCCGAGGTGGAGCGGCTCAACGGCGACGCCCTGACCGACGACCTCGCCGTGCTGCTGCTGTCGCGGCAGGCCGAAACGGACCGGCCAGGGCGCTGACCACAAGCCCCTGACCTCCGTCAATGTCGCCTGAGTCACTCCCAGGCAGAGTTCCCGCACCCCCTGTGAAGTCCCTCACGCGCACCGGTGTCACGGAACGGACACAAGCCGCGTGCGGCGTGTGTTCATAGCCTGCGGCTATCGCCACAAGTGCGCTCATGACTTGGAAAGAATCGCCGAACCGGACATAGCGTGCAGGTCGTGGCTATAGCGATACCTGCGATCTACCGATCGACCGTCGGCAAGAAGGCCGTGATGGCCGTCACCGGCGGCATCCTCGTGCTGTACCTGGTCGCGCACATGATCGGGAACCTGAAGATCTTCCTCGGCGCGGAGGAGTTCAACCACTACGCGCACTGGCTGCGCACGATGGGCGAGCCCGCGGTGCCGCGCCGGACGGTGCTGACGATCATCGAGCTGGTGCTCGGCGCCTCGGTCGTGCTGCACATGTGGTCGGCGGTGTCGCTCGGCAAGCGCGCGGCGCACGCGCGTCCGGTGAAGTACCAGTCGAAGAAGAAGTCGCACGCGCAGGGCTACGCCGTCCGCACCATGCGGTACGGCGGCGTCATCATCGCCGTCTACATCATCTGGCACCTGCTGGACCTCACGTTCTTCGTCGTGAACCCCAAGGGCGCCGACGCCACCCCCTACCAGCGGATGGTCGCCGACTTCGACCCGTCCCGCTGGTACATCACGGTCTGGTACGTCGTCGCGGTCCTGCTCGTCGGCCTCCACCTCAACCACGGCATCTGGAGCGCGTTCCAGACGCTGGGGCTCCGCAGCCCGCGCAGCCACAACGCCCTGAGGGGCCTCGCCGCGACCACCGCCGCGCTCGTCACGCTCGGCTTCGTCGCCGTCCCCGTCTCCATCACGTTCGGATGGGTGAGCTGATCCCATGACAGACGGCTTCTACAAGTCCGGCGAGCCGATCGCCGACGCCAAGGCTCCGGCGGGCGCCATCGAGGAGCGCTGGACGACCCGCAAGTTCGAGGCCAAGCAGGTCAACCCGGCCAACAAGCGCAAGAAGAAGATCATCATCATCGGCACGGGGCTGGCCGGCGGATCGGCCGGCGCCACCCTCGGCGAGGCCGGCTACCACGTCCAGCAGTTCTGCTTCCAGGACTCCCCGCGCCGCGCCCACTCGATCGCCGCGCAGGGCGGCATCAACGCCGCCAAGAACTACCGCAACGACGGCGACAGCGTGTACCGGCTGTTCTACGAGACGGTCAAGGGCGGCGACTTCCGGTCCCGCGAGTCCAACGTGTACCGGCTCGCCGACATCTCCCGGCAGATCATCGACCAGTGCGTCGCGCAGGGCGTCCCCTTCGCCCGCGAGTACGGCGGCCTGCTCGACAACCGCTCCTTCGGCGGTACGCAGGTCTCCCGCACCTTCTACGCGCGGGGGCAGACGGGCCAGCAGCTGCTCCTCGGCGCCTACCAGGCGCTGATGCGGCAGGTGGACGCCGGGAACGTGGAGCTGTACCCGCGGCACGAGATGCTCGACCTGATCATGGAGGACGGGCGGGCGCGCGGCGTCGTCGTCCGGAACCTGATCAACGGCGAGGTCAAGCACTACACGGCGGACGCGGTGGTGCTGGCCTCCGGCGGCTACGGCAACGTGTACTTCCTGTCCACGAACGCGATGGGCTCGAACGTCACCGCGTCCTGGCGCGCCCACCGGCACGGCGCCCTGTTCGCCAACCCCTGCTACACCCAGATCCACCCGACGTGCATCCCGGTCAGCGGCGACCACCAGTCGAAGCTGACGCTGATGTCGGAGTCGCTGCGCAACGACGGCCGGGTGTGGGTGCCGAAGAAGGCCGGCGACACCCGCAGGCCGTACGACATCCCCGAGGACGAGCGCGACTACTACCTGGAGCGCATCTACCCGTCCTTCGGCAACCTCGTCCCGCGCGACATCGCCTCCCGCGCCGCCAAGAACGTCTGCGACGAGGGGCGCGGCGTCGGCCCCGGCGGGCTCGGCGTCTACCTCGACTTCGCCGACGCGATCGCGCGCCTCGGCCGGGACAAGGTCGAGGCCAAGTACGGCAACCTCTTCGAGATGTACGAGCGCATCACCGGCGAGAACCCCTACGACACGCCGATGCGCATCTACCCCGCCGTCCACTACACGATGGGCGGCCTGTGGGTGGACTACGACCTGGAGTCCACGATCCCGGGCCTGTTCGTCATCGGCGAGGCGAACTTCTCCGACCACGGCGCGAACCGGCTGGGCGCCTCCGCGCTGATGCAGGGCCTCGCGGACGGCTACTTCGTCCTGCCGAACACCATCGGCGACTACATCGCCCGCAACAGCCTCCCCCCGGTCGCCGAGACCGCGGTCAGCGAGGCCGAGGAGCGGGTGCGGACGCGCATCGAGCGGCTGCTGTCGATCGACGGCGACCGCACCGTCGACTCCTTCCACCGCGAGCTCGGCCACATCATGTGGGAGTACTGCGGCATGGAGCGCACCGAGGAGGGGCTGCGCAAGGCGCTGGACCTCATCCCGGCGCTGCGCGAGGAGTTCTGGACGCGCGTCAAGGTCACCGGCAGGGGCGAGGAGCTGAACCAGCAGCTGGAGAAGGCGGGCCGCGTCGCCGACTTCTTCGAGCTGGCCGAGCTGATGGTCGTCGACGCGCTGCACCGCGCCGAGTCCTGCGGCGGCCACTTCCGGGCCGAGAGCCAGGACGAGGACGGCGAGGCCAAGCGCGACGACGACAACTTCGCCTACGTCGCCGCCTGGGAATGGGCCGGGGAGGACGCGCAGCCCGTCCTCCACAAGGAGGCCCTCAACTTCGACTACGTCAAGCCCACGCAGAGGTCGTACAAGTAATGAAGCTCACACTGCGCGTCTGGCGCCAGAGCGGCCCGCAGGACAAGGGCGGGATGGTCGAGTACAAGCTCGACGACGTCTCCCCCGACGCCTCGTTCCTGGAGATGCTGGACGTCCTCAACGAGAAGCTCATCGCCTCCGGCGAGGAGCCGGTCGCGTTCGACCACGACTGCCGCGAGGGCATCTGCGGCATGTGCTCGCTGGTCATCAACGGCACCCCGCACGGCCCGGAGCGCGCCACGACCACGTGCCAGCTCCACATGCGCAAGTTCAAGGACGGCGAGGTCATCGACATCGAGCCGTGGCGGGCCAGGGCGTTCCCGGTCGTCAAGGACCTGGTCGTCGACCGGTCGGCGTTCGACCGGATGATCCAGGCGGGCGGCTACATCTCCGCGCCGACCGGCACCGCCCCGGAGGCGCACGCGACGCCCGTCCCGAAGCCCGACGCCGACCGCGCGTTCGAGGCCGCCGAGTGCATCGGCTGCGGCGCCTGCGTCGCGGCCTGCCCGAACGGCTCGGCCGCCCTGTTCCTCGGCGCCAAGGTCACCCACCTCGGCCTGATGCCGCAGGGCCAGCCCGAACGCTGGGACCGCGTCGTGTCCATGCTGGACACCCACGACCAGGAGGGCTTCGGCGGCTGCACCAACACCGGCGAGTGCACCGTCGCCTGCCCGAAGGGCATCCCGCTGGACGTCATCGGCCGGCTGAACCACGACTACCTGAAGGCCACCGCCGGCGGGAAGAAGCGGTAACCGCCGCCCCTCGTTCTCGGTCCCGCCCGGAGCACCGGGCGGGACCGTTCTACTGTGTCCGCATGAACGTCACGCTTCTCCCCTACCACCAGGACGAACGGCTCCCCGACGCGTCCTTCCCCCTTTCCGGTCTCGATGTCGTCCCCGTGACGCCGGACCTGCCCGACGGCGACGTGTGGCAGCGCGTCGCGGCACTGTTCGAACCGGTCGTCGCCGAGGTCGCCCGCCAGATCGACGGCGGTTCGATGCCGCGCGTGGTGTCGGGCGACTGCCTGACCGCCGAGGCCGTCCTCGCGGGCGTGCAGAAGGCCGGGGTGGACGCCTCCGTCGTCTGGTTCGACGCGCACGGCGACGTCCACACGGTGGACAGTTCGACGTCCGGCTACCTCGGCGGGATGCCGCTCCGGCAGATCCTCGGCGCCGACACCGCGCTCCTCCCCGACCGGCTGGGCCTGCGCACGCTGCCGGAGGACCGCGCCGTCCTGGTGGACGCCCGCGACCTCGACCCGGCCGAGGCGGAGTTCCTCGCGTCCTCGCAGGTCCGGCGCTGCCCGGTCGACGACGTGGTGCTGCCCCCCGGCCCGCTGCTGCTGCACATCGACGTGGACGTCATCGACGCCGGCGAGATGCCCGGGCTGAAGTTCCCCGTCGGCGGCGGGCCGTCCTACGACGCGGTGGTCGCGTCCGTCCGGCGGATCATGGCCACCGGCCGCGTGGCCGCCCTGGACGTCGCCTGCCCCTGGCATCCGCCGGAGGGCGACGACGACGCCGTCCGCACCCGGCTGCTGAAGGATCTCCTGACCGCCTGATCCGACCGCCGACCGGTCCGCTGAAGCGCTTCGACAGGCGCTGATCTTGCCGTAGCATGCTGCTGCACATGCATGAGGGGGTGCATATGCATGAGCTAATGCACTGTGCAGGCGGCGCCGGCCCGGCGGTGCACCGGACGATCCTGTGCCTGGACGTCGAGGGCTACGGGCGCCGCACGAACGGGGACCAGCTCGCCGTGCGGGCGGGCTTATACCGCGCCCTGCGGCGGGCCCTCGACGAGTCCGGCGTGCCCGCGGCCTCCTGCTACTGCGAGGACCGGGGCGACGGGGCCATGATCCTCATCCGCCCGGACGTGCCGAAGGAGCTGCTGGCCGGCGCGTTCCCGGCGCGGCTGGCCGCCCTGCTGGCACGGCACAACGGCGGCGCCCCGCCGGACGCCCGCATCAGGGTCCGCGTCGCCGTGCACGCCGGCGAGATCCACCACGACGACCACGGCGTCGCCGGCACCGCGATCAACAAGGCGTTCCGGCTGCTGGCCGCCGACCCCCTCAAGGACGCGCTGCGCGACTCCCCCGGCGTCCTCGCCCTGATCACCTCCGGCTGGTTCTTCGAGGAGGTCGTGCGGCAGAACCCCGCGTGCCGCGCGGCCGCGTTCCGGCCCGCGCAGGTCGCGGTCAAGGAGCTCCGGGAGCAGGCCTGGATGCGGCTGCCGGACTCCTGGCCGCATGCGGACAGTGCCCGGACCCTCCGGCTGCTCGCCCTGCACCCCGGCGCGGAGATCTCCGTCCCTGCCGCGGCCGTCCTCATCGGCGTCCCCGACGCCGAGGCGCGGCTCCTGCTCGGCGACCTCGGCCTGGTGGAGCGCGGCGAGGGCCGGTACGGCGTGCCCGCCCCCGATCCCGGCCGCGACCCCGGCCCCGCGCTCGCGCCGCAGGAGCGCTCGGCCGCCGTCCGCCGCGTCCTCGCCTGGTATCTCGGCACCGCCGACAACGCGCGCCGCCTGCTGTGCCCCGACCGCATCACCGCCCCGCCGCTGCCGGACGAGCCGGGCCGCGCCCTCCGCTTCGCCTCCGCGGACGAGGCCCGGCGCTGGTGCGAGACCGAGCGGCCCAACCTGGTCGCCGCCGCCCGCGCCGCCGCCGACGAGGGCCACCACGACATCGCCTGGCGGCTCCCGCTCGCCCTGTGGACGTTCTTCTTCCTCCGCGGCCCCTGGACCGACCGGAGCGAGGCGCTCCGCAACGGTCTCGCGTCCGCGCGCCTCCTCGGCGACGACCGCGGCATCGCCTACGTGCTCGGCGGCCTCGGCTACGCCAGCCAGAGCCGATGGCGGTTCGAGGAGTCCGTCGAACTGTTCACCGCGGCGTGCGAGGTGTTCTCCCGGCTCGGGGACGTGCGGGGCGAGGCGTGGACCCTGCACGGGCTCGGCTACGCCTGCCGCCGCCTCCAGCGGTACCGCGAGGCCGTCGCCCACCACCGCCGGTCGGTGCTGCTGGCCGCCGCGGTGGGCGACCGCCGCAACACCGGACGCGCGCTGACGGCCCTCGGCTACGCCTACGCCGGGCTCGCCGACTTCGGCTCGTCCCTGGACCACTTCGAGCAGGCCCACGGCATCGCACTGGAGGCCGACGGGCGGACCCTCGGCTGGACCCTGCACGGCCTCGGCTACGCCCACCACGGCCTGCGCCGCCTGCACACCGCCATCGTCCACTACGAGAAGGCGCTGAACGTCTTCCGCGAGTTCGGCGACCGTCCGGGCCAGGGCGAGACCCTCTACAATCTCGGCCGCGCCCACATGCAGATGTCCCGCCCCGACGCCGCCCGCGACTGCTGGCTGCTCGCCCTCGCCATCTTCGAGGACCTCCGGACCCCGCAGACCGAAGGCGTCCTCGCCCGCCTCCGCTCCCTCGATCCGAGATCATGAGGAGATGACCCTCCAGCAGCACATGCGCCGGGCCGCCGAAGACGCCCTGCGCTCGTTCCCCGAGGCACTCCTCCCCGACATCTACGTCATCTCGCTCCGGATCTCGCACGGCGAGTTCTCGACCGTCCACGAACTCTGGGACTACCCCTACGACCCGTACATGGCGATCGGCTACAACACCGAGAGCAACGTCCGGCAGAACCTCGAAGGCTCCTCCGCGGACCCGCTGGAGGTGCGCTGGAACTACGCCTGCATGCTCCTGGAGGAGTCCGGGCCGGCGGGACACCACCCCGCCGACCCCGAGGGCACCGCCCTCTACCTGGACGAGGTGAAGCGCCTCGGCCTCTGGTACGAGCCGGACGAAGACGCGGAAGCCGAGCAGGACGAGCAGGACGAACGGCTCTGCGCCCACTTCGACGACCTCTGCATCGACGCCGCGCGGCACCTGCACTCCACGGGCCTCGTCCAGAAGGTGCTGGGTCGCGAGGTGCCGATCATCCTCTTCGACATGTTCCGCGTCATCGAACCCGGCGCCACCCAGGCGGCCAACCCGCCCCGCCTCGTCCCCGCCGGCTACCTGACCTTCCAACAGGGCTGACGGACGCCGGGCCGGGGCAATGGGCGGGGAATCGGCATCGGCGACCGGCCTGGCGCCTGTCCGGAAGGTACAAGGGAAGGATGGGGTTACTCGCCCATCCTCACCTCCTCGTTCTACTGGGCGTGCCGAATTCCAAAGCCGGAGACCGCCTGAACTGCGGCCCTGGTCAGCTCCGCCTTGTTTCCGAGGTTGAGCTTGCCGCGTATGCGCTTGACGTAGGTGTCCACCGTGTGACGGCTGATCCCGAGATGCCGGGCGATCTGGCCGTGCGTGTATCCGTTCGCGATGCAGTCGAGGACCTGTTGTTCGCGAAGTGACAGCTGGTCGGTCGCCGCCGGAGTCTCCAGGAACGACGACACCTCGTTCGGAATCACCATCCGTCCCGCCGCCGCCGTTCGGACGGCGTCCAGGAGGGTGTTGACCGGAGCATCAGGGTGCAGGACGCCGCGGGCTCCGGCGCGTAAGCACCGCACGGCCTCCTCCCTTTCCTCGGGCCCGCGAGCCCAGCTCAGAATGAGGACCGAGGTCTTGTGGGACAACTCCGTGATCTGCCGTCCGCGCGCGACGCCGTCGGACGGACAGAATCCCAGAAGGACGACGTCGAGCGTGTTCGACGGTACGCCGTTCGTGTTCGATTGAGAAACCTCAATTGTCACTTCTTGCGCTTTATTGAACACATATCGTAGTCCGTGCAGGATGACAGGTCGTGGATCGATGATGCCAAGACGGATCACTTCACCCCCAACGATTGCGGGCTTCTGCTCTTCGCGCGTGCCGGGCGAACCTCATCCGGGCCACGTCAGAGAAGAGTAAGTTTCCGTAAGGGAACTCGTGAGGAAGGTGTTTTCTGCAGGGGTTTCAGATTGTTCCGCATCCAATGATCTATGAGGTGCGCCAGTTATTCAAGGCTCCCGAGCAATAAATGAGACGACTCTTCCTGGCCATCGAATAACTGCAGGTAGATCAACCTCCGGCACGAATCACGGTCCGCTCACGCCGATCCGTGCCGTCTCGATCCGCTCGGTCCGCGGATTCACAGCCGACCCGTCCGGCGGTGGACGCCCGTCACACCGCCGAGGCGGTCGGCCCGACCACCGGACCGCGGAGCGCGTGGGCCGGCGCGGCACCGTCGTCCACCGCATTCATCGCCGGACCTTCGATTCGCCATCCGGTCATGAGAATCAGCGCTTCGTTTCCGTCTGGTCACCTTCGAACACGAAGTGTGGCAGGCGCTCTCTCGGCCCGTCAGGGAACAGGGCCGGCCAATTCACGTCCACACCCTCCACCCACAGGCGGCCCAACGCCGTCAGCACGCCGGCCACGTCCGAATCGCGGGCCGCCGTTGTGGGAAGGGTGCTCAGAATCGTGCCGTCCGGTCGTCGGCCGGGATGTTGCTGGACCAGCGTGCCGAGCGTTCGGCCCGCACCGACCTCCACCAGTATCGGTGCCGGCAGACGCCAGAGCTCGGCCAGTTCGTCCTCGAAGCGGACGGTCCGGGACATGTGCTGTGCCCAGTATTCGGGGCTGGTCGCCTGGACCTCGGTCAGCCACGTTCCGGTGACATTCGACAGCAGCGGGATGGTGGGCGGACGCAGCGGGAACCCGGCGGCCAGTTCACGCATCCCCTCCTCGAACGGCTCGAGCATCGCCGTGTGGAAGGCGTGCCGGGTGGGCAGCCGCAGGCTGGCCACGCCCTCGGCCGCGAGCCGCCTTTCAAGGCGTTCCACCGCCGTGATCCGGCCGCCGACCACCGAGAGCCGCGGACCATCGGCCGCCGACAGCGACAGCTCACCGTCGAGGTGGTCGGCGAGGTGGTCGGCGCCGAGCATCACCGCGACCATCGCACCCTCGGGTGCGGTCTCGATCAGCTTCGCCCGGCGCGCCACCAGTTCCAGCGCGTCCTCCGGTGCCAGCACCTCCGCCGCACACGCGGCGACGTATTCCCCCAGGCTGTAGCCGGCCAATGCCGTGGGACGGATTCCCGCACCCATCAGGAACCTGGCCAGCGCGTACTCGACGGCGAAGACCAGGGGCTGGGCCGTCGCGGTCCGGTCCAGCTCGCCGGACCGTTCGTCCCGGCCGAGCAGCCGGGCCAGGTCGAGTCTGCCGTGCGGCCCGTCCGCCGGCGGCGCGGCCTCGCCGTTCTCCGGATAGAGGATTTCACGCAGATCCCGGCCGAGCTGGTTTATGAGGACCTCGGCGCAGTGGTCGAGCGCGCTACGGAAAAGGGGTTCGCTCCGGTAAAGGCCGGCCGCCATCCCGGCATAGTGGTCACCGACCCCGGGGAAAAGAAAGGCGAGGGGACGCTCGGCCGTCGTCGCGTGTCCGATGTGCGTCTCGCGGGCGGCCGGGGCCTGGAGCCGCCGCGCCGCGTCGGCGCAGTCGCGCGCCACCAGTGCCAGGCGGTGCGGTAGCCGCGGCCGGTCATGGACCAGGGATCCCGCCACCGCGGCGAGCGGAAGGCTCGGCCTGCCGGCCAGGAACCGAGCCAGCCCGCGTGCGGCCGCGGCAAGTTCGTCACTGGATGAGGCTGACAGGACGACGAGCTCGTAGGGCCTGGTCACACTGTTCCTCTCGGTGCGGGGCCCCGGGGACGGCCCCTCAGGGCGGTCCCCGGGCCTACGGTGGTCTGAGCGGGATCAAGAAGAGCCGGGGACCGCCTGGGAATCCATCTGCCTGCGCAGGCTCAGTGGCCGCATGTCCGTCCACACCTGGTCGATGTGGGCCAGGCACTCAGGCTTGGTTCCCCGGGTGCCCTCCGCGCGCCACCCCGCCGGGATCTCCCGGTCCTCCGGCCAGATCGAGTACTGCTCCTCGTGGTTGGTCACGACCCGGTAGGTCCGCTCGTCGTCGTCATCGAACATTTCCCTCTCCTCTCGCGTTCTCCAGAAATTCCATGCCGTTCAGTCGTGCTCCACCCGGCCGGCATGCGCATCCCCCGGAAGGGATTCGTCGGCGTCCCACAGGTGGTGCATTTCCGTGCAGGTCTCCAGCAGTTCGTCCAAGGTGCCGACGGCGGACATCTCACCGTCGACGAGCACCACGATCTGATCGGCCCGGCGGAGGATGGACGGCCGGTGCGAAACGGCCAGGATCGTGGCGCCGCCGTGGTCCAGAAGCCGGTCCCACAACCGGCGCTCGGTGGTGACGTCCAGCGCGTTGGACAGGTCGTCGAAGACCATCAGGTCGGTACGGCGCACGGCCATCCGGGCGGCGGCGATCCGCTGCCTCTGGCCCCCGGACAGGCGCAGACCTCGCGGCCCGATCACGGTGTCGAGGCCCTTGTCCAGACCGGCGATGTCGTCTTCGAGCACGGCGAGGCGCACCGCCTCGGCCACCTCCGTCGGCGAGGAGGGGGCACCGAGCGTGATGTTCTCCCGGATCGTGCCGCTGAACAGCCGGGGGACCTGCGGCACGAAACTCGACCGCGGCGGGGTCAGGAACGTCTCGGGATGGTCGACGGGCACGCCGTTCCAGAGGACCGTGCCGCGCTCGGCGGGGAGCAGCCCGAGGAGCACTTGCAGGAGGGTGCTCTTGCCGGATCCGACCCTGCCGGTCACGACCGTGACCGTGCCGGCGGGCAGGTGGAGATCGATGTCGCGGACGCCGCGTGAGGTCCCCGGGTAGCGCGAGGTGAGGCCACGGGCCTCCAGCAGGCGCAGCGGCGCGGAACGGTCTTCGCGGGGTGCCGGCCGCGGCGGCTCGCGCCGCAGGTGGGTCCGCGTGCGGGCGATCACCGCTGATTCGTCGTCGGCGAGTTCGGCCACCCGGCGCGTGGAGAGTTCGGCCTTCTGGAACCGGGCGAAGAACATGCCCAGCGCGGTCACCGCCTCGGTGATGAACTGGATGTAGAAGACGAAGAGCGCCAGGTCGCCCACGGTGAACTCGCCGCCGCGCATGCGCGCCGCGGCCAGCAGCAGCACGAACCCGGTGCCGAGCGCGGCCGTGCCGTTGAACAGGGACGTCTGCACGGTGGTCAGGAGCACCTCGCGGGCGGCGAGACGCAGCCTGACGGCGTTGGCCTGCCGCAGCCGCGCGACGAACCGTTCCTCGGCACGTCCGACCTTGATCGCCTGAACCCCGCCGACCGCCTCCCCGACGACGCTGCTCACCTCCGCGGCCGCCCGGCGACCGGCGTTCTGGCATTCGCGCAGCGGCCTTGCCAGCGCCCGGCTCGCCAGCACCATGACCACCACCGGGACGACGAGCCCCAAGGTCACGACGGCGTCGATACCGAGCATGATGATCAACGCCGCCACGGCGATGATCAACCGGGAGAGGTTGGACGCCGACCAGATCGCGAAGACGCCGACCTCGTCGGTGTCGGCGCCGAACCGGCTGACGGCGTCGCCGCCGGTGCGGTCCAGCGCTCGCCCGGCGGGTTTGCGCAGGATCGCGCGCAGCGCGTTGACCTGCAGGGCCGCGCGGATCCGGTAGGTGAAGTGCGGTTCGACCCGGCTGAGGATCACGCCGTACCACACGGTCACCTTGGTGGCCTCCGCGGCCGCCACCAGGGCGATGAGCGACCAGGCCGACGTGCCGGCCGGATCGGTGCCGCTGAGGGTGTCGAAGACCATCTGGAGCAACAGTCCGGTGGCCAGGAGCGCGCCCCGCAGCAGGATCCACAGTCCGGTCAGGCCGAGGTAGGTGGGCGCCGAACGGGACAACAGCGGGATCAGCAGCGCCCGCCGGACGGAACGTCCCCGGGGGGGCGCGGGCGGCGGCTCCGACCGGCGTGTCCGCGGTGCCCTCATGCCAGTGCCTCGTTGGCGGCGAGCAGGCGGGAGAACCGCGAGGACGGATCCGCGACCAGCCGGTCCCGTGGGCCGTGCTCGGCGACGCGGCCATCGCTGAGCAGGAGCACCTCGTCGACGGTGCCGAGGGTTTCGAGCCGGTGCGCCACGATGATCGCGGTGCGTCCGGCGAGCAGGCGTTCCATGGCCGTCTCGAAGACCCGCAGGCTCGCCGGGTCCAGTCGCGACGTGGCCTCGTCCAGGAGCACCAGGCCGGGGTCCTGGATCAGGACGCGGGCGAAGGCCAGCAACTGCTCCTGGCCGGCCGACAGCCCGGTGTCGCCCGGGCCGAGGAGGGTGTCCAGCCCCGCGGGCAGGCTCTCCAGCCACTGCCGCAGCCCCACCTCCGCGAGCGCCTCGCGCACCCGGGCGTCGTCGACCGTGTCATCGAAGAGCGTGACGTTGTCGCGGACCGTGGCGGCGAACAACTGGACCTCCTGCGTGACCAGGCCGACCTGGTCGCGCAGTGAGGCCACCGAGATCTCCCGCACGTCGCGGCCGTCGAACCGGACCGTCCCCTGGGTGGGGTCGGCGAATCGGAACAACAGGCGTATCAGGGTGCTCTTTCCGCTGCCTGTACGGCCGACTATGGCCAGCCGGGTCTTCGGCCGGAGGCGCAGGGAGATATCGCGGAGCGCATCTTCTTCGGGCCTGTAGCTGAACGAGACGCGCTCGAATTCCACGGCGGGCGCCCCCGCGGGCAGGGTGGCTTCGCCGGTGCGGACCACGCTGTGCTCGTCGAGCAGGCCGTGGATGCGCCGCAGCGCCCCCAGGGCGGCTTCGAGATCATGAAACTGCGAGGTGATCACCAGCATGGGGGTCTGCACCATGACCGCGTAGACGACCAGGGTGTAGGCGGCGCCGAGGGTGATCTGGCCGGACGTGTAGAGCCATACGCCGGCCCCGAGGGCCATGACGAACCCCGCCGACGCCAGTGACTGCGCGGCCGCGGGCCAGCGCACCCCCAGCAGCGCGGCGCGGCGACTGGCCCAGAACAGCGTTCCGGCGTAGGTCCAGAAGCCGTGCACGGTGTGTTCTTCGGCTCCGTTGGCCCGCAGATCGGGAAGTCCGTTCAGGCGTTCCTCGAAGAACCCGAGCAGTTTCGCGTTGGCCTCCCGCTGGGCCGCCATCGCCGGCACGGCGGTGCCGACCAGTCTCCGCAGCAAGAAGAAGGAGGCGGTGACGAACGGCGCGTACACCAGTCCGATCCGCCAGTCCTGGACGAACAGCGCGACCCCGATCCCGACCACCAGCAGCACGTTGGACAGGACCAGCAGGAACATCTGCGAGAAATAGTTGGCCAGCTTGCTCACGTCTCCGTCGATCCGGTCGATCAACTCTCCGGGGGCGTGCCGCTCATAGAAGGACATGTCCAGCCGGAGGCAGTGCTCGGTCAGATCGGCGCGCAACTCGTTCGTCGCGCTCCAGGCCACCCGGGCGCCCCGGTATTCGGCGACGATCCAGATCACCTGCGCCACCACCGCGACCGACAGGTAGATCGCGCCGAGCCCCAGCAGATTCGACAGCGGGGCACCGGAGCGGACACCGTCGATGAACCTCCCCAGCAACTGCGGGTTGGCCACCTGGAGCGCCGTGTAGACCAGTGTCGTCACCGCGAGCACGGCGGCTACGGCCCGGTGCGGCCCCAGGTAGGTGCGAAGGGTTCTTGCGGCGTTCGATCCCACGGTGCCGTCCGCGTTCCCGGTACTCGAAGGCTCGGCACTCGCATGCGCCATACAACGGTTCCTTCAGACGATGGATTCTTTGAGCATTCGGGGCGGTCACCCCATGGCCATGATGTCGGTCAACGCTCCTCGGTCAGCGGTCTTCGGTCAACGCGGTCAACAGCGTGTCCAGCCGGTCCTGGTCGAGTCCCGACTCGGGGAAATCGGAGGGCGTGTAGCCCCCGGCCTCCGGCCGGGTGCAGTGCGAGATCAGTTCGCGGAGGCCGGCGATGGTCTCCTCGGCGAGGCGCTCGACCGCCTGGTCGCTGTAGTGCGCCGTGCTGTAGGAGAAGGTGATGTCCAGGTGCCCGTCGATGGTGATCGCATCGATGTCGAGCAGGTGCGGGCGCGCGTTCTCCGGGTGGAACGCGGGCGGCGGCGATTCAGGCGCCCGCCGCAGCCGCAGCGCCGGTCCGTCATGGGCGCCTGGTTCCGTGTGGTCACCGGCGATGGCGGTGTCGAACTGGCCCAGGTAGTTGAAGCCGACGCGTGGCGCCGGCCGTGCCGCGAGGGTCGATGCGTGCGCCGAATGCAGATAGCGCAGCAGACCGTAGCTCAACCCGTGATGCGGCACCGCGCGCAACTGCTCTTTGACCGCCTTGAGAGCCGTTCCGGGATCGTCGCCCGGGGGCAGGCTGAGCGTCACCGGGGCGATGGAGGTGAACCAGCCCAGGGTGCGGGACAGGTCTGCTCCGTCGACCAGATGCTGTTCCCTGCCGTGGCCCTCAAGCCACAGCGACACGTGATTCGACGCCGTCGACCGGGTCAGCGCCCGCGTCAGCGCGGTGAGCAGCACGTCGTCGATATGGGTTCGGTAGGCCCGCGGAACT
Source organism: Actinomadura citrea (assembly GCF_013409045.1). Classification (NCBI taxonomy): domain Bacteria; kingdom Bacillati; phylum Actinomycetota; class Actinomycetes; order Streptosporangiales; family Thermomonosporaceae; genus Actinomadura; species Actinomadura citrea. The sequence goes on along the minus strand of NZ_JACCBT010000001.1, from coordinate 1,881,911 downwards.
TCGCGCAGCAGCAGCCGGGTCTGCTCCACGTCCAGGCCGACCGTGGTGCGCGCCGTGTCCTCCTCGCGGGCGTGCTCCGGTGGCTGCGGCAGGTCAGGCTCCGGACCGGCAGGGTCCGCCGACGTCTGGGAGAGCCAGAAGTCCAGGTCGGCCTCTGTCTCGGGGGCGTGCGCCAGCTCGCGCAGGGCCCGCGCCCAGGCGGAGATCGGCGTGGTCGCGGACGGCAGGCGAACCGGCGCCCCGGTGGCGGCCTGCCGGAATGCCGTGTGGAGATCCTCCAGGAGGACGCGCCAGGACACTCCGTCGATGACCAGGTGATGGGCCAGCAGAGCCAGCCGGCGCCGGTCCGGCCGGCCGCCGTCGATCACCAGCACCCGCAGCAGGGGCGGTCTGCCCAGGTCGAACTCGGCGGCCGCCGCAAGCGCCGCGCCCAGCGCCGCGTCCCAGTCGTCGCTCTCGGCCACGTCGACCAGGGTGACCGACTCGTCGGTCGCGGCGCGGTCCACGGCCCGCGCCTCGGCGTGCCATCGGCCGTGCGGGCCGCTCCGGTCGAAGCGCAGGCGAAGGGCCTCGTGCCGGTCGCCGAGGGCGGCGACCACGTCCCGGAGGTGCCCGGCGATCCGGGCGCAGTCGGCGTCGGCGTCCAGCGCGAACAGCCATCCCTGGTTCCAGTGCCCCGGACGGGTGAGCCCCTGCTCGAAGAACCAGTGCTGGACGGGCGTGAGGGGCAGGTCGCGGGCGTCGGCGGCCGATCCCTTCCGGGCGTGCCGCACGCCGATGGGGCGGGTCATGGGCTCGGCCACGGCGGCGAGTTCGCGGACGGTCTGCTTGTCGAAGAACTGCCGCGGCGTGATCCGCAGCCCCTCCTGAGCGGCCCGGGAGACCACCATGATGCTGAGGATCGAGTCGCCGCCGAGTTCGAAGAAGTTGTCCAGCGCGCCGACCCGGTCCACGCCGAGCACGTCGGCCCATATCGCGCCGAGGGTCTTCTCGGCGGGGTCGCGCGGCGGGACGAACTCCTGCGCCAGCTCGGGACGGACTCCGTCGGGAGCCGGCAGCATCGCCCGGTCCACCTTGCCGTTCGCGGTCAGGGGAAGGGCGTCCAGCCAGACGAACACGGCCGGGACCATGTAGTCGGGCAGCCGCGCGGCGAGGTGGTCGCGCAGCTCCGAGACCGGCACCGGTTCGGCGCCCCGCGCCGGCAGCACGTAGGCCACCAGCCGCCGTGAGGAGGTGTCCTCCTGGTCCTGGGTCGTCACCACCACGTCGCGGACCGCGGGATGGCCGGAGAGCACCGCCTCGATCTCCCCCAGCTCGATGCGGAACCCGCGGACCTTGACCTGGTGGTCGGCCCGGCCGACGAACTCCAGGCATCCGTCGGGCATCCAGCGGACGAGGTCTCCTGTCCGGTACAGCCGGCCGCCGCCGGTGCCGAACGGGTCCGGCACGAACCGTTCGGCGGTCATTCCGGGCCGCGCCAGATAGCCCCGGGCCACTCCCGAGCCGCCGACGTACAGTTCGCCCGGGACGCCCGCGGGCACCGGGCGCAGCTCTGGATCGAGCACGTAGCCCCGTGTTCCGGTGAGCGGCCGGCCGATGGGCACCCGGGTGACGTCGGACCGGTCCGGCACGGGCCAGATCACGCACGACACCGATGTCTCGGTGGGGCCGTAGACGTTGGCGGCCTCGGCGTGGCAGACCTCGCGGAAGGCGTTGACCAGGCCGGCCGGCAGGGCCTCACCGGCGATCAGGACGAGCCTCAGATGGTGGCCGAGGCGGCGCCGAGGGTCGGCGAGCACGGTGTTGAGCAGCGACGGCACGTAGGACACGACGGTCACCTTGTGCTCGTCCATCACCTGGGCCAGGCGCTCGGGGTCCTTGGCGTCGGTGTCCGGCACCACCAGAGCGGCGCCGGTCAGGAACGGCCAGAAGACCTCCCAGACCGACGCGTCGAATCCGACCGAGGTGCGCTGCGCGATCCGGTCGCCGGGCCCGATCGGGAACGTGCGCTGCATCCAGCCCAGATGGTTGAGGACCCCCCGGTGGGTGGTCATGACCCCCTTCGGGCGGCCGGTCGAGCCCGAGGTGCAGATGATGTACAGCAGGTTGTCCGAGGACACACCCGGCTCTGGCGGGGTGGCCGGTGCGCGGCCGATCTCTTCCGCCTCGGCCTCCAGCCTCATCACCCGCGCCGCGCCGGCTCGCGGCAACCGGTCGGCGGCGGTACCCCCTGTCAGGACGAGCCGCACACCGGTGTCGGCGATCAGGGAGGCGATGCGGGCCTCCGGGTACTCCGGATCCAGGGGCACGTAGCAGCCGCCCGCCTTCACCACGGCCAGCAGCGCCACCAGCAGTTCGACCGAGCGTTCCAGACACACGGCGACCGGCACGTCGGGGCCCACGCCCGCGGCGCGGAGATGGTGCGCCAGCCGGTTGATGCGCACGTCGAATTGGCGGTAGGTCAGGCGCTGCTCTCCGCAGATCACCGCGAGCGCGTCGGGGCGCCGGCGGGCCTGTTCGTCGAGGAGTTCGGGGACGGTGGGGCCGAGAAGGTCGGGCTCGCCTCCATCGGCCCAGTCGCGCAGCAGCCGGTCTCCTTCGGCGGAGGTGAGGTGCCGCAGTCCCCCGACCGGGCGGTCCTGGTCGTCGGCGAGGCCGTCCGCGATGCCGGTGAGGAGCGTGCGGAGGTGTCCGAGCAGCCGCTCCGCCGCCGGATCGGACAGGCGCCGCCGGTCATGGTGAAGGCGCACCTCCAGATCATCGGTCCCCGCCACGACGAGCGTCACGGGGTAGTGGGGCCGTTCGTGAGCTCGGACGCCGGTGACGCGGAGGTCCTCGTCGGCGCCGAGCCATCCGGTGCGCACCGGGTAGTTCTCATAGGCGACGATGCTGTCGAACAGTGCGGTCCCACCGGGGACATCGCTCCAGCGCTGCACCTGGGCGAGGGGACTGTAGTCGTATCGCCGGCCGGCGGCCAGGTCCTTCTGCAGAGTGGCCAGCCACTGCAGGAGCGGTGCGGACTCGTCGACGCGGACCCGGATCGGCAGGGTGGCGCTGAGCAGGCCCACCATCCGCTCGACGTCCGGCACCTGCGGCGGGCGGGTGGACACGACCGAGCCGAACACCACGTCGCGCTGCCCGCTGTACCGGCTGAGCAGCAGCGCCCACGCCCCGTGGACGACCGTGCCCAGGGTGAGGTGCCGGCGCTTGGCCAGGTCCTCCAGCCGGGCCCGCAACTCGTCCGGCAGGACATCGGTGATCTCGCCGAAGCCGGGCTCGCCCCGCGCCGCCGGATGGCCGACGGACAGCGGCGTGGGTTCGCGGAACCCGGCCAGATGCTCCCGCCAGTGCCGCTCCGCCGCGGCAGGGTCCTGCCCGTGCAGCCATGCCACGTACTCCCAGTGCGGCGGGCCCGGTGCGGCCTCCTCCGTGCCGTCGGCGTCCGCCCGCCGGTACCGGGTGAACGCGTCGTCGACGACCAGCTGGACCGACCAGCCGTCGAGCAGCAGATGGTGGAACGTCAGGACGAGCCACCAGTCCTCGTCCGTGAGCCGCACCAGCACCATGCGCACCAGCGGGGCGCGGGCGAGTTCGAACGGGCGGGAGCGGTCGTCCTCCAGCAGCCCGCTCAGCTCCTGCTCCCGCTCCTCGTGGGACACCGCGCGCCAGTCCAGCTCCGTCCAGGGCACCGGGACGGAGGTCCGTACGACCTGGAGGGGCTCATCGGTGCCCTCCCAGACGAAGGCCGTGCGGAGGGCCGGATGCCGGTCGGCCACCCACTGCCAGGAGTCGCGCAGGCGCGACGCGTCCAGCGGACCGCGCAGCGTGAACACGATCTGGTTGACGTAGAACCCGGCGGCCGGATCACCCACGCTGTGCAGCAGCATTCCCTGCTGCATCGCCGTGAGCGGGAAGACCTTTTCCACTTCACCGTTGTCGATCATCATGATCCTTCGCTGAGCCGGTCCTGCTCGCGCATGACGGAGAGGATGTAGTCGAACGTGTCCCCATCGATCCGGGTGACGGGGAACCGGTCGTCGCCGGAGGCGTCGGGGACGCCGGGACGGTCCGGTCCGGACCATCGGGCGAGCCGGGCCAGATCCGCGATGGTCTGCTTGTCGAAGAACTGCTCCGGCGTGATGTGCAGCCCCTCCCGGGCGACCCGGGAGACGACCATGATGCTGAGGATCGAGTCGCCGCCCAGCTCGAAGAAGTTGTCGAACACGCCGACCCGGTCCACCGCCAGCACACGGGTCCAGGCATCGGCCAGGATCTTCTCAGCGCGGTCACGAGGCGGCACGAAGCGCCCGCCCGTCTGCTCCCTGGTGACCTCGGCCGCCGGCAGTGCCGCACGATCCACCTTCCCGCTGGCGGTGAGCGGCAGGGACGCCAGCCACTGGAAGGCCGACGGGACCATGTACTCCGGCAGCCGGGCGGCCAGGAACTCCCGCAGGCGGGGGACGGGGACCTCCGAGCCGTCGCCCGCCGGCACCAGGTGCGCCACGAGGCGCGTCGTATCGGCGCCGTCCCGCCGGGTCGTGACCACCACGTCGCGGACGGCGGGGTGTTCGGCCAGCACGGCCTCGATCTCGCCGAGCTCGATGCGCAGTCCCCGCACCTTGACCTGGAAGTCGGTGCGGCCGAGGAACTCCAGTTCTCCGTCCGGCAGCCGGCGGACCCTGTCCCCGGTGCGGTAGAGGCGCCCGCCGTCGCCGGTGAAGGGGTCGGGGGCGAACCGTTCGGCGGTGGTCCCCGGCCGGTTCAGATAGCCGCGGCCGACCTGGACGCCGCCCAGGCACAGCTCCCCCGGCACGCCCACCGGGACCCGCTGCCCTTCGCCGTCGAGCACCTCGGCTCGCGTGTTGCTCACCGGCCGGCCGATCGGGACGGTCCGCTCGGCCGGATCGCAGGGATGCCAGGTGACGTCGATCGTCGCCTCGGTCGGCCCGTACAGGTTGTGCAGGGCGACGCCGGGCAGGACCTCGGCGAAGCGTCGCGCGAGCTCCGCCGGCAGGGGTTCCCCGGAACAGATCACCCGCCGCAGGCAGGCCGGGCGGCCGAGTTCCCGCACCCGATCCAGGAACGGGTTGAGCATGCTCGGCACGAAGTGCACGGTCTGCACGTCCGCACGCGTGACGAGTTCGAGGAGATGGTCCGGGTCGCGGTGCCGGCCCGGCTCGGCGACGATCAGCCCGGCCCCGGCGGTGAGCGGCCAGAACAGCTCCCACACCGACACGTCGAACGTGAACGGCGTCTTGTGCAGGACGCGGTCCTGCGGTCCGAGCGGGAAGGCCTCCTGCATCCAGCGCAGCCGGTTCACCAGGCTCCGGTGGCTGATGCCGACGCCTTTCGGGCGGCCCGTCGAGCCGGACGTGTAGATGACGTAGGCGAGTTCGTCCCCGGCCTCGGCGCCGTCGCCCGTGAACGCCGGTGCGCCTGCCTCCACGGGCGTGTCGAGGTCCCCGTCGTCCCAGCGCAGCAGCGTCGCCCCGGCGCCGGTCAGGTCGTCCGCATGGTCGTCGGAGGTCAGGACGACGGTGGCGCCCGAGTCCTCGACGGCGAATCGTCGGCGGGAGGCCGGGTGATCGGGATCCAGGGGGAGGTACGCGCCGCCCGCCGCGAGCACGGCGTGCACCGCGACCACCAGCTCCACGCCGCGGTGCAGGCATACCCCGACCACGCGCTCCGGGCCGACGCCGGCGCGGCGCAGCCGTCCCGCCAGCCGATCGACCGCGGCGGCGAACTCGCGATAGGTGATCCGTCGCTCGCCGAACCCGAGCGCGAGCGCGTGCGGCGAAGCCGCCGCCTGCTCGGCCACCAGGTGCGGCAGGCGCACGCGCCGATGAGCGCGGCGGGTGCGGTTCCATTCCGCGATCTGGTCGTGTTCCCCGGCGGTGAGCATGGGGAGCGTCGCCACCGGGCGGTCCGGCTCGGCCACCGCGGCGGCCAGCAGCGTCAGCAGGTGGCCGGTGAGCCGTTCGACGGTGTCCGCCGTGAACAGGTCCACGTCGTACTCGAATACGCCGCGCAACCGGTCGGTGTCCTCGACCAGGTAGAGCGCCAGGTCGAACTTCGCCGTACCGGTGTCCGGAGGGAAGAGCTCCTCGGCCTGCCCGGCGGTTCCGTCCAGCGGCGCCGCGGCCTGCAGGGTCAGCATCACCTGGAAGAGGGGGTTGTGCGCCATGCTCCGCCGCGGCGCCAACTCCTCCACGAGCCGTTCGAAAGGCATCTCCTGGTGGGCGTAGGCGCGCAGGCAGGTGCGGCGGACCCCGTCCAGCAACCGGCGGAACGACGGCCGTCCGGAGGTGTCGGTGCGCAGCACCAGGGTGTTGGCGAAGAACCCCGCCAGCTCCTCGACATCGGCGGCCGGCCGGCCGGCGACCGGGGCGCCGACCACGACGTCCGACTGGCCGGACCAGCGGGACAGGACGGCGGCGAAGCCGGCGAGCAGCGTCATGAACAGCGTCGCGCCCTCGGCGGCGCCCAGTCTCCGCATCGCGGCGAGCAGGGCCGGAGGCACCTCCACGTCGTGGCGGGCTCCGCGGTGCGCCTGAACACGCGGGCGCGGGCGATCGGTCGGTAGTTCCAGGAGCTGCGGCGCCCCGGCGAGTTCGTCCGTCCAGAACCGCACCAGTTCCGCCTGCCGCTCGCTGGTCAGCAGCTCGCGCTGCCAGGCGGCGAAGTCGGCGAACTGCACCGGCAGCGGCGCCAGGGTGTCGGAGGCGAGGAGACGGAGCAGATCGCGCAACAGCACACCGCCCGACCAGCCGTCGGTGATGAGGTGGTGCAGGGTGAGACCCAGTACGTGGTCTCCTTCGGACAGCCGGATCAGGCAGGCCCGCCACAGCGGTGCCGTGCCCAGGTCGAAGAGACGCCGCGCCTCGGCGTCCAGCAGGTCGCGGGCCCCGGCGAGCGGATCCGCCGACCCCCCGCTCGGGGCCGGCGGGCCGGATCCGTCGAGCTCGATCTCCTTGAGCTCGACGTCGACGGACTCGTGCACCGTCTGGAACGGACGTCCGTCCACCACCGTCACCGAGGTGCGCAGAACCTCGTGGCGCCCGGCCAACTCGGCCAGCGCGACGCGCAGCCGGGCGGTGTCCAGCTCACAGCGCAGCCGCACGGCCACGGGGACGTTGTACGTGGCCTGACCGGGTTGCAGTTGCTCCAGCACCCAGAGACGTTCCTGGGAGAACGACGCCGGAAGGGGCCCGCCGTCGCGTGGCTCCCGGCGCAGCTCCGGGGTCGCGACGGTGGCCTCGTGCCGTCCGAGCGCCTCCCGAACGGCGCTCGCGGCGCCGGCGACGGTCGCCTCCTCGAACAGTTCGGCGATTCCCAGGTCGACGCCGAAGACGTCCTGCACCCGGGTCAGCAGCCGTACCGCGAGGATCGAGTTGCCGCTCAGCGCGAAGAAGTTGTCGAACACCCCGAAGCGATCGGTCCGTAGTACCTCGGCCCAGAGTCCGGCCAGCGTGCGCTCGATGTCGTCGCGAGGCGGGACGGAGTCCTCCGGCGGCTGCCCGTCCACCGTCTCGGGGATCGGCAGCGCCTGCCGGTCGATCTTCCCGTTGGCCGTCACCGGAAGCGCCTCCAGCAGCACGAACGCCGCCGGGACCATGTAGTCGGGCAACCGGGATGCCGCGAACCCCCGCAGTTCCTCCGGACGAGGCCGCTCCGCCTCCGCGGGCACCAGATAGCCCACCAGCCGCCGCGAGTCGGGGCCGTGGTCCTCCCGGACCGTCACGACCGCTTCGCGGACCCCGGGATGGCGGGTCAGCGCGGCCTCGATCTCGCCGGGTTCGACGCGGAACCCGCGTATCTTCACCTGGAAGTCGGCTCTGCCGACGAAGTCCAGGGTGCCGTTCCGCGCCCACCGCACGAGATCACCCGTCCGGTACAGCCGGCCGCCTCCGCGCTGGAACGGGTCCGGCACGAACCGCTCCGCGGTCAGCCCCGGGCGCCCCGCGTACCCCCGGCCGATCCCGGTGCCGCCGAGGTAGAGCTCGCCGACGACTCCGGCGGGCACCGGCTGCATCTCGCGGTCGACCACGTAGGCCCGCATCCCCGGCACCGGCCTGCCGATGGTCGCGATCGGGCCGGACGTGCCGTCCGGCGGCGCGTCGATCACGGCGTGGCACTGGTCGTCGCTGCACTCGGTGAGGCCGTAGGTGTTGAGCAGCGGGACGGCGGGATGGAGGTCGAGCCACCGGCGCACGAGATCGCCGGGCAGCGCGTCGCCCGTGGGCACCAGCCAGCGCAGTCCCGCCAGCCGCGACGCGGCGGGACCGGCGAGCATCATGCTGATCGCCGCGGGCACGGCCTGGAGCACGCTCACCCCGCCGCTCCGCACCTCTTCGGCGAGCCGTTCGGGATCCTCCAGGGCCTCATCGGGCACCACGTGCACCCGGCCGCCGATCGTCAGCGGGGTGAGGCACTGCCACACCACCACGTCGAAGGTGGCCGGCCCGTTCTGGGCGAGCACGTCCGCCGGTCCCATGCCCAGATCGCTGATCTTGGCGGTCATGTGGTTGAGCAGGCCGCGGTGCAGGACGCCGGCCCCCTTCGGCGCGCCGGTGGTGCCGGAGGTGAACATGACGTAGGCCACCGCGTCGGGGAGGCAGCGGGCCGGCGGATCCCCGGCGGGCCGGTCGAGATGGGCCCGCGGGTCGATGTCGATCCAGACGGGGCGCCGGTCCTGCGGCGCCGCCGCCATCGCGCCGGTGAGGGCCTCGCGGCCCGCCGCGTCGCCCAGCACCACGCCGCAGCCGCTCTGGGCGATGATGTAGCGCAGCCGGTCGGCAGGCTGGGCCGGGCTGAGCGGGACGAACGCGCCCCCTGCCTTGAGCGTGGCGAGCATCCCCGCGATGAAGTCGGGACCCCGCCGGGCCATGAGACCGACGAACATCTCGGCCCCGGGCCCCGGCCCGAGCGACCGGTGTTCGCGCAGCCGGTGCGCCAGCCGGTTGGCGCGCGCGTTGAGTTCCGCGTAGCTGACCCGTTCGGAGCCGCTGCTGACGGCGATGGCCTCCGGGGTGCGGGCCGCCTGCGCTTCGAACAACGCCGGCAGGCAGTCTTCCGGCCGGTCCACGGTCACCGGGGCCGGCCCACCGTCGGCCCAGCCGGCCAGCGTCCGGCGTTCGGACGCCGTCAGCAGCGGCAGGGCGGCCACCGGCCGGTCGGGGTCGGCCGCGGCCGCGGCCAGCAACGTGCGCAGGCTGCCGGCCAGCCGCTGCGCCGTATCCCTGTCGAAGAGGCCCGTGTCGTAGTCCAACGCGCCGCTGAGAGCGTTCTCGCGCTCCGTGAATCGCACAGCCAGGTCCAGGGACGTCCCGGCAGGACCCCTGGCCGGCGCCACCGGGGCGTCCAGCACTTCGTCGTCCAGCGTGAGCGCCACCTGGAACACGGGGTGGTGGGCCGGGTCCGGCGGCAGCGCCAACGCCTCCACCAGGGACTCGAAGGGGAGATCACTGTGCGCGTCCACCCGTTCGCACGTCCGCCGCAGCCGCCCCACCACCTCGCGGAACGACGGGCGGCCCGAGAGGTCCGCGCGCGTCGGCATCGGCGAACCCACCACGATGTCCGTGAGACCGGACCATCGCGCCACGACGACGGAGAAGGCCGCCAGCAGCGGGACGAGAGGCGTCGTCCGCTCAGCGGCGGCCAGTTCCCTCAAGGAGGAAAGGGTCTCCCCGGGCACCTCGACGGGGAGCCGCCCGGTTCGACGGGACGCCGCATGACGGGGTCGATCGGTCGGAAGCGTCAGGACCTCGGGCGCGCCGGAAAGCTCCTCCCGCCAGAACGCGACGAGTGGGACCATCTCGACCTCCTTGCTGCGTTGGACCGGCGGGCGGCCGGGCGGTCGACCGGGCGCCGGCCTCACGAGCGGCTCAGCGGTCGCCGCGGGGGTGACGACGACCAGTCGAATCTCGGTTCGGCCGGGGCGTCCGCGTAGAGCAGGTCGAGATAGCGCTCACCGCGGTCCGGTAGAAGGGTCAGCACCCGCACCGGGCGAGGCAGCCGCGGCAGGAGCTGCCAGAGCCCGGCGACGACGGCCCCGGACGACCCTCCGGCGAGGATCCCTTCGGAGCGCAGCAGTTCGTGGCAGCCTTGGACGGCCTGGTCGTCGTCGACGAGGACCACGTCGTCGATCTCGTCCCGGCACAGGAGCTCGGGGACACGGCCCGCACCGATGCCGGGCACCCGGCGCGGGGCCGGCGGATGACCGAAGATCACCGAGCCGACGGCGTCCACGGCGACGACCCGCAACCGCGGATACGCGACGCGCAGCGCCCGGGCGACCCCGTGGATGGTCCCCGTGGTGCTCACCGCCATGACCACGCAGTCCAGCGGCCCGTCGACGTCGGCGAGGATCTCCTTCCCGGTGGTCTCCGCGTGCGCCTGCCAGTTCAGCCGGTTCGCGTACTGGTTGACCCACACGGACCCGGGCACGGCGCCGACGATCTCCCGGACCCGGCGCAGGCGCTGCTCCAGGTAGCCGCCGCTGCCGTCGCCCTCGCTCACCATGTCGACGTTCGCGCCGTACCGGCGCAGCAGCTGCAGGTTCGTGGCGGTGATGTTCGGGTCGACGACCACCGTCAACGCCAGGTCGTAGATCCGGCACACCATGGCCAGCGCGATCCCGAAGTTGCCCGAGGTGCTCTCGACCAGGTGCGAGTCGGGGGCGATGGCGCCGTTCCGCAGGCCCTCCTCGATGATGTGCCGAGCCGGGCGGTCCTTGACGCTGCCGCCGGGGTTGAGCATCTCCAGCTTGGCGAGGACCTCGACGCCCGGGTCGTCGAACAGCCGGCGCAGCGCGACGATCGGCGTGCGGCCGATGCAGCTGACCACGGATTCGTGGATCACCGGTCCGCTCCCGGGTCCCCGTGCGCGGGCTCGTCCAGGCATGCCTCCAGCCGCCGGGCCACCTCGGCGACGGCCGGTCCGTAGACGAACTCCATATGGGAGCCGGCGTCGATCTCCTCGACCTTCAGGCCGCCGATCGGGAAGCGGGCCCACTCGGCCGGCAGGTCGCGGTCGGTGCGGTCCCGCTGCGTCAGCAGCGTCACCGTTCCCGGATAGGACGGACGGTAGGGGGAGATGGCCCGCGCGTTCAGCTCCAGACGGCGGCAGAACGACTCGAACTCGGCCGGCTCGACGTCCGGCGGCAGGTCACCGGCGCGCTTTCCGGCCTCCAGGACCCGCTGCAACTGCGCCCGCGGGTCCAGCCCGCGCAGTTCATCCTCCGGCGGTGAGAACAGCAGCCACCCCGCGAGGATGAACGCGCGGTCAGGTGCGGGTGGAGCGTCGGTGAGCGGTGCCGTGTCCAGCAGCGCCACCGTGCCCACCCGGTCGCCTGCGGCGTGCAGGCGGTCGGCGACCGCCAGCGCGAACCTGCCCGCTCCCGAGAAGCCGCACAGGTGGTACGGCCCCTCCGGGTGGACCCGGCGCACTTCTTCGGCGTAGCGGTCCGCCATCTGCTCCATGGTCAGCACGCCCGGGTCGGCTCCGCCGTGGAAGAAGCCGTCGTTCTGGACGCCGTAGAGCGCCCGGCCGGTGCCCAGCGCCCTGGCCAGCTCGAAATAGTGGTACAGCTCTCCGAGCACCGCGTGCAGGAAGAACAGCGGGGCTCGCGGCCCACCGGGCTGCAACTCCACGACGAACTGGGGATCCGGCGAGATCGTCTCGCCGGAGCGGATCCAGTCGGCCAGCGCCTCCACCGTGCGCGTCGCGTACAGGTCGTGCAGGGTCACCGACCGGCCCGTGAGCCTGCACAGCCGGTCGACCACCAGCATCCCCGGCATGGAACTGCCGCCGAGTTCGAAGAACTCGTCGTGCGCGCCGATCGGCGTGACGCCGAGCACCTCCGACCAGACCTGCGCGACGTAACGCTCCCAGCGGTCGCGCGGCTCGACGAAGCCGGGGGAGGCCGGCCAGAGGGACGGGGCGGGCGGCTCACCGGGGTCGCCGGTCTCCGGAGTACTCCCCGACGGGGTTCCCGGCCGCTGTCCCGGTCGCGGGTCCGGCAGGTGGGCGATGGGCAGGTCGGGATCGGCGGTGACGGCGGCAAGGACCTCGACCAGGTATCCCGCGAGGCGCTCGATGGTCGCCGCGTCGAAGATGTCGGTGGCGTACTCGAACGTTCCGGCCAGCCGGCCCCGGTCCTCGTTCAGGTAGAGCGACAGGTCGAACTTCGCTCCGGCGCCGCTGGGGACGGCCACCGGCTCCGCGACCGTCCCCGGAAGGTCGAGGTGGCCGCGCGGTACGTTGCCGAACCCGAAATTGACCTGGAAGAGGGGGTTGTAGGCGGTGTCGCGCGTCGGCGCCAGGTGTTCGACGAGTTTCTCGAAGGGCAGGTCCTGGTGCTCGAACGCGCGCAGGGACTGCCGGCGCACGTGGTGGAGGAGCCGCCGGAACGAGGGGCCGCCGGACAGGTCCGTGCGGACCACCACGCTGTTGACGAAGAAGCCGATCAGGCCCTCGAGGTCCGGGTGGTGGCGCCCCGCGACGGGTGTTCCCACGACGACGTCGGTCTCTCCCGACCATCGCGACAGCACGGTGACGAACGCGGCCAGCAATGCCATGAACAGCGTGACGTCGGTGCTGCCGCTCAGTTCCCGGGCCGCCCGGAGCAGGTCGCCGGGCACCTCGAAGTCATGGCGGGCGCCGCGGCCGCTCCGCACCTGAGGTCTCGGCCGGTCGGTGGGCAGGGCCAGCAGTTCCGGGGCGCCGGCGAGCTCCTCCTTCCAGAAGCCCGTCAATCCGGCGACCAGGTCGTCGGTCAGGCGCTCGCGCTGCCAGACCGCGAAGTCGCCGTACTGCAGGGGCAGCGGCGGCAGCACCGGCCGTTCCGGCGCCGGATCCCTGCGCGACGCGGTGTAGAGCCGACCGAGCTCGGAGAGGAGCACGCCGACCGACCATGCGTCGGTGATCGTATGGTGCATGGCGACGCCGAACAGGTGGTCCCGCGGGCCCATCCGCACCAGCCGCGCCCGCCAGAGCGGCGCCGCCGTGAGATCGAAACCGCGCTCGACATCGGCCGCCAGGATCCGTTCGGCGTCGGCGCGGGGGTCGGATACGGCCGACAGGTCGGTCATCTCCCAGGGCACAGTCACCGAGTCGTGGACGATCTGGGCCGTCCGGTCGCCGGTCCAGGCCAAGGACGTCCGGAGGATCTCGTGTCTGGCGGTCAGGTCGGCGAGTCCGGCGCGTAACCGGTCGACGTCGAGGTCACCGCGCAGCCGTCCGGCGGTCGAGACGACGTAGGCCGCCGAGTCGGGGCGGAGCCGGTCCAGCAGCCACAGCCGCTCCTGGGAGAAGGACGCGGGCAGCGGGGCGCCGGTGCGGGGCACCGGCCGCGGGTCCGCCGGGCCCGTCGCCGCGGCGCCGTCCCGTGCCGGGCCGCGCATCCGGCGCAGGACGAGTTCGCGTGCCCGCGGGCTGAGGGCGGCGAGGCGCTCGGCGCGGTCGGACGGACCGGAGGTTGCTTCACTCATGTGACTTCTCGCCTTCCGCGAGCCTGGCGGCGATCTCTTCGTCGGACAGGCCTGCCACCTCGTCCACCAGTGCGTCCAGGTCGGCCGCATCGCTGAGCAGGCGCTCGACCGCGGCGGCGCATCCGCTGATGGAGGGGGCGGCGAACAGCTCCGGCAGGGTGTAGTCGGCCGGGAAGGCCTCGCGGATCCGCCCGACGACGCGGACGGCCATGAGGGAGTCTCCGCCGAGGGTGAAGAAGTTGTCGTGGACCCCGATCTCCGAAACGCCCAGAACCTCGCTCCACAACCCCGCCAGCACCCGCTCCGCCGACGTCCGCGGCGCCACGAACCGCTGCCCCAACCGCGGACGCTCCCCCTCCGGAACCGGCAACGCCCCCCGATCCACCTTCCCGTTCACCGTCAACGGCAACGAACCCAGCCACACGAACACCGCCGGCACCATGTACTCCGGCAACCGACCCGAAACAAACCCCCGCAACTCCTCGACCCCCACCTCACCCCCCACCTCCGAAGCCACCACATACGCCACCAGACGAACCACCCCACCCCCACCATCAGACCGAGCCACCACCACCGCATCACGCACCCCCCGATGCGCCCCCAACACCGACTCCACCTCCCCCAACTCCACCCGAAAACCCCGCACCTTCACCTGAAAATCAGCACGCCCCACAAACTCCAAACCCCCATCACCCGACCACCGCACCAAATCCCCGGTCCGATACAAACGACCACCCGAACCACCGAACACATCAGGCACGAACCGCTCCGCCGTCAAACCCGGCCGCCCCAAATACCCACGCGCCAAACCAGCACCACCCACGAACAACTCCCCCACCACACCAGGCGGGCATGGCTCCAGTTCGCGATTGAGCACGTGCACTCGCGTGTTGGCGATCGGACGGCCGATGGGGACGGCCCCTCGGCTCTCGGCGAACCCCCGCGGCAGAGCCTGGTAGGTCGCATAGATCGCCGACTCGGTCATGCCGTAGATGTTGGCGATCCTGCCGTTGCGGAACTGCCGGTCCCATTCGACGGCGAAGGACTGCGGCAATGGCTCACCGCCGTTGAAGACCCTGCGCAGGCGTGGCAGGGGATCATCGTCGCCGCGCCGCGCCGCGGCGGCCATGAACAGATCGAGTTGGCGCGGCACGAATTGGCAGTAGGTGACGTCGTGCCGGTCCAGTGCCTCGTACAGCGCGTCCGGGTCGCGTACGGTGTCGTCGTCGAAGACGGCCAGTGCGGCTCCGTGGCAGAGCGGCCACAGCACCTCGCAGACGGAGTCGGTGAAGCTGACGGGGGTCTTGAAGGCGACCACGTCGCCGGGACCGCAGCCGAGTTCCTCCCGCAGCCACCGCAGCGTGTTCAGCACCGCCCGGTGATCGACCACCACGCCCTTCGGCGTTCCGGTGGAACCGGACGTGTAGATCACGTAGGCGGGGTTGCCGGGGCGCGCCGGCGCCGGCAGCGGGCGCGCGGGCCCGGTCGAGCCGCCCTCGGCCGGAGGCGAGTCCAGGCAGACGATCCGGACCGCGGCTCCGCAGTCGGCCGGGAGCCGGTCGAGAAGGTCACTACGGGTGATCACGGTGCGGCAGTCGCCGTCCTCGATCATCCAGGCGATGCGCGCCGCCGGATACCCGGGATCGATCGGGACGTAGGCGGCCCCGGACTTCAGAATCGCCATGGCCGCCGTCACGAATTCCACGGAACGCTCCAGCAGGACCGCCACCCGTTCCTCGGCCCGCGCGCCCTGCTCGACGAGCGTGCGCGCCAGCCGGTCGGTCCGCCGGTCCAGCTCCCGGTAGCTCAGCCGGGAATCGGCTTGGAGGACGGCCGGCGCGTCGGGCGTCCGGCCGACCTGCGCCTCGAAGAGCTCCGCGACGGTGTGCGGGGGTGGGAACCGGCGCTCGGTGGCGTTGACCCGGTCGCGCAGGCCGCGAGTCGCCGCCGTTCCCGTGCCGAAGACCGGGACCGTGCCGAGGGGCCGATCCGCGCCGGCGGCCAGGCCGTTCAGCGCCGTGAGCACGGACTCGGCGAGGAGCGCGGCACTTCCGCCGTCGACCGTCGCCTGATCGTGCACCACCCGTATCTCAAGCCGCTCGCCGGGCACCGCGAACACCGTGATCGGGTAATGGGTGGTCTCGAACCCGCGCAGGTCGCTGGGACGGTATCCGGGGTCGATCTGCCCGGTCTCGTCCAGCCGCGGATAGTTCTGGACGACCAGCACGGTCTGGAAGAGCTCCTGCCCGGCGAGCATCTCGCTGCACCGCTGCACCTGGGACAGCGGGGTGTGCTCGTACTGCAGGGTGGCGGACTGCCGCGCGTGGAGCGCCCGCAGCCACGTCCCCACCCGGTCGTCGTGCGCGGCCGCCGCGCGGACCGGGACGGTGTTGGTGAGAAGTCCCACCATGTCCTGCACTCCGGGAAGGTCACCGCCGCGGCCGGAGACGACCTGGCCGAAGACGACGTCGTCGACCCCGGTGTGCCGCATCAGCGTCAGCGCCCATGCGCCCTGCACCATGACGCCGAGCGGAACCCGGTACGTCCGGGCGGCCGCGGCGACGCGTTCCGTGTCCGCGGGCGAGAGCCGTGCGGTGTGCTCGGCCACCCCCGTCCGGCCGCCGCGGTCCGAGCCGCCCGGCCCGGCGACCGGCAGCGGCGTCGGCTTCGTGAAACCGCGCAGCGTCTCCCGCCAGTGGCGGTGGGCTTCGTCGTGGTCGCGCAGGCGGGTCCACTCGACGAAGTCCCGGTACGGGGCCCGGTCCGGTGACGGCATCACCTCGCCGGCGCGGGCCGCCGCACCGTGGCGGACCAGGTCCCGCATCACCATCGCCGTGCTCCAGCCGTCGAGCAGGATGGCGTGGTAGGTCCAGACGAACTGGTAGTCGTCCTCGCCGAGCCGCAGGAGGGCGTAACGGGCCAGCGGCGCGTGGGACAGCCGGAACGGCTCGTCGCGGTCCCGGTCGAGGAAGGCGGTGAGGCGCCGTTGCCTGACCTCGGGGGGCAGGTCGCGCCAGTCCTGCGTGTGGAACCGGACCGGCGCTCTCCTGTAGACCACCTGGACCGGCTCGTCCGCGCCCTCCCACAGGAAGGCCGAACGCAGCGCCGGGTGCCAGGCCACCGTCTGCTCCCAGCTGCGCCGGAAGGCGACCGGATCGAGCCCGGACAACAGGGCCGTGGTCTGGCTGAGATAGACCGCCGAGTCCGACTCGCGCAACGTGTGGAACAGCAGTCCCTGCTGCAGCGGGGACAGCGGATGGATGTCCTCGATGACGTCGGCCGCCGCCGGCCGCTGCCGCTGCGCCGGTTCCACCGTGTCACTCATCTGGTCGCGCCTCCGTCACATCGGCCGTGGTCTCCGGCGCCAGGGCCAGCGCCTTGTCGAGCAACGTGTGGAATCGCGTCCTGCCCGAGCGCCCGCAGTGGTCGATCAGCTCGCCGAGCCGGGCGACCACATCGCCGGTCAGCCGGTCGATGGTCGCCCGGTCATGGTGGGCACGGCTGTAGCCGACGCGTATCCGGAGCCGGCCGCCGACCACGGCGGCCGTGACGTCCAGCAGGTGCGTGCGCCGGTTGCCCGGATGCTGCGGCGGGGGCATCGGCTCGGGGGCGGCGGCCAGGTCCAGGTGATCGCCGGGCGGCCGTGTCGTCCGCGTCTCGGCGCTCGCGTCGAACTGGCCGAGGTAGTTGAAGCTCACCTGGGGAGCCGGTGGTTCGGCCAGTGCCTGACCGCGCACCGGATCGAGATGGCGGAGGATGCCGTGGCCGAGACCGCCGTGCGGGACGGCGCGCATCTGCTCCTTGACGGCGGCGAGCGCGTCGCCCGGGGCCGAGCCGTCCGGCAGGCGCAGCAGCAGCGGAGCAATCGCCGTGAACCACCCGACCGTGCGGGACAGGTCCGCCCCCTCCACGAGGTGCTGCTCCCGGCCGTGCCCTTCCACGTCGACGTACAGCCGAGTGATGCCGAACGACTTGGTCATCGCCAGGGCGAGCGCGGTGAGCAGGACTTCGTCGACGCGGCTGTGGTGGATCGCCGGCAGGTCCCGCAGCAGGACCGTGGTCTCCTCGGCGCCGAGGACTCCCTCGACGTCCTCGGCGTCGCCGTACGTTCCGGCACCGCTCGCCTGACGGTCCAGGGGCACCTCCCACCGCCCGGAAGGCCGCTGGGCACGCCAGAACTCCAGGTCGTCGGCGACCGCGCCGGGCAGTTCGGTGAGCGCGCGGGCCCAGGACGCGAACGAGGTCGTGGCGTCGGTGATCCCGGCTTCACCGCCGGCGGCGAGCGCCCGGTACGCCTCCCGCAGGTCGTCGAGGAGGATCCGCCAGGAGACCGCGTCGATGACGAGATGATGGGCGATCAACGCGAGGCGACACCGGTCCTCCCGGCCGCCGTCGATCAGCAGCGCTCGCAGGGGCGGGTCCCGTTCCAGGTCGATGTCCTGGGCATCGGCGAGGGCGCGGGCGAGCGCGGGTTCCCACTGCGCCGAGCCGGACAGGTCCACGCGACGGAACGCGGCGGGCGCCGGGGCCGCGCCCGGCGCGGTGTACTCCGCCCGCCGGCCCCCGGCCGCCCGGGTGTCCCGCGGGAACCGCAGCCGGAGCGCGTCGTGCCGCTCCAGCAGGCCCGTGATCGCGGCGGCGAGCCGATCGGCGTCCACCGTCGCGGGGACGCGGAACAACCACCCCTGGTTGTAGTGGCCGGGATGGGAGAACGCCTGGTCGAAGAACCAGCGCTGGACGGGCGTCAGCGGTGCGGGGCCGGCGGCCGGCGCCGCGGAGCCGGCCCGGTCTTCGACGGCCACCACCGGCACGGCCACCCGGGCCTGCCCCGCGACGGTCTGGTTCTCGAAGAACTGCCAGGGAGTGATGCGCAGACCGCGGCGGGCGGCCCGCGACATCACCACGATGCTCGTGATCGAGTCTCCGCCGAGGGTGAAGAAGTTGTCGTGGACCCCGATCTCCGAAACGCCCAGAACCTCGCTCCACAACCCCGCCAGCACCCGCTCCGCCGACGTCCGCGGCGCCACGAACCGCTGCCCCAACCGCGGACGCTCCCCCTCCGGAACCGGCAACGCCCCCCGATCCACCTTCCCGTTCACCGTCAACGGCAACGAACCCAGCCACACGAACACCGCCGGCACCATGTACTCCGGCAACCGACCCGAAACAAACCCCCGCAACTCCTCGACCCCCACCTCACCCCCCACCTCCGAAGCCACCACATACGCCACCAGACGAACCACCCCACCCCCACCATCAGACCGAGCCACCACCACCGCATCACGCACCCCCCGATGCGCCCCCAACACCGACTCCACCTCCCCCAACTCCACCCGAAAACCCCGCACCTTCACCTGAAAATCAGCACGCCCCACAAACTCCAAACCCCCATCACCCGACCACCGCACCAAATCCCCGGTCCGATACAAACGACCACCCGAACCACCGAACACATCAGGCACGAACCGCTCCGCCGTCAAACCCGGCCGCCCCAAATACCCACGCGCCAAACCAGCACCACCCACGAACAACTCCCCCACCACACCAGGCGGCACGGGATGCAGTTCTCCGTCGAGTACGTAAGCGCTCAGGTCCGGGAGCGGAACTCCGATGGGGCTCCGCTCGGAGGACGGGGAATCCGGCGCCTCGGCGAAATCGGCCGCGGGGACGTCGGCCGCCGACAGCGGGTAGTAGGTCGCGTGCACCGTGGTCTCGGTGATGCCGTACATGTTGACCAGCCGCGGCGCCTGGTCGCCGTTGCGGGCGAACCAGCCGGTGAGCATGCCGGGCATCAGGGCTTCGCCGCCGAACACCACCACGCGCAGCGCCGGCCATCCCTCGGTGGCGTCCGCGTCCTCGGCGGCCATCAGGTTGCGGAAGGCCCCCGGCGTCTGGTTGAGCACGGTCACCCGCTCCCGCACCAGGAGGGCGCGGAACTTCTCCGGCGACCGTGTCACGGCCGTCGGCACGACGACCGCCCGGCCGCCGCTCACCAGCGCGCCCCAGAGCTCCCAGGCCGCGAAGTCGAACGTGACGGTGTGGAACAGCGTCCAGATGTCGTCCGGCCCGAAGGAGAACCACGGCCGGGTGGCGGTCAGCAGCCGGACGAGAGCGGCATGGGTGACCATCACCCCCTTGGGCCGTCCGGTCGACCCGGAGGTGTAGATGACGTAGAGCAGACTGCCGGGCACCGTGTTCGGCGGCGGCGCCTCGGCAGGCCACCGGTCGATCGCCGCCGCGTCCTCGTCCATCCGTACCGTCGGCAGATCCGTTCCCGCGGGTGCCCGCTCGCCCGCCCGCCCGGACGTGACGAGGATCCGCACACCGGCGTCGTCGAGGACGTAGGCGATCCGCTCCCCGGGATGATCCGGGTCCACCGGGACATAGGCCCCGCCCGACTTGACGACCGCGAGCAGTGCGATGACCAGTTCGATCGAGCGGGGCAGGCAGACCCCCACCCGCACCTCCGGACCGGCCCCGAGCGCGCGCAGGTGATGAGCGAGCCGGTTGGCCCGGCGTTCCAGCTCCCCGTAGGTCAGGCGTTGCGTGCCGCACACCACGGCCACGCCCTCGGGCCGCCGCGCGGCCTGCTCCTCCACCAGTGCCGCAAGGCATGCCCCGGATGGTTCGCTCTCCGGGTCCCCTCCCGATCGCAGCAGCAGCCGTCGTCCTTCCGGCCCCAGAAGGTCCAGGTCCCGGCAGGCGCTGTCGGGCCGGTCCAGCGAGTCGGCCACCAGTGCCAGGAAGGAGTCCATCAGCTGCCCGGCGGCGGAACGCGGCAACGCGTCGCCGTCGTACCCGAGCGTGAACCGCATCCGCTCCCCGGTGTCCTGGCAGGAAAGGCGGACCAGGAACCTGTCGTGGTGGCCGTACGACTCGGTCGGGCCGGCGCCGTCGTGGTCCGCGGGCCGTTGCCCGGCGTCGAAGTCGAAGCCGATCGGGAACCAGGACGGCCGGCCGGGCGCGGCGGGGGGAACGCAGCGCTCCCAGCTGTACCACTCGGCGTGAGCATCGCCCGCCTCGATCTGCTCGGCCGTCTCGGCGGCGGCGGCCGAGACGGCGACGTCGAGCGGCCGGTCGAGGCGCACGGGCAGGGTGACGGTCAACGGCCCGGAGCAGCCCCGCAGCTCCTCGTGCCGGCGCAGGTCCGTCGCCACGCCGACGACCAGGGCGCCGGCGCCGGTCATCCTGCGGAGCAGCACCTGCCAGCAGGCCAGCAGCCAGCCGCGTGCGTCGTTCGGCGAGGGGCACCGGCGGCGCAGCGCCATGGTCTCGGCGGGGGGAAGGAAACCGGTCAGGGCCTGAGGGCGGAACGGCCCGGCCCGGTGCTTGCGCTGCCCCGGCAGCTCTATCGGCTGATCCCACCCGGCGCAGCGGGAACGCCAGAACTCCCGGGCCGTCGCCCCCTCCGGCAGCTCGGCCATCTCGTTCCACCAGGCGGCCACGCCGTCGTACGGCAGGCCGCCGGCACGGGGGGTGCGGCCCGCCGCGCGTTCGACGACCTCATGGGCCAGGCTCCGCATCGTCGTGACATCGGCGCAGATGGCCGGAAGCGAGAAGGTGACCGCGTGACGGCCCTCGGCCAGCCGTACGGCGAGGACGTTGAGTTCGACGCCCTCGGTCAGCGGAGTCCGGTGTTCCACCTCTGCCGCGTGTTCCGCCGGTTCGGCCGCGCCTTCGGCACGGTCAGGGCACATCAGGTCGAGGCGGCGGAACGTGATCCGGGGCCGGGCGGCGACCGTCTGGACGGGACCCGTTCGGGCCGCCGCCGAATCATCGTGGGGGGAGAACACCAGCCGCGACTCGGTGCGGCGGGCGGCGACGGCCTCGGCCGCAGCGGCGAGGCGGTCGACGTCCAGGCCGCCGGTCAGGTGCACGGTGCACGTCGTCGCGTACGGGCCGACCCCGGGGCCTCCTTGCAGCCGCCAGAGCCGGCGCTGCGCGGGAGTCAGCGGAATGGCGGCGGCGCGGTGGTCGCGTGGAAACCCGGTTTCGAATTCCCCGTCATCCATGTTTTGGTGGCCCTCCTCGCTTGCGCGCATCAGGTGCGCCGGCGCCCGCGCTGAGCGGCATGCCCAGCATCCATATTCAGTGGGTCACGTTTGTAATTCATGTCCCACAAACCGGTGACATGCGATATCAGAAAGCCGCCGCACTACCATTTTGGTTCTGGCTCGTCAAGGTCGGCTTCACTGCCGGTCTCCGCCGCCTCGGTGATGCCGATGGCGGCCACGGCCCGCAGGTCGGCCGCCACCGGGACGGCGCTCCCGCCCTCCGCGGAAGGCGCGGTCTTCAGTCCGCTGCCGGTGTTGAGCAGAACGACGCGGTCCGCGCTCCCGAGCTCCCCCCGCGCCACGAGGGCGGGCAGTGCGGCGGCTCCGGCCGCACTGGCCGGCTCGGGATACACGCCGCTTTCCGCGGCGAGCCAGTCGACCGCGGCGAATATCTCCTCGTCCTCCACCGCGACCACGAGTCCCGCGGTGTCCCGCACCGCCGCCAGAGCCCGGAATCCGTCCTGCGGCTCCCCGACGTTGATGCTCTCGGCGCGCGTGCGGGCCGGAGCCGGGCTGACGTCCGCGGCGCCCTCGGCCCAGGCGCGGTGAACCGCCGGCGAGGCGGCGGCCTGCACCCCGATCAGGCGCGGCATGCGGTCGATCCAGCCCATCGCCAGGGCATCGCACAGCCCTCTGTACAGGCCGACCAGGATGTTCCCGTCCCCCACGGGCACCACCACCGCGTCCGGCGCGGACCAGCCGAGCTGCTCGACGATCTCCAGAGCGGCGGTCTTCTTGCCCTCGGCGGTGCAGGGGTTGTACGCGGTGTTCCGGCAGTACCAACCCCATCGCCGGCACGCCGCCGTGCTCAGCCGGACGGCGTCGTCGTAGTCGCCGTCGACCACCAGGACGCGCGCCCCGTACCGGCTGATCTGGGTGACCTTCGTCGCCGGGGTGCCGCGGGGCACGAAGACCACGCACCGCAGGCCGACCGCCGCGGCCGCGCCGGCGAGCGCGGCCCCCGCGTTGCCCGAGGACGCCGTGGCGATCACGTTCCGGCCGCGGTCGAGCGCGTCGGCGACCGCGACGACGCTGGCCCGGTCCTTGAGGGCTCCGGACGGGTTGGCGGCCTCGTCCTTGATCCACAGTCGGCCCAGCCCCAGCCGCCGGGCGAGCCGGTCGGCCCGGTGCATCGGGGTCCAGCCGGCCACGTACCGGGACCTGACCCGGCGGGAACCGCCCCCGTCCATGCCGACGGGCAGCAGGCGGGCGTACCGCCAGAGGGAGTGCTCGTCGGTGAGCAGCACGTCGGCGGGCGGCCGGCCCGCACCGACCCGCTCGTAGTCGATGACCAGGGTCAGCCTGCCGGACCACCGGCACCGGGTGCACGCGTAGCGCAGGTCGCCGACCGGCGAGAAGGCGGCACATCGCGAGCACTCCCACCGCAGGTGGTCCATGCCGTCGGCGTCGGCCACGGGCTTCGGCGTCATCGCCGATTCCTCAACCTCGCGGCACGGCGTCGGCGTCCGCGTCGACGTCCGGAGGGGCTCCCGTGAAGAAGCCGGCCAGACGGTCGATGCCCTCCTCGTAGCGGGCGGAGGTGTAGGAGAGCCGTAGCGTGTCCGGCAAGCCGAAGTCCGAGCCGGGCACGGTCGCCACCCGCGTCGCCCGCATGATGCGCTCGGCCAGGGCGAGCGAACCGGGGACGTCGTGCCGGCGCAGATACTCGGCGCAGTCGAGGGTCAGATAGAAGCTCCCCCGGGAAGGGACGGCCCGCACCGAGGAAACCTGGCCAAGGCGTTCGAGCGTGTAGTCGCGCCGGGCGCCGTAGCGACCGGTCAGCGACCGCACGCCGTCCTGGTGGTCGAGCGCCGCGATGGCGCCGAACTGCGGCACCGGATCGGTGGTGAGAAGGGTGTGGTGCTGGATGACGGTGAGCGGGTGGACCAGCTCGTCCGGGACGATGGCGTAGCCGACCCGCCGCGCGTACATCCGGTGGGCCTTGGAGAACGCGTTCGTCACCACCAGCGGACTGGTCATCTCGTCGGCCAGGGCGATGGCCGAATACGGTTCGTCGTCGAAGTGGACGTTGTTGTAGATCTCGTCGGCGATCAGCACGGCGCGACCGGCGACGACCTCGTCGATCCGCCGGAAGGTCGCGGGATCGATGACGTTCCCCAGCGGGTTCCCAGGGGAGTTGACCACCACGATCCGGGTGCGCTCGTTGATCGCCGCGGCCAGCGAGTCCATGTCCACCTGGAGCGTGTCGAGGTCGATGCGGTAATGCCGGACCCGAGCGCCGGCCAGTCGCGCGGTGAAGGGGTAGAGCGGGTAGTAGGGCAGGGGCACGACCACCTCGTCGCCCGGGCCGGCCAGCAGCTGGGTGAGATTCCGGAAAGCCATGCTGGTGCCCACGCTGATGACGAACCGTTCGGACGGCACCTCGACGCCGTAGCGGCTCCGGTACTCGGCGGACAACCGGCGGCGCAGCTGCGGAAGGCCGCCCGGGAAGACCAGACTCGCCTTCGCGTAGTCCTGTGCCGCGTCCAGCATGGCCGCGATGATGGGCGGTTCCGGCGGCAGCTCGGACTTGCCGAGCGTGAGCCGGATGACGTCGTCATATCGCTGCTCGTAGTCACCCGCCATCTCGTCGAGGACGAACATGAGGAACCGTTCGTCCTCGAAGGAGATCGCCGGACGCAGCCGGCTCCCCGCGAGCGTGGGCGGCCGGGTGTCCTGTCCAACGGTCATGGTGCCTCCTGAGACCGGCGAGTTGAGATGGTCCGGGCTGATCACGATGGGGCTCGGCGGGGCTCGGGTGCGACGGCCTCCGCCAGCTGGGCGACCGTCGGCCGGCCGAGGACCCGGGCGGCCGAGAGCGGTGCACCGTTCCCCGGGTCGGCCCGCCCGGCGAGGCGCAGGGCGTGCAGAGGGCGGGCCCCCAGCCAGACGAGGTCGTCGGTCCTTCCCACCTCGTCCACGCCGAGCGACCCGGCGAAGCCGGACGCGAGCCGTTCCTCGACGGGGTCGGCCGGTGGCCGGTACCTTTCACCGGCTCCGGTGATGTCGGTGCTCCGGAGCCGCCGCCGGTCGAGTTTTCCGTTGGGCAGCAGCGGCGGTTCCGCCAGGGCGATGAACGCGGTCGGCACCA
The DNA here is from genome assembly GCF_013409045.1 of Actinomadura citrea. Classification (NCBI taxonomy): domain Bacteria; kingdom Bacillati; phylum Actinomycetota; class Actinomycetes; order Streptosporangiales; family Thermomonosporaceae; genus Actinomadura; species Actinomadura citrea. Next base: position 1,857,276 of record NZ_JACCBT010000001.1, on the reverse strand, counting down.
TCGCCTCGGGAACCCGTCCACGCAGGTGGTCCCGCAGTTCGGCGACCGCTTCCTCGTGCTGCCCGGGCGGGTCGCCCACCCAGGAGACGAACGCGGTCAGAGTCATGCCGTCCGAAGCCTCCCCGGCCCCCTCCCGCTGGGGGACGACGGCGGCGTGCCGTACTCGCGGATGGTCGGTCAGCGCCGCCTCCACCTCGCCCGGCTCGGTCCGCACACCACGGACCTTGACCTGGTCGTCGGTCCGGTTGAGGAACTCCAGCTCCGCGCCGGGCAGTCGGCGGGCGCGGTCCCCGGTGCGGTAGAGCCGATCTCCGGGCCGGCCGGACAGGTGATCCGGCACGAACCGTTCGGCGGTCTCGGCCGGGCGGCCCCGGTAGCCCCACGCCAGCTGGGCGCCGCCGATGAACAGCTCGCCCGGGGTTCCGGGTGGGACCGGTTGGCCCAGCTCGTCCAGCAGGTACAGCCGCACACCGGTGACCGGGTGCCCGATCGGCACGGTCGTCCCCCGGGCTCCGGCCTCCGCCCGCCACCAGGTGGCGTCGACGCATGCCTCGGTCGGGCCGTAGAGGTTGAGCAGCGCGGCCTCGGTGTGGCCGATCACCGCGTCGGCCAGCCGCTGCGGCAGCGCCTCACCGCCGCAGCACACCAGCCGCAGTTCCGGGCACCGGGTGAAGGTGGCGCTCTCGGCCAGCACGGCGAGCAGGCTCGGCACCACCTGCAGAACGGTGACGGCCCGCTCCGTGAGGACCGTTTCCAGGGCGGCGATGTCCCGGTCCGCCCCGGCCGGGACGGTGACGACGGCCGCTCCGCAGCTCAGCGGGGCGAAGAACTCCCACAGCGCGGCGTCGAAGGCGACCGGTGTCCGCTGCGCCACCCGGTCGCCGGGCCGCAGCCCGAAGGCCTCCACCGCCCACCGCACCTGCTCCACCACCGCGCTGTGCGGCATCACCACGCCCTTGGGACGACCGGTGGAGCCGGAGGTGTAGAGCACGTAGGCGGGGGACTCCGGCGACGACCGGTCCAGCGGGGGCCGCCGCTCCTCGGGGCCGTCGCCCCGCCGGTCGAGGATCATCGTGGGCCCGGTGAAGTCGAGCCGGTCCGCCACGTCCGAACGGGTCAGCAGAAGGTCGGCGCCGGCGTCGCCGAGCGCGAACTCGCAGCGGCGCCGCGGATACCGGACGTCCAGGGGGAGGAACGCGCAGCCCGCGGCCAGCACCGCGACCAGTGCGACGACCAGGTCCGCCCCGGGGGGCACGTGCACCCCGACCAGGCCCTGCGGCGCCACGCCGGCCGTCCGGATCCGGTCGGCCAGTACGGTCACCCGTTCGTACAGCTCGTTGTAACCGACCACAGTGTCCCCGTCGATGACCGCGGGCGCGTCCGGGGTACGGGCCGCCTGCCGTGCGATGAGTCCGTGGAGTGTGGCCGGGTCTTCGGCGGCGGCGGACGAGGAGGGCGTCGACTCGGCGGGCCGGACGGACGCCGGGCCGGGGGGCACGGAACCGAGCAGCGGAGCACTGGTGCGGGGATCGCCTTCGACGTCGGCGGTGATCTCGGTCAGCGCCCGCAGGTAGTAGCCGAGGATCTCGGCCGGGTCGCCGCCGTGCCGGAAGAGCCGGAGGGTCATGCCGCCGGTCTCGGCGGCGTCCTCCACGGTGAGGGTCAGCGGCGCGACGGGAGACTCGGTGTAGGTGTGCTCGACCGCGTCCAGCAGTTCGCCGCCCGGCGGTCGATCGGCGGCCGGCATCTCGCAGTACTCGAACAGCGCACCCGGGACCAGGCCCGTCTCGACGAGTTCGGCCACCGGGAAGGACCGGTACGGCCGGTGGGCCGCCAGTGCCGCGTCCGTCCGCTCCACGAGCGAGGCCCAGGTCGGGACATCGCAGCACATCGAGACCGGCAGCAGGGAGCGGAAGTCCCCCAGGGACCCTCCGTCGACGCCCGCGGGCCCGCGCGCGTCATCGAGCAGCCACGTCCCCGCCGTGGCGGTGCCGCCGATCAGGGCGAGTACACGCAGGTAGGCGGCCAGCAGCACCGCGTCCCGGGAGGTCCCCGCCCGCTGGGCGGTCCGCCCCAGCCGGGTCGCCAGATCGGAGGGCAGCGCCGCCACCGCGGGAGCGCCCCGCGCGGACGCCGCGTCGGGTGATCGCCATGCCAGGCCGTCCGCGACCCGTTCCAGCGTTCGCCGCCAGTACCCGGTCGCCTCGGGCGTGACGGCGCCCCACTCCGCGGCGACCATGTCGCGCATCCCGGTCACCGGTGGCGCATCCGCGGACGGCCGGCCACGGAGTTCTGCCGCGTAACCGCGAAGCAGCGCGGTGGTGAGCAGCGCACTGCTGCGCCTGTCGAGCAGTGGCCCGGCGAGCCGGAGGGAGACCGTCACCCGGCCACCGGACGTTCGTCGCACCGTGCAGCGCGAAGCGGCGGGCAGGCCGAGCGGGCCGGTCGGCAGTTCGGCGACCTCGCCGCCATCGGTCCCCGTCCGCGGCCGGCCGGCGAGGGCGGGCTCGGCGGGGTCCGTGGTCGGGGCCGGATGCACCAGGTGCACCGGTCCCCCGGACGGCGGCAGGTGGACCGTACTGCGCAGTACGGGATGGCGCCCGACCAGACCGGCGAGCGCGCGGACGAGCGCGGGCCGGTCGCACGGGCCGTCGAACGCGACGCTCACCTCGCTCGCCCGGCCGGGATCGGCCAGCAGCGCCGCCTGCTGCCAGGCGGTGAGCGGAAAGACGTCCGCGATCCGCCCCGGTCCCGCGGCGGTCGCGTCGCGGTGCACCACCGGCCCCTGCGTCATCATCACGGTTCTCCCATCGGCTCGCCGCAGCCTCAGCCCTGTCCCTGCAGAGCTCGCAGCCGGTTCACGCTTGAGGTGTCCAGCGCCTGCCGCACCTGTGCGGACACGTTCACGTCACCGTCCGCGGTGGCGAAGACCAGGCCGTCCGGCTCGGCGGCCAGGCGCCGCACGAGGTCGAGGTACTCGTCGGCGAACTGGCCGACGAACGCCGGTTCGAACAGATCGGCCGAGTAGTGGAACATGCAGTGCACACCGCCCTCCCATTCGTAGAGCTCGGCGACCAGGTCGAAGCGGGCCACTTCGTGATCGGTCTCGAACAGGGTCGCCTCCACCTCCCCGAACCGCAGAGGCGCGAACGGCGCGTTCTGGAAGTTGAACGCCACCTGCACCAGCGGGACGCGGTCCGTGGCGCGGTCCGGTCCGAGCTCGCTGACCAGCCGCTCGAACGGCAGGTCCTCATGGGCGAGGGCGCCCAGGTGCACCCGCCGGACATGCTGCAGAAGCCGGCGGAACGTCGGTTCTCCGGAAAGGTCGAGACGCACCGGGAGGGTGTTGACGAAGAACCCGACGAGGTTCTCCAGATCCGGATGGGAGCGGCCCGCCACCGGCACCCCGATGACGAAGTCGCGCCGGCCGGCACGGCGGGCGACCAGCACGGCGAACGCCGCGAACAGCACCATGAACAGCGTGCCGCCCTCCTGCCGGGCCAGATCGCGCACGATCCGGAGGACGTCGGGCGTGAGGTCGACATCGCACCGGCCGCCCCGGTGGGACCGTTCCGCGGGCCGCGGCCGCCCGGGCTGGAGTTCGAGCATCTCCGGCGCGTCCCTGAGCCGCCCGACCCAGTACTTCAGCAGTTCGTCGAGCGGCTCGCCGGTCAGCCGCCGCCGCTGCCATGCCGCGAAGTCGGCGTACTGCGCCGACAGCGGGGCCAGCGTCCCCTCGCGTCCGTCGGCGAACCTCTGATAGAGCTCGCCCAGATCGCGGAAGAGCACGCCGGTCGACCAGCCGTCGATCGCCAGGTGGTGCAGGCAGATGCCGATCACGTGATCGTCGTCGTCCAGCCGGACGACCCGGACCTTGAACAGCGGGGCGACCGACAGGTCGAAGCGCCCGGCGCTGTCCTCCTCCAGCATCGTGCGCGCTCTGCTCTCGGCCTCCGGCAGCGGAAGGGACGAGAGGTCGCTGAAGGCGAGCGGCGGTTCCAGCGACCCGTGGACGACCTGGACGGGACGTCCGTCCCTCTCGTCCAGGCGGGTCCGCAGCAACTCGTGCCGCTCCATGACGGCGGCGAGCGCGGCCCGGAACGCCGGCACGTCCACGGGTCCGCGTAGCCGGCAGGGCAGCAGGATGTTGTCGTGGCGCGCCGCCCCTCCGAGCCGGTCCATGATCCACAGGCGCTCCTGGGCGAAGGACGCGGGAATCGGCCCGGTCCGATCGCACCTCGGAATCGCCCGTTCCGGCTCCAGCGTGGCTCCGGAGCGCAGCGCCGCCATCACGGCGTGCGCCGTGCCGATCACCGTGGGGTCCCCGAACAGGTCGTTGAGGGTGAAGTCCACGCCCAGGGCCGAGCGGATCCGCGACACCAGCTTGATCGCGAGGAGCGAGTGACCCCCGAGGTCGAAGAAGTCCTCGTCGACGCCGGGGGCGCGGTCGAAGACCTGGGCCCAGATGCCCGTCAGGACCTCGATCATCACGGCGGCGGGCGACGCCGCGGGCACGGCCTCCCGCCCGCCGTCCTCCTCCGGTGCCGGCAGGGCGGCCACGTCCGGCTGCCCGTCCCGGGCCGTCGGCATGGCGGCGAGCGGTACGAACGCCGACGGCACCAGCCGTGCCGGCAGCCGGAGCATGAGGAACTCCTCCAGCTCCGCGGCGTCCGGCATGTCCTGCACGGACTCGCCGGCCGGCACGACATACGCGGTGAGCCGTTGTTCACCGGACGGCCCCGTTCCCACGGTCACCGCCGCGTCCCGCACACCCGGATGCCCGGCCAGCACCGCCTCCACCGCCCACTGCCGGGCGCCTGCGTTCCTCGCGGGCACGGGGCCGTCGGCGTCTGCCGCGGACGGCAGCACCCGCGCATGGCCCCGGCGGCGCGCCACGAGCGGCGCCGCGACGAGCTCCCCCGTGCCTGCGTGCCAGAACGAACTCTGCGGCACCGGATGCGGGAACCGGTACTCCTCCACCAGATCCGCACCTGTCCCCTGGGTCAGCTCAAGCCGCGACGCCGTCGGCACCGGGCCGGGCACGAAGACGAGGCGCAGGGAACGGCACCGCCCGAGGGCGGATGCCACCGAGCCCGGTGGCGAGCCGGGGATGACGGCGACGGTGGCCTCGTTCTCGACGAGGATCTCTTCGAGGACGGCCGGGGACACCCCCGCGGACGGCCGGGCGGCGCGCGGCGGGAGGACCAGCGCCGCACCGGAGGACATCGTCCAGAAGATGTCGCGCACCGACTCCGCCGAACCGGGCGAACGCAGATGTGCGACGCGGTCATCGGCGGACAGGGGGAAGTGCTCGCCCATCCAGTGCAGCAGCCCTGCCAGCGCGTCGTACCTGATCAGGGAGGCCGCGGGCTCCTGCGCGTCATGCCCGAGCACCGCCCAGCGCGTCGCGGATGGGGCGTCCGCCGCGCTCCCCCCGGGAGTGGGCCCCGCGCCCGGGTGCTCCGCCGCCTCCCGCTCCCCCAGCCGCAGGAGCCGCAGATCACCGCCCACCGTCACCTGGTCGGTCGCGGCCGGCGAGTCGGCGTGGGAGCCGTCGCAGAGCACGACCGTGGCACCGGCGGCGGCCACCGCGGCGCCGATCCGCTCCCCGCCGTCGTCCGGATCCAGCGGCAGGATCGTGCCCCCGGCCTTCACCACGGCCAGCAGGCCCACCGCCAGTTCCGCGGACGGGCCCAGCATGACGGCGACGGGGCCCGCTCCGGAGCGGCGCAGCTCGTCGGCGACGCGTTCGGCCCGGCGGTCCAGTTCTCCGTACGTCAGCGTGAGATCGCCACAGATGATCGCCGGCGCGTCCGGGGTGCGCAGGCACTGGCCGGTCAGCCGGTCGAGGGACCGTCCAGGGGACGGAACGCCGGTCGTGGTGACCCCGTCGTCCGCCGCGGCCCGCCCGACGGGTTCCGGCCATCCCGGCAGCTCGCCGAGGCGGCGTTCGGGATCGGTGGCGGCGATGGTGAGGATCTCCACCACCAGGTCGCGGACACGCTCGGCCGTGTCCCGCCGGAAGCGCACCGGATCGTAGCCGAGGGCCATCCGCAACCGCCGCTGGTCGGGCACGACCGTCAGGTGCAGGGGGTAGTGCGGCTGCTGGATGACCCGCAGGTCGGCGACCCGGACCGTCCCCCCGTCGGTCCAGCTCGGCCGCACCGGATAGTTGATGTAGACGACCAGGCTCTCGAACAGCGCGGTGCCGCGCGGTACCTCGCTCCATCGCTGGACGTGCGCCAGGGGGCTGTAGTCGTACTCCCGGCCGTCGGCCAGCTGCGCCTGGAGCCCGGTCAGCCAGTCGGCGAGCGAGGTGTCCCCGGCGACCCGGGCCCGGACCGGAAGGACGTTGATGAACAGCCCGACCATGTCGTCCACGCCGGCGAACTCGGGTGGGCGGCCGGAGACCACCGAGCCGAACACGACGTCTTCCCGCCCGCTGTACCGGCTGAGCGTCAACGCCCACGCCGCCTGGACCACCGTGCCCAGCGTCAGCCGGCGCGTCCGGGCCAGAGCCTCCAGCCCTGTGAACACCTCCGGGGGCAGCGTCGCGTGGACCTCGCCGAACTCCGGCCCGTTCCTGACCGGGGGGTCGACGGCTTCTCCGCCGATCGGAGTGGGCTCGGTGAATCCGGCGAGGCGCTCGCTCCAGAAGCTCTCGGCTCTCCCGAGATCCTGCCGCTGGGTCCACGCGACGTACTCCCAGAACGGTCTCGGTGCCCCCCGCTCGGGCAGCCGTCCGGCGGCGAGCTCCCGGTACCAGCCGAACACGTCGTCGAGCACGAGATAGGTCGACCATCCGTCGAGCAGCAGATGGTGGTAGGACCAGACCAGCCACCACGCCTCATCGGCGACCCGGACCACGGCCAGGCGCATCAGCGGAGCCCGCCCGAGTTCGAAGGGACGGGTCCTGTCCTCGTCGAGCATGGCGTTCAGCCGCTGCTCGATCTCCTCCGCGGGCGTGCCCCGCCAGTCCGACTCCTGCCATTCGGGCTCGGCGTCATCGCTCACCACCTGCACCGGCAGGTCCAGCCGCTCGTAGTGGAACGAGGTGCGCAGGATCGGGTGCCGGCGGATGACGGCGCGCCAGGACTCCCGCAGCAGCGACGGGCTGAGGGCGCCCTCCAGGCGAAGGCAGAGCTGGTAGATCGTCTCACCGGAGTCCTGCTTGCGCAGCGCCTCGAAGAACATCCCGTCCTGCAACGGCGTCAGCCGGCAGATCCGCTCGATTTGGTCGGGACGCATCTGTAACCCACCTTCGGGGGACTGGGAGATCGAGTGGCGATCGACCGACACGTCGGCTCGCGGGCCGCCGGGCTCAGCCGGCGACCGGTTCGGGCGCGGGTTCCACCGTGGGCCGGCAGTCGGCCAGACTCACCTGTTCGCCCATCGCGACGAGGATCTTCCGATCGCCGCGGAAGGCCTCGCGGCCATGGCAGGACAGGATGTTGTCGACCAGCAGCAGGTCGCCCGGCCGCCACGGCTCACGGCGCTGGGCGCCGTCGTACGCGGCGTTCAGCGCGGCGATGTCCTCGGCGTCGATGGGGCTCCCATCGCCGTAGAGAGTGTCGAAGGGCAGCCCGTCCGGTCCGTAGCTGGTCAGGAGAACATCCCGGATGTCGGGGTCGAGGGAGTGCTGGTTCCAGAAGGCGATGTGGTTGAACCACACCTCCTCGCCCGTCCCCGGATGATGGATGGTCGTCGCCCGCCGCTGCGTCGTCGCCAGGCCGCCGTCGGGCAGCCATCTGTATCCGATGGAGCTGCGACGGCAGTAGTCCTCCACCCTGGCGCGGTCGGACGTTCCGAAGGCGGTCGACCACGGCAGGGAGACATGTTCGCGGTAGTTGCGCGCGAGTACCCACCCCAGCCGGCGGAAGCGGTCGGCCAGCTCCGCGGGGACCCGTGCGAGCACCTCCCGGGTGTCGGCCACGGTGGTGGCCCCGCCCTCTTCCGGTGCCACCAGGCAGCCGAAAAGCAGGATTCCGGGGAAGTCCAGGGTGTAGCTGTTCTCGTTGTGCAGCCGGATCACCTGCGCGCTGGGCAGGTCGGTGGACGACAGCACCCCCTCCCCGTAGTCGCTGCGCGGTGTCGCCTTCTCCCGGTAGCTCACCCTCTGGTCGAGCAGAACGTCGCGCGCCCCGGCGAAGTCGTGGACGCTCTCGATGGGCAGACCCCGAACCAGCAGACATCCGTATCGGGCCAGCGCCGCGCCGAAGGCACCGCGCCGCTCGGTCAACCACTCGCGGGCGGTCGCCATGGACGTGGTCTCGCCCGCCTGCGCGATCGGCGGCCCGGACTCTCCGACGGACAAGCCCAGTTCGGCGATGGCCTGGTCGTTCACCGTCACGTCCATCCCTCCTTCCCCGGTCCGCGCGCCGCCGCCGGACCGATCGGCCCCGACGGCGAGCAGTCCGCCATCCGCCGCGGCTCTCCCATGGCGACCAGCACCCGGCGGTCCCCGGTGAACGGCTCACGCCCATGGCTGCACAGGAGGTTGTCGACCAGCACCAGATCGCCCCGCCGCCAGCTCTCGCGGACCATCACCTCGTCGAAGGCCCTGTTGATGACGGCCACGTCCGCGGGATCGATCGGCGAGCCGTCGCCGTAGTAGGTGTTCTGCGGTAACCCGTCCGGACCGCATGCGGCCACCAGGATCTCCCGGGTCTCGGGATCGTGAGTCCACTCGTTGAACACCGCGACGTGGTTGAACCAGCTCTCTTCACCCGTCGACGGATGCCGGACCGTGGCCGAGCGGACTCCGCTGGTGCGCAGCCGGTCGTCCGGCAGCCACTCATAGCTCAGCTGGTTCTGGTCGCAGTACGACTCGACGGCCGCGCGGTCCGCCGTGCCGAAGGCCTGCTGCCACGGCATTCCCACATGCTTCTGGAAATTCCGGACGATCATCCAGCCGCGGCGCCTGAACCGTTCGACCAGATCGGCGGGCAATGCGGCCAGTACCCGGCGGGTGTCGCCCAGGGTGGTGGCACCGCCCCGCTCGGGCGGAACCAGGCAGCAGAACAGCAGGATCCCCGGGAACACCACGCTGTAGCTGTCCTCGCAGTGCAACCGGATGCGCTGCACCGGCGGCAGATCGGTCGCCGAGAAGATGCCGTTCCCGTAGCCGGTTCGCGGGGTCGTCTCCTCCCTGGGAACTTCCAGGTGGTCTTCGAGAAGCACATCCCGTGCGGCGGCGAAATGCTCAGGGGACGCCAACGGCAGTCCACGGATCATCAGGCTTCCATGGCGGCGCAACTCGGTCAGAACCCTCTCCCGGTTGTCCGCCAGCCATGCCTGCGCGGAAGCCGCGTCGGCGACGCCGTCCACCCGCACGAGGGTCGGCGCCCCGTCGGCCGCGGCGGCATCCGCACCGTCGGACGAGTCCCGTCCGGCGTGACGAACCATCGGTCATCCTCCGATCGGGCCGGTCGGCGCGACGGCCCGCTTCCCCAGCACGAAGCGGGTGATGGCATCGACGCTCATGAAATTCGCAATGTCCAGATCGTCGCCGGAGACCGCGAGATCGAAGGTGCGCTCGACCCAGGTGAGGATCTGCACGGCGAACAGGGAGCTGACGAAGCCGGTGGCGAAGATGTCGACATCGTCGGCGATCGACGCTCCCCCGGTGTGCTGGGACACGAATTCCCGCACCATGGCGATCACCCGCCCACCGTCGGGTTCCCGCGAGTTCCCGCCGAGTTCACCGTCCATGGGTCCCTGCCCTCCTCCACGTTGGTACGAGCCGGCGTCAGTCGTGGTCATAGACATGGAAACCTCGTCCGGTCTTCCGTCCGAGGTGACCGGCGTCCACATACCTGCGAAGCAGCGGGCACGGCCGGTACTTCGGATCCTGGAACTCCTCCAGCAGGACCTCCAGCGAATAGAGAACGGTGTCGAGACCGATGAGGTCGGCGGTCTCCATGGGCCCCATCCGGTGTCCGAAGCATTTCTTGAAGAGCCGGTCGATGTCCTTGGGCGAGGAAACCTGCTCGTGCAGCAGGAATATCGCCTCATTGATGGTGAGCATGAGCACGCGGTTGGTCACGAAACCGGAGGAGTCGCCGACGAGCACAGTCTCCTTGCCGATGTCGGCCAGCAGCCCCCGGGACAGCTCAAGGGTCGCGTCGCTCGTGTGGACGCCTCGTATGATCTCGACGAGAGGCATGACCGGAACCGGGTTCATGAAATGATTGCCGATCACCTTGTCCGGTCGGCCCGTGCACCCTGCCAGCCTGGTGATGGGAATGGCCGACGTGTTGACCGCGAGTACGCACTCCGGCCCGCAGACGCGGTCCAAACTCCGATAGAGGTCTTTCTTGACCGCCCACTTCTCGGTCACGTTCTCCACCACGTAGTCGGCGCCGCGAAGGTCGCCCAGGTCGGTGGTCGGCGTGATCAGTGCGAGGATCTCGTCGGGCGTGCGCTTTGCGGGCCGGCCGACCACCACGGGCAGCAGCCGGGCGTTTCCCGCGATCGTCTCTCTGGCGGTCTTCAGCGCCGCCTCGGAGATGTCGATCAGGGTGACCGGGTACCCCGCCTCGGCGAAGGCATGGGCGACTCCGGTGCCGATGGTGCCGGCGCCGACGACTCCGACCGTCTGAATCATCGATCGACTCCCCTACCGTGCGGGCGACCGCGTTCGTCGCCGCGGAACTCTTCCGGCCAGCCGCTTTCATCGAGCCCGTGCTGGCAGACGAAGGCGTATGCCAGCCGCTCCAGGCCGAACCCCACACATCCGGTCCAGACCGGTCCGCGGTCACGGCCGGTGATGTCGAACGCCGTCCCGAAGTGCTGCTCGTGGAAATTGAACGACCCGACGGCGACGGTCGCATCCGGGGCGATGTCCAGACGCAGCTCGTACTTCAGTTCGAGAAGCCGTTGCGCGGATATCCGCGACGCCCCGTCGGCGGCGCAGAAGAACGGGTCCGTGGCCACCTCGCAGCGTCCGGAGAGGCCGAGCCGTTCGACCAGTTCGATCGCTCGTCGCAGGAAGCGTTCCCGGCCGTCCAGGACCTGCTCGCGCTCCCCCATGAACACGATCTCGCGGATCGTGAAGTCCCACAGCCGCTCCAGCGAGGTGTGGTAGCGGCCCTCATACCGGAACGACTTTCCGCGAGCGGTGACCACCGTGGACGGCGACGAGAGCCGTTTCCCCGCGTACTGATGGAAGGTGTGATAGCACATGGTCGGCGGTAGGCAGTAGTCCGCGTTGCGGCAATGGGCGAGCATCGCCTCGCCGACGTGTCCCTCGTCGTGGTCCCGCTCGGTGAACTTCCGGTAGACGTCCAGGTCGCCCCGCAGCCGGGTGGCGAGCATGACGTGCTGGGGAAACGCACTGAAGTATCCGCTGCGCTGCAAGGCCCCGGTGGGAACGAGCGTGGGATAGCGGAACTCGGTGGCGCCGAGCTCGGTGACGGCGATCTCCCGCAGCATGCCGTCGAAACGGTCCATGAGCGTCAGCACGGGCTCACCGACCGCGATCTGCCCCTCCCCCGCCTCGAAGGCCGCGCCCCGGTCCGCCAGCGCCTCGAAGATGTCGGGCCGCGTGTCCGTTGTGCGGGTCGAGCGCCAGACCACCTTGGGGGGACGGGCCAGCTGGCCGAGGACGTCCATGCGGACCATGCGCCGGAGTTTGCGGGAGAGCGCGGCGGTCGGCTCGGCCGTGCCGGTCCGCAGCAGCACCGCGTCCACGGCGTCGCCCTGACCGCGCAGCAGCCGGAAGCTCGCGATGTCCTCGGAGACGAAGAAGATCCGCCTGGCCAGCTCGGTGGCGAGCTCGGAGGGTACCGGGCGGGGCAGCCGGACCGTGTGCTCGGTCGCCCTCCCCCCGGGCCGACCGTTCCTGCTCGGCCGGGTGCTCACGGCGCACCCGGCAGGCCGAGCAGGCTCGCGATGATCGACCGCTGGATCTGCGACGTACCGCCATAGATCGTTCCGGCGAGCGCGTCGCGCAGCTCTCGTTCCATCCCGCCCTCGGTGAGGTAGCCGCGGGCGCCATGGATCTGGACCGCCTCCAGGGCGGTTTCGAGCAGACCCTCGCTGACGACGAGCTTGAGGATCGACGACTCCAGCATGGCCAGCCGGCCCTCCCGCTTCAGCCAGCCGAACTTGTACAGCATCAACTGCGCGAGTTCGAGGCGTATTCGCATGTCGGCCAGCGTGTGGGACACGGCCTGAAACGAACCGATCGGCCGGCCGAACTGCTCACGCTTTGCAGCGTGGTCGACACAGGTCTCCAGCAGCCGCCGCAATGTCCCGACGCCGCTGGCGAAAAGGAAACCGCGCTCCCATTCGATCGTCGACGTGAATATCTGGTGCCCGGCGCCCTCCCGGCCCAGCAGGTGCTCCTCGTCGAGCCGTACGTCCGAGAATTGGATCTCTCCCATGGGGGCGCCGCGCAGGCCGGCCTTTTCCAGCTCGCGCGCGATCCGCACTCCTGGCGCATCGGCACGTACGAGGAACGCCGACAGCCCGCGCTCGGGCGCCTCCGATTCGCTGGTCCGGGCGAAGGTGACGAAGAGGTCGGCACACGATCCGTTGCTGATGAAGGTCTTGGTCCCGTTCAGCACCCAGCCCGAGCCGCTCCGGTGAGCGGTGGTGGCCAGCGCCAGCATGTCCGAGCCCGCCTGCGGCTCGGTCAGGGCGTGCGCGCCGATGACGGTGCCCTTGCATAATTCCGGTAGCCACCGGGCCTTCTGGTGTTCGGTGCCGTACTTGACCAGGTAGATCGCGCAGGCCCAGACGTGATTGTTGATCGCGAAGAGCAGGCCGTTGTTCGAACATCCGTAGCCGAGCGCCTCGAAGGCCAGCGCCGAGGTGAGCGGGTCGAACCCGGAGCCGCCGTGGTCACGGGGCACCGGCCAGCCCAGTGCTCCGAAGTCGGCGGCCTTCTGCCAGCCATCGGTGTCGAGGCTTCCCGACCTGTCGGAGTCGCCGGTGCGACCGCCCAGCTCTTGGCGTGCAAAACGAACTGTTTCTGCGCACAGCTCTCGCTGCCACGGGCTTATCGCAAAATCCACGCACTACCTCCTGGGCATGGGCGGCCATCGGCACCTGGCGAACGGCGTTGCGTTGTGCCGCCGGGCGACCCACATGCAGAGCATGGCCGCTCACCGCGTCCCAGGGCATGTCACGCAAACGCGGGACTTGCCCGCCTGTCCCGCCTGGGGCATCTGTTGAAACGGCCGTAGGCGTGTACTCCAGAACTGATGGGCGTCTTCACTAAGGAGAAAGCGTGCTGCTACGGATGGCTACCCCCGCAGATCTGAGCGCGCTGCTGGGCATATACGACAGCACCCTGCGCTGGCTGGCCGAGCGCGGCACGGACCAATGGCAGGAGCCCCGCCTGGAACCCGAGATGATGAAGGCGGCCATCCTGGCGTCCATCCACCACCGGCAGACCTGGTGCGCGATCGACGAACAGGGCGGACATGCCGGCCTGGTGACGATCAAACCGCACACCCCGCCGGGCCTTTGGCGGCCGGAGGAGGAGAGCGAGCCCCACCGTTACCTCTACCTGGCGCTCGTGTCCAGAGAGAACACCGGCGTCGGGCTCGGGGCCGACCTGGTGGACTGGGCCGTCACCCGGGCGGCCAAGGCCGGAGCGCGCTGGGCTCGCGGTGACGTGTGGACCGCCAACAAGCCCCTCCAGGAGTACTACCTGCGGCATGGATGGCAATTGGTGCGCTATGTCCATCGGCCGGACCAGCCGTCGGGTGCGCTGATCCAACGGCCCGCCGTGCCATGCGAGACTCCACGCCTCGTCGAGGTGCCCGAGACGTGAAGAAGCCCGATTGCGGGACGCACCGCTGAAAACCGCTTCTACCAGGCCCGCAATGCCGCTTCGCTCCGCGATGGGGCGTCTGCGGCCCGGTGGCGAGGCCGCGGGATGGCCAATACCGGCCGAATGACTTCCGCTCGAATGTGATCGGTCATCGCGTGGTCACGCCCTGGAGACCGGGCTGTCAAGGGACCGTCCCGCCGGCCGGCCCTGCACGGAAGCGCGGCTACTCCGGGGCGCGACTCGGGCGACATTTAAGGAACGGTCCAAAATAGCGGCCGTCTTTTGTCTTAGCACGTTCCATAACGCCTCTGAGCTGCGAAGACAGGAAACGGCGGGCCAGCCTCATGCACCGGGTGGAGCACCCGATAAGCGCTCCCGCCACCAAGGCCGATCCGCCGTTCCCCGCGCGCCCCTGCCGACGGATGACAAGTCCGCCGCGTTCAAGAGGGGCTTACGCGCTTGACAATATAACACTTACCACGGGCCGATCGCCCTGTTACCATCCGATTGAACTCAAAGAAGAGCCCGTTCCGGCTCTCTCAGCGAGTTGCACTGTTCACCAAGGTGCAACCAGGGAGAGCCGGGACTGACAACCCGGGACTTCCTGGTGCACCCATGCACCGAAAGGGGAGTCCCCGAATGGACTTCACCAAACCAAAAGCGGGCGGCGAGCTGGACAAGTCCAGCGAAGCCGCTCCGCCCCAGGGCAAGCTCGCCGCCCTCGTGGTGGCGGCACTCGTGATCGGCGAGACCGGCGTCATCCTCCAGCTCTTCTTCAACGTGATCAAGGAGGAGGGCGCCATCATGACCTCCTTCCTGCAGACCGTTGTGGGGACGGCGCTGCTGTGGTGCGTGGTCCGGCCGAATCTCAAGGCCGGGTGGCCGCTGTGGTGGCGTTCGCTCGCCATCGGCGGTTCGAGCGTGCTCAGCCTCGTCGCTGCGAGGGAGGCCATGACCCTCGTCCCCTACGGGACGATCACGTGCCTGGCGTTCGTCTTCGGCCCGATGGCCGCCGCGAGCTTCAGGATCATCCGCGCCAGGATGATGCGGACGCTCATATGGCCGCTCCTGGCCGCAGCGTCCGTGTTCCTGCTGGTCGACGGACTCGGGTCCGGCGACCTCGTGGGCTTCGGGCTCATCGCGCTGGTGGCGCTCGCCTACCACGTGTACGCGACGACCACCTCCGGCCTCCAGAGGGACGAGGTCAACACGGTGGCGACCTTGGCAAGGCTGCCCACCGTGCTCCTCCTCACGGGGATGCTCTTCTCCGCTGAGGAGCCCGACGCGCTGCTCCACGTCAGTGGGGAAGCCTGGTGGGTCTGCTCGGTCTCCGGCGCCGTCGGCGTCGTGGCCCTGCTGATGATCAACGCGGCATGGAAGCGCGGCCTCACGGTCACGACCCACGCCAGCGTGATGCCCGCCGACAACGGGCTCGCAATGGTCGACGGCATGATCGCCGGCCAATTCCCGTCCCTGGCCAACTGGCTCGGGGCCGGGCTGGTCATCATCTCGGAGGTGGGCGCCACGCGCGCCCGGATCCCGGACCGGAAGCAGCCGCCGAAGTTCTCCATGTGGCTCGACGGCCTTCCGGCCAGGTTCAAAGGCTGACCCGAACGCGTGGACACGCATCGGGTAACGAGGTGAGGCCCTAGGGCCGATCCGCTAGCCGCGGCGGGGAGGGATCACCCTCCCCGCCGTCTTTTGTGCAACCCGCCCGGCCCCGGTGCGACAGGCGGCCCCTCCGACAGGGCCGGAACGCGTCCGGTCAGGCGGTCACCAGGGTCTCGACGCCGGCGGGGAGGCTGCCGGCCAGGGCGGCCTCGACGAGGAACGTCTGGAGCGTCTCCTGGAATGCTCGGGCCGCGTGGGTGAGCTCGACGTCCTTGCGGTGGGCGAGCGCGATGGTGCGGAGCAGGCCGGGGCCGTGGCGGCCGCGGCGGGTCTCCTCGTCCGCCAGGACGAGCGGGGTTCCACGCAGGCCGGGGCGTCCGGCCAGCACCATGCTGGGGACCACCGCGATGCCGAGCCCGACCTCCACGAAGCGCAGGACGGCGTCCATCTCGCCGCCCTCGACCGCGAACCTCGGCTCGAACCCGGCGGCCCTGCACGCGCTGATGGTCGCCTCGCGCAGGTCGTATCCGGCACGGAACATCACCAGCGGGCGGTTCTGCAGGTCCTCGATGCGCAGGTAAGAGCGGCGCGGCAGCTGGGCGGCCCTCGGGGAGCGCTCCGGGGCGTCCGGCCCGGGTCCCGCCGGGGAGGCCACCACCAGGTACTCGCGCAGGATCGGTGTCGTGTCCAGTGGCGGGTCGCCGTGCAGGGGAAGGATGACCAGGGCCATGTCCAGCGAGCCGCGCGTCAGCTCCCGGACGAGGTCGCGGGAGCCTCCTTCCTCGACGATGAGCTGGATCCCCGGATAGGTGTCGTGGAAGCGGCGAAGGACGTCCGCCAGCAGGCCCGCGCACAGGGACGGAGTCGCGCCGAGCCGTACCCGCCCGCGCTTGAGGCCGACCAGCTCCTGGACCTCCAGGCGGGCCGTGTCGACATCGGCCAGTATGCGCTTTGCCAGAGGGAGCAGCGCCTCACCCGCGGGAGTGAGGGTGATGTTGCCCCGCGCGCGGCTGAACAGCGACACGTTCAGCTCGTTCTCCAGCGCGCGGATCTGCTTGGACAGCGAAGGCTGCGCGACGCGCAGCAGCTCGGCGGCCTGCGTGAAATGGCGTACCTCGGCGACCGCGACGAAGTAGGCGAGCTGCTGCAGCTGCATCCTGCACAGGGTACGGGTCACCGTCCCTCACGCCCTCCACGGGGGCGGTGTCCCTCCGGGGACGCCCCCGGCAACTCCGCCGGCCCACTCCTTCTCGGCGCTCGGTCGCGGGTCAGCGCGCGTGGCGGCGTAGGGCCTGGAGGTCGTGGACGATGAGGCGGCGGCGGCCCGTCTCTATCCAGCCGTGCCGGCGCAGCGTGCGCAGTGCCTTGCTGACCGCCTCGCGGGACGCGCCCACCCAGCCCGCCAGCTCTTCCTGCGACAGGTTCAGCGTGATCTGGACGCTGTCGCCGCCCGCCGCGCCCGTCCGGCGGTCGTAGGGCACGCCGAACCGCTCCGCCAGCTCGACGAGGCGCTGCGCGACCCGCCCCGTCGCGTCGAACATGCCGAACTCGACGCGCTTGCGGTCGGCGTCGCGCCAGCGCTGGCACAGCATCCGCATGATGAGGACGGAGACGCGGCCGTGCACCTGTAAGAACGCCATGAACTCGTCGGCCGTGACCGCGAGCGCCCCCACCGGTTCGAGCGCGATGACCGTCGCCGAGCGGGGCAGCCCGTCGATCGCGGCGACCTCGCCGAGCAGCGCCCCCGGACCGCGCACCGCCAGGATGGTCTCGCCGCCGAACTCCCGGTAGGAGCACGCCTTGACCCGGCCCCGCAACAGGACCGCCACCCAGCCGGGGTCCTCCCCCTCGACGAAGAGGGTCTCCCCTCGGTCGAAGTCGCGGACGCGGCCGCGGGCCGCCAGCTCCTCGCGTTCCACCGGGGTGAGATCGCCGAGGAACGAACCTTCGAGGGCGCTCATGCCCACAACGCTAAAGGGCCTGGAGCGTTCCCGCCTCCCGGGAAAGAATCACGGTTCAATCACGCGTTGTGTGCACTTATCCCTACTCGAACATTCGAGGGTGCGCCAGTGTTGGACGCGGCGTGCACGGCCGGAGTCGTCCCGGCGTCCACGGCGTTCACGGGGAACGGCGGAACGGCGGGCGGCGGGCCGGGGGCGCGCCGCCCGCCGGGCCACGGAGCGTCGCCTGCCAGAACGGCGTCCCGTGACGGGAAGCGGCGGAAACGCGAACGCCCCCCGTCGCGCGGGGCGACGGGGGGCGTTCGCGAAAAGCCGTGCGGGCGGGTCAGGCGGACGGGGTGTCCTCGCCCTTGCGCACGATGCCGAGCTTGCTGCCGAGCCACACCAGCGGGTCGTACTTGCGGCCGACGACCCGTTCCTTCATCGGGATCAGCGCGTTGTCGGTGATCTTGATGTGCTCCGGGCAGACCTCGGTGCAGCACTTGGTGATGTTGCAGAAGCCGAGACCGTGGTCGTCCTGGGCGATGTTGCGCCGGTCGGCCTGGTCCGCCGGGTGCATCTCCAGCTCCGCGATCCGCATCAGGTAGCGCGGGCCCGCGTACTCGGGCTTGTTCTCCTCGTGGTCACGGATGACGTGGCACACGTTCTGGCACAGGAAGCACTCGATGCACTTGCGGAACTCCTGCGAGCGCTCGACGTCCACCTGCTGCATGCGCAGCTCGCCCGGCTTGGCGTCGCCCGGGTCGAACGAGGGGACCTCCCGCGCCTTCTGGTAGTTGTACGACACGTCCGTGACCAGGTCGCGGATGACCGGGAACGTGCGGACCGGGGTGACGGTGATCGTCTCCTCCGGGTCGAAGGTCGACATCCGGGTCATGCACAGCAGCCGCGGCATGCCGTTGATCTCCGCGGAGCACGAGCCGCACTTGCCGGCCTTGCAGTTCCACCGGACGGCGAGGTCGGGTGCCTGCGTGGCCTGCAGCCGGTGGATGATGTCGAGGACGACCTCGCCCTCGTTCACCTCGACGGTGTAGTCGGTGAGCTCGCCCGTGCCGTCGTCGCCGCGCCAGACCTTGAACTTCGCCTCGTAGCTCATCGGCCGTCCTCCTCGTTCTCCGCGGCGTCGGCGGCGGCCGCGTCCGGCTCCGGCGCGTCCTTCGCATCGCCGGCGGACGCCTGCTCGGCGGGGGCCGTCGGCAGCTCCTCGGCGGTCAGGTACTTCTTCAGCTCGTCGTTGTCGAACAGTTCGAGCAGGTCCGTCCGCATCGGCGTGAGCGGCTGGCGCCTCAGCTCGACGTGCGGGGACGACGGGTCGCCGGCCAGCGAGCAGACCAGGTTGATCTTCCGCCACTCCGCCGACATGCCCGGGTAGTCGTCGCGGGTGTGGCCGCCGCGGCTCTCCTGGCGCTCCAGCGCCGCCTTCGCGACCGCCTCGGACACCAGCAGCATGTTGCGCAGGTCCAGCGCGAGGTGCCAGCCCGGGTGGTAGCCGCGCCCGTCGCCGACCGCGACGGGATCGACGCTGACGTTCGCGACCCGCTCGCGGAGCTTGCCGAGCGACGCGATCGCCTGCTGCAGCTCCTCTTCCTTGCGGATGATGCCGACCAGCTCGTTCATCGTCTGCTGCAGCTCGGCGTGGACGGCGTAGGGGTTCTCGCCGCCCTCCCGCTCGAACGGGGCCATCGCCTCGGCCGTCGCCGCCTCGATCTCGGCGTCGGGGACGGCGGGACGCGCGGGGAGGGCGTCCACGTACTCCGACGCTCCCAGCCCGGCGCGGCGGCCGAACACCAGGAGGTCCGACAGCGAGTTGCCGCCGAGCCGGTTCGAGCCGTGCATGCCGCCGGAGACCTCACCCGCCGCGAACAGGCCGGGCACCTTGGCGGCGCCGGTGTCGGGCTCGACCTCCACCCCGCCCATCACGTAGTGGCAGGTGGGGCCGACCTCCATCGGCTCCTTGGTGATGTCGACGTCCGCCAGCTCCTTGAACTGGTGGTACATCGACGGCAGCCGCTTGACGATCTCGGCGGCGCCGCCCGGCATCCGGTCGACGACGGTGAGGAAGACCCCGCCGTGCGGCGATCCCCGTCCCGCCTTGACCTCCGAGTTGATCGCGCGCGCCACCTCGTCGCGCGGCAGCAGCTCAGGGGGGCGCTTGTTGTTGTCGGGGTCGTCGTACCAGCGGTCGCCCTCCTCCTCGGTGGTGGCGTACTGGTTCTTGAAGACCTCGGGGATGTAGTCGAACATGAACCGCTTGCCCTCGGAGTTGCGCAGCACGCCGCGGTCGCCGCGCACCGACTCCGTCACGAGGATGCCCTTGACGGACGGCGGCCAGACCATCCCCGTGGGGTGGAACTGGACGAACTCCATGTTCAGCAGCGATCCGCCCGAGAGCAGGGCCAGCGCGTGCCCGTCCCCGGTGTACTCCCAGGAGTTGGACGTGACCTTGAACGCCTTGCCGATGCCGCCGGTCGCCAGCACCACCGCGGGGGCCTCGAACACGACGAACCTGCCGGTCTCCCGGACATAGCCGAACGCGCCGCAGATCCTGCCGTCGGGATCCTTCAGCAGCCGCGTGACCGTCGTCTCGGACCAGACCTTCAGCCTGGCCTCGTAGTCGCCGTGCTCGGCGTGGTCCTCCTGCTGGAGGGCGACGATCTTCTGCTGGGCGGTGCGGATCAGCTCCAGGCCCGTCCGGTCGCCGACGTGCGCCAGCCGCGGGTACTCGTGCCCGCCGAAGTTCCGCTGGCTGATCTTGCCGTCCTTGGTGCGGTCGAACAGCGCGCCCCACAGCTCCAGCTCCCAGATGCGCTCCGGGGCCTCCTTGGCGTGCAGCTCCGCCATCCGCCAGCTGTTCATGAACTTGCCGCCGCGCATGGTGTCGCGGAAGTGGACCATCCAGTTGTCGTTGGCGTTGACGTTGCCCATCGCCGCGGCGGCCCCGCCCTCGGCCATCACCGTGTGGGCCTTGCCGAACAGCGACTTGGAGATGATCGCGGTCTTCTTGCCCTGGAGGCGCGCCTCGATCGCCGCGCGCAGCCCGGCGCCGCCCGCGCCGATCACCACGACGTCGTAGAGGTGCCTCTCGATCTCAGTCATGATTCCTTGGCCTCAGTTGAAGATGCGCAGGTCGGAGATGGTGTTGCTGGCGACCAGCGCGACGTACAGGTCGGCCACCACCAGCGAGCCCAGGGTGATCAGGGCGTACATCCCGTGGCGCTGGTTGATCTTGGACACCCAGCCCCACATCCGGTAGCGGAAGGGGTGCTTGGAGAAGTTCTTCAGCCGGCCGCCGACCACATGCCGGCACGAGTGGCACGACAGCGTGTACAGCCAGAGCAGGACCACGTTCGCGACCAGGATGATCGTGCCGAGCCCGATGCCGAACCCGCCGTCCTTGCCGTGGAAGGCGCGGACCGCGTCCCAGGTGTTGATGAGGGAGATGGCGAAGGCGGCGAGCCAGAAGTACCGGTGCAGGTTCTGGCCGATCAGGGGGAAGCGGCGCTCACCGGTGTACTTGCCGTGCGGCTCGCGGACGGCGCACGCGGACGGCGACGCCCAGAACGAGCGGTAGTAGGCCTTGCGGTAGTAGTAGCACGTCAGCCGGAAGAGCAGCAGGAACGGCAGCGAGATCGCCGCGAAGGGGATCCAGCCGCGGGTGGCCGCCGGCAGGAAGGTCCCGAACTCCGCCGCGTCGCCCGTGTGCCCGTCCACCGTGACGTTGTTGCAGATCTCGTTCAGGCACGGGGAGTAGAACGGCGTCAGGTAGTGGAACTCCGGGACGTAGAAGGCCGCGCCCCAGAAGGCCCGGACGGTCGCGTACACCACCCATGCCGTGAAGATCACGAAGGTCGTGACCGGATACAGGCGCCAGTTGTCCTTGCGGAGGGTGCGTTCCTTGATCTGGGCGCGCGACTTGGCCGGCGCCTCCACAGTGGTCATCGATCGCTCTCCTGAGCTCGGGTCGTCGTGTCCCCGTACCACGGTCCGCGCGCACCATGCGGCCGTCGCGCCGCGGCCGACGACAGGGCGTCCCCGGCCGGGCCGCGCGCGGCGGCCGGAGACCGTGCCGCATGCGGGCGGTGACGCCTTGTGTGCGCTTCCAGCGAAGCGACCCTACGCCACCCGCCAGGAGCTGTGACATACATAACAGGCAGACCCGCATGTGACCCTGACCACAGACTTTAGCCCGCTCAGCGCCCTTTCACGGCTCCCGGGAGCCATAACCAGTCGTTATGATCAAAGTGAATCGAGACGAGACCGCTCGGGCATGACCGTCCGGTCGTCCGGCGTCTGCTTCAGCACCGTCCGGGCGAAATGCGCCTCGGCCTCGCTCGTGCGGCCGGTGCCGTACACCCGCAGCACCTCGGCGAGGTCGGGGAAGCGGTCGGCGACGAGCCCGGCGGCCGCTTCGATCTCGGCGGCGGACGCAACCTCACGCAGCAGGGCCTGGACGAGCCGCGCCGGCTCGGCCGCCGCGCGTTCCGCCGCGCCTTCGGGACCCGCCGGCACGGGACCGGTCGGAACACGGCCGGAGACCGCCCCGCGCATCCCCGACGTGGTGGCCGCGGACTCCCCCTTGATCCCCTCCAGGCGCGCCTGGAGCCCGGCGGCGGTCAGCGCGTCGAAGCCGGGCCCGGCGACGAGGTCCTCGACCGCCATCAGGCGGTGCAGGACGGCCGGGTTGCTGATCTTGGCGCGCTGGCCCGACATGAGCTGGGAGAGCATCGGCGCCGACAGCCCGAGCACGCCGGCGAGCCCCGACTGCGACATCCCGAGGCGGCCGAGCAGCGGCCGGACGCGGTCGCCGAGCGGCTCCCCGTACCACTCGGCCTGCAGCGCGCGGTTCCGGGCGATCGTGTCCTCGGCGACGCTCACCCGCAGACCCCCTTGACGATTCACAGATGCAAACGATAGATTCGCGACCGCACATGGAACTGCGGCGCATGACGCCATGGTGCCACGAACAACAGCATTTGCATATGTGACAGATCGAAAGGAACGACGATGGGTCTGGCACATCGCCTGGCCGCCGCCACCGCGACGGCCCTGCTCCTCACCGGCGGCCTGGCCGGCTGCTCGCTGCCCGGGACGGGCTCGTCCTCGAACTCCCCCTCGTCCCCGTCCGGCGGTAAGAAGGCCGAGGGTTCGGTGGGCAGGGCGAGCTTCGACAACGCCTCCAAGCCACTGGTGAAGGGCACCTTCGACAGCCCCCTGGCGCAGGGCGCCAAGATCGACATCGCCGTCATGGGCCTCAAGACGAGGGGGAGGCTGGCCACCCTCACCATGCAGCTCACCCCGCACGTCCCCCCCGGCGGGCCGACGCGCATCAACGCCTACGGCCTCAACGGCGAACACGGCCTCGGCACCTCGCTGATCGACCCGGTCAACCTCAAGCGGTACGTCGTGGTGAAGGACACCGGCGGCAAGGAACTGGAGACCGACGACATCTTCACCCACATGACCAACGACCAGGTCACTCCGTTCTACTTCACCTTCGCCGCCCCGCCCGAGAACGTGAAGACCGTCGACGTGCAGATCGGCACGTGGCCCACGTTCCGCGACATCCCGGTCGAACGGTGAGCCGCCTGCGCCGGCCGGCCGTCCTCGCGGGGGTCCTGGCCCTCGTGCTCGCCGTCCCGGCCGTGGCGGGAGCCGACCCCGGAGTGCCGGACCAGAACCTGGCGGAGAGCGTCCATTCCATCGAGACCGGCGCCTCCGTGTACGGCATCGACCTGCAGCAGGCGGTCATCCCCCTGGAGGAGGAAGAGGGCGACGGAGGGCAGGTCACCGTCCGCATCTCGGCGGACGTCCTGTTCGACTTCGGCAAGGCGACGCTCACCGGCGCCGCCCGCCGCCGCATCGCCGAGCTGGCTCCCCGCCTGCGCGGCGCCCGGGGCGCCGTCCAGGTGTCGGGGCACTCCGACTCCATCGGCGACTCCGCCTACAACCTCGCGCTCTCCGAGCAGCGGGCCGAAGCGGTCAAGGCCGAGCTGGCGAACGCCCTGACCGGGACGAGCCCGCAGATCGAGGCCAGGGGCTACGGCGAGACCAAGCCCGTCGTCCCCAACGAGCAGGGCGGCAAGGACGACCCCGCGGGTCGCGCCAAGAACCGCCGCGTCGAGATCACCTACGAGAAGGGCTGACCATCGTGCGGCGAGCGTCGCGAGCCTCCGCCGTCGTCCTGGCCGCGGGTCTGTCCCTGGCCGCGTGCGGCGGCGAGGGGCGACCGGAGCGAGCCGGGGGCGGGCATGACCGCACGGGCGGCGCGCCGGAGTCGCCCGCGGCGACCGTGCCCGCGCCGGAGCCGTCGAGCTGCCCCGGCGGCGGCCGGCTGATCAAGGCGGTCGAGATCCCGGCCGTGCACAGCGAGCCGGTGCGGATCCCGGAGGCCGTGATCGGCGGCCAGAAGATCCCGGCCGTGACGATCCCGGGCGTGGATCTCCCCGCCCAGCGGGTCCCGGCGCAGTGCGTCGAGCACAGGCCCGCCCCGGGCGGCTGCCTCGGGGCGGTCGCCATTCCCGGGGCCTCCATCCCCGGCGTGACGATCCCCGCCGTGCGGATTCCCGGGGTCAGGGCCCCCGGCATCGACGCTCCGCCGGTCGAGCAGGCGGCCGTGTCGAGCACGGCGGTCAGCCAGCAGGCGGTCACCGGCGCGGAGGTCTGCCAGAGCAAGCCGTCGAAGGAGGGCGAGTACGTCAGCTCGGTGTACAGGGCGTCGCTCTACCGCGCCAGCCTGTACCGTGCCTCGGCCTACCGGAGCAGCCTCTACCGCCCGCGTACCTGCAACGACAACAACGAATGCCTGCCGCAGGTCTCCGTGCCCGGCGTCTCCGTCCCGGGCGTCTCCGTCCCGGGCGTCAGCGTCCCCGGGGCCACCCTCAAGTCGTATGTGGCCGGGCCCGGGCAGGTCATCAAGGGCGATGACAGCATCGCCTACAACATCGAGGCGGACGTCCTCTTCGACTTCGGCGCGGCCGAGATCAAGCCCGCCGCGGCGGCCGAGCTGAAGAAGATCGTCGAGTCGCTGGGCCGGGAGGTCCCGGCCGGCGCGGCCGTCCAGGTCGACGGCCACACCGACGGCAAGGGCGACACGGCGTCCAACCAGGCCCTCTCCCTGCGCCGCGCGCAGGCCATCGTCGACTGGCTGGCCGCCGAGGGCGGCATCGCCCGGTCCCGCCTCAGGGCCACCGGCTACGGCGAGACGAAACCGGCTTATCCCAACACCGAGCCGGACGGTTCCGACGACCCCGAAGGGCGCGCCAAGAACCGCCGCGTGGTCATCTCGGCCGCCCGGTGACTCAGGCGGGCGCGGGCGGCGGGCCCAGGTGGTCGAAGATCTGCAGGGGCTCGCCGTCCAGCGTGCGGACGGGGAAGCGCAGTTCCAGCCGGCACGCGGCCAGCGCCCCGCGCGCCGCGTCGGCGTGGGCGGGACGTCGCCCCGGGTCGGCCGCGCACAGGTGGGCGACCACCGCCCACAGCAGGGGCGGCACACCGGGGGGCGGCGCGCCGATCCGCTGGCGCGGCTCGGGGTCCCCGGCGCCGGTCAGCATCCGCCAGGCGACCATGCCGGCGGCGTACAGGTCCTGCCGGGGGCCGGGCCGGTCCCAGTCGAGCACCTCGGGCGCGAGGTATCCCGGCGTCCCGACGGCGAAGCCGGTGGTGGTGAAGCGCTGGTCGGCCTCCCCCAGCGCGATCCCGAAGTCGGCCAGCCGCACGTGCGGCGCCCCGACCGGACTCGGTTCCAGCAGCAGGTTCGCGGGCTTGACGTCCCGGTGGACCACCCCGGCACCGTGGATGTGGCTCAGCGCGGCCAGCAACTGGTCCAGGACCTCGGCCGCGTACCCGGGCGGGAGCCTGCCGTAGTCCCCGAGGAGCGTCTCCAGCGAGCCCCCGCGCACGAGGTC
The DNA here is from genome assembly GCF_013409045.1 of Actinomadura citrea. Classification (NCBI taxonomy): domain Bacteria; kingdom Bacillati; phylum Actinomycetota; class Actinomycetes; order Streptosporangiales; family Thermomonosporaceae; genus Actinomadura; species Actinomadura citrea. The sequence goes on along the minus strand of NZ_JACCBT010000001.1, from coordinate 1,832,017 downwards.
CATGGCGAGGAGCACATCGTCGTACGCCGTGCACGAGGCGTAGGGCGTCAGCACATGGGGGTGCGCCATGCGCAGCGCCCTTTCCCGGACGACCCGCAGCATCGACGTGGGACCCGGCTGCCGGACGAGCTTGGCCGCGCAGTACCGCCCCTCCGCGTGGTCGTAGGCGCGCCACACACGGCTGGTTCCTCCCGCCCCGATCCGGTCGAGCATGGTGAACCGCCCGCCGATCACCCACCCCGAGTTCACGGCACCGATCGTACGGAAGACCACCCGCCCCCGGTTGCCAGATTTCCGCACACATGTCAACAGAACGGGTGTTCTGCGCATCTAACACCAGGAGTTACGGACGCCCCTGGACGGCGGCCTCCCTAGACTGACCGATCACGCAGACCACGTGCCCTCCCCAGGGCCCGCCCCCTAGACGGGACCGATGAGCGACAAAGACCCGCGCCGCGACGACCTCGCGGGGGACGAGGCCGCCCGCCGACCGCCGGCGGCCCCGGAGACGGCCGGCGACACCGCCCCAGGTTCCCCGGACGCCGGAGAGGCGTCGACCACCGGTGGGCCCGAACCCGGTGACGGCGAAACGGCCGCCGCGCCCAGCGGCACGGCGGCCGAGGAGAGCGGCGACGAGACCGACGGCCCCGCGGACGCCGAGGCGGCAGCCGGCCCGCACGCGTCCGGACAGGACGGCGACGGCGACGCCGAAGCGCCGGAAGAGACGGTGACCGGGGACAAGACGGTGACCGGCGACGAGGAGTCGGCCGCGGCCGGCGAGGCGGCGGACGATGACGGGCCGGACGACGCCGCGCCCTCCGGGACCGCCGCCAGAGCCCGGCGGCGTGGCGGACGGCGGAAGGGGCTGCGCCGGGTCGCGGTCGTCGCGGTCGCGCTGCTGCTGGCCGCGGGGGGCGGCGCGGCGTGGCTCTATCACGACCTCGTCGGCGGGATCGAGCAGAAGCACGTCAGCGACAAGCTCGGCACGAACCGGCCGAAGAAGCTGAACAAGTCGCTCAACATCCTCCTCATCGGGTCCGACACGCGGGAGGGCGAGAACTCGGAGTACGCGGTGCCCGGGATGGCCGGGGCACGGTCGGACACCACGATCCTGCTGCATCTCTCGCCGAACCGGGACCAGGCGGTCGGGATCAGCTTTCCGCGCGACTCCATGGTGAAGATGCCGGCATGCAAGAAGGAGAAGGGCGGCACCGTCCCGGCACAGTTCGGGATGCTGAACGCGGCGTTCGCCTATGCGGGGCCGACGTGCACGTGGAAGACGCTGGAGTCGCTCACCGGCATCCACATCGACCATTTCGTGCAGGTGGACTTCGCCGGGTTCAAGCGGATGGTGGACGCCCTGGGCGGCGTCGAGATCTGCGTCGACAAGCCCGTGAGGGACCCGAGGGCCGAGCTCTACCTGAAGGCCGGGAAGCAGACCGTGAAGGGGGACGATGCGCTCGGCTACGTGCGCGCGCGCTACTCGCTCGGTGACGGCTCGGACCTGGAGCGCATCGAACGGCAGCAGAAGTTCATGGCGGCGGTCGTCGACAAGGCCACCAGCGGGTCCGTCCTCACCGATCCCGCGAAGACGTACAAGTTCCTCAAGGCCGCGACCAAGTCGATGACGACCGACGACGACCTGGATCTGGCGGGGATGCGGAAGCTGGCGGACGGGCTGAAGGGGATGAGCGCCGGCCAGGTGCGGTTCGTCACCGTCCCCGTGGAGGGGTACGCGCCGGACCCGAACCGCGTCCAGTGGAACGGGGAGCTCGCGAAGCCGCTGTTCGAGGCGATCCGGCATGACGACGAGCTGCCCGCCGAGCCGGTCAAGCCCGCCCCGGCGCGACCGGTGCCGCCCCCGCCCGGCAAGGTGCACGTCACCGTGGTCGACGCGGGCGCCCGGGACGCGCAGGTGAAACGGGTCGTGAAGCAGCTCCGGCAGCGCGGGTTCACGGTGGCGAAGAAGGTCGAGAAGACCGCCGCGGCGCCGGAGACCCGCCTCGTCTACGCGCCGGCCGCGGAGGCGCAGGCGTCGGCGCTCGCGCGGGACGTCCCGGACGCGCAGCTCACCTCCGACACCGCCGGTCCGCGGGACGGCGTCCGGCTCGTCATCGGAGCGAACGGGGTGCGCCTCGCGCCGCCCGCCATCAACAAGATCGGCGGAGGCGTCAAGGCCGGCCGGAAGCTCTGCGGCTGACCCTCGGCCGGCGGCGGCCGGTCAGGGCCGCGTTCGGTCAGGGCGATGGTCAGCGGCGGTAATAACGACGGTCATAACGACGGTCGTAACGGTCGTCGTAGTCGTCATCGCCGTTGATGAGAAGCCAGATGAAATAGCACAGCAGCAGTCCGGCGAGCACGCTGCCGATATCGATCGCGCCGCCACCGGTGAAGGACTCATGGGTCGCGGGGGCCGTGCAGACACGGCCTTTGCACTTGGCGTCCTCGTGCTTCTCGCGCCATTCGTCGGGCGGTGAGGTCACGCGGACGTACGGCTTGTCCTTGATCAGTACGGCCGTCTGCCGTACACCGTCCTCCACCGCGGTGGCGCCGGGCTCGAAGTACTTGCCGGCATGGATCTGGGGCCGGTTCTCGTAGATCGCGTTCACGGCCTTCGCCTGCAGCCAGGAACGGTTGGCCACGCAGATGATCAGCACGATGCCCATCATCACGAGAAGAATGATGCGGGCTATCAGCCCGAAGCAACCCAGCCCGGGACTCCGACGGTAGAACACACTGAGAATCCGTCCGGAAACCGGCCGAAGGCGCAACCGGTTCCGATCGGCGCACCGACCACGCCGGACGAAGACGAGACCGCCGCAGGTCCGCTCTGCTCGCCACGGCCCGGCCGGACGTGTCGGACAGGTTCGGCCCCGGCGGGCGCCTTGCCCGGTACGACCGTGCGAGGACGGTCAACCCCGCGAGATCTCCGAGAACTCGCAGTCCATCCAAATCAGATTCCGAAGGAGGGGCCTCATGTATGAGGACTCCGACCAGGGCTTCACGCGCGTGAGCTCCTGGCACACCAGGTTCGGCCCCGGGCCCGCGGCATCCCGCAGGCTGGTGGGGAATCTCCTCTCCGGCCAGCCGGACAAGGCGACCCTGGCGCAGCTCGGCGTGACCGAACTCGTCACCAACGCCTACCGGCACGGGCTGGGCCTGACCGACGAGGAGATCCGGACCATGGACACGTTCCCCGAGGACGTGGTCCTGAGGCTGGCCGGCATCAGGCGCGGGAGGTCGTCGTACTACCTCCGCATCGAGGTCTACGACCCCAACCCGACACCGCCGGACTGGGCTCGCAGCCTCGATGACGGTTCCGCCCTCAACGGCCGAGGGCTGGCGCTGATCCGCAAGGAGCTGTCCCGGTACGGGGCCATCTCCACCAAGGACGGGAAGTGCGTGGTGGCCGAGTACGAACTCGACTACCCCGCCGCCTCCTGACCGCCCGGCCGAGCCGCCTTCCGAGGCGACGCGGCGTCCGGGCAACGGCGAACCGACCGGCCTTCACCCTCACAGGTGGAGGCCGGTACTCGTCCGCGCCCCTCACGCCCCAGGAGTTGCCGCCCGCGGCCGCGCCCGGACGGTAGATCCCGCGAGTGACCGTCACGGCTCTCGCTACGCAATCAAGAAGGAGCAATTCCATGAACGACCTGACCGGAGTCATCGGGTACCGTCCGCAGCCGTACCCCGAGTTCGAGCTGGGCGTTTCCGCGCCCGCCTTCAGCGGGGACGAGCGGAACACGTACGGAACGCCCACGGCCAGGACGGTCGAGGGCGCGATGTCGGGCATCTACGCCGACCTGCCCAGCAGGGTGCAGGACCGCGTGCGGGACATCGCGCTGGACCTGATCGACATCGCCAAGGGGAACTGGCGGCCGACGCCGGGGGTGCTCGAGCCCCACGCGCCGGCCTACACCCTGACCCTGGGCTGGTTCGAGGACGAGCACTACCGCTACCCCCTCGTCACGGTGTTCAGCCGTGACCCCGAGCTGCCCGAGCTGCCCGACGCGGCGGGGTCGCTGCGGAACTGGGTCGCACGGCTGATCACGCACACCTTCCGGTGCGGCGCTTTCAGCAGCGGCGGCCGCGGCAAGACCTTCTGGGCCGTGGTGGACTTCCAGGAGGCCCTGCCCACCATCTGAACGACGCCCGGCATCCACTGATCCGGGTGATGCAGTGGCCGGCCTCCATCCCCCGACGGGGTGGAGGCCGGTTCTCTTTGCCCGTCCACCGCATATCTCGGGCCCGATTCGAAGATACGGGTTGCCGACTCGGCCGGGCTCTGTACAGTCCACTATGCGGGTTCTCGAGACCCGTCATTTTGTTAACGATGAGTGCAACTGAAACGGGGTTATCACTATGTCCATGGCAATGGGTAAGAAGGTCGGCGACAACGAGGACGGCGACATCATCCTCGACGACGACGGCACCATCAAGGGTGCATGACGACAACTGATCGATGTGGCCTCCGGGCCGCGGTGATCTGATCAATAGGCCGCTCTCGTCCCGGACTTCCGGGGCGAGGGCGGTTCTTTCTTTTCTGGGGGGACGGACGCCGGGTCAGTCGCGGAGGCGGACGCGGCAGGCCAGGTGCAGGGCGAACGCGGTGTCGGGGTCGGACAGGTCGGCGCCGAGCCTTTCGACGATCTTCCTGATCCGGTAGTTGACCGCGTTGGGGTGCAGCGCCAGCCGGGACGCGGCGGCCTTCAGCGAGCCGCGCGCGTCGAGGTAGGCGCACAGCGTCGCGATGGCCTCGGCCGACCGTCCCGGGCCGAGCGCGTCGAGCGGGCGCAGCAGATCGTCGATCACCCGGCGGCTGAGCGCCGAGGCGGCGATCTGGGAGAGCACCCGGTTGATGCCCGCGGCGTCGAAGGTGTGGACGAGTTCGCGGGAGCGGACGGCGATCGCCGCCGCGGCGCGGGCCTCCGTGGCCGACTGGCGCAGCCCCTCGATCCCGCGCTGCGGTGTGCCGATCCCGAAGCGCAGCACCGTGCCGGGATGCTCCTCGGCGACGGCGGCGCGCACGGCGTCGATCATCTGCAGGGCGCGTGCTTGGCGGATCTCGGCCCGGGCGGTGCCGACCAGCACGATGTCGGCGGCGAGGCGGGCAAGGTTCCACGACTCGCCGGACGGCTGCGGGGCCTGGTGGGTGCGCAGGGTGAGGGTGTCGAACAGCCGCCGCCGCTCCGCGAGCTCGGCGGGGTCCGGGCCGGGCGGCCGGTCCGGGGTCATCCAGATGACGGTGTGCAGGTCGTCCACGGCCAGGCCGAGCAGCCGGGCCCGGTCGGCCAGTGCGCCCGCCTGGGCGCGTTCGCTGACGATCAGCTCGGTGAGGATGTCGGACCGGGTCTGGCCGGGCGCGGTCGCCCGCTCCAGCGCGTACTGCCGCAGGCGGCCGATCGCGGCGGCCACGGCGGGCAGCACCAGCCGTACGGCGTCGTCGGGCGGACCGGTCACGCCGCCCCGGCGGCGGCCCGCCACCCAGATCGGCTCGGCGCCGGCCGGCCCCGCCGCCTCGTCGGTCGTCGTCAGGGTGCGGCCGAGCACGGCCCCGACCCGTTCCAGCAGCGCGACGACGCGGTCGCCGCCCTCGGCGGGGCCGGGGGCCTCGCCGACGTCGCGGACGATCTGCAGCGCCGCCTGCGCGCGGGCGAGCGAGTCGGCGGCGTCGCCCCGGATGACCTGGCCGAGGTAGAGCACGACCTCGGCGACGTCGCAGTCCTCCTCGGCCGTGAGGACGGCCAGGCGGGCCCGGTCGGCCAGCCGGGCCGCGGTGATCGGCAGCGGTCCGCAGCCGATGAGGACCAGCGCGGGCACTCCGCGTTCGGCGGCGGTGCGGACGGCGATGTCCAGCTCGTATCCGGCGGCTCTCGCGGCCGACCGTCCCGTCACGACGACCAGGGCGCCCTCCGGGGCGCGTTGCAGCCGCGCCAGCGCCTCGACCGCGGTGACGGAGGTGAGCGGCTCGGCGTCGGCCGGGCCGGCGAGCAGGGTGAGGGGGATCCGGGAACCGGTCCCGACCAGGTCCGCGACGAAGGACACGCCCACATTGTGCCACCGACACAAACACTCGCGAAACCTTGTGCCCTCCACCCTTCCGCCAGGTCAGACGGTGGGACCATTCTTCCAGCATGCAGATGACACCTTCGAGGACCGGTCGCGTGACTCTCGACGACGTTCCGGCGCTCGCCCGCGGCTGCGCGATCCTGGGCACCGGGGGCGGCGGGGACGTCGAGACGGGCACGCTGACCGCGGTCCGGGCGATCGACGAGTTCGGCGAGGTGCCGCTCATCCCGCTGTCGGAGGTGCCCGACGACAGCCTCGTCCTCCCGCTGTCGGGGATCGGAGCACCCACCGTCGCCCACGAGATGCTGATGAGCGGCGAGGAGCCGCTGCTGATCCGGGACGAGGTCGAGCGGATCCTCGGCCGTCCGGTGGCGGCGGTCATGGCCTGCGAGATCGGCGGCTCGAACGGCGTCGGGCCGGTCGGCTGGGCGGCGCGGCTCGGCCTGCCGCTGGTCGACGCCGACGGGATGGGACGGGCGTTTCCCGAGGTCCAGATGGTCTCGATGTACGTGGCGGGACGGCCGGTGAACCTCGTCGTCCTGGCCGACGTGCAGGGCAACGTCACCACGGTCCGCCCGGTCGACGGGCTGTGGTCGGAGCGCATCTCCCGCGCGGTCTGCATCGCCAGCGGGGCGTCCGCGCTGATGGCCGACTACGTGCTGACCGGCGCGCAGGCGCGGGGCGCGGTCATCGAGGGGACGGTGAGCAAGGCCCTCGCGATCGGCCACGCCGTGCAGGAGGGCTCCGACCCGCTCGGCGCCCTGTGCGCGACGCTGGACGCCACCGTCCTGATCACCGGGAAGGTCATCGACGTCGAGCGCCGGACCGGCGGCGGTTTCGTCCGCGGCAGCCTGGTCGTCGACGGCACCGGCGACGACCGCGGCCGGCTGCTCCGGGTGGAGATCCAGAACGAGAACCTGATCGCGCTGGAGGACGGCCGGGCGCGCGCCTGCGTCCCCGACCTGATCACCGTGGTGGACGCGCAGACCGCCGGCGCCATCTCCACCGAGTCGCTGCGCTACGGACAGCGGGTGGCGGTGCTGTCCTGGCCGTGCGACCCGATCTGGCGGACCGAGCGGGGTCTCGCCACGGCCGGCCCGCGGGCCTTCGGCTACGACATCGACTACACGCCCGTGGAGGAGCTCTCTCATGGCTGACCGTACGCCCGGCGGCACCGTCACCCGCGACCTGCGCATCGGCGTCGACGTCGGCGGTACCAACACCGACGCGGTCGTCCTCAGCGCCAAGGGCGAGGTCCTGGCCAGGACGAAGCAGGCGACGAGCGCCGACGTCTCCTCGGGTCTGCACGCGGCGCTGACCGCGGTGCTGGACCAGCTCGGCGACGACGTCCGGCGGGTGGGCCGGGTCATGCTCGGCACCACGCACGCCACCAACGCGATCCTGGAGCGGCGGGGGCTCGGCAAGGTGGCCGCGATCCGGCTCGGCGGGCCGGCCACCACCTCGGTGCCCCCGGCGCAGTCCTGGCCGGCGGACCTGTCGGCGGCGATCACCGCGCGCACCGCCGTGCTCCCCGGCGGCCACTACGTCGACGGCAGGCCGATCTCCAAGCTCGACCCCGGCGCGCTGCGCGCCGTGCTCGCCGACGTCGCCGGCGAGGCCGACGCGATCGCGCTGACGAGCGTGTTCAGCCCCGCCTTCGCCGACCAGGAGATCGAGGCGGCGGAGATCGCCCGGGACGAGCTCGGCGACGCGGTGCCCATCTCGATGAGCCATGAGATCGGCACGCTCGGGCTGCTGGAGCGCGAGAACGCCACGATCCTCAACGCGGCCCTCTACCGGGTCATCAGCGCCGTGTGGGACGGACTGCAGCACACGCTCGCCGAGCGGGGCCTGGACGTCACCACGTACTTCGCGCAGAACGACGGCACCCTCATGGCGATCGACTACGCCGTGCGGTACCCGGTGCTGACGATCGGCTCGGGCCCGGCCAACTCCATCCGGGGCGCGGCCTTCCTGTCCGGCCTCACCGACGCGATCATCGCGGACGTGGGCGGCACCTCGACCGACTTCGGCGTGCTGTACGCCGGTTTCCCCCGGGAGTCGTCCGCGGGCGTCGAGATCGGCGGGGTGCGGACCAACTTCCGGATGCCCGACATCCTCGCGCTCGCGCTCGGCGGCGGCACCGTCATCGGGCCGGACGGGAAAGTGGGGCCGCAGTCGGTGGGGTACCGGATCACCGAGAAGGCGCTGACCTTCGGCGGCGACACCCCCACCATGACCGACGCGGGCGCGCTGGCGGGCCGCGGGGCGCCGGCCGGCGCCCCGATCCCGGACCGGCTGCGCGGCGCGCTCGGCTCGGCGGTGGAGACGGCCGACCAGATGCTGGCCGACGCGGTCGACCGCATGACCCTCGGCAAGACCGACCAGCCGCTGATCGCGGTGGGCGGCGGGTCGTTCCTGATCCCCGACGCGCTGGCCGGCGTCGCCGAGGTGATCCGCCCCGCCCACGGGGACGTCGCCAACGCCGTCGGCGCGGCGATCGCCATGGTCAGCGGGACCATTGAGACCATTATCCCGGCAGGCGAGGGCCGCAGGGAGGCCATCGCCGAGGCGTCCGGTGTGGCCGGTCGCCGGGCCGTGCAGGCCGGAGCCGATCCGGCCGGAGTGGAGGTCGTGGAGATCACCGAAGTACCGATGAGTTACCTGCCCGAACCCGCGCTGCGGCTGCGGGTCAAGGCCGCCGGCCCGCTCGGCAACCTCTAGCCCGGCCCCCCACTCCCCCTGTCCGGTCCCCCTGCAAGGAGATCCCGTCATGTCCTGGCGCATAAGATCACTGGCGCTCGCGGCGGCAGTCGCCGTGACCGTCACCGGCTGCTCGGGCGGAGCCGTCCGCAAGGCGGCCTCGACGTCCAGCACGTTCGTCTACTCGTTCAACCTCAACGTCGTCACCGACTGGGACCCCGCGACCTCGTACTCCAACGAGATCATCGCGATGCAGAACGTCTACGAGTCGCTGACCCGGTACAACACCAAGTCCAAGAAGGTCGAGCCGCGGCTCGCGACCAAGTGGACCTCGTCCGACGCCGGCAAGAAGTGGACGTTCACCCTGCGGGACGGCGTGAAGTTCCACACCGGCACCGCGCTGACCTCCAGCGTCGCCAAGGCCGCGATCGAGCGGACGATGAAGATGAAGGGCGGCGCCGCCTACATCTGGGACCCGGTGAAGGCGATCGAGACGCCGGACCCGCACACGCTGGTGTTCGAGCTGAAGTACGCGGCCCCGCTCGACCTGGTCTCCTCCTCCGGCTACGCCTCCTACATCTACGACACGAAGGCGCCCGGCGGCGGAGACCTCAAGGACTACGTCGCGAAGGGCCACGACACCGGCACCGGCCCGTACACGGTCGCCTCCTGGAACAAGGGGCAGGAGGCCGAGGTCCGGCTGGGTCAGTTCAAGGACTACTGGGGCGGCTGGAAGGGCTCGCACTACACCGGCATCGAGTTCCGCAACACCCCGCAGGTCACCACCGCGTGGCAGCAGTTGCAGGCCGGTGACGTCACCTACGTGCACCGGCTCAACCCGCAGCTGTTCGCTCAGGCGAAGGGGATGAAGAGCCTCAAGACCGACTCGGTTCCGTCGTTCCAGAACCTCATGGCGTTCTTCAACACCGAGGCCGGTCCGCTGAAGGACGTCAGGCTCCGCAAGGCCGTCCAGGCTGCGATCGACTACAACGGGCTCGTGTCGACGCTGAAGGGCTCGGGAACCGCCGCCAGCGGCGTCGTCCCGACCGGGCTGACCGGGGCGACCCCGGGCCTGGCCGGGCGCCAGGACACCGCGGCGGCGACGCGGCTGCTGAACGAGGCCGGGTACGGGCCGGGCAAGAAGTCGCTGACGCTCGACCTCACCTACGCGCAGGGCGACGACGACCAGCAGAAGTTCGTGACGCTGCTCAGCTCCGCGCTCAAGGGCCTGAACGTGAAGGTCCAGGCCAAGCCGATGCAGTGGGACGCCCAGTGGGACCGTGCCAAGAGCAAGGACGCGTCCAAGCGCCAGGACGTCTTCGTCATGTACTGGTACCCGGACTACCCGGACGCCTACAGCTGGTTCCTGAACCTGTTCCGCTCGGCCGACCCGGTCAACTTCAACCTCACCTACCTCAACGACTCGGGCGTCGACGGTGAGATCGACAAGCTGCCGGAGCTGACCGCCACGAACCGGTCCGCCGCGGAGGCGTCGTACGCGTCGCTCCAGCGCAAGCTCCTGGTCGACCAGGCCGTCGCGGCGCCGCTGTTCGTCCAGCAGTACCAGCGCGCGTACTCGGCGGACGTCGACGGCTACACCGACGACCCGGCGTATCCCAACGTCGTGTTCGCGCACGACCTCAGCCCGGCTGCGTGATATGACCCGCTACCTGCTCCGACGCCTGGCACAGGCCGCGTTCGTCGTGGCCGGTGTCGTGGTGCTCACCTTCGTGGTGATGCGGCTGGTCCCCGGGGACCCGGCGGTGACCTACGCCGGGCCCCGGGCCTCCGCCGCCGAGCTCGCCCGGACCCGCGCGGAGCTCGGCCTGGACGACACGCTGCCCGTCCAGCTCTGGGACTACCTCACCTCGCTGGTCCAGGGCGACTGGGGGATCAGCCTGCACACCCGCCAGGACGTGCTCGGCGACATCTCCACCGCCTTCCCCGCCTCGCTGGAGCTGGTCGGCACCGGGGTGATCATCGCGGTGCTGGTGGGCATCCCCCTCGGGGTGCTCGCCGCCCGGTTCCGGGGCCGGCCGGCCGACGGATCCATCCGGATCACCTCGATGGCGGGCGTGTCGGTGCCGGTCTTCCTGCTGGCGCTCTTCGCGCAGAACGTGTTCGCCACCAAACTGGGCTGGCTCCCCGTCGCCGGGGAGTACGACCCCAAGCTGGACGGCACCAGCCCGCTGCACCTGTACACCAACATCACGGCGGTGGACGCGCTGATCACCGGGAACTGGGCGGTCCTCGGCAGCACCCTGGCCCATCTGGTGCTGCCGGCGGCCGCGATCTCCGCCTATCCGACCGGCGTGGTCGCCCAGATGACCCGCGCCGCGCTCATCGAGGAGTCGACGCAGAACCACGCGCGGCTGGAACGGGCCCTCGGCTTCACCCGCTGGCAGGTGCTGACCCGGTTCTCGCTGCGGCCCGCGCTCAGCCCGGTGCTGGCGCTGCTGGCGCTCGTCTTCGCCTTCTCCCTGGTGAACGCCTTCCTGGTCGAGGCCATCTTCAACTGGCCGGGGCTCGGGCGGTACGCCGCCGACTCGATCCGCTCGTCCGACGCCCCCGCCATCGCGGGCGTCACCATCGCGATCGCGTTCACCTACGTCATCGTCAACCTGCTGGTGGACCTCGCGCAGGCCGCCATCGACCCGCGGGTGAGGATCAGATGACCGCTCTCGACACCCCCGTCGCGCCCCTCCGGGAACGGCCCGTGCACCGGGTGGTGCGGGCGGCCCGCACCGACCGGCTGGCCGCCGTCGGCGCCGTGGTCCTCGCCCTGGTCGTGATCGCGGCCCTCGCGGCCCCGCTGCTGTCGCCCTATCCGGGCGACGGGACCGACGCGACCCACCCGGCCGAGGCGCTGCGGTCGCCCGGCGCCGAGCACTGGTTCGGGACCGACGGGGTGGGCCGCGACATGCTCACCCGGGTCCTCTACGGGGCGCGCACCTCACTGACGATCGCCGTCGCGGTGCTCGCCCTGTCCGCCGTCATCGGCGTGCTGCTCGGCGTCGTCGCCGGCTACGCGGGCGGGATCGTCAGGGACGTGATCATGCGGATCACCGACGTGTTCCTGGCCTTCCCGGCGCTGCTGCTGTCGGTGGCGCTGGCGCTCGTGCTGCACCCGGGAACGCAGGGGGCGATCATCGCCATCACCGCCTCCTGGTGGCCCTGGTACGCCCGGATGAGCGCGGTCGCCGCGACGTCCATCAGATCGCGCGGCTTCATCGACGCGGCCCGCTGCCTCGGCGGGTCCCGGACGCGGATCGTGCTGCGGCACGTCCTGCCCAACTCGCTGACCCCGGTCCTGGTCCAGCTGTCCCTGGACGCGGGCGGGGTCATCCTCACGGCCGCGGCGCTGTCCTTCCTCGGCCTCGGGCCGCAGGAGCCCACCGCGGAATGGGGGCTGATGGTCCAGCAGGGGCAGAGCCTGTTCACCACGAACTGGTGGGTGGTCGCCTTCCCCGGCCTGGCCATCGTGATCACCGCGTTCTGCTTCAACGTGCTCGGCGAGGGCCTGCGGTCCGCCCTCGACCCCCGGCGGGAGGTCACCCGATGAAAGCGGTGCTCACAGCGGAGAACCTGCGGGTGCGGGCCGGCGACCTGCTGCTGGCCTCGCTCGACGAGCTGAGCGTCGGCCCCGGCGAGTGCGCCGCGATCGTCGGCGAGAGCGGCTCGGGCAAGACCACCGCCCTGAACGCGATGCTCGGGCTGACGGACGGGCTGCAGGTCAGCGGGAAGATCCTCGTCAACGGCACGGACGTCGTGACGGCGGACGACCGGACGCTGTCGAAGATGCGCGGCTCGGTCATCGCCCTGGTCAGCCAGAGCCCGCAGGCGTCCCTCAACCCCACGATGCGGCTCGGGGCCCTGCTCAAACGGGTGCTCGCCCGGCACGGCCTGCGCGGCGCCGAGGCCCGCGAGCGGACCGAGGAGGCGCTGCGCAGCGTCCTGCTCGACCCCGGGCTGCTGCGCCGCTACCCGCACCAGGTGTCCGGCGGCCAGGCGCAGCGCTTCGCCATCGCGATGGCCGTCGCCCTGCGCGCCGACGTCATCCTCGCCGACGAGCCCACCAGCGCGCTGGACGTCACCGTGCAGGCCGCCGTCCTGGACCTGCTGGCCCGGTTGCGCGACGAGCACGGCATCGCGCTGGTCTTCGTCTCGCACGACCTGGCCGTCGTGTCCGGCATCGCCGACCACGTCGTCGTCATGCGGCAGGGCAGTGTGGTCGAGGCGGGACCGGCCTCCGACGTCCTGCACAGCCCCTCCGCCGCCTACACCCGGGAACTGCTCGACGCGGTCCCCGCGATCGGGGAGTGACCATGCTCAGCGCGGACAACCTCACCGTCAGCTATGACCGGACCCCGGTGGTCCGCGGCGTCTCCCTCACGGTGCCGGAGAACTCCGGCGGGGTCGCCGTCATCGGGGAGAGCGGATCGGGCAAGACCACCATCGCACGGGCGCTGCTCGGCCTGGTCAAACCCGAGCAGGGCCGGGTGCTGTTCCGCGACCGCGACATCGCCCGGCTCGACCGGGCGGGGCGGGCGGGTTACCGGTCGCAGGTCCAGCCGGTGTTCCAGGACGGCAGCGAGGCCCTCGACCCCCGGATGCGCATCGGCGCCTCGATCTCCGAGGCGCTGCGGATCCGGAGGCGCCGCGCCGGCGGCGAGCCCGCGGGGAAGGACGGGGACCTCCCGTCGGTGACGGAGCTGCTCACCGACGTCGGCCTCGATCCTGCCCTCGCCGGGCGCCGCCCGCACCAGCTGTCCGGCGGGCAGCGGCAGCGCGTGGTCATCGCCCGGGCGCTGGCGGTCGACCCGCGGCTGCTCGTCCTGGACGAGCCGACCAGCGCCCTGGACGTCACCGTGCAGGCCCACGTGCTGGACCTGCTGGCGGGGCTGCGGGACGAGCACGGGCTGAGCTACCTGCTGATCACCCACAACCTGGCCATCGTCGACCGGCTCTGCGACACGGTGCACGTCCTGTTCGCCGGGCGGATCGTGGAGTCCGGCCCGATCGGCACCGTGCTCGGCGCCCCGGCCCACCCGTACACCGTCGCGCTGCGCGACGCCGTCCCCCGGCTCGGCGCCGCGCACCGGACCGCCGGCGCCTCGGACGCGCTGGCCGCCGCCGAGGGCTGCCCGTTCCGGCACCGCTGCCCGATCGCGGTCGACCGGTGCGCCACCGAGGATCCGCGGCTGCTGCCGCTCGCCGACGAGCACAGCGTCGCCTGCCACCAGGCCGTCCCGGCCAAGACCGACGACACCCGGTCCGGCGCCGGGCTCTGAAAAGGGGACGGCGGGAGGATGCATCCTCCCGCCGTCATCTGGATACGTGGCGCTGGCCGGCGTCACGCTGTTGTCGATTCCACGGTTCGGGTGCACGGGTTGGCCTGCCCGGTCCCGGACTGTGTTCAGATGTGCGGAGACGGTGGTCTCCGCACCCCTGCTCCGCTGTGGGCGGTATACGTCGCCGCTAGGACGACGTGGTCGGGGCCTTCTCCTGAGCGAGACGGACCCCCTCCTCGGCCGTCCTGACCGCGGCTTCGGCGGCGTTCTTCTGCGCCGCGGCGGTCTCCGCCTGGGCCGCGGCCTTCTCCGCCTCGGTCCGGGTCTTCACCGCCGTGGCCTCCGCCTTCCTCGCGTCGGCGCGAGCCTTCGCGAGCCTGGCCTCGGCGACCTTGCGTTCCGCCAGGGCGACGGCCTTCTCGCAGTCCCCGTACTCCTGGGTCAGCCGTTCGAGCGTCTCCAGGATCTTGCCGCGCTCGTCCAGAGCGTGCTGCAGGACGGCCTCGGGTGTGGCCGACGACAGCTCGATGAGCGGCGCGTGGCTCCGGTCCCGGAGGCTGAAGCTCATCTGGGCGACCGCTGCCGCGGCCACCGTGATGACGATGACCCCGGCCCACTGGATCGGGATCAGCCGCGTGTCCAGGAAGGCCAGCCCGACGAGCGTGGCGATCAGCGGACTCGCGGTGAGGAACACCGCGTACACGGCGTCGCCCGCGAGCTCCCTCGCCGGCATCTGGATGATGCGGGGCAGGGTGTTGTTCAGCAGCCCCACCAGCAACGCCCACAGGACGATCGGCCAGCTCAGGAAGGCGAAGCCCCCGGTGAGCATGACGATGCCGCCGGCGATCACGCCGACGGACAGCGTCGACCAGGCGATCACCTTCTCGGTGTAGAACCGGCCCGCGCCCTGGATGAGGCGGTCGGTGACGGGAAGGTACAGGGTCCGCAGGACGCCCGCGCCGAGGGCGCAGGTCACGCCGAGCAGGTAGCCGCTTCCCGCAGCCGGGCCGTCTCGCTGGACGAGCAGGACCACACCGACCGCGGCGGCCGCCGCGAAGAGCGTGAGGAGGGCGGCTCGCCCCCTGCTCCCGCTCCTGAACCCCGCGATGACGGGGATGAGAAGCGGGACGGTGTAGTAGATCCCTCCGGTGACGCTGAAGGGGATGAAGGACAGGGCCGCGAACAGCAGCGCCTTGTCCATGCCGATCACCCCGAACGTCATCAGGGACCAGATCCGCCTGGACCGCGCCGGCATCCCGGCGGCCGGCCTGTCGTCCCCGCCCCTCCAGAAGACGAGGCGGAGCAGGAGCAGGAGACCGCCGAAGGTCGCCTCCAGCGCCGTCGCCTGCTGCACCTGCAGACCGTTCGCACCGATCAGCCGGTTGTCCAGGAGGGCCTTGCCGGACGCGGAGCTGAGCCGGTCCGCGCCTCCGAGCGCCACCCCCAGCCAGGGGTACCGCCTGCGTTCAGAATTCTTGTTTGTCGTCATTTCCGGAACTCCTCGTGCGAGGTGCACACAAAGGGAACCGGTCGTGACCCGGCTCCCTTTGTCGCACCGATGAATGGGTACGACTCCGTGGAGCCGGGTCGTGCTCAACGATCTTCGTGCATGCCGACTCAGCTGCGGAGACCTGCGGGTGGCCGCCCGGTGAACAGGCTCTTACGAAACGCCCGTGTCGCCATTTCTGGATCTAGGCTGCGGGGGTGCATGCCCTCCCTTGAAAGCGGCGGCGTCGTGAACCGCCGGCGAGGGCGCACGGAAACGGCGGGACGGCTTCCGGAAGAACTCCCCGGAGGCTCCCGCCGTTTTCATCGTCACGTCCCGTGACCGGACCATCGCGCCCGGAGGGGAGACAACTCCCGTTCAGACGGCGTCCGACAGCGGACCGCACAGCGGCCGCCGAGAGGGCCGTCCGCACCCGATACCACAATCAGGCGACACTTCCGTATTGGCTATTGACTGCACGGCTGATTGCCGACTCACCACATCCGCCCCCCGCCCGCAAGTCGCCGTGCTTGCGTTTCCAGAATATTTCGGCACTGTTAAAGGTGTCCGGCAACGCCGGACCCGTCCGCGGCTCTAGGAGCCGCGGGTGGAACGTTCAAAGCACAAGGAGGAAGGACTCATGTTCAAGAGTCCGCAACACACTCGAAGCGGGTTCCCCCGCATCGAGGCCCTCGGATACGTGTCCGACGGCGAAACCTGCCTTCTCGCGGAGGGCGGCGACATCCACTGGATGTGCCTTCCCGAGATGGACGGGCCCAGCGTGTTCTCGGGTCTCCTCGGAGGCGCGGGGCACTTCTTCGTGGGCCTCAACGACGGCGCCAGGCCGGTCGCCCAGCGCAACGTCAGCAGGTCCCTCGGGATCGAGACGACGTGGGAGACCCCGGCTGGGGGACGCCTCGTCGTCACCGACGTCCTCGTGATGGTGCCGGGTTCCGGTGCCCGTCGAACCCTGGTGCGCCTCGCCCGGTGCACCAAGGGGCAGGTCCAGGTCACGGCCGACCTCAAAATGGTCTTCGACTACGGGCGCGAGCCCGCCAAGTGGGACCGGTCCGTCGCGCGGTCGCGCGACGGTCTCGAGGTCAGGCTGACCACCGACCTGCGCCGCCGCGGCGTGTTCAGCGGCGACGGGCTCAAGGAGCGTCGAACCCTCCAGCAGGGGGACGGCGCCTTCATCTCCCTCGCCTGGGGCGACGACGCGCCTCCGAAGAACTACCAGGAGGCCGAGCGCCTGGTGAAGGAGACCGCCACGTACTGGCGGTCGTGGCTCGACAGCGGCGACCTCCCGGACCACGAGTTCGGGGACCTCATCGCCCGGAGCGCACTGGTCCTCCGGGGCCTGTGCAACCCGAGCGGTGCGATCGCGGCCGCCGCGACGACCTCCCTCCCGGAGACGCCGGGCGGGGTGAGGAACTGGGACTACCGGTACTTCTGGGGTCGTGACGGCGCCATGACCGCGATGGCGCTGTTCGAGTACGGCTTCCGCGAGCCGGCGGACCGCCTCGTGCGGTTCCTCGAGCGTCTCCCCGAGGAGGACGTGCAGATCATGTACGGCCTTCGCGGGCAGACGCGCCTGGTGGAGGAGACCCTCACGCACCTGTCCGGGTACGAGGGCGCTGCTCCGGTGCACATCGGCAACGGTGCGTACAACCAGGTCCAGAACGACATCTGGGGTCAGCTCCTGGAGCTGATCTACAAGACGCAGCGAGGCCGGCTGACCGCCCGAACCTGGCGGCTGGTCGTGCGGCTCGTCCAGGGTGCCCTCAAGGCCTGGGGGCAGCCGGACCGCGGGATCTGGGAGGTCCGGGGCGTGCCCCGGCGCTTCACCAGCTCCGAGCTGTACCTGTGGGTCGCGCTGGACCGAGGCAGCAAGCTCGCCGAGGACCGGGGCGACACCGACCGGGCCCGGGAGTGGGCCAAGGCCGCTCAGGAGATCCGCAAGGAGATCCTGGAGGGTGTCGGCGAAGACGGTGTCTTCACCGCCTCCGCCGGCTCCCCGGAGCTCGACGCCTCGTGCCTCCTGATCCCCCTGCTCGGCTTCCTGCCGGGCGACGACTGGCGCGTGCGGAAGACCGTGCACGCCATCGCGGAGGGTCTGGAGTACAAGGGCATGCTCCGGCGGTACAACGCCGAGGAGTACGGCGACGGTCTGCCGGGCGAGGAGATGGCGTTCGTCATCACCGCGTTCTGGCTGGTCGAGTCGTTCATCGCCATCGGCGAGGTCGGGCGCGCCGAGGTGCTCTTCCGCAAGGTCACCGGGTACGTCGGTCCCCTCGGCCTCCTGGCCGAAGAGATCGACCCCGGGTCCGACGCCGAGTCCGACGCCGAGTCCACGGGGTGGAGGCAGTACGGGAACCAGGTTCAGGCCTTCTCCCACCTCGGCCTGCTCAAGGCCGCCAGGGCTCTGATCAAGGCCGGAAGGTCGTGATCGGGCTCAAGCGGCTGTAACACCGGGATGCGGTCGGTAACGGCCGCTCCCACCAGAGGGTGGCCGGCAACGGCCGCCCTCACCCGGCCCGCGTCTCCTGGACGCGGGCCGGTTTTTTGCGTCCGATCACTTCTCCCCCGCCGAAGAGAGGGGCCCCAAGCCCGGCTCCGGAAAAGAGAAACGGCCGGTCTGGCAAGGACCGGCCGTAAAGGTGATGGCCGTCCGGGGTTGCCCCCGGACGACCATCGAGAAGCGGAGTGGAGTGGCGCTCCCTTCCGCTCGGTGCTGAGGTCGGAGGCGGCCAGCCTCCGACCCTCGCGTGAGGTTCCGTGCCGCACTCGGCTCGGACACTTAGGGTTCGTCGGATTCGACGGAGGGTTGGCCGACCCTCGTCTCATCCGACTACACCGAAGTGCCCGCCTAGGCGGACGCCACAGTTTCGCCAGATGCGAAGGGAGGGTTGGCCGACCCTCACCTCGCACCCGACTACGCCGTGACGCCCGCCGAGGCCGACGCTGCGGTTCACCGAGATGCAGAGGAGGGTTTGGCCGGACCCTCGCTCCACACTCGGTTGAACCGCGGCATCTGCCGAGGCCGACACCACGTTTCGCCGAACGCGAAGGGAGGGTTGGCCGGCCCTCACCTCGCATCCGCCTACACGCGGTGCCGGTTAAGGCCGGAACTTTTGAACGACAGCTCTACTCGGCGCTCTGAGCGCCGGTCGAGCTCCCGTAGGACACCCGCTCGATGCGGTAGTTCCCGTCGGGGTCGGCCTGCACGGCCTCGCCGTCCCGGAACTGGAACTCACGGCCGCCACACGTGACGGTGCCGCGAGCCACCCGGTCGCCCCTGAAGCGCCCGTCGCTGCCGACGGTCGCTCCGTGGACGCCCTTGCCCTCGATCACGAGGCCGTCGCCGGTCTCGACGGTGAGCCCGCCGGCGAAGCCGAGACGGATCTCCCCGTCCGGCGTGCCGACCAGCCCGGTGGCCTCGACGTACTCGACCGACTTGACGCCGTTGGCGGCGGGGGGCTGTGCCTCCGCCTTCAGGGCGTCCAGTTCGGCCTGGAGCCGCTCACGCTGGGCGATCTCCTCGCGCAGCTTGACGTCCACCTCGTTGAACTGGCTGACCGCCGTGTCACGTGCGGTGGTCGCCGCACGCGCCTGGCGGTTGGCCTCGTCACGAGCGTCGATCGCGTTCCCGCGATCGGTGTTCGCCGACTCGACCTCGCGCCATGCGATCGCCAGCTCGTTCTCCCTCTGGGCGAGCCGGGCCTCCCACTTGGCACGGGTCGAGGCGTCGAGCCCCGCCCCGAGAGCGGCGAGGACGACCACTCCGATGCCGACCCACTGAGCGGAGTCGAGCGTCGGGGGGTTGACCCAGCCGAAGGAGGCCAGCATGAGCGCCGCGAGGGCACCCCACACGGGGGCCGTCGAGGTGAGCATCGCCTGACCGCCCTCGTCCAGCCGGTTGCGCGCCCAGTTCATCCCCAGGACGGGGAGGACCATGACCGTCGCCGGGATCGCCAGGTACAGGATCCACAGCGGCAGCGGCGCACCCTCGAACTTGTCCGGGGTGGGCAGTGCGTCCTTCCACCCGGCGTAGCCCAGGATGAGGAAGAACGTGATGCCGTTGGCCAGCGTCATGCCGATGTCCCGGTAGCGCTGGCTCAGCTGCTTGTTCGTCTCGGCGTCGAAGGCCTCGGTGCCGAAGGCCGTCAGTGCCTTCTGCACCATGAACATGTGCAGACCGACGACCGCCGCCCACACGAGGCCGGCGAGTTCGATGTGCCCGTCGCTGCTGAACAGAGCGACGGCGAACACGACGCCGCCGAGCAGAACGACCCTCATGACGAGCTGGTTCCAGTGGCGGTTCACCACGTAGACCGTGACGCCCGCCAGGAGCGTGCCCAGCGTCATGATGGCGGTACGGGGCCCGGTGCCGATGCTTCGATCGGCCTCGGCGATCCCGATGTTGATGCCCAGGCTGGTGAGCCCGATCACGACGACGAAGACCCATCGCAGGATCGCCGCGTCGACGGTGAAACCGCCGCCCAGCGACTCGAAGATCCTCGTCCTCTCCTCCCCACGGGTCCCCATGCGGAGCATCGAGAGCCCGTGCTTGCGGTACGTCCAGGCCGAGTAGGCACCCAGGAAGGGCGCCCCGACCAGGACGATGAGGGCGGCGCTCGCCAGGGCGACCGTGGCCGACGTGGTGAGAGCGCCTCCCACCCCCTGGGAGAACATGCTGCCGAGCAGAACGAGGCTCGGGATCAGCACGATGATGGCACCCCCCCAGCGGGAGGCACCGCGGTTGGTTCCAACCGCAGCAGTTTCGATGGACACGAAGGTCCCTCCTTTTGCATCCCACCCGGCCCTAGACCGGAGTGGTTGTTGTGTCTCGCCTGCCCCTGAGGGGTCGAGGCGAGCCGACTGTCGAGTCGGCACCGTTAACCGTCCTGAAACACGGCGCGATGGCAACTCGGAAGTTCATCGCGAAACCGGCACAAGGCGGTGGGCCCGGAGTACCGGGCAGGGGTGCGCCGGCACGCTCACCCGCCGGATCCGCTCCGACTTCGCCCGTCCGGGCGAGCGGGTTCCCAGGTGACCTGTCCGACCGGGCGGCCCGGCGACTGCGCGACACAAGAGTGCGCAGGCATTGCGACGGTGCGTGAAGTCAGACCACTCTCCGACTTCTCAATCCGGCCATGGCCGGCCAAAAAAGTGCCGGTCGCCTCTAGGCAGAGACGACCGGCGATTTAAGAAAAGAAACAAAAATAAAAAAATTTGCTAGCCGACGAGGTCGACCGGCACGTGCTTGACAGGGTCAGCTCTGCTTCACCGCCCCGCACGTACCGCAGAGCCACATGCTCCCGCCCTGGTTACCGGGCTTGAACATCTGGCCGCCGCACACCTTGCCGTTGACAACGTTGGTGCAGGTCATAGGGAATACACCCCTTTTGTTTTTGTGCGCGCCCGCGAAATCGGTGGCCGCGGACGATCACGCCCCTTGGTCGTGACACACAGAACCGTCCCTCCTCCTCACCATTCGCAACCATGTGTGAGGTTGATCACAGGAGAGATGGGATGATTGAAAAATACGCCGTATCACTTTGAAAAAGGCGTCACGCCGGCCAGCGGTCCCGGCGGTCGGCCCGACCACCGCCCGTGGGCGCTCCGGCCCGGGCACGGTCCGTGGAGCCTGCTTCCGCCCGGCCGCTCGGCGGTACGGGGAGGCCCGGATCCCTCACTTGCGTCTCTCACCTGGTCAGGGACGGTCTCAGGCAAGAGGGTCCTGGCTTGACCAGGAACCCTCTCACCGGAGTGGCGAGCAAGACGAGGTCGCCACGCACCAAACAAAAGGAGCGAACAGCTCATGCACGCAGATAACAACCACGTGCTCACCTTCGTGTCGGAGGCGGGCAAGAAGGCCTGGGAGGCCTTCGCGGAGAACCCCGAGCGGGCCGTCATCATGCTGGACGGGGACGGGACGATGTGGAAGGTCGTCAAGTTCCCGACCATGCCGACCGTCGACGGCCGGTACCGCCCGGTGCTCGACAGGCTCGTCGCCCAGACCGGCGCCACGGGCATGCTCACCGGACGATCGGTCGGGCAGGTCCAGAGCTTCGGTCTCCTCGGTGAGGGGCTGCACGTGCTCGGCCAGTTCGGGTGCGAGTGGTACCACCACGGCCGGCTCACCCAGCCGGTCGATCGCCCGGCCACGCTGTCCGTGGTCGACGCGAAGCTGTCCGAAGTGCTGGCGGCGGCCGGTCTGGCCGACGCGAGCATCGAGGGCGTGAAGTCGCACTTCCGCGCCGTCCACTACGAGGCCGGCACGGACCCCGACACGGTCGCCGGGCTGGTCGCCGGCCTCACGCACCTGGCCGACGAAACCGGCCTGGTGTGCCTGCCCGGTCACAACGTGATCGAGCTCGGCCCGAAGGTCAACAAGAGGGACGCCCTCGCCTGGTTCGTCGCCGCCCTCCCGTGGGAGCCCTCCGTGGTCCTCTACGCGGGCGACAGCGAGCCGGACCTGGCGGCCTTCGACGTCCTCGACGCGCTGAGGGCCAAGGGCGTCCCCACCCTCAAGGTGGGCACGTCCGACAACGCCGCTGTGAAGGCACGGTCCGACCTGCTCGTGGACGGCCCCCTGGGCACGCTCGCGATGCTGATGAGGCTGTGCAACCTCACTCGGTGACAAGCGCGCCGTAGTCGCTGACTGCGGCGCGACCACCCCACCCGTGGCCCCTGGAGCGATCCAGGGGCCACACCTCGTGCGGGCCGTCGAGGCGCCCTCCCGGTTCCCTTGCCGTCGCGAGACGCCCTCGTACGGTCCTTGACGAGCGCTTGTGTTCGGTCGGCGCGGTGAGGACGGGGGTAGGCGATGCGCGAGCTGGTTGCCGGTGGGAACCTTCCGCTGCCCGGCGGGGCCGTCTCGATCGAGGTGCCGGGGCCGTTCGACCTGTCCGCGTTGATCACCGGCGACGACCGGAAGGTGAGCGGCGACCAGGACTTCGTCTTCTACAACCAGCCCTCCGCTCCCGGTGCCCGTCTGGGGGCCGGAGCCGTCATGGTGGATCCGCCGCGGCTGCGGGCCGGCGCCAGCCGCGTCACGGTGGTCATCAGCGCGGCCGATGCCGGGACCCCGCTGAGCCGCCTGCCCGCCCCCGTGCTGCGGGCCGTCGGGAGCAACGGCGCGGTGGTGGCCCGGTTCAGCCCGCCGCGTCCGGCGACGGAGACCGTCCTGCTGCTCGTGGAGATCTACCGGCGCGGAGACCGGTGGAAGCTGCGCGCCATCGGCCAGGGGTACGCCGACGGCCTGGCCGGGCTCGCCCGCGACTTCGGCGTCGACGTCACCGACGACGGCTCCCAGGCCCCTCCCCCGACCATGCCGCCCATGCCTCCGACCATGCCGCCCATGCCTCCGGCCATGCCGCCCATGCCTCCGGCCGCGCCGCCGCCGGCCGCACCGCCTCCCCCGCCCGCCGTGTCCCGTCCGGCCCGGCCGCCGGTCTCCGTCCGGCATCTGAAGTCCTTCGCCCGCGAGGTCGGCTCCCGGCGGGCCCGGAACGGGCTGCCGCCCGTCAACCTGGACGGCCGGCTCACCGCGGCCGCGCAGGCGCACGCCGCCGTCATGGCCGCGCAGCGCCGGCTGGACGCCGACGGACCGGACGGCATGTCGGTCTTCGACCACGTCACCCTGCACGGTTACGTGTACCTGACCGTCGACGAGCAGTTCGTGTCCGGCCCGCGCTCGCTGGAGGAGTTCACCCGGTACCACCTGGACGGCGGGCAGCCGGTGGACGCCCTGCGCAACGGGGAGCTCTGCGACGTCGGCATCGGCCACGCCGCCGGGAGGGGCCGCGACCGCGACCTCTACTGGACGATCCTGTGGGCGACGCCGTTCTCCCCCGCCGGCCGGTCGCGCTTCGCCGCCGAGGTCGTCTCGCTCACCAACGCCCACCGCGCCGCCCACGGCCTCCGGCCGCTCGCCGACGATGCGACCCTGACCGTCGCCGCCCAGGCGTACAGCGAGGACATGGTCGCCCGCCGCTTCTACTCCCACACCTCCCCCGAGGGAACGCAGCCCTGGGACCGCGCCCGCGCCGCAGGTTCCACGCATCTCGGCATCGGCGAGAACATCGCCTGCGGCCAGCGCTCCCCCGCCGAGGTCGTCCAGGGCTGGATGGACAGCCCTGGACACCGCGCCAACATCCTCAAGTCCGACTTCACCCACATAGGGGTCGGCTTCCAGGGGGGCGGCAAGGCGGGCACCTACTGGACGCAACTCTTCGGCTCCGTGTAAGCGGGACGCGCATCGCGTTCCCGCCCGGTGACGGTCTTACGGCCTGACGGCGTTGCCAGACGCCGCGAGCGCGGCACGGTCACCCTTGCCCGGTCCTCGGACCGGGCCGTCCGCACGAAGCGTGCGGGCGGGCGACAACAATCGAAAGAAGGAGGGATGACGTATGTCATTCCCGATCAGGCGGCTCCTCGCGGAGTCCAGCGGCCAGCGGGTACCGGAGGTCCCGCAGGTCCTCAAGCCGGTCGAATTGTCGGCGGGCGAAAGCCTCGCCGGCCTGCGGCGCGAGGTCGGCGGACCACGCCGGCCGCTGCGGGGCGCCTCGCGTGAGGCGTGCCGCCGGCTGGATGCCGTCGTGGACGGGCTCGACCTGCACGGCATGTTCGCCAAGCAGGAGGCCGTCGTCGACACCACCGCCGGTCCTGACGGTCTCGCCTACGCGGGGTACCGCAACGGCGAGGAGACGGACCACTGGTGGATCGGAGGCGACCTGGAACACGCGTTCGGGGGCGCCGCACCCAAGGTCATCACGCTCCTCGTGGGCGCCGGCAACCTGCGTGGCAGGCGCCGTCCGGTCGCACGGACGGAGAAGCGCGAGTTCCCGCTGGAGCTGCTGACGTCCGAACGGTTCCTGCGGTCGATGAACGAGCCCATCACGTCCATCGGCTTCGGGGCCGACGGGCACCAGCTCGGGACGCGGGAGTCGTTCTGGCTCCTCGCCGGCAGTGTGGCGAAGCTGGTTCGCGCCCTGCCCGGAGACGGGCCCAAGGTGCGAGTCGTGTTCCGCGTTCCCGCCGAGGAGTACTGGCTTCCGTTGCTCCCCGCGCTGCAGGAGGAGATCGCCTCCCCCGAGCTGTGCGGCAGGTGGTTCGCGAAGACGAGGCGAGACCGCGACCTCTTCGTGCAGGGGTTCACCGGAATCCTCGACAAGATGCTGGGCGAGTACCGGAACCGTGTGACGGTTCTCGCCTGCGACGCACTTGACCACCTCGGGAACCGGCTCGTAGGAGCCGTCGCCCGGGGTGAGCAGCCGATGGTGTCCGACCTCCACGGCGAGCTGCGCGAAACGGACGAGCTCTGGAAGTTCGTCCTGTCTCCGCACCACCAGGAGGCGGTCCGCCGCGAGCTTGTCGCCGAGCGGCGGTTCGCGCCGGAAGATCCTCCCCGTCTGGACGGCCTCACCGGGCTCGTCAACGCGACCGACGTCGTCGACCTGCTGAAGTACGGCAGCGGCGGCCCGGCCATCGTGGTCGACGAGGCGAACGCCGCGCGGCGCATGCTCGGCCTGGCCGAGCGCTTCGCGCAGCGCCACCCGGACGGGGCGGCCCGGATGGCGGGGATCGGTCCGCTGGGCAAGATCCTCGGCGGGTCGTGGGGACCGGGTGGTCCCTTCGCCCAGTTCCGGGGAGACTCCGGCCACCTGGTCGTCCTCGACCCCGTCGACTCCTCCAGGGGCCAGCGGGTGCCGACCGGCGACCTGTTCAGTGAGCTCTACTTCGTGCGGTGACCGCACCGGAGTGAGCCCGATCCCGGTGCCCCGGTGGGGGCGGCTTCGCGCCGTCCCCGCCGGGGCACTTTTGCGTGCGCCACGCGGATCGCCTCGGCACCGCGGTTGCCGTTCCCTGTCCGCTTGGCACGGTCGTCACTGCCTACCGAGTCCTCGGGACCGGCAGATCCCGCCAAAAACGAAACAGGGAGACGAACGTGTCTACAACCCGATCCAGCAGGACTCCCAACGTTCGAGTCCTGTTCACCGCACTCGCGTGGCTCATCGTCATCGCGACCGTGTTCAGCGTCTCGGCGGCGCTGTCCAAGGGAAGCACGAACAACGCCACGGGACTGATCACGGCGGCGACCAACGTCACCGCCTTGCTCTTCCTGATGGCCCTACGCTGCCCGTGGCTCCGCGACCACGCGGGTGTCCACCGGGCCGGCGCCCCCGAGCTCCTCGCGAGCTGGACGATGTACCGCAAGGAGATCCTCCGCATCGCGATCTACCCCACCATCGGCAACCTGATGATGCTGTTCGCGTCCGACCTGAGCCTGTACCTGCTCGTGGCCAGGTCGGGGGAGAACAAGTTCGGCGACGCGCTGTTCGTTCCGCTCTTCGCCGGAGTGGCCGTCTGGCTCTACGCCCTGACCGCGAAGGCGATCCGGTCCATGCAGCGCAAGGCGAAGAGCGGCGCCGCCCACCACCCTGTGCTGGGCGTCGTGCTCGGGAGCCTGCTCACCGTCGTCATCAGCCTGCTGGGCGTGCTCTTCATGGCCCTGGCCGGGGCCCTGACCTGGCAGGTCCTCCTCCCCTGCGCCATCGCGGGGGCCACCACGTTCGCCGCCGCGCTGATCACCCTCGGGGCGGTCTCCACGGCGAAGAACTGACCGAACGCGCTGCGAGGCGCACCCAACGAACCCAGGCGGGGAGGAGCCATCCTCCCCGCCATCTTCGTTTCTCCGCCGATCCGGGACCTCAGGTCGCCCGTCGGGCGGTTTCAGAGATGCCCACCTCATTGCATCTTTCGAGTGACTCGGCACTGTCTTCCCTAACTGGCTCCTGAAGTCAGTCGCTGTCCTGGCCGCGTGCGGCCGGGATGTATCCGAGGTTCCCCAGGAACCGACGATGCGTCCTGGCCGATCGGTCATGGACGCATGGCGGTTCCTCGGAACCACCACCTGCGCCCCGGCTCAGCCGGGGCGCCACGCAAAGAGGGGTCCCTTATGTCAGGGGAAGCAGTTTCTCGCAGCCTCCGTTTGGTAGGCGGCGGGCTGATCGTGCTCGAACTCGCGATCCAGCAGGCAGGGTTCGCGGTGAGCAGCCGCATCGACCCGCTGGCGGCGGCGCTGTGGATGGCCATCTTCGGCAGCCTGCTGCTCGTCGGGTACGTGCGCGCCCAGGGAAGTCTCGGTGTCAGGGAGTTCGGTGCCGCAATGTGGGTGCCGGTCGTCCGAACCGCCTTCTCGAACAGCGTGATCGGGGTGGCTTACGTCATCGCGGTCGCCAAGCTCGGCCTCGGCGTGACCGCCGCGATCGTGGCCCTCGGGCCGCTGTCCGTCGGGTTCTGGGGCATCCTCGGAAGCCTCAGGAACAAGGAGCGCCCGGTCCGGGTCTGGGCCCGGGAGCAACTCGCGCTGCGGGTCGCGGCGTTCGGCGGTGTCGTGATGGTCAACCAGCCGTGGAAGTGGCTGGACGACTTCAGCACCGACATGCTGATCGGCCTGGTCGCCGCTGTCGCTTCGGCCGTGTGCTTCTGGAACTACATCCAGTGCGTCTTCGGCAAGATGGACGAGACGAAGACCAAGGGAGGGCTGGCCGTCGCCAACTTCCTGTCGGTCCCCCTCACCGTCTTCGCCGTCTGGCTCACCGGGAAGTACATGGGCGGCGGCCTGCAGGTGGCGTTCTCCACCGAGGTCATCGTCACCGGGCTGGTGGCCGGTGTGCTCGCGCTCACCATCCCCGCCCTCCTGCAAGACCTCGCCACCGGCAAGGTGAGCGAACGGGTGACGGGTGTCCTGTACCTCCTGGACTCCCCGATCGCCGCGCTCCTCGGCGCCGCGGGCGTGTTCTTCGGACTCCTGTCCGAGAACCAGGCCTCGGACATCTGGGTCTGGAGCGGGATCGCGATCGTGGTCCTCGCGGCACTGCGCGTCACACTGAAGGGCGACCAGCCCGCCGGCGTGAAGCCCAGCGCCTGATGTGGGCGGCGGCCGTCTGACGGCCGCCGCCCCACCCCGGAGGCGGGAACGGAGCACTGCTCCGTTCCCGCCTCTTCTCGTCATCCCCTCGGCGGCCGGCTCCGCCGTTTCTTATTTGTTTCGCCGTTGACATGATCGTCGATTGCTTTCAGTCACTCATCATGTAACCCCTTTCACATGGTGCTTTGGAGTGGTCCCGGTTGCTGAACCGGATCCGTTCCGCACTGTCTTCATCGAGCGGTTCAAAATGAGCCGCGCCATCCCGGCCAGGCCGGGGTGTGCACAAACAAGAGGGGAGCCTAAATTGGCTACCGCAACCCACCTTCTGGTGGGCGAGGGTCCCGAGGGGACCGTCTCGCCGGCCAGTCACATCGCACTGCCGGAAGGCGTGCGGACTCAGACCCCCCTTGCTGAGGGTCTCCTCCATGTGGGGAGTGCCGAGAAGGTTCGGCAGCCCTACGGCAAGCCGGCACGGAGCGTGATCGCGAAGGCGACCGACCTGGTCGGGTTCCTCGGCCTCGCGGCCAGGGTCCGTGGCGACGCCATCTGTGACCTCAACGTGTACGAGGACGGCCGCCAGGTCGTCCGGGCATACGCCGGGGTCGAGATGGACGGAGCCGTCGAGTTCCTGCAGACCCGGGGCAGCGTCCCCGGTGTCCGCGCGGCCAGGCTGGAGCGCCTCATCCGGTACGGCGACTCGGTCGACATCGAGCGTCTCGACCGGATCGAGGGACTTCGGCAGCTCAACCGCAGCACCGTGTCCGCTCTCGCCAGGAAGCCCCTCGGCGAGCTGACCGACAAGGAGCGGGTCAAGCTGGGCCGCCAGACGCAGGTCGATGCGACCGAGCTCGCGCACCTGGCGGAATCGAGTGGGGAACTGAGTCTCGCCGATCTCAAGGAGCTCGTCGAACTCAAGGAACTCAGCCGGCTGAGGAAGGTCACCTTCGTCCTCGGCGGCTGCCTGTTCGACGTGAACTCCGCGGTCGTGCACACCACGACCGGCACCTTCGACATGGTGGGGCTCGCGCACACCGCGGACCTCTCGACGAGGGTGCAGCGAATCGAGACCGTGGCCGAGTCCTCGTTCTACGAGGAGGAGACGCCGGCCCGTCTGGGGCGGCTCACGATCCTGTTCGCTACGGCCCTGCTCCGGCTCAACCCGGAGCTGGAAGTCGAACTGGTCGTCGACGTGCCGTCGGCGGAGTACACGCTCTACCCGTACGAAGGTGCGGTGAGCGGGCACATCACGCCCGAGCAGTGCGTCGAGTGGTTCCCGAAGGTCGAGGACCGCAGCGAACGCGTGGAGGGCTCTTTCCAGAGGGCGCTCGGCGAACTGCTGCACGACAGCCGTGTCAGCCTGCGCATGCCTCGCGAGCTCAAGTCGGTCGCCGGTTTCCTGAACGTGGAGATGAACGACGGCCGGACTCCCGAGTTCGAGGAGGTGCTCTCCGTACTGGAGGCTTCCGCTGACGCGGTCATGCGGCTGGCCCTCTTCCTGGTCCGGCCGGGCAACGTGCGAGCGCTGACCGGCCTGAGCTACGTCATGTCCTTGGTGCGGGGGATGCTCCGCAGCGAGTTCGTGATCGAGGTGGACAACCGCTCGGAGGCGTTCATGGCCGCCGAGGCCGAGCGCGTCATCGGGCTCATCACGCAAGCCCACCAGGCCTGGCGCGAAGGGCGTCTCGAAGAGGCGTACCCGGGCGAGGCCAAGAAGATCGCCGACCTTCTGGAGGAGATCGGCGAGGATCTGCGGGCCGGATCGCTGCTCGCGGTCTACCCGCTGGAGAAGGTCCACGTCCAGCGGGTACCGCGGGTGAACAACCCGCTGTACCGGTACGCGGTCGGCCGCACGTTCCGGCTGCCCGACGGTACCGAGGTGTCCCGCGAGGAACTCCTCGAACAGGTCTACCCGCGGCCGAAGATCACTTCGTGATCTGACGCTCGGGTGAACCGGTGCCCCGGTGGGATGGCTGTACGCCATCCCACCGGGGCATTCTGCGTCGGGCACCCAATCAGTTCGCCCTCCGCCGAGAGCCGAGCATCGAACGCGGCATTGGCCGACGGTATAGCCCGGCCATTGACACGAATCGGCCGCAGGGTCTCGACGTATCCGGTTGCCGGAACACTCGAACCCCGTACGGTCACTTCTGCGTGGCTCAACCACGTGAGTGGCTTCAGAGTCACGCCGCCCGGACTAGGTCCGGGCGACAGAACAACCAAGAAGGAGGGTTGCTCATGGCAACCGAAACTCCGGATGCCGGCGGTCTCACCCGCTGGACCACGGAGTCGGACCCGGAAGGGCCCGACTCATCCCGCATCACCCCTGTCCTGCTCACGGGAGAGGAGCCCATCCGGATCACACCGGACTGGCTGTGGTCGCCCAGGGCGATGAAGGGTGCCTTCGGGGACCTGGACTTCGGCAAGGGCAGGACCACGGGCAAGGCACGCCGTAAGGTCGAGGACCTGGTGAGGGGTCTTCGGCTGTCGGCGGATCCGGACACCGTCGCGGACGAGAGCGTCGTCTACGAGCTCCGGCTCGCATCAGGCGGCTATCGGTACGTGCAGGGCGCCTACGCCGGGTTCAACCTCGGCAGGGCCTCCGAGCACGTGCTCATCTCCGGCGAACCGGGCATGGTTCTGGCCGACAGGCCGGAGACCGTGTCCATCGTCCTGGGCGTCTGCAACGGTTCCAACCGGGCCACGATCTCGACCAACCCCGAGGGCCGGCGGACTGGGTTCCAGTTCGGCTCGCGCGGCGCGGCTGAGAGCACGCCCGAGTTCATCACCTCGGCTGGATTCGTCCGGCCGCTCTCCTTCTACGAGGAGAACCTCGCGCGCCTGTCGGCGGTGTTCGCCGGGAACGTGATGGTCCACTCCCCGGAGAGTGTCCGGTACTCGGTCGTGGTCGATGTCCCGTGGAGGGGCTACTGGCTGTACATGTACCCGGAGTTGCAGCAGGGGCAGGCATCCGCCCGCGCCTACGACCGGTGGCGCGAGGAAGTCACCCGGCGATCCCGTCTCTTGACGGACCACATCACGAACCTCCTTCGGGAGGTCCTCGGCGAGCGGTCCGGCGAGACGGAGATCATCTACCGGGACGAACTCGCCCCGCTCGACGGGATCCTCGCGGACATGGGGCCGGGGCGTGTCCCGGACCTCCAGGTCCTCGTGGACACGATGCGGAACTCCGGGGACGAGCTCTGGAACCTGATCTTGGATCCGGGAGTCCGGAGCCTCGTGAAGGCCAGGGACAGTTTCCTCGATCCGGAGATCCACTCGGTTCAGGAGCTGTGCCGGGCCTCCTACGCGGTGGCGGTGCTCCGGCGAATGCTCGCCGGCACCGTCATGTCGGTCAACGACTACGTGGAGATCCCCATCGAGCAGTCCGTGCAGCCGTGGACCAAGGTCCTCGTCGAGCACGGAAAGCTCGCGTTCCGCGGCACGTCGTTCGCCGTCTACCCCTTCTCGCATTTCGTTCCCCAAGAAGAGGGGGCGATCCTGTACCACAGGGACCCGGGACGGATCGTGACGGTCAACGACCGGAGCGGCATCTCGGGCTTCGACCACGGAGAGTGGGTCGACCCGGTCGACCTGCTCCCGAGGAGCTACCTGTGGTAGCCGCCTAGCGGCCTCCGAAGGGAACAACGGTCTCCGGCGGAACGGTCACGGCCGTTCCGCCGGTAAGACCCACGCTTCCTCCAGCCCGGGGGAAGTGAGCACACCGGTGCCCCGGTGGGAACGGCGTCAGCCGTTCCCACCGGGGCATCTCTCTTTCCGGCCCAGCGGACAGGTCTCGCCATACCAGGTTGCCGGAACGCTCGAAACCCGTACGGTCAATTCTGCGTGGCTCAGCCGCGCGAGCGGTTCCCGAAGCCGCGTCGTCCCGGATCGACCGGGGCGAGGACAAACAAAAGGAGTGATCGCGTGTTGCGCGAAGACCGAAAACTGGGGTGGCGGACGCTGTCGCGTCCGGGTGCCCTTCCCCTCATCTCCCCCGTGGAGATGCCGGCGGAGCAGCGGCAGTCGTTCGAGTTCGCTCCCGGGCGGGTGTACGTGACGGGTCTGCAGGACCTGCCGCGAAAGCCGTACGGGAAGCCGGCGCGCTCGATGCAGGCAAAGGCCGACCGCTGGTTGTCCTGGATGGGGGCGCAGGCCCTCGCCGGGGACGCCGCCATCTGCCACCACCTGGGAAACGAGGTCCGGGTCTTCACCGAGATCTCCCAGCGTGGCCGGGTCGGGTACTGGGCCCTCGCCGGTGAACTGCCCAAGCGGGTGGTCAGCACCGACAGGCGTGCCGAGCCCGAGACCGTCCCGCTGTCCGAGATCGACAAGGTCGTGATCAAGACCGGGCCCTGCCTGGTCAGTGGGCCGGGGTTCACCCTGCTCACCGCCGACGGGCCGTTCGACATGGTCCTCAGCAAGGCCACGACCGACGAGTTGGCCTCCGACGTCCACGACTTCCGGTGGACGAAGGGCCCGACCCTCTACGAGATCGAGAGCACCGCACGCCAGGCCAGTGCGATCGGCCTGATCGTTCTCGCCCTCCTGTCCGCCAACCCCGGGCTGGAGATCGAGATCGTGCTCAACATCCCGAACACCGGGTACGACCTGTACTTCCTGCCCGGAGCGCGGAAGGGGCACATCCCGAACGGGCTGTACCTCGACCTGATCTCCCTGTGGGACGGTCGGACCAGCATCGTCGAGGGCCTGTTCCGCGAGAACCTCGTCAACGAGCTCCGCGGCCAGATCACCGCGGAGCAGCGGGCCCGTCTCACGGTCCTGCCCTACGAGGAGGACCTCGACATCGTCCGGGACCTGCTCCGCGAGGAGCTGGAGACCGGGGGCCGCGTTCCGGCGCTGGAGACGCTGTTCGACCAGCAGATCCGGCACGGGGACGAGACCTGGAAGGCGATGGGGAGCACCGGTCGCCCGGTGGACGTGCACTCCGGCGCGAGCTGGGGCTACGTGCACGCCGTCCTCAAGCACTCGATGTCCAAGGACCCCTCCCGTGAGCGGGTCCTGCTGATCGGTGTCGAGAACGCCAGCGAGGGGCGGATCAAGGCCGAGGCCGACAAGATGGCCAAGGCCATCGTCGGCGGCGGCTCGGAGCTGAGTGCGGCCTACCCGGGGCTGACCTTCGACAACGTGACGATCCACCCGTACGAGGGGATCCACGCGGAGACGGAGGGCGATCCCGGATCGGGCGCGAGGCTCACCGCGCTGTACTACAACGACCCCGGCCTGCACGGGGTCCTGCCCGACGGGCAGCAGATCATCATCCCGGATCTGCTGGCCAGGTAACACCCGATGACCGTGCGCAAGTGACGGTCGGCGGGTAAGCACACCGGTGCCCCGGTGGGGACGGCTGACGCCGTTCCCACCGGGGCATCTCTCTGTTCCGGACCGGCTGCCGGATTCCGGCAGAAAAGGCGCCCCACGTCGTCGACGTGAGGCGCCTTGTTGCTCGGCGCCCGGGGTCCTGCCGGTCTATGGCAGGGCCGTCCAGGCGCATTCCGGATGATCCGGCCGTGGAATGGCCAGGTTGGGCTGGCGTTCGACGAGTTCCTCGTCGAAGCCTTCGTCGCCGGGGAAGCCCTCGGCGGCTTCGGCCCAGATGAGCTGGCGGTACTCGGGCAGCCGGCCGCAGTAGAACGCACGGGCGGTGCGCAGCAGCGGCGAGCCAGACCAGCTCTCGTGGACCCTGACGGTCTTGATCCTCAGGGACGTCAGCTCGGTGTCGACCTCGCCCAGTTTCGGCAGGTCGTACTCCATCGCGATGACGGCCCCCCGGAGTGCATCGCGGCCTTCCCGACGAGGAAGACCGCAGATCACGAATTCCGGAGAGGTGAAGTTGTGCCATTGGCCCACCGTGCAGAACCAGGCTTGCGGTTCGTTTCCGACGATCGTCCAGCAGCGCGAGAGCACCTGCCTGACGACGTCGTCGACTTCCGGATCGCCCGTCCGTTTCTCTCGGTGGATCAGACAGGCACATGATGTCCGAACGAGATCGGTCATCGGTACCGCCCCCTTCTTGTTTGTAGTGACTCACTGGAAACCGTCCGGACGGCGCCGTCCCCGACCACGCGAGCCCGTCTGCGGGAGGCCGTCGGCCGGACGGCCCACAAGGCGGCGGGATGAACGAGCCGCGGGGCGCGAACCACGGACGGTCGGGATGGAGACCGATGAATGGGATGCCATGAGGAATGACGAGCCGGACTACTACGAGCTCCTCGGCGTGGAGCGGACCGCGGAACCGGAGGAGATCACCCGGGCGTACCGCAAGGCGATGCGCGCGGTGCATCCCGACGCCAGCGGCACCTCCGGGCTGTTCCGGCTGGTCAAGACGGCCTACGACACGCTGAAGGACCCGGCGTCCCGGGCCGCGTACGACGCTCGCGGCCGGACGGCGCCGCCCGAGCCTCCTCGCTCCTCCCGGCCGGAGCCCGAACCGGCCCCTGAGCCCGGCCCGACGCCGCGGCCGGAGAGCGGGAGAGACCAGAGCGCGGGAGCAGGCCGCCCCTCCGGCACGCGACCCCCCGGTCCCTCCTTCACGAAACCGCAGGCGGCCGCACCCGCATCCGCCCCGCGCGTCCGCCCCCGGTTCGGCTCCCACTGGATCCGGGTGGCGGCCGTCGGCGTCTGGACGGTGGTGTTCCTGGCCGCGGTGTACGTGCTGTGGCCCGCCGGGCTCCCGGTCGGGTTCCTCCTCCTGCTGGTCCTCCCGCTGGTCGCGATGCCGCTCGTCGCCCTGGAGCCCACGCTGCGGTCCCTGTCCTGGCTCTGGGCCGTGTGCGCGCTGATGTTCGTCGGCGGCGCCGCGCTCGCCGCGACGGAGGCCGACGGCGACGGCTTCTGGACGCTCTGCGCCGCGCTGGCGGGGCTCGCGGCCGGGGCCGCGGGTCTGGCCGCGGCGCCGCACCTCGTCCGGAAGGGCCGCCTGCTGGACCGGCTGATCGCCCCCGACTCTCTCGACTACCAGATCTTCAACGTGCCCGGGGCGGGGCTCGACGGCAACCTCGCGCGCCAGGTGGTGGCGCGGGAGAGCGCCACCGAGATGGAGAGGCTCGTGCGGCTCGACGGGGTCCGGATCGTGCACGCGCTCACGGCGCCGCAGCCGTCGGGGCAGGGCCTGCACTATGTCGAGCACGTCGTGCTGCGGGGCGACCGGCTCGCCGTCGTCATGGCCCGCCGCTGGCCCGCCGGGACCTACGCCTGGACGGGCAAGGGCGCGATCACGACCGTCGGACGTCCGTTCCCCGGCGGCGACACCGGCATCGGCGCCGCGGTGAAGGAGATCCGCAAGGTGGTGCCGCGCGGCGTGCGGGTCCGCGGGTTCGTCGCCGTGCTTCCGGACGATCCCGTGCGGTCGTCCCGGGCGAAGTTCCCGGAGCCCGAGTACGGCGACCTGCTCGCCGGTGACCTGGAACAGGTCCGCGAACGGATCGCGGACTGGCTCGGCGAGGGCGACCCGGTCGTGGACCGGCGCGTGCTCGCCGCGCTGCTGCCCCATCTCCGCCGCCCCTGAGCGGGCCGGGCGTCAGCAGAGCGGAGCGCGGCCTCCGTCGGCGCAGAGCCGGTCGACGGCCTCCGTCACCGTGCGGACCGGCACGATCCGCAGGCCGGTGCCCTTGGCCGCCTCGACCGCGGCGGACCGCTGCCAGACCGGCACGAAGAACACGTCCATGCGCGCCTTCACCGCCGCGCGCACCTTCTCGGGGACATCGCCGACGCCCGTCACGGCCCCGCCGAGTCCGATCGCGCCGGTCCCGGCGACGCGGTGCCCGCCGGTCAGGTCGCCCGGGGTGAGCGCGTCGAGGCGGGCCAGCGCCAGGATGAGCCCGGCCGACGGCCCCTCGACGGGACCGAGCGGGTAGGCGGTGAGCGCGACGGTGGGGCCGGCCTCCGTCCCGGCGAGCCGGGCGACGGGCATCCGCCGGACCTCGGCGCTCCCCCACGCGTCGGCGGACGTGCGCGGGACGACGAGGACGTGCACGGTCGCGCGCCCGGCGGTCGCCGTCTCCAGGTCGGCCGGGGCGCGCAGCGGGATCAGGCGGTCGGCCGTGCCCGCCGCGAGGAGGACGTCGCCGGGGCGCAGGCCGCCGTCCCGGGCCGGTCCGCCGACCGCGCCGACCTGGAGGCCGGCGGCGCTCAGGGGCGCCCGGCGGGCGGCCAGCTGGGCGGCGACCAGCGCGGCGTGCGTCTGCGCGGTGCTCATCGCGTCGCCGCCCGGCGCCGGACCGCCGCCGCCGCGCCCGCGCCCGGCGTCCCGGATCACGTGTTCCCCGGTGAGCTCGGCCTTTCCCCACTGGAGCCAGTTGCTGCGCTGGACGCGGGACGTCATGACCGACCAGGACCCGCCCTCCGGGCGGCCGACCTCGATCGCCGGGCCGGGACCGACGCGGTTGTACGGTGAGCCGCTCATCCCGAAGACGGCCAGGACGACGACGGCCGCGACCACGCCGTACAGCACACGGCGCCCCACCGGCACCCCAGCCTGCTCGCTGCCGCTCCGGATGGTCCTCGCACCCCCGTTATCATGGCGCCATGGCGCGGATCCTGGTCGTAGATGATGATGCGCGTCTCGTCAAGCTCGTGTCCGGTCTGCTGCGCAAGCGCCACTACCAGGTGGAGTCGGTGGCCAACGGCGAACTGGCCCGGCTGGCGCTGCGCCGCGGGGACATCGACCTCGCACTGCTGGACATCAACCTCCCCGACATCGACGGGCTGTCCCTGATCGACCAGCTGCGCGACCAGGGGAACACCACGCCGATCATTCTGCTGACCGCCCGCTCCGAGCCGCACGAGCAGGCGCTCGGGCTGCGACTGGGCGCGGACGACTACGTCGTCAAGCCCTTCCACCCGGAGGTGCTGATCGCCCGGATCCAGGCACTGCTGCGGCGCAGCGCGGGAAGCATCGCCCGGCACGCCGGCGAGACCCGCGGTGACCTGCTCGACATCCCGCCGGTCCGGGTCGACTTCACCGCCCGGCAGGTGTTCAGGGAGGGAGCGGAGGTGCGGCTGGCCCCCATGGAGTACGCCGTCCTGGAGTTCCTGGCGGTGAACCGCGGCCGGGCGGTCTCGAAGGAAGAGATCATGCTGCACGTGTGGGGCACCGACCGGGGGGTCTCCCGGACCCTGGCCGAGCACGTGTCCCGGCTGCGCCGCAAGCTCGGCGACGGCGTGATCGTGACCCGGACGGGCTTTGGGTACCTCATTCCGGCGGCTCCGGAGGATTCCGCAGCCACAGCTCGGTGACCAGGACGTTCTGCGCTTCGAGCCGGCACCACATCTGGTCGCCGTCGGACTGCATGGTGGCCCGCCACCGGGCCAGCCCCAGGTGATCGCCGACCCCGCTGGTCACGCGGGCCGGCCACGGCAGCCCGATCCGGGTCCGCATCGGTTCCAGATCCGAGCGGGTCAGGTGCCGGGCGACCGAACGCACGGTGTGGACGGTGAAGTCGTCCTGCTCCCGCGCCGAGACCTGCTGGTGGGCGAGCACGCCCAGCAGGGCGGAATGGGTCCGGACGGTGTCGGCCACGATCCGGTCCGCCTTCTCGCCGGGCGACCGCGTCTCCTCCAGGTCGGTGAGCAGCCGGGCGAGCCCGTCGATCGCCGATCCGAGCAGTTTCGCGTCCTCGTCCCGGTTCCCGATGGCCGTCTCCCCGAGCAGCCCCGCGGTGACCGAGGCGATGGTGAGCTCGCCCGCCATCCGGTGCGCGAACCCCCGGGTGAACCTGTCGTGCCACAGTTCCGGCGGCGTCTCCGCGTCGTTACCGATGATCACCGCGGACGCGGCCGTCAGCGGGATCGCGGTGAGCGCGCCGCTGGTGAAGACCGATCGCCAGGTCAGCGCCTGGCCGGCCGCGACGAGCGTCTCCCGGTCCAGGGTTCCGCCGCCCGGACCGCTCAGATCCTCTACGCCGCAGGGCGGGACCCCCGCCGGGGCGTGCACGACCACCGGAACCACGGTGGCTCTCCCTCAGGCCTTCTCCGCGGCGGCCTTGTCGGCCACGAGCTGGTCGAGCGCCTCGCGCAGG
The DNA here is from genome assembly GCF_013409045.1 of Actinomadura citrea. Lineage (NCBI taxonomy): Bacteria > Bacillati > Actinomycetota > Actinomycetes > Streptosporangiales > Thermomonosporaceae > Actinomadura > Actinomadura citrea. Next base: position 1,794,493 of record NZ_JACCBT010000001.1, on the reverse strand, counting down.
TCGGTGCCGGTCTTGACGACGCGGACGTAGTGCCCGGTCAGCCGCCCGGCGAGCTGGGCGTTCAGGCCGCCCTCACCGATACCGCCGGAGAGCTGGTGCTCCTCGACGGCCACGATCGCGTTCCCGCGCTCGGCGAGCGCGTCGGTGACCTGCACCGGGTTCATGGCGTTGACCAGGAAGGCGGCCGGGTCCTTGGCGTACTCGATGATCTCCAGGCGCTCCCTGCCGTAGCCGTGGTTCAGCAGGCTCTGGGCGCCCTTGAGCCGGCTCGCGCCGCGGCCGATGCAGGCTCCCCGCGCGTCGACGCCCGTGACGGTGGGCGCCACGGCGATCTTCGTCTTCGTCCCGGCGACGCGGGCGATGGCCTTGATGACGACCTTGCCGTTGAGCAGTTCGTCGACGAACCCCGCCAGCAGGCGTTCGACCAGTTCGGGCGCCGTGACCGAGAGCATGAGCCGCTCGGAGCCCGGGTCCGGGCCGGCGGCCACGCCGACGACCAGCGCGATGACCTTGCTGCCCGGCGCCAGTTCGGGCGGGGCGGCCCCCTCCGGGAGGTCGAACGCGTCGGCGCGCGGCAGAAGGGCGTCGCGGGCCTCTCCGGTCGCGACGTCATAGACGGCGCAGCGGAAACCGTCCGGCCCGCTCGACTTGATGTGTGCGGTCACCGTCGTCCCGACGAGCGGGGACTCGAGACCGAGATCGCTGAGGATCGTTTGCACCGTCACTCTTCCTTTCGTTGGCAGACGAGGCCCGTGGCATCGCCTGTTCCTACCGCAGCCTAAGCGCGCACCCCCTGACCTCTAGAGTCCGTCGGTTCCGCGATCCGCAACCCGACGCGGCGAACTGGTTCTGCGTTCCCTCGTCCGACACACCGCGCCTACACCAAACAGCCATCAGCGCGGCAACAGCAGATCCATAGAAGGTCAATTTTTCGTCAACGAACTTGTCGCGGCGTTCCCTTCCCGGACAGTTGCGCCGCTCCCCGCGAAGCGCTCAACTGCGATCTTCCGCCGCGACCCGTCCACCTGCCCCCCGTGACCGGCCGATCAGGAGCCTCGCGACCGTCCGAACGGCCTGCGAACGTATCAACGATCTGTTTCAGTTCCGACCGTTCCCGGTCCGTTCGGCATCGAACGTGCATAGCTACAACTCCAGCCTCGCATTCCCGACTAGCCGAGGGAGACGGATGGACATCGAGCAGCCAGCGCGTGGCGAGCGCCCCACCGCCGACGAGTTCCGTACCCGCAACGACGAACTCTTCGCCAGGCGCCACGAGCTCCAGGATCGGCTCAGCGCGCTCCGCGCGCGGGCCGACACCGGGGAGCTCGACATGCTCTCGGAACTGGTGCTGCGGCGGGTCGAGCGCGAGTTCGACGACCTCACGCTCGAGATCATGATCGCGAACTTCGGTCTCGTGCGCAGGTACGTCACCATGTTCACCTCGAAGTCGAGCGAGCACATCGAGGACTTCGAGAGCGCCGGCAAGGTCGGCCTGCTGTGGGCGATCGCCTCCTACGACCCGAACCGCGGCCCCTTCGCCAGCTGGGCGTTCAAGCCGATCCAGCGGGAGGTGCTGCGCGCGGTGCGGGACGCCGACCACCCGAACCTCAATCCCGGGGACTTCGAGAAGCGCCCGGCCATCCTGGCGGCCGAGCGGGCGTTCCTCGAGGAGGCCGGGCCGGACGCCCCGGTCGACCACGCCGACATCGCCCGCCGCGCCGGGGTGACCGAGGCCCAGGTGCGCCGCGTGCTCGACGCCCCCCGGCTCGACAGCCTGCACACGGTCGCGGGCGGCTCGGGCGAGGACGACGTCGCGTGGGAGGACCGGCTGCCCGACGCGTCCCCGAGCATCGAGGACGAGGTGCTGCTCCGCTTCGACCTGCGCGCCCTCAGCAGCCGCGGCTTGCCGTTGCTCGACCCCCGCGAACGGTACGTACTGACGCGCCGGTTCGGACTGGACGGCGAGCCGGAGCAGGCGTTGCGCGTCATCGGCGAACGGCTCGGGCTGTCCCGCGAAGGGGTGCGGCAGATCCAGCAGAAGGCGCTGGCCAAGCTGCTCCAGCCCGTCGTCGAGACACCCGAGGGCGCCCGGAGAATCGAGGGACGGGCAGGATGAACGACGGACGGGAGCACGCGGGCGGCCCCGGCGCGGGACCGGCCGGGGGCGCCGGAGAGACGTCTGCGTGGATCATCATCGATGACACCGCGGACGCCGCCGCCGAGGAGCCGGCCGCCGCACCGCCCGCGGCCGGCGGAGAGCCCGCCGCCCCCGAGTCCGAGCAGCCGCCGCAGAGTCCGAAGCCCTCGCAGGGCGACCCCTGGGCCTCGCTCGGCACCTGGGACTCCTGGAGCGCCGCCCCGGGCGCGCCTTCCGAAGCCACCGGCGACACCTGGAGCGCTCCCGGCTCCGCGCCCGGCGGCACCGGCACGCCCGCCGCCGGCACCAGCGCTCCCTCCGGGCAACGGAACACCCCGCCCGCCCCGCCGACGAACCCGCCGGCCCCCCAGCGCAACGCCCCGCCGACCCCCCGGCACAACACTCCGCCTGCCTCCCAGCGCAACGCCCCGCCGACTCCCCGGCAGAGCACCCCGCCTGCCTCCCAGCGCAACGCCCCGCCGACCCCCAAGCACAACGCCCCGCCGACTCCCCGGCAGAGCACCGCGCCTGCCTCCCGGCACAACGCCCCGCCGGCCCCCCGGCAGAACGTCCCGCCGAGCGCCCAGCACAACGCCCCGCCAAGCCCGCCGCAGAACATCCCGCCGAACACGCAGCACGGCGCTCCCCCGAACTACGGCGTTCCACCGAACACGCAGCACAGTGTTCCGCCCAACCACAGTGTCCCGCCCAACCAGGGCGTTCCGCCGAACCACGGGGCGCCGCCGAACCACGGCGTGCCGCCGGGTACGCCGCCCGGCGCGCCCTACGGCGCTCCGGCGAGCACGCCGCATGCCGCCGCACCCGGTGTCGGCTACGCGCCCGTGAACGCGCCCGGTGCGGCGCCCCACGGCTTCCCGGAAGCCGGTGGCCCGTTCCAACCGGAGCCGGCCGCGGGCTGGGCGCAGGCCGCCGACCAGAGCGGCACCACCGGTCCCGCGCAAAACGCCTGGTTCTTCGACGAGGGCAACGACGACGTCCACGCGGACGCGATGGAGGACGCCGGAGCCGGAGGCGCGGTCCGCCGCATGCTGCCCGGCCGGCTGCCGCGGCCCGGCGCCTTCGACCTGATGCCCACGATCATCACTTTCTTCATCACGTGCATGAGCGTCCTGCTGGTCGTCGCATCGCTCATGTGGCGGCCGGACGTGCCCTAGCCGCCCCCGGCACGCCCAGTGAGCCTGGCCGACGCCCCGAACCGGCCGGTCAGGCCGGGGTCGCGTTCCAGAGGCTCCGCATCTTCTCCCGTGCCTCCTCCGCCGCGCCGAAGACGCGTGGCGCACGGTCCAGGACCGCCGTCAGGTCCTTCGCGGAGCACACCCACACGCCGGCGGCCGTGGTGAACGGCCGGTTCCGCATCCCCGGCACGCACACGACCGCGAGGACCGTCCTGCCGCCCAGCTTGCGCGACAGCCTCCGCGCCTGGTTGGCCGCCTGCCGGACGGGGTCGCCGTGCAGCACGCGCTTGCCGACCCGCATGGCCCCGTCCTCGGTGGAGACCCGGCCGTGCCCCGTCTTCACCTCGATGGCCGCGGCCCCGCAGCCTCGGGTGAAGACGACCGTGTCGCAGTCGCCGCCCCGGGCGCCGAGCACGAGCCCGTAGGCCGCCGCGACCGACTCCGTGCGCCGGACGGCCGCGCGCACCTCACGCTCGGACCGCGCGCCCACGGCCGACCGGCGGGCCTGCCCCAGCGCCCGCGTCGCGCGGATCCACGCGTACCCGCACCCCGCCGCCGCGGCCACCCCGGCGACCGCAGAGGTCGCCCTCAGCGCACTCGCGTCCAGGAGCAGCGCCCCCAGTAGGGCTCCCGCGGCCGTGACGGCCAGCGTGGCGGCCCCGGCGGCGTAGAGCGACCCCCGGGTCCGGTGCCGCCACATCTGCCGGGAGACGAAGTCTCCGGCCCGCCCGACCTCGTACATGGATCTCCCTTGGACGCTTGCCTGCGGGCCGCGGATCAGGCCCGGGCGCGGAGCCGTTTGCGGCGGGCCTGCTCGGCGTCAGCGCGGCGCGGCGTGGGCCGGCCCTTCGCGTCCTGCGCGCCGCGCGCCGCGCCGCCCGCCTCGCGCGCGCCGGCCCGGCGCCGCCGGATGTTCTTCAGCGCCCTGAACCAGATGACGCCCTGCTCCGACCCGTCGCGGATCACGTCCCGGACCTCGCGGGCGAGCCACCCGACGGACCGCCAGGCGAGCCGCCAGATCGTCAGCGCCATGCCGGCGATCATGAAGTTCAGCACCGAGGCCAGCCCGGCCACCTGCCCCCAGGCGGCCGCCTCGCGCACCCCGCACCGGCCCGTGCTGAAGAGCCCGCCGGGGCACTCGCCCGGCACCAGCACCACGAGCGCTCCCGCGGCCGCGGCGAGGGTGCACAGCGCGGCGGCGGCGGTGATCCTGCCGATGGTCTTCTTCCAGCGGCGGTGGAGCCGCACGTTCAGCCGGACGACCGCGGCGGCGGCGACGCCCGCCGCGCCGGCGGTGACGACGTCCCCGAGGTCGAACGTGACGACGTCCCCGTACTGGAGGATCAGCAGCCCGATCGAGACGCCCGCGAGGACGAAGCCGAGCAGCACGACGATCGAGGCTTCCAGGGCGATCGGCAGAAGGTCGATCCGCCGTGTCCGGGCCTCGTCCTCCGGCCGCGCCTGGTCCTTCGGGGGCGCCTCGTCCTTCGGCCGGCGTCGCGGCGGCCTCACACCGGCCCCCTCGTCCCCTGCGGGGCTCCCAGCGGGAGCGTCGCGGGCGCGGTGAACGGGTCGGGCGGCTGGTAGCGGGCCAGTTCCTGCTTCCGCATCGGAATGATCACGTACTCGACCCGGCTGGCCGGCTTGTTGACCCGCAGGTACCCCTCACCGGTGCCGAGGGCCCGCAGTTCCTTCGGGAAGACGATGAACTGCTCCTCCCCCATGGCCTGCAGGTTCTGGACGTGGCCGTCCTGGCCGACCCGCTCGCTGAACTTGTTGTTGTCGCGCATGCCGAGGAACTCCGCGCACTTCTCCGCGGCCTCGGGGGACGACTGGGCCATGGCGACCAGCCAGTTGATGTTCTGGGTGAGCCGCGACCAGTCGTCGCCGTCCTTGTCGATCCAGTCCGTCGGGCCCTGGGTGCAGAGGATCATGTTGAACATCGCGGACCGGACCCTGGACAGCATGTTCATGGCGATCTCGCGGTCGATGAAGTTCGCCTCGTCCACCACGATGAGCCGCGGCCGGTCCTTGGGGGCGCGGCCCTGGATCCGCTGCGCGGCGTACACCGACAGCCGCTGCAGTGCGGAGGAGGACAGGATCTTCGCCATGTCGGGCTGGCCGAGGGAGTTGAGCCCGATGTAGGTCAGCCCCTCCCGCCGGACGTCGATCATCTGCCGGTCGGCGGCGGGGACCAGGATGCGGCGGCCCGCGCCGGAGTCGTACAGCCCGGTCAGCTTCGTGCCGAAGCTGGCCGCGGAGGCCGCCTCGTCGCGGGACGGCCGGAGCACGTTGGTGTAGCGCTCGGTGCAGTACCCGAAGCCGCGGACCCCGTCGATCGCGAGCACCTGCTCCTTGACGGCGCCCTTCATGCTCTCGCCCTGCTCCATGATCTTGCCGATCTCGAGCATGTTGGGCGGGGAGAACCTGTCCGGTGCGATCTCGGCGGCCTCGTGGAACATCTGGACGACCTGCTGGAGGACCTTGCGGTTCAGGGCCTGCCAGTACGCGTCGTCGAACTCGACCATCGTCATGATGGTGTCGAACGCCTCGTCGGCGGACATGCCCGCGAGGGCGTTGAACCAGAAGGCCGGCTGCTCGTCGCCCAGGGCGATCTCCTGCATCGGCATGCGGTGCGCCTGCGCGTAGGCGCGCAGGAAGTCGCGCAGGCCGCCCGGCTCGGTGTCCTCCTTCATGTCGAGGACGGTGACGTCGAAGCCCATGTCGAGTGCCGCCCCGATGATCCACATCAGCGTGACGGTCTTGCCGCTGCCGGTGGAGCCGACGACGGCGCCGTGCATGCCCATCTCCTGGGTGCTCAGGAAGACCGGACGGTCGTTGGCGCCGAGCCCGAGGGGGATGGTCTTGGCCTTGATCGGCGTCTTCCTGGCCTTCTCCGTGGCGTACGGGCCGTGCACCGCCGGGATGTCGGCCACGGTCACCCGGCTGGCGACCCGCTTCTTCAGCATCTCGCGCCGGCCGTCCCTGGGAGTGATCGGATCGTCGACCAGCTCCTTCTGCCGGAACCAGGTGCCGTCGAACAGGTCGACGAACTTCTTCTTCTTGCGCAGGAAGGACGAGAGCGTCATGATCGCCGATCCCCGGGCCCTCCCGACGATCAGTCCGAAGAGGCCCGCGAGCACCGCGGTCAGCGACAGCAGGACGGTGACGGGCACCTTCCCGGGCTGCCCCGGGCCGAAGTCGGCGAAGCTCGCCAGCCAGTAGCCGTAGGCGTACGCGTTGTCCTTGGCCCGCAGGGCGAACCCCACCACGCCGGCCAGCGAGACGATGATCCAGTCGCGCCGGGCCAGGAAACGGCGCAGCGCGATGAGCAGCGCCCAGGCGCAGAGGGCCGGGATGAGCACGGCCAGGATGACCGCGAACACCAGCAGGACCACGGTGGGGAAGACATAGCCGCCACCGGCCAGGTCCGCGGGCCTGCTCTCCGGCCCTCTCGGGTCCGCCACGTTCACTCCTTACGCTGAGGTTCCCGCATCAGCCGCCGCTGTTGCCGACCTGGTCGACGCTGGTGAAGATCTTTCCGACGAGGTTGCTCATCATTTTGACCCCCTGGACGGTGAGGCCGAGGTTGAACAGCATCCCGCCGATGAGCAGAGCGAAGATGAGCGACTTGAAGGCCTCGCCCGGACGCCCGCGGCCGATGCCGTTGATCATCCGGAAGACGCCGAACACGACGATGACGACCGCGATCGCGCCGCAGATCGCGACCAGCGCCTTGCCCGCGGGCGAGGTGAAGAAACTGTCGGCGCCGGTCTGGCCGAGCTCCGGTCCCGCGAGTATGTGAAAACCAGGAACTGACATCCTTTTTCCCTCCATGGTTTGAGGTCCCGGTCAGTTGTTCAGTGCGTTGCTGTAGGGGTTCAGTTCCGCCGCGGAACCGGCAGGTCCCCACGCGAGCACCGGGGGCTGCGCCCCGCTGGCTCCCACCAGCAGGTCGAAGTCAGCAAAATTAGTGAATGGCTGGACGTTTCCCTTCTTTCCAGGGACCGTCCCGGTTTGTTCGGCTCTGGCAAGCATGATCCGCACCCGGACGACGAGCTGGTCGTCGAGCGTCTTGATCGCCGAAAGGATCTGCACGGCCTGCGACGAGTCCGCCAGGCGGAACCCCGAAAGGCCTTCGTAGCGGTGCTTGGCGTCCTGGTCACCGGTGACGGCGAGCAGTGCCGTCGAATCACCCGTGGCGTAGGCGGCCGCCCATCGCAGAATCTGGTTTTTGGACTCGGTGCTGACTTCCGTGGTCAGTTGCCGGTAATTGGTGTAGTCGCCGGTCCCCTTGGGCTTGCCGGCACCGTTCTTCCAGACCGAGAAGGCGGGAGAGGCGGCCAGGCGGGGCCCCGAGGGGTCGAGCAGCACCGTCACGTCCAGTTGGAGCACGTGCGAGCTCACCGCCGGCGATTCGCTGCCCCCGGCCGGCGGGCTGCCCTGCGGGTCGGCCGTCGTGCCCGGGGCCGGCGTGCCGGTCGCTCCCGCCTGGGGGGCTCCGCCGGACGGCGACGCGGCCGCCCCGCCGGTCGGCGACGCGGATGCCCCTCCGGTCGGAGACGCGGACGCCCCGCCGGTCGGAGAGGCGGCCGGCCTGCCGGTGGCCGCCGGGGACGGAACCTGCGTGGTCCCCTCACCCTGATCGGGCAGCACGACGAGGTAGTGGTGGATCTCGAAGTCGGTGAAGCCGAGCTTCTCCGTACCGAAATGCCGGGGGGTGAATCCGACCCAGTTCAGCGCCCGGTAGTCGAGCGGGGTCGAGCGCCCGTCGGGGCCCTCCGCGGACGCCCCTTCCGGGTCGAAGGACTCGGCGCGGGGCACGTCCTGCATCCTGCCGGCCAGGAAGTTGACGGCGGCCGTGTACGAAAGGTCGCGCCCCTGCGGGGTGACCGAAGACAGGTCGGGCTTCTCGCTCCCGCTCGAGAGTGCGACGAACACCGCGACGATGCTCAGCCCCGCGGCCACGAAGAGCGCGACCAGGATCCTCCTGGCCCGCCTGCGCGCGGTCGGCTCACTGGAACGCCGGGCGGGCACCATGGTGAAACGAGTGGGTGACTGTTCCGGCATCGTCCCTCCTCTATTTGTCATGTTGCAGCCAGGACCGTGCGGCCCTCACGCGGATGCGCAAGTGCCGGCCGCACTCACCCGCGGCGGCGATCGTTCCGGCCGCGGCGGCGGCCGCTGGACAGCTGGGTGGACGCCGTCAGCCGGCGTCCCTTGCGGCGGGGGGCCCGCAGCCGGTTCGCCCCCGGCATCTCCTGCTGGGGGTAACCGCGCGAGTCCCAGCGGACGGCGTCCACCGGGACGCCGCCGGGCAGCATGCGCACGGTGCCCGAGGCGGTGCGGCGCAGCGGCGAGATGCCGATGTACAGCCGGACCGGCCGGCCGTCCACGTAGAGCCTGCGGTTGCGCGTCCCGTTGATCTGCAGCCCCAGCCACGTCGCCAGCGACTCCCCGTTCAGCGGGGACAGGCTGACGGACGCCCAGCCGGCCGCCCCTCCGAGCACCGGGCCGTACATCAGCGCGTTCAGCCCCGGGCCGAAGACGAGGAAGGCGATCAGGAACCCGAGCGCCGCCCCGACGATCACGGCGATGAGCGTGGTCAGCCTGACCGTGCGGGGCAGCGTGATGTCCTTGTTCAAGCTGCCGATCACCGCGGGCGGCGGCTTCAGCATGTTGGTGGCGGCCAGCATCGCCGGCCCCCTGACGCGGTCGTCCTCCTCGCTCATGCCTGGAACCGTGCGGGGTTGCACCCCGGACGCCATAACGATTCGCGACACGTCGCCGCCCTCCGGTTGCCCGGACGCCCTCGCCCGCGACGGTCAAAGGCATGCCGAAGTTGACCGACTACGCCCGCCAGGGCTTCCGGCGGCGGCGTCTCTTCCAGGAGACCGAGCTGCCCGAGTGGTGGAACATCGCGGTGTGGGCCGGTGTCGGCGGCATCATCCTGATGCTGGTGGTCAGCGCGGTGTTCGACCGCGATGAGTCCTCCGGTGCCGCCCCTTCCGCGAGCCAGGCACCGCGCTACCAGGTCCAGACACTCGACCCCCGCGGTCTCACCGCCTCTCCGAGCCCGGGGGAGGCGACGCCCACAGCGTCCGGGAGCCCTTCGCAGGTGCTTCCGACGGGAGCAGCCGCCAGCAACTTCACCGCCACCGCCGCGACCAGGGTCCCGATGACGGACGGCGGCGCGACGGTCGTCCCGGCCGGCGCCCTCAACGTGGCCGTGGCCTCCGCCAGGGCCATCGTGACCGGGAACTGGAAGGGCGTCCCCATCATCGGCACGGCGCGGCCGTCTCCGGCCAAGGCCATGCCGCAGGGATCGGCGGTGCAGGGGATCACCGTCGCGGATCCCACCAAGACCGGCAACAGCCAGTACCGGTTCAGCGCGACGATCACGCATGCGGGCGGGGCGAGGCCGGATGTCGTCGACCTCCTGGTGGAGCCGGACGGGCGCGGATACGCGGTCCGGGCGGGATAGCACACTCGGCGACTCGATCCGGCATCTCCTTGCCCTGGAAGCGAATCGGCGGACGGTCAAGGTCGATCGTCTCCCGCGCCCGGGGGGTGAGTGCAGAGCCGAGCAAGGTACCGGAACCGAGGTAGCGGCTAATGCCCTGGATGGACGAGGACAGCAGCCCCTGGAAGGGCTCCGAGGTCTCACCGCGCCCTCTGGACGGTGATGAACTGCAGGACGGCCAGTCCTCGGCTCCGCCCGAGCCGACGGCGCTGCAGCCTGTGGCGGAGGGCGAGTTCCCGGACGACCTGGCCGAGCTCACGCCGGAACAGGTCGCCACGCTGGGTTCGGACCCCCGGATCGCCGCCGCGGCCCAGCAGCCGCAGAACGTCTCCGACATCCTCGCGGAGCAGTCGGCCATCGACCGCGGCGTGGACGGGCAGGGGAAGAACCCGTACGGCGACGCGGCGCTGCGGGGCGGGCCCGTCAAGCTCAACAAGGACAACCCGCTCGGGATGCAGCGGGCGCTGGAGGCCGCCGCGAAGGCCGCGCAGCTGGCCAAGGACCTCAAGGCCCCGCCCACCGGCACGCCGTCGGAGCAGACGCCCCAGAGCAACCCCAAGGAGGGGCTCAAGAAGGCGGCCGGCGAACTCGCCGAGGGCAAGCTGCGCGAGGCGGCCGCGAAGAAGGGCCTCCCGGCGAACTACGTCCCGTCGATGCCGGAAGGCGACAACCTCGGAGAGAAGGGCCTCAACCTTCTCGGGCAGGCCGCCGACATCGGCGCTCGCGCCCTGGCCGACCGGTACGCGCCCAAGGTGTACGACGGCGTCAAGGACTCCGGTGCCGGCGGCAAGGCGCTCGACAAGTTCGAGCAGTCCAACATCGGCCAGAAGATACCCAAGTCGTTCTGGGACGGCTTCCGGCGCCGGAAGGGCGGCGCGCAGAACACGGCCGGCGCCGGCCAGCAGAGCAAGGACAGGGCCGACGGCAAGAAGTCGGAGAAGGACAAGAAGCGCGGCAAGCTCAAGGTGATGCTGGCCGCCAGCGTTTCGATCCTCGTCCCGTTCCTCTGCATCATCCTCATCGCCGGGATGCTCCTGGGCGTCAACGTCGACGACGACGTCCCTGAGTCCCAGCCCGAGCAGACCTCGGACACCAAGGTCGCCGAGTACTTCCCCGGCAACTGGCAGCGGATCCTCAAGCAGGCGTCGGAGCAGACCTCGGGCAGTGCGCAGGACTACTCCGAGGTCCCCTGGACGATCCTGGCGGGTCTCGCCAAGGCGCAGACCGACTTCGCCCGCTACAGCCCCTACGACAACGTCGACCGCGACCCCGGGCGCAAGTCGAAGGAGGTCCCCGGCGGGAACGGCTCCGGCGACGGCACCGGCGGCGTGGACGTGAACGTCAGCAACACCGTGGGCGCGGGGCCGGGGCCGGTCCAGGGGGTGACCGGCGCGGGCTCGGCCGCCACCGTGCCCGGCACCGGGAGCGACCACGTGGCGCCGCCGGACGGCGATCTCAGCCATCAGCTCGGCTGGTTCCTCTGGGCTCTGCGGATGCAGGAGTCGAACGGCGTCTACGACCGCAATGCCGGGACGAACAAGAGCACCGCCTGTGGTGCCTACCAGTACATCACCAGCACCTGGAACAACTACGGGGGCTACGCCAGGGCGTGCGAGGCCCCGCCGAGCGTGCAGGACCGCCGGGCCAAAGAGGACATCCTCAAGGCGTGGAACAAGTACCACAAGTGGCAGCCGATCGCGGTCGACCACTTCACGGGGAGTTGGGGCCCCTACCCGGAGAAGTGGGACCAGTGCCCGGGGGCCTGCGACTTCAACCCGACGGCCTGGAAGTACGTCGACGGCGTCATGACGAAGATGCGGGCCGCGGCACAGGCGCACCCGGCCGGCTCCGGCGGCACGCAGCCCGCCTCGTACAGTGTCGAGCCCGCCGGGCCCTGGGCGCAGACCGCCGCGCTCCGCGTGGACAAGGGAACGTCCGAGACGGGGAGCCCCGGCCTCCGCGCCTGGGGCTGCGACGTCGACAACCCGGACCCCGACATCGGCGGCAAGGACAACCAGGGCAGCGGGCCGTACCTGCTCAATCCCGCCGCCTCGGGCCAGATGCGGTCGCACGGTCTCGATCCGCAGAACCCGTGCCAGTCCTCGTACTTCGTGGCCTTCGAGCTCGTCAAGGCGGCGGAGAAGGTGCACCGCGACCCGAAGAGCCCCAAGTGGAAGCCCGACGGTAACGAGAAGGACCAGGAGAACGCCCGCAAGTACTGGAGCAAGGTCATCGCGACCTCCGGCATCTTCGTGGAGCGCACCGCCAACCCCGAGGGGCCCTGCGCCGTCCCCCCGCCGGACGATCCCGAGAAGCCGTGGTCCATCAGCTTCAAGATCATTTCGATCTGGCGCTGCGAGACCAACCGCCTCCAGAACCTCTACCTGGTCACCGGCGCAAAGTCCCAGGAAGGCGGATACAAGTACTCCGTACAGGACAATCGTCCCGCCGCGGTCGAGACACTCGTCAACGAGGCGATGTCGGTCAGCTACGGAGCCGGCAAATGGAAGACCGAGGGGTGCGACAACGGCAAGGACTCGCGCCAGGGCATCTTCCCGATGACCAAGAAGGAGGCGGAGGAGGCCGGCGTCGAGGACCGGTGCGATGTCGACAAGAACATCGCCGGCGCCGCCAAGCTGGTGCTGTCCGTCGAGAAGGTCCCGCCGGAGGAGCGCCCGCACGACCTCGGGGTCTTCCAGCCGATGGTCGGCGGCTGGCAGAAGCTCAGCATCGCCATGGGCACCGACCTCAAGCTGTTCTCGCAGATCGGCCCCGGCCAGAACACCTTCGAGGCGTCGGACGAGTGCCTCACGGTGATGAGGAAGTTCCTCACCGACATCGCCCCGTTCGCGACCGAGTTCGCGTCGCTGAAGAAGCCTCCGGACTCCGACAAGGTGTACAGCGAGTGGAAGCCGAAGCTGGACAAGCTGGAGGAAACCCACGGGATCACCGACCCCGGCAGCGATCTGGCCTGCATGGTCGGGTCCTGGGCGCCCGGCTTCAACAACACGCTCGCCCAGATCGCCACCGACCTGGCGGGGAGCGGAGCGAACGGCACCAACCTCAACGGCCTGGGCAACTACTACCAGGGCAGGGAGGACGCCAACAAGGAGACCCCGCCGGTCGTCGGCGAGGACACCCTGGTCATCCCGCGGCTGGCACTGCGTCCGCTGAAGCCGGTCGGCGCGCCGGTCGCGCCGGACGCGACCGAGGCGTGGTCCCGCCTCGGCAACACCGAGGGCGTGCTGCTCCCGCTGGAGCAGGTCGCGGTCGAGTACGCCTGGTTCTTCGGCGGCGTCATCCCCCCGTTCAACAGCGCGGGCAAGCTGATCGGCTCGCTCGCCACCGGCGGCGGCGGCGCGGTGGACAACGGCACCGTGCAGGTGACGGTCGGGCCGGACGGCTGCCCCGAGAACGCCCCGAACAACACCCTGCGTGAGGGGGCCAAGGAGATCGGCATCCGCAAGCTGTGCGTGGACTCGGTGGCCCAGGCCCGCACGCCTCAGGCCGCGATGGCCATCAAGTGGGCGCTCACCCACCTCGGCTGGCCCTACGCCCCGCTCGACTCGGGAAAGCGGAACGACCCCGGCTGGGCCGACTGCTCCAGCTTCGTGTCCAGGGCCTACCGCGACAGCGGCGCCATTCCGAACCTGTACCCGAAGGGCAGCAACGCCCCCGTCACCACCACGTTCGTGGGGGCCCGCTGGACGCACAAGATCTCGCTCAGCCAGGCGAAGCCCGGAGATCTCGTGGAGCCCCACTCCGGCCACGTGGCCATGCAACTGGCCGACGGCTACAAGGTGCACACCAACCAGACCGGGGACGTCTCCAAGGTAGAGCGCGCCTATTCCGGTGCTTACTGGGTCGGCTGGATCGACCCCAGCAAGGTGTGAGACCTCGCCCATGACGGCCGCCGATTCCGCGTGATCTTGATCACGCGGAATCGGCGTAACGGCCGTTTTCTTTTGTGTCGTCGATCCGCCTACAAGACTTGCCAAAAACAGTCACAGTGCACCTTCCACTTGCGAGTGAGGTGTGCTGTGCGCGACAATTGATGAGCACATTGCAAACAGAGCCGACCCGGCCCCGTTCGCATCTCATCAGACGCGCACAGAAGCCGGGTCCATCACCCGGCTTCTCGCGCCTTCACCGAAAGGAACAACCGTGAACAGCGCGAAGCCGAACAACCGACGCATCCAGCTCATCGTCCTGGCCGTCGTGGCCGCACTGGCCGCCGCCGGCCTGACGTTCGGTCTCATCAAGATGACCGGCTCGGACAGCGACGGCGACCACGCCGACCCCAAGCCCACCGCGACGGCCCCGGCGACCGAGAACCAGCCCCGTCCGGTCATCGCGATGGTCGAGCAGGGCGAGCAGCACGCCCTGCTGGCCTTCAAGGTCTACCCCCAGGGCGGTCAGGTGACCGGGACCTACACGCTGGTGCACTTCGACGGCAACGGCCGCAAGGTCGAGGACCCGAAGGCGAAGGCGTTCAACGGCGTGGGCACGGGCAACACGTTCGAGCTCAACGGCCTGGGTGACTACGGGCCGGTCAAGGGCACCCTCTCCGCGGACGGGACCCGCCTCACGTTCGACCAGACCTTCGGTGTGGAAGAGACCGAGTGGCAGGTCATCGACTCCGAGAGCGTGTTCGACGGCAAGGTCAACGAGTACGCCAAGAAGTTCGAGTCGTGCTCCAAGAAGCACGACTACAACCCCTGCGAGGGCGTCAGCTGAACGCCCGCGCAGGCGCAGGTTCCCCGAACCTGCGGGAACACGACCCGAACCCCGACGACGACCGGCCTCCACCCCACAGCGGGGCGGAGGCCGGTTCTTCTTGCGGCTCGGCGGTTTCCGGCTAGGGCCTTTCGCGAAGTGGCCTCGGCCATGCGCGCGAACGCGTGAACTGGCCGGTGGAGCGAAGCCGGAGGCGAGCGGAACCGGGCAGATCGCGAAGCGATGCCGCGTTCGCCCCAGGCCCGGTCACGCAGCGAGCCGCCAGGCGAGCGAAGCGGGCCGGGACTGTGAAACACAGCCGCCAGGCGAGCGAAGCGGGCCGGGCCTGTGGAACACGGCTACGTCCTGGACATCTCGTCCCGGTACATGTCCCGCAGCACCCTCCGGATGTCGACCGGAGTGTTCGCGTTCGCCGCCAGCCGGGGGTCGACCTGGGTCATCCGCCTGCTGTCCTGGAGAGACCGCTCCAGGTCGCTCAGCCGGTCGAGCACCGCCTGGTTCTCCGAGCGTTCGCCACGGCCCTGCCTGTCGAACATGTCCCTCAGGTCGTCGAGGTTGCGGATGATCGCCGCTGCGGCTCCGGAGTCGGTCGGCCGCTGGGAGATGGCACCGACCAGCCTGTCGATCTCCTGGTGCACCTGCTGCTGCGCCTGCTGGTTGCTCTTGGTGATCTGGTCGGCGAGCCGCGTCAGCTCACCGGCGTCGATCATGCTGCTCGGATCGGCCATCTGCACCCGCAGTTCGCAGACGCCGCGCGCCGAGCGGGACGCGTCGACCGCGTCCCGGAACATGGCGCTCAGCCTGTCGACCTGCTGGGCGGACTCCCGCTGCATCTGGGTGAGCCGGGCGTACTCCTCTCCGAAGAACTCCCCGGTGATCGCTCCCGTGTTCATCGTGTCGTGCAGGTTCTTGGTCTCCAGGGCGATGCTCGCCATGGAGCGGATCTCCCCTTCGAGCTGGCGCTGGAGGTTGCCGGCCGACGCGAAGGTGCCGTCCGGCATCTCGATGCGGATCGTGTTGAAGTCTCCGATCTCTCTCCGCGCAGCGGTCATCACACCGCTCACCGCCTCCAGATCGCGGTGCTGGCGAATGTCGCGGCTCGGCATGTCGACGTCATTGGCCCAGTCCCGGGCCGCCTCCACGGCGGCGACCTCCCCCCGCCGGGGGGCGATGGTGATGCGTGAGATCTCCTCGTCCTTGCCCCCTTCGAGCCAGCGCTCCACCCGCACCTTCACCTCGGGAAGGCGCGTGTCGAGGCCGTGGGCTTCGAGGACGTTGACGATCTCGCCTTCATCGGTGATGTAGCCGCGTTCCCTGAGCTGCGCCGTCATCCGGGCGATCTGCTGATCCTGGGTCTCCATGACCCCGTCGGAGGTCATCTGGGCCCGCCGGTCGCGCGCGGGGAGGAACAGGTGCGGGAGCATGCCCAACTGCTCGGCGGTGATGCCCTGGGGCCGGCCGCCCGCGAACTCCACGTTGGGGGCGAGCAGTCCCTGGTTGCTGACCGCGAGCTGACTGGCGTTCAGCCCCATCGCGTTCGCCGCGTCGGCGAGCGCCCGCATCTTCTCCTCGTCGTTGACGAACCCGGTGAACTCCGGGTTGAGCCCGCCGGGCTGCCCTTCGCCCCACTGCCGGGCCCGCAGCATGTTCAGGCCCTCCTCGGCGTGCTGGCCCATCAGCCGCCGCTGCTCCTCGGAGTCGCTGACGCGGATGATGTTGCGATGCCAGTCGTCGGCCTGCCGCAGACCCGACCGGGCGCTCCCGGCCGTGGGCATGCCCGCCGCGGAGATCGCCTCCATGCCCGTCCCGTCGCCGCCGGCGCCGGAGCGCACGCCTCTGACGCCGTTGACCCCGGCCTGGATGCCGCGCCCGGCCGCGGCGGAGCCGGTGAAGGCCATCAGCGGCAGCGTCGCCAGCACCGCCGGCGGCGCCACCATCGTCAGGCCGGCCAGGCCGGCGGTCAGCCCGGCGTACGCGGCCGCACGCTGCGCGGGCGACCCGGACGCGGCCTTGCGCTGCAGGGCGTTGACACCCTGCTGGAGCTTCGCGCGGCTGCCGTCGTACTTGTCCTTCGCCCAGTCGGTGATCGGGCGGGTGGCTCGCTGCGCCCCCCGCTTCGCCACACCGGCGACCGCCCTCGTCGCACGGTTGTTGAGCATGCGCCGCTGCAGCGACCGCTCGTCCAGGGCGGCCAGCCTCGCCTTGCCCACGCCGAGGCGGCCGAGGCGCTGGGACACCTGCTGGCCGGCGTTGCGCGACAGCCTCCGATCACCACTGCTCCGCAACACGATGGCCGAGGCGAACCCCGTGGCCCCTGTGGTGGAGGAGATGTCCCCCAGGCTCAGGATCTTGCTGATCTTTCTGAACAGGAACAGCGCCACCAAGGGGGCCGCGCCTTGCGCGACCTGCTGGAAGAAGTTCGGTGTGGCATCGTTGGTGGTCGCCTCGATGGCCTGGTACGTGGTATCGGTGAGCATGGTCAGGAACGTCAGCCCGAGGGTGAAGAGGGCATCACCCGCCGCCGCCGCTCCGGTGAGTTTGAGCAGTCTCATGCCTTGCGGCAGGCCTGCTCCTATCAGCAGTAGTGTCAATGGCAAGATCATGACTAGTCCTGCCAAACCCACACTGGACACCGTCATACCGATCGCCATCGGTCCCATGACGAACAGGAAGACGAAGGCGACGATCATCGACATCAGGCCCTGGGTGAGCCGCTGGGCCTGGTTCTTGCCCAGCCAGGCGCTGACGAAGTTCCAGTCGGCCTGGCAGGCCGGCTCGCTCGCGTAGCAGTTCCCCAGCTTGTCCTTGAGCTCGTCGTCGCCGTTGAAGTAGAACGTGCCCATCGTGCCGTTGTCGCAGAGGAAGCAGAGCACGTCGATGCCGGCGACGCTGAACTGGTGCCCGCTCTTGTCATCCTCGTAGGTGACGTCGCTGTAGAGCTTCTCGCAGGCCTTCGCCTTGTCCTTGGTGTCGGTGGCCTTGTCCCACTGCGGGATCGTGTGGGCGCTGCCGAGCCCGTCGTCGTTGGCCTTGCAGGCGCCCCAGGCGATCATGATCATCTGCTCGTCCGCGGCGGGGTCGATGAAGTACCCGCGGGCCGAGTTCGCCGTGGTCCTGCCCTTGCCGTGGCCGGTGGCCAGGTCGTAGGCCTCCAGCTTGCTCTCGGTGCTCACGTCGGCGTTGGCCTCGAGCCAGCGACAGGAGGCATGAGCCGGCGAGGGGAACTGCTTCGTCCCTTCGCCGAACTGCGCGGCCTGCCAGGAACGGACGAGCGAGATCTCCCACATCTTGCTCACCTGCACCATCGCCTGTTTGCCATCGGCGAGCGAGGTCTTCTCGTTCCGGCTCATGTACTCGGTGTTGAGTTTCTCGTCGAGTTGCGCGCAGGTGACCTTGCCCGCTCCGCCGTCCGGATGGCCGTCGTAGAACACGGGATTCGTAGCCACGCCGTCGTTGACTCTGCCGATCTGCTGCAGGCTGTAAAGCGAGTCCGACATGGTCCCGAACCAGCCCTGGACGGTCTTGGCCATCCACGGGGCGGTGTACGCCGCCGTCGGATTGTCCTGGTGCTTGTCGGCCTGGTCGCCGATGAAGAAGATCAACCCGTTCGCGGCCAGGAACACCATGATCAGGCGCATCGCGGCCGCGGGCCCCCGGCGGTGGCCGCTGCTGGACCAGCGCCGGAACACCGCCGCCATGACGAAGATCCACGAAGGGATCAGGAACCACGCCGCGTACAGGGAGAAGGTGCGCACGACGGAGTTGATCGGATCCGCCGCCCGGCAGATCATGTCGAACGAGTAGCCGAACCCCATGAGCGCGCCGATGATCCGCCAGCAGAGCGCCGCCGCCATGAACATCAGGCTGGCGATCATCGAGACGAACCGCTGGGTCTTGAAGATCCGGGCGTTGTCCACCACGAAGAGCTCGAAGGACGTCCACCGGTGCAGCGGCAGGAAGGTCCTGGCCTCGTTGTAGACGTCGCAGTCGTCCTGCTTGATGTCGTAGGTGGGAACGTCGTCGTCCGGCGCCGCCGCGAGCAGGCGCCCGCCGGAGCCCGTCCCGGGCTGCGCCGCGGGGGCGTAGGAAGCGGAGGGCGCCGACGGCGCGGAGGGCGCCGGCGCTGCGGCAGGCGCCGACGGCGCGGCGGGC
Source organism: Actinomadura citrea (assembly GCF_013409045.1). Taxonomy (NCBI): domain Bacteria; kingdom Bacillati; phylum Actinomycetota; class Actinomycetes; order Streptosporangiales; family Thermomonosporaceae; genus Actinomadura; species Actinomadura citrea. Next base: position 1,775,748 of record NZ_JACCBT010000001.1, on the reverse strand, counting down.
GCGGCCGCGTGCGACGACCGGCCGCCGGACCCGAACCCCTCGGTCTGCCCGGAGAGCAGGGCCAGACCGCCGAAGACGGTCAGCGCGAGCACCCACACCAGGAGCTGGACTCCACGGCGCGGGCTCTGGCGCGCCGGCTTCGCACCGCCCGGCTCCACCCGGTCGGGGCGGCTCTGCTTCCGCGGGTCGCCGCGGCGGGCCGGGCCGGGCCTCAGCCGACGAGCCATGGGTTCTGCTCCTCCCCCGCCCGCGGCGGCGCGGCGGTGACGTCGTGCCCCGTGTGCGGCGCGGCGTTGATGTCCGGCCCCGCCTGAGCCTGGACCGCGCCGTTCTGCCCCGGCGGCGCTGCGGCGCCGGGCTGTTCCATCCGCGCGGCCGCGGCGACGGCCGCCTCGTACTCGGCCCGCTCGGCCTCCTCGCGCTGGCGGCGGTCCTCCTCGCGCTTGCGGCGGTCCTCCGGGTTCGTGCTGTACGCCTGCGCCGCCTCCGGCGGCGTGGGTCCGAGGACGACCTGGGCGTGCCGCCCGAACAGGTCACGGAAGATGCCCCGCGCCCAGCGCGCCGGTTTGCCGTCCTCCGCGGGCAGCGGGCCGAACTCGCGGATCTGCGCGAGCCGTTCGGCGGTCGGCTGCAGGCCGCACAGCCTCAGCGCCGTCTCCGCCTCGCGCTTCTCGTTCAGCTTCAGCACCAGCACACGGCTCAGATAGGACTCCAGGTCCTTGGTGACCACGTCCGCGATCCGCTGGGTGAGGAACACCGGCATGATGTTCAGCGACCGGCCCTCGCGGGAGATGCGCTGCAGCGAGGCCAGGCCCTCGGCCTGCGAGAGGAAGGTCCACGCCTCGTCCACGATCAGCACGCCCGAGCGGTTGGCGATGAGGATCTCCAGCGAGGCGCGGATGACCAGGCGCACCGCCGCGAGCGCGATGCGCTCCGACACCGAGTACTCGCTCGGCGTCTTCCCCTCCGGCAGGCCGAGTTCTCGGTCGAAGTCGACCAGCGTGAGCCGCTGCGACATGTCCAGGCGGGGCAGCGGCTGGAGGGCGATGCCGAGGGAGAACATGGAGGACGCCTCCATCTGCTGCTCCACCAGGCCGCGCACCCTCTCGGCGTCGTCGCCGGGGACGTACTTCAGGGCGTCCCAGACGCAGCGCGCGCCGTTGAGCGCGCCCCGCTTCAGCCCGGAGCCGAGCGCGAGCCGCTCCGACAGCGAGAGCCCGTCGCGGGAGTCGTCCAGCGCGGACAGGATGTGCACGTTCGCGATCTCGGCCGCGATCGTCGGCGGCGCGTACCGGAACGGGTCGAAGGCCCCGGGCGACTCCTCCAGCGCCGACATCGACACCCGGCCGGCGGGGATCCCCAGCCGCTGGACGTAGTCCACCATCCCGTAGAGGGAGTCGCCGCCCTTCGGGTTCACGAAGATCACCGGCAGGCCGTTCAGCGCGGCCTGGGTGGCGACGGACTGCGCGAAGAAGGTCTTGCCGCTGCCCGGGTCCCCGAAGATCCCGAAGACCGGCGGCAGGTTCTTGCGGGGGGCGCCGAGCGGGTCGACGAAGAACGGCGTGCCGTCCGGGTCGATGAGCCCGCCGTAGACGCCGAGGTCGTCACCGAGGTCGGAGAACGCCTGGAGCCCCGCGTGCGAGACCATCGGCACGTTGACGTCCTGCAGGAACGGGTTCACCCGGACGGACGAGCAGGGGAGGGTCTCCTCCAGGGCCTGGATCTGGCGGTGCTCCAGCGCCTTCATCTGGATCCCGTAGTACTGGGCGAGGAACTCCATGTAGGTCTCGGTGGCGTCGGTCATCTCCCGGGCCATGATGAAGCTGCACCTGGCCAGCATGGGCTGGTTGGAGTTCGCGAGGTAGTCCTCGACCTCCTTGGCCTGCTGGAAGGTCTGGGAGAGCTCGACCTTCTCCAGGTCCTGGGTCTTGCGCTCCTCCTCCATGTTGGACATGATCCGGCGCTGCGCCCGTCGGGACCTCGCCCGCGTCAGGTTCGCCGGTTCGAGCTCGGCCCTGATCGAGATGACGTGCGGGGCGTCGCCGGGGTGGCTGATCACGTCCAGCGCCCACTGGGCCTCCGGGGACGGCATGACCGGCTGGTCGAACCGCATGACGGCGGCCATCTCCAGCTCGCCGATGCCGGTGACGCCGAGCCGGGTCGGCATCTCCTCGATCACCGCGTCCGGGCCCCGCCCGAGGTTGTACCAGGACTCCAGCTGGTCGAGCTCCTGGCGGGTCGGCTCCTGCGCGTCCGCCCGCTTGAAGATCGAGGTGATGTGCTCCATGTCCTTCTGGTAGTCGGACAGGTCGGGGACGTCGTCGGCCATGGAGTCCTTGACCAGGTCGGTCAGGGCTTTGATCGTCCCCATGCCGCCCTGCGAGCCCTTGCCCGCGCGGGACGTCTTGTCCATGAGCGACGACCGGAGCTGCACACCGACGAACAGGACGCGCTTCGGGGCCAGGAAGCCGAAGGCCTCGGCCTGGTAGGCGCGCAGTTCGTCGGTGTTCTCCTTCGGCGGGGTGACGAGGTCGTCCCAAGTGATCGAGACCAGATGGACGTTGCGGTTGTTGGACAGGGTCGCCAGCCCGCCCACGGGCTGCCGCGACGTCCGGCCCAGGTCGCCCAGGAGCCTGGCCAGCGGCGCCGCCATGGACAGCTGCTCCGCCGGGTCCTCCCACTTCATCGGCGACAGCCGCACGGTGCGGTACATCCACACCTCGCCGTTGTAGCCGACGTAGACGCCGTCGGCGGTACGCCAGGCGTACGGAGTGGTCCACATGGTGGCGGTGTCGGCCTCGGAACGGCCTGCGCGGCTGGTCCCGGTGACACGTCCGAGCGCCGCCCTCAGGTTGACCATGTGCTGTCATCTCCCTGGTCGTGTTGGCTCTCAGGGAGACAGTCCGGCAACCGGGGCTGGCGGCATCCATCATTGTCCGCACAGTCGCTAATAGAGATTCCGGCCGCTTCGCCGACCGGGTGACAACCAGAGCGCTGAGGACACTGAGTGATGGCAACTGCGCCGAACCTCGTCGTCGCGGGGGATCCGGGCGTCGCCCGGAGTTTGCGGGAGACCGGCCGGTTCTCCGCGGTGTACGACGCCGCCTCCGCGGCGGAACTTCGCGACCTGTCCAAGAGCGGGCGGGTCGGCTCCCCTGCCGCCTTCATGTTCGCCCCGGGGTTCGTCGAGGACCTCCCGGGCGCCGGCGTGTCCGTCCTTGCGAACGGGCTCGCCGGCCGCGGATTCACCGTGCTCGTGCACGGATACTTCGCGGAACGCGGCGACACCTTCGCACCGGGCGTCCACGTCATCGGCGGGCAGCTCAAGATGTCGGACCTGCTGGCGCTGTTCGGCATCGGGGGTCCGCCGCCGGCCCAGCCCGCCGCCCCGCCACCGGCCGCGTCCCGGCCGCCGGCCGCGTCCCAGACGCAGGCCGCCGGGCAGCAGCAACCGGTGGCCCAACCTTTCGCGGCCGCCCCGCCGCCCGCCGAACAACCGCCCGCGCAGGCACCCGCAGAACAACCGCCTGCCACCGGTCAGCCTTCTGCCGGGGGTTGGAACCCGAACCCGGCGCAGCCTCCGTCCTTCGCGCAGGGGCCCGGTGCCGCGCCGCCGCAGGCCGCCGAACCGCCCGCGCCCTCCGCCCCGGCGCCGAACCACCAGCCGTGGGGCGCTGCCGCGCCCGGGCAGCAGGGGTTCGCGGGGCAGCAGCCCGTCCCGGGAGGCCATGCGGAGCCGGCGCCGGACCAGGGGTCCGTAACGAGGCAGGACCACAACGCGATGCCGGCCCAGCCGTCCTCGAACGGGTGGCCGGGCCCCCAGCAGACGGCGGCGGCCGCCCCGCAGGTCCCCGCGCCCCCCGTGCCTCTGGGGCGGGTCATCGCGATCGCCTCGGCCAAGGGCGGCGTGGGCAAGACCACGACGGCCGTGAACCTGTCGGTCTACGCGGCCAGGCATCTGCACGCGGCCGGCCGGCCCGGGAGGGTGGCGCTGGTCGACACCAACTTCCAGCAGGCCGACGTCGCGCGGTACCTGAACGTGGAGTCGCCGACGGTCCTCGACATGCTCCGGGTGAACGGATCACTCAGGGTGGAGAACGTGCGCACCCATCTCGCGCACATCCCGGACGCCGACCTGTTCACCCTGCTCGGGCCGCAGGACGTCACCATGGCCGACCCGGCGCTGATCAACGCGATGCTGTACCGGCGGATCATCACGGTGCTGCGGCAGGCGTTCGACTACGTGTTCGTCGACACGCCCGTCGCCGAGCTCTTCCACATGACGTTCACCGACCTGATCCTGCCCGAGGCCGACGCGATCCTGGTCCCGGTCGAGCCCAACCGGGTGACGCTGGAGGCCGCCCGCGCCTGGCTCAGCGCGATCACCATGGCACGGCACTCCCGGAGCGGCGGCGTCGACCCCGAGAAGCTGTCGCTCATCCTCAACCGGGCCCGCGCGGACGTGGACTGCAGCCCGGAGGACGTCATGGACCTGATGCCCGGATGGCGGTTCGTCGGCATGATCCCGGAGGACCTGGAGTGGACGCAGGCCGCCAACAACCGCCGGCTGAACGCGCTGCAGATCGGCCCGGACCTGGAGGCGACCTTCCGCGAGATCCTCCAGTTCGTCACCGGGGACCCGGTGTTCGGCCAGCCCATGGCCGCGCATTCGGGGGGCGGCCGGGGCGGCATCTGGAAGAGGCTCCTCGGCATGGACCCCAAGTGATCATCCTCGAACCGGCCCTATCACAAGAAAGGAAGCGGCCATATGGCAGCGCAAAATGAGCCCGCCACCGGAATGGACTTCTGGGCGGCCATCGGCGTCGGCCAGGAGGAGGACGATGGGCCGGAAGAGCAACCCTCGCAGGACAAGCTCCTGGTGACCGGCGCCCCTGCCTCCGCGCCGGCGGACACGGGCACCGCCGCACCGGCGGACACGGGCGCCGCCACAGGTACCGCCAACGGTTCTGGCCCGGGTTCCGAGACGGGAGCCGACCAGCGGGGTCCGCAGGACGACTGGGCGTCACTGTTCTCCGCCTGGGACGACTCCGCCAACGGCGCCGCTCCCGCACCGGGGCGACCGGCCGCCGGATCCCCGTCCGACCAGGCGGTGGCCGGGGCGGGCGCCGGGGCGGGCGGGGCGGGCGCCGGGGCGGGCGGGGCGCAGGCTCAGGCGCCGTCGGCCGCCGCGAAGCCGAAGGCGCAGGAGAGGCCCCGGAAGCAGGAGGAGCCCGCGGACGCGCCGGCGGAGCAGCCTCCCGAGACCCCCGAGGACGCGCAGAGCGCCGAAGCCCCGTCCGCGCCGAAGGCGGGCGGGACGGCGGAGGCCCCCGCGTCCGCGCAGGATCACCGGACCACGCGCAGCACGCCCTTCAGAACGGCCGGGCATGCCACCGAGACCCCGGCACCCGCCCAGGCTCCGCAGGTCGAGCAGGTCGAGCAGGTCGAGCAGGCCGCCCCGCAGGTCGAGCAGACCCCGCAGGAGCCCGAGGATGCCGCCACGCCCCAGCCGCCGCCCGCGGCCGACCCGGCGTGGGCCATCGCGGAGCGCATCGCCACCACGCTCCGCCCCCGGGTGGCCGAACTCTGGCTGGAGGTCCTCACCCGGCACACGGGCGGGGATCCGGCCATGGCCAGCAGGGTCTACCACGTACTGAACGGCACCCACCTGCTCGGCGAGCTGATGCGCGACGAGACGATCGACGAGGTGCACGTCCACGGGACCCAGGTGACCGTCTGCGGAGCGCGCGGCATCCGCCAGATCCCGGGGTTCCCCAACCTCGCCGCGTCCCGCCGGGCCGTCAAGACGATCACGGCCTCCCGGGAGAAGCGGGGCCTGGTCGTCTCGAAGGTCAACGACTCCGTCGTGATCAGCCGGCGGAGCGGCACGGTCCCGAACACCAACGCCCTCGTCGCCAGCGGCGTCGTCGGCGGGGACCAGCTCGCCCGGATCCGGCAGGCGCTGCAGCAGATGCAGACGGTGACCGTGACGGGCCCGGCCGCGCGGATCGTCATCCGCGCGCTCGCCTCGTTGATCCCGGAGGGAAGCCGCGTCTTCCTCGGGGCGTACGCGACGCTCCCCGCCGGGTGCGTCACCGCGGTGAGCCCGATGGAGGCCGACTACGTGCTCGGCGTGCGCCCGGGCGCGGTGGCCGAGGAGATGGCGGGCGCGGGGCAGGTCGGCGGCCTCATCGCCAACCCGGAGACGCAGTTCCCGGCGGCGCTGCGGTTCGCCGTCACGGGGCCGTCCGCCGCGCCGGAGCGGCTCGTCGACCGCTGACCGCCCACCGGAGCCGCGGCGCCGCCCACGGCCCGCACCCGGTTCCCCAGGAACGACGAAGGGGCGCCGCTCGCCATGTCCGGCGAGCGGCGCCCCTTCGGGTGTCGGCTCAGTCGCGTGTCAGCTCAGGTGCACGGCGCGCTCGTGCTTTCCCTCGCCTATCTCCAGCACCCTCGCACGCGCCGCCGCATCGGCCAGCGGCGCGATGAGACGGGCCAGGGGGGCGCGCTGCGGGGTGCCCGGTATCGCGGCCAGTTCGGTGACCCGGCGCACCCCCGTCGCCCCGTGCAGTTCGAATCCGCGGACGGGGTGGGCCCAGAGCCTGCCCTGCGCCGTGTCCATCACCGGCACCGCCCGATCGCCGGGGGCGACGGCGATATCGCCTAAAACCCAGCCGGTCCGCTGCGCCGCGTCGGCGTAGGCGATGACCTGCTCAAGGTCACGCCGCAGCCGCGACACGCAGGAGCCGCCGAACGTGACCGGCGGACCGGCCAGCGCGACGGCGTCGCGGCATCCCAGCCGGCCCGCGATCTCGGCGACCCGTTCGAGGACACTGCGGTGAACGTGGCCCACCTGCTCTCCATCCACGGTCAGCAGCACCACGTTCGCGCGGCCCTGCGAATCGGCCATCGGTTCCCCCTGCCCGGGCGGCCCCCCGGCCGCCAGGGACGGTTCAGGCAGTACGCATGTCCACGACGCGGTCGGAGTCGAGGATGAAGCTCGCGGCCTCGTCCGGAGTGACCCCCAGGACGTCGATGACCAGCCGGATCGGACCGACCTTCTCGGCGTCGCAGCGGTGGCACCTGGTCCGGTTGTCCCCGTACACCTTCATCGAGGGGTTCTGGTCGCCGTTGCTGTGCCTGCTCGGACGCGGGCAGTGCCACAGGTTCCCGTCGTCGGAGGAGGAGCCCAGCCGCGTCAGCACCGTCCGGACGTCCACCGACTTGGCCTCGGCGATCCGCTTGTTGTGCGGCGAGACGGGGACGGGCGGCACCATGTCGGCGCCGCGGCGCCCGGCCCGCAGCTCCTGCCGGTACTTGGCCGCCTCGCGCCGCAGCTTCTCCAGGTCGACGCCCTGGGTCGGGTCGTCCTTGGTGACCGGGGCGGGCTCGTTGCCGGTGGACAGGTAGGGGAACCGGTCGTCGGCCCGCCGCCGCAAAGCCGCGACGAGCACGAAGGTGGCCAGCGCGTCCCGGGCCGAGTCCGGCGGGACCATGCGCAGCCGCGCCGCGTACCGGATCACGGTCGCGGCCTCCGGGGTGACCAACTGCTGCGCGCCGGAGCCGACCTGCACGGTCGGGACGCCTTCGGCGTCCTGGCCGCCGACCTGGCCCCACTCCAGGTACCCGGGGGGCCGGCCCGCGTCGGTGAAGGCCTCCCCCTGCGGGTCCAGCCGCGAGAACTCGAGGACGGTCCCGCCGGCGTAGGCGTCGACGCGGCGGCCGGCGAAGCCGCACAGTGCCGCGTACGGGACGAGGCAGTTCGGGTCCTCGGGCGCGAGGTAGATCACGCGCGATCGGAAGTCGGCCGCGGTCAGGCCGCTCGCCCGCAGGCCGGCGATGGTCGCGGCGATCACGTCCTCGTCGTCGCCCGGAACCAGGTCGACCGACTTGACCCCTTCGATCGCCGGAGGTGAACCGGTGGTGCGAACGGCCAGCACGTAATCGGTCAACTGGTGCATCTGGTCTCCTTTGTAGTGTGCCGCCCCCGTGTGTCACGCATGACTGTCCACGCGACGGGGCGAGCCGCATGCTTTATTTGTCAACCGGTTCGTCGGCGCTCGTCGTCCGGTCCTCTGGTACTTGCCGATCCGACCTGGCCCGAAACGGTTATGACTGAAGAGTGGACACCGGCCGGGGCGACCGGTGCCGCACCTGGCCGGAATCGGCCGGGTGCCGACGTTACCGCCGGCCGTCCGCGGCCGGTGGCTGGACACGGAGAAGGGTGCACAGTGCCAACGCAAACCAAGGAAGAATTCTACGTCCGGCGCCTCTTCGACGACGACGTTCCCGTGTTCGTGGACGCGACCAAGTACGTCCGGCAGGACCTGCCGTACCCGCTCAGCGCCAAGAAGGCGCTGAAGGCGACCTGCGGGGTGCGGACGGACAACGAGGTCCTGGCGTTCAGCCTGCGCAACTACACCGGCAAGCAGGCCGAGCGGGAGGTCGAGCACGTCGAGAGCACCGTCGCCGGGCGGGTGACGGCGCAGAACCAGCTGCGGCTGCGCATGCCGCGCAGGACCCTGCACGGCCTGAACGAGACGGCGCGTGCCCTGTCGGTCGTCCTCGGCGACGAAGTGATCACCGAGCTGGACGGCGACCTCTACGTCCTGACCCTCGCCCGCGCCGGCAACGAGGGGACGCTGGCCCTGGCCGGCAAGCTGACCAGGTCGGAGGGCGGCTTCGTCCGGTCCGACGTCAGCGACGCCGACACCGAGTTCGAACTCCCCGTCGCGGGGGTGCGGCTGCGCATCTTCCTGCGCTCCCCCGTCCGGGACCGCATCATCGCCTACGGGTTCAGCGGCTACCTCACCCGCAAGCCCGGCGAGATGGAGACGGTCACCCGGGCGACCGCGCTGGCCATCAACAGCATCCTCGGCCTGGCGACGTTCCGGATGCTGTCGCAGCTGGACCACGTCGACGTCCCGGCCGTGCCGCGCGGCAACGCCGTCCGGCAGCGCAAGCCCGCCGAGCAGGTGACCTTCACGATCCCGGCGCTGCTGTTCGCCGACGACGGAACGCCGGCGGCCCGCGGCCGCGTCGCCGCCGAGATCGACCTGGACCAGGTGGACCCGGTGACCGGCGGCCTGCAGCTGCACGTCACGGCGGGCGACCAGCTGGAGTGGAACCCGGCGGTGGCCGAGACGCTGAAGTTCGAGGCCTACGAGCGGGTGCTCACCGAGACCATCGCCGCCATGCTGCACTCGGCCGTCGGCGTCGACACGGTGCGCGACCTGGCCTACGACATCATGCTGGGCGACCTCGGGGCCGAGGGCATCGCCCGCCTGCGCGCCGCGACCACCGACCTGCCGGGCCTGGCCGCCAAGCCCAACCAGGCCGAGGTGCGGTCCGCGCAGCCGGCCACCGGCGTGCCGGCCGCCTGACGCCCGGCGCGGACCGGCGCCTCGCCTCGCACCGTTCGTCCGGACCGGTGGTGCCAGACCCCTGGCGCCACCGGTCCGGACGTCCGCACCGGCCCTCGCGCGATACGGGATCGTCGCGCGGCGGGTTCCGGCGGGGGACGGAGCCAGGCTTTAGAGTCTCCGTGTAGCGGCCCCCACACTGGAGACGACGGTGATGACGAACCCACCGGACCCTGGTCACCCTCCGCGTTCGCAGGCGCCCGGCGGGCCTGGCGGGCCCTATGGTCCGCCTCCTGGCGGGCCCGCCGGTCCCTTTCCGGGCCCCGGCCCCGTCCCCGGGCCCCGCCCTCCCGGCCCGGCCTCCGGGTTCCAGGACCCGCGGCAGGGGTGGGCGCCCCCGCCCGGCGAGCCGAGGGGCGGGAACCTGCTCGGGGGGCTGTTCGACCTGAACTTCGACAACATGATCACCACGCGGGTGGTGAAGATCCTCTACGTGCTCGCGCTGATCCCGATCTCCCTGTTCTCCCTGCTGATGGCGGTGTACGGGCTGGCGTGGATCGACGACAGCGCGGCGTTCGGCTACCTCCTCCTGCTCGCGTCCCCGTTCGTGTGGCTCTTCCAGGTGTTCGCGACCCGGATCGTCCTGGAGTTCGTCATCAACCAGTTCAAGATCAGCGAGTATCTTCGGGCCATCAAGGACAAGGGCTAGACGGGACTGCTGTGGGCGAGTTCGATGGCACCCCGCCGCGGGACACCCGGCGGGATGCCGGGACGACGCGGCGGGACGCGGGGGTGCCCGGGCCGCGCCCGGCGTCGCTGACCCGGCGGGAGGGGCACGGTCCGGGAGATCCGCTGATGCGGCTGCCGGCCGTGCTCGGCGAGCGGTACGCGGTGGTCGCCGAACTGCCCGTGCAGGGCGCCGAGTCCGACCTGCTCCTGGTGCGCGACGGCGACGGCGCCGAGTTCGTGGTGAAGATCTTCCGCCGCGGGTACCGCGCCGACCGGGAGGTGTGGGCGAAGCTGCCCGCGCTGGAGGCGCCGAACGTCCTGCGCATCCTGGAGACCGGACACGCCGACGGCCGCGACTACGAGGTCGCCGCGTACGCGCCGGACGGCAACCTGCGGACGCTGATGGACGAGGGGCCGCTCCCCGGCGAGACGGCCGGCGAGGTCGCCGCCCAGCTCGCCGCCGGTCTGCGGGCGCTGCACCGCGCCGGCATCGTCCACCGGGACCTCAAGCCCGAGAACGTGCTGGTGCTGGGCAGGGAGCCGCTGCGCCTCGCGATCGCCGACTTCGGGCTGAGCCGGGTCCTCGACCAGAGCGTGGTGTTCGCCTCGTCGTCGCGGACGCTGGCCTACGCGGCGCCGGAGTCGCTGTCCGGCCAGGTGTCGCCGGCGCGCGACTGGTGGTCGCTCGGCATGATCGTCCGGGAGCTGGCCACGGGCCGGCCGCCCTTCCAGGGGTTGAGCGAGACCGTCGTGGTCGACCACCTCGCGACGCGGCCGGTCAGCGCGGACGACGTCCCCGACCCGCGGCTGCGGCTGCTGTGCCAGGGCCTGCTGACCCGCGACCCGCGCGGAAGATGGACGGGCGAGCAGGTCCGGGAGTGGCTGGACGGCGGTTCACCGCAGGTCGCGGAGGAGAGCGTCCAGACGGGCGTCGGGCTTCCGTTCAAGGGGCGGCGCTACACCGGCAGGAGTGAGCTGGCGCGCGCGCTCGTCGAGAACTGGGACCACGCCGCCCAGTACTTCTTCGGACGGGGCGAGTCCGGCGAGGCGTGGCGGAGCCTGCGGGAATGGCTCGCGGAGATACCCGACGACAGCCGCATCGCGCTCGTCGACGGCCACCTCATGACGACGCTGCCGCCCGACGTCAAACTCCTCCACTTCGTCCGGTGGCTGGATCCGGCGATGCCCCCGCATTACCTCGGCCGCCGGATCACCGCCGCCGACCTGCCCGGACTGGCGGGCCTGGCCGCCGACCGGAGCCATCCCGACCACCGCACGGCCTGCCTCATCGGGCGGGCGCTGTGGGAGCACCGCCTGCTGCCCGTGCTCGCCGGCTTCGCGGGCGGCGAAGAACTCGCCCGGGTCGACGACCAGTGGCACGCGCACGTGTCGGCATGGAACGACCTGGCGCGCTGGCTGCGCGAGCAGGGCTCCACGCCGCCGGGTCTCGCCGGCCGGCTGCCCGACGCCGGCGCGGAGGAGCCGCCCGCCGTGCTGCTCGCCCTGCTCGCGCTGGCGGCGCGTCCGGACGAGACCGGGCCCCTGATCGCCAAGGGCGCGGAGCGGGCGCGCGCGCCCGTCTCCGAACCGGTGCCGTGGTTCTCCTGGATGGTGGACGGGGCCGGCGACGATCCGCTGCGGCTGCTCGCCGTGGCGCGTGCCGCCCCCGAGGCCGTGGCCGAGAGCGAGTCGCGAACGCGCGAGCGGCACGCCGCCGAGCAGCGCGACGAGGCGCTGCGCACGCACTGGGCCGACCGCGAACGGCGGCGGCTCGCCGGGCGCAACTCGGCCATGGTGAAGGCCGTCGCGCTGACGTCGCCGCTGCTGTTCTTCTGGCTCCTGGTGAGCTGGGTCATCGGGTCGCTGTTCGGCGGAGGCGACGACGACGGCACGACATCGGTCGGCCTGCACAGTTCCTCTTCGGGCATTTCCTTCGGCGTTCTGGCCGTCGCGTCCGTGCTCGCCTGGGCGGTGCAATGCGGCGGCGAGGTCTTCGTGGCGCGCGCGCAGGGCGCGGACTACCTCCCCCACGGTCCATGGGCGATGCTCTCGGGCATCCTCGGCGCGGGCGGCCGCGGACTGTCGACGGCGTCCCAGACGATGTCGGGCGCCGCGCAGCGGACCGGGCGGCGCGGCTGCGGGTGCGTGCTCGTCGCCGCGACGGTGCCGCTGCTGCTCTTCCTTCTCCTGCTCGCGGCGGTGACGTCCATCGCGAGCCTGCTGTGGGTCCTCGTCCTCATCGCCGTCCCCGCCGCGCACGCCGTCGCGGCCGGGGTGCGGCTGCACCACTGGCGGCAGGCACGGGCGATCGGAGGGACCCCATGAGCAGCGGGATCGACGCGGACATCGCGCTGGACGCGGCGGTGGTGCTCAGCCTCGGCATGAACCGCCTGCTCGGGCACGGCGCGGGCCTGGCCGGACGGGGCGCGGAAGCGCTGGCGGCGCTCGCCGCCGGGCGCGCGGAGGCGCGGGCGGCGGCGCTCGCCGAGGTCCGGACGCACGAGAGGGCGCTGCGCGAGACGGTGGAGCGCAACGCGCGCATCGCCGCGCTCGCCGAGACCCGCGCGAAGATCGGGGCGGACGTGCCGCTGCCCGGCCGGCTCGACCCGGCCGAACGGTCCGCCGCGGAGCTGACCGCCTGGTGCGCCGCGACCGACCCCGTCCTGGACGAGGCCGAACGGCGCCTCTCCGAGCACCTCGCCGCCCAGGTCGGCACGCAGATCTTCGACGTCCCCGCCGAGGGCCTGGAGTCCGCCGCCGGAGACGCCGCGCCGCCGCCGCGGGCCGGCGACCTGCGCGAGCACCTTGAGCGGATCATGACGCGGCTGCTGCCCGACGCCGGGGAGGCGGAGCGGCGGGCGGTCGCGGAGGCGGCGGGGCTGCTGGCCGGCGTCGCGACGCCGGCCGACGCGGAGGGCGTCCTGCAGGAGGTGCGGCTGCGGATCCAGGAGGCCAACCGCCGCACCCGGGAGCGGCGGGACGAGGAACGGCGGCGGGCGGCCGAGCGCGACGCCGCCGAGCAGGCCGAGGCCGAGCGCCGGTACGTCCTCGACTCGGTCACGGCCGCGTTCGAGGACATGGGGTACGAGGTCCAGGCCGGGTTCGAGACGCTGACGGCCGAGGACGGCACCGTGACGCTGACCAAGGGCGCCTGGCCCGACCACAGCGTCCGGATGCGCGTGGACGACGCCGCGCACGTGCGCGCCTCGATGGTGCGCGAGCGGCCCGCGGAGAGCGAGGACGACCGCCGGGTGGACATCGAGCGGGAACAGGAGTGGTGCGAGGCGTTCGAGGCGGCACGGGAGCGCCTGGCGGGGGCGGGGATCCGCTCGGACGTGGCGTGGCGGCTGGAGCCCGGGGTGCGTGAGCTGCCCGTTTCGGCGGAGGCACGGCAGACTAGGGGCCGTGCCGCCCAACGCGAACGCTCCCGCGAGCGTCACAAGTGAGGTGTGCAGGGGGCGCGCGGACGGAGTGGAGTGACTAGATGAGCATTGATTCGCCGACCCTCGGGGGGCGGTTGCAGGGTTGGCCGCCGTTCATCCGGGAGCTCGACGCGACCCTCTCGGTGCACTCCCAGTACGTCCTGTCGGGGAACCTGCACGACAGTTTCCTCGCCCCGTCGGACGGCGGCCCGGCTCGGCTGCTCCCGTTGCGGGCCCTGCTGTGGGAGACGCTGCACTCCAGCGGCGCGTCCTTCATGGCCGTCTACGACCCGGTGGACGGGCTGCAGATCGTTCCCGACCCGGGCGAGGCGTCCGGGGGCGAGGCGGCGTCGGCGGCGGAGTCGCTGCTCGGCAAGATCAAGGCGGACGAGAAGCCGTCGCTGGAGGGGCTGACGCGGCATCTGGCCGCGATCGCCCGGCCGCAGGAGAACGTCCGCGCCGCGTTCCTGATCGACTCGGCGTCGCGCATCGCCCGGACCCCGACGGACCTGGAGCCGGCCGAGCGCGACTTCTTCCGGTTCTGCGCGAAGCTGTCGCGCAGCGCGCGTCCCGTCCGGGTGACGGGGGCGCGGCCGAAGCCGCTCTACAACCCGGTCATCTGGCTGGTGGAGCGGCCGGGCGACCTGCCGCCGTGGCTGACGGCCGACAACGAGAACATCCGCGAGATCACGATCCCGCGCCCGCATCTCGGCGACCGGCAGGAGACCGCGCGGCTGCTGGCCCGCGCGTTCGGGGTGAGCGACGTCGGGTCGGACGAGGTGGCGGCCGCGGCGTGCGACGCGTTCGCCGAGCAGGCCGACGGGCTGACCCTCCAGTCGATGATCGAGGTGACCCGGCTGGCGAAGGAGCGCAACGTCGACCTCGCCGACCTGCCGGACGCGGTCCGCACCTACAAGCTGGGCGTGCTCGACAACCCGTGGAGCCGCGGGCACCTGCGGCGCCGGGTGCTGGAGGGTGAGAAGCGCGTCCCCGAGCGGGTGATCGGGCAGCCACAGGCGGTCACGAAGACCCTGGACATCCTCAAGCGGGCGGTGCTCGGGCTGTCGGGCGCGCAGGCGACCAGGTCCGGCAGCCGCCCGCGCGGGGTGCTGTTCTTCGCGGGTCCGACCGGCACCGGCAAGACGGAGCTGGCCAAGGCGATCACCGAGCTGGTCTTCGGCGACGAGTCGGCCTACCTGCGCTTCGACATGAGCGAGTTCTCCGGGGAGGGCTCCGGCGACCGGCTGATCGGGTCGCCGCCCGGGTACGTGGGGCACGAGGCCGGCGGCGAGCTCACCAACGCCGTCCGCGAGGACCCGTTCCGGGTGATCCTCTTCGACGAGATCGAGAAGGCGCACCCGCGGATCCTGGACAAGTTCCTGCAGATCCTGGAGGACGGCCGGCTCACCGACGGGCGCGGCAACACCGTGCACTTCTCCGAGTCGATCCTCATCTTCACCTCCAACCTCGGGATGTTCGTGCCGGGGCGGGACCTCACGGCCGGTGACGGGTCCGCGTACGGGGCGCCGGACCGTGTGCAGAACATCACACCCGGGATGTCCTACCAACAGGTCGAGCAGCGCATCAAGGGCGCCGTCGCCGACCACTTCACGGCGGTGCTGAACCGGCCGGAGCTGCTCAACCGGTTCGGCGACAACATCGTCGTGTTCGACTTCATCTCCGGCGAGGCCGCGCACAAGATCTTCGACCTGCAGTTCGCGAACATCTGCCGGCGGGTCACCGAGGAGCACCGGCTCGTCCTCGCCGTGAAGGGGGACGCGCTGCAGACGCTCCGCGAGTGGTGCACGGAGGAGCTCGCCAAGGGCGGGCGCGGCATCGGCATGGCGCTGGAGTCGCACTTCGTCAACCCGCTGGCGCGTGCGCTGTTCGACCGGGAGCTCGTCCCGGACGAGAAGGTGACCGTGACGGGGATCCGGCGCGAGGGCAGCATCGTGCACCTGGACCTCCAGTGAGCACGGGCCGTCCCCCCGCGGCCGGAGACGGCGCCGGTGAGACGCTCCTGCTCGCCAAGGCGCACTATCCGGTGACCACACTCGGCCCCGGGACGCGGGCGGGCATCTGGACGCAGGGTTGCACGTTGCACTGCCACGGCTGCCTCTCCCGAGACACGTGGGACGCCGACCAGGGAAGGGCGATCCCCGTCGAAGCGGTCCTAGGATGGCTCGCGTCCCTTCCCGAACCGGTCGACGGGGTGACCATCTCGGGCGGCGAACCCTTCCAGCAGCCGGCCGCGCTGGCGGCCCTGGTGCGGGGGATCCGCGCGTGGCGGGAGACCCGCGACCGTGAGACGATTGCGTTGGACATATTGGTTTACAGCGGATATGTCTACTCTCGGCTCTCGCGCGCCGCTGTGACGCGCGAGATCGTGGACATGTGTGACGCCGTGGTCACGGGGCCGTACGTCGACCGGCTCAACCCTGGGGGGCGACACCCCGGGGACGGCTCCCTACTCTGGAGGGGGTCGGCCAACCAGCGTGTCGTGCCGGTGTCCCCCCTGGGACGCGAGCGGTACGGGGCAGTGGCCGGCGTCGGCGACACTGAAGGAAGAGGGCCCCGAGTACAGGTGTCCGTGGACGAAGGGCCGGAGGGAAAGCGGGTGTACTACATAGGGATCCCGCGAAGAGGTGACATGGAGCGCCTCACGTCGAGGCTCGACCGCGCCGGGGTGCGCTCGGGGGATGTGTCATGGCGACCTTGAACTGTCCGGTCTGTGACGAACCGTTCCAGCCGGGTGATCTGCTCTGCATGAGCTGCGGGGCCAATCTGGCACGCGCCGGTGGCGGCGCTCACCAGCAGGGCCCGGGCGGGTACGAACCGCAGCGGATACCCCCGCCGCCGGGGCCGCAGCAGGGGGGCCAGCAGTACGGCGCCCCGCAGGACCAGTACGGCCAGCCGCAGCACGGGCAGCCCCAGCAGGGCCAGCCTCAGCAGGGGCAGCAGTACGGTCAGCCCCAGCACGGGCAGCAGCAGTACGGCCAGCCGCAGCAGCAGCCGCCCGCGGACCCGTGGGGCGCGCCGCAGCAGCAGCCGCCCCAGGACCAGTGGGGCCCGCCGCAGCAACAGCAGCAGCAGCCGGACGCGTGGGGTCCGCCCATGCCTCCGCAGCAGTCCCATGACCAGCACGGGCAAGGTCAGCACGGGCAGGGTCAGCACGGGCAGTCCCCGTACGGGCAGCAGCCGCAGCAGGGCCAGCAGCAGTACGGCCAGCCGCAGCAGCAGCCGCCCGCGGACCCGTGGGGCGCGCCGCAGCAGCAGCCGCCCCAGGACCAGTGGGGCGCACCGCAGCAGCAGCAGGCGCCCGACCCCTACCAGCAGCAGCCGCAGGACCAGTACCAGCAGCCGCAGCAGCAGTACGGCGCCCCGCAGGACCAGTACGGTGCCCCGCAGCCCGGACCGGCCGACCACCAGTACGGGCAGCCGCAGCATGGGCAGCCCCAGTACGGTCAGCCGCAGCATGGGGGCCAGCCCCAGCACGGGGGCCAGCCCCAGCACGGGGGCCAGCCCCAGCACGGGGGCCAGCCCCAGCACGGGGGGCAGCCGCTGCACGGCCGCGAGGCGACGCTGCTGCCGCACGAGCACAACCAGGGCCAGCAGCGGTCGCCCGCGCCCGACAGCACGGCGTTCATGTGCCCGTACTGCGAGGCGGTGCTGTCCAACCCGGGCGCCGCACAGTGCGACTCGTGCCTGCGCCCGCTGCCGCAGAAGGGCACGCCCGTCCTGCGCGTCCAGTTCCCCACGGGAGAGCTCAAGGTCTCGGTCGGCCAGCACCTGGTGCTCGGCCGGGACGCCGGCCAGTCGCCGGTGGCGACCACGTTCACGCAGTACGACAACGTCTCGCGGCGCCACTCGACGGTGTGGCTCGACCCGTCCGGGACGGCGTGGGTGCGCGACGAGGGCTCGACCAACGGGACGTTCGTCAACGGCGAGCGTCTCCCCCGCGGCGTGGACGCCCCGCTCCGCGACGGCGACCAGCTCCGCCTGGCCGCCGATGTCACGGGCACCGTCCAGCTGAGCTGAGCAGCACGCGTCAAAGGGGCGGCCCCGCGGTTCCGAGAACCGCGGGGCCGCCCCTTTGGGCTTCGGCGCTCAGCCGGCGCGCTTGGTGCGGGCGCGCGTGCGCTCGCGCTCCTTGGCGTCCAGGACGACCTTGCGGATGCGGACGGCGGTCGGGGTGACCTCGACGCACTCGTCCTCGCGGCAGAACTCCAGGGCCTCCTCCAGCGACAGGAGACGGGGCGGGGTGAGCCGCTCCAGCTCGTCGCCGGTGGACGACCGCATGTTCGTGAGCTTCTTCTCCTTGGTGATGTTGACGTCCATGTCGTCGGCGCGGGAGTTCTCCCCCACGATCATGCCCTCGTACACCTCGGTGGTCGGGCCGACGAAGAACGTCCCGCGCTCCTGGAGGTTGGTGATCGCGTAGGCGGTGGCGGCGCCGGACCGGTCGGCCACGAGCGAACCCGAGGGACGGGTGCGCAGCTCGCCGAACCAGGGCTCGTAGTCCTCGAAGACGTGGTGGGCCATGCCGGTGCCGCGCGTCTCGGTCATGAACTCGGTGCGGAACCCGATCAGGGCGCGGGCCGGGACGAGGAACTCCATCCGGATCCAGCCGGTGCCGTGGTTGGTCATGTGCTCCATGCGGCCCTTGCGGACCGCCATCAGCTGCGTGACCGCGCCGAGGTACTCCTCGGGGATGTCGACGGTGAGCCGCTCGACCGGCTCGTGCTTCTTGCCGTCGATCTCCCGCGTGACGACCTGCGGCTTGCCGACGGTCAGCTCGTAGCCCTCGCGGCGCATGTTCTCCACCAGGATCGCCAGGGCGAGCTCGCCGCGGCCCTGCACCTCCCAGGCGTCGGGACGCTCGGTCGGCAGCACCCGGATCGACACGTTGCCGACGAGCTCGCGTTCGAGCCGGTCCTTGACCATCCGGGCGGTGACCTTGGTGCCCTTCTCGCGGCCCGCCATCGGACCGGTGTTGGTGCCGATCGTCATGGAGATCGCGGGCTCGTCCACCGTGATCAGCGGCAGCGGGCGCGGGTCCTCCGGATCGGCGATGGTGTCGCCGATCATGATGTCGGGGATGCCGGCGATGGCGATGATGTCGCCGGGCCCGGCGTCGTCCGCGGGCTTGCGGGTGAGCGCCTCCGTCATCAGCAGCTCGGTGATCTTCACCCGGTCGACGCTGCCGTCGTGCCGGCACCAGGCGACCTGCTGGCCCTTCTTGATCGTGCCGGCGTGCACCCGGCACAGCGCGATCCGGCCGAGGTAGCTGGAGGCGTCCAGGTTCGTCACGTGCGCCTGGAGCGGGGCGTCCGGGTCGTAGGACGGCGCGGGGATCGTCTCGGTGATGACCTTGAACAGCGGCTCCAGGTCGTCGCTGCCGGGCATCGTGCCGTCCGCGGGCTTGTCGAGCGAGGCCCGCCCGGCGCGGCCGGACGCGAACACGATCGGGAAGTCGATCTGCTCCTCGTCGGCGTCGAGGTCCATGAAGAGCTCGTAGGTCTCGTCCACGACCTCGTCGATGCGCGCGTCGGGACGGTCGGTCTTGTTCACGACAAGGATCACCGGCAGCCGCGCCTCGAGCGCCTTGCGCAGCACGAACCGGGTCTGCGGGAGCGGGCCCTCGCTGGCGTCCACCAGGAGCACGACGCCGTCCACCATGGACAGGCCGCGCTCGACCTCGCCGCCGAAGTCGGCGTGCCCCGGAGTGTCGATGATGTTGATGGTCAGCCCGTTGTGCAGGACCGCGGTGTTCTTCGCGAGGATGGTGATCCCCTTCTCGCGCTCCAGGTCGTTGGAGTCGAGCACCCGGTCGTCGACGTCCTGGTTCTCGCGGAAGGCGCCGGACTGCCAGAGCATGGCGTCGACCAGCGTCGTCTTGCCATGGTCGACGTGGGCGACGATCGCAACGTTACGGAGGTCGTCGCGCGTGGAGATGGGCATGCGGGTTCGCCTTGCGTGAGAGTTCGGGAGTCGCCGCAGACACGCGGCAGTACCCATTCTACT
The DNA here is from genome assembly GCF_013409045.1 of Actinomadura citrea. Lineage (NCBI taxonomy): Bacteria > Bacillati > Actinomycetota > Actinomycetes > Streptosporangiales > Thermomonosporaceae > Actinomadura > Actinomadura citrea. Next base: position 1,756,211 of record NZ_JACCBT010000001.1, on the reverse strand, counting down.
TGGCCGTGCGTACCACCCACTCCGAGCCGTTCGTCCCACCGGTCGCACGGGCCTCGATTGGCCAACTTTGCGCATCCTTTGTAATCTGCCCGAGATCCGGTCGTCCGGAGTCCCACCCCCCGGGACTGCGGCCGGAACGCCGAATCTCCCGCGGGAGAACCGGGGACCCACCACCCTCGGGGTGAATCGACGCTCGTCGTAGGGCGACTCCGGCCCGAACCCGTCAGCTAACCCGGTAGGCGTACGAGGAGAGGAGAACACCGGCTTGGCTCCGGATTCCCACCGGCGGCGTCGCGTTCTGCCCACCGCCACCGCCACCCTGCTCCTGATCGGCCTCGGCGCCACCGCGCCGAACCTCGCCCACGCCGCGCAGCCGTTCCGGCCCGCCTCCGCGCCGTCGGCTCCGAGCCCCACGCCGACGACCGAGAAGGGCCTGCGCAAGAGCCTCGACGCGCTGAACGAAGAGGCCGAGATCCTCACGGAGAAGTTCAACAAGGCCCGTGTGGAGTTCAACAAGGCCCGCAAGGCCGAGCAGGACGCCACCAAGGAGGCCGAGCGGCTGCGCGCCCTCGCCGAGCCCGCCCGCCGGCGGCTCGGCGCCCTGGCCGCCGCGAACTACATGGCCGGCAGCCCCGACGTCCTCTTCGGCTCCGGCGCCTCCCCCGAGGGGCTGTCCGACCGCGCCTACCTCGCGCAGAGCCAGGCCACAGCCGTCCTCGCCCTGAAGAAGCAGATCGACCAGGCCGACGCCGCGGAGCGCACCGCGAAGGCGAAGACCGCCCAGGTCAAGAAGGCCTGGGACGACGCCAAGAAGGCGCGCGAGGCGGCCAGGACCAAGGTCTCCGAGGTGATGAAGCGCCTCGACAAGCTGACCACCACCCACGCGAGCGACCCGCGCACCGGCCTCAGCGCCACCGTCAAGGGCTCCGGCCTGCCCGCGAAGATGGCCCGCAAGGCGCTCACCAAGCTCGGCTCCCCGTACGTGTGGGCCGCCGCCGGACCGAGCAGCTTCGACTGCTCCGGCCTCGTCGTCTGGGCCTACGGCCAGGTCGGCAAGCCCGGCCTCCCGCACTACACCGGCGACCTGTTCGCCATGGGAACCAAGGTCTCGCGCGGCGCGCTCCGCTCCGGCGACCTCGTGTACTTCGGCGGCAACCTGCACCACATGGGCATCTACCTGGGCGACGGCAAGTACCTCCACGCCCCCCAGACCGGCGATGTGGTCAAAATCTCCAAACTCTCCGACCGCTCGGACTTCGCAGGCGCGAACCGTATTTCTTAGCGTTTTTCTCCTCCTTCGGGCCTGGCGGCCCTCCATCGTCGATAAACGCGGGCGATCGCTGGCATCGCTTCGTCTCGCCTTGCGGCTCGCTGCGCGATCAGGTTCTCGCTTCGCTTGAACCTGCCTTCGGACGCGATCGCGGCCCTTGGGGTTGTTGCGGGGTTGCTGTGGCGGCTGAGGTCGGTCGTGAACGGCTTGGGTGCTCGGCCGATCTCGATCAGATTCACGCTTCGCTCGAACCTGCCTCCGGACGCGATCGCGGTCCTTCAGGTTGTTGCTTGGTTTCGGCGGTGGCCAGGGTCGGCGCGTTCGGGCTTGGGCGCCCGGGTGGATCCCCGCGGGGCGGGCCCGGGTTCAGGAGGTTCTAGGTGAGGCCCTGGGCGGCCAGGAGGTCTATCACTGGGCGGTCGCCGGGGAGCCAGTCGACGTCGTAGAGCTCGGGCGGGGTCAGCCAGCGGAGTTCCAGGTGTTCCAGAGGCTGGGGCTCGCCTTCTGCCAGCTCGGCCGTCCAGACGCGCAGGACGGCGCGCTCGCTCAGGCGCCAGTCGCCGCCGACGCGGCGGACGAGGCGCACCTTCACGGCCAGTTCCTCGTGGCACTCGCGTACCAGGGCGTCCTCGTCCGACTCCCCGGGGTCGACCTTGCCGCCGGGGAGCTCCCAGCCGCCCGCCATGTGCGGCGGCTCGGCGCGCTGGGCGGCCAGCAGCCGCCCGTCCGCGAGGATCGCCGCCCCCACCACCACGAGATCGATCGCGACCAGCTCCTCTCCGTCTTCGTGATCAGACCGCGGCGCCGGTCCGTCCGGTTCCGTTCCCCCGGAGGGAGGCGACCAGACGCGTCGCGTCGCGGACGATCTCCTCAAGGTGGTCGCCGTGCGCCCCGCGCCAGTAGACCTGCCCGCACCCGGCGCAGCGGCCGTAGACGTCGTAGCTGCGGCGCGTGCCCGCCCGCAGCTCGCGCTCGATCTCCTCCTTGTCGACGGGGACGAGCTCGCCGTTGCAGGCGGTGCAGCGCGTCCACGGCCGCAGGACGGGCGCGAAGCGGTCGAGCAGGTCGCGGAGCTGGTCGTCCGGCCGCGAGCCGCGGACGTAGGCGCCGAACCACAGGGCGCGGCGGCGCAGGAGGCCGCGGTCCTGGGTGAGCAGGACGCGGCGCTCCTCGTTGGCCTGGACGACGAGCGCCGGGTCGTCCATGTCGTTGTGGTAGGCGGTGTCGAGGCCGAGCAGGCGCATGCGCCGGGCCAGCGTGCCGAGGTGCACGTCCAGGAGGAAGCGGGGGGCGACCTGGCCCGGCTCCAGCGGCACGGGCTGGGGGCGCGGCACCGCCGCGACGCGGACCTCGGCCCCGGCGTCCGGCCGGGTGGCGGGCCCGGCGGGCTCGCCGTCGGCGGTCATCGGGCCCGCCTCGGGCAGCGGGACGCCCAGCGACTCCACGAGGTGCCCCAGCGTCGAGGTTCCGTCGAAGGGCACCCGCGCCGGGGACTCCCGCCGGGTGGCGGGCAGGAACATCAGCAGCTCGTCGGCGACGCGGATCGTTATCTCCACGCCGATCAGCATGCCACGCGCGGCCGACGGTTCAGGCGGCCGTCACGTGCGCGGCGGAGTCCGACAGGCGCGCCAGGAGGGCGGGGACGTCATGTCCGCGCAGCACTCCCCCGCGCTTGACCACCCGTCCGCCGACCAGGACGGTGTCGACGTTGCGGGTGTCCGCCGCCAGGACCACGGCCGCGATGGGGTCGTGGGCCGCCGCGAGGCCGAAGGTGTCGGTGCGCAGGACGAGGAGGTCGGCCTGCTTGCCCGGGGTCAGCGATCCGGTGACGTCCGCGAGCCCCGCGACCTCGGCGCCCTCGATCGTGGCCGTCCGCAGGGCGTCGGCGGTGGTGAAGCCGAGGCCGGCGCCGTCCGGGCGTCCCCGTTCGAGGACGTAGGCGGCGCGCATCACGCTGAACATGTCGCCGGGGCCGGAGGCGACCGTGTCGGCGCCGAGCCCGGTCGCGGCGCCCGCGCCGCGGGCACGTCCGGTGGGCGGGGCGCCGATGTCCAGTGCGGCCTCGATGGCGGGGGCGACGGAGACCGTCCCGCCGCTTCCGGCGATCCGCTTCAGGTCCTCGTCGGTGTAGAAGTTGGCGTGGACGTACGTGGCCGGGTGGTCCATCAGCCGGTGGGCGTCGAGGAACGCCAGGCCGCGAGCGGCGCTCTCGGCGCCGTGGCCGCCCATGTGCACGGTGACCGGCAGCCCGAACTCGCGGGCCGTGCGCCACTCGGCGAGGGCGCGCTCCTCGCCCGCGATCTCGGGGCCGAGCGCGGCCATCGCCATCGTGACGGTGCCGCCCGGGGCGGCGAAGTGCTCGCGGTGGACGCGGCCGGTCTCGGCGGCGAGCGCGCCGAGGTCGCCGTCGCCGCCGTAGCAGTACCCGAACACCGCCCTGATGCCGGCGGCCCGCAGCGCCGCGATGTTCGCCTCGGTGTGGTCCGGGCTCAGCTGGATGTGCGACCAGTCGACCAGCGTCGTGATGCCGGAGTCGAGGCACTCCAGGGACCCGGCGAGCGTCCCGGCGAACACGTCGTCCGGGCGGTACCGGGGCGCCAGCTCGCCGAGGACGCGGCGCAGGTAGGCGGGGAGCGTGCCGTCCGGCAGGGCGGCGCGGATCCCGGCCTGCCAGGTGTGCCGGTGGGTGTCGACGAAGCCCGGCATGACGATGTGCCCGGTCGCGTCGATGGTCTCGGCGCCGTCCGGCGCCGCCAGGTCCGGACCGACCGCGGCGATGCGGCCGTCCTCGACGAGCACGTCGGCGGTCCCCAGCACGGTGGGTTCGGGGGCGGTGTCGATGACGAGGCCGTTGGTGATCAGCAGGGTCGTTGTCATGCTTAAAAGCTTAAGAGTTAGCTTTCTAAAAAGCAACTGGTGGAGCGAGTACGCTCGGGGCGTGCAGGACGAGATCGATGACGTGGCCGCCGCGTGGCGGCGGGACGGGCTCCCGGAGCCGCTCGTCGCGATGCTGGAGCTGAGCAAGCGCGCCGGGCGCGTCGCCCTGCTGGTCCAGCAGGCCCTCCGGGGCCCCCTGGCCGAGCTCGGCCTCACCTACGCCGAGTTCGAGGTGCTGACCGTGCTGCGCCGGGAGGGCGAGCCGTACCGGTTGAGGCCGAGCGAGCTCACGCGCTCGGCGTTCCTCACCTCGGGCGGGACGAGCAACGTCCTGCAGCGGCTGCAGAAGGCGGGCTACGTGGAGCGCGAGGCCAACGCCGGCGACGCGCGCAGCCGCTTCGTCCAGCTGACCGCGGACGGGCTGCGCGTCACCGAGCAGGCCCTGGCCGCGTCGGGGACGGCGCACGAGGAGGTCATGGCCCGGGTGCCGCCGGAGGACGTCCGGGCCGCCGCCGACGCGCTGCGCGAGGTCCTGCTCGTCGTGGGCAGGCGCCGGTTCCGCTGAACCCGCCGGGCGGCTACTGCCGCGCGGCCAGCTCGGACACCTTCTTCTTGAAGTCCGGCCGCGCGAGCGGGCGGGTCACCCCGATCCAGTTCGCCTTCTTGTAGGTCTTCACGCCGATCGCGGGCACGCACGCCGAGCAGCTCGCCACGATCATCTTGCCCCCGCCGATGACCATCCCGACGTGGCCGGGGTTGTCGGCCGACGTCCCGGGGCCGGAGTTGAAGAACACCAGGTCGCCGGGCTGCTCCTTGCCCTTGGCGATCTTCACGCCGAACGGCCACTGCTCGAACGTCGTGCGCGGGAGGTTGAGCCCGACCTGCCGGTAGGCGGCCTGGATCAGGCTGGAGCAGTCGTAGGCGTCCGGCCCGTTCGCGCCGAACACGTACGGCTTGCCGCGCTGCGCCATCGCGAACGCGATGATCGTCTTGACGAGGGCGCCGACGTTGGCGGGCAGCTCGTTGTCCTCGCAGTTGATCCCGTTCGCCTGGACGGCCTCGAACTCGCCGCCGGCGTAGCGCTTCGCCCAGTCCAGGACGAGGTCCACGTAGTCCCACGAGTGGTTGTACTGGAAGATCGCGGTGCGCATGCGCTCGGGGGCGCCGTTGTGCTTGAGGTAGGCGGCGGCCGTCGGGATGGCGTCCTCCGGGTCGTAGCGGTCCTTCTTGCCGTCCTTGTCGCCGTCCACCGCGAACGCCTTGAACGTCGCGGCCAGGAACTGCATGGGACCGCCCGCGCCCGCGTAGTTCTCCCCGCTGGAGACGCCCGGCATCGTCGACCTGCCGTGGTCGGTCTCGACCTTGCCGACGCCCGCCAGGAGGTTCCAGGGGATGCCGTACTTCCTGCCGGCCTCCTGGTACAGCTTCAGGTAGTCGGCGGGGACGGACTTCGCGTCGGTGGCCGCCGCGGGCTGCGCGCCGGCGCCGGCGACGTTCACGCAGCCGCCGCCACCGCCGATCCCGCCGCCGAACAGGAACTGGCTCGCGCCGAACAGGATCGGGACGAAGACCAGCGCCGCGAACATCACCGCCGCGACGCCGAGAGCGCCGACGAGCAGCAGCCTTCGCGGGCTCATCCCGTGTCACCCGCCTGTCCGGCGTCGGCCGGCTCGAACGAGTAGACCTTCAGCGAGCCGCCGTCCCTCGTCACGGTCACCGCGTACTGCTTGCTGTCGCTGCTGGTCCGCCCGTTCTTGGTGACCTGCTGCCGGCCGGTCACCAGGAAGATGATCGAGTTGTTCTCGATGTCGCGGATCTGGTCGAGGGACGCCGCGCCCTGCGCGACGAGCTGCTCGCGGCGGCGCTCCTCCACCATCCCGGGCGTCGCCACGCCCTGGCCGAGCCGCTGCCCGAGGTCGGTGGTGGTCAGGCCGGCGAAGCGCGCCATGTAGGTCTGGGGGGCCTCGTCGTAGCGGTACGTCCCGTAGGCGGCGACGAACCGCTGCGCCATGTCGGCCGCCGTGGCGAACTCCTGCCGGGAGAACGGCAGCAGCCGGTACACGTCGAAGTCGTTCGGGTCGACGGCGTTCTGGATCCCGGGCGGCGGGGACGCGGGGGCCTGCGGTCCCTGCGTCGCGGTCGCGCTCGGGCGGGCCTTCGGCTCATCGCCGGACCCGCCCGAGGGAGAGGCCACCGTCAGGTAGACGCCGACCGCCGCGAGCAGCACGACGAGACCCGCGAACAGCAGCTTGCGCCGCCGGTCGTTCAGGTTCATCACTCGTCCCGATTCGGCTCACCGGACCGGCGATCCACCGGACGCAGCCAGAACGGGATCGGCGGGCTGGCGTTGGAGCCGCCCCGGCCCCACAGCGGCGGGGGCTGCTGCCGCCCGCCGGGCTCGGGACGCGAGGGCCTTCCGCCCCCGGCGCCGCCGCCGCGGCCGCGCTGCCGGGGGACGTTCCCAGAGCCGCCGCCCGAACCGCCCGAACCGCCGCTGCCGCCGTTGCCGCCGCCGGAGAACCAGCCGCCGCCACCGGAGCCACCCGAACCACCGGAGCCACCGGAGCCGCCAGAACCACCGCCCGAGCGCCCGCGGCCGCGTCCGGAGCCAGAACCGGACGAGCGTCCGCCGCCGGAGAACCAGCCGCCGCCACCGCCGGAGCCACCCGAGCCGCCGGAGCCGCCGGAGCCGCCGCCCGAGCCGCCGCTGCCGCCCGAACCGCCGCCACCGGAGACCCCGCCGCCGGTTCCGCCGCGGCCCGCCCAGGAGGTCGGACGGACGGTGCCCTTGCCCGACCCTCCTCCGCCTCCGGAGTCCTCACCGTCGCCCTTCGCGACGGTGACGCCGCCGGGCTTGACGGCCGCCGCCCTGGCGCCGTCCGTGCGGCGGTCGCCGAGGGCGCCCGCCCTGGTCGGCAGGTTCAGCGGAGGAGCACCGCGCCTGGAGCGCCCCTGGGCCGCCGCGGCGCCCGCGCCGCGCGGCTTGGCCGCGAGCACCGGCGCGTCCTCGGGCGACTGCTCCGTGCCCGCGCCGGGCGCCGACCGGTCGGCCGCGGCCACCGTCCCGGCCACCGCGCCGCCGCCCGTCACGCCGCCGGCGACGGCGGCCGCCATCGCCGGGTCGTTCTTGGCCTTGCGGAACATCTGGTAGGCGGCCACCGGCGGCATCGCCTCGGTGCTCTTGCGGGCCGCCGCGATCGACTTGCCGAGCTCCGCCTCGCCCTTGCCCCGCGCCCCGACCGCCGAGTAACCGACGGAGGAGAACAGGTGCTGGAACGGCTTGCGGTACACGAACGCCGCGAACGTCACCAGCGCGATCAGCACCACCTGCAGGCCCCAGGGCAGCGTCTCGCCGAGGATCAGGCTGTACGCCCACAGCAGCAGCGAGAGCACCCCGATGAGCGCGGCCTGCTTCAGCAGCATGGACAGCAGCAGTTCGAGCCAGCGGACGGCGATGACGCGCCCGACGCCCGGATGGATGCCGATCCCGAGGAAGATCGGCCCCGCGACGAGGAGCAGCAGGAACGCGATCTTCACGACGATCAGCGCGAGCGCGATGACCAGGATGAGCAGGCCCGCGACCAGCGCCGCGAACAGCGCGATGAGCGACACTCCCAGCCGGTTCTGCCAGTCCTTGCCCTGGAAGAGCGCGTAGTTCTGGGGATGGTTGTCCTTGATGTCCTTCGTGACGTCCTTGTAGGCGTCACCCTTCTTGCCCAGGTCGACCTTGTTCGTGCCGTAGGTCTCCGGAAGGTCGACCGCCTGGGCCCAGAGCAGCTTGTCGGCGTTCTGCTTGATGATCTTCGCGTTGGGGTCGCTGGTGCCGAACTCGCCCTGCAGCCACGGCTTGCAGACCAGCGCGACCCACAGCGCGTTGGCGTTGCGGGACGTCGCGTCCATGCTCTCCGACGTCGCCGGGTCGGGCTTGCCCTCGGGGACGGGAACGCACGTCCCGCCCTTGGTGTCGCTCGGTGGCAGCGCGGCGCTGAACGCGGCGCTGGTCGCCTCGGACACCTTCGTCCCGAGCGTGGTGAAGTCGGCGGGCCGCGCGATCAGCCAGACCAGCGCCACCATCGCGGCGACCATCCAGATCACGCCCTCGGTGACCTTGCTCGCCCGCTTGCGGACGAGACCCCACCAGGCCAGCCACATCGCGCCGAGGATGACCACCCACGACCAGTAGCGGGCGTTGAACGTCTTGCCGACGTTGGTGATGACCCCGTCGACGGTGTCCTTCAGCCAGCTCAGCAGCGACTCCGACGCGGCCGCCTGGTAGACGCTGATCGTCGTCCGGTCGACCGTCCGGACGAGGGTGAACACGGTGTTCGCGATCGCGTTGCCCATCATCGACATCGCGTCCGAGCAGCCCATGTCGACCGCGTACCAGGTCTGCCCGGCGGTGCCGTACCGGTCGTAGTACGTGAGCTTCTCGACGGGCGTCTTCCGCAGCTTCTCGTCCGGGTAGTCGGGCGGCTTGATCATGCCGTCCGTCCCGGATCCGTACTGCTCGGGCGCCGGATGGTCGGCCGGGCTGCACGCGTCGTTCAGCGGGTTCGGCAGCTGCGGGACCGACGCGGACGCCGGCGACAGCGGCCCCAGCATGAACAGCGCCATGACGACCAGCAGCATCACCGAGCGGCGGGTGCGCGGCGCGCGGCGGCGCCTTGGGCGCCGCAGGGCCTTGCGGTCGAGTCCTTCGCCGGGCGAGCGCTGCAGGCGCGCCGTCCCGTCGCGGGAACCCATCATCGGGAGACCTCCTCGACCTCGGCCCCCGCGGCGGTGAGTTCGGACGTGCCCGGACGGGACCGGGTCGGGTTGGTGTCGAGCCAACGCTGCAGTTCCTCGGAGATCAGGTCGACGCCGATGCGCCCCGCTCGGCCGTCGAGGTCACGGAAGATGCATTCGCCGTTGCCGAGGTTGCGCAGCACGGCCTTGTGCTCGTCGGACGCCTCGACCCCGAGTAGGGACATGACGTTTCCGACCTCGACCCGCTCGGTGGAGCGGAACGAGAACACCGAGGACAGGCAGTTCGTCACCTGCTCGTTCAGCAGGTCCCCCGCGTTCTGGGAGACCAGGATCAGCGCGGTGTTGCGGGAGCGTCCCATCCGCGACACCTCGGGCACCAGCTTGGCGCCCTCGGGCGTCGAGGTGATCGCCCACGCCTCGTCCAGGAAGATGGCCTTCGGGACCCGCCGGTCGAGGCCGTGCATCAGCCGCCGCGCGAACTGCGACACCAGGTACATCAGCGCGACCGACAGCCGCTGCTCGTAGGAGTAGTCCTCCCGCGAGATCGTGACGTCCGGCAGGGTGAGCCCGCCGAGCGTGAACACGGTCGTCCAGCCGGCGGTGTCGATGCGCTCGCCGCCGGACGGGTCGAAGCACAGCCGCGCGAGCCGCATCTCCGACATCGAGCGCAGCACCGCGCCGAGGTTCTTGGAGGCCGGATCGTCGGCGGCCTCCAGGTGGTCGACGACGCGGCCGAGCGACGGACGCTCGGCGTTGGCGACCGCGCCGACCGCCTGGATCATCGCGGACTCGCGCTCCTCCGACATCCGCGGCAGCAGCAGCCGCAGCGTCTCGGTCGCCATCGTCTTCATGGTGGCGAGGTCGTCGCCGAAGGAGAACGGGTCGAGCAGGCCGGGCGCCGCCGAGCCGAGCGGCAGGATGCGCGCCTTCCTGCCCCGCGCCTTGAGCAGCTCCACGAGCGACTCGGCGTCGCCCTTCGGGTCGATCGCCGCGATGGTGACGCCGCGCAGCGCCATCTGGTAGATCAGCAGCAGGGCGAGCGTGGTCTTGCCGCCGCCGGGCTCGCCGGTGATCGCCACGGCCGTGGGGCGGTTGCGCGCCGCGGCGACGAGCGGGTCGAAGTGCACGATGGCGCGGGCCCGGCCGAGCGACTCGCCGATGTAGGGGCCGACCCAGCCCTCGCCCTCGTCGTCGGAGCGGTCGCCGAGGTCGACGGTCGCGACCGGCATGCCGCCCGCGATGGTGCGCAGCGGCTGGCGCTGCGCGTAGGCGTTCAGCCGGATCTGGTCGCCGGGCAGCGACTCCAGGAACAGCGAGAACTGGTCGCCGGTCGAGTTGACGACGTCGATGCCGATGTCGCGGTAGTGCTCCACGACGGCGTCCACGCGCTGCGCGAGGAGTTCCTCGGTCGGCGCCGACACGATCAGCCGGTGCCACCCGTAGACGAACGGCAGCCGCTCCTTGGTGATGCCGTGCTCCAGCATCCGGGCGGCGTCGATCTGCTCCGCGAGCGCGATCGGCGCCTCCGCGCCCGCCTCCCGGATGTGCTGGTCCATGTCGCGGGCGTGCGCGAGCTTGCGCGAGACGTCCTTGGACGCCTTCGCCGGGGGGATCAGCTTCATCCGCGCGCTGATCTCGACGGGGAACGGCAGCGCGTCGGCGTAGTGGAGCCAGGGCTCGCCGTCGGGGAACGGCATCATGTCGGGGAACCGCGCGAACGACAGGTACGCGACGTACGACGCGGCGGTGGCGCCGCCGCCCGCCCCGGTGAAGTTGGGCTGCTCGATCCGCAGGTAGGAGCGCCCGTTGTGGATGGCGCCCTCCACCAGCGCCTCGATCTCGCCCTTGCCCCACGTCCGGCGCGCGACGGCGGACGGCGGCGGATCGGCCAGGGACCCGGTCACCGCGTGCTGGAACAGCCACGCGACCTCGGTGGAGGTGGCGTGCCTGGCGTACAGGGCGGAGCCGCCGAGCGCGCGGCCGATCCGGTCGGCCTGCTCGGTCCAGCGCGCGATCTCCTTCTTGTCGACCGCGTCGTCGTGCACGCCGAGGACGCTCTCGCTGCGCTTGTAGGCCCTGAGGAGCTGGGGCAGGACGCCGCCCGAAAGCTGCGCGCCCATGCCGCGCGGACCGAGCCGCACCCCGAGGTAGACCTCCTTGGTCCAGAAGTCCTTCGCCCACACGTGGGCGTAGGTCTCCTCCAGGTACTCACGCCACCCGGAGCCGCCGTCGGACGTCCCGTCCAGCGCCAGCGCCCACTCCGCCGCCGGATACGTCCGGTGCCCGATCCGCAGGTGGACCTCGGCGTCCTGCATGCGGATGCCCGCCAGCGCGATGGTGATGTTGGTGGCGAGCGCCTCGCGCTCCTCACCGGTCGTGAACTCGTAGGACACCGTGGGGAGCCGGAAGTACGCCCACGCGGCGCTGTCGGTCAGCAGGACGCGGTCGTCGAAGTACCGCACGGCCAGCCGGCTCGACTTGCTCATGCCGTCCTCCCGACGCCGGTTCCGATCAACGATTCTCTCCAGCGCCGGGCGGCCGCACAGGGCTGCCCGGGGAAGTGTTCGCCATCCGGACGGTCATGAACGTCAGGCGCGTCCGCCAGCAATGCCCGGTTCACCTCGGTCTCCGCTCGATGCCCGCGAGGGGCGCTCATCGGGTGGCCTCCTGCTCCTGCTGAAGCTCCTGGTAACGCTCGGGCATGACGGTGAAGCCGCCGGCCACGACGCCGGCGAGGGCAAGATAGGCACGCCGCGTCGGCGTGCGCAACGACTTCAGCTCGTTGCGCGGCGCGCGGTCCATGCTCAGGTGATCATCCCACGGGATGCGCACCAGCGCCCGGCAGCGGCCCCGCGCCACGGCCTCGGCCTGCTCGACGTCGTCCATGCTGCGGCGGCTCACCCCGTTGATGACCGTCACCGCGCGGGACCGCAGCTCCTCGTAGCCGTGGCCGTCCAGCCACTCGAACGTCATCGCGACGGCGCGGGGCGCGTCGGCGCTCGCCGGGGCGACGAGGACGATCTGGTCGGCGTACGGCAGGACGCGCGCCACCACGGCGGCGGCCGCGTCGAGCAGCGTCACCGAGTAGAACTTGTCGATCGTGCGGATCGCGAGGGCGTAGTCGCGGTCGTCGAGCGCCTGCAGCGGGTTCTTGCCCGCCGCGATGACGTCGAGGCCGGACTTGGCCTGCGAGGTGTACCGGCGCATCGCGGTGAGGCTGGAGACCTGGTCGGCGCGCGTGATGAGCCCGGTCAGCGTCTCGTTGGTGTCGCTGCGGGTGCGCCGCGCGAGCGCGCCCGGCCCGGGGTTGACGTCGATCGCCACGACCGGCTCGCCGTTGTGCTGCGCGAACGTGTGCCCCAGCATCAGCGCCGTGACGGTCTGCCCGGCGCCGCCGGTGCAGCCGAGCACGACGACGTGCCGCGTCCCGTGGAACGGCTGCTGGATCCGCTGCTGGTAGTCGGCGTCGACCTCACCGTGCCCGCCGCCCACCGCGTGGATGAGCCGCCGCAGCCCGCCGGACGTCACCTCGTGCTCGGGACCGGGCGGCGTGATCGCCGGACCCGACGGCGGGGGCGAAGGCGGCGGCGGCAGCGGGCGGGGTCGGACGGGCGACGCGGGCTGCGACCGCACCTCCCGCGGCGGCGCCTCCTCCTCCACCGGACGCGGGGGCTCCACTGGACGCGGAGGCTCCGCCAGACGGGGCGGCTCCACGGGCGGCACGTCCTGCGCGGGCGGCGACACCGGCTCGGGAGCCTGCGGCCGCTGCGGCTTGGACAGCCCCTTCGACCAGGGCCTGGGCGGCTCCCGCAGGACCCCGGGCTGCTCCGGCGGCGCGGCGGGACGCGCCGGCGGCACCTGCGGCGGCGGCACGGGCCGCGCGGCGGCCTGCTCGGCCGACGCGGCGGGCAGCTCGGGCCGCGCGGTCTCCCGCTCCGGAGGCGCGGCGGGCGGCCGCACCGTCCACCCGGGACGCGGCTCAGGCGGCACCGGAGGCCGCACCGGCTGCGCGGCGGGCCGCTCTACAGGCGCGTGCGGCTGCTCCGGTGAAGCGGGCCGCTCGGAGTGCGCGGCAGGCTCCTCCGGTCGCGCAGAAGGCCGCTCCGGCGGCGTGGTGCCCTGCTCCGGCCGCGCGGCGGGCAGCTCCAGCGGCGTGGCAGACCGCTCCGACGGGGCGGGCGACTCCGCCCGCGCGGCGGGCTGCTCCGGCTGCGCAGGAGTCTGCTCCGAAGGCGCGTGCGGCTGTTCCGGGGGCGTGGGGGGCGGCACCGGCTCCGCCGCACGCTGTTGCTGGGGCCGGCCGTAGGGCCGGGGAGGCTGGGCGCCGAAGGCGCCGGGGACCATGGGGATGTCCGGGCGGGTGGCCGCGGGGGGTTGGGGGGCCGGGGTCGCTCGTTGCGGGGTGCGCGCGCCGGCGACCTTCCTGTCGCCGGGCTCTCCGTTGAACGCCTGCGTCGCGCGCACGCGCTCGCCCTCGGCGGCGTGGACCTGGTCGGGCTCGGCGGGCGGCTGCCGCGTGACGCCGTCGCCCGGTTCGACGGGGCGCACCCAACGGACGCTCGGCGCCGCGGGGGCCTGCTCGTCCTCGCGCGGGGGCGGTTCGGGGGCGCCCGCGATCTCCTCGGCGGCCCTGCGGTCGTCGGGGCGGGGCTGCTGGGGGATGTCCGGACGGGTGTCGCCGACCGGGACGGCCTGCCAGAACTCGGCCTGCTCGCCCGGCCGGCGGACGCCGGAGGCCAGGGCGCGCTTGCCGGAGCCGGGGGGCGGGCCGGGCGGGGGAACCTCCAGCCGCGGCGTCGCCGGGGGCTGCTCGACGCCGGCGGGGAAGGCCAGGACGTCGTCCTCGTGCGAGATGTCCCGGCTCGTGCGGCGCCACGCCTTGGGCGGGACGACGGGTTCGGGCGCGGCGGGCGGGGCGACGGCGGCCTGCGGGACGGGCTCGGGGGCGAGGGCGATCGGAGCGGCGGGGACCGGTTCGCGCTGGGCCGCGTACTCGACCAGGGACGGCGGCGCGGCGGCGACGGCGGGGCGCGGGATCAGGACCGGGGTCGCGGCGGGGGCCGCGGCGGGTTCCGGCTCGGCAGCGCGCCTGCGGCCGCGGCGGCGGGTCTTGATCGCGGCACGTTCCATGGCGGCGGCCGGGGCGGGGCTCCCGGCGCGCCGCCAGACGCGGGCCACGATGACGACCTCGCGGGGCTCCTGGATGGGGGTGAGGCGGCACCAGGTGCGGGGTTCGGCGAGGTAGCGGCCCTGGGAGAGCAGCAGCTCGGTGAGCCTCTTGCCCTCGATGACGGGGCGCGTCGCCAGCCACGTGAGCACGCCCGGCGGGACGATGTAGAGCACGTGCCAGGGGGACGCGAAGGGGATGCCGACCAGCCGGAGCAGCAGGATCCACGGCACGAACACGCCGAGGAAGACGCCGATCTGGACCAGCGGCAGCGGCATCGGAAGCCGCAGGTCGTACAGCTTGTACAGCCGCTTCTCGATGCGCCAGATGTTCGTGTACGTGGGTAGATCCACGCCCCTACTCCCCTAACTGCGCGAGCACCGTGCCGCCTGCCGACCTCCGCCCGAGGTCAGGCGTCCACGCCTAGGGCCTTGGCGATCGCCTTGGCCGTGGTCTCGATGATGTTCGGTACGTAGAAGACCACTCCGATCCCGATCGCCAGGCAGATGAATTGCACGAACCGCGTGATCTCGCGGGTGAACAGGAAGAAGATCGCCACAATGGAGACGATCACGAGGAACAGCGGGCCGAAGATCTGGCGCAGCCAGTCGGCGAGCTGATCGGTCTTGAGTTCGTCGGCCGCAAGGATTTCGTGCGGAATCGACGCCATGACGTGCTGCAGCATCGACTGGCTACCTTCCCTGGTCGGCGGTCGGGCTGGGGGTGGTGGTGTTCACTTCGCGGCCTCTCATGACGCGTTCGGTTGTGTGGTGCCGCGAATGTCCTGGACGAGCCAGGTCGTCCCCTTCTTCACCATGGCGAGCTGGTAGCTCTGCTCGAGCTCACCACCGCCGCCCCCGGCCGGCTGCCACACCACGGTCGCGGTGACGGTGCGCGAGCCACCGGGCCCCTTCGGCGCGACGACCTCCTTGACCTGTACGAAGATGACGGACTTGGCCAGCCCCGCGATGGTCGTCCCGTTGGAGAAGCGGGACAGGGCCGCCTGGTTGCCGTTCGCGTACTCCTGGAAGAAGGTGCCGAGGAAGGGCTGAAGTTCGGTTTCGAGGGAGGTGTCGCGGTCTTGGACCCCGTCCTGGGGAAGCTGCGCCTTGGCCGGTGGGGGGAGCAGGGCGGGACGGGCGGAGACGACCAGCGAGCCGCTCCGGTCGGCGTACACCGGGACGGCGAGGCGGAGCCAGCGGTCGGCGGTGCGGGCGAGGAGCGTCACGGTGGCGTTGCTGGCGTCGCGGGCGTCGACGCCGGCGACCTGGACGGACTGCACCTGCATCCTGCCGACGCCGTTCCAGCCGTACTGGGCGTCGGCGCCGTCGGGCAGGAAGGTACGCAGCTGCGCCTCGCGGGCGGGCGCGGTCTTCTGGTCGAAGTTGAGGTAGACGTTGGCGAACTGGAGGGCGAACGCGCCCGCGGCGCTGCTGGGGAACCCCGCGTTCTTCGGCGCCTTGGACGTGGCGCCCCCTCCGCTGGGCGTGTCGTCGGCGGTGAAGCGCTCGAACGGGGCGCGGACGCCGTTGACGAGGATGACGAGGATCAGGGCCCACAGCACGGCGCGGCCGACCCAGACCCACCATCGCCCACCGGATCCGCCCCAGCGGCCACCGCCGCGCGAGCCGCCGCCGGACCGTCCGCGGCCGCGCTCGGGCAGGTCCCACGGGTCGGCGGACGCCGCGAGCGCCCGTCCGGGCGCCGCGGTCTCCTCGACTACGGCGGTGTCACGGCCGCGTCCCACGGCCGACCTGCGAGCCATCCTGCCTCCGCTCGCGCCTCGCCCCCGGTCGGCGCGGTCCTGTTGCCTGGTCATGTCGGTGGCTTTTCTGAACCCACCTCGGGCCCAGGGTAACCACGGGCGTCAATTGTTCCAGCGCATCCCAGCGAAGCACAGCCCCGGCACGCGGTTGCGGATAATGCAATCCACCTCAGCAGGAACGGGGAGGATTGCCAAACGGTGACGTTCTCCTACCCAGGCCTCCGAACGGTGCGCAACCCCAGGTAACGGACAAGCGGGACGCCTCAGAAGTTGCTTGGTCACGGGATGGCGGCGCCGCCCGCAATCCGTTTCCAGAAACAGCGGACACTGTGTCGAAAATGCGACACCCCGCACCAAAACACCCAGCTCACCGGGCACACCGGCCACACGGGCATCCTGTGTCGCCAAAATCACACAGGTCACGGGGTCCGTCCGACCCTGGCGGGCGCGGTCGGACGGTGAAGCGGTCAGACGTTGAAGCGGAACTCCACGACGTCGCCGTCCTGCATGACGTAGTCCTTGCCCTCCATGCGCACCTTGCCGGCGGTGCGGGCGGCGGCCATCGAGCCCGCCGCGGTCAGGTCGTCGTAGGAGACGATCTCGGCCTTGATGAAGCCGCGCTGGAAGTCGGTGTGGATGACGCCGGCGGCCTCCGGCGCGGTGGCGCCCTTGGGGATCGTCCAGGCGCGCGACTCCTTGGGCCCCGCCGTCAGGTAGGTCTGGAGGCCGAGGGTGGCGAACCCGATCCGGACGAGCTGCGACAGGCCGGACTCCTCCTGCCCCATGCCCTGCAGCAGTTCGAGCGCCTCGTCGTCGGGCAGCTCGATCAGCTCCGCCTCGATCTTGGCGTCCAGGAAGATCGCCTCGGCGGGCGCGACGAGGGTGCGCAGGCGCTCGCGCAGGGCCTCGTCGGTCAGCTCGCCCTCGTCCAGGTTGAAGACGTAGAGGAACGGCTTGGCGGTGAGCAGGTGCAGCTCGCGCAGGAGCTCCAGGTCGACCCCGGCCTGCTCGGCGCCCGCGAACAGCGTGACGCCCTCGTTCAGGAGCTTCTGCGCGGCGTTGACGGCGTCGACGACGGCGAGCTTGTCCTTGTCCTTCTTGGTCCGGGCCTCCTTGTCGAGGCGCGGCAGCGCCTTCTCGATCGTCTGGAGGTCGGCCAGGATCAGCTCGGTGTTGATCGTCTCGATGTCGCGGGACGGGGCGACGTCGCCGTCCACGTGCGTGACGTCCGGGTCCTCGAACGCCCGGATGACCTGGCAGATCGCGTTGGTCTCCCGGATGTTGGCGAGGAACTTGTTGCCGAGCCCCTGCCCCTCGGACGCGCCCTTGACGATGCCCGCGATGTCGACGAACTCCATCGTCGCCGGGATGGTCTTCTGCGAGCCGAAGAGCTCGGCGAGCACGGTCAGCCGCGGATCGGGCACGCCGACCACGCCGACATTGGGGTCGATGGTCGCGAACGGGTAGTTGGCGGCCAGCGCGTCGTTCTTGGTCAGCGCGTTGAAGAGCGTCGACTTGCCGACGTTGGGCAGCCCGACGATTCCGATGGAGAGGCTCACGGCCGTCAAGTTTATGGGCGCCCGCGGACCCCTCGGGCTGCCCGGAACCTCCGTGCGGCCTCCCTCTGGTGAACACTGGGCCAAATGTCCGGTGACGCGGGGCGCCCCGGCGCGTCGCGGTCGCCGATCGCGGACGCGCTGTCACGATGAGCGGATGGACCTCGCGCTGTTCGCCGGACTCCTCGTCGGCGCCGTCTTCGGCGCCGTCGCGGGGTACGCGCTCGCGACGGGCCGGCAGGGCGCGCTGATCGCGCGGGCGCGGGCGGCCGAGGAGAAGCTCGCCTACGCCGAGGAGCGGATGGCCGAGCACTTCGAGAACCTGTCGGCCAAGGCCCTGGACGCCAGCAACCAGCGGTTCCTGGAGCTGGCGGACGCGCGGCTCAAGGCGGCCGGCGTCGAGGCGGCCGGGGAGCTGCAGCGCCGCCAGCAGGCCGTCGAGCATCTGGTCGCGCCGCTCAAGGAGACGCTCGCCAAGGTGGAGGAGCAGCTCCGCGAGGTGGAGACGGGCCGCCGCGAGTCGCACGCCATGCTGGCCAAGCAGGTCGACTTCGTCCGGCAGAGCTCCGACCAGCTCCGGCGCGAGACGCAGTCGCTCGTGCGGGCGCTGCAGCGACCCGAGGCCCGGGGGCGCTGGGGCGAGCTCCAGCTCCGCCGCGTCGTGGAGCTGGCCGGGATGGCGCACCACTGCGACTTCGACGAGCAGGCCGGCGCGGTCACGGCCGACGGCACGGTCCGCCCCGACATGGTGGTGCGGCTGGCCGGCGGCAAGAACATCGTGGTCGACTCCAAGGTCTCGCTGGCCGCCTACCTTCAGGCGGCGGAGAGCGGCGACCCCGTGCGGCTGGACGCGCACGCGCGGCACCTGCGCGACCATGTCGACCGCCTGTCGGCCAAGTCGTACTGGCAGGCGTTCAGCCCTGCGCCGGAGTTCGTCGTGCTGTTCATCCCGGGCGAGGCGTTCCTGGCGCCCGCCCTCGACCGCGACCCCGGCCTGCTGGAGTACGCGATGAGGCGGCGGGTGCACATCGCCACGCCGACGACCCTCATCACCATGCTGCGGACGGCGTCCTACGCGTGGCAGCAGGCCGCCCTCTCGCGCAACGCCCGCGCGGTCTTCGACCTGGGCAAGGAACTGTACGAGCGGCTGGGCACGATGGGGCAGCACGTCGACGAGCTCGGCCGCGCGCTGACCGGCGCCATCAAGTCCTACAACCGGACGGTCGGTTCCCTGGAGACGCGCGTTCTGGTCAGTGCGCGCAAGCTGAACGAGCTCGGAGTGGTGGACGACGGCCTGGAAAGCCCCCATCCTGTCGAGGAGAGCCCCCGCGCCCTGTCCGCGGCCGAACTGACCGCATACGACGAACTTTTCGACGACGAGGACCATCTGCCTGATCGGGACCATTCCCGGCCTGGCCCCGCCGCGGCGGGTCCCGGCGGGCGCGTCCCCGAGCAGGGCGATCCGCGGAACGTCCAGGAGCGGAACGGGCCGGGGCGTGTGGGGGGTCCGCCTCCCATGGGGAAGAGGTGGCGATGAGTTCATCGACGGTACGCGACGCGCCGGGCGGCTCCTCGGCGTCCCCGGAGGGCCCGGCGCGGCGCCGGCGCGGCGGTGCGCCCCGCTCGGAGTCGGCCGGCCCGATCACGCTCACCGGGCGCGGCGGCATCGTGGTCATGTTCGCCGCCGGGGTGCTGTGCGGGCTGCTGTCGCGGTGGTTCGGCGTGCCGCTGCTGGCCGGCGCCGGGTTCGCGATCGGCTGCGCGCTCGCCGCCTTCGCGACCCGTCCCGCCGACCTGCTCACGCTCGTCGTCAGCCCGCCGCTGGTGTTCCTCGCCGCCACGCTCACGGTCGTGCTCGTCACCACGCTCGGCGAGGGCTCGCTGCTGCGCGGCGTCACGGTGGGCGTCTTCACCGCGCTCGCGGCCACCGCGCCGTGGCTGTTCTTCGGCACGCTGCTCGTGGTCGTGATCTGCCTGGCGCGCGGCGTCCTGACGAACGCCCGGGAGCTGCACGACAAGCTGGTCGGGGTCCGTCTCTTCGAGAAGGACGAGAACGAGAACCCCGTCCGGTGGGACGACTCCCCCGGCACGCCGGAGGGCCGGCACGCCCGGGGCGACCGGCCGCCGTCCGGGGCCGCGGGCTAGACGGGCGTGATGCGCAGGTCCTTGCGGAGTTCCTTCGGCAGGGAGAAGCGCATCCTCTCCTCGACGGACTCGATCTCCTCGGCCTCGCCGTAGCCGCGCTCGGCGAGCCAGGCGAGGACGTCCTGGACCAGCTCGTCCGGCACCGACGCGCCGCTCGTGACGCCCACCGTGGCGACGCCCTCCAGCCAGGCCGGGTCGATGTGCTCGGCGTAGTCGACGAGGTAGGCGGCGTCGGCGCCGTGCTCCTTGGCGACCTCGACCAGGCGGACGGAGTTGGAGGAGTTGGTCGACCCGACCACGATGACGAGCTGGGCCTGCGCCGCCATCTCCTTCACCGCGACCTGCCGGTTCTGGGTGGCGTAGCAGATGTCGTCGGACGGCGGGTCCATCAGCTTGGGGAACCGCTCGCGGAGCTTCTCGACGGTGGCGACGGTCTCGTCGACCGACAGCGTGGTCTGCGACAGCCACGCCACCTTCTCGGGGTCGCGGACGATCACGTTGGCGACGTCGTCCGGGCCGTCGACGAGGTGGATGTGGTCGGGGGCCTCGCCGGTGGTGCCGATGACCTCCTCGTGGCCCTCGTGGCCGATCAGCAGGATGTCGTAGTCCTGGGCGGCGAACCGGACGGCCTCCTTGTGGACCTTGGTCACCAGCGGGCACGTCGCGTCGATGGTGCGCAGGGACAGGCCCCTGGCCTCCTCGTGCACCACGGGCGCCACGCCGTGGGCGGAGAACACCACGATGGAGCCCTCGGGGACCTCCTCGGTCTCGTCCACGAATATCGCGCCGCGCTCCTCCAGCGTCCTCACGACGTGCACGTTGTGGACGATCTGCTTGCGGACGTAGATCGGGGCCCCGTACTTCTCCAGGGCGATCTCGACCGCTTGCACGGCCCGGTCGACGCCCGCGCAGTAACCACGCGGCTTGGCGAGCAGGACACGGCGCTGGGTGGAGGTCATGGCTCCATCGTACGAGGGGCCGGGCTGTGACCGACTCCACGGCACGCTTTGCCAGAATTCCATTCACCCCGCGTGACCAGGGTCGCACCGATGGGGCAGAGTGAGGGGGACGGAGACGAGGCAGGAAGAGGAACGTCCGATGAGGAAATCGCCGCGCCGCGTCAGTGAGCAGGTCCGCGAAACGGTGGGTGAGCAGGTCCGCGACCTCCCGCTGCACGCCGTCCGGCTGGCCATGTTCGGCGTCGGCCGGGCACTGCTGCTCACCGACCGGGTGACCAGGGACTACAAGGAGATCACCGAAGGCGGCGGTGTGAAGCCGGTGGTCGGGCGGCTGCGCGACGACGTCCAGCACACGGCCGGCAAGGTCGTCGGGCTGGTCGCCGAGCGCGTCCGCGGTGAGGAGCCCGAGGCCGGGCCCGCGCCCGAACCCGTGCGCCGCACCAGGACGGCCGCCGCGCGTTCGGCGGCCACCGAGGAGATCTCGATCGGCAAGCCCGGCGGCGGGCCGGGCCACAGGCCGAAGCACGCCCGCCCCGGACCGCCGCCGAAGCCCGCCAAGCCTGGTGCGCTGGGCAGGCACCACGCCAAGGCGGAGGGCGAGGCCGGTCCGGCCGCCGGGCCCGCGCCGAAGCCGGTGCCGTCCGAGCCGAAGCCGGAGCCCGCGCCGCAGGCCGAGCCCGCCCCGAGCCCGAAGGCCGCCGAGCCCGCGCCCTCCAAGCCGAAGCCCAAGCCCAAGGCGGCCGAGCCCAAGCCGGCCCCGGCTGCGGAGAGCAGGGCCCCGGAGAAGAAGGCTCCGGAAGCGAAGGCCCAGAAGAAGGCCGACGAGGCGGCGTTCGAGCCGAAGCCGGAGGCCAAGCCCGCCGCGCAGGCTGAGGCCAAGCACATCGCCGAGGATCTGCCGGTGCCCGACTACGACAGCGCCACGCTGCCGCAGCTGCGCGCGCGCCTTCGCGGCCTGTCCGCCGACCAGGTGAAGCTCCTGCGCGAGTACGAGCGCAAGCACGCCGGTCGTGAGGACGTCATCCGCATGTACGAGCGCCGCATCGCCAAGCTCAACGGCCTCAACTGAGCGGCACGGAGCGACGGCAGGAGGAAGCCCCCGGGAGCGCCCGGGGGCTTCTTCCGTTCCGGGGTCAGGCCGCAGCTGGGGCGTCCTGGAAGGTGTGGTCGATGTCGACCCGCTCCAGCGAATCCAGGTGGCGGCGGCGCACCGCGAGGATGCCGATCGCGACGGCGCAGCAGGCCGCGCCGACCACGTACGGCAGGTTCGCGTCGACCTCCTCCGCGAGCCTCGTCGCGATGTACGGGGCGAGGGCGCCGCCCATCCACCGGACGAAGTTGTACCCGGCGGACGCGACGGGCCGCGGGCTGTCGGAGACCTCCATGGCGGCCTCGGTGAACGCGGTGTTGTTCAGCCCGATCGGGATGCCGGACAGGACGGTGCAGGCGATGATCCCGCCGTGCCCGAGGAACGCGAGCCCGAGCTGGAACACGATCAGCAGCCCCAGCGCCAGGTACATGACCCGGACGGTCCCGATGCGCCGCTGCAGCACGGGGGCGCCGAACACCGACGCCAGCGCGACCATCACGCCCCAGCCGAAGAACACCAGGCCGATGCCGTGCGCGCTCATGCCGAGGACGAAGGGGGTGAAGGCCAGGATGGTGAAGAACGCGTAGTTGTAGAACAGCGCGGTGAACGCGGTGGTGGACAGGCCGCCGTGCGCCAGGGCCCGGATGGGCGCGCTCAGGCGGGTCTTCTCGGCGGGCTTCGGCGTGGGCTTGAGCAGCGTGGCGATCAGCAGGAAGCCGACCGCCATGAGCGCGGCGGTGCCGAAGAAGGGGAACCGCCAGTTCATGTCGCCGAGCAGGGCGCCGGCGAGCGGGCCGAGTGAGATGCCGATGCCGAGCGCCGCCTCGTAGAGGATGATCGCCGACTCCGCGCCGCGCTTCCCCTTCGCGGGGGGCCGGTCCCCCGCACCCTCCGGGTCGCCTCCGGCTCCGCCAGAGGCCGCACCCACGATGACGGCGAGCGCGGTGGCGACGAACAGGGCGTTGCCGAGGCCCCAGCCGGCGCGGAAGCCGACGAGCTGCCCGACGGTCCCGGACGTCCCGGCGAGGGCGGCGAACGCCACCACGATCGCCAGGCCGATCAGCAGCGTCCTGCGTCCGCCGATCCGGCTGGACACCCAGCCGGTGACCAGCATCGCCACCGCGGTGATCAGGAAGTAGCTGGTGAACAGCAGGGACACCTGGCTCGGCGAGGCGTCCAGATTGGCCGCGATCGCGGGCAGGATCGGGTCGACGAGGCCGATGCCCATGAAGGCGACGACCGCGGCGAAGGCGGTCGCCCACACCGACGTCGGCTGCCTGAGGATGCCGCCGCCCTTCGGGGTCGCCGAGGGCTTCGCGTGCATGAGTACCTCCGTGTGCTGGTTCAGGGTGCGCCGAAGAGCTTGTCGAGGGCGGGCAGCGCCGCGGCGACCGCCGCGCGCTCCCCGTCCGTCAGCTCCGCGAACCGCTCGGCGAGGAAGCCGATCCGGCGCTCGCGCCCGGCGGCCAGCCGGTCGCGTCCCGGCCCGGTGAGCCGGGCGGTGACGACGCGGGCGTCGGCGCCGCTCCGGCCGCGCGCGACGAGCCCGTCGCGTTCGAGCCGGTTGATCTGCGCCGTCATGGTCGGCAGCCGGACGCCGTGCTCGGCGGCCAGCTCGGTCATCCGCCGCGGCCCGTGCTCCAGGGAGCCGAGCACGGACAGCTGCTGGCTGGTGATCGGCTGGTCGGCGCTGACCTGCCGGAGCATCAGCACCACGTGGCGCAGGCGCCGGTTGAGCTGCTCGGCGAGCTCGCGTTCGGATGCGGTCACGGTGTCTCCTCGGAATTACTTAGCTAGTCTAAGTTAGCTTGGCTAATGTTTGGTGGCCCGGCGCATGTCTCTTCGGTCACACGGATTCTGCCGGTGCGGGCGGCGTGCGGACCGGCGGCCCGGCCCGCGCCGTAGGCTGCCTGCATGGCGATGGAGACCACTGCCGAATCCCCGGTTCCGGTGCGCACCGTGCTGCAGGCGGTGAGCGGGTGGATCGGCAGGCTCGGCCGCATCTGGGTGGAGGGTCAGATCACCGACCTCAACGCCCGCGGCGGCACGGTCTACATGACGCTCCGCGACCCGGTGGCGAACATGTCGGTGCGGGTCGTCGGCCCGCGCGCGGTGTTCGAGGCCGCCGGGCCGGCGGTCACCGACGGGGCCCGCGTCGTCGTGCACGCCAAGCCCGACTTCTGGATCAACCGCGGGACGTTCTCGCTCAGCGTGCTGGAGATCAGGCCGGTCGGCGTCGGCGAGCTGCTGGCCCGGCTGGAGCGGCTCAAGCGGGTGCTGGCGTCCGAGGGGCTGTTCCGGCCGGAGCGCAAGCGCCCGCTGCCCTTCCTGCCCGGCCGGATCGGGCTGATCTGCGGGCGCGACTCCGACGCCGAGCACGACGTCCTGCAGAACGCACGGCGGCGGTGGCCGGCGGTGGCGTTCCGGGTGGAGAACACCGCGGTGCAGGGTTCGTACGCGGTCGGCGAGGTGATGGAGGCGCTGCGCGCGCTGGACGCCGATCCCGAGATCGATGTGATCATCATCGCGCGCGGCGGCGGCGCGATGGAGGACCTGCTGCCGTTCTCCGACGAGGCCCTCGTCCGCGCGGTCCACGCCGCCCGCACGCCGGTCGTCAGCGCGATCGGGCACGAGCAGGACAGCCCGCTCCTGGACCTGGTCGCCGACGTCCGGGCCTCCACCCCGACCGACGCCGCGAAGAAGGCCGTGCCGGACGTGCGGGAGCAGCTCCAGCTCGTCCGGCAGCTGCGCGACCGCGGGCGGCGGTGCCTGTCCGGCGCGGTGGAGCGGGAGCTGGCATGGCTGCGGTCGGTGCGCTCCCGGCCCGCGCTGGCCGACCCGGTGCGGGAGATCGAGCGGCAGTCCGAGCAGGTCGCGGCGCTGCGCGACCGGACGCGCCGGTCCCTGTCGGCGGCGCTGGACCGGGCCGGGGACGAGCTCGGGCACACCCGCGCCCGGCTGCTCGCCCTCTCCCCCGCCGCGACGCTGGAGCGCGGGTACGCGATCGTCCAGCGGGAGGACGCGTCGGTGGTGCGGGAGGCGGCGTCGGTCAAGGACGGCGAGCGCCTGCACGTGCGGCTCGCCGACGGGCGGCTCGGTGTGAGCGTGACCGAGCGGGAATGAACCGCGGGTCGCCGACCGAACCGCGAGTTGCCGACCTGGGGGACGGGAGGTCCCCCCGGGGATGAGAGGGTGGGCCGGTGGCGGACGAGAAGGGGACGGCCGAGAAGCCGTCGTACGAGCAGGCGCGGGACGAGCTGGCCGAGGTCGTCAAGCGGCTGGAGGCGGGCGGCCTGACGCTGGAGGAGTCCCTCGGCCTGTGGGAGCGGGGCGAGAGGCTCGCCTCCGTCTGCGAGGAGTGGCTGGAGGGCGCCCGCGCCCGGCTGGCCGCGGCCCTGGAACGGCCGGGCGACGGCGACGCCGCCGCCCCGTTCTGAGGCTCAGGAGGCCGGCGTGACCGTCACCGGAGGCGTCGGCCCCCCGGTCTTCGCCTGCTCCTTCAGCGACCCGGCCAGGACGGCCAGCTCCGTGTAGGACGCGGTGCCGGTGACGACGATACTGGCCCCGTCCGGAAGCGTCCGGGCGAGGGAGTTCGCCTTCTTGTCCTTGCGGTGGTACTTGGTCCAGGCGACGCCGTTCACCTGCTGCGTCCCCACCGGCCGGCTGCTGTTGGCCATGCGCGGGACGTACTGCGACGCCTTCTCGTTGCTCTGCTCCAGCGCCGCGTACTCGTCGCTGGGCGTCACGAACCCCAGATGCCAGGCGACGGGGTCCTTGCCGTCGGCGTCCAGCCCGTGCACCCGCGAGCTGTTGGGACGCCAGGTGGCGGGCAGCCCTTCGGGCGCGTAGACGGTGAAGGGCGCGTCATTGCGCATCACCCACAGCTGCGAGCCGTAGTCGACGGTCGGCAGGACCTCCTCGTTGCTGCGCGGCGTGACGACGTAGATCGCCAGCACGATCAGCAGGCAGGCGCCCATCGCCATGGTGAAGCCGCCGAGCCCCGTGGTCAGCCGCTTGTACACTCCGGGGCTCACCTCGACCACGGGCCGTCCCGCGTGCGCGGCCGGCTCGGGGCGTGCCTGCGGAGCGTCCGTCTCGGGGCGGTCCGCGGGCGCGTCCGCCTCAGTCTGGACGGCCTCGGCGTCCGGGGCGGAGGATGGGGTCTTGTCGGTCACCCCTCCAGGATCCCCTACCCCTGGCGCTGCTCCGTACCGGGGTTGCGGATCGTGCCGACGATGGCCATGGTCCTGTCGGCGAGCCTGCGGGCGGCGTCCTCGTCGTCCAGCAGCGAGATCTCCGACACCGCGCCCGCCATCGCGCCCGTCAGCACCGTGACCAGGGCCTCGTCGACGCCGCCGTCGGCGGTGTGGAACAGGGCGGCGTTGCGGCTGGCCCACTTGTTCAGCCGCTGGCGCATGACCCGGTCGAACCCGGGGGGCCCGTCGCCGGAGATGAACAGCCGGGCGACGTCCCGCTCGTCGAGGCAGCCGTTGAGGTAGGCGCCCGCGCCGGCGATGAACTGCCGCATGGGATCCTTCTCGCCGGCCTCCCGGACGGCGTTGATCGCCTCGCGGGTGCGCTCCTGCTGGCGTCCCTGGAAGTCCTCGAACAGCGTCAGGTACAGGTCCGCCTTGCCGTTGAAGTGGTGGTAGAGGCTGCCCACGCTGGCGCCGGCCTTGGCGACGATGTCGGTCACCGCGGCCTGGGCGAAGCCGGACTCGCAGAAGACGTCCCTGGCCGCGGCCAGCAGGGCGCCGCGGGTGGCGGCCCCGCGGTCGGAGGTCCGCGCGGGGCCGTCGGCGGGCCGCGCGCCCCCGTTCCGAGTCACCCCGCCGGACGGGACGTCGATGTCGCTGCTCATGACGCCTGAGATTACGCCCTCTCCCAGGGGGAAACGATCCCTTGTCCGTGCCGCGGTGGTTTCACGGCTCCGCATCCTGTACTCGTTTCACCCGCGCCGGCTCGTTTCACCCGCGCCAGGACACCTGTTCGACCCGTGCCCGGACGGCCCGCGGCCCGGCTGGTCTGGTCCAATTTGTGGCCTGCCATCCGGTCCACGGAGAATCCGAGGCACCACCGACCGAAGGGGCTGCCCCGCCATGTCCGATGAGACCACCGTTTCCTCCCCCCTCGCCACCGAGCCGTCGGCGCCGGACCGCAACCTCGCGATGGAGCTGGTCAGGGTGACCGAGGCCGCCGCCATGGCCGCGGCCCGCTGGGTCGGCCGGGGGGACAAGAACGGCGCCGACGGGGCCGCCGTCAACGCGATGCGCCAGCTGATCAACACCGTGTCCATGCGGGGCGTCGTCGTGATCGGCGAGGGCGAGAAGGACAACGCGCCGATGCTGTTCAACGGCGAGGAGGTCGGGGACGGCTCCGGCGCCGAGTGCGACGTCGCCGTGGACCCGGTGGACGGCACCCGGCTGACCGCGCTCGGCATGAGCAACGCCATCGCGGTGCTGTCGGTGGCGCCGCGCGGGTCGATGTTCGACCCGTCGGCGGTGTTCTACATGGAGAAGCTGGTGACCGGCCCGGAGGCGGCGGACGCCGTCGACATCGAGCGCCCGATCGCCGACAACATCCGCGCGATAGCCCGCGCCAAGGGGTCCTCGCCGCACGACGTGACGGTCTGCATCCTCGACCGGCCGCGGCACGAGGGCATCGTCAAGGAGGTCCGGGAGGCCGGGGCGCGGATCAAGTTCATCCTGGACGGCGACGTGGCCGGCGCGATCATGGCGTCGCGGCCGGGCACCGGCGTGGACCTGCTGCTCGGCATCGGCGGCACCCCGGAGGGCATCATCGCCGCATGCGCGATCAAGGCGCTCGGCGGGGTGATCCAGGGCCGGCTGTGGCCGCAGGACGACGAGGAGCGGCAGAAGGCCACCGACGCGGGCCACGAGCTGGGCCGGGTGCTCACCACCGACGACCTGGTGACCTCCGACGACGTGTTCTTCGCCGCGACCGGCATCACCGACGGGGAGCTGGTCGACGGCGTCCGCTACAGCAAGGGCACGGCGGTCACGCACTCGCTGGTCATGCGGTCGCGCAGCGGCACCATCCGGACGATCTCCAGCGAGCACCAGCTGAGCAAGCTGCGCGCCTACAGCGCGATCAACTTCGACACGGCGGTGTAGGGGCCGGGCGCCTACCGGCCGCGGTTGAGGCGGTTGCGGACGCGGCTGCGCAGCGTGAGCTTCGGAGCGCGCGCCCGCACCGAACCGAAGATCAGCGTGCCGCCCACCTCGATGGTCGGGCCCTCGGCCGCGGGACGGGCCCGCAGGTCGCGTGTGCTGAGGATGGTGCGCCCGGTGACGTCCACGCGGACGCCCTCGGGGACCAGGAGCCGGATGCGGCCGCCGAGGACCAGCGAGTCGACCACGATGTGGCGGCGCTGCAGGACGGCCTCGCGCAGGTCCAGCTCGACCGTCCCGAACAGGGCCAGGAGCGGGAGCTTGACCGGGACGACCCAGCGCCCGTCCCGCCGGGTGCGGCCGAAGAAGACCGAGACCGGGCGGTCGTCCACGAGGATGGGCTGCGCCTCCTCGGGGCTGAGGTCGCCGGTGAGCCCGGTCAGCTCGCCCAGGGTGCGGGCGGCGAAGACGCGGGAGGTGCGCTCGGAGTGCTCCTCCATGGTCAGCCGCCCGTCCGCGAGGGCCTCGCCCAGGACGGCGGCGACGCGTTCCCGGTCGGCGTCGGACGCGCGCAGGTCGCGCACGTTGGTGACCTTTTCGCTCGCCGGGCGATGGGGGACGTCCACAAGGAAGAGCGTATCCCCCGGCGGGGACGGACCCGCGGGAAAACGGGTGGGGATTCGTCCCTCCCTTACCTAGTGTGAGAGGTATGACCTTGCACCGTGCCCAGATCGCGGCTGCCCGCGAGGGCACCGGCGCGGCGGCGATCAGCCTCCGCGGCGTCGTGAAGCGGTTCGGCGGCTTCACCGCCGTGGACGGGCTCGACCTGGACGTCCCCACCGGAATCTGCCTGGGGCTGCTGGGCCCGAACGGCGCCGGCAAGTCGACGACGATGAAGATGCTGACCGCGCAGGCGATCGCCGACGAGGGCACGATCCGGGTTCTCGGCTTCGACGTGCCCCGGGAGTCCAAGCGCGCGCGGGCGGCGATGGGGGTCGTCCCCCAGCAGGACAACCTCGACGAGGAGCTGACCGCGCGCGAGAACCTGGAGGTGTTCGCGCACCTGTACCGGGTGCCGCGCAAGGGGCGGCGCAAGGCGGTGGACGACGCGCTGGCGATCGCGCATCTCACCGGGCGGCAGCTGACCAGGGTGGACGGCCTGTCCGGCGGCATGCGGCGCCGGCTGCTGATCGCCCGGGGGCTGGTGCACCGGCCCGCGCTCGTCCTGCTGGACGAGCCGACCGTGGGCCTCGACCCGCAGGTGCGGGCCGAGCTGTGGGGGCTGATCGACGGGCTGCGCGCCGGCGGCACGACCGTGCTGATGTCGACGCACTACATCGAGGAGGCCGAGCGCCTCGCCGACGAGTGCGCGCTGATGTCGCACGGCAGGGTCATCGCGCGGGGCACGCCGTCGGCGCTGGTCGCCGAGTACGCGGGCGAGCGGGTCGTCGAGCACTACGGGCCGCCGGACCGGCTGACGGAGGTGGAGCGGGTCGCGCGGTCGGCCGGGCTGCCGACCCGCCGCACCGGGCCGTCGGTGTCGGTGCTGAAGGCCGAGACCATCGCGCCCTCCCTGGAGGACGAGCTCGGCCCGGACGGCGTCCGCCGCGCCTCCAGCCTTGAGGACGTGTTCGTGGTGCTGACCGGGGAGCGTGTGGAATGACCGCCCAGGCGGAAGCGGCCCGGTCCGAGCGGGCGCCGCGCCTGCGCCGGTTCGAGACGGCCCCGGTCCGCGGGATCTGGCGGCACGAGCTGGCCCTCTACAAGAGGTACTGGAAGTCGCAGTCGTTCGCCTCGATGGTGGAGCCGACGTTCTTCCTGCTCGCCTTCGGCTACGGGTTCGGCTCGATGGTCGCGGTGATCGGCGACTACCGGTACCTGGACTTCGTCGCGACCGGCGTCGTCGGGACGGCGGCGCTGTTCACCTCGGTGTTCCCGGGGATGTTCAACGGCTACATCAGGCGCGTGTTCCAGCACACCTACGACGCGATGCTCGCCGCGCCCGTGGACGTGCACGAACTGGTGACGGCCGAGGCGCTGTGGATCGCGGCCAAGTCGGCGGTGTACTCGTGCACCCCGATCATCGTGGCGCTGTTCTTCGGACTCGACCCGTCCCCCGGGATGCTGCTGGTGCCGTTCGTGACGTTCTTCACCGCGCTCGGCTTCGGGCTGTTCGGCATGTGGACGTCGTCGGTGGTGCCGTCGATCAACTCGTTCGACTACGTGATCACCGGCGTGGTGACGCCGCTGTTCCTGATCGCCGGGACGTTCTTCCCGGTCGAGGCGCTGCCCGGCTGGGCGCAGAAGGTCTCCTACCTCAACCCGCTGTACCACTGCGTGCAGCTGGTCAGGGACGCGGTGTTCGGCCTGAGCCCGCTCGCCGACCTCGGGCACCTCGGCGCGCTGGTGGCGTTCGCCGCGCTGATGTGGATCATCGCCGTCCGGGGCATGCGCAAGCGCCTCATCGGGTGACGCTCCCCGCCCATTGACCTGGGGCGTACCCTGTCCCTACGCTGACGCGAATCTTCTTCACGTTATGCATCCAGAGAGGTCGGGGCGCATGAGCGAGGGCACCACCGCCCGGGACCGCCGGGCCCGGTTCGCCGCGTACACGGCGTTCGCCGTCCAGGGGCTCTGCTTCGCCTCCTTGGTGACCCAGGTGCCGAAGATGCAGGAGTCGCACCGCCTCAGCGACGCCACGCTGTCGCTGGTGCTGCTCATGGTGCCGCTGGTCGCGGGCGTGGGGAGCGTCGCGTCCGGCGCGCTGTTCCAGCGGCTCGGCAGCGGTCCGGTGCTGCGCGTCTCCCAGCCCGCCGTGGCCGTCACGATCGCCCTGATCGGCCTCACCGGCGACAACGACCTCGCCCTCTACCTCGCCGTCGCCACCTTCGGCCTGTTCGTCGGGGCGGTGGACGCGTCGATGAACGCCCAGGCGATCGCCGTCGAGCGCCGCTACGGGATCAGCCTGATCACCGGGTTCTACGCGGTGTGGAGCATCGCGGGGATCCTCGGCGGCCTGTGGGCCTCGCTCACCAACAAGCTGGACCTGTCGCTGTTCACCGGCTTCGCCATCGCCGCCGCCGTCGGCGTCGCCGCCTCGCTCGCCACCGGCGGCCGCCTCTACCGCCGCGCGGAAGAGGGCGACGGGCCCACCCCCGAGGAGCTGAAGGCGGCCGGGCGCAGCGTCCCGTGGCGTCCGATCCTGGTCGTGGGCGCCGCGATGGCCGTCGCCTACCTGGCCGACTCGGCGATCTCCAGTTACGGCGCCAAGTACCTGGACGACGAGCTGTCGGCGAGCGACTGGGTCGCCCCGCTCGGCTACGTCGCCTACCAGATCACCATGGTCGTCAGCCGCGCCGTCGCCGACCTCGCCGTCCGCCGCTCGGGCGCCGTCAAGGTGGTGCGGATCGGCGGCCTGGTCGGCATCATCGGCATGACCGGCGTGGTCGCCGCCCCCAACGCGGCCCTGGCCATCGCGGCGTTCGCACTGGCCGGGCTCGGCCTGAGCGTGATCGCCCCGGTGTCCTTCTCCGCCGCCGGGCGCGTCGACCCGACCGGTCTCGGCGTCGCCGTCGCCCGCGTCAACATCTTCAACTACGTCGGCTTCGTCCTCGGCGCCGCCGTGGTCGGGGCCATCGCCCCGCTCAGCGCCGACCACGGCCTCCGCATCGCCTTCATCGTCCCGTCGCTCCTGATCCTGGTCATCTTCGCCACCGCAAAGGGCTTCGCCGTGTCCTCCCAGGGGGGCGAACCCTTGGAACCCGCTGTGTCCGCCCAGGAGGTCGACCCCCCTGGGGAATCACGCGTCTTCGGCTAGGGCCGTCACGGCGCGTTCGCCTTCTGTCTGGGCCTCCTCGGGAGACATGTCCTTCAGGGCTTGGCTGAGCGCCACTTCGGCGGCGTCGGCTGCGGCCCGGAGCGTCACAGCGTGCTCCTGTGCCCGTTCGAGGTCGCCCAGACCGACACAGTCGAAGGCCACCTGCGCGTCGTGGGCGGCCATCTTCAACTGCCGCGCGGCCTCTTCCAGACTCATGCATACCTCCTACACCGGGGAAGCGGTTCTTACCCTCCAGCACCGTGAGCAACCGCTTGACCCAGCAGTTGCGCGGCTTTGACCAGGCGGGGCTCCGGGAGGCTCGCGTAGCCGAGGACGAGCGCGGGGGGCGCCTCCTCGGCGCGGCGCGGCGACCACATGGCGCGGGCGCCCGCGACCGACACCCCGGCTCGCGCGGCCCGCTCGACGATCTCGTCCTCGTCGCATCCGCCCGGCAGCTCCACGTAGAGGTGGATGCCCGCTGAGACGCCGCGAACCCTGGCGCCGGGCAGGTTCTCGGCGAGCGCGCCGGCGAGGGCGTCCCGCCGGGCCCGGTACCGCCTCCGCATGGTGCGCAGATGCCGGTCGTAGCCCCCGCCGCGCAGGAACTCGGTCAGCGCGTACTGCTCCAGGACGGGCGCGCCGAGGTCGGTGTTGGTGCGGTGCTCCCGCAGGCCCTCGGCGAGGAACGGCGGCGCGACGGCCCAGCCCAGGCGCAGGGCCGGGGCGAGGGACTTGCTGACCGAGCCGAGGAGGACGACCCGGTCGGGGTCGATGCCCTGGAGGCAGCCGACGGGGTCGCGGTCGTAGCGGAACTCGGCGTCGTAGTCGTCCTCCAGGATCACGCCGTCCGCGTCGCGCGCCCAGGCGATCAGCTCGGCACGGCGCGCCGGGGACAGCACGACGCCGGTCGGGTACTGGTGCGCGGGCGTGACGAGCACGGCGCGCGCCTGGGTGCGGGCGAGCGCCGCGACGTCCACGCCCTCCTCGTCCACGGGGACGCGGACGAGGCGGACCCCGGCGGCGGCCAGCATCGGCAGCTGCCGGACGCTGGTGGGGTCCTCGACGGCGAGCGCGGTGTGGCCGTCGGCGCGCAGCTGGCCGAGCAGCCCCGACAGGCCCTGCGCCACCCCGTTCATGATCACGATCCGGCCGGGGTCGGCGTGCGCGGCGCGCACCCGGCCGAGGTAGGACGCGAGCTCGGCGCGCAGGTCCGCGACGCCGGCCGGGTCGGGGTAGGCGAGCGCGTCGTGCGGCAGGGTGCGCAGCGCGGCGCGGGCGGCGGCGATCCAGCGCTCGCGGGGGAACGCCGAGAGGTCGGGCTGCCCCGGGGACAGGTCGTACCGGACCGCCGGTCCCGCCTGGGGCTCGGCCTGCCGGGCGGGTGGACGGGGCGGCGGCGCGGCCTCCTCGTCGGGGCGGGCCAGCGGCGCGATGCGGGTGCCGTCGCCGCGCCGCGCGATCAGGAAGCCCTCGGCGGTGAGCTGCTCGTAGGCGGTGACGACGACACCGCGCGAGACGTCCAGGTCACGGGCCAGATCGCGGCTCGACGGCAGCCGGGTCCCGGCGGTCAGCCGGCCGGAGCGCACCCCCGCGCGGAAGCCCGCGGCGATCTGCGCGGCCAGCCGCCCGGCGGACCGGTCGAGGGAAAGATGAAGGTCGGTCACATGACTCTCAGCGTCAGGGGGCGGGGTGGACGTCACGGCCAGGCTATTGGTCCGTGTTCAGGCGCATTGATTGGCTCTGTCAGGTGGTCCAACCGCGCCCTAGCGTTCGGTCCATGAACACCTCCCACAAGCGCGGCATGGCGGGCGCCGGGGCCGCGATGTCCCTCGTCGGCACCTTGACCGCGGTCTCGGCGACGATCTCCGGCTACCCCGTCTTCGGCGGCCAGGCGGCCCGGTACGCCGTCGCCGCGCTGGTCCTTCTGGCCGTGGCCCGCCTCGCCGGCGGGCCCGCCCGCCGGCCCTCCGTGCGGGACTGGCTGCTGCTGGCGGCGCTGGCGGCGACGGGGCTGGTCGCGTTCAACGTCTGCATCGTGCTGGCCACCCGGGACACGAGCCCGGCCACCATCGGCACGGTGATCGCGACGGTGCCGATCGTGCTGGCGGTGGTCGGGCCGCTGATGGACGGCCGCCGCCCGGCCCCGGCGATCATCGCGGCGGCCTGCGTGGTGGCGGCGGGGGCGGCGCTCGCGAACGGCCTCGGCGGCGGCGGCGCCCGCGGGCTGCTGCTCTCGCTCGGCGCCCTCGCCGGGGAGGTGGGCTTCTCGCTGCTGGCCGTGCCGCTGCTACCGCGCCTCGGGCCGCTGCGGGTCTCCGCCTACTCCGCCGCGCTGGCCGTCCCGATGCTGCTGGCCGTCGGCCTCGTCGCGGACGGGACGGCGCTGCTGCGCGTCCCGACGCCCGGCGAGCTGGCCGGCTTCGCCTACCTGTCGATCATCGTCACCACGATCGCGTTCCTGCTCTGGTACGACGCCATCGGGCGGCTCGGGGCCGACCGCGCCGGGCTGTGCGCGGGCCTGATCCCGATCAGCGCGGTGGTCACCACCGTCGCGCTCGGCATCGACCGGCCGCAGCCGGCCGATCTGGCGGGCGCCGCCCTGGTCGCCGCGGGCGTCGTGGTGGGCCTGCGCGCCCGGGTCGCCCCCCGTGGGCCCGCGCCCGCCGAGCCCGTAATCTGTGAGGCGGCCCCCATCGGAATCGCGCGAGGATCTGCCTGAGATGCCTGAGTTCTCCTACACCGACCTGCTTCCGCTCGGCCCGGACGAGACCGACTACCGGCTCCTGACCTCCGACGGGGTCTCGACGTTCGAGGCGAACGGCCGGACGTTCCTGCAGGTCGAGCCGGAGGCTCTGCGGCTGCTCACCGAGACCGCCATGCGCGACATCGCCCACCTGCTGCGTCCGGCGCACCTGGCGCAGCTCCGCCGGATCCTGGACGACCCCGAGGCGTCCCCGAACGACCGGTTCGTCGCGCTGGACCTGCTGAAGAACGCGGGCATCGCGTCCGGCGGCGTCCTGCCGATGTGCCAGGACACCGGCACCGCGATCGTCATGGGCAAGCGCGGCCAGCACGTCCTGACGGACGGCGACGACGAGAGGCACATCTCGCACGGGGTGTACGACGCCTACACGAAGCTGAACCTGCGCTACTCGCAGATGGCGCCGGTGACGATGTGGGACGAGAAGAACACCGGTTCCAACCTGCCCGCGCAGATCGAGCTGTACGCGACGCCCGGCGACGCCTACAAGTTCCTGTTCATGGCCAAGGGCGGCGGCAGCGCCAACAAGTCGTTCCTCTTCCAGGAGACCAAGGCCGTCCTGAACCCCAAGCGGATGATGTCCTTCCTGGAGGAGAAGATCCGCTCGCTCGGCACGGCCGCGTGCCCGCCGTACCACCTGGCGATCGTCGTGGGGGGCACGTCCGCCGAGTACGCGCTGAAGACCGCCAAGTACGCCTCCGCCCACTACCTGGACGCGATGCCCGCCGAGGGCTCGCCGCTCGGGCACGGGTTCCGCGACCTGGAGCTGGAGCTCCAGGTGTTCGAACTGACGCAGAGGCTCGGGATCGGGGCGCAGTTCGGCGGCAAGTACTTCTGCCACGACGTGCGGGTGGTCCGGCTGCCGCGGCACGGCGCGTCCTGCCCGGTCGCGATCGCGGTGTCGTGCAGCGCCGACCGGCAGGCCCTCGCCAAGATCACCGCGGAGGGCGTGTTCCTGGAGCGGCTGGAGACCGATCCCGCCCAGTACCTGCCCGACACCACCGACGAGCACCTGGACGACGACGTCGTCGCGATCGACCTGAACCGCCCGATGGCCGAGATCCGCGCCGAGCTGACCCGGTACCCGGTCAGGACGCGGCTGTCGCTGACGGGCCCGCTCGTCGTGGCGCGCGACATCGCGCACGCCAAGATCAAGGAGCGGCTGGACGCGGGCGAGCCGATGCCGGGGTACCTGCGCGACCACGCCGTCTACTACGCGGGCCCGGCCAAGACCCCCGAGGGCTACGCGTCGGGCTCGTTCGGCCCGACCACGGCCGGCCGGATGGACTCCTACGTCGAGCAGTTCCAGGCCGCGGGCGGCTCCCTCGTCATGCTGGCCAAGGGCAACCGGTCCAAGCAGGTCACCGACGCCTGCAGGGAGCACGGCGGCTTCTACCTCGGCTCGATCGGCGGCCCGGCGGCGCGGCTCGCGCAGGACTGCATCAAGAAGGTCGAGGTCCTGGAGTACCCGGAGCTCGGCATGGAGGCCGTCTGGAAGATCGAGGTCGAGGACTTCCCGGCGTTCGTCGTGGTGGACGACAAGGGCGAGGACTTCTTCGCCGACACCACCGGACCCGTCCTCAGCATCGGCAGGCGCTGACTTTCCGCACCTCCGGCGGCTCCCCGCGGGGACCGCCGGGCGGAGGTCCCCCACGGTTTCTTGTCGGTAGGTCACAGTATTGGGCCAAAATTCGCGTTGGTGATGAAGTCTCCCCGATGACCGGCTGGCCACTCCGGTATCTTTTCCGCCATGTCACAGTCAGAGCGCCTCGTGCTAGCGACGCGCTACCGGCTGGTCTCGGAGATAGGTCAGGGCGCCAACGGCACCGTGTGGAGAGGCCACGACGAGCTCCTCGACCGCGCTGTCGCGATCAAGGAACTGCGGCTCCCCGACAACCTCGCCGAGGACGACCGGGTGGTCTTCTACCGCCGCACCCTCCGGGAGGCGCGCGCGCCCGCGCAGCTGCGCACGCACTCCATCGTCGAGGTCTACGACGTGGTCATCGAGCAGGGCCGGCCGTGGATCGTGATGGAGATGATCGAGGCGCCCAGCCTCGAACAGCTCATCGAGCGGTCGGGCCCGCTGCCGCCCGAGCGCGTCGCGCACATCGGCCGCGCCCTGCTGGACGCCCTCAACACCGCGCACAAGGCCGGGATCGTGCACCGCGACCTGAAGCCGAGCAACGTGCTGCTGGACGGCGACCGCGTCGTCCTCACCGACTTCGGGCTCGCGTTCTCCTCGGGTTCGGCGAGCCTCACCAAGACGGGCCACTTCATGGGGTCGCCCGCGTACGTGGCGCCCGAGGTCGCCGCCGGGGAGACGGCGACCCCGCGGTCGGACCTGTGGTCGCTCGGCGCGACGCTGTACGCGGCGCTGGAGGGCCGCCCGCCGTTCGAGCGCGAGAACGTCATGGCGACGCTGTCGGCGCTGGCCAACGAGTCACCCCCCGCCCCGCAGAACGCCGGTGCGCTCGCGCCCGTCATCACCGGGCTGCTGGAGAAGAACCCGACCCGGCGGCTCAGCCACGCCCGCGCGGTCGACCGGCTCGAACGGGCCCTGGCGGGCCCGCGCTCGGGGCGCCGCGCCCCGACCCCCCGCTACCGGCTGATGGTCGTGATCGGGCTCATCGGCGCGACCGTCGCCTCCTGCGGGATCGGCGCCACCGCCCTCATCGTCGGCATGATGCGCGAGAGCCCCGGCCCCTCCCCCACCGCCGCCGCGTCCACCCCGGCGGGCACCGCCCAGGCCGGCGCACCGCCCGGCGCCGCGACCAGCACGCTGGTCGTCCGGGCCCGCAGCGACTCCTGCAAGATCTTCGTGTCGGTGCCGGGGGCCGCGATGACCGTGCTGAGCGACGAGACGCTGCACATGGGCGAGGCGCGCCAGTACGACCAGCCGCGCATCAACGCGGTCGTCTACGACGCGTCCGCCTGCGACGTCTGGGTGAACGGGCGGCAGAAGCCGGCGGGCAAGCCGGGCGAGCGGCAGAACTACACGCTGAACAAGGAGTGATCCGCGCCTCACGCGGGAATGCGTGACCCACCGACCGGGCTGCCATGGACGACGGCGGCCGCCGAAGTCGAGTGGGAGGCGTTCCATGGGCGAGCAGGGGTTCCGGATCGAGCACGACTCGATGGGCGAGGTCCGGGTGCCGGCCGCGGCCAGGTGGCGGGCCCAGACGCAGCGCGCGGTGGAGAACTTCCCGATCTCGGGACGGACGCTGGAGGCCTCGCACATCGCCGCGCTCGGCCAGATCAAGGCCGCCGCGGCGGTCGTCAACGCCGAGCTGGGGGTCCTCGACAAGGACGTCGCCGGCGCCATCGCCGAGGCCGCCCGCGAGGTCGCGGACGGGCGGTGGGACGACCAGTTCCCGATCGACGTGTTCCAGACCGGGTCGGGGACGTCGTCCAACATGAACGCCAACGAGGTCGTGGCGACGCTGGCGCAGGAGCGGCTCGGCGCCCCCGTCCATCCCAACGACCACGTGAACGCCTCCCAGTCGTCCAACGACGTGTTCCCCTCGTCCATCCACATCGCGGCGACCGGGGCCGTCGTGAACGAGCTGATCCCCGCGCTGCGGCATCTGGAGGCGGCGCTCGCCCGCAAGGCCGAGGAGTTCGCGACCGTCGTCAAGTCCGGCCGCACCCACCTGATGGACGCGACGCCGGTGACGCTCGGGCAGGAGTTCGGCGGATACGCCGCGCAGGCCGGGCACGGCGCGGAGCGGCTGGAGGCCGTCCTGCCGCGGCTGGCGGAGCTCCCGCTCGGCGGGACGGCGGTCGGCACCGGCATCAACACTCCGGAGGGCTTCGCCGCCCGCGTCATCGCCGAGATCGCGCGGGCCACCGGGCTGCCGCTCACCGAGGCCCGCGACCACTTCGAGGCGCAGGGCGCGCGGGACGGCCTGGTGGAGGCCAGCGGCGCGCTGCGCACGGTCGCGGTGAGCCTCAACAAGATCGCCAACGATCTGCGCTGGATGGGGTCGGGGCCGCGCGCCGGGCTCGCCGAGATCCGGCTGCCCGACCTGCAGCCGGGCTCGTCGATCATGCCCGGGAAGGTGAACCCGGTGATCCCCGAGGCGGTCGCGCAGGTCGCCGCGCAGGTCATCGGCAACGACGCGGCGGTCGCGTTCGGCGGCGCCTCCGGCAGCTTCGAGCTGAACGTGATGCTGCCGATGATGGCGCGCAACGTGCTGGAGTCGATCACCTTGCTGGCGAACGCGTCCCGGCTGCTGGCCGACCGCTGCGTGGACGGCGTCGAGGCCGACGAGGAGCGGATGCGCGAGTACGCGGAGTCCTCACCGTCGATCGTGACGCCGCTGAACCGCTACATCGGGTACGAGGAGGCGGCGAAGGTCGCCAAGCAGGCGCTCCGGGAGCGCCGGACGATCCGCGAGGTCGTGCTGGAGCGCGGCTACGTCGAGGAGGGAAGGCTTACCGTCGAGCAGCTGGACGAGGCGCTCGACGTGCTGCGCATGACCGGCGCGGCCCGCCGCTGAGGCGGGCGGCGCCCGTCGCGCGTCCCAGACGCCCCGCAGGGCGTCCGGGACGCGCCGGGCCGGGTCAGTACCAGCCGACGGACTGCGAGTGCGACCACGCGCCGCACGGCGTGCCGTAGCGGTTCTTGATGTAGCCGAGCCCCCACTTGATCTGGGTGGTGGCGTTGTTCTGCCAGTCGGGCCCGGCGCTGGCCATCTTGGAGCCGGGCAGGGCCTGCGGAATGCCGTACGCGCCCGAGGAGGGGTTGGCCGCGTGGGCGTTCCAGTGGCTCTCCTTGTTCCACAGGTTGACCAGGCAGCCGAACTGGCCGCTGCCGCCGAACCCGTAGCTCGGCAGCAGCCGCTTGGCGATCGCCTGCGCCTCGCCGGCCGGGACCGGGTCGCCCGTCGGGCCGCCGCCGCTGCCGCCGGAGGGCTTCTTCTCCGGCGTCTTGGTCGGGATCGGCTTGCCCTTGGGAAGCAGCGAGGGGGCCTTCTTGCCGCCGTCCTGGCGCGTCGCGCGGGAGGCCCGGTCGAGCGCCAGCTTCTTGCGCTGCTGCTCCAGCACCTTCGGGTCGATCTGCGGCGGCGCGGCGGCGTCGGCGAGCTGCTTGGTGGGCTTGACGGTCTGCGTGCCCTCGTCGCCGGAACCGCCGGTCAGCGCGAACGCGGCGACCGCGCCGCCGCCGAGCAGGACGGCGGCGCCCGCGGCGACCACCGCGATCCGCACGCCGTTGCGCCCGCCGGAGCCTTCCCTGCGACCGCCGGAGCCGCCCTTGCGACCGGCCCGGCGGGGCCCGCCCGGCCCGGAGGAGATCTGGTCGCCGGGGCCGCCGGTGGAGACGCCGGTGCGCAGCGGCTCCTGGAGGGGCTGGAGTCCGAGCGTGTCCCCCGCGGGGACGCCCGCGCGGGGGTCGGTGCCGGCGACGCGCACGTCGTCCTCGTGCGGCGCCTCGGGCCCCTCCACGGAGGGGTCGGGCGTCTGCGCCGGGACGGGGGCCGCGGCGGTCGGCTGCCGGGGGTCGGAGCTCTGTCGATCGTCTCGCCTAGGGGACCCGGGACGGTCTCCGAACAAGGCGGTCCTTCCGACGGTCGTACGCGCATGGACACGCGCACGAACTGTTTCCACCCCGGTCCGGCGTGCCGCCGGTGGTCCGGCGGCCTCGGACCCGGGACGGCGCCCCGCACGTCGCGCGCGTCGATCAGGGGGCGCGCTCCGGGCCGGCACCGCACTGGGGGTGCTTACGGGGAGACACAATGCCCGAGGCCGAGGGCTGCTTCGCAACCAAAACGAGACGAATGCGGCTGATGGGACGGTTGTCAACCCGTCCGAACGGGGGCCGAAAACCCGGATGGACCTGCGGTTCTCCCCTCACGGCGCAGCAGATGTGACCTTCGCCACATTCCTACCCTCCGGGGTTTAATGATCACCCTCGGTAGGAATCATGCACGGCGTTCTGAGACGCGAGGACCCCGGCGGCCGTCACGGTCCGCCGGGGTCCTCACTCGTCCGGGTCAGACCCCGACGTCGCCGAGCATGTCCGTCACGAGCGCCGCGATCGGCGAGCGCTCCGACCTGGTCAGC
Organism: Actinomadura citrea; assembly: GCF_013409045.1. Taxonomy (NCBI): domain Bacteria; kingdom Bacillati; phylum Actinomycetota; class Actinomycetes; order Streptosporangiales; family Thermomonosporaceae; genus Actinomadura; species Actinomadura citrea. The sequence goes on along the minus strand of NZ_JACCBT010000001.1, from coordinate 1,715,864 downwards.
GTCACGTGCGCGAAGAGCGGGTGGCCCTTCAGCCGCTCCACCACGGCCGCGACGCCGTCGTGCCTGCCGACGCGCAGGTTGTCGCGCTGCGCCACGTCGTGGGTCAGCACGACCCGCGACCCGGCGCCGATCCGCGACAGGACGGTGAGCAGCACGCCGCGTTCCAGCGACTGCGCCTCGTCCACGATCACGAACGCGTCGTGCAGCGACCGTCCGCGGATGTGCGTGAGCGGCAGGACCTCCAACATGTCACGGTCCACGACCTCGTCGACGACCTCCGGCGTCGTCACCGCCGAGAGGGTGTCGTAGACCGCCTGCGCCCACGGCGACATCTTCTCGTTCTCCGAGCCCGGCAGGTACCCGAGCTCCTGGCCGCCGACCGCGTACAGGGGGCGGAACACCACGACCTTGCGGTGCCGCCGCCGCTCCAGCACGGCCTCCAGCCCCGCGCACAGGGCGAGCGCCGACTTGCCGGTGCCGGCCCGCCCGCCGAGCGAGACGATGCCGACCTCCTCGTCCATCAGCAGGTCCAGCGCGATCCGCTGCTCCGCGGACCGGCCGCGCAGCCCGAACACCTCGCGGTCGCCGCGCACCAGCCGCACCGACTTGTCCGGCTGGACGCGGCCGAGCGCCGAGCCGCGCTCGGACAGCAGCCGCAGCCCCGTGTGGCACGGCAGGTCCCGCGCCTCCTCCAGGTCGGCGCTCCCCGCCTCGTACAGCTCCTCGACGGCCCCGGCGGTCACCTCCAGCTCGCGCATCCCGGTCCAGCCGGACTCCACGACGGCCAGTTCCGCGCGGTACTCCTCGGCGGCGAGCCCCACCGCGGACGCCTTCACCCGCATCGGCAGGTCCTTGGAGACCAGCACGACGTCGCGTCCTTCACGGGCCAGCCACGCGGCCACCGACAGGATGCGGGTGTCGTTGTCGCCGAGCCGGAACCCGTCCGGCAGGACGCTCGGGTCGGCGTGGTTCAGCTCGACGCGGAGCGTTCCGCCCTGGTCGCCGAGCGCCCCCTCGATCGAGACGGGCTCGTCCAGCCGCCCGTGCCGCAGCCGCAGGTCGTCCAGCGTGCGCAGCGCCTGCCGGGCGAAGTAGCCGAGCTCCGGATGGTGCCGCTTGGCCTCCAGTTCGGAGATGACGACGATGGGGAGTACGACCTCGTGCTCGGCGAACCGGGTCATCGCCCCCGGATCGGCGAGCAGGACGCTGGTGTCCAGGACGTACGTGCGCCGGTCCGGTTCCCTGCCGGAGGCAGCGCCCCCGAGGTCCTCGGAGGTCTCCGGTTCGTTGCGGGGGGACGACCCCCCGCTCCCCCCGGACAAACCCGGGGCGGAAATCCCGGACGGGTTCCCGGACGTGCCGGGACGGCGCGCGGAGGTTGTGGCCACTCGATCTCCCTGGATATGGGGGAACTGCCGGTGGCGCGCAGGTCCGCCCGCGCAGGGGCGGTGGTCCGAGGAGGACGGTCAGGTACCGTAGCGCCGGTGCCGCGCGGCGTAGGAGCGGATGGCCCGGAGGAAGTCCACCTTGCGGAAGTCCGGCCAATGGACTTCGCAGAAGTAGAACTCCGAGTGGGCGCTCTGCCAGAGCATGAAGCCGGAGAGACGCTGCTCGCCCGAGGTGCGGATGACCAGGTCCGGGTCCGGCTGGCCGCGCGTGTAGAGATGCTCCGCGATGTGCTCCACGTCGAGGATCTCGGCGAGTTCCTCGATGCTGGTGCCACGACTCGCCTGCTCGATGAGCAGTGAGCGCACCGCATCAGCGATCTCACGCCTACCTCCATACCCAACCGCGACGTTCACAATCAGGCCGGGTGCGCTCGATGTGGCCTCCCCCGCATCTTTCAGGACGCGGGCCGTTTTGTCGGGCAGCAGGTCGAGGGCGCCGACGGGCTTGACGTGCCAGCCGTCGGCGGCGAGCTTGCGGACGGTGTTCTCGATGATCGCCAGCAGCGGTTCCAGCTGGTCCGCGGGCCGGTTGAGGTTGTCGGTCGACAGCAGCCACAGCGTGACGTGCTCGACCCCGGCCTCCGCGCTCCACTGGAGCAGCTCGGAGATCTTCTGGGCGCCGCGCTGGTGCCCGGAGTTGACGTCGGCCAGCCCCATCGACCTGGCCCAACGCCGGTTGCCGTCCAGGATCACGCCGACATGCCGGGGGGTGACGTCGGTGGGCAGCTCGGCCTCGACGCGCCGCTCGTACATCCGGTAGACGGCGTCGCGGACGGCCGCGTACGGGCCGGTCCGGCGGAGGGCGGAGATCAGCCGCCCGCCCTCGGAGGGGCGCCGGCGCACGCCGTCCCTCCGCGCGCCGCGCGGCCTCCTGGTGCGCGGCTCTCCCGTACGCCGAACCCCCATATGGGCTTCCCTTCGAGCGACCGACCCTGGCGGAAAGTCGCTCAATTATGGCCCGACGGCGACACTTCTCCCACCGTCCCCGTGACGCCAGACTAACGCGCGGGGCGCGCCAGACGGGGCGGATGGCCTGCTCTGGCCCGCTCCGCCTCGGCGAGCAGGTCGGCCAGAAACCGCGCAAGTTCGGCCGACGTGAGGACGGCGCGGACGCCGCGCCCGCTCGCGCCCCACGCCTCGATCACGGCGCGCCGCGCGACCCGCCACCGCCCCGCCGCGGACTGCTGGCGGCCGACCCACATCGAGGACGTGCGCAGGGAGCAGCGCAGCTCGCCGGTGCTGATCACATCGCCGCGGTCGCGGTACCGGAACGCGAACAGCTCGGGCTCGCGGGCGGTGTCGCCGGGGACGGGGTCGGGGAAGCGGTCGTCGGGGTCGGGCCAGCGCGCCGCCTGCGGGGACCCGTCGGCCCGCGCGGCGGCGACCCGGGCGGCGAGACCGGCCAGGAAGTAGCCGCACCGCTCCCCCACCGCCCCGAACGAGTCGCCGTCGCGCCACAGTTCGAGCGTGACCTCGAACGGGGTGCCGCCGCGGTCGAGCGAGGCGATCGGGACCACCGCGAGGGCGGACCCGTCCAGGCAGCGCAGCCCCAGCATCCCGTGCACCTCCCGCCCCGCGTCCGGCCCGTTATCCAGGCACAGTAGGGGAGGTCGCCACCATGATCACACCCAGTGACCATCGTGATCGGGTAATGGTTGGCCCGGCCCCGCCCGGCCGGTCGGGCCGGTCAGGCCTGCGGGCCGGCGGCGCGGGCGCGCTCGACGTGCTGCAGGGCGCTGCGCAGCTCCGACAGCCACTCGTCGGTGTTCTTGCCGACGAGCCGGACGCACCAGGCGAGCGCGTCGCTGCGGCTGCGGGCGACTCCGGCGTCCACGAGCGTGTCCAGGACGCGGCGCTCGGGCTGCCGCAGCCGCGTCATGACCGGCACCGACAGGGTGGTGAACATCTCCCGCTCGCCGTCACACTCCACACCCCAGGACACCTTGCGGCCGAAGCGCTGCTCGGCCTCCCGGGCGATGGCGATCCGCCGGTCACGGGTCTCGTCGCGGAAGCGCTGGACGTGCCCGGCGACGAAGCCCGCGCGCTCGGCGCCGGACGCCTCGGCGGCGGCGGCCGGGACGGGCAGCGCGCCGACCACCGCGACCTCCTCGCGGTCGACGACGACTTCGGGCGCGCCCTCGAACCACTCCTCCGGGATCCGCCCGGTGAACCAGCCCCGCAGCTGCTCCGCCGCTTCGCTCGTATGCATGTAATCAAAATTACATCGCTCGCCGCGCGGTGCGCCAGCCCTTGCCCCGATTGACAATCCGCTCCATTTGATAGTTACTTTCATTTTATAGAGACACTCATTTGGAGGTGGCAGCCATGTCCGTGGGGCACGCACGGCGCTGGTTCGGGCTGGGCGCGCTGGCGCTGAGCATGCTGGCGCTCGGGTTCGACATGACGATCCTCAACGTGGCGCTGACCACGCTGTCGGAGGAGCTGCACGCGAGCACCAGCGCGCTGCAGTGGATCGTGGACTTACCTGCTGGTGTTCGGGGCCCTGCTGCTCCCGGCCGGGCTGCTCGGCGACCGGTTCGGCCGCAAGCGGCTGCTGGTGGCCGGCCTCGCGGTCTTCGGCGCCGCCTCGCTCGCCGGGGCGTTCGCGAACGGCTCCGGCGGCGTCATCGCGGCCCGCGCGTTCATGGGGCTCGGCGCGGCGATCGTGATGCCGCTGTCGATGTCGATGCTCCCCGCGATCTTCCCGCCGCAGGAGCGCACCCGCGCCGTCGCGGTCTGGTCGTCGGCGATGGCGCTCGGGCTGCCGCTCGGACCGCTGCTCGGCGGCTGGCTGCTGGAGAACTTCCGCTGGGGTTCGATCTTCCTGGTCAACGTGCCGGTCGTGCTCGTCGGCGGCGTCGCGGTGGCGCTGCTGCTGCCCGAGACGCGGGACCCGTCCGCGCCGCGGGTCGACGGGGCCGGCTCGCTGCTGTCGATGGCCGGCATCGTCGCGCTCGTCTACGGGGTCATCGAGGCCCCGGCGCGGGGCTGGGGCGACGCGGTGGTGCTGCTGTCGTTCGCGCTCGCGGCCGTCCTGCTGACCGGGTTCGTCCTGTGGGAGCGGCGCGCCGCCGCGCCCATGATGGACATGGCGCTCTTCCGCGACCCCGGCTTCACGTGGGCGATGGTCGCCGCCGTCGCCGCGAACCTGATGATGGCCGGGGCGCTGTTCGTCCTGCCGCAGTACCTGGAGGCCGTCCAGGGCAACGACGTGTTCGGCACCGGGCTGCGGCTGACGCCGATGCTGCTCGGCCTGCTCGCCGGGGGGATCGTCACCGACCGGGTCGCGCACCGCTCCGGGCACAAGCCGATCCTCGTCACCGGGCTGCTCGTGCTCGCGGGCGGCTTCGGGTGGGGCGCGCTCGCCGGGCCGGGCGACGGCTACTCCGCCACCGTTCCGTGGCTGCTCGTCCTCGGGCTCGGCTGCGGCCTGACCATCGTCCCGGCGATGGACGCGGTCCTCGCCGGGTTCGACGGCATGAGCGCGGTGTTCGCCGCGTGCGGCGCCGCCGCGGTCGCGACGGCCCTGCTCCTGTGGCTCTTCCAGCCCGGCCGTGCCCGGGAGGGTGCGGCCCCCGCCGCCGATGCACGACAATCGGACCATGAGCACGTCGTCCCGTGAGCACGCCATCGACCGGCTGGAGGACCGGCTCGCCCGGCTGCCGCTGCGGGAGCGCAAGAAGCTGCGGACCCGCCGGACGATCCAGGACCACGCCCTCCGCCTGTTCGGCGAGCGGGGATACGACGAGACGACCGTGGAGCAGATCGCGGCGGCGGCCGAGATCTCGCCGAGCACGTTCTTCCGCTACTTCCCCACCAAGGAGGACGTGGTCGTCACCGACGAGTACGACCCGATCATGGCGGAGGTCATGCGGGGCCAGCCGGCCGGGATGTCCCCCATCGAGGCGCTGCGCACCACGCTCCGCGAGATGCTCCCGCTGATGTACGAGACCGACCTGGACGTGGTCAACGCCCGGCTGCGGCTCACCTCGCAGGTCCCGGCGCTGCGCGCCCGCACGTTCGAGTCGCTGCGCGAGGGCACGCACGCCATGCTGACCGAGGTCGTCGGCCACCGGACCGGACGTCGGCCCGACGACCCGGACGTGGAGACGTTCATCTGGGCCGTCCTGGGCGTGCTCCAGGCGGCCATGTACCAGTGGGTCGAGGGGCGCGTGACGACCGAGGAGCTTCCCGAGCTCGTCGACCACAACCTGGAGTTCCTGGACCGCGGCTGCCCGCTGTGACCCGGCGCCCGAGCCGGGAAGGTCAGCGCGTCAGCGCGGCGGCCATCTTCGGGCTGACGCGGACGGCGCCGCGCATGTTGCGGGTGTAGACGTCCTGGACCTGCACCACGGTGCCCGTCCGCGGGGCCGCCAGCATCTTGCCCTGGCCCAGGTAGAGGGCGATGTGCGAGATGTAGCCGGGCGCGGTCGGGTCGTTGGCCCAGATGAGCATGTCGCCCGGCTCGGCCTTGCCGTAGGGGACGACCCAGCCGGCGCGGGCCTGGTCCGCGGCGACGCGCGGGAGCCGGATGCCCGCCCTGGCGAACGCGTACTGCATCAGGCCGGAGCAGTCGTAGCCGCCCTCGGCCTCGGACTCGCCGCCCCACACGTACGGCCAGCCGAGCCTGGTGTAGGCCGCCTTGATCACCGTCCGGACCTGGCCGGCGGTCATGACCTGGCCGTTGGCGGCCGGCACGTCCCCGGACTCGGGGAAGTCGATCTCCGGGTTGACCGCGACGGCCTTGGCGCCCTTCGGCAGTGCCTTGCGCAGCTTCTTGATGAACGTCTTCGGCGCGGCCTTCGGGACGCTGACCAGCATCGCGTTGCCGGTCGGCAGTCCGAGGGCCTGCGCGGTGGCGTGCGAGACGATCGCGTCGACGTCGCTGATGCCCATCGTCGCGTACGCGCCCACCCGCAGTTGCGACTGGTGCTGCTTGCCGCCGACGGGCACCTGGCTGCCCAGCTTGACGCCGCCGTCGCTGCCCATCGTGAACGAGATGGCGACGTCGCCGGATGCCACGTTGCGCCAGAGCGCGTCCGACTTGGCGGTCGGCTTCGGCGTGTAGTTGCGGAACGTGGACGGGTCGACGCCCATCAGCCCCACCCGCTTGCCCGCGACCATGCCCTGAACGGCGTCGACGACCTCGACGCCCTTCACTCCCTTGGCGCCGCGGACCTTCTGGACGAAGTCGGCCGGAAGTGTGGACGGCGCCGCCACGAGGACGTGCGGAGTGAGCCTCCTGCCGAGCGGCGCGACCGCCGTGGGCGACAGCCCGGTGCTGCCGGACGCGGCCACGAACCGGGCGCGCTGCTCGCCGCGCCGCGCCTGCACCGGCCCGTCGTCGCGCGCGACGAGGACGGCGGTGTTGGCGGCGAGCGTCGTCAGCACGGATACGCCGATGATCGTCGGTAGCACCCGGCGGTTCGGCTTTCCCACTGCCACGCTCCCTCGATGGTCGCCCTGCACCGGCTCCTGACCGCGCACCGGACACGACTATGACTCAATGGTCGGCCATCGTCCAGATACCCGGGGTGCCCTATGACATCCTCGACCGCTTCACCCCGTTGGGTCAGGAGCGGCCCAGTTACTCAGTAGTAACAGCCCGGCCATCTGAGATCAAGGTCACGTTGTCATAAAGTGGATCGTCAGTCCAATTGCCCACGTAGCTCGCGGTTCAGCTCGGCCTGGGTCGTGACGGGCAGCCGGCAGACGAACCCCCGGCAGACGTACGCCGCGGGCTCCCCCTCCAGCAGGCCCCGCCCCTCCAGCAGGGGCACGCCCTCGGCGTCCGGCGGGCCGGTGCTGACCACCGCGCCCGGGGCGACCGCCATGAGGGCCGTCCGGTGCAGGGCGCGGGTGCGCGCGTCGTCCGGATCGCCGATCACCGCGATCTCGACCGGGCCCGTCGCGCGGGCCTCGGCCACCGCGAGGCCCCAGCCCGCGAACCGCGCGTGCTTGTCGGCGAGCGTCCCGGCGGGCGCCAGCGCGTCCTCCGCCGCCTGCCGGTGCCAGTCCGACCCGGTCAGCGCGGCGAACGACAGCAGCGCCCCCGCCGCCGCGAACTGCCCCGACGGCGTCGCGTTGTCGGTCGGGTCCTGCGGGCGCCGGAACAGGCGCTCGGCGTCGTCGGCCGTGTCGTAGAAGCCGCCGGCCCCGTCGGCGAACCGTTCGAGGACGGTGTTCAGCAGTTCACCGGCCAGCCGCACGTGGTGCGGGTCGCCGGTGACCGCGTGCAGGGCGAGCAGCCCCTCGGCCACGTCGGCGTAGTCCTCCAGAACGCCGGCGTTCGCGCCGGCCGTCCCGTCCTTGGACGTGCGCGTCAGCCGGCCGTCCCGCAGATGGACCTCCACCAGCAGCCGCGCGACCTCCTCGGCCGCCCGGACCAGATCCGGCCGGTCGAACAGCGCACCGCACTCGGCGAGCGCCGCGATGGCGAGCCCGTTCCACGCCGCCACCACCTTGTCGTCCCGTGCCGGCGGGATCCTCTGTGCGCGCGCCGCCAGCAACGCGGTGCGCACGCGCTCGTACCGCTCGACGTCCTCGGGGTCGCTCAGAAGCTGGAGGACGGAGGCTCCGAGCTCGAACGTTCCCGTCACCTCGAAAAGGGTCTCCGCGAACGCGCCGTCCTCGTCACCGAGCACCTCCCGCAGCTGCTCGGGCGTCCACACGTAGTACCTGCCCTCGACGCCCTCGCTGTCGGCGTCCAGCGCCGAGGCGAGACCACCGTGGTCGGTGCGCAGGTCGCGCAGCATCCAGTCGCACGTCTCCAGCGCGACCCGCCGCGCGAACGGCGTCCCCGTCAGCCGCCACCAGTGCGCGTAGACGCGGGCCAGCAGAGCGTTGTCGTAGAGCATCTTCTCGAAGTGCGGGACGACCCACCGCGCATCCACCGAGTACCGTGCGAACCCGCCGCCGAGCTGGTCGTACATCCCGCCGCGGGCCATCGCCTCCAGCGTGCGGGACGCCATCGCCAGCGCCTCCTCGCCGCCCGTGCGCGCGTGATGGCGCAGCAGGAACTCCAGCGCCATCGACGGCGGGAACTTGGGGGCGCCGCCGAACCCGCCGCGTTCGGCGTCGTAGGAGCCCGCGAGCACCTGCACCGCGTGCGCGAGCACCGCGTCGCCGGGCGCCTCCGTCCCGGCGAGGCCGGACCCGCGCGAGGTGAGGGCCTCGACGACCTGCTGCCCCTGCTGGGCGACGTCGTCGCGCTGCTCCGTCCACGCCTTGTGGACGGCCTGCAGCAGCGCCCGGAACTGCGCCCGCGGGAAGTACGTCCCGCAGTAGAACGGGTGCCCTTCCGGCGTCATGAACACCGTCATCGGCCAGCCGCCCTGGCCCGTCATGGCCTGGGTCGCCTCCATGTAGACGGCGTCGATGTCCGGTCGCTCCTCCCGGTCGACCTTGATGTTCACGAACAGCTCGTTCATCGCCCGCGCCGTCTCGCCGTCCTCGAAGGACTCGTGCGCCATCACGTGGCACCAGTGGCAGGCGGCGTATCCGACCGAGAGCAGGACGGGGACGTCGCGCCGCCGCGCCTCGGCGAAGGCCTCCCCGGTCCACTCCCACCACTCCACCGGGTTGCCGGCGTGCTGGAGCAGGTACGGGCTGGTCGCGTCCTTGAGCCGGTTCATGCCCCCGATCCTGCCCGATCCGGCCGCCGCCTCACTCCCCCCGCGCCTGCGCGGCGAGACCGGCGAGGGCGGACTCGATGGCGCGGTGGAAGGTCGGGTAGGCGTAGATCATCTCGCGGAGCGCGACGGTCGGGGTCTCGGTGTGGACGGCCACGGCCAGGAAGCCGAGGACCTCCCCGCCGGACGGGCCCGCGGCGGTCGCGCCGACCAGGGTGCCCCACTCGACGTCCTCGACCAGCTTGATGAAACCGTCGTTGCCGGCCTTGTGGATCCAGCCGCGGGTCGACTCGGGGATCGGCGCGACGGCCGTGCGGACGGGGAGGTTCTGGTCGCGGGCCTGGGCCTCGGTGAGCCCGACGGACGCGATCTCGGGATCGGTGAAGGTGACGCGCGGCACGGCGCGGTAGGCGGCGGGCGGTCCCTCCTCGCCGAGGACGTCCCGGACGGCGACGGCCGCCTGGTACATGGAGACGTGCGTGAAGGCGCCCATGCCGGTGATGTCGCCGATCGCCCACACGCCGTCGGCGGCGCGCAGGTGCCCGTCCACGGGGATCCGGCGGGCGTTCTCGTCCAGGCCGACGGCGCCGAGGCCGAGGCCCCGGAGGTTCGGACGGCGGCCGGTCGCGACGAGGAGGCGGTCGGCGACGAGCGTCTCGTCGCCGAGGTGCATCGTGAACTCCGATCCGTCGTGGGTGACCCTGGTGACGTTCACGCCGGTGCGCACGCCGATGCCCTCGCGCTCGAAGACCTCGCGCAGCAGGGCGCTGGACTCGGGCTCGTCGTTGATGAGCAGGCGGTCCGCCGCCTCGACGATGGTGACGCGGCTGTCGAAGCGGGAGAAGACCTGCGCCATCTCGACGCCGACCACGCCTCCGCCGAGGACGAGGAGCGACCCGGGGGCCTCCGTGGCCTGGACGGCTTCGCGGTTCGTCCAGTACGGCGTGCCGGCGAGGCCGTCGACGGGCGGGGCCGTGGGCGAGGTGCCGGTGTTCAGCAGGATGCCGCGCCGGACCTGGAAGACGCGGCCGTCCACGGTCACCTCGCGGGGACCGGTGATGCGGCCCCGGCCGCGCGCCAGCCGCACGCCCTTGCCGGTCAGGCGGTCGGCGGCGACCTTGTCGTCCCACGCGTAGGTCGCCTCGTCGCGGATCCGGGCGGCCACCGGGCCCCAGTCGGGCCGCACCGACGCCTCGCCCGCCATGCCGGGGACGCGGCCGGCCTCAGCGACCAGCCCGGCGGCGCGCACCATCATCTTGGTGGGGACGCAGGCGTAGTAGGGGCACTCCCCGCCGACCAGCCGCGACTCCACGCCGACGACCGACAGGCCCGCCTCGGCGAGCCTGCCCGCGGCGTCCTCTCCCCCGGGCCCGAGACCGATCACCACGACATCGACTTCGTCAGCCATGCCCTGGGTCCTGCCCACCATCCCGTCAGGTCAGACGGCGCGGCGGCAGCGGGATCCGGTCCAGATCGTGGACGAGGGTGATGTCGCCGCCGAACGCGGCGGACGCCTCGTCCGCGAAGCGGTGCTCGTCGGCGGCGGGGTAGCGCTCGGAGAAGTGGGTGAGGACGAGCCGCCGCGCACCCGCCTCCGCGGCCACCGCGCCCGCCTGGGCGGCGGTGAGGTGCCCGTACTCGGCGGCCAGGGCGGCGTCCTCGCCCAGGAAGGTGGACTCGATGACGAGCATGTCGACACCGGCGGCCAGCTCGCGGACGCCGTCGCAGAGCCGGGTGTCCATGACGAACGCGACCTTCTGCCCGGGACGGGTCACGCTGCACTCCTCCAGCGTGACGGTGCGGCCGGCGGGCGTGGTGACCCGTCCGTCCTCCTGGAGGCGGCGGATCAGCGGCCCCCTGACGCCGCGCGCGGCGAGCGCGCCCGGCAGCATCGTCACGCCGTCCGGTTCCTCCAGCCGGTACCCGTACGCCTCGACGGGGTGGGAAAGCCGCCGCGCGACCAGGCCGAACGGGGCGTCTCCGGTGTCGAGCGCCATCCGCTCGCCGGACACCGGCCGCTCGCGGATGACGTCGGTGTCGCGGAACGCGGTCGCGTGCCGCAGCCGCTCCCAGTAGGGCCGGCCGCTCGCCGGGAAGGCCGCGTCCACCGGGTGCGCGACGCCGTCGCGGGCGATGCGCTGGACGATCCCCGGCACGCCGAGGCAGTGGTCGCCGTGGAAGTGGGTCACGCAGATCCAGGTCACGTCGTTCGCGGAGAGCCCGGCGTGCGTCATCTGCCGCTGCGTCCCCTCCCCCGGGTCGAACAGGACGCCGTGCCCGTCCCAGCGCAGCAGGTAGCCGTTGTGGTTGCGGGACCTGGTGGGCACCGCGCTGGCGGAGCCGAGGACGGTGAGATCGCGAACGGACATCCTCCCATGGTGCCGGTCGAAGTGCCGGACAAGCGCTTGGTTATTCTGTGCGCGATGCAGACGACCTTGGGAGGGCCCGTTGGCCGGTAGCAAGCGCGACAAGATCAAGATGACGCCGGAGGAGGTGGCGGACTACCTGGCCGCCAACTTCAAGGTGCAGGTCGCGACCGTCGGCAAGGACGGCGAGCCCCACCTGGTGACGATGTTCTACACGCTGTACGAGGGCAGGATCGCCTTCACCACGTACAAGTCCTCGCAGAAGGTGATCAACCTGCGCCGGGACCCGACCATGACGTGCCTGGTCGAGGACGGCGTCGAGTACAACGAGCTGCGCGGCGTCGCCCTGTACGGGCGGGGCCTGGTCATCGAGGACCCCGAGCCGCGGTCCAAGGTCGGCATGGTCGTCGGCTCCCGCATGGCGGGCCTGCCCGTCCCGAAGCTGGGCGAGCCGGTCGACCCGGTCATCGCCGAGGGCATCGAGCAGGCGCTGGCCAAGCGCGTCCTCATCGTCATGGAGCCCGACCGGGCCGTCAGCTGGGACCACCGCAAGGTGTAGGCGCCGGGCCCGGTCAGGCCGGGCGGATGAGCTCCGCGGCGCGGTCCAGGGCGGCGCGCTCGGCCGCGTCGTCGCCGCGGAGGCGGGCGGCGTCGGCGATGCGGACGAACATCGCGGCCTGCCCGCCGACCGCGTCCAGCCGGCGCAGGATCTCCAGGGCCTGGCCGAAGAAGTTGACGGCCGCGACGGGCCGGTGCGCGCGCAGGTAGGCCTCGCCGAGGCTCTCCAGCGCGCCGGCCCGGGCGTGCTCGTCCGGCTCCGGCAGGGCGGCGAACTCGTCCGGCAGCGGGCCGAGCAGCCCGATCGCGCGGTCGAGGTCGCCGGCGACGATCAGCGCCCGGGCGAGGTCGTGGCGCGCCACCAGCACCGCGTGGGGATCGCCGCCCTGCTCGGCGAGGCGCAGGGCCTCCGCCAGCGTCTCGGCCGCCTCCGCCCGGCGTTCCCGCTCCAGCAGGGCCAGCCCCTCGGCCTCCACCTCCCCCTCGCCGGCGGCCGTGCCGGCGAGATGGTGGTCGAGGGCGCGGCGGAGTGCGGCGTCGCGGTCGGCGTCGGACTCCTCACGCTCGGCGCGCTCGCGGGCGCGGGCGCGCACCGGCTCCGGAAAGCGGAACCGGTCGCCGGGGGACGCGACGAGGAGGTCCCTCGCGGCCAGCGCCTCCAGCAGCTCGCGCGCCTCGGGCTCGGGGACGTCCGCGAGGACGGCGGCCGCCGCGGGCCCGAGGTCGCCTCCGCCCGGCGGCAGGGACAGCAGCCGGAGCAGCCGGGCCGCCGCGGGCGGGAGATCCCGGTAGGCGTCATCGAAGTTCGCGCGCACGTCGAGGGTCCTCCCCGGAGGCGGCGGCGTCCAACCGGCGCCGGGGCCCGGCCGGGTCAGGCGTCGTCGTCGGAGGGCTTGGCGGCCGCACTGGCCTTGGCCGCCTTGGCGGCCTCCGCGCGCTCCCACTCCTGCTGCCTCAGGTCGGCCTCGCGGGGCGCCTGGATCTTCTTCATCTGCTTGCCCATCGACCGGATCAGGAAGACCGTCGCAGCCAGCAGGAGGAGGAACACCACGAAGCCGAGGACGCCGGGGCTGACCGTGTCGTCGTTCAGCGGCATGGCGTAGACGGCAGGCATCACAGACACACCTTCTCCCGGATGCCGGCGAACAGGTCGTCCTCCGGCAGTTCCGTGTCGACCAGGGACCTGGCCAAATGGTAGTCCTCGGTCGGCCATGCCTCGCGCTGGACGTCCAGCGGGACGACGAACCAGAAACCGTTCGGGTCGATCTGGGTGGCGTGGGCGAGCAGGGCCTGGTCACGGGTCTCGAAGTGGTCGGCGCAGGGGACCCGCGTGGTGACCTCCCACCTGGCGGGCTCGTCGCCCTCCTCCTCGAAGCGCTTCAGCCAGTCGCCATAGGGCGACTCCAGGCCGGCCTTCTCCATGGCGGAATGCAGCGCGAGGATGCGGCCCTTGCTGAAGGTCATGTGGTAGTAGAGCTTCAGCGGCTGCCAGGGGTCGCCGGTGCCCGGGTAGCGCTCCGGGTCGCCCGCGGCCTCGAACGCCTCCACCGACACCTCGTGGCACTTCACGTGGTCGGGGTGGGGGTAGCCGCCCTTCTCGTCGTAGGTGAGCATCACGTGCGGGCGGAACTCGCGGACCGCGCGCACCAGCGGCTCGGTCGCGGTCTCCAGCGGCTCCAGGGCGAAGCAGCCCTCCGGCAGCGGCGGCAGCGGGTCGCCCTCGGGGAAGCCGGAGTCGACGAACCCGAGCCAGCGCTGGCCGACGCCGAGGATCTCGCGGGCCCGCGCCATCTCTGCCTCGCGGACCTTGCCGATGTCGGCCTTGACCTCGGGACGGTCCATCGCCGGGTTCAGGATGTCGCCGCGTTCACCGCCGGTGCAGGTGACGACGAGGACCTCGACGCCGTCGGCCACGTAGCGCGCCATCGTGGCCGCGCCCTTGCTGGACTCGTCGTCGGGGTGCGCGTGCACCGCCATGAGACGCAGGGGCTCGTCGCCGCCGCACGGCCGTTCGAGCGCCGCGCCGTCGAAGACGTCGGACGTACCGTCGATGACCTCGGACACTTGGGGGTCTCCCTCTCCGGACTGTTGAGCGGCCCCCGGTTCGAGGCACGCGCCATGACAGACGAGAATGAATTGTCCCTGACAACGTCCGAACCCCGCACGAGGATTCCCGCCATGACGACGAGCGTGTCGAAAGCAGCGGCTCCGGCCGAGTCCCGGCGGAGCCGGCTCGGCCTGGCGGTCATCGGCCTCCTCGCGGCGGTGATGGCGGCCGGCTTCGGCGTCCTCGCCGCGCACACGGGGCAGACGCCCGGGATCGTCCCGCAGACCGTCACCTACGACATCACCGACACGTCGGTCGAGATCAACTACACGGTGGCCAAGGGGAAGGACGACGACGTGCGCTGCACGGTGGACGCCTACGACACCGCCTTCGCGGTGCTCGCGCAGAAGGAGGTCTCGGCTCCCTCCGGGAAGTCCAGCGTGAAGGGGACGGAGACGCTGCAGACGCCGCGGCGGGCGACCGGGGCCAGGATCCGCGACTGCCGCAAGGTCTGACACCGCCGCGACCGGCCGACCGATACGCCCGGTGAGTGACGAGACACGGTTTGGCGGATTGCGGACGCCGTGTTCAGGGAACCTTTACCCGCACACACCGGATAGGCTTGAGGTTTCACCCAGCCGCACTTCATGTCGATGTGACTCCCGCCCGCGGGGGCGGGTGAGATCGCACCATGTGGATGAGGAGTACCCGTGACCGAGACCCGCGCTGACAACGTCACCTGGCTCACCCAGGAGGCGTACGACCGGCTCAAGGCTGAGCTGGACCACCTGTCGGGCCCGGGCCGCATCGAGATCGCTCAGAAGATCGAGGCGGCGCGGGAGGAGGGCGACCTGCGCGAGAACGGCGGCTACCACGCGGCCAAGGAGGAGCAGGGCAAGATCGAGGGCCGGATCCTCCAGCTCCAGGGCATCCTGGAGAACGCCCGCGTCGGCGAGGCCCCGCGCACGGAGGGCGTCGTCGGGCCCGGCATGACCGTCACGGTCTCGTTCGAGGGCGACGACGAGGAGGTGACGTTCCTGCTCGCCTCCCGCGAGGAGGTCGGCGCCCCCATCGACGTCTACTCCCCGAAGTCGCCGCTCGGTGCCGCCATCGACGGCAAGAAGGTCGGCGACAAGGCCACCTACAACCTCCCCAACGGCCGCTCGATGACCGTGGAGGTCCTCGACGCCACCCCCTACGGCGGCGCGTAGCCGCCGGGTTCGACACCGCGCAGACGACGACCGCCGGGCGGCTCCCGCCCGGCGGTCGTCGCTTGTGCGGCCCTACCTCCGCGGACGTCCACCGGGCGGTCCGCCCCCGGCGGGTGCGGACACCGCGCGGACGAGGGGGAGGGTGCGGTACGGGATCTGGGTGGCGAGGGAGATCACCGAGGAGGCGCGCTCCACGCCGGCGACGTCCACGATGACGTCGATGACGCGCTGGAGGTCGGTGTTGCTGCGGGCGACGATGCGGCACAGCATGTCGCCGGGGCCGGTGATGGTGTGGGCCTCGATCACCTCGGGCACCTGGGCGAGCCGGGCCGCCACCGGGTCGTGGCCGCCCGCCTGCCGCAGTTGCAGCGTGACGAAGGCCGTCACCCCGTAGCCGAGCGCGGCCGGGTCGATCTCCGGGCCGTGGCCGGCGATGACGCCGTCCCGCGCGAGCCGGTCCAGCCGCGCCTGGACGGTGCCGCGCGCGACCCCGAGCCGCCGGGACGCCTCCAGGACGCCGACCCGGGGCTCGGCGGCGAACAGCTCGATCAGCCGGCCGTCCAGTTCGTCGATCGGCACGGCACCCTCCTGTGGTCGTGGTCACCATGTACAGAGCGACCGGTCGGATCGCGGTCGCACTGTACAGATTGACCAGTGTTTCAGCCCGCTCTTGCGCACCTTGCAGGCACATGTCGAGATTAGGTGGCATGGATGAGTTTCCGGTCAAGGGTATGGACGCCGTCGTCTTCGCCGTCGGCAACGCCAAACAGGCCGCCCACTACTACTCGACCGCGTTCGGGATGCGCAGGGTCGCCTACCGGGGCCCGGAGAACGGCAGCCCGGACGAGGCGGTGCACGTGCTGGAGTCGGGCGGCGCCCGGTTCGTGTTCCGCGGACCGGTGAAGGCGGGCACCGAGCTCGGGCGGCACATCGCCGAGCACGGCGACGGTGTCGTGGACCTCGCGATCGAGGTGCCCGACGTCGAGCACGCCTACCGGCATGCGCTCGCGAAGGGCGCCACCGGCCTGCAGGAGCCGCACGTCCTGGAGGACCGGTACGGCAAGGCGACGGTCGCGGCGATCGCCACCTACGGCGAGACCCGGCACACGCTGGTCGACCGCTCCAACTACACCGGCCCCTACCTGCCCGGGTTCGAGCCCGCCGAGCCGATCGTGGAGCCGGTGGGCAAGCGGTTCTTCCAGGCGATCGACCACTGCGTCGGCAACGTCGAGCGCATGGACGAGTGGGCCGACTTCTACCACCGAGTCATGGGCTTCACCGACATGGCGGAGTTCGTCGGCGACGACATCGCGACCGAGTACTCGGCGCTGATGTCCAAGGTCGTCGCGGACGGCACCCGCAAGGTGAAGTTCCCCCTGAACGAGCCCGCGGAGAGCAGGCGCAAGTCGCAGATCGACGAGTACCTGGAGTTCTACGGCGGCCCGGGCGTCCAGCACATCGCGCTCGCCACGAACGACATCCTGGCCTCGGTCGACCGGATGCGCGCCGCGGGCGTGGAGTTCCTGGAGAGCCCCGACTCCTACTACGAGGACCCCGAGCTGCGCGAGCGCATCGGCCAGGTCCGGGTCCCGATCGAAGAACTGCAGAGGCGCCGGATCCTGGTCGACCGGGACGAGGACGGCTACCTGCTGCAGATCTTCACCAAGCCCGTCCAGGACCGTCCGACCGTGTTCTTCGAGCTGATCGAGCGGCACGGCTCGCTCGGCTTCGGCAAGGGCAACTTCAAGGCGCTGTTCGAGGCGATCGAGCGGGAGCAGGAGCGCCGCGGCAACCTGTGACACCGCGCCACCGGTGACACCCGTGGCACCGCGGCGAGCCTCGACGCCGCGGTGCCCGGACTCGGGGGACCCGGCCCCGGACGCGCCCGCGTCCGGGGCCGGTCGTCGCCCGGGCGACCGCGCGCCGCCCGTACCGGGCACACTGTGGGGCCATGAGCGAACCACCCCAGGACACCCCGAAGCCGGACAGCGGCTGGCAGCCCCCGGACCGGCCGCCGGGCGAGGCCCCCGCCTCGCCCGAACGCCCGCCGCCGTACCAGGGCTCCTACGGCGGGCCTCCGGCCCAGGCCGCCCCCGCGCCCGGGTACGGCCACCCCGGCGCCCCGCCGCCGCAGGCGCCGCCGGTCCCGGGCTACGGCCCTCCCGGCTACCACCACCCCGGTCCGCAGGGGCCGCAGGACGTGATCGCGGGACGGGGCGCGCGGCTCGGCGCCGGAATCCTCGACAGCGTCCTGCTCGGCATCGCGGCGACGCCGGCCGTCCTGTTCTCGATCCGCTGGGACCGGCTGCAGGACATGGCCAGATCGGGCGAGCCGATGACCGACCCGCTGGACCTCTACAACATTCCGCGCCTCATCGGCGGGTACGCGATCGCGTTCCTGCTGGGCTTCGTGTACTTCACCGTTCTGCACGCCCGATGGGGCCAGACGCTCGGCAAGAAGGCGTTCGGCATCCGGCTGGTGCGGGCATCCGACCTGTCGGCGGTGAGCTGGGGCCAGGCGCTCGGACGGCAGGCCTTCGTCTACGCCATCAGCGTGACGACGGGCGCGCTGAACCTCCTCACGCCGGTCGCGGGGATCCTCGGGCTCGTTGGCCTGCTCGACAACGCCTGGATCCTGTGGGACGAACGGCGCCAGGCGCTGCACGACAAGGTGGCCGGGACGGTGGTGGTGAAGGCGACGCCGTGGACGCCGAACCCCTACGCCCGCGACCAGACCCGGTCCTGACCGCGTCCCCGGTAAGAGCCTGGTCATGCGGGGGTAAACATTCCGGCTCCACCCGGGCGCGGCAGGGTTGGGTCGCGGTCACGCGGCGACCCTCACGGCATGACGCAACCGCCGCACGACCCCGCGTCCGGGCGAGAGCCGGAAGACGACCGGCCGCACGGGGACCAGGAGCACCCCGACCGGCCGGGCCCCTATGGCGGCCGGCAGCCGTATGGTGAACGACCCCAGGGCCAGCAGCCTCCGTACGGCGAGCAGCCACCGCAGGGAGGCCAACAGCCGCCCGGCGGGCAACAGCAGTACGGCCAGCAGCAGTACGGCCAGCAGCAGTACGGCCAGCAGCAGTACGGCCAGCAGCAGTACGGCCAGCAGCAGTACGGCCAGCAGCCCTACGGGGAGCAACAGTGGGGCGGGCAGCAGCAGTACGGCGGACAGCAGCCCTACGGCGAGCAGCAGCCGTACGGCCAGCAGCAGTATGGCCAGCAACCGTATGGCCAGCAGCCCTACGGCGAGCAGGGGCAGTGGCAGCAGCAGCAGCAGTACGGCGAACAGCCCTACGGGGCCCAGCCGGGGTACGGGCAGCAGCACCCCGGCTACGGGGCGGGCGGGTACCCGCACCCTTCCGGGGAGCTGGCGAGCCGCTGGGCGCGGCTGGGCGGGGGCATCGTCGACCTCATCGTCATCGGCATCGTGGCGGGCCTGATCTCGATCCCGTTCATCAACTGGAACGACGTCGTCGACCCGGAACCGGGCACCTCCATGTACGACGGCGCCCGGGTGGGGACGAACGCGATCAGCGTCGTGCTGGCCTTCTTCTACTTCTGGCTGATGCACGCCAAGTGGGGGCAGACCCTCGGCAAGATGCTGGTGCGGACGCGGGTCGTGCGGGCCGACGACGGGCAGGCGATCACCACCGGCCAGGCCGCGGGCCGCTCCGCGTTCTACAGCGTGCTCGGCGGCATCTGCGGGTGCATCGGCCTGATCGACATCGCGTGGATCCTCTGGGACCAGCGCAAGCAGGCGCTCCACTGCAAGGTGGCGCGGACGGTCGTCGTCAAGGCCGACCCGTACCGGCCCAATCCCTACTCCCACCGCTGACATCGCCCCCGCCGGCGGGCTTTCCGGCACCGTCCGAGTTGCCGGGCGGGGTCTCGTCCGGGCAGGCTGGACGGCGTGCATATGGCCGGAAACTCACCCAGTCCCCGTCGTAACGGCTCAAGGGCCGTCCGCGGCGCCGCGTCGCGCGGCGTCCCGGGGCTGGCCGCCCTCGCCCTCGCGGGGTCGCTGACCGCAGCCTGCCAGACCCCGTTCAAGGACCCGGGCGCCTCCGGCCCGTCCAAGGGACCGGTGGTGAACGGCCCGGCGGGCCCCACCACCGCGGGCGACGACTACGTGCCGGGCAACGGCAACGGCGGCTACGACGTCCAGCACTACGGGCTGAAGCTCACCATCACCCCGGACGGCCCGAAGCAGCTCGACGGCGTCGCGACGATCACCGCCAAGGCGACCGCGAAGCTCGCCCGGTTCAACCTCGACCTGACCGGCCTGGACGTGTCCTCCATCAAGGTGGACGGCGCGCCCGCGCGGCAGCAGCGCGGCGGCGGGGAGCTGGAGGTGACGCCCGCCAAGCCCCTGGAGCAGGGCAGCACCTTCACCACGGTGATCGCCTACTCGGGGACGCCGCGCCCGGTGTCGGACCCGGTGCTCGGCCGGTACGGCTGGATCCGCACGTCCGACGGCGTCTTCGTGGCGTGCCAGCCGAGCGGCGCGCACACGTGGTTCCCGAGCAACGACCATCCGAGCGACAAGGCCACCTTCGACTTCGAGATCACGGTCCCGCAGGGCCTGACGGCGATCGCCAACGGCGAGCCGGACACGCCGCCGCAGGACTCCGGCGGCGGCGCGCCCGGAACCCCGCCGGGCCTGCCCGGCGGGCCGCCCACCGAGACTCCGCCCACCGAGCCGACGGACGGCCCGACGGACGGTCCGGGCGTCGTGCCGGTCGGCCACCGCGCCGCCGCGGGTGCCGTGACGACCTCGAAGTGGCGGGTCAAGGACCCGATGGCCACCTACCTGGCCACCGTCGACGTCGGCCGGTTCGCGGTGCGGACGGGCAAGACGGCCGGGGGCATCCCCAATATCACCGCCGTGGACGCGACCACCTCCGGTGTGAACATCGACCAGTTCCACCAGCTGAACGGCCGGGTCATCGACGAGTGGTCGAAGCTGTTCGGCCCGTACCCGTTCTCCTCCACCGGCGGCCTGATCGACAACGCCGACGTCGGCTTCGCGCTGGAGACGCAGACGCGGCCCGTGTACGGGGCGTTCGGGCTCCAGCCGACCATCGTCGCGCACGAGCTGGCGCACCAGTGGTTCGGCGACAGCGTCAGCCTGTCGCGGTGGCAGGACATCTGGCTGAACGAGGGCTTCGCGACCTACGCCGAGTGGCTGTGGGACGAGAAGACCGGCGGCCAGACGGTCCAGGAGCACTTCGACGAGGCCTACAACGGCATCGGCGGCGGGGAGCTGTGGGACGTCCCGCCCGGCGACCCCGGGCGCAAGCAGATGTTCGGCCGGTCGGTGTACGACCGGGGCGGCATGACGCTGGTCGCGCTGCGCGGCCGGGTCGGCGAGGACGTGTTCTACAAGATCCTCCAGACCTGGACGAAGGAGCACCGGCACGCCGCCGGGACGACGAAGCAGTTCATCGCGACGGCGAACCGCGTGTCGGGCAAGAAGCTGGACGCGTTCTTCGACGACTGGCTGTACCAGAAGGGCCGTCCGTCCAAGTGACGCGGTGATCCCGGTCTGCTGCGGGTGAAGGCCCGGCAAGGATTGGGGAAAGGCGGGCCGGTCGCCGTCCGCGCGGGGCGGGCGCGCGCCATCATCGGCCTGATGAACGGGCCATCTCGGCGGATGACCGCGGCCTTGACCGCCGCGATCCTGGTCGGATCGCCCGGCGCCGCGTCCGCGTCCAAGGATCCGGGCGCCGCGGCGGAGCGGCGGGCGGCCGCACCTTGTCCACAGCCCTTGCCGCCCGCCGTGCCGCCGCCGGACATGTGCGGCACGGCCTCCCCGGGAGCGCCCGGCCTGGGCGACCCCTACTTCGAGGGCGCGGGCAACGGCGGCTACGACGTCGCCCACTACGACGTCGCGCTGGCCTACGCGGGCGCCAGGACGGGAGCGGTCGACGCGGCGGTCACGGTCACCGCGACCGCCACCCAGGACCTGTCCGCGTTCGACCTCGACTTCCGCGGCCCGCAGATCACCGCCGTCGCGGTGGACGGCCGGGCGGCGCGCCACCGTCGCGCCGGCCGGGAGCTCGTGGTCACGCCCGCCGAGCCGATCCGCGCCGGACGGACGTTCCGGGTCGCCGTCCGGTACGCGGGCAGACCGGAGCCGATCGGGAACAAGGCGTTCGGCGCCTACGGGTGGGTCCCGAGCAAGGACGGCGCGGTCGTCGCCTCCGAGCCGGATGGCGCGTCCACCTGGCTGCCGGTGAACGACCACCCCCGCGACAAGGCCACGTACGCGTTCCGCATCACCGTCCCGAGGGACCTGCGCGCCGTGGCGAACGGGCGTCCCGGTCCCGTCCGCACCGGCATCGCGACCACCACCTACACGTGGACCGAGGACGCGCCGATGGCGAGCTACCTGGCCACGGTCGCCATCGGACGGTTCCAGGTGCGGCGGACCGAGGTGGACGGCGTCCCGGTGATCACGGCCGTGGACCCCGCGTTCCGCTCGGCCGCCGAGCGGCTGGAGAGCACCACCGTCAAGGTGATGAAGTGGGCGGCACCGCTCTTCGGCCCGTACCCGTTCGCGACGGCGGGCGGCATCGTCGACGACCCGAAGCTCGGCTATGCCCTGGAGACCCAGGAACGCCCCGTCTATGGCGGCTTCGCGCCGGACGACGGCTTCATCGTCCACGAAATGGCCCACCAGTGGTTCGGTGACAGCGTCGGGCTGCACCACTGGAGCGACATCTGGCTGAACGAGGGCTTCGCGACCTACGCCGAGTGGTTGTGGCGCGAGCGCACCGGCACGGACTCGGCCGAGAAGATCTTCAAGCGGTACTACGCGCAGCCCGCGAGCTCGCCGATCTTCAGCCCGCCGCCGGGCGCGCCGGGCGCCGCGAAGATGTTCGGCTTCTCCGTCTACGTCCGCGGCGCGATGACGCTCCAGGCCCTCCGCGAGCGGGTCGGCGACAGGGCGTTCTTCACGATCCTGCGGACGTGGACGGCCGAGCACCGCCACTCCACCGCCACGACGCCGCAGTTCACCGCGCTGGCCGAACGGGTGTCGGGCCAAAGGCTCACGACGCTGTTCCAGGCGTGGCTCAGTTCGGAGACCAAACCGCTGAGTTGGTGACCGGACACCGGATTCCGCCACAGAAACCTCACCTGACAGGCAGATTCGATATCAAATCGCGCTTGTGCGGACCCGGTTCACGAGAAAGTCTTGAGCGCTGTCATGACGGTCCACCCAGGCTACCGAGGACGAGGTCGATGAGCAGAACCCCCAGAGCGCTGGCGGCCGTGACGCTGGGCGTCGCGGCGAGCCTCGCGGTGACCGCGGCACCCGCCGGCGCCGCCGAGCGGTTCACCCCCGGGGCGCCCGGCGCGGGCGACCCCTACTTCCCCGACATGGGCAACGGCGGCTACGACGTCGCCCACTACGACATCGGCCTGAAATACGACCCCGCGACCAAGGGGATCCAGGCGGTGACCCGCGTGACGGCGCGGGCGACGCAGAACCTGTCCCGGTTCGACCTGGACTTCCTCGGCCCGCTGAAGATCTCCTCCGTGAAGGTCGACGGCCGCGCCGCGTCCTACACGCGGACGGGCGCCCAGGAGCTGGTCATCACCCCGCGCAAGGGCATCCGGGACCGCCGCGCCTTCACCGTGACCGTGGCGTACTCCGGCGTTCCGCAGACGGTCAACGACGACGCGCTGGGCGTGTCCGGCTGGGTGCCCACCCCCGACGGCGCGGTGATGCTCAACCAGCCGTTCGGCGCGGCCACCGTCTACCCGGTGAACGACCACCCGACCGACAAGGCGACCTACACCTACACGCTGACGGCTCCGAGCGGCCTCACCACGCTCGCCAACGGCGACCCGCGCGGCAGGCGGACCGCGGGCGGCTGGACGACCACGCGCTGGGACGTCCGCAACCCGATGGCCAGCGAGCTCGCCATGATCGCCATCGGCCGGTACGACGTGACCACCGGACGGACGAAGGCGGGCATCCCCAACCTGACCGCCACCGACCGGGCCATGGCCATCAAGCCGGAGGACGCGAAGAAGTTCCACGACCAGACCGCCGAGGTCACCGACTTCCAGAACCGGCTCTACGGCCGCTACCCGTTCACCTCGACGGGCGGGATCGTCGTCAAGGCCGGGGTCGGCTACGCGCTGGAGACGCAGGGCCGCCCCGTGTACGACCTCGGGCGCCGTCCGGGCGGCATCCCGAGCACCGACCTGCTCGCGCACGAGCTGGGCCACCAGTGGTTCGGCGACTCGGTGTCCCCGGCCAGGTGGGCCGACATCTGGCTGAACGAGGGCTTCGCGACGTACTCCGAGTGGCTGTACGCGGCGGCGCACGGCGGCACGTCCGTCCAGAAGCAGTTCGACGAGACCTACGCGACGCCCGCGAGCAACGGCCTGTGGACGGGCAGGGTCGCCGACCCGGGCCGCGACCACATCTTCGACGGGCTCGTCTACGACCGCGGCGCGATGGCCGTCCACGTGCTGCGCACGAAGATCGGCGAGCGGGCCTTCTCGGCTCTGCTGAAGGCGTGGCCGGCCGCCTACCGGTACGGCAACGCCTCCACGAAGGACTTCGTCCGCTTCGCCGAGCGCCTGTCCCGCAAGGACCTGGACGCCTGGGCCAAGGCCTGGCTCTACTCCGAGGGCAAGCCGTCCCTGTAGAACCCCGCTCGGCCGTGACACCGCACCCTCACGCTGAGCCGGCCGCGCGCGGCTAGCTCAGCGTGAGGGTGTAGCCCTTCTCGCGGAGGCGGCCGATGACGTCCTCGGAGTGGTCGGCCCCGCGGGTCTCCAGGTGCATGAGCACCTCGGCCTCCTCGACATGGAGGCGGGCCGCCATCCGCTCGTGCATGACGTCCAGGACGTTGACGCCCAACTCGGCCAGTTCGCTCAGCAGGGTCACCAGGGCGCCCGGACGGTCCTTCAGGCGGCAGCGCACCACCAGGTAACGCCCCGCGCCCGCGAGCCCGTGCCGCAGCACCTTCGACAGCAGCAGCGGGTCGATGTTGCCGCCCGACAGCAGCACCACGACGGGCGGCTCGACGGCGTAGCCGTGCTCCAGCAGCGCCGCGACGCCCGCCGCCCCCGCCGGCTCGACGACCTGCTTGGCGCGTTCGAGGCAGAGCAGCAGGGCCTGGGAGATCGACTCCTCGGTCACGGTGACGACGGCGTCCACCAGCTCGGTGAACATGGCGTAGGTCAGCTCACCGGGACGGCCGACCGCGATGCCGTCCGCCATCGTGCGCTCGATCCCGATCTGGGTGGGCCTGCCCGCTGCGAGCGACGGCGGGAACGCCGCGGCCCGCTTGGCCTGCGCGCCGACGAGCTTGACATCCCCGCCGCCGGTCTCCTTCGCCAGGCCCTTCACCGCCGCCGCGACCCCGGCCAGCAGGCCGCCGCCGCCCACCGGCGACACGATCGTCCGCGCCTCCGGGCACTGCTCCATGACCTCCAGGCCGATCGTGGCCTGCCCCGTGACGACGTCAGGGTGGTCGAACGGGTGGATGAACACCGCGCCGCACTCGTCCGCGTACTCCTGCGCGGCGACGAGGCAGTCGTCCACGGTCGGCCCAGGGAAGACGACCTCGGCGCCGTAGCCGCGGGTCGCGGCGATCTTCGGGAGCGGGGCGCCGACGGGCATGAACACGGTGGCCTTGCAGCCGAGCATCGAGGCGGCGAGCGCGACGCCCTGCGCGTGGTTGCCCGCGCTCGCCGCGACCACGCCGCCCGCCCGCTCCCGCTCGCTCAGCCGCGCGATCCGCACGTACGCGCCCCGGATCTTGAAGGAGCCGGTGCGCTGCAGGTTCTCGCACTTCAGCAGGACGGGCCCGCCGATCTGCTCCGACAGCACCCGGGAGGGGATCAGCGGCGTCGGCACGGCCACCCCGCCCAGCAGCTCCCTGGCGGCGCGGACGTCGTCGACATCGATGGAGGCCGGACCAGAGTCGCTCATACTCGCTCGTGGGGGGGCGCCCCCCCACACCCCCCGGGCCGCTTCGCTCATTCATTCATCCTTGCATGCCCGGCCTATCCGGCACTCCAATAACGATCTTGGGCGTAGACCAGGGCGGCGGCGCCGACGAGGCCCGCGGTCTGCCCGAGCTCGGCCGGGACGATCCGCAGCCGGCGCGCGAACTCCATCCGCGCGTGCTCGCCGAACGCCTCCTCCATCGGGTCGAACAGCAGCCGTCCCGCCTGCGAGAGCCCGCCGCCGATCGCGGCGACCTCCAGATCGCACAGGTGCGTCGCGGACGCGATCGCGATGCCGAGGGCGCGGCCCGCCCGGCGCATCGCCGCGCCCGCGACCGGGTCCCCGCGGCGGGCGTCGTCGGTGAGCTCCACGCCGGTGGCGCCCGCGCTCCCGGACCGCCAGCCCTGCTCCCGCGCCCACGCGACCAGCCCCGGGCCGCGCGCGACCGCCTCCAGGCAGCCGCGGCCCCCGCATCCGCAGGGCGGCCCGCCGGGCTCGACGATGACGTGCCCGATGTGCCCGGCGTTGCCGCTGGCGCCGTTCACCAGGCGCCCGCCGAGCATGAGCCCGCCGCCGACGCCCGTGGACACCACCATGCCGAGGACGTTGTCGTGCCCGCGCCCCGCGCCGAGCCAGTGCTCGCCGATCGCGACGCAGACCGCGTCGTTGTGGATGCGGACGGGCAGGCCCGGGTACCGGGCGCGGAGCCGATCGCGCAGCGGGAAGCCCCGCCACGCCGGGATGTTCAGCGGCGACACCTCGGCTGCCGGCCAGGTCATCGGCCCTCCGCAGCCCACCCCGACGCCCGCGAGGGGCGGGTCCCCGGCGCCGGCGGCGAGCTTGGCGAGCAGCGCCTCCAGCGCCCGCCACAGCTCCTCCCCGTCCACGTCCGGCGAGTTGGGGGTGGGGGCCCGGTCGTGGGCGGTGACGCGCCCGTCGGGTTCGACCAGCGCGGCGGCGAGCTTCGTCCCGCCGACGTCCACCGCGAGCACGGCGCTCAAACGCCCTCCTCGGCCCGGCCGAACGCGAGGATCGAGGCGGTGAAGCCGTGCACGTGGTTGCGTCCCGCGACCGGGCCGATCTCCCCCGCCGCGAAGAAGCCGCCCACCCCGGCGGGGCCGAAGGCGCGGTCCAGCACCTTGGCGTCATGGTCGGAGTCGGGGAACATCGCCTGCCCGCGGCCGTTGCAGGAGATCAGCAGCGCGCCCTCGACCGGCGCGAGGTCGAACCGCTCCAGCAGCGCGGCGAGGTCCTCCTCGGCGGCGCCCGCGTCCCGGACCTGGAACCGGACGGTGCGCCCCACGTCCACCACGTCGCCGATCGCGATGGCGCCGGTGTCGGTGTCGGCGCCCACGACGCCGCGGACGAGGAAGTCGCCGTGCTCGTGCTCGTCGGCGTACTCGTCCATCGCGACGCCGATCAGCAGCCCGCGCCCGGCGAGCTCCTGCTCCTCCTCCGGCAGCCCGAGGACGATCTGTTCCAGCTTCTCCAGCGCCGGCACCCCCGCCAGCTCGTACAGGACGTTCTCCTCGGCCCTGGTCACCACCATGTCCGGGCCGATCGGGCGGGCGCCCTGGCTGACCACCGTGGCGGCGGCGACGGACCCGCCGATCACCACGCCGACCGCGCCGTCCCGGTACACCTCGCCGCCGACGAACAGCCGCGCCTCGCCTTGCCCGGTCTCGCCGCCGACCCCGCTGCCCTCGGCCAGCCCGCCGACCAGCGGCAGGCCGGGCAGCGCCTCGTCCGAGCGCTCCACGAACGCGTCCACCGGGAAGCTGTACGGGTCGGCCAGCAGCACGCCGACCGCGTCGTCGTCCTGGGCCTCCGGCATGCCGACCACGATGAGCCGGTCGTCGCCCTTCAGCGTCTCCAGCCGGAACGCGTCGAGCCGCGCGCCGGGCAGCACCGCCGCCCACGCGCTCACCGCGCCCCGCTCCTCCACGCCGCGCCCGGCCCCGATCACACCGGACGCGCTGCACCCCAGCAGCAGCGCGGGACCGGCCGCGCGCTGCGCCGCCTGCGCGGCCTCCTCGATCTGGCCCGGGTCGTCGCCGGTGACGAACACGCACACCAGGTCGGGCGCCGCGCTGAGCGGCGCGAGCGCCTGCTCGACCGCCGTCGTGGCGGCGCTGGACAGATCGGGTCCGAGGGCCAGGCCATCACCGAATCGCGCCATCGGCGCCGCCTCCCTCACTCCGTTCGCCGGGTCGCTTCACACCACCAGTCTCCCCCTCCGCGACCGTTCCACCCAAACGCCGGCGAGACGGGACAGGGCGGGCGAATCCCCGGCGGGGGTGCGATTCCCCGGGCCGGGACGTAGTGTCGGTCGCGTGCGTTCATCCACACCACGCGAGTCCTCCTCCGGCGAATCCGCACCCCGTGAATCGACGCTGGGCGCGCTGCGCGCCACCGGTCACGTGCGGCTTCCCGTCAAGGCCGAGATCCGGCGCAACCTGCTCGGCCGGCTGAGATCCGGCGAGCCGCGCTTCCCCGGCATCCTCGGGTTCGACGAGACCGTCCTGCCCCATCTGGAGCGAGCCCTGCTGGCCGGGCACGACCTGGTGCTGCTGGGCGAGCGCGGGCAGGGCAAGACGCGGCTGATCCGCACCCTGGTCGGACTGCTGGACGAGTGGACCCCCGTGGTGGCGGGCTGCGAGATCAACGACCACCCGTACGCGCCGGTCTGCGTGCGCTGCCGCCGGCTCGCGGGGGAGCTGGGCGACGCGCTTCCGGTCGAGTGGAAGCATCGCGACGACCGCTACGGGGAGAAGCTCGCCACGCCCGACACCAGCGTCGGCGACCTGATCGGCGACGTCGACCCGATCAAGGTGGCGGAGGGCCGCACGCTCGGCGACCCGGAGACCGTGCACTTCGGGCTCGTCCCGCGCACCAACCGCGGGATCTTCTCCATCAACGAGCTGCCCGACCTCGCCGAGCGGATCCAGGTGGCGCTGCTGAACGTGCTGGAGGAGCGCGACGTCCAGGTCCGCGGCTACGCGCTGCGGCTGCCGCTGGACGTGCTGCTCGTCGCGTCCGCCAACCCCGAGGACTACACCAACCGGGGCCGGATCATCACGCCGCTGAAGGACCGCTTCGGCGCCGAGATCCGCACCCACTACCCCCTCGAACTGGACGCCGAGCTCGCGCTGATCCGCCAGGAGGCCGACTTCGCCGACCTCGCGGGCCTGCCCGCCGAGGTGCCCGACCACATGGTCGAGGTGATCGGGCGGTTCACCCGGCTCGTCCGCGACTCGACGGCGGTGGACGCGCGGTCGGGTGTGTCGGCGCGGTTCGCGCTCGCGGGGGCCGAGACCGTCGCGGCGGGCGCTGTGCGCCGCGCGGCGCTCACCGGGGAGGAGCACGCCGTCGCGCGGGTCTGCGACCTGCCGGCCGTGGTGCCGTCGCTGATGGGCAAGGTGGAGTTCGAGGTCAGCGAGGAGGGCCGCGAGCAGGAGGTGCTGGAGCACCTGCTGCGCCGCGCGGTCGCCGAGACCTACCGCCGGACGCTGGGCGCCGCCGACCTCACCGGCCTGCTCGACAAGTTCGACTCCGGGGAGAGCGTGGAGTCGGGCGAGCTGGTGCCGGCGCGCGAGCTGCTGCGGCGCACCGGCCAGGTGCCCGGCCTCGCCAAGATCATGGAAAGGCTCGGCATGAGCGGGGAGTCCCCGGGGCAGGCCGCGGCGGCGATCGAGTTCGCCCTGGAGGGGCTGTTCCTCACCCGGCGGCTCTCCAAGGACGTCGCCGAGGGGCGGTCCGACGGGACGGCGACGTACCGGACGTGACACCCCGCCCCGAGGTCTCCACGCGCAAGGGGATTCGATGAGCCGATACCGCTACGGCGCCTACGAGGACGGGCCCGACCCGCTCGCGCCTCCCTACGACGTCCGCGACGCGCTGGACGCCGTGGGCGACTCGGTGCTGGACGGCACCCGCCCCGACGACGCGCTCCGCGAGCTGCTGCGGCGCGGCCTGCCGGGCGCCCAGCCGCGCCGGGGGCTCGACGACATGCTGCGCCAGGTCAGGGAGCGGCGCCGTGCGCTGCGCGACCGGGGCCGCCTCGACGGCACGCTGGAGCAGGCCCGCGCGCTGCTGGACACCGCGATCGGGCAGGAGCGGGCCGAGCTGTTCCCCGACCCGGGCGACGACGCGCGGCTGCGCGAGGCGGAGCTGGACATGCTGCCGTCCGACACCTCGCAGGCGATCCGGCGGCTGTCGGACTACGACTGGCGCTCCGCCGCCGCCCGCCGCACCTTCGAGCAGCTGAAGGACCTGCTGCGCCGCGAGGTCCTCGACGCGCAGTTCCAGGGCATGAAGCAGGCCCTGGAGAACCAGGATCCGGCCGCCATGCAGCGGGTCAAGGACATGATGGCCGACCTCAACGCGATGCTGGAGCGGGACGCGCGCGGCGAGCACACCCAGGATGACTTCGACCGGTTCATGGGCGAGTACGGGGACATGTTCCCCGACGATCCGCAGAACCTCGAAGAGCTGGTCGACGCGCTGGCCCGCCGCGCCGCCGCGATGGACCGGCTGCTCGCCTCGCTCAGCCCCGAGCAGCGCGCCGAGCTGGCCGGCCTCATGGAGCAGGCCATGCAGGACGCGGGCCTCGCCATGGAGATGACCCGGCTCGGCGACGCGCTGCGGACCCGCCGCCCCGACCTCGGCTGGGGGCAGCCCGAGCAGATGACCGGCGACGACCCGCTCGGCGTGGGCGACGCCACGACCGCGCTGGCGGAGCTGGCCGACCTCAGCGAGCTGGAGGCGGCGCTCGGGCAGGACTACCCAGGCGCACGGCTCGACGACATCGACGAGGACGCCGTCCGGCGGGCCCTCGGCCGGCAGGCCGTCGACGACCTCGCCGAGCTGCGCCGCATCGAGGCCGAACTGGAGCGGCAGGGCTACCTTCAGCGCAAGCGCGGGAAGCTGGAGCTGACGCCGAAGGCGGTGCGGCGGCTCGGCGAGACCGCGCTGCGCCGGGTGTTCTCCCAGCTGGCGTCCGGCCGGCGCGGCGACCACGACCAGCGGGACGCGGGCCAGGCGGGCGAGCTGACCGGCTCCAGCCGCGAGTGGCGGTTCGGCGACGAGCAGCCCCTCGACGTGGTCCGGACGGTGAGCAACGCGATCCGGCGCAGCGCCATGGAGCGCGGGACGACCTCGAACGGGACCGGGGAACGCGGCACCGGCCTCGTCCCCCCGCCCGCGGATGCGAGGCTCGCCGAACCCGTGGGCACCTCCGACGCCGTGGCGGTCGGCGGAAACGGCGCGCGGCGCCCGGACGGCGTGCGGCTGAGCGTGGACGACTTCGAGGTGCACGAGACCGAGCGCCGCACCGGCGCCGCCGTCTGCCTGCTCGTCGACCTGTCCTACTCGATGGTGCTGCGCGGGACGTGGGCGGCCGCCAAGCAGACCACGCTGGCCCTGCACACGCTCGTGACCAGCAAGTTCCCGCAGGACGCCATCCAGATCATCGGGTTCTCCAACTACGCGCGGGTGCTGCACCCCACGGAGATGGCGGGCCTCGACTGGGACATGGTGCAGGGCACCAACCTGCACCACGCCCTGATGATCGCCGGACGGCACCTGGACCGGCACCCCGACTTCGAGCCGATCGTCCTCGTCGTCACCGACGGCGAGCCCACCGCGCACCTGCGGCCGGACGGCCGCTCGCTGTTCGACTACCCGCCGTCCACCGACACGCTCGTGCTCACCCTCGCCGAGGTCGACAAGATGACCCGGCGCGGCGCCTGCATGAACTTCTTCATGCTCGCCGAGGACCGGCGGCTCGTGTCGTTCGTGGAGGAGGTCGCGCAGCGCAACGGCGGCCGGGTCTTCGCGCCCGACGCCGACCGGCTCGGCGAGTACGTCATCAGCGACTACCTGAGAATCAGGCGCTGAACCACGCGACGACCTCGATGGTCGCGATCGCGTCCGAAGGCAGGCCCGGGGGCGGAGACGCGAGCGAAGCGATGCCGGCGATCGCCGCTTTTGTCGACGTTGGAGGGCCGCCAGGCCCGAAGGTGGAGAGAAAAGCAATGAACTAAGGTCGGCCCATGTCGACTTCGGACCGCATCCTGCTCTTCCTCCACATCGGGTTCGCGATCTTCACTCTGGGGCCGCTGACCGCCGCCACGATGTCCACGCCCCGCTACATCCGCAAGCGCAACGTGGTCGTGGTGCGTTACCTCCACCGGACCACCCAGATCTACGGGATCGGGACGCTGGGGATCTTCCTGATCGGGCTCGGGCTGGCGAAGGGCGATCTCGCCGAGGTGTGGCTGACGGTGTCGATGACGCTGTTCGTCGTCGCGCTGGTGCTGCTGCTGATCGTCGAGCGCGACCAGCGCAAGGCGGTGCACCTGCTGGAGGTCGCGGCGGCCGAGGCGGTGCCCGCGCCCGTCGCGGCCCGTCCCGCCGCGACCGAGAAGGCCGGGGAGGCCAAGGAGGGCGGCGTCGAGGCCGAAGGCGGCGCGGCGGAGGCCGGGGCCCCCGCCGCCGGAGCCACCGCGGAGCCGGCGGCCGCCACCGGTGAGATCGCCCAGGTGGAGCGGGGGCGGCTGGCCGCCATGTCCGGCGTCGTCGCGCTGATCTGGCTGGTGATCCTCGTCCTGATGGTCTGGAACGGCTGAGCCGGCCCTACTGGCCGGGGTTCAGCCGCTTCTTGAGCCAGGCCAGGATCGTCGGGTAGACGCTTTCGTCGCTCAGCATGTCCGAAGCGTGCATGTCGCCCTCGACGGTCTTGACGGTCGCCTGGACCCCGGCGGCCCGCAGCGCGCCGGCCAGCCCGGTGCTCTGGGTGACCGGGACGAAGTCGCCGGTGGCGTGCATCAGCAGCATCGGGGCGTCGTCCGCGGAGACGTGCGTGACGGTGCTGGCGTCGTCCAGCTTCGTCCAGCAGTCCGGGGCGGCGGCCGCACCGGGCACGCAGTGGACGAGACCGACCACGGCCTGCCGCAGCTTGCGCTCGGTGAACGAGGCGTCCGGCTTCGCGCCGTCCTGGAAGGCCAGGAAGGGGTTGTTCGGCGGCGACAGCGCGACCACCCCGCGGACCTGGCGGGTGCCCGTCCCGAACGTGCCGAGCTGCGTCGCGAGGTGCCCGCCGGCCGACGAGCCCATGACCGCGATGCGGTTCGGGTCGACGTTCCACACCTGGGCGTGCTTCTTGATGAAGTCGAGGGCCGCCATGGCGTCGTCGCGCTGGGCGGGCCACTGCGCCTTGGGCGCGAGCCGGTAGTTGGCCGACAGGACCACGAAGCCCTGCTCGGTCAGCCGGCGCGCGAAGTACTTCCAGCCGCCGCCCTTGTCGCCCTCCAGCCAGTAGCCGCCGTGCAGGAGCAGCACGGCCGGCCGCGGCGTGGCGCGGGGGCCCGGCTTGCGCCAGTAGGCGTCGATCTTCTGGGCGGGCAGCTTGCCGTAGGCGTAGGTGCGGAACCGCGGCAGCTGCGGCGTCACCATGACCGCCTGCGCGGTGACCGTGCCGTCCGGCTCCCCGTCCGTGCCGGCCGGGCCGCCCTCAGTCGGCGTCGCGGACGGCGCCGACGGCGAGCCGGTACCGGGGGCCCCGGTCTCCGGCCCGCCGGACGGGGTCCCCGCCGGCGGCTCGGACGGCTCGGACGGGACGGACACCGTCGGCGTCGGCGTCGGCTCGTTCGCGTGGGCTCCCACGGGAACGGTCACGGCGGAGACACACGTCGCGGCGAACGCCGCCCCACAGACCAGTACTTTGCGCACCCCGGGCCCTTTCTTCACAAACCTGGCGCGCTGAGTATAGATGTTTTGATCAAGTCCGGTGGGGAATGGTCAGCCGATTCTCAGGAAAGCGCCTGCTCCAGATCGCGGAGCAGGTCGGCGGCGTCCTCGATGCCGACCGACAGCCGCACCAGGTCGGCGGGCACCTCCAGCGGTGATCCGGCCGCCGAGGCGTGCGTCATCCGCCCCGGGTGCTCGATCAGCGACTCGACGCCGCCGAGCGACTCGCCGAGCGTGAACAGCTTCGTCCGCTCGCAGACCCGGACGGCGGCCTCCTCCGACTCCATCCGGAACGAGACCATGCCGCCGAACGCCTTCATCTGCTTGGCGGCGATCTCGTGGCCCGGGTGGTCGGGCAGCCCCGGGTAGAGGACCTGCCGGACGGACGGGTGCCGCGTCAGCAGGTCCACGACCCGCTCCGCGTTGGCGCAGTGCCGGTCCATCCGCACGCCGAGCGTCTTGATCCCGCGCAGGGTGAGCCAGGCGTCGAACGGGCCCGCGACGGCGCCCATCGCGTTCTGGTGGAACGCCAGCCGCTCCCCGAGGCCGGCGTCCGCGGCGATCAGCGCGCCCCCGACGACGTCGGAGTGCCCGCCGATGTACTTGGTGGTGGAGTGGACGACGACGTCCGCGCCGAGCTCCAGCGGCCGCTGGAGGTAGGGCGAGGCGAAGGTGTTGTCGACGACCAGCAGCGCCCCCGCGTCCCGGGCGACGGCGGCCAGGGCCGCGATGTCGGCGACGCCGAGCAGCGGGTTGGTGGGCGTCTCCACCCAGATGATCTTCGTCTCGGGGAGGACCGCCGCCCGCACCGCGGCGATGTCGTTGAGCGGCACCGGGTCGAACTCGACCCCCCACGGCTGGGCGACCTTCGCGAACAGCCGGTACGTCCCGCCGTAGGCGTCGTTCGGGACGATGACGTGGGCACCGGGCTTGCAGACCGTGCGCAGCAGCGCGTCCTCGGCGGCGAGCCCGGAGGCGAACGCCAGCCCCCGCGCGCCGCCCTCCGTCTCGGCCAGGCATACCTCCAGCGCGGTACGCGTCGGGTTGGCCGACCGGGAGTACTCGTAGCCCCCGCGCAGCCCCCCGATGCCGTCCTGCTTGTACGTCGAGACCTGGTAGATCGGCGGGACGACCGCGCCGGTGGCCGGGTCGGGCTCCTGCCCGGCGTGGATGGCCAGGGTCTCGAACCCCCGTTGAACCTCGTTGTCCATGGGTACGAGGCTATCCACTCCCCGCCCCTCCTAGAGGAGGAGAGGCTCCCCCGGAGGTATCACACCGCATTTCGGCGCTGCGGGTGACCCCCGCGCCGTGTCCGGTCTCTACTGTTTTACAGGTATCCCTACGACTGTGAATTAAGGAAGCCCCCATGTTCGCTCGGCTCGCGCGCTTCGTCGTGAGACACCCGTGGTGGACGATCGTGGCCTGGCTCGTGGCCGCGGTGCTCATCATCGCCCTCTCCCCCAAGCTCACCACCGAGTCCGACCAGGGCGACTTCCTGCCCTCGAAGTACGAGTCGGTGCAGGCGCTCAAGATCGCTGAAAAGGCGTTCCCGCAGCAGGAGGACACCTCCTCGCTCGTCGTGGTGAAGCGTTCCGACGGCCAGGCGCTGACGGCGCAGGACACCGCGAAGGTGAACGAGGCCGCCAAGACGCTCAACGCCAAGAAGCCGCCGACGGTCCTCGGCTTCGCGACCGGCCCCGAGGCCGTGGCGCCCAACAAGGCCGTCCAGGTGATCATGGTGCCGATGAAGGGCACCTCGATGGCCGACAGCGAGAAGCAGGGCGACGCGGTCAAGCAGATCCGCAAGGACCTGCCCACCCTGCTGAAGGACAGCGGGATGGAGGCCAAGGTCGGCGGTGACGTCGCCGGCTTCGTCGACAACGAGGACTCCTTCAACAAGTCCTTCGAGATCGTCGGCATCGCCACCTTCGTGCTGATCATCGGGTTGATCCTGCTGATCTTCCGGGCCCCGCTGGCGGCGGTGCTGCCGATCGTCGTCATCACCGTGACCATGCAGGTCGCGATGGGTCTGATCGGCACGGCCTCGAAGATCTTCGGGTTCTCCGGCGACGACAGCCTCAGCACCATCATCCTGATCGTGCTCTTCGGCATCGGCGCCGACTACTACCTGTTCCTGATGTTCCGGTTCCGCGAGCGGCTGCGCGCCGGCGACGACAAGAAGACCGCGATGATCACCGCGGTGGAGCGGGTCGGCGAGGTCATCTCCTCGGCCGCCGCCGCCATCGCCGTGACGTTCCTGGTCCTGCTGCTCGCGACGTTCGGCGTCTTCAGCGCCTGGGGCCCGGCCCTCGCCATCGCCGTCGTCGTGATGGGCATCACCTCGCTGACGCTGTTCCCGGCGCTCGTCTCGCTGCTCGGCACCGCCGTCTTCTGGCCGTCCAAGGCGTGGAAGAAGCAGCCGAAGGGCAAATTCTCCACGGCCATCGGCCGCGGTGTCGGCAAGCGCCCCGCCGTCGCCGCCGCGGCGTCCGGGCTCGTCCTGGTCGTGCTGGCGCTCGGCACCCTCGGGTTCAAGGCCGACTACGACTTCGCGGCCGGCTTCCCGCAGGACACGGAGTCCGCCCAGGCGACCAAGGACATGGAGAAGGGCTTCCCGCCCGGCCTGACCACCCCGGTCCAGGTGTTCATCAAGAGCCAGAACGGTCAG
This sequence comes from Actinomadura citrea, assembly GCF_013409045.1. NCBI lineage: Bacteria > Bacillati > Actinomycetota > Actinomycetes > Streptosporangiales > Thermomonosporaceae > Actinomadura > Actinomadura citrea. Next base: position 1,680,204 of record NZ_JACCBT010000001.1, on the reverse strand, counting down.
CCGGTCACCCAGCAGCAGCTCCAGTCGTTCAGCCAGGCCGCCGAGAGCGCGCCCGGCGTCGGCAAGGTGCAGCAGCCCGTCCCCGGCCAGGACAAGACCGTGGCCCGGGTCGACCTGGTACTGAAGGTCAACCCGGCGTCCAACAAGGCGATCGCCCTGGTCAAGGACGAGCTGGCGCCCGCCGTGCACAAGGCGGCGCCGGAGGGCACCCGCGCCTACGTCGGCGGATCGACGGCGATCTTCTCCGACATCAACACGGTCAACAACCGCGACCTGTCGGTGATCCTGCCGGTGGCGGCGGTGCTGATCGCGCTGATCCTGGCGCTGCTGCTGAGGTCGGTGGTCGCGCCGATCTACCTGGTGGTGGCCGTCCTGCTCGGCTTCGCGGCGACGCTCGGCTCCGCGGTGTACGTCTTCCAGGGCGCGATGGGCGAGGCCGGCGTCACCTTCCAGCTGCCGATCGTCCTCTACCTGTTCGTGCTGGCCATCGGGACCGACTACAACATCCTGATGACGGCGCGGCTGCGCGAGGAGGCCAAGGAGGGCCACGACCCGCGGAAGGCCGCGGCCCTGGCCGTCCAGCACGGCGGCCCGACGGTCGCCGCGGCGGGCCTCATCCTGGCCGGCACGTTCTCGGTGATGATGCTCGCGCCGGTCTCGATGCTCCAGCAGATGGGCTTCTCGGTGGCGATCGGCATCGCGCTGTCGGCCTTCGTGATGTCCACCTTCCTGGTGCCGGGCCTCACCGCGATGCTGGGCCACAAGGCCTGGTGGCCGGGCCACGGCGACGAGCCGAAGAAGCAGCCGCGGCCGAACGACACGCGGGAGGACTTCGCTCCGACCGGGTACCGCGGCTAGCCGCGGCGCCCCCGAGACGTCGGGTTGCGGGGGCCGGCCCATAACGCCGCCCACCGGCCGGGCCCCGCAACCCGACACCTGAACGGCCGAGCGCCTGGAGATCGTCGATCTCCAGGCGCTCGGCCGTTCTCCGGTCGTCTCCCCCGGGTCAGCCGGTGGCGTCGGACAGGAACGCCAGCAGGTCCTGCCGGGTGATGAGGCCCTTGGGCTTGCCGTCCACGAGGACGACGGCGGCGCCGGACTTCTCCAGGACGCCGACGGCCTTGCTGACCGGCTCGCCGGAGCCGAGCGTCGGCAGCGGCGCCGACATGTGCGACTCGACCGGCTCGGTCATCTTGGCCTGGCCCTTCACCATGATGTCGAGCAGGTCGGTCTCCCCGACCGAACCGACCACCTCGGCCGCCATGACCGGCGGCTCCTCCTTCATCACCGGCAGCTGCGACACCTCGTACTCGCGCATGATGGCGATCGCGGTCTGCACGGTCTCGTGCGGGTGGACGTGCACGAACTCCGGCAGCGTGCCGCCCTTGCGGGTGAGCACCTCGCCGACCCGCGCCTCCTCGGTGGAGGGGGTGAGGAAGCCGTAGTCCGCCATCCAGCTGTCGTTGAAGATCTTGCCGAGGTAGCCGCGGCCGCCGTCGGGCAGCAGCACCACGATCACCGCGTCCGGATCGGCGCGCTCGGCCACGCGCAGCGCGGCGACGACGGCCATCCCGCAGGACCCGCCGACGAGCAGCGCCTCCTCGCGGGCGAGGCGGCGCGTCATGGTGAAGGAGTCCTTGTCGGACACCGCGATGACCTCGTCGCAGATGCCGCGGTCGTAGGTCTCGGGCCAGATGTCCTCGCCGACGCCCTCGGTGAGGTAGGGGCGGCCGCTGCCGCCGGAGTAGACCGAGCCCTCCGGGTCCGCGCCGACGATCCGGACCCGCCCGCCGGAGACCTCCTTGAGGTACCGGCCGACGCCGCTGATCGTGCCGCCGGTGCCGATGCCCGCGACGAAGTGCGTGATGCGGCCCTCGGTCTGCTCCCACAGCTCCGGCCCGGTCGTCTCGTAGTGCGACTGCGGGTTCTGCGGGTTGGTGTACTGGTTCGGCTTCCACGCGTCGGGGATCTCGGTGACCAGGCGGTCCGACACCGAGTAGTAGGAGTCGGGGTGCTCGGGGTTCACCGCCGTCGGGCAGACGACGACCTCGGCGCCGTACGCCCGCAGCACGTCGATCTTGTCCTTGCCGACCTTGTCGGGGCAGACGAAGACGCAGCGGTAGCCACGCTCCTGCGCGACCATGGCGAGCCCGACCCCGGTGTTGCCGGACGTCGGCTCGACGATCGTCCCGCCGGGGCGCAGCTCGCCGGACTTCTCGGCGGCGTCGATCATGCGGACCGCGATGCGGTCCTTCACCGACCCCCCGGGATTGAAGTACTCCACCTTGGCGAACAGCTGCGGCTCCCGGCCGCCCCCCACGCCGGCGGTCACCTTGCGCAGTCGGACGAGCGGAGTGTTGCCCATCAGTTCGACGAGCGAGTCGTGTACGTGCACCGCGACATCCTTGTCGTTCAGTGTGTTGATCTTAATGATGCGGCCCTGTTCCGCCGCCGGTCACAAGCGCGAACCGGCGCGGGGGCCGAAAGGTTTCCCGTTCCCGACGGTAGCCGAGATCGGCCACCGCAGGTATCGCGGCCCTTTCGCGTGGGTAGGAACTTATTCACGGAGGGTCAGCGCAGTATGTGGAGAGCATTCACCGCGCGGCGCATCGCCGCCGCCGCGGCCTACGGCGGTGGAGGCATCACCGCACTCGGCGGCATCACGTTCGGCCTGCTGCTGATGCAGGCCAGGCTCGCCCGCAGGACCATCCTCGCACGGCCGAACGGCGACCCGCCGATCGCCGACGGGCTGTACGGCGGGACGCGCGGCGGTGAGCCGCTGTCGCTGGTCGTCCTCGGCGACTCGACCGCCGCCGGGCTCGGCGTGCACGCCTCGGAGGAGACGCCCGCCGCGCTGCTCGCGGCCGGGCTGTCCGCGATCGCGCGACGTCCCGTCCGGCTGACGAACGTGGCCCGGTCCGGATCCCGCTCGCAGGCGCTGGGCGGCCAGGTCGACCAGGCCCTGCAAGCCCGTCCCGACGTCGCCGTCATCATGATCGGCGCCAACGACGTGACCGGGCGGGTCCCGGCCACCGAGTCCGTCCGCCACCTCGCCCGCGCGGTGGAGCGGCTGCGCGGCGCCGGCGGCGAGGTCGTCGTCGGCACCTGCCCCGACCTCGGCTCCGTCAAGTCGCTGATGCCGCCGCTGCGCTGGTTCGCGCGGCGGGCGAGCCGGCAGCTCGCCGCCGCCCAGACGATCTCCGTCGTCGAGCGCGGCGGCCGGTCGGTGTCGCTCGGCGATCTGCTCGGCCGCGAGTTCGCCGCCGACCCGCTCTCGATGTTCAGCGAGGACCGCTACCACCCGTCCGCCCGGGGCTACGCCGCCGCGTCGGCCGCCGTGCTGCCGTCGATGGCATCCGCGCTGGGCCTCGGCCACGACCTGTCCGACCACCTGACCGCGGACGTCCTCCCCGTCTACCTGGCCGCCGCCGAGGCCGCCGAACGGGCCGGTACGGAGGTCAGCGGCGCGTCGGTCGCCGGGCTCGACCGCGGCCCCCGGGGCCGCTGGGCCACGCTGCGGTATCCGCTGCGCCGCCCCGCGCTGCGCCTGCCCCGGCGCCACGGGTCCGATCGCCTTCCCCCCGAGGACGACGGGGGCTTCACGGAGCCGGGGCCCGCCCGGTCACCGGTGGCGGGCCCCGGCCGTCCGGGACACCGGCCGAGCCTCCGCCCGCGCTGGCGGTGGCCTCGCCGGTGGCGTCGGTCCCACTCTCCGGTGCTCGGCGTCCCGGGCGCATGGGGCGGCGGTCACCCGGCCGCCGGGACCTGGCCCAGGTGGGCGAGGTAAGCCCGCACTTATTGGACGCGCCGTCCATCAGGCCCGGGGGGCGGCGTGTACGCCGCGGGGGACCAGCGGCTAGATTGCTGGTGACCGGTGAGTAACACCGTTGGCCGCTGAGAAGGAGACCCGCACATGCCCGAGGCAGTCATCGTCGCAACCGCGCGCTCGCCGATCGGGCGCGCCTTCAAGGGGTCGCTCAAGGACATCCGGCCCGACGACCTCACCGCCCAGATGATCACCGCCGCGATGGCGAAGGTCCCGCAGCTGGACCCGAGCCAGATCGACGACCTGCTGCTCGGCTGCGGCCTGCCCGGCGGCGAGCAGGGCTACAACATGGGGCGCGTGGTGTCGGTCCTGCTGGGCTGGGACAACGTGCCCGGCGCCACCATCACCCGGTACTGCTCGTCCTCGCTCCAGACGACGCGGATGGCGCTGCACGCGATCCGCGCCGGGGAGGCCGACGTCATCGTCTCGGCGGGGGTCGAGACCGTCAGCCGGTTCGCCAAGGGCAGCAGCGACGGCCTGCCCGACACGCAGAACCCGCTGTTCGCCGATGCCCAGGGCCGCACCGCCAAGGCCGGCGAGGGCGGCGCCCCCGCGTGGCACGACCCGCGCGAGGACGGCGCCCTGCCCGACATCTACATCGCGATGGGCCAGACCGCCGAGAACGTGGCGGCCCTGCGCGGCGTGTCCCGGCAGGCGCAGGACGAGTTCGGCGTCCGCTCGCAGAACCTCGCCGAGAAGGCCCTCGCCAACGGGTTCTGGGAGAAGGACATCACCCCGGTGACGCTCCCGGACGGCTCCGTCGCCGCCAAGGACGACGGCCCCCGCCCCGGCACCACCTACGAGAAGGTGTCGCAGCTCCAGCCGGTGTTCCGCCCGGACGGGACGGTCACCGCCGGCAACTGCTGCCCGCTGAACGACGGCGCCGCCGCGGTCGTGGTCATGAGCGACACCAAGGCCGCCGAGCTCGGCATCACCCCGCTGGCCCGCATCGTGTCGACCGGCGTCACCGGCCTGTCTCCCGAGATCATGGGCCTCGGCCCGGTGGAGGCGTCCCGCAGGGCCCTCGCCAAGGCCGGGATGACGATCGACGACATCGACCTCGTCGAGATCAACGAGGCGTTCGCGGCGCAGGTGCTGCCGTCCGCCGACGAGCTCGGCATCGACCACGACAAGCTGAACGTCAACGGCGGCGCGATCGCGGTCGGCCACCCCTTCGGCATGACCGGCGCCCGGATCACCTCCACGCTCCTCAACGGCCTCAGGTTCCACGACAAGCAGTTCGGTCTGGAGACGATGTGCGTGGGCGGAGGCCAGGGCATGGCCATGGTCCTGGAGCGCCTCTCCTAGAGGTAAGCCCGACCTTGCCTGGGGAAACGGAACCCACACCAGCGCATGGTGGCCCGCACGAAACCGCCCACGGGCGGCTTCATGCGGGCCACCTGCGCGTTTCCGGGGATCATCCCCGTTACAGATGATCTACGTAACGCAATAGATAGGTCCCCGTTAGGGGGTTGTCACATGCGGAGAGGTGTTGCAGAGTCGGCAGGAAGAGCCCCGCGACCTGGAGGTGCCAATTGTCACTGAACCACTCGCCGGAGACCCACAGCAAGCTGATAGCCCGCATTCCGCAAGTCACCGGACGTGACATCCCCGAGTGGTTCACCACGATCGAGGACGGGCCCTCGTTCACCCGCTGCGAGGAACGCAGCACCTGGCTGGCCGAGGAGCACAACCTGTCCCACGGCTACGCCGCCGCCCTGGTCCGCGAGCACGAGCGCACGCGCCGCGCCCGCCACTACTGAACTGAGCACGCGCCTCCCCCGGGAGGACGCGCGGTCGGACTTCACAACGAACGTGGCGGGATCCCGCCAGAGGATGCCCCCGCCGTCGTGCCGCTGAGCGCCACGACCTTGGCGCAGAGATCCCGCACAGATCAGCCCCACGCCGTCCGGCGCGGGGCTGATCGTCGCGAGGGCTAGTCGCGCCCGGAGAAGTAGCTGAGCAGGCGCAGGATCTCCAGGTAGATCCACACCAGGCTCAGCACCAGCCCGAAGGCGCAGTACCAGGCGAACTTCTCGGGCGCCCCCGTCCGGACCCCGGTCTCGACCGCGTCGAAGTCGAGCAGCAGGAAGAAGCAGCCGACGAGGATCGCGGCGACGCTGAAGATGTAGGCGAGCGGGCTGCCGGGGTCGCGGATCCCGATCCCGTGGTCGCCGCCGAACAGGTGCACCACCAGGTTGACGATCATCAACCCGATCAGCGCGAGCCCGGCGGCCATGACGAAGCGGGCGAACTTGGGCGTGACCCGGACGATGCGCAGCGCGTAGACGGCGAGGGTGGCGCCGAACGCCAGCGCCGTCCCGACCACCGCCTGGAAGACCACCCCGTGGTAGAGGTCGTTGTAGGAGTGGCTGACGAGGCCGACGACGACGCCGTAGACCGCGGCGAACGCCAGCACCGTCGCCGCGTTCGCCTTGCGGCCGAACGCGATGAACGCCCAGATGCCGATCTCGGCGATGAGCGCCACGACCAGCACGGGCGCGGCGAGCGAGGTGGGCACGAGCGCCCACGCCAGCGCCGCCGTGATCATCAGCGTCGCGAGCGTCAGGAACCCGCGGACGACGACGTCGTCCATGGTCATCGGCCTGGTGGCGGCCGGCGCGTACCCGGGCGCGCCGTACCCGGCCCCTCCGTAGGGCTGCGCGCCGTACCCTCCGGCCCGCTGGTCGAAGGCGCTCCCCCGGAACGCGGGGTTTCTGCTCTCCATCAGGTCTCCACTTCGGCCGACGTGACCCACCAGTCTAAACCGCAGTCCCCCCAGTTGATCAGCCCAAAACCCCGTTCACCGGCCACCGGTCCTAGGCCCTCACAGACGCGCACGCCCCGGCCCGGGTAAGCGAAGGCGAAGCCGAGCATCCGCGGGTGCTCACAGACCCCGGCCGGAGAGCGAAGGCGAAGCCGAGCACCGGCCAGACACGCGCCGACCTCAGCCACCGGGAATGCGATGGCGAAGCCGAGCCTCCGCGAGGGCGGAGCCCGAGCATCGGGGGTTCCAGGGGGTCGCCCCCTGGGCGGACACTGCGAGCCCCGGCGAAGCCGATCAGAGATCGGCGAGCAGGGTTCGCCGCACGTGCCCCTGGTCGGACTCGAACCGACACACTGGCTCTTTTAGGGAGCCCGCCTCTGCCGTTGGGCTACAGGGGCGGGGTCATCATATCGAGTCAGTGGCTGTCACCGCCGTCTCCGGGGGCCGTGAGAATGGAGCTCCGGCGGCCGGGTTCGGCCAGTGGAACGGTCCGGGCGGTCAAGGGCGGTTGTCAGATGTCGTGCTTGCGGCCGGCGGCGAGTTCGAACTCCTGGCGGGGCCATTCGAGTTCTCCCAGCGAGACGATCTCGCGGCGGAAGAACGCGGAGAGCGTCCAGTCCATGGTGATGCGGAACTTGCGGTTGACGGTCGGCATGCGCGACAGGTGGTAGGTGCGGTGCATGAACCACGCGGGGAGGCCGCGGAGCTTGAGCCCGTAGACGTTGGCGACGCCCTTGTGCAGGCCGAGGCCGGCGACCGAGCCGACGTAGGCGTGCACGTACGGCTTGCGGGGCTTGCCGCGCAGGTCCGCCACGATGTTGTCGGCGAGGCGCTTGGCCTGCCGGACGGCGTGCTGGGCGTTGGGCGCGGTGAAGTCCCCGGTATCGGTGAGGTCGGGCACGGCGGCGTTGTCGCCGGCGGCGTAGACGCCGTCGAGCCCTTCGACGGTGAGTTCGGCGGTGGCCTTGATGCGGCCCTTGTCGTCCAGGGGCAGGTCGCTCTCCCTGACGACGGGGTGCGGTTTCACGCCGGCCGTCCAGACGAGGGTGCCGGCCTCGAACTCCTCGCCGTCGCTCAGCACCATGCGCCGCTTCTCGGCGGACTTGAGCAGCGTGTTCATCTTGACCTCGATGCCGCGGCGGCGCAGGGCCTCGGCGGTCCAGCGGCCCATCTCGGGGCCCACCTCGGGGAGGATGCGGTCGGTGGCCTCGACCATCATCCAGCGCATCTCCTTCTCGTCGATCGTCGGGTACCACTTGCAGGCGTCGCGGGCCATGTCCTCCAGCTCGGCCATGGCCTCGACGCCCGCGAACCCGGCACCGACGAACACGAAGGTGAGGGCGCGCCTGCGGACGGTCTCGTTGTCCGGGTTGGACGCGGCGATGTCGAGCTGGTGCAGGACGTGGTTGCGCAGGAAGATCGCCTCTTCGACGGTCTTGAAGCCGATCCCGCTCTCGGCGAGGCCCGGGATGGGCAGGGTCCGCGAGATGGAGCCGAGGCTGATCACGAGCATGTCGTACTCCACCTCCCGCTCCGGCACGCCGGCGGTGTGCGCTCCGGCGGGCCGGAGGGTGACCCGCCGGGAGGCGCTGTCGATCCGCGTCACGAACCCGTTCACGATGCGGCAGCGGTTCAGGACCTTGCGCAGCGGCGCGACGACGTGGCGGGGCTCCAGGTTCCCCGCGGCCGCCTCCGGCAGGAAGGGCTGGTAGGTCATGTAGGACTGCGGGTCGATGACGGTGACGGCGACCTCGCCGCGACGCAGTTCGCCGCGCAGCCTCTTCTGCAGGCGCAGGGCCGTGTACATGCCGACGTACCCGCCGCCGACGATCACGATCTGTTTCGTGCGCTGGATTGGCATATCCGGAGCGATACCCGGTTATGCCGCGGGCTCACGCCCCAGGAGAGGCGCGAACTTCCTCAGCGCGCCCGACATCTCAATCGATGTACCGCCAATAGGGAGACGGCGAGGTCAGGGCCCGACGGGGGCGCCAAGCGGTCGCGGGCGGCGGATCGGTGCAGGGGCCGGTCCGCCGCGCCACGGCCGCTTGGCCAAGGCCCTGCCTCGCCGTCGAACTCTTTGCAGGACGGCTCCCACGGGGGAAGTGATGCCACGAATCATCTGGGGGACCATCACCGTCGCCGCCTTCACCGCTCTCGCGGGTTGCGGCGGAAGCAGCTCGACCGCCGGGCGCACATCGTCCGAGGGGGACGGCCCGACGCCCACGCCGACCGGTGGCGCGCACTTCGGCTCGCCCGACCCGACGACCGGTGGGCAGGCGACGCCCTCCGTCAGCCCCGGGAACGGGACCGGCGCACAGGAGCCGCACTGCACCACGGGAATGCTCACCGTGACCCTCAGTGGTCTCGACGCGGGCACCGGCGACCGCTACGCGGCGCTCACGCTGACCAACAAGTCCGGAAGGCCCTGCACGGCCGGCGGCTGGTCCGGGCTCCAGCTCCTCGGTGCGGCCGGGAAGATCCCCACCAGGGTCTTCCGGGAGGGAAGGGCGCGCACGATCGTGATCCCCGGCGGCGGCCACGCCTACGAGCGGCTGCACTGGGCGGTCGTCCCCGCCGGCGACGAGACGGGGACGACCTGCGAGCCCGTCGCGACCGCCCTGAGAGTGATCCCGCCGAACCAGACCGAGCCCATGAACGGGAAGTGGCGGTACGGGCCGGTCTGCCGGTACGGCGAGATCCGGCTGACGCCCCTCGCCACGACCCCTCCGGCCTAGTGGAAGTCGCGGGCGCGGACGAAGACCGCGTCCAGCATGTCCTCGGTGACGCGGCCGGTGAAGGTGTTCTGCTGGCTCGGGTGGTAGCAGCCCAGCAGCAGGACGGGGTCGCGCCGGGAAGCCGACGGCGGTGGCGCCAGCTCGACCTCGGCGCCGTGGCCGAACTTCGGCCGGGGGCGCGGCACCGCGTACCCGGCCTGCTTCAGCGCGGGCCACACGCCCTGCCAGGCGAACCCGCCGAGGCACACCACGCAGCGGACGCTCGGGGCGACCTGCTCGACCTCGCGCGCGAGCCACGGCAGGCAGGTCGTCCGCTCCAGGGGCGTCGGCTTGTTGTCGGGCGGGGCGCACCGGACGGTCGCCGCCATCCGCGCACCGAGCAGCCGCTGCCCGTCGCCCGCGTGGACGCTGGTCGGCCGGGCCGCCAGCCCGACCCGGTGCAGGGACGCGAACAGCCAGTCGCCGGAGCGGTCGCCGGTGAAGATGCGGCCGGTGCGGTTGCCGCCGTGCGCGGCCGGGGCCAGCCCGACGATCAGGATGCGCGGCCGCTCGTCGCCCCATCCGGCGACGGGACGGCCCCAGTACCGCTCGTCCGCGAAGGCCCGGCGGCGCTGGACGGCGACCTTCTCCCGCCACTCCACGAGCCGGTCGCAGGCGCGGCACACCGACTGGCGGGCGCACAGCTCGTGCAGATCGGGCGCCCCGGCGGCCAACTCGATGACGTCGCCTGCGCCGTGCGCGACGGGGGTCGCGGGGGCGGCGGGGTCTTCCGGCCACCCTGACCCGGGCGGCACGAACGGAGGGTTGGCGGGCGGCATACCACCGATCGTCCCACGCCACAGGCGATGGCCGGGTTCCGCCCATGGCGGGTGGGAGGCGGGTCCGGTCGGTACGATGCGTTCGCCGGTCGGGGAGGCAGGTGTCTCGGCACGCGCGTTGTGCGAAGCGGGAGGCAGGAGTGTCGCAACCAGGCTGGTACCCCGACCCCTACGGCACGGGCAGCCTGCGCTGGTGGGACGGCGAGACCTGGACCGAGCGGCTGAACCCCGAGCCCGACCGGCCGCCCCGGCTCCCGCGCAGGGAGCAGCCGCAGGACACCGGGTCCGCCGGCGGGGCTCACCACGCCGCCCCGCACGCGCCGACCTGGGACCGCGCCCCGTCCGTCCCCTCCCTGGAGGTGAACGTGCGCGGCCTGCACCTGCACGCCGACGACCAGGGCGTCGCCTACGGGGACGCCTCGCTCGCCTGGCCGCACGTGGAGTGGGTGGCGTACTGGGCGGCGGAGCGCCCGGCGGGCGGCGGCCACCTCCCCGGCACCCAGTGGATCTTCCAGGCGGGGCGGTACCCGTTCCGCGGCGGGCTCCGCGTGGAGGTGGTGATCGAGCCGGGCGCGCTGCCCGGCCGCGCGCCGGGCCCGGACGGCGACCCGGAGCGCGTCTGGGGGCGGCTGATCCAGCTCTGCCAGGAGCACGCGGAGCCGCGGCTCGTCGAGGAACTGGCCGGCCGCGTCCGCGCGGGCGAGTCGGTCGACGTGGCGCAGGGGCTGACCGTTCATCCGGGCGGCGTGCGCGGCAACCGGGTTTCGCTGAGCTGGTCGTCGATCTCCGCCGCGACCGTCGACCGGGGACGGGTCTGGATCCAGCAGGCCGGCGGCACCACGCCGATCCTCTACGTCCCGCAGCAGAACCCGAACGCGGTGCTGATCCCCGCCCTGCTGGCGCGGCTCAAGCACTAGGGCGGAAGGGCCTGGGCCACGCACGCGAACGCGTGACCTGCCCGGTGGAGCGAAGCCGGAGGCGAGCGGAACCGGGCAGATCGCGAAGCGATGCCGCGTTCGCCCAGGCACGGTCACGTAGCGAGCCGCCAGGCGAGCGAAGTGGGCCGGGACTGAATCAACACAGCGACCAGGCGATGCCGTCGAGGATGTCGTGCTCGCTGACGACGACGGCCCCGAACCCGTACTCGCGCATGATCCGGTCGAGGATGAGCGCGCCCGCGCCGATCACGTCGACGCGGCCGGGGTGCATGACGCCGAACTCGGCGCGCTCGGCGCGGGTGGCGTGCAGCAGCCGCCGCGTCACCTCGTGCACCTGGCCGGCGGTGATCCGTGCCAGGTGGATGCGGTCCGGCTCGTAGCTCGGCAGGTCCAGCGCGATGCCGGCGACCGTGGTGACGGATCCGGCGAGCCCCACGAGGGTGCGCGCCTCGTCCACCGGGACGGTCTCCCGGACGGCGGCGAGCGCGGTGTCGATGTCGGCGGCGGCGTTGGAGATCTGCTCGGGCGAGGGCGGGTCGTCCTTGAGGTGCCGCTCGGTCATCCGCACGCAGCCGATGTCGATGGAGCGGGCCGCGGCCGCCGAGGAGCTGCCGAGCACGATCTCGGTGGACCCGCCGCCGATGTCGACGACCAGGTAGGGGCGGGCGGGGCGCAGCTTCGCCAGCTCGCGGGTGGCGCCGGTGAACGACAGCCCGGCCTCCTCGTCCCCGCTGATCACCTCGGGGACGACGCCGAAGATGTCGACGACGCCGCTGACGAAGTCGGCCCGGTTGGCGGCGTCGCGGGTCGCGCTGGTCGCCACCACCCGGGTCTTGACCGGCCCGTGCCCGTCGCCGTGCCGCTCGATCAGCTCGGCGTACCCGCGCATCGCGGTGAAGGTGCGCTCCAGCGCGGCGGGCGACAGCCGCCCGGTCTCGTCGACGCCCTCCCCCAGCCGGACGATCTCCATCCGGCGCTCGACGTCGGTCAGGGTGGCGGCGCCCTCGCCGTCACCGCCTCCGGCCGCGATGTCGGCGATCAGCAGGCGGACCGAGTTGGTCCCGCAGTCGATGGCCGCGACGCGCGTCACCGCGCCTCCCCGGGTTCAGGTTCCGATTCGACAGGTTCGCCAGGTTCGATCTGGACGCAGGGCCCCGAGCGCCACCAGTCGGGCAGCGCGTCCAGGGCTTCGCGGCCGAACGGGTTGCCGCCCGGCACCGCCAGCTCGTGCGCGACGAGGGCGTGCAGGCACTTGACGCGCTCCGGCATTCCGCCGGCGCTCTGCATGCCCTCGGGAAGCGGTTCGACGCCGTCCTCGCGTGCGGCCTCGTCGCGGCGGCGCAGGTAGTCCTCGTGGGCGGCGGCGTACTTCGCCGCCAGGGACGGGTCGTCGGCGAGCCTGGCCTGCATGTCGCGCATGACGCCGCTCCCCTCCAGCGTCCCGATGGCCGAGGCCGCCTTCGGGCACGTCAGGTAGAACAGCGTGGGGAAGGGCGTCCCGTCCGGGAGCCGCGGCGCCGTCTCGATCACGGCGGGCAGCCCGCACGGGCAGCGTCCCGCCACACGGCGGACGCCGCGCGGCTCGCGCCCGAGCTGGGCCGCGACCGCGGCCGTGTCACGTGCATCGATCATGTATCCACCCGCGGATCCGGGGATCCGTTCTCCTCCGCGCCTCAAGGAACGTCAGCGGGGCCTGTCGGCGGCCTCCACCGACCGCCACAGCGTCTCGTACCAGGGTGGCCTGCTCTCCGTTCCGCTCTTGCGGGACTGCTGCCCGTCCCCTTCGCCGCCGTCCAGGACGATGTAGCACTTCACGTCAGGACGACAGTAATGGAGCCGCCGCGTCGCCTCACGCTCAATGTACGACTTGTCGCCCAGCTGTTGCTTGCGTTGGGCGAGGATCTCGACCTGGCGGCGGGACACCGCCTCCTGGCGGCGCAGATCGGCGATCTCCTTGCGCTGGGCGATGTACTCGCGAACAGGGTAGGCGAGGCTCAGCGCGATCGCGCACATCACGACCGCGAGGATGGCGGCGCGGCTCGTCAGCGCCGGGTTCGAGCGGCGTGTCCGGCCGCTCCGCGCCCCGTGCTCGCCCGACCCGCGGTCGGCGTCGCCGTGGCCGGTCTCGTGGTCGTCGCCCTGCGCCATCGTGTCCCCTGCCTGTGGCTCGGCTGCCGGAACCCGGTGCCCGGCGGGACGGAGACGCCGCCCGCCGGGTCACGCGGCTCAGCCCTGCGCGTCGAAGCGCGGGAACGCGGCGGCGCCGGCGTAGCGGGCGGCGTCGTCCAGCAGCTCCTCGATGCGCAGCAGCTGGTTGTACTTGGCGACCCGGTCGCTGCGGGCGGGGGCGCCGGTCTTGATCTGGCCGCAGTTGGTCGCGACGGCGAGGTCGGCGATCGTGGTGTCCTCGGTCTCGCCGGAGCGGTGGCTCATCATGCAGCGGTAGCCGCTGGTCTGCGCGAGCGAGACGGCGTCGAGGGTCTCGCTGAGCGTGCCGATCTGGTTGACCTTGACCAGCAGCGCGTTGGCGGCGCCGGACTTGATACCGCGGCCGAGGCGCTCGGGGTTGGTGACGAAAAGGTCGTCGCCGACGAGCTGGACGCGGTCGCCGACGGCGGCGGTGAGGCCCTCCCAGCCGGCCCAGTCCTCCTCGTCGAGGGGGTCCTCGATGGAGACGAGCGGGTAGCTGCCGAGCAGCTCGCCGTAGTAGGCGGCCATGTCGTCGGCGGACCGCTTGGTGCCCTCGAACGCGTACTGGCCGTCGGCGTGGAACTCGGTGGCGGCGACGTCCAGCGCGAGGGCGATGTCGCGGCCGGGGGTGAAGCCGGCCTTGCGGATCGCCTCCAGGATGAGGTCGAGGGCGTCCCGGTTGCTCGGCAGCTCGGGGGCGAAGCCGCCCTCGTCGCCGAGGCCGGTGTTGAGGCCCTTGGACTTCAGCACCGACTTCAGCGCGTGGTAGGTCTCGGCGCCCCAGCGCACCGCCTCGGCGAAGGTGGCCGCGCCGATCGGCGCGATCATGAACTCCTGGATGTCGACGTTGGTGTCGGCGTGCGCGCCGCCGTTCAGGATGTTCATCATCGGGACGGGCAGCAGGTGCGCGTTCGGGCCGCCCACGTACCGGAACAGCGGCAGGCCCGCGGAGTCGGCGGCCGCCTTGGCGACGGCGAGGCTGACGCCGAGGATGGCGTTGGCGCCGAGCGCGGACTTGCCGGGGGTCCCGTCGAGGTCGATCAGCAGCTGGTCGATCAGGCGCTGGTCGGAGGCGGGGTAGCCGACGAGCTTCTCGTCGATGGTCTCGTTGACGGCCTTGACGGCGTTCCGGACGCCCTTGCCGCCGTAGCGCTCGCCTCCGTCGCGCAGCTCGACCGCCTCGAACTGGCCGGTGGAGGCGCCGCTCGGGACCGCCGCGTGCGCCTCGGTCCCATCGGCGAGCAGCACCTCGACCTCGACGGTCGGGTTGCCGCGGGAGTCAAGGATCTCCCGGGCGAGTACGGCCTCGATCGACGACACGGGGAACCCCCTGATGGTGCGGATGGTCGGTGCGGTCACCGAGCCTATCCGCGCGGCCCGGCCGCCGCCCAACCGCCTCGCCGTGGCCGGGCGGGAGGCATACATAAGGGACGTACGCAGCGAAACCCGCTCCAGTTGGCGACCGCATCGTGCCAGGAAGGCGACTTGACGCGGCGAACGCCCACCTTATCTACTATGCAGGTCAAACAGACTTGATTGATAGGGAATCATGACAATGCATCGTGGACTCCGCGGGCGCATCGCCGGCGTGGCACTGACCGTTCTGGTCGCAGCGGGCACGCTCGGCGCCTGTGGCGGCGGCGATGAGGAGTCCGGCGGGGACGCGGCCCCGCTCCGGCTCGGCTATTTCCCGAACATCACCCACGCGACCGCCCTGGTCGGCGTCGAGAAGGGCATCTTCGCCAAGCACCTCGGCGCCGCGCCGAAGACCGCGACGTTCAACGCCGGCCCGGCCGCCGTGGAGGCGCTGTTCTCCGGCGCGATCGACGCGACGTTCGTGGGGCCCAACCCGTCCATCAACGCCTGGTCCAAGTCGCACGGCAAGGCGGTCCACATCATCTCCGGCGCGGCCTCGGGCGGCGTGTCGCTGGTGGTCAAGCCCGGGATCAAGGACGTCCAGGGCCTGCGCGGCAAGAAGATCGCGACCCCGCAGCTCGGCAACACGCAGGACGTCGCGCTGCGGTACTGGCTGAAGAAGAACGGTCTCACCGCGAACAAGGACGGCAGCGGGGACGTCAAGGTCGTCCCGCAGGAGAACGCCCAGACGCTGCAGACGTTCGCGCAGGGCGACATCGACGGGGCCTGGGTGCCCGAGCCGTACGCCTCGCGGCTGATCCTGGAGAACAAGGGCGAGAGGCTGCTGGACGAGAAGTCGCTGTGGCCCGGCGGCAAGTTCGTCATCACCAACCTGCTCGTCAGCCAGGAGTACGAGAAGAAGCACCCGGAGCAGGTCAAGAAGCTGCTCCAGGGCGTCGTCGAGGCCACCGACTTCATCAACCAGAGCAAGCCGGACGCCGAGAAGGTCACCAACGACGCCCTCGCCAAGCTGAGCGGCAAGCCGCTGAAGCAGGACGTGCTCACCGCGGCCTTCAAGGAGATCGACTTCACCACCGACCCGGTCGCGTCCTCGCTGGTCGCCGGCGCCGCCCACGCCGAGGAGATCGGGCTGCTGGAGAAGACCGACCTGGCCGGGATCTACAACCTGGCCCCGCTCAACGGCGTGCTCAAGGCGGGCGGGAAGGCACAGGTCAGCGACCGATGACCGCGGACACGGCGGTCCGCCTCAGCGAGGTCTCCAAGGCGTTCGGGACGGGCGGGTCCGCGCTCCTCGCGCTCGACAAGGTCTCCCTGGACGTGGCGCCGGGCGAGTTCACCTGCCTGGTCGGCGCGTCCGGCTGCGGCAAGAGCACGCTGCTCAACCTGGTCGCCGACCTCGACCGCCCGAGCGCCGGGACGATCGACAAGGACGGCGCGCGGGTCGCGCTGATGTTCCAGGAGCCCGCCCTGTTCCCGTGGCTGACCGTGACCGGCAACCTCGAACTCGCCCTGAAGATGCGCGGCGTCCCCCGGGGCGAGCGGCGGAACCGGGCGGGCCGCCTGCTCGACTCGGTGCACCTCGGCGGGTTCGGGGGCAGGCGCCCGCACCAGCTGTCCGGCGGCATGCGGCAGCGGGTCGCGCTGGCCCGCGCCCTGGCCCTCACCGAGGACGACGCCGGCGAGGGCCAGGGGACCGTCCTGCTGATGGACGAGCCGTTCGGCGCGCTCGACGCGATGACCCGCGACCTGCTGCACGACGAGATCGAGCGGATCTGGCGGGAGCGCGCCCTGACCGTGCTGTTCGTCACCCACAACGTCAGGGAGGCGGTGCGGCTCGGCGACCGGGTGGTGCTGCTCAGCAGCCGGCCCGGCCGGGTCGTGCAGGAGTTCCCCGTCCCGATGGAGCGGCCGCGGCGGATCGACTCCCCCGAGGTCGCCTCCCTGGCCGGGACCATCACCGACCGGCTTCGCGAGGAGGTCGTCCGGCATGGCGCATGACACGGTGAAGGGGGAGGCGCGGCTCGACCGCGAACTGGCCGGGCTGGACGCGCTGGAGCTCGGCGGCACGACGCGCGCCCGGCTCCTCCAGCGGGCGTGGTCGGCGGTGTGGCCGATGATCGCGGCCGTGCTGATCGCGCTCGCGGCGTGGCAGCTGGTCGTGTGGAGCGGCTGGAAGGAGCCGTGGGTGCTCCCCGGCCCCCGGGAGACGCTCCCGGTGTTCTGGGACCAGCTCACCTCGGCGCGGTTCTGGGAGGCCGTCGCGCTGACGATGCGGCGGGCCGTCGTCGGATTCGCCTTCGCCGTGGCGGTCGGCGTCGTGGTCGGCGCGCTCGTGGCGCGGTTCCGGGTGCTGCGCCGGGCGTTCGGGTCCCTGATCACCGGCCTGCAGACGATGCCGTCGATCGCCTGGTTCCCGCTCGCCATCCTGCTGTTCCGGCTCAGCGAGAGCGCGATCCTGTTCGTGGTGATCCTCGGCGCGGCCCCGTCGATCGCCAACGGGCTGATCGCGGGCGTCGACTACACGCCGCCGATCCTGCTGCGCGCGGGGAAGGTGATGGGGCTGCGCGGCCTCGCGCTGTACCGGCACCTGATCATGCCGGCGTCGCTGCCCTCGTTCGTGGCGGGGCTGAAGCAGGGCTGGGCGTTCGCGTGGCGCAGCCTGATGGCGGGCGAGCTGCTGGTCATCATCGGCGACACGACCTCGCTCGGCGTGCTGCTGTCGCAGGCCAGGGAGCTGAACAACACCGCCGACATGATCTCCTACATGCTGATGATCCTGATCCTCGGCATCGTGATCGACCAGCTGTTCGGTCTGGTGGACGGGGCGATCCGGCGCCGCTGGGGCCTCGACGAGGGCTCGTCCTAGAAACCTTTACCCGGCGACCCGGATGGGGTCCGCCCGTTCAGGTATGAACTCCCGGTACTGACATGACCTGCAGCGCACCCGGGAGGTCGTCATAGGCGTCCGGCTCCGCCGGCCGTCACCGAGCGGCTGGATCTGGCGAGCCGTGCTGCGTCACCCGGAGATCCGGTTCCGGGTGACGGTGACGGCCTCGCTGGTCGCCTTCGTGCTGTCGTCGGCGCTGTGCGCGGTGCTGCTGATCCTGCTCAACAAGGACGCCTACCAGGACCTCGTGCGGCGGCTGGCGCGCGACAACCGGCGGACGGCGACGGCGATCCAGACCGGGCAGCTGACCCTGGACATCTCCCCCACCACCGACAACCTCCAGCAGGTGGTGAACATGCGGGGCGAGGTGCTCGCGGCCACGCCGCGGATGCAGGGTCGCCGGAGGGTCCGGTTCCCGCCGCCGACGCCGTTCGAGGAGAACAGGATCGGCCGCAGCTGCCACGTCGACGCGCCGGGCGGTCGCTGCTTCGTGGTCGTCGAGCGCCGGGTGGGGCTCGGGGCGGACGCGCTGTACATCTACTCGCTCGCCCCCGTGGAGGGGCCGCTGCCGCGCCCGGCGATCGGGGTGCTGATCCTGCTCGGCGTCCCGTTCCTCACCTTCCTCGCCGGCTACGGGACGTGGCTGTCGGTGAGCCGGGCGCTGCGTCCGGTCGACCGGATCCGCCGGGAGCTGGACGAGATCACCGCCACGGACCTGAAGCGCCGTGTCCCGGAACCGCACCGGCGCGACGAGGTGGGGCGGCTCGCCGAGAGCGTGAACGCCACCCTGGACCGCCTGGAGGAGGCGGTCGCGCGGCAGCGCGCGTTCGTCTCCGACGTGTCGCACGAGCTGCGCAGCCCGCTCACCGCGCTGCGCATGGAGCTGGAACTGGCGGTGTCGGCACCGGACGACACCGACGTGGCCGCCGCGCTGCGCGCCATCCTGCTCAACACCGAGCGGCTGTCGGCGGTGGTGGACGACCTGCTCGCGCTCGCCCGGCTCGAAGCCGACCGCACCTCCCCCCGTGAGCGGGTGGACCTGACCGAGATCACCGACCAGGAGGTGCTGCGCCGCCCCCGCCGCGCCCAGGTGACGGTGCTGTCGGAGGGACCGGTGGCGGTGTGGGGCGGGCGCAGCGACCTGGCGCGGCTGCTGACCAACCTGGTCGACAACGCCGACCGGCACGCCGCGCACGAGGTGACGGTGATCCTGCGCACCGAGCCGCCCGCCACCGCGGTGGTCGAGGTGATCGACGATGGCACGGGCGTCGCGCCGGAGGACCGCGAGCGGGTGTTCGACCGGTTCGCACGGCTGACCGAGGGCCGGCACCGCGACGCCGGCGGCACCGGCCTCGGCCTGGCGATCTCCCGCGACATCGCCGAGGCCCACCGCGGCTCGCTGATCCTCACCGACCGCATCGACGGCGTCCCCGGCGCCCGCTTCGTCCTGCGCCTCCCCCGCGACGACTCCCCCGAGTAGCCGTCCCCGCGGGGACGGCTCTCTCGGTGGACGGGGATCTCAGGCCAGGTCGGCGGCGGTCACGGAGACCTCGATCTCCTCGGTGGGGTCGACGCCCATGGCGCCGGCGAGCTTGCGGAAGGCGCGGGCCTCGTCCGGGCGGCTGCGCCGCTCCAGGGTGCGGGCCAGGGCCTCGTAGGCCCAGCCGTTGCACGGGTCGAGCTCGACCAGCCGGCGGAACGTCTCCTCGGCGCGGCCGAGCTGGGCGCTGTGGAAGTAGGCGCGGCCGAGCAGCTCGACCGCGGCGCGGTTGCCCGGGTCGCCGGCGGCGATCGGGGCCAGCATGCGCGCCGCGCCCGCGTAGTCCCGGGCGTCGAAGAACGACGTCGCGCGCTCGAACTCCTCGTAGGTGGTCATGCCTGCGGAACCGGGGGCGGCCGGGCTTTGTTCCCCGGCCGCCCCCGGGCGCTCAGGTCATCCCGAGATCGCTGCGCAGGCGCTCGCGCTCGGCCTCCAGCAGGTCGATCTGCCCCTGCAGCTCCTCGCGCTGGGCGAGGTACTGGCCGGAGTCCACCATGTCCGCGGGGTCGCCGGACGGTTCGGGAAGGTCCGCGCGCAGCCGCTTCAGCGAGTCCTCGATGTCGCGGAGCCGGGCGCGCCGTTCGTCTTCGGTCTCACCCTGGTTCATGTGTCTCCTCCTCCGGCTCTGCATGCCCGCACCGTCGCCGACCTCACCTCGGCGGCGCCGTCAGATGCGCAGGACGGTCTTGCCTCGGGCGCCGCCCAGCCGGTTGCCGGCCAGGGCGTCGGCCGCCTGCTCCAGCGGAACCTCCCGTTCGACCCGGACGCGCAGTTCGCCCGCGTCGATCAGGTCGGAGAGGCGGTCCAGCAGCTCGGCGGACGGCTGCCCCTGGAAGTTGACGCCGCGCAGCCCCCTGGCCTCCAGGGAGTCGGGGTTCACCGACCAGGTGGTGGAGATGTAGGTGCCGCCGGGCCGGAGCAACTGCACGAGGTGCTCGGCCGAGCGGGTGTCGCCGGCCATGTCGAGGACGGCGTCGATCCCGTCGGAGTGGACGGCGAGCACCTGCCGGTTGAGGTCGCCCGCGGAGTGGTCGACGGTCTCGTCCGCGCCGAGGTGCCGCATCGTGCCCGCCATGTCGGCGCGCGCGGTCGCGATGACCTTGGCGCCGGCGCGGGAGGCGAGCTGCACCACGCCCTGCCCGACGCCGCCGGTGGCGCCCACCACGAGGACGGTCTGGCCGGTGTCGATCCGCGCCTGGTCGACCATGGCGAGCGCGGTCGCGCTCGCGGTCGGCACCGCCGCCGCCTGCGTGTAGATCATCCCTTGCGGCATCCTCGCGACCGGGCCGTCCTCGCGGACGAGGGCGTACTCGGCGTAGCTGCCGAGCCCCCGGTCGACCATGGCGAAGGCCCCGTAGACCTGCTCGCCGTGCCGCAGCCGGGTCACGCCCTCACCGGCCTCCTCCACGACGCCCGCGCCGTCCCGGCCGAGGATCAGCGGGAACGGCACGTCGACGGAGTCCTTGAGCATGCCTTCGGCGATCTTCCAGTCCAGCGGGTTCAGCCCGGCGGCGATCACCCGTACCAGGATCTCGCCGGGCCCCGGTTCCGGACGCGGCAGGTTCATGAGCGCCGGCGTGGCGCCGTATTCCGACACGGCGATGGCTCGCATGACGATGGTCCCCCGAAACGGATCAGCGCGGGTGTCGCGTCCCGCTGTCGATCTTCCCGTGTCGACCTACCCCGCGACTGGACGATCACACGTCGACGCAGGTCACGCGGGGGCCTGCCGGGCCGGTCCGTCCGGTTCGGGGGTGGGCGTGACGGGAGGGACGGTGGGGAGGCCGCCTCCCCGGCGCTGCCCGCCGGGCCGGCGCCCGGCGCCCTTGCTGACGTACAGCGTGATGGTGTCGCCGGGCTCGGCCGACGCGGGCGACATGCCGGCGACGGTCCCCTTCGGGAACCGGCGGGACGCCACGGGCGCCCCGATCCGGGCCTTGAAGCCGGCGGCGCGGAGCCGGGCGACGGCCTCGCTCGGCTTCATGCCGCGCACGTCGGGCACCCTGGCCCTTTCCTCGCCCGAGCCCCTGCTGAAGAAGCGCGACGGCGGGCGGTGGAACGAGCCCGGATCGGTGCGCGACAGCGCCCCGAGCATGCTCTGCCGCCAGATCGGCGCCGGGATCGTCGCCCCGAACACCGAGCCGTAGCACCGGCCGTCCATGCACAGATTGCCCATCGGGTGCTTGTAGCCGCCGCGCGGGTCGCCGACCCACACGGCCGCCGCCAGGTCCGGCGTGTACCCCGCGAACCAGGCGGCGGAGAAGTCGTCGACGGTCCCGGTCTTGCCCGCGGCGTCGCGCCCGAGGCCCATGCCCCGCGCGGTGCCCTTGGTCAGGACGCCGCGCAGGACGTAGTTGACGGCGTCCGCGACGCCCTCGTCCATCGCCTGCTCGCAGTGGCGCCCCGGCACCTTCAGCCTGCGCCCGGACGCGGCGCGGATCTCCCTGATCGCGATCGGCTCGCAGTAGCGGCCGCGGGCGCCGAACGCCGCGTAGGCCGCCGCGAGCCGCAGCGGGGAGACGGGGTTGAAGCCGAGCGTGAACGAGGGGTACTCCTCCAGCGGCTTGCCGTTCGCCTGCTTCATCCCGAGCCGTTCGGCCATCTTGACCGTGTCGCAGAGGCCGACCTTCTTCTCCAGGGCGAGGAAGAACGTGTTGACCGAGTGGTGCGTCCCGGTGACGATGCTGAACTGCTTGCCGCCCTCGCCGTCGGCGGAGTTGCGCAGGGAGGCGGACGGGTCGCCGACGCGGTCGCCGTCGCAGTTGCGGTAGCCGACGGGCGTGTAGGAGCGCGGAGCCATCATCCGGGTCCCGAACGGCATGCCCTCGTCCAGCGCCGCGGCCAGCGTGAACGCCTTGAACGTGGACCCGGCCTGCATGCCGATGCTGGAGCCGTGGCTGGCGTCGGCGGCGAAGTTGATCCACGTCCGGCCGCGGTCCCGGTCGGGGCCGAGTTCGCGGTCCACGACCATCGCCTTGATCTCGCCGGTGCCCGGCTGCACCATCGCCTCCGCGGCGGCCTTGTGCGCGGAGTTCTTCGGCGGGACGTGCCGGTCGACGGCGCGCTGCGCGGCCTTCTGCGCCCGCCGGTCCAGGGTGGTGCGGATCGTCAGCCCGCCGCGCTTGAGCAGCTTCTCCCGGTCCTCGGCCGTCTTGCCGAACACCTGGTCGGTGAGGATCTCGCGCTGGACGTAGTCGCAGAAGAACGGGGCGTCGCTGGTGACGCAGCCGCTGTGCACGTTGTCGACGTCCAGCTTGACGGGGGCCCGCTTGGCCTCGGCCGCCCTGGCCTGGTCGAGCCAGCCGAGCTCGGCCATCCGGGTCAGCACGGTGTCGCGGCGCTGCCGGGCCGCGGCGGGATGGCGGATCGGGTCATAGGCGTAGGGGTAGCGGACGACGCCGGCCAGCAGCGCCGCCTCGGGCAGCGTCAGCTCGGAGGCGTGCTTGGAGAAGTAGTGCCGGGACGCCGCCTCGACGCCGTAGGCGCCGTCGCCGTAGTAGGCGATGTTGAGGTAGCGGCGCAGGATCTCGTCCTTGGTGAACCTCTTCTCCAGCGCCACCGCGTACTTCAGCTCGCGGATCTTGCGGGCGGCCGAGACCTCCCGGGCCTCCTGCCGCTCGACGTCGGTGTCGGCCTGGGTGAGCAGCAGGTTCTTCACGTACTGCTGGGTGATGCCGGACCCGCCCTGCGTCACCTGGCCGTTGCTGAGGTTGCTGGCGAGCGCCCGCAGGGTGCCCTGCGCGTCGATGGCGCCGTGCTCGTAGAAGCGGCTGTCCTCGATCGCCAGCACCGCCTGGCGCAGCACCGGGGCGATCTTCTTGAACGGGACGTCGACCCGGTTCTGGTAGAAGAACGTGGCGAGGGTGGACCCGTCCGCGGCGAGGATCTTCGAGCGCTGCGGGACGCCGGAGGTCGTCAGCCCGTCCGGCTCGGACTCGAACCAGCCGGCGGCGTCGCGGGCGCCGACGCCCGCCGTGCACGCGGTCGGCAGCAGCATGAGCGCGACGAGCAGGCCGGCCAGACCGCCGAAGGCGCCGAGGCCGCGCACCGCGCGGGCCTTCTCGGCGCGGGTCGTCGACGAGGTGAGCAGGCGGCGCGGGCGGGGGCGCCGCGCCGCGGGGGCTCCCGTCCCGGGATCCCCTTCGTCAGTTCCGGCCTCGGTCGGCACGCGCTCAGAGTAGACGCGCCTTCCCGGGCGGACCACCCCATCGGCGATGTTCCGCCCGTTATCCCCCGATTCAGGCGCGCTCTCGCCGCTCCCACGCTCGGACACGATCCCGGAATACCCGGGAAACGGCCCGCAACTCGGACTCGGCGTCCACGCCCCGCTCCCCCGCCTCCCGGACCAGCGCGAACAGCCGTCCGCCCAGCTCGGCCCCGGCCTCCTCCGCCAGCCCCTCGGCGAGGCCGGACGGGGCGTCCATACGCGCGGCGCGGCGCTGCAGTTGCGCGGCCAGCGACAGCGAGGGCTGGCCCATCGGCACGCCGTCGAGCGCCGAGGCGTCCGCGCCGCTCTTCTCCGCCCGCTCGGCCGCCTTGATCTGCTCCCAGTTGGCGTTGACCTCGTCGGCGCCGGAGACGGTGACGTCCCCGAACACGTGCGGGTGCCGCCGGACGAGCTTGTCGACGATCGCGCCCGCCACGTCGTCGATCGTGAACTCGGTCCCGTCGTCGCGCTCGGCGGCCACCACCGAGTGGAACGCCACCTGCATCAGCACGTCGCCCAACTCCTCGCGGAGCGCGCCGTAGTCGCCCTCCTCGACGGTGTCGAGGACCTCGTAGGCCTCCTCCAGCAGGTACGGGACGAGGGTGGTGTGCGTCTGCTTGCGGTCCCACGGGCATTCGCGGCGCAGCGTGTCCATCACCGACACCAGGTCGAGCAGCCGGGCGCCGGGCAGGTCGTAGGAGCCGTGCAGCACCTCGACGTCCAGCGGGTCGTCGACGACCAGGGCCCCGACCCCGCGCATCAGCGCCTCGTCGCCCTCGGGCGCGGCCACCCAGAGCACGTCCGCGCGCCGGGCGTCGGCCACCAGAACGGCGGGGTCGGGCTCCTCCACGAGGTCCGGGACGACGCCGGCGTCGAGGAGCGCGGGCAGCAGCGGGTGCCCGTCCCGGAGGCGGACGGCGTCCGCCGAGCGGAGCGCATCCCAGGCCCGCCAGGTCAGCAGGCCCGGCGCGACCCGGTGCGTGGTCGCCAGCAGGGTGAGGCTCATCGGCCTCAGATACCCGAATCGGGGCTGGACAGCCGGTAGACGATCGGGGCGACCTCGAACTTGGCGGGGTCGTAGTGCCCGTAGCGCGGGTTGACCTTGATGTGCATGCCCGCGGCGGTGCGCTGGAACAGCTCGTTCCACTGCCGGCCGGCCTGCTCGGTCGCCGGGTTCAGCCGGTTGTCCAGATCGGCGCCGAACCGCTGCATGACCGCCAGCTGCGTCGCCACCAGCCGGGCCAGGTCGCGGGCGTGCGCGCGGGGCAGCCCGCTCGCCAGCGTGATCGACTGGGCCCCGCCCTGGTGGTCCAGGGCCTGGAGTGCGCCGTCGACCTGCCCGCCGGTGACCTCGACCCCCGCCCGGCGCGCCACCTTGTCGGCGACCCTGAAGTTGATCAGCAGGGTGAGCGCGCCCTGCAGGTCGGACTCGGACTCGCCGGCGACCTGCGGCGCCGGGTTGGCGGGGTTCGCGCGCAGCTCGTTGGCCGCCGGGTCCGAGCGGAACTGCGCGCGCCAGTCGCGGACGGTCTGGCTGAGGGTGGTGACGGTGATGCGGTCGTCGCCGACGAGTGCGGCGGTGCCGACCTTCGGGGAGCCGCCGCAACCGGCCAGCGCGGCGGCCGCCAGCACGGCCGCCACCGCCGCCTTCACGGACTTACCAGGCACGGATTCCTCGTCTCGTCGCCGGATCGGTGC
Organism: Actinomadura citrea; assembly: GCF_013409045.1. NCBI lineage: Bacteria > Bacillati > Actinomycetota > Actinomycetes > Streptosporangiales > Thermomonosporaceae > Actinomadura > Actinomadura citrea. Next base: position 1,655,218 of record NZ_JACCBT010000001.1, on the reverse strand, counting down.
GGCGCCAGCCTAGCGCCGCGCCGCGGACTCCAGGAACAGCGCGTCCACCAGGTCGGTCGCCCACTTCAGCAGCTCCTGGTCGCGCAGCGGGCGGCCGCCGAGCTGCGCGGTCTTCGGGGCGGGCACGAGCAGGGTGTCGGTCGCCGGCTTCAGGATGCTCTTCGGGTACAGGCGCTGCAGCCTGACCTGCTTGGAGTCGGGCAGGTCCACGGGCATGAACTTGACGAAGGTGCCCTGGAGGGTGACGTCGCTCAGCCCCGCCCTGCGGGCCTTGGCCCGGAACCGGGCGACCTCCAGCAGGTTCAGCACCGGGACGGGCAGCGGACCGAACCGGTCCTTCAGCTCCTCGTGCACGGCGCCGATCTCGTCCTCGGAGGTGATCGCGGCGATCCGCCGGTAGGCGTCCAGCCGGAGCCGCTCGCCCGGCACGTACTCGTGCGGCAGGTGCGCGTCGACGGGCAGCTCGACCTTGGTCTCGACGGCCTCGGGCGCGGCGCCGCCCTCCTTCAGCTCCCGCACCGCCTCGCCGACCATCCGGACGTACAGGTCGAAGCCGACGCCCGCGACGTGCCCGGACTGCTCGGCGCCGAGGATGTTGCCCGCGCCGCGGATCTCCAGGTCCTTCATCGCGACGTACATGCCGGCCCCGATCTCGGTGTGCTGGGCCAGCGTCGCGAGCCGCTCGTGCGCGGTCTCGGTGAGCGGCTGCTCCGGCTGGTAGAGGAAGTAGGAGTAGGCCCGCTCCCGGCCGCGCCCCACGCGCCCGCGCAGCTGGTGAAGCTGCGACAGCCCGTACATGTCGGCGCGGTCGACGATGAGGGTGTTGGCGTTCGGGACGTCCAGCCCGGACTCCACGATCGTGGTCGCGACGAGGACGTCGTAGTTCTTCTCCCAGAAGTCGACCATGACCTTCTCGAGCTCGTGCTCGTTCATCTGGCCGTGCGCGACCGCGATCCGCGCCTCCGGGACGAGCCGCGCCAGGTTCGCCGCCACCTTGTTGATGGAGCGGACGCGGTTGTGCACGAAGAACACCTGGCCCTCGCGCAGCAGCTCGCGCCGGATCGCCGCGGCGATCTGCTTCTCCTCGTACGGGCCGACGAACGTCAGGACGGGGTGGCGCTCCTCCGGCGGGGTGAGGATCGTCGACATCTCGCGGATGCCGGTGAGGCCCATCTCCAGCGTCCGCGGGATCGGCGTCGCCGACATGGCGAGCACGTCCACCTGCGTCCGCAGCCGCTTCAGCTCCTCCTTGTGCTCGACGCCGAACCGCTGCTCCTCGTCGATGACCACCAGGCCGAGGTTCTTGAAGCGGGTCTGCGACGACAGGATCCGGTGCGTGCCGACCACGACGTCCACCGAGCCCTCCGACAGCCCCCGCAGCGTCTCCTCGATCTCCTTGTCGGACTGGAACCGGCTGATCGGCTTCACCACGACGGGGAACGCCGCGAACCGCTCGGTGAACGTCGACAGGTGCTGCTGCACCAGCAGCGTCGTCGGCACGAGCACCGCGACCTGCCGCCCGTCCTGGACGGCCTTGAACGCCGCCCGCACGGCGATCTCGGTCTTGCCGTAGCCGACGTCGCCGCAGATCAGCCGGTCCATCGGGACGGGCCGCTCCATGTCGCCCTTCACCTCGTCGATGGCGGCGAGCTGGTCGGGCGTCTCGTTGTAGGGGAAGGCGTCCTCCAGCTCCCGCTGCCACGGGGTGTCGGGCGCGAACCCGTGACCGGGGCTCGCCATCCGCGCCGAGTAGAGCCGGATCAGCTCCCCGGCGATCTGCTTGACCGCCTTGCGGGCGCGGGACTTGGCCTTCTGCCAGTCGGCGCCGCCGAGCCGGTGCAGGCTGGGCGCCTCGCCGCCGACGTAGCGGGTGAGCTCCTCCAGCTGGTCGGTCGGGACGAACAGCCGGTCGCTCTTGGCGTACTCCAGGATCAGGTACTCGCGGGTGGCGCCCTGCACCGTCCGGCTGACCATCTCCACGTACCGCCCGACGCCGTGCTGCTCGTGCACCACGTAGTCGCCCGTCTTGAGCTGGAGCGGGTCGATGCCGCCGCGCCGCCGCGACGGCATGCGGCGCGCGTCCCGCGTGGACGACTTCTGCCCCGACAGGTCGGTCTCGGTCAGCACCGCGAGCTTGACCGACTCCCAGGTGAACCCGTTCTCCAGCAGCCCGGTCGTGACCGTGACGACCGACGGATCGGGCGCCCCGGCCAGATCGGCGAGCCGAGCGCCGACGCCCTCCTCCCGGGCGAGCTGGACGAGCCGCTCGGCGGGCCCGTGCCCGGCGGTGACCAGCACGACGCGCCAGCCGCCGTCCGTCCAGCCCTTGAGGTCGCCGACGACGCGGGAGGTGTCGCCGCGGTAGGCCTCCGCCTGCTGCACCCCGAGGCTCAGCGCCTCCGCGCCGCCGTCCGGGGACTCGCCGTCCGGGAGCTCGCCGACCGCGCCGCCCGCCGCCAGCGGGCTCAGCGCCGTCACGCTCCACCGCGGCAGCCCCAGCTCCGTGCTGTGCTCGCGGACCTCCTCCAGCGAGCGGAACGCCGCGGCGCCGAGGTCGATCGGCGCCTCTCCCCCGGCGGCGGCGTTGACCCAGCTCGCCTCCAGGAACTCCTGGCTCGTGCGGACCAGCTCGACCGAGCGGGTGCGGATCCGCTCCGGCTCGCAGACCAGCAGCGCCGACCCGTCCGGCAGCAGGTCGGTCAGCAGCTCCATGCTCTCGGCGAGGACGGGCGAGAACGCCTCCATGCCCTCCACGGTGTCGCCGTCGGCGATCCGGCCGAGGATCTCTTCCAGGGCCGGGTGCTCCTGCGCGAGCAGCTTCGCGCGCTCGCGCACCTTCTCCGTCAGGGGCAGCTCGCGGCACGGCGGCGCCCACAGCCCGCCCTGCGCGACCTCCAGCGAGCGCTGGTCGGCGGCCTTGAAGTAGCGGATCTCCTCGACGGTGTCGCCCCAGAACTCCACCCGGAGCGGGTGCTCCTCGGTCGGCGGGAACACGTCGAGGATCCCGCCGCGCACCGCGATCTCGCCGCGCTTCTCCACCAGGTCGACGCGGTGGTACCCGGCCTCCACCAGGCGCCGGACCGCGTCGTCCATGTCGGCGTCCTCGCCGGAGGCCAGCCGCACCGGCTCCAGGTCGGCGAGGCCGGACACAATCGGCTGCAGCACCGCGCGGACCGGCGTCACCACGACGTCCAGCGCGCCGCCCTTCGCCGAGCCGTCCCCGCCGGGGGGGCCGCCCGCGCCCGGGTGGACGAGGCGGCGCAGCACCGCGAGCCGCTGCCCGACCGTGTCCGAGCGCGGCGACAGCTTCTCGTGCGGCAGCGTCTCCCAGGCCGGGAAGTGCGCGACGCGCCCGGGGTCGAGCAGGCTCGACAGGGCGGCGGTGAGGTCCTCGGCCTCGCGGCCGGTCGCGGTCACCGCGAGCACGACGCCCGCGCCGTCCTCGCCCAGGCGGCGGCTCAGCGCGGCGGCCAGGATCGGCCACAGCGCGGCGGGTGCGACGACCTCCCGGTCCGTGCGCGGCCGCGTGAGCGCGTTCCGCAGACCGGGGTCGGTGCACGCAAGGTCAACAAGTCCAGAAAGCGTCATTATTCGCCCGATATTCGCCCGCAACTTGGCCGATCACCCCGGGGCAGGGCAGGCCGAAGACCCGGAATCCAGCCGGACCCGGTACCGCGTACCAGCGTACGCGCCCCCGGCGGCGCTCGTTCAGGCGGCGCCGAAGGCGCCCTTCCAGGCGGGCGCCGCTCGCCGTCCGTGCCCTGACCGGCACGGACGGCGACACGGCCGTCGCCAAGAAAAGGCAAATAGCGGACGGAGCGCAGCCAAGCGATTACGCTGCGAGATTGTGACCGATCTGCGTACGTCGCCGGTCAACGGCGGCGATCTCTTCTCAGAACGCGCCCGCCAGTACGCCCTGGAGAACCCCCTGCAGCGGATCCACATCCTGGAAGCGGGCTGTGGCTGGGGTACGGGCCTGGATCTCGGCGACCACGAGCGCGAGGTCACGGGAGTCGACCGGGAGTCCCCGGAGCTGCGCGCCTACACCTGCGAGCGGCCCGACCTCGACTCCTGGCACCTCGGCGACCTGCGCACCGTCCCGCTTCCACCGCGCGCGTTCGACATCGTCCACGCCTCGTACCTGATCGAGCGCGTCCCGCACGCCGAGCTGGTGCTCGACCGGTTCGTCGCCGCGCTGAAGCCCGGCGGGCTGCTGCTGGTGCACCTGCGCGACCGCGACACCGCGTTCGGGTTCCTGGACCGCACGCTCCCCCGCTGGCTGCGCGCGTCCGGCCGGCGCCGCCTCCGCCCGGGGCGCGCGCCGTTCGCCGAGCGCCCGCGCCGGGCCCGCGGCGCCCACGCCCGCGTCCCGTACCCGGCGGGCGAGCTCGGGGCCGACGCCGGGCAGGCCCCGGCCCGGGAGGTCCTGACGGCACCGGAGCCGGCCGCGTCACGGCCGGTGCCGGTGGTCCGGACGAGCCCGCCCGCGGCGATCTACGACCGGGTCGCGTCCCGGTCGGGTCTGCGCTGGTACTGCGTCATGCGCGGGCTGGTCGTCGCCGAGGAGTACACCTCGCGGCAGGCGCTGGAGGCCCTCGGGGCCGGAACCGGCCTCGCCGACCTGCTGTGCCGGCTGGTGTCGGCGGTCACCCGGGGGCGCCTGACGGCGGACCACAGCGAGGTCACCTTCGTCATCCGCAAGCCCGAGAACCGCTTCGCGCGGGTCATCTGATCGGGGGCGGAGGGCCGTCCCGGCCGGGGCGGGCGTGCGAACGGTCAGGCCGGGGCAGTATTTTTCCTGCGAAACCCCTGCTCGCCACGGATGAGCCCGGCCGCCTCGCCGGGCGGGATCGGAGATCGCGGTGACCGCCGAAGCAGGCCTTCCCGACACGCTGCGCGACCTGCCCGCCTGGACCCCGGATCCGGTCGAGCTCGCCGACCTCGAACTCGTCCTCGCGGGGGTGTACCGCCCGCTGGAGGGCTTCCTCGGCTCGTTCGACACCGCCATGGTGATCGCCGGGGGACGGCTCGCGGACGGCACCCCGTGGCCGGTCCCGGTCACGCTCTCGGTCCCCAAGGAGCTGACCGGCCATGAGCGGGTCGTCCTGCAGGACCCCGAGGGCGTGCCGCTCGCGGTGCTGCGGATCGGCGAGGCGTGGCAGGACCCGACCACCCAGGGCTGGCGGCTCGCCGGACCGCTGGAGGCCCTCCGCGCCCCCGCGCACGGACCGTTCCACCGCCTGCGCCGCCGCCCGGACGAGCTCGACGCGTTCGAGGGCGACGTGCTCGCGGTGGCCACCCGCGAGCCCCTGCACCGCAAGCAGCTCGGCCAGCTCCGCCAGGTCGCCGAGCGGCTCGCCGCGAAGGTCCTCGTCCTGCCGCTGCTGGGCGGCGAGCACGACGAGTCCCTCGTCCGTGCGCTGCTCGGCGTCCGCAAGGAGCTGCCGGACGGCGCCCAGATCATCCCCGTGCCGCTGCCGGCGCGCGGCGACCGGGAACGCGACATCCTGCTCCGCGCGCACGTCGCGGCCGCCTACGGCGCCACCCACCTGCTCGCCGAACGGGAGATGGAGGGCACCGCCGTCCCGCTCGTCGTCCCGGAGCCGTGGGCCTACGACGCCGACGTGGAGGTCTGGCGGCCCGTCGCGCGCATCGAGCCCGACCACGTCCAGGCGGAGCTGACCCCCGAGCGGCTGAACGACCTGCTGGACGCGGGCGAGCCCGTGCCCGACTGGTTCACCCCGCCCGCCGTCGCCGCCGAACTGGCGCTGGCGCGCCCCCCGAAGCGCTCGCGCGGCATCACGGTGTTCTTCACCGGCCTGTCCGGCTCCGGGAAGTCCACGGTCGCGCGCGGCCTGGCCGACGCGCTGGTGGAGCGCGGCGGCCGGACGGTCACGCTCCTGGACGGCGACGTCGTCCGGCGGATGCTGTCGGCGGGCCTGACGTTCTCCCGCGCCGACCGCGACCTCAACATCCGCCGCATCGGCTTCGTCGCCGCCGAGATCACCCGGCACGGCGGCACCGCCGTCTGCGCGCCGATCGCCCCCTACGCCGCCACCCGCGCCGAGGTGCGGCGGATGGTCTCCGCCGTGGGCGACTTCATCCTCGTGCACGTGGCGACGCCGCTGGAGGAGTGCGAGCGCCGCGACCGCAAGGGCCTGTACGCCAAGGCCCGCGCCGGGCAGATCCCCGAGTTCACCGGCATCTCCGACCCCTACGAGGAGCCGGACGACGCCGACCTGACGCTCGACACCTCCCGGCTGGCGCCGGACGAGGCGGTCGCCCGGGTCCTCGACCTGCTGGTCGGCGGCGGCTGGGTGCGGGCGGAGTAGCCCCCCTCGTCCCATCCGTCCCTCTTGTCCGGTATTTTCCCGATCCAGCGGGCATCACCTATCGTGTTAGCCATAATTCCTACATGACAGGTAGGTCATGCCGATGGACTTCGATTGGACGATGGCGCTCGGCTCGTTCCTCGTCGCCATCATCGTCGGGCTGACCGGTATGGGCGGGGGCGCCCTGATGACGCCGATGCTCGTGACGTTCTTCGGAGTGAGCCCGCTCGCCGCCGTGTCCAGCGACCTGGTCGCCGCCGCCGTGATGAAGCCGGTGGGCAGCGCCGTCCACTACCGGCAGGGCACCATCGACATGCGGCTGGTCAAGTGGCTGTGCCTGGGCTCGGTGCCCGCCGCGTTCTCCGGCGTCCTGCTGGCCCGCGCGCTCGGCCACGGCGACTCCGTGGAGAACGTCATCGGCAAGGCGATGGGCGCGGCCCTGATGATCGCCGCCGCGGGCCTGGTGCTGCGCGGCTACCTCGCCTACCGGGGCCGCGCCGGATCCGGCGGAGACGGCGACCCGTCCCCGAAGATCACGGTCCGCCCCGTCCCGACCGTGCTGATCGGCGTCGTCGGCGGCCTCGTCGTCGGCATCACCTCGGTCGGCTCCGGCTCCCTCATCATCGTCGCGCTGCTGGCCCTCTACCCGGCGCTCAAGGCCAACCAGCTCGTCGGCACCGACCTGCTCCAGGCCGTCCCGCTGGTCTTCGCGGCGGCCATCGGCCACCTGCTGTTCGGCGACTTCCGCATGGAGGTCACCGCCGCGCTGCTCGCCGGCTCGATCCCCGGCGTCTACCTCGGCTCCAGGATCTCCTCCCGGGCCCCGAGCACCCTGATCCGGCGAGTGCTGGCCCTGGTGCTGGTCGCCTCCTCGCTGAAGATGTTCGGCGTCCCGGCCGTCCCGCTCGCCTGGACCATGGTCGTCCTCACCGCCGCCACGGTCGCCGCCTGGCTCGCGCTTCGCCACCGCGTCGCGCCGCGCCGGGATACGCTCTCCTCTCCGGTCGTTTCCCCCGGCGTCGCCGGTGCCTCAGGAGAGCAGAGCGAACGTGGACCCACGATGGCCGCATGACACCGTCGACGTCCTCGGCGTACGGGTCAGCCGCGTGGACGTCGCACGGTTCCGCTCCTTCGTGGCGGCGGCCGTCAAGGAGCGGTCCAAGCTGACGGTCACCTTCGCCAACCCGGACTACGTCCTCAGGGCGCAGAAGGATCCGGGGCTGCGCGACCTGATGAACGGCTTCGACCTCAACCTCCCCGACGGCTGGGGCGTCGTGCTGGCCGCGAAGATCTTCGGGCGTCCCGTTCCCGGCCGGATGGCCAACGACGACCTCACCGACGACCTGTTCGGCCAGCCCGCCGAGGAGGGCTGGCGCGTCTTCCTGTTCGGCAACGCGCCCGGCATCGCCGAGGCCGCCGCCGCGAACGTCCGCGCCTGGTACCCGGGCGTGGAGGTCGCGGGCACCCAGCACGGCCACTGGGCGGACGAGCAGGGCCGCATCCCCGCAGAGACCGCCGAGCGCCTCGTCGAGGAGATCAACGACGCGGCCCCGGACATCCTGCACGTCGGCCTCGGGACACCGCTGCAGCAGCGGTTCGTCGCCGAGTACCGCGACCGCCTCACCGCGCCGGTCATCATCACGTGCGGCGCGTACTTCGAGCACCTCGCCGAACGGCGCGACTACTACCCCGCCTGGGTCACGAAGCTGCGCGTCGGCTTCCTCTACCGCCTGGCGCGCGAGCCCCGCCGCCTCTGGCGCCGCTACACCGTCGAACTGGGCGCCTACCTGGCCCGGGTCCTGCACCATCGCCTGCGGCACGGAAGGGCGCCCGCCGACTGAGCCACAGGCCTCCATGACGCACTTTCCAGGAACCAATACCCGTTATCTAGCTATGTGGTAGGACAAGATGCCATCAGCGTCCCCGGCCGCATCCCGGAGCACCTTCATGCGCCCCACCATCGCCTGCCTTACGGCCACCGCGCTCGCGGTGCTCACCGTCCCCGCCGCCACGGGCACGGCCTCCGCCGACATCTCCCAGTCGGCGGTCGTCTCCGCCAACCCGGTGAACAACACCCCGCACGTGCTGGACGGCACCGTCCGCGCCATCACCGTCGTGGGGAACTGGGTCGTCGTCGGCGGGAACTTCGAGGAGGTCCGCGAGGCCGGCAGCGGCAAGAAGACCGTCAAGCGGCACAACCTGTTCGCCTACGACATGCGGAACGGGAAGATCAGCACGGCCTTCGTGCCGAAGGTCGACGGGACCGTCCACGCGCTGCAGCCCGGGTCCAGCGACTGGATCTACGCGGCCGGGACCTTCACGACCGTCAACGGCACCAAGACCGGCACGGTGACCGCGCTCAAGGTCTCCACCAACAAGGTCCACACCGGCTTCAAGCCGAACGTGAACTACCGGGTCTACACCATGGTAGTGCGCGGCGCCCGGCTCTACATCGGCGGCATGTTCACCAAGGCGGGCGGCAAGGCGCGCACCGGTCTCGCGCGGGTCGACAGGCTCACGGGCGTCGCCGACAACGCCTTCAACTTCACCGTCGCCGAGCCCCGGTCGGGCGACCTCAAGGTGTACCGGCTGGCGGTCGACCGCACCGACACCCGGATGGTCATCAACGGGACGTTCACCAAGGTCAACGGGGAGAGCCGGCCCCAGATCGCGATGATCAACCTGGGCAAGGGCACCGCGAAGCTGTCGACCTGGTCGACCCAGCGGTACTCCACCCCCTGCAACCTCGCCGCGTTCGACACCTACATGCGGGGCATGGACTTCTCCCCCGACGGCAAGTACTTCGTGGTCGTCACCACGGGCGGCCCCTACGGCCAGACCCAGATGTGCGACTCGGCCGCCCGCTGGGAGTCGTCGCCCACCGGGTCCGGGCAGAAGCCCACCTGGGTCAACTGGACGGGCGGCGACACGCTGCTGTCCACCTCGGTGACCGGCTCCGCGGTCTACGTCGGCGGGCACCAGCGCTGGCTGAACAACCCCTACGGGCACGACTCCGCCGGTCCCGGAGCCGTGTCGCGACCCGGCATCGGCGCGCTCGACCCGAAGACCGGCAAGGCGCTCCCGTGGAACCCCACGCGGACGCTCGGCCACGGCGTCGAGACGCTGGTCGCCCACCCGAAGGGGATGCTCGTCGGCAGCGACACCGACCAGCTCGGTCACGAGTACCACGGCCGCCTCGGGATGTTCCCCACGGGGTGATCCGGCGGCTCGCATGAGACGAAGAGCGGGGACGTTCTGCGGGAGGGGACGGGGGCCGTGGTCCATCACGAACAGCGCAAGGTGGTTCCCGGCGGGCATCACCGGCCGGACGCGCGCCGTTCCCTGCCCGTCCCGCCGGACGGACCGCGCCGACGGCGCGACCGGCGGCGCGGGCCCCGCCCGTTCTTCTACGTCACCTCCGCGAGCGCCCTGCTGGTGCTGGGCGGCTCCGCAGGTGCGGTCGCCCTGTCGGGGACCGGTACGACCCACAACGCCCGGACGGCCGGCGCGCGCGCGAACGCGGTCGTCTCCGCCACGGCGGACACCTACGTCGTGCGCGAGATGCCCGGCACGACGTTCGGCGACGCAAAGAAGATCACCGCCTCGGCGTGGCCCGACTGGCACACCGAGGCCTATGTCGCGTTCGAGGTGCCGCCCGGCACCCCGGCGGTCACCCGGGCCCGCGTGGAGATGACGTTCGACCGGCCGGAGAACCGGCCGCGGCGGGTCGAGCTGCGCACCCTGCCCGGCGCGTGGACCGAGGACGGCACGTCCTGGGGCAACCGCCCGGTCGCCGGACCCGTCGTGGCGACCGCCCCCACCGGCTCGGGGGGCAAGGTCTCCTTCGACGTCGGTGATGTGGTGACCGGCCCCGGCCTCTACGCGTTCGCCGTCACCGGCCCGGGCCCCCGGACGGCGGTCTCGCTGCACTCCCGGGAGACGGCCGAGGGCCCGCGCCTCGTCCTGCGGACCCGGCCGGGCGCACGGCCTCCGACGCCGAGCAGGTCGCCCGAGACGTCCGGCACGGCGCTTCCCGCGCCCGGACCGGAACCCACCTGGGAGACCCCGCAGCCGGTGAAGACCCCCGGGACGTCCCCGGCCGGCGGCCGGACGCTCTGCGGCCTCTCCCTCGAACTCAAGCCGGGTGAGACCTTCCAGAAGTCCCTCACCCGCCTGGACGCCGCCTACGGCGGCCTGGAGACGGTCCGGCTGTTCTACCAGGGCGTCCCGCCCGCGTGGCCGGGCAAGCCCGACACCGGGAAGCGCCCGCCGATCATCTCGTTCAAGCTGGCGCCCAAGGACGTGCTCGCCGGCAAGTACGACCGGGAGCTGACCCGCTGGTTCGCCACCGCGCCCCGCGACCGCGACCTCTACTGGGTCTACTACCACGAGCCCGAGGACAACATCGCCTCCGGCGAGTTCACCGCCGCCGACTACCGCGCCGCGTGGCGGCGGCTGCGGTCCCTCGCCGACAAGGCGGACAACCCCCGCCTCCACGCCACCCTCGTCCTGATGGGCTGGAGCCTCGACCCGCTGTCCAAGCGCGACTGGCGCGACTACTACCCGGGCCGCGACGTCATCCAGGTCCTCGGCTGGGACGTGTACAACCTCGGCTGGAAGAAGGGCCGCTACGACGACCCGGCCGCCATGTACGACCGGGTCGTCGCGGTCAGCAAGGGCGAGGACCTCCCGTTCGGCATCGCCGAGACCGGCAGCTACCTCGTCGCCGGCGACAACGGCGACAGGCGCGCCGCCTGGCTGAACGCCACCAACGCCTACCTCGCCAAGCACCGTGCCCTGTGGGTCGCCTACTTCGACCTCGACTGGAACACCGGCGACTTCCGCCTCCTCGACACCCAGAGCCGCAGGGCCTGGAGCGACTTCTGCTGAAGGCCCCTCCTGCGGCCCGGTCCCCCGCACCCGTCCGGGCCCTGACGGCCCAGGCCCCTGACGCCCGACGTGCCACGCCCCCCGCCGGAGACCCGGCGGGGGGCGTGGCACGTGCGGTGACGCGTCCTACTTGCGGGCCAGGATGATGGTCCACAGCGCGGCGCGGCTGGCGGCGTCGGTCGTCGCCGTCTTGCCGCCGTAGGTGCCGGTGGCGACCGTGCCGTTGCTGTCGGCGACCAGGGCCGTGATGCGGCCGCTGCCCGAGCCGATCCCGGTGCCGCGGGTCTCCACGCCGGCCGGGGCCGTCCAGGAGGTCGTGCTGGACGACTTGTCCGCCCAGTACGTCACCGCCCAGGACCCGGCGGCGTCCACCTGCGCGGACGGGCTGGTGTGGGAGGTGCCGGAGCCGGGGTCGCTGCTCTTGGCCACGGCCGCGACCGGGTCGGTCGCGTTGGTGCCCTCGTAGGCGAGCAGCCGGATGTCGGCCTTGGTGTAGGCGCTGAACCCGATGCCGACCTGCGTACCGGCGTCACCGGCCTGGGCGACGCGCTTCCAGACGACGGACGTCGCGGTGCCCGCCACCTGCGTGCCGACCTGCGTCCAGCCGGACGGCGGGGTCGCCAGCGTCGCCTCGCTGCTGTTGAACGTCAGCATGAGGATCATGCCGTCGCCGGGCTGCACCGCCGGCGGGACCTGCGCCGTGGCGGTCTGGACGTTGCCGTTGCCGCCCGCACCGCCGCGGTAGCCGATGTTCACCTGGTTCGAGGCGACCGTCACGTCCTGCGACCTGGTCCCCTTGCCGCCGCGGTCGTCGGTCACCGTCAGCTTGACCGTGTAGGTGCCGGCCGCGGCGAACGCGTGCTGCGGCGTGGCGCCCGTGCCGGTCTCGCCGTCGCCGAAGTCCCAGGCGTAGGAGGCGATCGAACCGTCGGGGTCGGACGAGCCGCCGGCGTTGAACGTGCAGTTCAGCCCGTCGCAGTCGCCGGTGAACGCGGCGCTCGGCGGCTGGTTCGGCGTCCCCGCGTAGAGGAACACCGTCCGGCCGCGCCAGTCGGCGGTGCTGACCTCGGTCGACGATCCGGACGGCACTCCCGCCGCGGAGAACGCGACCAGGTAGAGCCGGCCGTTGCCGTTGTTGACGTAGTAGAGGTTCGCGCCGTCGACGAACATGCCGCCGACCGAGCTCCAGCTCATGCCGGGCAGGTTGTTCACCGCGACGAACTCCTGTGCGCCGACGACGTTGCTCTCCGGGTTGAACGTCCGGTAGTAGAGCGAGGACTGCCCGCGCGTGTAGTAGACCCGGCCCTTGGCGAAGAACATGCCGGTGATGTTCTGCACCTGCGAGTGCCAGGTCGTCATGGTGGCGAGCTGGTCGGCGGTGTCGATGGTTGTGGCCGTGCCGAGCGCGGTGCCGTCGAAGGTGCGGCGCCGGAACAGTCCGTCCGACGAGCCGTAGAAGAGCTCCCCGTTCACCATGAAGGCGCCGCGCGCGGTCCGCCAGTCGATGCCCGCGGTGCCGTCGTCGACCGCGGCGCCGGCGGTGGTGCCGTCGAACGAGCGGTGCCGGAGGTAGTTGGCGGCCCCGAAGCCGATGCCGCCGCCGGAGTAGACGTTCCCGGGCAGCTCGCCGGTGCTGTAGGCGGGAACGGCCGCGCCGCCGGCGACGGGGAACATCGCGAGCTTCTGGTGGAACTCGCCGCCCACGTTGTCGGTGTCGCTGCCGATCCACAGGCCCTCGTCGGTGGCCAGCATGTCGAAGACGCCGACGCCCTTGTCGCGGCCGGGGTTCCAGCTGAACGGCAGGCCGCTGACCGGGTCGAGCGCGACGATGCCCTCGCGGCCGACGGCGCCCTGGCCGGGGTTGTCGCCGGCGAACGGGTTGTTGGCCCACCGGAAGTGGCCGCCGGTGTAGACGGCCGTGTCGGTGATCTCCACGGCGTAGGTGGTGTCGCCCCCGGTGAAGTTCACCCAGGTCGGCTGCTGGCCGCCGCCGGTGGCGGGGCTCTCCCAGCGGGCCTGGGTGTCGCACAGCTTCGCGGAGCCGCCGTAGGCGCCGGTGGTCGTCACCACGAAGTACGAGCCGTCCGGAGAGAACTCGACGTCGCGCATGTAGGTGTCGAACGACTGCGAGCACTGGTCGGCGTAGCGGGTGGTGTCCCAGTTCGCGAGCTGCGCGGACGGGCCGGTGAGGTCCACCATGACGATCTGGCGCCGGGTGCTGCCCGCGACCGAGCTGAAGTTGCCGATGCCGACGAGCTTGGAGCCGTCCGGGCTGACGTCCATCTTGTAGATCTGGGTGACGCCGTCGCCGGTCTGGGTGCCGGCGAGGTTCAGGTTCACGAAGTCGTCGCGGTCCCCCGTCTGGGGGTCGAGGGCGGCGAGGGCCACCCGCGCGGCGCCGCCGACGGTCGCGAAGGTGCCGCCGACGTACAGCCGGCCGCCCGCCAGCCGCAGGTCGCGGACCTTGGCGTCGAGCTGCGGGTCGAACGCGGCGATGGGGGCGCCGGTCTGGGCGTTGATCCTGGCGAGCACGAAGTGCCGGACGCCGTTGATCTCGCTGAAGCTTCCGCCGACGTAGATCGACTGGCCGTCGGGGGCGGGCAGCAGCGCGCTGGCCTCGCCCTTGTTGAGGTCGGGCGCGAAGCCCGGATCGATGGCGCCGGTGGCGGCGTCGAAGGCGAACAGCCGGTTGCGGACCAGCGTCGGCTTGTTGGCCCCGACCTCCTTCACCTGGGTGAAGGAGCCGCCGACGTAGATCTTGCCGCCGATCTTGATGATCGACTTGACCTCGCCGTCCAGCACGTTCGGCGTGTAGTCCGCCGGGTCGGCGTTGACGACCTTCCCGTGCCCGGGCTCGGACCCCCTCTGGTCCGCGCGTGCCGGGGCGCTCGCGGCGAGGCTCCCCGTCAGCGTCCCCAGCGCGAGCGCGGCCCCCACGGCCAACGCCCCCCACCTGCGTCTGCCCATCGACCCCTCCGTGCAAGATAGAAGTAAGCGCCATGTTCCCCGTGAAGGCACACAGCGCCGCGTAATCGTAGCCAGCGGGCTACCGGTACCACCGTTTGATCACTAACTTTTCGATCTCGGCCGCCGAACTGCACGGTGGACCGCTTGCCGCAGGACCCCCTGACTCGCCTCGGCGGGCACGCCCATCGCGTCTCGCGAGGTACGCTGCGCACCTCGAAAGGACGCTTGCCGGGTCTCACCGGACGACCGGATCGCGTGGCCGAAGTCGGCCACCGCCCGCTGTCGCCCCTGGTAAGAGACAGGACGTCCTTCCATGGGCGACGTGCGTCCGGGACCGGACGGCGCGGTCCGCGCGCCCGAAGGCGCGTCCCACGGAAACGGAGCGGTGATTGGCCGGGATGCGAGGGATCGCGGGGAGCACTCCTCTCGCGACGCCGCGGCTGCTGCCCTGGCGCCTGCGGCCGGGCTGGCCGCTCACCGTCGCGCTGCTCGGTTTCCCGCTGTGGTGGATCCTCGGCCTCGCGAACGTCGTGCTGCTGGTCATCAGCGTGCCCATGGCGATGACGCTGTGGCGGCGGCGCGGCACCCTGGTGGCGCCCGGAGGCTTCGGGGCGTGGCTGTTCTTCCTGCTCTGGGTCGTGCTGGGCGTGTTCGTGCTGTGGGCCGACGCGCCCCTCGCCGAACCGGGCGGCGGGTTCAGCCGGCTCCTGGTGTACGGCTACCGGCTCGCCTGGTACCTGTCCTCCACCATCGTGCTGCTCTACGTCGGCAACATGAGCGAGCGGGAGCTGCCGTCGGGCAAGATCGGCAGGCTCCTCGGCTACATGTTCATCGTGACGACCCTCGGCGGGCTGATCGGGTCCTTCTTCCCATCGATCCAGCTCACCTCCCCGGTGGAGATGGTTCTGCCGCACGGCCTGACCTCCAACTCCTTCGTCCGCGACATCGTCCACCCGAGGGTCTCCGAAGTGGAGTCGATCCTCGGGTTCGAGCAGTCGCGGCCCATGGCGCCGTTCGCCTACGCCAACACCTGGGGCGCCGCCTACGCCTTCTTCCTCCCGTACTTCCTGCTGACCTGGATCGTCCGCGCCGACATGCGGCGCCGCGCGTTCGGGCTGGCCGTCCTCGCCGCGTCGCTGTGGCCGGTCGTGTACTCGCTGAACCGGGGGCTGTGGGGGGCGCTCGGCGCGATCGGCCTGTTCGGCGTCGCGAAGCTGCTCCAGGTGGGCGGTCCCCGCGTGATCGCCTGGACGGCCGGGATGGCCGCGGCGGGCGCGATCGTCGTGGCGCTGTCCCCGCTGCCCGGCCTCGTCCAGGACCGCCTCGACAACCCGCACAGCAACAACCGCCGCACGCTGCTGGCCGAGGAGACCACCCGCAGCGCCCTCACCGGCTCCCCGCTGGTCGGTTTCGGATCCACCCGCAACGTCCAGGGCGACCTCGGCCAGGTCTCCGGCGGCGACAAGATCGGCTGCAAGGCGTGCGGCTCGCCGCCGCTCGGCACCCAGGGCCACCTGTGGCTCCTGCTGTTCGCCAACGGCATCGTCGGGACGATCGCGTTCTGCGCGTTCTTCGCCGTCCGGTTCCTGCGGCACTGGCGGGAGCGCGGCGCGTACTCCCTGGCGGGCTGCGCCGTCCTGATCGCCTGCGGCCTGTTCATGATCACCTACGACATGGTGGAGGTACCGCTGTACACGGTGATGATCGCTGTGGGCCTGATGTGGCGGGCGAGCCGGGACGCCCGCGCGCAGGCCCGGCCGCGCGCCCGTGCCCGGGTCGCCGCCGAGGAGGCGCCGCTGTGAGCGCATCGGAGGAGACGCGGGCCGCCTGGATCGCGGCGGTGCGGGACCTGTGGCCGGACGCGCGGGTGGAGGCCGTCGGCCCGGGGCGCTCCGAGGGGGCGCGCCGGGAACTGGCGTTCCTGCCGGACGCGGAGCGGCCGCGGCTGCTCGTCCCGGCGGGGATGCCGCGCGCCACCGCGGCCGCGCTGCGCCGCTACAGCCACGACCTCGGCGTGAAGCAGCGCGCCTCCCGCGGCCTGACGGCGGCGGCGGTGCGCACCGGGCTGCCGGAGCGGACGCTGCGCGACCGGCTCCGCGTCACCGGCGGCGGCCCCTCCATCGAGGACCGGCTGTCGGACCTGCTCGGCCGGCCGGTGGTGGTCAGCGTGGGGCTCGGGAGCGCCCGCGCCAACCGCAAGCCGATCCTGCACGTGCTGTCGCCGCGCGGCGAGCCCGCGGCGTTCGTCAAGATCGGCGACACCGGCACGGCCCGCGCCCTTCTCGACGGCGAGGCCGCCGCCCTCACCTACCTGAACGCCCACCTGCCCGCTTCGGGGTCGCGCGGGCTCCCGCACGTCCCGCGCCTGCTCCACCACGGCACGTGGCACGGCCTGGACCTGCTCGTCCTCGAACCGCTCCCGACCGGCGCGCTCGGCTGGCGTCCGCGGAGCCGGGCCCCCGTCTCCCAGATGCGGGCGCTGTTCGAGGTCGGCGGCGTCGAACGGGCGCCGCTGCGCGGCAGCGCCTACTGGGAGGAGATGACCGCGAGCCCCGGCCTGGTCCGGGACGAGCGGCAGCGCGCCGTCTTCGGCGAGGTCGTGGAGTTCGTCGGCAAGGCGCACGGCGATCTGGTCCTGGACTTCGGCGCCTGGCACGGCGACTGGACGCCGTGGAACATGGCCTGGCACCGCGGCGTGCTGCGCCTGTGGGACTGGGAGCGGTTCGCGCGCGGAGTCCCGAACGGGTTCGACCTGCTGCACTACCGGCTCCAGGAGGCGATGCGCACCGCGTCCGGGCCGCCCTACACCACCTGGCCGGACGGCGCCGCCGCCCTCCTGGAGCCGCTCGGGCCGACGGGCCCCGCCGCGGAGGCGACCGTCCGGCTCTACCTCGTGGAGCTGTGCCGCCGCTACCTGCTGGCCGCCCAGGAGCCGATCGGCGGGCCGCTGCGCGCCGACACCGAGCGGCTGCTGGCGCTCCTGCACACCACTACACAGGACACGATTTCGGGAGGAACCCCGTGATCTCACGCCGTGACGCCCCCCCATGGGTCAAGGAGGCGGGCCGGGCCGCGACACGCACCGGAGGGCGGCTGACCTCGGGCGCCCGGATGCTGCCGGACTTCCTCATGGTCGGCACGCAGCGCGGCGGCACCACCTCGCTGTTCCGGGCCCTGGCCGCGCACCCGGCGACCGTCCAGCCCAACTTCCACAAGGGCGTGCACTACTTCGACGTCAACTACCCGCGCGGTCTCGGCTGGTACCGGGGGCACTTCCCGGTCCGCGCGCTCGCCGAGCGCCGCGCCCGGGGCGCCGCCCCGCAGGCGTTCGAGTCCGCCGGCTACTACATGCACCACCCGCTGGCGCCGGAGCGGATCGCCGGCGACCTGCCCGGGGTGAAGCTCGTCGTCCTGCTGCGCGACCCGGTGGTGCGGGCCTACTCCGCCCACAAGCACGAGCTGGCGCGGGGGTTCGAGACCGAGCCGTTCGAGCGGGCCCTGGATCTGGAGCCCGAGCGGCTCTCCGGGGAGGTCGAGAAGATCAGGGCCGACCCCGCCTACGTGAGCCACGGCCACCGGCACCACTCCTACCTCGACCGCGGTCGCTACGCCGAGCAGATCGAGCGGCTGTTCGCCCTCTTCGGACGGGACAGGGTGCTCGTGCTGTTCGCGGAGGACTTCTTCACCGAACCGGAGCCCTGCTACGACTCCGCGCTGGAGTTCCTGGGACTGCCGGCGTGGAGGCCCGCGTCGTTCGAGCGGCACAACGCCCGGCCGGGCTCCCCCCTGCCGGACCACCTGCAGCGCCGCCTGTCCGACTACTACGCCCCCTGGGACGACAAGCTCGCCGCGCTCCTCGGCGCCGAGCCCGCCTGGCGGCGATGAGGCGGCGATGAGCAAACGCTCCCTCGGCTCGGCCAGCGTGCAGGCGGAACCGCCGCTCGCGCCGGACTCGATCCCGGTGACCCGCTACGCGGGCGTGGTCCGCCGGCACCTGGTCGCGCTGCTGATCGCGCTGCTGGCCGGGTGCGCGATCGGGGTCGTGAAGATCGTGCTGACGCCGACGACCTACACCGCGCAGATCTACGTGCTGGCGCCGCCGGTCGCGCTGCACCCCTCCATCGACATCGGCTCGGCGATCGACACCAACACCCGCGCACCCCGCGAGACGACGATGGACACCGAGGCCCAGCTCGTCTGGTCCCACCCGGTGCTGTCCAAGCTGGTGGAGCGGCCCGGCTTCGACGCGTCCGACGCCGAACTGCGCGACCGCATCGGCCTGACGGTGCCGTCCAACACCCACGTGCTCACGATCTCGGTGCGGGCCGGCACTCCGCGGACCGCCCAGGACGGCGCCCGGGTCGTCGCCGACTCCTACCTGACGCTGCGGAACCGGATCCTGGGCCAGGTGCTGGAGCACAACCGCCAGGCGCTGGAGCACAACGCCGAACTGCTGAAGAAGCAGCTCGCGGCCCTGCCCGGCGACGAGGACGAGCTGCGCCGGCTCACCACCCGCACGCGCCGCCAGGCGCTCGTGAAGCAGATCCGCGACGTGGAGAAGCAGGTCACGACCATCAAGAGCAAGCAGGAGCAGCCCGGCGAGGTGCTGCGCGGGGCCCCGCTCCCCCGGCGGGGCGACGATCCCGGCCGCGACGTCGCGGTCGCGACCGGGATCGGCGTCGCGCTGCTCGGCTGGATCGGCTACGTGGTGGTCCGCGAGACGCGGCCGCGCCGCATCCGGCGCCCCGCCGACCTGCGGCTGCACAGCCGGCTTCCGATCATGGTGGAGGGGACGGCGCTCGGCACCGGGCACCGCGAGGTCGCACGGCGGCTGCGCAACCTGGTCTTCGACGCCGACGCCACCACCGTGCTGGTCACCGGGGTGCCCGGATCCGCCGGCACCGAGGTGGCCTACGAGCTGGCCGAACTGTGCACCGAGGGCGGCTCGGCGACGACGGTGCTGCGCGTCGTGGCCGACGGCGAGCCCTTCCACGAGCCGCCGGCCGCGGCCGGGACCGGCCACTCCTTCAACGTCCGGCTGGTGCGCAGCGACGACGACCGGCAGCTCACCCGGGCCGTCGGCAAGGCGGGGAGCGTGTCCCGCATCGTCGTCATCACCACACCCGACATCAACGGCGCGGACACCATCGCCGCGGCCGCGGCCAGCGACGTGGCCCTGGTCGTGGTCGAACGGGGACGGGCCCTGGACCGCGAGGTCGCGAGCGGGGTGCTGGCCCTCGACCAGGCGGCCAGCCCCGCGCGCGTGATCGTCCTGACCGCGCCCGCCCTGCGCGGGCCCGCGTCCCCGGCGCCGCGGCGCGCCCCGCACCGGTCCCCGGTCGGGGCCGCCGCTCCTGGACGAGGTTGAGATGAACAGAGCCGTCTTCTTGCAACGCGCGGTTAAAGTCGAGATGAACACTCCGCCAAGAACGATTCTGATCGATGAGGGGGATCGTCGTGGGAGCTGACCGGACGGCCGACGCCCAGGGAGGGCAGCTGCTCGCCCTGGTCCGGCGCTATCTGGGGGCGCTGATCGGCCTCGCCGTGCTCGGCACCGCGGCCGGCGTCGTCCTGGAGATGGCCGTGCCGCCGCCGTTCAAGGCGACCGCGACGGTACTGGTCAGCCCGCTGGAAGGCAACCCGTACTCGCCGGAGGGCCGCGGCGACGACCTGGTGAACCTGCAGACGGAGGCGCAGCTGGTCGCCACCGACAGCGTCGCCAAGATCGTCCAGAAGAAGCTCGGGCACGAGGCGGAGGGCGACATCGGGGTCTCGGTCCCGCCCAACACCCAGGTGCTCAACCTGACCTACACCGCCGGCAGCTCCGGCAACGCCCGCGCGGGCGCGCAGGCCTTCGCCGACGCCTACCTGGAGTACCGCACGCAGCGCGCGCAGGGCGTGGTGAACAACCAGCTCGCCAAGCTGAAGGCGCAGTCGGCCAGGGTCGAGCGCCTGCTGCAGCGGGCGAACAACGAGCTGGCCGCCTCCTCCGGCTCCCGGCGCTCCACCCTCCAGCAGCGCGTCACCGCCTACACCAACCAGCTCGGCGTCATCGACGAGCAGTCCAACGACATCGCCAGCACACCCCTCGACCCCGGCCAGGTGATCACCCCGGCGGACGCGCCGGCCGGGCCCGGCATCGTCCGGCCCGCGATGTACGGCGCGGGCGGCCTGCTGCTCGGGCTGGTCGCCGGTTTCGTGATCATGCTGCTGCGGGAGCGGCTCAACCAGCGGCTGCGCAACGCCGAGACGATCGAGGGACTCGGCGTCCGGACGCTGTCCACCATCCCGGCGGGCGGCCCGTCCGGCGACACGCTGGCCCTGGTCAGCGCGCCCAAGAGCCCGGTCGGCGAGGCGTACCGGCGGCTGCGCGCCGCGGTCGTGGCGACCGCGCCGCAGACCCCGGTGGCGCTGCTGATCAGCAATGCCACCCCGGGCGGCGGCGCCCGCATGGCCAGCGCCAACCTCGCGGTCTCGCTCGCCTTCGCCGGCGCGAAGACCATCATGATCGACGCGACCACCGAGGACGCCGACATCAGCACCCTGTTCGGCGCGCGCCCCGGCGGCAAGGGGCTGTCGGACACCCTGCTCAGCGGCACGGACCCGGCGACCCTGCTGATCCACACCGACTCGCAGCTGCGGCTGCTGCCGCGCGGGCCCCGCGCCCGCGAGGCCGCCCACCGGTTCAGCGGCCCGCGGATGCGCGAGACCGTGAAGGTGCTGCGCCGCCGCAGCGAGTACCTCATCGTGAACGCGGCGAGCCTGCACGACGCGGACGCGCAGGCCCTGTGCACGTTCGTGGACGCGGTCGTGCTCGTGATCAACCAGGGCGTCACGACCCGTGAGGAACTGCGGCAGGCGTACGTGGAGGCCGAGCGCGCCGGCGTCACCGTGCTCGGCGCCCTCCTGGAGCCGCCGGAGCCGCGCGGAGGGCGCGCGGCGCGGCAGGCCCCCGCCGCCGCCCGCCAGTCCCGCCCGCCGCAGGGCGGCGACGTCCGGGGCCCCGCCGAGCCCCACCTCCCGGAGACCCGCGGCGGCAAACGCCGCGCGCCGGAGCCCCCCCTCGCTTGGGCCGAGGACCAGCCAGGCGTCCCGAAGGACGAGCCCGACGAGAACCCGGCCGACTCCCCGTCCCTGGTCACGCAGGCGCTGCCGCAGGTCAAGCAGCCGCCGCCCCGGACGGGCGAGGCGCGGCCGGCGCCGTCCGGGCGGCGCGGCGCACCGCAGCCGGAGCCGCGGCGCCGTCCCCTCCCGCCCGCGCTCGACCCCCCGTCCGGGCCGGGCAAGCCCGTCGCCCCGAGGCCCGTCTCCCCCACGGAGGTCACCCAGGGCACGGGAGCGGTGCGCCCGCGCCCGGCGGCGCCCTCCGACGCCGAGCCCGCCGAGCCCGCCGACGCGGAGGCCGACGAGGCGCTGGAGTCGGCCGCGACGCGGACGCAGGAGGACATCTCCAAGTTCATGCCGCCGGATCTGCCGGAGGACGGCGCGGACGGCACGCCCCCGGCGGCGCCGAAGGACCCGGCGCCGGACGTCGCCCCCCGCTACGGCAAGAAGACGCACAAGGCCGGCCGGCATGCCGGCCCCTGAATCCGGCGAGACCGCGGCGGACGAACCCAAGCCGTCCGGGCCGGGCGGCCCGAACCTGAACAGGCTGGCCAGGGGCGGCGCCCTGAACCTCGTCGGCGCCGCCGTCGCGGGCGTCCAGGGCCTCGCGCTCGTCTTCCTGGTCGCGCACCTGTACTCGCAGCGGATCGCGGGCACCTTCTTCGCGGCGACGTCGCTGTTCATCATCCTGCAGGCCGTGTCGGGCCTCGGCACGGACGCGGGCCTGCTGCGCTGGCTGCCCCGCCACCTGGCGCTCGGCGACCGCGGCGCGGCGCGGCGGACGGTGCCGGTGGCGCTCGTCCCGGTCGCGGTGACCGCGCTGGCCGCAGGCCTCGTGCTGGCCCTCACCGCGCCGTGGACGGCGGGCCACATCGGCGCCGACGACCCCGGCCAGGCCGTGGACATGGTCCGGGTGCTGGCGCTGTTCCTGCCCCTCGCCGGGGCCCACGACGCGTTGCTCGCGGCCACCCGCGGCCACGGCTCGATGCGGCCGACCGTCCTCGTCGACAAGATCCTGAGGCAGACGCTCCAGGTCGCCGGGGTCGTCGTGGCGGCGCTGCTGACCGACGACGCGGTGTGGCTCGCACTGGCGTGGGCGGCACCGTACCTGCCGTGCCTGGTCGTCGCCCTGCTCTGGTACCTGAAGATCAGCCGCCGCAGCCGCGCCGAGGCTCCGGTGACCGCGGAGGCCGAGGCCCCGTCCGGCTGGCGCCCCCTGGCCGGCGACTTCTGGCGCTTCACCGCGCCGCGCGCCTTCGCGCAGATCTGCCAGACGGCGTTCCAGCGCGCCGACATCGTGCTCGTCGCGGCGCTCAGCTCGCCCCGCGAGGCGGCGATCTACACCGCCGCGACCCGGTTCATCGTGATCAGCCAGCTCGTCACCCAGGCCGTGCAGAACGTCATGCAGCCCGCGGTGAGCCGGCTGATGGCGCTCGCCGACCGCGCGGGCGCGCAGCGGGTGTTCGCGGTGTGCGCGTCCTGGAACCTCGCGCTCGCCTGGCCGGTGCACCTGTCGATCGCGGTCGGCGCGCCGGTGTACGTCGGCTCCTTCGGCGCCGGCTACCGCGGGTCCGGCGAGGTCGTCACGGTCGTCCTGGCGATGGCGATGCTGGTGGCGACCGCGACCGGCGCCCGCGACGTGATGCTGCTGATGGCGGGGCGCAGCGGGCTCAGCCTGGTCAACCAGAGCGCCGCGCTCGGGGTGAACCTGGTGCTGAACGTGCTGCTGATCCCGCCGTTCGGGATCGCCGGGGCGGCGGTGGCGCGGGCCTGCGGGCTGCTCGTGCGGACGCTGCTGGCCCTGGTCCAGGTCCGCCGGATCCTCGACATGACCCCGGCGAGCGCGGGGCTGTTCTGGGCGGGCGGTTCGGCGCTGGTCAGCTTCGCGGCGGTGCCGCTCGCGGTCCGGCTGGCCGCCGGCTCCGGCGAGGCCGCCCTCGCCGGAGGGCTGATCCCGGGCGCGATGCTGTACCTCGCCCTCCTCTGGGCCGGCCGCGAGCGGCTGTCCCTCACCGCCTTCGCCTCCCTGCTGCCGGGGAGACGCGGCCGCACCGCACTCGCGGGCACCGCCGCCTCGCCCGCCACCGAAACGACATCTGCCAGGAGCATGCATGCCCACGGGAATTGACCAAGTGCGCCGTAAGTCCCGCGCGGTGCTTCGCAAGAGCGGGCTCGCCCCGAGCGGCCCGGTGTACGGGCGGCTGGTCGACGCCGGGCGCTCGCTGCCGATCCCGGCCGCGGCGCGCGTCGCGGTGTCCACCGCCGTGCTGCGGCGCCCGTGGAAGGTGCCGGTCCGGTTCGACCAGCTGCTCGTCGGCGCGCAGGGCGGCTGGACGGCCCGCGAGTTCGCCGACCGCGCCGGCGACCTGCTGTGGCCCTCGACCCCGTTCCTGGACGGCCCGCACGTCGGGCTGCTCCGGCTCGCCGACGACCGCCCGGAACTGACCGACGCCGAGATCCTCTCCAGCGCCTACGGCAGGCTCGGGCTGCGCTGCATCGAGGCGGGCGGCAGCTACTTCGGCGGCACCGACGAGGCCGGCGTCCTCGCGGCCGCCCGCGCCTTCGTCGCGCGGTACCGCGGCGAGGACGCGCCCGGCGCGGCGCCCCGCCCGCAGCAGAGCGGGCCGCAGGACCCGGTGCTCGTCGCCCCCGTCCGCGGCTCCGACCAGTACCAGATCCTCGACGGGCACCACCGGCTCGCCATCGCCGCGATGAGCGGCGCCGACGGCGCCAACGTCGTCGCCAAATGGCTGCCCGTCACCACCCCCCTGCAGGACCTCCTGCTGAAGATGAGCTGGCTCGACGGCACCCACGAGCTCTACCAGCCGATCGAGGCGCCCGAGCTGAGGTCCGGCTGGACGACCGTCCGGCAGTGCACCGACCGGCTCGCGAAGATGGACGCGTTCCTCGGCGAGCGCGGCCTCTCCGGGGGCCGCTACCTGGACGTCGCGAGCTGCTACGGATGGTTCGTCGCGAAGATGGCCGAGCGCGGCTTCGACGCCGAGGGCATCGAGCGCGATCCGCTGGCCGTCCCGCTCGGCCGGGCCGTCTACGGGCTCCCGGACGGCGCCGTCTCCACCGGAGACTGCGTCGAGTTCCTCGGCGGGCACGACGCCGGCCGCTGGGACGTGGTGTCCTGCTTCAGCCTCCTGCACCACTTCGTCCTCGGCCGCGGCTCGGTGAGCGCCGAGGAGCTGATCCGGCTGCTGGACCGCGCCACCGGCCGGGTGCTGTTCTTCGACACCGGCCAGGACAACGAGGCGTGGTTCGCCGACTCGCTGCGCGGCTGGGACCCCGCCCGCGTCGCGGAGTTCCTGCGGGAGAACACCGGCTTCGACGAGATCGTCGACCTCGGTCCCGACGAGGACGCCCGGCCGCCCTACGAGGACAACTACAGCAGGCACCTGTTCGCCTGCGTCCGCGCGGCGTGACCCCGCCGCGCCGCCCGCTCGCCGCGCTCATCGCCCTCCCGGTGCTCCTCGCGGCGGCGGCGTGCGGCGGGACGGCCGCGCCCGCGAGCGTGCCCCGGGTCTCCCCGCCGCCCGCCGCGGGCTCGGCGGGCGCGCGGAGCGGCACCGTGTGGACGAGCGGGTTCAACGGGAGCGGGCAGCTCGGCCGGCCGGGGGCGGCCGCCGATCCCCGGCTCGCCCCCGTCACCGGCGTCGGCGGCCGGGGACGGCTCGACCGTGCCGTCGCCGTCGCCGGGGGCGGCCGCCACTCGCTGGCCGTTCTCGACGGCGGGCAGGTCGTCGCGTGGGGCGCCAACGACGACGGCCAGCTCGGCGACGGCACCACCCGCGACAGCGGCGCGCCCGTCCGCGTCCGCGCACCGGACGGGCGGCCCGGCCGGCTGGACGACGCCGTCGCGGTGGCCGCCAACAACGACTTCTCCATGGCGCTGCGCCGCGACGGCACCGTCGTGACCTGGGGCGAGGGATCGTCCGGGCAGCGCGGCACCGGCGAGCGCACCGCTCCTCCCGTCCCCACGACCGTGCGGGCGCCGGACGGGCGCGGGGCGCTCAGCGGCGTGACGGCGATCGCCGCGGACGGGCACACCGAGCTGGTGCTGCGCGCCGACGGGCAGGTGCTCGCGTGGGGCGCCAACGCGGGCGGCATGGTCGGCGACGGCACCCGCGAGGACCGGGCCCTGCCCGTGCCGGTGCGCGGCCTGGACGGGGCCGCGCGGCTGGACGGCGTCGTCCGCATCGCGATCGGCGGCCAGCACGGCCTGGCGCTGCTGCGGGACGGGCGGGTCGCGTCGTGGGGCCGCAACGAGCTCGGCCAGCTCGGCGACGGGACGCGCCGGGACCGGCTCACGCCCGCCCTCGTCTCGGGTGTGGGCGGCAAGGGCGTCCTCGACGGCGTCGCCGCGGTCGCCTCCGCGGAGAAGCACAACTACGCGCTCCGCGGGGACGGCACCATCGTCGCCTGGGGCAACAACACCGCCGGCCAGCTCGGGGACGGCACGGTGAAGCCGCGGCCCGCCCCGGTCACCGTCGTCGGGCGCAGCGCGCCGAAGCTGCGCGGCGCCACCCGGGTGTTCGCCGGGGAGGCCTACGGCGCGGCGATCCTGACCGACGGGACGCTGCTGACCTGGGGCGCGGGCGGCAGCGGCCAGCTCGGCTCCGGGAGGAGGGCGCCCCGCAGCCGTCCCGGCACGGCGCTGACGGCCGAGGGAAAGGTGGCGGCCGACGCCCTGTCGGTGGGCGTCGGCGAACGCCACCTGATCGTGCTGGCGAGGTCCGAGGGGCCGTAGCCCGCCCGGAGTCCTCAGGGATTCCGGGGCGGCTCCGGCCTGGCGTCGCCGGGCTCGGGCCCGCCCGCGGGAGGCTGGGCCCCGGGAGGCTGGGCCCCGGGTGCGGGCGGCGGTGCCGCGGCGGCGCCGGGCGCCGAGGCTCCGGTCCCGCCGGCGGGCGCCGGAGTCGCGGAGCGGCGGCGCCACAGCAGGAACCCGGCCCCGGCGGCCGCCACGACCACCGCGCCACCGCCACCGAGCAGGTAAGGCATGGCCGAGCCGTCGTCCTCCCGGACCTCGGCCCCGGTGGCGCGCTCGGTCGGCTGCGACTGGGCGAGCGTCCGCTCCTCCTGCTGCTTGACCGACGCCTCCGGTGCGGGTTTGCCGTTGTTGCCCGGCTTGCCGGTCTTCGGCGGCGCGTACTTCGACTCCGGGAGCGTCTGCACGAAGCGCAGCAGCGCCAGGTCGGGCTTGCCCTTGCTGCCCTTCACGGCCCCGTCGTAGATGGACTTCACCCGGGCGCCCGGCAGCGCCGTGGAGGACACCCGGAGCTGGTCGCCGGCCAGCACCGCGTAGGTGCCCTTGCGCTTCATCAAGCCCGGCAGCTGGCTGAGGACCTGTCCGGGGTCGTTTCCAGGCGGCAGGATCGCGATGAAGACCGCGACGGACCGGCCCTGCGCCGTGCGGAGCAGCTCCTGCGCGCCGTCCGACTGGTAGTACTTCGCGTGGGAGTCGACGTAGTAACCGCTCTCGCCGATGCCCTCGGCGACCGCGTCGAGGTCGACGCCCGCGAAGGCGGGCGTCGCGGTCATTCCGAACGCCGGCACGAAGGCCAGCGCCAGCGTCCCGGACGCGACGATGCGGCGGGAGAAGTGGTTCACGGAAGAGGCTCCTTCAACGCTGGGATGGCCATCGACATTACCGGCGCGACTTGGGGAAAGGTGGTCAAAGCCTAGGAATCGGCATCGGTCCGTCAGATGCCGCGGCCCCGGGTGTGCAGGGCCAGCAGGACGCGCTTGCCGGACACGACCCCGGACGCCACGGCCAGCGCGAACGGGACGCGGCGCTCGGCCGGGTTCGCCTTGAGGGCGCGCGCCGACCAGCGCAGCGCGTCCCTCCGGCGGCCCACGGTCGCGCAGCCGAAGGCGAGCTGCCCGTAGACGCGCCCGGCCGCGCCCGGTTCCCTGCCGATCTCCGGGTAGTGCTCCAGGAACCACTCCAGCGCGGCGACCTTCGTCTCCCACGCCTGCGCGTAGTAGGACGTCAGCCCCCACAGGACCCGGACGTACGGCTCGTCCACGTTCACCACCGGGTGGCGGCGGGCGGCGCGGAGCG
This sequence comes from Actinomadura citrea, assembly GCF_013409045.1. Taxonomy (NCBI): domain Bacteria; kingdom Bacillati; phylum Actinomycetota; class Actinomycetes; order Streptosporangiales; family Thermomonosporaceae; genus Actinomadura; species Actinomadura citrea. The sequence goes on along the minus strand of NZ_JACCBT010000001.1, from coordinate 1,627,855 downwards.
CGAGATCCCAGTCCTCGCCCTGGCTGCCGGGGATCGTCTCGTCCACCATGCCGATCTCGACGAGCGGTTCGCGGCGCGCCACGTAGGTGGAGGAGTGGACGCTCATCATCCGGTCGCGGATCAGGGCGTCGTAGGTCACCCGTTCCGTCCCGGCCAGCCGGGGCAGTTCCCGCCCGTCGAAGTCGATCAGGATCCCGGAGCTGCACAGCACGGCGTCCGGCTCGCCTTCCAGTGCCTTCACCTGCGCGGCGAGCTTGCCGGGCAGCCACAGGTCGTCGTCGTCGCAGAACGCGACCAGATCGGTGCCGAGGGCGAGGACCCCGGAGTTGCGGGCGCCCGCGAGGCCCGGTGCCCGGGTGTTGCGGATCACCTCGACGCGGTCCCCCGCCAGGGACGGGTCGGGCTCGGCCCGGTCGAAGACGACGACCGCGCGCACCTCGCCCTCGTACTCCTGGGCCAGCACCGACTCCAACGCGCGGCGCAGCAGTTCCGGCCGGTTGTGCGTGGGGAGCACGACTCCGACGGAGGGGGGCATCCAGGGCCTGCCTTGTCGTTGGGGGGTCGGGAGGGGACGCGGACCGGCGACCGCCGCGGGGCCGGCGGGCCCCGCGGCGCCGGGTCAGCGCGCGCCGGTGATCATGCCGGCGGCGACGGTGTTGTTGGTGGCCTCGTCGATCAGGATGAAGCCGCCGGTGAGGCGGTTGCGACCGTAGTCGTCGACGAACAGCGGCTGGGTCACCCGCAGCGAGATGCGGCCGATCTCGTTCAGGCCGAGGGAGTCCGCCTGTTCGTCGCGGTGCAGGGTGTTGACGTCCAGCCGGTAGTGCAGCTGCTTCACCATCGCCTTCGCGGTGCGGGTCGTGTGCTTGATGACCAGCTTCGAGCGCGGGCTGAGGGCGCGGTCCGGGGTCATCCAGCAGACCATCGCGTCGATGTCCTGCGCGACCTCGGGCCGGTTGTTCGGACGGGCGATCATGTCGCCGCGGGAGATGTCGATGTCGTCGGCGAGGCGCAGCGTCACCGACATCGGCGCGAACGCCTCCGCGACCGGCCCGCCCGGCCCGTCGATGTGGGTGATCGTCGTGGTCAGCCCGGACGGCAGGTGCACCACCTCGTCGCCCGGCTTCAGCACGCCGCCCGCGACCTGGCCCGCGTAGCCGCGGTAGTCGTGCAGGTCGGGGTCCGTGGACGCGTGCGGGCGGACCACGTACTGCACCGGGAACCGCACGTCGATCAGGTTGCGGTCCGACGCGATGTGGACGTGCTCCAGGTGGTGCAGCAGCGACGAGCCCTCGTACCACGGCATGTTCACGCTGCGCTCGACGACGTTGTCGCCGTGCAGCGCCGAGATCGGGATGAACGTCAGGTCCGTGACCTCCAGCTTGGAGGCGAACGACGTGAACTCGTCCACGATCCGCTCGTACACGCCGCGGTCGTAGTCGACCAGGTCCATCTTGTTGATCGCCACGACCAGGTGCGGGACCTGCAGGAGCGTGGTGAGGAACGCGTGCCGGCGCGACTGCTCCAGGATGCCCTTCCGGGCGTCCACGAGGATGATCGCCAGGTCGGCGGTGGAGGCGCCGGTCACCATGTTCCGGGTGTACTGGATGTGCCCCGGCGTGTCGGCGATGATGAACTTGCGGCGCGGCGTCGCGAAGTACCGGTACGCCACGTCGATCGTGATGCCCTGCTCCCGCTCGGCCCGCAGGCCGTCGGTCAGCAGCGCCAGGTTCGTGTACTCCTCGCCGCGGTCGGCGCTGGTCTTCTCGACCGACTCCAGCTGGTCCTCGAAGATCGACTTGGAGTCGAACAGCAGCCGGCCGATCAGCGTGGACTTGCCGTCGTCGACGCTGCCGGCGGTGGCGAACCGCAGGAGGTCCATCTGCTTGGCCGGCCGGGTCTCGGCGAGCCGGTCGTTCGCGCTGGCCATCAGAAGTAGCCCTCCTTCTTGCGGTCCTCCATCGCGGCCTCGCTCGTGCGGTCGTCGGCGCGGGTCTGGCCGCGCTCGGTGATCCGCGTCGCCGCGATCTCCTCGATCACCTCGTCGAGCGACATCGCGTTCGACTTCACCGCGCCCGTGCAGGACGCGTCGCCGACCGTCCGGTACCGGACGGTCGCCGCGAACTCGGGCTCGTCGTCGCCGCGGTTCGCAAAGCCCGTCTCGGCGTCCAGCAGCAGCCCGTCGCGCTCGAACACCTGCCGGGTGTGCGCGAAGTAGATCGGCGGGAGTTCGAGGTCCTCGCGCCGCACGTAGTCCCAGATGTCGAGCTCGGTCCAGTTCGACAGCGGGAACACCCGGACGTGCTCACCCTGCACGATCTTGGTGTTGAACAGGTTCCACAGCTCGGGGCGCTGGTTCTTGGGGTCCCACTGCCCGAACTCGTCCCGGAAGGAGACCACCCGCTCCTTGGCGCGGGCCTTCTCCTCGTCCCGGCGCGCACCGCCGAACGCCGCGTCGAACTGGTGCTCCTCGATGGCGTCCAGCAGCGGGGTGATCTGCAGCCGGTTCCGGGACGCGCGGCGGCCCTTCTGCTCCACCACCCGGCCGCTGTCGATCGCGTCCTGCACCGACGCCACGATCAGCCGGACGCCGAGATCGGCGACCCGGCGGTCCCGGAACTCGATCACCTCCGGGAAGTTGTGGCCGGTGTCGACGTGCATGACCGGGAAGGGGATCGGGGCGGGCCAGAACGCCTTCTGGGCCAGGCGCAGCATGACGATGCTGTCCTTGCCGCCGGAGAACAGCAGCACCGGCCGTTCGAACTCGGCCGCCACCTCCCGGAAGATATGGATCGACTCGGCTTCGAGGATGTCCAGCTGGGACAGTAGGTAATCGCAACGCTGCATGGTCTGGGGCTCTTTCCACACTGTTTGGCAGAGGCAACCGGTGGCACGGAGATGGGCGCATGCCTTCCCACCGGGTCGAAACGCCGGCCCGCGCCGGTTCAGTCCCGCGGTGGGGACGGACTGGTCAGGGCAGCGCGCCGCTCACTTCCCGGATGCCGGACAGCAGCGTTGACGCCGACATGGGATGGCACACCAGGATATCCGGGAGCCGGGGGTCCTCACGGTTGTAGCGCAGCGGCGCCCCGTCGACCCGGGACGCGTGCGCCCCGGCGCCGAGCGCGACGGCAGCCGGAGCCGCCGAGTCCCACTCGAACTGGCCGCCCGCGTGCACGTAGGCGTCCACCTCGCCGAGCAGCACCGCGGAGATCTTCGCCCCCGCCGACCCGATCGGCACCAGCTCCACCTCCGGCTCGATCGCCTCCGCCAGCCGCCGGACGAACTCCGGCGGCCGCGTGCGGCTCACGGCGATGCGCAGCTTTCCCGCGTCCGGCGCCGGGACGTGCAGCGGCACCTCGCGGGGCGGCGGCGCCCCGGCGGGCCCGTGCCCGGCGGTGACGGGGTCGGGATCGGTGAGGTCCGTCCGGACGAGCGCGGCGCCGCCCACCGCGTCCGTGCGGAGCGTCAGGCCCTGCGCCGGCAGCGCGACGGCGCCGGCCGCCAGGCGCCCGGTCCCGGACGCGTCCCGTTCCCACAGCGCCACGTGCACGGCCCAGTCGCGGCGGCCCTCCTCGGAGAACTCGCGGGTGCCGTCCAGGGGGTCCACGATCCACACGCGGGAGGCCGTGAGCCGCTCCGCGTCGGCGGTGTTGCGGGTCGGTGCGCGGTCGTCGCCCTTGGACCGCTTCCCGGCGACCGAGGACCGCCCCTCCTCGGACAGGACGGCGTCACCGGGACAGCGCTCGGCCAGCGCCGCCATCAGGTACTCATGCGCCCGCAGGTCGCCGGTGTCCTTCAGGGCCCTCGCGTCCGCGAAGCCCGTCTCGGCCCGCACGCCCAGCAGCAGCCGGCCCGCCGTCCCGGCGAGCTCGGCCGCGAGCGAATGATCGTCTGCCGCCCCTGCCTCGGTCATCTGAGATCACATTCCCGACTCGACTGGTCTGCTCGGTCTACTTTCTCATGCGTCGCGCACGGGCCACGGGACGAGGTCCCGCTCAGCGGCTCGTCCGCCAGTGTCCCGCCGGCGCCGTGTCGCGGGCAGCGCCGTGTCGTGTTCCCGCCGAGGTCCCGTCCCGCGCCGCGGCCGCCGCTCAGTACGCGCCGGAGCCGCGGACGACGGCCGACCAGGTCTTCCACATGATCTGAAGGTCCAGGGCGAGGGTCCAGTTGTCCACGTACCGCAGGTCGAGGCGGACCGACTCCTCCCACGACAGGTCCGAGCGGCCGCTCACCTGCCACAGCCCGGTCAGGCCCGGCTTGACCACCAGCCGGCGGTAGACGTCCCCGCCGTACTGGGCGACCTCGTCCGGCAGCGGCGGGCGCGGCCCCACCAGCGACATCTCGCCGCGCAGCACGTTGAACAGCTGCGGCAGCTCGTCCAGCGAGTACCGGCGCAGCCGGCGCCCCACCCGCGTCACCCGCGGGTCCTGCCGGATCTTGAACAGCACCCCGTCGTTGTCGTTGGCGGCCAGCAGCTCCAGCCGGCGCGCCTCGGCGTCGGCGACCATCGTGCGGAACTTCAGCACCGTGAACTCCCGGCCCCCGCGCCCGACGCGCGTCTGCCGGAACAGCACCGGGCCCTCACCGGACATCTTGATCAGGACGGCGATCAGCAGCAGCAGCGGGCTCAGCACCACGATCCCGGCGAGCGCCGCCACCCGGTCGACCAGGCCCTTGAGGATCTTGCGGCCGCCGTCCAGCTCCGGGTGCTCCACGTGCAGCAGCGGCAGGCCCGACACCGGGCGGATCGAGATCCGCGGCCCGGTCACGTCCATCAGCGCGGGCGCCACCACCAGCTCGACGTCGTTGCGCTCGATCTGCCACGCCAGCCGGCGCAGCGCCACCCCGTCCATCTCCGGGCACGCCAGCACGGCCACCGAGTCGGCGCCGATCCGGTCGGCGACCGCCGCCGCCTGGCCGAAGTCGCCCAGCACCGGGACGCCCTCCACCTCGGCGACCGCGTCCTCGCCCGACGCCAGCGCCGGGGGCAGGCACACGGCCACGATGTCCATCCCGTGGTACCGCTTCTTCTGCAGCAGCCGGATCAGGTCGGACACCGACGTCCGGTGCCCCACCGCGACCACCCGCCGCATGCACTCGCCGTGCCACCGCTTCTTGTGCAGCCACTTGCGCAGCCGGTACCGCGCCAGCAGCGCCAGGAACGTCCCGAGGGGCAGCGCCATCACCACGTAGCCGCGCGCGACGTCGGTCTTGGTGGCGTACGCCCCGATCGCGAGCACCGCCATCAGGATGAATCCCGCGCGCAGGACCCGGTGGAACTCCTCGTACCCGACGCCCACGTACCGCGGCTGGTACGCGCGGCACAGCGCCAGCGCCGGGAGCCACACCACCGGCAGTGCCACGGTCAGCACCACGTACGGCGCGTCGAGCTCCGTCGGGACGCCCGGGAACCTGAGCACGAAGGCGATCACTCCGGCCATCAGCATGCTGGCGAAGTCGAGGGCCCGCGCGAGCCGCCGGTAGGTCCGGCTCCAGTTCTGCGATGCCGCGCGCTCGTGCTCATGGCGGATCGATGACTCGGCCTGAACCTTGTCAACGACGGCCATAAACCACTCACCAATCCTGTGTAACGCGCGCCCCGTCAGCGCGATTCACACCGAAGACGGCTGAACGTCGCCCGAGGTTCACATTGAACCTGAACCTCGATCGGCCTGCATCTTACGTTCGCTTTGCCGTGGTCACGGACGGAACGCGGCTATCAGTTGGACAATGCACCCGAACCACCCCGAGCGCACACGAAAGAGACGCCACTCGGCCTTGATCACGGTTGCCCGCCGGTCGCGAGGCCGGATCCGGTCACCCGACCGCAGGCGACCGGTCACCCCGTGTGAGCGACTTCTCGTCCCACGCCGGTAGCCATCCGACAGCGACGCAATCACGGGGCCGAAAACCAGGTCGCACTCGGTTCGGCCCTCTTCCGCGCGGCGATGCGAACGGTCCTTCCCGCCCTTCACGCGGCGGATCCGGTCAGTCCGCGTGGAAGGCGTTCTGCGCCGCGGCCAGCCCGTCCACCAGCAGCGCCTCGACCGCGTCCGCCGCCCGGTCCACGACGAAGTCGAGCTCCTTGCGCTCCGCCGCGGAGAAGTCCTTCAGAACGAACGCCGCCGCGTCCATCCGCCCCGGAGGCCGTCCCACCCCGAACCGCACGCGCGGATACTCCTTCGCGCCCAGCGACCTGGTGATGGACCGCAGCCCGTTGTGGCCGTTGTCACCGCCGCCCTGCTTCAGCCGCACCGCCCCGAAGGGGATGTCCAGCTCGTCGTGGACGACGACCACCCGCTCCACCGGCACCTTGTAGAAGTCCCGCAGCCCCTTCACCGGGCCGCCCGACTCGTTCATGAACGAGCGCGGCTTCGCCAGCACCGCCCGCGCTCCGGCCAGCCGGCCCTCAAGCACGTCCGCCCGCGCCCGGTGCGACTTGAACCTGCCCCCGGCGCGCGCCGCGAGGACGTCCAGCACCATGAACCCCGCGTTGTGCCGGTTCTTCGCATACGACGGCCCCGGGTTGCCCAGCCCCACCACGAGCCAGAGATCCGCGTCCACCCGCACTCCTCACACGCGAGCACGGCCCCCGCCGGTGCGCGCACCCGCGGGGGCCGTGGAAGTACCTGCGGCCCGCCGTCCGGCGCGACCCCGCGCCGTGCCGCCGGGCCCCGGCGGCACCGCCGTCACTCGGCGGCGGCCTCGCCCTCACCCTCGGGGGCCTCTGCCTCGGCCGCGGCGGCCTCGGCCGCCTCGGCGGCCTCCGCCTCGGTCTCGGTCGCGCCGGCCGACGCGGTCGCGTCGGCGATCTGCAGGACGAGGGCCTCCGCGTCGACCTGCAGCGTGACGCCCGACGGCAGCTTCAGGTCGCCGGCCAGCACCTGCGTCCCGACCTTCAGGCCCTCGATGGACAGGTCCACGGCCTCGGGGATGTGCGTCGCCTCCGCCTCGACCGACACCTGGACCAGCTCCTGCTGGATGACGCCGCCCGCGACGACGTCGCCGACCAGGTTGACCGGCAGGTCCACGACGACCTTCTCGCCGCGCTTCACCAGCAGCAGGTCGACGTGCTCCAGGAACCCCTTGACCGGGTCGCGCTGGACGTCCTTCGGCAGCGCCAGCGAGGCGCCGTCGGAGAGGCCCTCGATGGTCAGCAGCACGTTCGGCGTCTTCAGGGCCAGCATCAGGTCGTGGCCCGGCAGCGCGATGTGCTGCGGGTCGGTGCCGTGACCGTAGAGGACGGCGGGCACCTTGCCGGCCCGGCGGGTGCGCCGCGCGGCACCCTTACCGAACTCGGTGCGCGGCTCGGCGGCAATGCGTACCTCGGACACGGCGAAAACTCCTCGTTGTTGCTTCCACGGCCGTCCGCCATCGGACGTCCGCTACGGACGATGCGTTGCGTTCCTCGCGCGCCGTCGAAGGGCGGGCGCGCTCAAAGATTCGTTTGCGTTCCCCGGGGAGTGCGGCCCCTGCGCGGGCACCGCACTTGAACGTCCCAGGGCATACGCGGTTGCACAAGTCTAGCCCAATACGGCAACGCCCAACGCCAAGGCCCTGCCGACGCCATGGCCCCGGCCACGGCCGCCGGCACGCGGCGCGCCGTGCCCGACGTGGAGGTTCAGCTGTGGCCGCCGAAGAGGCTCGTGACCGAGCCGTCGGAGAACACCTCGTTGATCGCACGCGCGACCAGCGGCGCGATCGACAGCACCGTGAGCTTGTCGAACTGCTTCTCCTCCGGGATCGGCAGCGTGTTGGTCAGCACCACCTCGGAGATCCGGGAGTTCTTCAGCCGGTCCACCGCCGGACCCGACAGCACGCCGTGCGTCGCCGCGACGACGACCTTCGTCGCGCCCTGGTCGAACAGCGCGTCCGCCGCCTTCACGATCGTCCCGCCGGTGTCGATCATGTCGTCCACCACGACGCAGGTGCGGCCGGCGACCTCGCCGACCACGTCGAACACCTTGACCTCGTTGGCCACGTCCGGGTCGCGCTTCTTGTGGATGATCGCCATCGGGACGCCGCCCAGCCGGTCGCTCCACCGCTCGGTGACCCGCACCCGGCCCGCGTCCGGCGCGACCACGGTGACCTGGGAGGTGTCCAGCCGGCTCTCGAAGTGCCGGGCCAGCAGGTCCAGCGCGAACAGGTGGTCCACCGGGCCGTCGAAGAAGCCCTGGATCTGCGCCGTGTGCAGGTCGACGGTGATCAGCCGGTCGGCGCCCGCCGTCTTGAACAGGTCGGCCATCAGCCGTGCCGAGATCGGCTCGCGGCCGCGGTGCTTCTTGTCCTGCCGGGCGTAGCCGAAGAACGGCGCCACCACCGTGATCCGCTTGGCCGACGCGCGCTTCAGCGCGTCCACCATGATCAGCTGCTCCATGATCCATTGATTGATGGGAGCCGTGTGACTCTGGACCACGAAGGCGTCGGAGCCGCGGACCGACTCCAGGAACCGCACGAACGTCTCGCCGTTGGCGAAATCGTAGGCGGACGTCGGCGTCAGCTCGACCTGGAGGTTGTCGGCTACTTCCCTGGCCAGGTCAGGGTGGGCTCGGCCGGTGAAGAGCATCAGCTTCTTCTGACCGCTCGTTTTTATCCCACTCACCTCTGACAACTCCCCCTCAATGGAACCGTGCCCTGCATGTGGGTTGTCGTCCCCACCTCCCGCGCACCAAAGATCCGGCGCGCGGGTCGTCTTGTCGTCGAGCCGCTCTCCGGTCGGGCGGCTCTGTGTTGTCCTGGAAGACGCCGTCGTCCTCCACCTCCCCGCCCTGAGGCGGGGCAGTCCTCATCGGGCGCGCTAAGACGCGCTCTCCTCGCCGGCCCTCCGGGCCGCCTCGGCCGCCGGCGTCCCCGGCCGCTTCCGCTCGACCCAGCCCTCGATGTTGCGCTGCCGCCCTCGCGCGACCGCCATCGCCCCCGGCGGGACGTCCTGGATGATCACCGAGCCGGCCGCGGTGTAGGCGCCGTCCCCGATCGTCACCGGCGCGACGATCATGTTGTCGCTGCCGACCTTCACATGCGACCCGATGACGCTGCGGTGCTTCTCCACACCGTCGTAGTTGACGAACACCGAACTCGCGCCGATGTTCGAGCCGGCGCCGATCTCGGCGTCGCCGACGTAGGTCAGATGCGGCACCTTGGTGCCCTCGCCGATGTCGGCGTTCTTGGTCTCGACGTAGGTCCCGACCTTGGCCCTGGGCGCGAGCCTCGTGCCGGGCCGCAGGTAGGCGTAGGGCCCGACCGAGGCCTCCGGCCCGATCTCCGCCCCGACGCACACCGCGTTGGTCACCGACGCGCCGGCGCCGACCGTCGTGTCGGTGAGCGTGCAGCCGGGACCGATCCGCGCGCCCTCGCCCAGGTGCGTCCTGCCGTGCAGCTGCGTCCCCGGGTGGATCTCCGCGTCCGGTTCGGCGGTCACCTGCACGTCGATCCAGGTCGACGCCGGGTCGATGACGGTGACCCCGGCCCGCATGTGCGCCTCGAGGATCCGGTCGTTCAGCTGCCTGCGCGCCTGGGAGAGCTGGACCTTGTCGTTGACGCCCTGCGTCTCCACCCAGTCGGCGGCCAGGTGCGCGCCCGCCCGGTGACCGTCGCCGCGCAGGATCGCCACCACGTCGGTGAGGTACTCCTCGCCGCCCGCGTTGTCGGTCGTCACCCGCTTCAGCGCGTCCGCCAGGAGCGCGCCGTCGAACGCGTACATCCCGACGTTGATCTCGTTGATGGCGCGCTGGTCCCCGGTGGCGTCCTTGTGCTCGACGATCGCCTCGGCGCTGCCGTCGGCCGCCCGGATCATCCGCCCGTAGCCGGTCGCGTCCGGCATCTCGGTCGTCAGCACGGTGACGGCGTTGCCCTCGTCCTCGTGCGCCTGGACCAGCGCCCGCAGCGTCTCGCCCCGCAGCAGCGGGTGGTCGCCGTTCGTCACGACGACCGTCCCCTCCAGCGCGCCGGTCTGCTCCAGCGCCATCCGCACGGCGTGGCCCGTTCCGCCCTGCCGCTCCTGCACGGCGGCCTCGGCGTCCGGGGCGTGCTCGGCGAGGTGCCCGACGACCTGCTCGCGCCGGTGCCCGACGACCACGACGAGCCGCTCGGGCTCCAGTTCGCGGGCGGCGGCCAGCACGTGGCCGAGCATGCTGCGCCCGCACAGCTCGTGCAGCACCTTCGAGGTACGGGACTTCATCCGGGTGCCCTCGCCCGCGGCGAGGACGATGACGGCGGCCGGGCGGCTCGCAGCACTCACAAGGAGGCTCCTCGGCATCGCGGACGGGGATCGGTCGCGGGCCCGCCCACCTGCGACATCATCACACGGCAGGCCGGGGCGAACCCGACACGGGCAGGATACCGCCCACCCCGCTCCTGTCACCCCACCGCCCGCCCCCGGCAAACCAGACGGCATTTCCGACAGCTCCGCCGCCAGGGCTCGAACCTGGAGTCTTCTGGACCAAAACCAGCTGCGTTTCCAATTACGCTACGGCGGATCGGCAGGACTCTTCGCTAACGCGGGGGCGCCTGCGAGGCCCACGATACCGGTGTGGGCTCGCGGCCCACACCTACTTACCTTCGCCTGCCGCGGTCACCGAGGATCTTGCTGAGGACCTCGTCGGAACGGCTGACCAGCCGGGCCTCCGCGACCTCACCGCCGAGCACGGCACCGTAGGCCCATCCCTCGACGCGTCGGTACAGGTCCGCGCCCTTGCTCACAGTGATCTGCAGGCGACCCCGGGACTCCCCGGGCTTGAGCTTGTCTCGGATCTCGCCCGGCATCGGTCCACCCATGGGAGAAGCATAGCGGAGACTTTGACTCTCCGCAGTTGATTGATTACCGAAAGCGATGCTAAGAGCATGGTCGTTTTGTCCGGATCGGTTTAGATCGCGCGGTACCGAGCAAGCCAACTGCGTGTCGGTCGGCCAGGGCCCGGTCGGGCGGCGCGGCGGTCTCCGCGCAGATGCGGCGGGCGGCCGCCTGGCCCCCAGTCCACACGAGAGTTATGTGACCGAAGGGGCAGTTTCCCGCTGAGTTTACTGTTCGGCTCTGCACAACCTACGGTCTCGTAGGTTACGTTGACGTAGGTAAGGCTGCCTCGAGTCACGGGAAGTGATGACGCATGACGACAGCTCCGGCCATGGATCCACCCCGCCCGCAGCGACGTCCCGAACTCGCGCCCCAGCAACGGGGCAACGCGGAGCGGGCGCTGGTCGCCACGTTCACCGCGCTGCCCTTCCTGGCACTGTTCGCCGCCGTCCCGCTGGCCTGGGGCCGCTTCCTCGGCTGGACGGACGTCGTGCTCACGGCGGTCTTCTACCTGGTGTCCGCGGGGGGCATCACGGTCGGCTACCACCGGTACTTCACCCACGGGTCCTTCAAGGCCACGCGCGGCCTGAAGATCTTCATGGCGCTGGCCGGGAGCCTGGCCATCGAGGGGCCGGTCATCACGTGGGTGGCCGACCACCGGCGGCACCACAAGCACTCGGACAAGGAGTTCGACCCGCACTCGCCGTGGCGGTTCGGCGACGACTGGAAGGCGCTGGGCAAGGGGCTGGCCTGGGCGCACTACGGCTGGCTGTTCGACGCCAACCGGACCTCCAAGCAGCGGTTCGCCAAGGACCTGCTGAACGACCGCGACATCAGGCGCATCCACCTGGCCTTCCCCGGTCTGGTCGCGGTGTCCTTCCTGCTCCCGGCCGTGATCGGCGGCCTGGTCACCATGTCGTGGACGGGTTTCCTCACGGCGCTGTTCTGGGCCGGGTTCGTCCGGATCACCCTGGTGCACCACGTGACGTGGTCCATCAACTCGATCTGCCACACCTTCGGCAAGGAGGAGTTCGAGGTCCGGGACAAGTCGCGCAACGTGTGGTGGCTGGCGATCCCGTCGCTGGGCGAGTCGTGGCACAACCTGCACCACTCGGACCCGACCTGCGCGCGGCACGGCGTGCTGAAGGGGCAGATCGACATCAGCGCGCGCATCATCTGGGCGTTCGAGAAGATGCGCCTGGCCCATGACGTCCGGTGGCCGAACCCTGACAGGCTGGCCGCCAAGCGCACGAAGCAGGCGGTTTGACCGCCACAATTGATTCCGTGACAGATCCCGCTCCCCGGACCCGCAGAAAGCGGATGACCGGCAAGGAACGCCGTGAGCAGCTCCTCGACATCGGCCGGACGCTGTTCGCCGAGCGCGGGCTGGACGGCACCTCGGTGGAGGAGATCGCGTCGGCGGCCGGCGTGTCCAAGCCGGTGGTGTACGAGCACTTCGGCGGCAAGGAGGGGCTCTACGCGGTCGTCGTCGACCGGGAGTTCGAGCGGCTGCTGAGTCTCGTCACCGACTCGCTGAACTCGGCGGTCCACTACCGGAGCAAGCTGGAGAAGGCGGCGCTGGCGCTGCTGGAGTACATCGAGGAGCACCCGGACGGGTTCCGCATCCTCGTCCGCGACTCGCACGGCGGGACGGGCCAGGGCAGCTACGCCAGCCTGCTGAGCGAGATCGCCGGCGAGGTGGAGCACATCCTGGCGCAGGAGTTCGACCGGCACGGGTACGACGACAAGTTCGCGCCGCTGTACGCGCAGAGCCTGGTCGGCATGGTGGCGCTCACGGGCCAGTGGTGGCTGGACGTCCGCAAACCGCATCGGGAGGACGTGGCCGCGCACATCGTGAACCTGGCGTGGAACGGCCTGTCCGGGCTGGAGCCGAGGCCGTCGCTGGATCCGCGCCGCCGCCGCAAGGAGATGGAGCGGCAGGAGAAGCGCGCGGAGAAGGCGGCCGCCAAGGCCGGGCGGGCCGAGGAGAAGGCGGCGGCGAAGGCGGAGAAGGCCCAGCGCCGGGGACGGCGCGACTTCGAGGAGATCGTCGACCCGTCAGCCTGAGGGCCGCAGGAACTCCAGCCGGTTTCCCACGGGGTCGTCGGCGTAGAAGCGGTGGTGGCCGGGGAACAGCTCGTCCGGCCTGACGTCGTGGCCCGCGGCCCGCAGGCGCGCCGCGAGGGCGTCGAGGTCGTCGACGAGCAGGCCCGGGTGCGCTTTGCGGGCAGGCCGGAAGCCGGGCTCGACGCCGAGGTGGAGTTCGACGCCCGGGCCGCGGAACCAGGCTCCCCCGCGCTTGGCGAGTTCGGGCGGCTTGGGGATCTCCTCGAGGCCGAGGACGCCGCCGTAGAAGGCGCGGAGCCGGTCCTCGCTGCCGGGCGGGACGGCCAGCTGGACGTGGTGGACACCGGTGATCATGGTCGCCTCCCGACATGACACCGGCGGCCTCCCGGAGTTCGTCCGGGAGGCCGCCGGCAGGGGTCACCGGTCTCGGGTCGCGAGCCGGGTTTCGCGGACGCCGCCCATCCGCCGGAGATGGCACACCGCAGGGGAACGAGTCGCTTCCCTCGGGCGGGCGGGCGGCATCCCGTCTAGGGGGGTGTGGCGATCACGAAGATCCTCCGGAAGGGGAACACGGTGCCGTAGGGGGCCGCGGGGTAGGCGCGCCTGAGCCTCTCCCGGTACTCGGCGAGGAACTCGTCCGCCTCGGCGGGCGGGAGGGCGGTGAGGACGGGGCGCAGCGCGCTGCCCTTGACCCATTCGAGGACGGGGTCCTCGCCGTGGAGGATCTGCGCGTAGGTGGTCTCCCAGGCGTCGACGGCGCATCCGAGGCGGGCCAGGAGGTCGACGTATCCGGCGGCGTCGAGGACGGGGGCGTCGCGCTGCAGGTGGGCGAGCCGGCCGCGCCACCTCTCGGAGCGGCCCATCTCGCGGAGCAGGACGTGGCTGGGCGCGTCGAAGTTGCCGGGGACCTGGAAGGCGAGGCGCCCGCCCGGGGCGAGGGCGCCGACCCATCGGGGCAGCAGGTCGAGGTGTTCGGGGACCCACTGCAGGACGGCGTTGGAGATCACGAGGTCGAGGGGCCGCTCGGGCTCCCAGGCGGCGACGTCGGCGACGCGGAAGGCGAGCCGTCCCGGGATCTCGTGCGCGCGGGCCACCGCGATCATCTCCGGCGAGCTGTCGAAGGCGTCGATGACGGCGTCCGGCCAGCGGGCGGCGAGGGTGGCGGTGAGCTCGCCGCTCCCGCAGCCGAGGTCGGCGACGCGCGCGGGCGGGGCGCCGCCGAGCCGTCCGGCGAGTTCGGTGAAGGGCCTGGCGCGCTCGTCGCCGAAGACCCCGTACTGCGCGGGGTCCCACACGGCCGCGGTTTGTCTCGACATCAAGAAACATCATGCCCCGCGCATATCTTGATGTCAAGAATCTTGGGCGCGTGTCACGGCGACCGGTCGCCTGACGGATGCGCCGCCGCGCGCGGCGCTCCTAGGCTCCCCGGCATGACGGACGACAAGAGCGGATGGGCGCTGGCGCTCGGCCCCGGCGGGCCGGTCGGGACGGCGTGGCTGATCGGCCTGGCGGCGGGGCTGCGCGAGGCGGGCGTGGACCCGGCGGGTGCGGGCCTGGTCGTCGGGACGTCGGCGGGCGCCATCGCCGGCGCGGCGATCACCACGGGCAGGGACCTGGCGGCGCTGGAGGAGCTGCCGCCGCGCGGCGGCCCGCCGGCGCCGGCGGACGACTCGGTGATGGTGCGGGTGTTCGAGGTGGGCGGCACTCCGGGCCTGGAACCGGACGAGGCCCGGCGGCGGATCGGGCGGCTGGCCCTGGACGCGGCCGCGCTGCCCGCGGACCGCCACCGCGCGAGCATGCGGTACCTGGTCGGCACGGACACGTGGCCGGACGCCCGGTTGCTGATCACCGGGATGGACGCCGTGTCGGGCGAGCCGGTGCTGTGGGACGGGTCGAGCGGCGTCCCGCTGTCGCTGGCGGTGGCGGCGAGCAGCGCCGCACCCGGCTTCGCCGAGCCGGTGCCGATCGGCGGGCGCCGCTACATGGACGGCGCGTTCGCCGGGTGGTCGGAAGCGGAGCTGACGAAGGGGGCCGGGCCGCTCGTCGCGGTGGACCCCGTGCCCCACATGCGCGGCGGCGGTGACGTCCGGATCGTCCCGGACGGACGGGCGCTGGAGGTGTTCGGACCGAGCCTCGGAGACCGATCGCGCTGGACGCCCGTCTACCGGGAGGGGGTCCGGCAGGCGCCGGAGGCGGCCGAGCGGATCACCGCCGCGCTGGCCGCCCGCCGCTGATCGCACCCCGTCTTTCTCGATATCAAGACAGGTAGGGTGTCGGCATGCGCGATGAGGTCGACAGGCTGGTCGAGGCGTGGAACACCGAGCGTCCGGACCTGGACGTCCGGCCGCTGCAGGTCCTCAGCCGCGTCTCCCGGCTGGCCCGCCACCTCGACCGCGCCCGGCGCGCCGTGTTCGCCGACCACGGCCTGGAGCCCTGGGAGTTCGACGTGCTCACCGCGCTGCGCCGGGCCGGCGCCCCCTACCGGCTGAGCCCGGGCCGCCTCCTGCACGCGACGCTGGTGACCTCCGGCACGATGACGAACCGCATCGACCGGCTGGCGGCGGCGGGCCTGGTCGAGCGGCATCCCGACCCCCAGGACAAGCGCGGCGTGCAGGTCCGCCTCACCGACGCGGGCCTGACCCGCGTCGACGCCGCCTTCGCCGACCTGCTCGGCCGCGAGCAGGCGATCCTGGAAAGCCTCACCCCCGACCAGCGCGAAGCCTTGGCCGACCTCCTCAGAACCCTGCTCGTCCCCTTCGACCAGTAACTCCCAGGGGTTGCGCTTCGCCCCCAGGGCCAACACGGCCCGTTGAGCCGGACGACCGCGGCGACACGTCAAGACACGGCTAGCCGAGGTCCTCGGCGAGCATGAGCCACTCTTCCTCGACGTCGGCGGCCTCGGCCTGGATCTCCTTGAGCCGGGCGTCGAGCTCCTGGAGCTTGGCGTAGTCGGTGGCGTGCGCGGCGAGCTGCTCGTGGAGGGCGGCCTGTTGCCCGGCGAGCTTCTCCAGGCGGCGTTCGAGGCGGTCGAGCTCCTTGCGGGCCTTCCAGTCCTGGCCGCCCGCCTTGGGCTTGGGGGGCGCCGGGGCGGGCTCGTCGCGGACGACGCCGGGCTTGGGCGCGGTTCCGGCCGCGCGGCGTTCGAGGTACTCGTCGACGCCGCCGGGCAGCAGCGACACGCGACCGTCGCCGAGCAGCGCGACGACGTGGTCGGTGATGCGCTCCAGGAAGTACCGGTCGTGGCTGACGACGACGAGGGTCCCGGGCCAGCCGTCCAGGAGGTCCTCGACCTCGGTGAGGGTCTCGATGTCGAGGTCGTTCGTGGGCTCGTCCAGGAGGAGGACGTTGGGTTCGGCCATCAGGAGGCGGAGCAGCTGCAGGCGGCGGCGTTCACCGCCGGACAGGTCGCCGACGGGCGTCCACTGCCGGTCGCCCGCGAAGCCGAGCCGTTCGAGGAGCTGGCTCGCGGTCCATTCGCGCTTGCCGACGGTGATGCGGCGGCGGATCTCCTCGACCGATTCCAGGACGCGCCGGGACGGGTCGAGGTCCTCCAGGTTCTGCGACAGGTGCGCGAGCTGGACGGTCTTGCCCTGCACGACCGTTCCCGCGACCGCCCGGACGGAGCCGTCGAGGAGGCGCAGCAGGGTGCTCTTGCCGCTGCCGTTGACGCCGACGAGACCGACCCGGTCGCCCGGGCCGAGCCGCCACGTCATGCGCTGGAACAGGTCGCGGTCGCCGAGGCGGACGCTGACGTCCTCGAGGTCGTAGACGGTCTTGCCGAGCCGCGCGGTCGCGAACCGGGTCAGCTCCACCGCGTCGCGCGCCGGCGGCTCGTCGGCGATGAGGGCCTGCGCGGCGTCCACCCGGAACTTGGGCTTGGACGTGCGGGCCTGCGGGCCGCGGCGCAGCCATGCCAGTTCCTTGCGGAGCAGGTTCTGCCGCTTGGCCTCGGTGGCGGCGGCGATCCGGGAGCGTTCGGCCTTGGCGAGGACGTAGGCGGAGTAGCCGCCCTCGTAGCGTTCGACGCGCCCGTCGACGACCTCCCACGTGCGGTCGGTCACCTCGTCCAGGAACCAGCGGTCGTGGGTGACGACGAGCAGCGCGACCTTGCGGCCCCTGAGGTGCCGGGCCAGCCAGTCGATCGCCTCGATGTCGAGGTGGTTGGTGGGCTCGTCCAGCAGGAGCAGGTCGGACTCGGGGACCAGGAGGCGGGCCAGCGCGACGCGGCGGCGCTCCCCGCCGGACATGCCGGCCAGCGGCGCGTCCAGGTCCAGGTCGGCGAGCAGGCCGCCGAGGATCTCGCGGACGCGGACGTCGCCCGCCCACTCGTGCTCGGCGCGGTCGCCCAGCACGACGGACCGGACGGTCGCGGTCTCGGCGAACGCGTCCCGCTGGGTCAGGTAGCCGAGCCGGATCCCGCGCGCATGGGTCACGCGCCCGTCGTCGGGTTCGGTCTCCCGGGCGAGGACGGACACGAGGGTGCTCTTGCCGCCGCCGTTGCGGCCGACGACGCCGACGCGGTCGCCCTCGTCCAGGCCGAGGGACACGGCGTCGAGCAGCGGCTTGGGCCCGTAGGCCTTGGCGACGTTCTCAAGATTGATCAGGTTCACGGCGCCTTCAAGCGTAGGGCCCCGCGCGCACCGCTCGCACGGCGCGCCCCGGCCCGGACGATCAGTTCGGGGGCACCAGGCCCGAAGATCCCGGCTGATCCGGCTGATCCGGCTCATCTGGCCGGCCCGGCTGACCCGGCTGACCGGGCTGCCCGTACTGATCCGGCTGGCTGGGCTGGCCCGGCTGCCCGTACTGCCCCGGCTGACCAGGCTGACCAGGCTGCCCGTACTGGCCGGGTTGGCCGTACTGGCCGGGCTGACCAGGCTGCCCGTACTGCCCCGGCTGGCCGGGCTGCCCCGGCTGGCCGGGCTGCCCGTACTGACCGGGCTGGCCTGCTTGCCCGTACTGGCCGGGCTGCCCGTACTGGCCGGGTTGCTGTGGCGGGTATGGCGCGCCGGGCGGCCCGTACGCCGCGCCCGAGGCTCCGGACCTCGACGACCTCGTGGCGAGGACCACCACCAGGGCCACGACGCCGACGACGACGATCAGGAAGAGGATCACGAGGAGAAGCAGGAATGTCATGCCGCGGCCGCTCGCCATCTTGTTAGCCGATCTCGGGGGAGTCGATTGGTCGAGGCGGCCGCGTTCCGGCCGCGCGGCGAGCCTACTGCCCGCCCGCCTCCCCCGGCATCACGGAGCCGGGCGCCACGGCGCCCGGCACGGCGGGGCCCGGGACCGCGGGGCCCGGCACGGCGGAGCCCATTCCTGCGCCCGCCGCGGAGGCCGCCACCACCTTGTCGGGGGCGTTGCGGCGGAGATCCCGGTCGCGGCGCACCGCCAGCAGGATGAGCGTCGCCATCACGGCGATCGCCACGAGGCCCAGCATCCCGGACAGATACGTCATCGCTCCACCTCGCCGGTCGGGTCAGTCCCGGAGGAACCGGTGTCACGGATAGATGACGCGCTCCGCGACCCCGGGGTTCGCTTGTGTGACGATGGCAGCTACCGGGACAGGGCCGTCCCACCGTCGCGTCAGGTGATTGTGGCCCCGGGGACGGGTCCGTGGGCCCGGACGATCTGCTCCGCGACGCCGGCGGTGTCCAGCGCGTCCGCGAGCCCGGCGGCGTCGTCGTCGCTCTCGGCGAGGAACGCGCAGGTGGGGCCCGAGCCGGAGACCAGCGCCCCGATCGCGCCGAGGTCGCGGCCGGTGTCGAGCGTGCGGCGCAGCGACGGGCGCAGCGACAGCGCGGCGGGTTGCAGGTCGTTGGACAGCGCGGCGCCGAGGGCCTTGGCGTCCCCGGTGGCGAGCGCGGTCATCAGCGCCTCGGACACGGTCGGCCAGGCGGCCGCCTCCCCCGCCGCCAGGCGGAGCCGGTCGCATTCGCCGTAGACGGCGGGCGTGGACAGGCCGCCGTCGGCGGTGGCGAACACCCAGTGGAAGGTGCCGCGGGTGAGGGCGGGGGTGAGCCGCTCGCCGCGCCCGACACCGACCGCCGTGCCGCCGAGGACGGCGAACGGGACGTCGCTGCCGAGGTCCCCGCCGAGCTCCATCAGGTCGTCGCGGGTGAGCGCGGGCTCCTCCCGGTCGTCCCAGAGCCGGGCGCAGGCGACGAGCGCGGCGGCGGCGTCGGCGCTGCCGCCCGCCATGCCCCCCGCGACCGGGATCGCCTTGCGGATCGAGAGCCGCACGGCCGTCTCGACGCCGAGGCGCGCGGCGACGAGCCGGGCCGCCCTGGCGGCGAGGTTGTCCTCGCCGGTGGGGACGCCGTCGACCGCGACGCGCGCGTGCGGGGCCGCCCGGACCTCCACCGCGAGCCGCTCGGCGGGCTCGGCCGTCACCTCGTCGAACAGGGACACGGCGTGGAACACGTTGACAAGGTCGTGGTAGCCGTCGTCGCGGATCGGCCCGACGCCCAACTGGAGGTTCACCTTGGCGGGGACCCGCACCGTCACTGCGCTCACTCGCGAAACCCTACGGGACCCTCAGCCGCCGCTGGTGACGGGGAGGTTGCGGGGGTTGAAGTACGGGGTCGTGGCGAGTTCGCGCAGCGCAGAGGTCGCGTGCTTGTCGCCGGTCACCGAGTAGGAGCGGCGCTTGTCGCGGGCGTTCTTCGCCTGCTCGTCGGAGTCGAAGTACACGATGGCCTTGACCTGCGGGTCCTGCAGGGTCTTGGCGGCCTCGCGGAGCCATTCGGCGCGGCGCGGGCCGTAGGACTTCGGCACCCCGAACTCGGCGATCATGATGGGCTTGTGGCGCCCCCGGGACCACTCCATGAACAGCTTCAGCGCCTCCGACAGGTCGCGGTAGTCGTAGTCGGCGCCGGGCTGGGCGTCGGCGCAGATCCAGTCGACCTGGTCGTCGCCCGGGTAGTAGGACCCGGCGTTCGCGCCGCTGAAGCCGCGGGCGGTGGGGCACCACACCCAGGCGACGTTGTCGACGTTCTCCCGCTTGAAGATCTCCCGCAGGTGCTTCCAGGCGGCGACGAAGTCGGCCGCCGAGTGGACGCTCTTCTGGCCGGACGACTTGTCCATGTCCCGCGACCAGCGCAGGAACACGGGCTTGCCGAGGGCCTTGACGGCGCGGGCGCGCTTGGCGATCAGGTCGTCGTGCTCGCCCTGGACGATCTCGCGGGTGTCGCCGCCGTCCCAGGTCAGCAGCAGGTAGCGGTTCCCGTCCGCGACGGACTTCTCCAGCCCGCCAGGGAAGTCGCTCTTCCAGCCGCGGTAGCTCTGCACGATGTCGAGCCGGCGGCCGAGCTTCTGCTCGAAGTCCAGGACGGGCGCCATGCCCGGCTTGCCGGCGTCCTTCCCGGACGGCGTCGGCGACTGCGAACCGGATGGCGACTCCGAGGGCGATCCCGAGTCCGACGGCGACTCCGACGGCGACTCCGACGGGGACGGCGAGGCGGACGGCAGGCCGGCGCCCTCCGCCGGCACCCACGCCCCGAAGTAGGCCCCCTGGTCCGGCGGGACCGGGGCCACGCCCGCCCGCGCCGTCGTCGTGATCTTGGGTGCCGCGCCGGCGCCGCCGCCGCAGCCCGCCGCGACCGTGGCGATCACGCCCGCGATCGCGAGCAGCGCCGTCCCCACGATCGGCATCCGGGTCCGCGCCGCTCGCGAACGCGCCTTCACATCGACCTCCGGCTCATACTGATGCTGTCTCATCCCCCGCGGGGTGCCCTCGCCTCAGGGGTTCGAGGGTGATCACCCCGGCGAGAAGGACCATACTCGGCAATCCGGGCAAATGCGGTCACGTCCAGCGCTTCGCCCCTGGCCCGCGGATCGACGTCCGCGGCGCGCAGCGCCTCCTCCGCGGCGGCCGCCGACCCGGCCCAGCCCGCGAGGGCCGCGCGCAGCGTCTTGCGGCGCTGCGCGAACGCGGCGTCGACCACGGCGAACACCTCCCGCCGGGACGCCCCGGTCGGCGGCGGGTCGCGGCGGGTGAACGCCACGAGCCCGGAGTCGACGTTCGGCGCGGGCCAGAACACGGCGCGCCCGACGGGCCCGGCCCGGCGGGCGTCCCCGTACCAGGCGAGCTTCACCGACGGCACCCCGTAGATCTTGGAGCCGGGCCCGGCGACCATCCGGTCGGCGACCTCGGCCTGCACCATCACCAGCGCGGACCGCAGCGACGGCAGCGTGGCCAGCAGGTGCAGCACGACGGGGACGGCGACGTTGTAGGGCAGGTTCGCCACGAGCGCCGTCGGCGCCGGCCCCGGCACCTCCGTGATCCTCATCGCGTCGGCGCGCACGACCTCCAGCCGCGCCGCGAAGTCCGGTTCCCGGGCCGCGGCCGTGGCCGGCAGCTCGGCGGCCAGCGCCGGGTCGATCTCCACGGCGACGACCCGCCGCACCTGCGGCAGCAGCGCCAGCGTGAGGGACCCCAGCCCGGGGCCCACCTCGATGACGACGTCATCGGGGTCCAGCTCCGCGGCCCGGACGATCCGCCGGACGGTGTTGGCGTCGATGACGAAGTTCTGCCCCAGCGTCTTCGTCGGCCTGATGCCGAGCCGCCCGGCCAGCTCCCGCACGTCCGCCGGCCCGAGCAGGCCCCTGGTGTCCCCCATGCGACAAGTCTCTCCTGTCATCGCGCGGACCCGTCCCCCAGGTCCCCGCGGGCGCCGGTCAGGAGAACAGGAACTTCCCGCAGTTGGGCCACTGGCCCTGCCAGCGGCCGTTCACCCGCTTGTAGAGCAGCTGGGCCCGGTAGGTCTGCTCGGCCGAGCTGGCGTCCGACGGCCTGCCCGAGCCGCCGACCGACGCCCACGACGCCATGGAGAACTGGTAGAGGCCGTAGTACCCGGCCGGGTTCACGGCCTTCGGGTTGTTGTGCGACTCGCAGTTGGCGAGGCCGTGCCAGTTCAGCCGCGTCACCGAACCGCTGTTCGCCGACTTCGGCCCCACCGCGATGATCTGCGCGACGGGCTTGCGCTTCACCTTCCTCGCGAGGACCTTCGTGACCTTGCGGCCCTTGCGCCGGACGTAGGCCACCTTGACGATCGTGAGCCCTGGGCGGCCCTTGCGCAGCTCCTTCTCGCTCCACGGCGGGACGGACGAGCTCTTCTTGCGGACCGTCGGGGCGTTCGTCTTCACGACCTTGGTCACCGGGTCCGACAGCAGCCGCATGATCTTGATGACGTCCCCGGCGGGCTTGTCGGCGGCCGGCTCGACCAGGTCGTGCGGGCCGAGCGCGATCTTCGCCTGCTCCAGCACCTGGCCGACGGTCGCGCCGGTCGTCATGGTCTCGGTCTTCTTCGCGTCGACCATGATGACGATCTTGCGCGGCGCGGGGGCGGTGGTGCGCGGCGCGTCCGCGACGGCGCCGTTCTTCGGGGCCGCCGATCCGCCGTCCCCACCGCACGCCGAGGCGAGCAGCGCGGACGCCAGCAGGACGGCGAGGGGCGCGATCGCGCGGGGCGCGCGCCCGCGCGGCGCGGATGGGGAAGGCACGGGGAGTTCCTCCAGGGAGCCGGGCTCGGGGGGCGCCCGTCCAACGGCCAGAGATTAGAGGTCCCCGCCCTTCTCCGCCACCACAACGCCGCCACTCGCCCCATTTGCCCGATATGCGTGCCGCGGGAACCGCGCCGCCGTCCGGCTTCGCGCGGGTCACCAGGGGCCGAAGGCGCGCTCCCCGTTCGCGGCGATCGCGGCGCACAGCTCCGCCAGGTCCACGCCCTTGACCTCCGCCATCGCGCGGACGGTGTGCGGGATCAGGTACGAGGCGTTCGGCTTGCCGCGGTGCGGGATCGGCGTCAGGAACGGCGCGTCGGTCTCCACGAGCAGCAGGTCGAGCGGCGCCGCGCGCAGCGCGTCCCGCAGGGGCTCGGCGTTCTTGAACGTGACGTTCCCGGCGAAGCTCATCAGGTAGCCGCGATCGGCACAGACCCGCGCCATGGCGGCGTCGCCCGAGTAGCAGTGGAAGACGACCGTGTCGGGCGGGCCCTCCTCCTCCAGGATCGCCAGCACGTCGTCGTGGGCCTCCCGGTCGTGGATGACCAGGGCCTTGCCGGTGCGCTTGGCGATGTCGACATGGGCGCGGAAGGAGCGGTGCTGGTCCTCCTTGGGCGCCCAGTCGCGGTAGTAGTCAAGGCCCGTCTCGCCGATCGCGCGGACCTTCGGGTGCGCGGCGAGCAGGGCGACGTCGGCCAGGACGGCGTCGCTGATGCCCGTCGTCTCGTTCGGGTGGATCGCGACCGCCGCGTACACGTCGTCGAACTCGCCGGCGGCGTCCACCGCGAACCGGGAGGACGGCAGGTCGCAGCCGATCGTGACGATCCGCGCGATCCCCGCCGCCCTCGCCGACCTCAGCTGCTCGTCCACCGGCGTGTCGACGATGTCGAGATGGCAGTGGCTGTCGAAGACGTCGACGGGCAGCCGCTCGGGCAGCGGGGGGTAGGACCGTGAGGCCTGCCCGTCCCCCTCCTCGCTCACGCCTTCTCCAGCCGGGCGAGTTCCTCGTCCACCACGGACGCGTCCAGCTTCTTGAACAGCGGCACCGGCTTGGCCAGCGGGACGCCCGGCTTGACGGGGATGGACTCCCAGCGCGCCTCGGTCGCGTAGTCGCCGGTGAGGACGCGGTAGTCGGGGCCGCCCTCCTCCGACACCGTCTCCAGCCTCGGCATGCCGCTCCACACGCCCTGCCCGCCGAGCATCTCGTAGACCTTCTGCGAGGAGTTCGGCAGGAACGGCGTCAGCAGCGTCTTGGCGTCGTCGACGACCTGCAGCGCGGTGTGCAGGATCGACTTGACCCGCTCGGGGTCGTCCTTCAGCTTCCAGGGCGCCTGGTCCGACAGGTACTTGTTGGCGTCGCGGACGACGTCCAGCGCCTCGGTGATCGAGTTCTTGAACCGCGACCGCCCGAGCTCGGCGCCCACGGCCCCGAACGCGGCGCGGCTGCGCTCCAGCAGCGCCCGGTCGGCGTCGGTGAGGTCGCCCGCCTCGGGGATCGCGCCGAAGTTCTTCGCCGCCATGTTCACCGAGCGGTTCACGAGGTTGCCCCACGCCGCCACCAGCTCGTCGTTGTTGCGGCGGACGAACTCCGACCACGTGAAGTCGGTGTCCTGGTTCTCGGGGCCGGCGACCGCGACGTAGTAGCGCAGCGCGTCCACGTCATAGCGCTCCAGGAAGTCCTTCACGTAGATGACCACCTGGCGGGACGAGGAGAACTTGCGGCCCTCCATCGTCAGGAACTCCGACGACACGACCTCCGTCGGGACGTTCAGCGCGCCCAGCGAGCCAGGCGTGCCGCCCCGGTCGCCCTGGCCGCTGTAGCCGAGCAGCATCGCCGGCCAGATCTCGGCGTGGAAGACGATGTTGTCCTTGCCCATGAAGTAGTAGGAGAGGGCCTCCGGGTTCTGCCACCAGGCGCGCCACGCCTCGGGGTCGCCGGAGCGCCGCGCCCACTCCACCGACGCGGAGAAGTAGCCGACGACGGCGTCGAACCACACGTACAGCTTCTTGGCCGGGTTCTCGCGCCAGCCGTCCAGCGGGATCGGCACGCCCCAGTCGAGGTCGCGGCTGATCGCCCGCGGCTGCATGTCGTCCAGCAGGTTCAGCGCGAACTTCAGCACGTTCGGCCGCCACGGCGCCTCACCCCCGGGGCCGCGCCCCGCCCCGCCCTGCTTGCCCCGCAGGTACCGGCCGAGGACCTCGGTGAACGCGGGCAGGTCGAGCATGAAGTGCTCGGTCTCGGTGAACTTCGGCGTCTCGCCGTTGATCCGCGACACCGGGTTGATCAGGTCGATCGGGTCGAGCTGGTTGCCGCAGTTGTCGCACTGGTCGCCGCGCGCCCCGTCGTACCCGCAGATGGGGCAGGTGCCCTCGATGTAGCGGTCCGGGAGCGTCCGGCCGGTGGACGGCGAGATCGCGCCCATCGTCTTGGTCGCGAAGATGTAGCCGTTGTCGTACAGGCCCTTGAAGACCTCCTGGACGACCGCGTAGTGGTTCAGCGTCGTGGTCCGCGTGAACAGGTCGTAGGACATCCCGAGGCCGTACAGGTCCTCGGCGATCACGGAGCTGTAGCGGTCGGCCAGCTCGCGGGCCGTCACGCCCTCCTTGTCGGCCTGCACCTGGATCGGCGTGCCGTGCTCGTCGGTGCCGCTGACCATCAGGACCTTGTTGCCCGCCATCCGCTGGTAGCGGCTGAACATGTCGGCGGGCAGCGCGAAACCGGAGACGTGCCCGATGTGACGGGGCCCGTTGGCGTACGGCCATGCGGGCGCGGTCAAGATATGACGGCTTGACGAGGACATGGAATCAAGGGTAGTCGCGTCACGGGGGCCGCGGCACGCGAGTAATCTGGCTCGGCGTCACAGCACGGACCAGCGGAGGCGGGACTCAAGGCATGGCCCAGACCACGTCCGACCAGGCGGTCGCCCGGGAAGCCGGCGACGCGGGGCCGGAGCCGCCGTCCCTCCCCTCCCGCCTGCTGGCCCGGGTGCGGCGGACGCGGCGGGTGGTGTGGCTGTCGCTGCTGGTCGCGGCGTCCGCGGTGCTCGCCCAATGGGTGATCATGACGCCGCCGCTGTACTTCGACCCGTACTACGTGTGGCTCGCCGCCCGCGACTGGCCGCACATCCCGCTCACCCAGTGGCCGTTCGACGAGGTCCCGCACCAGGTCACCCGGATCGGGCTGGTGCTCCCGGCGAGGCTCGCCCAGGAGGTCCTCGGGGACGGCCAGGCCGCCTACTTCACCGTCGCCGCCCTCGGCGGCGCCGCCTTCTTCGTCGGGACGTACCTGGTCGTCCGGTCCCTGTTCGGGGACGTGGCGGGCCTCGTGTCCGCGGCGGTCATGCTGATCCACCCGTTCTTCACCATGACCAACCCGTTCGGCCACGAGATCACCTGGTCGTCCGGGGTGATGCTGCCGGACATGCCGGGCGCCGGGCTGTTCACCATCGGGATGGCGGGGCTCGTCGTCGCGAGCCGCAGGACCGGGCGGGCGCAGACGCGGATGCTGCTCGCCGCCGGGGTGCTCCTCGGCGCGTCGTTCCTCGTCCGGGAGTTCCTGGCCTTCCTCTTCCTCGCCATCCCCGCCTACCTGGCGCTGCTGCGGATCCCGTGGCGCCGCAACGTCGTGGTCGGCGCGCCGATGCTGGCGATCCTGCTGGTCAACTTCGTCCACAACCAGCTGGTGTGGGGCAGCCCGCTCGCCGGGCTCATGTCGGCGGCCGAGCACGGCGGCCAGTCCCGCGACTACGTCACCCGCTCGCTCGCCGCGCGGTCGTTCCTGCGCGCGATGCACGAGTGGAACCCGCTCGGGCTCGTCTTCACCGCGGCGCTCGCCCTCACCGTCGTCGGCTGGGCCGTCACCCGCGACCGGCGGCTCGCGCTGGTCCTGGTGTGGTTCTTCACGCTGGCGGTGCCGCTGACGCTGTTCTCCGGCGTCCTCGACCCGAACGACATCTCGCTGCGCGCCTGGCTCCAGCGGTACTGGTTCGCCGTGCTGCCCGCGCTGCTCGCCGGCGGGTCCGGGTCGCTGATCCTGATGTTCCGGATGCTGCCGTCCGGCCTGGTGTCACGGCTGCGGCTGCGGACCGTCGTGGCGCCCGTCCTGGCGGTCGCACTGGGCGGGACGTACGCGGTGGCGGCCGTCCGCGCCGTCCCGGAACTGCCGCGCGACAAGGCGTGGAGCGAGCTGCGCGGCTACCTCGGCGACCACCGCGACGTCACGCTGATCTGCGCCGACCGGCGGCTCGCGCAGACCCTCACCTTCTACACGCGCGACGTGTGGGGCCGTCCGGTCTGGCGCGGCGAGATCCGCGACTTCCCGCACTACCTGCCCGTCCCGCGCAACGCGACGGAGGGGCCGATGCTCTACACGCGCTGGCGCGGCATGGAGTCGCAGATCGGCGGCGGCTGGCGCCCCGACCCCGCCCAGGGCTGGACGCTCATGTGGCGCTCGTCGGACGGGGTCCTGCAGCTCTGGAATCCCCCCGCAGGGAGCACCACCGGGAATTAGGGCTTGTCTCGAAGTGGCCTCGGCCACGCACGCGAACGCGTGACCTGCCCGGTGCAGCGAAGCCGAAGGCGAGCGAAACCGGGCAGATCGCGAAGCGATGCCGCGTTCGCCCAGGCCCGGTCACGAAGCGAGCCGCCAGGCGAGCGCAGTGGGCCGGGACTTCAGCCACGCAGCCAGGCGACCCAGTCGCCCTCGACGGTGCGGCGGCTGGCGACGACGCGCCAACCGGGCGGGGCGCCCTTCGGCCATGACGCGGTGGGTGGGGCGTTCTTCGGCCAGGCCAGGACGATCATGTCGGCGTCCTGCGGCGGCGCGGTCCAGCGCGCGTCGAACACCCTCCCGTCCCCCCACCAGGCCCAGTAGTACTGGGAGAGCCGGATCGTCCACCAGATGTTCCAGTCGACGGCGATGGACCGCTGCTTCGTCAGGTCAACGCTGCCCCGCAGGTCGGTGTAGGCCGTCTCGGCGCGCACCAGCGGCTGCGCGATGCGCTCGGTGGCGGTGACGCACATGGCCACCGCGACGACGGCCAGCAGGCCCGCCAGCAGCAGCGGACCGTTCGTGCGGCGCGGCCGCAGCAGGACGGACGCCGCCGACAGCGCGAGCAGCCCGAGCCCGGCCAGCGTGGCGCGCCAGAGGTGGAAGGCCGTCCAGTCCCAGGTCAGGAACGACGTCTCCGGGAAGTCGTAGGCCGTGTAGGTGTACCGGGTGAGCAGGTCGCCCGCGTACCACTGGACGACGCACGCGGCGACGACCGTCAGCACGGCCGCCGTGCCCGCCGCCCACAGCAGCGTCCGCCGCGAGGCGCGCATCAGGACCGCGACGCCCACCGCGAACAGCGCCGGCGTGACGCTGGCCAGGTAGCGGCCGTACACGTAGTTGCCGATGCGGTACTCGACCGGCAGGGCCGCCGACGTCGCGAACGCGATGCCCGCCACGAGCGCGGCGACCGCGAGCGCCAGCGCCCGCAGCGGCCCCGGGGTGGTGCGGCGGACCGCGAGGAACGCGACCGCGACGAGCCCGAGCGCCGCCACGCCGCCGGTCGCGACGGACTGGTACCAGACCTGGCCGGTGCCGAGCGAGAGCGTCCAGCCCCACCCGTCCAGGGTGGTGAGGCGTTTCACGACGTTGCCGCCGAGGTCGTTGTCGCCCTGCGGGTACATGTGCGGCAGCAGGGACCGGTTCAGCAGCATCCCCGTGGCCGTCGCGGCGGCGAGGGCGAGCGTGGCGGCGGCCACGGCGCGCCAGGTCCGCCACCGGAACACCAGGGCGGCGCCGAGCAGCGCGGCGTGCACGAGCAGCAGGATCGCGCCGCGGGTGTGGCAGGCGTAGGCGTAGGCGACCAGCAGCGACGCGCCCGCCCCGGCCAGGGTCAGCCGGACGGACGAGCGGCGCCCTGCCGGGGGCGGGGCGGTCAGCCAGGTGTGCGCCAGGAGCAGCCAGCCGACCACGAGCACCGGCAGGATCGCGTCGGTCAGCACGAACCCGGAGTAGAACAGCACGCCCGGCAGCAGGGCGGTGACGTGCGCGAAGACGTACGACCAGCGCCGCCGCACCGCCAGCCGGCGCAGCAGCAGGTAGGCCAGCGGCAGCATCGCCGCGCTGACCAGCGCGTTGATCGCCAGGGCGGCCCGGTAGACGCCGACCGGGCCCTCGCCGATCCAGAAGGCGGGCGTCAGCAGCAGCGGGTAGCCGCCGCGGTAGACCGTCCCGAACGACATGTCGGCGTCGGGCCCGCCGGTCAGGACGCGGGCCGCGAACAGGTACCCCGACTCGTCCGGCGTCGCCACCGGCACCGTCTGCCCCGACGCGAGCCAGAGGCGCACGGCGACCTGCGCGACCCAGCCGAGCGCGAACAGCCAGGCCCAGCGGCGGCGGTCCGCGCGCGGCGGGGCGGCGACCGGGTCGGCGGGGAAGGCCGGCGGGCGGGCGACCGCGCCTCCGGGCGGTGCGTCCGGGGGCGCGGCGTCCTGCGGCGTGTGCGTGCTCACCGGCGCGCGGCGCGCCGGGCGCCGGCTGCCGGGGAAAGAAGATCCATCGAGGGTCAAGCCTGTCATGGTGCGGGCGGGGCGCCCGGGCCCGGCCCGGAGACGCTCAGCGGCCGTCCTCGCCGCCGTCCTCGGGCGCGGTCGCGCCCGCCTTGCCGGCGGCCACCTTCTCCCGCTCGTCCGCGGTCGCGGCATCGTCGGCCTGCACGTCGCCCTCGGCGGCCTTCTCGGCCTCCTCGGCCTCGTCCCTGGCGACCTTCAGCGCGGCGGCGTCGACGACGCCCGCGGCCTCCTCGGCCGGGTCCGTGAGCGGCGGGTGCTGGCGGCGGCGGATGCCGAGGATGCTGACGAACAACGAGGCGAAGATCGCCTGGAAGCTCATCACCAGCGCGGTCGCGGCCGGGACGACGATGCGCAGCGAGTGCCGCGGGTCCAGCTCGCCGAAGCTGTTCACCCGCCAGTGCAGCAGGGAGGCGACCAGGCCGGCGAGACCGGCGACGGCGAGCAGCCCGCCGAGCAGCAGGCCGCGCTCCAGGCTCCACCAGTCGATGACCTTCTGCACCCGGCGGTCGTGCGGCAGGAATCCCTCCTGCATCGCGTAGACCTTCGTCAGCAGCGCGAACAGCACCGCCTGGAAGCCGATCACCAGCGCGGCGGAGGCGCCGACCAGCGTGTCGACGTCGAAGGCGATCTCCCCGACGGTCACCGGACCGGTCGACAGCGCGATCCCGGCGACCAGGCCGAGCGTCATGAAGACCAGGCCGGGGATGAGGAACAGCCAGCGGGGGCTGTAGAGCATGAGGAAGCGCAGGTGGCGCCAGCCGTCGCGCCAGGTGTTGAGGTGCGGGGCGCGTGTCCGGCCGTCCTGCGACAGCGTGGTCGGCACCTCGCGGATGTCGTAGCCCTGCAGGGTCGCCTTGACGACCATCTCGCTGGCGAACTCCATGCCGCCGGTCTGCAGGCCGAGCCGCAGGATCGCGTCCTTGTCGAAGGCGCGCAGGCCGCAGTGGAAGTCGCCGATCTTGCTGCCGAAGAACAGCCGGCCGACGAAGCTGAGCACCGGGTTGCCGAGGTAGCGGTGCAGCGGCGGCATGGCGCCTTCGGCGATGCCCCCCTTGAACCGGTTGCCCATGACGAGGTCGGCGCCGTCGCGCAGCTCGTCGAGGAACGGGCCGAGGGTGGCGAAGTCATAGGAGTCATCGGCGTCGCCCATCGCGACGTACCTGCCGCGCGCGGCCCGGATCCCGCCCATCAGGGCGTTGCCGTAGCCCTTGTCGATCACCGGCACGACGCGGGCGCCCGCGTCCCGGGCCAGCTGCTGGCTGCCGTCGGTGCTGCCGTTGTCGGCGATGACCACCTCGCCGTCGATGCCGCTGTCCTCGAAGAAACCGATGGTCTTGCGGACGCAGGTCTCGACCGTCTCGGCCTCGTTCAGACATGGCATCACTACGGAGAGTTCCACGCGATCTCCTTCGTTACCCCTGGTGGCGTCGTTACTCTTGGTGACCCTGTTACACCTGCTGACCGTCTGCGGCGTTTTCCACTAATCTCTATTGTTCCGCGTGTTGTTCATCGGGACGGCCCGTCGGCGTTCATGATGCCCGCCGAGGGCGGGGCATGATGGCCGCTCTCGTCAAGAGCACCCGTATCGTGTTGCCCACTTGCAACCGGAAAACCCTATCCGGCACCGTCGCGGGCGGCATGTTAGGACGTCAAGCATACGGGCACGGCGGCCCGGAAAGGTGGCCGGCTGTGACGCGCGCCGCAGGACGCAGTGCCGTGGACGAACGTAGTGCCCTGGACCGACGCAATGCCACCGGACCGGGGGCCGGACATCGAAGGGAAGGTGCGGCAGTGGCGGGGGAAACGCCGCGGGGCACCGCGCTCGACGGGTCGGCGCAGGGCGGGACCGCCCTGGCGACGGCGGCCGCGTCCGCCGCGGCGACGGCCGCACCGGACGCCCCGGGCGACACGCCCGGGGACGCGAAGACCGGCCCGGAGTCGGCCAAGCCTCCGTCAGGAGTCGGCAACGCCGCTCCCGATTCCGGCACGGCGGACCTGGAATCCGGCATAACGGTCATCGCTTCCAGCGAGGCCATTAAGGACGACCCGGAAACCACCACAAAGGCGCGTCCGGAATCGGGGGACGCGCCGGACGACGCACCCGGAGAGAGTGCGGAGCCGGGTCGCGGACGCGGCCGCGGGTTGTGGACGCTGGCGCGCCGGAACCCGGTCTTCAGTGTGATCATTGCCATAGCGGCGCTGCTCCGCCTGGTGGCGATGCTCGGCTACCAGCCGGTGATGTTCTTCAACGACAGCTTCGACTATCTGAACGTCGCGATGGACCCGTACCCGCACCCGCTGCGGCCCGACGGGTACTCGTTCCTGCTGCTCGTCCTCAAGCCTTTCCACAGCTTCGCGCTGGTCGCCGGGCTCCAGCACCTCATGGGCCTGGCCATGGGCGTGATGATCTACGCGCTGCTGCGGCGCCGGTTCGGGCTGCCCGGCTGGGGAGCCGCGCTCGCGTCCGCGCCGGTCCTGCTGGACGCCTACCAGCTGCAGCTCGAACACCTGGTGCTGTCGGACACGACGTTCACCTTCCTGGTGATGTGCGCGGTGACGCTGCTGCTGTGGCACGACCGCCCGACCTGGAAGATCGCCGCGTCGGTCGGGCTCATCGTCGGGTTGGCGTGGCTGACCCGCTCGGTCGGGATGCCGGTGCTCCTCGGCGTGCTGGTGTACATGCTGATCCGCCGCAGCGGCTGGCGGCTCATGGCCGTCACGCTGGTCGCCTGCCTGCTGCCGGTGCTGGGCTACATGGGCTGGTACAAGGCCGAGAGCGACAAGTTCGCGATCACCGAGAGCAACGGGATCTTCCTGTACGCGCGGGTCTACAAGTTCGCCGACTGCCACCGGATGGAGGACCTGCCGGTCAGCGAGTACCCGCTGTGCACCGAGCCCGCGAACCGGCTGCCGAACTCGCAGGACGGCATCTGGAACGCCCGCTCCCCGCTCAACCGCTACACCGGCACGCGGTTCAGCCCCGAGAACAACAAGCTCGGCAACGACTTCGCCAAGCGGGCCATCGCCGCCCAGCCGCTCGACTACGCGCGGGTCGTCGCGCACGACTTCTTCCGCGTCTTCCAGTGGAAGCGCACGGTGTTCCCCGACCCGGCGACGTACTCGCAGTACGAGTTCGAGAAGAAGAGCAGGCCGCTGCCCGACTGGCACATGCCCGGCGGCGGGACGGCCGCCCAGGACGCGCGCGGCTACGAGCACGGCAACGCCCGCACGCAGGTCGTCGAGCCGTTCGCCGGGGCCGCCCGCGGCTACCAGGACGTCTTCTACCTGCGCGGCACCATGGTCGGCGGCATCCTGCTCCTCGGCCTGGCCGGGCTGATCCCGCTGTGGCGCAGGTTCGGCGGCGAGGCGCTGCTGCCGTGGACGCTCGCCACCGGGCTGCTGCTCGCGCCCGCGGCCACCGCCGAGTTCGACTACCGGTACGTGCTGCCCGCCGTGCCGCTGGCGGCGCTCGCCGCCGGGCTGGCGTTCAGGCCCGAGGCACGCGCGACGACGGCCGGCTGGACGCGCCGCCTCACGGGCCGCGGAAAGAACGCGGCGGCCCCGCCGACCGAGCCGGCGGCACAGGAGTCCCCGGAGGCCGCCCGCGTCACCGCCTGACCGCCGCGCGGCTACCAGGCGTGCATGCGGCGGAGGTGGAAGACCATCGCCACGTCGCTGCCGCTGCGGGCCATCGGCACCTCGTCATGCCCGCCGTCCCTCGCCGACAGCGCCTTGACGTTCTGGCTGCCGCAGGACGGGCAGGACCGGTCCATCCAGGGCGTCGTGCAGGGCTGGCCATGGCACCGGTAGATGACCGCCTCGTTGCCGTGCCCGTCACCGGAGTGCCGGACCTGGAACTCCTCATCCCAGGACGCTGCGCAGCTCAGACACTCGAAGACCCAGACTTCGCGGCTCGTCCATGCCTCATGCACGGCACTCGCCCCCTCACAGACCGTCTTCCGCGCGTGAATTCGGCGCCCCTGGTCTGCTCCGTCGGATGCCGCGGCCGGAGGCCACCGGATCATTTATGCCCAGTTGGAACGCGTTTTGACCGCATTGAGGGCGGTGACTAGGTCCTGGCCTTGACCACGGCGTCGTACACGAGGCGCTTCTGGGCGCCGTTCTCCCGGGCGACCTCGGCGATGGCCTGCTTGCGCGGCGTCCCGGCGGCCTCCCGCGCGGCGACCGCCGCCGCCAGCTCCGCCGGGTCCGTCAGCCCCCGCGGCTCGGGCGCGCCGCCGACCACCACCGTGATCTCGCCGAGGACGCCGTCCTTCGCCCACGCGGCGAGGTCGCCGAGCGTCCCCCGGCGGACCTCCTCGTAGGTCTTGGTCAGCTCGCGGCACACCGCGGCGGGACGGTCCGCGCCGAACGCCTCCGCCATCGCCGCGAGGGTGACGGGCAGCCGGCGGGGCGACTCGAAGAACACCATCGTGCGGGGCTCGGCCGCGAGCGACTCCAGCCGGCGGGCCCGCTCGCCCGGCTTGCGCGGCGGGAACCCCTCGAAGCAGAACCGGTCGGTGGGCAGCCCCGACACCGCCAGCGCGGTCGTGACGGCGGACGGACCGGGCAGCACCGTGACCGGGACGCCCTCGGCGACGGCGGCGCGCACCAGCCGGTAGCCGGGGTCCGACACGCCCGGCATCCCGGCGTCGGTGACGACCAGCACGTCCCGTCCGGCGAGCAGGTCCTCCACCAGGCCCGCGGCCCGCTGCCGCTCGTTCAGGTCGTTGTAGGACACGACGCGCGCGGCCAGTTCGACGCCGAGGTCGCCCGCCAGCCGCCGCAGCCGCCGCGTGTCCTCGGCCGCGATGACCGGCGCCTCCGCGAGCGCCGCCCGCAACCGGGCCGAGGCGTCCTCGGGCCTCCCGATCGGCGCCGCCGCGAGCCGCAGCGTTCCCGTCTCCGCCTCCATCACGGCCCCCATCCCGGTCGTCCCGTCACGCGGCTCATTGTCCCAGGGAAGGCACCAAGGTCCTGAAGGAGGAGGGAAGTGCAAATAAACTCGCAGGATGTCGACGACGGATCTGGCTCCGGTCCCGGCCATGGCGTCCCGGCGCAGGCCCCCTCCGCTGCGGGAATGGCTCACGCCGGCGATCCCCGGCAGCCCGCTGCTGTCCTGGCTGGGCCCGCTGCTGGTCACCGCGCTCGCCGCGTACCTGCGTTTCGACCGGCTGGGGACGCCGAACGCCGTGGTGTTCGACGAGACCTACTACGCCAAGGACGCGCTCGCCCTGCTGAAGTTCGGCTGGGAGCACAACACCGTCGAGAACGCCGACAAGATGCTCATCGCCGACCCGGACGCCCAGATCTGGGGCAGCGGGCCCGCGTTCGTCGCGCATCCGCCCTTCGGCAAGTGGATGATCGCGATCGGCGAGTGGATGTTCGGCGCGACACCGTTCGGATGGCGGTTCGTGCCCGCCCTGGTCGGGACGCTGTCGGTGCTGATCCTGTGCCGCGTCGCCCGCCGGATGACCGGCTCGACGCTGCTCGGCTGCGCCGCCGGGCTGCTGCTGGCGCTGGACGGCCTGGCGTTCGTGACCAGCCGGGCCGCGCTGCTGGACGTCTTCGTGATGTTCTGGGTCCTCACCGGGTTCGCCTGCCTGGTGAACGACCGGGACCGGTCCCGCCGGGTGCTCGCCGAGCGGATCGAGGACGGCCGGACCTCGGTGTACGGGCCGTTCCTCGCGCACGGCTGGCGGTGGGGGGCGGGCGTCTGCCTCGGCCTCGCCTGCGCCACCAAGTGGACGGGGATCTTCTACGTCGCCGCGTTCGGGCTCATGACCGTCCTGTGGGACTACGGCGCCCGCCGCGCCGCCGGGGTCCGGGCCCCGTTGCAGGGGACGATGCTGCTGGAGGCCGTCCCGGCGTTCGTGCAGATCGTCGTGGCGGGGCTGGTCGCCTACCTGGCGACCTGGTGGGGCTGGATCTTCAGGCCGGGCGGCTGGGGGCGCGGCGAGGTCTCCGGCAACCCGCTGTGGCGGCCGTTCGAGGCGATGCCGAAGCTGTGGCACTACCACTCGGAGATGCTCGGCTTCCACACCGGTCTGGACGCCAAGCACCCCTACCAGTCGTGGCCGTGGGACTGGCCGATCCTGCGCCGTCCGGTCGCGTTCTTCTACACCGAGCCGAAGGGCGCGTGCGGCGGCGCGACCCGCTGCTCGCGCGAGATCCTCGGGATCGGCACGCCCGCGCTGTGGTGGGGGGCGCTGGTCGCGCTGGTCGTGGTCGCGTTCATCTGGCTGATCCTGCGGGACTGGCGGGCGGGGGCGATCCTGCTCGGCTTCCTCGCGGGGTGGCTGACCTGGTTCCCGTCGGCGTTCGCCGACCGCACGATGTTCCTGTTCTACGCGACGCCGCTGATCCCGTTCATGGTGCTGGCGGTCGTCCTGGTGCTGGGCTACCTGATAGGACCCGCGCCCGCCTCGGTGGCGGGCGCGCACGCGGCGCGCCCCGGAGAGAGCGGCTACGACGCGGGGCCCACCGCTCCCCGGCGGGCCTCCTCCGAAGAACCTCCCGGCCTGCCGTGGGAAGCGCCTGCCGACGCGGGACCGGCTCTCACCCCGTACGACGAGCACGCGCCGCACGACGAGCACGAGCACACGCCTTATGACGAGGGCAAGTCGTATGACGTGGGCAAGTCGTATGACGAGCACGCGCCGTATGACGGGCACGGGGCGCACGCGCCGCCGGCGCCCGTCCAGGCGGCCGGGGTCCGGCGGCTGATCGGCGCCGCCGCGGCGGGGGCCTTCCTGCTGGTGGTGCTGGCCAACTTCGCGTACTTCCATCCGATCCTGTCCGCGCAGACGATCCCCTACGACGACTGGCAGGCGCGGATGTGGTTCTCCCGCTGGGTCTGACGCGCGGCCCGGACCGTCACAGCCGGGCGGCGGCGTCCGCTGTGACGGCCGGGCCCGCGGCGGGGCTCAGCGTCCGCGCGCCGAGCAGGCACAGGGCCAGGGCGAGGACGCCCCCGACCCCGGCGCCCGCGAACGCGCCGGGCACGCCCGCGGCGTCCTGCCCGACGCCCGAGACGAACGAGCCGACGGAGCTGCCCGCGCCGATCGCCGCGACGATCCACGCGAACGCCTCGGTCACGGTCCCGGCCGGGGCGAGCCGGTCGACCAGCGTGAAGCTGCACGCCAGCACGGGCGCGAGGAAGACGCCGGAGACGAACGCGAGCACCGACATGACGGGCAGGCCCGGCGCGAGGACGAGCGGGATGTACCCGGCGGCGAGCGCGGCCAGCAGCCAGGGCAGCCGCCGGTGCGCGGCGCCCGCCCACGGGCGGGCGCCGTAGGCGATCCCGCCGGCGAGGGCGCCGCCCGCCATGCACGCGAGCAGCAGCCCGGAGGCCAGGTCGCGGCCCAGGTTCTCGGCGTAGGCGACGACGGCGACGGAGTAGACGCCGAGCGCGATCCCGGCGCAGGCGAGCGACAGCAGCAGGACCCGCAGGCCGGGCGACCGCAGCGGCCCGGCCCAGTCCGAGGCGCGCGGCTCGCCCCGCCACCTGCGCGACGGCCCGGACAGCGCGACGACGAGCGTCCCGGCGATGCCGAGGGCGCCGGTGATCAGCAGCGCGGTCTCGGTGTTCACGACGGCCGCGGCGACGACGAGCAGCGGCCCGACGGTGAACAGCAGTTCCTGGGCGGCGGCGTCGAGCGCGTAGGCGGCGTCGACCTGCTCCGGACCGTCCAGGACGTCGGGCCACAGGGCGCGCAGCCCGGCTTCGAGCGGCGGGGTGGCGAACCCGGCGGCGGAGACGGCGGCGACCGCCACCGGAAGCGGGGCCGCCCCGACGGCGGCGAGCAGGGCGAATCCGGCCGCGGAGGCGCAGGCGGCGGGCAGCAGGACGCGCGGCTGGCCGAACCGGTCCATGGCGCGGCCGAGGACGGGCTGCCCGGCGGCGGTCGACAGCCCGAGGATCGCGGCGAGGGTCCCGGCGAGGGGGTAGCCGCCGTCGTCGGCGCGGACGTGCAGGACGACGGCGAGCATCCCCATCCCGTTGGGCAGCCGGCCGAGGAGGGTGCCGCCGAGCAACCGTCCCGCGTACGGCCTCCGCAGGAAGACGACATAGCCGCGCATCGATGGCCCCCGGGATCCTGTCTCAGTTGTCAGTCATACGTATTACCTCCGTCATACGTACCACTTCCGGGCCCTTCCGTTCTAGTCTGAATTCGTTCCACCGATCCGCCCAGGGAGGCGCAGGTGCCGGCGATCAGCCGTCCCACCAGCAAGGACGTGGCTCAGGAGGCCGGGGTCTCGCAGTCCACGGTCTCGCTCGTGCTGGGCGGCAAGTGGAGCGGGCGCGTCTCCCCCGCGACCGCGCGCAGCGTGCGGAGCGCCGCCGCGCGGCTCGGCTACCGGCCCAACCAGGCCGCCCGGAACCTGCGGCTCGGGACGAGCCGGACCGTGCTGCTGATGGTGCCGACCCTGACCGCGCCGTTCTTCGGCCCCGTCTACACGGGCGCCGCGCGGGTCGCGGCCCGGCACGGCTTCGGCGTCGTGGTCTCGACCTGGCCGGACGACGCGGCGGGCCCCGCCGACGGCCCGTTCGCGGCGCCGGACGAGGCGATCGACGGCGTCCTCGCGTCCTCGATGGCCGCGGAGGCGCTCGGCGGGTTCGGCGAGACGCCCGTCGTGATGCTGGACAGCGGTCCGGCCGGACGGCCCGGCGCCCCCGTCCCCACGGTCGACTTCGGTGTGGCCGACGGGATGCGGGCGATCGCGGCGCACCTCGCGGGCCTCGGCCACCGCCGGATCGGGCACGTGGCCGCCGCCCCGGACCAGTGGACGTTCCACGCCCGCGCGGACGCCCTCGCCGAGGTCGTGGCGGACCTGCCGGGAGGCGTCCTGACCCGGGCCGGCTGCGCGATCGACGTCGCCTCGGCCAAGGACGCCGCGACCCGGCTGCTCGCCGCCCCGGAGCCGCCGACCGCGCTGGTCTGCGACGACGACCTGATCGCGGCGGGTGCGTACAAGGCGGCCCGCGCGCTGGGCCTGGACGTCCCGTCCGACGTGTCGGTCACCGGTTTCGACGACGTGCTGCTGGCGACGGCGCTGGAACCCGAACTGACGACCGTCCGGCTGCCGGCCGAGGAACTGGGCGCGCAGGGCATGGCGGCGCTCCTCGACCTCCTCGACGGCCGCAGCCCGGCCCCCCGCGTCCTGCCGGGCGAGCTCGTCGTCCGCGGCTCGACGGCGCCGCCGCGCGCCCGCTGACCGGCCCGGACGGCCCGGCTCGCCCCGCCCCCTCATGTCCTGGGAAAGCCGGGGTATAAGGCGCGCATGGGATCTCATCCGTCCGAGACCGATGCCGACGAGGATCCGGGCAACCGGATCGGCTCGGCGCCCCCGCGGACGCGGGCCTGGCACGGCGGCGCGATCGAGGCGGAGGGCTTCCCCGTCGCGCGGCTGAGCGACTACCTGGAGCGCCCGGACGTCGTCGTCTGGCTCGACCTGTGCGCGCCGCGGCGCGAGGACCTGCACGTGGTCGGCGACGAGCTCGGCCTCGATCCCGTCGCCGTCGAGGACGCGGTGTCCCGGCACGAGCGGGCGAAGCTCGACCGCTACCAGGGGTACGCGTTCCTCAACGTCTACGTCCCGGTGGTGACCGACGGCGAGCTGGCGATGCACGAGGTGTCGGCCTTCGTCAGCGAGCGCGCCCTCGTCACGGTCCGGCAGGACTGCGGGTTCGACGTCGACGCGCTGATCCGGCGCTGGGACCAGACCCCGGACGCCGGGCTCGCCGAGCCGACCGCCGCGTTCCTGCTCTACGGGCTGCTCGACCTGGTCGTCGACCTGCAGCTGACGGCCGTCCAGGCGCTCGACGACGAGGCCGACACGGTCGAGGACCTCGTCTTCGACACCGTGTTCCCGGTCAAGGAGATCCAGCGGCGCAGCTACCGGCTGCGCAAGAACCTGGCCGCGCTGCGGCGGGTCGCGCTGCCGATGCGGGAGGTGCTCAACACGCTGCTGCGCCGCGACCTGAAGTTCGTCCCGGCGCCGCTCGTCCCCTACTTCCAGGACGTCTACGACCACACCCTGCGCGTCGCGGAATCGATCGACGGCCTGCGCGACCTCGTCGCCGACCTGCTGGAGACGCGGCTGGCGCTGCAGGGCAACCGGATGAACGAGGTGATGAAGAAGGTCACCAGCTGGGCGGCGATCATCGCGGTGCCGACCGCCGTCACCGGGTTCTACGGGCAGAACGTCCCCTATCCCGGGTTCTCCCAGCACTCCGGCTTCGTCGCCAGCACGGTCATCGTCGTCGTCTGCAGCCTCTCCCTCTACGTGATCTTCAAGATCCGCGACTGGCTCTGATCGCGGCGTCCGGCGAGGTCGGGGCGCTGCCATATGCGTTCGCATATCGAATCTCACGTCATATCAATATTGGACATGACCTTCCCGGCTCTGGTCTGCTCTCCCGCATGACGACCCACAGCACACGCGACCGGCGGCTCGGCGCCGCCGCTCTCGCCCTGACGACGGTCGCCGGCCTGGCCGGCTGCGGTTCCGGCGCGGACCCGGACGTGCGGAGCGCGGCGCCGCGCGGAGCCACGTCCGCGATCGCCGTCGATCCCGCGCAGGCGAAGGTCACCAAGCAGATCGGCCGCCTCGAAGCGACCCACCACGCGCGCATCGGCGCCTTCGCGATCGACACCGGAACCGGGCGCACTGTCTCCCACAGGCCGGACGAGCGCTTCGCGTTCGCCTCCACGTTCAAGGCGATGGCGTGCGGTGCCGTGCTGCGCAAGGCCCGGCGCTCCGACCCCGGCCTGCTCGACAGGGTGATCCACTACACGAAGGACGACCTGGTCGACTTCTCCCCCGTCACCGAGAAGCACGTGGACACCGGCATGACCGTCGCCGCCCTGTGCCACGCCGCCATCACCCGGAGCGACAACACCGCCGGGAACCTGGTGCTGAAGCAGATCGGCGGGCCCGCCGGCCTCACCGCCTTCTTCCGCTCGCTCGGCGACGGGGTGAGCCGCAGCGACCGCTGGGAGACCGCCCT
The DNA here is from genome assembly GCF_013409045.1 of Actinomadura citrea. Taxonomy (NCBI): domain Bacteria; kingdom Bacillati; phylum Actinomycetota; class Actinomycetes; order Streptosporangiales; family Thermomonosporaceae; genus Actinomadura; species Actinomadura citrea. The sequence goes on along the minus strand of NZ_JACCBT010000001.1, from coordinate 1,587,917 downwards.
CAACGACTGGAAGCCGGGCGAGCTGCGCGACACCACCGCGCCGCGCCCGTGGGCGGGCGACCTGCGGGCCCTCACCGCGGGCGGCGCGCTCGTCCCGGCCGACCGCAGGCAGCTCGTCGACTGGATGAAGGCGACCATCACCGGGGACAAGCGCATCCGCGCCGGGCTCCCCGGGAACTGGACGGTCGGCGACAAGACCGGCACCGGCGGCGTCTACGGCACCGCCAACGACATCGCGATCGCCTGGCCGCCGTCCGGCGCCCCGCTGGTCATCGTGATCACCACGAACCGGTTCGGCGCCGACGACGAGGCCGACGACAAGGCCGTCGCCCAGACCGCCCGCGTCCTCGCCGGTGCGCTCCGCTGAGCGACCGCGGCGTGACGACCGCCCCTGGTACCGGACGTCCGGTACCAGGGGCGACGCGCGTCAGGGCGGGCGCCGGGGCTCAGAGCGCCCTGAGGAACTTCGCGGCGATGGGGGCGGCGGCCTCGGCGCCGGTGCCGCCGCCCTCGACGATCACGGCGAAGGCGACGTCCTTGCGGTAGCCGATGAACCAGGCGTGGGTCGGCGGGTCGTCGCCCTCGCCGAACTCGGCGGTGCCGGTCTTGCCCGCCGTGCCGGACGGGAAGTCGACGCCGGACGCGGTGCCCTCGCTGACGACGGCCGGCATGAGGGCGTGCAGGGCGTTCTCGACGGCGGACTCCAGCCGCTTCGGCGGCTCGGGCTTGCGGCCTCCGGCGTCGGCGGCCTGCCCGGCGAGGGACGCCTCGACCAGGCGGGGCGAGCGCCAGGTGCCGTCGGCCGCGGCGGCGGCGACGCTCGCCATGTTAAGCGGGCTGGTCAGCACCTGGCCCTGCCCGAAGGACGCGGCGGCGAAGGCGGTGTCGTCCTTGTTGGCGGGGAACGCGGCGCGGACGGCGGGCAGCCCCGCGATGATCGGGGCGTTGAACCCGAACTGGGAGGCGACCTGGGCGAGCCGCTTCTCGCCGAGCTTGTCCACGGCGAGGCGCGCGAACGTGGTGTTGCAGGAGTGCGCGAACGCCTCGCGGAGCGGGACCGTCCCGAAGTCCTCGTGCTGGTAGTTGTGGAACGACCGGCCGTCGACCGCGGTGGTCGCCGGGCAGGCGACCTTCGTCGCCGGGGACATCCCGCCCGCGACGAGCGCTGCGGCCGTGACGACCTTGAACGTCGAGCCGGGCGGGTACCGGCCCATCAGCGCGCGGTTGTAACCGCCGGGCTGGTTCGCCACGGCGAGGATCTCGCCGGTGGAAGGACGCAGCGCCACCATGGACGCCGGCTTGCTCGCCCCGGCGACCGCCTGCCCGGCGGCGGCCTGCGTCTTCGGGTCGATGGTCGTCTTCACCGGCTTGCCCTCGGCGCCGCCGAACCGCTGGAGCGTCTTCACCGGGACGCCCTCGGCGTCCACGATCTGCACGGCGAGCGCGGGCTTGCCGGAGAGACGGCGCTCGTACTGCTGCTGGAGGCCGTCCGCGCCGGCCGGATCGCCCTTGCGGTACGGGGCGCCGAGCTTGCCCGCCGCCTCGGCGGACACCGGGCCGACCTGTCCGGCGAGCTGCCGGGCGGATCCGGACGGGGAGGACGCGAGGTCGCTGCCGTCCGCCGCGAGGACGGCGGCGCGGTCCGGCCAGGCGCGCGACGCGCGGAGCCGCTGCCCCTCCTTGAGCTCGGGGTACATGACCTGCGGCGACCAGCGGACGAGCCAGTCACCGTCCTTCCTGACCATCGGAAGCGACCCGTTGTACTTCCACATCCGGTCACCTGCCAGCGTCACCTCGGCGCTGTAGGCCCCACCGACCTCGTCGCCTTTGGGACGCCCCACGGAGGCCACCGTGTAGCGCTGCCCGACGACGCCGAGGTCGTCCCGCATCTGCTTGAACCGCGTCTCGAAGTCGGCGGGCGGAGCGTCGGTCAGCGTCTTCATCGCGGCGAGGTCGCCGCCGCTCCAGGCCGCGAGGTAGCGCTTCGCGGCGTCCCCGGGATCGTCACCGTCGCGCAGGAACCACACCGCCCCCGCCCCCACGATCACGACCGCCACCACGACCGCGGCGACGGCGAGCACACGGGATCGGTGCATCGTCGAACTCCTTCTCCCCCTGTCGGCCCACCGGCCGGGCGATCCGCCGAAAGCGCGGATGACCGATGGGGGCACAAGGACACCAGGCACCGCCCGAAAAGTCCAAGATTGATATCGGTCCAGATGAATATCCGTTTTGGTATCATCGCTGGTCGTGGACCTCGTCGGGCATCTGCGGTGCTTCGTCGTCGTCGCCGAAGAACTCCACTTCGGCCACGCGGCCGAGCGTCTCGGCATGGCGCAGCCGCCGCTGAGCCAGCGTATCCAGCGGCTGGAGAAGGAGCTCGGCGTGCGGTTGTTCGACCGGAGCAGCCGGCGGGTGCGGCTCACCGCCCCGGGCGGCCTGCTGCTGGAGGAGGCGCGTGACATCCTCACCCGCGTGGACCGCATCTACTCCGTCGCCGAGCGGGCCCGGCTGGGCGAGGTCGGGACGGTGCGCGCCGGCCTGCCGAGCGACCTCGGCGGCCGGGTCGTCGCCGCGCTGATCGCCGCGTTCCGGGAGCGCCGCCCGGACCTGCGGCTCGACCTGCGCGAGACGGGCACCGACCAGCAGATCCGCGCGCTCGCCGAGGGCGCGCTGGACGCCGGGGTGGTGCGGCACCCGTGTGACGCCCGCGGGCTGGAACTCGGCCCGATGCTGGCGCAGCCGCTCGGCGTGCTGCTGCCGGGCGGCGACCGCGCCGCGCAGCCGGGCGCCGGGTCCCCGGAGGTGCATCTGGCCGACCTCGGCACCCGCGACGTCGTCGTCCCGCCTCGCGCGGAGGCGCCCGGCGCCCACGACGAGGTGCTCGCGGCCTGCCGCCGGCACGGGTACGCGCCCGCGGCCGTCCACGAGGCGCGGCATCCGGGGTTCGCGCTGGGGCTCGTCCTCGCGGGGACGGCCGTGGCGCTCGTCCCGCGCACCGACGACACCGCCGGGGCGGTGTGGCGGCCGCTGGCGGGCGAGCCGCTCGCCTGGCGGACGTCGTGCGCCTGGCGGCGGGCCCGCGACCCCGAGCACGCCCGCGCCATCGCCGACTTCACCGCCGTCGCGACCGCGGTGCTGCGCGGCGAGGCCGGCATGACCCCGCTCGACCGGGCCCCCGCCCGCCGGGTCGTCCCGCGCCCGTCCTCCGGGTTCCTGGCATGAGCGAGGTGCCCGTCAGGAGGGCGGGTGCGGCGGAGCGGATCGAGGCGGCGTTCCGGTCCGCGGGCGTGACCGGGTTCCTGCACGTCGTGGACATCGACACCGGCCGGGACGTCGCGGTCGGCGCCGACGAGCCGGTGGTGCTCGCGTCGGTGTTCAAGGTGCCGCTGCTCGTCGCGTTCCACCGGCAGGCCGCCGCGGGCGTGCTGGACCCGGCCGAGCAGGTCACGCTGCGCCCGGACGACCGCACCGCCGGGCCGACCGGGGTGTCGGCGCTGCTGGACGAGGTCCGCATGTCGCTGCGCGACCTCACCTGCCTGATGATCACCGTCAGCGACAACGCCGCGGCCGACGTCGTCATGGACCGGGTCGGCCTGGACGCGGTCAACGCGACGGCCGCCGACCTCGGGCTCCGCCACACCGTCATCGAGGGCAACGGCCGCGACCTGCACGAGTCCCTGCTCGCCGACGCCGGGGCGGACAGCGTCGCCGAGGTCTGGGCGCGGCTGGACGAGCCGGGCCTCCAGGGCCGGCTGCGCGCCCTCGACCCGCTCCGCACGAGCCGCAGCACGCCGCGCGACATGACCCGGCTGCTGTCGATGATCTGGCGGGACGAGGCCGCCCCGCCCGCCGGGTCGGCGGCGATGCGCCGCCTGTTCGGCCTCCAGGTCTGGCCGCACCGCCTGTCGTCCGGGTTCCCCTACGACGACGTCGTCGTCAGCGGCAAGACCGGCACCCTGCCGACCCTGCGGAACGAGGTGGGCGCGGTCGAGTACCCCGACGGCGCCCGCTACGCGGTGGCGGTCTTCACCAGGTCGATGCTGCCCGTGGCCGTCCTCCCCGAGGCCGACGCGGTCATCGGCTCCGCCGCCCGGATCGCCGTGGAGTCCCTCCGCCGCCCCTGAGTGTGCGGCGCGGCCGTCGAGGGGGACTCGGGCGCCCCAGCACTCGCTCGGAAAACATAAGCTGTACCCCTGTTTTGGACGTTCTTGGGGAGTGTTCGTTGCGGCTGCCGGAGCATCTTGAGCTACTGCTCACCGACGAGCCGGTGCTCGACGTCTACTCGCACGGCCCGTGGCGCGTCCCGGACGGGCTGTTCGAGGAGATCTCGGCGCGGATCGACGGGCTCGCGGCCGACCCGCGGGCCGTGGAGCTGACCACCGACGAGCACAAGCTGCTGACGCTGCCCGCGTCGCTCGTCACCGCGGAGATCTTCGGCATGCTGGCGTTCCTGCCGGGCGGCGGCGCGATCAAGGCGGGCTCGTGGTCGCAGCTCCCCGAGCGGCTGCTGCACCGGCACCTGGTCAACCCCGGGCCGCTCAGCACCCGGATGACCCGCTGGGACGCGCCGGGCGGGCGGTGGCGGCCCCCGGTGGACTGGCTCATCGAGGCGCCCGACCGGGCGCTGGCGATCGAGCTGGCCCGCGACTGCCTGTCCGTGCTGGAGGGCATCGAGCCGATGGAGGAGCGCCGCAAGGCGCTGCTGCGCCTCTACGACGACCCGCCGGTCTGCGACGTGAACCTGCCCAAGACGGAACTGCGGGAGCACTGGCACGCGCACGCCGGAGACGACATCGTCGCGGCGGTCCCCGAGCTGCTCGGCCCGGTCGGCTACCTGGAGTGGGTCTGCGCGGGCCTGCTCGCGTCCTACGAGCACCTGATGGAGGCGGCGCCGCGCGAGGAGACGGTCGAGGTCCACCTGGTCCAGCTGCTGCTCCAGGGCAGCATGGAGCAGGTCCCGGCCGAACTCGCGGTCGCGCTCGGCGAGGACCGGTACGGCGAGCTGCTCCAGCGGTTCACCGCGGAGCGCCGCGGGTTCAAGGCGGGCGCCTGGCAGGAGCGGACGCGGGCCTGGCTCGTCCGGGCACTCGTCGCGGGCGCCGCCGACGCGTGCCGCGGCTGGCTCGACATGGCGATGCGGTTCATCGCGATCGTGCAGGGACTGCCGGGCGACCCGTGGTTCCCGAAGGCGGAGTGGATCCCGGTCGGCCAGTTCCAGACCGACCTGCGCCGCCTCTACGCACCGCGCCGCCGCGTCGTGAACCCGCTCACCGAGACGTTGAAGAGCGTGCCCGCCGCCGCCGGGTCCGCGACGACCGCGGCCGGCCGGCCGGAGATCGCCACCTCGCTGGTCGAGCAGCCGGAGGTGACCGCGGCGCTGGCCGAGCTGACCCGCGGCAGCGCGTCCGTCCGGCTGCTGATCAGCGGGCCGGACGGCACCGGCAAGCGCGACGCGGCGCAGGAGCTCGGCAAGGCACTGGCGCTCGGCCGCGATCCGCACTGGGTCACCGACAACCTGTACGCCGGGCAGCGCCTGTCGGACGCCGTCGCCAAGCTGCACGCCGACGCCCGCGACTGCGCCGGCGACCGGCTGCTGATCATCGAGGGCCTGGACGGGATCGTCGCCGACCCCGGCAACGGCGAGGCCCTGGCCGCCGAGCTGCACCGGCTCCTCGCCGTCCACCCCGACCTGAACCTGGTGGCGCTGTGCGACGCCGGCGGCGAGGAGCGGATCCGCGAGATCAACCCCGTCCTGCCGCAGCGGTTCCGGATCGCCCGCACCCGGCCGTTCACGGCGGCGGGCCACGCCGAGCTGTTCCGCCGCGCGCTGGACGCCCGCGGCGCCCGCGGCACCCGCCCGGCGATCGAGGCGGCGGGCGCGCTGCTGGCCGCGACCCCGCCGACGCAGACGCTCCGCAACGCGCGCCTCGCGCCGCATCTCGCCGACCAGGTCGTCGCCGCCGCGCGGGCCCGGCTCGACGCCGACGCGGAGGGCGGCGGGCTGGTCGTCCGCAAGCAGGACGTCCCGGCCGCGCTCGACACCGCGCAGGCCGCCGGGAACCCGCTGGCCGAGCTGCGCGAGCTCACCGGCCTGGAGACCGTCAAGCACGAGATCGCGCTGCTCGTCGCGGGCACGCACGCGGCGCGGCTGCGCAGCGAGTCGGGCCTGCGGATCACCCCGCCGACCCGGCACATGGTGTTCACCGGCAACCCGGGCACCGGCAAGACGATGGTGGCCCGGCTGCTCGGCCGCATCTACAAGCGGCTCGGCGTCCTGTCGTCCGGGCACCTGGTGGAGGCGTCCCGCGCCCACCTCGTCGGCGAGTACATCGGGCAGACCGCGCCCCGCACCCGCCGCCTGGTGGAGCGCGCGGTCGGCGGCGTCCTGTTCATCGACGAGGCGTACACGCTGACGCAGTCGCCGCTGAAGGGCGACTACGGGCACGAGGCGATCGCCGAGCTGGTCAAGCTGATGGAGGACCACCGCGACGACCTCGTCGTGGTCGTCGCCGGCTATCAGCAGGAGATGGCCGAGTTCCTCGCCGCCAACCCCGGCCTGGACTCCCGGTTCCCCAAGCAGATCCACTTCCCCGACTACGCCGACGACGAGCTGATCACAGTGTTCGGCCAGCTCGCCGCCGCCGACGGCTTCGAGCTGGCCCCCGGCACCGAGGACGTCCTGCGCTCGATGCTGCGCCGCGCGCCCCGCGGCCCGTCCTTCGGCAACGGCCGCCTGATGCGCAACATGCTGGACGTGGCCGTCGCGAACCAGGCCGACCGCGTCGCCTCCGCCGCCGTCGCCCTCACGAGCGACCCGGCGGTCAGGAAGGGCGCGGGCAAGGACAAGCGCGGCGACCAGGCGCCCCCCACCAGGGAGGAACTGGTCACGCTGACCGCCGACGACCTTCCCCCGCTCCTGGACCACCCCGAGGAGTTCTTCGGCCTCTACCTCTAGCCGGGCGGAGACCGGTCAGCGGGCGAGATGCTCGGCGGCGGTGAACAGGAGGCTCTCCGCGCCGCGGCGGGTGACGAGTTGCGCCCCGACCGGCAGCTCGCCGCCGCCGCCGTCCGCCGGGACGGTTCCGGCGGGAACGGACAGGGCGGGCAGTCCCAGCACGTTCCACGGCGAGGTGAGGCTGACCAGGAGCGCGGTGAGCGGGCCGAGCCCGACCTCGGTCGCGCCGATCCGCGGCGCGGGGATCGGCATGGTGGGCATGGCCAGCAGGTCGTAGCGGTCCAGCAGCACGGCGATCTCCTCGGCGTACCGGTCCCGCTCGCGCAGCGCCCGGACGAGCCGCCAGCCCGGCATCCGGCCCGCGCCCTCCAGGCGGGCGAGGGTCGCCGGCTGGTACCGGCCGGGCGCCTCGGCGACCCGCTCGGCGTGCACGTCGTACGCCTCGCTGTACTCGATCGCCAGGAACACCTGCCGGAGCCCGGCGAAGTCGATCCGCTCGGACGGCGCGTCCGGGAACAGGGCGCGGACGCGCCGCTCCACCTCGGGGTCGCACGCCGGCGGCTCGATCCAGGCGACGCGCCCGTACGGCGTGGCCCCGGCCCGGTCGCCGCCGCCGGACGAGCCGTCCAGGAGGGAGGGGACGGCCTCCGCCGGCCCGGTCAGCGCGTCATAGGCGAGGCGGCAGTCCTCCGCGGTGGCGGCGAGGACGCCCACGTGGTCGAGCGAACGCGACAGGGGGAACACTCCGTCGGTCGGGATGACGCCGTGCGGCGGCTTGAACCCGGCGATCCCGCAGAACGCGGACGGGATGCGCACCGATCCGCCCGTGTCGGTGCCGATGGCGAGCGGGACCATGCCCGCGGCGACCGCGACGGCGCTGCCGCTGCTGGACCCGCCGGACATCCGCTCCCGGTCGCGGGGGTTGCGGACCGCCCCGTTCACCGACACGTCGCCGCTGCCGCCGAACGCGAACTCCTGCGTCCCGGTCTTGCCGACGATCACGGCGCCCGCGTCCCTCAGCATCGTCACGCAGGCCGCGTCGGCCTCGGCGACGTACCCGGCGAAGTGGCCGGACCCCATGCCGGTGGGCAGCCCGGCGACGTCGACGATGTCCTTCACCGCGACCGGGACGCCGTGCAGCGGGCCACGGTCGACACCGGACGCCAGCTCCTCGTCGGCCCACCGGGCGGCGGTCTCGGCGCCCTCGGCGTCCAGGGTCACGAAGGCGTTCAGGTCCTTGTCGACCGACTCCAGGACCCGCGCGACCAGGCCCCGCGCCGACTCCCGGCCCGCGCGCAGGTCGCGCCCGATGCCGGTCAGCGTCCGTCCGGTGAAGAACCCGCCCATTCCGCCTCCTTGCCTCTTACCTGTGCAGATCTGCGTAGCATCTCAGACCTCCGCGGCCCCTTCCGCCCGCCCGCCGTCCCGGTCGTCGTGCCTAATGTCGCGCTTTGTCATCCAACCGTCGCTCATGGTCGACCACTGGCCGCAGATTGCCCGCCGCTCGTCGACCGCGCTCCCGGAACCGCGAACCTACGCCCGGGTAGGCGGCAGGCTTCCAGCACCCGGAGGTGACGCCCCCGCCGGTTCGCTGGGGGGCGGGGCGGAGGCCGCGCGCCGTCGCGCCCGGCATACCGCCCCTGTAACCGGCGACGGTCACACCGAGGTGGGGGACGAGGTCACGGCCGAGCGCCGTGGCCTCGTTGTCGCCGCGGCCTTCCCGGGACGTTCGCCCCTAGGCCCGCGGGCCCAGGGCTGATGGGCTCTCGGTGACGGTTGAGAACCCCGTCCGTGGGGACGGGATGTCCTCAGGGCGGTCGAGAACACCCGGGAGGACGCGCATGACCCAGTCGGGCACCCTGAGCGATGACGAAGTACAGCAGATCAACGCGTACTGGAGAGCCGCCAACTACCTGTCCGTGGGGCAGATCTACCTCCTGGACAACCCGCTGCTCCGCGAGCCGCTCGAACGGCGGGACCTCAAGCCGCGGCTGCTCGGGCACTGGGGCACCACACCGGGCCTGAACTTCTGCTATGCCCACCTCAACCGCGTGATCAGGGCGCGCGACCTCGACATGATCTACGTCATGGGCCCGGGGCACGGCGGTCCCGCGGCGGTCGCGAACGCCTGGCTCGAAGGCACCTACAGCGAGGTGTATCCGGAGGTGTCGCAGGACGAGGCGGGCATGCGGCGGCTGTTCCGGCAGTTCTCCTTCCCCGGCGGCATCCCGAGCCACGTCGCGCCGGAGACGCCCGGCTCCATCCACGAGGGCGGCGAGCTGGGCTACTCCCTCGCCCACGCGTTCGGGGCGGCCTTCGACAACCCCGGCCTCGTGGTCGCGTGCATCGTCGGGGACGGCGAGGCCGAGACGGGCCCCCTCGCGGCGAGCTGGCATTCCACCAAGTTCCTCGACCCGGTGCGGGACGGCGCCGTCCTGCCCGTCCTGCACCTCAACGGCTACAAGATCGCGAACCCGACGGTGCTGGCCCGCATCCCCGAGGAGGAGCTGGTCCAGCTCCTGGACGGGTACGGCTACCGGCCGTTCCTGGTGAGCGGGGACGAGCCCGCCTCCATGCACCGCAAGATGGCCGCCGCCCTCGACCAGGCCCTCGACGAGATCGCCGACATCCAGCGCGGCGCACGCGAGGGGCAGGCGTCGCAGCGGCGCCGCTGGCCCATGATCGTCCTGCGGTCCCCCAAGGGCTGGACGGGCCCGAAGGAGGTGGACGGGCTGCCGGTCGAGAACACCTGGCGGTCCCACCAGGTGCCGCTCGCCGGAGTGCGCGAGGACGCCGGGCACCGCGCGCAACTGCAGGAGTGGCTGCGCTCCTACCGCCCGGAGGAGCTGTTCGACGAGGCGGGCCGGCCGGTGGCCGGGCTCCGGGCGCTCGCGCCGGCGGGCGACCGGCGGATGAGCGCGAACCCGCACGCCAACGGCGGGCTGCTGCTGAAGCCGCTGGCGCTGCCCGACTTCCGGGACTACGCCGTGGAGGTCGACAAGCCCGGCACCACCACGACCGAGCCCACCCGGAGGCTCGGGACGTTCCTGCGCGACGTCGTGCGCGCCAACCCGTCCAACTTCCGGATCATGGGCGCGGACGAGACGGCGTCCAACCGGCTCGGGGACGTCTTCCAGGTCACCGACCGCGTCTTCCAGGGCGAGCTGCTGCCGACCGACGAGCACCAGGCCCGGTCCGGCCAGGTGATGGAGGTGCTGAGCGAGCACCTGTGCCAGGGCTGGCTGGAGGGCTACCTGCTCACCGGGCGGCACGGGCTGTTCAACAGCTACGAGGCGTTCGTGCACATCGTCGACGCCATGTTCAACCAGCACGCGAAGTGGCTGAAGGTCACCCGCGGCCTGCCGTGGCGGCGGGCGATCGCGTCGCTGAACTACCTGCTGTCGTCGCACGTGTGGCGGCAGGACCACAACGGCTTCACCCACCAGGACCCCGGCTTCCTCGACGTCGTGCTGAACAAGAAGCCGGAGATCGTCCGCGTGTACCTGCCGCCGGACGCGAACACGCTGCTGTCGGTCGGCGACCACTGCCTGCGCTCCCGCGACTACGTCAACGTGATCGTGGCCGGGAAGCAGCCCGCGCTGAACTGGCTGCCGATGGACGCCGCGATCGCGCACTGCACCCGCGGCATCGGCGTCTGGGAGTGGGCCTCCACCGACGGCGGCGCCGACCCCGACGTGGTGCTCGCCTGCGCGGGCGACATCCCGACGCTGGAGACGCTCGCGGCCGTCGACCTGCTCCGGCAACTGTTCCCCGAACTGCGCGTCCGCGTCGTCAACGTCGTCGACCTGATGCGGCTCCAGCCGTCCGGCGAGCACCCCCACGGCCTGTCGGACCGCGAGTACGACACCCTGTTCACCACCGACAAGCCCGTCATCTTCGCCTTCCACGGCTACCCGTACCTCATCCACCGCCTCACCTACCGGCGCGCGGGACACGGCAACCTGCACGTCCGCGGCTACAAGGAGGAGGGGACGACGACCACGCCGTTCGACATGGTCATGCTGAACGACCTCGACCGGTTCCACCTCGTCATGGACGTCGTCGACCGCGTCCCCTCCCTCGGCGCCCGCGTCGCCCACCTCCGGCAGCGGATGGCCGACCAGCGCCTCTTCCTGCGCTCCTACACGCGCGAGCACGGCGAGGACGCCCCCGAGGTCCGCGACTGGACGTGGCCCTACTGATGCGGGTCCTGACGGTCAACCCCGGGTCGAGCAGCCTGAAGGTGAGCCTGCTCGACGCCGACGACACGGTCCTCGCCGAGGAGTCCGCCGGTGGCCACGAGATGGCCGGGCTGGTCGCGGACCTGCCCCGGCCGGACGCCGTCGGCGTCCGGTTCGTCCACGGCGGCACCGACTTCACCGCGCCGGTGCGCGTCGACGAGAAGGTCACCGCGCGGCTCCGCGCGCTCGCCGACCTCGCGCCGCTGCACCAGCCCGCCTCCCTGCACGCCCTGGCCGAGATCACCGGCGTCCTGCCGGACGTCCCGGCCGTGGCGTGCTTCGACACCGCCTTCCACGCCGCCCTCCCGGCCGCCGCCGCGACCTACGCGCTGCCCCGGGAGTGGTGCGAGCGGTTCGGCCTGCGCCGCTACGGCTTCCACGGCCTGTCGTTCTCCTACGCCGTGCGGCGCGCCAGCGAGATGATCGGCGCCGACCCGGCCGCGCTGCGGATGGTGGTGTGCCACCTCGGCGCCGGCGCGTCCCTGTGCGCCGTGGCCGAGGGCAGGTCGGTCGACACCACCATGGGGTTCACGCCCCTCGAAGGGCTGGTCATGGCGTCGCGGGCGGGCAGCGTCGACCCCGGCATCCCGCTCTGGCTGATCGAACACGGCCTCGCCCCCGCGGAGGTGGGCGACGCGCTCGAACGCGACTCCGGGCTGCGCGGCCTGACCGGCACCGGCGACATGCGCCGGGTCCGCGAGCGGGCGGCCCGGCACGACGCGACCGCCCTCGCCGCCCTGGACGTCTACCACCATCGCCTGCGCGCCTGCGCCGCCGCGATGACGGCCTCGCTCGGCGGGCTCGACGTCCTCGTCTTCACCGGCGGGATCGGCGAGCACGACGCGGCGGTCCGCCTGCGGCTGGCCGAGGACCTCGCCTACCTCGGGACCTCCGTCGACCCGGACCGCAACGCCGCCGCGGACGGCGACACCGACGTCACCGCCGCCGGCGCCGCCGTCCGTGCGCTCGTGGTGACGGCCCGCGAGGATCTGGAGATCGCCACCGGTGTCCGGAGGTGCCTGCGCGGAGATGGTCCACCCGGCGCGACCGGGTAGTACATAAGGTGTGAACGTGGAGAACACGGCGGGCGCTTCGGAGGGTGCGATCCGCAGGCTGGCGAACATCCAGGCGATCACCGACGAGGCGTTCGCCAACATGGACATGGACGAACTGCTCGACACCCTCCTCGACCGCGTCCGCGCCGTCCTGAGGGTCGACACCGCCGTGGTCCTGCTCCTGGACCGGGAGGAGCGGCTCCTCGTCGCGACGGCGGCGAAGGGCATCGAGGAGGAGGTCGCCCAGGCCGCCCACGTCCCCGTGGGCGAGGGGTTCGCCGGGCGGGTCGCCGCCGAGCGAAGGCCGGTCTACGTGCCGGACGTGCCCAGCGCCGGCGTGTTCAACCCGCTGCTCGTCGAGCGGGGCCTGCACTCGCTGCTCGGCGTCCCGCTCGTCGGCGGCGGGACGCTGGTCGGAGTCATGCACGTGGGGACGCTCGCCCACCGCCGGTTCACCCCCGAGGAGACCGGGTTCCTCCAGCTCGCGGCCTCCCGCGCAGCGCTGGCGGTGCAGTCCCTGCTCAGCCGCGCCGAACGCGCCGGCGCGCTCGAACTGCAGCGCAGCCTCATCCCGGCCGCGCCCCCGCAGGTCTCCGGGCTCGAACTGGCCGCCCGCTACAGCCCCGGCAAGGCGATCGTCGGCGGGGACTGGTACGACGTGTTCACGCTCCCCTCGGGCGAGGTCGGCATCGTCATCGGCGACGTGGCGGGCAACGGGCTCCCGGCGGCCGTCGTCATGGGCCGGATGCGCAGCGCGCTGCGCGCCTACGCGCTGGACAACGACGACCCGGCCGTGGTGCTGCGCAAGCTCAACCGGAAGATGCTGCACTTCGAACCCGAGGCGACGGCGACCGTCCTGTACGCGGTCGTCGACACCGCCACGGGCCGGGTCCGGCTGTCGTCGGCCGGGCACCCTCCCCCGGTCCTCGCGCTGCCGGAAGGCCCGGCCGAGTCCGTGGACATGAAGTTCGACGTCCTGATCGGCCTGGGCGAGGGGGTTCCCCGCCGGACCCTGACCCTCACCCTCCCGCCCGGCGCCCTGCTGTGCTTCTACACCGACGGGCTGATCGAGCGGCGGGACGAGTCGATCCTGGCCGGTGTCGCCCGGCTGTGCGAGGCGGCCTACGCCGGGCCTCCCGAGGCGGTCGGCGCGGCGGTGATGTCGGCGCTGATCGGCCGCCAGGCGGCCCCGGACGACGTCGCGCTCCTGATCGCCCGCCGCGTCCCCCCGGAACGCCGGGACGGCTGACAAGGCATCGGCCCGCGCCTGCCGAACCTACGGCATGTCCTCTGCCGCCCCCGTCCGGGAGGCCGGGACGCATCGTCTACGCGACCGCGGGGATCTTCTCGGACTGATCCGGGGGGCACCGAGCGGAGGACCGTGGAGCGGGCGTCAGTCGGCCGGTTTGCGGGACGCAGCGCGGGCGCGCTTCTCCTCGTCCTCCAAGAGGGGACCCACGCGGAACGGGACCTGGTGGGTCAGGACGATCGAGGTGGTGCTGCGGCGGACGCCGGGGCAGGCCAGGATCGAGTCGATGACCTCGTGGAGCTGCTTGCCGTTGGGGGCGACGGCGCGGACGAGGAGGTCGCCCTGACCGGTGATCCCGAGCACCTCCAGGACGCGCGGGATCGCGGAGAGCGCGACGGCGGCCTCGCGCAGCCGGCCCTGGGCGACCTCCAGGGTGACGAAGGCCGTCAGCTCGAAGCCGATGGCGCCGAGGTCGACCTCGCGGCCGCGGTGGCCGATGACGCCCTCGCGTTCGAGGCGCTCCACCCGGGCGTGCGCGGTGTTGCGGGCGATGCCGAGCCTGGCGGCCAGTTCCGTGACGCCGATGCGGGGCTGCTCGACGAGGCGGCGCAGGATCTGCAGATCGAGGAGAGTGGTACGGGTCACAACGCTCAGCTCCGGCGGGTAACTCGGTTCTGACTTGAGCAATCCGCTCAATTATCGTCCAGCCATCTTGCACTCCGCTCAGCGTAGGCGGCTCAATGCAAGCATGAGCACCACCGTTTCCTCCTCCCCCCTTCGCGACCGGCTCGCACTGGAGCGCGGCCGGATCGCGATCGGCGGGGTGCACGCCCTCGTCCGGCTGCTGCTGGAGCAGCGGCGCGCGGACGCCCGGCGGGGATGGCGGACCGCCGGGTTCGTGTCCGGATACCGCGGGTCCCCGCTCGGCGGCCTCGACCAGCAGCTGGTGCGGGACGCGAAGCTGCTGGAGGGCCACGACATCCGGTTCGTGCCGGGCGTGAACGAGGAGCTGGCGGCGACGGCCGTGTACGGGTCGCAGCTCGTCGAGCACCTGCCGGGTCCCCGGTTCGAGGGCGTGTTCGGGCTCTGGTACGGCAAGGCGCCCGGGGTGGACCGGTCGCTGGACGCGTTCAAGCACGCGAACTGGCTCGGCACGTCGGAGCGCGGCGGGGTGCTCGCCGTGGTGGGCGACGACCCGGCCGCGAAGTCCTCCACGCTGCCGTCGGCGACGGAGGGCGCGCTCGCGGAGGCGTTCATGCCGGTGCTGGTCCCCGGGTCGGTGGGCGACCTGCTGCGCCTCGGGCGGCACGGCTTCGAGATGTCCCGGTTCAGCGGGGCGTGGACCGGGTTCAAGCTCGTGACGGACGTCGCCGACTCCCACGAGATCGTGGACGTCGAGCCGGTGCCCGACCCGGTGTACCCGGAGTTCGCGTGGCGGGGACGGCCGTGGAAGCCCACGCGCAGGCCGGGCGTCGACCTCAAGGGCACGACGGCCCTGGAGACCGAGGTCCTCCAGGGCCGCCTGCAGGCCGCGACGGCCTACGCCGCCGCCAACGGCCTCGACCGGATCGAGGGCGCCGCCGGCGACGCGGTCGTCGGGCTGGTCGCCGCGGGCCGCACCTACGTGGAGCTGCGCGAGGCCCTCGACCGCTTGGGGCTGGACGACGAGGCCCTGGCCCGCCGGGGCGTCCGGCTGCTGCGCCTCGCCATGATCTACCCGCTGGACGCGGACCGGCTCCGGGAGTTCGCGCGGGGACTGCGCGAGATCGTCGTCGTGGAGGAGAAGCGGGCGTTCGTCGAGACGCAGATCCGCGACGTCCTGTACGACCTGGCGGAGCGTCCCGCCGTGTACGGCAAGAACGGCCCGGACGGCGCCGGTCTCGTCCCGCCCGACGGGGGCCTGGACGCCGACCGGCTCGTGAAGGCCCTCGCCGGGCTCCTCGCCGACCGCGTCGGAGAGGAGCACGTGGACCTGCGCGACGCGGTGCTGAAGCCCCGCACGCCGCAGATCAACCTGCTCGCCCCGGCGCGCACCCCGTACTTCTGCTCGGGCTGCCCCCACAACCGGTCGACGGTCGTCCCGGACGGGTCGGTCGCGGCGAGCGGCATCGGCTGCCACGTGATGACCGTGTTCACCGACCGCGGCATCGGCACCACGCAGATGGGCGGCGAGGGCGCGATGTGGGTGGGCGCGGAGCCGTTCTCGGACACCGGGCACATGTTCCAGAACCTCGGCGACGGGACGTTCTTCCACTCCGGCAGCCTCGCGGTCCGGCAGGCCGTCGCCGCCGGCACCAGCATCACCTTCAAGATCCTCTACAACGCGGCCGTGGCGATGACCGGCGGGCAGGACGCCGACGGCGGCTCCGACCCGGCGGCGATCACCCGGATGCTGCACGCCGAGGGCGTCGCGAAGATCGTGGTGGTGGCGGACGACCCGTCCCGCTACCCGCGCGGGACGGACTGGGCGCCCGGCGTCCGGGTCCGGCACCGCGACGACCTCGACGCCGTCCAGCGGGAGCTGCGCGCCGTCCCGGGCGTGACCGTGCTGCTGTACGACCAGGCGTGCGCGGCCGAGACGCGGCGCAAGCGCAAGCGCGGCCTCGTCCCCGACCCGCAGACCCGCGTCCTGATCAACGAGGCCGTCTGCGAGGGGTGCGGCGACTGCGGCACCAAGTCGAACTGCCTCAGCGTGGAGCCGGTCGAGACCGAGTTCGGCCGCAAGACGCAGATCAACCAGACGTCCTGCAACAAGGACTACTCGTGCGTGGACGGCGACTGCCCCTCGTTCGTCACCGTCCTGCCCGGGAAGAAGCCCAAGGCGGCGCGGACCCTGCCGCCGATCGGCGAGCTGGAGGAGCCCGGGGCGCGGCCCGAGTCGGCGGACGTGCTGCTCGTCGGCATCGGCGGCACCGGCGTCGTCACGGTCAACCAGGTGCTCGCCACGGCGGCCCTCATCGACGGCCGCCACGCCCGCGCGCTCGACCAGACCGGGCTGAGCCAGAAGGCCGGCGCGGTCGTGTCGCACCTGCGCATCGGGACCGCCGACCGGGACCGGCCGGGCATGGTCGGCGCGGGCGGCGCCGACGCCTACCTCGTGTTCGACTCGCTGGCCGGGACGACGGAGGCCAACCTGCGCCGCTGCGCGCCCGACCGGACCGCCGCGGTCGTGTCGACCAGCGAGGTGCCGACGGGGCAGATGATCGTGGACACCTCGGTGTCGCTGCCGCCGAGCGCGTCGCTGGTCAAGCGGATCGCCGAGCGCACCCGGGCGGACCGGCTGGTCGCGCTCGACGCCCTCGCGCTCGCCGAGCGCTGGTTCGGCGCCACGACGACGGCCAACTTCGTGGTGGTCGGCGCCGCCTACCAGGCGGGGCTGCTGCCGCTGTCGGCGAAGGCGATCGAGGAGGCCCTCACGCTGAACGGCGTTCAGGTGGACGCCAACGTCCAGGCGTTCCGCGCCGGGCGCCGCCTCGTGCTCGACCCCGAAGGCCGGGGCGACGCCGCCGCGCCGCCGGCGCAGGTCGCGCCGCGCCCGCTGGACTCGACGGCGTCGGCCGCGATGGACCTCGTCGACGCGTCCGGCGTGGACGGCGAGCTGGCCCGCGTGCTGCGGATCCGCGTGCCCGACCTCGCCGCTTACCAGAACCTGGCGCTCGCCAAGCGGTACCTGGACGCGGTCCTGCGCGTCGCCGGGGCCGAGGACGCGGCGGGAGCGGGCGGGCGGCGCCTCGCGGTCGCCGTGGCGCGCAACCTGTACAAGCTGATGGCCTACAAGGACGAGTACGAGGTGGCCCGCCTGCACCTCGACCCGGAGCTCGCCCGGCGCGTCGAGGAGCAGTTCGGGCCCGGCTCCACGGTCGCGTACATGCTGCACCCACCCCTGCTGCGGGCGGTCGGGGTGGACCGGAAGATCGCCCTCGGCCGGACGGCCCGCCCGGCGTTCCGCGCGCTGCGCGCGATGCGGCGGCTGCGCGGCACCCCGCTCGACCCGTTCGGCGCCACCGCGCAGCGGCGCGCCGAACGGCGCCTCGTCACCGGGTACGTCGCGGTGGTGAACGAGCTGGTGGCCGGGCTGGACGCGGGCGCCGCCGGGGACGGCCGGCACGACGCCGCCGTGCGGATCGCCGAGCTGCCGGACATGATCCGCGGTTACGAGGACGTCAAGACCGCGAACGTCGCCCGGTACGAGGAGAGCCTGCGCGAGCTGCTCGCCGCGTGGCGGGCCGAGCGGTCGCCGAGCCGGGTGTGACGCTCAGGTGATCGCGCCGGCCACCGCCCCGGCCAGCGCGATCACCACCAGCTCCAGCGCGAGCAGCCTGGCCAGCGGGCCCGGCGCGAGCCGGGCCGCGTAGCACTGCTCTGCGAAGATCTTGAGCTGGTCGGACGGGTGCAGGCGCGGCGCGGAGTGCCGGGACGGGACGCCGCGCAGCGCCGCCGGCGGGAGCGGCTGCTCCTCGACCGGCCGCACCAGCACGCTGTTGACCGCCCGCGTCGGCACGACCATCCGGTCCCAGTGCAGCGCGTCCAGCGGCAGCGGCCCGCCGTGCCCGTCGAGCTGGAAGATGGGGCCGCACAGGGTGATGAAGGGCAGCTCGTGCCCGCGCGCCGCCGACTCCTCTCCGAGGAGTCCGCGAAAGGTCTCGCCGCTGTTCAGGGTGATTTCGAGTTCGACGTCGCGGTCCCCGTAATCGGCGTTCGCCCCGGCCGCCGGACGTGCCTCGACGGGAAACGGCCCGGGACGATTCTCCAGCCGCGCCAGAACTGCCGCGGCCAGCGATGAGAGGGTCAGGGAAAGCGCGAGGAAACAGCACACCGCCCAGGCCGCGGCGAGGGGCGGGGCCGGGGCGGCGCCCTCGTCCAGAAGGTGATGCGGGCTCGGCACCGCGGCCTGCCCCAGCACGCCCAGCAGGATCGATGTCACCGTCGTGACCATCGTGCCGGCGACCACCACGCGGGAGAACCGCGGTAGCGCGTCCCCCGGCCGGGCCCGTTCCCGGCGGCCTCGCACCAGATCGAAATGCAGGCCCGGAACCGCCGCCAAGGCCAGTAGTACGACAGGCACGACAATGGAGCTCTCGGTCAAGGTCGCCCCTGCCCTGCATCGGGGGTCATGGGCCCCAGATCCTGTCAGTTGGACCAGGGAATCTCAATATGAAGACAACTGACTCCCGGTCCAATTGCCGTTCCTTTCCGGGACCGCCGGAAAGCTCTTCTCCGCGCACCGGCTGCGCCGTCGCGGGCGGGCGGGTCGAACCCGCCGGGCCCGGCGGCGCGTACCTCCTGACGAGCCGGGGACCGCGCCCGGCACCGGAGTGCGACGAGGGTGACGTCCAGTGGAAACGGGACTGCGGCTGACGGAGCGCTACCGCCTCGTGGAACGCCTCGACGACGGCGGGACGATGGAGGTCTGGCGCGCCTGGGACGAGCTGCTGGGCCGTCCCGTCGCGGTGAAGGTCCTGACGCCCGCGGTCACCGGTTCGCAGCGGGGGTTCCGGCGGGGCGTGAACCGCGCCGCCGCGCTTTCCCACCCCGCGCTGGAGACGATCTTCGACAGCGACCAGACCCGCGACGCGTCCGGGCGGCTCGCGTCCTTCGTCGTGACCGAGTTCCTGGTCGGCGAGCCCCTCACCGACCGGCTGCGGCGCGGACCGCTCGCCGCATCCGAGGCGGCCGCCGTCTGTGCCCAGATCGCAGGTGCCCTGGAGGCCGCGCACGCCGCGGGCGTGACGCACGGCGATCTCACGCCGGACAGGGTCGTGCTCGTCCACGGCGACGTCGGCATCGACGTGAAGGTCGTCGACACCGGCATCGGCGGCGTCATCCGCGCGTCGGCGGGAGACGGTACGGAGGCCACCGAGATCCAGACCGCCGACAGCGGGGCCGCCGACGTGCGTGCGCTCGGCGTCGTCATCGCCGCCTGCCTCGGCCCCGGGGCGTCCGGAGAACTCTCCGCGCTCGCCGCCCGCTGCATGGGCCCGGACGCCCCGTCCGCCGCCGAGGTCGCCGCTTCGCTGGTCCGCGACGAGGGGCCGCCGAGCGCCCTCTTCGTCGCCCCGGGCACGGCCCGCCCCGACGGCCACCGGACCAGCGCCCCGCCCCCGCCGCCCGCGCCGGCCCGCCGCGGGAACGTCCGCCTCGCCGCGCTCGCCCTGGTCGTGGCGATCCCGGTCACGGCCGCCGCGGCGGTCCTGCTGTCGGCGCCGCGCTCCCCGGTCGCCGTCCCGGCTCCGGCGCGGACGAGCGCCGCCCCGCCGGCCCCCGCGCCGACGCTCCGGACTCCGCCGCCGGCGTCCGCTCCCCGCGTCACCGACGCGCTGGGGCGGCTGCGCCCGATCGTCAGCCGCGGCTACGCCGCCGGCGAGATCCGCTCCGACGTCGCGATCGACCTCGACAACGTCATCACGAACCTGGAGAACGACCTCACCGCCGACCGCGAGGTCGACGTCGGCGGCCGGATCGCCGAACTGCACGACAAGATCATCACCCGGCGGAGGGAGCGCGGCCTGTCCCCCGGGCTCGCCGACGAACTGAACCGCGTCCTCGCGACCGCCCAGGCATGACGGGCGGACGGCGCACCGCGACGTGGCGGCGCGAGGACCTCCCCCGCACGCCGCCCGTCGCCCGCTTCCCCTGGCTCGCGCTGGCCGGCGTCGCCGCCACGATCGTGGCGGCGACCGTCCTCGTCCTCGGGATCGGCGACACCCTCTCCAGCCGCGACGGCTCCGCCGGACGCCTCCTCCCGCTCCAGGCGGCGTCCCCGACCGCGCCGCCTCCGCCCGAGACCTCCGCTCCCGAGCAGTCCGGCCCGCGGACGCCTTGGCCGCCCGGATCGACCGCCTCCGAGCCGCCCCCGCCGGAGCCGCCGCCCACGGAACCGAGCGTCGACGAGGTCCTCGTGAGGCTGCGCGATGCCGTGGACCAGGGCGTGGCCGCCGGGGACGTCCGCGACGACGTCGGCCTCGACCTGGGCAACGTGATCGAGCGGATGCTCGGCCACGGGGAGCGGAGCCGCGCGGACGTCGCCTCCCTCCGCCACAAGATCGTCACCCGTGCCCGGGAGGGCGCCATCACCGGCGGCCGCGCCGAGCAGCTCCGTGTGATCCTCGACGGCGCGCTCCCCTGACCGGCGCCTCTCCTCAGCCGCCGGAGGCGCTCGACCCCGATTCGGGGCCCGGACTTGACGGCGGCATATCGTTTATCGTTACTATCGAAAAACGATACGCCACCCCCCGAGGAGACGACCCATGACACCGACGACGCTCTGGTCGCGGTTCGACAGCCATGTCCTGGAGCTGCTCATCGGGCTCGGCCTGCTGCTGGTCGGACTCTTCCAGGCGCTCTTCCCGATCCTCGGCGTGACCGGCCCCTTCCCGCCGATCGACACCCGCGACGTCACCCTCCGCTCCACCTCCCAGGTGCCGCACCTCGCCTCAGGCGGGACGGCCCTGCGCGGCACCCACCACGCCGAACTGGCGGTCGACGACCCCGGCCTGGGGGACCGCCTGCTGCTCGCCGCCCCCGAGGTCGCCCGGGCCGTGCTGATCGTCGTGATCCTGTCGATCCTGATGCGGATGGCCGCGACCCTCCGCACCGGAGACGTCTTCGTCCCGGCGAACGTCCGGCGGCTCTTCGCGATCTCCACCGCCGTCCTGCTGCTCGGCGCCGCCGTCCCCGCCCTCGACATGGTCACGACGAACGCGCTGGTCGGCGGCACCCCGCTCGCCTCGGCGGTCGAGGTCGGCTTCATGTTGCGAGCCTCGGACATCCTGCTGGCCGTCCTGATCGCGGCGCTGGCCGGGGCGTTCGCGCACGGTGCCCGCCTGCGCGCCGACACCGAGGGCCTCGTCTGATGCCGCCCGAGGATCCCCACCAGATCACCGTCCACCTGGACGCGATCCTCGCCGACCGCGGCATCACCCTGGTCGAGCTGGCCGAGCGCGTGGGCGTGACCCCCGTGAACCTCTCCATCCTGAAGAACGGCCGCGCGAAGGCGATCCG
Organism: Actinomadura citrea; assembly: GCF_013409045.1. Taxonomy (NCBI): domain Bacteria; kingdom Bacillati; phylum Actinomycetota; class Actinomycetes; order Streptosporangiales; family Thermomonosporaceae; genus Actinomadura; species Actinomadura citrea. The sequence continues at coordinate 1,566,413 of NZ_JACCBT010000001.1, read as the reverse complement.
GTTCACCACCCTCAGCGCCCTCTGCCGCGAGCTAGGCTGCCAGCCCGGCGACATCCTCTCCCGCACCGAGGACTGACCCCTCACATGCCGCCGACGTATCCCGTCCTAGACGCGATACAGCCGCAACCGTCGGACGCAACAACCCCAGCCACCACAGCAACCAGCGACAAGCCGGGCCACCGCGATTGCGAGCGAAGCCAGGTTCGAGCCCGCGAGAACCTGATCGCCGAGTGAGCCGCCAGGCGAACCGAAGCGATGCAGCAATCACACCTACTTTCTGAAGGTCGGCGCCCCCAGGCGCCGACCGCCCAAACTGACGGCGACAAGCGCAACCGTCAGGCGCAACGACCTCAGCCACCACAGCAACCACCAACAAGCCAAACCAACGCGATTGCGAGCGAAGCCAGGTTCGAGCCCGCGAGAACCTGATCGCCGAGTGAGCCGCCAGGCGAGCCGAGGCGATGCAGCAATCGCACGTGTTTTTGGGTGGTCGGCGCCCCCGGGCGCCGACCACCCAAAAACACAATAAATACAGCAGGCACCTCTCCGGATGAGGTGCCTGCTGTGCGGGGTACGGACGAACCGGGCCTCGCGGTCCGGGTCAAGGCTTCGCCCGTTTCCCGTGTCAAGGAGGGGTGTCAGGCGCGGGCGATCACTTCCGTTTCTGGCTCGGGGACGGGACGGGACGGCCGGAGCCGGCGCGGGGTCATGCCAAGGGCGGCGATCGCTGCGATCACCATGAACGCGCCGACCATCAGCCAAGCGTGGACGTAGGCGGTGTGGGCGTCGGGGTAGCCGCGCGGGGTGCCGAGGACCGCGACGGCGAGGCTGACGCCGAGCACCGCGCCGATCTGGCGGCTCATGTTCACCACGGCGCTGCCCGTGGCGTAGCGGTGGGACGGCAGCTCGACCGCGGCGGCGGACAGGATGGTGGGCAGCGCGAGCCCGACGCCCGTCCCGCCGACGAGCCAGCCCGGCAGCATCTCGGAGGCGTAGGCCGGCGCCGGGCCCAGGCTCATCGCGATCAGGACGACGCCGAACGCGCACAGCATGCACCCGACGGCGGTGATCAGCCCGACCGGGACGCGCGCGGCGAGGCGTCCGGCGATGAGCGCCATCACGGGGACCATCAGCGGGCCGGGCGCGACGGCGAGCCCGGTGCGGATCGGCGAGTAGTGCCAGACCTGCTGCATCCACAGCACGCCCAGCAGCAGGTTGGCGGCGAACGCGACGGTGAACAGCAGCACCGCGGCGTTGGACCAGAAGAAGGTGCGGACGGCCAGCAGCGCGGGCTCGATCACCGGCGCGGGGTGGCGCAGGGAGCGCAGCCAGAACCAGGCGAGGCCGAGCAGCGCGGCGGCGACCACGAGGACCGTCCGCTCGCCCGGCCAGTCGTTGATCTTCACTACGCCGAGCGCCAGCAGCGCGATCGCCGCGGTCGCCACGACGGTCCCGACGAGGTCGGGGACGCGGGCCGTCAGGCCCTCGCGCGAGTCGGGGACGAGGCGGGCCGCGAGCAGCACCGCCGCGATCCCGATGGGGACGTTGACCTCGAACACCCAGCGCCAGGAGACGTCCACCAGGACGCCGCCGACCGCCGGCCCGGCCGCGGCGGCGATCGCCGAGGCCGCCGACCAGATCCGCACCGCGCCGCCGCGCCGTTCCGCCGGGAACGCCGACAGCAGCAGCCCGAGGCTGGTGGGGATGAGCGCCGCGGCGCCCGCGGCCTGCACGACGCGGAAGGCGACGAGCCACCACAGCGACGGGGCGGCCGCGCACGCCTGGGAGGCGAGGGTGAAGACGGTCAGGCCGAGGAGGAGGCCCGTCTTGCGGCCGTAGCGGTCGGCGAGCCGGCCGAGCGGCACCAACAGGGCGGCGAACACGATCGCGTATCCGTTGAGCACCCAGGACAGGTCGGCCATCGACTCCCCGGCGAAGTCGCGGCCGATGTCGGTGAACGCCACGTTGACGATGAACAGGTCGAGGCCCGCCATGAAGGAGGCGACGGAGAGCACCGCGAGCACCGGCCCCCTGCGGACCCGGCCCGCGCCGCGCACCTGACTTTGTTCCACCATAGTCAGGGAGGCTAGCGAGCCACCTGACTTTGGTCAAGCGAAGTCAGCAGGTTTATAGTGGAAGGGTGACAATCTCACTGGAAGGGCACTTCGCCGACCGTGACGCCTGGTCGATGCAGAACTGCCCGGTCGCGAGGACGCTCGCCGCGCTCGGCCCGCCGTCGGCGGTGCTGGTGCTCAGCGAGGCGTTCTTCGGGACGAACCGTTTCGGCGACTTCGTGCGCAACCTCGGCATGACCGAGTCGGCGGTCACCGCCCGGCTGCGCCATCTCGTCGACGCCGGCCTGCTCACCAGGGAGCCCTACCAGGAGCCGGGGCAGCGCACGCGGTACGAGTACCACCTGACGAAGATGGGCCTGGACCTCGCGCCCACCCTCGTCAGCCTCATGGAATGGGGCGAGACCTATCTTCCCCACGAGGAGGGCCGCCAGGTCATGCTGACGCACGCCCGCTGCGACGAGCGCGTGACGGCGCAGGTCAGATGCGCGGACGGCCACGACGTCGCGGTGGACGAGATCGTCATGGGCCCGCCGGGCACGGCGGACGGCGAGCAGGCGAACGGCGGGCCGGGGGGCTGACGCGCGGCCGCGGCAGGTCCGGCCTGCTAGGCGTGCCGGGTGCCGCCCGCGAGCCGCAGCGCGTGCTCGACCAGCGAGACGAGCACCTGCTTCGCCGACCCCGTCCGGCGGGCGTCGCACAGCAGGACGGGGACGTGGGGATCGATGTCCAGCGCCGTCCGGATCTCGGGCGCCTCGTAGCGGTCGGCGTCGTCGAAGCAGTTGACGGCGACGACGAACGGCGTGCCCTTGCGCTCGAAGTAGTCGATCGAGGCGAAGCTCGCCATCAGCCGCCGCGTGTCGGCGAGGACGACCGCGCCGAGCGCGCCGCGCGACAGCTCGTTCCACATGAACCAGAACCGCTCCTGGCCGGGCGTCCCGAACAGGTAGATGGCGACGCCGTCGCGCAGCGTGATGCGGCCGAAGTCCATCGCCACGGTCGTGGTCGTCTTGGCGGCCACGCCGTCGAGGTCGTCGACGCCGACGCTCACGTCGGTCAGCGCCTCCTCGGTGCGCAGCGGGCGGATCTCGCTGACCGCGCCGACCATGGTCGTCTTCCCGACGCCGAACCCTCCGGCGACGAGGATCTTCAGCGCGACGCGCGGGCCGTCCGCCCGATCGTCGGGCTCGTCCGGTTCCACGGTGGCGGGGGGCGGGGCGTCAGAGCGCGCGGAGTTCATCGAGCACCCTCCTGAGCAGGTTCGGGTCGTTGTGCGGCTGGAGCGCGGTCGCCGGGCCGAACGGCCCGGACGGCGACGGCGCCGGGGACCATCGCTGGACTTCCAGGAGGCCGGAGTCGAGCAGGTCGCCGGCCAGCACCCGGATCACCCCGAAGGGCAGGTTGAGGTCCGAGGCGAGGTCGGCGAGGGCGTGCGGGCGCCGGCACAGCGCCAGCAGCCGGCGCTGCTGGCGCGAGAGCCGGCCGGGCTCGGGCGGCGGCCGCCCGGTCGCGACGAGGATCGCCACGATGTCGAGCGGCTCGCCGCTCGGCCGGGTGCGGCCGCGCGTCACCGCATAGGGACGGACGATCGGTCCGGCGGCGGCGTCGAGCCACCGTTCCCTGCCGGGACCCCGGGGAGCACCGGGCCCGTCACTGGGGTCCATGGCGGGTCACCGGTGTCCGGGTCCGGGCGCACCTTGCCTGAGTCCGGTGGACAGCTGCCTGCCGACCCGCTTGACCAGCATCGTCATCTCGTAGGCGACGAGGCCGGCGTTGGCGCCGACCTCGCTGAGCAGCGCGAGGCAGCTGTTGGCCCCGGCCGGGACGACGAAGAACAGGCCCTTGTCCATCTCGACGAGCGTCTGCCGGATCTCGCCGGAGTCCAGTTGCGGCCGCGCCCCGACGGCGAGGCTGTGGAACCCGGCGGCGAGGGCCGCGAGGTACTCGGAGTCCTCGCGCGCGACACCCCGCGACATGCCCATGACGAGCCCGTCCCGGGACAGCACGACCACCTTCCGGATCTGCGGGACCCGGTCGACCAGGTCGTCGAGGAGGAAGTTCAGCTCCGCGGCCACTCCCTGATAGGTCATGATCTTCCCTCCATGCCGTCCACGGGTCCTTCGGGCGCCTCGTCCTCGTCCCGGCCGCGCAGCCAGCCCGCCTGCAGGGACGCGAACAGGTCCCGGGACGCGTCCGCCGACCGTTCCTCCCAGGCGGCGATGGCGTCGCCGGTGGCGGCGGACTCTTCTCCGTACGGGCCGGTCTCCTCGTAGGAACCGGTGTCTTCGTAGGCGCCGGCCTCGCGCAGCTGGGGCGCGAGGCTCCCGCCGCGCACCCGGCGCGGCAGCGGGGCCCGCCCGCCGCCGGCCGCCTGCGCATGCCCGAACTGCGTCCCGCCGAACGGGGACTCGCCGAACGACGTCTCGCCGAACGACGCGGGCGCCCCGTACTGGCCGGTCGCCCCGCCGTAGGAACCGCCGCCGTAGTCGGGTGCGCGGGGGCCCGCGGCCTGGAAGGGACGTGTGGCGTCGGTCGGCGGCGGCGCCCCCCGCGACGGCGGCGGACCGTGCGGCGGTGGGGTGCCGAACGACGTCGGGGTCTGGTCACCGTCGTCGAACCCCACCGCCGCGTTCTGGTCCGGCTTCTCCTCGCTCATCCACTGGGGGAGGGACACCGGCGTCTCTGGCGGCGCCGCTTCACCGATCGGCCCTGGCGCGCCCGGCACCGGGCCGCCGGGGACCACCCTGTTGGGCGCCGTATCGGTCGACGCCACGTCCTGAACAGGGGCGATGTCGTACACCGGCGCGTTGAGCGTCGCGGTGGACGACGGTGTAGGAGGCGTGGGCCATACGGGCGTCGACCCGTTCACCGCCGACGCGCCCCGCTGCTGGGCGGGACCGGCGTGGACGGTGCCGTCCTGGACGGCGCCGTCCTCGTCCTCGGGCTGGTCGACGTCCACGATGAGCCGGCGCGGGATCAGCACGACGGCGCTGACGCCCCCGTACAGCGACGGCTGCAGCGCGACCCTGATACCGTGCCGGCCGGCGAGCCGGCCGACGACGAACAGCCCGAGCCGGTCGGTGACGGCCAGGTCGAACTCGGGCGGCTGCGACAGCCGCAGGTTCAGCGCGTCCAGCTCGGACTGGTCGAGCCCGATGCCGCGGTCGATGATGTCGACGGCGAACCCGTTGGCGCCCATCTCGCCGCGGACGAGCACCTCGGTGGGCGCGGGCGAGAACACCGTGGCGTTCTCGATCAGCTCGGCGAGCAGGTGGATGATGTCGGCGACGGCCTCGCCGATCACCGCGGCCTGCCCGGACACCACGACGATCTCGACCCGCGTGTAGTCCTCGACCTCGGCGACCGCGGCGCGCAGCACGTCCTCGACGTGCACGGGCCGGCTCCAGCCCCGCCCCGGGGACGTCCCGGACAGGATGACCAGGCCCTCGGCGTGGCGGCGCATGCGGGTGGTGAGGTGGTCGAGTCGGAACAGGTCCTCCAGCACCTTGGGGTCGGAGGCGTCGCGCTCCATCTCGTCCAGCATCCGCAGCTGGCGGTGCAGCAGCGACTGGCTGCGCCACGCGACGTTGAGGAACACGCGGCTGATGCCCTGCCGCAGGTAGGACTCCCGGACGGCGGTCTCGATCGCGGTGTGCTGCACCTTGGTGAAGGCGTCGCCGACGCGCGCGACCTCCCGGGACCTGCCGATGACGAGCGGCGGCGCCTCGGCGTCCACGTCCACCTCCTCACCGCGCCGCAGCCGGGCGACGACGCCGGGCAGCCGGTCCTCGGCCAGCTTCAGCGCGGCGCGCTGCAGCCCCCGCAGCTCCCGCGACAGGCTGCGCGCGGCCAGCAGCGACAGCACGATCGAGGCGATCACCGCGAGCAGCCCGAACCCGCCCGCCAGGACGAGCCGCATGATGATCCGCTCACCGATCGGCTTGGCCATCTCGTTGAGCGCGAGGCTCGCCTCGGTGACCTTCTGCGCCCACGCCTGCGACAGCAGCTGCGTGGTGGCCTGCCAGTCCGCCGCCTCGGGCGGCAGCCGGTCGCCGCGCGCGTTGACGATCGCGTCCTCGGCCGCCCGGTACCGCTGGAACTCCGCGGAGGCGGCGAGCTTGCCGAGCGGCCCGCGGATCTGCTCGTTGAGATCGGCGAGCCCGGCCTCGAACTCCCGCCGCCCCTCCGCCGCCCACTGGACGAACGCGGTGTGCTCGGCGGCGGTGAGCCTCCCGTTGCGCGCCATCGCGGCGGTGACGAGCGAGTCCTCCCGCAGCATGTAGGCGCGGGCGTTGCCGATCCCGATCAGCGCCCGGCCCTGGGTGAAGATGGCGACGTCGTTGACGGTCACCAGGCCGTCGAAGACCTTGATGACCTGGTCGAGCAGGACGCTGTAGGAGTTGATGACCTCCAGCGGCTGGACCCGGCCCGAGTCGACCCTGGCGCGCAACTGCGGCAGCCGGTCCAGCGCTCTGACCGCCTCGGCGAGCCGCCGTTTGGTCTCCGGCCGGGCCGCGTCCCTCGCCTCGGGCGACAGCGCGGTCGAGCGGAACACCTTGTCCACGCCGCTCACCCGGGCGCGCTGCCCGCCGAGCTTCTGCCGGGCCGCCGGGTCGCGCGTGCTGAGCGCGACGACGCTGAGCGAACGCTCCGCCTGGAGCTGGTTCACCAGGTAGATGCCGGGAAGGCCCACCTTCTCGTACGTCGTGGAGAAGTCGTACTTGTCGAACGCGTCGCCGAGCGTGATGTTCGCGGCGAAGGCCCACAGGGTGATGAGGGACACCAGCGGGACCAGCAGCAGCGCCGTGATCCGCAGCCGGATGGGACGCCTGCGCCGGGGCCTTCGCCCGGACGCGTCGTCGCGGGGTGTCGTGCGGGACATCGAGATCACTACCTCTAGCCGGGGGCGGGCCGTGCCTGCCGATCCGTGTGTCGGGGGTGGCCCGTGTGTCGGGGGTGCGGGGTCAGGGGTGGGCCTCGTCCAGGGCCGCGCGGGCGACCAGGCCGCGCAGCCGACTGGTGATCATGGCGACGGCCTGGGCGTGCCCGCGCAGGGCCTTGTCCCGCGCGGTGTACTGCCCGATGTCGGCGTGCATCGCGTGGTCGGACACGATCGTCTGCCACAGCAGCGGCCTTCCGTTCGCCGCGATGCCGAGGTCGATCACGGTGAACCAGGTCGAGACGACCACGACGACGGAGCCGACGCGGATGACGTCCTGCGCGAGCAGGCGTCCCCGGACGTCGAGCAGCAGCCGCTGGGCCTCCTCGGCCGTGGCGCGCCGCCCGTCCTCCCGGTAGTAGTCGGGGGGACGGCGAGGATCGGCGGGCCGCCGGCCGGCGGGCTCCCCCGGAGGCCGGTGGTCACCGGGCCACGGGTCGGCGGGCCTTCGATCGATCGGCCCCCGGTCGGCGGGCCGCTGGTCGGCGGGCGGTTGGTCGAACGGCCGCTGGCCGGCGGACCCCTGGTCGGGGGGCCGCTTGTCAGGGGGCCGCTTGTCGGCGGGCATGGCGTTAGCAGGCATGGCATTTCCCATCGCCGTACCGGGGGTGCGCGGGAACTGCTCAGTGGCCGGGGTGCTCGTCCCGCGGCCAGGCGCGCACCTCGCACCAGACCGCCTTGCCGGAGGCGGTGTGGTCGGTGCCGTGCCCGTCGGCCATGACCGCCACGAGGAACCAGCCGCGCCCCGTCTCCTCCATGAGGTCGACCGGCCGCGCCGTCGGGACGGCGGCGCTCTGGTCGTGCACCTCGATGCGGAGCCGGATGCCCGCGCGCAGCAGCCGCAGGCACAGCGCGGCGCCGGCGACCGGCGCGTGCCGGACGGCGTTGGTGACCAGTTCGGACACCAGGACCTCGGCGTCGTCGGCGATGTGCCCGATGCCGGACGCGGTGCTGACGGACCTGCTGAAGCGCCGCGCCGCGGGCACGGACTCCCGCTCGGCGGGCAGCGTCAGCTCGCCCAGCAGGACGGCCGGGGGCTCGTCCAGGCCCCGCAGCCCGTTCGGCGCCGTGCCGTTCGGTGGCGCGACCTGCGACGCGGTGGTCAGTTGGCTCGGGAGTGGGGTGCTAGGGAGTTCGATGGTGTGGTGGTCGCCTGACATGATGAACGCCTCCTTGACTAAGGCGTGCCGCCCGGTTCCAGCTCGGCCGAAGCGCGAGGCCGGGGTGGGCGTGGGGGGTTGGTGCCGGTGCCGCCGCTGTCCGGGCAGACGGTGGCACGGCGTGCGAGGGACGACGGGGCCGCCTCATGGCGGGCCGCTCCCCTCGGACTGGGTGCCCGCCCGGGCGCGCAGCAGCCGGGCGGTGCTGGTGAACCACGCGTAGTTCTCCTGCTCGAAGCGTTGTCCGCGCAGGCACGTGAGGTAGGGCCCGAGAGGGGACCCGGTGCGCAGGAAGGACTCCTCGTCCAGGTCGCCGCGCAGGTGCTTGAGGGTGCGTTCGAAGACCTCGACCTTGGCCGCCGAGGCCACCGCCCGGTCTTCCAGCTGCGCGATGACGGAGTCGGCGCAGATGTGGTCCACGGCCTGGACCATGACGAGCAGGTTCTCGCGGATGATCCCTGGCTTGGCGGGGGTCACGGCGAACCGTTCGAGCTCGTCGACGCCGGCCTGGGTGACGGTGTACACGCGCTTGTTGGGACGATCGTGCTGGATGATCTGCCGCCCGCTGATCAGACCTTCCGTCTCCAACCTCGACAGCTCCGAGTAGAGCTGCTGCGGTACGGCGTGCCAGAAGTTGGAGACCGACAAATCGAAGATCTTTGCCAGCTGGTAGCCGCTGTACTCGCCGTCGAGCAGCGCCGCCAGCACCGCGTGACGTAGCGCCATCGGCCTTCTCTCCCCGCCTTGACTCAGGGTGATGCCCGACGTTAGCAGACAACGACATGATTAGTCATCATGTTGACTAGGATTGGTCAGCGTCAACTTGTGGGCGCGCCTTCCGGAGGCCGGCGACGCCCGGTTCGAGATCGGCCGCGAGTTCGGTGATCTTCCCGGTCAGGAACGCCTCGCGGGTCAGCCGGCGCTGCATCTTCCCGCTGGTCGTCCGCCTGACCGAGCCCCGCGCGGCCAGCACGACGCTGACGGCGGGCAGCTCGAAGGTGCGGGCGACGCGGGTCTTGACGGCGGCGGCGACCTCCTCCAGGGGCGTCCCGGCGGCCGCGCGGGTGCTGACCTCCTGGACGATGACGACCTGCTCCCGGCTCGCGTCGACGGCGTCGCCGTCGCCGTCGCCGGGCCGGCCGTCGCCGGGCGGCCCGGGGCCGAGGTCGGGGTCGATGGCGGCGTCGATCGCGAAGGCGGCGCCGAGCAGCGCGGCCGGATGGGCCGCCCGCGCCACCTCCTCGATGTCGTGCGCGTGGATGTTGCGGCCGTTGACGATGATCAGGTCCTTGATCCGCCCGGTGACGTAGAGCTCGCCGTCGGCGACGAAGCCGAGATCGCCCGTCCGCAGGAACGTGCCCTCGCCGGTGGACGTGCGGGCGCGGAACGTCGCCTCGGTCTCCGCGGGGCTCTCCCAGTAGCCGCGGGCGACGCTGCCGCCGCGCACCCAGATCTCCCCCACGCGCCGCTCCGGCCGCTCGGCGCGGGTCTCGGGGTCGACGACGCGGACGTCCAGGGTGACGGGACGGCCGCTGCTGACGAGCCGTCTGACGCCGCCGTGGGCGGGGGTCCCGCCCGCCGGGGCGGTCCCGTTCGCGGGGGCGGCCTCGTTCGCGGGGACGGCCTCGTTCCGCGCGAGGGCCCCGGCGTCGAAGTCGCGGACGACCGGGCCGCCGCCGAGGGGCGCGCCGGTGATGAGCAGGGTCGTCTCGGCCATCCCGTAGCACGGCATCCACATCGAGGGACGGAACCCGACCGGGGCGAACCGCTCGGCCATCGCCTCCAGTGTCGCGGCCCGGACGGGCTCGGCGCCGTTCTTCACGACGGTCAGCGACGACAGGTCGAGACCCTCCATCTGCCGGTCGGTGACGCGGCGCAGCACCAGCTCGTACCCGAAGTTGGGCGCCACGGTGATCGTTCCCCGGTACCGGGTGATCAGCTCCAGCCACAGCACGGGGCGCTTGATGAACGTGATCGGCGAGGTGAACACGTACCGGCAGCCGAGGTAGAGCGGCTGGAGGAACTGACCCACCAGGCCCATGTCGTGGTAGTGCGGCACCCAGCCGACGCCGACCGTGGCGTGCGACCCCTCGATGCGGCGCCTGATCTCCTCGCCGTTCGCCAGCAGGTTGCCGTGGGTGACCATGACGCCCTTCGGCTCGCTGGTCGACCCGGAGGTGTACTGGAGGAAGGCGACGGTGTCCGGGCCGGACCGCGGCGGGGACCAGTCGCCGGCGTCGGTGTCCTTGCCCGCCTGGGTGTCCAGGCAGTGCACGCGCCCCTTCAGCCCGGCGGCCGACAGCCACGCGTCGAGGGTGTCGCGGTGGGCGGTGTCGGTGAGGATCAGCGCGACGTCGGCGTCCTCGATGATCCGGCGGGTGCGGCCGAAGCGGCCCGCGTCCAGGTCCGGGAGCGGGGCCGGGACGGCGATGACGCGCGCGTACAGGCAGCCGAGGAAGGCCGCCAGGAACTCCAGCCCCTCCGGGTAGAGCAGCAGGACGGCCCGGTCCCGTAGGCCGCGCGACTCCAGGCGGCAGGCGAGCGCGCGGGCCTTGCGGTCCAGGTCGGCGAAGCCGAGCACGTTCTCCTTGTACCTGCGTCCCGGTTCCTCGCTGATGAAGGTGAAGGAGCGGGTGTCGCCGTGCGTCCGGATGTTCTTCCGGACGAGCGACACGAAATCTCTCGTCGTCTCCGGTGGCCCGGCCATGGGTGTCACTCGTCCTCGGCGGAGATGAGCAGGGAGGGAGGGAGCGGGGACAGGGAGAGCAGGGAGAACCAGCGCCGCTCGCCCGTGGCGCGGAACATCGCGTCCTCCACCGGCGGGAGGAAGTCCTCGGACAGGACGGTGTCGGGCTGCGCCCGCTGGAGCAGCCGCTGCAGGCACAGGACGAGCCACTGGCCCTCCTCGAACGCCCCGCCGAACACCTCCCGGTTGTGCAGCCAGGTGAGCATGCACGACGTCATCGCGTGCAGCTCGCAGTACCGTTTGGCCCGCGTCAGCGCCGCGACGGAGGAGGTGTCGCCCTCGTTCGCGCGGATGCCCTCCTCGATCCTGGCGCGCAGGGTGCCGATGGCGGACATCAGGTCCTTCAGCTCGGCCGCGACGCCGGGCGCGGCGTGCGCGTTCGCCGCCGCCAGCACCTCCTCGGAGATCTCCTCGAACCGCTGGCCGATCTCGTCGCGCCCCTCGTTGGTGAGCTGGAGCAGGCGGCCGTCGGGCTCCCAGGCGGGCGGCGTCCGCGTCCAGCGGAACAGGTCGGCGAGCAGTTCGTCCTCGCGGCCCGTCTCCGCCTGCGGGTCGATCAGGAAGGGCAGCTGGCCCGCGACGTTGGCGAGGTTCACGTGCGTGGTGCCCTCGAAGATGCTCGCGATCGCGTGGTCGCGCTGCAGCTTCTGGAACACCCCGTGCGCCACGCCCTCGCGCAGGTAGCCGCGCGCGGCGAGCACGGTCCCGATGCTGGCCACGACCTCCTCGCCGAGGACGGGCACGAAGTACTTCACGATCGAGGACCACAGGCTGAGCCGTCCGGGCGCGACCGTCAGGCAGCGCGCCACCGGGATGGCCACGCACTCGGCGATCAGCAGGTCCAGGTGCGCCTTGACCAGATGGTCGCGGATCACCGGGATCCGGTAGATGTCCGAGCCGTACAGGGTGCGCTGGCGGGCGTACTCCATCCCGATGCGCACGACCGCGTCCATGGTCCCGACCGACAGCGCCGCGATCGCGGTCCGGGTGATCTGCAGGGTCTTCAGCGTCTGGACGAGCCCGGAGCCGCGCCGCCCGATCACTCGCTCGGCGGGCAGCCGCGCCCCGGAGAACGCGACGCCGGACAGGTCGTGGCCGCGCAGCCCGACCGTCCGGACGGGCGGCAGCGTCGACCAGGCCGCCGGGTCCAGTTCCCGCTTGTCGACCAGGATGAGGGAGAAGTCGCGCGGACCGGTCCTGGCATAGGTGGTGACGAACCGTCCGCGGGTGGCGTTGCCGACCGGCCACTTCACCCCGGTCAGGACCAGCTCGTCCCCCTGGATGTCGGCCTCCGACTCCGACGCCATCACGTCGCTGCCGTGGTCGGCCTCCGAGACGCCGAAGCAGGCCAGGTCGCCGCGCAGCACCCCGTCCGCCACGGTCCTGCGCTGCCACGCGTCGCCCCACAGCCACACCGGGTTGACCGCCAGCAACCCGGACCCGTACATGACCGCGACGGTGACGCTGCGGCGCGAGATGCCGCGGGTGACGAAGAACAGCTCCTCCAGCGTCGTCAGGCGTCCGCCCAGCCCGCTCGGCACCAGGTACTTGGGGAAACCCCACGCCCGGACGGCGTCCACCGCGCCCGGGGGGATCTCGTCGCGCTCCTCCGCCTCCACGATGGCCTTGTAGGAGAAGGGCCCGGCCTCGTCGTCCATCGGGTCGCCGAGATAGCCGTCCAGGTCGGCGGCGATCCGGTGGGCCGGGGCCAGCCTCGCGCGCGGGTGCCGCCCGGGCGCGGAACCCGCGGAAGCGGGCGCGGGGCCCTCGGACCCGGGGGTCTCGGACGCGGGGTTCTCGGCCGCGGGGTTCTCAGAATGGCCCGGGTGGACGGAATGCCCGGGATGGACGGAACTCTCAGCGTGGGCCCCGGAGGCGGAGTGAGCGGGGCGGGCGGGATGCACGGGGTGTGCGGGGACCTTGCTATCCATTTCCTTCGACTCCCTTGTGTGGGTCGCGCCTTCCGGTTCGCGGGCCGCGACTCCTGTGCGGGTCGGCTCCCTATGGCTGCGCGGTGTCGCCGGACGGGCCCCCCGCGTCGTCGGCGTTCGTCGGATCCTCCATGCGTCTGCCGACCACCCGGGCGAGCGTCATCGCCGCGGGCAGCGGGCGGACCATGACGGTCAGACCGGTGACGAGCCCGGTCTCGCCGAACCTGAGCAGGTCCAGCCCCTGGACGTCCTTGCCCAGCACCCGGGCGCTGAAGATCAGCGCCTGCGCCGGCGGTTCTGCGCCGTTGCCCCCTCCCGGGGGGACTCCCACCAGCTCGTCGGTGTAGTGGAAGTCCTCGAAGACCTCCAGCAGGACGCCGAGCAGGGCCGCGACGGCGTCGCGCCCCAGGTAGGGCTTCACCATCACCGGACTGCGGAACTCGATGCCGGGGTCCAGCGCACCGGTGATGGCGGCGAGGTCCTTGGCCTCCACCGCCGTTCGGAACGTTCCGGGAACCGTCATCCGAGCTGCTCCCTTCGCTTGCCGTTGGGTCAGTCGGCCGTCCTCGGCGGGACGGCGCCGGCGGGGGGCGTGGCCTGTGGCGGGTCGCCGGATCCGGCGGCGGGAGCGCCGACGGACCCGGTCACGGGAGCGGTGGCGGGGACGGCGGCGCGGGCGAGGTCGCGGGCCCAGACCCGGTACCCCGCGGCCGACGGGTGGAAGCCGTCGGACGCGAAGAGGTGGGGGTCGCGGGCCATCGCCTCGTCCATGGGAGCGTGGACGGCGCCGCCCGCCGCGGCGGCGTCCCGAGTGATCCGGTCCATGGCGCGCGCCCGCGCGCCGAGGACCGAGCGCAGCGGCCGCGGCAGGGCGGGGAAGCGGTGCACCGGCGGCATCCCGGCGACGAGCACCGTCGCCTCCGGGAACCGGCCGCGCAGGAGGGCGACGAGTTCGGTCACGTCCGCCGCCCACCGGCGCAGGGGACGCCGCCTGAGCAGGTCGTTGATGCCCGCGGTGACGACCACCAGGTTCGGCGCGGAGCCGTTCGCGGGCGGGACGAGCCCGGCGATGATGCGCCGGGCCGTCGCGCCGTTGCGGCCGGAGACCGACCAGGCCACGCTGCGCCGCAGCCGCTCGCCCAGTTCCTCCGCCAGGAAGCCGGGCAGCGCCTCGGCGTGCCGGGACGCGCCGACGCCCACGGCGGTGGACTCGCCGATCACCACGACCCGGAAGGCCGGGCCCCGCCCGGGGTCGGCGCCGGCGACGAAGCCCTGCTCGTCCCCGGTCGCCGGGTCCAGCCGCGGTGTCCGCCGCACCGTCCGCCACGCCTGCACGACCAGTACGGGAGCGAGGAACAGCGGCATCGGCGAACGGAGAGCGCGGGCGACGGAATATTCTCTTTTCATCAGTCTCCCAGACTGCTGGATCGGCCCACGGATTTCATTTCACCCGCTCGCCGAGCAGGCTTGCCGCAATCCGCGCCATCACCTCTGCGACATAGGCGTGCCCATCCGGATTCAGGTGGATTCCGTCGGCGCTCCACATCGCGGGATCGGCGACTCTCGCCACTGTCTCCCGCTCGGGAAAGGCCATTCCGAACTCGCGGGAGACCCGGTCGAGCTCGGCATTGAAGTCATGAATGCGCTGCACCGTGCGTTTCTTGCGGAACTGCGAGATCGGCGTGATGTCCAGCAGCGGCGGCCGCGGCACCGGGATGGCGAGGACGACCGCGCCGCGCCCGCGGGCCCAGCCGAACAGCTCCGCCAGCCGGCCGGCCGCGGCCTCCCGCTCGAAGCCGCGCAGCGCGTCGTTCATGCCGCAGCCGAGCACGACCAGCCGCGGCGCCATCTCGCGCACGGCGGGCAGCTGGTCGCGCACCACGTCCTCGACCGTCGCGCCCGGATCGGAGGCGTTGAGCATCTCCTCGGGGGAAATCCCCAGGTGACGGGCCAGCCGTCCGGCCCAGCCGAGCCACCCGCCGGCCGGGTCCGGATCGTCCTGGCCCTCGGCCACGCTGTCGCCGAGCACCACCATGGCGGGCCCGGCGGCGCCGGCCTCGGGCCGGCCGGCCATCACGCGACGAGGTCGAGCAGGTAGTCGGTGAGGTCGGCCACCGTCTCCCGGCGCCGCGCCTCGGCCACGTCGACCTCCACCTGCAGATGGTCCTCGATGTCGCTGATGATGCTGATCGCGTACACCGAGTCCACCCCGTAACGGGCGAGTTCGACTCCGGGATCGATGTTTTCCACAGGCCTGTCGAGGTAGAAGGCGATCTTGTCAAGAAGCCACGATTGTAGCTCGTCGTGGGAAATAATTTCCGATCGGGCCACCGCCACTCCTCCTTATGTCAGAGGATCATCGAAACAATCGTGATTGGTAACGGAAGACGAGCAACACGCAAGATACAGCCAAATGGTTGGCGTGTCTCGATCCGGATGTGAACGATCGGACACGGAGGTGTCTCCGTCCTGTAAACCCAGTCAGTGGTACGGTAAAAACGGCGATAAGTTACTTGCCGGTAACCACTTCCGATAAGGGCCCAGTGCACGCGCCGCGGGCACGCCGTCCCCGCGCGCCCCACCGCCACGTCCTCCCCCGCAGGGCTCTCGGCGGCACGCTACCTGCGCCGTTCCACAGTCAGGTCGGCCCGGACGCGTCACGAGGCCGGCCGAGAACCGGGCACGTTCCAGGAGAGTTTCGGACAACCCTTCGGCCGAGTCTCGTGCCGCCCGGCCGAGGCAGCCTTACCTGAAGGCAAGGATCACCTGTCCCCTCAGTCCATGCCCTCAGTCTGTCAGGACACGCTTACCGGACCGTTCAGCCACGAGACGACGGGGTTGGGCTCGCGTCCCTCCGCGAGCCGTTCACGGACGGCCTGCGCGTGCCGCGCCCGCCAGCGGTGCACCGCCAGGCGGTGGAATCCTACGAGCGGCGCCGCCGCGGGACGCGCCCCCTCCGTGATCGCGTAACCGTGGTGGCGCAGCCGGGAGGCGAGCACGTGCTGGACGAGGTCCGCCTCCCAGCCCTCCAGCCGGTCGCGCCAGGCGCCGACATGGCGGCCGTTGACGGCCTCGTGCGTGCCCAGGTGCCACCTCCGCGTGGACGGCACGGTCCGCCGTGCGTGCCGGTACGCCGTCGTCATGCCGGGGTCGTACTCCTCGCCGAGGAACGCGCACAGCCTCGTCAGGGCGTCCTCGGGCTCGGCGACCAGGTCCTCGTAGCGGAACTCGTAGAACGTTTCCGGGCCGAGGCGGGTCTGGAGGCGCGTGCCCATGTCGACCGCCTCACGCCAGGTCAGCGCGGCGGCGTGGATGTCGCCGTCGAACCACGGCATCCGCGTCAGGGAGCTCACCGCGTCCCGGCCGTCCCTGACGAGATGGACGAACTGGGCGTCGGGGAACATCCGCCGGAGCATCGGCACCCGGCGGAAGTAGCTCGGCCGCTTGTCCCCCCAGCGCGGCTTCCCGTGCCGGCGCGCGTAGGCGCGGAACACCGCCGCGATCGCCGACCCGAGCGTCGGCGGCCCCTGCACGATCTCCTCGACCACGGCCGCGGCGTCCAGCCGCAGCACCCCGAACTTGGTGCCCTCGCCGCTGGTGATCCATTCGGCCAGCGCGCGCCGGTTCTCCGGCCGCTCCAGGTCCCCGAACCGGTGCCGGAGATCGTAGGAAATGTGCACGAACCGCGTCTCGGAGGGGAACGCGATCTGCCGGTGCGAGTGCAGCATCTGCTGCAGCAGCGTCGTCCCCGAGCGCGGGCACCCGAGCACGAAGATGGGCCTGCACGACTCCCCCTCCATGGCCCGCGAACGTACCCGCGCCCCATCGGACGAAGCTCAAACGAATCTCAACAGAACCTGAAAACCGCAGGTCACAGCAGTCCCATGCTCCCCATGGGCCCCACCCGCCCATCCGGGCCGGCCTCCTGCGCCCCGGCGCCGAAGGCGTGTCGCCCTCGGACGGCGACTCGGCCTGCTCGTTTACCCGCACGCAGGAGGCACCCGGAGTGATTGAACGTTCGAGTGCTTTCAATGGACCGAAGGGAGCTATCGCGTCGTCAGGTAGATGTCGTTGTGGCCGCCGCCACCGGTCGACGTCACCCTTCCCGAGTAATGCGCGATGTGCGTTTCTCGTCCGCCCAAAGAGCGGCGGGATATGCGTTGCCGGCCGGAGAGGGCGCTTCCCGAGTGGCTCACGCCCCCGCATCCGCCGGCGCTCCGCCCTTTTCCGCCGACGGCGTTTCCCGCGCCGCGCCGCGAGGTGGTGCGGGCACCGCCGGGACGTCCAGGGCCGCCAGAAAGGCGGTGGCGGCCGGAGAGGGCCCGAGGCGGCTCCAGATCAGATGCTCGACCCGGGTCGGCGGATCACGGAGCTCGACGACGCGCAGGTCCGCGAGCCCGGTGACGAAGGCGGCGGGGAGCATGCCGACGCCCAGGCCGAGCCGGACCAGCCGGACCAGGAGGTCCGGGGTCGTCACCTCGAAGGCGACGTCACGGCCGACCCCGGCGGCGGCGAACGCCTCGTCGGACTGGGCGCGCCCGGCCGTCCCGGCGGAGAAGTCGACGAACACCTCGTCCGCGAGGCGGCGCAGGCCGACGTCCACCGCGTCGGCCAGCGGGTGCCCGGGGGCGACCACCGCCACCAGCTCGCCGTGCGCCAGCACGCGGCCGTGCACGCCTTTCGGCCGGGCGCTGCGCGGCAGCCCGAGGAACGCGAGGTCCAGCGTGCCCTGCCGCACCCGCTCGGCCAGGTCCGCGCTCCCTCCGATGCGGAGCGTGACCCGCACCTGCGGATGGCGGACGTGGAAATCCTTCAGTGCGCTCGGCAGGTCCACCGCCGTCACCGTGGGGATGGCGCCGATGGCGAGCCGGCCGCGGATCTCGCCGGAGACCGCCGCGACCTCGGCGCGGGCGCGGTCCGCGGCGTCGAGGGCCTGCCGGGCGGCGGGCAGGAACGCCTCACCGGCCGGGGTCAGCCGGACCCGGCGGCTGGTCCGGTCGAAGAGCCGGGTGCCCAGCTCGCGTTCCAGCCGGGCGATCTGGTGGCTCAGCGCCGACTGGACGACCCGGCAGCGCTCGGCCGCCCGGGTGAAGTTCGCCGTCTCCGCCACCGCGACCACGTAGCGCATCTGCTGGAGCTCCATCGATCCATCTTGGATCGCGATCAATGAGATGACAAACATGTGTTGGACTCATCGATCGCGCCGGGTCGAGACTCCGGGGGTGGACACGAACACGACGACCGACGAGACGATCAGAGGCGATGCGGCCGTTCGGGAGGAGCGCCCGCACTCGGCCCTTCGAGGATGGCTGGGGGTCGCGGCGATCACGGCCAGTCTGTTCGCCTTCCTCACCACCGAGCTGATGCCCGTCGGCATCCTCACCCCGGTGAGCACGAGCCTCGGCATATCGGTCGGAGTCGCCGGGCTGATGGTCACGGTGTACGGCGTCTCGGCCGGGCTGGGCGTGCCCTTCATCGTGGCGTGGAGCAGGCGCGTCAACCGCCGCGTCCTGCTCTCGGCGCTCCTGGCGGTCCTGGCCGCGGGGAACCTGGTCACCGCCGTCTCCCCGAACTATCCGCTCGTCCTCGCGACACGGCTCACCATGGGTTTCGCGAGCGGGGTCTTCTGGGCCATCGGCGTGAGCATGGCGATGCGCCTCGTTCCGGAGCGCCAGGCGAGCAGGGCGGCCGCGGTCGTGATGTCCGGCATCTCGATCGCCGCCGTGGTGGGCATGCCGCTCGGCACGTTCCTTGAGGACCTCACCGGCTGGCGGACGACGTTCCTCATCTGGAGCGGCCTCAGCGCGCTGGTGTTCCTCGCGGTCGCCGCCGTCATCCCGTCGCTGCCGTCGCGGAACGCGGTCCCAGTCCGCGAGGTGTTCGCCCTTCCGCTCAGGAACGTGCGGCTGCGCTCGGTCATGTTCACCGTCGTGCTGTTCGTGCTCGGCCACTTCGGGGCCTACACGTTCGTGCGGCCGTTCCTGGAAGGCGACTCGGACGCCTCGCCCGCCTCCATCACCGGGCTCCTGATGGCCTACGGCATCGGGGGCGCCCTGGGGAACTTCATCGCCGGGCACACCGCGACCAGGCACCTCAAGGCGACCTTCGTCACCGCCTGCTCGGGCCTCGTCGCCTCGTTGCTGCTGCTTCTGACGGTCGGGCACTGGACGGCCGCGCCGGTCGTCCTGCTCGTCGTGTGGGGCGTGTCCTTCGGCGCCTGGCAGCTGTGCCAGGTCAACATGACGCTCGCCGCCGCGCCCGACACGTTCGAGGCCGCGATGTCGCTCAACACCCTGGCCTACAACACCTCCATCGCGGTCGGCGCGCTGTTCGGCGGGCTGTTCGCCGACCATCTGGGCGTCAGGAGCGTCCTCTGGTTCGGCGCGGCGCTGACGGCGGCGTCGCTGCTCGTCACGCTCGCCGGCGTCCGGCGGGGCCGCCCGGCGTCAGCAGATGCGCGGTAGCGGGTCGCCGACCAGGAGGTCGACGATGCGGGTGCCGCCGAAGGCCGTCTTCAGCAGGACGAGGCCGGACGGGTCGTCGGTCACGCGGCCGATGACGGCGGCCTCCTCGCCCAGCGGGTGGGCCCGCAGCGCCGCCAGCGCGGCCCGCTCGCACTCGGGGGCGACCACGACCACGGCGCGGCCCTCGCACGCGACGTACATCGGGTCGATCCCGAGCAGCTCGCAGGCGCCCCGGACGGCGGGGCGCACCGGGATCGCGTCCTCCTCCACCACCACGGCCGTCCCGGCGTCCGACGCCAGCTCGTTGAGGACGGTCGCCACGCCGCCCCGCGTCGCGTCCCGCATCCGGCGCAGGCCGCCCGGGCACGCGTCGGCCAGGTCGGCGAGCAGGCAGGTCAGCGGCGCGGTGTCCGAGACGACGTCGGCCTCCAGGTCGAGCTCGCCGCGCGCCAGCATGATCGTGACGCCGTGCTCGCCGATCGGCCCCGTCACCAGCACGGTGTCGCCGGGACGGATCTCCCCCGCCGGCCGGGACCGCACGACCCCCACGCCCGCCGTGGTGACGAAGCAGCCGTCGGCCTTCCCGCGCTCGACGACCTTGGTGTCGCCGGTGACGATGTCGACGCCCGCCGCGTCCGCCGCGCGCCGCATCGACTCGACGATGCGCCGCAGGTCGGCGACGGGGAACCCCTCTTCGAGGATGAACCCCGCCGACAGGTGCAGCGGCCTCGCGCCGCAGACGGCGAGGTCGTTGACGGTCCCGTTGACGGCCAGGTCGCCGATGTCGCCGCCGGGGAAGAACAGGGGCGACACCACATGGCAGTCGGTGGTGAAGGCGAGGTGGGCGCCGTTCACCGCGAAACACGCCGAGTCGTCCAGCCGGTCCAGGAGCGGATTGGTGAACGCCTCCCGAAACACCGCCTCGACCAGGGTGTGGGTGGCCTTGCCGCCGGAGCCGTGCGCGAGCGTGATCGTGTCCTCGCGGAGCCGGGCCTTGCGGGCCCGCGCGCGCTCGATGCGTTCCAGGACCTGTTCCTCGCGGACGGTCATCGCGCCGTCTCCCTCACCTGTCCGGCGTCTTCCGCCCGGCCCGCCCCGCCGCTCCGGCCGACCTCGCCGATCCGCTCGCGGGTGAAGCGGCCGAAGTTGTAGTACGCGGCGCACGCGCCCTCGGACGAGACCATGCACGTCCCGATCGGCGTCTCCGGGGTGCAGGCCGTCCCGAAGACCTTGCACTCCCACGGTTTCAGGACGCCCTTGAGCACCTCGCCGCACTGGCACGCCTTCGGATCGGCGACGCGTCCGCCCGGGATGTCGAAGATGCGCTCGGCATCGAAGGCGGCGAACTCCTCCTTCATCCGGAGCGCGGAGTGGGAGATGAAGCCGAGACCGCGCCACTCGAAGTACGGCCGCGGCTCCATGACCTCGGAGATCGCCTCCAGTGCCCGGGGATTGCCGTCCCACGGGACGACCCGGCCGTACTGGTTCTCCACCTCCGAGCGGCCCGCGGCGAGCTGGGCCAGCAGCATGTGCACCGACTGCAGGATGTCCAGCGGCTCGAACCCGGCGACGACCAGCGGTTTCCCGTAGTCGTCGGTGATGAACGAGTAGGGCCGGCAGCCGATCACGGTCGACACGTGGCCCGGGCCGAGGAAGCCGTCCAGGCGCAGGTCCGGCGAGTCGAGAATGGCCTTGATCGCCGGAAGGATCGTCACGTGGTTGCAGAACACCGAGAAGTTCCGGATTCCGGCCGCGGCCGCCCGCAGCACCGTCATGGCGGTGGACGGCGCGGTCGTCTCGAACCCGATCCCCATGAACACCACGCGCCGCGACGGGTTCCGCTCGGCGATCTTCAGCGCGTCCAGCGGCGAGTACACCATCCGGATGTCCGCGCCGGCGGCCTTGGCGTCCAGGAACGACCCCCGGCCGCCCGGTACCCGCATCATGTCCCCGAACGACGCCATGATGACGTCGGGCTGCGACGCGATGTGGATCGCGTCGTCCACCCGCCCCATCGGGATCACGCACACCGGGCAGCCCGGCCCGTGCACCAGCGAGATGCTCTCCGGCAGGTAGTCCTCCAGGCCGTGCTTGTAGATGGTGTGCGTGTGGCCGCCGCACACCTCCATGAACTTGTAGTGCCGCCCGGGCTCGCACAGCGAGGCGATCGAGGCGGCGAGCGCCCGCGCCCGCTCCGCGTCCCGGTACTCGTCGACGAAGCGCATCAGTCGATCCTCGATTCCCGCAGCGCGTCGATCTCGTCGTCGTAGGCCTCGCCGAGGCCCTCCAGCAGCGCCAGCGTCGCCCTCGCCTCGTCCTCGTCGATCTTGGACATGGCGAACCCGACATGGATGAGGACCCAGTCGCCGGCGGCGAGCCGCTCCCCGTCGAGCAGGGCGATGTTCACCGCCCGCCGGACGCCGGTCACGTCCACCTTCGCCATCGGGCGGTCCGGCATGATCTCCACGATCTCGCCCGGTATCGCCAGGCACATCAGAAGTCCTCCCCCGCCAGTTCGCGCTGCGTCAGTTCCCAGAGCGCGTGGTAGATCGTCGTCTGCGCCTCCTGGATGCGGTGCACCGACGACGACGGGACCGTGAACAAGTGGTGCAGGCCGGACGTCTCCGCCATCTGCCCGCCGGTGTATCCGGCGAGCCCGACCACCGTCATCCCGCGCCGCGCCGCCTCCCGCAGCGCGGCGATGAGGTTGTCGGAGTTCCCGCTGGTGGACAGCGCCAGCGCGATGTCGCCCGGACGCCCGAACGCGGCGAGCTGCCGCGCGAACACCACCTCGAACCCGACGTCGTTGGACAGCGCGGTGACCACGGCGACGTCGGTCGTGAGCGCCAGCGCGGGCAGCGGCCGCGCGGACCCGCCCGGGTTGAGGAACAGCGCCGCGACGTCCTGCGCGTCCGTCGAGCTGCCGCCGTTGCCGAACGTGAAGAGCCGGCCGCCGGAGCGGAACGCGTCCGCCATCCGCGCGGCGCAGGCCGCGAGGTCCTCGCCGTACAGCTCCAGGACGGCCTCCCGCAGCCGGACGATCTCCTCGACCTTCTCGCGCGTCGAGCGGCGCACGTCCTCCAGCAGTGTGTCCAGCCCCGAGCCGCCCGCGTACAGGAAGGGATAGAGCATCTCGGTCACGTCGTCACGACCCCGATCGCCTCCTTGGCGTGGACGAGCACGGTGTCGCCGACATCGGCGTCCACCAGCGCCACGCTGACCTGTTCGAGCCGTCCGCCGCCGACGTCGACGTCCGCGAGGCCGTCGCCGAGGAGCCGCGCGACGACGACCGGGACGGCCTCGTCCGCGCAGGTCACGCAGTGGTCGCCCGTGCACCCGGTCACGCGGTCACCTCCTGGCCGAGCACGCCCGGCTGCTCCAGGAACACGTGCACCAGCTCCCACAGCACGTGGTACGCGGTGACGTGCACCTCCTTCACGACCCGCGGGTCGCCGGACGGCACGGTGACCAGGTGGTCGACCGCCCCGGCGAGCCCTCCCCCGTCGCCGCCCGCCAGCGCGACCGTCAGCATGCCGCGGTCCCGGGCGCACTCCATGGCGCGCAGGACGCTGCCGCAGCGGCCGTCCGGCGAGATCCCGAACGCGATGTCGTCCGGGCCGCCGAAGCAGCGGACCTGGTGGGCGAACACGTCGTCGAACCCCGCGCCGGCGCAGACGCCGGTGATCGTCGCGACGTCGCCGGTGAGCGACAGCGCGGGCAGCGCCCGCTTGCCGACGATCACCGGGTGCACGAACTCGACCGCGACGTGCTGCGCGTCGGTCGCGGCGGCACCGGTCCCGAAGGTGAGCAGGCGTCCCCCGCGGTGGAAGCGGGCCGCCATCGCGTGGCAGGCCGCGGCGATGGCGCCGGCCTCCTCGGCGAGCGCGGCGCCCGGCTCCGCGCGGCGGCGGAACACCTCCTTCACGGCGGTCACCGGCCGTCCCCCGCGGACGGGGCGTGCCCGGCGCGCAGCGACATGTCCACGGCGAGGTCCCAGCGGTCCGACAGCTCGTGCGACATCGCGTGGGCGTCCTCGCACATCGCCGCCGCGACCGCCGCCGTCTCCCCGTCCCCGGCGCGGTCGGCGACCCGCCGCAGCGTCTCGCCCGCCCCGATCTGCAGGTGGACGGCGACGTAGGCGTCCCGCATGTGCCTGACGGGGTCGCGGTGGCCGTGGCCGATGCCGCCCTCCAGCACGGACGCGAGCAGCGTCCCGGCGTCGCGCGCGATGCTCGGGGACGACCCGTGCGCGTGCAGCCGCGCCTCGATCGCCCTCGTGTACGCCCGCGACCGCTCGGCGTAGTGCCCGAGCGGCCGGCACAGCTCCGGCTCGTCGGCCGCCGCGGTCAGCATCTCGCTCAGCGCGGCCTCGGTGTGCTCCTGGAGCGCGTGCGCGTCCTTCAGATGGCCGACGAGCCGCCGCTCGATCGTCGTCACGAGCGTCCGCTCCGCGTCCCCGATCACATCGACTCGGCTTTGACGTACCGGCGCAGCGCCGGCACCTCCTTGACGAGCATTACGATCGCGCCGACCGCGACCAGTCCGAGCATCAGCCGGACGACGCCCCGGCCCCTGCAGATCCCTTTCCTCATCCCCCCGCTCCCTCCTGCGCGAGTTCCTGCGTGAATTCCTCCGCCAGCAGCCGCTCGACCATCCCGGCGGCCTCCTCGACCGCCGCGCCGACCGGCGCGCTGAGCCTCATCTCCCAGGTGGCGTCCGTGGTCCGCGCCGACGGCTCGCACGCGACGAGCAGGATGCGCGGCGGGACCGGGCCGTTGTCCCGGGCCAGCCGCAGCACCTGCGCGGGGTCGAGGCCGTGCGCGTCGACGGCGACGCCGCCGAAGTCGTCCGGGCCGGGCTCGACCAGCGACACGGTGCCGGGCGCGTGGCCGCGCTCGGCCGCGTCGACCAGGACCGCGGCCTCGTAGCCGTCGCCGAGCGCGTACATGAGGTCGATGCCGCGGATGCCGAAGTCGACGACGTCCACGCCGGGCGGCTGCGGACGGGTCCGCAGCCGCCGGACGACCTCGACCCCGAACCCGTCGTCGCCGTGGAAGACGTTCCCGATCCCCGCGACGAGCACCTTGCGGGACGGCGCCTCCCCCGGCAGCGGCTCGACCTCGTCCGGCCGCACGAAGAAGCGGTGCCCGAGCTGGTTGTAGGGACCGAGGTCGCGGCCCGGGTCGTCGTCCAATGCGACGACCAGGTGCACCCCGCCCTCCATGTCCTCCTCGACGCGCTCGACGACGGCGGTGCGCCCGACGAGCGCCAGGTCGAAGATGTCCGCGCCCCCGCGCGGACGCAGCCGGACCCGGCTCCCCGGAGCCGTCTCCCGCACGCCCGCGCCCACGTCCTCCCCGCTCACGTCTTCCCCCCTCACCACACGTCCCTCCGCGGATCCCTCAATGTGCCGTGCAGCGCGAGCAGCTCACCGGACGACAGGGCGCCGCACCGCTCCAGGATCTGCCGCGCCTTCGGGTCGGTCGCCGCCATCTCGCGCCGCTCGTCCTCGGTGAGGCTGAGCACGCTGAGGATCAGCAACTGGTCGATCTCCGTCCCGTCGAACAGGTCGCCCGGGCTCTCCGGCGCCACCTGCGGCCAGTCGTAGAGGACGATCGGCGCCGCGAGGACGGTGTCGCGGCTGCCCGGCTCCCCCGCGAGGACCGGCCACAGCCCGTCCCTGCCGCACGCGGCCGCCGCCCCCGCGAGCCGCTCCGGCGGATCCGTGAGCGACACGAACGCGCCGCCGCCCGTGCGCGCCACGACATGCGCGCACAGCATCCCGGCGCGGACGGCGTCCTCGCGCTCCCCGGCGGCGCCGGTGTTGACGACCTCGACGCGCAGCCGCACCACGCCGTCCCCGGCGGGCACGGCCGAGACCTCGACCCGCCCGTCCACCCGCTCCCACGACCGGACGAACCGCACACCGCCGCCGCTGCACGCCTTGCCTTCCACGGCCTCCTCTTCGGCACCCGCGGCCACCTCGACGGGGACGCTGACGGGGGCGTGCACGAGACGCTCGACCGCGATCGGTCCGCTGGTGAGCTCGCGTTCGCGTGCCTCCTGCCAGCTGGTGCAGATCTCGTCCCCGACGCGGATCTCGTCCACGGGACCGTCGCCGTGCATCACCTGGCGGTGCACCGCGTGCAGGAACCGCAGCGTGACCTCGACGTCGGCGCCGGGGACGGCTTCGAGGAGGAACTCGGCGTGGACCGTCCAGTGGTCGCTGTTCCGCTCGGCGTAGCCGCGCGGATAGACGCCCCCGATCGTCCAGCGCTGCCGGTTCTTCAAGGCGGACCGGCGGTACGGCCAGAGCAGGTACCCCTCGTAGAGGACGGTGTCCGCGATCGCCCTCAGGCGGTCCACTCTTCCTCCCCACGTCGCTTCTCGGCCTGGCGCAGCAGTTCGTCGACCGTGTCGTCGAACGAGGAGTGCGCGCGGCGGGCCCGGTAGGCCGAGAGGCGGCCGAAGCAGTCGTCGTCCAGCCGCAGCCAGCGGGCGGTGCCGTAGTAGCGGCCCATCAGGTCCCGCCACACCTGGAGGGGCAGGTCGCCGGTGGCCTCGTGATGCCACGGGATCTGCCCGGTGCGCAGCGCGCCGTCCTCGCCGGGGTAGAAGACCGTGCCGTTGAAGGCCAGGTCGAGCGGGACGTCGCCGCCGCCGAGCGCGTGCAGGTACCGGTCGGCCGCGACCTGCATGTCGTGCCCGCACGGCAGGGACAGCGTCGCCTCCGTCCCGCCCTGGAACGTCGGCACGGTGGCGCCGACGCGCGCCCAGGTCAGCCCGCGCAGCGACCGGTCCCACATCTCCGGCGGGCCGAACACCCCGGCGAGCCGGTCGCGCTCGGCGTCGTCGTAGCCGCGGCGCGCCGCCGCGATCGTCACCACCGTGGTGAGCAGCACGCACTGGACGGGCCCGCCGTCCAGCCGCCGCAGCCCGATCCGCAGGCTCAGCGTCGGCGTCGCCGCGAACTTCTCCGGCTCGATGCCGAGCAGGTCGAGCCCGAGCTCCGGTGTCTCGTTCATGCCCTGCCCCTTCGAAGGGGGACGACCCCCCGCGCCCCCCGGTTCGCTGCGCTCATGCCCGTCACCCGTGGGGGGACGCCCCCCCACACCCCCCGGTTCGCTGCGCTCATGCCCGTCACCCGTGGGGGGACGACCCCCCACACCCCCCGGTTCGCTGCGCTCATGCCCGTCACCCGTGGGGGGACGACCCCCCACACCCCCCCGGTTCGCTGCGCTCATGCTGGGGAGAGATTGGGCATCGAATCGAGGATCGGGCCGCGGGTCTCCGGGTTGATCCCCGTCGAGCGGGCCGCGGTGGACGTGCCGTCGGGCAGGTGCCCGACCTGCTTGTCGTAGTTGCCCGTCTGGTTGCCCTCGCGGACGCCCCTCGTGTGCGAGGGCCTGTCGGGAGTGACGTCGGGCTTCCCCACTCTGATCATCGTGTTCCCCTCTTCTCCTCGGCGGCCGCCCGGGCCGCCGTCAACTCGGTGAAGAACGCGCCGATGTGATGCCAGACCGCGTCGCCGCCGGTGAAGCCAGTCCAGTGCTCGCGCAGCAGGGCGGTGAGCCGGTAGCAGTCGTCGATCGGGAGGATCCAGTGCTCGGCCGCGTCCCGCGCCCGGTGCACGACGAGCGCCTCCACGTCCGGGCGCAGTTCCGCCAGGACGGGGTTCGCCTCGGCCAGGCGCCGCCAGCTCGCGGCGTGGACGGCCGCGTGCAGCGCCCCCGCCGGGCTCGGATAGCGGGCGGTGACCTCGCCCGTCCCGGAGACGGTGAAGAAGGCCAGGTCGACCGGGATGCCGAGACCGGCCCACAGCGGGCCGTCCAGGTGGAAGCCGGTCAGCTCGCGCCGCCGGTCCGGGACGAGCCGGTAGTGCCGCCCGCCCGCCGGCCGGCCGTCGAACAGGAGGGTGCACGCCCCGCACGCGCACAGCAGCTCGCCCTCCTCCAGGTCGAGCAGGTGCCGGTGCGCGTCGTGCACGGGTTCGGCGCACAGCTCGCACCGCTCCACGGCCTCGCCCGGCGGCGGCGCCGGGCGCGGCGGAGCCGAGGCCAGCGCGGCCAGCCTCGGTGTGGAGAGCCCCGGCGTCATACGCGGCTCCGCACCTGGTCCAGAGTGATCAGCACCTTCTCCGGCGCGGGCGCCTCGATCTCGACCCGCTCCAGTTCCGGCGCCGCGGCGAGGGCCGCCCGCTCCACGGCGTCCAGCACCGGGCGGGGCGCGGCGGCGCGCCCCTCGGTCGCGACCTTCAGCCGCACCGACTCCCCGTCGACCCCGGTCAGCTCCACGGACGTGCGGTGCTTGGCCAGGAACGCCTCCAGCGCGGCGAGGGCCCGCCGGACCCGCGCCTCCGGCGCCTCGGGGTGCAGGCCGTGCATGGCCAGCAGGTGGCAGAGCAGCTCGTCGCCGGCCAGCTCCGAGGCGTCCGCGCAGAGCCGCACGATCCGGCCGAGCGCCTCCCCGTAGAGCTCCACCAGCGCCTGGACGGCCTGGTGCGCCCCGGGGTCGATCCCGTCGAGCAGCCCTTCGAGGCGCTGGACGTGCTCGCGGACGCGCTCGTCGTCCCAGCCCATCACTGGCCTTCCTGGGCGCCGAACATCGGGGAGTGCCGCTTCTCGATCGTCCGGCCGTTGCCGACGTACATGTGCACCCCGCACGGCAGGCACGGGTCGAAGCTGCGGACGGTCCGCATGATGTCGATGCCCTTGAAGTCGTCCGGCCCGTTCTCCTCGAAGATCGGCTGCCCCTGGACGGCGTCCTCGTAGGGGCCCGGCGTGCCGTAGGAGTCGCGCGGGCTGGCGTTCCACGGCGTCGGCGGGTACGGGTGGTAGTTGGCGATCTTGCCGTCGCGGATGACGAGGTGGTGCGACAGCACGCCGCGGACCGCCTCGTGGAACCCGCAGCCGATCGCCTCGTCCGGGACGTCGAAGTCGGTGAACACCTTCGTCCGACCGGAGCGGACCTCGTCGAGGGCCTTCTCGGCGAAGTGCAGCGCCATCCCCGCCGCGTAGGCGATGAAGTACGCGCGGGCGCGGTCGCGCTCGATCGTGTTGGCGTACTGCGGCGGCTTCCACTCCAGGTTGACCTCCGGCATACCGGGGGTCTTCGGCAGGTCGATCTGGACGCTGTGCCCGGTGGAGCGGACGTACGGGGTGTCGACCTCGCCGGCCAGCGCGGTCGCCCACAGCCGGGCGAGCGGCCCGCCGCCGGTGTCGAGCGCGAGGTGGTCGCCGGTCCCGGGGTGGCGCCAGCGGGGGCTCATCACCCAGCTGTACTTGCCGCCGTCGAGGTCGCGCTTCTGCGGGCTCGGCAGCGTCGTCTGGTTCCACGGGTGCCGCTGGTCGATCGGGTTGCCGAGCGGGTCCTCCTTGACGAAGGTCTCCTCGTTCACCCAGTCGTCGTAGTAGGAGCTGCCGAGCAGGATCCTCATGCCGAGGTTGATGTCGACCAGGTCCGTCGTGAGGAGCTGCCCGTCCACGACGATGCCCGGGGTCACGTAGGCGGCCCGGCCCCACTCGGACATGTGCCGGTAGTCGTAGTCGCACACGTCGGGGTTCTGGAAGGCGCCCCAGCAGCCGAGCAGCGTCCGCCGCCGGCCCACCTGGTCGTAGCCGGGCAGCGACTCCAGGAAGAAGTCGAAGATGTCGTCGTTCATCGCGACGGCGCGCTTGACGAAGTCGAGGCAGCGGGTCAGCCGGACGAGGTAGTCGGTGAACACCTGCGGCGTCGCGACCGTCCCCACGCCGCCCGGGTACAGCGTGGACGGGTGGACGTGGCGCCCCTCCATCAGGCAGATCATCTCGCGGGTGATGCGGCTGAGCTGGAGGGCCTCCTTGTAGACCGAGCCCTCGAAGGGGTTGAACGCCGTCATGATGTCGGCGATCTTGCGGAACCCGTGGACGTCGCCGCGCGGCGCGTCGGTGTTCTTGGCCGTGGCGAGCAGGCCCGGGTTCGTCTCGGCGACCATGCGCTCGCAGAAGTCGACGAAGACCAGGTTGTCCTGGAACAGCGTGTGGTCGAACATGTACTCGGCGGCCTCGCCGAGGTTGATGATCCATTCGGCGAGCGGCGGCGGTTTGATCCCGTAGGCCATGTTCTGGGCGTAGATCGAGCAGGTCGCGTGGTTGTCGCCGCAGATGCCGCAGATCCGGCTGGTGATGAAGTGCGCGTCGCGCGGGTCCTTGCCCTTCATGAACACGCTGTAGCCGCGGAAGATGGACGAGGTGCTCCGGCACTCGGCCACCTGCCCGTTCGCGAAGTCGATCTTGGTGTAGATGCCGAGGTTGCCGACGATCCGGGTGATCGGGTCGAATGCCACCTCGACGAGCCCCGCCTGCGTGGCGGCCCGTTCGCCTCGCGCCTGCGTCCCCTGCTTCATGACTCGCCCCGCTCCATGACTCGCCCCTGTTCCCTCGCCCGGCCGCCGTCCATCGGCGCGGCCGTCCTGCGTCCGTGTCTTTTCTGGTCAGGCCGTACCGCGCCGGTGGGGCCGACCACCGGCGCGGGCATCGCTCACTGGTGCGGCCAGCGGGGCTGGTAGCCGCTGGTCAGCCTCTCCCGGTTGTGGCGCCACTTCGGCTCCCGGTTCGCGCCCTTGTTGGTGATCGACCGCATCTTCCGGATGAACGGCCCGTAGGACCGCAGCAGCGTCGTGGAGAGGCTCGCCCCGGGCGGCTCGTCCATGAACGGCATGAACTTGTCCGGGAAGCCGGGCATGGTGCAGCCGATGCAGATGCCGCCCACGTTGGGGCAGCCGCCGACGCCGTCCATCCAGCCGCGCTTGGTGACGTTGCAGTTCACGACCGGGCCCCAGCATCCGATCTTCACCTGGCACTTCGGCGAGTTGTAGTCGCGCGCGAAGTCGGCCTGCTCGTAGTAGGCGGCGCGGTCACAGCCCTCGTGGACGGTCTTGCCGAACAGCCACGTCGGGCGCAGCCGGTCGTCCAGCGGGATGACCGGCGCCTGCCCGACCGCCTGGTGCAGCACCCAGAGCAGCGTCTCCATGAAGTTGTCCGGTTGCACGGGGCAGCCCGGCACGTTCACGATCGGCAGCCCGCCCGCGGAGCGGAAGTCCCAGCCGAGGTAGTCGGCGAGGCCCATGCAGCCCGTCGGGTTGCCCGCCATGGCGTGGATGCCGCCGTAGGTCGCGCACGTGCCGATCGCCACGACCGCCCACGCCTTCGGCGCGAGCCGGTCGATCCAGGTGTTCACCGGGATCGGCTCGCCGGTCTCGGGGTCGTTCCCCATCGACGTCCAGTAGCCGTCCCCGTTGATGTTCTCGTTGGGGATCGAACCCTCGACGACGAGGATGAAGGGCGCCAGCTCGCCGCGCGCGGCCTGCCGGAACGCCTCCATGAACTCGTCGCCGTTCTCGTAGGCGAGCACCTTGTTGTGCAGGTGGACCTTCGGCAGGCCCGGTATCGCGCCGAGGACGACGTCCTCGATGCTCGGCAGCGACGCCGCGGTCACCGAGATGGTGTCCCCGTCGCAGCTCATTCCCTCGGACGTCCACAGAATGTGGATCTCGTCCGTCAGCGGTTGCGCCGGAGCGACGCTCGTCATCGCTTCCCCCCTCGACCGACTGCGGTCATCACCCATGCGGTTGCCCTGGGGGAACGGCGCGAAACACCGCCCGAAAAGCCCCCCAAGGCATTTCCCCGATTCGGTAAACACACCGTTTGACCTGGGGAGATCGGGGCAGCAGAACGGCGCTGGGACAATGGAAACGGGCCGGGAGGGCGCGTGCACGAATTGGCCGTGACGGAGAGCGTCATCGCGGCAATTTCTACCCAATTGCCCGATTCGCGGGTGGTGGTGGTGCACCTGGAAATTGGGAGACTTTCCGGAGTCATGCCGGACGCGGTGCGTTTCTGCTTCGAACTGGCCGGCGAGGGGACGTGCGTCGAGGGCGCGCGGCTCGACATCACCGAGCCGGAGGGCGTCGGCGACTGCGCCGACTGCGGTGTCTCGTTCCCGGCGCGCGACCCGCTCGCGATGTGCCCGTGCGGCAGCGCCGACGTGGTGATCAGCGGCGGCGCCGACCTGACGATCAAAGCGGTGGAGGTCGCCGACGATGTGTGAGACCTGCGGCTGCGACGGCGAGGACGCCGCGCGCCTGACGACCCTGACGGCCCCGGGGGACGCTCCCGGCCATGTCCACGTCCACGATCCCGTCCACGGACACGGGCATGGGCATGGGCACGAGGACGGGCACGTCGTGACGCTGGGCCAGAGGGTCCTGGCCCGCAACGACGACCTGGCCGGCCGGAACCGGGCGTGGCTGGCCGAACGCGGCATCGCCGCGCTCAACGTGATGAGCTCCCCCGGTTCGGGGAAGACGACGCTGCTGGCGCGCACCGTCGCCGACCTGAGCCCGGACCGCCCGATCTCGGTGATCGAGGGCGACCAGGAGACGCTGCTGGACGCGCGGCGCCTGGCCGCCGCCGGGGCCCGGACCGTCCAGGTCAACACGGGCGCCGGCTGCCATCTCGACGCCGCGATGGTGGCCGGCGCACTGGCCGCGCTGGCGCCGCCGGACGGCTCCACGGTGTTCGTCGAGAACGTCGGCAACCTCGTCTGCCCGGCGCTGTTCGACCTCGGCGAGCGTGCCCGCGTCGTGCTCATGTCCGTCACCGAGGGCGACGACAAACCGCTGAAGTACCCGCACATGTTCCGCGGCGCGGACGTCCTGCTGCTCAACAAGACCGACCTGCTGCCGCACGTCGACTTCGACATGGACGCCTGCCGGGACGCGGCCCGCCGGCTGTGCCCCGGGCTGTGCGTCCTGCCCGTCTCGGCGACCCGCGGCGACGGCCTGGACGCCTGGTACGACTGGCTCGACGAGGCGACGGCCGGGCCTTGACCTGGAGCGCGCTCCAGCACCTAGCGTTCTGCGCGAGCCACTGACGAGGAGCACGCATGCAGTACCGCAAGCTCGGCCGCACCGGCGTCGAGGTCAGCACCCAGACCCTGGGCGCGATGATGTTCGGCGCCGTCGGCAACCCCGACCACGGCGAGTCCGAGCGCATCGTCCACCGGGCGCTGGACGCCGGGATCAACTTCATCGACACCGCCGACATGTACTCGGCCGGGGAGAGCGAGGAGATCGTCGGGAAGGCCCTCAAGGGCCGCCGGGACGACGTCGTCCTCGCGTCCAAGTTCTTCTTCCCGCTCGGCGAGGAGCGCAACGCGCGGGGCGGCTCGCGGCGCTACATCGTCCGCGCCGTGGAGGACAGCCTGCGCCGCCTCGGCACCGACCGCATCGACCTGTACCAGATGCACCGCCGCGACTGGGAGACCGACCTCGAGGAGACCCTGGACGCGCTGACCGACCTCGTCCGCCAGGGCAAGGTGCTCTACGTCGGGTCGTCGTCCTTCCCCGCCGACTGGATCGTCGAGGCCCAGTGGGCCGCCGAGCGCCGGGGCGGCGTCCGGTTCGTCTGCGAGCAGCCGCAGTACTCGATCTTCGCGCGGTCGATCGAGGAGTCGATGCTGCCCGCGGCGCGGCGGCACGGCATGGGCGTCATCCCGTGGAGCCCGCTCGCCGGCGGCTGGCTCACCGGCAAGTACCGGCGCGGTGAGCAGGCCCCCGAGGGCGCCCGCTTCGCGCCCTCGGACAACCCGGCATGGCGGGGCCGCACGGTCGACACCGACCCCAGCGTCTCGGCGCGCTACGACGCCGTGGAGCGCCTCACCAAGATCGCCGAGCAGGCGGGCCTCTCGCTGACCCATCTGGCCCTCGGGTTCGTCGCCGAGCACCCGGCCATCACCTCGACGATCATCGGACCGAAGACGATGGCGCAACTGGAGGACCTGCTCGGCGCCGCCGACGTCCGGCTCGACGCCGCCACCCTCGACGCCATCGACGAGGTCGTCCCGCCCGGCACCGACATGGCCGGCATCAGGCACATGACCGGCAACCCGTCCCTGGACGCGGAGAACCGCCGCCGGTCCTGAGCCGCCGGTCCCGGAAGGCCCCGGCCCCGGCGCGGCCGCGCCGGGGCCGGCCGCCCGCCCCTACCGGATCAGCGGGTCGCGGGGCAGGCCGAGGATGCGCTCGGCGATCTGGTTGCGGGTGATCTCGGAGGTGCCGCCCGCGATCGACATGCCGCGGGACCCGAGGCGCATCAGGCCCGCGGCCTGCCCGAGGCCCTCGGTGAACGCGGTCTCGGGCCCGGCGAACTCGGCGAGGAGTGCGGCGGTGGCGTGGCCGTGCTCGGCGAGGACGAGCTTGGTGATGTTGCCCTCGGGGCCCGGCTCGCCGCCCGCGACCGCGCGCTCGGCGGACCGCAGGTTGAGCAGGCGCAGGGCCTGCTCCTCGGCGGCGTGGGCGCCGACGCGCTCGGCCGCCGCCGGGACGCGGTCGCCGCGCTCGGCGTAGAGCCGGAACACGTCGGGTCCGGGCGGGCCCCCGACGCCGCCGCCGATGCTGACCCGCTCGTTGCCGAGGGTGGCGCGGGCGACCGTCCACCCCTGGTTGGGGTTCCCGACGACGTCGGCGTCGGGGACGAGGACGTCGGAGAAGAACACCTCGTTGAAGTCGGAGGTGCCGGTCGTCTGGCGCAGCGGCCGGACCTCCACACCGGGGTGGTGCATGTCGACGACGACCATCGTGACGCCGGAGTGCTTCGGCGCGTCGGGGTCGGTGCGGACGGTGGCGAAGCCCCAGCGGCAGTACTGGGCGCCGCTCGTCCACACCTTCTGGCCGTTGACCAGCCAGCCGCCGTCCACCTTGACGGCGCGGGTCCTGACGGCCGCCGCGTCCGACCCCGCGTCGGGCTCGCTGAACAGCTGGCACCAGACCTCCTCGCCGGTGAGCGCCGGGCGCACCCACCGGTCGATCTGGTCCTGGGTGCCGTGCTGGACGAGCGTGAGGATCACCCAGCTCGTGATGCCGAGCTGGGGGCGCTTCACGCCCGCGGCGCGGAACTCGTCCTCGATGACCAGTTGCAGCCCGGCGCTCGCCTCCACGCCCCAGGGGCGCGGCCAGTGCGGCTGGACGTAACCGGTCTCGATGAGCCTCTCGCGCTGCTCGGCCCGGGGCAGCGCGGCGATCTCCCGGGCCAGCCCGCGGATCTCCGCGCGCCGCGCCTCGGCCTCGGGCGGCAGGTCGAGGCTCGCCTCCCGGACGACCCCGGCCGCCCGCAGCCGGGTCACGTCCCGCTCCGCGCCGTGCGGGCCGGCGACGGCCTCCAGCGTCGCGGCCCGGCGCAGCAGCAGGTGCGCGTCGTGCTCCCAGGTGAAGCCGATGCCGCCGTGCACCTGGATGTTCAGGCCCGCGTTGGAGGTGAAGGCGGGCAGGGCGAGCGCCGCCGCCACGGCCGCGGCCAGCTCGAACTGGTCGGACGGACCGGACGCGGCCCGCGCCGCGTCCCACACCGCGGCCGTGGCCAGCTCCGCGGCGACGAGCATGTTCGCGCAGTGGTGCTTGACCGCCTGGAACGTCGCGATCGGCCGCCCGAACTGCTGCCGCACCTTGGCGTACGCGGTGGCGGTCTCGACGCACTCCAGCGCGCCGCCGACCGCCTCGGCGGACATCAGCGTCCGGGCGACGGCGGTCGCGTGCGCGCGGGCCCCGGCGAGGACCTCCACGGCGGCGCCGTCCAGCCTCACGCGCGCGGAGCGGCGGGACGGGTCCAGGTTGCCGGGCACCTCGACCGCGACGCCCGGCGCGCCGGCCCGCACGACGACCATGTCGTCACCGGCGGGCAGGACGAGCAGTTCCGCGAGGCCGCCGCCCAGCACGACGCCCGCGTCCCCGGTGGCGGCGCCGCCGGCCACGGTGAGCGCGCCGTCCAGCCCGAGGGCCGCCGGGGTCGCGCCCGACGCGAGGCCGGGCAGGAGCCGGCCCCGCTGCTCCCCGTCCCCCGACGCGGCGAGCACCGCGGACGCGATCATCGTCGGCAGCATCGGGCCGGGCGCGGCGGCGCGGCCGAGCTCCTCGGCGACCACGACCAGCTCCGGCAGGCCCGCGCCCCCGCCGCCGTGCTCCTCGGGAAGGTGCAGTCCGAGCAGTCCCAGCGCGGCGAACTCCGCCCAGAAGGCGGGCAGGGGCTCCTTCTCGGCGTCCAGCAGCGCGCGGTTGCCCGCCCGCGCCTCCTGGTCGCGCAGGAACGAGCGCGCCGTCCGTGCCAGCTCGCGGTGTTCGTCGCTGATGGCGATCGCCATGGCCCCTCCAAGCTTCCGTCCCGGCCAGAACACCAGAATGGCATTCGGTTACCCTCCGAGGCGAGGGGTGAGGCCCGATCAGCCGGCGACCCGGGTCGGGTGCGAGCCGTGCCGCGCGGGTCCGGGCGGCGGCGCGAGATACAGCCACGCGCTCGCGCGCGTCTGCTTGACGTCGACGTCGATCAGTTCGAAGTCCTTGCCGTCGATCAGCCGGTATCCGGTGGCCGCCTCGTAGACGTTGGGAGAGACCGCGAGCGCGAAGTCGGCGTCCTCGTCGTCGAGGCGCCGCTTCATGGCGGGCGCGTCCAGCATCCGGAACAGCAGGTTGACCGTGTCGCCGGCCACTCCGTACCTGTCATGGTGCAGGAATCCCGCGTGCAGGGCGGCCCGCAGCCGCAGCCGCGCCGAGGGGACGGCGGTCGCGTTGTGGTCCTGGACGCCTTCCCGGATGTTCCCGAAAAGGGCCGGAAGGACGGTGTCGAGGCTGGCCTGTGCGCGCAGCACCATCAGGAGCCCGTCACCCCGGTCCTCCAGCCGGCTGCCGCGCCGCCCGATGCGCGCCGCGGCGAGCGCCTCGTCGACGATCCGGTACATGACCGCGCGCAGGTGGATCTGCGTGGCCTCGTCCCGGCTGGTGAAGCGGGCGATGTCCAGGGCGAGGACGACCCGGCAGCGGGGCCGCGCGCCGCTGCCGCGCCGGGAGGCGAGGCGGCGGTACAGCCGGCGTGCGATGCACCGCCCCGCTCCGCGCCGCCGGGACGTGCCGAGAAAGAGCGCTTCGACGATGGGATCGTCGCTCTGGAAGTGGGGCGCCATTGCCGTACTTCTCCTCCACGAAGATCGATCGCTTCTGTCAGCGATCACCTGACTCTTTCGCGCGCTTAGTCAGTTCCGTGGCACTTCATCCAAAAAAGACCGGCAGTGGCGCTTGCGATACGTCAGGGAACGGCGCGGAACACAGGCGAATGCGCGGGATCACATCCCGTTTAGCCTATTCGTCCGGCATTCCGGTTAGTTGTCCGGTGCGCTCGCCGGGCGCGGCGGGGCGGCGCCCGGTAAGGCCCCGCAGGAGCGGAACGCGCGCGCCGCCTCCTCGTCGCCGTACCGCCCGGCCGCGTACGCCAGGGCCCGCGCGTGCGCCCGCGCGAGCCGCCGGTCGACCTCCCCGTCGTCCGCGGGCAGCAGGTCCGAGGCGGCGCTCTGGCCCGCCGCGGTGGCGTTCACCAGGTAGGCCGCCGCCTTGTGGCCGTGGCCCGTTCCGCAGGCGAGGAGCACCGCGATCTCGTACACGGCGTCCCGGTCCCCTCGCTCCCCCCGCGCCGCCAGGGCCGAGGCGTACGGGCCGTGCGCGTCGAGCACCGCGCGCTCGCCCGGTTCGAGCCGCACCGGATCGGCCGTGCGGACCCGCCGCGCGTCAGGGCCCTCACCGGACGCGGCGCGGTCGCGCGCGCCCTCCTCCGCCTTCGCCTCCCTGAGCAGGCGGTGCCATTCCTCCAGGCCGGCCGCGCCCGGGTCCTCGGTCAGGCCGCCGTTCTCCCGGCCGCACCGCTGCAGGGCAAGGACGATCACCGCCAGCATCCCCGCGGACGGGAGCCGGACGCCGTTGACGACCTGGTTCAGCGTGGAACGCGCGACGCTCGTCGGCAGCGTGCTGCGCCCGCCCATGAGCGGATAGAACTCCTCCAGGTCTTCGACGATCTGGTTCACGACCGTCGGCTTGGGCGATCCGGCCCGGGCGTAGAGCTCCTTGATCCGGTGCCTGAACACCCGGAGAGCGGAGGCTTCGGGCTGCTCGTCGGGCATCGCGTCCTCGTTCTCTCCGCCGCCCGCCCGGAGGGCCCCGGCCGGGGTGACAGGAGTGGACCGCCGGGACGGGACGGCGCGCGTGGTGCTCGCCATCGATCGCGGGACACGATGTCACAGCGCGACGGCGGGAGTCTGCGTCATAAGACACGGCCCCGTCACAATGCGGAGATCATTTCTTTCAGGATGAGCGGCGTGCGGGCCGGCGACGGCGCCCGTGTGGCCAGCACGTTCATGGCGTGCCGATGGTGATCTCGTTCGCAGGACCGGTCCGGATAGATGGCGTTGTCCAGCTGTTCGAGATAGACGACGTCCGCCAGATCATCGTGGGGAAGCCGAAGCAGCGTCATGGCGCCGCCCAGTGCGACATGACCGGCACTCGCGAGCGGCAGGATCTGGAGCGTGACGTTCGGAAGCTCGCACAGCTCCAGCAGATGCTCGATCTGCCGGAACATCGTCGCCCGCCCGCCGACCGGGCGGCGCAGCGCCGTCTCGTCGAGGACGGTCCACACGCTGGCGGGCGAGGCCCGGTGCAGGACGTCCTGCCGCCGCAGCCGCAGCCGCACGCGCCCGTCGACCTCCTCGGCGGGGCCCGCGCCCCAGGCCGACGCGAGCTGGGCCCGGGCGTACTCGGCGGTCTGGAGCAGGTCGGGGACGTACCGGACGGCGTAGCAGCGGATGACGGCGGCGATCTGCTCCGCCCCGACGTAGGGCAGGAACCAGTCGGGGATGAACCTGCGGTACGGCTGCCACCAGCCGGGACGGTGGGACTGCCGCGCCAGCTCCAGCAGCGCGACCCGGGTCGCATGCTCCCGCACCCCATACAGCTCGCACAGCGCCAGCACGTCGTCGATCCCGCAGCGCGTGACGCCGGACTCCAGGGCGGCCAGCCTGGCGTCGGAGCCGAGGGCCCGCGACGCGGCCCGCGCGCTCAGCCCGCGCCGTGCGCGCAGCCTCCGCAGGTGGGCCGCCAGCACCAGCCTCGGCATCGTCGGCCCCGCCGACGCGTCGGCGCCCAGCCCGGCCGCCAGCGCGGCGCCGATCCGTCCCGCCGGGACGATGCTCATGACCCGGCGGGCTTGCGCGCGACGCCGCAGAACTGGTCCATTTCCTCGGGCTCCCCGAACGGCGTCGCCTCCGGACGCCATCGGGTGCAGGAAACGACGCCGGGTTCGACGAGCTCCAGCCCCCGGAACAGATTCTCGATCTGCCGGGGCGTGCGGTGAATGCCGGGCGGCTTGCCGAACCTGTTCCACTCCCGGATCGCCGCCGCCATCCTCTCACCGGTGATCTCGATCGTCGGATGTGCGATGGCGAGGTAACTGCCGGGCGCCGTTCCCGCCATCAGCCTGCGGACGATGTCGAGCGCCTCGGCAT
Organism: Actinomadura citrea; assembly: GCF_013409045.1. NCBI lineage: Bacteria > Bacillati > Actinomycetota > Actinomycetes > Streptosporangiales > Thermomonosporaceae > Actinomadura > Actinomadura citrea. The sequence continues at coordinate 1,527,748 of NZ_JACCBT010000001.1, read as the reverse complement.
CGTCGGTGATGTGCCACAGCACGCCGAGCATCGTGATCGCGACCGGCTCGGTGAGGTCGAGCGTCGCCCGGGCGCCGCGCAGGACGGTCTCCGCCTCGCGCAGGTCGGCGTCCAGGTAGTCGGTGGCGCCCTCGGGAGTACTGGTCAGCAGGGCCCTCGCGTGCGCCAGTACCAGCGGGTCGTTGTCGACGTAGACGACCCTCGCGTCCGGCGCCACGCGCTGGGCGACCTCGTGGGTGTTGTCGGCGGTGGGCAGCCCCGTCCCGATGTCGAGGAACTGCCGGACGCCCGCCTCGCCGGCCAGAAAGCGCACCGCCCTGCCGAGGAAGAGCCGGTCGGCGCGGGCCTGCTCCACGATGTCGGGCAGCACCGCCGCTATCTGGTCGCCGAGCTCGCGATCGACCGCGTAGTTCTCTTTGCCGCCCAGCCAGTAATCCCAGATCCGCGCCGAATGCGACACCGTGGTGTCGATCTCTGGGACCGGGGGTGGATGCGGCGCTCGCGAGTCGTCCAAGACCTGCCCCTCCTCCCCGGTGGACACAGCGCCTTCCACCCTAGGTCTCGGATCGGCCTTTCTCCTGGCCCATTGAGGCCATCACGAAATTGAACCGCGACATTGGGCGAGATCAACCGAAACCGAAGGCGATTATTCGCCGGCACCATTCGGCGGGTCAGGCGGTGGCCTCGACCTCCGCGCGCGACAGCACCGGGTCGGGCGCGTCCGGCGCGGTGGAGGCGACCGGCGCCGACACCCCCGCCGCGACCCTGGCCCGCGCCTGGCGGAACTCCGGCAGCGGGCCGGTGGCGTCGTGCAGGGCGTTGAGGACGACCCACAGCGTCGTCCGGCGCAGCCGCAGCGTGACCGGGTTGGGCGGCTGGTAGAGGGCGAGCTTCCGCGCCCACTCCGGCAGCATGTCGCGGGCCGCCCAGTCCATGAACGGGCTGCCGGGCTCCCACGGCTTGGTCTTGCTGTCGCGCAGGTTGGGCCCGGTCCCGAACGCCTTGATCGGGGTGATCGCGAGGCGCGGCAGGTACGCCTCCAGGCACTCGGCGACCTCCGCCTTGGTGGCGGGCAGGTCCGTCCCGCCGAGGGCCTCGCCTACGCGGACGAACTCGCGGTAGTAGCGCTCCAGGTCGTCGCCCTTGAGCGGACGGCGGTGGTAGCGCTCGTGCGCGGTCGCCAGCCCCCACACCACCGTCGCGTAGTTCCAGCGCAGCCAGTCGGGGTCGTCGGCGTCGTAGGCCAGGCCGTCCGGGCGGGTGCCCTTCACCGTGTGGTGCATCGCGCGGACGGTCCGGGCGAGGCGCTCGGCGGTCGCGGTGGAGCCGTAGGCCGTCCCGACGAAGAACGAGAGGGAGTGCCCGAGCCGCACCGCCGCGCCCTCGGGGTCGATGCCGCCGGTCGGGACGCCGTCGACGCGCTCGGGGATGCGGGAGTGGTCGTAGGCCATCCAGCTGATGCTCGGGTCCAGGCCCTCGATGTAGGCGGCCCCGACCAGCCCGAGCAGCAGGGTCGGCAGATGCGAGTGGACGTACCAGACCGCGCTGCCGGGCCCGAACCAGCCGGGGTCCCCCTCCGGACCGGCGAACTCCAGCCCCCGGAAGAACCGGGAGCGGATCTCGGCGTCGAAGGCCCGCTCGAACCGCGCCGCGATGATGTTGGTCCTCGATGACATGCCGCACTCCCGGGCCATTCTGGTGACAAGTGTATCCAGAGTAAGTGTCTGGGTACACCCGTGTCCAGACTTGGAGGGCCCGGCGGCCCGGCGGGGGTAGGGTGACGGGCATGGCGAGCACGCGCACGGCCGCGGTCACGCGGTGGGCCGGCGTCCCCGCGAGCCGGCGCCGCGACGAGCGGCGCGCCATGCTCGTCCGGGCCGCGTTCCGGCTGTTCGGCGAGGAGGGCGAGGCCGCCCTCACCGTCCGCGCCGTCTGCCGCGAGGCCGAGCTGCACACGCGTTACTTCTACGAGAACTTCGCCGACACCGGCGCCCTGCTCGCCGCCGTCTACGACCGGGAGGCCGCCGCCCTCGGCGAGGTCCTCGCCCGCGCCCTGGACGAGGCGGGCCCCCACCCCGACGTCCGCACCCGTGCCGGCATCCGCGGCGTGCTGAGCTTCATCAGCGAAGACCCCCGCCGGGGCCGCGTCCTGTTCGCCGAGGCGCGCGGCAACGAGGTGCTGGCCGAGCGCCGCCGCGCCGCGCAGACCGCCCTCCTGGAGGGCGTCCTCGCGATGAGCCGCGCCGAGAGCCCGCCGCTTCCCGTCGTCGTCGCCGCCACGATGTTCACCGGCGCGATGACCGAGCTGGCCCAGCAGTGGGCCGACGGCCGCCTGGGCGACGACCTCGACGCCGTCGTCGACAGCGCCGTCGAACTCTCGCTCGCCCTCCACGCCACGACCGCCCCCCACCTCCCCTCCGGGTAGGGGCGCGGGCGCGGGCCCGTCAGGTGTGCCGGAGCGAAGAGCCGGTCCAGGACGGTCGGCAGGTCGCGCATCTCTTCGAGGGTGAAATCGACCCTAGAGTATGCGGGGAAGGTAGTCGGAGAGGGGAGCGCGGTGAGCGCCGGAATCGGCACGGCGGAGGACGTTGCGGCGGAGGCGGCGCGGCGCCGGACGTTCGCGGTGATCAGCCACCCGGACGCGGGCAAGTCCACGCTGACCGAGGCCCTGGCCCTGCACGCCCAGGCGATCGAGCAGGCGGGCGCGGTGCACGGCAAGGCCGGGCGGCGGGGCGTGCGCTCGGACTGGATGGACATGGAGCGCTCCCGCGGCATCTCCATCACCTCCTCGGTGCTGCGGTTCGAGTTCGGCGACGCCCTCCTGAACCTGCTCGACACCCCGGGCCACGCGGACTTCTCCGAGGACACCTACCGGGTGCTGGCGGCCGTCGACGGGGCGATCATGCTGCTGGACTCGGCCAAGGGCCTGGAGGCGCAGACGCTCAAGCTGTTCGACGTGTGCCGCCACCGCGGCATCCCCGTCATCACGTTCGTCAACAAGTGGGACCGGCCGGGACGCGAGCCGCTGGAACTGCTGGACGAGGTCGAGCAGCGCATCGGCCTGCACCCGGCGCCGCTGAACTGGCCGGTCGGGATCGCCGGGGACTTCCGCGGCCTGATCGACCGCGCCGACGGCTCCTACACCCGGTTCCGCCGCACCCCCGGCGGCGCCACCCGGGCGGCCGCCGAACACGTCCCCGCCGACCGGGCCGCCGCCGAGGAGGGCCAGGCGTGGGTGACCGCGAACGAGGAGCTGGCGCTGCTGGAGGAGATCGGCGCCGTCCTCGACATGGAGGCCTTCGCCGCCGGCGCCTCCACCCCCGTCCTGTTCGGCGCCGCGCTGCCCAACTTCGGCGTGAGCGCGCTGCTGGACACCGTGCGCCGCCTGGCGCCCGCGCCGTCCGCGCGCACCGACGCCCAGGGCCACGCGCGCCCGGTGACGGCGCCGTTCTCCGGGCAGGTGTTCAAGGTGCAGGCGGGCATGGACCGGGCCCACCGCGACCGGCTGGCCTTCATCCGCGTCTGCTCGGGCCGGTTCGAGCGCGGCGCGACCCTCACCCACGCCCCGACCGGGCGTCCGCTGGCGACCAAGTACGCCCAGACGGTCTTCGGCCGCGACCGCTCCACCCTGGACGCCGCCTACCCCGGGGACGTGATCGGGCTGCCCAACGCCTCCGGCCTGACCGTCGGCGACACCCTGTACACCAGGACGCCCGTGACGTTCCCGCCGATCCCGGCGTTCGCCCCGGAGCACTTCATGGTGGCGAGGGTCAAGGACAACAGCCGGGCCAAGCAGTTCCGCCGCGGCATCGACCAGCTCGACAGCGAGGGCGTCGTGCAGGTCCTGCGCAGCGACCTGCGCGGCGACCAGGCTCCCGTCCTGGCCGCGGTCGGCCCGCTCCAGTTCGACGTGTTCACCGCACGGATGGCCGACGAGTTCGGCGCGCCGGTCGAGTTGTCCCGCCTCGACTACACCACCGCCCGCATCACCGACAAGGAGTCCGCCGAGACGCTCAACGGGCGCCGCGGCATCGAGGTGCTGACCCGCACCCTCGACGGCTCGTACATCGCGGTCTTCATCGACAAATGGCGAGTACGCGCCATCGAACGCGAATACCCCGACCTCACCCTCACCCCCATGCTCGCCGCCGGCGTCCCGGACTGACCCGCGACGACGCGACCGCCCGCGCCGCCTCGGGCTACCCGTCTCCGTAGAGGGCGGCGATCGCGGAGACGATGCGGTCGCGCGCCGCCTCCGGAGCGGTGAGCCCGATCAGGACGTAGTACGCCAGGCCCTCGGCGAGCGCGACGAGGTCGACGCCCGCGCCGCCGGGCTCCACTCTCCCGGGCAGGAGTCCGGTCTCCCGGTCTCTGCGAAGGAGCCCCGCGACCTGCCCGTGGAAGCGCTCGTAGTCCGCCCGCATGCGCCGCGCGATCGCCTCGTCCGTGAGGGCCAGAGCGGTGAAGGACTGGCGGACGCGCAGATGCGCCCGCGTCTCGGCGTCGTGGGCGATGAGCTCGGTCAGGACGACGGTGAGCACGGTGCGCGGCGCGGCGCCTTCGAGATCCCCGCCCACGAGCGCCCTGATGCGGGCGCCGCTCAGCTCGTTGCCGCGCTCGAACGCGGCCTCGACGAGCTCGCCCTTGGTGGGGAAGTAGTGCTGGACGCGTCCCGTCGACACCCCCGCCCGCGCCGCGACCTCGGTCAGCGACACGGCCGGCAGCCCGCGCTCGGCGACGACCGCCAGGACCGCGTCGGCGATCTCCTGCCGCCGCACCTCGGCGCGGCCGTCCTCGCTCCGGCGACCCTGACCGTCCTCACCACCTCCTTCCCCGAGGGCCCCCGGCGCACCCGCGCCCTCGCCGCCTGGACGGCGGTGAGCCTCGCGGGCGGCGCGGCGGGCAACCTCGTCGGCGGTGTCCTCACGCAGTCCCTGTCCTGGCGCTGGATCCTGCTGGTCAACGTCCCGATCGGCGCGATCGCGCTCACCCTGACCGGCCGCCTGCCCGGCTCGGGCCGGGCCGGGCGCGCCGCCCGGCTCGACCTTCCGGGCGCCGCGTCGGTCACCGCCGGCCTGGCCCTGCTCGCCTACGGCGTCATGCAGGCCGAACCGCGCGGCTGGGACGACCCGGTGACCGCGTCCGTCCTCGCCACCGCGGTCCTCCTGCTCGCCGCCTTCGTCCTCATCGAGACGCGCCTGGCCCGCGATCCGCTGATCCCGCCGCGGCTGTTCCGCCTGCGAGCCGTCTCCGCCGGCAACGCGGTCATGCTGCTGGCCGGCGCCTGCTTCCAGGTGCCGATGTGGTACTTCCTGACCCTCTACATGCAGGACGTCCTGAACTACACCGCGCTGCAGACCGGCCTCGGCTTCCTTCCGCACACCCTGCTCACGACGGCCGTCGGCCTGCGCGTCACGCCGTGGCTCATGAAGCGCGTCGACGACCGGGCCCTCGTCATCGCCGGCGCCCTGCTCGCCGCCGCCAGCTTCCTCTGGCAGAGCCGCCTCACCGCCGACGGCGACTACCTCTCCGCCGTGCTCGGCCCGGCGGTCCTGGTCTCCGTCGGCGGCGGACTGCTGAACACTCCCCTGACCACCACCGTCACCTCGGGCGTGCCCGGACGCGACGCCGGCGCGGCCTCCGGCTTGATGAACACCGCCAAACAGGTCGGCGGCGCCCTCGGCCTGGCCGCCCTCACCGCCGCCACCGCAGGCCACGCCGCCGGCCCGCCATCCCTGGCGCACGCCTACGGCAACGCCTTCCTGATCATGGCGATCATGATGTCCGCCATCGCCGCCGCCTCTCTCGCCCTCCCACCCAGACGCGACACCCCCGAGACCGGCCCGCCCCGCTGAGGGCTTCGTCCCCCGAGGTGCCGTAGGAGGGCGGCCCGGCCTGCCGCGGGCTGATCCCGGCCCTGCGGGAGGTCAGGGACTCGCGGATCTTGCTGCGGTCGTCCACCTTCTCCTGTCTAGAGGGCCTTACCTCGGGTAGGGACGCCGTCTCAGCACACCCTTCACCCGTGCCTGTCCGCCGCGCCGACCGACGGCTTCGCCGGGTTCCCAGACCGAATATCGCACCGAACGAAGGAGCATCATGCGCGCTGCCGTCCTGCACGCTCCGGGAGAAGTCCGGGTGGAGGAGATCGACGACCCGGAGATCATCGAGCCGACCGACGCGGTCATCCGGCTGACGGCGACCTGCGTGTGCGGCTCGGACCTGTGGCCCTACCGCGGCGTCGAATCCGTGGACGGGCCCGTCCCGATGGGGCACGAGTACGTCGGCGTGGTCGAGGAGGTCGGCGACCAGGTCAGGACCGTCAAGCCGGGCCAGTTCGTCGTGGGCTCGTTCGTGGCCTCCGACGGCACCTGCGAGATCTGCCGCGCGGGCTATCCCTCGTCCTGCGTCCACCGCGTGTTCATGTCCCAGATCGGCACCCAGTCCGAGCGCGCCCGGATCCCGTGGGCCGACGGCACCCTGGTCGCCACCCCCGATCTCCCCGACCTCGACCTGGTCCCCAGCCTTCTGGCGGCTTCGGACGTCCTCGGCACCGGCTGGTTCGGCGCGGTGGCCGCCGAGGCCGGCCCCGGCAGGACGGTCGCCGTCGTGGGCGACGGCGCGGTCGGACTGCTGGCGGTGCTGGCCGCCGGGCGGCTGGGCGCCGAGCGGATCATCGCCATGAGCCGCCACGAGGCGCGCCAGAAGCTGGCCGCCGACTTCGGCGCCACCGACATCGTCACCGAGCGCGGCGACGAGGGCGTGGCGAGGATCAAGGAGCTGACCGGCGGGCTGGGCGCGCACTCGGTCGTCGAGGCGGTCGGCACCCAGGAGTCGATGCAGCAGGCCATCGGCTCCGCCCGCGCGGGCGGCCACGTCGGCTTCGTGGGCGTCAGCCACGACGTCGCCCTCAGCGGAGAGGACCTCTTCTTCTCCCAGGTCCACCTGCACGGCGGGCCCGCCCCGGTGCGCCGCTTCCTGCCCGAGCTGATCGACCTGATCTGGCAGCGGAAGATCGACCCGGGCAGGGTCTTCGACCTCAGCCTCCCCCTGGACCAGGCCGCCGAGGCCTACAGGGCGATGGACGAGCGCCGCGCCGTCAAGGCCCTCCTCAGCGTGTGAACGGACACCGACGGACAGGACGCACAGCGGCCGGCGGCTCCCTGCCGCAATGGGCGCGTCAACAGGCATGCAGGATCGGAAAAGTCCGGTTCATGGCTGGGAAGGGACAGTTCGCTTCCCAGCCGCGCGGGTATGCGGCGCCGAGAGAGGTACCGGCCGTCCGGTATCGCACTCCGGGAGGAGGGCACGCATGTTTCGTGTACATCCGGTCAGCACGGTCCGTTCATCCGACCCGGTCGGCGTCCCGCGGCGCCGTCGGTCGCGGATCCCGGCGCCGGCGTGGCCGCTGGTGGTCTCCGCGGCTGCCGTGGTCGCGGTCGCCGGATGCGGCGGCGGGTCGAGCGACTCGTCCAACCAGAAGACGTCGCCCGCGCCCCCGCCGTCGCCCTCGGCCACCGCCACCGCCACCGGTGGCGGCGCGCCCGGTGCGACGACCAAGACGGCGAACGTGGGGCAACTGGGTCAGATCGTGGTCGACGGCCAGGCCCGGACGGTGTACCTGTTCCAGAAGGACACGGGGACCACGTCGTCCTGCTCCGGGTCGTGCGCGGCGGTGTGGCCACCGGTCACGACCAACGGAAAGCCTCAGGCCGGTTCAGGTACGGACGCGGCGAAGCTGGGCACCACCAAGCGGAGCGACGGCACGACCGAGGTCACCTACAGCGGGCATCCTCTCTACTATTACGCGCCCGACGGCACCAGCAGCGGCAGCGCCAAGGGACAGGGCCTCAACCAGTTCGGCGCCAAGTGGTACGTGCTGTCCCCGTCCGGTGCTCCGGTGACGAAGCAGCCGTCGGGTGGCGGTGGTGGCTACTGAGATGCGCCGTCCCCGGACGGCGCGGTTCGGCGGGAGGCTTCTCGCCGCTTCGCTCGCGGCGACGGCGCTCGCCGGTTGCACGACCGCGACCAACTCGCAGAGTCCCGGCCGGACGCAGATCAGTTCGGCCCAGGCGCCGCACCTCGGGCAGATCCTGGTGAACGGGACGGGACGAACGCTGTACCTGTTCGTCGCCGACCCACCGAACCAGTCGACCTGCTCGGGGGCTTGCGCGAGCATCTGGCCACCGGCGACCACCCAGGGCGCCCCGACCACGGCCGGGAGCGCCCAGCAGTCCCAGATCGCCTCGATCAGCCGCCCCGACGGGCCCCCGCAGATCGTCTACGGGGGCCACCCGCTGTACTACTACCAGGCCGACACCGGACGCGGCGACACCCGCGGCCAGGCCCTCACCCAGTTCGGCGCCGAATGGTACGCCGTCTCGCCTCAGGGCCAGCAGGTCCAGAGCGGAACGAGCGCGGGGTCACCATGAGCAATGCGCTGCGCTATCTGGGCGTGCTGCTGCTGTTCGGCATCGGCGCGGTCCATCTCTACGAGTACTTCGCGGACCACTACCGCGTCGTCCCGGTCATCGGCGTGCTGTTCGTGCTCAACTTCGCCGGCGCGGTGGTGCTGGCGCTCGCCCTGGCCGGTCCGCTGAGGTCCCTGCCCGGCCTCTCCTCCGTGCCGGTCGTCGGTCGCGCACCCCACGCGCTCGTGGCGCTCGGAGCGATCGTCTTCTCGCTGGGAACCCTCATCGGTCTTCTGATCAGTGAGCAGGGCGCGCTGTTCGGGTTCCACGAATACGGCTACCGGACCACCGTCATGCTCGCGCTCGGCCTGGAGTCCGGCGTCGTCGTCGTGCTCAGCGCCTTTCTGGCACTCGAAGCACGCCGGCTGCGTCCCCCTCCCGGAGCGGGCGGAAGCCGAGCGTCTCGGCGCGACCAGCATGTCCCACCCCATCGATGAGACTGCGCTCATGAGGGGCCGCGGCCCAAGCGCGTGAAGCGGCGCGTCGGCGGTTTCGGTGAAGCCCGGCCAACCGGCCTCTGCACGCCGAGCTCAGACCAGGGCCGCGATGGCGGCGTCGACGTCGGCCTCGGTCGTGTAGAGGTGGAAGGCCAGGCGCGCCATGCCCTTGCGGACGGATGCCCGGATGCCGGCCGCAGAAGGCGGTACCGCGCGGGCACATCAGCCACTTGTAGGCCGAGACGGCGAGGACGTCGAAAGGCGTCGCGTCGACCGGGAGCCGGCCGACCGCCTGGGTGGCGTCGCCGACGAACGAGAGCGCCGTGCGCCCGCGCCGCCGCGACGACCTCGTCGACGGCGGCGGCCTCGCCCGTCGCGGACTGGACCAGGCTGAAGGCGACCGCGTCCGTGCGCTCGTCGATCGCGCCGGGCAGGTCGGCCGGCGGCACCGTGCGCACGTCGAGATCCTGCACGAGCCAGGGGAACAGGTTCGACGTCTGCTCGATGTCGGGGACCACGACGCGCGAGCCGGGCGGCAGTGAGGCGGCGACCGGCGCCAGCACCTGCGAGGCGGAGGCGCCCACGGCCACGTCGTCGGCCGCGACGCCGACCAGGCGCGCGAAGGCGCCGCGCGCACGGCCGGTGGACCGGTCCCACTTGTCCCAGCCGTTGGCCCGCGACGCTACTCCCCCAGCGCGCCCTGCAGCGCCTCGACCGCCGGTTCCGGCGGTATGCCGTAGCTCGCGGTGTTCAGCCATCCCGGCTCCGGGTCCCACATGCGTACCGCTTCGCCCAGGTTCACCCTGGTGAGCCTGGAGCCCGTGCGCGAACGAATGTGGGGAGGGGCGGCGGCCCCTCCCCACTGGTGGTGATTGTTCCAGGTTGCGGGCCGCGGCACATGTGTCGCGGCCCGCCTGGCCGGTGTGCCCTCAGGCGGGCCTTTCCCTCTCCTTGGAGAAGGACCGGTCCCCCTCCTTGAAGCCGAACGAGTCGTCCCGCTCGAACACTTCGATGATCGGGTTCTTCGCGGCGACGATCGCCGCGAGGAGGACCAGGGCCATTCCGCCCCAGCCCCAGCTGTCGGGAGCCTGCACCGCGCTCAGCACGCCGGCGAGGGCCCCGAAGAAGCCGACGAGAGTGCCCATCAGACTGTCGAACAGATAGAACACGCCCGACGCGTCTTCTGAGATCTTGTCGGCCACCCAGGCGCCGATGAGCGTCGGCACCGCGAAGGACAGGATGCCGGCGATGGAGCCCAGCATGAGCACCTTCCCCGACAGCTCGGAGAACCCTCCGCCGAGGACGAAGCTCATTCCCCACACCGCGAGAGCGGTGAAGGGAACCGCGAACAGGTCCGCGACCGCCAGGATCCTGAGCCTCTCGTTCAGCGAGTAGCGGTCGTTGTAGACGCAGCTGAGATAGTTCCAGAACGACCACGCCCCGAGCACGCCGCACGCGATTCCGAAAACGGTCTCCTTGTCGAAGTGCCTGAACTCGCCAAGGGGGTTGTTGACGGCCATGACTCCCGCGAACGCGACGACGCGAAGCGCGATGTTCAGGGCCGCGTTCCGAAGAACACGCTTCGGCATCTCGCTGCGATGCCGCAGGACCGTCCACAGGTTGCTGCCCTTGCAGCACAACGGTCCCAGGGCGGACATGGTGATGATCGTCCCCATGCCCAGGGTCTGGGCACCGTACGGATACGCCGCGTTGAGCACCAGGATGCCGGCCGCGAGGCGCAGGACGATCACACGGTCGTAGGCCGTGAGCGATCGGACCGGAAGCAGGCTTCGGGTCTTCACCATCACGCAGCCCGCGAGCACGAGGGCCCCGACCGCGCCCGTGACCAGTCCGCTGGCGAGCGGATCGGCCAGTGTGTTGAAAGCCCAGCCGATCTGCTGGATCAACAATTCGAAGAGTACGACGACGCCGTACACGATTTCTCCTTTGAGACACCCCCCGCCCTGAGGACGGAGGTGGCTGTGGTCCGCGGACCACGGCGTGTTCTGGCAGACCGCGCCAGGACACGCCGGAGTTCCGCGGAACCCGAACATGTCCCGGCACATGAGCCGGAACAGTGATGACCGTGCGGAGGAAAGCAGCGGGCGCATCGCGGAGGACGAAGAAAAGACGCAGATCACACGGTCGGCGCAGAGCCGCCCGGGGTCATGAACGTGAAAAGGCGGCACCCTCGTTCACACGAGGATGCCGCCTGGTACAGCGGTGAAAGAGTTCGGCGGCCGGCCATCCGGATCCGCCGCGCCCGTCCCGGGCGCCGAGGGTTCAGAGGCGGCGGGACTCCAGGACGCGGCTCAGGAACTCGCGGGTGCGCGGCTCGGTGGGCTCTTCGAAGATCTGCTCGGCCGGGCCGCGCTCCAGCAGGACGCCGTCATGGAGGAAGCACACGGTGTCGGCGATGTCGCGGGCGAAGCCCATCTCGTGCGTGGCCAGGATCATCGTCATTCCGGAGTCCTTGAGCTCCCGGATGATGCCCATGACCTCGGTGACGAGTTCGGGGTCGAGCGCGGAGGTCACCTCGTCCAGCAGGAGCAGGCTCGGACGGGTGGCCATGGCCCGGATGATCGCGACCCGCTGCTGCTGGCCGCCCGACAGCCGGTCGGGGTACTCGCCGGCCCTGTTCGCCAGGCCGAACCGTTTGAGCAGCTCGTGCGCCTGATCGGTGGCCTCCGCCTTCGGTCGCTTGTGGACGCGGATGGGCGCGAGGGTGATGTTGTCCAGCACCGACATGTGCGGGAACAGGTTGTACGACTGGAACACCATCCCGATCCGCTTGCGGACCTCGTCGGGGTCCGCGCCGGGGTCGGTGATGTCGTCGTCCTCCAGGAAGATCGCGCCGTCGTCGACGGTCTCCAGGACGTTCACGCAGCGCAGCAGCGTCGACTTGCCCGATCCGGAGGCGCCGATGAGGCAGACCACCTCGTGCGGCGCGACGTCCAGATCGACGCCGCGCAGCACGGGGTGGGCGTGGTAGGTCTTCCACACGCCCTGGATGCGCACCAGCGGTGTGCTCATCGGCCGCCTCCGGGAGCGCGGCGGCGTTCGGCGCGCGCCGCGAGATGGTCGGTGAACCGGGCCATCGGCACCGTCAGCGCGACGAACAGCACCGCCGTGGCCAGGTAGGGGGTGTAGTTGAAGGTCTCGGCCGAGTGGATCTGCGCCTGACGCAGCGCCTCCAGCGGGCCGAGCACCGCGACCAGCGCGGTGTCCTTCTGCAGCGAGGCGAAGTCGTTGAGCAGCGGCGGGACGACCCGGCGCACCGCCTGCGGCAGCACCACGTACCGCAGGCTCTGGGCCTTGCTGAGGCCGAGCGATCGGGCCGCGGCGCGCTGGCTGGGGTGGATGGAGTCGATCCCCGCCCGGAACACCTCCGCGACATAGGCCCCGTAGGAGAGGACGAGCGCGAACCCTCCCAGCACCGCCGGGCTCTCGGGGACGCCCTGCAACCGCAGCGCCGGGAGCCCGAACCCGACCAGGTACACCAGCAGGATCGTCGGAATGCCGCGGAACACGTCGGTGTAGGCGACGGCCAGCGCCCGCAGCGGGAACAGCAGCGGGGTCCGCAGCCCCCGCGCGAGCGCCACCAGCAGCCCCAGCACCAGGATCGCCACCTCGGCGATCAGGAAGATCCGCACGTTCAACCAGAAGCCGCGCAGCACGTCCGGGAACGCGCCGGTGAGCTCGCCCCAGTTGAAGAACGTCTCGTGCACGCGCGGCCAGCCCGGCGACCCCACGACCACGACCACCAGGACCGCGACGCACAGCACCGTCGAGGCCGCGGCCACCGACCCGGAGCGGACGTCGGCGCGGCGGCGCCGGCGCTCCCGTTCGCGCTGCCGCTCGCTCTTGACCCAGGCGGTCTGGCCGCCCGCCTGCGCGGTCACTTCAGGACGGGCGCGCCGGCCGACGCGGTCAGCCATTGCTGCTGGATCTTCGCCAGCTCACCGGAGGACTTCAGCTGCCCGATCGCCTGGTTGAGGCAGCCGGCGAGCCCGCTGCCCCGCTCCATGAGCAACCCGAAGTGCTCGGCGGAGCCGCCCTGCGACTGCGGCAGCTGACCGACGATCTTGGAGTCGTCGATCTGCGCGGCGGTGACGTAGAAGGCGGTCGGCAGGTCGACCACCAGCACGTCCACCTGCTTGTTCTTCAGCGCGTTCACCGCGTCGATCTGCGTGTTGAAGATCTTCGGCTCGTCGGCGGGCTTGATCTGGTTCTTCACTGCCTGCAGCGACGTCGTCCCGACCTGGACCGCGATGCGCGCCTTGCCCAGCTCCGCGACGGACTTGGCGTTCTCGAACTTGCCACCCTTGAGCGTCACGATGCCCTGCTGCACGTCGTAGTAGCCGTCGCTGAACGCGACCGCCTTCTCGCGTGCCGGGGTGACGGAGATCTGGTTGATGTCGAAGTCGAAGGTTTTCGGCCCCGGGGCGTACGACGACTCGAACGACTGGGTCTTCCAGACCACCTGGTCCTTGGTGAAGCCGAGCTTCCCGGCGACCGCGTAGGCGACGGCGCCCTCGTAGCCCTGCCCGTTGGACGGGTCGTCGTCCTTGAACCACGGTTCGAACGCCGGCTTGTCGGTCGCGACGGTGAGCTTGCCGGGGGACTTCAGCGGCAGTTTGTCCTTGGCGCAGGAGGCGGGACTCTTGCTCGCCGAGGCGTTGGATTCTTCGTCCTGCGGAGCGCAGGCGCTGACGGCGAGGGCGAGCGCGGCGGCGCCGGCGAGCGTTGCCACGAGGGGACGGCGGGTCACAGGAGATGCCTCCGGCGGTGAGGGTTGCGGATCATGGATGCGGCACCGCGCGCAGAGTGAGGGTCCGCGCGCCGGCCAGGCCGAGGACTTCGATGGCGCGTCCCTGGTTGACGCCCAGGGCGAGCCATCCGGACGAGTCGGTCCACAGCAGCGGCTCCCCGACCGCGACGCTGCCGAAGGTGAGCTGGAACGGGACGCGGATCGTCCGGGACGGTGCGTCTGCAACGTTCCACTCCACGTCGAGAGGGGTGCCCGGCTCCAGCGTGCCGAACGCCGCCGCCAGGTCGCCGCGCTCCGCGCCCAGCACCTGGCTTCCGAACCGGTCGGTGTACAGCACGGGAACGGTCAGCTCGCCGGGCCGGATCACCGGGGGCGGGACGTCCAGCGGCAGCGGCTCGACGGACGCACCGAGATCCGCCGCGTCCACCCCCGCCGCGACGTGCGCGGCCGCGGGAGCGAACACGTCACGCCCGTGGAACGACGTCGAGACCCCCGGAAGCCGGTAGGCCGGGTTCTCCAGCGCATACGCCCCGGCGATCCCGCCCAGCGCCTCCGCCGCCGGCACCAGCAGCCCGTTGTCGGGCCCGACCAGCACGTCACCGCGGCCCGTCACGATCGCCAGGGGCCGGCGCGACGTGCCCACCCCCGGATCCACGATCCCGACGTGCACGCCCACCGGCAGGTACGGCAGCGCCTGCCGCAGCAGCATCGCCCCCTCCCGCACGTCGAACGGCGTGATCTCATCGCTGAGCACCAGCACGTTCGCGTCCGGAGCGATCCCGTACACCACCCCCGCGCAGATCGCCGTGTACGCCGCACCGAAGTCGGTCGCCAGGCTGACGAACGGACGACTTTGCGGCATGGGAGACCTCATGAAACGGAAGGGATGGGTGGTACAGAAGTGAAAATCCTACCAAGTCGATAGATTAGCCACCCCCACCGCCTCCCGCTCAGCAAGCCCGACCTCCGTCCCACAATGTGAGACGACCGTCTTGCCACCGAACTCCAGCACACGGCGCACCGAAGCAGATGAGCCCCGCCCCGCAGAAGCCCGACATCGTCGACGTCGAGGCGGCAGGCCGGTGACACGGCCGAGCCGAGGCACCGGACCCCTATGCCTCATCTTGCCGGTCCTAAATCCAAGGGGACGGTCGTCCCCGAGAGGAGGGCTGGTGCCTGGTGAGCCCCGCGGGGGCGGGGCCGGCAGCCAGCCAGAAACAATGCAGAGCAGGACAACCGGGTGGGTCGCGGGAGCGATCCTCCTTCTCATAGTCGTCGGCACGGGGAGCACCGGACTCCCCGAGTCCGGGTCCACCTCGGGCGGCTCGAACGGTCCCGCCGCTCCGCCCGCTGGAACCAGCGGGAAGGGGCAGGTGACCTCCCGCCTCTGGCAGACCGATCACTGGAAGATCTTCCTCCAGGACGGCAGCACGATCGATCTGTCCCAGGACGCGGGTCGCAACTGCAGCGCCGGCAGCGTCTATCCCCAGTGCAAGGGATAGATCCAACCGATTGATCGGGAGTTCCCGGGGGCGCACCTGCTCCGGGAACTCCCACCCTGTCGGAACGAGTCCCTGAGCCAACTGCTGCCGACGTTCCGTCTTCCGGGTGGGGCACTGCGTTCCACGGCGTCCCTCCTCACCCTGCGAATCTGGGTGATGCGAGATCGCACTCCCGGTCGCCTTCTACGGGCGACGGCCGCGCGTACTCGGCGCGGCCGTGTGGTGCGGGTGTCCGTGGGTACGCCGCTCCTCCTTGAGCCGAGCCTCGTGGAGGTGCCGTCTACCAGCAGTCAGCAACTCTCGTACGTGCGCCTCATAACGCCGGAGCGGCTCGTAGTAGGTGTCTTCGTACTCCTCGACCGCCTGGAAGGTCCAACGGTCCGGGAGGACGTTGCGGCCTACGAGTTCGCGCGACAGCTCGTCGGCAAGGTCCTGGTGACCGGCCTGGGCGAGCAGCGCGGCCGCATCGCCCAACTCGAAGTCCGCCTTGCCGGTGAGCTGATGCCATGAGTAGAGATGGCCTCTGGCCCGCTCGATGGTCTCCAGGGCTTCGCTCAGCTTGCCCACGGCGCTCACGGTGGCCTCGTCGGGCTCGGGACTGCCAGCGATCATGCGGGTTTACCTTCCCCTCTGACCTCCGATGATGCGCTCCTGGACGCCTCCGCGCCGACCTGCGGCCTAGACTGCTGGGCCGGTTCAGGTCGCTTCGGACGGCAAGGGGTCTCATGGATAACGGCGTCCCGCCTCAACGGCAGAGCCCGGAGAGCGACCGGCTCGCGGAGCGCATGGAGGCGGCGTCCGACCGGGAGAAGGCGTCCATCCTTGTCGACCACTTCGCGGAGGCCACCGCCGGCCCCCCGTCGGCGTGGGTGGACGGGTTCGTCTCACGGGTCGAAGAGTTCGGGCTCCCCGTGCGGCAGATCCGGACGGCGGCAACAGACCTCGCCTGGCTGGCTCGGAAGAACGGTCAGGGCTACCTGGACGGGGCCGACCGGGCGCGGATCCTGGCAGCGAGCAACACGCGTACCGCGCGGCTGTGCCTGGCCTACGTCCATGGCCAGCGCCTGCGCTTCGACTTCAAGTTCGCACAGCTCCACCGCCTTTGTGTCGACTGGCTGGCGGAGTTCGAAGATGACGCCCTCGTGCTGAGCTTCGCGGCCTTCGCCGCGCTCGGCACGCGTGCCACGAACGGGCTCAGCATGTTCCAGCGGGCGGTCGACGCTCCCGACGCGGACAACAGGAGCAACCAGGTGCTCCTGACGGGAATCAATTTCGCCGACCACTTGCCGGAACAGCCGCAGATGATGCTGGATCTGTCCGACGAGATGATGGCGCGCGGCCAGGAAAACGCGATCGTCTATTACCGGCGCGCGACGGCTTATCGGAAGCTGGCCCGTTACGATGAAGGGCTCCACGAGATAGACCGGGCGATAGACGCCCTCGCCCCCGGCGACGTTCTGGTGCACGAGCAGTTCACGCAGGAGCGGCGTTCGATCATTCTGGCCCAGGATTTGCAGAACCAGATCGAACGCAATACCCAGGCCGTCGCGGACTCCATCGCCGCCCAGGTGGACGAGAGGCTCGCGGCGGCCTCGGCCGAGCTCGAACAACGGCTCGACGAGGCGTCGCTAAGGCTCGCCCAGCGCATCGACGCAGCGCAGGAGATGGTCTCGTCCGGCCTGCTCAAGATGGTGGAGATACTCGGTCTCTTCGTCGCCCTCGTCGGTTTCATCGCCGGATCCGGGGCGGTGGTGATCAAATCGCACAGTCTCCAGGAGCGGGCGCTCTCCATGCTCCTGGTGGTCGGCGGGGCTTTGATCTTCTTCGCTCTCCTGCGGCTCGTCACCACGGTGGGACGGCGGCGGGTACGAGCGGAGAGGTAGCCGCCCGCCGCCTTGCTATGCTGACGCCAAGTTCGACTTAGGCGGCTAATGTGAGCGAAATAAACGCTATCTACTACCCTGAGCTTATTTACCCCGAACGGACGATCGGGCAACGCACGTTCGATTTCTCGCGGCAGGTCGCCGTGATGGCGATAATCAACCGCACCCCCGATTCATTCCACGACCGGGGCCGCACATTCGCCCTGGACAAGGCTTTGATCGCGGTAGAGAACGCGCTCGTCCATGGAGCCGACTGGCTGGACATCGGCGGTGTCCCCTTCGCTCCGGGGCCCCCGGTGAGCGTCGAAGAAGAGATCGACCGCGTGGTGCCGGTCGTCGAGGGCGCCCGCTCCCGCACGGACGCGGTGATCTCCGTCGAGACGTACCGCCCCGAGGTCGCCCGCGCCGCCTTCGCCGCCGGCGCCGACGTCCTGAACAACACGAGCGGACTGCACGACCCCGCCCTCGCCGATGTGGTCGCAGAGGCCGGTGCGACCCTCATCATCACCCACAGCCTCGCCGACCCCCGGACTCCCTACCCTCGTCCGCAGTACGACGACGTGGTCACCGAGGTCGCCGAGTTCCTGCGTCAGCGGGTCGCCCTGGCCGAGAAGCACGGTGTGCCGGCGGACCGGATCGTCATCGACCCCGGCCACGACCTGAACAAGAACACCTATCACTCACTCGAACTGACTCGCCGTCTCCCGGAGATCGCACAAATCGGCTACCCGATGCTCGTCGCGGTCTCCAACAAGGACTTCATCGGCGAGACCCTGAAACGAGACCAGCAGGACCGCATCGAGGGCACCATCGCCACCCTCGTCGTCTCCATCCTGAGCGGGGCACGCATCGTGCGAGTTCACGACGTCACAGAGGCAAAGCAAGCGGTGAACATGGTCGAGAGCATCCTCGGCTGGCGTCCCCCCGCCTACGTCCGTCACAACCTCGTCTAGCCCTGGGCCATGCGGTACCGCAGGAACAGATAGTTCTCGTCCTGGATCGCGTGGCAAAGCTCCATGCGCTGCATGTCGATGACCGGACCATCCAGAACGCGGGCGGCGTCGCCGGCGGTGATGACCGGACTCAACGTCAGGCACAGCTCGTGCAGCCAACCCGCGGCGGCGATCTGGGCGAGCACGACCGGGCCTCCCTCGCAGAGCTGCCGCTGGTAACCCTTGTCGGCCAGCCGCTGCAACGCCATGCCCATATCCGTGGAGTCACCGCCGCACACGATGACCTCAGCGCGCTTCTCGGCCTCGCGCAGACGCTCGGCCGGTGCCGCGCCGCACGTGATGACGACCGGCGGGGAGGGCGCCTCGGTGAACAGCGGTCCGTCGAAGTCGAGCCGCAGGCTCCGCGACACGATCGCCAGCTTCGACGCCTCCGCCGGATACGTCCCGTACTCCCGGACGGTCGTGGCCCCCATGATCACAACGTCGGCCAACGTCCTGAGCCGCTGCATGAGAGCCCAGTCCCCCGCGTACCCGAGTGCACTGGTGCTCCCCTGGTACTGGATCCCCCCGTCAAGCGACGCGATCATGTTCGCCCGCAGCCACGGTGTCGTCTCCGGATAGGCGTACTGCTCAAGCATCGCGCTCACGTCCATCTGAGCACTATAAAAGGCTGCCGTCTCCCCGCCTCCGCCCCGGGCCATGTGATGATCAAGGCCGTGCGCCCGGCGCCGCCGCTCACGAGGAGGAGTGCCATGCCGCTGATCTCGATCATCACCGCCGTACGGGAGCCGATACCCGACTACCTGCGGCAGGCCGCTGCGAGCGTCGCGGCTCAACGCCTCCCACCCGGCTGGGACCTTGAATGGCTCGTCCAAGAGGACGGGGCCGCGCCGGCGGCCCGCGATCTATGTCCGGGTGCGCTCTATGAGGCGAACGGCGCCCAGCTCGGCACCGGAACGACTCGGAACTTCGCACTGAGCCGGGCACGCGGCGAACTGGTCGCGGTGCTCGACTATGACGACGTCCTTCTTCCCGACGGCCTCGCAACGCTCATCCCCGCCTTCGAGGAACATCCCGGCATCGGCTGGACGATCGGCCAGGCGGACGACCTGATTGACGGACGCCGCGTCCGCTACCCCCTGGCCTACCCCTGCGGCATGGTGCCCGCGGGAACGATCGGCCTTTTGTACGAAGAGACGGGACTATGCCAAGCGGCCTGCGCCGGCCTCGTAGCCCCCGCGAATCTGATTCGCGCCTTCGGCGGCTGGGGCGCCCTTCCTCGTGCACAAGACGTGGCCCTCTTCATAGCACTCAGCGAAGTCTTCGACGGCTACCAAGAACCCTCCGTGACCTGGCTCTACCGCAAGCACCCAGATCAGAGCACCCACCCCACAAAGATCGACACATGGGGCCGGCACCAGGACCGCTTCATCCGCCACCGCCTCAACGCCATCCGCACCGGCAACCTGCTCCCCCGAACCGCTGACCACACCTTCCCCTGAGGCGTCCGAGCTTCCGCTTTTCAGGAATGGCGACCCTTCGGCGACCAAGGTCCGGACGGTGCCCGGCGTGCGCCTGCGGTGCTGCTCGGTCTTGCTCGACAGTCCATCGCCGGCGTGGATGAGAGGAACGGCTCATCCGCCTTCCGAGACTTCCCACGCCTTGCGCGCTCTGGTCCACTGACGGGGTGAACGCCTTCTTCGCCAGCGCACTCGCGGTCGCCGGAACCCTCCTCGGCTCCGCTCTGACCCACCTGTTCCAGGTCAGGCAAAGCCGCCGAGCCGAAACAAGGGAGATGTTTCAGCGCCTACGTCAGGAACGCCTGTCGGCTTACACGGAATTCGTCGCCGCCGCCACTGACTACCACCGTTCCAGCTTGACTCACTGGTATCGCAAGCAAGAGGGCCAGGAGGGGCAGGACTTCCTGGACGCGCGCGCCGAGGCTGACCGGTTGCAGGCCGTCGTCGACCGGGCCATCACCCAGATCCGGCTGCTCTCCAACGACAACTTCTTGATCGCTGCCGCGCAGCAAGTTCGAAGTTCCGCTGAAGGGATCCGAAAGGCGGAGTCCCGTGGGGAACGGGATGCCCAGGGGGAACACTGTCAGGCCGCGCTCGACCAGTTCATCGGGCACGCGTCCGACCAACTGACCCCCCAGTCTGGCTTCGGCCCCAACTGGCAGTTGGGGGCGTAGGCCCTCCCCATGCCAGCCCCTCGGCTACTGCCGGGGACGGGGGGCAGCGGGCCGACGTGGACGCTACCTGGCGGAGCACCTTTCGCCCGTGAGGCTTGGGCTACCAGCGTCGAGAGACGTGCACGGCGCGACGTCCCCGTAGCGGCGGCTGGGCTGGTGGCCGGAGCGCGCCGTCTGGTGGCGACGTGGTGGCAAATGATCAAAGGCCGGTCTAGGATCTCTCCTGAACCAGCCTGTGACCTGCGTGTTCTCGGTGGAGCTGAGGGGATTTGAACCCCTGACCCCCTCGATGCGAACGAGGTGCGCTACCGGACTGCGCCACAGCCCCGAGGACTCCGTAAGGTTAGCAAACATCGGGGAGTGCTCGCGCACCGGTTATTCGCCGACGGCGCGGCGGTCGTCGGCGTACTGGTCGAAGACCTCGTCGGGGGTGACGAGCTCGATGACCTCGGCGGGTTCGGCGGTCTCGGCGGCGCGGCGGGCCTCCAGGGCGCGGGCGCGGGCCGCGGCGCGGGCCTGGGCCATGGCGCGGCGGCGGGCGGTGTCCATGCCCACGGCGACGCGCAGGAGCGCCAGGTGGCCGGACAGGAGCAGGACGGGGGGCGCGGTGATCCACCAGGGCGTGAGGCCGGAGGCGGCGACGGCCGCGGAGGTGAGGAGGAGCGCGGCGAGGCCGGTGGTCCGGCGGCGGCGCCGGGCGATGACGGTGGCGCGGCTCACCGGGCGCCGCGGCGCGGGGATCTCCTCCTCGCGGAGCGTCTCCTCCTCGTCGTCCTCGGCGGCGGGCTCGTCGGGGCGCTTGTGGAGGAGGCGGGAGATTCCCGTGGTCTCGGTGTCGCGGCGCAGCCACATGGGTACCAGGACGACGGCCCAGACGGCGACGATCGCGAGGTAAAGGACGGCGCTGCTCATCGGCCCCACCGTTCCAGGGCACACTCGCCAGGCGGGCCGACTTTCGGCGCGCGAACGTGCAATGGGAGCAGGGCCACGCCCCGCACGGTACGAGGGGCTGTCAGAGGTTGACGAGCATAAGGGGCGGTGTGTCGCGAGATCGATCTCGCCGTTACTCTCCGTTTGCCGGGACTTCTCGATCGCAGGATTCTTACGGCGGGAAAGTCATGGGCCGCTCAGGTGCGCCGGGGAAATGCCTGTTTCCGGTCTGCCAGCCAGCGGGCGCGCAGGCCACCGGGCACGTCCTCGACGGTGAGGGCGTAGCAGATGTGGTCGCGCCAGGCGCCGTCGATGTGCAGATGGCGGCGCCGAATTCCCTCTTCGCGGAATCCGAGTTTTTCGACGACGCGGCGGCTCGCGGTGTTCTCCGGACGGATATTGGCTTCGAGGCGGTGCAGGCCGACGGTGAAGAAACAGTGGTCGACGGCGAGGGCGACGGCGGTGGGAATGACGCCGCGGCCGGCGACGCGCCTGTCGACCCAGTAGCCGATCTGCGCGGACCGGGCCGAACCCCAGACGACCGCGCCGATGGTGAGCTGACCGGCGAAATCGCCCTCGTGGGTGACGACCCACGGAAGGGCGAGGCCGTGGCGGGCCTCGCGGCGCATGGTGTGGACCATGCTGACGTACGGTCCGAGGCCGCTGCGGAACAGCGGCGTCTCGGGGTTGGTGGGCTCCCAGGGGCGGAGCCAGTCGGCGTTGCGGACCCGCAGATCGCGCCAGACGGCGGCGTCGCGGTGCCGCAGCGGGCGCAGCCCTACAGGGCCCTCGGTCAAGGTGACCGGCCATCCCCGCAAACGTTCCACGGTTCCATGATTCCCTGGTCGGATGTCTGAACGCCATATTGTCCCCGAGAAATCGGGCACGCGGGACGTTCGACCACCGCCGTCACAGGCGTCGGCCCCGTTTCATCACCCAGTCGACGCGCAGGTCGTCGTCCAGGACGACCAGGTCGGCGTCCTTGCCGGGCTCCAGTGACCCGACGCGCGCGTCGATGCCGAGAGCGCGCGCCGGGGTGAGGGACGCGGCCTCGGCGGCGCGCTCGACCGGCAGGCCGAGGTCGGCGACGGCGCGGCGGAAGGCGTCCGCCATGGTGATCGTGCTGCCCGCGATGGACGTCCCGCCCGCGAGGACGGCGCGGCCGTCGCGGACCTCGACGTCCATCACGCCGAGGCGGTAGTCGCCGTCGCCCATCCCGGCGGCGGCCATCGCGTCGGTGATGAGCGCGACGCGGGGCGTGGCGGCGAACACGAGGCGGGCCACGGCGGGGTCCACGTGGACGCCGTCGTTGATCAGCTCCACGGTGACCCGGGGGTCGTTCAGGGCGGCGGCGACCGGCCCGCCCTCGCGGTGGTGCAGCGGGCGCATCGCGTTGAACAGGTGCGTCGCCACGCGCGCGCCCGCGTCGAACGCCGCCCGGGCCGACCGGCCGGTGCCGTCGGTGTGGCCGACGGCCGCGATCACGCCCGCGTCCACCGCCTCCCGGACGAGGTCGAGGGCGCCCGGCAGCTCGGGCGCGAGGGTGATCATGCGGACGTGCCCGCGGCCGAGGCGGACGATGCGGCGGAACTCGGCGGGGTCCGGGTCGCGCAGGAGCGCCGGGTCGTGCGCGCCGCAGCGCGAGGGGGCCAGGTAGGGGCCCTCCAGGTGGACGCCCGCGATCACGCCGTCGGCGGCGAGGTCGGCCAGGCCCTCGACGGCACCGGCCAGTTCCTCCGGGTCGCCGGTGACGAGGCTCGCCATCGTGGTGGTGGTGCCGTGCGCGAGGTGGAAGGAGGCGGCCCGGTGGGCCTCGTCCGGGCGTCCGAGCTGGTAGGAGGCGCCCGCACCGCCGTGGACGTGCATGTCCACGAAGCCGGGCACGACGTGCCGTCCGGCGAGGTCGATCACTTCGCCGGAGCCGGGGCCCGGAGCGGCCGCGATCGTGCCGCCGGCGATGTGGAGGGCGCCGTCGCGGACGCCGTCCGGGAGGACGATCCGCGCGTTGGTCAAGGAAACGGCGCCCTCATCGTCCGGCTTCGCCATGGAATCCCCTCTATGCATGCCTATGATCGATCCTGATTGTTCCATGGCCGTAACGCTCAGGTAAGACCAGGGGCGCGCACGGCTAGACTCCGCGGATGACCACGTCCCCGGACTCCCGTCCACCCGCCGGAAAGGGGGCCGGTGTGACCCGGCACGAGCGCTGGAACGCGCTGCTCGAACTGCTCGCGGACGCCGGGCGGCTGACCGTCGAGGAGGCGTCCCTGCGCGTCGGGGTGTCGGCCGCGACGATCCGCCGCGACTTCGACCAGCTCGCGCAGCAGCAGATGCTGACCCGCACGCGCGGCGGCGCCGTCGCGCAGAGCGTCAGCTACGACCTGCCGCTGCGGTACAAGGCGGCGCGGCACGCGTCGGAGAAGCAGCGGATCGCGGCGGCGACCGCGGAGCTGGCCGAACCGGGGTCGATCATCGGGCTGAACGGCGGGACGACGACCTCGGAGGTCGCCCGGGCCCTCGCCACGCGCGCCGACCTGCACGCCGAGGGGCCGACCCCGGCGATCACGATCGTGACGAACGCGCTGAACATCGGCAACGAGCTGGCCGTCCGGCCGCACGTGAAGATCGTCCTGACGGGCGGGGTGCCGCGCCCGCAGTCCTACGAGCTGACGGGGCCGCTCGCCACCGGCATCTTCGACCACGTGACGCTGGACGTGGCGGTCATCGGGGTGAACGGGCTGACCGCGCGGCACGGCGCGACCTGCCACAACGAGGGCGAGGCGGTCGTGAACCGGCTGATGGCCGAGCGCGCCGACCGGGTGGTCGTGGTGGCGGACGGCTCCAAGATCGGGCACCGTGCGTTCGCCCGCATCTGCGGCACCGACGAGATCGACGTCCTGGTGACGGACGCGACGGCCCCCGAGTCCGAACTCGCCGCGTTCACCGAGGCCGGCGTCCACGTCATCCGCGCCTAGCCCCGCGGGTGGTCGCCGCCGTTGATCTGGTCCACCGCGTGGGGCAGGACGCGGGCCAGGACGGTCATGCCGTCGCGGACGCCGCCGGTCGAGCCGGGCAGGTTGACGATGAGGGTGCGGCCCGCGATGCCGGCGAGGCCGCGCGACAGGATCGCGGCGGGCACCTTCTCGCGGCCCTCCAGGCGGATGGCCTCGGCGATGCCCGGGACCTCCCGTTCGAGGACCGGCCGGGTCATCTCGGGGGTCTGGTCGGTCGGGGTGAGGCCGGTCCCGCCGGACGTGACGACGACGTCGTAGCCCGCGGCGACCGCGTCGCGCAGGACGCCGGTGACCGGTTCGCCGTCCGGGACGACGACGGGGCCGTCCACCTGGCAGCCGATGTCCTCCAGCATCTCGACCAGCACCGGGCCGGACCTGTCCTCGTAGACGCCGGCCGCGGCGCGGTTGGAGACGGTGACCGCCATCGCCCTGATCACCGGCGCCACACGCCGGTCTTGCCGCCGGTCTTCTCCTCGACCCGGACGTCGGTGATCACGGCGGCGGGGTCGACGGCCTTCACCATGTCGACCAGCGCGAGCGCGGCGACCGTGACGGAGGTGAGCGCCTCCATCTCCACGCCGGTGCGGTCGGCGGTGCGGGTGACGGCCGTGATCGCGACACCGTCGTCGTCGATGGCGAGGTCGACGGTGACGCCGTGCAGCGCGATCGGGTGGCACAGCGGGACGAGGTCGGGCACGCGCTTGGCCCCCATGATCCCGGCGATGCGGGCGACGGACAGCGCGTCGCCCTTGGGGATGTCGCCGGCGCGCAGGAGGTCGACGCATTCGGGCGACAGGCGGACGAACCCCGTCGCCGTCGCCGTCCGGGACGAGACGTTCTTCGACGACACGTCGACCATGCGGGCCGATCCCTTGTCGTCCAGATGGGTGAACTCAGACCCCATGGCACTCATGATGGCAACCTCATGACCTCGACGTGCGAACCGGCGGGCATGGCTTCGACGTCCTCCGGAATCTCGATGAGCGCGTTCGCGGACGACAGGGACCCGAGCTGGTGCGAGCCCTGCACGCCGGCCGCCGTGACGGTGTAGAAGCCCCGGGTGAACGAGAGTCTCCCCCGCAGGAAGTGGCGGAGCCCCGCGGGCGACTTGATGTCCTCGGCGACAACGGCGCTCACCGTGGGGAGCGGTTCGGGTGGCAACCCCTGCATGACACGCAGGGCGGGACGGACGAACACCTGGAACGACACGTACGCGCTGACGGGGTTGCCCGGGAGCGTGAAGACGGGAACGCCTTCCAGGAGGCCGAACCCCTGCGGCTTGCCGGGCCGCATCCGCACCTTGTGGAAGGCCACGGTCCCGGTGCCGGTGAGCACTTCCTTGACGACGTCCCTGGTGCCCATGGAGACGCCCCCGGTGGTGACGATGGCGTCGGCCCGGACGAGCTGGTCGTGGAGCATCTCCAAGACCTTGGCGGGTTCGTCCTGCACCGTGGCCTGCCGGAAGCCCGTTCCCCCTGCCTCGACCACGGCGGCGGTGAGCATGAAGCTGTTGGACTCCCAGATCTGGCCGGGTGCCAGGGAGGTGCCCGGCTCGCGCAGTTCGTCGCCCGTGGAGACGACCACGATGCGCGGTTTCGGCCGGACGGTCACCCGGGACCGCCCGACCGCCGCGAGCATGCCGATCTGCGCGGCGGTGATCCGGGCGCCGGCCTCGGCGACGACCTGCCCGGCGAGGACGTCCTCCCCCGCCCGCCGGATGTAGTTGCCCGGCGGGGCGGCGCGCGAGATCCGGACGGTGGCGTTGCCGCCGTCCGTCCACTCGACGGGGATCACGGCGTCGGCGCCGGCCGGCAGCGGCGCGCCCGTCATGATCCGGGCGGTCAGGCCCGGCCGGATCGCCGACACGCCGGAGTCGCCCGCGACGATGTCGCCGACGACGGGCAGCGAGACGGGACCGGCCTCGGTGGCCGCCGCGATGTCGGCCGCGACGACGGCGTAGCCGTCCATCGCGGAGTTGTCGAACGGCGGCAGCGGCATCGGCGCGGACACGGACTCGGCGAGCACCGAGCCGTGCGCCTCCAGCAGCGCCAGCTCGAGCGGCGGCAGCGGTGCCACGCTGCCGAGGATCTCCGTCAGATGCTCGTCGACCGTTCTCATAGCCACGGCCCCAGTCTGACGCCTCGTCACGAATCCGTTGTGTCGCCCACGCCGTCCTGCGTCCGGACGAATTCCCGCAGCCACGGCAGGAACTCCGGCGCCAGGTCGGGCCGTTCCGCCGCGAACTGGACGACCGTCCGCAGGTACTCCAGCTTGTTGCCGGTGTCGTAGCGGCGGCCCCGGAACTTGACCCCGTAGACGCCGCCGCCCTGGTCGGCGGGCATGTCGGCGAGGGTGCGCAGCGCGTCGGTCAGCTGGATCTCGCCGCCGCGGCCGGGCGGGGTCTTCTCCAGGACGTCGAACACCGCGGGGTCGCAGACGTAGCGGCCGATGATGATCCAGTTGCTGGGGGCCTCCTCGGCGGCGGGCTTCTCCACGAGGTCGGAGATGCGGACGACGTCCTCCTCGTCCGTCGCCTCGATGGCCGCGCACCCGTACGCCGACACCTGATCGGGCTCGACCTCCATCAGCGCGATGACGCTGCCGCCGTGCTGGCCGCGCACCTCGATCATGCGCTGCAGCAGCTTGTCACGAGCGTCGATCATGTCGTCGCCGAGCAGCACCGCGAACGGCTCGCGGCCGACGTGCTGGCGGGCGCAGTGCACCGCGTGCCCGAGGCCGCGCGGCTCGCCCTGCCGGACGTAGTGCATGATCGCCAGATCGCTGGACTCGTGCACGGCCTCCAGGCGTTCGTCGTCGCCCTTGGCGCGCAGCGCCTCCTCCAGCTCGTACGCTCGGTCGAAGTGGTCCTCGATGGACCGCTTGCTGCGCCCGGTGACCATCAGGACGTCGGTCAGCCCGGCGTCGACCGCCTCCTCCACGACGTACTGGATCGCCGGTTTGTCGACGATCGGCAGCATTTCCTTGGGAGTCGCCTTGGTCGCGGGCAAGAATCGGGTACCGAGGCCGGCCGCCGGGACGACCGCTTTGAGCACTGGTGCAATGTCGGCCATATACACGACCCTAGCCATCCACGAGGACCACAGCGTGCACCCCATCGCTACGAAGACCGGCCTCCGGGCCGAACTGCTCGCACGACGTGCGGCGATGCCGCCCGAGACGCGCTCCGGCGCGGCGCGCCCGATCCGGGACGCGCTGCTGCCCGTCCCGGAGGTGGAGATGGCCGGGACCATCGCGGCGTACGTCTCCATAGGCGACGAGCCGGACACGCGGAGCCTGCTGTTCGCGCTGTGGAAGCGCGGGACGTACGTGCTGGTCCCCCGCCTGCTCCCGGACGGCGACCTCGACTGGGCGTCCTACGAGGGGCCCGACTCGCTCGTCCCCGGGGCCCGCGGGTGCCTGGAGTCGTCCGAGCCGCCGCGCGGCCCCGGGGCGGTGGCCAGCGCGGACGTCGTGCTGGTGCCCGCGGTGGCGGTCGACCGGACGGGCGTGCGCCTCGGCCGCGGCGGCGGCTCCTACGACCGGGCGCTGGCGCGCGTGGGCCCGGCGATCCTGACCGCGGCGCTGCTGTTCGACGGGGAACTGGTGGAGAGCGTGCCCGCCGAGCCGCACGACCAGCGCGTCCGGGCGGTGGTGACGCCGTCGCAGGGGCTGGTCCGCCTGGGCTGACCTGCTCGCGGATCCGGGCCTGCTCGTAGAGTGAGGGGGCCAAGATCGCGGATGGGGGACGCGGTCGAGTACGGCCTGACGGGAGGTACGAGATGACGGCGCCGTGGCGGATCCTTTCCCTGCCCCCGATCGCGGACGAGATCGTCCATGGTTTGTTCGCGCCGCTGGGAGACGCCGCCGAGGTGGCGTTCCCGCAGACCAGGGACCGGGCGGGCCTGCTCGCCGCGCTCGCCGGCGCCGACCTGGTGATCGGCGACTTCACCGGCCGGCTGGCGCTGGACGCCGAGGCCGTGGCGGCGGCGCCGCGGGTGTCGTTCGTCCAGATGCCCGCGGTCGGGATCGACAGCATCGACGTCGCCGCGTGGGCGTCCGCGGGCGTGCCCGTGGCGAACGCGGCGGGATTCAACGCGCGCGGGGTCGCCGAGTGGGCGGTCGGCGCGGCGTTCGCGCTGTGCCGCAACCTCGCGCGGGGCGACCGGGCCGTCCGCGCGGGCGGATGGCCGCAGATGGAGATGGCGGCGCTCGGCCCGCGCGAGATCCACACGCAGCGGGTCGGCATCGTCGGGTTCGGGGCGATCGGCGCCGAGGCCGCGCGGCTCTTCGCGGCTCTGGGCTGCGCGGTCTCGTACTGGACGAGGCGGAGGCGTCCCGAGGCGCCGGCGACGTACCGGGAGCTGGACGAGCTCGTGGCGACGTCCGACGTCCTCGTCCTCGCCCTGCCGCTGACCGAGGAGACAAGGGGGTTGATAGGTCCGGAGCGGCTCGCCCTGCTGCCGGACAAGGCGCTGCTGGTGAACGTGGCGCGCGGGGGCATCGCGCCTGACGGCGCCGTCCTCGCCGCACTGGATTCGGGACGTCTGGCCGGGGCGGCCCTGGACGTGTTCGAGCAGGAGCCGCTTCCGGAGGGGCATCCGCTGCGTTCCCGCGAGGACGTCCTGCTGTCGCCGCACACGGCGGGGGCGTCCGTCCAGTCGCAGCTCAACCTGCTCGGGATGGTGCGCGACAACGTCACCGCGGCCGTTCAGGGACGAGACGTACAGAACGTGGTGAACGGGCTCAATCCACTGGTCACACGGCGATAGCGGCCATGACGGACACGCCGTCCCTCAATCGTAAATATGCGATTCGCCCGTGAATCTGTAGGATTCCTAAACGATCAACTTTGACGACCCCGAAGGGTGGGATGTGCACCTCGACATCTGGCTACTCCTCGGGGCCACGCTCGTACTCAGCGCCATCATCGCGGTCAGGCTGTCGCACCAGGCGGGCCTCCCCACGCTGCTGGCGTACATGGGCCTCGGCCTTCTCATCGGCGAGTCCGGCCCCCTCCACATCCGCTTCGACAACGCGGAACTGGCCGAGACGCTCGGCCTCGCGGCCCTCGTGCTCATCCTCGCCGAGGGCGGCATCACCACCAACTGGCGGCGCGTGCGGCCCTCGGTGCCGGCCGCGCTCAGCGTCTCCACCCTCGGCACCCTGATCAGCATCGTCGTCGTCGCGCTGTCCGCCATGTGGCTCGTCGGCCTGGAGTGGCGTCCCGCGTTCCTGCTCGCCGCCGTGCTCGCCCCCACCGACGCGGCCGCGGTGTTCTCGGTGCTGCGGCGGCTGCCCCTGCCCTCCCGGCTGACCGGCCTGCTGGAGGCCGAGTCCGGCTTCAACGACGCCCCCGTCGTGATCATCGTGATCACGCTCAGCGCCCACACCGCCGTCCCCAACATGGCCGAACTGCTCGGCGTCATGGTCTACGAGCTGGTCGCGGGCGGCATCGTCGGCGTCGCCATCGGGTGGCTGGGCGCGCAGGCGCTGCGCCGCGTCGCGCTCCCGGCGTCCGGCCTCTACCCCATCGCCGTCCTGTCGCTGGCCATCGGCTCCTACGGGGCCGCCTCCCTGATGCACGCGAGCGGGTTCCTCGCCGTCTACGTCAGCGCCCTCGTCCTCGGGAACGCGCGGCTGCCGCACCGCCCCGCCACCCGAGGCTTCGCCGAGGGCGTCGGATGGCTCGCGCAGATCGGGCTGTTCGTGATGCTGGGCCTGCTGGCCGACCCCGGAGACCTCCCCGGCCAGATCCTGCCGGCGCTCATCGTCGGCTTCGTCCTGCTGCTGGTGGCCCGCCCCCTGTCGGTGGTGCTGTCCACGATCGGGTTCCGGCTGTCGTGGGGCGAGAAGGTCTTCGCGTCCTGGGCGGGGCTGCGGGGCGCCGTCCCGATCGTCCTGGCCACCATCCCGATGGTCGCGGACGTGGAGCACGCCGACCGGCTCTTCGCGATCGTCTTCAACATCGTCGTCATGTTCACCCTGCTCCAGGGGCCGACGCTGCCGCTGGCCTCGCGGCTGTGCCGGCTGACCGGCGACGAGCAGACCCGCGAACTGGACGTCGAGGCGGCGCCGCTGGAGGAGCTGCACGCCGACCTGCTGGAGGTGCGGGTCCCCGCCGACTCGCTGATCAGCGGCGTGGAGATCTTCGAACTGCGGCTGCCGCCCGGCGCGTCCATCACCCTCGTCGTGCGGGACGGGGCGAGCTTCGTGCCCGAGCCCACCACGCCCCTGCAGGCGGGCGACACCCTGCTGATCGTGACCACCGCCGAGGTGCGCGAGGCCACCGAGCGCAGGCTGCGCGCGGTCAGCCGCAAGGGCCGGCTGGCGGGCTGGTTCGGCGAGAAGGGACAGTGACCAGGAGTCCCGCGGCGACTCGGGTCCCGCGGGGCCGGGTCCTGGGCGGCGCGCCGCCTGGGAACATCCCGGGGGCGAATCCTGTTCCACGCATGGGTACCATTAGCAGTCGTCTAGAGTGAGTGCCAGTCCGGCTCGCGCCGGGCTGAGTCAGCGAGGAGGAACCGTGCCGACGTATCAGTACGTTTGCACCGACTGCGGCGAGCCTCTAGAGGTCGTGCAGAAGTTCAGCGACGACGCGCTGACCGAGTGCCCGGCGTGCAGCGGCAAGCTCCGCAAGGTCTTCTCCGCCGCGGGGATCATCTTCAAGGGCTCGGGCTTCTACCGCACCGACAGCCGCGGCTCCGGCAAGTCGGCCTCCACCGCGGGGGCCTCGTCCAACGGCTCGTCGAACGGGTCGTCCAACGGCTCCTCCGGCGACTCGGGCGGTTCCTCGGGCGACTCCGCCAAGTCGGACTCGTCCTCGTCGACCTCCGACTCGTCGTCCTCGTCGACCGGCAAGTCGTCGTCCTCCGAAAAGGTCGCCTGACCTTCTAGGCATCTCCGCCCGCACCCGGGGGATCCAGCCGGATCCCCCGGCTTTCGTCGTATCCGGAAGCCGTCGCCTACATCTCCAGGGGTAGGCGACGGCTTTCGTTTGCCTCGGCAGGCGTAGCGCAGGTCCGTCCTAACGCCGGAGGCGCAGCCGCAGACCTTCCGCGACCATGGAAGAGACAGAGAGCGACCCCCCACCCCGGCCGGGCCTCTCCTGTCGCACGGCTTGACTTGGCTCTGTTTACGAGAGACTCTCATATCGAGAAGCTCGCCATGCCCCACGCTTTCCGATTTCGCGATATTACTTGACACCTCTCGCTCAAC
Organism: Actinomadura citrea; assembly: GCF_013409045.1. Classification (NCBI taxonomy): domain Bacteria; kingdom Bacillati; phylum Actinomycetota; class Actinomycetes; order Streptosporangiales; family Thermomonosporaceae; genus Actinomadura; species Actinomadura citrea. The sequence continues at coordinate 1,496,381 of NZ_JACCBT010000001.1, read as the reverse complement.
GAGAGACTCTTGGGCCGAACACGACATATCTCGATATCGCCCGGTGCACACAGGAGAGGACCTATGAGCGCACCTAGCCCGGCTCCCCCGAGGCCGCGGACACACCGCCTGGCCGGACTGATCGCCGGACGGCGCACCAAATGGGCCGTCCTGGCCCTGTGGGTCGTCCTCCTGGCCGCCCTCGGCCCCCTCGCCGGCAAGCTCGGCGACGTCGAGAAGAACGACGCGGCGTCCTGGCTGCCCGCCGGGGCGGAGTCCACCCGGGTCGTGGAACTGGAGGAGAGGTTCCGCAAGGACGAGACGATGCTCGCCGTCGTCGTCTACGAGCGTTCCGGCGGGATCACCGCGGCGGACAAGGCCAAGGCCGAGTCCGACATGGCCGCGTTCCAGAACCTGCCCGGAGCGCAGAAGGCGCAGGGGCCGTTCCCGTCCAAGGACGGCAAGGCCCTGCAGACCCTCGTGCCCCTGACGGACGAGGACCTCACCGCCGCCGTCGACCAGGCGCGCGACCTCGCCGAGCGCGGACCCCCCGGACTGGCCTCGCACGTCACCGGTCCCGCCGGCGGCGGCGCCGACCAGTTCGAGGTGTTCCAGAGCCTGGACGGCTTCCTGCTCATGGCCGCTGGTCTCGTCGTCATCGTCCTGCTGCTGTTCATCTACCGCAGCCCGGTCCTGTGGTTCGTCCCCGTGCTGAGCGCCGTCTTCGCCCTGGGCCTCGCCCAGTCGACCGTGTACCTGCTCGCCAAGTACGCGGACCTCACCGTCAACGGCCAGAGCGCCGGCATCCTGACCGTCCTCGTCTTCGGTGTCGCCACCGACTACGCCTTGCTGCTCGTCGCCCGCTACAGGGAGGAACTGCACCGGCACGAGGACCGGCACGAGGCCATGGCCTACGCGCTGCACCGCGCCGCGCCCGCCGTCATCGCCTCCGCCGCCACCGTGGCCGTCGGCCTGCTGTGCCTGCTGCTCGCCGACATGAACTCCACCGCCGGCATGGGCCCCGTGGCCGCCGCGGGCGTCCTCACCGCCCTCGCCGCCATGACGACCCTCCTGCCCGCCCTCCTCGTCATCTGCGGCCGCTGGCTGTTCTGGCCGCTGATCCCCCGCTACGACGCCAAGTACCTCAAGCCCGAGGCGTACGAGGCCGAGCACGGCGTCTGGAGCCGCGTCGCAGGAATGGTCGGCAAGCGCCCGCGCGCGCTCTGGGCCGCGACCATGCTCGGCCTGATCGTCCTCACGCTCGGGCTGGGCTCGCTCAAGGCGGACGGCCTGTCGGACGCCGGCCAGTTCACCGGCAAGCCCGACTCGGTGAAGGGCTCGGAGGTCATCGCACGGCACTACGCCGCCGGCTCGGGCTCCCCGGCCCTCGTCATCGGCAAGGCCCCGGCGTCCGACCAGATCGCCCAGGCCGTGCGCGGAACGCCGGGCGTCGCCGAAGTCAGCGCCCCCGCCGCGGCGGGCGGTCTGGTCAAGTACGAGGCGACGCTGAAGGACGCCGCCGACAGCCAGGCCGCGCGAGCGACCATCGACCGGCTGCGGACCGCGGTGCACGCCGTCCCGTCGGCGGACGCCAAGGTCGGCGGCACGACCGCGACGTACCTGGACATCAAGCGCGCCTCCTCCCGCGACAACAAGGTCATCATCCCGATCGTGCTGGCCGTGGTGCTCCTCATCCTCATCGCGCTGCTGCGCGCCGTCGTCGCGCCGCTGCTGATGATGGGCACCGTGGTGCTGTCGTTCCTCGCTTCGCTCGGCGCCTGCGCGGTCATCTTCGAGCACGTCTTCGGGTTCGAGGGCACCGACTCCGGCTTCCCGTTGCTGGCCTTCATCTTCCTGGTCGCCTTGGGGGTCGACTACAACATCTTCCTGATGCACCGCGTCCGGGAGGAGTCGCAGGCCCTCGGCACGCGCCGCGGCATCCAGCGAGGGCTCACCGTCACCGGCGGTGTGATCACCTCGGCCGGGCTCGTCCTCGCGGCCACGTTCGCGTCCATGGTCACGCTGCCGCTGGTGTTCATGGTCGAGATGGGCTTCGCGGTCGCGTTCGGCGTCCTGCTCGACACCCTCGTCGTCCGGTCGCTGCTGCTGCCCGCCCTGTCCTACGACATCGGGCGGCGGATCTGGACGCCGGGACGGCTCGCCAAGGAGGCGCCCGCCTCGCCGCCCAAGGTCCTGGACCCGGTCGGCTGACGTCCCGAGAACGCGGAAGGGCCCGGCTCCGGCCGGGCCCTTCTTCGTGCGGCGGCGGAGTTATCCACAATCTGCGGACGGTCTGCCGGGCACGGCGCCCAGGTGGCTAGGGTCGGCGGCATGTCCACTCAGGCTTCCGCGTCCCAGCCCGTCGCCGAGATCGGGGTCATCGGCGGCTCCGGCTTCTACTCGTTCCTCGACGACATCGAGGAGGTGCGGGTCGACACCCCCTACGGCCCGCCCAGCGACCCCATCGCGATCGGCGAGCTGGCGGGCCGCCGCGTCGCCTTCGTCCCCCGGCACGGCCGCGACCACCGCTTCCCCCCGCACAAGATCCCCTACCGGGCCAACCTGTGGGCGCTGCGGTCCCTCGGCGTCCGCCAGGTGCTGGCGCCGTGCGCGGTCGGCTCCCTCACCCCCGACCTCGGGCCCGGCACGCTGGCCGTCCCCGACCAGCTCGCCGACCGGACGTCGGGGCGCGACCAGACCTACTACGACCAGGGCGCCGCCGTCCACGTCTCCTTCTCCGACCCGTACTGCCCGACGGGCCGCCGCGCCGCCGTCGAGTCCGCGCGGACCTCCGGGTGGGACCCGGTCGACCGCGGCACGCTCGTCGTCATCGAGGGCCCCCGCTTCTCGACCCGGGCCGAGTCCCGGTGGTTCGCCTCGCAGGGGTGGACGCTGATCGGGATGACCGGCCACCCCGAGGCCGTCCTCGCCCGCGAGCTGGCGCTCTGCTACACCTCGCTCTGCCTCGTCACCGACCTCGACGCGGGCATCGAGGAGGGCGAGGGCGTCACGATGGAGGAGGTCCTGCGCGTCTTCGGCGAGAACATCGACCGGCTCCGCGGCGTCGTCGCCGACGTCGTCAAGGCACTGCCCACCGAGCGCACCTGCGCCTGCCCCACCGTCCTCGACGGCATCAAGCTCCCCCTGGAACTGCCGTGAGCGCCCGCTTATCCCGCCTGCGGCGGCCGCTGGCGGCGCTGTTCGCCGCGGCCGCCGCGGGCCTGGCGCTCCTGGCACTGCGTCCCGGCCCGCCGCCGTCCGTCCGCGTCCTCGCCGCCGCCCGCGACCTGCCCGCCGGAACGCCCCTCGGCCCGTCCGACCTGCGCCACCTCGACCTGCCGCCGTCCGCCGTCCCGGTGGGCACGCTCCGCACGGGCGGAGCGGGCCGCGTCCTCGCCGGACCGATGCGCCGCGGCGAACCCCTCACCGACGCCCGTGTCGTCGGCGCCGGGCTCCTACGCGGCTACGGCCCCGGCACGGTCGCCACGCCGGTCCGCCTGGCCGACGCGGGCGCCGCCCGCCTCGTCCACCCCGGCGACCGCGTGGACGTCCTGACCGTCCCGTCCGAGGCCGCCCCCGCGAACGGCCCCCGCGCCCGCTGGGACGCCGCCCGCGTGGTGGTTTCCGAAGTCCCCGTCATAGCGACCCCACCCCCTGACGAGAACGGCGCCCAAGAGGGCGCCCTGGTCGTCCTGGCGACCGACCGCCCCCAAGCGGTGGCCCTGGCCGGCGCCGGCGCCCCCCTGGCCCTGACGATCACCGCCCCCTGACCCCGGACAGGTCGGGTCTGAAGTGGGCCGACTTGGCTAATCATGGATGACTTCATTACGATCCGTAGCCGTTTCACGCGCCCCGACAGCCAGGGGCGCGACCCCCGACAACCCTGGAGCCGGCATGAGCGGATTCAAGAAGTTCCTCTTCCGCGGGAACCTGGTCGAACTCGCGGTGGCGTTCGTCGTCGGAGCGGCGTTCGCCGGGCTCGTGAAGGACTTCGCGAGTTCCTTCATCACCCCGTTGATCGCGCTCATCGGCGGCAAGCCCGACTACACGCGCCTGGCCGTCACCATCGACGGCACCACGTTCCCGTACGGGATCTTCGTGACCTCGGCGATCGCGTTCTTCATCACGGCCGTGATCGTCTACTTCCTGGTCGTGCTTCCGACGACCAAGCTGATCGAGCGGATGGACCGCGGCAAGGAGGCCACCGAGCGCGAGTGCCCGCAGTGCCTCAGCGACATCCCGGTGAAGGCCCGCCGCTGCCGCTACTGCACCGCGGAGATCGTCCCCGCCAACGAGGTGCCGCACTCCCGCTGACGGCGGGCGGCCCGGCTCAGCCGTTCTCCGTCCCGAACTCCCAGTGCCAGGGCTCGAACGGGTTGCTGTAGGCCCAGGCCGGGTGGATCCATCCGTACTTCCCGGCGTGGGCCTCCATCCAGTTGAACTGGACGGACCCCGAGCTCTGCACACCACCGCACAGGTCGAGTGCCTGCCCCTTGCCGTGGTTGCTCGTCCCGGGGACGGCCGCGAAGCCGGGCCGCTGCGCGTAGACACGATGCTGCTCGGACAGGTTCCGATAGGCGTCCGTCACGCACATGTCGCGGCCGAAACTGCGCTTGTACGCCTCGTTCAGCTTGTAGAAGGCGAGCGCCGCGTCCGCCCGCAGCATGTGCCCGCCCTTCTGCGGCAGGGGGCACAGGTACTTCGACGGGATGAGCCCGTTCGGGAACTTCTTCGCATCCCTCGCCAGGGCCTTGTCGCACCCGAGTTCGAGCCGCTTCTGCCGCGTCACCGCCAGCTTGTCGAGCATCGAGTTGAGCTGCTTGGTCAGCTGCGCCGACCGGTTCTTCAACCCGTCCACCTCCTGCTGGAGGCGGGTCTGCTCGACCGCGTTGCGCGACTGCAGCTCCTGCGCCGTGGAGGCGAGCTTCTGCCGCCGGTCCTGCAACTCGTCGGCACGGTCCACAAGCGCCTGCTGCGACCTCGCCATGAGCGTCACGTCCGCCGTCGACCGCAGCGCCGTGCTCGGGTCGCCGCCCCCGAAGATCGCCATGGAACCGGCAGCGCCGCTCTGCTGGTAGGAGGTGTTCGCCAGCCTGGCCAGCGGCTCGCGTATCCGGTTCAACTCCGCCTCGGCCCCGGCGAGGTCCTTCAGCGTGGCGCGCAGCTTCACCTGCGACCCGGCCAGGTCCTTCTTCCGGGTCTCCATCTTCTTCGTGGCCTTCTCCAACTCGGTGCGCGCCTTCGATGCCTCGCGGCGCAGCGACTCGAGCGAGTCGGCCCCCGCGGCCGCGTTCGCGGCGCCGTGCGGTGAGAGCGTCGTCATCACCAGGAAGACCGCGGTCAGCGCCGCCGACCGGGGGTTCGGCACGGTGGTTTTCCTCCTGATGCCCAAAAGCGGAACAGCGGCAGAACGCTACTACAGGTTCTACGATGACCTGTCCGTAACCGGTTCAGCGACTTCGGTGATGTTCGCACCACCGGCGCATCCACCAGACGTCCTCCCAGCCGGCGGGGCATGGCCGCCGCACCCGCACCGACGGGGAAGGCACCGGCGTGGGCGTCCGCTTCCGCGGCGTCACCACCGGCCGCGGCGCCCGCTTCGGCGGCTTGGTCGCCACCTGCGGCTCCGCCTCCGGCGGCACGTACGCCCCGAACGTCGGCTCGCCCTCGGGCGCCGCCGGCGCCACGCTCCGCGCGGACCCGCCCGCCGACTCCGGCCTCTCCCGGCCGGGCTCGTCCCGCAGCCCGAACGCGATCACCGACGCCACCAGCACGGGCACCGCGAACGCCGCGGCGAGGACCGTGATCCGTCTGCCGCGCGGCGAGTCCTCGCCCACCGCGTCCTCGGCGTCCCGGTCCTTCGGCTGCCCACGATGCCGTCCCGTCACGGGACGGAAGCGTACCCACACCGCCCCCGCCCGGCCTAGAGCCCGGCGCGCATAACAGGGAGCGCCCACCGCACCCCTTCCCCTACCCTGTAGGTGCCGTCCGCTACGCTCTACCGCGAGCGACGACACGCCTCCGTAGCTCAGGGGATAGAGCACCGCTCTCCTAAAGCGGGTGCCGCAGGTTCGAATCCTGCCGGAGGCGCCCTTCCGACCCACCAACCAAGGTCTCTGACCGGCGCGGACGCCGGTCGGGGCTCTGGGGTCGCGTGGCTCGGTGCGGTTCGCCCGCCTTCTGGTACGTCCCCACCCAGGGAACGCCGCTCAGTCGCCCTCCCGGGGCCTCAGCGATCCGGCGTCGCGAGGTCTTTCCGAAATGAAAGTGGCCCTTCCTCAGAGAGAAAGGGCCACTTGGTCAAAAGCGCACCAATGCAGTACGGCGCGCTCAGCTGGAAATCGGCTCTGACCGGCGGTCGGCCGAGCCGATGAGTGTTGCGGTCGGCCTCCGGCTCACGCCGGGGCCGAAGAAGTCGGTCGCCATGCCGGCGCCTTCTTCTTGTTCACCCTGATGGTGGAGACGCGCAGGCCGAGGGCCTACGGCGCGGTCATCACACCCACCACTCCATCGCGGAGATCAGCACGGCGGACTCCTCCGAGATGTACTCCATCACGATGTAGTCCGCCAGGGCGTACCCCCCGACGATGATCCGCACCATGGTGACTCGCACCACGGTGATCCGCATCACGACGGTCTTCACCACGGTGACGTGCACCTGGATGGACGCCACCACGATGACGCGCAGCGTCGCGGGGTCCAGCAGGACGATCGGCACCACGGTGACCTCCACCACGATCGACTCCACCTCGGTGAAGTCGAACTTGATGAGGTCGAGCTCGGTGACACGGACCTCGGGACGGCGGGTCACGGGGCAGCGGTGGTTGGTCGAGATCACGAAGATCACAGCCTTTCGGGCTTTGGTTACGGACTGCACTAGGCAGAGGCCCTGCCGAACAGGACCTGACCAAGACCGTACGGCGCCTGACCCGAAAGGCAACCCGAGCCGGCAGGGAGACGTGAGTCACCTTGCATGGCCCATCAGGAAAGGCCGGGCCGACGCGTGAGCACGCCGGCCGGCCTTCCCTATTGCCCAGGCCGGCCGCCTCGATGCAGGGCCGGCCCGGGTCACTCGTGGCCGTGAGCCGGCCGCACGCGCACCTCAGCTTTCGCGCGGCAGATCGGCCACCCTCTCGATGAACGCCTTCCTGGCCGTGTCATCCCGCAGTTCGTCGAACTCTGTCCAGACGGTCCGCACGGTTTCGGCGGACAGTCCGACAGCGTCGATGGCATCGGCGAGTTCGACGATCATGCGCGATCGGATCGTCCGCCGGCAGTACGTGCCCGCCAGTTCACGAAGCCCCGGATGCCTGGCAACCAGGTTTTCCGCGATCCAGTCACGAGTGTTCTGTTCCAGCGCCGCACGGCCTGTGCCGCGCATTCCGTTGTCGAGCAGGAGGATGTCCTGCCGAGGTTCGGGATTGTCCACGGGCAGGCCCAGCCGCCGCAGCAGGGTCGCCAGGCTCAGAGCCACGTCGGGAATCTCTTCGGGGAGAAGGCCCTCCACTTCATTGTCCCGAGCATGTCGTCCAGCTCGGAAAGGCCCTTCCGTGGTTGCGCTTCAGGTCCGCCAGTGCCTTCCCGACGATGCTCCGATTGATGGGAACTTCGATGAGGTCCAGCCCCGGTTCGGTGGCAGGATAACCGGCGCCGAATTTGTGATGACGCCGTGGAACTCCCAGCGGCCCGAGAAGCGAGGCGGCCCACATAAAGGCCATTGGTACCCCGCAACGGGGCTGGGGCGTCCGCGAGGATTTGTGACGTGGGGGCTCGGCCTCAGGTCCAGGAGCGGGGCTGCGGGGGGTAGGGGCGCTCCGGTGCTGGAGGTGGCGTTGTCCGGCCTCCTCCGCCCCGCTAACGGGTTAGGCGGGGGGGGTGGGGTTCCAGCATGGGGACCAGGAAGCGGTGGGCCAGGGCGGCTAGTTGGGTGTCGTCGTCCAGGTCGATGATGTGGCTGGGGACCGCCAGGAGCGAGCCGGATATGCGGACCATCATCTCGGCCACGAAGTCGGTGTCCAGGTCGCCCGACACGTTGCCGGCGCGCTGCTCGCGGCGGAGCTGGTCGGCGACGAAGCGCCGCACGGTGGCCAGGGTCCGGCCCCCGTCGCCGGTCAGGGAGGGCAGGAGCAGGTCCGGTTCCGTGGCGATCAGGCCGCCGATCAGGGGGTTGCCCCGGATGGCGCGCAGGGAGCTCACGAAGCCGAGGACCACCCGGTCGGCGGCCGTCTCGGCTTGCTGGATGTCGATGAGGAACTGGTCGAAGTAGCGGCGGAACTCCCGCCGCACCACCTGCTCCACCAGGGTGTCCTTCGTGGCGAATCGCCGGTAGACGGTGATCCGCGAGACGCCGGCCCGGCGGGCCACGTCGTCCATCGTGGAGCGCTGGATGCCCATCCGGCAGAACTGCGCGTAGGCCGCGTCGAGGACGCGCGAACGGGTCTCGTCGACGTCGTCGACCTGTTCGACGGCCTCGACGTACACGCTCTCCAGCAACGACCCCGAGTCCGACGACGTCATGAGGAACGACAGCACAGGTTCCACGATCCCTCCCGAGACACCGATTCTGCCCGAATCGTCCATGTACGTCACGAAGGGTCTTGTGACGGACGCCACAGTGTGCTCTCATGATGCCAGGCCCTGATACACGGAAGCATGATGTGTTTCATCGTACCAGGCGTCGCCGTCGGCCCGAGGAGGGAAAGGCATGGAACAACCCAGCAGGCGCAACGTGCTGATGACGGGCGGGGTGCTCGGGGCGCTCGGCGCGCTGAGCGTCGCGACGCCCGCGCAGGCCAGGCCCCTGTGGACGTGGTCGCCCAAGGGATCGGTCGTGGGCGCCGGGAAGGGCGTCGACCCGCGGTGGGTCTGGGACGAGGAGGCCGACCCGCTGGTCGCCTCGCTGATCGACCGGGGCGACGTCCCCAACGTCAACAAGCTGCTCAAGGGCTGGACCAAGAACGGCCAGGCGCTGCCGGCGGGGCTGCCGGCCGACCTGAAGCAGTTCATCGAGAAGGCCCGCCGACTGCCCTCCTGGGCCGATCAGACGAAACTCGCCACCGCGTACAAGTTCAACCAGAAGCGGGGCACCTACCTCGGTGTCAGCTACGGCTTCGCCAGCGGGATGATGAGCACGGTCATCCCCCACGAGGCGCGCGCGGTCTACTACTCCAAGGGCGGCGCGGACATGAGGGACCGCATCACCAAGACCGCCAAGCTCGGCTACGACATCGGGACCAGGAACGCGTTCCAGCCGGACGGCGAGATGATCGTCACCTGCGTCAAGACGCGGCTGGCCCACGCAGGCGTGCGCCACCTGCTGCCCCAGTCCCCGAGCTGGGACAAGGTCGCCGACGAGCAGATCCCGATCAGCCAGGCGGACATGATGGTCACCTGGCACAGCCTGCCCACCACGGTCATGAGGCAGCTCACCAGGTGGAAGGTACCGATCCCCGCCGACGAGTCGGCGGCGTTCCTGCACTCCTGGCAGCTGACCGCGCACATGCTGGGAATCCTGGACGAGTACATCCCCAACTCGTGGGACGAGGCCAACGCCCAGGCCGCCCAGGTCCTCGACCCGGTCCTCGCCGCCACCCCCGAGGGCGTCAAGCTGGCCGACATCCTGCTCCACCTCGGCGTCACCATCGACGGCGGCATCCTCACCACGCACATCCTCGGCGCGCTCACCCGCTACATGCTCGGCGACCAGATCTGCGGCTGGCTGCAGATCCCGCGCGAACCGGTGTGGGACCCGGCCTTCGAGGCCTTCTGGCCGACCTTCGTCGCCATCAAGGAGGGCCTGCTCAAGATCACGGACGCTCCCCCTGGCCTGCTGCAGATCTACTGGGCCTTCGACGAGATCATCCGCCTGGGGACCCTGCTCTTCCTGTCCGGGGGCAACCTCCCGATCAGCATCCAGATCCCCACCGGCAACAACCCGAACACCTGATCACGCCGGTCCCACCCCACGGACTCCCGAAAGGACGCGTGCGCCCCTGCTCCCCGACGCCGGAGGCGCCCAAGCAGAACCGGGCTCGGAATCCGCCGGATTCCGAGCCCGCGGCGCTCCCGCCCCCCGGAGCGCGGGGCCTCCCGTCGATCGACCATGGCGCATCCACGAAGGTGCCCCGGCACGGGGGCGGATGCATGGGGCGAAGCGGCTCACTTCGGTGTATATCGGGACAGGCGCGTACGGAAGAACGAGACGCGATGTCGCCACTGGTCAGGGCTCGCCTTTTTGTTTGGCCTAGATTGCGGCATTTGGGCGAGAATGAAAGGTATTCGCATCTGGCACACTGTGCAGTGTGACGGCTACTGAACCGCTGATAAGGCTGGCGCTTCCGGGGGATGCGTCTGCTCTGGTGGAGTTGCAGTATGTCCTGGACGGCGAGACGGAGTTCATGCTTCTGGAGCCCGGGGAGCGGGAGTCAGACCTTGAGCCGTTGAAAGTGCGCCTGGCCGCGTGCGTCGAGGGGCGTGATCTGTCCTACCTGGTCGTGGCGCTGGACGGACCCGCGGCGGTCGGCTACGTCGAGGTATCGGTGCTTCCCTATGCCCGGGCCCGCCGCACCGGCCACGTGGTGGCCGGCGTGCGCGCCGGATACGGGGGGCGGGGCCTCGGCGAGGCGCTGATGCGGGAGGCGGTGCGGGAGGCACAGGCGCGGGGGATGCGACGTCTGGAACTTACCGTTATGGAGCACAATCGCCGCGCTCTAGCGCTTTACCTGAAATGCGGTTTCCAGGTGGAGGGGCTCCGGCGGGCCGCCCTGGAGGTCCAGGGGCATCGGATCGACCAGTACTACATGGGGCTGCTGTTGGACTGAGGCGAAATCGCCGTCCGCGGCCCGGGGCCGGTGTTCGGTCACCGGCCCCGGAACGGGATCACCAGGTGGTGGGCTTTACGGGGCTGTGGAGCCAGGCGTTGAAGAACGCGTCCAGGTTCTGGCCGGAAATCCCTTCCGCCAGGGCCTCGAAGTCCCCGGTGCTGCCGTTGCCGTACCGCTTGTCCGAAACCCAGGTGCGGACGAGGCGGAGGAACGGCCCGTCACCGATCCTGTGGCGGAGGGCCTGCAGGGTCATCGCTCCGCGGAAGTAGATCGCGCGGTGGAACAGCTGGTCGCGGGTCGGATCGGCGATCACGACGTCCCAGAACGGGGGCCGGTCCGGCTGGATCGGCGGCGGGTCGTCGTAGGACTGCTGGAACGACAGCTGCGCGGACTGGCCGCCGTGCCTCTCCGCCCAGTACCACTCGACCCACTTCGCGAAGCCCTCGTTCAGCCAGACGTCCTTCCAGTCGCGGACCGAGACGCTGTCGCCGAACCACTGGTGGCCCATCTCGTGCGCCACGCCCCTCTCGACGGGCGGGCTCTGGTAGGTGGGGCGGGTCTGGGTCTCCAGCGCGTACTCGAGGTTGAGCGGTGGGACGTTGTCGTTCTCGACGATGGAACCGGTGCTGGTGAACGGGTAGTCGCCGAAGTAGCCGGCCAGTTCGTCGGTCACCCGCGTGGTGTGGCGCGGGGTGCTGAGCGCGTCGGGGTCGGAGGCGATGGCCGGGTCGACCGCGTCGAGTTGCGGGACGCCCTTGGGGGTGGTCGTCGTGGAGACGTTGAACCGTCCGATCGAGTTGGTCACCAGGTACGTCGCCATCGGCCGGTCCTCCCGCCACACGAAGGTGTCCTTCCCGTGGGCGGTCCACTGCCGGACGAGGCGTCCGTTGCCGATCGCCTTGAGGCCGTGGGGGACGGTCGTCTCCAGGGTCACCGGCGCCTTGTCGCGCGGGTGGTCGTTGGCCGGGAACCAGGTCGACGCGCCGTTGGGCTCGCCCATGACCGTCGCGCCGTCCTTGGTCGGCAGGAACCCGTACGGGAGGTCGAAGATGATCGGGCCGCCGAGGGGCTGCGGCACGCCGTCGTAGCGGACGGTCACGGTGAACGAGTGGCGCTCGCGCAGCCCCCGGGACGGGGTGATCTCCAGCTCGCGCTCGCCGGTGCGGTCGAACGACGCCTCGCGGCCGTTCACGCGGACCGACCGCACGTTCATCTTGGCGAAGTCGAGGTTGAACCGGGACAGGTTCTGGGTGGCGGTGGCCCTGATGGTGGTCGTGCCGGTGAGCTCGTCGGTGCCGGGGTCGTAGGCGGTCTTGAGGTAGTAGTGCGCGACGTCGTACCCGCCGTTGCCGAGGTCGGGGAAGTAGGGGTCGCCGAGGCCGGGGGCGCCGGGCTCGTACCGGACGTCGGCGGCCGCGGCGGGCGCGAACAGCGCGAGCGTCGTGGCGCCGGCCGTCGCGATCGCCAGCGGAAGCCGGTGGGCGGATCCGAGAGTCGCCATCGAGTCCCTCTCCGTCGAGGTCGGACGATCGCCTCAGCGGCGACCAAGGCATGATCATTAACGTGCCCGCCGGAGAAGCCGATCAAGCCTGACAAAACGATCTTGTCGGGCGGCCCCGGCCCGGCCTCACGTCCAGGCGAGGCGTTCGGCCAGGAGCGCCTGCTGGGCCGGGTTGCCCGCCAGGTCGAGGGCGCGGCGGTCGGCGGTGCGGGCCTCACGGCGGCGGCCCAGGTCGCGCAGCAGTTCGGCGCGGGCGGCGTGGTACAGGTGGTGGCCGTCGAGGGCCTCGGCGAGCGGCGCGAGAGCGTCCAGCGCGGCGGCCGGACCCTGGACGTAGCGGACGGCGACGGCGCGGTGCAGCCGGACGATCGGCGTGTCCGTCTTGCGCAGGAGCAGGTCGTAGAGGACGAGGATCTGCGTCCAGTCGGTGTCGTCCCAGGTGGGGGCCTCGGCATGGCAGGCGACGATGGCGGCCTGGAGCTGGTACGGGCCGGGCCGTTTCAGCGCGGCGGCGCGGGCGATGAGGGCGGCGGCGTCGGCGACGGCCTCGCGGTCCCAGGCGCCGCGGTCCTGGTCGCGCAGCGGGACGAGGTGGGCGCCGCCGTCGAAGCGGGCGGCGGCGCGGGCCTGGTGGAGCCGGATGAGGGCGAGCAGGCCGAGCGCCTCGGGCTCGCGCGGCATGAGCCAGGCGAGGCTCGCGGCCAGCCACTCGGCGTCGCCGGCGAGGTCGCGGGCGTGCGGACGGTCGCCGCCGCTGGTCAGGTACCCCTCGTTGAACAGCAGGTACACGACGGCGAGGACCTGCCTCACCCGTGCGTCGAGCTCGGCGTCCGACGGCATCCGGTACGGGATCCGCGCGTCGGTGATCTTGCGTTTGGCGCGGGTGATGCGCTGCGCGACCGTCGCCTCGGGAACAAGGAACGCGGCGGCGATCTGCCCGGTGGTCAGCCCGCACACCGTGCGCAGGGTGAGCGCGACCTGCGCCGCCACGGGCAGCGCGGGGTGGCAGCAGATGAAGATCAGCCTGAGCCGGTCGTCGGGTTCGCCGGGCGCCGGCCACTGGAGCCGGGCGAGCTTGTCGCGGTAGTTGGCCTGCCGGCGCAGCAGGTCGATGCCGCGGCGCCGGGCCGTGGTGAGGAGCCAGGCGTCCGGATGGTCGGGAACACCCTCTTCGGGCCAGCGTCGCAGGGCGGTCTCGACGGCGTCCTGCATGACGTCCTCGGCCGCGGCGAAGTCGCCGAGGGTCCGGATGAGGCACGCCGTCAGCCGGCCCGCGTGCTCGCGCACCACGCGGGCCAGCTCGGTGCGCGCCACTTCCGTCACGTGAGCGGGCGGATCTCGACGACCGGGCAGGCGGGCCAGGCACGGGCGATGGCGAGGGCCTCGTCGAGGTCGGCGACCTCGACCTCGGCATAGCCGCTCACGACCTCCTTGCCCTCGACGAAGGGGCCGTCGGTGATCAGCGGGTCCGGCCCGTCCAGGCGCAGGGTGGTCGCCGTGTGCGCGGGTTCGAGATGCGCGTGATGGCCGATCTGGGCGGAATACCGGGCGAACCACTCGGAAACCTGCTCATACGCCGCCTGCCGCTCGCCGTCGCTCATCGCGGCCAGCTCCTTGGCGAACTCCTCGGTCTCGACGAACATGAGAACGTACTTCACGTGCGCCACCTCCGTTCGGGGTCGGCAGGTCAACTCGCGGACGGGGTCGCGTGCAGGGCGATCCCGTCGCCGTCCGGGCCGAGGACGGCGGCGTACCGGGTCGTGCTCATCGTCAGGTCCATGACGTGCTCCTCCGTGCCGGTGGGGCGGCTCTGTCACCTCCTAGACGATCGGCCGGCGGCCGGATGCGACACGTCCGCGGGATCAGGGCTTGCGGGCCAGGCCGCAGGCGGCGTCCACCGTTTCCGGCATGCCGAAGGGCGTGGCCTCGGGGCGCCATTGGGACGTGGAGACGACGCCCGGCTCCAGCAGTTCGAGGCCGGCGAAGAAGTCGGCGATCTGGTCGGGCGCGCGGACGACATAGGGCGTCGAGCCCTGCTCGACGGCGATGCGGATGGCCTCCTCGCGCCCCTCGCGGTCGACGACGCCGGTGCCGTCGTTGAACGCCATGAAGCTCCCCGGCACGAGGGCGTCCAGGAGCCGCCGGACGATGGCGTACGCCTCGCCGTCGTCGACGACGTTGCCCATGATCCCGAACATGACGAGGCCGACCGGCCGGTCGAGGTCGAGGGTGCGGGCGGCCTCGGCCAGGATCCGGCCGGGGTCGCGGACGTCGCACTCGACGTAGTCCGTCCTGCCTTCGGCACGTCCGGTCAGCAGCGCCCGCGCGTGCACGAGGACCAGCGGGTCGTTGTCGACGTACACGACGCGCGATTCGGGTGCGACGCGCTGGGCGACCTCGTGGGTGTTGTCGTGCGTGGGAAGTCCCGTCCCGATGTCGAGGAACTGCCGGACGCCCTCCTTCTCTGCGAGGTGGCGGACCATGCGGCCCAGTGTCACGCGGGAGTGGCGGGCGACGTCGCCGACGCTGGGGAACGCCGCGGCGACCTGCTCGCCGACCTGCCGGTCGATCTCGTAGTAGTCCTTGCCGCCGATCCAGTAGTTCCACATGCGGGCCGGATGCGGGCGGGAGGTGTCGATCTCGGGCGGCTGCTGTGCGGACATGGCGCTCATCGTCGCCGCGCGGGTACCGCCCCGCAAGGCAGAATCGGAAGGTGGCGAAAAGATGTCCGTGCGGGGTCGGCTCTCGGTATCGGGACTGTTGCGGGCCGTTGCACCGGGGTGAGGAAACGGCTGCGACGGCCGTCCGGTTGATGCGGTCGCGGTTCAGCGCGTTCGCGGTGGGGGACGAGGCGTACCTGCTCGTGACCTGGCATCCGGCGACCCGGCCGGAGCGGATCGGGTTCGAGGACGGCACCCGCTGGACGCGGCTGGAGATCGTCCGCACCGAGGGCGGCGGGCCGGACGACGACAGGGGCCTCGTGGAGTTCCGCGCCCACTACCTGACGGGGACCGAGCCCGGGGAAATGCACGAGGTCAGCCGGTTCGCGCGGCACGACGGTGCGTGGGTCTACGTCCGCGGCAAAGTGAGTTGACTTTCCGCCGCACGGGCGAGCGGCATCGCCCGTGCGGGGGAAGGACGCCGCGGCGGGCGCTGAGAACGTGTGGAGGCGGGCGAGGGACGCCCGCGGAAAAGGGGAATCCACATGTCACGGAAAAGGCGTGCCGCGGTGGCCGGAATGGCCGTTCTCTGCGCGGCCGGGGCGGTCGGCACCGGCAGCGCGATGGCGCAGGACAAGGGGCCGCTCCCGAAGGAGTCCCACGTGACCGGGGACGCGTGGGTGAAGTTCCCGGGCGACCTCGAGTACCCGTACCGGCGGTTCGTCGTGGACGCGCACGGCGGTCCGTGGAAGTTCGTCGGCGGCAAGATGGTCATGGGCGCGGCCCGCGGAACGGTGAAGTTCGATCATTACTCGCCGGACGAGCCCGGCGGGCCGTCGAAGCACCACTGGGGCTGGATCAAGGTCGACTACGTGATGGCGTCGGGGCCGGTCGCGGTCGTGTCGGGAATCCGGCAGGACGACGAGCACGGCATTCCGCCGAACCAGAAGCGCGCGAACCTGACGTTCTACCAGTCGCCGCGCGGCCACAAGTTCGACCGGATGGGCTTCTCCTGGGGCGTCGTCTTCCCGCAGTGCCACCAGATGGGTGAGGGACCGGCGCCGTTCAGCGCCAACAGTTCCGGTCCTTTCGGGAAATGGCTGAAGGGTTACACGGTGAAGGACGCGCCCCTGGAGATTCCGGCCGGTGACTTCCAGCCGCCGGACAACCCCGCCGACTGCTCGTTCGCCGACGAGTAGGCTCCCCGTCCGTGGAGGACCTGGACTGGGAGACCAACCGCCCGGCGGTGTTCGGCGCCGCGTACCGGCTGCTCGGCAGCGTGGCCGAGGCGGAGGACGTCGTCCAGGACGTGTGGCTCCGCGCCTCGAAGGCCGACCGGTCGGGCGTCCACGACCCGCGCGCGTGGCTCGTGACGATCGCGGCCCGGCTGGCGTACAACGTGCTGAAGTCGGCGCGGGTGCGCCGCGAGGAGTACACCGGGCCGTGGCTGCCCGAACCCCTCCCGACCGGCCCGGACGTCGCGGACCGGGTGATCGTGGACGACTCGGTCAGCACCGCGATGCTGCTCGTGATGGAGGAACTGTCGCCGCCCGAGCGGGTGGCGTTCGTCCTGCACGACGTGTTCGACGTCCCGTTCGCCCAGGTCGCGGGGGTGCTCGGGAACTCGGCGGCGGCGGCGCGCAAGCTGGCGTCCCGGGCCCGCGGGCGGGTGGCGGACGCCCGCGCGGCCCGGCCGAAGGCGAGCCGCGCGGAACGGGAGCGGGTCCTCACCGCGTTCCGCGCGGCCGCCGAGGGCGGTGACATCGACCGCCTCGTCCGCCTCCTGCATCCCGGCGCCGTCTATGTCGCGGACGGCGGCGGCAAGGCCGTCGCGTCCCGTCGCCCGATCACCGGCGCGGACCGGATCGCCCGCCTCCTGGCGGGCGTCGCCGCCCGGTCCCGGACGGACCGCATCGGCCTCATCGAGGTGGGCGGCGAACTCGCCCTGGCGACCCACCGCGACGGCCGCGTCGTCTGGGTCGACACGCTGGAGATCGCCGACGGCCGCGTGACGGCCCTCCACCGGGTGGCGAACCCGGACAAGCTCGGTCACCTGTAGACCCGCCGGTCACATGTGCGGGCGCTGCGTTGTCTCCCTGGCGCGTATCGAGAAGAGGAGACGGACATGGCGCACGTGGTGATCGTCGGCGGGGGTTTCGCCGGAGTGTGGAGCGCGGCGGCGGCCGCACGGGTCCGCGGAACGGAGGACCTGCGGATCACGCTGATCGCGCCAGGTGACGACCTCGTCCTGCGGCCCCGGCTGTACGAGCCGGAGCCCGAGCGGGCGACGGTCGCGCTGAAGCGGGTCCTGGAGCCGGTCGGCGTCGGGCACCTGCGGGCGGCCGTCCAGGACATCGACGTGGACGGGCGGACCGTGACCGCGGACGGGCGGAAGGTCGGGTACGACCGGCTCGTCCTCGCCGCGGGGAGCCGTCTCGTCCGGCCGGAGATCCCGGGCGCCGAGCGGATGTTCGACGTGGACACCCTCGCGGGCGCCCGGCGGCTGCGCGGCCACCTGCGCGGTCGCGACGAGTACACGGCCGTCGTGGTCGGCGCCGGGTTCGCCGGGCTGGAGATCGCCTCCGAGCTGGCCGGACGCGGGCGGGTCGTGCTGGTGGAGAAGGCCGGGGAGATCGCCCCCGAACTCGGCCCCGGACCGCTGCCGGTGATCGAGGTGGCGCTGGAGAGGCTGGGCGTCGAGTGCCGCCTCGGCACGACGGTCGCGGAGGTCACGCAGGGCGGCGCGATGCTGGCCGACGGCTCCACGATCCCGGCCGACGCCGTGGTGTGGACGGCGGGCCTGGAGGCGAGCACGCTCACGTCCCAGATCCCCGGTGAGCGCGACCCCCTGGGCCGCCTGAAGGTCGACGCGCACCTGCGCGCCCACGACGCCGTCTTCGCGGCCGGGGACGTCGCCGCCGCCCTCGCCGACGAGGGGCACCTGACGATGCAGAGCTGCCAGCACGCGATCCCGATGGGCAAGACGGCCGGCCACAACGCCGCGGCGGACCTTCTCGGCGTCCCGCCGATCGCCTTCGCCCCGGCCCCCTACGTCACGGACCTCGACCTCGGCGCGGCCGGGGCCGTCTACACCCGCGGCTGGGACCGGCTCGTCGCGCTGCACGGCGCGGAGGGCAAGTGGGTCAAGCGCTGGCTCATGGACAAGATCCACCCGCCCGTGGACGACGCCGCGACGATCCTCGCCCACGCGGGCATGGTCACGACGCCGATCCCGTTCTGAGCCGCCGTCCGCAGCGGGCCAGCAGCACCAGCAGCAGGACGGGCGCGACGAACACGGCGGCGCGCAGGGTGGTGAGATCGGCGAGCGCCCCGAGCACGAGCGGGGCGACGCCGATCGCCACCCCGGAGGCGAGCGCGCAGCGCGCCGCGGCCCGCACCGGCTCGGACGGCCGGGCGGCGAGCGCCTGCCCGAGGATCACCGGATACAGCAGCGCCACCCCGAGCCCGGTCAGCACGAGCCCGGCGACCGCGACCGGCGCGGGCGACGCCCACAGAACCGCGAACCCGCCGAGCCCGACGGCCGCCGCGAGGGCGAGCAGCCGGTCCGGCCGCCCCCCGCGCCGCACGACCGGCCCGGCGACCGCCCGCCCGGCGGCCATCCCGAGGACGAACCCCGCCGACAACGTGGCCGCGCCCCCCGACCCGAGCCCCTTGACGCTCCCGAGGAAGTCCGCCGCCCAGAAGACCATGCAGAACTCCACCCCCACCGCCAGCACGAGATCGACCCACCGCCCCCAGAACCCCACCCCGCCTTCCCCAGCCGCCAAGCCCGTCCCGGCCGCACCATCACGCGAGCCGGAACCGGGCCCTTCCGAACGAACCGACCCGTCCCCCTCGCTCCCGTCGTCCGGAGTGGCCGAGGTGGGGGGCTGGGGCGGGCGGGTGAGGAGGAGGAGCGCGGCGGCCGCCAGGAGGGGCGGGGCGGCGAAGGCGGGGCGCCAGCCGAGGCCGTGGGCCAGGGCGACGCCGATGAGGACCGGGGAGAGGACGGACGCGGCGCTGGAGACCGCGTTGGCCTCACCGATTTGGATCGTTCCATCGCCGTGGTGCGCGGCGCGCAGGGCCGCCGGGACGAGTTGGACGAGGCCCGCACCGCCGAGGCCGAGGACCAGGGCGCCGGCGGCCGTTCCGAGGCGTCCGCCGGAGGCGGCCAGGAGGGTGGCGCCGCCGACGAGGGCGGTCAGGGCCGCCGGGATCGCGTAACGCCCGAGTCGGGCCGCCAGGCGGTGCCCGACCAGACCGACGATCACCAGTCCGAGGGCGAAGGCGGACGGGTAGAGGGCGGCCTCGGCGCGGGGCAGGCCGCGCTCCTCCCGCAGTTGGGGCAGGATCGCGCCGAGCGCGGTGAGCAGGTAGCCGAGGCATCCGAAGGCGGCGTACAGCCCGAGCGTCTCCGGCGTCCGGGCCGGGGCCGCGGCGGCAGGCTTCATCACGCCTCCTCCATTAAACTCGTAGGGCGAGGATAAGTCGGGCACGCCAGGATGTCACCCATGGAGCCGATGACCGCGCACTCCGCGCGCGCCCTGCGCAGCCAGGGGGCGCTCGCCGTGCTCCGCTACGTCCACGCGCACCCGTCCGCGAAGCGCGCGGACGCGGCGCGGGCGCTGGGCCTGAGCAGCGGGTCCGCGACCGAGATCGCGAGCCGGTTGAAGGCGGCCCGGCTGGTCGACGAGGAGGCCTCCGCCCTGACCGGCGGGCGCGGCCGCCCCTCCCCGGCGCTCGTGCCCCACCGGGACGGCCCGCTGGTGTG
Source organism: Actinomadura citrea (assembly GCF_013409045.1). Classification (NCBI taxonomy): domain Bacteria; kingdom Bacillati; phylum Actinomycetota; class Actinomycetes; order Streptosporangiales; family Thermomonosporaceae; genus Actinomadura; species Actinomadura citrea. The sequence goes on along the minus strand of NZ_JACCBT010000001.1, from coordinate 1,476,647 downwards.
CGTCGTGGACATCAGCCACGAGCGGTGGCGGGTGGCCTGCGTCGAACTGGGCGGCCGCGTCCTCACGCAGGAGGCCGGCGGCCACTCCGGTACCCCGGACGTCCTCGGGACGCTCGGCCGCCGCGTGTCGGCCCTGCACGCCCGCCACGGCCACCGGCTCCGCGCGGTGTCCGCCTGCGTCGCGGGCACGGTCAGTGCGGCCACGGTCGTCCAGGCTTCGGGCATGGGCTGGCGCGACGTGGACCTCGACCCGCTCCGGCCGCCCGGAGTCCCCCTGCTCGTCGGCAACGACGCCTCGCTCGCCGGCCTGGCGGAGGCGAGACGCGGGGCGGGCGCCGGGGCGCGGGTGGTCCTGCACCTGACGGTCGAGGTGGGGGTCGGCGGCATCCTCGTCGTGGACGGACGGCCGGTGGACGGCGCCACCGGCGCGGGCGGCGAGTTCGGCCACATGCCGTTCGGCGACCCCTCGCTCCGCTGCCCCTGCGGCGCCCATGGCTGCTGGGACCTGGAGGTCGACGGCCGCGCCATGGCCCGCGCGCTGGGCCGCCCCGCGCCCCGCGACCCGCGCACCGCGGCCGGGCGCGTGATCGCCGCGGCGGCGTCCGACCCGGCGGCCCGCTCGGCCGTCGAGGCCGCCGCACACGCGCTGGGACGCGGCATCGGCGCCCTCGCCAACGCCCTCGACCCCGGCGTCGTCACGCTGTCCGGCCTGGCCACCGACCTGGCCGCGACGGCCCCCACGGCCCTCGAAACCGGTTACGCCGCAGCCCTGATGCGCTACCGCCGTGCGGCGCCGCCGCCCATCCTGGCCTCCACGCTCGGCGCGCAGGGCCCCCTGACCGGAGCCGCCGACGCCGCCTTCGACACCCTCCTCACCGAGGAGGGCCTGGACGCCTGGTCCCGCACCTGAGCCCGAGTGCCGGGGCGCGCGGCGCTCGGTCGGCGGAGGCGTGTCATGGGCCCGGCGGATGCCGCGTTCGGGCGTCTCCTCGCAGCGGCGGGCCGTGCGCCCGGCCCGGACTTCGGGTCAGACCGGGCGCCACTCGGGGATGGCACCCGGTTCGTGCAGGCAGTAATCCGGGGCGGCTTCCAGGGCCTTCTCCTCACCGCCGGGGGTGTAGGTGACGATCAGGCGCAGGGGGCGCCATGTCATGTTGTAGGTGGAGTGCCAGACGCCCTTGGGGATGTGGAGGGCGTCGCCCTCGCGGATCAGGAAGGGTTCGCCGTCGTCGACCATCTGCGCGGCCTCGCCGGAGATCACGTAGATGACCTCCTCGGCGTTCGGGTGGTGGTGGCGGGCATGGCCCTTGCCGGGGTTGACGATCACCTCCCCCAGGGTGCTGCCCGCCCCGGGCACCGCGGACGGCGTGACGAACCACTTGATCGCCCCCCAGTCGAAGGTCGCGGTCGCCACGTCACCGGGGTTCCTCAGCATCAGATCTCCAGGTTCTTGAAGGCCGCGACCTGCGCGGTGATGGCCCGCTCGGTCGGGAGCCGCTCGACGGAGGAGGCGCCGAAGAAACCGACGACGCCCTCCGTCCGGGACAGGACGTAGGCCGCGTCGTCCGGTTCGGCGATGGGGCCGCCGTGGCACAGCACGATTACGTCGGGACGGGCGGCGACCGCCGCGTCCCGCATGGCCTGGACGCGCTCGACCGCCTCGTCCAGCGTCAGGGCCGTCTCGGCGCCGATGCCGCCCTTGGTGGTGAGCCCGACGTGCGGGACGAGAACGTCGGCGCCCGCCTCGGCCATCGCCCCCGCCTGGTCCTCGTCGAAGACGTAGGGAGCGGTGACCATGCCGCGCTCGTGGGCGAGCCGCACCATCTCGATCTCCAGGTCGTACCCCATGCCCGTCTCTTCGAGGTTCTGCCGGAAGACGCCGTCGTAGAGCCCGACGGTGGGGAAGTTCTGCACGCCCGCGAAGCCCATGGCCTTGAGCTGGTCGAGGAAGACCGGCATCACCCGGAACGGGTCGGTGCCGCACACCCCGGCCAGCACGGGCGTGTCCCGGACGACGGGCAGCACCTCCGACGCCATCTCCACCACGATCTGGTTGGCGTCCCCGTACGGCAGCAGGCCGGCGAGCGACCCGCGTCCGGCCATCCGGTAGCGGCCCGAGTTGTAGATGATGATCAGGTCGACGCCGCCCTCCTCGGCGCACTTGGCGGACAGCCCGGTGCCCGCGCCCGCGCCGATGACGGGCCTGCCCTCCTCGACGGCGTTCCGCAGCCGGAACAGGACGGTCTCGCGGTTCACTGCGCGCCCTCCGAGATCAGCCGGTGCAGCCGGTCGGCCGTCGCCCGGCCGAACTCCGGATCGTTGATGTGCATGTCGAGCATCTCCGCCTCCGCGACCTCCTCCAGCGCCATGAAGCACGCCACGTCCGCCACCGGATCGTGGAACGGCATGCCGGGGGCGTCCAGCGCCGACACACCTTTGAGCGGGACGAACAGCGCGGTCGGCCCGGTGGCGGCGGACAGTTTGGACGCCATCTCGCGTCCCAGTTCGCCCATCTCCTCCGTCGTCGTCCGCATGAGCGTCACGGTCGGGTTGTGGACGTACAGCCGGCGCCGCGCGAACCGCTCGGGGACGGTGCCGCGCGGCCCGAAGTTGACCATGTCGAGGGCGCCGGGCGCCACGACCTGCGGGACGCCGCGCCGTCCGGCCGCCGTGAGCCGGTCGGGCCCCGCAGACAGGACCCCTCCCACGAGTTCGTCCGCCAGCTCGGTGGTGGTCAGGTCGAGCACCCCGGCCAGCAGGCCGCCCTCCACGAGACCCTCGAGCGCCCGCCCTCCGGCACCCGTCGCGTGGAAGACGAGCACCTCGTAGCCCAGTTCGTCCAGCCGCTCCCGGGCGGCGTCCACCGCGGGGGTCGTGACCCCGAACATGGACGCCCCGATGAGGGGCCGCTCGTCCGGGGCGGGTTCCGGGACCGCGTGCGCCTTCGCCATTCCGGCCGCCGCCGCGGCGGCGTTCCCGAGGATCAGGCGCGACAGCCGGTTCACGCCCGCGATGTCGACGACGCTGTAGGTGAGCGTGACGTCCTTGGCGCCCACGTAGGGGGAGACGTCCCCCGACGCCATCGTCGACACGATCAGCTTGGGCAGCCCGATGGGCAGGTCCCGGACGGCCCGCGCCGCGATCGACGATCCGCCGCTCCCGCCGACCGCGAGCACGGCGTCCACCCGGTCCAGCGCGGCCAGGACGATCGCCGCGCCCTCTCCCATCGCCGTGACGGCCGCCCCCCGGTCGCCCGCGTCCCGCAGGGCCTGGAGCGTGGTGCCCCCGGCCTCCGCGACCTCCTCGGCGGAGACGTCGGCTGCCACCTCGGACGGCCCGACCCCCACGTCCACGAGAACGGTGTCGCAGCCCAGCCCGTGCACCCGCTCGCGGAGCCACGCGTACTCCGCGCCCTTGGTGTCGAGCGTCCCCACCAGCACAACGGTCGCCATCGAGCCCTCCCATCCCCCGATACCGATTCCCCCGCCGATCACCTCGCAAGCCTGTCCCCCGGTGACCGCCACGATCATTGGAACGGGACCATCGGGACGAGGACTTTCTGGGCCATGGCAACCGTCCGGCTCCCCACGGCGGCCGTCGGTTTCCCCCGGCCGCCGTCCTGGCCGCGCGGGCCCGCGTGTGCACGACCCGAGGAGACGACCTCGCCGGGTGACGGTCAGGCGGGGATGGGCGCCTCGGTGACGGCGCCGTCCTCCAGGGTCAGGACGCGATCGGCCTCCGCGAGGAGGGTCTCGTCATGGGTCGCCACCAGGACGGTCACGCCCTCGCTGGAGACGACCGCGCGGAGCAGCGGCATGATGGCGGCGGCGGTCTCGGAGTCGAGCTGGCCCGTGGGCTCGTCGGCGAGGAGCAGGCGGGGGCGGTTGGCCAGGGCGCGGGCGATCGCCACGCGCTGGCGCTGGCCGCCGGAGAGCTCGTAGGGGCGTTGCAGCGCGTGGTCGGCCAGGCCGACGAGGCCCAGCAGGACGCGGACGCGCTCGTCGCGCTCGGCGGACGGCGTGCGGACGAGGCGCAGCGGGACCTCGACGTTCTCGGCGGCCGACAGGACGGGGATGAGCCCGTGCGCCTGGAACACGTAGCCGATGTCGTCGCGGCGCAGGGCGAGCAGGTCGTCCTCGGAGAGCGCGCCGACGTCGCGCCCGTCGACGTGGACCGTGCCGCCGTCCGGGCCGTCCAGGCCGCCGATCAGGTTGAGGAGCGTCGTCTTGCCGGAGCCCGAGCGGCCCCGGACGGCGACGAGCTCGCCGGGCGCGATGGTGAAGGACGCCCCGCGCAGGGCCGGAACCTCGATCCTGCCCGTCCGGAAGGTCCGGACCAGCCCCTCCACGGCCACCATCGGCGCGGTCATTCGGTCTCCTCCCGGTCGGGCCAGACGCCGACGTGGTCGCTCTCCAGGGCGAGGCGGACGCGGTCGCGCAGGTCCAGGGCCTGGGTGAACCCCTTGGGCAGCTGGACGCGGCCGACGCGGTCGAGGAGGGCGTACTCCTCGACGACGCGGGTCCCGTCGTCCTCGGAGCGGCGGCGGACCTCGACGCTGGTGCGGCCGTCGCGGATGCCGATGACCCGGTCGACGCGCTCGGACACCTGCGCGTCGTGGGTGACGACCACGATGGTGGTGCCGAGCTCCTCGTTGACGCGGCGGAGGGAGGCGAACACCTGGGCGGCGGTGACGGTGTCGAGCTCGCCGGTCGGCTCGTCGGCCAGCACGACCTGGGGTTCGTTGGCGACGGCCACGGCGATCGCCATGCGCTGCTGCTGGCCGCCGGACAGCTCCGCCGGGTGGCGGTCCGCGCAGTCGCCGACGTCCAGCATGCCGAGCAGCTCGGCGGCGCGGGTGGCGCGCTCGCGGCGCGACCGCCCGGCGAACCTCATGGGCAGCTCGACGTTCTGCGCGGCGGTCAGGTACGGCAGGAGGTTGCGGGACGTCTGCTGCCAGATGAACCCGACCTTCTCGCGCCGGAACTCCAGCCGCTCCTTGGACGCCATGGTGAGCAGGTCCGAGCCGGCGACGCGGGCGACGCCGGCGGTCGGCACGTCCAGGCCGGACAGGATGTTCAGCAGCGTCGACTTCCCCGACCCGGACGCGCCCACGATGGCGACGAGCTCGCCGGGGTCGACGAGCAGGTCCAGACCCTGGAGGGCGACGACCTCGACGCCGTCGGTCTTGTAGATGCGCACCAGGTTGTCGCAGACGATGTGGGCGCCCTCGCCGTAGACGGGACCGCGCTCGGCGGCGCGGCGCTCCAGTTCGGCGAGGTCGGTCGTTTCGGTCATCAATCCCCCGTTCTCAGGGCGTTGCCGGGGTCGGTGTCGAAGGCGCGGTCGACCGCGACGGCGGCGGCGGCCGCCAGCAGGAGCGCGGCGAGCAGGCCGAGCAGCGCCGGCAGGCCCGGGACGTGGGCGGTGACGGCGAAGCCGCCGGTGTAGGGGCGCAGGTCCACGACCGGCCCGGTGATCTCGGGCAGCAGGAGGCCGAGCACCCACCCGGCGCCGACCGCGCACAGCAGGACGGGCGCGAGTTCCACGAGCGCGAGGCGGCGGCTCTGCCGGCGGCTCAGCCCGAGGGCGCGCAGGTGGGCGATCGTCCGGCCGCGGGCGCGGGCGCCCACGACGAGCATGAGCAGGACGGCGAGCAGCCCGAACACGCCGCCGGCGAGGGCGCCGTTCCGGAAGGTGTCGTGGACGACCGGCACCAGGGGCAGTCCCGCCATGTCCCGCAGCACCTGCCGCCGCAGCACGACGTCGTCCCCCGGGGCGGCGGCGCGCAGCGCCTTGACGTCGATGTCGTCGCCGGTGACGAAGACATGCGACGGGAAGCCCGTCGCGCCGGCGACCATCCGGTAGGGGACGATCACGAAGGCGCTGTTCTTCTCCTGCCCGGGGAAGCGCACGATCTGGGTGGACGGCGTGACGGCCACCGGGTCCATGCCCGCGCGGCCGAGCGTCACGGCGCCCGAGCCGAGGGTGTGGGCGGCGAGGGGCGACACCAGCACGCCCGTGTCGGTGTCCGGTATGCCGGGCACCTCGGGCGCGAGTCTCCGGTAGGCGTCGAGGTCCACGCCGACCACGGTCATCGGCGCCTGGTCGGTGGCGGACGAGGCCCGCTCGATGACCCGGACCCGGACGGCGCCGGTGACGCCGCGCACCGCGCGGATGCGGCGGAGCTTCGCCTCGTCCAGCGACCCCGCCTCGATGCGCGCGTCGGCGCCGGTCTCGGCCCAGGAGGCGCGTTCCTGCCCGGCGCGCAGCCCGGTGTCCACGGTGGAGGTGAAGCCGGCGATGGTGGCGGCCAGCAGCAGGACGGCCAGCGGCAGCGCCCCGACGAGGTTCTGCCGGGACGCGCGGGCGAGGCCGATGAACGCGACGGCCCCGGTCCGCCGCCGCAGCAGCGGCCCGGCGGCCCGCAGCAGGTACGGGTAGGCGCGCAGGACGAGGACGCCGAGCGCCGCGCCGAGCAGGGCGGGGACGGCGGCGACCAGCGGATCGGTCCCGGCGGAGGTGCCGCGCACGCGCAGCAGCACGACGCCGACCACGGCGAGCACCACCAGCAGGCCGTCCAGGACGAGCCGCCGCCGGGACGGGCGCGCCGCGACGAGGTCGTCGCGGTGTTCGGCGACCGGGCCGAGGCCGCCGCCGCGCTCCCGCAGGACCATGGTCGCCGAGACGCCCAGCACGGCGGCCACGAGCAGCCCGATCGCGTACAGGGAGGCGGTCTGCGGCGGACCGGCGTCCAGGAGCCGTCCCGCCGCGTACCCGAGCAGGGCGGGCGGGACGGCGGCGAGGGCGGTCAGCCCGCAGGCGGGCGCCGCGAGCTGGCGCAGCGACGCGCCGCGGGCCCGCATGACGCCGAGGACCGGCCGGAGCCGCTCGCCGAGCAGGCCGGCGGCGAGCAGCAGCAGCCCGGCGGCCACGGCGACGAGGCCGCCGAAGGCCAGGCCGACGACGGACTGGGCGGTGTGGAGCCGTCCGGCGAAGTCCTTCAGCTGGACGTCGAGGGAGGTGGAGACCTCGCAGGGGAAGAAGTCGGCGCGCCCCGCGACGGCGGAGCGGAAGGCGTCGAGGTCTCCGGTCATGGCGCGGGCCTGGTCGGCGCCGACCGCGCCGTCGCGCACCGGGAACCGCCAGTCGTAGGTCAGCTTCAGGCCCGGGTCGCGCGTGAGGCGCGCGTACCCGGCGGGGTCGATCAGTGCCGTGCCGGCGTCGGCCTCAAGGGTCGTCGACGGGGGGAGGCTGAGGTACTCGATGGTCGGGTGCAGGATCCGGGCGCGCGACCCCCAGAACGGGTCGGCGGCGTTCAGCGGCTGGTAGAGGCCTTTGACGCGGACGGTCCTGCCGCTGAGTTCGATCCGGTCGCCGACCTTGTAGCCGAACTGGTCGGCGTACGCCTTGGCCACCACCACGTTCATGTCGCCGCTCGTCTGTCCCGGCTTGTTGGAGGGGAGGCCGCCGGAGACGAGGCGGATGCGCCGCCACGCGCTCGGTTCCCAGCCCAGGTACAGGAGCCTCGGACGGTGCAGGCCCCCCTCGACGGTGTCGGCGGGCGAGGTGACCGACGCCTCGGGCTCTCCGGTGCCCTCGCTCAGGGACCGGGGCATCAGCTCCCGCCAGGTGAGGGCGTTGCCGTTCAGGGCCGCCTCGCCGGGGACGGCGGCGAAGGCGGCGGTGCCGCCCGCGGTGCCCTTCACGCGGATGACGGCCCCGGGCCCGGCGGCCGCGGCCGCGGCGCGGTCGTATCCGGCGGTGGTCCGGGACGGGACGACGACGGCGAGCAGCGCCGACACCAGCATCAGCACGGCCAGGGCGGTGAGCGGCGCCCACTGCGTCCGGGCGAGCCGCATCCCGGCACTCCTCATCGGTCCTCCCCCGCGCGCAGGCCGGCGCCGAGGTTCCGGCGCCGCAGAGTCCGGATGACCGGCGCGAGCACGAGCACGAGCACCACCGCCACCCCGCCGAGGACGGCCAGCACCACGGGCCATTGGACGACCAGGTCGGCGGGCGGGTACGGCTCGGCGGCCTGCACGCTCAGCACGATGTGCGGGACGACGAGCCGCGCCACGACAAGGCCGAGGACGGTCCCGCCGAGCAGGCCGAGCACGACCAGGTAGGCCTGCTCGATCGCGAGCATCCCGGCGACCTGGCGGGGCGGCACGCCGAGCGCCCGCAGCACCGCGAACTCGCGGTACCGCTCGCCCGCGGTCACCGCCGCGTTCACCACGAACGCGATGACGGCGAACGCCAGCGCCGCGGCGAAGCCGAGCACGAGGGCGCCCTGGAGCGCCGCGCCCAGCGGGGCGTCGCGGAGCCGGGAGCGCGCCTCGACGCGGTCGGCCGCGACCTCGCCCCAGGCGGGATGCCGGGCCAGGTCCCGGACGGCCGGGCCGGTGCGGCCGCCGCGCGCCGACGCCCACCACTCCCGGGGGGTGATGGGGTCGCCCGCCGAGCCGTCCACGGCGAGCCGGGACTGGGTGAGGGTGGGCAGGTCGACCAGGACGCCCGGCCTGCCGGGCGGCACGCTCGGCAGCGCGGGGGCGATGCCCGCGACCTTGACGGGCTGGTCGCCGTCGAGGGTGTTCACGGTGACGGTGCCGCCGACGCCGACCTTGGCGCGGTTCGCCATCTCCTCGGTGATGACGCCCGCCACGGGAGGCAGCAGGGCGGTGTTCTTGACGTCCTGCGAGCGCGGGGTGGACGTGCCGAACATCGCGTGGACGGCCGTGCCGGTCGCGTAGCCGTAGAAGCCCTTGCGGTCGAGGGTGGGCGACGACGGGATCGTGAGGGTCGCCAGGGCGTCCTCACCGTCGGTGACGCTCGGCTTGAGCGGGTGCTCCAGGTCCTGCGGTCCGGCGAAGGCGTCCCAGCGGGCCCCGGCGGGACGCGCGGCCGGGCCGGTGCCCTCCCCGGTGATGCTCCGCAGCTCCAGTTCGAGCCTGCCCGAGATCTTGTTGTCGTCGTAGCCGAAGTGGACGCCGCGGATCGACAGGGGGTAGGACGGCACGCCGTCCGTCCCGGCGAGCTGGGCGGCGTCCAGGGCGAGGGTGTGCGCGTCGCCGTCCGCGTCGACGCCGGGGAGGGGCACCTGCCGAGTCAGCCCGCGCGCGTCCACGACCGTCACCGTGAACTTGTAGCCCTCGCCGAGAGGCGGCACGTAGTCGGGGGGCACCTCGGGGTCCGGGCCGGAGTGGCTGAGGCGCACGTCGAACAGCAGCCTTTTCGGCTCGCCGGGGACGGTCAGCGCCTGGGCGGCCGGACGGGCCCGCGCCAGCTCGTCCAGGCGCAGGTCGTTCCGCAGGCCGGGGCCGACGCGCAGGAGCGGGCCGATCGCCTCGGCGTCCACGCCGAGCAGCGTCGCCGGTTCGGTGCCGAGGTCGGCGTCCATGCGCAGGACCCCGGTCGCTGCCGAGACGCCGGGCAACGCAGCGAACCGTCCGGCCTGCCCGAGCGGTCCCGGGCCGCCCTCCCGGGACGCGGCGGACAGCCGCAGGTCGGCGCCGCTCTGGAAGTCGGCCTGGTCGGTCTGCGACCGCCGCCAGGTCGCCATCGTCGTGACCGACAGCACCCCGACGGCCATCGCCATCACCAGCAGCAGGACCGGGCCGGTGTAGCGGAGCTGGCGCCGCCCGACCTGCCGGGTGCCGAGGACGGCCACGAGCCCGCGCCTGCGGGTCGCGACCCGCTCGGCCACGCGGGAGACGGCCGGCACGAAGCGGAGCAGGAGCACCCCGCCGGCGAGGAGGGCCAGGGCCGGGCCGGACACGATGAACGGGTCTATGCCGTCCGTCCCGCCGCCGGGCGCTCCGTCGCCGCCCGCGCCGTCCGCCCCGTACCGGGTGAGCTGCCAGATCGCGAGCCCGGCGACGAGCAGCAGGGCGAGGTCGGTGCCCGAGCCGCGCAGGCCGCCGCGGCCCTGCCGCCCGAGACCGGCCTGGGCCTCCACGAACGTCCGGTTCGCCCCCCGCAGCGTCGGGACCGTCAGGACGACGGCGCAGGCCAGCGCCGTCAGCACCGAGACCGTCCACAGCGGCAGGAGCGGCCCGGCGTCCAGCCGCAGCCCCGAGTCCCGCACCGCGGGCGCGTGCCCGGCCAGGCGCAGCAGCGGGCCGGCCAGCAGCGGGCCGAGCACCGCGGCGGGCAGCACGATCAGCAGGCCCTCGACGAGGCCGAGCCGGGCGAGCTGGCGCATGCCGAGGCCGCGGGTGCGCAGCAGCGCGACCTCGCCGCGCCGGTGGTCGGCGAGCAGCCGCGCGACCAGCAGCCACGCGCAGCCCCCCAGCAGCACGAGCTGGATCACCGGGATGAGCATCGTGGACCGCGCCACCTGGAGCGCGGTGCTCAGCTGCGCGGTCAGGTCGGGCAGGTCGGTCGCGACGCTGAACTGCGCCCCGTCGCCGGCCTTCCTGAAGGTGTCGCCGCCGGCGGCCACCCGGTCGCCGAGGGGGCCGAGCTCGCCGGGCTCGACGCCGCGCAGGTCCGGCATGACGGTGAAACGGGCCTCGGAGCCGGTGCCGGTGAACCGGGCGGCGAACACCTGGGGCGGCACCACGAACGGCCCGTGGCTCGTGTAGTCGAGCCGTTCGACGCCGGTGGTGACGAGCTTGTCGTCCTGCCAGAAGTAGTCCTGCGGGTCGAGGACGTCGAACAGCCCGACGACGCGCACCTTCACGACCGACTTCTTGTCGACGCGGCCGTGCAGCGTGAGGACGTCGTCCACGCCGGCGTGCATCGCGCGGGCGGCGGCGCCGGGCAGGGCCGCCTCGACCTCTCCGGAGCCCGGGCCCGAGGCCGCGCCGGGCCAGCGTCCCTCGCTGAGCCGCGCGTGCTTCTCGATCCCGGTGTAGGTCCCGAACGCCGTCAGGTCGGGGTGGTCGCTCTTCTCCTGGCCAGGAAGCGTGTAGGAGTCGCTGCGGACGCTCATCGAGACCGCCAGCGGGACGTCCCGGTAGATCTGCTTGAGAACCCCGTCGACCTGGCCCTGCACCTCCGTGAGGCCGTTCGCCGGGACGTGCGTGCCGAGCGTCGTCCCGACCGACTCGAACGTCGCGTCGGCCAGCGTGCGGCGCAGGCCCTCGCGGGTCACCGACCCGGTGTAGCCGACCAGGGCCGCGAGGACGGTCGTGGCGAACAGAGCGGTCGCGCAGGCGGCCAGCACCAGCGTCCGGTCGCCGATGATCCGGCTGAGCACCAACCCCCGTCGTCCCACGGAGGGTCATGATCATTGCCTGTGAGGGAGGCCACAAGGGGTCGTGACGATTCCGCGACCTTCCGCAACCTTATTGCAATAGGGAGGAATCACCCCAGATCTCCCTATTTGGGGGAGCGCCGCCGCGACGCCCTACCGGTCCGCCCAGACGGAGGCGCCTGCCGGAGGGACGGCCTCCGCGCGCCGCAGGATCTCCACCGGATCGCGGCCCGCGCCGGCGGCGAGCGCGTCCGGCCCGGCCGCGTCCCCGATCCGCGCCGCGGCCCGGTCGATGTCGTCCTGTTCGACGGGGCCGGGCGGCACACCGGCGGCCTCCCGGACCGCCGCCGCCTTCCCGAGGGCCTCCGCCGCGTCCCGGTGCCGTCCGGTGAGGGCCAGCGCGCAGGCCAGGCACTCCAGGGCGCCCGCCAGGTCGCGCGGTGCCGCCAGCCTGATCGCGACGGCCAGCGCGTCCCGCTGGTACCGCACGGCGGACACCGCGTCGCCGCGCGCCTCCGCCACGCGCCCCAGCCCGCTCTGGATCATCGGCAGGTACAGGGGCGGGAACTCCTCGGGCGAGGCCGCCGCCAGCAGGGGCCGCATCCGGTCCTCGGCGTCCTCCAGCCGTCCCTCGCGCTCCGCCGCCAGCCCGAGGCCGATGTCGGCGAACATGACCGCGGGCGCGAACCCCTGCTCCACGGCGACCCGGCGCGCCCGCCCGAACAGCCGCCGCGCGGACGCGTGGTCGCGGCGCAGGTAGGCGATCCAGCCGCGCCACGCCATCCGCATGGCGACGTCCGGCCACATCCGGAGCTCCTCGGCCATCCGCTGCGCGTCGTGATGGAGCCGCTCGGCCCGGTCGTAGTCGCCGGTCAGCTCCGCCAGCCCGCCGAGCCACTCCACCGCCTGGAGCCGTCCCCAGCGGTCGCCGACCTCGCCGAACAGCACGGCGGCCCGCTCGGCGTCGCGCTCCAGCGCGGCGGGCTCGCCGCGCGCGTGGGCGTGCATGGCGCGCTGGACGAGCGCCGCGGCCTCGCCCCACCGGTCTCCGGACGCGCGGAACCCCGCGAGCGCCTCCTCCAGGATCGCGGCGCCCTCGCCGGTGTCGTCCAGTTCGGCCCGGGCGAACGTCAGGAACCAGCGCGCCCACGCCTTCAGGCGGTCGTCACCGGTGGCGTCCACGAGCGCGAGGGCCTCGTCGCGGCGGGCCTTCCAGTCGCCGGGGGCGCCCTTGAGCACGGCCAGCCCCGCCCGCCACGCCAGCGCGCGGGCCCGGACGTCCGGCGAGCCGCCCCGCGCGAGGGCCGCCTCCAGCGACCGCAGCGCCTCGGTCAGCCGTCCGCGCAGGAACCAGTACCAGGCGAGCGCGTTGACCAGCCGCAACGCCTCGTCCGCCGAACCGGCCGCGTCGAGCGCGGCCCGCAGGTTCGCCGACTCGACGTCCAGCCTCGCCAGCCAGCGCGCCTGCTCGGGTCCGGTGAGGCCGCCCGCCGCACGCTCGGCCAAAGCCAGGTAGTGGCCGCTGTGCGCCGCCTCGGCGCGCCGCGTCTCCCCCGCCTCCGCCAGCCGCTCGGCCGCGTAGGCGGCGACGGACTCCAGCAGCCGGTACCGCGGGCCCTCCCCGGGGCGCTCCGTCATCACGACCAGCGAGCGGTCGACCAGCCGGACCAGGACGTCGAGGACATCCGCGTCCGGGACGTCCCCGCCCGCGCACACGACCTCGGCCGAGTCGGCCGTGCAGCCGTCGGCGTGCACCGACAGCCGGCGCAGCACCGCGCGCTCCGGCCCGGTCAGCAGGTCCCAGCTCCAGTCGATCACCGCGGTGAGCGTGCGCTGCCGGGCCGGGCCGCCGCGGTGCCCGGACGACAGCAGCCGGAACCGGTCGTCGATCCGTTCGACGAGGCCCTCGACCCCGAGCGTCCGCACCCTGGTCGCGGCCAGTTCCAGAGCGAGCGGGATGCCGTCCAGCCGGCGGCACAGCTCCCCGACCCGCCCGGCCGTGTCCCCGTCCAGCAGGAAGCCCCGCGAGGCCGCGCGCGCCCGCTCCGCGAACAGCCGGACCGCGCTCGACGCGGCCGGGTCGTCGTCGCGGCCCGGCACGTCCAGCGGCGGGACGGCCCACACGACCTCGCCCGGCAGGCCGAGCGGCTCCCGGCTCGTCGCCAGCACGCGCACCCCGGGCACCCCGCGCAGCAGCCGGTCCGCCAGCTCGGCGGCCTGCTCGACGACGTGCTCGCAGTTGTCCAGGACGAGCAGCAGCCGGCGGGCGCCGAGCGCCGCCGCCAGCCGGTCGAGCGCCGCGGCGGGCGCGCCCGGCGCGTCCCGGATGTCGAGGATCGCCGTCACGACCTCCGCGAGGTCGGGCACGGTCGAGCGCTCCAGCCCCGCCAGCTCCGCCATCCACACGCCGTCGCCGAAGGCGCCCGCGAGCCCGGCCGCCGTCTCGATCGCCAGGCGGGTCTTGCCCACCCCGCCCGGGCCGGTCAGCGTGACCAGCCGGTCGGTGCCGATCCGCGCCCGGATCTCCCGGACGGCGCCGTCCCGCCCGATCAGCCCGGTCTGCGGGACGGGCAGGTTCGACCGCGGGCGCGACGGCTCCGGGGCGGCGGGCCCGCCGAGGCCGGGGTCCTGCCGCAGGACGGCCCGCTGGAGCGCGGCCAGCTCGGCGCCCGGGTCCAGGCCCAGCTCGTCGGCGAGCAGCACCCGGTACCGCTCGTAGCCCTCCAGCGCCTCGTTCTGCCGTCCGGCCCCGTAGAGGGCCCGCATGTGCGCGGCCCTCAGCCGCTCGCGCAGCGGGTGCTCCTCGACGGCGACGCCGAGTTCGCCCGCCAGGGCACCGTGCTCGCCGAGCGCCAGCCGCACCTCGGCCTGCTCCTCCAGGGCGGTCAGCCGCAGTTCCTCAAGCCTCGCCACCGCCGCCCGGGTGAACTCCTCGTCCCGGAAGTCGGCGAGCGCGGGGCCGCGCCACCGCCCGAGCGCCTCCGCCAGCAGCGCCGCCCTCTCCTTCGGCTCCGCGGCCTCCCGGGCCCGTTCGACCAGCGCCTGGAAGCACCGGGCGTCCACCCACTCGGCGGCGGCGCCCAGCAGGTATCCGGCGGGGCGCGACTCCACCAGCGCCCGCGCGCCCGGCTCCGCGTCCTCCAGGACGCGGCGCAGCTGCGACACCTTCGCCGACAGCGCGCCCATCGGGTTCCCGGGCGGCGCGTCGCCCCACAGGTCGTCGATCAGCCGGTCGGCGGGCACCGGACGGCCCTCGTGCACGAGCAGGTCCGCCAGGAGCGCCCGCACCTTCAGTCCCGGCACGGGAACGAGCCCGCCGTCGTCGGTCCAGACCGCGAGCGGTCCGAGCAGCCCGAAACGCATCTTTCGACCCTATTGCGAACTCGCGCTCCCGCGCGTCGGGCCGGCCGCCGGAAAGGAAGCGTAAGAATGCGGTAAACCCTCTCGCGCACAGTGGTCCCACCGCGCCGGAAAGGCGAAACGATCACCCTGACGGAGGAGACCATGCGCAAGATCATTAACTCGACGTACGTGTCGCTCGACGGCGTCATCGAGAACCCGCAGAACTGGACCTCGGCCTACTTCCAGGACGAGGCCGCCGCCTACGCCCGGGAGCTGCTGTTCTCCTGCGACGCCGTGCTGATGGGACGCAAGACGTTCGACGGCTTCTCCCAGGCGTGGCCGGCCATGGAGGAGGCCACCGGCGACTTCGGCGTCCGGATGAACACCCTGCCCCACTACGTCGTGTCCGACTCCCTGCGCAAGCCCGGCTGGGGCGACACGACGGCGATCCCGCGGGCGGAGGCCGTCGCCGAGATCACCAAGCTGAAGGAGCAGGACGGTCAGGACATCCTGCAGTACGGCTTCGGCCCGGTGTCCCGGACGCTCGTCGAGCACGGCCTGCTGGACGAGCTGCGCCTGTGGATCCACCCGGTGCTCGTCGGCCCCCGTGAGACCGCCGACCTGCTCAACGCCGACGAGTTCTCGGCCACGTTCGAGCTGGCCGACACCAAGGTCTTCAAGACCGGCGTCATCGTCGCCACCTACGTCCCCACCGCGCAGTAGGGGCGGTCACCCGGCGGCCCGGCGCGGCGCCTTGTCGAGCCGGGCCAGGGCGGCCTGGAGGATCGCGCGGGTGCGGTCCGGGGGCTCGGCCTGGACGCCGACACGGTTCAGGGCGTCGCGGTAGCGGGCGATGTCGGACGCCCGGTCCGGGTAGAGCGCGCAGGTGAGGTGCTCCAGGTAGACCACGTCGGGCAGCTCGGGCTCGGCGAACCGCAGCAGCGTCATCGGGCCGCCCTCCGCCGCGTGCCCGCCCGAGCTGAAGGGCACGATCTGCACGGTGACGTTCGGCAGCTCCGCCATCTCGATCAGGTGCTCGATCTGGGCGCGCATCGTGGCGCGGCCGCCGACCGTCCGGCACAGCGTCGCCTCGTCCAGCACCGCCCACAGCCGCAGCGGGTCCGGGCGCTCGAACACGCGGCGGCGCCGCATCCGCAGCTCCACCCGCCGCTCGATCTCCTCGGGCCCCGCCTCCGAGTAGCGGGCCGCGAGGAGGGCGCGGGCGTAGTCCCTGGTCTGGAGCAGCTCCGGGATGTCCTGGACCTCGTACACGCGGACGAGCACCGCGCCCTGCTCCAGCCCCAGGTAGGGCTCGAACCAGGACGGGACCACGTCGCCGAACGGCTGCCACCAGCCGGGCGCGCTGGCGTGCTCGGCCAGCTCCAGCAGCGGTTCGCGCAGCGACGGGTCGGTCACGCCGTAGAGGGTCAGCAGGTCGGCGACGTCGCGCTCCTTGTAGCCGACGCGGCCGAGCTCCATCCGGCTGATCTTGGAGTGCGAGCCGCGGATCTCGTACCCGGCGGCCTCGGTGGAGATGCCGGCGGCCTCCCGGTACCGGCGCAGCTGCGCGCCGACCAGCATCCGCAGTACCGTCGGGCCCGCCGCCCGGTGGTCCTGGGCGACGGGGGCGCGGTCGCCCGCGGGCTCGGCGGCGCTCATGAGGCCCCGCGCCCCGCGGCGCTCCACCGCTCGTGCCGCGCCCGGCGTCCCGCCCTCGGCATGGACGGCCCGCCGGTCACCGGTGCCGGAACTCCCATGGGACGCCCTCCTCGACGTGCGAAAAAACTTTCCACCGGATGAAGTTACTTGTTGAAGACTCACTTGCCCACTAGTCCGGAATGTCCTCTTCGATGGGCATCTCGGCGGATACACGGGAGCGTCCGGTCCGATACCGCCATGACCTGGCACGATACGGGGCAGGAAAAAATCCAGAAGATTTCGGCGAGGGATGTCGATCCGGTCACACCTTCTTCGACGCGTTCGTGACAGGCCGGGAAGGACCGGGCCGGTGAACAGAGGAGACGACATGCGGTTCCTGATGATGACGACGGACGACGGTTCTGCCCCCGCCGGCCCGCCGGACGAGAAGCTGCAGGTGGAGATGGGCAAGTTCATCGAGGAGATGTCCCGGAGCGGGGCGCTGCTCGCGACCGGCGGGCTGGAGCCCGGCGGCACCCGGATCAAGTCGTCCGGCGGCAAGGTCACCGTCCTGGACGGCCCGTTCACCGAGGCGAAGGAGGCGGTCGTCGGGTTCGCGCTGATCGAGGTGGGCTCCCGCGAGGAGGCGATCGAGCTGTCCAAGCGGTTCTGGGCGATCATCGGCGACGGCCAGGGCGTCATCCAGCAGGTGTTCGGGCCGGACGACATCCCCGGCGCGTGAGGTCGCGGCCGGGGGGCGTCCGGCCGGGCCGGTGAGCGTCCGCTGAGTTTGCGCGGCGGCCGGTGCGGATGCTCTCATCGGCAGCGTGACGGCATCGGACGAGCCCGGGGCGCGTAGGGCGCCCGCGCGCGGCACGGGCGTGCACGCGAGCATCGACGCGGTGTGGCGGCTGGAGGCCGCGCGCATCATCGCCGGTCTCGCCCGCATGGTGCACGACATCGGGCTCGCCGAGGAACTCGCGCAGGACGCGCTGGTCGCCGCGCTCGAACAGTGGCCGGAGTCAGGCGTCCCGGACAACCCGGGCGCCTGGCTCATGGCCGTCGGCAAGCGCCGCGCCGTCGACCGGATCCGGCGGCTGCGGCGCCTCGACGACAAGATCGAGGAAATGGGCCGCGACCTGGAGACCCAGGCGCCGCCCGAGGAGTTCGACGTTCCGGACGACGACCGCATCGAGGACGACGTCCTCCGGCTGGTCTTCACCGCGTGCCACCCCGTGCTGTCCGCGCAGGCGCGGGTGGCGCTGACGCTGCGCATGCTCGGCGGCCTCACCACCGAGGAGATCGCGCACGCGTTCCTCGTCCCCGAGGCGACCGTGGCGCAGCGGATCGTCCGGGCGAAACGGACGCTGTCGGAGGCGAACGTCCCGTTCGAGGTGCCGGAGGGGCCCGGCCGCGCGGCCCGGCTGGCGTCCGTGCTGGAGGTCGTCTACCTCATCTTCAACGAGGGGTACGCCGCCAGCGCGGGCGACGCCTGGGTGCGGGCGGACCTGTGCCGCGAGGCGCTGCGCCTCGGCCGGATCCTCGCGGAGCTGGCCCCGGGCGAGCCCGAGGTGCACGGGCTCGCCGCGCTGATGGAGATCCAGGCGTCCCGCACCCGGGCGCGCACCGGGCCGTCCGGGGAGCCCGTCCCGCTTCTGGAGCAGGACCGCGGCCGGTGGGACAGGCTCCTCATCCACCGCGGGTTCGCGGCGCTGCTGCGCGCGAAGAAGATCGGCGAGCCGCCCGGCCCCTACGTCCTGCAGGCCGCGATCGCCGCCTGCCACGCGCAGGCGCCCGCCGCCGAGGACACCGACTGGGCGCAGATCGCGTCGCTCTACGAGGTCCTCGCCCGCGTCGCGCCGTCCCCCGTCGTGGAGCTCAACCGGGCCGTGGCGGTCGGCATGGCGGACGGCGCCGAGAAGGGTCTTGAGCTCGCCGACGCGCTGGCGGACGAGCCCGCCCTGCGCGGCTACCACCTGCTGCCGAGCGTCCGCGGCGACCTGCTCGCCCGCCTCGGGCGCCTGGAGGAGGCCCGGACGCAGTTCGAGCGCGCCGCGGAGCTCACCCGCAACGCGCCCGAACGCAAGGTCCTGCTGGACCGCGCCGCCTCGCTCAGTAGTCCCGCACCGTGAACGAGCCGACGATCTCGCCGAAGTCCTGGAAGCCGATCGCCTCGGTCTCGGCGCCCATCTCGGCGTTGCGCTGCGCGTCCACCCGCGCCTTGTTGGTCAGCGCCAGCTCCTGGTTGGCGGCGACGTACCCGCGCAGCTCCTTCTCGTAGTTCGCGAACGCGGCGCGGTGGTCGCCGGCCGCCGCCTTCAGCTCCCCGGCCAGCACGTACGCGCCGACGATGGCCATGCTCGTGCCCTGCCCGGAAAGCGGCGATCCGCAGTACCCCGCGTCCCCCAGCAGGACGACCCGCCCCTTCGACCAGGAGTCCATGTGGACCTGCGCCATCGAGTCGAAGTGGAAGTCGGGCGCCGCCCACATCGTCTCCAGCAGCTCGGGCAGCACCCAGCCGCCCCCGGCCAGCGCGTCCGCCATGATCTTCTTCTGCGCGGCGGTGTCGCGGTGGTCGTACTCGATCGGCCGCTCGGACTCGAACCCCATGTAGACGCGGACCTCCTCGTTGCCGCGGACGCTCATCACGCCGCCGCCCCAGCTGCTGCCCGGCATCTGGTGGAACACCTGCCAGCGGTCCAGGCCGAGGAAGTTCGGGGCCGTCCACACCGAGAGGTAGGTGCCGAGGTGGGTCAGGTAGTCCTTCTCCGGCCCGAAAACCAGCCGCCGCGTGGCCGAGTGCGCGCCGTCCGCGCCGACGACCAGGTCGAACGTGCGGATCAGCCCGCTGTGGAAGATCACCCGCACGCCGTCGTCGCCCTGCTCCAGCCCGGCGATCGAGTCGCCGTAGAGATACTCGACGCCGTCGCCGGCCGCGTCCGCCAGGATCCGGGACAGGTCGTCGCGCAGGATCTCCACGTCCGGGCTGCTCAGGTCGCCGCCGCTGATCGTGTACTCCTCGCTGCGGTACAGCTCGTTGCCGTCCCCGTCCACCATGGACATGCCGCGCATCTCGACGCGCTGCTCGCGGATCCGGTCGAGGACGCCCATCCGCTCGGCGACCTCCAGCGCCGGCCCGCGCACGTCGATCGCCTGCCCGCCGGCCCGCGGCCCGGGCGCCACCTCCACGACCGTCACACCGAACCCGTACCGCCGCAGCCAGTACGCCAGCGCGGGACCGCCGATGCTCGCACCCGAGATGAGGACGTTCTTCATGGGGACCTCCCTAGTCGGCGGGACGTGCCTCCCGCACCGATGAAGAGACTCGCCGCGCTCGCTGACCAACTCCGCACCGTCCGCTGACCGGCGTCCGGAGCGAAGCGGAGGACGCCGGTCAGCCGCCCTTGCCGGGGGGCTTGGGGGGTCGCCCCCCAAAAATGAACCGCCCGGCGTCCGGAGCGAAGCGGAGGACGCCGGTCAGCCGCCCTTGCCGGGGGGCTTGGGGGGTCGCCCCCCAAAAATGAACCGCCCGGCGTCCGGAGCGAAGCGGAGGACCCCGATCAACTGCCCTCACCAGGGGCTTGGGGGGTCGCCCCCCAAAAATGAACCGCCCGGCGTCCGGAGCGAAGCGGAGGACCCCGATCAACTGCCCTCACCAGGGGCTTGGGGGGGCGCCCCCCAAAATGAACTGCCCGGCGTCCGGAGCGAAGCGGAGGACCCCGGGCAGCCCTCACCAGGGGGTTGGGGTACGGGCGGGGGTTCGGGTGGCCTGAGCGGGTGTCATGTCCCAAACTGGTGTTGGGTGCTGGGGGCTTCGGAGGGAGAACGGTGATCGATCGCTCAGACGTCCAGGCCGCGGCGGAGCGTGTCGCGGGGCATGTCCGCCGCACGCCGATGGTCGAGGTCGAGCCGGGGCCGCTCGCGCCCGCCGGGCGGATGTGGCTGAAGCTCGAACTGACGCAGCACACGGGGTCGTTCAAGGCGCGCGGTGCGTTCAACCACATCCTGGCCGCACGGGACGAGGGGCGGCTTCCGGAGGCGGGCGTCGTCGCTGCGTCCGGCGGGAACGCGGGGCTGGCCTTCGCGTACGCGGCGGCGCGGGCCGGCGTCCCGGCCGAGGTGTACGTGCCGGAGACGGCGCCCGCGGTGAAGGTCGCGCGGCTGCGGGCCCT
Source organism: Actinomadura citrea (assembly GCF_013409045.1). Classification (NCBI taxonomy): domain Bacteria; kingdom Bacillati; phylum Actinomycetota; class Actinomycetes; order Streptosporangiales; family Thermomonosporaceae; genus Actinomadura; species Actinomadura citrea. The sequence continues at coordinate 1,456,298 of NZ_JACCBT010000001.1, read as the reverse complement.
CGGCGCCGCGGTCGTGCAGGTCGGCACCCGGTACGCCGAGGCGCAGGACGCCGCGACCAAGCGCGCCGTCGACACCGGCGCGCTGTTCTGCCACGCCTACGACCTGCCGGAGGTGTGCGCGGGCCAGGGCACGCTGGGCCTGGAGTTGCTGGAGCAGACCGGTGGCGAGGCCGACACGGTCCTGCTGGCGGTCGGCGGCGGAGGGCTGATGGCGGGCGTCGCCGCCGCGCTCGAAGGGCGGGCGCGCGTCGTCGGCGTCGAGCCCGTGACGATCCCGACCCTCGAACGCGCCCTGCACGCCGGACGTCCCGTGGACGTGGAGGTGTCGGGGATCGCCGCCGACTCCCTCGGCGCGACCCGGGCCGGCGAGATCGCGTTCGCGGTCGCCTCCCGTACCGGGGTGCGTCCCGTCCTGGTCACCGACGAGGCGATCATCGAGGCCCGCCGGTTCGTGTGGGAGGAGTACCGCCTCGTCGTCGAGCACGGCACGGCCGCCGCCGTGGCGGCGCTCCGCAGCGGTGCCTACCGCCCGTCCCCCGGGGAGCGTGTCGTGGTCGTCCTGTGCGGCGCCAACACCGATCCGTCCAGCCTGGCCTGACACCTTCGCGGGTCAGCCGCGTGTCATCCGGCGGCGCGGAGGGCCTGGAGCGGCAGCAACCGCACCTGCGCCGGGGGCCGGGCCGTGCCGGTCGCGGGCCGGCTGCCGCACAGGGCCTCCACCACGTGCGCGGCCAGCGCGTTGTCGATCGGGTGCGGGACGGGCGTGCCGCCGGCGCTGAGCTGCTGGTACTTCATCAGGTTGAAGGCCAGGGAGATCTGCCGCTCGCCCCCGGCGGACGACAGGGACTGGGTCCCGGCGCCGAAGACCGCGCCGTCGTGACCCCAGAACGTCCCGCACGGGAGGTCGAGAGAGTAGAGCCCGAGGCCGTAGTTCATCAGGACGTTGCCGTCCGCGTCCTTCACCGGGACGGTCCGCTGCATCTGCGCCAGGGCGTCCGGCCCGATGAGGTCGCCGGTGAGGAGCCTGCGGTAGAAGCGGTTGAGGTCGTCCATGGTGGAGACCAGCGCGCCCGCCGTCCACGCCCAGCTCATGTCGAAGGTGCTGTAGTCGCGGGGCGGCGTCACATGCTGGTACAGCGACTCGTACATCCGCGGGTGCGGACCCGCTATCCAGGGCGAGGACGGGAAGTAGGTGTGCTTCAGCCCGGCTTTCCGGATGACGTTCCGGGTGATGTACTTCTCCGCCGTGGTCCCGGTCACCTTCTCCAGGAGTTCCCCGGCGATGACGTAGTTGGTGTTGGAGTACGACCAGCGCTCGCCCGGCTCTCCGGTGCGCGGCGCCCGCACCCCCCACGCGACGAGCTGCGCGGGCCGGACGTCGCGGAACCGGTACTCGTCCAGGCTGTCGGCCGACAGCTCCCGCAGTGAGGGGAACGCCGCGGCGACGTAGTCGCCGATGCCGCTCGTGTGGTCGAGCACCATCCGCACGGTCGTCTGCTCGCCGTAGCGTCCCGGAATGAGGCCGGGCAGGTAGCGGGCGACCGGGGCGTCGAGGTCGACGCGCCCCTGCTCGACCTGCTGGAGGATCGCGGTGGCGACGAACGACTTGGTGATGCTGCCGACCCGCTGACGCATGCCCGGGGTGACCGGGCGCCCCGTGCGCACGTCCGCCGCCCCCGCCGCGCCGTCCCACGCCGTGCGGCCGTCCCGGACCTCGGAGAACAGCCCGTACATGCCGGCGTCGTGCGTGGCGTCCAGGGTGGCCCGAAGCTTGGCGGGATCGAACGGGACGGTCGGCGGCAGCGCCGTGGCGATCGCGGACGGGCCCACGTCCGGCCCGGCCGCCGTCGCCGCGACCTGGGCCGTCGCCAACGTCAGAACGAGCACCGCCCCCGCGGCCGCGCCCCTGACGACGCCGCGCCCCGTCAGCCGTCCCAGCCCTCTGGCCATCATCCCCGTCTCTCCGCGCCGACCGTGTTCCCGAAGGAGCCGTTTCTAGATCATCCACTCTCTCATCCCGAGGGTGGAAGCGGCCCCAGAGCCACCAAAACGGAGCGATCGCGACACATGCGAGTGGGCGGGCACAGCGACCGGGGCTTGACAGCGGCTTCCCGGTTTCCTATAACTTGAGTTACAGGTTTCCTCTTGTACGAGGAACAGGTAACCGGCGCACAGCCAGGCGCCGAGGTCTTCGGAGGTGATGGTCCATGTTGCTGACGTCGATCGACCCGTTCGTGCAGGAGTTCGAGCGTCAGTTCGACCGGGCGGTCCGCCAGGCCGCCGGTCAGGGCGGCGGCGCCGGCATGCCGATGGACGGCATCCGCCGCGCCGACGACGTCGTCCTGCGGTTCGACCTGCCGGGGGTCGACCCCGGCTCCATCGAGGTCACCGTCGACCGCGGTGTGCTCTCGGTGACCGCGCGGCGCGAGGAGGAGTTCGACGAGGACGAGCGCGTCTTCGTCCGCGAGCGCACCATGGGCTCCTTCACCCGCCGGGTCTACCTGTCGGAGCACCTGGACGCCGAGGCGATCGAGGCCGCCTACGAGAACGGCGTCCTCGCCGTCCGCATCCCCGTGCTGGAGCGGGCGCGGCCGCGGAAGGTGGCCGTCCAGCAGTCGGGCGGCGGCCAGAAGGCGATCAGGCGCTGACGCGCGGTGTCCGGGCGGCCCCGGTCGGCGCGGCCTTCGACGAGCCGAGGCGACCGGGGCCGCACGCATTCGCCCGGCGGTCCGCCGGGACCGCACCGGCGCCGAGGAGGCCCGCATGAACCTGCCGTTCGACGACGAGCACGCCGCGCTGTTCACGGTGGGACAGGTGGCGCAGATGCTGGACGTCCAGCAGGCGTTCCTGCGCCGCATCGACGACCACCGGGTCGTCTCCCCTCAGCGCTCGACCGGCGGTCAGCGCCGCTACAGCCGCCACGAGGTCGGCCGCATTCAGGAGGTCGTCTCGATGATGGGCGAGGGCATGACGCTGCCCGCCATCCGGCGCATCTTCGAGCTCCAGCACGAGGTGGCCGAGCTCACCCGTGAGCGCGACGAACTCGCCCGGCGGCTGGCCGGAGGCCCCGGCGCCGCGACCTGACGTCCCCGGGTCGGCACGCGGGGCCGTGCGGAAGGGCGCCGCGGCCTCCCCGGGCGTCGGCCTCCCCGGGCGTCGGCCTCCCCGGGCGTCGGTCGGGCCGGCAGGGTCAGCCGAGCAGGTCCGCGAGGGTCTCGCGGCGGGACGGGTGGCGCAGCTTGTGCATGCCCTTGGACTCGATCTGCCGGATGCGCTCGCGCGTCACCCCGTAGACCTTGCCGACCTCCTCCAGGGTCTTGGGCTCGCCGCCCGACAGTCCGAACCGCAGCGAGATGACGCCCGCCTCGCGCTCGGTGAGCGTCTCCAGGACGGCGTCGAGCCGCCCGCGCAGCATCGACGTCGCCACGACGTCGGCGGGGTCGCCGCCGTCGGGGTCCTCGATGACGTCGGCGAGCTCGCCGTCGCCGTCCTCTCCGAGCGGGGTGTGCAGGGACAGCGGCTCGCGGGCCTGCCGCCGCAGCCACTCGACCTTCTCGGGCGTGACGTCGAGCTCGACGGCCAGTTCCTGCGAGTTCGGCTCGCGGCCGAGGTCCTGCATCATCCGCCGCCGGACGCGCGTCATCCGGTTGAGCACCTCGACGACGTGCACGGGGATGCGGATGGTGCGGCTCTGGTCGGCCAGCGCGCGGCTGATCGCCTGTTTGATCCACCAGACGGCGTAGGTGGAGAACTTCAGGCCGCGGCGGTACTCGAACTTCTCCACGGCGCGGATCAGGCCGAGATTGCCCTCCTGCACGAGGTCGTTGAGCTGGAGGCCGTGGCCCATGTAGCGCTTGGCGAGCGACACGACGAGGCGCAGGTTCGCCTCGACCATGTGCTCCTTGGCGCGGGCACCGTCGGCGGCGATCCACTCCAGGTCCTGCTTGTCCTGGAGGCTCAGTTCGTCGCCCAGGGTCATGAGGCGCTCTCGGGCGAACAGGCCGGCCTCGATGCGCTTGGCCAGGTCGACCTCCTGCTCGGCGGTGAGCAGCGCGGTGCGCCCGATGCGGGACAGGTAGTCCTTCATCGGGTCGACGAGGTTCACGGTGGAGCGGGGGGTTGCGCTCGGCGCGTGGCTGGCGTTCAGGGCTGTGTCCTTTGCTCGTCCGGCCGGGAGGGAACGGTCACCCGATCTCGGTACCCGTCAGGCTCACCGCCCAAACTTGGAACCGACCTAAGTATGTGTCAAGTACGAACTTAGGTCGCATTATGTAAGGATGGCGGCATGGGACTGCGGGAGATGAAGAAGCAGCAGACGCGCCAGAGCATTTCGCACCAGGCGACCCGCCTGTTCCTGCGGCACGGCTTCGACCGGGTGACGATCGCCGACGTCGCCGCGGCGGCACAGGTGGCGAAGATGACCGTCACCAACTACTTCCCCAGGAAGGAGGACCTGGCGCTCGACCTGCACGAGGTGTTCGTGGCCCTCCTGGCGCGCACGGTCGCCGAGCGGGCGCCGGGCGAGTCGGCGCTGGCCGCGCTGCGCCGGGGCTTCCTGGAGGCCCTCCGGCGGCATGACGCCGTGATCGGCTTCTCCGGTCCCGACTTCGCCCGGATGATCACCGAGAGCCCGGCGCTGGTGGCGCGGCTCCGCGAGTTCCACGAGGAGCGGGAGGACGCCCTCGCCGCCGTCCTCGCCGAGGAGACCGGCGCGGGTCCGGACGACGTCCTGCCCCGCCTCGTCGCCGCGCAGCTCGGCGGCGTCCACCGCGTCCTCTTCCGGGAGACCGTGTGCCGCACCGTGCGGGGCGAGACCCACGAAGAGATCGAGGCGGCCCTCGCGGAGTCCGCGAAGACCGCCTTCGACCTGCTCGAACCGTCCCTGGGCGGCTACGCGACGCGTCCGGCGTCCCCGGAACGGAAGGTGCCCTAGGCGCCGTCCTGGATGACCAGGAGGAGGTCGCCCGCCTGGACGGGCGTCGCCTCCGGGACGGCCAGCCGGGCGACGGTGCCCGCGACCGGTGCCGTGATCGCGGCCTCCATCTTCATGGCCTCGATGGTGGCGACCACGTCTCCCGCGGCGACCTCGTCGCCCTTGGCCGCCCGCAGCGTCACCGATCCGTCGAACGGGGCGGCGACGTGGCCGGGCTCGGCGGGGTCGGCGCGCTCGACCGGCGGCGCGTCGGACTTGACGGACTTGTCGCGGACGGAGAGCGTGCGGAGCTGGCCGTTCACCGAGCAGATGACCTGCCGGACGCCCGCCTCGTCGACGTCGCCGACGGCCTCCAGACCGGCCAGGACGCGGACGCCGGGTTCGAGGTCGAACGCCACCTCGTGCCCCGCGCGGAGCCCGTACAGGAACGGGCCGGTCGGCAGGACGGAGAGGTCGCCGTAGGCGGCGCGGGCTTCGCGGTAGTCCTTCGCCGGGCCCGGGAAGAGCAGGCGGTCGAGCGTGTCGCGAACCTCAGGACCGGCCAGGGCCTTCTCTTCGGCGCCGTCCAGTTCGGCCCGGGCGGGCGTGTGCTGGCGTCCCGCGAGGGCCTTGGTGCGGAACGGCTCGGGCCAGCCGCCGGGCGGGTCGCCCAGTTCGCCGCTCAGGAACCCGATGACGCTGTCGGGGATGTCGTAGCGGTCGGGGTTCTCGGCGAAGTCGTCCGGGTCGGCGCCCGCCGCGACGAGGTGCAGGGCCAGGTCCCCCACGACCTTGCTGGACGGGGTGACCTTCACGAGCCGCCCGAGGATGGCGTCCGCGGCGGCGTAGAGGCGCTCGATCTCCTCGAAGCGGTCGCCGAGGCCGAGGGCGACGGCCTGCTGCCGCAGGTTGGACAGCTGCCCGCCCGGGATCTCGTGCCGGTAGACGCGTCCGGTCGGCGACGGGAGCCCCATCTCGAACGGCGCGTAGAGCCTCCGGACGGCCTCCCAGTACGGCTCCATGACGGTGAGCGCGTCCAGGTCGATCCCGGTGGCGTGCTCGGTGAAGTCGGTCGCGGCCACGATCGCCTGGAGCGGCGGCTGGCTCGTGGTGCCCGAGAGCGGCGCGGCGGCGCCGTCGACGGCGTCGACGCCCGCTTCGATGGCGGCGATGTAGGTGCCGATCTGCCCGCCGGCCGTGTCGTGGGTGTGCAGGTGAACGGGCAGGTCGAACCGCTCACGGAGGGCCCTGACGAGGGTGCGCGCCGCGGGCGCCCGGAGCAGGCCGGCCATGTCCTTGACGCAGAGGACGTGGACTCCCGCGTTGACGAGTTCCTCCGCCAGACGCAGGTAGTAGTCGAGCGTGTAGAGCCTTTCGTCCGGGGAGGACAGGTCGCCGGTGTAGCAGAGCGTGCCCTCCACTAGCGCGTGAGTCTGGAGGGCCGCGTCGATGGCCGGACGCATGCGGTCCACGTCGTTCAGGGCGTCGAACACACGGAAGATGTCGACTCCCGTACTGGCCGCCTCCTTGACGAAGGCCCGAGCCACCGAATCGGGGTACGGCGTGTAGCCCACGGTATTGCGACCACGCAGAAGCATCTGGATGCACAGGTTGGGCGCCGCCTCGCGGATCGCGGCCAGCCTGTCCCAGGGCGACTCGCCCAGGAACCGGAGCGCGACGTCGTACGTTGCCCCGCCCCACGCCTCGACAGAGAGAAGCTGCGGCGTCATCCGGGCGAGGTAGGGCGCGGCTGACAGCAGGTCGTAGGTGCGTACTCGCGTAGCGAGGAGCGACTGATGCGCGTCGCGGAACGTCGTGTCAGTGACGGCCAGGGCGTCCTGGTTCCGGAGTTGCTCGGCGAACGCGCGCGCGCCGAGCGCCAGCAGCCGGTCTCGCGACCCCTCTGGGAACGGCCCGTCGAGGTCGAGCGGCGGCAGCTTCGTCGCCGGGTCCAGGTCGGTGGGCGCCTCGCCGTGCGGCTTGTTGACCGTGACGTCCGCCAGGTACCGGACGAGCCGCGTCGCACGGTCGCCGCTGGAACGGGCCGTGAGCAGGGCGGGATGTTCGGCGATGTAGGACGTGGTGACGCCGCCCGCGCGGAAGTCGGGCTCGTCCAGCAGCGCCTGGAGGAACGGGATGTTGGAGGCGACGCCCCTGATGCGGAACTCGGCGACGGCCCGGCGCGCCCTCCGCACCGCGTCCTCGAACGTCCGGCCGCGGCACGTCAGCTTCACCAGCAGCGAGTCGAAGTGCGGCGACACGATCGCGCCGCCGTAGGCCGTTCCCGTGTCGAGCCGCACCCCGGCGCCGCCCGGGGACCGGTACGCCGAGATCTTCCCGGTGTCGGGCCGGAAGCCGTTCGCCGGGTCCTCGGTCGTGATGCGGCACTGCACGGCGAACCCGCTCACGGCGACCTCGTCCTGCGCGATGCCGAGGGCGGCGAGCGTCTCGCCGCCCGCGATGCGCAGCTGGCTCTGCACCAGGTCGACGCCCGTGACCTCCTCGGTGACGGTGTGCTCGACCTGGATGCGGGGGTTCATCTCGATGAAGACGTGCTCGCCGCGGTCGTCCACGAGGAACTCGACCGTGCCCGCGTTCTCGTAGCCGATCTCCTGGGCGAACCTGACCGCGTCCTCGCAGAGCCGCCGGGTCGTCTCCGGGTCCAGCCCGGGCGCGGGCGCGATCTCGACGACCTTCTGGTGGCGGCGCTGCACCGAGCAGTCGCGCTCGCGCAGGTGGACGATGTGCCCGGCGCCGTCCGCGAGGACCTGCACCTCGATGTGGCGGGGACGGTCCACCGCCTGCTCCAGGAACACCGTCGGGTCGCCGAACGCGCTCTCGGCCTCGCGGCGCGCCGTGTCCACGGCGGCCTCCAACTCCTCGCGGTGGTCGACGCGGCGCAGCCCGCGCCCGCCGCCGCCCGCCGCGGCCTTCACGAACAGCGGGAATCCGACCTCGTCGGCCGCCTCCAGCTCCCGTCCCGGCTCGGGCGTCGTCGAACGCAGCACCGGCAGGCCCGCGCGCCGCGCCGCCGCGACCGCCTCGATCTTGTTGCCCGCCAGGTTCAGCACCCGCGACGGAGGTCCGACGAACTTGATCCCGGCGCGCTCGCACGCCGCCGCCAGCTCGGGGCTCTCCGACAGGAAGCCGTAGCCCGGATAGACGGCGTCGGCGCCGACCCGCAGCGCCGTCTCCACGATCCCGTCCACGTCCAGGTAGGCGCGGACGGGATGGCCGTGCTCCCCGATCTCGTACGCCTCGTCCGCCTTCTGCCGGTGCAGGGACAGGCGGTCCTCGTGCGCGTACACGGCGACGCTGGCGATGCCGAGTTCGTACGCCGCACGGAAGGCGCGCACGGCGATCTCGCCACGGTTGGCGACGAGCAGCTTACTGATCACGTGTGTCTCCCAGGAGTGGTTCGGGGCGCGTCCGGCCGCGCCCGACGGCCTCCTGGGCTCCACGCTGAGCCGCTCACGGCGGGACGAACCCGTGGGCGAACCGGATCCTGGGATACCTACCCAGCTGAGCGGTTCGGACGGCCCCGCCCGCCAGCGAGAACAAAGGGACAGATGATACGAGACGTGAAAAGGGAGGAAAGTTTCAGCCACCGTGGAGCGTGCGTCCCGGCGGGGGGCTTCGTCAGGAGGCGCGGCCGCGGTCGAGCCAGACGCGGGCCGCGATCAGGCCCATGACGATCAGGGCGCCCAGGAGGAGGCCGATGAGGAGGCCGGTGCCCGAGCCGTCCGGGGCGAAGGCGATCCAGGCGCCGCAGACGGCGGCGATGAAGAGGCCGTAGCCGGCGACGAAGGTGTAGAAGCGCCTGCTCCAGAAATTGCGGCCCGACGGCGTCCCGGGGACGGCGTGGAGTTCCGCCTCGGGGCCGAGGGAGGCCGCCTTGGGCCGCTTGAAGTACTCGAAGCAGACCCAGGTGCCGCAGGGCTCCCAGCCGTCCGGCGCGAGACGGCCGATGACGGCGTTGCGGCGGCCCGGCAGGACGGTTTCGCGGCGGTACTCCCAGCGCTGCGGGCCGTCCGGGTCGCGGTGGCTGACGAAGCGGCCCGTGTTGTCGACCCGTTCCACCTCCCAGCCCTCCTCGCCGTAGCGGTTGAGGACCTCGCGCTCGTGGAAGGCGTCGGCCCTCCACTTCCAGGTCCCGGCCTCGTCCGGCGGGACGGGGCCGGTGCGGACGTCCGCCCGCGCCTCGTCCGGGGCGACCTGGGGGGCGAACGCCTCGGGCGTGCCGAACTCCTGCACGGGGTCGGTGCCGGACTCGGCCACGAAGGCGGCGAGGTCGTCGACGGTGCGGGACACCTCCTCCTCGGGGAGGCCGCGGGCGCGCAGCCGCTCCGCCAGCTCGTCGAAGTAGGGGTTCGTCATCGTCCTGCTCCCTCGGTGAGCATGGTTCGCACGGACTCGTCGAAGTCGAGCCACAGGCCGCTCTGCTCGGCGAGAGTCACGCGGCCCACGTCGGTGAGGTGGTAGTAGCGGCGGCCGGGGCCGCGGTCGGCGGCGCGGAACTCCGCCGAGACCAGCCCGGCCTCTTCCAGGCGGTTGAGGACGGGATACAGGGTCCCGCCCTTGATCTGCCCGAGGCCCGCGTCGGCGAGCGTCTTGGCGATCTCGTAGCCGTAGCTCTCGCCCCCGGTCAGGCTGGCGAGGACCAGCAGGTCGAGGACGCCCTTGAGCCAGCTGGCGCGGCGGTCGGCGGGCACGGCGGTCATCGCCCGCCACGCGCCGGCGGGCGGCCGGGGCCGGCCGCGGCGTCAGGCGTGATCTTCATGGTTCGCTCCCTCTGGCTAGTTGGCCGAGCGAGCTAAACCGTACGGCAATCTAGTTAGATATACAACCTAGATAGCCACCACGAGTCCCTTGAAGCGGGGCCGGATCCGGTCGCCCGCTAAACGGAACGATCACTCGGAATAGCCGGAAGGATCTTGCGGTTGCAACTACCGTGCGAGAGCCCGCCAGCCGGGTGGCACCCATGTCAGTGACCTATGGAGGAGAACCGTGCCGAGCAGCATTCCCCGCACCCGTTCCACCGGTGAGCGCAAACAGGTGAGAACCACGTCGCTCCGCGCCCTCGCGGTCGCCGCGCAGTTGGAACGCAACCATGCCCCGGAGGGTCCACCGGGCAACGCGGCGGGCCGGGCGGACACCCGCCGCCGTCGGCGGACACCCGACCCGGCCTGACGCTCCCAGCCCGGCCGCACCTCCGGTCAGGCATGAGAAAGCCCCCGCATCCGCGGGGGCTTTCGTGCTTTCTGCGCCATACCCGGGCCCGCCCCACGTTCGGCCGGGCGCGGGCCGTGCCGGACTAGGCGCGGGCGAGGTCGAAGAACTTGTGGACGGTGGCGCGGGTGCGTTCCCGGCCCACGCTCTCCACCATCGCGGTGAGGTGCTCCGCGCCGAGGACGGCCAGGAGCGCGTGCGCGGCCGCCTCACCGTCCGGGACGGCGTCACCGCGCTGGTCGAGCAGGATCGTCAGGTGCCGGTGCCAGAAGCCGTAGGCGCCGATCCGGTACCGCGCCCCCGGCGAAGCGGTCTCGGACATGCGCACCAGCGACAGATGGTCGAGCGCGTAGTTCAGGTAGGCGTCGGCGAAGGCGTGCAGCCGCTCGGACGGCGGCACGACCGCGCCGTCCTCACCCGGGCCCAGCGGAGACGGGCCGGACAGGATCGCGTCCTGGAGCCCGCGTTCGCGTTCGTTCAGGAGCGCCACGGCGAGGCCCGCCTTGTCGCCGAACCGGCGGAAGAGCGTGCCCTTGCCGACGCCCGCCTCGGCGGCGACGGCGTCCATCGAGACCGCCTCCACTCCGTGCCGGGCGAAGAGCGCGGCGGCGGCGTCCAGCACCTTCGCGCGGTTGCGTGCCGCGTCGGCTCGCTCCTTGGGCGGCGGGGTCCGCATCAACTCCAGATCGACGCGCCTCGTACCGGCCGGGCGACGGTCCATCGTCGCCTCCTCCCCTGATATACAACCGGACTATAGTCCCATTAGGTGGCCGCGGCCACCACCGCCTGATCATCCGCTTTGCCGAGCGCATACCCTCGTTGGTCATAGTCTTGCGGAACGGTCCTGGGACGAGGCGGAACGACGGGGAGAGAGTGGCGTGACGGACAGGACGATGCCGGATGCCCATCCGCTGAAGTCGGGGGACCCGGACGAGCTCGGGGGGTACGAGATCCTGGGCCGCCTCGGCGAAGGCGGGCAGGGCGCCGTCTTCCTGGGGCGTCCGCGAGGCGGAGCCGGAGCCGTCCGCGCCGACGAGCATGTCGCGATCAAGCTGCTGCACGGCAGGCTCGCGGGGGACGAGTCCGCCCGCGCCCGGTTCGTCCGCGAACTGGAGGTCGCCAAGCGCGTCGCGCGCTTCTGCACCGCGCAGGTCCTGGACGCCGACGTGGCGGGCAACCAGCCCTACATCGTCAGCGAGTACGTGCCCGGCCTGTCGCTGTTCCACCTCGTGCGGGCGGAAGGCCCGCGCAGGGGCGGCGCCCTGGAGCGGCTCGCGGTGGGCACCCTCACCGCGCTCACGGCGATCCACCAGGCCGGGATCGTGCACCGCGACTTCAAACCGCGCAACGTCATGATGGGACCGGACGGCCCGCGCGTCATCGACTTCGGCGTGGCGCGCGCACTGGGCGCCGCCGGTGAGACGCAGAACGTCGGCACTCCCGCCTACATGGCCCCGGAGCACTTCGCCGGCGACCAGGTCGGCCCGGCCGCCGACATGTTCGCCTGGGGCACGACCATGACGTTCGCCGCGACGGGACGTCCCGCGTTCGGCAACGACGAGATGGCCACGGTCATGCAGCGGATCCTGACGGGCGAGCCTGATGTGGGCGACCTGCCGAGCCCGATGCGCGAACTCGTCCTCGCGTGCCTGGCCAAGGAGTCCGCGCAGCGCCCGACCGCTCGCGAGGCCCAGGAGCGGCTGGTCGGCGCGGCCAGCGGCGCGGCCTCGCCCGTGTCCTCCGTTCCGCCTCTGCCGGCCGTCCCGGGGCTTCCCGCCGAGATCCCCGCTCCCACGCAAGCGTCGGCGCCGCGCGGTTCGACGGACCCGTACGCCGCACCGTCCGCCATGGCCGGTGCGGCGCCGCCCCCCGAGCACGCCACGGACCCCTCCGGCGTCGGGCATGGGACGGCTCCGCAGCCGCGCCCGTTCGCCGAGGGCGCGCCGCCTCCGGGCGGCCACGTCCACGGCGCCCCCGGGATGCCGCCACCGCTTCCTCCGGGGCCGTCCAGCGACCACGGGTCGGACGGCAGGGGACGCGGGCGCCTCGCCATACCGCTGGCGGCGGCCGTGGCGGTGGTGTTGGTCATCGCGGGCGGCGCCGCGTGGGCCGCGACAAGGCCGAGCGGCGACAAGGGCCGGTCTGTGTCGGCGTCCGACGAGAACCAGGGCGCAGGGGGCGACTCGGGCTCCGCGAACGGTGCGGCCGGCGGCCCCCAGAGCCCGACGACGACCAGACCCGGGCAGCCGAAGCCTGGAAAGAGCGGAAGCCCCGCGAGCCCCGGCGCCTCCCCGAAGCCGGGTTCGCCGCAGCAGCCCGGTGGATCGACACCCACGCGAGGCACCGGCGGGGGCGGGGGCAGTTCGACGCCTCCCAAGGAACCGCCCAACAAGTACACGCCGCAGTCCGCGTGCAACAGCGGCGGCAAGGGAAGCGGGTACTACGTGCTGCGCTCCATGGGCGTGTCCGGCGGCGTCGCCTACCTGCTCTACAGCAACTCGACCAAGTACAACTGCGCCGTCACCATCAAGTCGAAGCACGTCGGCACGAAGTCGCCGGTCTCCACCTGGATCCAGAAGAAGGGCGGAGGCGCCATCAGCGACAGCGGCTCGTTCGCCTGGTACGCGGGGCCGGTGTACGTGAACGCGCCCGGCGCGTGCGTCCGCTTCGGCGGCAACGGCAGTACCGCCCCCTACGGCAACTGCGGCTGACCCACAGAACAAGGCCACCCTCGCGCCTGGGGTGGCCTGTGTCTCGTTCGGACGGTCGGGTCGACGTTCGGTGCACCGGTGCCGACCCGGCCGCTGCTGGATCAGTTGTGGGAGGCGATGAGATGGTCGAAGTCGCCGTCCTTGGCTCCAAGGATGAGCGCTTCTATCTCGGGGCGGGTGTAGATGAGGGCCGGGCCCTCGGGATGGCGGGAGTTGCGCATCGCCACCTGCCCACCGGGCAGTTCGGCGATTTCCACACAGTTCCCCTGGGAGTTGCTTCGCCGGGACTTCAGCCATCGTGCTCCGAGGAGCTCGGCGGCCGGTATCCCGTTGTCGTAATCGGTCTGGAGCATCATGTCTCTCTGAGAAGATCACCGAGAAGCTCGACGGTGCGCTCCGGGGTCGCACTGTCGACACACAGGCGTTCCATCGCCTGGAGGTAGGTGTCGACGTCGTCGCGCTTGTCCAGATACATCGCGCCGGTGAGGTTCTCGACGTAAACCACGTCCGGCAGATCCTGCTCGGGAAAACGCAGGATCGTGAAGGCGCCCCCCTCGGCCGCGTGGCCTCCGAACCTGAACGGCATGACCTGGATGGTGACGTTGGGCAGCTTCGACATCTCGATGAGGTGCTCGAACTGGCCCCGCATCACTTCCGGTCCGCCGATGGGGCGCCGCAGCGCCCCCTCGTCCACCACGGCCCACAGGCGCGGCGCTTCCGCGCCCGTGAGGCGTTCCTGACGCTGCAGGCGCAGCTCCACGCGCTGGTCGATCTCGTTTTCGGCGGCCCCGGCGTTGCCCAGGCGAATCACCGCACGCGCATACCCCTCCGACTGCAGCAGTCCCGGGACGAACTGCAGTTCATATGTGCGGATCAACGCCGCCGACTCCTCCAGGCCCACATAGGTCTGGAACCAGCCGGGCAACACGTCGTTGTACCGGTGCCACCAACCGGGGGTGTTTGCCTCCCGCGCAAGCTGTAGCAGCGCGTCGCGTTCCGTCTTGTCGCCGACGCCGTACAACGTGAGCAGGTCGTCCACGTCTCGTTCTTTGAAGCTGACCCTGCCGAGCTCAAGACGGCTGATCTTCGACTCCGACGCGCGGATGACGTAGCCGGCGTCCTGACGGGTCACGCCCTTCTGCTCACGCAGACGGCGAAGCTGCGACCCGAGCAGGATCCGACGGACCGTCGACCCGCTTCCCGGCGTCTCTGGAGTCACGCCCAACCTCCCGGCTATTCGGCGGACAGCGAACCTAGTGTGCCACTGGCCTCAGCGTCCTGCGGTTACCTCCGATCTCCCGCGTGCGATCCGCGTCGGCCCACACCCTCGCGACGCGGATGCACGTGCATTGGGCCTTGCATTCGCACGCTACGATGCGCAGGATAACGCACGAGACTTCCGAGCCACGGCTGCACAACGAGATCACTCTGCGGGGTCCGGTGGAATGACGTCACGCCACGCGCACGACGACACGCGTTGGGAGCTCGGCCCTCTCGCGGGGCCGGACGACCCACGGGCCCAGGCTGGGCGCTCGACGCCCGTCCCGGAGGCGTTCGACCTGCCTCCCCGCCTGGACAAAGCCGTCACGGCGCTGACGGAACTGCGGGGGTCCACCGTCTCGTTCACCGTCGAGCCCGATCCGGAATCGGTCACCGAGGCCCGGCACTTCGCGATCGCAAGGCTGGCCGAGTGGAGCATGGCCGAGCTCGTCGACGACGTCGGCCTCGTCGTCTCCGAGCTCGTCACGAACGCGCTGCGACACAGCGGGAAGACGGCCGGCGGGCGGCCGGGCGACGACGTGCACCGCGAGGGCGTGTACGGCGACCCGGCCGACCCGCTCGGCTCCGCGCCGTCCGCCATCCGGCTGCGCCTCGGGCACGAGGGGCCCTGGCTGCTCTGCGGGATCATGGACGCGAGCCGGACGGCCCCCCGCCGCAAGGAACCCGACTACATCGCCGAAACCGGACGCGGCCTGCACCTCGTCGAGTCCTTCAGTGTCCGGTGGGGATGGCGCGCCCTCGCGCAGGGAAAGGTCGTCTGGGCCCTCTTCCGGTCCCCCTGAAGGACGCGACCGGGTCGACGGGCGTAACAGCGCGCGACCGGGGTAACAATGGAATTCCCCCCGACGAGGCCCTAGAACTTCTCCAGGGTTGGACGAGTCGAGGGGCGGAGAGGAGCACCGGTGGACTTCGCCGTCGAGCATCGCGTCGAGCAGGGTCTCACGGTCGTCAAGATCAGCGGTGAGATCGACGTCTTCACCAGCCCCCGCCTGCGCGAGGCCCTGCTCGAGATCATCGACAACGGCGGCGCGCACCTGGTCATCGACCTCGGCGAGGTGACCTTCCTGGACTCCACGGGCCTCGGCGTGCTCGTCGGGATCTACCACCGGCTGCGGGCGCGGGACGGGTCGATGTCGTTCATGGGCGTCAACGACCGGGTGCGGCGCGTCTTCCACGTCACCCAGCTCACCAAGATCTTCGTCCTGCACCGGTCGCTGGAGGACGCGATCGCGGCGCACGAGTCCGCGGCGCCCTGAGCCTCTCGCTCCTGATCCCCCGCCTCCCGTCCCGCTTCGCACGCCCTCGCACCTTTTCATCGGTGTGAGTTATCCACAGTTTCCGTCGGCGCTCCCCCCGCCGAGCGCACCCGGTACGGTGAGACCGAGATCAAGCCCGCCGCCTGGGACGCCTCCCGACGCGCGCGGTGCTGTCCGGCCCATCGAACGGACGGGAGCGCTCCGTGGCAGAACAGCCGCTGCATGAGCACACGCTCGGCAATGGCCTGCGCGTGGTGGTCTGCGAAGACCACGTCGTACCACTGGCCGCCGTGAACATCTGGTACGGGGTGGGCTCGCGGCACGAGCGGGCCGGCCGCACCGGCCTCGCGCACCTCTTCGAGCACCTGATGTTCCAGGGCTCGGCGAACGTCGCCGAGGGCGAGCACGCGGCGCTGCTGGAGAGCGCCGGTGCCGCGTTCAACGCCAGCACGTCCTTCGAGCGCACGAACTACTACGAGACGGTGCCGGTCAGCCACCTGGAGCTCGCGCTCTGGCTGGAGGCCGACCGGATGGGCACGCTCCCCGCCGCGCTGACCCAGGCCAACCTCGACAACCAGCGCGACGTGGTGAAGAACGAGCGGCGCCAGCGCTACGACAACCAGCCCTACGGGACTGCCTTCGAGCGCCTGTGCGCGCTGATGTTCCCGGAGGGCCACCCCTACGCGCACACCCCGATCGGCTCCATGGACGACCTGGACGCCACCACCCTCGACGACTGCACCGACTTCTTCGCCACCTGGTACGCGCCGGGCAACGCCGTCCTGTCCGTCGTGGGCGACGTCGACCCGGAGAAGACCCTGGAGGCGGTCGAGCGCTACTTCGGCGGCCTGCCCGCCGGCCCGGCCCAGCCCGCCGCGCGCCCCGGCGCGCTCGCTCCGCTGACCGGCGTCCGCGGCGAGACGCTCGACGAGGAGGTCCCCTCCCCCGCCTACTTCGCGATGTTCCCGCTCCCCACCGACGGCGGCGACGACATCGAGGCCGCCGAGCTCGCGGTCGAGATCCTCGGCGGCGGCTCCGGCTCCCGCCTCTACGACCGGATGGTGCGGCGCGACCAGATCGCCACCGAGGTGTGGGCCGGGGTCACGCGGCTCGCGTCCGGCCAGTCCCTGGCGATCGTGGACGCCGTCGGCCCCGAGCCCGAGAAGATCGCGGCCGTGCTGGACGAGGAGCTCGGACGGTTCGCCGCGCACGGCCCGGACGCCGACGAGACCGCCCGCGCCACCGCCCAGGCCGAGCGCGGCTTCCTGGAGCAGACCGAGACGGTGACGGGGCTCGCCAACGCGCTGTCGCAGAACGCGACGCAGTTCGACGACCCGGCCCGGGTCTTCACCGCCCCCGGCCGCGCCGCCGCGGTCACCGGTGACGCGATCAAGGAGATGGCGGGCCGCTGGCTGGCCCCGGGCGCCCGCACCGCCCTGACCTACGGAGGCAACTCGTGAGCAGCGGCCTTGCACTGCAGCCCCGTCCCGTCCCCGGGCCCGTCCCGGCCTGGGCGTTCCCGGCCGGCACCGCGGGCCGCGTCCCGGCCGGCCCCGCGACGCTGCGCTGCGACCTGCCCGGCCGCCGGCTCGCCGCCGTCCGCCTCGTCCTGCACGCGGGAGCGGGCCGCGAGCCGTCCGGCCTCGACGGCGTCGCGACGCTGGTCTCCCGCGCCCTGCTGGAGGGCACCGAGCCCGGCGGCGGCACCGCGCTGACCGCCGCGTTCGAGCGGCTCGGCGCCAGCCTCTACGCGCACGCCGACCTGACCGCCCTGCGCATCGCGCTGGACGTCCCGACCACGCGGCTCGGCGCGGCCCTGGACCTGTTCTCCTCGGTGGTGCGCCGCCCGGCCCTCGACGACGCCGACGTCCGGCGCCTCGTCCGCGAGCGCCTGGAGGAGATCGCGCAGGAGGACGCCGACCCCGGCACGCGCGCCATGCGCGAACTGCGGGCCGTCCTCTTCCCGGAGCAGGCCCGGGCCTCCCGCCCGACGGGCGGCACCCCCGACTCGGTCGGCGCGCTGCAGGGCTCGCACGTCCGAGACTTCTACGGTTCCGTGGTCCCCGCCGAGGCGACCGCGGTCGTCGCGGGCGACCTGGCGGGGACCGACGCCGAGGGCGCCCTCAGCGCCGCCCTGGAAGGCTGGGCGGGCTCCGCCGCGCCGCTCCCGACCGCCGACCGGATCCTGCCCGAGTCCGCCGCCCGCATCGTCGTGGTCGACCGTCCCGGCTCCGTGCAGACCTACCTCAGCTTCGGCCACGGCGTCCCCGACCGCTCCCACCACGACTGGCCGTCCCTGATGGTCGCGTCGCACGTCCTGGGCGGCGGTCTCACGTCCCGCCTCAACGCCGTCCTGCGCGAGGAGAAGGGCTACACCTACGGCATGCGCGCAGGCCTGCTCCGCATGCGGCACTGCGGCCTGTTCATCGCCCAGGGCGCCGTCCACACCGAGGTCACCGCCGACGCGGTCGCCGACGCCCTGACCGAACTGCGCGGCATCGTGTCCCGCGGCATCGACGCCGAGGAGCACGGCTCGTCCGTCCGCGCCCTGGCCGACCGCGCCCCCGCCGAGTACGAGACCGCCCGCGCCGTGGCCGCCGAACTGGCCGACGTGTCCGCCAACGGCCTCGGCGCCGACTACCCGAGCGCCTACCTGGCCGCGGTCCGCGCCTCCACCCCCGACGGCGTGGCCCGCGCCTACCGCAAGCACATCGACCCCGACGCCCTCACCGTCATCGCCGTGGGCGACGCCGCCCAGATCCGCGAGCCCCTCGAAAAACTCGCCTACGCCCCCGTGACCGTCACCACAAAGGAGACCTGACTCCCCCAAGGGCGCGTCGGGTGTGGAGTGGCTTGCGCGGTCTCAGGGGCAACGCCCGCCCACCGTTGCCGCCCTGCGACCCGGCACACCATGCCGCGCCGCGGGCGGCTTCCAACCGCAGCGCCCTGCCGGCGCAGTTCTAGCCCTCCAGGTGCCGTCGCCCGGCGGCCACAAGGAGGCCACCGATCACGGCGAGCGCGGCGAGAACCGCAGCGAACAGGGTGGCGCCGGTGGTCAGACCGACGGCGTCGCTGAGGTAGCCCGCGGTGACCGGGAGGAGCCCGGCGGGGACGTAGCCGCCGATGTTGAACGCGGCGTTGGCCTCGGCAAGGCGGCACGTCGGGACGGCGCTGTTGAGCAGCGACAGACCGCCGAGTTGCCCCATTCCCTGGCCGGCACCGGCGAGGGCGGCCGACGCGACGAGCGCCGCCGACGACGAGCCGTGCACGGCGGTGACCAGCGCGGCCATCGAGGCGGTCGTGGCGGCCGCGCCCGCGAGGAGGATGGTGCGCCGGGGCAGCCGCTGGACGGTGAACTGCACGCCGGTCGCCGCGGCGAACATCACGAATGCCGTACCTCCGGCGACGATCCGGTTGTCGGTGCCCAGCAGGCCGGACAGCAGCGACGGCCCGAGCGACAGCACGAACGACGTCGCGGTGATGCCGGGCGCGAACACCGCGATCCCCAGGGCGAGCCGCATCGCGCTTTCGCGCGGCACGCCGGGCACCCGGACCCATGACCTCGTCGCGGGAACGGAGGGACGCGGCATCGGCAGGCGCATCACGGCCAGGCCGGCCGTGACCAGGACGACGGCCTCGACCGCGAACACGGTGGTGGTCGGTGCGGGGAGGCCTTCGGACAGGACGCCGGCCAGGAACGGCCCGAGGCCGGCGCCGAAGACCATCGCGGACGAGGCGAGCAGCGCGGCCAAGCGGCGGCGGGAGGGGCCGGCGACGTCGGTGACGGCGGCCATGCCCGCGGAGACGGTCGCGCCGACCGCGACACCGGTCAGCAGCCGAGCGACGATCAGCATGCCCACCGTGGTGGCGGTCGCGAAGACGCCGCAGGCCACCAGCGCGAGGACGAGCGCCGGCAGGAGGACGGGACGGCGGCCGAGCCGGTCCGACAGCACTCCGGACACCAGCAGCGAGCCGAGCAGCCCGACGATGTAGAAGGCGAAGATCACAGTGAGCGTGCCCCTGGAGAAGCCGATGTCGCGCTGCCAGAGCACGTAGAGGGGCGTCGCCGCGTTCGACAGCACGAACACGGCGGTGACAGGCCAGGCGGCCAGCCAGATGCGGCGGGTGGAGGCATCCGCCTGCAGGGCGCCCCGGGGCGCATGAACCGTCCGGACGTTCGGCATGGGGAAACCCTTCGTCAAGCAGTACGATTTTTCTCGAACTTAGCATGCAGTACGATTAAACTCGTACAAGCGAGCGAGGGGACGGACGATGGCATCGAACACGCGACCGGCGATCCGGGTGCTCCCGGAACCGCCCGGCCTGCCCGAGCCCCTGGCGGAGCCCGCCATGGAAGACCTCCGGCTGGAGACGGTGTTCGGGGCGCTGAGCGGGCCGCTGCGACTGGCCATCGTCCGCAAGCTCCTGCTGGAGCGCGAGGAGTTCGACCATCCCTGCGGCTGGTTCGGCTTCGACCGGCCGAAGTCGTCGCTGACCCACCACTTCAAAGCGCTGCGCGAGGCCGGCGTCCTGCGGCAGCGCCAGTACGGCCTGGAGCGCCGCAGCGAGGTGCGCGTCGACGACCTCGACGCCCGTTTCCCCGGCCTGCTCGACCTGATCGCATCGTCCTCGACCGAAGACCGCTGAGCCCCGAGACGCCCGGTTCGGACGAGGCCGCCGGCGCGGGCGCCAGATACGTCGTGCGGCGCCGGTCCCCGCACGGGTACGCGCACTTGGGTGGAAATTGAGGGATTGGTCCGAGCGAGGTGAACCGGTGGCATGGTGGAGGGGGTCTAAGTTTCTGGTGCGCGCGGTCTGGGCCGCGCGGGCGGTGGGCGCGAGGCGTGTCGTCTCGCGGCGGGAGAGGGGAACGGCCGGTGTCCTACGGGCAGATGGCGGGCGGTGGACCGTCCGTCGACACGATCCTTGCTGAGCCGAACTGCAAACCCGGCGGGGTCGTGGCGGGCAAGGTGCATCTGCGCGGCGGCGCCGGGCCCGCGGAGATCCGGCAGGTGACGCTCGCGCTGATGCCGCGCATGCGGCATCACGGCGGCGAGACGGCGGGGCCCGAGGTGTACCGGGGCGCGCTGACCCGCGGATTCCGGTTGGACGCCGGCGGGCAGCGCGACCTGGCGTTCTCCATCCCGCTGCCGTACGAGCTGCCGTTCACGACCGTCCTCGGCCACGAGCTTCCCGGCTTCACCATCGGGATGTGCACCGAGATCGACGTCGCGGGGCAGCCCGACCCGGGCGACATCGACCCGATCTCGGTGGAGCCGCTGGAGTCCCAGCAGTGGGTCCTCGCCTCGATCGCCCGGCTCGGCTTCCAGATCACGAACGTGACGTTCGAGTCGTCCAAGCTGCGAGGGGTGTCCCAGCAGCTGCCGTTCCACCAGGAGATCCACCTCAACCCGCCGCCGTCGCACCAGGGGCGGATCGAGAAGGTCGGGCTGAGCTTCGTCGCCAGCCCGCGCGTCATGGCCTTCGTCCTGCGCGCCGAGGACCGCGACACCCCGCAGGACGAGTCGTTCGGCGTCTTCAAGGTGCCGCACGCGGAGGCCGCGGAGACCGACTGGAACGCCAAGATCAGCCAGTGGCTGGAGGCCGCGGTGGCGATGCCCCGGTCGTCCCGGCCCGGCCCGGCGGCTCACGGCGCTCCCCCGCCGCCGCCCGGGCAGGCTCCGCTGCCGCCGCCCGGCGGGCACTCGGCGTTCCCGCCGCCACCGCCGCAGCCCGCGGCCGCCTATGGCGGGCCAAGTGAGTACGGGTCGCACGGCAACGCCCATTTCCCGCCTCCCGCACCGGCTCCCGGACAGCGGCAGCCCGCGCCGATGGCCGATCCGGGTTACGCGCCGAGCCCGTCCGGCATGCCCCCGGCGCCCGGGCACGGCTTCCCGCCGCCCGCGCATTCACCGATGCCCGGTCACGGGATGCCGTCACACGGGGCCCCGCCCCATGGGGCGCCGCCTCCAGGACCGCATGGAGCGCCGCCGCCTCCCGCGCCGCCGCACGGGATGCCGTCGCATGGGGCGCCGCCCCCGGCGCCGCCCGGACCGATGCCGTACGCGCCCGCCGCCCATGCCGGGCCGCCCCCGCCCGCGCCGCCGGGGCCCGCGCCGTACTCGCCCCACGGGCACCCGCCGCCGGCGCCCGTCCATCACGGTCCGCCCGGCTACCACGGGCACCGTCACCTCGGGCACGGCGCCGCCGCGGCCGGTCTGGTCGGCGGCGTCGCCGCGGCGGGAGTCGCCGGCGGCATGGCCATGGGCGCCCTGGACGCGGCCGGATACGCGCAGAACGTCGCGGGCTACGTCGCCGGCGCCCCCGTGGACGCCTTCGGCAACGCACTCGCCGGGTACGCGGGCAATGTCGCGGGCCACGTGATCGCGGACGCGGCCGGCGGCATCGCCGGAGACATCGCGGGCGACGTGGCCGGCGAACTCGCAGGCGGCGCGGCCGAAATCCTCGGCGGCCTCCTGGGCGGCCTCTTCGGCTGACCCAACGGCCCCCGGCAGGACGCAGGCGGCGAACTTCCGGGGGCGCGCCGAGTCACCGACGGCCTCCCTGGGCGGCCTGTCCCGCTGACCCGAAGGTCGTCGAGAGGACGCGGGCGGTGAGCTTCGCGGCAGCACCGCCGGAATACTCGACGGCCTCCTGGGCGGCCTGTCCGGCTGACCCGACGGCCTTTGGAGGTCGTGTTCGGTGAGCTTCGTGGCAGCCGCCACCGAACTCCCGGCGGTCTTCTGGGCGGCCTGTCCGGCTCACCCACGGCCCGCGGGAGGGCGCGGGCGGTGGGCTTCCCGGGGGACGCGGGGGTGGGCTTCTGGGCGGCGTTGTCGCAATCGCCGGTGATCTTCTGGGCGGTGGGGATCGCGGGCGTCTGTGGGGGCGTCGCCGGTGAGGCCGGAGACGGGGGCGCGGGCGCGATTCTTCGGGGTTCTCGGGTGGGGTGGGCGGCGGATCTCGGGGGGTAGCCGGGGGGACGGTGGGTAAAGGAAAAGGGGGCGTTTCGGACGGGATCCGCTGCGCACTCGGCCAACCCGGCCGGGGGTGGTTATCGTCGTGAGCGCAGCCTGCCTCCCGAGGAGTCACATGACCACCGTGATCCTGGTTCTGCTCTGCCTCGCGATCGCCGGACGCGAGCTCTACCTGGCGTCCGACAAGCGGCTACCGCAAGCCCAGGCGGAGCTGCGCAATCTGCGGAAACAGATGAACGAGCTCGCGCGGGACCACGACGTGCTCAAGCGGGTGGTGGACGAGGCGACCGAGCCGGTCGGCATTCCCATCCCGCCGCCGCAGCCCGAGGGGCCGCCTTCCGACGTCGCGGAGAGCCTGGAGTCCGTCACCGGGCGGGTGGAGCGCCTGGAGAAGCAGGTCGGCGATCTGTCGGACGAGCTGGCGGGCATCGACCTCGACCGCGACTCCCAGCGCGCGCTGGCGCGGACGCTCGACGCGGTGGAGCAGGACGTCCAGGAGCTGCATCGCGAGATGCTCGACCGGCTCGACCGGGAGGAGGGCGTGGTCACCGGGGCGCTGCTGAGCGAGGAGGGGGAGGGCGAGGCACTGCTCGCGGAGGCCTACGAGCAGTGCGCGGCCGAGTGCGGGCTGCGCGTCCGGCTGCGCGACCAGCGGTCGGAGCAGGCCACCGGCACCTACTGGGGCACCGTCTACCAGATGTCCGGGCGGCGACCCGACGTCCTCGCCGAAGACCTGTTCTCCTACGTGCGCGGCCTCTACGACCCGAAGGACGCGGCTGCGGTGACCGTGCTGCTCACCGAGCTGGCGTCGCTGCGGGGCGGGGGCGTCGCGCGGTTCGGGCCGTTCGTCGCGGTCAGCACGCAGAGCGCGGTGCTGTGCGGCGTGCTGCCGGACGAGGGCGCGCCGCCGACCGAACCGTGGCGGCTCGTCGAGCACATCCGCGAGCTCCCCGCCGACCGGCAGCGCGACCTCACCTGGCTCCGTGCGGACGACTGACTGACGACTGACTAGGGGCGGACGAACCGGGGTGCGCCGTCCGTCCGGTCCACCCTGAACGCCAGCAGGCACCGAGGGACACGCGCCGCGTCGATCTGGAGGCACAGGCCGAGGCCGAGGTCCGGGTCGACGACCACCACGCGCCGCAGGGCACGCAGCGCACGCCGCGCCCGGATCCGCGTCTCCGGACGGCCCGCCTCGCGCACCGTGCCGGTGACCACCCGGCCCGCGTAGCGCCAGAGCGCCACCGAGTCCAGCACGCGCACGCCCGCCGACGTCAGGTTCGCGACGATCACGACGCCGCTGTCGTCGTCCTCGGACGCGGAGGGGGCCTGCAGCGCCCCCTCCCCCGGCAGGTCGCGCGGCGCCCGCGGCCCGCCGACCGCGCGGTGGTAGCGCAGGGGGTCGAGCGTGTCGATGACGAACGCTCCCGCGTACGGCCGGGACGCGCGGGGCGGGCGCGCCAGCCCGTGCATCGGCGCCCGCGCCGCCCGCACGCCGTGGCGGGCGCTGAGGTCGAGCACGATCCCCGCGTCGTCCAGCCATGCCGGCACTCCGAGCCTGGCCGCGGACGTCCGGTCGAGGGCGTCCATGCTCTGCCACAGCTCGTCGGTCCGCCGGGACAGCGTCGAGGCCATGCCGAGTCCGGGGAACGCGCTCTCCAGCACGGCCAGCGTCGCCTGCCACGTGGTGCTGCCGACGAACTCCGCCACGAACGCGTCCGCCATCGCCCTGCGCCGCTCGGGGTCGGCCATGGGGCCGGGCTGCCGCGGGGGCGCCCACTGCGGGACGGGGATGTCCGGCGCCGTCACCGAAGGCGGCTCGGCGGCCAGCCCCTTCCCCGGCAGGAACGGCTCGTCGTCGCTTCGCGCGTGCCGTCCCGTGGGTGCGGGGCCGGTCTCCGGGGGCGTCCAGGGCTCGCCCGGCGCCGGTTCGCCCAGGCCGAATCCGGAGGGCGTCTCGCTTGGGGCCCAGAGCGGCTCCTCCTGGGACGCCGGTGCTTCGACAGGCGGGGCCGGGGGCGGTACCGGTGCGTGGGGGGTCCAGGGCTCGTTCTCGGGCTCCGGAGGCGGCTGGACGGGGACCCAGTCGGACGGCGGCTCCTCCGGCGCCGGTTCCGGGGCGGTTCCCTTGCCCGCCACGTGGACGTCTTCGGGGTAGGGCCCTGGGCGGGGGGTGGTCTCGGGGCCGGCCTCCTCGGGTCCGGGGTCTTCGGGCTGTGGGGTGCGACGGTCACGCGGGCCGAATCTCACGATGTCGATCCTGCGCTCAGATCAAGGTCATAGGCAAGCTCATCGGGACCCGAAGAGCGTGGCGCACAGGGACCGGAGGCGCTCCGGGCCGCCCTCGGCGGGCAGCACGGTGAGGACCGGGTCCGGGGACGGGTCGTGGCGCAGCCGCACGGGCACCTCGCGCCGCGTCGGCTCGTCGGCCCCCTGAGCGGCGGCGATGTCCTGGAGGCCGACGGAGACGACTTCGGGGATCTCGACGACGAGGGGCTGCTCGCCGGCGGGCAGTTCGTCGAGCCAGAGGTCCAGGACGTGGTGGGCGAGACCGTTCAGCAGGCGCCCCCAGGGCTCGACGAGGCCAGGGGGGACGTGCTCGGTCTGCAGTTCGGGGAGGCCGAACCTGGCGAGTCCCCTGGTGGTGATGTAGGAGCCGTCCCGGCCGGCGGTGTGCGGCAGGAGCATCCAGTCGGTCAGCCGGACGGCGCCGCCCGGCCCCGGAAGGGAGCGGAAGAGCCGGTCATGCGCGAGGACCTGCGGGGTGAAGACGTCGACCACCGGGGCGGAGGCGGCCGCGCCGACGGCGCCCGCGACGGCGCGCGCCGCCCACTCGTGGGCGGGCGGCCGCCCCGGCCGGTACGCGGCGCGGACGGCGAGGACGTGCGCCGCGGCGGCGACCGCCTCCACGTCGGACGGGGAGCCGCCGTACAGGGCGAGCAGGTCGGCGGGCAGCGGCGGGAAGCCCTCCGCCGGGCGCTGGTCGAGGGTGAGCATGGGGCTGCCGAGCATGCCGAGGACGAGGTCGCGGAACGGCGGCGAGGTGCGCCGCATCAGCTGCTCGCGGGCGAGGGCCGCCGGGTCGCGGATGGGCTCGGCGAGAGCCACGGCGTAGGTGCCGTAGAGCGTCTCGGGGACCGGTAGCGTCAGCTTCTCACCCAACTCATCTCCTGGCGGCCTCGGCGAACGGCGACCCTTCGATCAGAACGAAGCGGACGTTGGAAAGTATCTGGCGCGAACGGGACAGTTACCTCACACAGCCGCGAGCCGCACCCACGACCACGCCCTCGGCCGACCACCCGGCAGTTCGATTTCCGTGATCTCGGCCGCTCTGCGGGTCTCGCGAGTCCTCGATCACCGGGCCCGGCGTCAGCGCTGGGGGACCCGCTGCTCGAACCAGACGACCTTGCCTCCCTCGGTGCGGTGGGTGCCCCAGCGGGCGGCCAGGTGGCTGACGAGCTGGAGGCCGCGGCCCGACTCGTCGGTGCACTCGGTGTGCCGCAGGTGGGGCATGTCGGCGCCGTCGTCGCGCACCTCGCAGAGCAGCGTGCGTCCCCTGATCAGGCGGAGGCCCACGGACCCGGCGCCGTGCACGAGGGCGTTGGTGACGAGTTCGCTGACGAGCAGCCGCGCGGTCTCGGCGAGGTCGTGCAGGCCCCAGCCGGCGATCCGGGCGCCGACCTGCGCGCGGATCCACGGGACGCTGCCGGGCACGGCGGCGAGCTGCCAGGTGACGACGTCGTCGAGGGGTATGCCGTCGAACCCGACCGCGACGATGGCGATGTCGTCGGCGGGGGCGGGCCCGGCGAGCCGGTCGAGCAGGTCGTCGCAGGTGCCGTCGAGGTCGGCGGACGCCTCGGCGAGGCGGGCGCGCAGCTCCTCCAGGCCGGCGTCGAGGTCGCGGTCGCGGCGTTCCAGCAGGCCGTCGGTGCACAGCACGAGCCGGGAGCCGTCCTCGACCTTGAACTCCACCGTCTCGAACGGCTCGCCGCCCACCCCGATGGGCACGCCCGGCGGGACGGGCAGCACGCGGCTCTCCCCGGCCGCCGTGACGAGGACGGGCGGGACGTGCCCGGCGCTGGCGACGGTGCAGCGCCGCTCGACCGGGTCGTAGACGGCGAACAGGCAGGTGGCGAGGTAGTCCTCGCCGAGCCGGCGGGCGAGGCCGTCGAGCTGGCGCAGCAGCCGGTCGGGCCGCATGTCCTCGGCGGCCAGGGTGCGGACGGCGGTGCGCAGCTGGCCCATGATCGCCGCGGACGTGAGGCCGTGGCCCATGACGTCGCCGACGACGATGCCGAGCCGGCAGCCGGGCAGCGGGATGGCGTCGAACCAGTCTCCGCCGACCTGGGCGGCCTGCTCGGCGGGCCGGTAGCGGTAGCGGACGCGGGCCCCGTCGACGTCCGGCGGGTCGTCGGGCAGCATGCTGCGCTGCAGCTCCTCGGCGACCTGGACCTCGCGCCGGTACAGCCGCCCGTTGTCGATGCAGAGCGCGGCGCGGCGCGCCAGCTCGTCGACCATGGCGAGGTCGAGCTCGTCGAACCCGTGCCGGTCGGGCTTGCGCAGCAGCATGAACGTGCCGAGCACCCGTCCCCGCGCGATCAGCGGGACGACCAGCAGCGCGCGGCCGGTGAACAGGGGGCGCAGGTCGCGGGCGCCGAACGCGGCGGCGAGCCGGGCGGCCCTTCCGTCGTCGACGCGCGGGATGTGCACGGGCCGCCCGGTCCGCATGGCCTGGACGAACGGGGTGCAGGACGGCACGGACAGCGGCTCGTCCTCGGGGACGGCCTCGTCCCAGCGTCCGGGCTCGTCGTTGTGGGCGACGGCGACGCGGCGCATCGGCGTGGTCTCGTCGACCTCGTCGGCGGGCGGCGCGGAGTCGGCGACGACGGTTTCGAGCAGTTCGACGGCGGCGAGGTCGGCGAGCCGCGGCACGAGGACCTCGGCGAGCGTCCTGGCGGCCTGCAGGTGGTCTAGCGAGCTGCCGATCTGCTCGCCGGCCGCGCTGAGGAAGGCCAGCGGCTCCAGCGCGTGGGAGAGGTTCCGGCGGGCGCGCGGCGGGCGGGGCGCCGGGACGCGCGTCACCGGCCGGGGCAGCGGGACGGTCGGCGCGGGGGCCGGGGCGGCCTCGGTGTGCGGGGCGATGGGCAGCCGGATGGTCAGGCCCAGCGACACCGCCGGGCAGCCGAGGCCGAGCACCTGCGAGGCGATCTTCCCGAAGGCGAGCGGGTCGAGCGCGGGCAGCAGTTCGGCGAGGCGGTCGGCGAACGGGCTCGCGAACGGGTCGGGCCCGTCCGGCGAGGGGCCCGCGAGGGTGGGCTCGACCCGCAGCAGCCGGACGGAGGCCGGACGGAGGGCGGCGGCGCCGGCCGGGCCGGGCTCGCCGGGCGGGGCGAGCAGGAGGTCGCCGACGGTGATGCCGATCCCGTCGCGGCGGAGTCTGCGCAGGTCGGCGGCCAGCGCCAGGACCCTGACACCGTGGTCGCCCGGGGCGCCGTCGATGGGGTAGATCCACCAGCCGATCTCGGCGGGCTCCCCGTTGTCGGCCCGCCGCAGGGTGCAGGCGCCGCACCAGACGTGCCCGAAGACCTCGGGCTCGAAGGCGCCGCGGTGCTCCCTGGGGAGCCGGAGGAGATCGCCGGGCGGGCGGCCGAGGGCCTGCGGGCGAGCGGCGCCGAACAGGTCGGCGGCGGTATCGTCCCAGTGGCTGATGCGGCCGCGGTCGTTCACCGTGACGGCCGTCATCCTCGTGACACCCAGCAGATCCGCGATCATCATGCGGTCCCCTCCCCCGAGTGGAACGACGCGCGAAAGCCTTGGCGGCAACTCACGGTGAAGGTGAAGCTACATGCTGTGAGGGCGGTTCGCTCGGGATCCGCCGAATATCTCCGGGTGAGCACTCACTCATCACGCGTGGCCCGTGCTAACGTCCAGCAGGGAAGCGAGGTGGGACGGGTTGGCGACACGAACGGGACCCATGCGCGACCGAATCCTGGCCTCAGCGGTCACGGTGATCCGGACACGCGGGATCGTGGCCGCGACGACCAAGGAGATCGCGCGCGCCGCGGGCGTGTCCGAGGGCAGCCTCTACAACCACTTCGCGAACAAGACCGCGCTGTTCGCGGCGGCCCTGGCCGAGGTGACCGGGACCGCGCGCACCGCGATGACGGGGCTTCTCGGATCGGTCGGGCAGAGCACGGTGGAGGAGAACCTCACCCGCCTGGCGACGGAGATGGTCCGCTTCTACGGCGAACTGCTGCCGATGACCGGGCCCGTCCTGGCCGACCCGGAGCTGATTGCGTGGCTGCGGAGCGACGGCCCCGGGAAGGCGCAGAACGAGGCCGCCGCCAAGTCGCGCGCGCGGACCAAGGCCGACCCCACCGGCGAGCCGCCGCCTCCCGGGGCCCCCGGCGGTCCTCAGGCGGGGCCCCCCGGAGGGCCGACGGCGGGTCCGGTGATGGGCCACGCCGCCCTCATCGGATATCTGGAGGCCGAGCGGAAGGCGGGGCGGCTCGCGGACGGCGCACCCTTGCCGTTCATCGCCGCGGCCCTGCTGGGAGGCTGCCAGCAGCACGCCTTCCTGACCCGGCTCGCGGGCGCGGAGACGGTGGCGGCGGGCGCCGGGCTCCCGGCCGAGCCGGAGGAGTTCGCGGCCCGGCTGGTCCGGGCCGTCCTCGCGGGCCACCTCGCCGCCCCCTGACGAAGGCTTCGAGACCGGGCTCGGCCCCTCGACCGTCCAGGGCACCCCGCGAACGGGCTTCATACCGGCTGATCAGTACCGCTTTGACCAACAAACGACCTGATGTGATGGAGGCCACGTCGATCCTGGCAACCATTTGGCGCGTTCCATGCGTCTTACAGGGCAGGAAGACCCACCGGCGGATGGAAGCGCTCGATCGGGCACGCCCGCGACGTCCCATTACGGGGTCGCTCTGGCATCGCCGAAGCGCGCCGAACCCTCGGCCCACTCTCCATGCGAGGCCGAGGCCACACCGAACCCGCCGGGAACGGTGGCACGTACCACTTGACGGGGGGCGGTTCATCCGCCCGGCCCGCGCGTGCCCCCGACCACGCGCCAGGCAACCGTCCCCGTTCACCGGGGACACAACCCACGGGGAGCGACGATGACCGCTGTCACCACGCCCGTCCACCGCAACGCCAAGGGCGACAACGGCCGCGACGCCGACGGCACCGCCACGCCCGACAACGCGCGCCGCTACGAGCGCGACGTGCTGCCCCTCGCCGACCCGCTCTACATCAGCGCCGTCCGCATGACCCGCAACAGCGCCGACGCCGAGGACCTCGTCCAGGAGACGCTGGCCAAGGCCTACGTGAACTTCCACCAGTTCCAGGAAGGCACGAACCTCAAGGCGTGGCTGCACCGCATCCTCACCAACAACTTCATCAACACCTACCGCAAGAAGCAGCGCGAGCCCCAGCGCGCCGGCTCCGAGGAGCTGGAGGAGTGGCAGATCGCGCAGGCCGAGGCGCACGCGTCCGGCTTCCGGTCCGCCGAGTCCGAGGCCCTCGACCGCATCCCCGACTCCCAGGTGGTCGCCGCCCTGCACGCCCTCCCCAAGGACTTCCGGGACGCCGTCTACCTCGCCGACGTCGAGGGCTACCCCTACAAGGAGATCGCCGACATGATGGGCACCCCCATCGGCACCGTCATGTCCCGCCTCCACCGGGGCCGCAAGCAGCTCCGCGACTCGCTCTCGGACCACCGCGCCGCCCACACGCTTGCTGCCTAGCGTTCTTCTCCTCCTTCGGGCCTTGATGGCCCTGCTGTGCCTATGGCAGTGCCCTCCTCCTTCGGGCCCGGAGGGCCCTCCATCGTCGGGCACCGCGGCGATCGCTGGCATCGCTCCGGCTCGCCTTGCGGCTCGCTGCGCGATCAGATTCTTGCTTCGCTCGAATCTGCCTTCGGACGCGATCGCAACCCATGGAGGTCGTCGCGTGGTTCGGCGGTGGCTGAGGTCGGTGCGCGCGTGACGGCGCGATCGCGACCCTTCACTCGCTTGGTTGCGGCGGTGGCTGAGGTCTGTGCGGGCGGGGGGCGTGGCTGCGGGGGTGTGGTGCTTGGGTGGTTCTGGGGTTGCTCCGGGGCTACAGGGTGCGCATTATTCTGCACGATCTGTTATCGGTCGGATACTTTGTGCGACATCCCTCGGGAACTCGGGAGTCGCGTATGCCGAACCTTCTCAGTGCGGTCGTCATAGGGGCGGTGGTCGCCCTGGTGCCCGCCTCGCCTTCCGGGCCGGAGACGTCGTTGCGGCTTTCCGTCACGCATCCGGGCGGTAACACGTCCGGGAGCAGGACGGTCACGCTGCGTTGCGATCCTGCGGGGGGCGAGCACCCCGAGGCCGCACGGGCCTGCCTGGAGCTGAACGGGTCGGGCGGGCGGTTCGAACACCGGCCGGACGGCCGGATGTGCACCGCCGTCCACGCGCCCGTGGTCGTCCGCGCCGAAGGGCGATGGAAGGGCAGACCTGCCCGCTTCCAGGCCGAGTACGGCAACGACTGCGTCATGCAGTCGCGCACCGGAACCGTCTTCGCGTTCTGACCCGGCGCAGGTCGGCGGCCGATTCACAAACCGTCCGAATAGGGCCGCCGACCGTGGGTAAGGCGCGCAAACACGGGCCACGCGACGCGTCGCCTATTCGGGAGGAAGTGCGCGCTATGTCATCGAGGGTCAGCGACGTGATGACGGCGGCGCCCCAGTCCTTGCCGCTCGACGCGACGCTCTACGAGGCGGCTCGCATCATGCGGGACAAGGGCATCGGCGACGTGCTGGTCACCTACGCGGGACGGCTGTGCGGCCTGGTGACCGACCGTGACATCGTGCTCCGCGCGGTGGCCGAGAGCCGCGACACCTCGCTCACCCCGCTCGGCGACGTGTGCACGGCCGAGCTGACCACCGTCCACCCCGAGGACGACACCGACACGGTGGCGCGGCTGATGAGCGAGCACGCCGTCCGGCGCCTGCCGGTCGTGGACGCCGAGCACCACCCCGTCGGGATCGTGTGCATCGGCGACCTGGCCCTGGCCAACGGCGACTCCGGGCCGCTTCCCGCGATCAGCAAGGCGCCGCCCAACAACTAGGACTCCCCATGAGGCACCAGGGCCGTCCGGCGGCGCAGGGCCCGCCTGCGCATCCCCCGGGGCAGGCTACTCTCGAAAACGTGACGCCCACCGAAACGGTCCTGACGGACCAGCTCGCGCTGGAGATCGCCCGGCTGGGCATGGTCGGGGAGTCCTCCGACGTGGGCACCCTGCACAGGGTGACCGAGCTCGCGGCGCGGGCCGTGCCCGGATGCGCGGGCGCGGCGAGCGTGCGCTGGGCGCTGCCGAGCGCGCGGGGCGGAGCCGGCTCCACGGTCAGCCTGCCCGAGCGGGCCAGCGGCATGCCGGACATGCCCCTGCAGGCCGGGCGCGCCGCCGCCGCGGAGGGGAACCGGCCCGAACCGCTGGCCGCCGCGGCCAGCCATCCCGACCTCGCCGAGGTGACCGACCGGCAGCTGTCCCGGGGCCACGGGCCGCTGTTCGACGTGGTGGCCGACCGCCGGGCGCTGACCGCCGACGACATCCTCGCCGAGACCCGCTGGCCCGAGGCCATGTCGGACATGCTGCGCCGCGGGGTGCGTTGCTTCGCCACGACCCCGCACGCGAGCCCGCGGGTCCTCGTCACGCTCACCTTGTACGGGGTGACGCCGAAGGCGCTCGGGCCCGAGCGCCACGCGATCACGTCCCTGCTGGTCGCCCAGGGCACCGCGGCCTTCTCGAACAGCCAGCAGTACGACGACGTGCACCGCACCGCCGTCCAGCTCCAGGCGGCCGTCGAGGCGCGTGCGGTGGTCGACCAGGCCAAGGGGATCCTCATGCACGCGCTCGGCTGCGACGCCGACGAGGCGTTCGCCGAGATGCGCCGCATCTCACAGACCCGCCACGTGAAGCTCACCGCACTTGCCCAGCGTATCGTCGGTCACCAGGGCCTGCCCTAGGTGCGGGCGGGGAGCATAGGCTGCGTGAAGCGGCCCCCGAGAACGGTGTCCGGCCCGGGACGGGCGGGGCCGCCCTGGTTCCACCGTGGTGACGCGGACGAAAGGAGACCAGATGCACGATCGGCCTGACCAGCTTGAGCCCGAGTCCCTCCTGCGGGAGATCTCGGACCTCGAAGGACGCATCGGCGAGCTGCGCCAGGCCGCCGGCGTGCCCGAGCCCGACCTGCGCGCCACGCTGGACGCGGCGCTGGTCGAGCTGGAGCTGGCGCTGACCGTGCTGCGCACGATGGGCGGCGAGCAGTCCGGCGAGCCGGGCGGGTCGGCCGCCGCCGAGAACGAGCGGCGCGTGCTGCGCACGGTCTTCCAGGACGCCCCCGTGCCGCTGTTCCTGCTCGACCGGACGACGAACGTCCGCCGCGTCAACCGGCAGGCGGCCATGCTGCTCGGCACGTCGGCGGGATACGTGTCGGGCAAGCAGTTCACGGCGTTCTGCGACATGGCGACCCGGGCGGCCGTCCGCTCGCAGCTGGCGGCGGCGATCCGGACGGGGCAGCGGCGCCGCGTCAACGTGCGGTTCCTCGGCCGCGACCATCCGATCGACGCCGTGCTGACGGTGGCGCGCGTGTGGATCCGCGGCGAGCCCGACCCGATGGTCGTGGTGGCCGCCGGGCCGACGACCACCCCCGCCGACGACGGCGGGCCCGCGGCGTCCAGGCCCCAGGCGGGGGGCACCGCCCGGGCGCGGGCCGGGGACGGCGGGCAGGGCGACGACGAGGCCGTGGCCACGATCGTGCACCGGATGGACGTCCTCGCCACCGCCAGCGAGCTGCTGCTGGACGAGCCGGTCTTCAACGAGACGGTGGCCGTCCGGCGCTGCGCCCGGCTGCTGGCCGCCGAGCTGGCCGACTGGGCGTTCATCGACCTGACCGGCCCCGTCGGCGGGCCGTCGGCGGCCGCGCAGGGCGGCGCGACCAGGGCCGGCGCGGCGCCCCCGCTGCGCCGCCAGGTCGTGATGGGCCCGGAGGACGAGCGGTCCGTCGAGGCCGCGAGGATGCTGGAAGAGGTGGACCCCGCCGAGGACACGCTTCCCCACGACGTGTTCGTCACCCGGCAGAGCGCGCTGCGCCCGCACGTGGAGAACCTCGAGGTGCTCGGCATGTGCCCGGACGGGCTGCCGGTGTGCGGCAAGATCGGCGTGACGTCGGTGCTCAGCGTCCCCATCGAGGACGGCGACCGCGCCATCGGCACGATCACGCTGGCGGCCAGCGGCGAGTACGGCCCGTTCGACCTCATGGACCTCGGGGTCGTGCAGCGGCTCGGCCGCTACCTGGCCCTGGTGATCCGGGCCGCGCGGCTCTACCGGCGCCGCGCCGAGGTGGCGGACACGCTGCAGGCCGGGCTGCTGCCGAAGACGCTCCCCTCCATTCCGGGGGTGAGCGTGGCCGCCCGGTACCTGACCTCCACGCACGGCTCGGAGGTCGGCGGCGACTTCTACGACGTGTTCCGCACCGAGAACGGGTGGGGGCTCGTCCTCGGCGACGTGTGCGGCAAGGGCGAGGACGCGGCGGCCGTGACGTCGACCGCCCGGCACTGCGTCCGGCTCGCGTCGCGGTGGAAGGCCCGTCCCGGCGACGTGCTCGCGACCGTGAACGAGGCCCTGCTGGACGAGGACCGGTTCGTCACCGCCGTGATGGCGAGCCTGACGCTGGAGACCGAGCGGATCATCGTGTCGCTCGGCACCGCGGGCCATCCGCCGGCGATCGTCGTCCGCGCCGACGGGGTGATCAGGTCGGCGGCGCGCGGCGGCGTCCCGCTCGGCCTGTTCGAGGACTTCGAGGCCGGGCTCGACACGATCGACCTGTCCGTCGGCGACACGCTGATCCTGCACTCGGACGGGGTCCTGGAGGCGTGCGACATGACGCGGCAGGAGTTCGGCCAGGAGCGGCTGCTGGAGGCGCTCGCCGGCCATGCCGGGAAACCGCCGGAGGAGATGCTCGCCGGAGTGGAGCGGGCGCTGCTCGACTTCTGCGACGCCGACCTGCGCGACGACGTGTCCATGCTCGCGCTGCGGGTGGAGCCGCCGACGCTCGACTAGAACGTTCCGGCCGCGCGACTGACGGGCGTTTTGTCGGGGTAAACGGCATCCATGAGCGTCGACCCCGCACGCAAGCCCCGCAACGAGACGGAGCACGAACGTCTGGACCGGCAGC
The DNA here is from genome assembly GCF_013409045.1 of Actinomadura citrea. Taxonomy (NCBI): domain Bacteria; kingdom Bacillati; phylum Actinomycetota; class Actinomycetes; order Streptosporangiales; family Thermomonosporaceae; genus Actinomadura; species Actinomadura citrea. The sequence goes on along the minus strand of NZ_JACCBT010000001.1, from coordinate 1,421,724 downwards.
TGATGGAGCTCCTCCAGGGCTTCCGTGTGGCGACCACCGGCGTGCAGGTGCTCTTCGCGTTCCTGCTGACCGTTCCGTTCTCGGCGAACTTCGACACGAAGGTCAGCGACACGGGCAGAGCGCTGTTCTACGTCTCGCTGTTCGGGGCGGGGCTCGCGTCCGTCTGCTTCATCGCCCCCGTCATCCAGCACCGGATCCTGTTCCGGCTCGGGCAGAAGGCGCTGCTGATCCGGCGCGCCAACCGGTTCGGGATCGCCGGCGCCTTCGCGCTGGGCATCTCGATGACCGCCGCGACCACGCTGGTCGTCCAGGCGCTGTCGGACGAGGCGGCCGCCGCCGTCGCCACGGCCGTGGTCGCCGTGCTGCTGTGCGGGTGGGCATGGTTCGTCCAGCCGTACCTGACGAGGCGGCGCGCGGAGGAGCACCCGCCGGAGACCGAGGGCTCCTGACGCACGGCCGTCATGATCCCGGCCGGTGCGGTCGGGAACGCGGCGAAGGAACCCTCGGAGCGCGCGTCGCACGCTCCGAGGATTCAGGAGCCGGCCGTCGGCCGAGGGAGTCCTCAGTCGACGGCAGTTGAGAAGAGGCAGCGGCGGTACGGCCGCCCGATCTCGCAGTCTTCGGGCTTCCGCCCGTCGACCAGCCTCGTCACAGTGCGTCCGTTGCCCGTCACCACCACGTAGCGGTGCGAGCGGATCACCTGGTTGTAGAGAACCGTTCCAGTCGGGTCCTTGACGGCAGCCCAGCACCCCTGCTGTTCAAGGTGCTTGGTGATGACACCATCGGTCGGCGTCGAGGACCCACGGGCCCAGGACGAGATCTTCGTCCCGTTCGGGCAGGTGCCCCAGTCCTTCGGGTGGGCCGGGGTCGTGTTGCGGGCCGGCAGGCCGCCCAGGGCCGCCAGCAGGCCGCCCCCCGCCGCCAGAAGGCAGACGAGCAGGGCTGGCCAGCGATATTTCTTGAAGAAGTCCATCAGAGTTCCTCGAATGCGTTGAGGTCTGCTCTGCGGTCCTATAGCCGCAGCGACAGCTACCTTTCCGCTGTCTCGCCGAGAAGCCAAATCGAAGGCGAGACCGAAAAACCCTCTTGGGGGATCGCAGAGTGCTCACGCGCCACGAGAGGCACGTGGTCCTCCCTGTCGATGCCGATGGACTTGCCTGGGCGGACCATGAAAACCGAAACGTCGGGTCCCTCGCCGACCCGCCGAGGGGCGGGCCCGCCCCTCGGCGGGCCCGCTCGGAGGCGCCTCAGTAGGAGCGGCCGAAGATGACGCGCTTGCCGTAGGCGGACGGGCGGTCGCACTTCACGCAGACGCCGGTCTCCTCGGGCGCGTCGGTCGCGATGACGCGCGGGGTCGCGGCGGTCTCGGCCTTGATGCCGTCCTCGCAGGCGGCGTCGCCGCAGTGGAACGCGCGGGCCCAGCCGGTGGCGACCTGCGCGGCGAACGCGTCCCAGCCGTCCACGACCGCGGTGTTGTCCTCGCGGAACTTCTCGGCCCTGGCCAGCAGGAACGACTGGAAGTCGGCGAGCATCCCGGGCAGGATCTCGGGCACCTTGTCCAGCGGGATCTGCTCCTTGCCCTGCCCCTCGACGGTCGGGAGCCGCCGGACGACGGTGGCGACGCCGCCCTCGATGTCGCGCTTGCCGAGCTCGATGCGGATCGGGACGCCGCGCATCTCCCACTCGTTGAACTTGAAGCCGGGCGACAGTTGCGGGCGGTTGTCGTCGACGTGCACCCGGACGCCCGTCGACTTGATCGCAGCGCCGAGCCGGCGGGCCTCCGCGGCGGCCTGCTCGCCCTGCTCCTTGCGGCCGATCGGCACGATCACGACCTGGTAGGGCGCGAGCCGGGGCGGCATCACCAGGCCCTTGTCGTCCCCGTGCGTCATGATCACGCCGCCGATCATGCGGGTGCTCATGCCCCAGGACGTGGTGTGGGCGAGGGTGAGCCTGCCCTCCTCGTCCTGGTACTGGATCTCGAACGCCTTGGCGAAGTTGGTGCCGAGGTAGTGGGACGTGCCGGCCTGCAGGGCCCGGCCGTCGCGCATCATCGCCTCGATCGTGTAGGTGCGGACGGCGCCGGCGAACCGCTCGCCGGGCGTCTTCTCCCCCGCCACGACCGGGATCGCCGCCAGTTCCCGCGCGAGACTCGCGTAGGCGTCCAGCGCCCACATCGTCTCGCGCATCGCGTCGTCCTCGTCGGCGTGCGCGGTGTGGCCCTCCTGCCAGAGGAACTCGGTGGTGCGCAGGAACATCCGGGGGCGCATCTCCCACCGGACGACGTTCGCCCACTGGTTCAGCAGCAGCGGCAGGTCGCGGTGCGAGTCGATCCACTTGGCCATGTACTCGCCGATGACCGTCTCGGAGGTCGGCCGCATGACCAGCGGCTCCTCCAGTTCCTTGCCGCCGGCGTGCGTGACGACGGCCAGCTCCGGGGAGAAGCCCTCGACGTGCTCGGCCTCGCGCTTGAGGTAGGACTCCGGGATGAGCATCGGGAAGCAGGCGTTGTCGTGCCCGGCCTCCTTGATGCGCCGGTCCAGGTCGGCCTGGAGCAGCTCCCACACCCGGTAACCGTACGGGCGGATGACCATCGTGCCGCGAACCGGTCCGCGGTCGACGAGCTGGGCCTGCACCACCAGCTCGTTGTACCAGGCGGAGAAATCCTCGCTCTGCGGCGTCACACCTTCTCGACTCACGGCCACAAGGGTACTGACCATCGGCGTTGCTCAGGGCGCCTTCGCCACGCTCCCGAGATCCCCCGGTCCCAGAAGACGCCTCCGACCGCTTCCCGGCAAGGTGCTCCACACGGCCCCGCAGGGGCCCTCAGGCGGTCGCGGGCGCCGCCGAACGCATGACCCGGCGACGCGTCCAAGATCGCCCTCGACTCCGCGGCGGACCATGTCCGGTCGCTGGTGACGCCGTGAGGTGCCCGAAAGGGTAGGACCGGCTTCGGAAGACGGAGCCGGTCCCAGGTCGAGTCGCTCGCGGGAAGCGAGCGACTACTTGTCGGACCGCCTGCCGGCGGCGATGATCGTGTCGTGGTCGTCGCCCTGCTGCCAGAGGCGGGTGTATTCGAACGGCGCCACACCCGCGGCATCGGCGCTCAGGAGAGCGTCATGCGACAGGCTGTTCTTGCGGCCGTAGTTGTAGCCGTAGAGGAAGCCCTCGGTGCGGCCACGCTCCCGCGCGGCCTTCCAGACCTCCCCGCTCTCCTCCGCGGTGGCCACCTCGCGCACCACGGCGAACAGGTGCAGAGGCCACGGGCACGCCCCCGTCTGCGAGGCCACGAACTCCTCGTGCGAGACGTCGGGGCACTGCTGCCGGAAGCTGTCGTAGCACTCCCGGTCCACACCACCGCTGACGCGCGTCAGTTCCGCGTACTGCTCGTCGGTGAGGGGGGCGAGGTCGCCGGTGCCATCGGTCATGGCATTTCTCCTTCGCAGATCTTGTTTGCGGCATTCCGTTGACGATCATCCGGGGATCGCCCACCCCGTGGACCGTCCGGTGCTGATGATCAACGGCAGGTGGTTCCGCCCGCGCCGGGCCGCTCCGCGGTGGACCGCGCACGGTCGCCGCTTAAATCGATTGACGGTCCGGCGGGTCTTCCCGAGACTCGGCGGCATGGGACACGTCGAGGTGGGCCACGTCGGCCATGTGCTGCCGGACGGCCGGATGCTGCTCGACGACGTCTCTTTCCGGGTCGGCGACGGCGTCACGGCCGCCCTCGTGGGGCCGAACGGCGCGGGCAAGACGACGCTCCTGCGTTTGATCGCGGGCGATCTGGCGCCGCAGTCCGGGACCGTCGCGCACAGCGGCGGCGTCGGCGTCATGCGCCAGTTCATCGGCAGCGTGCGGGACGGGTCGAGCGTGCACGACCTCCTGCTGTCGCTGGCCCCGCCCCGGGTCCGGGAGGCGGCGGCCACGGTGGAGGCCGCCGAGCTGGTGATGATGGAGCGCGACGACGAGCCCGCCCAGCTCCGCTACGCCACGGCCCTCGCAGGGTGGGGCGACGCGGGCGGCTACGAGGCCGAGGTGCTGTGGGACGCGTGCTGCGTCGCGGCCCTCGGCGTCTCCTACGACTCGTGCCGGTGGCGCGAGGTCCGCACCCTGTCGGGCGGCGAGCAGAAGCGGCTCGCGCTCGAAGCCCTGCTCCGCGGCCCCGACGAGGTCCTCCTCCTCGACGAGCCCGACAACTATCTGGACGTCCCGGGCAAGCGGTGGCTGGAGGAGCGGCTGCGGGAGACGCCGAAGACCGTCCTGCTGGTGTCGCACGACCGCGAGCTGCTCGACCGCTCCGCCGACCGGATCGTCACCGTCGAGGCGTCCCGGGTGTGGATCCACGGCGGCCGGTTCTCCACCTACGCCGCCGCGCGCCGCGACCGCAACGAGCGGCTGGAGGAGTTGCGGCGCCGCTGGGACGAGGAGCACGCGAAGCTCAAGGAACTGGTCAACAACCTGCGGACCAAGGCCACGGTGAACGACGGTTTCGCGTCCCGCTACCGCGCGGCGCAGACCCGGCTGCGCAAGTTCGAGGAGGCGGGGCCGCCCGAGATCCCGCCCCGCGACCAGAACCTCAAGATGCGCCTGCGCGGCGGCAGGACCGGCAAGCGCGCGGTGGTCTGCGAGAACCTCGAACTGACGGGCCTGATGAAGCCGTTCGGCACCGAGGTCTGGTACGGCGAGCGCGTCGCCGTCCTGGGCTCGAACGGCTCCGGGAAGTCACACTTTCTGCGCCTCCTCGCGGCCGTCGCCGAGGCGCTCCCGCGCGGCGCGACGCCGGTGAAGCCCGTCGCGCACACCGGTGTGGCCCGCCTGGGGGCACGGGTGGTCCCGGGTCTGTTCGCGCAGACGCACGCCCGTCCCGACCTGGCCGGACGCACTCCGTGCGAGATCGTCATGACCGAGCACGCGCGGCTGCGCAACGACGCCATGAGCGCGCTCACGCGCTACGAGCTGAACGTGTGCGCCGAGCAGCCCTTCGAGACGCTCTCCGGGGGCCAGCAGGCCCGCCTGCAGATCCTGCTGCTGGAGCTGGGCGGCGCCACCCTGCTCCTGCTGGACGAGCCGACCGACAACCTCGACCTGGCCAGCGCCGAGGCGCTCCAGGAGGGCCTGGAGTCCTACGAGGGCACGGTCGTCGCGGTCACCCATGACCGCTGGTTCGCCCGCGCCTTCGACCGCCATCTCGTCTTCGGGTCCGACGGCTCGGTCTACGAGTCCGCGGACCCCGTCTGGGACGAGACCCGCGTGGCCCGCCCCCGCTGAACCTCACCCGAGCCGCCGCACATCAGCTCACGTATGCACGGGGGCACGGCGACATGCCGCGCGCCTTGACCGACGTAGGAGCCCTCACACAGGAAGCCCCGACCGATGGTCGGGGCTTGCCTGGTGTTCGGGGCTCAGGCGTCCGGCTCGCCGCACTTGGCGCGGTGGACGAGTTGAGCAAAACTCTCGGCGGAGAGAGTCAGGTGCCCGGCAGCCGGAGCCTTGCTGTCACGGAACGCCACGTGCGCGGCGACTCGGGCCAGCTCGACGCAGTTTCCGTTGTGGCCACTTCGTGAACTCTTGCGCCATGCGGCATGAGACATGTCGGAGCTGCCCATCCCGCACCTCCTTCTCGTCGTACTCAGCTGGTTGCATCTGCCACGCGCTGAATGAGCGAGATCGACTCGTCCGGGTGCAGAGCAGCCGCAAGCAGGCGGTCAAATGCAAGGGTGTACGTCCCGACGTCGCTGGTGCCCTCCAGGTAGACGCCCTCGGGGATCGTCTCCAGGTACACCACGCTCGGGTTGGTCGGCTGGTCGAACCCGAGGATCACGAACGGTCCGCTCGTGCCCGCATGGGCACCGGCCTTGAACGGAACGACCTGAATGGTGGTCTTCCCCTGCTTGGACATCTGGACCAGGTGCGCAAGCTGCTCGCACATCATCTCTTCGCCACCGACCGATCGGTGGAGAGCCGCTTCGTCGAGGACGACCCAGAGGCGCGGCCGGTCAGGGTGCGTGAGAATCCGCTGTCGCTCTACCCGTACCTGCATCCTTCGGTCGATCTCTTCGGGGTCGAGTTCCTGAGGGCCGCCCCGGATCATGGCTCGTGCGTACTCAGGCGTCTGAAGCAAGCCGGGGATCACGAGCGGCTCGAACGCGCGGATGGTCTCTGCTCCAGCTTCGAGGCCGATGAAGACCTCATACGGGTTCGGAAGGACATCGCGAAACGAGTGCCACCAGCCCGGCTGTCGAGCCTCGCGAGCGAGTTGGATCAAGCCCTCCCTCTCCGCCTCGGACACGCCGTACAGATCGAGCAGTTCGCGCACACTGCGCGGCTGGGGCTTCGTCCGGCCGGTCTCGATGCGGAACAACGTGGAGCTTGGCCACTCCAGGTTTCGCCGGGTGCCGTGACGCGGCGGAGGCCGCCGACCGGGTGGCCGCGCTGATGAACCACCGGATGTACCCGGGCACCTTCCCGGACTTGCACGAGGAGGGGGCGCGGTGAGGTGTAGGCATGGGGCGCGTCCAGGGGCGGCGGGTTTGCGTGAGGGTTGGTAGGGCTGCTTGTCGCCGAGTGCGGGAATTCTTCCGCCCCCTACTCTGACCCATGTGACACCGATGCTCACTCGCCGCGCGCTCAACCGCGCCACGCTCGACCGGCAGCTGCTGCTGGCCCGTTCGACACTGCCCGTGGTGGAGGCGGTGGAGCATCTGGTGGGTCTGCAGGCGCAGACGCCGCACTCGTGGTACGTGGGCTTGGGCGTACGGCTGGAGGACGTGCGCACGGAGCAGATCGCGCAGCTGCTCCTCGACCGGCAACTGGTGCGCATCGCGCTGATGCGTTCGACGATCCACCTGGTGAGCGCGAGCGACTGCCTGTGGCTGCGCCCGCTGACCCAGCCCGTCCTGGACCGCGACCTGTTCTCCAACCACACCCACGGCGAACCCGTCCAGGGCTTGGACATGGACGAGTTGGTCGCCGCCGCCCGGCCGTTGGTGAAGGAGAAGCCGCGTACGAGCAAGGAACTCGGCGCGCTGCTCGCCGAACACGGCCGGACGGCGGGATGGGGCGACCGGCCCCCGGCATCGCTCGCGTACGCGGCCCGCAACAGGATGGCGTTGGTGCAGGTGCCGCCCCGGGGCGTGTGGGGGCGAAGCGGGCCCATCGCGCATACGACCGCCGAGGCGTGGCTGGGCCGGTCCTTGGCGGCCGACGCGTCCCTTGAGGAGATGGTCCTGCGTTACCTGGCGGCGTTCGGCCCCGCGTCCGTGAAGGACGTGCAGAAGTGGTCAGGGCTGACGCGGTTGCGGGAGGTGGTGAACCGGCTGCGTCCCCGCCTGGCCGTCTTCACCGACGACGACGGGCGCGAACTGTTCGACGTGCCCGAAGCTCCCCGGCCCGACCCCGACACTCCCGCGCCGCCGCGTCTTCTGTACGACTTCGACAATCTGCTGCTGTCGCACGCCGACCGCAGCCGCCTCATCACCGACGCCTTCCGCGCGCAGAACTACGCCACGCGCCGTCCACTGCCCGGCATCGTGCTCCTGGACGGGTTCACCGCCGGTGATTGGCAGCTGGACCGTGAACGGGACACCGCGACGCTGCTCGTCCGGCCCTATGAGCGGCTCGCGCCGCGAGACAAGGATGCGCTGGCCGAGGAGGGTGAACGGCTCTTGGACTTCGCCGCCGCCGACGCCGCCACTCGCGACATCCGCTTCGAATCCTGATGGACCGTGTCTCCGCCGCCCCTCACAGGCTCGACGGGCCAAGGCGCGCGGCGATGTGCCGCGCGCCTTCGCCTACGTAGGAATTCTCGCGGTGTGCCGCGTGGCCCGCCCCCGCTGAGCCACGCGGGCGCCTCACGAGCGGCGTGTCAGAGCGGCCTATCCCTACGGGTAGGCGCGCCCGCAGTCATCGGCGCTCTGGATTTGGAAGCCCTGTCCGGAGGTCTCGGCGTGGCTCGTGATCTGGTCGAAGTTCCTCACGAACTGGGTGTAGACGGTCCCCCCGCGCGTGCGCGGCGCGCACCGCCTCCAGCACCGGTTCGGGCGGGCGTTCGGCCGTCGGCTGGGGCAGGTTCGGGACGACGATCAGGTCCGCGGCCCGGACCGCCGCCAGGTCATGGGGGACGGCGCACGACAGTCCTCCGCCGACGATCGCGGCGCCGGGCTCGCCCGCGACGATCCGCAGGTCCATGCCGGGCAGGGCGCCGTAGTGCATCGCGATGTCGAACACTCCGCAGGCGAAGGACATGCTCCCCAGCAGCGCGCCGTCGAAGACCACCACGACCAGCCGCCACGGGACGCTCTCCGGCTGCGCGCCGCCCCGGCCGCCGGTCTGGAACGCCTCGGTCAGCGGTTCGATGCCCGCTCCCATCGCCCCTGCACCACCTGTCCCGGCCGCAAGCGCGGCGCCATCAGAAGTGGGCCGCCCGGTTTGAATATCACAACAACGGGCGGCCGGAAAGGCGGGGCAGGCGAACTCCGGCCGAGCCGGGTGAGGGGGCGGTCCCGCACCCCCTGGCCTGGCCGGCGTCTGATGACGGCGTGACTGCGCGGCGGCAAGATCATCTAAGATTGTCGCCGACCCGGCCATCAGGGCCGGGCCGCCTCGCGTCACGAGGCTGAAACCAGACACCAAGGTTGTGATCAAGATGAGCGACACCCACGACTCCAGGATGTGGAGCCAAGGTGTGGACATGACGGGGAGCAGCGACCAGGAGGTCCGGAACGCGGGCTTCAAGGCGCTGGAACTCGCCGAGAACAACACGGACGGCACCTCCCCCGGGGGCGGCACCAAGCCCGCGGGAAGCACGGGCCAGAGCTGACCGGACTTCGCCGCTGACGCGGTGAGGACCGATTTTGGTGGCCGGACGACCGTCCGGCCACCTTTTTCTTTGTGCACTGACGGCCTCGGCCCGGAGCGAGGCCCGTGTCCCGGTGGGGAGTCCCGTGTGAGCAGGGACGGGAGCCCTGTCCTACTTCGGGGGGTGATGGATAGGGTGCCCGGGTGCGGGTGGTGGTGACTGGTGCGGCGGGGTTCATCGGGAGCCATGTCGTCGACGCGTTCTCGGGGGCGGGGCACGAGGTGCTGGCCGTCGACGCGCCGGAGCGTTCGCTGAGTCCCGGCGTCGCGCGGCGGACGTGGGCGAGGGTCGCGACCAGGCCGGGGGTCGTCGCCGCCGAACTCGACCTGGCGGCGGACGATCTCACCGCCGTCTCGGCCGCGGACGTCGTCGTGCATCTGGCGGGACGGCCCGGGGTGCGCGACTCGTGGGGGCCGGGCAAGGCGGTCGTCGAGCGGGACAACGTGGCGGCGACGCGGCGGCTCCTCGCGGCCTGCGTGCAGCGGCCGCCCCGGTTGAGACCGAAGGTCGTCGTCGCGTCCAGTTCGTCGGTGTACGGGTCGGCGGGACCGCGTCCGAACCGGGAGGACGATCCGCTGAAGCCGGCCAGCCCGTACGCGGTGAGCAAGGCGAAGGCGGAGCGGCTCGCGCGGACGGCCGCCGGGAGCGGGCTGCGGACGGTGCTGCTCCGGTACTTCTCGGTCTACGGCCCCCGGCAGCGCCCCGACATGGCGTTCCACCGGTTCGTCGAGGCGGCGCTGGACGGGCGCCCGCTGCCGGTGTTCGGGGACGGGCGCAGCTCCAGGAGCTTCACGCACGTGCGGGACGTCGTCGCGGCCACGCTGGCGGCGGCGGCCGAGGACCTGGCGCCCGGCGTCGCGGTCAACGTGGGGCACGCCGAGCACGTGGCGGTCCGCGACGCGATCGCGATGCTCACCGGCGCGCTGGGCGTCCCGGCGCAGATCCGGCGCGAGACGCCCGTGGCCGGGGACGCGACGCGCACCTGGGCCGACACGTCCCGCGCCCGGGAACTGCTCGGCTGGACGGCCGCGACGGACCTGGCCGAGGGGCTCGCGGACCAGATCGCCTGGCACCGCGGGCTGCGGACCGTGCCGGAGGGGGCGGCGGTCGGATGAGCCACGGTCCTCTGCGGCACAGGGCGGCGTACGTCGCGTTCGACCGGTTCCCGTCCAGCAAGGGGTCGGCGGTCCACATCGCGCAGATGGCCGACGAGCTGTTCACGCGGTTCGGGGGCGGGCTGCTCGCCGCGATCGGCGGCGGCGACCTGCCGCGCTACCAGCGGGAGGGGACGCGGGAGGTCGCGCGGTTCGACGCGTCGATCCCCAACCTGATCGACCGGGCCGAGGCGTTCTCCGGCTGGGTCGCGGCCCACCTGCGGCCGCACTGGGAGACGTTGGAGGTCTGCCACGTGCGCGACCCGTGGAGCGCGCTTCCGGCGGTCGCGGACGGGCGGCGCCACACGGTCGTGTACGAGGTCAACGGGCTGCCGTCCATCGAGATGAGCCACACCTGGCCCTGGGCCGCGCCCGCCACGCTCGGCAAGATCCGCGAGCTGGAGCGGTTCTGCCTGGAGCGCAGCGACGCGGTCGTGGTGCCGTCGCGGGTGATCGGCGAGGCCGTCCGGGGGCTCGGGGTGCCGGAGGGGCGGATCCACCTGGTCCCCAACGGCGCCGACGTCGGCGACAGGCCGGAACGTCCCGCGGGCGCGCCCGAGCGGTATCTCGTCTACGTCGGCGCGCTGCAGCCGTGGCAGGGCCTGGACGTGCTGATGCGCGCGTTCGCGCGGCTCGCCGACCTGCCCGGCCTGCGGCTGGTGGTGTGCGCGTCCGTCCCGGAGCGGCGGGCCAAGCCGGTGCGGCGGCTGGCCGAGCGCCTCGGCGTCGCCGGGCGGGTCGACTGGCGGTTCGCGCTGCCGCACCACGAGGTCGCCGCGTGGCTGGCGCACGCCGAGGTGTCGGTGGCGCCGCTGACGGGCTGCGCCCGCAACCTGGACCAGGGGTGCGCGCCGCTGAAGGTGATCGAGTCGATGGCGGCGGGCGTCCCGGTGGTCGCCTCGGACCTGCCCGCCGTCCGCGAGCTGATGGCGGACGGGCGGCACGGGCGGCTGGTGCCGGCGGACCGTCCCGCCGAGCTGGCCCGGGCCGTCCGGATCCTGCTGGAGTACCCGGAGGAGGCGGCGGCGATGGGGCGGAGGGGCCGCGCGCACATCGAGGAGAGCCTGACCTGGGCGCGGTCGCGCGCCCGGCTGGCCGAGGTCTACCGCACGCTGACACGGGGTCGATAGGTGGTTCGTCATGTTCTGGCGTAAACAGAAGGCCGCCATCGAGCGGTTCCATCCGCTGCACAAGGCGCTGACCCTGGAGCAGGGCTTCTCCGTCTCGCTGCGGCGGGACGACTGGGAGCCGGTGATCCAGAGCCTCGCGCAGCACGCGGCGCAGGTGCGGCGGCGCCGGTGGCGGCTGCACCAGCGGGTCCCGGGCGTGCTCGTGCCGCTGCTGCGGGTGCTGTCGGCCGACATGCCGCCCGACGGGGTGCTGTCGGTGTCCGCGGACATGCGCGGGTCGCGCGTCCCGGAGAAGAACGGCCCCCAGCAGTCGCTGCCCTCCCGGCCCCCGATCTCGGGGCTCAGGCAGTGGTACGCGTTCGACCCGTGGCTGCGGATGCGGGCGGAGCTGCGCGACGGCAGCGTCGTGGAGCTCTCGGTCTCCGACCGGGTGCGGCACCGCAAGTACCGCAAGAGGAACGCGCGCGGCAAGATCAAGTACAAGAGCAAGTCGAAGACGGTGCAGCTCGTGCGGGTCACCCGGAGGCTGGCCAAGGACGCGGCCGTCCGGCGGCCCTCGTCGCCGCCGCCCCGCTGGGTCAGGGTGCAGGTGAAGCAGGGCAGCCGGCTGGTGGTCCGCGCGAGCGGGAAGTTCCCCGGGCCGGTGGAGGACAGGGTGCTGGTGGACCGGATCCTGCAGGTGTCGACGGAGCCGTTCCGGTGGACGCCGCCCGGCACGGCCGCGAGGAGGACCACGTGAACCGCTGCACCGTGACCACCGGGTTCTTCGTGCTCGGACGCTGCGGGCAGGCCGCGGTGGCGGCGTGCCCGCAGTGCGGCCGGCCCGTCTGCGCCGCGCACGCCGGACCGAACGCGCTGTGCCCCGAATGCGCCGCGGCGCAGGGGTACCGGACGCAGGACCCGCACCACCCGGGCTGGACGCACGGGTACCGGCGCGACTACTACCGGGGCAGCTCGCAGACCTACAACGACGGCTACTGGTACTCCTCGTTCGACGAGTACGACCGCGGCGCGTTCAACCCGGGCGACGACTACTCCCACGGCGGTGACTGGGGACCGGACGACGACACAGGCTTCGTGGACAGCTGATGCCCCGCGTCCTGTGGATCACCGAGCACTACCCGCCGAGCCGGGGCGGCATGGCGCAGTCGTGCGACCGGATCGTGCGGGGCCTGCGGGGCGCCGGCGCCGAGGTCGACGTCGCCCACCTGACCCGGCGGTCGCGGCCGTGGAGCGTGTCGCGCGAGCACGGCGGGCGGCTCGTCACCGCGCCGCTCGGGGACGACTCCGAGCACGCGCTGCGCCGCCTGTGGACGACGATCACCGCCGCGGACCTGACCGGGTACAGCCACGTCGCGGCGTTCGGCGGCGTCCACGCGATGCTCGCCGCGCCCGTCCTGTCCGCGCTGCTCGGCGCGCCGCTGGTGACGCTGCTGCGCGGCAACGACATCGACGTCGGCGCCTTCTCGATGCGGCGGCGCGGCGTGCTGGCGGACGCGCTTCGCGCCTCGTCCCGCGTGTGCGTCGTCGCCCGCTCGCACGCGCCGCTGGTGTCGGCGCTCGCCCCGGACGCGGCGGTCGCGTTCGTCGCCAACAGCGTCGACACCGCGCAGTGGCGGGTGCTGCCCTCCGAACGGGAGCAGGGCCGGGCGTGGCGTGAGGAGAACGTCGCCCCCGGGCGCCGGACGATCGGGCTCATCGGCCAGCTCAAGGTCAAGAAGGGCGTCGGCTTCTTCCTGGAGGCCCTGGCGGCGTCGCGCCGCACCGACGCCTTCCACCTGCTGCTCGTCGGCGAGGTCGAGGACTCCGTGCGGGAGTGGCTCGGGGAGCACGACGTCCCGCACTCGTTCCTGCCGTTCCTGGAGCGGTACGACCTGCCGGCCGTCTACGCGAGCTGCGACCTGGTCGCGCTCCCCTCCTTCTACGACGGGATGCCGAACGTGGCGCTGGAGGCGGCGGCGCTCGGCGTGCCGCTGATCGCGTCGGACGCCGGCGGGCTGGCGGACGTGGCCGACGACGAGATCGGGTTCACCTTCCCGGCGGGCGACCCGCACGCGTGCCGCGCGGCGGTCGACCGGGCCGCGCGGGCGGGCGGCGAGGAACTGGCGAAGCTCGGCGCGGCGGGCGCCGAGCGGATCCGGCGCGACTTCACCCCGGCCGCCGAGACCGCGGGCTACCTGGCCGTCCTCGACGAGACACGTTGATCGTCTGCTACGCCGCCGGTGACGGGCTGGGGCATCTGACGCGGCTCCGGTCCGTCCTGCACACCCTCGGGCGGGACGGGCCGGTCACCGTCGTGACCGGGTCGCGGTTCGCGGCCGACCCGCGCGTGACGGACGGCTGGGACGTCGTGGAGACCGCCGGCCCGGGGGCCCTGCGGCCGGACGAGGTGATCGTTGACGCGTTCCCCGCCGGGCTGAGGGGGGAGCTGACCGGATTCCCCTCCGGGACGAGGACGACGCATCTGGCGCGGCTGCTGCGCTGGGACGCCTACCGGCCCCTGCTCCCCGCGAGCCCGCCCCGCTTCGACCGGACGTTCGTCCTGGAGGAACTCGATCCCGCCCACCATGCCCATCTGCGCACGGTGTCGGACGAAGTCGTGCCGTTGACGCTCGCCGATCCCCCGTCGGAGCCGGTCGACGTGGACGGCTGGCTCATCGTGCACAGCGGCCCCGACGCGGAGACGCTCCAGCTCGTCGCCTACGCGCAGGACATGGCGTCGCTCGAACGGGTCCGTCCGCCGATGACGCTGGTGTCGCCCGCGAGACCCGGCGGCCTGCCGCCGCACGTCGCCCATCTGGACGTCTATCCCGCCTGGGTGCCCGGGCCGAACGTCGAGCGGATCGTCACCGCGGCGGGGTTCAACGCCGTCCGCCAGTACGCGCCCTGGCGGGAACGGCACCGGATGATGCCCTTCCCGCGCAGCCTGGACGACCAGTACGCACGCGCGGCCCGCGCCAGAGGCGGGTCCTCGCGCTAGAAGTAGGTGGAGGTCAGGTCGCCGGTCGGCCAGGTCGTCACCGCGTTCGCGGCCTTGTGCAGCAGCGAGTCGATGTCGCCGTAGCTCGCGGCGGCGCCCTCCTGCCGCTGGTCGAACAGGACCGCCCACGACAGGCCGTCGTACCGCCGGACCAGCAGCGTGTACGTCCCGGCCAGGCTCCCGTTGTGCCAGGTGTTGCGGCCGCCGGTCACCGGGCGCACCTGCCATCCGCAGCCGTAGTACCAGCCGTCGGCGTTGACGCCCGTCTCCGGCTTGGCGAACGCCCGGCTGACGGACGCCGACGTCAGGACGGACGTCCCGCCGTCGTACACGCCCGCGAAGCGGGTGAGGTCCATGGCGGTGGCCAGCCAGCCGCCGTGCGCGTCCATGTTCTCCAGGTTGAACGCGCCGTCCGGGAAGGGCACCTTGGTACCGCTGTTGTCGAACACGGTGGCGCCGGTGTAGGTCGAGTAGTACGGGACCTCGCCGGTGGCCTTCGTGCGGGACTTGCCCAGGCGCATCCGCGTGATGCCCCGGGGCGCGAGCACGGTCTGCCGGACGTAGTCCTCGTACTTCTTCCCGGTGACCTTCTCGATGATCCGGCCGAGCAGCAGATACCCGTAGTTGGAGTAGGCGTACTGAGTGCCGGGCGCGTGGTCGAGCACGCGCGCCGACGCGTACTTCATGATGTTCGCCTGGGACACCGGCAGCGCGACGCCGAGCTCCTTGGCGATCGCCGCGTCCCTGAACATCGGGTCGGGCGAGACGCCGCTGTCCCAGCCGCCGAGGTGCTGGAGCAGCCGCAGCACCGTGACGTCCTTGAGACGCGGGTCGGCCGTCGTGGAGAGCCCCAGCAGCGTCGCCGCCCGGTCGGTGAGCTTCAGCTTCCCGTCCTGGACGAGCCGGAGCACCGCCGTCGCCGTGACGGGCTTGGAGATGCTCGCGATGCGGAACGGCGAGGTCGGCTGCGTCTTGAAGGCGCCGTCCTCGGCGTAGGTGTAGCCGCGCGACAGGACCAGCTTGCCCTTGCGGACGACGGCGAGCTGCCCGCAGGGGATCGCGCGCGCCTGCATGAAGCTCTTGAGCGTGGCGTCGAAGCCGCCGAGGCCGGCGAGCGCCTTTCCGGTCACCCCCCACGTGCGGGCCGCTGCCGCCGCCCGCGCCGTCCGGGACGTCCCGGACCCCCCGGACGCGCAGCCCGCGAGCAGCGCCGGCGCGGCCACCAGGCCCGCCGCCTTCCCGAAGTTCCGCCTGCTCAGCTCCGCCACCGCGGCCCCCTGAAGATCGAATGTCCGGAATGCGGTGATCAAGCACCCTAGTGCATTCGATCTTCAGCGGCGGAGGAACCTGGGGCCCGGCGCCGCCGGGCGGGGCCTACTCGGGCAGGCGGACGTCGAACTCGACCTCGATCTCGTCGGCGAGCCGGAGCGCGCCGAAGAACGCCGAGTAGGGCTTGATGCCCCAGCGGCTCTGCTCGACGGTGACGCCGCCGCGCACCCGCTCGCCGTCCCGGGCCGCCGCGAGCCGCACCGGCTTGACCCGGCCCATGATCGTCAGGTCGCCCTCGACGGCGTCCTCGCCGATCGCGGTGGAGACGAACCGGATCTGGGGATACCGCCGGACGTCCAGGACCTTCCGCAGGTTCTTCACGATCTCCGCGCGGTCCTGGTCGGTGAGCGGCTTCACACCGCCGGCGCCCTCCCGCACCTCCAGCCCGTCCACCTCGACGGTCACCTCGACCGACGAGGCCTCCAGGGGCTCGCGCGCCTCGACCGCCGCCGACCAGCGCGCGGCCTCGATGGTCAGGTCGTGCCCCGCGCGCCGGCCGAGGCCGCTGCGCCCCGTCCGGACGAGCAGCCGCCCGTCTTCCGGCCCGAGCTCGAACGTTCCCTCCATGCATCCCACCCTGCCACGCGGATCAGAGGCACTCCACCTCGGGCTGCGGGCGGTACTCGGTGTGGAACCTCTCACGCCGAACCTCGCGCCCATCGGCGAGCAGCATCCGCCACACGTCGACCTCGAAGCCCTCCCGGCCCGCCATGGGGATGCACTCGCCGCCGCGGCCGACGCCCGACTCGAACGGCCTGAAGCCGTACCGGTCGGACGTCTGCGACCGCACCTCGTACCTGCGCCGGCCCCACAGGTTCACCGTCAGCGACGTCGCCGAGTAGGTCACCTGGATCCGCACCGACTCGCCGGTGTCGTTCCTCCAGGCGAAGTCGAGCTGCGGATAGAACACCGCGGCCTCGCGCCCTTCCGGGTACTCCGGCATCCACAGGGTGTGGGCGCGTGCCTTCCGGATGTCCAGCCCGGCCAGGAACACCGCGTTGTACAGCGTCGTGGACACCTGGCAGATGCCGCCGCCCACGTCGTCCGCCAGCCGCGAGCCCATGATCGCGGGCGCGGGCACGTACCCGCGGCTCCGGGTGCGGGGCCCGACGGCGTCGTTGAACGAGAACGTCGCGCCGGGCTCGACGACCTGACCGTCCAGGGCCCGCGCGCCGAGCTCGATGTTGTGGACGCGGGGCTCCCCCGCCGCGAACCGCGTGGTGAACGTGCTCATCAGGCGCTCGGGCGGCAGCGCGCCGGGCCCGCCCCGCCTGGCCGCGTCGCGGTGCGGCACGGTGAGCGCCGCCGACACCCCGGAGAGCCGCGGGCCCTCCAGGTAGGCGCCCAGCAGCAGCCCCGTCGACGCGGCGGTGCCCGCCGCGATGGGCCACCAATGCCGGACGCCGTGCCGTAGCCGCTTGCGGCGCCCCCGTCCCTCCCGACGGCGCCCAGGCCCGATCCGCCCCACCGACCACACCCCCCGACGATCCCAACGGGATCTTTCACGGACCCTGCCGCTCACCCGCGGCGGGCGCCCGCGCCTTTACCCGAACAGAACGAACGTCCGAACAACACGGGCCCCTCCGGGACGGCAGGCGTGGGGAGCGCGCCGGGCGCCGTCAGCGGGCGCGGGCCCCGTCGCGCATCCGCTCGGGGTCGATCTCCCGGCCGGGACGCCGGCGCAGGTACTCGGCCTCGAACTCGTTCATGCGCCGCGTGTGCTCGCCGTAGGCCTGGTCGGCGGCGTGCCGCAGCGCGTCCAGCCTCGTCTCGTACAGGTGGCCGAGCTCACGGAGCAGGTCGTCGTCGCTGAGGTCGCCGGGCGCGACTCCCAGGTCACGGCTCGTCATCGTGTGATCTCCTCCTTCATGGACTTCCCGTGCCCTACCCGGTCACCGGGGCGTGAATCGTGAACACTCGGAGTGCACGGGGGTGCTTGCCGAAGCGCACCGCGGGCGGCAGCGACGCCAGCTCTCCGTCGCGCGCCAGCCGCAGATCACCGGTCGGTGAGACGACCTCCATGCCGGTCGTCCGCCACGAGCGGTACCCGGGCGTGACGCGCAGGTGGCCCGCGACGATCGCGGCGACCGCGCGGACGCGGGGCGCGCGGCTCCCGGTCGTGACCATGCGGACGTCGAGCTGCCCGTCGTCGAGGCGCTCGCGCCAGGTGGGCGCGGCGCCCCACGAACCGAAGACGCCGTTGCCGACGAACGCCAGCCAGACCCGCCGGCGCCTGCCGTCCACCATCAGCTCGACGGGCTCGGAGTGCCGCAGCGTGCGGACGGCGGCGACCGCGAGCGCGGGCCACTTCCCGATCCGCCTCTCCAGCCGAACGCGCCGGTCGACCACCTCGGTGTAGACGCCGATGCTCGCGGTGTTGAGGAACACCTGCTCCGCCCCGTCCCCCGCCTCGGCGGACAACGGGGTCACGTAGGAGACGTCGGCGCGGCCGACGCGGCCCTCCCGGTAGGCCCTGATCGCCTGCGCCGCGGTCTCCACGCCGACCGCGCGGGAGAAGTGGTCGAACGTCCCGCCGGGGACGACCAGCAGCGGGACGTCGCGGCCCAGCGCGGCCCGCGCGGCCGCGCCCACGGTGCCGTCGCCGCCGACCACGGCCAGCACGTCGGCCCGCTCGGCGGCCTCGGCGCACGCCTTGTCGACGTCCCCGCCCGGCTCCAGCCGGACGATCTCCGCCGCGGGCAGCTCGGCCTCGATCAGCGCGAGCGCGATCTCCGAACGTCGCGGGAGGATCCCGGCCTCCGGATCGGCCGAGGGGCCCGAGGCCAGGTTGACGACGGCCACCACGCCCCGCCCGTCCTGGGCGACTCGCACGTTCCCGTCCCCGGCCGGGGCCACGCGCGCCACCGGAGGCCGGGAGGGCCACACCAACCGCGTCCCGATCCCGGCGAGCGCGCCGATCCCGAGCCCCGCCATGACGTCGCCCGGATAGTGGGCGCCGGTGTAGACGCGGGAGAAGGCCACCGCCGCCGCCGTCGCCGCGACCGGGACGCCCACCGCCGCCGGCGCCTCCAGCGCGACGCCGGTCGCGAACGCCGCGGCCGAGGCCGAGTGCCCGGAGGGGAAGGCGTGCGACGTCGGCAGCTTCCACCGGATCCGGATCGGGGGGACGAGGTCGACGACGGGCCGCCTGCGGCGGAAGGCCTGCTTTCCGACGATGTTCACCGCGGGGCTCGCCACGGCGATCGCGATGGCCCCGCGCAGCGCCGCGCGCCGCAGCCGGGGCCGTCCCGCGATCCCCATCGCGCCGGCCGCCGAGAACCACAGCACCCCGTGGTCGGCGAACCGCGACAGCCGCGGCAGGACGTACTCCAGCCCGCGCAGCCGCGCCGACGCCACCTGATCGAACGCCCACCGGTCCATCCGGCCGAGCCTGCGCAGGAGGGGGACGCTCTGCGGCCAGGCCCGGTGCTCCTGGGCCTGCCGCGACCGGCGCCGGGTGACGGATCGTGACGGCGCACAGGTGCGCCGTGAATGGTTGACGCGCATGTCCCGGGTATCCCCAGGGAGGCCGACATGATTCCGTAAAGATCTCAAATCGGGGGTCACATGCGGGCGAACGTCACTGTGGACTCAGCGACTGCAATAGGCTTCGCGACATGAGTCACCCGGAACGGCTCGGAACCCCGGGTGGCGAGTCGGTCGGGACGATCGCGGAGCATCCTCACGTGAACGGGACCCTGGCCGACTACGCCGCACGATACGGGCTGAGGCAGAGCGCTGCGCGCCCCCCGCTGCGCAAGTACATCCAAGATGTGTGGGATCGCCGGAACTTCATCTGGGCGTTCGCATCCGCCAAGAACATCTCGATGTACACCGACTCGCGACTGGGTCAGGTGTGGCAGCTGCTGACCCCGCTGCTGAACGCCGGCGTCTACTTCCTGATCTTTGGTCTGCTGCTGGACACCAAGCGCGGAGTGCCCGACTTCATTCCCTTCCTGGTGACCGGCGTCTTCCTGTTCGGGTTCACCCAGCGGTCGGTCACGTCGGGGTCCAAGTCCGTCGGCGACAACCTTTCGCTGATCAGAGCCCTGCACTTCCCGCGCGCCACCCTTCCCCTGGCGATCGCGATCGTGGAACTGCAGCAGCTGCTGCTCGCCCTGGTCGTCCTGTTCGTGATCGTGTTCGCGTTCGGCGAGCCGATCAGCTTCCAGATGCTGCTGTTCGTCCCGGTGATGGCGCTCCAGCTCATGTTCAACGTGGGCATCAGCATGGTCATGGCGCGGCTCGGGGCGTTCAACCGCGACATCACCCAGCTGCTGCCGTTCGTCATGCGGACCTGGCTCTACATGTCCGGCGTGATCTTCAGCCTGCCGTCGCTGATGAAGCCGGGCACCCGGCTGGCCGAGTACCCGTGGCTGGGCGAGCTGCTGCAGCTGAACCCGGCGTACGTGTACGTCGAGCTCAGCCGGCACGTCCTGCTCGGCGAGTACCGGAACTACGTCGGAGGTCTCGCGCACGCCACCTCGACGGGGCAGCTGTGGCTCTACGCCGTCGTGTGGGCCGCGGTGATGCTGGTGGGCGGGTTCCTGTACTTCTACCGTGCCGAGGAGCGCTACGGCCGTGGCTGACACGAAGGTCCGCGGGACCGCCGCCATCGACCCGACCCGGGAGCCGATCGTCGTCGTCGACGACCTGCACATCGTCTACCGGGTGTACGGAGCGGGCGGCAAGGGCAACGCCGCGAGCGCGTTCTCGCGCGTCCTGCGCCGCAAGCACCGCCCGTCCATGACCGAGGTCCACGCGATCAAGGGGCTGTCGTTCGTCGCGTACCGGGGCGAGGCCGTCGGCATCATCGGCACCAACGGCTCCGGCAAGTCGACGCTGCTGAAGGCGATCGCGGGGCTGCTGCCCCCGCACCGCGGCGGCGTCTACACCGACGGGCAGCCGTCCCTGCTGGGCGTGAACGCGGCCCTGATGAAGGACCTCACCGGCGAGCGCAACATCGTCCTCGGCTGCCTCGCGATGGGCATGACCCCGACGGAGACCCGCTCCAAGTACAAGGAGATCGTCGACTTCGCCGGGCTGAAGGAGGGCTTCATCCAGTACCCCATGCGGACGTACTCCTCCGGCATGGGCGCCCGCCTCCGGTTCGCGATCGCCGCGGCCAAGACCCACGACGTCCTGCTGATCGACGAGGCGCTCGCCACCGGCGACGCCAAGTTCCGGGTCAAGAGCAAGCGCCGCATCGAGGAGCTGCGCAACGACGCCGGCGCGGTGTTCCTCGTCGCGCACCAGCTCGACACGGTCAAGGACATGTGCGACCGCGTCATCTGGATCGACGAGGGCCGCATGCACATGGACGGCGACCCCGAAGAGGTCATCGCGGCCTACATCGAGGCGACCGGCAAGTAGCGCGCACCGGCAAGGGTGGCGCTGCGGCTGGGCGACACCCTCTGGTCGATGATCGGCGTGCCTGTTCACCCCGTTCCTCGACCGCTTCGTCGACGGGTTCACGATGGCGGCCGTCGAAACGTGACGCCCCCTGGTAGAGATGGGGTGTCACGATGATCCTGATGGAGGAGGTCGCCATGCCCGGCAAGCCCCCGCTTCCGCACGAGTACCTGCCCGAGGTCCCCTCGTTCACGGTCGCCAGCGACGACGTCGCCGAGGGCGAGCGGCTCGCGGACCGGCACGTGTTCGACGACTGGGGTTTCAGCGGCGGCAACGAGTCCCCGCACCTGCGCTGGTCCGGGTTCCCGGACGCCACGAAGAGCTTCGCGGTGACCTGCTACGACCCGGACGCGCCGACCGGCAGCGGCTTCTGGCACTGGTCGCTGTTCGACATCCCCGCGAGCGTCACGGAGCTGCCCACGGGCGCCGGGACCGAGGACGCCAAGGTCGGCGTGCACGCCCGCAACGACTACGGGGTCAGGGCGTTCGGCGGCGCCGCCCCGCCGCCCGGCGACCCGCACCGCTACGTCTTCACCGTCCACGCGCTGGACGTGGAGTCGCTCGGCCTCGGCCCGGACACCTCCCCGGCCGTCGTGGGCTTCAACATCACCGCCCACACCCTGGCGCGCGCCACGATCGTCGCCGAGTTCGGCGTCTGACGCCGCCCGCACTCCGAGGCCGTCCCGGGTTCCGGGACGGCCTCGCGCGTCTCACCCTGGCCTGCGCCCCGGCCTGAGGTGCCGGAAGCCGGGGTGGATCCCCCTGCCGAGCCCCTGCTGCTCGGCGACGCGCTCCAGCAGCGCCTTCACCTCCTGGCGCTCGTCCTCCGACAGCGCCCGGCACATCTCCCTCTCGTGCGCCGCGCCCGCCTCCGCGAGCCTGGCGAGCAGGACGAAGCCCTCGTCGGTCAGGTACAGCGCGTAGAGGCGCCGGTCTTCGGGGTTGCGGCGGCGCTCGATGAGCCCCCGCTCCTCCAGCTCGTCCGCGAACGGGACGAAGCGGCTCGGCGGCATGCCGAGCTCGTCGGCGAGTTCCCGCTGGCTGCGGCCGGGGGCGCCGGCCAGCATGCGGAGCAGCCCGGCCTGCGGCGGGGTCAGGTCCAGCTCCGCGATCCGGTCGGCGAACCGGCCGGCCGCGTGCGCGCCCAGTTGGGCCAGCAGGAACGCCACCCCGACCTGGACCGGGGGACGACCCTCCTCATCGTTCATACCCATGTGGACATGATAGCCACTTGACAATCGTTCTGCTTTGTAATCATTATCGAATGTATAGCGATGAACCCAGCGAGGAGAGCTCATGACCACCGCATCCGTTCCGGAGCGTTCCGCGCCGTCCCGCCACCGCCCGCAGTCCGGGCCGCCGCTGCTCGCGCCCGTCCTGTCCTTCGCCGCGCTGACCGTCGGATACGTGATCGCCAACCGCGCCACGCCGCATCCGGACGCGACGGGCGCCGAAGTGCTGCGGTACGCCCAGGAGCACGGCACCGCGATCAAGGCGGGCTCGTGGCTGCTGCTGGCCTCGGCGATCCCGCTGGCGCTGCTGGCCGCCGTCCTGTACCGCAGGCTGCGCGCGCTCGGCATCACCGCGCCGGGCTCGGCCATCACCTTGGCGGGCGGGCTGCTGGCCTCGGTCGCGCTGACGCTGAGCGCGATGGCCGCCTGGACGGGCGGGCGGCTGCCGGACGACGCGAGCCCCGCGCTCGCCCGCGCGCTCGCCGACCTGTCGTTCCTGGCCGGCGGCCCCTTCTACGGCGCGGGCTTCGCGATGCTCGTGGCCGGGGTCTCGGTGACCGGCCTCCTCGCCGGGCTGCTGCCGCGCCCGCTGACCTGGATCGGGCTGGCCCTGGCCGCCGCCGGGATGCTGTCCACGCTGGCCCTGCTCGCCGACGGGTTCGCGCCGCTGCTGCCGGTCATCAGGTTCGGCGGGCTCCTGTGGCTGGTGGCCGCGGCCGTCCTGCTGCCCCGCACCCGCCGCAGGCGCGCGTGAGCGTCCGCGCCGAGGCCGTCCCGAGGCCCTGTCCGGGGCGGCCTCAGTCGGTTCCGACGAGCGTCAGCCGGTTCCGATGAGGACGTCCCCCACGGCCGTCCGGCGGTAGAGGACGGAGCGGCCGCTGCGCTCGCGCGTGACGAGCCCGGACTCCCGCAGCACCGCGAGGTGGTCGCCGATCCCGCCGACGCTCATCCGGAGGCGGGCGCTCAGCCAGCTGGTCGTGGCGGGCTCGGCGAGCAGGCGCAGCAGCTCGGCCCGTGTGCGGCCCACCAGCCTGGCCAGAGCGTCCTCGCCGTGCGGCTCCCGGCTCTCCCAGAGCGCCGCCACTCCCCTGGCCCGGTACATCAGCGTGTACGGCCAGTCCTGTTCGAGTGCCGCGCCGAGTTCGGCGAAGACGACGGGCACGAACGTCAGCCCGGCGCCGCCGAGGCGGTAGGTGGCGTCGCCGTGGATGTCCGCCTCGATGACGCCGTCGCGCCAGCGCACCTTGCGGGACAGCCCGTCCAGCGCCGCCGCCCAGCCGTAGGCGGCCAGACGTCCCGCACGGTGGACGATGTCGCGTTCCAGGATCGAGCGCAGCACCGGCCAGTCCGGCTCCAGGAGGGCGCGCCAGGCCGTCTCCAGGCCCGCGGCGAGCCGCTCGACGACGTCGGGGGCCTCCAGCACCTCCCGGACGGCGGCGTCCGGCTCCGGCAGCCCCGCGAGGTTGCGGGCGAGCTCGCGGCGCGCCTGGCCGAGCGGTGTCGCCCGCACGGTCACCAGCTGATCGGCGACCGTGAGGTTCGGGCGGGCGGGCGGCGGGACGACGAAGTCGGCCATGTACCCGTGCGGGCGGCGCAGGAAGGCCAGCGCGCGCAGGGCCGGGTCCCCGGCCACCCGCCGGTACGCCGGGCGGACCCGCTCCGCCCAGGGTCCGAGCGGCCCGACCGGCATCCGGCCCGCGAGCACGCCGAGCGCGCTGTGCACCTCGATCAGGGGGGCGACCCCGAACCGGCTGGCCGCGAGGTCTCCGGGTCCCACCATGATGCGGTACATGTTTCGCTCCTCCCCGAAACATTGTCCAGGACGGGACCGGCGGCCGCACAGTCGCCGTCATGACCGCTCCTTCGACGACCTCCGCGCGGTACCGCGACGTCTTCGGCGTCCCCGAGTTCCGGACGCTGTTCTCCCTGCAGACGCTCCAGGTGGCCGGCGACTCGGTCCGCACGATCGCGCTGTCGGTCCAGACGTTCGAACGCACGGGCTCACCCGTCGCGGCGGCGCTCGTCTTCGCCGCCGGGATGCTCCCGTACGTGGTCGGCGGCGCCCTGCTGCTCTCGCTCGCCGACCGCCTCCCGGCGCGGCGGCTGCTCACCGGCTACCACCTGCTGCGGCTGGCGGTCACGGCCGTCCTCGCGGTGGGCGGGCTCCCGCTGCCGCTGATCATGGCACTGCTGGTCGCGGTGGGGCTGTTCGCCCCGGTCGGCAGCGCGAGCGTCCAGGCCCGGCTGCCCGTCCTGCTCCCCGGGGACGGCTACGTGCTCGGACGGTCGCTGTTCACGATGACCAGCGCGGGCGCCCAGATCGCCGGCCAGGCCGCGGGCGGGCTGCTGCTGTCGGTGCTCACCCCGGCCGGGGCGCTCTGGCTCGCCGCCGCCGGCGCGGCGCTGGCCGCGGGCCTCGCCCGCTTCCGCCTCCCGGACGCGCCGGCGGCGGCCCGGCCCGCGTCCACGGGGGCGGCGCGGGCGACGTGGCGGACCAACCGGCTCCTGCTCGGCCGCCGCACGACGCGCGGGCTGCTCCTGGCCGGGTGGCTGCCGATCTCCCTGTCGGTGGGGGCGGAGGGGGTCGCGGTCCCGTACGCGGGGGAACTGGGGCGCCCTGACGCGGCCGGCCTGCTGCTGTCGGCCGCCGCGGCCGGGATGTTCGCGGGCAATCTGGTGGCGGCGCGCTGGATCCGCCCGGACCTGCGGGAGCGCCTCGCGCTGCCGCTGGCCGCGCTGACCGGCGCGCCGCTCCTGCTGTTCGCCTTCGGGCCGGGCCTGCCGGCGGCGTGCGCGCTGATGGCGGCGGGGACGTTCGGGCTGGGCTACGAGCTGGTCGTCCAGCGGCGGCTCGTGGACGCGGTGCCCGAGGAGATCCGCGGGCAGGCGGTCGGCCTGTACGGCAGCGGCCTCATGACCGGCCAGGCGGTCGGCATCGGCACGGCGGGCGCCCTCGGCGAGGCGATGGCGCCCGGTCACGTCATGGTGCTGTGCGGCGCCGCGACGCTGATCGCGTGCCTCTTCCTCCGCCGGCCCCTTCGCTGAAGGGTGTGGCGTGCTCGCCCAGGAGCGGGCGAACACGCCACGGGCGGCCCTACACCTGCCAGGGGAAGCGTTCGGCGAACGCGGGCTTGAGGTCGTCCAGCCAGACGGCCTCAGGGTCGTACTGCGCGAAGAAGGGCTTGCCGACGAGATCGGCGTCGCGGCACTGGATGAAGTGCAGCGCGAAGGCCTTCTGGCCCGCGATCTCCACGACCCCGTCCACGCAGACCTTGCCGGGCGTGGCCGACATGGACGGGCCGCGGACGGTCCGGGACAGCCCTGAGACGTTCTTGTAGGCGTCGCGGAAGATGTCGTACGCCCGTGCCAGGGGGACGGCGAAGTAGTCCTGCGGCCCCGTGTCGCGCTCGACGAACATGTAGTAGGGGACGAGACCCATCCGGGTCTGCGTGCGCCACATGGTCTCCCAGACGGCGGGCTCGTCGTTGATCATCCGGATCAGCGGCGCCTGGGTGCGGATGATCGCGCCGGTGTCGCGGATGCGGCGGCACGCCTCGGCGACCATCAGGGGTTCGAGCTCGCGCGGGTGGGTGAAGTGCGCCATGAACGCCAGGTTCTTGCCCGAGGCGACGACCTGCTCGAACAGCCGGAGCATGTCGTCGGCGTCGGGGTCGGTGACGAACTTCTGCGGCCAGTACGCCAGCGACTTGGTCCCGATCCGGATGGATTCGAGCTGGTCGAGGTCGAGCAGCGGCTCGATGTAGCGGCGCAGCACCGGCTCGCCCATGATCATGGCGTCGCCACCGGTGAACAGGACGCTCGTCACCTCGGGGTGCGCGAGGAGGTACTGGCGCAGCGCGGCGGGCTCGTCGCCGGCCATCTTCAGGTCGGCCTCGCCGACGAACTGCGCCCAGCGGAAGCAGTAGGTGCAGTAGGCGTGGCAGGTCTGGCCCTGTTTGGGGAAGTACAGCACCGTCTCGTCGTACTTGTGCTGCATCCCGGGGATCTTGCCGTCCCCGAAGCTCGGGATGTTGAGCTCCATCTGGCCCGCCGGATGCGGGTTCAGCTTCATCCGCACCCGGTGGGCGGCGGCCTCGACCTCGGCCTTGGGCGCCTCGCGGCTCAGCAGGTCCGACAGGTGCGCGACGTCCTCCGCGGGGAGCATGTCCTCCTGTGGGAAGACCAGCCGGTAGATCGGATCGTCGGGAGCGGCCGACCAGTCGATGAGCTCTTCGATGACGTAGGCGTTCGTCCGGAACGGCAGTACCGTCGCCACCGCCCGGGTCGCGAGCCGCTGCGCGGGTGTCAGCCCCGCGCGAGCGGTGAGCTCGTCGAGGTGCTTCGCCGTGAAGGCGCGGAACTTGCGACCGGTCGATCGCATTGCGGGAGCCGCGTCGTTCACCAGTGTCACGTGTTGGTACTCCTTGCTGTCAGCGGGGAGGCGCACCCGGGCGCGCCGTCACGTACCGTGATCAGAACTGCTCGGGCCACCCTATTCAACCGTTTGGGGTGGCTTCATGACTAATTGATACCCCCTGTCCGTCACTGACAAAGCCAAGGTCAGGACGATCCCGACAAATGGCCTGGTCATCATCGTTGAAGCCCCATGTCTTGTCCAACGACTACGGGACGTCAACTTCTCCCTCAGCCCGCGTTAAGCCTCCAGCCAGCGGATACTCCGTTAGGGCCGACCCAGGTCACGTACCTGGGTCCGGTTCGGAAATACTGGGGGCGGGTAGGACCGATCGGCGCACGGGAGCGTGCGGGCGTGAGGGGGCCGGGTGGACTCTGACCAGCGGGGCGGGCCGGGTGTCGTCCCCATGCGCCTGATCGTCCTCGCGGGGCTGGCCTCGGTCACCTACGCGAGCTTCGTGCTGGAGAACGCCCTCAGCCCCAAACTGGACTTCTTCAACGGCTACGTGAGCGAGCTGTCGGCCTCCGACCAGCCGTACCACTTCGTCTACAGCGCCGGCGACCTCATCACCGGAGTGCTGTCGATCCTGGTGGCGGCCGGGACGCTCCGCAAGCTCACCCGCAAGCCCCTCGCCACCGCCGGATGGGTGTTCCTCGGGCTGTTCGGCGTGTGCGCCATCGGCGACGCGTCCTTCCCCCTGGACTGCGCACCGAGCCTGGAGACCTGGTGCGCCCTCCGGGAACGCTCCGAGAACGTGTCGTTCTCCCACGAGTTCCACTCGGTGACCAGCAGCGCCGTGATCGTCTGCGGGGTGGCCGCGCTGCTGCTGCTGTCCCTGGCCGCCCGCCGGTACGGCTGGTGGCCCGCCCTGGCCCGCTGGGGCTGGCTGCTGGCGCTCGCCGAGTCGGCGGCCGCGCTCGGGACGCTGGTGGCGATGTACATGGGGCAGTGGCTCGGGGTCGTCCAGCGCGTCCAGATCGGCATCCTGTGCCTGGGGCTGCTGACCATCGCGTGGGCGCTGTACTCCGACCGGCGGGACGCGGCGCGCGAGGCACGGAACGCGTCGGCCGCGCGGGAGGAGGCGTGCCGGTGAGCAGCACGGACGGCGGGACGCACAGCGGCCCCGGCGAGATCGTGAACGTGGGCGGCGAGCAGGTGCACGTCGTCGAGTCGGGCCCGGCGGACGGGCAGCCGCTGCTGCTCAGCTCCGGGCTGGGCGGCGCCTGGTTCGACTGGGAGCCGTCCGTCGCGCTGCTCCGGGAGGGGCACCGGGTGATCGTCTACGACCGTCCGGGCCTCGGGCTCAGCCCCGCGGCCGCCGCACCGCCCTCGCTGCGCCGCGACACCGCCGTCATGGGGGCGCTGGCGGAGCGGGCCGGCCGGCCGGTGACCGTCCTCGCACACTCGATGGCCGCGTTCGCCGCCGAGGCGCTGGCCAGGACGCGCCACCGGCTCGTGCGGGGCATGGTGCTGCTCGATCCGAGCTACGAGGGCGACGCGTGGGTGCCCGTGCGGCTGGCCGCCGCGCTGGCCCCGCTCGCCGCGGCGGCGGGCGTGGTGCTCGGCGCGACCCGGCTGGCGCGGGCCGCCGGGCCGTTCGGCCGCCGGATGGTCCTCAAGCGCACCAGCCTCCGGGACGAGGCCGTCCCGGAGGAGGTCGTGCGGTCGGTGTACGGGCGCGGGACGGTGCTCGGCGCCGTCCTCGCGGAGGAGCTGGCCTACCGGGAGATGGCCGCCGACCTCGCGGCGCTGCGCGAGCGGCGCCCCTTCCCGCCCGTCCCGCTGGCCGTCGTGACCGCGCTGGGCGACGTGGACGGCGACGACCGCAAGCGCGCCTGGGCCGAGGCGCACGAGCGGCTCGCCGGCATGACCCCGCACGGCAGGCGGATCGAGCTCCCGGACGCCCTTCACATGGTCCCGCTCGACCGTCCCGACGCGGTGGCCGACGCGGTCGCCGGCCTCGGCCGGATGGAGGGGGCCGCGTGAGTCGCCTTCCCGCCGTCGTGCTCGCCGTCCTGCTGGCCGTGACGATGTCCGGCTGCAAGGTCATGCAGAGGATCTCCGACGGGGCCTACCGCAACGCCGTCACCGACGGGGTCGTGGACGAGCTGGACGCGCGGGGCATCGAGCTGCGCGAACGCCCCGACTGCGAGTCGCCGGGGCGTGAGACCGACTCGGTGGTGCGCGTCGACTGCACGGCCCGGACCACGACCGGGGAACGGGTCACCGTGGCGGGGATCGCCCGCGACGCCGACACCGAGCGCCCACGCGAGTCCTACGTGGTCACCGTCGGCGGGCGCGAGGTGCTCCGCAAGGACTGCCTCGGCCTCGGCTGCGAGCACCCGAACGTCTGACCGGGCAACGAATCCGCATACGGAACGGAAAAACCCAACACGCAGTGCATACACCCCCGTACCGTCGGTGACGTAGCGAGTGTGAAGATTCCCAGCGTGAAGATGCCGCGCCTCAAGATCGGCCGCAAGCCGGCCCTGATCCTGGGGTCCGCCGCACTCCTCGTGATCGCCGCGGTGGGCGGCGGCGCGTTCCTTCTGCTGTCGGGCGGCGAGGAGTTGCACTACAAGACCCAGGCCGCGCTGCGCAAGGCGCTTCCCGTGACCGCCGCCGCCGAGCTGCACCAGCACGGCGTGCGGCTGGGGGCGCCGCTGCGGTGCGCGGACCTGCCCGGCTGGACGAAGAAGAAGATGCGGGTGTCCTGCACCGGCATGACCTCGGACGAGAAGCCGGTCGAGGTCATCGGCAGCGGTGAGCAGGAGACGCGCAGGAACTACTACACGATCCTCGTGGACGGCCGGCCGGTCGTGGAGAACGCGTCGTGCCTGGGCGCCGACTGCCGGAAGCAGGAGGGCTAGTCCCGGCGGCGTGAGGATCGCCACTCCGGGCGTGGGGCGCCAAGGCAGGTGAAAGGACGCCATACGATGCGATGAGCTGCGTTCTTGCGGCCCACCGTCTTTCCTTTCGTCCTCCTGGAGCGGCCATGACCGGCACAGGCGAGCCGTCGCGGCCCGTGACGCCTCGCCCGGCGGAGCCCGGCCCGCCGGTGCCCGGCCCCACGGCGCCCCGCACCGCACCGCCTCGCCCGGACCCGCCTCGCACGAGCCCGGCGCCGCCGCGGGCCGCTCCGCCGCCGCCGAGGAACACCGAACCGCGCCCGGCGCCGCGCCGCCCGGCGACGGTGCGCCCGCTGCCGATCGCGGTCGACACGATGGGCGGCGACCACGCCCCCGAGGAGATCATCGCGGGGGCGGTGGCCGCGGTCCGCGAGCACGGCGTCCGGCTGGTGCTGGTCGGGCGGGCGGCGCGGATCCGGCGGGAGCTGGACCTGCACGGCGTCCTCGGGACGATCCCGATCGTGCACGCCGACGAGGCCCTGGACATGGGCGAGGGCGCGCTCGCGAGCTGGCGCAAGCCCCGCTCCTCCATCGCGATCGCCTGCCATCTGATCAAGCAGGGGCGGGCGTCGGCGCTGGTGTCGGCGGGCAGCACCGCCGGGGTGGTGGCGACGTCGCGGCTGCGGCTCAAGGGCCAGCAGGGCGTGATGCGGCCGGCGATCGCGGTGGCGCTGCCGACCCGGCCGCGCCCCACGATCCTGCTGGACGCGGGCGCCACCGCGGACGTCAAGCCGGAGGGGCTCGTCCAGTTCGCCGCGCTCGGCACCGCGTACGCGCAGATCCTGCTCGGGGTGGACCGCCCGTCCGTGGGCCTGCTCAACATCGGCACCGAGCCGGGCAAGGGCAACAAGCTCACCAAGCGGGCGCACGAACTGCTCGCGACCGGCAGCCACGGCATCGAGTTCGCCGGGAACGTCGAGGGCCACGACCTGCTGGGCGGGCGCGTCGACGTCATCGTCGCCGACGGGTTCACCGGGAACATCGCGCTCAAGACCGTGGAGGGCACGGTCGCCACGGCGTTCACGGAGATCCGCGACGCGATGACCTCCACCCCCGCCGCGCGGATGGGCGCGCTGCTGCAGCGGCGCCGCCTCCAGGACCTGCGCGACCGCCTCGACCCCGACACCTACGGCGGCGGCGTCCTGCTCGGCCTGAACGGGACGGTCGTGATCGCGCACGGCGCCTCCCGCGCCCGCGCCATCACCTCGGCCTGCGACCTGGCGCACCGGCTGGCCGCCGGACGGATCGTCGAGCGGATCCGCGAGCAGGTCGCCGCGACCCGCACGTCCCGGTTCGGGCGCTGGACGCACGGCGAGCGCGACGGCGACAGGCCCGCCGAGAGACCGGCCGACCGGCCCGGCGAGAAGGTCCCGGAGGTCCCCTCCCCCGCCGGCGACACCGTCCCCGACCGCAAAGAGCCGCCCGCCGCGCCCTAGCCTCGCGCAAAACCGATTCCGGGCCTTGGCGCGTCGCCGATAACCTTGGAGCATGCCCGATCCGCAACTCGTAGTCGCCGCCCGGGTCCAGGCCGCGCTGAGCGCCGCATTCGGACCGTCGTACGCGGACACCGACCCGGTCATCCGGCCGTCGCAGTTCGCCGACCTTCAGGCCAACGTGGCGCTGCCGCTGGCCAAGAAGCTGGGCCGCAGGCCGCGAGAGGTGGCCGAGGAGATCACGGCGAACCTCGACACCGCGGGCGTCGTGTCGGAGGTGCAGGTCAGCGGACCCGGGTTCATCAACCTGACGCTCAGCGACGGGTGGATCGCCGGTGAGGCGCAGCGGGCCCTGGAGGACGAGCGGCTCGCCGTCCCCCTCGCGGACAAGCCGCAGAAGGTCGTCGTCGAGTACTCCTCCCCGAACGTGGCGAAGGAGATGCACGTCGGGCACCTGCGGACCACGATCGTCGGCGACGCGATCGCGCGGATCCTGGCGTTCCTCGGGCACGAGGTCGTCCGGGACAACCACGTCGGCGACTGGGGCACCCCGTTCGGCATGCTGATCGAGCACCTGCTCGACCTCGGGGAGGACGCCGCCGCGCGGGACGACTCGTCCGTCAGCGACCTGACCGCCTTCTACCAGGCCGCGCGGCAGAAGTTCGAGGGCGACGAGGCGTTCGCCGACCGGTCCCGGCAGAGGGTCGTCGCGCTCCAGGCCGGCGACGCCGAGACGCTGCGGCTCTGGAACGTCCTCGTCGAGGTGTCGAAGCGGTACTTCAACTCCGTCTACGGGCGGCTCGGCGTCACCCTCACCGACGACGACATCAAGGGCGAGAGCTACTACAACGACCTGCTGGCCCCGACCGCGCGGGAGCTGGAGGACAAGGGCATCGCGGTGATCAGCGACGGGGCGCTGTGCGCGTTCCCGCCCGGGTTCACCGGCCGCGAGGGCGAGCCCCTCCCCGTGATCATCCGCAAGAGCGACGGCGGCTACAACTACTCCACCACCGACCTCGCCACGATCCGGTACCGGGTCGACACCGAGCACGTCGACCGGATGATCTACGTGGTCGGGGCGCCGCAGTCGCTGCACTTCCAGATGGTGTTCGCCGTCGCGCGGATGGCGGGCTGGCTGAACGACGAGGTGAAGGCCGAGCACGCGCAGATCGGCAACGTCCTCGGCACCGACGGCAAGATCCTGCGGACGCGGGCCGGCGGCACCGTCAAGCTGTCGGAGCTGCTGGACGAGGCGGTCGAGCGCGCCGGCGCCGTGTTCGACGAGATCCAGCACGACGAGCCGTTCGACGACGCGACCCGGGCCGCGATCGTCCAGGCGGTCGGCATGGGCGCGGTGAAGTACGCCGACCTGTCGGTGGCGCGCGACAGCGAGTACACCTTCGACTTCGACCGGATGATCTCGTTCAACGGCAAGACGGGCCCGTACCTGCAGTACGCGACCGCGCGGATCCGGTCGATCTTCCGGAAGGGCGGCGTGGCCCCCGAGGACGCGACCGGCCCGATCACGCTCACCCACCCGGCCGAGCGCGCGCTGGCGCTGGAGCTGCTCGGGTTCGGCGCCGTGCTGAAGCAGGCCGGCGAGACCGCCGAGCCGCACCGGCTGGCGAGCTACGTCTACTCGGTCGCCGACGCCTACACGACGTTCTACGAGAACTGCCCCGTGCTGAAGGCTCCCGACGAGGAGACGAAGGCGTCGCGGCTGGCGCTGTGCGCGGCGACGCTGCGCACGCTTGTCACCGGCCTCGGCCTCCTCGGCGTCCCCACCCCCGAGCGCATGTGAGGCGGGCGCCGGCAACGGCGCCGCACGTCACGGCACGCTCGTACCGTGGGGCGAGGGCTGACCGGCCCGGGACGGGGCCTCCGGCCGTGGCCCGCCCTGCGCGGGCCCGGCCCGTTCACGGGTGACCTGTTCCCGGACGGCCGGGACGATCTCCATGGCGAACACCTGGAGCTGCTCGGGATTGCCGCCGTACAGGAACGAGTCGACGCCGTGCCCGACGGCCAGCTCGGTCAGCTCGTAGATCCACTGGCGCGGCGGGCCGTGCAGGAAGCCCCGCGACTCCCGCCCGTCGACGTCCCCTTCGAGGACGTAGACGCGGCGGATCTCGCCGGGCCCCCGACCGGCCCTCAGCGCGGCGTCGTCGAGGCGGCGCTGCCCGTCCGCGAGCCGCTTCGGCGGGACGAGCGACGACGGCGCGATCCAGCCGTCGGCGACCCTCCCGGCGAGGTCGAGGCCGCGCGGACCGGTGACGCCCAGCCAGATGCCGATCTGGTGCGCGGGCGCCGGGCCCGCCTGCGACGCCGCGAACCGGTAGTGCTCGCCCGCGAACCGGAGCCCGTTCTGGTCGCTCCAGTGCAGCCGGATGAGCTGCACCGCCTCCTCCAGGGCACGGCGCGACGCCGCGCCGGCCAGGCGCGGCCCGCCGTAGACCTCGACGCCGCCCGGCTCCATCCCCGTGCCGAGACCGAGTTCGGCACGGCCGCCGCTGAGCCGGTCCATCGTCGCGATCGCCTTGGCGAGCGCGGCGGGCGGGCGCAGCGGCAGGCACGCCACGGCGGGCAGCACCCGGATCCGGGACGTGCCGGCCAGCACGGCCGCCATCAGCGCGAGCGCGTCGGCGGTGTCGCGCCGGTACGGCTGGTCACGGATCCCGAGCAGGTCGAGCCCGCACCGGTCCGCCTCCTGGGCGATGCGGACCAGCGGCGCGGAAGCGTCCGGGGCGAGGGACAGGCCGAACCGCAGCGGGCGCCTCGGTCGAGGCGGGGTCACTGCAGGTAGCCTTCGACCTCGTCCGGCGGCCGGACCTCGGCGCCGCCGGGGTCCTCGCCGGCCTCCAGCCTGGCCCGGCGGCGGCGCAGCAGGTCCCAGCACTGGTCGAGCGCGACCTCCAGCCGTTCCAGCCGCCGGTGCTCCTCCTCGCGGTCGAGCTCGTCGCGCTGGTACCGCTCGCGGAGCCGGCGCTCCTCCCCCACGAACGCGTCGATACGGGCCAGGATGTCCTTCTCGTCCATCGGTGGCTCAGCGCTCGCGGCCGGCATCGGTGAGCCCGCTCAGGAACCCGCCGTCCGTCCGGGTCGAGTGCTGGAGCGAGTTGGTCTTCGGCTCCACCACGGACGGCGGCGGCGCGGGCCGCGCGGGCGTCTTGCGGGCCGACGACGCGGACTTGGCGGCCCCCGATCCGGCCGCCCCCTTCGCCCCGCCCGACCTTGTGCCCGCGCTCGTCCGCGACGACGTCGTCTTGCGGGCGGCGCTGGTCCTGGACTTGGGCGCGGCCGTCTTCCGTGCCGTGCCCGCCGTCTTCGCCGTTCCCGACGCCCTGGACGTGCCCGAGGTCTTCGCCGCGCTCGCCGTCCGCGACGTGGCCGCCCTGGACGTGGACTTGCGCGCCGTGGACGTCTTCGCGGCACCCGCCCGGCCCGACGCCGTCGTCCTGGAGCGGCTCGACGCCGCCGTGGTGGACTTCCGGGCCGTGGTCCGGCTCGTGCCGCTCCGGCTCGCCGCCGTGGTCTTCCTCGCCGTCGTGGCGCGGGTCCCCGTCGACTTGGCGGTGGTGATGACCTTCGCCGCCGCGTCCATCGCCTTGGCGGCGTCGGACATGGCCTTGGTCGCGCTGGTCATCGCCTTGGTCATCGCCGTCATGGCCTTGGCCGACGAGGACGCCTTGGTCGCCACCGACTTCATCTGCGTCGCGGCGGTCTTGGCCTGGCTCGCGGCCTTGGTGACGCGGGTCGCGGCCGTCGACGACGACACCGAGCGGCTGGACGCCGCCGGCTTCCGCGCCGTACTGCTCCTGGTCGCGGTCGTGCGGCTGGTCGTGCGGCTGGTCGTGGACCGCGACGGCGCCTTCGCCGCCGAGGTCCGTTTGGCCGCCGGTTTCTTGGCGGCGGTGGACTTGGTCGCTGATGTGCTCTTCGTACGGGCGGCCGACCCTCGGCTCGCCGTACGCGATGCGGTTCTGGTAGGCACTGATCTCCCCCCACTGTGATCAGTTACGGGGAGATCTATTCCACACTTCGTGACCCTCTACACACGCAGCGTCATATCAGCTCAGACGCCCACCGGATGCCAGACGGTCTTCGTCTCCAGGAACGCGGTCATGCGTGCGGTTCCCGGTTCGCCGGCCCAGTCGTCGCCCGTGGGGCGCAGAACGCGCTTGAGGTTCCCGGCCGCCTTGTCCTCCAGCTCCCGTACGTGCTCGGGGAGCGCGCCGGCGAGGTCGAGGGCGTTGACGTCCATGTGGGCGGCCAGCCAGGGTGCGATCTCGGTGCGGTGGCCGGTGAGGAGGTTGACGACACCGCCTGGCAGGTCGGAGGTCGCCAGGACTTCGGCGAGGGTGATGGAGGGCAGTGGTGCGGGTTCGGATGCGATGACCACGGTGGTGTTGCCGGAGACGATGACGGGGGCCAGGACCGAGACCAGGCCGAGCAGCGGCGAGTCGGGTGCGACGACGGCGACGACGCCGGTGGGTTCGGGGGTGGAGAAGTTGAAGAACGGTCCGGAGACGGGGTTGGCGGCCCCGGTGACGGCGGCGAGTTTGTCGGCCCAGCCCGCGTACCAGACCCAGCGGTCGACGGCGGCGTCCACCTCGGTCCCGGCGGCGCCCTTGGACGCGCCGGCCTGGCGCAGTTCGTCGATGAACTGGTCGCGGCGTCCTTCCAGCATCTCGGCGATGCGGTACAGGATCTGGGCGCGGTTGTAGGCGGTGCGTCCGGACCAGCCGGGGAAGGCCTTGCGGGCGGCGACCACGGCGTCGCGGGCGTCCTTGCGGGACGCGTGGGAGGCGTTGGCCAGGAAGCGTCCCTTGGAGTCGGTCACGGGGTAGGACCTGCCGGATTCGGACCGGGGGAACGCGCCCCCGATGTAGAGCTTGTAGGTCTTGCGCACGGAGAGACGGTCAGGCATTGAGGTAGGCCTCCAGTCCGTGGCGTCCGCCCTCGCGGCCGAACCCTGATTCCTTGTAGCCGCCGAACGGTGAGGCCGGGTCGAACTTGTTGAAGGTGTTGGCCCACACCACCCCGGCCCGCAGCCGCTGCGCCGTCCACAGGATCTGGGACCCCTTCTCGGTCCAGATACCCGCCGACAGCCCGTACGGGGTGTTGTTGGCCTTGGTCACCGCCTCCTCGGGGGTGCGGAACGTCAGCACCGACAGCACCGGCCCGAAGATCTCCTCGCGGGCGATCCGGTGCGACTGCGCCACCCCGGTGAACAGCGTGGGCGCGAACCAGAACCCCTGGGAGGGCAGCTCGCAGGGCGGCGACCACCGCTCGGCGCCCTCGGCCTGGCCGGCGTCGGTCAGCTCCCGGATCCGCGCCAGCTGCGCGGCGGAGTTGATCGCCCCGATGTCGGTGTTCTTGTCCAGGGGGTCACCGACCCGCAGTGTCGCCATCCGCGCCTTGAGCCGCTCCAGGACCTCTTCGGCGACCGACTCCTGGACCAGCAGCCGCGACCCGGCGCAGCACACGTGGCCCTGGTTGAAGAAGATCCCGTTGACGATGCCCTCGACGGCCTGGTCCAGGGCGGCGTCTTGGTAGACGATGTTGGCGGCCTTGCCGCCCAGCTCCAGCGTCAGTTTCTTGCGGGTGCCGGCGAGGGTGCGGGCGATCTGCCGGCCGACGTCGGTGGAGCCGGTGAAGGCGACCTTGTCGACACCGGGATGCGATACCAGGGCTGCGCCGGTCTCGCCGGCGCCGGTGACGATGTTGACCACCCCGGGCGGCAGTTCGGCCTGACGGCAGATGTCGGCGAACAGCAGCGCCGTCAGCGGCGTCGTCTCCGCGGGCTTGAGCACCACGGTGTTGCCGCACGCCAGCGCGGGGGCGATCTTCCAGGCCAGCATGAGCAGCGGGAAGTTCCAGGGGATGACCTGCCCCGCCACCCCGACGGGCTTCGGGGCGGGCCCCAACCCGGCGTGGCGCAGCTTGTCGGCCCACCCGGCGTAGTAGAAGAACCACGCCGCCACCAGCGGCACGTCCACATCCCGCGACTCGCGGATCGGTTTGCCGTTGTCGATCGACTCCAGCACCGCCAGCTCCCGCGACCGCTCCTGCACGATCCGCGCGATCCGGTACAGGTACTTGGCCCGCTCGGCCCCGGGCATCGGGCCCCACACCTTGTCATAGGCGGCCCGCGCTGCCCGCACCGCCCGATCCACATCCGACTCGTCCGCGCAGGCGACCTCGGCCAGCACACCCTCATCCGCCGGGTTGATCGTCTTGAACGGCTCACCATGCCCGCCGGTGAACTCACCGTTGATGAACAGCCCGTAAGAGGCGCGGATGTCCACCACGGAACGTGACTCAGGCGCCGGCGCATAATCGAACACAGTCATGCCCCTCAGTCCAGGGTGAAGTAGTCGGGACCGGAGTACACCCCGGTGGCGAGCTTGCGGCGCTGCATCAGCAGGTCGTTCAGCACCGACGACGCGCCGAGGCGGAACCAGTCGGGGGTCAGCCAGTCGGGGCCGGCGGTCTCGTTCACCAGCACCAGGTACTTGATCGCGTCCTTGGTGGTGCGGATCCCGCCCGCGGGCTTGACCCCGACCTGCCGCCCCGCGGCGGCCCGGTAGTCGCGGACGGCCTCCAGCATGACCAGCGTCACCGGCAGCGTCGCCGCGGGCGACACCTTGCCGGTCGAGGTCTTGATGAAGTCGGCCCCGGCCCGCATCGCCAGCCAGGAGGCGCGCCGCACGTTGTCGTAGGTGGCCAGCTCGCCGGTCTCCAGGATCACCTTCAGGTGCGCGGGCCCGCACGCGTCCTTGACCGCGGTGATCTCCTCGTGCACCTTGGCGTAGTCGCCGGACAGGAATGCGCCCCGGTCGATCACCATGTCGATCTCGGACGCGCCCGCCGCCACCGCCGCCCGCGTATCGGCCAGCTTGACCTCCATCGGCGCCCGCCCAGACGGAAAAGCCGTCGCCACACTCGCCACACCGACCCCCGTCCCGGACAGGGCACGCACCGCGACCTCCACCATGTCCGGATACACGCACACGGCGGCGACCTTGGGGACCGAGGCGTCCGACGGGTCGGGGTGGGCGGCCTTGGCGCACAGGGCCCGCACCTTCCCGGCCGTGTCCGCACCCTCCAGCGTGGTCAGGTCCACCATCGAGATCGCCAGGTCGATGGCCTCGGCCTTCGCCGACGCCTTGACCGACCGGCCGGCCAACCGCGCCGCCCGCTCCTCCACACCCACCCGATCCACCCCGGGAAGGCCATGCAGGAAGGCACGCAGCTCGGCGGCGCCGTTCAGAGTCTCCGTTGACACTCCCCCAGCATCGCCGAACTACGTCCCAGGCACAAAACGGACGTTCAGCGCACGGTTCGGCGGCCGGCGCGGGCCTCGGCGGCGGCCTTCAGATCGGCCAGCCAGGCTTCGAGCCCCTGGCCGAGGATCTCGGTGGCCCGGGGCACGTCCGCTTCGACCTGGTCGCCGGTCCAGGTCTCCTCGGTGTGCACGCGGACGCCTCCCCTGACCCTGGTGAAGGTCCACAGGTGCACGCCCTCGTCGATGCGGACCCCGTCGCCGATCGCGGGGCCGCTCCAGAGGATGCAGGCGTCGTGCCGCAGCTGCCGGACGGTGGAGGTGATGGTCAGCGTCGTGGCGGGCGTCGTCGGGGTCGGGGGCGCCGGGGTGGTCCACCGGAACCGCGACCCCTTGCGGAGAGGCCCCGGGTCGAGGCGCTTCATGGACAGGACGGGCTCCTGCCAGTCCGGCCAGCGCTCCACGTCCGCCTGGAGCGTGAAGACGCTGCTCAGCGGCGCCTTGATCAGGATGTCGCTCCGGTAGCGGATGAGCGCGGCGGGGTCGACGCCCTCCCCGCGGCACTGCGGCCCGCCGCCGTGATGGACGGGAGCGGAGTGGACGGGCGCGGCCTGGGCGGCCGGGACGGTGCCCGCGAGCGCACCGGCGGCGGCGAGCGAGAGCGTGACCGCCGTCGCGCGCATCCGCCCGCCGGGACGCAGGCGCCGACCGGACGGGACCGAGAGGCGATTCATGGCGTTCCTTTCGATAGAAGCTCCTGCTTTCGTTAGAAGTTATAACCAGCGGTCCAGGTGACGTCAACGGGTTCAGTGATACCTTCTAACTAATTCTTGGTGGTGTAACTTCGACGGCGGAGAGGGGGCCCGTCATGGGCGAGCCGGACACCGGGAGCCCGCGCGAGCGCTACCGGGCGCAGGTGCGTGCGGAGATCAAGGAACGCGCGTGGGAGCAGATCGCCGCGGCGGGCGCGTCCGCGCTCTCCCTCAACGCGATCGCCAAGCGGATGGGCATGAGCGGGCCCGCGCTCTACCGCTACTACGCCGGGCGCGACGAGCTGATCACCGAGCTCGTCCGGGACGCGTACCGGAGCCTCGCCGGCGCCCTCCGCTCCGCGTCCGAGACGGGCGCCGACCTGGCGGGCCTCGCGCAGACGGTGCGCGGGTGGGCCCTGGAGGACCCGCACCGGTACTTCCTCATCTACGGCACCCCCGTGCCCGGCTACCAGGCGCCGGACGACACCACCGCCGTCTCCGACGAGATCATGGCGATCCTGCTCGATGCCTGCGCGGCGTCATCCCGGGAGGAACCCGCCACGCCGTTCGGTACGCATCTGGAGGGCCACCGCGACTGGGCGGGCGACCATCCGGCCCCGCCCGCGGCCCTGCACCGGGCCCTGACCTTCTGGACCCGCTGCCACGGCGTCCTGTCCCTGGAGCTCGCGGGCCATTTCGCCGGAATGGGCTTCGACCCGGCGGAGCTCTTCGCGGCCGAGGTGGACGGCCTGCCGGCCCGCTGACCGGGCGGCCCGGAGGAAGGCGCCCACGTCCGGGACCTGGACGGGGTTTCCGCTTCCGACCAGTGGAAACTTCGATCACATGAGCCAGCGAACCCACGAGCACGTCGACGAGCGGACGGCCCGCAAGGTGGCCGAGGAGGCCCGGGAGACCGAATGGCGGCTGCCGAGCTTCGGCAAGCAGCTGTTCCTCGGCGACCTGCGCCTCGATCTGATCCATCCGCATCCGCGCCCGTCGCAGGAGCAGCGGACGAAGGGCGAGGAGTTCCTCGCCAAGCTCTCCGCGTTCTGCGCCGCCGACATCGACCCGGCGCGGATCGAGCGGGAGGCGCGCATCCCCGACGAGGTCGTGCGGGGCCTGCGCGACCTCGGCGCGCTCGGCATGAAGATCCCGGAGAAGTACGGGGGGCTCGGGCTCAGCCAGCTCTACTACGGCCGCGCGCTGATGGTGGCGGGGTCGGTCAGCCCGGCGCTCGGCGCGCTGCTGTCGGCGCACCAGTCGATCGGCGTCCCGCAGCCGGTCAAGATGTTCGGGACGCCGGAGCAGAAGGACGCCTGGCTGCCGCGCTGCGCCCGGGAGGTCAGCGCGTTCCTGCTCACCGAGCCCGACGTCGGCTCCGACCCGGCGCGGCTTCGCGCGACCGCCGTCCCCGACGGCGACGGCTACGTCCTCAACGGCGTCAAGCTGTGGACGACCA
The DNA here is from genome assembly GCF_013409045.1 of Actinomadura citrea. Taxonomy (NCBI): domain Bacteria; kingdom Bacillati; phylum Actinomycetota; class Actinomycetes; order Streptosporangiales; family Thermomonosporaceae; genus Actinomadura; species Actinomadura citrea. The sequence goes on along the minus strand of NZ_JACCBT010000001.1, from coordinate 1,381,384 downwards.
ACGGCGTCGTCGCCGACCTCGTCGTGGTGATGGCGCGCGTCCCGAAGTCCGACGGGCACCGCGGCGGCATCTCCGCCTTCATCGTGGACATGGCCTCGCCCGGCATCACCGTCGAGAACCGCAACGCGTTCATGGGGCTGCGCGGCATCGAGAACGGCGTCACGCGGTTCTACGACGTGCGCGTCCCGAAGGCGAACCTGATCGGCGCGGAGGGCGCGGGCCTGAAGATCGCGCTGACCACGCTCAACACCGGGCGGCTGTCGCTGCCCGCGATCTGCGCCGCGGGCGGCAAGTGGGCCGCCGGGGTCGCGCGGGAGTGGTCGAAGCAGCGGGTGCAGTGGGGGCGGCCGGTCGGCGAGCACGAGGCCGTCGCCACCAAGATCGCGTTCATCGCGGCGACCGCGTACGCGATGGAGGCGATGCTCGACCTGTCCGGCCAGCTCGCCGACGACGAGCGGAACGACGTCCGGATCGAGGCGGCCCTGGCCAAGCTGTGGTCGTCGGAGATGGCGTGCCGCGTGGCCGACGAGCTGGTGCAGCTGCGCGGCGGCCGCGGCTACGAGACGGCCGAGTCGCTCGCGGCGCGCGGCGAGCGCGGCGTGCCCGCCGAGCAGCTGCTCCGCGACCTGCGCATCAACCGGATCTTCGAGGGCTCCAGCGAGATCATGCACCTGCTGATCGCCCGCGAGGCCGTGGACGCGCACCTGTCGGTGGCCGGGGACATCATCGACCCGGACGCCTCCACCGGGCGCAAGGCGCGGGCCGCGGCGAAGGCGGGCGGGTTCTACGCGCGCTGGCTGCCGACGCTCGTCACCGGTGCCGGGCAACGCCCGAACGCCTACGCCGAGTTCGGCACGCTGGCCCGGCACCTGCGGTACGTCGAGCGGGCGTCCCGCAAGCTGGCCCGGTCGACCTTCTACGCGGCCGGGCGCTGGCAGGGCGGCCTTGAGTACCGGCAGGGGTTCCTCGGCCGCATGGTCGACATCGGCGCCGAGCTGTTCGCGATGAGCGCGGTCTGCGTCCGCGCCCACGCCGACGCGTCCGCGCAGGGGCCGCTCGGCGGCATGGGCTCCAACGGCATCGGACCGGCCACGGCACCCGGGAAGTCCGCCCTGCTGCTCGCCGACGCGTTCTGCCGGCAGGCGCGCGTCCGCGTCGAGGAGCTGTTCGACGGGCTGTGGCGCAACACCGACGCGATGGACGTGAAGCTGGCACGGGCCGTGCTCGCCGGGGACTTCGCCTGGGTGGAGGAGGGCGTCCTGGACCCGTCCATCCCGGGACCGTGGATCGCGCCGTCCGAGCCTGGCCCGAGCGAGCGGGAGGACGTGCACCGGACCATCGGCTGACCGGCGACACGCCCGGCGGGCCGCGTCGCGGGAGGGCGTCCCGCCGTCGCGGGACGTCCGGCTTCGGCGCGGGAGTAGACTGACCCGACCTTCGCGCCAGTGACCGAACCGTCCCGAGGGGGCGGGGGAACGGTCCGGCGAACGAGAAGCCGAACGCCAACGCACCCAGCGAGCGGGAAGTAATGCAGTCACCTGGTCAGAAGAAGTCCATCGCAGGCACCCTCCTCAACCTCGTCGGCAGCCGCCCGAAGCAGGCCGGTCCTGCCGCCGGGCCCGCCCCTGACGGGGACGTCGTCCAGCCCGCCGCCGGGGAGGGCGCGCTGGAGAACCACCTGGGCGGGGACGAAGCCCGCAACTACCGCGAGTACGAGTACCAGACCGTCGCCCCGCACGTCGGCCGCTCCATGCTGGAGGTCGGCTCCGGCCTCGGGCACTTCTCCGAGCAGTTCGCCGGGCGCCTCGACTACCTCGTCGTCAGCGACAACGACCCGTACTGCGTCGGCGAGCTGCGCAAGCGCTACGACGGCAACGACGACGTCGAGGTCATCGACCTGGCCCTGCCCGCCGACATCACGATCCGGCGCAAGGTCGACACCGTCGTGATGATGAACGTCCTGGAGCACATCAAGGACGACGCCCAGGCGCTGCGCGACCTCGCCGCCGTCACCGAGCCCGGCGGCCGCATCGTCATCTGGGTGCCCGGCTACATGCAGCTCTACGGCGACTTCGACCGCAAGGTCGGGCACGTCACCCGGTACACCCCGGCCACGCTGGAGGCGTCGGTTCGCGAGGCCGGGCTCGTCCCCGAGGTGCTCAAGCCGATCAACTTCCTGGGCGGGATCGCCTGGTGGTTCGCGGTCCGCCGCGGCGGCGCCGGCTACCCCGACCCCAAGCTCGTCAAGATCTACGACCGGACGGTCGTGCCGCTCACCCGCACCATCGAGCGTTTCGTCAAGCCGCCGTTCGGCCAGACGGTCTTCTGCGTCGCGCGCGTCCCGCGCTGACGCCGCGTTCCTCGCGCGGACGGGGACGGGTCACGAAAGCCGACCCGTCCCCGTCGCTTTTTTCTTGACGCCGAAACGGTATGTCCCGCATCGCCGTCCGGGCCCGGGACCGCAAGACTGTGCAGTGGCCGGACGGGTCCTGGTCCGCCTCTCCGGGCGGAGAAGCACCGCCTGCTTCCGCGGTCCGCGTCCCCGAAAGGCCAGCCACGAAATGTTCCCGTGTGGTCCGACGGTTCGCGGTGGGGAATCCGGGAGGGGAGGTTCCCCGCCGTGAATCAGGGCGGCGCACGCCGGGCGCGCCTCAGGCGCCGACCTTCGGGGTGGCGAACAGGGCCAGCCGGTGCGCGGTCGCGGCGGCCTCGCCGCGGCTCGCCACCTCCAGCTTCCCGAGGATGTTCGACACGTGGACGCTGGCCGTCTTCACCGAGATGAACAGCGCTTCGGCGATCTCGCGGTTGCTGCGGCCCTCCGCGACCAGGCGCAGCACCTCGAACTCGCGGGGCGTCAGCCCGAGCGGCGCGGAGGCGTCGCCGCGGCGCGGCATCCGGGTACGGCGCAGCAGGTCGGCGACCTTCTCCGCGAGCGGCCGGGCGCCCAGCCCGTCGGTGAGCGCGGCGGCGGTGTGCAGCGCCGCCGCGGCGGCCTCGTGGTCGCCGGCCGCGAGCGCGGCCTCCGCCGCGCGGGACAGGGCCCGCGCCTGGTAGTAGGGGTTGGCGAGCGCCTCCCACGCGGCCGCGGCCTCCTCCCAGGCGGCCCGGTCGAGGATGCCGCGCGCCCGCGCCAGTTCGGCGCTGAACGTGAGGCAGTGCGCGAACTGGAGCGGGCCGCTCGTCACGAGCCCGGCGGCGCGCTCCTCCATGCGGCGCAGGCGGTCCTCGGCGGCGCCGCCGACCTCGCCGCAGGCCGCCGCGCCGACGATGAGCGCGGGCCACGCGTAGCGGGCGTCGTCCGGCATGCCGGTGTGTTCGAGGACGGGGTCCAGCGCCACCAGCGCGGCCTCCGGGCGTCCCTCGGCGAAGGCGATGTTCGCCTCCAGCCAGAGGGTGCTGAAGTAGTCCTGCGTCTTCATCCACTTCAGCTTGAGCTTCATGATCTCGCGTGACTTGGCCAGCCGCGCCTTGGCCGTCGCGATGTCCCCGCGCACGAGCGCCACCCAGCCGGACAGGACGAGCAGCGAGGTGCGGGTCGTGATGGCGGGGTCCTGCTCCATGGCGTGGTTCATCACGGCCAGGGCCTCGTCCCACCGCCCGAGCGAGACCAGCGGCTCGGCCTCGTTGATGGACAGGAACGTCCCCTGCGTGCGGGCCACGCCGTACTGGCGGGCCAGCTCCGCGCCGTGCCCGGCGACGGCGGCGGCCTCCTCGTGCCGTCCGGCGCCCTCCAGGAAGTGCGACCTGATCACGTAGTAGCGGAGCAGCACCCGGTGGTTGCCGCTGCGCTCGGCGCTCTCCCCGACCTCGGTGAGGCGGTCCTCGTCCTCGTAGTCGGTGTGGGCGCAGAACAGCGTGATCAGCGCTTCGGTCTCCGCGACGGGGTCGCCGAGGGCGCGCGCGATGGACAGGGACTCCAGCGCCGCCTCGCGGGCATCCTCCATGGAGGTCGTGATGCGCACGTAGTTGCCCAGCGTGGACAGGGCCCGGGCGCGCAGGATGGTCGGCGGGTCGGCCGGCAGCGCGTCCACCGCGGCGCGCAGGTCCTCGACGAAGCCGGGGCGCGCCACGTGGTAGAGCATGCGGCCGCGCAGTTCCAGCAGCGCCGCCCAGCGGGCGGTGTCGCGCTCGCCGTCGGCGGCCTCGACCTCCTTCAGCGCGGCGGTCGCGAGCTTGATGCCGCGGTCGAACTCGCCGGCCAGGTCGGCGGCGGTCGCGGCGTCCTCCAGGACCGAGACGTGGTCGGCGCCGATGCGTTCCGACGCGTCCGGGACCTTGTCCCACAGCTGGAGGACCCGTTCGAGCATCGCCAGGCACTCGGCGTAGGCGACCGCCTTGCGGGCCTCCCTCGCCGCGCGCCAGGACGCGACCAGCGCCCATGTGCTGTCGTGGGCCTGCATCCAGTGGTAGCTCAGCTCGACCCAGAGCCGCCCGGCCGGGACGAGCCCGGGCTCCTTCTCCAGAGCCTCGGCGTAGCGGGTGTGGAGGCGCGTGAACTCGCCCGGCAGCAGGTCGTCGTGGACGGCCTCGCGGATCAGGGCGTGCCGGAACGCGTAGCCGTCGCCGTCCACGACCAGGACGTTGGCGGCGACCGCGGGCCGCAGGACGCGGGTCAGCGCGGCGTCGTCGAGCCGGGACACCGCCGCCAGCAGCGCGTGCTCGATGCGGGTACTGCCGCCGCTGGCGTCCCGCAGGACGTCCTGCGTCTCCTCGGGAAGCCGCTGGACCCCCGCCAGCAGCAGGTCGCGCAGCGACTCGGGCAGCTCGCAGGCCAGCGTGCCGTCGTCGTCGAGCAGCGCCTCGATGAACAGGGGGTTGCCCTCGCTGCGGGCCTCGATCCTCTCGACGAGGCCGGGCGGCGGGATCTGGCCGAGCAGCTCGGTGACGAGCGCGGCGACGTCGGCGCGGGCCAGCCGGCCGATCTCCGTGCGGCGGACGCGTTCGAGCCGCTCCAGGCCGGCGAGCAGCTGGCGCAGCGGATGGGTGCGGTGCAGCTCGTCCGACCGGTAGGTCATGACGATCAGCAGCGGCGCCGAGCCGAGGTTGCGGATCAGGAAGGCGAGCAGGTCGCGGGTGGAACGGTCCGCCCAGTGGGCGTCCTCGATGACGAGCACGACCGGGCCGCGCTCGGCGAGCCGCTCCAGCAGCGTCAGCACGACCTCGAACAGCCGGGCGCGCTCCTCGCCGGACGCGGCGTCGCTCTCCGGTTCCCCGAACTCGGGCAGCAGCCGGGCGAGGGCGCCGGTGTCGCCGCGCGGGACGAGCCCGGCGACGCCCTCGATGCCGATGTCGCGGACGAGCCCGCGCAGGACGGTGGTGAACGGCGCGAAGGGAAGGCCGTCGGAACCGAGCTCCAGGCAGCCGCCCACCAGCGTCCTGGCGTCGGCGTCCCGGCTGAACTCCCTGATCAGGCGGGTCTTGCCGAGCCCGGCGTCGCCGCCGAGCAGCACGGCGCCCGGCGCGGCGGCGAGGGCGCCCCGCAACTGCCGCAACTCGGCCGACCTGCCGATCAGGACGGGACTCATCGCACGCGCGTTCACGTGACAAGCATGCCAAACGGATCGGACATTCCACCCCGAATTTCACTCCGTGAGACGCCAGGTCTGGCCCCGGTGCTCGTCCAGTTCCGGGACCGCCCCCTCGGGAAGCGGCGGATGGACGGCCGTCCGGACCGGGCCCTCCTCCTGGATCCCGCGCGACCTGAAGTGATCGAGTTCGAGCATCTCGGCATGGGACAGCAGGGGCGCCACCGGGGCTCCCGCCCGCGCCAGGCGCTCGATCGCCTCCTCCCGGGTGAGCGCCGCGACCGCCGCGGCGACCGCGCCGTCCAGTTCGCCGATCCGCTGGAGCCGCTCGGCGAACGGGACGGCGGCGTGCTCGCCGATGCCCAGGGCGTGGCAGGTCGCCGCCCAGAGCCCCTCCTCGGACACGACGCCGAGGGTGATCTTCTGGCCGTCCTTGGTCGGGTAGACGCCGTAGCCGGGCACCGGCCCCACGCCCGACCGCCGCGTCGCCACCGGGACGGTGCCGACCCAGTGCGCCAGGACGTCCGCCATGCCGAGATCGATACGGTCGCCCACACCCGTTTCGCGGGCCTTGAGGCAGGCGGCGGTGATCGCGAAGGCGGCCATCGTCGCGGCCGCCATGTCCGCGAGGGGGAGCTCGTCGGCCTCCGGCGAGACGGCGTCGGACGGCAGCGCGGCCGCGTGGGCGCGGTAGTTGATGTCGTGTCCGGGCACGTCCCTGAGCGGGCCCTCCGCCCCGTACCCGGATATGGAGCAGTAGACGAGCCGCGGGTTGAGCGCCCTGAGGGTCTGGTGGCCCACGCCCAGCCGCTCGGCGACACCCGGCCTGAACCCCTCGACGAAGACCTCGGCGTCCCTGGCCAGTTCCGTGAGCGCCGCGAGCCCTTCCTCGGACTTGAGATCGAGCGCGATGCCGCGCTTGTGCCGGTTGAGGGCGTCGAAATGGTCGCGGAACATCCGCATCGGCTCCCCGCCGGGCGGCTCCACCTTGATCACGTCGGCGCCGAGCTGGGCCAGCAGCTGCGTCGCGTACGGCCCGGGCCGCCACATCGTCAGATCGAGGACGCGGAGTCCGTCCAGCGGCGCCATGGCGCTCCTCTCGGGGGAGGACTTCACCGTGCCGGTCGCCCCGCCCCCTAGTCAAGCGAGCGCTTGGTTCGCATGACGTGCGAGGGTGGCCGTGGTCCCCCGACGTCCACGGCCACCCTCATGATCAGACGACCGGGCCCCCGGAGAAGTTCGCGCCGGCGAAGAGGCGGCGCCCGGAAAGGACAACGGGCCGCACACCCGCGCCGGTCGCCGTGAGGCGACCGGGCGCGGAGTGCGGCCCGTCAGTTGCTCGGGAAGGCCGGGCAGGCCCTCCCGATGTCGCGTCCGTCCGGCGCCGGGGCGCCGGACGGGCGCGATCAGGTGATCAAGGTGCGGTCCTCACATCCGGTCGGGTGCGGGGACGCCGAGGAGGTCCAGGCCGGTGACCAGCGTGCGCAGCGTGACCGCGCACAGGGCCATCCGGGAAGCCCTGGTCTCCTCGTCGATGCCGTCCTTGAGCACCGGGCAGGCCTCGTAGAAGGCCGTGAAGAACCTGGCGAGCTCGTAGAGATAGCCCGCCAGCTGGTGCGGTTCCGCCGCCGCGCCCGCCTGCTCCAGTGTGATACCGAAGTCCAGCAGGTGCAGCGCCAGGTCCCGCTCCTCCTTGGCTCCGATCAGGATCGGTGCCACGGCCGACTCCGGCGTCAGCCCGCCCTTGCGGAGGACGGACTTCATCCGGACGCCGGCGTACTGCACGAAGCCGGCCGACTTGCCGGTGAACGCGATCATCCGATCCAGGTCGAACGGGTACTTGCTGTCCCGCGCCACCAGCAGATCGGCGAACCTCACCGCGCCCACGGCCACGGCGTCGATGATCGCGGCGCGGGTCGCCTCGTCGAACATCTCGCCGCGCCCGCTCTCGATCAACGCCGCGGTGGCCCGCTCGGTCGCCCCGTCCAGCAACTCGGACAGCTTGACCGCCTCGCCGGACCGGCTCTTCAGCTTGCTGCCGGTCCTGGGGTCGGTCACGAGACCGATCTTGGCGTGTTCGAGGACGGCCCCGCTGAACAGGAAGTTCGCCCTCTGCGCGATGGCGAACAGCAGCTCGAAGTGCTCTGTCTGCTCGTCACCCACCACGTAGATGATCCGGTTGGCGTGCAGCTCGTCGACCCGGTAGAGGATCGTGGCGAGATCAGTGGTGGTGTAGTTGTACCCACCATCGCTCTTGCGGACGATGACCGGCTTGGGCCCGCCGTCCCTGCCCCTGAACTCCGGCAGGAAGACGCACAGCGCACCATCGCTGGGCACCGCCAGGCGGTTCGCCTCCAGTTCGTCGACGACCTGGGGGAGAATCTCGTTGTAGAAGCTCTCTCCCTTGACGTCGTCGTCGGTGAGCTTGACGCCCAGCCGCTCGTACAGAGCGTTGTAGGAGCGCATGGAGACGTCCACGAGGCGCCGCCAGTACCGCAGCGTCGCCTCGTCGCCGGCCTGCAGGGCGACCAGTCGCCGCCGCGCCCGTCCGGCGAACTCCTCGTCCGACTCGAACCTCGCGTGGGCCGCCTTGTAGAAGGCACCCGTGTCGCTCACGAAGGCGTCGAGCCCGGCGCCTGTGCCCCCCTCGAAGTCGAGGAGGTACTCGATGAGCATGCCGAACGGCGTGCCCCAGTCACCGATGTGGTTGTCCCGGATCACGTCGTGGCCCAGGAACTCCAGGATCCGGGCGATGGCGTCGCCCACGATCGTCGTCCGCAGGTGACCGACGTGCATCACCTTCGCGACGTTGGGTGAGGAGAACTCCACCACGACCCGCTGCGGCAGCGCGGCCGCGCGCACCGCAAGGCGCTCGTCGGCCGAGATCCGCTTGAGCTGGGCGACGATCCACTCGTCGCTCAGCGTCATGTTGATGAAGCCGGGCCCGCTGATCCGGACCTCCGACACGACGTCTTCGACGTAGAGCCGGTCCACGATCTCCTGCGCCACTTCCCGGGGGTCGCGCTTCTGCTCCCGGGGGTCGCGCTGGTCCAGGTCCTTGGCCAGCGCCATCGCGACGTTGGCCTGCAGATCCGCGTGCTGCGACGGCCGGATGAGGGGGTCGACGCCCCCGTACTTCCGGCCGAAGGCGGCGCTCAGCGCCGCCCGGAACCGGTCGGCGAGAAGGGGCACCGGCGACGGGCCCGGTTCGGTGAACCTGAGTTGCCCAGGGTTCATCGCACTTTCTCCTGTCTTGTTTGTTCGGTTCGCGGGACTATCCCGCACCGGTTACCGTCCACGTCCGCCGGACCGCGGCAACCCGGAGTCACGGAGGCGGGTCCGCGGACCCCGCACTCCGCTCCACTACGACTTGATGGACGGGCGTCCGGCGATCAGGTCGCTCAGCCGGTCCCCGAGGCGCTGGACGGGGAGGCGGTACCGGCGCTCCCGACTCCGCGCCCGCCGCTCCTTGCGGGAGCCCTCCGCGTAGCGGCGCCGGGCCCACGGCGAGTCCGGCCGGGCCAGCCGGACGGCCCCGATGATCGCGACGAGCCCGATGAACAGGCCGATGACGCCCGTCCAGACCTTGCCCTTGAGGAGGGCGATCAGCGCGACGCACAGGTTGAAGAGCAGGATGCCCGCGATGCCCCACAGCCCGTCCCCGGCGGCGTCGTCCACGCCCAGCGGCCGCAGGCCCACCAGCATCAGCCCGCACAGCGCGATCGTGATGAAGACCACCTCGACCGACAGCCGGCCCTGCTCGCTCCAGTAGACGTCCTGGAGGTGCAGGACCAGGGCGAACTCGTCGAGGACGAGCGCGGTGCCCGCCCCGAACACGGCCGCGGCGGCCGCCGCCCACCCGGACGAGTCGTCGGTGAGGGCCAGCCCGCCCACGCCGCCGACGCACATGAACACGAGCCCGAACACGACGTGGTGGATGTGGCGCCCGCCGGGCGCCACGTTCCCGGGCCACCACCGCGCCTGCCGCCTGATCATCCGCACGCTGAACCGGATGAACAGGAAGGCCGCGATGAACGCCACGAGGAAGCAGAACAGCCGGAGCCGCCCGGCGTCCGCGATCTCGCGAGTGAACCAGTCCCCCACACCGCCCTCCCTTCCCCGGCGCGGGTAAAGGCCACCTCCTCACCGGCCGGACCCTCTGGAGGCGGTGACGGTCACACCGGGGCCGAGGGGGAGGCGGCCGCCTCCTTCGCCGCCGGGCCGGGCGCCGCCGGGCCGGGCGCCGCCGGGCGGGAGCCGTCACGGGGGCGGAGGCCGAACCAGACGAGGACCACGCTGGCCAGCGTCACGGCCACGTCCACACCCAGCGCGAGGCGGATGCCGGTCAGTTCCACGCTCTGCGTGGCGGCGACCGAGCCGAGGATCGGGATGCCGATGGTGATGGCCACCTGCTGGGTCATCAGCGTCAGCCCGGTCGCCAGGCCCTGCTCCTCGTTCGGCAGCCCGGAAGTGCCGGTCACGGTGTACGCCACGATGGACGTCACGTGCCCGAAGAAGCCGATGAACAGCGCGGGGACCAGGATCGCGAGCGCCGTGCGGTCCGCGCCGAGGAAGACCAGCGGCAGGGTCGCCAGGCCCTGCACGGCCAGGCCGCAGGTCAGGACGGCCCGGCCGCCGAAGCGCCCGATGACCCGCCCGGCGATCACTCCGGCGCCGACGGACGCCAGGCCGGGGACACCGAGGACCAGCCCGGTCGCCAGCGGGGAGAAGCCGAGGACGTTCTGCAGGTAGAGCGTCGTCAGGAAGATCATGGCCGGCTCCATCGCGAAGACCACGAGGCCCGCGTAGTTGCCCCACTTCACCGTGGGCCGGCCGAGGATGCGCACCGGGGCGAGCGGCGCGGGGGAGCGCAGTTCGATCACCCAGAAGGCGGCCAGCAGCAGCACGCCGGCGACGGCCGCGGGGACGTTCCGCTCGATGACCGCGTAGATCGCGGCCAGCAGGCCGCCGGTCACGGTCACCGCGCCGGGCAGGTCCAGCCGGAGCCGGGCGGGACGGCTGCTCTCACCGATCAGGGTGGGGGTGGCCAGCAGCACGGCCACGGCGACCGGGACGTTGATGAAGAACGCCGCCCGCCAGCTCAGCAGACTGACCAGGGCACCGCCGACCAGGGCGCCGACGGTGAAGCCCGCGGAGAGCAGGGCGCCGTTGAGGCCGAGGACGCGCTCGCGCAGCGGGCCCTCCGCGAACGTACTGGTGATCAAGGACAGCGCCGCGGGGGTCGCCATCGCCGTCGCGAAGCCCTGGAGGGCCCGTGCGGTCAGGAGCGTCTCGGGGCCGGACGCGAAGCCGCCGAGCAGCGAGGCCCCGGTCAGCAGCGCCATCCCGGCGAGGAACAGCCTGCGACGGCCGAACAGGTCCGCCATCCGGCCGAACACCAGCGTGAAGCCGGCGGCCGGCAGCGCGTACGCGGCGGTGATCCAGGGCAGGGCGTCGACGCCCAGCCCGACGCCCTCACCGGCCATCGGGAGGGCGACGTTCAGGATGGAGAAGTCGACGGACAGCGTGAAACCGGCGCCGAGGAGGACGAGCAGGATGAGCCGCTGCCTGCCGCCGATACGCGGGGGCGAGGTCGTTTCCGTGGGCTTGGTCGTTTCCGTGGGCATGACGAAGCGCCCTTTCCGCAAGGGATCCGGGATCGCCGGACGATCAGAGCGTCGTCCGGCGTGAGATGGCCGTGAGCGGCCGATGGCATGGGGGGACGGCTAGCGGGCGTCGCGCTCCGCTTCTTCGGCGATGCGCTTGATGTTCGCCAGGCGGCGGTCCCAGTCGGCCGCGAGGGAGGCCATCCACCGCGCCGTCGCGTTCAGGGCCGCGGGCCGCACCGCGTACCGCACCTCGCGTCCGACCCGGCCGCTGGAGACCAGCTCGGCCGCCTCCAGGACGTTGAGGTGCTTGACCACCGCCTGCCGCGAGACCGGAAGGGGCCCGGCGAGGGTCGTGGCGGTGGCCTCGCCGTGTTCGGCGAGCAGGTCGAGCAGGCGGCGCCGCGTCGGATCGGCCAGCGCGGCGAGGACGCTGTCGACCGGCGCGACGCCGTCGTCGGGGATCTCGGTCACGCGGATTCGACGCGGGTCTTGAAGGCGTCCAGCACCTGGGGCCAGCCGCCGGTGTTGTCCTCCACGGCCTTGCGGCGCAGGTCCTCGGATCCGGTCAGCGCAGCGAACCCGCTCTCGACGACGCGCAGCCGCGTCTTGCCGCCCTCGGGGGTCAGCGTGAACTCCACGAGGGTGCTGTTGTCGTCGCGCAACTCCTCCCCCGGGAAGGCGCTGACCCAGCGGTAGGCGACGTACGTAGGCGGCTCGACCTTCTCCACGCGCACGGGGAAGTCGCCGTGCTCGGCGTTCTTCACCACCATCGACTCGCCCTCCGCGGCCCCGCCGGGCGGGCCCGGCACGTCGGCCACCCAGAACCCGGGGTCGGCCACCAGCGACCAGACCCGCTCCAAGGATGCCGCGATCAGGGTTTCGCGTTCAATCCGGTTCTCACTCATCTGACTGCTCCCCAGTTCGGTTCATCGTTGCAACCTCAGGGTTGCACATGCGTTCCCAGAGGCGCAACCCTACGGTTGCACTTACCTGAGGCGATCTCGTCTGGACCGGCCGGCGGCCGGGCGATGTCCGCGACGCCGGCACGACCCCGGCCAGGCACATCCTGGGGTGCCACCTCCCCCCGACGTGCGGTTGCGGTGATGAGCGGGCCAGAGGAAGGATGATCCACACGTTAGGCAAAGGCGGCGATGTGGACATCACGGTCCAGTACGAACCCACCACGGACGAGGTGGTCCGGGCGTTCTCCCAGGGGCTCAGGCGGCAGCTCACCGCCGTGTACGCGGTTCTCGTCGCCGTCCTGATCGTGGGCGCGTCCGTCATGTTCGTCACGGACAACCCGGCGATGGGCATCGGCATGCTGGTGGCGTCGGTGCTTGGTCCCCTGGCGGGGAACTGGTGGCTTCGCAAGCGCGCGCGACAGCAGCTCTCGTTCCTCTGCGTCCCCACGACGGTCCGGGTGACCGACGACGGCTACGACTGCCGGACGGACGAGTCCACCACGACGATGCGCTGGACCATGTTCTCCAACGTCATCTCCACCCCGGAGTTCTGGCTGCTGTTCGTGAACAAGCAGCCCGCCGCGTTCCTCCCCAGGGCCGCCTTCGACGCCGCTCAGCAGGCCGAGATCGATGGTTTCCTCGCCGCTCGCGGGTCAGTCGGAGTCGGTGACGGCTAGCACGGCCACCGTCCGGCGGTCCGGCCGCAGGACGGCGACGCCCACGTCCAGCGGCGGGACGACCTGGAGATGCCAGTCCGAGCCGTAGAAGAGCCATGTGCACCGGTCGGCGGCCTGCTCGATCGCCGCCAGGCCGGTCTGCCCGGCGTCCGCCAGCGCCGCCAAGGACTCCCATGACGCCTTGCGCGCATAGGCGCCGTGCATGCGGGGCCCGTAGGCACCGCCGGAGGCGGCCCCGCCGAAGAGCGTCCGCAGGACGTCTGCCGTGGTGACCCGCCGCACTCCGGCCACAGAGGCACCGGTGCTGGCGCCCGGCAGGAGCCGGAGCAGCGAGGCGCCGAAGTCGGCGGGGGCGACGGCGCGGTCCAGCCGGAACAGCCCGGCCTCCACGGCATCGGCACCCGACGGCCAGTTGCGGTAGGCGCTCAGCGCCTGCCTCGCGCCGGGCCAGTCGACGGCAGCCACCCCGATGTCGAGACCGGAGGGGCCCGGCGCGGCCGGCGTCCCCTCACCCGGCGGACGCCAGGGCTCCGCCGGGCCGGGATACCGGGGCAGCCCGAGATGCCGCTCGGCCCCGACCGGACGAAGCGGCAGCTCCGCCAGCGGATGCCCGGCGGCCCGCAGCCTCCCGGCGAACCCGGCGGCGGACGTCGCGTCGTGGCGCAGGGCCGTCTCCTGCAGCAGGCAGGCCGCGAGTTCGTCCGACGCCTCGGCGTCGTCGAACACCGCGAGGAGATGCTCGGGGGGTTGGGCGCAGGCCAGCCATTCCGCGACCTCCGGCAGGTCGTACCGAAGGTCGCCGCTCCACGTCCGTCCCCCTGCCGCGAGGGCGCGGACGCGCGCGGTCCGCCCCGCGTCCCCCGGCGCGCTCGCCAGCCGCCTCAACGCGAGCTCAAAGCCGTACCGCATCGGGTAGGTCGGCTCCCCGACCTCCAGCAACGCGGCCAGCAGCCCTTCGAGCCACTCCGGTTCCGCCTTCTGGACGGCGTTGTCGGTCACCTTGACGGCCCTGCCCCAGTGCCGGTCCCGGTAGGTGTCCGCGAGCCCCATCCGCCGGACGGCCTCCTCGATCTCCACACCGCGCAGTCTCACACCCGAAATGCCGCAAAAGCGATCTCCGGGCCGACCCGGCGATCACGGTCACGCCGCATGCCACCGCCTACAGCCCCGCCCTGGCCGAGCTCGCACCCGCGGACCAGGCGGCTCAGCGGCCCTGGAAGTCCGGGGGGCGGTTCTCCAGGAAGGCCGTGATGCCCTCCTTGGCGTCCTCCGTGGCGGTCAGGTCGACCAGCTCGGACAGGAGGTGGGCGACCTGGTCCTCCAGGGGACGGCCCTCGATGGCGAAGAACGCGTCGCGGCCGCGGCGCAGGCCGACGGGGCTCTTGGACGCGATCACGCGGGCCAGCTCGTCCACGCGGGCGTCCAGGGCGGCGCGCGGGACGACCTCGGTGACCAGGCCGATGTCGCGGCCCTCTGCGGCGGTGATGCGGCCGCCGGTGTAGTAGAGCTTGAAGGCGTGCTTCGGAGCGACGTTCCGGTTGATGATCGCCATGATCATCATGGGCCAGAGGCCGACGTTGACCTCGGGGGTGGCGAGCTTGACGTCGTCCGCCGCGATCACCAGGTCGCAGGCGGCGGCGAGGCCGAGGCCGCCCGCGACGGCATGCCCGGCCAGCCGCGCGATGATCGGCTTGCCGAGCCGGGGGAAGGCCGTGAAGAGCCGGAAGGGGGCGCTGTCCCGGATGGCGGCGGCGTCGGCGACCGACCGGCCGTCCGCCTGCGCCCGGCCGAGGCCGCCGAGGTCGGCGCCCGCGCAGAACGCCCGGTCCCCCGCCCCGGTCAGGACGATCACCCGGACCCCGGTGTCGGCCTCGGCCCGCTCGAACGCGTCGAGCAGCTCGCCGATCATCTGGTCGCTGAGCGCGTTGCGGGCGTCGGGACGGTTCAGCGTGATCCGCGCGATCCGGTCGTCCGCCGAATACAGGATGGTCTCGTACATGTCGCCGCCCACCTCCGAACGGTACCGCCCCCTGGAGCGGGCTCCAGGGGGCGGTTCCTCGACGGACTCAGATGCGCTCGATGATGGTGGCGTTGGCCTGGCCGCCGCCCTCGCACATCGTCTGCAGGCCGTAGCGGCCGCCGGTGCGCTCCAGCTCGTGCAGCAGCTTGGTCATCAGGACGCCGCCGGTCGCGCCGAGCGGGTGCCCGAGGGCGATCGCGCCGCCGTTGGGGTTGGTCTTGTCCAGCGAGGCGCCGGTGTCGTGCGCCCACGCCATCGGGACCGGGGCGAACGCCTCGTTGACCTCGAAGACGTCGATGTCGTCGATCTTGAGCCCGGCGCGGTCCAGGGCCTTCTCGGTGGCGGGGATCGGGCCGGTCAGCATGTAGACCGGGTCGGAGCCGCACACCGCGAGGGTGTGGATGCGGGCGCGCGGGGTGAGGTTGTACCGCTTGACGGCCTCCTCGGAGGCGACCAGTACCGCGGAGGCGCCGACGGAGATCTGCGAGGCGACGGCGGCGGTGATCCGGCCGCCCTCGCGCAGGGTCTTCAGGCCCGCCATCTTCTCCAGCGTGGTGTCGGCGCGGGCGCCCTCGTCCTTGGACAGCCCGGCGATCGGGGCGATCTCGCGGTCGAAGTAGCCGGCCTCGATGGCCTTGGCGGCGCGCTGGTGGCTCTCCAGCGCGAACTTCTCCAGATCCTCGCGGGTGAAGCCCCACTTCTCGGCCATCAGCTCGGCGCCGCGGAACTGGGAGACCTCCTGCATGCCGTAGCGCTCGGCCCAGCCCTCGCCGTACGGGAAGGGCATGCCCTTCTCCAGGGCCATGGCGACGGAGGAGCCCATCGGGACGACCGCCATCTGCTCGACGCCGGAGGCGACGACGAGGTCCTGGGTGCCCGACAGCACGCCCTGGGCGGCGAAGTGGATCGCCTGCTGGGACGACCCGCACTGCCGGTCGATGGTCACGCCGGGCACGCTCTCCGGCAGCCCGGCCGACAGCCACGCGGTGCGCGCGATGTCCAGCGACTGCGGGCCGACCTGCATGACGCAGCCCATGATCACGTCTTCGACCCCGGAGGGGTCGACCCCGGTGCGGTTGACGAGCTCCTTGAGCACGTGCGCCCCGAGGTCGGCGGGGTGCACGTCCTTGAGGGCGCCCTTCTTGGTACCGACGGGGGTACGGACCGCGCCGACGATGTACGCCTCGGCCACTACGCCTCCAAAAATCTGGGGTTCCGTCCCGAAACCGAGTGTGATTCGGTTAGTCAGTATGAGATTACATCCTCCCGGCGCGACGCGCTGTGAGGTGGGTCTCGGGGACCCTACGCCCCCCGCGCCGCGGGACGCGTTCCGGGCCCGAGGACCTCGCCGTCCGCCTCGTCGCCGAGGGACGCCTCCGCCAGCCGCGACAGGATGTCCGCCAGCTCAGGATGTTCCTCGGGGGCCCAGCCGTCCAGATGCCGGGAGAGCCCCGCGCGGCGGGCCTCGAACAGGCGCTCGGCGGCGCCCCGCCCGGACGGCGTGACGCTGAGCGCCCCCTCGCGCCGCAGGACGTAGCCGGCGTCGACGAGCCGGTCGACGTACGGGCGCCCCTGCTCGACCCGGACGCCCGCGCGGTCGGCGAGGTCCTGGCCGGTGACCGTCCCGTCCTTGGCGATCCGGCACAGCGCCCACACGCTGCCGGCCGGCAGGGACACGCCCGAGGACGCGGCGAGCCGGTCGTACAGCTCGAAGGCCCTGGCGTCCCTGCGCATCAGCTCGCTCAGGGCGCGCTCCATCTCGTGCCTGGACGACCGGGCGTTGGGCGCCGCGCCGAGGCCCTCCCCGTAGTCGGTCGTCTGCGAGGTCGCCCGCAGCGGGACCTCGCGCAGGAACCAGGTCAGCACGAACGCGACCGCCGCCACCGGCACCGCCCAGAAGAACACCGAGTCGATCGACTCCGCGTAGGCGTGCAGGACGGCGTCCTTGACGGCGGCCGGGTACCGGTCGAGCAGCCCCGGATTCCCCTGGACGGCCGCCGGGTCGAACCCCGCCGGCAGGACCCGCGCCAGGTCCGCCACATGGTCGGCGAGCTGGTTGCTGAAGATCGAGCCGAACACCGCGACGCCGAACGACCCGCCGATCTGGCGGAAGAAGGTGACGCCGGACGTCGCGGAGCCGAGGTCCTCGTACGACACCGCGTTCTGGACGGCGATGACGAGCACCTGCATGACCAGGCCGAGCCCGAAGCCGAGCAGCGCGAACCGCAGGCTCATGCTCAGGGTGGTGGAGTTCTCGTCCAGCGACGAGCACAGATAGAGCGCCAGCGCGATGATCGGCGTGCCGACCATCGGGTAGATCTTGTAGCGGCCGAACCGGGTGATCAGCTGTCCGGAGCCGATCGAGCTGATCAGCAGGCCGAGCATCATCGGCAGCAGGTAGACGCCCGACAGCGTGGGCGAGACCCCGTGCACCACCTGCAGGAAGATCGGCAGGAAGGT
Source organism: Actinomadura citrea (assembly GCF_013409045.1). Taxonomy (NCBI): domain Bacteria; kingdom Bacillati; phylum Actinomycetota; class Actinomycetes; order Streptosporangiales; family Thermomonosporaceae; genus Actinomadura; species Actinomadura citrea. Next base: position 1,364,131 of record NZ_JACCBT010000001.1, on the reverse strand, counting down.
CAGCGCGCCGAACATCGCGAAGCCGACCGCGAAGCTGATCGCGCCGCCGAGCGCGAAGACCGGGTGGCGCAGCAGCGAGGGGGGCATGATCGGCTCGGCGGCGCGCCGCTCGACCAGCACCCACACCGCGATCAGCGCCACCGAGCCGACGGCCAGGCCGATGATCGGCGCGGACGCCCAGGCGTAGCGCGTCCCGCCCCAGGTCGTCATCAGCACCAGCCCGACGGCCCAGCCGACGATCAGCAGCGTGCCGAGGTAGTCGATGCGGTGGCGCTCCCGGTCGCCCGTCGCGTGCAGGACGGCGGCGATCACCGCCAGCGCCACCACCCCGATGGGCAGGTTGATGTAGAACACCCAGCGCCACGTCAGGTTGTCGACGAACCAGCCGCCGAGCAGCGGGCCGCACACGCTGGCCACGCCGAAGACCGCGCCGAACAGGCCCTGGTAGCGGCCGCGCTCGCGGGGCGGCACCACGTCCCCGACGATGGCCACGGCGAGCACCATCAGGCCGCCGCCGCCGAGGCCCTGCAGGGCGCGGAACACGATCAGTTCCAGCATGTTCTGCGACAGGCCGCACAGCGCCGACCCGATCAGGAAGATGACGATCGACGCCTGGAACAGCCGCTTGCGGCCGTACTGGTCGCCGAGCTTGCCCCACAGCGGCGTGGACGCCGTGGAGGCGAGCAGGTACGCCGTGACGACCCACGACAGGTGGTTGAGCCCGCCGAGGTCGCTGACGATCGTCGGCAGGGCGGTGGACACGATCGTCTGGTCCAGCGCCGCCAGCAGCATGGCGAGCATGAGGGCGCCGAGGACGACGTAGAGGTCCCTGCCCTTCGGCATGGCCCGCTCGTCCCGCGCCGCCGCCGTCGCCGTCATGCGTCGTCCCCCTGCCGCCGCCCATGTGCCGGGTACGTGCCGGAAAGAGGCCTACCCACGAGCAGGACGGGATCACGCGGCCCGGGCAGGCGGCCCGGGAGGACGGGTCAGCGCACCAGGTCGCCGGCCACCTTCGCGGCGCCGATCGAGGCGGCCCCTCCGGCGACCGCCACCGCGCCCGCGGTCACCCACAGCGGCACGCCCTTGCGGGTCTTCAGCCCGCTCATCACGTCGATCGAGTCGACGGCGAGGCCGATCCGGGCCCACAGCCGGCGCCCGGAGTCGTCGCCGCTGAGCAGGTAGCCCGCACCGAGCGCGATCTCCCGGGCGGCGAACATCCGCGCCACGTAGTCGCGGCCCGGGTCGGCGCCGCCGCCGAGGCCCATCAGCTTCACGGTCAGCCTCGGCACGGCGAGCGCCGCGAGCCCGAGCGCGACCCGCCCGCGCGCCAGGCTGGTCGCCATCGCGTCGACCCTGTCCCGGCCGTCTCTTTCCTTCGCATCTGCCACGAGGGTGAGAGTATCGGCCCGCCTCCGCCGACCGACCGGCGGGTAACCCCCTCCTTACACGTCTATGGTTCAGGGAGGCGGCACTCCCCCCGGACGAAGGTGGCCATGGAAGGCATCCTCGCTCTCATCGTCGTGTCACTGCTCGCGGCGTTCTGCGTGCGCTGGGCCGCGGTGCGGCTCCGGCTGTCCATGCCGGCCCGGGCCGCGGTGATCACCGTGTTCGTCATCGTGGTCCTGGCGATGTACGGCGAGCACCTGCGGAACTGACAGGCGGACATGCACGGCACGTGAATTTTCGGGGCCGATCCCGAACCTCTCGGCCCCGCGGGGAGTCATAACTGGCGAAACCGGCTTCACGCCCGTTCGCTGCCCGCCGGCGCCGACGCGCCCCGCCCGTCCCGGGCGGGATCCCCCCGGCACGCGCCTGCACGGTGGACGCGAACGGCACCCCGTACGGCGAAGCCGGCCGAGCCGAGGGAGAGCACCCGTGCCGCATCCGGCGACCGCCGTCCAGGAGACCGGGGGCACGATCGCCCCGCATCTGAGGCGCCTGCTGGAGTTCGTCGAACCCCATACCGGCGACGTGTGCCTCGACGTCGCGCGCGGGCGCGGCCCGATGCCCGCCGCGCTCGGCCCGCACGTCCGCCACGTGACCGCGGTGGACGCGACGCCCGTGGCGGCGGCGTCCGCGCCGGCCCGGCCGGGCCGGATGGAGACGGTGGAGTTCGGGACGGGCCCGGTGCGCATCACCGGCGGCGCCCGCGGCCCGGACGGCGCCCGCGACGCCCATGACGACGGCGGCCGGGCCCGCCCGAGGGATCCGGCCGCCATGACGCGCGAGGACCCGCGGCCGCGGCCCCCGCGTCCCGCCCCACGCGATCCGGTCAAGGCGGACGCCACCGCGCTGCCGTACCGGGACAACACGTTCTCCCTGGTCACAGCCCGGTTCTCGCTCTACAACCTGGGCGATCCCGGCCATGTGCTGCGAGAGCTGCTGCGGGTGTGCCGGCCGGGCGGCGGGCGGGTGGTGATCGCCGACCTCGTCCGCGGCAACCTCGCCGGACCCGAACGCGACCGGATCGAGCGCCTGCGCGACCCCGACCATCCCGGCACCCCGTCCATCGCCCGGCTCACCGAGATGATCACCTCGGTGGGGGGCAGCATCCGGCGGCTGGACGTGTTCACCGTGGAACGCCCCGTCGAGCCGTGGCTCGCCGGGGCCCGCGACGGCGCCGCAGCCGACCGCATCCGCGCGGCCATGCTCGACGAGGTGGACGGCGGTCCCCGCACCGGCGCCAAGCCTCGCGTCATCGGCGGCGAACTCTGGTTCACCCAGTCCTGGGCGCACGTCGCCGCCGAACCGATCCCCTAGCGCGCAGAGCCGGTTCTCCCAGCGCGGGGCCCGATCTCTAGGGGACGAGGACCGCGGCGCCCGTGAAGCGGTCCGCCGCCAGGTCGGCCAAGGCGCGGTCCGCGTCGTCCAGGCCGTAGACGTGCGTCGTGACGGCGACGTCCAGACGCGCGGCCAGCGTCAGGAACTCCTCGCCGTCCGCCCGCGTGTTCGCCGTCACCGAGCGGACCTCGCGCTCCTGGAACAGGTGCCGCTGGTAGTCCAGGGACGGGACGTCGCTCAGGTGAATCCCCGCGACGGCGCAGGTCCCGCCGCGGTCGAGGCGTTCGAGCGCGGCGGCGACCAGCTCGCCCGCGGGCGCGAAGATGATCGCCGAGTCCAGCGGGGCGGGGGCGGCGTCGAAGGAGTCGCCCGCCCAGGACGCCCCGAGCTCGCGGGCCAGTTCGCGGGCGGCCGGGCTGCGGGTGAACACGTGCACGTCGGCGCCCTCGGCGAGCGCGATCTGCGCGGCCAGGTGCGCCGAGCCGCCGAACCCCCAGATGCCGAGGCGTCCGCCCGGCGGCGGGGACGCGCGGCGCAGCGCCCGGTACCCGATGATCCCGGCGCACAGCAGCGGTGCGGCGCGCACGTCGTCCAGTTCGGCGGGCAGCGCGTAGGTGTAGGCGTCGACGGCGAGCGCGTACTCGGCGTAGCCGCCGTGCGCGTCCCAGCCTGTGTAGACCGAGGACGGGCACAGGTTCTCGGCGCCCCGGCGGCAGAAACGGCACGCGCCGCACGTCCCGCGCAGCCATGCGACGCCGACGCGGTCACCGGGCCCGTGCAGGCAGCCGGGGCCCGCGGACTCGACCCGCCCGACGATCTCGTGGCCCGGCGTCACGCCCGGCACGTGGACGGGCAGGTCGCCCTCGGCGACGTGCAGGTCCGTCCGGCAGACGCCGCAGGCCAGCACGCGGACCAGCAGTTCACCCGGGCCGGGCGAGGGCACCTCGCGGTCGGCGCGCCGCAGCGGCCCCTCCGCTACCGGGGCCGGCCGCTCCACCACCCAGGCGCGCATCGGCTCACGCCGGGTTCAGCGGCAGCTCGAACCAGACGGCCTTGCCGTCGGACGTCGGGCGGGCGCCCCACCGGGTGGCCAGCTGGTCGACGAGGTAGAGGCCGCGACCGCCCTCGTCGGTCTCGCCGGCGCTGCGGATGCGCGGCAGCCGCATGTCGGAGTCGAAGACCTCGACCCAGATCGCGTCCGCGCCGCGCCGCAGCCGGAGCCGGAACTCCTTGGTGGGCGGCTCGCGGCGGCCGAGGTCGGCGCCGAGGTTCCAGTCGTCCTCGTCGAACGCGCCGCCGTCGAAGGGGTCTGTGTCCAGGGCGCCGAAGTCGGTGTTGAACTGCACGGGCGGCGGCGCGCCCAGCGGCTCGCCGCCGCGGCCGGGCGGCCCTGCCGGTACCGGGACGACCAGCTCGCGGCGCGGCGACGGCGTGGCCGTGGCGTGCAGGACGACGTTCGTGACGACCTCCGACACCAGCAGGCACGCGAGCTCGGCCTGCTCCTCGGGCATGCCCCATGTCGCGAACGCGTCGGAGGCCATCCGGCGCGCCTCCGACACCATGATCGGCTCGGCGGTGAAGGTGCGCTCCTCCACGGCCAGTTCCTCGGCGGCGGTGCGGATCACCACGATCGCGACGTCGTCGGCGATGTCGCCGGGCACCGCGTCGTAGGCGGCGTTGGCGATCGCCTCGACCCCGCCGCGCGCGACCCCGGCGACGGCGGCGCGGACCATCTCCCGCGCCTCCTCGCGCGTGTGGTAGTCGCCGTCGTCCTTGGAACGGCGGTCGATCAGACCGTCGGTGTAGAGGACGAGCGTGGAGCCCGGCTTCAGCTCGGCCGACTCCTCGTTGAACAGCAGCTCGCCGCCCATGCCGGGGGCGCGCAGGCCGAGCATGCCGCCCTCGCTCTCGAAGTCCAGCTCGCCGACCTCGCCGTCGACGATCAGCAGGGGCGGGTCGTGCCCGGCGTTGGCGAACTCCAGGACCCGCGACCAGGCGTCGTAGACGAAGTAGGTGCACGAGACCAGGGGCGGGCGGACGAGGTCGTCGCTGTTCCAGCCGGACCGCATCCGCTCGGGCCGCGTCATCGTGCGGACCCACTCGTCGAGCTTGCGCAGGATGTCGGCGGGCGGCTTGTCGTCCTGGGCGAAGGCGCGCAGCGCGGCGCGCAGCTGGCCCATCACGGCGGCGGCGCGGGCCCCGCGGCCCTCGACGTCGCCGATGACGAGGCCGACGCGTCCCGCCGACAGCGGGATGACGTCGTACCAGTCGCCGCCGACCTGCGTCTGGATGCCGTGCCCGTGCGACTCCAGGGGACGCGCCGGCTCGTACCGCCAGGCGATCTGGAGGCCGTCCAGCGGGGGCGGCCGGTCGCCGGGCAGCAGGTGCTTCTGGAAGGCGAGCGCGGTGTCGCGCTCCTCCTCGAACAGCAGCGCGTTGTCGACGGCGAGCGCGACCCGGCTGGCGATCGCGCCGAGCAGGTCGCGGTCGAAGCCGTCGTAGTGCGGGTCGGGCCGCTTGGACAGGTTCGACAGCGCCAGGCTCATCACGCCGAGCAGCTCGCCGCGCACCAGCAGCGGCGCGGAGATCACCGAGGTGATGCCCATCTCGTGGCCGAGCCGCTGGGACGACTCGCTCGGCGCGGTGAACCGGTGCTGGATCATGTCCTCGACGAGGACGGCGTCGCGGCGGTCCATCGCCTTGGCGCTGAAGTGGCCGGGCGGGTAGGAGACGGGCTCGCCGACCTCCGCCCAGGTGCCGGGCGGCGGCTCCCAGCCGCCCGCGTGCCGCGACACCTTCCGGTAGAGGCGGTCGCCGCTGTAGAGGTCGATGAAGCAGTGGTCGGCGAACTGCGGGACGAGCGTGTCGGCGACGCGGCGCAGGGTGCTCTCCAGCTCCAGGGACCCGGCGAGCCGCTCCCCGATCCGCTCCATGAGGCCGTAGCGGTCCTGCTCGCGCTGGTTGGAGCGCAGCGCCTCGCGCGCGAAGATCACCACTCCGTCGACGGCGCCGGACGGGTGCCGCAGCGGGACGGCGTGCGCCCGCGTGTAGACGGTGGTGCCGTCGGCGCGCAGGTTGCAGAAGGTGCCCTCCCACACGCCGCCCTTGAGGACGTGCTTGGCCAGCTCGGTGGCCTGCTCGTGGTCCTCCTCGGCGATGCCGAGCGACAGGATGGAGTGGCCGATGATCGCGTCGCCGCCGAAGCCGAACAGCTGCCGGGAGAAGGCGTTGCCGTAGATGATGTTGCTGAAGCGGTCGCAGACGATGACCGCCATCTCCATCTGCGCGAGGACGGTCTCGGGCGGCAGGTGCGCCTCGTCAGGCGCTTCCCCCCAGTGGTTCATCTCCCCATCCCGATGCCGGTCCCGATCCTCGCCCCGATGATCACCGCGCGTCGCGGCACGGACGTCCTACGTGGTTGCCTCGTCGTATTGAACGACGAACCCGCCGCCGGGATACGCCCGAAAGACGCGATGTTATGGAGATCTTCGGTATAGACCGTCGAGGCGGGGGTGCACACGCCGACCGTGTCAGCGCCTGCTGACGAAGACGTGCTCGGCGATGTCGCGCGAGAGTTCCGTCGCGGGACTGTCGTCCTCGTCGTCACCGATCACCCGTACCCCGTCGTCGGTCGCCCGGAGAATCACCTCTCGTCCCGGTTGTATCCCTATCTGCTTGAGTCTAAGCATCAGGTCGCTGTCGCTCTGCACCTGCTCGCTGATCCGCCGGATCACCGCGCCCGCGCCCTGGGGGCTCGCCACCGCGGTCATCACCGCCAGCGGCGCCGCTTCGGCGTCGTCGCCGTGCCCGCCGAGCTCGTCCAGGCCGGGGATGGGGTTGCCGTGCGGGCAGGTGGTCGGGTTGTCCAGCAGCGCGACCAGGCGGCGCTCGACCTCCTCCGACATCACGTGCTCCCACCGGCACGCCTCGATGTGGACGTCCTCCCAGGGCAGCCCGATGACGTTCACCAGGAGGCATTCGGCGAGGCGGTGCTTGCGCATGACGCGCGTCGCGAGACCGCGCCCGCTGTCGGTCAGCTCAAGGTGCCGATCGCCCTCGACCCGCAGCAGCCCGTCACGTTCCATGCGCGCGACCGTCTGGCTCACCGTCGGGCCGCTCTGGGAGAGCCGCTCGGCGATGCGCGCGCGAAGGGGAATGATCCCCTCCTCCTCGAGCTCGAAGACCGTCCGGAGATACATCTCCGTGGTATCGATCAGGCCGTGTGAGGTCACAGCTCCCTCCAGTCTTATGGGCAAGAGTCTACTTGCTCGGACCCCACGTCGCCGGGCCCTGCGAATATCCCCTGCAGCCGGGTACGGAGGAACGCAAGATGAACGCGAAACCTTCCCGTGACGCGGGAGCGTCCCTGCTCGGGACGACCTGAGGACCGCCGCCTCGGTCCCGCGCCGACGGCGGCTCAGTCCTCCACCGGCAGCGGCTCGACCGAGACGGTCTCGGCGGTCCGGGTGTCGTAGCGGAGCAGGGCCGGGACGGCGAACCCCACCGCGATGACCAGCGCGGCGCAGGCCAGGCCCCCGCCGACCCAGGAGGCGGTCGCGCCCACGGCGCTCGCGGTCGCCCCCGCCCGGACGTCCCCGAGCCGGGGGCCGCCCGCGACGACGACGGTGAAGACGCCCTGAAGCCGTCCGCGCATCTGGTCGGGCGCGTACGTCTGGAGCATGGACTGGCGGAAGACCGACGACACCAGGTCGGCCGCCCCGCCGACGGCGAGCAGGAGGACCGCGAGCCAGAGGTGGCCGGCCAGCCCGGCGGCCGCGACGGCGAGGCCCCACACGACGATGGACGCCACGAGCGCGATCCCCTGCCGGTGCACCCGCCCGATCCAGCCGGACGACAGCCCGCCGAGGAACGCCCCGACCGCGATCGCGGCGAACAGGTAGCCGACCGCGCCCTCGCCGCCGAACCGTGTCTCGGCCACCTCGGGGAACAGGGCGCGCGGCATGGCGACGGCCATCGCGATGACGTCCACCGCGAACGACATCAGGAGCACCGGCTGGGTGGCCAGGTAGCGGAGGCCGTCGAAGACCGACCGCAGGCCGGGCGTGCCGGTGACGTCGCCGAGCGGCGGGATCGGCGGGAGCCTGAGCGCCGCGTACAGCACGACGGTGAACAGCACGGCGTCCAGCGCGTAGGCCGCCGCGTAGTCCCAGTGGGCCAGCAGGACGCCGGCGAACAGCGGCCCGGCCAGCATCCCGAACTGGCCCGCGGTGAAGGTGAGGGTGTTGGCCGCCGGGACGAGCGACCGGTCGACCAGCCGGGGGATGATCGCGCTGCGGGTGGGCGAGGACACCGCGAACCCGATCGCCTGGACCGCCACCACGACCATGATCAGCGCGAGGCTGCCGACGCCCAGCAGCGCCTGGACGAGCAGCAGCAGCGTCGCCGCCCACATGACGCAGGACGAGACGAACAGCAGCCTGCGCCGGTCCATGTGGTCGGCCACCGCGCCGCCCCACAGCCCGAACACGATCAGCGGGACGAGGTTGACGACGCCGAGGGCGCCCACCCAGAACGACGAGCGGGTCATGTCGTAGACCTGGACGGGGACGGCGACGGCGGTGACCTGGAACCCGACGAACGACACGCCCTGCCCCAGCCACAGCCGCCGGTAGGCCGGATGGCCCAGCGGCCGGGTGTCGATCGCGAGCCCCCGCAGCCGCCTTTGGCGGACCGTTCCAACCGGCGGTGTCACGGAGCCAGTCTCTCCACCGCCCATCCCTCCGCGTCCCCGGGGGCCGCCCGCCGGTAGCGGATCCGGTCGTGGAGCCGGTCGCGGCGGCCCTGCCAGAACTCGATCGACTCGGGCACGACGCGGTAGCCGCCCCAGAAGTCCGGCAGCGGGACGGCGGCGGCCGCCTCGCCCTCCGGCGCCTCCGCCCGCCCGGAGGCCGGATCCGGCCAACGCCCGGCCGCCTCGGCGTAGCGGCGCTCCAGCACCTCGCGCCCCGGGATGACGCCCGACTGGTTCTCGCTCGCCCACGCGCCGATCCGGGACCCGTACGGGCGCGTCCGGAAGTAGGCGGCCGTCTCCTCGCGCGGGAGTTCGGACACCGGTCCCGCGACCCGGACCTGCCGGTACAGGGGATGCCACGGGAACACCAGCGCCGCGCGCGGGTTCTCCGCGAGGTCGCGGCCCTTGTGGGAGGTCAGGTTCGTGAAGAACCGGAAGCCCTGCGGCCCGTAGCCCTTGAGCAGGACCGTCCGGGCGCTCGGGACCCCGTCGCCGGAGGCGGTCGCGAGGATCATCGCGTTCGGCTCGGCCAGCCCGGAGGCGTGCACCTCGGCGAACCACACGGCGAACAGGGCGAGCGGGTCGGCGGGGAGCGCCGACTCGGACAATTCGCCCACCTCATAGGATCTGCGGAGCCGTGCGGGGTCCGGCGTTGGGGAATCCACAGCGTCAGAGCCTCTCACCCCCGGCCCTGTGCAACTTGCAGGACCCCGGGGTACTGGTCAGTAAGGCGGGCAGGGTTCAATGGCACGGCACCGCCTTATCACACGGGACGAAAGGCAGGACGACATGTCCGACTTCAAACCCGGTCTCGAAGGGGTCGTCGCCTTCGAGACGGAGATCGCCGAGCCGGACAAGGAGGGCGGCGCCCTCCGCTACCGGGGCGTCGACATCGAGGAACTCGTCGGGCGTGTCTCCTTCGGCGACGCCTGGGGCCTCCTCGTGGACGACAGCTTCACCCCGGGCCTGGCCCCCGCCGACCCGCACCTGCTCCCGGTCACCTCCGGCGACGTGCGGGTGGACGTGCAGAGCTCCCTCCCCACCCTCGCCACCGCGTACGGGATGAAGCCGCTGCTCGACATCTCCGACGAGGAGGCCCGCGCCGACCTCGCCCGGGTGTCGGTGACGGCGCTGTCGTTCGTGGCGCAGTCCGCGCGCGGCGTGGGCAAGCCGATGGTCCCGCAGCACCGGATCGACGAGTCCGGAACCATCACCGAGCGGTTCATGGTCCGCTGGCGCGGTGAGCCCGACCCCAAGCACGTCCGGGCCATCGACGCGTACTGGGTCTCGGCCGCCGAGCACGGCATGAACGCCTCCACCTTCACCGCCCGCGTCATCGCCTCCACCGGCGCGGACGTGGCCGCCAGCATCTCCGGCGCGATCGGCGCCATGTCGGGCCCCCTGCACGGCGGCGCCCCCGCCCGCGTACTGCCGATGATCGAGAAGGTCGAGCAGCTCGGCGACGCCCGCAAGGTCGTCGGCGACATCCTCGACTCCGGCGAGCGGCTGATGGGCTTCGGGCACCGCGTGTACCGCGCCGAGGACCCGCGCGCCCGCGTGCTGCGCCGTACCGCCAAGGAACTGGACGCGCCCCGCTACGAGGCCGCCAAGGCCCTGGAGGACGCGGCCCTGGCCGAGTTGCGCGAGCGCCGCCCGGACCGTCCGATCGAGACGAACGTGGAGTTCTGGGCCGCGGTCGTCCTCGACTTCGCCGAGGTCCCGACCGCGATGATGCCCGCCATGTTCACCTGCGGCCGCACCGCCGGGTGGGCGGCGCACATCCTGGAGCAGAAGCGCACCGGCCGCCTCGTCCGGCCGAGCGCCCGCTACACCGGTCCCGGCAGCCGCTCCCTCGACGAGGTCGCCGGCGCGGCGGAGGTCCTCAAGCGCAAGGCCGGCTGATCCGGCCCGTACCCCCGCACCGACGCGCCTGAGGCCCCCGGTCGAACCGGGGGCCTTTGCCGTGGGCCCGGGGCCACGCTACTTCGCGAGGGTGCCGCCCCGCCCCTCCCCCGGCGGGCACTCGGCCCGGCCCTGCCCGCCGGCGACGAGGCGCCCGCACACCTGCTTGACCTCCGTCGTCCCGTCCTGCCGGATCGTCGCGAGGATCACCGGCCGGTCGAGCACCTGGTGGCCGGCGCCGCGGGAGCCGAACCGCAGCACGCCGCTGGCGCCGTTGCGCAGCACGTCGTGGTCGGGGTCGTTGAGCGCCGCGAACACCGAGCCCGCCGACGGCAGCGCCTTCTCCTGCCAGTACACCTTGCTCGCCACGGTCGCGACGAGGGTCGCCGCGTCGTAGCTGACGGCGGCGCGGGTGATGGACGGCCGCCGCCCCGACGGGTCGTCCCCGTCGTCGGTCATCTCCCGGACCCCCGGGTCGTAGTCGGAGTAGAACGTCTGCGGCGCCTGGTCGCCGATCCAGCGCCACGTCCACGCCTCCCGGGCGGCCAGCGGCGTGAAGAACAGGTCGAAGGTGTTCTTGCGGCCGAGCTCCTCGGCGTTGTCGCTGACGTACTTGGCGATCTCGTCGTCGGCGAGGACCAGCGGGCGCTTGGGGCAGGAGAGCTCCAGGACGTTGACGAACGAGCGGAACTCGTCCGACCGCCCCGCGTAGTAGAACAGGTCGGGCTGGTCCTGGCACGCCTCCCTGACCGACTTGTTCAGCTCGCCGGGGTTCTTGTACGGGCGCATCAGCGCCTTGCCGGGCCGGAACGACCGCTGGAAGTCGGTCGCCAGGTTCGCGCTGTAGAGGTCGTCGGGGTCGCCGTCGTAGATGACGACCGCGTCGTCCACCTTCTTGCCGCCGACGTCGCCGTGCCGCGCCCAGTACGCGGCGTGCCGGGCGGTCCGCGCGTTGGGGGACGCGAGCCGGAAGTAGTACGGCGAGTAGCCGGCGTCGCCGTCGAGCAGCGCCGTCCCGTCGTAGCTGTTGGCGGTGCCGACGAGGGGCAGCGCCGACTTGGCCAGCAGCCTGATCGCCTCCTGGGTCTGCCGGCGGCTCTGCTCGAACCCGATCACCGCGACGATCGAGCGGTCCTCGAGCGCCAGCCCGCGGATCTGCTCGGCGACGTCCTCGGCGTAGCGGAACTTGGCGCCCGCGTTGGCGACCAGCACCCGCAGCCGCAGGTCGTCGCCCTCGGCGGCGTCGTTGAACCGCTTCTGCGCGATCGACAGCCCGATCAGCTCGCCCTGTACCCCGGCGAGCAGGTCGATCCGCTTGTTCTTGATGGACGGGTCGGCGGTCACCGGGCCGAGGTAGACCACGGTCGCGTACGGCTTGCCGGACTCCATGACGTGGTCGTTCAGCGACTCGATCCGGTCGAGGACCTTGTTGAGCCGGTTGTCGTTGTTCTTGCCGCCGGAGTCCTCGCCGAAGCGGAACGACCCGTCGGTGATGCCGACGCACTCGCCGTTCGCCATCCGCCTGATGCCGAACGGGGAGCAGTACCGCACCACCTGCACGGAGATCACCGAGACGGACGCGGCGGCGACCGCGACCATGGCGATCCACGGCAGCGCCGGATGGGCGAGCCGGGGGCGGCGCCGCACCGGACGCACGGGCGGCAGGTCGCCGCCCGGGTCGCGGGTGACGTCCACGCGCAGCTCGCGGCGCGACCCGAGGGCGCCGACGCGGCGCTGCTCGCGCGTGTAGCGGTCCCACAGGCCGCGCGCGGCGATGACGCTCTGCGGCTCGTCCGAGGCCACGTCCACCCGGACGGCCCGCGCGAGCCGCTCCAGCAGCCGGAGCCCGGACGGGTCGGCCTGGTCGGCGCTCGCGGGGGCGGCCGGGTCGACTCCGGCGACGACGATGAGCGGGTCGAAGCCGGGAAGCCGGTCGCTCGCCTGGCTGTCGGCGCGGACCCGCTCGACCAGCTCCACGAACGCCACCCCGGGATGCCCGGCGGACAGATGCTCGAAGATCAGCACCGGGTAGCGGACCCGGGCCCACGCGGCGCGCCGGTAGTCGCGCCGGTAGTTGCGGCGCAGGTCCTCCAGGAAGGCGGCGACGAGCAGCAGGTCGAGCTGCTCCCCGTGGTCGTCCGGCTCGACCGGGCGGGGGTCGAACACGCCGAGCGCGAGGCCGAGGAACCCGGTGGAGTCGCGGTCGACGTAGGGCTGGCGCAGGAACCAGCCGAACCGCCGCACCCCGTACCAGCCGCGCGTCCGGGCGACGATCTGCACGGTCACGAACGCCAGCCCGATGACGGCCGCGAGCACGGCGGAGGCGAGGTCGAGCGCCGCCGCCGTCCCGGCGCTGATCAGCGCGACGGCGGCGATGCCGATGGGAGCGATCTGCTCCAGGAACGATAAGAACGTGGCGGGCCTGCCGCGCACCTCCTCGATGTCGCGCAGGACGTCCCGGCCGCGCCGCCGGATCACCCGGTTGAGCTCGCGGCGGCGCGCGTTCTCGTTGTCGCCGACCGGCGGGTGCGTCAGCCGCCGGACGAGCAGGTGGTTCTCGCGCTCGGACGAGGAGGCGCCGCGCGGCGGCGGGCGGTCGCCGGCCAGCCGGATCTCCCGCAGGTCGCGCAGCCACAGCGCCATCTCCAGCAGCGGGAACCGCAGCGCAGGCTCGCCGCGGGCGCGGCTGCTCGGCTGCGACAGCTCGCGCTTGGCCTCGCGCAGCACGCCCGCGACGTCGGTGGCGGGCGTGTCGGCCGCGATGTGCGACACCGGGGCCCGCTCGTCCTCGCAGCGGGACTTGAGCATCTCGGCGGCGTGGGAGGCGGCCCGGTCCGGCCCGAGCAGCAGGAGCAGGGGCCGCAGCCGCTCCCGCCACCGCCACGGCGGCCGCTCCCGCAGCCGTTCGAACAGGTCGAGGACCCCGCGCAGCCGATCCTCGCTCAGGATCCGGTCGCCGTCGCCCGCCATGCGCCACGCTCGCTTCCGTGTCTCGCCCGCCTCTGCCCGGCCGCCCCCGACTCGCCCGCCCTCGTTCAGATTGGACGCGGCGAACGGCCGATCGGATCGAAACCTTCCGCTGATCATGCGCCGGTTCCCGAAACCCGGCCGCTTTGTCATCATGAGCGGCATGAGAAAAGCCCCCTCCGGAGACGACGAGCCGCTCGATGGCGACATCGGCCCCGCGGCCGGCGCCGCGACCCGAACGGCGCCCGGCACCGCCGCGGCGCCCGCGGTCTCGGAGGCGGCGGAGGCGGCGCAGGCGCTGAGGCGGTTCGACGCGGAGCGCGAGGAGCGCCGCCGCGCCACCAACGCCGTCGCGGGACGGATCGCCGTCGCGGTCGCGGCCCTCTTCCTGGCGTTCCTCATCTACGACTCCGCCGCCACGGCCGTGCGGGCGCATTCCAGGGGCGACGCCTGGATCTACCCGCCGGCCGTCGTCGGCGGCGCCTGCGCCGCCGGCCTGGCCGCCCTGCTGACCTGGGGGTGGCGCCGCCGGCGTCTCGGGATGTGAACCCGGCCCACGATCTTCGCCGCAGGTCAGATAGCCTCGTGTGAGTGACCGACAGCGCGAATCCCACCATCGACATTCCCGCCGATCTCAGGCCCGCCGACGGCCGTTTCGGGTGCGGTCCCTCCAAGGTCCGTCCCGAGCAGCTCGCCGCCCTGGCCGAGTCCGGCTCGACCTACATGGGCACCTCGCACCGGCAGAAGCCGGTGAAATCCCTCGTCGGCCGCGTCCGGGAGGGGCTGGCCGAGCTCTTCTCGCTGCCCGAGGGGTACGAGGTCCTGCTCAGCAACGGCGGCACCACGGCCTTCTGGGACGCGGCCGCGTTCGGCCTCGTCCGCCAGCGGTCGCAGCACCTGACCTTCGGCGAGTTCTCCAGCAAGTTCGCCAAGGTCACCACGGGCGCGCCCTGGCTGGGGGACCCCACCGTCATCTCCGCCCCGCCCGGAACGCACCCCGAGGCGTCCGCCGAGGCGGACGTGGACGTCTACGCGCTCACCCACAACGAGACCTCGACCGGCGTCGCCATGCCGATCAAGCGCCCGGCGGGCACGACCGCGCGGGACGGCCTCGTCCTGGTGGACGCCACGTCCGGCGCGGGCGGCCTCCCCGTGGACGTGTCCGAGACCGACGTCTACTACTTCGCTCCGCAGAAGTGCTTCGCGGCGGACGGCGGCCTGTGGGTCGCGCTCGCGTCCCCGGCGGCGCTTGAGCGGATCGACGAGATCGCCTCGTCCGACCGGTACGTCCCGGAGTTCTTCAACCTGAAGACGGTCGTCGACAACTCCGCCAAGGACCAGACGTACAACACCCCGGCCGTGGCCACGCTGCTGCTGCTCGCCGAGCAGATCGAGTGGATGAACGGGCAGGGCGGCCTCCACTGGACGACGTCCCGCACGGCCGACTCGTCCCAGCGGCTCTACACGTGGGCCGAGAAGACGTCGTACACGACGCCGTTCGTGGTCGACCCGGCGCAGCGCTCGCAGGTCGTCGGCACGATCGACTTCAACGACGAGGTGGACGCGGCGGCCGTGGCCAAGACGCTGCGCGCCAACGGCATCGTCGACACCGAGCCGTACCGCAAGCTGGGCCGCAACCAGCTGCGCATCGGCATGTTCCCCGCGATCGACCCGGCCGACGTCGAGGCGCTGACCGCCTGCGTCGACTACGTCGTCGAGCGCCTCTGAGACGAGCCGGAGCCCTCGGGGGGGCCACGCCGCTCCCCCGAGGGCCGGTTCAGGCGACGGTCAGCAGACCGCCGGTGCCGCCCGCCCGTTCCACCACATGGTGGAGCAGGCCGGCCTGGTCGGCCGCGGTGTCGGCCGGAGTGAAGCCCGTCCAGACGCGCGGGTCCATGTCGGTGTCCCGCGCCGTGGGCACGAAGTCCGCCGTCGCGAGGACCTCGGGCAGGTCGCGGCGCCCGGGCCGGCGCTCCATGCCGACCTTCAGATAGGTGCCCTCGCGCAGCAGCACGACGGTGGCGAACCGGACCCGGGTGTGCCGTTCGACCTCCCGGAACCAGCGCGGGTTGGACCCCCAGTAGATGTTCTGGTCGGTGTCCACGGCCATCGCGAGCGGGCTGAGCGCGCCGCGCGCCAGGTGCACCTCGGTGGGGCGGTCGCGCTCGACCCATGCCAGCGCGACCCGTCCGACCAGGGCCTGGAGGACGCCGGTGATCTCGGCCGGGGCCCGGCGGCCGGCCAGCAGCTGGAAGATCGGCTCGCTGTCGGTGACGCCGGACGCGGGCGGCGGCGCGAACCGCTTCCGCAGGCCGGCCACGTCGATGTCGCCGTTGTGCGTGCCGACGACCGTGGCCGACCGCCCGGGGACGACCATGGGGCTGGCGTTGGCCGCCTCCGCCGGGGATCCCTGCGTGGCCCATCGAGTGTGCCCGATG
The DNA here is from genome assembly GCF_013409045.1 of Actinomadura citrea. NCBI lineage: Bacteria > Bacillati > Actinomycetota > Actinomycetes > Streptosporangiales > Thermomonosporaceae > Actinomadura > Actinomadura citrea. The sequence continues at coordinate 1,348,291 of NZ_JACCBT010000001.1, read as the reverse complement.
GCCACGGCCGCGCGGTCCAGCCCGGACAGGAACTCCGGCCGCCAGACCCCCGAGAACCGGCCGCGTCCCTTCACCACCCGGCAGCCCCCGCCGCCGAGCCCCGGCGGGGCGCCGATCAGCGCCAGGCCGGCCGAGTCGGTCCCCCGCTCCTCGGCGAGCGCGCCCAGCATGACGAACACGTCCGACGCCCGACCCGGGTCGGCCGCGAACGGCGAGCGCACCACCCCGAACAATCCGCACATGCAGGATGAGATGCAGACCAGGGCCGGACGGTTCGAGGCGACCGGAGCACCGATTGGGTCCGGGGGCCCATGTGCGGGGTCCGGTGCGGCCGATTGAATGGGCGTTGGGCCCCCCGCCGCCGGTATCCGTCCGGTCAGGTGCCGGGGCGCGGTAGAGGACGGATCGGGGCGAGGGTCGATGGTCGCGTTGGTGCTGGTGCCCGTCGGGCTCGTCGTCGGCCTGCTCGCGGCGCCGCTGGCGGCGCCGTACGTCGGTGACGTCCCACGCCGGCACCGCGTCGTCCTGGGCCTGGTCACCGCGGCGCTCTTCGGCGTGCTCGGGTGGCGGGTCGGGTTCGAGCCCGTCCTGCCCGCGCTGCTGTACCTCGCGGCCGTGGGCACGCTCCTGGGCTTCATCGACGTCGGCGTCAAGCGGCTGCCCGACCGGTTCACGCTCCCCTCCTACGGCATCGCGCCGGCGCTCCTCGCGGCGGCCGCGCCGTTCACCGAGGACGGCCTGCAGCGGTGCGAGCACGCGCTCGTCGGCATGGCCGCACTGTTCGCCCTGTACTTCGCGCAGGCGCTCGCGGTCCCGTCCGGGATCGGGCTGGGGGACGTCAAGCTGTCCGGCGTGCTCGGCCTGTACCTCGGCTGGTTCGGGCAGGACGCGTGGGTCGTCGGCCTGCTGGTGACCTACCTGCTCGGCGGCCTCGTGGCCGTGGGCATCATGATCGTCCGCCGTTCACGCAAGGGCGAGTTCCCGTTCGGCCCCTCCATGCTCGCCGGTGCGCTCGTCGCGGTGCTGTCCTTCGCCGCCGCGACCGGCTGAGGCGGCGGCCGGGCCCGGAGCTCGGAGAGAGCCGGGACGGGCGGGATGAGATGCAGATCATGGGCGGACGGTTCGAGGCGGCCGGGAGGCCGAATAAGCTCGGGGCGTGAACCGCGCGCCCCAATGGCTGCTGCCCACCGTGCTGACCGCGCTCATCCTGGCCGTGGTCGTCGGGGCGCTGCTGGGCTGAGCGGCGCGGATCAGGTGATCGTCGGGGCGCGGAACGGGGATGATCGATCCATGTCAGCACGCCGGGCCGCCGTCCGCGCGGGCGCCGCGCTCGTCCTCGCCGGCGCCCCGGTCTGCCTGCTCTGCCCCTCCGCCTCCGCCGGCACCCGCCGCGACGACGCGGTCGCCTTCACGATCAAGGACCTTCGGATCACCGAGTCCAGCGGGCTGGCCGCCAGCGCACGGCACCGGGGCGTCGTGTACACCCACAACGACTCCGGCGGCGTCCCGAAGGTCTACGCGCTGGGCCCGGACGGGCGGGTCGCCGCCGTGCTCACGCTCGCCGGCGCGGGAGCCCGCGACTGGGAGGCGATGGCGATCGGCAAGGACGGCCGCGGCCGTCCGGCGATCTTCGTCGCGGACATCGGCGACAACCTCGGCGGCGCCTGGCCCTACGTGACCGTCTACCGGATCCCGGAGCCGACGCGGCTGGTGAGCCAGACGCTCCAGGCGACCCGGTTCCGGATCAAGTACGAGGACGGGCCGCGCAACGCCGAGACCATGATGATCAATCCGCGCACGAACCGGCTCTACATCGCCAGCAAGCTGTTCGGCGGCAAGGTCTACGAGGCTCCGGCGCGGCTGCGGACCGGCGGCTTCAACGTGCTGCGCAAGGTCGGGGACGCCCCGGCGATCGCGACCGACGGCGCGTTCGCCCCCGACGGGCGGACCTGCGTCATCCGCACCTACTTCGGCGCCCGCCTGTACTCGGTCGGCGCCGACGGCCGTCCCGGCAAGACGATCAAGTCCCTCGACCTGCCCCGGCAGGTGCAGGGCGAGTCGGTGACCTACACCCCCGACGGGAGGTCGCTGCTGGTGGGGTCCGAGGGCAGGAGCCAGCCGGTCTACCGGCTGCCGCTGCCGGAGGAGGCGCGCCCGTCCCCGGCGTCCTCCCCCGGGAACGCGGGCGCGGGGAATGACACCACGGGCGGCCACCGGGACGCGACCAACACCCGGATGGCGCTGTTCCTCGCTCTCGCGATCGCGGCGGCGGTCGGCTACGGCCTGCTGCGGCGACGGCGGTGAGAGCACGGTGGCGGGACTCACGTGTCCGGTGAGACTCATATGACGGCAGTGGAGCCCCGACCTGACCGGCGCGATGGATGTCGGTTCCGGAGGGCGACCGGATCGTGGAAGGGGGCGACGGTCCCGCGGGGACCCGTGTGAGGATGCGGACTGTGGAGCATGAGCTGGTGGGCCTCGCGGGATCCGGCGGCCGGTGGCGCCCCGTCGCCGCGGGTCCGTTCACCGTCCTCGCGGTGGCGCTGGCGCTGCTGCCGATCAGGCCGGTGTGGCTGTGGGCCGCGCTGATCGGCGCCGTCGCCGCGTTCCCGTGGCTGCTCGGCGCGATCCCGGAGGCGCGCCGCCGCCGCCCGCGCCCGTACTGGCGGCTGTCGGCGGCCGGTCTGGAACGCGTCGGCCGCGGCGGGCTGACGATGGTCTCCTACGAGCGGTCCCGGATCGACGGCCTGGCCATCACCACCGGTGACGGCGTCCTGACCGTCTTCCACCGCTTCGGCCGCACCGCCGTGGGCGGGATGACGGCGATGGGCCTGGAGCCGCTCGCGGTGTTCGTGGCGGCCCGCAGGCTCGGCATCCCCATGCACGTCCTGGACGGCGAGGCCACCGACCTGCTCGACCCGGCGCTCGACGAGGCCCTGCGCGTCTCCGGGCTGGAGGACGACGTCCCCGGCGGCGGCCCCCTCCCGCGCGACCACGCGGCCGAGAAGCGCCTGCTGGACCAGGAGGCGGCCCTGCTGGCGGCGGCGCACGAGCCGCCCCCCGAGACGCCCTCCCGCCGCGCGCCCCGCGCGACGCCCGACGAGCAGCGGCTGGCCACGCCGGAGCCGCTCCCGAGCCGCCGCCGGATCATGTTCCTCGGCGCGCTCACCGCCCTGCTCGGCGCCGTCATGATCGTCCGGATCGCGCTGGACGGGACGGGCGAGTTCGGCGCCCGGCTCGCCGCCGGCTGCTGGGCCCTCGCCGCGATCGGCGGCGTCCTCGCGGCGCGCCGGCGGCTGCTGCGGGCCGCCCAGGTCCGCTGGACGATCACGGCGGAGCGGCTGCGGGTGCGGGCCCGCCCCGGCCGCCGCCGCGAGACCCAGGACCTGCGCGCCGAGAACGTCGCCGCGGTCGTCGTCGGGCCCGGCCTGCGCCTGGACCCGGTGAGCGGCGAGCCGCGCCGCGCCGACCTCGCCGCGCTGGCGTTCGGGCACCGGCTGGAGCTGGTCGCCCGGCTGCCCGCGCACGGCCTGGACGGCTTCCAGCTCGCGCATGCCCTCGACGACCACGGCTACCGCGTGATCACCCCCGGGGCGGGGGCGCCGCGCCGTCCCGACTACGGGCTCGAAGGACTGCCGGAGATCTTCGCGCAGGTGCCCGGCGGGCGCCTGGTCGTCGAGGGCGACGGGCTCGGCTGGGCCGACGCCGCCGGCGACGTGGTGCTGAAGATGCCCCAGGACCGCATCGGCGGCATCGAGCTGCTGACCGTCTCCGGGCACGCCTGGATCCGGTTGTACGACTCCGACGGCGACGAGTTCTTCTCCGCGCCCCTGTCGGCGCTGCGGATCTCCCGCACCGACCTGCGCGACTCCGCCCGCCGCGCCGGGCTCCCGGTCAACGACGCCGAGTACGACGCCTACCTGAGCGCCGCGTTCCACTCGGCCATGTCCTCGCTGTCGGCCCCCGACCCCGAGCCCGCCGCGGCCCTGTCGGCGCAGGGCGTCGCGCACGAGGGCGCGGCGCCCCAGCCGGAGCCGTCCGAGGAACCCGGTTTCGTCTTTCCCGTCCACACTCCGCCCAGCCCGGTGACCGCGCCGGGAACGGTCCTGGACGCGACCCGCAGGTCCCGCGTCGGCACCTACGGGATGAGCGTCCTGCTGTGCGAGGCGGTGGCGCTGCTGGGCGCGGTGTGGCTCGGCCCCGACCTGGGCGGGTTCAACACCACGGCGATGTGGTCGATACCGGCCGGGCTCATGGTCGGGCTTCTCGGCTACTGGCTGTACGACCGCAACCGGTCGCAGCTGCGCGTGTCGTCCGCCGGGGTCGCCGTCATCACCCGGCGCGGCCGGGTCGAGTGGGACCTGGCCCGCGACCGCCTCGGCGGCGTCGGCATCGACGACGCGGTCGAGAGGATGCCCCGGCTGGTGGTGTGGGGGCCGTCCGGGCGGGTGCTGCGCCAGATCACGTTCCCGCCCGACCTCGCCGAGCTGCGCCGCGCCTGCGAGCGCTACGGCGTCCCCTGGGGCCCTCCGGACGCCGACCGTCCCGCCCCTCCGCCGCCGGAGCTGTGACGCAGCGGCCACGTCATCAGCGGCTCGTACGCCAGCTCGGTGTTGTCCTTGCCGGGCAGGTGGCTGCGCATCAGGTGGACCGAGTCCGCCGTCCACGGCATGCCCGCGAACGATGACAGCGCCTCGACGAGCGACCGCACGTCCACCGGGCGCCGCGACCGCGCCAGCGTCATGTGCGGGCGGAAGCCGCGGTGCTTGTCGGGGATCGTCCCGACGCGGCGGCCCGCGGCGGTGGTGGAGGCGGCCAGCCTCGCCAGGGCGCGGCGGTCGCCGTACAGGCCCGTCCACAGGACTCGGGCGTGCGCGCCGTTGCCGGGGAACGCGCCCGCGCCCGCCAGCGACAGCGTCATCCGCTCGTGGCGGCGGACGGCGCGTTCCAGCCTCGGGAGCAGGCGCTCCAGGGTGCGGTCGTCGACCTCGTCGAGGAACGTCAGCGTGACGTGCATCAGATCGCGCCGGATCCAGCGCAGCTCGGAGACCGTGCCGAGATGGGGCCGGACGGCCTCCGCGAGCTCGTCCAGGACGTCCGGCGGCGGGACGAGCGCCACGAAAAGCCTCATGAACGCTTCCACAGGGCCACCCCGCCAGCCTTTCAGCAGCCGGCGTTCCTTGTCACGCAAATAGGGCCAACCGAATCGCCCCACCCGGCCGGTCTTATGGGCCGCGCGCGACCTTTACCGCTCGGCGACCCGGGCGCGGCGGAACCGGGCCCGGGCGGGACGCGCGGCCGTGCGCTCGTCCGCCGTCCCCCTCTGCTCGTCGGTCCTCCACCGCAGGGCCAGGGCGCCCACGGCGAGGGCGGCGACCACGGAGATCAGCCCGCCGAGGACGAGGGAGGCCCGCGCGCCGAAGTGCTCGGCCAGCCAGCCGACCGCGGGCGCGCCCAGCGGGTTCGTCCCGAGGAAGACCAGCATGTAGAGGGCCATGACGCGGCCGCGCATCTCGGGCGCGACACCGAGCTGGACGGACGCGTTCGCCGCCGTCATGATCGTCATCATCGCGATCCCGGTCGGCACCAGCAGCGCCAGGAACGACCAGTACGTCGGCATCAGGCCGGTGAGGACCTCCAGCGCCCCGAACGCCAGTCCCATCGCCACCAGCAGCCGCAGCCGGGGCCGGGCGACCCTGCGGGCGGCCAGCAGGGCGCCGCCGAGCGCGCCCAGCGCCAGCATGCTGGACGCCAGGCCGAAGGCGGAGGCGTCGGTGTGGAAGACCTGCTTCGCCACCAGGGCGACCGTGGTGCTGAAGTTCATGCCGAACGTCGCGAGGAAGCCGATGAGGATGAGCACGAGCATCAGGTCTCGGCGCCCGCGCACATAGCGGAGCCCCTCCCGAAGCTGGCCCTTGGCGCGCTTGACGGGGGCGGCCTGGCTCAGCTCGTCCGTCCGCATGGCGTAGATGCCGAACAGGACGGCGCCGAACGACGCGGCGTTCACCAGGAAGACCGGCCCGGTGCCGATCAGCGCGATCAGCACCCCGGCGACGGCCGGGCCGAGCAGCCGTGCGCCGTTGAAGGTGGCGCTGTTCAGCGCGATCGCGTTCGGCAGGTCGCGCCTGCCGACCATCTCGACCACGAACGACTGGCGGGTCGGGTTGTCCACGACGGTCGCGACGCCGAGCCCGAACGCCAGCACGTACACGTGCCACACCTGCGCCGTGCCGGAGATCGCGAGGAGGCCGAGGACCAGCGCGAGCAGGCCCATCGACACCTGCGTCAGCATCAGCACGCGGCGTTTGGAGTAGCGGTCGGCGATGATGCCGCCCCACAGGCCGAACAGCAGCATCGGCAGGAACTGCAGGCCGGTCGTGATGCCGAGCGCGGTACCGCTGCCGTGGGCGAGATCGAGGACGAGCCAGTCCTGCGCGATCCGCTGCATCCAGGTCCCGGTGTTGGAGACGACCTGGCCCGCGGTGTACAGGCGGAAGTTGTGGTTGCGGAGGGAGCGGAACATGCCGGCGCGGCCCTCGGGCTCCCCTGCGGGCGTCTCGGCGGGGTCGGGCCGTTCCGGGCCCGTGGTCTCGGGGGCGGACGGTGCGGGCGCGGGCTCCGGAACGTCCGCCACGGCCTCGTGGAACGTTCCGGCCTGGTCCGTCACGGTCACGGAGGGGGCGGCGTCCGGGCGCGCGGCGGGGCGGGCGGACGCATGGGGGGCGGGGCGGCGACGGCGGGAGCGGGCAGGACTCGCGATGGCGGCGGCCCGGGCCGGATGTGCGGCCCGCCGCCCGCGGGCGCCGCGCGTCGCGGTCCCCTCGGGTTCGTCGGGGGTTTCGTTAGCAGAAGTCATTACCAAGGCTAACGGTAATCGCCCCACCCGCATTCCGGCAAGTGCGACGAACTTGACCAAGCCAACCTCGACCCCCGCGAGCCGCACGAGCGAGGTCAGGAACGGCTGAGTTTGTCGATGACGGGGGCTGCGCGGCGGAGGATCTCCCGCTCCTCGTCGGTCAGCTCGCCGAGGCGCATGGCGAGCCAGGCCTCCTTGCGGCGGCGCTCGTCGGCGAGCAGGGCGGCGCCCTCCTCGGTGGCGTTCAGCACGACCTGGCGCCCGTCGGTCGGGTGCGGGCTGCGCGCGACGAGCCCCCGCTCCTCCAGGTAGGCGATGACGCGGGTCATCGAGGGCGGCTGCACCTTCTCGTGGTCGGCCAGCTCGCGGGGCGTCATCGACCCGTGCCGCTCGATGGCGGCGAGCGCGGCGAACTGCGTGAGCGACAGCGGGCTCGGGCCGCCCTCGCCCGCCGCGGACGGCCGCAGCGTGCGCAGCCGGCGCGACAGCCGCGCGATCGAGATGCGCAGCTCCTCGGCCAGCCCGGGCGCGGACGCCGTACGGCCGCGGATCGGTGGCATTGTCATCGTCTTCGGTCTCCTGTGCTGCCCATGCTGCCACGCCGCCACTTGACACTGTCGCTAACCTCATTAGCCTTGCAGCTAAAGAGTCATAGAGGAGGGTCGCGATGCCCCGTATGGGACTGTCGCCCGACGCGGTCGTGGACGCCGCCGTCGCCGTCGTGGACGCCGAGGGCCCCGGTGCCCTCACCCTGGCGGCGGTGGCGGGAAGGGCCGGGGTCGCGACACCCTCCCTGTACAAGCATGTCCGCAATCTCGCCGAGTTGCGACACCTGGTGACCGCGCGCGTCCTGGAAGAGCTCGCCGGACGGCTCGGGGAGGCCGCGCTCGGGCGGTCCGGCGACGACGCCGTCCGGGCGCTGATGTACGCCTACCGGGCGTACGTGGTGGAGCATCCGGGCCGCTACGGGGCGATGGAGCAGACGGCGGCCCCGGAGGGCGGCTCGGTGGGCGACGCCGCGGAGCGGCTGCTGAACATCCTGTACGGGGCCTTGCGCGGCTACGCCCTGGAAGGGCCGGAACTCGTCCACGCGGCGCGCTGCCTGCGCTCGGCCGTCCACGGGTTCGCCGTCCTGGAGGCGGCGGGCGGTTTCGGACTGCCCGCGGACCTGGAGGCCAGTTATGAGCTGCTCATCACGATGGTCATCGGCGGACTGGCGGGCCGGGGCCGCGTAGCCTGACGGCATGAGCCCTCCGCGCCGCCCGGATCCGCCGCCGATGCAGACCAACGACGTCCGCATCGCGGCCGCCGGGGCGCTCGCCTGGGCGGTGGCGCTCGTCGTGCTGCTGATCGTCGGACTGCCGGCGGAGGACCGCTGGTGGCTCTGGGTGTGCTGCGCCGGCATCGTGATCGGGCTGTTCGGCGTGTGGTACACCCCGAGGCTCCAGGCCGGGCGGGCCCGGCAGGAGGCCGACCGCGCCGCCAAGCGCGAGGCGTCCCGCTAGGCCCCGCTAGGGCTCCAGGTCGTCCTCGGCGAGCAGGAGGGGCAGGGTCTCGGGGGCGCGCAGGACGGCCTCCAGCAGGAGCCGGTCGCCCCAGTTCCCGGTGGACCAGGCGAGCGCCCGCGCCAGGCTGGCGACGCCGCTCGCGTGGACCCGGCCGTCCCTCGTCCACCACGGGACGTCCTGGCCGTCCACGACGAGGCGCTCATGGGCGAGGTAGTCGGCGGGGGCGTCGGGCAGGACCGCCCTGACGGCCTCGGGGACGGAACGCCTCTCGCCGTCCGACTCCACGAGGCCCGGGATCTCCTCCCCGGCGAGCGGCAGGTCCAGGAGTTCGGCGAGGCGCGCGTCGCGGCCCTGCGCCGCGATGACGAGGGGCTGCCCTTCGAGGAGGGGGAGGACGTCCGGGCCGTCGAGGACGAGGGCGTCCGCCGCGTCGGCCACCTCGACGCCGCCGTCCACGACCGCCCGCACACGGTCGGGCGGTTCGACGGCCGCGTCCGGGGCGTCGGCCAGCGCCGTCCAGAGCCCGCCCAGCTGGGCCCGCCCCACCGACCGCCGGGCATCGCCCAGGCGATCGAGCAGTTCCTGCGCGCCCCCGGGCTCGTCGAGCAGTTCCACCAGTGACGTGCGGACGCCCAGGGCGAGCAGGAGGTGCTCGTCCAGGCCCTGCGGCGCGACGTCGTAGAGCCCTGCCAGCGCCTCGTCGCCGCCCAGGCGGAACTCGCCGGGCCTGCGCCCGTCCAGAACGGGACGGCGGCTCAGCCACCACGCCGTGTAGGACGGGACGGCGACACGCCGCCCGTTGTGCAGGGCGGCATGGGCGGGATCCACGATCGCGGACCGCCACGGCGGTGCGGCGAGAACCCTGAGCGCCGCCGCCCAGTCGTCGACGAGTTCGAGGTCGCGGACCGCCGTGAACTCGGGCACGAGCGGCGGGAGGTCCTGCTCGCCGATCCGGCGCAGCACCTCGTCCGCCCACAGGTCCTCGTCGTCGAGGTCGAGGCTCTCGGCCTCGTCGGCGAGGCCCGTGAGATTGACGTCCTCGGCCTTGGCCAGCGCGAACCCGTCCAGGACGCCGGCGGCCATGAGCGTCTCCGCGCCCCACCGCTCCAGGACCTCGCCGTCCACGACGCCGAACGGCGCGTCATCGGCCATGAGCCCCCGCAGCGGGCTCTGCGGCAGCAGCAGCTCGCCCGCCGGGTAGAGCTCGCCGTCGTCGCCGGGCAGGGCCAGCTCGGCCAGCCACGGCTCGTCGCCGGGATCGGCGTGCGCGGCCGCGACCAGCCCCAGCACGGCCTCGGCGACCGCGTCGGGATCGTCGGCGTCGAAGGACTCCTCGACGGCCGCCCGCACGGCGGCGTCCGCCAGCACGGCCCGCGGCCCCGCCTCGACCGCGCCGAGCCGCGCCAGGATCGGGTGCACGGCCTCCGGGTGGACGAAGCGCAGCCCCAGCGCGTCCAGGCCCGCGGGATCGACGCCGTCCGCGATCAGCAGCCCGCGCGGCCCCCGCACCACGCGCCCCGCCCCACCCGCCAGCGGCACCGGGAGAGCCCCCAGCGCCTCCGTGGAGGCCCCGGCGAGCGCCTCGTACACCCGGTGCCACCACGCCGGTTCCCGGTCCACAGCGGCCAGCTCGTCGATCACGTCGGCCAGTTCGACCCGGCGCACGCCGAGCGCCGCCAGCGCCGGGCTCCGCGCGGGCCACTCCGGCGGCAGCAGGCCGCCGACGACCACGTCCGTGTCCCCCTCGATGCCCTTCTCGATGTCCTTCTCGACGTCCCCCCTGGCGTCCCGGCCGCCGAGCACCTCGACGAACGCGGCGGGCGCGTCCACGGCGACCGCGTCGCGCCCCCGCGTCCGGTGGGGCAGGACGGGCGCCTCCGGGAGCCGTTCCCGGATCCCCCGCCGGATCCGCGCGTCCAGCTCGGCGGCGGCGATCGGCCCCGGCACGAGCTCCAGCACCCTCGGGGAGACGGGCAGCTCGCCCAGCAGCCGCACATAGGCGCCGGCGGCCCGGTCGACGAGGAAATCGGTCAGCGCGCCGGGCGCGACGTGCCGCCGGTCAGGCGCGAGCGGGAACGACGCTATGAGCAACGCGGGCAGGTCGAGGCGCTCATCGCTCGGCGTCGGCGCGTGCAGCACGCTGGGCGTGCCCTCGGGCAGCCCGTCCTCGGGCAGGGCCCACCGCACCTGCCAGAACGGCCGCCCCCGCTCCTCCACGGGACGGTCCCGCAGGAGCGCCGCGGGGATCTCCCCGTGCTCCTCGACCGTCCGCCACAGGCCGCCGTCGATGGCCACCTCGCCCGGGGCGCGCCGTTCGGCGGTCAGCGTCCGGACGTCCCCGTCGACGTCGACCTCGACGTGCTCAAGCGCGGGCAGCGCCAGCAGGAGCGCCGCCCCCACCTGCCGGAGCTGCCTCCGGACCGGCTCGACCGCGTCGTCCCGCAGCGGCAGCCGCACGACGGTGTCGAAGCCCGCCGGGACCTCGGGGGCCCGCTCCAGGGCGAACGGCAGGCGCAGCAGCGGCACGTGCCCGCCGCGCCGCCCCAGCTCCTCGGCCAGGCCCGCGATCCCCCCGACCAGTTCCCTGGCCCGCGGCAGCGACCACTCGACGCCCGCCGTCCCGGACGCGACGGCCGGGGTGTCGCTCACGGCGACGACGGCGGCGAAGCCCACGCCGAAGCGGCCGGCGGCGGCCGGCTCGTCGCGCTTGGCCGAGGCGCGGAGCGTCGAGAGGGCCTCCACGCCGGCGGCGTCCAGCGGCGCGCCCGTGTTCGCCGCGATCAGCAGCGGCTCCCCGCCGGTGCGCAGCGTCAGCCTGAGGCGGCCGGGCGCGGCGGCGCGCCGGGCGGCGTCGGCGGCGTTCTGCGCCAGCTCGATGACGACGCGGTCGCGGTAGCCGCCGAGCGCGTGGTCCTCCTCGGCGTTGGCGTCCTCGCGGAAGCGCGCCGGGGACTCGGCCCAGGCGCGCAGGACCCGCTCACGCAGCGCCCGCGCGCCGAACTCGTCCTCCATGGGATCAGCTGTGGCCGAGCGCCTCGTCGTCGAGGGCCGCGGCGTCCTCGTCACCGCCGGTGGGGACGACCTCGTAGCCGAGCTCGTCGATGACCGGCGGGTTGTGCTCGGACACCGCCGGGAGGGAGACGGCCTCGGAGTGCGCGCCGCAGCCGTGGTCGGCGGAGACGACGCGGCCGTCGTCGGGCGCGTACTCGTTGGCGCAGACGCCGAAGACCTGCCGCAGCGCACCCGCCAGCACCACGTAGAAGCCGCAGGTGGAGCACTGGGCGGGGGCGGACGCGGCGATCGGGGCGCGGGGCCCGGCGACGCCGTCGTACCAGCGGGCGGCGGCCTCGTCGCGGCCCTCCCGCGACAGCACCCGGACGCGGCCGAGGCCGAGCTCCCACTGGGTCTCGCGGTCGGTCGACTCGTCCACCTGCGTGAAGCCGGGCGCGAGCCGCACGTCGTCGGGCGCGGTCGGCAGCAGGTCGCCGGGGCCGAGGTCGCCCGGGCGCAGCCGCTCCAGCCACGGCACCCACGGCGGCGCCAGGAGCGCGTCGTCGCCGGGGAGCAGGACGCACTCGCTGACCGTGACGTTCTTGGCGCGCGACGCGCGGGTCACCGTCACGGCCCAACGCCAGCCCGTGTAGGCGGGGTCGAGGCACACGAAGTAGTGCGTGACCACTCGGTCGGCCTCGGCCCGCAGGCCGAGGTGCTCGCCGACCTGGGCCGGGCCGGCGGTGTCCTCGGCGGCCTCGCGGGCGAGGTCGACCGCCTCGGCGCAGGCGGAGTCGACGATGGGCGTGCGGGACCGGCGGGCGGCCCCGGACGTGGTGCGCGCGGCGGCGGAGCGCGCGGGGCTGGACTGGCGCTGTGGGCTCACATGTCAATTCTCGCCCATGCGGGCACGTGACCCGCACAAGGCGGGCGTCGTCCGCGAGGTGATCCCGCATTCCAGCGGGGAACGTACTCTCAGTCGAGGACTCCGATGGCCGCCCCCGGCCCCGAGCCGGGACGACCGCGAGGAGAGATCAGGGCGCATGGCAGACCGGACACGGGCGGGTCGGTCCGCACGTGCCGTCACCGGGGGTGCGGCGCGGGCGTGCCGCGCAGCGCGCTCGGCCGCGCTCGGGACGGGACGGCTCACCCGCCGCGTCACCCACGCGCAGGGCGCCGGCCGCAGCGGGCTCGGCAGCCTGATCGAGGCGTGCGCGTTCAACTCCGCCGGGGACGCGCTGGTCACGGTCGCGCTCGCGGGCACCCTGTTCTTCGGCCTGGACGTCAACCAGGCGCGCAGCCAGGTCGCCCTCTACCTCGTCGTCACGATGGCGCCGTTCGCGCTGGTCGCACCGCTGATCGGCCCGGCGCTGGACCGGGCCCGGCACGTCCGCCGCTACGCGATCGCGAGCACGTTCGTGATGCGGGCGCTGCTGTGCTGGGCGCTGGCGAGCGCGCTCCCGCACGGCGACCAGGTCACCTTCCTGCCGGCCGCGTTCGGCGTGCTGGTGATCTCCAAGGCCTTCGGGGTGCTGCGCGCCGCGGTCACCCCGCGCGTCCTGCCGGAGGAGATCCCGCTGGTGACGGCGAACGCGCGCTGCTCGTTCGCCGGGCTCATCGCCGCGTCGATCACCGCGCCCGCCGGGGCCGGCCTCGCCGTGCTGATCGGGCCGGGCTGGGCGCTGCGGATCGGCACGGTCCTGTTCCTGCTGGGCGCCGTGTTCACCATGCGGCTGCCCCGCCACGTGGACGTCCCCGAAGCCGAACCGGCGGCGGAGAAGGCCGCCCCGCGCCGCGCGTGGCGGGCGCTGCCGCGCGTCGGCCCGGTCGTCGCCGAGGCGATGCAGGCGAACGCGGTGCTCCGCGCGTTCTCCGGCTTCCTGATCATCTACCTGGCGTTCCTGCTGCGCCAGGAGCGGTTCGACCCGGTGTCGCACCATGTCGCCCTCGGCCTGCTGGCGGCGTGCGCGGGCGCGGGCGGACTGATCGGCACCGCGCTCGGCGCCTGGATGAAGGCGCGGGCGCCGCGGTTCATCGTGTCGGCGACGCTGGCGTGCGTCACCGGCGTCACCGCGGCGGGCGCCGCGTTCTTCGGGCTGTGGGCCGCCCTCGCCGTGGCGACCGCGGCCGGGCTCGGGCAGGTGCTCGGCAAGCTGTCCATGGACGCGGTCGTGCAGCGCGAGATCGGCGAGGAGGTGAGCTCGTCCACCTTCGCGGTGTCGGAGACCCTGCACCAGCTCAGCTGGGTCCTCGGCGGGCTGCTCGGCCTCGGCATGTCGATCGTCGCGGACGGACGGCTCGCGCTCGCGATCGTCGCGGCGGCGCTGGCCCTGGCGTCCGGGCTGCTGGTGATGCGGCAGGCCGGAGCCCGGCGTCAGGCCGGCAGGCCCGGCCGCACCGGCCCGCTCAAGGACGCGCACCACGAGATGCGCGCCTGAACTCCGGCGCTCAGGGCGCCAGGTCGTCGGCGACCGCGCGCAGCACTATGGCGATCTTCTTGGCGTCGGCCGGCGCCGGGTGCTTGCCCCGCCGGTAGGTGTTGGAGATCCCGTCCAGCAGCTTGATCAGGTCCTCGGTGATGACGACCATCTCGTCGGGCTTCTTGCGCCGCTGCTTGGCGATGGTCTTCTCCACCGACGGCAGCGTCTCCAGCACCCGCACCTGCAGGGCCTGCTGACCGCGGCGCCCCTCGACCACGCCGAACTCGATGCGCTGGCCCGGCTTGAGGGTCGTGACCCCGCCCGGCAGCGCCGACGAGTGCACGAAGACCTCACCGCCGTCGTCGCGGGTGAGGAAGCCGAACCCCTTGTCGGAGTCGTACCACTTGACCTTGCCAGTCGGCACCGGAGACCTCGTTCGGTAATCGTCCCTGAATCGACCCCAAGATTAGTCCCTCGCCGCGGGCCGGTGAACATGCCGGGGGCCCCGCGACGCCTGTGGGGCAACGGGATCGACGCTATCCCGGGCACCCCGGAAGGGCATCCGATTATCGCCGCCCAGCTCAGCCCTGCGGGGCGGCTCCGCCCGCCCCGAAACCGCCGAGCCAGCCGGGGAACGCCAGCAGGTCCGGCAGCACGACGTCCGCGCCGTAGGCGGTGAGGGCCGCCGAGTCGAACGCGCCGGTCGCGACGGCCACCGCCACCGCCGAGGCGGCCCGGGCGGCGTCCACGTCGCCGGTGTGGTCGCCGATGTAGGCGCCGGCGCCGTGCTCGCGCAGGACGGCGCCCTTGTCGGCGCCGAACAGGCCGCCCACGACCGCGTCCGCCGCCAGCCCGAGGAACCGGACGGTCCGCTCGGTGTCGGCCTGGTTCTTGCCCGACACGACGACCACCCGCCCGCCGCGGGCCCGCACCGCCTCCAGCGCGGCGGCCGCCCCCGGCATGAGGACGGTCGCCGGGACCGCGACGTCGGCGTAGATCGCCCGGTAGCGCGCCGCCATCGCCGGCACCCGCTCCGGCGGGAACCAGTACGCCAGCTCCTCCTCCAGCGGGGGTCCGATGCGCCGCACCACCTGCCCGGTGTCGATCGGCACGCCCGTCTCCGCCGCCAGGGCCGCGTAGACGGCACTGATCCCGGCGCGGGTGTCGGCGAGGGTCAGATCGAGGTCGAAACCGATGGCGAGGCCGTCGCGGGACGGCGCGGAGGAGGCGAGATCGAACACGTCCACAGGGTAAGGGGGCTGGACACACGCAAGGACCCGCGCTCTCCTGGTAGTGGCGATGCGACGGGATCCGAGTAGGAGAGCGCGGGACCGTGCTCCGGATATACCCGGGCCCTCGCCCACAAACCACCTGACCAGGGAAAACGCAGCACACGAACCCCCCATCCCCGCCCCAAGGACGATCCGACCCGGTGAAGGAGGCCGCACATGGCAGGGACCCAGACCGAGCCGGGCGGTGACCACCGCGCCCCGCGCGCCCGCCGGATCCCCGCCGCCGCCGCGGCCCGCCGCCGCGCCGTCGGCCTGCTGGCGGCGGCGGTCTCCATCGCCACCACGCTCGTGGTGACGGTCCTGGCCGTGCACATCGTCTTCGTCGCGTTCGAGGCCAACACGGCCAACGACCTCGTCCGCTGGTTCGGGGACCGGGCCACCGACCTGTGCTGGCAGTTCAAGGACGTCTTCCAGCCGGAGAACCCCAAGGTGGAGGTCGCCGTCAACTACGGTCTGGCCGCCCTCGTCTACCTGGTGGTCGGCCGCGTCCTCGTCGGTCTCGTCCGCCGCCTGGGCTAGTCGCGGCCGGGGAAGCGGACCTTGTCGAAGGGCCACGCCGTGCCGACCCATTCGCGGACGAACCCCTCCAGCTCCTTCTCCAGGACGGAGTTCTCCTCGTCCGCGCGCACCCAGAACACCACCACCGCGTCCGAGCCGGGACGGTCCGACGGGGCGACGTGGATGCGGCCGAGCTGCCGCTCCCCGTCCGGGGTGATCACGACGTAGCTGAACGAGCGCCGCAACTGCCCCTGCTTCTGCAGCCACGCGACGTCGATCAGGGCCTGCTCGAAGGTGAACTCGCGGTCGGGCCAGCCCCACTCGGGCCCGAACCGGCCGGCCAGCCGGTCCAGGCTGCCGATGACGGCGCCGTAGTCCTTGACCACGTCGTGCACGGTGATCGGACGGATCTGGAAGTCGGGCCCGGCCACCAGCGTGGGCACCACGAAGTCCTCGGGCAGGAAGGCCCCGTCGGCCGCCTTCCGCGGAGACTTGAACATCGTCGACCTTTCCGACGACGCCCCTTCCGGCGACGGGGCGCGGACGAAGGAACTCTAGTCGCCGGCCGGCCCGCCGCGAGCGGCATCAAGGATTCGGGCGCGCCGCGCGTGACGCGGGGGCCGGCCGCATGAACATGCCTTACTGTTCTTGCGGAGGAATTCATCACCATGACGACATCTACGCGCGATCGCATCGTGACCGAGTCGCTCCGGCTGTTCGCCGACCGGGGCTACGCGGCGACGTCGGTCGCCGAGATCGAGGCGGCGGCCGGCCTGTCCCCGGGCGCGGGCGGTCTCTACCGGCACTTCCGGTCCAAGGAGGAGGTGCTCTCCTCGGCCATCCGCGAGCACATCGAGCGGACCCGCCGGCAGATCAGCGACGTCCTCACGCAGTCCACCGCCTTCGAGGAGCGCCCGCTCGAAACCCGGCTGCGCATGACGTGCCAGGCCGGACTGGCCAAGATGCGCGAGGAGCAGGACCTCATCCGGGTCCTGTTCCGCGACCTCGACCAGTTCCCGAACCTGGTGGCGGAGATGCGCGAGGGCATCGTCAACCCGCTGTACGACGGGATCGCCACCTGGCTCGCGACGCAGCCCGAGTTCGAGGGCTCCGACGAGGACTGGCCGGCGGTCGCGTCGATCCTCGGCGGCGCCGTGGTGAACTACTGGCTCGCGAACGAGGCGATGTACGAGCCGCCCACGCGCATCGACGAGAAGCGGTTCGTGGAGAGCTGGGCGCGCCTCGGCCTCGGGCTGGTGCACCTGGAGCGCACTCCGGCCACCTGATCGCGGCACACCGGAGTTCCCCACCTCGCGCGGGCCTCTAACCTGGAGGCCCGCGTGCCTGCGGCATGCACGCGACATAAAGTTGGGGAACGGCATGGAAACGTATGCGGACTGGTTGCGCGCGCGCGGCGACGACGAACTGCGCGCGCTGCTGTCCGCGCGTCCCGAGCTGCTCGCCCCCGTCCCCGCCGACCTGACCGCGCTCGCCGCCCGCGCCGCCACGCCCGCCGCCGTGTCCCGCGCGCTCGACCGGCTCGACCGCTTCACCCTCGCCGTCCTGGAGGCCCTGCTCGTCCTGCCCGCTCCGGCCGGGCCGGACGCGCTCGCCGCCGCCCTCGACGCCGCCCCCGAGCAGGTCGAGGGCGCGCTCGCCACCCTCCGCCGGTTCGGACTGGCCTGGGGGAACGACGCCCCGGCCACGGCGCCCGGCGTCCGGCAGAGCCTGCCGCACCCCGCCGGGCTCGGGCCGCCCGCCCGGGAGGTCTTCGCGGGCTACCCCGCCGAGCGGCTCACCGACCTGGTCACCGACCTGGACGGCGAGGCGCCGCGCGGCTTCGCCGACTCCGGCCGCCTCCTCGCCCGGCTCACCGAGCTGCTGAGCGACCCCGCCGCCCTGGTCGAGGACGCCGGGCCCGAGGCGCGTGCCGCCCTCGACCAGCTCGCGTGGGGCCCGCCGGTCGGGCGCGTCGCCGACGCGCGCCGTCCCGTCCGGCTCGCCACCGCGACCACCCCGATCGAGCGGCTCCTCGCGCGCGGCCTCCTCGTCGCCGAGGACGACCGCACGGTCACCCTGCCCCGCGAGGTCGCCCTGCACCTGCGCGGCGGGCGGCTGTTCCGGGACGTCCCCGCCGAGCCGCCCGCGCTCGCCCCCGCGGCCGCACCGCGCCGCGAGGACGTGGTCGTGCGCGCCGCCGCGGGCGAGGCCGCGGGCGCCGTCCGGCTGATCGAGGAGCTGCTGGAGCGCTGGGGCCTGGAACCGCCGCCCGTCCTGCGCAGCGGCGGCCTCGCCGTCCGCGACCTGCGCGCCGCCGCGACGCTCCTGGACGTCCCGGAGTGGAAGGCCGCCCTGCTCGTCGAGGTCGCCTACGCGGCGGGCCTGCTGACCCGCAGCGGCGACCTCGACGGCGAATGGCTGCCCACCCCCGCCTACGACCTGTGGCTGATGCGCGACACCGCCGGGCGCTGGACGGAGCTGGCCCGCGGCTGGCTGAAGTCCGACCGCGCCGCCGGGCTCGCCGGGGACCGCGACGACCGCGACCGGCTCATCAACGCCCTCAGCGAGGCGATGGTGCGCAGCACCGCGCCGTCCACCCGCCGCGCCGCCCTGGACGTCCTCGCCGGCGCGGGCCGCGGCGTCGTCGTCGGCGAGGACGCGCTCCTCGCCCGGCTGGCGTGGCTGCGGCCCCGCCACGGCGGACCGGCCCGCGACCGCCTCGTCGGCTGGACGCTCCGCGAGGCCGCCGCCCTCGGCCTCACCGGGTTCGGGGAGCTGGCCCCGTTCGGCCGCGACCTGCTCGCCGGCGACGACCCCGAGCCCGCGCTGGAGAAGTACCTCCCGGAGCCCGTCGACGAGATCCTCGTCCAGGCCGACCTGACCGCCGTCGCACCCGGCCCGCTGGTCACCGAACTCGCCCGGGAACTGGCGCTCGCCGCCGACGTCGAGTCCACCGGCGGCGCCACCGTGTACCGCTTCACCCCCGAGTCCATCCGCCGGGCCCTGGACGCGGGGCGGACCGCCGCCGACGTCACCGACCTGCTCACCCGGCACTCGGCGACCCCGCTCCCGCAGCCGCTCGTCTACCTGATCGACGACGTCGGCCGCCGGCACGGCCACCTGCGCGTCGGCGCCCTGTCGTCCTACGTCCGCACCGACGCGCCCGCCACCCTCGACGAGATCCTCGCCGACCGGCGCGCCGCGCCGCTGCGCCTGCACCGCCTCGCCCCGACCGTCCTGGCGTCCGGGGTGCAGCGCGCCGACCTGCTCGACGGCCTGCGCGCCATGGGCCTCGCCCCGGTCGCCGAGGCGCCCGGCGGCGGCGTGATCGTGACCCGGCCGGACGCGCAGCGCGCCGATCCGCCGCCCACCGCCGAGATCGTCCGGCTCCGCCCCGACGACCGCACCGACGCCTCGATGATCTCCGCGGCCGTGCGGGCGCTGCGCGCCGGGGACGAGGCGTCCCTGCACGGCGCCGAGCACGCCCGGCAGGCCCCGTCCGGCGACCCGCCCCGCTCCCCCGCGATGGCCACCGTCGAGCGGCTCCGCGGCGCCGTCGAGCGCGGCGGACGCGTCTGGATCGGCTACCTCGACCAGCAGGGCCAGGCGTCCAGCCGCATCGTCGAACCCGTCCGCGTCGAGGGCGGCTTCCTCACCGGCTACGACGCGACCCGCGCCGCCGTGCACCGCTTCGCGCTGCACCGCATCACCGGCGTCTCCGAACTCGACGACGCCCCCTGAGGCCGCCCCGGCGAACCCCGCTGCTGTCCGGAACAGGACGCTGAGACCGGCGGGAACCGAAGAACCTCCCATACGGTCCAATCAAGGGCCCATCGGACGGGATAGCGTGTCCGGGCGAATGGTGTGAGGAGGCTCCCGATGAGCGGGTACGGAGGGCGTCCGCCGTCGGGCTGGGACGACCCCTACGGCGGCGACCAGAACTGGGACACGGGCGGCGCCTACGGGCAGCCGTACGGGCAGGGCTACGGCTACACCCAGCCCGGCTACGGCCAGCCCGGCTACGGGTACGGGCCTCCGGGCGTCCCCTACCAGGCCGCGAGCAACGGCTCCACCATCGCCGCGCTCGTCTGCAACGCCGTCGCGATCCTGCTGTGCTGCAACATCGTGGCGATCCCCGGCGTGATCACCGCGGCGATCGCCCTCGGCCGCACCCAGACCGACCCGCCGTCCGCCCGGAGACTCACGATCTGGAGCTGGTCGCTGTTCGCCGCGTCCGTCCTCATCGGCATCGTCATCCTGATCATCTACATCGCGTTCGGCGTCATGTCCGAGCCGGACTACAGCTCCTCCGATGGCATCTGACCGGCGCGCCGGCGCCGCCCGCGCGCAATAAAGCCGGCGGTCGGGGCGTTGAAGACCGCAGTCCTCTCCGGAACGCGCGAAGCGCCGTCGCCGCTCGGGTAGCGTGCGGCAGCGATGCCACTGTCCGGACGAGGCATCGATCTTCCGAAACCCGACGGGGGCTTCTGCTTTGACCGACGGTCCGCTCATCGTCCAGTCCGACAAGACGCTGCTGCTGGAGGTCGACCACGACCTCGCCGACGCCTGCCGCAAGGACATCGCCCCGTTCGCCGAGCTCGAACGGGCGCCCGAGCACATCCACACCTACCGGGTGACGCCGCTCGCCCTGTGGAACGCGCGCGCCGCCGGCCACGACGCCGAGCAGGTCGTCGACACCCTGATCCGGTTCTCCCGGTACCCCGTCCCGCACGCCCTGCTCGTGGACGTCGCCGACACGATGGCCCGGTACGGGCGCCTGCGGCTGGAGAAGGACCCCGTGCACGGGCTCATCCTGTCGTCCTCCGACCGGTCGGTCCTGGAGGAGGTGCTGCGCGCCAAGAAGATCAAGGGCATGATCGGCGACCGGGTCGGCGACGACGCCGTCGCCGTCCACCCGAGCGAGCGCGGCGCCCTCAAGCAGGCCCTGCTCAAGCTCGGCTGGCCCGCCGAGGACCTCGCCGGCTACGTGGACGGCGAGGCCCACGCCATCTCCCTCGCGGAGGACGGCTGGGAGCTGCGCTCCTACCAGAGCGAGGCCGCCTCGGCGTTCTGGCACGGCGGCTCCGGCGTCGTCGTCCTGCCCTGCGGCTCCGGCAAGACCATCGTCGGCGCCGCCGCCATGGCCCGCGCCCAGGCGACCACGCTGATCCTCGTCACCAACACCGTCTCCGCGCACCAGTGGAAGCAGGAGCTGCTGCGCCGCACGACCCTCACCGAGGACGAGATCGGCGAGTACAGCGGCACCAAGAAGGAGATCCGGCCGGTCACCATCGCCACCTACCAGATCATGACGACGCGCCGGAAGGGCGCCTACGCGCACCTGGAGCTCTTCGACGCCCGCGACTGGGGCCTGGTCGTCTACGACGAGGTCCACCTGCTGCCCGCGCCGATCTTCCGGATGACCGCCGACCTTCAGGCCCGCCGACGCCTCGGCCTCACCGCGACCCTCGTCCGGGAGGACGGCCGCGAGGGGGACGTGTTCTCCCTCATCGGCCCCAAGCGGTACGACGCGCCGTGGAAGGACATGGAGGCGCAGGGCTGGATCGCGCCCGCCGACTGCGTCGAGGTGCGCGTCACCCTCACCGACTCCGAGCGCCTCGCCTACGCGACCGCCGAGCCCGAGGAGCGGTACCGCTTCTGCGCCACGACCGACACCAAGACCAAGCTCATCCAGGCGCTCGTCGACCGGCACCGCGGCGAGCAGACCCTCGTCATCGGGCAGTACATCGACCAGCTGGACGAGCTCGGCGTGCTCCTGGACGCTCCGGTCATCAAGGGCGAGACCCGCATCCGCGAGCGGGAGCGGCTGTTCGAGGCGTTCCGCCAGGGGGAGATCGACGTCCTGGTGGTCTCCAAGGTGGCGAACTTCTCCATCGACCTTCCCGAGGCGTCCGTCGCCGTCCAGGTCTCGGGCGCCTACGGGTCCCGGCAGGAGGAGGCGCAGCGGCTGGGTCGCCTGCTGCGGCCCAAGGCGTCCGGTGCGGGAGCGCGCTTCTACGCCGTCGTGGCCCGCGACACCCTGGACCAGGATTACGCCGCCCACCGGCAGCGTTTTCTGGCGGAACAGGGCTACGCCTACCGGATCGTCGACGCCGACACGGTCCTCGCCGGCGACGAGTTCTGAGTCACTCCGTCCGGACGGTGCCGAGCGTCGGCGCCGAGACCTCGGAAATGAGAAAGGCCCCGCCGGTAACGGCGGGGCCTTTCTGCAATATATGTCCGGCGGCGTCCTACTCTCCCACACGGTCTCCCATGCAGTACCATCGGCGCTGAAGGGCTTAACTTCCGGGTTCGGGATGGGACCGGGTGTTTCCCCCTCGCCAAAACCACCGAACGTCTCAACGCACCACCCAATGACGGGTGGGCAAATCCACGTCCGAGCCATCGGCTCGACATTCAATTAAGTTAAGTCTAACGGGTTCCCGGTTGTTTTCTGGGAACCACACAGGGACGCGAACATCTCTCGCAGCAATTCACTCTGAACGTTCAGTGTGTTCAAGCCACTCGGCCTATTAGTACCGGTCGACTCCACACGTTACCGCGCTTCCATCTCCGGCCTATCAACCCGGTCGTCTACCGGGGGCCTTACACCCCTTTAACAGGGTGGGAGAACTCATCTCGAGGAAGGCTTCCCGCTTAGATGCTTTCAGCGGTTATCCCGACCGAACGTAGCCAACCAGCCGTGCCCCTGGCGGGACAACTGGCACACCAGAGGTTCGTCCGTCCCGGTCCTCTCGTACTAGGGACAGACCCTCACAATTCTCCTACGCGCACAGCGGATAGGGACCGAACTGTCTCGCGACGTTCTAAACCCAGCTCGCGTGCCGCTTTAATGGGCGAACAGCCCAACCCTTGGGACCTACTCCAGCCCCAGGATGCGACGAGCCGACATCGAGGTGCCAAACCATCCCGTCGATATGGACTCTTGGGGAAGATCAGCCTGTTATCCCCGGGGTACCTTTTAGCCGTTGAGCGACACCACTTCCACACGTAGGTGCCGGATCACTAGGCCCTGCTTTCGCACCTGCTCGACACGTCCGTCTCACAGTCAAGCTCCCTTGTGCCCTTGCACTCGCCACCTGATTGCCAACCAGGCTGAGGGAACCTTTGGGCGCCTCCGTTACATTTTGGGAGGCAACCGCCCCAGTTAAACTACCCACCAGGCACTGTCCCCCACCCGGATACACGGGTGCGGGTTAGACGCTCAAAACGACCAGAGTGGTATTTCACCAACGACTCCACCCAAACTGGCGTCTGGGCTTCACAGTCTCCCACCTATCCTACACAAGACGCTCCAAGCGCCAATGCCAAGCTATAGTGAAGGTCCCGGGGTCTTTCCGTCCTGCTGCGCGAAACGAGCATCTTTACTCGTACTGCAATTTCGCCGGGCCTGTGGTTGAGACAGCGGGGAAGTCGTTACGCCATTCGTGCAGGTCGGAACTTACCCGACAAGGAATTTCGCTACCTTAGGATGGTTATAGTTACCACCGCCGTTTACCGGCGCTTAGATTCTCAGCTTCGAAGGAACAAGTCCCCCTAACCGGTCCTCTTAACGTTCCGGCACCGGGCAGGCGTCAGTCCGTATACAGCGTCTTACGACTTCGCACGGACCTGTGTTTTTAGTAAACAGTCGCTTCCCCCTGGCCTCTGCGACCCCACCCAGCTCAGACAGCAAATGCCATCACCAGGCGAGGTCCCCCTTCTCCCAAAGTTACGGGGGCAATTTGCCGAGTTCCTTAACCACAGTTCACCCGATCGCCTTGGTATTCTCTACCTGACCACCTGAGTCGGTTTGGGGTACGGGCCGCCGGTACACTCGCTAGAGGCTTTTCTCGGCAGCATGGGATCACTCACTTCACCTAAAACGGCTCGGCATCAGCTCTCAGGATACGTGAGAGACGGATTTACCTATCTCTCTCCCTACAGCCTTACCCCGGGACAACCATCGCCCGGGCTGAGCTACCCTCCTGCGTCACCCCATCACTCACCTACTACCCCCTCGGGCCCCACGCTCCCCACCCAACAGGCCCGAAGGCCCAAAGGATGGTTCAGGTGGTTAGCATCAGAGGATTCAGCGTTGGCGCATACCAGCGGGTACGGGAATATCAACCCGTTGTCCATCGACTACGCCTGTCGGCCTCGCCTTAGGTCCCGACTTACCCTGGGCGGATTAGCCTGCCCCAGGAACCCTTGGTCATCCGGCGCACACGTTTCTCACGTGTGATTCGCTACTCATGCCTGCATTCTCACTCCCGCACCCTCCACCCCTGGGTCACCCCGAGGCTTCACCGGATACAGGACGCTCCCCTACCCATCAACACATACGTGTCAATGCCACGGCTTCGGCGGTGTGCTTGAGCCCCGCTACATTGTCGGCGCGGAATCACTTGACCAGTGAGCTATTACGCACTCTTTCAAGGGTGGCTGCTTCTAAGCCAACCTCCTGGTTGTCACAGCAACTCCACATCCTTTCCCACTTAGCACACGCTTAGGGGCCTTAGCCGATGATCTGGGCTGTTTCCCTCTCGACTACGAAGCTTATCCCCCGCAGTCTCACTGCCGCGCTCTCACTTACCGGCATTCGGAGTTTGGCTGACGTCAGTAACCTGGTAGGGCCCATCAGCCATCCAGTAGCTCTACCTCCGGCAAGAAACACGCGACGCTGCACCTAAATGCATTTCGGGGAGAACCAGCTATCACGGAGTTTGATTGGCCTTTCACCCCTAACCACAGGTCATCCCCCAGGTTTTCAACCCTGGTGGGTTCGGGCCTCCACACCGTCTTACCGGCGCTTCACCCTGCCCATGGCTAGATCACTCCGCTTCGGGTCTACAGCATGCGACTAAAAACGCCCTATTCAGACTCGCTTTCGCTACGGCTACCCGACACCGGTTAACCTCGCCACACACCATAACTCGCAGGCTCATTCTTCAAAAGGCACGCCATCACCAACAACAAGGAACAAGTCCCTCACTGAGGAGGCTCTGACGGCTTGTAGGCACACGGTTTCAGGTACTATTTCACGACCCCTCACCGGGGCACTTTTCACCTTTCCCTCACGGTACTGGTCCGCTATCGGTCATCAGGAAGTATTCAGCCTTACCACGTGGTCGTGGCAGATTCACACGGGATTTCACGGGCCCCGTGCTACTCGGGAACACACCCAGAAGCCACTCGAATTTCGTCTACCGGACTCTCACCGTCTACGGTCGGCCATCCCAAGCCATTCGACTATCCCAGCGGTTTATAACTCCTCGGCCCAGCGGCAGCTGGACCAGGGTGGTCCCACAACCCCGCACACGCAACGCCTGCCGGCTATCACACGCGCACGGTTTAGGCTCCTCCGCTTTCGCTCACCACTACTCACGGAATCACTATTGTTTTCTCTTCCTGCGGGTACTGAGATGTTTCACTTCCCCGCGTTCCCACCAACCTGCCTATACATTCAGCAGGCGGCGACACCCCATGACGGGTGCCAGGTTTCCCCATTCGGAAATCCCCGGATCAAAGTCTGGTTGCCGACTCCCCGAGGCATATCGCAGGCTCCCACGTCCTTCATCGGCTCCTGATGCCAAGGCATCCACCGTATGCCCTTAAAAACTTGAACACACAAAACGATCAGAACAAATCGCAGATAAACAACAAAAACAACCCTCAAAGAACCCTCACCAAAAGGCAGGGTCCCTCTCCAGGCGGCTCTCATCATCTACCAGAGATGCTCGCGTCCACTGTGCAGTTCTCAAAAAACAACCGGGCCCACCAAAACCACACCACCCGAAGATGATGCGGTCCTGGTCCCGTAGTCCGAGGTCACCCGAGCTCGCGCCCGTTCCCTCAGGACCCAACAGCGTGTCCACCAGACCAACCACCCGAACCCGCCGTTCCCATTCCCTCCAGCCGAAGCTGCAGGACGGTACTAGCCGGGCCGCATGAGCGGCCTAGTGAATAACCAGTGCTCCACATCTATGAGCAGCCACCTGACAGACATTCGCTGTCAACGGCGGCCACCGACCACGGTCCCTCTCACGAGGCGACCCCGGCCAGTTGATGCTCCTTAGAAAGGAGGTGATCCAGCCGCACCTTCCGGTACGGCTACCTTGTTACGACTTCGTCCCAATCGCCGGCCCCACCTTCGACCGCTCCCCCCACAAAGTGGTTGGGCCACGGGCTTCGGGTGTTGCCGACTTTCGTGACGTGACGGGCGGTGTGTACAAGGCCCGGGAACGTATTCACCGCAGCGTTGCTGATCTGCGATTACTAGCGACTCCGACTTCACGAAGTCGAGTTGCAGACTTCGATCCGAACTGAGACCGGCTTTAAGGGATTCGCTCCACCTCACGGTATCGCAGCCCTCTGTACCGGCCATTGTAGCATGTTTGCAGCCCAAGACATAAGGGGCATGATGACTTGACGTCATCCCCACCTTCCTCCGAGTTGACCCCGGCGGTCTCCCATGAGTCCCCACCCGAAGTGCTGGCAACATGGAACGAGGGTTGCGCTCGTTGCGGGACTTAACCCAACATCTCACGACACGAGCTGACGACAGCCATGCACCACCTGTCACCGGCCCAAAAAGGACCCACCATCTCTGATGGTTTTCCGGCAATGTCAAGCCTTGGTAAGGTTCTTCGCGTTGCGTCGAATTAAGCAACATGCTCCGCCGCTTGTGCGGGCCCCCGTCAATTCCTTTGAGTTTTAGCCTTGCGGCCGTACTCCCCAGGCGGGGCGCTTAATGCGTTAGCTGCGGCGCGGAATCCGTGGAAGGACCCCACACCTAGCGCCCAACGTTTACGGCGTGGACTACCAGGGTATCTAATCCTGTTCGCTCCCCACGCTTTCGCTCCTCAGCGTCAGTACAGGCCCAGAGAACCGCCTTCGCCACCGGTGTTCCTCCCGATATCTGCGCATTTCACCGCTACACCGGGAATTCCATTCTCCCCTACCTGCCTCTAGTCTGCCCGTATCCACCGCAGACCCACGGTTAAGCCGTGGGCTTTCACGACAGACGCGACAAACCGCCTACGAGCTCTTTACGCCCAATAATTCCGGACAACGCTTGCGCCCTACGTATTACCGCGGCTGCTGGCACGTAGTTAGCCGGCGCTTCTTCTGCAGGTACCGTCACGTTAGCTTCGTCCCTGCTGAAAGAGGTTTACAACCCGAAGGCCGTCATCCCTCACGCGGCGTCGCTGCGTCAGGCTTCCGCCCATTGCGCAATATTCCCCACTGCTGCCTCCCGTAGGAGTCTGGGCCGTGTCTCAGTCCCAGTGTGACCGGTCGCCCTCTCAGGCCGGTTACCCGTCGTCGCCTTGGTAGGCCATCACCCCACCAACAAGCTGATAGGCCGCGAGCCCATCCCCAACCGAAAAACTTTCCACCACCCGATCATGCGATCAGTGGTTACATCCGGTATTAGACCCAGTTTCCCGGGCTTATCCCAAAGTCAGGGGCAGGTTGCTCACGTGTTACTCACCCGTTCGCCGCTCGAGTACCCCCGAAGGGGCCTTTCCGCTCGACTTGCATGTGTTAAGCACGCCGCCAGCGTTCGTCCTGAGCCAGGATCAAACTCTCCATCAAGGTCACACGACCAACCAGGGGGCGAACCCCGACCGGCCAAACCTCAGGAAACAATCCCAGCATCACCATCCCCCACAAAGAGGGACAGCATTGCATCAAAGAAATCCCCACCACCCCCGAAGAGATGGCACGGGGCGACCCGGCCGTTGAAGACCGAGCCGATAAAGGCACTGGCTTTTAACACGCTGTTGAGTTCTCAAGAAACGGACACCCACCGCGCTGGACCCGCTTTCGCGTTTCCCGCTCCGGGGCGACTCGTATTACTTTATCAGATCCGCTCGGACTGTCAATTCCGGGCTTTTCCGATACGCCATTCCGGTTCCGCTTGCGCGGTTCCTTCCCGGCGGTGGAGCTATTTCATCAGATCCGGCCCGATTGTCAAATCGATCCTTTTCCGATCCCATCACGACGGCGCGGACGCGACGAAGCCGCGTCAGCTGGTCGAGGATGGTTCCCCCGGGCCGGCCGCCCTCAGGCGTCCCGCACTCCCGTGGGGCGAAGTGAACAGTATGCCCAAGACGAGGGGACGTCAAACCGGCTCGCACGCCTCAATGGCGCCGGCGAGCCCGCGCCGCCCGTCCGAAGCCGCTCAGGCACCTGACCTACCTCGGACTTTGTCCTGGTTCACCCCTGCTTGAACCGCTCGAACATCGCATTCACGCGGCCGAGGTTTCTTTTCGGCAACGCCGACCGTTCGGCGCGTCTCAGGGCTTGGCCAGGTATCCGCCGATGAACAGCACACCTTCGGCGATGACCCAGACGAAGGCCGCGACGGTGAGGGTCACGTCCAGCCGAGAGGGTCTGCGCCGGACACCGGGCATCGACCACGCGGTCACGGCGACGGCCGCGGCGATGACGGCGACGGGTGCCGAGACCCGTACGGCGTCCTCGAATCCGGCCCCGCATGCCGGGTCCCGGCCCTCGTCCTCACCGCAGAAGGCGGCGTCGCCCCACCCACCGAGGGCTGAGAAGACCCAGAGGACGGCCAGCGCGCAGTTCGCGATCGTCGGAATCGCCGGCGAGATCCACCAGCCGTTCGGGCGCCCGGACATGGCCTGCACGACCGGAACGTACCTCGCCTCGCGGGAGCCGGGAACCCCTCCATCGGGCGACCGCAGGCCCGGTCAGGTGATCTCTTTGGCCTCGTGCAGGTTCATGTCCATGACGATGGCCGTCATGACCGCCATCGTCCGCAGCGGTTCCCGGACGGGGTCGGAGATCTCCACCGCGTACCGGTCGGCCGTCGTGAGCAGGTGGGTGGCGAGGCCCGCCCACTTCTTGCGGACGTGCGCCACCTTTCCGCCGTCGGCGTCCTTCACCTCGAAGTTGTTGCGCGGCACGTCCACGTCGACCGTGCCGATGAGCGTCCCGCCGTCGTCGTAAATGACGTAGCGGCGGCCGACCCTTTCGGTCACGAAGGAGCCGACGCGCTCCCCGTCCGGCCGGAGGATCTCGGTGTACTCCCGGCCGCTCTGCTTGTCCACGACGTACAGGGGGTCACCGTCGGGCGTCGTCAGCAGGACGGCACGGGCGTCGAGGTTCGACTTGCCGGGGAACAGGCCGCGCATGACCGCGTTCTCGCCCTGGTCGTCGGTCGGCGCCGCGATGGCGACGACGGCCCCGCCATCGTCCAGAACCTTGTACCGCGACTTGGCGAACGGTCCCCTGCGAGGTTGTTCGACCCTGAGCACCGGGGAGCTGAACACTTCGCTCACGTGTTCTCCTGCCTCGTCGGCCGCGTCCGCGGCCGCCTCACTGTTCACCTTGCCGGCGCCCGCACCTCGGCGGCACGCCCTCCAACCGGCGATCCTGCCAAGCGCCGGGCCCGCAGGGGAAGGACTTTGCACCCCCGTCTGCGCCCGCCGGAGCCGCCGCGCCCGCGCCCGGCTCACTGACCTGCGGCGGCGCGGACCGAGGTGGCCGCGAGAAACATTCTTCTTTCGGCCCGGCGGTTCCCGGACATCCTCACGGACATCTCCGCCGGCGTCGGTACCGGCCCCGGGGCGCGCCTCCCCGCCCGGACCGGGTCCCGCGGACAGGGAAAGGGGCGGTCCCCGAAGGAACCGCCCCTTTCACCTGCACTCGGAAGTGCGAACCGCGGACCTGCTCAGAAGTCCATACCGCCGGCGTCGGGCATGCCGCCCGCCGGGGCCGGGTTCTTCTCGGGCTTCTCGGCGATGACGGCCTCGGTGGTCAGGAACAGCGCGGCGATCGACGAGGCGTTCTGCAGCGCGGACCGGGTCACCTTGGCCGGGTCGAGGATGCCCGACTCGAACATGTTGACGTACTCGCCGGTGGCGGCGTTCAGGCCCTCGCCCGGGGTCAGGTTCCGGACCCGCTCCACCACGACGCCGCCCTCAAGGCCGGCGTTGACGGCGATCTGCTTCAGCGGCTCCTCGAGAGCGCGCTTGACGATGTTCGCACCGGTGGCCTCGTCGCCCGGCAGCTCCAGCTTGTCGAACGCCTTGGTGCCAGCCTGCAGCAGCGCCACGCCACCGCCGGGGACGATGCCCTCCTCGACCGCGGCCTTCGCGTTGCGGACGGCGTCCTCGATGCGGTGCTTGCGCTCCTTGAGCTCGACCTCCGTCGCGGCGCCGGCCTTGATGACAGCGACACCGCCCGCGAGCTTGGCCAGGCGCTCCTGGAGCTTCTCGCGGTCGTAGTCGGAGTCGGTGTTGTCGATCTCGGTGCGGATCTGGTTGACCCGTCCCGCGATCTCGTTGGCGTCACCGGCGCCGTCCACGATGGTGGTCTCGTCCTTGGTGATGACGACCTTGCGGGCGCGGCCCAGCATCTCGGTCGTGGTGTTCTCCAGCTTGAGACCCACGTCCTCGCTGATGACCTGGCCGCCGGTCAGCGTGGCGATGTCGCCCAGCATGGCCTTGCGGCGGTCGCCGAAGCCCGGAGCCTTCACGGCCACGGACTTGAAGATGCCGCGGATCTTGTTGACGACCAGGGTGGCCAGGGCCTCGCCCTCGACGTCCTCCGCGATGATCAGCAGCGGCTTGCCGGACTGCATGACGCCCTCAAGGACGGGCAGCAGGTCCTTGTTCGCCGACGCCTTGCCCTGAACGATCAGGATGTACGGGTCCTCGAGGACCGCTTCCATGCGCTCGGGGTCGGTCACGAAGTAGTGCGAGATGTAGCCCTTGTCGAAGCGCATCCCCTCGGTCAGCTCGAGCTCCAGACCGAAGGTCTGGCTCTCCTCGACCGTGATGACGCCTTCCTTGCCGACCTTGTCCATCGCCTCGGCGATCATCTCGCCGATCTGCGGGTCACCCGCGGAGATGGACGCCGTGGAGGCGATCTGCTCCTTGGTCTCCACGTCCTTGGCGAGCTTGGACAGCTCCTCGCTCACCCGCTCGACGGCGGCCTCGATGCCGCGCTTCAGCGACATCGGGTTCGCACCGGCGGCCACGTTGCGCAGACCCTCGCGCACCAGCGCCTGGGCCAGCACGGTGGCGGTGGTGGTGCCGTCACCCGCGACGTCGTCGGTCTTCTTGGCTACTTCCTTGACGAGCTCCGCGCCGATCTTCTCCCACGGGTCCTCGAGCTCGATCTCCTTGGCGATCGACACACCGTCGTTGGTGATCGTGGGAGCGCCCCACTTCTTCTCCAGCACGACGTTGCGGCCCTTGGGACCAAGGGTCACCTTCACGGCGTCGGCGAGCTGGTTCATGCCGCGCTCGAGACCGCGGCGGGCCTCCTCGTCGAACGCGATCATCTTTGCAGCCATAGGCTCCAGTCCTCCCGGAACAAGGTGGCTTAGACGGATCGAGCCGACGCCCGCGACGGACGGCCCCGCCGACGACTTCCATTCCGTCGCCGGCCTGAGGCCTCATCGCCCCGACCCATGACTGTGTGAAGTTGTCACTCTCCACAGCAGAGTGCCAATGTTTGTTTAGCACTCTACCCCGTCGAGTGCAAGCGCCACACATCCCCGTCCGCCCACGTCCTCACACCGGCCCTGCCCGCCCTGACCAGGGGCGGGACGTCCAGGAGCGCGCTTCGGGAGGGGCCGCTCACCCCGTCGCGCGTGGCACAGGTCGGCTGGAAGTTCCGCCGATGGCGTAGCAGGCCGGGCGGTCGCCGGGACGTGTTCGCGGGCTCGCCGCCCGCCCGGCCCCCCGGCCGACGACTGGCGGGTGGTCGCACGCGGCCGGCCAGCGGGCGGCGGATACCGAGATCTCACCTCCCGGTGAGGACCGGGAGCACGGCGGCCGACAGTCTCGCCTGCCATTGCACTGGCGGGAAGTCCGTGTCGCCGCTTTCGCGGAGCCTTATTCGTCGCTGGCCGACGGCGTTTGCGACGGCGTTTGCGACGGCCCGATGCACCGGGGTCACCACGGCCTGCTTGGCCGCTTTTGTGGAGTATGGCGAACGGTGAGGATGTTCTTTCGTTCCCCGGGCAAGGGACCGCCGCAAACGGGTCCGGACATTGGGCGGCCGCTCCGGCGTCGATGCGTGACCGGGCCGGAGCGGCCGTGGTGCTTCGAGGCTCTGTCAGGAGCCGCGATTCACCGCTTGTTCGACTCCTGCTCGGGGCCCGCGACCGCGTTGATCACGGTGTTGTGCTTCCCGCCGTGGAGCTTGGTGGTGATGGGGCCGGTGATCGTCGCGCTGTTGCCGGCGTAGACGTTCGAGCGGGGCGATCCGCTGAGGTTCGTGAAGATTGCGTCGCCCGGGCCCTTCTCGCTGTTGACGACGGGGCCGTTCTGGCCGACGTTCGCCTTCTTGACAGCGTGGATGTGCACCGGCTTGGGGTGGCCCCCCGTGGTGGCCAGCCGCTGCCCGGCCTGCGGGGCGTTGGCGTCGGCCTGCTGCTGCGGGGCGTTCGGCTGAGCGTCCTGCTGAGGAGCGGCCTGCTCGGCACCCTGCTCCGGCGCGGCCTGCTGAGCGTCCTGCTGAGGAGCAGCCTGCGCCGCCTCCTGCTGCGGGGCGTTCAGCTGGGCCTCCTGCTGAGGAGCGGCCTGCTGCTCCGGGGCGGCCTGCTGCTCCGGTGCCGCCTGCTGCTCCGGTGCCGCCTGCTGCTCCGGTGCCGCCTGCTGCTCCGGTGCCGCCTGCTGCTCCGGTGCCGCCTGCTGAGCGTCCTGCTGAGGAGCAGCCTGCGCCGCCTCCTGCTGCGGGGCGTTCAGCTGGGCCTCCTGCTGAGGAGCGGCCTGCTGCTCCGGCGCGGCCTGCTGAGCGTCCTGCTGAGGAGCGGCCTGCTGGGCGCCCTGCTCCGGGGCGGCCTGCAGGGACTCCTGCTGAGGAGCGGCCTGCTGCTCCGCGGCCTGGTGCTCGGCGGCCTTGGCGAGGGCGACCTTGGTGGCCTCCTGCTCGGAGCCCTCGACGCCGGTGACGGCCGTGTTGTGCTTCCCGCCGTGGAGTTTCGTGGTGATGTCACCGGTCTTCACCGGCTTGTTCCCGATCACCGGTGCGGCCTTGGGCGACTTGGTGATGTCGGTGTAGATCAGGTCGCCCGGACCCTTCTCACTGATGTACGAGGGGCCGTTGTGCCCCACGTACGCCTTCTCCACCTGGTAGAAGTTGATGTCGGCCATGGCCGAGGGAGCCGCGAGGACGGCCGCCCCCATCGTTATCCCGGTCACGGCCATCGTGCGCAAAATGCGCTTCATGCCTTTCCTCACTCTCGTATGCCGATCGGCGCCTCCAGGTGCGCCACTCCGGGATCAATCTTCCAGGCTGCGGCCAGCAAAAAACCCAAGTGACGGAGTAGTGGTGATCAAGATCAGAGCCGCATAACGGGCGCTCGCTAAAGCTTTTTCCATGCGCGTTTGGACGGACGGGACGAACAGTCACACAATCCGGCATTCACTGGGGCAATCGGTTTCCGAAGAAGAGGGAATAGCCCAAATGTGCAAGGAAAAGCCCCGGCACGGTGGACGTGCCGGGGCTTTAGGGGACGAGACGGACGTCAGCCGCCCGCCACCGCGGGGATGATGGAGATCTGGGCGCCCTCGGGCGTCGGGGTGTCGAGGCCCTCGGCGAAGCGGACGTCCTCGTCACCGACGTAGACGTTCACGAACCGGCGGATCTTGCCCGCGTCGTCCAGGATGCGGGCGGAGATGCCGGAGTAGCTGGCCTCGAGGTCGGCGACGACCGCGCGCAGGGTCGTGCCCTCGGCCTTCACCTCGGACTCGCCACCGGTGTAGGTCCGCAGGATCGTCGGGATACGGACGGACACGCTGCTCATGCTGCTCCTTCGTTCTCAGGCGAGGCCCGCGGCGCGGAACGCCTCCAGGGTCGGGGCGATGTTCGCCGACGGCGCGACGACCGGGGCGACGGCGTCCAGGGTCTTCAGGCCGTCCCCGGAATTGATGATCACGGTCTCGGCGCCCGGGTCCAGGGCCCCGGCCTGGACGAGCTTGCGGAGGGTCGCGACGGTGACGCCGCCGGCCGTCTCGCCGAAGATGCCCTCCGTGCGGGCCAGGAGCCGGATGCCCTCGACGACCTGCTCGTCGGTCACGTCCTCGACGGCCCCGCCGGTGCGGCGGGCGACGTCCAGGACGTAGGGGCCGTCGGCGGGGTTGCCGATGGCGAGGGACTTGGCGATCGTGTCGGGCTTCACCGGTCGGACGGCGTCGTGACCCGCCTTGAACGCGGCGGCGACCGGGCCGCACCCGGCGGCCTGGGCGCCGAAGACGCGGTACGGCTTGTCCTCGACCAGGCCCAGCTTGATCAGCTCCTGGAACGCCTTGTCGATCTTGGTGAGCTGGGAGCCGGACGCGACCGGCACGACGATCTGATCCGGCAGCCGCCAGCCGAGCTGCTCGGCGATCTCGTAGCCGAGCGTCTTGGAGCCCTCGGCGTAGTAGGGGCGGACGTTGACGTTGACGAACGCCCAGTCGTCCTGCTCACCGGCGATCTCGGACGCGAGCCGGTTGACGTCGTCGTAGTTGCCGTCGACCGTCACGAACGTCCCGCCGTACACGGCCGTCGTGATGATCTTCTGGGACTCCAGGTTCGACGGGACGAACACCGCGCTGCGGATCCCGGCGCGGGCCGCCGCGGCGGCGACGGCGTTGGCGAGGTTCCCGGTGGACGGACAGGCCAGCACCTTGAACCCCAGCTCACGGGCGGCGGCGAGCGCCACGGCGACGACGCGGTCCTTGAACGAGTGGGTCGGGTTCCCGCTGTCGTCCTTCACCCACAGGCTCTGCAGGCCGAGGCTCTCCGCGAGGTTGTCGGCGCGGACGAGACGGGTCAGGCCCGGCTCGGTGTTCGGGGTGTCGGCGACGTTGCCCGGGACGGGCAGCAGCCCGCGGTACCGCCAGATGTTGCGCGGCCCGGACTCGATGGCCTCCCGGGTGACGCCGCCGAAGTCGTAGGCGATCTCCAGGGGGCCGAAACATTCCTCACACGCGTAAAAGGGCCCGAGGTCGCGGGACGTGCCGCATTCGCGGCAGACGAGAGCGGTAGCCGGTCCGAGGTCTGTGGCAGGCGTGAGTGCCATGAGGGCGAGGCCTTTCTCCCCATCTTCCCTGCGCCACCTTGGTCGCAGGCCGGAGTTGGCACCATCTCCCGGCAGGCCTCGCAGGATCGCGACGCGCCACAGCCGGGTGGTTGCCGGGGCTTCGCAGGGCCGGTCCCTCCACCCCTCTGGATGAGCGGTATTAAGTTGTGCGGGGGCTGAGCTGGAAGACCGGCCCGTCGGCCACTGTGCTCCCTGCACCCCTCTGGATGAGCGGTATCAAGTTGTCGATCACGAGCGCTTTGAGCTCGTATGCGTGACTTTACATGAACTGACCGGATGCCAGACAGGCGGGTCCAGCGATTGAGACGTTACCCGGCGGAGGTCTTGATCACGCGCTGGGTCGGATCGAGGAACACGTGCCGGACGGTCGGGACGCGCTCCCGGAGCCGCCGGTCGATCTCGCCGGCGACGTCCTCGGCCTCGTCGGCGCTGATGTCGTCGGAGAAGTGCACCTTCGCGGCGACGAGGAGCTGCTCGGGGCCGAAGTGCATGGTGAGCAGTTCGTCCACGCCGGTCACGCCGGGGGCGCCGAGGATCTCGGCGCGGATCTCGCGCTGCTCGGCGGGGTCGGCCGCCCGGCCGATGAGCAGGCCCATGCTCTCCCGGCCGATCGAGAAGGCGAGGACGACCAGGAGGACCCCGATGAGGACGGACGCGAGCCCGTCCCAGAACTCCGAGCCGGTGATCTGGCGCATCGCGAGCCCGCCGGCGGCGAGGGCGAGGCCGATCATCGCGGCGGTGTCCTCGAACAGCGCGGTCTTGAACGTCACGTCGGGCGACTTGCGGACGTGCTCGACGAGGTCGCGGTCGTTCTCGCGCGTCTCCTTCTTGGCCTGGTAGAAGGCGCGGAGCCAGGACGCCCCCTCCAGCACCGCGCCGAGGCCGAGGACGGCGTAGGCGAGCCACACCGTCGTCCCGCCGCCGCCGTGGCCGGTCATGGTCAGGATGCCTTCGAAGATCGAGAACCCGGCGCCGGCCACGAAGATGCCGAACGCGGCGAGCAGCGACCACACGTACCGCTCGTTGCCGTATCCGAAGGGGTGGCGCCGGTCGGGGGGCCGCTCGCTGCGCCGGAGCGAGGTGTAGAGAAAGCCCTGGTTCAGGGTGTCGGCCACCGAGTGCGCGCTCTCCGCGAGCATGGCGCTGGACCCGGCCAGCAGGCCGGCGAACAGCTTCGTGATCGCGAGGATGAGGTTCGCTGCACCGGCGACGAGCACCGTCTTCGTCGTCTCGGACTTGCTCATGGCCGCCGGATACCCCCTGGGTGGATGACTAATCGGACGGAACGGCCAGAAGCGCGGGCGATGACGGCCACCTCGCGGGTCACTTTGATGCGCCTCGGCCGCAACTGAGACCCTTCCCGTATGAGCCAAGTGCTGGTGGCCTCGAACCGGGGGCCCGTGTCGTTCTCGCTGTCGGACGACGGCGGGCTCACCATGCGGCGCGGGGGCGGCGGACTCGTGTCGGGCCTCGCCGCCGTCACGGGCGCCCCCCGCGACCCGGGCCCGCCGCGCCCGGCCGGGACGGAGCGGGAGCCGTCCGCCGGCGGCGCGGACGTTCTCTGGGTGTGCGCGAGCCTCGGCGAAGCCGACCGCACGGCCGCGCGCCGCTCCCCGGACGGACGCCTCGACCTCGCCGGATACGAGACCGGCGGTGCCGCGGTGCGGATGCTCGACATCCCGGAGGCCACGTTCGACCGCGCCTACAACGGCGTCGCCAACTCGACGCTGTGGTTCGTCCACCACCTGTTGTACGACACACCGCGCAACCCGCATTTCGACGCCCGCGCCCGGCGCGACTGGCAGTCCTACGAGGCGTACAACGCGGCCTTCGCGGACGCCCTCGCACGGGACGCCGCCGAGGGCGCGAAGGCGGCGATCCAGGACTACCACCTGTCGCTGGCTCCCCGGATGCTGCGCGACCGGCGCCCCGACCTGAAGATCGTGCACTTCTCGCACACGCCCTGGGCGCCGCCGGAGTACTTCGGCCTGCTCCCGGACGACATCGGCGCGCAGATCCTTCTCGGCATCCTCGGCGCCGACCACGCCGGCTTCCTCACCGAGCGGTGGGCGTCGGCCTTCCTCGACTGCTGCGAGCTGCTGCCGGGTGCCCGCGTCGACCACGTGGCCCGCACCGTCTCCTGCTCGGGCCACACCACGCGCGTGGGCGTGCACGGTCTCGGTGTGGACGGGACGGCGCTGCGCCAGCGCGCCGCCGAGCAGGACGTCGTCGAACGGGCCCGCGCGCTGCGCGAACAGGTGGGCGACCGCCGGCTCATCGTGCGGATCGACCGGACGGAGCTGTCCAAGAACATCGTGCGCGGCCTCGCCGCGTACCGGGAGCTGCTCGTCAACCATCCCGAATGGCGCGGCCGCGTCGTGCACCTGGCGTTCGCGTACCCGTCCCGCTACGACCTGCCCGAGTACCGGGAGTACACCGCGGCCGTCCGGCGCATGGCCGAGCAGATCTCCGACGAGTTCGGCACGGCCGACTGGGAGCCGCTGATCCTGCAGGTGAACGACGACTACCCGCGTTCCCTCGCCGCCTACGGCCTGGCCGACGTCCTGCTCGTCAACCCGATCCGGGACGGGATGAACCTGGTCGCGAAGGAGGGGCCCGTCCTGTCGCGGCACGGTTGCGCGCTCGTGCTGTCGCGAGAGGCGGGCGCGGCCGCTGAGCTGTCCGAGGACGCGCTGATGGTCAACCCCTACGACGTGTCGCAGACGGCCGAGGCCCTGCGCCAGGCCCTGCTCATGCCGCGCGCCCGGCGAGCCGAACGCTGCGCCCGCCTCGCCGACGCCGCGACGGCCCTCCCCCCGCAGCGCTGGTTCGCCGACCAACTCGCCGCGCTGGACTGACCGACGCCTCGGCGGTTATCGCCCTCCCAGGGTGCGGGGCCGGCCCCCACGATGACACCGCTGGAGGGAGCGGCGTGTTGCACTGCGGGCGTCAGGGCAACACGCCGCGGGTCCGGTCAGGGGGCGGTGCCGGCGGACTGCCCGGCGGTGACGAGGCATTCGACGGGGTTCGGCTCGTAGTGCTGCCTCCAGCGTTCGCGCAGCACGGCCTTGCTCTGCGCCATGCGGCGGTGCGCGGCGGTCCGGGTGAAGCGGGCCAGCTGGGCCGCGGACGGCTTCGGCAGCCCGCTCGGCTCGTAGCCGTACTCCGCGAGCCGCTCGCCGAACGCGGCCTCGGCCAGGCTGATCTCCCAGGCGTCGAGGCGCTCGGCCCACGAGCCGACGCGGTTGGTGGTGACGGCGTCGTGCGTGCGGCCGTGCCATTTCTTGCGGGACGGGACGATCCGCTTCGCGAGGCCCTCCGGGTGGATCATCTCGGCGTCGAAGTCCTCGCCGAGGAAGCCGCAGAGCCGGGTCAGCTCGTCGGTGGGGTCGGTGACGAGCCGCTCGTACTGGAGCTCGTAGTAGGAGTCGGGGCCGAGGCGCTCCGCGAGCCGGCGGCCGCGGTCGATCGTCTCCCGCCAGGCGGAGACGGCGTGGTGGATGTCGGCGTCGAACCAGGGCATCTCCATCAGCGACGCGATGCAGTCCCGACCGTCCCGGACAAGGTGGACGAACTGGGCATCGGGAAACATCCGCAGCAGCGCGCCGACATGCTGCGAGTAGCTCGGGCGCTTGTCACCCCAGCGCGGCTTGCCGTGCAGGCGGGCGTAGGCCCGGAAGACGATGCCGATCGCCGAGCCGATCGTCGGCGGGCCGTCGGCGATCTCCTCGATGAGCCCGTCGGCGTCCATGCCGAGCGCCCGCACCTTGGTGGACCGCTCTCCGACGATCCACTCCGCGAGCATCCGCCTGTTCTTACTGTCCCGAAGGTCACCGTAGTCACACCTCGCCGTATAGGCGGGCAGGACGAACCTGGTCTCCGCCGGGATCGCGATGCGGGCGTGCGAGTGGAGCATCAGCCGCAGCAGCGTCGTGCCCGAGCGGGGACAGCCGAAAATGAAGATCGGGCGATCGTGGCGGAGGGCCGGTCCTGGTGGCATGCACCGCATGCTGGTGCAGAGGCCCAGCTCAGGACCCGAGTTCTGTACCCACTGTTACCGCCCGATGACCCAGCCTTGACCGGCGGTCAGGTGTAGGACTCGCCGAGCGTCTGCCTCACCTGCTTGCGCGCCTCGTGGATGCGGGACTTGACCGTGCCGAGCGGCAGCTTGAGCTGCTCGGCGATCTCCGCGTACTCCAGCTGCGAGACGTCCCGCAGCACGAGGGCCTGGATGAGGTCGGGCTTGCGGGCCTCCAGATCCTCCATGGCGTCCAGGATGTCGACCCGGGAGCCGGCGATCACGCTCGTCCGGCGCGGGTCGGGGCGCTGCTGCGGAAGCTCGCCCGCCTGCTCGACCGAGCGCCGCTTCAGCGACCGGTAGGTGGAGCGGGCGGAGTTGGCGACGACGACGTGCAGCCAGGTGCTGAAGCGCGACCGGCCCTCGAACCGGTGGATGTTCCGCGCGACCTGGAGCAACGCGTCCTGGCACGCCTCTTCGGCGTCCTGCCGGCAGGGCAGGAAGCGGGAGCTGTGCCGCAGCACGTCCGGCTCGATCTTGCGGAGGAGCTCATTGAGGGCGCCCTGGTCGCCCTGTGCGGCCTTGACCGCCAACTCCTCGGTCCTCTCGTCGAATGCCATGCCGCCTCAATGCTCGTTCGCGCGCTCACCCCGTTGTTGGGATGATACGGGAGTGTCTTTCCCACCATCAGTAGGCCGTTACCGGATCGATCGCGTCCTGGGTTCGGGGGCGTTCGCCTCTGTGTGGCTGGGGCACGACGACGCCCTCGAGTCCCAGGTCGCCATAAAGGTCCTGAACGGCAGCCTGATCGACGATCTGGACGTGCGCAACAGGTTCCTCGAGGAAGCCCGGATCCTACGCCGCGCCGACTCCGAGCGTCTCGTCCGCGTCCACGACATCGGCGAGCTCCCGGACGGGCGCCCCTACTTCGTGATGTCGTACGCGGACCGCGGGACGCTCGGCGATCGTATGCGTGAACGGCCACTTCCGGTCAGCGAGGCGGTGGCGCTCGCCGAGCAGATCGCCTACGGCGTCGAGGTGATCAACACGCTGGGCGTCATCCACCGCGACCTCAAGCCGTCCAACGTGCTCTTCCAGTCGACGCCGGACGGCGGCGAGAAACTGCTCATCGCCGACCTCGGCCTCGCCAAGGCGCTCGCGCACGCGTCCGGCGCGTTCACCCTCCCGGTCGGTACGCCCGGGTACATGTCGCCCGAGCAGGCGCGGTTCGGCGGCGGGCTGGACATCCGCGCGGACGTGTACGGGCTCGGTGCGCTGACCTACCACATGCTCGCCGGACGGGCCCCGGGCCCGGCGCCGGTCAAGAAGGCGCCGAGCGAGCTGCGCGAGGGGCTGCCCCCCGCGTTCGACCAGGTGGTCCTGCGGGCGCTGGAGGTCGAGCGGGAGAAGCGGTGGCCGACCGCCGAGGCGTTCGCGGAGGCGCTGTCCACGCTGCGGCCGACGTCAGCCCAGAACGCGCCCGCGCCGGCTCAGGCCGCGCCGGCGCCCGTCCAGGCGGCGCCCGTCCAGGCGGCGCCCGTCCAGGGCGCGCCCGCGCCGCCCGAGCCGCGGATCGACTCGGACGCGACCGTCCAGGACTTCTACCGCGAGGGCGTCCAGGCCCAGCAGCAGCCCCCTCCCGTGCAGCCCGGACCTGCTCAGGCCGCCGCGCCGGCGGGCCAGGGCGCCCCGCCCGACATGCAGACGCGGTTCGACCGACCCGGCGAGGACGACCTCCACACGTCCGAGATGCGCGTCCCGCCCGCTCCTTCGTCCGAGGAGGTGACGGTGGTGGACCGGCCCGGCGGGCGCTCCACCCCGTTCGCGCAGGCGGAGGGGCCCACAGCCCCGGACAACGACAACGACCGGACGATCGCCTACCAGCCCCCGCCGCAGGCCCGACCTCAGGGCCAACCTCAGGGCCAACCTCAGGCGCCGCCGCAGGGGCTGGACGACAAGACGACCGTGTTCCCGAGCCAGCAGCCGCAGACCGGCGCTCCGCAGGGCGCCCCGATGCAGCAGATGGGCCCCGGCGGCCAGCAGTCGTACGGGCCCCCGCCCACCGGTTTCCAGCCTCCTCCCCCGGGGCCGGTCCAGGGTGGCGGGCAGGGCGGGCCGCGGGGCGGCGGCGCGCCGAAGAAGTTCGTCACGCCGCTGATCATCACGGCGGTCGTGCTGGTGGTCGCGGTGATCGGCGGGCTGGCGCTCGGCATGATGTTCTCCGGCGACGACAAGGACGGCAAGGACGGCAAGGACAAGAGGCCGGCGGTCCCGAAGGACTTCGTCGCGGTCGCCGACGGCTCGGGCAAGATCAAGACCGCGGTCCCG
Organism: Actinomadura citrea; assembly: GCF_013409045.1. Taxonomy (NCBI): domain Bacteria; kingdom Bacillati; phylum Actinomycetota; class Actinomycetes; order Streptosporangiales; family Thermomonosporaceae; genus Actinomadura; species Actinomadura citrea. The sequence continues at coordinate 1,307,305 of NZ_JACCBT010000001.1, read as the reverse complement.
AAGGCGTGGCCGAAGCAGGAGCAGGCGCAGACGTGGACGCCGTCCACCGTCGGCCTCACCGACGGGCAGCCGCGGCCGGTGCTGCGCGCGACGCCGGACAAGGCCGCGTTCCTCGGCAACGGCAAGGGCCCCGGCGTGTTCGTCGGCGTGACCACCGACCTGCGCGCCGGGCAGCTCCCGCCGCCGAGCGCCGCCGTCCACTCGCAGTGCACGAAGGCCGCGCCGGAGAACTACACCACGCCGGACGGCGCCCTCACCGGGACGATCACCCGCTTCACCGCCTGCAAGACCGGCACGCCGTCGGTCACCGAGGTCGGTCTCAAGGACAAGTCCGGCAAGTTCGGCCTGTGGATCCGGGTCAAGGAGACCGACGGCCGCGACGCCACCAAGGACATCCTGGACAACCTGAAGGTCACCGGCCCCTGACCCGGGGCCCTGACCGGTAGCACCGAGACCCGCCTGTCGAGGCGCGGAGCGTTCACCGCTCCGCGCCTCGATCTGTTCGACGCGGGCACACTCCGGAGTGAAGTGCATCACAACTGTTGCATCGCGACATGTTAGCGATATATCGTCGAAGCATCGCAACCGATCAACGACAGAAGGAGACTGCGATGCACGAGCACACGATGAGAAGGCGCGGGGGCTTCAGGGGATCCGAGGAGCGGGGGCGCCGCGGCGACCCGTTCGGCCCGTGGGGACCCGGCGGACCCGGCGGTCCCGGCTTCGGCCCGGGTTTCGGTCCCGGCCATCGCGGACGCGGTGGACGCGGCCGGCGCACCCGGCGCGGCAACGTCCGGGCGGCGCTGCTCGCCCTGCTGGCCGAGCGGGCGATGCACGGCTACGAGATGATCCAGGAGCTGGACGGCCGCACCGGCGGCGTCTGGCGGCCGAGCCCCGGCTCGGTCTACCCGACGCTCCAGATGCTGGAGGACGAGGGCCTGGTCAGCAGCGAGGAACAGGGCGGCAAGCGGCTGTTCTCCCTCACCGACACCGGCCGAGAGGAGGCGTCGGCGCAGACCGCCGCCCCCTGGGACGAGGTCACCGAGGCCGCCGGCGAGAACGTCCTGCGCGGACGCGAGGCGGTCGGCCAGCTGATGGGGGCCCTGCACCAGGTGATGGCCGTGGGCAGCGAGGCGCAGAAGGCGCGCGCGCTGGACGTGGTCAACGACGCCCGCCGCCGCCTCTACGGGATCCTCGCCGATGACCCCGAAGCCGAGTGAACCTCAGAGAGCACCGATCAGAACCGCCGTGGCCGCCCAGGCCACGGCGGTTTCATCGTCCCTTCGGAAAGGGCGCCTGCTTGGCGAGCTGGTCGGCCACGTAGAGCTGCTTCCACACGTACAGGGCCATGTCCGAGCGCCTGACGCCGCGGTCGACCGGGACGTCCACCGTCGCGCGGACCAGGTATGACGCCCCCGGCGGCAGGTACTTGTCGCCGCCCTCCCCCGCGACGAGCGCGCCGCCCGCGAGCCGCCGCACGACCTGGCTGTCGGTCGGCGGCGTGCACAGGGCCTCGGGGACGCCGGCCTGCGGCATGCAGCGTCCCCGCGCCTCCGGCGTCACCAGGTCGCGCCTGACGAACACGTCGCCGGGGAAGTCGAGCAGGACCTTCCCGCCGCTCGGGTTGCCGAGGATGTACTCGATGTAGGGGAACGCCGTCCCGGACGGCGGCGTGGACTGGAACGTCGTCACCACGCCGTCGCTGATCCCGGACGTCACCGCGGCGATCCTGTACCTGGAGCCGTCGGCGGTGCCGACCGTGATGGGCGAGCCCGCGGGCGGTGGCTTGGCGCCGCCGCCCGGCGCCTGCTCGCCCGCGGCGGGGGCCGCCTCCGTCCCGCCCTTGTCGCCGGAGCCGGGCGTCAGCACGAGCCCGACCGTGACCAGCCCGGCCAGGACGAGCACGCCCGCCGCGACCAGACCGCTGCGACGTCCCCTGCGCCGCCGCTCCCGGCGCTCGCGCTCGCGCTCCCACGACCCGAGCCGCACCTGGACGCCGCTGGTCTCGCGGACGCCCATCGGCCCCGTCGTCGACGACCAGTCCTCGGACTCGGAGTAGGCGTCCTGCGCCTCGGGCACGGCGGCCCACTCGGACCCGCCGAGCGGCGGCTCGGGGTGCGCCCGCGGCGGCGTCCCCCAGACGCGCGGCGGCGCCGGCACGACCGGTACGGCCGGCGGCGCCTGTGCGGCCTGCACGGCCGACACGGTGTGGACGATCGGACGCGTCGGGGCGTCCGGCGGGATGGGAGGGCCCGGCGGAACCGGAGCGCCGGGCGGAACCGGGGCGCCCGGTGGCCGGACCGGCGTCCCGTCCCTGGGCGTGGCCCTCGGGATGCCCTGGGAGGGCGTGTGCCTGATCTCGCCTGGACGGCGCGGAAGTCCCGGCTCCGTGTCCACCGTCTAGCCTCCCGATGTCCCTCGTGCGACTCCCCCGTGAACCCGCACTCACCGCAATTCACCACATTTTGGCCTAATTAACCCCCCGTTCCACACCCGCCCCCGGAGTCTCGCGAGATACGACAAGTCGAGCCGTGACTCTTATCACCTGGCGAACAACTCTTGCCGTGCTCCGGCGCCCCCGGGGTGGCGCCGGGTCCGCGGGCGGAGTCAGGAGAGGGAGTCCGCGAGCGAGCCGAGGAGGTCGACGACGCCGGCGGGCCCGTCGACCACCAGGTCCGCCCGTCCGGCGAGCGCGGTGACCTCGGTCGAGCCGCTGCACACCAGCACTCCGGGCACGCCCTCGGCGCGCAGCGCGTCGACGGCGTCGAACGCGGCCAGGTCGCCGAGGTCGTCTCCGGCGAACAGCACGGCGGAGGGACGGGTCCCGCGGTCGTCGATGAACGAGCGCAGCGACCTGCCCTTGTCCATGCCGGGCGGGCGCAGTTCGAGGACGAACCGTCCGGGCTCCACCGACAGCCCGGTCCGCTCGGCGAGCGCGGCGAGGATGCCGCGCAGCCGGTCCAGCGCGACCTGCGGTTCGGCGCACCGCCGGGTGTGGACGGCGAGCGCCTGCCCCTTGTCCTCGACGAACGTCTCGGGCGGTGCGCCCGCGGCGGCGAGGACGCCTGGCAGCTTCGCGCGGGCCTCGGCGACGCCCGGCGGCGGCTCCGGCACGGTCAGCGTGCCGGACTCCCAGCGTTCGAGCCCGTACTGCCCGAGGACGACGAGCCCGTCGACGCCCTCGAATCCGCCGTACTCGACCGCCACGGCGGCGGGACGTCCGGTCACGATCAGCAGCGAGCCGACCAGCGGGGCCAGCCGGGCCAGGGCCGGCGCGGCGTCCGGATGGGCCCTCGCCGAGGCAGGGTCGGCGACGATCGGCGCCAGGGTGCCGTCGAAGTCGAAGCCGAGCACGGCCCCGGCCGGGTTCTCGTGGATGGCGTCAAGGCCTTCGGCGCCTGCGGCCGTCAAAGAGCGGGGAGAGTTCACATGACCAATGGTGGCCAGGTCAGGGCCGGATGCCGAGCCGCCGCGCGGCACGGCTGCGTTGCCGTTGTGTCCGCATCCGGCGCAGGCGCTTGACGAGCATCGGGTCGCACTCCAGCGCCTCGGGCCGGTCGATCAGGATGTTCAGGAGCTGGTAGTACCGCGTGGCCGACATGTCGAACGTCTCGCGGATGGCCTGCTCCTTGGCGCCGGCGTACTTCCACCACTGCCGCTCGAAGGCGAGGATCCGGCGGTCGCGCTCGGAGAGCCCGCCCGCGCTGAACGCGGCGTCGTCCGCCCCGCCCTCCGCGTCGGCGGCGGTGGGCTCGGTCGGGGGTGGCGGGGGTTGGCCGTCGTCCATGGTCCGGTCCTGCGGGGGGACGTCACCGCGGGGGTCACCGGGGGCGTTCGCCGCTCGCATCAGGTCCCCTCTGTGGTTACTGATCCCGGGTCGTCCGGGTTCGGGCGGGAGCCATGCTACGCGTCCGGGCCGACAAGTTCCGGCGGATCCCGGTGAACGGATGCCGGTGGTTCAGTGCATCACATCCCCGTTCACCTGGGGCTCTTTCGCTTCATGTGTCTCACGGGCAACGGCGTTCACGGCACGCCGCAACATATGTACTGTGCATACGTTAGAGTGGGTGATCCGCAGCGTCCGGCGTCCGGAACGGAGACCTTGCATGGCGACGGAGACCTCCGCCACGGGACGGACCGCCGAGCGGGACGCGCCCCGGGACGGGAGCCCTCCCGAACCCCCCGCCGAGCGCGCCCTCACCGAGATCGCGACCGCGCTGTTCCATCTGCGCCGCGTCTGGGCCAAGCCCGACCTCGTCAAGCGCGTCCGCGCCCAGACGGCGACCGCCACGGACGGGCGCCCGCTGCAGCTGTCGAACCTGATGGTGGTGAACGCCGTCGCCGCCCTCACCGCCCGCGAGCACCCGGACGAACCGTCCTGCGAGGTCACGGTCGGCGCCGTCGCGGAACGGCTGGAGGTCGACCCGTCCACGGCGAGCCGTCTCGTCGGGCACGCCATCGACGCCGGCCTGGTGTCCCGGCGTCCCTCCCCCGTCGACGCACGCCGCGCCAACCTCGGCCTGACCGAGTCCGGGCGGCGCGTCAAGCAGGTCGCCGACCGGTTCCGCCGCGCCTACCTCGACGACCTGATGACCGACTGGTCGGAGCGGGAGCGCACCGAGTTCGCGCGGCTGCTCAGCCGCTTCGCCGACGCCGCCGTCCGGGTACCGATGTACCCGGACGGCATCGACCGCATCTTCGAGGAGGCCGCCGCGGACTAATCGCCGTTGCGGAGGGCGGACATGCGGACGTGGTACTCGTCCTCGTCGATCTCGCCCCGGGCGAACCGCTCGGCGAGCACCGAGCGCGCCTTGGTCATCGGGTCGGCCGCCGCCCCGGCCGCCGCGGCGCCGTCGTGCATGCGGCGGCGGATGAGGTAGAACGCGGTGCCGAGCACGGCCAGCCAGAACAGCCCGAACGTGATCGGGAAGACCGGCCAGAACGCGGGTGCGTCCCCGTCGTGCCAGCCGCCGGGGTGCATCGCGGCCGCCTGCGTCGCCAACATCGTCAACATGGTTCATCGACCTTCCTGTGTTCGGATAAGTCGATGCTCGGTGAGAGTTGCGGGGGGCCGCATCGTCTGGCCGGAGGCACTCGCGCTACGCCCGCCGGAGTACCGCGCTCACCACCAGGGCGGCCGGTACTCCTCGTCGTCGCCGGGACGCGGGCGCCGCGAGTGGCGCCCGCGCGGCTCGCCGTCGGCCGGGTCCGGCGGCGGGACGGGCCCTTCCGGCGGTTCGACGCCGCCCAGGCCGGGCGGCGGGACGTCGGAGAACGCGCCGGCCGGTCCCTCGTCCGCGTGGGGTACGGGCGGGAGCGGCGGCTCGTCCGGCGGTTCCGGGGGTACCCCGGCGAGCGGAGCCGTCGTTCCGGGGTCGGGCAGGTCCGGTGTTTCCAGGGCGCCGCGGCGGAAGGCGTCCCACTCGTCGTCGTCGAGGACGGACGGCTCGTCCCGCGCCGACCCGTTGAGGCCCGCGCCGTTGTGCCCGTTCCCGTTGAGGGGGTCGTTCCCGTTGAGGGGGTCATGCCCGTTGTGCTTCCCGTGCCCGCCGGCGGGGAACTCGCCGGGGACGAACGGGCGCAGCTCGCTCGGCATGATCGGGGGCTGCTTCGGCTCGATGGGGGGCGGCGGCCGCCCGTCCCAGCCGGACGACGGCGCGGGCTCGGCGAAACCGGGGTCCGGCGGCGTGAACACGGCGGGGTCGGGCTCGGGCCGCGGGGCGTCCCAGAGCGGGGCGGCCTGCGGCGGGGCGCCCGGCAGCGGAGGCTCCTCGACGACGGCGGGCCCCGGGTAGACCTCGTTGTTCTGGAAGAGCGGCGCGTTGACCGGCGCGACCACCGGCGCCGCGTACGTCTCGGCGGGGGCCGCGGGCACGGCGGCCGCGGGTTCGCGCGGCGCGGCCGGAGCGGACGGCAGGCCGTAGTCGGCGACGGCGTCGGTGTCCCCGGCGTCCTCCTCGGGGCGCCGCCGCTGCCGCCACCCGAGCACGAGCCCGAGCACGACCAGCAACCCCCCGCCGCCGAGGACGAGCGGGAACAGCACGCCGGAGTCACGGCCGGGCGACTGAGCGGCCGGCTGGGGCGTCGCGGCCGGGGGCGGCGTCTCCACCGGCCCGCTGGAGGTCTTGTTGATCTGGTTGGCGGCGACGAGGGTGCGGACCGCGTCGACCGCCCCGTGGCATTCGGGCGACCCGGTGGGGTGGGCGGCGTGGGCCGGCGAGCCCTGGACGAGCGCCCGCCTGACCTCCTCGGGGCTCAGCCTCGGGTAGCGGGAGCGGACGAGCGCGGCGACCCCGGCGACCATCGCGGAAGAGGCGCTGGTACCCGTCCCGACGACGTAGCCGTTGCTGGCGTCCGCGCTGACGATCTCGACGCCGGGCGCGCACACGGCGGCGCCCGAGCGCCGGTTGCTGTCCTTCCACAGGCGCAGGCGACGGTCGAGCGCGCCGACGGCGATCACGCCCGGGTAGGCGGCGGGGAAGTTCCTGCGGTTCGCTCCCGAGCCGTCGTTGCCGGCGGAGGCGATGAGCACGACGCCCTTGGAGAGCGCGTACCGGATCGCCTTCTCCTGCGAGGGCGTGCCGTTGTAGGACTGGCGGCCGCCGCCGAGCGACATGTTGATGATCCCGGCGCCGTGGTCGACGGCGTACCGGATGCCCTGGGCCACCGCGTCGCGGTCGCCGCCGGCGCCGGACTGCTGCCCGTTGTCGCGGCGCAGCGGGTCGTCGTTCTCCAGCGTGACGCGGATGGACAGGACGTTGCTCAGCGGCGCGACGCCCATCATGCCCTGCGACAGCTCGGGGCCGTGGCCGTGGCCTGCGATGATGCTGGCCATGGACGTCCCGTGCAGGCCCCAGTAGCGGCTGCCCGGACGGCGGACGCCGCCGGTCAGGTCGGGGCCGGTGACGACCCGCCCGGTGAGGTCGGGGTGCCGTCGGTCGACGCCGGTGTCGAGGACGGCGACCGTGACGCCGCGTCCCCTGGAGTACCGCCACGCCTTCTGGGCGCGCAGGACGTCGAGGTGCCACTCGCGGGAGCGGATCTGGTCGGTCGGGGCGTTCAGCAGCGGCCCGGCCACGGCGCCGGCCGACGCCCCGCGAACCGTCCGGCCCTTCGCCGGGGTGTCGGAGACGATCGCCGCGGGCACCGCCACGGCGGCGCCGAGCGTGAGGGCGGTGAGGGCCGCGGTCGTCCGGGCGCCGAACCGGAGCAACGGCACGGCCGGTCGGGCTTGCGCAGGACGGCGCCGACCGGCTTCGGACACGCCGCCCCTCCCTCTGGCTGACCGCCGTGCTCCACGGCGGGTGACATTCTGCCACGCGAACCGCCCCTGGCCCGGGCACTCGGCACATTAGGGCACGGTCTCGGACAGCGCGGATCTTCCCGGCTCAGCCTTCCGTACTCACGGGTAATCAAACCGGGCACGGCATGCTAACCCGTGGGCGCCGTCCGGGTCACTGTGATCCTGCACCCGTCAGCGCCCGGACCGACAGGTCGTCGTAGCGGTCCCGGTCGGCCTTCTCCCGTCCGGCGAAGGTCCCGGCGACCGCGCACGCGAACCCGATCGGGATCGACACGAGGCCCGGGTTCTCCAGCGGGAACAGGTGGAAGTCGACGCCCGAGGGGAACAGCGACAGGCTCTCCCCCGTCACCGGATCGACCTTGCCGGACACGACGGGCGAGAAGACGACCAGCACCAGCGACGCGACCAGGCCGCCGTAGATGCCCGCGACGACCCCGGCGGAGTTGAACCGGCGCCAGAACAGCGACAGCACGATCGCCGGGACGTTCGCCGAGGCGGCCATCGCGAAGGCCAGCGCCACCAGGAACGCCACGTTCAGGTCGCGGGCGACCACCGCCAGGACGATCGCCAGCGAGCCGACGAGGAACGAGGCGAACCGCGCGACCGCGACCTCCTGCGACTCGCGCGGGCGGCCGAGCATCAGCACCTGGCCGAAGTAGTCGTGCGCCAGCGACGTCGACGACGCCAGCACCAGCCCGGACACCACCGCGAGGATCGTCGCGAACGCCACCGCCCCGATGAACGCCAGCATGACGTCCCCGCCGGCCCGTCCGCCGACGTGCTGCCCGACGGCCTGCGCGAGCTGCGGCACCGCGGTGTTGCCCGACGGGTCCTGGGCGACGATCGCGGACCGCCCCACCAGGGCCGCCGCGCCGAAGCCGAGCGCGAGCGTCATCAGGTAGAAGACGCCGACGAGGCCGATCGCCCACGACACCGACGTGCGCGCGGCGCGCCCGTCGGGGACGGCGAAGAACCGCGCGACGACATGCGGCAGGCCCACCGTGCCGAGCACGAGGGCGAGCGCGAGGCTGATGAAGTCGAGCTTGTTGACCACGGTCCGGTAGGCGTCGCCCGGGACGTCCTGCCCGTACTGGAGCCCGGGGCGCAGGAACGCCCCGCCCTTCCCGCTCGCGTCGGCGGCCGACCCGAGCATCGCGCCGGCGTCGAACCCGAACCTGCCGAGCACCAGCGCCGTCAGCACCACCGCCCCGGCCATCAGCAGCCCGGTCTTGATGATCTGCACCCAGGTCGTGGCCTTCATCCCGCCGAACGCCACGTAGAGGATCATCAGCGCGCCCACCGCCACGATCGTGACGGTCTTCGCGGTGCCCGCGCCCATCCCGAGGAAACGCTCGCCGCGGTGGATGCCGAGCAGCAGCGACACCAGCGCCCCGGCCCCGACCATCTGGGCGAGCAGGTAGAACACCGACACGGTCACGGTGGACACCGCCGCGGCCCGCCGCACCGGCGCCTGCCGCCGCACCCGGCGCACCAGCACGTCCCCCATCGTGAACCGGCCCGCGTTGCGGACCATCTCGACCAGCAGCAGCGCGAGCAGCCACGCCACCAGGAACCCGATCGAGTACAGGAACCCGTCGTACCCGTTCAGCGCGATGATCCCGGCGATGCCGAGGAACGAGGCCGCCGACATGTAGTCGCCGGCGAGCGCGATCCCGTTCTGCGGGCCGGTGAACGTCCGCCCGCCCGCGTAGAAGTCGTCGGCGCCGCGCGTGGTCGCCCGCGCCCGCACCGTGATGGCCAGCGTGATCAGGATGAACGCCAGGAACAGCCCGAACGTCAGCGCGCGCCCCGTCACCGCAGCTCCCCGGCCAGCGGGTCCAGCCTCCGGCGCGCGTACGCCAGGTATCCCCAGGTCAGCGCGAACGTCGAGACGAACTGCAGCAGCCCGAGCAGCAGCGCGACGTTGACGTGCCCGGCGACCGTCCGCGCCATGAACCCGCGAGCGAACGCGGCCAGCCCGACGAACACGAGATACCACCCGAGGAACCCGGCCGTGACCACGACCGCCGCCCGCCGGAACCGCCTCCGCAACAGCAGGAACCTCTCATGTCCCGCAACGGGCGCAAGTCCCCCCGCCATTCGGTCCCCCTGCCCTTCGTTACTCTCCGCGTCCTTTCGGTCGCCCTATGAGAGCAAAGATTCGCGGACCGCAAGCACCGTTTGACGAGATCCGCATGGCGGCGGCCGGAGACGGCCAAACGGCCGCCGCAGTGGAGCGGTGGCCGCGACCGCCCAGGTCAGGCGGGGACGATGGCGCTTGGGCCCTTACGGGGACGGCGGTCAGCGTTCGTAGCGGCGATGGCCGCGCCTGGCCCGGAGAGCGGCGACGATCGCGACCCCCAACATCGCCAGGCCGATCTGGAAGACCAGTTCGATCCAGTCGATCCCTCTCGTCGTGGACACCCCGACCTTCTGCGCGACGGCCGTCCCGATGAGCGCGGCGACGATACCGACGATCACGGTCATGATGACGCCGATCGGCTGGCGGCCGGGCAGCAGCAGCCGGCCGAGCGCCCCGATGACCCCACCGATGACGATCGCGGTGATGATGCCTGTGATGTTCATGTCCTGGCCTGTGCCCATTACGGCCCGGACGTCACCTTTCCGGGTCGCCGCCCATGGACCGCAGGTCGTCGAAGGTCAGCGCCGGGCCGCCGAGCTCCTGGGGACGTCCGGCGGGACCCTCGGCGCGCAGGCCGTCGATGAGCAGGTCGAGATGCCGGTGCGCCAGCTCCTCGCCCGTCTCCCGCGGCAGCGGGCCGGGCATCGGGCGCGACAGCCGCACGAGCATCATCCCGACATCGCCGTGCGTGACGTCCGGACGCAGGTCGCCGTCCTTCTGGGCGGCGGCGACGAGCCCCTTCATGACGGCGACGCCCTCGTCCCGGGTGGCGGCGATCTCCTGGTCGTCGAACGGGATCTGATCCAGCAGGACGGGGAAGACGGCGCCGATGCGGATGTCCAGCACGCGGTGCATGTAGCGGACTAGGGCGGCGAAGGCCGTCTGCTCCTCGTCCCGTGCGCGCTTGACCTCGTCCCGGGTGCGCTCCAGGGCGTCCAGGGCGACGGCCCTCGTCAGCGTCTGCCGGTCCGGAAAGCGCCGGTAGAGCGTGGCGATGCCGGTGCCCGCGCGCCGCGAGATCTCCTCCAGCGGCGCGCCCGGCCCCTGCTCGACGAACACCTCACGGGCGGCGGCGAGGATCCGGTCGCGGTTGTCCCGCGCGTCGGCCCGCAGCGGCCGCTGCTTCGTACCCATGTGCCCCAGCGTAGTGGAGGCCCGTCCTCCGATTCTATTTAGTCACGAATATTGACTATCAAAGACCCTGACTATAGCGCCGACGGGCGAGGTCATCAGAGAAGTCGGCCGCCAAGTGGAGACAGAACCTCCAGCTAGTGTTACGGTGAAGCTAAGTGGAGAAAATTCCTCCGGAAGGCAGAGATCATGAACACCGCCGTCCAGCCCCGCACCCGCACCGCCGAGCCGCCGACCGTCGACGCCACCGGTCCCGCGGACGTACGCGCCGCGATCCTCGCGTCCCGCGAGCGCGGCCTGCCCCTGACCGTCCAGGCCACCGGGCACGGCACCGTCGTCCCACCGGACGAGGGGCTGCTGCTGAGGACGTCCCGGATGTCCCGCGTGCTCGTCGACCCGTCCCGCCGCATCGCCCGCGCCGAGGCCGGCGCCCGCTGGAGCGACGTGATCGCCGCCGCCGCGCCGCTCGGCCTGTCGCCGCTGTCGGGCTCGCACGCCTCCGTCGGCGTCACCGGCTACACCCTCGGCGGCGGCGTCGGCTGGCTGTCCCGCCGGTTCGGCTTCGCCGCCGACCACCTGCTGCGCGCCGAGCTCGTCACCGCCGACGGCCGGCACCTCACCGCCGACGCCGGCCACCACCCCGACCTCTTCTGGGCACTGCGCGGTGGCAGCGGCAACTTCGGCGTCGTCACGTCCCTGGAGTTCCGGCTCCACCCCGTCTCGACGGTCTACGCGGGAGTCGCGCTGTTCCCCGGCGAACGGGCCGCCGACGTGCTCACGCGCTTCCGGGACGAGGCGCCCACGCGCCCCGACGCGCTCACCGTCTCGGTCGCGCTGACGAACCACGCGGACTACGGCCGGGTCGTCGCCGTCCGCGCCGTCTACGCGGGAACCGCCGCAGACGGCGCGCGCGCGTTGCGCTCACTACTCAAGGCCGCGGGTCCGCCACTGCACGACGACTTCAGGACGATGCCCTACGCCAAGACCGAGTCGCTGGGCGGTACTGCGCCTCTCCACTTCCATCTGTACGCCGGTCTGCCCGACGCCCTCATCTCTGCGATCGCCCACAGTGACGCGTCCGGGATCGAGGTGCGGCACTGGGGCGGCGCCATGGCGCGTCCCGCCCCGGACGCCGGCCCGGTCGGGCACCGGGACGTCCCGTTCTCCCTCACCATCGACGGCTCCGCTGCCGACGCCGCTCCGCTCGCCGCCTTCGCGACCGGCGGCTCGTTCCTGAACTTCCTGCACGACATTTCCAGAACGGCCGCCGCCTACACCCCGGAGAACTTCCGGCGGCTGCGCGAGGTCAAGCGCGCCTACGACCCGCAGAACGTCTTCCACCGCAACCACAACATCCGGCCCGCCTGAGCGACCTACCTCCGCATGACCCGCATCGGAAGGGCCCCGGCAGGACGGAACGTGATCTCCGCCCGGACGGGCACGGCCACGCCCGGCACCAGGTCGAGCCGGTGCGTCCGGGCGATGGTGGCGAGCACCAGCGTCGCCTCCAGCATCGCGAAACCGGCGCCCACGCAGATGCGGCGCCCGCCGCCGAACGGCAGGTACGCGTACCGGGGATGCTTCTGCTCCCCCATGAACCGCTCCGGCTGGAAACCCTCCGGATTGGGCCAGACCTCGGCGTTCCGATGGATCAGATACGGCGGCACGGCGATCGTCGAACCGGCCGGCACCCGCACTCCGGCGACCTCGTCGTCTTCCAGCGCGTCGCGCTCGATGGTCCAGGCGGGCGGGTAGAGCCGCATCGCCTCCGACAGGACCGCCCTCGTCCACGGCAGCCGGTCGACGTCCTCGGCCTTCGGCTCCCTTCCGCCGAGAACCTCGTCCACCTCGTCCTCCAGGCGGTCTCTGGCCGCCGGGTACTTCGACAGGAGCATGAACGTCCAGGCGAGCGAAGCCGCAGTGGTCTCGTGCCCTGCCAGCAGCAGGGTCAGAACCTCGTCGCGCAGCTCCGCGTCGCTGAACTGACCGCTCTCCTTCAGGAGATTCAACAGTTCGCCACCGGACGAGCCCTTCACGACCCGCTGGACCATGCCGTCGAGGTGCTCCAGAGCACCCCCGAGCCCCGGCACCCGCTGATACACACCCCGCTTCGCGGTCACCCCGGGCAGGAAGGTCCCGGCTACCGCAGCCCTTTGGAGGGCCTCGAGCGCCCGCCCGGTCTTCTCGGCTTCCCCTTCGAGCTCGCTGCCGAACAGCGCCCGTCCCACGATGCCCAGCGTGAGCCGCCGCAGTTCCCCCGCCGCGTCCAGCGCGACCCCGTCGGGCCACCGTCCGACGGCTTGAGCGGCCGTGTCGACCATCTGCGACGCGAACCCGACGACATGCCGCTGCGCGAACACCGGCTGCACCACCCGCCGATGCCGCCGCCACGTCCCGCCTTCACTGGTCAGGAGCCCGTCCCCGAGGACGGCCCGGAGCGGCCGGTACGTGAACGCCTTCACGTAGTTGTCCTGGTTGGCGACGAGGATCCGCTCCGCATGCTCGGGGCGCGACAACAGGAAGAACGCCCGATTCCGCCCGAACGGCACCCGCACGGCGTCCCCGTAGCGTCGGGCGAGGGCCCCGTAGGTGTCGAGCGGGCTCCGGGCCATCCGCCCCCACCACCGGACAGCCTCGACCGCCCCCGGCCCCCGCACACCCCGTTCGTCCATGCCTCAACCGTAGGAACCGTCCCAGCCCACGACAACCCACTCCTCGCTCCCCAATACGGGTGAGGGCACGGATGGCTCACACGCTGGATGTGCGCCCGAAGCGCCGCTCCTTATCGTCCCGATGCATGATCACAAGAAGCCTGATCCCCCGCGGCGCTGCGGCCGTCGTCCTGGCCCTGGCTGTCGGGGCCTCGGCCTCCCCGGCGAACGCGGCCACGCCCCGCCCCACGAACCTGCGACAGGTGGTGGAGAGCCTGAGCGGTCCGGACGGCGCTCCGGGGGCGCTCGCGCAAGTCCACGACCGGCACGGCCGTCTGACGGCCACCAGCGGAGTCGCCGACATCCGGACGAACACGCCGGTCAACCCCCGAAGCCGCTTCCGGATCGGCAGCCTGACGAAGCCGTTCGTCGCCACCGTCGTCCTCCAGCTCGTCGGCGAAGGCCGCGTCGAACTCGACGCTCCCGTGGAGCGGTACCTGCCCGGCGTGGTGCGCGGCGCGGACAACGACGGGCGGCAGATCACCGTCCGCCAGCTGCTCCAGCACACCAGCGGGCTGCCGGACGTCCTGGACTACATGTCACCGCTGGAGGTGCTCAAGGACCCGCTCCGGCACTGGGAGGCCCGCGAACTGGTGGACATCGCCCTGCCGCACCAGCGGGAATTCGAACCCGGCAAGGGCTGGGGCTACTCCAACACCAACTACCTCCTGGCCGGGATGATCATCGAGAGCGCGACGGGGCACCCCTACGGCGAGGAGATCCGCCGGCGCGTGATCCGTCCCCTCGGACTGCACGACACCTTCGTCCCGACGGACGCCCCCGGCATCCCCGGCCCGCATCCCCGCGGCTACGTCCGACCGCAGTCCGACCTGGTGGACATCACCCGCCTCAACCCGACCGTCGCCGGAGCCGGAGGCGGCATGATCTCCAGCGCCTCGGACCTCAACCGCTTCATGGCGGCCGTCCTCCGCGGACGCCTGCTGAAGCCGGCACAACTGCGGGAGATGCTGACCACCCGCCCCACGGGCCGCACCTCGGGCTCCGAGTACGGCCTGGGACTGGAGTGGATCCCCGTCAAAAACTCGTCCACCTGCAAGGACGGCTTCTGGAGCCACGATGGCGACATGCTCGGCTTCAGCGTCCGCACAGGCGCCACCACGCACGGCCGGCAGGCCACCGTCATGGTCAACCTGAACCCGGGCGGCGGGCCCGCTCTGGACGAAGCCATGAAGGCCGCTCTCCCAGATGCCCTGTGCGGCACCTGACCGAGCCACACTCACAGTCGGTAGCAATCTGACCACATAAGGCCATCGTGACCGGCTTCGCGGCCTCGACCGCCGCCCAGGCCGCCACCGTCACGACCCGGCCGGCCCTGGCGGACCTGCCGCCCGGCGTCGTCCAACTCGACGACGGTGAGGGCTGTCCCCCGGCCACCCTCTGCCTCTACCAGCACTACAACCGGCAGGGACCGGCCTACGGCATCGGCGCCGGCTACAAGGTCGACCTCAACGCCCTGCCCATGGGCGACCGCACCGCCGCCGACAACGTCTCCTCCTGGGTCAACAACACCCACAGCCTGGCCGTACTGATCGACGCGGACAAGGACGAGGACCGTCCGCTGTACCCCGGGCAGCCCCTGGAGGAGCCGCCGTCCGACAACGACACCGTCGACCTGGTCGACTGGGCCTGACGACTTAGGCCTGACCCGCTTCCCCCCGCCGTCCGGCCGGCCACGTCCCACCCCGGCCGGACGGCCCTCGTCTTGCCTGCCACCCAGACCTGATCGCGCCGTCGAGCCTCCGAACTCCCCGCGAGGCGCGGGCATGGCGAGGGCCCCACCACATTGATGGGGCCCACGGACCGCTTATCAGCGGTGCCAGTCGCGGACGATCTCATAGACCGACCGCGTCAGTGAAACCAAGGCTCCAAGAGCCCACGGAGATCGCAACCGAATACGGTCGCTTCTCTGGTTCCCCTCGAAGGGCATGGCCGACTCCTCCTCTTCGATGGGGGCGACCCTCTGGCTGCCCGCCCCGCCGCAGGCGGGATCGCACCGCTCACCGAAGATTCGACGACCGTTTTGCCCTCTGCTTCAGCAGGCTAGGTGAGTTCGTCGCCCGCGGCCATCCGGGCTTCCACCGGTTCGGAACCGAACCTGTTGATCTTTGACACGGCCCCGAAACACCTGCGGCCATCTCGCGGGCAACGCCGCAGGATATGCCCCGCAATTCGGTCGCTCGGTCACCCGCGACCTCTGCCCGGCACACCGTCGCACGATCACGCACCGACCTCAGGTCCGTTGTGCTTGCGCCCCGACACGAGAACGCAGCCCCGAGGTATTCCTCGGGGCCGCATCATATGAGCGCACCCAAATACAAGCGCGCCAGTTCACCTCCTAGCTCGGCATCACGCCTGCCAGAAGTCGGTTCTGCCCACGCCGGAGAATGTCCGCCCCGCGCTCGGAAGCACCATCGGCACTCCCTTCGCACTCGGCGTCCCGGCGGGAGCCTAGTAGTTGTACTTTGCGACCTCCGCCGCTTTCTCGTCCTCTGAGCCGGTCAGCGCGGCGTTGAGCAGCGAGGCGATCAGGATCGTGGCGATCCCGACCATGCAGATCAGGCCGACGCCCTGGCCGAGGACGACGAGCCCCACCACGCTGGTCAGCGCCGGCCCGTTGGCCGACAGTGCACCGGCCAGCCTCTTCGGGAGGTGGAGCGGCGCCTGTGCGAGCCAGTAGAGGGCGCTTCCGGCGACTCCGAGGAGACCTGCGACGGCTCCGCGGATGACGACCTCCCCGGTCCAGTGGACCAGAAGCAGGGAGGGTGCTCCGAGGAGCAGGCCGGCCACCATGGACAGACCCGTTCCCTTGAGCAGGATCCCCGCATGGGCCATCGCCTTTCCCCCCGACACCATGACGGCGGAGGACACCGCGCCGCACAGGGCGGCCAGTACGCCGACACCGTCGATGCGCTGTCCCCAGGGGATCATCAGGGCCGCCCCGACCGCCGACATCAGCGGCAGAAGCAGCGGAAGTCCCTTCCTGTCGTCCCTCCACGCGATCGCCATGGCCATGGCGATCGGGCCGAGGGTCGTGATCGCGTTGCCGGCCGAGAACGGCAGCCTCGTCACGTAGAACTGCGCCAGGAGATTGGCGCTGACGAAACTGATCAGGAAAGGCAGGACCGTCAGTACCCACCGGTGCTTCCGCTCCTTCTCGACAAGACGAGAGAGGAGCCTGTGCGCCGGGGAGAACCTCTGGGCCGCGCGCGAGAGACCGGCGAGGATCCGATCGCGCCTTCCGGTGTGCGGCACGGCGTCGAGGAGACGGTTCTCCTGCAGCCGCCGACGCGCCGCCATGAGCAGCGCCACATAGAGCGGGGCGCCGAACAGGTAGGTGATGGTGGTCGCCTGGAGGGCCGCCACCTGGTGATCTACCGTCAGCGGCTGCATGACCGCCGTCGTCGTGCGCTGGAAGATCGCCCCTCCGACATGCGATGCCGAGGCCGCGACCAGCCAGAGCGAACCGACCACGGTCGTGACGAGCCATACCTTGGCGCGCTGTGGGTGCCCCGCGAGCCACCGCGCGGCACGCCGCGGGTGACGGACCACCCATCTGTAGAAGCCGCCGAGATGGCGAAAGAGCCACTCCGGCGACGTGAACCGAACTTTTCTCCTATAGTTCACGTACGTGTCCTTCTTTTTGTTTGTGTTTGCTGCGCATGCCTAGCAATGCGCAGGGTCTGACGCCTTTGGCGGTTATGCTCCCGAAGGCGGCAGGGCCATCACCCACCGTCCAGGAAACCGGCCGGCGGACAAGCGCCCGCCTCTAGAACTTCGATCTCATGCGGAATTGGCGATTATCGGTCGCGCATTTTTCCCGCCATGATCACACCGAATCCCCGGGCTCGACCGTTGGAGGCACTCCTCCGGCACGGCCGGCAAGCCCAGTGCCGCGTCCCACCACTACGTCGGTGACCACCGGGGTGGAAGCGGGCGCAAGAAAGGCGTCGCCTCGTGCCGCCAAGAACGAGGCCGCCACGCGGAACCGCTGATGAGCGGGGCCCGTTGGAAAGACTGTGGCAGTCATCGCGTTCGTCACGATCCCCGGGCTCGTGATCGCGCTGGTCGTCTTTGCCGTCCTCGACCGCGTCGGCCTGTGGGCGCACCGCAGGTTCCACCTGCCGTGGAGGCGGGACGAGGCGGGCCGTCCGGTCTCCACGGCCGCCGTCGGCGAACTGGACGCCTTCTTCCACGGCACGCACCGCCATCAGCAGGAGCAGCGCCGCTCCTCATTGATGTTGCGTGACGACGAGAACGACGGCGCGCCCCCGCGCACACACGTCGACCTCGAATCCGGAACCGTCACCGTGCGGCGTCCGCCCGGCACCGCTTGATCGATCAGGCCGGGCTCAGTTCAGCGGGTTCGTGCAGGCGGCACGATCTCGCCCGCGGCGCCCGAGGTCTCCAGACGCACAACGGTCGGGCCGCGCTCGCCCTCCCACGTGGTGACGTTGGCGAAGGTCGTCTCCCCGTGGCGCCAGAGCCCCCCGTCCTGGTGGATGTGCCCGAACAGGTGCAGCTTGGGACGGATCTGCCGCACCCGGGCCAGCAGGTCCTCACAACCGTGGCGTCCGGGGTAGGCGTTCGCGTCACCGATTCCGAGCGGAGGCCCGTGCGTCACCAGGACGTCGACGCCGTCCGGAATCAGGGCCCATTTCTCCGCGAGGGGACGGCCCCGGGGAAGATTGAACGCCCACTCGTTGAACTCCGGCTGCCAGGGACTGCCCCAGAACGTGACGCCGTCGATCTCCGTTCCGCCGTCCTCCAGATAGCGGATGCCACGGTCGGCCAGGACGGCGCGAGCACGTTCGGGCTCGTCCAGGAACATCCAGTCGTGGTTGCCCGCGACGACCACCTTCGTCCGATGCGGAAGGGCTTGGATCCAGTCCGCGGCGTCCTCGAGTTCTTTGAGGTCCTTGCCGCGCCGACACAGGTCACCGGCGTGCACGAAGACATCGCCCCAGGGGACGGCGAGGTCATGGTGAAAGGTGTGCGTATCGGCGACCGCGACAATCCGCATGACGCAAGCGTACTGAGCCTCCGCACCGCCATGAGAAGAACGACAATCGGTTCGCCCGATCAGGTTGAACGTCCGCGGGTGAAGACGTCTCCGCAGCGTCCGCCGCTTCCCCGACGTCCCGTCCAGGGGCCGGTTCACCAGGCGGAGCGCCCTCCATCCGCGGATTCGGCCAGCTAGAGTGCGCGCGTGGGATCGGTGATCGGGTTCGACTGGCAGGCGGTGGTCCACCGGGACTTCGACGTCGACCTGGACCAACCCGGCCGGCGCAGTGGCGCGGCGCTGGAGGCACTGCTGGCCGACCTGAACGTGGAGGCCGGAACCCCGTTCACCCTCGGCGACTGGGTCGACCGGCTGGGCGCCGCCGCGAGCGCGGGGCCGACCGCGTTGCTGGAGCGGCTCACCCACCCGGACCCGCGGATCCGCCGGATCCTGGCCGTCGTGCTCACCTACCAGGACATACCCGACGATGCGGTTCCCCGTCTCCGCGCCGGCAGCGCGAGCGAGCCGGACGCCCCGACCAGGCTCGCGCTCCTGCTGGCTCTCGGCCGGTACCCCCTGACCCATGACGACCTGCGGCGCTGCCTGGATCGCGAGCCGTCCGACGCGCTGGGCGCCGCGCTCGGCCTGCTGCTGCACAGGCCCGAGGCGGTGGACGACACGGTCCTGGACGCACTCACCCATTGCGGCGGCGAGGCCGGATCGGCCCTGGCCGAACTGGCCTGGGGCGATCCCGAGTGGGTCGGGCTCCCGCCGCGCGGCTCCGTCGAGGCCGTCGACGGCTGGCTTCACCCCACGCCCGAGCTGCACTCACGCTGGCTGGCTCGGATGCTGGAGCGGGTGAGGACCGGCCAACTGGACGCAGCGGCCACCCGGATCCTCGTCGACGCCGCAGACCGCCTGTTCCAGCGGTTCCCCGAACACGCCCCTACCGTCGCGTCCCTGCTCCGGCACCCGGACCCGGCCGTACGGCGAGCGGCCGTGGCCACGAACCATCTGCCGTCTCACGACGGGTACGCCGATGCCCTGGCCGCCTCCCTGAGCGACTCCGAAGTCTCGGGGAAGGCCCTCGTCGCGCTCGCGCGGCACGGTGATCCTCGATGCGTGCCCCCACTTCAGCGGCTGATCCGCCACGGCACGCTGGACCTCCAACTCCAGCACCGGTTCCGTGCGGCGTCGGCGCTGGCCGAGCACCTCTGGCCCCAGGCCCGAGCACGCCTCGCCAGTTCTCCCTCTGCCGGCGAGGCCGAGGCCCTGCTGTCGTGGATCGCGGAATGGCCCGACGGAGAACAGGCCGTTCCTGAGGTCACCGCCGTCCTGGAAGGTCTGATCCCGCGTCTCGACGTCCCCGCCCCCGACAGCGGTGAGCTTGAGACCGCCGGCGCGTGTTGCATGTTCCTGCGCAAATGGGGTCTGGCCGACGAACGTGCGCTGACCGTCCTCCGGCGGGTCGCGTCGGGCCCGGACCCGGAGACCGGCCTCTCCGCCGTCCGCGCTCTGATGGGCCTCGGCGAACCGGCCGACGATGAGGTCGTCGGCCTGCTGCTGAACGTCCTGGATCGTCGCCGCCGGTTCGGCCGCAAGGCTGGACGCCGCGGCTGGCGCTTCGACTCCAACGCCTGCGGCTGGCTTGGCGAACTCGGCCCCCGGGCCCGTGCGGCCGTCCCCGCCCTGCGCACCCTGCGCGACGACCCCGCCGAACCCGCCCGCGCGTCCGCGGCCTTCGCGCTTTGGAGGATCACCCGCAACGCCGACGAGGCGCTGCCCGTACTGATCGAACAGATCCCCGCCGACCCGGTGCGCACGCTGTACGACCTCAGCCTGATGGGTGACGCGGCCCGCCCCGCCCTCCCGGTCCTCCGCGACTACGCCGCGGGCGAGGGCGACGTGGCGAAACGCGCCCGGCAAGCCCTGAGACGCATCGAACCCAACACCCGATAACACCGGCGACTCCGGGATCGGGACGTATCGCGGGCGTATCGAGATTCGCATACGCCACCGCAACCCCCGTCCGTCTTCAGTGAGAGCAAGGACCACAACGGTCCGTGCCGGGCATGCCGCCCCGGCTCGGAACGTGATCACGGAAGAGGGGAAAACTTGCCTGACGACGGGACATGGGATCGGCGCTCGCTGTTGCGGGGCGCGGCCGTGGTGGCCGGTGCCGCCGCGGCGGCGCCGCTGCTGGGCGGAACGGCCAGGGCGGACGCCGTCGGGGACGCCGACGCGTTGTTCAAGGCGGGGAAGTTCGAGCAGGCCGGCCGCGCGTACGAGGAGATCCTGAAGAAAGACCCCGCGAACCTGCACGCGGCCCGCCGGCGCGGCTACGTGGGGCTACTGAGCAACAGGTTCCCCGAGGCGGAGAACTACCTAACGATGGCTCTCAAGCTGGCGCCCGACGACAAGGAGACCAACACGCTCCTGGGCGACTGCTACATCAGGCAGGACAAGTTCGCCCTCTCCGCACCGCGCTGGGAGGCGGCCGGCGAGGACGCCTACGCCAAATGGTTCGCGGCGGTCGGCGGCGACGCGTACGAGATCCACGGCGACGTCGCGCGGGTGCCCTGGCAGCAGGTGGACCCGGAGCCGCAGATCGAGGTCTCGGTCAACGGCGGGCCCCCGAAGCTCTTCAGCTTCTACACCGGCGCCGGGTGGCTGGGCATGTCCGCCGAGGTGGCCAGGGAGGCGGGTCTGCGGCCCGTGCACAAGGTGAGGAGCGACTTCGAAGGCCACATCATGTGGTCGTACTACGGGGTGCTGGAGTCCTTCAAGCTGGGCGACATAGAACTGCGCAACATCCCCGTGAACTGGTCGGAGCCGGAGTCACCCGACGACGCGCCCGTCAGGACCAACGACGGCCTCATCGGCACGTGGGTCTTCTACCACCTGCTGACCACCTTCGACTACGCGAGCGGGGCGCTGATCCTGCGCCGCCCGACTTCCGAGGCGGCCGGGAAGGTACGCGCCGACGCCAGACGGGCGGGCGCCAAGCCCCTGCCGCTGTGGCTGGCCCGGGAGCACATGTGCCACAGCAGGGGCACCTTCACCGGCGACGCCGGCGCCGGAACAGGTGTGGTGGGCGTGAACCTCGGCGGAGTCGGCGAGATCCTCGCGGGCATGTCCGGCGAAACGGCCAAGCAACTGGGGATCCGCACCGACGGCGACCGTCCGATCGAGACCTTCGGACACAGCCACCCGACCGTCACCTACCCCTGCTACCCGAAGGAGGTCCGCCTCGGCGACGCCGCCGCCAACGACGTCTACTGCGAGTCGGACCCGAACATGCCGGTCAACGTGCCCTGGCCCTTCGGGCCGGGATTCGACGCGATCGGCCACTTCGCCCACTGCTTCTACAAGCCGTACAACGTCACCCTCGACTTCACCGCCATGAACCTCTACATCGCCCGCGGCAAAGCCGCCTGACCACAGCCGGGACGGACGCCGGCCGAGTCGACGGGACGCCTCGCTAGAAGTGGCCCCCGGATGTCCGGGGGCCACAGGTCGGGTGGCCTCGGATGTCCGAGGGCCACCGGAGGGGCGGCCCCAGGGGATCCGGGGGCCACAGGTGAACCGCGACGGCCTCGAAGTCAGTCGACTACCGAGCCGGCGCTATCGGGTGGGTGCGTCCCTCAGCGCTCGCATGAACGGAAGAACGCCCCGCGGCGGGCCGGGGAGGACCAGGTCGACCCCGTCCTGCAGGTTGCGAACACCTACCTTGAGGGTCGGGATGCCCTCCTCGCGGCGCGTCCGGTCGAGCTCCTCCATGATCACCATGTCGGGCATATCCCCCACATCCATGATGACGGAGGGCTCGAACGGAACACATTCCTTGAGGATCCGCTGGAGCGCGACCTTCTTGTCGAGGCCCGCGGGTGCGAGCTTGACGAAGCCGCGGTCCTGCAGCAGCGTCAGGTCCCCAGCGGCCTCGGCGATGTCCCCGAGTTCGCTGACCAGTCGCTCGACCACCGTCTGGTCGGTGTTCCCCGGGTAGAGGAACGCGAGCGAGTGAGACTTGGCGTAGATGCACTCGGTGTCCAGACGGAGGTCCTTCACCACCTCGTGCAGTTTTTCGTGGGCCGTGCTCAGCCCGGACGAGGGCTCCACCAGCTCGCGGCGGGTCTGCGTCTCGCAGTCCCAGTGCTCGCAGGCGAGTTGCCCCCACACATGACAGCCGGGGACAGCCAGGCCGATCTCGCTGACCTGGTTGTACGCCCATCCCGTCAAGATCCCATTGACGGCGTACCGTTCCCCCAATCGGGGGAGCTCCCGACGAACGTCGAGGTCGAGCTGCGGTGTTCCTCCGGACGGGGCGAGCTCCAGAGTCGCTCCGTTGAGGTCCCACAGCACGACGGCACGCTCGGGGCACTCCATAAGAGCGTCCCAACCGTCCCGTGCCTCCTTTGTCCGGAGGACGGAACGTACGTCTCCTCCCTCGTAGAGAGGGAGGTCTTCTCGGCGCGAGTTTCCGCATGCCGATTTCATGGGGTACTCCCGGTTTTTGTTTGCTACGTGGCGTCCCTACTTTTCTCGCCACTGGTGAAAACCGTCCGCCACTCCGCATCGGACGCAAGAGCCCCGGCAAGCCGTCGCGGAAGGAGAGCCACCGAAGCCCCGGATACATCAATCAATGCCGGGTTCGGAGACTGAAAGTGAAAGCCCTTCAGCCCAGGGGCGACACCCTGCAACGCGGACGGACGACGTGACCACCAATTCGTGCAGTGGCGTAGTCTCGGGAGACCGCCCGCGTCGAAGACGCGGCTTCAGGACATGCAGCACGCAGGCAAACGACCTGCGGTGATGCTGTGGCAAGCTTCAGCAACAACCAGGAAGCGGTAACCTCACGCCGGTCACCGGGGCGAGCAACGCGTCCACCCACTTAACGGACGGACCAAAAGGCCTCAATCGTCCGACATTAAATCGCGAGGCACTCGGCGCACGTGCGACAAGCCGCTAACCGCACCGCAGGCGGCCCTTGCACTTCCCCCACGGGCCCCGACTTGGCGGCGTACAAACTCCGTCAGAGCGGCCGCAGGCCATCACATAGCGATGCCATAAGCGCACTAGGGGATTCTGACCCTCGCCATCCCCAACAATCAGGGTCAGACGGTGACAGGCACCTTTCCAGCGTCCTCCATCTGGACACTCCCCCGCTCCAGCCACCCGTGCCGCCGACCGGTCCAATCGCGGGACCTCGCCATGAGGGACACTGGGACGGTGACCACCGACGACGGCCGCCCCAGCCCGCCAGTGACGAGCACCTCCATCTTCCTGCTGTCACTGGCACGTCGAATCGAGACCGAACTCAACGCCCTTCTGGCGCCGCTGGACCTCACGGTCAGCAGGCTCGGGCTGCTCGCCCACATCGGCGTCGTGCCGGGGGCGTCGTTCAGTGATCTGGCGCGCATGTCGGGGATCACCGTGCAGAGCGCGCACGGAGCGGTGAAGGCGCTCGCCGCCGCGGGCCTGGTGCGCGACGGCAACGCCCGCGCGGGTTCGCCCTCGACACTGCAGATCACGGCAGAGGGAGGCCGCCTGCTGGAGGCCGCCCAGCGGGCCGCGGCCGAGGTCGACGACCGCTGATCCTGGCCCAAGGGACGCCGCTGCACGTGGCCAGAGCTCCTCGAGCATGCAGGCATCGCCATCGCAAAGGACACCTACGGTCACCTGATCGTGGACGACAAGCGCGCAGCGGCCGGGGCCATGAGCGGCGCTTTGTTCGGCGGTTGATTCCCGTGGCTCCCACGGTGATGCGAGAGGCCCCTTGCGATCGTCGCAGGGGGCCTCTGAGCTGGGAGCCGGCGAGGGGACTTGAACCCCTAACCTTCTGTTTACAAGCGAGATCAGCGATGTCCAGGCATGTCTCCACGTGCCCGCTGACCAGCGCCGCAACCTCCCGAACGTCCACACCCGTCCAAGATCATCCGACCCCGTTGTTAGCACCGCCGTTAGCACCCACGCCCGTCCCGGAGGGTGCGTCCGCGCGAACGACGAGACGCTGTGACAGACCGCTTCGCGCGGGCGTGGCCTCCGGCCCGCGGGGGGCTGGGGGTCGCGAGACCCCGCTTCACGCTCGCCCAACCGACGCATGCTCTCCTACGCTCGGCAACCTTCGTGCCATTACGCTGTCACCGTTGCCGTCAACTCCCGGCAGTCTGGAGGAAGGCGACACGCTGTGCGGTCAGGTTGGGTCGGGCCTGGTAGCCGGCACTAAGCCAGGCTGTCTGAGTGTGCCTGGGACCCGTGGCACACCATGCAGAGTGATTGAAACGCCCCGGGGCAGTCGAGCAGGCTGCGCCCGGCAGACTTCCGTGGGGCGTTCGGTTGGGGCGCGCCAGCATGGTCACGTCAGCCTCGGCGAACGAGTCGGGCTGCCCCGGAAGAATCAGGCGTCGTGTGCCACGGACCTGGCCACACGTGGTCGCCGTCCGGATGGCTAACCACGGCATCCGCAAAATCAGGTTCGCGCGCGAACCGCACTTCGCTGAACCTGGCCCCCCTATGGAACTGCGCTTCCCTGAACGAGGTGTATCCGTCGAATTGCGCACCGTCGAACTTGGCGTCGCCGCTGAACTGAGTTCCGCCAACCACGTCCCCGTCAAACTTGGCGTCGCCACTGAACTTAGCCCTTTCGAACTCGGCATTCTCACTGAAGTGCGCTCCGGCGAAATCAGCGTCTCCGTCAAATTGGGCACCGTCGAACCTGGCGTCCCATCCGACCTCGATGTCAATACCAAATTGGACCCCGACGAACCAGGCGTGCCCGTCGAACCGGGCTAGGCTGAATGTAGAGGCTCTGTCGAACTGAACCCCGGTGAAGTGGGCATCTCTGCTGAAGTGGGCCCCGTCGAACTTGGCGTTCCAGCCGGAATCGAGGTTTCCACTGAACTGAGCCCGGTCGAACTTGGCATCTCCGCCGAACTGGGCGTCGGTGAAGGTGGCTTGTATCGGTCGGCAGTGACTGAAATCGAAATCGACCAGGTGGGCGCCCGTGAGATCCACAATCATGCCGTCCCAGTAGGTAGCGGGGTGGGCCTGGCCGGGTGGAGTAGTGGTCAGGTGACGCTGGAGAAGCCGCTGAGCGGCAAGGCGAACTTGGAGTTCTTGTCGAGCAACGTAGCTAGCGGGGTCTAAGGGCGTGCCGGGCTCGGGTTCCTCTCCCTGGCTCGTCAGTGGTGGGGGAAGTTGGAAGGGCATGCGCAGATAGGCGCAGACGACATCGGTGACGGTCTGGCGGTGTTGGGGGTGGTCGTGCGCGAGGCGTTCCAGCGAGTACAGGCCACCGAGCCGTACGGCGGCTTTGTCGTGGCCGAGCTGCTCGACGGCTTGGGCATACAGGTCGGTGACCCGCCGTTCGGTGGCGTCGTACTCGGCATGGGACTGGATGCGTTCAGCACGTTCGCCAGCGGCCTCGTCGACGCGTTGACGACGGTACGCGGTGATCAACGCGACTAGGGCACCGACCCCGGCGACCAGAGCGAATACCAGCTTGAGCAGCTCCAGTTGTGCGCCGGTGTCCAACGGCTTGGGTTTGGCGTGCGATGGTGAGCCCAGCAGCCAGGAAATGAAGAACCAAGCGGCGACCAGAAGTATCACGGCCGCCGTGAACGCGAACGTCAACGCCCGGCGGATCGACCACAACCCTAACGCCTCGTGCGCCTTCTTGGC
Source organism: Actinomadura citrea (assembly GCF_013409045.1). Taxonomy (NCBI): domain Bacteria; kingdom Bacillati; phylum Actinomycetota; class Actinomycetes; order Streptosporangiales; family Thermomonosporaceae; genus Actinomadura; species Actinomadura citrea. Next base: position 1,281,317 of record NZ_JACCBT010000001.1, on the reverse strand, counting down.
CGGCCGATGCCCCGGTGTCATGCCATCCTCGCCCATAGTTCAACCTTAGGGACGCGGCGGCAGCGCAACAGGCGGTTCCTCCAGGTTGAGAAAGCATGCCCGTGCCTCACGGCCTGTTCATTACGAGTCTCACGAACAAGATCCACACCCGTCCAGCCTCGTCCGCTGACCTGCTGGACATTGATCACCCACGCCCCTGGGGTCCACCACCCCTGTCCAGGCGTGTCCAGCCCCGCCGTTAGCACCAGCTTTAGCAGTCGGCCCCACAGTGCGCCGGTCATCCGCAGGCAGGGGGACCCGGAACAGGGCCGGCCACGGCCCGGACACCGGAAGCCACGCGGTCACGTCAAGTTCAACCCGACCCCACGCCAGCGGATTCACAGTCCCACCGCCGAACGCACCTGACCTGCCGCTTCTCGCTCCCGAGCACCAACCTCGGCACGCATTCGGCAAGAGCCGATCCGAGCCTTGAGGCATGGCCCAGTCGCCGCGGAGTGCAGAATCCACCGTGCACGGCGGGAGTATGAGTGGCCATGCGCCTGCGCGAGTGCCGTCGCTCGGCCAAGCGCCGCGACCGGTTCCGGCCTTGACTGTCACCTCGAACCAAACGACGGGTCGCCATCACTGCCTACATGACAGAGTAGGGAGGTGAGTAAGATCTTCCACCCAGCTCCACCGTGCGCCGACGTACACCCCCGTTAGCGCCGGTGAGCCACTGTTGCGGCACTCCACTGCTGTTCAGCAACCGTTCGGGTCCCTGACCTAGGGCCACTAACTTGGGATCAAAGTCGGTGCGTTGCTTCAGCCGATAAGTCCGAACTCGGCCAAGATTGCCGGCCATTTGCGAAGTAGTGCTTCCAACTCGCTAGAGGACCAGAGATCTATATTCGGTCTTTTGGCCGCACGGTTGTGATCATCTACCCAACGGACCGCCTCTTGAGTAAAGGAGCCGGTTGTGGCAACGATGAGTCCTCGAATGGGCTCGCCCTCCCAAAGGGGCAGTTTGGCGTTCACCAGGTCCGAAATTTCCGTAACATTAACTCCGCGAGTGGGCCAGTGCTTGGCCTGGACGATGACGCGCTCAAGTCTTTCCGCTGCCAGCCCGTCGTTTACACGACGGTATGCCTCAATGTCCCGTCCCGCGTCGGCCGCATTGACATGCATCAAGCGTGTAATACGAACATACGATCCGGACTGTTCCAGGAGTCGCGCCAGAAGGCGCTCGAAACCATCCGCGTCGATCCGGTCCCAGCGAACCGCCGATGACACTGGTGAGACAGTCGCGGTCGCTAGCGAGGAAAGGTCCACCACCTCGATGGGTACCGGATCTTCGTCACCGTAGAGGGCAAGCTCGACATGCGGACGAAACGCTGGCCAGTCCATCGAGGCGATGTCACGGAGATCGTGGGGTTCACCGAAATGCAAATGCCGGTGAAGGTCACTGTGGCGCGGGCCTCCGGTAAGGCCTTCTCCAAGCAACCTCTCTATCTCGTTGACAGCCTCACCTATAGCGCTGAGGAGAGAACTAGCCTCCGCTTCGGCTAGGTCGCCCTGAATGGGTACTTTTGCCAAAAGTTCGTCGATGGTACTGACAAGCTCGGCACCGCGTCGACGGACAAGGAGTTGGCGAGCACGAGTGAGCTTCTGGCGATACCTCATCGCTTCGGTGCCTGGTGCCCCTACGTTGGCTTCGAATGCAGCTAGACCCTCCTGTTCACTAATCATCAGGTAGTCGATACGGCTCTGACCGATGTCTGCATAGCTGATGATCTCCGCTTTAAGGCGCCATCCCTCAATTGCTGGCAAGCTGGCAGCGATCAAGTTCCAAGACTCTGCAAGCTGGCTGTAGATGACGTCTTCATCAGTGCCGGCGCCAATGAATGGGCCATCAGGGAGCAGCGCCTGCATCCGTTGCCAGATTCGATCCAATTTATCAAGATTGAGTGCCACTCGATCGTAGGCGGCGAGTGCGGTAGAGAGATCCATGATGTCATTCTCTCCGAGGTACTAGGAGACTTGTGGTGGTGAAGGGGCCAGAGGTGGCCTCTGCCACGCCGATCCTTGAAGTGGTCTGCTGGCAGAGGCCGGACGGAGGAAGGCTTGACGAACCTAACGGCTGCCGCTGACGTCCTGTATATGTCTCGGGCTCTCTACAGTGCGCCCTCTGATCCGCAGCAAGATCAGGACCCCCCACAGGTCCCCCGGTCTGCGCTGCGACCTCCCGCTCCTCCACCCGTCCCGGAGGGTGCGCCCGCGCGAACGGCGAGACGGTATGACAGACCGCTTCGCGCGGGCGTGCCCTCCGGCCCGCGGGGGGCTGGGGGCCGCGAGGACCCCGCTTCGAGCACGTCCAGCCTTCGGGCTCATTGACAACGCGAGGAAGATCTCTGCCAAGCAGTTGGATCAACCCGCCTACTTCTAGGGCAGAAGCTATCCTCAGAGGGTGGCGAACCTGAGGCAGCAGGCGAGTGCGGCTACTGTCGCGCTCAGAGAGAAGGCACTGCTTAGGGTCAGCAAGGCCGACAAAAAGACCCTTCGCTATTATGCGGAGGGCGTGCATATAAGCACGCAAACCGGCCAGCCTTTTCACGAACTACAGCAACAGGTATGCGCTGATCGCCTGCGGCTAGCGAGGGAGTTTATAGTAACTGGCGACAAAATGGTCAACACTAGACCTCCGCAATTCCGAAGCGCCGTGAGCAGATACTACTATTCAATGTATCACTCTGCTCGCACATTGGTCTACTTTACGCATGGAGGAGATGACCACGAAGCACATTCTACCTTGCCTACAAAGTTGCCAGATGATTTTATGAATGGGGCGCTATGGCAGAACGCTTTGAAGGATGCCAGAGGACACAGAAATGAAGCAGATTATGACCCTTACCCTTCGGATCTTCAATCGTGGAAACCAACGGCGTTGGACCTTAGTGCAAAAGCTCCAGATTTGCTTGCACTTGTAGTCCAGTATCTGAAGCAGAAGGGCTGTGGTTACGTATGAAACCTGCAAACAATCCTCAAGAGTTTATCACGCAAGCATTTAAGCAGCGCGCCAGCATCGACGTTGTAGACATTTCCGTCCGAGCATACCCTGAGGAGATCAATTACATCGTCTTCGTTGACGCGAATGATTTGCCTGCTGGTGCAGCAGTTGGCAATCAACTCGATGAGGAGATATCTACACCCGAAGCGAAAGCGTTTGTGATTGTCAGAAAGGCTTCTCCTCAACTTATAGAGGAAAAGGTTCCCCCGCTGACACATGGGGTTCAGGATGAGCGGGCCACAAACCTAACACGGCTCGTTACTGCCCGTGCCCGAGTTTCGGAGGCACAACCAAGTCTTTCTTACATCAAGGACAGGAGCGTCAATCTACCGGCCGTGACAGCTCCCCGCCATCACTTGATTTTTGGCCGCCGCGGTGCCGGAAAATCAGCCCTACTCGTTGAGGCCAAGCAGAGTCTTGATCCACAGACATCATTGTCTTGTTGGGTCAATATGCAGACGCTACGTCAAGAGAACCCTAGCCGCGTCTTTCTCTACATCCTAGAAGAAGTTATTAGCAACGTCGTGGCCAGGCAACAGCAGATTAGGCCAGATGCTTCAGTTTCGGTGATGGCCTCGGAGCTGTATGACGAAATTCGTGGGCTTCTTGCGGAGATCAACGCCCCAGACGAGCGAGCCATAAGACTCATCCCGAGGGTACAGCGAGCACTAAAGCGCTTTCATGAGGCTAACAATATCCGCGTATTCATCTTTATAGATGACTTCTACTATCTCCCACGGGGCTCACAGCCTCAGATTCTCGACCGCCTTCATGGATGTGTCCGTGATTGTGACGCCTGGCTTAAGGTGGCTTCCATACGTCACCTAACGAGATGGTTCCAGTCCTCTCCTCCGCTCGGGCTCCAGACTATGCACGATGCTGACATCCTGGACTTGGATGTAACCCTGCAAGACCCAGGCGAAGCCAAGCGCTTTCTGGAAAGCATTCTCACACAGTATGCCAAGCGGGTGAACATACCGGCACTTACAAAGATCTTTCACGGGGTAGCACTAGATAGACTTGTGTTGGCCTCAGGTGCAGTTCCTCGCGACTATTTGCTTCTAGCCAAAAGCGCGATCGTCAAAGCACAGCGGCGCTCAAATGCCAAGCTGGTCGGCGTTCAGGATGTGAACCAGGCCGCTGGCGATGCTGCACAGGTCAAGGTGCAGGAGCTAGAGGAGGACACCGCTTCTGACGTTGCGGTAGCTGCCGTCACTCTTGAAGCGCTGAAGCGCGTGAGAAAGTTCTGCCTTGAAGAGACGGAGCACACCTATTTCCTCGTGAGCTATAGGGAGAAGGAGAACAGTCCGCTTCTCTATAATGTGTTGACGGACCTTCTCGACCTCCGCCTGATACACCTTATTGACGGAAGTGTGTCTGATGATCACGCCGCAGGACACCGATCCGAAGCTTTCATGCTCGACCTGAGTCAGTTCTCTGGTGCCCGCCTGAAGCAAGGCATCAGGGTGCTTGATTTCGTCAATGGAAAGATTGTGTCGCGTAGAACCAGGACGAAACTTCCTGTCAAATCTGGCGACACGCCTCTCCAAGTGATCAGTATACTTAGGGCGGCGCCGAATCTTTCTCTTGACCAATTTCAGGGCTTGCTTCCAGAGTAGACGGAAGCGATCAAGGATTCCCTCGCACCGGTTTTCGCCGCGATCAGCTGGGCGGGCCGGGGCGGGACCGGCCCGGAGAGGCCGCATGCCCGGCCCGGACCGACCGGCGGCGACCGCGGAGCGGGCGCCCTTGAAGACGTAGAGAAAGTTCTCATCCGGCGGGCCGGGGCCTCTGGTGATCTTGGTTTCTGGACATGCTTCGGCCTCTGGGTTGCCTGGTCAGGGACCTTGTGATGGCAACTCAGGGGCCGGGAGCGGATCTAGATCAGGTTGGTGTGGCGGACGTCGAAGCCTGCGGCGGTGAGGGCCTGGTGGACTTCCGTGAGGCTGCGGCGGCCGATGTTGCGGACCTCGGTCAGTTGGTCGGTTCGGATCATGCGGAGTAGGGCGCCGATGGTCCGCGGTGGGGTGTCGGCGTACTTCAGGGCGTTGGCGACTCTGACGGAAAGGTGAAGGCAGGACAGGGGGCAGGTCTCCGTGTGCCCGTCGTGCTGCTTGTCGTCGGGCTCGGTGTTGGCTGGCAGAGCCGTGCGGGCGACTGCGCTGAGGAGCGTGACCAGGTCGCCGACTGTGTGGACACCGAGACAGGTTGTCGGGCATCTCGTGGTGATGCCTGGGTGGTGTGGAGAGTGGTCGGGGGTGTTCACCTCTGATGCCATGGCCACGCTCTCGTGAGGGTGATCTGCTCGCGCAGTTGGTGAACGTCGGGGGCCGACAGTAGGCGGTCCCCGGTCGGTAGCGAGATCATCGCCCACCACTCCCCCGTCGCCTCGCCGTACCAGGCTTGGACCCCGGGGAACATCTCTGTGAGGACGCGGGCGGCCCGCTTGGTCTCAGCGTTGCCGCTCATGCCGTCGGGCCTTTCGGGGGCTCGGCCCGTGGAGCTGGCTCCGAAGGATGCGCTCGACCTCGGTGACCGCCTGGTCCAGGTCGGCACATGGGATGGGTTGGGCGCTGCTGCGGGTGAGGTAGACCCATCGTCCGAAGTGGGTGGCGCTGAGTTCCTCGGTGGCCGGCGCGTGCTTGGTCGGGCCGACGCGAAGCGTTGCCGGGGAGACGTGGAAGCGGCGGTTTGTGCGCCATCCCTGAGCGGCGAGTGCTTCGGCGAGGCGGTCTAGGTGCCACATGGCCTTGCGGTCCTGGCGGTCTCTGGTGGCGAACCAGCGGATGAAACGGCGGGCTCGGCGTCCCCATAGCCGCAGGGTCACGGCGGATTCGTCGATCATGCGTCGCTCTCCTTGGTGAGGGCGAGGACGCGTCCGATGCGGTCGGCGGCCAGCTCCGTCTCCCACAGCGGGCACAGCGGTTCAAGCTCCGGCTCGGAGCCGCGGGTCGGGCCGGACCAGACCCAGTGCCACCACAGCTCGCGGTCGGGAGTGTGCGGGCGGCATCTGACCTCTTGGCGTAGGCCGGGGCTCAGCGCCTGGCCCAGGGCGTTGTCGGGTGCCGGCTCCCCTGCCAGGTTCACGGCCATCACCGCGCCGTGTCCCCATGGCTTGGCTGTTAAGCCGCGCTGATCCAGGGCGGCTATCAAGGCGAGCGCTGCGTCTCGCCATTCGCGTGGGTTGCCGCCTGGTGGACGTGGGTGGGTGTCTGTTGCGTCCGGCGTCGGGGCGTCTGGGGGAACGGGCATAAGGGTTCCTTCGGACGGTCTTCTGCGAGGTCGATCGGCCAGCTCATCGCGGTGATCTTGCTGGTCAGAGCCCCATCAACCTGGATTGGTATTCAAAGTATGGGTACAGTACTTCAAGTACAAGTCACTTCGCGTACTTGCGCCGCACAATAAGTACTGATCTCGTAGAGGCGATGAAGGAGGGTGCCGATGTTCGGCTTGATGGTCCGGTTCACCTGCAAGGACGAAGAGAGCGCCGGTAGGTTCGATCAGCTGGTCTCCGAGACGATCGGCAAGATCGAGACGGAAGAGCCGGGCACGCTGATCTACGCGGTGCACAAGGTCGACGGCCAGCCGCTGCAAAGGATCTTCTATGAGCTGTACCGGGACCGGGCGGCCTTCGACGCGCACGAGGAGCAGGACCACGTCCGGCGGTTCCTCGGTGCCCGTGATGACCTGCTCGCCTCGGTGGAGGTCGACTGGTTGGGCCTACAGGTAGGCAAGGGAACGACAGGGTGAGCACTGAGTATCAAAGGGCGCTCGGACGACGGATCGCTCAGGAGCGCAAGCGGCGAGGGCTGTCTCAGCCTGAGCTGGCGCGGCTGATCGATCGGTCCGTAGCCTGGGTCTCCCAGGTGGAGCGCGGCGTGCGCAAGGTCGACCGCATGTCGGTCTTGGAGAAGGTCGCCGAGGTGCTGGAGCTTCCGCTCTCGGAGTTGGCGGCCGAAGCTCCGGTTGTCGCCGCGTCAAGCGAGGAAATGCCGGGGTCGGCCGGGCTGCGCCTGGTGTTGTCGGGTGCTCACTCGCTTCGGGCCATGCTGCACTCGGCTCCCGTCCCGCCGACGGCGGAGATCAAGCCGCGGGTGGATCGGGCTTGGGAACTGGCGCATGAAAGCCACTATGTAGAGCTGGCTGACCTGCTCCGGGGCCTGGTGCCTGCCCTGGAAACCGCGGTGCGGTCGGCGTCGGAGGAGCGGCGGGCAGAGCTGTTCAACCTACTGGCGGCGACCTATCAAGCCTGCTCGGCTGCCCTGTCCAAGCTCAACGAACCAGAAGCCTCGTGGATTGCCGCTGACCGCGCCATCGTTGCGGCCGAGCGTGCGGGTGATCCGCTGATGATGGCCGCCGGCTCCTTCCGGCTCGGGTTCGTCTTCCTGGGAGCGCGGCACTTCGACCAGGCCGAGGAGAACGCCCGGACGGCTACTGACGCATTGTGGTTCCTAGTCGACCAGGGCAAGCCGGAGGCCATGTCCCTATGGGGTGGGCTGACGTTGCAGCGGGCTATGGCCGCGGCGCGACTCAATCAGGCTGACGTGGCATATGCGCATCTAGCGAGGGCTCGTGAGGTCGCCGAACGTCTCGGAGGCGGTCGCAACGACTACAACACCGAGTTCGGCCCGGCGAACGTTGTCCTGCATGAGGTCACCGTGGCGGTAGAGCTGGGAGACGCCGGCCACGCCCTTCGGGCCGGGAGCGAAGTCGATACCTCGACGTTGTCTCGCGAGCGCCGGGCAAGGCTGCAAGTCGACCTCGCGCGTGCGCACGCCCAGCGGCGGCAGGTCGATGGGGCTGTTGCGGCGCTGCTGGAGGCGGAGTCGATCACGCCGGAGCAGGTACGGAACCATCGGGTCGTGCGCCAGGTCGTGTCCGATCTACTGACCATGCAGGATCCGCCCTCTTCTGACCTGCGAGAACTCGCCGAGAGGGTGGGCGCGTAGGAAAAGTACGTCTTCTAGTACTCTAAGTACTAGTAGAAACTCTGAGTACCGGGTAGCGTTCGTGTTGACGCTGAAGCACTCCTGATGGAGGTGAAGGCCCAACACGAACGCTCTTCGCGTTTCAGGGGCGGAAAGGCCGCTCTTGGACGGCGAAACAGGCCACTAATGAAAGTGGCCTGAGCGGGAGACCCGCCCAGGCCCGGATGCGGTTAGCACCCTAGTTGGCGCTTCGATGCTACCTCGTTCGTCCTGATGGCGTGTGCTCCCTTCGGTCCGTAACGCCTGTTCAGCAGGCAGACGAGAGGTGTACTCAGCATGCGCAACATTCCTGTCGACGTCTCCACCCTCACCTTCGTGTGCGTGTCCGCGCCGCGTCCCAAGGTGCTCAACCAGGAAACCGGCGAGGTCAAGGTGGACCGCGACGGACAGACGGTGTTCACGGTCGGCCTGTCTGCCGCCGACGCCATGGGGCGGGTCGACCTGCTCAACGTCGCGGTGACCGGCGACCAGTCGGTCACGATCGGGGAGGTCGTCACGCCGGTCGGGCTGGTCGCCTTCCCCTGGGAGGCGGTTCTCGGCGGCGAGAAGCGGTGGGGCGTCGCCTTCCGCGCTACCCGCGTCGTCCCCGTCTCCTCGGGGTCGGCTCCGGCGGGCGTGGCCTGAACGGGGTCGCCGTCATGACTGACTTCGTCCTGGTGCTCGGGGTCCTGGCCGCTGCGGCGGCCGGGCTCTGGGCCTGGCGCCGGTTCCACCCGGTGTCGTTCTGGTACGGCGTGGGCTTCCCGCTCCGGGCGGTGCTGGTGTACCTGACGTGGCATCACGTCGCGTCCGGGTGCAAGCTGACCCGCAACCGGCGGCGGTTCCGGCTCACCCTGGACGCTATCCCCGTGGTGGGGCTCGCTTCGCGCTCGGCGGCGACGGTGGTCGAGCACAAGCGGCGGGTGCGGCGGGTCGACGTCGAGCGCTCGCCCCGCCTCGGGCTGCTGCGGCCTACCCGGCTGGGGTGGCGGATGCGGCTGCGGCTGCACGACGGGCAGGTCCCCGCCGACTACGAGAAAGCCGCGGAGGGGATCGCGCACGCCTGGCGCGTCCACTCGGTCCGGGTGGTCGACGTGCGGCCGGGCTCGGTGACGCTGTGGGCCACGATGCGTGACCCTCTGGTCGAGGTGGCGACCGTGCCGGAAACCGGTGAGCTGCTGACGGTGCGTCCCGGGAAGCTGGAGAACGGCCGGGACTGGGTGATCGACTTCCGGACGGTGCCGCACTGGCTCAACGTCGGCGCAACTCAGTCCGGTAAGTCCAACCTGGCCAACGCCCTGCTCAAGGGCCTGGCTCCGCAACCGGTCGCCCTGGTCGGCTTCGACCTCAAGGGCGGCGTCGAGTTCACCCCTTACGCGCCTCGACTCTCGGCCTTGGCGACCACCCGCAAAGAGTCGGTCGACCTGCTGGTCGACCTCGTGGTCGAGGTCGAGGACCGCATGGCCACCTGCCGCGCCTTTGGTGCGCGCAACGTGTGGACGCTGCCGGAGGGTCTGCGGCCGATGCCCATCGTGGTCCTGGTGGACGAGGTCGCCGAACTGTTCCTCATGGCCGACAAGAGCGAGAAGGACGAGGTGGCCAAGACTGCTACCGCGCTCCTGCGGGTGGCACAGCTCGGGCGGGCGTTCGCGGTCTACCTGGTCGTGTGCGGGCAACGCGTCGGCTCCGACCTGGGACCTGGCGTGACCGCGCTGCGGGCCCAGTTGTCGGGGCGGGTGTGCCACCGGGTCAACGACCCGGAGACGGCAAACATGGCGCTCGGCGACCTCGACCCCGCCGCCCTGGACGCCGCCCGCGCCATCCCGGCCGAGACCCCGGGCGTGTGCATCGTCGCCGGACAAGACGGCTCATGGCACCGAGCCCGCTCGGTCTACGTCCCCGAACACGAGGCCGAACAGGCCGCACGCGACTACACGCACCTGACCCCGGACTGGGAGACCCTCGTCGGCTCCGCCCCGGCCGTCCGCCCCGCTGCCTAGACACCTCCCCTCATCTTCTCCGCTCGGCGTGAGCCCTGATCACGCCACGTCCCTACCCGACCCATGTCCGAATCCGGTCCTGGAGGCTCTCGTGGCTACCCGCGTCCTCTCCGTTCGTCCTCGGCCCGTCCCCGTCCTGTCCGCCTCGGCCCCGGCATCGTCCCGGCCGTCCGCCGTCTCGTCCTCGTCGAGCCGCCGGCCGGTGCGCGTTGTGTGGGACGAGCTGCGGAGCGTGGACGTCGCGGTCTGTGGCTCCTGCACCGAGTCGTTTACCTCGTCCCGGCCCGGCGAGGTCGACGCCTGGGCCGCCGCGCACATCTGTGATGCCGAACTGGTCGCCCTGCTCGCGCTCGTCACCAACCGGCGGGCGGCGTGATGCGGAGGCTTGCCGGGGCGGTGGTCGACTCCGCACCGGTCGTCGTCCTGGCCACGATTGCGGCGGCCGGGTCGTTCACTCACATCCGCGACACCGCGACCGAGCACGGGCAGCGCGGGTGGATGGCCTGGGCCATCGCGGTCTGCATCGACCTGACCTGCGTCATGGCCGCCGCAGAACGCCAGAGGGACAAGAACACCGGCCGAGACACCGGGCGGCTGACGTGGCCGACCGTGGTCCTGGTCGGCGGGATCCTGCTGTCGCTGGCCGCCAACCTCGCGCAGGCCGATCCCTCGGTCTGGGGCTGGATTACCGCAGGGACTCCTGCGGGCGCGTTCCTGGTCGCGGTCTCCATGCTGGAGCGCCGAAAGGCCAGCACCCCGGCGGCGGCGCACACCTCGCCCGTCCCCGAGTCCTTTGGCCGTCCCGGCCCCGCCCCGGTCGTCTCGTCCGCGTCCCCGTCCGGCTCGTCCTCGGCGTCGTCCCCGAGGGTGGTGTGGGAGGACGAACACCCCACCGTCGCCGCTGCTGCCGTCCCCGCTGCCCAGGACGAACCCCGCGACCGTGACCGCGACGAGCAGGACGGCCAGACCTTCATCCCCGTCCCCGTCCCCGTCCCCGTCCCGACCCCGGCCCCGGCCCCGGCCGCCGAAGAAACCGCGGTGCCCTCACCTGCTCCCGCTCCGGCGGCTCCCCTGGTCGACTTCGCGCGCCGCGTCGCCACCGAACACGAAGACCGCCACGGGCGGCCGATCACTCGTGACGCGCTGCGCGCCCGGCTCGGCGTCTCCAACCAACTCGCCTCAGACCTGCTCCGCCAGCTCCGCACCGACCAGCCCCACGCAACCGCATCCGTCTCCTGAGCACTGGAGGAACCCGCCATGACCTCGTCCACCGAACTGACCGGCCAGACTTCCCTGCTCGTTCCCGGTGACCTGTTCGCCCGCCACCAGACCATCACCGGCCTGCGCGCCCTGGCCGACTTCCTGGAGGCCAACCCCGCCGTCCCGGTCAACGAGTACGGCAGGGAGTACAACGTCTACACCCGCTCCAAAGACGAGGCCGCGGCGGTCGCCATGGTCGACCAGGTCGCCGCGCTGCTCAGCGCCGAAGTCACCGACAACCGCTCTGAAGGCGGCCACTACAGCGCCGAAAGGACTTTCGGCCGCATCACCTACGGCATCGTCCACGTCCCCCAGCGGCGGCACGACGAATACGACGCCTACACCAGCTACCGCCACAACATCCGCCTCGACCCCGAACAGGACGGCGACGAGGGACGGGCGGCCTGATGACCGCCGACCAGCACCCGGCACCCTACAGCCCGCTCGCCCGGTCGGTCGTGGGCTGGGTGTGCGGGACCTGCGGCGGGGGCGGGGTCGCCTCCGACGGGTCCACCTGCCCCGACTGCAACGGCCACGGCCACACCTGACAGAAGGGCACCCGATGTTCCTGCGCCGCTGCGCCTTCGCCTGCTTCTGGCTGGTCTTGGGCCTGTTCGCCCTCCGGCACCCCGGATCCGCCGCGCAGGCCATCCGCGCTGTCTTCGAGGGCCTGGCCCTGCTCGCCGACGCGCTCTCGCTACTGGTGTCGGCCTTGTAGTCCCCGGCGTGGCCGCCGTCGCCGGCAAGCAAGTGCGGCCACACCGGGCCCATCACCCGCCCATCCCACAGACAGGCAGGAGACCCGTTCATCGTGCCCGATCTCGCCCCGGCTCCGCTCATTAACGGTGTGGCCGCGCGTGACATGGCCGCCCGGTACAACCGCGCCGACTTCCGCGCCTGGGCACGCCGCGCGCACTCCACCGGCGGCTGCGCCCAACCCGTCCACCTCCGCGGCCGCGTCACCCACCTCGACCCCCAAACCGCCGAGATCCTCCGCCACTACTCCACCGCCCAAGAACCCGGCGGAACACTCCGGGTGGCGTGCAAAACCCGGCGCGCGTCCCGGTGCCCGGCGTGCGCCGAGACCTACCGCGCCGACACCTACCAACTCGTCCGCGCGGGACTGGTCGGCGGCAAGGGCGTCCCCGACACCGTCAGCACTCACCCGGCGGCGTTCGTCACCCTCACCGCACCCTCATTCGGGCCCGTCCACTCCCGCCGCACCGGCAAAGCCGGCGGTGTGGTCGCCTGCCGCCCCCGGCGCGACGGCGGCACGTGTCCGCACGGGCGGCCCGTCTCCTGCACCATCCGACACGGCGACGATGACCCGCGCCTCGGGCAACCGATCTGCCCGGACTGCTTCGACTACGCGGGCGCGGTGTTGTGGAACGCGCACGCTCCTGAGCTGTGGCGCCGGTTCGCTCTGGCCTTCCGGCGGTACGTCGCCCGGTCGGCAGGCCTCCGAGTCTCCGACCTGCGGGACGTGCTCACGGTCTCGTTCGCCAAAGTCGCCGAATACCAGCGGCGCGGCCTGGTCCACTTCCACGCCGTGATTCGGCTGGACGGTCCCGGCGGCCCTGACGCCCAACCGCCCGCCTGGGCAACCCTCGACCTCCTCAAAGCGGCCGTGGATCACTCGGTTGGAGCGGTGACGGTGTCGAGTCCAGCGGCCGGTGACGTCCCGGCCCTGACGCATGCGTGGGGCTCACAGGTCGACGTCCGGCCGATCACCACCACGGGGGAACTCACCGATACCGCCGTGGCGGGCTACATCGCCAAGTACGCCACCAAAGCCGCCGAATGCGTCGGCACCCTCGACCGCCGCATACGCCCCACCGACGAACTCACCGACCTACCCGTCAGCGGCCACGCCCGGCGACTCATCGCCGAGTGTCTCCGCCTGGGAGCGCTGGAGGAGTTCGCGGGGCTGCGGCTGGCCGAGTGGGCTCACATGCTCGGCTTCCGCGGCCACTTCTCCACCAAATCCCGCCGCTACTCCACCACCCTCGGCGCACTCCGCCAAGCCCGCATCCAGCACAACCAGCACCAACACGACGAACCCACCACCGGCCGCATCCCCTTCGACGACGACCAGGTCCTGGTCGTCGCTCACTGGCGCTACCTCGGCCAAGGTATGACCCCCGGCGAAGCGCTCCTCACCGCCGCACTCACCGGCAAGCCCATGCCGGCCCTCACCACCGATGAACGGAGTTTCGCGTGCCCAAGCTCCTGCTGACCGTCCCCGAAGCGGCCAAAGCCCTGGCGATCTCCCGCAGCAAGCTCTACGAACTCCTGGCCTCCGGCGCCGTTCGCTCCATCCGCATCGACGGTGCGCGGCGCATCCCGCTCAACGCCCTGAACGACTACGTCAACGCCCTGATGGAAGAGGCGGCCTGATGACCAAGACCGCTCTCGCCAACCCCGAAGAGCCGCGCAGGCCCGGCAGGTCCAAGCTCCGCGACGGAGTGATGAAGCGCGGCAAGACCTGGTCCTATGTCATCCGCGTCACGGATCCCGAAACCGGCATCTCGAAACCCAAATGGGTTGGTGGCTTCCCGACCGAAGACGCCGCCAAGGAAGCGCGCGACGAGGCGCGTGTGAGGGCACGGCGGGGCGAGTACATCGACCGCAACGCCATCACCTTGGGCGAGTACCTGGACGAGTGGCTCGACGCTCACGCGGTCGAGATCAAGCCCAAGACCCTGGCCAACTACCGCTATCTGATCGACCGGCACGTCCGGCCCAACATCGGCGGCTTGCGGCTCCAGGCCGTCCGGCCCGGCCAGATCACCAAGCTCTACCGCGACCTCGTCACCGTGGGAGGTCGAAAGGGTGCGGGGCTCTCGCCTCGGACGGTCGCGCACGTGCACTCGGTGCTTCGGAAGGCGTTCGGTGACGCTGTCCGGGTTGATGAGCTAATCGCGTCCAACCCCACCGAGCGCGCGAAGCGCCCTCGGCTGCATCACGGTGAGCCGGGGAAGGTCTGGACGCCTGCGCAGCTCCGGACCTTCCTCGTCTCCGTTGAGGGCCATCGGCTGTCGGCCTTCTTCCACCTGGCCGCCTACACCGGTGCTCGGCGCGGTGAGCTGCTCAACCTGCGGTGGCCGGACGTCGACCTCGACGGGGGCTCGATCCATATCAAGGGCTCGGTGGGGTTCGTCGCCGGCGAGCGCATCGAGGGGACGACCAAGAGCGGCCGGTCTCGCGTCGTAAGCCTCGACCCCGGCACGGTCGGCGTCCTCAACGCCCATCGGAAGCGCCAGCTCGCCGACAAGCTCAAGGCGGGCGAGTTCTGGAAAGGCACCGAGGACGGTCACGTGTTCGCCACGGGGTGGGGTGAGCCGGTGCACCCCGACACGGTCTCGTCCCTCATGGCCACGCTGATCAAAGAGCACAACGCGGCGGACGGCATTACGCCTCTCCCGCACGCAAGGCTTCACGACCTCCGCCACGTCCACGCGACGACTCTGCTCCTGGCGGGCGTTCCCGTCCACGTCGTCGCCGCTCGGCTCGGGCACGCTGACCCCGCCATCACGCTTCGGGTCTACGCGCACGTCGTCAACGAGCAGCTCGCCGAAGCGGCCACGATCTTCGCGGACAGGATCGACGGCGCGGCGTAGTCGCCTGTTAGCAAACCCGTTAGCAAAAGCCCCCCTCCAAGAGCCGGAAGGGGGCTTTGAGCTGGGAGCCGGCGAGGGGACTTGAACCCCTAACCTTCTGTTTACAAGACAGATGCTCTGCCAATTGAGCTACGCCGGCGGGCTCGTCCCGCATCGTAGTCGACTTGGGGGCTCGGGGGGATCCGGGGAGTTTTTCTGGGGTCGGTGTCGATGTGTGGGGGGCTCGTTCGTGTGGGGTGGGGGACGCTGGGGTGCGTCGGAGGTGGGCACGGTCGGCCATCGCGGGGAAGGACAGGGGCAGGGGTGCTGCTGGTGGTCGTGGAGGAGGAGAGATGAAGTCCTACGTGCTCAACATCATCCAGCCGGTGGGGGAGGTGCCGCCGCCGGAGGTGCTGGAGCCGATCATGGCTCGGCTCGCTGAGGTCCGGCGGGATCTGGAGCTGCAGGAGTGCTGGGTGTTCGGGCGGGGGCTGGAGCAGCCGGAGGCGAGCACCGTGGTGTCCATGCGGGGGGACGAGGTGATCGCGACGGACGGGCCGTGGACGGAGGGCAAGGAGCACATCGGCGGCGTCACGATCATCAGGGTGAGGGACCTGGATGCGGCGTTGAAGGTGGCGGCCAGGTTCACGCAGGTGACCGGGTTGCCGATCGAGGTGCGGCCGTTCCAGGGCGAGGGGTGATCGAGCGGGTCTTCCGGGAGGAGCACGGGCGCGCGGTGGCCGTGCTGGTCCGGGTGTTCGGTGATGTGGACGTCGCCGAGGAGGCGGTGCAGGAGGCGTTCGCCGAGGCGGTGCGCCGGTGGCCGGACGAGGGGACGCCGCCCAGCCCGGCGGGGTGGATCATCACGACGGCGCGGCACAAGGCGATCGACCGGTTGCGGCGGGAGGCCGCGCGGGCCGGGAAGCACGCGCAGGCCGTGCTGCTCGACGCGGCGGATCCGGTCGAGGCGTCCGTGGTCGAGGACGATCGGCTGCGGCTGATCTTCACGTGCTGCCATCCGGCGTTGAGGATGGAGGCGCGGGTCGCCCTGACGCTCCGGTTGCTGGGCGGGCTGTCGACGGCGGAGATCGCGCGGGCCTTCCTGGTGCCGGAGAGCACGATGGCGCAGCGGCTGGTGCGGGCGAAGGCGAAGATCCGGGACGCCGGGATCCCGTACCGGGTGCCGGACGAGGGTGATCTGCCCGGACGGCTCTCCGGCGTGCTGGCGGTCGTCTATCTGGTGTTCAACCAGGGGTACGGCGGGCGCGAGGAGTTGGGGGCCGAGGCGGTCCGGCTGGGGAGGGTGCTGCGGGAGCTGATGCCGGACGAGCCCGAGGTGCTGGGGTTGCTGGCGTTGATGCTGCTCATCGAGTCCCGCAGGGGCGCCCGGCGGCGGGACGGGGAGCTGGTGCTGCTGGCCGAGCAGGATCGCGGGCTCTGGGATCGGGAGCTCGTGGAAGAGGGGCAGGCGCTGGTGCGGCGGTGCCTCCAGATCGGACGGCCTGGGCCGTACCAGATCCAGGCGGCCATCAACGCGGTGCACGGGGATGCGGCGAACGTCGAGGACACCCGGTGGGATCAGGTTCTCGAGTTGTACGACCAGTTGATGGCCGTGGCGCCGAGTCCTGTGGTGGCGCTCAATCGGGCTGTGGTGGTCGGTGAGGTTCAGGGGGCTGGGGCCGCGCTGGAGTTGGTCGACGGGCTCCGGCTGGGCCGGTACTACCTGTTTCATGCGGTGCGTGCTGACTTGCTGCGGCGGTTGGGGCGGGGCGAGGAGGCGGCCGAGGCCTATGGCGAGGCCCTGAAGCGCACGGAGGACGGGGCCGAGCGGGCGTTCCTCAGGAGGCGGCGGGCTGCGGTCTCCGGTTGAAGGTCTGGCCCGCGACGAGGGCGCCCAGGGCGATGGTGAAGCCGACGACCTGCCATGGGGTGAGGGTCTGGCCGAGGATCAGCAGGCCCGCCAGGGTGGCGACCATCGGGTTGGTGAGGCCGAGGAGGGAGACGGAGGTCGGGGGGAGGCGGTCGATGCCGCGGAACCAGAGGGCGTAGGCGATCGCGGTGCCGACGATCCCGAGGTAGCCGAAGCCCAGGAGGTTCTCGCCGGTCAGCGAGGACGGGGCGCCTTCGAGCGCCAGGGTCAGCGGCAGGAGGACGAGGCCGCCGACGGTGAGCTGCCAGCCGGTCATGACCAGGGGCGATTCGGGGCGTCCCCACTTCTTGGCCAGGACGATCGCGGTGGCCATGAGGGACGTCGCGGTGAGCATGGCGCCGATGCCGAGGGGGTCGAGCCGGGCGTCGGCGCCGAGGGTCAGCAGCGCGACGCCGCCGGTGCCGGCGAGGGCGGAGTACAGGACGGCGCGGGCCGGGCGGATCCGCAGGACGCCCATCGACAGCAGCGCCACGACCAGGGGCTGGACGGAGCCGATCGTCGCGGCGACGCCGCCGGGGAGGCGGTAGGCGGCGAAGAAGATCAGCGGGAAGAAGGCGCCGAAGTTCAGCAGGCCGAGCACGATCGACTTCCACCACCAGTCGCCGCGCGGCAGGCGGTGGGTGGCGGCGAGCAGCACCAGTCCGGCGGGCAGGGCGCGCATGGTGGCGGCGAGCAGGGGGCGGCCGTCGGGCAGGAGGGTGGTGGTGACCACGTAGGTGGTGCCCCAGCTCGCGGGGGCGAAGGCGGCGAGGGCGAGGTCGGAGGCGTAGCGGGTGCGCAGGGCCGGCACCGGGAGGGCTGTCGACTGGTTCACCTCAACGTCAATTATCTGAACGTTGAGATTATTTCCGATCTCAGGCGCGGAGGCGGCTGATCTCGTACAGCGCGATGCCCGCGGCCACCCCGGCGTTGAGCGACTCGGCCTTCCCCGGCATCGGGATCGTGACGAGCATGTCGCAGGTGTCGGCGACGAGGCGTCCGAGGCCCTTGCCCTCCGAGCCCACGACCAGCACGAACGGCCCGGACGCGAGTTCCAGGTCGGCGACGGTCACGCCGCCGGCGGCGTCCAGCCCGGCGACGAAGCACCCGGCCTTCTGGTAGGCCTTGAGCTGGCGGGACAGGTTCGTGGCCTGCGCGACCGGGATGTTCGCGAGGGTTCCGGCGGACGACTTCCAGGCGCCGGCCGTGACCCCCGCCGCGCGCCGCTCCGGGACGACCACGCCGGTCGCGCCGAACGCGGCGGCGGAGCGGACGATCGCGCCGAGGTTGCGGGGGTCGGTGATGCCGTCCACCGCGACGACCAGCGGGGCCGTGCCCTTGAGCAGGTCGTCCGGGTGCGCGTACCGGTAGGGCTTGACCTGCAGCGCGATGCCCTGGTGGACGGCGCCGTCGGTCAGCCGGTCGAGCTCGTTCTTGCCGGTCTCCAGCAGCGGGATGCGGCGGTCGGCGGCGATCTGGATCGCCTCGCGCACCCGCTCGTCCGTTCCGGACGTGACGTACAGGGCGGTGCCGGGGACGCCCGCGCGCAGCGCCTCGACGACCGGGTTGCGGCCCGTGACCAGCTCGGGGACCTCGCCGGTCGCGCGCCGCGCGCCTGCGGGGCGTCCGGCCGGACGGTTCTCCGACGGGCCCTGGGCGCGCGCGCCCGGCCCCAGCGTCGGGGTGCCGGTGCGCTTGGCGCTCTTGACGGCGCGGGCCTTCTGGCGCTTGCCGTGCCAGTGCCGGTCCTCGGCCTTGGGGGTGGGTCCCTTGCGCTTGGCCATTGTCGGTTACGCCCTTCGCGACGGTTGCGTGCTCGCCCCTGCCGGGCGGCTCAAGTTCTCAGCGGACGGCGACGAACCCCCGCGAACATTCGATTTTATCCGCCGCGCGGGTTCCCCATGCACGGTCAGCCGCGCTTCAGTTCCCAGCGGGGCCCCTGGGGGGTGTCCTCGACGAGGACGCCGGCCTCCGACAGGCCGTCGCGGATCGCGTCGGCCGCCGCGTAGTCCTTGCGGGCGCGGGCCGCCTGCCGCTGCTCCAGCGCCACCTTGACCAGGGCGTCCACGACGGGGTGCAGGTCGTCCTCCCCCGAGGCCCGCCACTGCGGAGAGAGGGGGTCGATGCCGAGGACGCCGGCCATCGCCCGGACCGCCGCCAGGTGCTCCCGCACCGCGTCGCGGTCGCCGGACGCCAGGGCGCTGTTGCCCTCCCGGACGGTCTCGTGCAGCACCGCCAGCGCCTGCGGGACGCCCAGGTCGTCGTCCATCGCGGAGGCGAAGGCGGACGGGACGGAGGACGGCGAACCGGCGCCCACCTGCTCCGAGGCCCGCGTCACGAAGCCCTCGATCCGCTGGTAGGCGGAGACGGCCTCGGCCAGGGCGGCGTCGGTGTAGTCCATCAGCGACCGGTAGTGCGCCGAGGCGAGGTAGTAGCGCATCTCGACCGGACGGGCCCTGCCCAGCAGGTCGGGCAGCAGCACCACGTTGCCGACCGACTTGCTCATCTTCTCGCCGTCCACGGTGAGGAGGCCGTTGTGCAGCCAGTAGCGCGCGAAGCCGTCGCCCGCGGCGCGGGACTGCGCGATCTCGTTCTCGTGGTGGGGGAAGATCAGGTCGACGCCGCCGCCGTGGATGTCGAAGGTCGGGCCGAGGTAGCGGGTCGCCATCGCCGAGCACTCCAGGTGCCAGCCGGGGCGCCCGTCCCCCCAGGGCGTCTCCCAGGACGGCTCCCCCGGCTTCGCACCCTTCCAGAGCGCGAAGTCGCGCGGGTCGCGCTTGAGGTCCTCGTTGGGGGTGTCGCCGGCGGAGCGCATGTTCTCCAGCCGCTGGTTCGACAGCGCGCCGTACTCGTCCGCCCAGGACTTGACGTCGAAGTACACGTCGCCGTCCGCGGCGTACGCGTGGCCCTTGTCGATCAGCCGGCGCATCAGGACGATCATCTCCGGGACGTGCCCGGTGGCGCGCGGCTCGATCGTCGGGGGCAGGCAGCCGAGCAGGTCGTAGCCCTGGGTGAACGTGCGCTGGTTGCCCTCGGCGACCGCGAACCACGGCACGCCCCGCTCCGCCGACACCGCGATGATCTTGTCATCGATGTCGGTGACGTTGCGTGCGAACGTCACCTCGTAGCCGGACGCGCGCAGCCAGCGCAGCAGGACGTCGTAGATGACGCCCGAGCGCAGATGCCCGATGTGGGGGGCCGCCTGCGGGGTCGCACCACACACGTACATCCCCACGCGGCCCTCTTCCAGGGGCTCGAACGTGCGGACGCTACGGGTACCGGTGTCGTAAAGGCGCAGGCTCACGGGTTCAGGTTATTGGATCGGCGTCCGGCTACGTGGCGCATCGCACAGGCCGGGCCGGGCCATCCGGACATGCCACGGGGTCATTCCAACGGGAACGTCTCCGCCTGCCGGGCGACGAACGCGGCGGCGTGCGGGCCGGGCCTGTCGTGGCAGAGGGCCGCGCCGGGGACTCAGACTTTCCCGCCGGGGTCTCCGTCGGCGAGCCGGGCGGCGCGGGATTCGAGGTAGCGCCGCTCGGGCAGGCTCGTCGTGCCGCGGGCGGCGTCCCGGTACGCCTCGCGCGCGGCCGGTGCGTCGCCGGCCGTCTCCAGCAGGTGGGCCCGGACGGCCGCGAGCCGGTGATGCCCCTCCATCCGGGTGTCGCCGTCCAGTGTGCGCAGCAGGTCGAGGCCGGCGGAAGGCCCGTCCACCATGGCCAGCGCGACGGCCTCGTTCAGCGTGACCATCGGGTTCGGCGCCAGGTGCGCCAGCACCCGGTACAGCGCGAGGATCTGCGGCCAGTCGGTGTCCTGCGGCCGGGCGGCCTCGGCGTGGACGGCGGCGATCGCGGCCTGGACCTGGTACGGGCCGGGCGGCGACCAGGTGAGCGCGTCGGTGATCAGCTCGGTGCCCTCCTGGATCTCCTCGGCGTCCCAGAGCGTCCTGTCCTGCTCGGTGAGCGGGACCAGAAGCCCGCCGTCGGCGGCGCGGGCCGCGCGTCGTGCGTCGGTGAGCAGCATCAGCGCGAGCAGCCCGGTCACCTCCCCGTCGCCGGGCAGCGGCCGGTGCAGCGCCCGGGCGAGCCTGATCGCCTCGGCGGTGAGGTCCGCGCGCTGCAGGTCGGGCCCGCTGGACGCGGTGTACCCCTCGTTGAAGATCAGGTACAGCACGTGCAGGACGGCGCGCAGCCGCTCGTCCCGCTCGTCCGGCGGCGGGGACCCGAACCGCGCCCCCGCCGCCTTGATCTTCTGCTTGGCGCGGCTGACCCGCTGCGCCATCGTCGCCTCCGGGACGAGGAACGCGCGGGCGATCTGTGCCGTGGTCAGGCCGCCGACGGCCCGCAGCGTCAACGCGACCTGCGAGGACGGCGACAGCGCCGGATGGCAGCACAGGAACAGCAGCGTCAGCGTGTCGTCGCGGTCGCCGGGCCGGTCCTCCTCCGGACCGGGCTCGGCGGGCTCCTCCGCGGCCACGGCCGCCTCGCGGTCGCGGCGGGCCCGCTCGCTGCGCCACTGGTCGGTGAGCCGCCGGGTCGCGACGGTCAGCAGCCAGCCGCGCGGGTTCTCCGGAACGCCTTCCCCCGGCCACTGCACGGCGGCGGCGAGCAGTGCCTCCTGCACGGCGTCCTCGCACGCGTCGAAGGCGCCGTGCCGCCGCACGAGCGTGCCGAGCACCTGCGGCGCGAGGGCGCGCAGCAGGTCCTCGACGGCCGGGGGCGTCCTCACATCTCCGTCCCGGAGTCCTGCATGACCGCCCGGACCTCCACGTACCCGCCGTACTTGACGTCCGGCCAGCGGGAGGCGATCTCCACGGCCCGCTCCTCGGTCTCGCAGTCCACGCTGACGTAGCCGGCGAAGTGCTCCTTGGCCTCCAAGAACGGACCGTCCGTCACGGCCGGCCGGCCGTCCCTGCCCACGACGGTCTTGGTGAGGGACGGGTCGGCCAGCGCCGCCCCGCCGACCAGCTCGCCCGACTCGGACAGCTCGGTCATGATCGCCTCGACCTCGCCGAACAGCTCGGTCCGCTCCTGCTCCGTCAGCTCCTCCAGGAAGCCGGGACGGTTGTAGATCATCAGCATGTACTTCACGGTTCTCTCCTCGTGGTCGGGCGGCCCCGTCCCCGGGTCCGTCGAAGGAGGATCGGAGCGGCCGGCCGGTTCTCGACACTCCCTGCGAAAGAATCTTCAGAAATCTTCGATCAGGTCCCTGACCTGGTGGCACAGGACGCTGAACGCCAGCGCGTCCGGCATCCGGGAAGCGATCGCCGCCAGCTCCGTGCGGCCCGGGCGGGCCTGCACGGTCACCATCCCGCCCCCGATCACCACGTCCTGGACGGCGCCCCAGGGCAGTCGCTCGCCGTCCTTCCCGACTCCGTCCAGGTCGACGGTGAACGGGCCCATCCGCACGCACTCCCCCGCCTTCACCGCCGCCAGATGGCGGGGAACGGTCCGGGCGGTCACCTCCTGGGCGACGGCCACGCCGAGCGTCCGGACCTCGGGGATGTCGTCGCCGAGCCGCAGCACGTTCCCGTCGTCGGCGACGACCGTGAAGCACCAGCGCACGCGCCCGCCGGGCCCGCCCGGTACGCCGACGACCGTCACCGAGACGAGCTCGTCCCACGTGTAGGCCCCGCCGCCCGGCCCGGTGAGCGCCAGGCCCCCGGTGTGGAGGGCGGCGACGCGGGCCCGGACGCGCGGACGGTCCCGTCCCGCCGTCCATCCGGCGGCGGCCGCGTACCCCATCGACAGGAGCAGCGCCGGGACGCCCACCCACCACACGCGGTCGTGGAGGTAGGCGACGGCCGCCGGGACCAGTGCCGCGGCGGCCAGGCACAGCAGCGCCAGCCATGCCCAGGTGCGGCGGGCCGCGGCCCGCCCGTCGAAGATCCGGACCGGTTCGCCGAGCCGGTCCCGGGGGAGCGCCACGACGGCGCTACCCTGCCGCGCGGGCCCGCGTGACACGCACGAACCTGCCGCACGCCATCACTGCCTCCCTTGCCTGTCGTCACCAATACCGTACGTCTCCCCACTTATAGTGCGCAGCGCCACAGTGATCACTAAGAAGTTGCGGTTCGGTGGCGTCCCGGCTGGTTAATCTCGGCGGAGGACCCCTCCTTCCGGAACGAGAGACATGCCGACTGATCCGACCCGGCCCTCCTACACCCCCGTGCAGCGGCGGCTGCTCACCACCGCCGCCGGTCTCGTCGTCGCCGCGCTCGCGGGCGGCGCGTTCGCGCTGACCTACGACGTGCTGCGCGAGCTCGCCGTCACCGGCGGGGTGAGCCGCCGCTGGGCACCGCTGTACCCGGCGATGGCCGACACCCTCACCGCCGTGACCATCCTGTCGCTCGTCGTCACCCGCAACGCCCGCTGGTGGACGCGGCTGCCGCGCTGGACGCTGCTGGTCCTGCTCCTCGCCGGGGGCGCCGCCGTCTCCGTCCAGCACTCGGTCCGCGGGTTCGGTCCGCTGCCGGACGACGCGGTGCGGACGGGCGTGGCCGTGGCGCCGCACGCCATGCTCGTGATCGCCGTCTGGCTGTGGCTGACGATGGTCAAGCAGATCCGGGTGGCGCGGCCCGCCGCCGGGGATGAGGGACCGGTCGAGGCGCAGCGCGGCCATGTCAAGGTCCTGGGGCCCGCGGCACCGTCGCTCGCGCTGGAGGCGCCCGCCGCACAGGGGGCGAAGCCGGATCCGGAGCCCGAGCGCGAGCCCGAACCGGAGCTTGAGCCGGAGCCGGAGCCGGAGCCGGAGCCGGAGCCGGAGCCGGAGCCGGAGCCGGAGCCGATCCTGCCGTTCAAGGACGAGCCCGAGTGGCCCGTCGCCGAGAAGCCCGAGCCCGTCGCCGAGGATTTCGATTCCTTCGCCTGGGAGGAGAGCCTGTCGTCGGAACCGGCGCCGCCGCTGGACCCGCTGCCGCAGCCGCGCCGGCCGCTGGACGCGGTACCGGACCTGCTGCCGACGGACGTCGAACTCGTCCGGGGCCGGGACGGCGCCGCCGAGGAGCCCCCGGCCGCCGCGACGACCCGCCCCGACATCGTGATGCCCCCGCCCTACGGCACCGACGAGGACGAGGACGACGGCCCGCCCGCCGACCGCGCCGAGGACCCCGACGCCGGAGACCGCGGCGCGGAGGATTCCGACGCGGGCGACCGTCCGGCCAGGGACGACTGGAACCCGCCGCCGTCCAGCAACTTCCGCAGCGGCCCCCTCCCTCCCGCCGAATAGGGAACGGTCCCGGCACGGGCCGTCGGGCCTTTACCCTGATCTGGAAACCCTCCTTTCCTCCCGTCGGGGCTGATCTGCGCGCATCGGATGAAAGGGAGGCGGCGGGGGAAGGTATGACTCCATGACGACCGTTTCATGGGTCGAGGGCAGCCAGGAGGGCGGCTTCGGCATCGAGAACCTGCCGTACGGGGTCTTCTCGCGCCCGGGGGAACTGCCGCGCGTCGGCGTGGCCATCGGCGACCGCGTCCTCGACCTCGCCGAGATGTCGGCCGTGGGGCTGGTGGAGGACCGGCGGTACTTCGCCTCCGGGTCGCTGAACGCCTTCATGGTCGCGGGACGCGCCGCCTGGCAGGCGAACCGGGAGCGGGTGACCGAGCTGCTCACCGACGAGGCGTACCGCGAGCGGGTCGAGCCCCAGCTGATCCCGGTCGCGGACGTGAGCATGCAGAGGCCGTTCGAGGTCGCCGACTACGTCGACTTCTACTCCTCGGAGCACCACGCGACGAACGCGGGGCGGATCCTGCGGCCGAAGGGCGAGCCGCTCCCGCCGAACTGGAAGCACATGCCGGTCGCCTACCACGGTCGCTCAGGGACCGTGTACCCGACGGGGACGCCGATCATCCGGCCGTCCGGGCAGCGGCGGGCGAAGGACGAGCCGGAGCCGTCCTACGGCCCGTCGCGGCGCCTGGACTTCGAGGCGGAGGTCGGCTTCGTCGTGGGCGTCCCCTCCCCCGCCGGGCGCGGCATCCCGGCCGCCGCGTTCCGCGACCACGTGTTCGGTTTCGTGCTGGTGAACGACTGGAGCGCGCGCGACCTGCAGATGTGGGAGTCGCAGCCGCTCGGCCCGTTCCTCGGCAAGTCGTTCGCGACGTCGGTCTCGTCGTGGGTGGTGCCGGTCGCGGCGCTGGAGCCCGCGCGCGTCTCGCCGCCCGTCCAGGACCCGGTGCCGCTGCCCTACCTGCGCTGCGAGGAGCCGTGGGGGCTGGACCTGCACCTGGAGGTCCTGATCAACGGCCGGGTCGCGGCGCGGCCGAAGTTCGCGTCGATGTACTGGACGCCGCCGCAGCAGCTGGCGCACGCCACGGTGAACGGCGCCCCGCTCCGCACCGGCGACCTGTTCGCGTCCGGCACGGTCTCGGGGCCCGAGCGCGAGGAGCGGGGCTGCCTGCTGGAGCTCAGCTGGAACGGCCAGGAGCCCCTGCTGCTGGAGGACGGCACGGAGCGCACGTTCCTGGAGGACGGAGACACCGTGACCCTCCGCGCCCAGGCGCCGGGTGCCGCAGGTTCCCGCATCGCCCTCGGCGACGTGACGGGGACCGTCCACCCGGCTCTGCCGTAGCGGCGCCCGTTACGCGGGTGGGAGGACGAGAGCGTTGGCGATGGCCGCCAGGCCCTCGCCCCGCCCCGTCAGGCCCAGGCCGTCGGTGGTCGTGGCGGAGACGGTGACCGGGGCGCCGGACAGGGCCTCGGTGAGGGTCTTCTCCGCCTCGGCGCGCCGTTTGCCGATCTTGGGACGGTTGCCGATGATCTGCACGGCGACGTTGCCGATCGTGAAACCGGCCTCGTCGACGCGCCGGGCGACCTCGCGCAGCAGGTCGACACCGGAGGCGCCGGACCAGCGCGGGTCCGAGGTGCCGAAGACGGCGCCGAGGTCACCGAGACCGCAGGCCGAAAGGAGCGCGTCGCAGGCGGCGTGCGCGGCGACGTCGCCGTCGGAGTGCCCGGCGAGGCCGTGGCCCTCACCCGGCCATTCGAGCCCGGCGACCCAGAGGGGGCGGGGCTCGGACGAGAACGGGTGGACGTCGGTACCGACGCCCACCCGAGGGAGCCGTTCGTTCAACGAGGCCGGCCGCTCAGCTGGCCAGGACCTCGTCGAGCAGCGCCTCTGCCTTGTCCTCGTTGGTCTTCTCGGCGAGCGCGAGCTCGCTGACGAGGATCTGGCGCGCCTTGGCGAGCATCCGCTTCTCACCCGCGGACAGACCGCGCTCCTTGTCGCGCCGCCAGAGGTCGCGGACGACCTCCGCGACCTTGTTGACATCGCCGGAGGCGAGCTTCTCAAGATTCGCCTTGTACCGGCGCGACCAGTTGGTGGGCTCCTCGGTGTAGGGTGCGCGAAGCACCTCGAACACCTTCTCCAGCCCGTCTTGGCCGACGACGTCCCGGACGCCCACGTCCTCGACGTTCTCGACCGGGACCCGTACCGTCAGGTCACCCTTGTCAACCTTCAGGACCAGGTAGGTCCTGTCCTCACCCTTGATGGTGCGAGTCTCGATGGCCTCGATCCGAGCAGCCCCATGGTGGGGGTAGACGACGGTGTCGCCGACCTGGAAAGTCATGTGACAAGTACCCCTTCCGCTAACACCAGGGTAGCACGGAAACGAGCGTGCCCGAACCGGCCTTCCCGACAAATGCGCAGGTCAAGCCACATATTGAGGTATTGACAAACCCCTTTATTGGTGCATCGCCGACCAGTTCTCCCCACTCAGCGTAGCCGACAGAACACCGCGATCCCACCCCCGCGCCTTTACCGGCAACGGGCCCCCGGTTACAAGCATCGTTCCGCCGGCGGTGCGGGCGGGTTCCATACTGGGATGTGAGCACCCTGGGTCGCGCGGGTACGAAGCGCCCGGAAGGGTCTTAACAGGACACGGCGTGGGGACGCGCGTCCCGCGGGAACACCGATCGGCGAGGGAGGTGTCGCGTGAGGCCGGACGGCGGCGACCCGGAGCCCGACGACTACGGGCTTCCGCGCGTTGACGTCGTGGTGCCCGATGACGCCCGCGAGCTGGAGCGGGACGTCACCGCCTACCACCGGGAGAGGCGCCGGCGGCGGCGCAGGGCCCGGGTGCGGCGGCTGTACCGCCCGCTGACCCGGTTCGGGGTCGCCATCCCGATCATCGCGGGCGCGCTGCTGGTCGCGCTGCTGAGCGGCGTCCTGATGACGGCTTTCGGTCCCCGTCCCGCGCCCCGGCCGACGAGCGCCCAGCTGGCCCCCCGCCCCACCGCGAGCCCCGGCAGGGTCGGCGGGCTGCTGCCCGACCGCCGGGTCGACCTCGTGACGGCCGGCCGCACCTCCAAACCGCTGCGGGACGTGCGCCCCGGCGTGATCGCCATCGTCCCGCCCGGTTACCGGTGCGAGGCCCTGGTGGCGGAGCTGGCCGGCCGGACGCAGGAGTACACCCTCACCTTCTGGCTCGTCGCCGACCCGCGTCCCGCCGGCGCCAGGAAGCCCATGTCCCTGAAGGACCTCAGGGCGTGCGCGGGCACCGCCCACCTCGGGACGCCGCAGATCCTGGAGGACCGCGCCGCCGTCCTGGCCGGCGCGTACTCGCCCGCGCCGGGCACGCCCGGCCCGACGGGCACCGGCCTCACCGCCGTCTTCGTCCAGCCCGACGGCGTGGTCACCGAGGTCGTCCGGGCGCCCCGGTCCGGCCCCGAGCTCACCGGGAAGATCAAGGGTCTCGGTTCCGGTTAGGCGGCCCCGCCAGGCGTGTCGGCCACCCCGGAGAGGGGTTACCGGCAGGACCTCGCTACGCTTCCCCTGGCGTATCTCACGCCAGCCCCACCACTTTCTGAAGCCACCTCTTCATCTGATATTTCGCGAGGAGACCGCCGCCGTGATCCGAAACAGCCGTCGAATGGTCGTGCTCGCCATCGCTGGCGCCGTCGCCATCGCGCCGGTGGTCTCCGGCTGCGGCGCCGGCGATAAGCCCCAGTCCGCCGCCCCCACGCAGCTCACCGAGGGCGTCAACGTGTCGGTGCCGAAGGACAGGCCGGGGGCCGCGCAGATCGACCTGCGCCACATGTTCCTGCTCGGCCCGGAGGCGGGACGGCCGATCCCCGCGGGCACGTCCCTGGCCCTCTACGGTGTGATCATCAACCAGGTGAAGGGCCGGCAGGACCGCCTGGTCTCGGTCAGCAGCCCGGCGTTCGGCGGCGAGGCGAAGATCGAGGGCGGCGCGCTCACCCTGCCGCCCGCCGCCCCGGACGGGACGGGCAGCTTCACCAGGCTGCTGGGCAAGCCCTCGGCGACCCCCACCCCGCAGCAGCCGGCCGGCAAGAAGAGGACGCAGCAGCCGGGCGGCACGCCCTCCGGCCAGGCCACGCCCTCCGGCCAGGCCACGCCTTCCGGCGGCGCCACCCCCGAGCCGACCGGCCAGGGCGCGACGCCGAACGTGTCCGAGACCCCGACCTCGGAGAACACCACGGGCCCGCAGGGCGGCGGTCCCTCGGCCACGCCGAGCACCGGCGGGGATCAGCCGCTGGTGGTGCTGCCCCGGCTCGGCGAGGAGCTGCTCGCCGGGGCGACGGTGCCGCTGACGTTGCGGTTCGAGCGCGCCGGGTCCGTCGAGTTCCCGGTGCCCGTGGTGGCGCGGCAGGACGAGTTCAGCGGCTACCCGCTGCCCATGACGCCCGCCACGCCGCAGGCCCCGGGCGGCCAGACCCCGGGCCAGACGCCCGGCCAGACCCCCGGCGGAGAGGCGAGCACGTCGCCGTCCCCGGGCGCCGAGCAGGGCGGGCCGGAGTCGTCGCAGCCCCCGGCCACCACGCAGCCCCATGCCGCCACGGAGTCCCCGGCCGCCGGCTGATCCACCGAGCCCCCGCACCCGCACACATGAGAACGGCCCGTCCCGACCGGGACGGGCCGTTCTTCATATCCGTCAGGGCTCGAACTTGTAGTTCGTGCTGGCGGGACCGACCTGCGGAGACTCTCGCGAACAGGGCGCTGACCAGCAGTGGGACTTCGCGTGAGTTCTCATCGTCTTGCGAGCGATCGCGCGCTCATGTGCCCTCGATGTGCCCCCGCTGACCGCGGCCTTCTTAGTCCGATCATGGCCAAAGTCACTGATGTCTTTAATTCCGGTGACCCCCTCCTGAGGGCAACTCATGTTCGGCGGCGTCCGCTCCTACTCCTGTCACCTTTGCTCTCAACTCCCGCGGACGAGCCGGGCCATGTCAGAGGTGACTACCTGTGCGCACCAGGGACTCGGCCATATATGAGCATCATTCGGATAACTCGCTGTGGCGTCAGCGAACTCGGGCTCGCGTACGAACTGCGCCCCGTCGAACCCGGCGTCCCCG
This sequence comes from Actinomadura citrea, assembly GCF_013409045.1. Lineage (NCBI taxonomy): Bacteria > Bacillati > Actinomycetota > Actinomycetes > Streptosporangiales > Thermomonosporaceae > Actinomadura > Actinomadura citrea. The sequence goes on along the minus strand of NZ_JACCBT010000001.1, from coordinate 1,252,230 downwards.
CTGAACTGCGCCCCGCTGAACCTGGTATACCCGCTGAACTGCGCCGCGCTGAACCCGGCGTCCCCACCGAACCGCGCCCCGTCAAACCCGGCGTCCCCGCTGAACTGCGCCTCGTCGAACCTGGCGTTTCCACCAAACCGCGCCTCGCTGAACCAAGCGTTCCCACTGAACTGCGCCCCGTCAAACCCGGCGTATCCGCTGAACTGCGCCCCGTCGAACCTGGCATTCCCGCCGAACTGCACTCCGCCGAACCCGGCGTCCCCGCCGAACTGCACTCCGCCGAACCCGGCGTTCCTACCGAACCGCACCGCGCTGAACCAAGCGTTCCCGCTGAACTGCGCCCCGTCAAACCCGGCGTTCCCGCTGAACTGCGCCCCGCCGAACCCGGCGTCCCCACCGAACTGCGCCCCGTCGAACCTGACGTTCCCGCTGAACTGCGCCCCGTCGAACCTGACGTTCCCGCTGAACTGCGCCCCGCCGAACCTGACGTTCCCGCTGAACTGCGCCCCGCCGAACCCGGCGTCCCCACCGAACCGCGCCCCGCCGAACCCGGCGTCCCCGCTGAACCGGGTGTTGGAGAATGTCGCGTTCGTCGAGTGACAGTTGGTGAAGTCGAAGTCGATTAGGTGCGCGCCGGTGAGGTCGATGTGGAGGCCGTCCCAATAGGTGGATGGATGGTTGCGGGGGTCGGTAGTGGTCAGGTGGCGTTTCAGGAGCCGTTGGGCGGTTAGCCGGACTTGGAGTTCTTGCCATGCTGTGTCAGCGGCAGTGGGGTCGCGAGGAGTGTGGTTGGCGGACTGTTGGTCTTGGTCGCCGTGGTTGGCAGGTGGGGCCTGGAAGGGCATCCTCAGGTAGGAGCACACGACGTCGGTGACCGTCTGCCGGTAGTAAGGGTGATCTTGGGCCAAGCGCTCCAGGGAATACAGCCCGCCCAGTCGGACGGCGGCCTTGTCATGGCCGAGCAACTCGACGGCCTGGCCGTACTCGACGTGGGCTTGAACGCGTTCGGCGCGCTCCCCCGCGGCCTCGTCGACACGTTGACGGCGGTACGCGGTGACCAGGGCGACCAGGGCACCGACGCCGGCGACCAGGGCGAAGACTAGTTTGAGCAGTTCAAGGAGGTCTTTGGTTTCCAGGGGCTTGGGCTTGGCGTGCGGTGGTGAGCCAAGGAGCCACGACAGTAGGAACCATGCGGCGACGAGCGACACCACCGCGGCAGTAAAGGCGAAGGTCAGTGCTCGGCGGATCGACCAGAGCCCGAGCGTCTTGTGTGCGTCCTTGACCGGCCGGTACTGCGGCGTCTCCTCTTGTCTCACGAACCCGATGCTAGGAACCGCCCAACGAAGCGGATGCCCTTTCGGGATCAGCGGGTTGCCCACTCCTGGCCACCTGTACCCGCGCAGCGGGCGGTCTTGGTGTCCTCCCTAAGGCGTGCGGCGTAGCCGCTGTTCTTTCCCCCACCTTCCTCCCCCGGCCCCGACAAGACCTGCACTTAGCGACGGACGGGTTCCGTCAAGGGTGGCCGTAGGCCATCACGTAGTGACGCCGCAGGCGCCCTTGACGGGTTCTGGCCGTCGCCATCCTCGACCTCTCGGGGTCGGGGGAGCCCCGGCTCTTCCAGCTCAGCTTGCAGCGGCCCTGAGTTGAGGAGGTACACGGAACGCGCCCCTTCTCGGCGTCGAGAGACCCAAACGGCCTCGCTGCGCGTCTGTTCAGTGGGTGTCTGGCTGCTTCAGCATGCTGGGCATGACATCGCTTCTTGGCCTGCCGGCCTTCGCAACGCTTTGGGGGTTACTCCCCTTGGTCCTGGTCCTCGGCGTCGTACTGCCTGCGGTCTGGTCCCGTAAACCCTCACGGCGACGCGCGGCCCTAGCGGTCCTGGATCGGGTTCTGTCTCGGCGTCGTTAACAACCAGGGCGGCGGCGCGACCTTGCGGTGAGCGGTCGGGGCGGAGCTGGCGGGCGTGGCGCGATGGGCGGCCCGGCGCGGCCGTCCGGTGACCGGCGCCCACGCCGCACGCTCCGGGCGGCCTGGCGCGGGGCCGCGCAGCGGCCTGAGCGCCGCCGCCCCTTGATCTTAAACAGCCCAATTCGGCAAGTTTTCTAGCTGTGACCGAGAGGGATGCGTCCTACGGGGTGCCAGTCCCATAGGCGTTCGGCGCCTCGTTGCACGACCAGGCTCACAGCGGTGATCGCGATCTCGCGGGCTGGGAGTTCTCGGCCAAGTGCGGTGATGAGTGGTTCGGCCGGTTGCTCGGTCTCGCTGTAGGCGAGTGTCATGTGTGGGGTCCACTGGGTGGGGCCCTCAGTGTGGCCTTCGCGTCCGGTCACTTTGAGCGTGGCCGTCTGGAGGGCGATGCGAATCTGCTTCAAGGGGTCTGTTGACTGGACCACGACCGCGATTGCCTCGGGGTGGTAGAGGATGCGACCGAGTGTTACGGCGACGGGTGGGAGTGCAGCGAGTAGTTCGGATGCCGCGTTGAGCATCTCGTGTTGCTGGTCGGTGGTGATCTCGTCGGTGGGGCCGACGACGAGAGTGGTGATGTGGAGCCACTCAGTCGGGGTCATGTGGAGGCCGTGGAATCCGGCGAGTCGCTTCTGAGCGGTGTGGGCGAGGTCGCGGGCTTCAGGGTGGTCGCCTACGAGGATGTGCCAATAGAGCGTGCCCTGTCCGGGACCGGGTTCCTCGCGGTTCTGCCAACGGTTGATCATGCGTGTGGGCAGGGGGCTCATGAGCGCTCCATGTCGGTGTCGTCGTTGAGGGCGGCGGCGTTGAAGTCGCGGATTTGCGCTCTGAGCTGGACAGCTAGAGAGGTGTTTCGGTAGCGGGGGTGGCTGAGTCGGCGGTCGAGGTCGGCGACGTAGCGTGTGACGGTGGTCAGGCGCATGCCGGGGTCGAGTGTGAGCAGTTGGGCGAGTTGTTCGGCGGTGCCTTCGAGGTCGCCTTTGAGTAGGTGGGCTACTCCGGTGCCGACGCGGATTTGGGCCCAGTTCGCTGGGGCGACGGGTGCGCCTGCTGCCCATGCGGTGTCGGCCATCTCGGCAGCTTCTAGAGCGCCGTCCGGGTCGCCCGTTCGGGTGGCTACCGCTAGGGCGAAGAGGGCGCGGCGTTCGGTGGGGAACGCCCAGACGGAGCGGTCGGCGGGACTGTCGTTGATGGTCTCGGCGGACTGCTCGGCTCGCTTGACGGCCTGGCGGGCTCTGGTCTGGTCTCCGAGGAGGGCGGCGGCGTTGGCCTCGTACCAGGCGAGTTGCGTCTTCATCGGTGTGTGCGGGCTGGCTTCGTAGCCTTGCCGGGCGAAGTCGGCGGCTTCGATGAGGCGGTCTTGCCATCGGGCCGTTTTGGCTTGGGCGTACCAGGCGAACGCCTCGTTGGCGCCGGCTTCTCGGGCGAGCATGAGGGCGGCGGTTGCGTACTGCTCGGCGTGGTGGTCGAGGTTGACGTCACCGAAGATCACGGCTGCGTGTGCCAAGAGATCGGCGTCAATGCGTAGTAGCTCGCGGGTGTGGCGGGGGCGGGGCCGGGTGCTTTCCAACAGGTCTTGCGTGCGGCGGTGAAGGCGAAGCACCTGGGACAGCAGGCTTTTCGCAGGGACCTGGGTGTGTGCGCTGGCGAGTGACGTGGTTGAACGGGCAAGGCTCTCGATCGTCTCGTCTGCCGTGTCGCTGGCCGTCAGCCATCGCGTCAGCCGGGAGAGGTCCGTCGTGGTGGCCGGGTCGGACGGTTCGGCCTCGGTCAGTCTGGGTTCGGTGACCACGATCCCCGTGCGGGCCTGTGGTGCAGGAGTCCTGGGGGCCGGTACGCCGGGGTGGGTTCGTGGTGCGAGACCGAGGGCCATGCGGGCGTTGTCTGGCATCTGGAGGCCGTCGGCGATGCGCTCGAACACGTCCAGCTCGGTTACGCGGGGCCCGTTTTCCTTCATGTGCTCGCTGACTCTGCCCTGAGTCAGACCGCAGGCAATGGCGGTCTGGGTCTGGGTTGCGCCTGCGTACTGGCGCAGGAGGTGGAAGACGGTCCCGATGTCGCGGGAGGTCAGGGCCTGGATCATCTGCGGGCGTTCCCACAGTTCATCGGGGATGACGATCGGGTCTGAGGCCCGTCTCGGCATGGGTTCTCCCTCCGTGTGACCAGACGTTGCCGAGCGTATATCCCACTGTGAGATACCGCCTGTGGATGGGCTGGGGCCGGGGCTGTGGCGGATCGTGTGCGACATGACGCAGCAGCAAGATGCGGGCAATCCGGACTGCGGGTCCTGTGGTGGTCGGGGGTGGAAGTTCGTTCATCCTCGGCGGGCGGTCCTGGTGGGGCTGCCGGGTGGTTCGGGGCCGCCGGTCGACCGCAAGCCGTGTCGGTGGTGTGTGCCGGTGCGTGAGGAGCGCGCGGCGTAGTCCAGAAAGCTGCGGGCCGGCGTAGGCGGTCAGGCGGATAAGGGTGTGATCGTCCGGCGCGGTGCGGTCATGCCTGCCGGGGGTGGTGGTGCGCCCCTGGGCCGTCGTTCGCCGGTCCCGCTCTCTTCTTCCCTGTGGAGGTGGTGGCTGTGGGTGATGAGGTGAGGACGTGGGCGGCTGACGTAGTGCGGCAGTCGGCTGCTGTGGCGCTGGTGGCCGACCTGGAGCGGCGGGGCCTGGCGGCCGAGGTGATCGACCATGGCGCGGTGCGGGCGCGCAACCCGGTCGGTGAACCGGACGTGGGGGGTCCTCGGGCGCGGGCGCTGAGTCCGGGACTGCGGCAGGAGGTGGTGTGCCGCACTCACCGGGGCGCGTTGTGGTGGTGGTGGGTCTGGTCGGGGCCGGACCGCCGTGCGCTCTCGGAGTTGGAGCCGCTGTGCCCGGCGGCCAACACCGCGTTCGCGGGTGAGCGGATCGCGCGGGTGCTGGCCGTCCCCTTCGCCAGCTCGCCGGATGCGGCGTCGGGCGGGTGCGAGTGATGGGCGTGTCATGGGCGGCAGCGGCGTCGATGTCGCCGGAGATCAGTCGGCGGCCGGTAGCGGCGCAGATCGAACGGGAGTTCTCTGGGGTGGTGGCCTGGTACGGCACCGTCACCCAGGCATGGTGGGCCATGGTCCGGGTCCGCGGTAAGTACCTCCTGGTGGAGGCCAAGGGACCGAGCGAGCTGCGGGAGGCGATCGTCACCGCGCGGGGTTGGACATGGCCGGCATGACGAGCGGGCCGAGCAGGAGCGGGCCGCACGCGGTGGGACACGACCGGATCGGGCTTGAATGCCCGGTCACGTGTCTTGGGGTGTGGACGGTCGGTGACTTGCTGGCCCTGCTTGTGGAGGCGCGGCGGGTTTCCGGGCTGCCTGCTGCTCCTGCCGATGCGGGCTTTGGTGCGCACAGGCATGAAGGCGGGCGCCTGTCTCGGGCGTGTCCGCTGGCGTGCTTGCAGTTGTCGACCAGGGTCCGCAACGCCCTGCGCAACGATCGAAACTGCACCGCGAAGACGGTGGGTGACCTGCTGGATCTGCTGTGGTCGCGTGATCTGCATGAGGTGCGTTTGATGGGCGCACGGGGAGTCCGCGAGGTGCATGCGGAGTTGCTGGCGGCAGGGTTCTCGGTGCCACGGCTGGGGTGAGCTTCGCGGCGGTCAACTCCCCTTGCTGCTGCGGGGGTTGTGACGCGATAAGTGCGGGTCGGAGCGGTCCGGTAGCCGTGACGTAGGCGCGCATGGGCGCTACTGTGCGGTGAAGTGCGCTTATGCGGTCAAGCGCCAGAGTCGTCAGGTGGTCGTCATGTCGGGTTTGGAGTTCGAGCCCCCCAAGTACGCGCGGGTGGTGCTGGAGTTGCGCCGCCGAATCGAGAACGGGGAGTACGCGCCCGGCACCATGCTGCCGTCGGAATCTCAGCTCGTGCGGGAGTTCGCGGTGGGGCGTACCACGGTGGTCCGGGCGCTTCAGATGCTCCAGCAGGACGGATGGATCACTCGCGAGCACGGGCGCGGATCGTTCGTCAAAGGCCGGCCCGCCTCGTCGGCGCTGCCATCTCGTCCGGGCCTGGCGGTGCTGGACCAACCCGAAACCGCGGCCGGGGTCTCACTTGTCGACGTCGGATCGGTGCATGCGCCTGCTGCTGTCGCGGCCCTGCTGGGTGGGGACGTCGGGCGTGTGGTGGCGCGGCGTTGGGTGACGGTCCGGGACGGTGTCGCCTCGGAGGTGGTGACGTGCTGGTTCCCGCAAGAGCTGGTGTACGGCACCGACCTGGACAAGGATGCGCGGCTTCCGGTGGGGCTGCGGGCGCACCTGCGCACGGTCAAGGGCCTGCGCATCGATCACATCTCCGAGCGCATGACCGCGCGACTTCCCGTCGGCGACGAACCCCGCCTTTTGCAGATCAAGAAGTCGGAGCCGGTGCTGTCGGTGCTGGCCGGGCTGCATGACGCCTCTGACGCAGTGCGGTTCGTCGCCGAGATCGTGATGCCGGGGTCACTGCATGAGCTGGAAGACGTCTACAGCGTCCCCGAATGACTCAACCCTCCTGACCTGCCGATACTTCACATGTGACACAGGTCACTCTTCTCGAAGGTTGTCCGGTCGAGTGGCTGAGGTACTTTCTAGGCATGCACTCGTCCGGACAAGCGGACGGTTGAATGTCTGGAGGTCGCCGCAATGGCGGTAAAGGGTCCGTTCAAGGTCGCGTTCGGGGACACGTTCCCCCACGGCGCGTTCGTCAAGGGCGGTGTGGAGGCGGTCCGCGACTTCGACGCCTCGACCAAGGAGAACTTCGTTCAGGCGCGGGACAAGGACACCGGCGAACTGGTGTGGGCCGTGGAAGTGGTCGACGGCGACCCCGAGTCCAAGGGGACGTTCAAGGTGAAGCTGACCGCGCCGGTTCAGCCGATCGTTCCGACGGCTCCGGCGGAGTTCCCGTTCGTGCCGGTGGAGTTCGAGGGCCTGGCGATCACGCCGTACGTCAACTCCGGTACCGGGCGGCTGGCCTACAGCCTCAAGGCGTCGGCGGTCCTGCCCGCCAACCTCAACAAGGGCGGCGGTCGCACGGCTGCGAAGGATGCGGCCTGATGGCGGGCGGGCGGATGTCGGCGCTGTCGCTGCCGATCAATGCCGGGGCGTCGGTGGTGTTCAAGCCGTTCCGGGCGCGTACGCCGCTGTTCACGGTCTCGGCGGGTCGGGTGCTGGTCACCCTGACCCTTCCCGAGCGTGTGAGCGCGGGTGATGTGGAGTTCGCGCGGGGCCTGGCCTCCCAGGCTGCGGCCTACGCGGTGGAGGTGGAGCGGTTGTACCGGTCCGGCCGTCGTCCCTCGTCGGGCCGGTCCTCGGGCAAGGGAAAGGCGGCGTGATGCAGACCTCCTACAGCCACACGACGGTGATGGTGGAGCCGGACGGGACGGCGGTCGTCTCGGTGAGCCTGTACCCGGACGGGCGTATGGCGATGACGTGCCCCACCGGCGGCAATCGCGCGCAGCTCTGGCTCTCGCACGCTGGGGCGCGGGTGCTCATTGCGCCGACCAACCCGGAGGAGCCGACCGCCGAGGACGTCGTGACCGCGCGCAAGCTCGCCGAGGTGTTCGGGCGGTACGCGGCCGAGGTGGAACGGCTCCACGCCCTCAACGGCGCTGCGGCGGCCTGAAAAGGCAGGTGGGGCGGCTGGAGCTGGTACCTCCGGCCGCCCCGCTTTCCCCTCTCCCTGAACAGCGCATAGAAGAGGTGAGACCCATCATGGCATGGGAGTTCCGCAAGCTCGGCCCTGGTGAGAACGTCGCCGTAGAGGCGCAGCGTGACCCGTTCGCCGCCCCGAAGTGGGCGCCCCCGGTGTGGCACATGCCCGAGGGCCTCGTCCTGCTGGTCAACCTCGTCCGCATCATCACCCGGACGGTCCTCTTCCTGGTCCGCAACATCGTCCCCGTCTCCGCTGCGGCCGGTCTGGGCTGGCTCGGCTACCGGTTCGGGTGGACGGTCCCCGTCGCGGTCCTGGCCCTCGTCACCTTGGGCCTGTCCGGGTGGGTGCTGGTGGACCGTCCGTCCTTCGTACGGTGGGTGGGTCGTCCGGCCCTGGCCCGGTGGCGACTCGTCACGGTCTACCGGCGGCACTGGCAACCCGTCCTCATCACCGCCGGACTCACGAAAGCCCACAAGGGTCGCGAGTACCTGCCCTCCCTCGTGCGGGTCCGCTGCGGCCCGACGTCGGATCGCGTCCTGGTGAAAATGCTCAAGGGGCAGGCTCCCGACATCTGGGAGAACGCCACTCCCAACCTGGCGCACGGCTTCGGCGCTGCCCTGGTCCGGGTCCGGGTCGGGGACCGTCCGGGACGTATCTGGCTGGAGTTCGTCCGCCGCGATGCCCTCGCCGTCCCCATCCCCGCGCTGCCCGTCCCCGACGCGTCGGCGGTGGACCTGTCCGGACTGGAGATCGGACGGCAAGAGGACGGCTCGCCCTGGCGGCTGCGCCTGCTCGGGACTCACGTTCTGATCGCGGGCGCGACAGGTGCCGGCAAGGGGTCGGTGATCTGGTCGACCATCCGCGCGCTGCTGCCGCTGATGCTCGCGGGCCTGGTGGAGGTGTGGGCCGTCGACCCCAAACGCATGGAACTGTCCTTCGGGCGTCTGCTGTTCGAGCGGTACGGGCGCTATAGCGACGATCCCAAGGGCGGCATGGTCGACCTGCTGGAGACCGCTGCGGAGGACATGAACCGCCGCGCGGAGCAATTCGCCGGAGTCACCCGGTCCTTCACGCCGTCGCGTGAGCACCCGTTCCGGGTCATCGTGATTGATGAGCTGGCGTTCCTGACCGCGTACTGCCCGGAGCGTGATCTGCGCAAGCGGGCCGAGTCGGCGCTTGCCGTGCTGACCAGTCAGGGCCGGTCGGTGGGGTACTGCGTGATCGGCGCGCAGCAGGACGCGCGCAAAGAGGTCAACAACCTGCGCAACCTGTTCCCCGACCGCATCGCACTGCGCCTCGATGAAGACGAACAAGTCGACATGGTCCTCGGCGACGGGGCCCGCGACCGTGGCGCGCTCGCCGATCAGATCTCGTCCATCCCTGAGACCGGGGCGGGGGTCGGGTTCATTCGGCTGGAGACAACCCCCGACCCTGTCCGGGTCCGGGCGGCCTACGTCTCCGATGACGACATCCGGGAAATGGTCGCGCTCGGCCTCCCCGATGTGGAGGCGGCGTGACGGTGCAACTGACCCTCGACGGCTCGCCCTCCGAGTCGGCTCCGGCGGCTGGTGCGGGCTCGGAGACGGGCGCGGTGGTCAAGACGCTTTCTCCCCTGGCGCGGGGCGTGCTGGAAGCGGTCGCGGTCGAACACGGCGTGTGCATCCGGCCCGTCCCGATGCGGCGGGTGGACCTCAACACCGGTGCGGCCAAAGTCGTCTATGTGCCGTGCGGTCACACCATGGCCTCGGTGTGCCCCTCGTGCGCTGAGCGCAAGCGCAAGCTCCGGGCCGTGCAGTGCTCCCAAGGCTGGCACCTGACCGAGGAACCGGTCATCACGCGCGCCGACCCGAACGACGAACAACGCGCCTGGATGGAGCTTCGAGCGCAAGCGGCGGCGGCCCGCGACAAGGCGGCCGAGGAGGGTTCGGCCGAGGGGGAGGACGTTGGGTTCTGGGATGCCGTGGTGCGTGACCTGGACAACGAGCTAGAACGCACAGGGGTCCGCGGTGCCCTCAAGTCTGATGATGAGAGCAAAGGCCGGCGGACTCGTTCCACGCGGCGGCGGCAGGACGCGCCGGACCTTCCTCGGCGTCCCGTCGACTCCCGCACCCTCGGCAAGGTCTACCGGGGCAAGGACGGCAAGACGTTCCGGCCTTCGATCTTCCTGACGCTCACGCTCGACTCCTACGGGCGGGTGCGCTCCGACGGGACACCGGTCGACCCCAACGGCTACGACTACACGCGGGCCGCTCGGGACGCGCTCTACTTCTCCAAACTGGTCGACCGGTTCGTTCAGAACCTGCGCCGGTTCGTCGGCTACGACGTCCAGTACTTCGCCACCGTCGAACCCCAACGCCGTCACGCACCCCACCTGCACATGGCCATCCGCGGAACCATCTCCCGCGCCGAACTGCGTCAAGTCGTGGCAGCCACCTATCACCAGGTGTGGTGGCCCTCGACCGATCGCGTGGTCTTCGAGGGGGATCACCTGCCGGTCTGGGACAACGTCGCGGGCGAGGACGGCGGCGGCTACCTCGACCCCACGACGGGTGAAGTCCTTCCGACCTGGGATGACGCGCTTGACGCGCTCGGCCTGGACGACGACGCCGAACCCTTGCACGTGGTGAAGTTCGGGCGGCAGATCGACGCACAAGGCGTCATGCCCGACTCCCCACAATCCCGCAAGCTGATCGGCTACCTGACCAAGTACCTGGTCAAGGGCGTGGCCGAATGCCACCAGGCCGAGACTGGCGCGCAGCGTGAGCACGTGGACCGCATGGCCGAAGCGCTCCGGTACGAGCCGTGCTCACCCACGTGCGCGAACTGGCTGCGCTACGGCATACAGCCCAAGAATCCGCGGGAAGGCATGGCCCCCGGCTTCTGCAAGGGCAAGGCCCACAGGCGCGAACACCTCGGCTACGGCGGCCGCCGCGTCCTGGTCTCCCGCAAATGGTCCGGCAAGACCCTCGCCGATCACAAAGCCGACCGGAAGGCGTGGGTCCTGGCACGACTCGCTGAGGCTGGCGTCCCCGTACTCAACCCGTCCGACCCGAACGCCGTCCACGTCTGGGAACGCGCCGGGCCTGGTGATCCCGACGTCAAGCCGACCGAAGCGCGGCTCCTGCACCTGATCAACGAACGCATCCAACGGCGCCGCCAACTCGACGCCGCGACACAGAACGACACCCCCGAACTTTCGGCAACTCAGGAGGCAGCGTGAACATGAGCGCTGATCCGGCGGTCTCATCGCTGCCCTGGGATCGGACGTGGTCGGTCAAGGAGACCTCGTACTACCTCGGCGTACCGGTTGCGACGCTGCACCAATGGCGCTACCTCGGTAAGGGGCCGAAAGCTGCTCGGGCGGGTCGTCATCTGCGTTACCTGCCTGCTGATGTTCTCGCTTGGCTGCGTGAGCAGCAGGAGGCCGCGTAATGGCCGTCTACGACCGGTGGCACACGAACAAGCCGCGTACTGATGCGGAGGGCAATCCTGTCTCGGCCTGCCGTGAGCACAAGCTGTTCCCCAGCAAGGATCACGGCAAGGGCGACCGGTGGCAGGTCCGTTGGCGAGACGAGACGGGCAAGCAGTGCAAGCAGAACTTTGCCCGGAAGGCGGGCAAGGACCCGAAGACATGCGCGGACGCCTTCGATGCGAAGGTGCGGACTGACCTCGATGCGGGGACGTACATGGACCCTGCGCGCGGAAAGATCCTCCTGGAGGACTTCGCGCGCCAGTGGCGTAGTGGGCTGACCGGTGATCCAAACACTCTGTGGAACGTTGATAAGCGGCTGGCCCACATCATTGACGTGGGACCGCGTCCGGGCCAGAGAAAGAGCCGGCGCCCGGCGGGCGCTCCCAGCATCATCGGGAAGCAGTCCATGACGGTCCTCGCCCATCGTCCCAGCCTGGTCCAACAGTGGATCAAGAGCCTGGAGGGCAAGGGCCTCTCGCCGGGCTACATCAAGCGGATCTTCGACACGCTGTCAACGATCTTCCGGGCGGCGATGGAAGACGGCATCGTGGACCGTAACCCGACCAAGGCAAGCTCGGTCAAGCCGCCTCGGGTTGCGAAGAAGAAGATCGTCCCTTGGACGCTCGACCAGGTGGAAGCCGCGGCCCTGGCGCTCGGTGACGATGCCCTGATGGTGTACCTCGGCGTCGGGGCGGGCCTTCGGCAGGGGGAGATCTTCGGCCTGGCCGTCGATGACCTCGATTTTCTCGGCAATCGCGTCATCCACGTCCGGCGACAAGTGCGGTTGGTCGATAAGCGGCTCGTATTCAGCCTCCCCAAGGGGGACAAGGAACGCGACGTGCCGTTGCCCAGCTCGCTCGCGCTGCGCGCTTCGGCTCACATCGCCGCTAACCCGCCGGTGGAAGTGACCTTGCCCTGGAAGACTCCGGACGGCCCCCCGCACACGGCGCGGCTCCTGGTCGCTCGGTCGAGTGGCCGTCCTCATCACGGGAGCGTCTTCAACTACACGTGGCATCTGGTCCGCAGAAGCATCGGAGTTCCGGAGACGCCTGAGAACGGGATGCACGTCCTTCGCCACACGGCGGCCTCCGCGTGGCTCGCCGCTGGTGTCGACGTCCGCACAGTGGCGGAGTACCTCGGGCACGCCGACCCCGGTTTCACGCTCCGGACGTACGCGCACCTGATGCCCGATGCGGCCGACCGTGCCCGCCTGGCCATGGATCAGTTCTTCGACCAGGCGGGCAAGATCGAAAACGCACGTGCCCTGATTGTGCCCTCACAGCCATGACCGCGACAGAAAACGCAGGTCACAGCGTTCGGCTAGGGCTCGAACTTGTAGCCGAGGCCCCGGACGGTGACGATGTAGCGCGGCGTGGACGGCACTTCCTCGACCTTGGCGCGGAGCCGCTTGATGTGGACGTCCAGGGTCTTGGTGTCGCCCACGTAGTCGGCGCCCCACACGCGGTCGATCAGCTGCATCCGGGTGAGGACGCGGCCGGCGTTGCGCAGCAGCACCTCCAGCAGCTCGAACTCCTTGAGGGGGAGCTGGACGGGCTCGCCGCCCACGCTGACCACGTGGCGTTCCACGTCCATCCGGACCGGCCCGGCCTCCAGCGTCGCGGGCGTCGGCTCCTCGACCTCGCCCTGGCGGCGCAGCACGGCCCGCATCCGGGCGATCAGCTCCCGGGTGGAGAACGGCTTGGTGACGTAGTCGTCGGCGCCGAGCTCCAGCCCGACGACCTTGTCGACCTCGCTGTCCTTGGCGGTCAGCATGATCACCGGGACGCTGGAGCGGGCGCGCAGCTCGCGGCACACCTCGGTGCCGGGCAGCCCGGGCAGCATCAGGTCGAGCAGCACGAGGTCGGCACCGTTGCGCTCGAAGATGTCCAGCGCGTCGGGGCCGGTGGCGGCGACGGCCACCTCGAACCCCTCCTTGCGCAGGTTGTACGACAGTGCGTCGCTGAAGGACTCTTCGTCTTCCACGACGAGCACGCGGGTCACGGTGTTGCCTCCCGGGCGGTGTTCTGTGGTGCTTGGTCTGCGGTCGTCGCGGCCGGCCGGCGGCGCGGCGTGTCGATCAGGGGGAGCCGGATCGTGAACGTCGACCCGTGCCCCTCCTTGCTCCACACCGTGACGTCGCCGCCGTGCTTGCTGGTGACGTGCTTGACGATGGCGAGGCCGAGGCCGGTGCCGCCGGTCTGGCGGGAGCGGGCGGGGTCGACCCGGTAGAACCGCTCGAAGATCCGCTCGATCTCGGCCTCCGGGATGCCGATGCCCTGGTCGGTCACGTTGATCTCGACGTGCGTCTCGTCGCACCGGCGGGTCGACACCACCACCCGGGTGTGCTCGGGGCTGTAGGCGACGGCGTTGTCGACGAGGTTGCGCAGCGCGGTGACCAGCAGCTCCTGGTCGGCGCGGACCCGCAGCCCGTCCTCGCCCCCGGACGCGAGCTGGATGTCCTTGGCGGTCGCCTTGATCTGACAGCGGTCGAGCGCCTCGGCCATCACCTCGTCGAGGGTGATCGGGGTGAGCTCGGGGAGCGGCTCGTCCCCCTGGACGCGCGACAGCGTCATCAGGTCCTGGACGAGGTTGTTCAGCCGCACCGACTCGTACTGCATCCGGCCGGCGAACCGGCGGACGGCCTCGGGATCGTCGGCGGCGCCCTCGACGGTCTCGGCGAGCAGGGACAGCGCGCCCACCGGGGTCTTCAGCTCGTGGCTGACGTTCGCCACGAAGTCGCGGCGGATCGCCTCGGTGCGGCGCATGTCGGTGAGGTCCTCGGCGAGCACGAGGACGAGCCCGTGCGACCCGAGCGGCGCGACGCGGACCGCGAACCACCGCCCGTCGGCCCGGCGGCGGCCGCCGTTCGGGCCGACCTGTATCTCGGTCTCGCGGATCTCCCCGTCGCGGCGGACGAGCCGGGTCATCGCGATCACCTCGTCCACCACCAGGTGGTCGCCGCTGACCAGTCCGTACGCCCGTGCGGCCGAACTGGCCCGCAGTACCCGGTCCTCGCCGTCCACCACGACGGCCGAGGACCGCAGGACGCTCAGGACCGAGGCGACGCCCGGCGGCAGGCTGCCCACCGGGTTCGTCGCAACCGCCGTCCGCTGGGCTCGCTCGCTCACCCGCACCGCCAATCCAGTCGCGAGCCCGATCGCGAGCCCGGCGAGCCCTGTCAGGCTCGCGACAATCTCGACCTCCACACCTCGGATCGTAGGCGGCGTTCGGAGTAACGCTTCCCCTCTGGCCTGGCCAGCGCCTTCTCGTTACCCCAAAGTTCACCTTTGCCACCGGATGCGTTCACACCCGTGGGGCAGGCTGTGGCGTGGGCGAGTCCGCCCTGCCCGCCCGCCCCCCGTTCACATCGAAGGATTCTCAAGTGCGCGACGCCTACCACGAGGAACTCGACTCCCTCACCGACAGCCTGGTGGAGATGACCCGCCTCGTCCGGTCCGCGATGGCCCGCGCGGTGACCGCCCTCCTGGACGCCGACCTGCGGCTGTCGGAGGAGGTCATCAGCGGGGACGAGCACGTCAACAAGATCGACGCCGACATCGAGGCGACGGTGTTCGACCTGATGGCGCGCCAGCAGCCGGTCGCCGGCGACCTGCGGACCCTGATCACCGCGCTGCGGATGAGCGGCGACCTGGAGCGCATGGGCGACCTCGCCGTGCACATCGCCAAGACGGCCCGGCGCCGCCACCCCGAGTCGGCCGTCCCGCCCGAGCTGCAGGCGACCGTCCTGGAGATGGGGCAGATCGCCGAGCGGATGATCGCCAAGACGGGCAGCGTGATCGCGTCGCAGGACGTCGAGATGGGACTGGAACTGGACGCCGACGACGACCAGATGGACCGCCTCCACCGCCGCCTGTTCGACATCCTGCTGTCCCCGAAGTGGCGGCACGGCGTCGAGCCGGCCGTCGACATCACCCTCGCCGGGCGCTACTTCGAGCGCTTCGCCGACCACGCCGTGCACGTCGCGGAGAACGTCGTCTACCTGGTGACCGGCCAGCGTCCCGAGGAGATCATCGACTCGGCCTGACCGGCCGGCCCCGCCCGCGCCGCTCCGTGCCGCGAGGCTTGGAGGGCCGGGGTCTGGACGGCTTGATCAACGTTCGTTGGCTTGCGCGTCATGAGACCGATGCGGGCGCTGGTCCGGGCGATCACGGCGGCCGGGGTGTGCGGGGCGGTGGCGGCGGCGTCCCTCGGGGTGCCGGGCGCCGTGCCGGCGCAGGCGGGGCCGGTGGCGCACGGGCCCGCCTGGCGGCTCGCCCCGACCGGGAGCGAGGCGCGGTTCCGCGGCCTGGCGGCGGTCGGCCGCGAGGTCGCCTGGCTGGCGGGCAGCGGCGGGACGGTGCTGCGGACGACCGACGGCGGCCGCACGTGGCGCGACGTCGCCCCGGCGGGCGCGCAGGGCCTGGAGTTCCGCGACATCGAGGCGTTCGACGCGCGGCGGGCGGTCGTGCTGGCCATCGGCGAGGGCGATGCGTCCCGCGTCTACCGGACCTCGGACGGCGGCGTCACCTGGACGCTCGGTTTCAGGAACGACGATCCCAGGGCGTTCTACGACTGCGTCACGTTCTCCGACTCCCGGCACGGGCTGGCCGTCGGCGACCCCGTGGACGGCCGGTTCCGGATCATCTCCACCAGCGATGCCGGCCGCAGCTGGCGGGTCCTGCCGTCCAGGGGCATGCGCCCGGCGCTGGAGGGCGAGGCCGGGTTCGCCGCCAGCGGGCAGTGCCTGGTGAGCCATGGGCCGCGGGACGTGTGGCTGGCGACGGGCGGGGCGTCCCGCTCGCGCGTGTTCCACTCCGGGGACCGCGGCCTCACCTGGACCGTCGCCGACACCCCGCTGCCGGCCGGCCCGTCGCAGGGCGTGTTCGCGGTGGCGTTCCGCGACGCCCGGCACGGCGTCGCGGTCGGCGGCGACTACCGGCCGGGGCAGCCGTCCCCGGCGGCCGCGGCGACGACCGGTGACGGAGGCCGCACGTGGCGGCCCGCGCGCCGCCCGCCGGCCGAGTACCGGTCGGGGGCCGTGTGGCCGGCGTACGCGGGCCCGGCCGCGCTGGCCGTGGGGCCCACGGGCAGCGACGGCACCCTCGACGGCGGCCGCACGTGGACCCGGTTCGACACCGGGAGCTTCGACACCGTCGACTGCGCGCCCGACGGCGGCTGCTGGGCCGCAGGAGAAAAGGGCCGCGCCGCCCGCCTCGTCCTCACCCGCTGACCGGGTTCTCCTCCCGCTGGGCCGGCTCCCCCAGGAGCGCCTGCAACAGGTCGCGCAAGGACTCCTGCTGGGCCGGGGCGAGCGGGGTCAGCGGCGAGTCGGCGTCGAGCCGTTCGAGGACGTCGGCGCGACAGCGTTCGCCGTCCGGGGTGAGGACGATCTGCTTCGCGCGGCGGTCGGTCGGGTGGGGGCGGCGCTCGACGAGGCCCTGCCCTTCGAGGCGGTCGAGGACGAAGGTCGCGTTCGACGCCTCGCACGCCATGCGGTGGGCGAGCTCGCGCGCCGTGATCGGCTCCGACAGCTCGCGGAGCGCGACGACCTGGGCGGCGGTCATCCCCACCTCGTCGGCGACGCGGCGGGCGTGGACGTCGAGCCGCTGCGCGAACCGGTGGACCAGCTTGCACACGTCCCGCTCCATCTGCTCGCCCATGCCCCGAGTGTAGCGCCTGTACTTCGAATCATGATATTGCTAATTCGGATCATCCGAGTTCGAAGTAAATGGAGCGCCGCGTGCCCCCCTCCCTCCTGTCCCTCATGCTGGTCGTGTTCGGCCTGACCACCGGCGAGTTCGTCATCGCGGGCATCCTGCCGGACGTGGCCGCGGACCTCGGCGTCTCGGTGCCCGCCGCCGGGCGCCTGGTCAGCGCCTACGCGCTCGGCATGATCGTCGGCGGGCCGGTCGTCACCGTCCTGACGGCGCGGCTGCCGCGCAAGCCGCTCGTGACCGGCCTCATCGCCGTGTCGATCCTCGGCAACCTCGGCTCCGCCCTGGCGCCGAACTACCCGGTGCTGCTCGCGGCCCGGTTCGCCGCGGGGCTGGTCGTGGCCACGTTCTTCGCGGTCGCCATCGCCACCGCCGCCGCCACGGCCCCCGCGGGCAGGGAGTCCTCCACCATCGCGAAGGTGGCGCTGGGGCTGAACCTCGGCATCGTCCTCGGCGCACCGCTGGGCACCCTGATCGGCCAGGGACTCGGCTGGCGGGCGACCTTCGGCTCGATCGCCGCGCTCACCGCCGTGGCCCTGCTCATGGTGCTGCGGTTCGTCCCCGCCCTGCCCGCCGCCGCGACCGGCCCGCTCCGCGGCGAGCTGCGCGTGTTCGCGGGGCGGGACGTCCGCCTGGCGATCGTCCTCACCGCGCTGGGCAACGTGGGCGTGGTGACCGTCTTCACCTACATCGCGCCGCTGCTCACCGAGGTCGGCGGGTTCACCGAGGGCGCCGTCCCGGCGCTGCTCCTGGTGTACGGCGCGGGCGCGGTCGCGGGCAACTTCCTCGGCGGCCGGCTCTCGGACCGGGCCCTGATGCCGTCCCTGGCCTGGCTCCTCGGCGCGCTGGCCGGCGCCCTGGCGCTGTTCTGGGCGGTGGGCGGCGTCCGGCCGCTCGCCGCCGCGATGACCTTCGCGCTCGGCGTGCTGGCCTTCGCGATCATCCCGGGCATGCAGACCCGCGTCCTGACCACGGCGGGCGCGGCCCCGACGCTGGCGGTGGCCGTCAACGCCTCCGGGTTCCAGGTCGCGGCCGCGTTCGCCGGCTGGCTCGGCGGGACGCTGATCAGCGACGGGCCGGGCCTGCGCTCGCTCTTCCCCGTCGCGGCCGTGCTCACCCTGGCCGGGCTGGTCATGGCCGTGCACATCCACCGCCGCGACCGTCGTCCCGTCCCCGCGAGCACCGGCTCCGGGTGACCGCGTCCGAC
The DNA here is from genome assembly GCF_013409045.1 of Actinomadura citrea. NCBI lineage: Bacteria > Bacillati > Actinomycetota > Actinomycetes > Streptosporangiales > Thermomonosporaceae > Actinomadura > Actinomadura citrea. The sequence goes on along the minus strand of NZ_JACCBT010000001.1, from coordinate 1,234,225 downwards.
CGCGTTCACCATGCGAGGGGCCGCCGGGGGCGGCCCCTCCGGGCTACCTGCGCTTGCCGCGCCTGGGCTTGCGCTCGTCCTTCGGGGCGGGGCTCTTCGCGGCGGGCTTGGCGGTGCTCCCGCCCTTGCCGGCGCCCTGGTTCTTGACGGCCTCGATCGCGGCCTTGGCGGCGGCCGGGTCGAGGTACTCGCCGCCGCGCTTGAGCGGGGAGAAGTCGTCGTCCAGCTCGTAGACGAGCGGGATGCCGGTGGGGATGTTCAGGCCGACGATCTTCTCGTCGGAGATGTCGTCCAGGTGCTTGACCAGGGCGCGCAGGGAGTTGCCGTGCGCCGCGACCATGACGGTCTTGCCCGCCGCCAGGTCGGGGATGATCGAGTCGTACCAGTACGGCAGCATGCGGTCGACGACGTCGGCGAGGCATTCCGAGCGCGGGATCAGCTCGGACGGCAGCTCGGCGTAGCGCAGGTCGTTGACCTGCGACAGGGGGTCGTCGTCCTTGATGGGCGGCGGCGGGGTGTCGTAGGAGCGGCGCCACGTCATGAACTGCTCTTCGCCGAACTCCTCGCGCGTCTGCGCCTTGTTCTTGCCCTGGAGGGCGCCGTAGTGGCGCTCGTTGAGGCGCCAGGAGCGCTTCACCGGGATCCAGAGCAGGTCGGCCACGTCCAGGGCGATGTTGGCGGTGCGGATGGCCCGCTTCAGCAGGGAGGTGTGCAGCACGTCGGGGGTGATGTCGGCGTCGAGCAGCAGATCGCCGCCCTTGGTCGCCTCGCTCTCGCCCTTCGCGGAGAGGTCGACGTCCACCCAGCCGGTGAACAGCCCTTCCGCGTTCCAGACGCTTTCGCCATGCCGGAGCAATACCAGGGTCGCCATGGCACCAGAGCCTATCGGCCCCCGCGGCTCACTCGCGGTTGGCCGGATCCGCGAAGGAGGCGAAGGCCTGGAGGTTGGCGAGGCTCTCGCCGCGCTTGACGCGCCAGTCCCATTCGCGCTGGATGGACGACTTGAACCCGCGCTCCAGCGCCTTGTCGAAGTTCTCGTCGGAGTAGGTGAGGACGCAGCCGAGGAGGCGGTCGATCTCCTCCGGAGAGACGCCTTCGAGCGGGACCTTCCCGACGAGGTGGACGTCGCCCACGTCGTCGAGCGCGAAGGCGACCCCGTACATGCGGCCGTTCTTCTCCAGGAGGAACCGGTAGAACTCGGCGTGGTTCTCGTCCGGGCGGCGGCAGAAGAACGCCTCGACGTGCAGCGAGTGGTCCCCGGCGATGAGCCACGTCATGGTGGCGAGCTTGTGCTGCCCGGGAAGCTTGACGAAGAACGCGTTCTCGCGCGGCTCCTCGAACTCCAGCTCGTTGGATCTCAGCGTCTCGCGGATGGTCTCGACGATGGTCACGTGTCTCCCCCTTGGAGGGCGGCTCCCCCGCGCCCCCGGTCGGCTCGGCTCATACGGTGGCCTGCGCGGCGGCGGCCGGCACCGGCATGGCACCGGTATACACGTCGAGCAGCCGGTCGACGGTGGCGTCCCAGCCGAAGCCGTGCGCGTGCCGGACGGCGCCGCGGGCGAGGCGGGCGTGCAGGCCGGGCTCGGCGTGCAGGCGCCGCAGGACGGCGGCGTAGTCGGCGGGGTCGTGGCCGGGGATCAGCATGCCGGACTCGCCGTCGGCGACCGCCGTGCACAGGCCGCCGACGCGGGACGCCACGACCGGGGTCCCGCAGGCCTGGGACTCGACGGCGACGAGCCCGAACGACTCGCTGTGGGACGGGACGACGGTGACGTCCGCGGCGCGGTACCAGTCGGCCAGCTCCCGCTGCGGCGACGGCGGCTCGAACCGCATGACGTCGGAGATGCCGAGTTCGGCCGCGAGCAGTTGCAGGCCCGCGGGGCGGCACAGCCCGGAGCCGCTGGGGCCGCCGACGACGGCGACGACGAGCCGCGAGCGCAGCGCCGGGTCGTCGTCGAGCATGCGGGCGACGGCGCGCAGCAGCACGTCGGGGGCCTTCAGCGGCTGGATGCGGCCAACGAACAGCAGCACGTAGGCGTCGCGGGGCAGGCCGAGGCGGCGGCGGGCGGGGCCGGTCCGGTGCGCGAGGAGGCCGGCGCCGCGGGCGATGAGGGGCGATTCGGGGCGAAACAGCGACAGGTCGACGCCGGGGCTGACGGTCGCGACGCGGGAGGGGCCGGCGCCGTAGAGGTCGACGAGCTCCCCGGCCTCCTTGGCGGTGTTGGCGACGAGCTGGTCGGCCGATGCCACGACCTGCTCCTCGCCGAGGACGCGCTCGTCCGGCTCGGGCCTGTCGTCGTCCGCGAGGGCCGCGTTCTTGACCTTGGCCATCGTGTGCATGGAGTGGACGAGCGGGACGCCCCACCGCTCCTTGGCCGCCCAGCCCGCCTGGCCGGAGAGCCAGTAGTGCGTGTGGAGGAGGTCGTAGTGGCCGGGTTCGTGGGCCGCCTCGGCGCGCAGCACGCCGGAGGTGAACCCGCACAGGTGCCGGGGAAGCTCGGCCTTGTCGAGTTCCTCGAACGGCCCGGCGACCACGTTGCGGACGAGGACGCCCGGCGCGAGCTCCACGACGGGCGGAAGGGCCCGCGAGGTCGCGCGGGTGAAGATGTCCACCTCGACGCCCCTGGCGGCGAGCCGCTTGGCGACCTCGACCACATAGACGTTCAGGCCGCCCGCGTCGCCGGTGCCCGGTTGATCCAAAGGGGACGTATGCATACTAATCGTCGCAACCCGGCTGATACGACGCGACACCCGACACCACCTCCGCCAGTGCAACCTATCGACCGGGTTCCGTGTTCCCTCGGCTAGGGGGACAAGCGCGCCCCTCCGCCACAGTGACGCACCTCACCCGCGACCGACGCGCGGATAGGCTGCCGTTCTGGCTTACTCTGCCGATCCACGCTCACCCACCCGGAAGACTGGACGCATGCGCAAGACGGCGATTGTGACCGGAGCAAGCAGCGGCATCGGGGCGGCCACGGCGAGGCGCCTGGCGGCCGAGGGGTTCAACGTCGTGCTCGCCGCGCGGCGCCGCGAGCGGCTCGACGCCCTCGCCAGGGAGATCACCGAGAGCGTCCCGGGCGCGGGCAAGGTGGTGCCGTTCACCCTGGACGTGACCTCACAGGAGTCGGTGGACGCGCTGGCGGCGGCGGTCGGCGCCTGCCACGTGCTGGTCAACAACGCCGGCGGGGCGCTCGGCCTGGACAGCGTCGCGACCGCCGACCTGGAGGACTGGCGGTCGATGTACGAGAGCAACGTCATCGGCCTCGTCCGCGTCACCAAGGCGATGCTGCCGAAGCTGGTGGAGAGCGGCGCGGGCCACGTCGTCAACATCACCTCGCTGGCCGGGCACGTCGCCTACGAGGGCGGCGGGGGGTACAACGCGGCCAAGTACGCCGCCTACGCGGTCAACGAGGTGCTGCGCCTGGAACTGGTCGCCGAGCCCGTCCGGGTCACCGAGATCGCGCCGGGCCTGGTGAAGACCGAGGAGTTCTCACTCGTCCGCTTCCACGGGGACGAGGAGAAGGCCGCCAAGCCGTACGAGGGCGTCCCCGAGCCGCTGGTCGCCGACGACGTCGCGGACTGCGTGGCCTGGGCCGTCACCCGCCCGCCGCACGTCAACATCGACCGCATCGACGTCCAGCCGCGCGTCCAGGCGGCCCCGCACAAGCTTCACCGCGAGTAGGGGCTTCACCGCGAGCGGGGCGCGACGGCACTCCAGGGAAGCGTGACCTCGCCGAGGCGCCACCGGTTCCGGCCGCCGTAGGGGGGCCGCGACAGGACGGGGTGACTCAGCGCCAGCAGCGACACGGCCTCGACCCAGCGCGCGCGAGGACCGAACGCCGAGTGGGGCGCCGCGGTCGCCCAGCACCGGTCGAACGTGGTCAGGAACTCGTGGACGGGCTCGCCCGGCACGTTCCGGTGGATCAGCGTCTTGGGCAGCCGTTCGGCCAGCGCGGACGGCCGTTCGAGCGAACGCACGTGGGCCGCGAACGTGATGGTGCGCGGGCCGTCCTTGGTGAGCGTCACCCAGACGGCACGGCGCCCGATCTCGTCGCACGTCCCCTCGACCAGGACGCCGGCGGGGGCGAGGCGCGCGCGCAGGTCGTCCCATGCGCGCCATGCGGCCGCCTCGTCGTACTGCCGCAGCACGTTGAACGCCCGTACCAGCACCGGCGGGCGCGGCACCGGCAACTCGAAACCGCCGCGCCGGAACGAGAGCCCTTCGTGCGGCCCGGTCGCGTCGGCGAAGGCGACGCCGGCGGCGACCCGGGCCGGCTCGATCTCGATGCCGACGACCTCCAGGCGCGGCGACACCGGGCGCAGGCGCGAGTACAGCTCGAAGGTGGTGACCGGGGACGCGCCGTAGCCGAGGTCGACGGCCAGCGGCCGCGCCCCCGAACGCAGTGCGGCGGTCTGGGTGGCGGCGATCCAACGGTCGATCCGGCGCAGCCGGTTCGGGGCGGTGGTGCCGCGGGTCACCTCCCCCCGCGGCCTCGGAACAGGGGGCACGGGGTAATTGTCGGGCGTCCGCCGCTATGCCCCGTACGCCAGTTCACTTTGGCGAAGGACCACCCACTGAACCAGATTCGGTAAGTCATCGGTTACGGTGCTGCCGACGCCCGTTCCCCGGAGGAGTGCCGATGCTCGACCTGGCGACCCTGCACGAGGCCATCGCCGCCGCGATCCCCGACCGCGAGTGCCTGGTGTGGCGCGAGCGCCGGATGACCTGGCGCGAGGTCGCCGACCGGACGCGGCGGCTGGCCGGCGTCCTGCACGCCCACGGCCTCGGCCTGCGCACGCGGGACGGCGACGGCACGGCGTCCGAGCCGTGGGAGTCGCCCCACGACCATCTCGCGCTCTACCTGCACAACGGACCCGAATACCTGGAGGGGCTGGTCGGCGCGCACAAGGCACGGGTCGCGCCGTTCAACGTCAACTACCGGTACGTGGACGACGAGCTGGCCCAGCTGTTCGCCGACGCCCGGCCGGCCGCCGTCCTCTACCACGCGCGGTTCGCCGACGTGATCGGCCGGGTGATCGACAGGCTCGGCACCCGCCCGCTCCTGCTCCAGGTGGCGGACGATTCGGGCGCCGCCCTCCTCCCCGGCGCGCTCGACTACGAGCACGCGCTCGCCGGGGCGTCCGGTGAGCCGCTCGCCGACCATCCGAGCCCGGACGACCTGCACATCCTCTACACCGGCGGCACGACGGGGCTGCCCAAGGGCGTGCTGTGGCGGATCGGCGACCTGGTGGCCGGGCCGCTCGGCATGCGGCGCCGCGACGGCGCGCCTCTCACCGACCTCGGCGAGGCGGTCGAGCGGGCCGTCCGCAGCGACGTCCGCGTGCTGGTCGGGCCGCCGCTCATGCACGGCGGGGGGACGTGGTCGGCGCTCGGCGGCTGGTGCGGCGGCGGCTGCGTGGTGTTCCCCGACCGGGTGGACGGCCTGGACGCCGCCGACCTGATGGCCACCGCCGAGCGCGAGCGCGCCACCCGGATGCCGCTGGTCGGGGACGCGTTCGCCCGTCCGATCGTCGCGGCGCTGGAGGCGCGCCCGCACGACCTGGCCTCGCTGCGGACGCTGATCAACTCCGCCGCCGGCGTCAGCCCCGGCGTGAAGGCGCGGCTCCTCGAACTCCTCCCGCACACCCGGCTGGTGGACGTCCTCGGCTCCTCGGAGAGCGGGTTCCAGGTCACCCGGCACGGCCCGGCCGCGCGGACGTTCCGCGCGGCGGCGGGCACGGCCGTGCTCAGCGCGGACCGGTCCCGGCGGCTCGCGCCCGGCGAGGACGAGCTCGGCTGGCTGGCCAAGGGCGGCGACGCGATCCCGCTCGGCTACCTCGGCGACCCGGCGAAGACGGCGGCCACGTTCCTCGCCGTGGACGGCGAGCGCCTCGTCGTCGCGGGCGACCGGGCCCGGCTCCTCGCCGACGGCACCGTCGAGGTGCACGGGCGGGAGGCCACCACGATCAACACCGGCGGCGAGAAGGTGTTCGCGGAGGAGGTCGAGACCGTCCTGCGCGGCCTGCCCGGCGTCGCCGACGCGCTGGTGGTCGGCCGTCCGAGCGAGCGCTGGGGCACGGAGATCGTCGCGGTGGTCGGCCCGTCCGGCGCCCCCGCCGACGACGAGCTGCGCGCCGGGTGCGCCGCCCATCTCGCCCGCTACAAGATCCCGAAGGCGTTCGTGCGCACCGACCGCGGGCTGCGGCTGCCGAACGGCAAGGCCGACTACGCCGCCGCCCGCGCCCTCCTCGGCTGAACGTGATCCCGTCCGGCCCTGTACCGGGCGCCCCGCGGCACGGGATCATTGCGGGATGCCGGACCTCAAGCTGCTGCTCGCCGACCTCGCCGCCGAGGGCGACTCCGTCGACGCGATGGTCGCGCCGCTGGCCGCCGGCCGCTGGACGGACCCGACCCCGGCCGAGGGCTGGACGATCGCGCACCAGATCGCGCACCTGGCCTGGACGGACGCGCAGGCGGCCGTCGCGGCCACCGACGCCGCCGCGTTCGCGGGGATCGTCGAGGAGGCCGTAGCCGATCCCGGCGGCTACGTCGAGGCCGGCGCGCGGGAGGGGGCCGCGGAGGAGCCCGCACGGCTGCTCGCCCGCTGGCGGGAGGGCCGCCGCCGGATGGTGGACGCCCTCGCCGCCGTACCGCCGGGCACGCGCCTGCCCTGGTTCGGCCCGCCGATGAGCGCCGCGTCCATGGCGACCGCGCGGCTCATGGAGACCTGGGCGCACGGCGAGGACGTCGCCGACGCGCTCGGCGAGCGCCGCGCGCCCACGCACCGCCTCCGGCACGTCGCGCACATCGGCGTCCGCACCCGCGACTTCGCGTTCCGCAACCGGGGCCTGGAGCCTCCCGCCGAGGAGTTCCGCGTCGTCCTGCGGGGCCCGGACGGCGACGAGTGGACCTGGGGCCCGCCGGACGCCCGCCAGTCGGTCACCGGCCCCGCCCTCGACTTCTGCCAGGCGGTGACCCAGCGCCGCCACCGCGCCGACCTGGCCCTCACCGCGACCGGCCCCGACGCCGACCGCTGGCTGGACGTCGCGCAGGCCTTCGCGGGCCCGCCCGGCACCGGCCGCGCCCCGACCCGCGCCTGAGAGATTCGCCACTGACCTCCGCGTTCGCGTTCGCGGCGCGCGGGGGTGGAGAAGTTGATCGTATGACAGTTCTCATCGCATACGACGGTTCTGACGACGCGCGGGCGGCGGTCGACTACGTCGCCCGGCACCTGCGTGACGAGCCAACCGTGATCATGACGGTGTGGGAGCCGCTGCTCACCCAGATCTCCTGGGCCCCGCTGGCCGCCGCGGTCCCCGTGGCCGGCAGGCTCGACGAGGGCGAGCAGTACGAGGAGGAGAAGCAGGCCGAGCGGCTCGCGCAGCAGGGCGCCGACATCGCCGCCAAGGCGGGGCTGACCGACGTGGCGGTGCGCGCCGAGCGCGGCGGCGGGCCGGTGTGGGCCGCGATCGTGGACGTCGCGGAGGAACTGAACGCCTCCCTCGTCGTCACCGGCTCGCGCGGTCTGGCGGGGGCCCGGTCGGTGATCCTGGGCAGCGTGTCCACGCGCGTGCTGCACCACGCCCACCGCCCGGTCCTGGTGGTGCCCCCGCCGAAGGAGGACGACGAGGAGTGAGGCGCTCCCCCGCGCCCGCGGGGACCAGTGAACGCTAGAGCGCTCCCACGGCGCGCTCGAAGGCGTCGTAGGCGGCCTCGCTGAACAGGACGAAGCGGGCGTCCATCACCTGCGTCGGGGTGCCCCGGACGGTGCCGACCGCGATGCGGGCGGCATCGTCCATGGGCCAGCCGTAGATGCCGGCCGACACGGCGGGGAAGGCGATCGAGCCGACGCCCAGCTCGTCGGCGATGCGGAGGGACTCGCGGTAGCAGGAGGCGAGCTGGTGGGAGCGGTCCTCGGAGGAGGAGTACACGGGGCCGACGGTGTGGATCACCCATGCGGCGGGCAGCAGCCCGGCCGTCGTCGCCACCGCCTGGCCGGTCGGCAGGCCGCCGCCGTAGTGGGACGAGCGGAGCTTCCGGCACTCCTCCAGGATCTCCGGGCCGCCCTTGCGGTGGATCGCGCCGTCCACCCCGCCCCCGCCCAGCAGCGACGAGTTCGCCGCGTTCACCACCGCGCCGACCTTCTGCTCGGTGATGTCGCCGTGGACAAGAGTGATCTTCATGTGCCGCCGATCCTTCGCAGTGCCGAATCCCGTCAGAGAACAAGAATTCTCGCCCGCGGCGCACGCGAAACGCGTTCGGGCGCTTCCCGGCGGTACGCTCATGGCGGACGAGCCGCCGGGGGGCGGTGTGGCCCGTCCGACTTCGTCCGGCCGGACGCAGGGGGGTGTCCATGCGGAACGCCGGGCGTGACCAGTGCTGGCAGACCCCACAGCAGACGATGCACGATGGCGTGAAAGTCGCGGAGGTACCCCCTTGAAGATTCTCCTCGCCGGAGCGACCGGAGTAGTCGGCCGCCGGCTGATCCCGCTGCTCGTCCAGGCGGGCCACGAGGTCGCAGGGACGACACGCCGAACCGAGCGCACCGGCATGATCCGCGACCTCGGCGCCGCGCCGGTCGTGCTGGACGTCCTCGACGCCGCCGCGGTGCGCGACGTCATGGCCGCCGTACGCCCCGACGCCGTGGTGCACCAGCTCACCGATCTCAGCGACGAGGACTTCGAGGCCAACTCGCGCCTGCGGATCGTGGGCACCCGCAACCTCGTCGACGCGGCGAAGGCCACGGGCGTGCGGACCATGGTCGCCCAGAGCATCGCCTGGCTGTACGTGCCGGGCGACGCGCCCGCCGTCGAGACCGACCCGCTCGACGCGCACCTGCCGCCCTACGCGGGCATCGCTGCGCTGGAGAAGGCGGTCGCCGAGATGCCGCACGGCGTCGTCCTCCGGTACGGGGCGCTCTACGGCCCCGGGACCTGGTACGCGCCGGACGGCGCGATCGCCAAGCGGGTGAGGGCGGGCGTCCTGCGCGAGGCGCCGTCCTGGACGTCGTTCGTGCACGCCGACGACGCGGCGTCGGCGGCGCTCGCCGCCCTGGACTGGCCCGCCGGGGTCGTCAACGTCGTCGACGACGATCCGGCCACCACGGCGGACTGGCTGCCGGTCTACAGCGCGGCGCTCGGCGCGCCCAGCCCGGGCAGCGCCGGCAAGCACGCGGCCGCGACGGGCCGTCCGGCGTCCAACGCCAAGGCGCTGAGCCTCGGGTGGAAGCCGCGGGTCGCGTCCTGGCGCACCGGTTTCGCACGGATGGACGTGCCCGTCCGGACCGACTGACCCCGGTCGGACGAGCCCGGACGGAACGCGGCGACAGCTCAGCCGAACTGGAACGAGCGCTTGGCCAGCCCGAGCCAGTAGCCGTCGATGACCGACCGCCGCCGCGAGGCGGCGTCGGCGTCGGCGCCGAGCGCCACGAACAGCGGCGCGAAGTGCTCCGTCCGCGGGTGCGCGATGCGCGCGGCCGGGGCCTTGGCGCGGAAGTCGAGCAGGGCGTCGACGTCGCCGCCCCGCACGGCCCGGTCCGTCCACTCGTCGAACTCCGCCGACCACGCGGGCGGCGCCGCGTCCGGGTCCGGGCGCATCTCCCGCAGGTTGTGCGTGGTGAAACCGCTCCCGACGATGAGGACGCCCTTGTCGCGCAGCGGCGCGAGGCTCCGCCCGATCTCGAAGAGGCGGCTCGGCTCCAGGGTGGGCATCGACATCTGCAGCACGGGGACGTCGGCGTCCGGGAACATCTCCACGAGCGGGACGTACGCGCCGTGGTCCAGCCCCCGCTCCTCGTCCTGGTGGACGCCGGGGATGAGCTTGCGCACGTCGTCCGCGAGGGCGGGCGCGCCGGGCGCGTCGTACCGGACGGTGTAGTAGTGCTCGGGGAAGCCCCAGAAGTCGTAGACGAGCGGCACCGGCCGGGTGGCGCCGATGCTCAGCGGCGCCTCCTCCCAGTGCGCCGACACCATGAGGATCGCCTCGGGCCTCGGCAGGTTCGCCGACCAGCGGGCCAGCTCGGCGGTCCACCGGGCGTCGTCGGCCAGCGGTGGCGCGCCGTGGCTGAGATAGAGCACCGGCATCCTGGTCATGTCCGCCCTCCCTTTACTTGAGAGTTCAACGATACTTGATTTCGTTGAACATTCAAGTCTTGAGGGTTCAAGTGCCGGGTAGACTGGGAACATGGCCGAGACGATCAGCGGGGAGACGACGACCGAGCCGCACTGGCTCGACGACGACGAGCAGGAGACCTGGCGCGCCTTCCTGTGGACGTCCCGGCTGCTCGGCGAGGCCCTCGACCGCCAACTCCAGCGCGACTCGGGCCTGCCGCACACCTACTACATGATCCTGGCGATGCTGTCGGAGGCGCCCGGCCGCGCGCTGACGATGACCGAGCTCGCCGAGATCGTCCATTCGTCGCCGAGCCGCCTGTCGCACGCGGTGAACCGGCTGGAGGAGGCCGGCTGGGTGAGCCGGTGCAAGCCCTCCTCCGACCGGCGCACCACGATCGCCCGGCTGACCGACGAGGGCTTCGCCGTCCTCGCGAAGGCGGCGCCGGGCCACGTCGCGGAGGTCAGGCGGCACCTGTTCGACCCGCTGACCCGCGAGCAGATGCTGGAGTTCCGCGAGATCCTCCACGCCCTGCTGGGCTCCCTCGACCCGGACCGCGAGGCGCCGTGCGCCCGCGAGGGCTAGCCGAACTCCACGCCGTGCGACTTCGCCTTGGGGTGGGCGGCGGCGAGGAGGCGCATGCCCTCCTCCTCCAGCGCGGCGCGCTCCGGTCCCGGGACGGGGGCGAACGGTTCGATCCGCAACGTGGCCTCGCCCCGGCCCTTCTCGATCTTCCACATGCCGTGGACGAAGCCGTCCACGAGGAACGTCGCGCGGATGATGCCGTTGACGGTGAAAACGCGCTTGCGGTGCTCCTCGGAGATGATCCGCGCCCGGTCGGCGTGGGACAGCAGCAGGTTGTCGAAGTCGGGGACGAACCGGACCGGCGCCTCCGCGCCGGGACCGGGGCGCGGCGCGTCCGGTAGGTCGTACAGCGTCCGCCCGTTCTCGTCGTGGAAGGTCACCAGTTCGGGGCTGAGCCGCTCGACGACCTCGCCGAGGCGCGTCAGCCCGGCCCACTGCTGGACGTCCTGGACGCTCGCGGGCCCGAACGCTCCCAGATAGCGCCGCACGAGGTCGTCCAGGGACGGGTCGGGCGCCGTGGGCCCGAGCCAGTTCTCCAGCGTGGTGTGCCGCGCGATCCCGGACGCCCCCCAGATCCCGCGCGGCGGGACCTGGACGAGCGGCAGGGAGAGGCGGACGGCCCAGGCCAGCAGCGCCGGGTCCTCGTCCGGCCACCGTTCGGCCAGCAGCGCGCGCAGGTCCTTGTCGGAACGAGGCTCCTCCTCCAGCAGGGACCGCGCCCGCGCGGTGACGTCCGCGAGGTCGAGGTGCCTCAACTCGGCCGCCCGCGCCTTCAGGTGGTTGTCGAGGATCACCTGGGTGAGCGGCCGCAGCGCGCGGGCATCGCGGGCGCTGACCAGGTGCAGCGTCCCGCGCATCAGCACCATCCGCAGCGCCCGGCGGTCGGCGATCAGCTCTCCGGCCTCGTCGAGCGCGTAGTCCGCGAGCCGGCTCCACAGTCCGATGTGGGGCGGGTTCGGGGCCTGCGCCTGCAGGCCCACCAGATGCTCGATCGCCTCCAGCGCGGGCATGGCGTGCCGCTCCAGCAGGAGCTGGCGGGCCAGTAGCGCCCGGTTCAGCGCGCGTCGTCCCAGCTCAGTCGTCATAGCGTGTGACCAGCTCCTGCCAGCTCGGCGGGGGACCGGGCAGTTCGTGCCGGTCCGCGAGGTTCATGGCGTCCAGGATCAGCGCCAGGTAGCGGTGCTGGAGCCGGTTCATCCGCTCGTCGTCGCCGATCCGGATGCCGTGCAGGTATTCCAGGATCACCGAGACGTCGCCGACCTCGATCTCGGGACGCAGCCCGCCCGACTCCCGGGTGCGCTCCAGCAGCCGCTGCGTCGTGACGTGGATCTCGCGGCCCTTGCGGCCCATGGCCTCGGTGACCTCGAAGGTGCCCGCCAGGCGCATGGTGAGGGAGCCCGCGCCGATGTCCAGGCAGCGGCGCATGAACGCGGCGAACGCCTCCCACGGGTCGCCGTCGTCGTCCAGGGCCGCCTCCACCTCGGCGAGGTAGCGGTCCATGCCCTCGTCGGCGAGCTTCTGGAGCAGGTCCTCCTTGCTCTTGTAGCGCCGGTACAGCGCGCTGATCCCGACCCCCGCGTGCTCGGCCACCGCCGAGATCGGCGCGCCGGGGTCGGCGGTGAACACCGCCCGCGCCGCCTCCCTGATGAGGTCGTCGTTGCGTGCGGCCTGCGCTTTCCGCCCGCTCATGGGCGCTCGTGCCGTCTCCATGCCTCCATGATAGCGGAACGAAGAATTCCGTTCTATGTTCTCACGACCGCCCGCCTTGACTCGGGCACCGGGTTCGCTCATTATGAACGCACGTTCATGAACATTCGTTCACATGGAGGAGCCCATGACGGAGATCGTCAACACCCACCAGGCGGAGGCGTGGAACGGGTACGAGGGCGAGCACTGGGCGGAGCACCACGACCGGTACGACGCCATGAACGGCGGATTCAACGACGTTCTGCTGGAGGCGGCGGCGATCGGGCCGCGCGACCGCGTCCTCGACATCGGCTGCGGCAACGGGCAGATCACCCGGCTCGCGGCGGGCCGGGCGGCCCTCGGCGCCGCGACGGGCGTCGACCTGTCCCGGTCGATGCTCGCCCGCGCCCGCTCCCTCGCCGAGAAGGAGGGCGTCGCGAACGTGTCCTTCGAACGGGGCGACGCGCAGGTGCACCCCTTCCCCGCCGCCGGCTTCGACGTCGCCGTCAGCCGGTTCGGGATCATGTTCTTCACCGATCCGGTCGCCGCGTTCGGCAATGTCCGGCGGGCCCTGCGCGAGGGCGGCCGGCTGGCGCTGCTGTGCATGGCGCCCCTCGCCGAGAGCGAGATGGGGGCCGTCATGGCCGCGCTCCCGCCCCTCGACCGGCCCCCGGTCGGGCACGACGGCGGGCCGCTGTCGCTCTCGGACCCAGGCCGCGTCCAGGAGATCCTCGGGGGCGCCGGGTTCCGCGGCGTGTCCAGCCGCAGGGTCGAGGCCGAGCAGATCTGGGGGCGCGACGCCCGCGAGGCCGGGGAGTTCTTCGCCGGCTGGGGCCCGATCCACTACAACTACGGCGCGGGCGACGACGTGCGCGACGCCCTCGTCGAGGCGATGCGCCCCTTCGAGCGCGACGGCGCCGTCCGCCTGCGCAGCACCGCGTGGCTGGTCACGGCACGGCGTGGCTAGATGCCCGGCGTCCACCACGTCGAGGACGCGGTCGGGCCGGGGTTCCCGCCCGAACGCGCCGCGCACGGGTCCGGGCCCGCTCAATACGATGCGGGGTGATGTCACCTCGAAGAGCGGCGGCGCTGGGCGCCGGCGACCGCACCCTGCGCGACCACCTGATCGCCACGGCCGAGCGGATGATCGCCGAGCGCGGGACGGCGGGCCTGACGGTCCGGGCGATCGCGCGGGAGGCGGGCGTCGCGGACGGCGTCCTCTACAACCACTTCGCCGACAAGGAGGAGCTGCTCGCGCACGCGCTGCGGGCGCACGCCGAGTCGGTCGCGCGGCCGCTCGGCCCGCTGCCCGAGCCCGGCGGCGGCACCGTGGAGGAGAACCTGCGCGTGTACGTGGCGCACGGCCTCGCCCTGCACGACGGGCTGCTGCCCGCGCTGACCGGGCTGGTCGCGCAGCCGGCCGTCCTCGCCCGGTTCGCCGCGCTGAGCGGCGGGGGCGGCATCTGGAACGAGCGGCTCGCCACCTACCTGCGCGGCGAGCGCGACCTCGGCCGCCTCGCCCCGGACGCCCGGGTCGAGGCGGCCACCTCGCTCATCGTCGGCGCCTGCCACGAGCCGGTGCTGTCGCTGCTGTTCCAGGGCCAGGGCATCGCGCACCGCGTGTCGCCGGACGTCGTGGACGACCTCGTCGCGACCGTCCTCAACGGCCTCGCCCCCCGCTAGGACGCCTGCCCCACGATGCTCGGCCGCTAGGACGCCATCGCCTCCCGGACCTCTGCCAGCGTGCGCTCGGCGATCGTGTTGGCGCGCTCGTCGCCCTCGGCGAGGACGCTCCGCAGGTACGCCCGGTCGGCGGCCAGTTCGGCGCGGCGGGCGCGGATCGGGCGCAGGAACTCGTTCACCGAGTCGGTCACGACCTTCTTCAGCGCCGCCGCGCCGCCGTCGCCGATCTCGGCGGCGACGGTGTGCGGGTCGCGGTCCTGGCAGAGGGCGGCGAGCAGCACGAGGCCGGAGACCTCCGGGCGGGTCTCGGGCGCATAGGTGATGGTCCGGTCCGCGTCGGTCACGGCCCGCCTGACCAGCCGCGCCGTCTCGTCCTCGGTGGCGGAGAGGGCGATGGCGTTGCCGCGGCTCTTGCTCATCTTGTGGCCGTCGGTGCCGAGCAGGAGCGGCGCGTTCGACAGCAGGGCGTCCGGTACCGGGAACACGGGCCCGTAGCGCTCGTTGAAGCGGCGCGCGATGGTCCGGGTGATCTCCTGGTGCGGGAGCTGGTCCCTGCCGACGGGTACGAGGTCGGCCTTGCAGAACAGGATGTCGGCGGCCTGGTGGACGGGGTAGGTGAACATCAGCCCGCTGACCGCCGCCTGCCGGGACGTCGCGATCTCGTCCTTCACCGTGGGGTTGCGGCTCAGCTCCGCGATCGACACGAGCGACAGGAACGGCAGCATGAGCTGGTTCAGCGCGGGGACGCTGCTGTGCCGGAAGATCGTCGCCGCGGACGGGTCGATCCCGGCCGCCAGGTAGTCGGCGACCAGGCCCTCGACGTACTCCGACAGGTGGTCGGCGACGTCCCGGTCGGTGAGCACCTGGTAGTCGGCCACCAGGACGAACAGCTCCACGCCCGCGCGCTGGAGCCGCGCCCGGTTGGCCAGAGTGCCGAAGTAGTGCCCGAGATGCAGCGGGCCGGTGGGGCGGTCGCCCGTCAGGACCCGGAAGGCTCCGGGGTCGACCGCGATGCGTTCTTCCAGCAGGCGGCTGCGGTCTTCAGGGGTGATGTCCATGGGGTCCTCCTCGTCGGGTCTCCGGCCGTCCCGCCGGTCCGGCCCGGTTCACCGAGGAAGAGAAAGGGCCGCCCAGCGGACGGCCCGATCGCATGCGTCACTGTGGCCGTCCTAGGACGGCCACCAGCCGAGACATGCGGTGCGCTTCACCCCTTCATGTTAGCCCACCGAATGCGGCCGATGCCAGATAATCTAGAACGAAACCATCTTGGGTAGGCTGGGGCCATGACCTCGATGGCCCCCGCACGCACGCAGACGGACCTGTCGTTCCTGCTCGACCACACAAGCCACGTGCTGCGCGGCCGCATGACGGCGGCGCTCGCGGAGATCGGGCTGACCCCGCGCATGCACTGCGTCCTGGTGCACGCCCTGCAGGAGGAGCGCACCCAGATCCAGCTCGCCGAGATCGGCGACATGGACAAGACCACCATGGTCGTGACCGTGGACGCCCTGGAGAAGGCCGGGCTCGCCGAGCGGCGCCCGTCGTCCCGGGACCGGCGGGCCCGGATCATCGCCGTCACCGAGGAGGGCGCGCGGGTCGCCGCCCGCAGCCAGCAGATCGTGGACGGCGTCCACACGGCGGCCCTCGGCTCACTGCCGGACGACCAGCGCGAGGCCCTCGTCCAGGCGCTGAACACCCTGGTCGCCGGGCATCTGGCCACCCCGCCGGAGGCCACGGCGCCGGCCCGGCGAGCCCGCGAGCGCCAGAAGTAAATCCGTGCTGGATAGTCTGTAACAAAACTATCTGCTACGGTCTCTCCTGTACTTCCCGACAGGAGATGACCAATGCCCTCCCTCTCGCTCTCCCCGCTCCGCTCCCGGTGGGCGGCGCTCGGCGTGCTGTCCGCCACGATGCTGATGACCATCCTGGACGGCAGCATCGTCACGGTCGCCGCCCCCGCGATCCAGGACGACCTCGGCTTCTCGCCCGCCGGGCTCAGCTGGATCATGAACGCCTACCTGATCCCCCTCGGCGGCCTGCTGCTCCTCGCCGGGCGCCTCGGCGACCTCGTCGGCCGCCGCACGCTGTTCCTCGCCGGGAACGCCGTCTTCACGGCGGCGTCGGTGCTGGCGGGCGCCGCCACCACGTCCGGCCTGCTGATCGCCGCCCGATTCCTGCAGGGCGTCGGCAGCGCCCTCGCCTCCGCCGTCGTGCTCGGCATCCTCGTGACGCTCTTCGCCGACCCCCGCGAACGGACCAAGGCGATCGGGGTGTTCAGCTTCACCGGCGCGGCCGGTGCGTCCATCGGGCAGGTGCTCGGCGGCGTGCTCACCGACGCGCTGAGCTGGCACTGGATCTTCCTGATCAACCTGCCGATCGGCCTGGCCGTGATGCTGCTCGCCCTTCCCGCCCTCCCCCGCGACCGGGGAGCCGGTCTGGCCGCCGGCGCCGACGTCGCGGGCGCTGCGCTGGTCACGTCCGGCCTGATGCTGGGCATCTACACGGTCGTCAAGGTCGAGCGGTACGGATGGCTGTCGGCGCACACGCTGGGCCTCGGCGCCCTGTCGCTGCTGCTGCTCGCCGGATTCACCGTCCGCCAGGCCCGCGCGGCGACGCCGCTGATGCCGCTGCGGATCCTGCGCTCCCGCAACGTGTCCGGCGCCTACGCCGTCCAGTTGCTGACCCTGTCGGCGATGTTCTCGTTCCAGGTGATCGTCGCCCTCTACATGCAGCAGGTGCTCGGCTACAGCGCGCTCGGCACCGGGCTCGCGATGCTCCCCGCCGCCGTGTCGATCGGGGCGGTGTCCCTGCTGGCGTCCGCGCGGCTGTCGAACCGCTTCGGCGAGCGCTTCGTGCTGGTGGCCGGGCTCGTCCTGCTGATCGGCGCGATGGCCTGGCTCACGACCGTCCCGGTGGACGCGAACTACGTCACCGACCTGCTCCCGGTATTCATCCTGATCTCGGGCGGCGGGCTCGTGCTGCCGTCGCTGACCGGACTCGGCATGTCCAGCGCCCGTCCCGAGGACGCGGGCCTCGCGTCCGGCCTGTTCAACACCGTCCAGCAGGTCGGGATGGCGCTCGGCGTCGCGGTCATGACCACGCTCGCCGCGTCCCGCGTCGAGTCCCTGCGGGCGGACGGGCGGGACACCGCCGCCGCCCTGACCGGCGGCTACCACCTGGCGTTCACCGTCTCGGCGGGCCTGCTGGTCGCCGCGCTCGCGGTGTCGCTGCTCGTCCTCCGCCGCCCGGCGCCCGTGGCCGCCGCCGCGCCCGTCGAGTCCGTCCCCACCGGCGTCTGAACCCGCCCCCGCCCACACCCGTAGGGAGATCACGATGACCGAGTACGGCCCCGGACAGGGACCCGGCCCCAAGCCCATCGGCGAGGACGACCTGTCCCGCCTCCTCGGCGAGCAGCAGTTCGGCGTCCTCGCCACGACCAGGAAGAGCGGCCACCCGCACGTCTCCACGGTCATCTACACGTGGGACCCGGACGAGCGCGTCGTCCGGATCTCCACGACGGCCGACCGGGCGAAGGTGAAGCAGCTCCGGCGCGACCCGCGCGCCGCGCTGCACGCGTCCGGCGCCGGCCACCTGTCGTTCGCGGTCGCCGAGGGCGCCGCCGAACTGTCCGGCGTCAGCGAGGAGCCCGGTGACGCGACCGGGCGCGAGCTGCTCGCGATGACGCCGGGCTTCGACGACCCGGCGGACGAGCGGGCGTTCCTGGAGCAGATGGTCAAGGACCGGCGGCTGGTGATCCGCCTGCGCGTCGCCCGCCTCTATGGAACGGTCCTGGCGGACTAGTGCGGCAGGACGAGGAGCAGTAGCGGGAGGACGGCGATGACCGGGACGGCGACCGACGCGGCGATGCGGGTCCGGCGGGGCAGCGGCTCCGGCTCCAGCAGCCGGTTCACCCGCGCCATCACCGGGATGTCGCTGTGCGAGGCGACGCCGAGCGTGCCGGACGGCGCGGCGGCCGGGCGGGCGGCGGCGAAGCGCAGCAGCGCGGTCGCCAGCTCGCGCGGCGGGCGGCCGTGCCGGGCCCGGTCGTCGGCGGCCATCTCGATCAGCAGCTCCACCGCGTCCAGGCACCGTCCGACCAGCCGGAACTGCGGGAACACCTGGCGCAGCGAGGCGAACGGCAGCAGCACCAGGTCGTGGCGCTCGCGGGCGTGGGCGCGCTCGTGCGCGAGCACCGCGGCCAGCTCGCCGCGGTCGAGCAGCTCCATGGTCCCGGCGCTGACGACGACCTTGGACGAGCGGACCCCCGGCACGCAGTACGCGGCGGCGCCGGGGTGGTCGAGGACGAGGGTGCCGGGCACCGAGGAGTCGCGGCGCGACACCAGTGCGAGCAGGGCCCGGTGCCGCCGCCGGGCCCGCACGACCCGCAGGACGGCGAACATCAGCATGACCAGCAGCACGCCGGTCAGGCTGATCGCGGCGAGCAGGGCCGCCACCTGCACCGGGTTGAGCCGGGCCGCCTGGTCGTCGTACAGGCCGGGCAGCCCGCCGAGGACGCCCTTGCGGTACGGCAGGAGGGCGAGCCCGAGCAGGGCGCCGATCGTGGCGATGCCCCAGCACAGCCCGAGGGCCTGCCAGAGCGCGATCCCGATCCGGGGCGTGCGCCACGTCCACCGGGCCCGGGACAGCAGGTGCGCCCCGCCGACGGTCCCCAGTGAGATCAATGCGAGCAGGGCGGTGCCGGTCATGCCGGAGGTTCCTTACCGGTGAGTCCCGCGAGGGCCTGGCGGATCACGTCGATCTCGCCCCGCGACACCGAGCGCACGAAGTGCGCGAGCGCCGCGTCGCGGTCACCGGTCTCGTTCAGGGCCCCGAGCATCAGCTCGGTGACGTACATCTCGCGGCTCGCCACCGGGTGGTAGCGCCACGCTCGGCCGTCACGCTCGCGTTCCAGGAAGCCCTTCTTCGCGAGCCTGTCGAGGACGGTCATGACCGTGGTGTGCGCGAGGTCCCGGTCGTCGGCGAGGGCACGGCTCACGTCCCGCGCGGTGGCCGCCGGATGCCCGGCTTCCTCCCGCGCCCACAGGACCTCCATGACCGTGCGTTCAAGCTCTCCCAGACCCTTCACGCCCCCCAGATTATCCGACGGTCACCGCACAGACCACGTCAGGTAGTACTACCGCCTGTAGGGGGCGCGACGAGCCCGAACTCGTAGGCGATGATGACGAGCTGGACCCGGTCCCGGGCGCCGAGCTTGGCGAACAGCCGCGCGACGTGCGCCTTCGCGGTGGCCACGCTGATGACCAGCTCCCCGGCGATCTCCTGGTTGGACAGCCCGAGCCCGACGAGGGTCAGCACCTCCCGCTCGCGCTCGGTGACGCCCTCCACGTGCCGGGGCCGCCCGGCGGCCGGTTGCGGACGCGCCGCGAACTCCTCGATCAGCCTCCGGGTGACGCCCGGCGCGATCAGGGCGTCCCCGCCGGCGACGACGCGGATCGCCGCGAGGATCTCCTCCAGCGCCATGTCCTTGACGAGGAACCCGCTGGCGCCCGCCCGGAGCGAGCCGTAGACGTAGTCGTCATCGTCGAACGTGGTCAGCATCAGCACGCGGGCGGTGTCGGGCCCCGCACGGCGGATGCGCCGGGTGGCCTCGATGCCGTCCATGTCGGGCATGCGGACGTCCATCACGACCACGTCCGGGTTCGCCTCCTCCACGAGGCGGACCGCCTCGGCGCCGGTCCCGGCCTCGCCCGCGATCTCCAGGTCGGGGGTGTCGGCGATCAGGACGCGCAGCCCGGCGCGGATCAGCGGCTGGTCGTCGGCCAGCAGGACGCGGATCGTCATGCGGCCGCCGCCGGCGCCGGGATCCGCGCCGCCACCCGGAACCCTCCGCCGGGACGCGGGCCCGCGGCGAACTCGCCGCGCAGCAGGGCGACCCGCTCCCGCATCCCGACGAGGCCGTACCCGGTGCCGACCACGCCGCCGTGCCCGTCGTCCTCGATCTCGACGGCCAGCTCCCCGTCGCCGTAGCCGATCGTCACCCGGCAGCGGTCGGTGCCCGCGTGCCGGACGACGTTCGTGACCGCCTCCTGGACGATCCGGTAGGCGGACAGGTCGACGTCCGGCGGCAGCGGCCTCGGCTCGCCCGACGCGAGGACCTCGACGGTGACGCCCGCGTCTCCCGCGGCCTCGGCGAGGCGGTCAAGCTCGTCCAGGCCGGGGGCGGGTCCGAGCGGCGCCGCGCCGGGGTCGTCCTTGCGGAGCGCGGTGAGCATCCTGCGCAGCCCGGACAGCGCGTCGCGGCTGGTGGCCTCGATGGCGTCCAGCGCGTTGCGGGCCTCGGCGGGCTGGGAGTCGATGACCCGCCCGCCCACGCCCGCCTGGATCGCGATGATCCCGATGCTGTGGGCGACCATGTCGTGCAGCTCCCGCGCGATCCGGAGCCGCTCGGCCGCCACCGCCTGCGCGGTGGCCTGCTCCCGCATCGCCTCGGCGTGCGCGCGCCGCGTCCTGACCGAGTTCCCCGCCATGAACGTGACGGCCATCGCCAGCAGGACCGTCACCAGAAGGATCTCGTCGGCGTGCAGGAACGCCGTGACGGCCGCCGCCTGGAGGAGGCACGTCGTGACGGCGACGGGGACGGCGACCTTCCGGGGGCGGGTCGCCGCGACATAGCCGGACGAGACGTCGGTGACGAGGACCAGCAGGCCCGCGACCGCCCCGGACGACATCGCCAGCAGGGCGAGGATCCAGGCGAACAACAGGATCGCGTGGGTGGTCAGCGCCCGCCGCCGCAGCAGCAGGACCACGACGACGGTGAGACCCGCCGCGACGGGGGTCTCCAGCTGCTCGAAGCCGGACCTCCCTTGGGAGAACGTGAGGAACAGGACCACCGGGTACACGGCGGCGCCGCCCCAGGCGAGGGCCGTCCCCGTGCCGCGGCCCGCGCGGCTCAACGACAGGGCTGACATGCGCCGATCGTAACCGCCGCCCCCGTCCCGGCACATTGGCCCGGAGGCGTAATCCCGCGGGCTACAACGCCTTTCGCCCTTGCGTCCCGCGGCCCGATGCGCGGCGGATCCCCCTACCGGAACCGTTGCTCGTGTGAAGCGCCTGGCACCTTTCATTCTGGCCGTCGAAGCCCTCGGAATCGTTGTCTTCTCCGCCACCTACGACTCGCTGGATTTCCGCATCTACTGGCTGGGCGGGCACGCCATAACGGACGGCTCACGCCTCTACCAGGAACAGCTCGCCGAGCACTATTTCACCAACTCGCCTTTCATGGCCGCGTTGTTCACCCCCCTGGCCGCCGTGCCGCTCCTCCTCGCCCGCATGCTGTGGCAACCGGCCTCGCTGGCGGCTTTCGTCTGGGCGTGCGGGCTGACGGTGAGAATGGCCGGCCGCAGGGTCCCCCTCATGGTCGTGGTGGCGGCGGGCCTGCTCCTCCAACCGGTCTGGCAGTCGTTCTTCCTCGGGCAGGTCAACCTCGTCCTGCTCGCTCTGGTCCTTGCCGACCTGCATCGCGTCGCTCGCGGTCGCCCAGCCGGAATCGGCATCGGAACGGCGACCGCGATCAAACTGACGCCGGCCGTCTTCGTCGTCCTGCTCCTGCTGAGCAGGCGGACCAGGGACGCCGTCACCGCCACCGCGACTTTCGCCGTCTGCACTTTCGTTGCGTACGCCATCGCCCCGGACGCGTCCCGCCTCTACTGGTCGCACATTTTCTACGACACCTCTCGCGTAGGCGCCCCCTACATCAGCAACCAATCCCCTTATGGCGCCCTGACCCGTGTGTCGCGGGGAACGGCCGAGGTCGGCGGCTGGTACACGGCCATACCGCTGACCCTCGGCCTCTGCGGGCTCGCCCTCGCCGCCCTCTGGGCGAGGCGGGACGACTGGCTGAGCGCGACGGCGGTCACCGGCGCGACGGGGCTGCTCGTCTCCCCGATCTCCTGGGCGCACCACTGGGTGTGGATCGTCCCGGCGCTGGCGGTGCTCCTCCGGAACGGCCACCGGAAGAGCGCCCTGACCGCCTACGTCCTCTTCGCCGTCTCACCTCTGTGGTGGACGCCCCACGGCGGCGACCCGCGCGAGTACGGCTTCCACGTCCTCCTGACCCCGGTCGCCAACTGCTACCTGCTGGCGGGCCTGTCCTTCCTGGCGTACATGGCGTTCCGGCTCCGGATCAGCCCGCCGGTTCCCTCCAACGATCGTGGTGGACGGCGGCGTCCAGTGCCCTGCGGCGCCGCCAGCCGTGCCGTTCGAGATCCGGAACGGGTTCCAGGTGGGTGACGGGGCCGAGGCAGAGCCAGGCGACCGGGCGGATCGTCTCCGGGATGCCGAGCAGGTCGCGCAGGTGCGGCTCCCGGTAGAACGACACCCATCCGACGCCGAGCCCTTCGGCGGTGGCGGCGAGCCACAGGTTCTGGATGGCCAGGCACACCGAGTACAGCCCCGCGTCGGCGATCGCGTGCCGGCCCAGGACCGCCGGGCCGCCGCGCTCGGGATCGTAGGTGACCACGATCGACAGGCTGGACTCCAGGATCCCGTCGATCTTGATCCGGGCGAAGCGCTCGGCGGCGGCGCCCGTCAGGGTCGCGGCGAAGGCGGCGCGTTCGGACTGGACGTGGTCGTGGAAGGCCCGCCGGATCCCCGGGTCTCCCACGAGCACGAAGTCCCACGGCTGGGACAGTCCGACGCTCGGCGCGGCGTGCGCGGCCTCCAGGATCCGGTCCAGGACGTCCCGCGGCAGGGGCGCACCGGTGAACTCGCCGCGCACGTCGCGTCGGCGGTGGATGGCGTCGTAAATGTCCATGGCAGGCGATTCTGCCGACGCCGGGACGCCCGGCGGCGCATCCCCTCACCCTCGACACCTTCATCGCTACCAACATTTGAAGTCTGTACTTCAAAAACAGGAAGTTCATCGTTATGATCAGGGCCTCACGGCGACCGGGAGGCGAGATGGCGGGGTTGAGGGTCGGGTACGTGCTGCCGACGCGGGAGCAGGACCTTTCGGGCGAGCATGACCCGGGGCGGCTGGTGGCCCAGGCGCGGCGGGCGGAGGAGCTCGGGCTGGACTCGGTCTGGGCGGGCGAGAGCCCTGTGACCAGGCCGCGCGCGGATCCGCTGCTGCTGATGGCGGCCGTGGCGCAGGCCACCGAGCGGATCACGCTCGGCACGGCGGTGCTGCTGCCGGCGATGCGGAACCCGGTCCTGGTGGCGCACCAGCTCGCCACCCTCGACCGGCTGGCGGACGGGCGGCTCATCGCGGGCATGGGCGGCGGATTCCCGGGCGCCGCCACCGAGGCCCAGTTCGCGGCGGTCGGCGTCGACCACGCCCGGCGCCTCGGTCGGCTGGAGGAGTCCGTCGAGGTGATCCGGCGGCTGTGGACCGGGGCGGCCGTCTCCCACCGGGGCGAGCACTTCGCGTTCGAGGACGTCCGCCTCTCGCCGCCGCCGTCCCGCGCGGGAGGGCCGCCGATCTGGCTGGCGGGAGGCGGGCCCGCGCTGCGCCGCGTGGCGCGCCTCGCCGACGGCTGGCTCCCCTATCCGCTCGACGCGGCGACGTACGCGGAGGAGCACGCGACCATCCGGAAGGCGACGGTCCGTCCGGTCACTCCCGCCCTGTACGCGACGCTCTGCGTGGACGACGACGCGGAGAAGGCACAGCAGCGGCTTCAGACGAGCATCGAGCGCTACTACAACGCGCCCCTGGAGTTCGTCGCGAAGATCCAGGCCATGTTCGCCGGGACGCCCGAGGGGGCCGCCGCCTGGCTGGACGGCTACACCGGGGCCGGCGCCCGCCACCTGGTGATCCGGCTGGCGGCCGACGACCACGACGCCGCCCTGGAGGAGCTCGCCGACCGGGTGCTCCCCCTACTGCACGACAAGGAGAACTGATGACAACGTTCGTCCTCGTCCACGGCGCCTGGCACGGGCCTTGGGCCTGGGACCGGGTCGTCCCGGTGCTCACCGCGGCCGGGGCTCGCACGCTGACCCCGGATCTGCAGGGCGGCGACCACGGGCTGCACGACCACGCCGAGGCGGTCGTGGCCGCCATCGACACCGTCCATGACGACTGCGTGCTGGTCGGGCACAGCTACGCGGGCCTGGTCGTCCGGGAGGCCGCCGACGCGCGGCCCGGGGACGTCGGCCACATCGTGCTGGTGGACGGGTGGGCGGGGGGCGACGGCGCCGGCCTGTTCGACCTGGCGCCCGACTTCTTCGTCGAGGCGATGCGCAAGTGGGCCGAGGCGAACGGGGACGGGCGCTCCATCCCGCCGCCGTCACCGGACCTGTTCGGCGTCACCGACGAGGCGGAGTGGCTGGCGGCGCGGCTCGTCCCGCAGCCGCTGCGGACGTTCACCGAGACCACCCGGCTGAGCGGCGCCGTCGACCGGATCCCCGGCACGGCCGTCCACTGCGAGCCGCAGGTCTTCCCCTTCCGGGAGATCGGCGCGTCCGTCGGGTACCGGACGGTCCCGATCGACGGGCCGCACGACGTGATGGTGGCCGATCCGGAGGGCATCGCGCGCGTGATCCTGGAGGCGCCGGGCCTAGAGTGATGCGGTGGAACAGCGAACGTACAACCAGTACTGCGCGACGGCGCGCACCCTCGACCTCGTGGGCGAGCGCTGGACGCTGCTGCTGGTCCGCGAGCTGCTGACCGGGCCCAAGCGGTTCGGCGACCTGCAGGCCAGCCTGCGCGGCCTCGGTACCGGGCTCCTCGCCGCCCGCCTCAAGCAGCTGGAGCGCGAGGGCCTGGCGCGCAAAACCACGCTGCCGCCGCCCGCCCGCACCCCCGCCTACGCCCTCACCGAGGCCGGCGAGGAGCTCGGGCCCGCGATCCTGGAGCTGGCCCGCTGGGGACTGACATGGGCGATGGGCGAGCGGCGGCCGGACGAGACGTTCCATCCGGGCTGGACGGTCCTCGGGCTGCGGGCCTGCTTCGACCCCGAGGCGGCCGCCGGGCTGCGCGCCGTGTACGAGTTCCGCATCGACGACGAGGTCTTCCACGCCCGGGTCGACGACGGGACGATCGAGGCACTGCACGGGCCCGCCCAGCGCCCCGACGCGACCATCACGATCAGCGAGGAGGCGTTCCTCGGCATCACCGGCGGCGGCCACTCCCTCGCCAGGGCGATCGAGGAGGGCGCCGCCTCCGCGTCCGGCGACGAGGAGGCCCTGCGCAGGCTGCGGGACGTGTTCCGGTTGCCCACGCCGCGGCCCCGCCGGGCGGGGTGATCAAGGCCGTCCGGCGCCCGGGACGTCGACCTCGACGCTGAGGACCCTGCCGCTGCCGGGCGTCACCGGCTCGGCCTCGGTCATGCCGCGCCATTCGGCGGCCGTGACGAACAGCGTGGTCCCGCCCGGCCCGCCGAGGACGCAGGCGAAGCCCCCGCGATCGAGGTCGACCACGCGCAGCACCTCGCCGCCCTCGGCGACGCGCACGCACCGCCGGTGGGGGACGTCGGCGTACCAGACGGCGTTCTCCGCGTCCACGCAGATGCCGTCCGGGACGCCGTCGCCGAGGTCCGCCCAGGTCCGGCGGCCGGACAGCCCTCCGTCCGCGCCGATGTCGAACGCCAGCAGGCCGCCGCCGTAGGAGTCCGCGACGATCAGCGTGGAGTCGCCGGGCGTCACCGCCATGCCGTTGGGGAACGCGATGTCGCCGGCCACCTCGCGCACGGAACCGTCCGGCCGCACCAGGGCGACCGCCCCGGGCGCGAACTCCTCCCCGGCCATCGGGTCGAAGCCGGGACGGTTGACGTAGACGTTGCCGCGCCCGTCGGCGACCACGTCGTTCCAGCCCGGCCGGCCGAGATCGGCGTGGGTGACCAGGAATCCGTCCGGTTCCCGGCGCAGCAGCCGCCCGTCCGCCGACGAGACGATCACCATCCGGCCGTCCGGCAGCCACGCGGTGCACAGCGGGAGCGACTCCACCCGCGCCACCACCTCGCTCGCGCCGTCCGATCCGACCGCGATGACCTCGCCCGCGGACCAGTCGGAGAAGTACAACCGGTCACCGTGCCAGCGCGGCGACTCGACCAGTCCACGGCCGCCGAGCAGCGTCCGTACCTCGTCCATCTTCCTCACCATCCTCCTCGGACATCGATGTTCCGCCCTCTACACGAACGGCCCCCGGCCAGATCGACACGTCGCCGCCGAATGTCCCGGGCCCTGCGTTCCGCTGGAGCCGGGAGGGCCCGAGTACACACTGGGAGGCCCCCGAGTGTGTATCGTGTGCCCCATGGCGAGACTCAACATCACGCTGCCCGACGAGCTTGCCGCCACGCTCCAGGGACTCGCCGAGGACAAGAAGATCGCCTCGGTGTCGGGGTTCCTCGCGGACGGCGCGCGGCTGAAGCTGGCCTACCTGCGGGACGCGTCCACGATCGACGACCTGTTCGGCCCGCCGAGCCCGGACGAGCAGGCCATGGTCGACCGGCTGGTCGAGGGCGGCCCCTCGTCCCGCCGGGACGTCGCGTGATCACCGGTCACGTCTTCGACGCGACCGCACTCCTGGACCTCGCCACCGGCAAGACCGTCTACGTCCGCGCCCGGCTCCGGGCGTCCATCGCCCAGCACGCCACCATCGTCATCCCCGCGACCTCGCTGGCCCGCGCCTGGCAGCTCGTCCCCGACCACGGCCGCGCCCTGCTGGAACGCCTCCCCGGCATGCAGGTCGTGCACGTCGACGACCTCGACGACGTGATCGCCCAGCAGACCGGCCTGCTCGTCACGACGATCCCGAACCTCGGCATGGACGCCGCCCAGGCCGCCTGGTCCGCCCGGTGGCGCCGCTGGCCGCTGGTCACCGCCGACCCCGACCTCTACGCGTCCGTCCCGGGCGTCCGTGTGGAGCAGATCCCCTGACCCGGTCCGCGGTGGGCCGGTCGCGGGTCAGGTCGTGAGCTCCAGCTCCAGCTGTTCGTGGACGGGTTCCGGGGGCGGCGGCGCGGTCGGGCGGGTGCGGCCCGGCCACCACCAGTTGGCGTGGCCGAGCAGGCTCATCAGCGCCGGGACGAGCATGAGGCGCACGATCGTGGCGTCCATGGCGACGGCGACCGCCAGCCCCAGGGCCATCATCTTCACCATGGGGTCCGGCTGCGGGACGAAGCTGGCGAACACGAAGATCATGATGAGCGCGGCCGAGGTGATGAGGCGGGCGGTGGCGCCGATGCCGATCACGACGGACTCGTGCGGATCGCCCGTCCGGTCGTACTCCTCCTTGATCCGCGACAGCAGGAAGACCTCGTAGTCCATGGACAGCCCGAAGATCAGGGCGAACATGAACAGCGGGATGAACGACATGATGGGGATGGCCTGGTCGACGCCGAACAGCTCGACGCCCCAGCCCCACTGGAAGACGGCCGTGACGACGCCGAACGAGGCGCCGATCGACAGCAGGTTCATCAGTGCGGCCTTCACCGGGACGATCACCGACCGGAACGCGACGACCAGCAGCAGGAGGGCGACGCCCACCACCGCGACGACCACGGTCGGCATGCGGTCCCCGACCGTGGCGGCGATGTCGATGATCGCCGGGTTCTCCCCGCCGAGGTAGATCCGGGTGCCCGGATGGGCGGCCCGCGCGTCGCGGAGCTCCACGTTCCGCAGGCGGTGGACGAGGTCGGTGGTCGACGCGGCGTGCGGCGCGTCCCGCGGGACGACCTGCACGATCGCCGTCGTCCCGGTCACGACGGGCTCCCCGGCGAACACCACGCCGGGCACCTCGGAGAGCTTCTGCCGCAGTTCCTGCCCGAGGAGCACCGCACGCTTGTCGGGCTTCTTGCTCGTGTCCGGCGCGCCCTTGGGACGGGCCGGCTCCGGGGACGGACTCGGCCCGGCCGCCGCCGGGCCCGTCAGGCCGGACAGCCCCCCGCGTCCCTTGACGGTCGGGACCACGCGCTTCGGTCTGACGCGCTTCTCCTCGCCCGGCACCTTCGCGACCACGACGAACGGGCTGTAGTGGCCCGCGCCGAACTCTTCGGCGACGATGTCGTAGGCCTGCCGCGCCTCCATCTTCGGGGACGACATGCTGTCGGCCATCACCCCGAACCGCAGGCTGAGCGTCGGGATGGACAGCGTCAGCAGGACGAGCGTCGCGACGATCGCGTACGGCCAGGCGTGGCGGTCGACGTGCCGCCCCCAGGCCGCCCAGCGGGCGGAGCCGCGGTCCGGGCGCACCCGGGGCATGCGGTACCGGTCGATGCGCGGGCCCAGGGCGCCGAGGATCGCCGGCAGCAGGGTCAGCGCGGCGGCGACCATGATCGCGACGGTCAGCGCGGCGGCGATCCCGATGCGTCCGATGAAGGCGATCCCGGACAGGAACAGCCCGCAGATCGCGAACACGACGGTGCCGCCGGCGAACACGACCGCGTGGCCCGAGTGCGCCATGGCGCGCCCGACCGCGGTCTCGACGTCGTCGCCCTCGGCGAGCTGCTGCCGGTAGCGCGTCACGATGAACAGGGCGTAGTCGATCCCGGCGCCGATGCCGAGCATCGCGGCGACCATCGGCGCGGTCGGCGCGATCTGGAACATCGACGCGAGGAAGTGGATCAGCGAGTACGCGACCACCATCCCGCACAGCGACACCACGACCGGGATACCCGCGGCGAGGAACGAGCCGAACGCCAGCAGCAGGACGAGCATCGCCAGCAGGATCCCGACGCCCTCCTGCGGCCCGCCCTTCGGCTGGTTGAGGATCATCGCGACGATCCCGCCGAACTTCACCTCCAGCCCGGCCATCCGCGCGGGCTCGACGGCCCGGTTCAGCGCGTCGAGGTCGGCGTGGCCGACGTCGCTCATCGTGCCGGTGAAGTTGAGCCGGACGACGACGGCGGCATCGTCCTTCAGTCCGCCCATCCCCTGCGCGTAGGGGTTCTCGACGAACGCGACCCGGTCGAGCCCGCCGATGTTCTCGATCGACTGGCCGACGGTGAGCGCGACCCTCCAGTCGGCGGGGCTGGCCTGGCGGGTCTCGTGGAACACCACGGTCGCGGTCGGCCCGGTCATCGCGGGGAAGTCCTGCCCGAGCGTGTCGATGGCGCGCTGGGTCTCGGTGCCGGGCAGCGTGCTCTGCTGGACGAACATGCCCCCGTGCACCAGGCCGAGCACACCGGCACCGATCATCGCGGCGACCCAGAGCTCGAACACCGCGCGGCGCCGTCGCACGCAGAGCCGTCCGAGTGCCTCCAGGAAACGCGCCATGCCCGCAGAAAACACCCATTGCATGCAGTTTTGCAACAGATGCAACTTTGCAGCCATGGTAATGTCCGTCACATGGAGGAGGACGCCGGCCGGCCGGGGCTGCGGGAGCGCAAGAAGATGCGCACGCGGCAGGCCATCGCGACGGCCGCGCTGCGCCTGTTCGCCGAGCGCGGCTACGAGGAGACGACGATCGCCGACATCGCGGCCGCCGCCGACGTCTCCCCCCGCACGTTCTTCAGCTACTTCCCCTCCAAGGAAGACGTGATCTTCGCCGAGATCGACGACCGGCTCGCCGAGGTCGCCGAGCGGCTGCGCCGCACCCCCGGCGAGTCCCCCATGGAGACGATCCGGCGCAGCATCGTGGACGTCCTGGAGGCGGTGGTGGCCGAGCACCGCGAGTACGGCCCCGTCCAGGTCGCCCTCATCCTGGAGCGTCCCGCCCTGCGCGCCAGGGCGCTGCAGCGCATGACCGACGCCCAGGACGCGATCGAGGCGCTGCTGCGCGAACTGTGCCCCGGCATCTCCGAGATCGACGCGGTGGCCGCCGCGGGCATCGCGGTCGGCGGCATGCAGGCGGTCGTCGCGCACTGCCGCCGCGAGGGCTACGACCCCCTGTCCATGCGCACCGCCCTCGACCGCGCCGTGGACCTGGTCGAGCACGGCCTCGTCTCGGTGGACGCGCTGTCGCGCCCCTCCCCCTGAACCGCCGGGCACCGGCCGGCGGAGGCGCCCGCCGACCGGTGCCCGGCTCAAGGGTCGCTCCGCCGGTGAGCTCGCCGTCCGCCGTGCGGCTACCGCTCCCGGACGGCGTAGGTCAGGTGCGTCGCCCTCGGGGAGGGCTCCGCACGGACCGGCTCCAGTGCCACGCGGCCCGCGTCCACGCCCTCGAACAGGCGGACACCGGAGCCGAACAGCACGGGCGACAGTGCGATCGAGAACTCGTCGACCAGGCCGGCGTTCACGTACTCCAGGATCGTCGCGCCGCCGCCCGCGATGCGGACGTCGCGGTCGCCGGCGGCCTCGCGGGCCTGGTCGAGCGCGGACTCGATGCCGTCGTTGACGAAGTGGAAGGTGGTCCCACCCGGCCGCTCCCAGGGGTCGCGCTTCTCGTGCGTCACGACGAAGACCGGTGTGTGGAACGGCGCCTCCTCCGGCCACATCCGCTCGCCCGCGTCGAACATGCGCTTGCCCATGACGCTCGCGCCGGTGCGCTCGAACGTCTCCCGCACGATGTCGTTGTCGCGCCCTTCCTCGCCGCCCTCGCCGAGGTTCAGGTTCTCCCGGAAGAACCGCTGCGGGAGGATCCACGCCTGCAGTTCCCTCCACTGCCGCCCCATCAGCTCCCCGAGGGACTCGGGCGCGATGAAGCCGTCCAGCGACATGGACACGCTGAAGAACACTTTCCCGGCCATCAGTCCTCGGCTCCCTTCCGAACGATCTCGGTGACGTAGGCGGCCAGGTTGCCCAGGGTCTGCCGGCCGCCCTCGATCGCGTGGTACTTCTCGACCGCCTCGTCGCGCAGTTCCCTGGTGGGGAACACCGTGTTCATCTCGATCCGGGTCGCCGCGCCGTCGGGCGCGAACGTCAGGACCGACGTGAAGGCGTTCGGGTCGCCGCGGGTCTCACCGTGCAGTAGCGCGATCCGCTCCGGCGGGACGATCTCGGTCCAGGTGATCCACTCCTGGTAGTCCGTCCCGTCCGGCCCGTGCAGCACGAAGTCCCACTCACCGCCGACGCGGAACTCGAAGGACCGCGTGGTGGTGGTGAACCCCTCCGGCCCCCACCACCGCGACAGGTGCCGCACCTCGGTGAACGCCTCGAACACCAGCTCCCGCGGGGCGTCGATGACCCGGGAGACCACGATCTCCCGGTCGGCCGTCGCCGGCTCCGCCCCCGTTGGCTGCCTTCTCCCTGCCATAGGTCATTCCTCCTGCCGTGTCTGCTTGAGGTCCTGCACGTAGGTGTCCAACCGGTCGAAACTCTCGTTCCAGAACCGCTCGAATCCGCCGGTCCACTCGTGGACCGGCCGCAGCCCGCGGGCGTCCAGGCCGTAGAGGCGCTGCTTGCCCTCCCTGCGGTCCCGCACCAGCCCCACCTCCCGGAGCACCCGCAGGTGCTTGGACGCCCCCGGCTGAGTCATCCCCAGCTCCCGGGCCAACTCGGTCACCGGCCGCTCGCCCGACCGCAGCAGCGCCAGGATGTCCCGGCGCTGCGGCTCGGCGATCGCGTTGAAGACGTCCGACGTCGTCGCTGCTCGTGCCATGACCTCATCATATGCCCATATCGGCATGCGTCAAGCAGGACGAATCAGGCGGGTCCCGTTCGCCGGTGTCAGCGATCGGATGGGACGAAAGATCAGTAAATGTCGCCGGCGCGGTGTAGAACTGCGGCCGTGGCAGACGAGACCGGGCGGACGGACGACCGCGCGCGACTTTCCGAGCATGAACCCGACGTCGAGGCGATGCTGAGCCGGCTCGTCACGAGACGCGGGTTCGGCGGACGGCCCACGAGCACGCTCGCCCACATCGACATGGTCGGCCGGTTCCTGGCCGGAGCGGAGGACGCCGCGACGGCCGCGGCCGGGCAGACGTCCGCCATCTGCCCGTGGGGGCCGCTGGTCGGACGGATCGGCGCCGTCGCGGTGCGGGCCGTCTCGCCCGCCACCGCCGATCACCACCGGGAGGGCCTGCTGGCGCTGCTGGAGATGTGGTCGCGCTCGCCCATGGCCGATCCGGCCGTCCGGCTGCGCCGGGGACGCGTGGCCGCGACCGCCACCGCCTCACGGGACGAGCACGGGGCGGCCGTGACGATCGGGGGCGCCGACGCGGAATGGATCGCCCGCGAGAATCCGGAGCTGGTCTTCCTCGACCACGCGTTCGGGCAGGCCGACCCGCCCGCCCTCGGCGCGGTCGTGGACGTCGCCGAAGCACCCCTGAGGTGGGGTGACGCCGATCAGCTCACCCGGCTGGTCGCACTGGTCCGTGCCAAGGGCCCGGTGCCCTGGGACCGCGGCGCCGTGGACCTCCTGGCCGCGAGGACCGGCACGTCCCGCACCACCGCGGCCGTGGCGCTGTGCGGGTTCCCCGGGCACCCCAACTCCAACGGGAGCGAGCTGACCGCCCAGGCGCGCAAGACCCTCAAGGTCACGCTCCGCGACCTCCAGGACGCCTGGTTCCGGGACATGGAAGGGCACACCGACGAGGACCGGCTCGAACTGCTCGCCGAGATCCTCCCGCAGGATCCGGAACGGTTGTGGGAGCCAGGAGGGCTCAGCGAGGTCGCGCTGCGTCTCTCGCAGGCGTGGCGGCAGAGATTCGGCGAGAAGCCGGTCGCGCCCCTGAGCACCGTTCAGGCGGCCGAGAAGGCGGCCCCGAATGTCACCGGCGCGCAACTGTGCGAATGGCTCGCCGATCCCGGTGCCGTCCCGCTGCTCACCAGGGACCTGGACACCTGGCTGGAGTCCGCCGACAGCCCCAGGTACAAGAACCAGAAGTGCGTCCCTGCCGCCGAGACGCTCCAGCTGCAGAACCTGATCGAAGCCGTGTTGCTCGGGCTCCGGTGGTCCTACGAGGAGCTTCCCGCGGGTGACCCGGTTCGGGAGGGCGCGCCCGCGGCCTACGACCTGCTGCTCCAACGGCTGGCGAACCCCGGCCTGCTGCTGCCCGCCTGCCTCTTCGACGTCAAGGCGCAGGGGCTGGACGCGATCA
The DNA here is from genome assembly GCF_013409045.1 of Actinomadura citrea. Classification (NCBI taxonomy): domain Bacteria; kingdom Bacillati; phylum Actinomycetota; class Actinomycetes; order Streptosporangiales; family Thermomonosporaceae; genus Actinomadura; species Actinomadura citrea. Next base: position 1,201,279 of record NZ_JACCBT010000001.1, on the reverse strand, counting down.
CCTCCAGGTTCGGGACCGTCCCCCACAGCGGCCCGAGCGAACTCACGGTCGACTACGTCGACGACGGCCTCACGGTCGCCTCACTCGTCGCCCGGCAGCGGCTCGCGAACCTGTTCTTCCGCCCCGCCCTGTACGGCGTCGACGGCCGGACCGAGCGTCTGGCCGAGGTGGTGGACGCGTCCCGGAACAGCAGGCACGCCTTCGAACGCGTGCGCCTGCTGCGCGGGAGGGGCGCCCAGGCCATGGCGCACCGCATCCGTTCCGGCGCGCTGCCGGAAGGGGCATACGAGGCCGATCCGTCGGCTTCGGCGCCGTCCCTGGTGGAGGAGGCCGTCGGGCGCCTCGACGTCCCGCCGGACTCCGCCGCGCTCTACCTCCAGTTGCTGGCCCTCGACGAACCGACGGACCGCAACGTGCGGAAGTGGAACCGCTGGACCCCCGCCCGCCTCCGCAAGGCCGCCGACCCCCTGGTGGCCCGGAATCTGGTGATCCGGAGCGAGCAGGCGCGCGAGGGCCGCAAGATCTTCCTCCCCGGTCCCCGGACCCAGGGCCCACCGCCCCAGGAAGCGTGGAAGGCCGACATGAAGACCGCGGCCGACGCGGAGGACCCCCACAACCCCTTCGCCTGGCGGCCGCTCCCCGACCGCTTCACCTACGCCTGGCACCACGCCCAAGAGCGAACCGACGCCCACCGCACGCCGTGAGCGCTCTGGGAACCGACCCGCTTGCCCGCGGCCCGCTCCTCGGGATTGGCGTCGCGCCAGGCCGCAAGGCCGCCGCTCACCAGGGGCCGTAGGGGCCCTGGCGGGAGCCGCCGCGGCCGCCGTTGTTCTTCTTGTACGGGCCGACGGCCGGGCGGACGTCGGCGAGGTAGACGGCGGCGGCGATGAACGCGGCGACCGGGAGGATGCCGAGCAGCAGGGCGATGGGGCTGGCGCCGAGCGCCACCGGCGCGACCGCGTACGCGGCGCCGACCACCGTCGCGACGATCAGGATGATCATCCACAGCTTCTTGCTCTGCTTGCTCGCGGCGGCGTAGGCGTTCACGGGTACGGTCAGCGAGTCGACCAGGGCCCACGCCTCCATCACGAACGCGATGATCAGCAGCAACCAGAAGAAGTAGTCCAGCACGTTGAAGCCCGACATCGGCGATCAGCGCTCCTGCTCGTCTCGGACGGCGACTCCTCGTCGCACGCGGGTCTTCCTTTACCGCAACCCTATGCGCACCGTCCACCAGGGCGGCCTGATGGACCAGGCACCTGTAGGGACGACGGAGCCCGGCCGGGTGTTCCCGGCCGGGCTCCGTCGTTCGGCGCCTTTACTTCTTCGCGGTGGAGCGGGACTGCCCGGTGGCCCGGCTCTGCACCGTCCGGCGCTGCGCGGTGCGGGCCTTGGACGCCTGCTTCGGCGCGGCCTGGTCGGCCGCGGCGATCTCGGCGACCTCGGAGGCCTCGCGGTGCACGACCTTCTTGCCGCGCTCGGCGAGCTCGTCGATGAACTCGAAGGCGCGGGTGCCGAAGTGCGTGGCGTACGCGACGGCGGCGCCCGGCAGATCCTTGGCGTCCACGCGCTCCTGGTACCGGGAGACCTCGCCGCGGTAGCGGGCGGCGGTCTCGCGGACCTGCACGCGGTAGCGGTCGACGGTCTCGCGGACCTCGCCCTGGTACCTGGTCACCTGCTCCGGGACCTCACGGATCTTCTCCACCGCGAAGTCGCCGGCGCCGGCCACGGCGTACACGGCCTTGTTCTCACGAAGGTTGCTGGCCAGCGTCATCCGACCTCTTCCTTTCCTTGCGCTCTGGTCCGGCCTGTTCTGGTCCGGCCTCTTGCGGTACGGCGGTCTCGGCGGGCACATCGAGCTCGGCGCCGAGGACGCCGCTGGCTTCGTTCTCCTTGAGGAACGACGCGTAGATGTCGAGCAGAACCTGCTTCTGCCGTTCCGTGAGGACGAGATCGGCCCGCACGGCGGCCTGCACGTCGGTGTCGGCCTCGCGGTCCTCCAGGATCCCGGCCTGCACGTACAGCGCCTCGGCGGAGATCCGCAGCCCTTTGGCGATCTGCTGCAGGATCTCGGCGCTCGGCTTGCGCAGGCCGCGTTCGATCTGGCTCAGGTACGGGTTGGAGATCCCGGACACGTCCGCCAGCTGGCGGAGCGAGATCTTCGCCCGTGTCCGCTGCTCCCGGATGTACTCCCCGATCGAGCCGACCTTCGAACTCGCCATATCTCCACTCTCCGTCATGGTGCTTGCTATTGCAAGCACCATAGCTAGCACTTCGTGGTGAATCGCCTCACATGCCGGAAATGCCGGATGAACCGTCCCATCGCCGCTGGTCCGGCGCTCGGGGCGCCCGTGGCGCAGGTCACGTGTCGCGTTGTCACACGGGTCGCGGCGCCGGTGTCTTGCGGACGAACCACTCGTCCCCATCAAGGAGGAAGCTCATGGACACGGCACTGTGGATCGGGGCGGGACTGCTGGCCGCGGTGGCGCTGACCGGCGGTGTCAGCAAGGTCTTCGTGCCCAGGGCCAAGCTGGCCGAGGCCCCCGGCGGGCAGTGGACCGAGAGCGCCGGCGACGGCTTCGTGAAGGCGCTCGGCGGCCTGGAACTCCTCGCCTCCGTCGGACTGATCCTGCCCGCCGTGGTCGGCGTCGCGCCCGTCATGGTGCCGGTGACCGCCGCCTGCTGGGTCCTGCTGATGGTCGGCGCGATGGTCACGCACGGCCGGCGCGGGGAGACGGCGTTCGTGGCGTTGAACCTGGTCTACCTCGCGCTCGCGGTCTTCGTCGCGGCGGGCCGTTTCGGCCCGTGGCCCTTCACCGGCTGACCATGCCGGGGAACGTCGTGCGCCGCCGCCCTTCGCGGACGGCGGCGCCAGGTGGGGGGAGGGCCGGGATCACAGGGACGGGGTCGCGTACGGGTCGTGCTCGGCGAGGAGCTTGTCGAGGCGCGCCTGGTCGACCCGGGTGCTGATGGCGTACGTCTCCTGCCGGTCGCGGACGCACTTGGCCAGCGTGAACGTGGACGTGATCACATACAGCAGGCCGAGCGCCAGGAACGCGCGGACCCACGCGCTGACCGGCAGGTAGGCCACCCCGACGGCGACGGCGGTGCTGGAGACGGCGAACGAGATCGTCGCCTGGACGAAGAACGCGGCGGAACCGGCCTGGGCGGGCGGCTTGGAGGTCGTCATGGAACGAGTCTGCGGCCCGCCCGCGTCCGGGGCATGAGTACCGGCACTCAGCCGTCCCTGTGCGAGGAACTCAAAGCCCGGCCGGGAGGTCAGCTCACCTTGGACGGGGACGCGATCCAGGTGTTGCAGACGGTCAGGTCGCGCCCGTTGAAACCGGTGATCACCCAGCCCGCGTAGTGGCGGCCCGAGCCGTGGTCGCGCTTCTCCGGCGGCTGGCGGTCGTCGCCCCTGCCCAGCACGTCGTTGACCATGGCCGTGTACTGCTCGCGGGTCATCGGGAGGGTGGTGCGCTCGCTGCCGAGGAAGGCACCGGCGAAGCACTGGGCCTGCAGCTCGATGCGGCGGCTCGCCTCCGTCCGGGTGGCGGTGTCGCCGGACTCCATCTGGCCGTCCCCGTAGAGCAGGATCCCGGCCCGGTCCTGGACGTGGTGCCCGTACTCGTGCGCGATCACGCGGGCGTAGACGGCGTAGTGGGACAGCGGCTCGCCGCCCGACGTCTCCACGACGTGCCGGAGCCCCACGTACATCGTGTTGTTGGCCGGGCAGTAGAACGCGGACGCGCCGGGCGCCGGGTAGGAGCCGCACGGGCTGCGCCCCGGCTCGACCCAGAACACCCGGTCGGGCTTGTCGAACGCGATGCCGGCCTTGGTGAACTGCCTGGTCCACGTCGCGTCCAGGCAGTCGCTCAGGGTGTCCATGAACCCGCGCATGGACTGGGCGGACGGCTGGATCGGCGGCAGGCGGCAGCTCACCGGCGTCAGCGGGCCCGTCTTGTAGATCTTGCTGTTGGTCGCCTTCTCCCGGGGCGTCGAGGGGCCGCTCGACGTGGTGGAGGTCCCGGTGCCGCCGACGGCGCCCTGACTCCCGCCGAACAGCGAGATCCCCAGGATCGCCAGGACGACCAGGGAGGTCAGGCCGCCGAAGATGCCCGCGATCGTCCCGCCCGCGCTGCGGCGCGGCGGCGGGCGCATCGGGACGTACCGGTACTGCGGCGGCCCGTAGGCAGGAGGTCCGTAGCCCGGCCCGCCGTACGCCGGACCGCCATACGGCGGTCTCCCCTGCGGCTGCGGCCCACCGTACGGCGGACGGCCGTAGGGCGGTCCCGGAGGCCGCGGCGGAGGGGGCGGCGGGGGGTAATGACCTGCCATAGCGCAGAATCATCGCACGCATTCCCGATAGCATTTGCGGCCATGTCTGCTCTTGCGGCGATGTTCCGGTCGCGTCCGGCGGCCCTGGCGGTCTCGGCGGCGCTGGCCGTCCCCCTGCTGACCAGCACTTCTGCGACGGCGGCCGAGGTCAGCGAGGCGCCGGCGGCCGGTGCGGCGGCATCCGGTTTCGCCGCGGCCGAGCGGGTGCTCAAGGACGACGTCGTCCTCACCGCGGTCCAGGGCGGCACGGTCAGGGTGAAGGAGACGATCGTCTACCGGTTCGCCGGGCACGACGGCTTCCAGCGGACGTACCCGACCCGGGCGCACGAGAGCGTCACCGAGGACCGCGTCTACAGGATCGAGAATCTGCGGGCGGCCAGCCCGGACGGCGGGCCGTCCAGGGCCACCGCCTCCAGCGCGGGGCTGCACACGACGGTCAAGGTGGCGGGCGACCGGAAGCTGACCGGCGACCGCACGATCGTCCTGGAGTACGACGTGCGCGGCGCGATCACCCGGATGGGGGCCGCGGAGGAGCTGCGCTGGCCGGTGGTCGGCGGCTGGAAGGTGCCGCTGGACGAGGCGAAGGCCACCGTCGACGGCGGCGCGATGATCCGCAACGTCAACTGCTTCACCGGGCCGATCGGCAGCACGATCGGCTGCACGCAGTACTACACGAACCACACGCACACCCAGGGCGTGTTCGCCCAGCAGGGGATGCTGCCCGGCGAGTACCTGACGGTCGTCGCCGGCCTGCCGGCCGGGACGACGGGCGGGCACGCGATCTACGAGCGCCGCCACACGGTCGCGACCGCGTTCTCCGTCAACGCCGTGACCGGCGCCGCGCTCGGCGGCCTGCTGGTGCTGCTGGTGGGCGGCGTCCTCGCCCTCTACCTGCTGCGCGGGCGGGACGCGCGGACCGTCGGGAAGCGGGCCGCCGAGGGCGACCAGGCGCCGGTGGCCGGGGCGGAGTTCGAGCCGCCGGACGGGGTGCGCCCCGGGCAGATCGGCACGCTGATCGACGAGCAGGCCGACGTGATCGACGTGACCGCGACCATCGTCGACCTCGCCGTGCGCGGCTACCTGCTGATCGAGGAGGAGGACCGGGCCGTCACCGGCCGCCTCGACTGGACGCTGCGCCGCCTCGACCGCGCGCAGGTCGACCTGCTCCCCTACGAGCGGATCCTGCTGGACGCGCTGCTGACCGCCCCGGACGGGTCCGGCCGCGACGCCGTCCGGCTGTCGGAGCTCGGCGGGACGTTCGCGACGAAGCTCGCGCAGGTCAGGTCCGCGATGTACGACGACGTGGTGAAGCAGGGCTGGTTCGCGCGGCGGCCCGACACCGTCCGGTCCCGGTGGACGGTCGCGGGCATCCTCGTGACGCTGCTCGGCATCGCCGGGACGGTCGCGCTGGCGTTCACCACCGAGTGGGCGCTGGCCGGGCTCGCACTGATCATCGCGGGCGCGGCGCTGGCCTATGGCGGCCAGTACATGCCGGCGAAGACGGCGCGCGGCGCCACGGTCCTCGCGCACACGATCGGTTTCCGCGCGTTCCTGGAGCGGGGCGCCCTCCCCGACGACGGCTCCATCGCGGCGCAGCAGCGGATCGCGCTGTTCTCGCGTTTCCTGCCGTACGCGGTGGTGTTCGACCTCGTGGCGAAGTGGGCCGGGACGGTCAAGGACGCGGGCGAGCGCGCGACGGGCGCCGACAACCTCTACTGGTACGAGGGCCCGGCGGAATGGGACCTGTCGAAGTTCGCCGAGTCGATGCGCACGTTCACGCTGGCCACCTCGGGGTCCATCTCCCAGTCGCGCGGGCTGTGACGGCGCCGGGCGGTTAACCGCCTGACGCCGGGTAAAGCCAGGGGCGAGGAGGTGTCGCCCCATGGTCGCCAGCGCGCTGCTCGCCCAGTCCGACCGCCTCGGGAACGCCTACTTCCTGGCCATCGGCCCGGCCGTCATCTTCGTGGCGCTCATCGGCTGGGTGACGGTGGTGCTGACGACGTCGCGCACGCGCCGCCACTACCCCGGCGCCGACGACGGCCTGCCGCACCGCGGACCCGTCATGGGCGGGATCATCATGGGCGGCCCGTCCCCGCGAACGCGCCGCGATCCGGCTGCGCCGGTGTCCCACCGCGAAGCCATGGCCCCGGTCGAGCAGGGGCGCGCGGAGGAGGAGGCGGCCCGCGTGCGGGAACGGGCTGAAGCGGAGAAGGTCCGCGCCGCGCCGAGCACCGGGCACCGCCGCAGATTCGGCCTTCCCAGGCTCCGCTGACGCGGAGGCGGCCGAAACGAAGGACGCGACGCCCGCCGGATCCGGCGACCCGTACCCACACCCCGTCCGGCGGGCGCCGTAGATGCCCGTGGTGACCGTCGAGACCCCTCCCGACGGTCACCACGGGTCAGACGGTCCCACGGATCTCCTCGTAAGATGTCTGACATCTTACTTTGGAGGCTTTCGTGGCGTTGAGTCCCGTATCAAGCGGGTCGACGGTGGACGCCGTGCTCGACCAGCTCCAGGCGCAGGTCAGCGGCGGCACGTGGCCGGTCGGCCGGCGGATCCCGGCCGAGCTGGACCTGGCCGCGCAGCTCGGGGTGAGCCGTCCGGCCGTCCGGGAGGCGATCCGGGCGCTGTCGCACGTCGGGGTGCTGGAGGTGCGGCGCGGCGACGGGACGTACGTGCGCAGCAGCGCCGACCCGCGGCCGCTGCTGCGCCGGGTGTCCCGCGCGTCCGCCCGGGACGTGTTCGAGGTGCAGCTCGCCTACGACGTCCAGGCGGCCCGGCTGGCGGCGCGCCGCCGCACCGACGCGGACCTGGCGCGGCTGGAGGAACTGCTCCGCGCCCGCGACGAGGCCACCGAGCCGGACGCGTTCGGCGCCGCCGACGCGCGGTTCCACCTCGGCGTCGCGGAGGCCTCCCGCAACCCGGTGCTGATCGAGGCGATGCGGTTCTTCATCGACCGGCTGCACGAGTCGATGCGCGCGATCCGGCTGGACCACGAGGTCCCCGAGGCGGGACCGGCCAGGCACCGCGCCGTGCTGGACGCGATCGCGGCGGGCGATCCGGAGGCCGCCGCGTCGGCCGCCGCCGCCGTCGTGGAGCCGACCCTCGCCGTCCTGGAGTCCCTGCTCGGCGATGCCGGCGCGCCCGAGGAGGACGCGTGACCGGGCGGCGCGCCGGGCTCGCCGGCGCCCTGCTGATGATCGTCCTGCTGGCGGTCAACCTGCGGCCGGCGGTCGCGGCGGTCGGGCCGCTGCTGACCGAGATCAGCGACGCCTTCCGCCTGTCCGGGACGGCGGCGGGCGCGCTCACCACGCTGCCGCTGGCGTTCTTCGGCTCCTACGGGCTCGTCGCCGCCTTCCTGCGGCGCCCGCCGCGCAGCGAGACGCTGCTGGTGTGCGCGATGGCGCTGCTCGTCGCCGGGCTGCTGCTGCGGCTGCCGGGCGGCGTGGCCGCGCTGTTCGCCGGCTCCCTGGTCGCGGGGATCGCGATCAGCATCGGCAACATCGCGGTGCCGGCGATCATCAAGCGGGACCACCCGTCCCGGATCACCACGGTCACGGCGGTCTACACGGTCGCGGTGACGGCGGGCGCGTCCCTGTCCTCCGGGCTCGCCGTGCCGGTGGAGAACCTGTTCGGCGCGTCCTGGCGGCTGCCGCTCGGCCTGCTCGCGATCCCGGCGGCGCTCGCCGGGCTGCTGTGGCTGCCGAGGGCGCGGCGGGCGGCGCGCGCGGCGCGCTCGGCCCCGCCCGCGGAGCCCCCGCACGGCGTCGCGGCGCTGGTGTGGCGGTCGGGGCTGGCCTGGCACGTCACGGTGTTCATGGGCCTGCAGTCGCTGCTGGCCTACGTGGTGCTCGGCTGGCTGCCGACGCTCTGCCAGGACCGCGGGATGGACGAGGCGACCGCCGGCTACGTGCTGGCACTGGTGGCGGCGGTCCAGGCGGTCGGCTCGCTGGCCGTCCCGGTGCTGGCCCGGCGGACCCGCGACCAGCGCCCCCTGGTGATCGCCACGGTGGCGCTGACCGCGCTGGGCTTCGTCGGGGTGACCTGGGCGCCGATCGCGTCGGTGTGGGGCTGGACCGTGGTCCTCGGCCTCGGCCAGGGGCTCGGGTTCGCGACCGCGCTGTCGTTCATCGGGCTCCGCGCCCACGACGCCCACGTCGCCGTCCAGCTGTCGGGGATGGCGCAGGGCGTCGGCTACGTCATCGCGGCGCTCGGCCCGCTCGCCCTCGGCGCACTGCACGACGCCACCGGCGGATGGACCGTTCCAATGCTGGGCGTCCTGGCCGTCTGCGCCGCGCTGGCCGTCCCGGGCCTGCCCGCCGGACGGCTCCGCACCGTGGGCGCGCCCGCCGCCCCGGCGCCCGAAACGGTTAATACGGGATCCAGCGGACACATCCCTAACTGACCCTAGGAAGGGCCGATTCATGCCATCGGGAGGTGGTCCGCCTTGCTCACCACGATCGTCGCCGACCCCGTGCTGGCGGACACGTCCCCCACGGGCGCCCGTTACTTCGTCTGGATCATCCCGTTCCTGATCGTCGCCGCCCTGGTGGTCTGGGTGTACGCGACGCGCGCCGCCTCGTCCAGGAAGCTCCACTCCGAGCGCAGGAACAACCAGCTGAACCAGCGGGGCATGGAGCAGGGCGGCTACTACACCTACGCGCCCGGGATGTTCTCGCACAGCTACCCGCCGGCCAAGGACGGCCAGCCGGTGGAGTTCCGCAAGGACAACCCCCAGCCCGGACGGGAACCGAAGAAGCCGTGGCCCGACGGCGTCCTCTACGAGCAGACGATCTTCAAGGGCGAGTTCGAGGACCTCAAGGCGTCCAAGAACACCGAGAACACCGAGAGCCGCTAGCAACCCGCCCGGCTAGCACTCCGGCGGTAAGTCGTGATCTTGCTGGTGGGGGGTGCTCCCGGCGTGGTGGGTCGCGCAGTCGGCCGCCCGGCGCTGCATGGTCCTGCGTTGTTGTGTGTTCGCCGTCAAGGCTGCGGAGTCGAGGAAGTACCGCCGCGCCTCCTCGTGGTTCCCGGCGCCGCAGGACAGGTCGCCCGCGACGGCCGGGAGGAGGTGGTAGCCGCGCATCGCCGGATGATCCAGGAGCGGGCGGACGACGTCCAGTCCGGCCTGCGGCCCGAATGCCCGACCGATCGCGACGGCGCGGTTGAGTTCGACCACGGGCGACGAGGTGATCTGCACGAGCCCGTCGTAGAGGGCCGCGATGCGCGGCCAGTCGGTGTCCGCGGCGGTCGTGGCCCGAGCGTGGCACGCGGCGATCGCGGCTTGGAGCGCATAAGGTCCCGCGGTGCCGCGCAACCGGTGGATCCGCTCGATGAGCGCGAGCCCGCGGCGGATCAGCAGCCGGTCCCACCGGGTCCGGTCCTGGTCCATCAGGAGCACAGGGTCACCGTGCGGGCCGACGCGGGCGGTCAGCCGTGACGCCTGGAGTTCGATCAGCGCGAGAAGGCCGAGGGTCTCGGTGTCGTCCGGTGTCAGATTGGCCAGCATCCGCCCGAGCCGCAGCGCTTCGGAGCACAGTTCGGGGCGGACCCAGCTGTCGCCACTGGTGGCCGAGTACCCCTCGTTGAACACCAGATAGATGACCTCCCGGACGGCGTCGAGGCGTGTTGGACGCTCGGCCGGTCCGGGGAGCTCGAAGCGGATGTCGGCCGCCGCGAGAGTACGTTTGGCGCGGACGACGCGCTGGGCGATCGTCGCCTCGGGGGCGAGGAAGGCCCGGGCGACCTCGCCGGTCGTGAGGCCGCAGACCAGTTTGAGGGTGAGCGCGGACCTGGCGTCCGGCGGCAGGATCGGGTGGCAGGCCATGAAGATCAGCCCGAGGAGGTCGTCGGCCAGGTCGCCGTCGACGATCTGACCGATGTCGAGATCGGTGCTCCGCGGCGTCGTCGCCGCGACGAGGTGGTATTTGTGCCGCTGGGTGTCGCGTCGCCGGATCCGGTCGACGGCGAGGAATCGGGCGGTCGTGTTCAGCCAGCCCGCCGGGTTGCTGGGGACGCCTTCGTGCCGCCACTTCTCGATGGCGGCGACGAAGGTGTCCTGGGCGAGTTCCTCGGCGGTGTCGAGGTCACCGACGAGCCTGACGAGACGGGCGACGATGCGGGGGGAGTCGACACGCCACAGCGTCGCCAGCATGGCGTCGAGGTCTCCTGCTTCCATGACGGCGGCTGCCGGGTCCGGGGCGGCGTTCTACTGCAGGTCGGAGAACTCGACGACGCGGCGTACGTCGATGCGTTCCACACCGGTGATCAGCGCGAACTTGCGGGCGTGCTCGACCGCTTCGGCCAGCGAATCGACCTCGAGGATCGCGAAGCCGGCGATCAGTTCCTTGGCCTCGGCGAACGGGCCGTCGATGATCCGCACGTTCCCGTCAGCGATCTCAAGCCGAGCGCCGGACGAGCTCGGGTGGACCCCTTCGCCGCCGAGCAGAACGCCGGCCACCGCCGACTCCTTCATGTACTCGCCGATCGCGGCCTGCTGTTCCGGTGTGGGCGTGACACCGTTCTCCATGGCCTCGGTCTCGTAGTGCATCACCATGTAACGCATGGTCAGGTCTCCTTTGCCTTGGTGATCATTGGTCGTTGGCTCGGCGCACGGTGTGCCTTTCGACGCCGCACGTTCTCGACACCGGGGCCACACATTCTTACCGCGGTCCGTCTTGTCGGTTGCCGGCAAGGCGGCGGCTGACCATGGGCACGATGATCGCGGCCGCGACGAGGTGAGCGGCGACGAGGGTCAGCTTGGTCCCCATGGAGGTGGCCGCTGCGGTCAGCGGGGCGATGAGGGACACGAGCACGAGCACGCTCGTCACGATGGCGTAGGTGCGGGCCGGCCGGGACGAGCGCCGGTTGATCAGCGCGGCGATGCCGGTGCCGATGACCATGACCATCGCGATGGAGATCGCGCAGGCGCCGGCGTTGACCGGCACGACACTGGAGGCGCTCCCGCCAGGGTCGCCGACCGCGAGCTGGACGCCCGCGGCCCGGACGACGGCGCTGATCGCCTCGGTCGCCGCCGCGGCGAAGCCCGAGGCGATCAGGCTCGTCCGCAGCAATGCGCGGAACGGGACCCGGGCGGCGGCGGTGTCGGAGTGGTTGCTGGCCGATCCGGCGGTCATCGCAGGCTCCCTGGACTTGAGTCGAGCACCGCTTTCTCGGTGCCTTCACGCGTTCTGCCGAACGGCCGGCGGCCGAATCGACAGCCGCCGCAAACAAACCACCGAAAGCCGGATCAATACCGGGGCGGCCACCCCACGACTGGATTTCCGGATCCCCCGGCGGGATCTCGCTGCGGAGTCCGCTCTCCACATGACCGACGAGTTCCGTTCCACGGCCTCCGGCGGCGTGACTGCGGCGGGCTCAGGTGGTCGCCGCGTCGATGGCCGGTGTTCTCAGCGTGCGGTGGGCTGCGGCGAGGCTGGTGGCCAGGGCGAGTGCGGCGGCGATGGCGGCGACGGCGAGGTAGAGCAGGATGTTGCCATGAGGGACGGGTGAGCCGGAGCGGGCGATGCTGAACGGGATGATCGTGACGAGGGAGGCCAGTGTGCCGAACAGGACGCCGGTGGCGGCGAGCACCGTTCCCTCGCCGGCGACCATTTGCAGTACCTGACGGGGTGTGGCGCCGATGAGGCGTTGCTGGCCGAATTCACGTCGGCGGTCCACGGTGGTCGCGACCAGGGAGTTGACCACCATGATGGCGGCGAAGAGCAGGATCATGCCGATGACGATCATGTTGGTGGTCTCGGCGTTGCGGTAGTCGGCGGTCTCGGTGATGCCGGAGGCGGCGTTGACGGCGTTGTCGGTGGCCTGCATGTAGAGGGTGCCGGTGGCGATGCCGGTGAACAGGATGATCGGCATGACCGCGGTGGACATGGGGCCGGTGCGCTGGGCGAGGTTGAGCGCGGCCAGCTGGCCGGCGGCACCGCCGCGCTGCAGTGGTCCCTCCAGCCAGGCGGCGACCCGGCGCAGCAGTGCGGGGGCCAGCAGCGCCAGGCCGATGGAGAACCAGATGGCGGCCGGGCCGGCCGTGGCCATCGGCTCGAAGTCGTCCTTGCCGCGCATCGCGGTCGCGGTGATGACGGCCAGGTCGGTGCCGAGGAACAGGAACACCGCGGCGGCGGCCACCCGTTTGCGGCTCATCCGGGCGTCGCCGGCGGCGGCGTCCAGGAGGGACGCGGTGGCGCTCATCCGGGCGGTGCGCCGGGCGGCGGTGAGCGCGGCGGCGGTGGCCGCGACGAGCGTGACCCCGTAGCCGATGTGGATGGCGAACCCGCCGAAGTGATGGGTGATGCTCGTGGCGATCTGCCCATTGGCGGTGAGCCGGTCGAGCAGCCAACCGCCGGTGTAGGCGGCGGGGACGATCGCCAGGGACACCGCCGCCACGGCCAGGATCAGAGCCTCCCCGGTGATCATCCGGGTGATCTGGCCCGGGGTCGCACCGATGTTCTTCAGCAGTGCCATCTCCGCGGCGCGTTGCCGTACCGACAGGGTGAGGGTGGAGGTGACGGCGAACGTCACCAGCAGCAGTCCCCAGCCGCCCACCACGAGGCCCAGGACATTGAGGGTGCTCTCGCTGGCGGGATCCACGCCCTTGGCGCCGGCCGTGTCCAGCAGGGAGCCGAAGGCCATGAGGATCATGGCGCCGCAGAACATCGCCAGGAAGCTGGCGGCGAAACCGCCGGAACGGCGCCGAAGGGAATTCAGGGCGAGTGTGAGCATGGTCAGCTCGCTTCCGAGATCGGGGCGGCCTGGGCGGCGCGCTGCTGCTCGGCGAGTTCCCCCAGGTGAGTCATGCGCTCGGCCACCGCGTCGGGGGTCGGGCCGGCCAGGCGTCCGACGATCCTGCCGTCGGCCAGGAAGAGCACCGATCCGGCGTAGGAGGCGGCGACCGGGTCGTGGGTGACCATCACCACCGTCCGCCCCTGCTCGGACACGGTACGGGCCAGCAGCCGCAGCACCTCGCGGGCGCTGCGGGTGTCCAGCGCGCCAGTCGGCTCGTCGGCGAAGATGACGCTGGGGCCGGTGACCAGAGCCCGGGCGATCGCGACCCGCTGCTGTTGCCCGCCCGACAGTTGGGCCGGACGGTGCCCCTGCCGACCGTCCAGCCCAACCTGGGCCAACACCGCCGCGGCGGCGGCCGGGTCGGCCCGCCTGCCGGCCAGGCGCAGCGGAAGGGTCACGTTCTGCAGCGTGGTCAGTGTGGGCAGCAGGTTGAAGTGCTGGAACACGAAACCGATCCGCTCGCGACGCAGCCGAGTGAGTTCGGTCTCGCTGCGCCCCGTCATTTCCACACCGCCGACGACGACGCTGCCGGCGGTCGGGGCGTCCAGCCCGGCCGCGCACTGCAGCAGGGTGCTCTTGCCCGAGCCGGACGGGCCCATGACAGCGGTGAAGGTACCGGCGGGCAGCGTCAGGGACAGCCCGTCCAGGGCGGTCACGGCGGCAGGCCCTGTTCCGTAGATCTTGCGAACGGCCTCCAGCCGTAGCGCGTCGGTCGGCATCCTCGTCCTCATTTCGAGTGTGAGCGGGCGTTACTGAGATGGGCAACCGGGAGGACCTCTTGGGAGCGGCGGTTCGGTGCATCCAAGAGAAGGGCTACGCAAAAACGACCTTGCGTGACATCGCGGGCGTCGCAGGCGTCAGCATGGCCGCGGTGGGCGCCGGGGGATGGCGGCCGTGGCCACCGGAACACCCGAGGAGGCCGTCACCGAGCAGGGGGCCCGCACCATCGGCTCGGTCCAGCTGGCGCTGATCACCGGGTTGATGGCGCAGTGGATGACCGATCCCGAACACGCTCCGACCGACACCGAGGTGGTCGAAGGCCTCGAAGCCCTCAACTCGGCTCTGGCCTGACCCGAAGGGGGAAGGCGGGCTTGTCCTCAACACCGCTCGGAACGGGGCCCGGGCGTCGGCGGTGTCGGTGCGGGACGGTCCGGCGGTCATCGCAGGCTCCCAGAACGTGATCCGAGCACCGCTTACCCGGTGCCTTCACGGGTTCTGCCGAACGGCCGGCAGCCGAATCGACAGCCGCCGCAAAACAAACCACCGAAAGCCGGATCGATACCGACCGCACACGAACTGAAGATCACGACTTACCGCTGGAGAACCAGGCGGCCGGGGGCCGCTCCGCGTCCTCTGCGCGGGAGTAGATGGTGACGACGAGCCCGGAGTCGAAGGCGTGGGCGTCGGTCGGGGTGAACGCCGCCAGGGAGAAGGGCCCGTCGAACAGGGGGATCCCGGATCCGATCACCATCGGGTGGCGCTTGATGACCAGCGCGTCGATCTCGTCCACCAGCGCGGCGGCGAGCTTCCCGCCGCCTGCGAGCCAGATGTCGAGGCCGTCCCGCTCCTTCAGCCCCCGGACCAGGCCGACCGGGTCCCGGGGGACGACGGTCACGGCCGGGTCCTCGATGCCGAGCGTCGTCGAGACGACGTACTGCTCCAGCTGCGGATACGGGCTGGTGAGCCCGATGGCCAGACCCGGCTCATAGGTACCCCGCCCCATGACGACGGTGTCGAAATGGCGGTTCGGGGCGTCGCCTATGCCGAGCGGACCGCGGGCATGGGCCGGCAGCGTCTCGGGATACTCGGCCATGATCATCTCGGCGGGCTCGCCCTCGAAGGGAAAGAAATCGAACTGCCCCTCCGGTCCGGCGATGAAGCCGTCGAGGGTGGCGGAGACGTAGTAGACCAGCTTGCGCATGCGGTGCTCGCTTTCAGGCGTCGGGCGCGGGAGCGGGGACGGACGGCGGATCAGCGGACGGACCCGGGCTTGCGCGGCGGCCGCGGCCGCGGAACGGTGCGGGGCTTCGGGACGTGACGGTCCCATCCGGGACGTCCCGCGCGACCGTGCAGGGCTACGCGGTCCTGGAACGGCGAGGAAGGGGTGGTGATCCGGGCGCGCATGCGATCTCCTTTTCACTGGCATTGATGTACTCTGTTTGAAGTGGTTTGAACTTAGTACTGCACTTGCAGTGATTGCAAGCCGTAGTGATGGAGGTCACAGTGCGACGCAACCCCGCCCGTCGGGCCGCCCTGCTGGACGCGGCGATCGAGGTCCTGGCCCGAGAGGGGTCGCGCGGCCTGACACTGCGCGCGATCGACGCCGAGGCGGGCGTCCCCACCGGCACCGCCACGAACTACTTCGCCAACCGCGCCGACCTGCTCACCCAGGTCATGCACCGCACCCGCGAGCGCCTCACCCCCGACCCGCAGGCACTGGCCGAGACGATGCGGCAGGCGCCCACGCACGCACTGGTCACCGAGCTGATGCACCAGCTCCTCGGCCGCATGCGGGCCGACCGGACCGGCTACCTGGCCATGCTGGAGCTGCGCCTGGAGGCGACCCGGCGCCCGGAGCTGCACGCCGAGCTCGGCGGCTTCCTCACCGCCGAGCACGAGGAGATCGTCCGCTACCACCTGGACGCGGGCCTGCCCGGCGACGCCACGGGCGTCGGCCTGCTGTACTTCGCGATGGCCGGGCTGCTCCTGGACGACTTCACCGCCCCCGCCATCACGGAGCCCTACGACACCGACGCCCTGATCGACAAGATGGTGAACCGGCTGCTGCCGGAGGGGGGCTAGGCCGCCCGGTCGAAGACGCCCGGTGCCGGGCGGATGGCGCCGACGACGCCGTCCCCGCCGCGCACCTCGACGATCGCCAGCTCGTCCAGGGCGCCCCCGTCGGCGCCGTCGTGGACGCCGAGGGCGCGCAGCAGCGCGACGGTCACGGGCGTCCGCGCCCGCATCGCCCCGTCGTCGATCTTGACGACCCCCGCGCGCCCGTCGGCGAACGCGAAGGCGTCCACGCCCTCGGCGCCGCACTTGACGAGCAGGCCGGGGACGGCCTCCATCAGCTGCCGCTCCTCGCGCCGGGTCCCGGACGTCCACTGCGGGTGCGTCCGCATGGCGTCGGCGACGCGCCGCCCGTGCGTACCCGGTTCGGCGAGGACGAGCGCCCGGAACGCCCGCGCGACGCCCACGATGGACACGGCGAACAGCGGCGCCCCGCACCCGTCGACGCCGACCGCCGTGGCATCCTCACCGGCCAGCTCTTCGACGACCTCCCGGACGGCCCGTTGCAACGGGTGGCCGGGGTCGAGATAGGAGTCGGTGGGCCATCCCGCCGTGACACATGTGGCGAGCATCGCGGCGTGCTTCCCGGAGCAGTTCATCCGCAGCCTGGAGACGCCGCCGCCCGTCCGGGCGACCTCCTGCTGCGCCACGGGGTCGATCGGCCAGCTCTCGGGGCAGCGCAGGTCGCCGGCCACCAGCCCGGCGCCCGCGAGGACCTTCTCCACTCCCTCGACGTGGAAGTCCTCACCGGAGTGGCTGCCGGCCGCGAGCGCGAGCAGCTCGCCGCCGAGTTCGAGCCCGCTGCGCAGCATCGCGACCGCCTGCATCGGCTTGTTCGCCGACCGGGGGAAGATCGGCGCACCGGTCTCCCCCGCCCGGAAGGCGACGCCCCCGTCGGCGGCCAGCCCGATCGCCGCCCCCCGATGCCGGGACTCCACGAACCCGGAACGCTCCACCTCGACCAGCACAGGATTGACGTCCACCGCACTCCTCCATCACCACGACACCGGCGCCCGGAACCCCCGGCGATCTCGCCGCCCCGAACGGCGACCCCGAAAGTCACGTACCCGGCGTATCCCAGGAAAGCGGCACCCCGCTCCACGAAATCGGCCAGATTGCCCCATCCCGGCTTGACTTGCCCGGAAAGGTGCGCGGCCCTCCGGGCCTCAGCGAGGTTCGATGGCCAGGAGGGCGCGGGCCTCGGTGGGGGGCATGGGGGGGCGTTGGGCCAGGTGGGCCGCCTGGGCCGCGCGCTCCACCAGCTGGACGTTCGCCGTGACCGGGCGGCCCTTGGCGAAGGTGACCGTGTCCTCCATGCCGACCCGCAGGTGCCCGCCCGCCGACAGGGCGGCGAACAGGACGGGCAGGGACGTCCGGCCGATGCCGGTGGCCGACCACGTCGCGCCCTCCGGGAGGGCCTCGACGGCGGCGACCAGGGTGCGGGCGTCGCCCGGCATGCCGCCCGGGACGCCCATGACCAGGTCGCAGTGGACGTGGCCGCCGTAGGGGAGCCCGTGCTTGTCCAGGAGGCGGCGCAGCGAGGTGATGTGGCCGAGGTCGAACAGCTCGAACTCGGGGACGATCCCGAGCTCCAGGGTGCGCTCGTACAGCTCCACCATGAACGACCACGGGTTCATGAACACGTCGTCGCCGAAGTTGACCGTCCCGCAGGTGAGCGAGCACATGTCGGGCTCGGCGTCCAGGACGCGGAGCCGGTCCTCGTACGGGTCGGTGACCGCACCGCCCGTGGACAGCTGGACGATCAGTCCCGTGCTCTCCCGCAGCGCCGTCACCGTGTCCCGCAGCCGGGACGGGTCGAGCGTGGGTCGCGCGTCGTCGTCGCGGATGTGCACGTGGATCACGGCCGCGCCGGCCGCCTCGCACTCCTTGGCCGTCTGGACCAGTTCATCCAGGGTGACGGGCAGGGCCGGGACGTCCGCCTTGGCGGACTCCGCACCCGTGGGCGCCACCGTGATGAGCGTCGTTGCTCCCATGGCGGCAGAATGCATGGTCATGCGTGCTGTAGTCCAGAGGGTGAGCCAGGCCAGCGTGTCCGTGGACGGGCGCGTCGTCGGCGCGATCGGGGGGCCGGGGCTGCTGGTCCTCGTCGGCGTGACGCACGACGACGACGCGGAAAAGGCCCGCAGGCTGGCGTCCAAGCTGTGGGGGCTGCGCATCCTGGAGGGCGAGAAGTCGTGTTCCGACGTGAACGCGCCGCTGCTCGTCGTGAGCCAATTCACTCTCTACGGGGACGCGCGGAAGGGCCGCCGCCCGAGCTGGACGGCCGCCGCGCCCGGACCCGTCGCCGAGCCCCTGGTGGACGCTGTGGTCCGGGAGCTGCGCGAGCTGGGCGCGATGGTCGAGACCGGAGAGTTCGGGGCGGACATGAAGGTCGCGCTCGTCAACGACGGCCCGATCACGCTGGTCCTGGACGTCTGACCGCCTGGTCGGCCGAACGCGCGGGTCAGCGGAACCCGTAGACCATGCCGACGAGCGCGGTGACGGTCCCGGCGGCGGCGAGGAGGATGAGGGCGCGGTCCTGCGGGACGAGGCGGCCGCGCACGTCCGAGGACACCACCACCGTGCCGGTGTCGCCCTCGTCGCCGACGGGGCCCCGCTCGAACGGGTTGCGGAGCCCGGCGAGCCGCCACAGCGCGTCGTTGCGGAGCCGCTGGTGGGCCGGGCCGCAGGCGAAGAGCCGCCCCCGGGTGCGCTCGGTGCACGCGGCGCCCTTCGGCGTCAGCACCCGGCACAGGGTGGGGACGAGCGCGAACTCGTACAGGCACCAGCCCAGCAGGCCGAGCAGCGCGACGCGCCACGAGTGCTGCCACCACGCGATCCCGGCGATCGCCGCGAACAGGGCCCACCACGTCAGCGCGGACTCCCGGCGCGGGCGGCGCCGGGTCCCTCCCCTCCGCGCCGCGGCCGGCTCCCCTTTCCCCAGGTTCGGGACCATCGGTAGGAATCCACCTTCCCCGGGCGGCGATCGGTCAGAAATCGTCTTATCAGACGATATTCGTCCCGGGGGCGGGCTGCTACCCGTGTTTCGCGGGCCGGCGGCGCAGAGCGATCTGCGCGTTCGCGCCCGTCTCCGGCGACACGACGACCTCCTGCGCCGCCGCGACGCCGCCCGCGAGCAGCTCGGTGTCCACCGGGACGTTCCGCTTCACCATCGCCAGCGCGATCGGCCCCAGCTCGTGGTGCCGGGCCGCCGACCCGACGAACCCGACCGTCCGGCCCCCGGGGATCTCCAGCGGATCGCCGGACGCGGGCAGGCGGTCGACGCTGCCGTCCAGGTGGAGGAACACCAGGCGGCGCGGAGGCCGCCCCAGGTTGTGGACGCGCGCGACGGTCTCCTGCCCCCGGTAGCAGCCCTTGTTCAGGTGGACGGCCGTCTCCACGTACCCGGCCTCGTGCGGGATCGTCCGGTGGTCGGTGTCGAGGCCGAACCGGGGGCGGTGCTCGGCGATGCGCAGCGCCTCGTACGCCCAGGTCCCCGCCGGCTTCAGGTCGGCCGGGAACTCGCCGCGCGGGACGATCCGCGTCGTCGTCCCCGCGGCGTCCGGCCAGGCGGGACGGCCGTCGGCGGGACCAGCCGGCCCCGTGACCACCATGAACTCCTCCGACACGTCGGCGACCTCGACGCGCAGCATGAACCGCATCCGGTCGAGGAACTCCACCAGCGCCGGGGCCGTCCCCGGCTCGACGTGGGCCCAGACGGCCTCCCCGTCGTCGACGAGGAACAGGTGGTGCTCGATGTGCCCGTTCGGGCTGAGCAGCAGCGCCTCGGTCGGCTCGGACGGCTTCAGCCCGTCCAGGTGCTGGCTCAGCAGGCTGTGCAGCCAGCTGAGCCGGTCCGGCCCGGAGACGCGGACGACGCCCCGGTTGCTCCGGTCGACGAACGCCGTCCCCTCCTCCAGGGAGCGTTGCTCCCGTGCGGGGTCCCCGTAGTGCGCGGCGACCTCCTGGTCGGGCGCGTCGGCGGCGACGGCTCCGGGCGACTGCAGCAGAGGGCTCTCCATGCCGTCCAGACTATGTCGCGGACCCGCGGACCATGCCGCCCGGCTATCCCCCGCCGCAGTCCTTGCAGCGCCCGTAGACGGTCAGGTGGTGGACGTCGGTCTCGAAGCCGAAGTCGCGCGCCAGGACGTCGGCGAGGCCGGCCGCCGCGCGCGGGTCGACGTCCTCCACGGTGTGGCAGCCCCGGCAGACGAGGTGGATGTGCTCGGCCTCGGCGGCGAGGTGGTAGTTCGGCGGGCCGTGCCCGAGGTGGGCGTGCTTGACGAGCCCGAGCTCCTCCAGGAGTTCGAGCGTCCGGTACACGGTGGAGATGTTCACGCCGCGGGCGGTGCGCTGCACCTCGGTGCAGATCTCCTCGGGGGTCGCGTGCTCCAGGTTGGTGACGGCTTCGAGCACCAACTGGCGTTGCGGGGTCACCCGGTACCCCTTCGCCCGCAGCTCCTCCTGCCACGACTCGACCATGCACCGAGTCTAGATCCCGGACGGCGGCTCCGGTCCCGGCGTCCGGTTTCAGCCCTCGGAAAACTCGCTTGCCCCGCCGCGCGGGCGTCGCATACGTTCGGGATACGCGCGAAAGGAGGTGGTCCTAACCAATGGTTTCTTGTAGGACTCGCGAGGTGACTGTCCGCTAGTCGCCGTACCGCCTCGGAGCCTCCGCCCTCTGGGCGGGGTAGCCGGTCGCGACGGTGACCGGCGAATACCAGGCAGTTACCCGGTCCCCGGACCGATGGACCCGTCCTGTCCGTCGCCCCGCCACCCGGCGGGAAGGTCCGGGGATCGTTCATGTCCGGGGGCGGTCACCTCCGGGGCTCGCCGCCCCCGGCGCTCAGGACACCTTCTTCAGCTGGGCCGACAGGTGCGACTGGAGCTCGTGCCCCATCGCCGCCATGTCGTACGCCCAGCCGAGATCCTCGCCGATCAGCCCGTAGAGGCGGTGGCCGCCGGTGACCTCCTTGGCCGACTCCGTCCGCGCGACGACGTCCGTGTGCAACTCCACCCGGTTGAAGGCCACGTTCCCCACGTAGATCTCGATGATCCCCGTCGGGTGGGCCAGCGTCACCTCCACCTGGTGGTCGGGCCGCGGCCGCCAGTACCCGGTCTCCATGCCCAGCGGACGCCCGAGCGTGCCGTCCTCCTCGATCTTCCAGGTCCGGCTCGCGTAGATCAGGAAGGGCTTCCCGACGTGCGTGAACGAGATCTCCTGGCCGAAGTTGAACGACTCGATCGTGGGATAGCCGCCCACGCCGGCGCCTTCCCAGGTGCCGAGCAGGAACTTCAGCGGCTCAAGGTCCGGGTGCAGCTCAACGTCCATGGGCACCGAGCGTAGCGGCGTCCGCGGTCGTCCGCGTCCCCGTGCGCCGTCGTCGCCGTCGTCGCCGTCGTCGCCGTCGCCGTCGTCGCCGTCGCCGTCGACCACTTCTACTTCGACTGACGCGCCCGGCCTACCTGAGCCGGCTCAACTTGATCACGAGGAGGACGGCGGCGACCGCCATCAGCCCCAGCACGACGACGAGGATCCCCGCGTTCACCAACCCGACCACAACGCAGGATGCTACGCGGAACGCCGGACTAGAGTGGCTTCATGGCAAGACCACTGGTCATCAAGGTGACGGCCGGCGCGGACGCCCCCGAGCGCTGCAACCAGGCGTTCACGGTCGCGGCGGCCGCCGCGGCGAGCGGGGTCGGGGTCTCCCTGTGGCTGACCGGGGAGTCGGCATGGTTCGCGCTGCCGGGACGGGCCGCCGAGTTCTCACTGCCCCACGCCACTTCCCTGGACGACCTTCTGGGCGTCATCCTCGCCGCGGGCCGCGTCACGCTCTGCACCCAGTGCGCCGCCCGCCGCGGGATCGGCCCGGACGACGTCCTGCCGGGCATCCGCATCGCCGGCGCCCCGACCTTCGTCGAAGAGATCACCCTCCCGGACGTCCAGGCCCTCGTGTACTGACACGAGGAGGACGTCCGGGCTCGGTCGCCCCGGACCGCCCGCCCGGGGGCGGGACGACCGTGCGCTCCGAAGGCCAAGCGCGCACCCCGCGACGGCGGAGCCGGCGAGGCCGAGCATGAGGTCGCCGATGGTGTCGCGGTAGATCGTGACGGTCTCGGGGGTGTCGAGGATGAAGACGCCGTACTCGAAGAACTCCCACAGGATGGCCGCGGCGGCGCCCAGGCCGGTGCACGTCAGGGCCAGCGTCCAGGACCTGAGGCCCGCCCAGCGGCGCAGGGCGACGCCCGCGGCGGCGCTCAGCAGGGCCCAGTTCCCGAAGTGGCAGGCGTCGTCGAATCCGCCGATCGTGTCGTAGAGGTCGGCGGCGTTCCCGGCGACGTCCACCACGAAGGGGGCGGTGACGAGGAGGTCGACGTCCCAGGGGAAGGGCCGTCCCCGGCCGCGCAGCGCCCAGACGAGCGTGATGATCATGACGGCGGCGGGGTAGGCGGCCACCCGCACGCCCATCGCCTTGTCCGCGAACCGGTCCCATTCGGGGAAGGCGACGGCGAGCGCCAGCAGCGCGGCGAGGGCGGCCTTGGCCGCGAGGGCGGGCGGGCGCCAGCGGGAGGTGTCCATGACCGAAGCATGGCCGCCCACCCGATCCGGCGGCATCGGCGCGGGTACTCAGGCCCGCCTGAGTGCTTTCGCCCTGCTCCGGGAGCCGGGTCTCGCGGCGGTGCGGGCGGCCGTGGCGGTAGAACGGCCGGAGAACGGAAATAGGGACTGCCGACGTGCCCGCGAGACTGGAGCCGCCGGATGGACGCCGTACCCGCATGGGCGTGGGGCGCGACGATCGCACTGATCATCGCGCTCTTCGTGTTCGACCTGCTGGTCGCCGTCCGGCGGCCGCACGCGGTGCACATCCGGGAGGCGACGTTCTGGTCGGTCTTCTACATCGCCGTCGCGGTCCTGTTCGGCGGCGCGGTGTGGATCCTCGCCGGGTCGACGGCGGGCACCGAGTACTTCTCCGGCTGGATCGTGGAGAAGAGCCTGTCGGTCGACAACCTCTTCGTCTTCGTGATCATCATGGCCAGGTTCTCGGTGCCCGCCGAGTACCAGCAGAAGACGCTGCTGTTCGGCATCGGCGCGGCGCTGATCCTGCGGGCCGTCCTGATCGCGATCGGCGCCGCCGCGATCAACCTGTTCTCCTTCACGTTCCTGATCTTCGGGCTGATCCTGATCTGGACGGCGGTCCAGCTCATCCGGCACCGCAACGAGGAACCCGACGTGGAGGACACGTTCCTCGTCCGCCGGGCCCGCAAGATCCTGCCGGTGAGCCAGGACTTCCACGGCGGGCGGATGCTCGCCCACGAGGACGGCCGGCGCGTGATGACGCCGCTGCTGCTGGTCTTCGTCGCCATCGGCAGCACGGACGTGCTGTTCGCGCTGGACTCCATCCCGGCCGTGTTCGGCGTGACCGACGACCCGTTCATCGTCTTCACCGCCAACGCGTTCGCCCTGCTGGGGCTGCGCGCCCTCTACTTCCTGATCGAGGGCCTGCTCGAACGCCTCGTCTACCTGTCGATCGGCCTGTCGGTCATCCTCGCGTTCATCGGCGTCAAGCTGATCCTGGAGTTCCTGCACCAGGACGTCTCCACGTCCGTCCCCGAGATCCCGACGCCCCTCTCCCTCGGCGTGATCCTGGTGATCCTGCTGTTCACTACGGGCGCCAGCCTGGTCCGCGTCCACCACCACCCGGAGGAGAAGGCCAAGCCCGGTTCCCTGCGCAAGCGCCGCGAGAAGAAGCCTCGCGAGGAGGAACCGGCCGCCCGCTGACCGAGGCTCAGCCCATGCTCTTGGCCCCGTCCAGCGACTCCCGGATGATGTCGGCGTGGCCCGCGTGCTGGGCCGTCTCGGCCGTGATGTGCAGGAGCACCCGGCGGATCGACCAGTGCGTCTCGGTGTTCCATGGGGCTTTGGGCAGCTCGTGCCGGACGTCCAGGTCGGGCAGGGTCGGGACCAGTTCGTCGGTCCGCCGGGCCACTTCGGCGTAGGCGTCCAGAACTCCGGCCAGCGTCTCGCCGGGGAGCATGGTGAACTCGTCCGCGCGGCGCTTCCAGTCCTCCTCGGTCATCTGGGAGAAGTCGCCCATCGCGGCGGCGCCTTCGAGGATGAAGTCCACCCAGCCCCGCTCGCAGGACGTGACGTGCTTGACGAGACCCCCGAGGCACAGCTCGCTCGCCGTGGTCCGCCGCCCCGCCTGCTCGTCGGTGAGGTCCCGCGTGGTGAACCGCAGGAAGTGCCGCGCCTTGGCGAGCTCCGCCAGCAGATCCGCCCGCTCCCCGGTGACGTTCTGCGCAGTGTCAACGTTCATGGTTCCCGCCTTCGATCGTGTCGTTCACCTGCAGGACCACAGTAGGAACCAAGGCGGTCAGATCCTGGCCTTGATCGCCGATCCGGAGAGCTTCTTCCGTCCACCTCATCGACGGCTGCCCCTTCAGGGCCGCTCTCGCGATGACCGGCTCACGGAGAACGCCCTTTGACCTGCCTTGACCGGTCTGGACGATCTCCCATAACGATGTCCGCAGGAGACGTGTTCGAGGGTGTTTCCGCCGGACGCCGGTGAGAGATTGGGCGGGACGGCACCGGGTTCACGCAGGCGCGGACGGGCTCGCGCCGGACCGGGCGCCCAGGGGGGAGCAGCACGATGAGAGTCATGCTGAGAGCGGTGATGGACACCCAGGTCTCGAACGGCGCGATCAAGACCGGCAGGCTGTCGGAGATCGTGAATTCACTGGTGGACCGGCTCGATCCCGAGGCGGCGTACTTCGGCCCGGGCGACGGCGAGCGTTGCTGCGTCCTCGTCTTCGATCTGGACGACACCGCGACGATTCCCACCATCGCCGAGCCGCTCTTCCAGGAGCTGGGCGCGAAGATCGAGATCACCCCGGTGATGAACCGGGAGGACCTGCAGAAGGGCCTCGCCGCGTTGTAGTGGCGCGGAGCGACACCACCGCCGTCTCCCCGCACCGGGAGCCGTGCTCAGCCGAGGACGAAGGGGACCCTCGCGGCGAGGTCGCCCAGTTCGGCCTGCTCCGCGCCGGTCGGCGCGCGGCGTCCGGTGCCGACCAGCAGCGCGTCCCGATCGGAGAACGAGGCGGGGAAGGGGCTCCCGGCGATCCTTTCCAGCAACGCGCGGGCGGCCGCGAGGGACTCGGCGGGCGGCTCCGGCCCCTCCGGCAGGTGCGCGATCAGGTCGAGGTGGTGCAGCGTCCACTCGATCACGTACGCGGCCAGGTAGTCGCCGACCGTCAGGACCTCGTCCTGGGTGCCGACGCGGGCGGCGGGGTCGGCGAGCCGCGCGGCGCGTCCCGCGGCCGAGCCGACGTCGTCGAGGTGGAAGGTGAGCAGCCGCGGCTCCTCGTAGGCGGCGGCCAGCCGCGGGATGAGCGCGTCGAGGGGGTCGTCGCCGGTCGGGGGGTCGACGAGCTTCCAGTAGGTGGCCGCGTCCACGGTCGGTTCGCCGTCGGCGGGGGTGACCAGGGTGATCAGGACGTCCTGGGCGTCGATGACCAGGTGGCACACCAGGTCCCGCACGAGCCAGCCGGCGCAGCCGGACGGGCGCGCGAAGTCCTCGTCCGGGAGGTCGGCGACCGCCGCGAGCAGGGCCGTCCACGAGCGTGAGAAGTGATCCACTTTCGGCACGGTACTGCCGCCCCGGAACGGCGGACAAGCGAATTCGGCCGCTCTAGACGGCGGTCGCCGGGGCGGCCGTCCGGGCCTCCAGGGCGCGCACGACCGCGGCCATGTCGGCCTCGCCGTGCCCGAGCGCGACGGTCTCGCCGTAGAGGGCGTGGCACACGTCCAGCAGGGGCGAGGCGAGCCGCGCGACGCGGGCGGCCTCCGCGATGAGGCGGTTGTTGTCCAGGACGTTGACGATGGACGCCTGCACGGCGAAGTCGCGGTCGAGCAGTTTGCGGGCCTTGGCGCGCGACACGGTGCTGGCCATCGGTCCGGCGTCGAGCACCTCCAGCAACCGCCGTCCGTCCAGGCCGTGCCGCTCGGCGAAGTGGAACGCCTCCGCCAGCCCGGTGACCATGGTGATCAGGTACAGGTTGACGGCCAGCTTCATCTGGAGGGCCTGCGGCACCGGCCCGCAGACGAACACCTCGCCGCACAGGGGGGCGATCAGGGAGCGGACGGCGTCCACGGCCGCGGGCTCCCCGGCCAGCATCGCTATGAGCTCACCCGACTCCGCCGGGCCCCGCGAACCGGACACGGGCGCCTCGACGTACCGTCCGCCGGCGGCCTGGATGTCGGCTTCGAGACCGCGCGAGTACTCCGGTGACGTCGTCCCCATGTGGACGACGATCCGTCCTCGCACGTTCGCCGCGAAGCCGGGCGTGCCGCGTCCCAGGGTGGAATCGATGGCGGGACCGTCGGCCAGCATGAGGAACACCACGCGCGTGCGGCGGAGGACGTCGGCGGGGTCGGCCGCCACCGTCGCGCCCGCCGCGCGCAGCGGCTCGACTTTGGCGGCGGTCCGGTTCCAGACGACGAGGCCGGTCCCCGCACGGACGAGGTTGAGCGCCATGGGCCGCCCCATGACACCGAGGCCGAGGAAACCGACGTCGCTGTCCACCATCGCCTCCGCACCTTGCGAGTTATGACAGTGGTCATGATAATGACCCAGCTAGATACGGCAATAGCCAGTGAAATTTTCCTCGATGGAGGCGATCTTGGCGACCGGTGAACGGGGCCCGCGGGAGCGGATGGTCTTCAGCGCGGCGCAGCTCATCCGCCGCGACGGCGTCACCGCGACCGGCCTGCGCGAGGTCGCCGACCACGCCGGGGCGCCGCGCGGCTCGCTCCAGCACTACTTCCCCGGCGGCAAGGAGCAGCTGGTCAACGAGGCGGTCGAGTGGGCCGGACGCTATGCGAGCGACCGCATCGCCCGTTTCACGGCCGCCATGGCGCGCCCCACGCCGGGCCGGCTCTTCGCGGCGATGGTCCGCCAGTGGACCGAGGAGTTCGAGGCGACGGGGTTCGACCGCGGCTGCCCCGTCGCCGCCGCCACCGTCGACTGCGCGGACTCCGTGGCGTCCACCCGGACCGCCGCGGCGGCCGCGTTCGCCGCCTGGCGGCAGCCGATCACCCGCGAGCTGACCGCCATGGGCGTCCCGCCCCGCAAGGCGACCGCCCTGGCGACCCTGATGGTCAGCTCCCTGGAAGGCGCCATCCTCCTCGCCAGAGCCGAACAGAGCGTCCGCCCCCTGCGCACCGTGGCCCGGGAGCTGACCCCCTACCTGGACTCCCACGCCCCCGAGAACCCCACCTGACCCTGGTCTCAGTGCGTCATGACGCCGGGGAGGCGGGTCTGGAAGTCGATGACGCCGACCCAGGCGGGCCGCAGGGCGATGCGGGCCATGCGGGTCTCGGGGTGGTCGGCGCCGGCGACGTAGCCCGCGCCGCCTTCCTCGCCCAGGAAGCGGCGGGCCGACCGGGCCTGCTCGGGCACCATGCCGTCCACCTCGGTGATCGAGACGCGGCCACGCAGGAGCAGGACCTCCGGGGGCTGCGCGTCGGTGTCGATGGTGACGGCGACGTCGGGACGCTCCCGGAGAGCGCGGATGCGGGCGGCGGGGCGCAGGATGCCCATCGGCGGGCAGTGGACGTAGGTCGCCATCACCAGCTCCTCGCCGGTCCAGGTGAACCAGGACGACATGACGCGGGGCGTCCCGTCGACGGCCGTGTAGGCGAGGCGGGCCGGGATCGTGGAGTGGAGCAGGCGCTTCGCGACGTCGGTTTCGAGCAGGCGCACGT
Source organism: Actinomadura citrea (assembly GCF_013409045.1). NCBI lineage: Bacteria > Bacillati > Actinomycetota > Actinomycetes > Streptosporangiales > Thermomonosporaceae > Actinomadura > Actinomadura citrea. The sequence continues at coordinate 1,173,578 of NZ_JACCBT010000001.1, read as the reverse complement.
CGCCCTGGGGCAGGTCCATGGTCATCTCCTTCATAGCGTTCGGAGGGGATGACCGGGGACGGCCGGAGAACTCATCGCTCCATGACGAGATTCATCGTCGGATAGTCGGTGTAGCCCGTCGCGGTGCCCGTGTACATGAGGTGCTGGTCCTGGACGGGGTTGAGGGGCGCGCCGAGGCGGAGGCGTTCGACGAGGTCGGGGTTCGCCAGGAAGGGGCGCCCGAGGGCGATGAGGTCGGCGCCCGCGGCGACGAGGCGGTCGGACTCCCGGGAGACGTGCTCGGTGGTGACGTCGGGCAGCATCGGGTTGGCGATCAGCGTTCCGGGCCAGATGCGGCGGACGGTGTGGAAGAGGACGCTGTCCGGGTCGGCGTAGACCACGTGCAGGTAGGCCGGGGAGATCTCCGCCAGGGCCCGGACGAGGGCCGGGTAGACCTCGTCCATGTCGTCCTCGTGCATGGCGTTGGCGGTGACTCCCGGCGAGATCCGCACGCCGACGCGCTCCGGGCCGATGGCGTCGGCGACGGCGCGGGTCACCTCGGCCGTGAACCGGATGCGCGCCTCGGCGGGGCCGCCGTAGGCGTCGGTGCGGCGGTTGGTGGCGCGGGACAGGAACTGGTGCAGCAGGTAGCCGTTCGCGGAGTGCACCTCCACCCCGGCGAAGCCCGCGTCGACGGCGTTGCGGGCGGCGGCCGCGAAGTCGGCGACGGTGGAGCGGACGTCGTCGGCGGTCATCTCCCGGGGGACGACGGCGGGCCGCGCTCCGGACGGGGTGTGGACCGTGTCCGGGAGCGGGACCGGGGACGGCGCCACCGGGTGCAGGCCGCTGTTGTCGGGGTGCCCGACCCGTCCGCCGTGCTGGAGCTGGAGGAACATCCGGCCGCCCGCGTCGTGGACGGCGCCGGTGACGCGCCGCCATCCGGCGACGTGGGCGGGGGCGTGGATCGCGGGGATGTTCGGGTACGTCTGGCCGACCGCGTTGGGGGTGGCGGCCTCGGCGATGATCAGACCGGCGGTGGCGCGCTGGGCGTAGTAGGTCGCCATCAGGTCGGTCGCGACGCCCGAGGCGTCCGCGCGGTTGCGGGTCATCGGCGCCATGACCAGGCGGTTCGGGAGGACGAGTCCGCCGAGGCGGGCCGGTTCGAGAAGTGCGGTCTCCATGGGCTTCGTCCTTTCAGCGGTGTGCGGGAAATCCGTGGGTCCGGGCGGCGAGGACGACCGCGAGGACCGGGGCGAGGAGCGCGAGGGTGCTCCAGGCGAGCGAGGCGGAGCCGGACAGGTGCAGCAGGACGCCTCCGGCGATCCCGCCGCCGGCCATGGCGACGTTCCAGAGGGTGACGAGCATGGCCTGCGCCGCGTCGGCCGCGTCGCCGCCCGCGTCCCCGGCGGCGGTCTGGAGCAGGGTGGGCGCGCCGCCCCAGCCGAGGCCCCACAGCACCACGGCCGCGTAGACGAGGGCGGGGGCGTCCGACCAGAACGCCAGGACGGCGGCGGCGGCGGCGACCAGCAGCGTCCCGGCGATCATGAGGGCGCGCAGGCGGCGGTGGATGTGCGCGCCGACCACCCAGATGCCGGCCAGGGACGCGGCCCCGAAGGCCAGCAGGACGAGGTCGGTGGACGAGCCCATGCCGAGCCCGTCGAGGATGGCGGAGATGTAGGTGTAGAGGATCGTGTGGGCGAGGACGAAGACGAGCGTCACGAACAGCACGGCCGCCACCCCGGGGACGCGCAGGACGCTCTGGCCGCCCGTCCGCTCCCCCGCCGGGCGGCCGGGGAAGTCCGGGACGGACACGGTGATCCAGCCGAGCAGGACGACGGTCAGGCCGGTCATGGTCAGGAACGCCGCCTGCCAGCCCAGCGCCGCGCCGAGGAACGTCCCGGCGGGGACGCCCAGGGAGAGCGCGACCGGGATCCCGGCCATGGCGACGGCGATGGCACGTCCCTCCAGGTGGGCGGGCACCAGGCGGCGGGCGTATCCGGCCAGCAGCGCCCAGGCGAGGCCGGCCGCGACCCCGGCCGCGAACCGGGCCACCATGGTCAGCGCGTAGTGGGTCGACAGCGCCGTGACGGTGTTGGCGACGGCGAACCCCGCGACGGTCGTCAGCAGGAGGCGGCGGCGCCGCCATGCGGCGGTGGCCGCGGTCAGCGGGACGGCGGTCAGCGCCGTTCCGATCGCGTAGATCGTCACGGTCTGCCCGGTCGCGGACTCGCTCGCGTGCAGGCTCGCGCTCATCGCGGGCAGCAGCCCGGCGGGCAGCGTCTCGGTCAGGCTCGTGATGAAGACCGCCGTCGCCAGCGCCAGCAGCGCCGGCAGGGGCAGCCCCCCGTCGGACCTCTCGTCCGGCGCGGTCGTTCTCTCGGCGGTTCGCATGCTGCGACTGTGCCCGGCGGCGCTTCGGGTGCGCTGATGGTCCGCTGACGGCCGGCGGGCCGCCGCCGAGTACCGTGCTGGCATGCGGTTTGGCGTGCTCGGTCCGCTCATGGTGCGGGATGGCGAGGGGGCACCCGTCCGGATTCCGGAGGCGAAGGTCCGGGCGCTGCTCGCCGATCTGCTGGTCCACGAGGGCCGGCCCGTCTCGGCCGACCGTCTCGTCCACGACCTGTGGGGCGACGACCTGCCCGGCAACCCGGCGAACGCGCTCCAGGCCAAGGTCTCCCAGCTGCGCCGCGCGCTCGGCCGCGACCGCGTGGTCCGCGAGGCGAACGGTTACCGGCTCCGCCTCGACGGGCCCGGCGACGAGGTGGACGCCGACCGGTTCCGCGCGCTGGCGGCACGGGCCCGCACGCTGGACGATCCGCGGGAGCGCGCCGAACTGCTGACCGAGGCGCTGGACCTGTGGCGCGGCGCGGCGTTCGCCGACTTCACCGACGAGGACTTCGCGCGCGCGGCGGCGGCCCGCCTGGCCGACGAGCGCCTGGCCGTGCTGGAGGAGCAGGCCGAGGCCCGGCTCGACGCGGGCGGGCACCTCCTGCTCGCCGGGGAGCTCACCGGTCTGGTGGCCCGCCACCCGCTGCGGGAGCGGTTGCGGGCCGTGCAGATGCGTGCGCTGTACCGGGCGGGGCGGCAGGGCGAGGCGCTCGCCGTCTACACCGAGGTGCGGAAGTCGCTCGCGGACGAGCTCGGCCTCGACCCGAGCCCCGAACTGGCCGCGCTGCACGAGGCGATCCTGCGGCAGGACGCGTCGCTCGCCGCCCCGCCGGAACCGGAGTCGCGTCCCCACCTGCCCGTCCCCCTCACCGAACTGATCGGCCGGGACCGCTGCCTGGACGACGTCGGGCGGCTCGTCGGCGCGGCGCGCCTGGTGACGCTGACCGGCCCGGGCGGCGTCGGCAAGACGCGGCTCGCGCTCGAGGCGGCCGCGCGGCTCGCCGGGGACGCCTTCCCGGACGGCGTCTGGCTCGTCGAGCTGGCGGGCCAGCGCGGGGACGCCGCCGGACTGGCGCAGGAGATCTCGGCCGTGCTCGGGCTCCGCGACGACGTCCCGCCCGGCGTCCCCGCGGCCGGGACGTCCGGCCGCGGCGGCGGGAGCGCGGAACGGCTGGCGGCGGCGCTGCGCGGCAGGCGGCTGCTGCTCGTCCTCGACAACTGCGAGCAGGTGGTCGACCCGGCCGCCGAACTGGTGGAGCTGCTGCTGCGCGGCGCGGCGGGCCTGCGGATCCTCGCCACCGGCCGCGAGCCGCTCGGGCTGACGGGCGAGACGGTGTACCTGGTCGAGCCGCTCCAGGAGGACGACGCCGTCCGGCTGTTCGCCGACCGCGCCGCCGCGTCCGCCCCCGGCTTCTCCCTGGACGCCGACCGGGCGGCGGTCGCGGAGATCTGCCGGCGCCTCGACGGCATCCCGCTCGCCCTGGAACTGGCGGCGACCCGCGTCCGGGCCCTCGGCGTGCGGGAACTGGCGCAACGCCTCACCGACCGGTTCGGCGTCCTCACCACCGGGCCGCGCGGCGCACCGGCGCGGCAGCGGACGCTGCGGGCGATGATCGACTGGAGCTGGGAGCTGCTCGGGCCGTCCGAGCGCGCCGTGCTGCGCCGGCTCGCCGTGCACGTGGACGGCTGCGCCCTGGACGCGGCGGAGGCCGTCTGCGCGGGCGGCGACGTCCGCGGCGGGGACGTCCTCGACCTGCTCACCCGGCTGGTCGACCGGTCCCTGGTCGTGGTGGTGGACGGGCCGCGCGGTCCCCGCTACCGCCTCCTGGAGTCCGTGGCCGCGTACGCGACGGAGCGCCTGCGCGAGGCGGGCGACCTCCACGGCGCCCGCGACCGCCATCTGCGCCACTACCTCGACCTGTCCGAACGCGCCGAACCCCACCTGCGCGGACCGGAGCAGCAGGTCTGGCTCGACCGCCTCGACGCCGACTCGGCGAACCTGCGCGCCGCGCTGGAGGAGGCGCTGCGTCGTCCCGGTGCGGTGGAGGCGGTTCGTCTCGGCACGGCGCTGTGCTGGTGGTGGCTGCTGCGGGGCCGCCTGCACGAGGCCCACCGCACGCTGTCGGCGGTCCTGGACGCGGCGCCGGAGGCGGCCGAGTTGCGCCTGTTGCGGGCCGCGTTCGCGCTGCTGACCGGGGATCGGACGGCCCTGGGCGCCGAGGGCGAGGACGACATTCCGGACCCCGTGCGTCGCGGCCGCGCCCGCTGGCTCTACGCGCACGGGCTGTACCACGCCGGGGATCCGGACGCGAGCGAGCGGGCCAACGAGCACGCGCTGCGCCTGTTCCAGGAGTCCGGGGACCGCTGGGGCACCGCCGCCGCCCTCGGCCTGCGCGCGACGCTGGCGCTCGTCCGGGGCCGCCTCGACGTGATCGCGGACGCGGGAGAGCGCGCCGCCGCCCTGTTCACCGGGCTGGGCGACCGCTGGGGACGCCTGCAGACCGTGTCGCCGCTCGCGATGCTCGCCGAGATCAACGGCGACTACGCGGCTGCGGAGCGGCTCCAGCGCGAGGGGCTGCGGATCGCCGAGGAGCTGGATCTGCGCGCGGAGGTGTCCGCGCGGCTGTCGGGCCTCGGCCGCCTGGCGCTGCTCGCGCGCGACTGGGACCGGGGCCGCGACCTGCACGAACGGGCGCGGGTGATGGCCGTCGAGCAGGGCTACCGGTTCAGCGAGACGCACGCGCTGATGGGCCTCGCGCTCGGGGCGCGCCGCTCGGGCGATCTCGGCGCGGCGCGGGAGATCCTGCACCGCATCCGGGACGAGTACGACTCCTCCGAGATCGGGGAGCATCTGCTGCACGCGGAGCTCGGCTTCACCGCCGAACTGCGCGGGGACGCCGCGGAGTCCCTCGCGCACCACACCCGCGGCCTGGAGATCGCCCGGTCGATCGGCGAGCCGCGCGCGCTGGCCCTGTCGCTGGAGGGGCTTGCGGGCGCGGCGGCGCTCGCCGGGGACGCCGTGCGCGCCGCCGAACTGCTCGGCGCGGCGGACGCGGCCCGCCGGAGCGTGGACGCCCCGCTCCCGCCCGCCGAACGCGGCGACGTCGACCGCGTCACGTCCGCCGCCGGCGCCGTCCTGGGCGGGCGGGCCTTCGCCGAAGCGTTCCGCCGGGGCGCCGGAACGGTCAGCTGAGGCCCGAAAGGTCGCGGCTCACGACCGTGTTGCGGTCGGTGGGGCGGTTGCCGAGGGAGAGCTGGGGCCACTGCCCGGACAGTTCCTGGCGGCTCCGCTCGCTCCAGGCGCGGGCGTCGTCACTTCGGGTCTTGTAGAAGTTGAGCGCGTACCCGCCGGTGTGGACGCGCAGGAGCGTGAACCCGCCCGGGTATTCCTTGACCGCCCCGACCTCCTGCTGGACGACCCGGGGCGCGAGCGGGAAAACGGAGCGCTGGTTGCGGTGCGTGTGGCCCGCGTGGTGGAGGAACACGCCGGGCGTCCGGTGATAGGCCGTGAGGATTCGCAGGGACTGGCCCGCGTCGAGGGAATGGGCCCCGGTAATGGCGAGCGGGTCGTTCTCGGTGAAGAGCGGGTGGTGGCCGAAGACGAGGGTGGGACGCTCCGGGTCCTTGTTCAACTCCGCTTCGAACCAGGCATGCTGCTCCGCCGAGAGCCCGCCGGAGTCTCCGCCGTCACCGGGCTTGTCGTAGGTGTCGAGCCCGATGACGCGCAGGCCGCGCAGGTCGTGGGAGAAGTACGTCTGGCCGGACGTTGAGAAGGCGTCCTTGAAGCAGTCGTTCCCCTGGTGCTCCCCTGGACCGCACCCGTCGTACGGCGCCCCGGAGTGCGCCCGGTCGTGGTTGCCGCGGGCTATCAGGTAGTCGTCCCCCAGGGTCCCGAAGGTGTCGAGGATGCTCTTGGCGCTCGCGAGATCGGCGGGGGCCGCCTCACTCGACACGTCTCCGGCGGCGAGGAGGTGGTGCGCGCCTCTGGCCCGCGCGTCGGCGATCAGAGCCTTCGCCATCACCTCGGGATAGGGCGGGTGGCCGGGCACCTGCTCGACGCCTTTGATCCAGGGAAGCTGACCGACCAGCCCGGCCACGGTCTCACCCAGGTGGAGGTCGTTGCAAAGGGCGACGGAGAAAAGGTGGCGGCCCGGAGGGGGCTGCGGGGTCGTGAAAGCGAAGAGGTCCCCATAGGGAGTGCCTGCCGCTTGGCCTGCGGCCAGCCACGTGGGCGCGGCGTCCCGTCCTCTGGAGCGGGCCCTGTAGTAGTAGGTGCGCCCAGGCTCCAGGCCGGTCAGTTCCACGTAGTGGTACGGGGTGCCGGACGCGCCATGGGCGACGCTGGTGAGGCGGGACGGGTGCGTCCCGTAGAGGACCTCGGCGTCGGACGGCGCGGGCTGCATCCGCCCCAGGCCGTCGTCCGTCCCGGGGACGCCCGTGTACCAGGTGAGGACGGCCGTGGCCTCGGTGACGGTGACCAGTTCGAGGTTCACCGGCCGGACGTCGTCCGAAGCGCGCGCGGACGAGGCCTCGACGGCGGGCAGGAGCGAGGCGCCCGCGACGACGGCACTCCAGCGCAGGAGCGCCCGGCGGGAGGGCCGGCAGCAGATCACGATCGCTACGGTGGCAGCAGGAAGCCCGCCGCACCAGGCCCAAACGGGCAACGGCCGAGGAACCCGGCCGCCGGGCGGCGAGACATCCGAAGCGGCCGGGTTCCGTCAGCTCACGACGGAGTCAGCTCATCAGGGGCAGGTCAGGTCATCACGGCTTGCAGGCGCTCCTCGCGGAGGCGGCCGGCCCAGGAGTCGTCCAGCGGGGGGATGTCCCTGCCGACGGCCCAGCGGAGCAGCAGGTCGGCCAGGCCGGGGTTGCGGACGAGCGCCGGACCGTGCATGTAGGTGCCGAGGACGCGGCCGCTGTAGGCGCCCTCGAAGCCGTTCCCGTCGCCGTTGCCGACGCCGTGCAGCACCTTCGCGAACGGGCGCGCGTTCGGGCCGATCTGCGTGACGCCCTGGTGGTTCTCGAAGCCGGTGATGCGCGGGACGTTCAGCTCCCCCGCGACGTCCCCGACGATCTCGCCGACGGCGCGCTGCTCGCCACGGCCGGAGCGGATGTCGAGCAGGCCGAGGCCCGGCACGGGCTGGCCCTCCTCGCCGCCGAACTCGTGGCCGAGCAGCTGGTAGCCGGCGCAGACCGCGAACACGACCGCGCCGGACTGGACGGCCCGCGCGAGGCCGCCGTCGCCCCGCAGCCGCTGCGCCGCGAGGATCTGCGGCCGGTCCTCGCCGCCGCCGAGCAGGTAGATGTCGCCGTCGGCGGGGACGTGCTCGTCCGACCGGAGGCTGACGGTCTCGGTGGGGATGCCGCGCAGCGCCGCGCGCCGCTCCAGGACGATCGTGTTGCCCTGGTCGCCGTAGGTGCTGAGCAGGTCCGGGTAGATCCAGACGATTTTGATGCGGTCAGACGACACGGCCGTACCTCGTTCGGATGGTCTGGAAGGCGGTGTAGTTGGCGATCACGTCCAGGTGGCCGGGCGGGACGGCCATGACCGCCTGGTCGATGTCGTCCACCACCGTGAAGGACACCTCGGCGGCCTCCAGCCGGGCGGCGAGGTCGATGCGCCGCTCGCCGGTCACCCACACGGGACGGCCCCGCAGGATGCGGTAGTCGACGTCCCACAGCCAGGACGTGTCGCGGCCGTCGGGGCCCTGCGCGTTGACCGACAGGGCGACGGGGCCGGGCGCGGGCTGCAGGACGTCGAACGCCTCCAGCCATCCGGCGGGGTTCTTCGACAGCAGCAGCCGGATCGAGCGGCCCTGGTGCTCGACCGTCGTGTACCGGCCGGCGACCGAGGTGACCTGCGACAGCAGCGGGAGGGCCTGCTCGGGCGGCACTCCGAACTGCGCGACGACCGCGAGGGCGATCAGGGCGTTCGAGCGGTTCGCGCGGCCGGGCAGGGACAGGCCCGTGAGCGAGTACGCACGGCCGTCCGGCGCGGTGATCGTGTCGCCCCTCAGCGCCCAGTCGGGTCGGGGGCGGGCGAAGTGGCACTGCCGGCAGCGCCAGTCGCTGTCCTCGTCGGTGTCCTGCCGGTCGAGGGGGCCGCCGCACTCGGGGCAGCACCAGGAGTCCTCGCGCCAGTGCTGGCCCGCGGCGACCCACGTGACGCTCTTGGCGGTGGACGCGCCCCAGGTGACGAGCGGGTCGTCGCAGTTGGCGATGACGTGGCTGGTCGGGGACCCCTCCAGCGCGCGCCGCCACTTGCCGGCCAGCAGCCAGATCTCGGCGGCGCGGTCCATCTGGTCGCGGCTGAGGTTCATCAGCGCGACGATGTTCGCCCCGGTCTCCTTCAGGACCATCGGGACGTACTTCTCGTCGCACTCCAGCACGCCGTAGCGGGCGGACGGGGCGGAGGCCAGCGCGGACACGTGCCCGGTCGGCATGTTCGCGCCGAACGCGTTGGTGGCGACCTCGCCGAGGGGGGTCATGGCCGAGGTGATCAGCCGGGTCGTCGTCGTCTTGCCGTTCGTGGCGCTGACGAGGACGAGCTTGCGGTCCTTGGCGAGCTTGGTCAGCAGCTCCGGGTCGAGCCGGAGGCCGACGCGGCCGCCGATCACCGAACCGTCCCCGCGGCCCGCCATTCGGGACATCTTGGCGGCCGTACGACCGAGCGCGACGGCCAGCTGCGAACGCAGCGGAAGATCGCTCATGGACTCCGTCTTCTCTGGATGCGCCGGGAAACCGCTCCGAGCCTAGCCGCTGCGTGCGACGCTCGCGGCGTGCCGGGCGGTTCGGGGGACGTCCGTCACACCACGGGTGCACAATGTGAGCAGCATCACAACGATCCCGGTAAACCACCGGCGCCAATCTTGACCAGTACCGACATGTCGTGATTGCGTGCGACCTCCGACTGCGGTGCGCCGGATTACCAACCACGCGTCCAAGAACGGCGTCACCCACTACTTTTGTCGGGAGCCCCGCTGATGATCGCGGGGAGCGGTGCCCGCCCCGGACGGCGGGCCTGGATCGCAAGCGTGGGCAAGCGGCTATAAGGCGAGGTCTGAGCGATGCAGTGTCCGACGTGCGGGAATGACACGCCTGGGACGCTCGGCAAGTGTTCGCACTGCGAGGCGCCGATCGACGTGTACTCGGTCGGGCCCGCCGTACCGCTGGCGTCGCCGGTCGCGGAGGCCTCCCCGGCGGGCATGCCGGGCGGCGCCGACACGTTCGGCGACCGGACGATGACAGCGCCGCCTTCCTGGGCCTCGGGCCCGCAGGGCACGCTTGAGCCTCCGGCGCAGCCGCCGATCCGGCTCTCGGCCGAGCCGCCGATCCGGCTGCCCGCGGAGCCGCCCGCGACCGCCTCCGCGCCGACGCCCGCCGTCGCGTCCCCGCTGCCGTCCCACGACCCCGACGACACCGCGGCGTGGGCGTTCGACCCCGACGCCGACGACGACTCCGGCGCGTTCACCACCCCGCCCGCACCGTCCTCGTGGACGAGCGGGCAGCAGGTGACGCAGGCCGTGGAGAGGCCCGCCCCGCCCTCGCCGGCGAACTCGTTCGGGCTCCAGGACCAGGCCCCCCGGACGGAGTCGATCGTCCCGGACTCGTGGTTCGCGCAGCCGCGCAAGCCCGAGGCGCCGGAGACCGACGCCACGCAGGCGTGGGGGCAGCAGCCGCCCGGCGGCCCGCAGTTCCCCGCCCTCCCGGACGCGGAGGCGACGCAGATCGCCCCCGGCGCGGGGACGGGCCTGGCCATGCCAGGCGCCCAGGGCTTCGGCGACGAGCTCGACCAGACGCGGATGGACCCCGGCCCTCCCATGGGCGCTCCCGCCCCGATGGGCGGTATGGGGCCCATGGGCGGCGGTATGGGGAACATGGGCCCCGGCCCGATGCAGACGATGCAGCAGGGGCCCATGCAGCAAGGCCCCATGCACCAGGGCCCGATGGGCCCCGGGATGCAGCCCATGGGCGCGATGGGGCCGGGCGACCCCGCGTACGGCGGCTACCCGCCGGGCCAGTTCCCGCCTGGCGGACCGGGCCTTCCGGGTCAGCCGGGGCAGAACAAGGGCGGGACGAGCAAGCCGCTGATCGCCGGCGTCGCCGCGCTCGTCACGGTCGCGGTCGGCGCCGTCGCGTTCGTCGTGTGGCCCTCCGGGGACGACGCGCCGCCGGGCGGCGACCCCTCCCCGGCGGCGTCCCAGAAGCAGGTCGCGCAGAAGAACGCGATCCCGCCCGAGACGAAGCAGCAGGCCGCGACCCTGAACGGGATCCTGAACGACAGCGTCGACACCCGCCGGGTCCTCGCCGGAGCGCTCGGCCGGGCCGGCAAGTGCAAGACGCTGCCGCAGGCGATCCAGGGGTTCCAGACGGTCGCGCAGCGCCGCACGAACCAGATGCGCCGCACGCAGGGCCTCAAGGTCGACAAGCTGGCGAACGGGGAACGGCTGCGCGGCTCGCTGAACCAGGCGCTGGGGGCGTCGCTTCAGGTCGACCAGGTACTGCTGCGATGGGCCCAGGCCAACCAGCGCAAGTGCAAGGGCAAGCCGCGTCCGAGCGCCGCGCAGGTCCCCGGACGCGCCGACGCCGAACGCCGCGCGACGGCGGCGAAGAAGCAGTTCGTCGTCCTGTGGAACCCGGTCGCGAAGAAGACCGATCAGCCGCAGCGTAGCTGGAAACGGGTGTAACGGTCGGTCACGCAGTATTCTCTGACCGTTCGAACTCACCGGGCAGGGGGCCGTCATGCGGTGTCCGAACTGCGGAACCGACTCCGCTTCTTCGTCTCCCAGGTGCGCGCGCTGCGACGCGCTCCTCGCTCCGCCGAGCGCGGACGACGCGACCGCCCTGGACGACACGGCCAGGGCAGGCGACGCGACCTCCCTCGACGAAACGACTCGCGACCCCTACGGAGCCCCACCGCAACCCGGGCGGGCCCCGAACACGGACGACGCGACCATCCAAGACTCCCCATACGGCGCCCCGTACGGCGGCCAGGCGGGGGGATCCCCGCCTGACACAGACGACGCGGCTACCCAGAATCACCCCTACGGCGGCACACCGATGGGCAGCACGCCACGAGGCGGAAATCCGTCCGACACCGGTGACGCGGCCACCCAGGACGACCCCTACCGCGACCTTTACAGCGACCCCCCAGGCGGGAGCTCGCCTGAAACGGATGATCCGACCATTCAGAGCGACACGTACCGCGCACCGTACGGGAGTGCGCCTTACGGGAGCGGGCCGCCAGGTGGGAGCGGCGGGCCGGGCGGGGTGCCGGTGCCGTGGGAACCGGCGCCGCCGCCGTGGGCCGACCAGAGCCCCGTCCAGTGGGAGGCGCGACCCGACCACACGCTGAACATGCCGCCCTCCGAGGAGCGCACGACACACCTCTCCCCCGAGCCGTGGGCGGCCGAGCCGTGGTCCGAGCCCGCGATCTGGCAGCCTCCGCCGCCGCCGAAGCGCAGCACGCTGCCCTACTTCCTGGGCGCGGCCGGGGTCGTCCTCCTGATCGGGGTGGCGCTGGGCATCGTGTTCTGGCCGAGCGGGTCGGGCTCGTCGCCGCCCGCGGCCTCCGGGCCGTCCACGGGCCAGAGCCCGAGCGTCGCGTCCGCGTCCGACAGCCCCGCCGCCGGCGGCGACCTCGACGCCCAGGCCGGAGCCGTGAACGATCTGCTGGAGGAGATGGGCGGGACCCGTTCCGACCTCGGCACCGTCGTCACCCAGGGCTGCCCGGTCGACGGCGTGCGGCGCGTCCTCGACGCGCGCCGCGGCCAGTTGGAGACGGCGCGGGGCCTGGACGTGAGCGCGCTCGACGACGGCGCGGAGATGAAGGCCGCGCTCGTCCGCGCCCTGGAGGCGTCGACGGAGTCGAACCAGCGCTACCTGGACGGAGCGCCCGGCTGCCCGTCCGAGGGCGAGGTCGCCGACGTCAACCAGCGCGCCAGCTCCGCCAAGAGCGAGTTCATCGGCTACTGGAACCCCGTCGCCCAGCAGGCGGGCCTCCCCTCCCGCACCGAGAGCGACATCTGAGTCACTCGGCCTGCGGGTTGAGGAACGCGAGGCCCTTGGACGGGTCCTCGAACGGCGTGACGAAGCGGTCGTACCAGCTCAGGACGGGCTCCAGCCATCCGGTGACGCGCATCGTCCCGGCGACGTGCTCGATCTGGTCGTCCTCGTCGAATCCGATCGCGACGACGGCCAGGTCCCGGAAGAAGCCCGACTGGTCGTCGTCGCCGTAGAGGGCGGTCGCGGCGATGGGACGGTTGCGTTCCAGCTCCATGGACAGCGGGTGGCGGCGCAGGGCGCGGAGGCGGTGGCCGAGCTTGGCGTCCGGCGGCTGCTTGAGGCCGGGCAACGGGTAGTCCAGGGGCGGCGCGAGAGCGTGCTTGTCGGGCGCGTCGCCGCCGTAGGGGAAGAGCCTGTCGAGCTCGTGCAGCCACCTGACCTGGGGAATCACCCACTGCGGCCCGGGGGACGACGCCGGCGGGCCGCCGCCGAGCAGCCGCTGCGCGACCTCGGCGACGGCGGCGGTGAGGTCGGCCGGCGGGTAGGCGGTGCGCACCCCCCGCGACCGCCGGGACACGGCCCGTTCGAGGACGGTCGCCAGCGCGCACTCGCGGAGCCGGGCCGTGAGCCGCGACCAGGCACGCCCCAGTTCGGGCGGGACCGACGGGATCGGGCGGTTCGCCACATGCGCCAGGACGAGCGTGTCGGCCCACAGGCGCAGCCACGCCCAGTCGGCATGGCCCGCGATCAGGTCCGCCTCGCGCAGCTCGTACAGGGTGCAGGCGCGCCCCGACCGGCACTCGCATCCGCACGCCGCCGAGCGCCGTCCGTCCACGGGCGGGGGCGGGCCGGGCAGCTCCGCCTCGCGGCCCTCGCCCAGCGGCACCCGCACGCGCAGCGGACGGTCCATGCCGTCCGCGAACACGGCGGCGACGCCCGGACGCAGCGACACCACCTCGCGGGACTGGTCGACGTCCAGGTTCATCGCCGCGCCGACCTGGTGCCGGTCGTCGAACGCGGGCAGCCGGTGCACCACCTTCAGCGCGGTGTTCTTGATGACGTCGGGGACGAGCTTCGTCGGGATCTGCTCGGCGACGATGATGCCCTCGCCGTACGCGCGGATCTCGGCGAGCATCCCGGCGAACAGCTCGACGGCGTGGGAGCTGCCGCGCTCCGGCCCGCGGTTGCGCAGCAGCCGGTGCGCCTCCTCGATCACGATGACGTGCTGCAGCGCCGACCCCGTGGCGCGGTCGCGCCTGCGCTCCCGCATCCGCAGGTGCTCGACGATGCGGATGATGAGCGTCCCCATGAGGAACGCCTTGTCCTCGTCGTTCGCGACGTCCTCGATGGCGAGCACGATGTTGTCGCGGAGCATCCCGCCGATGTCGGCCGGGTGGCCGCCCTCGAAGAACCGTCCGGCCGAGCCGATGCGCAGGGACCGCAGGCGCACGTCCACGAACCCCTGCACGTCGGCCATCAGCTCGCGCCCGTAGCCCACGTCCTGGATGACCTGGAGCGCCGCGTTCTGCAACTGCTCCAGCGTCGGCACCGCGGGCTCGATGAGCGACCCGGGCACGCCCCCGCCCGTCACCACGTCCCACCCGTTGTTCTCGTAGACGCGCTGCAGCGCCTGCGCCATGATCTGCGGGAACGGCTCCTCGGCGTCGAACGCGGCCTGGAACAGCGCCCGCACCATGTCGATGTGCGCCTGGACGGGGTAACCCGGCTCCGGCGCGAGCGGGTTCACCGACAGCGGCACCGCGTCCGGGTCCGAGGGGTTGACGACCGTGACCGGCCCGCCGAGGTCCTGGATGCGTCCCGCCATCGCCGCGTACTCCGACTTCGCCGGCTCGATCGCCAGCCACGGCACGCCCGCCCGGGTGAGCTGCTCCAGCAGATGCCGGACGGTCTGCGACTTCCCCGCGCCGGTCGCGCCCGTGACGAACACGTGCCGGTTGATCGTCGAGCGGGGCACGGTGAACCGCCCGACCTCGCGGTCCTGGCCGTCCAGGATGGCGCCCAGCTCGATCTGCGCCTCGCCGCTCGCCGGGGCGGTCTCGGACGTCACGTCGAAGTACCCGGCGTCCAGCACCCGCAGCCCGGGGACCTCCCGCCGCGGCAGCCCCGCCAGCGCCGCCAGCGCCCCGGCCGTCGCCGTGAACGGGAACCGCTGCTCCGCCTCGCCCATCGGCCGCGCCGGCGCGGGCGCCGTCCCCGGGCCCAGCATCTCGGCGAAAGACCCGCTCCCCTGCCCCGACCTCAACCGGTACGGATGGTGGCCCAGCTCCATGGACCCGACCAGCACGGGCGCGATCTGCCCCAGCTCCGCCTGCGACGCGGCGCCGGCGACCACCCGGACCTGCCAGAGTCCGGCCTCGCGGAACGCGTCCAGCTCGGCGAGCCGCCGATCGGCCCGCGCGACCGCGAGCCGCGCATGCTCGTCCTCGCCCCGCCGCAACATCCGCAACTCGTGGTGCAGCTCGCGCATCTCGACGTCGATCAGCCGCTCGTCGCACGGATCGGCCACCACGAACCACCCGAACGGCCGCTCCATCAACGTGACGAGCGTCGCCTCGAACAGCCCGGGCCCGCCGACGGCCCCGGACCCCTGCGGCGCGAGCCGTCCCGGACACCGCGTCCACGCCATCCGCTCGGCCTGCCGCTGCCAACCGTCCCCGATCGGCACGCCCCGCGCACCGCTGGGAAACAGCAGGCCATGCGTCTCCACCCCGCTCTCGGGCGTCCCGATCGGCCCCGCGTTCGTGATCAGCTCCAGCGGCGCCCCGCCGCCCGCCGACAGCCACCCGACGACGAACGGCCTCCCCAGCCGCGCCGCCGACAACGCCGCGGGCAGCACGCTCACGAAGTCCCACTCCGCGGACGACTCCCGCTGCGGCACCGGAATCGCCTGGATCCGGTACCAGGGCCCCGGCAGCACGAAGGACGTCCCCTGCACGGCGGCCGGCGGCCCACCGGCTCCCCACCCGAGGGGCGGCCTGCCAGCACCAGACGAACCAGGGGGCGTAGTCATCCCCGCATCCTTTCCCGCCCCCGCCCCCCAAGCCAATGCCCCTCCAGGAAGAACCCGCCCTCCCCTTTTCGCCCCTCACGTCACCGGCTGCTTCGCGGGCCGTGATCAATCGCACCGGCATGTCTCTTCAGCCAGGCGATCTCGTAGTGCACCCAGGAGCCGGGGGCGGTGATCCGTCCGGCACGCTGGTGCATTTCGAGCTCGTCCTCGACCCGGGCGACGATGAGCGCGCCAAAGCCCCGCCGACGCTCGTCCTCAAGCCCGTATACGTCGAGAAAGGTACGCAAAAGGACCACCTGCTGCTCGAAAGGCCCGGCGGCATCGGCGCCGAACAACCACAACCAGGCGGCGTAGGCGAGGTCACGCGTACGGGGCCCAGGCGCGGCCTGGTCGAAGTCGAAGGTGGAGGCGGGCAGCCTGTCGACGAACGTGACGTTCAGCGGGGAGAAGTCGTTGTGGCACACGGTCTCCCGACCGCCCGCGATCGCCGCGCCCGCACTCGCGTCGTGCAACCGGCGCAGCAGCCGCGCCGCGGCACTGATCTGGGCAGGCGCCCAGTCCCGAGCCCGGAACTCCGTCCGGGTCTCACCTTCCTGGAAGCTGAGGACCTCCCGCCCCTGACCATCGATCCCGAGCAGTCTCGGCGCGGCGTCGCACCCCACCGCCTCGAAATGCCGCAGCAGCCGATGCACGAACGGCGAGTGGGCCCCCACCGGCCGCCGCACCGTCTTACCCACCCGGACGACCCCCTCGGTGATCCGCCCCCCGCTCAACGGAATCTCCTCCTCTTCGACACGGCCGGTGTGGGGGAACGGGCGCAGTTCGCTGGACGGGGCCACCTAAACTCCTCCTGGTTGTCGCATTGCCACTCGGCACCGTCATCAGACCCGAAACAACCCCGCAACGGCCAACAACCGACACGCGAACGTACGACAACCAGGAGATGTTGATGGAGCTGGACCTCGGTGCCGTCCGAGCCTTCCTCGCCGTCGTCGACGACGGGCGCTTCACCGAGGCCGCCGACCGCTTGGACATGACCCAGCAGGCGGTCTCCAAGCGGATCGCCAAGCTCGAAGCGGCCCTCGGCGTCCCGCTCCTGCACCGCTCCCGCGCCGGAGCCAAGCCGACCGAGGACGGCGCGGCCTTCCTCCCGCAGGCCCGAGCGTTGATCAGCCTCGCCGACCAGGCCACCGCGATGCTGCGCGCCCGCCGCCGCGCCCTGCGCATCGACGTGCTCGGCCACAACTCGGCCCCCATCGACCTTGTCCGCTCCTTCTACGAGACGGGCGACGTCGAGGTCGACATCGTCGTCTCCCGCGGCACCGGCTCACGCTGGACGGCCCTGACCGACGGCTCGATCGACGCCGCCTTCGGCCGGGTCACCGCCCCTCTCCCACCAGGGATCAAACGCATCCCGGCCGCTTTGGAGCCCATCCCCATCCTGGTCGGCCACCGGCACCGCCTGGCGGGACACCTCAACGTGCCGATGAACGAACTCTCAGGCCTGACGGCCTGGATGCCCGGCAACACGCCCGAAAGCGAGTGGGCGGACTACTACCGCCACCTCAGCGCGGAGTTCGGCATCCAGATCGACACCTCGGGCCCGGTCTTCGGCCGCGACCACATCATGGAAAAGGTCGGCGCCTCCCCCGACCTCATCACCTTCGGCAACAAGACCCAGTTCCCCGGCCACCCGGACGTCATCCAGATCGCCGTGACCGCCCCCACCCCGGCCTACCCCTGGTCCCTCATGTGGCACGAGGCGAACCGCCACCCGCACCTCCCCCACTTCATCACCCACGTAGAACACCGCTACCGCCCCCACACCCCCCGATCCCAGTGGCTCCCCACCCCCGACCGCCCCCGCTTCCCGGATGGCAAGCGAAGGGGCGGACGGGGATAGGCCGCCCCTTCGCCGGTCTTCATGAGGTGTTGAGGACTGCGAAGACGACCTTGCCCGCGTTGCCGGCCAGGGGGCGGACACCCCAGCAGCGTGCGAACTGGTCGACGATGAACAGTCCCCGGCCTGTCTCGCTGATGGTGTCCGCGCGCTGGATGCGCGGCAGATCGCAAGTCGCGTCCTGGATTTCCATCCACAGCGCGCCGTCGTCGGTGCGTCCGATCCGGAACGTCACGTCGTCGTCGGACGCGGACGCGTGGCGGAGAGCGTTGGTGACCAGTTCGCTCGCCACCAGGCACGGCACAAAGTCATCCATTTCCCACTGACCGGTGACCAGCCGAACGAACCGCCGCACCTCGGCGACGACCGCGAGGTCGTTCTTCACCACAATCTCGTTCTCGTGACGCGCCGCCTCGCCCATGATCCTTCTCCTCACTCTGTGTGGCGAACAGCACACAATTAGCAAGGTTTCTCGGTATGGTGTTGTTGCCAAACCATCTTGGTGACGACTGGAAACGAGAAGGCCGTCCTGGTGAAGTACCAGGGAAAGGAAACTTCGCGCTCATGCCTCCACGGCGTCAACGCCCCAAGGAGTCCCCCGCGCTGATCGCGTTCGGTGGCCAGCTACGCCGGATGCGTGAGGCAAAAGAGATCACGCAACAGTCCATTGCTGATCACATGAACATCAGTAAGGCGCAGGTGAGCCGCATCGAGAACGGCACCAGGCGAGCCACTCGGGACTTCGTCGATGCGGTTGATCGTCTCCTTAAGGCCGACGGCGCGCTGATCAAGCTCTGGGTGGACCTCAACAGAAACGGCCACCCCGTACCGATCTGGTTCGACTGGCCCGAAGTCGAGTCCGAAGCGGCCATGCTCGTCTGCTGGGAGCACTCCTTGATCCCGGGCTTGGCACAGACCCAGACCTACGCGTTGGCGATCCTGCACGACAACAAGGACGCCGCCGACGCCCGCACCAGCCGCCAGGCGATCATCACCAGGGAGGGAGAAATCCCCGCTCCCACCCTTGTACTCCTGATCGATGAACAAGCCCTCTACCGACCGGTCGGCACGGCTGAGACGATGCGAGAACAGCTTGAGCACCTTATAGAGATCAGCATGTTGCCCAACGTCACGATTCAAGTAGTGTTGACAAGCGGCGAGCATGATGGAAACACAGGCGCATTCGTGGTCGCGACGATGGACGATCGAAGCGAGGTCGCGTATGTCGAGACAGCCATACGTGCCATCACCACCGACGACCCCACAGACCTTTCCGCGCTAGCACGAACGCTTGTCGCGCTTCGCTCGCGAACCCTCACCGAAGACATGTCCCGCGAGCTAATCAGGAAGGTGGCTCAGGAAAAATGGACCTGACAGACATCAAGTGGCGCCGGAGCAGCTACAGCGCTTCTAACGGCGGCAACTGCGTCGAACTGGCGGATGCGGCCGGAGCGGTGGCGGTGCGGGACAGCAAGGACCCGGACGGTCCCGTCATCCTGCTGACCCGCACGGCCCTGCGCACCGCGCTGAACTCCACCCCCACAGCCCGCTGACCCACCCCGACCCCCGTCAGGGGGTGGGCGGCGGGTTTGCCTTGTGGCGGCCGTTGGGTTTCAGGGGTGGGACCTTGCGTGGTTGGCGGGGGGTGGCGCCTCTGGGGAGGGCGTGGCGGGCCTTGGGGAGGCGTGGTGGGGCCTGCACCTCGGCAGGCTTCGAGGGCTCCGCTGGAGCGGGTTCGGGTTGTTCTGGGGTCTGCGCCTGTTCGCGGAGGTACTCCTCGAACTCCATCGAGTGGGCGGTCGGCAGCGTGATGATGCCCGGGTTCGCATCTACCAGAAGGGTGCGGCGGCCCGTCGCGCCCGAGTGGGTGAAGACCATGGCGGTCGGCGGGAGCTCCTGGAGTTGCGGGGGCTCGACGAGGAGTTCGCGGAAGCGCTGCTTGTCGGGGCGCAGGCGGGCGACCGTACGGCCCCAGGCGGTCGCGGAGCTGATGCCCTCCACGAGAACGGAGTCGTCGGCGGCGGGGGCGGGCAGCGGCGACCAGACCGGGTCCGTGAGGCCGTCGCCGCGCGGGCGGGCGTAGGCGACCGTGCTGGCGTAGGTCTCGCCGGCGACGTCGAACAGCGTCTCGGCCGCCGAGTCGGTGATCTCGGCGACGAGCAGCGGCTGCCCGGCGCCGATGTGCTCGGCGGCGACGCGGGCGTCCTCGGGGTTGCCGAGCCGCATGAACCCGACGGCGGCGTGGCCGCGGCGGCCGAGGCGCTCGCGGACGTGGCCGGGGATCGACCGGTACATGAGGACGAGCCCGGTGCCGGTGGCCTCGCAGGCGTCGATGAGGCGGTCCAGGACGTCCCCGCGCAGCTTCTCGGCCCCGCACAGGAAGAGCGTGTGGTCCCAGCGGCCGCCGGGCGGGGCCTCTCGGATCCGGTGCGTGAGGGCGGTCGTCACGTAGGTGCCGAGGATGCGGTTGGTGAGGACCCCGGCGCGGCGGTCCATCGACACCACATGGAGGCGCGAGGGCGGCAGCCGGACGGGCTCGGTGGCGATCTTCTCCAGCTTGCGGAGCTGCGCCTCCAGCGCCCACGCGCGGCGGACGACGATGCGGTCGGTGGCGTCGCGGCCGAAGAGGGTCGCGATGCGCTCGTGCTGCTCGTCGGTGAGCAGGCCCTTGCGCAGGTCGTCGCGGGGGTCGCCGACCTGGGCGAGGACGCGCAGGGCGGCGGTGATCCTGGGGATCGTGGTGTCCGGGCCGAGGACCTCGATGAGGCGTTCCAGGATCGAGTTGTCGAAGGACAGGTCGCGGGTGCCGCCCTCCTCCTCGCCCGCGCTGACGACCAGGGACAGCACGTCGGCGAGCGCCTCGGGGGTCAGGCCGCGGGTGGCGTCCAGGCGCGGCAGGTCGGCGGGCAGGACCCAGACGAGCGGGTCGTCGCCGCGGTTCGCCGCGAGGCGGAGGAGGTCGTGCGCGACCGCCCCTTCGGACAGGTCGATGACCGTCAGCCGCGCGCCCACCGCCAGTCTGGCCGCGCCCATCGTCGTGACGGCCGCGGACCACCCGGCGAGCGTCCCGCCCACGACGTCCATCCGGTCGACCCCGGGCGGGACGGCCACCGGGTACCACTCGCGCTGGCTCTCGTACGCCGACTGGCGGCGCTCCCACTCCGCCCGCTCCCTGGCGTAGGCCTCGTCGGCCTTCCTGCGGGCCCGCTCGCGTGCGGCCCGCTCGCGCGCCTCCGCGTCCCGCTCGTGGGCGATCCGTTCGCGGACGCCCCGCTCGTCCCGCCACAGCGCGCCACCGGTGATGGCGAGGACGACGGCGCACGCCAGCAGCGCCACCGCGGCGAACGCCCACGGGATCACCCCGGCGGCGCCGCACAGGAGGAACAGCCCGACGAACACCAGCGTGCCGGCGAAGGCGATGCGCAGCGGCCTTCCTGCCATGTCCTCGCCGGGCCGCCGCGCGGGCGGCGGCAGCGGCGGCCGCGCGGGCTCCTCAGGCCGGTCGGGGGGCGGCCCCGGGTCGGGGTGCACCTGCGCGTAGCGCCAGCCCACGTAGACGCGGTCGGCCTGTGTGAGCCGCGCCATCGCGGACCCGCTCGCCATGTCCGTCACGTCGAGAGACCCCTGGGAGTCGCGGGAATGTGGGGAACGCCTGGGGGTGGCCGGTTCGGTTGCTTACGGTCGGTTTCCTACACAGCACAGGGTAAAGAGCTTCCCGCGTTCCCGCGCCACGTTCAATGGAACAGCCCCGGAGACGACCCGTCTCGCTCGTCAAATCGGTCACCAGGTCAGCCCGTGGGAAAGATCGGACACGCCGCCGCACACGGATGGCCGCATCCGGCCACGGTCAGCCGGCGGGGGGCGCCTTCACCGGCAGGAACGCCTCCAGCTCCATCATGGAATGCGGGTACTTCCACTCCACACCGTCGAACGGGACGTACATGCCCTCCGGCGTGTCGGCCAGGAAGTAGTTCCCGTTCCACTGGTTGGGCTGGGTCACCGGCGAGCCCTGGGGGTACCGCGAGCCCAGCGCCTCGTACTTCACGTCGACGCCGAACATGGCGTAGACGGCCGCGTCCACGAAGTTGAAGTAACCGATCTCGCCGCGCAGGTGGGTGTCCTGGAGCGCGACGCCGTGGATCCGGTCGCGGGCGAAGTACAGGGAGCTCAGGTCCTTGACGACCTGGTTGAAGTCGTGCGCCCCGTCGTGGTGGATCAGCGCACGGGTACCCGACTCCGCGCGCAGTACCTTCGCGACGTAGGTCGGCAGGTCCCCATGGAACATGCGGACGCGCATCGTGGCGCGCGGGAAGGTGCGGCGCACGCGCTCCCGGGCGAACTGGAGGAACACCGAGTTGGCGTCGACGAGATCGAGCTCCAGCCCCATCGGCTCGACGCAGCCGGCGAGCACGGAGGAGGAGCCGCCCATGAACACGCCGACGTCGACGAGCCGGGTCAGTGTGCCGTGCTCGCGCTCGACGCAGCTGAACACGTCGTAGTAGTGCTGGGCACTGCACTGGTCCTCGTAGGCGAGGTCGACCTCCTTGGACCGGGACGCGATGCGGTCGAAGACCGAGTTGCGCCCCTGGAACAGGGTGAGATCGGCGTGGTGCCCGCTCAGAATGGGGATGCCGAGCATCTCGTGCAGGTTCTCTGCGTCCTCCAGGGCGGGGTCAGGTTCGAGGAACGTCCCCCACGTCCCCTCGTGCATCGCCACGCTCGCGACGTAGTCCGTCATCGTCAGCTCCTTCGCCTGAATATGTCGCACGTCTGGAGACGTCCACTTCGGGTGCGCGGCCCCATGGCCTGCAGGTCACCACATCGAGCGCGGTCAGCCCGGCCGGCACCGTGCCGCGGTCATCGCGCCCGGCCCGGGGGCGTCCTGCGCAGGCGGGCGGAGAGCGCTCGCCCGAGATGCGACATCGCCTCGCCCAGTTCGGGGTCCGGTGCCGCGCGGGTCACGGCCCGGCCGGGGTCCTCGCCGTGCGCCTGCGCCTCCCGGCGCCGTGCCGCCAGCTCCGTTCTGGAGCGGTCGAGTTCGGAGGTCAGGCGGGCGATCTCCTGCTGCTGGGCGTTGACGGTCTCGGTCAGCCGGGTGGCGTCCTCGGTGCGGGCCGTCGCCTCGTACTGGAGTTGCAGGACGCGGGTGTAGAGGGCGATGCGGTTGTTCTCCAGGGCGGCGAGCAGGTGCGAGGACGTGTAGGGGCGCAGGGCCTCGAAGAGGGTGTCCGTGCCGGGGGCGGACGTCCTGGCGAGGACGCCGAAGCCGAAGACGGCGGGGACGATCTCGAAGCGCCAGCCGGGGGCCGCGTCCAGCGCGTCCTCGACGGCCGTGAGGACGCCGTTGCGCGGTCCGCCCGCACGCTCGGCCACGGTGTAGGCGCCGTCGCCGACGAACCCGGCCGGGGTGAGCTCGTCGTGCCACACCGTCGGGCCGTCGGTCGTGGCCGGGTGCGCGTCCTGCGGCGCGAGCGGCGACGGCTGGTAGTAGAAGTCGCGGCGCCCGCAGGGCCACAGCACGTCGTGCAGGACGACCACGGCGTCCGGGGCGTTCGCCATGATCCAGGCGAGTTCGTCGCGGACGACCGCGTGGTTGTGGTCGCCGTCCAGGATGTAGAGGTCCGCCACCGGCAGGTCGGGCAGGACGGCGGGGGACAGCCCCTCCACGAGGTTCAGGCGGGGGTCGCCGTCCAGGACGGCGCGCAACTCCTCGCCGGGCGCCGGCTCGACGCAGTGGACGGTCGCGCCGAGGTCCGCGTACAGCGCGCTGACCTGCCCCGACTCCACGCCGACCTCGACGACGACACCGACGTCGCGGCAGCGGAAGACCGTCTCGAACAGCTCGCGGAACACCGCCATCGAGTGCAGCAGCAACGGCTGCTCGCGGGCGGCGCGGGCCTGCTCGTGCGGATCGTCCGGGGACCCGGTCACGGCCGCCCCGAAGTCACGTGTCACCGAGCTTCCTCCTGGCCACTCGTCCGGCTCCGGCGGCGATGCCCCGGACGCCGGCGGTCCGGTACTCCGCGCGGAAGCGTTCGGTGAGCCGCGCGGCGCGGGCGGCCCGCTCGGCCCTCCGGTCCACCGGCATGCGCGGCGCCATCCCGGTCGACGACTGGGGCAGCATCGCGAAAGCGATCGTGATCTGCCCGGACGACACCGCCGGCACCCCGGCGCGGCGGGCCAGCGGGAGCCACACGGCCGCGTAGGAGGTGTCGAACTCCATCAGGTTGCCGCCGAGGTAGCGGCAGTCGGCGTAGTGCAGGCCGACGAAGTCCTCCGGCTTGTCCCAGCGCAGCACCTGCTCGCGCCGCCGCCCGCCCGCGATGACCCTGGCCTCGATCCAGTCGACCCGCACGATCGCGGGACGGCCGGGGATCGCGAGCGAGATGTCGACCGTGTCGTGGTGCTCGAACGACAGCCGGGAGAACGACAGGCCGTTGTGGTTGATCCGGACGCGGCGCCGGACGGGCTCGTGCCACCGGTCGTCGGCCGTCCGGAACCGCAGCCGCGTCTCGTGCTTCTCGCCGGACGGGTCGAACGCCTCCGCGTCGATGGCGCCGTCGGCGACGGCCCTCGCCATGGCGCCGAGCCCGGTGTCGGACGCGGCGATCAGCGCGGGCCAGAACGAGTCGCGCATGTCCAGGTCGCCGAGGTCTCCCGGCGACAGGTACGGAACGGCCGCCTTGAGGTCGGCGGGCAGCAGCGTGGTGACCAGGGACGAGCCGAAGTTGTCCTCGTGGGTCCAGTTCCCGAAGACGGCGGCCTCGTCGGGGGTGGGCGACTCCAGCGCGGCCACCAGGATGCGCGCGAGCCGGTTCCGCGCCGCCGGCGGGCGGGCGAGGTCCGGCCAGGCACCGCCGGAGGCGGCGACGTACCTGTTCCACATGTGCTGGAACGCCAGGACGCCGTCCTGCACGGTCCGGCGCTCGGCGTTCTGGGACGGCGAGTCGGCCGTCTGGCCGAGGACCGGCGCACCGTCCTCGGTGTAGCCGATGAGGGAGCCGCACAGCGCGTTGACGCACTGCTCCACGATCTCGGGGCTGCGGGTGACGGTCGCGGCGACGTGCGCCGGGTACCCGGTCTGCGCCAGGTAGCCCTCGGCGCGCAGGCCGGCCATGAAGACCCGCTCGGCCCTGCCGTCGGTGGCCAGGTACAGCCCGGCCGGCCTGACGTCGATGCGGGCGATCTCCAGGCCGCGGGCGAGCTGGCGCTGGATCGTGCCGCCCCAGCCGAGGTCGACGAGCGTCAGCTCGCCGGCGGCGAGCGCGTCCTCGCCGAGGGCGCCCGCGTCCCGCAGCGACTTGATCATGCGTTCGCGGGCGGCGGTGACGGTCACCGCGAGCCGGTTGCACAGGTGCGGCGTCTCGGTCAGCGCGCGGGCGACCCGTTCGGCGATGTCGCCGTTGTCGATGACGGTGTCCAGCTCGGTCGCGAGGCCCGGCACGTCGCCGGGCTGCAGCTCCAGGACCGACAGCGCCTGCCGGACGGTCAGCCGGTACCCGGTGCGGACGAAGGCGTGCACCGCGGCGGTGTCGTGGGGGTCGAGCCCGGCGAGCGAGGTCGTGAACCGCGACAGCCACACCGGGGCGGCGCGCACGTCCCAGCCGCGCGCCTCGGCCGCCTCGTTGATCAGCCGGGACAGCAGCTCGCCCTCGCGCATCGGGCACCACAGCCGGCGGGTGCCGGTCTCGTGCGCCCGCCATGCCGCCCATTCGGCGAAGCCGGTCAGCACCGGGCCGAGGACGCCCGCGCCGTAGCGCCACGCGACGTCCAGCGCGGAGGTGGTGAACGGGACGCCGGAGTGCACCGCCTTGGCGCGCAGGCTGGTGAGGCCGAAGTCGCCGTGCCGGTCGTCCAGGTCGGGGGCGTGGTCGCCGAACGGCCGGACGGGTTCCTTCTCGCGTCCCAGCACGTCGAGGTAGGGGTCGTCGAGCCGGCGGTAGTGGACGGTGCGGATGCCGAGCTTGCCGGGCACCTCGTGGTCGGCGACCTCGTGGTCGCCGATGTGCACGATCTGCTCCGGGCCGCGGCCGAGCTCGCGCAGCACGATCTCCCAGAGGCCGGACGCCTTGGCGGTGCCGTGCTGGTTCGAGCGGAAGACGCGCACGCCGTCCAGCGGCCCGAGTTCCGGCCGGTCGAGGAGCAGGGCGAGCTGCTCCTCGGTGAAGTAGGTGTCGGAGACCAAGACAACCTGGAGCTTCTGCTCGCGCGCCGCCCTGACGACCTCCGCCACGTCCAGGTCCACGACGGTCAGCTCGCGCTCCAGCCGGATCTCGGCCTCGACCAGCTCCTCCAGCGACGCGGCGCCGAAGACGCCGTCCGGCATGGCGCGCCAGATGTCGAAGAGCGAGACCTCCGTGCCGAGGGCGTCGCGGCCGCGGCGGGCGGCGTCCTCCGCGGCGATCCGCATACGGCGCAGCGTCGCGTCCGTCACCCAGGGCGGGCAGAGGCCCGCGTCCCGCATCCGGGACGCGAGCAGCCCGAACACGTCGGTGGGACGGGGCACCCGGCGCCACAGCACCGTGTCGAAGATGTCCAGGGACAGGACGGCGCACGCCCGGTCGGCTATGACGCGGTGGACGTCGTCGAGCACCGGGCTGCCGGACTCCTGCTTGGTCAACGCCGCACCTCTCCCCTGGTCCTGCACCGGCGTGCGCGGCCCCCGGCCGCGGCTCGGGACACCCTATCCACCGAGATCTCCGTTTCCCCCGGAAACTCCCGGTGCGGCGGTCGCGCCGGCCGCCCTCCCGGCCTGCGAGGCGGCGCGGCGGGCGGCGCGGTCCTCGCGGACCAGCCGGCCGGCCTCCTCCGTCGGCCCGTCGAAGATCACCCGGCCCTGCCGCATGGTGACGCCGCGGTCGCAGAGCCCGACGAGCATCCTGATGTCGTGCGCGACGACGACCATGGTCCGGCCCTCGCCGCGCAGCTCGCGGATGCGGTCCAGGCATTTCTCCCGGAACGGCGGGTCGCCGACGGCCAGCACCTCGTCGATGAGGAAGACGTCCGGCTCGGTGTGCGCCGCGATCGAGAAGGCGAGCCGCATGAACATGCCGGAGGAGTAGAACTTCACCTGGTCGTCCAGGAAGCGCTCGACGCCGGAGAACTCGACGATCGCGTCGAACTTGCGCGCGATCTCGGCCTGCGGCATTCCGAGGATCGCGCCGTTGAGGAAGACGTTCTCGCGGCCCGTCAGCTCGGGGTGCAGGCCGGCGCCCACGTCGATCAGCCCGGCGACGCGGCCCCGGACGAGGACCGACCCGGTGTCGGGGCGCATCACCCCGGAGATCAGCTTGAGCAGGGTGCTCTTGCCGGACCCGTTCAGCCCCATGAGCGCGACGGTCTCGCCCTGGCCGATGGTGAGGCTGACCTCGTCCAGGGCCCGGAACCGGTCCGACAGGCGCTGCCCGCGGAACGCGCGGACGCTCATCTCCTTGATCGAACGGGCGTGCCGCAGCGTGAAGTTCTTCGTGACGCGGTCGATGACGATCGACGGGGCCGGGTGCGAGGTGTTCAACGGCTACATCTCCTGCGCGAAGCGCGCCTGCATGCGGGAGAACGCCGCGTGCCCCGCGATGAACACCAGCACGCTGACGGCCAGGGAGATGCCGGCGTGGGCGTAGAGGTGGGGCGGGAACGCGAAGTCGCCGCGGGTCCCGGGGAGCCAGAAGGCCCGCTGGAACAGGGAGACGGCGCTGACGAGCGGGTTGGCGAGGTAGAGGTCCAGCACCCAGCCGGGCGCGTGCGTCCGGACGTGGGTCCAGGGATAGATCATCGGCACCGACCAGGTGATGACGATCATGGAGATGTCCACCACCTGCTCCAGGTCGCGGAAGAACACGTTCACGGCCGCGCAGAGCAGCCCGAGCCCGAAGCCGAGGACGATGATGATCGCGAACCCGTACACGGCCGCGCCGAGCTCCACGGGGGACGGCCGCCATCCCGAGGCGACGGCCCCACCCAGCAGGATCATCATCCCGGGCAGGAAGTGGACGAGCGAGACCAGTACCGACGCGGTCGGGAACAGCTCGCGCGGCAGGAACACCTTGCGCACGAGCGGGGCATTGCCCGTCACCGAGCGGGTCGCCGAGTGCAGCGTCTCGGTGAACAGGTTGATCAGGACCATGCCCGCGAACAGGTAGACCGGGAAGTCCTCGACCCGGTCGTCCATGCCGAGGAAGACGCCGATGACGTAGAAGTAGACGGCGAAGTGCACGGCCGGCCGCACATAGGACCAGCCGAGGCCGAGCAGCGAGCCCTTGTAGCGGGCCCTGAGCTCCCGGCGAACCAGCAGCCGCAGCAGGTACTTCTCCCGGAAGGTCCGCCGCAGGCCGCCGTCGCCTCCCGGCGCCCGCAGCCCCTCGTCGGCGCGGACCGGCGCGAGGGTCATCCGGGCCCGCCCGCGGCGGGGCCGCCGGCGTCCCCGCCGCCCGCGGCGTCGAACGTCGCCCGCCAGGCCTCGGTGGAGGCGATCTCGGTCATCGCGGCCCGGTAGCGGCGGCTGAGCTCCGGCCACTCGCGGCCGAGCCGGGCGTGCAGCAGCGACGTGCGCCGCAGCAGCGTCCGGAAACGCTCCGGATCGCGCTGGTACCAGGCCACCCTGGTGCCGTCGGCGGAGGAGACGAGCGCGCTGTCGACCTGCGACAGCAGGCTCCAGTGCCGGTCGATGTGCGGGACGACGGCCTGCGGGTTGCCGCGCGATCCGGGTTCGACCGGACGGAGCTGCCTGACGGTGCCGAGCATCGCGCTCGCGAGCACGTTCACCGTGCCGCGCGGCGGCTTGAACCCGCGCCCGCGCTTCGGCGGCTTGGCACGCCGGACCTGCGGGAACTCCTCGTGGCTGGCGCGGTTGCGGGCGTCGGGGAAGTCGGCGCGGAACGCGAGGATCTCGGGCAGCTTCGAACCGATGCCCGCGTGCATGTGCTCGGGCCCGCTCAGCACGTCCTCGATCGCCGACAGCATCAGCTCGGCGGTGGAGTACTGCATGGCCAGCGCGTGCTTCACCGAGATGATGAAGCTCTCCTTGAGCAGGTTGCCGCCGCGCTCGTACGGCGAGTGCATGAGGGCGGTGACCAGGCGGTTGCGCTCGTGGAAGTACGCCTGCCAGTCGATGCCGTCGTCCTTGTCCTGCCAGGGGACGTGCCAGGCGGCCATGCCCGGCAGCGTCACGGTCGGGAAGCCCGCCTCGCCGGCGCGGACGCAGTACTCGGCGTCGTCCCACTTGATGAACATCGGCATGGACAGCCCGACCTTGCGGACGACGTCGGTGGGGATGAGGCACATCCACCAGCCGTTGTAGTCGACGTCCACGCGGCGGTGCAGCCACTTCGTCTTCAGCAGGCTGCCGGAGCTGGTCCGCGCGCGGGGGCTCGGGTCCGGCGGCTTGGCGAAGTCGTGCTCGCGCTTGGTGTGCGGGGCCTCCTCCCACCACCAGCGGTACCGTCCGATGGTCTCGCCGTAGGCGTGCAGCTGCGAGCGGACGAACAGGTTGAACATGTGGCCGCCGACGATCGTCGGGGTCCGGGCGAAGTCCGCGAACGCGACGGCGCGCAGGACGCCCTCGGTCTCGGTGACGACGTCGTCGTCCAGGAGCAGGACGTAGTCGCTGGTCCCGGCCTTGAGGGTCTCGTCCATCGCGCGGGAGAAGCCGCCGGAGCCGCCGAGGTTGCCCTGCTCGACGACGTGCAGCTTCGGTCCGAGCAGGGTCGCGGCGCGGTCGAAGCCCTCGTCGTCGCGGACGCGCTGCGTCCCCTGGTCGACGACGTAGACGGCGTCCACCACCTCCAGCGCCTCGGGTGCGCCGCCGAGCGCGACGAGCTGGTCGACGCAGAAGCCGGGCCGGTTGAACGTGGTGATGCCCAGGCTGACCCGCCCCTGCCGGACGGGCCCGGTGGCGCTCGTCTCGGCGCACCAGTCGGCCCGCTCCAGGACGGCGTTGCCCTCCCCGGCGAGCACGTCCATCCAGTACCAGCCGCCGTCGATGAACGGGTCCAGCGTCAACCGGAACGTCTCCTCGCGGGAGGTCTCGGAGTCGACGCGAACGGAGTCGACGCGCTGGACGTGGCCCTTCGCACTGGACCGGTAGACGATGACCGTGGCCTGGCCGCTCACCCGGACCCGGAGCACGACCTCCTCCACCGACGTCCAGCGGCGCCAGTAGCTGGCCGGGAAGGCGTTGAAGTAGGTCGCGAACGAGACCCGGCGCCCGACCGGCACGACGACGCTGCGCCTGCCGGTGCCCTCGGCCCCGTCCGCCGGGGACCCGGCCTCGGCGGCCCTCTCGGCGGCGAGGGCCTCGGCTCCGCGGGCGATCTCGCCCTCGACGTACAGCTTGAGGACGTCCAGGTCGCGGTCGACCGGCATCACGACGCGCTGCAGGACCCGCAGTCCGGCGGCGCCGGACTGCTCGGACGCCCCGGCGTGTTCGGTCACTCGTCCATACCTCCGCTAGTGAGACGCGAGCCCTCGCCGAAATGGGGACGCAGTCGGTTGTCGACCATGGTGAGCGCGCTGGCGATGGCCATGTGCATGTCGAGGTACTTGTAGGTGCCGAGCCGCCCGCCGAAGAGCACGCCGTCCTCGCGCCTGGCCAGCTCGCGGTAGGCGAGCAGCCGGGCCCGGTCGGCGGCGGTGTTGACGGGATAGTACGGCTCGTCGCCGCGTGCGGCGGCCCGCGAGTACTCCCGCATGATGACCGTCCGGTCGGACGGGTAGCCCGCACGCTCGGGGTGGAAGTGCCGGAACTCGTGGATCCGGGTGTAGGGGACGTCCTCGTCGGCGTAGTTCATCACCGGGGTGCCCTGGAAGTCGCCGGTCGGCACGACCTCCGTCTCGAAGTCCAGCGTCCGCCAGCCGAGGTCGCCCTCGGCGTAGTCGAAGTAGCGGTCCAGCGGGCCGGTGTAGACGACGGGCACGTTGCCGACGAGGTCGTCCCGCAGGTCGAAGAAGTCGGTGTTCAGCCGGACCTCGATGCCCGGGTGGTCGGCCATCCGCTCCAGCCAGGCGGTGTAGCCGTCGACCGGGAGCCCTTCGCGCGTGTCGTCGAAGTACCGGTTGTCGAAGGTGTAGCGCACCGGAAGCCGGGTGATGATCTCCGCGGGCAGGTCGCGGGGGTCGGTCCGCCACTGCTTGGCGGTGTAGCCGCGGATGAACGCCTCGTACAGCGGGCGTCCGATCAGCGAGATCGCCTGCTCCTCCAGGTTGGCCGGGCGGCGGATCTCGGCGGCCTGCTCGGCGATCAGCGCGCGCGCCTCGTCGGGGGTGAAGACCCGGCCGAAGTACTCGCAGATCGTGCCGAGGTTGATCGGCATCGAGTAGACCCGGCCCTTGTAGGTGGAGTACACGCGGTGCCGGTAGCCGGTGAAGGCGGTGAACCGGTTCGCGTACTCCCACACCCGCTCGTTGGAGGTGTGGAAGAGGTGCGCGCCGTAGCGGTGCACCTCGATGCCCGTCTCCGGCTCCGCCTCGCTGTAGGCGTTGCCGCCGATGTGGTCGCGGCGGTCGAGCACGAGCACGCGCAGGCCGAGCCCGGCCGCGCATCGTTCGGCGACCGTGAGACCGAAGAACCCGGCACCGGCCACCACGAGATCAACGTTCACTGGACGGCGTCCATCCGACTCGGCGGGGGCGGGGGACCTGGCCGCACGGGGGCGCCGGCCGGATCCCTATGTACGGAATGCGGCTAAGATACCCGGGGTTCGTTCGGTACCGGCGCAGGAAGCCAAGGATCGCGGTGGCCCCACCCACTCCCGGCAGTGCGGCGCACAGTGCGCGCCCTGCGATCTTCCTGCACGTCGGGGCCGCCAAGAGCGGCACGACGTTCCTCCAGCACGTGCTGTGGCACAACCGCGACCGGCTGCGCGAGCACGGCGTCCTCTACCCGGGCCGGGACCAGGCCGCGCACGTCCGCGCCGCGTTCGACCTGCGGCGGACGTTCTTCCGCGAGGCGTCCGACCCGGCCACGCGGGGCGCGTGGCACGACCTCGTCGCCGAGGCCCGCGACTGGCCCGGCACCGTGGTCATCTCGCAGGAGCTGTTCGCGCCCGCCCGGCCGCGGTGGATCCGCCAGGCCATGGCCGACCTCGATTTCGCCGACGTTCACGTGGTCTTCACCGTGCGCGACCTCGGCCGGCAGATCCCGGCGCACTGGCAGGAGGACGTCAAGAACCGCTTCACGACCTCGTTCACCGAGTTCGTGACGTCGCTGCGGCGCCAGGACTGGCGCGCCTACGAGAGCGCGCGGCTGTTCTGGGGCCTCCAGGATCCGGTCGCGGTGCTCGGCCGCTGGGGCGAGGACCTGCCGCCCGAGCGGGTCCACGTCGTCACCCTCCCCCGGCCCGGCGCACCCCGCGACCTGCTCTGGCGGCGTTTCTGCGCGGCCACCGGCCTCGCCCCGGACGACTACGACCTGTCCCGGACGTTCGCGAACCCGTCGCTCGGGCTGAGCGAGACGCAGTTCCTGCTGCGCCTCAACGAGACACTCGGCGACCGTGTCGGCTGGCACGCCTACAACGAGGACGTCAAGCTCTTCCTCGCGCAGCAGGTGCTGGCCGGACGCCCGTGTCCGGTCAGGATCGAACTGCCCCGCGAGCATGTTCCGTGGGCCACCGAACGGGCCGTCGAGACCGTCGAGGCGCTGCGCGCGGCGGGCTACGACGTGGTGGGCGACCTGTACGAGCTGATGCCCGCGGCCGCGTCCGGCGCCGCGCTCGGGACCGCGCCCGCGCCGCCGCCCGACGAGGCCCGCTGGGCGGAGATGGCGGACGTGGGCGTCGACGCCGTCGCGGCGCTGCTGCTGCGCGTCCAGGAGGGCCGGGAGCGGACCGAGGCGGTGCCCGGCGCCGGCCTTCGCGTCCGCGACCAGATCGACATGCTGCGCGCGGGATCGGCCGACCTGCTCGACACGACGGACCGGCTCGTCCAGGAGGCCGCTCCGTTCGTCGAGCGGGCCAAACGCACGGCGCGGGAGCGCTACCCGGCGGCGCTCCGGCTGCGCGGCGCCTATCGCAGGATCCAGGGCGGGACGGAACGGCCCGACGCCGAGACGAGAACGAGGTGAGCGCCCGTATGGGGGACCCCGGTAAGTCCGTCTATCTGCATGTCGGGGCGCCGACGGCCGAGGCGGCCTTCCTGCACCGAGCGCTGTGGAGCAACCGGCGGCGGCTGGGCGACGCCGGTGTCTGCCACCCGGTCACCGGTCCGCAGGAGCACTTCGCGGCCGTGATGGACCTGCGCGAGATGAGCTGGGGCGGCCACCGGGACCCGGCCTGGGAGGGCGCGTGGGACCGCGTCGTGCGGCGCGCCCGCGACTGGGACGGCCCCACGGTCGTCTTCTCCCAGCCGCTGCTGGGCGGCGCGACCGAACAGCAGGTCAAGCGGGCCGTCTCGGCGCTGGAGCCGGCCGAGGTGCACGTGGTCCTCGCCACCCGCGACCTGGGCTGGCAGCTGATCCTCGACTGGCAGGAGCAGATCCGGCACGCGCACACCATCACGTTCGAGCGCTTCGTCGACGATCTCGTCGCGCTCGGCATCGACGCGCCGGAGCCCTACGGGGAGATGTTCTGGGGCCTGCACGACCCGGTGCGGGTGCTGCGGGCCTGGGGTTCGGCGGTGCCGCGGGAACGCGTCCACGTCCTGACGCTGCCGCCGCCCGGCGGTCGCGCCGACGTGATGTGGGACAGGTTCCGGACCCTGGTCGGCATCGAGGACGGGGTGTGCGACCTCGGCGGCATCCCCGGGGACGAGCCGCTCTCGGCGATCGAGGCGGAGCTGCTCCGCCGCCTGAACGAGAGGATGGGCCCCGCACTGGGCGGCGACTACGAGCGCCTGGTCCAGGAGCACCTCGTCGGGCACGGAGGATCGACCCGGCTCACCGGCGGGACGGCCGGCACGGCCCGCACCCGGATGGGTTTGCCCGCCCGGCACGCCGACTGGGCGGCACGCCGGACCCGGGAGCTGGCCGAGTCGCTGCGCTCCTCCGGCTACGACGTGGCCGGCGACCTGGACGAGCTGACCACGTCCCGGGCCCCGGAGGCCGCGATGCTTCCCGGCGACGTCCCGGAGGAGCTGATCGCGACCGCGTCCGTCGGGGTGGTGGCGCACCTGCTTGAGGAGCTGTCGCTGGCGCGCGAACGCGTCGGACTCGCCCACCTGCACAGCGAGATGACGGGCGTGAAGGAGAACCTGGAGCGGCTCATGGAGACCGCCTCCTCGCCGTCGCCGGCCTTGCAGCGCGCCGCCCGCCGGGCCGCGGGGAGGCGCAACCCGTGAACGGGGGGCCGCGGGGCCGCGGCGGACCGTCCGTCACCGCGGTCGTCGTCACCTACAACCGGCGCGACCTTCTCGACGAGGCCCTGACCGCGCTCGGCGCCCAGACGCGCCCCCCGGACCGGATCATCGTGGTGGACAACGCGTCCGCCGACGGCACCGCCGCGATGGTCGCCGAGCGGTTCCCCGGCGCGGACCTGCTCGCCCTGCCCCGCAACATCGGCGGGGCCGGCGGGTTCGGCGCGGGCATGGCCCGGGGGATGGGCGGCGGCGCCGACCTGCTCTGGCTGCTGGACGACGACACCGTGCCCGAGCCGGAGGCCCTCCAGGCCCTGCTGGACGCACGTCGGAAGGCCGCTGCCGGGGAGGACGGGCCGCCCGCGCTCGTGGCGAGCCGGGTCGTCTGGACCGACGGCCGGGACCACCCGATGAACACCCCCCGCCCCAAGCCGCGGGCGACGGCCGCCGAGTCGCGGCTCGCGCGCGCGGCGGGCTGCGTGCCGATCCGGTCCGCGTCCTTCGTGTCCGCGCTGGTGGACGCGACGGCGGTGCGCGAGCGCGGGCTGCCGGTCGCCGACTACTTCCTCTGGAACGACGACTTCGAGTTCACGACGCGGCTCCTGCGCGGGCGCCGCGGGCTGCTCTGCCCCGGCAGCGTCGTGGTGCACAAGACCAGGGAGTTCGGCGGGACGGACGCGGACCCGGGCGACCGCTTCTTCTACGAGGTGCGCAACAAGATCTGGCTGTTCACCGGGAGCCGCGGGCTCGCACCGCCGGAACGCGCGCTCTACGCGGGGTCGACGGCGCGGCGCTGGGCCCGCACGTTCGCCGGCTCCTCCGACCGCGCGGTGCTACGCCGAGCGCTGGTCCGCGGCGTCAGGGACGGCCTGTTCACCCGCCCGAGGCCGACCGCCGCGATCCTGCGGGAGACCGGGGTCCTGCGGGAGACCGAAGTCGAGGTGCCTCCCGACGGCCGCGGTCATGGTCGCGACGGCTGACCGGCCGCGGAACGGCACCGCGCACGGCAGGCGCCGGCTCACCGGGCCGGCGTCCCCGCTCGCCTGCGCCGCGCTGACGCTCGCCGTGGCGCTCGTCGGCATCCGCACCCCGTCGCTGTGGCTGGACGAGGCCGCCACGATCAGCATGACGACGCGGTCCTATGGCGACATGCTCCGCGTCTTCCCCCACCTGGACCTCGTGCACGCCCTCTACTACATCCTCATGAAGCCGTGGGTGGCGGTGTTCGGGACGGGCGCGCTCGCGTTGCGGCTGCCCAGCGCGCTCGCCATGGCTGCGGCCGCCGCGGGCCTCGCCGTCATCGGCCGGCGTTGCCTCGGGCCGCCGGCCGGGCTCGCGGCCGGGCTGGCGTGGGCCGCCGGTCCGCAGACGAGCCGGTGGGCGCAGGAGGCGCGCTCCTACGCCCTGACCGCGGCGGTCGCGGTGCTCGCCACCTACCTGCTCGTGCGGGCCCTCGACAGGGACGAGGGGCGCCGGTGGCGGTGGTTCGCTGGCTACGCCCCCGCGGTCGCGGTGCTGGGGTTCCTGCATCTGGACGGAGCCCTGCTGCTCGCGGCGCACGGCGTGACACTTCTGCTGACCCGTCCCAAGGCCGGGGTGTGGCTGCGCTGGCTGGCGTCCGCGGTGGCGGCCACGGCCCCGCTCGTGGTGCTGGCGCTCGCGGCGCAGGATCAGAGACGCCAGGTGAAGTGGCTTCCCCGGCCGTCATGGGACGTCGCGTGGGCGCAACTCCAGTTCCTGACCGGGGATCGCGCGCTCGTCGCGCCGGTCGTGGCGCTCGCGTTGCTCGGCGTGGTGGCGAGCGTCCTGGGTCGCGCCTCGATCCCGCCTCGCACGGCCTCCCTGCCCGCCGTCGCGCTCCCCTGGGCGCTCGTGCCGACCGTGCTGCTGCTCCTCGCCTCCAGCGTGACGGACCCGGTCTTCTACTACCGGTACACGACCTACTGCCTTCCCGCGGTCGCGCTGCTCGTCGGCGCCGGCCTGGCCGGGCCGTTCACCGTCGTCCGCCACCCGCCCGCTCGTGCCGGGCTGGCCGTCCGCGCCGTACTGGTGGCCGCCGCGGCGGCGGTACTCGCCGCACCGTCCCTCCGGGCCCACGACTACATCCGCCGCCAGGACAGCCGTCCCGACGACATGCGCGCGGCCGCCGACGTCGTCCGCGCGCGGGCCCGGCCGGGGGACGCCATCGTCTACCTCGCGGGGAGCGCCCGGTGGAGCGCCGCCACCTATCCCGACGCCTTCGGACGGTTGCGCGACGCCGGCGTGAGCACGGACCCGGTGGCGGCCGCCAACCTCAAGGGCCGTGACCTGCTCCCTCGCGAACTGCCGTCGAGGCTCGCCCGGACGGACCGGGTGTGGGTGATGAACCACCGGTCCCTCGACCCGCACGGCCCGATCATCGAGCGGCGGGAGCGGGCGGTGCAGTCCGCCGGGCCCTGGCGGAGGGCCGGGACGTGGACCTACCGGGGCGGCTGGCTCGTCCTGTTCGAGCGGACGGGCCCCTACCGCAGTTCCAGGTAGTCGACCTGCCCCTGACCGTCCAGGCGGCGCAGGCCGATCGTGTTCCAGCCCGCCGCCAGCTCCACCGTCGCCGTGACGGACGGCCAGTCGGCGCCCGTCGTGGCGCGCAGCCGCACGGACGTCGCGGCATAGCCGTTCACCGACATCTCCAGGTCGGAGTCGCGCCCGGAGCGGTTGGCGTACCGGGTGAGGACCGAGTAGCTCCCGGCGGTGGGCGCGAACACGGGCACCTCGACGCGGCAGTCGTCGCGTGCGAAGGGGCCGACCGCCGATCCGCCGGACGCGTTGGGCCGCCCCAGCGCCGAGACGCAGCCGTTCAGCCGCCCCCGCTCCGCCTCGTACCGGACGGGGACGCCCCGGACCGCGGGCCGTGCGCCGTCCCAGCCGAGGCGGGCGACGTACATGCCGCGGGTCACCTTGGAGCCGCCGCGGTAGTCGAGGATGCCGTGGAAGACGAGGTAGTCGCCGGTGTCGTCGCCGAACACGTCCGCGCTGCCCGGCCCTTCGACCTTCCCGCCGTACAGGCCGGTGGACTGGACGGGGCCGCCCTTGGCGTACGGCCCCTCGATCGACGAGGCCACCGCGTAGCGCGTCTGGTAGTTCGACTTGAAGTACCAGCCCGCCGAGTACAGCAGCACGTACTTCCCGCCGCGCCGGACCAGGTCGGGCGCCTCCACCAAAACGGGCTCGTCCGCCGCGCGCCCCATGATCTGCTTCGCCGGGCCGGCCGGGCGCAGCCCGTCCGGGCTCAGCCTGATGAGGTGGATCGCGGCCGACTTCTGGTCGTCGGTCTTGTAGAGCAGGTAGCGAGCGCCGTCCTGCTCGATGTAGGAGGCGGGGTCGATCGCGCCGCCGAGGTCCAGCGGGCAGATCAGCGGCTCGCCCTCCTGCGGGACGAACGGACCCGCCGGCGAGGACGAGGTCGCGACCCCGATGCACTGCTCGTCGCCGTCCTTGCGGCGCGCGGAGAAGTACAGCACGTACGTGCCCGACGCCTCGCGCGGCGGGACGACCTCGGGTGCCCAGGTCCAGCCTCCGGCGGCCCATGCCGGGAGCCGGGCCAGGCCGTCGCCGGGCGCCACCTTCCAGGGCCCGGTCGGCGACGGGGCCGTCGCGACGGGCATCGTCGCGTCCGCGTTGTTGGTGCCGTAGGCGAAGTACGTCCCCGCCACTTTGATCACGGTGGGATCGGCGAAGGAGCCGTCGATCACCGGTTCGGCGGGCGAGTAGCCGGGCGGGTCGATCGCCGCCGGAGAGCCCGCCGGGCTCGGCGGCGGCGCGCCCGCGGACGTGCCGGGGCCGGTCCGGCCGGGAGCGGTCGAAGGCCGGGCGCCCGCCCCGTCGGACTGCGGGGCCACCGTCACGGCCAGCCACACGACCAGCGCGACCAGGGCGCTGATCGCGGCCCCCGCGACCAGCGGCAGCAGCGGTGCGAGCGCCCGCGGGTCGCGGTTGGTCCACCTCATGGCACCCCGCATCATGCCAACAACCGAGGCGGGACGGCCAACGGGCGCCGCCTGCGCGACCGGCGTCCGGATCGTTACGCTTGCCCGGCGATCTCATCACGGAGGGGACACGGACGTTGATCCGACATCGGCGGCTGGCGGCCGTGCTGTGCCTTCTCGCCGTCCTCGGGACGAGCGGCTGCCTCCTCCAGCCGGTCGAGCGTGCCGCGCCGAAGGCGACGAAGGCCCCGAAGAAGCCGAACATCGTGTTCGTCCTGACCGACGACCTGTCCTGGAACCTCGTCGCGCACATGCCGCAGGTGCTGCGGATGCAGCGGGACGGGCTCACCTTCGACGACTTCATCATGGCCGACTCGCTCTGCTGCACCTCGCGCGCCACGATCTTCACCGGCCGGTACCCGCACAACACCGGAGTCCGCACGAACTTCCCGCCCGACGGCGGCTTCGAGGTCTTCAAGGACAAGGGCGGCGAGCAGGCGTCGTTCGCCCCGTCCCTGCAGAAGGCCGGCTACCGGACGGCGCTGCTGGGCAAGTACATGAACGGCTACCAGCCCAACGACACCCAGGGCGACACGAAGCCGTACGTGCCGCCGGGATGGAACGAGTGGCACGTCAGCGGCAACGGCTACCCCGAGTACGACTACAACCTGAACGAGAACGGCCGGCTCGTGCACTACGGCGCCCGGCCGCAGGACTACCTGACCGACGTGCTGGCGAACAAGGGCGTCGAGTTCGTCCAGCGGTCCGCAGGATCAGGGCGGCCGTTCTTCATGGAGATCGCGACGTTCGCGCCGCACGGGCCGTTCGTGCCGGCGCCGCGCCACGCCGCGCTGTTCGGCGGCCTGACGGCGCCCCAGCCGCCGTCGTTCAACGAGGCCGACATCCGCGACAAGCCGTCCTGGCTGCGGTCGCACCCGAAGCTGCGCAGGCCGGGGGTCCGCCGCATCGACGACGGCTTCCGCGACCGGGTGCGGATGGTGCAGTCGGTCGACGAGATGATCGGCCGTATCCGGACGGCGCTGAAGGAGCGCGGCCTCGACCGCGACACCTACCTGGTGTTCGGCTCCGACAACGGCTTCCACCTGGGCGAGCACAGGCTGGCCGGCGGGAAGATGACCGCCTTCGACACCGACATCCGGGTGCCCTACGTCGTCGTCGGACCGGGGGTCCCCGCCGGGCGCCGGGTCGGCGAGATCGCGCAGAACACCGACCTCGCCCCGACGTTCCAGGAACTGGCCGGCGTGCGCCCGCCGGCGACGACCGACGGCCGGTCGCTCGCCCCGTTCCTGCGCGGCGCCGCACCGGCCGGCTGGCGCGAGTCGGCGCTGGTCGAGCACGTCAAGCCGCCGCCGTCCCCGCTGGACCCCGACCGGCAGGACTCCGCGCCCGGCTCGCCGACCACCTACAACGCGATCCGCACCGACGACATGCTGTACGTGGAGTACTCCGGCGGGGAGAGCGAGTACTACGACCGGGTCCGCGATCCGCACGAGCTGAACAACATCGCCGCCGGGCTGCCGGAGCAGCGGCGCCGCCACCTGTCCGACCTCCTGTACGCGCTGACCCACTGCACGGGCTCCGGCTGTACCCCCGCAGGCCGGAGCCGTTGACGGAGTTCCGTCCTTTATGCGCCGCTATCATCGCTGACGACTGCGGACGCGCCAGGGCGATGTGCAGGGTGAGACGTGCAGAGTGACCGGAAGCTGGGAGAGGGCGTGACTCCAACCGGAATGCCGGATGACGACCACGAGGGTGAGCGTCCCGAACCCGGGCAGCCGGCGCAGACGCCTCCCCCATCGGGCTGGCTGGACGACCAGGACGCCTCGTCCGGCCCGCTGCTCCCCGTGGACGACCCGGAAGACGACCTCGAAGACGATCCCGACGACGATCCCGACGACGGCGACGCGCCCGAGGACTTCCCCGAGGACTCCCCCGAGGACGATCCGGACGCGGACATGGCGGACCGCACCGTCATGGACCCCAACATCAACCAGACGATGATCCTGCCGAAGAGGCAGAAGCCGGCGGCCGACCGGCCCGCGGAGACCGCCGGCGAGGGCGGTGGCGCGAGCGAGGAGGCGGCCTCGCCCGTCCTGCCCGCTCCCGTCGCGGACGCTCCGGCCACGTCCACCCGCGCTTCCGCCCCGCAGCCCTCCCCCTACGGGCAGGACATGGCGGACGTGACGAGAACGGAGATCCCCCTCCCGCCGCCCGCCTCCTACGAGGAGGACATGGCGGACGTGACCCGAACGGAGATCCCCACCCAGCCGCCTCCCTCCTACGGGCAGGACGCGGCGGACGTGACGAGGACCGAGTTCCCCACCCAGCCGCCTCCCTCCTACGGGCAGGACATGGCGGACGTCACCCGCATCGAGCAACTGCCGCCCGTACCCCCGCAGCCCGCGCATCCGCAGGCGGCGCATCCCCAGGCCGCGCATCCGCAGGCCGCGCCCTCGCAGAGTCCCCCGGCCCACGAGCCGTTCCCGTGGGCGCAGGAGATCCCCGGCACTCCCGCGCGCCCGTCCCATGAGCCGTTCCCCTACGCGCAGGAGATCCCTGGCACGCAGGCTCCCCCGGCCCCGCAAGCCCCTCCGGCGGCGGAGCCGTTCCCGTGGGCGCAGCAGATCCCCGGAACGCCGCCCCCCGGGCCGGAGGCCGTCCACCCGTTGGCGCCCCCGCCGGCGATCGAGGAGCCGTGGCGGACCGGAGGGCCGCGCGGCCCGAGGGGCCCCCGCAGGAGCATCAAGAAGCCGCTGCTCATCGGCGTGGGCGGGCTCGCAGCCGTGGCGCTGGTCGCCGCGGGCGTGCTCGTGGTGCCCGGCCTGATCGGCGGCGACGACGACGGCGGCGGCGCGGGCGCCAAACTCGCCGGCGCGCTGTTCCCGGTGGACGCCGCGGCCCGCACCGACGGCCGCGACCAGCAGGTCACCGGCGTCGCGGCGCGCGGCTCGACGGTGGTCGCGGTCGGCGGCGAGACCGACCCGCAGAACTCCCGCGGCCTGTTCCTGGTCTCCGCCGACGGCGGACGCACCTTCGAGTCGGTCGACCAGCAGGACACCGACGGCGGCCTGGCGCCGCCCGGCGGGGTCCCCGAGGCGGTCGGCGCGTCGCGCCGCGGCTGGGTCGCGGTCGGCAGCCGGGCCGACGGCGGCGGCGCCGTGTGGACCAGCAAGGACGGCAAGGAGTGGCGCCGCCAGCCCGACGCCGTCGGCGACGTCTTCGGCCCCCACGACCGGGTGACCCGGATCGTCGGCACCGGCGGCGGGTTCCTCGCCGTCGGCGAGAACTCCCCGAAGGGCGACTTCAGCGACGCGCGTCCGGCGGTGTGGCTGTCGAGCGACGGGCGCCGGTGGGAGGCGCGGGTCGGCGACCAGATCGGCCTGCAGGTCGAGAACGGCGGGTTCTCCCTGGTGGAGGCCGCGGCGAACGGCGATGTGATCCTGCTGGAGGGGCTCATCACGCCCGACTCCAAGAAGCCGGGTCCCTACCGGAAGCTCTGGCGCTCCGACGACGCCGGCCGGACGTGGTCGTCGTCGGAGGTGCCGGCGCCGAAGGGCAGCCGCGGCCTGATGGTCGGCGGTGGCGGCGGGTCGGGATTCCTGGCGATGCGCGAGATGTCGGCGTCCGGAAAGCTCTTCGGTCAGGCCTTCACGTCCAAGGACGGCAGGTCATGGATTAAGACCGGGAAGCTGGAGCCGGCCGGCTACCAGCGCACGAGCGGGATCGTCTCCGACGGTCGGGGCTTCACGGCCGTCGTCGTCCGGGGTACGGACGTGCTGCTCGCACGCAGCGCGGACGGCGCCGCCTGGAAGGCGGCGGGCTCCGCCGAGTCGAAGGCGGGCCGGGAGGTGCTGGGCGCTGCGGCGGCCGGCGGCCAGACGGTGCTCGTCGGCCGCGAGCCCGGCGGCGGCGACCTGGACCCGATGCTCGGCGTGTGGGACGCGGACGGCACCGCGGTCCCCGTCGACCTGGCGAAGATCCCCGGCGCCGTCCGGCCCGACCACGCGGTGCGCTCCGTGGCCGCCACCAACGGCCTCGCGGTCGCGGTGGGCAGCGCGAGCGGTGACGCCGCCGTCTGGTCGTCGCAGGACGGCGCGTCCTGGAAGGCCGCGCAAGGGCTCGGCGCCGCGTTCACCCGGCCCGGCCCGCAGCGGCTGGACGACGTCGCCGCCGGCGGCGCAGGCTGGCTGGCGGTCGGCTACGACCAGTCCACGCCGCGCCGCCCGCTCGTCGTCACCTCCAAGGACGGCGCGACGTGGCAGGCCGCCGACACCGCGCCCGCGTTCGCGGCGGACAAGCAGGGCGCGCCCGTCACCTACGCCGCGGCGGCCGGCTCGTCCGGTTACGTCGTCGTCGGCACGCAGGGCTACTCGGTGGCGACCTGGTACTCGTCCGACCTGAAGAACTGGGCGCGGGGCGCCGGCGCGGACCCGAAGATGATGGCGGGCACCAAGACCGCGAGCCGCTGGATGCTGGACGTCACGTCCGGGTCGTTCGGATACGCCGCCGTCGGCGGCAGCCGGGACGGCAAGGGCAACCACCCGTCGGTGTGGCTGTCGCCGGACGGCAGGCGCTGGACGCTTCAGGAACTCCGGCTTCCCGGGGCCGGAGTGACCGAAGGCCACCTCACGCACGTCGCCGCCAAGGGCGGCACGCTCGTGGCCACCGGCGTCGCGGCCACCCCGAAGGGCCTCGACTGGCTCGGCTACGTGTCCACGGACGCCGGGAGGACGTGGCGCCCCCTGCCGTCGCCGAGCGGCGACACGACCGTCGGCGTCACCGCGCTGGCCGCGACCCCGAAGGGCTTCGCCGCGACCGGCACCACCGGACGCGCGGGCGCGACCGACGTCGTGTCGTGGACGTCCGCGGACGGCTCGTCCTGGCAGGCCTCCACGCCCGGCGGCACCGGCCTCGGCGGCGTCGGCGACCAGGAGATCACCGGCCTCGCGGCCTTCGGGAAGACCCTGCTCGGGGTGGGCCGCAGCGCCGACTCGGGCGGCGGCCAGCCCGTCCTGTGGAGCCGGCCCGTGCCGTGACCCGGCCTGGTGTCGTGACCCGGCCCGTGCGGTGAACCCGCGCGCCGCCCCCCGCTACTTCTCCGGTTGCGGCGGGGCGGCGTCCAGCCCGGGGAGCCGCTGGGGCCCGTCGCCCGCCGGGCGCGCATGGCGGGGGATGTAGGGGACGGCCGGGCGAGGGGTCGTGCGGGCCCTGCCGCGGTCGCGCAGGCGGTTGCGCCGGGCACCGTAGGGGGCGACGACCGCGCGGTAGAAGGGTTTGCGGATCAGCGTGGGGACGAGGCGGTAGCCGCCGCGGACCATGACGTTGCGCCAGTACTGGGGCTGGGAGATGAAGCCCTCGCGGCGCATCTCGCGCTGCAGCCGCAGTTCGGAGCGCAGCAGCTCGCGGCCGCCGCGGCGCTCGTAGGCGCCGTCGCCGACACGGTAGTAGACGAGGGGATCGGCGACGTTCACCATCCGCGCGCCGCCCGCGATCATGCGGACGAACAGCCAGTAGTCCTCCATCAGGGGGAGGTCGCCGTAGCCGCCCGCGGCGACGACGGCGCTGCGCCGGTAGACGACCGTGGGGTGGTTGAACGGGTCGTGCAGGCGGGAGTAGCGCGCGATGTCGGCGGGGTCGCTCGGCGGGGTGCGGCGGCCGACGATGTCGGTGATGTCGGCACCGAACTCCAGCAGGCCCGCGCCCACGAGGTCGGCGCCCGCGCGGACCAGCGGGACCTGCGTCTGGAAGCGGTGGGGCATCGAGTAGTCGTCGGCGTCCATGCGGGCGACGATGTCGTGGCGGGCGGCGTGCAGGCCGGCGTCGAGGGCGGGGCCGAGGCCGCGGTTGTGCTCCAGGTGGACGAACGTGACCTCGACCGGGCTGATCCTCACGAGTTCGCGCAGGACGGACGTGAGAGCGGGCGGGACCGGCCCGTCCTGGACCAGGACGACCTGGTCGGGGCGGAGGGTCTGCAGGTGGACGGCGCTGCGGAAGGCGTCCCGGACATGCTCCTCCCGATCACCGCCGTAGACGGTCATCAGCAGGGTGAAGGGTTCGGGCTGCATGCGTCCGTTCCGGGGGAGCGTGGCGGCCGTGGGGCACCCATGCGGGGGCGGGTCGGCGGGCCTGGTCGGGGGATAGGGGGCGCCGTCCTAGATGGGACGCTTTGAAACGGTTGATGGTTGGCGCGGGCCAAGATACCGGTGATAGAGGGCTATATCAGGTTCGGCGCGGAATCAGGTCTGCGCACAGATATCGCGGTCGGCGCGGATCTCCCCCGCCACCTTCGGAACCATCGGGCCCAGCCCCCGCAGGGTGGCGCCGTCCCTGCCGACGACGAGGTAGACGTAGCCGGGTCTGGCGGACGCCCACGGGCGCGACTGGTGACCGGGCACCGCGATCGCCACGCGGGCGGCCTGCCGCTCCGCGCCCGCGCCGTAGAGGATCTGGGTGTGGGCGATGGTCTTCCTGGCGGTGCCGACCTTGACGACCTGGAAGCCGCGCTCGGCGAGTTGGTCGGCGGTCCGCTGCGCGAGGCCGCCGGTGCCGGAAGCGTTGTAGACGCCGAGCCTGACCTGCGCGGGCGGCACGGGCTGGACCTGGTTCTGCGCGGCCACGGGCTCCGGCTGCGGGAGCTTGTTGTCCTCCCGGATGGCCCGGAACAGCGGCTCGGCGGCGGCCTGGGCGAACTGGACGCGGTTCTTGTCCTGCGGGAACGCCTGCACGGGAACGGTGACGA
The DNA here is from genome assembly GCF_013409045.1 of Actinomadura citrea. Classification (NCBI taxonomy): domain Bacteria; kingdom Bacillati; phylum Actinomycetota; class Actinomycetes; order Streptosporangiales; family Thermomonosporaceae; genus Actinomadura; species Actinomadura citrea. The sequence continues at coordinate 1,129,269 of NZ_JACCBT010000001.1, read as the reverse complement.
AGCGAACCTTCCCGGCGCTCATCCCGCCCAGGGATCCGGCGAGCTTCTGCATCACCGACAGCGTGAGCCCGTTGTCCGCCTTGATGGACTTGGTGGCGGCGGACAGGAAGGCGTAGGTGCGGCCGGGGTCGGTGAGCATGCCCTTGTCGGTGGCCTTCTTGACGACCGAGGCCATGAACGCCTGCTGCCGCTTGATCCGGTCGAGGTCGGAGCCGTCGCCGAGGACGTAGCGGGTGCGGACGTAGCCGAGGGCCTGGTCGCCGCGGACGGTCTGCCGGCCGGCCCTGAGGTGCAACTCGGCCTTGGGGTCGTCGATCCGCCTCGGAACGCAGATCTCCACGCCGCCGAGCGCGTCCACGACCCGCTTGAACCCGGCGAAGTCGACCTCGACGTAGTGGTCGATGTGGATCTTGGTGAGCGACTCGATCGTCCGCCAGGTGCAGGCCGGACCGCCGTTGGAGAACGCCGCGTTGATCATCCCGAACTGGGCCGGGACGGTCGTGCCGTTCCTGCGCTTGCACGGCGGCATCTGCACCATCGAGTCGCGCGGGAAGCTGACGCCGATGGCGCTCTGCCCGCCGGGCGAGATGTGCAGCAGGATCGTGGTGTCGGAGCGCTGCCCGGCCTCGGTCCCGTAGCGGGCGTTCTCCCCGGCGCGGCTGTCGGAGCCCATCATCAGGATGTTCAGCGAGTTGTTCAGCTTGGGCGGCCGGTGCTCGCCGAGCTTGCCGTCGACGTTCTCGCGGTCGATCTGGCCGTCGAGCCGCCGCCAGAACCCGTAGGTGGTGAGGCTGCCCGCCACCAGCACGACCGACAGCCCGATCGACACCCAGCCGAGCATGCGCCACAGGCGCCCCCGCACCGGCGGCTCCGGTGGCGGCGGGGCGCTGTCCGCGTAGTACACGGGCGGTGGCGCGACGGCTCGCTGCATCCGGAACATTTCAGCACAGATTGGACATGCGCCATGGGGCGTCCCGAGAAAGAGGACGGCGGCACCCGCGGCCGCCCGGTCCGCGGGCGCGGGGCGTCGCTTGACACGTCGTCCACCGCGACGTCAGATGCCAGAGAACGGAACGCCGCAGCCCAAAGCGGTTCTCCGCCCCCTGGCCGCCGCATACGGGGCACGGAGTAGATGATCTACCCGTAAGGCATGCTGTACGGTCCTGCCCATGGAAGAGGCCGGTCAGCTCGACGCACTTGAGCGGGCCGTCGAGGGGACGCTCGCCGAGGGGTCGTTCGAGTTCGACGACGAGGAGTCGGTGCTCCGCATCGAGGGGTCCCTCATCCTCACGACCGGCTGGTTCCTCGGCTTCGGGGCGGGCGGCGTGTCACTGCTGCTGACCGGCGCCGTCCTGTCCCTGACCGGGCTGCAGGACCAGGCGCGGTGGGCGCTGGCCCCCGGCGCCGTCCTGCTGGCCCTGGTGGCCGGGTTCGTCCTGCTGCTGCGCTTCACCCCGCTCGCCGGTCTCTGGTCGGACCTGGAACTGCGGTTCGCCGAGCAGGCGATGGTCCACCGGCGGACGCGGATCCCCTTCGGCGATCTGCGCCCCGAGCACCTGGTGTGGAAGAACGGCCGGTTCTTCCGGCGGCTCTACGTCCGGCACCCGTCGCTGCGCAAGCAGCTCGCCGGGTTCTTCGGCAGCGAGGAGCGGCAGGCCGAGGAGTTCCAGCGGCGTCTCTGGGAGCTGATCTCCACCCCCGACCTGAACGGCGTCCTCACCCACGGCAGCGACCTCACCCCGGTGCAGCGCTGGATCATCGCCGCCGGCGCCCCCTACGGCGCCGTCAACGGGTTCCGGATGGACCGGCTCGGCGCCGCGCCCGGCGCGTCCGCCGCGGCCGCCGACCGCCGCGCCGCACAGGACCTGCTCCAGGACCCCTGGGGCGCCTACGACCTGGAGCAGCTGCTCGGCGCCGTCAACTGGCTCGTCCAGGACGGGCACCGCGCCGACTTCACGCAGGACGCGCACCTCGCCGGCCGGCCCCTCGCCGCGCGGCGGGAGTACGAGTCGCTGCTGCGCGAGGTCGACGGCCTCATCGCCGGCGACCGGCTGGAGCCCCCGTTCGTCGAGCGGCTGATCGAGCTGGTCCGCGTCCGGTACGGGGACGAGGGCGGCTCGTACGCGCGGCTCGTCCCGCCGCTGCTGCGCGACGAGCCGGGCGCGGACGCGAGCGAGGAGGGCGCCGAGCTGGCGCTGTTCCTCCACCAGCTCTTCAACGACCGCAACCACGCGACGGAGGAGCTGCACCGGCTGGAGGCCCTCGCCGACCCGGCGCTGCGCGCCAACGTGGGACGGTTCCTGATCTGGGACTACGGGCGCGCGCTCATGCTCTACCGGTGGGGCCACATCGTCGGCTGGCTGACCGAGGAGTACTGCTGGGACCGCATGCTCCCGCTCGCCCTGGACATCCAGCGGCGGTACGCGTCCTGGCGGGACATGGCGACCTGCTACCTGCAGGGCCGCCTGCTCTGGTCGGGCGGTGGCGGCAAGGCGCAGGCCGAGTACGAGCAGCTCATCGAGGAACTCGCCACCGAGCCCCGCAGCCCGTGGAACCTCGTCCCCTGGGACCTGGACCTCACCCGCGACTGGGCCTAGTCCGGGATTTGTCGCCCGCCGCAACGGGCTCGGGTGCGTGATCTATCTCTCACACCCCCGAAGCCTTGCCGCGGAACGGTTGCATCGGCACGGCCATCTGTATATGGGAAATCTGCCATGAAATCACCATTCACCTCACGTAGTCTGGCCCGACCTCAGTCGGCACCCCGCACGTGAACCGCCCGGAGCGACCATGAACCCCCCACCTTGGCCCGGCCAGCAGCCCGGTCGGCCGGGCTTCCCGCCGCCTGCCGCACACGCCGGCCCGCCCCCGATGCCCGGCGGCCCCGGTTTCCCGCCCCCGTATCCGCCCCCGCGGCGCGGCGGCGGCAGCACGCTCGTGTGGCTGCTCGTCGTCGGCGCGGTCCTCTTCGTGGCCGTCGCGGGCACGTGCGCCGTCCTCGTCTTCGGCGGCGATGACGACGACCCGGTCCGGCCGGTGTCGCTGCCGTCCACGACGCGGATCCCGTCCTACGGGTCCACGTCGCAGCCGACGACCGATCCCTCGCCCACCAGTTCCATCGGCGGTGCGGTCGACCCGGCCGGCGTGCTGAAGCGGACGATCACGACGGCGAAGGGCAACGTGTTCACGCAGGCGGGGACGCGCACCGAGTCGTGCACCACCCGCGCGAACTCCGTGCTGCTGCCCGCGCTGAGCCGGCACCCGTGCGTCGGGAGCATGTACTCGGCCGTCTACGCCAGCCCGTCCAAGCAGATCATCACCTCGGTCTCGATCCTGAAGTTCGCCACCTCGACGGACGCGTCCCTCGTCAAGGGCTACACGAACCAGGAGGGCTGGCCGAAGCTGCTGACCCCGTCGGACGCCAGCGGGCTTCCGCAGCCGAAGGCCGACCCCGCGTACTGGACGCGGACCTGGGCGCAGGGGTCCACGGTCATCTACGCCCAGTCGTACTGGTCCAGCGGCGGCCCGACGGGCGACCGCACCGGCAGCGTCTTCGCCACCGCCGGGGAACTCGGCGTCGAGGTCACCAACACGCTGCTCTGGAGCAACTGATCGCGGGCCGGGCGGCGGGCGACCCCGCCGGCCGCCCTGCCCCGGCGGGGGCCGCGCACCGTGGCCCGAAAGAGAAGTTGGTCCTCGCACTCGGCAGAGAGCAAGGACCAACAGTGGGGTACCGCCTGCAGCGGCTTCAGCCGCTCTCGACCTCGAAGGTCAGCGTGGCCTTCCTGCCGCCGGCCCGCCCCCGGTGCGCCGTGCTCGTCACCCTCTCGTGAGGAGCGATGGCCGCGTGGACGTTCTCCATGACCGCCCAGCAGAGTCGATCGGTCTCCCTCTCGCTCCCCGCGGCGATCTTGATCTTGATCTTTCTCATCAGGGTTCTCCTGACCTCGTGAGAGGAAGCGGCCGTGGGCCGCACCCTCTGATCTGGTTTGTGACCTGCAAGAGAAGACCGTCCACCACCGGCGGGTCGGGGCAGACCGGGTGGGGCGAAGAGCACGGGAACAGCTGGTGGAGATGCCGTTAACGGACGAACCCCGCCGTCCCCGATCGGGGACGGCGGGGTTCAAGGACCTTGGCGCGGGTCAGATCGTGACTTCGAGACCGGCGACCTCGCCGATCTTCGCGGTGACGCCGGCGTCGACGCTCACACCGCCGGCCGCCAGGACACGGACCGTCCAGTCGCCGTCGGCGGCGAAGAAGCGGAACACGCCCTCCTCGCCCGTCACCACCTCGGCGGTGAACTCGCCGGACGAGTCGAGCAGGCGGGCGTAGGCGCTCGACACCGGGGCGCCGTCACGCGTGACGGTCCCCTGGATGACGGCCTCGTGGGTCAGGTCGACGGTCGCCGGAAGATGCGCCGTCTGCTCGGGCGCTGCGCAGCCCTGGGTCATGGTTCCTCCAAGTGTGGTGCTGCGGGACTTACTTGCCTGCGCCGAGCTCGATCGGCACGCCGACGAGCGAGCCGTACTCGGTCCACGAACCGTCGTAGTTCTTCACGTTCTCCAGGCCCAGCAGCTCGCGGAGCGCGAACCACGTGTGCGAGGAGCGCTCGCCGATGCGGCAGTAGGCGATGGTGTCCTTGCCCAGGTCGACCCCGGCCTCGGTGTAGAGGGCGCGGAGCTCCTCGTCGGACTTGAACGTGCCGTCGTCGTTGGCCGCCTTCGACCACGGGATGTTGGCCGCGGTCGGCACGTGGCCGGCGCGCTGCGACTGCTCCTGCGGCAGGTGCGCCGGGGCGAGCAGCTTGCCGCTGAACTCGTCCGGCGAACGGACGTCGATCAGGTTCTGCTTGCCGATCGCGTCCACGACCTCGTCGCGGAAGGCGCGGATCGCCAGGTCCTGGTCCTTGGCCTTGTAGTCGGTCGCGGGACGGCTCGGGACGTCGGTGACCAGCTCGCGGGAGTCCAGCTCCCACTTCTTGCGGCCGCCGTCGAGGAGCTTCACCTTGTCGTGGCCGTACAGCTTGAAGTACCAGTACGCGTACGCGGCGAACCAGTTGTTGTTGCCGCCGTACAGGATGACGAGGTCGTCGTTCGCGATGCCCTTGCTCGACAGCAGCTGCTCGAAGCCGGTCCTGTCGACGAAGTCGCGGCGGACCGGGTCCTGCAGCTCGGTCTTCCAGTCGATCTTCACGGCGCCACGGATGTGGCCCTTGTCGTAGGCGGACACGTCCTCGTCGACCTCGACGAGCACGAGCCCGGGGTCGTCAAGGTGGGCCTCGACCCAGTCGGTGTCCACCAGGACGTCTGAGCGGCTCATGCGGGAACCTTCCCTTCGGAGCGGACTTTCGCGGTGATGCGGCGGAAGAGCGGATACATCTCGCAGCCGAGGCAGAACCCGAACGCCGCGTTCAGGAACGCCGCCGCCAGTGCGAGGGCGGTGGCACCGATGCCGAGCCAGGTGGTCCCCGTCGCGTATCCGACCGTGCCCAGGAGGGCGAAGCCGAACCCGACACCCTGCGCGAAGCGGGGCGGGGCCTCGTCCTCCAGTTCCCTGGGCGGAGCGAGACGGGGGCGGATGAGCACTTTGAACACGAGTCCGTACGGGGCGTACCGGAGGCCGAGGAAGGCCGCGATGGCGAACACGACGGCCTGAGCGGCGAGCAGTGCCCAGCTTCCGGTCACCAGCACCACGACGAGGACGGCCGTGGTGACGGAGGCGCCGAAGCGCGGCCCACGCGGATCGACCTGCATCGGGGTGCTCCTGGCGGAGTGGAAGCGTGCGTACGAGCTAGAAGGAGAAATGCTCGGGGGCGGACGGGCTCGATGCCTCAGGCCATGCGACAGAGCGAGGCGGCCAGGCGGCAGAAATCCACCGCGCGGCGCTTCGTGAGCATCTGCTCTGTCCAGTAACGCACGGACACGATGTTAAGCCGACAATCCACGGGCTGTCACATCCGTCTCGCCTTGCGAGACAGTGACAATCGTCTTAGCGCAGGTCATGAGGCTGCGGCTCATCTGATGGCCTCCCCCAGAGCGGCGATGACATCGGGTTTGCGGGGCGCGCCGGCGGCGCGCCGGACCACGCGGCCGGCGGCGTCCAGGACGAGGACGGTCGGCGTCCGCACGACGTTCAGCCGCCGGACGAGGTCGAGATGCGCCTCCGCGTCGAGTTCGACGTGGACCACGCCCTCCACCATCTGGCTCACCTCGCCGAGGACGCGGCGGGTGGCCCGGCACGGCGCGCAGAACGCGCTGGAGAACTGCAACAGCGTGGCCTTGTCGCCGAGTTCGGCGCCCATGTCGTCCGGGCCGACGGTCTCGCCCACCTGCTCGCCCTTCTCCCGCCGGGCGCGCAGCACCCCGTCGCGGCGCCGCCTCACCAGGCCGAACACCGTGGCCGCGAGGAGGACGCCGGCTGCGGTCAATGCTCCGATCATCGACAGCAACAACCTCCGGGGCCTGCGCATTCTTCCCGCGGCCCGCCTTCTCTCCCTGCCGCCCCCTGTCCGCCGCCCTCTGTCCGCCGCCCTCTGCCGCCCGGCGGCCCCGGTCAGGTGGGGATCGTGAGGAGGGGCCGCCCGTCCAGGCCGACGATCTCGAACGAGAACAGCTGGCCGCGCGGGAACATCGTGGACCCGCGGTACTCACCGTAGCCCTCGTCGTACGGGACGTACCAGCTGCCGAGCGCGTCCCGGCGGCCGTCCCGCGCGATCACCAGCAACCGGCAGTGCGACCCCTTCGGGACCCCGGCCAGGTGCAGCTCCACCTCGGTCCCCCACGCCTTGCGGTGGAGCACCACGTAGCCCTTGACGGAGCTCCTGGGGTCCTCCGCGGTGATCCGCTCGCCCGCCACCACCGGCGCGGAGGACGACGCGGACGGCGGCGGCTTGGCGTCCGGGCCGTCCGTGCCGCCGGTCCGCGAGGGGAACAGCAGGCCGCCGAACAGGCCCCCGGCGATCAGCAGCAGGCACGCTGCGGCGGCCGTCGGGGCCCACCCCGCGGCCCGCCCGCCGGCCAGGCGCCCCAGCGGTCCGAACGGTCCCCTCCGCCGTTCGGCCGCCCTGGCCAGCAGCCCGTCCAGCAGCTCGGGCGGCGGCCCGGCGACCCGTTCGAGCTGCGCCTCGTCGACCCGTCCGAGCATCGCGGGAAGGCCGGCCACCCCGGCGAGCTCGTCGCGGCACGCGGGGCATTCCTCCAGGTGGGCCTCCAGCCGGCTCCGCTCGCCGGGATCGAGCGCGCCGAGCACGTAGGACCCGAGCGCGGTGCGCGCCTCCGTGCAGTCGGTCATGGCGCCAGCCCCCGCTCCTCCAGCGCGAGTTTGAGCGCCCGCAGCGCGTAGTAGGTGCGGGACTTCACCGTGCCGGGCGGGATGCCCAGCGCCTTCGACGCCTCCGCCACCGACCGGCCCCGGTAGAAGGTCTCGACCAGGACGGCCCGGTGCGGCGGGCTGAGCCCGGCCAGCGCCTCGGCGACCGTCCAGGACTCCAGCGCCCGGTCGATGTCGTCGGAGCCGCCGGCGGTCATCAGGACGTGCTCGTCGATGCCCGTCTCCGGGGGCCGGGCCCGCCTCGCGCGGTGCGCGTCCACGACGAGGTTCCGCGCGACCGTGAACAGCCACGGCCGGACGGGCCGCCCCGCCAGCGCCTCCGGGTGCTTCCAAGCGCGCAGCAGCGTCTCCTGCACGACGTCCTCTGCCTGGGTTCGGTCTCCGCCGGTCAGCCGCAGGACGTAGCCGAGGAGGGCGCCCCCGTGCTCGCTGTACAGGGCGCGAAGCAGCCCCTCGTCGGCGGTCGGTCCCACACCACTGTCACGTACGCTCCCCCGGACCGGTTCACGGTCTCCGGGATTACTTCTGCGCGGGCGCCTGGAGATCGTTCAACCGGACGTTCTGGGCGGTCGCCGCCACGCGCAGCCCGTCCGCCGTGGGCTCGATCTTGCTGATCCGCGATCCGACGGGCAGGTCGGAGACCGGCACCACCCACGTGAGCTGCCGCTTCACCAGCGCCAGCGGGATCTGCGCGGCGCCGTTCGACCCCACCGACACGGGCGAGATCGCGATGCCCTTGGCGGTCGGCTCGACCTCCACGACCGCGGTGCCGTTCACCGGGAGACCGAGGACGTTGCCGGTCAGGTCGACCGACAGGTCGTCGCCCTTCGGCCCGATCCGCTTGACCTCCTTGGGCGCCTGCTTCTGGATCACGTCGTAGGGGACGACGGCCGAGGCGGTCGCGGTGCGCGCGGTCACGTCGGCGGCGCTGCCCTTGGTGACCTCCGACAGCGGCGCGTCGACGCCCCGCATGTCGACCTTGACGCCGGTGACGGTCACGCCCTGCTGCGTCCAGTCGCCGATGGCCACCTCGATGTGCTTGTACTCGCCGCCGACCGCCTGCGTCAGGAACGGGATGCCGTGGATCGTGACGTCCGGCCGCTCCTGCAGGTTGTACTGCGCGGCCACCTGCTCGCCGATCTTGTCCTCGGCGACCCTGACCCCCAGCCGGTCCGCGGCGACCAGACCCGCGGCCACGAGGATCAGCAGGACCAGCAGTACTTTCCGCATGTGTCTCCTTAGGCCTGCGGCATGCGTTCGCCACACGATAGTGAACAAACCGCCCAGAAAGGGTCGCTCCGGAGAATGACCCCGAAGCCCGGAAAATCACTCCGTTGTGAGATCAACCACCTGCGAAGGGCGGCAGCACCTCCACGACCCCGCCCTCCGGCAGCGCCACCGACGCGTGCGGCCGCGTCCCGACCGGGTCCCCGTCGACCAGGAACGAACTCCGCCCGACGACCCGGGCGAACTCGTCGCCGCGCCCGTCCCTGGCTGCGGCGACCGCGTCCGCCAGCGTCGCCGCGTCGTACGGCTCCTCATGCGTCCCCGCCGCGGCCTTGGCGGCCGCCCAGTACCGCATCGTTCCCTTGGCCATGGTTACAGGCTCTCATCTCGCGGACACGGTCCGGCCAGGTCGGGCCATGGCCGATGACGGCACCTCGGTTATGCTCAGGGGTGAGGGATCCGGGCGACGAGGCCATGGAGTTCATCCGAAAGGCCCTGCATGGCCACCTCGTCTTCGAGCCGCCGGCCGTGCGCCGGTCTTGGGGATGGGCCGCCCGGGTCCTACGTCTTTTCAGAGACGGGAGGCGGCACTTGAGCAGCTTGCTCTTGCTGACCAACGCGTTGGAGCCCTCGGACGAGGTCCTGCCGGCGCTGGGACTTCTGCTGCACTCCGTGCGCGTCGCGCCCGCCGAGGGTTCCGCGCTCATCGACGCTCCACCGGCCGACATCGTCCTGGTGGACGCCCGCCGCGACCTGGTCCAGGCCAAGGGCCTGTGCCGCCTGCTGCGCACCACCGGACTCGACTGCCCGCTGCTCGCGATCGTCACCGAGGGCGGGCTCGCCGCACTGAGCTCCGAATGGGGCCTTGACGACGTGCTGCTCCAGACCGCCGGCCCCGCCGAGGTCGAGGCACGCCTCCGCCTGGCCGTCGGACGGGCGGCGGCGGGCACGGAGGCCGACGACGTCCCGGGAGAGATCCGCAGCGGCGACCTCACGATCGACGAGGCCACCTACACCGCCCGCCTCCGCGGCCGCGTCCTCGACCTGACGTTCAAGGAGTTCGAGCTGCTGAAGTACCTGGCCCAGCACCCGGGCCGCGTCTTCACCCGGGCCCAGCTCCTCCAGGAGGTCTGGGGCTACGACTACTTCGGCGGCACCCGCACGGTCGACGTCCACGTCCGCCGCCTCCGCGCCAAGCTCGGCGCCGAGTACGAGTCCCTGATCGGCACCGTCCGCAACGTCGGCTACCGCTTCGTCCCCGACCACCGCCCGGGCGACGCCGAGGAGAAGACCCCCGCCCGAGCCTGACCGCTCTGCTCCCCACCGGCGAAGCCGCCGAGTCGGAGCAGCACCGGAGTCAGAACGAACAGGACGGCCGCGATCGCCGCGACCGCGACCATGGCGCCGCGCAGCCCCACGGCGTCCGCCCAGAGCCCGACATAGACCGGCCCGGCGAGGAACCCCAGGTAGGACACGGTCGCGAAGACCGACGTCGCGCGCCCCCGGTGGTCGTCCCGAACGTTCTGCGCGACCAGGCGGAGCAGTGTGGGGAACAGAACGGCGGTTCCGGTGGCGGCCACCGCGAGCCCCATCCCGGCGACCACCAGCGTGGGCGCGACCGCGATGACGACGGCCCCGCCCGCGGCCCCCGCCGCCCCCGCGAGAAGGACTCCGCGGACCGCTCTCACCCCGCCCACCGACAATCGCGTGATCGCCACCGTCCCCGCGAAGACGGCAGGCGCGACAGCGCTGAGCCCGCCCGAATGCAACTCGTCGGCGACGAAGACCGCGCTCCAGCTCTGATGCGCGTTCTCACTGGCGAAGGCGAGCGCCCCCAACACCCCGATCAGCAGCAACGGGACGACCCGGTGCCGCCCCAATGGCGCGACCGCCTCACGCTGAACGACGAAGCCCCCAGGAGACGCCCACAGACTCACCCCAGCGGCCAGGCAGGCCCCACCCGCCACCATGAACGGCACCACGAGCGGCAGCGACGACGCCATCCCGCTGGCAAGGCTCGCAAGAACCACCGAACCCGAGAAGACACCATGGGCACGGGTGATGACGGCCCTCCCGCCGGCTCTCTCGGCCCGCCCGGCAGCCGCGTTGATGCCCACGTCGGCCGCCCCGCTGGTAGCGCCGACCACGGCAAGCCCCGCGCACAGGCCGGCGAGGTTCACAGCCGTGAACGCCACGACGACTCCGGCCCCGCCCAACGCCACGACGGCCGCGCCCGCGACCCCGGGCCCCCACCGGTCCAGCGCCCGCCCCGTCAGCAGCATCGCCGGGAGGGCGCCCGCTCCCACGAACAGCAGCGCGAAGCCGAGCGCGCCGTCCCCGATCCCCGCCTGCTCCTGGACCCGAGGCACCGAGGCGCCCCACACCCCCCAGAAGGCCCCGAAAGCAGCGAACCCCACGAACGCGCGCCACGACGCCCCGACATCCATGTGTGTAACGATACACAGCTACCATGAAGCATGGAAGCGTCCGGAGGCGCGAAGCGCGTGACCCTGGCCCAGGTGGCGGAGCGGGCAGGCGTGTCGGTCATGACCGCCTCCTACACCTACAACCGCCCGGACCGCGTCTCGGACCAGGCCAGATCGAAGGTCCTCGCCGCAGCGGACGAACTGGGCTACGCCGGCCCCGACCCGAGCGCCCGGTCCCTGCGCCGAGGCAGCACCCGCACGCTCGGCGTGGTGATGGGCGAGCATCTGAGCTACGCCTTCGAGGACCCGGAGGCGGTGTCCTTCCTGGCGGGCGTCGCCGACGTCTGCACCGATCACGGCTGCGGCATGACCATCGTCCCCATCACGGGCGCCGCCGACGACGTCGCCCGGATCGCCGACGCCGCCGTCGACGGCTTCATCGTGTGGACCACGTCCGACGACGACCCCGTCCTGGCGGCCGTCCGGGCGACGCGGCGCCCCGCGGCGGTCCACGGGGGCCCGGCCGTCGGCGGCATGGGCCTGGTGAGCATCGACAACCGCGCGGCCGCACGCGCGATCGGCGCCGTCGCCTGGGCAGGCGCCGAGCGCCCCGCCCTGGTGAGCTTCCCGCTCTCCCGGGACCGGAGAGCCGCGATCACCAACGGCGCGGCTCTCCCCGGCGTCACCTTCCCCGTGACGCGCGAACGCCTGGAGGGCTACCGGCAAGCGGCCGAGGCCGCCGGCATCCCCTGGCAGGACGTGACCATCGCGGTATGCGCGCGCAACGACGCCGCCGAGGCGGAGCGGGTCGCGGCGACTCTCCTGGCCTCCGCGGAGCCACCCGACGCGATCGCCGCGATGAGCGACCAGCAGGCGTCCGGAGTCGTCCGCGCGGCCCGCGCCGCCGGCCGCACCGTCCCCGACGACGTGGCGATAACCGGCTGGGACGACGCGGCGGTGGCGGCACGACTGGGGCTGACCACGGTCGCCCAGTCCCTGCGCGACCAAGGCGCTTCCTGCGCCCTGATCGCTCTGGGTCGGCCTGCCCCCCGGACACCGGCGTGGTCCCTCATCCGCAGAACCAGCACCCGCCCCTGACGACGGGGGTGATCAGGCCCCGGAGGGCTCGTGCGTGCTGTTGAAGCAGAAGCGGGGCGGCGCCTTCAGGGTGGGCGGCTCGGAGCCGGGAAGCTCGGCGATCTCGATGCCCTCGCGCTTCGCCATGGCCGTCACCGTGGGCAGGTGGTCGTGGTAGAACACCGGGACCCAGCGATCGGACGGTTCGCCGTGGCCGGCGGGCAGTTCCAGCAGCCCGTCTTCCCGGGTGACACCCGCCCGCGCGGCCACATCGAGCGCCTCGCGCGGGTCGGCCTCCGGCACGCCCAGTGCCGCCAGCAGCGCCTGGACGGCGGGACGCCCGACGTTCCCGGCGGTCACCGCGCGCATCAGGTCCTGGTAGGCCAGCGCCGACGGGGAGCCTTCCCCGTCGATGAGCTCGTCCATGCGCTCGGCCCCGTCGGCCAGGATGATGGACAGCCCGTCGTCCACGTGTTCGGGAAGCGGGGGACCGTCCCAGGAGCCGTCCCACCAGCGAAGGAAGGCCACGGAGTAGTCCTCGTTCACCAGAAGGTCCCGAAGCCACTCCCAGGGCAGCCACGCCGGGCCTCCGGCGAGCAGGTCGACGGGCAGGTCCTGAATGTGCGTGTCGGAGACCTCGTTGTCGTAGCCGTACAGCAGCGCCCGGCCGCCTTCCACCCAGCGCAGGGCCCAGTAGCCGTTCCCGATGTCCTCGGTGCGCAGGCTGCCGCCGTCCACCTGGACCTGTCCGGAACAGTCGTCGAGGTAGGGGGCCATCATGGCTTTGACCACGCCCTGGGCCCAGAGTTCGTCGGGCGGCGGCACGTCGGTGGAGACTTGGTCGAACACGGCGCTCCTTCTCGTCGGACGTTTTCCGGCCGTCCGACGCTTGGGGAACCGGAGTGGTTCCCGTAACACGCTCGCGACGATGACGCTCGTCCTCGACGACGGGGCGGCCCTCGGCGCCTTGACCTCAACTTAACTTCAGGTCCTACGGTCCCCGTATCAGCGAACATCCGATGGGGGACACCGCACATGACGACCGAACAGCCCTCCGACGCCGAACTGGCCGCCCAGCCTGCCGCCTACTGGACCGGAGTGGCCTACGAAGCCCTCATCGCGTTCACCAGAGCCAGGCAGGCCGAACTGGGCTTCACCCAACCCCAGTTCTGGCTGCTCCGCAATCTGTCGAAGCACGACCTCTCCCCCGACGGCCACGGCATGACCGTCCCCGAACTCCGGCGGGCCATGACGTCCTACCTGAGGCCGGAGGACGATCTTGAGGCGGAGGCGAAGATCCTCCTGGAGCACGGCCGGCTGACCCGCGACGGCGAGGGACGCCTGTGGATCACCGAAGCGGGCGAGGAGGCCCGCACCGCTCTCAAGCGGCACGCGCCCGAGATCCGCGCCCGCATTCACCGGGGCATAGACGACGCCGACTACGTCACCACCCTGAAAGTGCTCCAACGAATGATCCAGAACACCACCCCCACCGCGCCCTAGCCGCTGCGGGTTCGCGTCTCAGCCGGATTCCGCGTCTGCGCCTGCCGGCGGACCGGCCAAGACGCGTGCCAGCAGGTCACGGAGGTGCTTCTGGTCGGGGCCGGGGAGTTCGAAGACGGTCCGGGCCAGCGCGTTGGTACTGGAGCGCAACTGCCGGCGCTTGTCCTCGCCGTCTTCCGTGAGCACCACGAGCTTGACGCGGCGGTCGCCCGGGGTGGACCTGCGGGTCACCAGGCCGCGGCGTTCCAGGCCGTCGACGATGCCGGTGACGTTCGACGGCTCGCACGACAGCCAGTCGGCCAGCTGACGCATCGGGGCGGGGCCGGACAGGTTGGTCAGGACGAGCGCCTGGGCCGGAGGAAGGCCGAGTTCCGCCGCGGCGGCGTTGAACTGGGCGCGCAACCGCCCGGTGACCTCGAAGACCAGGCCGCTCAGCTCGGCCACGACCTCATCCGCATCCGTGTCGGCACCCGTTCCGGTGCCGGTGCCGGCATCAGGACTCATGCGGCCAGCATAGCCGTCTCTTTAGCCGATGAACTGTTCAGGTTCTGAAGTAAATGCTACGCTCCCCGGCGAACGGCAAAACTTCAGGACCTGAACTATCGAGCAGCTGAAGGAGACGTGGCGATGACGCGAGCGAGCACGGGCGGGCGCGCCGGCCTCGGGAGTCCACGACGTGCGCGGGCACTCGCCGTGGCTGGTGCGGTCGCGGCCGCGCTGGCGATCTGGGCGGTCGGGGAACCGCTGCTGGGCCACGACCTGGTCGTCCAGCAGGAAGGACAGGAGCCGCAGGACCTGGGGGCGGCCGCCGTCGGCGTCTTCGCGCTGGCCCCGTCACTGCTCGGCTGGGCGCTGCTGGCCGCGCTGGAGCGGGTGACGCCGCTGGCGGCCCGGCTCTGGACCGCCGCCGCCCTGACCCTGCTCGCGGTGTCGTTCCTGCCGATCATGAGCGTGCAGGCCTCCGGCGGGAGCAAAGCGGTGCTCGCCCTCACCCACGTGGCCGTCGGAGCCGTCCTCATCCCCGTCTTCTGGCGGACGGCCGTGCTGCGCCGCGCCGACAGCGGGAGCAGGCGATGACGGCGCCCGGCGGTGCACTTCGGGCAGGATCGGTTTCCATGACGAACCTGGCCGACAGACAGATACCCGAATACCTCGACTTTGTCGGACCCGGGTGGCGCGGCATCCTGCTGCGAACCCACGCCGAACTCGTCGCCGTGCTGCCGAACTACCAGGTGGCCCAGGTCAAGGAGAAGTACGGCATGCTGGACGTCAACCTGGGCGCATACGTCGACCCCGTCACCGGCGAGCTCGGCATCGCCCGCGAGCTCGGCACTCGGGTCAGTGCGATCCTGCGGGCCGCCCGGGACGAGTCCCGCCGCACCTGCGAGGTCTGCGGCGAGCCGGGCAGCGAGACCGGCCGGGCGTGGATCAAGACGCTCTGCCCCGCCCACGCCCGGCCGGACTAGATTCCCGGCCTCGTCCTGGACGCCTTGAAACGGCGAAGCGCCCCGCCGCGCCCGGACGAACAGCCCGGAGCCGGAGACCGGCTCCGGGGGCGGGCCGCGGCGAGGATCAGCCGAAGCGGCCGGTGATGTAGTCCTCGGTGGCCTTCTGCTCCGGGTTGGCGAAGATCTTGCTGGTGTCGTCGATCTCGATGAGCTTGCCGGGCTTGCCCGTCCCCGCGATGTTGAAGAACGCGGTGCGGTCGCTGACCCGCGCCGCCTGCTGCATGTTGTGCGTGACGATCACGATCGTGTACTGCGTCTTCAGCTTCTCGATCAGGTCCTCGATCGCGAGGGTGGAGATCGGGTCGAGCGCCGAGCACGGCTCGTCCATCAGCAGCACCTGGGGCTGGACGGCGATCGCCCGCGCGATGCAGAGCCGCTGCTGCTGCCCGCCCGACAGGCCGGCGCCGGGCTTGGCGAGCCGGTCCTTGACCTCGTTCCACAGGTTGGCCCCGCGCAGCGACTCCTCCACGACCTCGTCCAGCCGGCCCTTGCGGCGGACGCCGTTCAGCTTCAGCCCGGCCGCCACGTTGTCGTAGATCGACATGGTGGGGAACGGGTTGGGCCGCTGGAACACCATCCCGACGACGCGCCGCACCGCGACCGGGTCGACGGACGAGTCGTACAGGTCCTCCTCGTCCAGCATGACCTTGCCCTCGACACGGGCGCCCGGGATGACCTCGTGCATCCGGTTGAGGGTGCGCAGGAACGTGGACTTGCCGCAGCCCGACGGTCCGATGAACGCCGTCACCGAGCGCGGCTCGACCGTCATCGAGATGTCCTCGATGGCGTGGACGCCGCCGTAGTAGGCGTGCAGCCCGGATACCTCGATCCGCTTGGCCATGGGGTCAGGGTTCCTTTCTCTGGATCAGCGGCCCTGCAAAATCAGCGGGCTCTGCGAATGCGGCTGTCGGACCAAGGGGGGATCAGCGCCCCGCGGGCGACTTGCGCCGCGCGACGAGCCGGGCGACCAGGTTGAGCAGCATGATGATCCCGATCAGCACGAGCGCCCCCGTCCAGGCCCGGTCGATCGAGTTCTGGTTGGGGTCGGCGGCCTGCTCCCAGATGAAGGTGGGCAGCGACGCCTGCGCGCCGTTGAACGGGTCGTTGTTGATCGCCTTGGTGAAGAAGATCGTGAGCAGCAGCGGCGCCGTCTCGCCCATCACGCGGGCGACGGCGAGCATGACGCCGGTGACGATGCCGGTCATCGCGGTCGGGAGGATGACGAAGCAGACCGTCCGCCAGCGCGGCACCCCGAGCGCGTAGGACGCCTCGCGCAGGTCGTTCGGGACGAGCTTGAGCATCTCCTCGGTCGCCCGCACCACCGTCGGGATCATCAGGATCGTCAGGGCGAGGGACCCGGCGAGCCCGGAGAAGTCGAAGCCGAACGTCAGCAGCCACAGCGCCAGCACGAACAGCCCCGCGACGATGGACGGGATGCCGGTCATCACGTCCACGGTGAAGCTGATCACCTTGCCGAGCCGCCCGTTGCCGGCGTACTCCACCAGGTAGACGGCGGTGAGCACGGCGATCGGCACGGCGATCAGACTGGTGATCAGCACCTGCTCCAGCGTGCCGATGATCGCGTGGTAGGCGCCGCCGCCGGCGTCGCTGCCGCTGACGGCGTTCATCGAGAACTGGAAGAACGTCGGGTCGAGGCGCCCGGCGCCGTTCACGACCACGGTCCACAGCACCGACAGCAGCGGGACGAGCGCCAGCGCGAACGCGAGGTAGACCAGGCTCTGGACGGCCCGGTCCTTGATCTTGCGCCCGGCGGACACCGGCGCCAGCCGGGCACCGGGGTCGGGCTTGCGGGTGGAGACGGCGGTCACACGAACTCCTTCCGGCGCGCGACGACCGCGCGGGCGGCCATGTTCACGAGCAGAGTGATCACGAACAGCACCAGGCCGGAGGCGATGAGGGCGCCGCGCCCGGTGGTGGACGCCTCGGCGAAGCTGTTGGCGATGTTGGAGGCGAACGTGGCGCCGCCGTTCTCCAGCAGGTGGATGTTGATCCCGGGGACGAAGGTCAGGACCATCGCGACCGCGATCGTCTCGCCCATGGCGCGGCCGAGCCCGAGCATGGCGCCGCCGATCATGCCGGAGCGGCCGTAGGGCAGCACCGCCATCCGGATCATCTCCCAGCGGGTGGCGCCGAGCGCGAGCGCGGCCTCCACGTTGGGCCGCGGCACCTGCAGGAACACCTCGCGGGAGATCGACGAGATGATCGGAAGGATCATGATCGCGAGCACCACGGAGGCGGTGAAGATCGAGTTCTTGCCGGGAGAGTCGCCCCCGAACAGCGGGATCCAGCCGAGGACCGAGTTCAGG
This sequence comes from Actinomadura citrea, assembly GCF_013409045.1. Taxonomy (NCBI): domain Bacteria; kingdom Bacillati; phylum Actinomycetota; class Actinomycetes; order Streptosporangiales; family Thermomonosporaceae; genus Actinomadura; species Actinomadura citrea. The sequence goes on along the minus strand of NZ_JACCBT010000001.1, from coordinate 1,111,872 downwards.
AACGTGCTGATCCCCTCCATGTGCTGGGACAGGAAGACCAGGCCCCAGAGCCCGTAGACGATGCTCGGCACCGCCGCGAGCAGGTCCACGACGTACCCGAGCCCGGAGGCGAGGCGCCGCGGCGAGTAGAAGGAGATGAACAGCGCGATGCCGACCGCTACCGGCGTCGCGATGAGCATCGCCAGCAGCGACGACACGACCGTCCCGAACGCGAGCTGGGCGATGCCGAACCGCGGCGGCGTCGCGTTCGGGTTCCATTCCTCGGCGGTCAGGAAGTTCGCCTTGTTGTCCTGCAGCGCCGGGACGGCCTTCCACACGAGGAAGACCGCGATCGCGGCCATGATCAGCAGCACGGTGATGCCGGAGCCGCGGGCCGCCGAGACGAAGATCTTGTCTCCGGCCCGTCCGGTGCTCATCCGCTTCGCGGCGGCACGGCGGTCGACGCCGGCGGCCGCGCCGACACCGGTCTCGCTCGTCACGGGACGTCCTCCTTCGATCATGTCGCCGGAACCCGCGTCGGCCCCGCCGCCGATGATCTCGGCGGCGGGGCTGCGGTTCCCGTCTTCTGCTGTCAGGACAGGGCCTTGACGGACGCCTGGACCTTGGTCAGCACGCTCTGCGGGAGCGGCGCGTAGCCCTTGGCGGTCAGGATCTTCTGGCCGTCCGCGCTGGAGGTGTAGGTGAGGAAGGACTTGACGAACCCGCTCTGCTCGGAGGGCAGCCCCTTCTCGCACGCGATCTCGTAGGTGACCAGGACGATCGGGTAGGCGCCCGGCTCCTTGGTCGCGTAGTCGATCTTCAGCGCGACGTCGTTGCCGGTGCCGACGACCTGCGCCCCGGCGACGGCCTTGGACGCGCTGTCGGGCGACAGCTCGGCGAACTCGCCCGCGCCGTTCTTGACCTGCGCGGTCTGCAGCTTGTTGTTCTCCGCGTAAGACATCTCCACGTAGGAGATCGAGCCCGCGGTGCTCTTCACCTGACTGGTGACGCCGTCGGACTTCGGCGCGCCCTGGCCGGTGGCGTTCGGCCACTTCTTGGCCTTCTCCCACGTCCAGGACTTCGGCGCAGTGGTGTGCAGGTAGTTCGTGAAGTTCTCGGTGGTGCCGGACTCGTCCGAGCGGTAGATCGGCTTGATCGGCCCGGACGGCAGCTTGGCGCCGTCGTTCTCCTTGGAGATCGCCGGATCGTTCCAGGTCTTGATCTTGCCGGAGAAGATGCCCGCGAGCGTCTCGGGCGAGACCTTGAGGCCCTCCACGCCCTGCACGTTGTAGACGACCGCGATCGGGCCGACGACCATCGGCAGGTTCAGCGCGTTGCTCCCCTGGCAGCGCTTCTGCGCGGCGGCGGCCTCCTCGGGCTTGAGGGACGAGTCGGAGCCGGCGAACGCCACCTGGCCGCTCGTGAACGCCTGGATGCCCGCACCCGAGCCGCTCGGGTTGTAGTTCAGGTTGGCGCCCGCGCACTTGGACGAGTAGAGCTTCGTCCACTCCTCCATCGCGTTCTTCTGCGCGCTCGACCCGGCAGCGTTGACGCTGGCCTTCGCGCAGTCGATGTCGCCGGACGGCGCAGCGCTCGAACTCGCCGTCGTGTTGTTGTCGCTCCCGCAGGCGGAGAGGGCCAGCGCCCCCGCTACGACCACACCGCCCAGGGCAGCGAGTCGGGAACCGTTCTTCACCGGAGGGTCTCCTTGAGTTTCGTCGGGCGGGTCCCCCGAGCCGCCCCGGCCCATGTCGACCGGACGACGGGTTCGCCGTCGAATGCGACGCTAGGGAGGCGAGGTGACCAGCCGCCCCGATCCAGGTGAACGGCGCATGAACGCAGACGAGCACAGTTGCGAAGAATGCCCCGATTTGCCGTGGCCGCCGGGTTAACATCGCAGCTCACCAGCCCAAAATCCCGGTCGAGACGGCCCTGAGCAGGGTTGACCGACCGGCATCCGGGTAACCGCGGGCTTCTCCAGCTGACGGGCGACTCACGGGGCCATGAAGCACCCCGTCGGCAGGCCTCACACGGCGCCGGACGAACACGGCGTCAGGCGCTCGCGTGGGGTGAGCGGGGTGCTGTCGGCGTCGTGGGCGTTTACGTGGTGGTGGCGTACATGACGTCCACGGCGTGGCGGGTGAAGCCCAGGGACTCGTAGAGGCGGACGGCCGCGGCGTTCGACTCGTCCACGTACAGCATGATCTGGTCCATGCCGATGTCGCGCAGGTGGTGCAGGCCCCGCAGGGTGAGCGTGCGGCCGAGTCCGAGGCCCTGCGCGGACGGGTCGACGCCCACGACGTAGACCTCCCCGACGCCGCCCGGGTGCACCTTCGTCCAGTGGAAGCCGGCGAGCCGCCCGTCCCGCTCGGCGAGGAAGAAGCCGGCCGGGTCGAACCAGTCCTCGGCCTCGCGCTCGCGGACGTCGTCCACCGTCCAGGCGCCCTGCTCCGGGTGGTCCGCGAACGCGCGGGCGTTCACCTCCAGCCAGGCGCCCTCGTCCCGGCCCGGCTCGAACGCGCGGATCGTCACGCCCTCGGCGGCGCGCGGCTCCGGCAGCGGCTCGGCCGCCGGGCGCCGCAGCTGGAACAGCGCGCGGGCCCGCTCCATCCCCTCGGCGGACGCGAGCGCGGCGGCGGCCGGAAGATCACCGTGCGCCCACACCCGCAGCGGACCGCCGGCCTCGCCGCGCAGGGCGCGCAGCAGCGCCCGCCCGTGGCCCCGGCGCCGGTGCTCCGGATGGACGACCAGCTCGCCCGCCGCGGGCTCCTCCCCGGACGCCGGATCGACGTGGGCGTAGGCCACGACGGTCCCGCCGTCGGTCACCGCGAGCCCGGACCGGCCGCCCCGCAGGGCCAGCAGGGCGTGCTCCGACAGCGGCCCCACCCCGTCGGCCTCGGTCGCGGCCCCGGCCACCTCCAGCGCCCCGGCCACCTCGGCGTTCCCCAGCGTCCCGCGCGCCCGCAGCTCACTCACGGTCCACACCCTATGCCGAGGCCGGCACCCGCCAGGCGAACGCCCCGATCCGCATCATCCCTGATCAACATCGCCTCCCTGATCAATTCGTCATGGAAACGTCATCAGGCCGCCGGATACCGTATGCCGGGCGAATCTAGCGTCCGGAGAATGATTCGACGACGCACCTTCCTGGCCTGCGCCGCGGTGGGGCTGACGGTCGTGGGCGTGGCCGCGCAACCCGCCGCCGCGCGACCCGCGCCGACCGCGTCCGTGCGGCTCCTCGCACTGAACGACTTCCACGGCAACCTCGAACCCCCGTCCGGCAGCTCGGGGACGGCCATCGACGAGAACGGCAACGCCGTCCCCGCCGGCGGCGCCGCCTACATCGCCGCCCACCTCAAGCAGCTGCGCAACCGCGACACCCTCACCGTCGCGCAGGGCGACCTGATCGGCGCCTCGCCGCTGATCTCGGCCGCCTACCACGACGAGCCGTCCGTGCAGTTCCTCGGCGACTCCGGCGTCACGGCGTCGGCGGTCGGCAACCACGAGTTCGACGAGGGCTACCAGGAGCTGCTGCGCGTCCAGAACGGCGGCTGCCACCCCGTCGACGGCTGCTCTCCCGCGGGCCGGTGGCGCGGCGCGAAGTTCGACTACCTCGGTGCGAACGTCCTGCTGAAGAAGAACGACCGGCCCGCCATCAGGCCGTGGACGATCCGCCGCGTCAACGGCGTCCGGATCGGCTTCATCGGCCTCGTCACCAAGACCACGCCGAGCATCGTCACGGCCGAGGGCATCAAGGACCTGAAGTTCCAGGACGAGGTGGACGCCGCGAACCGGGCCGCGCGCGAGCTGAAGCGCCGGCACGTCCGCGCGATGGTCGTGCTCGTGCACGAGGGCGACCAGGTCAAGTCGGGCGAGCGGCCGGACGAGTGCGGCGTCGTGCCGGGCGCCGGGACGCGCATCGCCCAGCAGGCCGACCCCGAGATCGACATGGTGCTGTCGGGCCACACCCACCAGCAGTACCTCTGCTCGGTCGAGGACCCGGCGGGCAACGCGCGGCTGTTCTCCTCCGGTTCCTCCTTCGGCCGCGTCATCACCGAGGTGAACCTCAAGGTGAACCGGCGGACCGGCGACATCGTCCGGTCCTCGGTCAACGCCGACAACCACGTCGTGACGCGGGACGTCCCGCCGGACCCGGCGACGCAGACCTTCGTGCAGACCTGGAAGGACCGGGTCTCCACGATCGCCGACAAGCCCATCGGCAAGATCACCGCGGATCTGACCCGCGCCCCCTCCGCCGCGGGCGAGACTGCGCTCGGCGACGTCATCGCCGACGGCCAGCTCGCCGGGACCAAGGACCTCGGCGCCCAGGTCGCGCTGATGAACCCGGGCGGCGTCCGCACCGACCTCGTCCACAAGGCGAGCGGCTCGGAGGGCGACGGGGTCGTCACCTACGGCGAGGCGTTCGCCGTGCAGCCGTTCAGCAACGTGATGGGCGTGACGTCGCTGACGGGCGCGCAGATCGACGCCCTCCTGGAGCAGCAGTGGACGGCCGCGGGCGAGAAGATCCTCCAACCGTCGGCGAACCTGCGCTTCACCATCGACCGCGGCAGGGCGGTCGGCGACCGCGTCTCGGCGATCACCGTCGACGGGACCCCGGTCGACCCGGCGGCCACCTACAAGGTCGCGGCGAACAACTTCCTCCTCGGCGGCGGTGACGGCTTCTCCGTCTTCACCGAGGGCAAGGACCAGGTCCTCGGCCCCATCGACCTGGACGCGTTCGTCGCCTACTTCACCGCCCAGGGGACGATCTCCCCGCCCGCGCTGAACCGCATCTCGGGTCGGTGAGCACGATCTCGGGTCGGTGAGCACGGGCGTGGCCCGTGTGCCGGGACGCCCCGGGGCGTCCGGGCGCACGGGCCACGCGCCTGTCGGCCCGGCGCCTCGATCGGGGGCGAGCCCCCCGAGATCACGCGCCGAAGAAGTGGACGACGTAGTAGACGACCGCCGCGACCGCCGCCGCGGCGGGCATCGTGAGCACCCACGCGACGAGGATGTTGCCGGCCACGCCCCAGCGGACCGCGGAGAGCCGCTTGGTGGCGCCCGACCCCATGATCGCCGAGGTGATCGTGTGGGTGGTGGAAATTGGAGCGTGCCAGATGAACGCGGTCGCGTACAGGACGACGGAGGCGGTCGCTTCGGCGGCGAAGCCCTTCGGCGGATCGACCTCGATCACCTTGCGGCCCAGCGTGCGCATGATGCGCCAGCCGCCCGCGTAGGTCCCGGCCGACAGCGCCCCCGCGCACGCGATGATGACCCACCAGGGGACGGAACTGCCGTCCGAGTGCCCGGTCGTGACCAGCGCGAGGACGATGATGCCCATCGTCTTCTGGGCGTCCTGCAGCCCGTGGCCGAGCGCGAGGGACGCGGCGGACATGGTCTGCGCGATGCGGAAGCGGCGGCCGACGCGGCTCGGGTTGGACCGCCGAAAGATCCACAGGATCGCGACCATGACCAGGTAGGCGAGGCAGAACCCGACCACCGGCGACACCACCATCGGCACCGCGACCTTGTCGACGACGCTGGTCCAGTTGACCTCCGACATCGAGGCCAGCCCGGCGCCGACGACCCCGCCGATCAGCGCGTGCGAGGACGACGACGGCAGTCCGAAGTACCAGGTGATCAGATTCCAGGTGATCGCTCCCAGCACGCCGGCCGCGACGACGGTGAGGCCGTGCAGGCCGCTCGGCGGCGTGATGACCTCGCTGATCGTCTTGGCGACGCCGACGCCGAGCAGGGCCCCGATCATGTTCATCGCGGCGGCCATGCCGAGCGCCACCCGCGGGGTGAGCGCCCGGGTCGAGACCGCCGTGGCGATCGCGTTGGCCGCGTCGTGGAACCCGTTGGTGTAGTCGAACACCAGGGCCACCACGACGACGAGGATGAGCACCGCCGTCTGCGCGCCCGAGCGGAGCCCGAGCGCGCCCGCGATCATGACGACCAGCACGCCGGCCAGCAGCAGCAGCCAGGCGCGTCCGGACACCCGGCGGGTCGCCTGCTCGCCCAGCGTCTCGGCGGTGGCCGGGGACTCTCGGGTGAGGGTGGCGCCGGGGTCCTCGGCAGCGCTCATGATTCCTTGACCGCGATGGTCTCGACCGTGTTCGCCACGTGCTCGAAAGCGTCGGCGGCGTCCTCGAGCCGGTCGATGACCTGCTTCAGCTTCAGCACGGTCAGGGTGTCGTACTCGCCGCTGAACAGCTGGGCCAGCAGCTTGCGGTAGACCTGGTCACCCTGGTTCTCCAGGCGGTTGATCTCGATCCAGTACTCGTTGAGCTCCTTCATCGACCGCAGGCGGGGCATGGCCTCGGCGGTCAGCTCGGCGGCGCGCTCCAGGACCTCGACCATGTGGACGATGCCCTTCGGGAACTCGTCGATCTTGTAGAGCACGACGAGGTCCGCGGCCTCCTCCATCTCGTCCATGACGTCGTCGATCGTGGAGGCCAGCCGGTAGATGTCCTCGCGGTCGAAGGGCGTGATGAACGTTTCGTTCAACCGTCGCATGATCGCGTGGGTGCATTCGTCGCCCGCATGTTCGCAGGCGCGCATCTTCTCCGCGATCGCCGCCCGGTCGGCGCCGTCGCTGATGAGTTCCACGAGCAGCCTGGCGCCGGTGACCAGGTTGTTCGCCGAGTCGGCGAACATGTCGTAGAAGCTGTCCTCACGCGGCGTGAGACGCAAGCGCACGTCGTTCTCCTGATGTGCCGGAACAGTCCGCTGAGGATCGTAGGCGCAACCAGCCGTAAAAAGAACCTTTGCCCCGGCTTCGGCTGCTGTCCGCCATCCTCTCACCTACAAGGTTGCCCTAGATCACGAGGTACATACCCCGCGAGAAGCCCCCTATCTGGAGGAACGTTCGCCGTTTCGGCCCGTTCCAGGGGGCTGAGCACGCCGACAAGGGCGATCATGAGTGAGATTCGTTACAGTGCCGCGACCTGGGCGCCGAGCTAGGGCGGGCGGAAATGACGAACCGGGGACGCCCCGAAACGGCGTCCCCGGTTACGGTGCTTCAATCTCGTGGCGTCAGCTCACGTCGACCGGCGTCGCCGGACCGGACTCCTAGTACCATGTCGATCTCGGCAACGGTCAGCGGCCGCTCAGCCGCCGCCACCGCGCCGAGCATCTCGGCATAGAGTTCGATCTCGTCCAGCGCAACGCGGTCGTGGACGCGCAGATCGAGGTTCTGGCGCACCGCGTCCACCTCCGTTCGTTCCCCACACCCGTCGTCGAGGCTACGCGTCTCGCCGCGGCGGGCACATGACCCAAGAGGGCCATTCGAGGGCCACCTCGGCCCTGTCCGTCCGGGGGAGGTCCGCGTGCGCCGCCGGACGGCCGCACACACCGGTTTCAGGAGCCGCACCCCGGATTGGCTAGCCTTCCCAGGTAGTGCCCGTCTGATGCACATGACCCATTCCCCATAGGACGAACGGGCCGGTCACCGCTCCTACTGGAAACCCTCCCGCGTCCCCTGCGTCCCCTGCCGCGTCCCCTGGTGGAAGCCTCCGAGCATCTGCTCCAGCGGCGATTCGGGCAGGTCGCGGACCGTCAGCCGGGCCACGGTCGCGGCGTTGACGTCGGCCCCCGCGAGCCGGGCCGCCTGCCGCGCCACCGTCTGGTCGAACAGCGCGCGGACCGTCCGGGCGTAGGCGAACTGGGGGTCGTCCCGCAGCCGCGAGAACCGGTTGAGCAGCTCGACGCGCAGCTCCTCGTCCAGCATGTAGAGGTCGCGTTCGGCATAGCTCTGGAAGAGCCGGACCATGTCGCGGTCGCCCATCCCGGTGAACTCCAGGGTCCGCCCGAACTCGGCGCGGAAGGCGGGGTTTCCCGCGAGGAAGCCCTCCATCTCCGCCGCGGGGCTGGAGCAGACCACCATGAACCGGGCCCTGCCCTGGCCCTCCGCGCCCCGCTTCATGTGGCGCAGCAGCTCCCCCACCACGGCGGGAGACCGGTCGAGCAGGTACGCCTCCTGGATGAGCAGCACGCCGCCGAGCGCCTGCTCGACCATGCTCGCGACCCGGTTCTCGGTGTCGACCCGGTCGCGTCCCACCAGGTGGACGGGGCGGCAGGCGACCACGTGCCCGGAGTTCAGCAGCCCGAGCGCGGCGTAGATGCCGCCGACGAGGCCGGCGACGGTCGTCTTGCCGGTGCCGGGCGGCCCCGCGAAGACCAGGTGCCGCACGTCGCCGCCGGACATCCCGTACCGGGCCCGGTCGGCGGCGAGCCCCGCCTCTTCGGCCAGTTCCGTCACGGCGGCCTTGACGTCCTCCAGACCGGTGAGCTGGTCGAGCCGGTTCAGGTAGCCGTCGATGTCGCCGGGCGGGCGCAGCGCCGGCTCGATCCCCTCGGCGACGCCCGCGAGATCGTCCGGGGTCAGCACGAGCCGGTCGTGGGACGCCCCGGCGCGCTCCATGTTCCGCTGGGCCGCCTGGTCCAGGTACGCCTCGACCAGCCGCGCGTTGACCAGGTCGCCCGGCCCGCGCAGCCGCTCCAGGTCGGCGCGGACCACCTCCAGGGCCGCGGCGCCGATCGTGACCCGCCGCTCCTCCGCCAGCAGGTGCAGCAGCGTCATCCGGTTGTCGAGGTCGCCGAAGTCGGGCAGCCGGTGGACGCGGAACGCCTGCACGAGCTTCGGGTGGTCCTGGAGCAGCCGCTTGTAGGCGGGCGGCTCGCAGGTCGCGATCACCGGCGTGGTGCTCGCCGGGTCGCGGCGGGCGCGGCGCACCGCGCCGACGAGCGCGGCCGGGTCGGACGCGCCGGCGACGGCCACGTCCAGCCGCTCGAAGAGGATCACCGGGCCCGGCTGCCCGAGCAGCTGCCCGAGCCGCTCCGGCGGCGCGTTCCGGACGTCCTCGGCGTCGTGCGCGCGGATCGACCCGTCGCCGAGCCCCGCGTTGGCCAGCGTCAGCGCGATCATCCGGGCGAGCCGCCGCTGCCCCGAGTGCGGGGCGCCGACCAGCAGCACGCCGGGGACGCCGGACCTGATCGAGCTGGGCGCGCCGTCCACGCGGGTGCGCTCGATGTCCTCGCCCGCCGGGGCGTTCCACTCCTCGGCCTGCTTCTTGAGGTCGCCGAGGAGCACGGCCGCGTCGTGCTCGCCGTACAGGAAGCCGAACCCGAACCGCTCCAGGACCCGGCGGGTGCTGCGGTCGCTCGGCGGCGGGATCTCCTCGACGGGCTGGTCCGGCGACGGCGTGTCGTCCAGGAAGTCGAAGCCGCCGACCATCGTGCCGGACATGACCTTCGTCCCCGGGCCGCCTCCGGGGACGGGCTGCCCCGGACTGGGAGGCACGGGACCGGGAGGCACGGGGCCGGGCGGAGCGTCTTCGAGGTCGTCCGGGCCGAGGATGCGCGTCCCCGGCGGCTGGCTCTGCTGGTTCTGCCGGCCCTGCTGCGGGGGGCCGCCCTGGTCTTCCACGCGCGTCGCGTACGGGTCGAACGCCTGAGGCTGCGGCTCCGGCGCGGGAGGCGCGGGGTTCGCCTGGCCCGGCGGGACGTTCGGCTGCGCGCTCGGCTGAGGCGGCGGGGCGGAGCCCGCCGGCTGGTACCCCAGCACCGTGTACGGCGGCACGAAGTTCTCGTCCTGCTGCTCCTCCTCCGGAGGGGAGAAGCCGCCGAGCTCCTGAGGGGGCGCGGGCGCAGGGCTCGCCTGGACCGGCGCGGGCGCGGCGGGCTGGGCCGGGGGCGAGAGCGGAGGCGGCTGCGGGCTCGGCACCGGCGCGGGCGGCGCCGGGCTCTGCATGGGTGCCGGAGGCGCCGGGCTCTGCATCGGCGCCGGGGGCGCCGGATTCTGCAGAGCCGCGGGCTGCGGCGCCGCACCGGGACGCTGGAATCCCAGCTCGGTGTACGGAGGCGCGACGCTGCCGTCGTCCTTGTCCTCCTCGGCGGGCGAGTGGCCGCCCGCCATCGGGTCCGGGGACGCGAACCCCGGGGACCCCGAGAGCGGCGGGGAGGCGAATGCGGCCTGCTGGCCCTGGCCCGGCACGGGGCCCTGGGCGTGCCCGGCGGCCGGGCCGGGCGCGTTCTCCCAGCCGGGCTGCGCGGGCGGCTGGACGAACGGGCGGTCGGGTCCGGACGGCGCGAAGTTCGCCCCGGACGCTTCCTGCGGCGACGCGCCGGGGGCGATGCCGGGCTGGCTCGGCATGTTGAACGGGGACGGTTGCGGCGACGCCGGGTTGGGCGGCGGCGTGGTCGTCGGGGCGGCGGCCGTGGCGCGGGCCCGGTTGCGTCCGATGATCCCGGCGACGACCGCGGTCGGGACGGGGAAGCCGCGCGGACGGGCGGGCATGCCGCCGAGCCGGCACCACGCCAGGTCGACCTCGTACATGGCGGCGAGCAGCGACTCGGCGCCCGGCCCCGATCCGGCGGCCGACCGCAGCGGCTCCGGGAGCCGCATGTCCTGCGGCCACAGCCGGCGCAGCGGGTGCCCCTTCTGCTGCGAGACCGCCTGCACGGTGTAGCGGATCTCCGGGTCCAGCCAGGGCACGATCGTGCCGACCATGTCCTTGCGGACGACGTCCAGATCGGAGGCGAGCAGGGCGGCGGCCACGAGCCGGGGCTCGATGTAGGCCGGTTCGGCGGGATCGCCCGACAGGTCGGCAATCAGCTCGCTGAGCGTGTAGAAGGCGTGCCGGAAGTTGTCCCCGGGCGAGCTCTCGTTCCTCAGCGCGGGCACCAGGTTGGGCGGGCACCGCGTCAGCCACTGCTGGACGATCGCCTGGTCCCCGTAGGGCAGCGCCCCGTAGTCGACGGTCGGGTTGGACAGGGTGGCGCCGAGGATGGCGAGCAGCGCGTCCGCCCTCACCTGGAACCGGACGTCGTCGCGGAGCGCGCTTGCGACGGCCCACATCGTCCGCAGGACGACGACCGCGGCGTCCACCCGGCTGGCGCGCAGCCGCTCGGCGTAGAGCGCGACCAGCGACTCCAGGGCGGGCGGGGTGAGCCAGCGCGGGCCGTCCACGTCGGGGAGGGGCCTGGCGCGGTAGGGCTTCCACAGGTCGAGCATCTGGGCGTCCAGCCGCGAGTCGAACGCGGGCGCGGCGGAGCACCACAGCATCACGCCCCAGGCGACGGCGACGGTGGACGGCGTCTCGTTCGTGAACTCCCGCCACCAGTGCGGGTAGTCGGGCGCGGCCAGCGTGGCGGCGGACTCCACGGTCGAGCGGACCCGCGAGGTCAGCTCCGTCGCGAACCCGTGCGCGACGAAGGGCAGTCCGGACGGCGGGTCGTAGGAGAAGTCGGGACCGGCCGGGATGACGTGCGGCGGCAGCGCCGGGACCTGCCCGGCCCCCTGCTGCGCGGGCCTCGCGGCCATCCGGACGGAGGGGATGCGCGGCGGCGGGCACAGGTACCACTGCCCGTCGGACGGGTGCAGCCGGTACCAGCGGGCCCACGCGCCGAACAGCCACCACGTCCCGTCCGGCAGGACGAGCATGCGGCCGGCGATGGCGTGATGGCGCTGCTGCGGAGGCGCCGACGGCCACCACGCGGCGGCCACCATCGCCCTCGTGTCGCGCTCCGCCTCCGTGAACGGATCGTGCCCCGCCGGGGGGCTGGGCGGCGGAGCGCTGCCATAGCCCGGTCCCCACACCACGATGGTCATCGTAGTCAGCAGAATCCGGCCGAGGCTCCCCCCAGCGGCCGTTTCCCCGCGTTCCCGCAGGTCAGGGGATTATCAGAGGGGAGGAAACGCCGGATCAGGCATGGCGCGGAGCGCTTTGACGCCGCCCCCGCCACGCGTTCCGGTCCGCGCCGCGCCGTTTGCCCGGGAGCGCGGGGTTCAGTCCCACTGGGCGGTGCGGTGCCGTTCGGCCTTCTGCACGTAGACCTCGGGCGTGTACCGCAGGACGGCGCGGTCGTCGTCGGTCAGTTCCCGGACGATCTTGCCGGGCGTGCCCGCGACGAGCACCCCGGACGGGATCTTCTTGCCGGGCGGGACGAGCGCGCCGGCCGCGATGAGCGTCCCGGAGCCGATGCGGGCGCCGTTCAGCACGATGGCGCCGATGCCGATGAGCGAGCCGGTCTCGACGTGGGCGCCGTGCACCATCGCCTTGTGGCCGAGGCTGACCCGGTCCTCCAGGACGGCCGGCATGCCCGGGTCGGAGTGCATGCAGCCGAGGTCCTGGATGTTGCACTCCTCGCCGACGATGATCTCCTCGTCGTCGCCGCGCAGCACCGAGCCGTACCAGACGTTGGACGCGCGGCCCAGCGTCACCCGTCCGACCACGACCGCGCCGGGCGCGACCCACGCCGTGGGATCGATCTTCGGCCGGTCCTCGCCCAACGCTCCCAGGTAGCTCATGGCGCCGATGGTAGCCGCCCCCCGATGAAGCGATTTCTCCGTAGATTGGATAGTTTGTCGCGCACGTCCGTGTGACGAAACGGCAGCGAGAAGTGCGTTCCGGTTGCGCGAATGGGGTGGACCGGACAAGAGTCGTCCTGACGTTTCCCACCGTGGGCCGCTCACCGGCGGGTGAGGATCGCATCTCAACCGACCCTGACGGGGCGCCGACCCCCGCCAACGACCCCCAAGGCATCATGAGCAACGAAGCCGAAATCCTGCCGAACCTCCTCCAAGAAGAGTCCTTCGAGATCGTCATGCGCGGCTACAACCGCCGCCAGGTCGACGACTACATCGCCCGCGCCCAGCAGAAGCACCGTGAACTAGAGGCGCGGCTCGCCCGCGCGCAGGACGAGGTCGAGCGGATCCGCCGTGAGATGGCCGAGGTCCGGGAGGCCCGCAAGCCGACCGGCGACGACCTGAGCGACCGGCTCCGGCAGATCATCAATCTCGCCGAGGACGAGGCCCAGGAGAAGCTGGCCGAGGCCGAGGCCAAGGGCGGCGAGATCCGCAAGGACGCCGAGCACGAGTCCAAGCGGGTCATCGACGAGGCCCGCGCCCACGCCGACCGGAACCTCGCCCAGGCGCAGGAGAAGGCCGACCACGTGCTCGCCTCCGCCAAGAAGGAGTCCGAGAGCGTCCTGTCGTCCGCCAAGCAGGAGGCCGAGCAGACGGTGACCAGCGCCCGGCTGGAGGCCGAGCGCACCCTCACCGCGTCCGAGCGCCGGGCCAGTGTGATCAACGAGGGCGCGACCCAGCGGCTCACCGCGCTCACGAAGAACCACACCCAGGCCCTCCAGCGCCTCACCGAGATCAGCGACACGCTGCACCGGCTGCTGACCGCCGAGAACGAGGCCGGTCCGCTGGAGAAGATGGTCGAGGACGCCGTCCGGCAGAGCCCGGGGCCGCGCGCCCAGGGCAAGCAGGCCCCGCAGGCGCAGCCCGCGCAGGCGAGCCCCGCGCAGCCCTCGTCCGCGACGGGGCCCAGGCCGGTGCAGACCGCCGCCAAGCCCGCCCCGGCCAAGCCCGCCACGCCGCCCGCCACCCCGGCCACCCCGGCCGCTCCGGCCGCTCCGGCACAGGCGAGCCCCGCGCAGGCGAGCCCGGCCCAGACGAGCCCGGTACAGACGAGCCCGGCAAAGACGGCCCCGCCGCAGGCGAGCCCGCCGCAGACCGCGCCGCCGGTCAAGAAGCCCGAGCCGTCCCCGGCCGCCGACGCCCCCGCGCCGCAGGCGAAGCCCACCCGCCCGGACGAGGACTCCGGCGGCCCCGCGACCACCCCCATCCCGCCGCAGCAGCGCGGCCCCATCGAGTTGTAGAGCGAGCACGCCGCCGCCGGGCGGTGCGCCGGGCCCTGAGCAGGCCGGGCGCACCGCCCGTCGCGTTCTCCGGGATCTCGCGTTATATAGGATCTTGATCGTGAGCAATCGGACCCATCCGCGCGGAACCGCCCGCCCCGTCAGGCTTCTCGGGGACCCGGTCCTGCGCACCGAGTGCGACCCGGTCCGGACGTTCGACGCGTCCCTGGAGCGCCTCGTCGACGACATGTTCGTCACCATGTACGAGGAGGACGGCGCCGGCCTCGCCGGGAACCAGATCGGTGTCGGCCTGCGGCTGTTCGTCTACGACTGCGAGGACGACCGGGGGCGCCGCCACATCGGCCACGTCGTCAACCCGACGCTGGTGGCCGCCGACGGCGAGCAGGTGGTCGAGTCGGAGGGCTGCCTGTCGGTCCCCGGCCTGCGCTTCGACACCCCCCGCTACCAGCACGCCGTCGTCGAGGGCGTGGACGTGAAGGGCAGGCCCGTCCGCGTCGAGGGCACCGGGTACTTCGCCCGCTGCCTCCAGCACGAATGCGGGCACCTGGCGGGCGAGGTCTACATCGACGTGCTGTCCGGGGACGCCCGCCGCGAGGCGATGCGGGCCATCCGCGCCCTCCGCGAGTAGCCGCCCGGAAGGAAGCCGGGCACTGCGCGCTCCCGTGCGACCCACCTGTCCGGCGCCGGCGCTCAACCTTTCCTCTGCCCGCATTCAGGGGACGTTCAGGTTGGGATGGAAGCCTCTGCGATGATGTGGAGGGGGACTGTGCCAGTGATCGAACGTACGGCGAACGGCGGCCGGGCGGCGGAGGCGACGCTGCTCGTCGTCGAGGACGAGCCCAACATCCTGGAGCTCCTCGCCGGCAGCCTGCGGTTCACCGGCTTCGACGTGATCACCGCCACCAACGGCGCGGACGCGGTGCAGGCGGCGCGGCGGCACCGTCCCGATCTGATCGTGCTGGACGTGATGCTGCCCGACATCGACGGGTTCGACGTCGCGCGGCGGCTGCGGTCCGGCGGCGACCACACCCCCGTGCTGTTCCTGACCGCGCGGGACGCCGTCCAGGACCGGATCAAGGGGCTGACGATCGGCGGCGACGACTACGTCACCAAGCCGTTCAGCCTGGAGGAGGTCATCGCCCGCATCCGGGCGGTGCTGCGGCGGTTCCGCGGCGGCGTGACCGAGCCTCCGCCGCGCATGGTCTTCGCCGACATCGAGCTGGACGAGGACAGCCACGAGGTGTGGCGCGGCGGCAGGCCCGTCCAGCTGTCGCCGACCGAGTTCAAGCTGCTGCGCTACTTCATGGCGAACGCGGGCCGGGTCGTGTCCAAGGCGCAGATCCTCGACCACGTGTGGAACTACGACTTCCGCGGTGACGCCGGCATCGTCGAGTCGTACGTGTCCGCGCTGCGCCGCAAGGTCGACAACACCGAGCCCCGGCTGATCCACACGCTGCGCGGCGTCGGCTACGTGCTGCGCGAGCCGTCGAGAACGGGCTGATGGCCACGCGGGCCCCGGCGGCCGCCGCTCCCGCGGCGCGGGGCGCCGGCGGCGCGGCGCCCGCCGGGGGCCTGGCGCGGCTGTGGGCGCGCACGTCGCTGCGCGTCAAGCTGATCGCCGGGATGCTCGTCCTGGTCACGCTCGGCATGACGGTGATGAGCGCGGCGGGCGCGTCCGTGCTGCGGCAGTACCTCGTCGGACGGGCCGACGACCAGCTGCGCGGTTCGGTCGGGCGGGCGATCGACCAGGTCGTCCCGCAGCTGGAGAGCGGGCAGACCCGGATCACCGTGCGGATCCCGAGCGAGATGTACGGGCAGGTCCGCACCACCGACGGCCGCTCGCTCGGGCAGAACGAGGCGTGGAGCGAGTCCGGCCATCCGCGACTGCCGGCCGACCTGAACAAGCACGTCGACCGGCCGTTCACGGTGACCGGGACCGGCGGGTCGACCTGGCGGATCCTGGCCGAGCCGATCCCGGGCGGCGCGGTGATCGTGCTCGCGTTCAGCCTGGAGGAGATCGACCGGACCGTGCAGCGGCTGGTGGTGATCGACGCGATCGTCGGGCTGGCCGTGCTGGCGGTGCTGGCGGTGGTCGGCGTGGGCGTCGTCCGGGCCAGCCTGCGGCCGCTGTCGGCGGTGGAGGAGACGGCGGGCGCGATCGCGGCGGGCGACCTGTCCCGGCGCGTCCCGGAGGCGGACCCGGGCACGGAGATGGGCCGGCTCGGGCGCTCGCTGAACACGATGCTCGGACAGATCGAGGCGGCGTTCGGGGCGCGTGCGGAGTCGGAGGCGGCGGCCCGGCGCTCGGAGGAGACGGCGCTGCGCTCGGAGGAGACCGCCCTGCGCTCGGAGGAGCGGATGCGGCGGTTCGTCGCGGACGCCAGCCACGAGCTGCGCACCCCGCTGACCGCGATCCGCGGGTTCGCCGAGTTCTACCGGCAGGGCGCGGCCCGCTCCCCCGCGGAACTGGACCGGCTGATCGGCCGGATCGAGGAGACCGCGTCCCGGATGGGCCTGCTCGTGGAGGACCTGCTGCTGCTCGCCCGGCTGGACCGCCAGCGCCCGATCGAGCGGCGCCCGGTGGACCTCCTCGCCGTCGCCGCCGACTCTGTCCAGGAGGCGAGAGTCCTGGCACCCGAGCGCACGATCGACCTCACCGTCGAGGGAGGGCTGGCCTACCAGGTGCGCGGGGACGAACCGCGGCTGCGGCAGGTGCTCGGCAACCTGCTCACCAACGCGATCACGCACACCCCGGAGGGCACGCCGGTCGGGGTGCGGTTGTCGCCGGGCTCGCTGCGGGGCGAGCCGGCGGCGGTCGTCGCGGTCGCCGACCAGGGGCCCGGCCTGGCTCCCGAGCAGGTGGAGCGGGTCTTCGAGCGTTTCTACCGCTCCGACGAGGGCCGCTCCCGCGACGACGGCGGCGCCGGTCTCGGCCTCGCCATCGTCGCCGCGCTCGTCGCCGCCCACGAGGGCGTCGTCCGGGCCGACTCCACGCCCGGCGAGGGTTCGACGTTCTCGGTCGTCCTGCCCCTGGCGGAAGACTAGAGACGGCGATCGGGAGAGCAGCGGCATCCCGGAGACACACCCTCATTCCGGAAATGCCACGGCTTTCAGGAAACGTTCAGGATCGTGGGTTCCAATGGATCCACAGGGCGCGCCCCGGTCCCGACGGGGAGCGGGAGGCAGCGCCCTGGCCAGCTTCAGAACGACCAGCACGCTTCAGAACGACCAGCACGGCGGCCGGAGGGACGACCCTTCGGCCGTTTTTCATGACATGTAGGCGTTCAGCACACTTTCAGGTTGGCTCCAGGCGGCCTGCAGACCCGGGGCGCACTCTTCATGGTGAGAGAGCGACAGGGGGATCCGATGAACGCCGACCGGCCGCAGCAGCAGCCTTGGGAGCCAAGCAGACACGGCTTCGACCCTTACCCGCAGTGGACGGACAACCTCCCGCCGCCTCAGCCGGAGGCGCCGTCCCGTCCCGGCGTGTTCGGCTCGGGCGTGCTGGGCACGACGCGGCACAAGCTCGCCGCCGTGGGCGCCGCACTGGCACTGGCCCTGGGGGCGGGCGGCGCCGGCGCGGGCGTGGTGCTGGCGCTGACGCACGAGAGCACCGTCTACGCGAGCCCGACGGCCGTCTCGGGGATCGCGTCCAAGAGCACGACCGCACAGGTCGCCGCCGCCGTGCAGCCGAGCGTGGTGTCGATCCAGGCGCAGACCTCATCCGGCGTGGAGGGCGGCTCGGGCGTGGTCCTGCGCTCCGACGGGGTGATCCTCACCAACGCGCACGTGGTGTCCGGGGCCCAGCAGGTCGCGGTGAAGTTCAGCGACGGCAGGACCGCGTCGGCGCAGGTCCTCGGCACCGACAAGGCAGAGGACATCGCCGTGGTCAAGGCGCAGGGGGTGTCGGGCCTCAAGCCCGCGACGCTCGGCGCCAGCGGCCGCGTCTCGGTCGGCGACGAGGTCCTGGCCGTCGGAAGCCCGCTCGGGCTGGACGGCTCGGTGACGTCCGGCATCGTCAGCGCCCTCGGCCGCGAGATCCAGGAGGGCGGCGACCAGCAGCAGCAGCTCCCGCCAGGGCTCCAGGGCCGGCTGTCGCAGCAGCAGCAGACCGTGATCAAGAACGCGATCCAGACCGACGCCGCCATCAACCCCGGCAACTCCGGCGGCGCGCTGGTCAACGCCGCGGGCCAGGTGATCGGCGTCAACACCGCCATCGCCACGTCCGGGAGCAGCGAGGGGAGCATCGGGGTCGGCTTCGCCATCCCCGTCGACTCCGCCAAGAAGGCCGCCGACGCGATCATCGCCGGCGCATCGGTCTGACCCGGGACGCCGTCCGGCCAGGGCTCTGGGGGGAGCGGGCGGCGGACGGCGACCCGGGCCGGTAGGTCCTTCCGGCCGGGCCGGGCGGAAGGACCGAGCAAGGGAGAGCGGCCGCGTGACCTGCCTGTGGGTCACGCGGCCGCTCACTTGTCCCCCATCAGCCCGGCGCCCTGACCGACCCGGGCTTGGAGTCAGCCCTGTTCCGGGGCCGTGCCCCTGACCTTGACGGCCGGGCGCCGCTTCACCTTGGCCAGCATGCGTCGCGTCGTGAGCAGGTAGTACTCGCGCGGCAGCGTGCGGAGACGCAGCGGGAGCCGCGGGTACACGAGCGCGATCACGCCGACCAGGAGACGGAACCTGCGCTCCCGCCGCGCGTTCCACTCCCATCCGTACTGCTCGCGGATCGGCGCGGGCATCAGCCCCGCGGTGAGCAGCCGGATCGTCGCCAGGCCGGGCGCGTGCAGCGGCCCGCCCGGAAGCCTCGGGTTGAGCACCTGCCCGGCGATGGCCCGCGACGCGTCGGTGATCTTCAAGCTGCGCAGCATGCCCGCGTAGTACTCGCGGAACTGCGGATAGGTTCCCGGCATCCGTTCCTCCGGGCAGCCGAGGATCGTCGCGTAGACCTTGGTCTGCCGGTAGAACTCCTCCAGCTCCGCATCGGTGAACGTCCGCCGGAAGACCATCTGGTAGAACTGCACCGCCACCGCGAACAGGGTGGCCGCGACCCACACCTGCAACTCCGGGTCGTTCGCCTCGTAGTCGGGGCCCGTGACGGCCGTGTGCCCCCTGGTGACCAGGGCGCTGAAGGTCTCGGCCTCCTCCCGCGTCCCGAACTGCACCGCGTAGAGCCACCCCATCGTGTTCCGCAGCCTGCGCAGCGGGTCGTCCGCCGTGTAGCTGTGGTCGTAGACGCCCTGCGCCACCTTCGGGTGCGCGGTCTGCAGCAACGACGCGGCCCCGCCCGCGGCGATCAGCACGCCCTCCCGCGTGATGACGCGGATGAGGTCGCCGTCCTGGAAGAGTCCTTGTTCATCGGCAAGCACGGTCATGGCGCCCAGTG
This sequence comes from Actinomadura citrea, assembly GCF_013409045.1. Classification (NCBI taxonomy): domain Bacteria; kingdom Bacillati; phylum Actinomycetota; class Actinomycetes; order Streptosporangiales; family Thermomonosporaceae; genus Actinomadura; species Actinomadura citrea. Next base: position 1,092,839 of record NZ_JACCBT010000001.1, on the reverse strand, counting down.
TAAGTAAGTACTTTCAGTTGTCGCCAGTCGGAACGCGGAGCGGGAGCCGCCGGAGCCACGGGGACGATATTGAAGCGACTCCGCCGATCCTTCCCTGCGACAATGGGGGCATGCCCGCCCAGATCCATGTCCGCGGCTCGGTCTCCATCCCGGAGTCCGAGCTCGGCTGGCGTTTCTCCCGCTCCTCGGGGCCGGGCGGGCAGCACGTCAACACCAGCGCCACCGCCGCCGAACTCTCCTTCGACGTCGCGAACTCGCCGTCCCTCCCCGAGCCGCTGCGCGCCCGCGCCCTGGAGCGCCTCTCCGGCCGCCTGGTCCGCGGCGTCCTCACGATCCGCGCCGAGGAGTACCGCTCCCAGCAGCGCAACCGCGACGCCGCCCGCACCCGCCTGGCGACCCTCCTGGCCGAGGCGACGGCCCCTCCCCCGAAGAAGCGCGTCCCCAAGAAGGTCCCCCGCGGCATCAACGAGCGGCGGCTGGAGAACAAGAAGCGCCGCAGCAGCGTCAAGCGCCAGCGCAGCGCCCGGTGGGACTGACCCCCGGCGTCCCCGGGACCGCCCTAAAATGATCTTCATGTCATCCGGGCTCGTCCTCATCGATCTCATGCCGCGCATCGTGGCGCTGCCGCTCGCCCCCCACCCCGGAGAGGACGTGCTCGACCGCTGCCGGGCGCTCGCCGCCGCGTTCCGCGCGCAGGGGCGGCCGGTCGCGCTCGTGCGCGTCGAGCGTCCGAACGTCGCCCGGCAGCCCGCGGGCAGCGAGCTCGCGCCCGGCCTCGAAGAGCCCGGCGACATCGTCGTCGTGAAGCGGACGATCGGCGCCTTCCACGACACCGACCTGGACGCGCGGCTGCGGGAGCGGGGCCTGACGACGCTCGTCTTCGGCGGGCTCGTCACGAGCATGGGCGTGGAGTCCACCGCGCGGGCCGCGAGCGACCACGGCTACGACCTGGAATTCGTCGCGGACGCGATGTCCGACCGCACCGCCGAGGAGCACGACTTCGCCGTGCGGCGCACGTTCCCGAGGTTCGGCACCGTCAGGAACACCGCCGACTACCTCTGATCGTCCAGGGACCCGCCGGCGCGCGGCGCAGCAGATGAGCGAGCGCGGCGCCGCGGCGCCCGGCGCTCGACCCCGCGGTCCCCTCAGCGGCGGAACAGGGCCCGGCTCGTCCCCATCATGATCCGGTCGCGCGGGCGCAGCGTCCGCATGACGGACTCCAGCACCGGCCGGGCCATCGAGACGCACCCCGCGGTCTGTCCCACCCCGACGTGCATGAAGATCGCCGACCCGTTCCCCTGGACGACGGGCGAGTCCGGAGGCCGGTTGTAGTTGATCACCACGGCCTGCCGGTAGGGCCCGTTCTCCATGATCTGCGAGAGATCCTCGTCGGCGGGCAGGCACGCGCCCCGGTAGTAGCGGTTGTACCGCCGGTCGCCGATCGTCGAGCCCCAGCAGTCGCCGCTCTCCCGAAGCCTCCGGTAGGGGAGGCGGGTACCGGGATCCCCTTCGCCGAACGCCTCGGTCAGGCTGTAGGAGCCGCTCGGCGACATGCCGTCGCCCTCCCGCTTGGCGCCCGGTTCGGCGTACCCGTTCCGTCCCACATGTCCTGGTGCGGTGAGAACGGCTTTCCAGGACCGTCCCGTCCAGGCGCATTCAGTGACGACCACCTCGGTCGTCCCGTAACGGGCCGCCACGGCGAACACCACGTGCCGCGCCGAACCCGCCCTGTAGCGCGTCTTCCCCTGGGCGAGCGCCCGGCAGGGATCCTCCGCCCCCTGGGCGAACGCCCGCGGAGCATGAAGACCTGCCGCGACCAGCACCGCGACAGAGGAGAGGACCGTGACCCGCATGGCGCCCGAACGCATGACGCTGCTCCCTGTTCTCCCCCGGACGAGCGTGCCGATGATCGCGTCCCGATCTCTACCCCGCCCGGGTTCGCCTCACCCGCCCGCGAGGGCGGACGGCACCACGCCCGTCCCACCGAGGGCGGGACGGGCGTGCGCGGGGCCGCTCGGCCCGGATGCCCCGGTCAGCTGAAGTACTCGATGAAGGGGGTCTTCTTGTCGGGCTGGGACGCCGTGCCGGTGCTGACGATGCCGGTGGTGCCGGGGCGGGCGTCGATGTCGGAGGCCTGGACGGTGCCGGTGCGGGCGGGACCGTTGAGGGTCGTCCACGCGGTGCCGTTGTAGTGCATGTACTGGGTCTTGGTCCCGGTGGTGATCGGGAGCATGACGACGCCGCCCTTGCCGTCGGAGGACAGGCCGATGCCCGCGGCGTTCAGGGGCGTGTCGACCGTCTTCCATGCCTTGCCGTCGTAGCGCTGGATCGCGTTGGTGATCTGGGCGTTCTGCCGGACGCGCAGGACGTACACGTTCGTCGGCGAGTCGGCGACGATGCGGTGCAGGGTGCCCTGGTAGCCGGGGACGCCCAGGGAGCCGGGGACGTCGATCTTCTTCCAGGACGTGCCGTCGAAGTGCATCACCAGGCCGGTGACGGACGTGCCGGTGGCGGACGTCGTGCCGGCGAGCCACACGTCGTTCTTGGCCCGGACGTCCACCGCGGTGATGGAGGAGGAGGGCGGCAGCGGGACCTTCGGGTCGACCCACGCGGTGCCCGTCCAGCGCAGGATGGCGCTGGGGCCGCCGGCCGCGGCGTCCACGCCCGCGATGGAGTAGGCGGTGCCGTCGGCGGCGGCGGACACGGCGGTCGGGAAGCCCACCATCGGGTAGGCGACCTGGCTCCACTTCGTGCCGTTCCAGTAGAGGCCGAGGGTGCCGCTCAGGTTGTAGCCGATGACCCACGCCTTGCTGGCGCTGGAGACGGCGACGTCGGTGGGGGTGAAGCCGACCGGGCTCTTGTCGGCCACCCAGGCCGAGCCGTTCCACTTGACGAGCTTGGCCTCCGGACCGAAGAAGGAGCCGGCTCCGCCGACGGCCCATCCGGCGTTCTTCGCACCGAAGTCGACCTTGTCCAGGCTGCCGTTGTAGGCGAGCGCCGTACTGCCGATGCTCTTCCAGCCGGCGGCGTGCGCGGGGGCGGCCACGGCGACCGTCCCGGCGACGCAGGCGAGGGCGGCGATCGTCGCCGGCACCGCGTTCCGTCTCATCTGTCGCAAGATCCACAGCTCCCAAGATCACAGCAAGCGTGCGCCACAGAGTACGGCATTACTTACTACTGGGTAAGTGGAACCTTCTGGGCGACCGGATCAGGACGCCACGTAAACCGCAAAACGCCCGGAACTATGAAGTTCCGGGCGCTCTGCGTGCCGACGCGGTGCCGGAGGGCGACCCGGCCGGAGGGCTGCTCGTGCCGAGGGCTACTCGCCCTTCCAGTTCGGCTTGCGCTTCTCGGCGAAGGCCGCCGGGCCCTCCTGGGCGTCCTTGGACATGAAGACCGGCAGGGTGATGTCCTGCTGCTTCTTCCACGCCTCGTCGGACGTCCAGTCCGCGGACTCGACGATGACCTTCTTGGTGGCCGCGAGCGCCAGCGGGGCGTTCTCGGCGACCTTCAGGGCCAGTTCCTTGGCCGCGGCGAGCGCCCCGCCCGGCTCGGCGAGCCGGTTGACGAACCCGAGCTCGGCCATCCGCTCCGCGGGATACTTGTCGCCGGTCAGGGCGATCTCCATGGCGATGTGGAACGGGATGCGCTGCGGCAGCCGCAGCAGCCCGCCGCCCGCGGCGACCAGACCGCGCTTCGGCTCGGGCAGCCCGAACCGGGCGTCCCGCGCCGCGACGATCATGTCGCAGGACAGCGCCACCTCGCAGCCGCCCGCCAGGGCGTAGCCCTCGATGGCGGCGATCAGCGGCTTGGCCGCCGGGCGCTCGGTGATGCCGGCGAACCCGCGTCCCTCGACGGTCGGGTTGTCGCCCGTCAGGAAGCCCTTGAGGTCCATGCCGGCGCAGAACGTCCCGCCCGCGCCGGTGAGGATGCCGATGGACAGGTCCTTGCGGGAGTCGAGCTCGTCGAGGGCCGCCGCGATCCCCTTCGCCACCTCGCCGTTGACCGCGTTGCGGGCCTCCGGGCGGTTGATGGTGATGATCAGGACAGCGCCGTCTTCCTCGGTGAGGACAGCGTCGGTCATTCGGGCCTCACTTCGGCTGGAAGCGGATACCACCGTCGAAGCGGATGGTCTCGCCGTTCATGTAGTCGTTCTCGATCAGGGACTTGACCAGGTGGGCGAACTCCGACGCCTTGCCCATCCGCTTCGGGAACGGGACGGGGGCGGCGAGCTTGGCCTTGAACGCCTCGGCGGCCTCGCCCTCGCCGTAGATCGGGGTGTCGATGATGCCGGGGCAGATCGTGTTGACCCGGACGCCGATCGCGGCGAGGTCGCGGGCGGCGGGGAGCGTCATGCCGATGATGCCGCCCTTGGACGCGGAGTAGGCGATCTGCCCGGTCTGCCCCTCGATCCCGGCGATGGACGCGGTGTTGATCACCACGCCGCGCAGGCCGTCCTCGTCGGCGGGCTCGGTCTTGGAGATGGCCGCGGCGCCGACGCGCATCAGGTTGAAGGTGCCGATCAGGTTGACCCGGATGACCGTCTCGTAGGAGGCCAGGTCGTGCGGGCTGCCGTCGCGGTTCACGGTCCGCGACGCCCAGCCGATGCCGGCGCTGTTGACGATGACGCGCAGCGGGGCGCCGGAGTCGACGGCGGCCTGCACCGCGGCCTGCACCTGCTCCTCGTTCGACACGTCCGTCTTGACGAAGACGCCGCCGAGCTCGTCGGCGAGGGCCTTGCCCCTGTCCTCGTTCAGGTCGGCGATGACCACCTTGGCGCCTTCGGCGGCCAGCGCGCGGACGGTGGCCTCACCGAGGCCGCTCGCGCCACCGGATACGACGGCGGAAACTCCGTTCAGGTCCATAAGCGACACCTTACGTGAGGGACCGAATGTGGTTCGGGGTGATGCTATCCAGACGACGTCGCGCGCTCTGCTCACACCCCTGCGGATTGCGGAGGCGCGGTCCTGCACAGGAAGAGCAAAGTTACTCCGGAGTCACAATAGAGAACGTTTGCTCCCCCCTGGCAAGGGCACGCGAACCGCCATGAGCGAGCGTCCCGCACAGAGCCAGTCCTACCCCGGGCGGACCGAGGACATGACGCCCGAGCCCCGCGACGAGATGCGCGACTACACCGGCAGCGGCCTGCTGGACGGGCGCCGCGCGCTGATCACCGGCGGCGACTCCGGCATCGGCCGCGCGACGGCCGTCGCGTTCGCCAAGGAGGGCGCGGACGTCGCGATCACCTACCTGGAGGAGGACGACGACGCCCGGCACACCGCGGGCCTCGTCGAGGCCGCCGGACGGCGGTGCGTGACGTTCGGCGGCGACCTGGCCGAGGAGCGGCACTGCCGCGAGGTCGTCCGGCACACCGTCCGCGACCTCGGCGGACTCGACCTGCTCGTCCTGCACCACGGCACCCAGACGCCGGTGAAGGACGTCCGCGAGATCGACGACGCCCAGCTGCGGCGGACGTTCGAGGTGAACGTGTTCTCGCTGTTCTGGACCGTCCAGGAGGCCCTCGACCACATGGGGCCCGGGTCGTCGGTCATCATCACCGGGTCCATCAACGGGCTGCGCGGCAACAAGACGCTCATCGACTACTCCGCCAGCAAGGCGGCGGCGATGGCGCTGACCACCTGCCTCGCCCAGAACCTCATGGACCGCGAGATCCGGGTCAACTGCGTCGCCCCCGGCCCGGTCTGGACGCCCCTCATCCCCGCCACGTTCGACGAGGAGAAGGTCGCGGGCTTCGGGAAGCAGGCGCCGATGGGACGCGCCGCCGACCCGGACGAGATCGCGCCGTCCTACGTGTTCTTCGCCTCCGGCCGCCAGTCGTCCTACTACACCGGACAGACCCTGGTGCCCGCCGGCGGTGAGATCCACCCGGGCTGACGGAGTTCCCGATGACGGAGCTGCAACGCAGCGAGCTGACCGAGCCCGGCTACGGACGCCGGAAGTGCGGCAAGGGGTTCGTGTATCTCGGTCTCGACGGGCGGTCCCTGGCCGACCCCGCCGAGAAGGCACGGATCAAGTCGCTCGTCATCCCTCCCGCGTGGAAGGACGTCTGGATCTGCCCCGACTCCGACGGCCACATCCAGGCCATCGGGACGGATGCCGCCGGGCGCCGCCAGTACCTCTACCACGAGGCCTGGCGGGAGCAGCGCGATCGGGAGAAGCACGACCACGTCCTGGATCTGGCGGAGCGGCTGCCCGAGGTCCGGCACACGCTCACCGAGCACCTGGCCGGACGGCGCTACACGCGCGAGCGGGTGCTCGCGGCGGCCGTCCGCCTCATCGACCTCGGGTTCTTCCGGATCGGCGGGGAGGCGTACGCGGCCGAGAACGGCACCTTCGGGCTCGCGACCGTCCTGCGCGAGCACGTCGGCTGCGGGCGCGACCGGGTGACGTTCGACTACCCCGCCAAGGGCTCGAAGGACCGGTACCAGGCCGTCGCGGAAGAGAAAGTGCGCAAGGTGGTGAGCGGGCTCAAGCGCCGCGACGACGACTCGCCCGAACTGCTCGCCTACCGGACGCCCACCGGCTGGCACGACGTCACCACGTCCGACATCAACGAGTTCATCCGCGAGGTCACCGAAGGCGACTTCACCGCCAAGGACTTCCGGACGTGGCACGCCACCGTCCTCGCGGCCGTCGGGCTGGCGGTGTCGGTGCGCGCCGGGGACGGCGACGCCGGGAGGAGGGACGCCGCCCGCAACCGCGCCGTCGTCCGCGTCGTCAAGGAGGTCGCCTCCTACCTCGGCAACACCCCGGCCGTGGCGCGGGCGTCCTACATCGACCCGCGCATCGTCGACCTGTACGAGGAGGGCACGACGATCGCGCCCGCCCTCGGACGGCTCGGCGTGGACGTCGCCGAGGGCGAGCTGGCGACGCAGGGGCCGGCGGAACAGGCCGTCCTCGACCTGCTCCGCGCGGCCTCCTGACGCCGTTCCGGGCGCGTCGCGCCCGGCTCCTCATTCCGCGCGGCGGTAGCCGGCGGGCGGGGTGGGCGTCGTGCCGAGGCAGGTGGCGACGGGGTCCTCGATCGAGCACCAGCCGGGCTTGCGCACCGGCACGTACCCGGCGGGAACGCCCCGGTCCACGATGATCGACCGGTAGGTCGGGACGGCGTCGGTCGGACGGCGCGCCAGGGACGGGTCGGTCAGCGCGTCCACCGTGTACAGGCCGAACCGCGGCCGGTAGCTGCCCCACTCGTAGTTGTCGGTAAGGCTCCAGTAGTTGTAGCCCATCATCTTCACGCCGTCGGCCATCGCGCGCTGGATCCAGTAGATGTGGTCGCGCAGATGGTCCGAGCGTGTGTAGCCGTCCGTGCGCGGCTTGCCGTTGTCCGTGGACATGCCGTTCTCGACGATGTAGACGGGGAGGTCCGGCAGCCGGCGCTGGTAGTTCTTGAGGACGTAGTACAGGCCCTCGGGCTCCGGGTCGATTTTCCAGAACTCGCCCGTGAGCGCGTAGGCCGCGGTCCCGTTCTGCAGGTTGGCGCCGTAGTAGTAGTCGATGCCGATGAAGTCGAGCTTGTCGGTGACCTCGTTGAACAGGGCCGCGTCGAAGATGCCGTTGATGGGTGACCCGTAGGCGACGTTGCTGGACACCGGAGCGCCCGGGTCCACGGCGTGGATCATGTCGTAGGCGTCGCGGTGCGTCCTGACCAGGGCGTCGCGCATCTTCAGCATCTGGCCGAGGTCCATCGGACGGGCCGTCAGCTCCTTGTAGATGTAGGCGCTGGCCTCGTTGAACGTGATCCAGACGACCCCCTGGCGCTTGTACCTGTCCACGACGAAGCGGGCGTTGCGGAGCCAGTCGTCCTGCGTGCGGGGATTGTCCCAGGCGCCCTGGTCGGCGACCCAGCCCGGATACACCCAGTGGTCGAGCGTCAGCATCGGACGCATCCCGGCCGCCTTGATGCGGCGGACGAGGTCGTCGTAGTAGGCGATCGCCTTGGGGTCGCGGAAACCGCGGCGCGGCTCGACGCGGGACCACTCGACGGACGTCCGGAACACGTTCGCGCCGAGCCCCCGGGCGAGTTTCAGGTCACTCGGGTAGCGGTGCCGGAAGTCGACGGAGTTCCCGTACGGGTCGGTGACGCCGGTGGCCTTGCGGTCGGCGTACCTCGTCCAGTTGCTGTCGGGGAAGGAGCCTTCGCTCTGGAAGCCGGACGTGGCGACGCCCCAGAGGAAGCCCGGCGGGAACTTGGCGGTGGCGGGCTCGGCGGTCTCCGCGGCGGCCGGCGACCCGGCGGTCAGCGTGAGGACGACCGCCAGAGCAAGGGCCGACAGGAGGTGGACGGGGCGTGCTCTGCGGGGCCTGCCGAACACGGGACTCCCTCCGGAGACGGACATGAATCTCCTTCGCACTACAGGGGTCGCACGGGCCCCCGTCAATGGCCGGACACGGCCGGATCCGGCAACCTCCACCCCGCCCCGGGCTGTGCCGCGCATCACAGATCAATAAATGAACCACCATTTCCCGACCCCTTGTGACTCACTTCACAATTCGGGAAAGGGATTGCTGATCGCCGCTGGCAGGGCACTGGACCACCGTCTCAAACGGACCGCCGGCACCGTGGAGAAATGGCGGGTGATTTGCCAGCCTCGCCCGGCGCTGGCTAGCTTCCTGCTCGGTTCATGCGGCGCCCGAGCCGCCCGGACAACAGAACACGCACCCCGACGCGCGGCGGCGGCGCGCACGGCCTCCCACGGGAGGCCGGCGCGGACCCCCAGGTCGTCCCCTCCAGGGACCCCGCCCGGAAGCCGTCGTCGGACGCCGAATCCGTGCAGACGAGAAGCACGGAACCGGAAGAAGCCGGCATTTCTCTGCGTCCCCCCTCAATGACGCTGCGGAATCGGCTGCGGCACTCGAACCCTCCAAGAAATCCGGTGGGTGACGGCTGCCCCGGTAGGCATCAATCGCGAGGTCTGGAGACATTCTGCATACCCCTCGAAACCCCCTCAAGGCCGGATTCACCGTGAGCGGGCTCGTGCTCACCACGACCTCCGCGCTCGGCGCGTCCGTCCTGGCGGCAGGGCCCGTGCAGGCCGCGGCGCCGCAGCGGGCGACCCTCGCCGCCGCACCGGCCGCGACGGTCACCACCAAGACCGTGACCGCCAAGCAGGCCCGGATCGCGAAGCAGAAGAAGCGCGCCGCCTACGCCGTGAGGTACGCGGCCAAGCAGATCGGCGACCGCTACCGCTACGGCGGGACGGGCCCCGGCTCGTGGGACTGCTCCGGGCTGGCCGGAGGATCCTGGCGCAAGGCCGGGGTGAAGCTCCCCCGGACCACCCAGCAGATCTACAAGGCGGTGCACAAGAAGGTCTCCTGGAAGGGCGCCGTCAAGGGCGACCTGCTGTTCTTCTACGGCGGCAGGACCCACATGGGCGTCTACGCCGGCCACGGCTACATGATCCACGCGCCGAGCTCCGGCAAGCGGGTCAAGAAGATCAAGCTGAACGGCTACTACAAGCGCAACTTCCACGGCGCCGTCCGGCCCGGTATCTGACCCCGGACGCACGCCAGGCCCCGCGCCGCCCGCCCGGCGCGGGGCCTTCGCGGCGCTAAGCCGGCAGGGTCCGCCGCAGGAACTCCTCTGTGAGCCGCCAAGCGCGCGCGGCAGGCTCCGGCTGGTAGAACATCGGCGCCTTGCGGTTGTGGAACGCGTGCCCGCCGTCTTCCTGGACGTGGATCTCCATGTGGTCCCTCTGCCCGACCGCACGTTCCACCTTGGCGACGTCCTCACGAGGGATGTACGCGTCGTCGCCGCCGAAGTGGAACTGCGTGGGCGCCTGGATGGCGTCGAGCTTGTCCAGCATGTCCGGCACACCCGACCCGTAGTACGAGACGAGCGAATCGACCTGGGCGTTCGCCGCCACCAGGTACGCCAACGTCCCGCCGAAGCAGAACCCCAGGACGCCCGCCCGGCCCACCCCTGGCAGCCCCTTGAGAACCCCCAGCGCCGCCACAGCGTCCTCTACGCCCCTCTCCCAGTCGAACTGGGAGGCCATCGACATCCCCTTGGGCAGGGCCTCCTCGTTGTGCACGGTCGTCCAGTTCGGCTCGATCCGCCAGAACATGTCGGGCGCCGCCACGACGAACCCCAGCGCGACCAGGTCCTCGGCGACCGCCTCCATGTACTCGCCGACACCGAAGATCTCCTGGAGGAGCAGGATCCCGGGACCGCGCGTCCCCCACACCCGCAGGTCGAACTCGCCGTCCGCGACGACGACCTTCTCTGTACGCGTCATGTCAGCCGATGATGGCGTAAACCGCGCTGGCATGCGCGACCGTCCGTCCGTCCGCGGTCATGTCGATCTCCGCGAACGCCAGCGTCCGGCCCAGCTTGGACAGCTCCGCGCGCACCAGCACGTCCCGTCCCGTCACCGGCCGCTGGAACGTCGTGCTGAGCTGCACCGTCGTCATCGGCACGAACGAGCCCCTGGCCCCCGACACCGCCAGCACCACCGCCGTGTCGGCCGCCGCCATCAGCGCCTGCCCCGACAGCGCGCCGCCCTCCCTGGCGAGACGGTCGGACCAGGGCAGCCGCAGCACCGCCGTCCCGTCCCCGACCTCCTCGGGAACCAGGCCCAGGTCGAGCACCCACGGCGCGAAGTTGTCACGGAGGATCTCTTCAGGCTTCACCCCGTCATGATGCACGCTGAGGGCATGCACGAGGAGATCTTCCTGCCCGCCACCTATGCCGCCGGCGTCCCCTACGCGACGTTCGCCGAGCTCCGCGCCGCGTCACCGGTCGCCTGGATCGGCGAACCGGCCGTCGGCCCCTGGCCCGCGGGCCCCGGCTTCTGGGCGGTCTTCCGGCACGCCGACGTCAAGCACGTCCTGCGCTCCCCGGACCTGTTCTCCTCGGGCCTCGGCGCCACCCAGATCCGCGACCCCGACACGCCCGAGGACCTCGCCTTCGTCCGCGCGATGATGCTGAACCAGGACCCACCGGACCACTCCCGCCTGCGCCGCATCGTCGCCGCCGCGTTCACCCCCCGCGCCGTCCGCGCCCTGGAGGACACGATCAACGAACGGGCGCGCACTCTCGTGGCCTCCGCCCTCGGCGAGGACACCGACTTCGTCGAGCTCGCCGCGGACCTCCCCGTCTGGACGCTGGCCCACATCATGGGCGTCCCCGACTCCGACCGCCGCCTCCTCTACGACTGGGCGTCCCGCGTCATCGGCTACCAGGACCCCGACTACGCCGGCCTCTCCACCGCCGACGCCGCCTCGATGAGCCCCATGGCCCGCGAGGCGATGAAGCACCGCCCGTCCGAGACCGTGCGCCCCGACGGCCGCCCGATCAACCCGCGCTCCCACGCGGCCCTCGCCGACATGTTCTCCTACGCCCACGCCCTCGCCGCCGAGAAGCGCTCCCGCCCGTCCGGCGACATCATGTCCCGCATGCTCGAAGGCGGGCTCACCGCCCACGAGTTCGAGAACATGTTCTTCCTCTTCGCCGTCGCGGGGAACGAGACCCTCCGCAACGGCATCCCGGGCGGCCTGCTCACCCTCCTCGACCACCCCGCCGAACTCGCCCGCCTCCGCGCCGACCCGTCCCTCCTGCCGTCCGCGGTCGAGGAGATGCTCCGCCACTGGCCTCCCGTCATGGACTTCCGCCGCACCGCCACGGCGCCGCTCGACCTCGGCGGCCAGACCATCGAGGCCGGCGACAAGGTCGTCGTCTACCACGCCTCCGCCAACCGCGACGAGACCGTCTTCCCCTCCCCCGACCGCTTCGACGTCGCCCGCACCCCCAACGACCACGTCAGCTTCGGCTTCGGCCCCCACTTCTGCCTGGGCGCCCACCTGGCCCGCACCCAGATGCGCGCCGTCTTCCGCGAACTCCTCCCCCACGACGTCACCCTCACCGGCACCCCCGTCCGCCTGGCCTCCAACTTCCAGAACGGCCTGAAGCACCTCCCCGTCCACCTGACCCCCACCCCCTAACCCCGTCGCGAACCCCCCGCCGATCTCGGTACCCTTGCCGGGACGGGTCGCTAGCTCAATTGGCAGAGCTCCGGACTTTTAATCCGTAGGTTGTGGGTTCGAGTCCCACGCGACCCACCACCCCTGACCAGGGGAAACGCGAGAATGTCAGGCTTGTCCACCGCCGCGTTTGCCCCGCTTCGTCCCCATGTCGGCTCGAGGACGGCTCGGCGGCCCAATCCGGGCCCCACCTCCCCCTGGTCGCACTTCAAGGCCCGGCAGCCCTCACACACTCAAGCCGGTCATACCGCCTTCAGAACCGACGTCCGTGACCACCAGCACAGTCAGCAACGTGCTTTGCAGGGGCTTCCCATAAGGTGAGTCATGGAGAGCACGGCACAGCCAGAACACGACGCGGGCGACGACCTGCCTCTCCCGCCCTCAACTCATACGCGCCAAGCCAACAACCCGACACGGCCTCCGAAGACGCTCAGCCGCCACACCAAGCAAGATCATCACATCGCCACCCACGGCCATGATCACAAACCAACCGAATAAAAACCGACGCCCTCACTGACAGCGTCGCAGGTCAACAAGGGTCGGCCCCGCGCACGCGGGGATGGTTCGCCGATCTCGCCGGTCCTCGGGTTCGAGGAGGAGTCGGCCCCGCGCACGCGGGGATGGTTCCCCGGTCGAGCGCGCTCTTGCCAAGCGCATCTAGTCGGCCCCACGCACGCGGGGAACCCGGCCCCGAGCTCGACGAACGTCTCACCCTTGCGCAGGTGGACCAGTACCAGCAGGGCCTGCTGCCCCGCGTTCAGCAGCCGCCAGGCCGAACCGAGCGCCTTGCGACGCCGCCGGATCAGCCCGGCCACGTAGTTCAGCGTTGCACGCGACAAATCGACGGCAGCACGATAGAACAGCACGAAGAGCCCCTGGTTCGGACGTGATGGTTGTGGTGATCAACTCGTTCACCAGGGGTTTCTTCATGCCATCTGCCAAACGTCCGCATCGCGATCATGCCGTGATCGGTCCTTGCTCAGGCGGATGAAAGGGGTCAGTGATCGGCCACCACGAGTTGCGTGAACCGCGGTGAGTGCACTCTGCTCGCAATTGCCAGCACCACATCGGCTCTCTGTGACACCACTGAGCTGCCAACGCCCAGCCGTCAGCCGGAGTTGGTTGCGCTCGTGGGTGCGGTCGCCGTCGATGCGGTCTGGTCTGGCGACGCGGGCCAGCAGCGCGCTGCTGGCCCGCCTGGACGACCCGCCGCGGTCAGGGCGGCCGCCTGTGGGTCGATGAGGCCGAGGTCAATGTGTCAGTTCGCGGGGCCTGTGTGGGGCTTCGTGAATCTCACTGAAACCGCCTTCCGGACTCATCAGGATCCGTCCGGTCTCGCGGCCGTGCTCGGACTCCTTCTGGTCCCTGTAGGCCAGCCCGAGGCAGATCAACCGGGTGACGGCGTAGACGAGCGGCGGTCCGGCGAAGACGGCCACCCGGAAGAACCAGGTGACGTCGTACAAGCACAGGTGAAAGTTGTGTGCGATCTGGTCGTTGGCGGCCGCGGCCCACAGCAATCCATAGAAGGCGATGCCGGCCGCGCCCACTGCCGTACGGGTCGCCGCGTCGCGGGGACGGTCCAGAACGTGGTGAATGCCGCGATCGCCGGTAAGCCGCCGTTCGATCCAGGGATAGGCCGCCAGGACGGTGAAGAACGCCCCCGGCATGAGAAGCGCGGGCACGAGCACCGCGAGAGTGATCGGGTGGCCGGCCACGCTGAGTTCCCAGCCCGGCATGATCCGCACGGCTCCGTCCAGGAAGCCCATGTACCAGCCGGGCACCGCTCCGGCGGTAATGTCCCCTGGCCGGTACGGGCCGTACTGCCAGACCGGGTTGATCTGCGCAAACGTGCCGAGGAGCGCGAGAACCCCGCCAGTGGCCAGCAGAAACGCCACCGCTGAGCCGCGCGACGCAGGTCCCGAGAAGGCGCCGGGAAAACGGGTGTGGCCGTGCTCGCGGACGAGCCGGTGGCGGAGGACGAACAGGACGGCCAGGACCGCTGGAAGCACGAGGATGTGCAGCCAGTAGAGCCGGGGAATGATCTTTTCTCCCGGAAACTCATCGCCGAAGATCAAGAACGTTAGGCTGGTGCCGACCAGCGGAATCGCTTGGGTCACGCCTTGGAGGAGCCCGAGGCTGCCGCCGGACAACATGTCGTCCGGCAGAATTGTGCCGGTCCAGGCCGTCACCATGCCCAGCACCAGTACGGTCACCCAGACCAGCCAGTTGAGGCCGCGTGGGCGGCGGAACGCGCCGGTGAAGAACAGCCGCAGCAACTGCAGGGTGATCGCGGCGACGAATATCAGCGCGGCCCAGTGGTGAATCTGCCGCATGAGCAGTCCGCCGCGCACGTCGAGGCTGATGTCCAGCGTCGACGCGTACGCCTCGCTGACCGGGATGCCCCGCAGCGGCCCGTACGAGCCGTTATAGGTGACCTGCGTCATATCGGGGTCGAAGAAAACGGTCAGGAACGCGCCCGTGACGATGAGCACCAGGAAAGAGTGGATGGCGAGTTGGGCGAACAAGAACGACCAATGATCGGTCCGCGCCTGCCGCGACCACCGTCCCACCCAGCGGGCTTGTACCTGCATTGGCTTCACTCCCCGATCTGGATCTGGTACACATGCGACGCTCCGAGATCGGCAGATGTGACATCCGAAGGGTGAACAACTGACAGGTGTGACATAACCGACAGGAAGACAACCCCTGCGCATCCGCCGTCGGCGGCCTCCGGTCGGTGAGTTCAGTTGCGGATCTTGGTGGCATGGCGGCCGGAGGTGCGCGACCGCGCCATCGGCAGCGCCAGCGCGACGGCGGCCATCCGTCCCCGCCGACCGGCCGACCAGGTGCAGCGCACCGGCGGTCAGCACTGTGTCACCAACGGAGGCGCCCCGAACGACTCGCCGCCGCGCTGCTCTGGAGGTGGGCCGACGGCGCCCGGGCGGCGGGCGAAGGGGCCTGCATCGTTACGGTCATCGGGGATCTCCTAGGCTGAGGCTGGCGCCAAGGCCCGGCTGACCTGGTGGCTTGCTCCATGTGTCGCCCATGACCGACACCGCTTACGGCATCCTCGTCGATGCGCTTACCGCGCGCTGGGCCTGCGCCGGTGACGAAGGCCCAAGGCGATCCGGTCGCCGAGAAGGCCGGCTGCCCTGTTCCTGCCGAGCACCCGTCCGCGCAAGTCAAAGCAGCATGTTCGTACTCGCCGTCTGGATGCCGGCATCGGCCAGGACGACGTCGAACAGGTCAGGGAACTTGCCGTCCCGGTCGCGGATCAGGGACCGATCGGGACAAGGACGCCGAGAGCGGGATGACAGCGGCCGCTCGTACGGCCACTGGGCGGCGACGGTCTCGGTGTGCTCTGCCTCATCCGGTGTGGCCGCGGGCGCGGTGTTCTTTGGGCCGCGGAGGGCGATGTAGACGAGCAGCAGGCCCATAAGGCCGACGCCTGCCCACATGGACTGCTGCCATCCGTCTGGGCATCGACGCCTACCGGACCGCGCAGAACGCCGGAACCTTTCGCGGCCAGCTGCGCGAGTCCCTCTCCCATGGCAAGCCCGTCGCCGTCACCGAGTACGGAACCTGCGCCTACCGCGGCGCGGGCGACCTCGGCGGCATGGCCTGGCGGCCACCGGAAGGAGCGGTTCCGGACGAGGACGAGCAGGTGCGCTACCTCCACGAACTCCTGGACATCTTCGAAGAGGAGAGTTTCGACACCGCACTGTGGTTCTCCTTCGCCAACTACGACAAGCCCCGCGACCGTGACATCGCCTCCTACGGCGTCGTGCGCATGCTCGACGAGACCCGCTGGGAACCGAAGAAGGTCTTCCACGCCATGAGCACCAGGCATCGGCATCCGAACGGCCGCTCCGACTGACGGCGTGTTCGAGGCACGGGCGGAAATGATCTTCTTTCGCTATAGTCCCTTGTGCCGGATATAGGCAACGGCGGCGACGCCACTCCACCATGCCGGCCGCCATTCGCGCCGCCCGATGCGCCCTCCCGCAACGATGGGAAACCCTTCCCCCCGCGACGGCGTCCAAGATCTTGATCGACGGTGTGGGCTTCGTGGTCGCTGGGTGTCCCTCTCCAGGCGTGGCCTCCTCCCCGGCGACCGGGAGAACCGGCGCCTCCCCCGAATGCAAGGAGACCTGCATGAAGTCGTCCGGCAGCCGCCTGCTGTTGGTGGCCCCGGTGGCCGCGCTCGCGTTGGCGGCCGTAGGAGTGGCGGGAACGGCGGGGACCGCGCAGGCGGCTCCGACCCCTCGACCACCGCGAGGCGATGCGGTCGTCAAGGCGACTCCTTCTCTCATGGCGCCGAAGGTCGCCGCCTCGGCGACCGCCGCGGCGCCCGCCTCGGCGAAGCTGTCGCTGCGGGGCCAGTACCAGAGCACGAACTACAAGTGCGTGCCCACCTCGGCGTCGATGAGTCTGTCGACGTTCGGGGTGTCCGTCAGCCAGGACACCCTGGCCACCAAGATGGGCACGACGGCGGCCAAGGGCACCAGCGGCAACCAGTCGCTGCCCGTGATGAACGCGTACGTGGACCCGCTCGGCTACAGCTACGGCTTCTCCAACGCCTCGACGGCGTCGACGATGATGGAGCAGGTCTCCTACGACGTCGGCGTGCTCAAGCGGGCTCCCGTCCTCGGTGTGTGGATGGAGAAGCTGCCGTGGAACGCCGGCATGAGCGGCTCCAAGGTCGGCCACGCGATCATCGCCTACGGCTACAACAAGAGCGCCGGCACGATCACCGTCTGGGATCCGTGGAAGCCCACCGGCGGTTCGCACACCATCTCCGCCGCGAAGCTCGCCGCGGACATGCAGCCCTACGGCTTGGACAAGGTCACCGCGCACACCGACGCCGACCTGGCGAGCGTCGGGGACCTGACCGGTGACGGCACCGCCGACCTGGCCGGCGTCGACCGTGCGACCGGGAAGCTGTGGCTCTACCCCGGCCCGAAGTCGGCCGCCTCGGGCCGGAGCCTGATCGGGAACGGCGGCTGGAACGGCATGACCGAGCTCACCGGCATCGGCGACCTCACCGGTGACGGCAAGCCCGACCTCATCGCCGCCCAGAAGTCCGACGGCACGCTCTGGCTCTACCCCGGCGGCACGAAGGCCCTCGGCACCCGCATCAAGATCGGAAACGGCGCCTGGAACGGCATGAAGGACCTCACCGGCATCGGCGACCTCACCGGTGACGGCAAGCCCGACCTCATCGCCGCCCAGAAGTCCGACGGCACGCTCTGGCTCTACCCCGGCGGCACGAAGGCCCTCGGCACCCGCATCAAGATCGGTAACAGCGGCTGGAACGGCATGACGAAGCTGGTCGGCGTCCAGGACATCACCGGCGACGGCAAGTCCGACCTGATCGCGGTGCGCGTCTCCGAGGGCACGCTGTGGGTCTACCCCGGCGCGTCGAAGGCGCTCGGCACCCGCAAGGAGCTCGGCTCCGGATGGGGCGGCATCCGCTCGCTCACCTACACCGGCGACATCACCGGCGACGACAAGTCCGACCTCATCGGCGTGCAGAGCAACACCGGCGTGATGTACGTCTACGCGGGCCGCGCGACCGGATTCGCCGCACGGGTGCAGCTCACCTCCGGCTGGAACGGTTGATCCTCCTCCGCGGAACCATGGCCCCCGCGCCGAATCCTCGGCGCGGGGGCCTGCCGGTCAGGTCGCCATGTCGGCGAACTGGCCGGGCCGGTAGGAGCCTCCCGGGTTGCGGACCATCACGTTGAGCCTGTTGCTGGCGTTGATCACGGCGATCAGGGAGAGCAGGGCGGCAATCTGGTCGTCGTCGTAGTGCTCGCGGGCCTTCGCCCAGGTCTCGTCGGACACGCCGGGGTGGGCGTCGGCGATGCGGGCCCTCCTCGGCCAGGGCCAGCGCGGCGGCACCGGCTGCCGCCAACATCCAGAACCCGGCCGCCAACGGCCGCACCCGCAATGGCCGGGCCTCGCGCCGCTCCCGCGCCAGAATCCAGCGCCGGTTCGCCCGCACCAGACCACGCCTCATTCGTCCTCTCACGACCTGTCATTCAAGGACCATCGGAAGCTGGTCAGTGCCGGTTGGCCACAATGGACAAATGCCTAGCCCGAGGACCCGACCTACGCCAGCCGTGTCCTCGGCATCATCCTGGACAGGGCCGACGCGGCGCCGGCCAGCATCCGCTACTGGCACGACCTCCTCTTCCCTAGCCCGAAGAGACAGCCCACTCCAGCAACACCGACTCGCTGTCCGGCGCGGCAGCCGTGCACTGGAAGCTGCTCCAGACGAGCAAGAGCGACGTGCTGCGCACTGTGCCTACATCCAGGAGAACGGCCCTCGTCGGTGACGCCGTTGCGACACCTGACACCACTCCCCCGGTTAGAACCGCCTGGACCGCGGCTTCCTGCCGAGCAGGGGCGGACTCTTACTCCTCTGCTCGATGCAGCAGGTCATCGGCGCCGTGGGCACGCAGCAGGTCGGCCAGTCGAGCACCGAGCAGCTCCGGAGATTCACCCGGCGCGCCATTACGGGAGGCGCGGACCTAGTGGCGGCCGTCGAGGGCGGTGACACACCCGGTGAGACGCAAGCCTGCCGACGTGTGCTCGGCGCCGATCGGCAGGGTGCACCCGCCAAGCAAGGCATACATCGTCCCGCGTTCCGCGCGGACCGCGACGGCGTCCCCGGCCCTCGACAGCTCGGCAAGGAGGCTGTCGTCGCGGCGGACCTGGATCGCCAGCGCGCCCTGGCCGGGATCGGGCAGGAAGTCCTCGGCGGGGAGCCGCTGGGTGGCGGTGTCCGCCAGGCCGAGACGATCCAGCCCCGCAGCGGCCAGCACCACCGCGCCAGGGCCCGCCGTGAGCACGAGCGCGCGCTCAAAGCGCTACGCAGGTTGTCGGTCGCCGCCCCGTTCACTCGCTTCCGCGGCGACTGGGCCGTTCCGTTCGCCCGCGAGCCGTCCCGGACGGTTCGCGAGGTGAGCGTGACCTGCGGTATCTGCCGGACGCGGGGTGGGTGTCACTCGGTTCCCCTACGGTGATCCACCATAGATGATCACTTCCCCCGGGCCGAGGGCATCCTGATGCTCTCGAAACCCTGGGCCGAGATCTGTGTCCCCGGCGGGGCGGAGCGCTCCTCGCGGAACCGGGCGTCAGCGACCGGGCGCGGTCGCGCCCGGCGACACCGTCGCCCCCCGATGCCGCAGACTTGGCGCCGAAGCTGACCGAGGAGCAGCGCGGCCACATCGAGGCGGTGCTGGCGGCGGCTTGAGTGACCCGGCCCTGGTCAGCGTCAGATCCCGCAGCTGCGCGCGGCCCGCGGCGTTCGACTCGGGGCATCGGGCGGGTCGGCAGGGTGCGCGGCGGGAGGTGCGGTGGACCGGGCGGCGGTGAGCACCGCGGCGACTCGTCTCTTTCAGAATCGGGGTCGCGGTGGACGGGTCCTCCTCGTCGATGACCGGGCGGACGTCTTCGCTGACCGGGTTGGGGGGCGGCGCGTCCATGACTCCGGCGGCGCAGGACACAAGCCGGGCTCTGTCCGTTCTCCTCCGCACTGTCTTCGCAGCTCAGCGCATCAAGGCGGAGGACGACGAGGTTCCGGCCGCATGCTTGAAGCGGCCGAAAGCGCACATCCGCTCCAACCTTCTGTCCTGCGCGATGATCCCTTCCCGGCGCATTCCGGCCGGGCCCCTACATCTGATAAGGCTCGAACGTGGGTCGTGGTGAAAGGCGCCGCATCCCGTTCGACGCGTCGATGCCTGATCTACATCGGGCACAGCGAGGCCTCAAGCAAGACCGGCACGGCGCAGCCCTGCCTCGGTGGCGGATTTGGCGCGTTCAGGTCCGCCACCCAGGCGGGGTACGGCAGGTTGCTGATCGTGGTTCGAGCGCCGGCGCGGTCACCCTCTCATCCTCATCCGAGCCTATGAGCTCTGGCTCAAGACAGAGGCCCGCGCGGGTTGCTGGGATCGCGAACGGCTCCATCGGAGGCCAGGCCACGAGCCTTGTTATTGAGCGCTGCGCGTTCCCTGCCAGGCCAGACCCACAGCGACATTACCGAGGATGAACGAAGGGATGAGCCTGCGTGAGGGTGTTCTGCGGGATCGATTGGGCCGAGGCCCACCATGACATCGCCATAGTCGACCAGGCCGGCGAACTGGTGACCAAACGCCGGATCAACGACTCCGCCGAGGGCTTCGCCGAACTACTCCAACTCCTCGCCGACGCCGGCGACAACCCAGCCGACCCGATCCCGGTCGCCATCGAGACCCCACGCGGCCTGCTTGTCGCTGATCACGGTGACCGCGTGCGCTGCGAGCGTCCAGGACCGCGACGGCGCCAAGGGCGCGCTGTTGGGGCTGTATCTGACCTCGCCCACCTGCCGGTTCGTGTTCGCCGACGCCGGTTTCGCCGGACGGCTTGTCGGATGGGCCGCCCAGACCCTGCACACAACGATCGACATCGTCCGCAAACCCGCAGATCAGAAAGGGTTTGCGGTGCTGCCCCGCCGGTGGGCGGTCGAACGCACGCTGGCCTGACTCACTGCGCACCGACGTCTGGCCCGCGACTACGAACGCCACCCCGCCACCAGCGAAGCCATGATCCGCTGGGCCGCCATCGGCCTCATGACCTGCCGCCTGGCCCGCAGCGGAAAGCCCGCCGTCCGCCAAGACCCACGCCCCCTCGAATACCAATAACAAGATCCTTCTCAAACACGCACTAAGCGGACACCAGACCGTCGTGAGATGCGACGGCGGCGAGATGGGCACCCATCGCGGCGGCGGAGGACGGGGATGGGAACGGGAGCACCGATGTCGCGGTGTCCGGACGCCCGGCCAACCAGGCATCGGTGTAGAAGAGCGCGGGACAGCCGCGCGCCGTCTCCTGAGTTGAGGGCGGCCGTCGCGTGCTGCGGACGGGCAACGCCGGTTTCGTCACCGACGGCGGCCGAGCCGAGCACCAGCGCCGCCACCCGGCCGGGGGTACAGAGCGCCGAGCCACTGCGCGACGCACCCGCCCATGAGTGCCGTAGACCATCGCTCGCTGGATGCCTGCCACATCGAGCACCGAGACGGCACGCCGGGCGAAGCCTGACATCGACCAGTCGCCCGGGAAGTGGTCGTCACTTGCGCCCGTGCCGCGATGATTCATGACGACCACGGGTCTGTCGTCGACGTCGCCTTCCGCGGAATCCCAGCCGTGATGATCGAGCAACAAGCCCTGGATGAGGAGGAGTGGCGTCATCTTGCCCTAATACCGCTGCGCGTACCAGGTCGGTTGCTCGCCGAACATGCCCTTGAAGTCGCGGATGAAGTGGCCCTGGTCGACGTAGCCGAGGTCGGCCGCCAACGCGGCCCAGTCGATCGCCCCGCCGGCGGCCATGCGTGCGGTCACCTCATGCAGGCGATAGCGGCGGATCACCCACTTGGGCCCGATGCCGACGTACTCCGCGAAAAGCCGTTGCAGCCCCCGCATGCTCAGCCCGAGCACGCCGGCGAGGTGCTCGACCCTGGTCACGGCCTTGTCCTCGGCGATCAGCTCGACCGCGGCCACCGCCTGGCGCACCCGAGGGTCGTCGTCCGGCAGGTGTTCCAGCAGGAAAGCTTCCACGGTCGGCACATCGAGCGTCGTGGGCAGGTCTGGGCCGAACACCTCGGTCGCCGGGACGACGCGGTCGGTGATCGTCGAGACGGAGGCGCCGAGGAACGGGCGGAAGCAGCCCGGCCGGAACGCGACGCCGAAGACCTGGTCGCGGCCCTCGAGGACCTTGATCCGGTAGCCGCTGCACACGCCGTTGACGTCCGCGCGGCCACCGCCGAACGACAGGTGCACGTTCGGGTACGGCACGATCTTCTGCCGGTAGGACTCGGCGTAGTCCCAGCGAGCCTCCCAGTACCGCTCCACCCATGGCGCGAGCGCCGGCGACGGGTCGTGGAACGCGTGGTGCTGATACCTGGTCCACGCACCGCGCAGCTCACGAACGTCCCGCTCCACACGGCAGAGTGTATGTCGCCTTTGTCCAATACCCCCCGGCCCGGGTCCCCTAGCGTCGCCGCCATGTCACATCTGTCCGACGCTGCCGAGGCCATGGCCGCAGTCGTCCGCGCCATCACCGACGACCAGCTCGCCGACAAGACTCCGTGCACCGAGTACGACGTGCGGGCACTGGTCAACCACCTCCTGTTCTGGGGGCCGTCGCTCGCCGGCGGCGGCCGCAAGGAGTCCGTTCCGCAGCCGGCGTCCGCCGAGTCCGAGGTGGACCTGGCGGCCGGCGACTGGCGCGGCCGCCTGCTCGACCTGCTGGACGACATCACCTCGTCGTGGGCGCCGCCGAGCGCCTGGGAGGGCGAGACGAGCATGGGCACGCCGCATACGCTGCCCGCGCCCGTCCTTGGCGACATGATCGTCGGCGAGCTGGCCCTGCACGCCTGGGACCTGTCGGTCGCGACGGGGCAGCGGCTGGAACTGCCCGCCGACCTGCTGGCGCACCTGCACGACACGGTGTCCGCCGGCGTGGAGCAGGGGCGGGAGATGGGCATGTACGGACCGCAGGTAGCGGTGCCGGCAGACGCACCCGCCTTCGACCGCATCCTCGGCCTGACCGGCCGTGATCCCGCCTGGACGTAGCGCCTGACCGGTGATGTCGGTCCCACCTGCTGCGAACTGTCGAAGCGTGGAGCGGCGGCACCGCGTCCATGCCGCCGCTACTCCTCCCCGTCCGTCGGCCCCCGCACCGTCAACAACGCCGCGCATGCCGAGAAGCTCCGGCCACGCAGGTCAGGTGGATCCGCTGGAGACGAAGCCACAAGGTCGTCGACAGCCCATGTCGGCTCGTCGTCGGCGGTTCCGAAACGGATCAGCACGCGGCGGCATCGTGCGGCACGGAGATCGGGCTCGATGCGGACAGATCAGCACAGGACGACACTGAGAGTGCCGCAGTGCTACGACAGCTTCGGACTTTTAATCCGTAGGTTGTGGGTTCGAGTCCCACGCGACCCGCCACCCCCGACCAGGGGGAACGCGGTTTCTGCCGACCGTTGGTGATCATGTCTGGGGCCGGGCTGAGGCCGCCCTGGGGCCGCCATGCACGCAGGCCAAGCCGAACATCCCCCTATCCGCCCAATCCTGGCGGAGGGCAAGGCCGAGTTCCCGCGCCGAGCTGCTCGCGCGCCGCAGCCACTCGGCCACCGTAAGCGGACTCCCGGCCGGGCCACGCAACCGCACCAACGCCTCTAGCGCGGACTTACGGGTCTGGAAACCGCCACGGCGGACACGGCGCCGACGACCATCCGTCCCGGTCCCCAGTTCCAGTCGCAGGTACCAGCCGCCGTGGCTGCGCTCGGCCGCCAACCGCGGGCACCTGCTGCCCAACGCGCGGCCGCCGCTTTCGCTCTTCTCATGAGGTCAGGGTTGGCGGCCTGTCGATGCCTTGACCATCACGGACGGCGACAGACTGGCCTACCCAACACGACAGCACAGCCGCGAGCCAAGGAGGCACGAGCTCCCCCGGCAGCGGCGGCGACCTTCTGGGCGCAGGCGGTCACCGGCCCGGACGGCATGACGCCGGCGACAACGAACTCCCCGACGTGCACGTCATGCTGGCGGACGGCGTCCCGGATGTGCCCGAGCATCCGCAAGCACGGCGCCGTGGTGCCCGTCGTGGGCGCCGCCCGCCCAGTAGCCGTGACCGGCGACGTGTTCCCGGCAGGGGCAGGTATCCCCGAACCGCGCCGGGTGGACTTCGGCGTCGACGACGCGAACCGGACGATCGCGCGGTTACTGGTCGTGGAACTGGACGATGTCCAGGTGCTTCCCCACCGCAGGCAAAATCCCTGGCGATGACCCCGCTGTCGCTCGCGCGCGGGTTCGTGATCATCGAAGGCATCACCATGCAGTACCTGGCCGACCGCGGACACCGTCGCGCCCATCGCGAGGCCTTCGCACAGCTCATCGACGGGCTGCTGACCAGCGCGGGCGCCTGAACGCCATCGCCACATCCGCCGGCCGGTGTTCACATGGCGTGGCGGATGTGGCGACTTCGTCGTGAGCGGGCGAGTCCGTTCGCTCAGTGCTTACAGGACGGCGGTGAGCAGGCTTACGGCGGACTCCTGGCGGGCGATGTCGGCCTGGTCGAACGGGCCCGTCCAGCGCAGGCCGTACTGGTCGGCGTTGTTCCGGTCGTAGGTGAAGGCGGAGCGGGCCTGGGTCGTCAGGTAGTTCCGGTACGGGTGGCCGGGGAGCACGCGGTCGAGTTCGGCGAGGTTCCGCGCGAAGATGCCCTTGAACGCCGCCTGGTCGGAGTTGCACGTGGCGGCGGCCTCGCAGGGTTCGGTGAGGATTCCGCGCGGTGACAGGCCCGGGTCGGTGGTCACGGCGTCGGCGATCCGCCGGGCGGTGGCGAGCAGGGACGGGTCGCCGGTGGCGCGGTGCAGCTCCGTCAGGCCGCCCAGGATCACGCCCTGGTTGTACGTCCAGGTGGTGCCGCCGTTGTTGCCGCAGTCTCCGCTCTGCGTCGCCAGGCCGTCGTTGACAAGGTGGGATCCGTTGATCATCCCGCTGCGGGCGAACCAGCGCCAGGCCTGGCGCGCGTGGGC
The DNA here is from genome assembly GCF_013409045.1 of Actinomadura citrea. Lineage (NCBI taxonomy): Bacteria > Bacillati > Actinomycetota > Actinomycetes > Streptosporangiales > Thermomonosporaceae > Actinomadura > Actinomadura citrea. Next base: position 1,068,252 of record NZ_JACCBT010000001.1, on the reverse strand, counting down.
GAGGTACTCGGTGTCGCCCGGGATCCGGTTGTGCAGGGAGGCGGCCAGTTTGAGGTAGAGCTCGTTGCTGATGGCGTTCTTGTAGGTCTTCCCGGGCAGGTCCCACCAGATGCCGCCGCCGCAGGTGTCGTCCCAGTACCGGCGCATGTACGCCTCGTCGGTCTCGGCGATCTTCAGGTACCTGGTGTCGCGGGTGAGGTCGTACATGCGGACCATCGCCAGCGCCCACCAGCCGGTGTCGTCGGTGGAGTCCGCGCGGAACTCGCCGCCGCCCTGCGGCCACCAGGGCAGCGGCTTGCGCTGGAGCTCGATGGTGTTCTTCACCTGGGGCAGGTAGTGGGTCGAGCGGGTCCGCGCCATGTAGTCGAGGAGCGCTTGGAGCGCGTTGCCCGACTGCCACCAGGGGCTCTCGGGCTGCCAGCGTCCGCTCGCCTGGTCGTAGAACCCCATCATCGCGTCGACGGCCGATGTGGCACGGGCCCGCGCGGTCCTGTCCTCGCCCGCGTCCGCGCTTGCGGCGGACGTGCCCACGGCGAGCGCCAGCACGGCGCCCGTCACGAGGGAGACCAGGCCCTTTCCCGTACGTCGCTTCAGTCCGGTCATCGCGCACCCTCCATGGCAACGAGGCGTCCCAGCCCATGGCCTCCGCCCGGGCGGGCAGTGCGCTGAATTGTGCCCCGGGCGGAACGAGACGTGCAAGAGTCGGCAGGATCGTTCACATATGTGAGCGCTCTTGCTTGAAATTGACGGAGGCGTCGGTTGGTTCGCCGCGACGGCGGGGGAGGTGGGGAGCGCACGTCGGCTCGTCCGCCCACGAGAGCCGACGCGCAGGAGCGTGATGGAGAATGTCTGGTGGTGATCGGTCTTGCGCGAGTACGGTCGACGCATGCTCCGGGACCGACGCCATGAGCTGATCCTCCGCGTCCTGCGCTCCGAAGGGCCGGTGACGGTGGAGACGCTGGCCGAGCGCTTGGCGGCGAGCCTCGCCACCATACGCCGCGATCTGCAAAAGCTCGACGAGGAGGGCCTGCTCAAACGAGTGCACGGCGGTGCGATGCCGGTCGAGGGCCATGACGACCCCTTCACGGACGTCGCCGAGGTCCGGCCCGCCGAGAAGGACGCCGTCGCGCTGCGCTGCGCCGAGCTGATCCAGGACGGCGAGACCGTGCTGCTCGACATCGGCACGACCGCGCACATGGTGGCGCGGAACCTACGGGGCCGGGCGCTGACGGTCGTCACCAGCAGCCTCCCGGTGGTCGAGACGCTGGCCGACGACCAGCACGTCCAACTCGTCGTTCTCGGCGGCATGCTGCGCCGTGACTACCGGTCGCTCGTGGGCTACCTGACGGAGGACAACCTGCGGCAGATCCACGCGGACCGGCTCGTCCTCGGCACCAGCGGGATACGGCCGACCGGAACCGTCATGGACACGACGGTGGTCGAGGTGCCGGTCAAACGAGCCATGATCGCGGCCAGCGGGCAGGTGGTCCTCGTCGCCGACGTCGGCAAGTTCCCGGGCACCGGCATGGCGAAGGTCTGCGATGCCACCGACCTGGACGTGGTCATCACGAACGCTCCGGTCGATCCGGACACGGGGGCGGCCCTCGCGGATGCCGGAGTGCAGGTGCTGGAGGTGTGAAGTGCTCGGCGTCCGCTGAACCGCTGCGGCTGTTCAGACGTCGCTTTCTGGGAGTGCGCTGCCGAAAACTCCATCCATGCTGGTCAGGCAGGGTTGCCGACGAGCAACCCACAAAATCGCTAACGGCCTATGTCGGCTCGTTGTCGGCTCGGCGGTTCCGAACCGGATCGGCACGCGGCGGCACCGTGCAGCACGAATATCGGGCTCGATGGGGACAGATCGACACAGGCCGACACTGAGCATGCCGCTCCGATACGGCAGTTTCGGACTTTTAATCCGTAGGTTGCGGGTTCGAGTCCCACGCGACCCACTACCTGTGACCAGGGCAAACACAAGAATGTGGGGACAGCTCGGCGATCTCCTGCGCGGCGAGAGGGCCCGGCGCTGTAGCTGTGTGACAGGCGTTTGCGAGGGTGAAATCGAGATCCGGTCGGTGGTGCTCGAGTCCGCCGACGCCGTGCTGAGTCCGGAACGCGAGGACCACCTGTGGACGCGGATCGCGCACCGATTAGGTTTCCGCGCCGCGCCCGTCTGTACGTGTGAGATCGACTCGCAGGAGGCTGACACGATGCGGAAACTGACCTACGGCATGAACCTGAGCCTGGACGGCTACATCGCCGCGCCCGGCGACGACATCGGCTGGAGCGCGCCGAGCGACGAGCTGTTCCAGTGGTGGTCCGACCGGGTGGCAGCGACCGGCCTGGCCCTGTACGGGCGCAGACTGTGGGAGACGATGAGCCCCCACTGGCCGACCGCCGACCAGCAGCCCGGCGCCACACCGGCGCATATCGAGTACGCCCGCCGCTGGCGGGACATGCCGAAGGTGGTGTTCTCCTCCACGATCGACAAGGTCGACTGGAACACCCGCCTGGTCACCGGCGACGCGGTCACCGAGATCACCCGGCTCAAGGCCGAGGACGGCCGCCCGATGGACATCAGCGGCGCCACACTCGCCGCGGCGGCCATGCGGGCCGGGCTGATCGACGAATACGCGATCGTCACCCACCCGGTCCTGGTCGGCGGCGGCACGCCGTTCTTCACCGCGCTGGACAACTGGGTGAACCTGAACCTGGTCGAGACGCGGACATTTCCCGGCGGCGTGGTGCTGACCCGATACGAGACGAGGCGATGAGCACGGGCCAAATGCCCGGCTCGTAAGGCCGGGTCGAAGTCCTTCCCGGCGTGCTCACCGTGGCCCTCGGCTATGAGGGAACCCTTCCCCGGGCCCTTCCTTGCGTTCCGAGGTGAGCTGTTGACCGACTCGCTGAAGATGAGGACGACGGCGTCCTTGATAGTGACGGCGTTCTTCGGGCGTGAAGATGCCCCGCCGGCAACGCCGGCGGGGCGGTGGTGTTCGCCCTGCCGCGTTGCTGTTCAGCTGGTCGGGGTGCTCATTCCGCGGTGACTTCGGTGACGCCGGCCCATGCGCTGGACTCGTCGACGACGGGGACTCGTCTGATCACAGCGTCGCGGGCAGGCTCAGCCATGGTTTGTCGGTGGCGTCGAATCCGGTGAGCTCGGCGATCTTCCCGTCGACGATGTGCAGGACCGCGATGTTCAGCAAACGGTGTTCCGTGTCGTCGGGGGCGCGGAGGTACAGCACGGCGGCAGGCATGCGGTTGACCGTCGTGGCGATGCACCGCCAGTCGTCGTGGCCGCGCTGGAAGAGCCCACCGGAGACCCAGCCGTCCACCGCGTCCCTGGCCGTGACGGTCAAGGTGTCCGGCTCGGGCAGCATCGCGAAGCGCAGGTCGTCGCGCAGCAGGGCCGTCAGCCCGTCGAGGTCGTTGCGCTCGTGGGCGTCGATGTACGACTTCACCACGCCGCGCTCGTCATTCGACAGCTCGTGCGTCGCGGGGCTCCGCCAGTCGAGGCGGCGGTCGGGCAGCTGCTCGCGCATCGTCACGCGCGCCCGCTGCAGTGCGCTGGTCACCGATGCGACGGTCAGTTCGAGGGCGCCCGCGGCCTTCGACGCCGGCCAGCCGAGGACGTCGCGCAGGATGAACACCGCCCGCTGCCGCGGCGGCAGGTGCTGGACGGCCACGATGAAGGCCAGCTCGATCGTCTCCCGCGCCACCACCGCTTCCTGCGGGTCCTCCGGGAGCATCCGGTCCGGGTAGGGCTGCAGGTAGAGCACTTCCGAGCCCGCGTCCGGCAGCTCGGCAGGCACGGGTGTGCGGTCGTTGCGCTTCTCCAGGAAGTCGAGGCAGGTGTTCGTCGCGATCCGGTACAGCCAGGTCCGCAGTGCAGCGTGGCCCCTGAACGACTCCCGCTTGTTCCACGCCCGCAGGAACGTCTCCTGCGTCATGTCCTGGGCGTCCTCGTAGTTCGCGAGCATCCGGTAGCAGTGCACCTGCAGCTCACGCCGGTAGCGCTCCGTGATGAGCGCGAACTGTGCCGTGTCATTCGATCGGGCCGCCGCGATGAACGCGGCCTTGTCGGCGCCCAGCAGTCTGGCGTCGGTCATGGTCGTCAATCCTTCCGCGAGTGGCGAGGGGCTACCAGAACTGACGACGTGGCGAAGGATTACTGATCGGTGAAGCAGCTGGCACCGGGCCGTTCGGGGCGAAGTCGCGACCGCCACCGCAGCCCGGGAACTGAAAGAGGAGACCGGCCTGGTCGTCGATCCCTCCGATCTGAAGGCTGCGGGCATCATCCATGGCGGGTGGGGAGTGGCCCCAGCGGCTACGGCGACCCCGGCATCGGGGCTCGGTGGCCGCGGAAGGCCGCCTCCAGCGCGATGCGCCAGTAGCGGTCGGCCTGGGTGCGGGGGCCGAGGGAGCCGAGAAGTTCGAGGCTGGCCAGGCCGTGCACCAGGGCGTTGAGGTGCGCGGCCACGTCGTGGGGGTCGGCCGGGGCGAACCAGCCCGAGTCGATGCATCGTGCGACCGCGCGGACCAGTGTGTCGAACGTGCCCTGGATCTGGGCCAGGGCCGCTTCGTCCGGCCGGAAGTCGGCGATGGGGCGGCCGAACATCAACTCGTACAGGTGCGGGTTGGCCAGGGCGGCGGTCCGGTAGGCCTGTCCGAGGGCCATCAGGTCGGTCTCAGGGTCGCCGTCGGTCGGTACTGCGGCGAACGTGTCGGCAAGCCGGGCGAACCCTTGCAAGAACATCGCGCGCAGCAAGCCGGCCTTGTCGCCGTAGAGGTTGTAGACGGCCGTGGTGGAGGTACGGACCTCTCGAGCCAGGCGCCTGGTGCTCAGCGCCTGCGGGCCTTCCTGGGCGAGTAGTCGTCCGGCGGCGTCCAGGAGGTCCTGGCGCAGTTCGTCGTAGTCGCGGGCACGTGGGCGGGCCATTTGACAATCGTATCGCAACAGTGTTCCATAACAGTGTTCTTAAATTGTCCCCCGGGAGGCCGCTGTGCCCGCTGCAACTGATCTGCATGTCGTCCTCGGCGCTGGAGGGGCCGTCGGCGGCTCTGTGGTTCGCGAGCTCGTCTCCCGGGGGCATCGCGTCCGCGCGGTCAACCGCAGCGGCCGGGTGCCGGCGCTGCATGGCATCGAGGTCCATCAAGGCGACATCACCACTGTCGTGGGCGCCAAGGCCGCCTGCGCCGGGGCCGAGGTCGTCTACCACTGCGCCGCCCCTGCGTACGTCCGATGGGTGGAAGACTTCCCCCACATGACCGACGCGGTGCGCCAGGGCGCGGCCGCCGCCGGCGCCAAGCTGGTTTTCGCCGACAACCTGTACATGTACGGCCCCGTCGACGGGGCCCTGACCGAGGACCTGCCCTACGCCGCCCGCAACCCCAAAGGGCGGACACGCGCCGCGATGGCCGAGGCGCTGCTGGCCGCCCACCGCTCCGGCGAACTGCGCGTCGCCCTCGGCAGAGCCTCCGACTACTACGGCCCCGGCGGCGTCAACACCGTCGTCGGCCCGACGGTGTTCGCGGCGGCGCTCGGCCGGAAGACCGCCCGCTGGGTCGGGTCGCTCGACGAGCCTCACACACTCAGCTACCTGCCCGACATAGCCCGGGGCCTCGTGACGCTCGGCAGCGACGCGCGGGCGGACGGCCAGGCCTGGCACCTGCCGACGGCGCCGGCCGTGACGGGCAGGGAATTCCTCGACCTGGTGCTCGCCGGGCTTGGCCGGCCCGGCAAGACCGCGGCGCTCGGACGCCCGATGCAACGCCTGATCGGCCTGTTCGACCCGACCGTCCGAGCCCTCGGCGAGACTTGGTACCAGCGCGACCGGCCGTTCGTGAGCGACACCTCGAAGTTCACCGCCACCTTCGGTCCTTTCGCTACGACACCGCACACCGACGCCATCACCGCCACCCTCGACTGGTTCCGCGCCAACCCGACCCCGTGACCGGCCAGTCGGTCAGTGCCCGCGGCCCACCCTCGCACGACGAACTTCGAGGGGGACGAGAAGCCGGGCACCGCTCTTCACCCGCTAGGAGACCGACTCGATGTAGCCGTCGGGCCGGACCACCATGGACGGCAGCCCCTCGGAGAGCACGGAGACGGGCCGGACGGCATCGTCTATCGCGGCCAGAACCGGAGCCGGGGCGAACGTCCCGGCCAGCGGGTGACTGTCGGGCGGCACGGGAAGCCTGGTAGCGGTCCCCGAAACCATCTCTGCGAGGTGGCGCTTGGCCTCGGGCAGCTCGATCAGCTCGGCAACGACCGCCCGCAGTGCCTCACTGTGCGGGTCGGTGCGCAGAAGTGCGCTCTGGGCGAGGGTATTGCGGACGACACGCTCGGCGGCAGGACGCCGCTCACGCTCGTAGCCGTCGAGCAGGCCGGCATCGGCGCCACCGACGACGGAGGCGAGCCTCCAGCCGAGATTGGCCGCGTCCTGTAGCCCGACGTTGAGCCCCTGACCCCCCATCGGGGAGTGCAGGTGCGCGGCGTCCCCCGCCAGCAGCACCCGGCCGCGCCGGTACTCCCGCGCCAGGCGGGCATGATCGGTGACACGGACTCCTCCGTCGAACCTGCCGACCGTGACCTCGGCACCGCTGACCCGGCGGACCGCGGCCGTGAACTCCGCCCGGCTCACCGGACCGCGCCCGGCCGCCCCGAGCCGGTCGAATTCGGCGACCACGATCTCGCCCGGCGGCGGGTTCACGAACATCAGACCGCCCCGGGTCCGGTGCACGCCGGGCTCCACGAGCCCCGTCGGCTCGAGCGAGGCATGCGCCATGAGCACGAACATCGCCGGATCGGTCTCGTCGAACGCGAACCCATCGCGAACGACCCCGCGCCCACCATCGCAACCGACCACCCACAGCGCCTGCTCACCGGTCCCGTCCGCGAAAGCGACATCGACATGGTCCCCGCGGTCGCTGACTCCGGTGACCTCGAGGCCATGGCGCAGCTCCGCTCCGCGCCCGCGCGCCCGCTCGGCCAGCACCTCGACCAACCGGTCCTGCCACACTTGGAGCTGCCCCGGCACATCGGACAGCGTCCCGTCCCGGTCGATCAGCGGGAGCATCGCGAAATGGCCCTTCATCCGGCTCGTCCCCCAGCTCTCGACAAGCTCCGCGATCTCGGGCGGTGCCGCGTCCCCCGGCGCCCCGGTGAAGTCCGCGATGCCCGGCCCGTCCTCGGCCGCCGCCCGCGCCCGCACCGCACCGAGCAGACCCCGCAGCCCCAGCAGTTGCAGCGTGCGGGCCTGCAAGCCCCGGTCACCGCCGTCCTCATGCCCGGCCGCGGCGGACGCCCTCCGCTCGAACACCACGACCGACACACCGCCGCGCCGCAGTTCCGCCGCCAGGAACATCCCCACCGGCCCGCCGCCCACAACCGCCACGTCCCACATGCACGTCCTCCTCCGAACGATCCCAATGTGGACGCCAGTGTCCTCAGGAGCTCGGTATTCATGCGACAGTCACCGAAAGATCCGGCGCTTTGACGCAGAAACGGAGAGCCATGTGACGGATTCGCTCACGGTCGACGACCTGGACCTGAAACTCGTCCAGGCGCTGCAACTCGACGGCCGCGCGGCGTTCAGTACGATCGCGCACGCGCTGGGTGTTTCCTCGCACACCATCGCGCGCCGGTACCGGCGCCTGCACTCCTCCGCCGGCCTGCGGATCCTGGGCCGGCTCGGCACCCCGCCGGTCGAACGACCGCGCTGGATGGTCCGGCTCCGCTGCGCCCCGGACGCCGCGCTGACCATCGCGACCGCACTCGCCCGCCGTCCCGACACCTCGTTCATCGCGCTGGTGTCCGGCGGCACCGAACTGATCTGCGTCACCGAGTCGGCCGACGACGAGGCCGCCGAGTCGCTGCTGCTCCGGAAACTGCCCCGTACTCCCGCGATCGTCTCCATCACCGCCCACCGCCTCCTGCGCACCTTCTACGGCGGGCCGGACGGCTGGTTCACCAAGATCAACGCTCTGACGGGCGCCCAGGCCGCGGCTTTGCGGCCACCCGTCCCGTCCGCCGGGCGACCGGCCGAGCCTGACGACCTGGACAAGGCCCTGCTGGCAGAACTACGCAAGGACGGCCGAGCAAGCCACGTCACCTTGCAGGCGGCCACACGCTTGTCCGAACCCAGCGTCCGGCGCCGCCTGAACCGACTCCGCACCACCGGCACGCTGTACTTCGACGTCCAACTCGATCCCGGCCTGCTCGGCTACCGCTCGATCGCGCTGCTCTGGCTGACTACCTCCCCACCGGCCCTCGAACCGGTCGGCAAGGCGCTGGCCCGGCACCCCGAAGCCGCCTTCGTCGCCGCCACCACAGGCTCCAGCAACCTGGTCGCCGCGGTCGTCTGTCCCAACGCCGACGCCCTCTACACCTACCTGACCGACCGCATCGCAGCCCTGGACGGCATCCAGCAGGTAGAGACGGCCCCCGTAATCCATCAGGTGAAACAACTAGAGATCCAGTAGCGCCCGGGCCTCCCCCTGAGGCCCGGCGGCGGCACCCCGAGTCTTCGGTCGTCCAAATTAGAGTATTCCGACCGTTTTTATATGGTATGTTTCCTCGCGTCACGAGTTCCAGCGCCAAGCCCCGGCTTGCTGGGCGGCAACCCTCCGACCGCGGTGGGGTGCTCCGGGTGAGGACACGGTCGTCTGCCGGACATGCGACGACAAGCGCGGATCCATAAGGGCCGCGTTCCCCGAGGTTTCGGGGAACGGTGACGTGCGCTCGCCGCACACCCATCGCTGTGCCGGCTCGGACATGGAGGAGCAAGACGTGGAAAGGCGATCGGCGTTCGCCGTCATCAGCGCGGTGGCGCTGCTGGCCGCCGCGGCGTGCGGGGTGGACACCGCCGACACCGGCGGCTCGGGCAAGGGCGGCGGGAAGGAACTGACGGTCACGGTGTTCTCGGGGCCGTGGGAGGACCTGTTCAAGAAGTCCTTCGTCGAGCCGTTCGAGCGAGACACGGGCGTCAAGGTGAACCTCGTCCCGGGCGCCAACGCCGAGTGGCTGACCCAGCTGCGCGCCTCGGGCGGCAAGAACCCGCCGTTCGACCTGGTCGTGCTGACCCCCGACGCGGCCCGGCCGGCCGTGGCGGGAAAGTTGGTCCAGCCGCTGGAGACCGGGAAGGTGGGCAACTGGAGCGACCTCGACCCGGTGGAGATCGAGAAGAACACGGTGTCCGGGAAGAGCTACGGCGTCCCGTTGACGATCGGCTCGACCGGCCTGCTCTACCGCACCGACAAGGTCGAGCAGGCACCGGTCGACTGGCAGGACATCTTCGACAAGAACCTCTGCGGGCACGTGGCGCTTCCGCCGCTGACCTACAACCCCGGACTGGAGTTCTTCAGCGCGCTGGTGACCGGCCAGGGTGGAAAGCTGTCGGATCCCGCGGCCGTCGACAAGGCGTTCAAGCAACTGGAGCAGCTGAAGGGCTGCGTGTCGTCCTATCCGGCGAACGCGACGGCCGTGCAGAGCGCCATCCAGAACGGTGAGGCGTGGGTGGTGCCGTACTGGGACGGGCGGGCCTTCGCGATGGCCCAGGCCGGCAGCAAGGTCGGCTTCACCTACCCGAGGTCCGGCGCGGTCGGCGCGCTCAGCAGCTACTTTCTGACCGCGGACAGCAAGAAGACGGATCTGGCCTACAGGTTCCTCGGGTACGTCACGAACGCGACCAACCAGAAGACCTTCGCCGAGGGCAACTGGTACGCGGGTTCCAACAGCAAGATCGACTACAGCCCCGCCTTCAAGTCGAAGATCAAGTACGGCACGGACGTCTACCGGAAGTTCAACTGGGTGGACTACGACGTCGCCACGCCGAAGCTGAACGAATGGCAGCAGCGGTGGAACGAGATCTTCCGCTGACCGGCGCGCCCGCGGGCGGCGTCCCGGCCGCCACCGGGTCCGCCGAGCGCGGGCACGTCGAGATCGAGGGCCTGGCCGCCGGCTACGACGGCCACCGCGTCCTGGACCTGGGCCGGCTGTCGGTGAGGCGCGGCGAGTTCCTGTCGATCCTCGGGCCGAGCGGCTGCGGCAAGACCACGCTCCTGAACGCCATCGCCGGGTTCGTGGCGCCCGAGAGCGGTCGCATCCTCGTCGACGGCGCCGACATCACCGGCCTGCCACCTCACCGGCGAGGACTCGGCATGGTCTTCCAGAACTACGCGCTGTTCCCGCACCTGTCCGTCGCGAGCAACGTCGCCTACGGGCTGCGGGTGCACCGGGTGCCCAAGAGGGAGCGCGCGGAGCGGGTCGCCGAGGCGCTGCGCCTGGTCGGTCTCGAGGAGTTCGCCGACCGGCGCCCACGGGCGCTGTCCGGCGGCCAGCAGCAGCGGGTGGCCATCGCCCGCGCCCTGGCCACCCGCCCGGCGGTGCTGCTCCTGGATGAGCCGTTGTCGAACCTCGACGCCAAGCTGCGCCGGGAGATGCGCGTGGAGCTCCGCAAGATCCAGCGGAGTGTCGGCACGACCATGGTCTTCGTCACCCACGACCAGGAGGAGGCGCTGTCGCTGTCGGACCGCATCGCGGTGCTGAACGGCGGCAGGCTGGAGCAGCTCGACACGCCCGACGAGGTCTACCGGCGCCCCGCGAGCCGTTTCGTGGCGCAGTTCATCGGTGCCGCCAACGTGCTGGAGGGGACGGTCCGCGAGGACCTTGCCCTGGACGTCGGCGGTCTCGCGGTGCCGGTCGGCCTCCCGGATCCGGTCCCCGGGCGCAAGGCCGTCGTGGCCATCCGGCCCGAACGGATCCGCCTGGCGCCCGCCGCCGGGACGGGCGCGGCGACCGGGGTGACCGGGACCGTCGCCTACCGCTCGTTCACGGGCGGCGCCTGGCAGGTCGAGGTGCGGACGGCGGGCGGTCTCGTGCTCACCGTGCACGTCGCCGACAGCGGCGCCGGCAGCGCCGACCCGCCGGGCACCGGGACCGCCGTCACCGCGAGCTGGGACCCCGCCGACCTGATCGTCCTGGATTCTGGGACGGGGCGGTAGCGATGGCCCACACCCCGCGCGCGAGGCGGCGGACGCGGTGGCGCGGCACGGCGTACGTGGTGCCCCTGTCGGTCTTCCTCCTTGCGCTTTTCGTCGCTCCGCTCGTGCGGCTCCTCCAGCTCAGCTTCCGTCCCGTGGACGAGAGCAACGCGGCACTGCCCGGCTACACCGTCCACCAGTACGTTCGCGTGTTCACCGAGCCCTTCTTCTACGAGGCGCTCATCCGCACGCTGCTCACCGCCGTGCTGGTGACGGTGCTGTGCGTCGTGCTCGCCTACCCGGCGGCGTACACGCTCGCGCAGCGGCGGCCCGGTCTGCTCCGCACGCTGCTCTTCGTCACCGTGCTCTCCCCGCTGCTGACGAGCGTCGTGGTGCGCAGCTACGGCTGGGTCGTGCTCCTCGGCGCGAACGGACCGGTGAACCGGGCATTCGTCGCGCTGGGGGTCCTCGACCAGCCCGCGCACCTGCTGACCAGCTACTCGGCGGTCGTGGTGTCGGTGACGCACGTGCTGCTGCCCTTCGCGATCGTCCCGCTGACGACGGCCCTGGGCGGGCTCGACCGCGACGTCCTGCGAGCCTCGCGGGTCCTGGGCGCCGGACCGGTGCGGACGTTCGCGCGGGTCACCGTGCCGCTGAGCCTGCCCGGCGCCCTCAGCGGCGCGCTCGTCGTCTTCGCGCTCGCGATGGGCATCTACATCACTCCACTGCTGGTGGGCGGCGCGAACCAGCCGCTGGCCGGCATCCGCGTCTACGACCAGATCTCCACGGTCTTCGATTATCCGGTGGCCGCCGCGCTGAGCTTCGTGCTGCTGCTGATCACGGTGCTGTGCACGACCGGTCTCGGCGCCGCCTTCCGCACCTGGGAGGGCCGTCTTCATGGCTGACACCCGAAGGACCGCACGCACGCCCGCGTGGAGCACGCTCTTCCCGGACCGGCTGGCGCCCGCGGCCGGGCGCCTGCTCGCCGCACTGGTGTTCCTCTTCCTGCTCGCGCCGCTGGTGGTCCTGGTCGCCAGCTCGTTCAACACGACCGCCTCGGTGGCCTTCCCTCCACAGGGGTTCTCCACGCGGTGGTACCGGGGTGTCCTCAGCTCCCCCGACTGGCTGGTCTCCTTCCAGCTCAGCGGCCTGCTGGTGGTCCTCGTCGTGCCGACCGTCGTGTTGATCGGGACGCTCGCCGCCTACGGGCTGACGCGCGGCTCCTTCCCCGGACGCGGCGCCCTGCACGCGCTCGCGCTCTCACCGCTGATGACACCGGAGATCATCACGGCGCTCGGGCTGCTGTACTACTTCCACGGGATCGGGCTGATCGACACCATCCCCGGACTGTGGCTGGCGCACTCGCTGATCGCACTCCCCTACGCGGTCCGCGCCGTCATGGTCAGCGCCGCCGGGCTCGATCCCACGCTCGAACGCGCGGCGGCGAGCCTCGGCGCGGGCGGCGTACGGGTCTTCCTCACCGTCACGCTGCCGCTGCTGCGGCCCGGCATCGTCGCCGGCGCGCTGCTCGCGGCGGTCACCTCGCTCGGCGAGGTGGCGGTCACCGCCCTGGTGGCCGGCGCCCACACCACCACCGTCCCGCTCCGCGTCTTCTCGTCGGCGCAGTTCGAACTCGACCCGTCGGTGGCGGCGGTGTCGACCGTACTGCTCGCCGCGAGCGTGGTGGTGATGGTGGTGACCGACAAGTTCGCGAAGATATCGGAGGCACTGTGACCGGCGGCCCGGCACCCGGCGCCCGGGTGGGCATCGACGTCGGCGGGACGTTCACCGACCTCGTCCTGACCCTCCCGGCGGACGGGCGCGTCCTGCACCACAAGGAGCCGAGCACCCCGGACGACCCGTCTCGGGCCGTCGCGGACGGGCTGGCCGCGATCCTTCAGGACGCGGGGCTGCCGCCCGGCGCCCTGGCGGGCGTGACACACGGCACCACGATCGGGTTGAACGCGGTGATCCAGCGGCGCGGCGCCCGCATAGCGCTCGTCGTGACCGAGGGCTTCCGCGACGTCCTGGAGATCGGGCGGAGCCGAATGCCGTCCTCGTTCGACCTGTACGCGGGCAAGGAGGAGCCGCTCGTCCCGCGCGAGCGCATCGTCGAGATCCGCGCGCGCCTGGCCCCGGACGGCGCCGCCACCGCGACACCGGACGAGACCGAACTCGACCGGGTGGCCGCCGCACTGGCCGCCACGCGTGCCGAGGCGGCGGCGGTCGTGGTGCTGAACGGATACGCCGACCCGGCCTTCGAGGAGAACGTGACCGACCGGCTGCGCGACCGGCTGCCGGGGATGCGGCTGGCCGCCTCCGCCACCGTCTGGCCCGAGATCCGCGAGTACGAGCGGACACTGGTGGCCTGCCTCAACGCCTACATCCAGCCGCTGATGCGCGACTACTTCGACCGGCTCGTGGAACGCCTGGCCGCGCTCGGTGTCACCGCCCCCGTCTACATCGCCGCGTCCAACGGCGGTTCGCTGGGGCTGGCCGCCGCGGCCGAGCGCCCGCTGGAGACGATCCTGTCGGGACCGGCGTCCGGTGTGGCGGCGGCCGTGCGTCTCGCCGCCGCGGCGGGCCTCGACGACGTCGTCACCTTCGACATGGGAGGGACGAGCAGCGACATCGCCGTGGTGACCGGCGGCCGTCCCGAGTTCGCCACCCACACCACGGTCGGCGGGCTGCCGCTGATCCTCCCGGTGGTGGCCGTCGGCGCCATCGGGGCGGGTGGCGGCTCCGTCGTACGCGTCGACGAACAGGGCGTCCTGAAGGTCGGGCCGCAGAGCGCCGGCGCCGACCCAGGGCCCGTCGCGTACCGGCGCGGCGGCACCCGGCCGACCGTCACCGACTGCTACCTGGTCACCGGCGTCATCGATCCGGCGGCCTTTCTGGGCGGCCGGATGGCGCTGGACGCGGACGCGTCACTGAAGGCGCTCGCCGAGGTCGGCGCGCAGTTCGGCTGGAACGGCGAGGACGCCGCCGGGCGGGCCGCGGCGGCGGCCCTCCAGGTCGCGACCGCCGGGATGGCCGTCGAACTGCGCAAGACGCTCGCGCAGCGCGGGCTCGATCCCGCGCATTTCGCTCTCGTCCCGTACGGCGGGGCCGGCCCCACCCATGCCGCCGTGCTCGCGGAGGAGGTCGGGATCGCGCACATCGTCGTGCCGCCCACGGCGGCGACGTTCTGCGCGCTCGGCGCGGCGGGCGCGGATCTGCGCCGTGACCTCGCGCGCAGCATCCGGCACAGGCTCGATGACGAGGGAGCCGGCCGGTTGCGCGAAATCCTCGCCGGCCTGGCGGAGCAGGCGCACTCGTGGCTCGTCGCGCAGGGCGCCGTCACCGGTGAGCCGGAGTTGCTGTACTCGGCCGACCTGCGCTACATCGGCCAGGCCTACGAGCTGCGCGTTCCGCTCGACGGCGGCGCGCTCGACGCGCCGTCGGTCGCCGAGGCGTTCCACACCGACCACGAGCGGCTCTACGGCTTCCGCGATCCGGAGGCGCCGATCGAACTCGGCACCGCGCGCCTGGCGATCGTCGCCCCGACCGGCGGGCTTCCCCGTCCCGACCTGCAGGCGGCCGGAACCGGGCCCGTCCCGGCGGGCCACCGCTCCGTCCTGCTTCCGGCAGGCCGGTTCGACGCCGCCGTCTACGCCCGCGACGGGCTCCGGCAGGGCGAAGCCCTCGCCGGGCCGTTGATCGTCGAGCAGGACGACACGACCGTCCTCGTTCCGCCCGGCTGGTCACTGGAGGTCGGCTTGACGGGCGACCTGCACCTGCACCGGAGTTCGCGACCATGACCCTCGACCCCGTCACCCTCGAGATCGTCGGCAACAAGCTCACCGCGCTCGCCGAGGAGATGTGCCTGACACTGCAGCGCACCAGCAGGTCCCTCTACGTCAAGGAGACCGCGGACTTCTGCTGCGCGCTCGCCGGCCTCGACGGCGGCTTCGTCGCCTATCCCCGCGGCATCGGCGTCTCCGGGTTCGTCGGCCTGAACGTGCTGACCGCCGTGGAGGCGGCGGGCCCGCTGGACCCCGGCGACGTGATCATCACCAACGACCCGTACACCTCCGGCGGGCTGGCCACCCACCTGACCGACATCCAACTCATCGAGCCGTACTTCCACGAGGGACGGCTCGTCGGCTACGGATGGGCCTTCATCCACTGCTCGGACATCGGCGGGCGCGTGCCGAGCAGCCTGTCCCCGGTGAACGACGAGATCTTCCAGGAAGGGCTGCGGATTCCCCCGGTGAAGCTGGTCCGGGCCGGGGAGCCGAGCCGCGACGTGGAGGCGTTCCTGACCGCGAACACCCGCACGCCGGACGCCAACCTCGGCGACGTCCGCGCGATGCGCGCCGCGCTCGCCACCGGGCGCGATCGGCTTGCGGACGTGATGGCACAGCACGGCGCCGGCACCGTGCTGGCCGCGCAGGAGGACCTCGTCGCCCACACGGCCGAGAAGGCGCGGGCGGCGCTGGCGCGGCTGGGCGACGGCACCCACAGGTTCGTCGACTACCTCGACGACGACGTCGTCTCGCGCGTTCCCGTCCGGGTGTCGGTCACCGCCACGCTCACCGGAGGGCGGCTGCACCTGGACTTCACCGGCACCGATCCGCAGGTCCCCGCCGCGTTCAACATCGCGAGCCTCGGACGGGTCCACGCCTGGATCACCACCCGGGTGCTCGCCCTCATCTGCACGCTGGACCCGGAGATCGCGCTCAACACGGGCCTCATCGCCCCCATCGAGGTCACCGCCCCGGAGGGCTCGGTGGTGAACGCGGTGCACCCGGCCGCGGTCGGGGTCCGGCACGCGGCGGCGTCCCGTGTCAACGACGCGCTCGGCGGTGCCCTCGGGCTGGCGGCCCCCTCCGTCCTTCCGGCGGCGGGCAGCGGCCTCGTCGTCCCGGTCGTGGTCGCCGAGCACGGCCCGGACGGCGAGAACGTCCAGGTGCTCGAGCCCATGGTCGGCGGCACCGGCGCGCGGGACGGCGCGGATGGCGTGGACGGCCGCGACAGCGGTATCTCCAACCTCTCCAACAACCCGGTGGAGACCGTCGAGACAGAGATCGGTGTCGAGATCCTCCGATACGGGCTGCGGCACGACTCGGGCGGCGCGGGGCGGTGGCGCGGCGGCTGCGGGCTCGAACTGAGCTTCCGGGTGCGGGGCACCGGGACCCGGCTGCTCGCCCGCGGCCTCGAACGCATGCGCTTCCGGCCCTGGGGCGTGGCCGGCGGACGGCCCGGCCTTCCCACGCGGCTGGTCCTGAACGCTGGAACCGAGCGCGAGCGCGTCCTCGACAAGATCGACATGCTTCCGCTGGAAGACGGCGACGTGGTGACGCTGCTGACGTCGGGGGCCGGAGGGTACGGCGACCCACTTCTGCGCGCCCCGCAAGCGGTCCTGGCCGACGTTCGGCGCGGCATGGTGTCGGTCGCGGGGGCCGGTCGCGACTACGGCGTCGTGCTGACCGCCGGCGGCCTCGCCATCGACACGGACGCCACGTTGCGTGAACGCGCGTCCCGCGCCGGCGCCGCCGAGTCCGGCGCCGAGTTCGGTCCTGAGCGTGCCGCCTGGGAGTCGGTCTTCCCGACCGATCTCGTGGACCGCCTGGTCGCGGCCCTGTTCCGGCATCCCGCCGTGCACCGCTCCCGGCTCCGCTCGCAGGCGTACGCGAGCGTCCTCGCAGACCTCCCGGCGGACTTCCCGCGCGAACCGGTGGACGCCGAGCAGGCGGAGACGGGCCGAGCGCGGCTGCTCGACCAGATCGAGGGACTGGACCGGAGGGCACCGTGACGGACCTCGCCGCGCTCTACCGCGACCTGCACCGCCACCCCGAACCGCCGTTCCGCGAGGTCCGGACGGCGGGGATCGCCGCCGAGCGGCTGCGCGGCGGCGGCTTCGACGTCGCGACCGGGATCGGCGGCACCGGCGTGGCCGGTGCGCTGCGCAACGGTGACGGACCGGCCGTGCTCCTGCGCGCCGACATGGACGCCCTGCCCCTGCTGGAGAAGACCGGCCTTCCCTACGCCAGCACCGTGACCGTGGACGGCGACCGAGGCGAGCGCGTGCCGTTGATGCACGCCTGCGGCCACGACATGCATGTGGCCTGCCTGATCGGCGCGGCCGAACGGCTCGCGGAGACGCGAGCGGGATGGCGCGGCATGGTGCTCGCGGTGTTCCAGCCCGCCGAGGAGATCGCGGCCGGCGCGCGGGCGATGCTGGCCGACGGGCTCTACGAACGGTTCGGCGCTCCGGACATGGCGATCGCCCAGCACGTCTTCCCGCACCCGGCGGGGACGCTGCTCCTGCGCCCCGGGCAGGTCGTGGGCGCCACCGAGAACCTGGAGGTCACCCTGTTCGGCAGGGGCGCGCACGGCGCGCAACCCGAGCGGAGCGTGGACCCGGTCGTGCTCGCCGCCGCCACGATCATGCGGTTGCAGACGATCGTGGCGCGCGAGACCGCGCCGGCGGAGCAGGCCGTGATCACCGTGGCCCGGGTGCGGGCCGGGCACAAGGAGAACGTCATCCCGGACGAGGCCACGCTCACCCTGAACATCCGGACGCTCTCCAGTGACGTCATGCGCACGCTCCTGTCCGCCGTCGAACGTGTCGTCCAGGCCGAGGCCGCGGCGTCGGGCGCGCCCCGGGCACCGGAGATCCGTCCGATCGGCGCCTACCCCGTCCTGCGCAACGACCCGGACGCCACCGCCCGCCTGGACGAGGCGTTCACCCGGCGCTTCGGCGCCGCACGGGTCGCCGCCCTCGACCCCATGCTCGGCGGCGAGGACTTCGGCCTGTTCGGCGAGGCGGCCGGCGTCCCCTCGGTGTTCTGGGGGCTCGGTGCCGCCGACCCCGGCCGGCTCGCCGAGGGGGGCGTGCCCGGGAACCACTCCCCCGAGTTCGCCCCCGTCATCGAGCCCACGCTGTCAACGGGTGTCGAAGCCCTGACCACGGCGGCGCTCACGTTCCTCCGCACGCCGTGAGCACGTCCATCTGCGTGGTCGGCGCCGGACCGCGCGGCACCGTGCTCGTCGAGCGCATCGCGGCCAACGCCTGGCGACGACGGATCGACGTGCACGTCGTCGATCCGTACCCGCCCGGCGGTGGGCACGTCTGGCAGGCCGACCAGCCCGGCCACCTCCTGATGAACACCGTCGCGGCCGACACGACTCTGTTCACCGACGACAGCGTGCACTGCGCGGGCCCGGTCGTGCCCGGCCCCAACCTGTACGAGTGGGCGTGCTCCACCGCGCGGGAGGGCGATCCCGATCCGGTCATCCGCGACGAGGCCGTCCGGATGCTGCCCTGGTCGCACCCGACCCGCCGGTTCCACGGGCGCTATCTGGCCTGGGTCTACGGGCGCGTCAAGGAGACGGCACCGGAGTGGATCACGATTCACGAGCACCGGACGAGGGCCGTCGCGCTCACCGAGGACGCCGACGGCCGGCAGATCGTCGCGCTGGAGGACGGCACCGGCCCGCTGACCGTCGACGCGGTGATCCTGGCGCTCGGTCACACCGACCTCGAACCCCTCCCGGAGCAGCGGGCGCACGCCCGGTTCGCCGCCGACCACGGCCTTTTCTACGGCCCCCCCGCCAACCCGCTCGACGCGCCTCTGGACGCGATCCCGCCAGGCGCGCCGCTGCTGGTCCGGGGGCTCGGCATGAACTTCTTCGACCACATGTCGCTGCTGACGACGGGACGCGGCGGACGTTTCGACCACGACGGTGAACGGCTGCGCTACCGTCCGTCCGGCCGGGAGCCGGTGCTGTACGCGGGCTCCCGGCGCGGCGTGCCGTACCTTGCCCGAGGCGACTACGGGCGGATGCCGCCCGCGGTCCCGGCGCGGTACTTCGGCGACGACGCCGTGGCCCGGCTGCGGGGGGCCGGACCCGCGGACTTCCGAACCGACGTCTGGCCGCTCATCGCCAAGGAGACCACGGCCGTCTACTACGACGTCCTCCTGCGCGAAAACCCCAGTGCCTGCGCGATGCGCCCGGAACGGTTCCGTGCGAAGTTCGACGCGCTCGCCTGGGAGGACCCGGCGATGGCCGACCTCATCGCTTCGGCGTTCCCGGACCCCGCGGTCCGCCTTGATTTCTCCGCCCTGCACCGTCCGCTGGGAAGCCTCTCGCTCGACCATCACCCCGTCCACGAAACGGTGGAGGCACTGGTCCGCGCCGACCTGGCACGGGCACGCGACGCGCGCCACAGCCCGCTGAAGAACGCCATGACCGCGCTCGGCGCCACCCGGGGCCGGGTCCGTCGGCTGGTGACGCACGGCGGCCTGACCGGCGAGTCACACCGACGGGACCTGGACGGCTGGTTCCAGGGATTCGCCGCCTCGGTGGCCAGCGGCCCGCCCGCGGGCCGCGTAGAGGAACTGCTGGCCCTGGCCGATGCCGGGCTGGTGCGGTTCGTCGGCCCGGACATGACCGTGACCACGGATCCGGCCGCCGGCGCCTTCCTCGGCTCCTCGCCCCGGACCGGTTCAGCCCCGGTCAAGGCGCCCGCCTTCCTGGAGGCCCACCTGCCGCCACCCGACCTCGGCCGTACCGCCGACCCGCTCCTGCGACGGCTCCGGGACGACGGCGCCTGCCGCCCCTATCGCATCCCCACCCCCGGCGGCCCGGCCTACGAGACGCGGGGAATGGACGTCGCCGCCGAAACCTTCCGGATCATCGACGCGCGGGGGCGCGTGCATCCGCGCCGCTTCGCCCTCGGCATCCCGATCGAGTCCGTCGACTGGCTGACGGCGATGGGCGCGAAGCCCGCCTCGAACGCCGCGATGCTCGTCCAGGCCGACGCGGTGGCCAGGGCCGCACTGACCGCGCATTGATGTCGTTGGAAAGCCTCACGATGACGCGGTCATGGAGGCCGGCGCGTCACTTGCTCGGCTGGGGAACCTTGCACTGAGCGGTGGGGTTCAGACCGGTGTAGTTGAGCGGACCGGAGACCATGGTGATCCCGATCGTGGCGATTCTGGCGCAACTGCCGTCGAATTGGGTGTAGTAGTGGCGCTGTCCCGCAGCGAGCGCCCCGATGATCAGCCAGGCGACGAGCACCCACCGTCCGGACCGCATCGCTACCTCCGGTGACCGCGTCGCCGACCCTGGGGTACGACAGTAACGACAAGATCGTCCACAGTTAAGCAAGTCGGGCCAGGCGTGTCATCTCACCCCTCGGAGATCCGACCGGGCCAGAGGGCGTCGAGGTCGATCTCGGCGCAGTCTCCACGTCAAGCTCCGGCCGGCGTGATGGAGGGAGGTCCCGATCTGTTCGGGCGTCCACACCATCACCCGCGAAGGTCGCGGCAGCAACACCCAGACCCCGTTCATGGACGGCGGCCGTCGCCTCAAGGCAGTCAGAGGCGGCAGGAGGTCGGGTAGCAGTGATACAGAGCATCATCTGGGACTGTGGTCCTGCACCGCAGCGAGCGGCGGCCGGGACGTGCGCGCGATCAGCGTCTCGCCGGGCCCCATCCGCACCGGAGTCTGGACCGACCCGGACGGCTTCATCGGAAGGGTCGCGCAGGAACAAGGGGTCTCCCACGAAGACTTCGTGCAGCAGATGATGGGCTCCCTCGGCGCCAGCACCGGCCGCATCAGCACGCCCGAGGAGGTCGCCAGGCTCATCGCATTCGTAGCGTCCCCCAACAACGTCAACGGCGCCGAGTACCTGGTCGACGGCGGCATCACCAAGAACCTCTGACCCCTGCGAACCTGACCGGCGGCGCGGAGCAGGTAACCGGCGGTGCTCTCCGCGGCGGTGGGCACGCCTTCCAGGAGCCTCAGTCCCGCACCTCGGCCGGGGGCGTCACGATAGTCAGGCCTTGGCGCGCTGCTGCTTGAGGCGGAGTTCCTCTTCGCGGACTCTGGCTCGGACGGCTTGCTCGCGTTCCAGCCAGTCGGGGTTCTCGGCCTTCAGGTTCTCGATCTCGGCTGTGGTGAGGGGGCCCGTGATGCCGGCGCGGGCCAGACCTGAGGCGGAGACACGGAGCTTGGCGGCGACGACCTGGCGGGGGTGGGGGCCCTCGCGGCGAAGGTCGGCGAGCCAAGAGGGCGGGTCAGCCTGGAGCGCGTTCAACTCGTCCCGGGAGACAGGGCCTTCCTGGAACTCGGCGGGTGCTGCCGACAGCAGGATCCCCAGCTTCTTGGCCGCGGTCGCGGACTTCATGGTCTGCGGGGTCTTCGCCTTGGACGTGCTCATGAACTCAAGGGTAGCCAGCGGAAGGGGGCCGCCTGGACGTGACTAGGCTGAGGGAGTGACCAATGGTGAGTTTCGGCTGGCCTACGTGCCGGGGGTGACGCCCGGGAAGTGGGCCGGGGTGTGGGCCGAGCGGGTGCGGGATGTGCCGCTTCGGCTGATGCAGTTCCCCGCCGCCGAAG
This sequence comes from Actinomadura citrea, assembly GCF_013409045.1. NCBI lineage: Bacteria > Bacillati > Actinomycetota > Actinomycetes > Streptosporangiales > Thermomonosporaceae > Actinomadura > Actinomadura citrea. The sequence goes on along the minus strand of NZ_JACCBT010000001.1, from coordinate 1,046,880 downwards.
TCGTCCCCCTGCTGTGGAAGGGGGATGTGGACGCGGCGTTCGTGCGCCTGCCCGTCGACCGCGAGGCCCTCCATGTGATCCCGCTGTACCTGGAAACGACCGTCGTGGTGGTGCCCAAGGATCACGCGGTGGCCGCGATGGAGGAGGTGGAGCTTGCCGATCTCGCCGACGAGGACGTGTTCGAGCCGCTCGACGAGGTCTTGACCTGGGGCGACCGCCCCGGGCAGCCCGCCTTCACCCGTCCTGAGGACACCGCTGATGCGATCGGGTTGGTGGCGTCGGGGGCCGGCACCCTCCTGCTCCCGCAGTCTTTGGCCCGCCTCCACCACCGCAGAGACCTCACCTACCGCACCGTGACCGACGCTCCTCAATCCCAGATCGGCCTGGCCTGGCTTGAGGCCGTGACGACCGACCTCATGGAGGAACTGATCGGCATCGTCCGCGGCCGCACCCCCAACAGCTCCCGCGGCCGCAACGCCCAACAACAGCCCACCCGTAAGAAGCCGCCGCGCCAGCGCTCCGCCCCCAAGCCCCGCCGCCAAAAGCGCCGCCGGACGTGAAGAGAGTCATTGTGGGTGCCGGAGATCCTGTCACCAGCACCCGGTGATCCTGAGTTTCGACGCCCACATCGACGCCGACGGGAATATCGAGTTCCTCGAACTCGAAAAGGCTGCCGGCCTTGGCGCGTGCCGCGGCGACCGCATCCAGCGTGCCCGAGCGCGCAGCGCCAGGCACTTCCATCGAGCTGCCTCAAAGTGACGGCCGAACCTCAAAACTCCAGCCTGTGAACCTTGGGCCGTGCCGGGCTGTCCGCGAGCGATCGGTGACGCCGAATGGCGTCCGCTGGTCACTGCCGACACAAAGCATACGAGTGGCGCGCTCCAACGTCTATTGTTATGCCCTCCCCCCTTTTGATGGCGTTCAACCGTCCTGCAGTTGCCGGAAGCCACCACGCTCGTTACAATTTCTATTCAGTGACGCGGTCACCGAAAAATGCCCAACGAAAAGAAGAGGGGAAGAGCGACATGAAGTACGTGCGCTTGTCGGCGGCAGCCGCCCGAGAGGTCGCGGCCGATGCCGACGTCAGTCCGTCCGATGCCGCGGTGCTCGACGGGCTCGACCAGTACAGCCGTGACCCTGCCATCACCGCGATGGCGAGGGGAGCCTCCGGCGTGGAAGCCGTGGACGCTCTCACCCGGGGTGTCGACATGGCCCGGTACAGCGAACAGGTCGGCTACGGTCGACCGCACGAGGAGGCCATCAGCAGGTCGCAGTACTGACCTGAAGGAGATCAAGATGATGGTCGACGCGGTTCCGACCGCAGAAGCGATCATCGTGAGCGCCGCCTTCTGACAACGGGGCGATCGCCCCGACCCGGCCTCCCCATCCTCCGATGCGGAGGCCGGACCTCTTCCCGGACCCGTTCGGCCGGTCCGCGGCGAGCCAACGGCCGCCCGGGGTTTGCAAGCCCTTCCGGCGGGGTGGGCGGTCAGGCCTACACCCGCCGTACAGCGCGTAGCCCGCGGCGCCGGCAACTCCGTGCCTCCAACGGTGCCGGCAGCCGAAGCGACGTTCCGTCCGCCGCGCCGGCCGCGGCCACCGAGAGCACACCGAGTCGATGACCACGATCACCCGGTACGCGGCGGCATCGGGCAGCACGGGAGTGAGGCTTCATGCGGACAGGTCAGCACAGAGTGATACCGAGAGCACTACTCTGACACGACGGCCCCGGACTTTTCATCCGTAGGTTGTGGGTTCGAGTCCCACGCCCCCGCGCAGCTGACCAGGGCAAACACAACAACGTCCAATGCCGCCGCGTGGTTCGCCCCTCCGTCCCCATTTTGCCTACGATTGCGCAGATGCGTGTTCTCAACGCCGTGCGCGTGGCTCCGTCGGCGCCTTTGGCGGACGGAGAAGTCGGGCTGTCGTACACGGCCGGCCCGGAGGGCGTGATCGGTGTTCTCGCGACCAGCGAGCCTGGTCAGGCCCGAGGCTTCGTCCGCGGGCCGAACCACAATTCGATGCCGTTCTACCGGCCGCCGCGATCCTGTCCGGTGGTGCTCTACACCCACGAGGCACATGGGTGGCATCGGCTGGACCTGCCCTACCTTCCCGTGTCCTACCCGATGATCGCCCTGCTGCCGCGCAGTGAACTGCTGGTCGCCTCTCCCTGTCTCCCGTGGATCGACGGCCACTGGGAATCCCGTAACGCGCACGTGTTCGGCTCGGACGGAACACATCGGCGCACCTTCGCACTGGGCGATGACATCGAACGGATCGCCTCGGACGATTCCGGCACCATCTGGACCACGCACGGCGAGCAAGGCTGGCCCGAATCGTTCAGCCTGGTCCGCCGGGACCTCCATGGCACATGGCTGTGGGACTCGGGGATCGCATGTCTTGACGACGCCGTCAACAGCCACGCGGGAGTCACCTGGGCCTACCGGGGCGGCCCGCTGATCCGGATACAGGCCGGCCGCACGGCCGAATACGCATGTCCGGTGGACGACGTTCGCGCCCTCGCCTTTGCCGGCGACCACCTGTTGCTCGCCGGACCCGACGATCGGCTTTCGTGGTGCGCGCTGATCGACGGTGTGATCCGATGGCTGGACGCCGCGGAAATCGTCGGACCGGAGGGGAAGCCTTTGCAGGACTGGCAGGTTCTCGACGCCCACGGCCCTCACCTGTACTTCCACGACCATGGCGATGGATACCTCCGCCTGGACATCGCGGACGCAGCACACGTTCACCCCAATGGGCAGATGCCCGGTCGATGACCGACGCCGGCGGAGCCGCCGCGTGATGAGGCGCGCGCGTAGGTCTCGGTCGAGCGGCCGGGCGCTGGGAGGAGCGCCGGCCCGGTCCTCACACGCCTGCTGCCACCGCGGCGCCCAGGCCCAGCAGGACGACGCCGGTGGTCACGCTGAGTCCCCGCAGGACGGTCGGCCGCGATACCAGGGCGCGCCCGCGGCCGACGGCCCAGGTGAGCAACATGTACCAGGAGGCGCTGACGAGCGCCCACAGGGCTCCCAGGGCGACGGTCGACAGGAACACCGGGCCTTCCGCGGTCACGAACTGGGGCAGCACCGAGATGGCGAACACGCCCGCCTTGGGGTTGCCGAGGTTGGTGATCAGGCCGGTGAGGTATCCGCCCGCGAAGCCGGTGCGCCCGCCCTCGTGGGGCGGGCGGGTGGAGGCCGTGGTGAGCGCGGTCCGCAGCGTCTTCACCCCGAGGATCATCAGCACGACGCCGCCCGCGATCCGGAGCACCGCGTACGCGGTGGGGCTGGCCAGCAGGACGGCGGACAGCCCGGCCGCGGCGGCCGTTGACCACAGCAGGAAGCCGCTGGCATTGCCCGCGAGCGTGCCCCGGAGCGTCCGTTGGCCGCCTTCCAGGACCTGCCGGATCATCAGGGCTTGACTCGCGCCTGGCAGCATCGCCAGCAGCAAGGTGGTGGCGATGAAAACGGGCACATGCGTGGGCATGGGAAAGAGCCCCTTCCGGGGATCGGTGCCGATGGGAGTACCACCAGGCTTCCTGCCTCGTGCTCCTAAGAGAAGTTAAAAGAGAAGGGTGCAGCGTTAGGATTAGTGAATGCTGGTGGATCCGGGGCAGCTGCGGCTTCTCGCGTTGATCGAGCGGCACGGCTCCCTGACGGCGGCGGCTCACGCGCTCCAGCTCACGCCCGCGGCGGTCACCCAGCAGGTGGCCAAGGCCGAGCGCGACTGGCAGGTGCCCCTGGTCATCCGGGGTCCTCGCGGAGCGACGCTCACCGCGGCCGGTGCGCTGCTCGCCTCCCACGGTCGAACCGTGGAGGAGGCATCGGACAGGGCCGAGGCGGAACTGGCCGCACTGCTCGGCCACCTCTCGCTGCGTCTGCGCATCGGTACGTTCCAGGCGGCCGCCCTGCACCTGCTGCCGCCGGCCCTGACGGCTCTGCGACACCGCCATCCGGACGCCGACGTCTCCGTCATGGACGTGGTGTCCGGACGCGGAGCGGACGAGATCAGCGCGGGCCGCCTGGACGTCGCCATCGTCGCGTCCTGGGACGCGCCGCTCGCGCCGCCGCCACACCTACGGGCCCACTCGCTCCTGTTGGACCCGATGGTCGTGGTTCTCCCCGATGACCATCCACTGGCCGCCGGGCAGCCCGCGGACACCGAACTTCACCTGGAACGACTGCGCGGCGAATCGTGGGTCTCCATCCTGGCCGGCCATGCCGCCCGCGAACAGTTCCACGACGCTGCCCGCGAGGCCGGCTTCACTCCCACCGTGCGGTTCGAGACCGAGTCCTACGACGTCGCCCAGGCCCTCGTCGGCACAGGCATCGCAGTGGCGCTGGTCTCGCGCCTGGCCCTGACCCATGCGCCCGGCACCACCCATCGCGAACTGGCCCACCCCAGGCCCTACCGCCACCTCTACGCCGTGACCAGAACCGACGCCAGCCTCACACCACTCGCAGACATGCTCATCGACCTCCTACGTGACGTCGCCCGCGACATCACCGCCACCTGGGAGGCTCCCCTGCAAGAAGAACAACGCTCATCGAACTCACCGCATGGGGCCTGACAGGCCCCCGGTTCTGAATCGGCTGAGTGTCGCACGGTTCGCCTACGGTGATCGGCCATGGACGATCACTTCCCCCCGGCCGAGGACGTCCTGGTCCTCTCCGAGCCCCTGCGCCGAGATCTGCACCCCCGGCGGGGCGGAGCGCTCCCCGCGGAACCGGGCGTCAGCGACCGGGCGCTGGGCGAGGTCGCGCCCGGCGACACCGTCGACCCCGGCGCCGCGGACGTGGCGGCGAAGCTGACCGAGGAGCACCGCGGCCACATCGAGGCGGTGCTGTCGGCGGCTGCGAGCGACCCGGCCCTGGTCGCGCACGCGCGGGCGTACCTCAGCGGGGCCGACGACCCCGCCGGGGCGGCGGCGATCGCGTCGATCGTCGACCGCGCAGAGAACGGGAACGAGACGCCGCGAACCTTCACCGACGGCTGGATCGCCTCCCGCGGGCCGGCCTTCGCCGCCTGCGCGCTCGCCGAACTGAGCGGCATCGCCTCCTCGACGCGAGACCTGCGCCCGCTGGACTCCCTTCGGCAGGTCGACTCGGTGAGCCTGCGCCGGGTCCGGGGCCTGCTGGCCTTCTGCCCCGAGGACGAGTACCGGCGGGCGGTGGAACGGCTGGCCGCGCACCGCGGCACCCGCTCCCGGCGGCTCGTCGTCTCCTACCTGGTGCCCACCCGGCACGACTGGGTGGACGAGTGCTGCGCCGACCCGCCGTCCGCCGAGTGGGGGTCGAACGCCTTCTACCGCGAACGGCTGTGGGCGTCGGTGGGTACGCCGCGGCACCTCGAACTGCTCGGCTGGCGGCTGGAGGAGTCCGACTTCGACGCGTTCACGTTCGGGGTGCGCGCCACGATGGCCGACGGCGTGGGCCCGGAGGTCGCCCCGGTCCTGGTCGACGCCTGGGACCGGATCAGGATCTACAAGCCGTGGCGGGAGCGGTTCGTCGAGCTGATCTCACTGCTGCCGAGCGATGAGGCGTTCGAGCTCCTGCTGGAGCGGTACGAGCGGGAGTTCGCGCGTGAGTACCTGCTCGCAGCGATGGAGCGCTTCCCCGTACGGGCGGTACGGGTGCTGTCCACGGTGGCCGCGAGCGACTCGACGTCGGCGCTCCTCGCCGCCGGACTGCTCCGCATGCACCTCAGGGCGCATCCCGAACTGCCCGGGCCGGACCCGGCGCCGCGGGTCCCGGACGCGCCCGGCGAGGACCTTCCGGCGGTGCTGACCGCGCCGGGCCGGGCGCCCCGGCCGCCCGCGTACGCCGATCCCGATCTCCTGCCGCAGGTGCTGCTCAAGGGCGGCGGCCGGGCACTGCCCGCCGCCGCGACCAGGAGGCTCGTCGCGCTGGCCAGGAAGCCGGACGAGCGGCTGGACGCGGTCCGCGACGCCTGCGACCGGCGCTCGCTGGCCGACCTGGGCTGGGCGCTGTTCCTGCACGGCGACGCCTGGGCGCTGCCCGCGCTGGGATGGCTCGGCGACGGCCGGACGGCCCGCGACCTGGCCGCCCTGATCCCCGGCTGGGTGGCGCGGGGCACCAGGGCCCGCGCGGTCAAGGCGGTCGACGCCATCGCCCGGATCGGCACCGCGGAGGCGCTGGAGGTGCTGGACGAGCTGGCGGAGACGGGCCCGGACCACGCGGTCCGGGACGCCGCGGCGAGGGCACGCCCGTAACCACGCAAGACGTCCTAAAAATGATCAAGATTGGCGTGCCATGGGATGGATCGGGATCGCGACGGGCCACGAGGTCACCGTCGAGGGGACACGGCGGCCGGTGCTCGCCTGCCGGACGGCCGCGGGCGGCGTGCCGGCCAAGGTGCCCGCCGGCGTCAGGAAGGATCCGACCGCGGTACGGCTCGCCGCCCTCTGCGACCGGCTCGGCGAGCACGCGCGGACGGTGCACGACCGGGTCGAGTCCTGGATGGTGCGGTCCTCGCCCGTCCCGGCCGCGGTGTTCGCGGCCGTCTGGGATGACCCGGTGTGGCGCGAGACGCTCACCGACCTGGTCATCGCCCCGATCGTCGGCGGCGCGCCCGACCTCGGGCGCTGCGCGCTGCTGCGCGAGGGTGCGTGGACGGGCGCGGACGCCTTCGCCATCCCGCACCCGCTGCTGCTCGGCGACGAGCTGCCCGTCTGGCGGGGACGGAACCTCACGCAGGTCGTCGAGCAGGTGCGCCGCGAGGTGTGGACGCGTCCCGCGAGCATGGACCGTACGTTCGGCGTGGTCGACACCTTCGGATACCTGGACGCCTGGTACGAGAGCGGGGCCGCGTTCGAGCGCCGCGTGCACAAGCTGGGCGGGCGTATCAAGGGGGGCAGGGCGCGGTTCACCGTGCACGCGCCCGAGCCGCTCGGCGTCGAGATCGACCTGGACTGGAGCGGGCCGATGAGCCCGGCCTACATGGCGTCCCTGAGCTTCACCGCGGGCGGCAGGGAGATCGGCGACATCACCTGGTCCGAGGGCGTCCGCATTCTCATGGCTCTGTACGCGGACCGCACCGTGGACGAGACGGTACCGGTGGTGGAGGCGGCCGAGGCGTACTCCCACTACTGCGACGCCCACCAGGGCGAGCCCGGCACCGTGGTGCCCTCCGGCATCACCGCCCCGACGCGCGAGGTGCTGCTGCGCGCCGGGGCGGTGCTGCCGGGGGCGCCCGCCGGCTCCGACGAGGACACGTGCGTCGCCGTCCGCTACGAGCACTCCGTCCTGGACGAGCCGGTCGTCGAACTCGTTCGGCTCGCGGCCGTCGACGGTGACAAGGCCGAGAAGTCCCTGTACGGCCTGGCCCCGGTGGCGGCGACCGGCGTCGGCACGGTGCTCGCGGGCCCGCTCGGCTTTCTCGCGTCCGCCCTGTACCGGTATCCGGCGCACCGGGCCCGGATCCTGGCCGCGCACACCGACCTGCGGGCCGCCCGCGGCCTGGCCTCCCGCAAGCCCGGCCTCGCGCGCACCGCGCTCACCCGTACCGGCGACGACCTGGAGACGCACGCGCCCGAGCTGCTGCCACCGTTCTACGAGGAGTGCGCGCGGATCCTGGCCGCCGCGGGCAGCGCCCGCTTCGCCGCCGCCTTCTTCGAGAAGGCCCGCGCCGCCGAGGACGCGCACGCGCTGCCGGTCGACGAGGCCGCGCTCGTCGCGGCGCACCTCGCCGCGGGACCGGACGCCGCCGGAACGGCCACGCTCAGGAAGCACGGCAAGCGCCTCGCCGCCCGCCATCCCGCCCTCGGCGCGTACCGCTGGCACCGCAGCCTGCTCACCGAGTGGTGCGAGGAGGTCCCGGACGGCGCGGACGGCGCGCTGGCCCTGGCCGACGGCTGGGCAGCGCTGGCCAAGGCCGGCGGGCCCGCGCTCGGCGGGCCCGAGGACGAACGCGCCGTGCGGGCCTTGCTGGGGAGCGGCTGCATGGAGTCGGCACCGCGAGCCCTCTGGAAGTTCGTCCTTCCGTTGCTCGGCCCGATGGCACGGGCGGACGCGGGAATCGGCCGCGCGCTCCTCGGCATCCTGCCGCTGCCCGCCAAGGACACCCCCAAGGCGAAGAGCGCGGCGGTGTCGCTCCTCCTCGGCAACCTCGCGGGCGCGGGCCTGACCGCCCCGTTCACCACGTCCCCCGGGCTGGCGGGGCCGGCGGCGAAGGACTGGCTCGGCCGCTTCCTGAGGCTGTACGCGGGCCTCGTTCTCCCCGTCTCCGGTCTCGGTGACCTCCTGCACGACGCAGGTGCGCGGCTGCGCGCGGAGGGCCTCACCTGCGACGACCATGAGGCGGTACTGGGAGTGGACGAGGACGAGGTCAACCGCTGGGAGGAGACCGCCGCCGACCTCCCGCTCCTCGATCTCCTCCTGGACCTCGGCGTCCCGCTCGCGCGGCCCCGGCTGCTGCACACGTTCAAGCTTCACGACCGGCTCGCCTCCGGAGCGGGCACCGACCTGGCCGCCGTCGCCGCCGACCTGGACTGGGCTCCGCTGCTGCGCGACGCGATCGTGGGCAACGTGACCAACCAGCTCAACGTCACCGAGCCCGCCGTCCCGAAGCAGACCGCCCCCGAGACCGTCCGGGCCCTGACCACGACACCGGGAACGGCGCGGATCGTCGCCGCCATCCTGGCCGAGCATGCCGAGCGGGTCCCAGACCAAGGGCTTCCGGAGGCCCACGCCGCCCTGTGCGACGCCGAACGGTTCACCATCGCCGGAGTCCCCGGCCCCTTCCTGGACAGCGTCCGGACGATCGCGACCGGGACGGATCCGGCCCGCGCCCTCGCCACCACGCTGAGCGGCGGCGCCCTCGACGAACTGGAGTTGCCCGCCTTCGTCCCCGGCCACGTCAACACCATCAGCGACTACCTGGAAGAGAGCGGCACCGACCTGCTCCTGATCGAGTCAGGCCGGCTCTGGGAGCACAAGTTCCGCGCCTCCGTCGTCACGCCGGATGGTGTCGGCCCGTCCCACGGCTTCGGCACGTACGAGAGCGTCTCCAGCCGGTCCCACGAACGGACCGAGGCGCGCGACCTCGACGACCGCTGCCTGATCGCCGTGAACGGCCGGGTGACCGTGCTGGACCACGGGGGCCCGCACTGCCCGCACGGCGGCGCGCACCCCGCCGCCCGCAGCGTCGTACCGGCCGACGGCGAACGGGTCGCCTTCCCCGGCGGCGCCGAGGCCACCGTGTGGCGTGGCCGGGGCCGGATCATCGAGCTGCGGGACCCGGCCGGGCGGACCATCGGCCGGTACGTCCGCGGCTGGGGCAGGGTGCCCGAGCACGACGGCGCCGAGAACATCAGCACGGTCGAGCACCACCGCTACGCGGCCGGGACCCGCCTGGTCGCGCCTCCCGGCCGGTGGTCGGCGATGCGGCCGCGCGACCCCGAAGGATCCAGGGCGCTGCGCGCCGTCGACGAGAAGAAGGCGCAGGCCCTGATCGACGTCGCCGACGCCGCGCTCGCCGCCGACCTCATGCGGGTGCTGGATCCCGAGGGCGGCTACCCGGAGAAGAACGCCGCCCGCGACGAGCTGGCGGGACGGCTCCGCCCGCTCCTGCCGGAGATCACCGACGAGTCGCTCTGGAAGGGCGTCACGTTCCTGGTGTGGACGGCCGTCGAATGCCGCGAGCGCGGGTTCGCCCTGCTGGAACGGCTGGCGCCGGCCCCGCCGCCCCACCTGCGCCCGGCGCCCGCCTCCGCGGCGCCCGCCGTCCTGTCCGAGAAGTCCCCCGAGCCGGACGATCCGGGGCCCGAGTCCGCGTACGAGAGGATCGCCCACTTCACCCGGGCCGCCGTCGACGTGCCGTACGACAAGAAGATCGCGACATTCAACGCCCCCGCCGTCCAGGGGGTCGAGAACACGCTGGGCCGCCTCGGCGCCGCCGTCCTCAACGCCGCGTGGGACGACGACGGGCGCGCGCGACTTCTGAGACTGGCCGCCGTCCCCGAGCTCCTCCGTACCGACGGCACCTGGCACATCGCCCGGCTGCGCCCGGAGTACGAGCTCGGGGAGATCCGCTCGGGCCGCGGCCCCATCTCGGCCGCCGCCGTCGCCGACCACGAGCAGGTGGAGCATGGGTACGCGGTCACGGCGCTCCTCTACACCCCGGACGGCCCCGACCCGCTGCTGTTCACCCGCAACCGCGCCGTCGAGCTGCGGACCTGCCGCGGCTGGGGCGACCCGGACCGGCTCCGCCGGGCGCTCGACCTGATCGCCGAGAACGGCCCGCCGCCCGTGGGCCGGGAGGCGACCGTACGGGCGTTCGCCGAGGCCACCGGCCTGTCACCGGCCCAGTGCCTGATCCTGCTGTCCACCTCGGCCCGCACGCTCTCCTGGCCGGACGGCTGGGCACGGGGCCGCGTCGCCGCCTTTCGCGGGGGCGACGCCGCCCGCGCCCGCGAACTCGACCTGACCGAGATCGAACTGCGCATCGCCGCGCTCTCCCTGGAGGCGCTCACCACCACCGACGAGGCCGTCGAAGTCGTCGAGCTGCTCATGCCCGACGACCCCGCCGACCTCTGGCGTACGGGCCCCGACCTGGACCGGGCGGTCGCGTACTGGACGGAACGCCACCCGAGGCTCACCCCGCTCACCACCGAGCAGTGGGCCGGCCTCGCCTCCGGCGCCGAGGACGCACTGGAGGCGCTGACCGGCCTGCTCGGCGAGCGTCCGTCCGTACCACCGCTGGGTCACGTCGCCCGCGCCGCGAGGCTCCTGGACGAACGCCTGCCCAACGACCACCCCGCCCGTACGACCGCCGCCGCCCGCCTGCGTGACCTGCACGAACACGTCACCGGCCCGGACACGACCCTGCCCATCGCCGCCGGGATCACCTCGGTCGCCGCCCTGGAACGAGCCGCCGGAGCGACCGCGGCCCACCTCCCGGAGAGCAGGCTCGCCATCGGCGAAGCCCTCACCCTGGAGCCCGCTGGAGACGGCTACCGCGTCCACCTTCGCCCGTCCCGCTGGTCCGACCTGGACGCGCTGGCCCCGGCCCTCCGCCGCGGCGGCGCCACCGATGCCGCCCTGGTCATGGAGGACCTGCGCTACCTCCGTTCGTCCGAGCCGCTGGAGGCCGCGGCCCGGCTGGAGTGACGTTCCCGGAGTGGTGCTGGTCCGGGCGGGCAACCGCCTCCGGGGCTCCTCGTCCGCGCAGCGGGTGGAACTGCTCAGCCAGTGCCGAGGGGCTCCTTGGTGAGGCGGATGGTTCCGTCCTCGCCGGGGAGGGCGGCGGGGTGGTATCCCTCGCTCCGGTAGAGCGCGATGTTGTTCCGGCTGCCTGCTCCAGTGGACAGCACGATGCGGCGGCAGGCCGGGTCGGCGGCGGCCTCCGCCGTATGGAGCAGCCGGCGGCCAAGGCCGCGCCCCCGCAGGTCCGGGACGACGCCGAGCCGTCCCACGTGCCACTCGGCGTCGACGCGGCGGGTCCGCACCATGCCGAGGAGCCGGCCGTCCCGCCACAGCCCGATCGCGTGCCAGGCCGCGAGCCAGTCACGCACCTGTTCCACGGACTCGTGCAGCGCGGGGACGGTCAGGGGATCGTTGGCGAGGGCCTCGTCCACCCAGCAGCACCGCTGCAGGACGGTCACCTCGGGGGCGTCGTCAGGCGTCAATCGCCGCAGGTAGGAGCCCGGTTCGGGGCCGGCCACCGATGCGGGCCGCGCCCGCTCGCGCATCGGCCGGAGCGCGTGCGCGACCCGGACCAGCTCGTCCAGGACATCGATCGCGGCCTCGCCGGCGGCGGCGCCCGGCCGCACTTCCCCGTCGCGCACGGCGTCGGCGATGCGGAGCGCGACCGTGGACCCCAGCGGCACCAGGCGCAGCGTGGTCACCACCTGCTTGGCGTGCTGCACGGCCCTGGTGCCCGCCGAGGTGTTGCCGTAGCTGACGAACCCGACCGGCTTCCACGCCCACTCGCGGGAGAGGTAGTCCAGCGCGTTCTTCAGGGACGCAGGCATCCCGTAGTTGTACTCCGGCGTCACGACGACGATGCCGTCCGCCGCGTCCACGATCGCGCTCCACCTTCGCGTGTGCTCGTTCCGGTACACGCCCGACGACGGATGGTCCTCCTCGTCGAGGAACGGGAGGCCGAGGTCGGCCAGGGCCAGCGGCACCAGTTCGGCGCCGAGTTCGGCGGCACGGGCCGTGATCGTCTCGGTCAGCCATGCGCCCACCGCGGGGCCGAGGGCGCCGGGGCGGGTGCTGCACACCAGCACGAGGACGCGCACCTTTTTCGTTGACATGTAAATGAAACTAGGGGATAGGTTGTTTACATGTCAAAGAAACCGTCGGACGAGCCCGTGCGCTGGCTGGGCGCGGACGAGGAACGGGCGTGGCGGGCCTTCCGCCGCATGGTGGTCGCCGTCCAGACCGGCACCGCGCGCGACCTCTCCCGGGTCGGCCTCTCCGAGCCCGACTACGAGGTGCTCAGCACGCTGTCGGAACGCCCGGACCACGCCGGCACCCTGCACGAGCAGGCCGCGAAGATGGGCTGGTCACGCAGCCGGCTCTCCCGGCACGCCACCCGCATGGAGGCGCGCGGCCTCATCCGGCGCGCCCCCGACCCGGCCGACGGAAGGGGCTGCCTCCTCGTCCTCACCGAACACGGCCTGGACACTCTGGTGGACGCCGCCCCCGCGCACCTGGAATCGGTGCGCCGCCACTTCATCGACCGCCTCGCACCGGAAGACCTCACCACCCTGGAGCACATCGCCTGGAAGGTGGAGGCCCCAGACGAGGCACACCGGCCACCCCGTCCCTGAACCGCCGGCGGCTCCGGCCACTCCGAAACAGCGTGTCAGGTCACCGCCAAGGCCTCCGTGGGTGCCAGGCGGGCTGCGCGGATCGCCGGGTACAGGCCCGCGATCGCACCGATCAGCACGGTCGCGCCGATGCCGCCGGCGAGGACCCACAGCGGCATGACCGTGGGCCACGTCCGCGCCGTGGCGTAGGTCCCGGTCACCAGATAGCCGAGCAGCGCTCCGCCCGCGCCGCCGAGCAGCGACAGGAGTAGCGACTCTGCGAGGAACTGCGTACGGACCTGGCCCTTCGTGGCGCCCAGCGATCTGCGCAGGCCGATCTCCGTGCGTCTTTCCAGCACCGAGATCACCATCGTGTTGGCGACGCCGATCCCGCCCACGAGCAGCGCGACCGCGCCCAATCCGATCAGCAGTGCGGTGAAGGTCGCGTTGGTGGCGCGGCGCGCGGCAAGCGCGTCGGACGGCTTCGACACCTGTACCTCGTTCGGCGCCGACGGATTGGCCGTAGGTGCGAGCACCGCACGCACCGCCTCCACCTGCGATTCCACCGACCGCGTGTAGACCGTCGTCGGGTGCCCGTTGAAGCCCAGGTACGTCGTGGCCGCGGGCCAGCCCATGAGTACCGCCGAGTCGAGTTCCGGTGCGAGCGGCGCCTTCCGCAGCACCCCGACCACGACCCACCACCGGCCGCCGATGTAGACGGCGGGCACGTTCCCGAGCCGCTCGGCCGCCGTCGCACCGAGCACCACCGCCGGATACCGGTCGGTCGCCGCGTTGAGCCAGGAACCGTGGTCGAGTGCGGCGCCGACCGTCGTGAGCAGGTCGAGCCTGGCCGCGAGCACGGACAGGCCGCTGGACTGCGCCGCCGGGACCCGGTCGGTGCGGTAGACGTAGGTCTCACTGAGCACGCCGGTCGTGGTGGCCGACCGCACCGGGCCGATCCGTTTGATCATCGCAACCGACTCGTCGGGCAGCGTGGCCTGCTCGCCGAGCATCGTGTTGCCGGGCGACACGGTCAGCATGTCGGTGCCGAGCTCCGCGAGTCGCCGGTCCAGATCGGCGCCGCTGGAGGCGGAGATGCCGACCACCGCGGTCATCGCCGCGATGCCGATCGCGATGCCCAGCGCCGACAGCACCGCACGCAGCGGGCGCGAGCGCAGGCCGTATCCGCCGAGCCGGGCCAGGTCCGACGGGTGCAGCCGCGCGGGCCGCGGCGACATCTCAGATCACCCGCCCGTCGCGCATCGGCACCTGCCGCGGCAGGCCGCCGGCGACCTCGCGGTCGTGCGTGATGACCAAGATCGTCGTACCCGCCTCGTTCAGCTCGCGCAGCAATGCCACCACCCCGGCTCCGGAGACCGAGTCGAGGTTTCCCGTCGGCTCGTCCGCGAGCAGCAGCGGCGGGTCGCCCGCGACCGCGCGGGCGATGGCCACGCGCTGGCGCTCGCCGCCGGAGAGCTGGTGGGGCCGGTGGGTGAGCCGGTCGCCCAGGCCGACCCGCACCAGCGCGGCCTCGGCGCTCCGCTCGCGTTCCGGTCTGCCGACGCCGGTGTAGAGCAGGCCGTCGGCGACGTTGCCCAACGCGTCCCGCCCCGGCGCGAGGTGGAACTGCTGGAAGACGAAGCCGATACGCCGGGCGCGCAGCGCGGACAGCTGCCGATCGGGCAGCGACGCCACGTCGTGGCCGTCGATCCGCACGGTGCCCCGCGACGCCCGGTCCAGCGTGCCGATCAGGTTCAGCATCGTGGACTTGCCGGACCCCGACGGCCCGACGATCGCCAGCAACTCGCCGTAGTCGACGACCAGGTCGACCGAGCGCAGTGCGAAGACCCCGCCCGGGTAGGTCTTGGTGACGCCGGCGAGCTCGATCACCGGGCGGCCGGCGGAGGCGTCCGGGGTGGTCGCGGCGCTTTCGGGGGGATTCACGACGGCATCGCCACCTTCATGCCGGCCCGCAGCCCGTTCCCCGTGATCTCCACCCTGCCGTCGGCGAAGAGCCCGGTCTCCACCGCCACGATCCGCGTCGCGCCTGCGTCGACGATCTGCACCCCGTAGCCGCCCTCGGCGAGCGCTAGCAGCGCGGCCACCGGAACGGCCAGGACGTTCGGCCGCTCACCCGCGGTGAAGGCGACGGTGACGGCGGCCGTGCCCATGCTCCTGACCACCGACGTGAAACGGATCGTCACCTGGATCTTCGTGGTGTCCGCCTCACCGTTCTCGCCTGGGCTCACGACCGCGACGGCCTTGATGATCTTGCCTGGGGCGACCTTCCCGTCGGGGAGCGTGACCCGCACCCCGGTACCCCGCTTGGCGAGCCGACCCGAATTCGTGTCGAGCCCGACCGTGGCCAGCGGAGAGGTGCCGGTGACCCTCTCCACGGCGGTGCCGGGCCCGACCATGGCCCCCACCTGCGTACTCAGTGCGTCCACACGCACCGCGCCGGCGGCGTACACGATCTGGCCGGGATCGACCGAGCCCGTCTCGGTGAGGTCAAGGTCCTCCTGCCAGTCCCTGACCGCGGCAGCGGTCGAGGAGCCGAAGGTGGTGTCGACGGTGAAGCCCCGGTAGCCGAGCGCCCGGAGGTTCCGCTCGAACTGCTCGACGTCCGCGCCCTTGACGCCCGTTGAGAGCCTGCGATAGGCGGGGAGCGGGCCATAAAGCAGGGTGACCGGCCTGTCGTCGAGGTGGAAGATCGCCTTTCCGCGGGTGACCGTCGCACCTTCGGCGGGCAACCCGGTCACGGTGCCCCTGCCGCGTGAGGAGACCGTTGTGGCGTCGCCGTGGCCGAGCGTGCCGTCGTGGTTCTCCCGGTCGATCAGCGTCTGCCGGGTGATGTCGGCGGTGGACACCGGCGTCCTGTCGACGGGCGTGGGGCCGTCCTCGGCGCCCGCCAGGTTGAAGGCCGTGATCGCGGCGGCCACGGCGCCGACCGCGAGCACGCCGGCGGCCACGCCCGCAGTGCGTCGTGCATCCATCAGGCGGCGCCCTCGCCCTTCCGCGGCGGCAGGTACTTCCGGCATTCCTTCATCGCCTTCTGGAATGCCGGGTCGCCGGGCTCCACACCGAGCGTTCTCTGGTCGACCCGTATGCCGCCCTTCGGGTCGGGGTCGGGGTACTTCGGAAATCCGCGGTCCCGAATGCACTGCGACATCCGCCGAATCTTGTTGAGGTCGTCCGCGCTGATCTTGCCATTCTGGTTCGCGCCGGGAGCGTACGCCTTGCACGCCTCCTGCGCCTTGGCGAGTTTGTTCTCGTCGGTGCCGCTGGGGACGCGTACCCCCAAGCTTCCGTCGGGCCCCGGGTCGGGGAACCACGGGAGACCCTGCTCGCGCATGCACTGCGAGTACTTCAGTTCGGAGTCAGGGCCACCGGCCGTCGCGCCCTCGCCGGCCTTGGGCGCGCCGGAGCCGGCGGTCGCCACCTTCGGGTCGTCATGACCGGCGCAGCCCGCCGTTCCCACGGTGAGCACCAGAGCGATCGCAGAAATGGTCCGCAGCATCGTTTTCATCGACATGCGTCATTTCTACGCTTCGACCGGTCACACGACGGGCACAGAAATCGTCTGACCGCTCTTGCTCGGCATTTCTTCAGCCGGAAAGAGCACCCTGATCGCGAGACCGCCGTCCGGCCGGGCACGCACGGTAAGGTCCGCCGAGTGGACCGCGGCGATCGACTGGACGATGGACAACCCGAGGCCGTGGTGACCGTCGTCGGCCGTTCGGTCGAGCCGCTGGAACGGGCTGAGCAGCCGGTCCACCATCTCCGCCGGGACGGGCGGCCCGGTGTTGGTCACCGACAGGAAGGAGCGCGCGCCCTCCGTGCCCGTCGCCACGTCCACCCGCCCGCCGGGGACGTTGTAACTCATCGCGTTGTCGACCAGATTGGCCACCAGACGCTCGACGAGGATGGGATCGCCGGTGACCCGCACGGGCCGGACCTCCGCCGCGACGACCAGGTCCCGTCGTCGCGCCTCCGGCTCGGCGGCCCGCAGCACGTCGCCGGTCAGCCCGGACAGGTCGACGTTCTCCGGACGGTCCAAACCGCGCTCGCTGGTCGCGAGCACGAGCAGCGACTCCAGGAGCCGGGCCTGCTGCTCGTTGACGACCATCAGTTCCTCGAACTGCGCCCGGAACGACTCCACCGTCGTGTCCGGGTCGATGACGGCCTCTTCCAGCAGGGCATGCTCCAGCGTCAGCGGAGTGCGCAACTCGTGCGCGGCGTTGGCGACGAATCTCTTGTGCGAGTCGAGCGCGGCGTCCAACCGGCCGAGCAGACCGTCGACGGTGTCCGCGAGATTCTTGAGCTCATCGCGCGGTCCGGCGACGGCCAGCCGCTCGTGCAGGTTTCGCGCCGAGATGGATTGGATGCTGTCGGTCATGGTCTGCAGCGGCCGCAGCACCCGCCCGGCCACCAGCCAGCCGAGCGCGGCCGCAATGATCGACATGAGGGCGAGCGCCACGCAGGACTGCACGAGCAGCTGGTGCATGATCGCCTCCTGCTGCTGGACGGCCTGCTCCTGGACCGCCTCCGTGATGCGACGCTCCGCCTCGGGCATCCGGACGTCCGCGGGCAAGGTCTTCCCCAGGAAGACGCTGACGCTCTGCTGCCCACCGAACCGCGACGTGCTGTGCGTCGACATCGCGACGTTCGTCCTGCTGTGCGCCACCAGGAGATAGGTGATGGCCAGCAGGACGGCGCCGGAGAGCAGGAAGAGCACGCCGTACACAAGGGTGAGCCGCAGCCGGACTCGCATGCCGGAGATCTGGGACAGCAGGCCCACGGGAATTCCCCTCTTCGGCTCAGATCCGGTACCCGGTCCGGGGAACGGTCTCGATCACGGGCGGCTCACCGAGCTTCGACCGGAGCCGGTTCATGGTGGCCTTCACCGTCGTCGTGAACGGATCGGTGGCCCGGTCCCAGACCCGTTCCAGGAGCTCCTCGGCGGAGACCACCCGGCCCTGCGCGGCGAGCAGGTATTCCAGGACGGCCAGCTCCTTGGGGTTGAGCACCAGCCGCGTCCCAGCCCGCGTGACGACCCGCTGGGCCGGGTCCAATGCCAGGTCACCGCGCACCAGCACCGGCGGCACGGCGGGTTGGGAACGCCGGCCGAGCGCCCGGATGCGCGCCACCAGCTCCGGATAGGCGAACGGCTTCGGCAGGTAGTCGTCCGCGCCGATGGTGAGACCCTGCACCCGGTCGGCGAGGGTCCCGGCCGCGGTCAACATGAGCACCCGCGTGCGCGTCGGTTCCCGCCTCAGCCGACGGCACACCTCGTCGCCGGGCGCACCCGGCAGATCCCGGTCGAGGACCACGACGTCATAGTCGACCTCGCCGGTCAGATCGAGCGCCGCCGTCCCGTCGTACGCCACGTCGACGGCCATGCCCTCGCGTCGCAGAACCCGCGCCACCGAATCGGCGAGCCGCACCTGATCCTCGACCACCAGGACCCTCATCACTCTCCCGACAGCCTGCGTCCGCCCCCGATCCAGAACGCCAGCGTACGGCGCGACAGGTCACACGGCCGTCACACCATTCCCCCGAGGCGGCGCACGCAATCCCTCGGCGGCAGGCCACCCCGTCACCCCGACCGGCACCAAGATCATGACCGAGGACGACTAGCGGCGGCTCAGTTCGCCGCCGAGGCGGGTGATCTGATGGATGACCTTGTTGCCGTGCCGGCTGCCGGTGATCAGCCCGGCGCGGTGCAGCACCTGGGCGTGTGCGCTGGCGGTCGACATGGAGGTGCCGGTCCGGCGGGCGAGTTCGCTGGTGGTGCAGGCGGCGGCGATGCAGCGCGGGAGCCTGGCCCTGGTGGAGCCGAGCAGGTCGGGCAGTGCGCCGTCCGGGCCGCGGGCAAGGTCGCGGCGGGGCGCGGGGAAGATCAGGACGGCGGCAGCGCGGGGTCGGCCAGCGCGACGGGTGTGGGCCGCCGACGACCTGGCCGGCGTCCCGCCCGAGCGTCATGTAGGGGTCCGGGCCGTAGGGACCCGCGTCGAACCTGCCCTGCGGGCCGGCGGCGCCCGGCTGGGTCAGTCCGTGATGATGTGGTCTGCGTCGGTTGACCTGCTGTTCCGGCTCCTACGGGCCGGATAATGGGACGGATGAACGGTAACGACTGGCTGGCCGACCGGTTCGCCGAACACCGGCCGCATCTGCGCTCAGTGGCCTACCGGATGCTCGGCTCGCTGAGCGAGGCCGATGACGCGCTGCAGGACGCCTGGCTGCGCGCCAGCCGGGCCGATACCAGTGAAGTGCAGAACCTCGCGGGGTGGCTCACCACGGTGGTGGCGCGGGTGTGCCTGAACATGCTGCGCTCCCGTGAGCACCGCAGGGAGGAGCCACTGGACGTCCAGGGGGCCGAGCCGGTGCCGGATTCCGCCTCGGTCGCGGGCCCCGAGCAGGAAGCGGTCATGGCCGACTCGGTCGGGGTCGCGCTGCTGGTGGTGCTGGACACTCTGACACCCGCCGAACGGCTCGCGTTCGTCCTGCACGACATGTTCGCGGTGCCGTTCGAGCAGATCGCCGCCATGCTGGACCGCTCGACGGACGCGACGCGGCAGCTGGCCAGCCGCGCGCGCCGCCGGGTCCGGGGCGCCCCGGCGCCCGGCGCGGATCTGGACCGGCAGCGCCGGATCGTCGAGGCGTTCCTGGCGGCCACCCGGAGCGGAGACTTCGAGGGGCTGGTCACCCTGCTCCACCCCGATGTGGTGCTCCGCGCCGACAAGGCCGTCATCCCCACTCCCGAGCCCGTCACGGTCTCCGGAGCCGAACCCGTGGCCAGGGGCGCGATGGCCGCCGTCCAGCGGGCCCGGTTCACCGGCACCGCCCTCATCGACGGGGCGGTGGGCCTGGCGATGGCCCCAGGCGGCCGCCTGCGCGTGGTGCTGGCCTTCACCATCGTGGACGGCCTCATCACCGCGATCGACGTCATCGCCGAACCCGACCGGCTCGACCGGGTCGACCTGGGCGTCCTCGACTGACGCCTGCCGGGAGCCCGGGCGGCGGACCCCCGTTCCGCCGCCCGGGCGAACGCTTCCTGTGGTCGTGACGCGCGTCACACAGACCTGGCCGTCACATCCGTCTCGTGCGCCGTGTCAGGGCAGTGACCGACCCTCCCGCCGGGCCCCGCGGCCCCGGCACCACAGTAGGAGCGACACCCATGTCCACAGCCCACGTCATCGTCACGGTCCTGGCCGCCGCCTGGGTCGGCTTCTCGGCCTACTCACTCCTCACCCGCGCCTCGTGGGTCGTGGAGCCGCTGACCGAGTACGGCGTCCCCCGCTCGTGGTGGACCCCGCTCGGTGCGGCCAAGGCCGCGGGCGCGGTCGGCCTGCTGATCGGCCTGGCCGTCCCGGTGATCGGCCTCGCCGCCGGCATCGCCCTCGTGCTCTACTTCCTCGGCGCGGTCGTCACCATCGTCCGGGCCCGCTCCTTCTCCCACATCCCGTACCCGCTGCTCTACCTGGTGCCCGTCGCGGCCGCCGTCGCCCTGGCAACGGCCGCCTGACATCGGGCACCCGTTCCCGCCGACCCGTCGGCGGGAACGAGGGAGACGCCGCCGCACGCTCTGACAATCGGAGCGCGCGGCGGCGAGTCGTCATTTCGGGTCGAGCACGAACACCGGGATCTGCCTGTCGGTCTTCTCCTGGTACTCGGCGTAGGGCGGGTAGGCCGCGACGGCCCGCTCCCACCATGCGGCCCGCTCGGCGCCGTCGACCTCGCGCGCGACGTAGGTCTTCGTGACGGTCCCGTCCTGCAGCGAGAACTCGGGGTGCGCCTTGATGTTGTGATACCAGGTGGGATGCTCGGGAGCGCCGCCCTTGGACGCCACCACCGCGTAACTGCCGCCGTGCTCCACCCGCATCACCGGGGTGTAGCGCAGTTTGCCCGTCTTCGCACCGCGCAACGTCAGGAGCACGATCGGCGAGCCGAGGATGTCGATCCCCTCGGTGGTCCCCGTTTCAAGGATCTTCTTCGTCTGGTCCCGCACCCAGTCGGCGGGACTGAACTCAACGTCGTCTGACATGTCCACGACGAACGTCCCCCGAGCCGCTCCCATTCCCGCCCGGCTCAGGGGTCGCCGGCGGATTCGGCCATCCTTTCCACACCGCTCAGGAGCAGGTCGAGCCCGAAGGAGAAGTAGGCCTCCACGTCGGGTTCGTGTTCGAGCGTCCGCGCGTACTCCTCCAGGCGGGGGTACCGGCCGGCCGCCGCGGTCTCGAGCGCCAGGCGCTTGTCCCGCCGGAGGCCGGCCGTGTCGGCGCAGCCGCTCCCGGTGCCGGACGGCTGGGTCGCGATCAGGTTGACGACCCCGCCGAGCAGGTGGGTGGCGATCTGGAAACCTCGATCCACCGGGAACCCCGCCTCGCCCAGCAGCTCCAGGGCGACGTCGGTCGCGCGCAGGAAGTTCTCGGAGGCGTTCTTGTCCGTGGTCTGCGAGATCTCGGAGATCCACGGGTGCCGGCGAAACTCCGCGGTCAGCGCCTCGATCATGATCCGCAGCCGGCGCTGCCACGGCTCGGCCGGATCGATGTCAGCGGTGACCTGGCCGAACACCGCGTCGAGCATGCCGACGAGCAGCTGTTCCTTGTTCTTGAAGTGCCAGTACAGGGCCATCGGGGTGACGCCGAGCTCCTGGGCGAGCCGCCGGATGGTGACGGTGTCGAGCCCGTCGGCGTCGGCGAGCTTGAGCGCCCGGTCCAGCACGGCCGCTCTCGTGAGTTTCTCAGGGGCCACTTGACAACCCTACGCCGTACAAGCTCTCCTGTACAACGTAGATGTACGCCGTACAAGTACACCGTACAAGGACGAGGACCGCCCATGACCGACACACCCGGGTCCCGGCGCTGGACGGCGCTGGCCGCCGTCGCGCTCGCGACCTTCATGACCTATCTGGACAACAACGTCGTCAACGTCGCGCTGCCGTCGATCCAGCGCGACCTGGGGCTCACGATCTCCGGGCTGGAGTGGGTCGTCAGCGGCTACATCCTGGTGTTCGCGGGACTGCTGCTGGTCGGCGGCCGGCTCGCCGACGTCTTCGGTTCCCGCCGCACGTTCTTCACCGGGCTCGGCATCTTCACGGTCGCGTCACTGGCCGCCGGCCTCGCCGGCAGCCAGGAGGCGCTGATCATCGCCCGCGCCGTCCAGGGGGTGGGCGCGGCGCTCCTGACCCCCGCCTCCCTGGCCCTGCTGCCGAAGCTCTTCCCCGACCGCCGGGAGCGCGCCACCGCGATCGGCATCTGGGGCGGCGTCGGCGCGCTCGCGCTGGCGGTCGGCCCGTACACCGGCGGCGTCCTCAGCGAGAACGCGGACTGGGGCTGGATCTTCCTGATCAACGTGCCGTTCGGGATCGTGACGGCGGTGGTCGCGCTGGTGAGCATCCGGACGGCGGACGCTACCGGCGGCTCGCTGCGCCGGCTGGACTTCGGCGGCCTGGCCGCTTCCTCCGCCGCGCTGTTCGCCCTCACCTACGCCCTCATCGAGGGCGAGTCCCGCGGCTGGACCTCGGCGGTGATCCTCGGCACGTTCGGCCTCGCCGCCCTCGCCGCCCTCGCCTTCCTCCTCGTCGAGGCGCGCACCGCCCACCCGATGATCGACCTGTCGCTCTTCCGCGTGCGCGTCTTCAGCGGCGGCCTGGTCGCCATGGGCCTGTGGTCGTTCGGGACCTTCGGCATCTACTTCTTCACCGCCCTCTACCTGCAGAACTCCCTGGGCTTCAGCCCCACCGAGGCGGGTGCGGCGTTCGTCCCTATGGCGCTGTGCATGGCGGTGATGGCCGGCGCCCTGTCCGCGCGCGTCGCGGCGCGGTTCGGGGCCGCCGCCACCGTGGCCACGGGCCTCGGCCTCATGGCCGTCGCGATCGGCTTCATCTCCACGGTCGGCGCGGGCGACGGCTATCTCGACCTGCTCCCCTGGTTCCTGCTGTACGGCATCGGCGGCGGCCTGCTGATCCCGCTCACCGACATGGTCCTCGGCGCGCTGCCGACGAGCCGCTCGGGCATCGCCTCCGGCATGTTCAACGTCTCCCGCGAGATCTTCGGCCTGCTCGGGATCACGGTCCTCGGGGCCGTCCTCAACAGCCGGCAGTCCTCGCACGTGGAGCACGGCACGGCGGCACCGGCCGCCTTCCTCGACGCCTACCAGTTCACCCTGCTCATCGCCGCCGCGGCGACCGCGCTCGGTGTTCCGCTGAGCCTCTATGCCCTGCGCAGGGTACGTCCCACGGCCTCGTCGGCCCCGGTCACCGAGGAGGCCCTGGAGCCGGTCTCCTGAACGCACCCTTCATCGGGCGGCCGAGGGCACCGGCCGCCCGATGTCCGGACGTCTAGCCCTTTCGCAGCGCCGCGAAGAAGGTGCGCAGGTCGGCGGTCACCGCGTCGGGGACCTCCAGGGAGGCGAAGTGGCCCCCGGTGGGGAACTCGCTCCAGTGCACGATGTTGGTGTTGTCGCGTTCGGCGAGGGAGCGGATGGTCTGGAAGTCGTCGGCGAAGACCGCGACGCCGGTCGGCGCGGTGTTGATGGCCGGTTCGGCGCCGGAGTGCGCCTCGGCGTAGTGATAGCGGCCCGCGGTGGCCTGGGTGTTGGTGAGCCAGTACAGCGTGACCTGGGTGAGGATCTGGTCGCGGGTCACCAGGCTCGTGCCGTTGCCGAAGGAGTTGAACAGCTCGCTCCAGGCCAGCTGGCCGACCGGCGAGTCCGCGATGCCGACCGCGACGGTCTGCGGCCGGGAGGCGTTGATCGCGTTGTAGCCGCCGACCGACTGGAACCACTGCATATGCTCCAGCGCCGCGTACTCCTTGGGCCCGAAGCCGGCGAACTCGGCCGGGTCGCCCGAGGGGAAGGAGAACAGCTGCAGCACGTGCATGCCGAGGTATCCGGGCGGCTTGAGCAGTCCCAGCTCCCTGGAGACCATGGTGCCGGCGTCGCTGCCGTGCGAGCCGTAGGTCTCGTAGCCGAGTCGGCGCATGAGGGCGTCGAAGGTGCGGGCGACCCGCGCCATCGTCCAGTCCCCGCCGGACAGCGGGGTGCTGAAGCCGAAGCCGGGGATCGAGGGGACGACCACGGAGAACGCGTCCTCGGCCCGCCCGCCGTGCGCGACGGGATCGGTGAGCGGGCCGATCATGTCGAGGAAGTCCACGAACGAGCCGGGGTAGGTGTGGATGAGCAGCAGGGGGGTGGCGTCCGGCTCGGCGGAGGGCACGTGGACGAAGTGGACGTTCTGGCCGTCGATGTCGGTGAGGTAGTGCGGGAACTCGTTCATCCGCTCCTCCTGCCGCCGCCAGTCGAAGCTGTCGCGCCAGTAGTCGACGGTCTCGCGCAGGTAGCCGTTCGGCGTGCCGAGGTCCCAGTTGTCGACCGCGGCGGGACGGGGCAGCCGGGTGTTGGCCAGTCGCAGGGCGAGGTCGTCGAGCTCGGCCTGCGCGATCTCGACGCGGAAGGGGCGGATCTCGGAAGAAGCGGACTTCGTCGTTGTCATGCCCTCACGGTAGGACCCATATAGGAAGACTTCGTTCCTAATGATGCGGCATCATGCAGATCATGTTGGACACTTCGGCGAGGCTGCTCGCCCTGCTCTCGCTGCTGCAGTCGCGACCGTCCTGGCCGGGCTCCGAACTGGCCGAACGTCTCGGCGTGAGCAGCCGCACGATCCGCAACGACATCGCGCGGCTGCGCGAGCTCGGCTATCCCGTGGACGCCACGCGCGGGACGACCGGTTCCTACAGGCTCGGCGTCGGCACGAAGCTGCCTCCGCTGCTGCTGGACGACGAGGAGGCCGTCGCCATCGCGATCGGGCTGCGCGCCGGAACCGGCATCAGCGGCATCCACGACAGCAGTGCCCGTGCCCTGGCCAAACTGGAACAGGTGCTGCCGCACCGGCTGCGCCGCCAGGTGGCGGCGATCCACCAGTCCACCTCGCAGGGGCCGCAGAACACCGGTTCCAACGTCGAGGACCCCGAGGTCGACCCGGCTGTCCTGGCCCAGATCGCGACGGCCGTCCGCGACCACGAGTGGTTTCGCTTCGACTACACCACCGGGTCCGACGGCCAGGCGGGCGAGCTGCCCTCGGGCACGGCGGCGACGTCCGGGCACAAGCTCGTGGAGCCCTACCGGCTCGTCAGCTGGACGCGCCGCTGGTTCCTGGTCGGGCGCGATCCGCAGGCCGGCACCTGGGCGACGTTCCGGGTCGACTGGATCGCCCCGCGCATGCCCACCCGCCGCGTGTTCACCCCGACCCCGCTGCCCGGGCTCGACTACACGAGCTTCGTCCTGCGCGACGTCGCCTCGACGGGCTGGAAGGTGCACGCCCGGATCACCGTGTTCGCCTCCGCTCAGGAGGTGGTGTCGCGTATCAATGCCGCCGTCGGCGTGGTCGAGTCGGTCAGCGACGAGCAGTGCGTGCTCGTGACGGGCGCCGACAGCCTCGAGACCATCGCGGTGTACATCGGCATGCTCGGACTCGACTTCGAGGTCACGGGACCGCCCGGTCTCGTCGACCATCTCGCGGTCTTGGGCGAACGCTACCTGCGCTCCATCGGCCGGGCGAGCAGGAGTCGCGGCGGCAAAGGCGGCTGCGGTGATGCGAACCCGGCCCAGCGTCAGTGAACGATCCGCATTGGGACGCCCCGGCAACCCACGGCCTGTCCTAGCGGCGCGAGTTCGACATTGCCGTTTCAGGCCAGGGTCACTTCCCCACGACGGCCTGGACGGTCTCGACCTCTTCGCCCGCCTTCATGGTGAGCGTCGTACCGCCGGCGAGCGCCAGGCTCAGCGCCACCGCGGCCCAGCCGAGCGCAGGTCGCCATCGCGGCCTCCGGACCGCCCTCGGCTCGGTCGCGGTGACGCGACCGCCGACCGCGATGCGCTTCCTGACGGCCACCCAGGACGCCGCCTCGTCGTCGTCCAGCCCGCACGCCAGGACGAAGGCGACCAGCAGTTCCTCGCGGGGCAGGCTCTTGCGGCCGAGCGCGGTGGACGCGGTGGAGTAGGGCAGCACTCGACCGGCTTCGGCGGCCCGACGCTCCAGTTGCCGGTAGCTGAGGCCCGACCAGGCCTTGAGCCGGCGCAGCGCGGCGATGAACTCGGCCTCGTCGGTGGCCACGTCCGGTGACGGTGGCGGTGCGGTCACGTTCTCACCCCGATGCTCGTCGATCGCCCCACTATGCCCCACGCTGAACAGGCCGTACAGCGTCTCGCACAAGCTCGAACGGCCTGACCTCTTGATCACCGCGGCCTGCCGCGGACAGCCTCTGGCACATCCCCCGCGAGACACTGCTCTGGAGGTCGCATGCAACGGATCAATCCGCTCTCCTTCGCCATGGCGCTCACGACCGCGCTGACCCTGGCGGGCTGCGGCGGCGACGCCATGGGCGTGCCGAGGGCCGCCCGAAGCGCGGCGGAGCCCGTCGACCGTTCGATCGCCCGTTACCTCGACCGCACGCTGCCCGCGGGACCGGGCGGAACGGTGGTCGCCGCCCGTGACGGCGAGCTCGCGCACTGCAAGGGCTTCGGCCTGGCGGACCGGACGGCCAGGACCCCGGCCACCTGCGACACCGTGTACGACGTCATGTCGATCACCAAGCAGTTCACGGCGGCCGCGATCATGAAGTTGGAGATGATGGGCAGGCTCCGGACGACCGACCGGATCAGCACGATCCTCGGCCCGGTGCCCGCCGACAAACGTGGCATCACCCTGCATCACCTGCTGACGCACACGGCCGGACTGGCCGAAGGGCTCGGTGACGACTACGAGCCCGTCTCCCGCGACGCAATGCTGGACAAGGCACTGAAATCCAAGCTGCTCTCCCGTCCCGGCGCGGAATTCCACTACTCGAACACGGGATTCAGCGTGCTCGCCGCCATCGTCGAAAAGGTGTCAGGGACCAGCTACGAGCGATTCCTGGCGACTCACTTGTTCGCGCCGGCGGGAATGACCCGGACGGGCTATGTGCTGCCGGAATTCTCCCGTGCACAGGTGGCCGTCGAGTACGACGAGAACGGCACGAGCCAGGGCCGTCCGTTCGACCACCCCTGGGCCGCCGACGGCCCGTACTGGTACCTGCGCGGCAACGGCGGCATGCTGTCCACCGGCCGTGACATGTTCAAGTGGCACCGCGCGCTGCTCGGCGACACGATTCTCAACGCCGCCGCCAAGGCCGGGATGTTCGAGCCCCACGCCCGGATCCCCGGTACCGAGGCCGCCTACGGATACGGCTGGGGCGTCCTGAAGACCAAGGATGGCCGGGTCGCCTGGCACAACGGCGGCAACGACTGGTCCTTCGCCAGCTACAGCCGAATCCTGCGCGACGGCACCATGGTCTATTGGGTCAGCAACCAGGCCTCCCAAGCGGGGCGATGGAACCTTGAGGAACGCGAACTGGAAATGAACCAGGCCCTGGCCGACCGCGCCCGCGACAACGACTAGCCTCGGTCTCTCGCGAGGTCGGCCGGGTCGCGGCGCGGCCCAACCGCCGGAGGCGCGCACCGCCACATCGGCGCCGCCCGGCCCCCACGCGATCTCACACCGCGGTCCGCCGACGGGATCGCCTTGGGGAGTTCATGGTCATTCGTTTTCCGAGAGTTGCTCGGCACACTGCGCACCCCGGGTTGTTTTCAGATCTCCAGCCTATTACCGTCCATGTCTGAACGATTACTCTATGTAACCTCATGTCAGAGGATCGGGGAGAGCCATGTCGATCAGGCATTTCATGGGCGGCGCCATGGTGGTGGGCACCGTCGCGGCCGGAACCTTCGGCGTCGCAGGGACGGCGTCCGCCGCGCCCTCGTCCGCCGCCGTCACCGTCCACGGCGGGCACGGCAAGGGACACGGCGGGCATGGCGGGCATGGCGGGCACGGTAAGGCCACGGCGCCGGAGCGGGTCCTGTCCGACAGCGCCCTCGTCCGGGCCTCCAAGGCCCTGGTGCACTCGGCGCGCCGGCACGGCGACCAGCACGTGACGATGGTCATCATGGAACGCTCCGGCACCATCCGGCTCGTGGTGCGCCTTCGCAGGTCAGGCCCGCAGACCTACGAGTCCGCCAAACGCAAGGCCTACACCGCCGTGGCCTTCGGCCAGCCCACCAGCGCCCTGACCGGAAACGAAACGATCAAACAGATCCCCGGCACCCTCGTCCTGCCCGGCGGCGTCCCCGTCAAGTACAAGGGCTTCCCCATCGCCGGCATCGGGGTCGGTGGCGCGCCCGACGGCAGAATCGACGAAGCCATCGCCAACGACGTCCTCGCCGCCATCGGCCGCTGACCACGCCTTCCCAACCGGGGCGGTCTTCCGCCCCGGTTCGACCGCTCATCCCGACACACCGAAGCAATTCGCTCCGAACGCGTTCCGGAGAAGGCGGAAAACGAGATCTTCCCACAACTGTGAATAGTTCTCTCGCGCCAGTCACCGCGCCAACGGAAATAGCAGGAACAGAGCGGCGGGCTGACAACCGGCACCGTTCCCTGTAGTCTGGAAATCGAGCGCGGGAGGGCGCCACCGGGTCCGCGGGCAGGACAGAGTCCACCTCCATCTCTCCACGCAAGGCCACGACGATGACGATCTCTTCGGCCCCGTATGCGGACCACGGGGTGACGAGGGAGACGTCATGCGCGATCTGCCGGCCCGTCCCGACCTGGACCAGCTCCGCCACCAGGCCAAGAGGCTCCTGCGGGACGCCCGGCAAGGCGACTGCGAAGCCACGGCGCGGATCCACACCGTCTCGCACCAGACCATCCTGGCCTCCGCCCAGCTCGCGCTCGCCCGTGAACACGGTTTCACCAGCTGGACGAAAATGAAGCTGGAAGTCGAGCGCCGGGACGTGCTCAACAGCCGGGATCTGTCCCGGCTGACAAAACTGCTCGCCCTGCATCCGGAAATGGCCACCAGCCACCTCGAACGCTGGGCCGACCACGCCCACGAAGAGCCGCTCGGCTACGTCACGATGATGCGCTTCAGCCACGACCGGCTCGGCCTGCCCGACGAACTGCCCGGCACCGGCGCCGTCGCCAGGGTCCTGATCGAGGCGGGTGCGCCGGTCAACGGGCGCCCCGGCGCCCCCGAGACCCCGTTGATCACTGCTGCCAGCTACGGCGACGCCGAGGTCGCCGGCGTGCTCGTCTCCGCCGGAGCCGACCTTGAGGCCGTCTCGGCCCCCGACTCCGGAGGCGTCCCCGGCGCCACCGCCCTGGTTCACGCCGCGGTCTTCGGGATGACCGAGGTCCTGGACGTCCTGGTGGCCGCGGGCGCTCGCGTTCACGACCTGGAGACCGCCGCCGCCGCGGGAGACATCGGCGCCTGGCCGCTGGCGCACTGCACCCCGCAGAGCAGGCTGCGCGCGCTGGCGTTCGCCGCCGACCACCAGCGCCTGGACGTCATCGACGCGCTCGTCGCCGCCGGAACCCCGATCAACGAGGCGGACGCCGAATGGGGACGGCTGCCCCTGCACACCGCCGCGGGCAACGGCAGGCCCGAGGCCGTCCGGCGGCTTCTCCGCCACGGCGCCGACCCCGACCTGCGCGACCCCGTGCACCGGCGCACCGCTCTGCAGGCATGCGAGCCGCCCAACAGGCCCGCCCACAGCCCCGCCCACGACCAGGTCGCCGCCGTGTTGCGGCCGGTCACCGGAGTCGGCCGCCCGCGTCGATCCCGAGGGGAGCCGGCCGGCATCCAGATCCGCGTCGAGGCGTCCGACCTGCCCGGGCGGGAGTGGGCGCCGACCCCCGACATGCCCCCGTACCGCAACATCCATGTCGGCATCCAGCGACGCGGGCACCCTGACGAAGAAATGGAGCTGTACCCCGGCGACGCGGCCACGGCCGCATGGACCTTGGTCGCCACCACCGACTCCGGCCGGATGGGGATCGATATCCAAGGCCCCCAGGTCCAGGGCGCACCGGGGAGCCGGTTCATCCACCTCACCTGGGGTGTGGTGGACGGCGGCGCCTTCACGACGTTCCGTCGGGCGAAACTGATGCTCGACGCCGTCGACTCCGCCACCCTCCAAGCCGCTCGGCGGTACGGGCGCCTCGTCGCCCGGCTCCGGCTCACCGACCCCCACGGCAGTCCGCTGTGCTCCACGGTCCGGCCGCCTCTGGTCGACTGGTCGGCCGGACCGGTCGGCTGACGTCCGAGAGGGTCGGCCGCCGACGCGCGCCGGTCCTGGTCGATGAGCCCAGCATCCGGTAGCAGTGCACGTGCAGTTCTCGTTGGCAGCGCTCGACCAACTCGGCGAACGCCGTCTCGTCGCCTGCCTGCGCCCGAGCGACGGTCCGGCTCTGCTCGCGGAGGCTTTGGGCAGAGCCAGGGCGGTTCACTATCGCTGTTCGGCGAGCCACTGGTCGAAGGTGGTCGGCGTGATGCGGGCGTCCGGGGCGGGCAGCAGCACGTTGCCGGCCGTCTCCGGACCGAACATCGTCGACCACGTGGGCACGAGCTTCACCGTGCGGCCACGCGCCTCGTTGGTGCGCCGGGCCATGTCGACCAGGTCCTGCGGGTCGGGCCCGGCGACATCGGTGTAACGCCCCTGCGGCCGACCCGTCGCGATCTCGGCGAGCACGTCGGCCACGTCCGCGGGCGCGACCGGCTGCACCAGCAGCGGCGCGATCGTGGCGACGCCGTCCTGCTCGGTCCAGCTCGTCACCATCGCGGCGAAGTCGTGGAACTGCGTGGCCGGGACGATCGTCCATGGCACCGCACCGGCGGCCACCAGTCGCTCCTGCTCTCGTTTGCCGACGTAGTGCGCGTTGCCCTCGATGCGGTCGACCCCCGCGATCGACAGCAGCACGTGGTGGCCGACACCGGCCCGCTCCTCGGCGGCGAGCAGGTTCCGCGTGACGGCACCGAAGTAGGCCACCGTCTCGGCCGGGTCGGCCGCGGTGCTGTTGGTGACGTCGATGACCGCCTCGACGCCGGTCAACGCGTCGTCGAGCCCTTCGCCGCTGGTCAGATCCACGCCGAGCGAGCGGCTGATGCGCACGACTTCGTGGCCGTCCCGCTGGAGAGCGGCGACGGTGAGGGTTCCGATGTTGCCGGTCGCACCGGCTACGGCGATCCGCATGGTGGTCTCCCCTTGTCCTGATGATCGATCCGAACTTATCATGGACTAAATAGATCCATGATATCTGCGATAAACTCCGGCTGTGAAGCTGCCTGTAAGCACCGAGTGGGTTCTGCACTGCGCGACCACGCTGGCTCAGCTGGATCCGGGAGTCAGCGCGTCGACGGCACAGCTGGCGCTGTACTACGACCTGCCCGCCCCGTATCTCGCCAAGCAGCTGAAGGCCCTCGTCAAGGCCGGCGTGCTCACCGCGACCGCGGGCCCGCGTGGAGGATTCCGGCTCGCACGACCCGGCTCCGAGATCACCCTCCTGCAGATCGTCGAGGCCGTCGACGGCACGTCCGCACCGTATGAGTGCCGCGAGATCCGCCAGCAGGGCCGGGGGGCACTGCCCCCCGGCGAGTGCCGGAGCACCTGTGTCCTTGCCGCGAAGATGGCCGACGCGCACCGGGCGTGGCGGGACAGCCTCTCCGGCGTCACCCTGGCCGACGTCCTCGGCACTCTCCCGCCGTCGGCGCCCTCCCGCACCCGAGCACGCCTGGCGGAGATCACCTAGCCCGGACCTGCAGCCCGCCCGCTCTCACGGCGGACGCCGACGGCGCGATCAGGAGTCGATGGTGCGGTGCAGGGCGTCGCCGCCGGGCGGCTGGTGGTGGTCGGCGAACAGACTGGCGATGAGCTCCCCGCGGCGGGAGACGCCGACCTTCTTGAAGATCGCCTTGATGTGGTCCCGCACGGTGTGGACGGAGATGAAGAGGGCCTGGGCGATCTCGCCGCTGGTCAGCCCGCGGGCCACCGCAAGGGTGATCTCCAGTTCCCGGTCCGAGAGCCCGCAGGCCTCGGCGGTGAGAAGCGACACCTGCGCGGACGTGGCGGGCTCGATGACCAGCGCGGTGTGGCCGAACGAGCCGTCGGCCTCGCGCAGGCACGAGGCCTGGCAGACCAGCCACCGGCCCGCGCGATCGCGGATCCGGACCTCGGTGCCGCCTTCCGCCGTCGCACGTGCCCCGACGGCCATGCCGTGCATCCAGGCGGGCAACCGGATCCCGAACGGCGTGGGGGACGACGGGCCGGGCGGCAGGTCGTCCAGGTGTCTGCGCGCGTCGGCGTTGACCGAGATCAGATCGCCGGCGGAGTCGAAGAGCAGCAGACCGAGGCCCGAGGGGGTCGTCGTGTCCGGCCCGGCGGCAGGCCGGGCGAAGGAGCGCAGTCGCCGGGCGAGCGGCAGCGACAGGCTGGACACCAGCGCGATCTCGGATGCGGTGAAGGACGGGCGGCCCTCCTCGCGGAACAGGCTGATGTGGCCCCACGGCCGTCCGCCCACCCGCAGGACGGCGCGCAGTTCGTCGGCGAGCCCCCGGGGCCGCAGGTAGCCACGGTAAAGGGGACTTCGCTCGGGCAGGTCCCCGGTGCTCTCGCGGAGCGCCGCCGCGGGGACGGTGGCGCGGGCGAGGTTGCTGAACAGGTTGATGCGTTCGGCGAGCAATTCGTTGTCCCAGTAGGTCGCCGAACCCCCCTCGGAGAGGTTCTCGACCCGGACGGGCGCGGTCATCAGTCCGGTGAACGGATCGGTGGCCCGCCACACCGAGGCGTCGAACGGCACGAGGGCGCGCAGCCTGGTGGACGCCTCCGCGAACATGTCCAGCGCGTCCCGTGCCCCGTCGACACGGGAGATCAGGCCGGCCCGGCCGCGCCGGACGCGGGACGCCGTGGGGTCGTGCATGCGATCCGCCCTCCTGAGGCATCTTCAGGGAAGACGCGGTTCCGCTCGCTCCTATTCCGCGGACGGGCGGCCCTTGCGCGCGCTCTGCCAGGTCACGCTGTCCAGGAAGTGGACGTCGTACCGTTCCTGCACCGGAATCAGGCTCTCGGGGCGGTCCCGCCCTTCGGCGACGCGCTGCAGCATCCGGAAGTAACCGAACCGCTGGACGCCCGGAGTGATCCCCACCAGCAGATCGGCGCCCGAGCCTCGCACCGCTCCGAAGGCATGCGGAAGACCCGGCGGGATCACCAGGAAGTCTCCCTTGCCGAGGGACTGGATCTCGTCGCCGAGAAGGAACTCGGCCGCGCCGTCGAGGACGTAGAAGAACTCTGACGAGAGCAGGTGACGGTGCGGCTGCGCACCGTCCGCGCCGTCGGCGAGGGTGAGACGGCTGGCACTCAGGGCCGCACCGGTCTCCTCGCTGTCGGTCAGAAGCCCGAACCCCCCGCCGGAGGGCAGACCGAGGAGCTCCGCCTCGCCGCCCCGGACGAGGAGCGCGCTTCCGGTCGGCTGGGACGTGCTGGTCATCGAGGTCTCCCTGTGGTGCCCGTGAACGGTCCTCTGATCGTGCCGCCCGCGCCCCCGCGGTCTCCATCCCCCACTTGAGGGATTGGCCCCGCGCGCCGCCGCGGTGATGGTGATCGAGTAACTGACGGGAACTGCAGAAGGATTGATCATGCAAGCCGAATCCGCTCGACGGGCGTCCAAGCCCCTACCGGTTCGGAACGAGCCCGGCGCGGGCTCGAAGGGGCTGCGGCTCGGCATCCTGTTCGGCCCGGCGGTGTTCGGCGTCACCGCGGCAGGCGTCGCGCTGCCGAAGGTGGCCACCTCGCTGGGTGCGGCACCGGAGAGTGTCGCCTGGGTCCTCACCGTGCACGCACTGGCCCTGGGCGTGGGGACGGCGGTGTTCGGACGCCTGGCCGACGCCCGGGGCGTCCGGACCACGCTGCTGTCCGGTTCGCTGGTCCTCGGGCTCGGCGCGGCGGTGATCCTGCTGGCACCGAACCTCGGCGTCCTGGTCGCCGGACGGTTCGTCCTGGCGGCGGGCTCGGGGGCGATGACCTCCGGCGCCCTGGCGCTCGCCGCCGCCGGCGCCCCGGAGCGGCGCGCCGGCGTCCTGGCCGCCTTCGGCGCGACCATGGCGGTCTTCTCGGCGAGCGCGACGCTGGCCGGCGGGGTGGTGACGCAGTGGCTGACCTGGCGGCTCACCCTGGCGCTGCCGGTCCTGTCGCTGGCCGGAGTGCCGCTCTGCCTGCGTCTCGCCGTCCGTCCCGGATCGGGGAGCCGCATGGATCTCATCGGCGCCGGGCTGGTCACCGCGACGGCGGCCACGCTGCTGGTGTTCGTGCAGTCCCCCACACTGTCGCTGCCGGCGGGAGCCGTCGCGTCGGCCGGGGTGGCCTTCCTGCCCGCGGCCGCCTGCCTGGCCTGGTGGGTGCGGACCCGGCCCGAGGGCTTCGTGCTCCGGTCCCTGGTGGCCGATCGCGCCTTCGTCCTGGCGGCGGCCATCGGCGTGGGCGTCTACAGCGGCCTGTTCGCCGTGATGTACGTCATCCCGCAGGTCCTGGTGAAGCAGCAGGGCTGGAGCGTCCTCTCGGTCGGTACGGCACTCCTGCCGGGCGCGGTCGCCGGGGCCGTGCTGTCCCGGATGGCCGGGCGCCTCACCCCGGGACGGGGCGGCAACCGGCTGCTGGCCGGGGCCGCGCTCTCCTCCGCACTGCTGCTGATCTCGGCCGGGGCTTTCGGCGGCGGTCCCTGGGTGCTGCTGGCCGGAGCGTCCCTCGGCTTCGCGGCGTTCGCCGTCACGCAGGTGGTCACGACCGGCCTCCTATCGGCGCACATCGCACCCGCCCTGCGCGGGGGCGCCATGGGCCTCCTCAACCTCACGTTCTTCGCCGGCGGCGGGATCGGCTCGGCAGCCGCGGCGGCCCTGTCCCGGTCGATGTCCCTGACCGGCGCCCTCGCGCTCGTGGCCGCGCTCCCGCTCACGGCGGGCCTTCTGGCCCTCGTCCCGGGAGACCGGGAGCATCCGGTCACGGCCGCGCGGTAGTGCGATCGCTCCGCCCGCCCGCGAGCCCGAGGTGGCCTGGCCGGACGATGAGACCGCGGTCCAGGCCGGTGATGCGCAGCAGTTTGGCGACCTGCGGGCGGAGGCCGGACAGGTACAGGGTGATGCCCAGTCCGGCGGCACGGCGCTGGACGCCGATCAGCACGCTCAACCCGGCCGCGTCGCAGAAGGACACCTCGCCCATGTCGAGGATCAGCAACCGGGCGCTTCGAGGCAGTGCGGCGAGCAGATGTTCGCCGACTGCGGGGGCGGATGCCATGTCGAGCTCGCCCCGCAAGGCGAGGATGGTGATGCCCGCACGTCCGCGCGGGGACGCGGTGGCCCTTGCGGCGGCCCGAGAGCGGCGGACGGCGATGAACCCGGTGTGGCTGGCGTACCAGGTGGATACGGTGGTGGGCGGTTTGCCGATCATGGCGATCTCCGATCGCGGGATGAAGGGATCCGGGCCGTGTCGCTCGTGTCCCGGGTCAGCGCGACCTTGACGGTTCACGCAGTCGTGCGTCCTGCGATCTGGGGGTCTGGGGTCGCCCGGCCGCCGGCCCGTCCCACGGGTCGGCCGGAACGGTCAACGCGGCCAGCAGGTCGGGGGCCGGCAGATGGTCGGCGGGATCGGCGGCTGCTTCCAGGGCGGCCTGGGCCGCTGCGTGGCCGGTGGCGGCCGGGACGGTGAGCAGGTCGATGCGGCGGCCGTCGGCGTAGATCGCGGTGAGCAGCCCGGCGGGCAGGTGGTCGAACCAGCTGAGCCGGACCTCGCGGGTGTCGTCGGGGCCGTTGACGAGCAGTCGGCGGGGATGGTCGTCCCAGTCGGCCTCTCGCAGCATGACGTGGGTGATCGGCCGGTGGTCGTCGGGTGGGCCGTGGGCCTGCAGGGCCAGCAGCAATCCGGGCAGTTCGGCGACCGGGTCGGCCGAGCGGGGCCACCAGCCGCCGTCCAGAAGGGCGCGGCCCCGCCCAGAACCGGGCCGCCCGGCCGGGGCGGATGACCGCAGGGCCAGCCGGGGGGACGAGGGCGGCGGAAGGCCGAAGATCGTTCGTGGATCGGTGGTGGTGAGCATGCGTCTCCCCTTCTCCCTGGAGACCGCGCCGCGCCCAGGGCCGGGCTGTCGACCGGTCCGGTCCGGGCCGACGGGTCTGCAGCGTCCCCGTGGATGCGGGTCGATGCGGCAGAGCACGGCGAGCGAAGCGGTTCCGATCATCGAAACCAGCGACGAAACCGCCGGCCACCGTCGGATCACCCTCAAGGATGGGGATGTCGTCTTTGACGGATATCGTCACTCTAGCCGCCGGCCTTCGACATCGTAAAAACCTGGAGTAATGTCCGCCCAAGTTTTCGATATATCTTCCCCCGTCTTTTACATTCTAGGGTTTGACGGCGGCGAATTGCCAATGGCATTTCCGGCTCGTCCGCGGATGCCGAACCCGGTGCGGAGGGTCGCCGCGGCCCGTCACGCTCGATCGCCTCACCGGTTCCGACGGTCGCCGCTGGTCAGCGTGAGCGCAGCCTGTCGAGGCGATGGGCCGGTACGCCGAGCACGTGCAGAGCGTCGCCCAGTTCCTCGCGCTCGACGGCGCTCACCGGCGCATCCCTCATGTACAAGCCCATGAGCAGCTCGCCCATCGCCTTCTCCCACCGCCCTCGGGCGGCCGAGTCGGTGACGCGCCGCAGCGTCGAGGCGGGCAGCCGATCCTGGAAACGGCCGGGCAGGCTCCGCATGGCGTCGGCCAATTCCCGATGCTGCGCGGCTGCCGGCGGTGCGCCCGATGCCGGGTCGGGCGGGGGCGGGCCGGTGAGACCGAGCAACCGCATCATCTGATCCGTCGCGCCCACGGCGTGCCCTGTCCCTTGCATCGTCTTGCCAGCCCGGAGAGGGCGCCCGGGGTGTGCGCCCATGATTCCGGAGGTGTGGCCGGCTCATACCCCCGAGAGAACGGGCCCACTCATCACTGCTCGGCGCAGGTCATCGCCGGCAGCACCCCGGGGCGGGCCCGGTGGCGTAGTCTCGGTGACACCGGGGGCACTTCGTGCGCGGGCCGCCATGTCGGCGCCGTCTTCGGCGATCACGACCCGGTCCTCGACGACCGAGAACGGGGCCTTCGAGATGGCCCGCACAGTGTTCGACTCGCACGCGTTTCCCGACGGCGGCCCCGACCGGCGACGTGCCGCGGAGATCCTCGTCTCCCGTGAGGTCCGCCCCCCGGCCCCCGTGCCAACGATTCGGTGTCACTCATCGCCTACCTCCCGGGCCCGTACGGCGTTCCGTGATCGGAGATCACCCATGAGCACCATGAGCGCCGCGGCCACCGCCGAGGGCCTGACCGCGGAACCCGCCAGGGTGCGGGCGCCCGCCCGCCGGCGTCCCGGCCACACCATCGTCGCGCTGCACGGCGACCTGGACTCCGCCGCGGCGCCGGCACTGCGCGAGCACCTGCTCGGCGTGCTGCGTCCCAGCGGCCGGCTGCTGATACTCGACCTGGGCGAGGTGGCGTCCTGCGACGAGGCCGGGCTCGCCGTCCTGGTCGGCCTCCAGCAGCGCGCCGAGGCACTCGGGATCATCGTCCGCCTCGATGCCGCGAACCGGCAACTCACCGAACTCCTCCACCTCACGGGCCTGGACCGCGTGCTCGTGGTCCAGACGGCTCCGGGGGCCCAGGCCGTGTCCGCGGCATGACCACCAGAACTCTGGACGCGCCAGGCATGGCGGCCAGAGCGCACCGTGTCCGGCCACGCCGGTCGTACCGGACGGCCCCGATACGGCCGTTCACTGAGCGGGCGGGCACGTGATCCCCCGCGACTCGCTCCGCACACCGGCGACCCCGGCGAGAGGTTCATCGAACCCCGAGGGGGACGAATGACGATGAAAGACGAATACCTCGCGTTGATGAGAGGCCTCGCCGCAGGTATGGCCATCGCGCTGGCCGCCGTCTGCGCGGTCGTCGCCGTCGTCTCTCTGATCGTCTCCTGAACCGGCCGCCCGGAGGCGCCCGCGCAGCGCACCGGTAGCGGGACGCCTTTCGGGAAGCGGGCCGGCGGCAGAGCGCTCCTGTGGGGCCGAGATGCCCCTGTGGGGCCGAGGTGTCCCGGTGGCGGTGAGGGGCAGGGATCCTGATGTCCGACCAGGAGGAACAGATGAGCGGGCAGCCGCACGACCGGGTCGGCGCGGACCACGCGGGCCTGGTCGAGGCGATGAACTCGGCGATCGTGGCGGTCGGCGCGTCCGGCAGGATCACGGCCTGGAACCCCTGGGCCCGGCATCTCCTGGGGTACGCCTCCGAGGAGGCGCTGGGCCGGCCGGTGGACCGGCTCCTGCACCGCGTCGTCGAGGGCGAGCCCCCTCCGCGGCGGGACTGCCGCATCCTGCGGACACTGCGGACCGGTGTTCCCGACCACGCCGACGGCGACTCGTTCACCCATCATGACGGGCACTCGGTGATGCTGGCCTGGTCATCCGCACCGATCTACGCCGATGAGGCGGCCGATGAAGAGCACGGGGCGGGGGCGGTGGCCGGAGTGGTCATCGTGCTCCAGGACGCTGCCGAACGGCTCCGGATCGAGCGGGAACAGCACGACCGGATGGCGCAGGCGCGGCGGGCCAACTCCCGGCTGGCGCTGGTCGCCGAGATCACCACGGTGCTGTCGTCCACCCTGAACGAGGACGAGGTGCTGCGGCGGCTGGTCCGGCTGACGGTGCCCGCGCTCGGTGACTGGGCGGAGGTCGACCTGCTCATGCTCGACGGGTGCGTCGAGCGGGTGGCCGCGACCCACCGCGAG
The DNA here is from genome assembly GCF_013409045.1 of Actinomadura citrea. Taxonomy (NCBI): domain Bacteria; kingdom Bacillati; phylum Actinomycetota; class Actinomycetes; order Streptosporangiales; family Thermomonosporaceae; genus Actinomadura; species Actinomadura citrea. The sequence goes on along the minus strand of NZ_JACCBT010000001.1, from coordinate 1,008,437 downwards.
ATCTCCCCCGCCGACATCGCTCGCCTGGAGGGGCCGCTGCCGCCGCTCCCCCGGGCCCCGCGCGGGCCGCTCGCGCGGGTCCTGCAGGGGGGCATGACCATGGTCATCAGCGGCGACGACGCCCGGCCGTACTCCGACGAGCCGCTGACCGCCGCCCAGCACGAACTCTTCCAGACCGTGGACGCCCACAGCGTGATCATCACCCCGCTGGCGGCCCGGGGCGAGACCTACGGCGCGCTGACCCTGGGCTACTCCCGCCCCGGACACGGCTACGCTCCTGACGACCGGCTCGTCGTGGAGGACATCGCGCGCCGCACGGGACTGGCCCTGGCCAACGCCCGGCTGTTCACCGCCCAACGGAACACGGCCGAGGCCATGCAACGCAGCCTGCTCACCCCTCTGCCCGAACGGGACGACCTGCAACTCCAGGCCCGGTACCGCCCCGCCGCCCAGGCCAGCTGGGTCGGCGGCGACTGGTACGACGCCTTTCCCCTCGCCACCGGCGCCACGGGGCTGGTCATCGGCGACATCATGGGCCACGACCTGCACGCGGCGTCCCGCATGGCACAGGTCCGCAACATGCTCAGGGCCCTGGCCTGGGATCTCGACGTGCCCCCGAGCACCGTCCTGGAGCGCCTGGACGCGGTGATGGACGCCGTCAGCGACGCCGAACTCGCCACCGCCGTGTTCGGCCGCGTCGAAAGGACCACCGCCGGATCCTGGTACCTGCGCTGGTGCAACGCGGGCCATCCCCCGCCGCTCCTGATCAGCCATGACGGCGCCACGACCTTCCTCGAAGAGCACGGAATGCTGCTCGGCGACCCCGGCCTCACCGATGCCCGCCCCGACGGCATCCGCGAACTGCCGCCGCTGTCCACCCTGCTGCTCTACACCGACGGCCTCGTCGAGACCCGCGGCACGGACCTGACCGACAGCCTCACCGGCCTTCGCCGCCACAGCGCCCACCTGGCCGAGCTCCCCGTGTCCGACCTCTGCGACCAGCTCCTGGAGCGTATGGAGCTCAGCGGCGAGGACGACGTCGCCCTCCTCGCCCTCCGTGTCCCCGAATGAAGGGACCGGTCCGGCGACCCGGCCGAGGGCTCGGGCGCGCGCACGCCCTCACAGGGGCTCGCTGATCCAGCGCCAACCGCCCTCGACGTACCGGGCACTGATCAGCTGCGCGCTACCGGAGTCCGCGACCTCGGCGATCATCCGGACCAGCCGGCGGTGGAAGTCCGCGGGCGGACGGCCGCTGGTCGCCGATCCCTCCAGGAGGGACACGCTGACCTTCGCCTCGTCGCGCAGCTGCACGGTCAACCGGCCGGTCTTGTCCAGACGCAGGATCACGATCGCATCGGCACGGATCAGGTCGCCTTCGGCGGCTGAAATCCATACCTCCGGTGCATTACCGCTCATGAGCCTCACCTTCCATGAGTCCAGGAGCCCGCGAAACGATCTCCCACCTATGCCTACCCACGGTCGCCGGCAGGCCATGGGCCCCTCGCCGGATGGGAGCCCGATCCGCCACCGCGCCGAGACGGCCGTCAGGACCCGCCCGCGCACGCCTCCGGCCGCGCGGCCGCGATCATCGCACGTCTTGTGGCATGGCGGGAGTGGGATGGAGGAGTTCTTGGCATGCCCGGGGTAGGAAGCCGACGTGACCAGCGTGGATTACGCGGCGGCGTTCGACGCGGTTCCCGCCGCGTGTGCGGTGCTGTCGTCCGACCTGGTGTATCTGGGGGTGAACCGGGCGTACGAGCGTGTTCTGGAACGGCCGCGCGGACAGCTTCTCGGGCATCAGATCTTTGAGGTCTTTCCGGGTGGCCCGTCCGGGCAGGGCGTCCAGGAGCTGCGTGCCTCCCTGGAGCGCGTGCTGGCCGAAGGCGACGTCGACGTGATGGCGCTGGTGCGGTACGACGTGCAGGTGGCCGGGGAGCCGGGGAACTACGAGGAACGGTACTGGGCCGCGGTGAACGCGCCCATGCTGGGACCGGACGGCCGAGTCGCCTGCGTGATCAACCGGGTCGAGGAAGTCACCGCCTACATTCAGCAGCTGCGGTCGGCCGGTGCGGCCGAGGAGTGGTCCCCGGCCGACCAGGTGGAGGCGGCCGAAGCCGAGCTCTTCCTCCGCGCGCAGGAACTCCAGGAGGCCAACCGGCGGCTGCGCCGGGCACGGCGGCGCGAGCGGCAGGCCACCGCCGCCGCCCGCGCGGCCCTGCGCCGGCAACAGCAGGTGGTGGCCGACACCTCCCACGACCTGCGCCGCCCGCTCACCGGCCTGCAGACCAGGCTGCAGGTGGCCCTGACCGACCCCCAGGCCGACTCGCGGCAGGTCCTTCACGCGGCACTGCAGGACGCCGAACGGCTCGGCGACATCGTCAGCGACCTGCTGGAACTGGCCCGGCTCGAAGGCAACGCCCCCTTCCCGACCGAACCGGTCGACCTGTCCGCGCTGGTGGCCGCCGAACTCGCACGCTCCGACCTGGCCTGCGCCACCACCGTCGACATCACCGCCGGGATCGTGGTCGAAGGCTCCGCGGTCCGCCTGGCGCGGGTGCTGTCCAACCTGCTGAGCAACGCCGACCGCCACGCCACCAGCCTGGTCCAGGTCAAGGTCTTCCAACGCGACGAGCAGGCGTTCGTCGAGGTCGCCGACGACGGCCCCGGCATACCCGCGAACGAGCGGGAAGCGGTCTTCCAGCGCTTCTACCGCCGCGCCGACGCCCGCAGCAGCGATCCCGAAGGCACCGGCCTCGGCCTGCCCATCGCCCGCCAGATCGCCCGCGCCCACCACGGCGACCTTGACATCGCCGACCGCCCCGGCGGAACCTGCATGATCCTCCGCCTACCCTGCACTCCTCCTTGAAGGGCATCGTCACGAGGGTGCGGGTGTGGTGTCGGCCGCGTGCCGGAGAGCGGTGTTCTCGGTCCTGATGCGGGCTCTCAGGAGGCCCAGGTTCACGAGGGTGAACAGCAGGGCGGTGAGCCAGCAGGTGTGCACCAGCGGCAGGGCGATGCCCTCGGCGACGACCGCGACGTAGTTGGGATGGCGCAGCAGGCGATAGGGGCCTTTGTCCACCAGCGGCAGGTGCGGAACGATGATCACGCGGGTGTTCCACCGCCGGCCGAGTGCGGCGATGCACCACCAGCGCAGCCCCTGGGCCAGGACGGCGACGCTCAGCATCGACCAGCCCAGGACCGGGATGAAGGGGCGGTCGAGCAGCCATGCCTCGAGCAGCGCGCCGCCGAGCAGGCCGACATGGGCGGCGACGATCCCCGGGTAGTGTCCGCGTCCGTACTCGACACCGCCCCTGCTCCTCGCCCAGCGCCGGTGCCGGCGAGCCACGATCAGCTCGGCGATCCGCTCGGCTCCGACGAGCGCTATGAGCAGCGTGAACCCGAGCACGAGTTCACCAGCGCAGCAGGAGCATCTCGGCGGAGAACCCGGGGCCCAATGCCATCAGCAGCCCGGGTTCGCCCTCCGGCGGGCGGCGTCGTTCGATCGTCTCCTGCAGAACGTTGAGCACCGAGACCGAGGACAGATTGCCGAGCTTTTGGAGGGAGTCCCATGTCAGGTCGAGCTCACCGTGCCCGAGGGCGAAGGCCTCGGCGATCGTGTCGATCACCTTGGGCCCCCCGGGGTGGCAGACCCACGAGGACACCTCGCCGGGAGACAGACCGTGCTCACCCAGGAAGGCGGCGACGTCATCGGCCAGCGTCGCCTCCACGTGCTCCACCAGGTCGGCGGCCAGGACGATCCGGAAGCCGTGCTCACCGACGTCCCATCCCATGAGCCTCTGGGTGCCGGGATAGAGCTTGCTGCGGGTCGCGACGACCTGGGGCCCCCAGCGGACCGGGCCCCCGGTAGCGGCCTTCCGGTCGCCTCCGACCGCCACGGCCGCCGCGGCACCATCCCCGAACAGCCCACTGGCCACCAGGTTGGCCAGCGAGTCGTCGTCGCGCTGCGCCGTCAGCGAGCACAACTCGACGCAGACCAGCACCGCCACCTGGTCGGGCCACGCGCGCAGATAGTCGTACAGCCGCGACAGGCCCGCGGCGCCGGCCGCGCAGCCCAGGCCGAAGATCGGTACCCGCTTGACGTCGTCCCGCAGGCCCAGGCGCTGGGCCAGGGACGCGTCCAGCGAGGGGGTGGCGACTCCGGTCGAGGAACAGAAGACCAGATGGTCGACCTGCGACGCGTCGACCCCGGACGCCTCCATCGCGCCCCGGACGGCCCGCTCCCCGAGGGACAGCGCGGTATCGACATAGGCGCCGTTCGCCGTGGTGAAACCGTCGAGATTCGCGTACTTGTCGATCGGCATGGCCAGGTACCGGCCCGTCACCCGGGTGGCGGAATGGAAACGCTCCACCACCCGCCGATCGGCCCCGGTCGCCCCGACGACCGCCTCGGTGATCTCACGCTGGTCGTAGTGATGTTCCGGCAGGACGGTCTGAACGGCTCCTACGCGCACATCTCCCCCTAAGTCCCCTCCCGGCTCCTTCCCCACCAGCGCGGCTTGTACCAGCGGGCGAGGATCGGTGCGGCGGCGAGGGCCACGGTGACCCTGCGACGGTCACCGTGGCCCGGGGGAGATGCTCACGCAGCGGGCAGCACGTTCAGCCGCTGCAGCAACTCACGGGAGACCGTGGCGCGCTTGGCGGCGTCGCCGTCCTTGGCGACGTCGATGTTCAGCGCGAAGGTGTACACACGTCCGCCGCGCTCGACCCAACCGGCCCACCAGCCGGTGCCGGGGCCGGGGGCGTTCTGCCAACCCGACTTGGCGTACAGCGTGTACCCGTCCTTCTCCTCCTGCTTGATCAGATCCCGGACGGTGCGCTGGTGCTCACGCGAGGCGGGCAGGCGCTCGAACGCCAGCCGCTCCATGAACCGGGTCTGCTCCACCGCCGAGATCTTCAGCGGGCCGTCCAGCCAGAACCGGTCCACCACCGGACCCGTCTGGCGGTTGCCGTAGCCGAGCCGGTGCAGCCACTGCCGTTCGCGCTGCAGACCGATGCGGCGGGCGATCACCTGGAACGCCGCGGCGTTGGAGATGCGGACGGCCTCCCGCATCGTCATGTCCTGCTCCCACTCGGGGAACGGCTGCGGCGTCCCGTCCCAGGGGATCACCTCGTCGGGGCTCTTGACCACCCCGGTCTCCAGGGCGACCAGCGCGTGCGGGACCTTGAAGGTGGAAGCGGGCACCAGCGGGGTCTCGGCACGCCGCCGGTCCACCACGGTCGTGCTCCGGGTCTTCACGTCCAGCATCGCGAACGAGCCGCGCACGCCCGCCGCGTCGAAGACGGCCCGCAGATCGTCACGCTCGGTGATGCCGGGCCGGATCTGATCGGCGGCGGCGACGACGGCGGCGCCGCGCGGGGCGGAGTCATGGGCGGCGCCGCACGCGGCGGTGCCGAAGAGGGTGAGCGCGGCGAGCGTGGTGGCACCCAGCCGGACGCGCAGAGTTCGGGAGGAAGGCTTGGTCATGCGGTCACTTGATCACCACATGACGGCCTCTGTCCAATATGGATATCGATCAATGAATCATAGTGAACTGCATATCGTTGCAGCTCACCCAAGCGATCCGGCGGTCAGGCGACGTGGCGCCCAACCGACCGCCGCAGCGCTTCCTGCCGGCGAGCGGTCCCGGGCGACGTGGGGGAATCCTGAGGGACATATGAGACAGGAAGGAATGGATGCCCTGAAAACGGATGAGAGCATGGGCTCATGAGAGTCGGCGGTCATCCCGTTGACACCCCGTCCGATCCCGGGCGCACCACGGCCTTCCGGAGCGACGGCTACGCCCCGCTGCGGGACTACGCGGTGATCGGAGACGGACGGAGTGCCGCGCTGATCGCCGCCGACGGGTCCGTGGACTGGCTGGGGATGCCGGATCTGGACTCGCCCTCGGTGTTCGCCGCCCTCCTGGACCCCGTCCGAGGCGGCCGCTTCCTGCTGGAGCCAGAGGAGCCCTACACGGTCGCGCGCCGGTATCTCCCTGGCACGAACGTGCTGGAGACCACGTTCACCACCGGCGGCGGCAGCCTGCGGGTCACCGACGCGCTGACCCTGGAGGCCGATGGGGCCCTGGGGCCGATGCGGGAACTGCAGCGGCGCATCGACGGCGTGGCGGGGACGGTGCCGCTGCGCTGGAGCGTGCAGCCGCGGTTCGGTTACGGTGCCCGCCGCCCACGTATCGCCAGGCGCGCCGGCGTCCCGGTCGCGGTGGCCGGCGCGGACGCGCTCGCCGTCTGCGCCTGGGACGCGGGTGAACCGGAATGCACCGACCGGGCGATCAACGGCCGCCTCGATCTGCGGCGAGGACAGCGGGCCCTGCTGGCGATCCCGCTCGCCCACCAGGAACCGCTCGTCCTGCCGGCCCGTCCCGAATGCGATGCCCGCATGGACCACACCATCGCGGCCTGGCGCGGCTGGGCCCGAGAACGCTCGAACGAGGGCATGTGGCGGGACGCCGTGCTGCGCAGCGCGCTGGCGCTCAAGCTCCTGATCTTCGCGCCCTCGGGGGCGATCGCCGCCGCGGTGACCTCCTCGCTGCCGGAACAGGTCGGAGGCGAACGGAACTGGGACTACCGCTTCTCCTGGGTCCGCGACTCGGCGTTCACCCTCGACGCGTTCCTGAGCCTGGGCTGCCCCGCCGAGGCGCATGCCTACTTCTGGTGGCTCATGCACGCCTCCCAGCTCACACATCCGCGGCTGCGGGTGCTCTACCGGCTGAACGGCGGCGGCCACGCGACGGAACGGACGCTCCCCCTCGACGGATACCGCGGCTCCAGACCGGTGCGGATCGGCAATGCGGCGGGCGCGCAGACCCAGATGGACACCTATGGCGAGCTTTTGCAGATCGGCTGGCTGTACGCGGGCGCCGCCGGACGGCTGGACGCGGACATCGCCCGGCGCCTGGCGGAACTGGCCGACTTCGTCTGCGCCGCCTGGCGGGGGCCGGACTCGGGGATCTGGGAGGTGCGCAGCGCTCCCCTGCACTTCACGCAATCGAAGATGATGTGCTGGGTCGCGCTCGACCGGGCCATCGACCTCTGCGAGCGCGGCCTGATCCAGAGCCGCGGTTCGGCCCGCTGGCGGCTGGCCCGCGCGCAGATACGCGACTTCGTCGAGACGCGTTGCTTCTCCTCACTTCACCACTGCTACACGCGCTCCGCCGGCAGCTCGGACCTGGACGCGGCCGTGCTCCTCGGTCTTCTGCACGGCTACGCGCCTCCGGGCGATCCCCGCATGCGCGCCACGGTCGACACGGTGGCACGGGAGCTCCGGCACGGCCCGTTCGTCGACAGGTACTCCGGCGAGGACGGGGTGAGCGGTACCGAAGGCGCGTTCCTGGCCTGTTCCTTCTGGCTGGCCGAGTGCCTCGCCCGCACCGGGCGCCTCGAACAGGCCACAGCGCTGATGGACGACCTGGTCGGGCTGGCCAACGACGTCGGCCTGTACGGCGAGGAGATCGACCCGGCCACCGGGGCCTTCCTGGGGAACCTGCCCCAGGGGCTGAGTCACCTGGCGTTGATCAGTGCCGCGTGCACCATCGACTCGATCGCCGCCGAGGCGGACGGGTGAGCGCCTGGGGGACCGCCGCGGGCGCCTTCGTCGGCACGCTGGCGCTGACCACCGCCCTTCGCACCGCCAGCGAGCTCAGGCTCACCCGCATGGACCTGCCGTTCCTGCTCGGGACGGCCGTGACCGCCGACCGGGCCCGCGCCAAGGCCATCGGCTACCTCATCCACTTCGCCAACGGAGAGCTGTTCGCGTTCGTCTACTACGCCGTCTTTCTCGCCATCGGCCACGCCGGCTGGTGGCTCGGAGCCCTCTTCGGTCTGGTGCACGGATTGTTCGCCGGCACCGCGCTGGTGAACATCCTGCTGCCGTTGGCCCACCCCCGGATGGGCAGCCCGATGACCAGCGCCCCCAAGGTCGCCCTCTTGGAACCCCCGGGCTTCCTGATGCTCAACTACGGGCCCAGCACACCACTGGTCACCGTCCTCGCCCATGTCGGCTTCGGAGCCATAGTCGGAGGTTTCACCACGCTCGGTCCTGGATGAGCGTCCGGCCGGACGGTGATCGGGCTCGCCCGCCAGGCCTGCGCACGTGATCGATTTCAGGGAGACTGCGTCGGTGATGTTCAGACGTATGCAGAGGTGGTCCGGCGGCGGGGCGGTCGAGGTCGATGCGCAGGTGTTCGCCGGGTCCGTCCGTCCTGGCGGCACCTTCCCCGGGCAGGTGGTCCTCCGGGCAGTCGGGAGGGAGGCCCGGGTAGAGACGATCGTCCTGCGGGTCGTCGCCGAGTATCCGAGTCTGGACACCGGCGAGGCGGAGACCGACGAGATCGGATGCCACTACCTCGACGGGCCGTTCATCATGCGGGAGGAGCAGGAGCATCAGGCCCGCTTCTCGATGCGGCTGCCGTGGGAGACGCCGATCACCGAGTTGGCGGGACAGGCCCTGGGGCCGGTCGTACGGCTACGGACCGCACTGGACGACGAGGACTCGGAGGGAGACGCCGACCATGACCTGATCCATGTCTCCTCGCTCCCGCTCCACGAGGCGATCATGGACGCCTTCGCGGTGGCCGGCTGGACCCTGCAGTCCAGCCGGCTCGTGGGGGAACGCGTGCCGCCCACGGATCAGATCTTCGACTTCCACCAGTCGTACACGCTCACCGACCGCCGCTCCACCGCCGACGGGCCGGGCGACCTGGAGGTCACCTTCCTCACCAACGCGGTCGGCTGTGAGGTGTTCGTCCGGCCCGCCGCGCCCGAGACGCGGTACTGGAGCGACAAGCCTCCCGCCCGCCGTTTCGTCGCGGCGCACCACGACCTCGATCAGGTCGACTGGCCGGCGGAAGCCCGGCGCTGGATCGGTGAAGCGGTCCGCTAGGCCGTCGTCAGGTCGCCGGTGCGAGAGCCGAGGCGAGTCTGCCCGCTTCCGTTCCCGCCTTGCGGCCGAACACCGTGCCCGCCGACAGGCCGCTGCCGCCGGGATAGTTGTGGTAGAAGAGGCCGCCGACCATCTCTCCCGCGGCGAACAGCCCGGGAATCGCCTCACTCTCGTGATCGAGCACCCGTCCGGAGTCGTCGATCCTCACTCCGCCGAAGGTGAACGTGATGCCGCAGGTCACGCCATAAGCCAGATAGGGCGGCTCGTCGAGGGGGAGGGCCCAGTTGCTCTTGGGGGGACGGAGGCCGGCCGTGCTCAGGCCGTCCTTGACGGAGGGATCGAAGTGCCCCGGCCGGGTGGCGGCGTTGTAGTTCTCGACGGTGGCGGTCAGGCCGGAGACGTCGATGCCGGCGAGTTCGGCGAGTTCGGCGATCGAGTTCGCCTCGAATCGGGTGACGCCGGGAACCTGGTACTCGGCCTCGCGCAGGAGCGGTGCCGTCTTGGCGTCGAAGAGCTGGAAGGCACGGGCTCCGGGCTGGAGGAGGATCTGCGCACCGTACTTGGCGTAGGTGTAGTTGCGCAGTTCGGCGCCCTCGTCGAGGAAACGCCTTCCTTCGGTGTTGACCACGATGCTCAGCGGATACGACTGCTTGGTGTGCCGGTTGGTCAGCTCGAAGTCGCCGGTCTCTGGAGCGTTGGCGTCCCAGGCCACCGCGTGGCAGCCGCTCCAGTGCCCGGCGGGCTGGGCGCCCGCGTCCAGTGCCGCCAGCAGGGCCGCACCGGTGTTGTACGGCGTACCGCGCACTTTGGCCAGGTCCCAGTTCGGGCCGAGGTACTGCGCCCGCAGCAACCGGTTGGCCTGGAATCCGCCGGCGGCCAGCACGACCGCCTCGGCGTGGAACTCCTGTTCACCGGCCCCGACACCGACCACTCGGCCGTCGGCGTCCCGCAGCAGCCGGTCCACGGGGGTGGAGCAGCGGATCGTGACGCCCTCCCGTTCGGCTATGAGCCGGTGCCGGGCCACCAGTCCCTTGCCGCCGTCGACGACGGCCAGCGGGAGCCCTCCCCAGAACCGGTAGCGTCCGTCCACTTCGTACGCCTGCCTCTCGTACTGGAGGCGGAAGCGGATTCCGAGATCGTGCATCCAGGTCAGGGCGTTCGCGATGTCATGCACCATCGCGCGGGTCAGTGAGGGATCGCACCGCCCGAGCGTGACGCGGTCCATGTCGCTGCCGAAGTCGTCGGCGGTGTACGGCGCGATGTCGGTGCGCGCGTGGCGTTCGTCGTCCACGACCAGCTCCGTCAGTTCGTCCAGGCCCTGGTACGTCGTCCGGATCGCCCCAGCGGTGAAGTAGGTGTTGCCACCGATCGCCTCGGCCGGGCCCTTCTCCAGCATCAGCACCCGCGCGCCGTACTGGGCGGCCGCATGCGCGGCGCAGAACCCGGCGTTGCCGGTGCCCACGACGATGACGTCTGCCTTGTTGTCCATGGGGGAGCCTTTCGAGTCGGCCGGTCGTGGAGCGGTGACGGGGCTGGGTGCGCCCGGGAGGCGCGCAGCGGACTGGTTCCACGTTCGCAGTGTACATGTGTATACGACGGCCCTCCAGAGTCGGAACCCCGCTCGTGACAGAGCTGATCGCTTCCTCAGGGCGCGGCATCTCGACCATCGACCAACCTCAGACATGGCGTTGATTGTGCAGGTGAGGACGATTTCTCCAATTCCTCGAAACTAGTCATTGAGGATCGTGAATTCATCTGTGTACACTCGCATGCCATGAGCGAGGATGTGGAAGACGTCACAGGCGCGGTCGTCGCCGCCCTGGTCGCCGAGGACACGGACGTGATCTTCGCGCTGATGGGAGACGGCAACGTGGACCTGCTCGCGCGGACAGCGACCGGAACCGACATCACGCTGGTGCACGCCTGCCACGAGCAGGGGGCCGTCGCCATGGCCGACGGCTACGCGCGGTTCTCGGGCAGGCCGGGGGTGGCGAGCGTGACGCACGGCCCCGGCCTCAGCAACACGGCCACCTCGCTGCTGACCGCCGCGGCCGCCCGTTCCGGCGTCGTGCTGCTGGCACCCGACACGCCGACCGGCGATCTCGATCACCCCCAGCGCTTCGACCAGCGCGGATTCGTCGGTGCTGCGGGCGCGTACTTCCGGCCGCTGCACCGGCCCGGCACGGTGTACACCGACACCGCCGCCGTCTTCCGCCATGTGCGCGCCGGCCGGGGGCCGGCGGTGCTCAACGCCCCCACCGACGTCATGCACGCCCGGTTGCCCGCCGGGACCGGTTCCTACGAGCCGTCGGCCGCCCCGCCCTCCCCACCGCCGCCCGATCCCCGCCTCGTCGCCGAAGCGGCGGCGGCCCTCACCGCCGCCCGGCGCCCGGCGATCCTGGTCGGACGGGGGGTGGCCCCGGGCGGCGGGGCGGCCGCCGTGGGAGAGCTCGCCGACCTGCTGGCAGCACCGATCGCCACCACCCTCAAGGCGAAAGGCCTGCTGGCCCACCATGCGCGGCACCTCGGCGTGGCAGGCGGGCTCGGCTCCGGGCGTGCCGGCAGGGTGCTCGCCGAAGCCGACTGCGTCCTCGTGCTCGGAGCGTCGGCCAACCAGTGGACCACCGACGGCGGCACCGTCCTCTCCGGCGGCATGGTGGTGCAGGTCGATCGGGACGGCGAGGCCATCGGCAGGCATTCCGCGGCGGACCTCGCCGTCGTGGGAGACGCCGCGGCCACCGCGGGCGCCCTCTGTGCCCTCATCGGGGGCACCGGCCGCCCCGCCCCCGATGAATGGACGGTCCCGGACGGCCCCGACCAGTTCGTTCCGTCGGCACCCGGCACTTCGCCGGTCCATCCCCGGCTCGCCGTGGAAGCGCTCGACGCCGTCCTGCCGGAGGACCGGCTGCTCGTCGTCGACGCCGGGCACTTCGGCTCCTACGCCCAGCAGACCCTGCGCAGCTGGGATCCCCGCCGCTATGCCTTCACCCACGATTTCGGCGCGATCGGCCAGGCGCTGGGGGTGGCGATCGGCGCCGCGGTCGCCTGTCCCGGTGAACGGGTGACGGCCGTTCTCGGCGACGGATGCCTGATGATGAGCCTGAGCGAACTGTCAACGGTCGTGCGGTACCACATTCCGTTGACCCTCTTCGTCATGAACGACGGGGGCTACGGACAGGAACGCCACAGCCTGACCGCCAAGGGCCTGCCGGACACCGAGGCATGGCACGCGTGGCCGGACATCGGCGACGTGGCCCGGGGGTTCGGCATCCCCGCTCATTGCATCCGGTCCGTACGGGACCTCGACGTGCTCCAGACGCTGCCGGAGACGACCGGACCCGTGCTGTTCGACGTCCACATCGACCCGGAACCACGAAACCCCGCGTTCGCCGAGATCGCCCACCGGCTGGGCGGAGCCGCCCTCAGACAGCCCCCGTCCACGTGACCCTCAGGCCGGCGGCAGGCCGCCCGCCGGCCCGAAAGACGCGGCATCCCGCGTGAGGCCGACCCACCGGAGGCCACCCCTCCGCAACGCCATCAGGGACGACGCCGCACGGCGCCTCCGATCCTCCGCGTCCGCCGGCGCGGCGGGTCGCCAGAGCAGAGCTTGACGCGGCCCCGCCGTGACCCGTCCGAACCGGTCACCACGCCGTTCGCATCCGGTGCCGAGCCATCGGCGGTGCCGAGCCGTCGGCGCCCACGCACCACCGCACGTTCCACGGTGCCACAACCGAAGGAGATGGAAGTTGTGCCGCACGTTCAGGAAAACAAAGACGATACCGGTACTCCGACACCGTCCCTGGCGGAAGCCACAAAAGTAGCCAAGGCCGCCTTTCTCGGCACCGCCATCGAATGGTACGACTTCTACATCTACGCCAGCACCGCGGCACTGGTATTCGGCAAGCAATTCTTTCCCGAGATGTCCGATGTCGCCGCCACCCTCGCCTCCTTCGCGACCATCGCGGTGGCCTTCGCCGCCCGGCCGATCGGGGGGCTGATCTTCGCTCACTTCGGGGACCGCATCGGCCGCAAGGCGACCCTGGTGGTGTCCCTGGTCCTGATGGGCGTCAGCACGATGCTCGTGGGCGTCCTGCCGACGTATGCGACGGCGGGCGCGATCGCCCCCGTGCTCCTGGTGCTGCTCCGCTTCGTCCAGGGGGCCGCCGTGGGCGGCGAATGGGGCGGAGCCGTGCTGATGGCCACCGAGTTCGCCCCGCACGACCGCAGGGCCCGGCTCTCCGCCTGGCCGCAGCAGGGTGTCACCGCGGGGCTGGCCCTCTCGACGGCCGTGCTCCTGCTGATCACCCTCGTCATCCCCGAACAGACCTACCTCGACTGGGGCTGGCGAGTGCCCTTCCTGTCCAGCGCCGCGCTGATCGTGGTGGGGCTGGTGCTCCGGCTGCGGATCAACGAATCCCCCGTGTTCGAGGCCGGCCGCAGGAAGGCCGCCGCCCACGCCGATCCGGGGAAGGTCTCCGGGCTGCCGATCGTGAGCGTCGTCCAGCAGGCTCGCCGGACCACCGTGCTCGCCACCCTCGCCTACGTGTCGGTCAGCACCACGTTCTACGTCGCCTTCATCTTCCTGCTGGCCCACGCGACGGGCGAACTGGAGATGAGCAAGGCCTCCGCCCTCACCGCGGTGCTCATCTCGGCCGGCGCCTACAGCATCGGCCTGCGCCTGTCGGCGGGAACGGCCGACAAGCACGGCAGGCGCACGGCCCTGCTGTGGGGACTGGGCGGAGCCATCGCGGCGATCTTCCCGGTGCTCGCGCTCGTCGAGACCGGGGAGCCGGTTCTCTTCACGGTCGCCCTGGTGCTGTTCGCCTTCCCGGTCGGCTTCGCCTACGCCCCGGTGGGCGTGTACTTCGCCGAGTTGTTCCCGACCGCCATCCGGTACTCGGGCGTGACGGCTGCCAACCAGGCCGGCTCGCTTCTGGGAGCGGCCGTGGCCCCCTTCATCGCCGTCGGCCTCTACGAAGGGATCGGCATGTACGCCGTCGGAGGCTACGTGGTGCTGGTCTCCGTGATCAGCGCCGGCGCCGTCCGGGCGCTCGGCGAGACCCGGCATCTCGACCTGAGGAGGTGAGCGCGACCGTGCACAGCATCGACGACGCCGTGGCCGCGGCGGCCGATCTGGAGATGGGCCGGGTACCCGAGCCGGCCGTCCGGCACGCTCAGCGCGTGATCGCCGACACCGTCGCCGCCGCCGGGGCCACGACACCCGAGATCGCCGCCCTGGTCGCCCTCGACGAGCGCAACGGCCTGGTGACACCGGCCGGCAGGGCGGGGCCGGGGCACACCGCGACAGTGCTCCCGGCACCCGGCAGGCGCACGTATCCCGAGCACGCCGCGTTCCTCAACGCGACCGCCGGAACCGCATTGGAGTTGGACGAGGGCATGCGCCCGACCGGTCATCCGGCCGTGCAGGTGGTCCCGGCGGCGCTCGCCGTCGCCGAACATCTGCACGCATCCGGCACCGACCTCCTGCGCTCGGTCATCGCGGGATACGAGGTGAGCAGCCGGCTGTTCCGGGCGTTCCGGCTGCGGCCGGGCGTGCATCCGCACGGACACCTGGGCGCCCTCGGCGCCGCGGTCGCCGTGGCACTGCTCGACGGCACCGACCCGGTGGCGGCGGCCCGCATCGCCGCCACCGGCCCCGTCCTGGCGATGTGGCAGCCCTGCTACGAGGGCGCGACCGCGCGCAACGCCTTCACCGGGCACGCCGCTGCGAGCGGGGTGCGCGCCACGGCGATGGCGCAGGCCGGGTACAGCGGTTCGGCGGGGGCGCTGGAGGAGGCGTTCGGCCGGGTGGCTGGCGAGATCGTGGACGGCCCGGAGCTGTCGGGACCGCTGGACTACGGCAGGCTCGGCATCACCCGGAACTACTTCAAGGTCCACAGTGCCTGCGCCCTGACGCACTGCGCGATCGAGGCGGCACTGGACCTCGGGACGGTGCCGGCCGCTGCGATCCGGGAGATCCGGGTGGACACGGTCAGCGTCAACCTCAAGATCAACCGGCAGCCGGCCGCGAACGACCTGTCCGGCCGGTTCTCTCTGCCGTACGCGGTGGCGACCGCCCTGCTCCTCGGCGACAGCGGCGTCGAGGCCTTCCGCCACCGCCCCGAAGTCGCCGAACTGGCGCGCAAGGTGACGGTTCGGGCCGATGCCGGGTTCGACGCACGGTGGCCGGAGGCCGCCCCGGCCCGTGTCACCGTGCGGACCGACGGCGGCACCCTGACCTCCGTCGTCGACAACCCGCGCGGTCATCACACCCGGCCTCTCGGCGCGGAGGAGCATCGTGAGAAGTTCGTGGCGCTCCTGGGCGACTCGCCGACCTCCAGAGCATGGTGGGAGCGTCTCACCGGGCTGTCCGCGGTGACCGACTGTGCGGAACTGTTCGCGCGGGCGGAGAGATGATCGGAGGCGGAGCTGTGCGAGAAGGCCGAGCGTCACGAGCGGGGGCGGGACGATGAGCAACGGCACCGTGAGCCTGCTGGCCATGGGCGGCACCGTCGCGGCGGCTCCCGACGAGGGCGGCGCGGCGGCGCGCCATGGCGCGGGCGACCTGGCGGGCACGGTGGGCGGGCTCCCGGTCGCCGTCCGGCCGCGCGACGTGCGCACCGTCTCCAGCCGGGCCGTCACCCTCGACGACATGTGGGCGCTGGCCGCCGCGGTGCGCGAGGAGATCGAGGGCGGCGCCGAGGGCGTCGTGGTCACCCACGGCACCGACACCCTGGAGGAGACGGCGTACGCGCTGGCGATGCTGGTGGACACGGTCGTCCCCGTCGTGGTCACCGGGGCCATGCGCGCCCCCCACCTGCCGGGCGCCGACGGGCCGGCCAACATCAGGGCGGCCATCAGCGCGGCGCTGCACGCACCTCTCGCCCGGTACGGTCCCGTGGTGGTCTTCCAGGACGAGATCCATGTGGCTCGGCTGGTGACCAAGCACCACAGCACCCGGATCGCGGCCTTCGCCTCCCCCTCCGCCGGCCCGGTCGGGTTCCTGGCGGAGGACGAGGTGGAACTGCTGCTCGGCCCGCCGCCCGTCACCGACCGGCTTCCGGCCACCGCACCGCCGGACCGGAGGGTGGAGATCGTACCGGCGATGGCCGGTGCGGACGGGCGGCTGGTCGACGCCATCGCCGCCGAGGTGGACGCCCTCGTGGTGGCCGGGACGGGCGCCGGGCACCTGCCGCCGCCACTGGCCGACGCGCTGGTACGCGTCGTTCGCGGAGACCGGCCCGTGGTCCTCGCCAGCAGATGTGAGGACGGGCCCATCCTGCGGCGCACCTACCGCGGCCACGGTTCGGAGACCCAGCTGCTGGCCGACGGGCTGGTCGCCTCGCGGACGCTGTCACCGCTCAAGGCGAGGCTCCGCCTGGTGTTCGGCCTCTCCGCCGGACTGACCGCCCGGCAGCTCTTCTGATCCCGCCCGCCTCCCGTCCTCGCCGCGCCCGCCGGCCACACCGTCGCCGTTGGAGGAGACAAATGGACACCCTGGCACCACGCGATTTCGTCGGCTACGGTCCGAACCCGCCGGACTTCGTCTGGCCGAACGGCGCACGGCTCGCCGTCAACTTCGTCGTCAACTACGAAGAGGGCGCCGAACGCAACGTCCTGGACGGCGATCCTGCACATGAGACCCTCGTCGAAGCCAGGTACGAGGTTCCGGCCGGGGAGCGTGAACTGTTCGCCGAGTCGACGTTCGAGTACGGCAGCCGCGTCGGCGTGTGGCGGCTGCTGGAGGCGCTGGACGAGCACGGGATCGTGCCCACCATCTTCGCCTCGGCCCTCGCGCTGGAACGCAACACCGCCGTGACCGAGGCGATCAAGGAGCGCGGCTGCGACGTGGTGGGGCACGGCTACCGCTGGATCCCGCACACCGGCCTCACCGCCGAGCAGGAACGCCGCAACATCGTCAACTGCGTCGAAACGCTTGAGCGCCTCACCGGCCGTGCGGTCCAGGGCTGGTTCACCCGTCCTCCCAACACCGTGCGCACACGCTCATTGCTGGCACAGGCCGGCCTGGTCTACGACGCGGGCTCGGTCAGCGACGACATCCCCTACTACGAGGCGGTGGACGGCCGCCCCTTCCTGATCGTCCCTTACTCGCTCGACGTCAACGACACGAAGTTCTACAAGGGGCAGTTCTTCACCGCCGACGACTTCGCGCGCTACGCGATCGACTGCTTCGACACCCTCGCGGGCGAAAGCGTGCGGCGCCCCCGGTTGATGTCGGTCGGCCTGCACCCGAGGATCATCGGCCGTCCGGCCCGGTTGCCCGGACTGCTGCGCCTGATCGAGCACCTCAGCGCGAACGGCGACATCTGGATCGCGGGCCGTGACGAGATCGCCCGCTTCTGGCTGGAGACCTTCCCGCCCGGGTCCGCGCACGGCTGAGCCGGCTCCGGGAGCGCCGACCGGCTGTATACAGCGGCCTACGATCTGGCCCAGGACTCGCTGAGGAGGGGATCCCGGAGCCACTTCGGCGTGCACCCTCCCGCGTGACTTTGGACCGCGATCTGCTGCTGTAGAGGGCGAGTCGACAGCTTCACCTGGGTGCGGCTAGATTGTATGCGGCTGCGCACTGACCTGCGCCGGCAGCGCCACACGACGAAGGAGCGGTATGAAGTCTGCCTCGGCCGGACCGAACCGATCGATCGCGGGCCTCCCCGAGAACCGGCGCCACGCCCTGTACGAGCAACTCAAGCAGTCGATCTATCTCGGCGACCTGGAGCCCGGCCGGTATCTGGTCGAGAGCACGCTCGCAGCCATGTACGAGGTCAGCCGCACTCCCGTCCGGGAGGCGCTGCTGCGCCTGGAGCAGGACGGGCTGGTCGTCCGGGACGGGAGCGGCCTGACGGTCCGCGACCACAGCCCCGACGAGATCCTGGACCTCTACGAGGTGCGGATCCTCCTGGAGCGCGAGGCGGGACGGGCCGCCGCGGGTCGGCGCACGACGCACGACCTGCTGACATTACGGAAAGCAGCCAAGCGCTACGAGTCGGTCGACGTCGACAATCCGCGGGGAATGGTCGAGACGAACCGGGAGTTCCACCAGGCCGTCTGGCGATGTACTCACCAGCTCGCGCTGCTCGACCTGCTCGAACGTCTCGACCTGCACCTGGGCCGCTTCCCCAATACGACACTGACGTACCCGAACCGGCGGGAAGCGACCATCGAGCAGCACCGCGCGATCGTGCGCGCCGTCGAGGCACGGGAACAGGAACGGGCGGGCGACCTCTGCGCCCAGCACTTCAGCGACGCCCGCGACATCCGACTGGCCCAGTGGGAGAACGAGGACTGAGCCGGCAGCGCCGCGCGGCGGAACGGCGACCCGCCGGGTCTTGTCGCCGTCGCACCGGACCGACCACCGCGCCACCGCGCGGCACCGTTCGATGCGCCCGCCGCGGAACCGATCACCCGGGCGGACCGTCGCAGGGTTTCACGGTCGTTCAGAAGATCAGGGACGAAGGGCGCGATGACTCAGTTCCCGCAGTTGCCCGCACCGGCGGACCTCGCCGCCGCCGGGCCCAAGGGCGCCAAGAAGATGCTGGTCAAGGCTGCGGACCCGGTGCCCGCCGCCGAGCTGGCGCCGTTCTTCGAGCACGCCTGCCGGGAGCTCGTGCGGGCGGGCGAGAGCGAGCTCGCGTTCTGGGCGTTCGGGCAGGCGCGCAAGGTCGAGAAGGACCATCCCGCGCTCCTCGACCTCGACCGGGTCCAGGGCGTCTTCCTCGAACTGGTGCCCGCGGGCGGCGTCGGACCGGCCGCGCTGCGCGACTACGCCAAGACGCTCGCCGCGACGTTGCCGGCGGAGGAGGCGCACGCCCGCTTCCGCGAGGTGGTCTGCGCGGGATTCGACGCCGGGCTCATCCCGTACGCCCGGATCTTCCCTGACCTGCGCGCGCTGGCCCGCGCCGCGAAGATCAAGAAGCGGGACGAGGAGGAGTTCCTGGCCGGGCGGCTGCTCCGCGCCGGGCTCATGCCCATCGCGTCCCACCAGGTCTGGGCGGCCGCCCGTGAGCCGCTCGTCGCGATGGCCGGACGCGACGACGACCTGATGAAGCTGCTGATCGCCGCCGAACCCGACCGCGCCCGGCACGAGGAGGAGAGCGGCGAGGAGGTCGCCGAGGAGATCCGGCAGATGTGGCTGGAGTCCTTGGCCGAGAGCGGGGCGGGGGCGCACCTGCCGGCCCGGTGGTTCGGCACCACGGGACGGGGTTGCGCGGCCGAAGTCCTGCTGAAGCTCGCCGACCAGGCAGGGGATCGACTTTTCCCGGACGCCGAGGTGGTCTTCGGCGAGGAGACGGACCCGGCGCTTCCGCCTCCCGACCACCGGCACATCATCCCCCAGGGGCGGATGGGCACCGACTCGCCCCGCTGGTGGGGTTCGGGCTTCGACCTGGGGCAACTGGCCGCGGACGTGGCATCCGGGCCAGAAGGACGCGAGCGTTTCGCCGGCCTGCTGGAGGCGTTCGTCCGCGACCTGGGGTATTACGGCAACGTCGACTACCCGGCCACGGTGAAAGCGCTCTGGGATCTGCCGGAGACCCGGGAGGTGCTGCGCGAAGCCGTCGACGGCTGGAAGGCCGACGCGGGCCGCCCGGACCTTCCCTTCCTGTACAGCGCCCTGCACCAGTTGGTGCGGCTCACCGCCTGCAGCGGTCTGCTCGACCTGGAGCCGGGTGTCGCGGACGGGCTCGACCCCGCCGATCCCGTGGACGCCCTGCTGGCGGCCCTGCGCGGCGGCATCCCCGCCGAGCTGGCCGTTTCCGGCGACGGGACGCCGTCGAAGTCGCCGAAAGCAGGCCGGACGATCGTCCAGCATCTCGGATACCTCACCATCACGGAACGGTCCTGGCACGCCCACGCGTCCGTCACCGGCGACGACGCCCTGTCGATGAGTCTTCCCCAACTGCCCGACGGGCTGCTGCCCTGGTACGACGGCAAGACCGGCCTCCTGTCCCGCATCCAGGACGGCGTCTGGCAGACGTTCCAGGTCGAGGGGCGGACGGGCCGGACCGTCGCGTTGACCCTGGACCCGGGCACCGCCACCGCACGGCCCCAGGCGCCAGGCGCCGCCGAGGTGACGTTCCCGGGCGCCGCCGGGCCGAGCGAGGTCCGGTTGAGCCGCGGTGCGATCACGGTCACCGCCCCCGATGGGACCCGGACGGCGCGGCTGCCCTTCTCGCCTGTCATGAGCACGAAGAGCGGGCTCGTGCCGCCGCCCGGCTGGTGGACGCGGCGGGACCCGGTGGACCCGGACGGATCGGCGGCGCTGCGACGTCTCGACCGCGAGCGGGCGGCGCGCCTGCTGGAGGCGGCGCTGACCGGACCGCGCGCGGCCGCCGACGCGCTGGAGGCCGTGCTGCCCGAGGTGACCGCGCCGGCCCTGCGCGACGGCGTCCTCGAAGCGGCCCGTACGGCCGTCGAGTGCCTCCTGCTGTCCATCGAGTTGCGCGACCGGATCGGCCGTCCCCAGCCTCCTGCACTGCCCGCATTGGTCGTGCCGGCCTCCGACCTCCCCTTCAGGCGCACCAGGGCGCAGACGAGGTGGCTCGTGCGCCAACGGCTCGTGGCCCAAGCGCTTGAGTCGGCGACGACCGACGAACCCGCGGCCGACAGGCCCTACCTCGTCCGGACGGTCTCCCTGCCACCCCGCGGTTACGTGGGCGTCGAGCCGGACACCCTGGCGGGCTACGCGCTCCCGGCCGTCCTGCCGTGGACTTCTGACTCACAGCGCGAAGGCATCCTCGACGTCCTGCGCCTCTGGGCCAACGCTCCGATCGGCGACGGCACGGGCTCCTGCCGGACACTGCGCATCACTCCGGCGGGTGGCGAGGGGCAGTCCAACGCCGAACGTCAGCTGGTCGACAGGCAACTGGAGCGGGAAGCGCCCGGGGAGCTCTGGCGTACCCCGAACGGCGCCCTGCTGATCTTGGACTACCAGCGACACGACCGGACCGCGACGGCCCTGGAGTACGCGCCCGGCGGAACGTTCGAACCGGGCGAGCCGCCCGGCTGGCAGGCGGCTCGGCCGCCCGTCCCCTGCTGGGGCACCGCCGGCCGCGTCGTCCGGCTCATCCGGTTGCTGGCCGATCGCGGTCCCGCGCCGATCGACGCCGCCGCCACCGTCCACGACCTGGCGGAACGTGCGGGCTTCGGGGTGGCGGCCGCCGTCACGGTCTGCAAGATCCCCGCCGAGGTCCTGGACGACGACCTTCCCACCACGGGCGCCGCACTCTCCTACCCCATGCGCGACGCGGTACGGGAACGCCTGCTGCCCGACGACCCGGCCGACCTCTGGATCACCGGCCTCGCGGTGGACGCGGCGGCCGACTGGTGGCGAACCCACGGCGAAGGGCCGTCCGGCCGGACTGGCGGGGGATGACACGGCCGCTAAGGGCGCTCCGAAGCGTCCCTTTGGAGCAACCAGAGCAGGGCGATCACCGTGTTCTCCAAGCGCTCGACGCTCTGCAACGCCTCCTTCAGCGCCGCGAAGGGGTCGGCGACGTCCCTGTTGGTCAGGGCTTCTTCCAACTCCAGTCGTAGCGCGGCAAGCGGTGTGCGCATCTCGTGCGAGACCTGGACGACGAATCGGCGCCGCCTCTCGGCCGGCAGCCATCCCCGGCCGCCCGCACCGACCCCGAGTTCAGGAGTCTCGCCACGACGGTGGGCGTCTGACTGGGGTTCGATCGTTGAGCCGCTCAACATCTTGCCCGTTCCTTTGCGGTCGCTGGTCGTTACACCATCGACTCTCGCTTCCACCAGCGCCCACGACACCGGGAGGACTACCTGTCCGGTACCTGTCCGGCGCTCCCCACGCTCCCCCCGAGCTCCTCGGGCAGATGCCACCACGCACACTCCATCGAGCTCACGTCAGTGGCGATGGAACCAGGCGACGAGCTGAGAGCGGGATGTCAAGTTCAGTTTGCTCAGGATGTTCTCGATATGCCCTTCGGCGGTGCGCTGGGCGATGACGAGCGCGACTGCGATCTGTTTGTTCGACAGGCCCTGAGCGGCCAGTTCGGCGACCTGCCGCTCGCGGCGAGTCAGCGGAGAAGCCGCCTCGGTCGAAGCGGGGGCATGAGAGGGACTGTCCGGTTTCTCACCCAGAGCGTACGCGACGGCTTGGGACAGGGTCAGTTCGGCGCCCCGAGACAATTCGTCCTCATACACTTCGTCCCCCAGGGACTGCCGCGCCTGAACCGCACATCTATCATGTATGGCAAAATATAGCTCAGATCCGAAGAGGAAGAGTTCTTGCTCTTTCTCCCATGCCCGCCGCACGAATCCGAACAGTCGCGCCGCTTTTGCTTCGTTCCCACTGGCGACAAGGAACCAGGCCAGATACTCGATTCCACCGAGCGTCCCCGGGATCTCCGCGAAAGCCTGCTTGATACGCAGAGATTCGGCCAGGTACGTCATGCCTTGCCGGCACCTGCCGGGGTTCGGGGCTCCCTCTCCCCACAAAGCGACGGCATACGCCTGCTGCATGAACGAGTAATTGTAGCTCTCGCCATGGGCCCTGGAAATGTCGATCGCCTCCTGGGCCAGGCTGATGGCGCGTTCGAGATTCCCCTGAAACGCCGTTGCCATCACCAGTGGGGCGCGCAGCAGCACCAGAAGATTCAACTCCCCGAGCGCCCGCTGACGCGTTGTGGTCTCTTCCCCCAGGGCGCTTGCCCGAGCCAGGTCGCCTTGGAAGAAGGAAGCCATGCCCTCGACCGCACGAGCGTGCATCAGGCCGGACTCATCACCCAGCTCACCTGCCAGAGTTCGGCACTTTTCGCACAAGTCATCGATGGCTCGGACGTCCCCCTGCCACAGGGCGATCAAGGCGTCGGCCCACAGTGCCCTGACCCGCTCCCTGGTGGGCCCGGTGTCGCGGGCCACTGCCCGCTCCAGCCAGTATCGGCCTTCGGCAGTCCCGCCACTCATCCAGTAGAAGGCCAGAATTCCCACCATCCGAAGACCGGCATGGGCGTGGTCGGAGGTGGCGAGACCGTAGTCCAACGCGGCCTGCAGATTACTGTGTTCCCGTCTCAGCCTGGCGAGCTTCAGCATCTGATCGGGACCGAACCATTCCGCTTCGGTGCGCTCGGCCAGGGAAAGGTAATGATCTCGATGCCGGGTCTGAAAGATCTGCTCCTGCCCCGAGTCCTCCAGCCGGCCCTCTCCGTACTGGCGCAGGGTCTCCAATAGCCGAAATCGGACTTCGTCGCCATGCTGCTCGCGCAACAACACTGATTTCTCGACCAGACCGGCCAACAGCTTCACCATCGCATCGCCGGTGAGACCGTCATCGACGTCGCTGCCGGCGCAGACGGTCTCGACCGCCTCCAGATCGAAACTGCCGGCGAACACCGAGAGCCGTGCCCACAGCGCCTGCTCCTGTTCGCTGCACAGTTCGAAGCTCCAGTCCATCACGGACCGCAGGGTCTGGTGACGCGGCAGCAATGCCGGATGGTCCTTGCCCCGCAACCGGAACCAGTCGTCCAACCTGGCCACCAGCTCATGGGGCGACAGTACTCGCAAGTAGGGCGCCGCCAACTCCAAGGCCAAGGGGATACCGTCCAGCCGGCGACCGATCTGGACCACATCCGCCCAGTTCTCCTCCGTGATGGTGAACCCGGGTACGACGGCTGAGACACGGTCCGTGAACAACGTCAGCGCCTCATACTGGGGCGCCCCCTTCGACGCCGGGAAACGCGCGTCCCGCTCAGGGACCGGCAGCGGCGGCACCCACAGCGCCTGCTCGCCCGCGACCCCGAGCACATGCCGGCTGGTCGCCAGCACCCGCAGGTCCGGCGCCGACCGCAACAACGTGTTGATGACGAACGCGCACGGCTCCACCAGGTGCTCGCAGTTGTCCACCACCAGGAGCAGATGTCGATCTCGCACGTGATCGACCAGCACCTGCAGCGGCTCGCGGGTGGACCGCTCGTCGACTCCCAAGGCAGCGGCCATGGTGTGCGGAATCAGCGCCGCATCACCCAACTCGGCGAGTTGAACCACCCACACACCGTCGCTGAACGCCCGGTCCAGCTTCCGAGCCGCCCGCATCGCCAACCGGGTCTTGCCCACCCCGCCCACGCCGGTCAACGTCACCAGCCTCGACGTGGACAGTGCGTTCCGCACTGCCGCCAGCTCGTGACGACGGCCCACGAAGTTCGTCACCTCGGCGGGAAGATTCCCCCGCTGACGGTGCCCCTGAACAGGCATGACAGCTTGAGTATAGGCAGGCGACCCCAACTGGGGACAAACCCCGCCCAGAGCCCAGGGCGGCCCCCTTCCCGTCCGGGGGCCCGCCCGGCGGCGGCGACCAGATAGACACGAGTGTCTGGCAGTTGTCCGGATCACTTTCTCACGGCCGTTCCGGACCGATAGATTCCGATCATGGGCTGGGACGGCGACGGGGTACTGGCGGGCCGGTACCGCAATCTCGGCCGGATCGGCCAGGGCGGCATGGGTTCGGTGTGGCGCGCGCACGACATCGACCTCGACCGCGAGGTCGCCGTCAAGGAGCTCCGGGTGCCCGAACAGGCCACCGACCAGGAGCGGCGCGTCTGGTACGCCCGGATGGAGCGCGAGGCCCGCGCCGCCGCCCGGCTGAGGCACACCGGCATCGTCACCGTCTACGACCGGGTGATGGGCCAGGACGGCCGTCCCTGGATCATCATGGAGCTGGTGCGCGGCCGCTCCCTCGAACAGCTGCTGGCCGAGCAGCAGGCGCTCCCCCCGCGCCAGGTCGCCGCGATCGGGCTCGCGATGCTGGACGCCCTCTCGGCCGCCCACGTCCAGGGCGTCGTCCATCGCGACGTCAAGCCCGCCAACGTGCTCCTCGAAGGCGACCGGGTCCTCCTCACCGACTTCGGCATCGCCGCGCTGGAGGGCGACGTCACCATCACCCGTTCGGGCATGGTGCTCGGCACGCCCGCCTACATGTCCCCCGAACAGGTGGAGGGCAAGGCCGTCACCCAGGCCTCGGACCTGTGGTCCCTGGCCGCCACCCTGTACGCGGCGGTCGAGGGGCGCCGTCCGTTCGACGGGCCGAGCCATGGAGCCGTCTTCGTCGCGATCGCCACCCGGCAGCCGCCACCGCCCCAGTGCGGGGGTCCGCTGGCGCAGGTCCTGAACGGCCTGCTGCGCAAGGACCCGAACGAACGGCTCTCCCCCGCCCAGGTCCGCGACCTGCTCAACGCCGTCCTGGACCCCACCGCCGCCACCGCCGAAACCGCGGCCGACGCCGGCCCGCCCTTCCCCCACCGGCCGCCCCGCACCGCGGTCCTCCACCCGCCCACCAGCGACATCCCGCTCCGTCGCTACCGGACGGCCCTCGTCAGAGCCGCCCTCCTGTGCACCGCGCTCGGCGTCCTGGCCTTCCTGACCGGGCCGTGGAGAGGAACCAGCGAGGACCTTCCCCTGGAGTCGTCTTCGGGCAGGGCGGTCCTTCTGCTGCTGCCCGTCGTCGTCGCGTTCATCCTCATCTGCGGGCTGTGGTTCCTGCCGCACCGGCCGACGCTCGTCCTCGCCCTCGTGTCCGCGATCCTCGGGGCCTTCACGTGGAGGCCCTCCTCGTCTTCGTGTACCGGCAGTCCGGCAGGGTCCCGGCCGTCGAACCCAACGTCGGATTCGAGATCTCCTGGATACTGAGCACGCTCGCGTTGATGTTCGCCTTCGCCGCGGTGAACCCGTCACTCGCCGGACGGGTGACGGACCCGCTCGCCCGCCGCGCCCTGCTCACCGCGGCCGTGCTCGTCGAAGGCCTGGTGGCCCTCGCCTGGGTCGTGCCCATCTACGAGCTGGCAGGGTCGGGCCTGGACCTGGACTCCGACCACAGCGCCCCCCTCATGGCCCCTCTCATGCTCCTCGGCCTGATCTGGCTCGGCGCCCAGCCGTTCATCTGGTCGAGCAAGGTCAGAGCCGAGTTCTCCCGCCACTAGAGGAACGGGCGGCCTGCGGTCGGCGCGCTGTTCCGGTCGAGCCGGGCGAGCGGACCGGAGGAGATGTGGTCACTCGGTGAGGCGGTGCAGGTCGGTGATGACCTCGGAGGCGGCCACGGGGTCGAGGTCGCCGAAGGCGAGGGGTCTGCCGGAGTGGCGGCCCGTCATGAGCATGACGCGTCCGATGTGCTGCTCGGCATGCTCCTCGGGGTCGAAGACGCGGATGCCGGGCTCGAAGGTGACCATCACGTGCCGGTCGTCCGGCGTCATGAGCATGACCTGCCGGCGGAAGCCGCCGGTCTCCTTCTCGCCGAGTTCCCAGCCGCGGGACGTCATGCCGAGAATCCTGCCGAAGTGGACCGTGCCGCCCTCGAAGCGCCGCAGGCGGTCGCCGCCCCGTTCGTCCTCCCGGAGGATGTGGACGGGACGTCCGAGCTGCGGGAAAGGCTGCAGGACCTCGTAGTCGGCGAGGATCGCGGCCCAGGCCTGGACGGCCCCCTCGCCGAGGACGAGCGGGTGCGGCAGGGCGATTCGGGCGTCGCCGGGAAGCGTGAAGGCGTCGTCGCGGACGTCGGCGAGGGTGCCGTCCTCGGCCACCCGGAACGTGTCCGTCCCGGCCGACCACACCAGGCGGCGGGCGAGGTGGCGCATGAGCGGGTGCGCGACGAACAGGGAGGCGAACTCCCCGGCCGTCCAGGTGCGCCCGGCCGCCATCGCCGCCTCCAACCGCTTGATCTGGTCCGCGGCGACCGTGCGGACCTCCTTCTTGAGGACGGTGAAGCGTTCGTAGGCCGCGGGGGCGAGGGCGTCGTCGTCCTTCACGCCCGGCTTCGGCAGCGTCTTGCGGGGCTTGCCGCTCTCGTCGGTGACGAAAGGCCTGAGCTCCTCGTCGAAGCCCACCACGAAGCGGCGAGGCCCGTAGTCGAGCGTCATGGAGCCGCCGGCGTCCAAGCCCAGGGCGGGAACGAGCCGGTCGGCCAGTTGCTCCTGGGTGAGCCCGCGCCGTTCGGCGGCGCGCTTCAACGCCTCGCGCGCGGACCGCCGGATCCATTTGTGGTCCTCGGCCTTGTTCGCGAGCCGGTCCAGATGGCGGAGCGCCGCGTCGGTGCCGAGACGGCTGAACAGGCGGAGCGCGGACTGCCCGCCCGATTCCCACACGTACGCCCTGGACCACCGGGCGACGATCGGCGCGAGCCGGTCGGCGGTCCTGTCGTCGCCGAACTCGGCCAAGGCGTACTGCACGCCGGGCGACGCCCACAGTTTGGGATGGCGGTCGGCCCTGTAGAGGGCCCAGGCGAACTCGGCGAGCGACTCCGGATCCAGAGGGCCCACGACCAAGGGCACGCCCGCGTACGGCTTGCGGTTCTCCGAGATGGACAGCATCGTCAGCAGATGCCGGGTCGCGGCCAAGGGGAGCGCGTGCCGGCGCCGGCGAAGCAGGATCCGCGGCAGCTTCTCGGGGTCCCAGCCCTCCGGGAGGCCCGGCAGCGGGTCGGGGTACACGTCGAGCGGGTCGGTGCGCAGCACTGAGACCGCCTGCACGGCCTCGTCCCCGTAGTACCCGGCGGCCTCCACGAGGACGTCGTGGCCGTGGCGTTCCGCCACCGAGCGCAGCGCGGCCTCGGCGCGTTCCCGTTTCGGGCCCGGTTTGCGCAGCGCGTCCGGGATCGTCAGCCTCACGGCGTCCGTCCCGTGCAGTGCGTACCAGGCCTCCTGCGCATCGTTGCGCCCGTCGTCACCGAAGTCCTTGATCATGCCTTGGGCGACGGCGTGGTCCAGGAAGGGTTCGAGGGCGTAGACGCTCCATTTCCTCTTCTTCAACTGGTGCATCACCAGGGGGTAGGCGG
This sequence comes from Actinomadura citrea, assembly GCF_013409045.1. NCBI lineage: Bacteria > Bacillati > Actinomycetota > Actinomycetes > Streptosporangiales > Thermomonosporaceae > Actinomadura > Actinomadura citrea. The sequence continues at coordinate 980,742 of NZ_JACCBT010000001.1, read as the reverse complement.
CCATCTCGTGACGCGCCACCGCACCGCGATCGGCGCCGACGTTCGAGAAGTCGGCGAAAGCGTCCCAGTAGCGTTCGTCGGCGAGCAGCTTCTCGGCGAGTTCCCGGGGCGCCTGCATGACGAGTCCTATGTAGAGGCGCTCGAACCGCGACCTGGACTGCCACTCGCGCGGCTTCCACAGCTGCAGGGCCTGGCCACCGGCGAAGAACGCGGCGAGTTCGTCCCAGTCGGTGTCCTCGGGCATGCGTTCCTGCGCGTACTTGTACGGGGCCTCCAGCCACTCCTCCCGCCGGCCGGGCGCCCAGCGGACGAAGGTCGGCTCCCTGGGCGTCTTCAACTTGAGGACGACCGGTTCCCCCTTCCCACCGGACCAGGGCGGCTGAACGAGCAGGACGGGCAGCGCGCTGTCGGGGGCGTCCTCGACTTGTCGATCTTGGCTCATCCTGCCCAGTATCGCGGCCGGGAGCACGCCGGTGTCCCGCGTTCGCGTCCACAAGCTCGCGATCCCACCGTCACGCGCCGCCGACCGCGCACCCCGGCCCGTCACGCTCCGCGATGGAGTCGTCACCTGGACGCAAGCGCAGTCCCACCAGCAGGGCAATCGCGCCCCCATGGACTTCGTCCGTACGGTTTGGGTCTTCCCCCGCCACTTCCCCCCGGAGGACTCATGAGACTGCCCTCACGCGCCGCGCCGGCCATCGCGGGCGCCGTTCTGGTGATGGCCGCTCCCGCCGTCACGCCCGCGTCCGCGTCGACCGTCGGCGTGCGCGCCACGGGCATCTTCTTCTACCACTCCCCCGACTCGGGTGATGTGGAGATCGAGGACCCCGACAACGGTGAGTGCCGCCTGTTGCTCCAGGGCGCCACCAGTGCGGACAACCGCACCGACGCCCGCGCGACGCTCTTCCTCGACCAACTCTGCGAAGAGCCCGCGGGCATCACCCTCGATCCCGGCGAGAACAGGACCTTCGCCGGCCCCATCCCGCACAGCGCCATGTTCGGGTGACTCGGACCTGGCGATTCGCAGGTCGTCAGTGGTGCCGCAGCCCGCGGCAGCGGAGCGGCACCACCCTCCGGTTCAGGAGGCCACGCGGTCGGTCACATGCGTGACCGGGCCTCGATCATCGCCCTGACCTCCTTCGCGGTGGGCTCCCTGTCACGCATCCGGTCGGTCGCTATCGGGTGCGGGCGGGCAGGCGGGCGGCGACGAGGGGGATGACGATCGACGCGGCCACGAGGTGGGCGGCGATCAGGGTGAGCCTCGTCCCGACCGTCGCCGAGACGATCAGATCGGGCACGATCGACAGCGCGGTGAGGACGGCGGTGGCCGCGAGGAACGTGCGTCTGGGCGACGCGGCCCAGCGGCGCAGCGCCAGGGCCAGCAGCACGCCGATCGCGCTGAACAGCAGCGTCAGCTGGGTGAAGCCGAGCAGCGGGATCGGCTCGCCGTCGATCTCCAGGGGCACCCCCGCGCCCCTGCCGGCCGCGGCGACGGCGGTGGTGGCCGCGGCGGCGGCGACGCACCCGAACAGGCCGGCGCGCCACATCGGAACGGTGCGGGGGGCCGTCGTGGCGGCGGTCATCGGGGCCTGGACGGCGCCGAGGCCGCTGGAGCCGACGTTGCTGGTCATGGTCTGACCTGACCTTTCGCTGGGGGGGAGGCGTCCACAAGAGACTATGTGTCCGCCGGACACCTGATGTAAGCTAGACACATCGGTGCCGGGTTGACAAGAGGGTGGTGGGATGAAGGCGCTCTGGGATCTCAGCGACCAGCCGGAGAGGCGGCCGCGCATACCGCTCTCGGTGTCGGCGATCGTCGAGGCGGCCATCGCGGTCGCCGACGCGGACGGTATCGAGGCGGTCTCCATGCAGCGCGTCGCCGCCGCCCTCGGCTTCACCAAGATGTCGCTCTACCGGCATGTCTCGAACAAGTCCGAGCTGCTCAGCATCATGATCGACACGGCCGTGGGAGAGCCGCCCGACCTGGGCGAGGTGCCCGGCGGCTGGCGGGCCAGGCTGGAGGAGTTCGTCCGGCGGCTCGCCGAGGTCTGGCGGCGGCACCCCTGGCTGCCCACCGTCACCGTGGGCACCCGCGTCATGGGCCCCCGCGAGGCCGGGTGGACCGAGAGCGCGGTGGCCGCACTGGCCGGAACCGGTCTCACCGGCGACGAGCGCATGGCCGCCGCGTTCCTGCTGTTCGGGCACGTCCGCACCACCCAGTCGATGACCACGGCCGGCACCCAGGCCTGGTCGGGCGGCAGCGAGACGGCCGAACTGATCCGCGGCCGGGCGGACCTGTTCCCCGAGCTCAGCAAGGCGTTGAGCGGCCCCACCCCGACCCTGGACGACAACGCCCGCGCCTTCGGCCTGGACCGCCTCCTCGACGGCCTGGACGCCCTCATCAAGGAGCGATCATGACCGCCCGCAAGCTGGCCGCGGACTATCTCGCCGCCCTGGAGCGCGGCGACCTGGAGGGCGTCCTGGCGCTCTTCCACCCTGAGGCGGTCGTCCACTCCCCGCTGTACGGGCCGCTGCCCGCCGCGGAGTTCTACCCGAGACTGCTGGCCGACACCGGCCGCTCCGAGCTCCACCTTCGCGGCGTCACCCAGGGCGAACGGCTCGTCGGCGTCTGGTTCCGCTTCGACTGGACGCTGTCCTCGGGCACCGCGGCCGGCTTCGAGTGCGTGGACATGCTGGAGCTCGACGGCGAAGGCCTGATCACGACGCTGCGCATCTTCTACGACACCGCGACCACCCGCTCGGCGTTCGAACGCGAGACGGGCGGCTCCTGGCGCCACACCACCTGACGCGACCGGCGCGCAGGCCCGGGGCCGCGGCTTCCCGAAGGTCGTCCGGCCCCGGCGAACCAGCTTCGAAGAGGCCGATTCACGGCGCCGGGCCGGACGGGGCCAGGCGTCGGCGAGGTCGGCGAGCGGGCACTGATCGGCGACTGGTGGGAGCAGTGGCTCCGCTCCACCTGCCCCGCGCTGCTGGTGCACGGCCTGGACAGCTTCGTGCTGCCCACCCCCATGGCCAGGCTGATGGCCCGGCGCCGCCCCGACACGGTGCTGCGCGAGATGCCCGGCTGCGGCCACTGGCCCCACGACGACGACCCCGACGCCTTCGCCGAAACGGTCCGCACGTTCCTCGACCGCCTGAACGGAGCCGGGACGGCCTTCGCACTGCGCGGCTTCCGAGCATCTGGAGACTCCTCCGGCCGTTCGCACAACCGGTCTCCGGCGTGCTCCAACGGTCGGTTGTGCGGGCCTAGGGTGTGCCGGTGGACACCGAGGCATGGCGATCATTCGTCCGGGCGGCCGAGCTCGGGCAGTTGCAGCATGCGGCCGATGAGCTGGGCGTGACGCAGCAGGCGGTCTCCAAGCGGATCGCCGCCCTGGAGCGCGATCTGGAAGTCCGCCTGTTCACACGGACCGCACGCGGGGTCGAGCTGACACTGGACGGCCAGGCGTTCCTTCCCCACGCGCGGAGCGTCGTCGCGGGTGTGGATCGGGCCGTCGCCGCGGTCAGGCCCGGCTCCCGGGCCCTGCGGATCGACGTTCTCGGCTTTCGAAGCGCCCAGTCCGTGGTCATGCACGAGTACTGGCGGTCGCATCCCGGGTCCGACCTCGACCTGGTGACCCTCAGGGTCGACGACCCGCGCGTGGCGGTCGCGGCCATCGAGGCGGGCGATATCGACGCCTCGTTCCGTACCGTCACCGACCCGGCCGTCCTGCCTGCCGACGTGCGGATGGTGCACGCGTTCGACTCCCCGCTGGAACTGCTCGTCGGCCCGAGGCATCCGCTCGCCTCCGCCCGGAAGCTGACGCCGCCGCAGCTGCGCAGGCACCGGATATGGGTTCCGGGCATCGCGCCCCGAAGCGAATGGGGAGAGTTCTACGACCAGCTCGCCACCGAGTTCGACCTGCGCATCGACGCGGCGGGCCCGCATTTCGGAAACGAGGTGCTCCTGGACACCCTCGCGGACTCCGCGGACGTGGCGACTCTTGTCGGGGCACGCGACCGATACCTCTGGCCGACGAGCCACGATCTGCGCCGCATCCCCATCGTGGATCCGGCCATCGCCTACCCGCTCTCGCTCATGATCCCGAGAACGAATCCGCATCCGGAACTGCGTGGAATCATCACCCACCTCGGATGCCTGCCAAGGCTTCCCGAGACGGTCTGGCTCCCGTCCTGGGCGAGGACGCGCGGCGACGGCGGCAGCGCGAACGGTCGCCTGGCGAAGGTGAACTGACCGGATAGGAGCGTGGCATGCCCAGCGGCCATCTCATGCGCATTCACGGCGCCGAGTTCCAGGCCATGGCCGAGAGGGTGCTGCGGGCCACCGAGCTCACCTCGCGTCTGAACGTCCTGCCCTTCGAGGACGAACCGGGCAAGGCCGAGCTGTTCGAGCAGATCCTCGGCAGGCCGCTGCCGGCGAGAGTCACGATCTACCCGCCCTTCTACACCGACCACGGCCTCCGCCTGGACCTGGCGGAGCGGGTGTTCATCAACCAGAACTGCACGTTCCTGGACTACGCCGGCATCCGGCTCGGCGAGCGCGTGATGATCGGACCGAAGGCCACGTTCATCACCGTCGGCCATCCGGTCGATCCCGGGGAGCGGCGGGAGTGGCTGACCGGCGGGCCCATCGACGTGGCGGAGAACGTGTGGATCGGCGCCGGTGCCACGATCCTGCCCGGCGTCTCCATCGGCCGCGACTCTGTGATCGCCGCCGGCGCGGTCGTGGCCGATGACGTCCCGCCGGCGAGCCTCGTGACCGGCGGCAAGGCGACGCTGAACCGGCAGTGGTGACGGCCCGTCAGCTACTACATCTGTAGCAGGGCGGTTAGGGTCGGAAGAGACGACCCGACGAGCGGAGGATCACGATGCCTTTCTGGGACAAGCTGCGCGACTCCACCCAGAGCATGCAGACGCAGCTGCTCAGCAAGAAGAACGAACTGAAGAGCGGGGCTTTCCGGGACGCGAGCATGGCGATGTGCGCGCTGGTCGCGGCGGCCGACGGCAGCGTGGACCCGTCCGAGCGGCAGCGGACCGCGTCCCTGATCGCCTCCAACGAGGTGCTGCAGAACTTCCCGTCCGACGACCTGCAGCGGCGGTTCAACGACAACGTCTCCAAGCTCACCGCCGACTTCGACTTCGGGAAGGTGGCGGTCCTGCAGGACATCGGCAAGACGAAGAAGAAGCCCGCCGAGGCGCGCGCGGTCATCCAGATCGGCATCGTGATCGGCGGTGCGGACGGGCACTTCGACGACAGCGAGAAGGCCGTCGTCCGCGAGGCGTGCTTCGCCGTCGGCCTGGACCCCGCCGAGTTCGAGCTGTGACGGACGGCTCTCACGGACGGCGTCCCGTCACCGGAACGCGAGCAGCGACACCAGGACCGACACGAGAACGTGGTCGAGCTGGAGGGTCGCGGCGGTCAGCGACCCGGTGACGACGCCGTTGCCCATGAACAGCAGCGGGCCGGTGACCGCGTTCTTGGCCGGAGGCGTGCCCAGCAGCGCCTCGACGCGTTCGACGACCCCGGAGTCGGCGAACGCGCTCACCGGCCCGGGGCCCCGCGGCTGCGCGAGGGCGACCTTGGCGATCGTCCGGGCGACGGCGGCGCGGTCGCCGGTCGCCTCCGCGGCGTCCTCGTCCGCCCAGCGCTCCGTCGCCAGCCGCAGCCGGGCGGCCAGGGACCGCAGCGGCGGCAGGACGGCCGAGGCGAGGGCGCCGGCGGCGAGGTAGCGGTGGTGCCGGTGCCTGAGGTGGGACGTCTCGTGCTGGAAGACGACGTGGAGCTCCTCGGACGTCAGATCGCGCAGCAGGCCCCGGGAGACCAGGACCCCGCCGTGCCGGCCGGGGATCGCGACGGCGATCGGGACATCGGTGTCGAGGGGCTCGCGGGCGTCCGCCCGCGCGGTGCGGAGCGCGGCGGCCCGGCGGGCGGCGGCCCTGCCCGCGGCCCCCAGCCCGGCGGCCGACAGCACGGCCGAAGGGATCCCCACCGCGTCCGGGACGGGGCGGTCGTCCCCGAACAGCGCCCATTCGGGGACGTGCGCGGCGGCGGACGGCGCCAGCGTCGCCGCGTAGTTGACGGCCACGAAGAAGCCGGTGCCGAGCGCGGCCACGGCGGTCATCGCCCCGGTCGTCGCCAGCAGCCGCGCCGACCATGACGGATGGAGCCGTAACGGCACCTTCGCCAGCGCGGCGCTCAGCGTCAGCATCAGGGCGAGGGGCAGGAAGGTGAACCAGTTCACCCGCCGGCCTCCGGAGGGTCGAGGAACTCGCGCAGCTTCCGCGCCTCCTCGGCGCTGAGCGACCGCGCGAACCGGTTCAGCACGTTCCCCGGGTCGCTGGCGTGCCGTAGATGGTCGCGCATGCGCCCCGCCACCAGCTCGGACTCGTCGACGGCGAGCCGGTACCGGTAGTGCCGGCCCGCCCGGGTGCGCGAGACCAGCTTCTTCTCGTGCAGCCGGTGCAGGATGGTGTTCACCGTCGTGTAGGCGGGATCACCGTCCAGCCGCTCCACCAGTTCCGCGGTGCTGGCCGCCCCGCCGAGCCCGGCCAGCGCGGCGAGCACCTCTGCCTCCAGTTGCCCGAGCGGCCTGCGCGACACCGTCCTCAGCCCCCCTTCCGCAGCACGTCCGGCTCGAGGTAGACGAGCCGGGCGATCGGAACCGCCGCGCGGATGCGGGCCTCGGCGTCGTTGATCGCGTCGGTCACCTCCCGCGCGTCGTCCTGGAGGTCCACGGCGACCTTCGCGGCGACGAGCAGCTCGTCCGGCCCGAGGTGCATGGTGCGCATGTGGATCACCGCGGGGACGTCGCGGCCCTCCACGATCGCCTGCCTGATCAGCCGCAGGTGCTCCGGGGTCGCGGACTCCCCGACGAGCAGGCTCTTGACCTCGGTGGCCAGCACGATCGCGATGGCCGCCAGCAGCACGCCGATCGCGGCGGTGCCGATCCCGTCCCAGACGCCGTCGCCGGTGATCAGGGTCAGGCCGACGCCCGCGAGCGCGAACACCAGCCCGATCAGCGCACCGGTGTCCTCCAGCAGGATCACCGGCAGCTCCGGCGACTTGGACCGGCGGACGAACTGGACCCAGCTCGACCGTCCGCGGCTGCGGTTCGACTCCTGGACCGCGGTGCGCAGCGCCGCCCCCTCCAGGACGATCGCGACCAGCAGGACGGCGATGGGCACCCACTGCCACTCCTCGATCGGGTGCGGATCGCTGATCTTGTGCCAGGCCTCGTACAGCGCGAACAGCCCGCCCAGGCTGAACAGGACGATCGCCACCAGGAACGCGTAGATGTAGCGCTCCCGCCCGTACCCGAACGGATGCTCCTCGGTCGCGTCCCGTTCCGCGCGCTTCCCGCCGATCAGCAGCAGCGCCTGGTTGCTGGAGTCGGCCACCGAGTGGATCGCCTCCGCCAGCATCGACGACGAACCCGTCAGCGCGAACGCCACGAACTTGGTGACCGCGATCCCGAGGTTCGCGCCCAGCGCGGTGATGACGGCCCTGGTACTGCCTTCGGCGCTCACGGACTCCCCTGTCGTACCGCGCTTGGCAACGTCCGGCCAAGCGTAGGCGGTGATCGCCGCCGATCGCGTTCATCTTCGAGCCGCCGCCCTGCCGGCACCCCTTGTAACTACACTTGTAGCAGAAACGAGGGGCCTCACGCGGACCGACCCTCCGCGGTTTGCGATCATTGACGGGCGGCCGCCCTGCCGAACGCCGCGGAATCCGGCAGGATCCAGGTGGACGAGACTGCGGCCGATCGGAGGGGCTGGGGGCATGGACGAGTTCGATGTCGTGGTGGTGGGGGCCGGGCCGACGGGTGAGAACCTGGCCGAGCGGGCGCACGCCGGCGGGCTAAGCGTGGCGGTCGTGGAGAGCGAGCTGGTAGGCGGGGAGTGTTCGTACTGGGCCTGCATGCCCAGCAAGGCACTGCTGCGCCCGGCCGCCGCACTGGCGGACGCGCGGCGGCTGGCCGGCGCCCGCGAGGCGGTGACCGGGACGCTGGACGCCGAAGCGGTCCTCAGGCGCCGGGACGAGTTCACATCGCACTGGAAGGACGACGGCCAGGTCGCGTGGCTGAACGGTGCCGGGCTCGTCCTGGTACGCGGCCACGGGCGGCTGGACGGGCCCAAGCGCGTCGCGGTGCAGACCCCCGACGGCGGGCGGCGGGTGCTGACCGCCCGCCACGCCGTCGCGGTGTGCACGGGCACCCGCGCGGCGCTGCCCGGGCTGCCGGGCCTGGCCGAGGTGCGCCCCTGGACCAGCCGCGAGGCGACCTCGTCCGAACGGGTGCCGCCGCGGCTGGCCGTCATCGGCGGCGGCGTGGTGGCGTGCGAGATGGCCACGGCCTGGCGGGCGCTCGGCAGCGAGGTGGTGCAGCTGGTGCGCGGGTCGCGCCTGCTGCCGCGGACGGAGCCGTTCGCCGGGGAGGCCGTGGCCGAGGGCCTGCGCGCGGCCGGGGTCGACCTGCGCTTCGGCGCGTCGGTCACCGGAGTCCGCCGCGACGGGCAGGTGACGCTCACCCTGGACGGCGGCGACACGGTCACCGCCGACGAGGTCCTGTTCGCCACCGGACGGACGCCCGCCACCGACGACCTCGGGCTGGACACGGTCGGGCTGGCCCCGGGCCGGCCGATCGAGATCGACTCCACCGGGCTGGCGGCCGGGGTGTCCGGTGGGTGGCTCTACGCGGCCGGGGACGTCAACGGACGCGCGCTGCTGACCCACCAGGGGAAGTACCAGGGACGGATCTTCGGCACGGTGATCGCCGACCGCGCCGCCGGACGCCCCCTCGACACCGCCGCCTGGGGGCGCAGCGTGGCGACCGCCGACGAGCGGGCGGTCCCGCAGGTCGTCTTCACCGATCCCGAGGTCGCGGCCGTCGGCCCCACCCTGGAGGAGGCGACCCGGGAGGGGCGCCGGGTACGGGCGGTCGACTACGCCCTCGGCGACGTCTCCGGGGCCGCGCTGTACGCCGACGGCTACCAGGGCCACGCCCGCGCGGTGGTCGACCTGGACCACGAGACACTCCTCGGCGTCACCTTCGTCGGCGCCGGCGTGGCCGAACTGCTCCACTCCGCCACCATCGCGGTCACCGCCGAAGTCCCCATCTCCCGCCTCTGGCACGCCGTCCCCTCCTACCCCACCATGAGCGAGGTCTGGCTCCGTCTCCTGGAGACCTACCGCGGCTGAACACCCTCGGAATGCGCCGAGACCGCCCCTTCGCACCTCCGGGCCCCGCCAGGAACGCCGGGCCCATCTCGCCGGCGCGCGGCCGCCCGAGGATCCGGTAGTGCCCGGTCCGCTCCAGGTCACGCGATCCGACCGCCCCGGAAGGTGCCGGGACGGCCGGACGCCGGGCCGGTGCCCGCCTCTACCGGACGGGCCGGTAGGTGATCGAGACCGAGCCGGACGGGAACTCGCGGCAGGCCGCGCGCTCGAAGGCGGCCGGAGCCTCGAAGAGCCGCCCGCCGGACCCGGCCACGACCGGATCGACCACGAGGCGCAACTCGTCCAGCAGACCGCGGGCGAGCAGGCCGCGCACCAGGGTCGGGCTGCCGGTGACCAGGAGCGTGCCGTCCAGCCCGGTCACCTCGTCGAGGCCGGAGAGCGGCGTCGAGTTCGCCCACTCCAGCCGGACGTCCGACGAGGTGACGACGTACTTCTGGAAGGCGTTCATGCGGTCGGCCATCGCGCCGTCCGCCGTCGGCCAGTAGGCGGCGTGGTCCTCGTAGGTGCGGCGGCCGACCAGCAGGGCGTCCGCCTCGTCCATACCCGCCATGACGGCGCCGTCGACCTCGTCGTCGTGGAAAGGACCGTGCCACTTCTCCGGGCCTTCGACGACGCCGTCGAGCGTGCTGAACAGTTCCGCGACGATCTTCCTCATGACGCTGCTCCTTCGAGAACGGGGGCCTGAGCCGGGACTTCGGCGGGGCCGGGGACGGGCAGATGCCGGAGCGTCCGCGCGACGAGCACGGCCACGGCGGCCAGCAGGACCGCGCAGACCAGCGCGATCACGTGCAGTTCGGTGGTGAACGCCGCGCGCGCCTCGGCGACGCCCGACCCGTGCGCGACGGCGTGGGCGAGGCCGTCCCGGGCGGCGGACGGCAGGCCGGGCGCGGCCCGGTACACGATCGTGCCGACGCTGCCGAGCAGGGCGACGCCGAGGGCGGAGCCGAGCTCGCTGCCGGTCTGCGACAGCCCTGCCGCCGACCCGGCCCGCTCGGGCGGCAGTGAGCCGAGGACGATGGTGGTGCCGACGCTGATGAGGGGGCCGCTGCCCAGGCAGGTGACGGCGAACCCGGCGGCCAGCGCCGTCGCGTCCGCCGCCGTCGCCACGGCGAGGAACCCCGCGACCGTGACGGCCATCCCGCCCGGCAGCAGCAGCCCCGGCCGGACGCGGCGGCCGAGCAGCGGCGCGGCCTGGAAGGACGCCATCGCCGCGAGCATGCCGGGCAGCATCACCGCCCCCGTCTCCAGCGGCGACAGGCCGTCCACCAGCTGGAAGTGCTGCGCGATGAAGGTCATGGCGCCGCCGGACACCAGGGGGAAGACGGTCAGCGCCGCCATGACGACCGCGAAGACCCGGCCGCCGAACAGCGAGACGTCCAGCAGCGGGTCGGGCAGGCGGCGCTGGCGGCGGACGAACAGCACCCCCGCCGCGACCCCGGCGGGCAGCGCGGCGGCCGGCAGCGGGTGCGGCCCGTGCGCGGCCAGCTCCTTGAGCCCGTAGACGACGGGCAGGATCGTCGCCAGCGACAGCAGGACGCTGGCCGCGTCGAGCCGTCCGCCCGAGAGGTCGCGGTGCTCGGGCAGCAGGAACGGGCCGGCCAGCAGCAGCGGGACCATCGCGGGCACGCCGAGCAGCAGCACCGAGCCCCACCAGAAGTGGTCGAGCAGAAGCCCGCCCGCCAGTGGCCCGACGATGGCGCCGAGCGTGAAGCAGCCCGCCCACACGCCGATCGCGCTCGCCCGCTGCCGGGGATCGGCGAACATCGTCGTGATCATGCCGAGGGTGCACGGGGTGAGCGCGGCCCCGGCGACGCCGAGCACGGCGCGCGCCGCGATCAGCGCGGCCGGGCTCGCGGCGGACGCGGCCAGGCACGAGGCGATCCCGAACGCGGCGGCGCCGGCCAGCAGCAGCCGCCGGCGGCCGATCCGGTCGCCGAGCGCGCCCATCGTGACGAGGAACCCGGCGACCATGAACCCGTACACGTCCATGATCCACAGCTGCTCGGTGCCGCTCGCGCCGAGGGCGATGCTCAGCTCCGGCAGCGCCATGATCATGACGAACATGTCCACCGAGACCAGCAGCGCCGGCAGGGCGAGGACGGCCAGCGCGATCCATTCGCGGCGTCCGGCGCGGGGCGGGGTCATCGGGCGCTCCCCTCGTCGGCGGGGATCTGGTCGACGGGGACGCCGGCGGCCCGCAGGCGCCCGGCGTAGGCGCGCCCGTCGTCGTCCGGGCCGGTGACGACGGTGGCGTCGGCGACCCCGGCCAGGTCGGGCGCGAACCCTTCGGGCAGCCGGGGGCGCACGAGGATCTGGCGTTCCAGCGGCGGCCAGCCCTCGTCCCGGGCCAGCAGGGCGAGCCCGGCGGCGATGGCCGCCCCGGCTCCCCGCCCGGCGACGACGAGGCGCGCGGGCGCGGCACCGAGTTCGGCGGCGTGGTCGGCGGCCCAGCCGAGCGCGGCGGCCGCGTCGTCCAGCGCGCCGGGCCGGGCGGCGTCGAGTTCCGGGGAGAGGGCGACGGCGTGCGGGCCGAGGCCGTCCGGTGCCCCGTCGAAGTGCAGCAACAGGCGCGTGTCGTCCGTACCGGACCAGCGCACGCCGGCCCTCAGTGGCCCGGACGCGCCGCGCAGGTGGATGTCCACCCGTTTCGTCGTTGTCATGGCATCGACCGTGGCAGCGCGGCCCGTCCTGAGGGAAAGGCCGTTCGTGCATGACGGTCGTGCGTGAACGGCATCACCACGGCGGGCGCGGCCCGGCGACAATGGCGGCATGCCGGACGACACCCCACCGCGCGTGCTCAGGCTGCCCCAGGCGCCCGACGCGATCGAGCTGCGCCATCTGCGCGCGTTCGTCGCCGTCGCCGAGGAGCTGAACTTCGGCCGCGCCGCCGGGCGCCTGTACCTGTCGCAGCCCGCACTGAGCCGCCAGATCCAGGGCCTGGAACGCCTGGTCGGCTGCGACCTGCTGAACCGCTCGACGCACCGGGTGGAGCTGACCCTCGCCGGCGAGGCCCTGCTCGACCGGGCGAGGACCCTGCTGGCCGGCGTGGACGACGCGATCGCGACCACCCGCTCGATCGGCGGCGAGGCGTCCGGCCGCGCTGGCAGGCTGTGGCAGCCGATCGCCGACCGCAACCGCCTCGGCGGCGACCTCGGGGAGATGGGTTCCGAGTACGAGACCATGCTCGCCGGCTTCGAGCCGCCGCCGGAGGTCGCGGTCAGGCCGGTGAAGGCGGGCGGCGTCCCGGCCCTGCGGCTGACGCCGCCGGACGCCTCACCGTCGCGCGTCCTCCACCTGCACGGGGGCGGCTTCGTGATGGGCTCGGCGTACGGGTACCGGCCCCTGGCGGGGGCGCTCGCGGCGGCCGCCGGGTGCGAGGTGGTCGTCCCGGACTACCGGCTCGCGCCGGAGTTCCCCTTCCCGGCGGCCCTCGACGACGCGGCGGGCGCCTACCTCTGGCTGCTCGAAACGACACCGCCCGAGCAGATCGTGATCGCCGCCGACTCCTCGGGGGCGAGCCTGGCCCTGTCCCTGCTGCTCGCGCTGAAGGACCGGCGCCTCCCCCTGCCCGGCGGCGCCGCCCTGTTCTGCCCGTGGATCGACCTGGCCTGCACGGTCCTCGAAGAGGAGCCGGCCGGCCCCCAGCCCGTGGTGACCGGCCGCGTGATGCGCCAGTGCGTCGAGCACTACCTCGCGGGGCACACCCTGGACGACCCGCTGGTGAACCCGCTGGCCCGCCCGGACCACCTGCGGGGCCTGCCGCCCCTGCTGGTCCAGGCGGGCACGGGCGACCACCTCGTCGGCCAGGCCCGCCGCCTGGCGGAGGAGGCCTGCGAGCAGGACGTGGACGCGCGCCTGGAGCTCTACCCGGTGGCCACCCACGGGTTCCACCTCTTCTGGACGTTCCTCCCAGAGGCGGCCCGAGCCCTGGACCAGGCAGGACGCTTCATCCGCGACGTCACCACGCCGTCCACCCAACACCGAACCGGCTCCTGAAGAGGGCCGCTCCCGCCCGGCGCCGGGCGATCGTCACCGCTTCAGCAGGGTCCGCATCTTGGCGATCTCGGCGGTCTGGGAGGAGACGATGTTCCCGGCCAACTGCTGGGCGGGCGGGAACTGCCCGGACGACCGTTCGGTCCCGGCCATCGCCACGGCGCCCTCGTGATGCTCGATCATCATCTTCAGGAACGCCTTGTCGAACGCCTCGCCCTTGGCCGCCCCCAGCTCCTTCATGTCCTTCTCGCTCATCATGCCGTCCGTGCCGCCGTGGTGCATGCCGCCCATGCCGGTCGTGCCCGGCGAGGGAACCGGGGCGTCCCAGCTCTTCAGCCACGCGCCGAGCTGCTGGATCTCCGGTGCCTGCGCCTTCTTGATGTCGGCGGCCAGGGCCTTCACCTGCGTCGACGAGGCGCGGGTGGCGGCGAGGCCGGCCATCTCGATCGCCTGCCGGTGATGCGGGATCATCATCTGCGCGAACATGACGTCCTGGCCGTTGTGCGGTCCGGCCTGCCCGCCGCCCGGCGACGCCGAGTGGCCGGGCATGGAGTGAGAGGGCATCGGGTGGCCCGTCGAGCCGCCGTCGTCGCCGTCGCCACAGGCGGCCAGCGCGATCGCCAGGGCCGGGACGGTGAGGAGCGCGAACGCTCGCTTCATGGTGGTGAGCCTTCCGTGTCGAGTGCTGTGATCGGTGGTCGGCGGCGGCGCCCGCTCTCGGGCGCCGCTGGACCTGTCACAGCCTCAGCACGCTCAATCGGTGCAGGGACGGTCTCGGCGGCGGCCGTCCGACCAGCAGGATGCGGATCCGTGTCAGCCTCGACACGGCCACCGGCGGCGTCCTCCGCAGGCACAGCGTGAGAAGAACCGTGACGAGCGCGAGCAGCGTCAGCATGGCCAGGCAGACCTGGCCGCCGGGATGGTCCGAGTGGCGGTCGGAGTGATGGTCGCCGGACCGGTCGTCCTGGGGCGGGCGGTGCCCCGTCACCGCTCCGGTGACGGGGGCCGCGTGCCCGGCGGCCATGGACGGCAGCGGAACGCCGCTCATCTCGACCGGGCTCGACGTGGCTTGGAAGCCGTGCATCGCCAGCAGACCGAGAAGCACGAACAGGCCGGACGCAAGCCGGAGGACGTCGCGGCGCAACGACCGCCTCAGCCGTCCCGCCCGCCGTCCGGTGTTCGCGCCGTCCCGTCCAGGGCGGCCGCCGACGTGCGTTCTCATCCCGGAGCCCAGGGCGGCGAAGGGTGATCGGCCATCGGCGGCCGGGCACCGGGGGCGGGCGGCATCTCGGAGGTCAGGCGGCATCTCGGGGGTCAGGCGACATCTCGGGGGTCAGGCGACACGGACTCCGCCGGCGAACGGGCGGCCGGCGAGGGGGGCGATCTTGACGACGTCGCCGGTCTGCGGTGCGTGGACCATGTTGCCGTTGCCGATGTACATGCCCATGTGGTGCAGGTCGCTGTGGAAGAACACCAGGTCGCCGGGCTTCAGCTGGCTCATGCTCACGTGGGTCCCGGCGTTGTACTGGCTGCCGGTGTAGTGGCCGAGGGTGATGCCGACCTGCGCGTAGGCGTACAGGGTCAGGCCGGAGCAGTCGAAGCCCTTGATGTTGGCGCCCTGCGCGGTGCCGTAGCTCGGGCCGGACGCGGTGCCGCCGCCCCAGGAGTAGGGCACGCCCTGCTGGGCCAGGGCGGCCCGGACGGCCGTCATCGCCTTGGCCGAGGCTCCGCCGGAGCTGAGGTTGGGGATGGAGCCGGGCCGCGCGCCGGCGGTCTTGAACGTGCCGAGCTGCTTCTCGACCTTCTTGAGCTTGACCTGGAGTTCCCGGCGCTTCTTCTTCGCCTCGCCGGTGAGCGCGCGCACCTGGGCGGCGCGCTGCTCGGCGGCCTTGCGGGACCGGTCGGCGCCCTGCATCACCTGGAGCATCTGCGTGATGCGGGTGTCGTTCTGCTTGGCGAAGTAGTTGAGGGTGGCCGACTGGTCCAGGACGGCCTGCGGGTCGGAGGACGAGGCGAAGGTGATGGCCGGGTCCGCCGGGCCGTTCTTGTAGCTGTCCGCGGCGATCTTCGCCATGCGTTCGCGCGCCTCGTCCAGTGCCTGCTTCTGGCGCAGGGCGCTGCCCTTGGCGAGTTTCGCGGCGTGCTCGGCCTGCTTGAGGCGTTCGCGCAGGCCGTTGTACTGCTCGCTGAGCTTCTCGGCCTCGTCGGCGAGCTTCTCCTGTTGCGCGGTCAGTTGCTTGCGCGTCGGCTTGGGCTCGGCGTGGGCGGGCGCGGGCGCGAGGAGCCCGGCGGACAGCGCGAAGGCGGCCGTCCATGCCGTGCCGGTGCGGATCCTGCGGCGGGCTGTCGTTCGGGGGCCGGCAGCTCGTCGCTGCATGCGGTGTCCTCTCCTGTACCGCCTACCGGGTCAGCTGACGGGTTCGGGCCGGAGTCGCCCTACCGTCCTGGTGGGACGGATTCACCCCTGAAGATCGGGTCCCCGGTTCCCCGGACGGAGCCGTCCGCGGGATTCGGCGCGGTCGCCGGCCGTCCCCGGCGGGGACGTCGGACCGTGACCTCCTACGGAGCGTAGGAGGTTTACGGTCGGTTCGCCACCGAAGCGGAGGATTTCCCCAAAAGCCACATACCGCCTCAGCACGTCGCGGCGAGCTCGGCGATCGCCACGGCCCCGGCCAGGAGCGGCGCGGCCACCGCCGCCACCACGAAGAGACCCGCCGCGAGCCGGACGGCGCGCCGCGGCCTCGCCCGAGCGGCGCCCTCCAACCGCAGCACCCGCTCCATCAGCGCACCGGCGGCCGGCGCGCCCGCGGCCCCGAGCGCCCCCGCGACGGCGGGCGCCGCCGAAAGCCGGCACAGCGCGCCGACCAGCGGCTGCGTGCCGTGGGCGCGGACCGCGGCGTCGTCCGCGGCCATCTCCAGCAGCAGCGGCAGCCGCGCCTTCGCGCGCCGGACGGTCGGCAGCCACGGCAGCATGGCGTGGACCAGGTCCACGGCCAGCAGGAGCACGTGGTGGCGCTGGCGCAGGTGCGCCCGCTCATGCGCCAGGACGGCGCCGAGCTCTTCGGCGCTGAGCACCTGCTGGGCCCCGGTGCTGACCACGATCGCGCGGTGCCGGGACGGCAGCGAGTACGCCACGGCCACGGGGTGGTCGAGGACGAGGACGTCCGGATGGCGGCGGTCCTCGCGGGCGACCAGCCGCAGCATCTCCCGGTGCCGCCGGCGGTGGCGCACGGCCCGGCCGAGCCTCGGCAGGCCGCGGGCGAGCACGGCGGCGCAGGCCGCGACGAGGACGGCGGTCGCGACGGCCGCGGCGGCGGTGGCGATCCGGCCGTGGTGGGGCAGGCAGTCGCGCAGCCGGGACAGGAATCCGTGGCCCGGGCCCGGCGGCGCGAGCAGCGCCGCCGCCGCGATCCCCGCCGCGGCGATGCACGTTCCGGCGAGAGCGGCCGCCCAGCAGGCGACGGCCGTCCCGGGGCCGACGGCCGAGCGCCTGAGGAGATCCAGAACGGGCCCCGCCGCGCACCCCAGCACGACCACCGAAACGACCAGGCCGGTCACCAGGACGATCACGCGGTCACGCGTCCTCGCCGGCGGTCCGCCGCCGCAGGGCGTCCAGGAGGTGCCGGGCGTCCTCCGGCGGGACGCTCTCGGCGAACCTCGCCAGGATGGCGCCGTGGTCCGCGGCCTCGCTCAACGCGTCCATCATCAGCTCGACCGCGTACTCCTCCCGCGGCCGCGTCGGGCCGTAGCGGAAGGCCGGGCCGTCCTGCGTGCGCCGGAGGAGGCCCTTCTGCGCCAGGCG
The DNA here is from genome assembly GCF_013409045.1 of Actinomadura citrea. Lineage (NCBI taxonomy): Bacteria > Bacillati > Actinomycetota > Actinomycetes > Streptosporangiales > Thermomonosporaceae > Actinomadura > Actinomadura citrea. Next base: position 963,691 of record NZ_JACCBT010000001.1, on the reverse strand, counting down.
TTCGGCCACGGTCTGCACGGTGTTGTAGGCCAGCGCCTTCTCCGCGTCCTCGTTCAGCTCGGCCAGCAGTTCACGGACCCGCAGCGGACGGGGGGCCGCCCAGAGCACGTCCATGATGGAGCGTTCGAGCGATCCTCCGAGTGCGGACACGCGGTCACCTCCGTCCCGCCCACATTGTGCCGGACGTCTCCCGCGAACCGGCCCCCTGGAGCGGGGTTTCTCCAGCATGGGCGGGGCCCCGACGGCCGGGCATCCACCAGTTGGCTCGGCCGCACAGCTCCATCACCGCGGGGACGAGGACCATCCGGACGACGGTGGCGTCGACGAACACGGCGACGGCCATCCCGAGCCCGATCTGCTTGACCGAGACGTCGGGGCCGAGCAGGGACGTCGAGAAGACGGCGATCATGATGGCGGCCGCGGCGGTGATGACCTTGGCGGTGCGCGCCAGGCCGCGGGTGACGGCCGTCCGGGTGTCGCCGGTGCGCTCGTACTCCTCCCGGACCCGCGAGATCAGGAAGACCTCGTAGTCCATGGACAGGCCGAACAGGAGCGGGAACATCATCATCGGTACCCAGGTGGTGATCGGCATGGCGGTGGGGAAACCGAGGGCCGAGCCGAGCCACCCCCACTGGACGACCGCGACCAGCACGCCGTAGGCGGCGCCGATCGACAGCAGGTTCATCACCGCGGCCTGCAGCGCGATCGTGACCGACCGGACCAGCGCGACCAGCAGCGCCAGGGACAGGGCGACGACGACCGCGATCATCAGGGGCAGACGGGAGCCGACCTCCTCGGCGATGTCGATCGCGCCGGCGTTCGGGCCGCCCACCTGGACCCCGCCGCCGCCCGGCGCCCCGGGCAGGACGTCGTCGCGCAGCCGGTGCACCAGATCCGCGGTCGCCTCGTCCTGGGCGCCGCTCTCGGGGAAGGCCATGAACGTGGCCGCCCGCCCGTCCTTACTGATCCGGGGCGGTGTGACGGAGGCGATGCCCTCGGTCCGGCCGACCGCCTCGACGACGGGACGCAGATCGGCGTCCGCGGACCCGACCCGCGCGGCGAAGATCAGGGGCGCGCCGTAGCCGGGCCCGAAGCCCTCGGAGAGAATCGTGTACGAGGTGTGGCTGCTCCGGTCGTGCGGCTGGACGCTCGCGTCGGGCAGGCTCAGCCGCATCGACAGCACGGGGGCGGCCAGCACCAGCAGGCCCGTCCCCGCCAGGACCGCGGCGGCCAGCGGCCTGCGCTGCACCACGGCGGCCCAGCGCTCGGCGGGGGCACGGCGCTCGCGGGAACGCGGGCGGGACGCGCGGCGCGGCAGCCGCAGCGAGTCGATCCGGCGACCGGTGAAGCCCAGGAGCGCCGGCAGCAGCGTCACCGCGGCGACCATCGTGACCAGCACCGTCACCGACGCGGCGATGGCCACGCCGGTCATCAGCCGCTGCCCCATCACGACCAGTCCGAGCAGCGCGATCACCACGGTCGTGCCGGCGAACAGCACGGCGCGTCCGGCGGTGGCGATGGCCTTGGCCGTGGCGCCCTCGGGGTCGTCGCCGTCCTGCCGGGCCTCCCGGTAGCGGGTCACGATGAACAGCGCGTAGTCGATGCCGATGCCGAGGCCGACCAGCGCGGCGACGAGGACCGTGAAGTCCGGCGCGGGGACGAGGTGCCCCACCAGTTTGATCAGGGCGATGCCGCCGAGGATCGCCGTCAGTGCCGTCGCGATCGGCAGGCCCATCGCGACCAGCGACCCGAAGGAGACGAACAGGATCACCGCCGCGGTCAGGAGGCCCACGCCCTCGGCCGGGCCCTGCGGGGGCGTCTCGGCCTTCTCCGCCCGCTCGCCGCCCAGCCCCAGCGTCACGCCGTCGCCGGAGGCGTCCTTGACCGCGGCCACCAGCGGCTCGACGTCGGACCTCTTCGCCTCCTCGTCGGTCAGGGGGATGGTCGTCCGGGCGATGCGGCGATCCCGCGTCACCAGGCTCCCGTCCTGGTACGGCGAGGTCACCGGCCCGGTCACGGGCGAGGCGTCCAGCTCGGCGATGACCTTCTCGATCCGCTGCCGGGCGGCGGGGTCGTCGATCCCCTTCGCCGCCCTGACCGCGAGGGTCAGGGTGTCGCCCCGCCGCTCGGGGAAGTGCGCCTCGATCAGCTTCTGCGCCTTGGCGGATCCGGAGTCTCCGCCGGAGAAGTCGTTGTCGGACGGGGCACCGTAGCCGAAGCCTGCGAACGCCACGGCGAGCACGCCGACGAGCCAGGCCAGGAGGACCAGGCGGCGGCGCCGGTGGCAGAAGCGGGCCAGCGCCGCGAGGGCGCCGTCCGGTCGAGGGGGTACGGAGTGATCGCTCATGGCGGCGATCGTCGCGCCGGCGGGGCGGCCGCCGCGTCTGACGGCGGACGGCGGCGCCTACGCGTTCGGGCGTACGCCGCGCCGGGGTCCGCTACACCTGACGGAGGAGCGGATCGCGCGCCTGAGCGCAGGAGCGTCCGCGCACCGCGACAGTAGGATCCCGGCATGGAACGCCGTACCGGGACGTTCTCCCTGCGCGCGGCGACGCACGACACGCTGCTCGCGCTCCTCGTCACCGTGATGCAGGTCCAGGGAACGGTCGCCCGTGTCGCCGCCGAAGGGGCGACACGGCCGCTCGCCGACCTGGGAGACCTCGGATACGCGCTGCTGGTGGTGAGCGGCCTGGCCGTGGCCGTCCGCCGCCGCCGGCCGGTGCCGGTGTTCGCCGTCACCGCTCTCGCCAGCCTGGCGTACTACGGTCTCGGCTTCCCCGACGGACCCGGCTGGCTCGCGCTCTTCGTCTCCCTGTACACCCTCGTGGCCTACGGCGACGGACGCCGGTCACTGGTGATCGCCGGTGCGGGGATCAGCGTGCTGGCCGCCGTCTGGCTGTACACGGCGGCCGACATCGAGCCGCGGGCCGCCATCGGCTGGGTGTTCTTCCGCGTCGGCGCGTCGGTCATGAGCGCGGCTCTCGGCGAGTCCGTCCGGTCCCGCCGGGTCATCGCGGCCGACGCCGAGAAGCGCGCGGAACTGGCCGAACGGACCCGCGAGGAAGAAGCTCGGGCGCGCGTGGACGCCGAACGCCTCCGGATCGCCCGCGAGGTCCACGACACCGTCGCCCACGCGGTGGCGATCATCAACGTGCAGTCCGGGGTCACCGCGCACGTGCTCGACAAGCGTCCGGAGCAGGCGCGCGAAGCGCTGCGGACCATCGAGCAGACCAGTTCGCGGGCGCTGCGGGAGATGCGGGCCGTCCTCGGCGTCCTGCGCGACGACGGCGACGGCCGCGCACCGCACCCCGGCCTGGACCAGATCGCCGAGCTGACCGCCAAGGCCCGCGAAGCGGGGCTGGACGTCACGCTGGAGGCGTCCCCTCCCGCGGCGCCGCTGCCGAGCGCGGTGGGCAACGCCGCCTACCGGATCCTCCAGGAGTCGGTCACCAACGTGATCCGCCACGTCGGCCCCACCCGGGTGACGGTCGCGCTGACCCCCGGGACCGACGCCCTGGAGATCCGCGTGACCGACGAGGGCCGCCGCACCGCGAACGGCGGCGCGACCGCCCCGGGCGACCCCGGCCACGGGATCCTGGGCATGCGCGAGCGCTGCCGGCTGCTCGGCGGCGAGTTCGACGCCGGCCCGACTCCGGGCGGGGGGTTCGAGGTGACGGCCCGGCTCCCCCTCGCACCGACCGGGCCGCGACGGGAGGCGGCACCTTGAGCGCGCCGTCCACGGCGCCGATCAAGGTGCTGCTCGCCGACGACGAGGGCCTCGTGCGGTCCGGGTTCGCGCTGCTGATCGACGTCGAGGACGACATCGCCGTGGTCGCGGAGGCGACCGACGGCCTCCAGGCCGTCGAGATGGCCCGCGCCACCCGCCCCGACGTCGTCCTCATGGACATCCGCATGCCGAGGCTGGACGGCATCCAGGCCACGGCGCGGATCACCGCGATGCGCGGGCTGCAGGACGTCCGGGTCCTCATCCTCACCACCTACGACACCGACGCCTACGTCTTCGAGGCACTGCAGGCCGGGGCCAGCGGCTTCCTGCTGAAGGACGCCGGGCCGGCGGAGCTCCTGCACGCCATCCGGGTGGTCGCCGCCGGAGAGGCCCTGCTCGCACCCCGCATCACCAGGCGCCTCATCAGCAAGTTCACCGCGTGGCACACGGTGTCCGCGAACGCGCGGGACCGGCTCGCGCCGCTCACCGACCGCGAGCGGGAGGTGCTGGCCCTGATCGCACGGGGGCTGAGCAACCAGGAGATCGGCGCCGAACTGTTCATCAGCCCGGCCACCGCGCGCACCCACGTCAGCCGCACGATGACGAAACTCGGAGCGCGCGACCGCGCCCAGCTGGTCGTCATCGCCTACCAGACGGGCCTGGCAACCCCCGACGCATGACGACGAGCGGCGGAGAACGACGCCGGCCACGGCCGCGGTCGCCCGGTCCGCCATCGCCGGAAACCGTGTGGGAGTATCCCCATCAGATGGGTCTCTGGTCGGTGGTGCGCTGGGTGCGTGCGGCAGGCTTCGCCGCCGCGTGCGCTGGCCTCGCCGCGCTCGGGCACCTGGCCGGCGGCGGCGGCCTCGACCGGTCCGCGACGCTGGTCGGCTTCCTTCTCGTCCTCGGTCCCGCGCTGGCGCTGACCGGCCGGGAGCGGACCTTCGCGTCGATCGTGCCCGCCACCGCCGCTTCGCAGGTCGTCCTGCACGTCCTGCTCATGCGCGCCGCCGGGCATCCTCTGGTGGCGGCTCGCCCGGACACCGCCGCCATGGACGGCGGCGGGGAGCCGATGGCCCACAGCGGCGTTCCCGGTCTGGGCATGCTGCTCATGCACGCGGTGAGCGTGCTGGTCACGTCCGCTTGGCTGGAGTGGGGCGAGGCGCGGCTGTGCGCGCTCGTGCGGGTACTGGCGGGCTGGGTCCTGCGCCCGCTGGTGTTCCTGCTCGTGTTCGCGGCCGGACGCTCCCCCGGCGTCCGGCGGCCCGTACCGCGCGGTCGCGCCGATGAGCGGGCCCCGGTTCAGGCCGTCCTCCGGTACGCCGTGGCCCGTCGTGGGCCTCCCGGGGTCGGGAACGCCCTGGGCGCCACCGCGTGATCCGTGACTTTCTGATCTGAGCGCTCCCAGGGCGACGCATGTCGCCGGGCTCGGCACGACGCCGCCCGGATGTCTTTTCGCATCCCTCCCGAGGAGTCGTCGACGACTCCGGCTGGAAAGAGAGCATGCTCATGAACCGTCCCCTTCCCTTGCGCGCCCTCGCGGCGGCGATGTCCGCCGCGCTCGCGACGGTGCCGGCCGCCGCCTGCGGCGAGTCCCCCGCCGACCCCGGTTCCGGTGCGGCGTCCGTGACCGGACCGGCGCGCAGGACGTCCTATCCCCTGTCGTTCGACAACTGCGGGACCAAGGTCACCTTCACCCGGCCGCCGCGGCGGGTGCTGATCCTCAACGGCACCTCGGTCGGCGAGGTGGAGAGCTTCCTGACGCTCGGTCTGGAGAAGAGCGTCCTGGCCAACGCCCAGACCTACGGCGTGTCCGACGACCCGTCCATGATCGCCCGGATCCGGGCGCTGCCGACCGGCGGGCTGACGATGAACAGGAACTTCGACGTCCCCGCCGAGCAGGTGCTGAGGCTCAAGCCCGACCTCGTGGTCTCCACCTGGTCGGGCGGGTTCGACGCCAAGCGCGGATTCGCCACCCGGGAGCAGCTCGCCGCCGCGGGGATCACGTCGCTGGTCAACCCGGTCAACTGCGCCAACGGAAAACCGGACGCCACCGAGGCCGAGAAGCGGGCGTACAGGGCCCAGTCGATCAACTCCTCGCTGGAGTTCATGGCGCTGCTCGGCCGGATCTTCGACGTCCAGCAGCGCGCCCTCGCGGTGGTCTCCGGCCTGCGCGCCCGCGTCGAGGCCGTGCGCGCGAGGACGGCCGGCAGACCCGCCAGGAAGGTCGTCATCGCCTACCCGGGCATGTCCATGATGAACGCCAACGGCCTGCCCGCCGTGATGACGGGAGGCGTCTACGACGACGTCATCAAGGCGGCCGGAGGGGTCAACGCGTTCTCCGGGCGCGGTGAGGACGCCACCCGCACCCTCAACAAGGAGCAGCTCGCCACCGCGCAGGTGGACGTCCTGGTGGTCGGGCTGTTCACCCCGGAGGAGAAGGGCGACGCCGAGGCCGCGAAGCTGTTCGCCGCCTACCCGCAGTGGAACGCCGCCAAGACGCGGACGTACACGGTCGTGTCCGACAGCGTCTACCTCGGCCCCCTCAACGCCCTGGGCGTCGAGAAGATCGCCAAGGTGATCGGCGATGCCTGACACCCTGACCCGCGAGGCGCCGGCCCGCACCCGCGGGCCGCACCTCGTCTCCGGTGCCGGGACGGGTCTCCTGCTGGCCGTGCTCGGCGCCGCCCTGGTCGCGTCCATGGTGCTCGGGATCTCGGTGGGCTCGGTGAACCTCCCGTTCGGGAAGGTGTGGAGCGTCCTGTGGGCCCATCTGTCCGGGCGGGGCGACACCGCCGACCCGCTGCTCGGCCAGGTCGTCTGGGACATCCGCACACCCCGCGTGCTGCTGGCGGCGCTGGCCGGCGCGGGCCTGTCCGTCGCGGGCGCCGCGCTCCAGGCGCTGGTCCGCAACCCGCTCGCCGACCCCTACGTCCTCGGCGTCTCCTCCGCGGCCTCCCTCGGGGCCGTGCTCGTGCCGGCGCTCGGCGGCACCGCGCTCGGCGGCGCGGCCGGCGCGCTGGGCGTGACCGGTGCCGCCTTCGGCGCCGCGCTGCTGTCGGCGCTGCTGGTGTACCTGCTGGCCCAGCGCGCGGGACGGCTGCTGGACTCGTGGCTGGTGCTGACCGGCGTCGCCGTCGGGTACCTGTGCACCGCCGCGACGACGTTCGTCCAGCTCCAGCTCAACCCGACCGAACTGCAGGGGATGATGTTCTGGCTGATGGGCAGCGTGGCCGGCGCCACCTGGACCGATCTCGGCCTTCCCACCGCGCTGATTGCGGCCTGCCTGGCCTACCTGATGCTCCAGGCACGTCCGCTCAACGCGCTCCTCGCCGGGGAGGACGCGGCGACGGGGATCGGCGTTTCGGTCGCGGCGCTGCGCGTCACGCTGCTGCTGATCGGCTCGCTGCTCACGGCCACGGTGGTGAGCGTCGTGGGCGGCATCGGGTTCATCGGCCTGATGGTCCCGCACATGGCCCGGTTCGTGGTCGGCTCCGACCATCGCCGCGTCCTGCCCGTGGCGCTGCTGGCCGGGGCGGTGTTCATGGTGCTGGTGGATCTGGCGGCCCGGATCGCCGACCGTCCCAACGAACTGCCGGTCGGGGTCTTCACCACGGGGCTCGGCGTCCCGTTCTTCCTCTTCCTGCTGCGCCGCCGCGCCTCCGGAGGCACGCATGCGCCTTGACCTGCACGGCGTGAGCGTCCGGATCGACGCCCGCCCCATCGTCGCCGACGTGCACCTGAGCGCGGGATCGGGCGAGTTCGTGGCGCTGGTCGGTCCGAACGGCAGCGGCAAGTCCACCCTGCTGAGGACGGTGTACCGGTCGCTGCGACCGTCCGGCGGCGTCGTCCGTCTCGGCGGCGAGGACCTGTGGCGGATGTCGCCCCGGCGGGCCGCGCGGCGCCGCGCCGTCCTGCCGCAGCACGGCGAGGTCGGCGGCGACTTCTCGGTCGCGGAGGCCGTCGCCGTCGGCCGGACGGCGCACCGGCGCCCGCTCGACCGCGAGAGCGGGGCCGACCGCTCGGCGATCGCGGACGCGCTGAAGCGGGTCGGCATGGACTGGGCCGCCGACCGGCCGGTGTCGACCCTCTCGGGAGGAGAGCGGCAGCGCGTGCTGCTGGCCCGTGCCCTCGCACAGGAGGCCCCGCTGCTGATCCTGGACGAACCCACCAACCACCTCGACGCCGGCGCGCAGTTCGCCCTGCTCGACCTGATCCGCTCACTCGGGCTCACCCTGCTGGCGGCCCTGCACGACCTGGACCACGCCGCCGCCTACGCCGACCAGGTCGTCGTGCTGCGCGAGGGCGTGGTGGCCGGGCACGGTCCGCCCCTTGAGGTGCTGACACCCGAGTTCATCCAGGACGTGTTCGGAGTACGCGCGCACATCGGCCCGCATCCCCTCACCGGCCGTCCCCACATCGCCTTGGCCTCACCCGAGCCGTTCAGCACGCCAGGAGGTCCGTGATGCCCCGTTAGCCCGAAGACCGACGCGCGCCCATCGCCGCAGCGGTCGGGATGCTCGGCCCCCCTCGTCGTCCCCGCCCGGCGGGGGTACCGGGCCCCCGCGCCGCGGGATCGGATCAGCTCGTCGGCGACGGGGGGCGCGGGGTGAAGCGTACGAAGGGGATGTGCCGGCCGACCTGGCGGTAGTCCTCGACGCCGCCGTCGACGGCGAAGCCCATGAGCCTGCAGAGCCGGCGCGCGGCGGTCGGGTGGCGGGGGGCGTACCGGGCCATGATCTCGCCGCCTTCGCCGGTCGGGATCGGGGACGCGGTCGCCTGGACGCGCCTCCCGCCGATCTGGAGGGTGACGTCCGGGTTCGCCGTGACGTTGCGGTACCAGTCCGCTCGGGGGCCGAACCCGGAGGCGGCCACGTAGCCGTGCGCGTCCCTCTGGACGACCTCGATGACGGCCTGGCGCGGCAGGCCCGAGACGCGGCCGGTGTGCGTGAGCAGCATGACGCGGCGTCCCAGTACCGGCCCGAGCCCCAGGCGGTACAGCCGGATGGGCAGCCGCCACAGCAGGCGGTGCAGTCCGGCCGGCGGAGCGGGCCTGTCGATGATCTCCATGTTCAGTCCTTCACCAGGTCGGGGGGCGTCGGGAACCCTCATGCCCGGCCCTCCAGCAGGTCGGACGCCGCGGACAGGGCGTCGCCGACCGGGAGGTCGCCGTCGATCATGTAGTGCAGCATCACCCCGTCGATCGCCGCGGTGATCAGGGTGGCCGCGCCGGACGGGCGTCCCCGCGGCCAGTCCGGGTGCAGCGCCCGGAGGCGGTCCGCGATCCGCGCGCGGGCCTGCCGGAGCTCGTCGCGCAGCACCGCGCCCAGCGCGGGATCGCGCATCGCGCCCACGATGAGCTCGGCGGCCAGCCGTGACCCCGGCTCCTCGGCCGGGGCCTGGGCCAGCAGGTTCCGCATCGTCTCCAGCGCCGCGCGCTCGTCCGGCGCCGCCAGGAGCTCGGCGACCATGGGCCCGACGATCAGGTCCGTGGCCTGCCGGAAGATCGCCGCGTTCAGCCCGGCCAGCCCGCCGAAGTGGTAGTGGATCAGGCCAGGGTTGGTCCCGGCGCGCTCGGCCACCGCGCGGGTGGAGACGCCCGGCCAGCCCTCCAGGTCCAGCAGCGCGATCCCGGCGTCCACCAGCTGCCGCCGCCGGCGGTCGCCGCGCGCCGAATTTGGTCGATCGGCCAAGTTGGTCACCTGACCAAGTTAACACGGCAGGGCGGCTCCGGCCGGGCGTGCCCGGGACGTGGAAGGCCCGCCGCCGGAGGCGCGGCTCGCGCCCGTCCCCGGCCTGGACACGTGGCGGCAGTGGGTCGCCGAGTGGGACGCTGCTCCCGGCTCCCACACGCTCCGCTGCCGCGCCACCGACGGGACCGGCCACACGCAGTTTCCGACAAAGGAGTTCACCGTGTACCGCAACCGCATCGTCGCCGGCGTCCTCGCCGCGACCGCCCTCGCCACCGGCGCGACGGCCTGCTCCGGCGACGACAAGGACGACGCCGCGGCGGCCCCGGCCGGATCGTCCGCGCCGGCGGCCTCGCCGAGCGGCGTGCCGGGGGCCGGCATACCGTTCGGGCCCGCGTGCTCGGCGGTGCCGGCGTCCGGCAAGGGCAGTTTCCAGGGCATGTCCACCGACCCGGTCGCGACCGCCGCGTCCAGCAACCCGGTGCTGTCCACGCTGGTCGGCGCCGTGAAGAAGGCCGGCCTGGTCGACACGCTCAACGGGTCGAAGAACATCACGGTGTTCGCGCCCACCAACGACGCGTTCAAGAAGATCCCGAAGGCGACGCTCGACAAGGCCATGGCGGACAAGAAGACGCTGACGAGCATCCTCACCTACCACGTGATCGGCCGGCGGGTCTCGCCGGCCGGGCTGGGGACGGGCGACTTCAAGACGCTGAACGGCGCCATGCTCAAAAGCAGCGGCTCGGGCGACTCCTACACGGTCGGCGAGGACGCGAACGTCGTCTGCGGCAACGTCCAGACCGCCAACGCGACCGTCTACATCATCGACAGCGTTCTCATGCCGCCCAAGTGACCCCGTCTCACGGCCCGGGACCCGGGCATCGCCAGGGTCCCGGGCCGTGCCGGGCGCATCCGGGCCAGGGTGTCGCCGTGGAGGAGATCTCGACACGGCGACGTGTCGTTCGGCGCCGAGCCTCCCGACCGCCGCCATTCCGCCGGAGAGGACGCCGGTCGCTCGACCGCCAAGGATGTGTCCTGGTCGAGATATGAGAGTGGCAGCCGGGACAGGTGGTGCCGGATCGATCTCAGGTCTTCCCGTGGATGACGGATCCCGTCATCGCGAGCCAGGGAGCCGACCTCGGGCCGCGTGAACGGCCGGCGCCTTTCAGGAGGCGTCCTGGCGCGCGTTCGGGACCAAGGGGGAAGGCGGCGCACCGGCCTGGTCGGCGGCGACCTTCGCGAAGGCGTGCCGGAGCGTAGGGCTGATCATGATGTGCGCGTCGAGGCCCGTGCGTTGCAGGATCCGGTGGCACACCGGGCTCGGGCGGCTGAGGACCAGCCGGCCCCGCCGGGCCGTGACGGTCTTCCAGAGTCCCACCAGAGCCCCCAGCCCGGAGGAATCGCAGAACGCCACATCCTGGAGATCGAGGATGATCCGCCAAGCGGCCGACGCGTGAGAAAGCACATGTTCCCGGAAGGCGTCCGCCGTGAGGTAATCGATTTCACCTTCGACGCGTACGAGAATGCAGGTGTCGCGGTTCTCCACGCGTATTCGGAGTCTGTCGTGAGGGTCGCGCCACAGCCGAAGCGACGTATGATTCCCGTCTTGTACCGCGTCCATCACCAGACCCGACCTCCTGTCGAGGCGAGGCTACCCCGGAACGCCGGGGGCATTCATGGCCTCCGATCATGAGGCGCCGATCACGTGGCTGACCTGGTCGCCCTCCCGCCGGACGGCGGCCCGCGGAGGAAGCAGAACGGATCTTTGCCTTTCGGCAACTGTCTTGTTGTGGTTAGGGTGGCGGTGAGGACGAGGTTCTCGTTCGGCGGCTCAGCTGAGGAAGGAAGTGGTCCCGCCGCAGGCTGCGACGTGATGGAACTGACCCAAGGCATAGACGGCGCTCAGCGCGTTCTCGACCCGGCGCTGGGGCCCGGTCCGTACCCCGCGCTGGCCGTGAATCCGAGCGGTACCGTCATCCGGCTCAATGACGCGGCACGCCTCCTGCTCGGCATGAATCCGGGCGCCCTCCTGGACGACGCGGCGCCCGCCTGGCTGGCCGACGCGCACCATGCGGTGACCGGCGCCCCCCTCTCCGATGTGACCGAGGCCGATCTGTCGCAGCCGGGCATCTCGCGCCCGGTCGCGCACGGCTCGATCGGCGACCGGGCCTTCGAGGCCCACGGCGTGCCCGACGAGAGCCACAGCGCCCCCGACACTCCGCCGGGGCCCGGGCCGGGGACGGTCTGGTGGCTGTTCGACGTCACCGCGCACCGGCGGCTGGAGCGAGAGCTCGCCGACGAGCGGGAACGCACGGCCTTCCTGGCGGAGGCGTCCAGCCAGTTGCTGGCGTCGCTGAACTTGGAACGGTGCATGGAGGTGACCGTCCACCTGGCGGCGCGCTACCTCGCCGACGCCGCCCTGGTGATCGCGCCCGGTTCCGGGCGCGCCTACCCCGTCTCCTACTGCGGCCCTGACGGCCAGGTGGACCACCAGGAGCTCGTCGTGGACCCCGCGGAGGTGCCGGGGCTCGCGGAGGCGATGCAGGGGTTCCCTCCGATGCCGTCCCGCTGGCTCGACCCGGCGGCCGCGCCTCCCTGGATCCTCCGCGCCGATCTGGGCGACCTCGCCGCGATGGTGGTGACCGCGCTTCCGGGGCACGGTGTGCCCGCGGGGGCGCTGGTGCTGCTCCGGCGCGGCGGGCGGCACGCGTTCTCCGACGGCGAGGAGATGATCGCCCGCCTGTTCGCGGCACGGGCCGGCGCGGCGATGTCGGCCGCCCGCGTGTACGCCGAGCAGGCGTCCATCACCGAGACGCTGATGCGCGAGCTGCTGCCGCCGCGCACCCGGGAGCTGGGCGAGGTGGAACTGGCGGCCCGCTACCGGCCGTCGGGCGCCGGAGAGCGCGTCGGAGGCGACTTCTACGATCTGCACCCCGCGGCCGAGGGCTCCGACCCGGAGCAGGAGTCGCTGGTCGTGCTCGGCGACGTGTGCGGCAAGGGCCTGGAGGCCGCCGTGCTCACCGGCAAGATCCGCAACACGCTCCGGGCGCTGCTCCCGCTGGCCGACGACCACAAGCGGGTGCTGGAGCTGCTGAACGGGACGCTGCTGAACAGCGAGTCCACCCGCTTCGTGACCCTCGTGCTGGCCTCGGTGCGGCGGGAGGGCGGTCATGTGCGGCTGCGCCTGACGAGCGCGGGCCACACCCGCCCGCTGATCGTGCGGGCCGGCGGGGAGGTCGAGACCGCCGACACGGGCGGGTCGCTGATCGGGGTGCTGGACAAGATCACCTCCACGACCGCCACCGTGCTGCTGGAGCCGGGCGACACGTGCCTGCTCTACACCGACGGCATCACCGAGGCCTTCGGCGGCCCGTTGGGCGACGAGATGTTCGGCGACGAGCGGCTGAGCGGCGAGCTCGCCCGCTGCGGGGGCATGCCCCCGGAGGCCCTCGTCGAGCGGGTGCACATGCTCGCCTCCGAATGGGTGGGCACCGGCAAGCACGACGACATGGCCGTGGTCGCCATCACCGCTCCCCGGCGCTTCCACCTGAGCGCCGTAGGGGGGCAGGGGCCGGGGAGGTTCACCGCGTGAACGGAACCACGGAGCACCAAGGGCCTTCCTCCGAGCTCGCCACGGCGACGGACGGACTCTGGGACGCCGTCATCGCGGGCGACGAGTACGCCGCCGCCGACGCCGTCACGACCGCGCTCGACCGGGGGGCGGACGCCGAGACCGTCCTACTGGAGATCATCGCGCCGCTCCAGGCCCGGGTGGGCCGGGAGTGGGCGGCCAACCGGCTCACGGTCGCGCAGGAGCACACCGCGACGGCGATCAACGAACGGTCGATCGCGGCGCTGGCGCACCATCCGGCGGTGCGCAAGGCCCTGGAACGGCATGGCGAGAGGCCGCGCGGCCGGGTGGCGGTCGCGTGCATCGACGGGGAGTGGCACGCGCTGCCGGCGCGGATCCTGGCCGAGGTGCTGCGGCTGCGCGGCTGGCAGGTCGACTACCTCGGCGCCCAGGTGCCGACTCCGCACCTGATCGCCCACGTGCACCGGACGAACCCGGCCGTGGTGGCGCTGTCGTCCTCGATCGCCACCCGGCTGCCCTCCGCGCACGCCGCCGTCACCGCCTGCCAGGCGACCGGAACCCCCGTCCTGGTGGGCGGCGCCGCGTACGGGCCGGACGGCCGGTACGCCGCCCTGCTCGGCGCCGACGGCTGGGCCCCCGACGCCCGCTCCGCCGCCGACCGGCTGGCGGAGGGGCCGCTGGGCAAGCCGCCGCCCGTCCGCCAGGTCATCGACGACCTGCCGCACCTGGCCGACCAGGAGTACACGCAGATCACCCGGACCGCGCGCGGGCTCGTGCGGTACGTGGTGACCGAGCTGCCGGCCCGCTTCCCGGCGATGGCGGACTATACCGACCAGCAGCGCCGCCGCACCGCCGAGGACATCGCCCACATCGTCGACTTCCTCGGGGCCGCCCTCTATGTGGACGACCCCGAGCTGTTCACCGGGTTCATCGGCTGGACGGCGGGCATCCTCACCGCGCGCGGCGTGCCCGCCCGCAGCCTCCTGCCGGGTCTGGATCTGCTGGCCGAGCAACTCGTCGACTATCCCCGGGCCACGGACCTGCTCTCCCGCGCCCGCGACACCCTCCGGCACCCACTGCCGGAGGCCGCCGAAGGAAGGATTGCATGACCGCCTTTGTTCCCGATACTCCGCTGCGCGTCGTCGCCACCCTCTCCGGGACGCACGCGCTGCGGATCGAGATTGAGGGTGATCTGGACTTCTACACCGCCGACACGCTGGTGGCCACCGTCCGGACGCAGATGGAGGACAACCCCGACGTCCGCGAGCTGGAGCTCGCCTGCGGCGGGATGGGCCTGTGCGACTCGGCGGGCCTGGCCGCGCTGCTGATGGTCCGCCGCCGGACGTCCGCGGCCGGCGTCCACCTCGCGCTGACCGGCCGGAGCGGGCGGCTCGACCGGCTCCTGGACGTCACGGGGACGCTGCACCACCTCACCGGCGACCCGGCCGAGACCGCCAAGGACCAGGATCAGGCGCGGGAGCAGGACCAGGAGCAGGAACTGCCCCGGCAGTGACCTCCTGACGACCGCCGGGGCTCCGGACTAGGTTCTGTTCAGGTAGGCGAGGACGGCGAGGACGCGGCGGTTGCCGTCGCCGTCGTCGGGGATGCCGAGCTTGCCGAACATGGAGGTCGTGTACTTGCTGATGGCGCTCTCGCTGAGGAAGAGGCGGCGGCCGACGGCCTGGTTGGACAGCCCCTCCGCCATGAGGCCCAGCACGGACCGCTCGCGGTCGGTGAGCCGGTCGAGGCTCCGGTCCGCGGGCCCGCCGGTCAGCAGCCTCGCGATGACGGCCGGGTCCATGGCGGTCCCGCCGGCCGCGACGCGCTCCAGGGCGCCGATGAACTGGTCGGCGTCGAACACGCACTCCTTGAGCAGGTAGCCGACGCCGCCGGAGCCGTCGGCCGGCAGCTCGCGGGCGTACAGCTGCTCGACGTGCTGGGACAGGATGAGGACCGGCAGCCCGGGCGTCTCGCGGCGGGCGGCCAGGGCCGCGCGCAGGCCCTCGTCCGACTGGTCCGGCGGCATGCGAACGTCGATCACGGACACGTCCGGACGCCACGTCCGCAGCGCGTGCGTGCCTGACCGCGTTGGTGAGCAGCTCGGCGACTCCGAAGTACAGGGCCGATTCGATCGGCGGGTCCAGGCGGGGCCGGGCGCCGGCGCCGACGGCCACCTCCAGGGGGAGGCCCAGGGCGAGGGCGCGGACGGCGTCGAGGAGCCCGCGCTCGGTGAGCACCGGCGGGCTGATGCCCTGGATCAGCTCGCGCAGCTCGGTGATCGACGTGGCCGCGTCGACCCGTGCTTCGCGCATCACCGCCTTCGCGCGGCGGGGGTCGGTCTCCATCAGCTTCTCCGCCGTCGCGAGGGAGAGCCCGAGCGAGACGAGGCGGGCCTGCGCCCCGTCGTGCAGGTCGCGCTCGATCCGGCGGATCTCGGCGGCCTGCGCGACCGTGGTGTCGGCGCGCTGGGCCGTCAGCTCCCGCACGCGGTCCGCCATCACCATCGCGGGCGAGGGGCGAGCCGCGACCACGCCCGCGGTGAACGGCGCGATTCCCATGAACCGCAGGTCACGCCAGTTGGCGGGGTCCTTCCACCGGATCCTCCGCTTCTGGTCCATCAGGGCGTCGCGGCGAGTGCGCTCGTAACCGAAGCCGTTCCACCAGTACCCGGTGGACAGCTGCATCACCGGCCCTGGCCGCCGGTACCCGGGCGGGATCACGGTGCCCGTCCAGCGCGCGACGAGGAGGCGGACCGTCCAGCAGATCGGACGGGCCAGGACGAGTGTTCCCGCACAGATCCTGGTGAGACCAGGAGTGGGTCTAGCCCCACCTCTCTGTAGGCCCAGGCCGACACGCCAGGCTCCCGGGGGGCCGGGAGGCGGCGTCAGGTGGGCGAGTGCGTCGCGGCAGGGGTGTTCGGGGGGCGGGTGGCGTCCGCGAGTGCTTCGCCGGTGGCCGTCCGGTAGTAGAGGACGGAGCGTCCGGCGCGGCGGCGGTCGATCAGGCGGGCGTCGAAGAGGACCCGGAGGTGGCGGCCGACCGAGCCGAGGCCCTGGCCGGTCAGCGCCACGAGCTGCGTGGTGCTCAGCGGCGTGGCGAGCAGGACGAGGACCCGGGCGCGGCCCGGGCCGAGGAGGCGTTCGAGCGCCTCGGGGACGGCGGCCTCGCCCGCGCCCGCCAGCGGGGCCGAGCAGGGGTAGACGATCGCGTACCGGTCGGGGTCCGGCTCCTCCCAGGCCACCCAGCCTCCGCGCGGCGTGACCGGGACGAACAGCAGCCGGGCGCCGGAGATGTCGTGCGGCGGGTAGTCGTGGACGTTGATCTGGAGGCGGCCGTCGCCGAGCCAGCGCATCCCGGGGCGCATGTCGTCGAGCGCGGCGGCCCAGCCGCCCTGGCTCAGCTGCCCGGCGCGCGCGACGGCGTCGGCCTCGATGACGCGGCGGCGGCGCTCCCAGTCCGGCTCGACGGTGTGCGTCCACACCCACTCCAGCAGGCCGGCGATCCGCTCGGGCGCGTCGGGGCGGCGCAGCTCGGCGGGCAGCGGGCCGCCGAACGAGACCTCCAGGTCGGCGTGCGCCCGTTCGGGCGGGGTCCGGCGGACGACGGCGAGTTCCTCGTGGAACGGCGGCGAGCCCACGCCCGGGTGCGGCGGCGTCAGGAAGTCGGCGATCCACCTGGTCCTGGTGCCGAGGGCGGCGTCCAGCAGCGCGGCGGTGACCGGGTCGCGCCGCAGCATGCGCCGGTAGGCGGGCAGGTGGTCGTCGAGCCAGGCCCGCTCGCCCGGGTGCGCGGCGGCGTTCTTCTCCAGGAGCTTCACGCAGGCGGTGGTCTCCGCGAGGGCCGAGATCACGAACCGCCCGCTCGCGAGCGTGTCCGCGTTGACCAGCCACACACCCATGTTTCGCCTCCCTGCGAAACATTACCGGCCGCGCGGCGGCGGCCCCGAGTCTGTCGATCATGCGCACCTATCGGGATCTCTTCCGCGCCCCGGAGTACACGCCGCTCTTCGCGTCGTTCACGGTCCAGGGGTCCGCCCAGACGGTCAGCGGCCTGGCGCTCGGCACGCTGGTGTACGACGCGACCCGCTCGCCGCTGCTGTCGGCGCTGAGCATGTTCGGCGGCTCGTTCGCCCAGATGGCCGGCGCGCTGACGCTGCTGTCGGCCGCCGACCGCCTGCCGCCGAGGACCGCGCTCGCCTGCATGGCGCTGCTCTTCGGCGCTGGGACGGCCGTCCTGGCGGTTCCCGGCCTTCCGCTGGCGGCGCTGTTCGCCATCGTGCTGGGCCTCGGCCTGGTCGCCTCGCTCGGTAGCGGCGTCCGCTACGGCCTGCTGAGCGAGATCCTGCCCGAGGAGGGCTACCTCCTCGGGCGCTCCGTCCTGAACATGGCGGTGGGGACGACGCAGATCTGCGGCTTCGCCGTCGGCGGCGTCCTCGTCGTCGCGCTCTCGCCGCGGGGCACCCTGCTCGCCGGCGCCGCGCTCTACCTGCTCACCGCGGTGGTGGCGGTCACCGGCCTGAGCCGCCGCCCGCCCCGGGCCGCCGGGCGCCCGAGCCCGGCGGAGACCTGGCGCACCAACGTGCGGCTGCTCTCCTCGGCCCCGCGCCGTTGCGTCTACCTGGCGATGTGGGTGCCGAACGGCCTGATCGTCGGCTGCGAGGCCCTCTTCGTCGCCTATTCCCCGCATCACGCGGGGCTGCTGCTCGCCGTGGGGGCCGTCGGCATGCTGGTCGGCGACACCGTGACGGGCCGGTTCGTCCCGCCGCGCCTGCGCGAGCGCCTCGGCCCGCCCCTGCGGCTCCTGCTGGCGGCCCCCTACCTGCTGTTCGCCGTGGACCCGCCGCTCCCCCTCGGCGCGGCCGCCGTCCTCCTGGCCTCCGTGGGCTATGCGGCGACGCTGCTGTTGCAGGAGCGCCTCATGGCGCTGACCCCGGTCTCCCTGCACGGGCACGCGCTGGGTCTGCACGCGTCCGGGATGCTCACGATGCAGGGCGTCGGCGCGGCGCTGGCGGGCGGGGTGGCCCAGGCGACGTCGCCCACCGCCGCCATGGCGATCATGGCCGCCGCCTCGGTGGCCGTCACCCTCGCCCTGGCCCCGGGGCTCCGTCCCCTTCCCGCGCTCCGGCCCGCGAACGAGAGCCGACGCGCCCGGACGGCACGGGATCTCCACACGATCCGCACACGACGGACGCCACCGGCGCGGCGGCGCGGCGTCCAATGAGACATGCGCGTGAAGATGATCCTCCCGGCCCTGACCGAGGCGACCTCGCCGTTCTTCCGTCCGATCAAGTACTCGCTGTTCCCGCCGCTCGGGCTGGCCACGCTCGCCGGGTACCTCGACCCGGACGACGAGGTGACGGTGACCGACGAGCACGTGCAGAAGGTCGACACCTCCGACGAGCCCGACCTCGTGGTGATCCAGGTCTACATCACCTCCGCGCGGCGGGCCTACGAGCTGGCCGACCTGTACCGCGCCCGGGGCGTCCACGTCTGCCTGGGCGGTCTGCACGTCACCTCGCTCCCGGACGAGGCGGCCCGGCACGCCGACACGATCTTCTGCGGGCCCGGCGAGGACACCTGGCCCCGCTTCCTCGCCGACCTGCGCGCCGGGCGCCCGGCGGCCCGCTACGACTCGTCCGAGCGGACGCTCGCCGCGCTGCCGCCGATCCGCCGCGACCTCATCGCCCGCGAGCGCTACCTCGTCCCGAACTCGATCGTGGTCTCGCGCGGCTGCCCGCACGTGTGCGACTTCTGCTACAAGGAGGCGTTCTTCGAGGGCGGCAAGTCGTTCTACACCCAGACCGTCGACGCGGCGCTCGCCGAGATCGACCGGCTGCCGGGGCGGCACCTGTACTTCCTGGACGACCACCTGTTCGGCAACGCCCGGTTCGCGTCCGCGCTGTTCGACGGGATGCGCGGGATGGGACGGCTCTGGCAGGCGGCCGGGACGGTGAAGGCGGTGCTGAACCCCGGGCTCCTGGAGAAGGCCGTCGAGTCCGGGCTGCGGAGCCTGTTCGTCGGCTTCGAGACCGTCAACGCCGGGAACCTCACCGAGCAGCGCAAATGGCAGAACATCGACCGCGACTACGGCGCGGTGGTCCGCCGGCTGCGCGACAACGGCGTGATGGTCAACGGCAGCTTCGTGTTCGGGATGGACGAGGACGACCCGTCGGTGTTCGACCGCACCGTCGAGTGGGCCGTCGGCCAGGGGATCGAGACGGCCACCTTCCACATCCTGACCCCCTATCCCGGCACGCGCCTCTACGGCCGCATGGCCAAGGCCGACCGCCTCCTGCACTCGGACTGGGACCGGTACGACACCCGCACGGTCGTCTTCAAGCCCGCCAAGATGACCGCCCGGCAGCTTGAGGACGGCTACTGGCGCGCCTACCGCGACTTCTACCGCTGGGGTTCGATCCTGCGCGGCGCCGCGACCAAGCCGACGCTGCGCGGCAAGGCCCGGCACGTCGCCTACGCCGGCGGCTGGAAGAAGTTCGAGCCCGCCTGGGACCTGGTCATCCGCGCGAAGCGGGCGGGCCGCGCGCTGCCGCTGCTGGAATCGGTCCTGTCCGGCTTCGGCAGCCGTCCGGCCGGTTCCGAACCCGGCCGGGAGCCGGAGCCGGTTTCCGTATCCTGATCCCTTCGCCTGGAAGGGCGACGTCCGCGCGCCGCCCGCTCCCCGCACAAGGCGGGGGACGGGTTTTGCAGGTTTCCTACAACTACAGCGGCGCAGCGTGCGTTGTCGGCGGCATGGCGCCGCCGCCCTCTGGGCGGAAAGGTGAATGTGTCCGGGTGCGCCGTGCCCCGGGAGCCGCACATCGTCTGGCAGCTCACGTCGTCCAACGGCGCACATCGTCTACAGGAGGGCTCGGTCGGGTGTTCAGTCGTGTCGCCATCGTGAACCGGGGTGAGGCCGCGATGCGGCTCATCCACGCCGTACGGGACATCGCCGCGGAGAGCGGGACGCGGATCGAGACCGTCGCCCTGTACACCGATGTCGACCGGACGGCCACCTTCGTCCGCGAAGCGGACCTGGCCTACGACCTCGGGCCCGCGTCCGCCCGGCCGTACCTGGACCTGGAGGTCCTGGAGCGCGCGCTGGTGGAGACCGGCGCCGACGCCGCGTGGGTCGGCTGGGGCTTCGTCGCGGAGGACCCGGCGTTCGCGGAGCTGTGCGACCGGATCGGGGTGACCTTCGTCGGGCCGAGCGCGGAGGCCATGCGCCGGCTCGGCGACAAGATCGGCGCGAAGCTGATCGCCGAGGAGGTCGGCGTCCCGGTGGCGCCGTGGAGCCGCGGCGCGGTCGAGACCCTGGACGAGGCGGTCGCGGCGGCGGCGCGGATCGGCTACCCGCTGATGCTCAAGGCGACCGCGGGCGGCGGCGGGCGCGGCATCCGCGTGATCACCAGCGAGGCCGAGCTGGCCGACGCCTACGAGCGCACCAGCCAGGAGGCGGCGCGGGCGTTCGGCAGCGGCGTCGTGTTCCTGGAGCGCCTGGTCACCGGCGCCCGGCACGTCGAGGTCCAGGTCATCGCGGACGGGGAGAGCGCGTGGGCGCTCGGCGTGCGCGACTGCTCGGTGCAGCGCCGCAACCAGAAGATCATCGAGGAGTCGGCGTCGCCGGTGCTCGACGCCGAGCAGACCGCCGAGCTCAGGGCGTCGGCCGAGCGGCTCGCCGTCGCGGTCGGGTACCGCGGCGCGGCGACCGTCGAGTTCCTCTACCACCCCGGCGACCGCATGTTCGCGTTCCTGGAGGTCAACACCCGCCTCCAGGTCGAGCACCCGATCACCGAGTCCACCACCGGGATCGACCTGGTCAAGGCGCAGCTGCACGTGGCCTCCGGCGGACGGCTCGAAGGCGCGCCGCCGGCGGAGCGCGGGCACGCGATCGAGGCGCGGCTGAACGCCGAGGACCCCGACCGCGACTTCGCCCCCTCGCCGGGCCGCATCGCCCGGCTGGACCTGCCCGCCGGGCCGGGCATCCGGGTGGACACCGGCGTCAGCGAGGGCGACACGATCCCCGCCGACTTCGACTCGATGATCGCCAAGATCATCGCCTACGGCCGCGACCGGGACGAGGCGCTCGGCCGGCTGCGCCGCGCGATGACCCAGACCACGGTGATCATCGAGGGCGGCGCGACGAACAAGAGCTTCGTGCTCGACCTGCTCGACCGGCCCGAGGTGATCGACGCGAGCGCCGACACCGGCTGGATCGACCGCGTCCGCGCCGAGGGCGACCTCGTCACCCACCGGCACTCCGCCGTCGCGCTCGCGGCCGCCGCCATCGAGGCCTACGAGGAGGCGGAGGGCGCCGAGCGGCGGCGCCTGCTGTCGACGGCGTCCGGCGGGCGCCCGCAGGCGCGGCACGAGAGCGGCCGGCCGCTGGACCTCAAGCTGCGCGGCGCCGGCTACCGGGTGCGGGTGGCCCGGGTCGGCGCGGACCGGTTCCGCGTCGCCGTCGAGGCGGGCGGCGAGGTCCGCACCGCCGACGTCGAACTCGAACGCTTCGACCGGCACCTCGGCCAGATCACCGTCAACGGCGCCCGGTACCGCCTGCTCACCGGCACCCACGGGCCGGTCCACTTCGTCGAGGTGGACGGCGTGGCGCACCGGGTCAGCCGCGACGAGGGCGGCGTCGTCCGCTCGCCGGCGCCCGCGCTGGTCGTCGCCACGCCCCTGGAGGTCGGCGCCGAGGTCGAGGCGGGCGCGCCGGTGCTGGTCCTGGAGAGCATGAAGATGGAGACGGTGCTGCGGGCGCCGTTCAGGGCGCGGCTGAAGGAGTGCGTCGTCACCGTCGGCAGCCAGGTGGAGACGGGTGCGCCGCTGCTGCGGCTGGAGCCGCTCGCCGACGAGGCGGAGGTCGCGGACGTCGCGGCGGCCGGGACGGTCGAGCTGGACCTGCCCGCCGCGCCCGGGGCCGTCCCGGCCCGCAGGCGCGCCGCGCGCGGCCAGGAGGACCTGCGCAGCCTCCTGCTCGGCTTCGACGTCGACCCGCACGACGAGCGCCGGACCCTGGACGACTACCTCGCCGCGCGCCGGGCCGCCGCCGCGGACGGGCACCGGCCGATGGCCGAGGAGCTCGGGCTCATCGACGTGTTCGCCGACCTCGCCGAGCTGAGCCGCAACCGGCCGGCGGGCGGCGACGGCACCGACGGCGGCCACGTGCACAGCGCCCGCGAGTACTTCCACACCTACCTGCAGAGCCTCGACGTCGAGCGGGCCGGGCTGCCCCAGGCGTTCCAGGCCAAGCTCGCCAAGGCGCTCGGCCACTACGGCGTCACCGACCTGGAGCGCTCCCCCGAGCTCGAGGCGGCGGTGTTCCGGATCTTCCTGGCCCAGCAGCGGGCGTCCGCCGACGCCTCGGTCGTCGCGACGCTGCTGCGCGAGTGGCTGGGCGAGCCGCCGCCGGACGAGGCGCAGCGCGAGTCCGCCGGGCTCGCGCTGGAGCGGCTGGTGGCCGCGACCCAGGTCCGGTTCCCCGTGGTCTACGACCTGGCGTGCGGCGTGGTGTTCGCCTGGTTCGCCCAGCCGCTGCTGCGCCGCAACCGCGCCGCCGTCTACGCCCGCGTCCGCCGCAACCTGCGGCACCTGGACGCGCACCCGGACGCGCCGGAGCGCGACGAGCTCATCGCCGAGATGGTGCGCAGCACCGAGCCGCTGGTGCGGCTGCTCGGCCAGCGGCTCGTCCGCGGCAACCGCAACAACGCCGTGATGCTGGAGGTGCTCACCCGGCGGTACTACGGGAACAAGGACCTCACCGGCGTCCGCACCCGGGAGGCCGGCGGCTGCGCGTTCGTGGTCGCCGAGCACGCGGGCTCGCGCCTGGTCTCCTCCGCGGTGAGCTTCGACGCGCTCGGCGGCGCGCTGCGCGGGCTCGCCGAGCTGGCGGCCGGCGACGAGGCCGTCGACGCCGACATCTACCTGTCCTGGGAGCGGCAGCCGGAGGACTTCGACGCGATGGCCGCCGCGCTGCAGGAGGCCGTCAACGCGCACCCGCTGCCGCCGCAGGTCCGCAGGCTCACCGCCACCGTCGCGGGCAGCAGCGGCGCGGTGATGCACCACCACTTCACGTTCCGCCCGGCGGAGGGCGGCGGGATGGATGAGCGGAGCGATCCGGGGGGTGTGGGGGGTCGTCCCCCCACAGGGGGCATGGCCGAGGAGCGGCTGATCCGCGGCCTGCACCCGTTCATCGCGCAGCGGATGCAGATGGAGCGGCTGCACAAGTTCGACCTCACCCGGCTGCCGTCCTCGGACGAGGAGGTCTACCTCTTCCAGTGCGTGGCGCGCGACAACCCGTCCGACGACCGGCTCGTCGCGTTCGCGCAGGTGCGCGACCTCACCGCGCTGCGCGACGGCGACGGCAGGCTGCGCTCGCTGCCGACGGCCGAGTACACCCTCGCCACCTGCCTGGACTCGATCCGCCGGGCGCAGGCGCGGCGGCCGTCCAAGAAGCGCTTCCCGACCAACCGCATCGTGATCTACGTCTGGCCGACGAGCGACCTCACCCGCGCCGAGCTGCAGCGGCTCGCGGGCCGCATGCTGCCGACGGCGGCGGGTGCCGGGCTGGAGGAGGTCCTGCTCATCGCACGGCAGCGCGACCCGCGGACGGGCGAGCCGGTCAAGGTCGCCGTCCGGGTCTCCTTCGACGCCACGGGCGGTACCCGGCTGACCGTCGGCGCGCCGTCGGACGCGCCGGTCGAGCCGCTGGACGGCTACCGGCAGAAGGTGCTGCGGGCGAGCAGCCGCAACACCGTGTACCCCTACGAGCTGACGGACCTGCTCGGCGACTTCGTCGAGCACGACCTCGACGACGACCACGCCCTGGTGCCGGTGGACCGGCCGAAGGGGCGCAACAGCGCGGCGATCGTCGCGGGCGTCGTCACCAAGCGGACCCGGCGGCACCCGCAGGGCGTCACCCGGGTCGTGCTGCTCGGCGACCCGACCAAGTCGCTCGGCGCGCTGTCGGAGCCCGAGTGCCGCCGCGTGATCGCCGCGCTGGACCTGGCCGAGCGGATGCGGGTGCCGCTGGAGTGGTACGCGCTGTCCTCGGGCGCCCGGGTCTCCATGGACTCGGGCACGGAGAACATGGACTGGGTGGCCGCGGCGCTCAAGCGGATCGTCGAGTTCACCCAGGACGGCGGCGAGATCAACGTCGTCGTCGCGGGCATCAACGTCGGCGCTCAGCCGTACTGGAACGCCGAGGCGACGATGCTCATGCACACCAAGGGCGTCCTGATCATGACGCCGGACTCGGCGATGGTGCTCACCGGCAAGCAGGCGCTCGACTTCTCCGGCGGCGTCTCGGCCGAGGACAACTTCGGCATCGGCGGCTACGACCGGGTGATGGGTCCGAACGGGCAGGCGCAGTACTGGGCGCCGAACCTCATCGCCGCGCGGGACGTCCTGATGTCGCACTACGACCACACCTACGTCGCGCCCGGGGAGCCGGGGCCGCGCGGCGCCGGCACGACCGACCCCGTCGACCGCGACGTCTCCGCCTTCCCGCACGTCCTGGAGGGCAGCGAGTTCACCACGGTCGGCGAGATCTTCTCCGCCGCGGCGAACCCGGACCGCAAGAAGCCGTTCGACATCCGGACCGTGATGCGGGCGCTGTCCGACCAGGACCACCCGGTGCTGGAGCGCTGGGCGGGCATGGCCGACGCCGAGACCGCGGTGGTGCAGGACGTGCACCTCGGCGGCATGCCGGTGTGCCTGCTCGGCATCGAGTCGCAGTCGGTGCCGCGGCGCGGCTTCCCGCCCACCGACGGCCCGGACGCCTACACCGCGGGCACGCTGTTCCCGAAGTCGTCCAAGAAGGCCGCGCGGGCGATCAACGCGGCCAGCGGCAACCGGCCGCTGGTGGTGCTGGCGAACCTGTCGGGCTTCGACGGCTCGCCGGAGTCGATGCGCCAGCTCCAGCTGGAGTACGGGGCCGAGATCGGCCGCGCGATCGTCAACTTCCGCGGCCCCATCGTGTTCTGCGTGATCTCCCGGTACCACGGCGGCGCGTTCGTGGTGTTCTCCAAGACGCTGAACCCGAACATGACCGTGCTCGCGCTGGAGGGCTCGTTCGCGTCGGTGCTCGGCGGCGCCCCGGCCGCCGCGGCGGTGTTCGCCGCCGACGTCAACGCCCGGACCGCCGCCGACCCGCGGGTGCGGGACCTGGAGGCCCGCGTCGCGGCGTCCTCGGGCCCCGGCCGCGCCGCGCTGACGGCGGAGCTGGACGAGCTGCGCGCGACGGTCCGCACGGAGAAGCTCGGCGAGGTGGCAGCGGAGTTCGACCGCGTGCACGACATCCGGCGCGCGGTCGAGGTCGGCTCCGTCGACGCCGTCATCCGCGCCGCGGAGATGCGCCCGCGGATCATCGAGGCCATCGAGGCCCGCCGGGGGTGACCCCGCGCCGCCGGGGACCGGCCGGCCCCCGCGCCGTCAGCGGTGCGGGGGCGCGGCCGTCTCGGGCGTCACCAAGATCATGGCCAGGTGCGGCTAGGAGATCCAGCCGTTGGCCTGCGCCCGGTCGAGGGCCTCGTCGGCCTCGCGGGTGTCGAGCATCTCCAGGCCGCGGACCGCCCAGAACCGCAGCGACGCGTCGGGGCTCTCCAGCTGGCCGCGGAACACCTCCAGTGCCTCCGGCGACCGGGCCTCGGCGATCAGTTCGAGCAGCCAGCAGCGCAGGCCGGGGTCGTCCCGCTCCGCCGCGAACTCCGCGATCAGCTCGCCGACGTAGGCGTCGGCGTGCTCGCGCAGGAAGTCGAAGGCGTCCTCACGGACCCGCGGCTCCCTCGTCCGCATGAACTGCATGGCCTGATCGAAACGCCGCCGCGACATGCGCCGACCCTATGGCCGCCTCCCGACAGAACGCACACCGGCGAACGCGCCGGGCCGGGGGTCAGCGGATGCCCTTCCAGAGGTCGGACAGGAGGGCTGACAGGTTCTGGATCGTGTCGCCGTGCCGCTCGGCGAGGGCCTGCTCGTGCGCGCGGGCCAGCGCCTCCAGCCGCTCCAGCTTGGCGCGGCCCAGGTCGGAGACGTGCACCGACACCCGGCGGCGGTCCCGGCTGGAGTGGGACCGGTAGAGGCAGGCGGAGTCGACCAGGGCGTCCACGAGCCGGGTCAGGGTGGGGTGCGGGATCTCGACGATGAGCGCCAGCTCGCCCATCGAGACGTCGTCGGCCTCGGCGAGGGCGCGCAGCACCCGCCACTGCTCGACCGTCGCGCCCTCCTCGTCCAGGCGGGCGCCGAGGTCGCGGGCCAGGGCCCGCTGCGTTCGGGTGAGCAGGTCGACGAGTTCGGTCTCCGCCGTGCGCGCCGCCGCGCCGTGCCGCTCGACCACCCGGTGCCTCCCTCGCCAGCCGCCCGTGGGGAGAGCATACTTGGCCTGGTCATGAAGGGTTCGGCGGTCATGCGCGCGGTGGTGCGGGACGGCACGGGGTTGCTGGTCACCGGGCCTGACCCCGCGGTGCTGCGGCTCGGGCTGCTGCTGCCCCTGTCGGGACCGCTCGGCCTGACCGGGCCGTCCGGGCTGAGCGCCGCGTGCCTGGCCGCGACCGAGGTCAACGCCTCCGGCGGGGCGGCGGGACGGGCCGTCGAGCTGGTGCCGGTGGACGCCGGGCGGTCGCCGGGCGCGGTGGCGGGCGAGGCCCGGTTCCTCGCCGACGCCGGGCTCGTCCAGGCGTTCGTCGGGTTCCACACGAGCGACGTGCACCGGGGCCTGGAGGCGGCGCTCGCCGGGCAGGTGCCGTACGTGTTCACGCCGCCGCACGAGGGCGGGCCGCGGCGGCAGGGCGTGGTGCTGCTCGGCGACTCGCCGGAGCGGCAGCTCGGCTCCGCGCTGCGCTGGCTGAGCACGCGGCTGAGGCTGCGGCGGTGGGCGCTGGTGGGCAGCGACTACATCTGGCCGCGGGCGGTGCACCGGACGGCGGCGCGGCTCGTCCGGTCGGCGGGCGGCGAGGTGGTGCTGGACCGGCTCGTCCCCTTCCCGTGGGCGGCCGGGGACGACCCGGAGGCCCGCTTCGAGGAGGTCGTGCACGCGCTGGCGCGGACGCGCGCGGAGGCGATCCTGCTCAGCCTGGTCGGCCGGGACCTCGCCGTGTTCAACCGGGTGTTCGCCGCCTCGCGGCTGTCCGCCGGGGTGGTCCGGCTGTCGGGGGCGCTGGAGGAGAACGTCCTGCTGGCCGCCGGCGGAGACGACACCGGTGAGCTGTACTCGGCGATGCGGTCGTTCGCCGGGCAGGGGGACGAGCGGCAGCTCGCGCTGGCCGAGCGGTACCGGACGGTGTTCGGCGAGGTCGCCCCCGTCCTCGACGCCTACGCGGAGGGCTGCTACGACGGCGTCCACCTGCTGGCGGCGCTGGCCGCCGCGGGCATGCTGACCGCGCGGCACGGGCGGCCGGCCTCGGCGCGGCTGCTGGCGGGCGCCGACCCCGTCGCGCGGAGCGCCTGGTCGGCCGCGCCGCTCGGCCCGCCGCGCCCGGAGGGCTACCTGGCCAGGGCGGACGGCCTGGACCTCACCGTCGTCACCCGCCTCTGAGATCTGTGCGCATCAAACCTTTTCATTTGAAAAGATTGCCTCTAGGGTTCGCGGAGCGGGAACGACCCGCGTCCTCGGCTGAGGAGGAAGCATGGCCGTCGACCCAACGCCGCCGGAGGGCATCGAGCGCTACGGGTACGCCCAGGAGCTGCGGCGCTCCCTCACGTTCCGGGACCTGGTGGTCTACGGACTGATCTTCATGGTGCCGATCGCCCCGTTCGGCATCTTCGGCAGCGTCTTCGAGGGCTCGGGCGGCATGGTCGCGCTCGCCTACGCCATCGGGATGCTGGCCATGCTGTTCACCGCCGGCTCGTACGCGCAGATGTCGCGGGCCTTCCCGATGGCCGGGTCGGTCTACACCTACGCCGGGCGGGGCATCGCGGCGCCGGTCGGGTTCCTGTCCGGCTGGATGATCCTGCTCGACTACGTGCTGGTGCCGGCCCTGCTCTACCTGATCGCCGGCGTGGCGATGAACTCGCTGGTGCCGGACGTCCCGGTGTGGCTCTGGCTCATCGCGTTCGTCGTGCTCAACACCGTCGTCAACTTCTTCGGCATCGAGATGACCGCCCGGATCAACCGGATCATGCTGGTCGCCGAGCTGGCCATCCTGGCGGTCTTCCTGGTGGTGGGCCTGGTGGCGCTCGCCCAGGGCAAGGGCCACGGCGGGGGCGGCCTCAGCCCGATCTACAACGGCGCGACGTTCTCCTGGGGGCTGGTGTTCGGCGCCGTGTCGATCGCGGTGCTGAGCTTCCTCGGCTTCGACGGCATCTCGACGCTGGCGGAGGAGAACCGCGAGTCGGCCCGCGCCATCGGACGGTCCATGGTGGCCTCGCTGCTGCTGGTCGGTGTGCTGTTCATCGTCCAGACGTGGGTGGCCTCGCTGCTGGTGACCGACCCCGACAGGCTGGTCGGCGAGGGCGACCCGGACGGGACCGCGTTCTACGACGCCGCGCGGGTCGCGGGCGGGGCGTGGCTGGCCAAGCTGACCGCGCTGGCCACCGCGATCGCCTGGGGCTTCGCCAACTCCCTGGTCGCGCAGGCGGCGACGTCCCGGCTGCTGTACGCCATGGCGCGGGACCGGCAGCTGCCGAGGTTCCTCGCCAGGGTGCATCCCCGGCGGCAGGTCCCGGTCAACGCGACCCTGCTGGTCGCGGCCGTCTCGCTGGGCCTCGGCCTCTACATGGAGCAGCGCGAGGACGGCATCACGCTGCTCAGCTCGCTCGTCAACTTCGGCGCCATGACGGCCTTCCTGGTGCTGCACGTCTCGGTCGTCGTCCACTACGTCGTCCGGTCGGGCAGCCGGGACTGGTGGCGCCACCTGGTCGCGCCGGCGATCGGCTTCGGCATCCTCGGCTACGTGGTGGTCAACGCGAAGGTCGCCGCGCAGGAGCTGGGCTTCCTGTGGCTCGGCATCGGGCTGGTGCTGCTGGTCGGGCTGCTGGTCACCCACCGCCGTCCGGCCCTGGCCGGCATCGCAGAGGAGGAGGACGAGAAGTGACGTTCGACGTGGTCCCGCTGAGGGACACCGAGCCCGGTTTCGCGTTCGGCGGCCGGGAGGCGGCGCTCACCGTCGCGCCCGGCACCGTCGTGGAACTGACGACCGAGGACTGCTTCGGCGGCGCCGTCCAAGGGGTGGACGATCTGCCGAGCCGGGTGTGCACCTTCCCCTACCTCAACCCCGTCACCGGCCCCATCGCCGTCGCGGGCGCCGAGCCGGGCGACGCCGTCGCGGTGCACTTCGTGGACATCCGCCCCGCCCGCGACTGGGCGGTCTCGTCCACCTTCCCGCACTTCGGGGCGCTGACCGCGACGCACACGACGGCGATGCTGCACCCGGCCCTGCCGGAACGGGTGTGGATGTACGACGTGGACGCCGCGCGCGGGATCTGCCGCTTCCGGGCCCGCGCGAGCGACCTGGAGATCGAGCTGCCGCTCGACCCCATGCACGGCACCGTGGGCGTGGCCCCGGCCGCCAACGAGGTGATCATGAGCATCACCCCCGGCGCGCACGGCGGCAACATGGACACCCCGGAGATGCGCGCGGGCACCACCGCGTACTTCCCGGTCAACGTGCCGGGCGGCCTGGTCTCGATCGGCGACGGCCACTGCCGCCAGGGCGAGGGCGAGGTCTGCGGGACCGCCGTGGAGGCGGCGATGAGCACCGTCGTGGTCGTGGACCTGATCAAGGGCGCGGCTCCCGCCTGGCCGCGTCTGGAGGACGACCTCCACCTGATGTCGACCGGCTCGGCCCGCCCGCTGGAGGACGCGTTCCGGATCAGCCAGCACGACCTGGTCGGCTGGACGTCCTCGCTGCTCGGCCTGGACGAGCTGGACGCCTACCAGCTGGTCAGCCAGGCGGCGCTCGCCCCGGCGGGCAACGTCGTCGACACCAACTACACGATGCTCGCGAAGATGCCCAAGACCGCCCTGCCGGGCGTCTCCGCATACGACGGCGTCCACGCGCGCCTGCGCGGCACCGCCGAGAGGTACCTTTCCCAGCGCTGACGACGTCAGGGCCCGGCCTTCCACCTTCATCACCCTCCGTGTTCATATAATGCCGGTGCGTTGCGACGTTCGGGGGCGGAGCGCGGCCGCGCGCTCCGCGGGAGGGGTGTGCGTCTTGAGGACGAGCTGGAAAGTGGCGGGGGTGGCCGTCGGGACGGCCGCCGCCGCGGTCGTGTCCGCGGGGTGGTCGGTCGGGGCCTCCGGAGCCGGAGCTTCCGGAGACGGCCGGTGGAGGCTGGTCGCGCATGAGGAGTTCGACCGGCCGCTGCGCGTCGACGGGTCGCCGTGGCGGCTGGACCCGCAGGGGCCGCGCAGCCCGTGGGCGGTCGACGCGTTCGACGACGACGGGGCGGCCTGGAAGAAGATCAGCGGGCCGCTGTTCGAGCGGCAGATGAAGACCCTCAACGTGTTCCGCAAGCGCGTCGCCTTCGGGCGCGAGGGGTGGCTGACGGCGGAGGTCGCCGCCGTCGACAAGGACCGCGACGGGCGGCCCGACTCCCGCCCCGGGCTGTCGGCCGTGACGCTGCCGGGCGGGCACAACGTCGCGCGGATCTCCGAGCCGAAATGGGACGCGGGGGTCCTGATCCGGCCGACCCGCCCACTGCCCCGGTACTACCGGGTGGAGATGACCCTGCGCGGCATCCAGTTCGGCGGCAAGCGGGGCGGCACGTTCGACTACAACGGCAGGCACAACGGCTACACCAGGGAACCGTGCAAGACCCGGTACCCGTGGACGTTCCAGGGCGCGCTGCCCGGCAAGTCCCGGTGCCAATACCCCGACGTGACGAGGGAGAACGGGTTCTACTACCTGACGATCCTCGACCACGCGAACCCGGCGCCGCACGGCAACCCCGGCATCCACTTCCGGCGCAAGGTCATCATGGACGGCTACTACAGCGACGACGCCCGCTGGAAGAACGCCGCGACCTGCAACCCGAAGACCCGCACGATGTACCGGACGTTCGACGGCACCTTCAACGGGATCAACGCACTGTTCCCGCGCGGCGACCTGTTCCGCGAGACCGCCAACAACAACATCAGCAACGAGTACTACGCCAAGACCGCGTGCGGGGAGGCGTCCATGGACCGGCGGTACGGGCCGGGCGGCCGGTTCGAGGGGCACCTGACCAGCGCCGAGCTGCGGCCGGAACTGATGCCGAAGGCCGCCTACCGGTTCGCCATCGAGCGCGACCGCACCGGGTACACGCTGGAGATGAGCGGCCCGTTCCTGCACACCGGGCAGACCACGCTGCGCGTCCACCACGACTTCGTGGAGAACGGGCGCCCGATCTGGCACTACAACCAGACGCCCGGCGAGTACGACGGCCGGTTCGACCGCAGGCTCGTCCACAAGGGCCCGGCCGGGACGTACACGACCGAGCACAACTGGCCGAAGGGCTCGGCCTACCCCGACTCCTTCATCATCGGCGACCCGCACCTGAACTACTACGAGGGCGAGGCGTTCGTCGACGACGTCCGCCTCTACATCCCCAAGAACCAGGGGTGATCCGCGCCGGCGGGGCGCGTTCCGCCGCCGGCGGGACGCGCCCCGCCGTCGGTCAACACCGGCCGCCGTTCAGCAGCGGCCGATCCAGGAGCACTCCACCTGCGGGGCGTTCCCGGAGACGCGGAACGTCCGGACCGCGGAGGGGTCTCCCCCGGCCAGCCGGATCGCGACCCTGTCCTCGATGTCCTTGGGCGCCGCGCCCTGGTAGCCGTTCAGCACGACCGAGAAGACGAGCCGCCGCCCGGACGGGTCGGTGACGTAGCCCGACAGGGCGGAGGCGCCGGTCAGCGTCCCGGTCTTGGCGTGCACGTTGCCCGCGGCCGGGGTGTCCACCATTCGCGATCGCAGGGTGCCGCCGTCGAGGCGGTCGGGGTCACCGGCGACCGGCAGCGCCCGGTACCAGGTGCCGAACCACGGCGCGTCCTGCGCCTTCCTCAGGAGCGTGCCGATGTCCTGCGCGGTCGTGCGGTTCTTGCGCGACAGCCCGGATCCGTCGGCCATCTCCAGTCGTGCGGCGGGGACGCCCTGGCCGCGGGCGTACCGCTCGACCACGGGCAGCCCCGCAGTCCAGCTCCCCTTGCCGGTCTTCTCCCGGCCGATCGCCTTGACCAGGGTCTCGGCGACCATGTTGTTGCTGAGCTTGAGGAACGGCACCATCAGCCGCGACAGCGGCATCGAGGAGCGGGCGGCGAGCGCGGCCACGCGCTTCGGGGTCCTGCCGCGCTCGGTGGCGCCCTTCACCTGGACGCCGTGCGCCCTGAGCGCGCTCCGGAAGACGTCCGCCGCGTACAGGCTCGGGTTCTCGACCGTGCGCAGGGTCGTGTAGGGCGCCGCGCCCGCCGGGTGGGAACCGCTGACCACGATGGTGTCGGTGCCGTTGGCGCGGTTCACCGCCAGCGTGGACGGCGTCCCAGGACGTCCCGTGACCGCCCTGTTGTCGATCTTGACGGTGCCGGTGGCCGGGGCGAGACCGACCGCGACCGGTGCGCCCTCGGCGCCGCCCGGCTTCACCGACACCTCGACCGAGCCCGCGTCGAAGTCGTCGTTCGGCGCGACGGTCAGCGCGGACGTCTGCGCGGCGTAGTAGTACTGCAGGTCCGTCGGGTCCCAGTGCGAGGGCGTGCGAACGGCGTCGAACCAGGTGTCGTCCGCGACGAGGTCGCCCTCGACGCGCCGGATGCCGCGCGCCGCCACCCGGGCGGCGAGCCGGTCGTAGTCGGCCGCCCGCGTCGTCGGGTCGCCGGTGCCCTTGAGGTAGAGGTCGCCCTTGACGGACGATCCGGACACGGCCCGGGCGTACACGCCGGTGCGGAACCGGTACCCCGGCCCCAGCAGCGACAGTGCCGCACCCGAGGTGTAGAGCTTCATGTTCGAGGCGGGCATCACCGGCGCCGTCGCGCCGCGCGAGTAGCGGACGGCGCCCGTCCGGGCATCGCGCACCACGGCGCCCACGGTAGCGCCCTTGAGACGGCCGTCGGCGAGGATGGCGTCGAGGTCCGTGCCCAGATCTCCCTCGGCGGAGTCTCCCTTGGCGGAGTCTCCTTTGGCGGCGGCCGTGGCCGCGGGGTGCATGGCGGGAGCGGCGAGCAGGGACGTCCCGGCGACCAGGACGGACGTGATTCGCACCAGTGGTCCACGCATGGGGTGTGAGCGTAGGGCAACGGCCCTGCGGCGGCAGCGGAACGACACGGCCGGCATCAGTCCCCCGCGTAGACCAGAGAGAGCTCCCTGGAGAAGTACTCGGGCAGGCCGTTCCACGGGTTCGCTCCGTTCCCGTCGGTGATGTACACGACGCCCGCGTTGCAGCGCCTGGCGCGTGCGAGCGCGCGCGGGAGAACCGACCGCGGCGCCGCGTAGACCAGATGGCAGAACCGTTCGGGCGGCAGCCGCGTCGCCCATGCGGGCGCGCGGACGTGCCGGTACGCCGACCAGGGCCCCTCAAAGGTGACGAGCAGGTCGGCGAGCTGCGCGTACGCCTCGTCGGGGTACGCGCCGTGGTTGAGGACGACGTGTTCCGCACCCCGCGCCCGGACCCCCGCGACGATGCGCCGGTACCGCAGCACGTGCTCGGGGACGGCGGACACCTGGTCGAGGAACACCGCCCGGACGCCGTACCACAGGCGGTACCGCCGCACCTCCTCCTCGATCTCGGCGGGCGGACGGCGCCCGTACGCGGTGTCCACGTACCCGGCGAGCCGCACCCCGGCGGCGGACGTGCGGTGCGCGACGTCCGCGAACCCGCTGTCCCGGACCGTGCCCGCGCCGCTGTCGACGTTGAGCACGACGGCGCCGAGACGAGGGTCGGCGAGGTCCGTCCAGTAGACGGCGCCCGGAGGGAAGTACGCCGGCACGGCCACCGACGCGGCAGGCTCCACCCCACTCATGGTTGCGCTGCCCAGAGGTCCCGTAGTGACGTCGTCAGGTCGGTGACGGGGGTCCAGCCGAGGGCCTGGCCGGCGGCGCTGATGTCGGCGCGCTGCCAGGCCACGCCCGCCGAGCGGTCCGAGCCGGCGGCGGCCTCCAGCACCCGGCTCCGCGCGCCGGTGACGCGCAGCAGCTGCGCCGCGAGGTCGCGCAGCGGCGTGGCCCGCCCGCTGCCGACGTTCAGCACGGCGGGCAGCTCACCGGGGGCGCGAACGGCGGCGACCACCGCGTCGGCGACGTCGCGCACGTCCACGAGGTCGCGGCTCGCGTCGAGCGGTCCCACCCGCACGTCCTCGCCGGTGCCCGCCGTGCGGCGCAGCTCGGTGGCGAGCCGCCCGGCCAGCGTGGTGCCGGGCGCGCCGGGTCCGACGGGGTTGAACACCCGCAGGACGACGGCGTCGAGCCCGGTGGCGGCGCGGACGAGTTCCGTCCCGGCCAGCTTCGTGACCCCGTACGGGCCGAGCGGGCGCGGCGGCGCGAGCTCCGAGACGGGCGTGCCCCGCTCGACGTGCCCGTACTCCGCGGCCGAGCCGAGGTGCACGAGCCGGACGGGTCGCGGCACCGCCGCAACCCCCGCGAGGAGGTTCGCGACGGCCACGACGTTGCCCCGGACGAGTTCCGCGGGGGAACCGTGCGTGACCCCCGCGCAGTTGACGACCGCGTCCGGTGCGGCGCGTCGGACGGCCGCCGCCACGGCGCCGGGGCCGGCGGTCAGGTCCAGCGGCAGGCCGCCGAGCCCCAGGGACCGTCCGGCCGCGACGACGTCGATTCCGGCGGCGGCCGCCCGCGCCCGGACGTGCCGGCCGACGAACCCCGTTGCGCCGACCAGCAGGATCCGGCTCATGACCGCCGGGTGGCCGGGACGCGGCCCTCCAGCAGTTGCGGCCGCAGCGCGGGGAACTCGGCGTTGGCCCGGTCGTAGTCGGCGGGCCGGCCGATGTCGAGCCAGTACCCCTCGAACCGGTACTCGCGCGGATGGCGCCCGGCCGCCAGCAGGTCGAGGACGAGCTCGTCGAAGCCGAGCGGGAACCCCGCTTCGTACTCGGCGAGCGCGGCGGCGGACACCCCGTACACGCCCATGCTGACCTGGTAGTCGAGCGTGGGCTTCTCGGCGAACTCGACGACCCGTCCGTCGACGGCGGTGAGGACGCCGAAGTCGATGTCGACCTTCCGCGCGTAGGTGGCGACGGTCAGCGGGGGCCGGGACGCCCGGTGCTCGTCCAGCAGCCCGGCGAAGTCGAGGTCGGTGAGGACGTCGCCGTTGGTCACGAGGAACTCGTCGGGAAGCCGGTCCCGCATGGTCAGCAGCGGTCCGATGGTGCCGAGCGGCGCCTCCTCGGAGGCGTAGTCGATGCGCAGCCCCCACCGGCTCCCGTCACCGACGTAGGACCGGATGAGGTGCCCGAGGTGCCCGATGGCCAGCGTCACGGTGGCGAACCCCTGCCGGGACAGCTGGTGCAACAGGATCTCCAGGATGGAGTACTCGTCGCCTATGGGGACGAGCGGCTTCGGAAGGGTCGTCGTGTACGGGCGCAGCCGCACTCCCTTGCCGCCCGCGAGGATGACGGCGTGCATGATGACGGTGCCTCACTAGATGGTGTAGGTGGACGGTCGGTAGCGCGCCAGGTTGGCGGGGTCGAGGAACCACTCGACGGTCTGCTTGAGGCCCTCTTCGAGGGTGTGCCGGTGCCGCCAGCCGGTGACGCGGCGCAGCCGGCCCGCGTCGCAGACGAGCCGCATGACCTCCGACGCCGCGGGGCGCTCGCGGTCGGCGGCGCACCGGAACTCGGGGTCGGCGCCCATCAGGTCGGCGATGGCCCGGGCGAGCCGCCCCATGGAGATCTCCACGCCGGTGCCGGAGTTGAACGTGCCGCCGACGACGTCGCCGGCGGGCGCCGTGCCGAGCGCGACGAACGCCTCGGCGGTGTCGCGGACGAACGTGAAGTCGCGGGTCGGTTCGAGCGCCCCGACCTCGACGGTGCCGGATCCGGCGGCGATCTGGCCGGCGACGGTGGGGATGAACGCGCGCGCCGACTGCCGGGGCCCGAAGGTGTTGAACGGGCGCAGCGTCACGGCCGGCAGGCCGAACGAGGCGTGGTAGCTCTCCACCAGCCGGTCCGCCGCGATCTTCGTGGCCGCGTACGGGGACTGCGCCTGGAGGGGGTGCGACTCGTCGATGGGCACGCGCCGCGCCGTCCCGTAGGTCTCGCTGGTGGAGGTGTGCACGAGCCGCGGCGTCTCCTCGTCGCGCACGGCCTCCAGGACGTTCAGGGTCCCGGTGACGTTGGTGTCGACGTACGAGCGGGGCGCCCGGTAGGAGTACGGGATCGCGATCAGCGCGGCCAGGTGGTAGACGGTCTGCGCGCCGCGGACCAGGCCGCGCACCGACGCCGGGTCCCGGACGTCGCCCGGCACCGCCTCCACCTGCTCCATCACGTCGGGCGCGACGTCGTCCAGCCACCCCCGGGACGCGAACGAGTTGTACTGCACCATGGCCCGGACGCGATGCCCGCGGTCCACGAGCGCTTCGACCAGGTGGGAGCCGATGAACCCGTCGGCTCCCGTCACGGCGACCGTGTTCTGCATCGGTTGTCTGCCCTTCATCGATGGGAGGTCGCGCGGGCCAGGACGCGGCCCGCGTGGATCGTGAGGAGGACGAGCAGCCCGCACGACGCGGCGAGCTGGACCGTGGCGGGGGCCGCGTCCGGCAGGGCCGGGGCCGCCGCGACCTCGGCGGCCAGGGCGCAGGCGTATCCGGTGAGGGCGGCGCCGATGCGGCCGCAGGCCTGGAGGACGAGCGCCAGGAAGAAGGCGCAGCCGAGCGCGGCGAACCCGCCGAGCGTCCGCGCCGTGACGGCCGTGGCGGGCAGGCGGGCGATGACCGCGGCGACGGCGGTGATCGCCAGCAGCGCCGCCAGGTACTGGACGAGGGCGCAGACCAGGGCGGTACGGGCGGCGCGCGTGAACGCGGCCATGCCGGTGTGCGAGCGCAGGAGGTCGTGGACGCGCCGGCGGTAGGCGTACAGGACCCATTCGGCGCAGCCCATCGACAGCGAGAGCGACAGCACCGCCACCGTCGTGGTCCCCGACGGGACGGGACGGCCCGCCAGCGCGCACAGCAGCGTGTACGTCAGCAGCCCGCCGGTCAGCACCCCGAAGAGGGCGAACGGCAGCGCCGCCCTGAGGTCCGCGCGCGTGACCTTCGGACGTCCGGCGCCGCGGGTGCGGAGGAGCGCGAGCACCGCCGTGGCCGCCAGCGACACCGCCCAGGCGCCCCAGACCGCCGCGGGCGGCCCGTGCCCGGCGAGGTGGAGCGTCCCCGCGGCGACGCCGGGGAGCAGCGCCGGAAGAAGCCACACCTCGGCGCCGTCGACCTGCACGACCGTGGCCGACAGCAGGTAGGCCGACAGTCCGGCGGACAGCGCCGTGGCCATCGCGCCCGCTCCCGCGAGGGCGCCCGTGCCCACCGTGGCCGGGACCACGACCAGCGTCCCGCTCGCGAGCCCGTACCGCAGGACGCCGGACGCCGCGGCCCGGTCCATGCGCCCCAGCCGGATGTACCCGAGGTAGGCCGTCCCCTGGCTGAACGCCCAGGACAGCAGCAGCGAGAACACCAGGACGACGCCGGCGCCCGTCCCGTCGAGCACCTGCGCGCCGGAGACGTAGCAGAGCCCGGGGAGGCCGAACAGCACCCCGCGCAGCAGGTGCCGCAGAGGCTCGGGCCGCCACGGCGCCTCGGTCTTCTCGGCCGGCGGCGGGCGGCGCGGCGTCCGGGCGTACAGGTCCTCGGCGAGCGCGAACACGTCCGGATGGCCGTAGGCTCTGGCCGCCTCGTCGTTGATGCCCTCCGACTCCAGCCCGGCCGTGACCTCCAGCGCGTCGACGGCGCCCGCGCACAGCCCGGCCATGCGCTCGCGCAGGCCCTCCACCGAGGCGCTCACGCGAGCCTCGCCTCGGCCGCCGGACGGGTCGAGCCGCCGGGCGCGCGGAGCCCCGCGTAGATCTCGCGGAACGCGTCGATCGCCCGGTCCACGGTGAACAGTTCGAGCGCCCGCTCCCGCGCGGCCCGGCCGAGCCGCCGCCGCGCCATCTCGTCCCCGAGTAGCCGCAGGCACGCGTCCGCCATCTGGCGCGGCGCGCGCGGCGGGACGACCAGCCCGGTGTCGGCGACCGCCTCGCGCACCCCGCCGACGTCGGTCGCGACGGTCGCGCGACCGCAGGTCATCGCCTCGATCAGCGTGTAGGGGAAGCCCTCGGAGATGCTCGACAGGACGACCACCGTGCCCGCCGCGTAGGCGTCGCGGATGTCCTCGACCCGCCCCTCGAACGTGGCCTGCCCGGCGATGCCGAGGTCGGCGACGAGCTCCTCGCAGCGCGCCCGGTACCGCTCCCCGCCGGACGGGGTTCCGCCGAACATCCGCAGCCGCGCCTCCGGCAGCTCCTCCCGCACCAGCGCGAACGCCCGGATCAGCGTCTCCAGATCCTTGATCGGATCGACGCGCCCCGCCCAGCTGAGGGTGGGGTCGGCGGGTTCGGCGCCGGCCGCCGGGAAGTTCGCCGGGTCCACGCCGTTGTAGACCGTCTCCATGGTCGCGGGGTCGGCGCCGCACCTCACCTCCCACCGCTGGTTGTAGAGGTTGGCGGGCGTGAGCAGGTCGGCCGTGCGGTAGCCGGTGGCGCACAGCAGGCGCATGAAGCCGAGCACCACCGCCTTGACCGGCCACGCGAACGGCGACCGCCGCATCCCGATATAGCGTTCCCGCAGGTAGATGCCGTGCTCGGTGAGGCACAGCGGGGTCCCGTGGGTCCATTTGGCGGCGAGGCCGGGCAGCACGGGGATGCCGTTGGACACCGCGTGCGTGACGTCGGCGCGCGGCGGGGGGACGGTCAGCGGGCGCAGCAGGTGCTCCAGCAGGTCGACCGCCGTGAGCGCGTCGTGGACGGTGGGCCGGACGCCGATCCGGTCGAACGCGTCGGCGCGGGCCGTCCAGGCGTCCATGAGCCAGCGGACGGGCCCCTCCGTGCGCATCGCCGCACCGAGGTCGCTCGTCCGCCCGAACTCGAACAGCCCGCGCAGGACATGGGGGAACACGTCACCGCCCCGGGACGGGGCCAAGATCGCCTCAAGGAGGGAGCGGAAGAGCCGCTCGAACCGGCGGGCCCCGCCGCGGGACGGGGGCCGCCCCGCGGACGGCCCCCACATCGGCACGGATTCGGCGGTCACATGGCCGGGAAGGTCCCAGACCACCGGTTCCGACCCGGTGGTCGTGAGCGCCCGGACGTGGAACGCGTGCTCCGGCATGCCCTGGACGAGCTGGTCGCACCAGACGCTCACACCACCGTAGTTGTGCGGATACGTTCCCTCCGTCACCAGGGTGATCTCCAACGTCAGGCTCCGGGCGGGGTGAGGGTGACGTCCCCGGCCCGGTGGTCCGAGCGCTCGCCGGCGTAGGACTGGCCGAACGGCGCCCCGCCCTCCCGGGTGCCCTCCGGCATGGTGACCGGCACGTCGAGGCCGGCGGGCGCCCTGACCGTGACCCTGCCGTCCTGCAGGTGGGCGGTGACGTCGGCGCCGCCCTTGAGCGCGGCGCGCCACGCGTCCTGCCGGCGCAGCTCGGCGCCCGCCGCCGACATCGGGACGTTCGTCACCGGGGTGTTCTCGGCGAACACCGCGCGGTAGTCGGCGAGGACCCGGTCGAGCAGCGTGTACAGGATGCGGCCCTCTGTGAGGTTCGACTGGTGCGCGTAGTGCGGGCGCGGGTCGTTGCCGAGGATGTGCGACAGCGTGATCCGCGTGTCGGTCGGGACGATGTGGGAGGTGAACCCGGTGGCGGGGTCGAGCGGCGTGATGCACGTCGTCGTGTCGGGACGGTCCTCGCACAGGCCGCTGCCGCCGTCGGCCCGGCGCGTGTAGATCCAGTTGTACTCGTCGACCTCCTCGGCCTCGGTCGCGACGTTGAAGAAGACGCTGAGCGGGTGCCGCGGGACGGTCCGCACGCTCCCGAGTTCCCGCTGCCCGCCCTCGCGGGAGGCGTCGCCCGCCGTCCACCTGACGCCGGCCCCGGCCAGCGCGGGCGCCAGGTTCGGGTTGTCGTCGGGCTGCTGCGGCAGGATCCGCAGGCCCGAGTGCTCGCCGGTCACGAGTTCGTCGGTGTCGAGGGCGATGCCGTGGGCGGTCGCCCAGTCGATGTTCTCGGTGACCTCCTTCCTGATGTCGTCGGCGCCGACGTAGAGGGTCTCGCCGGTCACCGGGTCCTTCACGCACGTCCACGGCCGGATCCGCAGATCCTGCCGGCAGCCGAGGAAGGCGTGGCCGAAGGTGTGGTTCACCCAGCGGAACCTGCCGCGGGCGGCGACGAAGGCGTCGGCGAGCGGGTCGCCGCCCTTCTCGCGTATCTCGTCGTCGCTGCCGCCGCCGTTGAACGCCAGGTCGAGCGCGAACCCGCGCCGCGTCTGCCACTGGTCGGCGAACGCGACGTCCTCGGGCTTCATGCGGATCTCTTCGGTGAGCGTCGGACCCTGGCAGTCCTCCTGGGGAGTGCAGTCGTCCTCGACGCTCCACCGCGAGTCGGGCAGGAACACGTCGTCGACGTGCACGCCGAAGTAATTGCGGCTGTAGCCGAGGTGGACGCCCTTGGTCAACCAGGTGACGATGCCGTGGCCGATCGTCCGGAACTGCCACTGGTCGCTGTTCGCGCTGAAGGTCAGCACCAGCTCGCTGCGCCCGTCGTGGTCGTAGACGCCGCCGAGCGTGCCCGTCCTGCCCTGGACGGTCCCGGTGAGGAACGTCTGGAACGACGCCCCGGCCACGGGGTCGTCCGGCAGCGGTGTCGCGAGGAAACCGTAGCTCTCGCCGACGTCGGCGGCGTTGTCGTCGAACCGCACGGGCCCGCGCAGGTACCGGAACGCGTCGCCGCGCCCGGCGTCGGTGACCTCGGCCGTGGTCCCGTCCAGAGTGCCGGCGTAGCCCGGGGTGTTCATCCCGACCGTGGAGGACGGGTACACGTACGAGTCGAGCTGGCGGATCCCGAACCGCTTCTCGTAGTCGGCGAGCACGGTCATCTCGGCGGCGTCGGCGAACGGCGCCGCGTTGGGCAGCAC
Organism: Actinomadura citrea; assembly: GCF_013409045.1. Classification (NCBI taxonomy): domain Bacteria; kingdom Bacillati; phylum Actinomycetota; class Actinomycetes; order Streptosporangiales; family Thermomonosporaceae; genus Actinomadura; species Actinomadura citrea. The sequence continues at coordinate 922,616 of NZ_JACCBT010000001.1, read as the reverse complement.
GACCGCCTGGTACCTGGCGCGCGGCGCCCCGTCGACGGTGTCGGACAGGAACGCCTCGTCGATCACCGGCCGGCCGGAGTCGCGCAGGTCGACGGTCGTGTGGGGGACGCCCTCGGCCCTCAACTGGTCCGCGACGGCCGACACCGAGGCGCCTCCGTCGGTGACGACGAGGACCCGCAGGTCGACGCGGGGACCCGCGGCGGTGGCCGGGGGCTGCGGGCCGAGGGTCAGGGCGGCCGCCGTCAGCACCCCGGCGAGGACGCTGAGGGCGGGGCGGCGGACGACGCTCACGGGGCCTCCCGGAGCACGCGACGACGGCGACTGAATTTCAACACCGTTCACATCCCGAATAGAAAGGCAATTGAGTTCTTTCGAACCGGACGACCAGAGCATGCGGTACCGCATCGGGCGAGTAAAGGCGGGGCCGGGCCCATCTTGGACCGGGACCGGTCCTAGGACTCCGCGGGGCCTGCGGAAATCGCTTTACCGCGGCCCGTGATCGGCCTTAGGGGATGTCCGCCCCGCCGCCGGCGGACACCGGGCGCAATTCCCGCCAGCGGGCGATGGCGTGCTCGCGGCCGGTCGCGCCCAGCCGGCGGTAGATCTGGTGCGCGTGGTTCTTCACGGTCTTCTCGGCGATGACCAGGCGGCGTGCGATCTGCCGGTTGGTCAGCCCGGCCGCGATCAGGTCCAGGATCTCGGCCTCCCGGGCCGTCAGCCCGTGGCCCGGCCAGGCCGGGACCCGGCGGCGCGGCCCGTCGTGCAGCCAGCGGACGAGCGCGGTCACCACCGGCGGGGAGAGCGACGACTCCCCGCGCCCCGCCGCGACCAGCACGTCCGCGAGGTCCGCCGGCTCGAAGTGGCCGTAGGTGAGGCAGCCGTGCGCCCCGGCGGCGAGCACCTGCACGAGGACGTGCGGGTCCTGCGTCGCGGTGACCACGACGATCCGGACGGCGGCCGCGGCCCGGACCAGCCCGCCGACGGCGCCCGGGTGCGGCGGCGAGGCGTCCAGCAGCACCACGTCGGGCGCGTGGTCGCGGACGGCGGCCGGGGCGCGGTCAGCGGGCGCGCCGCCCGCGACGACCACGCGCGGCACCGAGTCCAGCAACGACGCGAATCCGATCCGGGAGACCGGATTGTCACTGACAATCAGCACCCGAACCGATTTCGATTCGGGCTCCGGACCGGGAGTCGCCATACATCGAGAATAGAGGATGTCATTGACCGCCCCCTTGACCGCGAGAGGACGGTGCCCTCATTCGAACATTGTGAGAAATATTCGCTACCGGCCGCTCACCACATCGCGTCGAGCAGTTCCGCCACCGCGCCGGCGTCCGGCGCCCGGGGGTTGGGATAAGGGTCGGCGGCCACCCGCCCGGCCATCTCGGGGAGCCGTTCGCGGGGGACGCCCAGGGCGGACAGGCGGGTCGGGCCCCGGTGCGCCCGTGCCAGCGCGGCGACGACCGCGACCGGGTCCGGCCCGGCCACCCGGGCCAGCCGGGCCGAGGCGGCGGGCGCCGACGGCAGGTTGAACGCCATGACGTGGGCCAGCAGCATCGTGTGCAGCTCGGCGTGCGGGAGGCCGAACGCGCCGCCGAGGACGTGGGCGAGCTGGTGGTGCAGCCCCATCCGGGTCTGCGCCAGGCAGATCCCGGCCAGCCACGCGGCCGACTGGAGACGTGCGCGTCCCTCCGGTCCGGTCAGGTCGTCCAGCACCTCGGGCAGCGCGCCCAGGATGCCGCCCGCGGCCTCGATCGCCAACGCGTCCGTGACCATCGTGGCGTCCGGCGCCCACAGGGCCTCGACGGCATGGGCGAGCGCGTTCATCGCGCTGGTCCGGGTCAGGCCGGACGGCATGCCCAGGGTGAGGCGGGGGTCGTAGACGACCGTGCCGGGCGCCAGCGTCGGGGCGCGGCGCGTGGTCTTCACGCCGTCCTCGGTCTCTCCCAGCACGGGCGTCATCTCCGAGCCCGCATAGGTGGTCGGCACCGCGACCTGCGGCATGCCCGTGCGTGCCGACACCGCCTTGGCCAAGCCGATCGCGGAGCCGCCGCCGACCGCGACCACGCAGTCCGCGCCCGCGGCCGCCTCCATGGCGCGCACCGTCACGGCGACCGGGGTGTGCGGGGCCGGACGGTCGAAACGCGCCGCGAGCCGGGCCCCGAGCGCCCCGGCGATCCGGTCGGCGGGCCCGGCGGCGGACGGCGCCGCGACCAGCAGCACCCTCCCCGCCCCGATCCGCACGACCTCGTCCGCGACGAGCTCGCTCGCACCCGGCCCGATCAGGACGCGGGACGGCGGCGTCTCGTGGACGACGACCTCGTCCGCAGTGCTCATGAAGTCCGGCCCGACAAAGGGATCATGCTCACTCTCCTGTACGGCGCTGGGCGCTCCTCGACGGCGCAACCTCTCTCCTATCCAGCGCCGCCGGTCTCTCACGCGACACACGTCGTCCCGTGATGCCGTCCTGACCAGGCGACGCGTCCCGGCGCGGGCGCCCGCTCAGCCCGCGCGCCCGGCGATGCGGCGGAGCAACGCGACGAGCTGGTCCCGCTCGTCGCCGTCGAGACAGCCGAAGAGCCGCTCGCCCACGTCGCCGCCGGCGCGCCGCCCGCCCTCCAGCGCCCGCGTCCCGTCCGGGGTCAGGCTGATCGCGTGGGCCCTGCGGTCCTGCGGGGCGCGCTCGCGCCGGACCAGGCCGCCGCCCTCCAGCTCGTCGACGATGCGCACCATCGTGGACTTGTCGATGCCGGTGAGGTCGATGAGGCGCCGCTGGCTGGACGGCCCGTACATCTCCAGGGCGAGCAGCATGCCGAACCCGCGCACGTCGATGCCGAGGGGTCGCAGTTCGTCGTTCATGCTCGCCCGGCTCCGGTTGTGCGCGGAGGCCAGGAGCATGCCGAGCCCCACATGCCGGACGGCGGGGTCGCCGTCCTCGGACAGGAGGCGTTCGAGCAGGTCGTCGAGCATGGGACCAGTTTAGGGGCTTCTGATATAGTCTCGGATGAGACTTTCTCATGAGAGAAAGCATGGTGGGCGGCGCATCGAACGAGTGAGGGAGACGCCCATGCCCGAGACGACCCGCCGACGCGCCCTGCAGGTGACCGGCCTGGCGATGGCCGCGGCCGCCGTTCCGGCAGGCGAGGCGGCCGCCGCCACCCCCGGGCGGTCGCGCGGCAGGATCGACACCCACCACCACGCCGTCCCGCCCCGGATGCGGCGGTGGGCGGTCGAGCAGGGCCTCCTCCCGCCGACCGGCGGGCCGTCCTGGGCCCGGTGGACGCTGCCGGACACCCTGCGGACGATGGACACCAACGGCATCGCCGCCGGGGTGGCCTCCGCGCCGGTGCCCGCCGAGGTGTTCCTGGACCGGAAGGTCGCCGCCTCAGGCGTCCAGGTGTGCAACGAGTCGCTGGCCGAACTGGCGCGCGAGCACCCCACGAGGTTCGGCTTCTTCGCCAACGTGGCGATGCTCCACCCGGACCTGGCCGTGCGGCAGCTCGCCCACGCCCTCGACGACCTGGGCGCGGACGGAGTGCTCCTCAACACCTCCGCCGGCGGGCACTACCTCGGGGAACCGATGTTCGACCCGCTGTGGGCCGAGCTCGACCGGCGCCGCGCGGTCGTGTTCACCCACCCGGTCGCCCCCAAGGGCCTGGCCGAGGCGCCGGGCGTCGGGGACTGGCTCGCCGACTACCTGCTCGACACCACCCGCACCGCGCTCAACCTGATCGCCGCCGGGACCCTCGACCGGTACCCGGGGGTGTCGGTCATCCTGTCCCACGGCGGCGGGTTCCTTCCGTACATGGCGGGCCGCGCCGAGCGCTCGGCCCGGGAGGACGGCGGTCCGCTCCCGGCGAGGATGCGCCCGGCGCTCCGCCGGTTCCACTACGACACGGCTCTGCCGGCGTCCCCGTACGCCACACCGTCCCTGATCGCCGCGGCCGGCGCCGACCGCGTCCTGTTCGGCACCGACTGGCCCGCCAACTCCGCCCGCGAGGTCGCGCTCAACACCCGGGACCTCGACCGCGACCCGGTGCTGGACGACCGCGCCCACCACGCCGTCGACCGGGCGAACGCCCTCCGCCTGCTCCCCCGGCTGGCCGAACGCCTTACCTGATGCGGACGGGGAGGGTGCGGGGGCCGCGGACCTGGCCGGCGGCCCAGGTGACCGCCGCCGGGTCGGCCAGGCTGAAGGACGGGACGCGTTCCAGCCAGACCTCGAGGGCCACGCGCAGTTCCATGCGGGCCAGGTGCGAGCCGACGCAGCGGTGGATGCCGAGGCCGAAGGCGGCGTGCCGGTTCACCTCGCGGTCGATGGCGATCTCGTCCGCCCGGTCGAACTGCTCCGGGTCGCGGTTGGCTGCGGGGAACGACAGCAGGATCCAGTCGTCGGCCTTCATCTCGACGCCGCGCCAGGTCATGTCCTCCCGCACCAGCCTCGCCATCGTGACGGGCGCGAAGGCGCGCAGGAACTCCTCCATCGCGGTCGGCACCAGCGACGGGTCCGCGACGAGGCGCTCGCGGTCCGCGGGCGTCTTCGCCAGGTGCCACAGCGAGGCGCCGATCGCGCTCCAGGTGGTGTCGATCCCCGCGATGAGCAGCAGTGCCATCGTCCCCGAAACGTGGGACCGTTCGAGCTTGCGCCCGTACAGCTCGGCTTCGACGAGGTAGGTGGTGAGGTCGTCGCGCGGGTCGGCGACGTGGTCGCGGATCTGCTCCAGCAGGTAGTCGAACAGCTTGTCCATGCGCGCGATGCGCTCGTCCGGCGGGAGGTTGACCCCTTCGAGGGTGGTCTCGACGAACTCGCGGAACCGGGGCCCGTCCTCGGACGGGAAGCCGAGCATGTCGGCGATGACCCGGATCGGGATGTGCTGCGCGTACTCGTGGGCGGCGTCCACGACGTCGCGGCCCTCGAAGGAGTCGATGAGCTCGTGGCAGTACGCCCTGGTCGCGGGCTCCAGCCGCGCCACCGCGGACTTCGTGAACGCCGGGAGCAGCAGCTTGCGCGCGTCGTGGTGGAACGGCGGGTCGGAGGAGATCGGCGGCGTGACGCCGACCGGCGCCACCTCCCGCGGCGGCCGGAAGTTGCTCATGACGACCGAGCGGGAGGTGAAGCGCTCGGTGTCGTAGGCGATCGCCGCGACGTCCTCGTAGCGGGTCGGCAGCCAGCCGCCGCCGAACCGCTCGGTCCGCGCGACCGGGCAGCGCCGCCGCAGGTCGTCCTGGATCGGATACGGGTCGCTGGCCCATTCCGGTTCCAGGTGGGAGAAGTCGGTCGCCCAGTCGGAGACCGGGCCCGTGACGACCTCGTTGCGCGTGCCGAGCGGGCGGCTCTCCCGCTCCTCCTTGAAGCTCTTGCCGAAGCGGTCGTCCGCGGTCATCTCACGCCTCCCCGAGAACGTCGATCGCTCGCTCGGGACAGTTCGCGCCCGCCAGGCGGGCCTCGTGCTCCCCGCCCTCGGGGACGGCGCCGTCCCCGAGGACCGTGCCGTAGCCCTCGTCGTCCTCGCCGAACAGGCCGGGGGCCAGGTCGTAGCACCGGCCGTGCCCCTGGCAGCGTTTCGTATCGATCTGCACCTTCACTGTGTTCCTCCCGTGTAGGGCGGCGGCGGGGCGGGGCGGCGCGAGCGCGGCCACGATCCGCGCGAGCAGCGCGGCCCACTCCTCGTCCCCGACGGCGTGCATGTCCGGCGGGATGAGCGCGCTCCCCATCCCGAGCAGCAGGCAGAGGTGGGCGAGCGCGTTCGGCGACAGCGCCGGGTCCATCTCCTCGCCCGTCTGGGCGATGCGCATGAGCCCGGCGAGCCAGTCGCCGCGCTCGCCGACGTAGTCGCGCATGGGACGGGCGACCTCCTCGTCCCGGCGGGCCGCGACGAGGGCCTCCACGACGAGGTGGGCGCGGGCGTCGCGGCGCTTCGGCAGCCATCGCCCGGTGGCGAGCAGCAGCTCGACGACCGGGCGGTCGGGGTCGGCGTCGAACAGGTCGGCCAGCAGCCGCCGCCCGTGCGCGCGGAGCGCGGCCACCAGCAGCTCGGCCTTGGAGTCGAAGTGCGCGTACAGGGCGCCGTTGCTGACGCCGGCGGCCCGCGCGATGTCGGCGACGCGCGTCCCGTCGTAGCCGCGCCGCGCGAACTCGTCGGCCGCGGCGCTCAGCAGCCGTTCCCGCGTCTCCGCACGAGTGACGCCCGCAATACGCCCCATACCGGAATTAAACGAGCGTTCATTTGACGGGTCAAGGGCCCGGCGCGACTCGCTCTCCGCCTGGCCTGCGGACACTGCGCCCTCATCGCACGGACGCAGCGTCCGGAGGCGTCACCGCACGGCGGAGGAGTAGGACTCCGCCTTCTCCTTCCTGCCGACGGTGAAGAATCCGATCAGCGCGGCGAGCGCGGCGACGGCCTCCCCGGCGAAGCTGATCGTCTTGTCGGCGTACCACTGCGGGTCGTACATCCGGGGGATCGGACCGAGCTGCCCGAAGTCGACGAAGTAGTACAGCAGCACGGCCCCGGCCGCGCTCGCCGCGACGACGAGCGCGATCGCGTACGTCCACCTCCGGGCCCAGAAGAGCACCAGCAGCGCCGCGACGGCCGCCGCGATGGCCTGGCCACGGAACAGGTCGTCTCCCGGGATGACATCGCTCGGAGTGTTGGGCCCGGGGGCCATGTCGGGCGCGAAGCGCCAGTGCACGACGGCGTCGGCCGCGAGTCCCGCGGCCACGAGTACACGAAGAAGGATGCCCATACCCATGACACGGTGATACCCGGCCGGCGGATCAACCTGGCAGAACATTTCGCCCTGGCCGGGCCCGGCCGCGTCGAGCCGTCCGCCCGGCCCGTCACTCGGGGAGGGTGCCGGCGCGGCGGGCCCTGACCCGCCGCCAGCTCCAGTAGAGGAGCCCGAAGAGGATGAAGCCGGACAGGATGAGCCCCGAGCCCGTGCTCCATCCGCTGAGCGGAAGCTCCTCCACGAGCCCCCAGGCCACACCCGCGCCGATCAGCGCGAGCCCGGTGAGCACGGAGCCCGTGAGGCGCCACCACGACGTCACGCTCTCCTCGGCCGCCTGGATCGCCCGCTCCCGGACGGGCTCGACGTAGCGGTTCACGGCCGGGAACTCCCGGGAGAGGATGAGCAGGCCGGCCAGCACGAGCAGCAGCCCCGGGCCGGGCAGCACGAGCAGCGCGACACCGGCCACCAGCACCGTGCCGCCGGCGATGATCACCACCCCCTGCCGGGTGGACCTCCCGTATCCCATGCCTCTCCCGTCCTCCCGCACTGGCCCGGTCCCCCGGACCCTGCCCCGGCCATCGCATCAGGTAACGGCCGCCGCCTCGGTAACGGGCGTGTACCCGTCTCAGAGGATCTTGCGCGCGGGACGCCCGCCGAATCCGCGGCGCCCGCCCGTGACGCCGCGGCAGCGCGCTGTGACTCCGAGGGTTCTGGACCGTTTCGTTAGGTATGCTCCACGAGCCCCTCCCAGGATCAGAGATCTTTCATGACACAGACACCCGAGGCGTCCGTCGTGGCGGTTCCCGACTCCGCCGAGGCGCCGGTCCCCGACTCCGCCCCGGCGGCGGCACCCCCCGCCGAGCGCACGCAGGACAAGCCGCGGACGCAGGGCGGCGCGGCTCCCCGAGGACGCGACCCGCACCTGGACAACGCCAAGTTCCTGGCGATCCTGCTCGTCGCCGGCGGGCACGGGCTGTCGGGACTGCGGGACGTCCCGCTGGCCGCGGCGCTCTGGAACTTCATCTACCTGTTCCACATGCCGCTGTTCGTCATGGTCAGCGGCTACCTGTCCAAGCGGTTCACCCTCACCGACGACAAGGCCGTGCGGCTGGTCGGCTCGACCATCGCGCCGTACCTGATCTTCCAGTGCGCCTACAGCCTGTTCGCCTGGGGCGTCGACGGGCGGGCGTTCCAGTTCGACGCGCTGGACCCCTACTACCTGACCTGGTTCCTGCTGGCGCTGTTCGTCTGGCGGCTGCTCACCCCGGTGTGGCGGCGGCTCAGGTTCCCGCTGGCGACGGCCGTGCTCGTCGCCCTCCTCTGCTACATGTCCGACATCGGGAGCGCGCTCGACCTGTACCGGATCCTCGGGCTGGCGCCGTTCTACGTCCTCGGGCTGACGCTGTCGCCGGAGGTGATCCAGATCGTCCGGCGGCCGTGGGCGCGGATCACGGGCGCCGCGCTCCTGGCGGCCGCGCTCGCGGGCGCGTACCTCACCCGGGACCACATGAACGCGCGCTGGCTGAACTGGGACACCGCCAACGGCGACCTCGGCGTGGACGAGCTCACCGGAACCGTGATGCGCGCCGGGCTGATGCTCACCGGGACCGTGCTCATCCTGGCCTTCCTCGCGGTCACCCCGTCCCGCCGCACGTGGTACAGCGACCTCGGCGCCGCCACCATCTACGGCTACCTGCTGCACGGGTTCCTGACGCGGCTGTTCACGTTCGAGGGCTGGCAGAAGCTCGCCTGGTTCGACACGGTTCCCGGCGTCCTGTCGGTGGTGCTCGCCTGCTTCGTCATCGTCACGGTGCTGAGCACCTCCCCGGTGCGCCGCGTGACCCGCTGGGCCGTCGAGCCCGACATGAGGCCGCTCTTCGGCCGGTGACGACCGGACGCCCGGGGCGCAACGATCATGGTCCGGGGCGCCGCAGGCCCCTGCATGCAAGGGGTTACAGGAATCTGGAACGTTGGTGAATTCGCCTCAAAGTTCCACAGACCGGGTACAGTTAGGCGGCAGTTCCCCCCTGTGCGGATCACCAGCCCTGCGAAAGCCGTGCCGCCCGCACCCCCAGATCCCACGGGTGACTGCATCACGTTCGGTTTTCGGCCGCCGTTCCGGCTGCCATGAAGAATAAGGACGGTCGCATTGGTCATGGCGCCGCAGGGTGAGCATCGCGTCGTAGCCGTCATCCTTGCGGGTGGCAGCGGACAGCGGATGGGTCTCAGCACTCCCAAGCAGCTCCTCAAGATCGCCGGGAAGACGATCCTCGAACACACGCTGGGCGTGTTCGAGGAGGCCCCCGACGTCGACGAGATCATCGTCCTGATGAACCCCGGGTTCATCCAGGACGCCGCGGACTGCGTGCGGAAGGCCGGCTGCACCAAGGTCAAGGCGGTGCTCCCCGGCGGGACGTCCCGGAACGCCACCACGCAGCTCGCCCTCGACGCCCTCGCCGACCACCCGGCCGAGACGACCAGCGTGCTGTTCCACGACGCGGTGCGCCCGCTGCTCTCGCAGCGCATCATCCGCGACTGCGTGGCCGCGCTGCGCGAGCACCGGGCGGTGGACGTCGCGATCCCGTCCGCCGACACGATCATCCAGGTCGACCAGGACGTCATCGTGGACGTCCCGCGCCGGGCGAACCTGCGCCGCGGTCAGACCCCGCAGGGCTTCCGGCTCGCCACCATCCGCGACGCCTACGAGAAGGCGTGGCGGGACGAGAACTTCGAGGCGACCGACGACTGCACGGTGGTGCTGCGCTACCTGCCCGGCACCCCGATCTACGTCGTCCCCGGCGACGAGCACAACATGAAGGTCACCGAGCCGGTCGACATGTTCGTCGCGGACAAGCTGTTCCAGCTCGCCTCCTCCGACGCCCCCGACCTGACCGAGGACGAGTACGCCGAGGCCCTCGGCGGCAAGACGATGGTCGTGTTCGGCGCCAGCCAGGGCATCGGCGCCTCCATCGCGGAGCTGGCCCAGCGGTTCGGCGCCCGCGTCTTCGGCTACAGCCGCGGCGCCACCCGCACCCACGTCGAGCGGCCCGACGACGTCGCCGGCGCGCTCGCGCAGGCCTACTCGGCGACCGGCCGCGTCGACTTCGTCGTCAACACGGCGGGCATCCTGCGGATCGGCCGGCTCGACGCCATCGACCCCGAGGCGATCGAGGAGGCGCTGCGCGTCAACTACCTCGCGCCGATCCACATCGCGCGGGCGTCGTACCCCTACCTCGCCAAGACCGGCGGGCAGCTGCTGCTCTACACCTCCAGCTCCTACACCCGCGGGCGCGCCGACTACAGCCTGTACTCCTCCGCCAAGGCCGCCACGGTGAACCTCACCCAGGCGCTGGCCGACGAGTGGTCCGGCGACAAGGTGCGGATCAACTGCATCAACCCCGAGCGGACCAGCACCCCCATGCGGACCGCGGCGTTCGGCCAGGAGCCCCCGCACACCCTGCTGAGCGCCGACCAGGTGGCCCGCACCTCCCTCAACGTCCTGCTCTCCAGCCTCACCGGGCAGGTCATCGACGTGCGTCGTGAAGACCCCCTCCTCGGCGGCCGTTCCGGCTGACACCCCACCCCCGCACGCGCCCGCTCGGCCCGGCGGGCGCAGGTCCCCCCTTCCCCTCTCCCCAAATGCGCCATTCCTCAGGCGCTGACAAGACGGAGGTGTGCCGTGCGGCGTCTCGTCTCCCGGTACTCAACTCTCATGCGGTACTCATCGGTGCTGGCGCTGCCCGTCACGCTCGGGCTGCTGATCGGGGCCGCCGCGGCCGGGTCGCCCTGGGCGTTCCTCGGCGCCGCCGTGCTCTGCTACACGGCCGAGTTCGCCCTCGGGCGAACGCTGCCGGACGCGGCCAGGCCGCTGCGCTGGGGCCAGATGAACCCGGGCGCGCGGGTGCTGGTCCGGCAGGCGGCCCTCGTGCTGCTGCTCGTCCAGTCGGGCGACGCCGGCAGGCCGACCGTCGTCCTGGCGGCCATCGGCCTCCTGCTGGTCGACTGGATCCGGGCCGCGACCCTCGCCGGCGCGGTCGCCTCGCGGCGCGTCAACCGGCTCCCCTTCGTCACCCGCAACCTCGGGCAGGGCGAGCCGTCCTCCCCCGTCCCCGGCGCCGCCTGGCAGGCCCGGCTGACCCTCCTGCTGGAGAGCCAGGCCGACCTCCTGCCGCTGCTGTTCGGAACCGCCGGGCTCCTGCTCGGCCTCCCGGCCCTGGTGGTCGCCGGACTCCTCGGCACCGCGGCGGCCGCCATCGCCGTCGCGGCCGCGCAGGCGCCGCGGCTGCGCCGGATGCGCGCCCTCCTCGACGCCGAACGGTCGGGCCGCGACGTGCAGCGCCGCGTGGACCACTACAAGCCCGAGGTCGTCCTGTACTTCACCGGCCCGCCCACCACCGTCTACCAGGCCAACATGTGGCTGGAGACGCTGGAGCGGCTGGACCGCAAGGCGATGGTCCTCGTCCGCTCCCCCGAGGTCGTCGGCGCGCTCGCGCCCACCCGGCTCCCCGTCGTGTGCATCACGCGGGCCGAGGACATGATGAACTTCGACCTCGGGACCGTGAAGGTCGCGCTCTACCCGGGCAACACCGGCAAGAACCTCCACCTGCTCCGCGAGGAGCACATCAAGCACGTGTTCGTCGGGCACGGCGACAGCGACAAGGGCCCGAGCTCCAACCCCGTCAGCAAGGTCTTCGACGAGGTGTGGGTGGCCGGCCCGGCGGGCCGCGACCGCTACCACAACTCCGACGCCGGGGTGCGCGACGAGGCCATCGTCGAGGTGGGCCGCCCGCAGCTCGGCGAGATCACCACCGAGCCGTCCGGCGGGCCCGTCCCCACCGTCCTGTACGCGCCCACCTGGGAGGGCTGGGACAGCGAGCACGGCTACAGCTCCCTGCTCGGCATGGGCGAGCGGATCGTCCGGACGCTGCTGGAGCAGGGGCCGCGGCTGCGCGTCATCTACCGGCCGCACCCCTACACCGGCCGGCGCCTGGCGGAGGCCGCCGCCGTGCACGCCCGGCTCATCCGGATGATCGAGCAGGCGAACCGGAGCGGCGCGGGCGGCCACCAGGTGGTGACCGGCGCGGACGCCTCCCTCTACGAGTGCTTCAACCGCTCGGACATGCTGATCACCGACATCAGCAGCGTGATCTCCGACTACATCCCGAGCCTGAAGCCGTACGTGGTCGCCAACCCCGACGGCATGGACGAGAACCTCTTCAAGACCGAGTTCCCGTCCGCGTCGGCGGCCTACCTGCTGAGCCCCGGCTGCGGCGAACTGACCGACATCCTCGCCGTCGCGGCGACGCCCGGCCAGGACCCGCTGGCCGCGGAGCGGCGCACGCTCCGCGACTACCTGCTGGGCCCCGAGCAGCCGGACGCCATGACGCGGTTCGCCGCCGCCGTCGACGCGCTCGCGCAGGCCGGCCCCAGGTCGACGATGTACGAAATCCCCCGACGAGCGGTCACCGCGGCCACCGAGCACGCCTAGAGTGGCCTTCACAGTCACCTCCCGAGCGTAGAGGGGCCATGAGGCAACCCCTGGTCAGCGTTATCATCCCGGTCTACCAGTGCCGGGACACGGTGGGCGGGGCACTGGAGTCGGTCTTCGCCCAGTCCCTGCCCGCCGAGCAGGTCGAGGTCATCGCCGTCGACGACGGCTCGACCGACGGCGGCGGCGAACTGCTGGACGAACTCGCCCGCACCCACGACCGGCTGACGGTCCTCCACCAGCCGAACTCCGGTGGCGCGGGCGCGCCGCGCAACCGGGGCCTGGAGCTGGCGTCCGGGACGTTCGTGTTCTTCCTGGACGCCGACGACCGCCTGGCCCCGGAGGCGCTGGAGCGCATGACGGCGATGGCCGAGCGCAACGGCACCGACATCGTCCTCGGCAAGCAGGTGGGAACGGGCGGCCGCAAGTCGCCCAAGGTGTTCGCCCGCTCCATCGAGCGCACCCACGTGCTCGACCCCGACTGCGACCTGTTCGGGCGCATGTCGATGGCCGCGCTCCAGCTCTTCCGCCGGTCCCTGGTCGAGGGCGCGGGGCTCCGCTTCACCGAGGGCCTGGTGGCCCACGAGGACCAGCTCTTCACCGCCGGCGCCTACCTGAACGCCGGCGGAGTCTCCGTCCTGGCCGACTACGACTGCTACTACTGGGCCGCCCGCGAGGACGGCTCCAGCGCGACGCAGGGAGCGGGCGCCCCGCCCGCCGACCTGTACGCGATCATCGCCCAGGCGATGCGGCAGGTCGCCGACCACACCGAGCCGGGCGAGACCCGGGACCGGCTGAACCGGCGCTACCTGCGGCTGGAGGTCTTCGGCCGCCTCGACCGCCTCTACCTGGACTCCTCGCCCGACGACCAGAAGCTCACCCTCGCGGGCTGCCGCGAACTGCTGGAGGAGTGGTACACCCCCGCCCAGCAGGAGCTGGCCCTCCCCCTCCACCGGGTGATCGCGCACTGCGTCCTGCACGATCTCGACGACGAGCTGGTGGAGGTCCTGCGGTTCCGCCGCAGCGGGACGCGGCCCCGCCTCCACCTGGAGGACGGGCGCGCCTACGTGAAGTACCCGTTCTTCCGCGACCCCGCCGTCCGCATTCCCGACGCGTGCTTCGCGAGCCCCAAGCCGCTGGTCGTCCGGCCGGCCCTGGCACGGCTGGCCTGGGATGACGGCGCCCTGATGGTCGGCGGCACGGTGCTCGTCCAGGACGTGGACGAGGAGAGCCCGGCCGTCCGCCTGCTGCTGACGGACGGCGACGGCGCCCGCCGCCCGGTGGAGTGCGAGACCGTCCCGGCCGCGCCCGTTGACGACGGCGTCGAGGTGTCCTTCACCGCCGCTCTCGGCCCGCGGGCGGCCCCCCTCCGGAACGGCGGCTGGACGGTCCAGATCGAGGTCTCGCTCAGCGGGCACGTGCGGACGCTGCCGCTGGTCAAGCCGCGCGATCTGCCCCTCCCCCGGGCGGCCCTGGCGGGTGCCCGCCTGCTGCGCCCGAGGCAGGAGCGCGACAGCGGGCCCCTCACGCTGGAGATCGGCGGCGCCCTCACGTCCGCCGACTTCCGCGACGTCGAGGTCGGCTGGGGGCCGGGGCGGCGGGTCCGGGTGCAGGCCGACGCGCCGCCCGTCCTCGGCGACGGCCCCGCGATGAGCGTCGTGCTGCACCACGCCGACGACGGGACGACGATCCGCGCGGTGCTGGAGGCCGCGCCGGACGACCCGTCCCGCCTGCGCGCCGACCTCTCCCTCGCGGGCGCGCGTCCCGGCCGCTGGCGGGCCCGCTTCGCGGTCGACGGCGTGGGCGATCCCGTCCCGGTGCGCCTGCCGGCCGAGGGCGGCGGCGTCCTCGGGCCGGTGACCGCGTCGCTGGTGCCCCCGCGCCGCGTGCACGTCAAGATGGACCGCAGGACGGCGACCGTGCACGTCACCGCGCCGCTGGCGTCGCTGGCGAGGCGCACCTGGCGGCGGCTGCTCCCCGGCGGGGGCACGAAGCCGCGGCCGTGACCCGCATCCACCCGCTGAACCTTCGCATGGAAGGCACCGAATGAGTCACCGCATCCTGCCGAGCGCCCAGGTCGACCCCGGCGCGGAACTCGGCGACGGCACCACCGTGTGGGACCTCGCGCAGATCCGCGAGGGCGCCCGGCTCGGCACGGGCTGCATCGTGGGACGCGGCGCCTACGTCGGCACGGGCGTGCGGATCGGCGACAACGTCAAGCTGCAGAACCACGCGCTCGTCTACGAGCCCGCCGTGCTGGAGGACGGCGTGTTCGTCGGTCCCGCCGTCGTGCTCACCAACGACCGGGAGCCCCGCTCGGTGGACCCGGACGGCAGGCTGAAGCGCGGTGACGACTGGGAGGCGGTCGGCGTCCACGTCGCCGAGGGCGCCTCGCTCGGCGCCCGCAGCGTGTGCGTCGCGCCGGTCCGCGTCGGCCGCTGGGCGATGGTCGCCGCGGGCGCGGTGGTGACCCGCGACGTCCCCGACTTCGCGCTGGTCGCGGGCGTCCCCGCCCGCCGGATCGGCTGGGTCGGCAGGGCCGGTGCCCGGCTCACCGAGCGTTCCGACGGGACGTGGGAGTGCCCGCGGACCGGTGAGATCTACGTCGAGGCGCCCGCCGGCGGCGGCTCGGAGACGACCGTCCTGACCGAGAAGGGCTGAAGCCGGAGCAGGCGGCGGGCCCGGTCAGGGCTTGGCGTCGAGGCTGCGCACCTGCCGCGTCGTCACGACGAGGTCGGGGTGCAGGCGGGCCAGCCGGCGGCCGAGCGGCACCGACGTCCGGTCCATCACGACGACGCGGACGAGCCCGCCGGTGTCGATCTCGCGCAGGACGCGCCGCCACGCGATGCGGGCCAGCAGGTGCGGCCGGACGTGCCGGTAGAACGGCACGAAGAGCCGCCGGTGCACGGCGCGGGAGACGCGGGTCCGGAGGCGGTCCAGGCGGGCGCCGAGAGGGCCCGCCCGCGCCACCGGGCGGACGGCGATCCGCGGCGCCCTGATCACGACCGTGTGCTCCAGCCAGGGCAGCGGGTGCCGGGCCTCCGCCTTGTCGAGCCGGTGCAGGCGCACCCGCTCGTCCAGGTTCGCCCACCCGTCCGGCTCGGCGGTCACCACGTCGACCCGCGCGCCCTCCTCCGCGAAGTACCCGGCCAGCCCGATGACCCTCTTGTGCTGGCGCTTGGGCGGCACGTTCGGGACGGGGTCCATGGTCAGCCTCGGGTCCATCGCCAGGACCAGCACCTTCGGGGGTCGCGCGCGTTGCACGTCGCCGTCTCCCAACATGATCACCCGCCCACGCCGCGCCTGCGGGCGGCCAGCTCGGTGAGCCGTCCCACGAGCGGCTCCAGCGTCACGTTCCGTTCGAAGCGGTCCGCGTAGGCGCGGGCCTCCGCCACCTGCCGCTCGTCCAGGCCGGCCGCCGCCTTCGCCGCCGCCACCATCGAGGCGGCGATGTCGGCCGGGGCGAGCCCGCCCGGGTTGAACCACAGCGGGTATCCGCGCAGCAGCTCCTCGGCCGCCGAGCCGGGCGTGTGGACCGACACGATGGGACGTCCCGCCGCCATGTACTCGAAGATCTTCCCGGAGGTGACGTAGCGTCCGCCGCCGTTGAGGAAGACCAGCACGTCGGAGTCCTGGTAGACGTCGGCGAGCGCCGTCTTGGACACCGGCCCGCGGTGGTGGACCCCGGGGGCGAGCACGTGCTCGTCCTCCCCGCCGTGGGCGAGCTCCGCCTGCTCGGCCACCGCCGCCCCGCCCCCGACCTCCTGGGCGCTGACGGCCGCTGCGGCCGCCTCTGCCGCGGCGGCGAAACGCTTGCGGAGCTTGTCGTCGGTGCCCTGGAAGAACCCGAAGTAGCCGTAGAAGTCCAGGGTGGCGGCCCGCATGTCCGAATGCGCGCGCGCACGGGAGAACCCCTCGATCAGCTCCTCGATGGGCTGCTTGTCGGTGACCGTGCCGACGAAGGAGAAGCGGGGCGCGTGCCCGTCCGTCGTCGCGCGGGCGGCCGGGGGCGGCGCGGCGCTCTGCGGGAGCGTGTCGGCGTCCCACCCGTTCAGGACGGTCATCATACGGTCCGCCGCGCGCGGGTAGCGCTCGGCGTGCCACGCGCGCTGGGCGTCGTTGACGTACAGCGAGTTCGCCGCGGACCGCAGCACCCGGCGCTCCCAGCGCCAGGCGGGATGCCCGTCCTCGAACATCGGCTCCTCGCTGAACTGGTCGAGGGTCCAGGAGTCGCGGTAGTCGATGACGTAGGGGGTGCGGGTCAGCTTGTGGAACAGCCAGGCCGCGGCGAACGACGAGTACGGGTTCCCCGTCGCGAGGACCACGTCGAACCTGCGCCGCGCGTGCATCCGCAGCGCGCGCCGGACCGAGTCGCGAGCCCAGGACGCGTAGTGCTCCGGGAAGACGTGCTTCTGCCCCCACGTGTACAGCGACTGGGCCAGCTGGGGGAACGTCCCCCGGAACCGGCTGTACTCGCGAAGGTCCGTCTGCCAGACGAACCGGTTCAGGTCCGGGCGCACCAGCGTGATCCGCGGGTCGACGGTCTTCGTCAGCCGGTCGTCGACCGAGCCGATCGTGTCGTACAGGAACGGGAGCGGCGCCGCGAAGACCGTGACGTCCCAGCCCAGCTCGGTCAGCCGGTTGGCGGTCGCCCGGGGCCGGTACACGCCGCTCGCACGGGACGGCGGGAAGTAGAAGGCCAGGTAGAGAAGGCGCGGGCGGCGTTCGGTCATGGCGTCATCCTCTGGCGTTGCCTGCCGGGGACCTTTCATGAGCGACGGAGTAGGAGAGCGTCGCTCCGGCGCCCGCGATCGTGTCCGCGAGCTCGGCGACGGTCACCAGCGACTGCGGGTCCGCGATGACGACGAGGTCGATGGAGCGGGCGTGCAGCAGGTCTCGCTCGACCGTCCGGCGGCGCACCGCGCCGGCGTCGCGCCGGTAGCGACGGGCCAGCCGCCGGTCGATGGGCCGGGCGACGCGCCTGCGGTACGCGGAGTCGATCCGCTTCCCGAGCCCGCGCAGGGGCCCGGGGAAGCACACGCGCAGCAGCAGCCCCGGGATCCGGTACAGCGGGATCCGCACCGCGTCGGGGCGGTAGCGCCGTTCGAGTGCGGACAGCTCGACGGCGTCGACACCGTCCGGGAGCGGGTCCTTCGCCCACGTCGAGGACTTGCGCACCAGCACGGCTGCGCTGCCGCCGTCCGCGACGACCTGCGCCGCCTCCCGGACGACCGCGGGCCGGCGGGAGGCGCCGAGCGCCACGAACAGCACGTTCACGCTTCTTCTCCCCCGTTCGCGGCACCGTCGTTCGCGGCACGAGCGGCCGCGCCCTCCGGGAACCAGTGCCGGTGGTGCGCCTCGGCCACCGTGCGGTACCCGAAGCGCCCGTCCAGGATCTCGCGGGCCTTCGCCAGGTCGAGGCCGTCCGGGAAGCGGTCGCGCAGGCGGCGGTACCCGGCGACGATCGAGCTCGCGTTCTCCTCGACGTCGATCATTTCCCCTGCGGCGGCTTCTATGCCGGCCAGCGTGCGCTCGGGGCCGCCGCAGCGGGTGACCAGTACCGGCAGGCCCGCCGCCACCGCCTCGACGATCGTGACACCGAAGGTCTCCCACCGGGCGGGGTGGACGAGCAGGTCGTGCTCGCGCATGAGCCGCGCGGCCTCGTCGGGGGCGACCGCGCCGAGGAACGACACCGCGTGCTCGACGCCCAGCTCGGCGGCCCGCTCCTGGAGCCGCCGGGCGAGCACGCCCGGCCCGGCCATCGTCAGCGTCAGTCCCGGGTCGTCGGCGAGGCACTCGGCGAACGCCTCCAGCAGCCAGCCGACGCCCTTGCGCTCGACCAGCGTGCCGACGTACAGCCAGCGCCGCAGCTCGGTGACGGGACGCTCGCGCGGCTCCCCGAACGCGATCGGGTTGGAGATCATCTCGATCTTGTGGGCGAGCGCCGGGAACGCCTCGGCGAGGGTGTCCCGCAGCACGTCGGTGACCACGAGAAAACCGGTACAGCGCTCCAGGACCCGCTCGTACATCTCCCGGGAGTCGGGCTGCTCCAGGACCTTGTCCAGGAAGGACGCGTGCTCGGTGACGAACACCCGCGCGTCCGGGCGGGCGTTCTCCAGCGCCGTCCAGCCGCCGCGCAGCCCCACGTGGGCGTGGACGACGGGCGCCGGGATCGGCTCGCCGCCCAGCGCCTCGCGCAGCCACCGGGCGTGCTGCACGGCGAGTTCGGCGAAGGTGTAGTCCGGCACCGTCGGCACCGGGACGCGCACCAGCCGGGAGCCCGCGACGTCGGGCGCGGGGTGCAGCGCGACCGGCAGGAGGCGGCGATGCGCCTCGCGCGCCGCCTCGACCTCCTCCGCGGGCCGCCTCATCAGCCACGCCTCGGTGTGGTAGACGGTGACGTCGCCGCAGCCCGGGGCCGTCGCCTCGACCATCGACCGGACGAAGGACCCGGCCCACTCCTGCATCGGGTTCGGATACCAGGGCGTGACGACGGCCACTCCCGCGCCGACTTTCCCGTCCGCCGCCACGTCAGTCCTGCGCGCCGATGAGCTGGTCGTCCGGACCCGCCGGCGGCGCGCCCGGGGCGGGCCTCGCGGCGGACGGCAGCAGCTTGGCGTAGACGCCGTCCAGAATCTCGGCCTGCGCCTCCCAGGTCCACTCGTGGAGCAGCTCGGGCCGGTCGTCGTACACGGCGCGGTACCGCCGCGGGTCGCCGAGGACCGCCTCGACCGCCCGCACGTAGTCGTCGAGGTCCTCGGCGTGGAAGACCTCGCCCTGCCCGGTGGCCTTCGCCATGTCGCCCATCGCCTCCACGTCGCTCACGACGATCGGCAGCCGGGCGTGCGAGTACTCGAAGAACTTCGTGATCAGCGCGATCTCGTGGTTGGGCCAGTGGTGGATCGGGATCACGCCGATGTCCGCCGCCGCCAGGAACGGGACGACCTGGTCGAACGGCACGTACGGCACCGTGTGGACGCGGTCGGCGGCGCCGAGTTCGGCGGCGCGGGCGACCAGGCCGCGGACGTACTCGGACCCCGCCGAGGAGACGACCAGGGCGACGTGGAGCCGGGGCAGCCGCGGCAGCGCCTCGATCATGATGTCGAGGCCGCGCTGCGGGGCGGCGGCGCCGCTGTAGACGGCGATCGGGGTGTCCGGGCCGACGCCGCACATCTCCCGCATGTCGGGGACCGGATCGGACGTGCTCGGCTCGCCCCCGGTGATCGGGGCGTTGAGCACGACGGTCGGCCTGCCGCGCAGGCCGTGGCGCTCGATCAGCCGGTCGGCGAGCGCCTCCGAGACGGTCACCACCGCGTCCGCGTCGCCCGCGTACTCGCGCTCGTACGCGCACATGGCGGGATGCCAGCGCGGGTCGGAGCCCCAGGGGCGGATGCCCGGCAGGAACTCGTGCGCGTCCCACACGAGCTTCACCGTCCGGCCCTTCGCGCGGGCCCGCCGCACCGAGCGCGCCGCGACGCCGAGCATGCGGAAGTCGTTGGCGTGGACGATGTCGGGTTCGAGCTTGTCGATGACCTTGCCGTAGGCGCTGTCCCAGTCCCACAGGTTGCGTTGCAGGACGCGCCACGCCCGGTCGCCGAGGACCTTCAGCCAGAAGTTGATCGCGAGCCGCTCCATCGGCGCGCGCGGGTTGCCGCGGGCCGCGGCGAGCGACTCGGTCTGCCGCACCCGCAGCGCGACCCACCGCGACTGGAGCTTCGCCGTGACCCGCCGGGCCAGCAGCCACACCTTGCGCGCGGGGCCGCGGGACTTGCGGTCGAGGCGCGCCGCGGCGAGGTCGGCGCGCCGGGACTGCACGAGCCGCCGCCGGTAGTCCGCCACCTTCGGGTGCCCGTACGCGAGCGGGCGGCGCAACGTGGCGCGCAGGACGCCGTGCCGGTCGCGCAGGAGCACGTGCTGCACCGGCAGGAGGCGCACGCGGGCGCCGCCGAGGTCCCACGAGCGGCGCCTCTTGCCCCTCGCGCTGCCGAGCAGGTGCACCTCCCAGCCCGCCTCGGCCATCGACTTCGCGGCCTTCTGCACCCGGGAGTCGCGCACGACATCGTTGTCGACGAGCATGACGACGCGGCCGCGCGACGGCGCACCGGGAACCGTCCCGTCTTCGATTTGCATTCGATTCTCCAGTTGCGGTCGGCCGGGGCGCTTGCGCGGACCGGCCCGAGCGGTCAGCGAGGCGTCTACGAACCGGTCCGAGCGTCCGGGGCGCCGATGACGACGCGGTGTACTCCGGGCCAGCGGGCGGCGTCGGTGACGCGGCGGCCGTCGACCAGGGCCTTGACGCCCGGCAGGTCGTCCGCGCCGAGTTCGCGGTAGGCGGCGTGGTCGGCCTGCACGATCGCGGCCGTGACCGACTCGCCGCGGTGGGGCGGCAGGCCCAGGGCCTCCAGCTCCTCGGCGGTGTACATCGGGTCGGACACGTACGGGACGGCGCCGCGCCCCCGCAGCGCCTCCACCGTGGGGAAGACGCCGGAGAACGCCGTCTCCTTGACGCCGCCCCGGTACGCCGCGCCCAGCACGAGGACGCCGGCGCCGGTCAGATCGCCGTAGGCGTCGGCGAGGAGGCCGACGGCGTACTCGGGCATGCCCGTGTTGGCCTCGCGGGCGGCACGGACGACGGTCGCGTCCGGGTCGTTCCACAGGTACATCCGCGGATACACCGGGATGCAGTGGCCGCCGACGGCGATGCCCGGCTGGTGGATGTGGCTGTACGGCTGGGTGTTGCAGGCCTCGATGACCTTCATGACGTCCACGCCCGCCGCGTCGGCGTAGCGGGCGAACTGGTTGGCGAGGCCGATGTTGACGTCGCGGTAGGTCGTCTCGGCGAGCTTGGCGAGCTCCGCGGCCTCCGCGGAGCCGAGGTCCCAGACGCCGTTCGGGCGGTCGAGGTCCGGCCGCTCGTCGAAGTCGAGGACCTGCTCGTAGAACTCGACGCCGTGCCGGGCGGACGTCTCGTCGACGCCGCCGACGAGCTTGGGGTAGCGGCGCAGGTCGGCGAACACCCGTCCGGTCAGCACGCGCTCCGGGCTGAACACCAGGTGGAAGCCGGCGCCCGCGGTGAGGCCGGAGCCCTCCGCCAGCATCGGGGCCCAGCGGTCCCGGGTGGTGCCGACGGGCAGCGTCGTCTCGTAGCTGACGAGCGTGCCGGGTCGCAGGCCCTGCGCGATGGAGCGCGTCGCGGCGTCCATCCAGCCGAAGTCCGGGACGCCCGCCGCGTCCACGAACAGGGGGACGACCACGACGACCGCCTCGGACTCGGCGACCGCCGCCGCCGTGTCGGTCGTCGCCGTGAGCAGCCCGGCCCGCACCGCCTCGCCGAGGTGGACGTCCAGCTCCGCCTCGCCGGGGAACGGCTCGCGGCCCGCGTTGACCTCGGCCACGACGCGTTCGTCCACGTCGGCGCCGATCACCCGGTGGCCCTTGCGGGCGAACTGCACCGCGAGCGGGAGACCGATCTTGCCGAGCGCGACCACGCAGATCCGCATGTGCTACCTACCTCCAAGGGACGTCACGCGCCGGACCCGCTGGGCGACGGCCTGGGCCGGACGTACCGGACGTGTCTCGATCATCGTGCCGTGCCGGTCGTCGCCGGCCACCGCCAGCCGGTAGGGCCTGGCCCGGTGCCAGAAGAGCTCGCCGCGCGGGCCGGGCACCACGGACGCCCCCACCGGCACGGTGATGTCGTGCGTCTCCCCGGCCGCCCGGACGATGAGCCGCAGCGCGTGCCGGTGCTCGCCGGACGCCGCCGTGAGCGCCGCCGGGATCCGGGCGGTGACGTGCAGGCCGTCCTCGCGCGCCTCACGGGTCGTGTGCTCGTCGAGGTCGAGGGTCTCGCCGCCGCCGCGGGGGGCGAGCGCGAGCCGGACGGTCGCGGGGTCGCCGGCCTCGGGACCGGTGAGCGGGGTCCGGACGGTGATCTCCACGGTGTCGCGGTCGGGCCGCACGGCGACCGTCCGGGCCTCCTGGGACAGCCGCTTGCGCATCCCCTTGGTGATCTCGAACAGGTCGTCCGCCAGCTCCGGGCGGGGGTCCTCGAAGCCCTGGTAGGCGAGGTAGGTACGGCCGTCCTTGAGCGCGATCAGGTAGGAGCGCTCGGCGACCCCGTCCCGGATCGCCTCGCACAGCAGGTCGACCTCGCCGAGCTGCGCCAGCCGGAGCCGGGCGCGGCGGACGATGGGCAGCGTGAAGAGGACCTCGTCGGTCACGTACCGCTCGACGAGCGTTCCGACGCGGGCGCAGACGTCCTCCTGCGTCGCGCGGTCGAGTTCGAGGAACCCCTCCCGCGTCGGCATCGTCAGCTCCCAGCGGGTGTGCCGCCTGAGGATCGCGTCCCGCTTCGGGCCGGGTTCGATCAGGTCGGCGACGACACCGAAGAGGCTCTCCGCGCATTCGAGCCGGGTGTGGACGTCGACGGCGCCCTGCGTGATGTTGCCGCCGTCGTCGCGCAGCACCGCGTAGTAGCAGGTGTAGTCGGCGAGGACGGAGATCCGCCGGGCGCGCACGCACGCCTCCAGGGTGAACGGCTGGTCGCTGCCGATCCGCATGTGCTCGTGGAACCGCAGCTTGTGCCGCTCCACCAGCTCGCGTCGGAACAGCTTGCAGTTCGACAGCACCCACGGCAGCACCGAGTCGTACAGGTCGATCTCGGGGCGGTTCTCGGCGAACAGCTCGGGACGCCGGACGGCCCGCCCGTTGACGCCCTCCATCTTCCCGACGAGGACGTCGGAGCCCCATTCGTCGGCCGCCGTGACCATGCGCTCCAGCGCCTCGGGGCCGAGGTGGTCGTCGGCGCCGACGAAGTAGACGTAGCGTCCGGTCGCGACGTCCAGCGCCCGGTTGCTGGGGGCCGCCGGGCCGCCGGAGTTCGCCTGGCGCAGGACGGTGATGACGTCGGGGTGCTCCGCGGCGAACCGGTCCAGCTCGGCGCCGCTGCCGTCGGTGGAGCCGTCGTCGACCGCGACGACCTCCATGCGGTCCGGGCCGATGCTCTGCCCGACCAGCGAGTTCAGGCAGTCGGTCAGGTACGGCATCGTGTTGTAGACCGCGACCACGACGGTGACGTCGGGGACTCCGGCATCTCGGTCAGACGCCATCCAGCACCTCCGCGAGCTGTAGCGTGACGGTCTCGCCGAGGCGGGCGGACTTCAGGACGGCGGCCGACACCTCGACCGTCCGCAGGCCCTGCCGCAGGGTGACGACGTCGCCCGGGGCCGACCCGCCGGGCCCGGCGAGGACCGCGTCGCGGAAGCGCTCGTGCTCGACCAGCAGCGGCTCGCGCTTGGGGATCGCGTACCGGATCATGTCGCCCTCGGAGACGCCGCGGAACGCGCGCAGCGCCTCCCACTCGGTGTTCATCTCGCCGTTGGCGTAGAAGGTGAGGTCGGCGGTGAGCGTGTCGGCGATGAAGCAGCCGCGCTCGCCGGTGACCACGGTGGTGCGCTCCTTGAGCGGGCTCAGCCAGTTCACCAGGTGGTTGACCATGGAGCCGTCGGTCAGGCGCCCGACGGCGGCGACCATGTCCTCGTGCGGCCGGCCGCTGCGCGCCACGGTGTGCGCGGAGATCGACACGTAGTCCTGGCCGGTGACCCACCCGGTCAGGTCGATGTCGTGGGTCGCGAGGTCCTTGACGACGCCGACGTCGGCGATCCGGTGCGGGAACGGGCCCTGGCGGCGCGTGACGACCTGGAACACCTCGCCCAGCTCGCCCGCCTCAAGGCGGGACCGCATGCTCTGCAGCGCCGGGTTGTAGCGCTCGATGTGGCCGACCCCGGCCACGAGCCCGCGCGACTCGAACGCCGTCACCAGCCGTTCGGCGGCCTCCACCGACTCGGCGAGCGGCTTCTCGATCAGCGCGCCCACGCCGCCCTCGGCGAGCGCGAGCCCGATCTCCTCGTGCAGCGCCGTCGGGCAGGCGACCACCGCGTAGTCGATGCGGGCGTCCAGCAGCTGCTGGAGGGACGGCACCAGCGGCACCCCGTGCGGGGCGCCCTCGGGCCGCCCGGCCGGGTCGACGATCCCGACGAGGTCGACGCCGTCCAGCCCGGACAGGACCCGGGCGTGGTTGCGCCCCATCACGCCGAGCCCGATCAGGCCCACCCGCAGCGGCGCGGTCACGACGCCGCCCCGGCGGCGTTGACCGCGTCGGCCACGCGCGCCAGCTCGTCGTCGGCGAGGGACGGGTGCACCGGCAGCGACAGCACCTCGGCCGCCGCGCGCTCGGTCTCGGGCAGGTCCCAGCGCGGGTCGGGGGCGCCGTCCTTCAGGAACGGCCTGAGCCGGTGGACGGGCGTCGGGTAGTAGACGGCGCTGCCGACCTTCCGCTCCTCAAGGCGCCCCTGGAAGGCGTCCCGGTCGCCGGTGACGCGGACGGTGTACTGGTGGTAGACGTGCCGCACGCCGGGCGCGACCGGCGGCACCGCGGCGCCGGTGATCTTGGCGTCCAGGAACCGGGCGTTGGCGATGCGGCGCTCGGTCCAGCCGGGCAGCCGCCCCAGCTGCACGCGGCCGATGGCCGCGGCGACGTCGGTGAGCCGCACGTTGGCGCCGACGATCTCGTTGGCGTAGCGCTGCTCCATGCCCTGGTTGCGCAGCAGCCGCAGCGTCCGGGCGGTCTCCGCGTCGGCGGTGGTGATCATGCCGCCTTCGAGGGCGTGCATGTTCTTGGTCGGGTAGAAGCTGAAGCAGCCGATCGTGCCGAGGGCGCCCACCGGGGTGCCGCCGTGGGAGGCGCCGTGCGCCTGGCAGGCGTCCTCGACGACGGCGAGGCCGTGCCGCTCCGCGATGGCGCCGACGCGGTCCATCGCCGCCGGGTGCCCGTACAGGTGCACCGGCATGATGGCGGCGGTGCGGGGGCCGACCGCCGCGGCGACGGCGTCCGGGTCGACGCAGAACGAGCCGGCCTCGATGTCGACGAAGACCGGCTCGGCGCCGACGAGGCGGACGACGTTGGCCGTGGCCGCGAACGTGAACGAGGGGACGATCACCTCGTCGCCGGGGCCGACGCCGAGGGCCATCAGGCTCAGGTGCAGGGCCGAGGTCCCGGAGTTGACCGCGACGCAGTGGCGGCCCGCCACCAGCGCGGAGAACTCCTCCTCGAACGCGGCGACCTCGGGGCCCTGCACGACCCGCCCGCTGCGGAGCACGCGGACGGCCGCCTCGATCTCCGCCTCCCCGATCACGGGACTCGCCGCGGGGACGGGCCTTTCCGATTCCACGGGCATGCACGGGCTCCTTAGGGCGAGACGACGAGCAAGGGCTTCCTCGCGGGGAACAGATCGCGACAAAGATGCGCACTCTCGGCGGAAGCCTCGTCTGACGGACGGATTCTAGCCAAGTCAGACCGTGGCGAGGACGTTTGCCGATCTATCTCCCCCCTCAGAGACCTCCCATGAAGACGCCGGTCCAAAACCGCTGCCGGTCCGGATCGGCTCCGAACAGGTACGTCGCCTTCAACTTGGGCGGCAGCATCGGCGCGAGCCGGGCGGCCGCCTCCGCGTGGTGGCGGAGTTGCGACAGCTCGGCGTTGGCGAAGACGCGGTGCACGATGTCCGTCGCGTCAGAGCCCTCGTCCCCGGCCGCGCGGAGCCGTTCCGCCCAGCCGTCCAGGTCCGCGGCCAGTTCGCGCAGGCCGGTCACCTGCCGGCGGGCCAGCCGCGCCTCAAGGGCGGTGAGCGGGACGGGCGCGTAGTCGCCGTCGCCCAGGTACATCTTGCCGATGTCCATGGGCAGGCCGGTGCCGTGCAGTCGGATGAGGCGCTCCAGGGTGCGCTTGGTCATCCATTGCCGTCCCTCGTCGTCGATGTCGTTCTTCCACCACTCGAGGACGGTCTCGGCCACTCCACCGTAACGGGAAATGAGCCATTCGTTCGCCGGAATGTCATCTGGCTCGATTTCCAGCGAGACGGTGAAGCGGGACGCCTGCGCGATGGTGTTGCGTGACACGAGCAGCTTGCGGCCCAGGTAGTACGGAGGATTCTGCAAGGCGATCTGGGCACGGAGACCCTTGATGCGCCGTCCGGCCAGAGTCCACTCTTGCGTGACCTCCATGAGGCGGGCGAACGTGGCCTTGTCCTTGGGCCGGTTGTACTCGTCCCAGACGATGGCCTTGTCACCGGGCTCCAGGAACGGACCCGACAAAAGGTTGTCGAGGGTTCCGTCCAGGGTCGGGACGGGCGCGCACAGGTCCTCCACGTTGGTGACGGGCAGCGAGAAGTAGAGCGGGTCCGCGCCGAGTTCGTCCCGGACGACCTCCTTCACCACCTCCGTCTTGCCGCAGCCGGGCGGTCCCTGGACGAGCACGGCCCAGCGCCGCTCGATCGCCGCGCGGACGACCCGGCGGACGGCGTCCGGCACGTGCGCCGGGTCGGGGACGTCGGCCCCGGCCCGCCGCAGCTCGGCGGCGATGCGGCCGAGGATCTCGGGGGCCTGGTCGGCTCCCCGCCTCCTGCCCGAGGTGACGAGCGGCAGGCGGCGTCCGTCCACGAGGGGGAGGCCCCAGGCGAGCGGGAACCCGGCGAGCGCGCAGTCGATGACGTGCTCCAGCGTGCGCGGCGACAGCAGCCTGCGGAGCTCGGCGGGCAGCGACGCCCACACCCGGAACACGCCGGTGAGGTCGACGCCGCGGAACCTGCGCGACAGCGCGGCCCGCCACGCGGTGTCGGCGGCGGTGACCCGCAGCGTCGCCATCCGGTCCAGGACGGCCGGATCCGTGCGGAGGGCGGCGGTCTCGGCGAGCGTCTCGTTGTCGGTCAGGAACACCCCGACGCAGCCGAGCGCGCGCAGGTCGTGCTCGCCGAGCGTCCAGTTGCAGGCGATCTGCATGAGCTGCGACTGGATCGTCGCGCCCGCCTGGAGCGAGTCGTCGATGAGCAGCACGAACGGCCTGCCCGGCTTGAGCTGCCGCATGACGAGCTGCCGCAGCACCAGCTCCCCGTCCTGCCGGACGGGCGCGTTGACCAGCAGGTCGTCCGGGGTGAGGTTCGCGGCCGGGACGTAGACGAGCGCGGTGTCCTCGCGGCGCCGGACGTGGTGGAAGAACGTGGAGGTCTTGCCGATGCCGTGCTCGCCGAAGACCTGCCCGGTGATCCCCAGCTCGATCATCGTGTCGATGAAGCGGGCCAGCCGCGGCCCGTCCGGCATGCTCATGCGACCAAGTACAGCGGTCCGGGGATGCCCGGATCACCCGAATAACATCGAGACCCGCCGTCCGCCTGGAGCCGAGGAACGTCCGGAGGGCGAGAGCGAGAGCCTCGATGCACGACGAGGAGTTCGCGGGTCTTAAATGGTGCGCATGCGCGACGACGATGTGCGGACCTGCCTGCGCGTCCTGGCGGAGCTGGCGGACGCGCCGGACGGCGACCCCGACGTGGCGCGGGTGCGGGCGGCGGCCGGAGCCTTCGTGCGGCGGACCCGCGAGCGCGAGCGGGCGGCGGCCCGGCTGCGGCGCGCGGCGGCCGACGCCCGGATGCTGGCCGCGACCGCCACCGGGGCGGCGGGACGCGTCGAGGGCGCGCCCGCCGAGCCGCCGCGCGAGGCCGTCCCGTCCGGGACGGTGACGGGCGGGCTGCGCGCCTGCTACGTCTGCAAGGCGCACTTCCGGGAGGCGGACGCGTTCTACCACCGCCTCTGCCCGCCGTGCGCGCGAGAGCACCGGCGGCACCGGCACGCGCGGGCCGACCTCGCGGGACGCCGCGCGGTCGTCACGGGCGGGCGGATCAAGGCCGGGTTCGAGCTCGTGCTCAAGCTGCTGCGGGACGGCGCCGCCGTGACCGCCCTGACCCGGTTCCCCGCCGACGCGCGCCGCCGCTTCGCCGAGGTCGCCGACCGGGCCGACTGGCACGACCGCCTCACGGTCGTCGGCATGGACCTGCGGGACGTCCCGTCCCTCGTCCGGTGGTGCGACGGGCTCGTCGAGGCGGGCGAGCCGCTCGACATCCTGGTGAACCTGGCGGCGCAGACGCTGCGGCATCCGCCGGAGTCGTACGCGGAGCTGCTGGCCGGCGAGGGGCCGCCGGGCGGGGAACTGCCGGCGGGCGAGGGCCTCGCGGCGCCCGGCCCGCTGCCCGTACCGCTCTGGGCCGGCGCCGTCGACGTCGCGGGCCTGCTTCCCGACCCGTCCCCGGTCAACTCCTGGACCCGGCTGGTGCACGAGGTCGATCCCGTCGAGCTGCTGGAGGTGCAGCTCATCAACGTGACGGCGCCGTTCGTCCTGCTGGGACGGCTGCGCCCCCTCCTGGAGCTCTCGCGGCATCCGCGGCGGTACGTGGTGAACGTCTCGGCCGTCGAGGGGCAGTTCGACCGCGTGTACAAGGGCGCCGAGCATCCGCACACCAACATGGCGAAGGCGGCGCTGAACATGCTGACGCGCACGGCCGCGTCCGAGCTGGCCGAACACGGCGTGCACGTCACCAGCGTCGACCCGGGCTGGTTCACCGACCAGCAACCGGAGCCCGCGCGGGCGCGCCGGACCGCCGCCGGGTTCCGCCCGCCCCTGGACGTCGTCGACGCCGCCGCCCGGATCTACCACCCGATCGTGAGCGGCGAGCGCGACGGCGACCCGCCGAGCGGCTGCCTGCTGAAGGACTACCAGGTCGTCAACTGGTGACCGCTCAGGCGGAGACGGCTCCGGCGGTCGCGAGCAGCTCGGGCAGCGTGCCGACGAACCCGTCCTCCAGCAGCTTCAGCGCCACCATCCACGCTTCGGGCCGCCCGCCGAGATGCCGGTCGACGTGCTCGGCGAGGCGGCGCAGCACCCGCGGGTCGGGCATGCCCTCGACCTCGCCGAGGAGCGGGTCGACGTCCACCGCGGCGAGCACGGCGTCGACGTGCGCCGCCGCGAGCACGGCGTCGGCGGTGACCTCCCGGTCTTCCGCGAACAACCGTCCCGCTCTCTCGCCGTAGGCGAGCACGGGGTCCCAGTGGTGGCGCACGCCGGGTTCGCGGAGGCGGCGCGTGCGCCCGTGGCCGGTCTCGTCGACGAACCGCGGCGTGAGGACGACGTCCTCGTCCAGCCCGAGCCGCGCCCTGACCTGCGCCGTGCCGCGCAGGCCCGGGATCCACAGCGTCTCGGCGACCACCCGCAGCGTCCGCTCCGGAACGGTCGCGGTGACGAACTCGGCGGTCAGCGTCCCGGCGGCGAAGCCGTTCCCGGCGACCTTGACGATCACGTCCGGGCCCGCCCCCGCCCCGGCGAGGTCGGCGAGCACCTCGGGCGCGGGGTCGGGCAGGAGGACGGCCACGTCCGGGTGGTCGGCGACGACGATCCGGACCAGGTCGAGCGGGGCGTCGGTGCGCCTCGCCACGAACCGGGCCGCGCGCAGGGGGAACGGCCCCTCCGCCGCCCGGCGCCGCGGCTCGTCCGCCAGCACCGCGTCCCAGCCCACGCGCGGGACGCAGGGATGGCGGCGGTTCACGACCGTCCGGACGAGCGGCGTCCCGCGCCACGGCTCGCAGCCGTCCACGTCGGCGATCTCGGCGACCGAGCGGAGGAACTCGGGACGGCGCACCCGCTCCGACAGCTCCCGCAGCCGCCGCTCCCCCTCCGCGCTCGCCAGCGCCGCCTGCGCGTACGCCAGCACGCTGGGCTCGGAGTCCTCCGGTCCCCAGCGGAACGCGGGCAGCCGCCCCTCCTCGACGAGCTGCCGGATCTCGTGCCGCCGGTCCGCTTCCAGGAGCGTCCGGCAGGCCAGGACGGCGCCGTGCGGATCGGCGCCCGCGCCCAGGTAGAGCAGCGCGTCCGCGGCCAGCTCCGGGTCGGCCGCGTACAGCAGCGCGTGGTCGAGGGGCTCCTGCCCGCGCGTGGACAGCAGGGTCTCCCGCACCTCGGCGGGCAGCGGCAGCGGCGTCACGCCGTCCCGCCGGGAGGTCTGGTGGGCGAGCTGGCGGCGCAGGTTCCGCGGGATGCGCCCGAGCGCGCTCTCGGCGGTCAGCAGGGTCGCGTTGACCTCGGGGTCGTCCAGGTCGAGCAGCCGCCCCAGCAGCTCCGGCGGGTCGCCCGCGAGCACCGCGTGCTGGACGAGCAAGTCGAGGTCACCGGGCCGGCCGCGCCGCAGCAGCGCCTCGAGGACGACCCGGTTCGGCCTCCCGAAGCTGCGCACCGCGTACTCGACGCGGCGTTTCGGGAGATGGCCGAGCAGCGCGTCCATCTCGCCGGGCGTCGCGAACCGGAGCAGCCCGGCCGTGCAGCGGGCGATGTCGAAGGCACGGGTCGTGGGGTGGGGGGCCATGGGCCGTCACCGTAGCGAAAGATCACTCCGGCCGGACCCGGTGGCAGGCCATTCCCCGCCGCTCCGGCCACTCGTCGCCCCCAGAGGTAATGAGCCAGATCCACTTCCCCGGGTCGGCCGGGACGATCGGGTCGGCGTACCCGTCGGTCACCACGATGACGGCGTCGGCGGGCTCGTCCCGTCCCTCCACGTGCCGCCGGACGGCCTCGAAGTCCGTCCCGCCCCCGCCGCGGAGCGGTTCCCCGGGCCGGAACGGCTTCACCGAAGCGTCGAAGGCGACCCACTCGGCCTCGGTCCCGTCGATCCGGCCGACCAGCTCGCCCAGCCACTCCACGAGGCCGTCCGGCATCGACCCGGACGTGTCCAGCGCGATGACCAGCGACTTCACCCGCTGCGGTCCGCGCCGCGCCAGCATCGGCTCGTGCCCGAGCGCCGCCAGCACGGCCCCGCGCTTCTTCGGGTAGACGAGCCGTTCCCCCTCCTCCAGCTTCGAGGCGAGCACGTCCACGAGCCACCGCTGCCACCAGTCCACCCGCCGCGTGGCCGACGTGACGCCCCGGAGCGCGTGCGCCCCGAGGTCACCCCAGATCTTGTCGACGCCCTCCGAGGCCCCCTCGGTCCGCCGCAGCAGGTCGAGCAGCTCGTCGCGCGCCACCCGGTCGCCCCGCCGCGCCGCGATGAGCACGCTCCGCAGCACGTCGTCCCCGACCCGTCCGACCGTCTCCTGGTCGAGCGCGTCGACGAGCACGTGGATGCATGCGGCCTGCCCGACGCCCGGCGGATTCCGCATCCGTCCGAGCTCCCGGTAGACGCTCATGTCGGTCTCGACCCACTCCTCGAACGGAAGCGGCTCGACGCGCTGCTCCCGCAGGTCCTCCGCATAGGACGCGTGCACGCCGCGCGGCGAGATCCCCACGGGCGCGCCGCCGATCTCGGGCAGCCCGGCTCCGAGCCGCACCATCGCGACATGGTTGATCGTGACCTCGCACGCCAGCGTGAACACCGGGTCGCTCCGCAGGTCGGCGTCCGCGAAGAGGTGCCGCTGGATGAGGTGCCGGGCCTCGTGGAACAGGACGAACCGCACCCCTTCGCCCCCGATCCCCACGAAGAACTCGGGGTTGTAGAGGAGCAGGCAGGACCCGTCCCCGGAGGCGACCACGGCCGCCGTGTCCACCGCCGTGGTGGGCAACTGGTGGTGGCACTTGCTGAACAGCCACGACGCGACGGCGCTGTGCGTCATCCCCAGTTCGAGCAGCGCCCGCTCCTTCAACCGCCGCGCCGCCTCCACGACCTGCTCGTCGGCGGGCCGCCACCGCTCCAGCGCCCGCCGATCGGCCAGCTCGACGACCGGCGCCCGCGGCCGCCCGACCTCTCCGTACCCCACCCCCCAACCTTCCCGGCAACCCGCGCCCCGTTCCACAGATTTACGGAGACCCGAGGGTTCGGGCGGGCAACCCGGCGGCGTGGCGCATGGCGGTTCGTGCGCGGGCCGCGGCCGAGGGGTCGCCCAGGAGCTGGATCTCCTGGTTGGCCGCCATCGACAGGCCCATCAGCGTCGTGGCGACCTCGTCCGCGGGACGGTGCGAGCCCGGCAGCGCGGCCTGGGCGGCGGCGACCTCGCCCGCCAGTGCCCGGCGGTTGGACGCGACGAGCTCCCGCAGCCGGTCGCGCAGCGGCCCCGGCCGCCCGTCGAGCTCGGACGTGGCGGCCGTGATGAAGCAGCCCCCGGGGAACGGGCAGTCGGCCAGGTAGTCGACCCACCCGTCGATGAGCCGTTCCAGGCGTTCCGGCCCGACCGGCAGGCCCTCCAGGGGTCCGGTCACCGCCGCGCGGAAGACCTCGCAGGCCTGGTCGAGCGCGGCCATGAGCAGCCGCTCGCGCGACCCGAACGGACCGACCAGGCCCGCCTTGCTCATGCCGAGCCGCTGCGCCAGCGAGCCGACCGTCAGACCCTCCAGGCCCAGCCGGGAGGCGTCCTGCACGGCGGCGCTCACGATCCGCTCGCGCGTCCGGGCCGCTTCGGCCGCCGAGTGACGAGGTGACATGCCCACAAGGATAGCGAACGAGCGTACGCTATGGTTTTGGCGAACGCCCGTTCGCCAAAGATGGGATGCGACATGACCGACCTGCTCAGCCTCGACGCCACGGCACTGGCCCTCATCGGACACGACGTGGCGGTGATCCCCGACACCGCGATGGCGGACCCGACCCCCTGCGAAGGCTGGACGGTCGCGGACCTGCTCCACCACATGAACGAGCGCCACGAGGCCATCGCACGGACGGTCCTGCCGCCCCTCGAACCGGGCGGCGACCCGCGCGACGGCTTCGCCCTGATCGCCGCCCGCTGCCTCGCCGTGCTCGAACGGGCGGGCGAGACCGTGACCATGCCCCGGCTGGGCCCGCTGTCGACCGAGTGGGTCCTCGGCATCCACGTGGTCGACATGCTGGTCCACCGCTGGGACCTGGCGCGCGCGCTCCGCACCACGCTCACCGTCCCGTCCCGGATCACCGAGGCCGCGCTGCCTCTCGCCCGCGCCAACACCGCGCCCGGCAGCCCTCTCAACGGGCCCGGCGGCGCCTACCGCCCGCCCCTCGCCGAGGACCCGTCCCGTCCCGCGATCGACAACATCGCCGCCCTCCTGGGCCGCGACCCGCACTGGGCCCCGCCGGCCTGACCGGATCAGCCGTCGCCGAGGAGGAGCCGGCCGGCGCGTTCGGTGACCTCGCTCCGGGTGCGGGCGCCGTGGTCGGCGGCGAGGAAGTGGCTGCCGACCAGGAGGCAGAAGGCGAGCATGCTGCGGGCCTCGACCTCGTCGGGGTCCGAGCAGAAGGTGCCGAACAGCTCGCGCAGGTAGTCCATGCGCTGGTTGTCCACGCGGCGGACGCGGTCGGCGACGGCCGGGTCGCGGCGGGCCCAGTCGCGCATCGCGAGGTCGATGTGCAGGTGGTCGCCCGCCCGGGTGAGCATGCCCGCCCGCCGGATCTTCGCGCGGGCGTCGCCGCCCTCGCGTTCGACCCGGTCGCGCATGTCGTTGACGGACTGCCGCTCCCAGTGGTCGAGCATGGCGCCCAGCAGGGCCTTGCGGTCGGGGAAGTGGCCGTAGAAGCCGCCCTTGGTGACGCCGAGCGCCTGGGCGAGGGCCTCGACCCGGACCGCGTCGGGCCCGCCGGCGGCGAGGGCCTTCAGGCCCTGCTCGATCCAGCTGCTGCGTGGCGTGCGCATGACGGCGGGCATGGTCCATTATCACCTCCCCTCCGGACGGCACCTCCCCCTTCGAAGGCGATTCATACGGTGCCGTATATTTGAGCGCGAGGCGGCCGCGACGGAGCGTCCGCCGAACGAGGAGGTGGCTTGGCGATGAAGCTCCCCGCGAGCGCGCACACCGACCGTCCCTGGCGGATCCACGAGATCGCGCCCGACTTCCGGCTCGAGGACGTGTGGGCCCTGCCCGCCACCGGCGGCCCGGACGACTTCCCGAAGCTGGTGGAGCAGATGACCTCCGGCGAGGCGAAGCTGCCCGGCATCGCCGGCATGCTCATGGAGCTCCGTTGGAAGCTCGGAGAACTGTTCGGCCTGGACAAGCAGGACGCCGGGCTCGACGCGCGGGTGCGGACGCTGAGCGACCGGCTGCCGGACGATCTGCGCGAGCACTCGGGGCCCGCCCCCGGCTCACTGCCGTTCCGGTCGCTGTACCTGACCGGCGACGAGTGGGCGGCGGAGATGGCCAACCGGACGGTGCACGGCGTCATGCACATCGGCTGGGTCCCGGACGGCTCCGGCGGCCACCGCGCCCAGATGGCCGTACTGGTGAAGCCGAACGGCCTGTTCGGCAGGGCCTACATGGCCGCGATCCTGCCGTTCCGCCACGTGCTCGTCTACCCGTCGCTGATGCGCACGATCGGTCGCGAGTGGCGGGCCGGCCAGGCGAAGCCGGCCTGACCGGCGTCGAGCCCGCCTGACCCCGGGCATGGAGGCGGCCCCGTCCCTGCGGGGGCAGAAAGGGACGGGACCGCCGTGCCGCGCGGGACCGGGCGACGCCCGCCCGCGCGGCGGCTCTCAGTGCTCGTTCAGTGCTCGGCCGCCTGCTCGGCGCCCGCGCCCGTGAGGGAGCGGACCTCGATCTCGGCGTACTTCTCGGCGTTGAACTCCTTGCTGAGCATGGTCCCGATCCAGCCGCACAGGAAGCCGAACGGGATGGAGATGATCCCGGGGTTCTCCAGCGGGAACCAGCTGAAGTCGGAGTCGGTGAACAGGGCCTTCTCCGAGCCCGACACCACCGGCGAGAACGCCACCAGGAAGATGGCCGAGCCGAGGCCGCCGTAGATGGCGGAGACGGCGCCGGTGGTGTTGAACCGCTTCCAGAACAGGCTGTACAGGATCGCGGGCAGGTTCCCCGACGCCGCGACCGCGAAGGCGAGGGCGACGAGGAACGCCACGTTGAGGCGCTGGGCGTAGATGCCGAGGACGATCGCCACGGCGCCGATCACGAACGCGGAGATGCGGGCCACGCGCACCTCGTCCCGCTCCGAGGCCTTGCCCCTGCGGAACACGTGGGCGTACAGGTCGTGGGAGAAGGACGAGGACGAGGCGAGGGTGAGGCCCGCCACGACCGCGAGGATCGTCGCGAACGCGACCGCCGCGATGACCGCGAGCAGGATCGTCCCGCCCGCGTCCCCGAAGACGATCTCGCCGATCCGCTGGGCGAGCTGCGGGGCGGCGGTGTTGCCGGCCGGGTTGGCCTTGGCGATCTCCTTGGACCCGACGAGCGCGGCGGCGCCGAAGCCGAGGACCAGGGTGAGCAGGTAGAACACGCCGATGATGCCGATGCCCCACAGCACCGACTTGCGGGCGTCGCGGGCGGTCGGGACGGTGTAGAAGCGGATCAGGATGTGCGGCAGCCCGGCGGTGCCGAGGACGAGCGCCAGGCCGAGGCTGACCAGGTCGAGCTTGCCGCTCAGGCCCTGCTCCGCGGTGGCGTAGCGCAGCCCCGGCTCCAGGAACTCGCCGCCCTTGCCGCTCTGGTCGGCGGCGTCGTTCAGCAGGCTGGACAGGTTGAACCCGAACTTGCCCAGCACCAGCAGCGTGATGAGGGTGGCGCCGGTCATCAGCAGGACGGCCTTGACGATCTGGACCCAGGTGGTGCCCTTCATCCCGCCGAACACCACGTACACGATCATCAGCACGCCGACCAGCGCGATCGTCGCGCCCTTGGCGAAGTCGCCGGTGAAGCCGAACAGCAGCGACACCAGGGCGCCGGCGCCGACCATCTGCGCCAGCAGGTAGAAGATCGACACGATGATGGTGGAGACGCCGGCGGCGGTGCGGACCGGGCGGGGGCTCATCCGGAACGCCAGCACGTCCGCCATCGTGAAGCGGCCGGAGTTGCGCAGCAGCTCGGCGACGAGCAGCAGCGCCACGAGCCACGCGACGAGGAACCCGATCGAGTACAGGAACCCGTCGTAGCCGTACAGGGCGATCAGGCCGGCGATGCCGAGGAACGAGGCGGCGGACATGTAGTCGCCGCCGATCGCGATGCCGTTCTGCGCGCCGGAGAACGACCGCCCGCCGGCGTAGAAGTCGGTGGCGTTGCGGGTGTTGCGGCTCGCCCACACGGTGATCGCCAGGGTGGCCGCGACGAAGACCAGGAACAGGATGATCGACAGGGTCTCGTTGCTCATGGGGCGTCCTTCGCGGCCGGGGCCGACTCCGCCTCGATGCGGGCGCGGATCTCGTCGGAGACCGGGTC
Source organism: Actinomadura citrea (assembly GCF_013409045.1). NCBI lineage: Bacteria > Bacillati > Actinomycetota > Actinomycetes > Streptosporangiales > Thermomonosporaceae > Actinomadura > Actinomadura citrea. The sequence continues at coordinate 886,413 of NZ_JACCBT010000001.1, read as the reverse complement.
GAGGCGGCGCTCGGCGTGCCGCGCGTACAGGTAGGCGATGAGGAAGGTGGAGACGAACTGCAGCAGCCCGAACACCAGGGCGACGTTGACGGCCCCGAACAGCTCGGTGCCCATGAAGTCCCGCGCCCACCCGGACAGGACGACGTACAGCAGGTACCAGGCGAGGAACGCCGCGGTCATCGGGAACACGAAGCGACGGAATCTGCGCCGGAGTTCCTGGAACTCCGTGGTGCCCTGGAACCGTTCATAGACGGTGCCGGTGGCGCTCTTGTCGACGGACACGCCCACCCCTCCTCGGTTGTGACGCCGGTCACGCGCAACCGTAAAGATCCTGCTGGGAGCGGACGAGGGGTCGGCGGCAAGGCTGCGACCAGCCGCCGTTCGCGGTCGACCAAAGGTCGCCCCCGTCGCCGAACGGTCGTTCTCGCACGACGAACGGTCACACCCGCTTGGGCCGCCACGTGCCCCGGTCGACGTCGAGCGACTCCGGGGTGTGCAGGCGCACCATCATCCGCGCGACGCCGCGCGGGATCCGTCCCGGCGTGCACAGCGACACGAGGATCATGACGGTGAACGCGATCGGGACCGTCCAGGCCGCGGGCTGGGCGAGCAGCGCGCCGAGCAGCCCCGGCGGCGGCCCGGCGGCGATCGTCACCACGACCGCGGTCCCGGCGAGCGCGCCGCCGAGGACGAGCCCGGCGAGCGCGCCCGGCACGGTGAGCCGCCGCCACCAGACGCCGAGGACGAGCAGCGGGCAGAACGTGGACGCCGCGACGGCGAACGCCAGCCCGACGACGTCCGCGACGGCGAGGGACCGGGCCGCGATCGCCAGGCCCAGCGGGACGGCGAGGGCGAGCAGCGTCCCGACGCGGAACGAGCGGACGCCGCCCCGCAGGATGTCCTGCGCCAGCACCCCCGCGACCGACACGGTGATGCCGGACGACGTCGACAGGAACGCCGCCACGGCCCCGCCCGTCACCAGCGCGCCCAGCAGATCGCCGCCGAGCCCGCCGATGAGCCGTCCGGGCAGGGTGAGGACGACGGCGTCGGCCCGTCCGGTCATCAGCAGCTCGGGGGTGTAGAGGCGTCCGAGCACCCCGTACAGGGCGGGCAGCAGGTAGAACGCGCCGAGGAGCGTCAGCACCACGACGGTCGTCCGGCGGGCGGTGCGACCGTCCGGGTTGGTGTAGAAGCGGACGAGGACGTGCGGGAGCCCCATCGTCCCGAGGAACGTGGCGAGGATGAGCGAGTAGGTGGCGTAGAGGGAGTGGTCGCGCCCGTCCAGCGGCAGCGCCCACTCCCGTCCGGTGGTGGCGGGGCGCCCGCTGACGTGCGGGACGTCGGCGCCCGCCGGGAAGGTCACGGACGTGTCCTTGTCGAAGCGGTGCCGCCCGGGCCCCAACGCGAGAGGGGAACCGGAGTGGGCGCGCCCGTCCACCCGGCCGTCCGCGGTCACCTGGACGGGCGTCGTGACCTCCACGGTGACCGCCATGCCGACCGAGACGGTCGTGCGGTCGCCGAACCGCGGAGGGACGTCCGACGAGAGGCCGGGCGCGCCGTCGTACCGCCACGCCATGAGCAGGAACACCAGCGGCACGGCCAGCGCCGTCAGCTTCAGCCAGTACTGGAACGCCTGCACCATCGTGACGCTGCGCATGCCGCCGGCCAGCACGTTCGCCGCCACGACGACCGCGACGAGGACGCCGCCCGTCCACACCGGCGCGCCCGTGACCGTGCGCAGCACCAGCCCGGCGCTCTGGAACTGGGGCAGGAGGTACAGCCAGCTGATCAGCACCACGAACACGCTCGCGACGCGGCGCACCGCCATGGACTCGAGCCGCGCCTCGGCGAAGTCCGGCAGCGTGTAGGCGCCGGAGCGGCGCAGCGGCGCCGACACCAGGACGAGCAGGACGAGGTACCCGCCCGTCCAGCCGACGGGCAGCCACAGCATGTCGGCGCCGTAGGCGAGGATCAGCCCGGCGATGCCGAGGAACGAGGCGGCCGACAGGTACTCCCCGCCGATCGCGGACGCGTTGCGCAGCGGCGTCACCGTCCGGGACGCGACGTAGAAGTCGGACGTGGTGCGGGAGATCCGTACCCCGAGCACGCCGACGAGCATGGTCGCGACGACGACCAGCAGCACGCCCGCGAGCCCGTACGCGGCGCTCACAGCCGGTCGGCCCGGTCGACGAGGTCGGCGAAGTCGTCCTCGTTGCGCTCGGCCTGCCGGACGTACCACCAGCCGCAGGCGACGAACCACGGGTAGATCAGCCCGCCGAGCAGCACCCACGGCAGCGGCAGCCCGAGCACCTCCTGCTCGCGCACCGCGGGGACGAGCGCGAACAGCAGCGGCAGGCCGAGCACCACCACGGCGAGGACCAGGCACAACCGGGCCGCGAGCCGCCACTGGGCGCGCACCAGCGACCGCATGTACGCCTCGCCGAGCCCGGTCTGCTCGTCGATCTCCCGCGTCACCGGGTACCGGGGCCGCCGGACGGTCCGGGTCCGCGGCCCGGTGACCAGCGTCCGCCCGGGCGCGACGTCCCGCGCGTCCGGCCCGCTCAGGGGGACCGCCTCGCCCGGCGGACGAGCAGGTCGCGCAACTCGCGCACGTGCCGGCGGGCGACCGGCAGCTCGGCGCCGCCCACGATGACGGTGCAGCGTCCCGAGTCCAGCCGCAGCTCCGTGATCGCCGCCAGCGCGACGAGATGGCTGCGGTGCACCCGGACGAACCCGGCGCCGCTCCACCGCTCGCTCAGCGCGGCGAGCGGAATGCGCACCAGATGACTGCCGCCGGACGTGTGGAGCCGCGCGTAGTCGCCCTGCGCCTCCACGTACAGCACCTCGCCCGGCGTGACGAACCGCGTCACCCCGCCCAGCTCGACCGGCATGGCCTCCGGCTCGGACGGCTCCGGCGCGACCTCGTCCTCCCGGGCGGCCTCGGTGACCCGCCGGATCGCCACCGCCAGCCGCTCCGGCCGCACCGGCTTGAGGATGTAGTCGGTCGCCTTGATCTCGAACGCGTCCACGGCGTGCTCCTCGTAGGCCGTCACGTAGACGATCTGCGGGGCGCGGGCGAACTGGGCGAGGACGCGGCCGAGCACGGTGCCGTCCAGGCCGGGCATCCGGATGTCGAGGAAGACGGCGGCGACGGGGCGCCCCTCGGCGAGGGCCCGGTCGAGCTTGCGGAGCGCGGCGGCCCCGTCCCGGGCGGTGTCGATCTCGCCGATGCGCGGGTCGGCGCGCAGCAGGTGAACGAGGTCGTCGAGCGCGGGCGCCTCGTCATCCACCGCCAGGACACGCAACACCGCACCGTCCTTCCGCCGCCATTCGCCACATTCCAGTCAAGTACCGGCCGGGCGTCAAGAGGCCGTGACGCCGGGCCGGTACTTCGGCACCCGCACGGTGACCTTGGTCCCGGCGCCCGGCCCGGTCTCCACGGCGAGGCCGTACTCGTCCCCGTACACCTGCCGGAGCCGCGCGTCGACGTTGGCGAGCCCGATCCCGGCGGCGTCGTCGGCGGACGGCTCGGGCCGCTCCCCCGACAGCAGGCGGCGGACGTCCTCGGGATCCATGCCGATCCCGTCGTCCTCCACACTGATCACGCAGTCGGCCCCGGCGTCCTCCGCGATGATCGTGATCACCCCGGGCTCGGACCGGTCCTGGAGCCCGTGCCGGACGGCGTTCTCCACGAGCGGCTGCAGGCACAGGAACGGCACGGCCACCGGCAGCACCTCGGGCGCGATCCGCAGCATCACCCGCAGCTCCTCCCCGAACCGGGCGCGCTGGAGCAGCAGGTACCGGTCGATCGACCGCAGTTCCTCCGCCAGCGTCGTGAAGTCGCCGTGCCGCCGGAACGAGTACCGCGTGAACCCGGCGAACTCCAGCAGCAGTTCCCGCGCCCGCTCCGGGTCGGACCGGACGAACGAGGCGATCGTCGTCAGCGAGTTGTAGATGAAGTGCGGCGAGATCTGCGCCCGCAGCGCCCGCATCTCCGCCTCCATCAGGAGCGTCCGCGAATGGTCCAGATCCGCGAGTTCGAGCTGGGCGTCCACCCACTGCGCGACCTCCTCGGCTGCGCGGATCAACCCCGCCGGAACGTCCTCCCCGTAGGCGGCCAGCGTCCCGACCACCCGGTCATCGGTGGCGAGCGGCACGACCACGACGCGACGGATCGGGCAGTCGAGCCGGTCACAGTCCACATCGTGCACCTGCGTGCGCCCGTTTCCGCGCGTGACCTCGGCGTGCTTCGGCCCGTCCACCGCGTGATGGTCGTGCTCCCCGTCCCAGGCCAGCAGCCGCTCCCCATCGGTGATGGCGAGCGCCTCGCACCCGAGCAGCGCCCGCAGATGCCGAGCCGCCTTCTGCGCCCCCTGCTCGGTCAACCCGCCCCGAAACGCCGGCGCCGCCCGCGAAGCGGTGTGCAGGGTCTCGAAGGTCGCCCGCCGCTCAGGCCCCCCGAGATCCCCCCGCCGCCGATGCCGCCGCCACAACCACGCCGGAACCCAGGTGAGGACCAACGTCGCGGCAACGGCAACGATCACGCTCATCCGGCAAACCTATGCCGAACCGGGCTCTCTCACTCCTTCTCATCCACCTCGCCTGCCTGGGAAAAACTTCAATCATCTCAGCACGTAGCCCGTGTGACAAGCCCCACAATCGCCACATTCTTCTTCACTGAAGCTTGCCGGCCAACGCCGCACCGGACAGTCCTGCGTGAACGCTTGGCCGCACCTCAAACGCGGACCAGCAAACAAACTGGGGAGTTACAACGTGCTTTTGATGGAGCCGAAGCTCGAGCCGCAGTCCGACCTGCCGCCCGAGACACCGTTCGACCAGCAGCCCGAGTCCTCCAACCTTCCGATCTGCATGGGGGACTGCCCTTCGAGCCCGGATGGCAACCACAATCTGGTGGACCACCACACGAAGGGCTTCAAGATCTGCACGTACTGCAGTGGGGTCTACTACGGGTAAGCAACTGCTTTCAAAGCTCTCATCTCGATGAATTTCGGGAGCTCCTATAAGGGTCCTGGCCGTTATGCGGCCAGGACTTCCTTTTTGTCATGGCCGCTCGGCTCATGTCTGGGTCTGGAACCAGCGCAGCGTGTCGGGCAGGGCGCGGTGGAGGGTCGCGAAATGATCGGTGCCAGTGCCGGTGCCGTAGTCCACGACCTGCGGCCGGGTCCCGTGGGCGCGGAGAGCGCGGACGCAGTTGCGCGTGTTGCCGAAGGTGACCTGCTCGTCGCCGGACGCGCCGTAGAGCCTGGTCGGGACGCTCGGAGCCCAGTCGCAGGTGCCGTCGGCCGCACGGATCGCCCGCAGGAGGGCGCCGGAGGGGTGGTCGAGCCGGCGCAGGTAGCGCTGGGTCACCAGCCGATCGGGACTGGCGGGGAGCTGCGGGAAGATGTCCGATTCATCATGGCTGCCGTCGAAGAGCCGTTCCACGGTGGTGTCATAGGGCGCCTGGAAGACCTCCGAGGGCGCCTTGTACAGGTGGTGGAGCCGGTTCCAGGACACCGTGGCGTAGGCGAGGTTGAACGCGGACACGCGCGGGTCCAGCGATCCCCGGGCGCGCAGGGATTCCGGGAGCTGCGCGCGCCGCAGGTCGTACGTCCCGCTGATCGGGGCCAGCGCGCCCAGCCGCAGATAGGAGTCGGTGCCGCTTTGCAGTCGACGTCCCAGCGCCATGGCGGCCTGGCCGCCCTGCGAGAAGCCGGTCACCAGCACCCGCCGTTCCAGTCCTCTGCCCTGCCGGGCGGCGACGGCGCGGGCGGCGCGGAGCATGTCCAGCGATGCGGACGCCTCCGAGGCGGCGTCCAGGTAGGGGTGCGCTCCGGGCCCCTCGCCGAGACCGAGGTAGTCGGGGGCGACACCGGCGTATCCGGCGGTGGCGTAGTAGATCGCCGCGATCCTGCTCTGGCCGTCCGCGGCGACCGAACCGGCGGTACTGCGTCCGGCATGGGTTCCATGGGTGAAGCTGACCGCCCGCACCGTCCCGGCGGTGTCGCTGGGCAGGACGACGACGCCACTGGCAACGGTGGGGCGGCCGGTCGCGGAGACGGTGCGGTAGACGACCCTGAAGCCGCTCACCCCACTGCGCGGCGGCGGAGACGTCAGCCCCTCATCGCCCAGGTAGTCGCGGACCTGCGACCGCGACATGCTGACCACCGGCGTCACCGAGACCACCGTCCCCCGCCCGCCGGTGACGTCCGACCGTCCGGCCGCAGCCGCGGCATGTTCTCCGGGCTGCGCGGCACAACCCGCGCCCGACACGACCAGCGCGGCACCGAGCAGGACCCGCGACACGCGCCTGCCCACGAAGCTCATTTCCATGCCCATGACGCTAAGAAGCAGGGTGTCTTCACACCATCGGCCTACACACCCGGAAGCCGGTGAACTCAGGCCCCTCAGGCGGTGTACCCAAACACACCTCTTCGGCTTGCGGTGCTACTTGAAGTGGCCGACCACTCGTTGTCGGTGCTCATGGGGCGACTTCCTCCACAGGCACGGGGTCGGGTTCTTTCCCCGGCGCGGTCTTCGCCGCGTCGGGCTTGAGCGCAAGGGCGATGAGCCCCCCGGCGGCGGTGACGGCCGCGGCGGCCCATCCGGCCGTGTGGAGGCCGTCCAGGAGGCCGGGGGTGGCGGGGCCGGTGGCGCGGCCCGCGGTGGCGACGGCGACGAAGACCGCCAAGCCCATGGCGCCGCCGACCTCCTTGGCAGTGCTGGCCAGCCCAGAGGCGACGCCCTGCTCATGAGGCGTGATTCCGGCGCCGGCCGAGGCGAACAGGGCGACGAAGGCGACACCGCCGAAGACGCCCCAGATGAGGCTGCCGGGCATCAGCGTCCAGAATCCGCCTTCGGCCGGCATCCCGGCGACCAGGACGGCGATCCCCGCTCCGGCGCCGAGCATGCCGATGCTGAGCGTGGTGCGGACGCCCCACCGGCCGAGCATCGCCGGGGCGATCTTCAGAGCGGCGGCCATGCAGACGACGGTGAGGGGCAGGAACGTCAGCCCCGCCTCCAGGGCGCTGTAGCCCAGGACGGGCTGCAGGTAGGAGGTGAGCACGTAGTAGCCTCCGCCCAGGGTCCCCTGGAACACGGCGATCACCGCCATGGTCGTGGCCAGGCCGCGATTGCGCAGGAGTCGCGGCGGGACCAGCGGGTCCCGGGTGCGTGACTCGACGACGAGCAGCGCTCCCAGCAGCGCGGTTCCGGCGGTCAGCGCACCAGCGCCGCGCAGCGACCCCCAGCCGTGCTCCGGCCCGCTCGCCAGGCCGAGCACCAGCAGCACCGAGCCCGCGGTCGCCAGCAGCGCGCCCGGCAGATCGAACCCGCCGAAGCCGGAGACGCGGGGCGGATCGGTTGCCAGCAGCCGCAGCGCGGCCAGTGCGGCGCCGAGGGCCAGCGGGACGTTCACGAAGAACACCCACTCCCAGCCCAGGTAGTTGGTCAGCACGCCGCCGAGCAGCGAACCTGCGGCCAGACCGGCGCTGCCCGCCATGCCCCAGGCACCCAGTGCCCGGTTGCGTTCGGGGCCTTCGGCGAACCCCCTGTAGATCAGCGCGAGCGTCGCCGGGGTGAGCAGTGCCCCGCCGACACCTTGAACGGCGCGGGCGGCGATCAGCACACCGGCGTCCGGCGCGAGGCCACCGGCGAGGGAGGCGACGCCGTACAGGGCCAGACCGAGCATGAACATGCGCCGCGGGCCCAGCCTGTCGACGGCCCGGCCGCCGAAGAGCAGGAGCCCGCCGAGACCGACGGCGTAAGCGCTGACCACCCACTGCACCGACGCCGCGGTGAAGCCGAGCGCGCCGGCGACGTCGGGCAGCGCCACATAAACGATGTTGTAGTCGAGAGCGACGATGAGCTGGGTGAACGCCAGCAGCGCCAGCCTGAGGCCGGCACGTGTCGGCGGCCGGGACGGGGCCTGTTCCACGAGCTTCTCCTTCACAGCGTTGATTTACTACACGCCGTTCAACTTTGCCACGGCGGACAGTACTACAACGCTGTAGAGTGTCAAGCGTGAACGATCAGACGACGAGCCGACGCGACCGGCTGCGCGCGCAGGCCAGCGCGGAGATCAAGACGATCGCGCTCGAGCTCATGGCGGACGGCGGACCCGACGCCATCTCACTGCGGGCCATCGCCCGCCAGATGGGCATGACCGCGGGCGCGATCTACAGCTACTACGCCACCCGCGACGACTTGATCACCACGCTGATCAGCGACGTCTACACCTCGCTGGTGGACGCGGCGGAGGCCGCGCGTGACGCCGTGCCCGCCGACGACCCCGGCGGACGGATCCTGGCCTGGGCTCAGACCGTCCGTGAATGGGCCCTGGCCAACCCCGAGGGCTTCCGTCTGGTCTACGGCGATCCGGTGTCGGGCTACCAGGCGCCCGACGACGGACCCGCCAAGGAGGCCGAGCAGCGCGCCTGCACCGGTCTCACCGGCCTCATCGCCGCGATCTGGCCGCAGGCCGAGCCCTTGCAGCCGGGCCTGCGCCGCTATTCGTGGAAGGACTTCGACCCCGGCCTGGCAGCCCACATTCAGGCGAAGTTCCCCGGCCTCCCGCCGGCCGCCGTCGCGCTCGCGCTCCGCGTGTGGGGCCGCATGCACGGCCTGGTGGCCCTGGAGATCTACGGCCACCTGCGCACGCTCACCCACGAACCCGCCACCATCTACCGCGACGAGATGATCGACCTCATCGGATCGCTCGGCATCGCACCACCCGCCTGATCGTCGTAGCCGGTGGCCACAGGGTGGGCCACCGGCACCGCCCCTCGCCCCGTCCCTCGAAGGGCCCGCACGGCCGGGCCGGTGTTCCCGGCCTGAGCGGCGCGTCCGGCATGCTGGCGTTGAGCGCTTTGGAGGCCCCGTGAACCCGATGCCCGAACGCATGTCCGACCACTGGTGGTGGCTTCCGGGGATGCGGCCTGGACGGAGGATGCTGCTCTGGCACATCCTGCCCGACGGGCAGCCGGAGGTGTTCGACCTGGTCCGTCGTTACCAGGAGAAGCTCGCCGGGGTGGACGGGCTGGATCTCGTTCCTGCCGAGTGGCTGCACATGACCACGCAGATCGTCGGGTTCGAGGACGAGATGTCCGGCGAGCAGGTGGAGGCGCTCACCGCGGGGGTCGCCGGTCGTCTGGCCGCCCTTGAACCGATCGAGGTGGAGGTCGGGCGGCTGTGGGTTCACAGCGAGGGGGTGGCGCTCGGCGTCCGTCCGGGGCGCGGGCTCGATCCGGTCCGGCAGGCGATGCGCCAGGCCGCGGCCGAGACCGTGGGTGTGCACCCGCTCGACGGCGAGCCAGGCTGGACACCGCACATCTCCGTCGCCTACAGCAACGCCGACGGACCCGCCGCGCCCGTCATCGACGCTCTCGACCTGCGCCCCGAGCCGGTCCCTCTGCGGGTGGCCGCCGCGTATCTGGTCGCCCAGGTGAGGGACGGGCATCTGTACCGGTGGGAGCGGCTCGCAGAGGTCGCGTCGGGCGGTTGAGGGTCACGGCGCGCGAGCTGATGCCCGCCGGGTCGGCCCGGCGGGCATCAGGTTCGCGGTCAGGGGAGGTCGAGGGCGGTGGCCAGCTGGTCCAGGTGAAGGTCTGCGTCGCCGAAGGCCAGGGACGCCGCCAGTGCGTGTTCGGAGAACAGGTGCAGGTCGTGCTCCTGGGTGAAGCCGATGGCGCCGTGTACCTGGTGGCCCAGGGCGCACACTCGTTCGTACGCCTCGCTCACCCATGCCTTGGCCATCGCCACCTGCTGCTCCGCGTCGCGGTTCACCGACAGGAGCCAGATGGCCTCGTAGGCGGTGAAGCGGGAGCCCAGGACGTCGATGGCCATGTTCGCGCAGTGGTGCTGGACGGCCTGGAACGAACCGACGGCACGGCCGAACTGCTCGCGTTCTGTGGCGTACTGGACCGTCATGTCCAGGACGTGTTGCGCGGCTCCGACCATCTCGGCGCAGGTGGCGGCCGCGCCGAACAGGGAGATCGCGGCGGCGGCGTCCGCGCCCAGGGCGGCTTCGCCGGGGACCCACAGGCCGTCCAGTTCGGCGTGGCAGGGACGGTCGTGGCCGATCGTTCCGAGCGGTTTCAGGGTGACGTCCGCGGCGTCCACCCAGAAGGCGTGCGGCTCGCCGTCCAGGCGCGCCGCCAGGAGGATGTGCTCGGCGGACGCGGCGAACGGGACGAACGTGGCCGTGCCGTCCAGGACGTGACCGGAGTCGGAGCGTGTCGCGACCGGCCCCTCCCCTGGGCGGTCCCACGGGAGGGGCGCGGCGGTCACGATCTGGCCGTCCGAGATGGCGTTCAGCCAGCGCTCCTTCTGGGCGGACGTCCCGAACCGCGCGACCGGCATGCCGCAGCAGGCGACCGAGGCCAGCAGCGGGCTCGGGACCTGCGCGTACCCCAGTTGCTCGAACAGCAGGCAGACGTCCAGGAAGTCGCCGCCCACGCCGCCGTGCTCCTCAGGGAAGGCGAGGCCCGTCCAGCCGAGCTCGACCATCTCCTTCCAGAGCGGCGCCGAGTACCCGGCCGGGTCGCCGCCGAGGGCCCGCGCGCCCGCCGCCGCGGCCTTGGACTCCAGGAGTTCGCGGGCCGTGGCGGCGATCAGCTCCTGGTCCTCGGTCAGGCTCAGGTCCATGGCGGCGGCACCTTGTCCGAGCGGACCCACACGCCCGGCCGCTCCTCCCAGAACAGCTGGACGAGGATGCCGCCGGTGTGCTTCGGGTGGACGAACGTGTGCTTCCAGGCGGCGCCGTCGGTGACGCCCTCCTCGTCGTCGAAGGTGGGGACGCCGTGGTGGTCGCAGGCCGCCAGGGCCGCGTCCCAGTCGGCCACCTCGAAGGTGACGTGGTGGGCGCCCGGGCCGCCGCGCTCCAGGAAGCGGTCGATGAACGAGTCCTCCCCGCGCGGCATGATCACTTCCCAGCAGATCGTCGAGCCGGGGATGTTCAGGACGAGGTCGGCCATGTCGGGGTGCTCCTCGTCCGCCGTCCGCCAGACCTGGACGAAACCGGCGAGGTCGCGGTACCAGCGGGCGAGGACGTCCCGGTCGTGGAAGGCCTGGCAGATGTGGTCGAGCGCCACGACGCCGAGCGACGGGCCGTCCGGTTCGGACGGCCCGGACGGCTCGGTGACCGAGGCGGCGGTGTCGCCGCACATGTCCAGGCCGCCCGGCCCGCGGAGCCGCCACAGCACGCCGGGGCCGTGCTCGGGCGGGCTCAGCGACGCCTCCAGCCAGCGTCCCCACGCCCAGTCGGTCGGCTTGATGGCGCGCACTTCGAGTTCCGCGCGGACGGCCTCCAGGTCGGGCACCTCGGCGCCGACGTGGTGCAGGCCCGGGCGCCCGTTGTGCTCGTCGAGCCAGGTCTGCAGCGACGCGCCGTCTCCGGCGGGCGCGACCACCTCCCACGCCTGCCCGCGGCCTCCCGGGATATCCAGCCGGGCGCCGCGCACGCCCTCGTCCGGGTTGTCCCAGCTCCGGACGCGCCGGAACCCGAACAGCCCCTCCAGCAGGGCGACCTGCGTGTCGAGGTCGGGGGTCACCTGCGCGACATGATCGATGCGGTAGATCTGCACGGGTCCTCCTAGCTCGGGTGGGGTTCGATCCAGTCGTAGCCGTAGGTGACGAGTTCCTTGACGAGCCGCAGGTTGTAGCGGTTCATCGCCGCGATCCGCTCGGCCAGCTCTCCGATCCGCTTGTCGAACTCCTCCGCCGGATACACGTCGTTGACCAGGCCGAGGCGCAGCGCCCGCTCGGCGTCGATGCGGGCGCCGGTGAACAGCAGCTCCTTGGCGCGGGCCTTGCCGATCCGTTCCGGCAGCCGCTTCACGCCGCCCCAGCCGGGCGCCGACCCGCCGAACTCGGGCTGGTCGGGGTCGCCGTCCTCGGTCATCTTCGGGCGGTACGGGGGACGCGCCGACAACGTGATCTCGACGAGCCCCATCTTGGCGTTGTCGGAGGCGATGATGAAGTCCGCCGCGAGCGCCAGCTCCAGGCCGCCGCCGACCGCGTACCCGTGCACGGCGGCGATCACCGGGACGGACAGCCGCTCCATCATCGCGAACGTCTTCTCGCCGAGCCGGCCCTGCTCGATCCGCTCACGCGGGGTCAGCTTCTCCGACCAGGACAGGTCCATGCCGGCGCAGAACGCGCGCTCGCCCGCGCCGCGCAGCACCACCACGCAGACGTCCTCGTCGTCGTCCACGCGGGTGAAGATGTCGCGCAGCTCCGTCATCGTGGTGGGCGTCAGCGCGTTGAGCTTGTCCGGCCGGTTCAGCGTCAGCCAGGCGACCCGCTCCTCGATCCGCAGGTCGACCGTCTCGTAGGCGTTCTCGTCGGGCATGTTCGTGCGCTCCTCCCGTGTTGGTCAGCCGCGGGGCAGGTTCAGGCCCCGGGTGGCGATGACGTTGCGCTGGATCTCGGTGGTGCCGCCGAGGAAGGTGGACGCGACCGAGTCCCGGCGCATGTGGGTGAACACCGCGTCGAGGGGCGCCCCCTCGCGCTCCCACAGGGCGGCGGACCGCCCGAACGCCAGCGCGCCCGTCCGCGCGAGCCGCTGGTGCAGCTCGGCCCCGAACAGCTGGTTGACGGACGCCTCGAAGCCGGGCTCGTCGCCCGCCGCCTGCCGCGACACGGTGTAGCGGGCCAGGTTGTACAGGACGGCGATCTCGGTCCGCCGGCGCGCGATCTCCTGCCGCAGCGCGGGGCCGCGCCGGGCGTGCCGCTCCCCCTCCGGCGACCTGAGATGGGCCACCAGCTCGGCGAGGGCCTGCTCGTACTTGATGGTGGCGCCGATCCCGGCCCGCTCGAAGCCGAGCGCGGACATCGCCACGTACCAGCCGCGGTTCTCCTCGCCGACGCGGTTCGCCACCGGCACCCGGACGCCCTCGAAGAAGATCTCGCAGAACGGAGCGGTGCCGCGGATGTCGGTGATGGGGCGGATCGTCACCCCGGGCGCGTCCGCCTCGACGAGCAGGAACGTGATGCCGCGATGGGGACGCTCGGCGGACGGGTCGGTGCGGACGAGCACGAACAGCCAGTCGGCGTACTGGCCGAGGGACGTCCACACCTTCTGGCCGTCCACGACGTACTCGTCCCCGTCCCGGACGGCGCGGGTGCGCAGCGAGGCCAGGTCGGAGCCGGACTCCGGCTCGGAGAAGCCCTGCGCCCACGTCGCCTCGCCCGCCGCGATCGGCGGCAGGTGGACGGCCTTCTGCTCGTCGGTGCCGTGGACCAGCAGGGTCGGGCCGAGGAGGAACGCGCCGATGCCGTTCACGGTCGGCACCCGGGCCCGCATCATCTCCTCGTGCAGGACGAACTCCTCCAGCGCGGACAGGCCCGCGCCGCCGTACTCCCGCGGCCAGTGCGGCGCGATCCAGCCGCGCTCGGCCAGCGCCGCCGCCCACGCCCGCGCGCCCTCACGTCGCTCGGGGTCGTCCGCGACCCGGTCGACCGGCCAGTTGTAGCCGGCGACGTCCTCGGGTTCGAGGCTCTGCTCCTCGTCCCCCGCCGGACGGTAGGACGCGGGGAACCGCTCCTTGACGAAGGCCCGGACCTCCTCGCGGAAGGCGGCCTGCTCCGGTGTGTCGTCCCAGTTCACGGGCTGCTCGCCTCCCGGTCCCAGGTGGTCGGGGTGATCCCGCCGTCGCCCTGCGCGCGCAGCCGGTACTTGGCGACCTTGTCCGTCGGGGTGCGCGGCAGCGCGTCGATGAACTCGACGTAGCGCGGCACCATCGAGCGCGGCAGCCGCTCCTCGCAGTAGGCCACCAGCTCCTCCGGGTCGAGCCCGGTGTCCGGTTGCACCACGACCGACACCTTGATGTCCTCGTCCTCCAGTTCCGAGGGCACGCCGATCGCGGCGCACTCCAGTACCGCCGGATGCCGGTTGATCTCGGTCTCCAGGTCGAACGCCGAGATGTTCTCCCCCCGCCTGCGGATCGCGTCCTTCATCCGGTCGAGGAAGTAGAAATACCCGTCGTCGTCGCGCCACACCCGATCTCCGGTGTGGAACCACATGTTGCGGAAGCAGCGGGTCGTGGCCTCCCAGTTGCCGTAGTAGCCGGTGGTGAGGACGAACGGCTGCTTCGGCCGCAGCACCAGCTCGCCCGGCTCCCCCGGCCCGACCTCGCGGTCGCACTCGTCCACGACGGCCACCTGGAACCGCTCCTCGTGCGCCTGCCCGCACGAGCCGAGCCGCCACTCCCCGTACGGGCTGCCGGTCGCGATGCCCGCCTCGGTGCTGGTGTAGGTCTCCACCGACCGGACGCCGAACCGCTCCCGCAGCGGCTCGTCCAGGTTGGACTTGCCCATGTAGAACGTCTCCAGCCGGTGGTCGCGGTCGCGGGACGTCGGCGGGCGGTTCAGCAGGATGGGGATCATCGAGAACACGCTCATGCACACCTGCGCGTCGAAGCGGCGCACGTCGTCCCAGAACCTCGACGCGCTGAACCGTTCGACGATCGCGATGGAGCCGCCGCCGAGCAGGGCCGAGAGCATGCCGTCCCAGAGCGCGGCGGCGTGGAACAGCGGCAGCGGGCAGTAGACCGTCTTGCCCCAGCGGTCCAGGAAGTCCAGCGAGTCGTAGGCGCAGGTCAGCGCGAGCGCGTGCGGGACCATCGCGCCCTTGGAAGGCCCGGTCGTACCGGACGTGTACATGATCGCCTGCATGTCGGCGAAGCCGACCCCGGCGTCCACCGGCCCGGACCCGTCGGCCGGGAGCGCGGACATCTCCCGGGCGGGCTTGCCGAGCCGGTCGAGCAGCACCCCGGCCGCGGCGGCGTCCCGCACGACGACCCGTTCCAGGGTGGGCAGGCGGTCGGCGATCTCGACGAGCCGCTCGGCGTACGGGCCGTCGACGACCAGCCAGCGGGAGTCGGAGCTGTCCAGGACGTGCCGGAGCAGTTCGCCCCGGTAGGCGATGTTGATCGGCACGGCGACCGCGCCCAGCCGCGCCAGCGCGAAGATGACATGGACGAAGTCGGCGCAGTTGGGCAACATCACGCCGACGTGGTCGCCGCGGGCGATGCCGGCGGCGGAGAACGCGCGGGCCAGCCGGTCGGCGGCGGTGTCCACCTCGCCGTAGCTGATCTCTCCGTCGCGGAATCTGAGGAACGTCTGTCTTCGGTGAACCTGCGCCTGTGACCGGAGGACGTCCCCGAGGACGAAGCTCTCCAGCGTCTCCTTGCGCATCCGGACCTCCGCTGTCGCTGCGTGGCGTGGGCGGCTCGATGGCTGGCGGCTCGGTGGCTGGCGGCTCGGTGGCTGGGCGGTTTCGATGGGCGGCTCGACGGCGGGCGGGCGGACGGCGGCGCGGAAACGGCCAGCGGTGGTCCGCAATCAGACATTGCCTTAAATAGAGGAACACGAAACGCTAAATACGGCAATACTGACTTAAAGGCCACAAAGATGTTCAAGCGGTGAGCTACTGAGACGTCGGGTCACCACTGTGACGCAGGCCACACCATCGTGGCGGTCGGGTTTCGGACACACGTCCCGGTAGGCGACGTACCCCCGATATGACGGAACGCCCGGTCGGGCATGGCCTGACCGGGCGTTCGCGCGGGACGGGATCAGCCGATGACGCCGGCGATCCAGCGGTGGTAGTGGCCGACGCTCGTGTAGATGTCGGGCGTCTCGCCGCAGACGTCGCCGACGCCGCGGGAGTCGACCCCGGTGATGACCCAGCGGCCCCTCACCTTGATCAGCAGCGGCGAGCCGGAGTCGCCGCCGCAGGGACCGCGGACGCCCTCGGGGTTGTCGGTGCAGATGTCGTGGTCGCGGTAGCCCCACGCGTCGTCGCCGTTCGCGTCCACCTGGCACTTCAGGGTGGTCGGCGAGATCACCTTCGTGTCGAGCTGCTGCAACTGCGCGGGAAGCCGACTCGGGTCGTCGTCACTCGTCGAGGTGTATCCCCAGCCGATCTGCCGGACCGGCGTCCCCGGCGCGGGAATGGTCGTGGCCTGCCGGACGGGCGTCTGCGGCACCGCGGTGTCGAGGTGCAGGAGCGCGATGTCCTTCCCCTCGGAACGGTCGTCCAGGTACTGGTAGCCAGGGTGGACGACGATCCCCTTGAGCTTGGCGACGGTGCCGCCCTGCGTCCGGTCGTTGGACCCGACCCGCACGTGGAACAGCCCCGGGTCCATCACCGAGTAGGGCGCCCCGTTCTGGCCCGCCTGGGTCACGCAGTGGGCGGCGGTGACCACCCACTCCCCGTCGATCAGCCCGCCACCGCAGCGGTGCGAGTCGGGGTTGCCGTTCCGCTCGTACTCCAAGGAGGCCATGAACGGGTAGGCCTGGTCGGCCGGCGTCCCACCGATGATCTTCGGCGTGGGCGGCGGCTCGTCGGCGTGCGCCGCGGCCCCGAGGCCGGCGACCGCCCCGCTCGCCAGAACCGTCCCGCCTGCCAGCACCACCGCGCCGGCGAGCCTCCGCCACGTTCCCGTCGTCTTCCTGTCGCGCGTCCGCAAGGACAGCTCCGATCGGTCGAGTTGATCTTGGCCCGAGGGACGCTACCGGCCGCGGCCGACCGGTGTCCGCAGGTCCGCGGCACAAGATCAAACAGCCCCAGGTCAGGGGTGCTGCACAAGGACTGCCAACGAATCCGCCCAAGGATCGGAGAATCTCGCCGAAAGCGATCGTGAGCTGCGCCTCTATCGTTCTGCCGTCCCCTCCGCCGAAGGAACGAGAGCGTCATGCAGAATCCGAAGGCACCCGAGCCCCGCTGGTGCTCGTGCCGCGTGCCGGACGTCAGTCGCAGGCAGGTCCTCGGCGGCCTCACCGCCGCGAGCGCGCTCGCCGTGGCCGGATGGCCCGGTCCCGCGCAGGCCGCGCCCCGCGGCCGCTCCGTGACGATCACCGTCATGGGCACGTCCGACCTGCACAGCCACGCCGTCGACTGGGACTACTACAAGGACGCCGAGTACACCGACAGCGGCGGCAACGTGGTCGGGCTGGCGCGCATTTCCAGCCTGGTGAACCAGGTCCGCGCCGACCGCGGCCGCGACCGCACCCTGCTCTTCGACGCGGGCGACACGATCCAGGGCACCCCGCTCGGCTTCTACTACGCCTCCGTCGAGCCGATCACGAAGACCGGCGGGATCCACCCGATGGCGCGGCAGATGAACGCCGTCGGCTACGACGCCGTGGCCCTCGGCAACCACGAGTTCAACTACGGCATCCCGTTCCTGGACCGGTGGATCGAGCAGATGGACGCGCCGGTGCTCGCCGCCAACGCCGTCCACGCGGGCACCCGCCGCCCCGCCTACCTGCCGTACATGATCAAGACGATGCGGGTGCGAGGCCTCCCGCCGATCCGCGTCGGGCTGCTCGGCCTCACCAACCCGGGGGTAGCGATCTGGGACAAGGCCAACGTCTCTGGCAAGCTCGACTTTCTGGACCTGGTGGAGACGGCCCGGCGCTGGGTGCCGGTCATCCGCGCGAAGGGCGCCGACGTCGTGGTCGTCAGCGCCCACTCCGGCGACAGCGGCACCTCGTCCTACGGCGACGCCCTGCCCGTCGAGAACGCCGCCGCCCTGGTCGCCGAACAGGTGCCGGGCATCGACGCGATCCTGTTCGGGCACGCGCACCTGGAGATACCCGAGCGGTTCGTCACCAACAAGGCCACCGGCCGGACGGTCGTGATGAGCGAGCCGAAATGCTGGGGCCAGCGCCTGTCGGTCTTCGACCTCACCCTCGTCCACGAGCGGGGCCGCTGGAAGGTCACCGGCAAGTCCGCGACGACCGTGAACAGCAACACGGTCGAGGAGGACCCGGCGCTCGTCACGCTCGTCAAGAAGCAGCACGACGCGGTCGTCGCCTACGTCAACAAGGAGGTCGCCTCCTCCACCGAGGAGATGTCGGCGGCGGAGTCGTGCTGGAAGGACACCGCGATCCTGGACTACGTCCACCAGGTGCAGACCGCGAAGGTCAAGGAGGCGGTCGCGGGCACCGAGAACGCGTCCCTGCCGGTCGTCTCGATCGCCGCGCCCTTCAGCCGCGCCGCGACCTTCCCGGCGGGCAAGGTCACGATCCGCGACATCGCCGGCCTCTACATCTACGACAACACGCTGCTGGCGAGCATCCTGACGGGGTCCCAGATCAAGGCCTACCTGGAGTACTCGGCCCAGTACTTCAAGCCGGTCGACCCCGGCGCCCCGGTCGACCCGGCCTCGTGGACGAACGCGAACAACCGCCCCGACTACAACTACGACCAGTTCTCCGGCGTCACCTACAACGTCGACATCGCCGAGCCCGAAGGCTCGCGCATCACCGACCTGGCCTACGACGGCACGCCCGTCGCCGGCGACCAGAAGTTCGTGGTCGCCGTCAACAACTACCGCCAGTCGGGCGGCGGCGGCTTCCCCCACATCGCCACGGCCCCGGTCGTCTACAACGCCCAGGTGGCGATCCGCGAGGCGATCGTCGAGTACGCGTCCGCCGCGGGCACCATCGACCCCGCGACGTTCCACGTCGAGAACTGGAAGCTCGTCCGGAACGGCACCCCCGTCTTCTGACGCGGATAACCGTTGGCGGTGATCCCGCCGAGGCGGCCATCGTGTGCTCATGCTCTCCGACGCACAGGTGGCCGCCTTCGTCGCGGACGTCGGCGGACGCCTCCGCGGTGGAGGCCGCGATCGTCCGGGCGCTGGAACCATGACGCCCCGGGCCCGGCCGGACGCGGGACAGCTCACGGGGCGGGCGCGAAGGTGCGGCGGTAGGCGGTCGGGGGGACGCCCACCACCCGGGTGAAGTGGTGGCGGAGGTTGGCCGGGCTGCCGAGGCCGGAGCGCTCGGCGATCTGGTCGACCGGGAGGGACGTGGTCTCCAGGAGTTCGCGCGCGTAGTCGACGCGGATGCCGCGCAGCCAGGCCATGGGGGTCGTGCCGGTCGCGGCGTGGAAGCGGCGGATCAGCGTGCGGGTGGTGACGTTGGCGCGGCGCGCCAGCGCGGCGACGGTGAGCGGCTCGTGCAGGCGCTCGCGCGCCCAGTCGAGGAGCGGGCCCAGTTCGTCCGCGTCGGTCAGGGGGACGGCCGCGTCGATGTACTGGGCCTGGCCGCCGGGACGGTGCGCGGGCATCACCAGGCGCTTGGCCAGGGCGCTCGCGACGGCGGCGCCGTGGTCGTTGCGGACGACGTGCAGGCACAGGTCGAGCCCGGCGGCGGTGCCCGCGCTGGTCAGGACGTCGCCGTCGTCGATGTAGAGGACGGATGCGTCCACCAGGACCTCCGGATGACGGGCGGCCAGCTGGCCCGCGTGCATCCAGTGGGTGGTCGCCGGGCGTCCGTCCAGGAGGCCCGCGGCGGCGAGAACGAACGCGCCCGTGCACAGCGAGACGATGCGGGCGCCGTTGTCATGCGCGGCGCGGACGGCGTCGACCAGGTCCGGCGGCTGCTCGTCGACGACGCTCGCGCAGGCGGGGACCACGACGGTGTCGGCGGCCGCGAGCGCGTCGAAACCGTGCTCGGCCTGCGGGGCGAAACCGGCGGTGGTGCGGGTACCGGGGGCGGCGCAGAGGCGGAAGTCGTACCAGGAGTCGGCGAGCCCGGGGCGCTCGTACCCGAACACCTCGCACGGGATCGCCAGCTCGAAGATCGGCACGCCTTCGGTGACGGCGACGGCCAACTTGTGCATGTCACTAATTTAGCGGTGATGGTCACTTCTGCCACTTGGGGTGGGGGTCGGTGCGCATCATGCTCGGACGCATGGACGACTTCCCCTCTGGACGAGCCTCCTTCGACCCGCCCGCGGAAGGCGCCGAGCGCGTGTGGCGGCAGGTCGTCGACCTGCTGCGGGAGGAGCGCGAGCGGATCGCCGGGCGGGACGTGAGCGCGCCCGTGGACGTGGGCGCGCTGCGGGACGCGATCGGCGCCTACGACTTCGTCCGTCCCGTCGCACCCGGCACGGTGGTCGACGGGGTCGCGGAGCTGCTGCGGGCGACCACCGTCCACACCACGCATCCCCGCTACTTCGGGCTGTTCAACCCGACGCCGACCCTGATGGGCGTGGTCGGCGAGACGCTCGCGGCGGCGTTCAACCCGCAGCTGGCCGCGTGGTCGCACGCGCCCGCCGCCGCGGAGATCGAGGCGCACCTGCTGCGCTTCCTGGGCGGACGGCTCGGCTACCCGCCTGAACGGGTGGCCGGGTCGTTCACGAGCGGGGGCGCCGAGGCGAACCTGACGGCCGTGCTGCTGGCGCTGACCCGGACCTGGCCCGAGTACGGCGAGAAGGGACTGCGAGCGCTGCCCGGCCGTCCGGTCCTGTACGCGTCGGCCGAGAGCCACCTGGCCTGGCTGAAGATCGCGCACGCCACCGGTATCGGGCGGGAGGCGGTGCGCCTGGTCCCGACCGGGCCCCGGCTGCGGATGGAGGCCGCGCGGCTGGCCGAGCTGGTCGCCGCCGACCGCGCACGCGGCGACCTGCCGTTCCTCGTCGTCGCGACGGCCGGCACCACCGGCGCCGGGGCGATCGACCCGACGCACGACCTGGCCGACCTCTGCGCGGCCCACGGCCTCCGCCTGCACGTGGACGCCGCCTACGGTGGCGCCGCGGCCCTGTCGGACCTGCTGCGGCCCGCCCTGGACGGCATCGAGCGCGCCGACTCGATCACGCTCGACGCGCACAAGTGGCTGAGCGTCCCGATGGGCGCGGGCGCGCTGCTCACCACCGACGCCGAGGGCCTCGCGGAGACCTTCCGGGTCACCACGTCCTACATGCCGGACGAGATCCACGGCACCGTCGACCCCTACACCTCGAGCCAGCAGTGGTCGCGCCGGTTCATGGGCCTCAAGCTGTTCCTCAGCCTCGCCGTCGCCGGCCGCGCGGGCTACGCCGAGCAGCTCGAACACGACGCCGGACTGGCGGACGCGCTGCGCGACGGGCTCACCGCGACGGGCTGGGAGATCGTCAACGACACCCCGCTCCCCGTCGTCTGCTTCGCCGACCCGGGCGACGGGACGTGGGAGCGCCACGACGCGCTCGCCCGCGCGGTCGTGGGGAGCGGGCGCGCGTGGATCAGCCCCGTCCGGTTGGACGGGCGCGCCGCTTTGCGCGCCTGCGTCATCAGCCACCGCACCACGATCGCGGACGTCGAGGACCTCGTCGACGCCGTGAACAAGGCACGCACCTGAACCAGCAGGTCAGGGGATACGGGCGAGGGCACCTGCGACCGCGTTGTCGGCTGGTTCCGGCCTACTGGTCGAGAGGGGTGCGCCGGCTGGAGCCGGGGCCGTGCCAGTCCAGGCAGATGACGGTGGCGTCGTCGCGGAGTTCGCCGCCGCTGACCTCGTGCAGCGCGCGGGTCATGGACCGGACCGCTTCGCGGGGGTGCAGTCCGGAGCCGTCCGCGATGAGGGCGGGCAGGTCCAGGGCGGTGGTGGTGCGTTCGATCATGCCGTCGGTGAGCAGCACCACCCGGTCACCGGGGGCCAGGTCGAAATCCTGCACCCGGTGACCGTCGGGGTTGGGCACGCCGAAGGGCGGGTCGATATGAGGTTCGATCATGGTGACGCGCCCGTCGCGCAGGCGCAGCGGCCAGGGATGGCCGGCGTTGACGAACAGGGCGCGGCCGGTGGCCAGGTCGATGCTCAGCAGTTGGCCGGTGGCGGTGGCGTCCTGCCCGTAGTCGGTCACGGCCCGGTCGGCCGCCCGAGCCTGTGCGGCCAGGCCGGCGCGCGAGCGGCGAGCGTTGCGCAGGGCGCCCACCAGCAGTGTGGCGAGCATCGCGGCGGGCACATCGTGGCCCATGGCGTCGGTGATGGAGATGTACAGGCTGTGCTCGTCCAGGCTGTAGTCGAAGGTGTCGCCGGCGATGTGACCGGCCGGCTCCAGGCTCCCGGCGATGGTGGCCTGGCCGGCCTCGCACGACAACGCGTCCGGCAGCAGGTTGTGCTGGATCTCGGCGGCCAGCGACACCGGCACGCTGCGCCGTCCCCATTCGTACAGGTCGGTGAAGCGGCGGTTGGCCACCACGATGTAGGCCATGGCGTGCGCGGCCTGTGCGACGTGCATGCGTTGCCGCTCGCCGGGCCGTTCCCGCATCGTCAGTTCCAGCACGCCGATCGCGTCGCCGCGGTTGGTCACCGGCGCCACCACCCGCCACCCGGGATCGAACCCGCCCGCGGGTCCGGGCGACTCGGTCACGAGGAGCCGCTGGGAACTGATCACCTGGTCGTACAGGCTGCCGCTCAGCTCCTCCCGGTCGTTCTTGCCCTCTCCGAACCGGACTTCGGCGGGCAGCCGCCACAACGAGTCACCGGCGAAGTCGGTGAGCATGAAGCACACGTCCGAGGCGTCGAGCTGCTCGGCCAGGATGCGGCCGATCACCGCTGAGGATTCGACCGGCGGCGCCTGCTCCACCGCTGCCAGCAAATGCTCCAGTGCCACATCCTGTTCAGCCATCAAAACCCCCCTTCTCCAGTGTTTCCTTCACAGGCGGCTGATAACGGCCAAGGTCAGGTGCGGCGGGATCCAGGACGGAAATTCCCCCGGTGTCGCCCCGGACTGCACCGGATCCGGCGCTGCAGGCCGCTGGGAGGACGGGGCGCGCGGTTTCCGGATCCCGAAAACTTTGCGCGCGAATCGCTTCGCCGCGTAACTGAATGGTGAACTTCCGGGCAGGACACCGGGCTATGGAGAGGAGCAAGCCCGAGCCCGGCGAGCGGGACGAGTACCCCGGCACCGAGCCCGTGAGTCTCGTCAAGCACGGACGGCCGCACACCGACTGGATCGTCTACGGCGTCGCGGCCGTGCTCTCGGCCTCGTTCGTGGTCTGGGGCGGGGCCGACACCGGCGGCCTCAGCTCGGCCGCGGACACGATGCTGGGCTGGCTGCTGACGAACCTCGGCTGGCTGTTCGTCCTCGCCGCCACCGGCTTCGTGATCTTCTCGCTGTGGCTGGCGTTCAGCCGGTACGGCCGCATCCCGCTCGGCCGGGAGGAGGACGAGCCGGAGTTCCACACCGTCTCGTGGGTCGCGATGATGTTCAGCGCGGGCATGGGAATCGGGCTGATGTTCTTCGGCGTGGCCGAGCCCCTCACGCACTTCGTCGAGCCGCCGCCCGGCACCGACCCGGCGCAGAGCGAGGCCGCGATCGAGACGGCCATGGCGACCACGATGTTCCACTGGACGCTGCACCCGTGGTCGATCTACGCCGTGCTCGGCCTCGCGATCGGGTACAGCCACTACCGCCGGGGGCGCAGCCAGCTGATCAGCTCGGCGTTCGTCCCGCTGCTCGGCCGCCGCCGCGCCGCGGGCCCGGCGGGCAAGGTCATCGACATCCTCGCGCTGTTCGCCACCCTGTTCGGCTCGGCCGCCTCGCTCGGCATCGGGGCGCTGCAGATCCGGACCGGGATGCAGGAGGCGGGCTGGATCTCCTCGCTCGGCACCACCGTCCTCGTGCTGATCATCGTGGTGCTGACGGTCTGCTTCGTGGTGTCGGCGGTGTCGGGGGTCGCGCGCGGCATCCAGTGGCTGTCCAACATCAACATGGTGCTGGCCATCGTCCTCGCGGTCTTCGTGTTCGTGGTGGGGCCGACCGTGTTCATCCTGGAGCTGCTGCCCACCTCGCTCGGCGTCTACATCCAGGACTTCGGGCAGATGGCGTCCCGGTCCGGGGCGACGGGCGGCGAGCCGATGAAGACGTTCCTGTCCAACTGGACGATCTTCTACTGGGCGTGGTGGATCTCCTGGGCGCCGTTCGTCGGGATGTTCCTGGCCCGGATCAGCCGCGGCCGCACCATCCGGCAGTTCGTCGGCGGCGTGATCCTCGTGCCGAGCGCGGTCAGCGTGGTCTGGTTCGCGATCTTCGGCGGGACGGCCATCGACCAGCAGCGCAGGGGCCTGAACCCGTTCGGGAACGGCACCGAGGAGCAGATCACCTTCAACGTCCTCGGCCACCTGCCGTGGCTGGCGGTGACCGCGGTCGTCGTCATGGTGCTCGTGGCGATCTTCTTCGTGTCCGGCGCGGACGCCGCGTCGATCGTCATGGGCACGCTGTCGCAGCGCGGCTCGACCTCTCCGTCCCGCTGGGTCGTGATCTTCTGGGGCGCGATGACCGGCGGGGTCGCCGCGATCATGCTGGTGATCGGCGGGGACAAGGCCCTCAACGGCATCCAGAACATCACGTTCATCGGCGCGCTGCCGTTCGCGATCGTGCTGATCCTGCTGTGCGTCGCGCTGGCGAAGGACGTGCGCTCCGACCCGATGATGCGCCGCCAGCACAAGGGCGCCGAGGTCCTGGAGGACGCCGTCATCGCCGGCGTCACCCACCACGAGGGCGACTTCGAACTCCAGATCAGGCCGTCCGGGCGGGAGGGCGCGAAGGCCGCGGAGGACACCGGGGAGGACACCGCGGAGGACCCGCGGCCCTGAGGGCCCGGGACGCGGTCACACGATCGGGCGCCCGTTCCTGATGCGGCGGCGGACGTCGCGGAGGTAGAGGTTGAAGGGGAACTCCCGGGCAGGGCGCGGCAGGGCGCGGTTGCTCGCCGCCAGCACGCGGACGAAGCGGTCGAAGCGCGCCTGGTCGCGGGCCGTCCAGGGGAAGCCGAGCTCGTCGCGGAACGGCTGGGGCAGGAAGCCGAGCGTCAGGAAGCGGTGGAACCGGCCGAGCGTCCAGTGGACGGGCGCGGGCAGGAAGCGCATCTCGGCGAGGTCGCGCAGGTAGCCGCGGGTGACGTCGTCCATCTCGATCTTCGCCAGGCCCGCCTGCCAGTAGGTCTCGAAGGCCGCCCGGTCCGGCGGCCACAGGTCCGGGGTGACCTGGAGGGTGGTGCCGAAGCGGGCACCGTGCCGGTACAGGTCGGCGGCCTGGTCCGGCGACGGCTTCCCGTACAGCATCGTGTAGATCATCTCGATGCCCACGTAGAGGCACGCGGCGACCCACAGTTGCAGCTCGCGGTCGAACGCGTTGTAGGCGACGGGCTCCTTCGCCCGGACGTGCCGGTGCGCGCGGTTCACCTCGCGGCGCATCGCCTCGCGTTCGGCCTCGGTGCCGAGCATGGCGACGGCGATGTAGCTGAGCGTGGTGCGGGCCCGCTTGACCGGGTGCTTGTCGACACGGCCGCTGTCGACCGTGCTCTCCGCGACGCCGTGCCCGATCGGGAGGCGGGAGAGCTGCATGACGACGTTGGACGCGGCGGCGGCCAGGGCCGCCCCGCTGATCGAGTCCAGGACGACCTTCGGCGGCGTCTCCTCAACGGTCGCGGTCATGCCGGCCCCACCTCCGTACGGGCTCGCGCCTGCGCCCACATGTGATACAACGAGTCGAATTTTGTCTCACTGTGCCAGTGTAAGTACGCACTTGCAAGGCGCCCGCGACGAGAGCGCGCTCACACGCGGCCCGCACGGAGGCCGGGTCGGGCGACCCGGTCAGGGTCGACCGGGCCGGTCCTGAGCGGGTGACCCGGTCAGGCGTAGGGATTCTCCTTCGCCAGGACGCGGCCCGCGAACTCCTTCAGGGAGTCCAGGGCGCGCAGGTACGGCATCGGGCCGTAGGAGACGCGCGCGACGCCCGTCTCCGCCAGCTCCGCGAGCGACGTGCCCGGGAAGTTGTTCGCGTTGACCGGGCCCGGGATCCCCTTCACCAGGGACGGGACGGCGTCCGGCGGTGCGGCGATCGGGTACACGCAGTCGGCGCCGGCCTCCAGGTACAGCCGTCCCCGCGCGATCGCCGCCTCGACCGGGTCCGGGACCTTGGCGACGAACGTGTCGGCGCGAGCGTTGATCACCAGGGCGTCCCCGGCCGCCGCCCGGACGGCCGCGATGTACTCCGCCTGGGTCTCCGGCGCGGCCAGTTCGCCGGCGTAGGTGTCCTCCAGGTTGCAGCCCGCCGCGCCGATGGCGAGCAGCCGCTCGACCAGCTCCCCCGGCTGCAGCCCGTACCCGGCCTCGGCGTCCACGGTGACGGGGACGGTCGCCGCGCGGATGACGCGCCCCGCGGCGGCGAACATCTCCTCCACGGGCGCCCCCTCGTGGTCGGGGTAGCCGAGCATGGCGGACACGGCGGCGCTCGCGGTGGCGAGGGCCGGGAACCCGGCCTCCTGGACGATCTTCGCGCTCCCCGCGTCCCAGACGTTGGGCAGCAGCAGCGGGTCGCCGGGTCGGTGCAGGTCCCTCAGGAGTGCGGCGTTGTCGGTCATGTCTGTCTCCTTCCTTCGCAAGAGGAACGGAGAACACGGCCGCGTCGTGACACCCGCCCCGGGCGACGGCCCCGTCCCGCCGTCCCGGCCATGGGTTAGCGTCGAGGTGATCATCCGCTTGCGACGAGGGAGTACGCAATGCAGCCGTGGTCCGCCGATCTCGCCGGCCGCCTCGAAGAGCACGTCGTCACCAGCGAGCTGCTTCGCGGCAACCCGCTGGACGACCCCCACGAGCGGCCGGTACTGGTGTACGTACCGCCCGGCTACGACGACGAACCGGACCGCCGCTACCCCAGCGTCTACGTGATCACCGGATTCACCGGGCATGTCGGGATCTGGCGCAACCGGATGCCGTACCGGCGGCCGTTCCCCGAGACGGCCGACGCGGTGTTCGCCTCCGGGGAGGCACCGCCCGCGATCGTGGTGTTCGTGGACGCCTGGACCGCGCACGGCGGCAGCCAGTACGTCGACTCCCCCGGCACGGGCCGCTACCACTCCTACATCTGCGACGAGATCGTCCCGTGGGTGGACGGCCACTACCGGACGCTCGACGCACCCGGGCACCGGGCGATCAGCGGCAAGTCCAGCGGCGGCTACGGCGCGATGATCACGCCGATGCTCCGTCCCGACCTGTTCGGGGCGCTCGCGACGCACGCGGGGGACGCCCTGTTCGAGTACTGCTACCTGACCGAGTTCCCCAAGTGCGTCCGGCACCTGCGCAAGTACGACGGCGACATCCGGCGCTGGTGGGACGACTTCAGGAGCCGCACCTCGTTCACCAAGCCCGAGGACATGGAGCTGCTCAACATCCTCGGCATGGCGCTGTGCTACTCCGCGCGCGAGGACGGCACGCCCGACCTGCCGTTCGACCCGGTCACCGGCGTGCTCCGGCCGGAGGTGTGGGATCGCTGGCTCGCCTGGGACCCGGTACGGATGGTCCCGGGGCACGCCGAGGCGATGCGCTCGCAGCGGGCGATCTGGATCGACGGCGGCACGCGCGACGAGTGGTACCTCGACATCGGCGCGCAGGCGTTCCACCGGGCGCTGCTCGACGCCGGCGTCGCCGAGGACGCGATCCACTTCGAATTGTTCGACGCGGGCCACGGCGCGATCGACTACCGCTACCCCCTGGCGCTCTCCTGGCTCTGCCACCGCATCGCCCCCTGACCCCGCCGGGCGGCCGGCGTCTCAACGCGCGCGCCGCCCCCGCGGTTCCCTGCCGGACGGGCCGGGCCGACCTTTCGGCCCGGCCCGTCCGCGCTGCTCCGCCACGGAATTCCATTGGTTTCAGAGAGCTGCCCAACAGTATTGAAAATCCAGAACTAAATGGATTTATTGACACCTTTCTCGAACCAGGGTGCACTTCGGGTCAGCTCATCCGGATGAGTCCCCCATCCCAACCCCCCGCCGGGCGGGCGGCGGTTCCTGGAGCGCTCTTACAAGGGCCTCCACGTGCCCACCCCCTCCGCCCGTCCGGCATGTGGAAGGAGCACCCCCGTGAGACACCAGACCGCGATCGGGGCGGCGGCCTTGTCCGTCGGCCTCGCCGTGGCGATGTCCTCGCCCGCCTCAGGTGCGACACCCCGCACCGCCCCCGCGGCGCCGGCCAGGCCGGACCCCCGCACCGTCGCCGCCGCCTCGGCCGACCGCCTGGTCGCGGCGAAGCCCGCCGAGTTCAAGAAGGCCCCGAAGGACAGGATCGTCCGGCGCGGGGTCACCTCGGGCCTGCGCGGCCTCCAGTACGTGGCCTACGAGCGCACCTACGACGGCCTGCCCGTCTACGGCGGCGACTTCGTCGTCACCACCAACGCGAGCGGGGGCGTGCTGAGCACCTCCGTCGACCAGACCCGCATCCTCGACGTGGGGACCAAGGCGTCGGTCGGCGCGGCTCAGGCCGCCACGACCTCGCGCGCCCGCGTCTCCAAGGTCGAGACCGCCTCCACGCCCCGCCTGATGGTGCTCGCCGAAGGCTCGGGACGCCTCGTCTACGAGACCGTCGTCAGCGGCACCCGGAAGAAGGCCCCGACGAAGCTGCACGTGTTCGTCGACGCCAAGTCCGGCAAGGTCGTCAAGACCTACGACGAGGTCCGGGACGCGGCCGACGACCGCAGCTACTACCACGGCACCGTCGACCTCAGCACCGCCGCCACGTCCATGACCGACCCGCAGCGCTCCGGCATCCGGTGCGGCGGCCAGAACGGCTCCGCCTACACCGGCACCGACAGCGCCTGGGGCAGCGGCAGCGGCACGGACCTGGAGACCGCCTGCGTCGACGCCCTCTACGCGGTCCAGAAGGAATGGGACATGCTGGGCTCCTGGCTCGGCCGCAACGGCGTCAACGGCAGCGGCGGCGGCTTCCCGCTCCGCGTCGGCCTGAACGACGTCAACGCCTACTGGAACGGCAGCTACACCAACTTCGGCCACAACCAGGCAGGCACCAAGCAGGCCACCTCCGTCGACGTCGTCGGCCACGAGAACGGCCACGCCGTCTTCACCACCACGCCCGGCGGCGACAGCGGCGGCAACGGCAACGAGAAGGGGGGCATGAACGAGTCGGCCGGCGACATCTTCGGCACGCTGACCGAGCACTACATGAACGAGCCCTCCACCTACGACCCGCCGGACTACCTCATCGGCGAGGAGGTCGACCTGGTCGGCAGCGGACCGATCCGCAACATGTACAACCCGTCCGCGCTGGGCGACCCGAACTGCTACTCGTCCTCGATCCCGAGCACCGAGGTGCACGCGGCGGCCGGCCCGCAGAACCACTGGTTCTACCTGCTGGCCGAGGGCTCGAACCCGAGCAACGGCAACCCGACCAGCCCGACCTGCAACAGCTCCACCGTCACCGGCATCGGCATCCAGAAGGCCGGCCAGATCTTCATGGGCGGCCTCAGCCGCAAGGTGACGAGCTGGAGCCACGCCCGCGCCCGCGTCGAGACGATCAACGCGGCGCTGCAGCTGTTCCCCGGCTCGGCCACCGAGTGCAACGCGGTGAAGGCGGCGTGGAGCGCGATCAGCGTCCCCGCGCAGAGCGGCGAGGCGTCCTGCGGCACCCAGCAGAACGACTTCACGGTCACGCTGAGCCCCGGCTCGGGCAGCGCCCAGGCCGGCGGGACGGCGACCGCCACGGTCGGCACCCAGACCACCGGCGGCAGCGCCCAGCAGGTCTCGCTGTCGGCGACGAGCAGCCCGTCCGGCCCCACGGCGACGTTCTCCCCGGCCACGGTCACCTCGGGCCAGTCGTCCACGATGACCGTCACCGTCCCGGCCGGGACCGCTGACGGCACCTACAGGCTGACCGTCCTCGCCGACGGCGCGTCCGTCGACCGCACGGCCACCTACACGCTGACCGTCGGGCAGGGCCAGCCCGGCACCGTCTACTCCGACGACCTCGAGTCCGGGACGGGCTGGACGACCAACCCGAACGGCACCGACACCGCCACCGCGGGCCGCTGGGAGCGCGGCACCCCGCAGCCGACCAGCTACTCCGGCACCAACCTGCAGCTCGCCGCCGCGAGCGGCAGCGGCGCCCTCGTGACGGGCGCGGCCGCCGGAACCGACGCGGGCACCTACGACCTCGACGGCGGCGTCAGCAGCGTCCAGTCCCCGGCGATCAGCCTGCCGAGCGGCACCCTGTCGCTGAAGTTCTCCTGGAACTTCGCCTACCTCAACAACAGCACGACCGAGGACTACCTGCGCGTCCGCGTCGTCGGCGCGAACGGGTCGAGCACCGTGCTGAACCAGGGCGGCGCCGCGGCCAACAAGGCCGGGGCGTGGCAGACGGCGACGTACGACCTGTCCGCCTACGCCGGGCAGTCCGTCCGCATCCTCGTCGAGGCGGCCGACAACGGCACCGGCAGCCTCGTCGAGGCCGGCATCGACAACGTCTCCATCACCAAGGCCTGACCGCCCCCCGCCCGCGGCCCGTGACGGGGCCCGCTCCCCCGTCGCGGGCCGCGCCCTACCTGGAGGAACGCATGAGATCGCGCATGATCGCGACCTTGGGCGCGGCGGCCCTTGCGGCGTCGGCCCTGCTCGCCCCGTCCGGCGCGTCGGCCGCGCCCGCCACGCTGGCCGCGCCCGACATCTCGCTCGCCAACGTCAAGGCGCACCTGTCCCAGCTGCAGAGCATCGCCACCGCCAACGGCGGCAACCGCGCCCACGGCCGCACCGGCTTCCGCGCCTCGATCGACTACGTGAAGGGCAAGCTGGACGCCGCCGGCTACCAGACCAGCGTCCAGTCGTTCACCTACAACGGCGCCACCGGCTACAACCTCATCGCCGACTGGCCCGGCGGCGACACGAACAACGTCCTCATGACCGGCGCGCACCTCGACAGCGTCACCGCCGGCCCCGGCATCAACGACAACGGCTCCGGCTCCGCCGCGAACCTGGAGATCGCCCTCACCATCGCCCGCGAGAAGTACGCGCCCAAGCGGCACCTGCGGTTCGGCTGGTGGGGCGCCGAGGAGCTCGGCCTCGTCGGCTCGACCAACTACGTCAACAACCTCGCCTCCACCGAGCGGTCGAAGATCAAGGGCTATCTGAACTTCGACATGGTCGGCTCCCCCAACCCGGGCTACTTCGCCTACGACGGAGACGGCTCCAGCGGCAGCGGCGGCCCCGCCGGGTCCGCCGAGATCGAGCAGACGCTGCGCGCCCACTTCCAAACGATCAACGTGCCCGTCCAGGACACCGCGTTCGACGGCCGCTCCGACTACGGGCCGTTCATCCGGTACGGGATCGCCGCCGGCGGCCTGTTCACCGGCGCCGAGGGACGCAAGACGACCCAGCAGGCGCAGCTGTGGGGCGGCCAGGCAGGCGTCGCGTTCGACCGCTGCTACCACTCGTCCTGCGACACCACGTCCAACATCGACGACACCGCCCTCGACCGCAACTCCGACGCCATCGCGCACGCCGTCTGGACGCTCGGCGGCGACGGGGGCACCACGGAACCGCCCGGCGACACCGTCTTCACCGACGACCTCGAATCGGGCACCGGCTGGACGACCAACCCGAACGGCACCGACACCGCCACCGCGGGCCGCTGGGAGCGCGGCACCCCGCAGCCGACCACCTACTCCGGCACCAACCTGCAGCTCGCCGCCGCGAGCGGCAGCGGCGCCCTCGTGACGGGCGCGGCCGCCGGAACCGACGCCGGGACCAACGACCTGGACGGCGGCGCCACCACCGTCCAGTCGCCCGCGATCGCGCTGCCGGCCGGCTCGAAGACCCTGTCGTTCTCCTGGTACCTCGCCCATCTGAACAACAGCTCCACCGACGACCACCTGCGGGTGCGGGTCGTCGGGCCGAACGGCTCCACGACCGTCCTCGACCAGTCCGGCGCGGCCTCCAACCGTGCCGGCTCCTGGCAGACGCAGACCGCGGACGTCTCCGCCTACGCCGGCCAGACCGTCCGCATCGTCGCCGAAGCCGCCGACGCCGGTACCGGCAGCCTCGTCGAGGCCGGCCTGGACAACCTCAAGATCACCAAGTAACCGCAGGCCGGGGGCCGGTTTCAGAGTTTTCCACGGCCCCGTTCACACCATTGAAAATCCAGTGGCGGATGGATTCGTTGACACCCGGCCACCCGCCGCGATCCACTCGAAAGAGCCCGACCCCCACCCCCAAGGGCCGTTCACCGGCGACCGCACGGGACGAATCTCGGCCCGGCCCGTGCACCGCAAGAAGAGACGGGGCCCGCCCCCCGCCCAACGCCCCCTCTGGCTGTGCCAGAGGGGGCGTTTCTTGTCTATTGCAGTGCCCTCCTCCTTCGGGCCTGGCGGCCCTCCATCGTCGGGCACTGCGGGCGATCGCTGGCATCGCTCCGGCTCGCCTTGCGGCTCGCTTCGCGATCAGATTCTTGCTTCGCTCGAATCTGCCTTCGGACGCGATCGCGATGGTGAGGTTGTTGCGGGGTTGCGCTGCGGGCTGAGGTTGTTGCCGTGGCGGGTGCCGATTGAGCCTGCGCGATCAGGTCCTGCTTCGCTCGAATCTGCCTTCGGACGCGATCGCGATGGTGAGGTTGTTGCGGGGTTGCGCAGCGGGCTGAGGTTGTTGCCGTGGCGGGTGCCGATTGAGCCTGCGCGATCAGGTCCTGCTTCGCTCGAACCTGCCTTCGGACGCGATCGCGACCATTCAGGTTGTCGCGGAGTGCTGTGGTGGCTGGGGTTGCTGGGTCCGGGGGTGCCGATGGGACGTCGCGGCTCGGTGCGGTCTGTCGGTGGGGCCGGGCACACTGAAGACATGTGCCGCAGTATCAAGACGCTTCGACCGCCTTACTCCGACGACGTCACCGATCAGGACGTGCGGGCGGCGGCGCTCCAGTATGTGCGGAAGATCTCCGGGTTCCGGGCGCCCGCCTCGCACAACGCGGAGGCGTTCGACCGGGCCGTGGAGGAGATCGCGCGGAGCACCGCCGCCCTTCTCGATTCCCTGGAGGTGCGGGGGCGCCGTTAGCTCTCGGCGGCGACCAGCTCGGCGATCTGGACGGTGTTGAGCGCCGCGCCCTTGCGGAGGTTGTCGCCGGAGCAGAACAGGGCGAGGCCGTTCTCGACGGTCTCGTCGCGGCGGATGCGGCCCACGTAGGTGGGGTCCTGGCCGGCGGCCTGGAGCGGCGTCGGGACGTCCGAGAGGACGACGCCGGGCGCGCCCGCCAGCAGTTCGCTCGCGCGCTCGGGGCTGAGCGGACGCTCGAACCGGGCGTTGACCTGCAGGGAGTGACCGGTGAAGACCGGGACGCGCACGCAGGTGCCCGACACCTTCAGGTCCGGGAGCTCCAGGATCTTGCGGCTCTCGTTGCGGAGCTTCTGCTCCTCGTCGGTCTCGGCGAGACCGTCGTCGACGATCGAGCCCGCCATGGGGAGCACGTTGAACGCGATCGGGCGCACGTAGACCGACGGCTCGGGGAAGTCCACGGCCGTCCCGGAGTGGGTCAGCCGGTCGGCCGTCTGGACGGTCTTGGCCGCCTGGTCGTGCAGCTCGGCGACGCCGGCGAGGCCGCTGCCGGAGACGGCCTGGTAGGTGGAGACGACGAGGGCGGTCAGCCCGGCCTCCGCGTGCAGGGGGCGCAGCACCGGCATCGCGGCCATCGTGGTGCAGTTCGGGTTGGCGATGATGCCCTTGGGGCGCTGCGTCGCGGCGTGCGGGTTGACCTCCGCGACGACCAGCGGGACTTCCGGGTCCATCCGCCAGCCCGAGGAGTTGTCGATCACGACGGCGCCGGCGGCGGCCACCTTCGGGGCCAGTTCCCTGGACGTGGTCTTGCCCGCGGAGAACAGCACGATGTCGAGGCCGCTGTAGTCGGCGGCCGTCGCGTCCTCGACGGTGATCTCGGTGCCGTTCCACGGGAGCCTGCGGCCCGCGGAGCGCGCCGAGGCGAAGAGCCGCAGCTCGTCGACCGGAAATCCTCGTTCGGCCAGGATCTCGAGCATCTTGGCCCCGACCTGTCCGGTGGCCCCGACGATGCCGACTCTCATGCCGCTCCCTCGTGTAGATCGTCCGACCGGGCGAGTCTGCCCAGCTCGGATGCAGGACGTCCAGTGAATAACCCTACGCGGAGGGTTCAAGCAACGCTTAACGGAAGGCGTCCAGCCCGGTGACGGCCTTCCCCAGGGTCAGCAGGTGAACCTCCTGTGTGCCCTCGTAGGTCAGGACGCTCTCCAGGTTGTTCATGTGCCGGATGACCGGGTATTCGAGCGTGATCCCGTTGGCGCCGAGGACGGTCCGGGCCTCGCGGGCGACGTCCAGCGCGGCGCGGACGTTCGCGAGCTTGCCGAACGAGACCTGCTGCGGGGTCACGTTCCCCTCGTCCTTGAGCCGCCCGATGTGCAGGGCGACGAGCCCCGCCTGCCCGAGGGCGACCTCCATCCAGGCGAGCTTCTCCTGCGTGAGCTGGAACGACCCGATCGGCTTGCCGAACTGCTCGCGGGTCTTGGCGTAGTCGACGGCCGCCTCGTAGCAGGACCGCCCGGCCCCGACGGCGCCCCACAGGATCCCGTACCGGGCCTCCGAGAGGCAGCCGAGCGGGCCCTTCAGGCCCTTCACGCCGGGCAGCATCGCCGACTCGGGCAGCCGCACACCGTCCAGCACCAGCTCGGAGGTGACCGACGCCCGCAGCGACAGCTTCCGGTGGATGTCGCTCGTCGTGAACCCCGGGGTGCCCTCGGGGACGAGGAAGCCGCGGATCCCGTCGTCGGTGCGCGCCCACACCACCGCGACGTCGGCGATCGACCCGTTGGTGATCCACATCTTGGCGCCGTCCAGCACCCAGTCGGCGCCGTCCCGCGTGGCGCGGGTGAGCAGGTCGCCGGGGTCGGAGCCGCGGTCGGGCTCGGTCAGCCCGAAGCAGCCGATCGCCTCCCCGGCGGCCATCCTCGGCAGCCACGCGCTCTTCTGGTCCTCCGACCCGTACTTGTGGATCGCCGCCATCGCCAGCGAGCCCTGGACGGACACGAAGCTGCGCAGCCCCGAGTCGGCCGCCTCCAGCTCCCGGCACGCCACCCCGTAGGCGACGGCGCTCGTCCCGGCGCAGCCGTAGCCCTCCAGGTGCATGCCGAGCAGGCCCAGCTTGCCGAGTTCGGGCGCCAGCTCGCGCGCGGGGAACGTCCCGTCCTCGAACCAGGTCGCCAGGTGGGGCGTCACCTTCTCCGCCACGAAGGCGCGCACGGTGTCGCGGACCATCCGCTCCTCGCCGGTGAGGCGGTCGTCTACGCGCAGCACGTCCATGCGGGGTCTCCTCCGTCCGGGGCCGTCCGCGACGAGGGTACGTCGGAGGCCCGACCCTGACCGGGCAGGGGTCCAATCAGGGATGAATCAGGGCGAATCCGGATGTCAGAGTTACCTTCCGCTGGGCATGATCGAGGGCATGGACATGGACAAGACCACGGGCAGGCAACTCCGCCGCACGCACGAGGGACGCATGATCGCCGGCGTGTGCTCCGGCGCCGGCCGGTTCCTCGGCGTCGACCCCAACCTCATCCGGCTCGGCCTGGGCATCTTCACGATCTTCGGCGGCGCCGGCATCGCGCTCTACGCGATCGCGTGGCTGCTCATCCCCGAGGAGGGCGCGCGCAAGTCGGTCGCCGAGGACCTGTTCAAGAAGGCGAGCGACTCGCCGACCGTCCAGGACGCGGTGCAGAAGACGAAGGACGCGGTCAACAAGAACCGCACCCACGCCTAGGACGCCGGGATGCCGGACAGTTCGTCGCCGCCCCCGGCGGAGGGGGTGACGACGACGGGCTCGGCGTGCTCGCGCGTCCCGGCGATGACGCCGCCGCGGACCTGGTTCCAGCCCAGGGTCAGTATCGCGGCGGCCGACAGGCCGAGGACGCCGGCGAGCGCCACCACCGTCTCCGGCCCGAGCACCTGGGCCGCGGCGCCGCCGACGAGGATGCCGACTCCCTGCCCGGCGAGGATGCCGGACTGGGCGAGCCCGAACGCCTGCCCGCGTCCCGCCGCCGGCACCGCCCCCACGAACGCGGTGTTGGCGGCGAGCTGGTAGGCGCCGCCGACACCCGACAGCGCCCACAGCGCGACGACGCACCACAACGGCGGATGCGCGCCCGCGCCGATCAGCGGCAGGCACGCCAGCATCGACATCCACCCCATCACGTGCAGCCGCTTCGCCGGACGGACGAACCGGCTGAACAGCAGCGAGCCCACCACCATCCCCGCCGGCATCGCCGCCAGCAGCAACCCGGCCGTCACCGCGCCGCCCCCGAACGTCGCCGCGTAGGGGACGGCCAGGCCCTCGGGGATCACGTAGAACGCGCACAGCCACGCGAACAGCACCAGTGACCGCAGCACCGGATCGCCGAACACGAGCCGCACGCCGTCGCGCGTCCCGCGCCACAGCCCGAGCGACTGGGGCTCCCTGCGCCGCTGCGCGGGCCGCCGCCGGAGCCCGCCGATCAGGACGACGGCGGACGCGCCGAACGTCAGCGCGTCCAGGCCGAGCGCCTCGTACGTGCCGACGACGGCGACGGCCGCGCCGCCCACGAGGAAGCCCAGCACCTGTGTGATCTGCTGGGTGACGCTCGCGATCGCCGACCCGGCCACATATCGGTCGCCTTCGAGTACGTCCGGCATGACGGCGGCGCGGGCCGCGGAGAAGGGCGTCCCCAGGAGCACCGTCAGGAACACGAGCCCCGCGAGCCCCGCGACCGGCATCGGCACGAGCGCCATCACCGCCACGAGCCCGGCCCGCAGGACGTCGCAGACGACCATGACCGTCCGGCGCGGGAACAGGTCGGCCAGCCCGGACAGCACGGGCCCGCCCACGATCGGCGGGATGTAGGTCAGCGCGTACATCAGGGCCGTGAGCAGCGTCGAACGGGTGTGGTCGTAGACCAGGACGGCGAGCGCGACCTGCGCGAGCTGGTCGCCGACGAACGACAGGGCCTGCGCGAGCCAGAGGGCGCGGAACTCACCCACCGCGAACACCTCGCGGTAGGTCGCCTGCTCATCCGGCGGACGACGATGCCGGCCGGTCTGCCTTCCCGCCACGCACGCTCCAGTTCAGCCCGCCCGGTGCCGGGCGCCCTCCCCTATTAACTCACGCTGCGTGGCAGTCGCGTGACCTACAGTGCGCATTTCCCGGATCAATATCCGAGTTCGTGCAGCCGCTCGTCGTCGATCCCGAAGTGGTGCGCGATCTCGTGTACGACTGTTATCCGGACTTCTTCCACCACGTCCTCCGCGGTGTCGCATATCCGGAGGATCTCGTGGCGGTAGATCGAAATGTGATCGGGCAGGACGGCCCCGTACCAGTCGCCCCGCTCGGTGAGGGGGATGCCCTGGTACAGGCCGAGAAGGCCGCGCTCCGGCGCATCGTCCTCGACGACGATGACGACATTGCGCATGTGCGCGGTCAGCTCGGGCGGCACACTGTCGAGGGCCTCCGCCACGAGGTCCTCGAACGCCTCTCGCGACAACTCCATCACACCGATCATTCTGCTCGACAGAAGGGGAACACGTGCCCAAGGTCCGCGCCGCGTCGACCCAGGCCTTCGCGGCCCTGCGCGCGCAGGCCGCGCGCGCCCGCGCCGCCTGCTCGCCCGTCACCCGCCGCGCCCGGCCCGTCCTCGGCAGCCGCTGGACGCGGTTCTCCCTCGTCGTCATCGTCGGGCTCGCCGGAGGCTACCTCGGCCTCCTCGCCGGCGGCAGCTACGTCACCCCCGTCGGCCCCGCCGACGTGCAGCTCACCCTCCACCCGTCCCTCCACGGGGGGACGACCCTGAAGCTGCCCCCGCTCGGCGCCCTCCAGCTCGACACCCACGGGGGCCCCGTCGCCCTGGAGGCCCGCCTCACCGACCTGCGTCCCGACCAGGCCAAGAAGCTGATCGAGGACGAGACCGAGCTCGACCGCCTCACCGACCAGATCGCCGGCCAGCTCCGGCACGGCCTGGCCGAGCTCCTCCTGCGCGCCGTCCTCATCGGCCTGGCCACGAGCTTCGTCGCGTCCCTCGCCCTCTTCCGCTCCTGGCGGCGCGCCCTGCTCGGCCTCGGCTCCGCCGCCGCCGGCCTCGTCGCCGTCACCCTCATCACCTGGGGGACGTTCAATCCCCAGTCCATCGCCGAGCCCCGCTACACCGGCCTGCTCGCCAACGCCCCCCAGGTCGTCGGCGACGCACGCAGCATCGTCGAGCGCTTCTCCGCCTACCGCGCCCAGCTCGCCCGGCTCGTCGGCAACATCTCCGAGCTGTACGCCACCACCTCCACCCTCCCCACCTACGAGCCCGACCCCTCCACCATCCGCGTCCTGCACGTCTCCGACATCCACCTCAACCCCGCCGCCTGGAACGTGATCAAGTCCGTCAGCACGCAGTTCAAGGTCGACGTCATCGTCGACAGCGGCGACCTGATGGACCACGGCAGCAAGCCCGAGGACAAGTTCGCCGACGAGATCTCCGGCCTGAAGGTCCCCTACGTCTACGTCCGCGGCAACCACGACTCCAAGGAGACCCAGAAGGCCGTCGAGCGGGAGAAGAACGCCATCGTCCTGGACGGCGCGACCCGCGAGGTCGCGGGCCTGCGCATCTACGGCCTCGGCGATCCCCGCTTCACCCCCGACAAGAGCACCCGCGACGACTACGTCGGCGCCGACCAGCTCCGCGCCGAGGGCCTCCGCCACGCCGACGAACTCCGCAAGTCGGGCAAGCTCCCCGACCTCGTCCTCACCCACGACCCCACCGAGGGCGAGGGATTCTCCGGCGTCGCCCCCATGGTCCTCGCCGGCCACGCCCACGCCCGCTCGACCAGGCTCCTGCCCACCGGCACCCGCCTCTTCGTCCAGGGCTCCACCGGCGGCGCCGGCCTCCGCGGCCTCGAACACGAGGAGCCCACCCCCATCGAGCTGTCCGTCCTCTACTTCAGCCGCGCCAGCCACCGCCTCCAGGGCTGGGACGACCTCCGCCTCGGCGGCCTCGGCCTCACCTCCGCCCAGATCGAACGCCACCTCGAACCCGCCCCGGACCGCGCCGTCACGCCCCAGCCCCCGGCCGCGTCCCCACCCGCGTCCCCGACGTCCCCGTTCCCCTCGGAGTTCCCGTCCGACTGGCCGTCCCGCACCCCGTCCCCCACCACCACCCCGTCCCGCACCCCCTCTCCGGGGTAACCGATTGCACGCCGCCCCGCCACGTCCTCTAGACTTGGCGAGTCAAGTGGCGCCCATCTCCGCCACCACGGGCCCCCTTCGTCTAGCGGCCTAGGACGCCGCCCTTTCAAGGCGGTAGCGCCGGTTCGAATCCGGTAGGGGGTACCACCACCGATAGGTGCAGGTCTCGCACCACTTTTCACCCGCCCCGTGTATGAGGGCGGCGGTCAGCCACCGGCGGCCGCGTCGGTCTCCCATCGTCCTTGGCACGCCGGCGAGCCCTTGACGGCCCGGTCGAGCCTGCCCACCGACGGGTCGGCCCGGCGGCCGGGGCCGCCGGGCCGAGGGGGATCCGTCAGGCCTTCGGAGTGCCGAGGGCGACGGGGAGGGAGAGCGGCCCGACGGTGAAGAAGGACGGGGAGTAGGGGATGTCGCCGGGGTCGATGCCGAGGCTGAGGTCGGGGAACCGCCGGTACAGCGTGGCGAGTGCCAGCCGGCCCTCCAGGCGGGCCAGCGAGGCGCCGATGCAGTACCGGGGGCCGTGGCCGAAGCCGAGGCGCGCGTTCTGCTCCCGGGTGATGTCGAACCGGTCCGCGCTCGCGCCGTGCTCAGCCGGGTCGATGCCGCTCGCCTGGTAGACGACGCCGACCGCCTGGCCCTTGGGGATGTGCACTCCGGCGACGGTCACATCCTGCGCCGTGAAGCGGAAGCTGGTCATCATGACCGAATGGCGGTAGCGAAGGGTCTCCTCGACCACGTCGTCCCACCGGTCCTCGGCCTTGGCCAGTTCGAACTGGTCGGGGTTCTGGGCGAGCGCCACGATGGCATGGCCGAGCAGATGGACGGTGGTCTCGTGACCGGCGACGAGCATCAGCCACAGCACGCCGACCAGTTCCTCGGTGGTGAGCCGGTCGCCCTCGTCACTGGCCTGCACCAGGCCGGAGGTGAGGTCGTCGCCGGAGTTCCGCCGCTTGCGTTCCACCAGGTCGTGCAAGTAGGCCTGAAGAGCGTTCTGGGTCGCGAAGGCCTCCTCCGGCGGCGTCGTGTGCGCCAGCAGGGTGGCGGTCCAGTTCCGCATACGGGACCGGTCATCGGCGGGGACGCCGAACAGTTCGCAGATCACCCACATCGGGAGCGCCTCGGTGAAGGCGGGAACCAGGTCGACGCCGTCGCCGGCGGCCGCCACGTCGTCGAGCAGGGTGTCCACGATCTGCTGGACGCGCGGCTCCAGCGCCTGGACCCGCGCGGGAGTGAACGCCTTTCCGACCAGGCCGCGCAGGCGCCTGTGGTCGGCGCCGTCCTTGGTGGACAGGTGACCCCCCTGGACGATGGCGCGCAGCGGCCAGTCCTCAGGGATCGTTCCGTCGTGCAGGGCGGGCCAGTGTTCGGGATCCCGCAGGAAGGTCTTGTTGTCTCCGGCGAGGATCTCCTTTACCGCGTCGTGGGTCAGTGCCAGGTACGCGGCGACGCCACCGGGGAATTCCACCTCGACGACAGGGGCGATTTCTCGTAGCCGGACGCAGGTGTCGAGTGGGGCTTCGTCTGCGGCGGGGAAGGAGGGCAGGGGGGTTGACATTCGATCCAATCCGGGGGTGTGGGAGCGGGATGGGACTTGCGCGGGTCGTGCTGTTTCGTTTTTCGAGGGGGTATCGGCGCGATCGGTACGCGAATTGGCGTGCGGGTATCGGACCCGGTCGACCTCGGGTCCTTGGCGGCCGGACGGCGGCCGGCCCCATCGTGGAACCGGCACGGCGCCGAAGCGCGCGGACGAGGCCCGTCACGCGGCCGTGGACGCGCCGCGGGGCCGCGGTCCTGACCCCGCCGCGCGGGCACCGGGCGGCGGGCGCGCTCAGCGCTGGGACACGGTCCTGGCGAGGACGTGCTGGACCATGGTGATCAGCACCAGCTTGGCCGACTCCCGGCTTCGCACGTCGCACAGCACCAGCGGCACGTCCTCGTCCAGGTCCAGCGCGATCCGCACGTCCTCGGGGTCCTTGCGCTCGGCGCCCTCGAAGCAGTTCACCGCGACCATGAAGGGGGTGCGGCGGTCCTCGAAGTAGTCGACGGCGCCGAAGCAGTCGGCGAGGCGGCGCACGTCGGCGAGCACCACCGCGCCGACGGCGCCCAGCACCAGTTCGTCCCACATGAACCAGAACCGCTGCTGGCCCGGCGTCCCGAACAGGTACAGCACCAGGTCGTCGGGGAGCGTGATCCGGCCGAAGTCCATGGCCACGGTGGTACTGGTCTTGCCGTCGACGCCCGTGGTGTTGTCGACGCCCACGCTCCGGTCGGTGAGGATCTCCTCGGTGCGCAGCGGGCGGATCTCGCTGATCGACCCCACCATGGTCGTCTTGCCGACCCCGAACCCGCCGGCGATGAGGATCTTCGCGGCGGTCAGCTGACCGCCGCCGGTGCCGGCAGCGCCCGGCTCGTGGACGGCGGTGTCAGAGTGCACGTAGTCCATTCAGCAACTTCCTTAGTACGAGCTCGTCCGGGACGTCGCCGGTGGGAGTCGGTTTCAGCACCCTGAGCACATTCTCGTCGCGCAGGTCGTCGATCAGGACCCGCACGACGCCGACGGGCAGGTTGACCTCGGACGCCAGGTCGGCGAAGGTGATCGGCCGCTGGCAGATCGCCAGCAGCCTGCGGTGCTCGGGGTCGAGCCGCGCCCGCCGGGAGACCGGCACGCCGGTCGCCTCCAGCACGGAGATCAGGTCGAGGCTGTCGTTGCGGAGCCGCGTCCGGCCCCGCGTGACCGTGTAGGGGCGGACGACGGGTCCCGCGTCCGCGTCGAGCCATCGGTCACTGCTCACCCGGTCTCACCTAACGCTCGACCCCGACAGCCGGGGAATGACCGGCGGCCGCTCGGCGAGTCCCTCGGCGAGTTCGGTCATCGCGTACACGACCGCACCCGCGTCCGCGTCCGGGGAGCTCAGCACGGCGAGGCACGCCTGCTCCCCGGCCGACACCATGAACACCAGCATCGAGTCCATCTCGATGACGCTCTGCATCAACTCACCGCCGTCGAACCGCCGGCACGCGCCGCGGGCGAGCCCCTGCACGCCCGCCACGAGTGCCGCCAGATGCTCGGAGTCCTCCCGGCCGAGGCCGGAGGAGCAGGCCACGACCAGCCCGTCTCTGGACAGCAGGACCGCACCGCCCACCAGCTCCGCGCCGC
This sequence comes from Actinomadura citrea, assembly GCF_013409045.1. Classification (NCBI taxonomy): domain Bacteria; kingdom Bacillati; phylum Actinomycetota; class Actinomycetes; order Streptosporangiales; family Thermomonosporaceae; genus Actinomadura; species Actinomadura citrea. The sequence goes on along the minus strand of NZ_JACCBT010000001.1, from coordinate 844,496 downwards.
CGACCAGGCGGTCGAGGAGCCGGCGCACGTCCTCGGACGTGATCGCAGGTTCCATCATCGCTCACCCTCGTCGTTCCGTCCGCCGGGCGGGGCCGGTGGCGGCTCGGCCCGCCCGCGCCGCCATCCGCTCTGCATCGAGGCCATGACCGAGCGGGCCCGCTCCGGCGAGCGCGCGTCCTGCCCGGAGGGCTTCTTCTCCTCCTGGGCGGGCGACGCGGCGTCGAGCAGCTGCGGGGCCAGGTTCGCGCGGCGCACGCGACGCGGCATTCCCGCATGGGTGTTCGCGGTCGTGGGCGCCGTCTGCGCGGGCTGCTCGGCGGGCGGCGGCGCGGCCGTGCCGGGCGGCTCGGGCGGCGGCGGCATGCCGAACGGGTCCTGGTCACCGCGGGTCTCGGTTCTGCCGACGCGGTGTCGTCCAACGGAGTCCATCGCATACTCCTGGGTGTCGCGGCCGATGTTGTCCCGAGGGTCGGAAGCCGCCGGCGGCACGGTCCCGTCCGGAACGGTACCGGCCGGGGCGGTCGCAGGTACACCCGCCTGACGGGTGCCGGTGTCGTCCGCGCGGCCGGCCCGGTCCGCCGACACGACGAGCGAGCGCGGCAGGAGCACGATGGTCTTGAGGCCGCCATAGGAGTTCGGCTCCAGCGCCACCTTGATCCCGTGCCGGTGCGCGAGGGTCCCGACGACGAACAGCCCGAGCTGGTCGCCGTTGGTCAGATCGAACTCCGGCTCGCGGCCGAGCTGCTCGTTGACGGCCGCCAGCTTGTCCGGGCTCATCCCCAGGCCGCGGTCCTGGATCTCCACCACGAACCCCTGGCCCACCAGCCCGGCGTCGATCTCGACCGGCGTGTTCGGCGGCGACAGGACGGTCGAGTTCTCGATCAGCTCGGCCAGCAGGTGGATGATGTCGGCGACGGCGGAGCCGATGATGGCCTCCTCCGCCGTGCTGACCACCTCGACGCGGGCGTAGTCCTCGATCTCGCCGATGGCGCCGCGCAGCACGTCCAGGATGCCGACCGGGTGGCGCCAGCCGCGACCGGGCGCGGCGCCGGACAGGATGATCAGACCCTCGGCGTGCCGCCGCATGCGGGTGGTGAGGTGGTCGATGGCGAACAGGTCGGCCAGCGCGTCCGGGTCGGAGGCCTTGCGCTCCAGCGTGTCCAGCATCGCCAGCTGGCGGTGCAGCAGCGACTGGTTGCGCCGCGCCAGGTTCTGGAACACCTGGTTGACCGCGGCGCGCAGTTCGGCCTGGCCGACGGCGGCCTGAACGGCGGTGCGCTGCACGGACGAGAACGCCGCCGCGACGTTGAACACCTCGGCCGTCCTGCCGACCTCCAGCGGCGGGGCCTCCGCCGCCACGTCGACCTCGTGCCCGCGGCTCAGCCGACGCACGACGTCGGGCAGCCGCTCCTCGGCCAGGGCGCGCGCGGTGCGCTGCAGGCCCAGCAGGTCGCGGCTGATGCGGCGGCCGAAGCGGAGCATGAGCAGCGCCGTCAGGACGATCGCGACCAGGCCGACGGCGCCGATGACGGCGAGGCGCAGCAGGGTCTCGTCAGAGGTCTTCTTGGCGTCCTCGGCGCCCAGCGCGCGCGATTTCCCGAGCGCACCGTCCACCGCGCCGATGGACGCCCCCGCGGCGTCCTTCCACATGGCCGGGCTGACCTGCAGCCTTGCTCCGGGAGGGGTCGCCAGGATGCCGTCCTCCACCGCGGTGAAGGACGTCACGGCGGGGGACGACAGCGCCTGCCGGAAGGGATCGGCGGTGGCCCGCTTGAGCTGGGAGAGGCTCGAAGTCTCAAGGAACCGCCGCTCGTACACGAGCTTGCTGATCGCGGCGTGCTCGCCGGCGGTCATCCGGCCGCCGTCGCTGAGCACGCCGCCCACCAGCGCCACCTCGCGCCCGAGCAGCTCGATGGCGCGCGACATGTTGGCCAGGTGGTACGACTGCTGGAGGCCGTCGCCGGCGACCAGCACGTTGATGTACTGGAAGTGCGCTTCGAGGACGTCGTTGTAGGCGTTGAACGCCTCCAGCCTCGTCATGGCGCGGGAGTCGACCTGGCTCCGGAGAACCTTGATCCGGTTGAGCTTCCCCATCAGCACCGAGAGCCGCTGCTTCATCGGGCCGGTCAGGGTGGCCTGGAACTCGTCCGAGCGCACGGCCTTGTTCATCTGCACGATCGTGCCGTCCATCTTCGTGCGGACGGCGTCCATCGACGTGCGCGGCAGGAGGGTGTTGCGGCTCAGCCAGACGACCGACTCCTGCCGTTCCTGGGCCAGGGTCACCAGCAACGGCTGCGCGGCGCCGCCGTAGATCTCGTTGGTGGTGTCGAGGTTGCGCTGGTTGATGGCTTCGGACGCGGTGCTCTGCGCCGCGAAGGCCCACAGCGTGACCAGGGAGATCATCGGGATGATGATCAGGCCGAAGAGCGAGAACCGGATCGAGCGCCTGCGGCGCGAGCCCTTCACCGGGCGGACCGGCCGAGGTCGGCGCGGATGTGGCTGATGAGCTCGGTCATGGGTGGTGTCGTCTCCCAGACTTGGTGATGCACCGGACAGCCGAATCTCGTGTCACCGTAGCCACAGACTTGATCATTTGTCCGAGATTCTGTGGATCTTGCCGACCGTTCGGTGGAATCATGTGCCGACGTTCGGTGACCCCTGACGGTCAACGATGTCTCGGAAGAGGGGAACTCACGTGACGCCGCTGCGGGACGAATCGACCGACCGGCTGGACTGGCTGATCGACGGGCTGGTCAAACGCGTGCCGCAGGTGACCAGGGCGGTGGTGCAGTCGGCGGACGGGCTCCTCATGGGAGCGTCCGCCGGCCTGAGCCGGGAGGACGCGGAGTACCTGTCCGCGCTGGCCGCCGGCCTGCAGAGCCTGGCGCAGGGCGCGCGGAGCCAGTTCGACGCGGGGGAGGTGCATCAGACGATCATCGAGATGCGCAACGCGTTCCTCTTCGTCACCGCGGCGGGCGAGGGCGCCTCGCTGACCGTGCTCAGCGACGCCAGCGCCGACCCGGCGCAGATCAGCTACGAGATGACCCTCCTCGTCGGCCGAGTCGGCGACCACCTCGCCTCCCGCCCCCGAAACCACACCGGCGCCTGAACCCGGTCGCGCCGCCCAGCACGAGGGGGCGGCCAGAGCTCGGCCATCCGTACACCGGCGTTCCCCACGCCCGTGTTCCAGATGCCGCCGACCATGCCCAGCGCCGTCCCCGCGACAATGGCGTCGAAGACCGGGGACTCGGCCTCGCGGACCTCACCGACGACCGCGCGGCTCTACTCGACTTGGGTGTTCCATTCCGGCCCCGCACCGCCGCCCGCACTCAGCCGCCCGGCAGTGAATCCTGGATTCGGGAAAGGGGCGGATAGCGGGTTCGGAGATCTCGGCCATATCCGGCCGCCCACCCGAACTGCAACCGGACGACCTTTCCAAGCGGACAGAAACGCTCAGGGCGACAATGCCCTCCGGTCTCGTCCGGCAGGACCTCGGCACGGCACAGGTACCGGCCGCAGCCCCCGCGAACGGACGGCGAGAGACGGCGATCGCCTGTTCCCCTGGGCGGCACGGGCATGGGCCTCGGGGCGATCGGCGTCCGCGGCCGCCGAATGCAGCGGCCGCAGCACCGGCTCCCCGGTGAATATGGTGCTCATTTTCGCGACCGCCGTTCTGGTAAGATTGTGGTGCAACATATAACTGAAAAGCCTCCCGGCTCTTCAGTCGTTACGCGGAAGCGGGCGCGAAAAGGGGCCGGGGACATGTTCCGGGATCCCTTTGCGCGCCCCAACAAACAAGGGGTTCCCGTGAAAAGGAAAAGTTGGCGCCCGCGAGAGTTTCTCGCAGGCGTCCGCAGGCATCTGGAGCCGCTGTCAAGCGATCTCCGTGCGGCGGACAAAAAAGTGCTCATGATGGTCACGGCCGCGAATGCGGCGGGCCTCGCCAACGGCTACATGCTGGTGCTCGTGGGCGTGACCAAAAATGTGGGGCCGATGACGGCGTCTTGCGTCGCGGTGCTCTTCGGAACGCCGGTCTTCTGGTTCTTCTTCAGGCCGACGCTGCGAAGTCGCTGGGACGTATGGATGCCGTCCATCCTCCTGGGCCTCGCCATGGGAGCGAACAATCTGGCCTACCAGTACGTTCTGAGGTGGGTTCAGTTGCAGCTCCTGCAGCCGCTCTCGTTCTTGTTCAGCGCCATCTTCATGGTCGGCCCCGATGCCGTGCGGGACGTCAGGAACGGGAGATATTCGACCGTCATGTGGCCGGTTCTGGGTGTGCTCGGCATCTGGGCCCTGGCGACCGACACGGTCGGCGGCGCCGGCGGAGGGGCCTTCACCGACGCGATCCCGCACGTCCGTGTCCTGGGCCTGCCCGTTCCGGTGTGGGCGCTGGGCCTGGGAAGCCTGATCATCACCGCGGCCAGCTACGCCTTCCACAACAGGAAGACGGAGGAGTACAGCAAGGACGCCGGCGGGAAGATCAACACTCTCGCCGGCATTCCCGCCTTCGCCGTCCTCGGAGTGGGCGCGTGGGCGCTTGAGGGCGGCTGGTCGGGCATGACCGGTGGGGGCTGGCCGTATCTGCTGATCTGCGCGGGCAGCGGATTCTTTCTCGCGCTGCTCAGCGGAGTCGTCATGGTGAAGGCCTACGGCAGGGGCCTTCGCGCGTCGACGACGGCGATGCTCCTACCGCTGCGGACCCTCCTTGGGACCTTCCTGGGGATGGTCGTGGCGCGCACGGCCCCCGGCCCCCTGGGGTGGGTGGCGATCGGCCTGATCCTCGTCGCCTCCTGCGGGGCGGCGGTGATCCAGAGTCGGCAGGCCGACTCTGCATGACCCGGCGGCGGGGAGGCTCACCCTCCCCGCCGTTCGCGTGCCGCCGTTCGCGTGCCGCCGGGCGCGGCCCTGGAGGAGCCGGCCCGCGCCGGTCGATCCCGGGATGCGGGCGTGGACATATTCGGTTGGCCCGGCTGCCGGCCCCGGCTAGTGTTCGTCGCACCTCGCGGCTGCTGAACCTCGGGGCTTCCATCGCCTACGAGCGATGTCCCGTGCGTCCGCTCTGGACGATCACGTGTGTGAACCATGCCCGAAATCCAGCAGCCACCAAGGAAGAGTTCATGACCGCACCCCGACAGGACCCGCGCCTCGTCCGTACCGACGACGACTGGCTCCAACTCCCCAACCGGTGGGACCTCCCGGTCGACATCTGCGCCGGTGTCGACGTGCCGATAGAGCCCAGCGCGGTCGAGGAGATCCTCACCGTGCTCGAGACCGCCGACACCCTGGCGCGGCTGGCCGACGCGACCGGACATCGGCAGGCGAGCATCGACCGTGTCGCGCTCACCCCGGACCTGCACAAAGGCGCCGGGATCCCGATCGGCACCGTGCTGCGGACCAGCGGTGCGCTGATCCCGCAGGCGGTCGGCAACGACATCAACTGCGGGATGCGGTTGGAGACGACCTCGCTCACCGTCGACCAGGTTCGCCCCCGGCTGGACGCGCTGGAAGGGCGGCTGCGGCACCTGTTCTTCGAGGGCGGCCGGCGGATCGCCCTGTCGGGGGTCCAGCGGGAGGCCCTGCTGCGCGACGGGCTGCCCGGCCTGCTCGGGGTCCCGCGGGATTCCGCGAACGGCATCTGGTCGCAGCACCGGCCCGAGGACGGGCGGCCGGGCCGGGTCCACGGCGAGCGGTACCCGACCACGACCGCCGAGTCGTTCCGCGACTGGATCGACAGTGCGGGCGGCACCAGCTACGACAGCATCATCGGCGGCGTCGGCGGCGGCAACCACTTCGCCGAGTTGCAGTACGTCGCGTCGGTCCACGACCGTCAGGCCGCCTACGCCTGGGGGTTCGAGCTCGGCCAGGTCGTGCTGATGGTGCACAGCGGCTCGCTGTCGCTGGGGCACCAGGCGAACTCCGACGGCCTGGAGCTGGCCAGGAAGGCGTGGCCCGCCTCCGTCCCGATGCCGGACAACAAGATCCTTCCGATCCTTTCCGGCGAGCGGAACGAGGCGGCGCTGCGGCGCTATCTCGACGCGTTCGGCAATGCCGCGAACTTCGCGGTCGGCAACCGGTTCTTCCTCTCGCTCATGCTGCGCCAGGGACTCGCCGCGGAGTGCGGCGACCTCACCGGCGATCTGGTCTACGACGCCCCGCACAACCTGCTGTGGCGGCACGACGACGGGTCGGTGGTGCACCGCAAGGGCGCGACGCCCGCGGGCGGGTACGCCGACATGGCGGGTGGACCGTACGCGATGTGGGGCGAGCCGGTCATCGTGCCCGGGTCGATGGGGGCGGCCAGCTACGTGCTGCGGGGGCACGGCAACCCGCGGACGCTGGCGAGCGCGTGCCACGGCGCCGGCCGCCGCGTTCCGCGCGGTGCCGCGTCCCGGGCCGGCGACGCCGAACTCGACGCGTTCCTCGCCGAGTTCCGCGTGGTCACGCCCCTCGACCACCGCGATCCCGCGGTCACCCGCCGCGCGGACGTCATGGCCGCCTGGCGGCGCGACCTCAAGCAGGAGGCGCCGTGGGTGTACAAGGACATCGGCCCCGTCGTGTCCAGCCTCGGACGGGCCGGCGTCGCGGACCCGGTCGTCGAGCTGCGGCCGCTGCTGACCGTCAAGGGATGACCCGCCGGCGGGTCCGGCATCCGAACGGCGAAGGTCGGACCCGCCCCTTCACGCCGGTGGCCTCATCGTCGCTCTGGAGGCCGCCCCCTGCGGCTGTCCCACGTCTGGAGCCGGATGGCCCGTCAGTACGCTGGCCTCTGCCAGACCGCCGACCGCCGCCGCAGCGGTGAGACCTCAAGCCGACAGGCACCCGCGAGGAGCCGACGCATGCACTCTGCCCCGAATGAGGGGGCTCGCCCCGACGTCGCGCGGGAGCGGTTGCGGCACGTCTACTGGATCGGCGGCGGCAGCGGCGCCGGCAAGTCCACCATCGCCCGGCGCATCGCCGACGGGCACGGGATGCACCTGTACGACACCGACGCGGTCATGCCCGACCACGCCCGGCGCATGCCCGCGGAAGAGGCTCCCTACCTGCGCGACTTCGCGGCCATGGACATGGACGAGCGGTGGGTGGCCAGAAGCCCGCGCGAGATGCTCGACACCTTCCACTGGTACCGGGGCGAGGGGTTCGCCCTGATCGTGGAGGATCTGCTCGCCCTCCCCGCCGACCGTCCGGTGCTGGCCGAGGGGTTCCGGTTGCTGCCCGAGCTCGTCCGGCCCCTGCTCACCGAGATGGACCGCGCCGTGTGGCTGCTGCCCACTCCCGGGTTCCGCCAGACGGTGTTCGACGGCCGGGGTGGCCCGGCGTGGGGGTTCGTCGCCAAGACGGGCGATCCGCACCACGCACTGCGGAACCTGCTCCAGCGCGACGCCATGTTCACCGACCGGCTGACCGAGCAGACCCGGGACCTGGACCTGAACGGGCTCAAGGTGGACCTCACCGTCACCGAGGAAGACCTTGCACGGCGAGTCTCCGCGGCGTTCAACCTTCGGAAGTAGGCGGTCACGGCGCGGCCGCCCCGGGCGACGCCGCCGTCGCGGCGATAACGGGCGTGCGCTTCTGCTCTCCTCGAAGGTGACGGTCGCGGCCGAAAGGCGCCCCATATCAGCTTCGGGCGCACCTCACCGGTCCCCCTGGACGGGATGGCGATTTCTGGAATGATTCATTCTGAGTGCACGGAACATCACTCACCGCAGTAGTGGTCGACCCTACGACATGGGTGACGGCGAGAGGGCGGGAACGGGACCGTGATGCCGCGACCGGAGTTGGTGCTGAACCGGCGATATCAGCTCGTGAAGGTGCTCGGTCAGGGTGGCATGGGGCAGGTCTGGTCGGCCCGCGATCTGGAACTGGAGCGGCAGGTGGCGATCAAAGTCGTCGCCGAGGGCGTGCCCGCGGACGCGGCGCCGGAGCTGATCGCCCGGCTGCGGCGCGAGGCCAGGACCGCGGGGAGGCTCCAGCATCCGGGGATCACCGCCGTCTACGACATCGGCAGTCATGACGGGGCGCCGTATGTGGTGATGGAACTGCTCGACGGGCGGAGTCTCCGGGAACTCCTGGACGACAGCCCCCAGGGCCTGCCCGTCGACCAGGTCGTGGAGCTCGCGATCAAGGTGGCCGACGCACTGGCGTACGCGCACGCCCAGGGACTGGTGCATCGCGACATCAAGCCGGCCAACCTGATGGCGCTGACCGGTGGCGGCGTGAAGATCTGCGATTTCGGGATCGCGCGGTTTCCCGACACGACGACCCTCACCGGCTGGGGTGTCCCTGGGACCCGGGCGTTCATGGCACCCGAGCAGTCCCCGGGCGTGGTCGACGCCCGTGCCGACATGTACTCGCTGGGCCGCACTCTCCAGGTGCTGCTGACGGGCGGGCCGGCATCCACCGCATCACCGGACGACGTATCCCGCGGATTCGCGGCCCGACCCGACATCCCACCGCAACTGAGGCATCTGCTGCTGCGGCTGCTCGCCTCCGATCCGGCCGCAAGGCCCGACGCCGCCACACTCCGCGACCGGCTCGCCGCGCTTCGCGACGACCGGGACGGTCCCGTCGGCGTCCGGTCGCTTCCGGCTCATGTGCGGGAGACCGCCCCGGACGGGCGCCCCGGCGACGCCTCCCCGCGGCCGAGGCCGAATACCCGCACGACGACGAGAAGGCCGCCACCTGACCCGGACCTTTTCACGTGGCCCGAAGTCCGCGAACCGCGGGCGTGGCTCGCACCGACCGCGATGGCGTCCGCTCTCGCATGGTTCCTGATCACCGCCGGCCAGGTCTGGTACCAGTCGCCGGCGGATCGGATCGTGTTTCCCCTGTTCCTCATCATCGTCGGCACGTATTCGCTGGGCGCGATGACGATCTCCGAGTGGGATTTCCCGGACCAGCGGACTTCCCCCGGGAAGGAGGACGAACTCCCGGACAGGCCAGGCCTCTCGGGAGGGCTGCTGATCGGGTTCGCCCTGCTCGTGGCCGTGGTGTTCTACGGCGTTCGAGTGGCGATCGGTGCCGGTGGCGATCGCTGGCTGATGCTGGTCTGGACCCTGGCCGGCCTGGTCTCGTTCGTCACCGCCTTCAGCACCAGGTGGATCCACTCCTACGAATCCGGGATGCGGTCCTTGATGCTGCGCAGCCTGGCGCGGTGCCGGGCGATCGCCGAAACCATGGCGAGCACGATCTGGTTCGGCGAGCCCTACGAAGACCCCCGGCTGCCGGACCTGCGAGATCTGCTGTTCGAACTTCCGGCCGCTCGCTTCTTTCGCCTGGAGAAGGGCCCCTTTCCCGTCGCCGTCGTGTGCGGGCCCAAAGTGCTGCTGGTCCAGACGACGACGTGGACCTCAGGGGTGTACCGGAATGTCGGTTACAAAGAACTGCTGCGAGACGGGCGGGCCTTCTCCTCGGGCGTGCGGGAGATCGAGCAACTCGACAGAGCCCGGAGCGACTGGGTCTACCAGGTCAACAAAGGGCACCGGGGCTACGCCCCGTCATATTCCGACGTCGAAGCCGTGCTCGTCGTCGGGCGGCCTGCCGACGACGCGGGTGAGGTGGTGCTGGGCGACGGCCCTTCCCTGTCCCTCTCGTTGATCAGATGCACGACGCCGGCCGGTTTCACCGAGGTCGTCCGCTCGCACTTCCGGAGGGCCGACCGCATCGATCTGCCGACGGTGGCGAGGATCCTCGACCACTACGACCGGACACAGAGCCCAGGCCAGGACGCCCGGTGATCGGATCCTGGCCCTGCGCCGCCCGCCGGCTCGCCCACGAACTGCTCGCGCCTTTCCTGGAGTCCACAACGCCCTGAACGGGAGGGGACCGGGCCTGCTGTTCGGACAGCTGTTCCGCTCGGTGGTGGACCTGCCCGGGTTCGCGCACGGCGACGGCGGCTTCCTGCGGTTCCTCACGCCGGGCGTGGTGATGATGGCGTACCAGGCGATCCAGACGCTCATCCAGAGCCTGGTCATCGTCGCCATCGCCCTGGTCGCCGGAGCCCGGTTCCCCGGGAGCGTCGCCGGTGTCGGCGTCACCCTGCTCGCGGCGGTGCTGCTGACCGTGACCTTCTCGGCACTGTCCGACGCGGCGGCGCAGCGGCGGCCCTTGTCATGGGCGCGGCCCTCCTCGGTCTCGGCCGCCGCGGAGGTCTGGGTACTCGTATGGGGGTTTCTACCCTCTTCATCCTGGACGCCCGGGAGCATGCTGGTGGGAACGCGGGATCTCACCGCAGCTCCCGCGCCGAGGAGAGCGATCCAGGCGCCGGTACCGGCCGCTCCGCCCGCGGGCGCACGCACCCGATCACGCACCGCGCCCGCCCGCCGCGACGACCCGGGCGGACGGGGCGGTCCGGTACCGGGGGTCACGATCTTCGGCTTCCCGATCCCGGTTGGAGCGGTTCGATGACCTACAGCTCGGAAGAGTTCCCCCTCTGGGGCGGTGTGGCCACCGTGATGGTGGAGAAACCCGACCGTCTCGGCGCCGCCCGGCGAGCGGTCGACCATGTGATCGATGACATCGACGCCGCGTGCAGCGCCCTTCGCGACGGTTCCGATCTGGCACGGGTCAACGCCGCCGCCGGCCGTCCGGTACGGGTGGGCGCCACCTTCGTGGCGGTGTTGTGGACGGCCCTGCACGCCGGCGAGCTGACCGGCGGTCTCTTCGATCCTCTCGTCGGCGCCGACGACGCCGCGATCGTGATCGACGATCCGCCCGGAACGGTCACGATTCCCGCTGGAACGGCCCTGGACCTGTGGAGCATGGCGGTGGCGTTCGCCGCCGACCGGGCCGCCGAGTCCGCCGCCGGACAAGCCGGGTGCGGAGTCTGCGTCTGTCTCCCCGGCAGCGTCGCCACCGCGGGGCCGGTCCCGGATCCGGGGTGGCCGGTCCACGTGATCAGCGGCCGCGGCCGCGGGCCCCGCGGCGAGCCGTGCCACGCGGAGAAGATCATGTTGCGGTCGCCGGGGCTGGCCATCTCCTGCCCGCCCGCGCCGGGCCGCACGGCGGCGCGCCCACGGGGAGGCGCGGTCGCCGCCGATATGCGGCCGCTCGTGCGCGGGCAACGGCCCTGGCGCACGATCTCGGTCATCGGCATGGGCTGCGTCGCCGCCAAGGCCGCCAGCATCGCCGCGCTCGCGTCCGGAAACGCCGCTGCCACCTGGTTGGGGTCCCGGGAGTTGCGAGCCCGGATGACGGACGCCGACGGCCACGTGACCACCGTCGGACGGTGGCCCGCCGTCTGCGTCTCCCGGCCCGTCACGCTGACGCGCGAACCGGGCGTTCAGCCGCTGATCGCGTACGCGACCGCGCCGTCCAGGGTCAGCTTCGCGCCCGAGTCATAGGCCGCGTCGAACACCCGCCCCCCGAGCCCGCGGCGGGCCCGGGCCGCGCAGTCCCGGTGGCTGTGCCTGAAGACCTGCAGTCCGAGAGGCGGGATGTCGAAGGCCCGCAGGAGCCGGTTCGCCGCGCCCAGCAGCCGGGCCGCCCGGTCGTGTTCTCCCTGCGCGCAGGCCGTCCAGGCAAGGGACTCCAGGCACTGGCTGAGTCCCCACCGGTCGCTGATCTCGGTCAGCAGACCGGCCGCCTGGCGCATCCTGGCCGCGGTCAGGCTCGGGTCCTCCTGCCACCAGGCCGCGTACGCCAAGGTGATCAAAGCGTACGCCTCGAAGATCGACGCGTGGTGGGCCTCCGCCAGGGCGAGGAGTTCCTCCCCCAGGGCCGCCCCCTGTGCCGGGCTCTGGGCGGCCATGCCGAAGGAGGCGGCGTAGTGGAGGTTCACGGCGACGGCATGCAGGTCGCTCCTGGCGCGGTGGCGGGCCCGCGCGTCCTGGAGCAGCGCGAACCCGTCACCGGTGTCACCGCCGGCCAGCACCGCGATCCCGCGTGCCTCAAGACCGAGGGCGAGCGCCTTCTCGTCTCCGCTGCTCCTGGCGGCGGCGCCGCACTCGTCCGCACGCCGTCCGGCCGTGTCGAGATCGTTCTGGTAGGCGGCGAACAGCGCGTCGGCCCACAGCGCCTTGACGCGGCCGTCGTCGGTCGGATGTGACAGTTCGAGCGAGCGCTCCAGCCAGTGGCGGCCCTCCTGGACGGCACCCGCGAGCAGCCATGCCGACCACAGGCTGACCGCGATCCGCAGTCCGGAGGGGACACTGTCCTCCCGCAGGCACAGATCCAGTGCCAGACGCAGGTTGGGCATCTCCGCCAGCGTCGCCCGGTAGCGATCGAACTCGTCGGGCACCAGCAGATCGATCCGGTTCCGCTCGGCCAGCCGCCGGTAGTGGTCGCGGTACCGGCGGTGCAGTTCCGGCTCGTCCTCGTACGCCAGCCGCTCGCGCCCGTAGGCGCGAACGCTCTCCAGCATGCGGTAGCGGCTGCGGAGACCGCCGCGCTCAGTGATCAGTATGGACTTGTCGATCAGCCCTGAGATCAGGTCGAGGACGTCCTCGGATTCGATCCCGTCGCCGGAACAGACCGCTTCGGCGTCCTCGAGGTCCGCCCCGCCGGGGAACACCGACAGCCTCGCCCACAACCGTCGCTCGCCGGGCGTGCACAGACCGAAGCTCCAGTCGAGGGTCGCGTACAGGGTCCGGTGCCGTGGCAGGACCGCGCCGTCGGGGCCCGCGAGCCGGTCGAAGCGCCGATCGAGCTCCGCCGCCAGTTCCGCCAGCGGTATCGTGTGCAACCGCGCGGCGGCGAGTTCGATGGCCAGGGGGAGCCCGTCCAGGCGCCTGCACAGCCGGGCGAGCGCGGGCGCGGTCTCCGCGTCCAGCGTGAACCCCGGCCGCGCCCGGGCCGCCCGTTCGGCGAACAGGCGCACCGCATCGCTGTGCGTGATGTCCTGGACGGCGGCGCCGACCGGCGGGACCGCCAGCGGCGGCACCACCAGCACTTGTTCGCCGTCCACTCCCAGTGCCTGCCGGCTGGTGGCGAGGATGCGCAGCCGGGGCGCACCGCCGAGCAGCCTGGCGGCCAGTTCGGCGCACTCCGGGAGCAGGTGCTCGCAGTTGTCCAGGACGAGAATCAGACGTTTGTCGGCCAGATGGTCCACCAGGGCCGGAAGGGACCGCCGGCTGTTGCCGCGCAGTCCCAGAGCGGCCGCCACCGTCGTCTCCAGCAGCTGGACGTCCTGCATCGTGGCCAGATCCACGATCTCGACCCCGGCCGAGAACCAGCTCCGCAGGTCGGACGCCGCCCGGCGCGCCAGCCGGGACTTGCCGACCCCACCGGCGCCGGTCAGGGTCATCAGCCGCGTTCTGCGCAGCAGGTACCGCACCTCCGCGATCTCCTGGACGCGGCCGACGAATGCGGAGCGCTCCCAAGCCCTGTCCGGCACGATCTCCCGTTCACCCATGGCGCCTCGTCGCCCGGGGGGCCTGCGCGCCGGCCGCCCGTTCGTGATCGTTGAGCCAACCGGCGATCTGGACCCGGGAATGGAAACCGAGCTTGTTCATGATGTGCTCGATGTGCCCCTCCACAGTCCGCTGGGAGATCACCAGATCGGCGGCGATCCTCCTGTTGCTCGCCCCCTGCGCCACCAGCTGCGCGATCTGCGTCTCCCGAGGTGTCAGGGGGGACGGCACGTCGAGGTCGCGGTCCCCCGTGTCCGCGGGCGGGGTCTCCTCCAGCGCGTAGGCGAGCCCGTCCTCGGCGGACATGCCGGCTCCGCGCTCGGTCTCCGACCGGAGGGCGGACGAGCCGAGCGCCCGGCGCGTGTCGTCCTCGCACGCGTCGTGGTACCGCACCAGGTGCCCGTACCCGGACAGGACCGCGCCCACCGCCTTCCACACGGCCCCGGCGATCCCGAGCAACCGGGCCGCCCGCGTGAACTGCCTCTCGGTGGCGGCGACCCAGGCCAGCACCTCCAGGTTGACCCCGATGCCGAGGGGGTCGTCGAGCGAACGGTTGAACCGCAGGCTCTCCCGCTCCATCGCGGCGGCGCGCGCCGCATCGCCCTTCCGCCACACCTCCACGCCCAGGGCCATCATCGCGTACGCCCTGTGCCACCCTTCCCCGTGCGCCTCGCACACCGCGATGCCCCGTTCGCCGAGGGAGACGGCGCGTGTCGAGTCGCCCAGGAAGGAGTGCGCGAGCGAAAGTCTGATCAGTGCCAGCGCGTGGCCCACCGGGTCCCCGGTGGCGGTGTGGCGCTCCACCGCCTCCTCGTAGAGGCCGATCGCGGTGTCGGCGTCCTGCCGGTACATGGCGATCATCCCGGAGTAGAGGGCGACATAGCCCAGGATCTCCTCGCGTCCCCGCCGCTCCCCGATGGCCCGGCTCTCCTTCAGCATCGCGGCGGCGTCGTCCAGGTCGCCCTGAATTATCGCCAACCAGCTGTTGGACCACAGCGCCCTGGCACGGATCTCGCTCTCCCCGGAGTCCAGGGCGAGCGCCCGGTCCATCCAGCGGCGTCCCTCGGCCAGGTAGAAACTGGTGATCCAGTGGTAGAGCAGGTCGGCGGCCATCCCCAGGCCGACCTGGATCTCGGCCGGGTCGGCGAGGCAGCTCTCCAGCGCGGTGCGCAGGTTGGCGTGCTCAAGCTGGAGCCTGCCGAGCCAGGCGATCTGGTCGGGGCCGAACAGCCGGGCGCGGGCCTCGGCGGCCATTCCCCGGTAGTAGTCGCGACACGCGCGCCGGATCCGCGGCGCCTGCCCGGATTCGGCGAGCCGCTCGCGGCCGTACTGCCGGATGCTCTCCAGCAACCGGTACCTGACCACGCCCACGTGATCCTCACGGCTCAGGATCGACTTCTCCATCAGGGCGGCGATCAGGTCGACGATCTCCGCGCGGTGGATCCCGTCCCCCGAGCACACCTCCTCGGCCGCCTCCAGATCACAGCCGCCGGTGAAGACCGACATCCGGGCCCACAGCACGCGTTCCTGCTCCGTGCACAGCAGGTGGCTCCAGTCGATCAGCGCGCGCAGCGTCTGGTGCCGCGGCAGCACCGCGCGCGAGCCCCCGGTGAGCAACCGGAAACGATCGCCGAGCCGTTCCAGCAACTGCTCCACCGACAGCGCCCGGAGCCGCACGGCCGCCAGCTCGATGGCCAGGGGGAGCCCGTCCAGCCGCCGGCAGACGCTCTCCACGGTGGCCCGGTTGGCGTCGGTGACGGCGAACTCGGGGACCACCGAGCGGGCGCGGTCGGCGAACAGCTGCACCGCTTCCGGCATCGGCCGCGTCCCGGCCGTCCCGTGCGCGTCGAGGGAGCTCAGCGACAGGGGCGGGACCGGGAACGTCCGTTCGCCCGCGATCCCCAGCACGTGCCGGCTCGTGGCCAGTATCCGCAGTCGCGAAGCCGAGCGCAGCAGCGTCTCGGCCAGCACCGCGCACTCCTGTTGGAGGTGCTCGCAATTGTCCAGCACCAGCAGCGCGTGCTCGTCCCTCAGGCGTTCGACCAAGACGTCCATCGGCGGGCGATGGGAGTGATCCCTGATCTCCAACGCCTCCATGATCGACGCGATCAGCAACTCCGGCCTCTCCACCTCGGCGAGTTCGACCATCCACACGCCGTCCGGGAACGCCCGCCGGAGCACGGTCGCCATCCGCGTGGCCAGCCGCGTCTTGCCGACCCCGCCGACTCCCGTAAGGGTCACCATCCGCGATTCCGACAGCATGCTTCTGGCCTCCGCCAGCTCCTGCCGCCGGCCCACGAAACTCGTCGTGTCCGCGGGCAGCCGCGACGATCGACGTCCGCCTGCCGCGTTCGATGCCGCTGAAGCCATCACCGCCCCACACGGCGCATTTAGCACCTGTTACGCACCCGAATACCTCCAATCTAGGCACGCCGCTCACCGATCCATCGCCATGAGCTGGTCAAAAGGTCCTAGGCAGGAGTGGGGGCCGTCAGGCGGTCCATGAGCTGGTGCATGCAGGAGCGGAACCAGGCAAGGGCCGCCGGGTCCATGGCGCTCACCATCCCGTGGCCGCGGGCGAACACACCGGAACTGATGAAGCCGTACACGCACCAGACCATGGGGGACAGGACGAAGTAGGGGTCGATCTCGGGTGGGACCGCATCGCGAATTCTGCGGGTGCACATCCGGAGGAGGGGACGCTGGTAGCGGTCCTCCAGATCGCGGATGTCAAGGGCGTCGGCTCCCCACCGGTGCATCCACACCGCATGGATGAGCGGGTGAGAGACGTGGTAGTCCAGGTAGGCGTCCAGGATTAGGTGAAGGGCGGCGCGAGGGGAATCGGTCGTGTCGACCGCCTTCCGGAGCGTCTCGTACTCGTCCTCGTGAGCGCGTTCCATGATGTCCAGGTAGAGCTCGCGCTTGCCGCCGACCAGGTCGGTGAGCCGTGCGGCCGGTACGCCCGCGGCGTCCGCGATGAGCCGCAGATCCGTCTCGTCGTACCCCAGCGCGGCGAAGAGCCTGGTGGCCGCCTCGATGATCCGGCCACGCGCCGCAGCATCGTCCATGCCCTCACGCTACGGCGGGCCGCGCGACGCCCTTCTACCCTGGAGGTAAAGGAACCGGAACGGGACCGAGCACGGCGCGCCCGCCCTGGGTAAGGGTCTCCCCATGAGCAAGGTCAAGCGGCTGCCCCGGCGCGTGTACGAGCCGGAGCTGGCCCGCCTCCAGTCGGACCTGGTGAATCTCCAGGAGTGGGTGCGCAGCGAGGGCGCCCGCGTCGTCGTGGTCTTCGAGGGACGGGACGCGGCCGGCAAGGGCAGCACGATCAAGCGGGTCACCGAGCACCTCAATCCCCGCGTCGCCCGGATCGTCGCGCTGCCCGTCCCGACCGACCGCGAGCGCACCCAGTGGTACTTCCAGCGCTACGTCGAGCATCTGCCCGCCGCCGGGGAGATCGCCCTGTTCGACCGTTCCTGGTACAACCGGGCGGGCGTCGAGCGCGTCATGGGCTTCTGCTCCAAGCAGGAGTACACGCGCTTCCTCCACCAGTGCCCCATCTTCGAGCGGCTGCTGGTCGAGGACGGGCTCCTCCTGCGCAAGTACTGGTTCTCCGTGAGCGACGCCGAGCAGGAGCGCCGCTTCCGCAGCCGCCTGGCCGACCCGATGAGACGGTGGAAGCTGTCGCCGATGGACCTGGAGTCCATCACCCGCTGGGAGGACTACTCCCGTGCCAAGGACGAGATGTTCGTGCACACCGACATTCCCGAGGCGCCCTGGTATGTCGTGGACGGCGACGACAAGCGGCGCGCACGGATCAACATGATCGCCCACCTGCTGTCGACGATCCCCTACCGCACGGTGGAGCCGCCGCGGCTGCCGCTCCCCGAGCGGCCGCCCCCCAAGGGCTACGAGCGGCCGCCGCGCGACATGCAGACCTACGTCCCCGACCACTCCGCCTCCCTCCTCCGATGACGGCGGTCCGCATGCCCCGAGCCGCCGCCGGTCCGGTTAGCGTCGCCGCATGCCGCTGACCGTCGCCGGCCGCTTCGCCGCGTACGGGCCCTCGCACTGGGCGGCGCTCGGGCTGTTCGCGATCGGCTGCGCCGGCCTCGTGCTCGTCGGCCGCGCCCAGCGGGCGGAGACGGAGCCGGGCGCGGGGTTCGGCGGCCGGGCGCGGGGCTTCGGCAAGGCGTACGCGCTGGCGATCGTGTACGTGATGATCGGCACGCAGGTCCACACGCTGCTCCCCGGGGAGTGGCGGATCGGCGGTTCGCTGCCTCTCCAGCTGTGCGACGTGGCCTGGCTGACCTCGGTCGGCGCTCTGTGGACGCTCGGCCGGCGATGGTTCGCGCTGACGTACTACTGGGGCCTCACCCTGTCGGTCCAGGGCCTGCTCACCCCTGCGCTCAACGGCGCGGACTACCCCGGCATCGACTATTTGGGCTTCTTCGGGATGCACCTGATGATCGTGTGGTCCGCGGTGTACCTGACCTGGGGGCTCGGGATGCGGCCGGGCTGGGGCGACTACGGGTTCGCGGTCGCCGTCACCGTGGCCTGGGCCGTCGGCACGTTCGTCTTCAACGTGGGCGCGGGGACGAACTACGGGTACCTCAACGAGAAGCCCGGCACCGGTTCCGTCCTGGACGTGATGGGCCCCTGGCCCTGGTACGTGCTGGTCGAGGCGCTGGTCATCCTGCTCGGCTGGGCTCTGATCACCTGGCCCTGGACCCGCGGGAGCCGGACGCGCCGATCCCCCGAGGCGTCCCGTCAGCGGCTGTAGTCCAGGAACAGCGTGCCGTTCTTCCCCCGCTCGACCTCGGCCAGCCCCCACGCCTGGACGCCGTCGCCGTCGAACACCCGCCGGCCGTGTCCGACCACCGACGGGGCGACGACCAGCCGCAACTCGTCGACGAGCTGGGCCCGCAGCAGCGAGCGGGCCAGTTCGACGCTGCCGTGGAGGCCGATGTCGCCGCCGGGCTCCTGCTTCATGGCGGTGACGTAGCCGTGGACGTCGGTGGTGACTCGGGTGGTGTTCGCCCATTCCTTGCTGAAGGCGCTGGAGGTGACGACGTGCTTGTGGGTGCCGTTGATGAACTCGGCGAACGGCTGGAAGTCCGACGCGGGCCAGTGCCCGACCCAGTAGTCGTACGTCCCCCGCCCCAGCAGGACGTCGTCCTGCTTGGCGATGACCCGGCCGAGGTAGTCGACCATCTGGGGACCGTCGTCGGCGAGCCAGTCGCCGTCCTCGTAGGCGACCCCGTCCAGCGACATCAGGTGGTAGAGCACGACCTTGCGCATGTGGTTCCTCCGGTGATCGAGCGTGTGGGACGGCGGACGCGGCGCGGCGGCCGGTGCCGCTACTTCTTGACGGGGTCGGATCCGGCCCGCTTGACGATCTGGTCGCCGGGGCTCACCGACTCCCAGAGGGAGCCTTCGACGCGGACCTTCCTGGTCTTGCCGTCGGTGAAGGTGACCTTGAGGTAGTGGTAGAGGTTCGACCCGTCCGGCATGTTGCGGGACTTGCCGGCGACGACGCCTTCCCACGCCTCGTCCTTGTGCACCCGCCGTGACCTGAACATAAGCCCGCCTGCCCTTGGTGATGACGTTCTCACTTGCTGTGATCAGGTTAGGGCGCCGTGATCCCGCGGGGCCTCGGTCGCTGGAGGGGTCTTGTCGATGCGACTTCAGGGTGAGGGGCGGGGGCGGACGATACCGAGGTCGTAGGCCATCACGACGGCGTGGACGCGGTCGCGGGCGCCGAGCTTGCGCAGGACGGAGGAGACGTGGGTCTTCACGGTCGCCTCGGCGAGGGACAGATATCCGGCGATCTCGGCGTTGGAGGCGGCCCGGGCGACCAGCGTGAGCACCTCCACCTCGCGGTCCGTCAGTTCGGCCAGCCGTCCGGGCCGGACGGGTTCGGTCGGCTGGACGGCCACGAACCGGTCGAGGAGCCGGCGCGTCACGGTCGGCGCGAGCAGCGCCTCGCCCCGGGAGACCACCCTGACGGCGTCGGCCAGTTCCGGCGGGCGCACGTCCTTGAGCAGGAAGCCGCTCGCCCCTGCCCGCAGCGCGGCGTAGAGCGGCTCGTCCAGGTCGAACGTGGTCAGGATGATGACCTTGGGCGGGTCCGCGGCGGCGGTGATCTGCCGGGTGGCGGCGATGCCGTCGGTTCCGGGCATCCGCACGTCCATCAGGACGACGTCGGGGCGCAGCCGGGCGGCCTCCCGGACGGCCTGCTCGCCGTCGCCCGCCTCGCCGACGACCTCCAGATCCTCACGGGCATCGATGATCATGCAGAATCCGGCCCGGACCAGGTCCTGGTCGTCGGCGACGAGCACCTTGATCGTCATGGAGGCTCCCTCGGGGGCGGCCGGGCACGGCCCCGGACCCCCGGCCGGGTCGGGTCCCGCCGCCGGCGGCCCGCCCATCATCGCAGCGCGCCCGCGCGCCCCGGCGATGTCCCGCGAGAGGAGCGCCGCGGTCACCGGGTCGTCGTCTCCCAGAACCCGCAGCCGTGCTCCGCCGCGGCGTCGACGGTCCGGATCGCACCCGGCGCGAGGCTCAGCGGCGCGGTGCCGGGCCGCCAGCGCGGTGCGCCCCGGTGGTTCGGGTCGCCGGAGCGGGCGAAGGCGCCCCAGTAGCCGACCATGGTCCGGGCCAGTCCCTTGCGGTCCCGGTTCACCAGCAGGTCCCTGCCTCCCAGGTCGAAGAGGTACGGCAGGTCGGTGGCATGGGCGGCGCCTTGCGGGACGTCGGGGACATGCAGGCCGTTGACGTTGGGCGCGTTCTCGTCGGCGAACTCGTAGGAGTACACGGTCGTGCGCGCGGCGAGGTCCCGGGCGCCGGCCAGGGTGGAGCAGGCCCAGGACGCGTCGGTCAGGACCGTCGCCCAGGCCAGCCCGGCGGACGGGTACCGCGACAGCGGGTACCGGGCGGCGACCTTGCGCGCGTCGGCCCCGAACGCCTGCTCCAGCAGCCGGGGATAGGTCGTGGACGTGATCAGCTTCGGGTCGTACCGGATCGCGCCGGCGACGAAGGAGCGGGCCTCGTCGTGAGTCCCGCCGATGAGCACCGGAACGTGGGCGAACGCGCCCGCCCGCAGCGCCGTCGCCGGATCCCGCGGCAGCAGCTCGGTCCCGTAGGCGAGGTGGTCGGAGAAGGACGGCGAGTGCGGAAGGAGTTCGGCGTTGGTCTTGCCCCGCAGGCATGCCAGCGCGTCCTTGCCGGTACAGCCCAGCTCCTCGGCGGCGGCCAAGCCGTCGTCCTGCCCCTGGGCGACGGGGACGTAGGGCCGGTCGGCGGGCGCCCCGGGGAACAGGCCGCCGGCGGGCCAGCGCAGCCCGCACGACCCCGACGAGATGATCGCCTTGCTGATGAGCCCCTCGGCCTCGGGCGAGGTGAGCAGCGCGCAGGCCGACATCGCCCCCGCCGACTGGCCGAACACGGTGATGTTGCGCGGGTCCCCGCCGAACGCCGAGGCGTTGCGCCGCGCCCACCGCAGCGCCGCGATCTGGTCGGCGAATCCGAAGTCGCCCGAACCCGCGAGCCCGGGGAGCCCCAGGTAGCCGTATATCCCGAGCCGGTAGTTCACCGTGACGACCACGGCCTTGCCCTCGGTCGCCAGCCGGACGGCGTCGTAGTCCTTCCCGCTCCCCTGCGTGAAGCCGCCGCCGTGCCACCACACCATCACCGGCAGGGCACCGTGCTGTTCGCGCGGGGCGGTGACGTTGACGTAGAGGCAGTCCTCGCTGGGCGGCTTCTCGGTCTCCGGCGACGAGTCCTGCATGCAGTCGTTCCCCGGCCGTCCGGCGTCCCTGACACCGCTCCAGGGACGCGGATTGCGCGGCAGCGTCCAGCGGCGGGCACCGGTGGGCGGCTCGGCGTAGGGGATGCCAAGGAACTGCCGAGACTTCCCCTTCACGACGCCCCGCACGCTCCCGGAATCCACGCGCACGGTCAGCGGCGCTTGCGCGGGTTCATGCGCCGAACGGCACGCCATCAGCGCCCCCGTGGCCGAGACCGCCGCGAGCACCGTGGACACGCTTCGGACACCAGGGGACACGCTTGTGAGACCCGCCATCATCACGACCACCCGTCTGATCACGTCCGCCGTCCGGCGGCACCGGTTCGAGAGCAAGGACGGGATGACCCGCCGATTCGACGCTAGGGAACCCGGCGCCCCGTGGCCTCAGCCTGACGTTCGGTCTTGGACCCGCGACTTCGGACGGAGCGGCGGGTCCATCTCCGCCCACAGACGTAGGTGCGGGCCTGGACGTCCCGACCATCCCGGCGAACGGGCTCGCGTCAGATCCAGCCTTGTTGCCAGGCTCGGTGGGCGGCGGCGTGGCGGGTGGGGGCCTGGAGTTTGGTCATGGCGGTGGAGAGGTAGTTGCGGACCGTGCCGGGGGCCAGGTGGACCTGGGCGGCGATCTCGTTGACCGAGGCTCCGGTGCGGGCGGCGCGCAGGACCTCCAGTTCGCGGTCGGTGAGGGGGCAGGCGTCCTCGGTGAGGGCGGCCGCGGCGATGTCGGGGTCGACGTAGCGGCGGCCGGCGGCGACGTCGCGGATGATCTCGGCGAGCCTGGACGCTGAGGTCGTCTTCGGGACGAAGCCGCGGACGCCGGCGGCCAGGGCGCGGCGCAGGACGGCGGGACGGGCGTGCCGGGTGACCAGGACGATCTCGGTCGGCAGTGCGGCCCTGATCTCCTCGGCGGCGCGCAGGCCGTCGGCGGGCGGCATCTCCAGGTCCAGGACCGCGATGTCCGGAACGTGCTCGCGGGCCAGGCGGACCGCGTCGGTGGAGGTGGACGCCTCGGCGACCACCGCGAGGTCGTCCTCCAGCGCGAGGAGGGACGCCAGGGCACTGCGGAGCAGGTCCTCGTCGTCGGCGATCAGGAGTCGGATCATCGGCCCTCGCCGTTCCCGGCGGGCAGCGACGCCGTGAGTTCGAAGCGGTCGGCGTCGCGGGTCCAGGTGAGGTCGCCGCCCGCGGCCCTCAGACGTTCGGCGAGGGCGTTCAGGCCGGTGCCGGGGGCGGCGCCCGGCTCGGACGCGCCGTCGTTGCCCACCCGGAGGCGGGCGACGCCGCCGGTGACGCGGTAGTCGACGGACGCGCGGCTCGCCCGGCTGTGGCGGAGAAGGTTGGTGGTCGCCTCCCTCATCACCAGGCCCAGGAGGTGGCGGGCGGTGTCGCCGACGGCGGCGGGCTCCGCGGTCGTGCGGGCGTCGATGCCGGCGGAGGCGAGGATCCGGGTGGCGTTGGCGATCTCGTCGTCCAGGCTGGTGCGACGGTAGCCGAGGACCACCGCGCGGGTGTCGCGGAGTGCGTCGGCGGCCAGTTGCCGGACGTCCCGCATCTCGGTGGCGGCCCGCGGCGGGTCGGTCTCGGCGAGCCGGGCGGCCAGTTCGCTCTTCAGGGCGATGACCTGCAGGTGGTGGCCCTGGATGTCGTGCAGGTCGGCGGCGAACCGGAGGCGCTCGTCCTTGACGGCGAGTTCGGCCGACAGGCGGCGCGCCTCGTCCAGCCGTCCCGCGATGTCCCAGGCCCACAGGGGGCCGAGCATGGCCCAGACGACGAACGCGGTGATCCCGGGCGGGAACAGCGCGGCGTACGCCAGGTCGCCGTCCCCGCTCAGGAGGCTGACGGCGCCGCCGGGCAGCGCCGCGGCGAGGACCGCGCCGGCGATCAGCCGGCGGCGGTGCCGGCGGTCGAGGTAGGTCGCGGCGACCGCCGTCATGATCGCGGGTGCGATCGGCCACAGCCCGTAGTTGCGCACGGCGAGGGGGCAGACGGCGAGCACGAGCGCGGCCAGCGCCCCGGCGGCGGGCCCGCCCGCGGGCGGACGGGGCCGCGCACCGGCCGACAGCCGCGCGTTCAGCAGGGCCACGACCGCGGCGACCTCGACCGCCAGCGCGGCGGCGCTGAGGACGCGCGGCTGGATCGGCACGTCGCCGTCCAGGATCCATTCGCCGGTGAAGAGGATCAGGACGCCGACGTTGGTGCCCGGCACCGCCCACCAGGTGTAGCGGCGGAACCCCGCCAGCCCCGTCTCGTCGGCTCCTGTGCGCACGCCGTCATTGTTCCAGCGGACGGCCCCCGGGCCGGGGGTCATTTGTCCGGTATCCGCATGACAGATGTCATCCGCGCACGTGGTGGTCCGTCACTACCGGGGACGTTCGCGCTGCCCGAGGGTGAGGGCGTCGCCGACCGTAGGAGGAACACCGTGCAAGGACAGGAGACCGCGCACCATGGCCGGGGCCGCGCGCTGTTGCGGCGCTGGCCCACGGCGGTGGCCCTGGCCGCCGCGGCGCTCATCGTGGGCGGCGGTCTCGGAGACCTGGACGAGGCGGTGTCCGGGTTCGGCGAGCTGATGCTCCTGCTGCCCCTGGAGTACCTGATCCTCGACCGGATCGGCCGGCGCGGGGCGTCCTGGCCCGTCGTCGGGTCCCTGGTCGTGGCCATCGTCGCGATCGACATTCTGGACGTGGTCCCGCTGTCCGCCGTCATCGTGGCCGCCGCGCTGGTCCTGCTGGTCTGGGGAGTGGTGGCCGGGACGCCGGACGGGCGGGCGATCTTCGGGGCGCAGGCCGCGGGGATGCTCGGGTTCGGTGCGATGGCCCTCGTGGGCCTGGCGGTGGACCCCGACCTCGGCCGCTACCTGGTGGCGGCCGGCTGGCTCCTCCACGGGGTGTGGGACGTCGTCCACCTGAAGCTCGACAAGGTCGTCTCCCGCTCCTACGCCGAGGCCTGCGGCGTGGTGGACGTGGCGGTCGCCGCCATGCTCGTCTTCCTGCTCTGACCGCCGCCGGCACGGTCCCGCGGAGCCGATCTGGATCAGCACCGGCCCGCGCCCCGGGAACGGGAGGCCCGCGAGGACCGGAGGGGGGAGGTGGACGGTGAGGTGACGGTGTCGCCGAGGGGGGTGCGGGTGTAGAAGGTGCGGCCGGCGTGGCGGGCTTCGGTGATGAGGCCGTTGTCCCTGAGCACGGCGGCGTGGCGGGACAGCTGCGAGGCGGAGATCCCGGTGCGCCGCAGGATGGCGGTGGTGGGGGTGCCGAAGGTGACGGTGGCGAGGATGGCCGCGCGGGTGCCGCCGATCAGCTTGGACAGCGCGTCCGGGACGGGGCCGGGCGCGGGGGTGTGGTCGATCGGGTAGACCAGCAGGGGCGGCAGGTCCGTGTCGGCGAACGCCACGGGCGAGCCGGAGCAGAACCATGACGGGATCAGGGTGAGACCCCGGCCGTCCAGATGCACGCTGTGCTTGATCGGGTAGGGGGTTTCCAGAACGCGGTCGCGCGGGTGCCAGATCGCGGCGGGGAACAGGTTCGCGAGCATCGTGTGGACGCCGCGGGTGGCGTGGACGGCGGCGAGCCGGGTGCGTTCGGTGGCGATCCGGTCGGTGATCGCGGGCCAGAGCGGGACGAGTGCGCTGTTGAAGTAGGCGCGCATGGTGTCACCGAGCAGGTGCAGTGCGGAAAGGCGGCCGTGGGCGAGTTCGGCGCCCCAACTGGGCGCTCCGCTCCGCGTGGTGAGCCGGTGCAACTCGCTTCCGATCCGGCCGCGAGGAGTGGAGAGGACGGCGTCCAGACCTACCTCGAAGCCGTACATTCCTTCATAGGGCGTTAGGAAGTCTGGAAAGTAGGACGAGGCCGGCGCCAAGGGCAGCAGGTGGCGATGGACGCGCAAGCCGAGACTCTGCCCGGAAAGGGCTGCCAGAGTGTCGGCCCGCCACTGCGCCACATCGGCCGGAGACGCGCCGGGCGTGCTTCCGGGCTGGAGCTGGTGCAGGCTGAGTACCAGTTCCCACTGGAAGTGCGGGTCGGAGCAGACCCGGACGCGCGCCAGATCCTGCATTGTGAAATGTACCGATAACCGTGACATCGTTCCCCCGGTCGCGGTGACCACTCCGGCCAGTATGGTGCGAGCCGGCCTTTTGCGCGAGGACACAAACGGGTGGACCGGCTGACAGTTCTTTGTCCAAGCTGATATGTGTCCGAACCCGGACGATCATTCAGAACACAAAGAGCCAGGAGAGAACATGTCGAATCCGATGACGCGGTTCCGGGCGGCCGGGGTCGTGCTGGCGGCGCTGGCCGGTCTGGGCATCGCGCCCGCGCCGGGCGCGAGCGCCGAGCAGGCGGCGGCGACGGGCTACATGCACCTCTGCCGGAACAACAACGGTACGGCGTGCACCGCCTACTCCCCCGCGGGCGCCTGCCGCCCGATGGCGCCCGCGGTCTTCAAGTCCGCGATCAACGGCTCGAACCAGGGCCAGTACGTCTACCCTTCGCACAATTGCCAGGGTCCGGGCCGGTACCTGCCGCCGAGCGCTCACGTGAACGATTACACGATTCGCAGCTACCGGCACAGCTAGGCCTCCGGTGGGTGGTCCGCGGTGGTGCCGCCGACCACCCACCGTCTCCGGGCCGGCGAGGGACGCCGCGATCGGGCTATTCGTCGTCGGACTCCGTGGGGGCCAGGTCGGTGGAGGTGCCGGTCAGGGAGCCGTTCGACGAGCCCGGGGACATGCCGCTGGACGCGCCGCTCACCTCGTTGATGATGTCGCTTCCGGGGCTGCCGTCGCCCTTGGCGAAGTTGAGGGAGCGGTCCATCTCCAGCAAGCTGTCGTTTCCGGCGTCGTCGCCGCTGTTGTAGGTGTTCAGGGCGTTCACCCCGATGCTCGGAGAGTTCGTCGCCGAGGCCGAGGCGGTGTGCGCGCCGAAGGAGGCGAACGCGGCGATGGCGAGGAGGGAGGCGATGAGGAGGCGGTGCATGATGTCCTTTTCAGGCTTTCGCGGGGCTCGGCTCGGGGGCTGCGAAGCGTTGTGCGAGCCAGGAGCACACCAGTAGCTGGAGCTGGTGGTAGAGCATCAGGGGGAGGACGACCGTGCTGACGCGGGCGTCCTCGAACAGGACGGTCGCCATGGGCAGGCCGCTCGCCAGGCTCTTCTGGGAACCGCAGAACAGGATCGCGACGTGGTCGGGCCGGGAGAAGGCGCCGAGGCGTGAGACGAGTCCCGTGGCCGCGAGCGCGAGGGCGAGCAGGGCCGCGACGACGAGGGTCAGGGCGCCGAGTTCCGCCGGCGCGAGGTCGTTCCACACACCGTTGACGACGCCTCGGCTGAAGGCCGTGTAGACCACGAGCAGGATCACCGCGCGGTCGTAGCGGGACAGCGCCCGGCGCCGGGCGCGGACCTGGTCGCCGATCCAGCGCTGGGCGACCTGGCCGAGCAGGAAGGGCAGCAGGAGCCGGACCGCGATATCGCGGACGGTGCCGAGCGAGAACCCGCCGTCGCCCGCCGAGACGAGCGCGGCCGCCAGCAGCGGGGTGAGGACGACGCCGAGCAGGTTGGACAGTGAGGCGCTGCAGATCGCCCCCGCCTCGTTGCCCCGTCCGATGGAGGTGAGCGTGATCGACGTCTGCACGGTGGACGGCAGGACGCACAGGAAGACCACGCCCGCGTACAGGGGCTCGCTGAGCAGTGCCGGGGTCAGCGGCGCGCAGGCGAGCGCCAGCGCGGGGAAGACGAGGAACGTGACGGACGAGATCGCCACGTGCAGGCGCCAGTGGCGGAGCCCGTCCAGCGCCTCGGCGGTGCGCAGCCGTGCGCCGTAGAGGAAGAACAGCAATGTGATCGCGACCGTGCCCGCGTGGTCCAGGCCCGCGGCGAAGGCGCCGTCGGCCGGGAACATCGCGGCGATTCCCACGGAACAGAGAATCGCCGCGATGTAGGGGTCGATGTGCAGCCGCGTCAGCGTCGCGGAGATGGTGCGCATTGGCCCTCTGCTTCTTGTGACGTGCCGCCATCGGCCACCGGACGGGGTCAGGCGAGAAGGCCCGCCGGCTCCGGATCGGAGTGGTTGCGGCTGATGTTGCGCTCCAGCAGGGCCAGCGACTCCCGGACCCCGACGCTGTTCGCGGTGTGCTCGGGCAGGCGGCCGTCGTCGCGCTTGAGCCGGACGATCGCCTCCTCCATGGCGCTCTGGGCGGCGAACAGGCACGGGGTGCTGTAGATCGCGACCTTCACCCCGAGCTCGGTCAGCTCGGGCAGCGAGATGCGCGGCGACTTCCCGCCCGCGATCTGGTTGAACAGCAGCGGCTTGTCGCCGATCACCGACCGGACCCGGCGGATCTGCTCGATGCTCCGGACGCCGTCGACGAGGACGACGTCCGCGTCGGTCCGCGCCAGCGCCTCGGCGCGGGCCAGGACCTCGTCCTCCTCTCCGGCGTCGGTGCGGGCGACCACGACGAGGTCGCGCCGGGTCCGCAGCACCATGTCGAGCTTGTCGAGGTACTCCTGCAGCGGCAGGATCCGCTTGCCGTCCACGTGCCCGCAGCGCCGCGGCCGCTGCTGGTCCTCCAGGATCACGCCGGACGCGCCGATCAGCTCCAGCTGCTCGATGACGTGGCAGGCGACCTCGGGGTCCACGTAGCCGTCGTCGATGTCCACGAGCAGGTGCCGCCCGGGGAAGGCGAGTCGCAGCCGCTGCACGAACGCGACGATGTCGGGCCAGGCGATGAAGCCGATATCCGGAAGGCCGTAGTGCGACGCCGCGAAGCCGAAGCCGGACACGAAGAGTCCGTTGTAGTGCTGTGCGGCGACGGAGGCGGAGAACATGTCGAAAACCCCGATCAGCGGGGTGGTCCCCTCCGACAGGATCTCGCGTCGCAGCTCTTCTCCGTAGTTCACCTTTCTCTCCTTTCGTCGTGTTGGGCGCGGGCGACTTGTCCGTCTAAGACGGAACGCCACACTTTGTGGCGAGCACACGGCAGTCGGTATTCCGTGTCGTGAATAGTTACCCATGCATCAAGCAAAATGCGGGTAAAGAAAGTCGAGGGAAGAGGTAAAAAGGTAAAGGATTCAGTCCGCTTTGAAGGACATTAGGGGGAATTGCGCTTTTACTCGTCGAAGCCGTTCACGGAAGTGCGCTTGACCGTGCCGGCCCCGTCGCGAGCGCCCCGCCGTCCGCCGGCGAGCGGACGCTCCCGGTGAACACCAGGTGAACGCACCGGAACCGGCGGATTTCTATGCCCCTCGAAATACACATTGAATATCTAGTGCTTTTCACGTGCTAGAAGGAGGCCGTTTCCCTCAACTACTCTCCCGTAGCTGTGGTCCCCGCGAGAAGGCCAATACGCCGGCGCATGCACAGGAGCATGCGGGTCCGGCTCATGTCGGTCGCCGCCATCTTTCTCGCGAACGCATTTCCCCGCAAGCCCGCCGAGGAATTCATGGCGAGCGCGGCCCGCTGTGCGCGGGACAGGACGGCCCCCGGCGGCATGAACCCCCGATTGGAGAACCGTCATGCGCAAACTGCTGCACGCGACGCTGGTCGCGTGCGCCCTCGCGCTCGCGATGTGCGGTGTGACGTCCGCGAACGCCGCCGAGCCCGCCGGTGAGGGCGGGGTGCCGATCATCGGCGGCCACAACGCCACCGAGACGTACTCCTGGATGGTGTCGCTGAGCAACGGCTGCGGCGGCAGCCTGGTCGCCGCCCAGTGGATCGTCACGGCGAACCACTGCGGCGCGGCGTCGCAGGCCCGGATCGGCTCGACGTACAAGAGCTCCGGTGGCGAGGTCCGCCAGATCGACCGGCGCACCACCCGGTCCGGTACCGACCTCACGCTGATGCACCTGTCCGCCCCCGCCCAGTCGGCTCCGGTGAAGATGGCGCAGTCCAACCCCGCCGCGGGTACGCCCGTGCGGCTGCTCGGCTTCGGCTGCATGAGCTGGCCGAGCTGCAGGACCGCCTCCGTCCTCCAGGAGATCGACCTGACGATCCTGTCCAGCAGCAGGTGCGCGGCCGGCGGCGGCACCGCGAACGACGTGTGCGTCTCGGGCGACCGGACGCACTCGGCCTGCCACGGTGACTCCGGCGGCCCGGCGGTCGTCGGCACCCGCGGCGACTGGACGCTCGTCGGCGAGACCCACGGCCCCGGCGACAACATGGGCGAGTGCGCCACCACCACGCTCTACACCGGCATCGCGCCGTACCTGTCGTGGATCAACCAGCAGATCGGCCGTTGACCCCCGGTCCCCCACCCCGTAGGAGTTCCCCCATGTCACTTCGCAAGATCATGGCGGCGCTGGCCGTCACGCTCGGGTTGTCCTTCCTGGTGCCCGCGCTGGTCGTCGAGCCGGCGTCGGCCGCGGCCCCGGCCGCGGTCCGCACGATCTACTACGACGCCAGTGCCGCACAGGAGTTCAGGGCGGCCGTCGACCAGGGCGCCGCCGCCTGGAACGCGGCCGTGCCCGCGATCCAGCTCAGGGCCGCGACCGGTGCGCAGGCCACCGTCAAGGTGTACGCCGACAACGGCTGGCCCCGCACCTACATGAACGGTTTCGGCCGCGCCACCATCTACATGGGACGCGAGGCGGTCAACGACGGCTTCTACCCGCCGAGGATCGCCGCGCACGAGCTCGGGCACGCCCTCGGCCTGCCCGACAACCGCAACGGACGCTGTGACTACCTGATGTCCGGCCACAGCTCGCCGACGTCCTGCCAGAGCACCACCCCGCACTCGACCGAGGCGGCCCAGGTCACCCGCAACGCGGGCGGCCTGGTGCCCGCGGCGCTCAGCCGGGAGACCCGGTACGTGGACTGCTTCGTCTTCTGACCGTTCGCCACTCTCCTGACCGCGCCGCACAGCGGGCACACCGGCAGCACGTGCCCGCGGTGCGGCGCGTCCGGCCCTCCCCCGGGCGGCGCGGGCCCGCGGAGTCGTCCCGTGCTGGTGGCGGCGGGCCTCATCGGGTAGGGAGGAACAAAAGGGGAGTTCGGTCCTGGCCGAATCGCGGGGGCGGGCTCCCGGTCGTCGCGGGGGCGAGTCGATGCGAGGTGGGTGGCGATGTGCAGGTGGATGGCCTACTCCGGGGATCCCGCCCTGGCGGAGGCCCTGCTCTTCCGGCCGGCCCATTCCCTGATCAACCAGAGCCTGCGCTCCCGGCTGGGAGAGGAGACCACGAACGGGGACGGCTTCGGCATCGGCTGGTTCGGGGAGAGCCGGCTCCCGGGCGTGTACAAGAGCGTCCTTCCCGCCTGGAACGACCCGAACCTGCGCGAGATCAGCCGGGAGATCCGCACCCGGATGCTGTTCGCGCACGTCAGGGCCTCGACCGGCGCCTCGGTGCAGCGCAGCAACTGCCATCCGTTCCGGCACGGGCGGTGGCTGTGGATGCACAACGGGGCCATCGCGGACTACCCCAGGCTGAAGCGGGACGTCATGCTCGCGGTCGACCCGTCGCTCTACCCCGAGATCGAGGGCACGACCGACTCCGAGGCCCTGTTCTACCTGGCGCTCACCTTCGGCCTGATGGAGGATCCGCCGGGCGCCGTCGCCCGCACCATCGGCCTCGTCGAGGACCTCGGGCGGCGCCGCGGAGTGCCCGATCCGCTGCAGATGACGGTGGCCACGAGCGAGGGTGAGTCGATCTGGGTGTTCCGCTACTCCAGTCTGGGACGCACGAGGTCGCTCTTCTACTCCACCGACATCGCCCAGCTGCGCGGGCTCTATCCAGGGCTCGACGTCCTCCAGGGGCTCGGGACGGACGCGCGGTTCGTCGTGTCCGAGCCGATCCACCATCTTGAGGGCGCGTGGAGGGAGGTGCCGGAGAGCTCGTACGCGATCGTGCGGCCCGGCACGCACGAGCTGCACCCCCTCGTCCCCGTCCGGACGCGCCAGGAGACCACCGCCTGACCGTTCCGGCGGCGGTTCCGGCGGCACCTCCCTCAGGCGGGCTTGGCCGGGGCGATCAGCCGCCAGGCACGGGGGTGCAGGGTCCAGGTACGGCTGGTGTAGGGGCCGGACACCTCGCCGTCGCTGTTGCTCCGGAACTCCTGTCCGCTGATCCTGACCTTGCGGGCCGTGGTGTGCAGGACGTCGTCCCGGTAGCGGTGGCTGCCGTCGCGCAGGTGCAGGGCGTAGGCGATGCGCGCGACGGGTCCGGTGGCGGCGGAGACGACCAGTTCCAGCTTCCCGTCCCCGGGATGCGCGTCCGTGGCCAGCTGGGCGGAGCCGCCGGCGATGCCGGGCGCGTTGCTGAGCGCGACCATCAGGAACTTGCCCTCGGCGACGAGTTCACCGTCCGCCTCGACCCGCTGCCGCCACCCGGAGTGGCGCAGGCCCGCGATGATCGCGCCCAGCGGGAACGCCGCGACCTTGAGCCTCCTCTTGAACCGTGTCGCGCTCTCCGCCGCCGATGCGCCGATGCCCACGTGCACGGCGTTCAGCGTGACGCGGTCGTCCTCGTCGACGATCATGTCCAGCTCGCGGTGCCCGCCGTCCAGCAGGAGGCGGACGGCCTCGTCGGGGTCGAGCGGGATGCCGAGGTTGCGGGCGAGGTCGTTTCCGGTGCCCATCGGCAGCAGCCCGACCGTCCGGTCGAGCTCGCCGCGCCGGTGCAGGGTGCGGACCAGGCGGTTGATGGAACCGTCCCCGCCGGCGGCCACGACGACCGCCTTGCGGTCCTGGTCCAGCGCCTCGTCGAGGTCGTCGGGCGCGACGCACGGGCAGACGGTGACCTCCTGCCCGGCGTCCCGGATCAGCGCGGCGACCCGGTCCAAGGTCTGGGCGTCGTGCGTTCCGGCCTTGGCGTTGGTGAAGAGAATCATGGTCCTCAGATCGGCCGTGCGGGGCCTCCGGGGGGCATGGCACGGCGACGGAGGCCTGGGGGGATCCCACACCGCTTCTGCCTTCCCTCCCGCGCCCGGATGATGCAGGTCGCGGGGTGTCGGACGGGTCACGGCGTCAGGGCGCCGGGGAGTAGCTCTGCAGGTCGCCCTGGCGGGCCTGGACCGGGGCGTTCAGGGACCCGCTGCCCGCATGCTGGAAACGCAGGGTGAGCGGAACGAGCTCGCCGGACTGCAGCGGCTTCCTGAGCCCGCGCAAGATGATCTTTGGCGCCGGCCCGACCTGGACGTCCCGGCCGGCCGGGAGGGCGATGGTCCCGCCGACGATCTCGGCGGACGCGGCCTGGGGCGAGGAGACCGACGTCAGCGTGTCGGCCCCGGGCCGGGGGGCCGGGCTCCCGGAGGCGTTGAAGCTCTCGACCTCGCTGGGCGAGTTGACCATGGTGAGGTAGACGGGCGCCGACCCGCCCTGCGCGATCGTCCGCCCTTCCTCGCCGCCGAGGACGAAGAGGTTGCGGATGGCGACCTGCCCGATCTGCCCGGCCACCCCGGCCGCGGGCGACACGTCGGTCTCCGTGGGATCGTCGCCGCAACCGGCCAGGAGCGCGCTCGCCAGCAGTACCGGCGCGGCCGTGACGAGCGCGGCGCGTGCGGTCCGAGCGAAGTTCATCGTCTCCCCGATCTGACGTCACCCCGACCTGCCGAAGATCCCGCAGGGCGGAGCGGACCAAACCCTCGCGGACGTAAAGCCGCGGGAACCTCCGCACGAGCGGCGCCGCGGCTCCCCGGCCTCCTCACCGGGTGACGCGGATCTTGGATTGGCCGTGCGGGAGCTCTTCCCAGTCGTCCATGAAACGGGCGGTGAAGCCGTGGCTTTCGGCCAGGGACGTCAGGGTCTCGGTGCGGTAGTAGAAGTCCTCGCGCAGCACGTGGTGCTCGGTTCCGTCGGTGCGGTCGAAGGTGAAGTCGAAGAATCCGCCGGGGGCCATGACGCGCCCCACATTCGCGAGGCACTCGTCGATGACCTCCAGCGGCGAGTGGCTGAAAACGCTGTGCGCGTGCACGACCGTGAAGTGCTCCGCCGGAAGGAAGCGCAGTTTCAGGTCACCGACCAGCGTCAGGTGCGGCAGTTTCTCGCGGAGGTCGTTGCGGACGAGGGTGTGCTGCGCGGCGAGCAGGATGTCGGGCGAGATGTCGATGCCGTAGTAGTTGCCGGCGTCGAGGTGGTCGATGAACCGCCAGCCGGCGCGCAGGTTGCCGCAGCCGATCTCCAGGAGGCGGTCGTCCGGCTTGAGACCGTGCCTGAGCAGGTAGTCGAACTGCATCTGGCCGAGGGCGAGCCAGCGTTCGCGGGTCGGGCTGCCGACGGCGGCCTCCGGGCTCCTGGCCGCGTCCGCCTTCATGACGGCCCGGTAGTAGGCGACGTGGTCACGGCTGGAGACCCGGAATTTCAGATCTCGTGCCACTCGTGACAGATATGTGCCGATCTTTTCCGGGTTCTGCGCGGCATAGCGAAGCCGGTAGGCCAGGCTCGCGCGATTCCGGCTGGTGGGCGGCAGTGCTTTCGTCATCGGGCTCGTCCCCCAAAGAGCACCTGCGGTGATGCCCCGTGACCTACCCGTCCGCCGCGTTCCGTAAAAGCGGGGACGCGGCGGACGGGGCGAGCACGATCACACGTGGACCCGCGGAAGGTCGAAGTCATCGAAAAGGGACGGGTCCATAAAACTCGAAATGTGCGCGATTCCGGAATGGGTGGGAGTGATGACCATGATGGAATGCGCGCGCAGAACGCCGTCGTCGCCGCGCAGGTACGCGCCGAAGGCGGGCTGGCCGTTCGCATGGACGGGGACGAGCAGGTTGGGATCGCGGCCGGAGGGCAGCCGGGCGGCGAGCAGCCGGCCGATGGCCTCCCGGCCGCTGAACCAGTGCGGAACGGGCGGCATCTCCCAGGCCGCCTGCTCGGTGAGGAGCCGGGTGAGCGCGGGGATGTCGACCGTCTCGAAGGCCCTGGCGAACCGGTCGAGCAGTTCGCGGCGCCCCGGCTCGTCCGGCTCGGTGATCTCGTCGCTGGCGGGGACGAGCCGCTCCAGGCGGGACCGGGCGCGCAGCAGCGTGCTGTTGACCCCCGCACCGGTCATCCCGAGCATTCCGGCGACCTCCGCGGCGGGCCATCCCAGCACGTCCCGCAGGACCAGCACGGCCCGCTGCCTGGCCGGCAGGTACTGCAACGCCGCGATCAACGCCAGCCGCAGCCCGGCCCGCTCGGCGACGACCGTCGCCGGATCCTCCGGGACGCCGCCGACGAGGCGGTCGGGCAGGGGCCCCAGCCAGGGCACCTCCGGGACTCGCGACCCGGGCGGCGGCACGTCGTCGGTCGGCGACGCGAGACCGGACGGCAGCACCCGCCGGCTGCTGTGCTCCAGGGCGTTCAGGCAGGCGTTCGTCGCGATCCGGTACAGCCACGTGCGCAGCGACGCCCGGCCGTCGAAGGTCGCATACGACCGCCACGCGCGCAGGTACACCTCCTGGACCAGGTCCTCGGCGTCGTGGACGGAACCGAGCATCCGGTAGCAGTAGGCCAGCAGCTCCCGCCGGAACGGATCCGTCATCCGCCCGAACTCCTCGGGCCCGGCATCTCTCTCATCGGTCTTCATCAGGACGCACCTCCCCATGTACTGACCGGAGGCCAGGGCCGGATTCGTCGGCTTCCGCCCGCTGAACATCGCCCGCGCGGCCGGTTTGTACAGGCGATGGCGAGCCTCGCCTGACTACCTGGAGGGAACGCGCATGGCGCAGAGGACAAGCGGCAGGCTGCTCGGCCTGACCGCGACGGCGTCGCTGATGGTGGCGCTGGACGCGACGGTGGTGACGACCGCGCTGGCCAGGATCCGGCTGGACCTGTCCGCCACCATGGAACAGCTCGAATGGACCGTGAACGCCTACGGCCTCAGTTTCGCCGTCCTGCTGATGACCGGCGCCGCGCTGGGCGACCGTTTCGGGCGCCGGCGGATGTTCGTGAGCGGGCTCGGCCTGTTCACGGCCGCCTCGGCGGCCTGCGCGGCGGCGCCCGGCATCGGCTGGCTGATCGCCGCCCGCGCCGTCCAGGGGTGCGGGTCCGCGCTGGTGATGCCGCTGGCGATGGCGCTGCTGAGCGCCGGGTTCCCGCCCGAGCGGCGCGCCCGGGCCCTCGGCGTCTTCGCCGGGGTCACCGGCCTGGCGGTGGTGGCCGGGCCGGTGGTCGGCGGAGTCGTCACCGAGGGGCTGGCCTGGCAGTGGATCTTCTGGCTCAACGTGCCGATCGGGCTGGTGGTCGTCCCGCTGGTGCTCCGGTACGTCCCGGAGAGCCGGGGCGGCGGCGCCTCCTTCGACCTCGGCGGCGTCCTGCTGGTGACGGGCGGCGCGCTCGGGCTGGTCTGGGGCCTCATCCGCGCCGACGGCTCCGGCTGGGACGCCTTCGAGGTGGACGCCGCGCTGGCGGCCGGGGCCCTGCTGCTGGCGGCCTTCGTCGCGTGGGAGCTGCGCGTCCGGGAGCCGATGGTGCCGATGCGGCTGCTGCGCTCGCGCGGTTTCTCCGCGGGCAACGCCGCCGGGCTCCTCATGTACGCGGCGCTGTACGGTTCGCTGTTCTTCATGGCCCAGTTCCTCCAGACGGTGCTCGGGGCCGGGCCGATGACCGCCGGGCTCCAGCTCGTTCCGTGGACGGCGACCGTGACCGTGGTGGCGCCCGCCGCGGGGGCGCTCGTGAACCGGGTCGGGGCCCGTCCCCTCACCGCCACCGGACTGGCCCTGCAGGGCATCGGGCTGGGATGGATCGGCCTCACCGCCGGGCCTTCGACCGCCTATCCGGAGCTGATCGCGCCCATGATCGTCGCGGGGGCCGGGATCAGCATGGCGATGCCCGCCGCGCAGACCGCGGTCATCAACTCCGTCGCGGCGCGGGAGATCGGCAAGGCGTCCGGCGTCTTCAACGCCCTGCGGCAGCTCGCCGCGGTGCTCGGCGTCGCGGTCGCCGCCGCGCTGTTCACCGCCAAGGGCGGCTACGGGACCGCGGAGACCTTCTCCGACGGCTTCGGACCCGCCCTCACCCTCACGGGCGCGCTGTCGCTGGCCGGTGCTCTCGCCGGCCTGTTCATGCCCGGACCGGACCGGGCGGCCCGGACGTCCCCGGCGCCGCCGGTCCCGCGGCGCGCCCCCGAGCCGACCCGCTGAGACGCGGAGACGCCGCGCCGTCAGGCGGGTTCGCGGCTCACCGGAGTCCGGCGGCGTAGTCGGCGAAGCGCTCGTCGACCTGCTCCGGGGTGAGGCCGAAATCCGCGAGCGAGTACCGGTGGGCGGGTTTCGCGGCGCCGGTGGAGCTCTCGCCGTGGAGCCTCGTCATGGCGGCGCGGGCGTCGTCCGTCAGCGGCAGCCCGAACTGCGCGTAGACGGACTCGACCGTGCCGATCGGGTCGCGGACGAAGTCGTCGTAGTGGACGTCCGCGAACCGCGCCGGGTCGTGCCGCTCCCGTTCGGCGCGGAACCGGTCGAGGCCCCGGCTCCACAGGTCGAGCTGGTCGCGGCCGATCGTGGCGCCGGTGAACACGTCCGACCATCCGGCGGTGGCGTGCGCGGCGAGGCTGCACATGGACGCCATCGCGGTGCGCGGCGTGCGGTGCGTCTGGACGATCAGCGCGTCGGGGTAGACCTCCAGCAGCGCGTCCAGCGCGAACAGGTGGCTGGGGTTCTTCAGCACCCAGCGCCGGCCGGGGTCGTTCAGGCCGATGAGCCGGAGGTTGCGCCGGTGCCTGCGGTAGGCGTCCGTCCAGTCCTGCCCGGCGAGCCAGGACGAGTAGGTCGGCAGGTGCGCCAGGCACTCGAACGAGATCGACAGCATGCTCTGGCGGAGCAGCTGCCAGCACTCCTCGACCGAGTCCGCCGAGATGTAGTGGACGCCCATGAACTCGGGGTTCTCCACGTGGTGCCGCCGGTATCCGGCGTCGATCGCCTGGAAGACCGGGTCGTCGGCCCAGGTCCCGCGCGGCGGCCGCGGCTGCGGCACCTCGGCGAGCCACAGGTCGAGTCCCTGGTGCGCGGGGTCGGCGGTGAGGAGCCGGTGCAGCGCCGTGGTCCCGGTGCGGGGCAGGCCGGTCACGAAGATCGGCCGCTCGACGGCGACGTCCGCGTGTCCGGGGTGCCGCCGCCAGGCCGTCTCGGAGAACTGCCGGGCCACCAGGGCGCCGCGCAGCAGCGCGCGCTGCGCCTTGTTGCCGAGCGGTGTGAGCCCGGCGTCCCCGGCCAGCGACTCCAGCAGCACCTTCAGTCCGTCGAGGTACTCGTCGCCGCCGAAGTCGTCCGTCCCGGTGATCTTGCTGGCCGAGGCGTGGAGGTCCTCGACGGTCCCCACGCTGTCGCGACCGTTCGTCATCGGTCCGCCCTTCCTAGTGGTGCCACTCGCCGGAGTTGACGTCCAGGCACTGACCGGTGACGGCGCGGGCCAGCGGCGACAGCATGAACACGGCGGCGTCGGCGACCTCGTCGGGCTCGGGCAGCTTGCGCAGGTCGGTCGTCGCGGCGTTCTCGTCGTAGACCTGCTGCGCCGTCACGCCGCGCTTCTCCGCGAGGTGGTGGAAGTACCACTTGAGGTTGGGCGCCCAGATGTAGCCGGGCGCGATCGTGTTGACGCGGATCCCGCGCGGCCCGAGCTCGGTGGACAGGTTCTGTGCCATCGCCAGCAGCGCCGCCTTGGCCATCTTGTAGGCGCCGAACGTCCGCCGGGAATGCCGCAGCACCGCCGAGTTGATCATGACGACGGAGCCGCGGGACTCTTCCAGCACCGGGACGAACAGCCTGGTCAGATGGAGTGCGGCGAGGACGTTGGTCTCGAAGCCCGCCCGCACCGCGTCGAGGTCGACCTTCGTCAGATCGGTCAGCGGCGGGGTGGCGAAGGCGTTGTTGACCAGGCCGTCCACCCGGCCGAACGCCTCCCGCGCGGCCTCGGCGAGCCGCTCGCAGGCCGCCGCGTCCCGGATGTCGGTCGGGACGGTCGCGGTCCGCCGCCCGAGCTCCTCGACCTCCTTGGCGACCTCGGCGAGCCGCTCCTCGTTGCGCGCGGCCAGCACGACGTCGGCCCCGGCCTTGGCGCACTGGAGCGCGAGCCCCCGGCCGAGTCCCGGGCCCACGCCGGAGACGACGACGACCTTGCCGTCCAGCAGTCCCGCGCCCATCAGCCGAGCATCCTCTTCGCGACGGCGGTCTGGCGGGCGGCGATCCGCTCCGCCCATTCCTCTCTCCCGACGCGCTGGCCCTCGTGGAAGGGCAGGGCGCGCGGCAGATCCTCGAACGGCACGACCTCGACGCTCGGCCCGTCCTCGGGCGTGAGGTCCCGGGTGAGGCGCTGCCAGCGGAACTGCAGGTAACCGCGGCGGTGCCCGGTCCGCTCGATCCAGTTGGCGAGCCCGGGATCGCGCTCGCTGACGACGTACCGGATCATGCCGTCCTCGTCCACGCGGGCCTGGTCGGTGGTGAGGCTCGTCTGGTGGTTGATGTAGTCGAGCGAGACGTACCACATGCTGCCGAGCTGGAAGCCCTGGTAGGGCGCCACTTCACGGTCGGCGGCCGGGGCGGTGATGACCATCGCCTCGTCCTCGTCCAGGTCGTAGTGACCGACGGACGAGAACTGCGTCGCCAGCCCGCCGGGCGTGGGCCGCGGCTCGGTGAGCGTGTTGACCGGCAGTTGCAGGTAGTGCCATTCGGGGAAGGCCAGGAAGGTCCGGATCCGGGACACCAGCATTCTGCCCGCTATCTCGTACCGCCTGGCCATCCGGTCGGACGGGACGGGCAGCGGCGAGGTCCCGAGCGTGTCCGCACGGTGGATGCGGATCTCCCCCCGTCTCTCGCTCTCCCAGTCGCTGAAGACCTCGCGCACGATGAGCATCGCGGAGCCGGGGGCGAGCGCGACGTATCCGGGCCCGGCGTCCCGTCTCGGCGGGCCGAACCGCAACTGGAACGTCCCGTCCTTCGCGATGTCCAGCTCGCGGTCGTCGAAGGCGGTGAGGCTGTCGGGCGACTTCGCGGGCGAGTAGTCGCCGTTCATGATCTGGAAACTGAGGTCG
This sequence comes from Actinomadura citrea, assembly GCF_013409045.1. Lineage (NCBI taxonomy): Bacteria > Bacillati > Actinomycetota > Actinomycetes > Streptosporangiales > Thermomonosporaceae > Actinomadura > Actinomadura citrea. The sequence continues at coordinate 805,425 of NZ_JACCBT010000001.1, read as the reverse complement.
GCGGTCGTCCCCCGGCGCCCGGTCACGACGTATTCGGCGTCGTCCCGGATGTAGGCGTGGAAGTACAGCGTGTCGGGATTGTCGAGCCCGAGCTTGGTGTAGGGCCCGGTGGACGACGCGAAGAACGGATAGTCCTGCTGGTAGGCGCCCACCATGTGCAGCGACGCCTTGATGCTGCCGGCCAGGTAGTCGAGGCCCTCGGCCAGGTCCTGGTCGGTCTTGACGTGCGGCGCGGCGCGGACGATCCGCTCCGCCTCCACGACCGCGTCGGCGAACGAGCGCGTCGCGGCGCCCAGGCGGTCGGTGCTGCCTTCGGCTGGGTCGGTGGCCACCGGGCTCTCCTCGGTTCGCGGGCGCGAGGCCGTGCTCTGGCGGAACGGAGATTAGAACGCGTTCTAAGTGGGCGGCAACACCCGCGTCCCGCTCAATGGGAGGTGGTGAACTTCAGGCTCGGCGCGTCGTCCAGCGACACCATGTACTCGTAGGTCCGCCGGTGCCCGGTCTTCTCGACCCGCCATCGGCCGCCGTCCCGCCGGTAGACGTCGTGGTAGAAGGCGGCACCCCGGATGAGCAGCCGGGCCCCCGGGAGGACGATCGTGTCGTCCAGCGACCAGATCCCCGTCGCCCGGTCCCCGTCGAGGTCGATCTCCGGGCATCCGGCCGTGTGCGCGCTGATCTTGTCCGGCCCGAGGTTGGACCGCATGTACTCGACGATCGCGTCCCGCCCCTCCAGCCTGAGCGTCTTACCGAGCACGGGCGTGTCGTACTCCGCCACCGCGTCCTCGGTGAACACCTCGGCGAACTCGTCCCACAGCTTCAGGTCGACGCACCGCAGGTACCGGTACTTGAGCCGCCGAATCTCTTCCAGGGCAACCAGGTCCATGCGCCCAGCCTCCTAGCTCCACCCGCAAAACACAAGAACACGTTCTACCCCCGCGCCCTGCGCCGGGGGCGGGGCGCACCTCTCCGGCCGGGCCAAACATCCGGCAAAAGGTTGGAATCGGTTGATCGGCACCCACCGGACCGACGCCCACCGGACCGGGCAAGATCCCCGCGCCCGGATTCCCGTGCCCGGCAGGGGAGGCGAGCGCCGGGCGTCCCAGGCGACGGACCCGGGTCCCCGGAGGCCGCCCCGCGCCCGGACGGCCGCGGTCGCCCTTCCGGTCCGGCGGCGGCGATTACGCTGGTAGGGGTGATGGCACCGGTCATTCTCGTGGTGGATCACGACGCGGGTTCGCGGCGTGTACTGCTCGCCGACCTCACGCGACGGCTGGGCGAGGCGTTCACCGTGAAGGGTGCGAGTTCGCCCGGGGAGGCCTGCGACGCGCTGGAGGAAATGGCGCGGGCGAAGGAATCCGTCGCGCTGCTGATGGTGGACGACGCCTGCGCCGACGTCCTCACGCGAGCGCATGAGTCGTATCCCAATGCCAAGCGCGTGCTGATGGTGGACCGCGACTACACCTCGACCAGTCCGGCGGTCCAGGCGATCGCCCTCGGGTACGCCGACTACCACCTCGTCCGGCCGTGGACGAACGACGAGACGATGCACCGCGCGGTGAGCGAGTTCCTGTCCTCGTGGACGGAGGAGCAGGAACCGACGTTCGAGCTGTTCCGCGTCGTCGCCGAATTGGACGACCCCCGGGTGCTGCGGCTGCGCGACGTGATGGCGCGCTTCAACCTGCCGTTCGTGGTCCACCCGCCCGGCGAGGAGACCGGGCGGCGGCTGCTGCGGGAGGCCGGCGTCGACGCGTCCCGGCTGCCGGTGGTGATCCGCTACGACGGCCGGGCGTACGTGGACCCGCAGGTCCCCGATCTCGCCTGCGCGATCGGCGTCAGCGTCGTGAACGACCTGGAGGTCTGCGACATCGCGATCGTCGGCGCCGGGTCGGCCGGGCTGACGGCGGCCGTGTACGCGGCGTCCGAGGGGCTCGACACCGTGCTGCTGGAGCGCGCCTTCTCGGGCGGGCAGGCCGGGACGAGCCCGATGATCAGGAACTATCCGGGGTTCCCCCACGGCATCGCCGGCGGCTACCTGATGGAGCGGACCTGCGAGCAGGCGTGGCTGATGGGCGCGCACATCGTCTTCGCCCAGCAGGCGGTCGCCCTCGAAGGCCGCGGCGACCGGCGGGTGGTCCGCATGGCGGACGGCTCCGAGGTCAGCGCACGCGCGGTGCTGATCTCCACGGGCGTCGACTGGCGGCGGCTCGGCGTCCCCGGCCTGGAGGCCCTCGTCGGCGCCGGAGTGTTCTACGGGATGGCCGTGGGCGAGAGCCGCGCGATGCGGGGCCAGGACGTCTTCATCGTGGGCGCCGGGAACTCGGCGGGCCAGGGCGCGCTGCACCTGGCCAAGCACGCTCGCACGGTCACGCTGGTCGTCCGGGGCGACAGCCTGGCGAAGTCGGCGTCGACCTACCTGGTGCGCGCCATCGAGACGACGCCGAACATCGTCGTCCGCCGGCGGACCGAGGTGGTCGGGTGCGGCGGCGGCGAACGCCTGCGGTCCCTGACGCTCGCCGACCGGGTGTCGGGCACCACCGAACGCGTCCCGGCCGCCGCGCTCTTCATCATGATCGGAGGGGAGCCGCACACGCGGTGGCTCCCGGACGGCGTCGCCGGCGACGAGCACGGCTACCTGCTCACGGGCCGCGAGATCTACGACCGGGACCCGCCCCGCTGGCCCCTCGACCGGGACCCGATGCCGCTGGAGACGAGCATGCCCGGCGTCTTCGCCGCGGGAGACGTGCGGAAGGACTCGATCAAGCGGGTCGCCTCGGCGGTCGGTGAGGGCGCCACGGCCGTCCGCTCGGTCCACGAATACCTGGCGCTCTGAGCCGCCCACGCCGGTTATCGGCCGTTTTCGGAGACGGTTGGCGGGTTCCGGGGACGGGGACGCGCTCGGCGCGGCACTCTGAGGCGGTCGAAGTCGCATGAAGGGCGCGGCGGCGGAGCGTCCTTCCGCTTGTCTTGGAGTGTGGTCCTGTGGTGGACGGTTCGGTTGAGGACGTCCCATCGGAAACGGCTGAGAGCGCCGAGCCCCGGGACGGGGAGGCGTCCTGGCTCGGACGTGGAGTCGCGTTGTTCACGCCCGTGTTCGCTGTGGCGGCCGGTTGGCTCGCCGGAGTCGTGGCGCAGCTCGTGCCCGGGGCTCACCTCGACGAGACGCAGGTGACGACGTTCATGGTGGCCGCGACGACCGCGGCGCTCGGTTCCGGGTGGAAGTGGCTCCAGGGATGGCAGCAGCACGAGCGGCTCGTCGCCGACGGAAAGGCCGCGCCCGTGAGGAGCAGCCGGGAGCGGCGGAGTCGCAAGGCGACGTGAGGCGGGTGCCGGAAAGGTAGGCATAGCTCTACCGCGATGCGGGGGGCACGCCCACGGACAGGCCGTGTCCCGCCCGGCAAAGTGTTCCGCAGATGCCGCCCCCACTCGCACTTGAGAAAGGCACTCTCGTGGACACAGTTCTCGCCCGGCGCTTCACCGGATGGTCGTGCCTCGCCGCCGCCGTCGCCCTCATCGTCGAGGTTCCGCTGTACTTCGTCTACTCGGGCCCGCCGCCGGACTCCAATGTCCTCTCCCGCCTTCTCCTCGGAATCCTGGCCCTCGGATTCCTGCTCCTCTTCGTGACGGGCTTCCGCGAATTCGTCAAGAGCGTCGACCCGCGGTACGAATGGGCCGGGAACTTCGCCTTCGCCGCCGGGCTCGCCTACGTTCTGGTCACCCTCATCTCCAGCGGCCTCGAGGCCGGGGCCGTCATCGCCGCCGACCGTCCGATCGACCCGACCATCTCCGTCAGCGGGACGTACATCCTGTACGGGTCCATCGGTCGCATGCTGCTGGGGTTCTTCCTGGTCGCGCTGGGCTACGCGGTGACGAAGACCGGTGCGCTGCCGCGCTGGACGGGGAAGTCCGCCTACGTGCTGGCCGCGGTCAACTTCGCCTTCATTCCCTCGCTCTTCTTCGGCAACGACCCGTCGTTCTTCTACGCCGCCAACGGCTGGGGCACCACCGCCTCCCTGGGCGCCATCCTCAGCTACTGGCTCCTCCTGATGGGCGTCGTCACGCTCAGGGGTGAGCGAGGCGCCACCGGCCGCCTGGCGCAGGGGACGCACCGAGTCCACGGCTGACTTCAGCGAAGTGCGCCTGACGGCTGCCGGAGGCATATCGCCCCGGCGGCCGTCAGGCCATTTGGCGACCTGGGCGCGTGCGACGGCGGTAAGGGTGCCGAGAGGTTCACCAGCCGGCATTGGACGGTCGCCTCACGTTCATCCGGCGGCCGTTTTCTCTCGCTAGTCATGGTTCGTGCGCGCCATTTTCGTGCTTCTAGCCCTCGCACTCGCACTGGTGGGATGTGCGACCGCCAAAGCCTCGATCCGCAGCCAGGACGTCATCGTGGTCGGGGTCAAGGCGGACCAGCCCGGGTTGGGGCTGAGGAAGAACGGGGTGCTCCAGGGTTTCGAGGTCGACGTGGGCGGCTACATCGCCCGCCGCCTCGGGGCGTCCCATGTGACGTTCCGCGAGGTCAGGTCCGACGACCGGGAGCAGCTGCTGAACCAGCACGCCGTCGACCTGGTGCTCGCGTCCTACTCGATCACACCGGACCGGGCCAGGCTCGTCCACTTCGGCGGGCCCTACTACGTCGCTCACCAGGACGTCATGGTGCGGCGGAGCGAGACCCGCGTCCAGAGCGTGCGCGATCTGGCCGGGCGGAAGATGTGCCAGGCCAGCGGGTCGGTCTCGACCGAGCGGGTGGTGGTCGGTCTGAGTATCGCCGCAAGGCTCGTCCCGGGATCGTCCTACAGCGACTGCGTGGCGAAGCTGCGATCCGGGACCGTGGACGCCATCTCCACCGGCGACCTGGTCCTCGCCGGGTTCGCGGCGCCGGACCTGAGGATCGTCAACGCGCCCTTCACCGACGAGCGGTACGGGGTCGGGATGCGCAAGGACGACGCGGACGGGTGCGAGGCGGTGAACCGGGCCATCACGACGATGTACCAGGACGGGACGGCCGGCCGCCTGCTGGACAGGTGGTTCGGGAAGAGCGGGCTCACGCTCGTCCGCGAGGTCCCCGAGTTCGAGGGCTGCGCGTAATGTCGGCGGCTCTGGCTATGGTCGGGACGTGGCTGAGGACAGGGACGCTTGGGACGAGCTCTTGGCAGCGGGCTTCCTGCACGCCCTGCGGGAGGCCCACCGCGAGGCGACGCTGGCCGTCTTCGGCGGGCTGAGCCGGGCGGCGGGGTTCACGGAGCGGACGTACGGGGTCGGCGCCTTCGACGCGCTCGCGTCGCAGATCGACCGGGTCTTCGAGGCCGAGCCGCAGGTCGTCCGCGACGATCTGAACGGCTCCCCCGGCTGGCGGTACGGGCCGTACCGCGTCCTTCTCAAGCGGCACGAGTTCGGGAACGTCAGGGGCATCCGGTGGGACCGCGACAGCCCCACCAAGCAGGCCGTGGCCAGGCAGACCTACGTCGAGGACCCGCAGCTCGTCCTCCCGCTGGGCATCGAGGCGCGCGACACGCCCGGGGTCGTGACGCTGGTGCTCGCGCACAGCGCCACCGAGGCGCCGCTGGAGATGGAGCTCTTCCTGGGCCGCCCCCGGTGGAACGCCGACGGCGGCACCGCCTGGCACTGGGTCACACCCCTGGACGACACCATCGGGCCCGATCCACGTCGTAAGCTCGTCGAGCGGACGATGCCGCTGTGGGACGACCGGGAGGACGACGTCCCGATGCGGCTCCGCGGGGAGACGAAGACGGCCTAGCAGAAGGTGGCGCGGGGTGCTGTTCGACTGCGAGCGGCTGACGCTCGCCCGGCGGCTCAGGGGCCTGCGCAAGAACCAGCTCGCGCAGGCCGTCGGGACGACGCCGAAGGCGATCGGGCAGTACGAGGCGGGCGTGCAGAGGCCCGAGGAGCCGACGGTGCGGCGGCTGGCCATCGCGCTGGGCGTGCCCGTCGAGTTCTTCCAGAGCGGCCGCAGCCCGGTCTCCATGGACGGGGCCCATTTCCGGTCGCTCCGCTCGACGACGCAGATCGAGCGGGACCAGGCGCTCGCCTACGGGCGGATCGCCACCGACGTCGTCGCCGTCCTCGAACGGCTCGTCGACCTGCCCGAGGTCGACCTGCCCGAGTACCCGGTCTCGCCGGAGGAGATCGCCGGCCCCGGGCCCGCCGAGGCGGCGAGGCTGACCCGCAAGGCGCTGGTCGAGCGGGCCGGGCCGGTGCCGCACGTCGTCCGGCTGCTGGAGTCCCACGGCGTGCTCGTCCTCGTGCTGCCGCGGGCGGCCGAGCGGGTGGACGCCTTCAGCGTCGGCGTCCACCCGAGGCCGATGGTGTTCTTCAACCCGGCCAAGGGCGACTACTGGCGCAACCGGTTCGACGCGGCCCACGAGCTGGGGCACCTGGTGATGCATGCCGACGCCGAGCCCGGCGAGAAGATCGTCGAGGACCAGGCGCACCGGTTCGCGGCGGAGTTCCTCATGCCGGAGGCCGACATCGCGGGCGAGCTGCCCGCGGGCCCCGACTGGGACCGGCTGGCGGAGCTGAAGGCGTCCTGGGGCGTCAGCATGGCGGCGCTGCTCTACCGGGCCCGCACGCTCGGGATCATGACGGAGTCCGCGTACCGCAACGCGATGAGCGCGCTGAGCTCGCGCGGCTGGCGGCGCCAGGAGCCGGGCCCGGCCCGTCCGCTGGAGCAGCCGACGATGCTCACCCGCGCGCTGGAGGTCGTGGAGGGCGCGGGCACGGATCGTGACCGGATCGCCGGAGACGCCCGGGTCACGCGCGCCGATCTGGACCTGCTCGTCCCGCGGCGGTGACCCCTACTGGAACGCTCCTGCCCGCGCGTTCCACACAATGGCGGGATTTGTAAAGCCGCTGCGCCAGATAGGTATCCCTGTCGAGGGGTTTCCTGCGCGTTCACCATTGCCTGTGAGACCCTCCGAGAGTGTTGCCGGACCACGTACGGAACGCTGGAGACCTGGTGCTTGACAATCGGCTGGCGAGTCCCACCGCGTTGCGCATGCAGCTCGGGGCGCGGTTAAGGCGGATGCGCGAGGAGAGCGGTCTCAGCCGGGCGGAGGCCGGCGAGGTGATCCGCGGCTCGGCGTCCAAGATGAGCAGGCTGGAGCTCGGACGGCACGGTTTCAAGATCCGCGACGTTCTCGACCTGCTCACCCTCTACGGCGTCGAGGACGAGGACGAACGGAATGGTTTCGTCCAACTCGTCCGGGAGGCGAAGAAGCCCGGCTGGTGGCAGGGCCACGGCGATATCGTGCCGGGCTGGTTCGAGCAGTATCTCGGCCTTGAACAGTCGGCGGCGACGATTCGCACTTACGAGGTGCAATACATCCCCGGCCTTCTGCAAACGCGTGACTACGCGCGGGCCGTCATCGGCCTGGAACACCATGACGCGGCCTATGGCGGCCTCGAACGGCGCCTCGCCCTGCGGCTGCGGCGGCAGGAGGTCCTGCACCGCCCGACCGGCCCGACCACGCTCTGGGCGGTGATCGACGAGGCGGCGCTGCGGAGGCCGATCGGGGGGCCGCGGACGATGCGCGGCCAGGTCGAGCACCTGATCGCGGTGTCGGAGGACATGGCCAACGTGAAGGTGCAGGTCCTGCCCTTCGCGGCGGGCGGGCACCTGGCGCTGGGCGGGCCGATCACCATCGTCCGGTTCGCCGAGCACGACCTGGACGACGTGGTCTACCTGGAGCAGCTGACCGGCGCCCGCTACCCCGAGGGCCAGGAGGCCGTCCGCTACCAGAAGATCATGGACCTGCTGGGCATCCGCGCGGCCCGCCCCGCCCGTACCGCGACCTTCCTCCGGGACCTGCTCGGCGAGCTCTGATCCCCCGTCAGGACGAGCCGCTCCCCCGCTGGTGGGAAGAGCGCCGCCCCCGCGCTCATTAGCGTCCCCCGTGACGTAAAAGGACGATTCTGCGGGCGGCGGAAAATGGACGGTTCGGCAACGATCATCGCTTTCCTCATCGGAACGGCGATCAACACCTGGGTCATGGCGTACGGGGCGAGGAGACTTCTCGACACCCGGTTCCCCCTGTTCCGGACGCTCGTGGCGGGCGCGGTCGGGCAGGCCGTCGCGAGCCCGATCATCAGCGCGCTGATCGGCGACCTGCGCGCGAACCGGGACCCCGCGCCGCTGGGGTGGTTCGTCTGCCTCGGCTTCGCGTGCGCCCTCCTCGTCTCGATGACGATCCTGGTGCTGTGGGAGGCGTTCGTCCCGACAGGGACGGTGCCGTCACCGCTCCACTGGTTCGGCAACGTGCGGTCGCGGATCGCGCGCACCCGCCGCTACCGGCGCATCTCGTTCATCTTCCTGCGCCACGGCCTCGGTCCCTACCTGCGCGGCCGCGCCCGCCCGAGCGCACACACCGCGCGCTCGTTCACGCACGCGCTCGAACAGGGCGGCGTCGTGTTCGTGAAGCTCGGCCAGGTCCTGTCCACACGGCGGGACGTCCTGCCGCCGGAGTTCGTCCAGGAACTGGGGCGGCTCCAGGACTGCGCCGCCCCCGTCCCGTGGCCGCAGATCGAACGCGTCCTCCGCGAGGAGCTCGGCGACCCGCACGAGGTCTTCGCCGCCTTCGACCGGACCCCGCTCGCCGCCGCGTCCATCGCGCAGGTGCACCGTGCCGCCCTCCGGTCCGGCGAGGAGGTCGTGGTCAAGATCCAGCGGCCGGGCGTCCGCGCGGTGGTCGAACGCGACCTCGACATCGTCGGCCGCCTCGCCCGGACGCTCCACGACCGCGCCGGATGGGCCAGGTCGTTCGGCGTCGTCGACCTCGCGAACGGCTTCGCGACCGCGCTGCGCGAGGAACTCGACTTCCGCGTCGAGGCCCGCAACATGGCCTCCGTCGCGGCCACCGCCCGCAGCGGCGACGTCGTCATCCCCCGTCCCCACGACGACCTCTGCACGAGCCGCGTCCTCGTCATGCAGCGCCTCGACGGCGTCGCGCTCAGCAAGGCCGGCCCGCGCGTCGACTCCGCCGGCCTGGACCGGACCGCCCTCGCGCGCACCCTCCTCGACACGGTGCTGCGCCAGATCGTCCTGGACGGCGTCTTCCACGCCGACCCGCACCCCGGCAACATCCTCCTGCTCGACGACGGCCGCCTCGGCCTGATCGACTTCGGCTCCGTCGGACGGCTCGACACCGAACTGCGCGGCTGCCTCCAGCGCATGCTCATCGCCATGAACCGGGGGGACGCGGTCGCGGTGACGGACGCGTTCCTCGAGGTCGTGGCCCGCCCGGACGAACTGGACGAGCAGGGCCTCGCCCGCGCGCTCGGCGCCTTCATGGCCCGCCACCTCGGCCCGGGGACCGCCCCGGACATGACCATGTTCACCGACCTGTTCCGCCTGGTCGCGAGGTTCGACCTCGCCGTCCCGGCCGAGATCGCGGCGGTGTTCCGGGCGCTGGCGACACTGGAGGGCGGCCTGAGCGAGCTCGCCCCCGGCTTCGGCATCGTCACCGAGGCGCACGCGTTCGGCGAGTCCTACCTGCGAGAACGGCTCCACCCCGCCTCCCTGCGCGATGCCGCGAACGACGAACTGCTCAACCTGCTGCCGATCCTGCGCCGCCTCCCCCGCCGTCTGGACCGCATCACCGCCGCAGCGGAGGCGGGCCGCCTGAGCCTGAACGTCCGCCTGTTCGCCGACGAGTCGGACCGCCGCACGGTCACCGGTCTCCTCCAGCAGGTCCTGCTCACCATCCTCGCGTCGACCGCCGGCGTGATGGCGGTGCTGCTGCTGGGCCTGAAGGACGGCCCCGCGATGACCCGGGACGTGACCCTCTTCCAGTTCTTCGGCTACTGCGGCCTGGTCATCTGCTCGGTCCTCTCCCTGCGCGTCCTGGCGGTGGTCTTCCGCCGCTGACCCCGTCTCACGGACCCGCTGATCGAACATGTGTTTGACCCGGGTGGGTACAGTGGGGGGATGTTTCAAGGGTCGTTGCTGGACGACACGGATGAGAGCGGTCCGCGGTCTCTGAGTGCGGCGCGGCGGACACTGTTGGAGCGCGGCGCCTGGGTGGACGTCCTGCCCGGGTGGATTCCCAACGCGGACGCGCTGTTCGAGCGGTTGCTCACGTCCGTCCCGTGGCGGGCCGAGCGGCGGCGCATGTACGACAAGGTCGTGGACGTCCCGCGTCTCCTGGCGTTCTACGACGAGGATGCGGAACTGCCCGATCCCGTACTGGACGAGGCGAAGACGGCGCTCGACGAGCACTACGCCGAGGAGCTCGGCGAGCCGTTCCGGACGGCCGGTCTCTGCCTCTACCGGGACGGACGCGACAGTGTCGCGTGGCACGGCGACACCATCGGGCGCGGCGCCACGCACGACACGATGGTGGCGATCCTGTCGGTCGGCACCCCGAGGAGCCTGCTGCTCCGTCCGCGCGGCGGCGGGCCGGCGATCCGCCGCGAGCTGGGGCACGGCGACCTCATCGTCATGGGCGGGAGCTGCCAGCGGACGTGGGAGCACGCGATCCCGAAGAGCGCGCGCGTGGCCGGTCCCCGGATCAGCGTCCAGTTCAGGCCGCGCGGGGTCCGCTGAGCGGGGCGGGCACGCCTCACCTCATGGCACCATGAACGGTGATTCGTGAGGAGGCCCGTTGCAGCGTCTGGTCGTGTCACACTCCTCCCCCCGGGCGTATCGGACGGTGCTGGAGGCGCTTCAGGCGCCACTGGCGTACGCCGCCGCCGGGCGGCACATCCTGATCGAGCCGGGGTTGTATCCCAACACCGGGTTCCGCAGTTCGGGCGACTTCGTCATGACGGCCGTGGGCGGACCGGGTTCGGTCACGCTGGACGGCGCCACGGACGCGACGGTCGAGGTCACCGGAAAGGTGACGCTGCAGGGACTGATCGTCCGCAACTGGAGCGCCGAGGGCCTCGCGCTCGAACTCGCGGAAGGCAGCGTCCTGGCGGAGCACTGCGAGTTCACGACCCGCTCCGACCTGGCCGTGCGTGCGTCCCACGGCGCGCAGCTGGCGCTCAGGGAGTGCCAGGTGCAGGACGGCGCGGTCGTGTACAGCGCCTCGTCCGGGGTCATGGAGGGCACCTCGGTCGGCGGGACGGAGGGCAACGCGGTGGCGATCCGCAGCGGCAGCACGGTGACCCTCCGGGAGTGCCGGATCAGCGACGCGGGCGGCCACGGCATCTGGGTGACCGAGGGGTCGCGCCCGCTGATCGAGCAGTGCACGATCAGCGACCCGACGAGCGCCGGGATCCGGGTGGACGACCGCGCGGACGCGGCCATCCGCAACTGCGCGTTCCACGGCTCGGGCCAGTCGTCCCTGATCGCCCTGGAGAAGGGCAAGGCGGTCGCGGAGGACTGCCTGATCCAGGACGCGGGCGCGGACGCGCTGTGGGTGGCGACCGGCGGCTCGCTGACCGCCCGGCGGATCAAGATGGAGTCGCCGCAGCGGACCGGCGTGGTCGTCGAGAAGGGCGTCGCGCTCCTGGAGGACTGCGACGTCAGGAATGCGGGCACCAACGGCCTGTCCCTCACCGCGCACGCGGAAGTCACGGTCGTCCGGGGCCGGATCACCGACGCGGGAAAGATCGGCGCGGGGCTCGGCCCAGGCGCGCGCGTCGTGCTGGACGGGACGAGGATCAGCGGCAGCGGGCTCGCCGGGGTGAGCGTGGAGGCGGGCGGCCGGCTCACCCTCCGCGACTGCACGGTGGTGGACAACCACGGCGCGGGCGTCATCGCCGGCGAGGGCGCGCACATGGACGTGACCGGCCTGACCAGCGAGCGCAACCAGAAGCCGGACAGGCTGGACGGCAGGCCGCGCGGCGGGACGACCACGCAGGTCACCGAGCCGACGCCGGCGGAGGAGCCGCCGAAGCCGGAGGGAGAGCCCACGGCCTCGAAGGGGCCCGAGGCGGCGCCGCCGTCCGGCGAAGGGGCCGACGGGAAATCGGCGGATGTGCTGCTCGCCCGGCTGGACGGGATGGTGGGTTTGGCGGGGGTGAAGCGTGAGATTCGTAAGTTGACGAATTTGCAGAAGGTGGCTGAGCGGCGGCGGTTGGCGGGTTTGCCGCCGGGGCCTTCGATTGGTCGGCATATGGTTTTTGCGGGTCCGCCGGGGACGGGTAAGACGACGGTGGCGCGTTTGTACGGGGGGATTCTGGCGGCTCTGGGTGTGGTGGAGAAGGGTCAGGTCGTGGAGGTGAGCCGGGCTGATCTGGTGTCGGAGAACGTGGGTGGGACGGCGTTGCGGACTTCGGAGGTGTTCCGGCGGGCTTTGGGTGGGGTGTTGTTCATCGATGAGGCCTACACGTTGTCGCGTAGGGCGACGGGTACCGATTTCGGGCAGGAGGCCATCGACACCCTGGTGAAGCTGATGGAGGACCACCGCGAGGAGGTCGTGGTGGTGGCGGCGGGGTATTCGGCGGAGATGCGTGAGTTCCTGGCGGCCAACCCGGGGTTGAAGTCGCGGTTCTCGCGGACGGTGGAGTTCGAGAACTACAGCCCCGCCGAGCTTTTGCAGATCACCGAGTCGCACGCGGTCAGGGACGGGTACCGGCTGGCCGAGGACGCGCGGGCGGCGATTCTGGCGCATTTCACTTCGGTGCGGCGGGATGCGACGTTCGGTAACGGGCGGGCGGCGCGGCAGGTGTTCGAGGGTGCGGTGGAGCGGCAGGCGCAGCGGCTGGCCGATCTGGAGGAGCTTCCCTCGGGTGAGGTGTTGAGTTTGCTGGTCGCCGAGGATCTGGATGTGGGCGGGGGGCTGGCGGCGCGGTTCGGGGAGGCCCGCGATCCCGCGCAGGTGAGCACCGTTCTGGCGCGGTTGACCGCGATGACGGGGCTGGAGGAGGTCAAGCGGGAGATCGGTGACCTGCTGGACGTGCTGGCCTCGGCGCGGCGGCGGCGCGCGGCGGGGTTGGAGGCCGAGCCGTTCACCGGGCACCTGATCTTCGCGGGGCCGCCCGGCACGGGCAAGACGACGGTGGCGCGGTTGTACGGGGAGTTGCTGACGGCGTTGGGGGTGCTGGCGCAGGGGCAGGTGGTGGAGGCGGCCCGGGTGGATCTGGTCGGGCAGTACGTGGGGCAGACCGCGCAGAAGACCACCGAGGTGTTCCAGCAGGCGCGCGGCGGGGTGCTGTTCATCGACGAGGCCTACACGCTGGCGCGGCCGGGCGGCTCGGGGCACGACTTCGGGCAGGAGGCCATCGACACCCTGGTCAAGCTGATGGAGGACCACCGCGACGAGGTCATCGTGATCGCCGCCGGATACACCACCGAGATGGAAGGGTTCCTGGCCACCAACCCGGGCCTTGCCTCCCGGTTCGCGCGGACGCTGAACTTCACCCCCTACCCGGTCGACGGCCTGGTCTCGATCTTTGTCGGCAAAGCCCAGGCCGCCGACTACCGCGTCCCCGAACACACCCGCCAGGCCCTCACCACCTACCTCACCACCAACCGCGACCGGTTCCGCGAAGGCAACGGCCGCGAAGTCGACAAACTGGTCCGCTCGGCCATGACCGCCCACGCACGCCGCACCGAACAACTCGCCAACACCGGCGCCCAACTCACCACCGAACAACTCGCCACCCTCCTCCCGGAGGACGTCACCCCGTAGCGGTGTGCAGCAGGTCGCGGACGGCGGTCCGGTGATCGCCGGTCCGCCACGCCAAGGCGAGCCTGCTCGGCGACAGTCCCGTCACCGGCACGGTGACGATCCCTGGGCGCCGGTAGATGGCGGCATTGCCGGACGCCATCAGCACCACACCGCTGCCGTCCTCGATGGCGGCGAAGGTCTCGTCGGCGTTGGAGACGGTCGCGCCGATCCGGACGGGCCTTCCGGCACGTTCGTCCAAGGCGAGCCAGAAGTCGCGCAGGGGCCCCGCCTCTTCCGGGAGCGCGATGAAGGGTTCGTCCAAGAGTTCTTCGAACGCGATGGCCTCGCGCCCGGCGAAACGATGGTCGTCCCTGAGCGCGACGCAACGCGGCTCCTCCGCGACTACCTGGACGTTGAACGCGTCCTGGCGCGGGATGGGCAGCCACACGAAGGCGACGTCCACGTCGCCCTCGCCAAGGCCGGCGGTGGGATCGTCCCAGTTCACCTGCCGGAACCGGATGCGCCACGTGGGGCGGCGCTCCGCGAACCGCTCCCGCATGTCGGCGAGAAGGCCGCGCCCGATGCTCGTGGACATCCCCACGGTCACCACGGACGCCTCGCTCGCCGCGGCGTCGCTGACCGCGCGCTGCGCCCCGTCCCACGCGAGGAGCATCTCGCAGGCCGCGGGAAGCAGCGCCCGTCCCGCCGCGGTCAGCGAGACGCTCCGCCGGTCGCGGTGCAGCAGGCGCACCCGCAGTTGCTCCTCCAGTTGCCTGATCTGCTTGCTCAGCGCCGGCTGCGACACGAACAGCCGCTCGGCGGCGCGGGTGAAGGAGAGCTCCTCGGCGACCGCGACGAAGTACCGGAGGTCCCGGAGGTGCGCGTCCATAGCCGAAGGTAATCACGGCCGGTATTGGACGCGCGACCCCGGGCCGCATGATGATCGTTCCAGCATCCAACGGGAGGGAACGGCATGACGGTCTCGCTGGTCACCGGGGCGAACCGGGGCATCGGCCGCGACGTGTGCGCGCAACTCGCCGCACGCGGCCACCGGGTGCTGCTCGGGGCGCGCTCGGCGGAGGCGGCCGAGCGCGCGGCGGCCGAGACCGGCGCGACGCCCGTCCGGCTGGACGTCACCTCCGCGGCGGACGTCGAGCGCGTCGCGGCCGAGATCGGCGAGCTGGACGTCCTGGTCAACAATGCCGCGATCACCTACGACACCTGGCAGCGGGCGTCGAGCGCGGACCTGTCCGTCGTCCGCGCGGCCGCCGAGACCAACCTGTACGGGCCGTGGCGGCTGACGCAGGCCCTCCTCCCCGTGCTGCGGCGCAGCCGGCACGGGCGGATCGTCAACGTCTCCAGCGAGGCCGCCTCGCTGACCAACATGGGCGGCGGCACTCCCGCCTACACCGCCTCCAAAGTCGCTCTCAACGCCCTGACCTGCATGCTCGCCGCCGAACTGCGCGCCGACGGCATCCTCGTCAACGCGGTCTGCCCCGGTTGGGTCGCCACCGACATGGGCGGCCCGGGCGGCCGCCCCGTCGCCGAAGGCGCGGCCGGCGTGGTGTGGGCCGCGACCCTGCCCGACGACGGACCGACCGGCGGCTTCTTCCGCGACGGCCGCCCCCTCCCCTGGTGAAAGGCCCCTTTGATGATCTTGGTGACGGGTTCCACCGGAAACATCGGCTCCGAGCTGGTCGACGCCCTCGCCTCGTCCGGTGAACCGGTGCGCGCCCTCGTGCGCAAGCCTCCGGCGTCCCGGCGCGACGGCGTCGAGTACGTCACCGGCGACCTCGACGACCCCGCGTCCCTCGCGCCCGCGCTGGACGGGGCCGCCGGCGTCTTCCTGCTGCCCGGCTATCGCGACATGCCGGGCGTCCTCGCCGAGGCCCGCCGCGCCGGGGTCGGGCGGGTCGTCCAGCTTTCTGGCGGTTCGGCGGGCAGCGGCGACATGACCAACGCCGTCAGCCGCTACATGATCATCACCGAGCGCGCCGTGCGCGACTCCGGCCTGCCGTGGACGATCCTGCGCCCGACCGCGTTCATGTCCAACGCGTTCCGCTGGCTCCCGCAGCTCCGGGCGGGCGACACGCTGCGGCTGCCGTTCGCGAACGTCCGCGCCGCCGCGGTGGACCCGCGCGACATCGCCGCCGTCGCCGCGAGGGCCCTGCTGCGGGACGGTCACGCGGGACAGATCTACCACCCCACCGGCCCGGAGTCCCTCCTGCCCGCCGAGCAGGTCGCCGTCCTCGGCGAGGTCCTCGGCCGCGACCTGCGCTTCGAGCCCCAGCCGGACGACGAGGCCCGCGCCGAGATGAGCGCGCAGATGCCGGTGGAGTACGTCGACGCGTTCTTCGACTTCTACGTGAACGGCTCGCTGGACGAGTCGGTCGTCCGCTCCACCGTCCAGGACGTCACGGGCGGGCCGCCCCGGTCCTTCCGCCAGTGGGCCGAGGCGCACGCCCCCGCCTTCGCGTGATCCCGCTCGCCGAGATCACCGCCGCGACGCGCGCCCTGCAGGCCACCGCCGACCGGCTGGACGACGACCGCGTCCGCGCGCCCTCCCTGCTCCCCGGGTGGACGCGCGGCCACGTCCTGACCCATCTCGCACGCAACGCCGACGGCGGGACCCGCCTGCTGACCTGGGCGCGCACCGGTGTCGAGACCCGCGAGTACCCCAGCCTGGACGCCCGCGCCGCCGAGATCGAGGAGGGCGCGGACCGTCCGGCGCGCGTCCTCGCGGAGGACGTCCGGCAGAGCGCGCGGCGGTTCGCCGACGCCTTCGCACTCATGCCTGACGAGGCCTGGGGCCGGGTCGTCCAGTGGACCGCGGGCGCCCGCCACCCGGCCGCCCGCGCCGCCGACGCCCGCCTCACCGAGGTACTCGTCCACCACGTCGACCTCGACGCCGGCTTCACACCCGCCGACTGGCCCGCCACGTTCACCACCCGGATGCTCGCCAGTGTCACCGCGTCCTACGCCCGCCGTGACGACGCCCCGCCCCTGCGGATCCACGCCACCGACACCGGCGAGGAACACGGCCATGGAGGCGTGCTCGTCACCGGTCCCGCACCCGCCCTCCTCGCCTGGCTACTGGGCCGCTCCCCCGGCACCGACCTCACCGGCCCCGAAGGCGTCGAACTCCCCTTCCTCTACTGACGCCTACTGCGCCGGGCAGGTGGTGCCGGGTGGAGGGAGGGTGAGGGACGTCAGGTAGGCGTCGATGGTGTTCTGCATGCAGGGGCCGCGGTCGTAGCTGCCGTGGCCTGCGCCTTCGTAGGTGAGCAGGCGTCCTGTGGGGCCGAGTTGCCGCGCGACGTTCCGTGCCCAGGCGTAGGGCGTGGCGGGGTCGTGGACGGCGTTGGACAGCAGGATCGGCGCGCTGCCGCGGACGTCCAGGCGGTGCTGCGGGTTGCGGACGGGCTGCGGCCGGCCGAGGCAGGCGGAGATCGCCATGACGGGACGCGCGAACGTCATGTCGGGCGCGACCTTCTCCGTGCGCCGCATGAGCCTCGCGTACTCGCCGTAGTCGCGGACGGGCAGGCTCCAGTCGGAGCAGAACTGCGCGGTGAAGGGGTCGGTGGCGGTCTCCCCTGCCGCCTGGGCGGCTGCCGGACGCGCGCCGGCCCTCAGGGGCGGGGCCGCGTCCAGTGCGGCCAGTTTCGACGCGAGCTCGGCCCAGTCGGGGCCGTAGAAGCTCTTGTAGGCCATCAGCACGAGACCGAACTCCGGCAGCGCGGTGCCCGGCGATGAAGGGTCGGGCAGTTCGCCGCGGTCGGCGCGGGCGCGCAGGTCACGCCAGATGGCCCGGACGTCCTTGCCGTGCAGGGCGCACTCCCGGGTGCGCCCGCACCAGGCGGCGAACTGGTCGAACGAGTCCTGGGCGGCGGCCAGTTCGGACGTCAGGAAGCGCCGGGCGTCGGGGATGCTGTGGTCGTCCACGCTCTCCAGCACCATCGCCCGGACGCGTCGCGGGAACGTCTCGGCGTACATCTCGCCCAGCAACGTGCCGTACGAACTGCCGTGGAAGGTCAGCTTCGACTCGCCCAGGGCGGCGCGAATCGCGTCCACGTCCCGGACGGTGCTGAGCGTGTCGGCGTGGTCGTAGAGCGGGCCGGTGCGGGCGCGGCAGTCGGCCCGCAGGCGCGCGTTGTGGTCGAGGGTCGCCCGGAACTGCGCCGCACTCTTGATCATCGGCGAGGGGGCGGCCCTGAGCAGGTCGGCCGAGCACGTCACCGGGTGGCTGGCGCCGATGCCCCGCGGGTCGAAGCTGACGATGTCGAAGCGTCGCCGCAGCTCGTCGCTGAACCGGTCGATCCCGCCCTTGAGCCTGGTGACGCGCTGGACGCCGGAGTCGCCGGGACCACCGGGGCCGAACACGAGGGTGCCGACGCGGGCGTCCTGGTCAAGGGCCTGGCGGCGCGCGATGGCGAGGCCGAACGTGGGGCCGTCCGGCCGGGACCAGTCGATCGGCAGCCGCAGGGTCGCGCACTCGGCCTTGCCGTCGTCGCCGCATGCGCGCCAGCCGATGGCGGACGGGGAGCGCGGCGCGGGCGGCGTGGGCGAGGCGGTGGCGGGGAGCGCGACGCCGGCCAGCGCCACGGTCCCGGCCGCGGCCGCGCCCACGAGAGCGAGCCTGTTCCTTCGCAGCATGGAAGTCCTTCCGGTGCGGGGACGTCGGAGCCCGCGTCCTCGGAAGCGGGCGACGGTCCCCGGCCCGGCCGTGGCCGGGGAACGCTGACGATCAAGCTAGGTGCGGTCCGCGCACCGGAACAGGGTGATCAGGGGCGATTCAGGGTGGTTTCAGGGTCCACTCAGGGTTCGATCCGACCCGACCGAAGTTATCCGGCCCTTGTCAGAAATCGCCCGTAAATACCAACGAAAGCCGTACTAATCGACAATTCGGGAGGCAGAAAATGAGTCCCGTGACTCAACGCCACTCGAGCTCTCCGTTCCTGATGGCGGTCAGGAGGGCTTTCCACTCGGCGGGGTCGAGCGTGAGGAAGCCTGCGGAGGCGGCGCGCGAGTCGCGGACCAGCACGGCCGGGCCGGCCACCGCCACCTCGACGCATTCCTGACCGCCGCCGCTGGCGCTGCTCTTCCGCCAGCTCACCGCCGCTCCCCGATTCGACCGGTACACCATCCAGCAACCCTCCATCCATTGCCGGCGGGTGCCGTCTCGCCAACCGATCGGACAAGAACACCCGCCAGGCGAGCACCAGCAGGGCACGACAAACCACGACCTTGTGGAAAATTTCCCGATCACGAGTGTAAACGGTTCTAGTTATCCCGCCTACAAGGGAACACAAGATCACCCTGCGTGTTATGACGGCCACTCGCCTTGTCGGTGTCCGATGCGGCAGTCACCTCCGTCGCATGGTCGGGTTCCAAACGGGAGTCAGGCCATGAGGTCCTCGGCGGCCTGCCGCAGCAGCGCGATCGACTCGTCCGCCGGCAGCGCCTGCTCCAGCAGCAGCTCGAAGGTGTCGCGGTACTCGGTGATCCGCTCGTCCTCACCAGTGATCATCACGCTGGCGCCCGGCCGCGCCTCCAGCCAGAGGACGTCGTCGAGGTCGCCGTCGAACTCCAGAAGGCTGAACGGCCCGTCCAGCCCGAGGTGCGCACCCGCCTTGAACGGGATGATCCTGACGGTCAGCAGGTCGTCCCGTTCGCACGCGTCCGCGATGTGGTTCAGCTGGGCGGGCATGATCGCCGGATCGCTCTTGATGCCGACATGCCGCCGGATGACGGCCTCGTCGATGATGTAGTGCTGGCGCGGCGGGTTCTGCCGTTTGGCGAACTCCAGCTGGCGCTGGATGCGCAACTTGGCCGCCAGCACTCTCGCCTGCTCAGAGATCTTGCCGGTGGACAGGACCTCGGCGTACTCGGCGGTCTGGATCAGACCCGGGATGACGGTTCCGTGGAACTGCCGGATGAACGCCGCGCCGGCGGAATACCCGACATAGGAGAGAAAGCTCGGGTCCAGGTCTCCGCGGTAGGCGTTCCACCAGGCGGGTTCCCGCGCACCGCGGGCGAGCGCCTGCAACCGCTCCTGGCGTCCCTCCGAGGTGACGTCGTACACCGCGAGCAATGCCTGCAGATCGGTGCGGGTGATGGCGTTCTTGCCGCCTTCCACCCGGATGAGCTTGGACGGAGACCACTCAAGCTGCCGTGCCACCTGCTCCTGCGTCAGCTTCTTCTCTTTGCGCAGGCGGACGAGCTCGGTGCGCAGCAGCGCACTCTGGACTATGGGGCCCTGGTCACTGACCATTGGTTCGCTCACTCTGAGTAGTGCATGCCACCCCACTGGATGCTACATGGCAGACGGGGACCTGGCATCCCACTCCCCGACACGACGCTACATGTCCCGGACATCTGATCTTCGCTCCGGCCACCAGACCCCGCCATATCGCCCAAAACTCGCGTCGGTAGCTTCCAGAGTGCTGCATACCGTCGGACTCTGTTGTAATGTGCTACATAGCAGATTAGCAGACGACGTCATGCAACGAGACGCGATGCCACATCCGAGGGCGGATGGGGTTGAACACAGGGTGAGGTCTCGGCCGGGGACGGCGCACCACGGCCAAGACGGACCGCAGGCGGAGACGGGCCGGCCGCAGGCGGGAACGAGGAGGACCGCACGCGCCACACGGGGAGGCCGAAAGGGGAGACAGGATTCCGGCGTCGCCAGGAGGCGGCACCGGACGAGGAACACCAGAAGAAAGCGATGCCAGCGAAGGCAACAGAGTCGCCCGCCGCTTCCCGCCGATCAACGGTTTGGCAGCCACGACGATCGGCAGGAGAGCGGAGAGCGACTCCCGGGGCCGCACGAGACAGCCGGGCCGATCCGCCCGCATCCTCTGCCAGGACGCAGAAAGATCCGGGCTGACCTGCCAAAATGTCTCTGCGGACTCATCTAGTCTAACCGCGACCACGCGGTGCGGACCATAGGTGATGTGACTCCGGTCACCCGCGGGCCACACCGGACCTACCCGGTGCCCCGGCGGACGACGGAGTCGCCATTCGAGGCATGGGGTCCCTGACATGTCCAGACAGCACGTACCGTCCCCCACCTTCGCCGTCCACCCCACGAGTCCGGCGGGCTCGTCGCCGCCCGCCCGGCGGGGCGACGGACGGGTGGACCGATGAACGAGCACGCCCGCCACCACGACCCGGACAAGATCGTCCCCACCGAGATCGTCCCGCGTTCCCGGTCCGTCCGGCGGACCGAGACCGCCCGGCGGCCCGGGTTCTGGCACGGGCTCACCACCGTCGAGCGCGCCGCGTTCCTCGCGCAGGCGCGGGAGGTCGTCCACCCGGTCGGCGCCGTGCTGTGGACCGAGGGCCAGGACGCCGACCACACCTTCGTGATCAAGTCCGGCTCGGTGCGGATCTCCGTGGAGCGGGACGGCCGCGAGCGCTTCGTCGCCTTCCGCGGGCCCGGCGACATCATCGGCGAGCGCGCCGCCCTGCTGCTGCGCCGCCGCTCGGCGACCGTCGTCGCCATGGACTCCCTCCACGTCCTGCGCCTGACCACGCAGGAGTTCGTCGCCTACCTGAGCGACCATCCGCACGTGGTCGCCGTCCTCGAACGCGAGATGTACGACCGGATGACCGAGCAGGGCCCGGGCCGGCCGCCGCGGCGCGCCCACCCCGGCGGCGCGGCGCACCCGTACGGACCCGCGGCGCAGTACGGATCGCCGCAGCCGTACGCCATGGCGCAGCTGCCGGTGGTCCCGAACTATCCGTACGCGATGGCCGGGCCGTTCGTGGTGGCCGCCCCGTACTCCGCGCCCGACCCGCGGGCCGGAGGCGCGACCTACATCGTGGAGCCCGCCGCCGCGATCAACGGCGCGGGCGCCGCGTCCGGGGCGACCCCGACCGTCCCGTGCCGCACCGTGCCCGCCAACTCGCTGCCGCCCGCCAACTCGCTGCCGCCCGCCCGCTCCCTCCAGCCGGCCCTGGAGGCGGTCGTCGAGGCACCCAGCGAACGGCCGACGCAGCCCATGGTCCTCCCAGACGACGACGCCCCGTCCTGGGCCGGCCAGAACTGCACCATCGTGTACACCGACGTCGCCGGGTTCAGCTCGCCCGAGCGCAACGACGCCGACCGGATCGGCGTGCGCCGCGCCATGTACCGGGCCCTCCGCGAGGCGTTCGAGGAGTCGGGCGTCCCCTGGGACGCCTGCCACGTCGAGGACCGCGGCGACGGCGCGCTCATCGTCATCCCGCCGCAGGTGCCGACGGCCACCGTGATCGACCCCATGCTGGTCTCGCTGGGCCTGCGGCTGCGCCGCCACAACCACCGCGCGACCGGGGCCGTCCGCGTCCAGCTCAGGGTCGCGGTGAACGTCGGGCCCGTGATGCCCGACCCGCCCGGAGTATCCGGCTCGTCCATCATCACGACGGCCCGGCTCCTCGACGCCGGCCCGCTCAAGGAGCGGCTCGCCGCGACGGGCGCCGACCTCGGCGTCATCGCGTCCAGGTTCGTCTACGACTCGGTGATCGTCCCCAGCCCCGGCCACGTGACCGCCGCCGAGTACGAGCGGATCACCTGCCGGGTGAAGGAGTCCCACCTCGAAGGCTGGATCCACCTGCGCGGCCTGGCCGCCCATCCGGCGGTCTGACCGGCCGCCCCCCGGCCCGTCCCCCGCGCGGGCCGCCCCCAGACCACCACGACCCCGCGCCGTCGCCGCGGGGTTCTCCGCTTTCACGCCGCCGTGCGGCTAACCGGGCGGCCTGCCGTCATGGTCGGGCGGTATCCGCAGGACGAACCGGGCGCCGCGCTCGCTGTCCTCGATGGTGAGGCTGCCGCCGTGCAGCCGTGCGATCTCCCTGGCGATCGGCAGGCCGAGGCCGGTGCCCCCGGGGTCGCGGGCCTTGCTGTCCTGCAGGCGGGCGAAGCGCTGGAACACAAGGTCCCGGTTCTCCTCGGCGACGCCCACGCCGTCGTCGACGACCTCCAGCACGGCGGTGCCGTCCTCCCGCGACACCTTGACGTCGACACGCGACTCGGCGTGCCGCTCGGCATTGTCCAGCAGGTTCGTCAGCAGGCGGACGAGCCTGAGCCGGTCCCCGCGCACCGTCACGCCCTCCTGGAGATGCGGGACGATCCGCTTCGTCCGGTCCGACCTCGCCAACTCGATGGTGACCAGCGCACCGAGGTCGACCGTCTCGACGTCCTGCCAGGCGGCGGCGTCCAGCCGGGCGAGCTGCAGCAGGTCCGTCACGATCGCCTGGAGCCGTTCCAGGCTCTGCAGGACGTTCCGCGCGGTCTGCGGCCAGTCGACGTCGTCGGGGAACAGGAGCGCCTCCTCGATCTGGGCGCGCGCGGCCGCGATGGGGCTGCGCAGATCGTGGGACGCGTCGGAGGTGAAGCTGCGCTGCCGTTCGAGGGCGCTGTCCAGCCGGTCCAGGGTCGCGTTCGCGGCCTCCGCGAGCCGCCTGATCTCGTCCCGGCTCTCCGGCACCGTCACCCGGCGGCCCGACCGGTGCGCGGTGATCTCCGCCAGCTCGGCCCGGATCGCGTCCACGGGGGCGAGGGTCTGGTCCACCGTCGTCCAGGCGCGCAGGCAGCCCAGCAGGATCACCAGCAGCGAGACGCTGGCCAGGAAAATGATCAAGCCTGGGCTCACGTACCAGGGGATGATCGGGACGGCGGCGTAGATCAGCCAGTCGCCGCCCGGCCTGAAGATGCGGAAGCCGATCACCCACAGGCACCGGTGGCGCCCCACCGGCGAGCACACCCTCCGGGTGGCGTACACGCGCGTCTCCGACGGGACGAAGCTGGCGAGCGGACGGTCGGCCGGCGCCCGGCCCGAGGTCCCCGCGATCACCGTCCGCTTCACGTCCACGACCTGCAGCATGACGCCCGGCACCCCGTCGAACCGGTCGGGCGCCGACCCGCGCCGCAGCTCGTACGACAGCCGGAGCGCGGCCGCGTTCGCCTCGCCGCGGGAGGAGTCGGTCTCCGATCCCCGCGCCTCCACGAGGATCAGCGTCGTCACGATGGCACAGATAACGGCGGTGACCGTCCCGGCAATAACGGTCATCCGCACCCGTATGGACCATGTGCGCCGTCCGTACACCCGACCTCCCGCAGGTGAGGTAATCACCGCACACGCCCGGATCAGTCCTCTGAACAGCAGCGATGCAGCCAAGACCGGCAAAAGAATTGGTTGCCGGACCGACCGGGCATGCAGAAGCCCGGGCGCTGGGAGGGCACGCGACTAGCATGTCCCGTTATGGAGCTGCGCCAGCTTGAGTACTTCGTGGCGGTCACGGAAGAGGCCGGCTTCACCAGGGCCGCGGCCCGGTTGCACGTCGCCCAGCCCGGCGTGAGCGCCCAGATCCGGCAGCTGGAGCGGGAACTGGGCCAGCCGCTGCTCGACCGCTCCGGTCGGACCGTCCGGCTGACCGAGGTCGGCGCCGCCGTCCTTCCCTACGCGCGCGCCGCGCTCGCCGCGGTCGAGGGCGCCCGGCTGGCGGTGGACGAGCTGACGGGCCTGCTCCGCGGGCACGTCACGATCGGCACGATCGACTGGATCCGGTCGCTGGACCTTCCCGGCATGCTGGCCGGATTCCACCGCGACCACCCGGACGTCGAGATCACCGTCGTCCAGGAGGATTCCGCGACGCTGACCGAAGGACTCCGCACCGGACGGATCGACCTGGCTTTCCTCAGCCTCGGCGGCGACCCGCCCGAGGGCGTCGCGACGCGGGTCGTCATCGAGCAGGACCTCGTCGCCGCCGTCGCCCGCGGCCACCCGCTGGCGCGCAGGTCCACGATCAGCCTGCGGGCCCTCGCCGAGGAGAACCTGATCTGCCTGCCGAAGGGCACCGGGCTGCGGGCCGTCCTGGACGGGGCCTTCGCGGACGCCGGCCTGCGCCCGCGCGTCGCGTTCGAGGCGGGCGAGCCGCCGGTCCTCGCCGAGATCGCCGCGCACGGCCTGGGCGTCGCCGTGCTGCCCGAGTCCGCCGCCCGCGGCCGCCCGGACGACCTGCGCGCGCTCCCGGTCGTCCGGCCGCGGCTGACCGGGCGGATCGCCCTGGCCTGGCGCACCGAGGGGCCGCGCAGCCCGGCGGCGCGGGCGCTGATCGCCCGCGCGCGCCGGTGGCCCGCCTGATCAGGCCGCCCGCTCCGCGGAGTCGTCCACGACGCGGTGCAGGACGTCCGGCCTGTTGGTGATGATCCCGTCCACGTCGAGGTCGATCGCCCGCTCCATGTCGCCGGGAGCGTCGATCGTCCAGGTGAGCAGGTCCATCCCGGCGTCGTGAACCTCGTCGACGTAGGACTCGGTCAGGCCACCGAAGGCGGGATTGACCTGATCCGCGTACTTCGCGAGCTTCGGCAGATCCGCGGCCTTCGGGGTACCGAGGAGGCCGGTCGGCACCTTCGGCAGGACGGCGTGGAACCGCCGCACCGACTCCCAGTCGAACGACTGGACGACGAGGCGCCGCTCCCGCGGGTCGTACCGGAGCCAGGACGGGAACCGCCTCAGCTCCGCCGCGATGCGTCGCTCGATGCCGGGGTACAGCCCGGGGTTCTTGATCTCCAGCAGCAGCCCGAGGCCCCTGCCGCGCATCCCGGCCAGCACCTGGCCGAGCGTCGGGACGCGCTCGCCCGCGTACTTCTTCGCGAACCAGCCGCCGGCGTCCAGCCTCCCGATCTCGGCGAGGGTGAAGTCGGCGACCTTCCAGGGCTTGCGGCCGGGGTAGACCTCCTCCGCGTTCGTCGTCCGGGCGAGGGTGGCGTCGTGCATGATCACGAGCTGGCGGTCCCTGGTCTCCTGGACGTCCAGCTCGAACATGTCCGCCTTCTTGGGCTGGGCGAGCCGGAACGCCGCCAGCGTGTTCTCCGGCGCGTACGCGGACGCGCCCCGGTGCGCGACGTTCAGGACGCCGGCGTCCGGATCCGGGGCCTGGGCGGGGGCGGTGCGCGGGCGCGGTTCCGGGGCGCCCGGCAGCAGGGACAGGGTCGGGTCGGGGCCTGGACGGGCGTCGGCGGGCGCCGCCGGGACGGCGACGGCCGCGGTGGCCAGGACGGCGAGGAGCGCGAGACGATTCCGCCGGTGCATCAGTCACCTCTCGGGAGCCGGGCTGTCCGCCCCAACCCTCGGCCCGTCCGGTGACGCCGGAGTTACAGATCGGTAGCAGACTGTGTACCGAAGGTGACGATACGCATCGGGTCCCGTCAGGACGAGTCAGACACGGCCGTACCGCCGGAATGGCCTCCGGGCTCTTCGGGACTGCCCTGCCCCGCGGCTTTTGCGCTCTTGGCCGCTTTCGCCAGCACCAGTGCCCCGAACAGCAGCCTCCTGCTGCGCCTCAGCGGGCGCGGGAACCTCGTCCGTCCCGTCCCCGGCGCGGCCCGTGGAGCGGGGATCACGGGACGCGCCGGGCGGCGGGGCGTGCCCAGCCGTGTCGGACGGCTCCGCCCGCGCAGCGTCACCGACCGTCCGAGGTCCCACTCGTCGGACTCGGCGAGGTGCGCCAGCTCCAGAACGGTCGCCGAGGCGAGCACCCGCCCCTCCTCGTCCTTGGCGAGGTCGCTGAGCCGCGCCGCCTCGTTCACCGGATCGCCGATCACCGTGTACTCGAACCGCTCCTCCGCGCCGATGTACCCGGCGACGACCGGGCCCGCGGACACCCCGATCCCCGCGTCCAGCATCGGCACCTCGGCGCGCAGCCGCACCGCCAGCTCGCGGGCCGCGCCGAGCGCCCCGCCGGCCGAGTCCTCCACCTGGGTCGGCGCCCCGAAGATCGCCAGCGCCGCGTCCCCCTCGAACTTGTTGATCCAGCCGCCGTGCTTGGCCACCGCCGACACCACGACGCCGAAGAACCGGTTGAGCAGCCCCACCACCTCGTCCGGGCTGCGCGTGTCGGCCAGCCTGGTGGACCCGGTCAGGTCCACGAACAGCACGGCCACCTCGCGCGTCTCGCCGCCGAGCGTGACGACGCCGCGCTCCAGCGCCAGGTCGGCGACCTCCTCGCCGACATGCCGCCCGAACAGGTCGCGCAGCCACTCGATCTCCCGCAGCCCCGCGACCATGTGGTTGAACCCGGCCTGCAGCTGCCCGACCTCGCTCGCGTCGTACACGTCCACCTCGGCGCCGAGGTCCCCCCGCTCGACCTGCGCCATCCCGCTGCGCACCGCCTTGATCGGATCGGCGATCGCGCGCGTCGCCATGTAGATCACGCAGACCCCCGCGAGCAGCGCGGCGCCGCCGAGGCCGAGGATCGTGATCGCGAGCTGGGTGACGTTGATGTCCGGCGAGGCCAGCGCGGCGATCGCGACGCAGATCAGGCCGAACACCGGGATCGCCGTCCCGAGCGCCCAGGCGAGCATCACGCGCGTCGTCACCCCGGGCAGCCGCAGCCTCTTCGGACGCTCCGCGCCCAGCACCAGCGCCGCCGCCGGCCGCAGCAGCCGCTCCGACAGCAGGTAGACGATCGTGCAGGTCGTGCCCGCGCCGAGCAGGCACGTCAGCCCCGTCTTCACCGCCAGCCGCCCGGTGAACAGCATCATGTCGAGCGCCGCCCAGCCGAGCGCGCCGACCCCCCACAGCGCCCCGACGAGCAGCGTCAGCCGCAGCGGCCCGAGCAGCACGGCCCGGCGCTGCCGCCGGTCGGGCTCTCCCCCGTCCCGGACGAACGTGACCACGGGACGCCACAGCCACAGCCCGCACAACAGCGCCGCCGGAGCCGCGACCACCGGATAGCTGAAGAACGCCACCGCGTTGACCAGATGAACGTAGTCGCGGTCGTCCAAGGGCGGATCGGGCACCACGAACGTCGCGAACAGCAGCACCACCAGCGAGCCGATGATGTTCGCGACACCCACCACGACCAGCAGGACCCACCGCACCCGGATCTCGAGCCTGCTGGTCACGCGCGCCTCCGGAGGGAAGGAACCGCCCATGAGGGATCATCCCACGGCGGGCGCCGTCCCGCCGTGGGATGTCCTCACTCAGGCGCTCGTACTCTCCTCCGCCAGCGGAACGGGCACCCGCGCCTCCTGCGAGCTACGCCGGACGAACAGCCAGCCGACCACGACCAGCGCTCCCCAGGCGGCCATCACGTAGAGCGCGATCCGCGTATCGGCCTCCCACGCGATCGTCACCGTGACGAACGCGAAGAACGCCAGCACGGCCCAGCTCGTGTAGGGCGCCCACGGCATCCGGTACGGCGCCCTCGGCAGCTCCCCGGCCGCCGACCGCCGCCGGTAGACCATGTGCGCGACCAGGATGACCGTCCACACCAGCAGGGCCCCACCGGTGGACACCGACGTGATGTACTCGAACGCCTTCTCCGGCACGACCGCGTTGACGACCACCCCGATGCCCATGACCAGCGCGGAGATGACGACCGTCAGAACAGGCACACCGCGCCCGTTGAGCCGTCCGAGCACCTTCGGACCGTCCCCGTTGACGCCCGCCGTCCGCAGCATGCGGGACGTCGAGTAGAGCCCGCCCGCGTTGCAGGACGACAGCGCCGCCGTCAGCACCACGAAGTTGACGATGTCCGCCCCGCCCGGAATGCCGATCTGGTCGAACGCCAGGACGAACGGGCTCGCCCCGCCCTTGAACGCCGTCCACGGCACCACCGCGAGGATCACCAGCAGCGACCCCAGGTAGAACAGCGCGAACCGCACCGGCAGCGCGTTGATCGCCCGCGGGATGTTCTTCTCCGGATCCTTGGCCTCGCTCGCCGTCACGCCCACCAGCTCGACGCCCAGGTAGGCGAACATCACCATCTGCAGCGTCATGATCGTGGCCCCGGCCCCCTCGGGGAACACGCCCCCGTGGTCCCACAGGTTCCCGACCCCCGCGGTGTCCCCCGCGTCGCTGAACCCGAAGACCAGCACCCCGAGCCCGACCAGGATCATCATCACGATCGCCGCGACCTTGATCATCGCGAACCAGAACTCCAGCTCGCCGAAGAGCTTCACCGAGATCAGGTTCACCACGAACAGGACCACCAGCGCCACCAGCGCCGTCTGCCACTGCTCGACGCCCGGCCACCACTTCTGGATGTACTTGCCGGCCGCGGTCAGCTCCGCCATCCCGGTCGTCACCCAGATGATCCAGTACGTCCAGGTCGTGGCGTAGCCCCAGAACGGCCCGAGGAACTCCCGGGCATACCCGGCGAACCCGCCCTCGGCCCGCCGGTACGTCAGCAGCTCGCCGAGCGCCCGCATGACGAAGAACAGCGCCAGCCCCGCCACGGCGTACGTCAGGATCAGGCTGGGCCCGGCCTTGGCGATGTTCTCCCCGGCGCCCAGGAACAGCCCGGTGCCGATCGTCCCGCCGATGGCCAGCATCTGGACCTGGCGGGTCCCAAGCCCGCGTTGGTAGTCCTCCGCGCTCTGGTCTGGGAGCTTCGCGACCACACGGCCTCCTCTCTACAGCCGCCCCGCAAGGGGCGGCAGCGCCACCCTCCGATCACGCACCGTTGCGCAACCCGGACAGAGTAGGAGCCCCAAGCACAAACACGAAACACTCTTGTCCGCCCGGTTTCTCCCCGCCCGGATCGTCCCCTCACCCGCCCGGGGTAATCGAGTTGGCGACCCCCTCGGCCATCGCGTATGCTCTCGGACGTCGCCAAGCGCCGGACACACCGGCCAAGACACCCCTCCAGAGCCGCTAGGCTCGGAGACGCAAGGTCCTGTGGAGCAGCTAGGAGTGCTCGCCACCCTGTCAAGGTGGAGGCCGCGGGTTCAAATCCCGTCAGGACCGCCAGACGCGCCGACGCGCGTCCTGGGCAGGTAGCTCAGTCGGTACGAGCGTCCGCCTGAAAAGCGGAAGGTCGGCGGTTCGACCCCGCCCCTGCCCACCTCAAGGACCAGCAAGAACGCCCCGGAGCCATGTGGCCCGGGGCGTTGTGTTTGACGGCAACGGACGTCATCAGGAAGCGGACGGTCAACCTCGCAGTATGAGCTAGAGGTTATATTGGTCGGGTGCCCTGGGACGTCATCCTCCTTGAACCGGTTGAGAGCTGGTTCCTCAAGCTGTGTGAATCCGAGACGGACACTGCGGCCTTGATCGAGCAGGCCGGCCGAGGTCGGGCCGACGCTGGGACGACCGCTGGTCGACACACTGGAACACAGCGAGCTACGCAACCTCAAGGAGCTGCGGCCCGGAAGCCGAGGCCGATCGGAGATCCGCATGCTGTTCGTATTCGATCCAGATCGGGCAGCGATCTTTCTTGTGGCCGGAGACAAGGCCGGGCAGTGGTCACGCTGGTACGACGAGGCGATCCCACTGGCGGAAGCCCGGTACGCCGAGTACCGGGCAGCGAAGGATAAGGAGGGCGGACGATGAGCACCGGACGTCGCTGGCAGGACATCAAAGCCGAAGCACACCGCCGCAACCCCGAACTGGCCGACCCCGAGCGCCAGGCCCAGGCCCGCGCCGAACTGGACGCCTACGTCGCCGGCCACCACCTCAAAGAACTCCGCAAGGCCATCGGCAAGACACAAGCCGAGGTCGCCCAGATCCTCGGCGTCAGCCAGTCCCGCGTCTCCCAGATCGAGAACGGCGACCTCGAAGCCATGGAGCTGGAGACACTCCGCGCCTACGCCACCGCACTCGGCGGCCACGTGGACATCACCGTCAGCGTCGGCCCCCACTCGATCAAGGTCGCCTGACAGCACTGACCGGTGACGGCAACCCTGACGGCAACGATGGCCACCAGACAGCACCGTGGGCGCACGTCGAGCACCGTCTGACCTTGGTCAACGGGGTGGCCGCAGGGTGGGTGCTACTTCTGAAAAGCGGAAGGTCGGCGGTTCGACCCCGCCCCTGCCCACCTCATGTGACCAGCCAAAGGCCCGGAACCACTCGCGGTTCCGGGCCTTTTGACAGCAACAGCAACGACGCGCGTTCGGCGCCTATCCGGCATGTCTACGCGGCAACCGAAGCCAGCGAGCCCTGGCCGCAGAACTCTGCGAGCTGACCAACTCTGACACCGTCACTCGACACGAGGTCTCGCTGGGAACGCGGCGAAAGCATCCCCGACGACTGGTTGCCCTACCTGGCCCGCGCGCACAACATCCCCCTAACCGTCCTAGAACGCAGCCCAAGCCCGCGCCACGACCCCCGCCCCGACGGGACTCCGTTCGACCTATCGGCCTTCTTCGCCGACGGCCAGTCCCTGAAGAACCGCGTAGCCAACGCATGGCACGGCCCTAAGTCAGGGCGGGGCGTGGCCTAGATGAACTGCATGACGACGAACCCCCGGAAATCGGTCCGCGACACCACTCAACCCCCTACGTGGCGCACATGAAGAAAGCCGTACGGCACCCCAGATAGCCGCCACAGCCCCGGCACCCGCAATTCGCAACTCCAACCCACAGAGCGTCACAGGGTGCCGAAAGTGGTTCCGATGGCCGTCATCCGCTCGACGGCGAGGGCCGGGTCGAGCAGGGCTTCGGGGGTGTGCAGGCCGGGGCCGGCGGGTTCGCCGCGCAGGCCGAGGAGCCGCTCGACGCCGAGGGCGATGCCGAGGGCCGTGAGGGGGCGCTGGCCGGCGGGGTGGAAGAGGTGGCGGCGGGTGCGGAGAGGGTCGCCGGACGGGCCGGTTCCCTCCAGGTCGATGAGGACCTCGGTGGAAGCCGGCTCGCCGCGTCTACGGCCGGCCGAAGCGCCGACGGCGAAGTCGAAGTGGACGTCACCCGCCCCGGTGGCCAGGGCGAGACTCGGGACGTCGAGGATGGCGATCCGCTGGCCGGGCAGCACGACACCGTCGATGCTGGGCACACCCACCTCCGCCTCGGCCCCGGAGACCCAGGTGAAGGCCCCGTCCTGGCGCACCAGGCCGGCGGAGGTGACAGCGGCCAGGCGCTCCAGGTCGTCGAGCGCTGCCGGTCCGCCGGCGTCCTGGTCGTCGAGGACGGCGGCGATCCGGATGGCGTCGAGCCGCCCGAACTCCCGGGCCAGGTCCATGACCACGAGGACGACGAGGCCGGCCAGATAGTGGCTGGCCAGCAGCACCGGAACGGCACTCGCCCGCTGGGCGGCGGCGACGACCTCCGGGGCGATGCCGACCAGGCCGCTGGAGATGCTGAGGTAGGGCAGGCCGCGCTCCTGGGCGTAACCGAGCCCGTGCAGGCGGGAGTCACGCACGGCTGCGACCACGGCGGAGAAGTCCTGCTCGGCGGGGAGGCCGAGGTCGGGACGCTGAAGGTCGAGGGTGACGGCGATGGCGTTGCCGAGTTCGTCGGCGACCTTGCGGGCGCGGTCGAGGTTGCGGCCCGCGATGGCCAGGGGCAGGTCCGGGTGCCACTCCCGTAGGACGGCAGCGGTGTCCGAACCCGCCTGACCCGATCCGCCCATGATCAAAACCGGCTGCTTCATCTGCAGAGTCCTCTCACTCACATCAAGCTACATTTTGTAGCCTACACTTTGTAGCTTAGGCTGGTGTCGTGACGCAAGGGAGGACGATGAGGGCACCGACGACCCGCCTGTCCAAACAGGCCAGGCGAGAGCAACTGCTCGACTCGGCGACGGCGATCGTCCGCGACCGTGGGGCCGACGGCCTGACCCTGGTCACGCTGGCCGAGGCCGCCGAGGTGAGCAGGCCGATCGTGTACGACCACTTCGGCACCCGTCAGGGGCTTCTCATCGCGCTCTACCGGCGGCTCGACGAGCAACACCGGGCCGCGCTGACGCAGGCACTGACGGAAGCAGGGCCTGACGCATACGGGGTCGCAGGGCTGATGGGCCAGGCCTACCTCACCTGCGCCACAGCCATGCCGGAGCTCAACGCGATCTCGGCGGCGCTGAAGGGGAGCCCGGAGATGGAAGCGGTCCAGCACGAACTGCTCGATGACTACACCGACCTGATGGCCGACGCGCTGGCCCCCCACTCCGGCCTCGGCGCCCAGGCGCTCCGGCTGCGCTGCGCCGGCGCACTGGGCGCCGCCGAGGCGATCGCCGCCGAACTCAACCACGGGCGCACGACCGCCGCCGACGCAACCGACGCGCTAACCGACCTGATCATGAGCTGCCTGGCCGCCGCGCCCCGCCGCTAACGCGACTCGCCGTTCGCATGGCTTCGTCCGCGTGTAGCGGCAACGTTCGTTGATGAGTTTGGGCAACACCCTTGATCGGACCTGTCCCATCGGGAAGTGGAACGCGAACGGCAGCCGCCACAGGTACGACGGCAGCACCAGCAGCGGCAGCGCGTAGGCCAGCCGCATAGCCCAGCGGGGGGCGGCCGTTCGGTGTCGCTGGTAGCCGGGACCTTGTGCGTAATTGGCTTGGGCGGCACCTTTCGTCCACGTACAGTGCGCTCCTGGTAGCCCTCCCGGAGGTCGCAGGAGAAGGCAAGGCGGTATGAGGAGCAGGAGCCCCCAGGAGAAGAAGCAGCTCAGTTACGCCAAGGACCGTCGCAACGCGTACGCGGAGAACGATAAAAGTTCCAGGAACGCGGTTCGGCTGAACAAGCGATTTCCCAATCGTGCCAACCGTCATCGCCTTCATCAGCTTCTTCAGGAAGCCGCGGGCAGTCCCGACATGGGGAAGGCGATTGAGGTTGAGGAGCGTCTGGCACGTCGGCGGCCGAAGACATGGCGCAAGGAGCCCGGCCTGCCGTTGGGAGATTGGGTCGAGAGCAGATTGCAGCGGCGTCTCCGTCTGGAGGACGACGCACGGGCCGATGAGGGACGTCTTGCCCGCGTTCGACGGCGTGGCCGGCGGGTCAAGCTCCGCACTCTTCCCAAGGCACGTGTCGCGACCGAGGGCACCGTCGAGCGGCGTTGGTAGCGACTACTTCTGTTCTCGCCGTGATCTGATGGTCGCTTCGAGTGACCGTCAGGGCGTGGACGAGGCTGGGGCGAGTGGGCGAGTCTGGCGGGAGCAGGTGCGTCGGCGATGGACCGCGGAGCAGGACCGGGACGCCCTGGCCCGTCTCATCGAGTACGACGCCGACCCGTTCGAGGTCGAGACAAGTCCGTTTCAGGAGTTGCTCGGGCCGGCCAGCGCGAGGTCGAGTACGTCGATGCCGACCGGTGTGCGGGCGGTGTCGATCCGGCTCACCGACCACGGACCGGGCAGCCGGTGCAGCAGCCCGCCTATCGCGATCGCGACCTGATGCCGGGCCAGGTGCGCGCCGAGGCAGAAGTGCACGCCGTGGCCGAAGGACAGGTGTTGGCCTGGAGCGCGGTCCGGCCGGAATCGGTTCGGCTCGGTGAACACTCTGGGGTCTCGGTTGGCGGAGAGGATCATGGTGATCACCCGCTGGCCGGCCTCGACCGCGTGTCCGGCGATGCTCGTCGGGCCGGTGGTGAACCGGTCGGTGCCACCGGTCGGCGGGAGAAACCGCAGGACCTCCTCGATGGCGCTGGGCACCAGATCGGGGTTCGCGCGCAGTGCGGCCAGCGCGTCCGGGTGAGCCGTCAGGCACAGCACGGTGTTGACCAGCAGCGTCTTGGTGGTCTCGTGGCCGTTGATGAGCAGCAGTGTGCAGAAGTTGAGCAGCTCGTCTTCGGTGAGCCGGGTGCCGTCCGGTTCGGCGGCCAGGAGGACACTGATGATGTCGTCCCGGGGGCGGGTGCGACGATCTGCGAACGCCTCTTGGAAGTACTCGGTCAGCTCGGTCCGCGCGGCTCGGAACACCGCCTGCCGTGCCGGGTCCTGGGCGAACGCGCCGGCGAAGGAGGTGATCGCCTCGGTCCAGCGCACGAAGTCCGGCTGCCGGGCGGGCTCGATGCCGAGCAGCGCGGTGATGGTGTGCACCGGCAGTGGGTAGCCGAGCCGGCCGATCACGTCCAGCTCACCGTCCACTTCGGTCAGTTGGGTTCGCACCGTGTCGGTGATCCAGGGCAGCAGCGTCTGAACCGCGCGAGGAGTGAAGGCCCGGCTGACGAGCTTGCGCAGCAGTTGGTGTCGCGGTGGGTCGATCGCGGCGAGGCTGCCCAGGACCGGGTTGTTCCGGTGCGGCACGGGTCGCGCGCTGTAACGCAGTTCGTCGGAGGAGAACGCCTGATAGTCGGTCAGTACCTGCTTGACTTCGGCATGGCCGTGTACAGCCCAGGCGCCCAGACCTTCCAGGTAACGCATGCCGTCGCCGACAAGACCGTGCCGCGCGGTTTCTCGGTGCCAGTCGAGGATCTTCTCGACGACCTCATTGCCCATGCCGCGAGCGTGTCATCCTGGGGCTGGCGAAGCTTGGAGAAAACGGACATCGCGCAGCAACGTGTTCGGCGGCACACCCACCGCTTCCCGGAACTCGGCGAGCAGGTGCGATTGGTCGTAAAAGCCACTACTTGCCGCGATATTGGCCCAGTTCGGAGGTTCGCCCCGAGCCAGTGCAGACTGCGCGGCGGCCAGTGCCTCGTGCAGTCGGACCACCCGGATGTAGGCCTTTGGCCGGAGCCCGACGGCGACCACGAACCGGCGCCGCAACTGCCGTTCGGACAATCCCACCTCAGCCGCGTGTCGGCCCACAGGAGCGCCCGGTGCCGCGTGCATGAACGCCACCACCTTGCGCACCCGTTCGTCGACGCGGCACTGCCCCGCCCGCGCCCGTACCAGCGCCAGCGCGCCCGCAAGCCGTGCCTGCGCCGGCCCTGGCAGGCGCCCGACCTCGATGGGTGCCCCGGCCAGCGGCACCTCGTCGGCCGCCACTCCGAACAACCCGGTCACGGTGCCCGGTCGCAACCGCACTCCGACCAGCGCTCCGCCCTTGGGCAGCGGCCCCTGCCGGCAACGTGTCTCCGGCCCGGCCAGCCGGCACCGCCCGTCCGGCATCACCACCAGGTCGACGGCGGGCTGCGGTAGTGCTCGAGGCGCCGCAACGCCTCCCACGATCCAGCACCCGACCACGAGGCGGGCCAGGTCGGCGGGAACGGGCAGCTCGGTCACAGGTGCAGTCAACCCGCCCGGCACCCGGGAGGCCAACGATTAACGCAGTGCGGCTCCTTCTGAAGAAGACCCTGACAGGCGGCTTGGCGGGACGCCCCGATCGGTGTGCCGGCGTCCTGCTTGGATGCGCCGGGGGCCGGTGCCTACGTCAGGGGTAAGAGGTGTCGTGGACGCCTGCCGGGGCGCCCATGGCGTCTTGGAGTGACTCCAGGAGCTTTTTCAGGTCGCGTCCCTTGGGCTCGTTCAGGAATGTGGTCACGGCGGCGTAGACGTCCACCGTCGCGTTCGGATGGGCTGCGTCGTGCTCACCCATGAGAAACCGGGCGAAGGTGGGGGATTCCGGGTCCTCGTCGAGCACCCATTCGCCGCCGACGTCGCTGAACATGTACTCGGCGCAGTACGCGGTCAGAAGCAGGTCGAAGGGCTTGTAGCCGATCATCTCGAACGGGGTGAGGTCCTCGGAGGCGCAGATCGTGCTCATGTGCGTGAGGCCGTGGCTCGGGTGTTCGAGGAGGATCTCGGGTGGGTTCCAACGGGAGAGCTGGCCCAGGTGGACGACCAGTTCGCGACTCGCTTCGGCCCAGGTCGGCAGCAGTTCCCGGCGCTCGTCGCGGACACGGGTGGCCGCGTCCGGGGTCAGCGGGTCGGGCAGCGGCTGCTCCGGATCGAACGGGTACGCCATGAACTCTCCTGATCTTGGAACGGTCGGACACCGACACCAGCGTCGAGCGATCGGACAGGATCGCAGACCTCGGCCCGCTGTTCCCTGAGCATCGCCTCTTCGAGATCACGCCCAGTGGTGCTCTGCTCGGAGACCGTCGACGAGGATCGACAGCAGGCGCGGTCCTCGTGCGTCGAGTTCGGCGTCGTCCAGCCGCGACAACCAGCTGATGAGCACGATGACGTCGCGGGCTTCGGCGTCGGCGCGGACGGTGCCGGCCGATCGGCCGGCGGCCAGCAGCTGCTCCACCGCCTCACCGATCGGGCCGAGGCTGTGGGCGGCGAGGTCACGCCACGTCGCGGCCTCGACGGCGGCGAACACGTCGCGCTTGACCCGGGCGTAGGCGGCCACCCGATCGAACCACGCCGCCAGCGCATCCAACGGCCGATGGGTCGCCAGGAGACGCGGAGCGGCGGCTACGAGGTCCTCCACTTCGTGGCGGTACACCTCGGCGAGGAGGTCCTCGCGTGTGGGGAAGTGCCGGTAGAGGGTGCCCTGCCCGATGCCGCAGGCCTTCGCGACGGCGTTGAGCTTCAGCTCCCCCGGCCCGCGCACGAGATCACGTGCGGCCTGAAGGATTCGCTCCCGGTTGCGCTGTGCGTCCGCACGCCGCGTCCCGCCGCTCTGGACGGAAGCGGACACGTGTCCGCTAAGGTCGTCGGTATAACCGGACATGTGTCCCATTCTAGGCGGAGGTTCCTCATGACCACTCACGGCAAGGTCATCGCCATCACCGGCGCCAGCAGCGGAATCGGTGAGGCGACGGCTCGCCACCTCGCCTCGCTCGGTGCGGCCGTCGTGCTCGGCGCCCGCCGCACCGAGCGGCTGGACCGGGTGGTCGCCGAGATCGAGGCCGCCGGCGGCGCGGCGGCCGCCACGCGGGTGGACGTCACCCGTCCCGAGGACCTGCAGTCGCTCGTCGCCCTCGCCGTCGAGCGCTTCGGTCGTCTGGACGTCCTGGTGGGCAACGCCGGGGTCAGCCGGATCGGTTCCGTGGCCGACCTGGACGTCGAGGGCTGGTCGGCGATGGTCGACGTGAACGTCAAGGGGATCCTGCACGGGATCGCCGCGGCCCTGCCGGTGTTCCGCCGTCAGGGCGGCGGCCACCTGGTCACCGTCGTCTCGACGTCCGGCCTGAAGATCGTCCCCACCCAGGCGGTGTACGCCGGGACGAAGAACGCGGTACGAACCCTTCTTGAGGGCCTGCGGCAGGAGAGCACCGACGGGGTCCTGCGGACCACGTCGATCTCCCCCGGCTACGTCCGCACCGAGCTCATCGACAACGCCGTCGACGATCCGGCCGTGCGGGAGCAGGCCAGGCGGAACATGGCCGACCTCGGTATCGACCCCATGGCGGTGGCTCGGGCGATCGCCTTCGCGATCGACCAACCGGACGACGTCGAGATCGGGGACCTGACCATTCGACCGACCCGCCAGGGCTGAGCCGTTCGGTTCGTGTCATGGCCATGCTCGCTCGGCGCGGCGCCATCGCTGCGGGGTGGTGCCGTAGCGGTTGCGGAAGCGGCGGACGAGATAGGTGGCGTCGCGCAGGCCGGTTCGGGCGGCCACGGCGTCGAGGGGCAGGTCGGTCTCGCGCAGCATCCGCCGGACTTCGATCATGCGCCGTTCGGTGATCCATTCGAGGAGGGGACGGCCGGTGC
Source organism: Actinomadura citrea (assembly GCF_013409045.1). Classification (NCBI taxonomy): domain Bacteria; kingdom Bacillati; phylum Actinomycetota; class Actinomycetes; order Streptosporangiales; family Thermomonosporaceae; genus Actinomadura; species Actinomadura citrea. Next base: position 767,606 of record NZ_JACCBT010000001.1, on the reverse strand, counting down.
GCCGGCGGAGCACGGTCGTGAGGTGTCCGGGCGTGTAGCCGAGCGTGCGGGCGACGTCCGCGGCGGAGACGGGCTCGCGGAACGTCGCCTCGATCTCGGCGAAGACCTGCTCGACGAGCGGGTCCGGCGCGCCGGGAGCTGAGGGTGCCAGTCGTGCGGCCGCGACGAGGAGGCGGGTGAGCGTGGCGGCGATGGCCTCGCGGGCCCCGAGACGGCCTGGGTCGGCGAGTTCCCCGGCCAGGTCCGTCAGCAGCGCCGACCAGGTCGCCCGGTCGGGTTCGGCGACCCGGCCGTGCCCGGCGCCGGGCCCGAACAGGGCGAGGAGGGGATGGTGCGTCCAGGTCAACGGGGAGACCGAGGCCAGGGCGGGGACCGCGTCCGGCGTGAACGCCGCCGACCACGCGCGGCTGTGGGCGAGTTCGGTGACGTCCGCGACGCCGATGACCTGCCCGGGCGACACGGCGTGGACCTGTCCGGCGCGCAGCGGCCGTTCGGCGCCGCCGATGACGACCGAGCCCGCGCCTTCCTCGACGTAGACGAGGACGAGGAAGTCGTGGGCGTGCCGGTGGTCCGGCGGCAGGTCGGCGTGGGCGGTTTCGGTGTCGAAGCGGGTCACCGAGATGGGAGGCAGGCCGGGGCGCTGCTGGTAGCGGTAGACGGGCGTCCCGTCGAGCCGAACCGTGCGCAGCCTCGACTGGGAGCCCGGCGAGGCGCTGACCGAAGAATGTCCCATGACTCCCAACGTATGTCCTGCTCGGTAGCCGCGGAATGTCCAAGACTCGGAGGTGACGACGGCAGGCCTGTCAGGGACGCTTCACGGCAGACCGCCACCGAATCTCTGGAGGGGCACCCATGGACGTTCGCATCCTCGACCAGCGCACCCCGGAGGAGCGGGACCGCCCGTTCCTGCCTGGCGCGGGCAAGACCTGGCTCCTCCCGTTCTATGACGTCTTCTCCGGGGTGGCCGGCGTCCGGGCACTGCACGAGCGGGCGGTCGGACTCGCCGGTATCGAGCCTCGTCAGGCGGTGGTCGACGTCGGCTGCGGCACGGGGAACCTGTCGCTCGCCGTGCTCGCGGCCCAGCCCGCCGCGCGGGTGACCGGCCTCGACCCCGATGCGGACGCCCTGCGCAGGGCCGCCCGCAAGGCGCGCCGCCGCGGCGTCGATCTCACCCTCGTTCGGGGATACGCCGACCGGATCCCCGCCCAGGACGCCTCCCTCGACCATGTGGTCTCGTCGTTGGCCCTGCACCACCTCGATGACGACGGTCGGAGCGCGTTCGCGCGCGACGCGCTGCGTGCCCTTCGACCTGGAGGAACGGTCACCATCGTCGACTTCGGCGGCCCCTCGTCCAATGTCGGGGGCGCCGACCACTCCACGCATGGCCATGGCCACGGCCGCGGCCTCGCCCACGTCCTCCGGCACCTGCCCCGCCTCAGACGGGCCCGGCCGGCGCACAACCACGTCATGTCCCACGACCATGGCGACGGCGTCGTCGCGCTGCTCGCCGCGGCCGGGTTCGACGACGTCCGGGAGGTCGCGCACGCCCTCCGAAGGTTCGGCCGGGTCACCTTCGTGCAGGCGACCCGCCCTTCGAGCTGACACGCACGTCATCGATGCTTCGGACGAGGGCGGAGCGCCTCAGACGTCGGCGAACCTGGGCGCCGGGCTCGCGGTCCGGGTCAGGGGACGAAGGTGATCTCGGGGAACCTCGGGGACGGGCCGGACAGCAGGTTGCCGTCACGGTGCCGCAGGTGAAGGTCGAAGAACGCGGTCAGGTAGGCGCGCTGGGCGGCGATGGCCCGGTCCGCGGGGATCGTGCCGAAGGTGGAGTCCAGCCTCGCGATCACCTCGGGTGGGAGCGGCACGGCCTTCTCGAGTTGCCGCACGAGCGGGGGCATGTCGGTGTAGGTCTGGTGGGCGGCGCCGCTCAGCCGGAGGTCGAGGCGCCAGCCCCGCAGGTTCGACCAGAACTCCGTCCAGGTCGAGTCGTTGAATCGGCCGTGGGTGGGGCTGCCCATCAGCATGAACGGGCGGTCGAGTCCGGTGGCGGCGGCGGGCCCGTTGATGCTGCCGTCCAGGTCGACGCCGGCGCGGACACGGCGGTCCTCCGCCATGATCTCGGCCGCCGTGTCGCCGCCGACCGAGTGCCCGAACATGCCGGTCCTCGACAGATCCAGAGTCCCCCGCAGACCGCGGGGCAGCCTGCGGTGTTCGGCGTCGGGATTCTTCCCGGCGTCCAGCTTCGCGAGTGCGTCGAGGACGAACCTCGTGTCGGCCTGGCGGACCCTCAGCGACTTGGCGTGCTCGGCGTCGGACGGCTCGGGCGGCTGCTTCCCGAGCTCCAGCCGGCCACCGGGGAACTCCACGAACGAGGCCTCGTAAGTGTGGTCGATGGTGACGACCACGTAGCCCCGGCTGGCCAGGTCCTCGACCAGCGCCGTGTTGAACTGGCGCATCCCGGCGAATCCGGGGGAGAAGAGCACCACCGGATGGCTGCGCGGGCGTGGACCGGCGGCGGGCGCGTCCTGGTAGGCGTGGGTCAGCGGAAGGTCGACGTTGTCGAGTGATGTTCCGAGGCTCTGGCTGGTCTGCTTCTTGTAGAGCGCCGCCGACTTCGGCGGAAGCCAGGGGGCTCGGCGTTCTCCGCGGGTTCTCGCGGCCGGATACCACACACTGATCATCAACTCGCGCGGTGACGGACGTGAAATCCACGGGTCCTTGCGGGAACGGTCGACCAGGTGCAAGGACGTCGTTCCGATCCGGTGCGGACCGGTCGGCTCCGGCAAGGTCAGCTGGACGCGGCCGTTCCGCTGCCCGGACGAGGCGAGAGCGGCCTTCCCCGCAGGAGCGTCCCCTTTCGCGACGGCCACTCCCGCGGCGGCGAACACGAGCCCGATGGTCCCGGCGGCGGCCACCGCCGCCCGGAGCCGTACCGAACGGCGCCTCACTGTGCTGGAATCCGCGTTGGAGATCATTGCCTGAGACTGACATCGCGGGAACGCCGATGACAGGCCGCCGGCACTGGCTCAGGGTAAGACCCGGGACAACCCTGAAGCGGTCTCCGGGTCGGCACGACCGCCGCGGCGCAGGCCCTTGGCCGGGCGCTCAGGCGGCGACCTGGCGCCGGTCGCATCCCTCTCGGGTAGGGGCGGCGGGTTCCCCTTGCAGGACGATGCGTGGTCGATCACCCGCCGTTCATGCTCCGTGCATGCAACTGATCTCCAGGACGGTGGGAATGCCGGCGGCCGCGCTCGCCGTGGTCGCGGCAGGCGGCATGGCCGCCGGCCCGGCAGGAGCAGGGACTCCGCAGCCGACGCCGCAGAGCGGGGCGGGTTGCGTGCCGGTGGCCCGTGCGGTGTGCGGAACGATCCAGGTGCCGCTGGTGCGGGCTCGTCCCGAGCTCGGCGGCACCACGGTGGCCTACGTGTTGGTCGGGCACCGCGACACGTCCCGACCTGCCGAGGGAACGGTGACGATCAATCCCGGGGGCCCCGGCGATTCCGCAATCGCGTCCGCCTCCCGGTACGCGAAGATGTTCGGCGGCCTGTTGGAGGACCACGACCTGCTGCTGGTCGATCCGCGCGGGGTGAACCGCTCCGATCCGGTCACCTGCGGAGCCCTCGGTTCACTGCCCGCGACCCGTGACGGGTTCGTACGGGCGATCGGCGAGTGCGGTCGGGCGCTGGGGGCTCGCGCGCGCGGCTACACCTCGGCCGAGACCGCCGACGACATCGAGGCCGTCCGCGCCAAGCTGCGGATCGGGCGGCTTGACCTGCTCGGAGAGTCCTACGGCACCTACCTCATGACCGTCTACGCGCAGCGGCATCCCGGCCGGGTGCGCTCCGTGGTGCTCTCCAGCGCCTACCCGCTCGACTTCGACATGTGGGCACGTCCCAACGCGAGCGCCGCCCGCAGAGCGCTGCGGCTGATGTGCCGGCGCAGCGCGGGCGCCTGCGACGGTGACCAGGTCCTGCGGGATGTCGCGCGGCTCGCCCAGCGGCTGCGCGCGAGGCCGATCCCCTACACGCTGGACGGCCCGCAGCGCCTGCTGGACGACACCGCCCTGGCCGCGATCGTCTACGCCTCGGCCAAGTCGGCCCCCGCCGCGATCGGCGACATTCCCGCGATGGTCCGCGATGCTCTGCAAGGCGACACCACGGCGCTGGTCGACGCCGCCCGGCAGGTGGCACCGCTGAGCGGGTCGGCGCTCCGCCGGGAGGAGCAGCAGCCTTTCAATCCCGAACTGGCCGCGGCCGTGATGTGCAACGACTACCCGACGCTGTGGAACCGCAGGGCGCCGGTCGCCGCCCGGCTCCGGCAGTTCTCCGCCGGGCGCGCGGCACTGCCCGAGCGGACCTACTGGCCGTTCGGAAAGACGGCCTGGACCAGCATGAGCTACGACCAGGGCGACGCATGCGTTCGCTGGCCCGACCGCCGCGGCCCGGTGCAGCGAACCAGCGGGCCGTTCCCCGACGTCCCGGTGCTGGTCGTCTCCGGTGACCTGGACGCCAACACCCCGACCGCCATGGGACGGCAGGCCGCACGTCAGTTCCGCCGCGCCACGGTGGTGGAGGTGCCCAACGTCGGTCACGTGGCCGAGCAGGAGCCCAGCGGCTGCGTGGCCGCGATCCAGACCGGCTTCATCCGCGGCCTGCGAGTCCCCGGCACCTCCTGCCTGGCCGGCATCCCCCCCGCCCCCGTACGGCCCTGACGGGCTCGGATTCCGTGAACCGACAGCGAGGGCTTCGGTGTGTTCGGTCGTCCGGAACGCGTGCACTGACGGACCGGAATAGGTGGCTCTCCGTCGGCCCGGCGACACGGTGAGGGGTAAGGAGGGGGCACCTTGACCCTGTGCCCACAAACAAAATGAAAGAACAAGAAACGCTGCATATCCAGCAGCAGAGGCTCGGGGCGATACGGGACGCGATCTCGGATCTCCCCGGAGCGAAGTTGACCGGACCCGCCTGGACTCTCAGCTCCGAGAAAAGGGCGCTGGATCTGCTGATCGCCACAGCGCTCTCCCCGGTGTACGTGCCGACGGCCGCCGTCGGGGCTTCGCTGATGTTCCTGGCGGACGGCCGTGCGCCGGTCTTCCGGCAGTGGCGGATCGGCAGGGACGGCGTCCCGTTCAGGCTCCTTCACGTCCGGACGATGCGGGACGGCCGAGGGATGGACGCGAGTCGCGGCTCCGACGACCCTCGGGCGACCCGCCCTGGGAAAGTCCTGCGCAAGGGCACCTTCGACCAGTTCCTGGAGGTGTACCACGTGCTCCGCGGTCACATGGCGATGGCCAACCCGCGTCCCCTGCTGCAGTTCGACCGGCGGCTGATGAGGGAAGTCCTGCCCTCTTCCGTGTACAGGGAGTGGGACTGGGCGTCGACCATCGGCCGGCCCGGCATGTACAGCACGTTCGGGAACGAGAGCATCGGCCTGGAACCGCAGAGCGAAGCGTTCCTGCTCCGGCGGTCGGAGTGCGACATCGAGGACGCGCACTGCGCCTGCCTGGAACGGGACCTGAGAATCCTCGGTGACACGGCGAAGATCGGCTGGTCCTTCGTCAGCCGCGCTTCGTAGGTCGCCGGGCGTCAGGAAGGGAGGGCCCGGCCGCCGGCCGGGCCCTCCCCCATCTGTTCGCCCCCGTGCCGGCCGGGGACGCCGGTACACCCGCATCGCCCGGTTCCCTCCCCCGGACGGCGGCGCCGAGGGCCTGCTCGGGTGACGGGCCGGAAGTAGGGTTGGGACGTGTTCTCCGGGCAAGGGCCTTCTCTGCGGGAGTTGGCGGTTCAGGCGCTGTCGTCGGTCGAGCGCGGGTACGACCTGCTGGCTCCGAAGTTCGACGACACGCCCTTTCGGACGCCCGACCGGGTTCTTGATGCGACCGCGGAGTCGCTGCGGCCGTACGGGCCGTTCGGTCGGGGGCTGGACGTGTGCTGCGGAACGGGTGCGGGCATGCGGGTGCTCGGGCCTCTGTGCGAGGGACGCGTCACGGGGGTCGACTTCAGCGCGGGGATGCTGGCGCAGGCGCGGCAGGCGCACCCGGAGGCCGAGTGGGTCCGGGCGGACGTCCGGGCCCTGCCGTTCGACGGGGCCTTCGACCTCGCGGTCACCTTCGGAGCACTCGGGCACCTGCTGCCCGGCGAGCGGCCCGCGCTCTTCGCCGGGGTCCACCGCTCGCTACGCCCCGGCGGGCTCTTCGCCTTTCCGGTCGGGGCGCCGCCGCCCATCGCGTCCCGCCTGTACTGGGCACTGCTCGGGTTCGACGCGGTCATGCGGGTCAGGAACGCCGTGTGGCGTCCCCCGTTCGTCATGTACTACCGGACCTGTCCGCTGCACGCGCTCAGGAGCGATCTGGCAGCTGCCGGATTCACCGTGACGACCGTCCCGTTGGCGGCTCTGGGCACGCGTGAGGACGGCAGTCCGCGCGGGCGGCTCGTGCTGGCGCGCAGGCCCGAGTCGCAAGACTGAGGTCCGCGCTCAGCCGGGGTGGGCCGGAAGGTCCCGATGGCGGCGGAAAGGGCCTGCCAGGAGGGTCGTGCCGGTGAGGGCCAGCGCGCTCGTGGTGATCCACATGGCGGGCCGTACGCCCAGCGCCGTGCCCAGAGTGCCGCCCGCCAGGGCGCCCAGGGGGATGGTGCCGTACCCGACCAGTTGCATGCTCACGGTGATCCGGCCGAGCAGCGGGCGGGGGCTGTAGGTCTGCCGGAAGGTTCCCTTGAGGACGTTGCCCGCCGCGACACCAGCGGCGATGACGAACCCGCCGGCGAAGGCCGGAAGGAGCCCCGCTCCCGGTGCGGCGAGGGGGATCAGCAGGCCGAACGGCGCGGCGCCGATCTCGGCGGCGAGCAGGGTGCGGGCCGAGCCGAAGCGGCGGGACGGGACGGGCGCCGCGGCGGCGCCGAGCACGGCGCCCAGGCTGGTCGCGGCGGCGAGGGCGCCGACCGTGCCCGGGGTGACGCCGACCTCGCGGACGAGGAACACGACCAGGATCGACTGGTACCCGAACAGGCAGATGTTGCTGGCGGCCGAGAACAGGGTCAGCACCCGCAGGTAGGGGTCGCGGGCCACGAAGCGGAGGCCCTCGGCGATCTCCTGGCGCAGCGTCCCGCGCCGGACGCGCGCGGGGCGAGGCTCGCGTGTCCGGATCGCCAGCAGGCACGCGGCCGAGACGAGATAACCGGCCGCGTCGAGGAGGAGCGCGTTCACCGCGCCCGCGAGCTGGGTGACCAGACCTGCCAGACCGGGGCCGCCGACCTGGGCGGCGGCCTCGGTCGCCTGCACTCTGGCGTTGCCTTCGGCCAGTTCGTCGCGGTCCAGCAGGGACGGCAGGTACACCTGGTAGGCGGTCTGGAAGAACACGCTCGCGCCGCCGGCGCCCAGCGCGACGGCCGCCAGGTGGGCGAGGGTCAGCCGGTCGAGCCAGGCGGCGGCCGGGACGCTGAGGAAGAGCAGCAGGGCCAGCAGGTCACAGGCGAGCATCACCGGCCGGCGCGGCAGGCGGTCCACCCAGGCGCCCGCCGGGAGGCCGACGAGCAGCCAGGGCGCCCAGGCCGCGGCCGAGAGCAACGCCACTTGGAGGGTGCTCGCGTCGAGGGTGGAGACCGCGACCAGCGGGAGGGCCACGCTGGTGACGCTGCTCCCCAGCCTGCCCGTGGCCTGGCCGATCCAGAGCAGGCGGAAGTCGCGGTGCCGGCGCAGGCCGCCGCGCGCCGGGGCGGTGACGGTCACGGTCCGGCCGGGGCGGTGGTCACGGTTCGGCCGGGACGCCGTGGGCGAACAGGAAGACGGGCTCGCGGGCCTGCCCGTCGTCCGGGACGTCCCGCCGCTCCCACCGTTCGAGCAGCGCGAGGATCTCCTGCTCCAGCTCGCCGAGTTCGGCGGGCGTCAGGTGCAGCCACCTGTCGACGGAGAAGGCCGCCCCGTTCCATTCCTCCCGCTGCTCCCGGACGGCGTGCCAGGCGCGGACCAGGCCGATCTGCCGATCGAGGCCGAGCGAGACGGCCGCGCCGGCCACCGCCTGGCGGGACGGGTCGTCGTCGAAGTCGCCGGTGACCCAGCGCAGCTCCGGTGCCGCGAGCCGCCACCAGCGTTCGCGGCGGTCTCTGGCGAGTTCCGGCGCCTCCGTGATCAGACCCGCGGCGGCGAGCACCTTCAGGTGGTGGCTGATGTTGGCCACGGCCTGGTCGGTCCGGTCGGCGAGGGCGCTCGCGGTGGACGGGCCGTAGACCTTGAGGACGTCCAGGAGGCGCCGGCGGAGCGGGTGCGACATCGCAGCCAGCACTCGGGAGTCGGTCACCTTGGGCGCGCCGTTCGGGTCGGTCATGCGGCCATCCTCACATGCACAAGAACTATTGCGCAATAGCTCTTGTATAGTGCGCCAGCCGATGGTGGCCATGTCCAGGCTGGTCGAAGCCGGGCGGCCGGGGAATGCTGGCAGCAAGGGCGGTCGCGGGTTGGGGGGCGTCATGCCGGTACGGGTGGGCGGAATCGAGTTGCACGCGGGTCCGACGGCGCTGGGCGGGCCCGACGATCTGGACGCGGTGATCCGGGAGTTCATCGGCGGCGCGCGGCACACGCTGAGGATCGCGGTCCAGGAGCTGGACTCCCGGGCGGTCACGGACGCGATCCTCGCCGCGCGGGCGGCCGGGGTGCGGGTGCAGATCATCCTGGAGGGGGACTACCTGCGGGAGGAGCGGCCCGCCGCGGACCCGTGGGCGGCGGCCGGGTCCAACGAGGAGAACCGGCTCATCTACGCGGCGCTGCTGCGCGCGGGGGTGGATCTCATCACCGACCTGAACCCGGCGATCTTCCACCAGAAGTTCGTCGTGCGGGACGACGGCGAGTCGACGGCGGCGGTGCTGACCGGGTCGGCGAACTTCACGCTCACCGACACCGGCAAGAACCCGTCGGGGACGCAGAAGGCGGGCAACAACCTCAACCACGTGGTGGTGCTGCGGGGCCAGCGGGCCGCGTCCCTCTACCTGGAGGAGTTCCTGCGGATGCGGTCGGGGACGTTCGGGGCGCTGCACGAGCGGGTCGAGGCGCGTCCCGCGGAGTTCCGGCTGGGCCGGGTCCGGGTGAAGCCGCTGTTCGCGCCCCGGCACGGGCCCGAGATGGAGATCATGAAGCAGATGCTGAAGGCGTCGGCGAGCGTGGACTTCGCGATGTTCACCTTCGCCCGCTCGTCCGGCATCGACGACACCATGATCCGGCTCGCGCCGTCGATGCGGATCCGCGGCGTGCTGGACCACGGGCAGGGCGTCCAGGCCTGGGCCGCGACCGAGCCGCTGAAGGCCGCCGGGGTGGAGCTGTTCGCGAACAGGCGGGGCACCGGGGTACGGAAGGTGCACCACAAGCTGATGGTCGTGGACGAGCGGCTGGTGATCGCCGGCAGCTTCAACTACACCGCGCCCGCGACGACGCTGAACGACGAGAACATCATCGTGCTGGGCGACCTGGAGGAGACCCGCGAGGACGCCGAGACCGGCCAGCGGGCCATCGCCGCCTACGCGCTCAAGGAGATCGAGCGCGTCATCACCGAACTGGCGGAGCCCGCGTAGGCGGGTGGGCGCGGCAGGGCGGACGGCCACGGGCACAGCGCTGCCACATTTGCCTCAACGGGACGTCAAATGCATAGGCGGCATGGTTTGCCCAATACGCATCAAAGGGGACTTCTCGACATGAACATGCAGTTCGATCGGGAGGTCTCATGACGACGAGGATGTCCTACGGGGGCCGATCGGCCTCGACAAGCCAGGGCTACCGAATCTCCGGATGGCTCACCTTCGCGGGGGTGCTCTCCATCGTGGTGGGTGCTTTCAACGTCATCGACGGGGTGGTGGCCCTGTTCAAGGACAGCTACTACGTCGCGAACTCCAACCAGATCCTGGTCTTCGACTTCACCGCCTGGGGCTGGTACTGGCTCGTCCTCGGCGCCCTGCAGATCGTCGTCGGTGTCGGAATCCTCACCGGGAAGATGTGGGCGCGGGTGGTCGGCGTGTTGTTCGCGTTCCTCGCCGCCATCGGGCACCTCGCGTTCCTGGCCGCGTTCCCCCTCTGGTCGGTGCTCACCATCGCGCTGTGCATCCTGCTGATGTACGCGCTCATCGCCCCGCCCCCGGGCGCACGCGGAGACTGACGCCCGGGCGCGGGACGCGGACAGCGGGTGGGCGCCGCACCGGCGGACCGGCTGGGTGGGAGGCGCCAGGCGCGCGTCGTGGTGCTGATGGGCTGCGTCCTCGCGCTGAACGCGGCGGACACCGGGGTCATCGGCGCGATCGTCCACGAGCTGCGCAGCTCCCTGCACATCGGCAACACGCAGGTCGGGGTGCTGACGGCCGCGCCGGCGGCGGTCGGCGCGGTCGCGACGGTGCCGGTGGGGCAGCTCACCGACCGGGTGCGGCGGGTGCCGCTGCTCGCGGGCAGCGTGGTGCTGTGGAGCGTCGCGATGGTCGTCGGGGGGCTGGCGGAGTCCTACGAATGGCTGCTGGCCTCCCGGGTGGCGCTGGGCGCGGTGACGGCGACGGCGGGACCCACGGTGGCGTCCCTGATCGGGGACCTGTTCCCGCCCGAGGAGCGGGCCGCGACGTACGGGCGCATCCTCGCCGGGGAGCTGGTCGGGGTCGGGTTCGGGCTGGTGGCGGGCGGCAACATCGCCGCCTTCGCGAGCTGGCGGGTCTCGTTCTGGTTCGTCGCGCTGCTGGGGTTCGTGCTGGCCGTGCTGTTGTGGAGGATGCTGCCCGAGCCGGCGCGCGGCGCGCGGGCGACCTCCGGCGGACGGGGCGGGGAGGAGCTCGCGCAGCGGCAGGTGGGCGAGGCGGGCGTGCGGCCGGACCCGCGCAACGTCCTCACCGAGGACCCCGAGCGGATGACGCTGCCGCAGGCCGCCCGGTACGTGCTCGCCATCCGCACGAACGTGATCATCATCCTGGCGTCCGCGATGGGCTACTTCTTCTTCGCCGGGCTGCGCACGTTCGCGATGGTCTTCGTTCTGGAGCGGTACGCGGTCGGGCGGGGCGGGCTGTCGGCGTTCGTGCCGGTCGTCGGGGCGGCCGCGCTCGCCGGGGTGCTGATCGGCGGGCGGCTGGCCGACCGGCTCCTGCGCGGCGGGAAGGTGACCGCGCGGGTCGGCGTGCCGGCCGCGGCGTTCGCCGCGTCGGCGCTGCTGTTCCTGCCCGCGCTGCTCACCGACCGGGCGCTGATCGCGCTGCCCCTGCTCACGCTCGGCGCCGCCGCGCTGGCCGCGGCGAACCCGCCGCTGGACGCGGTGCGGCTGGACGTCGTCCACTTCCGGCTGTGGGGGCGCGCGGAGGCCATCCGGACGATCGTGCGCATGTCCGGGGAGGCGGTGGCGCCGGTGCTGTTCGGCTGGCTGTCGGGGGTGCTCGGGGCGGGCCGGGCGGCGGGCGTCGGCCTGGACCGGGTGTTCCTGCTGGCGCTGATCCCGCTGCTGGCCAACGGCCTGCTGCTGCTCAGGGCGCGGCGCGCCTACCCGCGGGACGTCGCGTCGGCGCTGGAGTCCGAGCGCCGCTACGCCAGGGGCTCCTAGTCGTCCTTCGGCGGGTCGTTCAGGACGCGGTAGCGGTCCAGGACGCGTTCGAGCTCGCGGCGGTCGCGCTTGGTGGGACGGCCCGCGCCGCGCTCGCGGCGGCCGATCGGGATGAGCGCCTCGCGCGGCGGCGGGGGCGGGCTCTTGTCGATCAGGCACTCCTGGGCGGCGGGCGCGGAGACCCGCTTGCGGACGATCTTCTGCACCACGACGATCCGCTCCCGCCCGTCATGGCGGAGCCGGACGACGTCCCCCGGCTTGACCGCGGTGGACGGCTTGGCGCGCTCGTCGTTCACGCGGACGTGGCCCGCCCGGCACGCGGTCGTCGCCATCGAGCGGGTCTTCAGCAGCCGCACGGACCAGATCCACAGATCGACCCGCACGGACCCCTCATCGCCCATGCGTCCATGATGTCACTTCGGCGCGGGCACCCGCTGCGTGCTGATCCACGCGTCCGCGCGCTCCCAGTTCTCGTAGAGCCAGCTGACGCGGGCGTCGCGGTCGCCGGGAATGTCCTCGGCGGGCACGCGCCACCAGCGGGCGCGGACGGGCCCGGTCAGCGGGACGCGCCGCCAGATGTCCCCGGCCGTGGCCATGTGGTCCAGCCCGCAGTGCGCGACGAACACCACGTCGGCGGACGGGGCGGAGTCGAGCACGGCCAGCACGCCGCCGGGGCGCGGGGGCATCACGTTGCGCATGGCGGCGGCGCGGGTCGCCTCGTCCGCGCGGCGCATCCGGGCCAGCCGGCGGATCGCGCGGCGGCGGCGCTCCGGGGAGAAGTTGCCGCCCTCGGGGAAGATCAGCAGCGCCTCGCCGGGGCCGAGTCCCTCGGCGAGCCGGCCGACGGCGCCGGCGGCGCCGCCCGGGGTGACGAACACGTTCGGCACCCGGTTGGCGGCGATGTCGATGCAGGGGTCGAGCTGGAGCAGCGCCTTCATGACCACCCGGGGGCGGCGCCGGTACTCGGTCAGCAGGTGGTGGACGATCAGCAGCGCGTCGCCCGGCCCGGCGTGCCGGCTGAGCACGATCAGGGGACGGTCGCCGCCGGAGCCGTCCCAGGTGCCGTCCACCTCGACGCGCAGGCCGAGCCGGCGCTCCGCGGACGCGTAGAGGGCGCCGACGTAGCGGCGGATGATGTCGTAGTGCCGGTCGTCGTGGGTGCGGCGCCGGAGCCACAGCCAGAGGCATTCCAGGACGGCCGCCGTCTCCCGCGTCCCCCACGTGAGGGTGAACCAGAGCAGGCGCAGGGCCCGCTTTCGCTCGCGTCCGGCCAGGGACGTCACCACGTAGCCGACCGGGAAGAGCACCACGACCAGAAGGGTCAGGACGAACAGCAGTGGCGTGCACACCAGGCGGCGCACGAAACGGGGTGGCAGCATCTCACGCTCGCTCTTTGAGGTATTTCAAAGATGCCTGATAGGCGCGCTCGATGTGACCCTGGATTCCGGACGCGTTCCTGTAGCGGACCTGGGTGAGGTCGACTCCTGCCTTCTGCGTCCTGGCCCCGGCGGGCAGGACGTGGACGTTCAGGCCCTCCGGGAGGTTCGCCATCTCCTCGAAGAAGCGGTGCCGGCGCGCGATCTCGAAGGCGACGAGGCCGACCTCCCAGGGCCGGCGCGGGGGGGCGAGGGCGCGCTCGATCCGGCCGACGTGCAGGACGTAGATGTCGGTGGCGCCGAGCATCACGGCCCGGCTGACCGGGATGCTGTGCACGAGGCCGCCGTCGTAGAAGTGCCGCTCCCCCACCCGGACCGGCGGCAGCAGCCCCGGCGCGGCCGACGAGGCGAGCACCGCCGGGATCAGCGGGCCCTCGGTGAACCAGTGCGCCATCGCCGTCTCGATGCCGGCGGCGACGCACTGGAACGGGACCTCCAGGTCCTCGAACGACGGGACGGGGAGCAGCTCGTCCAGCATGCGGCGCAGCGGCTCGCCCGAGTGCAGGTGCGTGCCGGACCGGGCGAGCCTCCACAGCCGGGCGAGGACGGGCGAGCCGAACACGTCGCGGACGGACTCGTCCGACCACAGGCTGGTGAGCCGCTCGACGGCCGCGTCCGGCCCGGCCGCGACGAACACGCCGTTGAGCGCGCCGATCGAGGTCCCGACGACGAGGTCGGGACGGACGCCGGTCTCCCGCAGCGCCCGGAGCATGCCGACCTCGTGCGCGCCGAGCACGCCTCCGCCCCCGAGGACGAACGCCGTCCGCGGCTCCCGTTCCACCCGGTCTCCCTTCGCGCTCCGCCCGTCGGGCGCTGGATGCAGCTTCACCCAGGGGAAGAGGGATAAACCGGACCCGGAACGGGCGACCCCATGACCTGCGGGGCATCCGCCGAGGGGGCCGGCCGCCCTGGGGGTGGGGCGGGCGACCGGCCCCCGGCGCCGGACGCCGGTCGGTGCTGGAAGCGGGTCAGTGGTGGACGCGGGTCAGTGGTGGACGCGGGTCAGTGGTGGACGCGGGTCTTCAGGCCGTAGCCGTAGGGGAACAGCGGCCGGTAGTCCCGGTCGCCGACGTTGATCGGCTCCTGCGCCTCGGCGCGCGGCCAGGTCACCGGGAGCCTGCCGGTGAAGGCGCGCCTGCCGAACAGGACGTCCGCGACACCGGCGCCCTCGCTGCCGGGCAGCCAGGACATGACGAACGCGTCCGTCTTCGCCAGCTGGTCGGTGACGATCTGCGGGCGTCCCGCGACGTCCAGGACGACGCAGGTCCTGATGGCCGAGCAGACCTTGTCGACGGCGGCCTCGTCGGCGTCGGACAGGTTCAGCGTGTGGCCGTTGCCGACGTCGCCGACGCCCTCGGCGTACGGCTTCTCGCCGACGACCACGATGCCGACGTCGTTGCCGGCCGTCGGCGCCGAGGCGTCCTGGCTGTAGGTGACCTGGGAGGAGTTCTGCCTGATGCCGTCCAGGATCGTCGTGCCCGGGATGATGTCGCCGGACGAGCCCTGCCAGGTGACCGTCCAGCCGCCGGCCTGGTTGCCGATGTCGTCGGCGTTGGCGCCGGCCACGTAGATGCGCTGGTTCCTGCGCAGCGGCAGCGCGTTCCCGGAGTTCTTCAGCAGGACCTGCGACTTGGCGACGGCCTCGCGGGCGACCGCGCGATGCTCGGGCGACCCGATCGTCCCGGCGTTGCCGCGGTCGGTGTAGGGGTGCTCGAACAGGCCGAGCTCGAACTTGGCCTTCAGGATGCGGGCGACCGCGTCGTCGATCCGCGACATCGGCACGCGGCCCGCCTGCACCTCCGCCAGCAGCGTCTGGACGAACTGCGGCGTGCTGTAGGGCTCCATGAACATGTCCATGCCGGCGTTCACCGACGTGCGGACCTGCGTGGCGTAGTCGCCCGGGATCTGGTGGATCGCCTCCCAGTCGCTGATGAGGAAGCCGTCGAACCCGATCTTCTTCTTGAGGACGTCGGTCAGCAGCTCCTTGTGCGCGCTCATCTTGACCGGGTTGCCGACGCCGTCCTCCTTCCAGTCCACGCTGGAGAACGACGGCATGATGCTGCCGACGCCGTACTTCTTGACCGCCACGACGTAGGGGGCCAGGTCGACCGCCGCGAAGTGCTCGCGGTCGGTGACGGTGACGCCCTGGTCGATGGTGTACGTGCCGCTGGTGGACGAGCCGAACACCGTGTCGCCGTCACCGGCGAAGTGCTTGGCCGTCGCCAGGACGTGGCGGTTCGTGGCGAGGTCGCTCCTGCGCCGTCCCTCGAAGCCCTCCAGACCGGTCTCCATCTGAACGACCAGGCGCGGGTCCTCGCCGAAGCTCTCGTATGCGCGTCCCCACCGCAGGTCACGGGTGACGCAGACGCAGGGGGCGAACACCCACTGGGGTCCGGTCGCCTTCGTCTCGATGGCCGTGATCTGCTCCTCCCGGCGGACGAGGCCGGGGTCGCGGGTCGCGCCCATCGCGATGTTGTGCGGGAAGACGGTGGCGCCGACGAGGTTGTTGTGGCCGTGCACCGAGTCGACGCCGTACAGGAGCGGGATCTTCAGGCGGGTCGCCAGCGCCTTGGACTGGTAGGCGTCGACCATGTCCGCCCAGCCCGCGGGGGTGTTGTCGGCAGGCGTCGATCCGCCGCCGGACAGCACCGACCCGAGGGCCAGCTTCGTGATCTGGTCGCGGTCGCCGTCGATGGCGCCGCGCTCGGCCTGCGCCATCTGGCCGATCTTCTCTTGCGGGGTCATGCGGCCGAGCAGGTCCTTCACCCGGTCCGCCACGGGCAGCCGCGGGTTCAGGTACGGGGCCTGCCGGGGGCCGTCGGCGGCGGCGGACTGCGCAGCGAGGGCCGAGGGAAGGGCGGCGACGGTCGCGAGCGCGACCAGTGATCGCCCGATCCGGGTGGCGATGGCACGTCTGCGGGAGTGTGGCAACTCGTCCCTCCTGGGTCGCTCCGAAGGACGCCGTGCGGCCCGGCGGACCGCGCTCGGCCGGACGCCGGGGTCCTGGCTCGCCCGGACGGCCATGACCCCTGCGCCGGCGACGTCACCTGGAACCTCCCCCGCCGCCGGGCGGCTGTCAATGGATCTTCACCAGCCCGGCCGCGGCCTTGTGGAAATCATGGAAGAGGGCTTGACGGAGACTAAATTCACAAGTTGAATCATGGATCGAACAAAGCCGGTCGGGCGGGTGGGGGGCGCGCATGCCCCACCCGCCCGGCCGCTGTGCGCTCGGGGCGCCCGCGCCCGCCGAAACGTGCCGCAACTCCTGCCCCGTTGGCCACACCCGGCCATCCAGCGTTCGCGCGGGGCCCTACCCCGGCAGGCACGACCCCGGCAGGCACGCCGGAGCGGGTGCCCCGCCGGCCGGCGGGTGAGCATCGACCGGCGGGACGCTCCGCCATCCGGGGTGGCTCGAAATCAGGTCACGCGGAGGGGCCGCCGCCCTCACCGCGCTCCTCGCGGCGGGGACCGCGGGCGCCGTCGTCGCGCGTGACCTCGATCCGCTCCTTGCGGAGCTCGCCGCGGACGGTCTGCTCGTCCTGCACCTGCTCGGTGCGGAGCCGGACGCGCTCGACCGGCACGGTCTCCTTGGAGATGACCGGACGCTCCTCGTAGAGGATGATCTCCTGGTCCGCCTCGGCGATGGTCACCTGCGGGTCCGGACGGCCGCCGGCGATGGGCTCGCGGTCGATCCGGATCTCCTCGTGCGAGACCGGGATCGTCTGCTCGACCATCTCGGTCTCGATCCACTTGCGCACCCGGACGCGGCCGGCCTCGTGCCGCTCGGTGCCGATGCGCATCTGCTCCTCGGACCGGGTGATCTCGGTCATCGGCGCCTCGGCGCCCTCGCGCGCCGACTGGGGCGGCATGGACCGCCCGGCGGCCCGCTCACCGGCCGAGCCGCGCTTGCCGCGCTCGGGGTGGACGGCCATCCCGGCGGCGCCCGCCGTCCCCGCGGTCCCGGTCGTTCCCGTGGTTCCGGCCGTTCCGGTGGTGCCCCTCGTCTCGGCGGTGCCCCGGGTGTCGGTGGTGTCGCTCGTGTCGGTGGTCTCGCTCGTGTCGGTGGTGCCCGTGGCGGCGGCCGTGCCTGCCGCGCCCGCCATGCCCGCGCTCTCGGTCGTCTCGGACGTGCCCGTCTCCGCCTCCCCGCCCGTGCGGCGGCCGCCCGGGGGACGCACTCCGTAATGCCGGTACAGGTCCACGATCTGCGCATGCGACAGGTGCTCGTCGGCGTCGACGTTCGGGGCGCCCTTGATGGTCTCCTTGTCGTACGGGACCTGCAGCGCGTCCTCTGCCTTGTGGGCCCCGGACAGCGGGACGAAGCTCTCACGCATCCCGAACCAGCCGGTGTGCACGGTCACCCACTCCGGGGAACCGGAGTCGTCGTTGAGGTAGACCTGCTTGACCGTGCCGACCTTCGTCCCATGGGTGTCGGTCACGCTCATCCCCATGAGCTCCCGCACCTGTGTCTGCGTCTGCACGTTGAGCACCTCCGCTTCCGTGAACGCTCCCGGACGGCGGGGGGCCGGGGGGAGGTGGAGCCCGCCACTCGGTAGCGGTGTTCAGTTGATCCCGAGTTGCCGCATTACCTGCTGCTTTTCCGGACAGGGTCGCTATAAACGCGTTTGCAGGATTATGGGGGACGATCTACCACATATTTACAGTGACCACCCCGTCGCCCCCGCCCCCCTTTTCCGACATAAGCCCACAAGCGACTCATTTGCGAATGGCGCCTTTGTCAATATGGTGATCATTTTATCCGGGCACGGTTTTCCTCGCCCCGCTCCACGCGAAGACTGCGAGGGACGTTCCCACACATCGGAGAACCGATATGCGTGACTTTTCTCGGACGCCCCGGCGGCCATGGGCGGCACCGGCGACAGCGGCGGCCACCCTGGCGGCGGCGGTGTCGGCCGCCCTGGCGTGCACGGCGTTCACGGGAGCCGGGGCCACCGCGGTCCGGCGCCCGCCCACCTGGTGCAAGCCCGGCGGGGCGCTCACCGCCCGCGCGATGCCACAGAAGATCAAGATCGCCGACTGCGACCTGCGCGGACGGGCGGTGCGCGGCGCGAACGGGCTCACGGCGACGGTCCCGTCCGACGGGACCAGCCTGATCGCGTACGCGCTGCGCACCGACGGCGCCGCCGAGCTGCGCATCCGGGTGGACTCCCGGGCGGGCGAGATCAGCATCGGCACGTCCGGCGACCGGGTGCCGCAGGGCAGGCCGCGCCAGTTCCGGGCGCCGGCGGACGCGTGCCAGGACGGCGCGTACCGTCCCCAGCCCAGCAGGTGGCCGAAGGGCACCGCCGTCCAGTGGAGCTACTACGCCGGGACGGCCGGCCTGCCGAGGGATCCCATCGCCAGGGGCATCGCCACCATGGCCGAGGCCCGCACCGACTGCACGGGCGCGGGACGCTTCACGCCCCCGCCGGACGTGACCGGGCGCTACGCGGGCCAGAGCAGCCGGCCCCCGAACGTGACGGGCGCGGCCGCCTGCGGGACCCGGGACCGGGCCAACACGTTCGGCTGGCTGGCCATGCCGAGCGCGGAGACCCCGGTCCTCGCGGCGACCTGCTCGTGGTTCTCCGGCGCGACGACGGTCGAGACGGACATGGCGGTGCAGGCGCGGGGCAAGCGGTGGTGGACCGGCGGGACGTGCCCGTCCGGGAGCTACTCCGCCGAGGCGGTCGCGGCGCACGAGGCGGGCCATGTCTTCGGCCTCTCCCACGTCGAGGGCGCCGAGCACCGCATGCTCACGATGACGCCGTCCCTCGCGTCCTGCGACAACGGCCCCGCCACGCTCGGCAAGGGCGACTACGACGGACTGATCGCTCTCTACGGCGGACGCTGAGCGGCGCGAGCCGCACGCGCCGTCCCAGCGTCCCGCCGCGGAGCGGAATCAGACCCGGTGCAAGTTCAGGCACAGGGCAGGTCGAACACGGAGCAAGTCGAACACGGAGCAAGCCGAACACGGAGCGGGCCGGGCTCGGCTCAGCGCTTGGGGTCGATCTTGCCGACCACGACGAGGCGGTGCCGGTCCGAACCCTTGGGCGTGCAGGTGACGAGCGTGAGGTACCTGCCGTGGGGCGCGCTGGCCCGCCTGAACGGCACCGGCTCCAGGGCCCGCCGGTCCCGGGGGTCGATCACGCGCTTGGTCCGCACCCGGTACACGTAGGATCTGCGGCCCACCCGCAGGACGATCCGGTCGCCGCGCCGCATCCTGTCGAGCTGGTAGAACGGGGCGCGCCAGGTCGTCCGGTGGCCGAGCAGGACGGCGTTGCCCTCGTGCCCGGGGAGCGCCGTCCCCGGGTAGTGCCCGGCGCCGCGCCGCAGCACCGCCTCGCTGACACCCTGCCTGACGCCCATCTTCAGGCCCATCCGCTTGATCCGGATTTGCGCGATCAGCGCGCCGGCCCGCGGCCGGGACGCGGTGACCGCCGCCGGAGCGGTGGCCACCGCCGGAGCGGCGTGCGCCCCGGTCACGACGCCGGTGACGGGCACGGCACAGCACGCGGCGAGAGCCGCCGCGAACAGGGACTTTCGGTCGAGCATGGTTCCCCTCCATCGATCGGGGCTCTGCTGACACCGGTGACATGGGAAGGGGCGGCACGTCTGCCGCCCCTTCTCCGTCGTTCGTCGGCCGCGGATCGTCATCCAGGCCGACGCTTGCTCAGTGCAGGATCGGAGTGCCGAGGTTGACGGGCGCGTCCTTGCCCGCGGGCACCTTCGGGCCGATCTGACCGGGCTTGACGTCGACTCCGGGCACCTTCACGGTCCTCCTGAGCCCGTCCACGAACCCCTTGACGGCCGGCAGGGCGTCCGCGCGGCGGTAGTTCGGGGCGGTTTTCGGCGCGGTGTTCGCGATGCGGGAGCCTTCCGAGCGCATCGTCGAGGGCAGCTTCTTGTGCTTGGCGGCCGGACGGTGCTTGGACGGCTTGTAGGGCTTCTTCTTCGGCGTCCGCAGGGTGGGCGGCAGCTCCTTGTGCCCGTGCCCTTCCTCGACGGTCGCCCCGCCCTTGCACTGCGCCTCCGCGAGGCCGAGCAGCGAGACGGCGTTGCCGCACGCGTTGATCGGGGCCTTGATCGGGATGTAGGCCTGGGTGCCGTTCGCGGCGCCGAAGTTGCCCTTGCTCGTCATCTTCACCTTGGGGTCGCCGGTCCGCTTGACGGACGCGCCGCCCTTGCACGCGGCCTGCGCGGCGCCGAGCACGCCGACGGCGTTGCCGCAGACGTCGACGGGGATGCTGATCGGCGCGAACACCTGGGTGCCGTTCAGCAGCCCGAAGTTGCCGGCGCTCGTCATGTCGACGCCGCGGCCGCCGTGGTCGCCGCCCCAGCCGCCGCCGTCCCAGTCGCCGGCCGTCCGGTAGGCCGAGCCTCCGGCGTGCCGGTAGCCGCTCTCCTTGACGGACGCGCCGCCCTTGCACTGGGCCCGCGAGAGCCCGGCGACCGCGACGGCGTTGCCGCAGACGTTGACGGGGATGCTGATCGGCGCGAACACCTGGGTGCCGTTCAGCAGCCCGAAGTTGCCGGCGCTCGTCATGTCGACGCCGCGGCCGCCGCCGTGACCGCCGCCGAACGCGGACTCGGCGGCGTTGGCCGGGACCGCGGTGGCGAAGGCGGTTCCGACGGCGAGGGCGCTCGCGGCCACCAGAGCGGCGCGGCCGGTGTTCCTGGACCAGATACGCATGATGTGTAGTGCTCCTGTCGGTTCTTTGCGAATCGGTGGTGATCGGTGGTGATCGCTGCGCGGCACCATCCGGGTGGGCGCAGGACTGGCAGCGGCCAGGCGCGGCCATTGCCTTCCGGGAAAGATCGAGGTGAGGGCGGGCGGCGTGCGTCGCGCACGCGGCCGCCGTGAACCGGCCGTTCACGGCCGGGCGGGGGTTCCTAGTCGGGGACGACGGAGGGTCCGCCGGGCGCGGCCACGTCGCGCAGCGCCGTACGGCGGAAGGTGCCCGGGTCCGCGGCGGACGGCGCCGCCGCGTAGGGGCGGTTCAGCAGATCGGCGATCGGGGCGAACGGATGCCCGCCCCCCGAGCCGCCGCCGCGCGGGCCGTCCTGACCGGACGGGAGCGCGGGCCCGGGTGAGGGAGCGCGGTGGTCGCCGCGGCAGCCCGTGCAAGGCTCGGCGCTCTCGTGCGCCGGTCCGGCCGCGGCCACCGTGAACGGCACGGCGGCGGACCTGGTGTGCGCCTTGGCGACGGGCGCCGCCTCGGCCGGTACCTGGTCGACGCCGCGCCGTGCCTTCGGCCCCTGCCGGGCGTCGGGCATCGCGCCCTCCGGCAGCAGCGGCCGCTGGTCCGTCACCCGGTGGACGAGCCCTCCGATGACGGGACGCCCCTGAAGGAGGTCGGGCACCCCCACGTGCGGGACACCGGCCTCGTCGGCCACGTCCCGCACCTGACGGACGGCCCGGTCCTTGCCATCGAGCACATCCTGCTGCCGCGCCCGAAGGTAGCGGACGGGATGGTCGCCGATCTCCCCCACGCCGCCGGAGACGGCGCCGGGAACAGAACCGGGGACCGCGCTTGGAACAGAGCCCGGGACGGCATCGGGAAGAGCTCCCGAGACGCCGACCGGAGACTCGAAGCGCCGCCCCTGCCCGTGATGGCGAACGTGCCCGTGATGGCGAACCCGCCCGTCGTGACGAACCCGGCCGTCGTGACGGACCAGCCCCTCATGGCGAACCCGGCCGTCGTGACGGACCTGCCCGTCGTGACGGGACCGGCGGGTGTGGTCGGCGGTGAGGTGATCGAGTGCGGCCGCGGCGTCCAGGTTGGCGACGCGCGGGGCCTGGCCGATCAGGCCGTGGTCGTCCTGCGCGGCGTCCGGGCCGGCGGCGGGGTGTGCGGCCCGCTCGGCGGCGAAGGCGGAGTGGGTCAGCGCGGAGAGCGTGAGCCATCCCGCGAACACGAGGCCCGCGATCGCGACCATGCGCACCAGAGCGGAGGGGAGGGCGTGCCGCGGCCGACCCTGCGGGCGCTCGGCCCCGCGCTGGATCGGTTCGGTGTGCACAGCCGCTTCCCCTCGTCGTCGCGGCCGTCTTCAGGCCGCTTTCTGGTCCCGGTCGTTCCGGTCGGCAAGAACGTAGCACCGCGACGGAACCGATCAAGGAGCCATTGGCCGGTCTCCCGGCGTGTCTTCCCATCATTTACCGTGGCATTAATCTGGCTTTTATCGCGGCCGGTTTCCCGGCACCCATCGCCCTTTTTGCCAGGCTCTTGCATTTTGTCGATACGCACACGCTTTCTTCGGGGCCTCGGTGCCCTTGCGGGACCGGCAGGCGCCGCCCGTATGCCTGGCGTCCGGGAGAAGCATGGCGGACGGTATCGGTGCGCTACATTCGGTGAACAGGCGGTCACTCCTGGCCGTCCAGCGAGGAGCCTGCGATGATCGATCCCTCGTCCGCGATGGGGCGCCTGCTGCCCGCGCGTACCCATCGCCCCCGGCGCGAGGCCCGCCGGTTCGTCACCCGCGCCGACGCCGACCTGATCATGCTCTCCACCGTTTCCACCGCTCAGGAGGCGACGCCCGCGCGCGGCCGGTGCGGCGCGTGGACGCTCTACTCGCGCCTGCAGTGGTCCGTGGCCGTCGCCAGGGCCGAGCGCGCGCGCCGCCGGGCGCGGCCGCCCTGGGTGTGACGACCGGCCGGTTCCGGAGAACCGGAAGCCGGCGGGCGCCCTGAGGCGCACCGCCGGCCCGGAGGAGGATTTTTCACCGCTGGGACGAGGTTCCCGGCTCCAGAAAGCCCGACGGCCGGCCGGCCGGCACCCGCACGCGCGGCGTCCGCCGGACGATGTGGTGCGCGATCCGCCGCGCGGCGAAGTCGGCGCCGTGCACGAACCGCATGACCGGCCCGAAGGTGGGGGCGGCGGCGAGGCCGGCGAAGTAGAGGCCTGGCGTGGACGCCTCGAAGTCGCGGCTGAGCACGGGCGCGCCGAGCCGGGTGGCGATGCGGTCGCGCAGTTCGGGCGCGAGCAGGCTGAGCCGCTCGACGTCGGGGACGTACCCGGTGGCGGCGATGACGTGCTCGACCTCCGTGACGAGGCGGCGCCCCTCGTGGTCGGTGGTGGTGAGGGCGACGCCGTCGTCCTGCTCGACGGCCTTGGCGGGCAGGCGGCCCGTCGAGACGCGGATCCGCTCGTCCAGCCGGTCGCGCAGCCACCACGCGCCCGCCGGCGGGAGCGTCTCGCGGACGATCCGCCGCCGGGTCCGCTCCGGCAGGTACCGGACGAGCCCGGGCCGCTCCGCCCACAGCCATGTCCGGTACCCGGTGCCGAGCCCGGACCTCGGGCCCTGCCGCAGCAAGGTGCGCGGCGACCGGTGCTCCTCGGGGACGGTGTTCCAGTCCAGGACGCGCCGCCGGGCGATCAGGTGCGGCCGCGCCCCGGCGTCGGCCAGCAGCACCGCCGTCTCCAGCGCGGACTGCCCGGCGCCGACGACCGCGACCTCCTTGCCCGCGAACAGGCCGAGGTCGCTGTGGGCGCTGCTGTGCGAGACGAGCCAGGACGGCATGCCCGCCAGCTGCTCCGGGATGTGCGCGAACGGCCCGACGCCGACCGCGACGACGACCGCGCGCGCCGCGATCGCCTCGCCCGACGACAGCGTGACGAGGTAGCCGCCCGCGACGCCCTGCTCGACGTTCACGACCTGCGCGTCCTCGGTGCCAGGGACGGCCTCCGCGGCGAACCAGCGCCCGTACTCCACGAACGTCTCCAGCGGGATCGGCTGCCCGACCCGCCAGCCGGGGTGGCGGTCGGTGAACCGCAGGCCCGCCTGCGGCGCCCCGAGATTGGATGCGAACGGCTCGGACTTGAGGAACATGCCGAGCGGCATGTTCGCGTCCCAGAACCGCATCGGCTCGCCGATGACCCGGACGTCGAGCCCGAGGTTCTGCAGGTAGGCCGCGGTCGACAGGCCGTAGGGCCCGGCGCCGGCGATGACGACGTCGCTGGCCGAGTCGCTCATGTTCGATTCCCCCCGTGTGTGCGTGGTGTTACCTGGTGCGGAGCCGCTCCACGGCGCGGAGCGCGCTGCGCCGCCCCATGGCTAGGAAGGGCGGCAGGTCGTCGCCCGCGTACCAGGCGAACTCGTCGGCCGCCCGCAGCGGGCGGAGGGTCTCCCGCAGCGGGCGCAGCCGCGGAAGCCGCGGCGATGCGGGACGCGAAGGCGTTCCGTGGCGCGGGCGCCGGGCCGACCGCGCGAGGTAGTGGTTCTCCACGAGCAGGTTGCGGCCGGGCGCGGGGCGCGCGTCCGGGACGGGCCGGCCCGACTGGTGCAGGTGCAGGACGCGCGCGAGGTCGAGGCCGTCCCGGTCGGTGAACAGCCGGAACTGCGCCCCGATGCGGGGGTTGAAGTCCAGCAGGTGGTGGACGCCGCCGGCCGCGTCGAACCGGAAGTCGAGGTCGACGAGCCCGCGGCAACCGAGCAGGTCGACGATGCGGACCGCGAGGCGTTCGAGGTCGGGGTTGGCGACCCACTCCCCCGCGACCGTGTGCCCGGCCTGCGGCGGGTGCGCGAGGTGCTTGCGGCCGGTTCCGCCGAACAGGCAGTCGCCGTTGTCGTCGAAGTAGCCCTGGAAGAACCAGTCGCCGCCCGCGGGCGGGATGCGCCGCTGCAGGATGAGCGGGCCCGCGCCGCCGTCCGGGTGACGGTCGCGCGTGGCGGCGAACAGCCGGTGCAGTTCGCCGAGCGTGGGCACCAGCGTGGTGCTGCGCAGCCCGGGGCGCAGCCGCCACGGCCGCGCCCATTTCGCGATCAGCGGCAGCCCGAGCGCGGCGGCGGCCTCGTCGACGTCGGCGGCCGACTCCGGCGTCAGGCTCGGCGGGCACGGGACGCCGTGCCGGTGGCACGCCTCCAGCAGCCGGGCCTTGTCGGCGACGCCGCGGGGGACGCCGGGGTCCTGGCGGGGGAAGACGAAGTGGGGTTGGAGACCGTCCGCGTGCTCGGCGACGAAGATCGCTCCCGCGTCGTCCATCGGGACGAGGAGCGCGGGTCGGCCGATGCGCTCGGCGATGGTCCGCAGGTGGAGCAGCAGCTCGTCCGCCCGTTCGGCGGGCGGGCCCCAGGGGTGCCCCCGGTACAGGTAGCGGGAGCGGGACGAGGGGTTGTCGCGCCCTTCGAGGATCGCGTGCACGGGGACCCCGGCGCGGCCGAGGCTGCGGATCACCGCCAGGGTGCCGTGGTGGAAGAGGTTGCGGTCGGTGCGCAGCAGCAGGACGGGAAGGCCCGGGTCGAGGCGCACGTTGCGGGACCGGGTGGCCCGCGGCCGGCTGTCGAAGAACATTCGTTCAGACCCATTCCCTCGTATCGCGGCGCACGGCATCCCTTCCTCACGGTAAATTTTCACATTTTCCGCCCGCCCGGCTTTTTCGCGGTGGGCTTCTAAGGGCATACGATACGCATGCGAGCTGCGGATATCCATTCGGCAGGACGACCGTCCGGACCCCGGCGGAAAAGGTCGCCGTTCTGGTGTCCACTCCCTCCTATTCTGGCTGCATCTGTGGTGCTGTTCGCGCTCATGGCGTCGGCTCTGGTGACGTGGCAGCAGCCCCGGGCAATTCACCGATGGACGGCACATGTGCCGTTGGGGGCGTTTCTGGGGTCGGGCCCGGAGGGCGTGGCCCG
Source organism: Actinomadura citrea (assembly GCF_013409045.1). NCBI lineage: Bacteria > Bacillati > Actinomycetota > Actinomycetes > Streptosporangiales > Thermomonosporaceae > Actinomadura > Actinomadura citrea. Next base: position 741,992 of record NZ_JACCBT010000001.1, on the reverse strand, counting down.
GGTGGCCCGCTTCGAGCGCTGGCTGGGCTCGACCGTGACGGTCGGGCGCACCTACCTGCCGGGTGACGACTGGCCGGGAATCGAGGGCCCCCGGGAGATGCTGGCCGCGTGGGCGCACTGGAAGGCCGCCGACCAGCGCCGCATGCTCGTGGTCAACGTCCCGATGATGGCGCCGAACGAGGCGGGGCTCCCCACGCCGGTGCTGGCCTCGCTGCTGCGCGCCGGCGCGCGCGGCACGTTCGACCGCCACTACCGGACGCTCGCCGGGCGGCTGGTCTCCCTGGGCGCGCGCGACACGGTCATCGTCCTCGGCTGGGAGATGAACGGGGAGGTCTACGCCGGGCGGTGCGCCCCGGATCCGTCCTCGTGGAAGGCGTATTGGCGCAGGATCGTCGGCACCATGCGCGCGGTGCGGGGCGCGCGTTTCCGGTTCGATTTCGCGCCGAACCGGGGACCGGACGCGATCCCGTGGACGGACTGCTATCCGGGTGACGACGTCGTCGACATCATCGGTTCCGACAGTTATGACCAACCCGAGGGAAAGTCGTTCCAGGATTTCGTCCACGAGCCGTACGGTCTGCGCGAGCAGGCGGAGTTCGCGACCGCGCACGGCAAGCCCCTCTCGTTTCCCGAATGGGGCTTGTTTCGCAATTCCGACAATCCCGCCTATGTGCGGGGGATGCACGACTGGATCATGTCGCACGACGTCCTCTACCAGACGATCACCGACTACTGCCCGCACGGGGTCTGGTCGTGCGGCGGCGGCAACCCGCGCTCCTCTGCCGCCTACCGGGAGCTGTTCGGCGGCGTGACCGCCCCGCCACCGCCGGGCAAGGGCCCCTTCACCCCGACACCGGCCGCCTCCGCTCCGGCCGCCTCCGCCCCGGCGGCCCCGGCCGCCCCGGGATCGGCCGATCCGGTGCCCTCCGCACCGACCGCACCCGCACCGACCCCACCCATGCCGACCCCGCCGGCGGCGCCCTCACCCGCGGCGCCGTCCGTCACCTCGTCGATCGGGCCGCCCTCCAGGCCGCCCGCCAAGCCGGTGACGCCACCGAGGCCGCCGTGGACGGGGCCGCCCGCCACCGCCCGCGCGTCCACCAGGGCCTCCGCGGGGGTCTCCCCGAACCCGGCGACGTCGCGGGTGACGGCCGCGAGGAGCGCCACCGTCCGGCCGATGTCGTAGGCGGCGGACGCGGCGGCCGCCGCGCGCCCCTCCCGCTCGGCGATGCCGGGGAACAGCAGCCGCCCGGCCATCTCCTCGGCGAGCGCCGCGGGGTCCTCCATGGGCACCAGCGCGCCCAGGCCCGGACGGACGACCTCGGTGATGCCCGGGATGTCCGTCCCGACGAGGGGGCGCCCGGTGGCCAGCGCCTCCAGCGCGGTCAGTGGCAGGCCCTCCCACCGGGACGGCAGCACGACGAGGTTGGACGCCGAGAGCCAGTCCCGCGGGTCCTCCACCGCCGGGACGAACCGGACCCCGGCCACCCGCTCGCGGCGCAGCCGGTCCAGGTCCTCGCCGTCGCCGACGATGGCGAGCTGGGCGGAGGGGCAGCGCGCGGTGACGCCCGGCCACGCCGCGACCAGGACGTCCTGACCCTTCTGCCGGGTCAGCCGTCCGACGCACACCGCGAGCGGCGCGGCCGCCTCCAGGCCGAGCCGGGTCCGGGCGGCGAGGCGCGCGTCGGCGTCGGCGGGCGTGAACCGGCGCCGGTCGACGCCGTTGCGGACGAGCCGGTACGGCCCGCGCACGCCCGCGCGCATGCCCTCGCGCAGCTCGCCGATCCCGACGCAGACCAGGGCGTCGCTCCACCGGGCTCCGGCGCGCTCCCACAGGCGGCTGAGGGTGTCCAGCCGGCCGGTGGCGGCGAGCCACGACCAGCCGTGCGGCTGGAAGATCGTGGGCGTGCCGAGCGGGCGGCGCAGCAGCCGCCCGGCCAGGCCCGCCTTCGAGGAGTGCAGGTGCACGACGTCCGGGGCGAAGCCCTTCACCAGGCGGCGGAGGCTCAGCGCCTCCAGCAGGGTGCGGGGGCCGGGGGCGCGCCCGGCGTCCCAGTTGAGCCAGGGCACCCCCGCCGCCATGCACCGTTCGGGCAGGTCGCCGCCCGGCGGGCAGGCGACGGCCACCTCCCAGCCGCGCCGGCGCTGGTCGCCGGCCGCCTGCCCGACGTAGACGGCGACCCCGCCCGCGTTCGGCTGGCTCACGTGCAGGATCCGCAGCGCGGTGTCGTCCCGCGGGTCAGTCATGGAGCAGCGGGGACGCGCTCCCGGACAGGCCGGCGTGCGCTCCCGGTCCCCCGCGCCGCCGCTCCGCCAGGTACGCGCGGGTCCGGGCGAGCCCGGCGTAGGCGGCGGCCGAGGCGGTCCGCCCGAGGATGATCCGCTCGTTCCGGACGGGCGTCGGCCGCCACTTCAGCTTGTACGGCTCGTCCCCCCGCAGGAGGCTGACGCCCTGGCGCTGCAGGTCGCGGGCGAGGGCGAGGTCCTCGCGCAGCATCATCAGCGAGACGTCCACGCAGGACCGCAGGTCCGGAAGCGCGCCGTACAGGTAGGCGCCGACGTGGCGGTGCCCGATCAGGACGAGGTCGCTGGCGACAAGCCGGTCGTCCCACCGGTACTGCAGGACGGCGGCGCGCCCGTCGCGGACCATCCCGGCCGCCGCCTCGGCGAGGTGGCGGCGGAACCGCCCGCGGGTGTGCTCGGGATTGATCGGGCGGCCCCGCCACTGCCGGACGTGCAGGTCGAGAAGCGCGTGCACGGCGTCCGGGACGCGGTCCGCGGGAACGCTCTCCGCCGTGATGCCGCGCACGTCGATCTTGCGGAGCTTGGCGCGCATCTTCCCGGCGGTGCGGCCCGGGAGCCGGTCCAGGACGGCGTCGATGCCCGTGTCGAAACCGGCGCCCCCGCCGGCGGGCAGTTCGAGGCACACCGAGGACGGCGTCCGCCACGCGCGGCGCGGCCACTGCGCCGCCACCAGGTGCGCCGCCGAGCCGGGACGGACCTCCCGCAGGTCGAGCGCGCACCATCCGCGCTCGTCCAGCAGGGCCCTGGCGAGGTGCCGGACGGCTCCGCCCGCGTAGTCCGGGTCGAGGAGGACGTCGGTGAAGTCGCTCTGGTCCGCGGCGATCGGGACGAGCACCGGGAACCCGTGCCGGACGCCCGCCGCCAGCGGCGCCGCCGCGACGAGCCGGCCGCGGCACCGGACGGTGGCGAGGCGGAGCCGCCCGCGCGCCCCGTACCAGCCCCACCACGCCTTGATCCACTCGTACGCCTGGAAGGGCGTCGCGGCCGGGCTGCGGTCGTAGAGGTCGCGCAGGTCGTCGGCCAGGGCGATGAGGGCCTGCTCGTCCCGGTGCACCTCCGCAGACCATTCGGTGTGGCCGCTCGGCGAGGCGGCCAGTGGTGAGGGCGCGGTCACGGTCATGAGCCCACCTCCACCCGTCCGGTGGGGACGGGACCGGGGATGGCGGCCGTGCCCCCCGCCGAGGGGACGCGGCCCCTCTCCCGCCGGCCCGCCCGCTCGCGCCGTCCGCTCATGACGGCGGCGGCGAGCCCGGCGAGCAGGATCCCCGACGCGGTGCCGACGGCGACGCCGAGCGGCAGGTTCGGCGACGACGGCGCGGCGGGCGGCTCGGCGAGCGTCATCAGCGCGACGCGGACGCCGGTGTCGGAGCGGTGGGACGTCCCGTACCGGACGAGCGCGTCGGCGGCGGCGTTGGCGAACGCGGCGGCGTCGCCGGCCGTCCGGCCGCTCCCCGCGAGCTTGATCAGCGGGGTGTCCGGCGAGGTGGACGCCTGGATGTGCTCGCGGGTGGAGCCGTTCTCCCCGTCCGGCAGCGGGAGCGAGGAGTAGGCGAGGGTCTCCGGGAGCGGCGCGAGCCGCCCGAACGCCTGCGCGAAGCTGACCGCCGCCGGGCCGGACTGGCCCTGCCTGGCCTCCACGACCAGGACGAACGCCGTCGCGGTGTAGGTGGTGGGCGCGAACACCGCGTAGCCGAGCCCGCCGAGGAACCCGGCGAGCACGAACGCGATGGGCAGGCCGAAGCGCCGGACCGTCGCGGTGACCCACCCGCGCAGGCGCCGGGCGGCCGGGCCGACCCGGCCGGCCCGACGCACCGATCCCGGCGGTCTCTGCGGCCTCCTCCTGGCGTCACGTCGCTGCATCATGAGCCCTTTCTCGTATCGGTTCGGCCCCGCCCGCGAACGGACCGGGGCGGTAGAGCCGGGCGAGCTCGGCGGCCCGCTCGGCGACGGCGTAGCGGGCGACGGCGGGCGGCACCCGCGTCCGGTCCCGGGGCCGGCGCAGGACGCGCCCGAGTTCGGTGCTCCAAACCCCGGCGTCGGAGGGCAGGCGGCGCGCGTCCGGGGCGTCGCCCGGCGGCAGGCAGTCGAGGGCGGGGCAGGCGGTGTAGCGGACGGGCAGCCCGGCGGCCAGCCCCTCCAGGACGCCGAGCCCGAACGTCTCCTGGACGGACGGCGCGGCGAGCACGTCCATGGCGGCGAGCGCGCCCGCGACGTCCGACGACGCCCCGGCGAAGACCACGCGGCCGGAGACGCCGCGCTCGTGCGCCAGCCGGGCGAGCGCGTCCCGCGCCGGACCCGCGCCGACGAGCAGCAGCCGGACGCCGTCCAGCCGCGCGATCGCCTCGACCAGCAGGTCGAACCGCTTGGTCGGGACGAGCCGCCCGACGCCGCCGACGACGGGCTCGTCCCGGCCGATCCCGAGGCGGCGGCGCGTCGCGGCCCGGCGCGCCGGGTCGAACGCGAAGGCGGCGGCGTCGACGCCGTTCGGGATCACGACGATCCGGCCGGGGCGCACGCCCCAGGCGCGGAGCCGGGCGGCGACGGCGGGCGACACCGCGACGGTGGCGGATCCGAGCCGCTCGGTCGCCCGGTACAGGGCCCGGACGCCGCGCGTCGTGGCCCGGCCCTCGATGTGGCCGTCGCCGAGCGAGTGCTCGGTGGCGATGACGCGGGGCGCCCCGGCCATGCGCGCGGCGATCCGGCCGTACACGCACGCCCGGTAGAGATGGGTGTGGACGACGTCGTACCGCCCCCGGCGGATCAGCCGGGCCAGCCGGGGCAGCGCCCCGAGGTCCCGGTTGCCGCGCATCCCGATCTCGTGGACGGGCACGCCGGAGCGGCGGATCTCCGCGCCGACGGCGCCGGCCCGGGTGAGGGTCGCGACCTCGCAGGAAACGGGCAGGTGACGCAGCAGCAACGCGAGCTGGCGTTCGGCGCCGCCGTGCTCCAGTCCGGTGATGACGTGCAGGACCCGGGTCACACGCGGCTCCTCCGGCGCAGCTCGTGCCGGACGAGCTTGACGCGCAGCCGCAGCGGGCCGTCCCGGTCGCCGACATAGGTGCGCGGCAGCGCGTGCCGTCCCGGCTCCTCGGGGCGGATGTCGCACGCGTAGTCGTATCCGGCGGCGCGCACGGCCTCGACCTCGCGGGCGGTGGCGTGCCCGTAGGGGTAGGCGAAGCCGGTGACGGGGCCCTCGACGAGGTCCTCCAGAACGGCGCGGCTCTCCTCCAGCTCCTCGCGCAGCTCGGTGTCGTCCGTCTCGGGGAGCGAGACGTGGTGGCGTCCGTGCGAGGCGACCTCCATGCCGACGCCCGCGACGGCGCGGATCTGCTCGGCCGTCATGAGCGGCTTGCGCGGTCCGTCGTCCCACGCGTTGTAGGTGCCGATCCGCCCGGACACGACGAACACCGTCGCGCCGAACCCGTACCGCACCAGCGCCGGGACGGCCCGGGTCGCGAAGTCGGCGTACCCGTCGTCGAAGGTGAGGCCGACCAGGCCGCGGGCCCGTCCGGCGGCGTGCGCCTCCAGCAGCTCGCGCGTGCCGACGCCGCGCAGGCCGCGCGCCCGCATCCACGCCATCTGCCGCCCGAAACGCGCCGGCGACACCGTCACCAGGTGCGGGTCCTCATCGAAGTGGTCGACCGAGTGGTACATCAGTACCGGCGGCGCGTGCCGGATGCCCTCCGCCGTCCGCGCCGGCCCCGGCAGCTGCGCCGGCCCCGGCAGCTGCGCCGGTTCGGTCAGATGAGTCGGTTCTGTCGGCTTGCTCACTGCTGTCCCCCGATTCGATGCGGCCGCGCCGGTGGCGCCCACCGAACGGCCGTGAAGCGATCCTTGGAGCGACGAGGTCGGGTCCCGCCAGGACGGCGAGGACGGCGAAGACGGCGGCGACCGCGAGCCCGCCGGCCGCCAGCTGGAGGAGCACCGGCGCGTCCAGGGCCCCGGCGGCGAGCATCCCCGCGGCGCAGGCCCCCGCGGCGGCGAGCACCAGCCGCGACACGTCGGCGGCGACCCGGCGCAGCGGGACGGGCGCGACGCCGCGCCGCAGCCCGGCCAGCATCAGGACGGCGGCGAGGGTGATCCCGGCGGCGTTCGCGGCGGCCAGCGCGAGCGTCCCGGCGGACGCGGCGAACGCGCCGCCGATCGCCGCCGTGACGGCCAGGCCCGCGGCGAGCACGGCCGCCGGGCGCCAGGTCGGCTTCCTGCCCGCGAAGAACGCGCGGGCGGCCAGGCCGACCGCCATCTGCCCCCACAGGCCGAGCGCGTACACGCGCAGGATGGCCGCGGTGCTCGCGGTGTCGGCGGACGTGAACTCGCCGTGCTCGAACAGCACCCCGATGACGGCCGGCGCGCACGCGACCAGGAACGCGGTCGCGGCCAGCACCATCGCGCTGGCGACGGCGAGGTCCTGCCGGATGCGGCGGGCGACCTGCGCGGTGTCCCCGTCCGCCGACGCGCGGGCGAGCCTCGGGAACGTCACCGTCACGATCAGCAGCGACAGCACCATCGGCACCTGCGCGACCTTCTGCGCGTAGTTCAGGTGCGAGATCGACCCGGCGGCCAGCCCGGCCCCGAGGAACCGCTCCACGAACACCTGCGCCTGCCGCGTGACCGTGTAGACGACGATGGGGGCGATGGCCGCCAGACCGAGCCGCACGTCCACGCTCCCGGCCGGCGCCGGCGCGTCCCGCAGGCACCGGACGAACGCCGGGAGCTGCACCGCGACCATCAGGAAGCTTCCGGCGGCGACACCGATCGCCGCACTGGTGATGCCGACGGCGCCGGACAGGCCCGCGATCAGCGCGAGGATGCCGACGTTGTAGGCGAGGTAGATCGCGGCGGGCGGCCCGAACCGGTGGTGGGCGCGCAGCGTCGCGCTCATGAAGCCCGCGACGCCGAACGTCACGACGGTGACCGCGGTCAGCCGGACGCACTGGACGGCCGGGCCCTGCTCGGCCAGGCCGGGCGCGAGGGCGTCTACCACCGCGGGCGCCGCGAACGCCAGCGCGCCGGTGATCACCGACAGGCCGAGCACCATGCGGGGCAGGGCCGTGCCGACGAGGGGGCGCAGGCCGTCCCCGCGCGCGAGGAGCCGCGTGATGACGGGGACCATGAGCAGCGCCATGGCGTCCTCGATCAGCAGCGGCGAGACGGTCTCGGGGATCGTCCAGGCGACGAGGAACGCGTCCGTGCTGCCGCTGGCGCCGAACAGGTCCGCCATCACGAGGTCGCGCAGGAACCCGAGCCCGGTGCCCGCCGCGATGAGCACCCCCGACACCATCGCGGCCCGTCCCACCGAACCGGGGGCCCGCTCCTTCCGCAGACGCTCGCCGCGCTCGGTCATGACGTCCTCCCGCCGGGGGACGCCATGGCCGCGGAAGCGCCGGCCGCCCCGAACGCGCGTGCCGCCGTGAGGCCGAGGATGACGCCGACGAGCGCGCACGTGGGCCCGCCCAGGTCCGCGTACAGGAAGTTGATCAGCAGAAAGGCCAGGAGCCCGACGCTCGCCAGCCAGAACGGGTCGCGGGCGTCCCGGCGCCTCCACAGCCCGGCGACGATCATGGCGAGCAGCGCGGCGAACCCGGCGAGGCCCACCACGCCCTGCTCGGACAGGAACAGCAGGTACTCGTTGTGCGGCGACAGGAGCGGCTGCCGCACGTAGCCGTTGACGGGGTCGTCGGTCTCGCTGCCGGACGACAGCTCGATCGTGGCGTAGGTGTCGCGGTAGGCCGGGAAGTTCTTCACCCCGACGCCGGTCACCGGGTGGTCCTCCCAGATCCGGACGGCGGCCGCCCACAGGTTGTAGCGGTCGTCCACGGACTGGTCCGGGTCGCTGACCGAGCCCACCGTCGACCTCGCGCGCTCGACGACGGCCTGCGACCCGCCGCCCGCGACGCCGAGCAGGACGAACATCAGCGCGCCGCAGCAGGTCAGCACCTTGACGGCCGTCCACCGGTCGAACAGCACCAGGGTGAGGACGGCGGCCGCGCCGAGCGCGATCCACGTCCCGCGGCTGAGCGCGAGCGCCAGCGCGGCGCCCATGACGGCGATCCCGGCGAGCGCGGACGGGACGGCCGCGGCGCCGTGCCCGGGCGCCGTCAGCGCGAAGGCGATCAGCACGAGGAACGCGAATCCGACGACGATCGACATGGCCATCACGTCGAGCGCGCCGAACGTCCCGACCGCGCGGATGTTCCGGCCGCCCATCGACGCGCCGTTCCCGGTGACCGCCTGCCAGATCCCGTACGCCGCCTCCGCGAGGCCGAGGCCGAGCACCGACCAGCAGACGGTGGCGAGGTCGCGCCGGTCCCGGACGAGGACCACGACGGCGAGCGGCACCAGCACGAAGACCTGGAGGTCGCGGACGAACCCGGCGAGGCTGGAGCCGATGTCGGCCGAGTGCACGGTGCTGATCCCGAGCGCCGCGACCAGCGGCCCGAACGCCGGCAGGGCCAGGCGGGGCAGGCGCGCTCTTCCCGTGACCAGCATCCCGGCCGCGACCAGCACGAGCACGACGCTGGCGACGTCCCCGGCCGTGACCTGCGTGCCGGGCCCGAACGCCTGCGCGCCGGGCGGGATCCCGGCGCACGCCACGACCGCCGCGACCAGCAGGCTCGGGCGCCTCGGCAGCGGCCTCGCCAGGAAGGGAGCGGTGGCGGCGTGCGCCGTCATGCGGGGTCCCGGAAGAGCATCGCCCGCGCCGTCAGAAGCAGGATCTTCAAGTCGCCGGTGAACGACCAGTGGTCGATGTAGTGGTTGTCGAGCCTCGCCCGGAGCTCGATGGAGGTGTCGCCCCGGAACCCGTGGATCTGCGCCCAACCCGTCATCCCGGCCGGGACGCGGTGCCGCGCCACGTAGCCGGGGCAGGTGCGGGAGAACTGCTCCACGAAGTGGGGGCGTTCCGGGCGCGGCCCCACGAGGCTCATGTCGCCGCGGATGACGTTCCACAGCTGCGGGAGCTCGTCCAGCGACGTGGCGCGCAGGAAGCGGCCGACACGGCCCATCCGCTCGTCGTCCTTGACGGTCCAGCGGGTGTCGGCCTCCTGCTCGTCCGCGGGCTTCAGCGTCCGGAACTTCAGCAGGACGAACTCCCCGCCGCCGAGCCCGATCCGCCGCTGCCGGAACAGCACCCCCGGGCCGCCCTCGGCCCGGACCGCGACCGCGCACGCCGCGAGCAGCGGAAACGCGAGCACCAGGACCACGAACGCCACGACGACGTCGAGCACCCGCTTGGCGCAGCGGGCAGCCGGGTCGCGCAGGCGCCACTCCACCCGCGCGCACGGCAGCCCGGCGAGGTACTCGCGCCGCCCCGGCGCGACCGGGACGACGTCCGACGGCGGCTGGACGAGCAGCGTCTCGCAGGGCAGCGCGAACGACAGCCGCAGCACCGCGTCCAGGCGGTCGGGCGGCACGTCCTCCGCGACGACGACCAGCGTCTCGATCCCGTGCGCCTCGACGAGCGACGGCAGGTCGGAGGTCTCCCCGAGGACGGGCGCCGCGCCCGGAGTTCCCTCCGGGTCCCCCGCGGACACCTGCCCCGCCACCGCGAGCCCGAGATCGCCGCGTTCGCGCAGGACGTCGAGCACGTGGGCGGCGGTCCCGCCCGTCCCGACGACCAGCGTGGAGCGGGCCCGGGAGCGGCGGCTGCGGTAGGTCCTCACCATCGCGTTCACGAACCCGCGCGTGCCGAGCTGCACCGTCCCGCAGAGGGCGGCCGTCCACAGCCAGGCCGGGGCGTCCGCCCGCAGCAGCGCCGCGATCCCGCAGACGAGCAGCGTGCGGAGCAGGAGCGGCGGCGCGTCGGCGAACAGGGACGGAGCGCGGCGCGCCCGGTACAGCCCGGCCGCGCCGTTGAGCCCGACGACCGTCAGGGCGGCGAGACCCGGCAGGACGCCGCCTCCGGTGAGTGACACGGCGGCCGCCATCGTCCAGCCGTCCAGTACGGCGAGGCCCACCGGGCACAGCCCGGCCAGCATCCGCGTCCTTCGCGGAACGACCGGCCGGCCGCCCGCCGAAAGAAGGTCCGGAGGGACCGCGCCGGAGTCGACGGAGAAACTCAGCCCCTGGGCTCTCATCGCGCGTCCCCTTCACAGACAAGCACCTTGCGGGGCCGTCGCAAGCGGCCACGGATCAGAATCGCACCTGGTCAGAGCACAAATCGCCGCTTTTAACCGGGGCCGCCGCAGTCTTGAAGAGAAGATCGACAGGGCGGTCGCCACGGACATGGCCTCAGAAAGATCATGCGAAGTGGCCACCGCATGCGAACCTCTGCGAGACCATGGACGTCTATAGGTGAGTCGGACGCCGAGACCTGCCGTCCCGCCTCCGAGTGGGACGGGAATAAAAGGCCGTTCCGTATTCGATCTTGTAGCCGGACCCGCGTCGCGCGGGATCCGGCGGGCTGTTGAGGGAGAACGGTGCGAGGTAAGGCGTTGGTGGTGGCGCTCGTCCTGGGCCTGGCGACCGCGTGCGGCGGGAGCAGCGGCGGCGGCGATGGCGGCGGCGGGACGACCACGAAGGGCGACGACGGCGCCCCCCAGGTGACGATCACTCCGGCGAACGGCAGCGGCAAGGCGCGCCCCGACCAGGGCGTCATGGTGTCGGCCGCGGGCGGCAGGCTCGGCGACGTGTCGGTGAAGCTGAAGGGCGCCGACGTCCCCGGCAGCCTCTCCGCCGACAAGACCAAGTGGCGCTCGACGTGGACGCTGCAGCCTGGCGGCAGTTACCAGGTGTCGGCCACGGCGACGTCCGACAAGGGCAAGTCCACCACCGCGACGAGCGCGTTCCGGACCACCCGCTCGACCGCCGCCACCCGCGTCAACAACGTCGTGCCGAGCCAGAACGAGACGGTCGGTACCGGGATGCCGGTCTTCGTCCAGTTCAACAAGGCCGTCCCGGAGAAGGCCAAGCCCGCCATCGAGCGCGCCATCGAGATCTCCTCCACCACGCCCACCGAGGGCGCCTGGCGCTGGCTGACCGCGGGCGAGTCCTTCAACGGGCTGCCCTCGGTCGTCTTCCGCCCGAAGCACCCGTGGAAGGCGCGCCAGACCGTCACCGTCAAGGTCCACTTCGCGGGCCTGAAGATCGGCGACGACGTCTTCGGCGACCGCGACACGATCCGCACCTTCAAGGTGGGCGACTCGCACGTCGTCAACATCAACGCCAGGACGCACCGCGCCGTCGTGAAGAAGAACGGCCGCGTCGTCCGCAACTGGGGCGTCAGCCTCGGCAGCGGCGGCGACGTCCAGGGCGACGGCGTCGACCACCTGCTCACCACCAGCGGCGTCCACCTGACCATGGACCACGTCCGCCTGGAGCGGATGCGCCCGCCCGGCAAGAAGAAGGGCGACCCCGGCTGGTACGACGAGAAGGTCCCGTGGGCGACCCGCATCTCCAACAGCGGCGAGTACATCCACCAGAACATGGACGACCCGACCTGCCTCGGTAACCGCAACTGCAGCCACGGCTGCGTCCGCTCCCCCGCGAGCGACGCGCAGTGGTTCTTCCACTGGTCCTACCGCGGCGACCTCGTCACCATCAGCGGCACCAAGCGCAGCCTCCAGTGGACGAACGGCTGGGGCTACTGGCAGCTCTCCTTCTCCAAGTGGACCAGCGGCAGCGCCCTCGGCAAGCCCATCACCACGTCCCACGCCTGACCCGTCCCGGCCACTACCCTTCGTGACCAACAGGTCGCGGGGGGGTGCCCGGGTGGCAGCGAGAATCATCCTTCACATCGGCGTGCAGAAGTCGGGCACGACGTTCCTGCAACAAGTGCTGCAGGCGAACGCCGAAGCACTCGCCGACGCGGGCGTCCGCTACCCCGTCAGCCCAGACTGGGCCCGGGGGAAGCGGACGGTCGCGAACCACGAATGGGCGAGCTACGGGCTGCTGGGCACGGAGTTCCCCTGGGTGTCGCGGGACCGCGCGTCCGAGGAGACCTCCTCCTGGCAGACCCTGCTGGACGACGTGAAGTCGACGCCCGGCACGGTGCTGCTCTCGGCGGAGGCCCTGGCGGTCATCCGTAAATCCGCGATCCACCGCCTCCTGGACGCCCTGGGCGCCGACGAGGTCGAGGTCGTGGTCACGGCCCGCACCCTGGGCTCGGCCCTGCCCTCCCTCTGGCAGCAGCACATCCGCAACGGCCGCACGATGACCTTCGAGCGCTACCTCTCCGGTCTCGCCACCCAGCGGGAGAAGGGCCGGGACCACATCGAGACGGACCCGTCCGCCCACCTGTGGCGCGCGTTCGACCTCGGCGGCCTGACCCGGCGCTGGTCGGACGCGGGCATCACCCGCATCCGTGTCGTCACCACTCCCGGCACGCCCCCGCGCCTCCTGTGGCAACGGTTCGCCGAGGCGATCGACCTCCTCGCCTTCGCCGAACCGCCCACCATGCCCACAGACCGCGCCCACACCGGCCTGACGGCTCCGGAGACACTGGTCCTCTCGTCGATGAACGCGGCCATGAAGCAGACGTCCTGGAGCGGCCAGAACGCCGACTGGATCCGCCAGGCCGTCACGGCCCGCTTCCAGGCCCGCCGCCAACGCGGCGGCAAGGTCGCCATCCCGCCCGAATGGCAGGCCCGTCTGGCGGAGTGGAGCGAGGAAGACCTGGCCGCCCTCCAGCACACGCCCGCCCAGATCGTCGGCGACATCGAAGACCTGCGCTACGACCCGTCCTCGGACCCGGCATCTCCGCCGACCCCCGAGGAGATGGCCCAGGCCGGCGCCGAAGCGGCCCTGGCCCTGGCAGCGGTGGCCCTCCAGGAGACCATGATCCAACGCAACATCCGCCGCCTACGCCAGCGCCTCACCACGTAGCCGGGAACATCCGCCCCTTCAGCACCAGATCGACTCGTTCCCCGGCAGCCTTGGCGTCCCCGCACGGGAAGAGGGCCTTCCCCCGCTGGACGTCCTGGTAGACCCACGCCCCACCGACGACCCGCACCCGCAGAACCATCCCCACGTCCTCAGCGACCCCACTGGCATAGACCCAGAGCAGCGGCGTGGGGAACTCGCGCCCGTACAGCTTCACGCACCGCCACCCACGCGCCCCGACCGCGAGCGCGAGCAGATCCAGATACCGGACGGACCTCCGCCTACGCCATCGCCTCAGCACGAGACCCTCGCCCACACCCACTTGCCGGTCTCGCCCTCGGCGACCCCGCACCCGGACGCCAACGCCTGCACAAGCGGCAGCCCCCAGCCACCCGTCCCGTCGTCGTACCCGTCGTCCAGCGCCCGAGCGTCCGGCCCGAAATCCCCCGGCCGCATCGCAGGCCGCGTCACCGGCCTCTCCTCAGCCGAGTCCCACACCGCGACCAGGACGCCCCGCGCCTCCCGCACGCACCTGATCCTGATCTCCCGCTCCCCCGCGACCCGCACGGCATTGGTGACGAGCTCCGCGACGATCAGCAGAACGCTCTCGGCCACCCTCTCCAGCCCCCATTCCGAGAGCCGCAGCCCGACCACCGTCCGCACCATCCCCGGCACCGTCCGATCAGCCAGGCAAGAAATGTCCACCTCGCCCACACCCACGGCTTCTACCACCATTTCCACCACCCCCCTCTCTCCAAGTCGTCGAGACAACAGTGCGATCGCCGAGTTAAATTGGCCACACTTTCAATCGGACCGAAAACAAAGGATCTTCAGGAGGGTCGGCAATGGAAAGTCACGACTCACTCGATCCGGGATCATCACTCTGGGACCTCGTAGCCGTTCAGCTGCGACTTCTCCGCCTGAACCACCGTTGGACGTGCCAGCAAGTGGGGGACGTGGCGAACGCCTCTCGGTCGCATGTTTCAAACTGGGAGGCAGGCCGCCGACGCCCCAACCAGGCGAATCTCGTGCCGTTGGACGAGGCATGGGGCACGGCAGGATTACTGACATCCCTCGCCGAACACGCCAAGGACGGCCACGACCGCCCCCGCGTAGGCGCCTTCTTGCAGTACGAGCGCAACGCCACGTCCATCAAGGCCTACACGTCCGACGTCGTGTTCGGCCTGCTCCAGAGTGAGTCCTATGCTCGCGCACTCTTCCAGAGAGGCGGCGTGGTGGAGGACGTCGAAGGAGCCGTCAGAGAACGCCTGGAGCGGCAGCAGCGCCTTTACACGGCCAACCCGCCTCACCTCTGGGTAATACTCGCCCAGCCGGTCCTGTGGTGGCAGGTTGGGGGCGCAGAAGTGATGGCCCAGCAACTCGCCAACCTGCTCCGAATGGCGGAGCTCGACCACGTCAGCCTGCGGGTGCTTCCCGTCTCAGCAGGATGGCCGGGAGTGAGTGGTTCACTCAGCCTCATGAGCACACGCAACGCAGAAGTCGCGTACCTGGAGTCCGGGCGCATGGGACGACTGGTCGATCGCCAGTCCGAAATACGGGAGTTCAGCGTACGCTATGACAAGATCGGAGCGCTTGCGCTCCCCGAGGACCAGTCAGCGGCGCTGATCAAGCACATGTTGAGGTTGATTGAATGATCACTTGGCGCAAATCCTCTCGCAGTGACGAGACTGGTGGCCAGTGCGTCGAGTTGGCCGCACTCCCCCACGCGATCGGCATCCGAGACAGCAAAGCCCCCGGCGCAGGTCACCTCACCCTCACCCCTCACGCCTTCGCCGACCTCGTCACCCGCGCCAAGCGAGACTCTCTGCCGCGTTGACCTGAGGACCCTTGCCCATGCTGACGATCCGGTGTGCTGGGCGCTCACGATCAAGCCATGGCCCACTGACCTATAGGCTGATCTGCGCGAACTTCGCCTATCAGGATCGATCGGGGTGACCGGACCGCGATGCCGACTCACGAGTGGACCATGGCCGATGATGACCATGGCTCGCGTCCGCGCCCGAGGCGGAAGACCTTCTTGATCTTTTCCCTGGGTGTGCCGGGGCTCCTGGGGCTGCTCGCCGCGCTCTACTCGATCGGCGCGCTGGGAGGGAACACCTCGTCCCCCGGCCCGAAGAGCTACAGCACCCAGGTCGAATGCCGGGTGAACACATCCGGGTCACAGGGCACGGTAACGATCAGTGGCACGATCAGGGGCGACGCGAAGAGCTACACGGTCACCGTCGAGGTCATGGATGCGGCCTCCCACCAGCGGGTCGGCCTTCAAACCTTCGAGGTTCGCGGCACGAACACCTTCGAGGGAACCACTGCGGCGCAGGCTCCGATCGGATCCGCAGGCATCGAATGCAAGATCACCAAGGTCGCCTGAGACGCCATCTCGTTCCCGGTGCGGGGCCAGGTCGCCCCTCCCCCGGCCGGTTTCGCGGCGGAGGCACCGCCACCGAGCCCTTCAGCACCAGCTCCATCCGCTCGCCAACTCTTCGCGGGCGTCCGGTGCGGCCCGCCCTGGGCTGCCGGCGCCGGGCCCGCTCAGATCGGTCCTTGCCTGACGCCGTTCGACGGCCCCGGGTGACTCGAGCAGATCAGGCGGCCGGGAACACGGTCCCGGCCGCCTGCAGGGGGTTGGTTCTCCGGCCTTACTTCTTCGAAGCGTCACCGGAGGACTTGAGGTCCTGCCCCTGAGGGGTCGCTGTTCCGGCCGCGCGGACCATGCCGGCGCGGCGGGTGATGGAGTCGGCGAGGACACCTGCGAACAGGGCCAGGCCGACGGCGCAGTAGACGGCTCCGCCGTGGCCGAAGACGAGCAGGTAGCCGCTCCGGCCGAGAGCCGCGAAGCCGGTCCCCAGGATGGCGTACCTGCCGACCGTGCCGAAGAGGGCGCTGACTGCGCTGGAGCTGATGGCGAAGAAGGCGCCGACAACACCGCCCAGCGTGGCGACCTCTCCGACATGGCTCGCGCTGATGGCGCCGGCCATGGAGACCACGAGGACCACACTGCCGGCGATACCACCGACGAGCGCGGCGACGAGGATGGCGCGAAGGATGGTGCCAGCCTTCATAGGTTCTCTCCCGATTTCGTTTTTGCCCGCTTACTCGCACGGGTTCGGAAGAAACCGTACCGAGTCGGCCGCATCGGCGGGGACCGGCGGGTCTCGTATGAGCTGAGACGAGATCGTCGGAGACGGTGTCGATTCACTGGCGTAAATCCACTCGGTCAGAAGATCACGGCAACTGCGTCGAACTGGCCGCACTCCCTCAGGCGGTCGGCATCAGGGACAGCAAAGCCCCCGGCGCAGGTCACCTCACCCTCACCCCCCACGCCTTCGCCGACCTCGTCACCCGCGCCAAACTGGGGAGACTGCCGCCCTGACCTACCGCCCTCCGGGACGGAACAAGTAGGAGACGATGTGACGGAAGATCTCCCCGTGTGGCGTAAAAGCACCCAGGGCACCTCCGTCCAGTGCGTGGAAGTGGCCCGGCTTCCCCACGCCGTCAGCATCAGGGACAGCAAGGCACCCGACGCCGGTCACATCACCCTCACGACTCACACCTTCGCCACCCTGCTCGACCTTGCCAAGCAGGGCGAACTCCCGTAGCACCAGGTGGGGCGGCGTGGACGAGCGGTCTTCCAGTCCGAGTTCGCCGTGGCTCCGATATCGATCGACCCACTTCGAAGCGCACGCCCGGGACACCCCATCTCGGCTGCGACATGCGCAATCGGTCTCGTCCGGCAACGCTCGACCAGTCGACGGCGTCCCTCCACGGTGAGGGGCACGTTCCGGTGTGTCATGCGGTGGAGCCAGGCGCGGAGGGCCGCTTGGTGGTGTCCCGCCTGGAGATGGCCTCTGCCACCTCATCAAGGGCGGTGCGCAGGAAGGCGCCATAGGCGTCCCGACGGAGGTTGGGGGCGTGCTCTTTGGCCGCGTTGATGTGCTCGGTGGCCGCGTCGAAGGACCCGAGTCGGCGGTAGGCGTCGGCCAGGTTGACCGGGACGCCGTGCTCCAGGCCATCAGTGATCTGCTCCAGGAGACGAGGAGACGCCGGTACTGACGGCCTCCCCCGCAAGCTCCCCGTCCCGCCCTCTGGGGCATCGCCATCACGATCACCGGCGTGGATCCCGGGCCTGCGTGCGGACACGCGTGCCGCTACCGTCCAGGTGTGATCACTCCGCCGCCCTTCGCCTTGCTGGAAGACCTGCTCGGCAGCCGGACCGACGATCCTCGGCTGGCCGACCTGCACCGGGCCCACGGTCTGCGACCGCCGCCGACGTTCCCCGACAGGGACGGCTGGGACGGCATGGGTGTCACCGAGCAAGGGTGGGAGATGGCCTACAAGGCCACCGTGAGGGTTCCCGATCGCTACCCCTCACTCCGTGTGCGCGGCTGCGGTCCGGTGATCGGCTATGTCACCAAGGTCTACATCACCGAGTCCTACCCTGCGCCGGTGCGGGACGGTCTCACGGTCGCGCTGCCCGAGCCGGAGGCGCGCGCACGGGCACTGGACAGCATGACCGCGGAGTACGGGAACGTGGTCCACGTGCTGCACCGCGACGAAGAGAGCACGTTCGAGGTGCGGTACCACGAGGACGGCCGGTTCATCTGGTACCTGCTGACCCTCAACGAACGCGCCGAGAACGACCCCGAGCTGCTGCGGGCGGCGGCACCGGATGCCCGGGAGATCCCGTTCTGGCCGTCCCTCGACCCCGATGAGTCCTTCCCCACCGCCCTGCGGGCGCTGAAGGTGCACCAGGACGCCTCCGGCCTCGACGGCCTCGACTTCGAGACGTCCGACCACTTCGAGTCGGGGGCGGTCGCGTCCTGGACCGGCGACGACGACGCCGACCGGGAGTTCCGCGTGTTCGGGACGGACGGCAGCGGCGGGCAGGTCGCGTTCTGGCGGGTCCATGAGGGACTCCCGATCGAGCAGCAACCCGTCGTGCTGTTCGGAAGCGAAGGCTACGTCGGCCCGGTCGCCAAGGACCTGTGCGACCTGCTCCACCTTCTCGCCGCCGGCGTCGGCCCTTTCGAGGCCGCCATGGCGTACACATCCGACGAGGACATCGACGACGAGGACACCGCCCTGCGACCCGAACTCGCCCGCATCGCCGAAATCCACCTCCAGCGCCGCGAAGGCCGAACCCCGAAGGCGGTCGTCGAGGACGCAGAGAACGCATACGCCGACGTCAGAGACCGTGTCGACGCCCTGAGCAGATGAACCTGGCGCGGCACGCCGGTGAGCTACGCACCACCCGAACCCGAGCACGACAGCCGGAGCATCACCAGCGTTACGGCAAGCTCTTGAGGAGTCGGGGAAGGGGCGGTGTCGGCGTGAGCGGCGTTCAGGATGATCTCGTGCTCCGGCCGGACTTCCGGGCAGGACTGATCGTTCTGGCCGTCCTGGCGGCGGCCACGGTGAGCATCGTCGCCGCGATCCTGATCGGCGACGCCCCGGCCGTTTTCGCCCTGATCGTGGGCGGCCTGTTCGCCGTGCTGATCCCCCTGGGGATCGGGGCCCTCCTCAGCGCCCGGATCACCCTGACGGCTCACGAGTTGGTCGTCCAGGGACTGTTCGGCCGGAAGCGCCGGCCACGCTCGCGCGTCGCAGAAGTCGTGCGCGCGAGCATCATCGCGCCCCGCGGAGGGGCGGGCGAGAGCCTGTTCCTACTCGACGCGCAACGCGCCCTGCTCTTCAGGGTGCAGGGCGGTCTCTACACGCGCGAGGATCTCACCCGGTTGGTGGACGCGCTCGGCGTGCCCTGCGGCGGGCCCGAGGGTCCCGTCGACGCCAAGGAATTCGCCAAGACGTATCCGGGCCTTGTGTCGTGGGCCGAGCGGCATCCCTACCGGATCGCCTTCGCGGTCGCCGGCGTCGTGTGCGCCGGAGCCATGGCGCTGGCGCTCGTTTCGATCGCGACGGCGTCCTGACCGGTCCTGAGTGCCCCCACTGCGGCCTCCACAGGGAACGCGGCCGTCACGGCGGAGTGGGGCCGGTCGAGGTCACCGGCCCCACCTGCGCATCGGGCTCAGTTCACCGCGGGGGGCTGGTCGGCGATGGAGATTTTCAGCTGCGCCGAGTTGGTCAGCACGCTCCCGACCGGCGCCTGCGCCTCCCGGGCCTTGGTGACGACGCTGCGATGTCCGAGGAACTCGTAGGTCTTCTCGTCGAAGATGTACTCCTCGCGGACACCAGAGCCGGCCGTGGCCAGCGTGACGGCGACGCCGGTCCGGCCCGCCGCGTCCACCGCGCGGCCGACGGTCGTGACGCCGTGGATGGCCGCCGCCGCCCGGAACAGCGCGGCCCTCTGCGCGCGGGGCATGTAGGCCTCGGTGAGCATGCCTCCGACGTTCTGCCACGCCGTGGCGTCGGCTTCGGGGCCGGTGCCCAGGCCGATGTACAGGTGCTCGTACATCTTCGCCGGATCGACCGGCAGGCGGCTCAGGTAGGCGTAGTCGTTGCGCAGGTGCTCGGCACGGTCGTCGAAGTCGGCGGCCTTGGACAGCGAACTGTTGCCGACGTCCTGACGGGCCTGGGACGGGACAGGCCATCCCGGGTAAGCCTTGGGCTCCAGCTTCTTGGCCCACAGGACGCCGTGTGTTGCGTCGCCGTCCACGGGCAGCCAGATCTTCCGTTCCTGCCGGTCCAGGTACCGTTCGTGGCGACCGCCGGAGTTGCTCTCGACGGTGTCCGTGGTCCGCGAGGCGAAGACCAGGAACTGGCCGGGACGGGGGTGCAGCTCCGGGGACTTGGCCGCGCTGTCGGCGGCCCGCTTGAGCACCTGCACCGACGCCACGGGCATCGTGTGCACGACCTGAGGAGCGCCGGGCTCCCCGCCCGCGTTGACCGCGATGACCCCGGCCGTGGCGGCGGCAGTCAACCCGGCCGCGAGACCGACCCATCCCCGCCGGGCCCGCCGGCGGCGGTCGGAGGTGCGCTGCACGGCGGCGCGCTCCCGATCCGGGCTCGTTTCCTGAATGGCGTTCATCAGTAGGCGCTCCTCGGCCCGCACGTCGGTCAGGTCGAGCTCGGGGACGTCCGAGCGGAACCGGTCGAGCTCGGTCATCTCATTCATGGACGGGCTCCTCACGGACGTAGATATTGGATTCGGTCGCACCGAGGTGCCTGCGAAGCCTGTGCCTGGCCCGGTTGATGCGGGACCGCACCGTCCCGACGCGCACGTCCAGCGCCTGCGCGGCCTCCGCGTAACTGAGATCGCCCCAGGCGACCAGGAGCAGCGCGTCGCGGTGCCCCCTCGGCAGCGCGGCCAGCGCCCTCGCCAGCGCCCTGGCGGACGCCCCCGCGCTGAGCCGTTCGTCACTTCGCTCCGTGAACGGCTCCATCACCGGGTCGGTGCCCATCCGCTCCAGGACGCGGAGCTGCCGCACCTCCGCCCGCACATGCCGGCCCATCAGGTTGGTGGCGATCCCGTACAACCAGGGACGCGCGTTCGGACGAGCCAGGTCGTACCGGTCGCGCTGCCGGAACGCGGCCAGGAACGTCTCGGCCACCACGTCCTCGGCCGCATCGGCGCCCAGCCGGCGGATCACGTACCGCTTGATGTCCGGGGCGTATCGCCGGAACACCTCGGCGAACGCCTCGGGCTCCTGCCGGGAGCGCCTGATGACGGATGCGTCATCGGCGTCCTCTTCACTCGCAGTGCTCATACACGGCCTCTCGGCTTCGGGTCGGGACACCCGTTGTTGCCGAGCCGCCCGCTTCCGGTTCCCACTTCCTGGCGGTGGCAGCCGACTCCGGGGGCACATCGCCGGGGCGGACACGGCGGCGCGCATCGGCCCTCAGCGCGGTCTCGATGACATGCCCGCCGCGACCATGTTGGCAGCCGCCTACCGAGGGATGATGTCCAGAATCATGTCGAGGGATCTTTGGCCGTCGGGCCCGGTGAAGGATCCGACCGTCCTGAAGCCGTTCTTCTCGTAGTAGCGGATGGCACGGGGGTTGTCCGCCAGGACGCCGCCCCACAGGATGATCCTGCGCTTGCCGAGTCGCCGGGCGACCTCGCATATGAGCGGAAAGACCTGCGTCGCCAGCCCCTTGCCCTGGTGTTCGTCGGCCAGGGTCGGGCCGAACCGGCAGTCGGTCCCCTCGTCCAGGTGGATTCCGGCCTTGCGGTAGCGCGCGACGTCGTTCTGCGGCAGCGAGAGACTGAACTCCAGCAGCCCTACGATCCCGCCCGACGCTTCTTCCTCCAGCACCAGACGAAGCTTGTCGTAGCGCGCGATGGCCGAACACAACTCCCGGGCGGCCGCCAGGTCGTGGCCGTCGAACGTGCTGAACCTTCGAGTCTCAGGGGACAGCCCCGTGAGGAAACCGGCCAGGCTCTCGGCGTCGGTGCGGGCCATGGGGCGAAAAACGAGGCGCGCGCCATCGGGCGACTCCAGATGGCGGGTCAGGACTTTCGGGGGCCTCGGCGATTCGCGCGAGGGCGAGCATAAGACTCCTTCGTACGTCCCTACTGCGCTGAGACCGCGGCGGCACGCGGGGATCACCGGGGGGCTGGAGGTGCTTCGAGAGGCGCGGACTAGTCTTCGGCACCATGACCTACCAGCAGGAACAGCGCACTGTCGAGGCCAAGTTCGAGATCACCGACTTCGACGAGAGCGTGTACGAGGAGCCTTCCGAGGGGCCCAGGATGACCCGGGTCGCGATCCGCAAGCGGTACCAGGGCGTGATCGACGGTACGGGCGTCGCGGAGGTGTTGACCACCCAGGGAGGTGCCGGCGGCGGCTATGTGGCATCCGAGCGGATCGAGGGGACGCTCGACGGGCGACAGGGCACCTTCGTCATCCAGCATTTCGGGCTCGCCGACGGGGAGGAGCAGAGCAGCCACGGCAGCATCGTCCCCAACTCCGGAACCGGAGGCCTGGCCGGCATCTCCGGCCAGGCGATGGAACGCGAATTCCAGGTTCTCACCCTCACCTACACGCTGTAGACCAACGCGACGAGGGGTGGCAATCCAGCGCGTTCACCGATGAGCGGCCAGCACCGCCGCGAGGCCTTCTTGCAGATCCTTGACGAAGTACTCGGGAACCTCCAGCGACGGGAAATGTCCCCCGCTTTCGGGCGACCTCCACCGGACGATCTGTCGGTACCGCTCCTGTGCCCAGGGGCGCGGACACTTCTCGATGTCGCGGGGATACATACTGATCGCCGACGGGACGTCGACCCGAAGTTCGGGATCGAGCGAGTTGTGGCTTTCGTAGTAAATGCGGGCCGCCGATGCGCCGCTTCGCGTCAGCCAGTAGAGGGTGACGTCGTCAAGAATCCTGTCTCTGGAGATCGTCTCGAACGGGCTGTCCTCGGTGTCCGACCACTCGGCGAACTTGTCGAGGATCCAGGCGAGAAGCCCGACCGGTGAGTCGACGAGCGAGTAGCCGATGGTCTGCGGTCGGGTTGCCTGCTGCTTCGCGTACGCCGCGCGGTGCCGCCAGAAATCGCGGGTTTCCTCGGTCCACCTGCGCTCGACCGCCGTCAGCCCGTCCGTCGTCAACCCGGGCGGCGCCTCCGCGAACAGTGTGTGGATGCCGAGAACGTGCGCCGGGAACCTGCCGCCGAGAACCGTGGTGATATTGCCTCCCCAGTCGCCGCCGTGGGCTGCGAACTTGCTGTAGCCGAGCCTTCCCATCAGTTCCACCCATGCGGCCGCGATCTTTTCGGTTCCCCACCCGGTGGTGGCCGGCTTGTCGCTGTAACCGAAGCCTGGCAGCGACGGGACCACGACGTGGAACGCCGGCGCGTCCGCATCTTTCGGATCCGCCAGCTCGTCCACCACATCGATGAACTCGGCAATACTGCCCGGCCAGCCGTGCGTCAGGATCAGAGGAGTGGCGTCCGCGCGCGCGGAGCGGCGGTGCAGGAAGTGAATTCCCAGATCATCAATGGTCGTGCGGTACTGGCCGACACGGTTGAGGCGCTCTTCGAACGGCCGCCACTTGTACCCGGTGCGCCAGTAGTTCACGACATCGACGAGGTCGGCGAGAGGAACGCCCTGTTCCCATCGGCGAGGGTCGGGCGCGGCGCGACGGACCGTCTCGGCCTCCGGTAGCCGCGCCGCGGCCAGTCGCGCCCGCAGGTCGTCGAGGTCGGCGTCAGTCGCGCGGGCTTCGAATGCTCGGACGTCGCTGGTCGGACGGGGCATGAGACCTCCTGGCCATCGAGGAACCGGCTAAGACGGTTCTAACATGCCGTCACGACGGCATGCAACCGGCTAAGGTGGTTCCATGCGTGCCGGCTTCCCTGACTTTCGCCTCGGTACCGTGCTGGCGACCAGCTTCACGGGGACTCTGACGGAGCGTCACGGCGACGCTCTGGAGCGCATCCCCACGCCGCACCGACTCGTCGACTGGCTGGCAGTGAACGGCCTCGCCGTGGACTCCTGCACCCCTGCCCAGCTCGACCTCGCCCGGGAACTGAGGGAGTCGATCCACCTCGCCGCGACAGCGGCCGCGATCCAGGACGCTCTCCCCGCATCCGCCGTCCAGGTCATCAATGACCGCAGCGCCGAGGGCCGGGCCGCTGCGATCCTGACGCCCGAGGGCAGGCGGCAATGGCGGCTCAGCTCGGCCTCGTGCGTGGAGGACGCCCTCAGCGTGATCGCCGCCGACGCGATCAGCATCCTTGCCGGCGAACGAGACGGAAAACTGGCCTTGTGCGCATCGCCGACCTGCCGGGCCGCCTTCTTCGACACCAGCCAAAGCCGCACCCGCAAATGGTGTGACATGAACACGTGCGGGAATCGCCAGAAGAAGGCGCGCTTCAATGCCAACCAGCGCAAACACTCCAGCTCAGCGGAGTGATCGTTGCGCCGCCGCCCCGCGGGTGAGCGCTCCCCCGGATCCACGCTCTCCACCGGGGCGCCGGCGCGGGCTCCGCTCGGCGTCAGCGGGGGACGGTCACGACGATCTTGCCGATCTGGGTGTTCGACTCCAGGTGGCGGTGGGCGTCGGCCATGTCGGCCAGGGAGAAGGTGCGGTCGATGACGGGGCGGAACGCGCCTGAGCGCAGGCCGGAGGTCACGAAGGCGGCGGCGCGGCGGAGGCGTTCGGGGTCCCTGGTCGTCTCCAGCATCGTGTACGTGCGCATGTTCAGTGCCGGCATGCCGAGGTCGATGCCCGGATAGGGGGTCGGTTCACCGCTCAGCGCCCCGTACACCAGGAGCGTCCCGTCGGGTGCGACCAGCCGGGCCAGGTCCGTCACGCCGGGGCCCGCGACGGCGTCGAAGACGAACTCGGCGCCCCGGCCGGTGGTCGCCGCGAGCACCCGTCCGGCCACGTCGTCCGACCCGGTGACGATCACTTCGGCCGCGCCCTCCCTGAGCAGCGCGTCCTTCTTGGCGGCGGTCCGGGTCAGGGCGATCGGGGTCGCCCCGATCCGGTCGGCGACATGGATGGCGGCCAGCCCCACGCTGCTGGACGCCGCGTTCAGCACGACCGTGTCGCCGGGCCGCATGCCGCCGACCTCGACCAGCGCGCCATAGGCCGTCAGATACGGCATCCACACCGCCGCGCCCTCGACCGCGCCGAGGCCCTCGGGACGGGGCAGGACGGCCGAGGCGGGCACGATCGCCCGCTCGGCGTAGACCCCGTACTCGTTCTGCGAGAACCCCGGCACGGTGCTGACCGGCTGCCCTGGCCGAAACCAGCCGGCGCCCACGCCGACCGCCTCCACCACGCCCGCCGCCTCGGTGCCCAGCCTGGCCGGGAACGCCTTCACCGGCTCGATGTAGCGGCCGGTCCGGAACAGCACCTCGGCCCGGTTGAGCCCGATCGCCTCCACGCGGATCCGCAGCTCACCCGGGCCGGGTTCGCCGACCTCCACGTCCTCAAGCCTCATCACCTCGGGACCGCCGAGCTCGTGGAACATCACCGTCTTGGCCATTGCGCAGGCCCTTCCTCGTAGCAGGTCGGTCTACTGAACCCCTAAGTACGATCGCTGTCAAACTTTGATGGGTGTCGTACTATGGGTTCCATGGAGGCCGACCGCATCCCGTCACACCCCGACGTCGGGACGATCCCGCTGCAGCAGATCCTCGAAGCCCTTGTCGACCCGGTGCGCCGGAGCATCGTCACGAAGCTCTGCGAAGCCTCCGCCGACATCCGTTGCGGGGCCTTCGACCTGCCGGTGAGCAACTCCACCGCCACGCACCACTTCCGGATCCTGCGCGAGGCCGGGCTCATCCGGCAGTACTACGTCGGCACCTCGCGGATGAACGCCCTCCGGCGCGACGAGATCGACGAGGTCTTCCCGGGGCTGGTCGACGCCATCGTCACCGCCGACCGCACGTCCCCTCAGCCCGCCTAGCGCCCTCGCGGGGGGCCACCGCCCGGCGAGCTTGGGTGGTGAAGGCTTCGACGGCGTTGACGACCGCCTCGAAGCGGAGCGAGCGGAAGAGGTCGAACGAGTGCTGGGCGCCCGGCAGTTCGGCGTACACGACGGGGTTCGTCGAGACGCCGCGCAGACGGTCGACGAAGAGGCGGGTGCCCTCGATGTGCACGAGGGTGTCGGCGGTGCCGTGCGCGACGAAGAACGGGGGAGCGTCCGGCCGGACGTGCGACACGGGCGACGATGGTGAGTCCACTTCGCCGTCGAGGCCCCCGTGGTATCCGTACAGGGAGATCGCCCCGGTCACGGAGGTGTCGGCGGCCTCGAAGCCGGGCTGGAACGCGGGGTCGCTCGGCGTCAGCGCCGCCATGGACGCCAGGTGCCCGCCCGCGGAACTGCCCGCCACGAACAGCGTCGAAGGATCGGCGCCGTACTCGTGCCCGTGCTCCCTCACCCAGGCGATGGCCCTCTTGGCGTCGACGAGGTGGTCGGGGAAGTCCGCGTCCGGCCGGAGCCGGTAGTTCGCGCTCACGCACACCCATCCCTGGCTCGCCAGGCGGTAGAGCAGCGGGCGCGCCTCCTTGTTCTTGCGCCCGCCGACGAACCCGCCGCCGTGGAAGTAGACCAGCACCGGGCCGCCCTCGGGACGCGAGCGGTGCCGGTAGACGTCCAGCCGGTTCCGCTTGCCCGCGGGCCCGTAGGCGACGTCGGCCACCCGCTCGACGTCGCGTCGCCGGACGGAGAAGGGCCTGAGCACGATGCGGACGAGCGGAACACCGCGCTGCGGTCCGGGCGCGTCGCTGCCCAATGCCTCGACCAGGGCGTTCTCCAAGACGGGGCCCGCCAGCAGCCCCCGCCGCGCGACGACCGCGAGCCCGGCCGAGGTGAGGACGGCGGCCCCCAGCGTGGTCCGGGCGGCGGGTGACGCGAGATCTCCCTGGACGGCCGCGAGCAGGGTGGACGCCAGGAGCCAGGCGAGGCCGACGAACGGGAGCTCGTTGATCGCCAGCCCCAGCCGGAAGCTCAGCGTCCCGAGGATCCGGGGGCCGCGCCGAGGCGCCACCGCGAAGCAGGTGAGGGCGGCTTCGACCGCCGTCAGCGCCCGCCCCGACTTTGGTCGGATGCCACGCCCCCGTCCGGCGCGTGGAGCGGGCCCTCACCGCACCGCGCGGCAGCCTCACCCGTCCCAGTCCGGTCAGTCGCCGGCGGCGATGCAGAACGGGTGGCCCGCCGGGTCGATGAGCACCGCCCACTCGCCCTCGCCGGGCTGGGTGTCCGGGCGGCTCGCGCCGAGAGCGAGCAGTTCCTTCACCGCGACCTCGACGTCCGTGACGGCGAAGTCCAGGTGCGCGTGCTTGGCGGGACCGGGCCACGCGGGGGGCCGGTAGCCCTCGATCCGCTGGAGCGCCAGCTGCGGCGCGGACCCGTTGCCGAGGTAGACGACGTCGTCGTCGCCGTAGGCGACCTCCCAGCCGGTGGCCTTCCGGTAGAACTCGGCCAGCGCGGTGTGATCGGCGCAGTCGATGATGACCGCGCCGAGAGCGTTGAGGACGGACATGGGACCCCCTGCTGACGAACATGACGGGAACGAACGACCGGGCGCCTTCTCAGCGCCCCGCGTGCGACCAGCCTGCCGACACCGGCGGTCGCGGGCTTGAAGATCCTTGTGCTCGGACCGTCCGGCCGCACGTCCGGCGGGGACGGGTCACAGATCGGGGACGAGGGCCGCGGCCAGGAAGCCTCCGTTGTGGAAGCGGGTGTAGGTGACGACCTCTCCTATGGGGACGACGCGGGCGAACGGGACCTCGGTGGGATAGGCGGCGGTCCGCAGGTCTGCCAGGAAGGCGTCGTCGGGGAGGCCGGCGGCGACCTCCGCCAGCCGCGGGTCGCCGGACGTTCGGGCCGTGGCGACGGGCAAGGGCTCGACGACGTCCAAGGGATGGCGGGAGAGGGAGTCGTCGGCGCCGTACAGCCATTCGGAGAACGCGCGGCGCAGGTCGGTTCCCGGCTGCGCCGCCTCCAGGGTGAGGCGCACTCCCGTGACCAGGTTGTCGATCCAGGTCAGGAAGTCCGGGGCGACCAAGCGGGCGTACGGCTCTTCCCAGAAGCTGAAGACGCGGCCCCATGCGCCGCTCTCGGGATCGACGTCCACGTAGTAGGTCGTCGCGGAGCCGTCGCTGTGCAGGATCCAGCTCGCGGACTCGTCCTGCAGCGGCCAGTACTCGTTGACCACCGGCACATGGTTGTCGGGAAGGTTGAAGTCGAAGACGTGCGGATGGCCTCCGACCGTGAAACCGGAGGTTCGTTCGAGGAGCGCGCGAAAGTCGTCGGGCACGCTCGTCGCCCACGAGGAGATCTCCTGGCCGCTCAGCGGCGGCGCGAGCTCGACCTGGCCCCCCGAGACCGCGGCGAGCGCCTCCAGCCGGGCGATGACCTCGTCCACCATCGGACACCCACTTCCCCATTCGTGTGACCGAATTCAAGCACCGGCCGCGGCCCGCCGCCTGCTGGTCAGCGAGACCACCGTGAAGACCCATCCGCTGCACCTCTACCGCAAGCTCGGCGTCCGGGACCGCGCGTCGGCGGTCGCGGCGGCCTACGAGCGCGGCCTCCTCGGCTATCCGATAACTACCTGTTCGCGGGGGAGGTGCGAAACAGGGTGGTTCACTAGGATGCTCGCGTGCGCGAAGATCAAGAGGTCCCGGACGACGGTGTGCTGACCGCGCCGATCCGGTTGCCGGGCGGCGCGCCGGCGGCCGCGGACGAGCCCGTGGAGCGCGCCATGAGCAGCGTTCCGGCGCCGGTGGGCGCGTTCGGGCAGGACGTGGAGCGGCTGGCCGGGCTGGTCGCGCAGCTCGTCGAGAGCGCGGGCGTGCTGGGCGTGCGGCTGGACGGCGAGGTCCGCGACGTGCTGGCCGGCGCGGAGAAGGCGTTCGCCGAGGCGCGGGACGCGCGGCGGGAGGCCGCCCAGGCGGACATCCTGGCGAGCGAGGCCGAGGCCCGCGCCGAGGCCGCCCGCCAGGAGGCCGTCGAGGCGCAGGAGGACCTGGTCAAGGGGCTCGCCGCCGCCAAGGCCAGCGTCACGGCGGCGCAGGAGAGCGAGGCCAACGCGTGGAAGGAGGCCGGCGCCCACCAGCAGGCCCGCGCCACGTCCGCCAACGAGGCCGCGAGCGCCGAGGGGCTCCGCAAGCGCGCGGAGGCGGCGTGGAGCACCGAGCACCAGGCGCGCACCGAGGCCGAGCGCGAACGCGACGACCTCGCCGCGCGGCTGAGCAACGACCAGATCGCGCTGGCCACGGCCAAGAGCGACCTGGCGGACGCACGGGTCGAGCTGGCGGACGTGCGGGCCGAGCTGTCGGAGGCGCGCGCCAAGCTGGAGGCCGCGGCCGAGAGCGAGCGGCGGCTGCGCGCGGAGCTGAGCGTCGTGCAGGGCGAGGTCGCGGGGCTGAGCGTGGAACGCGACGCCGCGACGGCGCGGGCCGCGGATCTGGCCGCGCGTGCCGAGCGCGCCGAGCAGCTCGCCGACACGGCGGACGCCCGGATCGACGGCGAGAGGGCGCGGGCCGACCGGGCCGAGGAGCGCGCGGACGCCGCCGAGATCCGCATCGACCGCGACGCCGCGACCGTGCGGGCGTTGCAGGACACCTTGCGCGCGGCGCTGGACCTCCCGTCCGTGGACGATCTCGACGACGGCCGTGGCGTGCGGGTCGGCGACGTGGGCGCGGTCACCGCCCAGCCCGGCGGCCTGGTCGGCGTCGACCAGGTCCCGGAGCTGATGGACGGTGAGCTGGCCGGACGGTTCGCCCGCGCGATCCTGGCCGTCCGCGTGCACCAGGCGACCCGCCGCGCGATAGAGGACCCGCCGGCCGAGCCCGAAGAAGCCGAAGCCGGGGAGTAGCCCCCGCGCGTCGGAGGCCGTCAGGCTTTGCCGGGACGGCCGGGTGCCCTGTTCTTGAGCGGGAGTTCCACAAGGCGGACGCAGAGCATCGTCACGGCGAAACCTGCCAGGCACTCCACCAGAAGGTGGGTGAGCACTGGAATGTCGCCGTACGCCCCGATATGGAACACACCGAGGCGGATGAGGAGCGGCAGACCCACCATGGCCAGGAGCGCGCAGGTCCGGCGGCCCTGGGCGGACCTCGACAGGGCGGCGCACGCGAGCACGGCGATGCCCAGAACGGCCGCCAACTGAAGGCGGCCCCACATCTGCGCGAAGCCGTAAGCCCGGTCAGGGTCCTTCATCAGATTCGGTATGTCGAGGTCGCCTTGGAGGAGGAGGGTGAACAGCGGCTGCGACGAGAGCGCGACCAGGAGACCCGCCGTGACCGCGGCCCCGGTGACCCGGGCGCGACCGAGCAGGCGGGCGCCGTGCCGGGGGCCCGGCGACGCGACCAGCGACGCTGTGGCCAGCAGCGCGAGCGGCAGCGGGGTACCCGCCACGGAGGACGCCACGAACGCGTACGGGGCCTCCTCGAAGTTCGCCGCCCAGATCGCGAGGACGACCTGCGCGGCGGTCACCGTGCAGGCGGCGGTGGCGGCGTGGCGGCGGGCTCCGCGCCAAGCCAGGGCCGCGACGACCGTCCACGCCAGCCAGAACGGCGCGGTGCCGAAGTAGACGGGGAGCATGCCCCACAGGGTGGCGCCGTCGTCGATCCGCCTGCCGGCCAGTATCCCCGTCTGCGGGACGTTGAGAGCGAACCGCGCCCCGTCGGCCAGCAGCATGAGCATCGAGACGAACCCGGCCACGGCGAGTGCACCCGGCCACGGCGACCCGGTGGCGTCGCCGGCGGCGCGGCGCAGGCGGATGCGGGCGGCGCCGAGGAGCAGGTCGGCCGCGTCGGCGAGCGACGGCCGGGTCTGCCCCGGCCGGGCCGCGGACAGCAGCACGTCCAGCATCTCCTCCCCGTGCTCGGCGCGGTGAGCGGCCGGGTAGCAGGCCAGGAGGCGGCGGTAGCGGAGTTCGAGCGCGCTCACCGAAGCCCCCCGAAGGCCGGGGCCGCACCGCCGCGCGGGCGCGGGAAGGCGGCCAGGCGGCGGGCGGCGACCTTCGTCCGGTGCTGGAGCGCCTCGACCTCGGCGGTCAGCGCGGCGGCGCCGTCCTCGGTGAGCCGGTAGTAGCGGCGCAGCCGGCCGTCCACGACCTCCTCGCGGTCGGGCGCGATGAGCCCCTCGTCCTGCAGCCGGTCCAGCGCCGCGTAGAGCGTGCCTGCGCGCAGCCGGGCGCGCCCGGCGGAGATCTGCTCGACGTCGGCCATGATCCCGTAGCCGTGCTGCGGGCCGTCCGCGAGCGCGGTGAGGATCAGGAACGTCGGCTCCTGCATCGTCTTGGGCATGTCATCGTTATATATCGATCATCTGACTATGGCAAGGGTCACCTCAGCGCCCCGGGGGCCGTGGGCGGGACGGCGGGACGGTCGGGCAGGACGCGGTCGATGCGCTCGTAGGGGCGGCCGGGTTCGGGACGGGGGTCCTTCTGGCCGCGGTTCGGCCAGAAGGCCATGGCGCGCTCGGCCTGGGCCGTGATGGTGAGGGACGGGTTGACGCCGAGGTTCGCGGTGACCGCCGAGCCGTCCACGATGTGCAGGCCGGGGTGGCCGTGGACGCGGTGGAAGGGGTCGACGACACCGGTGTCGGGCGTCTCGCCGATGACACAGCCGCCGATGAAGTGCGCGGTCGTCGGGATGTTGAAGAGGTCGAACCACGTCCCGCCGGGGGTGGCGTCGAGTTCCTCGGCGAGCATCCGGACGGCCTGGTGCGCGACGGGGATCCAGGTGGGGTTGGGCTCCCCGGCGCCCTGGCGCGCGACGAGCCTGCGGCGGCCGAGGCGGCCGCGCTTCTCGCCGACGGTGATGGAGTTGTCGGCGGTCTGCATGACGAGGGCGATGACGGTCCGCTTGGCCCAGTCCCTGAGGGACAGGCCGCGCAGGATGATCGTCGGATGCCGGGCGGCCTGGCCGAGGAACTTCAGCCAGCGGGGCGCGCCGCCGCCGTCGACCAGCAGGGTCCTGATGACGCCCATGGCGTTGTTGCCCGCGCCGTAGCGGGTGGGTTCGATGTGGGTCTTGTCGTCGGGGTGGAAGGACGAGGTGATGGCGAGGCCCGTGCTGTGGTCGACGTCCTTCTCGCGGTGCCAGACGGTCATGCGCTCGACGCCGAGAAGCGCCTCGGAGTTGGTGCGGGTGAGCTCGCCGAGGCGCGGCGACAGGTGCGGGAGGCGGCCGGCGGCGCGCATGCGGTGCAGGAGGCGCTGCGTCCCGTAGGTCCCGGCGGCGAGGACGACGTGCTCGGCGGTCAGCGTCCGGCGGCGCCTGCGGAGCGGGCCGGTGTGCTCGACGGTCACCTCGTACCCGCCGGGCTCCCGGGCCGCCAGGGCCGTGACGGTGGTGTCGGGGATGACGCGAACGCCCGCCTTCTCCGCCAGGTACAGGTAGTTCTTGGTGAGCATGTTCTTCGCGCCGACCCTGCAGCCGATCATGCAGGAGCCGCAGCCGGTGCAGGTGGTGCGGCGAGGGCCCGCGCCGCCGAAGTAGGGGTCGGCGGTCTCCTCGCCCGGCTTCTCGCCGAAGAACACGCCGACCGGCGTCGGATGGTAGGTGTCGCCGACGCCCATCCGGTCGGCGACCCGCTTCATCGCCTCGTCGGCGGGCGTGACGAGCGGGTTCACGGTGACGCCGAGCATGCGGCGGGCCTGGTCGTAGAACGGCGCCAGCTCGTCCTGCCAGTCGGTGATGTGGCCCCACTGGCGGTCCTTGAAGAACGGCTCCGGCGGGACGTAGAGGGTGTTGGCGTAGACGAGGGAGCCGCCGCCGACGCCCGCCCCGGCCAGGACGAGGACGCCGGCCTTCCCGCCCACCAGGTGGACGCGCTGGATCCCGCGCATCCCGAGGCGCGGCGCCCACACGTACTTGCGCAGCCGCCAGGACGTCTTGGGCAGCGTGCCCTCGTCGAAGCGGCGCCCGGCCTCGATCACCGCGACCCGGTAGCCCTTCTCCGCCAGCCGCAGGGCCGACACGCTGCCGCCGAACCCCGAGCCCACCACGATCACGTCGAAGTCACAGTCATCGGACACCGCACACCACCTTCGTCGGGGGGAACGAAGGGGCCGAGTGTGGCCCCTTCGCTGCGTCGCGCGCCATGCACGCAACGCAGCGATTACGGACCCGTGTTTGTCATCGGAGTGACAAACACGGGCACGACAAAGGGCCTCCCGGCGAACGATGCGCGACTTGAGTCGCATCGTGCCGAGAGGCCCTCCATTCAAGCCGGCTGACTTTTCAAGCCGGCTGGCCCTTCAGGTCGGTAGACCCTTCAGGCCGCCCTCCCCGTCGCCAAGACGAACCCGGGCTCGCCGGGACGAATCGGAGCAGGGTCCGGGTCGATGTGACGCACCACCAGGTCGGTGGAGCGCGACCCGAGGCTGGCCTCCACGTCCGCCACACCGACAGGGGTGGCGGGGAAGCGGATTCCGTCCACCTCGTAGCCGTGCGAGTCCTCCATGTACCCGGCGCAGAACGGCGATCCCGGCTCCATGGCATTGCCGAAGTTGCGGTTCGCCGTCTCGTACTCCGAGCGGAGGTCCGAGAGTGACTCGGCGACCCAGAACATCGTCCCCATGGTGAACCCCCGACCGCTCAGGTCAGTGAGGATCGACCCCTGCTCCACCGTGGCGATCTTGGACACCTTTCACCGTGCCCAAGCAAAATCCCCCACGTCGGCGTGCCGGCGGACCACCTTCCAGAACGGGGCCCAGGACGCGTCGAGCCTCGCCACCTGGCGGCGGAGGTACTCGACGTTCCTGAGCGAGAACTCGAGGAGGGTGATCTTGTCGCAGAACGGCAGCATGGCCAGCGCCGGGTACAGGTTGGCCCCTGCTCCGGCATCGAATCCGCTGCAGCCCCGTGCTCCCGACCCGGCGAACCACTTCACCATGATCTCGAGCATTTTCCTGTCATCGCCCCTCATCAGGCGATAGTTATTGCCGTGGTAGGCGTCCGAGTCGAACTCGGGCCACCTCGCCTCGGCGTTCGAGACCAAACGGTCTCGGTCACCTTTCATGGCAGTGCCCTTTGTTTGTGGCCACTGGAGAAGAATGGACCGTCGCCGTGGGATCCGACTCGAACGTCATTCCGAAGACGTTCAGCGACATTTCCCGCCCGCTTTTTCCAGACGTCCCCAGATGGTCGCCCTACCATGCCCTTTGCGGCATGGTCGGACCTGACAGTCCGGGCTCCGGGGGCATCGTCAACCAAAAATTCCCGCGCACCGGAATCTTGGCGGACCGTGCGCGATCCGCGCCGTAACGTGAGCATGGCCGACCGCGTCGAGCCGTCGCCGTCCCGGCGGAACCACCGGTCGCCCGCACCGCCCGGGGAAGAGACGGGCTCAGCGGGCGGGCGCCTGGCCGCGGTCGCCGTTGACCATTCGCGCGTGCAGGATCAGCTCCATTTCCCGGCACCGCCGCGGGTCGCGCAGTTCGTCCCCGAAAAGGTCCCTCAAAGCGCGCAGGCGGTAGCGGACCGTCTGCGGGTGGACCCGCAACCGGCGGCTCGCGTCGGCGGCGTTGAAATTGTGCTCCAGCAGGGCCAGCAGCGTTTCGGCGAGCCTTTCCCGGCGGGGCGGCGGGACGGCCAGCAGCGGCGCGAGCCGGACGGCGGCCGCGTCGTCGATCAGCTCCCCCGCCCGCGACACCACGAGCACGGGGACGTGCTCGGCGCTGCGGATCAGCCCGCCGTCCGGGATGACGCCGCGGGTCGCGAGGGCGAGGGTCTCGCGCGCCCAGCGCAGCGAGTCGGCGGCGCGCGCGACGGGTACGGCCGGGCCGAGGGCCACCGTCCAGTCGCGCAGCGGCGCGGCGGGCAGCAGGCCCCGTCCCCTCCCGTCCGGGTCGGGGACGATCAGGCACGGCTCCGCCGCGGCGAGGTCGGCCAGCAGGCCGTCCGGCAGCGCGAGGGGTGCCGGCGCGGAGCCCGATCGCCGTCGCCGGGCGGTCGCGACGGCGACGGTCACGGGCAGCGGCCACCGCGCGTCCGCCGCGAGGGCCGCGACCCGCGCCGGGGCGGCGGGCGGTTCGGCGAGCAGCAGGTGCAGCAGTTTCGCCCCGCGCCGCCGCCGGGTCGGCTCCTCGCGGCGGTCCCTGCGCTCGGCGACCTCGGCGGAGTACCCGGCGGCGATCACCTTCGCGACCGCGTCCATGTAGCAGAACTGGGCGTCCACGACGAGGCTGAGCGCGGCGCGGTCGAGGTCGAGGCCGCCGGGGACGGCGCCGAGCGTCCGCCACGCGACGAGCGCGGACCGGCGCAGCGCCTGGTGCGTCTCCACGGGGTCGCGGCCGTCGCGCGCCAGGTGCCGCCCGACCCGCAGGTAGAACGCGGCGACCCGCTCCCAGCCCGCGCCCGGGTCCTCGACGAGGTCGCAGAAGTGCCGTATCCCGGCGGCGATCCCGGCGCGGGCGCGCCCGGCCTCCTCCTCGCCGATCTGCGGGTCGGCCCGGCGCAGTTCGGCCAGCAGCCCGTCGGCGGCCCGGTCCACGTGCGGCCGCAGCCGCCGCGCCACCCACGCGGGCACCGCCTCGAACGCGCGGACGTCCAACCCGGTTCGCACCATGCGCCGATCCCCCCTGACGAACGCCCGCCGACCCGCGGAGCGCCTCCCCAGCTTCGCGGACCGCCCGGGAAAAGAGTTGTCGCCGAAATAACCTGTTCCGCGCCCTTTCCTGGAGTCATCTAACAAATCCCCAGCTCAGCGGCAAGCCAACGGCCTCCACGGCTCGCGTGGCGACAAAGCGAACCGGCTCCCACCCACAGGGTGAGAGCCGGACAAATTAACCGCCCAGGGCCTGTCCAGTGCGCGGGACCGGCCTCGGTCGGATTACTTCTTCTTCGGGGGGGTGAGCACCTTGATGACGAGCCGCGCCGTGGTGGTGATCGCCGTACCGGCGATCTTGCCCATGTCCGCGGCGACCTGGTCGGCCGGCTTCTTACCCTTGGTCACATCGGTCATCTCCTGGTTTTGCGCGAAATTGCTGCGATCGACTGTCGACCGCACGACGAACCGTCTTAGTTTCCGGCCCGGTTGTCAAGCGAAACGACCGCCTCCCTCGTGCGGCCGGGCCCGCCCGTCCGACCGATCCGAGGTCAGCCGGGGGTGAAGGTGTCGAGGGCGGTGATTTTCCATTGGCCGTCGCGACGGACGGCGGTGACGGTGAGCATGGCGGGGGCGTGGGTGCTCTCGCCGTCGCCGGTGCGGGTGGTCTGCTGGTCGGCGAAGACGAGCACGGCCGCGCGGTCCCCGGTCAGGGTGGTGACGGCGCTGTCGGTGACGCGGGTGCTGAGCACGGTCCGCGCCTTCGGGGCGTCCTCGCGGACCTTCCCGAAGACCGCTTCGTGCCGGCGGACGGCATCGCCGGTGAGGAACGCGCGGACGGCCTCCGAGGTGCGGGACGGATCGGTGTAGTCGTAGGAGAAGACCTTGCCGATCATGTCGGCGACGGCGCCCTTGACCTCGCTGGTGGCGGCGCCGTCGGTGAGGGCGGTGTTGCGGGTGGACGGGTCGTCCCCCAGGCCGTCCGCCTGCCGGAGCGCCCACACGCCGAGCGCGGCGAGCAGGACGGCGGCGAGGCCGAGCGCGATGGGCGAGGACGCGCGGGCACGCCACCACGCGGTGGTCTGCACGGCCCTGTCACCAAGCTCCGCCATGTCACGCGCCTTCCGCCGATGCCTGGCCCAGCGTGCTGAGCTTCCAGCCGCCGGGCGTCCTGGTCAGCTCGCCGACCAGGCGGCTCTGCCTGGTGGCGGGGTCGCCGTCCGGAGGGGTGACGGTGATCTCGACGGCGACCAGCATCCGGGCCTTGCCGGAGCGCTCGTCCAGTTCGGCGACGGCGGCGTCCAGGATGCGGGCGCTGGTGATCGTCCGGGCCTTGGCCACCTGCTCCTCGAAGGCCGGACGGCCCTGCGTGATCTGGCGGTGCAGGTCGCCGGTGGTGGAGTCCTGCCAGGTCTTCAGGCCGGGCCCGAGGGAGCGGTAGTCGAGGGTGTTGAGGTTCTGGACGCCCTGCTGCCCCGCCTCCAGGACGTCGTCGCGCGCGCGGGAGTAGGCCCGGGCGTCGTCGTGCGCGGCCGCATACCAGGACCAGCCGGCCCAGGCGGCGAACAGCGCGGCGAGGACGAGCAGGGCGGCCGCCGTCCGTTGCGGGGTGTCGTCCGGGCTGTGCAGGGTGCCGTCCGTACGGTGCAGGGTTGCGTCTGCCATGCGAGCCCCTCAGGCCGAGGTGAGACCGGTGATCGTCCAGTGGCCGCGGTCGCGGTGCGCGGTCACCATGAGCTGCGCGGCCGCGGGCGTCCCGTCCGGTTCGCCCGCGCGGGTGGCGGTCTGGTCGAGGAAGACCAGAAGCCGGGCGTCGTCGCCGGTCAGCGAGACGACCCCGGCCCGGACGACACGGGTGGCGAGCGTGACGCGCTGGGCCGGGGCCTGCTGCCTGACCTGCGCGAAGAGCCGCCGGTACTCGTCCAGTGCCCGGCCTGCCAGCTCCCGCCCCGCGGCCTGCTCGGTGGCGGCGACGTCGTCCGGCGCGTAGCTGAACACCCGGGCGAGGGCCGTCGACACGTCCCCGATCACCTCGGTCGTGGCCACGTCGTCCAGGACGGCGAGGTCGTGCGCAGGCTCCTTCTCGCCCCTCAGCCCGTGGTCACGTGCCGTCCCGGCGGCGGGACGCAGGGCCAGCGCGAGCACGACGAGCGCGAGCGCGACGGAGAACGGCCGGTAGAGCCCGAGCAGCCGCCTCATCGTGCACCGACCGGGATCGCGGTGAGCGATTCGAGCTTCCAGCCGGACGGCGTGCGGACCGTCCCCATCTCGAACCGCTTGCGCTGCACCGTGGGCGCACCGCCCTGCAAAGCCAGCTTCACCTGCACGGACGCGATGACCTTCGCCTTCCCCTCCCGGACGTCGAGCGACGTGACGGCGGCTCCGGTGACGGTCGCCGCGGCGGTGGTCCGCGACTGGCCGATCTTGGTGCGGTTCCGCGGCTCGTCCCGGGCGAGCTGGTCGTGCAGCGCGCCGGTGGAGGCGTCCCGCCAGGCGCGCAGCCCGGCGTCCACCCGCGCGGGGTCCATCGAGTTGAGCGCGGCGATCTGCTCTCGGGCGCTCCGCAGCACGACGTCCCGCGCGCGTTCGGGCCCGCTCCGCGCGTCCGGTTCGTCTCGCCACACCGTCCAGCCCGACCAGGCGAGGAACACGGTGGCGGCCGCGATCGCCGCCCACCCGACCAGCCCCCATCCGGCGAGGAGCCCGTCCCGCCGCCTCCGGGCCCCCCGCTCGGCGCTCGCGGTCATCCGCCTGCTCCCTCGACGCCGAGCAGGCCGCCCATGCCGGCGGGTCCGTCCGCGACGCCCGGCAGAGCGAGCGCGCCCGGAAGGGCGGGCGAACCAGCGGAGAGCACCGAGCCCGCCCGCGCCGGAGCCGGGACCGGACGTCGCGGAGCGTTTCCCGCGCCGCGCACGTTCACGCCGCTCGACGGCGGCGCGCCGCAGTGGGCGGCGGTGTTGAGCGCCGGGCCGCGCGAGGTGTCGAGGCCGTTGCGGTACTTCGTGCCGCCGTAGCCGCTCGTGCAGTCCGGCGGGTTGAAGAACGTCGTGACCATCCCGAAGTTGAGCCTGCCGTCCTGGGCGACCGACATGCCGGTGGAGACGGCCGCGGGCAGCTTCGCCAGGAGCTGTTCCAGGCCGTCCGCCCGGGGTTCCAGCAGCTCGGACGTGGTCAGCAGGTTCGCGACCAGGACGCTGAGGGACGGGTCGAGGTCGCGCACCAGCGTCCGGAACTCGCCCGCCGCGCCCGGCGCCGTCGCCACCAGCTTCCGGAAGGCCGGGTCGGACTTGCGCAGCTGCTCGGAGAGGAGCCGCGCGTTGCGGCCGAACGCCTTCAACGACGCGGCCTCCTGGTTCTGGGTGCGCAGGACGGTCTCGCCATCGCCGATGAGCGAGATGGTCGGCTCCGCGTTCTCGTTCGCGGCGCGGGAGAGCGACCTCGTGCCGTCCAGCAGGACCTGGAGGTTGGGTCCCTGCCCGGCGAACGCCTGGCCCAGCTCCCCGACGACCGTCCGCAGCGCGTCGGTGGGGACGGACGAGGCGAGCGCGTTCACGCTGGTGAGCAGGTCCGTCACCGGGGCCGGAGTCGCCGTGGACGAGCGCGGGATCACCGAGCCGCCCGCCAGGAACGGCCCCGCGGACGTGGCGGGGCGGAGGTCGATGTACTGCTCGCCGATCGCCGACCGGTTGGCGACGACGGCCTGCGTGCGTGCAGGAACCCGCGGCGCCGACTTCTTGATCTTCAGGTCGGCCAGCACGCCGTCGCCGGTCAGGTGCAGCGCGCCGACCCGTCCGACCGATGTGCCCCGGTAGGTGACGTCGGCGTTCTCCGCGAGGCCGCCCGCCTCGGCGAGGTCGGCCCGCACGACGTAGTGGTCGCGGTAGCCGACGTACCCGCCGAGGTCGGCGTAGGAGAGGCCGACGTAGCCCATCGCCAGCAGGCCGACGACGAGGAAGACGAGGTTCTTGACCCTGGTGGCGGCGGTCAGCATCAGTCCCCCTGCGCGGGCTTGATCGGCGGGACGACCTGCGTCCCGGGCCGGGCGGTGATCTGGAGGTAGACGTTCAGGTAGTCGCCCTTCACCGCGGGCAGGACGGCGTCGGTGAACGGATACGTCACCAGCACCTGCAACGCGTTCGGCAGGTCGCGGCCGGCGTCGGACAGCTTGCGCAGCGTCGGTTCGAGGGCGCGCAGGTCGGCGATCATGTCGTCCTTGCTGCGCCGGACGGTCGTGACCGCCGCACGCGACAGCCCGTCCAGCGACCGCAGCATCCGGACGAGCGCCCCGCGCTGCTCGGCCAGCACCGCGAGGCCGGGTTCGATGTCGTCGAGGGCGACGCCGATCTGGTCCTTGCGGCCGCGCAGCGTGGCCGACAGCCGGTTCAGGCCGTCGAGGGCGTCGGTGATGCCCTGCCTGTTCGCGTCCAGGTCGCCGACGAGCCTGCGGGCCTGCTCCAGCAGCGACCGGACCTGCGGCTCGTTGCCGCCGAGCGCCCGGTTCAGCTCGACGGTGATCGTCCGGAGCTGCGCGATGCCGCCGCCGTTCAGCAGCATCGACAGCGCGCCGAAGACCTCCTCGACCTCGGGGTTCCGGTTCGTCCGGGATTCCGGGATCACCCCGCCGTCCGCCAGCGCGCCCGTCCCCGCGGCGGTCTGGGCCCTGCCCTGGGGTCCCGCGCTGAGCTGCACGAACTTCTCGCCCAGCAGGCTCGACTGGCGCAGCTCGGCGTAGGCGTTCGCGGGGAGCCGGACATCGCCGTTGACCTTCATGGTGACCTCGGCCGTCCAGCCGTCCCGGGGCAGCGCGACCTTCACCACCCGCCCGACCGCGACGTCGTTGACCTTCACCGCCGACTGCGGGACGAGGTTCAGCACGTTCGCGAACCGCGCCCGCACCGTGTACGGGTGGTCGCCGAGGTCGGCGCCGCCCGGCAGCGGGAGGTCCGCCGCGCCGGAGAAGCCGCAGCCGCCGAGGGCGACGCAGGTCAGGGCCGTCCACACGACCTGCCGGATCATGGCTCCGCCTTCCGCGGCCCGGCCGCCGGCAGCGGCGGGGCCAGCTCGCCGAGGTTCTGCCGCCCCATCAGCGACCGCGTCGCCGGGTCGTAGGCGTTCAGGATGTTGGTCGCGTTGAGCGGCTGGACGTCCAGGGCCTCCGCCAGCGACCGGCGCTGCTTCACCAGCAACTGCGTGATGTCGGCGAGTTTCCCGACGTTCCCGGCGATCTGCTTCCGGTTGTCGTGCACGAACGCCTTGACCCGGGCGAGCGCCTCCGCCAGCGCCCGCAGCGCGGCGTCGAGCTCCTCCCGGTCGTCGGCGAGGAAGCCGGAGACGTCGGCGAGCTGTCGCTCCGCCTCCCTGACCTGCCCGTCGTTGGTCTTCAGCGTCGTCGTGAACGTCTGGAGGCCGCGGATCGTCGCGAACAGGTCCTTCTGCGAACCGGACAGCGTCCTGGCCGCCTGCGCCATCCGCTCGGTGGTCGTGCGGATGTCGCGCCCGTTGCCGCTCAGGTTCTCCGCGCCCGTTTCGAGGAGCCGCGACAGCGCGCCGTCCTTGTTCAGGCCCTTGGGCCCGAGGTCGGCGGCCAGCTTGCGGATGCTGTCGTAGACCCTGTCGAGCTCCATGGGCGTCGCGGTCCGGTCGGCCGGGATCACCGTCCCGGCCGCCATCTTCGGGCCGGACGTGTAGGCGGGCGTGAGCTGGACGTACCGGTCGGCCACCAGGCTCGGCGCGACCGCCACGGCCTTCGCCCCGGCCGGGACGTCCACGCCGCGGTCGACGGTCATGACCGTCCGGACCCGGGTCCCCTCGGCCCGGACGGAGTCGACCGTGCCGACCTTCACGCCGAGCACCC
This sequence comes from Actinomadura citrea, assembly GCF_013409045.1. Lineage (NCBI taxonomy): Bacteria > Bacillati > Actinomycetota > Actinomycetes > Streptosporangiales > Thermomonosporaceae > Actinomadura > Actinomadura citrea. Next base: position 701,077 of record NZ_JACCBT010000001.1, on the reverse strand, counting down.
GCACGTCGGAGCCCCTGTAGACGCCGACCGCGGTCGGGAAGTACACGGTGATCCGGGTCCCGCCCAGGTCGCGCAGGGCGACCAGGACGACGGCGGCGACCACGACGGCGAGCCCGGCGGCGACCAGCGGGACACTCATCCGGCGCAGCATCAGCCGCCCCCCTTCTTCGGCGGCATGCACCCTTTGTCCGGAGCCTTCGCTCCGTACTCCTTCGGGACGAGCCCGCACAGGTAGCCGTCCATCCAGCGCCCGTTGCCGAGCGTGTTGCCGAGCAGCCGCGTGTAGGGGCCGGCCGTCCTCAGCGCCCGGTCGAGGTCGTCCTGGTTCCTGCGCAGCAGGTCGGTGACGCGGCCGAGGGCGCGCAGCGTCGGGCCGAGCTGCCGCTGGTTGTCCTCGACGAGCCCGACGAGCTGCCGCGACAGCGCCTGCGTGCCGGTGAGCAGCGCGTGGATCGCCTCGCGGCGGCGCCGGATCTCGCCGAGCAGCAGGTTCCCGTCCCGCAGCAGCGCCTCGACGTTCGCGCTCTGGCCCGCCATCGTCCCGGTGACCTGCCGCGAGTTGGCGAGCAGCCGCGCCAGCTCGGCGTCCCGCGACGAGATCGTCTTCGACAGCGCCGAGACGCCGTCCAGCGCCCCGCGCACGCTCGGCGCCGTCCCGGAGAACGTCGTGGAGATCGCGTCCAGGCCTGCGGCGAGCTTGGCCGAGTCGACCTGCCCGACCGTCCCGGCGAGGTCCTCGAACGCCTTCGTCACGTCGTAGGGGGAGGTCGTCCGGGCGAGGGGGATGCGGCGGCCCGGATCCTGCGGCCGGGCGCCGAGCGGGTCGACGGCGAGGAACTTGTCGCCGAGCAGCGTCTTGATCGCGATGGCGGCGGTGCTGGCGTCCCCGACCCAGGTGTCGCGCACCCGGAAGGCGACGGCGACCTTCGCGCCGTCCAGCCGGACCCCCGTGACCTCGCCGACCTTCACCCCGGCGACGCGGACCTCGTTGCCGGGACGCAGCCCGGCGGCCTCGCCGAACTCGGCCGTGTAGCGGGTGCCGCCGCCGATCACCGGCAGGTCCCTGGCGTTGAACGCCAGCAGGCCCAGCGCGATGATCAGCACGAGCGACACGACCGCGACCGCGACCGGGTTCCGCTCCCGGACGGGTCTCAGCCGGGGCCGCCGGCGGGCGGACGGGCGACTCTTCTTCATGCGCCGCACCTTTCGGCCGTGAGCGGGACACCGGTGGGCGGCGGATGCGCCTCGCCCGGGTACTGCCGGTAGGTGGCGCCGCTGAGGTCGGCCTCGCAGAGGTAGAGGTTCATCCACGACCCGTAGGAGGCGATGCGCCCGATCGCGGTCATCTTCACCGGCAGCAGCCGCAGGAACGACTCGACCTTCGGGGAGTCGTCCGACAGGTTCTCCGACAACCGCCCGAGCTGCGCGATGTCGCGCCTGAGCGGTTCGCGCCCGTCGCGCAGCAGGCCGGTGGTGGTGCTCGCGAGGTCGTCCAGCGCGCCGATCGCCTCGCCGATCGCGGCGCGGTCGGCGGCCAGCCCGGACACGAGCCGCCGCAGCGTCCCGATCAGGTCGCCGAGCTCGTCGCCACGCGAGTTGATCGTGTCGAGGACGGCGTTCAGGTTGTCGACGACCTGCCCGATGACCTGGTCCTTGTCGGCGATGCCGCGCGTCAGCGACCCGACGGTGGACAGCAGCCCCTCGACCGTCCCGCCCTCGCCCTGCAGCACCTGCACGATCGACCCGGCGAGCTGGTTCACGTCCCGCGGCGACAGCGCCTGGAACAGCGGCTGGAATCCGTTGAAGAGCTGCGTCAGGTTCAGCGCGGGCGCCGTCCGCTCGACCGGGATGGTGGCGCCGGGCCGCAGCGTCCCGCCGGTCCCGGCGCCGCGCCCGAGCTCGACGTACCGCTGCCCGATCAGGTTCAGATACTTGATCGTCGCGGTGGACGCGGCGGGCAGCCGGCGCCCGCGCTCGACGGAGAACGACACGAGCGCGACGCGGCGGTCCACGACCTCGATGCGGCCGACCCTGCCGACCTCGACGCCCGCGATCCGGACGCCGTCGCCCTCGCGCAGCCCGGACGCGTCGGTGAACCGCGCCCGGTAGGAGACGGTGTCGCCGCCGCCGGTCCGGGTGATGCTGAGCGCGAGCATCGCGGTCGCCACCACGGTCACCGCGACGAACACCAGCGACTTGACCAGCGGCTTCGCCAGCCCCCTCCGGTTCATTTCAGCCTCACCTCCGTGCCCCGGTAGACGGGCCCGACGAGGACGCTGCTCCAGTCCGGAAGCGCCTCCGGGACGTCCTGGAGCCCGGGGGCGAGCAGCTCGTTGACGAGGCGGTTCTCCTCGGGCGAGTTCGGCAGGCCGAGCGCGCCCGGCGCCACCGCGACGGGCGTGGCCGCATCCGCCGGGGCCGACCTCGGGACGGCGGTCCCGCCCACCGGGTAGCAGTGCGGGCCGCTCTTGTCGGTGTAGCGCGGACGGTCCTTGCCCGGGACGTAGCGCCCCTTGGACGGCAGCGTCCTGACGTTCACGTGCAGTCCGGGCCGGCCGGTGCCCTTGCCGAGCACCTTGTCCATCACCGGGACGAAGTCGGTCAGCATCCGAAGCGTGCACGGGTACTCGGGCGAGTACTCGCTCAGCAGTTCGAGCGTCGGACGGCTCGCGGCCGAGAGGCGGATGACGTTGGCGGAGTTCTCGTGCAGGAAGTCGGCCAGGTCCTGGGAGGCGTCCGTCACCGACGCGTACAGCCGCGCGAGGTCGTTCCTCTGCTCGACCAGCGACCGGCTCGTGTAGCCGAAGTCGTGGAGGGCCTGGAGGATGTCGGGCGCGGCCTCGGTGTAGTCGCGGCTCACCTCGACGAGCAGCCTGATGTCGCGGTTGAGGGCGGGCAGGCTCGGGTTGATCTTCTTGAGGTAGGCGTCCAGCTCGACCATCGTCCGCCCGAGGTCGGCGCCCCGCCCGTCCAGGGCCTGGGACACGGCGGTGAGCGTCGCCGCCAGCTCCGCCGGCCGGACGGCCGTGAGCAGCGGGTACAGGTGGTCCATCACCTGCTGGAGCTCGATCGCGTTCGCCGACCGGTCCTGGCTGATGACGCTGCCGGCGGTGAGCCGCTCGGGGGACGGCCGCGCGGGCGGGACGAGCGCGACGAACCGCGCCCCGAACAGCGTCGTCGGCAGGAGCTGCGCCGACACGTTGCGCGGCAGCAGCCTCACCTTGTCCGGCCGGATCGCGAGCCTCAGCGTGGCGACGCCGCCGTCCGAGGAGACCTCGCGGACCTCGCCGACGACGACGCCGCGCAGCTTCACGTCGGCGTGCGGGCGCATCTCGCTGCCCGCGCTCGCCGTCCGCAGCGTCACCCAGGCGACGCCCGTGAACTTCTTGCCGTAGACGGCGATCGACAGCCAGACCAGCAGGACCGGCACGAGCAGGAACGCCACCCCCGCGAGCCGCCGGCCCAGGGTCCCGCGGGCGTTCACCCGGCCACCTTCACCGTCGTGTTGGTGCCCCAGAGCGCGAGGCTGAAGAAGAAGTCGCTGACGCTGATCAGGACGATGGACGTGCGGACCGCGCGGCCGACGGCCCGCCCCACCCCGGCCGGTCCCCCGGCCGCGCGGTAGCCGTAGTAGCAGTGCGACAGGATCACCAGGACGCTGAATACCAGCACCTTGAAGAACGACAGGACGACGTCCACCGGCGACAGGAACAGCCCGAAGTAGTGGTCGTAGGTGCCCGCCGACTGCCCGTTGACCAGGACCGTGACCTCCCGGGACGCCAGGTAGGCGCACAGCAGCCCGATCGCGTACAGCGGGAGGATCGCGACGGCGCCCGCGACGATCCGGGTCGTCACCAGGTACGGCAGCGACGGGATGCCCATGACCTCCAGGGCGTCCACCTCGTCGCTGATGCGCATGGCGCCGAGCTGTGCGGTGAACCCCGCGCCGACCGTCGCCGACAGCGCCAGGCCCGACACCACCGGGGCGATCTCGCGGGTGTTGATGTAGGCGGAGGCGAACCCGGTGAACGCCGAGGTCCCGATCTGCTGGAGGGCCGAGTAGCCCTGCATGCCGACGACGACGCCGGTCGCGAGGGTCATCGCGACCATCACGCCGATCGTCCCGCCGATCACTCCGAGGCCGCCGCTGCCGAACGCGACCTCCGAGAGCAGCCGCTGCACCTCCTTGCGGTAGCGGTGGACGGCGCGCGGCGTCCACAGCAGCGCCCGGACGTAGAAGACGCCCTGGTCGCCGGGCTGGTCCAGCCACGCGAACCACCCGGCCGGTCCCGCTCTCAGTGCGGCCATGCTCAGCCTCCCTTCGGCGGGACGACCTGGAGGTAGATCCCGGTGATCACGAGGTTGAGCAGGAACAGGAGCAGGAACGTGATGACGACCGACTGGTTCACCACGTCTCCGACGCCCTTCGGGCCGCCCTTCGGGTTCAGGCCCCGGTAGGCGGCGACGATTCCGGCGACGAAGCCGAACAGCAGCGCCTTCGCCTCACCGACGTAGAGGTCGGGGAGCTGGGCGAGGGCGGAGAAGCTCGCGACGTACGCGCCGGGCGTCCCGCCCTGCATCATGACGTTGAAGTAGTAGCCGCCCGCGACGCCGACGACCGAGACCAGGCCGTTCAGCAGGAACGCCACGGCGACGCAGGCGAGGACGCGCGGGACGACGAGCCGCTGGACGGGCGAGACGCCGAGCACCTCCATCGCGTCCAGCTCTTCGCGGATCGTCCGGGCGCCGATGTCCGCGCAGATCGTCGAGCCCGCCACCCCCGACACCAGCAGCGCCACGATCATCGGGCTGGCCTGCTGGATCACCACCAGGACGCTGGCGGCGCCGGTGAACGACTGCGCGCCGAACTGCTGGGTGAGGGAGCCGACCTGCAGCGACGTCACCGCGCCGAACGGGATCGACACGAGCGCGGTCGGCAGGATCGTGACGCTGGCGATGAACCAGAACTGCTCGACGAACTCGCGGACCTGGAAGGGCCGCCGGAACGCCATGCCGAACACGGTGGCGCCGAGCGCGAACATGCGGCCGGCCTCGCGCAGCGCGCTCAGCGGATACGTGGCCAGGGGCGGCATGCGCACCTCCTTGCTGCTCTCCCGGTCCCCTCGGGTGGGCCGATATCGTCGAGGCCCCATCCCGCTGGAGGGACCCCTGTGAACCGACTTCATCTGGCGGCTCTGCTGCTCGTCCCGGCGCTGGCCCTCACCGCGTGCGGGGGCGACGGTGGGAAACCGAGACCGTCGGCCCCGGCACGGGCCGAGGCCACGGACTCTCCCTCCGACGCCCCGGGCGCGGGCGACTCGGCCAGGGGCGGTTCGGCCAAAGCCCCGGCGGGGGTGCCGACGTCCGCGCCGCCGAAGGTCGTGAACGCGTTCGTCGCCTGCATGCGGAGGCAGGGCGTCAAGGTGCCGAAGGACACGACCGGCTGGCGGCCCGACCCCCAGGACGGCCGGACGCAGAAGGCGCTCATGGCCTGCATGAAGTCCGCCGGAGCACCCAGGTCCTGATGCGGCGCCACCTCGTGGCGCGGTGTCGTCGCGTGGCGCGGTGTCATCTCTTGCATGCCGGCGCCTTGGCGAACGCCGCGGCCAGCTGCGGGTTCGCCCGGAGGTCCTGCTCGGGTCCCTGGTAGCCGCTGTACTGCCCGAACGCCTTGCCCATCTGGTCGACGGCCCGTTGCAGCGACCGCTTGTCGGTCACCTTCGCGCGCTTGAGGTTCTTGGACGCGGTGGAGACGGTCGAGTGCGTCCGGGTGAGGTTGTTCATGGTGGTGGAGAACACGGCCTGGCCGTTGTCGACGGGCGGCGCGCCGAGCCCGGACAGGTTCGTCTCCAGCGTCCGCATCCGGTCGGAGATGCCGTCGAGGAGCCGGACGAGCGACGCCTTGGACTTCAGCACGCTCGCGCTGTCCAGCTTCGGCGCCTGCATCGGGGCGCTCTGGGTGAGGACGCCGCAGGCCCTGCCCGCCCAGGCGACCTCGGGGCCGTCCTTCTTCTCCGAGCCGCATCCGGCCGCGGACAGTGCGGCCGCCGCGGCCAGCGCCACAAGGGCGACGGATCGCCGAACCATGGTTGTCTCCTTCTCGGGGGTGGTGACCGCTTCAGCGGGTCGGGTTCAGCAGTTGGAGGTCGCGGGCTTCCCGGCGAAGCGGTCCGCGAGGAACGCCATCGCGTCCTCGTTGCCGCGGTAGACGAGGGTGATGTGGCCGACGCCGTCCCAGGTCTTCCACGTGACGGGGACGCCGAGCTTGCAGTAGTCGTCCCGGAGCTGCCTGGCCTGCCCGTACGCGACGATCTCGTCGGAGACCGAGTGGTACTGGAAGACGGGGACCTTCACGGGTTCGGCGCCGAGCTGGTTCTCCGCCACCCGGTTCAGCCACGCCTCGGTCGCGAACGGGCTGGTGGTGAAGTAGTCGGGGATCGTCCTGCCCTTGTAGTCGAGCAGCAGCTCCAGGGTGCAGGCGCCGCCCTCCAGGCCGTCGACCATGGCGCGGCCGGCGTCGTTGAGGTAGGACGCGAGGTCCAGCTCGGGGTAGGCGTGGTCCATGCCGACCATCGAGTAGAGGAGGAAGCCGAACGGGTCCCGGCCCTCCAGCGGCAGGCCCACGGCGGCGAGGTCGGACGGCACGCCGCCGCCGACGACGCCCGTGAGCTTCAGCTCCGGCGCGTACGCCGGCTGCTTCTGTCCCGCCCACATCGCGGCCGCGCCGCCCTGCGAGTAGCCGCGGAACGCGACCTGCGCGTCCTTCGAGAGGCCCGACTCGGGGAGCCGCTGCGCCGCGCGGACCGCGTCGATGACGGAGTGGCCCATGGAGTCGACCACGTAGGTGGTCGCCGGGTTCTCGTGGTAGCCCTCGTAGTCGGTGACGGCGACCGCGTAGCCCTTGCCGAGCATCGCGTTCAGCGCGGCCTGCTCGTAGAAGGCGCCCTGGTCGATGAACCTGGACGGCGCGCAGCGGAACGCCGGGCCGCTGGTGCCGGGGCCGAACCCGACGATCGGGGCCTTCGCCGCGTCCGCCTTCTTCGGCACGAGGACGATCCCCGTGACGGCGACGGGTGTGCCGAGCGCGTTGGTCGACAGGTACATGACCTGCCAGGCGTCGGCGAGCGAGCGCGCGGCCGGAGGGCCGGCCTTCGCGGGGCGCGCCCGGATGACGTCGCCCGGGGAGCCGGCCGGCAGCGGCGAGGGCGGGGTGTAGAAGGCGTCCCCGGCCGGGCCGGGGTCGGTCGCCGGGGCCGCCGACGCGGGCGCGGTGGACGCGGGGACGGCGCAGAGCGCGGCCAGCAGCGCGACGGCCAGGGCGAGGAGCGCCGTGCGCCGGGGGTGGTGGTTCGGCATCCCTGCTCCTAGCTCGTCTTCTTCTGGGTGCTCGGCTTCGGGGTGAGCGTCACGGTGATCGCGTTGCCGGGGCCGGCGAGGGAGGAGCCGAGCGCGCCGGTGAGCGCGCCGCAGCCGTCGATCGGCGGCAGCTCGTAGACGCCGGTCAGGACGCCGCCCGCCTTCGGGTCGAACCCGGCGGCGGAGGTCAGCGTGATGCCGGACGGCTGGGACGTCCGGCACGCGTCGCCGCCCCCGACCGGCAGGAAGCCGAACACCGTGAACGCGGGGAAGCGCGCGGTCATCCTGGAGGTGGTCGTGAGGACGCCGTCCTTGTACGTCCCGGTCGTCCCGCCTTCGGCGGCGAACGTGACGTCGGCCGTCACGGGCAGGAAGCCGAGCATCGAGAACCGTGCCTGGGACGGGTCGAGCGTGAGAGCGCCGGTGACCGCGCCGCCGTCGACCTTCGTGTCGAGGGCGCCGGTCAGCGGGAGCGTCCCGCCGGACGCCTTGATCGTGGAGGAGCCCCGGAGGGCGTAGGAGTACGGCGCGGCCCCCGGGCCGCCGTCCTCGTCCACGATCTGGAAGGAGGCGAGGACGCCGTCCTGCCCCGGGTCCTGCGTGCATTCGGACTCGAACGTGCCGAGCCCGGAGGCGCCGCCGTCGTCCGTCCGCGGGGTCAGGGTCAGGACGAGGTTCCCGACGGTGACCTTGCCGGGCCCGGCCTGCGTGAACGTCAGGTCGGGCGCCGTGCCGCGTCCCTTCACGGTGAAGCCGCCGGACGCGGGGATGGGCGTCCTGTCCAGCGCGGAGTCGACCTCGACGGGCAGGCCGTCCGGCATCTCGGGGACGGTCAGCGTCGCGTCGGCCAGCGCGTGGCCCTCCAGGGTCGTCGCGTACAGCGCCCGCAGGCCCCGCGCGGACCCGGCGCCCACCGTCGACACCGAGTCGACGACGATCCCCGGCATCACCTCGCCGATCGCGACCCGTTCGGGGACGTCCGCGCTGAGCTCCACGTGCACCGGTTGGGGCCCGAGGAGCGGGAACGTGCAGTGGTAGTCCAGCCCGAGGGTGGCCGGGCCCGCCGCGGCGGTGCCCGTGCCGGCGAGGCTCGACGCCAGCAGGGCGGCGGCCAGGGCCAGGGCGGCGCCCGTTCTCTTCGTCTTCGTCACCTGTCGACCTCGCCTCGTACGGGACGGGCCCCTCACCGCGCCTGAACTTCATCGCGCCTGCTGCGCGCCGCGTTCGCGGCGCGGCGGGGGCCCGCCTTGGTTGACCGTCAGCTCACCGCCGCCGTCACGCCTTGGGCGTGAGGGTCAGGTCGATGGTGTTGCCGTCACCGGCGGTGAAGAGGTTGAGGATGCCGGTCAGCGGCCCGCACTGGTCGATCGACGAGAGCGAGTACTGGCCGCTGATCTTGCCGCCGACGCCCGGGTCGAAGAACTCGCCCGCGGGCGACTGGAGCTGGATGTCGGACGGCTTGGTCGTCTGGCAGTTCTCACCGCCGCCGATCGGGATGGCGCCGAACGCGTTGAACGACGACATCTTGGTGATGACCTTGCTGTTGGTCGTCAGCTGGCCGTCCTTGTAGAGCCCGGTGGTCGGGCCCTGCGTGACGAGGCCGATGTCGGCGGTCACCGGCAGGAAGCCGAGGATCTGGAAGTTGCCCTTCGTCGGCTCCAGCCTCAGGTCCGCGGAGACGGCGCCGGTGTCCAGGTTCAGGTCGGCACCGACGGAGCCGGTCAGGGGCGCCTTGCCGTTCGGCGCCTTCACGAACGTCTCACCGGCGAGGGTGAAGTCGTAGTGCTCACCGCCGGTGGGGGTCGGAGTCGGGGTGGGAGTGGGAGTGGGGGTCGGGGTGGGAGTGGGGGTCGGGGTGGGAGTAGGCGTGGGGGTGGGGGTCGGAGTCGGGGTGGGGGTCGGCGTGGGGGTGGGGGTCGGAGTCGGGGTGGGGGTCGGCGTCGGAGTAGGCGTCGGAGTGGGGGTCGGAGTCGGGGTGGGCGTCGGGGTGGGGGTGCCGCCGTCGGTGATGGTGAAGTGGGCGAACGGCTCGTCCTGCCCCGGGTCCTTGGTGCAGACGACGTCCTTGCCGCCGGCCCAGACCTCGCTGCCGTCGGCCTTCTTCGGGTTGATGTGCTGCGTCAGCCCGACGATGGTGATCTTGCCCTCGCCGGTCTGGCTGAACACCAGCTGCGGCGCGTCGCCCTCGGCGACCAGGTCCCAGGTCGCCCCGGCCTGCTGCGGGATGTCGACCTTGTTGATGACGACGTCCGTCGCGACCGGCAGGTTCGGGTCCTCGGGCACCGACACGACCGAGTCGGCGGAGGCCGTGCCCTCCAGCGTGACGGCCTTCACCGCGCGCAGGCCGTTGGTGATGGCGCCGGTGATGTGCGCCGTCGACTTGATGTGGAACGGCGGCGACAGCTCCCCGACCTTGATGGTCGACGGGAAGTCGCTGTCGATGTCGACGGTGAGCGGCTGGTTGCCGATCAGCGGGAAGACGCAGTGGAAGTTCAGCGTCTGGTGGATCGGGTCCGCCAGGGCGGGGCCGACGCCGACGACGCCGAGCAGGGAGAGGCCGAGGCCCCCGATGGCCGCGGTCGCGAGGCCCTTGGCCGTGCGCCGCTTGCGCGTACCGAGCTTGTCGTCCAACTTTCTGCCTTTCGTCCGGAACCAGATTTCCCGTACGTTTCGAATCGGTAAATTACCGGCCGCCATCGGGCGAGTCTCCACGATCGACTGACAAAAACGAAGACGTTCACGCTCACCGTTCAACGGCTTTTCAAAAATGTTGTCCCGCGCGCATGATCCGACATTTCCTCGACTTTCTCAGGGCAGCATCCGATCACCGGACGACAGTATTTCTGCACTTTGTCATCCGGTGCTCGAATTACCGGTGCGGGCCGATCAGAGGTGCTGGTAGGTGGTGTAGTCGGAGGCGAAGTCGTTGTAGTGGAGGAAGTTGGTGAAGCTCATCGTGATCGTGGCGTCGAGGCCCTCGACGTAGTGCCACCACCCGATCGGGATGAACAGGAGCTCACCGGGGGCGAGCGTGCACTCCAGCACCTGCGCCCCGCGCATGGCGGGGAACCTCTCGTAGTCGACGTCGCTCCCGTCGACCTCCGAGTAGCAGTGCAGCGTGTTGTAGACGTGGGCGGTGTCGTGCATCGGCACCATCCGGACCTTCTTGCGGCCCATCACCTGCGCCATGAAGTTGTTGGTCAGGTCGTGGTGGTAGGGCGTCTTCGTGCCGGGCGGGCCGAGCCAGAAGAAACTGCGGCCCTTGGCCTCGTCGCCGTCGAGGTACTCGGAGATCGGGTCGACGTCGTCCCACAGGACGTCCAGTGCCCGCTGGTTGCGGGACGCGTTGTTGGCCGTCATGTAGAAGTCGTTGGTCGTCCCGGCCGCCTCGACCATGTCGACGTATTCGCGGAACGGCATCAGCCGCTTGTGCTTCGGCCCGTTGATCTCGTAGTTCTCGTCGGACTCGCGCCCGAACTGCACCTCGACCTCGTTGTCGCCGCACGTCTCCCGCAGATGGTCGAAGTCCCACTTCGTGAGCGCGGGCCACGACTTGAGCATCCCGGTGATGATGACCGGCCTGTTCTGGAAGTAGTACTCCTCGAAGAACTCGTCCCGGGAGAGGCGCTCCCGCCGGACGATCTCGCCCCCGCCCGCGCGCATCCGGGCGAGCCGCCCGTAGACGGTCAGCGTCCACTCGCGCTTGCGGAGCCGGTTGGCGACGCGGGTCGCGCCCAGCACGTACGGGCTCGCCAGCGCGCCGGCCACCTCGCGGGCGGCCTCCTCCTCTGTGAACCCGTTGCTCGTCAGCCCCGCGCGGATCGCTTCCGGCGGGTTGCCGAGCAGCAGGTTCTCGGCGATCCAGCGGCGCCACTGGTCCTTCGGTCGGGTGGTGGTCACGGCGTTCCCTCCGTGTTCGGTCAGCAGGCGTGTTCGGTCAGCAGGCGTGTTCGGTCAGCAGGCGTTCGGTCAGCGGGCTCGACGTTCAGCCCGCAGGGAGTGGGGCGGTGCGCGCGGGCGCGGGGACGACCGGCGGGCAGCTGATGTCGGCGTCCGGGATGCAGGTGGCGCCCAGGCTGACGCGCAGCAGGTTCCCGGGGCCGGAGACGGTCCCGTTGAAGAGCGGGCCGAGGTCCTCGCCGACGCCGCAGCCGGTGAAGCGCGGGATGCTGAACGAGCCGTCGAGCATCCCGCCCTCCAGGACGCTGGTCATCTCGCCCTTGAGGGCGATGTCGGCGTCGGTCGCGGTGCGGCAGTTCCCGCCGACGTTCAGCGGTGTGCCGTTGACGGAGACGTCCGAGATGCGGATCGACATCCGCATGTGGGCGTTGACGGACTGGATGCCCGTCTGCATGTCGCTGACGGCCTCGAACGTCCCGTAGTCCTCACCGGGCCTCAGGGGACGCTGCGTCATCTCCATCGTCGCGGTCGTCGGCATGAACCCGAAGGTCAGGAACGTCGACCGCGATCGCAGGGGCGAGACGAACCGCTGCCGGACGGAGGCACCGGTGTCGGTGAGCGAGTAGACGAGGTTGGTGAGGGCCGGGCGGCCGAACTCCGGATCGTTCAGGATCGCGGCGCCCTTGAGCTTGGTGACGTTGGAGAACCCGGACAGGTAGACGCATCCGGGGTACCAGTCGTCGGTCGGCCCGGTGAACTTCCCGCACTCGGCCGGGGTCCCGCCGGGCGCCTCGGCTGCGGCCCGCTTCCCCGTCTTCGGCGGCATGGGCTTCGGCGGCGCGGGCGCCGCCGGGGCCGTCCCGGCGGGTACGGGCACCGTGGCGAGGACGTGCTCCCCGGACGGCTCGCACCCGATGGTGATCGCCGGCTTCGCGTCCTCGGGGACGCCGCCGTGGGCGTCGCGGGAACTCAGCTCCAGCGCCAGGTCTCCGGCGGTGAACGTGAGGTCTCCGGTCCCTGCGGGCGTGACCGGCGGGACGTCCCCGGACGCGGCCAGTACCAGGTCGGCGCCGTCCGTGACCGGGGTGGCGGGCGTGGCGAGCCCCGGCCAGGTCGCCGGGGCGGCCTGGCCGTTCTGCCGCACGGAGACGCCGAGTTCCGCGGTGCCGACGACGGAGGCGCCCCCCGGCGCGCTCACCTCGGGCACCGCGGCCTCGGGGATCGTCACGCTCACCGTGACGTGCCCGGGCCGCACGGGCCGCCCGGCCGTCCCCGTCGCGGGGAACGTCCCCCGCACCCGGACGCCGACCTCCCGCGACGTCCCGGACGGCAGCCGGCACGCGTACGTCAGGGCGGCGTCGGCCTCCTGCGCCCGCGCCGCGCCGCCCGGCAGCGATCCGGTCACGAGCGCGCCCAGCCCGACGGCCGTCACGGCACCGAGTCTCCAGCGGGCCGGGGTCCTCATCGTCGATCACCTCTCCTGGAACTGCTGCGGATGTGCGGGCCGGCGAGAGGTCACGTCCAGCCGGGGAGCCACAGGCGCGCCTGCCAGCCCGCCTCCGGGACCGGCCGGCCTGTGAGGATCGGCAGGAGGTGGGCCAGGTTCACCGCGACGAGCGCGAGGTAGGCGGCCCCGGCGGCGCCGAGCAGCAGGCGCGGCACCGGGCGGTCCCGGTACGGGGCGGAGACGCCGTCGAAGAGCAGGACGATCGCGAGGATCGCGAACGGCAGCATCGGCAGCGCGTAGGTGGAGTACATCGTCCGGCCGGCGAGCGCGGCCGGGAACCAGGGCAGCCAGCTCGCGAGGTAGCCGCCCACGACCGCCACGGCCCGCCAGCTGCGCGCCGCGAACGCCCAGACCACCATGCCGAGCAGCGCGACGATGGAGAACCACCAGATGGCGGGCGTCCCCAGGTGGGAGATCTCGCTGACGCAGGTCGCGGCGCCGCAGCCGTCCCTCCCCCGCGGCACGGAAGTGCGCCACATGACGGCCGGATGCCCGAGGACGGGCCACTGCCACGGCCACGACCGGCCGGGATTCACCTGCGTCACACCGTTGTGGAAGTCCAGCGTCATCGCGTGGTAGTGCCACAGCGACCGGAGCGGATCCACGAACGACGGCCACAGGCCGCTCGGATGCGCCTCGGCCCAGCGCCGCTGGAAGCCTGGGACGTTCTGGCCGAAGAGGGCCTTCTGCAGGGACGTCCCCGAGACGAACCAGCCCCACCAACTGGCCAGGTAGACGATCCCGGCGACGACCCACACCTGGAGCAGCGACGGCAGGAGGTCGAGCCCGACCATGCCACGCCACGGCCGGGCGGCCCCGGCGTCCTTGCGCGCGTTCCCGTCCCAGATCAGCGCGAGCGCCCAGAAGAACACGAGCACGTAGGCGCCGGACCATTTCGTGGCACAGGCGAGGCCGAAGCAGACCCCGGCCACCAGGCGCCACCCGTGCCAGACGAACGGCCCGCCAAGCCTCCCGTGCTCAGAACGCGCGACGAGAGCGACGCGGGTCCGGTTCCGATCGGCGACGAGGCAGCCGAACCCGGCCAGCACCCACACGAGCAGGAAGATGTCGAGCATGGACGCGCGACTCGACACGAGCCACGAGCCGTCCAGCGCGAGCAGCAGCCCGGCCGCGCAGCCGAGAACCGTCGAGCCGGTCAGCCGCCGGGCGATGCGGGCCAGCAGCAGAACCGCCAGCACGCCCGCCACGCCGGCCGCGCACCGGAAGCCGAACGGGCCGGAGCCGAAGACCGCCATTCCGGCGGCGATGAGCCACTTCCCGAGCGGCGGGTGCGCGGCCCACTCGCCGCCGCCCGCGAGCCCCGCCACCGGATGCCCGGCGAGGAAGGAGGAGTCGGCGAGGCCGCCGCTCGGTCCGCGCCGCCAGTTGTGCTCGACCCCGTAGTGCAGGAACGCCCAGGCGTCCTTGGCGTAGTACGTCTCGTCCCAGACGAGGGCGTGCGGGGAGCCCAGCCGATGGAACACCAGGAAACCGGCGAAACCCGCGACGAGCAGCGGCCCGAGCCAGCCCCACGCGGACGCGCGCCGGCCGGCCGGCGCGTCGGTCGCGGACGCCGGTTCTTCCACCGCTACGGAGGCGGTCACCGTGCTCCCCCCTTCGCTACGGCGTGGACGGGGAGAAGAACCGTATTGAGCGGCGGACCACCGGATGAACCCAGTCCGCGACGAAGAAAAGGAGCCGTTTACTCACCTCTGTGAGTTTTCTAACGCCCCGCCTCGGGAACCCGAATGCCGTTATAGAAACCAGCGACAACATTCCCGAAAGCCGCTGTCCCGCAATGCGCAATTTCCGCACCACGAAAGCGGCCATGCCGCGACCGGCGCGTCAGCCCGCCGTCCAACGGCGGAGTTTCTCGGGGTTGCGCACCACCCAGATGTGCTGGATCCGGTCGCCTGCGACCTGGAACGCGAACACCGTCACGATGACGCCGTCCTGCTGAGCCACCAGGCCGGGCTGACCGTTGACCGTGCGTTCCAGGAACGTCATGTCGCCGGGCCTGCGCCGGGCGATCTCGATCCAGGCGCGCGCGATCTCCTCGCCGCCCTCGATGGGGCGCGGGAAGGTGACGGCGAGGCCGCCGCCGTCGGCGATCGCCGTGGCGTCGGGGTCGAGCAGGCGGATGAGGGCCTCGATGTCCTTGGCCTCCCATGCCCGCTTGAAGGCTCTGACGATGCCGGCGTGCCGGGCCGCCGGAGTCGCGGAAGGCTGCGAGGCGCGGACGCGGCGGCGGGCCGAGGAGGCCAGCTGGCGGCATGCCGCCGGGGTACGGCCGACGATCTCGGCCACCTCGGCGAAGGGGTGGCGGAAGACGTCGTGCAGGATGAAGGCGACGCGCTCGGCCGGGGTCATCGATTCGAGCACGACCAGGAAGGCCAGGCTGAGCGACTCGTCCAGGGTGACCCGGTCGGCCGGGTCGGCGGTCGCACCGCCCGGCCGCCCGCTGATCCATTCCGTGCGCCCGGGCAGCGGCTCGGGGATCCAGTCGCCCACGTAGGTCTCTCGCCGGGCACGGGCCGAGCCGAGCATGTTGAGGCAGATGCGGCCGGCGACCGTCGTCAGCCAGGCGCCGGGCGACTCGATGGCGTCCTGCCGCTGCGGGGACATGGCGTACCAGCGGGTGTACGTCTCCTGCACGGCGTCCTCGGCCTCGGCCAGGGAGCCGAGGAGCCGGTAGGCGAGACCGATCAGCCGGCGCCGCTCACTCATGAGCGCGTCCAGGCCCGGATCGGGCCGGCCGTGTCCTTGCCCGGGTCCGGTGGTCATGGCGCCGGCACCTCCCTCGGTCGAATCCGCCCGCACCAGACCGACAAGGCAGGGCCCCGGAATGTGAGGCCGGTGCGTCGCCTCACGATCCGGCGGCCTGTGTTGTCGAACCGCTGAGACGAACCCGTCATCCAGCGAACAGGAAGCTCAGAGACATCATGACGACCCCCGTACCGGCCACACCGTTCACCCGCCCGGCGCCCGCGCGGCAGCTGGAGCGGGCGGCCGCCGCGCTGACCGCGCACGGTTTCACCGTGGAGATCCTCGACGACGCCGCCGCCGCGCGCGCCCGCGTCGGCGAGCTGATACCGGCGGGCGCCAGCGTGTTCACCGGGGCCAGCGAGACCCTCCGCCTGTCCGGTCTCGATGAGGACATCAACGGCAGCGGACGATATGAGGCCGTCAAGCCGCGCATCCTGGCCATGGACCGCGCCACCCAGATGGACGAGATCCGGCGGCTGTGCGCCGGCCCCGACGTCGTCGTGGGCAGCGTCGCCGCGGTCACCGAGACCGGGTCCCTCGTGGCCGCCTCGGGCAGCGGAAGCCAGCTGCCCGCCTACTCCGGCGGCGCCGCCCGTGCGATCTGGATCGTCGGGGCGCAGAAGGTCGTCCCCGACCTGAGCACCGCGCTGCGCCGCGTCGAAGAGCATTGCCTCCCGCTGGAGAACGCCCGGACCCAGGCGGTCCACGGCTGGCCCAGCGCGGTCAACCGCGTTCTCATCCTCAACGCGGAGTACCAGCCTGGACGCGGCACCGTCCTGCTGCTCCGCGAAACCATCGGTTTCTGAACCGGGCGGCCGGAAAGCGTTCAGGGCCGCCAGACCTTTCGGTCTGGCGGCCCTGGTCGGCCGGTTCACGGTCAGGCCTTGTTGTAGGTGCGCTTGGCCCAGAGGTAGGAGAGGACGGCGAGGCCGGCGCACCAGGCGGCGGCGATGGCGCCGCTGTTGCCGATCGGGGTGCCGAGCAGGAGGCCGCGGACGGTCTCCATGATCGGGGTGAAGGGCTGGTACTCGGCGAACCAGCGCAGGGCGGTGGGCATGGAGTCGGTGGGGACGAAGCCGCTGCCGAGGAACGGCAGCAGGATCAGCGGCATCGGAGCGTTGCTGGCGGCCTCGGGGGTCGAGGACTTCAGGCCGAGGGCGACCGACAGCCAGGTGACGGCCACGGCGAACAGGGTCAGCATTCCCGCGGTCGCCAGCCATTCGAGGGCGTTGGCATTCGGGCGGAAGCCGATCGCCAGGGCGATGCCGATGAGGACGGCCATCCCGAAGAGCTGCTGGACGACGCTGGCGACGACGTGGCCGGTGAGGACCGAGGCCCGGGAGATCCGCATGGTGCGGAACCGGGCGACGATGCCCTCGGTCATGTCGGTGGCGACCATGACGGCGGTCCCGGTCGCGGCGGTGGCGGCCGTCATGAGCAGGATGCCGGGGACGACGTAGTTGACGTAGGCGTCGCGGCCGCCGCCGAGCCCGTTCCCGAGCGTGCCGCCGAGGACGTAGACGAACAGCAGCAGGATGATGACGGGCGTGATGATCAGCTGCACGGTCATGGACGGGTAGCGGATCATGCGCTTGAGCTGGCGCCGGACCATGGTGGAGGAGTCGCGCGCGGCGAGGGTGAGGGTGCTCATCGGAGGGCCTCCTTGCTGTCGGCCTTGCTGTCGGCCTGGTCGTCGGCCTCCCGGCCGGTGAGGGTGAGGAAGACGTCGTCGAGGTCGGGCGTGTGCACCGACATCTCGTCGATCTCGATCGAGTGCTCGTCCAGGACGGCGAGCACGTCCCGGATCATCCGGACGCTGCCGTCGCTCGGCACCTGCAGGGTGAACGCCTCGGGGTCGGGGGTGCCGGCGCCGAGGGCCAGCGCGGCGGCGTCGAGACGGCCCGGGTCGCCGAACTTCAGCTGGATGTGGCCGCCGGGGATGCGCCGCTTCAGCTCCTCGGCGGTGCCCTCGGCGATCAGCCGCCCGTGGTCGAGGAGGGCGATGCGGTCGGCGAGCTCGTCGGCCTCGTCCAGGTACTGCGTGGTGAGGAAGATGGTGACGCCGTTCCGGACGAGGTCGCGGACGATGCCCCACATGGCGCGGCGGCTGCGCGGGTCGAGGCCGGTGGTGGGCTCGTCCAGGAAGATCAGGCGCGGGTCGCCGACCAGGGTCATCGCCAGGTCGAGCCGGCGCTGCATGCCGCCGGAGTAGGTGGAGGCCGGCTTGCCCGCCGCGTCGACCAGGTCGAACTTCTCCAGCAGCTCCTTGGCCTTCCGCCTGCCCTCGCCCTTCGGCAGGTGCTTCAGGTCGGCCATGAGGAGGAGGTTCTCCTCGCCGGTCAGCAGCTTGTCGACCGCCGAGTACTGCCCGGTCACCCCGATCGCGCCGCGCACGTCGTCGGCCTGGCGGCCGAGGTCGAACCCCGCGACGCGGACCTCGCCCTCGTCGGCGCGGATCAGCGTGGACAGGATCTGGACGGTGGTGGTCTTGCCCGCGCCGTTCGGGCCGAGCAGGGAGAAGATCGTTCCTTCGGGGACGGCCAGGTCGATGCCGTCCAGGACGACCTTCTCGCCCTTCTTGTCGCGGTAGGACTTGCGCAGTCCGCTCGCCGCGATGGCCAGGTCGGTCATGTGCTGCTCCTTGGGGGGTCGCTTCGGGGGCCGCGGGTCAGAGGCTGCGGGCGGTGATGTCGCCCTGCGTGGTGGTGGCGTGGATGTCGAGTTCGGCGGTGCCGTCGTTCTTGAGGGCGTTGCTGATGCGGCCGTGGCCGGTGCCGGCGTCCAGCGAGGCCGACGTCCCGGCGGCGGCGCCGACCGAGATGTCGCCGGACTGGGTGCGGAGGACGACCTTGCCGCGCACGGCCTCCGCGATCCGGATGTCGCCCCGCTGGGTGCTGATCTCCGCGGGGCCGCCCAGCCGGCCGACCTCGACGTCGCCGTCGGTGGCGGTGAGGCGGACGCTCGCGGCCTCGTCCAGCTTGATCGAGCGGTAGGCGCCCTCGAAGGCGACGTCGCCGAACCGTCCGACGGCCCGGAACTCCGTGCTGGCGGCCTTCGCCTCGACCCGGGAGCCGGTGGGCAGCTGGACCGTCACCTCGATGGATCCGGAGGCGCCGAGGTACTGGTTCTTCACCGGGACCGCGATCCGCAGGACGCCGTCGGCGTACTCGACCGTGGTCTGCTCCGCGGCCTTCACGTCGCGCCCCTTGGAGGCGTCGGCGGGCAGGACCTCGACCGCGGTGTCGGCCCGGTCGGCGGCGATGAGCTGGATGCGCCCCGCGGGGACGTCCAGGACGGTGGCGATCGGGGCGGGGGTTTCGAACTTCTGCATCGTGCTCTCCTTGCGGCTCGTCGTTTCTGACATCGCAAAAGCTACGTTGCTTTCCAGAATCGCACAACAAGCTCTTTGCATCGGAACAGCATCCTTGCAGGTCAGAGCACTGGAATCATTGCAACGTTCTGTCGACTAACGCAACACTCCATCCTTCGATCGTTGCAATGCAATGAAGGTGAACGCTATGGTGAAGGCGTCAGGCACCATCCGGCAACGCCAGGGCCCTGCGGGGCATGAAGGGGGTCGTGATGCCGGGAGGCAGGCTCACCCAGCAGGAACGCCAGCAGATCGCGGTCGGGCTCGCCGACGGACTGGCCTACGCCGAGATCGCCCGCCGCCTCGACCGCCCCACCTCCACGGTCACACGCGAGGTGATGCGCAACGGCGGCCCCACCGGCTACCGCGCCGACCTGGCCCACCACGCCACCCAGCGCCGCACCCAGCGCCGCACCCAGACCGCGCCCCGGGGGGCGCAGGCCGCGCCGCAGCCCTACGGACGCGACGCCGAGGCCGTGCAGGAGTTCCAGGAGGCCCTCACCACCGTGCTCATGACCTCGGGCCTGCCCAAGATGATGGCCCGGGTGATGGGGTGCCTCTACACCGCCGACACCAGCCTCACCGCGTCCGACCTCGCCCAGCGCCTCCAGGTCAGCCCCGCGTCCGTCTCCAAGGCGGTCACGTTCGTGGCGGACCTGGATCTCATCCGCCGGGAGAGCGACGGCCGCCGCGAGCGCTACGTCATCGACAACGACCTCTGGTACCAGTCGATGCTCCGCAGCATCCGGGACAACGACCGCTTCAGCGAGACCGCACGGCAGGGCGCCGCCGTCCTCGGCCGCGACACCCCGGCCGGCAACCGCCTGGAGAACGCCGCCCGCTTCCTCGACTTCGTCAGCGAGAGCCTGAACCGCGCCGTTGAACAGGCCCGCGACGTCCTCTACACCAAACCCGAGACGCCTCCGGCCGGCGCCGAGCCGGACCCGGACCGCGGCTAGCGGCCGCCCGGCGAGCCTGGCGCCGGCCCGCCTCATCACCGGGGCGGTTCCGCGGGGTCAGCGGACGCGGTAGAGGCCGGTGATCGGTCGTCCTCGTGGCGCAGCTCACACGAACGCCCTGTCAGAAAGATGGGGCCGCCGGTGTCTCGTGTCCGTCAGGAGGCCCCGCGAGCGATTCGCGTGGCACGCCGCACCACGAGTGAGGACGAAGTCATGGCGACCACGAAGGCGCCCGCGCCGCCCGGCTCGCGCCGCTGGGCCGCGCTGCCGTTCATCGGCCTGGCCCAGCTCATGATCGTTCTGGACGGGACGGTCGTGAACATCGCGCTGCCGTCGCTCCAGCGGGACCTGCAGATCTCCGACGGCGACCGGCAGTGGATCATCACCGCGTACACCCTGGCGTTCGGAAGCCTGCTGCTGCTCGGCGGCCGGATCGCCGACTACACCGGCCGCAGGCGGGCCTTCCTGATCGCCCTGCTCGGCTTCGCCGGCGCGTCGGCGCTCGGCGGCGCGGCGGCCGACTTCGAGATGCTGCTGACGGCTCGCGCCCTGCAGGGCGGGTTCGGCGCGCTGCTCGGCCCGTCCGCGCTGTCGCTGCTGGCCGTGACGTTCACCGAGCCGAAGGACCGCGCCAAGGCGTTCGGGATCTGGGGCGCCATCTCCGCCGCGGGCGGCGCGATCGGGCTGCTGGCCGGCGGGGCGCTGACCGACTACCTGGACTGGCGCTGGTGCCTGTACATCAACATCCCGATCGCCGTGATCGCGGCGGTCGGCGGGTTCGCGGTCATCACCGAATCCCGGCACGCGGGCCCGGCCCGGTTCGACCTCCTCGGCGTGCTGCCGGTCACCGGCGGGCTGGTCGCGATCGTGTACGCCACCGGCCGGGCCGGGTCGGACGGCTGGGGCTCGGCGAAGGTCATCGGCCTGCTGACCGCGGGCGCGGTGCTGCTCGCCGTGTTCGCCCTCGTCGAGAGCCGCGTCGCGCAGCCGCTGCTGCCGCTGCGCGTGATCGCAGACCGCACCCGCGGCAGCGCCTACCTGGCCGTGGGCCTGGCCGTCATCGGGATGTTCGGGGCGTTCCTCTTTCTCACGTACTTCATGCAGGTCGTCAAGGGATACTCGCCGGTCAGGACGGGTGTGGCCTTCCTTCCGATGGCCACGGCGGTGCTGCTGTCGGCCGGCGGGCTCACCACCCGGCTGCTGCCCAGGGTCCCGCCGCGCGCGCTGATCGTCCCCGGCATGCTCATCAGCTCCGCCGGCATGCTGTGGATGCTGACCCTGGAGCCCGGCACCCCCTACGCCGCCGGCGTCCTGGTCGCGCAGCTCCTGCTCGGATTCGGGGCGGGCATGATCATGCCGCCGGCCCTCGACTACGCCACCCACGGCGTCGACCAGGGCGACTCCGGCATAGCCTCGGCGAGCGTCAACACCGCGCAGCAGATCGGCGGCTCGATCGGCATCGCGCTGCTCAACACCATCGCCACCGGGACCACCGCGGACTACCTCTCCTCGCACGCCCCGCACGGCCCGAGCCCGGCCATCGCCCGGCAGGCACTGGTGGAGGGCTTCGGCGCGGCCGGCGCCTGGTCCGCCGGGATCCTCGTGGTCGGCGCGCTCATCGTCGCCGTCCTGATGAACACCCCGCGCCCCGAGCACCGCACCTCCCCCGAGCACGCCGGCGCCCCGAACCCGCAGCCGGAAACCCCCGCTCACAGAGTCTGACAGCGGCGCGTTCGCGTGGATTTCGGGTCCATCGCTCAGGGCCTCGAAACCCGCCCTGGGCCTCGCGGATTCACGCGGGGCCCGTGGCGGGGGGACGGCCGCGGAGGTAGGTCAGGACGGCGAGGACCCTGCGGTGCGTGTCATCGGTCTGGGGGAGGTCGAGCTTGGCCAGGATGCTGCGGACGTGCTTGCCCACGGTCGCGTCGGTGACGACCAGCCGCCGGGCGATGGCGGCGTTGGAGTGTCCTTCGGCGATCAGGGCGAGCACCTCGTGCTCGCGCGGGGACAGCGCCGCGAGCGGGTCCCGGCGGCGGCCGATGAGCTGCCGGATGACCTGCGCGTCCACCACCGTGCCGCCGTCGAGGACCTGGCGCAGCGCGGCGACGAAGTCGGCGACGTCCACCACCCGGTCCTTGAGCAGGTAGCCGACCCGGCGGCCGTCGCCGGAGTCCAGCAGGTCGGCTGCGTAGCTCAGTTCGACGTACTGGCTGAGCGCCACCACCGCGAGGCCCGGGTCGGCGCGCCGCAGCCGCACGGCGGCGCGCAGTCCCTCGTCGGAGAAGTCCGGCGGCATCCGGATGTCGGTGACGACCAGGTCGGGACGGTGCTCGGCGACGGCCGCGAGCAGGGCCTCGGCGTCGTCGACCGCGGCGACGACGTCGAAGCCGAACCTGGCGAGCAGCCCGGCCAGGCCCTCCCGCAGCAGGACACCGTCCTCGGCGAGGACTACCCGGACGGCGGTCGGTTCGGTTCGCAAGGGAGCTCCACACGGACGAGGGTCGGGCCCCCGGCGGGGCTCGACACGAGCAGTCTGCCGTCGATCACCGCCACCCGGTCGGCGAGGCCGGTCAGCCCGGTGCCGCGGGCCGGGTCGGCGCCGCCCGCGCCGTCGTCGGCGACCTCCACGGTGAGGACTCCGCCGGCCAGGCGCGCGGACACCGCGGCCCGGTCGGCGCCGCTGTGCTTGGCGGCGTTGGTGA
The DNA here is from genome assembly GCF_013409045.1 of Actinomadura citrea. NCBI lineage: Bacteria > Bacillati > Actinomycetota > Actinomycetes > Streptosporangiales > Thermomonosporaceae > Actinomadura > Actinomadura citrea. Next base: position 678,517 of record NZ_JACCBT010000001.1, on the reverse strand, counting down.
GCGCCTCGGCGGCGGCGAAGTAGGCCGTGCTCTCGACCTGGCGGGGCGGCCGTCCGGGCAGGTCCGCCTCGACGGTGACCGCGAGCGGGGACCGGTCGGCCAGCTCGCCCAGCGCCGCCGCCAGGCCCCGGTCGGTGAGGACGCGGGGGTGGATCCCGTGGACGAGTTCCCGCAGCTCGGTCATGAGCCGTTTGGCCTCCGCGTGGGCGTCCGCGACGCTGTCGGCCGCCGGTGAGCCGGGAGGCAGGTCCACGCGGGCGATCCCGAGCTTCAGGGTGAGCGAGAGCAGTCGCTGCTGGGCGCCGTCGTGCAGGTCGCGCTCGATGCGGCGGCGCTCGGCCTCGAACGCGTCGACCAGCCGGGCCCGGGACCGCGCGACCTCGACCAGCTCGGCCTGGAGCCGTTCACCGGAGCCGTGGCGCAGCAGCGCCCGGGCGAGCGCGCCCTGCGCCCCGGCGACCAGGGCCAGCAGGTACGGGACGGCGGGCAGCAGCGCCAGCCCCGCGACCGCGTAGGGCAGCGCGGCCTCCGCGTCGGCGATCGTCACCGGGCCGAGCACCATCGGTCCGTCGCCGCCGAGCAGGATCAGCGGGGCGGCCACGGCGCCGAACTCGAAGGCCAGCGCGGACAGCAGCGCCGCGTACAGGACGGGGACGGCGGCGGACAGCAGCAGGAAGTAGCCGAGTGCGCGCCAGGTGACCGGCTCGGTGTAGCGGGTGCGGAGCCACGGCAGGACGCCCCGCTCGGGCGGCCGCCGATGCCCCGGTCCCGCCGGGCGGACGTCCACCATGCGGAGCCGGCGCCGTTCCACCCCGGTCAGCGGGATGGTCGCCGCCGGCCCGAGCCCGGCGACCAGCAGGAGGCCGAGGACGGCGGGCAGCGCCCGCTCGCCGAGAGCGGCGTCCGAGGCGGCGGCCAGGAGCAGCGGCATGCCGAGCAGCAGCAGCGGCAGGCCCGCCGCGACCACGACGGCCACGGTCGACAGCAGGTAGCCGGCGGCGCGCCAAGGCCAGGCCGTCAGCAGGAACCCGCGGCGTCCCATCGCGGCCAGCAGGGTGGGCGGCGGGTCGTTCGGCACAGGCGTACGGTAGCCGACCCCGTGACCCGCCCGGCCCGCGCGAACACCGAGGTAGTGACAGGCATACCTCCAAGTTGGTGGATCACCGTGATGCGGCCGGCGGCGCCTCGGCGGTGGGATCGGAGCATGAGACGAAAGCTCCCCGCGCGGATGGCCGCGCCCCTGGCCGGCATCACCGCGGCAGCGCTGATCGGCGGGCTCGGATACGCCTGGCCCCGTCCCGCCCCGGCCGCGGCGCAGGCGGCGTCCCACCGGTCCACGGGCTGGTCGCAGAGCTGGGGCGCGGCGATGCAGCGCCCGATCGCCGGCGGCGAGGACGAGGGGCCGAACTGGTCGGTGGAAGGCTTCGGCGACCACTCGCTGCGCCAGGTCGTCCGGCTCAGCGCGGGCGGCGCGAAGGTGCGGATCCGGCTGTCCAACCGGTACGGGACCCGGCCCCTGCCGGTCGCCGCCGCGGCCGTCGCCCGCTCGGCGGGCGGCGCCCAGGCATGGCCGGGCACCACGGCGGCGCTGACCTTCGGCGGGGCGCGGTCCGTCACCGTGGCGCCGGGCGCCGAGATCGTCGGTGATCCGGTGCCGCTGACCACCGCGCCGCTGGAGAAGCTGGCGGTCACGCTGCGGTTCACCGGCGCGACGGGGCCCGCGACCTTCCACCGCTTCACCACCCAGCCCGCCTACCGCGCCTCCGGCGACCACCTGTCCGACGAGGGCGGCGGCGCCTACACCAGCTCCACCGACGCGCTGTACTACCTGGCGGGCGTGGAGGTCACCGGCGGGAACGGCGCGGGCACGGTGGTCGCCTTCGGCGACTCGCTCATCGACGGCGTCGGAGCCGCGCCCGGCGCCGACGCGCGGCTGCCGGACGCGCTGGCCGAGCGCCTGGCCGCCGGCCGCGACCCGCTCGGCGTCGTCAACGCGGGCATCGGCGGCAACCGCCTGCGGCACGACTCGGCGTGCGGCGGGGAGAAGGCCACCGCCCGGTTCGCCCGCGACGTCCTGGACCGTCCCGGCGTGCGGGCGGTGATCGTCCACCTGGGCGCCAACGACATCCGCGACACCCCCGGCGACCCCTGCCTGCGGCCGGGCGGACCGGCGACCGCCGCGCAGGTCATCGCCGCCCAACGGCAGCTGATCCGCGCCGCCCGGGCCCGCGGCCTCAAGGTCGTCGGGACGACCATCCTCCCGATGAAGGGCGCCCTCTTCCCCGTTTGGACGCCCCAGGTGGAGAAGAACCGCGACGCCGTCAACCACTGGATCCGGACCAGCGGTTCCTACGACGCGGTCCTGGACGCCGACCGCATCATGGCCGACCCCGCCGACCCCGACCGCCCGCGGCTCTCGTATGTGTACCAGGACGGTCTGCACCCCAACGACGCGGGCTACCAGGCCATGGCACGCGGCGTCGACCTGCGGGCCCTGCGTTGACGGCTCCCGCCCCCGCGCATGCCGCCGTCCCGGTCGCGCCGGTGCAGCTGTACCAGGTGAGCAGGCACTACGGGACGGGCGAAGCGCGGGTTCAGGCCCTGGCCGACGTCAGCGTGACCTTCCCCGCCGGTTCCTGGACCGCCGTGATGGGCCCCTCCGGTTCGGGGAAGTCGACCTTGCTGCACTGCGCCGCGGGCCTGGACCGGGTGACCTCGGGGCGCGTCCTGCTCGCCGGGCAGGACGTCACCCACGCCACCGACGCGACGCTGACCGGGCTGCGCCGCCGCGCCGTGGGGTTCGTCTTCCAGAACTTCAACCTGATCGGCTCGCTCACCGCCGAGCAGAACGTCGCGCTCCCGCTGAAACTGGCCGGCGCCCGGCCGTCGCGCCGGGACGTGCGGGCCGCCCTCGCCGACGTGGGCCTGGACGACCGCGCGCGGCACCGTCCGCGCGAGCTGTCGGGCGGGCAGCAGCAGCGGGTGGCGATCGCCCGCGCCATGGTGACGCGGCCTTCGGTGCTGTTCGCCGACGAACCCACCGGGGCCCTGGACACCGGATCGGCCCGCACGGTCCTGCGGCTGCTGCGCCGCATGGTCGACACCGAGGGGCAGACCGTCGTGATGGTCACCCACGACCCGGTAGCGGCGGCGAGCGCCGACGCGGTCGTGTTCCTGTCCGACGGCCGGGTCGCGGACCGCCTGCCGCGCCCGTCCGCCGCCCAGGTCGCCGAGCGGCTCACCCGGTTGGAGGGCTGACCCGTGCTGCGCATCTCCGCCAGCACCGTCCGGGACCGCTGGCCGCTGTTCGCCGGGGCGCTGTTCACCGTCTCCCTGGGCGTGGCGCTGGTGCAGTCGTCGGTGATCGTGCTGGTCTCGACGGGCGAGCCGAAGATTCCGCCGGGCGCCTCCGGCCGGACGGCCGAGCAGATCCGGGAGGGGTACGTCGGGGCCGCCACGCTGCTGGGCATGGCCACACCGCTGGCGATGTTCCTGGCGGTGTTCATCGTGGGCTCGACGTTCGCCTTCGCCGTGGAGCAGCGGCGCAAGGACCTCGCCCTGCTGCGCATGCTCGGCGGGAGCCGTCCGCAACTGGTCAGGCTGCTGCTGGGCGAGGCGTTCCTGCTGGGCCTCGCGGGCAGCGTCCTCGGGATCCTCCTGGGCGTGCCGGGCACCTGGCTCCAGGCCCGGCTGCTGATCGGAATCGGGCTGCTCCCCCGCGGCTTCTCCGCGCACTGGTCTCCCGGGATCCTGCTGCTGTCGCCGGGCGTGGGGATCGGCGTCGCGGTCTTCGGAGTGCTGTCCGCCTCCTATCGGGCGGCCCGGGTCCGTCCGCTGGACGCCTTGCGCGACGCCCCGCGCGCGGCCCGGGTGATGACCGTCGGCCGCTGGCTGTCGGGGGTGTCCTCCCTGGCCCTGACGGTCATGCTAGTCACGGCCGGGCACGGCGCCGACCTGCTGGGCGCCCTGCTGATCGGGATGGCCGTGTCGATCTTCGGATCGATCGCCCTCAGCGCGCTGAGCCCGCTCGCCGTCCCGCTGGTCGGCCGGGTGCTCGGGACGGTGCTGCGCACCGGCGTGCTCGGCGAGCTGGCGCAGGCGAACCTGCGCGACGCGGTACGGCGCAGCGCCTCGACGGCCGCGCCCGTCATCGTCCTGGTCGGCCTGCTGGTCGGCCTGACCGGCGCGCTGAACTCGCTGGCCCGCGCCACCGGCGCGGACCTCGAACGGATCACCGCCGCCGACCTGGTGGTCAGCTCGGACGGGGCCGCCGCCGCCCGGATTCCGCAGATTCCCGGCGTCGCCCTGGCGTCCCCGCAGAGCCAGGTCGAGATGTCGGTGACGTCCCGGCATCGTGTGGAAGGCCGTTCCTACCGGCAGACCCGCTATTCGGGAATCACCGCCGTGGACGGCGCCGCCTACCGGCGCACCCACCGCCTCACCCTGCGCTCCGGCTCCCTGGACGCGCTGCACGGCCGCACCGTCGCGATCGGCCCCCAGCTGGCCGCCGAAGGCGTCCGCAGCGGCACCGTCACGGCACGGATCGGCTCCCGCAAGGTCGAGCTGCGCACCGTCGCGCGCCTGCCGGAAGTCCTGGAGAACGGCAGCGACAACTTCCTGGTGCCGCGCGACCTCGTCCCTGCCGAGATGCTCGCGGACGCGCCCACGGAGACCCTGGTGCAGGTCGCCCCCGGCACATCGGCGCAGGCGGTCGCCGCCCGGATCCGCGCCGCCGGAGGCGGCGAGGTGCGCACCCTTCACCAGTGGGCGGACGCCAGAGTGGCGGACCAGCAGCGCGGCACCATGGGGATCATGGCCGTCCTGATGGGCATGTCCGGCCTCTACGCCGCCATCGCGGTCATCAACGCCGTCGTGATCGCCGCCGCCGAACGCCGCACCGAGTTCGCCGTCGCCCGCGCCACCGGCCTGACCCGCGCCCAGGTCGTCCGGATGGCCGTCATCGAGTCCGCGGCGGTCACCTTCATCGGCCTGTCCCTGGGGGCCCTGGTCGCAGCGGGGGCTTTGGCGGGCTTCTTTCCGAAGATGCACGGCGTGCGCGTCCTCGCCGTGCCCTGGACCCTCCTCGGCCTGCTGACCGTGGCCGCCCCGGCCATCACCGCCGCAGCCGCCGCCCTGACCGCAGCGGCGGCGACCAGGCCGTCCCCCACGGCCCTGGTCGCCGCCCGCGAATAGATCCCGGCTCGGGCCGGTGCGGCGTCCATCAAGGTGGAAAAAGGGTTGGATCGAGGCGGCGCCGCGCTGATACCGTCGCGCTCGGCCGTGAAGACGTCGCTAGGAGGTGAGACCCGTGAACCCTGTCACCCATGGGTGCTCCCTCAGCCCGTCACGGTCCGGCGGCTGACGATCGGTGTCGCCAGGAGCGCCTGAAATCGAGGCACTCCTGAAGGAGACTCCGATGAACGCAAAGCCTTTTACATCCGGCCTGAGCGAGCACGCGGTGAGAATCACGCGCGTCGCGGACAGGCACTGGCACGCACTGGACGACGACCTGGTGGTCGGCCGCGGATATGCGGAGCACCGGCCCGACGGACGCCTGTTCGTCAGCATCGACGCCTGGCACGACGCCGCCTTCGACCAGCTCGCCGAGGCGATGTCGGCGGAACTGCCGGCACCGCTGTACGCGGTGGTCGATGAAGCCGATGTCGCATTGACGGCCAGGTGGCGCCGAGCCGGTTTCAGGATCCGGCGCCGCGAGTGGGAGTACGTCATCCCAACCGACCCGCGGGCCACGGGGCTCGAAGAGGTCCTGCCGCCTCCGGGCGTGACGATCGTCCCCGCCGGTCAGGCGGACGAGGGCATGCTGCGCGCGGTGGACCGCGCTGTCCGTGACGAGGTCGAGGCGACCGTCGGGTGGTGGCAGTCGATGCCCGCGGAGGTGCTCCCCCGCTCCGAAGACGACACCATCGTCGACCCGTCGAAGTACGCGGTGGCCGCGGCGCCGGACCGCTACCTGGGGCTGATCCGGGTGGTGACGGTCAGACGGCCGCGCATCGGGCTGGTCGCGGTCCGGGCCGGCGAGCAGCGCCGCGGCATCGCGCGGGCCCTGCTGGCCCACGCGCTGGGGACGCTCCACCGCTCCGGTTTCGCCACGGCCTGGGCCGAAGTCCAGGAGTCCAACCAGGCGGCGTCGGCACTGGTCGAGGGCATCGGGGCCCGGTCGGTGAGCAGCAACCTGGAGCTGGTCCGATGACGAGGAACAAGCACGGCCTCGAACTCGAAGGCAAGGTCGTCGAGTGCCTGCGCGCCGCCATGTTCACCGTGGAGTTCGAGAACGGCCACCGCGTGCTCGCGCACATCAGCGGCAAGATGCGCCAGAACTACATCAAGATCTACCTGGAGGACCGGGTACTGGTGGAGCTCTCGCCGTACGACCTGACGCGCGGCCGGATCGTCTTCCGCTACCGCAACTAGCGAGGCCCGGCACCTTCCGAGACAGCTGACCCTGGGGCCCCGGTCACGGCGTTCTCGCGTGGCCGGGACTCCGATGATCTCCAGCGCCACCCCCGGGGCGGCGATCACCCGATCGAACCCGGGGTGGACCCGTCGGAGGAGGGCAGGGGCTTTCGCGTCGCCCTCCCCCGACGTCTCAGGCGGACTCGGTGGGGAGGTCGGCCTCCACCCAGTCCTGGATGCCCTCGCGGTACTTGCGGACGTTGGTGTAGCCCAGGGCGGTGAGCCGGTCGGCGACCTGGCCACTGTTGGCGCATGCCGGGTTCGAGCAGTAGGTGACGATCGCGGCGTCGCGGTCAGGGAGCAGGGTCGGCGCCTGGGCGTCGACGTCGGCCAGGACCAGCTCGACGGCGCCGGGCAGGTGCTGCTTGGCGTAGTACTCGCCGCCCAGGGTGTCGAGGACGGTCACGGAGCCCGTCTCGATCGCGGCCTTCAGCTCGTCGCGAGCGATGAGTGCGGTCATGCCGCTACCTCCTGATTAATAGGACTATGGTCCGGTTGTGTTCGATGACGTTACCGGACCGCAGTCCGATTAAGCAAGGAATCCACGGACCCGCAGTCGGCGTTGAGCCCGCCCGTCCGGCGAGGTGGGGGAAATGCGGTCGCACCCCAGGGGGTCGGGTGCGGCCGCTCGCCGGACGGGCGGGAGTTCTAGAGGGTCAGCCGCGCCCAGACGACCTTGCCGCGACCGCCGCCGACGTGCCGGTATCCGCAGCCGCCCGTAGCGAGGAGCCTCACCATCATCAGGCCCCGCCCGCCCTCGGCCTCGACATCGGCTTCCGGTACCACCGGTGGCGCGTGGGACGGGTCCCACACCCGGAACTCGATGGCAAGGTCCACGAGCGTGACCCACGCCTGGATCTCGTGCCCCTCGACGGCGTGCACCACGGCGTTCGTCGCCAGCTCCGACATGATCGTCCGCCCGACATAGTCGAGACGAGCCAGCCCCCATGCCTCACACGCCTGAGACACGAGCGACCGCGTCAGATACACGCTCTCGGGATAAGCGCGCCAGCGGAGAGCGAACTCGTTCGGCGCCTTTGACGGACGCTTGTCCCGCATGTCCTGAATGCCATTCATCCCCGGGCCACCTTTCTCCCTGAACCCTGCCCACACCTTCCCGCCGCCGATTACGCTTGTCGTGTTTCGTTCAGTGATCCCTAGTTGAAGGATCTTGAATGGCGCGAGTGGATCGCTTGGACCCCGACCACAACCTGTGGCACTGGTTGTCCGTTGACCTGCGAGTTTGGCGCGAGGAGCGCAATCTTTCCCAGGTGAATGTAGCCCAGATCTGCGGCGTTGATAATTCCACAGTTTCGAACTGGGAATCGGGCAGCGCGAAAATCCCCCAACGACACACCGAAACTCTTGATCGAATTTGGCGCACTCGTGGCCACTTCGCCCGACTTCGGGGCCTTGCTGACAGCAGCCACGACCCGAACTGGTTCCAGCAGTTCGCCGCATACGAACGGCGAGCTTCAACCATCAGCCCATACTCAGCACTGGTGATCCATGGGCTCCTGCAGACTCCGGACTACATGCGCGCGTTGATCATCGGCGGCCAGAACATCGAAGATGTGGATGCCGCAGTCGAAGAGCGCGTGGCGAGGCAGGAAGTCCTGTCAGGGTCACATCCACCCAATCTCTGGGTGCTGATCAAAGAGTCAGTCCTCTGGGACATCATCGGCTCTATGGAGATCATGAGAGCACAACTTGCACATCTGATCGAGGTGAGCCAACGCCGCAACGTCGTCGTTCGTGCCGTGCCGCGCAGCGTAGGAGCACATCCAGGAGTTGATGGCTCCTTCACCCTCCTCGAAGTAGATCGAAAGGGAGTGGCTTGGTCGGCGGCGGTTGGCGGCGGGCGTCTAGTCACGGATCCTGCCAAGGTCCATGACTACCGGGTACGGTATGACCGAATTGGCGCTGATGCCCTGTCCCGAGACTCCACGCGGAATCTCATAGCCAAGGTCATGGAGGCAATGTGATGAGCAAGCCAATGTGGCGCAAGTCCCAGCGAAGCGGCACAGGTGGTGCTGGCGGCGAAGAATGTGTGGAGGTGGCCGCTCTCGCTGAGGGACGCGGCATCAGGGACAGCAAGGCACCCGACACCGGCCACCTGGCCCTCTCCCCCTCAGGGTTCGCGCACTTCATCGCCTGCGTGAAGCGCGGGGACATGGACATCTGACTCCTCCGCCGAACACGGACGGCCTCGCGCGCGATCAGGCGTTGGTGCTCTCCGACTGGCTCGACCGGATGGAGGGCAATGCGGAGTTCGCCAGGCTGGTGAACGAGGACCGAGCAGTGTGGTCGCAGTTACCGTTCGGGGGCGGGAGCCGTCGCTCCCTCGATCGCGCGTGCGGCGACGTCGGCGGGTGCAGCGGCGATCACGTCGTCGAGCGCGGACCGGGAGATTTCCAGGTCGGTGATGGCCTTGGTGATCCGCTCGCGCTCCCTGAACAGGTCGGCGAGCAGGTCGGAGCATGTCGGCACCAGGCGCTCGTCCTCGTCGCGCAGGCAGGGGAGGATCGTGGCGATGGAGGCGGTGCTCAGGCCGGCGGCGAGCAGGCTGCGGATACGGCGCACGGTGCCCACGTCCGCCTCGTCGTATTCGCGGTAGCCGCTGGGACGCCGCTGCGGGTGGAGCAGGTGCTGCTCCTCGTAGTAACGCAGCAGCCGTTCATGTACGCCGGTCCTGCGGGACAGCTCACCGATCCGCACGTGATCCTCCTCACGGATGCCCTGCCGGCGGGCGGCGCCGATTGACTCTCACATCGATGTGAAACTCTAGCGTCTCGCGCATGAGCAAGAGCTTCGCCTCACTCGCAGCCTTGTGCGCGAGCGTCTTCGTCGTCGGCACGTCGGAATACCTGGTCGCGGGCATACTGCCCGAGATCGGCGCGGATCTTCAGGTCGCACAGGGCACCGCCGGGCAGACGGTGACCGCCTACGCGCTGGGGGTGGTGATCGGCGGTCCTGTGGTGACGGTGGCGACCGCGCGGCTGCCCCGCAAGGGCCTGGCGATCGGGCTGATGCTGCTGTTCGCCGCGGGCAGCGCGCTCAGCGCCCTGGCCCCGACGTTGGAGATGCTGCTGGCCGGGCGGGTGATCTCCTCGCTCAGCCACGCCGCGTTCCTGGCACTGGCGCTGGTGATGGCCACCAGCGTGGTGCCTGAGCACAAGACCGGCTCGGCGATCGCCACCGTCGCCTCCGGGTTCACCGTGGCCACTTTGCTCGGAGTTCCCCTGGGCTCGCTGCTGGGACACGCTGCCGGGTGGCGCGCCCCGTTCGCGGTGCTCACCGCGCTCACCCTGGCCTCCGTCGCGTTGCTGGTCCTGGTGCTGCCGAGGCAGCAGGCGCCGGCCATGAGCGTGCGCGACGAACTGCGTGTGGTGACCCGCAAGCCGGTGCTGCTGGCCATCGCCACCACCGCGGTCGGCTTCTCCGGTGTCGCCGTCGTGTTCACCTACATCGCGCCCCTGCTCACCCGCGTCACCGGCTTCTCCCCGGCCGCCGTCTCCGCCCTGCTGCTCGCCTACGGCGCGGGCAGCTTCCTGGGCAACCTGGCCGCCGGGAAGCTGACCGACAAGTCCATGACCGCGACCGTGCGCGGCGTGTTCGGCGGCCTGACCGGCGTGCTGGCGGCCACGCCGTTCGCCGCCGCCTGGCAGCCCACCGCTGTTCTCGCCGTCCTCGTCCTGGGCCTGCTCGCCACCGCCACCATCGCCCCCTTGCAGGGCCTGATCCTGCGCCACGCCGGGGCGGCGCCGACCCTGGCGGTCTCCGTCAACGTAGGCGCGTTCAACCTGGGCGCCGCCGCCGGCTCCGCCCTCGGCGGGCTCCTCGTCGCCGCGGGCGCGCTGCGCTGGACCGGACTGGCCGGAGCCGTGCTGAGCCTGACCGGCCTGGCCCTGACCTACCTGATCCTGCCCCGCAACAGCACCACGCCGCAGACCGACAACGCCGCGGTCTCCATCGCCGCCTGAACGTCCACCCCTCACTCGCTGGAAGGTCCTCCCCTGACCATGCATGCCATCCAGATCGACCGCCACGGCGGCCCCGACGTCCTGACCGTCCACGACATCGCCGAACCCGCCCTCGTCGCCGGAGAAGTCCTCATCCGCACCACAGCCAGCAGCCTCAACCCGGTGGACTGGAAGACCCGAGCCTGGGAGGTCGGCCCGCCGCTGCCGGCCACGCTCGGCTGGGACCTCTCCGGCCGGATCGTCGCCGGCACCGACCCCGCTCACCAAGTCGGCGCGGCCGTTATCGCCATGTCCGCGCAGATCGCCACCGGCCGCGGCACCTGGTCCGAGCACGTGGCTCTGCCCGGCCATCTGGTGACCACAGCGCCGACCACCATCCCGTTGGCCGACGCTGCGGCCCTGCCCCTGGCCGGGGTGACCGCCCTGCAGGCCCTGCGCACCGCCGAACTGGCCGCCGGCGAGCGCATCCTGGTCATCGGCGCGGCTGGGGCGGTCGGCGGCCTGGCCGTCCAGCTCGCCCGTCGAACCGGCGCTCACGCCGACGCCCTGGTCTCCCGGCCCGGACACGAACACGCCGCCCGGGAGCTCGGCGCACAGCAGGTCTGGCACCGCCCGGACGACCTGCCCCGCGACCGCTACCCGGTCATCCTCGACACCGCCGGCGTCGACGCGGGCGCCGCCCTCGCCCCCAGGGGACGCTACGTCTCCATCGCCGACCACCCCCTGCCCGACGTGCCCGGCGCCCAAAAGAGCTATGTCCAGGAGGACGCCGCCGACCTCGCCCACCTCGCTCACCTCGTCGACACCCAGGAACTGCGCCTGCGGATCGCCGACCGCTACCAGTACACCGACATCCGCGCCGCCCACGAGCGCTACGAAGCCGGCGGCCTGCTCGGCAAGATCCTCATCACCTTCTGAAGCATCCCCGCCCACAGGGCTACTGCCAGGTCGCGGTCTCGGGGTCGATGCCGTGACCGCGGGCGGACTCGTCGATGATCTGACGGAACCAGGTGGCGAGGCCCTCACTGATCCCGTCGTAGTGCGATGCGAAGCCGGCGTCGGTCTCGAACATGCGCCCCAAGCACACCTGCATCTGCCGGGTCAGCGGAAAGAAGGTGGAGAACAGTTCGCGGTGCCGCTCGACGAGCGCGTCCGCATCCGGGCTGCCAGGAGCGGTCCCGCGCCCCATCGCGTCGGCCAGGTCGTGTTGGAGCGCGCCCATCGCGGCGGCGAGCGTCTGCCATTGGGCGCGCGTGCGGGACGCGGAACGCTCGGCGAACTGCGCCCACTGCACGGAACCACCCCAGACGGATCGGGCCGTTTCCGACCGGCGCGGGTCCCAGTCCTCTCCGAAGATCTCCGTCTGCTCCTCGTCGCCGAGAAGAATGCCGCGCTCGTGGGCATCGGTCATCCGCTCCAGCCGCTCGTCGAGCTGCTGGAGGCCACGAATGCGCTCGGCGAGCCGGGAGCGCTGCTCGCGCAGCCTGGCACCGATCTCCGTGGTCGCGTCATCGAGCACCGACCGGATCGCGTCCAGCCCGAGGCCGGTCTCCCGATACGCCACCACCCTGTGCAGGCGATCGAGATCCGATGCGGTGTAGAGGCGATACCCCGCCGACGTGCGACCGGACGGCGGCGCCAACCCGATCTCATCCCAGTGATGGAGGGTGCGAACGGTCACGCCGACGAGGTCGGCGGCAGCGCCGACCGTCGCGCCGCCATCGATCGCGTGGTCACCCATGAACGCCATTGTCGTCATCCGCCGCCGTGTCCGGGGCGACGATCCCGACCGATGCGAGGTACTTCCCCTCAGCGCTCTCGGGATCGAACGGCCTCGCCGCGGTCAGCACCACGCGCACGCCCTCCGGGGTGATCACCTCGACATCACGGGTGTTCCACGGGGTGTCACGAGGGTCCGTCACGTTCCCCGGCCGAAGCACGCGGCAGGCCGCGGCGAGAGGATCGAGCTGACCGAGGACGACCGAGAAGCTCACCCGCATCCCTGACGCGCTGGGCGTCGCGGTGTCCGCGGTCGCCGGCACAAGCAGAACGTCCTGGAACGCCCACCGGCGCAGATGCACCACCTGGCCGGGAATGCCGAACAGTTCGATGAAGCCGAGACCCCGCACCCAGAAATCGGTCGATGCTTCCAGATCGTCCGTTGGGATCGTCACGAACATGGGCATCCCGTAGATCCCGCGGAACGGATCCGGTGCGACCGCATCCGGGCCCGGCGCGGGCACAGGACTCATCTCGAAGGCATTGAAGAAATCGCTCATGCGCTCCAGCGTGAGCCCTCACGCTACGTCAGGGTCAACCGCCACGATGGTGGCGGTGGCCGTCATCGAGGGTTGCGACGGACGCCGATGTCCTCCAGCGTGACGGGGTTTCCTGCTTCGCTCCGCACCTCCACCCGGACGGCGGCACCGGTGTCGTGTTCGACGTGCAGAACCGGCGGACGGCCGTTGTGGAGGTACTTGTCGCCCCACTGGATGAGGCCGAGGATGGCCGGCAGTAGGTCGCGGCCCATCTCGGTCAGCACATACTCCTCGCGGGTGCGGTCGCCCTCGTCGCGGTAGGGGCGCTTGGCGAGAAGACCGGCCTCGGTGAGCTGGCGCAGTTGCTTGGCGGCCGCCCGTTCGGTGATGCCGACGCGCTGCGCGAAGCCGCCGAAGCGGGTGGTGCCGTAGTAGCACTCGCGCAGTATCAGCAGCGCCGACCGGGTTCCCACGACCTCCAGGGCCTTGACCAGCGAGCAGTGGACCGGCTTCCAGGATCCGAGGTCGGCGAGCGCGCCCTCCATGACAGCAGACATGGCCCCCATGCTATCCGTGGTGACTTGATCCGGTTATAGTCAGCTCGTGCTGGCTATACCGAGGGTCAGTCAGCATGCCGCTGCACAGGCTGGACCAGCAGCCCCAGAGCACCCACCCGGATTGGAAGCCCCATGCCCCCCGAAGCACTGACAGCCCGGACATCGCCGGCGCAGCGTGAGCGCCCGACCGCCATCGTCGTCGTGCTCTGCGCGGCGGCGTTCATGGCCATGCTCGACGTTTTCGTGGTCAACGTCGCGTTCACCGCCATCGGACGGAGTTTCCCGGGTTCGTCGTTGCCGGACCTCAGCTGGGTTCTCAACGGGTACGCCATCGTTTACGCCGCGCTGCTGATCCCGGCCGGACGTCTCGCCGACCGGCACAGCCGCAAGAGGGGATTCCTGGTCGGCCTGGCCGTGTTCACCCTGGCCAGTGCCGCGTGCGCGGCCGCTCCCTCACTGTGGTGGCTCGTGGCGTTCCGCGTTCTGCAGGCGGCCGGCGCCGCCGCGCTCACCCCGGCCAGTCTCGGCCTCATGCTCACCGCGCTGCCTCCCGAAAGGCGCGCGGGCGCGGTGAAGGTCTGGGCGACCACCAGTTCCCTCGCCGGCGCCCTCGGCCCCGTCGCCGGCGGCCTTCTGGTCCAGGTCTCCTGGCACTGGATCTTCCTGATCAACCTGCCCGTCGGGCTGCTGGCCTTCGCCGCCGCGCATCGCCTGGTCCCGGACAGCCGCGACGAATCCGTCGTCCGGACGCCCGACCTCACCGGCGCGACCGTCCTCGCCGTCGCGATCGGTGCGGCCGCGCTCGGCCTGGTGAAGGGCGACGCATGGGACTGGACGGGCGCCAGGACCCTGACCGCCTTCGGCGTCGCGATCCTCGGCGTCGCCGTCATCGCCGCCCGGATCTCGCGGCGTCCCGATCCGGTCATCGACCCGGCGCTGTTCCGGGTGCGGACCTTCGTGTGGGCCAACATCACCGTGCTGGTGTTCTGCACCGCGTTCGGCGCGCTCTTCTTCAGCGTCGTGCTGTGGCTGGAGACCGCAGCCGGGTTCTCCGAGATCCGCACCGGACTCGCCATCGCTCCGGGTCCGCTGATGGTGCCGATCTTCGCCGCCGTCGGCCAGCGCATGGCGAGGCGTGTGCCGGTCGGCCTCCTGGTGGCCCTGGGAAATCTGCTGTTCTGCGCCGGTACGGTGATGCTCGCCGTCGGCGCCTCCACCGACCCGCGCTACATGACGCAGATCCTGCCGGGATGGATCATCATCGGCATCGGCATCGGCCTGGCCCTGCCCGGCATGATCGGTGCCGCGACGAGCGATCTGCCGAGAACCCAGGCCGCCACCGGCAGCGCCGTGGTGAACACCTGCCGGCAACTCGGCTACGTCCTCGGCGTCGCCGTCCTGATCGCCGTCCTCGGCTCCCTCGACGGCTCGTCCCATCACGTGCGAACGGCCTTCCAGCACGGCTGGTGGCTCATCGCCCTCGCCGCGGCCCTCAGCGCCGCCACCGCCCTCGGCATCAGACCCGCACAAGCGACCACCACCGTCCAGCGTCCCGCTCGTGGCCGGTCGCGGGTGTCCGCCCGGCTCACGCGACGCCAATGAGCCGAGATTTGGTCGCCGCTGATGTCGAGAACGCGGGGCCGGCTCCGTCCCAGGGGCACGAGCGGCCGAGAACGGCCCGCTCGACGGCATCGAGACAGGAGCGACGACCATGGAGCAGCACGAGATCAACGAGATCCTCGACCGGCCGTTCAGCCAGGAGCTTCTGGCCCGCGATCTGACCCGCCTGGCCTACGTCGCCAAGGACGGCACGCCCCGCAACGTGCCGATCGCGTTCGTGTGGAACGGCTCGGAGATCGTCATGTGCACCTCGACGAACGCCCCGAAGCTGGCGCACCTGCGCCAGAACCCGATGGTCGCCCTCACGATCGACACCGAGGTGCATCCGCCGAAGATCCTCCTCATCCGCGGCAGGGCCGAACTGGACCTCGTCCAGGGCATCCCGGACGAGTACCTCCAGATGAACGGCAGCTACGAGATGACCGCCGAGCAGCGCGTCGAGTGGGAGGCCCAAGTCCGCTCGCTCTACGACGGCATGTTCCGTGTCGTCGTCACCCCGACCTGGGTGAAGCTCATCGACTTCGAGACCACGCTGCCCACCGCGGTCGAGGAACTGGTCCGGCAGAAGCAGGAACGCCAGAGCGCCTGAGATCAACGCGGCGGAAACGGAGACCACCACCCGAAGGAGAGAGCGATGGCCAAGTACCTGCTGCTCAAGCACTACCGGGGCGCGCCCGCGTCGGTCAACGACGTGCAGATGGACCAGTGGACCCCGGAGGAGCTCACGGCCCATTGCCGGTACATGGAGGACTTCGCCGCGCGGCTGGAGGCCACCGGCGAGTACGTCGACAGTCAGGCGATCTCCCCGCAGGGCACGTTCGTCCGCTTCGACGGCGAGGGCCGCCCGCCGGTCACCGACGGTCCGTTCGCGGAGACCAAGGACCTGATCGCCGGCTGGATGGTGATCGACGTGGACACCTACGAGCACGCACTCGAACTGGCCGCCGAACTGTCCGCGGCGCCCGGCGCGGGCGGGAGACCGGTCCAGGAGTGGCTTGAGGTGCGGCCGTTCTTCGCCGCGATGCCCACCGTGACCGAGTGATGAACCGCCGCTGCGCGAGCTCGCGCCCGCACTGAGGACGAAGGTTCCCGTGGCGTTACTCGTCCATCAGTGCGGGTCTTCGTAGCGGGCGGCGATCGTGGCTGCGCGGTCGCGCAGCGAGGTGCGCAACCACTGCGGGGCGAGGACTTCCGCGCCGGTGGCGAGCTGCCACAGCGCCCACACGGCGTGTCTCGAATCTTGGAAGGTCACCTCCAACCGCAGCCACCCGTCCGTGTCGTCTTCCTCGGCGAGGACGGCCAGCGCGGTGCCCACCAGTTCCTCCCGCCGCGCCGGGTGCACCCGCGCGAGAACGGCGACCTGGTCGCCGCCGGTCCGGAACCGCGTGCTGCGCTCTTGCCAGGCCCGGTCCAGGTCGACCCGCTCCGTCCGCTGTGCGGGTTCGTCGAGTTCCTCGGCGGCCAGGACCCGTGACAGCCGGTACGTGCGATCCGCGCCGGACCTCGTGGCCAGCAGGTAGCCCTGGCCCCGGACGGTGACCAGGCCGATCGGGTCCACCGTCCGCCACCGGGGGGCCTGGTCCACGGCCGCGTAGTGGATGCGCAGCTTGTGTCCGGCGAACACCGCGCGCCGGACCTCGGCCACTACCGCGTCGGGCACTTCCTCGGCGACCTGCCTGCGCGCGAGAAGGTCGGCCTCCGGATCGATGAGCAGTCGCCGGGCCGCGTCGGCCGCGGTGTCGCGATAGCTCGCGGGCAGCGCGTCGACCACCTTGAGCATGGCCGAGGCGAGAGCAGAGCCGAGACCGAACACCTGTGCCCCGCGCCGCGATCCGGCGACCAGGAGGGCGAGCGCCTCGTCGTGGTTCAGCCCGGTGAGCTCGGTCCGGAAACCGGGCAGCAACGCGAAACCGCCGTGCCGGCCGCGTTCGGCGTAGACCGGGACCCCGGCCGCGGACAGCGCCTCGATGTCGCGCAGCACGGTCCGGGTGGACACTTCCAGCTCGCGGGCCAGCGCGGTCGCGGACAGCCGGCCGTGCCGGCGCAGCAGCAACACCAGCGAGACCAACCGGTCGGCACGCATACCAGGAACCTACCGAAATACACGACAGGAGATGTCGTGATTCGTTGGGAGGCTCTCACCACGACGTCAGAGAGCGGCCACTGCGCCGGCGACGTCCGCACTGCCGACGAATCGACTGGAGCTGATAAGGCAATGGAGCGAACGACGATCAACCCGTGGACGTGGTCGGTGGACCTCGGCTACGACCAGGGCGAGGTCGCCTCCGGGCACACCCGGACCCTGTACTGCTCAGGACAGACCGCGATGAGCGCGGACGGCGAGCCCCAGCACGCCGGCGACATGGCGGCGCAGCTGGCACTGAGCATCGACAACCTGGAGGCCGTGCTCGGCGAGGCCGGGATGTCCCTGGTGAACCTCGTCCGCCTCAACGTCTACACCACCGACGTCGACCTGCTTTTCCAGCACTACGGCGTCCTGGCGGCGCGGCTGGGCGCCGCCGGGGTGGCGACCAGCACCACCATGCTGGGAGTGACACGCCTGGCCATCCCCACCTTGATGGTCGAACTGGAAGGAACCGCCGTCGCCTGACGCGCCCCGTCACCGCTGCTGCTCGTGCCGGCTCATCCGGCACGGGCGGCAGGCGGTGGTCGATGCCCGCTGCCAAGACCGGACGTGAGAGAAGCGTCCCGGCTTCGGGTGGCTCGATGCCACCTTCCGCCGGGACGCCCTACTACCCGAGATCCACGAAGCTCCAGCTCAGTGGACCTCAGTTGTGCCGTCGTCGCTGTCGCACAGCGACGCTTCAGGCCTCAGAGCCGGCCCGCGGCACCGTCAGGTGACGGAAGGCGGGCGGCCGAGTGGGGTCCACCCACAGCGGGAACATCGGCCTTGCCCAGCGGGCGCAGCCGGTCCTTGTGGACCTCGGCGACGACGACCTTGTTGCCGTTCACCGCCTCGGCGACCTTGAAGTCGACCAGGAGGCTGGAGAGCCGGTAGGCCTCGACGCCACTCATCGCCATGACGGTGACGAGGTAGTCGACGACCTCCTGGTTGGCGATCCTCATGGCCGTGTAGAGATCCGCGTGGATCCCCATGCACCAGACGTGATCGTCGTTCTCCGCGCGCGGGTACTTCAGGACGCCGCACTTGTGCACGATGAACTGGACGGTCACCGCCATCGAGTGCTCGATGGCGGTCTGGTCGACTTCGCCGTGACCTTGCGCGCCGTGGGTGTCGCCGATGTAGAACATACCGCCCGGCAGGAAGACCGGGAGGTACAGCGTCGAACCCGCGACGAGATCGCGAAAGTCCATGTTGCCGCCCCACCTGTCGGGTGGATTGGCGGAAACGATGCCGACCGAGGCCGGCGGCGCGACCGCCATGATCCCCGCGAACGGCCCGAAGGGGATCTCGATCCCGCCCTCGAAGGGGTAGAAGCGCTGATCGGGGTCGAGCCGGAACAGACGGGTGGATCGACGCTCCAGCAGATCGTCGAGCACCCCGCAGCCCGGGCCGGTGACGTTGACGCCGTAGGGAACGCGCGGCGAGACATCCAGAACGCGGATCTCCAGCACGTCGTCCGGTTCGGCGCCCTCGATGCCGATCGGCCCGGTGAGGACGTGGCCGCTGGCCCCGTTCGGGCGTGGCATCGTCGCCATTTCCAGCAGCTCGGGCAACACCTGGCCGGCGGGCACCCCCAGTGCCTCGAAGTAGGCGACCGGTCCCTCGGGGGCGGTCGCCCCGGCCCAGCTGACGGTGTTGATGGTGACGCACGCACCGGACTTCACCGTCAGTACGGGTTCCGGGTCGGGGGTGAAGCGACCCCAGCCCGCGGTCTTTCGACTGGTCTCCAGTACGACCGGCTTCGGCAAGCCGTCTCGGAGCCTGTCGGGCATCTCACTCATGCGAGACATCCCTTCTCTGGTTTTTTAGGCGCTTGGCCTTACCGCCTTGTGCGGCCTTGCAGCGGAGACCGTCCGTCCCCCATCGCGCCTGGCAAGCTCGGCTGCGGCCGGGCGCGAAAAGGCTTTGGGCCTCATTCGGCAGCTTCATCAGGAGGGCGGCAATTCGTCTTTTGTGAGGTCAGCCGGGTGGTGATGAGCAAGGAGCGCCGGGCCCGTCGAGGGGCCCGGCGCTCCTTGGTGTCGTCCGCGGGGTGTCAGATGCGGGTCATCGTGGACTGGTATCCGCCGCCACCCGGGTAGACCCACTCGCCGGTGAGGGACGAGCCGTCAGGACTGAAGGTGCCTTCGAAGTAGGCGGGGCTGCCTTTCGCGCCGCCCCAGATGGTCAGTTTGTCGCCGGTGAGCTCGTAGACGTAGTCGAAGGTGTTGCCGAACGAGTCGTAGTACCGCGACATCACGTCCTCGCCGGCGGGCTCGCCGAACGGGCGGAGGTTGCCGATCACTTCTATGCCGGTGGCGGGCTCGCCGAACTGGGTGAGGTCGACGTGCTGGAGCAGGAAGTAGCCGCCGGGCATCCACTCGTAGCGCACGGTCCCTTCCGCGCCGCCGGTGACCTTCCAGGTGCCGACCAGGCGGTCGAGGGCCTGCACTTCGGCGCTCGGCTGCTCGGTCTCGTTCGGGGTGGCCTCGGACATCGCGTCCTCCTCTGTGTGGATGTTCGCCGGTACCTCGGAGCGGCTGGACGATTTCGGACATGACGGTGGTGTGACGTAGGCCACTCCGCGATGGTGTCGAGATCCGGGACGCGGCCCCGAGGTAGCGGCGAGACCCCATCGAAGAGGAGATTCCATGGCCACCACCGCCGCCACCGCCCCCTCGGCCCGGGCCGCCCGCCGGACGTCCCGCGCGCTGATCGCCGGCGCGCTCGCCGGGCCGCTGTTCTTCGCCTCGGCCGTCACCCAGATGGTCCTGCGGAACGGCTTCGACATCACGCGACACCCGATCAGCCAGCTCGCCACCGGTGAGGTGCCCATGTCACCGGATCGCATGAGCCTGCAGATCGCCCTGAACGGCCTGGTCGCCTTCACCTGGACGACCGTCGTCGCGCTGGTTCTGCGCCGCCGGGACATACACCCCGGCTGACGTGGCTATACAACGGGAACCCGCCTCGCGCACGTTGAACCACGCGCACTGGTGAAACAGAGGAAAAATCATCATGAAGTACCTGCTGCTCAGCTATACACCCGCCGTCGCCTGGGACGCCGCGACCGCCGACACGCCGTCGGAGGAGGCGCTCGCCGCGTTCGCCGAGTACCAGAGGTTCGAGCAGGAGCTGATCGAGACCGGCGAGTTCGTCACCAGCGAGGGACTCGGTCACCCGGTGGTCAGCACCACGGTCCGCAGGGCACCGGACGGCGTCGTCGCCACCGACGGGCCGTTCGCCGAGCTCAAGGAGGTCCTGGCCAGCTTCGCCGTG
Source organism: Actinomadura citrea (assembly GCF_013409045.1). Taxonomy (NCBI): domain Bacteria; kingdom Bacillati; phylum Actinomycetota; class Actinomycetes; order Streptosporangiales; family Thermomonosporaceae; genus Actinomadura; species Actinomadura citrea. The sequence goes on along the minus strand of NZ_JACCBT010000001.1, from coordinate 658,221 downwards.
GTCGACGTGGCCGGCCGGGAACGCGCCGTGGAGATCGCTTCGCGGATCGTCGAGGCGCTCGGGGAGCCGATCGAGATCCGGCCGATCATGGGGGAGGAGTTCACGGAATGAACGGCGACGTCGAGCATCTGCTGCGCACGGAGGCGCCACAGGTGCTCGGCGCCCTGGTGCGGCGCTTCGGCCGCTTCGACATCGCCGAGGACGCCGTGCAGGAGGCGCTGCTGGCCGCGAGCAGGGACTGGTCCGCCCACGGCGTGCCGGAGGACCCGCGGAGCCGGCTGATCAGGATCGGCTACCGGCGGATGGTCGACCTGCTCCGCTCCGAGCAGGCCCGGCGCCGGCGCGAGCACGAGGCCGGGATGACCGAGTGGGCCATGCAGGCGCCGGCCCGCCGGGCCGGTCCCCCGCAGGAGACCGATGACAGCCTCACCCTGCTGATGCTGTGCTGCCACCCCGCGCTGAGCACCACGTCCCAGGTCGCGCTCACGCTGCGCGCGGTCGGCGGCCTGACGACCGCCGAGATCGCGCACGCCCACGGCACGACCGAGGCCACCATGGGGACGCGGATCAGCCGCGCCAAGAAGCAATTGGCCCGCGCCGGCGCCCGCTTCACTCCTCCGACCGACGCCGACCGGGACGCCCGGATGGCCGCCGTGATGCAGGTGCTCTACCTGATCTTCAACGAGGGCTACACGGCCACGGCGGGCCGTGAACTCGCCCGCGTCGACCTGACCCGGGAGGCGATCCGGCTGACCCGCATGCTCCGCGCCTCGCTCCCCGACGACGCCGAGGCGACGGGGCTGCTGGCGTTGATGCTGCTCACCGACTCCCGGCGCCACGCGCGCACCGGCGCCGACCACGAACTGGTGCCGCTGGACGAGCAGGACCGCACGCGCTGGGACCCCGACCTGATCCGTGAGGGCACCGAGCTGATCGACGGCGTCTGGAACCGCGGCGCGGCGGGCCCGTACCGGCTTCAGGCGGCCATCGCCGCCGTGCACGCGGCGGCCGCGTCGCCGGAGGAGACCGACTGGCCGCAGATCGCGATGCTGTACCTGTGGCTCGAACGCCTCGCCCCCACCGCGCCGATCCGGCTCAGCCGCGTGGTGGCGGTCGCCCAGGCGTACGGACCGGCCCGGGGCCTGGCCCTTCTGGACGACCTCGACCACCGGCACCACCTGGACCGGGATCCCCTCACCCGGCAACGCGAACGCGCGGTCCGCGCCCATCTTCAGCAGATGACCGGCGACACCGCCTCCGCCGCCGCCTCCTACCGCCAGGCGGCCGCCCTGACCGACAACGAGGTCGAGCGGCGCTACCTGCTCGACAAGGCCGCTCGCCTCAGCTGACCGCACGGCCGGCCTCTGCGAGGGACGGCGTCCGGCCGACGCGGGCACGACCGGGGTGAGTCGGGTATCGAGATATCGTGGTCTGTCGGTTCGACTGGAAGGAGATGGGCTGATGGCCGCGGCGGCGGGGCTCGGGCCGGAGGAACTGATCGAGGCGTTCAAGGCCCTCGGCAACCCTGCCCGTCTGCAGATCATGCAGTGGCTGAAAGACCCCGAGAGGCACTTCGGCGACTGGGAGCCGATCGCGGACCGCCGGGCGGTCGGCGTGTGCGTCACGCACATCCAGGCGAAGGCGGGGCTCGCCCAGTCGACCGTCTCCAGCTATATGAGCACGCTCGAACGGGCCGGGCTCGTGCGTCCCACCCGGGTGGGCAAGTGGACCCACTACCGGCGGGACGAGGAGCGGCTGGCACGGCTGGCGGAGGCGCTCGCCGTCACCATCTGATTGACGAATCGCGATATGTCGATATGATTTTCTCATGTCGACCTCGGACGCTGCTCCCATCGCCCTGATCGTCCACGCTCATCCCGAGCCCCGCTCGTTCACCACCGCCCAGATGACCACCGCGGCTCAGGCCCTGCGCGACGCCGGGTACCGCGTCGACGTCCTCGACCTGTACGCGGACGCATGGGCTCCGACCCTTGCCCGCGACGACTTCGCATCGGTGGAAGGCCACTTCAAGCCGCAGGCCGAGCAGATGCGCGCGGTCAAGGACGGGACGCTCGACGCCACCGTCCAGGCCCATCTCGACCGCCTGCTGGCCGCCGACCTGCTGGTGCTGTCGTTCCCGATGTGGTGGTTCTCGCTGCCCGCCGTCCTCAAAGGGTGGGTGGACCGGGTCTTCGCCATGGGCGCGGTCTTCGGAGGGGAGTACGGCCTCTTCCGCGACGCGGCGCTCGCCGGCAGGCGAGCGATGCTGCTGTTCACGACCGGCGGTTCCGGTGAGTCGTTCCAGCCTGGCGGCGCCTTCGGCTCGTTGGACGACTTCCTGTTCCACATCCACCGCGGAATGCTGGAGTTCGTCGGCTACCAGGTGCTCGATCCCGTGGTCACCTACGGCCCCGCCCACATGACCGACCAGGAACGCGCAGCGGCTCTGGAGACCGTCAGAGAGTCCATCACGCTCGTCACGGCGGATCCCAGGTCACGCGACGCTTCCTTGGTGTGAGTCCGGTCATTGGGCTGAGTCCGGACGCCGCCGGGCCGTACCGTTCACCCGCCCGCTTGAGCATGTCCTACTTTTTCCTGTAATCGGGGGGAGGGCGGCGGGGTCTCTTTGACGTGGCCGAGCGGTTCGGTCCGGTGGCGCGAAGGGATGCGGATGGACGGCGGCGAGGAGCGGCTGGTCGCGGCGGCGCAGGCGGGCGACGCGGCGGCGAGGGAACGGCTGGTGTCGACCTGCCTGCCCCTGGTGTACAACGTCGTCGGCCGGGCGCTGGACGGCCACGCGGACGTGGACGACGTCGTCCAGGACACCATGCTGCGGATGCTGAACGGCCTCGGCGGCCTGCGCGACCCGTCGCGGTTCCGGTCCTGGCTCGTGGCGATCGCGATGAACCAGGTGCGGCGGCGCTGGTCGGCGAACCGGAGACGTCCCGCCGTCGGCCTGGACGCGGCGCACGAGATCCCCGATCCCGGCGGCGACTTCGTCGAGATCACCATCGTCCGGCTCGGGCTGTCCGGACAGCGCAAGGAGATCGCCGAGGCCACCCGGTGGCTGGACCCGGCCGACCGCGACCTGCTCTCGCTGTGGTGGTCAGAGGTTTCGGGCGAGCTGACGCGCGCCGAGCTGGCCGCGGCCCTGGACGTGAAGCGGCGGCACGCGGCCGTGCGCGTGAACCGGATGAAGGAGCAGCTGGAGACGGGGCGGTCGGTGGTCCGCGCGCTCGCGGCGACGCCGCCGTGCCCGGGCCTCGCCGAGCTGACGGCCTCATGGAACGGACGGCCCACGCCGGTGTGGCGCAAGCGGATAGCGCGGCACGCACGCGGATGCGACGCCTGCCGCGCGCACCGGCACAGGCTCGCCCCGGCCGAGGTGCTGCTCGCGGGCATGGTCCTCGTCCCGCCCCCGGCCCACCTGTCGGCGGCGGAGCTGGCGAACGTCAAGCTCTCGGGCGCGGACGTCGCCCTGCACGCGGCGCGCGGCGCCCGCACCGCGGTGATCGCCGGGACGGCCGCGGTCGTGGCGGCCGCCGTCGCCGTCTGGTTCCTGGCCATGCCCGACCACGGGCGGCGCCCGTCCGCCGCTCCCCCGAGCACGCCCGTGGCCACCCCGAGCGCGACGCGGGCCTCCCCCGAACGGCCGTCGCCCACTCCGTCCAAGACCCGCCGCTCGCCGGTGCCCCGCAGGACGTCCGCGGCGCCCCTCGGCCCGGGACGCCAGGTCATCCGGCTCGCCAACCTCCAGCGGGCCCGGCACGGCTGCCGGCCGCTGCGCGAGAATCCGATGCTGACCAGGGCGGCCCAGAGGCACTCCGCCGACATGGCCGCCCGGCGCGTGCTCTCCCACGACGGCGCGGGCGGGCAGGACCCGGGCGCCCGCATCACCGCCGCCGGATACCGGTGGCGGGCCTGGGCGGAGAACATCCAGCAGGGCGCAGCCACGCCGTCCTCGGCGGTGTCGAGCTGGATGACCAGCTCCTACCACCGCGCCAACATCCTGAACTGCGCCTACACCGAGATCGGCGTGGGCGTCGTGTCCGGCTCCGGCGGCCCCTGGTGGACGCAGGACTTCGCCTCTCGGCAGTGAGGCGTGCGCGCCGGGGCGACCTGCGGCGGCCCCGGCGCGCGCGCCCGCGCACCTCAGCGGGTGCCGAAGTTCTGCGTCCAGTACGGCGTCCCGGACTTGAGCGTCACGCCCACGCCGATGTTCTTGAACCGGCAGTTCAGGATGTTGGCGCGGTGCCCGGAGCTGTTCATCCAGGCGGACATGACGGCGGCGGGCGTCCGCTGGCCGTACGCGATGTTCTCGCCGTAGGTGGACCAGCGGTAACCGGCGGCGGTGATCCGGTCACCGGGGTTCTTGCCGCTGGGGTCGGTGTGGTCGAAGAAGTCGCGGGCGACCATGTCGTCGGAGTGGCCCTGCGCGGCGGCCTGGAGCCGGGAGTCGACCGTCAGGGCACCGCAGCCGTTCTTGGCGCGCTCGGCGTTGGTCAGGGAGACGACCTGCTGGGCGAGCGTGCCGCCGCCGCTTCCCCCGCTACCGGGCGCCGTGGAGCGGGGCGACGGTGTGGTCGGCCGCTTCTTCTTCGGCGGACGCTTCGTGGTGTGCTTCGCGGGCTTCTTCACCACGGTCGAGCGTTTCGCGGTCTTGGCGGCCTTGGGTTCTGCGGCCGTCACGTTCGTCTTGGCGGGGGACGGGGCGGGTGCAGGTGCCGCGTTGTCGGCGACCGGCCGGGAATCGGCCGGGGCGTCGGAAGAGACGGTCACGCCGTAGGCGACCCCCGCCGTCAGGGCGAGCACGCCCGCGCTCGCGCCGACGGCGGCCCACCACCGCCCGCTCGGACGCGTCGCGCGTCCGTAGCTCCCGCGACGCGTTCGGGGACTCCGCCTCGACCCCGCGCTGTTCCTCTCGCTCACGTCAGCCTGCCTTCCGGGTTTCCAGGGATTTGTCGGACACCTGGGAGACCCGGCCGCTCCATACGGATAACAGAAACTAAGTCCGGAATCCGAAAAACGTGGCTTACCTGCGGAAACGGCTCGGCAGCCGGCGAGCTTCGGCGGCTGCGGAGGTCCGGGCTCGCGTTCGTCGTGGAGGGAGAGAACGGTCGCGGCGCGATCGCAGCCGAAATAAAGCGCTTTCACTCACTGAGATCTTGCGTATTCTCCTCGTGACCCCTGGGGACGGCGACGGGAAGGACGCGGGATGAGCGGACGCGGAGGCGGGGCGCGGTGAATCCGTACGGAGGAGGCCAGGCGCCGGGACCGGGGTGGCAGCCCGGACCGCCGCCGCAGGGCCCGTGGCAGCCGCAGGGCCCGTGGCAGCCGCAGGGTCCGTGGCAGCCGGCTCAGAGGCGCCGGCTGACCTTCGGACGTCTCTTCAATCCGTTCGCCGTGGGGACCGCGGTGTTCACGCCGTCCCGGCCGGACCGTGTGCACGACCCGGCGGTGAAGAAGGTGCAGGTCTGGCGAACGATCGTCGGCCTGGTCGCCGTCACGTGGATGCTGTTCTCCTATGGGCTGGCATCGGACGCCGACGCCGTCATGGACGATCGCTTCGGCCAGATCCGTACCACCCTCATCACGCTGGCGGTGACGTTCCCCGTCGCCGTCGCGGTCTTCATCGCGGCGGCCCGCCCGCCCAACCGGCGCATCTTCCTGCGCCGCGCCGCCAAGCCCGCCGGGGCGCTGCTCGCGCTGTTCGTCACGCTCGGCACGCCGAGACTGATCACGGGGCGGGGCTGGGTGACCGAGGACACGAACTGGACGGCGTCACCGGGGCGGGTGGTCCTGCTGTTCGCGATCGGCGCCTTCCTGCTGTGGCTCGGCCCCTTCGGCCTCTACGGCATCGTGCAGTCGCTCGTGCACGTGTTCCGGACGGCGGACCTCCACGAGACGGTTCCACCGCTGCTCGCGACACTGCTCGTCTGGGAGGTCGCCGTCGTCGACCTGTTCCAGGGCGCCTACGCCGGTGTGCCGTTCGGGGTACGGGTGGCCTTCATCCTGGGAGCCCCGCTGTCCGTCACCGCCGTGGCGATGTGGGAGTTGCGGCGGCTGCGCACGCGGCACGGCATCACCCTGCGCGGAGCGCTCCGCCGCTGAACCGTCACGGTCGCCCGAGCGGATCGCGCCGTGCGAGGCGTCTCCGTTCGGCCGAGGCGCACAATGCGGGTAGGAGAGGGGCGGTGCGAAGAATGGAACGCGAGCACTACGGTCGCCTTCTGCGGCTCGCCTACCTGACACTGGACGACGGAGACCACCCGCTCTCGCGCGCTCGCCGGGCGGTCGCCGGGGCCATGCGGGTGCGGCGCGGTGGTTATCCGGCCATGCGGGCGCGGCTCGTCGCGATCCTGCTCACGGACCCGCCGACCGGGCGGCACCGGCTGCACGGCCTCCTCTTCGAGCCCGCGCGGATCGGGCCGGGTCCCGTCCGGGCGGCCTTGCTGGAATCCCCGCGGCATGAGCGGCTCGCCTACCTGCTGCGCCGGGACGGTCTCACCGCTCCCGAGGTCGTCGCGGAGCTGAGCGTCCATCTCCCGGTCGGCTTCGGGGACGTGGACCGGATCATCGACGCCGTGGACGGCCGGACGGACATGGACGAGGCCGCGCAACGGGCCGAGATCGAGGCGTTCGAGCCCGACCTCGTGCGGCTGCGCCCGCCGCTCGCCGTCCCGTCCGCGAGACGTGCCGCCGTGGCGGGCGTGGTCGCGGTGGCGCTGCTGGCGGTCGCCGGGGCCGTTTCCATCCGGATGGACGATGGGCGCGGCGCACCCGCCGTGGTCGGTCCCCATGCGTGGCGGGCGAGCGGCGCGCCCACCGTCGACGAGTGGCCCTCCCAGGGCGGGCTCCTCCACGACGCGAGGCTGCTGCGGCGGGCCGCGGACGCCTGGCGGGACGACCACCGCGATCCGCCGCTCGGCCGCGTCGCCGTCCTGTACGCCGGGACGGTGGACGGGGCGTCCCTGGTCGTGCTGCGCGACTCCCCCGGCCCTCGGGACACGCCCAGCGTGGCGCAGTACTTCGAGCGGCGGAGGTCGCGGGGCGTGGAGTCGGTCCGCAAGCTCGGGACGGACGCGGGGCAGCTCGTCATGGTGGGCATGACGTGGCGCTACCTCGTGCCGCCATGGCTGCGGGACGTGCGGGTGGCGGTGCCGTCCGGGCGGGCTCCGGACTGGCGGCCGGTGGCCGTCCGGGACGGGCTGAGCGCTCCGCTGCCGTGGCACTGGTTCACGCCGCGCTGCCAGAACTACCTGGTGTTCCAGATGACGGCCGGGTCGTGGACGGTCACCCAGCTCGCCTCGAACGATCCACGGTCCGCGGCGCCGCGCGTGTGGTTCCGCGACCCGCCGGAGCAGGGGGAACGGTCCAGGTGGGCGGCGTTGAACGCGGTCGCCTGCTCGGGGGCGGCGACGCTGAGCGAGTCGGGCGACCTGCGGCTGGGGCGGCTCTGGAGCGGCGAACTGCCCGACGGCGGCGGCCGGGCGACCCTGCTGACGGTGGACGCGTCCACGCCGTGGGGCGCTCCGGGCCGCTCGCTCCTGATCTCCGAGGACGGGCAGGCGCTGTCCGAGCGGGGCGGGACGAACAGCGACCACACCCCGTCCGGCGAGACGGCGGCCGCCGCGGTGTGGTGGCGGTCGTCCCGGCGCTGGCATCTGCTGGCCGCGGCCGGGCCCGGCGTCGCGCGGCTGAAGTCGGTCGGTGAGCTGGGCTCCCACGAGGACGCGGCGGACCGGCGGAGCGGGTCTCCCCTGCTCGTGGTGCCGGGCCCGCGCGCCGGCGCCGCGGCCCGCCTGCCGGTCGTCCAGGTCGTGGCGTACGAGCCGGACGGAGACCGCACGGTCGTCACCCCTCGGTGACGGGACCCGGAGCGTCGGCGGTCACTTGAGGTTGGCGGTGAGGGTCCCCTCGGCGCCGAAGAGCTCCTCGCGCCAGCGTTCCAGCACGTCGGTGCTGTCGAAGTCGTCCGGGTGGAAGCCGGGCCTGTTGTAGGCGCGCAGGCGCCGGATCACCTCGCGCTTGAGGAACGGGGAGTGCCGGAGCGCGGCGAGGCTGCGGCGCAGCCGTCCCGGACGGTAGGTGGCGGGGTCGCCCAGCAGCGAGATGAACGTGCCGGTGACCATGAGGAACAGGAACCCGGCGCTGATGACCCGCATGGTCCGGACGCGTGTGCGCTCGGTGCCGCCGACCTGCCGGAAGACGTCGAACGCGACGGCCTTGTGCTCGGACTCCTCCAGCGCGTGCCACAGCAGGATCGACCGGACGCTGGTGTCGCCGAGCAGCTCCTGCGCGCGGGGGTCGGTGAGCAGGCACTCGGCCGCGGTCGCGGTGTAGTGCTCCAGCCCGGCGGTGAAGCCGAGGCGGACGATCGGCGGCAGGAAGCGGTCGGCGAGGCGCAGGTCGCGCCGGACGACGGCGGAGATCCGATGGGTCGGGTAGCCCATCGCGCGCAGGGTCTTGTTGAGGTGGTCGTGCTCGCGGCCGTGGACGACCTCCTGCCCGATGAACCCGCGCACCTGCTCGGCGAGCTCCGGGTCGGTGATGCGGTCGCGGTAGTGCCGCACCGACCGGACGAAGAAGTCCTCGCCCGGCGGGAACGTCGCCGACAGCAGGGCCACGAGGTGGCTCATGACGAGGTCGCCGTCCACGTAGTGGCGGCGCAGGGATCCCTTCGGGTGGTCGAAGGCGACCCGGCGGGTCTGGATGGCGTGCTGGGTCATGCGGACTTCTCCTCGGACGCGGGGGACGTGTGGGGGGCCGAGTAGACGTAGTCGTCCAGCGGGAACGTGCGGGCGGCGTGCGCGGCCTGCGCCGCGCTCGTCGGCCGCAGGTAGGGGGTGTCGCCGTGATGGTCGAAGTAGTAGCTGTTGGCGGTCGCGCAGCCGTTGGTCGCCCACAGCGAGCCGGCGAGCCGCTCGCGCATGCGGTTCGTCCAGCGCTCGGTCGGCTCGGGACGCACCTCCACCGAGGTCGCGCCCCGGCGGCGGGCCTCCTGGATCACGCGGACGACGTGGGCCGAGGTCGTCTCGACGAGCTGGTGCCAGGTGCCGCCGACCCAGCCGTACGGCCCGAACATCATGAAGTGGTTGGGCAGCCCGGGGATGCTGATGCCCTCGTAGGACGCGAGCCGGTTCTCTGTGTAGAACGTCGCGAGATCGAAGCCGCCGCGGCCGCGCACCGGGGTCCGGCGGTAGACCTCCGGGTCGCTGGCCAGGCGGAACCCCGTCGCGAGGACGATGGCGTCCACGTCGCGTTCGCGGCCGTCCACGGTGCGGACGCCCGTGGGGGTGACCCGGTCGATGGCGTCGGTGACCAGTGCGACGTTCGGGCGGTTGAAAGTCCTGAGGTAGGTGTTGGAGACGGACGGGCGCTTGCAGCCGAGGCCGTAGCCGGGCGTCAGCCTCCGGCGCGTGTCGGGGTCCTTGACCTGCGTCCGGTACCAGAGCGATCGGGCCAGCCGCGCGCCCCCTTGCGCGAGGTAGGGCGCCTTGCCGTGCCCGACGACCAGGTCGACCAGGATCTTCTCGACGCCGCGTGTGGCGGTGCGGCGTACCGCGTCCTGGACGCGCGGGGCGCGCCGGAACAGCCACCGCACCGGGCTCGGGACGGGCGCGTCCAGCTTCGGGCCCACCCAGATCGGGGTGCGCTGGTAGACGTCGAGGCGAGCGGTCCGGGACGCGATCTCCGGGACGATCTGGACGGCGCTGGCGCCCGTCCCGACGACCGCGACCCGCTTCCCGGTCAGGTCGTAGCCGTGGTCCCAGCCGGACGAGCGCAGCACCGTGCCGGTGAAGTCGTCGAGGCCCGCGATGCCGGTCGGTTTGGGATCGACGAACGCGCCGATCGCGCTGACCACGAAACGGGCCGTCACCTGCCCGGCGGGCGTCCGCAGGCGCCAGAGCCCGGCGTCCTCGTCCCAGACGCGCTCGGTGACCTCGGTGCGCAGGCGGACGTGGCGGCGCATGCCGTACCGGTCGGCGAGCCGGTCGAGGTACTCCTTGACCTCGGAGCCCGGCGCGAACACCCGGCTCCAGCGCGGGTTGAGGGCGTAGCTGAACTGGTACGCCTGCGCGGGCACGTCCACGCCGATGCCGGGGTAGACGTTGTCGCGCCACGTCCCGCCGATGTCGCCGGCGCGCTCCAGGATGACGAAGTCGTCGATGCCGGCGCGCTGGAGCGCGATCCCCATCCCGATCCCGCTCAGCCCGGCCCCGATGATCGCGACCTCGGCGTCCGGCATGGCACCTCCTACTATTGGAGCACTTGTCGAATATACCCCTGGAGGTCCACCCCGCCAGGTGTCGTCAGGTACACCCCCGCTCGGGTTCTGGGCCCAGTGCCGCCGGGGGCGCCCGCCGGAAAGCTTGATCACGTTCAGCGGACGACCTTCCAGGAGGAACCCATGTCGCGGATGCCCCTCACCGCCTCGCTCGCCTCGGCCACCGCCCTGATCGCCGGGGCTGCCCTCGTCGCGGCCCCGGCGGCGAGCGCCGCCCCGTCCCGCGGCCCGCACGGGCTCGACCGGAAGGTGCGGGCCGCCGCCGACCGGCTCGTCGCCGACGGCGCGCCCGGCGTGATCGTGATGACCCGCCGCGGCGGGCACGTCTCGCATGTGACCTCGGGCGTGTCCGACAAGGCCACGGGCGCGCCGATGGACCACCGGCTGCTGTTCCGGATCGCCAGCGTGACCAAGTCGTTCACCTCGACGGTCGTGCTGCAGCTCGCCGCCGAGCACCGGCTGTCGCTGGACGACACCGTGGACAGGTGGCTGCCCGGCGCCGTCGCGGGCCACGGCAACGACGGCTCGAAGATCACCATCCGGCAGCTGCTCGCGCAGACCAGCGGCCTGAACGACTACACGCCCGATCCGCGAGTGATGTCCGACCCCGCGCGGGCCTGGACGCCCGAGGAGCTCGTCGCGATCGCGATGGAGAAGCCGCCGCAGTACGCGCCCGGGACGAGCTGGAACTACTCCAACACCAACTACGTCCTGGCCGGGATGATCATCGAGAAGGCGACCGGACGACCGGTGGGCACCGAGTTCCAGCGGCGCATCTTCACGCCGCTGCGGCTGCGGCACACGTCCTACCCGACGACCGATCCCTCGTTCCCCGGCCGGTACGTGCACGGGTACTACTACGACTACGGGGACGTGAGCACGCAGATCAGCCCGTCCAGCGCGCGGACGTCCGGCGGCATCGTCAGCACGGTGGACGACGTGGCCCGGTTCCACCGCGCCCTGTTCACCGGCAGGCTGCTGCCGCCGAAGCAGATGCGCGAGATGCGGAACGTCCGGCCGGTCGACGACGACGGGGTCGTGGAGGACTACGGCCTCGGCGTCGCCCGCATCAAGTTCTCCTGCGGGTACGCGTGGGGCCACGACGGCGGCTTCCCCGGCTACCGGACCTGGACCTACACCAGCGCCGACGGACGCAGCCAGGCCGTCATCACCTACAACGAGTCCAAGCTGGAGTACGACAAGACCTTCCGAGCCGACCTCGCCAAGGCCGCCGACACCGCCTTCTGCGCCTGATTCCGGATCCTTGGGCGGCGTCCCGGCGTCCACCCGAGGAACCGTCACGGCGGGTGTGCTCGGTTATAAGCAGATGAGCAGCGATCGCAGGGTTTTGTTCCTCCGCCCTACAGAAGAAGGGTGCGCGCGGTGCGTACGGTCGGGACGTCCCGTGCACAGCCGGGCAGACGGAGGTGTGCCGATGAACAGTACCGAGGTGTGCCGATGAACCGAGCCCTCGCCTCCGGCGTTCCCGCCGCGCATCTCCCGCCGCGGCTCGCCGAGCTGATCCGGCCGGAGCTGCCGAGCCTCGCCGAGGAGATCGTCGCCGAGATCCGCCGTGCCATCCCCGAGTACGCGCGGCCGCTCGACGGCCCCTACGGCCACGTGCTGCGGCTCGGCGTCGAGCGCAACCTGGCCGCGTTCGCCGAGCGGATCGCCGCGCCGTCCGGGTCGCCGGCCGGCGACGACCCCGCCGGGACGGCGCGGATGCTCGGCCAGTACGAGGCCCACGAGGGGCGCAGCATGGACAGCCTCCAGGCCGCGTACCGGATCGGCGGGCAGGTCGCGTGGCGCCGCGTCATGAAGGTCGCGCCGCGCCACGACATCTCCTCGGCCGTGCTGTCGCGGCTGGCCGACGCGCTGCTGGCCTACATGGACGAGCTGGCCGCGCAGTCGCTCGACGGCTACCTGCACGCCAAGGCGCGTCCCATCCTCGCCCTCGACGAGCGGCGCCGGCGGCTGCTGCGCCTCCTCCTCGCCGTTCCCGGCCCGGACGGCGCCGATCTCCAGGAGGCGGCGGACGGGGCCGGGTGGCCGCTGCCGGACGAGGTCACGCTGGTCGCCGTCGAGCCGGAGGCCCCCTGCGCCTGGACGGCGCTGGACGAGGACGTCCTCGCCGAACTGGAGTGCCCGGAACCGCACCTGCTCCTGCCCGGTCCGTTCACCCCCGGGCGCCGGGCGATGCTGGACGAGGCGCTCCCGGGCCGCCGGATCGCGGTCGGCCCCGCCATGCCGACAGGCCAGGCCGCGGACTCCCTGCGCTGGGCGCGGCAGGCGCTCGGCCTCGCGCTCGACGGCGTCCTCGACGGGCCGGTGACGCTGTGCGAGGAGAACCTCGTCACGCTGTGGCTGCTGTCGGACCCCGCGCTGGTCGAGCAGCTGACCCGGCGGCGCCTCGGCATCCTGGACGGCATGACCCCGGGCCAGCAGGACCGCCTGACCGAGACCCTGCGGACCTGGCTCGTCACCCGCGGCACGGCCGCCGAGATCGCCGAGCAACTGCACATCCACCCACAGACCGTCCGGTACCGGATGCGCAAGATCGAGCAGACCCTCGGGGACGCGCTGGCCGACCCGGAGGCCCGGTTCGGCATCGAGGTCGCGCTCCGCGCCGCCCATCTGCGGTCGCGCCGTCCCGCCCCCGCCCCGCACCATCCGGCGGTGGGGCACCGCACGCCCGCCCGCCCGCGCAGTCTCCGACATTTGCGATGATCTGCGGGTGAACATCACGAAGCGGACCCGTATCCGCCTGATCGGCGCGGCGGGCGCCGCCCTCGGCACGCTCGGCCTCGGCGCGTGCGGCTCCGCCGCCGTGCCCGCCGCGGGGCACGGCTCGGGGTCCGCCACGGGGCCGGGCGCCGCGACACCGGCACCTCCCACCATGCCGGCGGTGCAAGGGCTGCCCTCGTCGCCCACCCCGCCTCCTTGCACGCCGGAGGGCATCGCCGTCTCGATGAACGAGCCGGACAGCGCGATGGGCCTGCGCGCGGCGCAGATCGAGCTGAGCAACTGCGGGCGCCGCCCGTACCTGCTGAACGGCTACCCGGCACTGCGCGTCCTCGACGAGAGGCGGCAGCCGTTCGACGTGACGACCGTGCGCGGCACGAAGGAGGTCAAGGACGCCGGGCCGAAGCCGCTGACGATCCGTCCGGGCCGCAAGGCCGTGTTCGTGATCGTCTGGCGGAACAGGGTCACCGATGCGAACACGGTGGCGGTGGCCGGGAAGTACCTGGAGGTCCGCCCGGCACCCGGGCGGCCCGTCGTGATCGTTCCGGCCAACGGGCCGATCGACCTCGGTACCACGGGACGCCTGGAAGGGACCGCCTGGCGGCTCCCGACCCGGTGACTCAGCGAGGCGGCGCCTGGACCTTGCCGATGCCGAGCGTGTTCTGGGCGGGCATCAGGCCGGTCTCCAGCACCTTCACCAGGATCGGCATCGTGAGCTGCGCCAGCCGCTCGGCCTTGGCGGCGCCGAGCGTCCGCCACGGCTCGTGGGCGAGGTCGTCGGTCGTCCGCTCGACGTCGTCGCGCAGCTCACGTCCGCGGTCGGTCGCGGCGCCGTCCGCGTCGACCAGCCCGCGGGACGCGAGGCGGTCGCGGGCGGCGGCCCACTCCTCGCCCGTCCAGCCGCGGCTCGCGAACGTCTCCACGGACGCGGCCCCGACGGCGGCGAACGACACCAGCGCCTCGACCGGGTCGAGCCCGCGGGTGAGGAGCGCGGCCACGTGCCCGTCCCCGCGCTGCTCGCGCAGGATGCCGATGGCGTGCCACAGGACGAGGTGCGGCTCGTCCGGCCAGGGCAGGTCGGCGTTGGCGGCGGCGAGCGGGCGTCCGGCGGTGCTCGCGGCCTCGGCGGCGGCGCGGGCCAGCTCGGCGGCCTCGGCCAGGTCCGGGCCTGCGATGCCGTCGCCGAGGAGCGTCCGGTACATGCGGTCGACGGCGCGCATACGGGCTTCCAGAACGCGGTCGGGCGGCGCGACGGTCCAGGCGGCGGGGACGTGTTCGGCCACCATGCGCGGGCTGAAGCTGTAGAAGGCGGACGACACGGCCTGGCCACCCGCGGCGCCGAGCGGTGCGGCGCGCCAGGCGAAGTAGCTCGGCCAGCGTGTCTCGACGTCATAGCCGAGCCCCCGCGCCTCGGCGAAGACCTCGGGGGAGTACCAGAACAGGGCGTGCACGGGTTCGAGCTGATGCCACATCTGCCGTGCGAAGCCGGGATCTTCCGCCATCACGCGGTCCTCTCTCTCGGGATCACCTCCACTCTATCTTGACATTGCCTAGATTGACACTGCCCAGCTCGGTGCCGCTTTGGCGGGTCTCCCGGTTCCGCCCGCGGTCCGGTGCGACCGGCCATCCGCCGGGGGGCGCGCTGATCTGGGACGGCGGCACGGGCGGCGCCCCGCCCGGACGGGACGGCGGCACCGCGGGCCGCGGGTGCGGCCGGGACGGCAGGACGGCCGGCCGCTCGCGCGGCCCGCCCGATCCGGGGGACGTCCGGCCGCGGGGAGCGAGCAGGGCCCGGCGTTCGTGGCGGGGGAACGCCAGCAGCGCCAGGACGGCCAGCCCGACGCCCGCGGCCCGGAGCCAGAACGGACCGGCCTCGCGCGGCCACGGCTCCGCGTACAGCAGCGTGGCCGACAGCAGCAGGTGCGTCTTCGCCGTGACCGTGACGACGGTGACGATGACGGTGAGTCGGCAGCGCTGGAGGCCGATCGACAGCAGCCCGACGCCGAGCACGCCCGCGAGCAGGAACAGGTACGGGTGCGGCGAGGACGGCACGTCCGCCGCCCGGCCCGCCGCGAACATCATCGCCATGCCCTGCCCGAAGACCTCGGTCGCGCCGAGCAGGACGCCCGCGCCGATCCCGTAGGCGATGCCCGTCAGCGGGCGCGCGTGCCGGCCGCCGACCGCGCGGTCGCGCACGCAGAACATCCACAGCGGGACGGCCAGCGAGGGCCCGCACACCAGCGCGGCCTTCCACAGCGGCAGCGCGGCCGCCGCGGCGCCGACGCGGTGCGACGCCGCCCCGCCGTGGCCGGGCAGCCCCGGCAGCACCGACAGCGCCGCGGTGACCATGGCGGCGACCGTGATGAGGACGGCGAGCCACTCGCGCGAGGTGGGCCGCTCGCCGAAGCCGCTCATCCCGACGGCCAGCAGCAGGACGAGGCCGAGCCCGTAGGCGGGCAGCGTCGCCGCGACGGGCAGGGCGACCAGCGCGGTGGCGGAGAGTCCGAAGCCCGCCATCAGCACCGCGAGCCCGGCGAGCCAGCGCGGGCTCCGCACGAGCAGTCCGGCGGCGTGCAGCGGATGGCGGCCCGAGAGCGGGCTCATCCGCCCGGCGGCCGTCTTGAACAAGACATACGCGACGATGTAGACGACCTGCGCAGCGCAGGCGAGGACGACCGCGTGCATGCGTTCCTCCCAGGGGTGGGAGCCCCAGCGTGACATGGGGAAGGTGTGCGGTGATTCTGGCCGGAAGACGGAGAAGTTCCCGGTTTTGTGCGCCCGGGTGAGTAGTGCCCCACGCGACGGAGATGTTTTTCATGATGTGCGGTTGAAGCGGCGACTCCTGTCGTAAGCTCCGCCACCTAGGCCGACCTGTCACGGAAAGGCCGAAGATCAAAGCGTACGTCGCGTTACCCGGTCACTCAGTGCAAGTGAATGATTGCGGAGCGCTACTCGAACCGAGTGTGGTGATGCAGTGACCGAGGGGATGGAACGGCTCGGCGAACCGATCGGCTTCACCGGGGAGGGCGACGGCGGCCGCCGCGCCCGCCGCGCCGTCCGCGAGCGCGCCGCGAAGGTCTTCGCGGACGAGACGCTCCTCGACGACGTCGAGCTGATGACCGCCGAGGGCGTCGCCAACGCCATCCTGCACGGTTCCGGCCTCATCAGCGTCACGATCGCCACCGACGGAAGGCGCCTGCACGTCGAGGTGTCCGACGACGGCCCCGCCCAGTCCGACCCCGACGGCCCGCCCCGCCTCGACCACGGCCGCGGCCTCACCGTCATCGACGCCCTCGCCGACGAATGGGGCCTGGACCAGACCCCCCACCGCACCCGCCTCTGGTTCATCATCGACGGCCGCCGCCCCTCCGCCACCGTCTGACCCCGTCAGGGGTGGAGGGCGCGGCGGAGGACCTTGCCGGTGGGGTTGCGGGGCAGGGCGTCCAGGAAGCGGACGTCGCGCGGGACCGCGTAGCGGGCCAGGTGGTCGCGGACGTGGGCGCGGACGGCGTCTCCGTCGAGGGTCTCGCCCTCGCGCAGGACGACGAACGCGGCGGCGCGCTGGCCGAACTCCTCGTCCGGGACGCCGATCACGGCGACCTCCCGTACCTGCGGCAGCTTCTCCAGCACCTCCTCGATCGCGCTGGGGAAGACGTTCTCTCCGCCCGAGACGATCATGTCGTCGTCGCGGCCGTGCACGAAGAGCCGGCCCTGCCCGTCGAGGTGGCCGACGTCTCCGAGGCTCATCAGGCCGTCGCGCATCTCCTTGGTGCCGCCGCTGGTGTAGCCGGCGAACAGCAGCTCGTTGGCGGCGAAGATCCGGCCCGTGGTGCCGGGCGGGACGGGGTCGCCCGCGTCGTCCAGGACCGCGACCCGCGTCCCGGGCGGCGGCGTGCCCGCGGTGTCGGGGCGGGCGCGCAGGTCGGCGGGCGTCGCGATCGTCACCCAGGACGCCTCCGTCGACCCGTACAGGTTGTAGAGGACGTCGCCGAACCCGTCCATGAAGGCGGTGGCGAGCGTCGCGGGCAGCGCCGAGCCGCTGACGGCCGCGATCCGCAGCGCGGACGTGTCGTGCTCGCGGCGCGCGGCCTCCGGGACGTCCAGGACGCGTTGCAGCATGACCGGGACCGCGACCAGCGCGGTCGCGCGGGTCTGGTCGATCGTGCGCAGCGTCTGCTCGGGATCGAACCGGGCCCGCAGGACGATCGTGGCGCGCAGCGAGACCGCGATCTGGAGCATCGCGTAGCCCCAGGTGTGGAACAGCGGAGCCTCGATGAGCATCCGCTCGTGCACCCGGTAGGGGATGCGGGACAGGATCGACGCCAGCGGCGTCAGCCCGGGGCGCGAGTGCCGGTCGGCGCCCTTGGGGCGGCCGGTCGTGCCGGAGCTGAGCACGATCGTCCGGCCCGCTCTCTCCGGGGGGCCGATCGGCGCGGCGGGCGCCGTGACGATGAGGTTCTCCAGCTCCGAGCCCGTCCCGCCCGCGGTGACCACCCGCACGGTCGTCGGCACGGCCGCGATGAAGCCGGCGAACTCCGCGTCGGCGATCACGACCTCGACCTCCTGCTGCCGCAGGACGGTCACGAGCTGCTCGGTGCTCATGCCGGTGTTGAGCAGGACGAGGTCGGAGCCGCGCTTGCTGCACGCGACGAGCGCCTCGACCATGCCGCGGTGGTTGCGGCACAGGACGGCGACGCGCGGCGCGGCGCGGGAGCCGGGGCCGGAGAGGGCGGCCGCGAGACGGTCGGTGCGGGCGTCGACCTCGCCGTAGGTCAGCTCCCCGGCGTCGTCGACGATCGCGACGGCGCCGGGGTCGCGGGCGGCGGCGGAGGCCAGCGTCCCGCCGAGCAGGGTGCCCCAGCGGCGCAGGGCGCCGAGCTGGCGGGCGACCCTCAGCGGCGGTCCGGGACGCCACAGGCCGCTGCGGGCGAACATCCCGCCCGCCCGGCCGACCGACACCGCGCGGCGCCCGAACTCCGATCGTCCGCTCATCTGCCGCCTCCGGGGTACGGGGTTGGGGGTACCGACCGTACGGACGGAGGCTCTCGTCCTCTTCTGACTCGGCCCAGCTCTTCGACCGGGCTTTTGTCAGGAGCCTGACAACGCGCGGCCCTCCGCGGCGGGCGCGGGGACGTCCTGCCTCGCGGGTTCCGACGAGCCCCCGAGGTCGAGGCTGTCGCGCAGCGTCACCGGCTTGAGGAACGCCGCCGCGGCGATGCCGACGATCGCGATCGCCGCGGAGATCAGGAAGATGTGGCCGGTGGCGTCGCCGTAGGCGGCCCGGACGATCTCCTGGACGGGCGCGGGCAGCGCGCGGATGTCGAGGGTGCCCGCGTCGCCGCCGCCCGCGCCCGGGCTCACCCCGAGGCTGCGCAGCCCGTCGGCGATCCGGTCCGCGACCTGGTTCGCCAGGACGGCGCCGAGCACCGAGACGCCGACCGTCCCGCCGAGGGAGCGGAAGAACGTGACCGTCCCGCTCGCGGCGCCGATCTCGTCCAGGCGCACCGAGTTCTGCACGACGAGGACGAGGTTCTGCATCGTCATGCCGACTCCGGCGCCGACCAGGAACATCGCGGCGCCGATGAAGACGAGCGAGGTCTGGTGGTCGATGGTGGCCAGCAGGCCGAACCCGGCGGTCAGCACGACCGTCCCGATGAGGATGTAGGGCTTGACCTTGCCGGTCTTGGAGGCGAGCCGCCCGGCCACGGTGGACGCGCCGAACACGCCGAGCATCATCGGGAAGGTGAGCAGGCCCGCCTTGGTCGGGCTGTAGCCGCGCCCGATCTGGAAGTACTGGCCGAGGAAGACGGCGCCGCCGAACATCGCCATGCCGACGGCGAGGCTGGCCGTGATGGCGAGCGCGGTGTTGCGGCGCGCCACGATGTCCAGCGGGACGATCGGCTCCGCCGCGCGGGACTCGACCCACACGGCCGCGGCGAGCAGCGCGACGCCGGAGCCGGCCATCGCGGCCGTCTGCCACGACGCCCAGGCGAAGTTCTCGCCGACGAAGGTGACCCAGATCAGCAGCACGCTGACGCCGGCGGCGATGAGCGTCGCGCCCACATAGTCGATCTTGACGTCCGGCCGCCGGACGTGCGGGAGCCGCAGGGTCTTCTGCAGCAGCCCGAAGGCCACGACCGCGAACGGCACGCCGATGAAGAAGCACCAGCGCCAGCCGAGCGCGGAGTCGACGATGAGCCCGCCGAGCAGCGGCCCGCCGACCGTGGCGACGGCCATCACGCCGCCGAGGTAGCCGTAGTAGCGGCCCCGGTCCCGCGGACTGATCATCGCCGCCATGATGATCTGGACGAGGATCTGCAGCGCTCCGACGCCGAGGCCCTGCACCGCGCGGAACGCGATGAGCTGCGCGGTGCTGTGCGCGAACCCGGACGCCACCGACGCCAGGACGAAGATGCCGACGCCCGCCTGGAGCAGCATCTTCTTGTCGTAGAGGTCGGCCAGCTTGCCCCAGATCGGGGTACTGGCGGTCGACACGAGCAGCGTCGCGGTGACGACCCAGGTGTACTGCGACTGGCTGCCCTTGAGCGCACCGATGATCTGCGGCAGCGCGGTGGACACGACGGTGCTGCTCAGCATCGCCACGAACAGCACCAGCAGCAGGCCGCTGAGCGCTTCGAGGATCTGGCGATGCGACATCGGGGCCGATCTCGCGGGGACCTGCTCGGTCAAGGAACGCCTCCGGGTGAAGTGGGCCACGGTGAGGTGGGCCTCTCCGGGTGAAGTGGGAACGAGGGGATCAACTCCCGCCTCCGAGACTTTATTCCCACTGCGCAAAATTTCGCGCTGGGCAGGTTTTTGCCCGCTAGGCTGGTGCGACCATGGAGACCACCGGCGGGCTGCGCGAGCGCAAGAAGGAGGCGACGCGGAGCGCCCTGCACGAGGCCGCGATGCGCCTCGCCGTCGAGCACGGTCTCGACGAGGTCACCGTCGAGGCCATCGCCGACGCGGCGGGCGTGTCCCGCCGCACCTTCTCCAACTACTTCGCCGGCAAGGAGGACGCCCTCCTGTACGGCGACGAGCAGCGGATGCGCGCCGTGTTGGAGACCTTCTCGTCCCGTCCGCCCGGCGAGTCGTCCTGGACGGCACTGCGCGCCTCGCTGGACGTCCTGCACGCGGAGACCGGCGAGCTGGACCCCCGGTGGGCCGCGCAGACGCGCCTCGCGCGCAACCACCCGTCCGTCCTCGGGCGGCAGCTCGCCAACTACGCCGAGTTCGAGCGCGCCCTCGCCGACCAGATCGCGGCCCGGGACGGCCTGCCCCGCCTGCGCTCCCGCGTCATGGCCGGCGCCTTCATGACCGCGCTGCGCATCGCGTCCCTGACCTGGATCGAGGAGCAGCCTGTCCGCCCCCTCGCCGAGGTCGCGGCCGAGACCCTCACCGAGATGGCCCGCGACTTCCGCTGACCGGCCGGTCGCCGGTCCGTCAGGGGCGGGGGATGTTGCGCAGGTTGCTGCGGGCCAGGTCGAGCATCTTGCCGACGCCGCCGGTGAGGACGGTCTTGCCGGCCGACAGCGCGAAGCCCTTCACCTGCTGCGGCGTGATGCGGGGCGGGATGGACAGGGCGTTCGGGTCGGTCACGACGTCCACCAGGTAGGGGCCGGGCGCGGCGAGCGCGCGCTCCATCACGGTGCGGACGTCGGACGGGCGCTCCACCCGCGCCGACTCGATGCCGGCGGCCTCGGCGATCGCGGCGTAGTCGACGGGCTCGTGGTCGGTCTCGTAGGACGGCAGACCGTCCACCATCATCTCCAGGCGCACCATGCCGAGCGACGCGTTGTCGAACAGGATGATCTTCACGGGGACGCGGTGCAGCTTCACCGTGAGCAGCTCGCCGAGCAGCATGCCGAGACCGCCGTCGCCGGAGATCGAGACGACCTGGCGTCCGGGCGCGCCGAACTGCGCGCCGATGGCGTGCGGGAGCGCGTTGGCCATGGAGCCGTGGACGAACGAGCCCATCACGCGGCGGCGCCCGTTGGGGGTGATGTAGCGCGCGGCCCAGACGTTGCACATCCCGGTGTCCACGGTGAAGATCGCGTCGTCGTCGGCGAGGTCGTCCAGGACGCCGGCGACGTACTCGGGGTGGATCGGGATGTGCCGGTCGATGTCGCGGGTGTAGGCGGAGACCACGCCCTCCAGCGCCCGCGTGTGGCGGTGCAGCATCTCGTCGAGGTAGGAGCGGTCGTGCTTCTGCTCGACCTTGTCCAGGACGAGCCGGATCGTCTCCCCGACGTCCCCGTGGACCGCGAGGTCGAGCGGGGTCCGGCGCCCCGGCTTGGACGGGTCGTCGTCCACCTGAATGGTGTTCTTGCCCGGCAGGAACGGGTCGTAGGGGAAGTCGGTGCCGAGCAGCAGGACGAGATCGGCGTCCTGCATCGCCTCGTAGCAGGCGCCGTAGCCGAGCAGGCCGCTCATGCCCACGTCGAACGGGTTGTCGTACTGGATCCACTCCTTGCCGCGCAGCGCGTGGCCGACCGGCGAGAGCAGCCGGTGCGCCAGTTCGATCACCTCGGCGTGGGCGTCCCGGACGCCGGAGCCGCAGAACAGCATCACCTTCCGCGCCCGGTTCAGCGCGCCGGCGAGCTGCTCGACCTGGTCGGACGGCGGGCGGACGATCCCCTTGCGGACGAGGAAGTCGTGCTCGCCGGTGGGGGCGGCCGTGTCACTGCCCGCGACGTCGCCGGGGAGGGTCAGCACGGCGACGCCACCGAGCCCGATCGCATGCTGGATCGCGGTCCGCAGGAGGCGCGGCATCTGCTCCGGGGTGACGATCGGCTCGCAGAAGTGGCTGCAGTCGACGAACAGCCGCTCGGGGTGGGTCTCCTGGAAGTAGCCGCTGCCGATCTGCACGCTCGGGATCTGCGACGCCAGCGCCAGCACCGGCGCGCCCGACCGGTGCGCGTCGTACAGGCCCTGGATGAGGTGGGTGTTGCCGGGGCCGCAGCTGCCCGCGCACACGGCGAGCCTTCCCGTGGTCTGCGCCTCGGCCGCCGCCGCGAACGCGCCCGCCTCCTCGTTGCGGACGTGCACCCAGTCGATCCCGCGCGTCCGCCGCACGGCGTCCACGACCGGGTTGAGGCTGTCGCCCACCACCCCGTAGATCCGCCGGACGCCGGCCTGCCGCAGCACCTCGATGAACTGGTCGGCGACGGTCGCCATTCGCCTCTCCCCCGCTGAGTCCCCCCGGCACTTCTCTCCGCTCCGGCAATGCCCGATGGCTCACGTCTGACACCGGGCCGGCTGACACTCGCGCCCCACAGGAGTTAAATAGTCAATCCATGAACTAGATCGGCGGGCCGGCGAGGGAATGAGCACGGGCAAATGAGCACGCAGAGATGAGCACCCACAGATGAGCGCGGACGGCGGGGCGGAGCTGGACTTCTGGTCGTTCGTCGATCTCGCGGGACGGCGGCTCTCGGAGGAGTTCGGGTTCCGGCACCGGCTGGCGACGCGGCTGCTGCTGACGCTGAACCGGGCGTCGGCGATCGTCACCTACGACCTGGAGTCCACGGTGCACCGGCCGCGCGGGCACTCCTGGTCGGCCTTCCGGCTGCTGTTCGTGACCTGGCTCGCCGGGCCGCTGGAGCCGGGCCGGGCCGCCACGCTGGCCGGGATGAGCAGGGCCGCCGTCTCCAACCTGAGCAAGACGCTCGTCGCGGACGGGATGCTCGTGCGCACCCCGGGCGAGCGGGACGGCCGGTCGGTGATCCTGTCGCTGACCGAGCGGGGACAGGACGCCATGCTGGAGATCTTCGCCGGGCAGAACGAGCGCGAGCGGCAGTGGGCGGACGTGCTCACCGAGACCGAGCAGCGGATGCTCATCATGCTGCTGGACAAGCTCATGGCGGGGCGCGGGTCGTTCGACGTCCGCGAGCGGAGCTGAGATTAGGGACTTCCCTCCAGAGGGAGAACAGCCGTAGGGTCGACAGAAAGTAGTAAATGCATTAATCATCGGAGGCGAGGGAGCATGGCCCACTACCGCCGGGTCGGCCACGTGCCGCCGAAACGCCACACCCAGCACCGTCACATCGGTCACGGGGACGGCGAGGAGCGGCTTCACTTCGAGGAACTGATGGGCGAGGAGGGCTTCTCCTCCGACTCGTCACTGCTGTACCACCGGGAGATCCCGTCCGCGATCGTCGACTCGCGGGTCTGGGACGTTCCCGACCAGACCACGACGCCCAACCATCCGCTGCGGCCGCGCCATCTCAAGCTGCACGAGCTGTTCCCCAAGGAGACGTGGTCCGAGACCGACGTCGTCACCGGCCGCCGGGTCGTCCTCGGCAACGGCGACGTCCGGCTCTCCTACGTCGTGTCCGCCGCGGACTCGCCGCTGTACCGCAACGCGACCGGCGACGAGATCGTCTACATCGAGTCCGGCACCGCCACGGTCGAGACGATCTTCGGGGCGGTGGACGCGGAGCAGGGCGACTACGTCGTCATCCCGGCCTCGACCACGCACCGGTGGCTGCCGACCGGGGACCAGCCGCTGCGTGCGTACGCGATCGAGGCCACCGGCCACGTCGCGCCGCCGAAGCGCTACCTGTCGCGCTACGGCCAGTTCCTGGAGAACGCCCCGTACTGCGAGCGCGACCTGCACGGCCCAGGCGAACCCCTCCAGGCCGACGGCACGGACGTCGAGGTCCTCGTCAAGCACCGCACGTCGCGCGGCATCACCGGCACCCGGCTGACCTACGCGCGCCACCCGTTCGACGTCGTCGGCTGGGACGGCTGCCTGTACCCGTTCACGTTCAGCGTCCACGACTTCGAGCCGATCACCGGCCGCGTCCACCAGCCGCCGCCCGTCCACCAGGTGTTCGAGGGCCACAACTTCGTGGTCTGCAACTTCGTGCCGCGCAAGGTGGACTACCACCCGCTGTCGATCCCGGTGCCCTACTACCACTCGAACGTGGACTCCGACGAGATCATGTTCTACTGCGGCGGCGACTACGAGGCGCGCAAGGGCTCCGGCATCGGGCAGGGCTCGGTCTCGGTGCATCCGGGCGGCCTCGCGCACGGCCCGCAGCCCGGCGCCTACGAGCGCAGCATCGGCGTCGAGTTCTTCGACGAGCTGGCGGTCATGGTGGACACCTTCCGCCCGCTCGAACTGGGCGAGGGCGGCCTGGCCTGCGAGGACGAGGCGTACGCCTGGACGTGGGCGGGGCGGCGATGACCTCCCGGTTCGCGACCCCCCCGTTCACGCTCCCCCGGTTCGCGCTGGGCCTGTGCGACGACGCCGCCGTCTTCCCGCCGGGGCTCGCGCCGCTGGCCGACGCCGTCCCGGCGCACCGCGACCACCGCGCCGCCGCCTACGCCGGGCTCGTCGGCCCGCTCGTGCTGCCCGCCACCGCGCTCGACGCGCTGTACCCGCTGCTCGGCGGCGAGCCGCTCGACGTGTCGATCACCGCGCCGAACGGCCCGTGCGAGGCCGCGAAGGCGGTGGGCGTCGCCGCCGACCTGCCCGTCGAGGTGCGCGGGCTGGAGGTCGCCGTCCCGCCCGGCATGGACCCGGAGGAGTTCTTCCGCGTGCTCGGCCGCCCCGGCGTGCCCGTGTACGTCGAGATACCCCGCGACGAGCGGCGGCCCGCGTTCATCGAGGCGGTCGCCGCGCGCGGCGACCGCGCCAAGTTCCGCACCGGCGGGGTGAAGGCCCACCTGTACCCGGGCCCGGACGAGCTGGCCGCCGCCGTCACGGCTGTCGTGGCCGCCGGCGTGCCGTTCAAGGCGACGGCGGGGCTGCACCATCCCGTCCGGAACACCGACCCGGAGACCGGGTTCCACCAGCACGGCTTCCTGAACCTGCTGCTCGCGACCGACGCCGCCCTGGGCGGCCGCCCGGACGCGGAGCTCGCCGCCGTCCTGGCCGACCGCGACGCGCCGTCGGTCGCCGCCCGCGTGGCGGAGCTCGGCGAGGCGCGCACGGCCGCGGCCCGCGCCCGCTTCCTGTCGTTCGGGACGTGCAGCATCACCGACCCCCTGACCGAACTCGCGGACCTCGGGCTGCTCGGGTCCGCACTCCTGGAGACCTCCCGATGACCCGCATCGCGATCCCCGAGGACTCCCTCTTCGGGCTCGCCAACCTCCCCTACGGCGTGTTCTCGACCCCGGGCACGGCGCCCCGCGTGGGCGTCCGCGTGGCCGACTCCGTGGTGGACCTCGCGGCCGGCCTCGGCGACGGCGTCTTCGCCGCTCCGTCGCTGAACCCGTTCATGGCCGAGGGCCACGCGCGCTGGGTCGAGGTTCGCGAGCAGATCCTCGACCTGGTCTCCGAGGACGTCCCGGACGAGGCCGTCCACCCCCTCGACCAGGTGACGCCGCACCTGCCGTTCGAGGTCGCCGACTACGTGGACTTCTACGCCTCCGAGCACCACGCGTCCAACCTCGGCCGGCTGTTCCGCCCGGACTCCGAGCCGCTCATGCCGAACTGGAAGCACCTGCCGGTCGGGTACCACGGCCGCGCCGGAACGGTCGTCCCGTCCGGGACGCCGATCGTGCGCCCGAGCGGGCAGCGCAAGGGCCAGACCGCGCCCACCTTCGGGGAGAGCCGCCGCTTGGACGTCGAGGCCGAGGTCGGCTTCGTGGTCGGCACCGGCTCGGCGCTGGGCGACCCGGTGAGCGCGGACGACTTCGACGAGCGCGTGTTCGGGGTAGTCCTGGTCAACGACTGGTCGGCCCGCGACATCCAGGCGTGGGAGTACGTGCCGCTCGGCCCGTTCCTGGGGAAGAGCTTCGCGACGTCGGTGTCCCACTGGGTCGTCCCGCTCCTCGCCCTGGAGGCCGCCCGCGTCGCCACGCCGCCGCAGGATCCCGAGCCGCTGCCCTACCTGCGCGAGAAGAGCCCGTGGGGCCTGGACCTCGACCTCGCCGTCTCCTGGAACGGGCAGGTCGTCTCCCGGCCGCCCTATCGGGAGATGTACTGGTCGCCCGCCCAGATGCTCGCGCACATGACGGTGAACGGCGCCTCGTCCCGCACCGGCGACCTGTTCGCCTCCGGGACGGTCTCGGGCCCGGCCAAGGACCAGCGCGGCGCCTTCATCGAGCTCACGTGGGGCGGCAAGGAGCCCGTGACGGTCAACGGCGAGCCGCGCACCTTCCTGGAGGACGGCGACGAGGTCTCGATCACCGCCTCGGCCCCCGGCCCCTCCGGTGCCCGCATCGGCTTCGGAGAGGTGACCGGCCGCATCCTCCCCGCCCGCTGACGGGGTTTCAGAGGCCGGCGAGGAAGGCGAGCATCGCCTCGTTGACCTCGCCGGCCGCCTCCATCTGGACGAAGTGACCGGCGCCCTCGATGACGTGGACGTCGCGCAGGCCCGGGACGTGGGCCTCCATCTGCTCCAGGGCGTCGGAACCCATCATCTGGAGGACGGGGTCACGCTCGCCCACGAGGAACAACGTGGGAACGGTGACAGGCTCGTCCGGACGGTTCTGCTTCTCGTTCCAGACGTGGTCGTAGGCCCGGTACCAGTTGAGGCCACCGGTGAAGCCCGTCCGGCGGAACTCGTCGGTGTAGAAGGCGAACTCATCCCGCGACAACCACGGCCATGGCAGGGGCGGGGCTTCGGGGAGCACATCGAGGTATCCGTTGCCTTCGCTTGGATGCCGCCAGACATCGAGGTACCGGTAGCCGCCGCTGAGCGCCCAGAAGACGTTCGCCAGGAAGCGCTCCGGTTCGGCCCCCAACTCCTCGTCCGCAGGGCCCTCCTCCTGGAAGTAGTACACATGGACGAAGTGCTGTTCGGCCATCCGCGCGTAAAGCTCGGTGGGCGGGCGGTTCGAGACGGGCATGCGCGGCACGCTCAGCTGCATCAGCGCCTTGACCCGCCCGGGGGCCCACTGGGGCAGGTCCCAGACGAGAGCGGCCCCGAAGTCGTGGCCCGCGAAGACGGCCTCGTCGATGCCCAGGGCGTCCAGGACGCCGACGAGGTCGGCGACCGTGTGCCGCCGGTCGTAGGCCCGCGGCGAAGGCGGGCGGCTGCTGCGCCCGTATCCCCGCATGTCGAGGGCGATCGCCCGGTACCCGGCCTCGGCCAGCGCCGGGAGCTGCCGCCGCCAGCTGTACCAGAGGCCCGGGAAGCCATGGCACATCACCACCGGGACGCCGTCGCCCTGCTCGACCACGTGAAGGGTGACGTCGCCCGCGTCCAGCATGCGGTGACGTTCGCGGAAGCTCATGCCGGGCCCTCCCTCCGGTAGGACGATCCTGAGGCCTCGCGCTCGGCACGGTGCGCCGACCTCCCGTTCACCGGGACGGCGGCTGGACGGGCGGCCGTCCCGTCGGCCAAGGTCGGTCCACCATGTCGCAGTCCCCGAGTCCCGACCTCGCCGCGCGCGTCGCCCGGCTGGAGGCCATCGAGGAGATCAAGGCGCTCAAGCACCGCTACCTGCGGGCCTGCGACGCCAAGGACCCGGAGGAGTTCCGGGCCTGCTTCATCGCCTCGGGCGCCTCGATCGACTACGGCCGGCTGGGCGCGTTCGACGACGCCGAGGGCATGGTCACGGTCTTCGAGGCGATCGCGCTCCGGAAGGTCGACGGCAGGAACGTCGTCCTCGACATGCACCACGCGATGCATCCGGACATCACCGTGCACGACGGGACGCGCGCGTCGGGCCGCTGGACGCTCAAGTTCCGCCAGGTGAACCTGGAGGACGGCACCGAGTCGGTGAGCACCGGCGAGTACGACGACGATTACGTGGTCGAGGACGGCCGCTGGAAGATGGCCAGGTGCCACTTCCGCCGCCACTGGACGATCACCCGTCCGCTCGGCCCCGGCTGCCGCGTCGACCAGGCGACCGGCCAGGGAGCCGCGCGGCCCGGCTAGAGTCGCATCCGATGAGCAGCGCGAACCTGGTGAGCAGCATGGAACCGATCTTCCGGACGGCCGCGGCGGACGACGTCCCGGCCCTCGTCGCGCTCGTGGAGAGCGCCTACCGCGGGGACTCCAGCCGCGCCGGATGGACCACCGAGGCCGACCTCCTCGACGGCCGGCGCACGGACCCGGACGCCGTCGCGGCCGTGGTGCACGACCCGCGCGCGGTGATGCTGGTGGCCGAGTCGGACGGCGTGCTCACGGCCTGCTGCCAGCTGGAGGACCGCGGCGGGCACGCCTACTTCGGCATGTTCGCGGTCAGCCCGTCCCAGCAGGGCGGCGGGCTCGGCCGCCGGGTCCTCGCCGAGGCCGAGCGGCGGGCGCGCGAGCAGTGGGGCGCGGCCGAGATGCACATGACGGTGATCAGCCTGCGCGAGGACCTGATCGCCTGGTACGTCCGGCGCGGCTACGCCCGGACCGGCAGGACGAGCCCGTTCCCGTACGGCGACGAGCGCTTCGGCCTGCCCAAGCGCGACGACCTGGAGTTCGAGCTGCTGGTGAAGAAGCTCCGCTGACGCCTGACGCGAGGTGGGGCGCCCGGAGATCGCCGAGACGCCCGCGTAGCTGACGCACGGCGAAGCGCCCGGCCGGCAGGGGGCCGGCCGGGCGCTTCGCGGGGAGCAGGGTCAGGTCAGGTGATGTTCTTCGGCCGGTAGGCCTTGTACTGGCTGCCGCTGGACAGCCCGTACGTGCGGGTGCGGTGGTCGGTGCCGTAGCCGCCGCGCTGCTCGTACGCCCAGTAGGCGGTGTGCTTGCTGCTGGTCCACTTCTCGAAGATCACGACGTGCCGGGTCGTGTTGCTCCCGATCGCGTCGATGATGAGGTCGCCCTTCTTCAGCTGCGACATCGAGATCCGCTTGCTGTAGGTGGACGAGGCCAGGCCGACGGTGTTGGGGCCGGGCTTGGGCAGGCGCAGCGTCATGGACGCGTAGCCGGAGCAGTCGGTGCGGTAGCCGCCGTGGGTCTTCGACTGGCTGTAGGGGACGCGGCTGCCGGTGTGCGGGTGCCAGGTCTTGGCCCGGGCGATCACCTGGTTCCGGGTGACCTTCGGGACGGCCGCGACCGCGACCTGGCCGTCCGCCGCCTGGAGCTGGACGCCCCGCGCCGGCGCCGGGGGCGCGTCGGGGGTGGACACGCCGTACAGGCCGAAGGCGGTTCCGCCGGCCAGCGCCAGGGAGCTGACGCCGAGGAGAACGGTCCGAGGGGAAGCCATTGGCAATCCTCCGTGAATTGTGCGGGAATTGCGCCCCGTCGGGCGCGGAGTTCGGGGGTGTCGATCGACCCGGCACACGATAGGGATCATCATGCGCCATTCGGCAGGCCCCCCGGAAAGGTTGGGACACCGGGACGCACGAGACGCTTCCGAACTGCGAGAACGCCGTCCCAGCAAGGCATGGCGCGGGACAACGAGACAGCACTGAATGGGCATGGCGATCACATTCGGTACCTATTCGAGAACACTGGGTGATCAAGCTTCGGTTCACTTACCGGCGCAGAGGGAACTGGGCATAATGGCCAGCCCTGCCCGAGGGAGACAAGCAATGAGCCGAAGACGACCGCCGACTCCGCTGCCCGACGGCCTGCCCGAGGCGGTGCGGATCCTGCTCACCGAGCTGCGCGCCCTGAAGGAGGAATCCGGGCTCGATCTGCGCGCCCTGGAGCGCAGGACGCATGCGAGCCGCTCGTCCTGGAGCCGCTGGCTCGGCGGGGAGACGTGGATCCCGGCCGACGCCGTCGTCTCGCTCGCGGACCTGTGCGGCGCGGACGCGCGCCGCCTCGCCGTCCTGTGGGAGGTGGCGGACGAGGCCAGGCGCTCGGCCCCGTCCGCGGTGGAGGTGGCGACCACGGCCGAGCCCCTCACCGCCGCCCCGCACCCCACCGAACCCGACACCGCAGAGCCCGGCACCGATGCGGTGCCCGTCACCGACACGGTGCTCGTCTCCGACCTGAGCCGCACCACCGACCTCGGGCCCGGCGAGCCCGTGCACGCGGGGTCATGGGCCGGGCGGACACGTCCCCGCCGGTTGCTCTTCCTCGGTGCCGTCGCCGGTTGCACGCTCGTCGCCGGGAGCGCCGGGGTCGCCCTGGGCGCGGCGTTGCAGACACCGCCGGTGGCCGGGGACGCGGGCGCCCGGCCGTCCGAGACGGCCCGGCGGCCCGTCAAGGTGCTCAGCCGCCACGACGTCCTGGTCCGGACCCGGTCCTGGCATCCGCACAGCGCCCGGCGGGTGCCCTACGACCAGAACGCCGGCTTCCAGGGCTACCGGACCGACGGCTCGGGGTATGCGTCGATGGCGCTCGGGCTGCCGAAGCCCGGCCCCAACTCGGCGCTGCTCGAGGCGTCCTACTGCCGGCGGATCCCGATGGCCTCGCTGCTCCCCGGCGATCTCGTGATCAAGGCCAGCGGCGGCGCCGACGTGCGCGAGGTCCTGGTCTTCGAGCGGTGGACGAGCCCCGCCCGCCGCGCCTACTGGGCCTACCAGCAGCGCCGCGGCTACGGCACCGACCATCTGGTCCGCGGCGACGGCCTCACGCCCGGCGCCGACCATCACGGCTGCCGCCCCTACAACGTCCAGGACGACCCCGTCGGCTGACCCTGTCGGCTGATCCTGTCGGGCTGACCCCGCCGCACGTCCGGGCCGCGCGGCGCGAGTATCAGGACCGGGCCGGGACCAGGCGGAAGGCGACGAAGGCGGGGGACCGCTCCAGCTTGGCGTGGTCTTCGGGGTGGCGGTCGGCCATCTCCGGGGCGGGACGCGGCTCCAGGAGCTCCTCGATGAGGAACCCGGCCGCGCGGAACTCGGCGCAGATCGCCGTCAGGGGGCGCCGCCACGCCCGGATCGGCCAGTCCCGTTCAGTACTCAGCGACTCCTCCACCGGCTCTTCGAGGAAGTAGGAGCCGCCCAGGCGCAGCCACCCCGCCATCGGGTGCTCGGTCGAGAGGACGAGCGCGCCGCCCGGGGCCAGGAGGCGGCGGAACTCCCTCAGCAGCGCGACCCGGTCGTCGAAGTAATGCAGGGCCAGCGCGAGCACCACCAGGTCGACAGAGGCGTCCGGCATCCAGGCCACGGGCGTGGACAGGTCGTGGACGCGCAGGTCGGCGCGGCCTCCGGTGCGCTTCCGCGCCATGTCGACGAAGGTCGGGCTGACGTCGCAGCCGGCGACGTCGGCGCCGCGCTCCAGCAGTTCCCGGGCGTAGAGGCCGGGGCCGCACGCGGCGTCGAAGACGGTGAGGCCGGCCACGTCCCCCGCGAGGCCGAGGACGGCGGGACGGTCGTAGAGGGCGTTGTAGGAGCTGTCCTCGGCGTGGGTGGCGTACTCGTGGGCGAAGCGCTCGTACATGCCCCCGATCGTGCCATAAAGATCAACCGGGCGTGTCAGGAGGACGACCTGCCCCAGTCAGGCTCCGGCGGCCGGCTCCCGCTGCGCTTCCCTGTGGGCGGCGCGCGACTCCTCGGCGAGGCGGTCCAGCTGCGCGACGCGCCCCTCGTCGCGAGTCAGGTTCTCGCCGGTGGCCGGGTCGAACAGGTGCGCCCGCGTCGTGTCGATCCACAGCTCCGCCTCGCGCCCCGGCGCGATCATGCTGGCCGCGTCCAGCGCCACGACCGCCTGCGTCCGCAGCTGGTCGCCGTCGAGCTCCCGCGACAGGTCGCGCAGCTGGGCGGTGAGGTCCTCGGGCGCCTCGTACGGGATGTAGGCGTACTGCTCGTTGCCCAGCCATTCGGTCACGTCCACCCGGATCCGCACGAGGCTGCCGCGCGCCCGCTTCTCCTCACCGACGAGCGAGGCGTCCTCGAAGTGCTCCGGGCGGATCCCGACGAGGACGACCGACCGGTCGCCGATCGCGGCGGCCTTGCGCGCGTCGCGCAGCTCGAACCGGCCGAGCGGCGTCTCCAGGAACACGCCGTCGTCGGAGCGATCCACGGACGCCGGCAGGAAGTTCATGGACGGCGACCCGATGAACCCGGCGACGAACAGGTTGACCGGCTCCTCGTACAGCTCGCGCGGGCTCCCCACCTGCTGCAGGTCGCCCCTGCGCAGCACCGCGACCCGGTCGCCGAGCGTCATCGCCTCCGTCTGGTCGTGCGTGACGTACACGGTGGTGACGCCGAGGCGCCGCTGGAGCCGGGAGATCTCGGTGCGCATCTGCCCGCGCAGCTTGGCGTCCAGGTTCGACAGCGGCTCGTCGAACAGGAACGCGTCCGCCTGCCGGACGATCGCGCGGCCCATCGCGACCCGCTGCCGCTGCCCGCCGGACAGGTTCGCGGGCTTGCGGTCCAGATGCTCGGTCAGCTCCAGCAGCTCGGCGGTCTCGCCGACGCGCCGCCGCACCTCGTCGCCGGCGACCTTGGCGAGGCGGAGCGGGAAGGCGATGTTCTCGAACACGCTGAGGTGCGGGTAGAGCGCGTAGTTCTGGAACACCATCGACAGGTTCCGCTGCCGCGGCGCGATCTTGTTGACGACCCGGTCGCCGATGAGCATCTCGCCGGACGTGATGTCCTCCAGCCCGACGATCATCCGCAGCAGCGTGGACTTGCCGCAGCCGGACGGCCCGACCAGGATCATGAACTCGCCGTCCCGGACGTCGAGGGAGACGTCGTTCACGGCCGGGAAACCGTCGCCGTACCGCTTGACGATGTTCTTCATGGTGATGGCGGCCATGGTCTCCCTCTCAGCCTTTGACGGCGCCGGACGTCAGCCCGGCCACGATGCGGCGCTGGAACGCCAGAACGATGATCACGACCGGGACCGTGACGACGACGGCGGCGGCGCAGATGGCGGTGGTGGGCTGCTCGAAGTAGGACTCCCCGGTGAAGAACGCCAGCGCCGCCGGGACGGGCCGGGCCCGGTCGGTGGAGGTCAGCGAGATCCCGAAGACGAAGTCGTTCCAGCAGAAGAAGAAGGTCAGGATCGCGGCGGTGAACACGCCGGGCGCCGCCAGCGGGACGATCACCTTGCGGAACGCCTGCCAGGTGGTGGCCCCGTCCACCTGCGCCGCCTGCTCCATCTCCCACGGGATCTCGCGGAAGAACGCCGACAGCGTCCAGATCGCGAGCGGCAGCGCGAACGAGATGTAGGGGATGATCAGGCCCGGCCAGGTGTCGTACAGGCCGATGTTGCGCCACAGGTCGAACAGCGGTCCGACCAGCGACACCACCGGGAACATCGCGATGGCGAGCGCGAACGACAGGATCAGCCGCTTGCCGGGGAACTCCAGCCGCGCGATGGCGTAGGCCACCAGCGTCGCGAACACCACCCCGACGAACGTGGCGATCAGCGAGATGCCGATCGAGTTGATCAGCGCCGAGGTGAACAGGTCGGTCTTGAAGACCGTCTCGTAGTTGTCCCACGTCCAGGTCTTCGGGAAGAAGCCCTGGACGTTGCCGATCTCGCTGGGCTGCTTGAACGACAGCATCACGATCCACACGATCGGGAACGCCGTCCACACCAGGATCAGCAGCGAGGCGACGATCCACAGCGACTTCGAGCGCGCCGACTCCATCAGCGGTCACCTCGCACCTGGGAGAGGTCCACCCGGAACCCCTTGATGAACACGGCGGCGATCAGCACCACCGACAGGAACAGCAGCACCCCGACGGCGTTGCCGAGGCCGAGCTCGGTCCGGGTGATGATCTGCTGGTAGGTCAGGAACGACAGCACCTGGGTCTTCTCCTGGCCCGACGTCATGATGAACACGTTGTCGAAGATCCGCCACGCGTCCAGCGTCCGGAACAGCACCGCGACGAGGATCGCGGCCTTCATGTTGGGGATCGTCACCCGTTTGAGGCGCTGCCACGCCGTCGCGCCGTCCACCGTCGCGGCCTCGCCGAGGTCGGCCGGCACCTGTGCCAGCCCGGCGAGGAGCAGCAGGGACACGAACGGGGTCGTCTTCCAGATCTCCGACAGGATGATCACGAACAGCGCCGCCCAGCGGTCGGAGAACCAGGCGAAGTCGCCGAGCCCGAACCAGGAGTTGACGAACCCCGACTGGACGTCGAAGGCGTACTTCCAGGCGAACGCGGAGATGACCGTGACGATCCCGTAGGGCAGCAGGATCGCGGTCCGCACCGTCCGCCGCCCGAAGACGGCCCGGTGCATCACCATCGCGAGCGCGAACCCGATGACCAGCTCCACCCCCACCGTGGCCACGGTGATGATCAGGGTGGTGAGCACCGTCTGCCAGAACAGGGCGTCCGACAGCGCGGTCGCGTAGTTGCCGAGGCCGACGAAGTGCCGGTCCTCGGGCGCGGTGATCCGGTAGCTGAACAGCGACTCGTAGACGGCGTTGACCAGCGGATACGCGGTGACCAGCAGCATCACCACCACGGCGGGCAGCGAGAGCAGCAGCCCGAGCCTGCGCTCGGCGCGGCCGCGGTCGGAGATCTCCGGGCGGGCGGGGGCGCCGTCCGAGCGGTCGATCTTCGGTGCCGTTCCTGCGGACGTCATCCGGACACCTTCCTTTCCGAGCCTCGCCTCACAGCAGCGCCTGGTCGCCCAGGACCGCCCGGGCGAACTCCGCGGACCGGCGCGGCGTCGTCGCGGGGTTCACCGACGCGGGCGGATGCCAGCGGTTCTGGACGGCGCCGGACAGGTCGGCGTAGTAGGGGGTGGCCGGACGGGGCGCGGCCGCGGCGATGGAGTCCCGCATCAGCGGGGCCATCGGGAACTCCTTGAGGATGTCGGGATCATCGAAGATCGCCGGGCGGGCGGCGACGTTGCCCTCGTCGAGCATGTACCGCTTCATGTTGGCCGGCGAGGTGATGCACCGGGTCGCCTCCACGGCCAGGCCCTTGTGCCTGCTGTACGCGCCGACGCCGATCTCGATGCCCCCGAACGGGGGCTTGCTCGGCTGCCGCGGGTCGACCCGCGGGTAGCGGGCCCAGCCGAGGTCGCCGACGATGTTCTTGCCGATGGCGCCCGCGTCGGCGTCGCCCTTCTCGGCCCGCCAGACGTAGCCCCAGTTGAGCAGGAAGCCGCCGCGCGCGCCGTTGATCGTCGCCCGGGACTGCTCCTCGATGTCGGTGGACAGCGTCGGGCTCGCGGCGGAGGACCGGGCGAGCCTGCGGATGATCGACGCCGCCCGCCCGGCGGCCGGCGAGTCGATGTCGATGCTCGCGTCGTCGCCCTTCTCGGCGTTGCTGATGATGCGGCCCCCGGCCGAGGCGATCAGGGAGTTGATCCACACCATGTAGCCCTCGTACCGGTTGCCCTGGACGCCGATGGTGGTGTTCGTCCGGACGGCCGCGTCGATGAGCTTGTCCCAGGTGAAGTCGGGCGCGTTCGGGTCGATGCCCGCCTTCTTCGCCACCGACCTGCGGTACCACAGCAGCTGCGTGTTGGCCCAGAAGGGCGCCGCGTAGAGCTTGCCCTCCCACATCGAGCTCTGCACGGCGGGGGCGAACACGCCGTCGGTCAGCGGCGCGGCCTCGCCCTTGGTGAACGGGCGCAGGAACCCGGCGTTGGCGGCCTCGGCCACGAAGACCGGGTCCAGGCTCATGAGGTCGAGCCCGGAGTCCTTGGCGGCCAGCCGTCTGATCAGCTGCTCGCGCTGCTGCGTGGCGTCGCTCGGCAGCAGGGACGTCTCGATCCGGTACCGGCCGCCCGCGGCCTGCGTGCAGGACTTCGCGAGGGCCGCCTGGCCGCCGTTGTCGGGGTTGACGTACCAGGTGAGCTTCGGCGTCCCGCCGCCGTCCCCGCAGGCCGTGAGCCCGCCGGCCAGCAGCGCCAGCGCCACCGCGCCCCTGAGCCAAGCCGAACGCGCCCGTTCCGCGGGACCGTGCCGCCCGGCCGCCCTCTCCCGGGGCCGGGTCTGTCCCGCCTGGTCGCTCTCCGTTCGATCGACTCGCTCGCCCATGGGGCCTCCCGCAGCTCCCACCGGACTGCGGGCACTTCGCCGGGCCGCACCCTCGGCGGGATTGGTCCCCCATTCGACCATCGGATCGCGTGAGTGTCGAGATCCGGAGCGTCACCGGAAGGCGAGGGTCGTGGCACGTCTGTGAGAAGCCCCTGGTCGGCGCATGAAGAAGGCGCGGAGGGAGCGCGGGCCCCGACCGACCCGCGCTGCCCTCCGCGCCTTCGCCTGATGGGAGATACGGCGTGGTGGACGGCTCTAGTAGCCGCCGCCAGACCCGTAGCCGCCTCCGCCCCCGCCACCGGACCCCGTGCCGACGGCCTTCTTGCCGGTCGGGGTGGTGGCCCACCAGACCCCGCCGACGCCCTGGCCCTTGGTGTCGCCGGGCTGCTTGTCCTGCTCGTAGTAGTACATGGGCCAGCCGTCGATCGTGAGCTGGCACTTGCCGTCGTCCTTGCGCTCGATGAAGTTGACGACCTTCTTCGAGACGCCTTCGAGCTTGAGGTGCTTCCAGCCGTTGAAGACGGCCGGCGGCCACGCCTTCTTGCACGAGCCGAAGCAGTTGGTCGTCGGCGGCTTGTTCTTGTCCTTGTCGAAGCGGTAGAGCGTCATGCCCTTGCCATCGGTCAGGATCAGGCCGAGCTTCGGGTCTCGCTTGGCCTTGACGACCGTCCAGCCCTTCCAGCGGTTGCCGTTCGCCTGCTTGAGCGGGGCCGCCTTCTTGCCGGTCGGCGCCGCGGCGTACCAGGTTCCGCCTACGCCCTGCCCCTTCGTGTCACCGGGGCTGCCGTCCTTGGCGAACCGGTAGAGCGGCCACCCGCCGAGCGTGACCTGCCACTTGCCGTCCGGCCGCTTCACCTTGCCGACCAGCGACTGCTGGACGCCCTTGACCTCGGTGTTCCCCTGGCCCGCCCACACCGGCGGCCACGCCTTGGCGCACGCGTCCGCGCAGGTCGACGCGGGCGGCCGGGCGGTGTCGTTGTCGAAGCGGTAGAGCGTCATGCCCTTACCGTCGGTGACGACCCTGCCGAGCTTGGTGACGCTGGCCACCTCCAGCACGGTCGGCTCGGGTGCGGGCGACTCGGACGGCTCGGCCGACGGCTGCGTCTGCGTCTGAGAGCCCGCGGCGTTCTGCCTCCCCCCGGCCTTCTCCTGCCCGCACCCGCTCAGCACCAGTCCCGACGCCGTGAGGGCGGCAGCAGCCGGGATCGCCCAACGTGGGAATTTCATGTCGTGTCCTCCAGGTCGTCCTGGGCCCCGGCTCCGGTTCCAGGTCCCGCACGTCGATCGAGGTGGAGCCGCCGCTCTCCCGGATCGAGGAGGAATACGGTGAACGCCTCGGAGCGGGTTCAACCGCCTGGAACCGGTCACCCCCGCGCCGAGTCACATTCTGGTGCCGCATGCCTGCGGCGGTGGACGAGGAAGGCTGCGGTGACCACGGGAAACGACTCAGCGGGCGGCCCGGTCGACCTGACGAAGAAACGTCCCCCGGCGCCGGTACCGGATCGCGGTCCGGGTCCGGGTCCGGCGTGGATCGTCGTGCCGGCCCGCGTGGTGGCGCTGATCGTCGTGATCCCGCTGCGGTTCGGCTGGGACCTGGCCGTGCTGGCGGCCCGGGGCGTCCGGGCGGCCTGGAACGTTCTCGTGCGGGTTCCGGGCCGGTTCGCCCGGCTCCTCGGCCGGATGCTGCGCGGCGCCTGGCGCGCCCTGTACCGCCGGCTGCTCGCTCCGGCCGGACGGCTGCTGGCCGCCGTCGGACGGGGCGTCGCCGCGCTGCTCGACCTCGTCCTCGTCCGGCCGCTGCGCTGGCTCGCCGTCGTCGTGGTCCTCGGCTTCCTCCGGTGGTTCGGGCGCGGGACCGGACGGCTGGCCCGGTGGGTCCACCGCGTCCTCATCGCGCCGATCGGCCGTTTCCTGGCCCTGCTCGGACGCGGCCTCGCAGGACTGCTCGCGTTCCTCCTGCTGCGTCCGCTCCGGGCGCTCGGCCGCGGAATCGCCTGGCTGTTCGGCGTCCTCGGGAGCGGCCTCGGCCTGCTCCTCAAGGGCATCGGCCTGCTGATCGGAGTGCTCGTCGTCCTGCCGGCCGTGCTGCTGTGGCGCTACGTCCTGCGCCCGCCGCTGCTCGGCATCGCCTGGCTGGCCCGCGCCCTCTGGGCCGGGCTCACGTGGGTCGGCCGCCGCACCCTCACCCTCCTGGGCGCGCTCGGCGGCGCACTCGCCACCGGCTGGCGCGCCTTCGCGGCGGCGGTGGCCTGGTCGTGGCGGCTGATCGGGCGCTGCCTGGCCTGGCTGGGACGCGTCCTGATCGTCGCGCCCGCACGGGCGATGTGGCGGTACCTCCTGGCCCCGGTCGTCGCCGGTGCCGTGGGAGCATGGCGCCTCGCCGCCCGGATCCTCCGTTGGCTCTGGCGAACGCTCGTCGTCGTCCCGGTGCGGGTACTGGTCGTCGCCCCGGTCCGCTGGGTGCGGCAGAGCGTCCTGCGCCCGATCGGACACGGCATCCGCTCAACGTGGCGGGCAACCGTACGCGACCCTCTCCGCGCTGTACGCCGGACGATGCGGGAAGCCGCCCACGACGTCCGCCTCACACTCCGCCGCACCTTCCGCGGAAGGTAGAACGCGCCGGCCCCTGAGTGGACCGGCGCGTTCCGTTCGCTACTCGTCGTCGCCGGAGGTGCGCCGCTCGGTGCGTTCGCGCATCTTGCGGAGCAGTTCCCTCTTCCTCTCGGCCGCCGTACCGGCGCCGCCGTCGGCTGCCTGCGCTTTCCCGCCGCGCAGCTCGCTGCGCGACAGGTTCTTGCGCTGGCCGCCCACGCCGAGCATGCCGTTGCGGCCTCGGCTCTTGGACATGAGGTTCTCCCGTTCGGCTGGGTGTGTCGTGGTTCGTTCGCACCCAGGTCCGGCCGCGCGGGAGCGTGCAGCTCAGACGCCGATCGCGTCCCGGCCGGACCTGCCGGCGGGACGGTCGCGGTAGACGCGCTGCGGAGTGGGCCACCAGGCGGTGGCCTCGGCATGGAGAAGCATGCGGTCAGGTTAGGCGGCGGTTCGGCGCCCCGCGAACGATTTTCCCGCGGCCCGGCTGAGATACTGGCGGGTGATGTATCGACTCCTTTTCTCACTGGTCATCGCCCGCGTCCCGGCGGAGAGCGCCCACCATCTGACCCTGCGCGCGCTGCACGCCGTCCAGGCGGTGCCCGGAGCGGTGCCGCTGCTGCGGCGGCTGTTCGCGCCCCGCGACCCGGCGCTGGCCGTCCGCGCCCTCGGGCTGGACTTCCCGAGCCCGCTCGGCCTCGCCGCCGGGTTCGACAAGGACGCCGTCGCCTACGCGGCGCTCGGCGCGTTCGGGTTCGGCCACGTCGAGATCGGGACGGTGACCGGCCGCCCGCAGCCCGGCAACCCGCGCCCGCGGCTGTTCCGGCTCGCCCCGGACCGGGCGGTCGTCAACCGGATGGGCTTCAACAACGCGGGCTCCGAGGCCGCCGCGCGGCGGCTCGCCGACCGGGCGCCGGGGACGATCGTCGGCGCCAACATCGGCAAGACCAAGGTCGTCCCGGAGGCCTCGGCCGCCGCCGACTACGTGGCGAGCACCGAGCGGCTCGCCCCGCACGCCGACTACCTCGTGGTCAACGTCAGCTCCCCCAACACGCCGGGCCTGCGGAACCTGCAGGCCGTCGAGCATCTGCGCCCGCTGCTGACGGCCGTGCGCGAGGCCGCCGACCGCTCGTCCGCCCGCCGCGTCCCGCTGCTGGTGAAGATCGCGCCGGACCTCGCGGACGACGACGTCGACGCCGTCGCCGACCTCGCCCTCGAACTCGGTCTCGACGGCATCATCGCGACCAACACCACGATCGGCCGGGACGCCCTGCTCAGCCCGCCCGCGCTGGTCAAGGAGACCGGCGGGCTGTCGGGCGCGCCGCTGCGCGAGCGGTCGCTCGAGGTCCTGCGCCGGCTGCGGTCCCGCACGGGCGGGCGGCTCGCACTGGTCTCCGTCGGCGGGGTCGAGACGGCCGACGACGTGTGGGAACGCGTCCGGGCGGGCGCGACCCTCGTCCAGGGCTACACCGGCATGATCTACGGCGGCCCGCTCTGGGCGCACCGGGTCAACCGCGACCTGTCGCGCCGCCTGCGCGGCAGCGCCTTCCGCACCCTGGACGAAGCCCGCGGCTGACCCTCGGGAGACGTCCGTCCGGTTCAGGCGAAGAAGCCGTCGGCGATCAGCTCCGGCAGCACGGCCGCGGCGTGCGCGTGGACCTCACCGGGGTCCGTGTCCGTGAGCTCGGCGATGGCGTCCAGGAGCGGATCGAGGGGCAGGGTGCCGTCGCAGACACCCGCGAGGGCGGCCTCGACCGTCCCGACACCGGCGGCGCGGCGGAGCCGATCCGTCTGCCGCAGGACGATCCGCTCCGGGTCCTCGGCGCCGGGCGGGCCGATCTGTTCCTGGACGAGACCGGGCGCCGCGGCGAGCCGTCGTCCACAGGCTGTGGAAAACTCCTCCGCCTTCACGAGGCCGTCCAGCACCTCGTGGACGTACGCGCCGACGGGCTGCTCGACGGCGTGCCGCACCTCCTCGATCCGGACGGCCGGGCGCTCGCTGCGCCGCAACGTGATCCAGCCGAACCCGATCCCGGTGGCGTCCCGCTGCTCGAACTCGTCGAGCCACGCCTCGTACCGGGCGCGGTATTCGGGCGTGCCCGCCTCGCAGGAATCCCGCAGCCACAACTCGGCGTACTCCGCCGGATCCTGGACGTCCCGCTGGACGATCCACGCGTCGCAGCCGTCCACCCACGCGCCGACGCGCTCCTCCCAGGGAACCCCGTCGACATGCAGCCAATTGGCCAGGAGCTGGCAATATCCACCGTCGTTCAGGTACCGGGAGGCGCTCTCGACGAGCCGCCGGCAGAAGTCGTCGCCCGCCATCCCCGACTCGCGGTAGGTGAACCGCCGGTCGCCGGGCGGCGCGACGACGAACGGGGGATTCGACACGATCAGGTCGAACCGGCGGCCCTCGACCGGCTCCAGCAGCGACCCGCGCAGCAGTTCCGCGCCGTCCACGCCGGACAGCGCGAAGCTCATTTCGGCCAGTTCCAGCGCCCGCGGGTTCACGTCCGTCGCGGTGATGCGC
The DNA here is from genome assembly GCF_013409045.1 of Actinomadura citrea. Classification (NCBI taxonomy): domain Bacteria; kingdom Bacillati; phylum Actinomycetota; class Actinomycetes; order Streptosporangiales; family Thermomonosporaceae; genus Actinomadura; species Actinomadura citrea. The sequence goes on along the minus strand of NZ_JACCBT010000001.1, from coordinate 617,332 downwards.
GCGCCCGGCGAGCGCCCCGCCGCGTGCACGGCCTGGACGCCGCAGCCGGTGCCCAGATCGAGCACGTTGTCCACAGGCCTGTGGACAACCAGCCGGGCGAGATTCCCGGACGCACCTCCGGTCCCCACCACATGATCGTCCGCTGGAACGCGTCCGTCCCCGGGCCGCACCTTCAGATCGGACACGGCGTAACCGGCGTGCCCGTCGCCGTCCACCGCCTCCAGCGGCTCGACGCGCAGCAGCGCCCGCACCTGCCCGCCCGACACCTCGGCGAGCCCCACCGCCACCAGCGCGTCGGCGGCGACCGCGTCCTCGGGGACGGGCACCTGGAGCCAGAACAGCCGGGTCAGCACCTCGACCGGCGACCCGCCGGCCGTCGCCCGCAGCGCGGGCACGATCTCGTCCCGTGCCAGCGCCCCGCCGGCGACCGGGCCGAGCGACGCGCGCACCCCCGCGACGGTGTAACCGGCCCCGAGCAGCAGTTCGCGCACACGACGAAGATCAGGCATCCGCTCATCCTGCCCGCTGCGGGCCCGGCGCGCGTCCCGGATCGCCGTTCGCGATCAGCCCAGGTAGGCCTGGAAACCCGCGGCCAGGGACTCGGCGATGCGCTGCCGGAAGGACGCGCTGGACAGCTTGTCGGCGTCGCCCTGGTTCTGCATGTTGCCGCACTCGATGAAGACCTTGGGCACGGTCGACATGTTGAGACCGCCGAGGTCGTCGCGCCGGTCGATGGCCTTCTTGCCGAGGTAGTTGGAGTACGGGATGCCGGTGCCCTCGTGATAGGCGTTCCGCAGCGCCTCGCCCAACTCGGCGGAACCGTTCACCATCTCGGAGTTCCGGCCGATGGAGAGCGGCTCGATGATGTGGAAGCCGTGACCGGACGCCGCCGCCCCGTCGGCGTGGATGGACAGCGCGGCGTCGGCCTTGAGCCGGTTGCCGAGCGCGGCGCGCTCGGTGACGCAGGGACCGACGCTCCTGTCGTCCTTGCGGGTCAGCGAGACCTTCGCGCCCCGGGACTTCAGGATGCCGGCGAGCCTCTTCGACACGTCCCAGGTGAAGGCGTGCTCGGCGTAGCCGGCCCTGGTCTCGGTGCCGGTCGTGTCGCACGCCTTGCTGCCGTTGCCGATCTTCACCTGCCGGTTGATCTCCGACGGGTGGTCGGCGTTGCCGCCGTTGTGCCCGGGGTCGATGACGATCACCTTGCCGTCGAGCGACTCGGCGTCCCCCCCGGCGGACGCGGGCGCCTTGCCGCCCTTGGCGCCCGGGGACGCCGTCCCGGCCGTCGGCGGCCCGGCCGCCTCACCGCCGGACGCCCCGGAGGAAGCGTTGCACGCGACGAGCGCGCCCAGGCACAGCGCGATACCGGCGACCGCGGGGCCGCCTCGATGAATTCGCACAGGCCGTTTTCCTCCGTGATGACTTCGTTACCGACCCTGACAGTCTGCACACCGGCGCAGGTTCGTCAAACGGAGTCGGGGAAATCAGCCGCGCAGGGGGTCCTCCTTGCCCAGCAGGGCCGCGAGCGCGCGCGCCTCGTCGGCGTCCAGGCCGAGGACCACGCGGGGCCGCCCCCACGGGTGGTCGATCGAATGGGCCACGTAGCTGGCGACGGACTCCGACACCTGCTCGGCGAGGCCGCGGGCGTGCCGCCACTCCGACCACGCGCGTTCCAATTCGCTCGCCGCGCGCTGCGCGCACGACACCAGTTCCGGATCACGCACGACCTGTTCCCCTCTGGGTGAACGGACCCTCTCCCGACCGCCGGCAGGCCCGGCCCGGCGGCCATCTGCGAGGCCGCCCGGGACTGCCCGCCGACGATGAAGTCCCATTAACCACCTGGCCGCGGGTCCCGTCCCGGCGAATGCGGCAGGCTTGGCCTCCCCCATACCCGGCACGCACCGTCCCGGGAAACGATCGACCATCCCCGTACCGCGGCCATAACCGGCGCCGGCGGCGGCGACGCGGCCCCGACGCAGGACGTCACAAACCACGAGAGCACCGCGACGGCGCCGCGATCGTGGGTCACGTGAGCGACGGCCACCAGGACGACGGGCCTCGGGAGCACGGCCGCGCGGAGCGGGGCGGAGCTGCACGGGGGGCGTCGCGAGCCAGGGCGGCGGGCGTCACGACGCGCGGATCACGGCACGCAGCGGGCCGGCGGGAGCGAGGGGAAGGCGGGGGACGTCCTGAAGCGGCGCACAGGCGGGGTCACATGGCGGGAGCGGGCCCCGTCGTCGAGCGGACCACCAGGTGCGGGACGACCAGCTTCTGCCGCGCGGCGCGGGACGGGTCACCGATGCGCGCGGTGAGCATCTCGGCGGCCACCCGGCCCATGTCGCGGCGCGGCTGGTCGACGCTGGTCAGCGAGATGTGCCGGATCGCCGCGAGATGGGTGTTGTCGTAGCCGATGATCGAGAGGTCCGCCGGGACCCGCATGCCGAGCTCGTCGGCGGCCGACAGCGCCCCGGTGGCGACCAGGTCGTTGGGAGCGAAGATCGCGGTCGGCCGGGCGTCGCGGCGCAGCAGGGAGAGCGCGGCCCGGTAGCCGCCGTCCTCGGTGAAGTCGCCGGGCTCGACGACGATCTCGGCGGCCAGGTCGTGCAGCCGCATCGCCTTCTCGTAGCCGGCGCGGCGGTAGCGCGCGGTGGTGGAGCGCGCGCCCTCGATGTGCGCGATCCGGCGGTGGCCGTGCTCGACGAGGTGGTCGACCGCGAGGCTCGCGCCCAGCTCGTCGTCGTCCACCACGATGTCGACGCCGACCACGTCGCGCTCGCCGACGACCACCACGGGGACGCTGGCGGCGGCCTCCTTGAGCGACTCCGGGACGACGCTGAGCAGCACCAGCCCGTCCACCCGCATCTCCAGGAACGCCTCGACCGCCTCGGCCTCGAACATCGGGTCCCAGCGGCCGCTGCCGACCAGCATTCGCAGCCCGGCGCCGTGCAGGCTCTCCTGGAGCCCGTCGAGGAACTCGGCGAAGAACGGGTTGTGCAGGTCGGCGACGATGGCGCCGATCAGCCGGGTGCGTCCCTCGACCAGGCTGCGCGCCACGGCGTTCGGGCGGTAGCCGAGCTCCCGGGCGGCCTGCAGGACGGCCTGCCTCCGGCGTTCGCTCACGTGCGGTGACCCTCGCATGACCAGCGAGACGAGCGATTTGGACACTCCGGCGCGTTCGGCCACATTGCGGATCGTCGGTTTCGGCGCGGGCACCGCCTTGCCCTCGTCGCGCGGTGCGGGAGAGGGCTCGCTGCGCGGCCGGGGCACCGCGCCCTCTCCCAGCATGTCGTGCGGGGGATTTGCTTCTTCAGCTGACATGGCACTCCGTCCAGGGGAACCTGCAGGACCTGCCGCGGCAGCGCCCCGGTGGGGGGATTCGGCGCGCCGCCCTCCGCTCGGGAGGAGATGCCATGATGCCGCGCCTCACCCCCATAGCGCCGCGACAGCGAGTAACGGGCATCCGACAATGGTGGTTCGGGCCTGTGGTGTTCTGGATCACAGTCGCGCCGGGGAACGGACACGACCCGGCGGCGGGCCCGCCACCGGCGCGCTCGGTGTGCACCCCTGACCGCGCCCGGCTCGGATACCCTGCCCAGGTGGGAGATCGTGCGGGGGCCGGTGCAAAGGCGCGCAGCCGGCCGAACGGCGGGCGCGGCCGTCGTCGACTCAGCGTGGACGAGCGACGGGACGAACTGATCGAGGCGGCGCTGCAGCTGTTCAGCACGCGCTCGCCCGAGGACGTCTCGATCGACGACGTCGCGGCGAAGGCGGGAGCCTCCCGCGCGCTGGTCTACCACTACTTCGGCGGCAAGAACGAGCTGTACATCGCGGCGCTCGGCAGCGCCGCGAAGCACCTGTCGGTGCTGCTGGAACCTCCCACGGAGGGCAAGCCGCTCGAACGGCTCCGGATCTCGCTGAAGCGCTACTTCGATTTCGTGGAGAGCCACGCGGCCGGTTACACGGCACTGCTGCGCGGCGGGCCGGCCGACCGCTCGGGCGAGGCCGGCGAGATAGTGGACGGGATCCGCCGGCTGCTGCTGGACCGGATCCTGCACTCACTGGACGTCGACGTTCCGCCGCCGATCCTGCGCATCACGCTGCGCTGCTGGATGGCGACCGTGGAGACCGCCGGCCTGGACTGGCTGGAGAACCGCGACGTGTCCCGCCCCGACCTGGAGCGGCTGCTGGTCGACCAGCTCGTGGTGATCATGCAGATCTCCGGCAGGCACGACCCGGGCACGGGTGCCCTGTTCGACCGCCTGGCCCACGAAGAGATGAGCCATTAGCCGCGCGGAGACGAACCAGTAACCGTTCGACCTGCGGTTATCGCCACGACGTGCGCGGAATTTCGGACATCCAACTCGGCTGCGTCCACAACCGGACACAACCCCCGGAACGGAACTCCGTTGTTCCGACGACCGCGTGCTCTGCCTTCGGGAGCGAGCGCCGCGGCTCCGGGACCGCGGTCTGCCCCCGGGAGCGGGCGGTCTGGTGCCCGTCCCGGGGACAGTGCGGCTTCGGCGTTCGGGACCGACGGTTCTCGGATGACCGTGGTCCCGTGTCGGCCAGGAGACCACCGAGCGGGTCCCCGCACGCAACTCGGGCGCGAGGTCCGTTCAAGGGCCTCCTGGCCGCCCCCCTCTTGCGCTGTGCGCCCGGAGGGCTCCCCTGGAGCCCTGCCGGTCGGCGTGACTACTCCGAGCGCTGCTGCGGGATTCCCGCGAGCAGCGCCCGCACCTCCGCCTCGCGGTACCGGCGATGCCCGCCGAGCGTGCGGATCGACGTGAGCTTTCCCGCCTTCGCCCAGCGCGTGACGGTCTTGGGGTCGACGCGGAACATCGTCGCCACCTCCGCCGGCGTCAGCAGGGGCTCGGCCTCTGGCGTACGTGCTGACATGTTTGCGGCCTCTCCTCCGTGGACCGATGACAGCGATCCTGCGATTGATCCTCGCGTGGTCACTGATGTCCCCTATGGCCCGAAAGAGCCACTATGACATCACAACGTGTAACCTTGCCACCACTCAGCGCAACAAGCAAGTTCCTGGCGGTAGTTGCGTGCAAACATCCCCGCGAGAGCGGGGTGGTGTGCGTGTCCGGTGGCGACTGGGTCACGCTGCGTGATTCTAGCGACACGTATAGTCGTATCGCGCGCGGATTCGGGAAATTTGTTTTAGTTCGCGGCCTCCAGCGCCCGCACGGGGCGCCAGCGGGCCAGGAGACGCTTGTACATCGCGACGGTCAGCTCGACCTCACCTCGCTCCATACCGGTGAGGGCCACGGTCATCTCCGCGACCGACTCGTCAGTACGGAGCGTGGTGTCGTCCAGGAGATGGACGAGCCCGCCGTAGTCGAGTTCCACGAGCGCGCGGGGATGGAACTCGCCGAGCCACCGGCCGAGGGTCTCCAGCCGTCCCGCCGACAGGAGGTAGACGTCCTCCGTGCCCTCGCCGAGGTTCTCGCGCACCACCGGGAGCGCGGCCGCCACCCGGCGGCGGGCCTCCCCCATCGAGGTGACGTAGATCAGGGTCCGCGCGGGCGCCGCCGTCGCCGGGCCGTGGGCCGCGAACTCCTCGGCCGTGTCGTCCGCCGGCCGGTGCCCGGCCCCCGGCGTGCCGAGCATCAGGCACCGCTCACCGCGCGCGAACGGCACGAACCAGTCCAGCGGGACGTGCCAGGTGCTCGTCAGGATGTGCGGGCGGAGGGAGCGGCCGGCGTTCTTCCATTGCTCGAAGTCGCTGCGCACCCGCTCGGAGAGGGGCGGCGGGACGAAGGCCGCCGCCACGCCCGCCGCGTGCTCGTCCCTGAACCGCTCGAAGGCCAGCCAGGACCGCAGCCGCGTCCCCCACGGGCACACGTAGATCATGTCCTCCAGGCGCCGCACGTAGGCGTCCCTGCTCTCCCGTTCCGGGACGACCTCGGGCGGCGAGCCCGTCAGCCTGAGCACGGCCTCCCGGTTCTCCACCCCGAGCGCGTGGATCCGCCTGGGACGGCGCCTGGAGTCGGCGTAGACCGTCCACAGGGTCCGCGCGGGCTCCGGGAAGGCGGTCACCGGTTCATAAACCCGTAGGTACGCCGCGTACGGAAGCACCATCGCATCGTGACATGAGAATCGCATCGTGGCAGGAGATTCGGTCGGGCGTGGCGCCATCGCGCGCCCTAGGCTGATCTTAGAGACAGAGAGGAGGGCACTACCGTGCCTAATGTCTTCGGGGCGCCCCACAAGGGCACCGAACCCCGACACGAGCAGGTCGTCTTCTGCCAGGACGAGGCCAGCGGCCTGCGCGCCATCATCGCCATCTACTCCACCGCGCTCGGCCCGTCCCTGGGAGGCACCCGCTTCTACCCGTACGGCTCCGAGGAAGAGGCCCTCGCCGACGTGCTGAACCTGTCCCGGGGCATGGCGTACAAGAACGCACTGGCCGGGCTCGACCTCGGCGGCGGCAAGGCCGTCATCATCGGCGACCCCGCCACGGACAAGTCCGAGGCGATGCTGCGGGCCTACGGGCGGTTCGTCCAGTCGCTGAACGGCCGGTACTACACGGCGTGCGACGTGGGCACCTACAGCGAGGACATGGACATCGTCGCGCGCGAGTGCCGCTTCGTCACCGGACGGACGGTCGCGCACGGCGGCGCCGGCGACTCGTCCATCCTCACGGCGTTCGGCGTGTTCCAGGGGATGCGGGCCGCGGCCGAAACGGTGTGGGGCCGTCCGACGCTGCGCGGCAGGCGGGTCGGGGTGGAGGGCGTCGGGAAGGTCGGCCACCGCCTGGTGGAGCACCTGCGCGAGGACGGCGCGGACGTCGTGATCTGCGACGTGTCCGAGGCCGCCGTCGACCGCGTCCGGGCGCTGCACCCCGAGGTGGAGGTCGTCTCCGACGCCGACGCCATGGTCCGCACGGAGCTCGACGTGTACGCGCCGTGCGCGCTGGGCGGCTCCCTCGACGACGACACCGTGCCCGTGCTGGCCGCCAAGGTCGTCTGCGGCGCCGCCAACAACCAGCTCGCCCACACGGGCGTGGAGAAGCGCCTCGCCGACCGCGGCGTCCTGTACGCGCCCGACTACGTGGTGAACTCCGGCGGTGTGATCCAGGTCGCGGACGAGATCGAGGGCTTCAACTTCGACCGCGCCAAGGCCCGCGCAGCGGGCATCTACGACACCACCCGGAAGATCTTCGCGCTGGCCTCCGACGAGGGCGTCCCGCCGGCGGTGGCCGCCGACCGCCTCGCCGAGCGCCGGATGTCGGAGGTCGGCAGGCTGCGCGGCATCCTTCTCTGAGCTCCCGGAAGGCGCGGCCTCCGCGCTTGCGGAAGGCGCGGCCGGGGGGTGGGATCCCTAGACCTGTTTAGACCGTTGCAAAACCGTTGTGAGGGCCGCCGTGGGGCGGCGTACGACCGTCCCACGGTGGCCTTCCCACGTTGACGTGACCACCGGATACACTGCCGTTATCAGCAACAGGGGCGCCGCCACGTACCGTCGATGTACCGAGCCAGGCGCAAAACGGGTACGGTTGTACTCGTGACTGACGCATGGCTCATCAGGCACCGGTTCGTGTGGTACACGCGCGCGTTGATGGGCCCACGAAAGCCCTGACCATCGAGGGGGTCGAGCCAATGGGTCGCGGCCGAGCCAAGGCCAAGCAGGTGAAGGTTGCCCGGCAGCTCAAGTACAACACCGGCAACACGGACCTCGACCGCCTTAAGGATGAACTGGGAGTCAGCGACTCCGGCGAAGACTCCTATGACGAGCTCGTCGAGAAGTACGCCGACTACGCCGACGACTACGGCACGGAGACCCGCAAGGACGGCACCTCCGGTTGACCGTTGGACAGCACGCCACCGCCCGCACCGCCGGGCGGTGGCGTTTGTCATGAGCCGGAGCACGCCCGGGGACCGCCGCTCACGCTGAGCGACCCCACGGGCCGCGTCCGGTGTCCGGCATGCCCTTGTTGACCTGAGAGGTCCGAGAGACGCTCAGCGTCCCGTTCAGCCCCGCCCGCGAGGCGGGCAGGGCCGGCGGGTCAGCGGAGGGTCGCGTCGCCGGTGCCTTCGGTGATCTCGCCGAGGGGCCAGGACGGGACGCCGCGGGAGGCCAGCAGGCGGAGCGCCTCGTCGGCGCGGTCCGGGGCGACGATCGCGGCCATGCCGACACCGAGGTTGAACGTCTTGTCCATCTCGGCCTGCGGTACGTCGCCGTGCGCCTGGAGCAGGCGGAAGACGGCCGGGACCTCCCAGGACGAGCGGTCCAGCACGGCGTCCACCCTCGGCGGAAGCGACCGGGCCAGGTTCGCCGCCAGCCCGCCGCCCGTGATGTGCGCGAACGCCCGCACTCCGCCGGCCTCGGCCAGGGCAAGGCAGTCCTTGGCGTAGATGCGCGTCGGGGTGAGGAGCTCCTGGCCCAGCGGACGGTCGAGTTCGGCCGGGCGGGTCTCCAGCGTCAGGTCCGTCGTCGCCAGGATGTGCCGGACGAGCGAGTACCCGTTCGAGTGGATACCGGACGACGCCATCGCGAGCACGACGTCGCCCGCCCTCACCCGTTCCGGCCCCAGGATCCGGTCGGCCTCGACGACGCCCGTCCCGGCGCCCGCCACGTCGAACTCGTCGGCCTCCAGCAGGCCGGGGTGCTCGGCCGTCTCGCCGCCCACGAGGGCGCACCCGGCCAGGGCGCACGCGTCGGCGATCCCCCCGACGATGTCGGCGACGCGCTCCGGAACGACCTTGCCGCAGGCGATGTAGTCGGTCATGAACAGCGGTTCGGCCCCGCACACCGCGAGGTCGTCGATGACCATGCCGACCAGGTCGTGCCCGATCGTGTCGTAGACGCCGAGACGCCGCGCCAGGTCGACCTTGGTACCGACGCCGTCCGTGGACGTCGCGAGCAGGGGTCTGGTGTAGCGCAGCAGTGCCGAGGCGTCGAAGAGCCCCGCGAACCCGCTGACGTCGTCGACGACCTCGGGCCGCCGCGAACGGGCCACCCGGGACTTCATCAGCTCGACGGCGCGCTCGCCCGCCGCGATGTCGACGCCTGCGGCCTCGTAGGAGGTCGTCGGGCGGTCCGTCATCGAGTGGCCTCCAGCAGGTGCTTGCCGCGGGCGTCCTGCTCCACCGGGATGGGGTACTGGCCGTCGAAGCACGCCCGGCACAGGCTGTCCTTGGCGATGTGCGTGGCGGAGATCAGCTCGTCCAGGGAGACGTAGCCCAGCGAGTCGGCGCCGATGGAGTCGCGGATCTCCTCCACCGACAGGTTCCCGGCGATCAGCTCGGCCCGGGTCGCGAAGTCGATGCCGTAGAAGCAGGGCCAGGAGACGGGCGGGCTGGAGATCCGCACGTGCACCTCGGCGGCGCCCGCGTCCCGCAGCATCGACACGATGGCGCGCTGGGTGTTGCCGCGCACGATCGAGTCGTCCACCACGACCAGGCGTTTGCCCTCGATCGCCTCCCGCAGCGGGTTCAGCTTCAGCCGGATGCCGAGCTGGCGGATCGTCTGGGACGGCTGGATGAACGTCCGGCCGACGTAGGAGTTCTTGACCAGGCCCTGGCCGTAGGGGATGCCGGACGCCTCGGCGTAGCCGATCGCGGCCGGCGTGCCCGACTCGGGCGTCGGGATGACCATGTCGGCCTCGACGGGGTGCTCGCGGGCCAGCCGCCGCCCGACCTCGACGCGGGTGGCCTGGACGCTGCGCCCGGCGATCGTCGTGTCGGGCCGCGCCAGGTACACGTACTCGAACAGGCAGCCCTTCGGGCGCGCCTCGGCGAACCGCTCGGACCGCACGCCCTCGCCGTCGAGCGCGATCAGCTCGCCCGGCTCGATCTCCCGGACGAACCGGGCGCCGACGATGTCGAGTCCGGCCGTCTCCGAGGCGACCACCCAGCCGCGGTCCTCCAGGGCGCCGAGCACGAGTGGCCGGATGCCCTCGGGGTCGCGGGCCGCGTAGAGCGTCCCCTCGTCCATGAAGACCAGGGAGAACGCGCCGCGCGTCGCCGGGAGGATCTCCCGGGCCGCCTCCAGCGCGCCGCCCTGGCCGCGCGCGGCGAGCAGGGCGGTCAGGACCTCGGTGTCGGTCGTGGCGGTCAGCTCGCCGGGGTCCAGCCGCGCGGCCAGCTCCGGCGTGTTGATGAGGTTGCCGTTGTGGACGAGCGCCAGCCCGCCGTCGTCGGTGGACCGGAACGTAGGCTGCGCGTTCTCCCACGTGGGCGAGCCCGTCGTGGAGTAGCGGCAGTGGCCTACGGCGATGTGGCCGCGCAGGGTGTTCAGCACCGACTCGTCGAAGACCTGGGCGACGAGGCCCATGTCCTTGAACACGACGATGCGCGAGCCGTCGCTGACGGCGATGCCCGCCGACTCCTGCCCGCGGTGCTGGAGCGCGTACAGCCCGTAGTACGTGAGCTTGCTCACTTCGGCCCGGGCCGCCTCCTCGGCGGGAACCCAGACGCCGAAGACCCCGCAGGCGTCCTGCGGAGCACGGTCGGAGGGATCGATGTCGTGGCTCAGACGTCCGTCACGGAGAGGCACGTTCGCCAGTCTAGATGCCCGGTTCACCTGCTCCGATCGGTGGCATCTCCTTAACCGACCTTTACTCCCTGAAACCACGGGGATCACGGGGTGCGGGGGAATCTGGGGACGACACGTGGAGGAACGCATGACGATGCCCGGGTACCGCACCCACTCGCCCCCCGCGCCGCCGTGGCGGAGCACCCTGGCGCGGGCCTCCCAGGTGCTCGGGATCGTCGGCCTGGCCGGGCTCGCGGCGTGCTTCGCGGGGATGATCCCGGCGCTCGTGGGCCTCGTCCTGGGGACGGTCTCGCTCGTGCGCCGCGACCCCGACCGGCGTCCCGCCCTCGTGGGGGTGGTCTGCTCCGCGGTCGCCCTGCTGATCGGCTCCGGGGCGCTCTTCTGGCTGGTGAGCAAAGCGGCCCAGTGCGGGGACGCGGCCCGGTACCCGGACGACCTGTCCCGGCGGAGCTGCGTCGAACGCGAGTTCCCGTTCGCCCAGGCGACCCCCTAGTGACCCGGTCCGGCCCGGCCGGATCTAACCGCCCGGCTGGTCGGCCAGGGCGCGGACGGCCTCCTGCCCGAGCGCCGAGGCGTACACGCGCAGATCTTCGATGAGGCCGCCGAAGCCGGGCTTGGCGGGCTCTCTGCCCAGGTAGATGGGCCCGGCCGGGGTGACGACGGGATGTTCCAGCGAGGCGGCGGAGTCCTGCTCCCCGTCGACGTAGAGGGCCATGCCCCGGGTGTCCACGACGAAGGCGATGTGGGCCCATTCGCCCACGGTCAGCCTGGCCTGGCTGTCGATGTAGTCGGGCCCCTTGACGGTGAACAACTGGACGCGCAGCCGCATCGCGTCCGGGTAGAGCCACAGGCCGAGGCCGCGCGCGTCGTTCTCGGCGACGGGCTTGTAGAGGAGGCTTCGCCACTCACCGGTGGGCCCCTCGTCGACCCGGACGAAGAAGGCCAGGCCGAACCCGAAGATCTGGCTCAGGACGAGTTGCGGCGCCGCGGGGATCACGGCGCGGTCGTGCTCGCCGAGCGCCAGCGCCTCCCCGTCCCGTCCGGGGACGATCCGGGCGGTCTCCGCCAGCTCGGCGGAGGGGGCGGCTCCGGCGGTGTCGGCCGCCCGGCGGCCGTCCACGGTGCCGGCGTCGAACGTCCAGTGCGCGATCAGCACGGGGATCACCTCCGGTAAGGCGCGCGTTACCCGCGCACGCTATGCGCGCCTTACCGTCCCGTCGAGCCCGTCCCGTCGAGGGGAACCCTCAGTCGAGGGGCAGCGGGAGGTGGGCCGTCAGGTCGGCGCGCGGGCCGCTCGCCCGTACCCGTCCGTTCGCCGCGGCGTCTTCCCAGGTGAGGCGGCCGGTGGCCAGCGCGATCCACGTGGCGGCGTCCATCTCCACCACATTCGGTGGCGTACCCCGGGTATGGTGCGGGCCGTCGATGCACTGAACGGCGGCGTGCGGAGGGACCCGGACCTCCACCGAACGGCCGGGGGCAAGCTCGGCCAGCCGGTCGAGCAGGTACCGCACCGCTCCCCTGACCACCGGACGGCTCGCTTCGGCGCCTCCCGCCTCGATGCCGGCGAGGACCGTGTCCAAGGCCGCGCGGCGCAGCGCGGCGGGCTCGTCCGCGCCGGTGTAGGGCGCCAGCCCGAGCGCGGCGCGCTGCTCGTTCAGGACGGTGGGGGAAAGCGGTGTTCGCGGCATCGCCGACGACGCTACCGGGTCGGCCCCGGTACCGCGCAGGCGGTAGAAAGGACCCCGGTGCCAGGCATGGGGGTGCAGGGAACGGGAAGGCCGGGGACGCCGTCCCCGGAGGAGACGGAGGTTCGTCAGATGCCCGAGGCGCTGCCCCTGCAGCCGGGCGACCCGAGACGGCTCGGCTCGTTCGAGATCACGGGACGGCTCGGCGTGGGCGAGCAGGGCGCCGTCTTCCTCGGCGGGGACCCGTCCGGGCGCCCCGTCGCCGTGAAGGTCCTGCACGTGCGGTTGAGCGGCGAACCGGTCGCCCGGTCGCGGTTCGCCGACGCGTTCGCCCCGGCCCGGAAGGTCTCCGGCTTCTGCACGGCGGCGATCCTGCACGCCGACGTGGAGGGCGACCGCCCCTACGTGGTGAGCGAGTGGGTCGACGGGCCCTCCCTCCAGCAGCTCGTGGACGAGGAGGGCGTGCGCGGCGCCGTCGTCGTGGAGCGCGTGGCGATCGGCATGGCGATCGCCTTGGCCGCCGTCCATCGCGCGGGCGCCGTCCACCACGATCTGAAGCCCGGGAACGTTCTTCTCGGCCGGGACGGCCCCCGGATGAGCGACTTCGCCATCGCCCACGCCATGGAGGCCGTGAACGTGGCGTTCCGCGGGCACATGACCGAGGACCCCGGCTACAAGTCCCCCGAGCAGTTGAGCGGCATGGGCATCGGCCCGGCCGCCGACGTGTTCGCGTGGGCGTCGACCGTCCTGTTCGCCGCCGCGGGCAAGCCGCCGTTCGGCGAGGGCTCGCCGTCCGAGGTGATGCAGCGGATCGTCTACGACGAGGCCGACCTGTCGGAGCTGCCCGACTCCCTGCGCGAGGTGGTGACGGCCGCCCTGGCCAAGGACCCGGCCGAGCGTCCGATGGCCAGGACGATCCTCGAACGGCTGCTCGGCAGGGGCAGCGCGCTCACCGAACGCCTGCCGGCCTCGATGGTCGAGGAGGGCCGCGCCCTCGCGACCGGCGTGATGGTCCGCCACACCCTGCCTCGGGTCACGCCGCCTCCGCGTCCCCCCATGGATGCCCCGGGAAGCCCCATGGGAGCCGCTCCCCCGGCCGGGTTCACGCCGGGCCCCGCCACGCCCCCCGGACCGCTTCCGGGACCGCCTTCGGGCCCGCTTCCGGGGCCGGCCGCGGACTCCGCGTCGCCTTCGGTGCCGCTGCTCGGGAAGCTCTCGCGCTCCCGCCGGGCGCGTCCGGAGCCCGGCCCGCAGCCCGAACCGTCCGCCGCCGACCTCGACCCCGCCGCGTTCGAGGCGACCACGACCTTCAACGCGGTCGGCCTGAACCGGCCCGAGCAGCACGCCCACGCGGGCGGGCGCGACCAGGCCGAGCAGACGGCGAGGTTCGACGCCGTCGGGACCGACCGGACGGCCACGTTCGACGCCGTCGACATGACGCCCCCGCCGGACCCCACCGCGCCGAACCCGCTCATCCCAGGGCTGGGACAGGGGCGCGAGGGCGGCGGGCACCGCTCCCCGAACCGCCCCTCGCCCTTCGCGGCCCTCGCGAAGATGCGGCGCCCCGGCAACCACGTCCTCGGCCTGGCGCTGTCGCTGGCCATCGGCGTCAGCGTCGGCATCGCCATCATCGCCCTGGTCCTGTGGCCCCAGTTGAAGGCGGACGACGACGGGTCGCCGCCCGACAGCACCAACACCTCCGACAACCGCCCGGTGACCACGATCCCGGCCTCGTTCGCGGGGACGTGGAAGGGGACGGTGGTCAACACGGGCCGCAACGCGTCCTTCCCGGTGGAGATCACGTTCCAGACCGGCGGGACGACCGGGCGCGCCCTGTACCCGCGGGAGAACTGCAACGGCACCCTCCGGCTCGCCCGGGGCACCGAGAGCGCGCTGAAGATGAACCTGGAGATCGGCAAGCCGTGCACGTCCGGGGTCGTGCAGGTCACCCGGCAGCCGGACGGGACGCTCCAGTACACCTGGACGAGGCCGGGGACGAGCCTCGGCTACGGAGGACGGCTCAGCCGGACCTGACCCGCTTCTGCCAACTCCGGCAATGCGTCCACTTTGTCGCCTCATATCAGGACAGTTCCGCTAAGGTTTTCCCTCGATCGAAACCATCGATCATGAGCGGGACGCCTCCGCGCGCTCCCCGGCAGAAGGAGGAGCCTTGCGGGCTGTCCACCGAAGGCTGCTGCTCGTCGGCTCGGTCGCGGCGTGCCTCGGCGCCGCCGCGGCGTTCCCGGTGCTCGCCGACGACGCGTCGTCCCTGGTGAAGGTGACGGCGGCGGAGGGCACCCCGGTGCCCGGCCGGTACATCGTCACGCTGAAGTCCGGCGCGTCCACCGACGCCGCCGCCAAGAACGTCAAGGCGACGGGCGTCCGGCGCTTCGACGGCGTCCTGAACGGCTTCGCCGCGCGGCTGAGCGACGACCAGCTGAACAAGCTGCGCCGCGACCACCGCGTCGCCGCGATCGAGCAGGACCAGATCGTCAGGGCCACCACGACCCAGCGCGCACCGCTGCCCTGGGGACTCGACCGCATCGACCAGCGGTCGGCGAAGCTGTCCAAGACCTACACCTACAAGTCGTCCGGCGCGGGCGTGAACGCCTACATCATCGACACCGGCCTGGACGTCAAGCACAAGGAGTTCGGCGGCCGCGCCTCGATCGCCTGGGCGGCGAGCAGGTTCAACGGCGACGGACGTGACTGCAACGGCCACGGCACCCACGTCGCGGGCATCATCGGCTCCAAGACCTACGGCGCCGCCAAGTCCGTGAAGCTGCGGGCCCTGCGCGTCCTCGACTGCAACGGCGAGGGCTCGATGTCGGACATCGTCGACGCCGCCAACTGGCTGCGCACCCACGCCGCCAAGCCGGCCGTGGCGAACATGTCCCTCGGCGGCCCCAAGTCCACGGCGGTGAACACCGCCGTGATGAACCTGTCCAAGTCCGGGGTGTTCACCTCCGTCTCCGCCGGCAACTCGAACGCCGACGCCTGCAAGGTCTCGCCGGCCGGTGCCGGCTGGGTCATGGCGGTCGGCGCGACCACCAAGAGCGACACGCGCGCCTCGTTCTCCAACTGGGGCAAGTGCGTCGACATCAACGCCCCCGGCTACGGCATCTACTCGACCTGGCCCGGCGGCGGCCACAAGGCGCTCAGCGGAACGTCCATGGCCGCCCCCTATGTCAGCGGTGTCGCCGCCCTCTACCTGTCGACCCACCCGAAGGCCACCTTCCCGACGGTGCAGAAGGTGCTGAACGACAACTCCACCCACACCCTCAAGGGACTGCGTTCGCAGCCCAACAGGCTCCTGTGGAAGGGCAAGCTGTGAGTCCCGTCACGTAGGATGGCCCGGCTCCCAGCAAGGGAGCCGGGCATCTCGCGCCTTCGCCTCGCCCCCTCACCGCAGGGGTCTACCCTTGGCGAGGCAGACGGCTCTTTAACGTTCCTTGACCTTCGGCCATGACGAGAGGAGATCATGTGGAGACCCCCGCCTCCACCCGTCGGCACGCTGACCGCCGCCCTCGCCGGCGACACGCCGCCGCGGCTCTCGTGGCCCTCGCCGCCGCGGTGCCCATGGTCGCCGCCGCCACTCCGTCCGCGGCCGCGCCGGCGTCCCTGCCCCTCGACCCGGGCGACAGCGGCAAGTTCGCGAAGCTGAACCGTCAGATCGAGCAGCTCGACAAGGAGTACGGCGGCGACCTCGCCAAGCTGAAGGACGCCGAGTTCGCCGCGAAGAAGGCGCTGGACAAGTCCAACGACCTCCAGCGCGACCTCCAGGAGGCCCGCGGCGTCGTCGCCCAGCTCGCCGCGTCCCAGTACATGACGAACGGCGAGGACCCCACCGTCACCTTCCTGGCCGACGCGGACCCCTCCGACCTGCTCAGCAACGCCACCCTGGTCAGCCACCTCGCCCAGAACAAGGCCGGCAAGGTCGCCCAGATCCAGAAACTCGTCAACGACCAGCTGACGGCCCGCAAGCAGGCCCAGCAGAAGATGACGGAGCTGACCAAGGAGATCAAGGACCTGAGACGGCGCAAGTCGCAGATCCAGTCCCTGGTCAAGAAGTACAAGCCCGAGTCCCCGAGCGTCGGCATGGGCGGCGTCACCCCGCGCATGCTCAAGGTGAAGAACACCCTCGACCTGGAGATGGGCCCCTTCCCCACGATCGGCTGCGTCCGGCTCACCGGCGACCCCCAGGACCACGGCTCAGGCCACGCCTGCGACTTCATGGTGACCACGGGCGGCGTCATGGCCTCCGGCAGCGCCAAGTCCCTGGGCGACCGCACCGCCGACTACGCCATAGCCCACGCCAGCGCCCTCGGCATCAAGTACATCATCTGGCGCCAACGCATCTACGACCTCCGCAGCCCCGGCTGGCGCTCCATGGAGAACCGAGGCGGCGTGACCGCCAACCACTACGACCACGTCCACATCTCGGTCTTCTAGCCGCATCCAGCCCGGCCAACGCCGCGACTGAACCGTTGACGACCGGCTGGACGTACCCCGGCTCTGCAAGGCTCCGCTGGTAGACGCGTGCGCCTTGGGCGCAGGTCAACGCCATGACCGACGGCAGTGCCATTGCGTGTGCCCGTTCGGTCGGGTGCGCAGCGGTCAGCGGCGGGCGAGTTGGCGTTCGCCGCCCGCGCCGGGTCGGTACTCCAGGCCGTAGTGCCGGAAGACGGCTTCCTCGTCCTCGGCGGGCAGGACGTCATCGGTGCCGATCGCCGGGCAGTGCTTGACCAGCGACCTGTCGTGGGCGACCCGCACGTAGCCGGGCCCGGCGGTCGCGCCGTCCAGCGGGACGAAGGTCAGCCGGTGGCGGGTGGGCAGGCCGATCCGCACGGTGGCCATGGCGGGTTCGTCGGTGCTGGTGTCGACGTAGACCGACTCCAGCGTGCCGATCTTGCGTCCGCCGGGGTCGATGACGGGATGCGTGCGCCATTCCCGGATCTCGGCCAATTGGATCATCATGGCTCCTTTCACTGGGCCCCATGGGATCGGGGGCCCCAGTCTTCGTCGTCCAACCCGTCCCAGGTCGGCAGGTCCCTTGCCGGTCCGCGTTGCCGGCGGGTGCCCGTGCCTCGTGGCCGCGCGGCACGGGGCGATATGGCGGCGGGTTCGTCCAAGCGGGGTTTGAGTCGCCGGTAGCGTTCCTCGGCTTCCTCGACGCTGAGGTCGAGGACGGCGGCGATCTGTTCGAAGCCCATGCCCGAGGCTTGCGCGGTGTTCAGCAGGCGAGCTTCGGTCTGGTCCATGACCAGGCGGGCGGTGCTCAGCACCACCAGTGCCGCGGCCACATCCACCGGCTCGGGGCTGTCGCCGTTGCCCTGCAGAGCCTGGTCACCGGCGGTGATGACCGCATCGATCGCCTCGCGGTCGGGCAACGGCCGCTTGCTGGCCTCCCAGAGGAATTCGTCCACGCCGGTCGCGTGCCGGGCGGTCAGATAGGCCCGTGCCTGCTGGACACTCTGGGGCGCCGGAACGGGCAGGTCGACGAAAGCGACCGCCTGCGAATGGAGGACGGCGTCGTTGTGCGGGGGAATGCGCTGCGGGGCGTGGCCGGCCAGGCCCGGGTCCGTGGGAGCGTTGCGGATCGTCGGGCTCCGGATGATGGCGGCGCGGTCTGTGGCGGTCATGGGGCTCATCTCCGGTTCACTCGCGTCGATCAGGGATCGTGACGTCTCCAGATCCGCAACAGGGGAAGGAGTCCAGGGCCGCCCTGCTCGGGGAGGAGCGGGACGACCCTGGAGCAGACCGGCGCAGCCCCCGCGGTGACCGGCCAATCTCAGTCAACTCCTGCGCCCCGATTATGGACACAGGCGATCGACGCACATGCCATCACTTTTGCTGATGACCGTCGCCCGACAGGAACAGCACGTTTTTTCCAGTATATCCCTTCAGAAATCATTTCTGGATTTTACGGATATTGCCGAATATGCGGGTAGACTTAAATTATCCGGCAAGACGACATCCCCGTTCTGAGGTTGATCCGCCGTACCGGCTCACCCCGAGAGGGGAGTCATGCCGATCTCGCACAGTCCGCGGGTCAGCGAACGAACTGGTCGCACCAGCCGAACCGGTCCGGCGCCCGAGTCGACCCCGCCTCGCCCTGGATTCCCCGAGCCGCGCGAGCCCCGGCTCGCGCCGCGGGTGACGGCGACCCGCACCGGAGTGGTGTGGTCCGGTCTGTGGGCCGTCGCGGTCATCTTCATCGTCTTCATGGTGTTCGTGGTGAGCAACACCGGCGATGTGCGGGTCTCATTCGCCGGTACGAGCGGCGTCCTGCCGCTGGCGGTGGTGCTCATGGCGGCGATGGCCGCCGGGACCGCGGTCGCGCTGATCCTGGGCACCGCCCGTCTCACCCAACTGCGCCCGCTGACCCGCAAGCGCCTCCGATGAGAAGCGGCCCGCCGCATCACCCGAACTCCAACGGAAGGCGCCCACCATGTGGACCACCACCGAACGCCGCACAACGATCAGCCTGTCGCCACCTTCGACTCCACGGCTGCGGCTGCGTCCCGTGGCCCCTCCCGGCTCGGCGCGAACTGTGCTGGACGGTGCCTGGTGGCCCCGGTCGACCGACCCGGTCGCGGAGTTGCCAGGGCTGATCCTGGCCCTGCAGGACCACGGCCCCATCGACGACCACAGGCCCATCACCCATGTCCTGCTCCGGGTGGACGACTGGGACGACCGTCCACGCCGGCTGCGCATCGACGGCCCGGACGACGCGCGGGTGGTGCGGCTCAGCTGGTTCGACTCCCTTCCACCCGGGCTGCTCACGGCGATCCACGCGGACGGCCGGCGCGTCGATCTGCTCACCGTCCCGGCCTCCACGTCTCGGGCCGAGGCCGAGGCCGCGATGGAACTGGCGTCGCACCCCGCCAACCACCTTCACACCCCCGACCTGCTGGCCCCCCTCACCCCACCATCCGGCCGGACGAACCGGGCCGGCATCCGCGACGAGTCGGAGAGCGCCTGGGAGTCCGAGGGCGGGCGCTTGCGAGAAGACCTCGCGGCGCACTGATCCGGCCCCCGCCCGTCATCGGACCGGGCCGAGCGCCAGGGCCCTTCCACGATCGGAGATCGTCATGACCGCTGTCACTCCCGCCCCCGCACAGGCCGCCGGGGGCCTGGTCCGGGCCCCAGACGAGGTGAGCATGCCCACCCGCCGGCGTCCTGGGCACACCATCGTCGCGTTGACGGGCGCCTTGGACCGCGCCGCCGCTCCGGCGCTGCGCGAACACCTGATCGGAGTGTTGCGGCACAGCGGCCGACTGCTGATCCTCGACCTGAGCGAGGTGGCGTCCGCCGACGCCGCCGGGCTGGCCGTGCTGATCGGTGCCCAACGCCGCGCCGCCGGATTCGGCGTCATCGTGCGCCTGACCGCCCCCGGCCCGCAGGTCGCCGCGCTGCTGCGCTCCACTGGGCTCGAGCACGCACTTACCGTCCAGCCCACCCAGGAACTCCGGGCCGGACTCGCCGCCTGACCGCGATGACGCCCGGTGTCCAGCCGTCTCGCACTGTGGTTCCTCGATCTCGGCCGCGTCAGGAGACGACGAAGGCGACCCCTGTGATGACCAGGCAGATCACGGCCACCGCGATGGCCATGCCGCCGACGAGCCCCATCATCAGCCGCAGATATTCATCTCTCATGGTCATCGGACATACCTCCTGTCGTCCGGCACGGTCACCGAGCCCGGGGGACCGGCGCCGCGAAGGCGGCTAGCGTCGGCTCCGTCGCAGCCGCCGGGTGCGGCCGTCGCGGGTGAGAACGTCAGCGTCGGGCGGGTCGTCGCGGCGCGACGGCGCGAGGGGGTTCTGCGGCCCGCCGTCCGCTTCGTCGTCGATGGCGTCTCGGCGGCTACGGGCGGACCATGGCTTCGGGGGTGACATGCCGCCCACGACCAGCGGGAGCAGCAGCACGGCTACTCCGGCGGCCATCAAGATGGTGCCCACCGTGGGCAGATCGATACCGCGTATGGATCCGGTGATGGCGAATGTGAGGATCGCACCGATGGTCAGCAGCGCGATGCCGCCGGCTACCGGCATCACACGCCGCCCTTCAGGGAATTCGAGTGATCGATCCAGGCGATGAGGTTCATGACCGAACTCCTAGACGAGCCATGAATTCGATGACTGCCAGGATCGGTCTTCCGGACCGGTCGAAGCAGCGGCCCCAATGCGCCGCAGAGAGTACGGCCACCGGGCCGACATGCCCGTTCGTTCTTATCCAACCCCGTCCCACCATCGGGGGAAACAGTCGATTTCCGAACATTCTTTCTCCCGAGGAGATGACGGCCGGACGCCGCCAACGGACCAGGCGACGTCGGAGACAGGAACTGGGAGCGGACGGGGCGTCCCCACAAGGTCGTTGACCGCCTGTCCCCTGGATGGATCACCGGGGTCCGGCGTCGACTCGGCCATGGCTTCCCGACCCGGACAAGCCGACCGGGTTCCGAGGTTGCCGAGAGCGCATGTCCGGACCTAGGCGCTGTCGCTGGGGAAGCAGGGCGTGTGCTCGCGGATGATCCGGTGGTGAGCCCGGCGGCGAGCAGGGTGCGGATGACAGCCGGGTTCTTCGGTCACAGCAGTGGTCTGGTGAGGTGGTCGGCGGAGCCGCCGCGCCACTCGATGAGGAAGAGGCTGGCATCGTCGCTGGTGACCCCGCCTCTTTCCCGCATGAGCGTGTGGGAGAGTTTCCGCACCATCTGCTGCACGGTCGCACTCGCGGGCCCGACGCGTTCGATGGTGGCGATCAGGCGTTCCTCGCCGAACTGCTCCCCGCCGGTCGTGTGCTCTTCGATGAGGCCGTCGGTATAGGCCAGGACCCGGTCGCCGCGGCGGAGCTGCTCACTGTTGATCCGGGGTGTCGAGCCGCCGAAGCCCACGGGCAGCGTCCCGGGACCCTCCAGCACTCCGATGACTTTGTGATCACGGATCAGCATCGGCGCCGGGTGGCCGGCGTTGACCCATTCCAGGTGGCCCGTCCCGATGTGCAGGCGCATCATCTGCGCGGTGACGAAGTGGTCGGGGCCGAACTGCTGGTCGATGGCGGTGTCCATGAACGCGTACAGCTCGGCGAGGCCGGCGTCGGCGCGCCTGGCGTGCCGGTAGGCGCCCACGGCGACGGTGGCCAGTACGGCGGCGTTCAGGCCGTGGCCCATCGCGTCGATCATGGCCAGGTGCAGGATGTCGTCGTTGAGGGCGTAGTCGAGGCTGTCGCCGGCGACGTCGTAGGCGGGCTCCAGGATCCCGGCGATGGCGACCTGCGGCGTCATCATGGTGAGCGGGGGCAGCAGTGACCACTGGATCTCCGCGGGCACGCTCATCGGCTCGCGTCGCCGGGTCCGGAAGAACTGGTCGGTGTAGCGGTTCTTGGTCACCAGCATGTCGGCGACGAGCCCCGCGAGCCGTCGGAGCAGTCGGCGTTCGTCGTCGTCGACCTCGTCGAGGGTCAGGGACATCACCCCGATCTCGTCGCTGCCGTCCAGCAGGGGCAGGAACATGCGCACACCGTCGGTCTGCGGGTCTTCGACGATGCGCTCCGTCAGGAACGCGCGCCCGGCGGGGGAACCCTCCAGCGGCAGGGGCTCACCGTGGGTGAGACCCCTGCCCCGCAGCGGCACCAGCGCCAGCTGGGCGTAGTCCTGCAAGAGGATCGAGACGTCCCGGCCGCCGATCGCGCGTATCTCCTCGGCCACCAGCGGTGCGATGAGCTGGGGCGGCATCTCGTGCGCCCGGTCCAGCAACTGGCCCAGCAGCCGCTCGCCGAAGCCTTCGCTGCGATCCAAGGCGCCCTCGGGCCCGGTCCGTTCCCCCACAGCCGGTTGTGTTCCCCCATGTCGACCTGTTGACTCTATGTGTCCGAGAATATTCAGATTGCGAACGACTCGGCCCGGCGGGTCGTCGGCCACCGGACGCTTGGCTGGATTCAGACCCTGCGTTCGTGGACGTAGCACCATCGCCAGGTGGATCCCGGCCCCATGGCGGCCGCGACCGGATGGTCGGTCTCCTGGTAGTGCGCTTGTGCGTGCCGGTGCGGCGAGTCGTCGGAACAGGCCACCCAGCCGCAGGTCAGGCAGATGCGAAGAGCCGTCCACACGCCTCCGTGCGCCTCGCACGCCGGGCAACCGCGCGATCGTGGAGCGACGGGCGTCAGCCGGTCCGCGTGCTCGCAGTGGGGTGCCGAGCCGTTCGGGCTGGCGGGCGCAATCGAGGTCATGATGTGGACTCTCATCTCGTGGTTCATCGAGAGCCCCCTTTCCGAGCACCGCGGCGCGCTGCCATTGGATCAGTACTCGAGTTCTGGACGTGCTGACGCCGACGGCGTGCATGCGATGTGGCACCTGCCGAGGCAGGAATCAGGCTTGTGGTCCCTGGAGAGAATCGGTGTGCCCTTAGCGCCCACTACGTGCCCTTAGCGCCCACTACCAGTCGACCTCAGTTTTCAACCGACCGTAACGAGCGATCCGAGCAAGCGCGATCAGTGGGGGCGATAACCGCCGGTAGAGGCCGTTACCCGTAGCGTGCGGTCGGCTCCAGCGGGGCGCGGCTCGTTCGCGCACGGCATGAGGGGGTGTCCGGCGCCGGGTCGGCGAACTCTCCAGGCGCACGCCGCGATGTAGTCTCCTTGAGAAGGTCTCGCTGTTCGGCCTCAGAAGGCGGGGACGTGGAACTGCGCCAGCTCCGCTATTTCGTGGCCGTTTCCGAGGAACTCAATTTCGGTCGCGCCGCCGCCCGCGAGCACATCGTGCAGTCGGCCCTGAGCCAGCAGGTACAGCGGCTGGAGCGGGAGCTGGGCGTGCGTCTGCTGGACCGCACCACGCACTATGTCGCGCTGACTCCCGCAGGAGCGGCGTTCCTGGTCGAGGCGCGGCAGATCCTCGCTCACGTGGAGCGCGCCGCCCAGGTCGCCCGTACCTCGCAGGGCATCTTGCCGACGTTGCGGGTGGGCATCATCGACGCCAGTTACGACTCGATGCCGCAGATCCTGCACGAGGCCCAGGCGCTCTACCCCGACCTGGTGATCCACCAGGTGGAGGTCGGTGTCCCCGAGCAGTACCAGCAACTCCTCGACGGGCGCCTGGACGTGGGCATCGGCCGCGCCGCCCTGGCGCCGCAGGGCGTCGCCTCGCACATGTTCCGCCGGGACCGTCTCGGAGTCCTGGTCCCCCGCGGGCACCGGTTCGCCGACCTGGACGCGGTGCCGGCCGAGGCCCTCGTCCGTGAACCGCTCCTGCTCGCCGAGGAGATGAAGGCCCCGGAGTTCAACCAGTTCACCGTCGAGATGTGCAGGGCCGCCGGCTTCACCCCGACGGTGTACCAGGGCACCGTCGACAGCATCCGCGCCGCCTCCACCCTGGTCGCACAGGGCCGCTGCCTGTACTGCGTACCCTCCTCCTGCATCTCCGCGCTCCCGGGGACCATCTGGCGGCCGCTCAGCGAACCGGCCTCCTTCTACCCCTGGTCCATCCTGTGGCGCGCCACTGACGACTCCGACCAAGTGCGCGCCGTCGTCACCTGCGCCCGGAACATGTCCGAACGACTCGGCTGGCTGCCCGCGGCGGACCGAACGACCAACTGAGCCCCGAGCCCCAGCCCGCTCCCGGCGATCGGCCGCTGTGATCTAGGGTCGGGGGATGGGTGAAAAGCGGGAGCTTCCGCGGTATCGGGTTCTTACCGGGCCTGATGACGAGACGTTCTGCCGGCGGGTCAGTGAAGCGCTCGACTTGGGCTATGAGCTGCACGGATCCCCGTCGGTCACGTTCAACGGGGATCGCGTCATCGTCGCTCAGGCGCTCACTCGCCGGCCGGGCTAGCGGGTGACATGCGAAGGGCGCCCCCGGCATGGGGGCGCCCTTCGCTTTGCCTGAGTCAGTCGGCGTAGGTGGGGAGCATGCGTTCGTGGGCCTCGCGAAGCTCGGAGAGGCCGATGCTGAACAGCTCCTGCTGGTCGCCTTCGGGGCCGCGGCCCGTCACGTGCAGGCTGTCGCCGCCTGCCACGCCGATCTGGCTGACCGGGACGCCCGCCGACTCGCACAGGGCCGCGAGGCGGGACTCGGCGCCCGGGCGGACGACGACCATTGCGCGGGCGACCGACTCGCTGAACAGCGAGACGAACGGGTCGCCGTGCAGGGTGATGCGGGCGCCGAGGCCGCCGCGCAGGCACGACTCCACCAGCGTCTGCGACAGGCCGCCGTCGGAGAGGTCGTGCACGGCGTTGACCAGGCCGTCGCGGACGGCCGCGACCATCACCGACGCCAGTGCCGCCTCGGCCTTCAGGTCGACCAGCGGCGGCAGGCCGCCCAGGTGGCCGTAGACGACGTGCGCCCATTCCGAGCCGCCGAACTCCTCGCGGGTCTCGCCGAGGAGGGCGATCGTGGCGCCGTCGGTGGTCAGCGACATGTTCACCCTGCGGCGCACGTCGTCGTGGACGCCGAGGACGCCGATGACCGGGGTCGGGTTGATCGGGGTGGTGCCCGTCTGGTTGTAGAAGCTGACGTTGCCGCCCGTCACCGGAATGCCGAGGTACTGGCAGCCGTCCGCCAGGCCCTCGACCGCCTGCGCGAACTGCCACATGACGCCCGGGTCCTCCGGGGAGCCGAAGTTCAGGCAGTTGGTGACGGCCAGGGGCCGTGCGCCGGTCGCGGCGACGTTGCGGAACGCCTCGGACAGCGCGAGCTGCGCGCCCGCGTACGG
The DNA here is from genome assembly GCF_013409045.1 of Actinomadura citrea. Lineage (NCBI taxonomy): Bacteria > Bacillati > Actinomycetota > Actinomycetes > Streptosporangiales > Thermomonosporaceae > Actinomadura > Actinomadura citrea. Next base: position 592,433 of record NZ_JACCBT010000001.1, on the reverse strand, counting down.
GTCGAGCCGGGCGTAGCGGCCGTTGCCGTCCAGGGACAGCGCGATGCCGAGGCCCGACTCGTCGTCGATGCGGACCACGCCGGCGTTCTCGGGCATCGCCATGACGGTGTTGCCCAGGACGTACCTGTCGTACTGGGAGGTCACCCACGTCTTGCCGGCGAGGTTCGGGGACCCGGCCAGCCAGAGGACGGTCCGGCGCAGCTCGTCGCCGTTGGACGGGCGGGTGAGCCGTCCCGGGGTGTCGGACTGCAGGGCGCCGAGGTCGTGCGGGGGCGCCAGCGGACGGTGGTAGACGGGGCCCTCGTCGGCCGCCGTGACCGGCGGGATGTCGACGATCGTCTCGCCCCGCCACGTCATGACCAGCCGGCGCGTGTCGGTGACCGTCCCGATCACGGTGGCCGGGATCTCCCAGCGCGCGCAGATCTCCATGAAGCGCTCGACCTTGGCGGGCTCGACCACCGCCATCATGCGCTCCTGCGACTCGCTCATGAGGATCTCCTCAGGGCGGAGCGTCTGGTCGCGGAGCGGGACGGTGTCGAGGTCGACGTGCATGCCGCCGGTGCCGGCCGCGGCCAGCTCCGTCGTCGCGCACGACACCCCGGCGGCGCCGAGGTCCTGGATGCCGACCACGAGGTCCTCGTGGAACAGCTCCAGGCAGCACTCGATGAGCAGCTTCTCCATGAACGGGTCGCCCACCTGGACCGACGGCCGCTTCTGGTGCGACTCCTCGTCGAAGGTGGCCGAGGCGAGCACGGACGCGCCGCCGATGCCGTCCGGGCCGGTCAGGGCACCGAACAGGATCACCTGGTTGCCGGGGCCGGGGGCCACCGCGCGCTTGATGTCCTCGTGCTTCATCACGCCGACGCACAGCGCGTTCACGAGCGGGTTCTGCTCGTAGCAGGCGTCGAAGACCGTCTCGCCGCCGATGTTGGGCAGGCCGAGGGAGTTGCCGTAACCGCCCACGCCGGCGACGACGCCGGGCAGGACGCGCTGGGTGTCGGCGGCGTCGGCCGGGCCGAAGCGCAGCGAGTCCATGACGGCGATGGGACGCGCCCCCATCGACATGATGTCGCGGACGATCCCGCCGACGCCGGTCGCGGCGCCCTGGTACGGCTCGACGTAGGACGGGTGGTTGTGCGACTCCACCTTGAAGGTGACCGCCCAGCCCTGGCCGATGTCGACGACCCCGGCGTTCTCGCCCATGCCGACGAGGAGCTTGTCGGTCTTCGGGGCCTTGTCGCCGAACTGGCGCAGGTGCACCTTGGAGCTCTTGTAGGAGCAGTGCTCGCTCCACATGACCGAGTAGATCGCCAGCTCGGCCGAGGTGGGCCGGCGTCCGAGGATGCTGCGGACGCGCTGGTACTCCTCCTCGTTCATCCCCAGCTCGGCCCACGGCTGCGGACGCTCGGGGGACGCGGCGGCGACGGCGACCGTGTCCGTGCCCTGGTCGTAGTGCGCGGACGCCTCGATGGCGGGCTGCGGACCGGTGCCGCGCCCGAGGGCGGGCTGCGGCCCCGTTCCCCGTCCGACGGCGGGCTGGGGGCCCGTCCCGGAGCCGATGGCGGGCTGGGGGCCCGTGCCGCGCCCGACGGCGGGCTGGGGGCCGGTGCCCGAACCGACCGCGGGCAGCGGACCCGTTCCCGGGCCGACCCTGGGCAGCGGGCCCGTCCCTGGGCGGACGGCGGGCAGGGGCCCCGTGCCGAGGCCGACCGCGGGCTGGGGACCCGTGCCCCGTCCGATGGCGGGCATCGGGCCGGTGCCCGGGCGCACGGCGGGCTGCGGGCCCGTGCCGCGGCCGATGGCGGGCTGGGGGCCGGTACCGGTGCCCACGGCGGGCTGCGGGCCGGTGCCGTGACCGACCGTGGGCTGCGGGCCGGTGCCCGTGCCGCGGGTGGGCGGCGGCGGCGCGGCGAAGGGGCTCAGGTCGGGCACGGTGAGCGACGGGTCCACGACGGTGGACGTGGGGTCGCCGCTAGAGCGCTCCTCTTCCAGGGCGCGCGCGAACTCCTGGTCGGACACCCCCTGGGACGCCGCAGGGCCCGGGGCGGGCTCCGCGTCGTTCAGCACCGGGATGGGCCCGGTGAAGGGCCCGGGGGCCGGTTCGGGGGCCGGGCCCTGGGAGCCGGGCTGGTCCTCTTCGAGGATCGCCTTGAAGCCCTGCGTCACAGCAGGGTTGATGGGCTGGAGCTCCGGGTCGTCCGCGTCGGACTTGAGCTCGCCGAGCCACTCCATCGAGGGCTCGTCCTCGTCTCGCATAGCCCTTCCGGAAGCGTGGGGCCGTTGCTCACTCATGCGTTGACCAGTCTCTTGACGATCGAGGTGAAGAAGCCGAGGCCGTCGGTGGACGGCCCGGTCAGCGACTCGACGGCGTGCTCGGGATGGGGCATGAGCCCGACCACGTTGCCGGCCTCGTTGCAGATCCCGGCGATGTCGTCCTGGGAGCCGTTCGGGTTCAGGTCGAGGTAGCGGGCGACGATGCGGCCGGAGTCGGCCAGTTCGATCAGCGTCTCCCGGTCGGCGGTGTAGCGGCCGTCCCGGTTCTTCACCGGGATCACCAGTTCCTGGCCCTCGTGGTACTCGGACGTCCAGGCGGTGTCGCCGTTCTCGACGCGCAGCCGCTGGTCGCGGCAGACGAAGTGCAGCCCCGCGTTCGGGAGCAGCGCGCCGGGCAGCAGATGCGACTCGCACAGCACCTGGAACCCGTTGCAGATGCCGAGGACCGGCAGGCCGTCGCCGGCGGCGGCCACGACCTCGGACATCAGCGGCGCGAACCGGGCGATCGCCCCGGCCCGCAGGTAGTCCCCGTAGGAGAACCCGCCGGGCAGGACGACGGCGTCGACCCCCCGCAGGTCGCGGTCGCCGTGCCAGAGGGCGATCGGCTCCGCGCCGGCAAGCCGCACCGCGCGTGCGGCGTCCTTGTCGTCAAGGGAACCTGGGAAGGTGATGATCCCAACCCGGGCAGCGTCCATCTGTTCTGTTCCTCCGAAATGAGGTGCGGCCGAGACGATCGGGATCTCCTCCGCCGATCAACCCCGATGCGCGTCGCATTCCCCCGCGCGCAGGTCCCAATCTACCCGGCGTTGGGAATGAGGTTGCTGTCGAGGCGCCGTACCAGCGCCCCGTCCCTCCAGGTCAGCCGCTTTCGCAGGTGAACGACGGTACCCCGGTCGGGCGCGGAGTCGATGTCCAGGTCGTCCACCAGCGCGCGCATGAGCCTGATCCCGCGCCCCGACTCGCTCAGCGGCTCGGGTTCCGGCGGGGCGGACCGGAGCCCGCGGCCCCAGTCCACGATCTTGAACAGGCAGGTGCCGTCGTCCACGTGCCCGGTCACCTCGTAGTCGCCGTTCGCGCGGGCGTGCTCGATCACGTTCGTGCAGGCCTCGGAGATCGCGACCAGCAGGTCGTCGACGCAGTCCTCCGCGACGCCGAGCCCTCGCAGGGCGTCGCCCGTCACCCGCCGGACCACCGGGATGCTCAGCGCGTCGCGCGGCAGCGCGAGCGAGAACCGCATATCCACCCGGACACCTCGTGTCATGCTCCGGGCGTCCCGACCGTGCCCCCGGTCCCGGAGCGTGCTCGACGACTCAACGCAGCTAACACTTCCCCGGAGGAATCTTCCGTAACCGCCACAGTCGCGGTCCCGCCATTTGGAACGGGCCATGTCGCGGCCGGAAACCGAGCGCCGTTCTACCGCCGGTGCGGGCGGCGGGCCGGTATCGGCCACGCCCCCGGACGGTTACAGAACGTGAACCTCGTAGTTCTCGATGACCGGGTTCGCCAGCAGCGTCTCGGCGATCTTGCCGACCTTCTCCAGGGCCGCCTCGTCGGCGTCCCCCTCCAGCTCCACCTCGAACCGCTTGCCCTGCCGGACGGCCACGACCCCGTCGAACCCCATCTGCGGCAGCTTGCGGGCGATCGCCTGCCCCTGCGGGTCGAGGATCTCCGGCTTGAGCATGACGTCCACGACGACACGCGCCACGGTCGCCCCCTCACTGATCTGCGCTTTTGCTTACGATCCTGAAGCGTACGGCACCATGGCCCATCACGAGCCATCAGCACCCCCGGAGCCTGCCGATGAACATCGAGGACCTCACGCCCGTGGAGCGCCGCCTGTGGGAGGCGTTCCCCAAGGGCGAATCCATCGACCTGTCGTCCGGCGACCAGGCGATGGACGACATCACACGCTCCGACCGGTGGGGACGTGACCGGATGGTCAGGGCGGAGGTCCTCGTCGCGCTGCTCGTCGGCGCGGTGGAGGCCGAGCCCGGCCAGGTCGCCGCCGTGCGGCTCGGCGGCGCCCGCATCACCGGCTCGCTGAACCTCGGGCACGCCGAGGTCCACGTCCCGCTCGCGCTCACCGGCTGCGACTTCGACGAGGCGCCGCACCTGTACTGGGCGAGCATGAACAGCGTCCACCTGATGCGCTGCCGGCTGCCCGGCCTGATCGCCTCCGGCACGCGGGTGGACGGCCACCTGTGGCTGGAGGGCAGCCGCATCAACGGCGGCCTGTGGCTGGACGGTGCGAACATCACCGGCATCCTCAACATGTCGGGCGTGCACCTGTCCAACCCGGGCGGGGACGCGATGCTCGCCGACCGCCTCTCGGTCGAGGCGAACGTCTACTGCGACCAGGGGTTCGCCGCCAACGGCGAGGTCCGGCTGCCGGGGGCCCGCGTCGGCGGCCAGCTGATCTTCCGGGGCGCGCGGCTGTACAACCCGTCCGGCGCCGCCCTGTACGCCAGCCGCCTGGACGTGGCCGCGAACGTGTTCTGCGACGGCGGGTTCAGCGCCGAGGGGGAGGTCCGGCTGCGCGGCGCCCGCGTCGGCGGTTACCTGTCGTTCGTCGGCGCCCGCCTGTCCGCCCCCAAGCGGACCGCCCTGAACGCCGACGACCTGTCCGTCGAGACCGACATCTACTGCTCGGACGGGTTCACCGCCGTCGGCGCCGTCAGCTTCTCCGGAGCCCGCGTCACCGGGCAGCTCAGCCTGCGCGACGCCCGCCTGCTCCACGACGAGGGGACGGCACTCGGCCTGCAGCGCCTCCAGGCCGAGGAGCTGCTGATGCGCACCGCCGAGCCGATCAAGGGGACCGCGGACCTGTCCTACGCGCGCATCAACCTGCTGCGCGACGACGCCGCTTCCTGGCCGGAGCGCCTCCAGCTCGACGGCCTCCAGTACGAGACCCTCGAACCCCCGCTCACCGCCCGCGAGCGGCTGGCGTGGCTGCGCCGCGACACCGACGGCTACGCCCCGCAGCCCTACGAGCGGCTCGCGCAGACCTACCGCTCGCTCGGGCTGGACGCCGACGGCCGCTCCGTCCTGCTCGCCAAGGCACGGGACCGGCGCAGGACGCAGGGCGTCCCCCGGAAGATCGTCGGCTGGTTCCAGGACGGGCTGGTCGGCTACGGCTACCGCCCGTTCCGCGCCGCGAGCTGGCTGATCGGCCTGCTCGCCTTCGGGACGATCGTCTTCTCGATCCACCGGCCCGACGTTCTGGACGAAGGCCACAAGCCGCATTTCAACGCGTTCTTCTACACGCTCGACCTCCTCCTGCCGATCGGCAGCCTCGGTCAGGAGATGGAGTTCGCGCCCAAGGGCGTCTACCAGTGGATCGCCAACTTCATCGTCGCCGCGGGCCTGCTCCTCGGCCTGACGGTCGCGGCCGGGGCCACCCGCGCGCTCTCCCGGGAGTAGCGGGGGTCGGGGGCCGACGCCGGGAAACGGCGGACGTAACGTGCGTCACGTCCGGGTCGCGGGGTAGGGCCGGGGGTAGGACCTCCGGTGGTGGGACTCGCATCGCGGTGACGGGGGCTTGCATCGCAGGGTGTGATGTCTGCCACGATGGCCTTGCGGCTTTTGTCCCTTACCGGGGACGGGGCCGTTGGCATCGGCCGGCCACGCGGCGACCCCGCGTGACGGCCCCGAACGAGGAGTGTCATCGATGACGATCGACTCCGTGCGCGGCGCGCCCGACACCCCGAAGGTCGCCGAGCCCGAACTCGTCCAGCTGCTCACCCCCGAGGGCGAGCGGGTCGAGCATCCGGACTACCCCCTGGACCTCGGCGCCGAGGACGTGCGCAGCCTCTACCGCGACCTGGTGATCGTGCGGCGGATCGACCAGGAGGCCGTGGCGCTCACCCGGCAGGGCGAGCTCGGCCTCTGGGCGTCGCTGCTCGGGCAGGAGGCGGCGCAGATCGGCTCCGGGCGGGCGGCGTCCGCCAACGACATGGTCTTCCCGACGTACCGCGAGCACGGCGTCGCCTGGTGCCGGGACGTGGAGCCGCTGAAGCTGCTCGGCATGTTCCGTGGGATCAACCACGGCGGGTGGGACCCGAAGGAGCACGGCTTCCACCTGTACACCGTCGTGATCGGCAGCCAGACGCTGCACGCGACCGGGTACGCGATGGGCATCCAGCGGGACGGCGTGCTCGGCACTCCGTCGGCGGGCGCCACGATCGCCTACTTCGGGGACGGGGCGACGTCCCAGGGCGACGTGAACGAATCCTTCGTGTTCGCCTCGGTCTTCAACGCGCCGATCGTGTTCTTCTGCCAGAACAACCAGTGGGCCATCTCCGAGCCCCTGGAGCGGCAGTCCAGGATCCCGCTGTACAAGCGTGCGCAGGGTTTCGGCTTCCCGGGCATCCGGGTGGACGGCAACGACGTGTTCGCTTGCCTGGCCGTCACCAGGAAGGCCCTGGAGAACGCCAGAACGGGTCAGGGCCCCACTCTCGTCGAGGCGTACACGTACCGGATGGGCGCCCACACCACGACCGACGACCCCACGCGCTACCGGCTCAAGGCCGAGGAGGAGGCGTGGAAGCTCAAGGACCCGATCGAGCGCGTCAAGGCGTATCTGGTGCGCGGCGACCTGGCGGACGCCGGGTTCTTCCAGAAGGTGGAGGACGAGGCCAAGCAGATCACCAGGGAGCTGCGTGAGGCGTGCCTGGCGCTGCCCGACCCGGAGCCGCTGTCGATGTTCGACCACGTGTACGGGGACGAGCACCAGCTGATGACCGAGGAGCAGGAGCAGTTCGCCGCCTACCTGGCGTCGTTCGAGGAGGAGGCGAAGTGAGCACCCTGACCCTCGGCAAGGCCCTCAACGAGGGCCTGCGCAAGGCCATGGAGGACGATCCGAAGGTCCTGGTGATGGGCGAGGACGTCGGCAAGCTCGGCGGCGTCTTCCGCATCACCGACGGCCTCCAGAAGGACTTCGGCGAGGAGCGGGTCATCGACACCCCGCTGGCGGAGTCCGGCATCGTCGGGACGGCGATCGGGCTGGCGCTGCGCGGCTACCGTCCCGTGGTGGAGATCCAGTTCGACGGGTTCGTGTTCCCCGCCGCCGACCAGATCATCACGCAGCTGGCGAAGATGCGGATGCGCTCGCTCGGCGCGCTGGAGCTGCCGGTCGTCGTCCGGATCCCGTGCGGCGGCGGCATCGGCGCGGTGGAGCACCACTCCGAGTCGCCCGAGGCGTACTTCACGCACACCGCCGGCCTGCGCGTGGTGGCGTGCTCGAACCCGCTGGACGCCTACTCGATGATCCAGCAGTCGATCGCCTCGCCCGACCCGGTGATCTTCTTCGAGCCCAAGCGCCGCTACTGGGACAAGGCGGAGGTCGACACCGACTCGGACGCGACCGGCTGGACACCGCTGCACCGGGCCGCGGTCGTGCGGCCGGGCGAGCACGCGACGCTGCTGGCCTACGGGCCGGCGGTGAAGACGTGCCTGGAGGCCGCCGGGGCCGCCGCCGAGGAGGGGCGGGAGCTGGAGGTCATCGACCTTCGCTCGCTGAACCCGCTCGACATCGGCACGGTGACCGACTCGGTGAACCGGACGGGACGCTGCGTCGTCGTCCACGAGGCCCCGGTCTTCAACGGGTACGGCGCCGAGCTGGCCGCCCGGATCACCGAGAAGTGCTTCTACCGGCTGGAGTCGCCGGTGCTGCGCGTCGGAGGGTTCTCCACCCCGTACCCGCCGTCCCGCATCGAGGACCATTACCTGCCCGACCTCGACCGCATCCTGGACGCGGTCGACCGGACCTTCGCGTGGTGACGCCGGTGAGCCAGCCCAAACTGTTCAAACTGCCGGATGTGGGCGAGGGCCTGACGGAGGCCGAGATCGTCAAGTGGCACGTCCAGCCCGGCGACACCGTCGAGGTGAACCAGACCATCGTCGAGATCGAGACGGCGAAGGCGATCGTGGAGCTGCCCTGCCCGTTCGAGGGCGTGGTGACCGAACTGATGGTCACCGAGGGGCAGACCGTGGACGTCGGGGTCCCGATCATCGCGGTGGACGCCGGCGGCGAAGGCGGCGTGGCGACGCCGGTGTCCGAGCCCCCGGCGCAGGCGGCCGCGCTCCGCGAGGAGGGCGTCCCGACCGTCAACGAGCCGGGCATGGTGTCGCCGCAGGAGCCGCCGAAGCGCACACCCGTCCTGGTCGGCTACGGCGTGAAGGAGGGGACGACCAGGCGCCGTCCCCGCAGGCCGGCCAACGGCGCGGCGCCCGCGGCTCCGGCCGTGCCCGCACCCGCGCCCGTCCCGCAGGCGCCGGCCGCCCGCCCGAGCCCTGCCGGGAACGGACTGCCGCTGGCCAAGCCGCCCGTCCGCAAGATGGCCAGGGATCTCGGGGTGGACCTGGCGTCCATCACGGGGTCGGGTCCGCAGGGATCGATCACGCGCGAGGACGTCCTCGCCGCGCAGTCCGGGGCCCCGTCGCACGCTCACACGGCTCCCGCCGCGCCGGTCCAGGCGGGCCCGCGCGAGGAGCGGATCCCCGTCAAGGGCGTCCGCAAGGCGACCGCGGCGGCGATGTCCGGGTCGGCGTTCACCGCACCGCACGTCACCGAGTTCCTCCAGGTGGACGTGACGCGGACGATGGAGACCGTCAAGCGGCTCCGTGAGCTGCCCGAGTTCGCGGACGTGAAGGTGTCGCCGCTGCTGCTGGTGGCGCGCGCGCTGCTCACCGCGGTGGCGCGCAACCCGATGGTGAACTCCACGTGGGCGGACGGCCCGGACGGCGCGGAGATCGTCCTCAAGCGCTACGTGAACCTGGGGATCGCGGCGGCCACCGACCGCGGCCTCATCGTCCCCAAGGTCAAGGACGCGCACGACCTCGACCTGCCGGGCCTCGCTCGCGCCCTGAACGAGCTGGCGGCGAAGGCCCGCGCGGGCAAGGCGTCCCCCGCCGACCTGTCCGACGGAACGATCACGATCACGAACGTCGGCGTGTTCGGGGTGGACTCCGGGACCCCGATCCTCACCCCGGGCGAGGCCGCGATCCTGGCGTTCGGCCAGATCCGGGACATGCCGTGGGTCCACGAGGGCGAGCTCGCGATCCGCAAGGTGACCACCCTGGCGCTCTCGTTCGACCACCGCATCGTGGACGGCGAGCTGGGCTCCCGCGTCCTGCGCGACGTCGGGGACATGTTGGAAGACCCGATCCGCATGCTCGCCTGGAGCCGCTGACGGTTCCGTGGGGGCCGGCCCAGAGCCGGCCCCCACGCTCAGGAGACGGGAACCTTCTCGACCTTGCCGAACGGTCCGGCGTCAAAGGTCACGGACGTGACGTCGCCGGGCGGGGCGGGAAGGTAGACGAAGCCTCGAACGGGCTGGCTGACCGCGGTACGGAACACTGCCCTTCCAGGGTCGACGTAGTTGGTCGGACGGCCTGGCGTGGCAGGGCCGACACGAACGGCGCGGTAGACGTCCTTCTGGCCCGGCACCTGGATCGAGAACGCCCCGAACACGCCACCCGGGTAGCTCGGGTTCGGATAGGACGCGTCCGGCGGCGTGGTCCCGGGGCCCTCGTTCACGATGTCGAACACGGCGACGACGTAGGCGCCGTCCCGGTAGAAGGGCTTGACCTCAAGGCGCCTCTTGGCGGCGCCAAAGGGAGCCGTGCGTGAAGCGACCTTCTGACCGTCCTGCGCCCGGAAGGAGGCCGGCTGGACGGAGCCCGGCGCGGTCGACTTGAGCTGGTAGGTGATGTCAACACCGTCACCGTCCTGCTTGCCGTTGGCCGTGTAGGTGAATCCGGCGCCGAGCTTGGTCTTCACCTCGCTCAGGACGGCCTGGGCCCGCTCCCCGGACAGTTTCGCGTCGCCGGCATGTCCCTCGAACGTCAGCGCACCCGCCGCCTTCGCCTTGATCTGCTGAGCGACCTCGTCGAGGACGGCCTTTCCCTGGCTCGACAGTTTGCCCGAATTGCTCTCGAACAGGCCGTCGCTGCGCAGGCTGACCGTAACGCTCGATCCGCCGGACGAGACGGTCCGCTTCTCCCCCTCGACGATGTCGTACAGGTCGACGGGGTTTCCACCCGGCACGGTCGTCGAGGGCGAACCCGACGGGGAGGTCGTGATCGGGGACGGGGCACCCGCCATGAACGGCTCGGCTCCGACCTCCGGCTCGGCCCCGACCGAAGGGGAAGACGACGCCGAGGGGGACGACGGGACCGACCCGCCAGGCGGCGCGGACGAGAGGGACGGCGTCGCCGTCGCGGACGGCGTGCCAGACGCGGCGACCACCGGGATCCCGGTGAACTCTCCGCCCGTCCCGGGTGTGATCGCGGTGACCTTCTGGACGGTCGCCGGAATCAGCGGGTAGTCGGCCGCCATCTCCCGGGTCGTGCCGGGCGCGAAGCCGGAGCCGCTGGTGGTGCCCGTCGGCTTGTAGAGCCGGCGCCCGGCCGTGTCCAGCAGCGCGACCTCGAACGGCACCGACTTCACCGACGAGTCCAGCGACGTCACGCTGTAGCGCAGCACCGACTTGGCGGCCTGCCGCTCGACGCCCCTGATGTCCACGCGCGCATGCAGCCCGTCCGCACCGCCGAACCACCCCTCCTTGGCGAACGCTCCCGGAGGCTCCACGGTGGGACGGGCCCCACCCGCACGGACCGTCGGCGGAGCGACCTTCTCAGCCCGGTCGGCATCGGCGCATCCGGCGACGACCAGCAGTCCAGCAACAGAGACGGCGAGGGGCAGCGCACGCATCGTTCATCCGGTCGAGAGGAGACGGGCGAGGGACCCGGGCAACAGTAGTCAACCGCGACACCCCCCGCCATAACCCCAGCAAGGCCCACCATCTCGCGCCATCTCGCACAGAATCCGAGTCGGGGGGAGCCGCTCGTCCAGCCGGTACACGGCGCCGCCGAGGGGCCCGAGACGGCTGTAGAGGTTCAGGACGATCTCGGGTCCGGACGGCGGGAGTCTCGGCACACCCGGGCAACCGGAACTCGCTAGAATAAGGCAGTTTTTTCACCCGGATACCGGTTCAGTCGACGCTTCCAGCGCCAAATGGGGAGTCGTCGCGGCAGCGACTGTCGCATACCCGGTCGAGCAGCAGGCGATCCACCCAGCGAAATGAAGAGGCGAGACGATGCCGGTGACCGACCACCAGATAGCCACCTTGCGAGCTCAACTCACCGGACGAATCGACGAGCACCGGCGACTGCTCTCCCAGATGGACATCGCCACGGCCAACCAGTACCTGTCACTGGCGACCGCCGCCTTCTTCGAGGCGGCGCTGCGGCGCTTCGTCCGCGATGGATCACCTGTGGACGACGCCGAGATCATCGAGTTCGTCACATCGGTGCGGCTCCGGCTCGGCGACCCCGACGACCTGGACGCCCAGACGGCCGAGACACTCATCAAGATCGCGGTCGAGAAGTCGCCCGTGGAAGCCCAGAACGGCATCAGCGCTGACGCCGCCAATGGCACGAGGATCATACTTCTGTCAGGTATGGTCGGCGATTTGGACCTCACCCCTGACCAGCTTGAGGAATTCCTGAACGCGGCTCGACGCATGACGGACACGGCATTCGCGTGACGGCTTGTCCAAAGCCGTGAGAACGGCCGCCAGACCGGCGCGGCGGCCGGTGTCCTGGCTCGGACACCGGCCGCATGGGCCTATTCCTTGATCTCGTAGCGCAGGAGCAGGATGCCGTTGTCGAAGGGGGCGGCCTCGATCAGGTTCAGGTCTTGGCGATCCTCGAAAAGGCGCGTTCCCCTGCCCCGTGACGCCGGGCAGACCAGCATCCGGACTTCGTCGACGACGCCGGCGGCCAGCAGGGAGCGCATGAGGCTCAAGCTCCCCCACAGCCAGATGTCCTTGCCGCTCTGCTCCTTGAGTTCCCGGACGGTGGCGGCCGGGTCGCGCGTCACGGTCGCGGCGGTGAAGTCGCCCCAGGGGGCGTCATCCAGCTTCGAGGAGGCGACGAACTTGGCGAGGTTGTTGAGCTTCTCGCCGTACTCGCCTTGCTCGGAGGCGTTCGGCCAGTAGTCCTTGGTCTGCGCGTAGGTGTTCGCACCGAGGATCATCGTGTCGACCGAGTCGATGAACCCCATCACCGCGGCCTTGAACGCGGGATCGGACTTGTCGGAGAACGGCTCCACCGCCACGTAGCTGAGCCCGCCGTCCTCCTCCGCGGCGATGTTGTCGACGGTGACCCACTGCTGGACTATGAGCTTTCGCATGGTGCCGGATCTCCTTCGTCACGCGGCCGGTCGTGGCCGCTGGTGACCCTGGGACGGAGCCGGCACCACGTTCTCGACATCCTCCACGGGTCGTGTCCGAAAATATTTCAGCGGCGGCGTCCCGGCAGCACTGTGGCCCTGCCCGGGCGGGCAGGGCCACAGTGGCGGGGGCTAGAAGGAGTCTTCGGGGAGGTCCATCACGTCCAGGGTGGTGGACTCGGTGATGGCGCGGTCGGAGGCCAGCCGGGGCAGGACGGTCTGGCAGAAGAACTGCGCGGCCGCGACCTTGCCGGTGTAGAACGCCTGGTCGGCGTCGGACACGTCGCCGCCGAGCGCGTTCAGCGCCACCTCGGCCTGGCGGCACAGCAGCCAGCCGACGATCAGGTCGCCGAGGGCGAGCAGCAGGCGCGAGGAGTTGAGCCCGATCTTGTAGAGCTCCTTCGGGTCCTCCATCGAGCCGAGCGCCCAGCCGACCATCGGGTCGATGATGCCCTGCACGTCGTCGAGGGCCCGGCCGAGGAGCGCGCGCTCGTTCTTGAGCCGGCCGTTGCCGGCCTCGGAGCCGGCGAACTCCCGGATCTCCCCGACGAGCACCTTGAGCGCCTCGCCGCTGTCCCGCAGGATCTTGCGGAAGAACAGGTCCTGGCCCTGGATCGCGGTGGTGCCCTCGTACAGGGTGTCGATCTTGGAGTCGCGGATGTACTGCTCGATCGGGTACTCCTGCAGGAACCCGGACCCGCCGAGCGTCTGCAGCGACTCCGCGCCGAGCAGCGCGTACGCCCGCTCGGAGCCGAAGCCCTTCACGATCGGGAGCAGGAGGTCGTTCACCTTCTCGGCGGTCTCGTCCTTGCGGCCCTCGAACTCGGCGAGCTGCACGGCGTCCTGGTAGGACGCGGTGAGCAGCACGAGCGCGCGCATGCCCTCGGCGTAGGCCTTCTGCGTCATGAGGCTGCGCCGGACGTCCGGGTGGTGGGTGATCGTCACCCGCGGAGCGGACTTGTCCGTCATCTGCGTCATGTCCGCACCCTGGACGCGCTCCTTCGCGTACTCCAGCGCGTTGAGGTAGCCGGTCGACAGGGTGGCGATGGCCTTGGTGCCGACCATCATCCGCGCGTACTCGATGACGAGGAACATCTGCCGGATGCCCTGGTGGACGTCGCCGACCAGGTAGCCGATCGCCGGGTGCTTCTCGCCGAGGGTGAGCTCGCAGGTCGTGGAGACCTTGAGGCCCATCTTCTTCTCGACGTTGGTCACGTAGGCGCCGTTGCGCTCGCCGAGCTCACCGGTCTCCACGTCCACCAGGTACTTCGGGACGAGGAACATCGACAGGCCCTTGGTGCCGGGGCCGGCGCCCTCGGGGCGGGCCAGCACCAGGTGGAAGATGTTCTCGGACATGTCGTGCTCGGCCGAGGTGATGAAGCGCTTGACGCCCTCGATGTGCCAGGTGCCGTCCGGCTGCTGGACGGCCTTGGCGCGCCCGGCGCCGACGTCGGAGCCGGCGTCCGGCTCCGTCAGCACCATCGTGGCGCCCCACTGCCGCTCCAGGGCCAGCTCGGCGAACTTCTTCTGCTCGGGCGTGCCGATGTGCCAGAGGATCTGCGCAAAACCGGGGCCGGAGGCGAACATGTAGACGGCCGGGTTGGCGCCCAGCACCTGCTCCGCCACGGCCCAGGTCAGCGAGCGCGGGGCGCCGCTGCCGCCGAACTCGGGGGCGAGGTCGAGGCGGTACCACTCGGAGTCCATCCACGCCTTGAACGACTTCTTGAAACCCTCGGGCATCGTGACCGTGCCCGTGGCGGGGTCGAACGCCGGCGGGTTGCGGTCCGCGTCCTCGAAGGAGGCGGCGAGCGGACCCTCGGCCAGCCGGTTCACCTCGTCGAGGATGCTGCGCACGGTGTCCTCGTCCAGTTCGGCGTACGGGCCGCTGCCGAGGAGGTCCTGGCGCCTGAACACCTCGAAGAGGTTGAACTCCAGGTCCCGGAGGTTGCTCTTGTAGTGCCCCATTCGAGACTCCGTCTGGTTCCGGCGGTGACCGGAGGCCCCGCTACGTACTGGTCAGTAACTCAACATCATGCTACCCGCTGGTAACCACTGACAACCACCCCAATCGTGCGGTTTCCGGGGAGGCAGGCCACATCGATACCACGTCCGACAACTCCGCGTGACCCACGTCACGGAGAGCCCCTGAGCCGCACCCTCCTACGCCCCGCGCGCGAGGGGTGGCAAGATCAGGCGGGCGCGAATTCACCGCGGTGCACGAGGAGGTGCCCAATGAGGCAGGAGGAGGAGGCCGCCCCGAGGCTGACCGTCATCGGGACCGGCTACCTCGGTGCCACGCACGCGATCTGCATGGCCGTGCTGGGGTACGAGGTCCTCGGCGTGGACGTCGACCGGCGCAAGATCGAGCGGCTGGCGTCGGGCGAGGTCCCGATCTTCGAACCCGGGCTGCCGGAGCTGCTCACCAAGGCGCTCGACTCGGGCCGGCTCCGGTTCACCACCTCCTTCGCGGAGGCCGGAGAGTTCGGGGACGTCCACTTCGTGTGCGTGGGGACGCCCCAGCAGGCCGGTTCGGACGCCGCCGACCTGACCTACGTCGACGCGGCCGTCCGCTCCCTGGCGCCGCATCTGCGCCGCAGGTCCCTGGTCGTCGGCAAGTCCACCGTGCCGGTCGGGACGGCCGCGCGCCTCACCGGCCTCGTGCAGGAACTGGCGCCCGCGGGGACCGACGTCGAGCTGGCCTGGAACCCCGAGTTCCTCCGCGAGGGCTTCGCCGTGGACGACACGCTGCGCCCCGACCGGCTGGTGTTCGGCGTCACGTCCGACTGGGCGCACGAGCGGCTGCGGGCGGCGTTCAGGCCCGTCCTCGACCTCGGCACCCCCGTGATCCGCACGGACCTCGCGACCGCCGAGCTGGTCAAGGTCGCGGCGAACTCCTTCCTCGCCACGAAGATCTCCTACATCAACGCGATGGCCGAGGTCTGCGAGGCGGTCGGCGCCGACGTCAAGGACCTCGCCGACTCGCTGGCGCTGGACGACCGCATCGGCGGCAAGTTCCTGCGGCCGGGCCTGGGGTTCGGCGGGGGCTGCCTCCCCAAGGACATCCGGGCGTTCGCGCACCGCGCCGAGGAGATCGGCGTCGGCCAGGCCGTGTCGTTCCTGCGCGAGGTGGACGACATCAACCGGCGTCGCCGCGCCCGCACCGTCGACCTCGTCCGGGATCTGCTCGGCGGCGACCTCGCCGGCAAGCGCGTCGCCGCGTGGGGCGCCGCGTTCAAGCCCAACTCCGACGACATCCGGGACGCGCCCGCGCTGGACGTGGCGCGCACCATCCACGGTCTCGGCGGGGACGTGCGCGTCTACGATCCGGTGGCCCTCGACAACGCCCGCAGTGCGTTCCCCGAGCTGACCTACGGCGAGAGCGCGTTCGACGTGGCGCGGGAGGCCGACGTCGTCGTCCTGCTGACCGAGTGGTCGGACTTCCGGGAGGTCGAGCCGGAGGCGCTGGCCGGGGTCGTCCGGCACAAACGGGTCGTGGACGGGCGGCACGCGCTCGACGCCGCCCGCTGGCGCGCGGCGGGCTGGGAGTACCGGGCCCTGGGCCGCTCCTGAAAGAGGTGTCCCCGCGCCGAGCGGCGCGGGGACGGGTGAGGCGGGAGCCGGCTCGCTACCGCCCGGGTGTCACTGGCTTCCGCCGGTGAGGCGGCGAGCCTCGGCCGTGGTCTCGGTCGCCTTGTCGTGCGCCTCGTCCATGGCCGTCTTGTTCTCCGGGGTCGGGTCCTTCAGGTACGCCTGACCGGCCTGGTACAGGTCGGTCTGCGCGGCGTCCATGTTCTGCCCGGCCTCGTGAGCCTCGGGGTTCTGGGCGCTTTCGTTTGCCATGGGTCTCTCCGTTGTGAGTGCGTCACCGCGGCTACCGCGGCGGAGCTCCGCATCCGATCGTCCGCGCAGGCCTCACCTGCGCGGGCCCCAGAGGATGAGGAGGCTCATGGAGAGCCGTCCGGCAAGCCGACGGACCCGCAACAGGCGGCCGGGGCAAGCGCTCATCGGCGATGCGTGCGGGGCCGGACCATTTCCGGCGCGGGGGGAACATCGCCCGTTCCCGGGCCGTTGGCGATGGTGAGGGCCACGCTCAGAGCGGGGCTTCTCCCGGACGAGGTGCGCCGTACCCGGAACGCGAAGACGGCGCGTGACAGTACTCGTCTCGTTCTCCGGGAGCGCCACCATGGCCTGGATCCTCGTCATCGTCGCCGGCCTCTTCGAGGTCGCCATGGCCCTGTGCCTGAAGGCCAGCAAGGGCTTCACCCAGCCGCTGGAGTCGGCGGGATTCCTCGTGTTCGCCGTAGCGTCCTTCGGCCTGCTCACCGTCGCCCTCAAGCACCTGGAGGTCGGCACCGCCTACGCCGTCTGGGTCGGCATCGGGGCCGTCGGGACGGCGACCCTCGGCATGCTCGTCATGGGCGACGAGGTCTCCGCGACCCGCATCGTCGCGCTCGCCCTCATCGTCCTCGGGGTCGTCGGGCTGAACCTCGCCGGAGGCGGCCACTGACCGGCAGGACGGAGGAGCGGCACGAACGGCCAGGAACGGCCACCGCCATCGCAGGTAGGCCAAGTTTCCGGAACGTAATCTCCCGTAACAGCGTCTATGGGACGAGAGCGCGGGGAGTCGCTCGAACACGGGAGGACGGACCTTGGTCTTCAAGAAGCTGCGTCAGGCGATGGGCATCGGCGGCCCCTCGATCGAGACGGTTCTGCACGACCCGAACACGACGCCCGGCGGCGTCGTCACCGGCGAGATCGCCATCATCGGAGGCCAGTTCAACTCCGACATCACGTCGGTGAATCTCGCCCTGCGCACCAAGGTCGAGGTCGAGTCTGGCGACAACGAGTACAGCTCCAACCTGGAGTACGCCAAGTTGCCGGTCGCGGGCGGGTTCAGCCTGCAGGAGGGCGCGCGGCACAGCATCCCGTTCCAGTTCCCGATCCCGTGGGAGGCGCCGCTCACCCAC
Source organism: Actinomadura citrea (assembly GCF_013409045.1). Classification (NCBI taxonomy): domain Bacteria; kingdom Bacillati; phylum Actinomycetota; class Actinomycetes; order Streptosporangiales; family Thermomonosporaceae; genus Actinomadura; species Actinomadura citrea. The sequence goes on along the minus strand of NZ_JACCBT010000001.1, from coordinate 574,958 downwards.
ATGTACGGGCGGCAGCTGCACGGCACGACGGTCGGGATCGCGACGGAGCTTGAGGTGGCGGGCGCGGTCGACCCGGGCGACCTCGACCCGATCGCCGTCCACCCGCTGCCCGCGCAGGAGCGCCTCCTCGTGGCGTTCTCCAACCTCGGCTTCCAGTTCCGCAACGCCGACTGCGAGAAGGGCCGCATCTGGGGCGTCCACCAGGAACTGCCCTTCTACCAGGAGATCGAGTTCTATCCGCCGGGGCAGTACGCGCGCGGCATCAAGCAGCTCGAAGTGACGTTCGTGTCCTACCCGCAGTCGATGGAGGTCGTGCTGGAGCTCGACAAGCGCGGCGGGGTGTTCACCGAGGGACATGACGCGTTCAGCCGGTTCACGGTCGACTACGCGACCGTCGAGCACACCAACTGGGAGCAGCAGCTCGACGGCTTCCTGCGGGACGCCGGGCGCAGGCGGGGCTTCTTCTGATCGCCGTCCAGCCGTCCGGCCGCTCATCGGAGATCCCCTTCGCGATGTTGATCGCGGAGGGGACCTCCGCGTAGAAAGAGGCCCGTGCCCCTGCCCCCCGGACTGAGCGAAGCGGAACGGCGCCTGTGGACGGCGTTCCCCAACGGCTCGGCCGTCGTCCTCGGCGACGACCGCCCCGCCGGCCCCCTGCCCGACCGCATCGTCCGCGCCGAGATCATCACCCGGCTGCTGCTCGGCGAGTGCGAGCCCCGTCCCGGCGCGGTCGCGGCCGTCCGGCTCCGCGGCGCCTACGTCACCGGGCGGCTGGACGTCGCGGGCGGCCGCGTCGAGGCCGAGCTGCTGCTGGAGGACTGCCGGCTCGTCAAGGAGCCGGTGTTCGCCAACGCCGAGACGCGCCAGCTCCGGTTCTCCGACTGCCGGATGCCCGGCTTCGACGGCGGCGGCCTGCGCGCCGACGGCTTCCTCAGCCTGTCCGGCTCCGAGATCGAGGGGGAGGTCCGGCTGCCGCGGGCGCAGATCCTCGGCGGCCTGCGGATGAACGGGACGCGGGTCACCGCGTCCGCGCCGGAGAAGTGGGCGGTCTCCGGCGGCGCCCTCGTCGTGGACGCCGGGGCGTTCATCAGGGACGCCGAGATCACCGGCGGGATGCGGTTCGTGGGCGCGCGGATGAACGGCGGGCTGTTCATGGAGCGCACGACGCTCACCAACCCGGGCCGCATCGCCCTGGACGCGCAGAACATGGTCGTCGAGGACACCGCCGAGCTGAGCCACGGGTTCAGCACGCTCGGCACCATCCGCCTGCGCAGCGCCCGCATCAACGGCGTCCTGTCGTTCTCCCGCAGCCGCCTGGACTCCTCCGACCCGGCCCGCATGGCGCTGCACGCCAGCCACATGCAGGCCGACGAGCTGCTGCTGTGGCCGGCGGAACGGATCAAGGGCCGGGTGTCGCTGTCGTACTCCAGGATCGACCTGGTCATGGACCATCCGGACATCTGGCCGGACGAGCTGTACCTGAACGGCATGACGTACCAGACGCTGCGCGGCGCCGAGTTCAAGGACCGGCTCAGCTGGGTGTCGCGGGACGCGGAGTTCCACCTCCAGCCGTACGAGCAGCTCGCCAGCTGGTACCACAGCATCGGCCACGACGATCTGGCCCGGAAGGTCCAGCTCGCCAAGCTGCGGGCGCGCCGCCGCGGGCTGCATCCGGTCCCCGGGGCGTGGAACCACGTGCTCGACTGGACGGTGGGGTTCGGCTACCGGCCCTGGTTGGCGTTCGCGTGGTTCGCCGCACTGCTGGCCGTCGGGACGACGGTGTTCTCGATCGAGCATCCCCGCGCGGTCAAGCCGCCGGACGAGCTGCCCTCCTTCCACGCGCTGATCTACACCCTGGACCTGCTGATCCCGCTCGACACGTTCGGGCAGCAGCTGTCCTACGACGCGGTGAACTGGTCCCGCTGGGTGGCGTACGCGCTGGTCGCGACGGGGTGGGTGCTGGTGACGGCGTTGATCGCCGGCGCGACGCGGGTGCTGCGCCCGAACTGAGCCGCGGACCGTCCCGGGGCGGAACCGAACCAGGGCACCGCCCCGGGCGTCCATCCGGGGTAGGAATCCACGAGAATGGGACGCCATGGGCACGTATCTGATCACGGGCGCGACGGGCGGCATCGGCACGGCGGTGGCGGAGCTGCTGCGCGAGCGCGGGCACGACCTCCTTCTCACCGGCCGCTCCGCCGAGCGCCTGGACAAACTCGCCGCGACGCTGCGCGGAGGCGCGCACGCGGCCACGCAGGTCATCAACCGGGGAGCGGTCGCCTCGCCGCCGCGCGCGGCGTCCATCGGCACGATCGCACTCGACCTGACCGAGCCGCGGCGCATCGAGGCGCGGCTCGCGGCGGCCGGGATCCCCGCCCGGCTGGACGGCGTCGTCCACGCGGCGGGGATGGTGCATCTGGGGACGGTCGCCGGCACCGAGGCCGACGAGTGGCTGGAGCACCTGTCGGTCAACCTGGTGTCGGCGGCGGAGCTGACGAGGCTGCTGCTGCCCGCGCTGCGCGCCGCCGAGGGGCACGTGGTGTTCGTCAACTCGACCGCCGGGCTGCGCGCCAACCCCGAATGGTCGGCGTACGCGGCGAGCAAGTTCGGCCTGCGCGCGCTGGCCGACTCGCTGCGCGCGGAAGAGCCGTCCCTGCGCGTCACGACCGTCTACCCGGGGCGGACGGCCACGGAGATGCAGCGCAGCGTGCGCGCCCAGGAGGGCCACCCCTACGCCGAGGACGACTTCGCGGCTCCCGCCACCGTCGCGCGCGTGCTGGTCGCCGCGCTGGAGACGCCCCGGGACGCGGTCGTCTCGGACGTCACCGTCAGGCCGAACCCTTCGCGGAGCTGACGGCCGCGTCGCCGCGCCACGGCGACGCGGCCGCCCCTCACGCGTCAGGACCGACGGGGCCGAGGTCGTACCGCCCCGTCGCCGCCGCGCCGATCAGGCGGGACCGGTCGCCCGCCGCCGTGCCGCGAGCGCCATCCCGCCGCCGGCGAGGACGGTGGCCAGACCCGCCGCGGCGAGCGCGGAGTCCATGCCGGCGAACGTGCCGGTGGACCCGCCGGTGGACGTGCCGCCGGCGCCCGTCTCCACGCCGCCGGTGGGAATGACGCGGATCCTGTGCAGGTACTTGACGTCGATGAACCCGTGCCGGAGCTGGACCGGGACGTTGCCGCGAATCTCGGTGAACCCTTCCTTCTTGCAGTCGGCCCACGGCTTCTGCTGGTACTTCAGGACGCCCACGATCTTCGCGTGCACGCTCGGCAGCTCGTGGACGTTGAGTCCGTCCCGGGCCGTGACGGAGTATTCGCAGAGCTGCGTATCCGCCCGCGCCTCCGCCGCCCCCGACCCCATCACGACGAACGCCCCCGCGGCCGCCCCGGCGGCCGCTACGGCCATCGCTCTTCGCACGCTCATCCTTCTCCCCCTGCTCGTTCCCCCTGGTGGGCGAGCTCGCCCGCCTCGGGGTGACCGATACCCGGCGAAAATCAAGAAGAGCCATGGCAACGACAAAACAATGGAGTCACCAGATTGACATCCATTCTCCGCAAAAGGGATTTTTAGCGACATACCCGGGATGGCGATCGGGCGGTGCTCAGGGCCCTGCTCGCGGAGAGCCTCCGCTCCCGCTTCGCCTGCACGCGGCGGGCGGCCGGCGTCAGCCGGATGCTCCCCGGGGGGCCTCGATCTTGCCGCGGCGCAGGAACCACGAGGCGAGGACGCCGCCGAGCAGGCCGAAGAGGTGACCCTGCCAGGAGACGGTGGGGTCGCTCGGGAGGACGCCGAGCAGCATCGTCCCGTAGACGGCGACGACGGCGACCGCGATGGCGATGTCGGGCAGCCGCCGCTCGAAGATCCCGCGTCCCACCAGGTAGCCGAAGAACCCGAAGATCAGGATGCTGGACCCGAGGGTGTTGGCGGGACTGAGGAACCACACCCCGAGCCCGCCGACCACGATGATGATCAGGCTGGCGGCGAGGAACTTGGCGATGCCCCGCGCCGCCGCGGCGAACCCGAGGATCAGGAACGGGACCGTGTTGGCCGTCAGGTGCCCGAAGCCGGCGTGCATGAACGGCGCGGTGAAGATGTCCGGCAGGTCGTTCACGTCGCGCGGCTGGATCCCGAACCGGTCGAGCCAGCCGTTCGTCGTGTAGTCGAACGCCTCCAGCACCCACATCACGATGGTCACCGTGAGGATCAGCACCGCCGACCCCAGGGCGCGGACGCCGTGCTTCGCCAGGCCCTCGGAACGTTGCCGGTCGGGGGTAAAGCTCATGTCAGCCACCGTAAAGTCTGTGCGTCCCTGAATCCCCCAACGCACTGGACGGTCGAAAGGTGCCGGTGGCCTTCCTGCGGGGCGGCCCCTTCGTCCGGCTGCCGCCCGAGCGGCCCGCTAGGCGGCCGACGCGTGCTCCGACTCGGAGGCGTCGCCGCGCACCACGATCACCGGCAGCGGCCGCCGCGCCGGGGCGTCGGCCGTCCGGCGCAGGTAGCGCCGCTCCTCGGGGGTCGTCCCGCCCCAGATGCCGTCGGGCTCGCCCACCCGCAGCGCCCACGCGAGGCAGTCGGCCCGCACGGGGCAGTGCGAACAGATCTCCTTGGCCGCGTCCTCCTGGGCCTGGAGCACGGGCGCGGAGTAGCCGATCGGGAAGAACAGGTCGGGATCCGCGCCGCGGCAGATGGCGTGGTCGGTCCAGTGTTCCTCGTTCTCGGTGTTGTGCATTGACTGGGTGTTGTGCATTGACCCGGTGTTGTGCATTGCCTTCTCCCTGCGCGGCGATGAGACCGCCGTCCGAGCCGGGGGGTCTCCACTCAGCGTAGTACTACACATCGTAGTACTACAAGACATGAGCGAACGCTGCAACTTAGCGCCCCGATAACCTTGGAGGTGTGCAGAGTGATCAAGAAGTGACCTTCCGCGAGGCGACGGTCGACGATCTGCCCGAGATCGTCCGGCTTCTCGCCGACGATCCCCTGGGATCCACCCGCGAAACACCGGGTGAGGAGATACCGGAGGCCTACTTCCGAGCGTTCACCGCGATCGAGGAGGACCCCAACAACACCCTGGTCGTGGCCGAGATCGCCGGCGCGGTCGCCGGCACGCTCCAGCTCACCTTCATCCCCGGCCTCACCTACACCGGCGGCGAGCGCGCCCAGATCGAGGGCGTCCGCGTGGCCGCCGAGCAGCGCGGCGCCGGGCTCGGCCAAGTCATGATCACCTGGGCCATCGACCGGGCGCGCGCCCGCGGCTGCCGCGTCGTCCAGCTCACCACCGACCGCCAGCGCCCCGACGCGATCCGCTTCTACCAGAAGATCGGCTTCCGCCCGTCCCACATGGGGATGAAGTACCACCTCGCCTGAGCCCGCCAGGCGAGACCGCGTCACGGGACGAGGGCGTCCCGCCACCGGGCCGTGTCGGTGTACTGGTGCAGCCAAGAGATCCTGCCCTCCGTGACACGCCAGAGATGCGCGAACTCCGCCTCGTACGAACGGCCGGTGGCCCTGGCCCTCCCCCGGTAGCGCCCGGTCACCACGACAAGGCCGTCACCGGTCTCATGCCAGGTCTCGGCATAGGGGGCCGTGTCGAATTCGGTGAAGACCGCTCCCCACACCCGCACGAGGGTCTCCTCGGGGCCGCGGAAGGCGCCGCCCGCGCCGCACGGCAGCCCGGGCGCCGTGTGCGCCTCGAACTCCGGGTGGAGGAGCGCGAGGATCGCCGCCCCGTCGGCCGCCTGGGTCGCGGTGTAGAAACCCCGAACGATCTCGGACGCCGTCATGGCCGCTCCTTTTTAGAGGTTATGTTCTAGAATATCCTCACTACTATCATCGGAGGGCGCGCGATGGGAAGACCGGCCAAGTTCGGCGAGGACCGGATCCTCGACGCGGCGCTGGCGGTGACGGCCGAGGGCGGGCCGTCCGCCGCGACGATCGCCGCCATCGCCGAGCGCCTCGGTGCCCCGTCCGGCTCGCTGTACCACCGCTTCGGGTCGCGCGACCTGCTGCTCGCCACCCTGTGGACCCGCTGCGTCCGCCGCTTCCAGGAGGGCTTCGTGGCGGCCCTGGACGCCGGCGACGCCGTGGCGGCCGCCCTGCACACGCCTCGCTGGTGCCGCGGGCACCCCGCCGAGGCCGCCGTCCTGCTCCTGCACCGCCGCCGCGACCTCGCCGCCGCCTGGCCCGCCGAACTGACCGGCCCCCTCGACGCCCTGAACGCCCGGACGGCGGACGCGCTGACCGCGTTCGCCCGGCGCCGCGGCGTCGACCGCGAGCGCGTGCTCTTCGCCACGGTCGACGTCCCCTACGGCGCCGTCCGCCGCCACCTGCTCGACCACCGGGCCCCGCCGCCGGAGGTCGACGAGCTGATCATCACGGCCTGCCGCGCGGTCCTGGTTCCGTAGCCGTCGCGGAAGGATTCTGTTGGTGTTCACCTTGGCGTGGAATGCTGGCTACCTGGGTGTGTTTCCCGATTGTCACCCATCCTGAGGAGCAGCGCGTGGCCGAGCGGCATCTGGAGATCGAGCAGAAGTACGACGCCTCGGCCGGGTTCGTCCTGCCGGATCTGGACGGGCTCACCGGCGTGGCGTCGGTCGGGGAGCCGGAGGTCCGGGAGCTGCACGCCACCTATTTCGACACCGCGGACCTGCGGCTGGCGGCCAACAAGATCACGCTGCGGCGCCGCCGGGGCGGGCCCGACGCGGGCTGGCACCTGAAGATGCCAGCCGGGCAGGACGAGAAGCACGAGTTCCGGGCACCGCTCGGGCGGCCCCTCCTCGTCCCGGCGCGCCTGTCCGCGCTGGTCGCTGCGCACACCCGCGGGGCGGAGCTGCGGCCCGTCGCGACCCTGGAGACCCGCCGGACGGTCGTGCGCCTGCTCGGCGCGGACGGCGAGGCCCTCGCGGAGGTCGCCGACGACCTGGTGACCGGGCGCGGGCGCGAGGCCGAGCCCGAGCGGTGGCGGGAGATCGAGGTCGAGCTCGGCACGGGCACGCCGGAGCTGCTGAAGGCCGCGGGCAAGCGCCTGCGCAAGTCCGGCGCGAAGAAGGCCAAGTCGGCGTCCAAGCTGGCGAGGCTGCTCGGGGACGGCGTCGCGCCGTCGGAGGCCGCGCGGCAGCGGGCCGAGGCCCGGTCGCGGATCACGGCGGCGACCAGCAACGGGAAGGCCCCTGCGATCACGACCGGCGAGGTCGTGCTGGCCTACCTCGCCGAGCAGGTCGAGGCGATCCTGCGGTTCGACCCCGGGGCGCGGCTGGGCGAGGACGACGCCGTCCACCGCATGCGGGTGGCCGTGCGCCGGACGAGGAGCGTCCTGCGCAGCTACCGGCCCGTCCTGGACGCGGAGCGGACCGCGCCGCTCGGGCCCGAGCTGCGGTGGGTGGCGCAGACCCTCGGAGAGGTCCGCGACCTGGAGGTGCTCCGGGTCCGGTTCGCGGAGGCGCCGCGCTTCCTGCTGGACGACCTGGAGCGGCACGAGCGGGCCGCGTACCGGCACCTGAACTCGGCACTGCGGGACGCGCGGTACTTCGCGCTGCTCGACGGCCTCGACGGGCTGGTCGCCGACCCGCCGCTGGCGGCCGTGGCCGGCAGGAAGGCCCGCAAGGAGCTGCCCGCGCTCGTCACCCGGGCCTGGGAGCGGATGGCCGGGGACTACGCCTCGATCAAGACCTCCGCCGATCCCGACCTCGCGCGCCACGAGACGAGGAAGGCGGCCAAGCGCGCGCGGTACGCGGCCGAGCTGGCGGTCCCCGTGCTGGGCGCGGCGGCCAAGCGGGTGGTGAAGGACACCAAGCGCATCCAGGAGGTCCTCGGCGCCCACCAGGACGCCGTGATCGCGATGGAGCACCTCGAACGGGCCGCCGCCCGCGCCCGCACGACCGCGGACGCCTTCGCGGTCGGCGTCCTCTACGGCAGGGAGCAGGCGGAGGCGGAGAAGGCCCGCGACCTCCTGACGACCACCTGGTCACGGACGCTGGGCCCGTCGTTCTAGACCCGCATGAATCCCGGGTCCGGGCCTGCGCCGGACCAAGGGCCGTGCGGATCCGGGCCGCACAGGTTCAGCGACGCGGGCGTGCCTAGGACTCCGCAGTCCGGGGGGTGTGGCGTTCCAGGGCGGCCAGCGTGCCGTCGGCCAGGTGGACGGTCCAGAACTCGGCCTTGTCGAGGGTCGTGTCGTCCGGGACCTTCTCGCCCAGCTTCCGGCAGAGGCCGGCGATGAGCTCGGAGACGATCTCGCCGTGCGTGCTCACCAGCGCGGGCGTGCCCGCCATGGACAGCAGCCGCTCCACGGCCTGGTCGGGGTTGGTCTCGCCGACCGTGAACGCCGCTTCCGTCTCGACGGGCACGCGGACGCGCCGCGCGTAGGGCAGGACGGTCTCCAGGCAGCGCGCGGTCGCCGAACTCACGGTCCGCAGGGGCCCGTAGGAGAGCAGCAGCGCGGCGAGGTCCGCCGCCTCGGCGCGGCCGGCCTCGTCCAGCGGGCGCAGCTCGTCGGCCTCCCGCCACGCCCTCTTCTCCCCCGCCTGCGCGTGCCGCAGGATCACCAGCGGCGCGGTGTGGAGCGGCCCCCGCAGGAACTCGCGGAGCAGGTCGGCGTCGTGCCGGTAGCTGAGCCGGGCCTCGGCCTCCTCCGCCGGCAGCCACACCAGCTCGTCCACCTCCTCGTTGGGAGTGAACGCGCTCACGGCGACCGGGCGGGCGGCCCAGTACTCGACCCGCTTGGTCCGGGTACCGATCGGATAGGAGACGGTCGGCAGCCGCCGCCCGAGGCGGGGGACGACGCCGGTCTCCTCCTCGATCTCGCGGACGGCGGCGCGCAGCACGTGCTCGCCCGGGTCGACCTTGCCCTTGGGGAGCGACCAGTCGTCGTGGCGGGGGCGGTGGATCAGCGCGAACTCGGGGCCGTCCCGCCACAGCAGCGCCCCGGCGGCCCTGATGACGTCAGGCATCGATCGTCCTCCACCGGCGGCTCTTCACCAGGTGGGTCTGGATGTCCTGGAGGACCTCGCCGGGACGGGCCCGGCTGCGCGTCCAGGTGCCGTCCGAGTCCAGCGCCCAGGCGTGGGTGTCCTCCTCCATGGCCCGGTCCATCAGGGCGAGCAGGTCGTCGCGCTGGGGCCGGTCGTTGACGGTGACGAGGGCCTCGACGCGGCGGTCCAGGTTGCGGTGCATCAGGTCGGCGCTGCCGAGCCACACCTCCGGCTCGCCGCCGTTCTCGAACGCGAACACGCGGGAGTGCTCCAGGAACCGGCCGAGGACGCTGCGCACCCGGATCGTGTCCGACAGGCCGGGCACTCCGGGACGTAGCGCGCAGATCCCGCGAACCCAGACGTCCACCGGTACCCCGGCCCGGGACGCCCGGTAGAGCGCGTCGATGATCACCTCGTCCACCAGGGCGTTGCACTTGATCCGGACGCGGGCGGGGTGCCCGGCCCGCCGGTTGTCGATCTCGTGCTCGATCCGCTGGACGAGCCCGGAGCGCAGGCTGTTCGGCGCGACGAGCAGCCGGTGGTAGGAGCTCTGCCGCGAGTAGCCGGTGAGGTGGTTGAACAGGGCGCTGACGTCCTCGCCGACCTCGGGGTCGGCGGTGAGCAGCCCGAAGTCCTCGTACAGGCGGGCGGTCTTCGGGTGGTAGTTGCCGGTGCCGATGTGGCAGTAGCGGCGCAGCTGGCCCTCGGACTCCTGCCGGACGATCAGCGCGAGCTTGCAGTGCGTCTTCAGCCCGACGAACCCGTAGACGACGTGGCAGCCGGCGGTCTCCAGCTTGCGCGCCCAGGCGATGTTGGCGCGCTCGTCGAACCGGGCCTTCAGCTCGACGACGACCACGACCTGCTTGCCGGCCTCGGCGGCGCTCATCAGCGCGTCCACGATCGGGGAGTCGCCGCTCGTCCGGTACAGCGTCTGCTTGATCGCCAGGACGCGCGGGTCGGTCGCGGCGTCCTCGATCAGCCGCTGGACGGTCGTGGTGAACGAGTCGTAGGGGTGGTGGACGAGGACGTCGCGCTCACGGATGGCGCTGAAGATGCTCGCGTCCTCGGGCAGCGCCTCCTTCGACGGGACGAAAGGGGGGTACCTCAGCTCCGGGCGGTCCAGGTCGGCGATGGCGGCGAGGCCGCCGAGGTCCAGCGGCCCGACGACGCGGTAGATCTGGCCCTCGTCCACCCCCAGCTCGGAGGTGAGCAGGTCCAGGACCCCCTCGGAGATCGACTCCTCGACCTCCAGCCGGACGACGGGGCCGAACCGGCGGCGCAGCAGCTCGCGTTCGAGCGCCTGCAGCAGGCCCTCGCTGATGTCGTCGTCGATCTCCAGGTCCTGGTTGCGGGTGACCCGGAACGCGTGGTGCTCGACGACCTCCATCCCGACGAACAGCTGCCCGAGGTGCGCGGCGATGACGTCCTCCAGCGGCGTGAACCGGTCGGGGGACGCCTCGATGAAGCGCGGCAGCAGCGGCGGCACCTTCACCCGGGCGAACATCGTGGCGTCGGTCTCCGGGTCGCGGACGATCACCGCGAGGTTCAGCGACAGGCCCGAGATGTAGGGGAACGGGTGCGCGGAGTCGACGACGAGCGGGGTGAGCACGGGGTAGATCCGGTCGCGGAAGAGCCGCCGCAGCCGCTCCTGCTCGGTCTCGGCCAGCTCGTCCCAGCGCAGGAGGTCGATGCCCTCGTCTTCGAGCGCGGGCAGGATCTCCTTGCGGAAGCACGACGCGTGCCGCTGCATCAGCTCGTGCGCGACCGCGCCGGTGCGCGCCAGCACCTCGCGGGGCTGGCGGCCGCTCGCGGACTGGACGGCCAGGCCGGTCGCCATCCGGCGGGCGAGCCCGGCGACGCGGACCATGAAGAACTCGTCCAGGTTGCTGGAGAAGATGGACAGGAAGCGGACGCGTTCGAGCAGCGGCAGGCCCGGATCCTCGGCGAGCTCCAGGACGCGCTGGTTGAACCTCAGCCAGCTCTCCTCCCGGTCGAGGAAGCGGTCGTCGGGCAGCGCCTCGGTCTGCGGGGGGACATGTCCTGGGTTGACGGTCATGCCAGAATTTTCCCTGACTTAGGTTAACGAAAGTCGAACTTGCGGGTTCCATCGATGTATCTGATACGTCGATCATTCCCGCGGTTCACGCAGATCACTCCGTCCGGCCCTCCCCGCCGGGCGTGGCCGGGTGGTTGCAACGACCTGGCCACCGGGAGACCTTCACTGCGCGCCCCCGCGTGGGTAGAACGAAGACCGTGACTCCTCACGAGGCTTCGCCGCCCACGGTGTTCTGGCCGCGCTGCACCGCCGTCGACGGCTGCACCGGCCGGGCCGCGGGCGACCTGGGCGGCTGCCCCGCCCACCTGCGCCCCCGCGAGTTCGAGCGGTTCATGGGCTCGCTGCGCCCCGGCGCCGATCTCGACCTGCGCGGCGTCACCGTCCCGCCGTGGCTGCTGGACGGGGTGCTGGACGCCGCCACCGGGCCCGACGGGCGGCCCCACCTCGGCCGGACCCGGTTCGACGGGGCGGTGCTGCCCGCGGACGCGGGACTGCGCGGCTTCTGCGTCGAGGGCGACAGTTCGTTCGACGGCGCCCGCTTCCTCGGCGGCGCGTCGTTCTACGACGCGCGGTTCTTCGGGAACGTGTCGTTCCGGGGGGCGCGCTTCGGGCGCAACGTGTCCTTCCACGAGGCCCGGTTCCACCGGCACGCCTCCTTCGAGGAGGCCGTGTTCACCGGCGACGCCCTCTTCGGCGCGACGCGGTGGCACGCCGACGCCGCCTTCCGCGGCGCCGTGCTCATGGGCGCGGCCTGCTTCGACCGCGCGCGGTTCGGGCGGGACGCGGCGATGCAGGGGGCGTGCTTCCGCGGCGACGTGTCGTTCAAGCGCGTCCAGGTGACGCGGCACGCCCGGTTCGAGCGGGCGCGGTTCCGGCACGGCGCCTGGCTCGGCCCGCTGGCGGCGGGCGGCCGGATCGCGCTGTCGGACGCGACCGTGCACGGCGGGCTGCGGGTGCACGCGGCGGCGCGCCAGGTCATCGCCCGCGGCGCGATCGTCCACGGGGAGGCCGACTTCCGGCTCCGCCACGCCGAACTCGACCTGGAGGACGCGGTGTTCGAGGGCCCGGCCGCCGTCCGGGCGCTGGCCCACCCGATCCAGGGGCTCGCCGAGCCCGCCGGGACCGGCCCGTCCGGCGTCCGGCTGCTCTCGCTGCGCCGCGCCGACGCGACCCGGCTGCTGCTCGCCGACGTCGACCTCAGCGGCTGCGGCTTCCTCGGGCTGCGGCGGCCGGACGCACTGCGGATCACGGGCGACTGCGCGTTCGCGACCGCGCCCGGACGGCGCAGGCCGCGGCCGTGGCGCCGCCGCGACCGTGCCGTCCTCGCCGAGGACCTCGCCGGCGGCGCCGGCCACGACGACCGGCTGCACACCCTGTACCTGGCGCTGGCACGCGCCACGGCCGACTCCGACCACGACCGCCTCGCCCGCGACTTCCGTTACAGCGCGCTGGAGATGCGGCGGCACGGCGAGCGCGACCCGTGGCGCCGCGCCGGCCTGCACCTTCTGTGGATCACCTGCGGATACGGGCTGCGGGCCGGACGCGCCGTGGCCTGGCTCGCCGTCATCATCGCGCTGCTGTGCTGCGGCGTGTCATTGGTCCGCCACGACGACCGAACGCGCCACGACAACCGCATGGGGAGCGTCCGCGCCGCCCACCCGGGCGCCCGTAGCACATAGGCGCCCGGAAGCCCGCTAAAGGCGGGGGGTTGTTTTGTCAGACCCACGCGTAATGATTCTTGTTATGAGCAGAGACACCCATCCGGGGGTGCAGTGCCCGCACTGCCAATCGCATCTCGCGCTCGTCCCCGTGACTGGAAACCCCGTGTCCGGAAACTCCGCCGCCGCACCCGTCCCCGTCCTGCCGATCGTGGCGAAGGAGGAATGGCAGCCTCCGCCCGTCGCCGAGGTGCTCGCCGTTTACGCCGGCCGCGCCAAGGACACCGTGACCGCGGCGCGCGGCGCCGCCAAGGTCCGCGAAAGCCTGAACCGCGCCAAGGCGGCCGCCGCGGGCCGCAAAGCCGCACAGAGAACCGCGCGCCGCACTCCCAGAAGCGCCTGATCACAACCCGGCCACTAACGCCGGGAAGGGACGGCACCGCGCCGGCACCGTCCCTTCCGCAATGACGTCAGCGCGGCTTGGAATCGGTCCATTCGGCGCCGACCAGGGCGGTGGAGTTCATCGTCCGCCCCACCGGGACGCTCGCCCCGGCCGCCGGCGCCACCATGACGTTCCTGCTGGCCAGCGCGGTGCCCGACGCCAGATCAATGATCATTTCTTCCCGGATCACGCCCTGCGGCGTCTTCTCGTCCACCGCGATGGCGTTCCCCGTCCGCCCCTGCGAATCGGTGACCTTCCCGAGCGACCGCACCGCCGGGAGCCCCGCCAGCATCCGGAACGCGGCCGCCCGCACCCCCGGCTTCACCGGCATGTCCATCACCAGTCCGCGCGCCACGGTGTAGAGCCACCGGTCCGACGCCATCGGCCGGTTCGACTCGGTGTCGTGGCCCTTGTACCAGCGCAGCAGTTCGGCCTTGAGCCGCTTCGGGTCGGACGGCAGCGACCGCAGATCCTTCATGGTCACGTTCCGGCCCAGCCAGAACACCTTGTCGCCGTCGACCAGCGCGGAGCCGTTGAAACTGCGCGGACCGGGCGACGTCTTCACCGTGAACCCCTTCAGGCGTCCCTTGCCGCCAGGCACCACGGGAATCTCGATCTTGAATGTCCCGGGCGACCCGGCACGCCGCCACGCCTCCTCGTCCTCCTTCGTCGCGGGCTTCGCCCCCAGTTCCTGCCCCGCGGCCCACGCCTTGCCGCCGGGCCTGCTCGGCGTCCAGCTCTCCGCCCTGCTCCTGACCGTGACGGCGTAGCGGCCGCCGCCCTTCCCGACCGTGTACGTGGAGGACGAGACCGTCACCTGGTGCCAGAAGGCCCGCATCGTCTCGGTCTGCCCGTCCGCCTTCTCGGCCGCCGCGAGCAGGACGGTCCGCGCGTCGAGAACCCGCTCGCCGCCTCCGCCCTGCTTGCCCGGCTCCGTCCCGTCCCCGCCGGGGGCGACGAACACCGCCGCCGCGGCGACCGCACCCGCCGCTGCCACCCCGGCCAGCCCCAGCCCCCAGGCCGGCCGCACCCGCCGCCGCACGGGCACGGCGCTCCCGGTCTCCGGACGCGGCGCCGCCATGGCCCGCGCCAGCTCGTCCCGCCGCACGCCCTCGTCCACCGGCGCCCCCGGGCCCATCTCCTCAGGCCTGGCATCCCGCAACACCCGCATCACATCCTTCATGCCGTCTCCTCCTTGATGAACCCGACCTGCGAACGTGCTCCCTGCGCCGCCGCGCCACCCGGCCCCGGTCTCGTGTCGGCCCGGGTGGGCGGGTGGGGCGGGTCCGGTCGGGCGCGTGCCGTCCGGGCGTCGGACTGCTCGTCCTCGGCCGCGCGGACCAGGCGGCGGCGCGCGCGGTGCAGGCGCACCCGCAGCGCCGCCGGCGAGCAGCCGACGACCCGGGCGGCCTCGCGCGGGGTCAGGCCCTGCCAGGCGATGAGGATCAGGATCTCCCTGTCCCCCTCGGGCAGCGCCGCCATCGCGCGCAGCACCGCGAGCCGCTCCGCCACGTCCTCGGCGACGTCGCCGGTCTGGCGCGGCGCCCACCGGCCGAGTTCGGCCGCGAACGACTCGCGGCGCACCCGCGCGCGGTGCCCGTCGCGCAGCACGTTCCGGGCGACGCCGAGCAGCCACGGCAGCGCCGGGTCCGGGACGTCGGCGAGGCGCCGCCACGCCACGGCGAAGGTCTCGCTCACCACCTCGTCCGCGACCTGGCCGCCGGCGCGGGCGGCGGCGTAGGCCCACACGCGCTGGCGGCACTCGTCGTAGATCGCGGTGAAGCGCTGTTCATCGGGGGCCTCGTCTGCCACCGCGTGCTCCTCCGTCCGTCCGTTCAGGTCATGTCACGAGGTAGTGGCGCGGGGGGCGGCATCGTTACCGGAAGGCGAGCAGGTTCCGCCGGGAGAGCGCCGTTTAGCCGCTCCGCGTGCCCCCAGGGCGCCCGATACCTCTAACATTTGCTCGATGACAAGGGCCTCCCACCTGACATCGGCCCGGCCACGCCGGACAGAAGGAGCTGAGACATGGCCGCGATGCCCAGTCGCGGTGCGGAGCGGCTTCTCGGTGTCGCCGGTTCCCCGCACCTCCTTCTCGTCGAGGACGATCCCGGCGACGCGTTCCTGTTCGAGGAGCTGCTGACCGAGGCGCAACCCGGCCTGCGGATCACCGTCGCGGCCACGCTCACCGAGGCCCTCGCCGCGCTGCGGTCCGACATCCAGTGCGTCATCGTCGACCTGTCCCTCCCGGACGCGCAGGGCCTCGACGCCCTCCACCAGGTGCGCGAGCACGCCCCGACCACCGCCGTCCTCGTGCTGACCGGCCTCGCCGACGCCCACGTCGGCGTCGCGGCCGTCGCCGCCGGCGCCCAGGACTACCTCGTCAAGCAGGACGCCGACGGCGCGCTGCTCACCCGGGCGATCAGCTACGCGATCGAGCGCAAGCGCGCCGACGAGTCCGAGCGGCAACTCGTCGAGGCGCGGGCCCTCAGCAGGGAGAACGCCCGGCTGGAGCGCGGCCTGCTGCCCGTGCCGATCCTGCACGACACGACGCTGCGGCACCACACCCGCTACCGGCCTGGACGCGACCGCGCGCTGCTCGGCGGCGACTTCCACGACACAGTGGAGACCGCCGACGGCGCGGTGCACGCCGTGATCGGCGACGTGAGCGGGCACGGCGCGGACGAGGCGTCCCTCGGCGTCCGGCTCCGCATGGCATGGCGGACGCTCGTCCTCGCCGGGCACACGGGCTCGCGCCTCCTCGACACCCTCGACGCCGTACTGCAGCACGAGCGGTGGAGCGACGAGATCTTCACGACCGTCTGCATGGTGACGATCGCGCCCGACCGGCGCACCGCCCGGGTGCACCGGGCCGGGCATCCGTGCCCGCTGTTCTTCTCCCCCGGCGGCGTGGAGCCCCTTCCGGACGAGCCGCGGGGCCCGGCGCTCGGGCTGCTCCCGGGCGCCCGATGGCCCGCCGCCGACCTGGAGCTCGGCGACGAGTGGGGGCTGCTGCTCTACACCGACGGGCTGATCGAGGGGTCCGCCGGCGAGGACGGCGGGCACCTCGACGTGGCCGGCCTGCTGCGACTCGCCGAGGCCGCGCACGAGGAGGGGAGGCAGGGCGACGTGCTCGTCGACGGGCTCATCACGGAGGCCGAACGGCTGAACGGGGACGTCCTGGCCGACGACCTCGCTCTGCTGATGCTGAGCCGCGGGGACGACCGGTGACCGCCGCCACGCCCGCCGAGACCGGCGAGGAGCCGCGGGCCGCCGGACCGGGCGCCGTGCTGCCCGGCGCGCAGATCCCCGAGGGTCGGGGGATGGGCCGGGTCCGGCTCGTCCAGATCTACCGGATCGGCTCCGCCGTCCTCGGCGCCCTTCTGCTGGCCACGTTCGTGCAGGCCGGCATGGCGCTGTACGGCAACGAGCAGGCCCGCGACGTCCTGATCGAGCGCGTCGACCCGGCGACGCTGGAGCAGTTCCGGCTCTCCACCGCCGTGACCGGCCAGGACACCGCCATCCGCGCGTACGCCGAGGAGGGCGGGCGCGAGCACGTCGAGCAGTACCGGGCCGCCGTGCGCCAGGAGGCGGCGTCCGCCGCCCGCATGCGCCGCCTCCTCGCCGGGGTTCCCGGGCACGAGGAGGTCGACCGGCTCCTCGCCAGGGCGACCGCCGACTCGCGCGCCTGGCGGGCGGGGTTCGCCGACCGGGTCGCGGCCGGGCCCGGCGGTCAGGGCATCGACCGCGGTGAGAGCCGGCTGGCGAGCCGGCTGCTCGTGCAGGCGCGCGGCGACATGACGCCGCTCCAGACCGGCATCACCGCGCTGCACGACCGGGCCGCCGCGAAGCTGAACTCCCGCGCGAGGACCGCCCAGTGGTCCACGTTCGCCGCGCTCGCCATGGTCGTCGCCGCCGCGCTGCTGCTCGCCCTGCTGTTCCGCCGGACCGTCCTGACGCCGGTGTCGACCCTGACCGGACGCGTCCGCGCCGTCTCCGAGGGCGACTTCGGGCACCGCCTCGACGTCCCCGGCCCGGCGGAGATCAACGAGCTGGCGGTGATCATCGACGCGATGCGCGCCCGGATCATCGAGGAGTGGCGCACCAGCGAGGACAAGTCCCGCCGGCTCGACGAGCAGACCGAGGAGCTGCGCCGCTCCAACGGCGAACTGGAGCAGTTCGCCTACGTCGCGAGCCACGACCTGCAGGAACCGCTGCGCAAGGTCGCCAGCTTCTGCCAGATGCTCGAACGCCGGTACGGGGACCAGCTCGACGAGCGCGGGCGGCAGTACATCGCGTTCGCCGTGGACGGCGCCAAGCGCATGCAGGCCCTGATCAACGACCTGCTGAGCTTCTCCCGCGTCGGCCGGCTGTCGCGCCCCGAGGACTCCGTCGACCTGGACGAGGTCGTCCGGCAGGCGCTGGACAACCTCTCCACGCTGCGCGAGGAGACCGGCGCCGAGGTGGACGTGGCGGAGCTGCCCGACGTGCCCGGCGACCGCACCCAGCTGGTCCAGCTGTTCCAGAACCTCGTCGGCAACGCGATCAAGTTCCGCCGGGAGGGCGTGCCGCCGCGCGTCACCATCGACGTCCGCCGCACCGGGGACGAGTGGGAGTTCGGCTGCGCCGACAACGGCATCGGCATCGACCCCCGCTACGCCGACCGGATCTTCCTCATCTTCCAGCGGCTGCACTCGCGCGAGGAGTACACCGGCACGGGGATCGGCCTGGCGCTGTGCAAGAAGATCGTCGAGTACCACGGCGGCCGCATCTGGCTCGCCGCCGACGAGCACGCCGAGCCGGACACGGTCACCCCCGGGACCACGTTCCGGTGGACGCTGCCGGCACAGCCGTCGACCGGCACTGAAGACGGTGCCGGAGAGGGCACCGGAGATCCGGACGACTGAGCACCCCGGGTGAGCTGGTCCGGAGCCCGGCGAGGGCATCCTGATCCCCGCCCCCACCACCGCGCCCATGTCCCCCGACCCGGGCGAGGACGGGCTGTTCGGCTTCGGCGTTCGCCGGATCGACGGCTGCGTCGGCAGGATCGTCAGGCGTCCTCACCGGCCGCGTCGGCCTTGCCGGCGTCCGGGTCCCGTCCCGTCCAGTCGACGCACACGACCACGGCGTCGTCGGCCGGCTCGGTGCCCTCGTGAAATTCGACGTAGTGGCGGACCATGGTGCGGACGGCCTCGGGCGGATCCTGCAGCCGGGTGGCGCGCATCGCCTGGGGCAGCCCGGCGTCCCCGTACATGACCCCGGCGGGCGACCGGGCGGCGTGCACCCCGTCGCTGACGATGACCAGGCGGTCGCCCGGCTCGACGGCGAACTCCTGGGGCACGTAGCGGGTGTCGCCGAACATCCCGAGCGGCATCTGCGCCACGAAACCGATCTGCTCCGTCGCGCCGCCCCGCATCCGGCTGATCCTCGGTGAGCCCGCGTCGATGGCCCGGACCCGCCCGTCGGCGAGGTCGAACTCCAGCAGCAGCGCGTCCACGAGCCGCTCGCCCCGGTGCCGTCCGAACACCGCCTCGTCGGCGAGCTCGGCCTGCTCGACGATGTCGCCGCCGGACCGGCGCGCGTTGCGCAGGGCACTGATCGCCAGATGGGTGAGCTCCGCCGACTCGGTGCCCGACCCCATCCCGTTGCTGACGGTCAGCGTGAACCGCTCGCCGGACGTGGCCCAGTCGAACGCGTCGCCCCACACCGCGTACGCGGGCTCCAGCTGGCCCGCGAAACCGAGCTCGGGCGCCTGGTAGGCGGGCGCGGGCAGCAGATCCCACTGCATCTCGGCGGCCAGGGTCAGCCGCGTGCGCCGTCGCAGGCGCCGGTACCGGTCGGTGGCCTGGTCGGCGATCTTGAGGGCGCGGGCGAGCACGCCCGCGAAGTCGTCCAGCCAGGGCGGTCCGCCGTCCGGAAGCCGCACCGACAGGATCCCGATCCGCTCCCCCTTCACGGTCAGCGGCAGGTGGGTGAGCCCGTCCCCGTCCTCCCGGACGACCCGCTGCGACGCGAACGCCCGGCCGGGCGGGGTGTTGTCCACGGGGACGTCGTCACCGGCGGCGAGCGTCCGGACGAGGTACGCCTGCCGGTAGTCGATCATCAGGACCTCGGTGTCCGCACCGCCGGCGTGCCGGCCGAGGATGGCGGCCGCGACGGCGATCACCTCGTTCGGCGGGGCCGCCCAGATCGCCTTCCTGGCGGCCTCGAACGGCCCGTTCTCCCCAGGTGCACCGTGCATCTCGATCCTCGCCTCGTCGCGCACGGTCCCGGCGGCCGGCGGACCCGCAGGTCCCGGGATGCCGTGGGCGACGTCGTGTGTAACAGTGGAGGGCATGGTGGCCACGTCGGGTGAGGACGCCGCGGAATCCGCGGCTGCGCTCGATGATGCGGCCTCCACCCTGTTGAACGTGTGGTCGCGCGCCCACAATGCCCCGGATGTCCCTATTCCGTCCACGCAACTGCGTGCGCTGTTCGTCCTGGAGCGGGGGCCCGTCAACATCAGCAGCCTGGCGGGCGAACTCGGCGCGCTGGTCTCGTCGGCGAGCCGGCTGTGCGACCGGCTGGAGGCCGCCGGGCTGCTGACGCGCGACCCGGGGCGCGACCGGCGCCAGGTCACCGTCCGGCTGAGCGCCGACGGTCAGGCGCTCCTCGACCGGCTCCGGCTGCGGCGGCGCGAGGACCTCACCCGCGTGCTGGCCGAGATGCCGGCCGCCGCGCAGGCCGCGCTGCTGTGGGGGCTCGCCGAGTTCCACGAGGCGGCCACCCGTCCCGGCGACGACGGCGGGTCCCTCTCCATGCTCGCGTGAACCGTCCATTGAATCCGTTTTCCCCGAAAAGTCGTGACGCTCCGCAAAGTGTCTTCTAAATAGAGCATTATCTACATTTACGGCGGCGGCCTCCGGAGCGTTTTCGCCATTCTCGATACGGCCGCCCTCACCACTACTAACATCCCCGCTCATGGCGACCATACGTGCCCCTCGGCATTCCCTGCGTGCCGCCACCGCGGGCGGGATCACCGCTGCCCTGCTCCTTTCCGCCGCCGGCTGCGGCGGCTCCTCCTCCGGGCACGGCGCGGCGTCGGCCGGAACCAGGGGCGGGGCCAAGGGCGGAAACGCCGCGCCCGCCAAGGTCCCCGAGGCCACGACCTTCACGACCGTCACCGGCGCGCCGGCGGACACCACGCCCGACGGCGCCACCGACGGCCTCGTCGTGCACCCGACCAGCCCGGCGCCGGTGTTCGACCGTCCGGCCGGCCACCGCTTCGCCACCCTTCCGACCACCGAACTCGACGGCCCCACGTGGGTGCCCGTCGTGGAGACCTCCGGCGACTGGCGGAGAGTGCTCCTGCCGAGCCGTCCCAACGGGGCGACCGGTTGGGTTCCCGGCACCGCGCTGAAGACCGCGCGCACGCCCTACACCGTCCGCGTCGACCTCACCCGCAGGCGGCTCGTCCTGGAGAGGTCCGCGCGCCCGGTGGGACGCTGGCCGGTCGCGGTCGGCGACGTCCGGACCCCGACGCCGACCGGCCGGACGTTCGTCATGGCGACGCTCGCCCCGGCCAAGAAGACGCCCAGTCCCATCGTCCTGCCGCTCGGTACCCACTCGGCGACCCTCGACACCTTCGGCGGCGGTCCCGGCACCGTCGCACTCCACGGCTGGCCCGACACCTCGGTGTTCGGCAAGGCCGTCACGCACGGCTGCGTGCGCGTGCCCGCGGACGCGCTGAAGGCGCTGTCCCGGGTGCCGCTCGGTTCCCTGGTGTTCATCTCGGCCTGACCGGCCGGCACCACTCCCAGCTCACACCAGAATCGGAGTACGTTCATGCGTCACATCCATGCCGCCAGACGTTTCGCCACGGCCGGGCTGCTGGCCACCGGCCTCGCCGCGGCCGCCGCCCCGGCGCCGGCGCTCGCCGCCGCCCCCGGGAGCGAGGGCTCGGCGTACGGTCTGACCGTGACCGGGCCGCTCGCCGTCCCGCCGGTGCCCGCCGTCTCCTCCAGCACCGGCCGGGTCAGCAAGAGCCTGCTCCGCGAGGACCGCACCAAGCTGGTCAAGGCGTCCGCGCTGGACGTCGACGCCTCCGCCGCCCGCGCCCGCTCGGCCGTCACGCACCTGTCCGTCCCGTCCGCCAAACTGCTGGCCGACGCGGTCACCGCCAAGTGCACAGCCGGGAAGGGCGGCGCCCACCTCGCCCGCGCCACGCTCGCCGGTAAGCGTCTGGACTCCACCCCGCCGCCGAACACCACCGTCCCCGTCGACGTGGACGGCCTCGGCCGGACGGCCCTGGTCCTCAACAAGCAGCAGCGCATGGCCGACGGCCGCCTCGCCGTCACCGCCATGGAGCTGGCCCTGCCCGGCAAGAAGGGCGCCATCCGGGTCGCGTCCGCCACCTGCGGCAAGGCCGCCGGCCCCGCGCACGGCCCCGCCGAGGCGCCCGCGCCGACCCCGGTCGAGCACGACCTGCCGGTCACCGGCTGACCGCTCCCGAGAGCCGCGGCCCGGCGGGCACCCGCCCGCCGGGCCGTTCCATGCCGTCAGCTCGCCAGCGACTTCTCGAAGTGCACGATCGACCCGTTCCGGTGAGCGCGCCCGGCGATCTGAACCCCCTCCGTGAAAGCCCGCATCAACCGAAGCCCCCGCCCGTGCTCGGCCAGCGGCGGCGCCTCCACGCGCTCCCACGCCGCGGCCCCGTCCGCCCCGTCCACCGTGCCCCCGTCGATGACGTCCACGACGCACCGCGCGCCGTCCATCCGCGCCCGGACCTCGTACTCCATTCCGGCCGCGGCATGCTGAATGACGTTCGCGCACGCCTCGCCCAGGGCGAGCGCGATATCGGCACGGATCTCGGAACCCACTCCGAGCCCGCGGAGAGAGGCGTCGAGCGTGTGCCGCACCAGCGGAGCGCTCTCTGCGTTCCTCGGCAGGGTCATTTCAAGAACGACCTCCATGCCAATCGCCTCCGTTCCCTCTAGCACACAGATTTCCCAGCGCTAACCGAGAGAAACTTTTTTGTGCTTATTGCAGCGCTCTCCTCCGGCCGGCGCATGGGTGTCGCGGGCCCGGTCACCGGGGTGGAAACATCACCGTGGAGGGTGCGCCCCTCCTCACGGGGCTTACTCGTCCACGTCGCCTGCCAGGTGGCGGGCGGCCGCGGCCTGGTTCTCGTCCAGGCCCTGGTAGTCGCTGCGACGGTTCTGTTCGGCCTGGTCGTCTATCCACTTGCCGTGCGCTTCCCAGGCGGCCTGCTTGCTGACGCCCATCGCGCCCCCGATCTGGGCCCAGGAGGCGCCCGCGCGGCGGGCCGAGCGGACGGCGAGTTGCCGTCCGTAGACCGCCTTCCTCGCGATCACCTCCCCCAGCGCGAGGAGTTCGAGGACCTCCTCGCGCCGGAGCGGCGGTTCCCCTACGGCGTCCCGGACCCACAACTCGTCGTACCGGGCCGCCGCAGTCGTCAGCGTGACGTCTCGCTCGATCCCATCTGGAGTGACCATGATGCGAGTGTGTTCGTCAAGTGGTCTTGACGTCAAGCATCCTTGACTACTTTTCCAGGGCGCGTGCCTGCTCCACCCATCCGGTGAACAGGTCGGCGTCGACGTCGTCCAGGTCGCGCAGCTTCACACCGGCCATCTGCCTGGACATGGACTCCAGGCGGACGGAGCCGCCCTCGATCAACTGGCCCTTCCAGAAGCCGAACGTCACATGCTTGGAGTACGCCTTGAGGAAGCAGACCGGCTTCTGTCCCGGCTTGTCCCCGAGGCTCCAGGTCGGCTGGCCGTGCCACAGCGCGGGCTCGATCTCGGGCATCGCCTCGCCGACCACCGCGAGCGCCTTCTCCAGGACGTCCCGCAGCCCCTGCGGCACGTCCGCCACGTACTGCTGAACATTCGCGTGCTTACCCATGTCGATCCCCTCTCGTCACGAACGCGTCGCTCGGCGGACGGGCGGATCGACAATCGGGAGAGATTTCTTGCCTGTGGCGTGGGTCACTTGACCCTGCGGAGGCGCCGGGCAGACTGGGGCCGTGGTCAAGTCGCTGCGTCCCCAGAACTACAACGAGGTCCTGTACGTCGGGCACTTCTTCCGCAAGGGCGTGCCCGTGCTCATGGACCTGACGGACCTTCCGGACGGCGACGCCAAACGCCTCGTCGACTTCGCCACCGGCCTGGTCTTCGGCCGCGGCGGCGCCCTCGACCGCGTCGACCGAAAACTCTTCCTCCTCCAGCCCTGAGAGCCGGATGCGCGCGGGGGCGGTCGATCCGCCCGCGTCGAGGTCGCGGTCGGCGTGATGGGGTTCATGTGCGCGAATTCCGTTCCGCGCTTCCCTGATTCTGTCGGGCGACGACACTATTCTGCCCCGCATGCCCCAGAACGAGAATCTTCTCGTCATTCCTGATGATTGGCGTGCCGCACTCCATCCACGTCGCGGTGGGACGCACGGACCTTCGCTCGAACTCGACACCGGCGCCGTCTACGCCGTCCAGCAGTGGGTGAAGGAGACGCGCGACGAGATCGACCACCTGCTCGACGACCCGCAGAGCCTCGGAGACCTGGTCGGGCCCGCCCGCGCGCACCTGCGGGGCGAGGCGAACCCTCAGGGCGCCGCCGTGATCGCGGCCGGCCTCGCCGCGGAGTGGCCGTTCAGGGACGACTACGCCTACGGCGAGGAGCCGTTCGCCACCTTCGCGGACGCGTGGATCGCCGAGCACGGCCTGGTGTTCGCCGCCACGGCCACGGTCGAACTCAGCGGCGTCTTCGTCGACGGCTACGCCTGGGAGGAGCGGGAGGACGGGCGCCATTTCAGGCTCCGCCGTCTGGACGAGCAGGACCCCGGTTACAACCGCGGTCTGGATTGCCTCGAACTGGTCGCGGCTCGGGTTCGCGGCTTTCTCGCGGCCGCCGACGAGTCGGAGTACCGGCAGGCGGTCGACGCGCTGGGCGAGCGCCGCCGTGACGGCATGCGGCGCCTGGCCGCCGCGTACCTGGTGCCGACGCAGACCGCGTGGGTCGACGAACTCTGCGCCTCCCTGCCCCGGTTGCAGCCGCATACCTGGATGATGGTGCTGCGCACGATGGGGTCGGCCGACCATCTCGCCACACTGCTCACCGGGGAGAGCGGGTGGTACTGGCTCAACGGCAGACCGGGCGTGCTCCCCACGGCCGTCGAGGGCGTCGGTCCCGCGCTGGCCCCGACGCTGGCCACCGTCGCCGAGGAGGAGACCGAGACCGGCCGCGACCCCTACGAGTTGCTGCGGGCACTCGGTGTGCTGGCCACGGACGAGGCATTCCGGCTTCTGGTGGACCGCCTCGACCGGCCGCACGCGCA
This sequence comes from Actinomadura citrea, assembly GCF_013409045.1. Classification (NCBI taxonomy): domain Bacteria; kingdom Bacillati; phylum Actinomycetota; class Actinomycetes; order Streptosporangiales; family Thermomonosporaceae; genus Actinomadura; species Actinomadura citrea. Next base: position 550,509 of record NZ_JACCBT010000001.1, on the reverse strand, counting down.
CAAGGCCGTGATCGAGACGGCGCGCCACTTTCCCCGGCGGGCGCTGCGGCTGCTCGGCGAGGCGGCCGCGTCGGGGCCGTCGCCGATCTCCTCCTACGCCGTCCGGCTGCTACGCGACCATGTGGCGGCCGGCCCCGACCTCGTCGCCGCTGTTCTGCCGCGGCTGTCCGCGCCGGCCCGCGCAGTCGTCGAGTCGATCGACGAGTCGGCCGCCCGCTGGGCGCCGGAGGCCGCGGCGGAGTCCCTGCCGAGGCTGCTGGTCGAGCCACCGTGGACACGGGAGCGTCCCCAGTTCAAGCGGGTGGCCGTCAGGGGCCTCGAACCGCTGACCGCCAGGAAGCCGGAGTCGGAGGGGCGGGCGGAGATCCGTGCCCTCATTCCCGCCGCGCTGGGAAAGACCGGCCCGCAGCGTTTCAAGGCGGAGGCGGCTCTTCGGCGCATCGCCGGGGCCGAAGGCGACGAAGGAATCCTCGAAGTGGCCGGTGAGTACGGCGCCAAGGCCGCGAAGGCCGCCAAGGCGCTGCTCGCCGCAGACCCCTTGGACGACCTTCCGGCGGAGATGCCGCGGCGGCCGGTCTGGCAGGACCCCTACCTCCTCCCCCAAGTGCTCCTTCGGGAGAACGGCCGGGCTCTTCCCGCCCACGCGGTCGACCACATCGTCACCATGCTCTCCATCTCCAAGCCGGACAAGCCGTACGCGGGCATCGACGTCGTCAGGGAGATCTGCACCCCCGCCTCCCTCGCCGCACTGGCCTGGCGGCTGTTCGAGTTGTCGGGCCTGCGCGAGCAGAGTTACGCCGCAGATGACTGCTCCTGGGTGCTGACGGCCCTGGGGCTGTTCGGCGACGACGAGACGGTGCGCAGGTTCACGCCGGTGATCCAGGCCTGGCCGGGCGACGGCGGCCACAGCAAGGCGGTCAAGGGCCTGGACGTCCTGCTCGCGATCGGCGGCGACGTGGCACTGATGCACCTCCACGACACGGCCACCAAGGTCAGGTACAAGGGCCTCAGAGGGAAGGCGCAGGAGCGGATCGACGTCCTGGCCGAGGATCTCGGGTTGAGCCCCGATCAGCTCGGCGACCGGCTCGTTCCCGACTTCGGGCTGGACGAGCGGGGCGAGATGTTCCTCGACTACGGCCCGCGCGGCTTCACCGCGGGCTTCGACGAGCGGCTCCGGCCGTACGTCGTCGACGACACCGGTCAGCGTCGCGCCGCCCTGCCCAAGCCGGGCGTCCGCGACCACCAGGAGCTGGCCCCGGCCGCCCACCAGCGGTTCGCCGCCCTGAAGAAGGACGTCCGGACCGTGGCGGACGAGCGGCTCCGGCGCTTCGAGCGAGCCATGATCGTGCAGCACCGGTGGAGCGTCCAGGAGTTCCGGACCCTCATCGTCGATCATCCACTGGTGCGCCACATCGCCCGGCGGCTGGTGTGGATCACTGAGGAGGGCCGCGCGTTCCGCCTCGCCGAGGACAGGTCGTTCGCCGACCTCCACGACGACGAACTGACTCTGGCCGAGACGGCCCGGGTGGGGGTGGCCCACCCGCTCCACCTGTCCCGCGACCTGGAGGCGTGGGCCGAGGTGTTCGACGCCTACGAGATCAACCAGCCCTTCCCGCAACTGGGCCGTCCCACGTACGCGCTGACCGAGGAGGAGCGCGCGGGCACCGAACTGGGACGCTTCCACGACGTCACGGTGCCGGTCGGCAGGCTGGTCGGCATGGAGAGGCGCGGATGGCGGCGGGGCAGCGCCGAGGACAACGGCATCCAGGTCAGCGTTCTCCGGGAACTGCCCGGCGGCCGAGCCCTCGTCATCAGCGTCGATCCGGGCATCGTCGTCGGTGACATCGGCCACTGGCCCGAACAGCGAATCGACCGCGTCCGGCTCGACCAGGACGCCGACCTCGGTCGGCGGGCCGGGCCCCGGCCCCTGCGGTTCTCCGAACTGGACGCGATCACCGCCTCCGAAGTCCTCGCCGACCTCGCCGAACTGACGGCCACCTGATCGCCGGGACGGCCTGGACCCGCCCGATCGGGCGACCGGACGTGGGCGGGTGAGGCCGGTTCTTCCTAGCCGAATTGTTTGAGGATGCGTTTGGCGGTGCTCTGGATGTGGACTTCGTCCGGGCCGTCGTAGATGCGGGCCTCGCGGGCGTGGCGGTACATGCGGGAGAGGGGGGTGTCGTCGGTGAGGCCGGCGGCGCCGTGGGTCTGGATGGCGCGGTCGATGACGTTGTGCAGCATGCGGGCGCCGACGACCTTGATGGCGCCGATCTCGATGCGGGCCTGGTCGCCCGCGTCGATCTGCTCGGCGGCCTGGAGGGTGAGCATGCGGGCGGCCTGGATCTCGGTGTAGGAGTCGAAGACGTGCTGCTGCATCAGCTGCTTCGCCGAGAGGGGCTCGCCGAACGCGACGCGGGAGCCCAGGCGTGCGCACATCAGCTCGAAGGCGCGCTGGGCCTGGCCCAGCCAGCGCATGCAGTGGAAGATGCGGCCGGGCCCGAGGCGCTCCTGCGCGATGACGAAGCCGTGGCCGCGCGGTCCGAGGAGGTTGTCCGCGGGGACCCGGACGTCGTTGTAGGCGACCTCGTAGTGGCCGCCGTTCAGGCCGAGGACGGGCGTCTCCCGGACGATCTCGTAGCCGGGCGTGTCCGTCGGGACGATGATCATGCTGAACGAGCGGTGCGGGGACGCGCCCTCGGGCTCCGTCCGGCACATGACCGTGGTGTAGGCGGCCTCGCCGGCGCCGGTGGTGAACCACTTCCGGCCGCTGATGACCCAGTGGTCGCCGTCCAGGACGGCCTTCGTCTGGAGCTGGGTGGGGTCGGAGCCGGCGTAGGCGGGCTCGGTCATCGCGAAGCTGGGGGAGACCTCGCCGGCGACCATCGGGGCGAGGTAGCGGTCGCGCCACCGGGGGCTCGCGTACTTGTGCAGCATGAGCGAGTCCTGGAGGGTGAACGTGCCGAGGGCGAGCTGCCCCCACTCGCTGCGTCCCTGCACCTCGTTGATGTAGACGTAGTCGAGGAACGGCATGCCGCCGCCGCCCAGTTCGGCGGGGTGGCCGAGTGCCCAGAGTCCCTCGTCCTTCGCCTCCTGGCGCAGTTTCAGCAGTTTCTCGCGGTCGCCCGCGTTCAGGGCGGGCTCGGCCGGTTCGACGCGTTCGGTCATGAAGGCGTGGACGGCGTCGCGGACGTCCCGGACACGATCGGGCACGGGGAACAGCATCAGCCCTCCCCGGTGAGGTCGGCGGAGATGTCGCGATCGCCGTACCCCTCGGGCGCCGCGACCTCGACGATCGGTTCGGGACGGTCGTCGAACTCCAGCCGCAGGGCCCGGGACATCGTCGCGTGCATGTCGTACATGCAGGTGATGTAGGTGAGCTGGAGGATCTCCTTGTCGGGGAGGTGCTTCCGCAGCACCTCGAAGACGGCGTCGGGGACGCGGCCGCCGTCCAGGACGAGGCAGTCGGTGTAGGCGAGGACGGCGCGTTCGAGGGGCGCGTAGCAGTCGGCCGTCTGCCAGTGCGGGATGGACTCGATCTTCTCTTCGGGCATGCCGAGGGCCCGCATCTGCTTGCAGTGCTGGGAGAAGACGAACTGGCTGCCGCGCGCCCACCCGGCCCGGCACTGGCCGAGCTCGCGCAGGACGGGGTCGAGGTCGGCGCCCCGGTACAGGGCGAAGCCTCGGACGGCGTGCCGGAACACGTCCGGGGACTGGGCGAACACCGTCCACCAGTCGCCCGGCGAGCCGGTCGCGGTGCCGTGGTCGACGGCCGGGTCGCGGTCGGGCGCGAACAGGTGGTCGTAGAAGAAGAGGATCTGCTCGTCGGTGACTTCGGCGCGGGGGACCTCACGCAGTCGCGGCATGCCTGTCCTTCCCGGCGGTCCGGTCGGCGGCGGTCTTCGGTTCGTGGGAGACGTCGGACGCCTCGAACGTGCGCGTCCAGCAGGCGAATTCGAGGAGGATCCCGTCCGGGTCCTGGAAGTAGAACGACCGGACGAAGACGCCGTCGTGCACCTCGCCGGAGACGCCCAGCGGGCTGTCGTCGTGGTTGAGGACGGGGCTTACGGTGACGCCCTTGTCCTTGAGCCGCCGCCGGTACTCGTCGAACTTGTCGGTCGGGACGTGGAACGCGACGTGGTTCATCGATCCGACGGCGCTGAGCAGTTCGCCCTGCTCGGGCCGCCCCTTGGGAGCGGAGACCCCGGGGACGCCGTCCGGCGCGTCCGGGAACCAGAAGAACGCCACGCAGTCGCCGCCGCCGCAGTCGAAGAAGAAGTGCTGCCCCATGCCGCCCGGCAGGTCGATGGTCTTGATCAGGGGCATGCCGAGGACGCCGGAGTAGAAGTCGACCGTGCGTCTCATGTCCGACGACACCAGCGCCAGATGGTTGATGCCGCCGAGTTCGAACTCGGTGTTCATGGAACCTCCTTGCGGCGGGAGTGCGCCACGGAAGTTGACTTGACAGTCATATCAACTTGCCTGATGCTCGAATATCGTTCCCGGGTTGTCAACCCCCGGCGGGAGGAACCACGGCGATGCGCAGCGGCGACGATCCCGGCGGCCGGCCGCTCACCGAGCGCGGCGCCCGGACCAGGGAGCGCCTGCTCGCCGCCGCACGCGAGGTCTTCGAGGAGCGCGGCTTCCTGGAGACCCGGGTCGCGCACATCACCCGGCACGCGGGCGTCGCCTACGGCTCCTTCTACACCTACTTCCCCACCAAGGAAGCGGTGTTCCTGGAGGTCGCCGACCGGCTGTTCGAGGAGATGACCGACCACGCGCTGGTGCCGTCCGCGGGGCCGGGCCCCGCCGACCGCGTCCGCCGCGCCAACCGCGCCTACTACGAGGCCTACCTGCGCAACGCCCGAATGATGGCGATCATCGAGCAGGTCGCCACGTTCAACGAGGAGTTCCAGGAGCTGCGGCGCAAGCATCGGGCCTCCTCGGTGGGACGGTCCGCGCGGGTGATCGCGCGCTGGCAGCGGGAGGGGCTCGTCCCGTCCGACCTCGACGCGGAGACGGCGGCGGGCGCCCTCGCCACGATGGTCGACCACTCCCTGTACCTGTGGATCGTCCAGGGCAGCGATCCGCAGGGCGCCGAACGCCTCCTGGAGACCCTGGACACCCTCAGCGTCCGCGCCCTCGGCCTTCCCGACTAGGAGAGCCATGGAACCGACCCGCGACCTCGCCGCCTCGCTGGCGGACCGGCTCGGCGCCCGGGTCACCGGGCTGCGCCGGCTGTCCGGCGGCGCCAGCCGGGAGACCTGGTCCTTCGACGCGGACGGCCGTCCGCTCGTCCTGCGCCGCGACCCGCCCGGCTCCCTCGATCCCACCGCGATGGGCCGCGAGGCCGGCCTGCTCGCCTCCGCCGCGGCGGCCGGCGTCCCGGTCCCGGGTCTGGCCGATCACGGCGACGACCTGGACGGCGCCCCCTACATGATCATGGAAAGGCTGTCCGGGGAGACGATCCCGCGGCGGCTGCTGCGCGACGAGCGCTTCGCGGGCGTCCGTCCTGGCCTGGCGCGTGAGCTGGGCGGCATCCTGGCCCGGCTGCACACGATGTCGCCCGTCCCGGGGCTGCCCGGCGACGACGCCCTGGCCGCGCTCACCGAGCACTACGCGGCGTTCGAGGCCCGTCCGGCCGTGGAACTGGCGCTGCGCTGGCTGGACGGGCATCGCCCGGCGCCCGGCGCCCGGACGGTCGTCCACGGCGACTTCCGCAACGGCAACCTGATGATCTCCCCCGGCGGCGTGACCGGCGTCCTGGACTGGGAGCTCACCCACCTCGGCGACCCGGCCGAAGACCTCGGCTGGCTCTGCGTGAAGGCGTGGCGGTTCGGCTCCCCGCACCCCGTCGGCGGCTTCGGTACGCGTGAGGACCTCCTCGCCGGCTATGCCGCCGCCGGGGGCACGCCGCCCACGCTCGAAGAGCTGCACTGGTGGGAGGTCTACGGCACCCTCCGCTGGACGATCCTGTGCCGCCACCAGGCCGAGCGTTTCCTCAGCGGTTCCGACCCTTCGATCGAGTACGCCGTCCTGGGCCGGAAGGTCTGCGAGCAGGAACACGATCTGCTCCTGGCCCTGGGATTGACGGAGCCGGCGACCGTGCGGGATCCGCTGGAAGGTGCGGTCACGCCGGACAACGCCCCGCACGACCGGCCGGACGCGCACGCTCTCATCGACGCCGTGGGTGCGTTCCTCGCGGAGGCCGAACAGCCCGACGACCGCCTCCGCTTCCATGCCCGCGTCGCCGCGTCCGCCCTCCGTATGGCCCGCAGGGAACTCCTTCTAGGCGACGCCCACGGAATCGCCCACCAGAACCGGCTGAAGCCCCTGGGATGCGCGACCGACGCCGATCTGGCGGAGGCCGTCCGCACGGGTGCCCTCGACGACCGGATGGACGAGGTCGTGGCCGCGGTCCGAGCCTCGGTGACCGACAAACTGACGGTCGCGAACCCCCGCCACCTCTCCCGCCCCGGCGGCTGACGCCGCCTGACGGGAATCGCCGGACCCGCTCACGGGGCCTCGACGGCAGAGATCACGTACCTCAGCACCTCGGCGTCGCGGATGCGCGCCGCCTGCTCGGGCCCGGGGCCGTCGCCGCGGAAGCGTTCGACGTCCTCGCCGGACTCCCAGCGCTCGTACACGTTGATCCGGTCCGGTTCCAGCATGTCGGCGGACAGCGCGAAATCGAGGCAGCCCGGCGCGGACCGCGCCGTTTCGACGACCTTCCGGCAGCCGGCCAGATAGGCGTCCCGGGCCTCGGCGTCCACGTACAGCCTTCCCGCAATGATGATCATTTGGGCCTCGCCGTCCACTCGGTGCCGGCGGCCGGGTCATGCGCGAGCGTCCTCGGCATCCCCTGCCGCACCCTGGTCACCAGTACGGACACGGCCGGCGCGAAGAAGTCATCGCCGGTGCGGCGACTTTCCGCAGCCGGGGCCTGTGCCCCGAGCGGCCTGGGAACGGCGGCGAGCCACCGGCCCGGGAGGACCGGTGGCTCGCGCTCAGGGCGACGCGGACCCGTTCAGCAGTACTTCGAGGAACCCGTCCGACCCCACGAGCACTTGTCCGCCACCCGGCCATCGGCGTACAGGAGGTACGCGGTGTCACCGGTGTTGTTCCACACGTACCACTTCCGGCCCCAGTAGCGGTGCGCCGCGCTGTTGGAGCCCCTGCCGGTGTGAAGGTAAACCGACTTGCGGCCCTTCAAGGTGAAGGAACCGAAGGTGTACGTGTACCCGGTCTTGTCGCGGACCTTGACCCCCTTCAAGCTCCTGGACGACTTCGACGTGTTGAACAGCTGCACCCATTCGCCGTTCAGCGACGCGTTCGACCCCTTGTCGCTCCCGGGCGAGTCGTAGTACACCCGGTAGATCTGAACGGCGCTCGCGGCCTCCGCCGGCGTCGCCACCAGCACCCCGCCCGCCACCGCGACGGCGGCGGCCCCCGTAACGAGAAGCTTCCTCACCCCTGGGCACCCCTTCGATCGACGAATCCCTAGATGTACCGGTATTCGCCGACCCGTGGGGGGTTATGGCCGTGTCCGGGCCGGAGGCCAACCGCAGGCCCCGACCGCGCGTCCCACTTACCGCGTTGTCCCAGGTAGTCCGGGGAAACACGGGGTTCTCAGACCTCCTCGGGATCGCGGCCGACCGCGTGCCGCCCGCCGTCCACGGGGACCACGGCGCCGTTGACGAAGCTCGCCTCGTCCGAGAGCAGATACGCGACGGCGGCGGCCACCTCGTCCGGCCGCCCGACCCGCCCGACCGGGTGGAGCAGGCGCATCTCGTTCTCGATGCGCGCGGCCTCCCCGGGCTCCTGCCGCCGGAGGAAGTCCTCGTACCGCGCGGTGGTGATCGACCCGAGCGCGACGACGTTCGTCCGGATACCGTGCGGCCCGTAGTCGACGGCCAGTGCGCGGCTCAGCCCCTCCACCGCCGCCTTCGCCGTGGCATAGGGCAGCGAACCGCGCACCGGCCGCTGCGCCTGATGCGACGACACGTTGACGATGGCGCCGCCCGCCCCCGCGTCCAGAAAGCGCCGGACGGCGGTCACCGACCCCACCACCGCCGGGTCGAAGTTCAGCGCCACGAGTCGGAGCAGCTCCTGCGGGGACGGATCGACGACGTCCCGGAACACCGCCGCGTTGTTGACCCACCCGGCGAGCGTCCCCGCGTCCTGCGCCGCGTCCGCGGCCCGCTCCGCGACCTTCTCGTCCGCCGCGCTCCCCACGACCGCCGTCACGTCCGCCCGCTCCCGAGCCCAGTCGACCGCCGCCGCGTCCACCTCGATGACGACGACATGCCCGCCGTCCGCCGCCAGCCGCTCCACGATCGCCCGCCCGACGCCGCGCCCGCCACCGGTCACCACATAAGCCCGACCCACGCCGCCCCCTCCCCTGGACCCATCTCCATGATCGCCCGCCCCCGGCGCGACGACCACACCCGGCGTCCGGCTCCCGGGCGCCCTGGGCGGCGGCGTCGGCGCGGCCACTTCGGACGTTTCCGCTGATGCGGCCCGCAACCCGCACTCTCCGCGATAGGTTCGCTACGTTCCGGAATGGATCGCGACAAACCGGAGGGGCCATGCACGCCCGGGACTCACTGGACCCGTCACGCTCGATGTGGCATTTCATCGCGGTTCATCTGCGCCGCCACCGCGAGGCGAACGGCATGTCGGGGCAGGCCCTCGGCGACGTCCTCGACTGCGACCGCTCGACCGTCTCCCGGTACGAGTCCGCGACGCTTCACCTGAAGCCGTCCCACGCCGAGACCGTCGACCGCCTCTGGAACACCGGTGGGATGTTCACGGACCTGGTCGGCTTCGCCGGCGCGGCGGACGAGGGCGACTGGCTCTCGTCCCTCGCCGGGTTCGAGCGGCGCGCGTCCCGGATCCGCATGTGGGAGCCCACGGTGATCCCCGGCCTGCTCCAGACCCCGGACTACGCCAGGGCGGCGCTCACGGCCGGGCCGGCGAACGACCTGGACGCCGACCTGGAACGACGGATGGCACGCAGGTCCGCCGTCTTCGACAGGGAGACGCCTCCCCGGATGACCGCGTTCGTGAGCTGGGCCGCCCTGGCGCAACTGGTCGGCTCGCGCGAGATCATGCGCGACCAGATCACCCACCTCCTGGCGCTCGGCGAGCTGCCGCAGGTCAGCATCCGCGTGGTCGAGAACCAGGCGGGAGCCCACCCGGGCCTCGACGGACCGATCACGGTCCTCACGGTGGACGACCGCGATCTCGCCTATGACGAGGCGACGACGCGGGGGCGGTTCCTGATGGATCCGCTCGCCGTCCAGGAAGTGGTCGTGAAGTACGACTCGATCAGTGACATCGCCACTCCGATCGGCCCTTCCAGGCTCCTTCTGGAAGCCGAATCGGAGCGATGGGCATGACCTCTTGGCGCAGGTCGAGCCGCAGCGGCACCAGCGGGCAGTCCAACTGTGTCGAGGTCGGCCGACTGTCCGGCGATATCGTGATCCGCGACAGCAAGAACCCGGCCGGCTTCCGGTTCAGGCTCTCGGCGGACGACTTCCGCCGGCTCGCCGCCGATATCAGGCGCGGAACCTACGACGCACCCTGATGCGCCGTTACCATTCGGCCGCCATGGCGGTTCTCGTTCGGCCCGCCATAAGCCGTACCGGAGCAATATTCACGAACTCATGGCGCAAGTCAAGCCACAGCGGTACTGGAGAACAGTTCGACGGTGCCGAGATCGCACGGCTCCCCCAGCCATCGTGTTCGTGACCGCGGGGGCCCGCCCGCTCGACAGTTCGCACCATTGGTGAGGGATTTTCGGCACCCGGCCGCCCGGATCAAGGACGTAGCCCGCGACCTGCACCGACTCGCGTCGTCGCCCAGAAAAGGTCCCGCTGGCGGGACCTTTTTCGGATGTGCCTTAAACCGCGCCACGGCAGTATCCCGGATCGAATGGCACAAGTCGAGTCGCGGCGGGACCGGCGGGACCGGCGACGCCGTCCACCTGTGGCCGCCCATAAGAGCATTTCGAAAGACGCGCCCATCTGCGATACGTGTTGAGATGAGGAAGGTCTCCGTCATCTCATGGAAGGTGATCGCCGGTGGCGAACGTACTGGAAGAACGCGGCGGGCTGCGGTCGGTGGTGCATTTGCTCAACACGCGTCACCACCGCGCGGCCCTGAACATCTACGCATTCATCGTCATCGCCCACTGGGCCGAGCACATCGTCCAGGCCATCCAGATCTGGGTGCTCGGCTGGCCGGTCCCCGAGGCGCGCGGAGTGCTGGGCGTGCCGTTCCCGTGGCTGGTCACCTCGGAGTGGATGCACTACGGCTACGCGCTGATCATGCTGATCGGGCTCTTCCTGCTGCTGCCCGGGTTCACCGGACGGGCCCGCACCTGGTGGGCGGTCTCCCTCGGCATCCAGGTCTGGCACCACTTCGAGCACCTGCTGCTGCTGGTGCAGGCGATGTCCGACTCCAACATCGCGGGACGTCCCGCGCCCACGAGCATCATCCAGCTGCTGGTGCCGCGCGTGGAGCTGCACCTGTTCTACAACACGCTCGTCACCATCCCCATGGTGGTGGCGATGTACCTGCACAACAGGCCGAACGCGGCCGAGCGCGAAGCCATGCGCTGCTCGTGCGCCGCACCGCTCCGGCGCAGGCCCGTCCCCGAAGCGGCGTGACGGCCGGTGACGCTCGAAAGGCCGCGGACCGCGCCGCCCCGGCGCCCGCGGGGCGTCTCGCCGTTCGGAGTGCTCATGGCGGTGTTCGGGCTGGGTCTGATGCTCCTGGTGATCCCCAACGCCGGGCCCGTGCTGCGCGCGTCGCAGACCGGGAAGGGAACGCCCGGCGTCTTCACCGCGCGCGAGCGGAGCTGCATCCGGCATCCCGGTCATGAGGCGTGCACGCTGCGCGGGGCCTTCCGCTCCGACGACGGCTCGGTGGAACGTCCCACCGTGGCCCTGTACGGCAGCGGCAAGGGCCTGCGCGAGGGGGGCGGCGCCCGCGCCCGGGACGTCGGCCGCTCGGGGACCGTGTACCTGCGGGACGCGTCCCACGAGTGGATCATGAATGTGCTGCTGCTGGCGGCCGGCGGCCTGCTGATCTTCGTGGGCCTGCGCCGGCTGCCGGCGCGCCGCGGGCGGGAGGCCGGATCACCGGTGGCGGACGAGTGAGCCGAGGGCGGCCTCTCGCGGCAGGCGACCGGCGCCGGGCGTCAGGCGGGTGAGGACTCGCAGAGTTCGACGATCCGCTCGCAGGCTTCGGTGATGTCGGTGATCGGGAGGCCGCCCGACTCTCCGGAACCGGTGCGCCAGCGGAACCTGGCCGCCTCGCACCAGACGGTCAGGCCGCGGCCGTCGGTGAGGGCGGTCCCGCCCGTGCCCTCCTCGGCCTCGAAGTGGCCGAGGCCCCGCTGGACGAGCATGGCCTGGAGGTCCTTGGTCGCGTAGGGGCCCTCGACCCTCCACACGTGGCGGCGGCGGACGGTGTGCGGGAGCGGCAGGGCGAACCAGGTCGCCTTGCCGCGGGCCGCCGGCGTCCGCAGCCGCGACCGGGACGGGTGGTGGCCCCAACGGCCCTGCGTCAGGAGCTCGACGATCGTCAGGCCGCGGCCGTGGTCGGACCGGCCGGGGGCGGTGCCGCGGGGACACCAGTCCCTGCGCGTGTCGAAGGCCTTGACGACCAGTTCGTCGCGGCCATGGCCGTCGCCGCGCTGGTAGACCCAGAGTTCGGCGCCCGAAGGGCCGTCGGCGGACGGCGCGTGTTGCAGGACGTTCGTGGCGAGCTCGCTGACCATGAGCTTGATGTCGTGGACGTCCTGGACGGACAGGCCGAGCGCCGGGAGCAGGGCCGTGACATGGGAGCGGGCGACACGGGCGATGGAGTCGTCCGCGGGCAGGGGCAGCGCCGCGCAGCCGCCGTCCTCCAGCCTCCAGGGGATCTCGCACATCGTCGCGGTCTTCGTCATGGCGCCCACCCTCGGGGTTGCGGAGAGATCGCATTCAGACAATCGCGACATGTGCCTTTTTCTTCGCGAGTCGCTATGTGTGAATCACAGATCTAGCGTCGCACACCTTCCGCCGCCCGGCCCGCGTCATGAAAAGAAAGTTGCATCTACGAGTGAGACGTTCACTCAGACGCCCAAATGTCCCTATACCACGCTTCACTCTCGCGTCCCCTGCGCGTACCGGCGGTACCGGGACGCGCCACCCCGCGCGCTGTAGCGTGGTCGGCGCCTGAGAGAGGGCAACGCACATGAAAGATCCCCCAGGGGTGCAGCCCTGGGGGATCCGCGTGCGGCCCGGTCTCAGCGGTCGTACCGGCCCGCCCGCACATCGTCGAGGAACGCGGCGAACACGGACCGGGAGACGACGTGCGCCCCGGCCTCCGGTGTCCTGCTGTCGCGCAGCGCCGCGGCCGTGTCGAGATCGGCGACCTCGACACAGCCCCCGTTGCTGCTGGCGCTGGCGGTCGCCTTGACCCACCGTGCCTGGGAGAGGTCCATGTCGGTGCTACTCCAGAGTTGAGATCACTTTCCTCAGATGCTCCGCGGTGTCGGCGGGACTGAGCGCCGCCTGGCGGATCTGCTCGAAGATCTCGTCATAGGCCTCCACGTCGTCGGGGATGTCGATCTCCTGGACGTCCGCGTCGTTCTCCAGGAAGACCATGGGCGGCTCGCCGCCGGGGAACCGGAAGATGTTGACCAGCGTGGACATGCCCGGGTGCATCCCGTCGGCGAGGCGCAGCAGTCTCAGCTCCACGTTCGGACGCTCGGACATGGCGAGCAGGTGGGCGAACTGGGTGCGCCGATCGCCCGGATCGCCCCACTCGTACAGCAGGGACGCCTCGGTGATGACCGCGGTCAGCTCCGGCGCCGTCCCGTCCCCGCGGTCGAGGATCTGCTGTCGCCGCAGCCGCGCCCGCATCGCGCGCTCCCGCCACTCCGGCGTCCTCGTCCCGACCGACAGCAGCGCCTGCATGTACGGCAGGGTCTGCAAGAGCCCCGGCAGGACCAGCGGCATGACCACCCGGATGCTCGACGCGTCGCTCTCGAAGCCCGGGAACTCGTTGCCGAACACCTCGGGGTAGTCACGCCACCAGGCCCGCCGCCGGGCGCGGCCCGCCAGTTCCTCCAGCTCGCCGAGATCGCTGCCCTCGTAGATGCGCGCGAGGTCGCGGATATCGCTGAGCTCGGGCCGCACCCAGTTGTTGGCCTCGAACCGGCCGACCTTCCCCCGCCCCCAGTTCAGCCGGTCGCAGACCTGGTTGGCCGTGTATCCGGCCTCGACGCGCAGCTCCTTCAAGCGGCGTGCCAGCCCCCGCTTGGCGATGGTGGCCCCGTAAGCGTCGCTCACCGGCGCCACCTCCCTCGACCTACGGCCGGCATCAGCATACGCCTTCCGAATTTGTGAATCACAGATTTGGCCGGTTCAGGAAGCGGCGTGGTCGAACTCTCCCTTCCGTACCCCGTCGAGGAAGCAGGCCCACTCGTTCTCGTCGAACACCGAGATCAGTTCCCCGGTCGTGCGCAGCAGGGTCCACTCGCCGGCGAAGGCGACCTCGATGCCGCCCTCGTCGGTCTGCGTGCGCCGCCACTCCAGGACGCCGGGGTCGAGGCCCAGTTCCTCGACGGACGGCTTCCTCACCCTTCCCTCCTCGCCACCGCGCAGTAGGCCCACCGCGAGCCGTCACTGTCGGCCGCCTCCGGATCCTCCGCGCCCCATTCACCGATGTAGCAGACCTTCGCCGCCGCCCCCTCCCACGGCGGGACGATCTCCATTCCGGTGAAGAAACGCTCGATCTCCGTGCGCGACCGCGGATGAACGCTCGCGGTGGACTTGGCGTACACCTCCCTGAGCGTGCCGACCGCCCGGTCGGCCTGCCGGTCGCCGGTGCCGGCCGACAGCACCAGGTAGCTGCCGGGCGCGAGCCGGTCCATGTACTCCCGGACGATGCCCCACGGGTCGTCCTCGTCCGGGATGAAGTGGACCAGCGCCACGACCAGCAGCGCGACGGGCCTGGTCAGGTCGACCATCTTGCCGGTGACCTCGTGCCCGAGCAGCCCGTCGGGGTCGCGGAAGTCGGCCGTGATGAACGCCGTCCCCGTGGACCCCGCCAGCAGCTTCTCGGCGTGGGCCCGCACCATCGGATCGTTGTCGGCGTACAGGACCCTCGCGTCGGAGGCGACCGCCTGGGCCGCGTCGTGCGTGTTGTTCATCGTCGGCAGGCCCGCGCCGATGTCGATGAACTGCCGGATCCCGCGCAGGGCGAGCCATCGCACCGAGCGCTGGAGGAAGCCGCGGTTCGCCCAGGCCGTGTCCCCGGCCTCCGGCATGTTCACCAGGACCTTCTCCGCCGCCGCGCGGTCGACCTCGAAATTGTCGGTGCCACCCAGGTAGTAGTCGTACATCCGGGCGGGGGTGGGGACCGTGGTGTCCACTCCGGGTGGAGCCTGCTCGGTCTCGCTCACCCATCGCTCCCTTGCCACAACTTGTGATGCACGAATTATGAAGCAAGGGTCGCCCCTCCCGCGCCTTTTCCGCAAGGGTCCTCCGGATTCCGCTCGGCCCGCGCCCGCGGGGTTCGCGCCCCCTTCGGAGGGCATGACCGGCCCCAAGGGGGAAAGGCATGAAAACCGAATCGGATCTCGCGCTGCGCCACCTCTCGTTGCAGTTCATCGGCAACACGACGACGCGCTGCCGCACTGCGGTCCGTACACCCTGCTGACCGACGACTCCACCGCCGCGCCTGGGGAGACCCACGCCCTCCGTCACCCGTGAGGCCCGGCTTATCTGCTGTGAGCTGGGTAAATACACCAGAGAACCTACGGTTGGACAGAACATGTTCGAGATCGAGGACATCCGTCAATGGCGCGGCCGGGACGTGATCGACCCGTCCGGGAGCAAGATCGGGCCGCTGGAGGCCGTCTACGTCGACACGCTCACCGACCAGCCCTCGTTCGCCACGGTCAGGGTCGGCATGCCGACCCGGCAGCGCCTGGTCTTCGTGCCGCTGGCCGGTTGCACGCTGGGCCCGGCCCACCTCCGCGTCGCGCACGACAAGAAACAGGTCAAGGGCGCTCCGGGGATCGACACCAACGGCGAGCTGTTCGCCGAGGCCGAACCGGAGGTCTTCGCCTACTACAGGCTCCCCTACCGGGCGGCCCCCGACGAGCGGCTCCTCGCCCGGCGCTGACGTCCCGCCCGGCGCTAGCGTCCGTCGAGCAGGGGGCGGCGGGGGTCCCACACCGTCCCGTCGCGCTGGTCGCGGCGGCGCCGGGCGATGCCCGCCAGCGCCTCCAGCACGACGCGGTTGGCCAGGGCCGAGGTGATGTCGGCATGGTCGTAGGGCGGGGAGACCTCCACGACGTCGACGCCGGCGACCGGCAGCTCGTAGGTGACGCGCCGGACCGCGTCCAGGAGTTCTCGCCCGGTCAGCCCGCCGGGCTCGGGCGTGCCGGTGCCGGGGGCATGCCCCGGATCGCACACGTCGATGTCGACCGACAGGAACACCCCGTCGCACCCGTCGGTGGCGATCTCGAACGCCTCCGTCAGGCACTCGTCCAGGCCGCGGGCGACGATCTCGGACATCTCGTAGGAGCGCATGCCCTGCGCGGCCATCCATTCCAGCGTCTCGGGTCCGGGCCAGTACCCGCGCAGGCCCAGCTGCAGGAACCGGTCGCCGCGCACCGCCCCGGACTCGATCAGCCGCCGCATCGGCTGCCCGTGCCCGACCAGCGAACCGAAGTTCACGTTCCCCGTGTCGGCGTGCGCGTCGAAGTGGACCATCGAGACCCGTCCGGCGCCCAGGTGGTCGGCCACCCCTGCGGCGTCGGGCCACGCGATCGTGTGGTCGCCGCCCAGGATGAGGGGGATCGTCCCGGTACGGGCGACCGCGTACACCGCCTCCTGCAGTGATCGGACGGAACGCTCGGCGTCCCCGGAGTACATCTCGACGTCGCCGGCGTCGTAGACCGTGAGGTCACCGTGGAGTCCGTCCACCCGCAGGGCCAGGGACGGGCGCGAGCCGTTGTGGGGCAGGTAGCAGGACTGCCGGATGTACTGCGGCCCGAACCGGGTCCCCGGCCGGTGGGACGTGCCGCCGTCGAACGGGGCCCCGATGATGACCACGTCGGCGTCCCCATACGTGGACGGGTCCGACCAGGTGCAGCGCGGCACCCCCAGGAACGTGAGGTCGGGACCGAACTGTGGACCGTACCTTTCCGGCATTGGCCACCTCCACCGTCTCCCTTCCCCCACCGGGCTCGTCCGATGTGCGAACGGCCCCGTCCCGAACGGATCTCGGGACGGGGCCGTGCCGTCGGGCGAGTGTCAGCCGCCGACTCCGGAGGCCTCCGCGGCCGCGATGATCGTCGTCGCGTCCTCGGGCAGCAGATGACCTGCGCTCACCGACGCCTGCGCGGCCGCCCGGACCTTGCCGACATAGTCGGCATGCGTCGGGTACAGCGCGCTGAGCACCGGCTCCGCCGTCCACGGAAGGGACGGATCGGACGGGTCGCCCGCGTCATGCCGGTCCCAGGGATCGGCGCCGCCGTTCCACGGGTCCCGGGCGCCGTACAGGCCGCAGAAGACGCCGCTGCCCGCGGTGTCGCGCATCCCGGTGAGGGTCCGGGTCGGCACCGCGACGTCCGGCAACCGGACTCCCCCGGCCGCCAGCCCGGTGCGCGGGT
This sequence comes from Actinomadura citrea, assembly GCF_013409045.1. Classification (NCBI taxonomy): domain Bacteria; kingdom Bacillati; phylum Actinomycetota; class Actinomycetes; order Streptosporangiales; family Thermomonosporaceae; genus Actinomadura; species Actinomadura citrea. Next base: position 533,831 of record NZ_JACCBT010000001.1, on the reverse strand, counting down.
CGCGCAGGACCGTGTCGAGCGGCGCCCCGCTCGCCGGCCGCGCCCCGCCGCGCGCCCACGCGTCCAGACGGCGCAGCGCCGCGTTCATCGAGTAGTGCCCGGGCCCGTCGTTGAACGGGGCCGACCCGGCCGCGCAGTCGGGCGCCGGCGCGGCCGACCCCGCCGACTTCTTCAGCGTCGGGCCGCCCAGGTCATAGGCCCACTGGTCGCCGTGCGAGGTGCCGGCCAGCTCCCAGTGCACGACCCGGTCGGTGTCCGGCTGCCGCGCGGCCGACGCCAGCGGGACGTCGGTCTCGGTCAGCACCACGAAGGTCGGCACGGTCAGGTCCGTCCGGATCCGGGACGGGTTCGGCATCCACAGGGTGTCGGCCAGTTCGCCGCTGATCGGGGCCCCGACCGCGCCGTTGCTGTGGATCATGAAGCCGTCGTAGACCCGCGCGACCGGCTGGACGGCGTTGGCGTAGGTGGTCATGAGCCCGGCGGACTGCGACTCCCCGTCCGCCAGCAGCGTCCTCACCGCCAGCCCGCCGAGCGGGTCGGGCCCGTCCGGGCTGCGCAGCGCCTGCCCGGCCTGGGAGAAGATGTCGTAGGAGAAGGCGTCTCCCGGGTGGACGAGGCCGCCGTACCGGGCCGGGTCCCACCCCTTGAGCCCCCGGATCTCCCCGAGCCCCCCGTTGACGCCGACCGACTGCGCCGAGACGCCGACCCAGGCGTACCCCTTGCGCAGCAGCTCGTCCCGAGCGAACCAGTAGTCCGGGGACAGCTCCATCTGTCCGCTGACGTTGAGCCACTCGACCACGACGGTCCCGTTGAACTTCGCCGGATCGGAGGGGCGCCGCACCAGGAGCCTGGTCTTGTAGGGGGCCTGCCCGGACGCCCGGACGTCCCACCGGCCGTTCGACGTCCACAAGCCGGACTTGGCGTACGAGGTGGCGGTGCCGGCGATGAAGTACTCGCTCTCGGTGTACCCGAACGACCCGAGATCCTCGGCCGCCGCCAGGAACGGGAAGCCGTGGCCGCCCGGCGGCGGGACGGTGACCACGGGGCCGGGTGCCGCGGCCAGGGCGGGCGGCGACGCGGACAGCAGGGCGGCGAAAAGCCCCGCCCCCGTCGCCGCGGCGGCGACCCGCCGCCAGGGAACCCGCAGGGAGAAACGCACGGTGACCTCCACGATGTCAGGGGGCCACAGTGTGCGCCGCCCGCGCCGTCCTCCACATCGCGCGAATCACCAGTCATGGAAACGGCGCCGCCCCGTCCAGAACATGGACGGGGCGGCGCCGTTCTCTGGTTTACCAGCGGTACCAGCGACCGCGCTTGCCGGACGGGCCGGCGCTGCGGAGCACGAAGCCCAGCAGCCACAGGATCAGGACGATCGCCGCCACGACCCACAGGATCTTGAGAGTGAAGCCGACGCCGAACAGGATCAGCGCCAGCAGAAGCACCAGGATCATCAGCCACGGCATGGGGGGTCCTCCTCGGTGGTCTGCCTTATGTTTCATTCGGGCCGTTTTGTCCCCGGCAAATGAAGCTTGATGCACGGCAAAGGTCTCATTTCGGACACGCAGCGGAATGGTCCGGGAGGCGGCACCGAGCAGACCGCCCACATCCGACCACCGCGCCCATGACACGTGGCCGGCTCAGAACTCGGTGAGGGGTTCCGCCTCGTAGGCCCGGTGGAGCAGGTCCAGGAAGCGGGGGGCTTCGGGCACGGGGGTCGGGCCGATCCGGTGGACCGCGACTCCCGGGGTCCAGGAGTTCATGACCACGGCGCCGGCCAGGTCGGGAAGGTCGGCGGGGGTGATCTGCCGGACGCGCTGGGGGACGCCGAGGCGGTCCAGTTGCCGGCGGACGATGCCCATCGTGGTCCCGACCAGCATCTCGGCGTCGGGCCACACCACGGCGTCGCCGTCCCAGAAGGCCAGGTTCCAGATCGTCGCCTCGCTGAGGCGCCCCCGGCGGTCGACGAAGGCGGCGTCGTCGAAGCCGTCCTGGACGGCCCGACGCATGAGGTAGGTCTTGGCCACCTCACCGACATGCTTCAGGGCGGGCAGGAACCGGTCGTACTCGACCGTCGCCAGCGTCAGCGGTCCCGCCGGACCGGACGCGGGCGGCCCCGTCCGGACCAGGACGTCGGGCTCCGCGTGATCCCCATCCGCGCTGAACTCCCCCGACGACGAGTACATGGTGGCCGTCAGCGAGACGTCCGCGGGTCCCGCTTCCAGCGCCGCCCGCAGACAGGACCGCACCCGCTCGTCCGGCAAGGCCCTGCCGAACAGCTCCATCGAGGCGGACCCCAGCCGTTGCAGATGAAGGTCGAGGCCCCGAACCTTGCCGCCGCGCACCTGCATGGCGGTGAAGTGGGCATAGCCGGCGAAGGCGAGCGGCGCGAGCTCGTCGATGGACGCGGCGTGGCCGTTGCGTTGGACGACAGGAGTGGGCATGGTGCTTCTCTCCAGCGGGGCGGAACGATCGCTTGCACGTCGACGTTAGGCATTCACACTGGTGAGAAGGTCAATCCAGGGCGGTGACATGCTGATCGGGGAGTTGTCCCGGCGTACGGGGGTCAGCCCGCGGCTTCTGCGGTACTACGAGGAGCAGGGCCTGCTCCAGGCCGAGCGCGGCCCGAACGGCTACCGCCGCTACGGCGACGACTCCGTGCTCACCGTGCGGAAGATCCGTGTCCTGCTGGACGCGGGCCTTTCCTCCGAGGTGATCCGTCAGGTGCTCCCCTGCACCCGCAGCGACCAGCCGGATTTCGACTGGTGCGCGGACATCCGCGATCTCCTGGACCGAGAGATCGCGGCGCTCCACGCACGTATCGAGGGCCTCCAACGCAACCACGACGCCCTCACCGGTTTCCTCGCCCGCCGTTCACCAGACGAGTAGCCACCGGCCCGCGATCGATGACCGAGGCTTCGCCACCGGCGTGCGAGGGGGCCGGGCCTGGTCCAGCGCGGCCAAGACGACGCCCGGCCGTCCCTCGGGCGCCCCGCTCCTGCGGTTACCACGGGCCCCTACGAGCCACGCGTGACCTGGGGGGCGGCGCTATGAGGCTGGGGTTCGGGTGAGGAGGTGGCGGGTCCTTCGGTGGGCGCCCTCGTTGGCCATGTCGGACTGGGCTCCCGGTGGGGGCACCCGGACTTCGATGCGTCCGTTCTGGATCCGCGCCTCGTAGCACGGTTGCGGCGCGCTGGCCGGGCCGCGCTCGATGCCGCCGTCGTCGAGGCGGAACGTGCTGCCGTGCCACGGGCAGGTGACGCAGCCGTTCTCGATCGTCCCCTCGCCCAGCGGACCGCCCATGTGAGTGCAGGTGGCGGCGATGGCGTGCAGCTTCGTGGCCGTCCGGTAGAGCAGGATCCGCACTCCGTCCGCGTCCGCCGTGCGGTGCTCGCCCTCGGCCAGTTCGGACGCCGCCAGTACCGGAGTCCAGTCGTCCGGGCCCTGCTGCCACGCGGTGCGGTTGACGTTGAGGCCCCTGGTGAAGGTCAGGTGGCCGCCGAGGTAGGCGCTGACCCCCATCGCCGTGAAGCCGGCGAACCGCAGGGCCTTGGCCTTGCGGGTGCGCGCGAAGAGGGACGCCGCGTACAGCGCCAGCGCCGCTGTGTTGATGCCCGCGTGGACGAGCCCCACCCTGCGCTCAGCCCCCAGCGTGTCGCACCAGTCGTTCAACCCGGTGAGGGCGGTGGGCACGGCGGCGGCCACTCCGGCCGCCGTCAGCAGGTCGGCGACGGGTTCGGCCTCGGATCCTCCGGCGAGGTCCAGCAGCCCGGCCATGCTCCACGCGCCGATCGCGGCGTCGGTGAGCGCCGGATGCAGCGGGTGCCCCAGCTTGGTCCCGCTGAGGAGATCGCGGACGATGCGCGGCCGGACCGCCCATTGGACCGCGGAACTGACCGGTTCGGCGACCTTGTCCAAGCCCTCCGCGTTCTCCAGCCGGTGGACTGCTCTGTGCGGCATGCTCATAACGCCCTCCCCCAGACACGACTACACGTTCGCTCCCTATCCCCCGAACACCCCCTGAAACCGTTCACCCCTCACCTCGCCCCAGCCACAGGCGACATCGGGAGCCTCCGGACGTCCCTGCGCAGCGTCTCGGTCTGGCCCACGGCGCCCTCGGTGAGCACCGCCCCACATGTCCACTATGCTGGACGCCGACCGCTTCGCGGTCGTCTGGAGCGGGTGACGTGGAGGCTGGATGATGTTGCGCTTCGAGCTCGACGACCTGGCCCGGCCAGAGGTGCACCGGCTGCTGGAGGAGCACCTGGCCGACATGCACGCGACCTCGCCGCCCGAATCGATCCATGCGCTGGACCTGAAGGGGCTGCGCGGCCCGGCGGTCGCGTTCTGGTCCGTCTGGGACGGGCCGGAGCTGCGCGGATGCGGCGCGCTCAAGGACCTCGGCGGCGGCGATGTCGAGCTCAAGTCCATGCGGACGGCGCGAGCCGCGCGGGGGGCGGGGATCGGATCGGCCATGCTCCGGCACCTGCTGACCGTCGCCGCCGAGCGCGGTCACCGGCGGGTCCTGCTGGAGACCGGAAGCCAGGAGTTCTTCGCGCCGGCCCGGCGGCTCTACGCGCGGCACGGATTCACCCCGTGCGCACCGTTCGCCGACTACGTGCACGACCCCAACAGCGTCTTCATGGAGCTGCGGCTCGACGCCGAGGTGACGGCATGTCCACTTTGATGGAGGATCCGAACGTCCTCGGACGGCGCGTCAAGGCGGAGCGCGCGCGGCGCGGCTGGTCACTGGCTCGGCTCGCCGACGTCTCCGGTGTGTCCCGAGCGATGATCAGCAAGATCGAGCGCGGTCAGAGCAGCCCGACCGCCGCCCTCCTCGGCAAGCTCTCCGCCGCCCTGGAGCTGAGCATGACCGAGCTCCTGTCATCGGCGGACGGCGCCGCCCCCGGCCAGGTGCGTCGCGCGGCCGACACCCCTGACTGGACCGACCCCGACACGGGCTACCTGCGACGGCAGATGTCGAGGCCGGGATTTCCCGCCGACGTCACCGAGATCGTCCTGCCCGCCGGTGCCCGGGTGCCCATGCCGGCCGCGTCCTACGCGTTCATCGCCCAGCTCGTCTGGGTGCTGGACGGCAGGCTGAGCCTCGTCGAAGGGACGGCCACGCACGTCCTCACCGCGGGTGACACGCTCGAACTCGGCAGGCCCCAGGCGCGCGAGTTCGTCAACGAAGGCGACGGCGAATGCCGTTACGTCGTGATCGTGACCCGCAAGGCCACAGCCTGACCGGGGACGGGACCACGTCCTCCGCCGACCGGCGACGTGGAGGCCGCAAGGCTCCCCCCGAACATGCTCCTGTCCGCCCGGACATAGGATCAACGCCATGGCAATGCGGCTCGTGCAGATTGCGGTCAAGGCTCACGACGACTCCGCACTCGGCCGGTTCTGGGCGGAGGCGCTCGGCTGGAGTATCTCCAGCGAAGGGCCCGGCGTCACCAACCTCCAACCTGAGGGCTTCACCTATCCCGACCCCGTCGCCGTCTGCATGGACATCCTTGCCGTCCCGGACCCCAAGACGGTGAAGAACCGCGTGCACGTGGACTTGGCCACCACCTCCGCGGCCCACCAGGCGGAGTTGGTCGCGCGCCTCCAGGATCTCGGGGCGACGCCCGTGGACGTGGGCCAGGGCGACGTTCCGTGGACGGTCCTCGCCGATCCGGAAGGCAACGAGTTCTGCGTGCTGGAGCCTCGGCCGATCTACCGGGATACCGGACCGATTGCCGCGGTGGTGGTCGACTGCGCGGACCCGCGGGCCATGGCCCGGTTCTGGGACGAGGCGCTGGACTGGACCCTGCACGAGGTGACCGACGACCATGCGGTGATGCGCTCGGCAACGGGCGTCGGACCGTATCTCGAGTTCCTCCGCACGCCCGATGTGAAGACCGTGCTGAACCGCATCCATATCGACCTCCGGCCGTACCCCGGCGACGATCAGGCGGCGGAGGCGGCCCGGCTGCGGGCTCTCGGCGCCACCGACGCCGACGTGGGCCAGGGCGACGTTCCGTGGACGGTCCTCGCCGACCCGGAGGGCAACGAGTTCTGCGTTCTCACGCCGGGCTGACGCAGAGCCGCGCGCTCATCCGCCGGCGCAAAGGAAGGCGCCAAGGCCTTCGTGGAACGCCGACTCCCAACTGGACCCCCACTGACCGCAAAGCCCGATCGCGAACGGGAAGTGAGCACGCGGGCCTTTCTGTGCCGCGCCGGATGGCGGGAACCGCGCGAGGCGGCCAGGAGGCCGACGCAGTTCTTCTCTTGGACCGGTGAATGGACATCCGGCCCGGTCCGTTTTCTGATCCAACCGGGGGGAAGCCAGCAGTTGAGCCATGACGGACGCACAATGCTCGGGTGACCCGACCCAGAATCCGTGTCGCCGCCTACGTGATCAGGCATCGCTCCGGCCCCGAACTCCTCGTCTTCGACCACGTCGGCATGCCCCAGGCCGGCACCCAGGTCCCCGCCGGCGGCGTCCACGCCGAGGAGGAACCAGAGCAGGCCGTCCTGCGCGAGGTCGTCGAGGAGACCGGCCTGCGCACCATCTCCGTGGTGGAGCGACTCGTCGTGGACGACAAGCCCCATCCCGACACCGGCCGGCCGCGCAGGACCACCTACTTCCACCTTCACGCTCCGGCGACCACCGCGGACGCGTGGAACCACGCGGTATGCGGCGATGGCGACGACACCGGCCTGACCTTCGCCTGTCGTTTCCTGCCGCTGCCGCTGACACGACCCCTGGCAGATGATCAAGACGCCTGGCTGGGCCGGATCGCCCCCCAATGGGCCACCACGCCTGACGACCAGCGGTGACAGGCGTCCTCTCGCCCCTCAGGCGAACAACAACGGCGCGTCTCGCCGGAGTGTCCATTCCGGCCGGCCCGAGAACCTGGCGGGAGCCATGCGGAGGCTCAGGGAGGCACGGCGAACCCGCATGATCGCCCCGGGCGGCCGACTCCATGGCGTCGGCGCGGAAGCTGCCGGGATTGTTCGGGCCCGCCACGGAACCGATCGGCCGTCACAAGCATCACATTAGGCGAGAAAGGTGCAACGGCACCCGGCAGTCTCTCGCTGCGGTACCTTGCACGCTCCCCCCATTCCCAAGCATGGAGGAATACATGCGGCGTGTCGCCATAGTGACCGTCCTCTCCGGCGCCCTGGCCGCCGGAGTCCTCGCCGCGGGTCCGGCCGCGCAGGCGGAGACCAAGCCCGCCGACAAGTTCGGCAAGGAGGTGACCACCACCAGCCAGGAGGCGCTCTCCAAGAAGGACCTCATCTCCGAGGCCCAGACATCGGGGCAGCCGCTGACCGCCGCGGAGAAGTACTCGGTCCAGGCGGCCGAGTACTGCCGGACCTACACGCGCATCCGCGGCTACAAGGCCTCCAACGGCAAGTGGATCATCGCGGTGACCAACCGCCTCAACTGGTGCTACAACGGCTCTTACGTCACCCGCTACCGCGCCTCCTACAAGGCCTACACCTACAACAAGTACAAGTGGGTGTGGAAGGGCTGGGCGATGAAGAAGGTCACCCACCCCAGCAACTGGGCCTACGCGACGTCCTACGCCCAGGGCGCGTTCCGCTACACGGGGAACGGCAAGACCTACAAGCCGTACGTCATCATCCGCGGCTACAAGAACGGCGCCTACAAGTGGAAGGCCGGCGGCTGAGCCTGCCGCGTCGAAGCACGACCGCACCATGAGCCGCCGTTCCATTCGCCGACAGTGGTCAACCACTGCGCTGGGGCCGGCCCGGGCGACCGAACCGGCGCCATGGTGACGAAAGCAGATCACGCGGGCTGATTCACAGGCCGAACACGGCCCGCACAAGGTGATCAGGGAAGCTCCTGGTCGGCCGGGTGTGCGCACACCCTGGCCGCCAGGAGCTTCCTGCTGTTCCGGGTCCGCGGTGGGCGCGATGGCAGCAGGCGGCTTGTGACCCCAGCCGAGGTCCATCGCGGGAACGGCGCCACGGCGAACGCTCGCGGCCGACTATGCCGGCGCGCTCGACGATCCCAGTCGATCAGCCAGGAGCCCCTGAAAACGCGGGCACGTCATGATGTCGTCATGCGGGCATTCACCCTCGATCATGTCGAGGGCGGCCTGCGCCCGGGCGATCCGCACCAGCAGCCTCTCGCGGTGCCGGACCGTCACCTCATGGCGCTCCGACGTGGACCGGGCGGCCAGCATCGTGCGGATGTCCGCGAGTCCGAAGCCCGCCTCCTTCGAGATCAGGATCGCCGCCACCCGGTGCACGTCGGCGTCGGTGTAGCGGCGACGGTCGCCCGCGCGGGCCGGTGCCAGCAGCCCTTCCGCCTCCCAATGGCGCAGCACGTGGGTCGGCAACCCGAACTGCGCCGCCACCTCGCCGATTGACTTCATGTCGACATTAAGTCGCACAATGACGGCCATGTCCAAGCTGCTCACCATGCTCGACGCCTTCGACGAGCTGCCCCAGGTCCGCAACCTGCGAGAACACACCTACGAAGCGCTGGGCGACACGATGGTCGACGTCGGCTGCGGGAGCGGCCGCGCCATCGGCGAGCTGGCCGCCCGAGGGGTGAGGGCCATCGGCGTCGACCTGGATCCCGCCATGATCGAGATCGCCGTCGAACGCTGGCCCGCAGGCGAGTTCCACGTCGCCGACGCCACCGCGCTGCCTCTCGACGACGGCTCCGTCACCGGCTACCGCGCCGACAAGATCCTGCACGCCCTCGCCGAGCCCGAGCAGGCCGTCGCCGAGGCCCGCCGGGTCCTGACCCCCCATGGCCGCGCGGTGCTCATCGGCCAGGACTGGGACACGTTGGTGATCGACTCCGACGATCCCGAACTCACCCGCTCCCTCGTCCACGCCCGCGCGGACCGTATGGCGCATCCCCGGATCGCCCGCCGGTACCGGAACCTCCTGCTGGACAACGGGTTCACCGACGTCACCGTCGAGGTCCACACGATCGTGTGGACCGACGCCGCCTGCCTGCCGACTCTCGCCAACATCGGCGGAGAAGGCCCCTGGCTCGACGACCAGGCCGCCAGGGCCCGCGACGACCGCCTGTTCGTCGCCATCCCGATCTTCGTCGCCTCGGGAACCCGCGCCGCTTGAGCACCGGTCCGGCCTCGGCGGCCGACACCCGCTCACCCGTCACAGGTGAGCGATCAACACGCACGGCCGCCCCGGAGGGCGCGCTCATGCGAAAGCGGCGGGGAAGCAGTGATACCTCCCCGCCGCAGAGTTGGTGCGGCGTCATGAGAACCGCACTCATGGTGCCGACCGGCCTGGATCACCCGTAGGCGAACCCGCGGCCGACCAGCTTCTTGAGGCGCCGGACCACCCTGCGGAACCTTCTCCGCTGAACGGCCCTCGCCTCGGGCGGCAGCCGGAGCAGGGACGCTCCGGCGGCGATCACACTGATCCATGACATCCCGACGACCTGCCAGATCGTCGGGACCTTCTGCTCCATGATCAGGTCGACCAGCAGCCCGAGCAGCGGAATGACGCTCCACAGAATCGTGTAGACGGCGTCTCCGAGCGCCTTCCTCGCCCTCATGTGCAGGTACCTGGGTACGACGACGGTCATCAGCGCCGTGCAGAGCAGCGCCAAGAGGACCCCCCAGGACCAGCCGACCGACAGGTCCTCGCCCGCCAGCTTGGCCCAGATGGCGAGACCGACCACGCCCAGGCCCGTGCCCAATGCCTGGAACTGGTCGGCTTCGGCACCGCCCCGATCGACGTAGCTTCGGGAAAGCGCCATGTAGATGATGCCGGAGAGAGCCGATCCGATGGACCAGATGACTCCCCACGGACGCGCCGCGATGTGCCATGCCTCGATGGAGACGGCAAGGCCCAGCACGATGAGCAGCGGCACCAGCATCGCCGCGAACCGCTGCCCCGTCTGCCAGACCTCCTTGGAGTAGGTCATGGTCGAGACGGCGAACGTGATGGCGTTGATGGTGGCGAGAGCCGTCCCCGTCGACGTCATCGCCAGGACCATCATCCCCCGGCCCATGATGTTGCAGCCGGCGAAGACGACGATGGCCCCCACCGCTCCCCAGGTGAACAGGAGCCGCTGAGGCCGCGGTTCCGTGAGACGGGACGGCCCCAGAATCCGGAGCCTGAGCCTGTATGCCACGAGCAGCAGGACTGTCGCGCCGATGCCGTACTCGGCCGTCGTGATGACCAGAAAGCACAACGCGACCGCACACATGGCCTTCACGGCTCTCCGGGTGTACCGGAGCCGCTCAGGCCGCTGCAGCATGTGGCGGAACAGCCCCAGGATCTGGAACCTGCGCCCGTACACCACGAGCAGCAGGACTGTCGCGCCGATGCCGTACTCGGCCGTCGTGATGACCAGAAACGACAACGCGACCGCACACATGGCCTTCACGGCTCTCCGGGTGTACCGGAGCCGGTCAGGCCGCGGCTGCGTATGGCGGAACAGCCCCAGGATCTGGAGCCTGTACGCCACGAGCAGCAGGACCGCCGCGCCGATGCCGTACTCGGCCGTTGCGACGACCAGCGCGGACATCGTGATGCCTTCGAGCAGGTAGTTCTTGAAGATCGACCGCCCGAACAGCTTCGACGAACCCTCGACGAGGGTGAGACCCGCGCCTAAGGCCAATCTCTCCGGCCCCACGGCCGGTGGAGTTTTCATTTGTAGATCCCCTCGAACGGGCGCGCAAGGAGATCAGCTCTGAGCCGGTCCCCTGGAGATCGCGCCGATGGATGCGACGAGACTCCGCAGAACCGGAAAATTTCTCTGGTTTGTGAAGTTCGAGAGGATCATATGCCCGGCATAGCGCCGGACGGCAGGACCGACGGCCAGAGATGCATCAGGCATCCGTTCGGAAGGCGCCCCCGATCGATCGCGGGACCTTCGCACACCCACCGTCAGCAAGCACTGGCACTCCGCGCCCACCGGTCCGGACGCTCGGGGCGGCGCGGCGGCGGCCAGGGGCCGACCACGCGCAGCCACGTCAAGCCTCGCCTACGAGTTCGGGCTTCGCGGTTGCCGATGGCGTCGGTTCCACGACGGTCTTCTCCGGAATGTGCCTTCGGGCACCCACTACAAACGAAAGAAGTCTGTGATGCTTTTGTCCGCTGTCGTCATTTTCCTGCTGGGCGTCCTGGGAGGGCGCGAGGCGAAGGCGAAGCCCTGCGAGAACCCGAAGGACTGCAAGAGGCTGAAGGACCGCGGGGGCCTCATCACGGCCGCCGCCGGGTTCGTGGTCTTCGTCCTGGCGGGCCTGCCCAACGTGATCCTCGCCGCTGCCGTGCCGGGTTTCCTGGTGGGGCTGCTCACGACGAAGAAGCCCTGGGTGGTCTGGCCCGTGGCCATCGTGGCGATCCTGATCGCCCTGAAACTGAGCAGCTGAGCCTCAGGACCACCATCCTGAGGGCCGGCAGGCTCATGGTCTGACAACCCGGTCCGAGCTCATGTGCGGACGGGGTGACCCGGTGTCCCGGCGGAGAGGCGCAAGCCTCCCCGCCGGGACATTCTTGTCATAGGACCAAAGACCCGCAGGTGGAGCCATCTACGGCGCAGAGATCGACCTCGTATCCCGACGGTCGACGGGCAGTGCGCTACGCAAGACGCGGGCTATGAACCTGCCCAACCAGCGGCATTCGAGTAGGGACTCGTGCCATTGGGAGATCCCCAAGGCGCTCGTCCAGGCTGCTCGGAAGCGGGCCGCAGGGCACCTCCTCCGATCGTTGCCGATCTTGGTCCGCCGAGGACTGTAGAGAGGAGTCGGCCAGAAGGCCATGGACCCCTCACCAGAGGGTCCATGGCTTGATCGGCCATAAACCCGTCCCGGCCAGGCCAGGATCAGGAGAAAACAAATGAGATCAATGAGATTGCCCATGCTCAGGGGCCCGCAGATGGGGGCTGCCCTCATGCTGGGCTCGGTAGTGATCGTCGGGGTGGGCTTCGTGTTCACCCGGGTGCTGTCGGCCCCTCTCCAGGGGACCCTGGGGATGACGGTCTTCGGTGGTGGCATCCTCGTCGCGATCGCGCTCGTGAAAGACGGCGTCCAGGGACTGGACCCGCGCAAGCTGACCCCGCGTCAGCGGAGGGGGATGCTGCAGCACGCGCTGACCAGCTCGCTGATGAAGATCGGCGGGCCCATCGCGTTCGCTTTCATCGGTGCGGGCCCCTACGCCAGCATCACCGCGTTGGGGAGCCTCCTCGCCGGCCTTCCCAAGACCACGGGGACGGGTCGGGCCCTTCGGGTTCCGATCTTCCTCGCCGTACTGATCGCGACCGGTGCCCTGCTGGGCGACCAGAGCGTCAGCCTCCTGGGGATCGGTGCCGCACTCGCCGCGGCCACGCACCCCTTCAACCTGCCGAGCCAGGCCAAACTGCTCGGCGACAAGCGCGACCAGGGTGTCGCACAGGCCAACGTCATCTGCATGTTGGTCGTCATCCCGGTGTGCTTCCCGTTGGCCGAGTACCTCGGGACACCCATCGGGGACTGGTCGTGGGGCCCCACCGAGATCGTCGCCATGGTGGGGGCAGGGCTGTTCGCAACGGCCCTTGCCGCCGTCATGCAGACGCGCGCGGGCATCTACCTGACCAAGGGCGGCATGGGGGTCTGGGCCGCCACGGCCCCGGCTCTCCAGCCGATGGTGGCGGTGGCACTGGCTCCCGCCCTCTTCGCCCTGTTCGGCATCGCAACGGTGAACCCGGGCCCCGTCCAGTGGGTCGCCTTCGGGATCGTCACCTCCACGTCCGCCATCACCGCACGGCTGGACGCGGAGGCCGCCGAGGCCACGGCGGCCGCGAAGGCCGCGGCGGCTGCGGAGGAGACACCGACAAGACGGGACTGACCCCGTCCCAACTGTTCCGGTGACGCTACGACAACTGCGTCGACGCGCCACCCGGACAGCCGCAACACGAGAGCCCGGCCTCCGCCGGGCTCTCACATTTTCGCGACCTCACCGTCGCCTCCAGAAGTCACCTGCAAGCAGGTGGGCCCTACAACGCGTCCTTCGGCGTCCGCCCGGCTCTGGCAGCCCGGACGTCCGAGGTGTTCGCTACGGTCCCCGCATGATCACCCGTCCTACCGAAGACCTTCGGCGGCTCGGCACCCTTCCCGACTCGTTCCTGGAGCGGGTCGACCAAGCGCTGCTCGCCTTCGAAGCCGAGCTGACCGTCCTTGACCTCACCTCCGACCAGGCCATCATGGCCACGGTCGAACGCGTGGTCGTCGCGCTGAACCAGATCGACGGCACCGACGACCACAGCTTCGACACCATCGACCGCGAAGCACTGTGCGAATACATCGACCAAGCTCTCACCCAGACCGGAGTCGATGTCGAGGCACTGGCACACCGGCAGGGCATCGACCCGGCCGCGCTCACAGACCAGTGGCGAGACTGGTGAACACCCGGGCAAACCGGTTCGGTTCCGCCTGGAGCGCTGCCGGAGTCGCACGGTTCAGGCCCGGTGCGGCTCGGGGGCACCGCTCGGGATCGCGTTGAGGAGGCGCTCCCAGTCGGGGTACATCGCGAGCTTCTTCTGGTGCATGGCGATGATCTTCTCGTTCAGATGCGGGTCGGAGTCGTCCGAGAACCGGACGTGGGTGAGACGGGCCAGGTACGGCAGGATCTCGGGGTCGCCCGCCAGGTGGGCCGGGTCGTGGATGTAGCGTTCCAGCGCGGCCAGGTCCGGGATCGCCACGCAGTATCCGTGGGTGAGGCCGTCGTCGGCGTCGCCCAGCTCGGGCCCGACGAACGAGAAGGACGTCGACTCCACGGCCGAGGTCCGCCGCATCGCGGCGAGGACGGCCTCCTTTCGTTCCGGAGTGGTGTCCGCCTTGAAGCCGAAACGCTGCGTGATCACGATCATTCCGCTCTCCTTCACAAGGTGTGCTTGTGACCGTAGGGCCCGTCGGCAAGACGACCAATGCCGCAGAGTCTCGATTTCATAAGTGATCGTCTTCCGACTAGCCTTTCCGCATGGACGTGCTGAGCGACGTGATCGCCGTGATGCGCACCGGTGCGCCCCGGTCGGCGCGAGTGGAAAGGCACGCGCCGTGGGGCCGGCGGTTCCGCCACGCGCCCGGCACGGCCGGGTTCGAGGTCGCGCTGGCCGGGTCGTACTGGCTGCTCCCCCGTGAGGGCGACCCGATCGCCGTGGGCGCAGGCGACGTGCTGTTCTTCCCTCATGGAGGCGAATACGGCCTGGCGGACGCGCCCCTCACGCCGCTTGCCGATATTCCGTTCCCGGGGGTGGACGAGGACGACCCGGACCGCCCGTCCGCGACCGGGCCGCCGAGCGCCGTCGTCCTGTGCGGCGCCTACCAGCTCGACGCCGACCGCGGGCATCCTCTGCTGGACGACCTGCCCGGCATCGTGCACCTCCCAGCCCGGGTCGGCCGCCAGTCCTGCCTGCGCGCTGCGGTCGACCTGCTCGGCTCGGAACTGCAGGAACCCGGCCCGGGCGCCGGCGCGGTCGTGCCGTCACTGCTGGACACGCTGCTGGTCTACATCCTGCGCACCTGGCTGGACGAGCAGCCGGCCTGCGGCGGGACCGGCGGGTGGGCCACGGCGCTGGCCGACCCCGCGGTGAGGGCCGCGCTCGACGCCGTCCACAGCGATCCGGCGCGGCCCTGGACGGTAGCAGAGCTGGCGGACCGGGCGGGACTGTCGCGGGCGGCGTTCGCCCGCCGGTTCAACGCACTCGTCGGACGGCCACCGCTGGCCTATCTGACCTGGTGGCGGCTGACCACTGCGGCGCGGCTGCTGTGCGAGTCCGACGCGCCGCTCGGCACGGTGGCCGAGCAGGTCGGATACAGCTCGGAATACGCCTTCGCCAACGCCTTCAAGCGCGCTTTCGCGGTCGCTCCCGGCCGCTACCGACGGATGCGCTGACCCGCCGCGGGCACGTCCACGACCGCTCAAGAGATCCGGCGGCCGGCAGGCCGCCTGCCAGGGCGCGCCGCGGTACGGACGCCGGAGGGCTGGCGCTTCCGCGAGGTACGGATCACGCCCGCCTGGACACGCGAGAACTGATCTCTCCGGGAGGAACGCCGCTTCAAGATCGCGAGTGAGGCCCAGCGCGGGGCAGCGCGTCGACCAGGTCCACGTCGGCGGCCGGGACCTCACCGACGTGGACCTGGTCGACGCCAGCGCCCACCTGGTCGCTCACCCCCCGGAGTCCTAGGTCACCACTTGTTGGACCAGTAGATGGCGTCCATGGCCACGCGGACCGGCGGGGCGCCGTTCCGGATGTGCTTCCAGTTGGCGTCGTTGAGGCTGTAGTTCAGCCGGTAGTGGCCGGAGGCCCTGGTACGCAGGTCGCTGTGCCGGAGGCCGGCGATCGGGGCGTAGCGCACCCGGTGCTGGGCTCCGATGAGCGCGGGCGCGGCGCTGGAGGAGTTGACCGCCTCGTCCCGGTCGGTGGCGAGCAGCGTCCAGTCGGTGCCGCCGTCGGCCTGGGGCAGCTGCGGGCCGAGCCAGTTCAGGAACGAGTTCATCCCGCTCATCTCCCGGCACTGCTTGTCGGACGCGCAGAACGTCGGCACGATGGCGCCCTTGTGCGGCGTGCCGAGCGTGACCACGTCCTGGATCAGCAGCTTGGGCGGCCAGCCCGGCTCGTGGCGTGCGGAGCCGGCGATCGCGGCGCGGGCGACCAGGCCGCCCATGGAGTGCGCGACGATGTCGACGGTCTGGCCCTTGGACGAGTAGTTCTTGTAGATGTTCTGGGCCAGCTGCCTGCCGAGATCCTTGATGGAGGTGTCGGTCGACCCCTTGGCGATCCGCACACAGCCCTTCGGATCGTCGGTGGAGTAGTAGCCGACCCGGTGGAACTTGCCCGTCCAGCCCCAGCCGCGCATCGCCTTCACCGCGCCGGTCCACTTCTCGGCGCATCCGGTGTCGGTGACCTTCTGCCGGTACCCCTTGATGAGGTAGACGGGCGTGTTCGCCGAGTCCCCGCTGACACGGGTGGCACCGGCTGCGATCTGCGCGGCGGTCAGACTTTGGGCCGCCTGGACGGTCTTGGTGCCCCCGGCGCTCAGCTTGGTCTCCCGAGCGGGCAACGCGTCGCATGCCACCAGTCCCAGACCGGTCGTCATCACGAGGCCGGCGGCGGCGAAGGCAGCCTTTCTCCGGACGGTGATCGCCATGATTCATCTCCCCTTCGGTAACTGCTGGAGAAATTACTTGAGGTAAATCACGGGAGGGCAGGGCTGAAGGACCTCAATGCGCCGCTGGAATTTTGGGGCCCTAGGGCTCTAGTGGGATGCAGGGACCCCGGCAGCGGGCCCGGGCCCGGGGTCCGTGCAACCTCCCCCAAGTATCTCGTCCGCGCAGTTCAGAGCCTCGCAGAATCATCCGTTGAGTTTCAGAGATTGCCAAAGAAGCGCTGACGAAGAACTTCGTCAGGTATTCGCCGGCGCCGATCACAATTACACGATGATCAAGGGTTGACCTGCTCACCCGGCCCCTCTAATCAGCACGCCGAGGTCAGCCGAAGCAAGTGGCTGGGCGGCGCCACGGGCCCCAGACATCGGTGCACGCTGGCACGCCTGGAGCCAAGCGCCGACGGCAAGTGGCCCACCACCGCTGAGGTCACCACGCCGAGGAGGACCTCCACTTCGCGTTCAGCGCAGGTGGTGCCGTACGTGACCACGGTCCCGTGAAGCTGCATCGCTGAACTCGCCGAAACCGGCTGCCGCGCCACCGAAAGCATCACCCGGCACCAGCAACCCGAACCGCCGGGACCTGCGGTCCGCACCGACGCAGAGTTCACTTATCGGCTCCACCGGGGTTATGGTCGGCCGGTGTACGTCCTCCTGTCCCTGCTCTTGGTCATGGCGCTGGCGCTTCTGCTTCTGCTCACCCTGGTGATCTACGGACGGCTCGTGGTCCGCAACCAGCGCAAGGCCCTCGGAGCACTGCGTCAAAACGGCCTCGCGTTCCTATGCCGTCCAACGCTGGGCATGCAGAACCTGGCTGGATTCATCCTCAGCGTCGACCAGAACTCGGTCGCACTGTGGAAAGTCGGGCTCGGTCAGCCGGTGCAGATACGGATCTTTCCCAGCACTGGTGCCAGAGTCGCCCCGACCACGGTGAAGGTCAATCTTGCACGCAGGTCGTCCGGGCTGTCCATTACCTCCGCCGCCACAGAACGCCTGGACGTCGTCATCTATCCAGATCCTACGATGTCGTACTCGTCCCCCGCTGACGGCGCTTTTCTCGACCTCGTCCGCGACAAGATCCAGGAGAGCCTGGCACGCACTCCCGGGTCCTACGAATGACCGCCGGCCGCCTCCAGCAATGCTGCCACTTACTTCCGCCACGCCTGCACGAACGCGACAGGCCCCGGGCGCTGCTTGCCCCCTCGCCTGGCCGACCTGAGGCGCGAACCTCCTGATCCGCAGCAACGAGGCGCAGCGTCAGTGATGAGTCACTGGCCTGGGCCTCCAGCCTGGTAGCGGTGACGGGAATTGCCGGCGCCCGCCTGCTGACCTGGCCGCTCTCCAACGCCGTGGCGGCCTTTCTCTTTTGAGACGTTGGCCGCGATGCCACTATGATCGCTCGATGTCGCTCACGGTGCGATGGATTCGGCTGCTGATGGCGGTATCGGCAGCCGGCTTTGCAGGCGCCGCCTACGCAATCCGCGCCACAATGGACGGGCCCATCGAACAGTACTCAGGTGCCGCCTTGTCCGCGGCCATCGTCTACACGATAGTCATCTTCATACGGCCCCTGATCTCCCCCCTGCCCGCTGGCAGCGCCGCGACCGCATACTGCTGGCTCATCGAGTTCGCACAGCTCACCGCCCTGCCCGCGGCACTCTCCCAACGCAGCTGGCTCGCGCGTCAGCTACTAGGCGCCCAGTTCGACCTCATTGACGTTGTCTGGTACCCCGTCGGCGTCATCCCCTTGGTCGCCGCGCATTGGTTCCTTCAGGCCCGCACACGTTCCCGAACAGGCCCGACACCCGTTGAGCCTTAGCTGAGCGCTATCAGGATATTCATACTCTCGGACCCGGGCCTCCTCGATGGAGGGGGGACGGGAACCGAACCCGCTGCCAGCTTGGAAATCAAGCCGATCATGCACGCCAAGGCCGCCGATCTGGCAGACCACGGTGCCGCAAGTGACCGTGAATGACCCCTGCTCCCGCTGGCTAATGGCTCCCTGATCGTCCGCCGCCGCACCTGTCGACCTCCTGAAGGTACGGGCACGTGGCCGCGCGTCGTCTCGACGGCCGGCGCCCGAGACGGCGGCCGGGCCGGTGCCGCCGGAGCCGCCCAGGCCCTGCCCACCCGGCCCGCCGCGATTCCCCAGGGCATGCCCTACGAGCCCGTGTCCGCACCCCGCGGCCGGCCCGCCCTGCAAAAGGCCGCGGCCGCGCCCGGGTCGTACACCGCGAAGATCATCGGGCAGTACCAGAGCAAGAACAACTGGTGCGTGCCGACGTCGAGTTCGATCAGCCTGCGCACCCTCGGCATCAAGGTGAGCCAGGCCACCCTCGCCAAGAAGATGAAGACCGCGGGCCCCGGCACCACGGCCAGGCAGGCGCTCCCGGTGCTCAACGCCTACGCCAAGCCCAAGCACCTCGCCTACCGGACCGGGGACGACATCAGCACCGGCACGAAACTGCTGACCAAGGTCAGGTACGACGCGGGCGTGCTGCACCGGGCCACGGTCCTCGGCGTATGGGCCGACGATCTGCCCTGGAACACCAAGCAGGGCTTCCCCAACCACACTGGGCACGCGATCGTCGTGTACGGCTACAACGCCAGCAAGAAGACCATCACCGTCTGGGACCCGTGGAAGGCGACCGGCGGCAAGCACACCATCAGCGCCGCCAAGCTCTCCGCCGTCTCCCAGAAGGGCGGAATGTTCGTCATCAACCCCACCCTCTGACCAAGCCGAACCGGCCGTGCCTGAGCGGCGGACGCCTCTGCCGACCGACGCGCTAGAAGACCGCCGCCGGGCCCTGGCCGCCGCCGATGCCCATCGCCTCCAGGCCGTACCGACTCAAGTGCGGTCTATGCCGTACGTGGGGTCGGGGCGCTGGGTGGCTTGGCGTTGGCGTGAGAGCTGGTCGAAGATTTCCTGGTGGTATCTGTCTTCGAGGGCTTCCTTCCCGCTCGGAACCAGGGCGATGAGCATCAGGGTGATGACGGGGCACCCGCCGATCCAGATGATCAGCGGCCAGGTCAGGGAGAGTACGCCCGCGCCGGTCGGGGCCGGTGCGCTGTGGTCCATCGTGAAGCCGGCGGCCGCCATGCCGGTGTAGTGCATGCCGCTGACGGCCAATGCCATGATCGGGATCGCGCCGGCCATCGCCAGTTTGCTTCGGACATCGCGGGTCACCCACAAAGCGGCGGTAGCGGCCACGACGGCGATGACCACGGACAGCGCGACAATGCGCATGTCGTAGTGAATCGATCCCTGGACCTGCATCGCCGCCATGCCCGTGTAGTGCATGGCGGCGACGCCGACGCCGGTGAGCAGGCCGGCCAGCAGCAGCGCCGGCAGCTTCGCCCGGCTGTAGCCGACCACGAACATGCCGACTGCGACTATGCCGACCGCGATCAGAAGACTCAGAGCGGTCAGGGGGATGTTCCAGCTGACCTCCGAGCCCTCGACGGTGGTACCCACCATCGCGATGAAGTGCATGGCCCAGACCCCGGTGCCGCCGATCGACACCGCTGACCAAGCTAGCCACAGGTTGCGAATGGCGCGGGTACCCACCCATGCCCGGCTCGTGCACGCCAGGCCGAGTCCGCAGCCGAGGCATGACACCAGATAGGCGAGCAGAGGGGCATACGTCCAGTGTTCCATCCCGGTTTCCATGTGGCCCAAGGCGAGCTCCAAACCCTCTTCTTGTGAAGAGTGGTGCCGTGAACGCGGTCGTTCGGACGGACCGTAATCGACTACGTTGGGTAACTATCAGGGTTCCTAGTTCGCCTCATCGAGGTTGCGCTGACGCTCCGGCCGGAGAAGATTGCCAAGTCAACACACCATCCGCGGCAATTGCAAGATCATCTCAGCGCATCCCGTCATGCACAGTGTGTAGTTATAGTCGTGTCGTTTCACGGCGAGGCGGCCGGAACTGTGCGGTTCTCAGGTGGCAGGAGCCCCTTGCCGGAAGGCGAAACCGCCCATGCGGCCCCACCGCCACGCGCGCGCTGCCGTGCCCGCCGGAGGTGCGAGTCGAGCCACACATCAGGGCGACCATAGGCAGAGAGACGTGTTGCCGAATCGTGCTGTTGGGGCGAGCGCGGCAACCTGGCGGCGGTCGTCGCCTCGTGTCGTTGTTGCAAGCCCTGCGTGACTGGAGCGTCCATTGACCGTCATCACGACGTTTCTCGACCGCCAACTGGCCGCGGATGCCAAGTACGGAGGACAGGCGGACCTGGATGAATGTCCGCCGCTGCCTCCAGCACTCGATCGGCATCTGCGGTCCTGCACCCGATATTCGCCCGCCTGGCTGCGCGTCAACCAGGAGATTCGGGCCCGCTGCACCCAACGCCCCGCGCTTGTTCGGCTGCTGGCGTACACGTATGCCGGGATGCCCGACTACCGGCCCGCCTGGCGGCCGATCCTCACCCAGGGCCGTGTCCCCTCAGGTCCGGGCACCGATCTCTTGCTGGAGCGGTGGCGCGGTGAGGAACGCTTGGCTCGCGAGGCCGCCGAGGAAGCCGGCCTGGACTTCGCCTGGCGGGAAGTGGACCGCCAGGATGGCCAGGGCCTGGTCGTTGATGGTGCCGGTCGCCCTCTGTGGGAGGCCGCCGTCTATCCGGAAGACGGCTTTGTCATCTCCCGCTACGGGCCGGGCCGTGTTCTCCGCGAACTGGCGGCCCGGCGCGAGATGCTGGCGCGTCTCGATCTCTCTGCCGGAACCGACCAGCTCCTCCGCCTTCTCGCCGAGCCGTATGCAAGGTAGGTGGCCAGGGGAATGTTGCCCACGAGCTGTGGACGGGCCCGCTGGCGAATTTCTGCAAGAGGAGCGGGCGACGGGCTACGTCCGCTTCAGGTCATTGCAGAGCGCGTCGCCATCAGCCTGACGCTAGAAGCGCTGGACTGACGTGTAGCGACAGCCTTTCGTCTTCGCTTCGACAAATTCGATCCCGCTATACGGGGTGAAATCACTCTCACAGTTCAAGAACTTCAGTCCGGATTCCTTGAGTTTCTGCCGAAGGATGGCTTCGATCTCGTCACTGGCACCTCCGGTGTCCCGGACGGTGAAGCCCATTCCGACCCTCTCCGAGGAGACGGAGTCGTAGTTCTTGTAGAACCGCTCGATCGTAGAGTTGTCCGTATCGATGAGCAGGAACTCGACCGCGAACTTCTGCTCCTGATACCAGCAGATGGCCTTCTTCTTTCCACCGCGGCTCCTGTCGGAAACCTGGAGCTCCACGCCAGGACCGGTCGTCTGCATCCGCTGGCAAGAACCGAGGGCCGGTTTGAGAAGTTCGGCGATCTCCTCGAACGAGCTCGCCTTGGGCATCTTGGTGCCCTTTTCGGAGTCGCCCTTGCTGTTGGCACCAGCGCCGCCGGCGCAGCCCGCCGCCAACAAGGCCGTGATGGCCAGGCAGGCAAGATTCCGAAACTTCATGACGTTCCCTCTCTCAGCGATGCGCACAAAGTTGAGACAGGCAGGGCAGAGCATGCCCTGTCCAAGGTCTCGGTGGAGCATGGTCACACCGTAGGAGAGCTGAGCATCCGGCCAAGCGGAAGTTTTCTGCTGGAGGAGAATTATCCAGGTCAGCCGGGGTTGTTTTCGGTCGTGAGGACCGCTCCGCGAGGGGTCAGGGTGTGCAGGACGTGTTGGCCCTGCCGTTCACTTTCGACGAGCCCGGCGTTGCGAAGGATCTTCAGATGTCCGGAGACCACTGAAGGACGCAGTCCGGCCATGGCGGCGATACCGCCCGTCGTTGACGCGGTGCGCAGAGAGACCAGGACCTTGGCGCGGTTGTCGCCCAGGAGGGCACCCAACGCTTCGTCGTGTGCAGTTCTTCGCGATGCGACCTGCAGTGGGTAAACCACCACAGGAGGAAGCTTGGGGTCGACGATTGCTACAGGCGATCGGTCGCAAAAGTAGGAAGGAATAAAGCAGATGCCACGCCCTCCCAGGCGGATGTCCCAGTCCATGGGATAGGGCGCGGAGAGCACGGGATCATTCCAGGTGAACGGGTACATGGAATCGAGCAGGGAGGAGAAACTGCGCTCCAGCGCGCTCAGCCTCTGCGAGCGATCCATCTCGAGAGCCGCTGCCACCTGGGTCCAGTCCGGGCGTATCAGCCTGTCATTAATGATCTGAAAGGATCGGGCCACGTCCTGCATGGCCTCCCCTTCGCCGCGGGCAAGGCTGCAGGTCCAATTGGGGAGAGCGCGACGCTTCGATGCGAAGCCCAACTCGTGCCTGATCCGGCTGCGCGGCGTCGAGCGAAGGGCGTCCAGTCCCGCGTCAAGACCCTCCATGGCCTCAATGGGCGTGAGGAAGTCGGGAAAGTAACTCGCATCAGCAGGTGCGAGGTCCATGAGGAGACGGCACGCTGAACGGACTTCAGGATCGATCTTCCGCCGGGCGTTCGCCTTCCAAGCGCTCAGCCGTGGCGTCAACCGGCCCGCGGGTGCGACGAGGACGTGGGTTCCAAGCACCGCCTCCCACATCGGGTCGGATTGCCCGGCCAACTGCATGAGCAGCAGGTCTTGGCGCGTGAAATGGATCCGCAGGACGCCGGCCATGGCCAGGAGCCTAGCGGCGGCACCGGTGAGGTCCGCCTGGCCGTTGGAACGGGCCAGTGAACGCGCTGCCTTCAACTCATGGCGGCCGAGCTGCTGACCTGCGCATCTCGGCCTGCTCGGAACGGCGACAGCCCCCGATCCTCCGAGGGTGAGCGGGGAAGCGGGGCCGGACACGGCCCGAACACCGGAAATCGTGTGGCAGCGACCGCCCCTACCACCAGCCCGCCTCAGCGAGATGGTGCGACAGACAGTTTCGCGCGGGTGAGCGCTTCGGCTCGCGGGGGCTGGGGGTACGGTCAGGCGACCGTCGAATGTATTGGATGGCACCATGGCGGGTCCGACACCTGGGCAGATCGAGCACTATGTGCGAATGTTCGAGCAGTTGAGCGACCTTTCGGAGTATTCCTCGGTTAAGGAAAACCTGGCTTGGACGGTGGTACGCCCTCGCCAGGCGCGGTTGACCGTGGATGACGTAGTACGCCGGCTGCACGGTGAACCGGACACCATGACGACGGACCGGCCGGCTGATTGTGTCTCTGACCTCGAATACGACGACCTAGCTGACACGGTCTTCCTCGAGCAGCGCGGCGACGCCGTCATCATCGTGGGGTTCGGCACCGCCACCGCCGAGGAGGAGGCGTTGCGGCGGCTTAGCCAGAGCGCCACCGTCCATTCGGTGTTCTGGGCGATCAACAACTTCAACAGGCTCTACTACATCGTCGATGGCGTGGTGGTCACCGAACTGGACATGCTGCGCCCGCTGGACCGGTGGGGTACCGCCCCGGAGGCATTGACCGACCACCTCGATGCGTTGCGCGACCTCCACGATCGCTCCGGCCCGGGCCCGGACTGGGAGACCGCGATGGCCACCCTGGAGTCGTTGACCGCCCAGCGACTCGATCCTGACTGGTTTGCCCGTCCTCAACTGCTTGCGAAGGTAGGCAGATCGCATCATCGCGGACGGGCTTGACGCGCTCGTCCGGGCCGAGCAGGGCCAAGACGACGATGATGACGGCGGTGCGGCGGGCTCTCTGATCCGGCTGCCCAAATGGCACGCGGGTGTGACTGAGCCCCCACAAGGCCAAGGCCCAGGCTCGGCGGAAACCGCTGACCTGGGCCTTCGTTATGGAGCGGGTGACGGGAATCGAACCCGCGCTGTCAGCTTGGGAAGCTGAAGTTCTACCATTGAACTACACCCGCGTGGGGGCGGCCTGGAGGCGCCCGCGTTTTGGTTACTGTACCGGATCGTCGGTGGGGGTGTGGCGTGGGATAGCTTTCTGGGGTGCTGCTCTCCGATCGCGACATCAGGGCCGAGCTTGAGTCTGGGCGAGTGAAGATCGACCCGTACGAGCCGGTCATGGTTCAGCCGTCCAGTGTGGACGTGCGGCTGGACCGGTACTTCCGGGTGTTCGAGAACCACCGGTATCCGCACATCGATCCCGCTGTGGAGCAGCCGGATCTGACGCGGCTGGTGGAGGTGGAGGCCGACGAGGCGTTCGTGCTGCATCCCGGGGAGTTCGTGCTGGCCTCGACGTACGAGGTGTTCGGGCTGCCCGAGGATCTCGCGGCGCGGCTGGAGGGGAAGAGCTCGCTGGGGCGGCTGGGGCTGCTCACGCACTCGACGGCGGGGTGGATCGATCCGGGGTTCAACGGGCACGTGACGCTGGAGCTGTCGAACGTGGCGACGTTGCCGATCAAGTTGTGGCCGGGGATGAAGATCGGGCAGATGTGCCTGTTCCGGACGAGCTCGCCGGCGGAGTACCCCTACGGGTCGGCGAAGTACGGGTCGCGGTACCAGGACCAGCGGGGGCCGACGCCGTCGCGGTCGTACCAGAACTTTCACCGGACGAAAGTGTAGTCAGTTCGTTACCCGAACGTGACGGAAATCACCAAAAGATGAAACATGTTCTCTGGCCGGGTAGTTTCGGGCGACGCACAGGCATGGCGTCTGGTTGACAGCCTCTTTAGGTGAGGCCCGGGCGCCTGGACGGACGAGGCGACCCGTTTCCGCGCATCGACGTGGGAACCCGGAAGGAGATCGTGTCAGTACTCCGCGCGGAAAGCGTCACCAAACTCTTCGGCCGTAAGGCGGCGGAGGCACAGCGGAAACTCAGGGCGGGGGCCGATCTGTCGGTGGTCCGCGACCTCGGGGTCACCCCGGCGGTGGTGGACGCCACGTTCGAGGTCCGGCAGGGCGAGATCTTCGTGGTCATGGGCCTGTCGGGGTCGGGGAAGTCGACCCTCATCCGGATGCTGAACGGGTTGCTCGGCGTCACGTCCGGAAGTGTCGAGATCGACGGCCAGGACATCGCCAAGCTGCCGCCGAAGGCGCTGCGCGCGCTTCGGCAGAACAAGGTCAGCATGGTCTTCCAGCACTTCGCGCTGTTCCCCCATCGGACGGTTCTGGCCAATGCCGCGTACGGGCTCGAGGTCCGCGGTGTTCCCAGGGAAGAACGAGAGAAGACCGCCCGGGAGTTCCTGGCCCTGGTGGGTCTCGAAGGCTGGGAGAACAAGGTCCCCGGTGAGTTGTCGGGCGGAATGAAGCAGCGGGTGGGGCTTGCCCGCGCGCTCGCTTCGGGCACCGACATCATCCTGATGGACGAGGCCTTCAGCGCTCTGGACCCGCTGATCCGCCGGGAGGTCCAGGACCTGCTCCTGGACCTGCAGAGCCGGTTCGGCAAGACGATCGTCTTCATCACGCACGACCTGAACGAGGCCATGCGCATCGGCGACCGCATCGCGGTGATGCGGGAGGGCCGGATCGTGCAGATCGGGACGGCCGAGGAGATCCTCACCGATCCCGCCAACGACTATGTCGCTCAGTTCGTCGCGGATGTGGACCGTACCAGAGTGCTGACGGCGGCCTCGGTGATGGAGAAGCCGCTGGTCACGGTGCTGGCGTCGACCGGGCCCAGGACGGCCCTGCGGACGATGCGCGAGCAGCAGACGTCGGCGGCGTTCGTGGTCGGGCGGGACCGCAGGCTCGTCGGACGGGTGCGGGCGACCGTGATCGCGGACGCGGTGCAGGAGAACGTCCAGACGCTGGACGGCCTGATCGACCCCGAGGATCCGGCGCCGGTGGCGCCGGACACCCCGGTCGCGGACCTGTTCGTGCGGGTCGCCGAGAGCGATCTGCCGGTGCCGGTGGCGGACGAGAAGGGGACGCTGCTCGGCGTGATCCCCCGGGTGACGCTGCTGGCGGCGCTCGGCGCGATCAACTCCCACGTGGAGGAGATGGTCGAGGAGGACGAGCCGGAACTGGCGCTGACGAAGGAGGGCGGCGGCGATGAGTGACGCTGCGATGAAGCTGCCCCGGGTTCCGGTCGGCGAGTGGTTCGACAGCCTGGTGACCTGGTGCACCGACAACCTGGCGTGGCTGTTCGACGGGATCGGCTCGGCGATCGAGGCGTCGGTGGACGGGCTGACGAGCGTCCTGACCGTCCTGCCGCCGCTGGGGCTGACGCTGGTGCTGGCCGTGATCGCGCTGGTGCTGAGCGGCTGGAAGCTCGGCCTGTTCACGATCCTCGGGTTCGCGCTGGTCGACAGCATGGAGCTGTGGGAGTCGGCGATGGACTCGCTGGCCCTGGTGCTGGTGTCGGCGGTGGTGTCGACCGTGGTGGCGATCCCGATCGGCATCGCGGCCGCGCGCAGCGACGTGGTGAGCCGGATCGTCCGGCCGGTCCTGGACTTCATGCAGACGATGCCGGCGTTCGTGTACCTGATTCCGGCGATCTTCTTCTTCAGCATCGGCTCGGTGCCCGGCGTGGTGGCGACGGTGATCTTCGCGATGCCGCCGGGGGTGCGGCTGACCGAACTCGGCATCCGCGGGGTGGACCCGGAGATGGTCGAGGCGGGCGAGGCGTTCGGCACGCCGCCGGGCCGGATCCTGACCCGGATCCAGATCCCGCTCGCGATGCCGTCGATCATGGCCGGGGTCAACCAGCTGATCATGCTGTCGCTGTCCATGGTCGTCATCGCCGGCATGGTGGGGGCGGGCGGCCTCGGCGGCGAGGTGCTGGAGGGCATCAACCGGGTGGACGTCGCCAAGGGCTTCGAGGGCGGCATCGCCGTCGTGGTCCTCGCGATCTACCTGGACCGCCTGACCGGCGCCCTGGGCGAGGGGCCGAGCATGCTGCGCGCGCTGTTCACGCGCCGCCGCGCCGCCGCGACCGTCCCGGTCGCCGTCGCCTCCGCCGCGGGAACGTCCAACTGACTTCCCGCTCCCCCCACTTCACCATGCAAGCCAACGAAAGGACGCGCATGCGCTCCAAGTTCAAGGGCCTGACGGTCGCCGCGCTGACGCTGACGCTCGGGCTGAGCGCCGCGGCGTGCGGCGACTCCGACTCCGGCGGGGGTGGGAACGACAAGGAGATCACCATCGGCATGGTCTCGGGCTGGGCCGAGGGTGAGGCCGCCACCGCCCTGTGGAAGAGGCTCCTGACCGACAAGGGCTACAAGGTGGAGGTCAAGACCCTCGACACGGGACCGCTCTACGCGGGCATGTCGAAGGGCGACGTCGACCTGTTCGTGGACTCCTGGCTGCCGGGCACGCACGAGGACTACTGGAAGCAGTACGGCGACAAGCTGGAGAAGGTCGGCGTCTGGTACGACTCGGCGCCGTTGACGATCGCGGTCCCGAACTACTCCCCGCTCAAGACGCTCGACGACCTGAAGGGCAAGGGCGGCCAGTACGGCGGCAAGATCGTCGGCATCGAGAAGAGCTCCGGCCTGTACCGGGTGTCGCAGGAGGAGATGCTCCCCGCGTACGGCCTGAAGGACGAGTACAAGGTCACGACGTCCTCGACGGCGGCGATGCTGACCGAGCTGAAGAAGTCCATCGACGCCAAGAAGGACATCGTCGTCACGCTGTGGCGCCCGCACTGGGCGTACACGAAGTACCCCATCCGCGACCTGCAGGACCCGAAGGGCGCGATGGGCAAGCCGGACGGCATCAACACCATCGCCCGCAAGGACTTCGGCAAGGACCAGCCCGAGGTCACCGGCTGGCTGAAGAAGTTCCGGATGGACGACAAGCAGCTCGGCTCCCTTGAGGACCTGATGGAGAACCAGTACAAGGGCAAGCCCGAACAGGCGGTCGACGCGTGGCTGAAGTCGAACCAGAGCTACGCCACGTCCCTGACGGGCTGACGCCGGGAACGTTCCCGAGGAGGGCCGTCCGGATTTCCGGGCGGCCCTTCGTCAGCTCGCGAGCCCGACGCTGAGCAGCACGGCGAGGAGCCCGAGCCCGGTGGCGGCCAGGGTCATGATCCGCGGGTGGACGCTGTGCGCCTCGGGCAGGATCTCGGCGGCGGCCAGGTACAGCAGGACGCCGGCGAAGACACCCAGGTAGGGGCCGAGGACGGCGTCCGGGACGGTCGCCAGCATGCCGATGGCGGCCCCGGCGACCGGGGCGGCGGCGTCGGCGAGCAGCAGCAGGACGGCGGGGCGCCGGTCGCCGCGGTACAGCGAGGCGGCGGTGAAGGTGTTGAACCCGTCCGCGAAGTCGTGGGTGATGACGGCGAGCGCCACGAAGACGCCGGTCTCGGTGCCGGACTGGAAGCCGAAGCCGATGCTGAGGCCGTCCACGAGGCTGTGCAGGACGAGGGCGAGCGCGGCGAGCAGCCCGCCGGAGCCTGAGCCGTGGACGTGCTCGTGCGGGGCGTACTCCTCCTCGTGGGCGCGGTGGATCGCCACCGCCTGCTCGACGACGTGCAGGAGCACGAAGCCCGCCGCGAAGCCGATCATGGAGGCGGGGACGCCGAACGGGCGGTGCCGCGTCAGCTCCAGCGACTCGGGGATCAGGTCGAACGCGACGACGCCGAGCATCAGTCCGCCGGCGAGGCCGAGGACGAGGTGCCGGTGGTCGCGGACGCGCATCGCGGTCAGGCCGCCCGCGAGCGTCATCAGGAACGCGAGGAGGGACACGAGCACGGCCATCCCCAGGTCTTACCAGCGAGCCCGCCCCTCAACCGTGGCCGGAGCGCGAACCGGCCCCGCCCCCGCCGGAGCGGGAACGGGGCCGTCGAGCAGGCGCCCCTATTCGGCGGCGACCGCCTCCTTCGCGGGGGCGGTGCCCTCGCCCTTGATGGAGCGGATCAGGAGCTGGGAGACGTCGACGACCTCCAGCGACTCCTTGGCGTCGCCCGCGTTCTTCTTCTCGTTGATGGCGTCGCCCAGCATGACCAGGCAGAACGGGCAGGCGGTGGAGACGGTGTCGGGGTCGGTCTCCAGTGCCTCGTCCACGCGCTCGGTGTTGATCCGCTTGCCGATGCGCTCCTCCATCCACATCCGGGCGCCGCCGGCGCCGCAGCAGAAGCCGCGGTCCTTGTGCCGGTGCATCTCCTTCGTCCTGACGCCGGGGACGGTCGCCATGATGTCGCGCGGCTGCTTGTAGACCTTGTTGTGGCGGCCGAGGAAGCAGGGGTCGTGGTAGGTGATGTTCTCCTCGATCGGCGTGACCGGGGTGAGCCTGCCCTCCTCGACCAGGTGCGCGAGCAGCTGGGTGTGGTGGACGACCTCGTAGTTCCCGCCGATCTGCGGATACTCGTTGGCCAGGGTGTTGAAGCAGTGGGGGCAGGTCGCGACGATCTTCTTGACGCCGGCGTCGTTCAGCGTCTCGACGTTCTGCTGGCCGAGCATCTGGAAGACGAACTCCATGCCGAGGCGGCGGGCCGGGTCACCGGTGCACGCCTCCATGGGGCCGAGGACGGCGAACTTGACGCCCGCGATGTGCAGCAGCTCGGCGACGGCCTTGGTGGTCTTCTTGGCGCGGTCCTCCAGGGCGCCGGCGCAGCCGACCCAGAACAGGTACTCGGTGTCCTCGGAGACCTTGTCGTCGACGACGTCGACCTCGAAGTCGAGCTCCTCGATCCATTCGAGGCGCTTCATCTCGGACATGCCCCACGGGTTGCCCTTGTTCTCCAGGTTCTTCAGCATGACGCCGGCCTCGGAGGGGAACGAGGACTCGATCATGACCTGGAAGCGGCGCATGTCCAGGATGTGGTCGATGTGCTCGATGTCGACCGGGCACTGCTCGACGCACGCCCCGCAGTTGGTGCAGGACCACAGGACGTCGGGGTGGATGACGCCGTCTTCGCCGACGAGGGCCTTGTCCACCTCCATGGCGAGCTTCTGCTCGTCGGTGAACGCGCCGCGCGCGTCTTCCGACGCGGTGAAGTAGGGCGCCTTGGCCAGGGCGTGGTCGCGCAGCTCCAGGACGAGCATCTTCGGCGACAGCGGCTTGCCGGTGTTCCAGGCGGGGCACTGCGACTGGCAGCGACCGCACTCGGTGCAGGTCGCCATGTCGAGGAAGCCCTTCCAGGTGAAGTCCTCGATCTTGCCGCGACCGAAGACGTCCTCGTCGGGGTCGGCCTCCTCGAAGTCGAGCGGCTTGCCGCCCGACATCATCGGCTGCGCGGCGCCGAGGCCGTCCGGGCGGCGCTTGAACATGACGTTCAGCGGGGCCAGGAAGATGTGCAGGTGCTTGGAGTGGACGACGAAGACCAGGAAGATCAGCGCGACGGCGATGTGCACCAGCAGGCCGACCGACTCCAGGACCTCCAGCGTGTGGTCGCCCAGCCCGTCGAACAGGTGGCCGACCAGGTAGGAGAAGTAGGCGCCCTTGCCGTAGGGGAGGTTGCCGCTGGCCCACTCGACGCCGCGGAAGAAGAACATCGTCCAGATCACGTTGAAGATCATGAACAGCGTGATCCAGGCGCCGGACAGGTGCGAGCCCTTGAACCGGGACCCTCGGTCCAGCCGCTTCGGCGAGTTCTTGATCCGGATCGCGGTGAAGACGACCAGGCCGGCGGTGCAGGCGAGGGCGATCGTGTCCTGGACGAAGCCGATCGGCGGCCAGGTCTGCAGGCCGGGGATCTTGGCGTCCAGCCCGAACAGCAGCGCGACGCCCGCCTCCAGGTAGACGGTGATCAGCAGGATGAACGCCCACATGACCGCGGCGTGCGCGGCGCCGGCGACGGTCCACTTCAGCAGCTTGCGCTGGCCGAGGACCTCGACGGCCTGGCCCTCGACGGCCTTGGTGGGCTCACGCTTGACCTGCAGCGTCCGCTGGGGGTCGGGCTGCCCGCTCTTGGCGATCGCGTACAGGAACAGCACTCGCCTCCCGGCGAGCGCCAGCGCGACCGCCGCTCCGGCGAGCCCGATGACCAATGTGATCCAGAACACTGTTCCGTCCTCCTGGGGTACGGGCGATGGCAGCCAGCGTAGGGCTCGCGTCAGACTGCTCTCCATCCGGGGCCCGAATACTACTCGGTAGTAGCTTACGAGTCACATCCCCTGGTCAGAACAGTCTGCGCGATGTCCGGACCGCTGAGGCCCTCGATCTTGGTCTTACCCGCGCAGCGATGAGTATCCGGCGGTTCCCGAGTCCATATCACGGGACGGGATACGTCCACCTGCGTCCCGTCCAGCGGTATACGAAACGGAAGGATCCCAGATGACCTCGATGCCCGACCTCGGTCCGGCCGCGCGGCGGATGGCCGGCCTGCTCGCGGAGGTGCGCGACTCCCAGCTCACCGGGCCGACGCCCGCCGGCGGGATGTCCCTCGGCACCCTCGTCGACCACGTGCACGGCCTGGCCCTGGCCTTCACCCGGGCAGCGGCGAAGGACTTCCCCGACGGCCCGTCGCAGCCGCCTTCCGCCGACGCCGCCCGGCTCGCCCCGGACTGGCGGTCCCGCGTCCCCGAGCAGCTCGACGCGCTGGCGGCGGCATGGCGCTCCCCGGACGCGTGGCAGGGCATGACCCAGGCCGGCGGCATCGACCTGCCCGGCGGCCAGGCGGGCCACGTCGCGATGAACGAGCTGGTCGTGCACGGCTGGGACGTCTCCCGCGCCATCGGCCGGCCCTACGACGCCGGTGCGGACGAGATCGAGGCGTGCCTCGCCTTCGTCGCCCCGTCCGTCGAGCAGAGCGGCGGCCAGGGCGTCCCGGGCCTGTTCGGTCCCGCCGTCGACGTGAGCGGGGACGCGTCCGCTCTCGACCGCCTCATCGCCATGACCGGCCGGGACCCGTCCTGGACGGCGGAGCGGACCTAACTCTCGGAGCGCTCGGAGACCTTCAGGAGGAGGTCGTGGACGAAGTACGCCTCCATCGGGCGTCCTCCAAGCTGGAACGGCATGACGTGGTAGTACATGTACGGGCTGCGCGTGGGCTCCCACCCGAAGAACGCCTCGGCCTCCAGCCGCAGGACCGACCAGGGGCGCATGTCGTCCGCCGACCGCATCGGCTCGCCCGCCCTGCGCACGAACCTCCGGTCGAGGACGTACTCGCCGACCTCGGTGTCCATGCTGGTGTGCTCCAGCCAGAAGTCGGGCCAGAGCGGGAGGGCGAACCGGTGCCGGGAGGGACCGCCGCCGACCGGATCGCCCAGGATCGCCGCCAGATCCTTGATCTTCGGTGACTGCATGGCGCGCCACCGGCGGACCTCCTCCACCAGGCCGGCCGGAGGGTCGTCGTAGGGCGCCGGAAGGGCCGGGAGAGACTCCGGGGCGATGCCGCGCATGTCGTCGAGCACGTACAGCTGATAGCCCTCCACGGTCATCGAGCGAGGGGGGCGCGGCTCGGGGTCGGCGAACCGCTCGCACGACCAGCACCACCACGGCTCGGGCCCGCCCATGCAGCCGCCGGTGAAGTAGATCTCACGACGCTCGTGCCGCCGGTACAGCTCGTCGCCGACGGGCATGCCGGACTCGACCGGGACCAGCGGACCATCACACCGTTCGCACTTCGGACTCATGACCCCTCAGACGCCACCGGCCCCCCTCGTGTTCGGCGAAGGCGGGGGCGGATCGGAACCGTCTTCGGGGGTCACGCATAGGACGGGCGGGCGGGGGTCAGATGATGCCGCTGGTGTAGATCTTCGTGTACGCCTGGCTGCCGACGAAGGGGTTGTCAACGGCCCACAGGTACCCGTTCTGGTATTCCGGCACGTCGAAGTTGCACATCACCCAACCGCCGTCCGCACCGCGGTCGTTGAAGCATTCCCGGTACCACGAGGCGGACGATTCGTTGTCCTGGAGCGTGGCGGCGGCGGACGCTCCGTTCGCCTTGGTGTCCTTCACCCACACGCGGTCGCCGTACTCGGCGAAGCATGCCTTCGCGCCGCTCGTCGACACGCACCAGACGCTGGAGTCGTCCTCGGCCGGCGGCGCGCCGCTCGGCGTGCCCGTCGCGGCCGATGCCACGGCCGCCGTCCCGGCCGTGATGAGCACCGCCGTCGCGGGAACCACCATCAGCGCGCGCATCAACCTGTTCATGCCATTCCCTCCACTGCCCAGCCGATTCGCTGGTCTCACGGTGACTCGCGACATCCAACCACGGGCCGCCCGCGACGCATGCGGCCGATGTGATCGCGATGTGGGCGTTCCGGCGGCGCCACCGCGTGCCGGTCAGACCCGCTCGAAGATCGCGGCGAGGCCCTGGCCGCCGCCGATGCACATGGTCTCCAGCCCGTACCGGGCCTCCCGGCGGTCCATCTCGCGCGCGAGGGTGGCGAGGATGCGGGCGCCGGTCGCGCCGACGGGGTGGCCGAGGGAGATGCCGGAGCCGTGCACGTTGACGCGGTCCCAGTCGGCGTCCTTCAGGCCCCATGCGCGGGTGACGGCGAGGACCTGCGCGGCGAACGCCTCGTTCAGCTCGATGAGGTCCATGTCGGCGAGGGCGAGGCCGGCGGCGGCGAGGGCCTTGGCGGTGGCGGGGACGGGCCCGATGCCCATCGTCTCGGGCGGCACCCCGGCGCGGCCCCAGGAGACGAGCCGGACGAGGGGCCGCAGGCCCAGCTCGGCGGCGCGTTCGGGGGTGGTGACCACGCAGGCGGCGGCCGCGTCGTTCTGGCCGCTGGCGTTGCCCGCCGTCACGGTGGCCTCGGGGTCCTTCCCGCCGAGGACGGGACGCAGCCTCGCCAGGCCCTCGACGGTGGTGCCGGGACGCGGGTGCTCGTCGGTGTCGACGACCGTGTCGCCCTTCCGCGACCGGACGGTCACCGGGACGATCTCCTCGGCGAACACCCCCGAGCGCTGGGCGGCGACGGCGCGCTCGTGGGACCGGACGGCCAGCTCGTCCTGCTCCCGGCGTCCGATGCCGTATTCGCGGCGCAGGTTCTCGGCGGTCTCCAGCATCCCGCCCGGGACGGGGTGGTGGACGCCGCCGGCGGTGACGCGGCCCCGCGCGAGCGCGTCGTGCAGTTCGAGGGACGGCCCGCGCACGCCCCAGCGCGCCGCGGTCGTGTAGAAGGGCGCGCCGCTCATGCTCTCCGCGCCGCCCGCGATGACCACGTCGCTGACGCCGGTCTGGATCTGCATCGCGGCGTTCAGGACGGCCTGGAGCCCCGACCCGCAGCGCCGGTCGAGCTGGGCGCCGCCGACCGTGACGGGGAGCCCGGCGTCCAGCGCGGCGACGCGCCCGATGGCGGGGGCGTCGGAGGTGGGGTAGCAGTGCCCGAGGATCACCTCGTCGATCGCGTCCCCGGGCAGGCCGGTCCGCTCGACCAGGGCGCGGACGACGGCGGCGGCGAGCTCGGCGGCCGTGACGGTCGTGAGGGCCCCGCCGAACCGGCCGATGGGGGTCCGCAGCGGCTCGCAGATCACCGCGTCGCGCATGGTGGTCTCCTCGGGACGGGGTCGCGGGGCACTTCGCAGGGTACGGCCCCCGCCCGGGAGGGTGGCGTCCGGGCTTGCGCCCGGTGGAGGGTTGAATGCTGGGTACCCACGGCGGTGGCGAACCGGGACGTGGGCCAGAGGGCTGGGCGAGCGCGGGAGGCGACGTGGAGCAGTGGGCGGGCCGGGCGACGACGATCCGGGTGATCGGGGCCGGGGCGATGGGGCGCGGGATCGCGCAGCTCGCCGCGGCGGGCGGGCTGACGGTGGAGCTGGCCGACCTGCGGACGCAGGCCGTGATGGAGGCGACCGAGTACGTCGCGGCCATGTTCGACAGGCTCGCCGCGAAGGGGCGCATGACGGCGGCCGACGCGCAGGCGGCGAAGGGACGGCTCCGGCCTGTCGGCGAGCCGCTCACCCCGTTCCAGGACTGCGACCTCGTCGTGGAGGCCGTCCGGGAGGACATGGAGACCAAGCGGGAACTGTTCAGGTCTCTGGAGAAGGTCTGCCCGGAGCACACGATCCTCGCGACCAACACCAGTTCGCTGCCGGTGACGGCGATCGCCGCCGCACTGGACGACCCGTCCAGGCTGGCGGGGCTGCACTTCTTCAACCCGGTGCCGCTGATGAAGCTCGTCGAGGTGATTCCGGGGACGCGCACGGCCGAGTGGATCCCGGACGCGCTCGCCGACCTGGTGAGGCGTCTCGGTCACACTCCGGTGCTCGCGCCCGACGCGCCCGGCTTCCTCGTCAACCACGCTGGGCGCGGCCTGGTGACGGAGGCGTTGCAGATCCTCTCCGAGGGCGCCGCCGAGCCCGTGGACATCGACCGCATCGCGCGGGACGTCCTCGGACTGAAGATGGGGCCGTGCGAGCTGCTCGACCTGACCGGGATGGACGTGTCGCACCCGGTGATGGAGTCCGTCTGGACGGGCTTCTACACCGAGCCGCGGTTCCGTCCGTCCAGGATCGGCAGGGCGCGCCTGGAGGCCGGGCTCCTCGGACGCAAGACCGGCGAGGGCTTCTACAGGTACGTGGACGGGGTGAAGCAGGAGCCCGCCGAGGCCGGCGTCCCCGCCACCGATTTCCGGCCCGTCTGGTTCCAGGAACCGCAGCACCGCGAGACGCTGGGGATGCTGTTGTCCGAGGCCGGGGTGGAGGTCGAGGCGGGTGACGAGCCGTCCGGGGAGGCCCTCCTGCTGGTCGACGCATCGACGGACATGAGCGTCGCGGACCAGGTCGCGAACGGCCTCCCCGGGGAGCGGACGCTGGGGATCGACGGGTTCTTCGGGTTCTTCAGCCGGATCACCCTCACCGTGCAGCCCGCGCTCGATCCGGAGGTGGGCCGCGCGGCTCTCGCGTCCCTGCTCGCCGCGGAACGGCCGGTGACCGTCGTGCGGGACGCGCCCGTCGCCGTCGCGCCGCGGCTGCTGGCGTCGATCGTCAATGTGGGCTGCGGCATCGCCGAGCAGCGCCTCGCCGCCCCGGAGGACATCGACACCGCCGTCCGGCTCGGGCTCGGCTACCCGCGCGGGCCGCTGGAGTGGGGCGACCACGTGGGCGCCGACCGCGTGCTCGGCGTCCTGAACCAGATGCACGAGTCGACCCGCGACCCGCGTTACCGTCCGAGCGCCTGGCTGGCCGAGCGGGTCGCGCTCGGCCTGCCGCTCACCGAGACGGGCACGGCCCCGTCCGACCTCATGTCCTGACGGCCTCCGGCGCGTCCGCGGTCACGGGACGGCGGGCGCGCACGACGAACGCTGCGAACAGCGCGGCGGCCAGCATCGCGCCGCACGCGGCGAACGAGGCGGTCGACACCGCGTGGGCGAAGGCGTCGCGTGCGGCGCGGGCGAGGCCGAGGTCGCCGAGGGCCAGGGCCTCGCCCAGCGAGTGGCGCGCCGCCGCGGGCGCGGTGCCCGGCAGATCGCGGGCGTAGGCGGCGGAGACGACGCTGCCGAGGACGGCGACGCCGAGCGCGCTGCCGAGCTCCTGGCCCGCGTCGTTCACCGCCGAGCCGACCCCCGCCTCATCGGGCGGGACGGCGGCCATGAGCGTGCTGTAGGCGGGCGGTGTGCCGAGCCCGGCGCCGAAGCCGACGACGACGAGTCCGGCCGCGAGCGCGGCGTAGCCGTCGTCCGGTCCGGTCAGCCCGAGGGCCCCGAACCCGGCCGCGAGGACGCAGAACCCGGCGACGAGGGCGGGACGGGCACCGAACCGCGACTCCAGCGACGCGCCGAGGCCGTTGCCGAGGCCGGCGGAGACGGCGACCGGCAGCAGCGCGAGCCCGGCCTTGAGCGGCCCGTAGCCGTGCACGAACTGGAGCAGCTGGGTCAGGGCGAACAGCATCCCGGCCAGCGCGAACCCGAACAGGGCGATCATGGCGGCGGCCCCGGAGAAGTCGCGGTCGCGCAGCAGGCGCAGGTCGAGCATCGGCTCGGGGTTGCGGTGCTGCCAGGCGGCGAACAGCGCCAGCGCGGCGGCGCCGGCGGCGAGCCCGCCGAGCGTGCGGGCGCCGGTCCAGCCGTGCGCGGGGCCGGAGATGACCGCCCACACCAGCGCCGACATCCCCGCCGTGGACAGCACGGCGCCGGGCACGTCCGGGCGGCGGCGCACCCCGCGCGACTCGGGGACGAGGACGAGCAGCCCGGCGACGGCGGCAACGGCGACGGGAACGTTCACCAGGAAGACCGAACCCCACCAGAAGTGCTCCAGCAGGAACCCGCCGAGCGTCGGCCCGGCGGCGAGCCCGACCATGGAGGTCGCGCCCCAGATGGCGAACGCCTTGCCCCGCTCGTCCGGCCCGAACACCTGCGCCATGATCGACAGCGTCCCCGGCATGAGGAACGCGCCCCCCACGCCCATCAGCGCCCGCATCGCGACGAGCTGGGCGGGGCTCTCCGCGAAGGCGGCGAGCAGCGAGCCGGCGCCGAACAGGGCGAAGCCGACCAGCATCGCGCGGCGACGCCCGTACCGGTCGCCGAGGCTGCCCGCCGTGATCAGCAGGCCGGCGAACACCAGCGAGTAGGCGTCGATCACCCACTGGACGTCGGACGTGGTGGCGTCGAGGTCCCGCAGCAGGGACGGGATCGCCACGTTGAGGATCGTGTTGTCGACCACGACGACGAACAGGCTGAGGCACAGCACGCCGAGGATCTGCCAGCGCCGCGGATGCGGGGCGGGGGGTTCGTCCATGACCACTCCCAATTCTCGTACAGCGTTCGAGTTGACTCGCACACTGTACGACCTGACTCGCACGGTGTTCAAGTCCCGGTACTCTGTACGAGAACTGGGGAGGGGCATGCCGATGGCCGAGGAGAACAGGACGCCGTCCGTCTGGGTGCGGCCGGAGCGCGCGCGGCGCGCCCAGCCCGCCCTCAGCCGGAGGCAGATCGTCGACGCCGCGCTCGACCTGCTCGACGCCGAGGGGCTGGACGGCCTCAGCATGCGCCGCCTCGGCACCCGCCTGAACTCGGGCGCGACGTCGGTGTACTGGCACGTCGCGAACAAGGACGAGCTGCTGGAGCTCGCCCTCGACCGGGTCATGGCCGAGGTGGCGGTCCCGTCCGGGGACGACTGGCGGGCCGACGCGACCGGCTACGCGCGCAGCCTCCGCGCGATGATCCACCGGCATCCGTGGACGGTGACGCTGTTCGGCGGCCGCCCGATGATCGGCCCGAACGCGACCCGCGTCCTGGACGAGGTCCTCGCCGCGTTCGGCTCCGCCGGGTTCACCGGCTTCGACCTCGAATACGCCTGGTCGGCGGTGGTCGACTACGTCATCGGCGCGGCCGGCAGCGAGGCGAGCTGGCAGCGCGCCCAGCCCGGCACGTCCGCCGCCGAATGGGTCGACAACCTCGGCCCCTACCTGGACCGGCTGGACGAGGAGCGCCCCGGTCTCGCGTCCCACATCCGCGAGATCTGGATGAAGGAGACCGGCGACGTCCTGGAGGGCCGCTTCGCGTTCGGGCTCGCCTGCGTCCTCGACGGGCTGGAAGCGCGCAGGCCCCCCGCCCGGTAGCGGGCGGGGGGCCTGCGGCGGACGCCGGTCGGGAACCCGATCAGAAGGGCAGCTCCGCGGGCGGCTTCGGCCTGGCGTCGGTCCAGCCCGCCCCGCGGACGGCCTGGTACTCGATGACGAAGCCCGGCTTCATCTGCGCATACGGACCGCCCGGCTGGGTCAGCACGTACTGCCGGGACAGCAGCGCGCCGGTCCGCTCGTCGAAGACGATCGTCTGGCGGGCGCGGTAGGTCCCCTGCTCGGCCTTCGGCCCGCCGTACTCCCCGGTGACCGTGACGGCGCGCTCGTCGGAGGCCAGCGCGACGCCCCGGCGGCCCAGCGGGTCGGTGACCCGGCCGATCGCGTGGACGCCCGGCTGCGCGGCCAGCGCCCTCATCAGGCCCGACCGCACCTTCGGCGGGATCGGCGTGCCGAGCAGCGCCGACACCCGCATGATCTTGAGGGTGGCGAGCTGCCCGGGCCCCAGCCGCAGCTTCTCCGCCTTCGCCCGCTTCGGGTCCCGGCCCACCGCCATGCTCATCGCGTCGTCGTCCAGGAACATCTCGGCGAGCTTGGCCGGGTCGGTCGGCAGGTTCCGCAGCTCCTCAACCGACTTGTCCAGGAACGTCCCGCCCCCCTCCCGGTCGATGCCGACCTCGGGACCTTCCGACCGCCACCGCGACGCCCTGGTGGTGTAGGTGAAGTAGTGGTCGTTGGACCAGACGCGGATGGCCGACGGCGACCCGGCCTTGCGCCACAGCGCCTCGTCCTCCGGGGTCTGCGGGCGGGCCGGCAGGTCACGGGCGTAGTAGGCCTCGCCCATGCCCTTCCTCGCACCGGCCCAGTTGAACGTCTCGTCGTGCGCACCGAAGATCGCGTACGTTCCCGTCCTCGCCCGCACCACGTAGGCCTGTCCGCTGATCCTCTCGGCGGACCAGTAGTTGCCCGTCGGCTGCTCGGCGGCCTTGTCCGCCGCCACGAGCACCGCCTGCCTGCCGAGGTCGAGGGCCCCGGGGGGCGCGTCCGGCGGCGAACCCGGCGAGCCCTGGCCGGTGACCACGATGGCGACGGCCGCCGCGACTCCGGCCGCGACGAGCCCGGCGCCCAGCTGGACCGGCCGGCCGAAGCGGCGCCTTCCCGTCCTGGACGGCCGGACGCGCTTCCCGCCCGGCGCCATCGCGTCCTCCAGCCTGGCCAGCGCCCGCGCCGACGCCTCCGCCGACGGGGGCGGCGGCTCGCCCAGCAGCCGCCGGACCCGGGCCGTCTCGTTCATGTCGATCTCGTTCACGCGGGGGTCTCCTCAACGATCAGCGCGGGATTGGTTCCGCCGAGCGACTCCCTCAGGCGGCGCCGGGCACGGTGCAGGCGGGACGCGACGGTGCCCGTCTTGAGGCCGAGCGCCTGCCCGACCTCCTCGTAGGTCAGGTCGGCCAGCGCCACCAGCAGCAGGACGTCCCGGTCCCCGCGCGGCAGCCGGGCCAGCGCGTCGGCGAGGTCCGCGCCCGCGCCGCCCGCAGTGACGCGCGCCGTGACCCGGTCCTCGTGGCCGTCCTGGACGTGCTCGGCGGGCGTGCGCGCCAGCGCCCGGTAGCGGCGGCCCTCCGTCCGCCGGTGCAGCCCGATCAGCCGGGTCGCGATGCCGTACAGCCACGGGCGGACCGTGCCGCGGTCGGGGTCGAACCGGCCGCGCTTGTTGAACGCGGCGAGGAAGGTCTCGGCGGCGATGTCGTCCGCCGCGTCGGCCCCGAGGCGCCGCGCCGCGTACCCGTGGATCGCGGAGAAGTGACGGTGGAAGATCTCCGCGAACGCGGCGGGCTCGCGCCGCGACCGGACGATCGCCGCCGCGTCCGAGGCGTCGGAGCCGGACGCGTCCGGCTCCGCGCCGGAACGGGACCCGGGATCCGGCGGGTGGTGGTGGGCCATGGGGGTGATCCTCGTCGTCGGGGGAGTGCTCGGTCACCCGTTCTCAACCGATCCCCCGATCACCCTTCACGCGAACGCGCCCTCCGCCCGGACGTCGGGCGGAGGGCGCGCGGGCGGACGCGGCTACCGGACGCGGTAGGCGCGGATGATGCGCTGGTCGACGCCGCTGCCGCCCGCGTCCTTCGCGCTGACGCGCAGCGACACGGCCTGCCCCTTGACCGGCGCCGGGAGCGGAGCGCTGAACCGTCCGCCGCCGAGGGACCTCGCCTGGACGGCCTGCCAGGTCCCGCCGTCGTCCGCGGACGTCCAGAACCGCAGCCCGGTGACCTCGGCCCGCCCGGAGCCCGCCATCCGTGCGACGGTGAACAGGGCGGGCTCACCGGACGGCTGGTTGAGCAGGTCGAGTTTCAGGTCGTAGTCGACGAGAAGGAGCGGCAGGTTGGCGCTCCTGTGGCCGGGCGGCTCGCTGGAGCGGAACGTCCACGACGTCGACGTGCGGGTCGACACCGGAATGACGGCCGACGCGTCGTTCTCGTACGTCAGCCGGTACTCCGCCTCCTTGGACGGGACGGTGAACTCGCCGAACGGGCCGTTCTTCTCGCCGACCTTCTCGTCCCCCGCGAACAGCGCCATGTGGCCCTTCACCTCGTGCATGGCGCAGTCGAAACCGTCCGGACGGGTCTGGAGGTCGACGAGCGCGACGCGCATGCTCTGCCCGGTGCGGGCCGCGGGGTACCGGGCGCAGCCGCTGGGCGTGACGCCGGTGCCCGAGTAGGGCCCGGGGCGCAGCGGCTGGCGGCCCCAGCGCTCGGAGACCCGCTCCCCCGGCTTCAGCTCGCTGAAGGGCGCCTGGTCGACCCAGAACTCCTCACCGAACTTGACGAACCCCTCGTCCCCCCACAGCAGGCCGGGGCCGGTCGAGACGTAGTCGGTACGGGACGTTCCGGGCTTGACGTCACCGCTCCCCTCGAACGCCAGCAGGCCCTCCGGGGTGGTGCCGTAGCGCTTCTCGATCATGGGAGTGCCCGGGTCCCCGTCGAACGCGGCGAACCGCTGGTCGACGCGCGCCATCCGCTGGAGCTCGGCGCCGGTGACCACGTGCGTCAGATCGGCGGGGATGCCGTTGCCCAGGGGGTGGAGGACGTCGTAGACCGTGCCGGGCGCGGTCAGCCGATGGTTGGTGTACGCGCGGAACGTCCCGGTCTCCACGCCGTCCATCGGCTGGGCGTACACGGGCGCGTTCGCGGGATCGAAGGCGTACGCGCTGAACCACCACAGCCCCTGGCCCGCGTCGCGGACGATGTCCGCGGACAGCATCGCCTGCTCGGTCTCGGTGCCCTCGACGCGCGCGCCGACCCGTACGGCGGCGGCGCCGTCGAGCGTGACGGTCGTGGGCCCGCCCACGACCACCTCGGGATCGCCGGCCAGGGCCGAGCGCCAGTCGCCGCCGTCGTCCACGTTGCCGAGGACCGAGTAGCGGCCGTCGGGGACGCGGACCGTCGCCGTCCCGGTGGCGTCGACCCACTCGGCGAACAGCGCCATGTCCGCCAGGTTGACCACCGTGGCCGAGGCGGAGAAGTTCGCGGGGTCGGTGCCGGGCAGCGGGGTCGCCCTGATCGTGAGATCGTGCGACGGAGGCTCGACGTAGAACGTCACGGGCGTTCGGAGGACGGCGCCGCCGCCCTCCGCCGTCACCACGGCCGTGTACAGGCCGGGACGGCCGGCGAGCCCGGCCGCGTCCACGGTCAGCGGGGCCTCGCCGGTTCCGCCCGCCGGGACCTCCACATCGGACGGGACGCTCGCGGCGCCGTTCGCCGGATGACCGCCACGGTCGACGACCTCCACGCTCAACCGCATGCGGACGGCCTCGGGGGCCTCGGACGTCCAGCCGAGCCTCGCGGACAGAGCGCCGTGCTCGGGGAACCGCGACGTGCCGAGATCGACGATGCCCTGCACGGGGAGGACGGGCCTGCTCGCGGCCTCGCCCACGTCGAGGCGCCCGGCACCGCGCTCGTAGGCGTCACCGCCGGTCGCGGGGTCGGCCGTCCCGACCAGGGCGGCCTTGAGCCGGGAGGGCTCCCAGTCCGGGTGCTTCGCGGCGAGCAGCGCGGCGGCGCCGGCGACGTGCGGCGCGGCCATCGACGTCCCGGACGCCCTGGTGTAGGCCGCCCCGGTCGGGGTGCCCATGGCGGTGCCCTCAGCGCGGGCCGCGATGATGTCGACGCCCGGCGCGACGATCTCCGGCTTGGCGACGTGCCCGCGCGGCCCCCGGCTGGAGAACTCCGCGAGCCGGTCGCGGGCGTCGACCGCGCCGACGGTCAGCGCGGCGTCGGCCGTACCGGGCGCGCCGACCGACCCGACCAGGCCGTCGTTGCCCGCCGCGACGACGAACAGCGTCCCGTGCGTCTTCGTCAGGTCGTTCAGGGCCAGCGAGAGGGGGTCCGTGCCGTCGGTGGGGCCGCCGCCGAGGCTCATGTTGACGACGTCGGCGCGCGACGCGGCCCACTCCATCCCGGCGATCACGCTGGAGTCGGTGCCGGAGCCCTCGTCGTCGAGGACCTTGCCGATCAGCAGGTCCGCCTGCGGGGCGACGCCCCTGCGCTCCCCGTGGGAGGCGGCGCCCGTTCCGGCGACGGTCGAGGCGACGTGCGTGCCGTGCCCGACACGGTCGAGGGCGTCGGCCGCCTCGGAGAAGTTCCTCGTCTCGACGATGCGTCCCCGGAGGTCGGGGTGCCCGGCGTCCACGCCGGTGTCCAGGACGGCGACCTTCGCGCCCTTGCCGGTGTATCCGGCGCTCCAGGCTCCGGGCGCGCCGACCTGCCGCAGGTTGCGGTCGAGCCTGTCCGCGGGAGCCGGGGCGAGGGCGCGGGGCGGCGTGGCGAAACTCGCTTTGACCCTGCCGTCCAGCCAGATGTGCCTGATCCCGCCGGTGGCCTTGACCGACGGCATCCCGGCCAGCGCGTCGCCGAGGCGCCGCGCGCCGCTCTTGGGCTGCCGGGCGGCGACGGCGCCGATGCTCGGGAGTTCCCGCGTCGTGCCGAGCGTCCCGCCGAGCGCCTTGCGGGGGCTCGTCCCCGCGGACCGCTGCACGATCAGCGGCAGGTCGTCGCTGCGGGCGTCGTCGTAGCCCTGCGCGATCAGGGCGGTGACGTCGAACAGTTCGGGATCGATCACCCGGCCGACCAGGCCGGCGACGTCGACCGGGGTGACCACGACGTGCCCGTCCGGACGGATCTCCTTGCGGAACGAGCGCTTCTCCCGGCCCGGGGCGGGGGTCACCGAGACCATGGGCGGGCGGCCCTTGACCGTCCGCACCCCGACCACGTCCCCGGTCAGCAGGGTCACCTTCCAGGAGCGGCCGGTGTCCAGGCCGCCCGCCGGGCGCGGTGCGGCCTGGGCGGGCGGCGGGACCGCGGCCAGCGCCCCGGCCGC
Organism: Actinomadura citrea; assembly: GCF_013409045.1. NCBI lineage: Bacteria > Bacillati > Actinomycetota > Actinomycetes > Streptosporangiales > Thermomonosporaceae > Actinomadura > Actinomadura citrea. The sequence continues at coordinate 490,149 of NZ_JACCBT010000001.1, read as the reverse complement.
CAGCAGGAGGCCGAGCAGGGCCCGGCTCCGGCGTCTGTGGGTCATCGAGTCTCCTCAGCCATCGCCGTCCCGCGATGGGACGGTCGATGTTGATCAACCGCAGCGGCTGATCGGCTTCACGGCGGAGACTCGATGGGCCCGGTTCCGGAGCCGAACGACGAAGGGCGAAAGTCATGCCGCAGTCGGAGAACGGGTTTCGACCGTGGTCGGATGACCGGGAGACGCGGGCGGCCGAAGCTGGGCGGCATGACATCACAGACGAAGGCTCCCCCGGCGATCAGGGTCGAGGGGCTGACGAAACGGTACGGCCGGCGCACGGTGGTCGACGATCTGACGTTCACGGTCCGGCCGGGCGCGGTGACGGGCTTCTTCGGCCCGAACGGCGCGGGCAAGACGACGGCGCTGAAGGCGGTCGTGGGACTGGCGCGGCCCTCGGCGGGCACGGTGTCGGTCCTGGGAGCGCCGGTGGCCTCGACGGTGCCGGACGCGCGCCGGATCGGCGTCCACATCGAGCCGTGCGGCGCGCACCCGGCCCGGTCGGCCCGCGCGCATCTGCGGGCGCTGGCGCTGTCGGCGGGGTTGCCGCGCCGCCGCGTCGAGGAGGTTCTGGAGGTCGCCGAGTTGACGCGGGCGGCGGGCCGCCGGGTCGGCGCCTTCTCGCTCGGTATGCGGCAGCGGCTCGGGCTCGCCGCCGCGCTGCTGGGCGACCCGGAGATCCTGGTGCTGGACGAGCCTGCCAACGGGCTGGACCCGCAGGGGATCCGCTGGCTCCGGACGATGCTGCGGGACAGGGCGGCGAAGGGCGGCACGGTGCTGCTGTCCAGCCACCTGCTCGCGGAGGCCGCGCAGACGGTCGACGACGTGGTCGTCATCGACCGTGGCAGGCTGGTGCACGAGGGACCGATCAGTGAGGTGGAGTCGCTGGAGGACGTGTTCCTGGAGCTCACCGGAGGGTTGGAGCGGTGATCGGCCTGCTTCGAGGGGAACTGCTCAAGTCGATGACGACCCGTGCCGTGTGGGGATTCGCGGCCGGGGGGATGGCCTTCGCCGCCCTGAACGCGGTGCTCGTCGCCGTGGCGTCGGGAACGCTCGACGAGGTGCCGGAGAAGAAGGAGGCGCTGTCGGGGCTCCCCGTCCTGCTGCTCCTGTGGGGACTGGTCGGCGCGGCGGGCGAGTACCGCCACCGGACCGCCGCGCCCACGGCGCTGGTGGCCCGGCGCGGCCGCGGAACCGTCCTCTCGGTGCGGATCGCGGCGTACGCGCTGACCGGGCTCGGGCTGGCGCTGCTGATCAACGCGGTCGCGGTCGGCGTGGCGCTGCCGCTGCTGGCGGACCAGCCCGGCCCGGATCTGACGTCCGGCCAGGTGGCCGGGGTCGTGGCGGGCAACGTCTCCGCGCTCGTGCTGGCGACGGTGCTGGGCGCGGCGCTCGGTGCGCTGATCCGCAGCCCGGTCGTCGGCGCGGTGGTCCTGCTGATCCTGGCACTGGTGGTGCAGCCCCTGGTGGGCGGGGCGTATGAGCGGGAGGCGAACCTCTCACCGTTCGGCGCGGCGGGCGTCATGACGGGCGGGACCCACAACACGACCCTCACGGTCACGCAGGCCGGCGCGGTGTTCGCGGTCTGGACGGTGCTCGTGGTGCTGGTCGCGGTCGGGTTCGAACGACGGCGTGACCTGGCGTGAACGTCGCGGAGAGGATTCGGGCGGTGCGGGGCCTGCAGGCCGCGCACCGCCCGGTGCTGTTCGACATCGTGCTCGCCGTGGTGGCGACCGTCGTGGAAGTGGGGCTGCTGTTCAACGACGGCACCCGGGCCGCGCCCCTGCCGATCGCCGTGACCGTCCTCGCCGGTGCGGCGCTCCTGGCCCGCCGCCGGTTCGGGGTGGCGGTGACGGCGGTGACGGCCGTGACGGCTGCCGCGGTGACCGCGGCCGGGTACTCGCCCGGGGGCGCGCCGGCCGTCGTCGCGCTGTGGTCGCTCGCCGGAACACGCGACCGGCGCGTCTCGCTCGCGGTGCTGGCACCGATGGTCGTCTTCCTGGAGGCCGACGACATCTGCAGCCCGCCGGTGTCGATCGGGGCGTGGATGCTGGGCGCCTACATGCAGACGCGCCGCCGCTACGTCCAGGCGGTGGAGGAACGAGCCGCCACCCTCGAACGCGAACGGGAGCAGCTCGACCTGATCGCGGCGCAGCGCGAACGCGACTCGATCGCCCGCGAACTGCACGACATCGTCGCCCACTCGGTGACGGTGATGCTGATCGGGGTGCGCGGCGCCCGCGACGTCCTCGCCACCGAACCGCAGGTGGCCGCGCGGACGCTGGAGCGGGTGGAGACCAGCGCCGAGCAGAGCCTGGCCGAGTTGCGCCGGATCCTCGTCCTGCTGCGCGGGCGGGAGGCGGCGGACACGCGACCGCAGCCGTCACTGGCGGACCTGGGCGAACTGGTCGCCGGGTACCGCGCGGCGGGGCTGCCGGTCCGCCTGGAGATCGCCGGGGAACCGCTGGACCTGCCGAGCGGGGTGGAGTTGTCGGCCTACCGGATCATCGAGGAGGCGTTGACCAACGTGCTGAAACACGCCGGGGCGACACTGGTCACGGTACGGCTGAACTACGGCGGAGCGGACCTGGAGGTCCGGGTCCACGACGACGGGGCGGGAACCGGCGAGCCGGGCCCCGGCGGGCACGGCCTGGTGGGGATGCGGGAGCGGGTCGCGGTACTCGGCGGCGAGCTGGAGACGGGCCGGGGCCCCGGCGGCGGGTTCCGGGTAGCGGCACGGCTGCCGATCGGGGGGCGGGCGTGACGATCCGGGTGCTGATCGTCGACGATCAGGAACTGATCCGGATCGGTTTCCGGCTGTTCCTGCAGACCCGGGGCGACCTGGAGGTCGTCGGCGAGGCCGCGGACGGCCGCGAGGCCGTCGAGCGGGCGGCGGAGCTGCGGCCCGACGTCGTCCTGATGGACGTCCGGATGCCGCGGATGGACGGCGTCGAGGCCACCGCCCGCCTCACCGCTGCCGGCCGTCCGCCTCGCGTGCTGATCCTCACCACATACGACCTCGACGAGTACGTGTTCGGCGCGCTGCGTGCGGGGGCGTCGGGATTCCTGCTGAAGGACGCGCCCCGCGAGCGGCTCCTGGAAGCGATCCACGTCGTCCACCAGGGCGAGGCGCTGCTGTCCCCGTCGATCACCCGCCGCCTGATCGAGGACTACGCCGACCGCACCGACCCGGTCCGGCCGTCGCCGGACCTGCTGACCGCGCTGACCCCGCGCGAGCGCGAGATGCTCCTGCTCGTGGCCCAGGGCCTGTCGAACCAGGAGATAGCGGCGCGGCTCGTCGTCACCGAGGCCACCGTCAAGAGCCACGTCGGCAGCGTGTTCGCCAAGCTCCACCTCCGCGACCGCGTCCAGGCCGTCGTGCTGGCCTACGAGCACGGCATCGTCGTCCCGGGCCGCCGTCCCGACCCTCGCTGAGGACCGCTGGTCACGGTCGGGACGGGGACGTCGCCGTCAGGGCCGGTGGGCGGACCCGCCGACGGAACCCGTGCCGGGAACCGGAATAGGGCACTCATTCGTCCTGTTGTAGAGGTCGTCAGCAAAGTTGAGTCCGGTCGACTCAAGTCATTTGACAAGGACGAGGGGCGCCGGGCAACCTAGCGGACAGAAGACTCAACCGGCCGCGCCTCGGGGGCGACCGGGGCTGCGATAACACCGGATACGACGGAGGACGAGAAACATGGCACGTGCGGTCGGCATCGACCTCGGGACGACCAACTCGGTCGTCGCGATCCTGGAGGGCGGCGAGCCCACCGTCATCGCGAACGCGGAGGGGTCGCGGACCACGCCGTCCGTCGTCGCCTTCGCCAAGAACGGCGAGGTCCTGGTCGGAGAGGTCGCCAAGCGCCAGGCGGTGACCAACGTCGACCGGACGATCCGGTCGGTCAAGCGCGAGATGGGCACCGACTGGAAGACCAAGATCGACGACAAGGACTTCAACCCGCAGCAGATCAGCGCGTTCGTGCTGCAGAAGCTCAAGCGGGACGCCGAGTCCTACCTGGGTGAGACGGTCACCGACGCGGTCATCACCGTCCCCGCCTACTTCTCCGACCACCAGCGGCAGGCCACCAAGGAGGCCGGCCAGATCGCGGGCCTGAACGTCCTGCGCATCATCAACGAGCCGACCTCGGCGGCGCTGGCCTACCACCTGGAGAAGGAGAACGAGGCCACCATCCTGGTCTTCGACCTCGGCGGCGGCACGTTCGACGTGTCCCTGCTGGAGGTCGGCGACGGCGTGGTCGAGGTGAAGGCCACCAGCGGCGACAACCACCTGGGCGGCGACGACTGGGACAACAAGGTCGTCGACTGGCTGGTCGAGCGGTTCAAGAACGCCAACGGCGTCGACCTGGCCAAGGACAAGATGGCGCTGCAGCGGCTCCGCGAGGCCGCGGAGAAGGCCAAGATCGAGCTGTCCGGCTCGTCCGAGACGCAGATCAACCTGCCCTACATCACCGCGTCCGCCGAGGGCCCGCTGCACCTGGACGAGAAGCTCACCCGCGCCGAGTTCCAGCGGATGACCTCCGACCTCCTGGAGCGCACCAAGGCGCCGTTCCAGCAGGTGCTGAAGGACGCCGGCATCTCGGTGAAGGAGATCGACCAGGTCGTCATGGTCGGCGGCTCTACCCGGATGCCCGCGGTCTCCGAGCTGGTCAAGGAGCTGACCGGCGGCAAGGAGCCGAACAAGGGCGTCAACCCCGACGAGGTCGTCGCGATCGGCGCCAGCCTCCAGGCCGGCGTGCTCAAGGGCGAGGTCAAGGACGTCCTGCTGCTGGACGTGACCCCGCTGAGCCTCGGCATCGAGACCAAGGGCGGCATCTTCACCAAGATCATCGAGCGGAACACCACGATCCCGACCAAGCGGTCGGAGACGTTCACCACCGCCGACGACAACCAGCCGTCCGTGGAGATCCAGGTCTACCAGGGCGAGCGCGAGATCGCCGCGTACAACAAGAAGCTCGGCACCTTCCAGCTCACCGGCCTGCCGCCGGCGCCGCGCGGCGTCCCGCAGATCGAGGTCACCTTCGACATCGACGCCAACGGCATCGTGAACGTCAGCGCGAAGGACCAGGGCACCGGCCGCGAGCAGTCGATGGTCATCACGGGCGGCAGCGCGCTGCCCAAGGACGACATCGAGAAGATGATGCGCGACGCCGAGCAGTTCGCCGAGGAGGACCGCCGGCGCAAGGAGGAGGCCGAGGTCCGCAACCAGGCCGACACCCTCGCGTACTCGACCGAGAAGTTCCTGCGGGAGAACGACGAGAAGGTCCCCGCGGAGCTGAAGACCGAGGTGGGCGATGCGGTCGCCGAGGTCAAGAAGGCCCTGGAGGGCACCGACGTCGACGCGATCAAGGGCAGCGCCGAGAAGCTCGCGCAGGTGAGCCAGAAGATGGGCGCCGCGATGTACGCGCAGAACCCCGAGGGCGCCCAGGCCGGCGCCGAGGACCACGGGCCGACGGCCGGCGCCCAGGGCGGCGAGCCGCAGGACGACGAGGTCGTCGACGCCGAGATCGTGGACGAGGACAAGCCGAAGGGTGATGCATCGTGACGTCCTCTCCCAACGGGGACGAGGAGAAGGAGGGCCCGGTGATCCGCGACAAGCGGCGCATCGATCCCGAGACGGGGGAGGTCCGGGCGCAGGCGGGGGAGTCCTCGCCGGCCCCGGAGGCCCCGGTGGGCGGGGGCGGCGCCAAGGCCACGGGTGAGGAGGACTCCGCGCTGAAGACCCAGCTGGCGGAGCGGCTCGCCGACCTCCAGCGCCTGAAGGCGGAGTACGACAACTACCGCAAGCGCGTCGAGCGCGACCGGGTCGCGGTCCGCGAGCAGGCCCTCGGGCAGGTGCTGTCCGAGCTGCTCCCGGTGCTGGACGACATCGGCCGCGCCCGGGACCACGAGGAGCTCACCGGCGGGTTCAAGTCCGTCGCGGAGAGCCTCGAGGCGGTCACCGGCAAGCTCGGCCTGGAGCGGTACGGGGAGAAGGGCGAGCCCTTCGACCCGGTCGTGCACGAGGCGCTGATGCACTCGCTCTCGGCCGAGGTGACCGAGACGAGCGTCACCGACGTCCTGCAGCCCGGCTACCGGATCGGCGAGCGGATCCTGCGGCCCGCCCGCGTGGCGGTGGCCGACCCCGACCCGGGCTCCGGGGCCGGCGAACCCGGCGACGGGCCGGGCGACGCGGACGACGAACCGGGCGAATGACTCCCAGGGGGCCCGCCCGCGAGGGCGGGCCCCGCAGGGGCCTGAAGACATGTGGCAAGTGGCGATAGCAGAAGGCGGGGCGCCGTGAGCACCAAGGACTACCTGGAGAAGGACTACTACAAGGTCCTCGGTGTCGCGAAGACGGCCTCGCAGGAGGAGATCAAGAAGTCCTACCGGAAGCTGGCCCGCAAGTACCACCCGGACGCCAACAAGGGCGACGCGGAGGCCGAGGACCGCTTCAAGGAGGTCTCGGAGGCCTACGACGTCCTGTCCGACGAGAAGCGCCGCAAGGAGTACGACGCGGTGCGCTCGATGCCGGGCGGTTTCCGCGGCCAGCAGGGGGGCGGGTTCGGCTTCGACCTCGGCGACCTGTTCGGCCAGACCGGCGGCGGGACGCAGCCGGGCGGCGCCGGGGAGCGCATCGGCGACCTGTTCGGCGGCCTGTTCGGCGGGCGCGGCGGCGCCGGCGGCGGCACCCGCACGGCGGGGACGCGGCGCGCGCGGCGCGGCGCGGACGTCGAGACCGAGGTGACCCTGTCGTTCGGCCGCGCGATGAACGGCGTCACCGTCCCGATCAAGCTGACCAGCGAGGCGGCCTGCAACGGCTGCCGCGGGACGGGCGCCAAGGCCGGCACCGTGCCGCGCGTGTGCCCGAACTGCGAGGGCACCGGGCACGAGACCCGCAACCTCGGCAACTTCGGCTTCCAGGAGCCGTGCAAGGAGTGCCGCGGCCGGGGCCTGGTCGTGGACGACCCGTGCCCGATCTGCCACGGCAGCGGCCGCGCGACCGGCACCCGCACGATCCAGGCCCGCATCCCGGCGGGCGTGGCGGACGGGCAGAAGATCCGGCTGAAGGGCAAGGGCGCCCCCGGCGAGAACGGCGGCCCGGCCGGCGACCTGTACGTGAACATCAAGGTGCTGCCGCACAAGGTGTTCGGGCGCAGCGGCGACAACCTGACGCTGACCGTCCCGGTGACCTTCCCCGAGGCGGCGCTCGGCGGCGAGATCCGGGTGCCGACCTTCCAGGGGCAGCCCGTCACGCTGAAGCTGCCCGAGGGCACCCCGAACGGCCGCAAGTTCCGCGTGAAGGGCCGGGGCGCGCCGCGGCGCGACGGCACGAAGGGCGACCTGCTGGTCACCGTCGACGTGCACGTCCCGCAGAAGCTCGACGAGCAGACGCGCGAGGCGCTCGACCGGCTCCGGACGGCGGGGGCGGGAGACGACCTGCGCGCCGACCTCCTCCAGCAGGCCAGACAGGAGTGATCTTCATGGATCCCTTCGGCGACGACACTCCGGTCTACGTGATCTCCGTGGCGGCGCAGCTGTCCGGACTGCACCCGCAGACGCTGCGCACCTACGACCGGATGGGCCTGGTGTCCCCCGGCCGGACGGCGGGCCGGGGTCGCCGCTACTCGATGCGGGACATCGTGATGCTCCGCGAGATCCAGCGGCTCTCCCAGGAGGAGGGCATCAACCTGTCCGGCATCAAGCACATCCTGGAGCTGCAGCGCGACAACGTGCGGCTCCGCGAGGAGCTCGCCAAGGCGCACGCCGCGCTGGAGGAGCTCGCGAACGAACTCGAATCGACCCGTGCGGTCGCGGCGCGGCTGGCGCAGCAGCGGCGGCACGGGGAACCGGGCCGCACTCCCGGCGCCGACCTCGTGCCCATCAGGCGCACGAGCGTCGTGGTGTGGCACGAGCGCAACTCGGACTGAACAGGGCAACTGTCGGGGGTCTGGGGGGTCCCCCAGATGGAACACGGCTACGGGGTGGGGTCATGGACTACAAGCTGACGCAGAAGAGCCAGGAGGCGCTGTCGGTCGCGGTCCGCAGGGCGGCGGCCGAAGGGCACCCCGAGGTGGATCCGCAGCACCTGCTGGTGGCGCTGATCGGGCTGCCGGACGGGACGGCGGTGCCGCTGCTGGAGGCGGTCGGCGCCGACTGGCAGGTGATCCGGCGGCGGGCCGAGGAGCAGCTCGCGGCGATGCCGAAGGCGCAGGGGTCGACGGTGGCGACGCCGCGGCTGTCCGGCCAGCTCCAGCGGTCGGTCAACACGGCGGCCAACCGCGCGCAGCAGCTGGAGGACGAGTACGTCTCGACCGAGCACCTGCTGGTCGGGCTGGCGGCGGACGGGGGTCCGGCGGCGGGCCTGCTGAAGGAGTTCGGCGCGACGCCGGAGGCGCTGCTCGACGCGTTCGAGAAGGTGCGCGGCCACGCCCGCGTCACCAGCGAGAACCCCGAGGGCACCTACCAGTCGCTGGAGAAGTACGGCGTCGACCTGACGGCGGCGGCCCGCGACGGCCGGCTCGACCCGGTCATCGGCCGCGATCCGGAGATCCGCCGCGTGATCCAGGTGCTGTCGCGCCGGACGAAGAACAACCCGGTGCTGATCGGCGAGCCCGGCGTCGGAAAGACGGCCGTGGTGGAGGGCCTGGCGCAGCGGATCATCGCGGGCGACGTCCCCGAGTCGCTGCGCGGCAAGCGGCTGGTCTCGCTGGACCTCGGCGCGATGGTCGCGGGCGCGAAGTACCGCGGCGAGTTCGAGGAGCGGCTGAAGGCCGTCCTGAACGAGATCAGGCAGAGCGAGGGGCAGGTCGTCACGTTCATCGACGAGCTGCACACCGTCGTCGGGGCGGGCGCGGCCGAGGGCGCGATGGACGCCGGCAACATGCTGAAGCCGATGCTGGCCCGCGGCGAGCTGCGGATGATCGGCGCGACGACGCTGGACGAGTACCGGGAGCGGATCGAGAAGGACGCCGCCCTGGAGCGCCGGTTCCAGCAGGTGTTCGTCGGGGAGCCGACCGTCGAGGACACGATCGCGATCCTGCGCGGGCTGAAGGGCCGGTACGAGGCGCACCACAAGGTGCAGATCAACGACTCGGCGATGGTGGCGGCGGCGACGCTGTCCGATCGCTACATCACCTCCCGGTTCCTGCCGGACAAGGCGATCGACCTGGTGGACGAGGCCGCGTCCCGGCTGCGCATGGAGATCGACTCCCGGCCGGTCGAGGTCGACGAGCTGCAGCGCGCCGTCGACCGGCTGAAGATGGAGCAGATGAACCTGGAGAAGGAGACCGACGAGGCGTCCCGGCAGCGCCTCGAACGGCTCCGCGCCGACCTCGCCGACAGGCAGGAGCAGCTGAGCGGCGTGAACGCCCGCTGGGAGCGGGAGAAGGCGGAGCTGAACCGGGTCGGCGAGATCAAGGAGCGGATCGACCAGCTGCGCGGCGAGGCGGCGCGGGCCGAGCGCGACGGCGACCTGGAGACGTCCTCGCGGCTCGTCTACGGCGAGATCCCGGCGCTGGAGAAGCAGCTGGAGGAGGCGTCGGAGGCGACCGAGACCCGCGACACGATGGTCAAGGAGGAGGTCGGCCCGGACGACGTCGCCGACGTGGTCGCGTCCTGGACCGGCATCCCGGCGGGGCGGCTGCTCGAAGGCGAGACCGCGAAGCTGCTGCGCATGGAGGACGACCTCGGCCGGCGGCTGATCGGGCAGGAGGCCGCGGTCCGCACGGTGTCGGACGCGGTGCGCCGCGCCCGCGCGGGCATCTCCGACCCCGACCGCCCGACCGGCTCGTTCCTGTTCCTCGGCCCGACGGGCGTCGGCAAGACGGAGCTGGCGAAGGCGCTCGCGGAGTTCCTGTTCGACGACGAGCGGGCGATGACCCGCATCGACATGAGCGAGTACTCCGAGAAGCACAGCGTCGCCCGCCTGGTCGGCGCGCCGCCCGGATACATCGGGTACGAGGAGGGCGGCCAGCTCACCGAGGCCGTCCGGCGCCGCCCCTACTCGGTGGTCCTGCTGGACGAGGTGGAGAAGGCGCATCCGGAGGTCTTCGACATCCTCCTGCAGGTGCTGGACGACGGCCGCCTCACCGACGGCCAGGGCCGCACGGTCGACTTCCGCAACACGATCCTCATCCTCACGTCCAACATCGGGTCGCAGTTCCTCGTCGACCCGACGCTGGAGAACGGGGCCAAGCGGGAGGCGGTGTGGAACGCCGTCCGGAACTCGTTCAAGCCGGAGTTCCTCAACCGCCTGGACGACGTGATCCTTTTCGACGCCCTGTCGACCGACGAGCTGACCCGCATCGTCGACCTGCAGGTGGACCGGCTGGCCGACCGCCTCGCCGACCGGCAGCTCACGCTGCGGGTCACGCCCGCGGCCCGCGAGTGGCTAGCGCTGACCGGCTACGACCCGCTGTACGGCGCGCGCCCGCTGCGCCGCCTCGTGCAGACGGCGATCGGCGACCAGCTCGCCCGCGAGCTGCTGTCCGGCGAGGTCCGCGACGGCGACGAGGTGGTCGTCGACCTCGACGAGGCCGCCGACCGCCTGACCGTACAGCGGTCCGGCGGCCTGAAGCTGACGAAGTGACGCGCTGACGAGGTGACGTGAGAAAGGCGGCCCCGGGGACTCCCCCCGGGGCCGCCTTCGCGGTGCGTCAGACTTCGAGGTTCTCCTCGATCTCGCGGAGGCGGTGGCGGGCCAGCGCCAGGTTTCCGCGGGTGCGGTCGAGGGCCATGTAGAGGAACAGCCCCTTGCCCTTGCGGCCCGTGACCGGCCGGATGACGTGGTACTGGCTGGAGATGCTGATGAGGATGTCCTCGATCTCCTCCTTGATGCCGAGCTGCTCCATCGTGCGGAGTTTGGCGCGCACCACCTCGGTGTTCCCGGCGCCCGCGACCTGCAGGTCGAGGCCCTTGGAACTGCCGAGCTGGCCGAGGGTCATCCCGCTGTTGTAGTCGACGACGGCGACGCCGATGGCCCCGTCGATCGTCATCATGTCCTTGAGGGCGAGGTCGAGGTTCGACATGGGTACTCCTCTTTCCTGGTCGTGGGTGGTTCGTTGTCGTGGTGCCGCGCCGTCGTGGGCGCCGCTCCGTCAGGGACGGCGCGTGCCCGTGAGGCAGGCGGCGACGGCGCGGGCGGCGGGCCGCGACTCCAGGTGGAGGCGGCCCACGTTGACGTCCGGATCCGCGAGGACGGTGAGGGACGCGGTGGGGCCGGCGGCGTAGATGACCACGTAGCCGTCCACGCCGCGGATCACGACCTCGTGGAAGGCGCCGCCGTGCGCCGTCTGCGCGATCCGGTGCGCGAGGGACAGGCCCGTCGCCGTCACGGCCGCCATGCCCGCGGGTTCGACCGATCCGGGCAGGTCGTGCGCGATGAGCAGCCCGTCCACCGAGGCCACCAGGCTCCCGCCGAGCTGCGGGACGCGGGCCCGCAGCGACCTCAGCTCGGCCACCACCGCCTGCTCGGCCGGCCGCACCGCCGCGGCCCCCGCGCCCGGCCCGCCGGGCGTGCCCGGTAGGCCCGCCCCCGCTCGTTTCGCCACCTTCGCCAGCCTTTCGATCAAGTGAGCCACTCGGTCCCCAGCACGATCAGCGGAGCTCCACCAGCGCCGTGTGGAGCCGGACGAGCAGGTCGCGGTCCGCGGGCGCCCAGTCGGCGGAGACCTCGTCCCGGACCGGCGCGGCGCCGGGCCCGTCCGGTGGGCCGGTCCTTACCAGCGACGCCGCGGCGAGCCCGCGCACGGCGAGCAGGCACGCGAACACCGTCCGCCCGAGCTCGCCGGCCAGCTGCGCGGGGGTGCGCAGGCCGTCGGCGTTGAGCAGGATCTCCGCCTGGAGGCCGGTCAGGATGACGCGCTGCCGCCTGACGCGCCGGACCGGCACCACCGGCGCGACGTCCACGCTCCCGTCGGGCCAGGCGGCGTCGAGGAGGGCGCGGCGGCGGCGCTGCTCGTGGACGAGCGTCGCCACGGTGACCCGCCGGGAGCCGCCGCCCGGCGGCCCCTCGGTGAACGCCGGCTCGGCCCGCGAGGCGAGCAGGAGGCAGGCGGCGTCGAACATCGCGAGCAGCCCCGCCAGTTCCGGGTCGGGCCCGTCCGGCAGGTCGCCGGGACCCGGCGTGTGCCGGCTCTCGGCGAGGGTGACGGCCCCGCGGTCGACATGGAACGCGCCGTCGCCGCCCACCCGCAGCAGGCCGGTGGCCTTCTCCCGTTCCAGCGCCGCCAAGGCTCCGGCGACCCCTCCCGCGTTCGCGTCCGCCATGTCATCCGCCCGTGATCTCGCCGAGGAGGTCGCGCATGCGGAGCCGGGCGAGCGCGATGTTGCCCTTTTCCCGATCGAGCAGTAAATGGACGAAGAGATGCCCGTCGAGATTCGCTCCGGTCAGGGCCAACACGTGATATCCGTCCGTTCCGCAAACGATGATCTCCTCGACGTCGTCACCCGCCGCGGTGGCGCTGAGCGCCGGCGACGCCAGCACCGCCCGCACCACGTCGGTCGCGCCGGCCGCGTCCTCGTGCTGGTCGAGGACGTCCTCCCGGCCGGCCGCCGCCACGGCGAGCCCGCTGGCGCAGTCGACCAGCGTGACCCGCCGCGCCCCCGGAATGGTCATCATCGACGCGAGGCACCCGTCAATGCCCAAGCCCATTTCCCCACCGAATGAGAGTTGCAAGAACTCGACCATAGCCAGAACATTGCCGCTCGCAACGCCAATCCGTAAATTTCCCGCGACAATCATGTATGGGGTATAAATACCGCACGGTATGACGGGCGGTCAGGATCGTTGTGAGGCGCCGGCCCTGGAAATCGGCTCCCTCCGGGCCACCGATGGGGGTCGTCCGCAATCGCGTCGGCCGGCGCGCCGGGGCGGCTCTTTACGCTGTGAGCGTGCAGTCGTTCCGTACAGAACGTACAGAAGGCAGAGTTCTCTCATGAGGCTTCTGATGCTGGGCGGGACGGAGTTCGTCGGACGTGCCATCACCGAAGAGGCGCTTGCCCGCGGCTGGGACGTCACGGTCTTCCACAGGGGGCGCCATGAGCCGCCCCAGGGAGTCGCGTCGTTGCGCGGCGACCGCACCGCAGAGGGCGGCCTCAAGGCGCTTGAGGACGGGGAATGGGACGCCGTCGTCGACACCTGGTCCGGCGCACCGTTCGTCGTCCGAGAAACGGCGCGCCTGCTCGATGGACGTGTCGCGCGGTACGTCTACATCTCCAGCCGTTCGGTGTACCGGTATCCAGAACCGTCCGGGCTCGGCGAAGAAGCCGAGGTGGTCGACGGCTCCCCGGACGACGGCGAGGTCGACTACGCGGCGGCGAAGCGCGGCGGAGAACTGGCAGCACTCGACGTGTACGGGGACAACGCCCTCCTGGTGCGGGCGGGCCTCATCCTGGGCCCGTACGAGAACATCGGGCGGCTGCCCTGGTGGCTGTCACGTATGGCGCGGGGCGGCGACGTCCTGGCGCCCGGCCCGCGCGACGCCGGTCTCCAGTACATCGACGTGCGGGACCTCGCCATCTGGACCCTGGACGCCGTCGAACACGGACTCGGCGGCCCCTACGACCTGGTCAGCCCGCCCGGCCACACGACGATGGGCGAGCTGCTCCAAGCCTGCACCGACGTGACGGGGTCGAGCGCGAACCTCGTCTGGACGGCCCCGGAAACGATCCTGGAAGCGGGCATCGAGCCGTGGACCGACCTTCCCGCCTGGCTTCCGCCCGGCGAGGACTACGACACCCTGCACCAGGGCAACGTCGGCAAGGCCCTTGCCGCGGGGCTGCGTTGCAGGCCCGTCCAGGAGACGGTCGCGGACACCTGGGCCTGGCTCCAGTCGATAGGCGGCACGGCACCGCAGCGTCCCGACCGTCCCGTGCTCGGCCTGCCTCCCGAGAAGGAGGACGAGGTCCTGAACCCCCGCTGACCTCCGGCGCGGGCCCGGCCCTCACCACCCTCGCGGCCCGGTCACAGGGACGCCGTGCGGCCGGCCGCGCGGTGGACACAGGGGCGCCCGTCCGCTAGAGAGGCGTTCTATGACCGCTTTGGTACTCGGCCCCCACCTCCGGCACGTGAGTCACCGCACCGCGACGATCTGGGTGGAGACCGATCGTCCGTGCGAGGTCAGGGTCGTCAACCGGGAGCAGGGGGTCGACGCCGCCGCCCGCACCTTCACGGCGCACGGCCACCACTACGCCGTCGTCGAGATCGACGGGCTCGCGCCAGGGGCGCGGATCCCGTACGAGGTGGTGGCGGACGGCGAGACCGTCTGGCCCGAGGCCGGCGCAGGATTCCCCCCGTCCCAGATCAGGACCCTGCGCGAGCACGGCGAGCTGCGCATCTCCTTCGGCTCCTGCCGCCGCTCGCCCGGCACCGTGGAGGAGTACGGGCACGACGCCCTCACCGCGTTCGCCGACAGGCTCCGGACCGGCGGGGAGGACGCCGTCTGGCCGGACGTCCTGCTCATGGTCGGCGACCAGGTGTACGCCGACGAGCTGACCCCCCAGATGCGCGAGTTCATCGGCGGCCGCCGCGCCCCGGGCTCGCCGCCGGACGGCGAGGTCGCCGACTACGAGGACTACACCCAGCTCTACAAGCTCGCCTGGCACGACGACCCGGCCGTCCGGTGGCTGCTGTCCACCGTCCCCACCTTCACGATCTTCGACGACCACGACATCCGCGACGACTGGAACACCTCCTACACCTGGCGCCGGCAGATGTGGGCCCAGCCCTGGTGGAAGGCGCGCATCACGGGCGGCATCGGGTCGTACTGGATCTACCAGCACCTCGGGAACATGTCGCCCCAGGACCGGGCGTCCGATGCCGTCTTCGAGGCCGTCCGGGCGGCCTCCGACGAGACCGGCGACGCGGGCGACGTCCTGGACGCGTTCGCCGAGAAGGCCGACAAGCACCCCGAGACCATGCGCTGGAGCTACTCCCACGACTGGGCCGGCACGCGCCTGATCGTCGTCGACAGCCGGTGCTCCCGCCTGCTCACGGCCGACCGGCGCGGCATGCTCGACGACGAGGAGTTCGACTGGCTGGACGGCCGCTGCCAGGGCGGCATGGACCACCTGCTCATCGCCAGCTCGCTCCCCTACCTGCTGCCCATGGCGATCCACCACGCCGAGTCGTGGAACGAGGCCGTCGCCGAGGGCGCGTGGGGCAGGCGCGGCGCGGCGGTCGGCGAGAAGATCCGCCAGGCCGCCGACCTGGAGCACTGGGCCGCGTTCGAACGGTCGTTCCGCGCCGTCGCCGCCGGCGTCGTCTCCGTCGGGCGCGGGGAGCGCGGCCCCGCGCCGGCGAGCATCTCGTTCCTGTCCGGCGACATCCACTACTCCTACCTGGCGCGGATCACCGAGCCCGCCACCCAGTCGAAGATCACCCAGATCGTCTGCTCGCCCCTGCGCAACCCGCTGGAGGGCAAGTTCCGGTGGGCGAACCGCATCGCCTACTCGCGGGCCGCCGGACGGCCGTTCCGCTTCCTGGCGAAGCTGGCGAAGGTGCCCGCCCCGCCGGTCCGGTGGCGGATGACGAGCGGCCCCTGGTTCGACAACGCCATCGCCACCGTCGAGCTGTCCGGACGCGACTGCGGCGTGCGGTGGGAGACGCCGGGGACCAGCGGCACGATGTCCGAGATGGGACGCGCCGGCATCACGTGACGGGGCTGGGTGTCCCGGCCATGACGCGGCTCGCGTTGATATCTGTGACCAAAACGAGCGACAACAAGTGGTCACTCAGTCACAATGAGCAAGCATGGAGCCAGGGGACGACAGGACGGCGCCCGGCGACGCCGAGCCCAGCGATGCCGCGCTCATCTCCCGGATCCGTGAGGGGGACGACGCCGCCTACGGAACGCTCTACCAGCGGCACCTGCCCGCCGCGCGCGGGCTCGCCGGCCATCTGGCCGGGCGCGAAGCCGCCGACGACGCCGTCCAGGACGCGTTCGCGAAGGTCCTCTCCGTCCTCAGGCGCGGCGGCGGGCCCGACTCCGGGTTCCGGCCCTACCTGCTCACGGCCGTGCGGCGGACGGTCTACGACCGGCAGCGCCCCGACGTCCACCCCACCGACGACACCGGGACGTACGACGTCGGGGAGCCCTTCGACGACCCCGCGGTCGAGGAGTGGGAGCGTTCGATCGTCGCGAGGGCGTTCCTGTCGCTGCCCGCGCGATGGCAGACCGTCCTCTGGCACACCGAGGTCGAGGACGGGAAGCCGGTCGACGTCGGCCCGATCCTCGGCCTGACCGCGAACGGCACCGCCGCGCTCGCCCACCGGGCCCGCGAGGGGCTGCGGGAGGCCTACCTGCAGATGCACCTGAACGGCCTCGACGCCGGCGACGCGTGCCGTCCCGTCCTGGACAAGCTCGGCGCCTACGTGCGCGACGCCTTGCCGGGCCGCGAGTCCCGCAGGGTCAAGCGCCACCTGGACGGCTGCAAGCGCTGCAAGAGCCTCCATGGGGAACTGGCCCATGTGAGCACAGCGCTGCGCGACGTCATCGGACCGCTCGTCCTGGGCTCGGCGAGCGCCGCCTACCTGGCGTCCAGGGGCGGCTTCTTCCTGTGGGTGCGGCGCCTGCCCAGGCGGCAGCAACAGGTACTCGCCGGGGCCGTGGTCACCGTCGCCGGGGCCGTGGCCCTCGGCCTGACGCTCGTGTCCGACGACCGGCCCGCACCCGAACCGCGCACACCGCCGCCCGCCGCCGAGCCGGTCGCCCCGCCCGCCGCCCGACCGCCCGCCGTGACGCCGCCCGCGGCCAGGCCGCCCGCCGCTGAGCCCCTTGCGAAGCGGCACGCTCCCGTCCGTCCGGCTGCGGCCGAGCCTCGGGCCCGGCCACCGCACCCGGCGCCGAAGCCTCGGGAGAGACCGCCGCATGTGAAGAAGCCCGCCGAGCCCAGCCCGGCCCCATCTCGTCCGATCGAAAGCCCTGGAGGGCTGCTGGTCCACATCAAAATGCGGGTGCCGCTGCTGTCGGCCGAGGTGGGCGTCCATCTGGACATCGACCTGCCAAGCGGCGAAATCCCCTCCATACGGCACTGCGCCACCCTTACGGCACCGCTCACGGCCACGGCCGCCATCCGGGGTTGAAGCGAGGGTCGCGGGCACGCCTGGACTGAACCCGCCACCTGATTCTTCCCGTAAAGATCCTTCGGAAGGGCCGGACGGAGCCTAAAGGGCTGGTAGCGTCCGCCGCGGCTCCCGAATCCTTGTTACCGAGGAGTCGCCAACCGGCGGCTTGCCATGAAAGAGTGGCGAATCGCCGTAACGGCCTACCGGGCAGACGGGCTTCACTACGCTATAAGCGCCCGGTGACGTTACGCCGAAATGGGCACGCTGTGAGCTCCCGTGTTGAGGAAGGACGGTGCCGCATGGATCGCTGCGCGCTGTTCGTGGACGCCGGCTACCTGCTGGCGGACGGTGCCATGGCGGTACACGGCACGCGCCATCGCGAGACCGTCTCGTGGGACTTCGGCGGCCTCCTGCAACTCCTCGGCAACCTCGCCAGGGAACGCACCGGCATGCCGTTGCTGCGCTGCTACTGGTACGAGGCGACGGTCGAGGGGCGCCGCAACCCCGAGCACGACGCGCTGGCCGACCTGCCCGGCCTCAAGCTGCGGCTCGGCCGGATCCGCCCCGGCCGCCGCGAGGGCGTCGACACCGAGATCCACCGCGACCTGATGGCCCTGGCCCGCAACGCCGCGCTCGCCGACGCCGTCCTGGTCAGCGGCGACGAGGACCTCGCCCAGGTCGTCGCGGACGCCCAGGACCTCGGCGTCCGCGTCACGGTCGTGCACGTCGCCGTCGACGGCAACTGGACGATCTCCCGGGTGCTGCGCCAGGAGTGCGACGACCTCATCGAGATCGGCTCCGGCCACCTGCGCCCCTACGTCAACCTTCTCGCCGGCGTCGACGGCGGCTCCTCGCTCGGGACGAGCCCGCTGTCCAACGGGCACGGCGCCACGAACGGGCACGCCGCCTCGCTCGGCCCGCTCCAGAGCACGTCGAGCAACGGGCCGCCGCCCGCGTCCCCGCTGAGCATCCCGCCCGCGCCCGCTCCCGCGTCCCCGTCCCCGGCCGTCCGCGACCTCGGCCCGGCCATGACGGGCGGGCTGGGCGGCGGATCCTCGCCGGCCGGCGGATCGTCCTACGGCACCGGCCCCATGCCGCTGCCCGGCGGCACGGGCGGCGGGCTCGGCGGATCGTCCTACGGCACCGGCGGGCTGCCGCTCCCGCCGAACCCCGCCCCGACGGCCGCGCCGTCCCCGGCGCAGGCCCCGTCTCCGCCCGCGCCGCCGCCCTCCAGCCCGCAGTACGGCTCATCCCCCAGCCCGCAGTACACCTCCTCCCCCATCCCGGCGCCCTCCCCGCCGCCTCCTCCGCAGACCATGCACTCGCAGCCGGCGCCGTCCGGCGGCCAGCACGGCCCCTACACCGGCCCGCAGCAGATCTCCCCCGTCCCGGTGCAGCAGACGCCGACCCTCTCGGACGCCGTCAAGGCCGCCCACCAGGAAGGCCAGGACTTCGGCGAGTCCGTCGCCCGCGACGCCCCCGCGCTGTGGCTGGAGGCCGTCCTCGCCCGCAAGCCGCGCATGCCGTCCGACCTGGAGGCCCGGCTCCTGCAGGGCTCCTCGCTGCCCATCGACTTCCTGCTGCACGACGAGGTCCGCCACGCCCTGCGCCGCGGCTTCTGGGACGCGCTCGAACGTTCACGCAGGTGACGTCCAGTCATTAGCACCGGTATTCCACGATCATCATCGATTCGCCCGCTTCGGCCGGGCGGTGCCGGGTAGCGTTGAACCGTGACGCATGTGACGGAAGACGATCTCGACGACCTGGAGTTCGACACCCTGCGCACCGGCGATCACATCTCGGCGGCCCGTCGGCTGTCCGAGCTGGCCGAGTCGGTGTCCGGCGGGGTGACACGCGCCAACGTCCTGCTGCGCGCCGGCGAGCAGTGGCAGCACGCCGGCGACCACGCGAGGGCCGCCGAGCTGTACCGCAGGGCCATGGAGGACGGCGGCGAGACCTACGGCGACCCGCGCGCCTACCTCGCCGACGCGCTCTTCGAACTGGGCCGCGGTGACGAGGCCCGCGCCCTCGTCGACGAGATCCGCGCCGACAAGCCGCGCGACCCCGAGGTGTACCGCGCCGTCGCCGAGGTGCTCTACGCCCAGGGCGACGCCACCGGCGCCCACGAATGGGCCACCAGCGGCGCCGACGTCGTCCTGGCCCTCCGCGACCGCGCCGTGGGCACCGGCATGGGCGGCGGCCCCGACGAGGCCCCCGCCCCGGACGCCGACTCCCTCACCCCGGGCCTGGACGACGTCGCCCTGGCCGAGGACAGCCTCGAAGCCCTCCTCCGCCTCCGCTACCGCGCCCGCATAGACCTGGGCCGCAACGAAGACGACTACGACGCCCTCCTAGACGACCTCCTAAAGAACTCCTGATCCCCCAGGGGGCGCCCCCTGGAACCCCCGTCACGAGCCGGGCGACCTCCAGGCGCTTGGAGCGCCTTCCAGCCACCCGACCCGCGCTGTGTCTGCCCAGGAGGCGTCCCCCTGGAAAGACACCTCACAACCGGGCTATGAGTTCGCTTAGGGATTGGGCTGCGGCGGTGGGGGGCTCGTGTTCGGTTGCGGGCCAGCCGCGCAGGTGCGCCTCTCTGACGGCCTGATCGTGCTTGGGGGAGGCGGAGCGGTCCGCGTGGGTGCGGAGGTAGCCGCAGGGCGCCTCCGGCCAATCTGGGGCCGTGGGGAGGTCGTCCTGCGGGGCGCCGTGGTCGTGTCGGGCCGGGCGGGGGAGATCGGCGTCGACGAAGACGTAGCCGCCTACGGGGCGGTGGGCGGCGCGCTGGGCGAGGCCGATGCCGGGCAGCAGGGGGCCGGCGGCGCCGTGGGCCACGAGGACGAGCGGGGGCACCGGGTCGGTCGCGGTGATGGTGAGCGAGACGCGGGCGATGTAGCGGGGGCCGGCGTCGTCCGGGACGTCCGGTGCCACGACGTCCAGGCCGTAGGAGCGGAGCATCTCGGGCAGGTCGCCCCAGGAGGCCGCGGTGGCGCCGGGGGCGTGCAGCAGGACGACGGTTCCGGGTGTCACCCCGCGAACGTACACGGCGGCGGCGGAGCGCGTACGCAGGGTGATTAGGGTTCTGCACGTGAGCGATCGCGAAGAGCTGCTGCAGAAGATCAAGAACAAGGCCGTAGTGCACGGGGACTTCGTGCTGTCCTCGGGCAAGCGGGCGTCCTGGTACGTGGACCTCCGCCGGGTGACGCTGGACGGGGCCGCGGCCCCGCTGGTGGGACGGGTCATGCTGGACGAGACCGCCGACCTCGACTACGAGGCCGTGGGCGGGCTGACGCTCGGGGCGGACCCGGTGGCCGCCGCCATGCTGCACGCGGCGGCGGCGCGCGGACGGGCGCTGGACGCGTTCGTCGTCCGCAAGGCGGGCAAGGCCCACGGGCTGCAGCGCCGGATCGAGGGGCCGGACGTGGCGGGCCGGCGCGTCCTCGCGGTGGAGGACACCTCGACCACGGGCGGCTCCGTGCTCACGGCGGTGGAGGCGCTCCGCGAGGCGGGGGCGGAGGTGGTGGCGGTCGCGACGATCCTGGAGCGCGGCGCTGCCGACCGGATCGCCGGGGAGGGCCTGGAGTACCGGCACCCCTACGAGGTCGCCGACCTCGGTCTCGGCTAGCGGGCCTTGACGAGCCACTGGGCGCGCTGGCCGTTCGGCTCGCGCGGCTGGACCTTGCCGTAGATCGCGACCTGCAGGGAGCCGCCGTTGAGGGCGACGACCTGCAGGGGCGCCTCCTTGAACTGCAGGGTGTCGCCGGTGTTGAGCGTGCTGTTGGCGAGCACCTTGCCGCCGGCGTCGGCGACGCGGACGACGACCGTCGTGGGCTGCCCGGTCACGCGGATCACCAGCGGGAGCGGCGCCGTGGGCGACGTCGTGGTCTCGTTGCTGCTGGGCGTGGTCCGCCCGCCGCCACCCGACGGCGAGGCCCCCGTCGCCGGGCCCTTCTTGTCGGGCTCGCTCATGATCGCGTTGACCAGGGCCATGCCCCCGACGATGAGCAGGGCCAAGGCAGCCATCACGGCCAAGGCCGCGATGACTATGCGCGCGAGACCCCTAGGGTCCGACCGGTGACGTCCCACATGGGGAGGTTAGCGATAACTGTCACCGCTGAGCGACGGACGGGACTCTTCCGGACCATTCTTATTCGGACCGTGGTCCGCTTTGCGGCCCTTCAGGACCTCCCGAATGATCGGAATGACCGAGAGAACCAGGATGACCGCTACGCCCGGGAGGATGTATTTCTCAACGTCGGGCACTTCGGACCCGAGGAAGTGGCCGAGGAGGAACAGCGCGTCCGTCCAGACGATGCCGCCGATCGCGTTCCAGATGAAGAATTTCTTCGCGTCCATGCCGAGCATCCCGGCGAGCGGGTTCAGGAACGTCCGGACAATCGGGATGAATCGGGCCAGCACCACCGCCTTCGCGGGGCCGAACCGGTTGAAGTAGTGCTCGGCCTTCTCCACCCACTCCTGCTTGAAGATGCGCGAGTCGGGCCGGTCGAAGAGCCTGCGGCCGTAGCGGGCGCCGAGGAAGTGGCCGAGCTGGGCGCCGGCGATCGCCGCCACCGGGCCGCCGACCAGCAGCCAGGGCAGCGACAGCGACTGGAACTCCTGGCCGTTGACGGTCGAGACCGCCGTGAGGATCCCCGCCGTGAACAGCAGCGAGTCGCCCGGAAGGATGCAGCCGACCAGCAGGCCGGTCTCCGCGAAGATGATGGCGAGCACGCCGATCGTCGCGAACGTGCCGAAAAGCTGCAGCCATGCGGTGGGATGCAGCCACTCGGTGATGTCAAGGGGAAGGGCAGTGAGATCCACACCGCGAGCGTACCTTTCCCCACGCTCCGATTAGGCGAGATACTGGGCGCGGACGGCATGCCCGACCCGGAAACCGCGTGACCTGGGCAGTCACTGGGTACGCGGACGTCCGGGAGCTACCGCCCGGCCGGATGCCCGGCGGCACCCTGCGTATGAAAGGACGCTGACAATGCCCATCGCAACGCCCGAGGTCTACGCGGAGATGCTCGACCGTGCGAAGCGCGACGGCTTCGCCTTCCCCGCGATCAACGTGACGTCCAGCCAGACGCTGAACGCCGCGCTGCGCGGGTTCGCGGAGGCCGAGAGCGACGGCATCGTGCAGGTGTCCACCGGCGGAGCCGACTACCTGTCCGGCTCCACGGTGAAGGACATGGTCACGGGCGCGACCGCGCTGGCCGAGTACGCCCGGGTCGTGGCGGCCAAGTACCCGGTGAACATCGCCCTGCACACCGACCACTGCCCGAAGGACAAGCTGGACGGCTTCATGCGGCCGCTGGTGAAGATCTCGCAGGAGCGGGTGGCGCGCGGCGAGGAGCCGCTGTTCCAGTCGCACATGTGGGACGGGTCCGCGGTCGAGCTGCACGAGAACCTGCGGATCGCCGCCGACCTGCTGGAGGAGTGCGCCAAGGCCCGGATCATCATGGAGATGGAGATCGGGGTCGTCGGCGGCGAGGAGGACGGCGTCGCCAACGAGATCAACGAGAAGCTGTACACGACGCCGGGCGACGCGCTCGCGACCGCCGAGGCCGTCGGCGTGGGCGAGAAGGGCCGCTACATCCTGGCCGCGACGTTCGGGAACGTGCACGGCGTCTACAAGCCGGGCTCGGTCAGGCTGCGTCCCGAGGTGCTCAAGGAGATCCAGGACGCGGTCGGCGCCAAGTACGGCAAGGACAAGCCGTTCGACCTGGTGTTCCACGGCGGCTCGGGCTCCACGCTGGAGGAGATCCGGGAGGCGGTGTCGTACGGCGTCGTCAAGATGAACGTCGACACCGACACGCAGTACGCCTTCACCCGCCCGGTCGCCGAGCACATGTTCCGCAACTACGACGGCGTGCTGAAGGTCGACGGCGAGGTCGGCAACAAGAAGCAGTACGACCCGCGCGCCTGGGGCAAGGCGGCGGAGGCCGGGATGGCCGCCCGCATCGTCGAGGCCGCCGAGAACCTCCAGTCCGCCGGCAAGAAGCTGAAGTAGCGGAGCCGGCCGGGGGCCGCACGGCCCCCGGCCACGCCCGTTGCCTGACGAAACGCGGGTAGGCTCCGAAGCGTGGCACTGCCC
The DNA here is from genome assembly GCF_013409045.1 of Actinomadura citrea. Taxonomy (NCBI): domain Bacteria; kingdom Bacillati; phylum Actinomycetota; class Actinomycetes; order Streptosporangiales; family Thermomonosporaceae; genus Actinomadura; species Actinomadura citrea. The sequence goes on along the minus strand of NZ_JACCBT010000001.1, from coordinate 466,954 downwards.
CGCACGTACGACTCGCAGAACTGCTCGATCGCCCGCTCGCTGGAGGTCGTGGGCGACCGCTGGACGATGCTGCTGATCCGCAGCGCGTTCCAGGGCGTGCGGCGCTTCGACGACTTCCAGGACGCCCTGGGCGTGGCCCGCAACGTCCTCACCGACCGGCTCAACCGGCTCTGCGACGAGGGCATCATGCGCCGCGTCCCGTACCAGCAGCGGCCGGAGCGGCACGAGTACCGGCTGACCCGCAAGGGCGTGGAGCTCTGGCCCGCGGTCATGACCCTGATGATGTGGGGCGACCGCCACTACGCGCCCGGCGGCCCGCCCTTGATCATCGGACACCGGGGCTGCGACGGCACGCTGACCCCCGCGTTCACGTGCGGCTCCTGCGGTGCGCACCTCGGCCCCGCCGACGTCGACCCCCGCCCCGGCCCCAGCGCCTGATCAGCCGGACGCCCCTCCGACCGGAGTCGGTTCCCGCCTCGCCTCCCTTTCCGGACGGGCCCTTTCCGGACGGGCCGAGACGCGGCCCGAGGACTCGCGAACCTCGGCGGAGCGGCTGTGCTTCCCGCCCTCCCTCGGTACCATCCGAGCGCAGGCGCGCAGAGAGGACGGCAGGGCGCGCGGTTCGGCGTGGAGAAGAAAGAGCTGCTCAAGCGCCGGCAGCCGTGGTCGACCCGCGGCCGCCGGGGGCCTGGGTACGCTACCGCCGCCGCTGACCCGCGACTGATCGGCGGTTCGATGAACGACCGTTTCGTCCGGGTGGCCCGGAGCGGCGCGGAGGAACAGATCGCGCACGTCTCGCTCGTCCGCCACGCCTCCGCCGAGGGGCTGGTCGCGCGGGTCTACGACCAGCTCGAACGCGACTTCGGCATCCTCGCGCCGCCCGTGATCCTGCACTCCCCCGTCCCCGACCTGCTCGCCGCCGTGTGGATGATGCTGCGCGAGACCCTGGTCGCGACGGGGAGGGCCGACCGCGCGGCCAAGGAGGCCGCCGCCGCGGCGGTGTCGCTCGGCAACTCCTGCCCCTACTGCGTGGCGGCGCACAGCACCACGTTGCACGGCCTCGTGCGGGGGCGCGACGCGGCCGCGATCGCGGCGGGCAGGCTCGGCGACATCGGCGACCCGCACATCCGCGCGGTCGCCGGGTGGGGCGAACGGTTCGGCACGCCCGGGGCCCCCGAGCGACCGTTCCCGCCCGAGCAGGCGCCCGAGATCGTCGGGACCGCGTTCGTCTTCCACTACTACAACCGGATGGTCAACATCTTCCTGGGCGAGTCGCCGTTCCCCCCGAACGCCCCGGTGCGGGCGCACGGCGCGGTGAGCCGGGTGGTGGGCCGCCTGATGGCCGCGAGCTCGCGCGCCCGCCATGCCCCCGGCGAGTCCCTCGGCCTGCTGCCGGCCGCGCCGGCGTCCGGCGACCTGCCCTGGACGGCGGGCAACGAGGTGATCGCCGATGCGTTCGCGCGCGCGTCGGCGGTCATCGACCGGGCGGGCGAGCGGGTGGTGCCGGAGCCGGTCCGGGACCTGCTGGCCGCCGAGCTCGCCGGATGGGACGGGCGCACGGCCGAGCCCGCGCGGATCGACGAGGCCGTCGGCGGTCTGCCCGCGCCGGACCGTCCCGCCGGGCGGCTCGTGCTGCTGACCGCGCTCGCCTCGTACCGGGTCGGCCCGGCGGTCATCGCGGAGTTCCGCCGCGACGACGGCGCGGACGCCCGCCTGCTGGGATGCCTCGCATGGGCCGCGTTCACCGCCGCGCGGGCGGCGACGGCCTGACCTGCGGACCGCGGCGACCGGGGCCGCCTCGCACAATTCCGTCCTCCTCGGGGCCCTTGCCCGGCCCGCAGGAAATTGCGACCATCGGCCCATGGTGGTTCGGCTCACCGAGGAGAACTGGGCGGCGACCCGGAAGTATCTGCGCGAGACCGGCGACCGGTTCGCCGGGCTGCTGACCTCGCCCGGTTCCCAGACCAAGGCCACCGCCACCTGGACGGTCACCGATACGGCGGCGCACGTCGCCACCCTCGCACGGATGTATCACCAGATGGTCGATCCCGCCGGTTGCGAGGATCCACTGGCCGTATCCGAGGACCTCATCCGGAGCACGATCGTCGATACGGTCGACACCGCGAACGAGGAATTGCTGCGCCTTTTCCCCGAGCGCGATCCGCAAGCGCTCGCGGACGTCCTGGTCCGCGATATCGACCGGCTCCTGACGGCGACCCGGGACGCCGATCCGGCGACGGCGCTGCCCTGGCTGGGAGGCTCGCGCGTCCCGGTCGGCGGGCTCCTGGCGCATCTGCTCAACGAGCTCCAGATCCACGGGCGCGACATGGCCCGGCCCATGCGCATGCGCTGGGACGTCCCGCCGCAGGAGGCGGCGCCCTTCTTCGAGATGTTCCTCGTCGGGGTGACCGAGTACGGGTACGGGCGGCTGCTGGAGGGCCACGGCCCCGCGCCCGCCGGACGGATCGCCGTCGAGTTCCGCTCCGACCACACCGCCCCCGTGGTGATGGCGATGACCGACGGGTTCGTCACCGTGGAGGAGCCCGGCGACCGCCCCGACGTGCGGCTCTTCTTCGACCCGACGGCGCTCAACCTGATGCTGTTCGGACGGATCGGCAGAGCGCGGGCGGTGCTGAGCCGAAAGGTCGTCATTCGGGGCCGGCGGCCCTGGGTGCTCCCCGCATTCCTCCGCATCATGCGTCTTCCCTCATAAACGGCGACGCTTCGCTTTCGCCGGCCCCCCTCACGGGGGAATCGGCCGCCGTCACCGATGACTTCTCGCCGCGCCGGAGGTCTGTACAGGTGATCATTCCAGCGAGCTGAGGAGCCGAATGCGTGAGGCGACCGGCGCATCGGCGCCCCCCCGATCGAGCGCGTGCATCCTGGAGCGCTCGATCGGTTTTCTCCTGACCGCCGTCCAGCCCGTGACGCGGTCCATGCTCGCGCACCCGACGCCGTGTGCGGCATGGGATCTCAACATGCTGCTGCTGCACGTCGACGACTCCCTCGCGGCGGTGCACGAGGGCCTGGCGGCGGGCCGGGTCGGCATCCGTCCGGTCGCGGTCGACGCGTCCGGCGACCCGGTGTCGGCGCTGCGCGTCCGCGCCGTCCGCCTGCTCCGCCACTCCATGGCCGCCTCCGGCCGCCCGGACCGCGGCGCGGGGACGGCGGCGGTCGGCGACCTGCGCCTCCCCGTCGAGGCGGTGGCCGGCGCGGGCGCCCTGGAAGCGGCCGTGCACGGCTGGGACATCGCCCAGGCGACCGGAGAGAGGCGTCCCCTCCCTCCGGACCTGGCCGCCGACCTCCTGGACGTGTCGAGGACGCTGGCGCCGCCCCGCTGCCGGCGGCCGCTGTTCGGCGAGCCGGTGGATCCCCGCCCGCACGCGTCGCCCGGCGACCGGCTCGTCGCCTTCCTCGGCCGCCGCCCGATGACCTGAGAGGACCCTCCCAGGAGGTTGCTTCACACAACTTTCTGCGATCCAATAAGTTTCGTGAAGCAACTCGATGTGCGCAGCGTCGCCCGCATCCCCACCGCGCCGGACGACGTCCGGATCCGCCCGTACGGCGTCACCGACCGCGACCGCGTGCGGCGGATGTCGGACCGGCTGTCGGCCGCCAGTCTCTACACGCGCTTCTTCTCCGGCATGCCCCGCATACCCGACCACTACGTCGGCCTCCTGGAGAGCCTCGACCACTGGGACCGCGAGGCCCTCGTCGCGCTGGACGGGGACGAGATCCTCGGCATCGCCGAGTACGTCCGCGACGCATCGCGGACCTGGCGCGCCGACCTCGCCGTCCTCGTCGCCGACCCCTGGCAGCGCCGGGGCCTCGGCAGCGTCCTCGTCGGCTGCCTGTCCGAGCTCGCCGGACGGCGCGGCATCACCGAGTTCGACGCGGACGTCATCCTCACCAACCGGCAGGCGCTGATGTTCGTCCGGAGCGGCTGGCCGGCGGCCCGATCCACCAGGGACGGCGGCTCCGCCCACTTCCGCCTGCCGCTCCCCGTGCCCGCCTGACCCCGGCCGGTTGAATCCGGACGGGGGCGCCCGCTTACCATGACCGGCATGACCCAGAACCTGCTCGGCGGCCCCGCTCCGACCGAACTTCCGGACAACGTCGAGGCCCGGACGGCCCTGGAGGAGGGCGTCGACCCGTTCGAGGTCGCCGCGCGCCACCCGGACCACCCGGGCGCGTGGGCCGAGCTGGCCGACCGTTCCTTCGCCAAGGGCAGCGTCATCGACTCCTACGCGTTCGCCCGCACCGGCTACCACCGCGGGCTGGACCAGCTGCGCCGGGCGGGCTGGAAGGGCCACGGCCCCATCCCGTGGGAGCACGAGCCGAACCGCGGCTTCCTGCGCGCCCTGCACGCCCTCGCCAGGGCCGCCGCAGCCATCGGCGAAGAGTCCGAGGCCGAGCGCTGCAAGACGTTCCTGCGCGACAGCAGCGCCGAGGCCGCCGACGCCCTCAACGGCTCCTGACGCACGGGACGGTCCGCCGCCGGCGGACCGTCCGAGGGCCCGGCCGCCAGGGAAAGGCGGGCGGGCCCTCCCACGGCCCGGCCGGCCTCCGGTTTCCTTGTCGCCCTCCTGCGGGTACGCTTTGATCGCAAGAGGCCCCTTCGCGCTTGCAGCGACCGGGGCCTTCGTCGTGGGAAGGAAAGTGGCATGCCTGCCATCGTTCTTGTCGGTGCCCAGTGGGGAGATGAGGGCAAGGGCAAGGCGACAGACCTGCTCGGTGGGGACGTCGACTACGTCGTCCGCTACCAGGGCGGCAACAACGCGGGCCACACCGTGGTCATCGGCGACAAGAGCTACGCGCTGCACCTGCTGCCGTCCGGAGTGCTGTCGCCCGACGTCATCCCGGTGATCGGCAACGGCGTGGTGATCGACCCGGCCGTGCTGCTGCAGGAGATCGACGGCCTGCGGGACCGCGGCATCGGCTGCGAGCGGCTGCTGATCTCGGCGAACGCGCACCTGATCATGCCCCACCACCGTGCCCTCGACAAGGTCACCGAGCGCTACCTCGGCAAGGCCCGGATCGGCACCACCGGCCGCGGCATCGGCCCCACCTACGCCGACAAGATCAACCGGATGGGCATCCGCGTCCAGGACCTGTTCGACCCGAACATCCTCACGCAGAAGCTCGACCTGGCCCTGCGCGAGAAGAACCAGGTCCTGACGAAGGTCTACAACCGCCGCCGCATCGAGACCGGGCCGATCGTCCAGGAGTACCTGGCCTACGGCGAGCGCCTCAAGCCGTTCGTCGCCGACACCACGCTCGTCCTGAACAAGGCGCTGGACGACGGCAAGGTCGTCCTGCTGGAAGGCGCGCAGGGCACGCTGCTGGACATCGACCACGGCACCTACCCGTTCGTGACGTCGTCCAGCCCCACGGCCGGCGGCGCGTGCGCGGGCTCCGGCGTCGGCCCCACCAAGATCAGCCGCGTGATCGGCATCCTCAAGGCCTACACGACCCGTGTCGGGTCCGGGCCGTTCCCCACCGAGCTGCTGGACGAGCAGGGCGAGTACCTGCGCACGACCGGCGGCGAGTACGGCGTGACCACGGGCCGCGACCGCCGCTGCGGCTGGTTCGACGCCGTGATCGCCCGCTACGCAACCCGCGTCAACGGCATCACCGACTACTTCCTGACGAAGCTGGACGTCCTGTCCGGCCTGGAGCAGGTCCCGGTGTGCGTCGCCTACGAGGTCGACGGCGTCCGGGTGGACGAGCTGCCCACGACGCAGACCGAGTTCCACCACGCCAAGCCCGTCCTGGAGTACCTGGACGGCTGGCAGGAGGACATCACGGGCGCCGAGAAGTTCGAGGACCTCCCCGCCAACGCGCAGGCGTACGTCCGGGCGCTGGAAGAGATGTCCGGCGCCCAGATCTCCGCGATCGGCGTAGGCCCAGGCCGCACCCAGACCCTTTCCCTACGACCCCTGGTCTGACCTCGCGTTCCCCTTGAGCTCACCCGTTCCTCACCGGGTGTTCGGTGACGGACGGTAGCGTGCGTTCGGTGATCTCTTCCGTCGAGGTGCACGGACACCGGGGGGCGCGCGGCCTCCGTCCGGAGAACACCCTGCCCGGCTTCGCCCACGCCCTCGACCTCGGCGTCGACACGATCGAGCTGGACGTGGGCCTGTCCTCGGACGGCGTCGTCGTCCTCGGCCACGACCAGGTGCTCTCCCCCGCCGTCCTCGCCGACACGGGCCCCGCCTGGCCGGGCGACCCCGCCTACCCTTACCTCGGCAAGCCCGTCCGCGAACTGTCCCTCGCGCAGTTGCGGACGCTCGACGCGGGCCGCGGCTGCGAGGCCGCCCCGATGCCCGGCACCCGCATCCCCACGCTCGCCGAGGCGTGCGCCCTGCTGGCCCCCAGCGGCGTCGGGCTCTCCGTCGAGCTCAAGACCGACCCGTCCTGGACCGGCGAAGAGGTGGAGCTCCTGACCGCCTCCGTGGCGGCCGTGCTGAGGGCCTTCGGCTGCACCGGACGCTCCCAGCTCCTGGCCTTCGACTGGCGCGTCCTGGCCGAAGCCCGCCGAAACCACCCGGACCTGGGCCGCGTCGCCCTGATGGAGCGCAAGACCCTCGTCCCGGAAACCGACTGGCTCGCAGGCCGCTCCCCGGCCGACCCGGTGGCCGCCGCCTTCACGCTCGGCGCCACCGCGGTCTCCCCCGAGCACCACATCACCACGCCCGCCCTGATAGACCAGGCCCACTCCCTGGCCCTCCCGGTCATCGTCTGGACGGTGAACACCCCCACAGACATGGCCCGCTTCATCAACTACGGCGTAGACGGGATAGTCACCGACTACCCAGACCGCCTCGGATCCCTCCAAGCACCAGCCCCCGCCCTCTGAAACAGGGCCTCACCCGACCCGCGCCCCCAAGCGCACAGACCCCAGCCACCGCCGCAACCCCGCAACCCCGCAACCCCGCAACAACCTCAAGGGTCGCGATCGCGTCCGAAGGCAGATTCGAGCGAAGCAAGAATCTGATCGCGCAGCGAGCCGCAAGGCGAGCCGGAGCGATGCCAGCGATCGCCGCGTTTCTCGACGATGGAGGGCCGCCAGGCCCGAAGGAGGAGAAAAACGCAAAAAACTAGAGCCAGCCGTTGCGGCGGAAGCCTCGGTAGAGGGCGAAGCAGGCGAGGGAGATGACGCTGAGGATCATGGGGTAGCCGTACTGCCAGCGGGTTTCGGGCATGTGGTCGAAGTTCATGCCGTAGACGCCGGCGATGGCGGTGGGGACCATGAAGATGGCGCCCCACGCGGAGATCTTGCGCATGTCCTTGTTGTCGGCGACGGTGACCTGGGTCATGTGCGCCTGGAGGATCGGGTTGAGGAGCTCGTCGTAGGACTCGACCTGCTCGCGGACGCGGGTGAGGTGGTCCTCGACGTCGCGGAGGTACTCCTTGATCTCGGTCGGGACGAAGCGGCGGCCGGTCAGGTTGCGCAGCGGGCCGGCGAGCGGGCCCACGGCGCGCTTGAGCTGGATGACCTCGCGCTTGAGCCGGTAGATGCGGCGGGACTCGTCGGTGCGCTCGGGGGAGAAGACGGCCTCCTCGACCTCGTCGATGTCCTCCATGACGGCGTCGGCGACGCTCACGTAGCCGTCCACGACGCGGTCGGTGACGGCGTGCAGGACGGCGGCGGGGCCGAGGGCGAGGCGCCCGGGGTCCTTCTCCAGGTCGCGGCGGACGGGGCCGAGCGCGCCGTGGGCGCCGTGACGGACGGTGACGACGAAGTCGGGGCCGCAGAACAGCATGATCTCGCCGGTCTCGACGACCTCGGCACCGCTGGGGCCGCTGGAGACGTAGCCGACGGTCTTCATGACGACGAAGTGGACGTCGTCGTAGCGCTCGAGCTTGGGGCGCTGGTGGGCGTGGATGGCGTCCTCGACGGCGAGCGGGTGCAGGCCGAAGACCTCGGCGAGGTCGGAGAGTTCGCCGGCGGACGGCTCGTGGAGGCCGACCCAGACGAAGCCGGCGCTGTCACCGTCGGGGACGAGCCGGCCGTCGCGGACGAGGCGGACGGCGTCGGCGACGGTGGCGGTGCAGACGCGGTGGCCGTCGATGTAGGCGGCCCAGTCGATGACGGCGGAATCGCGGTTCGCAGCCTGCACGCCGCTGGGGCGGCCGCGCGTCTTGAACAGCGCGCGGCTCGGGCGGACTCGTGTCATGGCCATGGGAGGTGCTCCTAACCCGCCGGCCACGCACGTAGCGCGCGCTCAACCCAAGCTGGTCAGCGAAGGGAGCGCGCGAGGGCGACGGCCGGGCGCCAGAGGTAGGCGGACGGTGGAACAGTCCTGCTCGGACTGTGAGGGTTCTCCGGCGAACTGCAAGTATCACCAGGACTCATCCCGACCACCTCCTTTCGGGCACCTCGACACCGGGCGGTCAAGCCCGTGGCAGCCTACCAGCCGATATGTAGGACGCCGCCCGTATCGTTGAGGTTCACACATCCCCGGTGTGATGGGGGCCTCACCCCGCTGCATGCCCCTTCGCGCAAGGGTTATGCCCGCCCTGCACGGGGCGGGGGACCAGTAGGCTCGCGACGTGCGAGTACTCGTCCTTGGATCAGGTGGCCGCGAGCATGCGCTCGCCCGCGCCCTGCACCGCGACCCTTCCGTCACCGCCCTCCACTGCGCCCCGGGCAATCCGGGCACGGCAGAGATCGCGGACAATCACCAGCTCGATCCGACGAACCGCACGGCGGTGGTGGAACTGGCCGCGCGGCTCCGGGTCGGCCTGGTCGTCATCGGTCCGGAGGCCGTGCTCGTGGCCGGCGTCGGCGACGCCCTGCGCAAGGCCGGCATCCCCTGCTTCGGGCCGGACCGGGCCGCCGCCAAGATCGAGGCGTCCAAGGCGTTCGCCAAGGAGGTCATGGCCGCGGCGGGCGTGCCCACCGCCGACGCGCGGGTGTGCGAGTCGAGCGGGGAGGTCGAGGAGGCGCTCGACGCCTTCGGCCCGCCGTACGTGGTGAAGGACGACGGGCTCGCGGCCGGCAAGGGCGTGGTCGTCACCGAGAGCCGCGACGAGGCATTGCGGCACGCCGACGCCTGCGACCGCGTCGTTGTGGAGGAGTACCTGGACGGTCCCGAGGTCTCCCTGTTCGCGCTGTGCGACGGGCAGCAGGCCGTCCCGCTGCTGCCCGCGCAGGACTTCAAGCGCGCCTACGACGGCGACGAGGGCCCGAACACCGGCGGGATGGGCGCGTACACACCGCTGCCCTGGGCGCCGCCCGAACTGGTGGACGAGGTCATGTCCACGGTCGTCCAGCCCACCGTGGACGAACTGCGCCGCCGCGAGACCCCGTACGTCGGCGTCCTGTACGCCGGGCTCGCGCTGACGTCCAGGGGCGTACGGGTGGTGGAGTTCAACGCGCGCTTCGGCGACCCCGAGACCCAGGTGGTGCTGGACCGGCTGGCCACCCCCGTCGCCACGCTGCTCCAGGCGTGCGCGATCGGCGGGCTCGACCCGAGCCTGCGGCTCGAATGGCTGCCGGGCGCGGCCGTCACCGTGGTCGTGGCCGCCGAGGGCTACCCGGCCGCCCCGGTGAAGGGCGACGAGATCACCGGCCTGGACGAGGCCGCCGCGGTCGAGGGGGCCTACGTCCTGCACGCGGGCACCGCGCTCGGCGGCGAGGGGCAGCCGGTCGCGAACGGCGGACGGGTCCTCAACGTCGTCGGCACCGGGCCCGACCTCGCCACCGCCCGCGCCGCCGCCTACGAGGCCGCGTCCAAGATCGGCCTGCGCGGGTCCCACCACCGGACGGACATCGCGCTGAAGGCGATCTCCATGCCATGATTACCTGATTACCTGATTACACCGATACAAGGTAGGTCGAGCATGGCTTCCCCCTCCGTGCCGGTGGGCGGAGAGGTGTACCGCGTCACGACGCTGGAGCTCTTCTTCGACCTGGTGTTCGTCTTCGCGGTGACCCAGCTCAGCCACGTGCTGGTCAAGGAACTGAACGTGCTGGGCCTGGTCCAGGTCGTGCTGATGTTCGGCGTCCTGTGGTGGATGTACGGCGGCTACGCCTGGCTGACCAACACCCTCACGCCCACGACCGCGGGACGGCGCCTGCTGCTCCTGGTCGGGATGGGCGGGTTCTTCATGGTCGCGCTGGCCACCCCGACGGCGTTCAAGGGCGGCGGTGTCCTGTGGGGCGTCGGGTACCTGGTCCTGGTGCTCGCCCACGTGACGCTGTACGCGCAGGGCAACCCGAACATCCTGCGCGTCCTGCCGGCCAACCTCCTCGCGGCCGTGCTCATCATCGTCGCCGGGATCTTCGACCACGGGCCGGCGGTGTACGTGCTGTGGACGCTCGCGCTCGTCGTCCCGATCGTCCAGCCGTACATCGTGCCGGCGGGCGGGCTGTTCACCATCCAGCCCGCGCACATCGTCGAGCGGCACGGGCTGCTCGTCATGATCACGATCGGTGAGTCGGTGATCGCGGTCGGGGCGGGGGCCGAGCACGCGCACCTGGACGCGGGGCTGGTCGTCGCCGTGCTGCTCGGGCTGGCGCTCGCGGCGGCCTTCTGGTGGAGCTACTTCGCCCGCGACGACGAGCGCGCCGAGGAGTCGCTGACCGCCGCCGACGACGTGCGCCGCACCCAGATGACGATGTTCGGCTACTTCTACGCCCACATCCCGCTGGTCGTCGGGATCATCGTCGCGGCGGCCGGCATGGGGACGGCCGTCGGGCACGCCTGGGACGGCCTGCACACCGGCTCCGCGCTCGCCCTGGCGGGCGGCGTCGCGCTCTACCTGGCGGGCGACGTGGCGTTCCGCCGGGCCGTCCGCATCGGGCCGTCCCGCATCCGGCTCGGCGCCGCCGCGGTCGCGCTCGCGGCCGCCCCGCTGGGCCTCTGGCTGGCCGCCGCCGAGATCGCCGCCCTCGTCCTGGTGGTCGCCGCCGCGCTGGCGCTCGAACACGCGGCGACCCGGCCGGACGCCGCGGTTCCCGGCCTGGGACAATCGTCGGGTGATTGAGCGCTACACCCTTCCGGAGATGGGACGCGTCTGGAGCGACGCGCACAAGTACGAGCTGTGGTGCCAGGTGGAGGTCCTCGTCGTCGAGGCCCACGCCGAGGCCGGCACGATCCCGCCGGAGGTGGTGGAGCCGGTGCGCAAGGCGCCGCCGCCGACGCCGGAGGCCGTGCACGCCATCGAGGCGGTGACGCAGCACGACGTGATCGCCTTCCTGTCGGCGTGGGCGGACAACACCGAGCCCCGCGAGGCCGCCCGGTTCGTCCACTTCGGCATGACGTCGTCCGACCTGCTCGACACGGCGCTCGCGCTGCAGCTGGTCGAGGCCACCGACATCCTGCTGGAGAAGGCGGACGCGCTCGTCGCGACGCTGCGCGACCACGCGCTGGCCCACCGGGCGACGCTGCGGGTCGGGCGCACGCACGGCATCCACGGCGAACCGGACGTGTGGGGCCACCGCGTCGCCGACTTCGCGTTCGCCATGGGCCGGTCCCGCGACCGGCTGCGGCGCGCCCGCGAGGCCGTGGGCGTGATGGCGATCTCCGGTGCGGTCGGGACGTACTCCAACATCGACCCGGCGGTCGAGCTGCACGTCGCGCGCAAGCTCGGCCTGAAGGCCGCGGACGTGTCGACGCAGGTCGTCCTGCGGGACGGGATCAGCGAGTGGGTCTCGTCCCTGGCGATCATGGCGACGGTGTGCGAGGCGATCGCGCTGGAGGTGCGGCACGGGCAGCGCACCGAGGTCCGGGAGCTGTGGGAGCCGTTCGGCAAGGGCCAGAAGGGCTCGTCGGCGATGCCGCACAAGAAGAACCCGATCATCTCCGAGCGGCTGGCGGGGATGGCGCGGATCGTGCGGGCCCAGATCGTCCCGGTGCTGGAGGGCATCCCGCTGTGGCACGAGCGCGACATCTCGCACTCCTCCACCGAGCGGATCGCGCTGCCTGACGCCTCCGTCGCGCTCGACTACATGCTGAACCTGACGAACCGCCTCATGTCCGGCCTCGTCGTCGACGAGGCGCGGATGCGGGAGAACCTGGATTCGACCGGCGGGCTCATCTACACCTCGACCGTCCTGCTGGAGCTGGTCGAGGCGGGCATGTCGCGCGACGACGAGGCCTACCCGCTCGTCCAGAAGGCCGCCATGCAGACGTGGGAGACCGGCGCTCCGTTCCGCGAGACCCTGCGCGTGCACGCGGCGGAGGCGGGCCTCACGCTGGACGAGAAGCGCCTGGACGAGGTGTGCCGCCCCGAGCGCTTCGTCAAGCGCCTCGGCCCGATGTTCGACCGCCTGACCGCTCTCAGGTAGGAGGGGCCGTGCAGGGGACCCTGACCGAGCTGAACGCCTACCCGCTCAAGAGCGGCGGCGGGACCGCGCTGCGCAGCGCCGAGCTGACCCCGCGCGGCCTGCCGTTCGACCGCGAGTTCATGCTGGTCACCCCCGAGGGCCGCTTCCTGTCCCAGCGCGACCACGCCCGGATGGCGCTGATGCGCCCGTCCTACGACGGGACGGTCCTCACGGTGGACGCCCCCGGCGCCCCGCGGCTCGTCCACAAGGCCGCGGACGAGGGCGAGGTGCGGGAGGTCTCCGTCCAGCGGTCGCAGTGCCAGGGCGTCGACCAGGGCGACGAGGCGGCGGCCTGGTTCGGCGACCTGCTCGGCGCCGACTGCCGCCTCGTGCGCTTCACCGGCCTGCGTCCCACGTCCCGCGGCGGGGGCGAGGTCATGTTCGCCGACGGCTACCCGCTGCTGGTGATCTCCGCCGAGTCCCTCGCCGACCTCAACGCGCGGCTGGACGAGCCGCTCCCGATGAACAGGTTCCGCCCGTCCCTCGTCGTCGAGGGCCTCGGCCCCTACGGCGAGGACGAGGTGCGCCTGCTGCGCGTCGGCGAGACCGTCATCGAGATGGTCAAGCCGTGCACCCGCTGCGTCATCACCACCACCGACCAGCGGACCGCCGAGCGCGGCCGTGAGCCGCTGCGGACGCTCGCCTCCTACCGCACCCGGGACCGCGGCATCCAGTTCGGCCAGAACTGCGTCCCGCGCGTCCTCGGCACGCTCAGGGTGGGCGACCCGGTGGAGGCCGTGGCGGCCCGCACCCCCTGATGATCTTCAAAACCCCGGCGGCGGAGGGCCGCCGCCCCTAGGCTCCCCCTGGGAATTTTCCCGGGGAACGCGAACCTTTGGCGTGTTCCGGAGGTCTCAACGAGCAGACTGACGCCCGCGGGGCCGGGCCGGACGCCACACCTCCGGCCCGATGGTTTACTGGGGTCGCGTCGGCAGCGGGGGGACACCGTCAGGCACGCTCGGCCCTCGTGCTCCCAACTGGATCGCACAGCAAGCGCACCCGAGAGGAAGTTAGGCGGCATGAGCATGGGCCACGAGGTTCGCTACCGCATGCGCGGCGGCCGACAGCTGCACGGCACGGTCTTCATCCAGGGGGCGAAGAACGCAGTCCTGCCGATGATCGGCGCCTCGCTGATGGCCTCCCGGGGACGCACCGTGCTGCGCAACGTCCCGATCATCGAGGACGTGCGGCGGGCGGTGGAGCTGGCGCGGGCCATCGGCGCCAAGGCCGAGCTGCACGAGACCGAGCGCACGCTGGTGATCGACGCCTCGACGCTGAGCAGCCCCGTGCTGCCCGCCGAGATCGCGTCCCGGTTCCGCGGCTCGTTCCTGTTCGTCCCGGCGCTGCTGCACCGCCTCGGCGAGGCGGTCATCGAGGGCGTCGGCGGCTGCAACCTCGGCAGCCGCAACCTGGACTTCCACTACAACGGCTTCAAGCGGATGGGCGCCACGGTCACCGAGCACGTGGCCGACAACGGCGACGGCATCATCCACATCAAGGCCGGCGACCTGCGCGGCGGCACGCTCTACTGCGACACCCCCTCGCACACCGGCACCGAGAACCTGATCATGGCGGCGGCGCTGGCGCACGGCACCACGCTGATCAAGAACGCGGCACTGGAGCCGGAGGTGCTGGACAACATCGCCATCCTCCAGGCGATGGGCGCCCGGATCAGCGGCGGCGGCACCGGGTTCATCACGGTCGAGGGCGTGGACGAGCTGACCGCCGTCGAGCACACCGTGATGCCCGACCGGATCGACGCCGGCGTGTTCGTGATGGCCGCCGCGATCACCGGTGGCGACCTCAGCCTCGTCGGCGCCTCGCTGGAGCACCTCGGCGTCGCCGCCGACAAGCTGGAGCAGATGGGCGTGGAGTTCCACCAGCAGGGCGCCGTCCTGCAGGTGCGCCGCGACCGGACGCTCCGCCCGATCAACGTCATCACCGACGAGTACCCGGGCTTCGCCACCGACCTGCAGTCGCCGATCATGGCGGTGTCCTGCCTGGCCGAGGGCCCGTCCTACATCTACGAGCGGATCTTCGACGGCCGCTTCAAGCTGGCCGGCGAGCTGGCGAAGATGGGCGCCGACATCGAGGTGGACGGCAACCGCGCGAAGGTCAACGGCCCGCGCGGGCTGCGCGGCGCCGAGGTCGAGGCCCACGACCTGCGCTGCGGCAGCGCCCTGGTGCTGGCCGGCCTCGCCGCCGAGGGCGAGACCACCATCACCTCCGCCTACTACCTCGACCGCGGGCACGCGCACACGGCCGAGCGGCTCTCCCAGCTCGGTGCCGAGATCGTCCGAGAAGTCGGTTAGCGCCGGGGCGCCCTCGCGGCGCCGCGAGGTCCGGGGCCACCGCGCGCCGCTCGGCCGAATGTGGCCTCGGGCCTGACCAACTCCTGGTTGATCCCTGACGAGCCGTGTAACGATCCGCGGCAAATCCGTTGAGCCGTGCGTTACCGCCTGGTCACGCACGGCTCGGGCGGAGCTTCCTTACCGCCCGAACACCGACTCTCTGACCTGCGATGTCATGCGTGGAACGGTCCGAATCGACCGGACCGTAACGCGGTAAAAAATCACCGACCGCCCCGGGGCGCACGGTCTGGACGGATCACTCGTCTTTCCGGAGCAGGCGAGATCGGGTCGCCGGATTTCGGCCCTCGCGTAAACCAAACGGACACCGCAGGGGTCCCTCCAGTACGTAGGAGCGTCAGGAAGGGGCCCCCGCTGTGATTTCGGGTCTTGTTTTTCAACTTCGGACATCCGAAGATGCAGGATCAAGACTGGCCGATTGGTGACAAATTACTGACCAAGGGGTCGCGTAGGTTACTTTTTCGCCGCACTCTTGATTCGATTTCGCGTCTGGGTGTCACATCGCGTCGCCCTGACCCGATCTGCCAGCTAGAAGGAGATCTCCTCCGCTTCGCGAGGCGGGAGGGAGCTCGGGCAAGACGGACCTCCTCCACTTTCCGGAGGCGGGTTCGCGGGAAGTCGAATCGCACGGGAACTGCGGGTGCTGGGTCAGAAGGCAGGGGCGTCAAGCCATGAGTCAACCGTTGGGCGGAACGTGCGCGATCAGATGGCCGGGGCGGCGCCCCCGCCGAGAGGCCGGATGGGAAGCGAGCGATCACCGATGACGGCGGCGCGAACGGGGTCCGTCACCCCCGACCTCACGATCGGGGTCGTCGGCCCCCATGACCTCGTCGAACGGGTCATGCTCATGGGCCACGGCCCCACACCCGTACCGAGCAGGCTGGTGGCCGCCGCGTACCGCGACGAGCAGGAGGCGGCCGACAAGGTCGTGCGCCTCGGCTCGGGCGTGGACGTGTGCCTGTTCGCCAGCCCGGTCCCGTACGACTTCGCGCGCAAGGCCGGCGTCCTGACGATGCCCGCCACCTACGTGCCGCTGAACGGCGCCGCGCTGCAGGGCGCGCTGCTGCGGGCCTCGCTCGACGAGCGCTTCGACCCGTCCAGGGTCAGCATCGACGTGCTCGGACGGGCCGAGGTCGAGGAGGCCTACTCCGAGATCAGCCTCGGCACCGAGCAGGTGCACCTGCGCGAGGAGGCCGCCGGTCCCGGCACGCTCGCCGCGTTCCACGAGCGGCTCTGGCGGCGCGGCGCGACCACCGTCGCGATGACCTGCGTGCACGCCACCGCCGAGCGCATGGAGATGGCGGGCGTCCCGACCATCCGCGTCCGGCCGACCGGCGCCGCGATCCGCAGCTCCCTGCAGACCGCCGCGCTCCTCGGCGCGCACCACCGCCTGGAGGAGTCGCAGCTCGTCGTCGTGCTGGTGGACGTGCCGACCCTCCGCGAGACCCCGCGCCGCGTCACCCCGCGCTACTGGCGCGACGAGCTGAAGCTGGCCCTGCACCGGGTGCTCCTCCAGGAGGCGCACCGGATGAACGCCTCGGTGTGGCCCGTCGACGACCACAGCTACCTCGTCATCGCCACGCGCGGCTCGGTCACCGCGTCCACCGAGGGCTTCCGGACGCCGCCGTTCGTCGAGCGCGTCCGCGAGGAGCTCGGCCTGGCCATCGAGGTCGGCATCGGGATGGGCCGCACGGCCCACGAGGCGGAGAACCACGCCCGCGCCGCCCTGGCACGCTCCCAGAGCTCCCAGCGGGCGCAGGGCTTCGCGCTGGACCGCGACGGCCGCGCGCTCGTCCCCGCGCCCCGCACGCCGCCGCGCACCCAGCCGCAGGCCAAGCCGAAGGGCCTGGAGATCCTGGCCCGGCTCGCCGACAAGCTCGGCGACCAGGAGCAGCCCCTCATCGTGGACGCGGAGAACGCCGGCAAGATGCTCGGCGTCACGCCCCGCACGGCCCGCCGCCTCCTGCGCACGCTCGTCGAGGAGGGCCTCGCCTGGCCGCTCCCGCCGAACCGCACCCCCCAGCCCGGCCGCCCCCGCCAGCTCTACCGCCTGATCGTCGAAAAGCTGGGGCCGGCGAAGACGAGCTGAGGGGGCGGGCTGCGGTCAGCGCCTGAAGGTGCCGGCGACGGCCAGGAAGGCGTCGTTCTCCTCGGGGGAGCCGATGGAGACGCGGGCGCCCTCGCCGTCGAAGGGGCGGACGCTCACGCCGTGGGCGTCGCAGGCGGCGGAGAACTCCATCGTGCGGTCGCCGAGGCGCAGCCACACGAAGTTGGCCTCGGTGGGCGGGACCGTCCAGCCGTCGGCGAGGAGGGCGGCGCGGACGCGGTCGCGCTCCTTCACCGTGCCCTCGACCCGTTCCATCAGCTCGTCGGTGGCGTCCAGGGACGCGATGCCGGCGGCCTGCGCGACGGAGTTCACGCTGAACGGCAGGAACGTCTTGCGGATGGACCCGGCGACGAGCGGATGCGCCACGAGGTAGCCGATGCGCAGGCCCGCGAGCCCGTAGGCCTTGGAGAACGTGCGCAGGATCGCCAGGTTCGGGCGGTCGCCGTAGAGGGTGAGGCCGTCGGGCACGTCGTCGTCGCGGACGTACTCGCGGTACGCCTCGTCCAGGACGACCAGGCAGTCGGCGGGGACCCGGTCCAGGAACGCCTCGATCTCCGCGCGGCCGACGGCGGTGCCGGTGGGGTTGTTCGGGTTGCAGACGAAGACCACGCGCGTGTTCTCGGTGATGGCGTCCGCCATCGCGCGCAGGTCGTGGGTCTCGTCCCGCAGGGGCACCTGGACGCTCGTCGCGCCCGACAGCGACACCAGCAGCGGGTACGCCTCGAACGACCGCCACGCGTACACGACCTCGGCGCCCGGCTCGGCGACCGCCTCCAGCAGCATCTGGGTCATCCCGACGGAACCGCAGCCCACCGCGACGTGGTCGGCGGGGACGCCGCAGAACGACGCGATCGCCTCGGTCAGCGAGGTCGCGTTGTTGTCCGGGTAGCGGTTGACGTTGCGCGCCGCCTCGCCGATCGCCTCCACGACCGAGGGCAGCGGCCCGTGCGGCGACTCGTTGGACGACAGCTTGAACGAGCGCCCCTCGGGCGACACCACGACCTTGCCGGGCCTGTAGGCCACGAAGCGGTCGAGGACGGAGCGGAAGCGGGGTGTGGTTGCCTCGGACACCGTTGTCCTCCAGATTGCACAGGGGTGATGATCCCCAGCCTACGCAGCGTTCCTCATCATCCAACAAACAGCCACGATCCGGACGAACTCCCAGTCCTGGGTGTCCTGCGGCCACCATCCCCGCTTGAACGCGTCCTCCGCGAAACCGTGCAGGTACCCCATCAGCTCGTCCGCGCCGGGGGGTTGGCCGGGCGCGCCGAGCTCGTCGCGGAGGCTGGCCACGTGCTGGTCGACGGCCGCCGCGAGGCCCGGCGAACCGGCCATCTCCGCGACGCCCGCCTCACCGATGTCCCGGACGAGCAGGCCGAGCACTTCGGGCGAGTCACCGTTCATAGGGGGTGAAACTAGCAACGGTCCGGCGCTGCTCGGAACATCACCCCAGGTAAAAGCTCATCCGCGGGGCCGCAGCATGGGCGGCCTCAACTGCTCGGCATCGCCCCTGCGGTAAAGGCGCGCGGGACGTCCGCCGTCGCGCGTCGTGGTCTGATCGGTCGGGATGAGGAACCGGTCGGCGCCGGTCACCTTCCGATGGAAGTTCCGCGGGTCCAGGGTGGTGCCCCACACGATCTCGTAGACGCGCCGCAGCTCGGCGACCGTGAACTCGGGCGGGCAGAACGCCGCCGCCAGGGAGGTGTACTCCAGCTTCGCGCGCGCCCGCTCCATCCCGTCGCCGAGGATCCGGCGGTGGTCGAACGCGGCCCGGTCGTGGTGGAGGAGGTCGTCCACGGCCGTCCACAGCACCTGGGCGCGGCTGGAGGCGGGCAGGTCCGGCGCCAGCCCCAGGTACGCCACGCTCACCACCCGCTGCCGGGGGTCGCGGTCCGGGTACCCGTAGGTGGCGAGCTGCTCCAGGTGGATCCGCACGTCCGCGAGCCCGGCCCGCTCGGCCATCAGCCGGGCCGCGGCCACCGGCAGGTCCTCGTCGAGCTGGATGAACCCGCCCGGCAGCGACCACGCCCCCTCGTACGGCGGCCGGTCGCGCCGCCACCGCAGAGCGCACAGGCGCTGCTCCCGGACGGTGAGCACCACGAGGTCGACGGAGACGGCAAGCCGGGGCACGGGCATGCAACGAACTTAGCGGGGCCGGCCCCCCACTGAGGCCAGGAAGGCCCGGCGGGGCCGGGCCTTCCGCGCATCGGCGCCTAGTCTTCCTTGGGGATCTCGACGGGGACGGTCGCGGCCGGGACGCCGTTGTGGCCGTTGGCTCCCGCGGGGGCGCTCTGGTTCAGCCCGGCGAGCAGCTGGCGGGCGACGCCGAGGCCGGTGCCGCCGAGCGTGAGGGCCTTGGCGAGCATGTCCTCGACGCCCTGGGCGCCGTTCAGCACGACCATGTTGTCGACGTTGCCGAACACGCCCGCGCCGGCCTCGACGATCTGCGGCCACTGCTCGGCGAGCTGCTGGGCGATGACGGCGTCGGTGTTCTCCGCCAGCGCCTCCGCGCGGGCCTTGATCGCCTCGGCCTCGGCCAGACCCTTGCGCCGGGTCGCGTCCGCCTCGGCCTCACCCATCAGCCGGATGGCCTCGGACTCGCGCTGGGCCTTGAGCTGGACCTCGGTCGCCGCGGCCTGGGCGTAGGAGATGCGCTCCTCGCGCTCGGCCTCGGCCAGCTTGACCTGCTCGTAGGCGCGGGCGTCGGCGGGCTTGCGGATCTCGCTCTCCAGCCGCTTCTCGGTGCGCTCGGCCTCCAGCTCGGCGTTGCGGGTCTCCTTGAGGATGACCTCCTGGCGCGCCTGCTGCGCGGCCTGCTGCACCTGGCCCTCGTACTCGGCCTTCTTCATCTCGGTGTCCCGGATGACCGCCGCGTTCTGCCGCTCGGTCTCCTGCTCGCGCTCGGTGGCCTCCTGGTTGCGCTCGGCCTCGGCGATGCGGGCGGACGAGGCGACCCTGGCGGCGTGCGGGCGGCCGAGGTTGGTGATGTAGCCGGTCTCGTCGTCGATCTCCTGGATCTGCAGGGAGTCGACGACCAGGCCGAGCTTGCTCATCTCGTCGGCGGCGGAGCCGCGGGTCTCGGAGGTGAGCCGCTCGCGGTTGAGGATCAGGTCCTCGACGGTGAGGTTGCCGATGATGGAGCGCAGGTGGCCGGTGAACAGCTCGTGGATCGCGCCGTCCATCGAGTTCTGCTGCTCCAGGAAGCGGCGCGCGGCGTTGGCGATCGACACGAAGTCGTCGCCGACCTTGTAGATGACCACCCCGCGGACCTTGACCGGGATGCCCTGCTGCGTCACGCAGTTGACCTCCAGGTTCGCGGCCCGGCTGTCGAGCCGCAGCCGGCGGGCGACCTGGAAGCCCGGCAGGACGGACGTCCCCTTGCCGGTCACGATCTTGAACCCGAGGCTGTCCACGCCGTCGATCGGCTTGGACCTGGCGCCGAGCCCGGAGATGATCAGGGCCTCGTTCGGCTCGGCGACCCGCCACACCATCTTGAACAGAACGATCAGCACGATGACGGCGACGACGACACCGATCGCCAGGACGAGCACGGGCATACGGGCCTCCTCCTCCGGGGGTAGGGCGGCCGGCCCGAAGCGTCAGGCCCGTCCGCGTTTCCCATCAGACGCGGCAGAGGGGTGTTCGGTTCGGTCTCCGAACCGGATCTTCACGTCCGCATCAGGCCAGGCTCCGCGGGACGCTCAATGGGCCAGCGCGGGCGCCACGTACACCGTCCGGGGCGGGTGGTACTCGACCACGACGACGATCGAGCCGACGCCGATCTCGTCGCGCGGGTCGACGGAATGGGCGTAGAACGCCTCCGCCCCGCCGCGGACCGCGATCATGACCTCGCCGACCAGCCCGGGTCCGATCCGGCCGGTCACCCGGCCCTCCTTACCGATCAAGGAAACCCCCTGGCCCGGTCCGCCCGGAGCCGCTCTCCGCGCCGCGTAGGGCGAACGCTATCCGCTGCGCGGCGGGGACGGCGAGCGGCGGGACTCAGGACAGGACGCGCCCGGCCTGGGCCAGCGCCTCGCCGGCCAGGCGCTCGGCGTCGGCGCGGGTGGCGCCGGGCCCGAAGACGGTGATCGTGGCGAGGTAGCGGGGGCCGCGGAACACGACGTACCACGTCCGGGTGCGGGTGCCGCCGCCGACGGTGGCGACGCCGATGGTGCGCGAGCCCTCGCCGATCTCGCCCTTCGGCGCCTCGGCCACCTTGTGCGCGGCCCAGGTGGACCCCACCCGGGTGCGGAACTTCAGGCAGCCGGGAGGCACGCGGGCGTTGACCTGCTTCTCGGCGTCGGCGGCGGACAGGCTCATGAGGGTCTCGGTCGCGGTCAGGCCGCGGCCGCCGGTGAACGAGACGAGCGCGGCGGGCACGTCGCCGGCCACGTCGCCGCCCGGACGGGCCTTCCCGCAGGAGGGCTTGTCCAGGACGGCCTCCCGCTGGAGCCTGGAGGCGTTCTGGATGGCCTTCAGCGAGCCGTACTCGCCCCAGTCGGGCTCGCCCGCACGCCGGTAGCCGGACGGCTGCTGGAGCAGCGCCTGCGCGAGCTGGGCGGAGGTGTGGCCGATGCCCGCCACCTCGGCGCGGGCGGTGCCGCGCACCTGGCGGGCGCGCTCGGCGTCGCCGCCGCACGCGGTGGCCGCGACGGCCGTCGACAGCAGCAGCGTGACCGGGAGGAGCCTGTGCGCCATGGCGGCGACACTACGGCGCGAAAGGGGCGCACCGCCCCGGACGACACGCGGGTCAGCCCTTTTCGGCCCGCTCGTTGTACTCCGCGGCGTACTCCTGGCCGGACATCTTCTGGATCGTCTCGACGATCTCGTCGGTGATGGCGCGGCGGGCCTTGGCGGGCGGCAGGTCCCGGTAGTGGGAGAAGTCCATCGGCGGGCCGATCCGCACGGTGGGGCGCGGGCCGAACACGCGCGGGAGCCCCGCGCCGATCGGCTGGATCTTCTCGGTGCCCTCCAACGCGACCGGCAGGACGCGGGCGCCGGACTCCAGGGCGAGCCAGCCGATGCCCGTCCGGCCGCGGTAGAGGCGGCCGTCGGGCGAGCGGGTGCCCTCGGGATAGATCGCGAACGCGCCGGCGTTGTCGAGGACCTCGGCGGCCTGCTCCAGGGCGCCCATGGCGGCCCGCCGGGCGCCGCGCCGCACCGGGACGTGGCCGAGGTTGGTGAGGAACCAGCGGACGAAGCGGTTCTTGAGCCCGCCGCCCTCGAAGTAGGCCGCCTTGGCGATGTAGGTGACCGGGCGCGGGACCGCCAGGGGGATGATGAAGCTGTCGATGAACGACAGGTGGTTGCTCGCCACGATGAGCGGCCCGTAGCTCGGCACGTTCTCGCCGCCCACCACCCGCGGACGGAAAAGCAGCCAGAGGATCGGACGCACCACGCGCGTCATGAACGTGTAGAACACCCAGCCTCCCGAATTTCGCCACCGCCACTGTAACCTCTGCACCGATCCGGGCCCGGGTCAGCGTCCTCCTTTCCCGCCCCAGAGAGTGCCATGAATGACCAAAGTGCTGGTCAAAGGCCGGGTGGACGGGATTCGAGGCCATTCCTTACTGCCAAGTAAGTTTCTCTTCGGTAAGTTATTACCTCGTTTACCGGATCTCCCGGGAGGCACCCGGATGCCCCGGGCGCATCGTCAGGTACAGTCGGGACCGGGGATCAGACGGGCGTCCGGACCCACGTTACGGTCCGAGCCGGGGGCGGGCGACCTGGTCCCTTACCCGGGAACTGCTTGGAATGCGGGCACGGGTGCGCAATCCTGAGGAGTCACCTGAGATGGCCGGGTACCACCGGAGTGGGGCGTGAGGTGACGATGGACTTCGACATCAGCCTGATGCGCGACGACCGCTGCACGCTCGTTCGCGTGAAGGGCGACATCGACGTCGTGTCCCGAGCGCGCTTCGAGGAGGCCCTCTTCGAAGCCGTCGAGTCGGGCGAGGCGATGGTCGTCGACATGCGCGAGGTCACGTTCTGCGACTCCACCGGCCTGAACGCGATCGTCGCCGCCAACCGCCGCGCCGGCGAGCACGGGACGCACCTCGCGCTGGTGGCGCTGCCGCCCCGCGTCCAGCGGGTCTTCCGCATCACCGGGCTCGACAAGTTCATCCCGATCCACGAGACGCTGCGCGAGGCCGTCACCGCCTTCCCGTCCACCACTCCGTAGGGCCCTGCCCGGCCGGGTCAGGTACAGCCCTCGAACTGGGGCACGCTGGTCGTCAGCTTGAGCCCCGACTTGCCGAACCACGTGTTCAGCAGCCGCTGGGCGGTGCCGTCCTGGTACATGTCCGTGATCGCCCGGTTGACCTCCTCGCAGCCCTTGAGGTCCCCCTTCTTCAGGCCGACGCCGTACTTCTCGTCGGTGAACGGCGCGTTGATCATCCGTCCCGGGCGGCCGGTGGCGAACCCGGCGAGGATCAGGTCGTCGGTCGACACCGCGTCGAGCCGGCCGCCGGCGAGCGCGTCCATGCAGGCGCCGTAGGTGTCCACGGTGACCGGCCGCGCGGCCACCTTGCGCTCCTCGATCACGCGGCGCCAGGAGTTCGACCCCTTCACCTCGCAGATCCGCTTGCCCTTCAGGTCCCGCACGTCCTTGATCGCGGCGGCGTCGGCACGGACGAAGGTGTCCTGGTGGGCGACGTAGTACGGCCCGGCGAAGGTGACCTTCGACTTCCGCTTCGCCGTGATCGAGTACGTCGCGACGATCATGTCGACGTCGCCCTTGGCGAGCGCGTCCTCACGGACCGAGGAGTTCGTCGTCCTGAACGTCAGGCGGCTCTTCGGGACGCCCAGCTTGCCGGCGATGTAGGTCGCGACGTCGACGTCGAAACCCTCGTAGACCCCGTCCGGGCGCTTCACGCCGAGGGCCGGCTGGTCCTCCTTCACGCCGATCACGAGGGAGCCCTTCTCGGCGACGGACTGCTCCTCCTCGGCGCCGAGGCCGCAGGCGGACAGCAGCGCCGCCGCGGCGAGGACGGCCCCCGGGGCGGCGATGGCACGGGTCGCGCGCATGGCTTGGTCTCCTTGATCAGGCGAACTCGGTCAGCGGAACTCGGCCAGCCGGGGACGGACCCCCGCGATGATCAGTGCGGCGATGACGACGGCGGCCACCGGCGGCACCGCGTTCCAGCCGCGCAGCCCGCCGTCGGCGTCCCTGATCGCCTTGTCGAAGGCGTCCTGGTGGACGGCGGTCAGCGAGCTCAGCGCCGCGTCGTAGGCGTCGAAGTCGCGGATCGCGTTGGACGTGCGGCCCATCCGCAGGTCGACCGCGCCCGACCGGTTCCCCGCCGACGCCAGCTGCCGCATCCGCGCGTCGTTGCGCTGGACGGCGATGTACGCGCGCAGCATCTTCACCACCGCGTCGCCCTCACGGCCGCTCCAGGCCGTGCTCGCTTCGCTCTCGAAGAGGCCGAGGAACGGCTCGGGGCCCTTGTCGGGCCTGTACGGGGCGACCTTCTGCTCCAGGCCCGCGTAGTAGTTCTCCAGGTTCACCGGCTTGTCGCCGATGTCGGGGTAGATGACCGACAGCGACTTGTCGAGGTAGGTCTGCTCGTAGGTGTCGGCGCGGCCGGGGTCGAGGAGGTAGCGGCTCTCGTCCCCGAACGCGCTGTGGCTGATCGCGCGGGCCCGCGAGAGCTGCAGGATCGAGTCGAAGCCGTCCTCCTTGGCGGTCCTGATGTGCCCCGCGTGGGCGGTGAGCAGGCCCGCCCCGACCGCGGTGAGGACGACGGTCGCGAGCGTCGCCAGCACCAGCGCCGGGTTGAGCACCCGCCGGAACGTCCGCACCAGGTATAGCTGCGTCGCGATCAGGAGCAGCAGCACGACCAGACCGGTGAGGGCGACCCAGGTGCGCCCGGTGAGCACCGCGGACCGCTTCGTCTCGTACGACTGCCGGACGTTCGCGCCGGTGTCGAGCGTGATGTTGTACGCCTTCGGCAGCAGTTGCAGCCTCATCAGGTCGGTGGCCTGCCGGTAGGCCTCCAGTACCTGCTGCGGCGTCTCGCCGGGCGCGTGGTTCGACTGCGCGTCGAGCTGCATGGCCTGGCCGACGAGCCGCTCGTACCTGCCGAGGCCGTTCAGCACCTCCTGGACGGTCCGCCGCAGCGCCGGGTCGCGCCCGGCGAGCTGCGCGGCCTGCACCGCCGCCGCGTCGGCCTCCGCGCGGCGCCTCTCGTACACCCGCAGGGTCTCGTCGTAGCCGATGCCGAGGCCGTGCTCGCGGCCGATCAGCAGGATGCTGGAGACCTGCGCGTCCATGTCGCTGAGCGCGAAGTACAGGGTGCCGGTCGCGACGACCTGCGGGCCGGCGTCGTGCCCGATCGTCTCGACGGAGTCGCGCGCGTTGCCGATGGCCACGGTGAGGACGGCCAGCAGCGCCACGAGCGCGGCCACGCAGAGCACGACATGCGCCCGGATGCGGCCCGGGATCGTCTTGAGCCACCGTCCGCGCACGAACGTCCTCAGGCGGCCGCCGCGCCGCGTTTCGGCAGGCGTCCTTCCCGGGGGCTGTGCGGGCGGGGCGGGCGGGGCGGGCGGCCGTGGAGCGGGAGCCGCCGGCGGTGCGGGACTCATCGTCATGACGTGCCCTCCTGCAGGGACAGCGTGATGGTCGTCCAGGCGCCCACATGGATGCGGTCGCCGTCACCGACCGGAACGGGCACGTTCACCGGGATCGGCTCCGTTCCGCCGTTCACCGTGGTGCCGTTGGTCGAACCGGGGTCGATCAGGTTCCACGCGCCGTCCGGCCGTGCGAGCAGGACGGCGTGCAGATGCGAGACGCCCGGGTCCTCGGGCGGCGCGCTGAGGTCGATCTCGGGCAGCAGCGCGCGGGAGGCGCTGCGCCGCCCGATCCGGATCTGGCCGCCGAGCAGCGGGACGCGGCGCTCCGGGCAGTACGGCGGGAACGCGAGCCCGCCTCCGTCCGGTCCCATCTCCGCGACGACCGAGTCGAAGTAGGCGCGGTCGGCCATGACCAGCGCGTGCGGGCCGGCCGCGGGGGCCGGGACCGGCCGCGGGACGACGGGCACGCTGCCGTCCCGCTGCTGCGGCACCAGCGGCACCGCGTGCGCGGTGCCCGCCGGGGTGAACTCGACGGTGTAGACCGTGCCGGTCTCGAAGTCGTACCCGTCCTCCTCGCAGAAGCGGCCGGAGCGCGGCGTCCCGCAGTGCGGGCAGGCCGGCTCCTCCGCCGCCGCGGGCTCGGCGGCCGGCGCGGGCGCGGGCACCGGCGCGGGCGCGGGCTCGGCGAACTCGGCGCGCTGCGCGCCGTCCATGAGGTCGCCGCACACGTCGCAGTAGTCGGTGGACTGGGACGTGTGCCCGCTCGGGCAGACCGGCATGGGCCTCAGCCCCCTGCCTCGTCGCCGTGCCGGGTCCGCACGGTCCGGACGGAACGGGTGTCGAGCGACATCTCGTCCGCCTTCGCCACGTCCCGTTTCAGCCGCACGGTGCCGTGCGCCGGGTCGACCACGTCCACGACCTTGTCGAGCAGGCCGGAGATCTGCTCGTTGCCGACCTCCCGCGCCAGCACCACGGCGCGCCCGAGCCGGGCGGTCGCGGTGTCCTCGTCGCCCTCCCGCCGCGCCTCCAGGCCCTGCTGGATCGCCTCGGCGAGCTCGGACTGCCCGGTGTGGTGCGCGACGCGGCCGTTGATGCGCGTCGACCTGGCCTCGTCGTCGGTCCACTCGGCGATGACGTTGCCGGACGCGAGGACCTGGTCGCCCGCGACGAGCTTCACCCATGCGGCCCGCATCTGCCGCCCCACGTCGCCGGGCTGCACCTCCACGCACAGGTGGTACTCGCGGTTCTCGTCGCCCCACGCGCCGAGCGGGTAGTCGCCGGTCTGCGCGCCCGAGGCGCCCCGGCGGCCGGTGAGGTCCTCCACGGCGGGGACCATCTGCTTGATGAACCGCAGCCGCGCCTGCTGCGGCGTCCACACGCGCAGCGTCACGTCCGCGACCTGCTTGCTCATCGCGGCCCGCGTCATCGCCAGGAAGTCGGCCTCCAGGTCGGCCGGGTCGGGGACGTCCAGGAACCCGCCCAGCAGCACCGAGGTGATCTTGCGGAGCTCGGCGACGTTCCAGTCGGTGCCGACGCCCCGCGCGTCGCACAGGAAGCGGCCGGTGCACTGGCGCAGCGCCGCGTCCAGTTCCTCGTCCGACTCGTGCTGGTTCTTGCCGTCGGTGAGCAGGATCGCGTGCTTGACGGCCCCTTCGGCGACGGCGTCGTGCCCGGTGAACAGCCGGTCGGCGAGCCGCAGCCACGACCCGATCGCCGTCCCGCCCGCCGCCTCCAGCCGCCCCACCGCGTCCACCGCGCCGCGCCGGGACGCCGCGTCCGCCCGGACGAGCCGCTCCCCCTGCGGGTAGACCATCCGCGGCCGGTTCGCGCCCGCGACCACCGCGAAGTGCACGCCGTCGCGCAGCACGTTCACCGCCGCCCGCGCCGCCCGCTTCGCCGCCGCCATCTTGCCCCGGTAGGACATCGACCCGGAGGTGTCGATCATGATGATCTCCGCGGCGGGGGCGCGCCCCCCGTCCGCCACCGGGCCCGGACCGCCGGACGAGCGCGCCTCCACCGAGACGATCGCGTGCATCTCCCGTCCGCCGGCCGGGAGATAGGGGTTCTGGTCCACCCGCACGGTGAACTCCGGAAAATCGCTCATCTGCCCCGCTCCCTGCTCGGTCCTGGCGGCGGGTAGCGAAGGACCGCCACCGTCACGTTGTCGTGCCCGCCCGCGTCCAGTGCCGCCCGCAGCAGCCGCCGTGCCGCGTCCAGCGGGCCGTCCCGGCCGGTGAGGGCCACGGCCGCGAGGTCGGACGGCTCCGGCAGGTCGTTCCACAGCCCGTCGCTGCACAGCACCACCAGCCCGGGGCCCGTCGGCCGGAACGCCGCCACGTGCGGGTCGAGCGGGCCCGCGTCCGCCCCCAGCCAGGCTGTCAGCACGTGCGCCCGCCGGTCGGCCCACGCGTCCTCGGCGCTCATCGCGCCCTGCTCGATCATGGACGAGGCCCACGAGTCGTCCGTGGTGAGCCGGCACGAGCCCGCCGCCGACAGCCAGTAGGCGCGGCTGTCGCCGACCCACCCGACGGTGATGCCGCCCGCGTCCACGACGGCCGACACGAACGTGCACGCGGGCGAGGAGTCGGGATCGCCGGGCATCCCCGCCACGACCTCGCCCGCCCGCGCCGCCGCGTCGCGCATCGCGCCCCGCGGATCCACGCCGGCCGTGACGCGGCCCGTCAGCACGGCCAGCGCCGCCTCGGCGGCCAGCCGCGACGCCTCCTCCGACCCGGGCGCCGTCGCGACCCCGTCGCAGACCACCGCGCACACGCCCGCGGGCAGCGCCGCCAGCGCGAACGCGTCCTCGTTGCGGCTGCGCCGCAGCCCGAGGTCGCTCACCGCCGCCCCGAACCGCCCGGCCTCGGCCTCGACGTGCTCCCGCCCGCTCGGCTGCCGCAGCCCGCACTGCTCGCAGTACCCGTCGGCCCCGACGGCCCCGCTGCCGCAGTCCACGCAGGCGCTCCCGGCGGCGATGCCCCCGCCCGGACCGGCCGGGGGCGTGCGGGGGTCGGGCCGCCGCTCCGGCGGGAGGGCCCGGCGCGGGGCCGGGACGGGCACGGACGGGACGCCGCGCGACGCCGGGGGCGGCGAGGCGTGCGGAAGGGCGGTGCCGAGCGGCGGGGTCCTGGGCGTGGTGGGGTCGGGGCGTCCGCACTCCTCGCAGAAGCGGTCGCGTTCGTTGACGGGCTGGCCGCAGGTACGGCAGAGCGCGACGGGGGTGTGCTGGTCCGCGTTCATGGTCAGAAGAGCGTCCTCGGGCGGACGGCGTTGGCCCGTTTGACCATCGCGTGGCGGTGCTCGGCCCCGTCGGCGAGCTTGGCGAGCACGCGGTAGACGTCCTCCAGCTTCTTGCGGAGGGCCTGCTCGTCCAGGTCGGTGCCGAGGATCTGCTGCCGCACGCCGGGCGGGGCCGAGCCGCGGTCGGCGCGGACCCAGGTCAGCGCCGCCTCCAGCACCTCGGCGGCGAACGCGGCCGACCGCTCGGTGTCCAGGCGCAGGGCCGACAGCCGCCGTCCCGCCTCGATGAGCGCGGGCGCGTCCAGCTCGGCGGGCCCGCGCCCCCGGACGGTGGTGGCGACGGCGGCGAGCTGCGCGGCGAGGTAGTGGCTGGAGATGCGCGGGACCGAGTCGAGGACGCGTTCGGCGGACGCGCGGTCGCCCGCCGCGAGCCGCGTGCGGGCCAGCCCGAACGCGGCGCTGACGTGGGTGGGATCGGTGCGCCAGACCGTCTCGTAGTAGTAGCCCGCGGCGGCAGTCTCGCCCAGGGTCTCGTGGCAGAACGCCAGCGCCAGCTTGGGCGCCTGCTCGCCGGGAGCGAGGTCGTACAGGTCGTTGAACACCGCGACCGCCTCGGTGCCGCGCCCGCCGGCGAGGGCGCGCACCCCCCGGTACCAGTCGACGCGCCAGTCGTCGGGGGCCTCGGCGGCGATGTCCTCCAGGAGGTGCGCGGCCCCGTCGAGGTCGCCCAACTCGATGCGGACGCGCACCAGCGCGAGCCGCACCTCGCGGGACGCGGCCGGCGCGGAGGCCAGGGCCGCGGCCAGGTCGGCGGGGTCGCGGGCGGTGAGCCCGGCGAGGAACGCCGCGGCCGGGTCGGAGGCGTACACCAGCGGGACGGGCAGCGCCGCCGCGGCGGCGGCCGGCTCCACCGGCGCCAGGATCGGCGGCGCCCCCTCGCTGCGCCCGGCGCCGTCCAGGCCGCCGACGATCTCCGTTCCGGCGGTCTGCTGCTCGGGCCCGAACAGCGGGGACGGCGCGGGGCGCGGGCGGCCGTCCTCGGCCGACAGGACCTCCCGCAGCACGCCCGTGAGCTGCTCGGCCATCTCGGCGGCGGTCTGGAACCGGCGGGCCGGATCGGGGTGCGTGGCACGGCGCAGCAGCCGGTGGTAGGACTCGTGCCGCTGGAAGAGCGGCACCTCCTCGCGCGGCGGCAGGCTGCGCAGGTGCCGCCCGGTGTAGCCGCGGAACGCGAAGCTCAGCACGGCCAGCGTCCGGCCGACGGTGTAGAGGTCGGAGCTGACCGAGGGACCCTGCGAGCCGATCTCGGGGGCCTGGTAGCCGGGCGTGCCGAAGATCGGGCTGTCCGCGTCGAACGCCCGCCGGACGCCGCCGAGGTCGATCAGCTTGAGCTGCTCCTCGGACTGGATGGCGTTGTCGGGCTTGAAGTCGCAGTACAGCAGCCCGACGCCGTGCAGGTAGCCGAGGGCGCTCAGCACCTCCAGGCCGTAGGCGATGACCTGGCCGAGCGGCAGCGACGCCTGGTCGCCCTGCGCCTGGCGGGCGCTGAGCAGGATGTCCTTCAGCGAGCGGCCGCCGACGTACTCCATGACGATGTAGCCGGACTCGCCGTGCCGCACGAAGTTGTAGATCTTGACGATGTTGGGGTGCTCGACCTCGGCGAGGAACGCGCGCTCGGCGGTGGCGGCGGCCAGCGAGTCGGCGTCGCCGGTGTCGAGCAGGCCCTTGAGGACGACCCACCGCTCGCTCACGTTGTGGTCGCGGGCCAGGTACACCCAGCCGAGCCCGCCGTGGGCGAGGCAGCCGAGCACCTCGTACTGCCCGCCGATCATCTCGCCGGGCCGGAGCTTCGGGGTGAACGAGAACGGGTGCCCGCAGTTGCGGCAGAAGCCCTCGGTGCGTCCCGGGCGCCCGCCCCGGCTGCGCCCGACCTTCTCGTCGCACTTGCTGCAGAAGCGCCGGTTCTCCGGCACCTCCGGGTTCTCCATGATCGCCGAGGCCGGGTCGCGGGCCGGCACCGGCGGCACCTCGACGAGCCCGGCGCCGAGCATCCCGCGCCTGGCCGAGCCGCTGGAGCCCGTCCCCCGGGTGCCGCCGCGCGAGGCCGTCCGCCCGGACCCGACGCTGCCCGACCCGCTCGTCGGCGCGCTGCCGTACGAGGAGCCCTGCCCGCCGCGCCCGCTCTGGCCGGACGAGCCCGGCGGCATGCCCGCGGGCGGCGCGGGGGTCACCGGATTGGTCACCGGCGTCTGCCCGGGGGCGGCCGCCGGAGCCGGGCCCGGGGGCCGCCCGTACGCGCCCGGGTAGCCGGGCATCGCGGGCCCGGCCGGACGCACGGGCGCCGCCGTCCGCGCGGGCTGCGCCGGACCGGCGGGCGACGGACTGATGGGCGCCGGACCGGTGTGCGACGGGCTGAACGGCGCGGAGGGACGCGACGGCGCGGACTGGGGCGCCGACTGGGGTGCTGGATGGGGTGCCGACTGGGGCGCGGAAGGTGCTTGCTGGGGCGCCCACTGCGGTGACGAGTTCGCCGGGGGCGGCGCGGCGGCGGCGGGAGCCATGCCGCAGACGTCGCAGAATCCGTCCGCCTCCACCTCGCCCGTGCAGCCGGGCTGGGTGCATCGGTTCATCGCCGGGTCCCCGTCTCGCTCTCGCACGCCCTGATCGCTCGCTGGTACTCCGCCAGGACCGTGGTCGCCCTGCGCAGGTCGCAGGGCGCCGTCCACAGCACCTCGCGCGCCTCCCCGTACAGCACGGTGAGCCGCTCGTCCTCGGCCAGGCCGAGCCTCGCGGCCTTCGCCCGGTACGCCTCCAGGCGCCCCCGCAGCTCGCCCCGCCGGTCGAGCAGGCCGGCACTGAGACGCAGATCACCGCGCGCCCGTTCCAGCGCCTCCTCCACGGCGCGCTCCAGTTCGGCGAACCGTCCCGCCATCTCGACCCAGCGGCCGGCCTCGCGCAGCCGTTCGAGGGCGGCGAGCCGATCCCGCAGCGCGGCGCCGAGGCCCCGCGCGGGCTCCGGGAGGTTCGGGGAGTGGATCTTGTCGAGTGCCGTCGCGTGGGCGTCGTGGGCCCGCCGCTCCGTCTCCTCGACCTCCCCGACGGAGGCCGCGACCCGCGCCGCGAGCTCCTCGTAGTCCTCGCGCATGCGGGCGACGCCGGCGAGTTCGTCGCCGAGCGAGGTCAGTATGGCGCAGACCCGGTCGAGGCGGGAGGTGTCGGCGCGACCGTCCTTGACCAGCGAAAGCGGGTCGGTGCGGACGAGCCGGCCGAGCGCGGTCAGCTCGCGGCCGACCCGGTCCAGCTCCGGATGCCGGGTGCCGTCCAGCGCGTGCGCCAGCCGGGCCGTCCTGCGCCAGCTCTCCTCGGCGTCCTCCAGCGGCTGCAGCAGCGCCGACCAGGCGGCGTCGGCGGCGGCGATCTCGCCCGCGACGAACTCGTAGGCATCCGCCATCATCCCGACGGCCTCGTCCAGCGTGATGCGGCGCTCCTGCGGGCCGAGCAGCGTCCGGTGCTCCAGCGGGATCTGCCCGTCGGGCAGTTCCACCGACTGGCCCGACAGCAGGCCCGACAGCTCCATCAGCGCGGCCGGGTCCAGCCGGGGCGAGCGTTCGCGGAGCTCGCCCGCCGCGTCCAGGACGCGCTGGTAGGCGTCGAACAGCCGCCACAGCGTCGCCAGCCGGCCCTGCGCGACCTCCCAGCGCCGCCACGTCTCGCCGGTGAGCCGGGCGCCCTGGAGCAGGCGGCCTCCGTCGTGGCTCTCCAGTTCGAGGAGGTTCGAGGCGATGCGGTCGCGCTCGTCCCGCAGCGTGCGCAGGGCATGGTCGACGCCTTCACGGCTCATGGGCGCAGCGGCCCCTGCCCCGCTCTGGTCCAACGTCTGCCCCGCGATCGTCTTCTCCGGTCCCCCCTGAGCATGCCCGCAGAGCCGGTCTGGGAGCACGGACCGGTCCAGTATCGGACGTACGCTCTCATACAAGTGTGATCCGTGACACTAACCGAGACAAGGTGCTTTCCGTCTCGACAGGTCCGCGTCGCGAGACCGCCGCTCTCCGCTGATCCTCACGTGCCCGTACCCTGTGCAGGGGGAACCTCGTTGTCCCTGGTGACGTTACGACAGATACGTCATTTAACGAGAGGAGTGGTGAGTCCGCGGTGTCGGACCCCAGTCATAGACCCGGTGCCACATGCTGAGCGCGGCACTGGGTGTTCTCGCGGTGATCGTCCTTACCGCCGCCACCGGATACTTCGTCGCCCAGGAGTTCGCCTACGTCGCCGCCGACCGCGCGACCCTGGAGCAGGCCGCCGAACGCGGCGACACCTCCGCCCGCAGGGCCCTCAAGGTCATCGGCAGTGTCTCCTTCATGCTGTCGGGCGCGCAGCTCGGCATCACGATGACGACCCTGGTCGTCGGCTTCATCGCCAAACCCGCCCTCGCCGAGCTGATCCAGCCGCTGCTGGGCCTGGTGGGCATCCCCGAAGGGGCCACGGGCGCGATCGCCCTCGCCACCGGCTTCGTCGTGGCGACGCTCATCCAGATGCTGCTCGGCGAGCTGTTCCCGAAGAACCTGGCCCTGGCCCGCGCCGAGCAACTGGCGCGCGTGCTGGCCGCGTCCACGCTCGTCTACCTGACGGTCGCGGGGCCGCTGATCCGGCTGTTCGACCGCGCGGCGGAGCGGCTGCTGCGCGCCGTGGGCGTCGAGCCCGTCGAGGAGCTGCACAGCGGCGCGACGCTGGAGGAGCTCGGCGACATCATCGGCAAGTCGCACAGCGCCGGGCACCTGCCCGCCGACCTGTCCGGCCTGCTCGACCGCGCCCTGTCGTTCGGCGACCTCACGGCCGACGAGGTCATGGTGCCGCGCCCGCACGTCCGCGCGCTGCCGGCGACCGCGCCCCTCGCCGACCTGGTCGCGCTGATCCGCGAGACCGGTCACAGCGCCTACCCCGTCTACGGGCAGGAGGTCGACGACGTGGTCGGCGTCGCCGGCGTCCGCGAGGTCGCCGACGACACGCTCGACCCGTCCACCCCGGTCGGGTCCGTCGCCCGGCCCGCGCTGCTGGTGCCCGGCAGCCAGCCGCTGTACGGCGTCATCGAGCACATGCGCGACTCCGGTGAGGAGTTCGCCTGCGTCGTGGACGAGTACGGCGGGCTCGCCGGCATCCTCACCTTCGAGGACGTCGCCGAAGAGCTCGTCGGGGAGATCGCCGACGAGACCGACGGCCCCGAGGACGCCCCGACGTCCGGGCCGGACGGGTCCTGGCTGGTCGACGCCGGCATGCGCATCGACGAGGTCGGCCGCCTCACCGGCCTCGACCTGCCCGAGGGTGACGCCTACGACACCCTCGGCGGCCTGGTCATGGCGGAGCTGCGCCGGCTGCCGAGCCCCGGCGACCGCCTCACCGTCGAACTGGACGGCGGCGCCGTCGAGCTGGAGGTCGTGAGCGTGGCCCGCCGGGTCGCCGAGAAGATCCTGATCCGCGCGGCCGCCCCCGCGGACGTCCCGTCCGGCGAGGAGGAGGTCGCGTGGACCCGCTGACCTCGCTGCTGATCACCGCCGCGCTGCTGCTCGGCAACGGCTTCTTCGTCGCCGCCGAGTTCGCGCTGGTCGCGGCCAACCGCCCGCAGCTGGAACGCGCCGCCGCGAAGGGCAGCCGTCCCGCCGTGGCCGCCGTCGCGGGCGTCCGCGAGCTGTCGCTGATGCTGGCCGGCGCGCAGTTCGGCATCACGATGTGCTCGCTCGGCCTCGCCATCGTCACCGAGCCCGCCTTCGAGCACTTCCTCGAACCGCCGCTGCACGCGCTCGGCGTCCCCGAGGCGGGCTCCAAGGCCATCGCGCTCGGCTGCGCGCTCGCCGTCGTGACCTTCCTGCACATGGTCGTCGGCGAGATGGCCCCGAAGTCGTGGGCGATCGCGCACCCGGAGCGGTCCGCGATGATCCTCGCCCTGCCGTTCCGCGCGTTCGCGAAGGTGTCCCGCCCGATCCTGTCGGCGCTGAACGCGGTGACCAACGCGCTGCTGCGCCTCATCCGCGTCACGCCGAAGGACGAGCTGGACAGCCACACCGACCCGGCGCGGCTCAGCCACCTGGTCGGCGAGTCCCGCCGCCTCGGCCTCATCGGGCGCCGCGACCACGAGCTCCTGCACCGGGCGATCTCCGCGCGGGAGGCCACGGTCGGGCACCTCGTCGTCCCCGCCACGTCCGTCACCACGATCGACGCGGACGCGACCGCCGCGCAGATCCGCCGGACCGCCACCGCCAGCGGCCACAGCCGCCTCCTGGTCCGCGACCTGGACGGCGCGATGACGGGGATCGTCCACGTCCGGGCCGCCATCATCGAGCCGGGCGACGAGCGCCGCGCGGGCGAGCTCGCGCACCCGGCCCCCGTCCTCACGGCGGAGACGACCGTGCTGGACGCGGTCAGCCGCATGCGCCGCGGTCGCGCCCAGCTCGCCGTGGTCAACGACGACGGCGACGAGTTCGCCGGAATCGTCACCCTGGACGACCTCCTGGCGGAGCTTCTGGCCAGCAACCCGCACTGACACAGCCCGCGTACCTGCGACGACACCGCAGGTGTCGAGGTGCTGCAACGGGTTTTCCGGTCCATCATCGGAGGATGAGCGGACACGGTCACGGTCACGGACACGGGCACGGTCACTCGCGGAAAGGGCGCCTCGCCCACCTGGTGCGCCCGCACTCGCACGAGGCGGCCGACAAGGTGGACTCGGCCATGGAGGCGAGCGCCCAGGGCATGCGCGCTCTGTGGATCTCCCTGGCGGCCCTCGGCGCGACCACGGCGCTGCAAGCCGCCGTGGTCGCGTTCACCGGCTCGGTGGCGCTGCTGGGCGACACGCTCCACAACGCCGCCGACGCGTTGACGGCCGTCCCGCTGGGCATCGCGTTCCTGCTCGGCCGCCGCCCGCCGTCCCGCCGGTACACCTACGGCTACGGACGCGCCGAGGACCTGGCCGGTGTCGTCATCGTCCTGGCCATCGCCGCGTCCTGCGCCGTCGCCGGGTACGCCGCCGTCCAGCGCCTGGCCCATCCACAGCCTGTGGACCACGTGGCCGCCGTGGCGGGCGCCGCGCTGGTCGGCTTCCTGGGCAACGAGCTGGTGGCCCGCTACCGCATCCGCACGGGCCGCCGCATCGGCTCCGCCGCGCTCGTCGCCGACGGCCTCCACGCCCGCACGGACGGCTTCGCGTCCCTGGCCGTCCTCCTGGGCGCCGCCGGCGTCGCGCTGGGCGCCCCCTGGGCCGACCCGGTCGTCGGACTGCTCATCACGGTGGCGATCCTGACCGTCCTGTGGCAGACGGCCCGCGAGGTCTGGCGCCGCCTGATGGACGCCGTGGACCCCGCCCTGGTCGACCAGGCCGAAGCCGCCCTCTCCGCCACGCCCGGCGTCCGGGGCGTGGGCGACGTCCGCCTCCGGTGGATCGGCCACAGTTTGCGCGCCGAGTGCGACGTGGTCGTCGACCCCGCCTCCACCGTCGTCCGGGCCCACCAGATCGCCGTGGACGCCGAGC
Source organism: Actinomadura citrea (assembly GCF_013409045.1). Classification (NCBI taxonomy): domain Bacteria; kingdom Bacillati; phylum Actinomycetota; class Actinomycetes; order Streptosporangiales; family Thermomonosporaceae; genus Actinomadura; species Actinomadura citrea. The sequence continues at coordinate 430,805 of NZ_JACCBT010000001.1, read as the reverse complement.
ACAGCCTCCTGCACGCCCTGCCCCGCCTCACCGGCGCGGTGGTCCACCCCGACCCCGAACCCCGCCCCGGTGAAGATCATCACGCCGCTCTCGCGGGCCACCGCTGAGTCTGCGGCCTGTGAGACGTTAGTCGGGAGCAGAAGGGGAACATACTGGCCCCGGACGATCGATCTGGGACGGGATGGCGTCGTGAACCAGCCTTCGGAAACCAACGGACCCGACGAGAACACCAGACCCCCCTACGTCCCGGACTCCGACCTCCCCACGGTCATCGTCCCCCTCCCCGGCACGGACGAGCAGGAACCGTCAGCCGAGGCCACCCAGGCCCTTCCCGTCATCCCGCCGTCCCCCGAGCCCGAGCCTGCTCAGACCGACGAAATCCCTGACGCACCGTCCGAGGCCACGCCGCCGGTCGGCGGCCGGCCCGGCGAGAGCCCAGCCGCGACTGCCCCTGAACAGCCCATGAACGACGCGGCACAGCACGTCCCACCAGAGGAAACCGCGGACGACCGGCCCCTCGGTGACGCGCCCGCCGCGGAGACGACGGCCGTTGATCTGCCAGACCTCGGCGAGGTGGACGCCGAGTCGACACGGCACAGCCCGCTGGAGAACCCGCTTCCGGCAGGGGACGCCGCCGGCGCGGAGCCCGTCGGCGGCGACCGTCCCACCGACGCCCCAGCGGAGGCGGCGCCGATCGCCGATCAGCTCGCCGACGACGCGGCCGCGGCGGAAGTGGCCGACGGCGGCATGACCGATCAGGAGACTGTGCCTGTGGTCCCGCCCGCCGGTGACCTTGCCGACAGCGAGTCGACGGCCGCTCACGAACCGCCCGAGGCGGCGTCGCTCGTCGGCGACCGGGCTGCCGGTGGCGCTGAGGCGGCGCGCCACGTACCGGCAGAGGACGTGGAGCCCGCGGCCGGCGGGGAGCCGGTCGTGGACGAGGAGCCCGCCGGTGACGTTCCCGGCGTGGAGGAGGGCATCGGGGGCGAGGGGCTTGATCCTCGGGCGGTCCTGGGGACCGTGCCCATCGACGTCGCCGAGCCGACGCCTCCGTTGGGGACGGACGCGGGCGAAGGGGGCTGGCGCGAGCTGGTCGAGAGCGTCTACGGGCCGCTGAGCGAGTTCTACGAGGGGATCGACGCGCGCCTGCGGGAGGTGCCCGAGGACGTCCCGCCCGTGGGGTGGGCGCCGCACATCGCGGCCGTCCGGGCGCTGCGGGACGGTCGGGCCGCGGGGGAGTGGGACGTGCTCGCCCGGTTCCTGGTGGCGCCCGGGACGCTGGAGGGCGCGGAGGGGCTGCGGCTCGTCCAGGTGGACGAGGGCGACGAGGCCCAGGTCGTACGTGACGCGGTCAAGGAGCTCACGGAGTCGGACGGGCGGGCCCTGCTGATCGCCCCCACCCCGGAGAAGGCCGCCGAGCTGCTGCGCGCCGTGGAGGGCGACCCCGACGTCTTCTCGCTGCTGATCGAGACGCAGCCGGAGACGGCGGAGGCCCGGTCGGTGCGGACGCAGGGACTGCCGCCCGTCGAGGCGCCGCCCGCCGAGCAGGAGCCGCCGCCCCTGCGGGAGCCGGGGTCCCACGGGACGGTCGAGTTCAGGCCCCTGGCCGGCCCGCTCCCGGAGCCGGAGGCCGTGGTGACCAGGGCCGAGCCGCTGCCCACGCTGCCGCCCGTGGAGCCGGTGGAGCCCGGGGAGGGGCCGTCGGCGCCGGAGGCGCGGGTCCGGTCGGCGGCGCTCCGTCCGGTCGGAGAGGCGTGGCGGCTGTCGTGGCAGACGGAGGCGCGGCTGCTGCAGCGCGGCTTGATGTCGCTGGAGCAGTGGCCGCGGGACGCGGCGGCGCTCCAGTCCGTCCAGGCGGAGAACCTGCGGCGGTCCGAGCAGCTTGAGGCGGAGAAGGCGGGTCTGGCCCGCGCGATCGAGGAGGCGCGGGCCGCGGCGGCGGGCGCGGAGGAGGCGGCCGCCGCCGGCGACGCCGAGGCGGAGCGGCTCTCCGGCGTCCAGGAGGAGGCCGAGGCGGAGCTGGCGGGGCCGCGGGCCGAGGCGGAGCGGTTGCAGGGGGCCGCGGACGAGGCGGGCGCCGAGGCGGCCGCGCTGACGCGGACGGCCGACGCCACCTATGCGCGGTGCGTCCAGATCGACGAGCGCGCCAAGACGGCGCAGTCGGAGTTGCAGGGCGCGCGGCAGGCGGAGGCGTCCCTCACCGACGAGCTGACGCGGGCGAGGGAGGCGCTGCCCGGCGCGGCCGAGGAGGCGCACCGGCTGACGGCGGCCGACGCCGACGCCGCGGCGGAGGGGCACGCCGCCTACTACCGGCTGGTGTCGGCGGAGTCGGCGCTGTCGGCGCTGCGCCGCAAGATGACGCTCGGGCAGCGGCTGCACGTGGCGTCGCCGCCGTCGGAGCTGCGCGGCCTGCGCGCCGAGGTCAGGACCCGGACGCGGGAGGCGGACGAGGCGGCGACGCGGGCGCGGGAGGCCAAGGAGGCGGCGGAGCACGCGGAGCGGTTGCGGCGCGGGCTGGCGTCGTTCGTGTCCGAGGGCGGGGCGCGGCTGAAGGCGGCGCAGGAGGCGCAGGAGCGGCTCGGGACGGAGCTGACCTGGCTCGCGGCCGAGCGGGAGAAGGTCGGCGCCGAGCACCGGGAGCAGGCGCGGCAGGCGTCGGAGGCGGTCGAGCGTGCCACCGAGGCGGGCCTGCGGGCCCGCGCGGCGCACCAGGTCGCGCAGGCGATCGAGGAGCGGGTGACCGCCGCCCGGACGTCCCGCGAGGCGGCGCTCGCGGCCGCGGCGCGGGCCCGGTCGGACGCGGAGACCGCCACGGCGCGCGCGGCGGAGACCGCGTCCGAGCTGGCGCGCCGCGCCGAGGAGGCGGCGGCGGAGATCGCCGCGCGGGAGGCCGAGCTGGAGACGGTGGCGGCGGCCGAGGGGCGGTCGCGGTCGAACGTCCTGGAGATCTGCGGCGCCGACCCCGACGACGACCCGGAGGTCGTCCCCGCGCACCAGCGCCGTGCGATGGCCCGGATCGAGGAGCTCACCGGGTACCTGGAGGGCGGCCGGGCGGCGGGGAGCGAGGTCCTGCTCCGCACCGCCGACCTCGTCGTCGGGACCCCGGCGGGCGCCGGGCTGACCGTCCGCGACGAGGAGTTCGACGCGCTGATCGTCGCGGACGCGGGGACGGTGACCGACGGCGAGTTCCTCATCGGGGCCGTCCGGGCGCGCCGCTGGATCCTCGTGGGGACGGCCGGAACGCGCCCGCCGGGATACCGGGAGTACGCGGGCTCGCCGTCCGGGCGGCTGGAGCTGAGCCCGTTCGAGCGCGCCTCGACGGCCGCGCCCGGCCTGGCGGGCTAGTCCCGGTCCCGGTCCCGGCCCCGGCCCCTGTCCTCGTCGCCGTCGGGGAGGAACAGGTGGAGCAGCCAGCCGACGACGCCGACGACGATCGCGCCCCAGAAGGCCGGCCAGAACCCGGTCACGTGGAACGGCAGGTCGAGCCCTTCCGCCAGCTCGCTAGTCAGCCAGAGGAGCAGCGCGTTCACGACGAGCCCGATGAGCCCGAGCGTGACGACGTAGAAGGCACAGCCGAGGGTCTTGATGATCGGCTTGAGGACGGCGTTGACCAGCCCGAAGATGACGGCGACCGCGACCAGCGTGAGGATCCGCCGGGCGGTGGTCTGATCGCCGAGCGTGATGCCGTCGATCAGGACCGTGGCGACCCACAGGGCGACCGCGGTGGCGCCGACCTTGAGAAGAATGCGCACGCCACGCATCATGCTGGCCGGGAACCGGCCATGTCATCCCACTGCGAGACGATCCGGGCGGAGACTCCCGTCATCACCGCGGATGACCCGCCCGGCGCCGCGTCCTACTCGGTGCGGTCGAAGAACGGGGAGGTGGCGGCGGCCTGCGAGCGGGTGTCGGACCTCCCGCCCGCGACGCGGGCACCCTGCACGGCGGGCTCGCGCGGCGCGCCCGTCCGCGCGGCGTCCCGCCGGGGCGGGCTCTGCCGGACGCGGGCCAGTTCGCGCTCCAGGCGGCGCTTCTCCATCTCCAGCGTGGTCAGCGACTCCTCGTGCTCCTCGCGCAGGTCGCGCAGGTCGCGGCGGGTGCGGATGCGGCGGGCCGCGCCGGTGAAGGCGAGCGACATGCCGGCGAGGAAGACGAGGGCCACGCCCGCGCCGGAGAGGAACACCTGCCATTCGCTCTCCAGGCCCGGGACGGTCTGGCCGAAGACGACGAGGTCCGCCGGGCCGGTGTTGTCCATGACGACACCGGCGCCGACCGTGATGGCGGCCGCGACCAGGAGAAAACCGAGGAACACCATGGGCAGATCTCCTCTGCAGTGACTCCGGAGGGGGAACGGAGGCCCCCCACCATGCCAGACCAAAAGTCGATCATGTCGGATTCGCCGGATAAATGCTGGTCAGAGGCATTCGTCCGAACCGACCGCGCCGGGTTCCGATGTGATCGCGGCGGGTAGTGACGGGACGTCGCGACGAGATCCGTGGAGGGCCCCATGCCCGTGCAGGCCATCGTGTTCGACCTGGACGGCGTCCTGATCGACTCCGAGCCGGTGTGGGAGGAGGTGCGGCGCGGCTACGTCGCCGAGCGCGGCGGGCGCTGGCTCCCCGACACCCAGGACCGGCTCATGGGCATGAGCACCGAGGAGTGGGCGGACTACATCGCCTCCGACCTCGTCGACGGCGTCACGGCCGAGGAGGTCGCCTACGAGGTGGTCGACCGGATGTCGCAGCGGTACGCGGACGGGCCGCCGCTGCTGCCGGGCGCCGAGGACGCCGTCCGCCGGATGGCCGGGTACCGCCCGCTGGGGCTGGCCAGCTCGTCCCCGCGCGCCCTGATCGACCTCGTGCTCGGGCATCTCGGGGTGGACGGCCTGTTCCGCGCCACCGTGTCGACCGAGGAGGTCGAGCGCGGCAAGCCCGCCCCGGACGGCTACCTCACCGTCGCGGCGCGGCTGGAGGTCGCGGCGCGCGACTGCGTCGCCGTCGAGGACTCCGGCAACGGGCTCCGGTCGGCGCACGCGGCGGGGATGGCGGTGATCGCGATCCCGCGTCCGGCGCACCCGCCCGCGCCCGACGCATTGGCGCTGGCCGCGCACGTCGCGGACGGCCTGGACGAGCTGACGCCCGAGCTCGCGGAGGCGGTCGTCCACAGGTGAAGGTTCGGGGGACGGGTGTCCGCGGCGGTTCGTAGTATGGCCCGGTGACTTCCCCTGAGACCCCGGAGACCCTCGACACCCTGCGGCGCGTGTTCGGCTACGACGCGTTCCGGGACGGCCAGCGGGAGATCATCGAGCATGTGGTCGCCGGTGGGGACGCCCTCGTCCTGATGCCGACCGGCGGCGGCAAGTCGCTGTGCTACCAGATCCCGGCGCTCGTCCGGAAGGGCACCGGCATCGTCGTGTCGCCCCTCATCGCCCTCATGCAGGACCAGGTGGACGCGCTGCGCGCCCTCGGCGTCCGCGCGGGCTTCCTCAACTCCACCCAGGACTTCGACGAGCGCCGCGTGACCGAGGCGCAGTTCACGGCGGGCGAGCTCGATCTGCTGTACCTGGCGCCGGAGCGGCTGAAGCTCGCCGCGACCGTCGAGCTGCTCGACCGGGGCGACGTCTCCCTCTTCGCGATCGACGAGGCGCACTGCGTCTCGCAGTGGGGGCACGATTTCCGCCCCGACTACCTGACGCTGTCCGGCCTGCACGAACGCTGGCCCGAGATCCCCCGCATCGCGCTGACCGCGACCGCCACCGAGGCCACCCGCGGCGAGATCGCGTCACGCCTCCGGCTCGAACAGGCCCGCCACTTCGTGGCGAGCTTCGACCGTCCCAACATCCAGTACCGGATCGAGCCGAAGACCGACGCCAAGCGCCAGCTGCTGCGCCTGCTCCAGAGCGAGCACAAGGGCGACGCGGGCATCGTCTACTGCCTGTCCCGCAACTCGGTGGAGAAGAACGCGGCGTTCCTGAGCGAGAACGGCATCGAGGCCCTCCCCTACCACGCGGGCCTCGACGCCGAGATCCGCGCGGCGAACCAGGCGCGGTTCCTCCGCGAGGACGGCCTCGTCATGGTCGCGACCATCGCCTTCGGCATGGGCATCGACAAGCCCGACGTCCGCTTCGTCGCGCACCTCGACCTGCCGAAGTCCGTCGAGGGCTACTACCAGGAGACGGGCCGCGCCGGACGCGACGGCCTCCCGTCCACCGCCTGGCTCGCCTACGGCCTGCAGGACGTCGTCAACCTGCGCAAGATGATCGACGGTGGCGAGGGCGACGCCGCGCACCGCCGCCGCCAGGGCATGCACCTCGACTCCATGCTCGCCCTCTGCGAGACGGTCGAGTGCCGCCGCGTCCAGCTGCTGAACTACTTCGGCCAGTCCGGCGAGCCCTGCGGCAACTGCGACACCTGCCTCACGCCGCCCGAGACGTGGGACGCGACCGTCCCCGCCCAGAAGGTCCTGTCGACCGTGGTCCGGCTCGACCGCGAGCGGCGCCAGAAGTTCGGCGCCGGCCACGTCGTCGACATCCTCCTCGGCAAGAAGAACGCGAAGGTCATCCAGTTCGACCACGACTCGCTGAAGGTCTTCGGCATCGGCGCCGAACTGCGCGACGTCGAGTGGCGCGGCGTCGTCCGCCAGCTCCTCGCCCAGGGCCTGATCGCGGTGGAGAGCAACCACGGCACGCTCGTCCTGACCGACGAGAGCGCCGGCGTGCTGCGCGGCGAGCGCAAGGTGATGATGCGCCGCGAGGCCGAACGCCCCGTCGCGAAGGCGGCGAAGACCGCCAAGGCGGCCAAGGCCCAGGTCGAGCTCCCCGCCGAGTCGATGCCGATCTTCGAGCGCCTCCGCGCCTGGCGCGCCGCGACCGCCAAGGAGCAGGGCGTCCCCGCCTACGTCATCTTCCACGACGCGACCCTGCGCGAGATCGCCACGGCCCTCCCCACCTCCCTGGCGGCCCTGGGGCGCGTCAACGGCGTGGGCGAGAACAAGCTCGCCAAGTACGGCGACCAGGTCCTCGAAACCCTGGCCTCCGAGTAGACCAAGGCCACCGCCCCGCCTTCTCCGCAGGGCAGCGGGCGGTGCCCCGACCTCAGGCGAGGGACGAGAGGCGGCGGAACGCGTCCGATCCTCCAGGCGGTGCTCGGGAACTCTCAGGGTTCTCCCAGGCTTCCGCGTGGACTTCTGCCAGACGCGACCGCTTACATGTCCGGCATGCGAAACAACCGGAAGACGATCGCGGCCGGGGCCGGTGCCGCCGGGCTCCTCGGGCTCGGGCTCTACTTCTCCGTCCCCGCCTTCGCCGACGATCCCGCTCCCTCCCCCTCCCCCACGGCGCACGCGGGCAAGGGCCATCCCGGCAAGGGGCACCCCCTCCGCCGGGCGCGCGCTCTGCGCGGCGTCCATGGCGAGGCCACCGTCAAGCGCAAGGACGGATTCCACCTCGCCACCTGGCAGCGCGGCAAGATCACCGCCGTCTCGGCGACCGGGGTGACCGTCCGCAGCGACGACGGCGTCTCCTGGACGTGGACGTCCGACGGCAAGACCCACGTCCGCAAGAACGGCGAGAAGTCGTCCCTCAAGGGCCTGGCCGGCGGCGACCAGGTGCTCGTGGCCGGGGAGCGCTCCGGCGGCACCCGGACCGCGCGCGTGATCCGCGTCCCCCGGGACCGCTAGTGCACCGGCGCTCACCGTGCCGGGTAGTTTCGGGCGGGTGAGCCCGATGTGCCGGCACGAGGCCGGCGAGGGAGCGAGCTGCGGGAGCCGATGAGCGAGACCCGGCGGGTCCTCGTCGTGGACGACGAGGCCAACATCCGTGACCTCATCGAGGTCGCGCTGCGCTTCCACGGCTTCGCGACCGCCACCGCCGGCACGGGCGAGGAGGCGCTCGGGGCCGTCCGGGAGTCTCGGCCCGACCTCGTCCTGCTGGACGTCATGCTGCCCGACCTGGACGGCTTCGAGGTGTGCCGGCGGCTGCGCGGGTCCGGCGACCAGATCCCGGTGATCTTCCTGACCGCGCGGGACACGCCGTCCGACACCGTCACGGGTCTCACGCTCGGCGGTGACGACTACGTCACCAAGCCGTTCTCGATCGAGGCGCTGATCGCCCGGGTGCGGGCCGTCCTGCGCCGGGCGGCCCCGCCGGAGCCCTCCGCCGGGCCCGTGCTGCGCGTCGCCGACCTCGAACTCGACGAGGCGCACTGGACGGTACGGCGCGGCGGCGTCCCCGTCGAGCTGTCGCCGACCGAGTTCCGGCTGCTCGCCTACCTGATGCGCAACGCGGGCATGGTGCTCTCGCGCGCCCAGCTCCTCGACGGCGTGTGGGGCTGGGACCACGGCAACCCGCAGGTCGTGGAGACCTACATCAGCTACCTGCGCCGCAAGCTGGACCCGCTCGGCACCCCGCTCATCCACACCCAGCGCGGGGTGGGCTACGCGCTGCGGCCATGACGCTCAACGCCCGGCTGCTCACCGGCCTGCTCGCGATCACCACCGCCGGGCTGGCGATCATGGGCCTGGTCAGCGCGCTCGTCCTGAACGGGTACCTGATGCACCGCGTGGACGGCCAGCTCCAGGCGACCCGCGACCGCGCCGTGACGCGTCTGCTGCGTCCCGGCCTGCCCGAGCAGGGCGTCGCCCCCGCGCAGTTCGTCGTGCTGGCCGTCGGCCCGGCGGGGCGGGTAAGGGTCCTCAGCGGGGACGCGCCCGCGCCCGAGCAGGCCGTCCGCGAGGTGGGGCGACTGGGCCCGGACGAGCTGGCCGCCCGCGCGCGCGACCTCGAACCGTTCTCCCTTCCCGGGTTGCGCGCGGTGGCGCGTCCCTGGGGGAAGGGCTTCGTCGTCGTGGCGTCCCCCCTCACCGAGATCCACGCGGCCGTCCGCAACCTCGTGCTGTCCGAGATCGCCACGGCCGCCCTCCTGCTCGCGGTCCTGCTCGTGCTCGGCCGGTGGCTCATCCGCCGCGGCCTGCTGCCGCTGAGCCGGATGGCCGCCACGGCGCATGCCATCACCGCGGGCGGCGACCTGCGCGCCCGCATGCCCGCTCCCGGACGGCGCACCGAGGTGGCCCGCCTGGCGTCCGCCATCAACGTGATGCTGGAGCGGATCGAGCAGGCGTTCTGGGCGCGCAGCCGTTCCGAGGCCCGCGTCCGCGAGTTCGCCGCCGACGCGTCCCACGAGCTGCGCACGCCGCTCACGGCCATCCAGGGCTACGCCGAGCTCTACCGGCACGGCGCGCTCGGGCCGGACGAGCTGCCCGACGCGATGCGCCGCATCGAGGAGGAGGCCCGCCGGATGAACAGTCTCGTCACCGACCTCCTCGAACTCGCCCGCCTCGACCGCGAGGCGTCCCTGCACCCCGCCCCCACCGACCTCGCCGCCCTCGCCCGGGACGCCGTGGCCGACGCGACCGTCGCCGCCCCCGACCGTCCCATCGTGCTGGACGCCCCTGACACCCTGGTCGCGACCGTCGACGAGGCCCGCATCCGCCAGGTCTTCGCCAACCTTCTGGCCAACGTGCGGGCCCACACACCCCCCGGAACGCCCACGACCATCCGTCTGGCGCCGGGCCTCATCGAGGTGGCGGACGAGGGGCCGGGCATGTCCCCGGAAGACGCCGCCCGCGCCTTCGAACGCTTCCACCGTGGCACGCAGGGCGGTACCGGCCTCGGCCTTCCCATCGTCGCCGCCATCGCCGCCGCCCATGGCGGACGGGCCGAACTGCTGTCCGAACCGTCCAAGGGGACGATCGTCCGCATCACGCTGGGTTCCCACTGAGCGGGACCTGCCGGTGCCGCCGAGGGCATCGTCCTGCACAGTCCGAAGGTCGGCTCCCCGAACCGAAGGAACCGCAGCATGGCGGGCTGGAGTCATCGGTACGCGCGCATCAACGGCCTGGACGTCCACTACGTGGAGCAGGGCGAGGGGCCGCTCGTCGTCCTCCTGCACGGCTTCCCGCACATCTGGTTCAGCTGGCGCCACCAGATCGGTCCGATCGCCGATGCGGGGTTCCGCGTCGTCGCGCCCGACATGCGCGGCATGGGGCACACCAGCGGCCCCCGGGACCACCGCGAGTACGACGTCGACCGCATCGTGGGCGACCTCACCGGCCTCCTCGACCACCTCGGCGAGGAGAAGGCCGTCTTCAGCGGCCTGGACTTCGGCCTCTTCGCCGCCTACGACCTCGCCCACCACCACCCGGACCGCGTCGCCGCGATCATCGGCCTGGAGAACCCCTTCTTCACCCCGAGCGACGAGTCGCCCCTGACGCTGGCCGCCCGCCAGGCCGAACGGCACTTCAACCACATCCACTACTTCGCCGAGCCGGGCGTCGCCGACCGCGACCTCGCCGCCGCGCCCCGCGCGTTCCTGCGCAAGGTCTTCTACGCGCTTTCCAGCGACTACCACTACCTCGACGTCTGGCGGCAACCTCCGGGCACGTCCTATATCGACGCCCTCCCCGAGACGCCGCCGCTCCCGTGGACGTGGCTGACCGAGCCGGAACTGGAGTTCTACGTCGACGCCTACGGCCGCAGCGGCTTCACCGGCGGGCTCAACTGGTACCGGGCGATGGACCTGTCCTGGGAGTACCGCAAGTCCTACGGCGACCGGAAGAATCCCGTCCCGTACTACTTCATCGGCAGCGAGCAGGACGCCGACCTTGAGGGCTGGCACGGCGACGACCCCCTGAACAGGCTCGGCGACCACCACGCCGACGTCCGCGGCGTCCACATGATCAAGCAGGCCGGCCACATGATGCAGATGGAGAGGCCCGCCGAGACCACGGCGGCGATGCTCGGATTCCTCGCGGGGAGCGACAGGTGAGCCTCACCGGAGACCGGGTCGTCGTGGTCACCGGCGCCAGCCGCGGCGCCGGGAAGGGCATCGCGCTGGCCCTCGGCGCGACCGGCGCGACGGTCTACGTGACGGGCCGGACCCGCTCGGAGGGCGACGCCGACCTTCCGGGCACGGTCCTCGCCACGGCCGAGGAGATCGACGCCCGCGGCGGCACCGGCGTGCCCGTGATCTGCGACCACTCCGACGACGCGCAGGTCGCGGACCTGTTCAGGCGGGTGGAACGCGAGCACGGCAGGCTGGACGTCCTCGTCAACAACGCGTTCACGATTCCGGACGGCCTCACCCGCGAAGGGCCGTTCTGGGAAAAGCCGCTGGGGCTCCAGAGCATGTTCGACGTGGGGATGCGCTCCGCCTACGTGGCCGCCTACTACGCCGCCCCGTTGCTGGTGAGGAACAAGGCGGGCCTCGTCGTCAACACCTCCTCTTTCGGCGGACGTTGTTACATGCACGGCCCGGCCTATGGCGCGGGAAAGGCCGCCGTCGACAAGATGGCGCACGACATGGCGGTCGACTTCGAGCCCTACAATGTCGCCGTCATCTCGCTGTGGATGGGTCTGCTGAAGACCGAGCGCAACAGAGCGCTCTTCGAGGGCGTCCCCGACCGGTACAAGTCGTTCGCCGCGGGGGCGGAGTCCGCCGAGTTCAGCGGACGGGTGATCGACGCGCTCGCCCGGCACCCGGAGTTCATGCGGTGGAGCGGGCAGGTCCACATCGGGGCCGAACTCGGCGCCGAACTGGGCGTGGTGGACGTCGACGGAAGCAGACCCCGGTCCCACCGCGGGCACCTCGGCGACCCGCCCATCTTCAGCCCCGCCGTCGTCAAGTAGTCGGCAACGCCTTCGCCAAGGCTTGCCCGCCCAACCGATCGGCCATTCAACGAAGCTTCCCCATTGAGAGGGGATACCTTCCGCACGAGGCAAATGATTTCACATATCGGGGGACGCCGTTTCGCCCCTCCGCCTCAGTGACCGTGATTAGTGGGGATATGCCGGAAATGCCCCGCGAAGGGGCGCCTGACCTGACGTGCGAGCGGAGTTATGATCCGAAACAGGGCCGAGGAGATAACGGTCCCATCCGGGACGTCCGGACGTCCGTTGTCCGCATTCCTTCGTCCATCCCTGTCCGGCCGAGACCGCGCGAGACAAGGCGATGGGACTCCAGCGAGGAGGCACCATGACCCACGTCGAGCAAGAGTCCATCCCGCACACCCCGTCCGGTATCGCCGATCCGGCCCCCCTGGGCCTGGCGGCCTTCGCCCTGACCCTGTTCCTTCTGTCCGTCAAGAACGCCGGGTGGACCGACGGCACCGACGCCTGGCTGGCCTACGCCCTCGCCTACGGCGGCCTCGTCCTGATCCTGGCCGGCATGTGGGAGTTCCGCGGTCGCAACGTGTTCGGCGCGACGGCCTTCTCGTCCTACGGCGGCTTCTGGCTCGGTCTCGGCCTCTACGCCGTCCTCATCGCCGGGGAGACGACTCCCGCCCAGGAGGCCAACGACCTCGGCTGGATCCTCCTCGCCTTCGCGATCTTCAACACCTACATGATGCTCTGGGCGACCCAGGTCAACCAGGCCGTCCTGGCGGTGTTCGTCGCCCTGGAGGCCACGGAGATCATCCTGTTCATCGGGAACTTCGCCACCAGCGAGACCACGATCAAGATCGGCGGCTACCTCGGCGTCCTCACCGCGATCTGCGCCTGGTACGCCTCCGCCGCCGGCGTCATCAACGGCATGACGGGCCACACCTTCCTCGGCGTCGGCAAGCCCCTCAGGCACCGCCTGGTCCCCGGCACCGAACCCCGCTGACCCGCGGCTCCCTCCCGGGCCGGATCGCGGGGACGGCGCTAAGGTGATGGCGTGACCCCCCGTCCGGAGAATCAGGCGCGCCTCGTCGGCGACGACGACCGCGACACCGCCGTGCAGCGCCTGCGGGAGGCGTACGCCAAAGGGCACCTCACGCACGAGGAGATGGACGAGCGCCTCGACCAGGTGCTCAGCGCCAGAACCCACGGCGACCTCGCGACGCCCCTGGCCGCACTCCCGGACGAGGACGCAGGCCCCACGTCCACGATCGGCGCCGCCACCGGACGGATCAAGCGTCGCGGCCCCTGGCGGGTACCCCGCGTCCTCAAGGTCGAGTCCGCCTTCGGACGGGTGCACCTGGACCTGTCCAAGGCGATCATCGATCACCCGGTGGTCGACATCGAACTGCAGGTCGGCACCGGCCGTGCCAAGATCACCGTCCCTCGTGACGCGATCGTCGAGATCGAGGGTCTGCGCACCGGGCTGAAGGACGCGCGCTACACGCCCCGCCGCCCCACCCGCCCCGGCGGGCCCAAGATCCGCATCACCGGCGCCATGGGCCTCGGCCGCCTCAAGATCCGCCACGCCCGCCGCTAGCGATTCCCCGGCCTCGCGGCCCTCGCGTCCACGACCCGGCTCGGACCCGACCACCGCCGCGCCAACTCGACGTCGTCGGTGACGAGTTCGCCACCCGGTCAAGCGTTCTCCGCCTGTTCGAGTTGTGGACGGTGGGCGACGCGGTCCGCCGTGTAGGGGGTGAAAGCCCAGGTGGCGAGGGCGCAGAGCGCAAGCGTCGCGCCGAGGACGGTGGGGCCGATCCAGCCGGCGGCGTCGAACAGGGCCGTCGTCGCGGCCGCCCCCAGGGCCGAGCCGAGGGAGTAGAAGACCATGTAGGCGCCGATGGTGGTGCTGGTGCGGTCGGGGTAGGCGGCGGTGAGGGTGTGCTGGTTGCTCACGTGGACGGCCTGGACGGCGAAGTCGAGCACGATCACGCCGAGGACCAGCAGGGGCAGCGACCACGAGAGCTGTCCGATCGCGGCCCAGGAGACGAGCAGGAGCCCGAGTGCGAGGCCGGTGACCCGGCGCGCGTGCCCGGCGTCGCCCCACCGTCCGGACCGGGCGGCGCCCAGAGCCCCGGCCAGCCCCGCGACACCGAAAAGCCCGATCTGCGCTTCGCTGAGATGCCACGGCGCACCGGCCAGCGGCAGGGCCATGCCGCTCCACAGGGTGCCGAACGACGCGAACAGGAAGAACGCGATCAGCCCACGGCTGAGGAACACCGGCCGCACGAACAACCCACCGAGGGACCGGAGCACCTGTCCGTACCGTGCCCCGTCAGAGCGGACATCCGCGGGCAGCACGGTGAGGGTGAGCAGGGCGAGCACGCCGGCGAGGGCGGCCAGGGCCAGGTAGACGCTCCGCCATCCCCACAGGTCCGCGAGGACTCCCGCCACGACCCGCGCGCCGAGGATGCCGATCACCACGCCCGAGGTCACGATGCCGAGGTTGCGCCCGCGCTCGGCCGACGGGGAGATCGACGCCGTGTACGCGACCGCGGTCTGCACCACCACCGCGAACACGCCCGCCGCGGCCAGTCCGGAGAAGGCCGCCCAGGCGACCGGGGCGGCCGCGGTGGTCACCGCACCCGCGGCCACGAGGCCGAGGTGCGCGGCGATCAGGCGCCGGCGGTCGAGCATGTCGCCCAACGGCACCAGCAGCACCAGTCCTGCCAGATAGCCGAGCTGGCCGGCGGCCACGAACCAGCCGAGCGAGTCGACCGGAACGCCCAGATCGCGTCCCATCACGCCCAGTACCGGCTGCCCGGCGTAGACGCTCGCGACCGCGACCCCGCACACCGCCGCCAGCAGCAGCCTCGTCCTCCCGTGCACAGCCCACCTCCGTTTGGTTTCATTTTGAAACTGAACGGAGGGTAGGTCAGAATGGTTTCATTACGCAACTCGTTGGAGGGCTGATGGCACGCGACGAGACCGACGGGCAGAACCCCGCGTGGACGGACCCGGTCTGCCCGGTCGCCCGCACCGCCGACCTGGTCGGCGACCGGTGGAGCCTGCTCATCGTCCGCGACGCGATGGACGGCGCCCGCTCGTTCACCGACTTCCAGCAGCGCACCGGAATCGCCCGCAACATCCTCAGCGACCGGCTCCGCAAGCTGACCGCCCACGGCCTGCTCACCCAGGTCGACGCCCCTTCGGGCAGGCGCCGGCTGTACGCGCTCACCGAGGCGGGCAAGGACCTCTTCCCCGTGATCGTCACGCTGCGGCAGTGGGGCGAACGCCACGCCTTCACAGCGGGCGAGACGCACTCCGTCCTGGTCGACGACGACGGTGCCCGCGTACCCGACCTCCTGCCCATCGCAGCGAACGGCGCGCCCCTGACGAGCGAAACGACCTCAGTACGGCGTCCCACAGAGCGCGAACCGTCCTGAGCGGACCCTCATCTGGACGCGTTCGACCTCGAACCCCGATCCGGGGCGGCCGCGTGAATCCACTGCGCGAGGGTTCGAAGGTAACCCGGGGCAAGCACACCACCCCGTTGCACTCGATGGTCGGCTCCGGGGAACACCTCCACGGTCAACGTCGCCCGCTGGTCACGGTCGCCGTCACAGGCGACGGCACTGAACAGCCGGATGCTGTCGGCGACGGGAACGAGCTCGTCAGAACCACCGAAGATCGCCAAGTGGGGACATCGCGATCGGCGCGCATCGGGCAGGGGGTCATGATCCTGCTTGCGCTTGAGGAACTCCCAACCATCGGCGTCGACATCACCCCAGTAGGCGGCCAGACCTGGCGGATGCCCGGCCCGGGCAACGAGCCGGGTCGCCTCAGCGAAGTCGGCACCACGTCGACCCGCCTCCACCAGCCGGTCGTAGAGCGCCAAGACGTCGGCATTGTCCTGCTGAGATTGGGTGCCGGACGCTTTGACAGCGTTGGCCACCGCGTAGCGTTCCTGTTCTGCCGGGGTCACTCCAGGGCAACTGTTGGTGATGACCCAGGACGGTGCATCGCGGGCGGCCGCGCGCAGGGCTACCCAGCCGCCCTCACTGTGACCGAACAACCCGACCGCCTCGTCCGGCACCTCCGGCTGCGCGCGCAGGAAGTCCAGCGCCGCCAGCGCGTCGGAGGCCAGGTCGTCCATCGTCGCCGCACGCCACCGGCCCGACGACCGCCCCACACCGCGCTTGTCGTAGCTGAGGACCGCGATCCCTGCCTCCAGCAGATATCGACGGATCGGGCGGAAGTAGCCGTCGTTGTCCCGATCCGACGGTCCCGAGCCCCCGATCAGAACCACGCCTGCCGCTGCCCCTTCACCAGGAACCCCGAGCGAGCCGGCCAACGAGACGTCCTCTGCACCGAACCAGACTTCCCGCACATCCCACCCACTCGGCATGCCTCAGGCTACGAGCCACACTTCACGACCCACTCGAGAATCACGAGGAAGCCTTGAAGCCCCCGGAGGCGTCTTGGCCGCCGATGGCGGGGCCTGCCGGCCAGAGCGTTGCCAGATCCGTGGGCGTCAACGGGTCTCGGTAGGCGGCCTGGAGGGCGGCTGTCCTGGTGGCCTGGTCTGCGGCGGCGAGGTTGGCGAACCAGTCGATTCCGGCAGGGTAGGCCCAAAGGTATGAGCGAAGTTGCGGGTCGGCTCCCCTGTCCGCGAGGACGTCGGCAACCGCGGCCTCGGTCGTCCAGGGCATCCGGAAACGGGCGCGCTCGGCCAACTCCGCGATACCTGCCCCCTGATTGAGGGCGATGTGCAACTCGGCGCGCACAAGTTGGTTGTAGTGGTCGAACTTGGTGCGAGCGACCAGTTGTTCGTCATCGGGAGCGACGAACAGGGGGAGCGCTTGCGCGAGCCCTTCGAGCAGGACCTGTTGCGGCGCGTGCACCGACATCAGACGCACCCAGGGGACCTCCTGCGCAGCGGCCCGGGCCGTCCAACTCGCGCTTTGGAGACCGTGGCCGAGTACCTCGTGAAGAGCGAACTGGCGGGCGGCGACCTTGGTGAAACCGGCGCGGCGAAGGTTGAGGCGCAGCCGGACATTGTCGCCGGAACCGTCCAGCCAGTACGCCCAGTAGGCGTCCACCTCGGCGGTCTCGATGGTGAGGTTGAACGGGGCCTGGCTGCCGGTGGCCTGGCGGACGACCGTCTCGTAGTCTCCGGCGGCCTGCCTGATCGCGTCGGGCGCCTCCTCGGCCTCGATCGGCCCCTCGACCGCCCTCAACTCCCGGACGGTCTCGGAACCCCACCCGACCCCCAGCGCGCCGAGTGCCTGGCGGGCCTGGTCACCGCGGTAGGCGACGTAGTCGTCCCGCCAACCGACCGCGGCGCACCCTTGAGTGGCCCGGACGTAGTCGCCCAGCGGCGGGTGTTCACCCATGAGCGCGCCGAGATAGGCGAGATCGGCGGTCAGACGGGTGGTGAGACGGTCGGCGCCGGCCTCGACGGTGCGGGCGCGCAGATCGGCCAGGCGCCGGTAAACCGCAAGACGGCTGGTCGCCGGCTCGGTGGGTGCGGTGGTGGGTGCGCAATCGAAGTCGATGACGGCCGCCGACCCGCGCTCCGCCTCGTAGGCGTGCCACCCTCGCAGGGTCGTCTCGATCTCGTCTCGCAGCTTCACGAATCGCTCCCAGCGCAGCGTCACGCCCGGCTCGGGCGCAGGCGATCACGGCCCGGTGCCCTTGCCACCGACATCCCATACGAAGCTATCCGCGACTGGGTTCTCCGTCCCGCCCGGATGCTTGCGGGATCTCGGGCGCACAAGTGCAACCAGCGGCCGAGGCCCCCATGGCGCACGCAAGAGGCCCCTCCCGAGATCGGAAGGGGCCTCTGAGCTGTGCGCACCCGAAGGGATCCGAGATTCCCAAACGATCACCGGCCCCGTCCGAATATGTTCGCGCCAATTCGAGATCATCCGTCCGTGTGGCTCCCAACATGGCTTCCAGGGAGCCACAGGGCCACGGCTCCGGAGGGCGCTGCCCAGATCACCAACTAAGGGCCGCTGAGCAGCGCACGGCTGCACTGCATGGCTCTTCCTCCGCGCGCCCGTTCCGCGCATGTTCCGGAACTTGTTCGTCAGCTGTAGAAGTGCCTGCCGTACTCTTCGCGGCTTACCGTGAAGTCCTCTGGCCGGGTCTCCCGAAGAAGCTTGTACCGGGCGTCGAAGGCATCGATGGCCTCGGGAATGCTGTAGCCGAACACCTGCCGCAAGATCATCATGGCCGGAAGGATGCGGTGGCTCACGATGTGATCGTCGATCTCGGGCCATCGATCGGCATGCCGCGAGTCTGTCACGCGGGCGGCGGTCGGCACCGATCCGGAGGGTGCACCCGCGCGGACGGCGCGCAACCCGTGACAGACCGATCCGCGCGGGAGTGCCCTGCGGGTCCAGGAGGGGTCTGGGGAACCACGGGGTTCCCCAGTCGCGCACGCTCAACCGATCTTCCGGCAATCTCCCCCTGACGACTCCAGCGGTGCTCAACCACAGTCACGCCCTGGTCGGCAGCAGTGGCTCAACCCGCTCCCACAGGCTGTCGGCCACGATCCATGGAGGCTGCTCACCCTTACGCACCCGCCCACACCACACCCGGACATCACGCCATGTCGCATCACATGCACAATTTGTTATGACCTCTTAGGGAGCCGTCGGATACACCATCCAGGCGCCTTCGGGGCCCACTACCAGCCCGCCGTACCGGCTCACCACGCGCGGAGCGGCACCAGGCCTGACCTCCCGGTCCTTGCCTGAACGGGCGTCCAGGACGACCGGGCCGTTGGGCGTCGTCCCGTAGACCGCGCCGTGCCAGAACGCGGTGACCTTCGGGGCGAGCCGCCCGTCGGACGGCAGGCGCCACAGGGTGTCCAGCGTGCCGGCGTCCAGCCCGACGATCCCGCCGTCCGCCCCGTTGCACAACAGGGTCTCGGCGCCGTCGGAGACGCAGTGCCACCTGTATTCGAGGCCGAGGTGTTCGCGGGGTTTTCCAGTCTTGATGTCGTGCAGGACCGTGGAGCTCCTGTCCCTGACGGAACCCGTCGAATGGTGCAGTGAATACAGGCCGGGTCCGGCCGGTTCGGCCTCGAAGGTCGGCACCTCGTACTCCTTGGACGCCCACTCCTGCCGCTGGTCGGTGGCGCGCAGCCCGAGAAGCCGGTAGTGGAGCAGGTCTCCGGTCTGTCCCGCGATCACACCGCCGTCCAGCCCGATCGCGTCGAAGCCGCGCCGGATCCAGCGCACCTTGTGGGCCGCGAGATCGGCCACCACGGTCCCGCCGCCGCTCCAGTTCAGCACCGCGGTCGTCGCGTCGACCCCGACCACGCTGACCGGATTACCCCAGGGGGCGCTGTCTTGGGGCAGAGGCAGGTCATCGTTGAGGACGTTCTTACCGCTCGCCAGGTCTACTCCGATGAGTTCGATCGCCGCGCCCGAGGGCGTGGTGCCCTGCCCGGGGACCTCCGTCATGAACGCCGCGAGCGCCGTCCGGCGGCCCTGCAGCATGACCACCGTGGCGCGCGTGTCACTCGACCGGCTGAACAGTTTCTTGCGCGGTCCTGTTTTCCACACCTGCCGACCCGTGAGGATGTCCACTCCGTACATCACGCCATCGGCGACCGACACCGCAGTGCGATCGTCGAGCAGCACGGGAAGCGCGCCGTAGCTGGTCGTGTAACCGGACTGCCTGGCCTCGGCCGGCAGTTCGACCGCGCGCCGGGTGTCGAACCGGACGGGAGGGTCGGCGACGGGGACGGCCGGGGCCGTCGCGGCACTCGACCGTCCGGTCGCGGACTTGCCCGCGGTGGCTCCGGCCTTCGGGTGACCGCCCCCGCACCCGGTGAGGACCACGGCCATGGCCACTGCTGTGCAGATCCATATTCTTTTGTCCACAATGCCGATCGTACGATCGATTGACACGGCTGAGAAGACCGATCACCGCAACAGCTCCGAAGGCGCCATGACTAAGGGTCGTAAGAGTCCGACGGCTTGACTGGAGTGATGGGCGACGAGAGCACGCCCAAGTCCAGTTTCCTGGCAACCAGAATTTCGGATCTGCCACACAGAAGGGGACCCTAAGACCCCCCTTGTCGGCTGCTAGATTCTGTCACATGAAATAAGTGCCGCGGCTCGCCTTTCGCTGTCACGTGAGGGGCGGGGCCGGCGGATATGGCCGAAGGCCACCCCGTAGGGTCCGGCAAGACCCTCGCCGACCACAGAGCCGACCGGAAGGCCCGGGTCCTGGCGCGGCTCGCTGAGGCTGGCGTCCCGGTATCCAACCCGGCTGACCCGAACGCCGTCCACGTCTGGGAACGCGCCGGGCCCGGCCGATCCCGACGTCAAGCCGACCGAAGCGCGGCTCCTGCACCTGATCAACGAACGCATCCAACGGCGCCGCCAGCTCGACGCCGCGGCACAGAACGACACCTCTGAACTTTCGGCAACTGCGGAGGCAGCGTGACGACTGCGGCGACTGGGGCGGATGAACCGCTCCTTTGGAAGCCGGAACCGGCGGCCGTGAAGCTCGGCATCGGACGCACCAAGGTCTATGACCTAAGGGTGGACACTCACGATCGATCAGGCGAAATCGCTGCTCGACACGGTGACTGGCCACCGCTTCGAGGTAACAGTCATGATCGCCTTGGCCTACGGGCTGCGCCGCGGTGAGGTTCTCGGACTCGTCGCTGGACTGGGATGCAGGCACGGTGCGGCTCACACACGCCGTGAAGCGACTCAAGAACCGAGACAAGGCGAGCAAGCGTAAGACGTGCCTGGTGCTCAGCGAACTGAAGACGCCCAAGTCACGCCGGACTCTGGTCCTCACGCCACAGCTCGTGGCCAAGCTTCGGCGGCGCCATACTCAGCAGGCTGAGGCCAAGATCGCGGCCGGTGGGCTGTGGAACGATCACGGGCTGATCTTCGCGAGCGAGGTCGGAACACCGATGGATCCCGCGACAACTTCTCGCGCACCTTCTCCAAGCTGGCCAAGCGCGCGGAGCTCGGCCACTGGCATCCGCATGAGCTGCTGCACTCGGGGGCCTCGCTGAGGCTGGCTCAAGGGACGCCGTTGCACGTGGTCTCCGAGATCCTCGGGCACACGTCGATCGCGATCACCAAGGACGTCTATGGGCATCTGCTCGTCGATGACAAGCGGGCGGCGGCTGAGGCCATGAGCGGTGCCCTCTTCGGGGCCTGATCGGATCCTGCGGCTCCCAACGTGGCTCCCATGGCGCACGCAAGAGGCCCCTCCCGAGATCGGAAGGGGCCTCTGAGCTGTGCGCACCCGAAGGGATTCGAACCCCTAACCTTCTGATCCGTAGTCAGATGCTCTATCCGTTGAGCTACGGGTGCCTGCCGGAGTTACTGTACCGGCTCCGGGGACTCGACTGCGAATCGATTGACGGACGCGAGCGGCCTGCAGTGTGACTTGAGTCACGGAACCCTTGGTGGGGTAGGTACGCCAAAGGGGTGATTAGGCCGGGTGTGACCTGCGAGGGTGTAGCCCGTCCGAAAGCCCAACCCCCTGAAGGAGAATCCCCATGCGCATGTCCGCCACCAAGCTGGTCGGCGTCCTCGCCGTCGGTGGACTGATGCTCGGTTCCACGGGCTGTGGCGCGGTCGACGCCATCGCCGGCGGGAAGAAGAAGACCGCCTGCAAGAACATCGAGACGGAGCTGCGGAGCTTCTCCACCGGCGGAATGTCGATGTCGTCCCCCAGCGGCGCCTCTGCCACCGCGCAGAAGTTCTCGGACACGGCCTCCAAGGTGCGTTCCGAGGGCCAGAGCGCCGGCGGGGACGTCGAGACCGCCGCGACCGCGTTCGCGGGCGACCTCGACGAGACCGCGTCGATGCTGCGGCAGGTGCAGTCCGGCAGCACGACGCCGCGCCAGCCCGACCTCGCGGGTATGCGGCAGCACGGCAACGACCTCGCTGAGGCCTGCGGATTCACCGGGTTCCGGCTCGGCGGCTGACGCCCGGCGCGATCCGCTCCCGCGGCCCCGGGAGCGCGGCGCCCGGACGTGTTTCCGACTATGCTGTCGGGGCCAAGGTTCAGACTTTGCCGGTTGGCTCGCCAACCCGGTAACCTGTCCTGGGCCTGATGGCTCCTGGAGGATTCGCCTAGTCCGGTCTATGGCGCCGCACTGCTAATGCGGTTTGGGTGCAAGCCCATCCGGGGTTCAAATCCCCGATCCTCCGCTTCTCTGACCAGGGACTTCGTCCAAGATTGCGATCTTGAGCGAAGTCCCTGTCGCATTCCAGATGTCCGTTCTTCCTGGCCTGGTGTGCACATGGTGTGCACGGGAGGTCGGCGGAGTGCTTTCGTCTCGGACGATGTGGCGGCTGGCTGTCTCGGCTTTGATTACCCTGCGTGTTGACCGCGCCGGTTGCGTCGGTCCGCGAATGAGATCACGTTGGGGGCGTTGGAGGGTCTCGGCTGCGACCGGCGAGGGACGACCGCGGCCACCGCCTCGGCCGCTGCCCGGGACACCTCTGGGAGCACCGAGGTGTAGGTGTCGGCGGTGAACGAGTGGCGGGCATGACCGAGCGTCTCGCTGATCACTTTCATGTCGACGTTGCCGAGCAGGGCGAGCGTCGCGGCTCCGTGCCGTAGATCGTGGAAGCGGATCGGCGGCAGAGGCTCACCTCCGGTCGCCGCCTGGACGGTGCGAACGGAGATCCGGTGGTGACGGGCGATCCTGTCGATGGGCCAGCCCTCGATGGAGTGCTTGTCCTGGACGAGTCCGTACTTCTTGATCAGTTCCTCGAACCGCGTGGAGATCCACTGGGGACGCAGGCGTGCCCCGTCCTCCCGGGTGAAGACCCGTCCGGAGTCCACCCACACCTCGGGGCCGGCGGCGGACCTTTCACGTTCCTGAACGGCCCGCCAGTCCAGCAGTACGGAGATGGTCGCCTCGTCCAGCGCCACGGTGCGCTCGCCGGCCTCGGACTTGGTGTCGTCGTACTCGTCGGCCTGGCTCTCGGAACCAGGACGCGTCTCGCGGACGGTCAGCGTGCCTGCGCCCTGGAGGTCAGTATCCGCCCAGGCCAGTCCCGCGACCTCGGCACGACGCAGCCCGCGAAATGCGACCAGGTGGAAGAGGGCGTACAACCGCTCGTCCGCGATGAAGTCGAGGAAGGCGCCCGTCTGGGCGGGCGTCCAGACCATCACCGGGCCGGGCATCTTTCCGGTCTCCTGCCACCGCTGGACGCGTTCGGTCGTCCAGACGAGCGGCTTCGCCCGCCTCCCTCTGATGCGAGGTGTTTCTACGTGCGCGATCGGGTTCTCCCTCAGGCGCTTGGACTTCACCGCCCAGTTGAGAGCCGAGAGCAGAACCGCATAGATCTTCCTCACCCGCGTCGGGGAGATGGGCTTGGTCTGCTTGCGGCGGGGAGCCTCTCCGACCTTGAGGTGTCGCGTTGAGTACGCGCGGACTTCAAGCAGGCGCCGGAGCATCTCGCTCGGCTTCGCCCCCTCGGGGAGGGGACGGTTGATTTGCAGGATCGCCTCGTACAGGGCGATCACGTGCTTGTCCCTGAGGTCGACCAGCTTGAGGTGTCCCAGCCCGGGCACCAGGTAGAGCTGGACGATCTCCGTATAGTCCGCGAACGTCGAGCTGGACAGGCTCTCCTTCTTGGCCGGAAGCCAGATCGTCTCCAGGTACGCGCCCGTCTTCAGGCTCCGATCGAGCTCTCGTCCATGGATCTCGAACTTGGCCAGTTCTTCTGTGAGTGCTTGCTGCGCGGCCTTCTTGGTCTTGAACGGGCCGACGGTCGGCTGTCTTCGTCGTCCGCTGCTTCCTGCGGGTGCGTCGTAGCGCGCCCACCATGCTCCGTGGTCGCGGATGACCAGCTTCGGGCACTTGCCCGCGGGGTACTTCTCGCCGGTCTCGGGATTGCGGCAACCGCAGCGCTTGTAGGTCGTGCCTCGCATGTTTCCTCCTCCGGGAACGATTCCTTTCGTGGTGTCGGGGGTTGCGAGACGGCTCTGCGGGGTTGCTCTACTTGTGAGGCCGTTTCCCAGTCGGACACCACTCGAATTGCGTCGAGCTCCTCGTCGATCTCGGTGAGCGTCAGGCCGACGTCAGGGGCTTCACAGAACGCTTCGTGCCGGACAGCGAGGCCCTCGATCGCCTCACGGGCAGAGGGTGGCGGGAGGTCCCAGGGCACGGAATCGAGGTAGTGACGTTCTGCTGCCGCTCGCTCACGGTGAGTCAACTACAACCGGGTAGATCTTTTCAAGTAGAGCCTTGAAGGTTGAACACCGAGGTCAGACGCCCTGCACCGGCATGCCGAGCTTCGTCGCCATCCCGGTGCCGGGCGTCTCTCACCGACATGCCAGCCGCCCGTGGTTCATCCGGAATCGGCGAGCAAGCCGGCTCCTGAGGGACTACGTGACGCCGAGCAGCTTGCGGAGTTCCGCGGTCGGCACGCGGTAGGTGGTGCCGACTCGGATGATGCGGCAGGGGAAGTCGCCACGCTTCGCCAGTTCGTAGGCGTACGTACGGGAGAGTCCAAGTGCGCGAGCGGCGGTCATGATGCTGACGACCGTGGGGAGAGTGTCGAGGTCTTTGTGGTGCATGGTCTGCATTCGGATGCCTCCGTGTCTTGGTGTGTGGAGGTGGGGTGATGCTTCGCCATGGCGAACTTGTTAGCGGCGCTGGCGGCTTGGGTGAGTTGGTGCCGTGGGGCCGGTCGGTGCGGGGCGACTGGAGGCCGTGGGTGGCAGCGGAGCCCACGGGTTGGGAAACGCGGCCATGGCGAGACGCGCTTGTGAGGGCATGGCTGCCTGTGCGGATTGACGTGGCGCGTTGTCGGGGTCGGCGGGTTTTGCTGCGGGGACCTGGGCGGTGGCTTTTCGGGCGGCGTCGGCTTGGGCTTGGCGGTGCTGGAGTCGACGGAGCTCAGCGATGGTGTCGAGCAGGTTGATGAGGTTGGAAATCAGCAGCATCGCCGACTCGGCCGTCCGGTCCATGGCCCCGATTAGCGCGAGGAGCCGGGCTGTGGTCCGCAAGGCGTCGCCGGCAGGAGTGGGACGGGGAAGACGCCCGTAGGGTGCGCGAGCGGCGCGGTCGTAGGTGTCGGCTGCGCGGCGGAGGTGGTGGTTGTCGGTTGCTTCGGCAGCCGCGTGAAGGGCATCGGACGCAGCCCAGCAGGCGTCCTGGCCTGCATGTGGATTGGTCGCCAGGTCGCGCCGGAGATGAGCGGTGGCGTGGGCAGCGGCACGGGCGGCGTCGTCATAGAAGGCCTGCCGTTCCTCAACAGTGAGGTCGTTGTCGATCGTTGGCGCGGGGCCGGTGGCGGGCGAGGTCCAGCGTTGCTGGAGGCGCGTCAGTGAGAGGTCATCTGCAAGGCGGCTTCCCGCGTGCCAGGTCGGTTCTTCGTCACCGTGGTCGGTGGGGAACGCGACGGCGTAGCCGGTGATCTGAGCAGGCAAGTACTGGCTGTAGCGCGCCTTGACCAGGAGGCCGGAATTCTGAAGTCGGTCAAGGAACTCGGCGGTCGTCCGGGCTTCGTCCGCAGCGCGGCGGACGGTCGTCCGCAGCACGGCCCGCTTCGTCCGGCCGGACAGGTGCCGTCCGTCCAGCGGACGGACGGCGGACGAGCCGCGGACCGAGCCGTCCGCACCTGCCCAGCGGTGGCGAAGTTTGGGCAGCGTGAGGTCCGAGGCAAGCTTGCCTCCCCCGTACCAGACCGGCTGCCCGTCCGCGTTCACATCACCGGGCGCAGCCACCGCATATCCAGTCAGTTCGCCGGCCGTCCGCTGGCTGAACCGCCCCTTCACCAGGACACCATCGGCCTGGAGGCGTTCGAAGAACTCGCTTTCGCTGCACGCGCCACCGGCTGCCACCTGGACTTTGCGGCGCAGGAGGGTTCGGGATGGCACCGGCTGGCCACGGCGGACGGCCTTCTCGATCTCGGCGCGTTTGGGGCGGCGGGCGGCTGTCCGGTCCGCCGGCGCCGTGGAACGCAGACCGAACCGCTCCTCCACCGCCCGGCAGGCGTCGCGGACTCGGTAGCCGTCGTTCCATACCTCCGGGCGGCCGCCGTCCGGTCGCGCCAGTGTGGCCACGATGTGGACGTGGTCGTCGGCGTGGCGGACGGCGATCCAGCGAACGGAGTCCACGTCCCCCGTCGATGCCAAGCCGGTCCGGCTCATGATCTTGGCCGCGATCTGCGCCCACTGCCCATCGGTAAGAACCGGGCCCTCAGGCGCGGCCCGCACAGCGCAGTGCCAGACGGGCTTGCGGTGGTTCCGTTCACCGAGCAAGGCCAGCGGCTGTGTCAGCAGACCCTCCAAATGACGAAAGTCGCGGCGACCATCCGGCCCTACCCCCGGCTCCAGATCGGCCGCTTCCTCAAAGCCCGCCACAATGTGCGGGTTGTGATGCTCGCCGTTGGTGCCCGGGCCGTAGAGGTACCGCAGCAGCCCCTGGACCCGGACGCCCCGCAAGACCTTCCCGATCACGACGCAACGCTCAGGGCCAATGCCTTCGCGATCACGGCAGCCGCCTTCTCAACTCCTCGGCCAGGTCGTCCAGCTTGCGGACCGTCTGCGCGGCGGCACGGGCGTACCACTGGATCGTCGACGACACCTCCCCCGAATTCAGCGCGGCGACCGCCTGGTTGAGGTTGACGCCGATCCGCTGCGCTTGACCACGCGCCTGCATGACGGCCTGCAGTACCTCGCGCATCTCGTTGTGCTCTGCTCGCGGCGTCCCGCTCGCCGCAGCCAACAACGTCAGCGCCGCCCAGGCCGCGGTCGCCAGCCGCTCACGCTCTGCCGCCCTCGACACCGCCGCGTGCTCATCCTCCGACAACAGGACGTACAACACCCGCCTCCGCCTCGACTCGCCATGAGCTCGGCGGTTGCGTCGCCTCGCCATGCCCGCCGAGGACTCGCCGCACCCCTCTTCGACCATCAGCCTCCTGACCTGGGATCGCGCTCGATCCCGCTCCCACTGCGGACCGCGCCCGGTCCGCAGCCAATAACGCTTGCGTTTTCCATTTCTTGCCCTGCGCCCTGCGCCAGCGGGGCGCAGGGACAGCGTTGGCGCCCAGCTTCTCTCATCGCACGCGAGTCGACTACTTCAAGCATCGGCGTGTCGTACTGTAGTTTAAAATCAACAGGACAGCAGACTGAAGTCGCTCACCTGAGACCCGTCCGGCGTCCCAAGGAGCCGATGAGCGACCTCGCGAGCTTCCCGGCCGGTGTGGGCAAGAGCGGGGCTGCCATCATCGGAGCATGAGCGACTGGGAGCTGTTCCTCCAGGAGGTTTCATGGTTCCTCCAACCCGGCGAGAACGTCGTAGTGGGCGAGGCACAGCCGTGGACCCGCGGATCAGCCGAAGACCTGCCCGAACTGTCCGCACTGCTCGACTCGACGACTCTCACCCCGATCTCCGTCGGAGACACCGCGTACGAGTTGCTGGCATGGGGGTCACCGGACGCTCGACGGGGATGGCTCTGCCACCCGCCCGAGGATGGGGACGGCGAGTTTCTTCCGAAGGCGCACATGAGCTTCTGGAAGCTCTGCGGCGGAATCGTCGAGAGATTCGGTGAACCCGGCACCTGGTGGTGCAACCAGAACCAAGTGCTCACGGCCCAGGCGACACGTGTACGAGTCTCAGACGTCCTGGCCGACTACGCGTGGCTCTGGGAAGGAGACGGCCTGAAGGTCTCCATCAACCCAGTTGAGTACTACGTCGTCGCCGTAGAGGCCAACGGGAACCTCACACTGGCGCATCGGGACGACGGTCGGCTCCTTCTCTTCGCACCAGACCACGCGTTCGAAGATGTCACACCCCTTGACGGTTCCCCTCCATACTCGCTGCTCACGATCAATAATGTGCCCGACCTTGCGACCTGGATAGAGGTATGCGCTGCGGCTTGGCGACATCAATAGGCCGACGAATATCAGAACCCGCAGGCGCCCGCGCCGCCGCAGATCTGCCGACGAGTGGGCGAGCCGTGGCCCGCGATCTGGCACAGATCGGCACCGTCGTACGCGACAAGGGCAGGCAACGGTACTGTCGCGGCCCTGGTCGGCGATGGCCTGGTGGCACGGCGGTCGGTGCCTGCTCAGGCTTCCTCGTCCCCGTGCCGACGGAGTGCTTTGTCCGCGATCCGGTTGGAGAGCTTGCCCGTCGCTGACCTGGCCCGGTCGAAGGTCTCGTTTCCAAGGCGCTTGGCGGTATCGACGCGGTCCACTCCTGTCTCCAGCGCCTTGTCTCTAACCTCCTTGGCCGCGTCCGCCCAGCGTCTCGCCTCCGACGACTGCCGAGCGCCCTCGATCCCGAGCCGCTCGTGGAATTCGACGATGGCCATCGAGACACGGTTGCTGGACTGCACAACGGCCGGGGCCTTCGAGGGATGCAGCAGGACCTTGGTGTTGGCCGTGCCGACGGCCGTCCCCATCCGGGCCATCAGATGCTCGGTGCTCCGTGCGATGAGTTCCAGCCTGGTCTGCCGGGCTGCCCTCAGCCCGAGGCGATGCCCGTCCAGCTCCTCCGGGGACACGTCCAGCACCCGGTCGAGTTCGAGCACGGCGATCGCATCCTGCAGTTGGAAGCTGCGAGCCAGAACGGCCAGCCACTCCCGTCCCCTGGTCTCTGCCTCCTTGGCCGCCTTGGCGAGATCGCCGACCTTGGTGTTGCGTTCCAGCTTCTCCGTGACCGCATCGAGTTGGCGCAGCGCATACGCCTGGGTCTCTGCGATCGTCGTCGGCGCGGTCTGCACCTTCGACCACGTGACTTCGTCGACGCGGCCCCGCTTCTCTCGGATGGTCATGGACTCCTCGATGACGAGGCCCACTCCGATCATCCGGGCCAGCACAGCGTCCTTCTGGGCACGGAGCACATCGTCGACCTTCTCGTCGATCGTGGCGAGGTAGTCGGTGATCTCATCCATGGTCTGCTGCATCGCAACCTGCGCCATGATCCCCGCAGCACCGGCCAGAATCGCCGGGTTACTCAGAAGCGATCCGGGCCCTTTCACGAACTCGACGAATCCCTTGATCTGGCCCTTGTTGCCCTTCAGTACGCCTGTACTAAGACCCGACTTCTTACTTTCCCTCAGTCCATACTTATTGATCGCTTGTGCGGACTCCTTGGTCAGCTTCACCCAGCGACCTGAGTTGGCGGCGATCTCGGACCCTGATTGGGCCACTGCAGCACCGGTGTTGAGGGCAGACCCGAGCCGCTGCAGTCCGAGGTCCTTCGACGGGAGTCCCTCAGAGGCAAGGAAGTGCTCGACAGTCGTCGGATCCCCGATGACCGCCAACCCGTCACCGTCACTGATCAGCTGAATCTCTTCATCCATCGTCGGCTCCTGACGTGCGGGGAGAGTGAATTCTTCAGGCGCCGCGACTGCGTCGCCACACGCACAACCGAACTCATGCCGTACCGGCGACCAGCCCCGCAAGGGACTGTACTGAGCGTGGCGGCGGATGGTGGGCTGCTGGCCTGTTGTGGCACTTGGCTGGGGGCCGACCGCCTTTTCTCGGCTGGCCGAGCAAAGCGGGCCCCTCGGCGGCTACTTCAGGAGCCACTCGCCGGCCTGAGGGCCGAAGCCGCTGTCGAGAGCGAACTGGAATTTGGCGATCTTGGCCTTCTTGGGGACGGCGAAGACCAGGTATCCCTTGCGGCTGCCGCCGGGCGCCAACTTGACGGAGCTGCCGATGGACGGGCCCTGGGCAATGTCGCTCATGGCCTCGTCGTACTGCTGGTCCTGGCCGTCGATGAGCTTCGCGCCGTTCCCGGGAGAGTCGTCGTAGGTGGTCGAGCCGACGTTCTTCAGGCGGATCTGGACGGCGGCGAACCGCTGTCCCTGCTCGGGGACGTTGAACTCGTCCTTCGGCTTGGCCGATGAGATGGCCTTCACCACGGTCACTTCAAGCTTGAGGTCGTCCTCGTTGCTCTTCAGCGTGATGGTGTCGCCGATCCCAGCCGGGGCGGCGTGCGACTTTGCCGAGGTGCTGTGCGACCCGGAGCCTGCGGGCTTCTTGTCGGGGCTGCTGGTCACCTCGGTCCCTGTGCACGCCGTGAGGGCGAGGGACAGGACAGCCGGCATGACGAGGAGGAACTTCTTCATTTCGACTCCTTTGGCGTGAGTGGCTGCGCCGGGGGCGCCCGCTTGAGCGGACGGCTCGGTGCGGCGCAGCACAAGCTAGGCGGATACCAGGCCCTCTCCTATTCAGATCTGCGATAAGGAGGGTTATCGACCATTCGAGACGACATCTACGAAGAGTTGGGCGTAGCTTCTGGGCTCGTTGCGATTCGCAGGTCTCGCGAACCTCCGGAGCCGCAACGTTCCCTTCCTTCACCGGCCGGGTCATCGAGTTGTTCGACCCGGCCGTCTTCCCCGGAGGTATCGCCATGGACGCTCTCGTGTTCACCATCCTCTTCTTGCTGTCGGCAGCCGTTTTCGGTGTCCTCGGATACGTGCTCGCGCGCACCCGGTCCGGCACCGAACGAAGCCGGTTGCTGGCCGATCAGAAGGTCGTCCAGAACGAACGTGACCAGGCGCGCACACAGGCCGCCGAGCTGCGCTCGGAGCGAGACGACGCCCGCAACAGGGCCGAGAAGGCGGAGGCATCCCGGACGGTACTGGCCGCCCAGTACGGCGAGCGGGGAGAGCAGATCGCCCGGTTCGACAACGAGCTGGCGTCGACGCGGGAGAAGCTGCAGGAGGTCGAGAAGGAGAAGGCGCTGCTGAGGGAATCGGTGCAGGAAAGCGTGCAGCAGGCTCGCTCCCTCGACAGCCGCCTGCAACAGAGTCAGCAGGCTGAGGCGAAGCTCCAAGGAGCCATCGATCTGCAGGAGCAGACCCTGGCCGGGATCAAGCAGGACCTGGCTGTCGCCCGTGAGGAGTGCGACGGACTGCGCCGGCAGCAGGAGCAGGTCGAGGCGGCGCGCAAGGAGCTGGACAAGCTGCGCGACGAAACCACCCGGCAGCAGACCGAGCAGTTCGAGGCGTTCGTGACGAAGATGCTGGAGTCCTCGCAGGACCGGCTGATCGCCACGGCGGACGACCGGCTGGGGTCGGCCAGCCGTGCGATCAACGAACGGCTGGCGGACATGGCCCAGCGGCTGAGCACCTTCGACTCCAAGCGGAGCGACAACGAGAGCCGGCTCGACGAACAGCTCAAGATGCTGGCCGACGCGAACGTCGAGAGCAGCAGGCAGGCCCGGGCGCTGGCCGACGCGCTGCGCAAGCCGCAGGTTCGGGGCGACTGGGGCGAACTGCACCTCAAGCGCGCCGTCGAGTTGGCGAACATGGAGGAGCACTGCGACTTCGAACTGCAGAAGCACATCGAAGGCGACGAGGGGGCGCTGCGTCCCGACATGGTGGTGCATCTGGCCGGTGGTAAGCGGGTGGTTGTGGATGCGAAGGTGTCGTTGGCCGCGTTCCTGGACGCCCTGGAAGCCACTGACGACGCCGAGCGGGACCGCCACATGGCCGACCACGCCCGGCATGTGCGCAAGCACATCGACGCGCTGGCGGGCAAGGAGTACTACCGGAACGTCGCTGGCAGCCCGGAGTTCGTGGTGATGTACCTGCCGAGCGAGGCACTGCTGCAGGCCGCGCTCGACAAGGAGCCCCGCCTGATGGAGTACGCCGCGGAGAAGCGGATCGTCATCGCCACGCCCACGGTCCTGATCGCGATGCTCCGCACGGTCGCGATCGCCTGGACGCAGGCGGCGCTCCAGGAAAACCTTCGCCAGGTCCACGACCTGGGCCGCGAACTGCACAAGCGGCTCACGACCATGGCGGGTCACTTCAGGCGCCTCGGCAGCGCCCTGGACGGATCGGTCAAGGCCTACAACGAGGCGATCGGCTCGCTGGAGCTACGGGTCATGGTCACGGCGCGAAAGTTCAAGGAGTTGAAGGTCGTCGAGGCCCATCCCGCCTCGCTTGCCCCGGTCGAGGTTGCCGCTCATCCGCTGAAGCGTCCGGAACTGCTGGAGGCGGCGTCGGCTGAGCCTGCCGTCCGGGTCGTGGAGTCCACGGAAGAGAGCTCCGAGGAAACCCCGGAAAGCGCTTGATAAGGGCCGTTATCGGCCATCGCGAAAGTCCAGCTCTGCTGATTGCTCTAGTGTCGGTCGCGCGGTGAGAGGAGGTGCTGACGATGGCTGTTGCTCGTGACGAGATGCTCTTGATGTCGATGACCGAGATCGCCGAACTGGCGGACGTCCGGAGGCCAGTCGTCAGCACCTGGCGCCGCCGCTATCCCGACTTCCCGCAGCCGGTGACCGAAGAGCGGGGGCAGCAGCTCTTCGAGGCCACGCGCATCGTCGACTGGCTGGTCGAGACCGGACGGGCCGAGCGGGGCGAGATCGAAGGGGACCTGCGGGTCCACACGCTCGCCCGGCTCGGCGCCCAGTTGCCGCCTCGCACGCTGATCCCAGCGCTGACCGCGCTGATCTGCCTGCGGCACCTGTCCGGCGACGAGCCGCTCGACGACGAGACGTCGGGCCTGATGGCGCGCCTGCGGGAGCAGGCGGACGAGACCGACCCGGACGACGAACTGCTGGCCTCGGAGATCCGCGGGCTGCGCGCGCCCTGGCTGCCGGCCGCAGTGGACGAACTGGTGGAGGCCGCCTGGAGCACCCAGGGGGCATTCGAACGGATCATGCAGGTCCGCGATCGCCTCGGCGCAGCCGGCCTGTCGTCCGGCCGGCTGGACCCGGTGCTGGAGTCCCTGGTCGCGGGGTTGGCCGACGCCCGCGCCCTCGCCGACCGTGACGGCGAGGTGCGGCTCGTTGACCCGTCCGCTGGCATCGGCGACCTGCTGATCGCAGTCGCCAGCACGCTCCGCGACGACCAGGTCCTGCGCGTCACCGCCTGCTGCGCCGACCCGGTGTCGGCCCGGTTGACGCGGCGGCGCCTGGCCGTTCGCGACGTCCCCGAGGTTGAGTACGAGGTGCGCACCGAGCCGGAAGGCTGCCTGGACGAGGCCACGATCGTCGTCACCCAGCTGCCTTACAGTCCAGCCGAAGAACGCTCCGCCGCACTCTCACTGATCGCACTAAACGACCTGTTGCTGCCGCTGCCCCCGGGCGCGACCGCAGTCGTCGTGGCGCCAGCGGACACAACCACCGCGCTCGACCCGACCAGTGAGGCCGGGGTCCTGCGCGGACAGCTGCTGGCCTCCGGTTCGATCAAGGCTGTCATCCGGCTGCCCGGCGGACTCGTCCCCTACCGCCCCGGATACGAGCTCGCGTTGTGGGTGCTCACCGCCGACTACGCAGTGGGGGAGCGCGGCAAGGTGCTTCTGGCGGACGTGTCCGACCGCGCCCTCACTCCCGGTCTGGTCGATGCCCTCGTCACCGACGTGCTGGTCTGGCGTGACGAGCAGTTCGATCCCGAAGCCCATCGCCGTATCCACACCGTCGCGACCCCGGTCAGCGCGTTGATCGCCTCGCCACGTCCGATGCTCCCCCGCTACCTGCCGTCCCAGGACGATCTGCGCTGGGACGTGCCCGAACGCGTTGCCCGCTCGCTTGAACTGGAACGCGTGGTGTGGGAGGCCCGGCCAGACGCGCCCCGCCTGAACAGTGATCTGTCTGCCGTCCTCAGGCCGCGTCCGCCGCGCACCACGACCATCGCGGAACTCTCCGGCAGAGGCCGAGCGAAGGCGCTGTCGCTGCGAAAGGGCACGCGCCTGCTGGCCGGGCTCATCCGCCCCGCCTCCAGCACGGTGAACGCGACGAATTCCCATCCCGTCTTCGGCCCTCCGGAAGTCCTCGGCGAGAGCGAACCGGGCAGCCGCCGCGTCGACCGCTTCGAATTCGAGAGAACCTGCCCTGGTGCCCGGCACAGCAAACCCGGCGACGTCATCATCACTACCGTGCCGCGACCGTCCGCCGCGGTCGACCACGACGGTCACTCGGTGGTGGAGTTCCCCGCCCGCATCTTGCGCATCGAGGAGGATGGCAAGAAGCATTTCACACCGCGCGTGCTGGCCGCCCTGCTGGACCGCGCGGGACGAGCCGACGGAGCCATCCGGCCGGCGCAGCGCCTGCAGGAACTGGCCTTGCCGCTACTGCCCCCGTCCGAGGTAACGCAGTTGGACCGCCTGCTGGCTGACCTGGACGACCGGCGAGACCGCGCCCGCCGCGAGATCGCCGCCTTGGACGAGTTGCGCCGCATCGCCGCCACCGGCCTCGCCGACGGAACCCTGACCCTCACCGACCCCATCGTCTGACGCGCGACAACCCGAATAGAGGAGATAGATGCCGCCCCGCAAGAAAGCCCATGCCGGACAGGCCGAACTGCCCGGCGTGTCCACGATGGCGGAGCTGAAGGCGATCCTGTGGAGGTCCGCGGACAAGCTCCGCGGCTCGATGGACGCCGCCCAGTACAAGGACTTCGTCCTCGGGCTGGTCTTCCTGAAGTACGTCTCGGACGCCTTCGCCGAACGCCGCGACCAGATTCGTGACGAGCTCGTCGCCGACGGCGTGCCGGAGTCGCGTCACGAGTCGTTCTTGGACGACAAGGACGAGTACGAAGGCGAGGGCGTGTTCTGGGTTCCCGAGGGAGCCCGCTGGTCCGACCTTGCGGCGCAGGCCAAGTCCGGCGCGATCGGCGAGCTGATCGACGGGGCGATGGACGCGGTCATGAAGACCAACCGGTCCCTGGCCGGCGTCCTGCCCCGGATCTACAACCAGAACAACGTCGACCAGCGCCGCCTCAGCGAACTCGTCGACCTGCTCAGCGACGCCCGATTCACCGGTCACGACGGCAAGTCCGCCCGCGACGTGCTCGGCGAGGTCTACGAATACTTCCTGGAGAGGTTCGCCCGGGCCGAGGGTAAGCGTGGGGGCGAGTTCTACACGCCCGCCAGCGTCGTCAGGGTCCTGGTGGAGATCCTTGAGCCCTACAAGGGACGGGTGTACGACCCCTGTTGTGGCTCGGGCGGCATGTTCGTCCAGGCCGAGAGGTTCGTTCTCAACCACCGGGGACGCCGCGACGACATCGCCGTCTACGGCCAGGAGGCCAACGAGCGCACCTGGCGACTGGCCAAGATGAACCTGGCCATCCACGGCATCGGCGGCGACCTGTCCACCAAGTGGGCCGACACCTTCTACGAGGACCGCCACCCCGACCTCAAGGCCGACTACATCCTGGCCAACCCGCCGTTCAACATGTCGGACTGGTACCGCCGGACCGATGACCCCCGGTGGCGCTTCGGCACCCCGCCCGCGGGCAACGCCAACTTCGCCTGGATGCAGCACATCATCTCCAAGCTCGGCACGCGCGGCTGCGCTGGCGTCGTCATGGCCAACGGCTCGATGTCCTCCAAGCAGTCCGGCGAAGGCGACATCCGCACCGCCCTCGTGGAGAACGACCTCGTCGCCTGCATGGTCGCGCTGCCCCCGCAGTTGTTCCGCACCACGCAGATCCCGGCCTGCCTGTGGTTCTTCACCAAGGACAAGTCCGCTCGCGCCGGCCACATCGACCGCCAAGGCCAGACGCTGTTCATCGACGCCCGCAACATGGGCACGATGCTCGACCGTACCGAACGCGTCCTCACCGACGACGACGTCGCAAAAATCGCCAACGCCTACCACGCCTGGCGCGGCACCCCCAGTGCCCGCGAGGCGGGCCTGACGTACGAGGACGAGCGCGGCTTCTGCTACTCGGCCGCCACCGACGAAATCCGCACGGCCGACCACATCCTCACCCCGGGCCGCTACGTCGGCGCCCCCGAGGCCGAAGAGGACGACGAGCCCATCGCCGACAAGCTCGACCGCCTCACCAAGGAACTCTTCACCCATTTCGAAGAGTCCGCCCGCCTCGAACAAGATATCCGGAAAGCCATGAAAGTGATTAGCCAATGAATTCTTCTTCAAATTTCTCCCCATTGGGAGAACATGTAACCCTTCAACGAGGAATAACTTACAAGAGCTCTCTTCTGGGGGAGCCCGGCGCCACTCTCCTAGGCCTTTCGTCCATCTCCAAGGACGGTGGGTTTCGAGCAGACTCCCTACGCACATACGGCGGAGATTCTCCCCCGAAGATTACTCTCCAACCGGGTGATCTATTTGTCTCCCTCAAGGATGTAACCCAGTCTGGAGATCTGCTCGGCTCTATCGCAAAAGTGCCGCCCTATATAAAACGAGGTCGCCTTACACAAGACACCGTAAAGCTAAGCATTAAAAGCGATCTCGATGCGAAGTACATCTATTGGCTGCTACGTACCCCCCAATACAGAGAATACTGCCGCTCCCATGCAATGGGAACAACTAATCTATCATTGGCGCGCGATGACTTTCTCGCCTTTTCTATCCCAGCTCCTACGACTGATCGACTCACGCTCATAGGCCTACTCGAGGCGCTCGACAGCAAGATTGCCGTCAACGACCGCACGATCCTCACTTGCATAGAACTGGCGAG
The DNA here is from genome assembly GCF_013409045.1 of Actinomadura citrea. Classification (NCBI taxonomy): domain Bacteria; kingdom Bacillati; phylum Actinomycetota; class Actinomycetes; order Streptosporangiales; family Thermomonosporaceae; genus Actinomadura; species Actinomadura citrea. The sequence continues at coordinate 394,745 of NZ_JACCBT010000001.1, read as the reverse complement.
CAGCCTCCTCCAGCACGAAACCAGAACGAATGAAACGACAAATATCAGCCTAAAAGAGGCCGCTTTCTGGCTGTCTGGAGGGACTCCTAAGACGAGCGAAGCTTCATACTGGTCAGGGGATTTGCCCTGGATATCTGCGTCCAGCCTCAAGAGCTTCCTCATTGGAGATTCCGAGCGCAGACTGACAGCAATCGGTGCATCTTCTGGAACGAAGGTGGTTCCACCTGGAACCACGATCTGCATTGTCCGTGGCATGAGTCTTAAAACGGAATTCCGCATGGGAATAACCACGCGCGAAGTCGCTTTTGGACAGGACTGCAAGGCCTTCATTCCGCGTGGACACATCACGCCACACGTGTTCGCTTACAGCCTGTGGAACAATCAAACCAACGTCCTAAAACTCGTAGACGAAGCCGGGCATGGCACTGGGCGGCTCGATAGCGAACTACTCGGGGCCATTCAGCTTGCTATCCCCAGCAAGGAACGAATAGGTCCGCTGGAGGAGCGTCTGGCACAGTTGACCCGCCTCGGCGAGATTCGTCGTCAAGAGTCAATGAGGCTAGGTCGTTTGCGGGACACGCTGCTGCCGAAGCTCATGTCAGGGCAGGTCGGGACCAGCGACGCGGAGAAGGTCGTGGAGGATCCCGTATGAGCGGCTACAGCGAGGCCGACTTCGAGCATGACGTGCTGGGCACGCTCGGCGAGCTCGGCTGGGAGTACAAGGACGGCAAGCAGATCGCCGTGGGCTCGGGTGAGCGGGAGTCCTGGGACGATCTGATCATTCCGAGCCGACTGCGGGACGCGATCGTCCGGATCAACCCGGGCCTGCCCGCCTCGTCTGTGGACGAGACCGTCGCCCTGGTGCTGTCGCCGCAGTCGCAGGACGCGAAGGCGGAGAACCACCGGATTCACGGGTACCTGACCGACGGCATCCGCGGCATCAGCTACGTCGACGAGTACGGCGCGGAACAACATCCGACCGTCCACCTGATCGATCGGAACGACCCGTACCGCAACGACTTCGTGGCGGCCAACCAGGTGATGGTCGTCAAGGGCGAGGAGCGGCGCCGTTTCGACGTCGTCCTCTACATGAACGGGCTTCCGGTCTCGGTCTTCGAGCTGAAGAAGATGAGCGACGAGCGTGCCACGCCCGAGGCTGCCCACGCGCAGCTCATGGCCTACGTCAAGGATATCTGGGACGCGTTCCGCTGCAACGTGGTGTGCCTGGTTTCGGACGGCGTGACCACCAAGTACGGCACCGCGTTCACTCCCTACAACCACTTCGCTCCTTGGAACGTTGACGAGCACGGCAAGCCGAAGGAGCAGCCCGCGGCCGCGTGGGAGAACAGCGAGCTGAACCTCACGCTGCACGGGCTGTTCAACCAGCGTCAGTTCGTGGCGCTTCTAACCGGCTACGTCGCGTTCGCCCAGTCGGACGAGGGTGTGCAGAAGCGGATCGCCAAGCCGCATCAGTACTTCGCGGTGTCCAAGGCGGTCGACAAGACGATCGAGGCGGTGCGCAGCAACGGCAAGGCCGGTGTGGTCTGGCACACCCAGGGGTCCGGCAAGTCGTTCGAGATGGAGCTGTACTCCAACCAGGTGCTCAAGCATCCGGCGCTCGGCAACCCCACCATCGTCGTGATCACCGACCGCAACGACCTAGATGACCAGCTCTTCGAAGGCTTCAACGCCAGCGAACTGCTGCCAGAGAAGCCCGTCCGTGTCGACAGCCGTCACGCTCTGCGCACCGAATTGTCCAACCGGCGTACCGGCGGCATCTACTTCACGACTCTGCAGAAGTTCAGCAAGACGACCGAGGAGAAGAACGCCGGGCGGGCGCACCCGCTCCTCTCGGACCGTCGCAACATCATCGTAATTGTCGACGAGGCCCACCGCAGCCACTACGACAGCCTCGACGGCTACGCCCGGCACCTGCGGGATGCGCTTCCCTACGCGACGATGATCGCCTTCACCGGCACGCCGGTGTCCGAGATCGACCGCAACACCCAGGACGTGTTCGGCGGCTACATCGACATCTACGACCTCACCCGGGCCGTCAAGGACGGCGCGACGGTGCCCGTCTACTACGAGAACCGCCTGATCCAGCTCGAACTGCCCGAGGGCATGGACCCCGAGAAACTGGACGAAGAGGCCGACAAGGCGACCGAGGGCTTGGACGATACCGAACGCAAACGAGTCGAGCACGCCACTGCCACGCTAAACGCCGTCTACGGTGCGCCCGCCCGGCTGGAGAAGCTTGCCGCCAACATCGTCGAGCACTGGGAGACGCGATCGGAGGCGATGCGGCCGTTCATCGATGCACCGGGCAAGGCAATGATCGTGTGCAGCACGCGGGAGATCTGCGCCGATCTGTACGAGCAAATTATCGCCATAAAGCCGGACTGGCACTCTAATGACGTCAACACCGGCAAGATCAAGGTCGTCTACAGCTCGTCCACCAGCGACCCCGACAAGCTCCGCAGGCACCGGCTGCGCCCCCGCGAGCAGAAGACCGTTCAACGGCGTATGAAGGACGCCGGCGACGAGATTGAGCTGATCATCGTCATGGACATGCTGATCACTGGCTTCGACGCGCCCCCGCTGCACACGCTCTACCTGGACCGCTCGATGCGCGGCGCGCAACTCATGCAGACCCTGGCGCGCGTGAACCGCACGTTCCGCAACAAGCAGGACGGTCTCATGGTCGGCTACGCACCGCTCCATGAGAACCTGATCGCAGCGCTGGCCGAGTACACCACCGACGACCAGCACACCAAGCCGATGGGCCGCGATCTCGACGAGGCGATCACCAAGGTCCGCGACCTTCTCGACGGCATCGCTGAACTGCTCAGAGACCATCCCTGGCGCCAGATCCTGCAAGCCGGGACGCCCACCGCCTACCGCGACGCCGTCACGGGAACCGCCGACCACATCTGGAACCCGCAGCACCCGCTCAACCAGCCCGACGCGTCCGATCCCGACAAGGAGACTCTCAAGGAGAAGTTCCTGCGCTGCGCCGCGCGCCTCGCGCGCCTCTACGCCCTGTGCGCGACCAGCGGCGACCTGAACGACGTCCGCGACGACACCGCGTTCTTCCGGGACGTGCGCGTGGTAGTCGTCAAGCTCGACGCCGCCCGCCGCCAGGCCGAAGGCCGTCCCGTCCCCGCTGAGGTCGAGCTGTACCTGAAGCAGCTCACCGCGAGCGCGATCGAGGCCGGAGACGTCATCGACCTGTTCAAGGAAGCCGGCCTGGACCGGCCGGACCTGTCCCACCTGGACGAGAACTACATCAAGAAGATGCAGGCCGCCAAGCACCCCGCCATCGCGATCGAGGCACTGCGCCGGCTCGTCCAGCAGGAGATGCGCAAGGTCACCAAGCACAACATCGTGCGCCGGCAGAGCTTCTCCGACCGCCTGCTGGACCTGATGCGCAAGTACACCAACCAGAACCTCACCGCCGCCGAAATCATCGCCGAACTCGTCGCGATGGCCAAGGAGGTCGCCGCCGACGCCAACCGGGGCCAGCAGTTCAACCCGGCGCTCAGCAACGACGAGCTTGCCTTCTACGACGCGGTCGCCGCGAAGGACACGGTCCGCACCCTGATGGGCGACGACCAGCTCGCCGCCATCGCGCGTGACCTCGTCAAGGCCGTCCGCCGCAACCTGTCCACCGACTGGACCGCCCGCGACGACGTCCAAGCCAAGCTCCGCTCCATCATCAAGCGCCTCCTGGCGCGGCACGGCTACCCGCCCGAGGAGCAGCCCGACGCCATCCAGAAGGTCATCGAACAACTCGAAACCTTCGCCGACGAGTGGTCCCCCGCCGCCGACGGCTGACCAAGCAACCGAGATCCACACCAACCGCGCCGCGCCGCGGATGTTATGAGTGGTCGATGACCGCGAAGACGATCTTGCCGACCTTGTCGGCCAGGGCTCGGATGCCCCAGCAGCGGGCGTACTGGTCGACGATGAACAGGCCGCGGCCCGTCTCGCTGGTCGCGTCAGCGGCCAGCATTCGCGGGAGGCCGCAGGCGGTGTCTTGGACCTCCATCCACAGGGCGTCGTCCTCGGTGCGGCTCAACCGCAAGATCACGTCACTGTCCGTTGCGGATGGAGCGTGCTGGAGGGCGTTGGTGACCAGCTCGCTCGCCACCAGGCACGGGACGAAGTCGTCCATGCCCCACTCCCCGATGACCAGCCGCACGAACCGCCGCACCTCCGCGACGACCGCAAGGTCCTGCTTCACCACCATCTCGTTCTCCGTCGCCGCCTGCCCCATGACCTCTCCTCACCTTGTGTGGCGTACAGCACACATTGAGCCACTTTCAGGTCTACGATGTGCCTACCACGAAGACCCGGTAGTTCTTGGGAAGTACCTGATGGTCGTTGGTATCTTCCGTCGAGAGGTAAGAGCCATGCCCCCACGGCGTCAGCGTCCTCGCGAATCACCCGCCCTCGTCGCCTTCGGCCGTCAGATGCGCCGGATGCGGGACGCCAAGGGGGTCAAGCAGGAGACCATCGCGCAACTGACAACGATGAGCGGTGCCCAAATCAGCCGGATCGAGAACGGGAAGAGGCGAGCAACCCGCTCCTTCGTCGAGATTGTCGACGACCATCTGGAGGCCAGCGGCTCGCTCATTAACCTGTGGGAAGACCTGAACAAGGACGGCCACCCGGTCCCAATCTGGTTCGACTGGCCCCAGATCGAAGCAGATGCGGCGATCCTCCTTTGCTACGAGCACTCGGTGATTCCTGGTCTCGCCCAGACTCCGGCCTACGCACTGGCGATCTTGCGCGGCAACAAGGAGGCCTCCGACGTTCGAATCGAGCGCCAGGCCATCCTCACCAGGGACGACAGCAAGGCTCCCCCCGCTCTACTGCTGCTCATCGATGAGCAGGTGCTCACCCGACTCGTAGGTACTCCCGAGACGATGAGGGAACAGTTGGAGCACCTGATTGCCATCAGCTCGTTGCCGAATGTCACGGTTCAAGTAGTCTTGGGAAGTGGCGAGCATGACGGCAACATGGGGGCCTTCGTGGTCGCGACGATGGAGGATCGCAGCGAGGTCGCGTACATCGAGACTGCCGTCCGTGGCATCACGACGGACAACCCCGCGGAACTCTCCATCTTGGCGCGTACTCTAATTGACCTCCGTTCCCGGGCACTCACTCAAGAAATGTCCAGCGAACTAATCCGAAAGGTCATCCAAGAAAAATGGACCTGACAGACGCCAAGTGGCGCAGGAGCAGTTACAGCGGCTCCAACGGTGGCAACTGCGTCGAGCTGGCTGAAACAGTTGCTGCGTCGGTGGTGGCGGTGCGGGACAGTAAGGACCCCCACGGTCCCGTCCTCCTGCTGACCCGTCTAGCCCTGCGCACGGCCGTCCAATCGACCGCCGACACGCACTGACCACCTAGCACCCACCGCCCCGGACCTGCCGAACAGCGGCGAGTCGTCCCGTCCCCCGATCTGGACGACCCGCCGCACCCCACCCCCACGGGCATGCCCTGCGCCAGTCCATCTACCCCAGGGGCAAATCCCGGCCGGGCGGCACGTCGCCCGAGACAACTCGGAGTCAGCCCCGCCGTCGCAGGATCCTCGCTTCGCTCGCAGTCAGGCCATAGCCACACTTACCAGTAACAGCGACAGACCGTAGAGCCCGATGGCAAGGTGGAGGACTACCCACAGCCGATGAAGGCGGATGCGATGCATCCGGGGGAAGGCAAGGTAGTGATCCGCCCGGGCTTGCACCAGCTTTTCATCAGTGCCCAATACACCGCGCTCTGTGAGTTCTCTGGTCAAAGCGCGTGCCTGAGACAGGTGGTAGGAGGCCCTCTCGTAGTACTTTGAGACAGTCACAGCGCCATACAGGCCAGCCATTGAGATGAAGACGCACAAGGGTAGGACGTACAGCGAGAAGCGCTGCTGAACGATCAGAGCGCTCAGGGCCGCTGTGATGACGATCAGGAGGTTGGTCAGCGTCGAACGCTGAGTCTCACACTGGCGCAACTGCTCCCGATGCTCCTTCCAGTAAGCGCGTATCGCTTCCTCTGAAACCTCGGCCATCCGACTCCACCTCGCCTGCATTTGGATACCATGTGCTGCAAGGGCCGTCCTAATCCACAGGCGAACCTCGTCCAGCGGAGACACAGTAGCGTGAAAGTCTTCATAAGCAGCGTCCGGAAGGGCTTGGAGGTAGAGCGTGACTCCCTCCGCGGCCTGATCACGGCGTTGGGCCATACACCAGTTATGTTCGAAGACTTCTCGGCCCAGAGCACGCCGAGCAGGGAGGCGTGTCTGGCCGCTCTAGAGTCCGCAGATGTCTATCTACTTCTTCTGGGACCCATCTACGGTCATGTGTTCCCGGAAACTGGACAGTCGGCTACACATGACGAATGGGTGCGTGCACAACAGTTGGGGAAGCCGCGCCTGGTCTATCGCAAAGTCGGGGTGAGATTCGCCCCCGAGCAGCAGGACTTCAGCCGTATCGTGGAGGCGTATGCGACGGGTGTATTTCGGGACTCCTTCTCCGACAGCGCGGAACTCCAGACAAAAGTTGCCCAGGCCTTGCGTGAGCTGGAATCAAAACCATCTCCCCTGGATTACAAGAGGTTGACTCAGCAGCCAGCCCTCACCTGGATCGCGGAAGATAATCGAATACATCCATTCAATAACAGCCAAGAATTCCTACTCGAACTGCACGTCCTACCAATGGACAGCCCCGGATATTCGGCTCGCGAAATGAGTCAATTTTCTGATTCGCTGGTGAAGCGGGTCCGCAGCACCGAGTACTTCGAGAGTGGACGATCCCTCGATCTTTCCAAATCCCAAGATTGTGCGGTAGTCAGAATCGGGAGCGGTCGGCGTAGCGCATGGGACAAACCCCAGAGCTGGGAGATCAGGGAAGTTCTGCTTCATAAGACGGGCCAGATCTCAACTCGGGCAACGCTCCCGGTGGACGGGCTGGGCTCGATTCTGGACGCCGAGGCGCTGCCAAGGCAGATCGCGGAGATGCTGCGCCTGACGGGGGCGTTGGGCATCTTCCAGCAGGGGCGTGTGGTCGTCGCAGTCGGTGTGCCGTCGAAGATGTCCCTCAGCGTCGACACCTTTGATCCGCATCGCTCGCGTACCCGTGCTCAACCGTTGGGCTTTGGCAGCTCGGTTGGAGTTTATCGTACTGAACCGGACGAGTCCGTCAGCCTGGCGGCTTTGGAGGCTGGAGCTGACGAAGTGGGCAGGGACCTTTCCCGAGCTCTGTTCGCTCAGCTTCCGGTGTAATCCACTCTGATCTCCTCGCTCAAGAGGCTGCAATGCCACCTGGCACAAGGCAAGTCGAAGTGGCGAAACGGCCGCAACTGCGTCGAGCTGGCGGACGTGGCCGATGCGGTGGCGGTGCGGGACAGCAAGAACCCGGACGGTCTCGTCCTCCTGCTGACTGACCCGTGCGGCCCTGCGCACCGCCGTCCAGTCCGCCGCCGGCACGCACTGACCGTCCGGCACCGACCACCCCGGCAACCCCCGCCGTGCCGAGTAGTGACGAGCATCTCTGCCCCCGACCCGGCCAGCCCGCCCCACCAACTCCCTCGGCTACAGCCTGCGCCCGGCACCTACTACATAGGCGACCCCGGCCAAGCGGATGCGCCCGCTGACAAGCTCAACCACGCGGTCAGGAGCGTGTGAGGCGGTAGCGGGCGAGGATGACGTCGCCGATGGGACGGGTCTCTTCGAGCGTCATCCGGTTGCCGGGGTGGTGCGGGAACTGCCCCGTTCCGACGAAGCGCGGGGCGGCGGAGTCACCGACGAAGAAGGGGGCGATCACGAGTTGTAGCTCGTCGGCCAGCCCGGCGGTGAGGAACTGGGTGTGGACGGTGCCGCCGCCTTCGACCATCAATCGCTGAACTCCTCGGTCGGCAAGGTCGGCAAGCATGGTGTTGAGGTCGACCGGGTCGCCGGCGTCCACGACGGTGGCGACGTCGCCGAGGCGCTCACGGCAGCTGTCGGCCGCGCTACTGGAGCAGTACACGATCTTCTCGACGCCGCCGGTGGTGAAGAACTTGGCCCCAGGGTCAAGGTCGCCGCGGGCTGTGAAGGTGACCTTGATCGGGCTCTCGGGTAGGCCGCGGGCGACGCGGGCTTTGCGTCGCCCCTCTGTACGGACGAGCAGGCGCGGGTTGTCTCGGCGGATGGTGTTGGCACCGACGAGAATGGCGTCGCAGCCAGCCCGGACTTCGTCGACTCGATCGAAGTCCTCATCGTTGGACAGCAGAAGCCGCTCGGCAGTGGTGTCGTCGATGTAGCCGTCGATCGAGGCCGCGCAGGACAAGAGCACGTAGGGGCGTTCAGTCATTAGCTGCTCCAGAGTCGTTGCTGATCAGTTGCTCGACGATACGTACGAAGTCTTCACCGGGGTCGGCGCAAGCGTTGAGGGCGGCGAACCGCTCCTCGTCCAGCGAGGCGCGGAGGCGATGGTCGCGGGCCGCTTGGTGGTAGAAGCGGCGGGCGGTGCCTCCGCTGGCCGGGAGCGCGATAACCGGTTTGCCCATCGACAGAGCTAGATCGATTTCTGTCTGGGTCCCGGTCCCGCCGCCGAGGACGATGACGAACTGCGCGTCCTGAATGACGTTGCGGTGACCGAAGAGCCCGAGGGCCCGGGAGATATCGGGAGGACGGTACTGGTCGGCGATGTAGGTCATGACCTCGATGCCCACGCCGACGGGGCCGTGACTGACCTTGTAGCCACGACTCATGACGAGACGGGCCAGGCACCGGACAGCGGCGTCGATCACGCCAGCGTCGGTGTCGGGGGCTCTGCTGCCGCAGATGGCCACGTGCACGGGTGCTGTGGTGGCCGTCGGCTTTTCGGCGTCACGTAACTGCGCACGTTGCCGGGGAACAGTTGGATTCGGGCTGAAGGTGAAGGAACCGGCTGGGGCGAGGCCGAGCAGGAGCCGAGCTTGATCGGGGAGTTGCAGGCCGTCTGCGATACGGGTGAGCACCTCGATGTCGGAGACGCGGCCCTGGCGAGTACCCCGCACCCAGTTGGAGATGTCAGAGCGATCATGCTGGGTGAGCAAGGCCAATTGAGTCTGTGTGCACTCGGCGAACTGATCGAGGAAGAGCCGGAAAAACCGACCGACATCACGGCGGGTGAGGGCGTGCGCGACGTCTTCTCGACACCAGAACCCCACGGGGACCGATCCGGGGTCGAAGTACCTACGCCTGGTCACGTCGCTATTCGTCCTTGACTCGCCGAAGACCCCCTGTCAGAGGGTAGCGGCGCGCAAGCCGCAAGCCATGGCGATCAGCGAGACGCGTCCGTGGGTCGGTTCCACGGGTGCAATCCACGGCTTCGTTCACTGTTCCAAGCTCGCCTGGGGACGCAAGGTGAAGCCCGACAGCTCCGCCGATCGGAGCGGAGCGGGAAGGGAGATTCCAGTGGACAGCAACAAGGCAGGCGGCCTGGTGGTGGCCGTGGAGAAGATCGTCGCGGCGCGTGGCCGCGCCACCCAGCCGTCCGATGGCGGGTCCACCGGCAAGTCCGACCTCAACGACGGCTGATCGACGATCATGATCGACTTGATCGTCGAGGTTCTGGGCGGGGACCGGTTCCTCGCCCAGGACCTGGGCCGCACCCACCGGGTCTATCCCGCATCGTCCGCCGGCCGAGAGCGGTTCGCCGGTCTGCTGGCTTGGGCGGCACTGAACCAACTCCTTGACACTCATCGGCTGGAGCCGCCGCGTCTTCGGCTGTCCGCCGATGGTGCCACCATCCCGGCGGCGGAGTACTGCCAGCGCCGGACGTACCGGCGTATGCCGCCGTGGGAAGCTCCGCAGCCGCATCTCGTCGCTGAGCAGCTCCGCAACGGCGCGACGCTGGTCCTGGATGCGATCGAGGAAATGCATCCGCCGATCGGTGCCATGGTGAGCACGCTCGAGCGCCATCTCCGTACGGGCGTGCAGGTCAACGCCTATGCTTCCTGGACGGCGAGAGAAGGCTTCGGCGTCCACTGGGACGACCACGACGTCATCGTCCTCCAGGTATCGGGGGCCAAACGCTGGCGGATCTACGGCCCCACCCGTCCCGCTCCGCTGTATCGAGACATCGAGTTCGACGACGCATCACCCGAGCACCCGATCGACGAGTTCGTCCTCCAGGCCGGGGACGCCTTGCATGTCCCGCGCGGCTGGTGGCACGCCGCTGCTGCGTCTACCGGACAGCACTCGCTTCACCTGACCTGCGGGCTGGCCACGCACACCGGGGTCGACCTGCTGTCGTGGGTGGTGGACGAGCTACGTGCACAGCCATCCGTCCGCGCCGACCTCCCGCGCCGGGCGGGCCCGGACGCCCAGGCGGTCTGGTGCCATGAGATGAGCAAACTGCTGGTCGAACGCCTCAACGACCCTTCGGTGATCGATGCATACTTGGCCGCGCGTGATGCCGCCTCCGGGGCTCGCGGCGGTTTCTCGTTGCCAGACACGGTGCACGAGCGGCTCAAGGACGACCCCGATCTACTCGTCCGGCTCGTGACGCCCCGGGCCGTCCTGCACCGCACCGAGCAGTCCCTGATCTTGGAGGCCGCCGGCCAACGCTGGACACTCGCCTCCCAAGCGACCCCGCTCCTGGAGGCGCTCGTCTCCGGTCAGCCGGCCAGGCTCAGCACTCTGGCCCAGGTCGCGAACGTCACCACCGACCAAGCCGTCGACCTACTCGACCACTTGTTGCGCAGCGGGATCATCGCCGTAGGCGAAGCATGATGGCGGTTCTCGGCCTGGGCACCTATCGATGCCGCGACGTGACCGCCGCCGCCCGTGCCGCCATCGCGGCGGGGGTCACCGTCATCGACACCGCGCCTGTCTACGCGCGAGGCAGCGCACATGCTCAATTGGCCGGTCTGCTACCCGACCGACCCGGGCTGCGCATCTCCACCAAGGCGGGCCACATGACCCGACACCAAGCCCGGGCCGCTCGACAGGCGGGCCTCATCACCTCCGAAGAGGCTGCCGCCTGCCACTCCATAGCGCCCGCCTACCTTCGACATCGCATCACCGCCAACATCACCGAGTTGGGCCGCGGCCGACTCGACCTGCTGTACCTGCACAACCCCGAACACGGCGCCCATGGAGACCGAAGCCGACTACTCAAGCGGATCACCCAAGCCTTCACGATCTTCGAGGAAGCCGCCCACCAAGGCGACATCGCGGGCTACGGCATCGCCACCTGGAGCGGCTTCACCAGCGGCGCCTTCACCGTTCAGGACCTCGTCACCGCAGCGCGACGAGCAGCGGGAAGCACCCGAACCCATCTGCGGGCGATCCAACTACCCGTCAACCTCATCGAACTCACACCCGTTGCCCAAGCCCTCCACGGCGCCGGTCCCGTGGTGGAGGCCGCCGGGGCCGGTCTGGAGGTGTGGGCCTCCGCGCCATTGAACGGCGGCGAGCTCATCGACCTGGTCACTTCCGACCTGGCCGAGTTCATCAGGCCCGGATCCTCACAGGTCGCCGCGACGCTCGCGGTAGTGGCCTCCACGCCTGGACTCACCGGAGCCCTGCTTTCGGCGTCGACTGCGGCACACTGGCGAGAAGCACTCAACGCCTTCCAGCGTCCAGCCATTCAACTCCCGCATCTCCAGGACATCTGCCGTGTTCTTCGAGCCTGACGATCTCGACGTCCGCGAACGGATGCACGCCGCCTTCGCCGGCGCGACGATTCAGCTCGGCTGCGCGCCCGCCAGCGACGCAACCGAAACCTGGGGCCATAGCGGAAGAACCATCGGCGCCCCCGTCACGACGTCCTCCGGAAACGCCTGGCTCCGAGTGCTGGAAGCACCAGTCGGCAAGGAGGGTGGAAAGCTGTGGACCGGCACTCAAGAAGCCGCTGCCACTCTTCCGATGGAGATCCCACGTCCCCGGCTGCTGGCTTCAGCCGACTGGGTTGACGAGGGATATGCCTACCGAGCCGAGCTCAGCACCTACGTGACGGCGCCCGTCTGCTCCCCGACTCCGGACCTCACCGAACACATCACCCTGCCCGACGCATGGTGGTCCCGATTGCACCGAGCTGCGAGCACAGTCGCGGCCACGCCGGTTCCGGACGACCGCCCACGCGTCATCAGCCAGGACTACGTACACCGCACCATCCCTCGCTACCTCGGCGAAGCGGGCATCGACACCACCGTCCACCACTGGACCCTCGCCCACGGCGACCTGCACTGGGCCAACCTCACCAGTCCGGAACTGACCATCCTCGACTGGGAAGGATTCGGCCCCGCCCCCCACGGATTCGACGCCGCCCATATCTACGCCTACACCCTTCCCGTCCCAGAACTGGCAGCCCGCATCCGCGACACCTTCGCCGACGTCCTGGCAACCCGCGATGGGCGGCTCGCCGAACTCACGGTCGCGGCCATCCTCCTTCAGGCCGCCGACCGCGACCCCGTCCACGCCCGGCTCGCCCCGCATGTCCGAGCACATACGCAGCGGCTGCTGGAGCACCATCGCGATTCCTGAGTTCCCTGAACCCAGCAGCGCGAGCGAGAACGAGCGACGCGTCCTCACCGCGTTCGTGAAGGCCCGGCTGCGGGTCACCGACGTATGGGGGAACACCCATCACGCAGGTCGCGCATGAGGCGCTGTTTCGCCAGTGGGCGGCGCTGCGTCTGGGACACCGCCACCGGCGAGCAACTGACAGTCCTCGACGCCCACGAGGCCCGCGTCGCCGGCGCGGCCTGGTCGCCCGACGGCTTCATGATCGCCGCTGCGTCCTACGACCGCACCGTCCGTCTCTGGGCGGGCAGAACCTACGCCGAGATCGGCGTCATCGGTGTCCATCGGTCCCGGTCGTCTCCGTCACCTGGACTCCGGACAGCCAGGCCGTCATCTCCGCCTCCTCCGCCGACGCCGCCAGGCTCTGGCCCTCCGACGTCGACCTCGACGCCCCTGAAATCCAAGGCCGGGTTCCGCGTGTTCCGCCCCTGGCACAAGAAGTACGCCTCGCCCGCCTGCTCCCCGAGCCCGATCAGTAGACCTGCTCGACCACCCGCACGTCCCGATCGACCAGGTACTCGGACGGGTCCAGCCCCATCGCCTCCCGCTCCGGCGACGCCCAGTACCGCTGGTTCGCCTCCTCGAACGTCTCCTCCCCCTCGTACCAGATCACCCACACGAACCGGCTGCGCTCGTGATCAAGCCAGGCACCTCCGATCCCGAATCCCAGCTTCAACCGCAGCGGCACCACCGACTCTCGCCATCTGGCCGCCCACTCCTCAAGTAGGCCTTGTCTGATCGTGTACATCCTCAACTGGACGGTCTTCGGCACGATGCCCCCTCTTCCACCTGAACTCCGCAGCGTCGGCTAACACCCATCGGAAAACTCACACAACCATGGGCCCAACCCGTCTGGCACCTCAACCTGCGGCCCTTGCGGGCGTCCTCCCGCGCCGGCCCCGGACGCCGCCCGGACGGTGGTGGCTGAGGGCCGCAGGCAAGGTGGGAGTCGCGGCCGTGACCGCACCGGCGGCGAGACCCTCACCATTCGGATCTCACCGAAAGTGCCGATTGGCCGGTTGCTCTTCTTGCTCGGCTACGCGCTCGACGCCGAGGGCTGGCGGGAGGAGAATGTGTCCCTCGACGCGGAACCCGAACTCCTGCCCGCGCTGGCGAGTCTTTTCGAGTGGCAGGCCGACCGGCCCCTCCGCCAGCACACCCTCGACCTGGACCAGCCACCAGCCACCTTGCTCGCCGCCGTGCGACGCCTCACCGAGCGCCTCGAACCACAAACATTCGGGGCGACGCAAAGTGGATGATCAGCAATGTGTCATCGGATGCGTACTGCGAGCGAGGCCACGTCCCGCAGCACCCGATCGACCAGCTCCTTCAGCAGCCGGCTCTCGTCAGGGTCAAACGCCCGCTCCTGCCAATGACCGGACGTTGCGCCCCGTGCGTTGGTGCTTCGCGGCAGACCGAGAGTCGGCTCCATCATGAGCACACCGATCCGGTCGTCGTGACGGGGAGCGGCGCGATCGATGTCTCGACTGCGCGGGCAGGTGGCCGCGCCACTCAGTGACGGCGCCTCTCACCTCATGTGGATCTCACCGAAGCGGCTTACCTGGACTCCAGCGGGCTCGCTGTGTACCGCGTTGCCGGCCTCATTCCCTACGGCCATCCCGTCCTCAACCGCCCCCCCAACCTCCGGTTACTTTCGACCCCGGCCGACTCCGGCTCTACTTGGCTTGTTACTTCCGGGCTTCGTGGTGCGTGGCTACAGGATGCGGGTCAGTCTGTCGGGGGCCGTGGCCTCGTGGATTACGCGGCTGATGTCTGCATAGAGTTCGCCGGAATCCGAGGTCACCAGGTAATGGGGCATGTCCCCTCGCTCGATGTGGCCCTTGCCGGGGCGCGTATTGAAGAAGTACGGGGAGTAGAGGATGAAACCATCATCGTCCAGGTCAGTGCAGAGTGCGGCCATGCCAGGGAAATAATCTACCTGGTAGACGTGTAGGCCATCGGTGTACGCGCTGTGCTTCTCCTTGAACAGGCGGAAGCTTGCGACCGAAGTCTTGATCTTCGTGTCTAGATCCTCCTGGCGGAGCGCTGAGAAGAGGGCCGTCGCATCACTCTCCGGATTAAGGAGAACGCACCGGTAGACTCCGCCTCTGCGCAAGAAGTCCAAGACCGCGTCGCGGTAAACCGCCGGCCGTTCTGTGGTCACCAGGTAGCCAGCGCACGTGTTCAATGCCGAACCAAAATCGACCACCTCGCTGACGGCCACGTCCACCAGTCGTGCCTTCTCGCGCTGGCTTGGACGCTGTGCATAGGCATGAATCGGAAGCCTGTCGTTCAGCCCCGCCGTCCTCAACCAGGCGCGCTTGCCGTCGCCCGCGCGGCCGTCGGACATCATGACGTACACCTTCTTACCCTCATGAGTGCCGACCGGCTCGAAGAGTTGGGACAAATGGCCGGACACTTGATAGACGTCCTCGGAGATCGATAGGCAATCGCGGGGAGTGACCTCCTCAAGATGCGCGACGAAGTTGATGTCAGGCGAATGGATGGCACCCGTATCCTCCACTGCTGAGACATGAATGGGACCTTTGTGGACGGCCATCCGCAGATGCAGCACGCCCCGCAGCCCGGTTCCGGCGAGTTCCTCGCGCAGCTGCGGCAGGTCTTCGGTCAGCACCGCGCGGGCCGCCTCCAGCGCCACGGTGAGAGCCGTGCTCTCCCGCTCGTCGTGGATCGCGAAGATCCCGCCGTCGCCCCGCCAGCTCCAAAGAGCCGCCCTGGCGCAGCCGTGCTCGTCAGCGAGCAGGCTCACCCGGGCCGCAACTGTCTTTTGCAGCCGGTCGAACGCGTGTGCCGCCAGATTCCGCGGATTGCCGCTGACGATGCTGGAGTAACCGGACGCGTCGGCCAAGAACAGGTAGACGTTGTCGTACGTGCCTGCGCTCTCGAAAGTCACATGCAGTCCTTTCCGATCAGTGCTGGAGATCGGCGTACAGGACGATCTGCACACCGAGGGCCAGCAGAGCTGCGAGTTCGGCGACCGAGATCAGCACAGGCAGCGGCTCGTCGCCGACCGAGAACCAGAAGGCGCATAGAGCACTCGCCGGGATCAGGCAGAAAGTGAGAAGGTCGATCATCAACTGCCCGTACTTGCGGGTGACGCGGCGTCGGTCGGAGCGGTGGGCGGTCTCCCAGCCGAACGCCTGGGGGTCCTCGCCGGTCAGGGCGGACAGGCGAGGCCCGAGATCCGCGCGGACGTAGCGGCCGATGGCCGAGATCTTCTCGTCGTTCACCAGGTAGGTCCAGCCGAGGATGAGCGACACGGGAGGCAGGAGGAGAAGGAAGGCGCAGTCGTCCGCACTGGCCGTGGTGGCGATGACGGCGGCCATAGACACGAGGGTCGCGTACAGGAGATTGTCCCGGAAACCGATCCTCGACCTTTGTTCCTGGGCGGCAGACCTCGACGCTTTCACGCGCTGCCTCGCCGAAGCGGCAAGGCTTCCTGACAGGCTCTCCGACCACGGCACTCTCAGGGAACTGGTACTCGAGGTCGCCCGCCGCAACCATCGCCTGCAACCGGTCGGAACGCGCTGGCGGCGTGATGCCGCGCAAGCCTGGCACCGAGCCATCGTCGACTCCGTGGCCGAGTCCACGGAGGGGGAATTGGAGTCGCTGATCGAGGAACTGCTGGCGAACGACCGGCAGATGGCCCGGCTCGCGGTCGCCGCCTGCGTCGACTGCGTGCGGCCGCTGCCCCGCTGGCTTCCGGAGTTGGCCCAAACAACGCCTCCCGAAGTACACAAACGCATGCACGCCGCGATGACCCGCATCGCCCGTGAAGGCGGCTCGTCCGCGCTGCCGGCACTGTACGAAGCTGCGATCAGGGTCGCCACACCGACCTAACCTCGGGCTTTCATCGGGCGGCGGAGCAACACACGCACATGCCGCCGAGCCGACACTCTCCCGGACCTCCCGCGGTGGATCAGATCTCGATCGGTGACAGGAACTGCACTGGCGATTACAGTGAGTGCCCATATGTTGGGGGCCACCCTGGACACCGTTGACGGTTGGTGAGCACACGGTGCGCACGAACTGTAATGAATCACGGTGGATGAGAGTGCGCCTGATGGACGCTGACCTGTGGAGATGCGGATTTGCCTGGACCGCGAATCATTCCATAGCACGCCTTAAAAGGAACTGCTAATGCGGTTTGGGTGCAAGCCCATCCGGGGTTCAAATCCCCGATCCTCCGCCACTCTGACCAGGGACTTCGTCCAAGATTACGATCTTGAACGAAGTCCCTGTCGCGTTCCAGATGTCCGTTTCTCCTGGCCTGGTGTGCACGGGAGGTCGGCGGAGTGCTTTCGTCCCCGGACGATGCGGGCGCTGACCGGACCGGCTGTGGTTACCCTGCGTGTTGACCGCGCCGGTTGCGGTGACCACATGCTCCCGGCACACCGTCCACCTCGACCGCATTCGCGCGTACTGGGACGACATGCTCCGCGTCGCCGGGTCCCTCACCTCCGGGAAGGTGGGCGCCTACGACCTGATCCGGATGCTGTCCCGCGACGGCCGCCCCACCGGCCTGGGGGACGCGTTCGCCCACTACGGGCGAATCTTCAAGACCCTGCACCTTTTGCAGTTCATCTCCGACGGCTACCGCCGCGTGGTTCGAAAGCAGCTTCTTAGCGCCGTCTACCGTTGTGCGGTGGTTCGCCCTACAACGTGTCGGCTATGTCAATCGGTCGTGCTGGCGTGCACGGCGATGATTCGCCAGCCGTGCGTCTCGTCGTGTAGCCAAGTACGGGTGTAGCGCATCCTGGCCGCGAACGGCGCCCCGGAGACGGTCCCTTCGATGGTGCCGAGAAACCACGTCACCCCGGTGCGCCCATCGGCGAGCACGGTCAACTCCTCCTCAGCCACCCTCGTCACCACCTGCGCCCGAGTGCGGTGCACCTCCAGGTCGTCCGCCTTGGTCTGAACGTTCGCACCGAAGGTGAAGATCAGCCGATCGTCCAGCAGCCGATCCAGCGCCTCGACGTCTCCAGCGAGCTGCGCGGTCTGAAGTCGGCGCTCGGCGTCCCGCAAGTCTTCCATGAGGCCCACCCTCTCAGCCGGCGCCGTATCCGAGCCAGGACGTTCACGCTCGGCTGATCTTCGCAGGCCCGATCCCGGGACTCCGATCGCCGGTGGTTTCCCGACACCCCGCCGACCTGCGCCCGCGCCACCCGGAAACCGGTTATTGGGGAGAGAAACGCCCCTCCAGAAGAGCGATTCCGGGCCCGGATCGACACGCCGAAGGCGTCCTGCTGTTCGAGGACCCGGCGACCACCTCCAGACGCCCGCGCTGGAGCGGCCCGCGTTCGCCCATATCGCCGCGGCCGCGCACCTGGGCGACGTACAGACGGTCTCGGAGTTGTTCCGGCTCTGCCGCGACCTCATCGACATCCGCGTAGCCACAGTGGTGGGGACGTCGTCGAACTGGCGGGCGCGACCGGGGTGGTGGCGGTGCGGGACGGCAAGGACCCGGACGGGCCCGTCCTCCTGCTGAGCCGCGCGGCCCTGCGCGCCGCCGAAACGAGGCGGTTCGGCGGTCGAGGAGGCGCGCGCCCTGCGAACGGTCGGTTGGAGGGGCTACGGTCCTTTGATGACCTGGTTGACCGATACCCGGAACTCCTACGACGCCCTCGCGGCCAGCTACGCCGACGAGACCCGTGACCTGCTCGACAGGCTGCTGCACGTCCGCGCGGGGGTTGTGCTGTTCGCCGACCTGGTCCGCGCGATCGGCGGTGGGCCCGTCGCCGACGTGGGCTGCGGGCCGGGGCACACCACCGCCCTGCTGCGGGAGCTGGGCGCGGACGCGTTCGGCATCGACCTGTCACCCGCGATGATCGAGAACGCCCGCCGCGAGCACCCCGACGCGCGGTTCGAGGTCGGTTCGATGACCGACCTGGAACTCGCCGACGACTCTCTCGCCGGTGTGCTCGCGTGGTGGTCGCTGATCTACATCCCGGACGAGGCGGTGCCGGGCGTGCTCGGACAGTTCCACCGGGTGCTACGGCCGGGTGGGGTGCTGGCCGTGGGATTCCACGTCGGTGACGAGACGAAGATCGAGACGACCGGTGACGGCGACCGGGCAGTGCAGGCGCATGTGCACCACCGCCAACCGTCCCGCGTGGCCGACTGGCTCCGCGAGGCGGGCTTTACCGTGGAGGCGCAGCATCTACTGAATCCGGACGAGCCGAAGCCGGGTGCGATCCTGTTCGCCCGCCGGCCCGCGGCACCGCCTCGGTAACCTCCGGCCGCGGGGCCGGGCAGGTGGCCTTCTGAGGTGCTTCCGACGAAGATTGCAGGAGGAGAGGCGTATCACCCCGGGGGGAACGATGCTGTTCAGGCGGGAGGTTCTTGAGGGGATCGCGGGTGGGCGGATCGACCGGGTGTTCCGGGTGTGGGCCGAGCCCCGGGTCCGCGCGGGGAGCACCCAGCGCACCTGGGCGGGGATCATCGTCATCGACTCGGTCACGGCCGTCACCCCCGAGGAGATCACCGAGGAGGACGCGCTGCGTTCGGGCTTCGACGACCGCGCGGCGCTGCTCACCGCGCTGTCCAAGAGCACCAAGGAGGGCGGATACCACCGCGTCATGCTCCATCTGGGCGGCCCCGACCCCCGATCGGAACTGGCCGGGAACGCCGACCTGACCGATCAGGAACTGGCCGACCTCAAAGCCTCCCTGGACGCCATCGACACCCGCAGCCGCCGCGGCCCCTGGACTCGCGAGGTCCTTCGCGTCATCGAGGAACACCCCGGCCTGCGCGCCCTGGACCTGGCCGAACACCTGGACCGCGACAAACTCCCCTTCAAGGCCGACGTCCGCCGTCTCAAAGCCCTCGGCCTCACCGAAAGCCTGGAGACCGGATACCGCCTCTCCCCGCGCGGCAAGGCCGTCATGGCGTACCTACGGTCCCTGACCGAATGATCCATCCCGGGTGGTTCTGCTGGGGCGGGGCTCGGGGCTCGGAGGTGTCACGGCTTCGGACCGGGCGAGGCTCCATGTGGAGGGCTTGCGGCTGACCGGTCTGGTTGGTGGCGAGACATGTGTCCTACGACGCCATGGGAAGGCGCATCACCCGATCCTGACCAGTAGGTTTCCTTGATCTCGTAGCTACCCCGCTTCGGGGGTGCCTCGGTGGGCGCGTGCGATGGGCATGTACGTCGGGGCCGCGTCGGTGGTGAGGAACGCCAGGACCATGGCGCGCACCGCTTCGGCGTGCTCCATCAGCAGCAGGTGGCTGGCGTTGGGCAGCACGGCCAGTTCGGCGGTGGGCAGCGCCCGGTAGAGCGCCACCGTGTGGTCGAGCGTGACCAGATCGTCGTCGCCGGCCAGGACGAGGGTCCGGGGTGTCACCGCGCGCAGCTCGGTGGGGTCCAGGCTCGGCTCGGTTGCCGCCGCGTGCGCGATCTTGCCGATGACGACCGCGAAGTGGTCACGGCCGTCGGGCGACACCTCGGCGTAGGCGTCAGCGAGCGCGGCGGGCATCTCGCCGTCCGCGGACGGCTTGAAGATCAGTCCGTCCAGGTCGTAGGCCGCACTGATGAGGACCAGGCGCTCGACCAGGTCAGGGCGACGCATCGCCACCCAGAGCGCTACCGTCCCGCCGGCGCTGTAGCCCACGAGCCGGGCCGGACCGCCGACCACCTGCTCCAAGAACGCGATCGTGTCCTGCGCCATGAGCTCCATGGTGATCGGGCCGGGGGCGTCGGGCGTGCGGCCGTGGCCGCGGCGGTCGGGCAGGTAGATCGTGAACGTGTCGGCGAGGCCGTCGAGGTTGCCGGTGAAGCAGCGGCCGTCGGTCAGCCCGCCGTGCAGGAGCACCACCGGGTCGCCCTCGCCGCGCTGGTCATGCCACATGTGAACGATGTCGGTCATGCACTACATACGGGACGGCGGCTCCGGAGTCATCGGCAGTCCGAACAACGCGAACAGGGAGGGGTCGAGGTAGGTCGTCGTGTTCGCGATCAGTCCGTCGCGGAAGTCGATGATGGTCAGGCCGAACGCCTTCCCGTCGCGGTACTGCGCGAATGCGGGCGATCCGTTGGCCGCCGTGCGGACCAGCCGGTCATCGGCACACGCGCCGGCCGCACCCAGCAGGGCGGCCCGGATCGCCTCCCGGCCGCCGAGCCACCAGGCGAACGGCGGCATCGACATGGTGGCGTCCTGGTGGAGCAGCGACACCAGGCCGTCGACGTCGTAGGCGGTGAACGCCTCGACGTACCGCCCGAGCAGGTCCTCGTCGACCTCGCCGCTCCCGCCCGGTGTGCGACGTGCGGAGATGGTGGCACGTGCTCGTTGCAGGGCACTGTTGATCGCGGCCGGGCTGCTGTCGAGCAGCCCGGCCACCTCCTCCGCCGACCAGCAGAGCACCTCGCGCAGGATGAGGACGGCCCGCTGGCGCGGCGGCAGGGCTTGCAGGGCGGCGACGAACGCCAACCGGATCGTTTCGCGCCCGGCGGCCAGCTCGGCCGGATCGCCGTCGGCGGGCAGCACATGCCGGTCGGGGACCGGTTGCACGAAGGCGGCGGCTCCCAACGGCGCGCCGAGGGAGGCGCCGGCGGGGGAGGACGGGCCGAGGTCCATCGCGAGCGCGCGCCGCTGGACGCTGCGGGTCATGTCGAGGCAGACGTTGGTGGCGATCCTGTGCAGCCATGTGCGCAGACCGGCTTTGCGCTCGTCGAAGCGATCGGCGTTCTTCCAGGCGCGCAACAGGGTCTCCTGAACGGCGTCCTCAGCCTCGGCGGCGCAGGCGAGCATGCGGTAGCAATGGCCGGTCAGGTCGACCCGATGCGCTTCCAACCGTTCCTCGAAGGCCACGCGTCCACAATATGCAGGGTCGCCGGCCGAGAGGCTGGTGACCGGGCGCTGAAGCTCACGGCTGTGATGGGTGCGCTCTTGGTCAGTGGTCGTTGCCCTCGGCGCCCTGGGCATCGCCGAGCTTTTCCCCGGTGGGGATTTCGGCGAGTCTGCGGCGGCGGAATTCTCTGGGGGTTTCGCCGTAGCGGCTTTTGAAGGCTGAGGAGAACCAGGTGGAGGTGAGGCCGGCGCGGGAGGCGATGTCACTGATGCTGAGGTCGCTGCGGGCCGGGTCCTGGAGGACGTCCCGGGCGTCTCGCAGCGTTTCCTCATGGCGCAGGTCGCGGTAGGTGGTGCCGGTTTGGTGAAGGGCGTTGCGAAGGTGGCGTGGCGACCAGCCGAGCGCGTCGGCCACGGCTGCGAGCGGGACCTTGCCGGTGCCGAGATGCCGCCGTACGTACTCGCGGACGAGTCGGGCGACGTCGGTGAGGTGGGCGTCCGGCGGTCGCGTGTCCCTGAGAGCGATCATGCAGAACAGTTCGGTGATCCGATCGCATACCGCGTGGAACTCGTGGTCGGAGAGATCGTCCTGTTCGGCATGGGTGCTTCCCAGCAGGTTGCTGAGGATGCGGCCGAGACCGGTGTTCAGGTCGAGGACGAGACGCAGTGGTGTGGGCGAGCCGATGTGGTTGTCGAGTTCGGGGCGCGGGACCTGGAAGGCGTATGCCGCGGACTGCGGGACGGTGAGCCAGCAGGATTCGTCCATGCCCATCACTGAGGCGTGCCCCGGCGGGGTCCGTGTTTCGTCTTGGCCGTGCCTGACGGTGTAGACGCCGTGTTGCGGAACGACGATCCAGTAGTGCTCGTCGCCTGGGACTCTGCGGACGTGCGACGGTGTCCTGGCGGCGATCCGGTCCCCGCGCTGGTCCCAGTGCATCAGCCTGTAGCTGCCGCTTTCCTGGGCGGTGAGGTCCGCACGCCAGCTCCCCGGATTCCGGAAGCGGTGGTCCATCGGCAGGATGCTGTTGCTGAGATCGCGCCAGGCGTCGGTGTCGTCGGTGGTCCAGGAGTGGTACAGCATGGGGCCTACCTCCGCTGTGAGCCCGCACATCGCCCGGTAACCCAACGTCTCCGCGCGGTCGCTGTCAAGTGTTCCCCCCTCGTCGGCCCGCCGGTCCTCTGTTTTCGTGACGTCCTACTTCTGGTTCGGGGCAGGATCCGTCTGCGGACGTGGCCGGTGGGTCCGCCCCCGGCGATACTCGGGCCCAGCCCCCGGCAGAAGAGGCCCCGGCGGGTGTGAGACCGAGGGGAATCCGTTGACGATGAGCCTGCCCGCGTTTCCCGCCCTCGACGAGAGCCCGCTCGACACCTGCATCCGGCTCCGGGAGATCGCGCCCGTGGTCGAGGTGGAGTTCCCCGGCGGCGTGCCGGCCTACCTGGCACTGACCCACAGAGCCGCACGCGAGATCCTCGCCGGGGACAACAGGACCTTCGCCCGCGACCCGAAGCACTGGCCGGCCCTGCACGACGGATCGATCCCCGAGGACTGGCCGCTGCGCGCCATCGTCCAGGGCGACCACCTGTCCACCAAGGACGGTGACGATCACCGGCGGCTGCGGAGCCTGGTCGGCAGGGCGTTCACCCCGGGCCGGGTGCAGGGGCTGGAACCGCGGATCCAGGAGATCATCGACCGGCTGCTGGACGACGTGGTGGCGGCCGGCGACGGCGTCGACCTGGTGCCCTCCTTCACCGAGGCGCTGCCGATGGCGGTGATCTGCGAACTGTTCGGTGTGCCTGAGCCGGAACGGGCCCGGCTGCGGAGGTGGACGGCCGCTCTGCTGGCGCACACCACCCCTCCAGAGGAGGCGTTCGAGACCCAGAGGGCGCTCATGGCGTACCTGTACGCACTGGCGGAGCGCAAGAGGCTGGACCCCGGCGACGACCTCACCTCTGGCCTGGTCCAGTCCCGTGACCGGGACGACAGGCTCACCACCGACGAACTGGTCGCCGTTCTGTGGCTGATGCTCGTCGCGGGACACGAGACCACGGTCCACTTGCTGGGGCACGCCATCACCGCGCTGTCGGAGCATCCCGACCAGCTGGCGTTGGCCATGGCCGAGGACCGCTGGGGCGACGTGATCGAGGAGACTCTGCGGTACCGCCACTCGGTGATGATGACCAGCTTCCGCTTCACGCTCACCGACGTGACGATCTCGGACGTGCTGATCCCCAAGGGCAGAGCGGTCGGTGTGGTGTACCAGGCGAGCGGCCTCGATCCGGAGCGGTACGGGGACACCGCGGACCGGTTCGACATCACCCGCGAGCAGAGGGACGGTCTCGGCTTCGGCCATGGTCCCCGGTACTGCATCGGCGCCCCGCTGGCCCGCCTGGAAAGCAGGCTCGCGCTCACCTCCCTGTACCGGCGGCTGCCGGGCCTCTCCCTCGCGATCGACCCGGACGACATCCCCTACTCGCCGTCCTTCTTCACCGTGGGCCCGCTGTCACTCCCCATCCGCCTCGGCGCCGAGCGCCGCTGACCTCCCCGCCGCGACAGAACGTCCGGCGGCGCCGTGCCGGAACCGGCCGAGCCGGCGGACCTGCCGTCGCACCCCCCACCACGCACCACATGCAACTTGTAGATCTGGAGTGACCTCCGTGGAACCGACCGTGCACCTGTGCGGCAGCGTGCCGCTCGCCGATTCCGAGACCGTGTTCTGCACGGTCGCGAACACGCTCAACGGCCGTGTGCGGCGTATCCCGGACGGCGAGCCGGGTGAGCGGGACAACTGGGTCGTCTGGCAGTTGCCGAAGCTCGCGGCGCACCCGGACCTGGAGACGGTGCCGCCGCCCGGCCGGGAGTACGGGCCCACGATGCGGGTACGGCCGCGACCCGGCGTCGACCCGGCGTCGGTGACCTTCGGGCCGCTCGGGTATGCGGCGGCCGCACTCGACTCCTGGCAGGTGTTCAGGCGCCTGCGCGCGGACGGCGTCATCCCACCGGACGTGCGGTTCCAGGTCAGCCTGCCGACACCGGTCGCCGTGGTCGCCGCGTTCGTCGGTGCGCATCAGGCGGAGCTCGAGGCCGCGTACGAGGCCCGGCTGCTGGCCGAGCTGGAGGAGATCCTGGCCGTGATCCCGGCCGGGGACCTGGCCGTCCAGTGGGACACCGCGGTCGAGTTCGCCGTCTTCGAAGGGGTCTATCCGGCCTGGTTCGGCACCGACCACCCGTCCCGCCTGGCCGAGATCGTGACGCGACTGGTACGGCTCGGCACCGCGGTACCGGACGAGGCCGAGCTGGGATACCACCTGTGCTACGGCGACTTCGAGCACAGGCATTTCGTCGAGCCTCCCGACACGTCCAAACTCGCGGCCGTTACCAGGGGCGTGGCCGATGGGCTCGGGCGGCGCTTGGACTGGGTGCACATGCCCGTCCCGCGCGACCGTGCCGACGAGGCGTACTTCGCGCCGCTGGCGACCTTGTCGCTACCGGCGGAGACCACCCTGTTCCTTGGACTCGTGCATGCCACGGACGGGCTCGAAGGCGCCGCAGCGAGGATCGAGGCGGCACGCGGGGCGGTGAAGACGTTCGGCGTGGCCACCGAATGCGGCATGGGCAGACGTCCGCCCGAACAGATCCCCGCCCTTCTCGCCTTGCATGCGTCGGTGGCCGACCTGCTCTGACGGCTCGGGATGATCGCCGCGGCCCGGTCGAAGAGGTGGCCTGGACGTCAGCCCGTCACCGACTGGGTGTTGTGGGCGGTGGGCGAGGTGTCCGGGGCGGCCTCCTCGGTGAGGAAGCCGCCGGACTGGTGGTGCCAGAGGCGGGCATAAGGGCCCTCGGACTGGAGGAGCTCCCGGTGGGAGCCCTCCTCAAGGACGCGGCCGCGGTCGAGAACGACCAGTCGGTCCATGCGGACGACCGTGCTCAGACGGTGCGCGACGACCAGTGCGGTGCGGTCGCGCATCAGGTGCCACAGAGCCTCCTGGACGAGGAGTTCGCTCTCGGAGTCCAGCGCGCTGGTCGCCTCGTCCAGGAGGAGGATCGGGGTGTCTCGCAGGATGGCGCGGGCCAGGGCGACGCGCTGCCGCTGACCTCCGGAGAGCTTGACGCCTCGCTCGCCGACCAGCGTGTCGAACCCCTCCGGCAGGCTCTCGACGAACTCGGTGACGTGTGCCGCGCGCGCGGCTCGGAGGATCTCGGTCTCGGTGGCACCCGGACGGGCGAAGGCGATGTTGTCGCGCACCGACCGATGGAACATCGCGGGTTCCTGCGGGACGTACGCGATCAGGTTGCGCAGGTCGCTCTGGCGCAGCCGCGCGATGTCCTGTCCGCCGATGAGGATCCGGCCGCCGTCGACGTCCATGAGACGCAGCAGCAGCCGGGAGAGGGTGGTCTTGCCACCGCCGGACCGGCCCACCAAGCCGATCTTGGCCCCGCTGGGGATCTCCAGATCCAGCCCTTCGAACAGGGGTGGGCCGTCGCCGTGCGCGAAGAGCACCCGCTCGAAGCGGACCGAGGCGTCGACCGGACGCAACGGCTGCGGGTCGGGCGGGTCCACGACCGTCGGCGGCATCAGGAGCAACTCGGTGAACTGCGCGCTCTCGGTGAGCGTGCTCTCCATCCGCCGGTAGATCTGGTTGAACTCGAACATGATCCGTGTCGCGTTGGTGTAGTAGGAGAACGTCACCACGATGGCCTCCACCCCGAGTCCGCCGCGAAGCGCCACCGCGACGAGCAGACCCAGGGCGCTGGTGAGGATCGACATCGGAGCGACGATCGTGTCGACCCGCAGGTTGGCGTAGTCCCAGGAGCGCAGGGACAGGCGGTGCTGCTCGACGACCCGGCCACGGAACTCGGCGGCCTCCCGCTCCTCGGCCGCGAACGCGCGGACCGTCTCCATGTTGGTCAGCACGTCGGCGACGTGGCCCGACACTCGCACCTTGGCCGCCTCGCGCCGGTCCACCAGCACCTGCCTGCGGCGGATGAACGGGGTGACGAGGAAGCCGGTGACGACGATCAGCCCCACGAGGACGACGACCAGGAGCGGGTGGTACCGCCACAGGATCACCGATGCGAAGGACAACGGGATCACGTTGGCCACGACCGAGAAGGTGAGAGTGTCGGCGAAGTTTTCGAAGCCGCCGGAGTAGCTCAGTATCCGTTTGGTCAGTGAACCGGCGAAGTTGTCATGGAAGAACGCGGTGTCTTTGGCGAGCAACTCGTCCATGCCGGCGATGCCGAGATATTCGATGCCGCGGCCGTTCAACCGGTTGAGGAAGTGCAGTCCCACTCGCCACAGCGCCTCGCCCGCCAGCAGCATCCCGGCGAACCCGAGAACGTAGGGCAGGAGAGCGGCGAGATCGCTTTCCCCGCCTTCGGCCAGGTGCCCTACCAGGGCGGCGACCAGCAGCGGGGTCAGGTAGAACAGGCAGGTATTCCCGAGCGCCGGTAAAGCCATCGCCGGAAGCGAGATACGCCACTGGCGGCGCAGTACACCGCGGTAATGGCGCAGGGCCAGCAGAACCGCTCGCTGCCGGGCCGACTGTACGCCCCTGGAACCACCCCGTATTTTCAGCACCGCCACCCGCCCTCCGCGCCCGCCGCTCTCCCATGCTGCCTCAGACCGTCCAGGCATGGCGAACGCATTTCGCAGACGCTTAGATGATCATCAGGCGACCGAGAAACAACGGCCCTTGCAGGTGGAACACGCTCAGGCCACGCGAAGTCGGACACCTGCTTCTTCCGCCTCCGAAGGCAGTCGACCTCGACAGGCCGCCGGTGGCCGCTCGCTTCAGCGCTGGCCGGCTGCGGCGGCACCGTCTCGTGAGTCCCCTTGCGTCCGCCCGCCCGGCTCGGACGGTCGACCCCGAAGCGCGCCCGGCACATCGGCAAGGGCGCCACTGAAAACCAGATGGAGGGATGGAAGGCATATGCCGAAACGAATCGACGTGCCCACTGACTCGCAAGTGCACCTCGACGATGTCGCGTACGACGCGATCGAAGAGGCCAACGCGTCCGACGAGCCCGTGACGGTGGTCTACGGGAGCGCGGAGACCGTCGTCGAGCCCGGAACCAAGGACGGCCCGGCGGCGATCACCGCCCGTCTGCTCGACGCGGCCGGGCACTGACACGCCGTCAACAGCGATGGTCCAGTCCGGTGGGCTGGACCATCGCGTGCACGTTTGATCTTGCAGTTCACGGTGGACCCCGCCTGATTAGGAACGGACCCCCACGGTGCCGGGCTAGGCGACGACCGCGAGGAGAGCCGTGATGGACGAGGTGAGGTCCGCGTCGCCGGTCGTCGTCGATCGTTGACGGGCCTGCTCCACGGTGATGCCTCTGGTCGCCAGCCGCCAGAAGGTGTCCTGGTCCATCGAGACGCGTGCGGTCGGCTCCCCCAGGGGCTGGGTGATCTGCCATCGTGCGTCCTGCCGGACCACGCCCCACAGCCCGCCTGCCGGGCCGCGCACCTCCAGATGAGCCGTGGCGCCTTCGGGGCGGCCGTGCATCCGCAGGGCGTGCGGCAGGCCGCGCGCGAAGACGTCCAGCACCGGAGCCATGAGATCGGGTTCGACGGCGCCCGGAACGGAGACGGCGTCGCGTACCTGCTGCTGGTGGACCCAGAACTCGGTGTAGTCGCGGCCGATGTCCAGCCAGGTCGGGCTGGCGATGTCGGTGGAGGCCCAGGAGACGTTCAGGTCGGCGGCGGCCTGGAGGTCTCGTGTCGCCCACACGGCGTCGAGTCGTGGTCCCAGGTGGTCCAGCAGTTCGATCATCAGTTGGGGGCTGAGCTGGCGGGACGCCCGGACGAACTCGTCGTTGGTGCGCGCCAGATAGGCGGGAAGCGTCTCGTCATCGGCGAATATCGCGCCGCCGTACCCGTCGCGGCTGCCGGACAAGCGCCGCATGTAGTCGTTGAGCACATGGGCGACGACGTCGTGCACGTCCCAGCCGGGGCAGACCGTGGGCATGGCCCACTCGGCGGGGCCCAGGGCGCCGAGCAGGTCGAGCATGGCCTGCCGTTCGCGTGGGAACAGGGGACGAACGTCGACGGCCGGGCCAAAGATCATCATCACGTGACCCTAACGGGACCGCCGTCCTGCCCCTCACGGATCGGGTTCGTCTCGACGATCGGCACGCGCATACGGGCGATGCTACGAACCGGACATTATCGTCGGCATATGGAAAACCCCATACGTCCCGGCAACACCCCACTGCCTTCACTGGCAGCATGCCAGAAATACCGCCAACGACGCGAAAGTCGTCCCGCAAGATCTACTGGTTCATCGGCACCGGCCTGATGGTCACCATAGCGCTGATCGTCTCAGCTCTCGGCCACCAGTCGCATTCTTCACCTCCCTCGATTTCGTCATGGCCTTCCTCTGCCGCATCACCGTCGAATGGTCCTCGTGAAGAGCAGCGCGCCGCGCCCGGCAAGCACCCTCCTCGTCGCGTGCCTCGTGGTCCGGTGGGCGAGAGCGACGGTGTCGTCCCCGACGATGTGACCGTCTTCGACGACGCGTTTCCAGCCGTGGCCAACCTCGATCCGCGTCTCCTCACGGCCCTCCGGCAAGCCGCGTCGGAAGCCGCGGACGACGGAACCAAGTTCTACGTCAACAGCGGCTGGCGCTCCCCGGCGTACCAGAATCAGCTTCTTCGCGAGGCGGTTTCCAAGTACGGCTCTGAAAAGGAAGCCGCTCGTTGGGTGGCCACTGCGGCGACCTCGCTGCACGTAAAAGGGAAGGCGGTCGACATCGGACGTCCCGATGCCGCGGAATGGCTGTCGAAGCAAGGGGCCGAGTACGGTCTGTGCCAGATCTACAGGAATGAACCCTGGCACTATGAACTGCGCACCAACGCGATCGCTCAAGGCTGTCCGCGCATGTATGCCAACCCCACCCAGGACCCGAGGACGCAACAGTGACAGGCAGCGCCCGGCGTGGCGACTGCGTCCGTCCAGTGGGAGCCGGGCACGGACCGCAGGCGCGGCGAAGTGTCCGATCCGGCTGGTAGACCTTGAGGCATGGGTCCTGAGGAGTTCCTGCAGATCGTGCTCGGCTTGCCGGAGGTCACCGAGCGCGAGTCCTACGGGAACATGATCGGCTTTCGAGTCCGCGACAAGGGATTCTGCTACCTCGACGAGGCCGAAGGCGTCGTCATGCTCAAAGCCACCCGGGAGGAGCAGGTCGCCCTCGTCGCCGAAGACCCGGACACCTTCGCCCCGTCCTGGGCCAGCGGACGCTTCGCATGGCTGAAGATCAAGCTGGCCGCCGTCGACCCCGGCGAACTGAACGAACTGGTCACCGAGGCCTGGCGGCTCTCAGCCCCCAAGCGCCTCGCCGCGACCCTTCGCGCGTGAGCGGCGGGCGTGGTTCCGGCAACCCCAGGCCGGCGCGTTAACACGTAGCCCCCGCCGAACATCGCCGTCACCGGGCCGAGCGCCGACACCATCGCCCTCACGACCGTCGTCGCCCTGGCCGTGGCGGGCCTCACCACCCTCGGTCCGACCGTGCGGGCCTTGCGTACCCAAACCGTCAGCGCACTCACCGACAGCGCCCGCCGACCCGGCCGCGCCAGCCTGCACGCCTGCACGCCTGCAACACGGCGACCACACTGACCATGGTCACGGGCCTGCTGGTGATCTTCGCCCAACCCGTGAAGGGGTGCCCGGGGTCCCTCGATGGCGAACGTTCTGCGGGACGCTCAAGAACGCCACGTGATCCTGGGAACCCCGGCCCGCGATCTGCTGACCACCGACTCTTCTGGTCAGATCGGGGTGGCCTTGAGGTGGCGGCCTTGGGGGGTGGGGTCTGTGAGGGTGCCGTCGTCGATGATGATTCGGCCTCCTACCAGGACCGTTCTTGGGCGGCCTGTGAGGGTCATGCCCTCGTAGGGGGTGTAGTCGGTGGCCATGTGGAGGGAGGCGGCGGTGACCTGCCATTTGGCGGACGGGTCCCAGATGGCGATGTCCGCGTCCGCGCCGGGGAGCAGGGTTCCCTTGCGGGGGTAGAGGCCGTTCGTGCGGGCCGGGTTCGCGGAGGTGAGTTCGACGAAGCGCGTGGCCGGCAGGCCGCGGCGGGCCACGTAGTCGGAGAAGATGACCGGGAGGCGGGTCTCGACGCCGGGGAGGCCGTTGGGCATGGCGCGGACGTCGGTGCTGCGCGACTCCTTCTGTGCGGTGTCGTAGCAGCAGTGGTCGCTGCCGATGGTGGTGACCTCGCCGGTGAACAGGTGCCGTCCGAGTGCCCTCACCTGGTCGGCGGAACGCAGGGGCGGGCAGCACACGAAGCGTTCGGGGTGGTCGCCCCGGTAGGCGGAGTCGTCCAGGACGAGGTGGTGCGCGACCGTCTCGCTGAACGCGCGGACGCCGCGGCGGCGGGCGGCGGCCACGAGTTCGACGGCCTCGGCGGTGGACTGGTGGACGAAGTAGACGGGCGCGTCCACCGACTCGGCGATCGCGAGGATCTCGGCGACCGAGGCGGTCTCGGCGAGGCCGGGACGGGTGGCGGCCATGTGGGGCGCGCCGATGCGGCCGGCGTCGGCGCCGCGTTGCTGGGCGTCGCCGATGATGTGGTCGGCCTCGCAGTGGACGACGACCATGCCGCCCAGGGCGGCGAGCGTTTTCATGGTGCGTAGGACGGTGTCCTCGTCGGCCATGGTCTCGCCGCGGTAGGTGGTGAACATCTTGACGGTGGGCATGCCGTCCGCGACGAGCGAGGCGAGCTGGTCGGGGACGGTGTCGTCCCACTGGACGACGCAGGCGTGCAGTGCGCTGTCGCACAGGCCCTCGGCGGCCTTGGCGCGCTGGGCGTAGGCGACGTCGGCGGGGTTCTCGCCGGGGCGCGGTATCGCGAAGTCCACGATCGTGGTGGTGCCGCCGTGCACGGCCGCGGTGGTGCAGCGGCGGTAGTCGTCCAGCGAGGTGAAGTCGCCGGAGGTGAAGCCGACGTGGCAGTGCGGGTCGACGCCGCCGGGCATGACGAGGTGCCCGCTCGCGTCGATCACGGTCGCGGCGGGGGGCGCCGTGCCGGGGGCGGCGAGCGCGGTGACGCGGCCGCCGGCGATGACGACGTCGGCGGGGCCCGACCAGTTCGCCTCGACCACGGTGCCGCCGCGGACCACCACGTCGGCCTTCACCGGGCGGCCAGGTGGGCGCGCCAGCCGCCGGCGTCGCTGATGTCCGCGACTCCGGGCAGGGTCAGCGACTCGGCGCGCATGCGCATGCACAGGGAGCCGGAGCCGTCGGCGAGTTCGATCGCTCCGAGTTCCAGTTCGGGCGGCTCGCCGGGCAGCAGGTGGTCCCGCAGGATCGCGTAGGTGACGGCGTACAACTCGCCGGGCACGGCGCGGCCGCCGGACGGGACGGGGTGGAGGCCGGGGAACTCGTCGCGGACGGAGTAGAAGCGGTAGCGGGGCGCCGTCTCGGCCGGTCCGAGGAAGTGGGCGCCCTCCAGCGCCGCGTTCAGCGAGCCGCCGGACATGGCCTGTCCGTTGACGAACATCCGCAGGGTTTCCATGGGGGCCTTCCTCAGGTGGTCTGGCGGGCTCGTTCGGCGGCCGGGTCCGGGACGGGCACGGCGTCCAGCAGCGAACGGGTGTAGGGGTGCCGGGGGCGGCGGTAGATCTCCTCGCGGGTGCCGGTCTCCACCAGGACGCCCTGGTCGAGCACCGCGACGCGGTCGCACAGGTAGTGCACGACGGCGAGGTCGTGGGCGATGAAGAGGATCG
The DNA here is from genome assembly GCF_013409045.1 of Actinomadura citrea. Lineage (NCBI taxonomy): Bacteria > Bacillati > Actinomycetota > Actinomycetes > Streptosporangiales > Thermomonosporaceae > Actinomadura > Actinomadura citrea. The sequence continues at coordinate 362,662 of NZ_JACCBT010000001.1, read as the reverse complement.
ACAGGTCGAGCCGTTCCCTCAGGTCGCGGAAGAGGTTGAGCACCTGCGCCTGGACGGAGACGTCGAGGGAGGAGACGACCTCGTCGCAGATCAGCACCTTCGGTTCGACGGCGAGGGCGCGGGCGATCGCGATGCGCTGCCGCTGGCCGCCGGAGAAGGAGCGCGGATGGCGGCCCGCGTCGGCGGCGGAGAGCCCGACGGTCTCCAGCAGCGCGGCGGCCCGTGCGGCGCGTGCCCGGGGGTCCGGTTCCAGGCCGTGGACGAGCAGCCCTTCCCCGACCAGCGCGCCGGCGGTCATCCGCGGGTTGAGGGACGAGTAGGGGTCCTGGAAGACCATCTGGACGTCCCGGCGGAGCGCGCGCATCTCGCGGTGGGACGCGCCGAGCACGTCGCGGCCCCCGAGCAGGACCTGGCCGGAGTCCGGCCTGGTCAGCCGGGCGACGCAGCGGGCCACCGTGGACTTGCCGGAACCCGACTCCCCGACGAGGCCGAGCACTTCGCCGGGCGCGAGGTCGAACGAGACGTCCTTCACCACCGGACGTCCGCCGAAGCTCTTCACCAGGTTCCGCACGCTGAGGGCGGTCATCGGGCCCCTCCTTCCAGGGCCGCCGGGACGTCCGCGGCGTCGACGGTGCTCAGCCGGCGGGACGGGTCGTCGTCGATGCGCGGCACCGAGGCCAGCAGTCCGCGCGTGTAGGGGTGCTCGGGCTCGGCGTAGATCTCGTCGACCGGGCCCTCCTCGACGGGCGCGCCGTGCCGCATGACCACGACGCGGTCGGCGAAGCCCGCCACGATGCCGAGGTCGTGGGTGATGAGCAGTACGGCCATGGAGCGTTCGTCGGCGAGTTCCCGCAGCAGGGTCAGGACCTGCGCCTGCACCCGGACGTCGAGCGCGGTCGTCGGTTCGTCCGCGATGAGCAGCGCGGGTTCGGCGATCACCGCGATGGCGATGACGACGCGCTGGCGCATGCCGCCGGAGAACTGGTGCGGGTAGTCGTCGAAGCGGCGGGCGGCGTCGCGGACGCCGAGCCGGCCGAGCAGGTCGATGCCGCGCCGCCGGGCCTCCTTCTTGCGGACGCCCCGGATGAGGAGCGGCTGCGTGATCTGCCAGCCGATCGTCATCACCGGGTTGAGGGAGGCGAGCGGGTCCTGGAAGACCAGCCCGATCCGGGCGCCCCGGACGTCGCGCATCTCCCGTTCGGACAGGGCGAGCAGGTCGGCGCCGTCCAGGGTGGCGCGGCCCGTGAGGTCGGCGTCGTGGTCCAGGCGCAGGACGGCCCGCGCCGTGACCGACTTGCCGGAGCCCGACTCGCCGACCAGCGCGACCTTCTCGCCCGCCGCGATGTCCAGGTCCACTCCGCGCAGGACCTCGACGGGCCCGTCCGGCCCGGGGAAGGCGGCGCGCAGGTCCCGCAGTGCCAGCAGTGGCTTCATGGCCGCCTCCCGCGGAGAGTCGGGTCGTTGCGGACGCGCAGCCAGTCGCCCACGAGGTTGAAGGAGATCGCCGTCAGCATGATCGCGAGGCCGGGGAGGGCGACGGCCCACCAGCCGTTGGTCAGGTTCCCGGCGGCTCCGGCGATCGTCGCGCCCCATTCGGCCGAGGGGACCTGGGCGCCGACCCCGACGAACGACAGGCCGGAGATGACGAGCATGACCGCCGAGACGTCCAGGGTCGTCTGCACGTAGAGGGTGTCGAGGGAGTTCGGCAGGACGTGCCGGAACACCAGCCGCGGCGTGGAGACGCCCAGCGTGCGGGCCGCCTCGACGTACTCGGCGTCCCGGACGTCGCGCACCAGGGTGCGGACGAGGCGGGCGTACCCGGGCCACCAGGTGAGGCAGAGGGCGATCACGGCGGAGCGCAGGCCGGGGCCGAGCGCGGCGGCCAGCCCGAGCGCCAGGATGATCGCCGGGAGGGACAGGCCGATGTCGCAGATCCGCATGAGGACCTCGTCGACGACCCGCCCGCCGAGTGCGGCGAGCGTGCCGATCAGCGTGCCGATCAGCGTGGCGACGGCGATCACGATCACGGTCGCCAGGAGCGACACCCGCGCGCCGTACAGGACGCGGCTGAAGACGTCGCGGCCGTTGGCGTCGGTGCCGAACCAGTGCGCGCCCGAGGGGGCGTGCAGCGCCTGCGCGAGGTCGACCGCGTAGGGGTCGTGGGGCGCCAGGAAGGGGCCGACCAACGCGATGAGGACCATCAGCGCCGCGACCGCCAGGGCGGCCCGGTCCACGATGGACATGCGTCCCGACCCTGCGCGCCTCCGGCGCAGGACGGACCTGCCGCGTCCGGGGGCCGCGGAATCCTGCTTCGTCGCGGGGACGGCGGCGGTCTTCACAGTGCCGCCCCTTCCATGGCGCCCTTCTCCAGCGGTTCTCCACCGGGGACGGCCGACGGGCGCGCCCGCGCGGGTTGGCGCAGGCGCGGGTTGAGCCAGAGCTGGACGAGGTCGACGACGATGTTGGCCAGCACGAACACCACTCCGATCACGAGCACGCTGCCGATCACCGCGTACAGGTCGTTCTGCAGGACGGCGTTGACCGCGTAGGCGCCGATCCCCTTGCGCCCGAACACCGACTCGACCAGCACCGTGGAGCCGAGCATCCAGCCGAGCTGCATGCCGAGGATGGTGCTGACCGGGACGAGCGCGTTGCGCAGGCCGTGCCGGATCACCACCCGGCGCTCGGAGGCCCCGGTCGCGCGGGCCAGCGTGATGTAGTCCGAGTCCAGCACGCTGATCATGGAGGAGCGGACGGTGCGCGCGACCACCGCGACGAACGCGGCCGCGAGCGTGACGGCGGGCAGCAGCAGGTGGGACGCCGCGTCGCCGAACGCGGCCGGGTCCCCGGCGAGCAGCGCGTCCAGCGAGGTCATGCCGGTGATCTCGGGCACCTCGCGGCCGAAGCCGAGCTGCCCGGTCAGCGGCAGCAGGCCGAGCCGGTCGGCGAACACGAGCTGGAGCATCAGCCCCAGCCAGAACACCGGGACGCCGGCGCCGAACAGCACGATGAGCCGGGCCGCGACGTCGGCGGCGCGCCCCCGGCGGTAGGCGGCGTACACGCCGAGCGGCACCGCGACCGCCACGTTGATCAGCATCGCGGCGAGGACGAGCTCGATCGACGACGGCAGCGCGCCGGCGATGTCGTCCAGGACGGGGCGCTGGGTGAACACCGATGTGCCGAGGTCGCCTTGCAGGAGGTTCCCGAGGTAGCGCGGGAACTGCTCCCAGATCGGCCGGTCGAGTCCGAGCCGCGCGGACACCGCGGCGACCTGCTCGGCGGTGGCGTTGCGGCCGGCGGCCGCCCGCGCGGGGTCGCCGGGCAGCACCTGGGTCATCAGGAACGTGACGACGCCCAGGCCGAACAGCACGACGACGCTGGTGACGAGCCGCCTCAGCAGGAAACGCGCCATGCCGTGCCTCCCCTCGCTGGAGATCTCATGGATGGTGTGCGCCGGGCCCGCGGCGTCCCCCGCGGGGGGCCGGGGGCCCGGCGCGGGCGGGTCAGCCGACCTTGACGCCGTAGACGTCGACGGTCTGGTGGTGCGACGCCTGGTAGGCGTAGCCCTCGACGCCCTTGCGCAGGACGGTCACGGTCTGCGGGTTGGACATGTTGACCGACGGGACGTCGGCCGCGATGAGCTGCTGCGCCTGCTTGTAGAGGCCGCAGCGCTCGTTCTCGTCGGTGAGGGCCTGGGCCTTCTCGACCAGCGAGTCGACCTTCGGGTTGTCGTAGCCGCCGGTGTTCTGCCCGTTGTTGATGAACTTGGAGTCGAAGAGCTGGTACAGGACCGAGTCGGGGTCGGGGTTGGGCGGGAAGGCGTAGATCATGGCCAGGTCGGGCGTGGTCTTGTTGCTCTTCAGCCGTTCCACGTGCTCGGGGTAGGTGATCGCCTCCAGCTTCAGCTTGATCCCGACCTTGGCCAGGTCGGACTGGAGCAGCGTGGCGGCCTGTTCCATCTCGGCGGTCGCCTTGAGGTAGGTCATCGTGAGGGAGGCGCCGGAGAGCCCGGCGGACTTCAGCGCCGCCTGCGCCTTGGCGACGTCGTACGCCGGCTGGGGGGCGGACGAGTCGAAGCAGGCCATCGTGGACGGCAGCACGCCCACCGCCTTCTTGCCGGCGCCCTTGAGGATCGAGCCGATGTGCTGGTCGTACTGGTAGGCGGACGCGATCGCCTCGCGCAGCGGCCTGCTCGACACCGGCGAGTCCTTCATCTTGAAGAACACGTAGAGCTGGACGTTGGTGTCGGCCTTGTCGACCTTGTAGCCGCCGTTGCCCTCGAAGGACTTCCAGTCGTTGGGGTCGATGTCCATCGCGATGTCGATGTCACCGGCCAGCAGCGAGCTCTTCTGCGTCGCGGCCTGCGGCAGGTACCGGAACACGACGTTCTTGGCCTGGCCGGAGAAGCCGCCCCAGTACTTGGCGTACTGGGTGTACTTCGCCTCCTGGTTGGCGGTGTAGCCGGTCAGCCTGTAGGGGCCCGAGCCGGCGTCGGCGGTGGCGAGCCACTTCTGCCCCTGGTCGTCGCCCTCGTGCGCGCCGACCAGCTTGGCGTTGAGCACGTACACGCGGGTCAGCGCGGGGATCATCGGGGCGTAGGGCCGGGCCAGCTTGATCGTCAGATGGGTGTCGTCGGCGACCGTGGTGGACTCGTAGGGCGTCAGCAGCGACGCGACCCCCACCTTCAGCTTCTTGATCCGGTCCAGGCTGTACCGGACGTCGGCCGCGGTGAGCTTCGCGCCGTCGTGGAAGGTGACGTCCCCGCGCAGGGTGACGTCGATGGAGCGGCCGTCCCCGGAGACCTTCCACTCGGTGGCCACGCTCGGAACGATCTTGTTGTTCGCGTCGTACCTGACGAGGGTGTCGTAGGCGGGACGGGCCACCTCGTCGACCGTGGAGTTGTCGGCCTGGACGGGGTCGAACGTCGCGGGCGGCTCGTTCTCGGCGATGATCAGCGTCTGGGTGCGGGCGGAGGTCCCGCCGGCGGAGCCGCCGCACGCGGCGGCGGCGAGCGCCCCCGCCGCGAGGACGGCCGTCAGCCGCAGCCCGGCGCGTCCGCGGGTGCGGAGCGGACCGGGGAACCACCTGGTCCTCGACGGCTCACCGGCCGTGACAGTTGTGTGGAGCACTGGTGTCTCCCCTTCGTGGACGTGTCCGGGCGGACGGTGTCAGGTGTCGTGCCGATCGGCGGGGGGCTGCGTCCGGCGCCGTTCGGCGCGGGCCGGGGTCTCGGTGTGGGAGCCGTCGGGGGCGATGACCAGGCCGTAGTCGCGCTCGGCGGCCTGGGCGGTGACGTAGCCGTCCAGGACGTCCGCGACGACGGCGGCGGGGTCGCGGTCGAGGGGGTCGCCGTGGCCGCCCCCGCCCGCGGTGCGGTTGACGAACCGGTCGCCGGCCCGCATCGCGGCGCGGTACATGCCGACCCGCTTCTCGCGGTCGGTTCCGGGCCACAGCGTCATCCCGCTGGGCTCGGGCTCCAGCCCGCCGTGCAGCGCCCACGGCCGCGTCTTGCTCTTCTTCTTCATCGACAGCACCTCGCCGTCGGCGAGGTAGCGGACCTCGCGCAGGACGCCGACGCCGCCGCGGTAGCGGCCCGCGCCGCCGGAGTCGGGGATCAGCTCCAGCCGCTCGTGGAAGACCGTCGACTTGTGCTCCAGCACCTCGATCGGGGTGTTGCGGACCACGCTCTGCGACGGGTGCTGCTGCGCGTTGGCGCCGTCGTGGTCCCGCCGCGCGCCCCAGCCGATGCCCTCGTTGTTGCTGATGACGAAGTCGTCGCCGGTGCGCGGGTCGTGGCCGAGGGCCATGAATCCGGGCTCGTCGCCCCCGGAGGAGGCCGGGATCGAGTCGAGGACGCCCGCGAGCGCCTTGTGGATCAGCTCGAAGGCGACGATGCCGCTCCACTGGGTGAAGGTCGCGGACGGGTAGACGGCGTGGAAGAAGTTCCCCGGGTCCGCCTTGACGGTCAGGGCCCGGTAGTGGCCGGCGTTGGACGGCTCGTCCGGCGTGGTCAGCTCCTTGAAGGTGGACTTGGCGAGGCTCTCGGTGGCCCCGATCGGAAGGTTCACCGGGCCGAGCACGGCGCCGTCCGAGCCGTTGAAGTCGACCTCCATCCGGTCGCCGTCGATGGTGACCCTGACCTCCATGCGGATCAGGTCGTCGGTGATGCCGTCGTCGTCGCAGTAGTCGGCGGCGGTCCAGGTGCCGTCCGGCAGGGCGGCGACCGCCGTGCGCGCGACGCGCTCACCGTGCTCGATGATCTGCTTGACGGCCCGGTCCACGACCTCGCCGCCGAACTTGTCCCACACCTGCGCGAGCCGGTTCTCCCCGGTGCGCAGGGCGGCGAGTTGGGCGTGGAAGTCGCCGACGGTGAGGTCCGGCAGCCGCGAGTTGAAGCGGATCAGCTCGACGACGTCGCGGACGACCTCGCCCCCGTGCACGATCCTCGTGCCGGGGAAGATCAGCCCTTCCTGGTGCATGTCGGTGGAGTCGAGGACGTAGCCCGGGGCCTTCGCGCCGAGGTCCATCCAGTGGGCGCGGACGGCGAGGTAGGCGGACGGCTCGTCGCGGCCCTCCCGGAACACCGGCGCGAACAGCATCGCGTCGTAGGAGTGCGCGCCGCTCCAGTACGGGTAGTTGAGCAGGTAGACGTCGCCGGGCGCGAGGTTCTCCCGGCCCACGTACTCGACGCCCTTGACGATCGCGTGGTCGTTGGCGCCGAGGAACGAGGTGATCCCGGCGGCCTCGGCCATCAGCTCCAGGTCCCCGTCGTAGATCGAGATGCCGAAGTCGAGGACCTCGTAGATCACGGGGTTGAACGCGGCCCGCACCAGCGTGCGGCGCATCTGCTCGCCGACGGAGACCAGGTAGTTGCGGATCACCTCGACGGTCGCGCCGTCCAGCGCGGCCGCCGCCTCTCCGCCGGGCCGGGTCGTGCTCATCGGACCATCTCCTGTCTGGCTCACTGGGCCGTCTCCGGGCTGCTCACCAGCAGGTGGCCGTGGACGTCCACGGTGAGCCGCTGGTCACTGAAGATCACGGTGGTGGAGGTGCCCTCCTCGACGATCGCGGGCCCCGGCACCACGTGGCCGGGCGCGAGGGCCTGCCGCTCGTAGACGGGGAACGGCACGGTCTCGCCGGTGGCGACGTCGAAGGCGGGGCGGCTCCCGGCGGGGTCGGGCGTGCCGGAGCCGCTGCCGGAGAGCCTGCGCAGGCCGGGCTTCGGCAGGACGCCGACCGCCCGTACCCGCAGCGTGAGGATCTGCCCGCCGTCCGGCATGGCGTGCCCGTAGCGGGCGCGGTGCAGCTCGTGGAACCGGTCGAGGATCGCGGCGGCGTCGTCCCCGGGCCGCAGGTCGATGGCCAGCGTGTGCTCCTGGCCGTGGTAGCGGACGTCCAGGCGGCGGACGAGGGTGCGGTCCTCCGGCTTGACGCCCTGGAGCGACAGCACCTCCTCGCCCTGGTTCTCCAGATCGGCGAAGGCCGGTTCCAGCTCGGCGAGGGTGGCGTCGCTGAGCGGCTTGAGCACGGTGGTGGCGAACTCGTACTCCAGGTCCGACATGAGCATCCCGAACGCCGAGAACGCCGCCGGGACCTGCGGGACGACGGTCTCGGTGATGCCCATCTCGCGGGCCAGCATCGGGCCGAGCAGCGGGCCGGCGCCGCCGAACGCCAGCAGCGCGAACTCGCGGGGGTCCAGGGCCCGCTCGACCGTGATCTCGCGGAGCGCGCCGACCGTCCGGGCGAGCAGGACGCGCAGGACGCTCGCGGCGGCCTCGGTCACCCCGACGCCGAGCGGGCGGGCGAGCCTGTCCGCCACGGCGGCGCGGGCCGCGTCCGCGTCGATGCTCATGTCGCCGCCGAGGAACGCGGCCGGATCGAGGTAGCCGAGCACCAGCGCGGCGTCGGTCACGGTCGGTTCGGTGCCGCCGGCCCCGTAGGCGACGGGGCCGGGCACCGCGCCGGCGCTCTGCGGCCCGACCTTGAGCAGCCCGTGGTCCATCCAGGCGATGGAGCCGCCGCCCGCGCCGACCGTGCGGATGTCGAAGATCGGGATGAGCAGCGGGAAGCCGTCGATCGCGGCCTCGTGCACCTCGCCGGGGGAGCCGTCCTCGATCACGCAGCAGTCCACGCTGGTGCCGCCGACGTCGAAGGAGATCAGCTTGTCCCGGCCGAGCTCGCGGGCCAGGAACGAGGCGCCGACCACGCCGCCCGCCGGACCCGACAGGACCGTCATCAGCGGGGCGCGGCGGGCCAGCTCGGCGGTCATCGCGCCGCCGCCCGACCGCATGATGTGCAGCGGGCGGGTGAGCCCGGCGTCGCCGAGGCGTCCCTCCAGGGCCCCGATGTAGTCGCTGAGGACGGGCCGGATGTAGGCGTCCAGGGTCGCGGTGCTCGTCCGCTCGTACTCCCGGTACTCCCGGCTGATGTCGGTCGACACCGAGATCGACACGTCCGGGTGGGCGTCGCGCAGGATCTGCGCCGCGCGCCGCTCGTGCGCGGGCTCGGCGTAGGAGTGCAGGAAGCAGACGGCGAGGGAGCGCAGCCCGTGCTCCTCGACCAGGATCCGGCCCGCCTCGCGGACGGCGTCCTCGTCGAGCGGCTCCACCTCGGCGCCCTGGGCGTCGATCCGGCCGGGCACTCCCGTCCGGTGCCGGCGCGGGACGAGCGGCGGCGGGGGCGCGTAGGCGAAGTCGTACATGTGCTGGCCGGGCACATTGGCGCGGGCGATCTCCAGCAGGTCCCGGAACCCGGCGTTGGTGATGATCCCGACGTCGGCGCCGCGGCGCTGCAGGATGGCGTTGAGCCCGAGCGTGGTGCCGTGCACGAACGCCTCGACGTCGTCCAGCCGGCCGGCGAGCCCGCCGACGGCGTCCAGGACACCCCGCGCGGGGGCGTCCGGGGTGGTCGGGGCCTTGTGCAGCCGCAGCTCGCCGGTCCCCTCGTCGTAGGCGATGGCGTCGACGAACGTGCCGCCGATGTCGACCGCGAGCCGGGTACGGGGCGAGGACGTCACAGGGTGCCTCCGGGGGCGTCGGCGGCGGCCCGTCCGGCCGGCGCGGCGGGCAGGTCGTCGCGGACGACGCGTCCGCCCTGCATGACGAAGGGGATGCGGCGCAGCGCGGACAGGTCCGACAGCGGGTCGCGGTCGGTGACGATCAGGTCGGCGAGCAGGCCCTCCTCGACCGCCCCGGCCTTGCCGTGCAGGCCGACGAGCCGGGCGGCGTCGCTGGTGCCGGCGCGCAGCGCCTGTTCCGGGCTCAGCCCGGCCTCGGTGAGGAACTCCATCTCGCGGACGGCGACGACGGTGTCCTCGATGGGCTCGCCCGGCGGGTAGTCCGTGCCGGCGAGCATGGTGATCCCGGGTGCGCCCGGGTCCCGCGGGTCGGCGATGCCCGCGGCGACCGCCCGGCGGATGCTGGCGAGGTGGCCGGGGCCGACCTCCAGGGCGCGCTGGATCTGCCACTCGCTGAAGGAGTGCTCGGCCATCCAGTCGGGGCAGCGGGTGACGCACAGGGTGGGGGTGAGGAAGACGCGCCGCTCGGCCATCTCCTTCGCGGTGGCGTCGTCCAGCTCGTAGGCGTGCTCGTAGCCGCGGACCCCGGCGGCGAGCGCCTCCCGGATCGCCGACCCCGACCCCGCGTGCGCGGTGACGTAGGTGCCGTGCTCCTGCGCGGCCCGCACCACCCCGCGCATCTCGTCCAGCGTCATCTGGGCGCCGGTGAACGACTCGCCCTCGTGCGCGATGCCGCCGGTGATGAACACCTTGATCAGGTCCGCGCCCGCGGCCAGCTCCGTGCGCGCCGCGCGCAGGAAGCCGTCGTGGCCGTCGGCGTAGGAGCAGGCGGAGCCGTGGCCGTGGCCGCCGGTGGTGGAGACGGCGCGGCCCGCGCCGATGATGCGGGGCGCGTCCACCCAGCCCTGCTCGACGCCGGTGCGGACGAGCAGGTCGGCGCGGTTCTGCTCGTGGACGCAGCGGATCGACGTGACGCCCGCGTGCAGCGCGTCCTGCGCCCGTGACAGGGCTCGCATCGCGGTCAGGCCGGGACTCTCGGCCTCGTCGGTGGCGGAGAACGGGTACACGACCGACAGGTGCGTGTGCACCGAGATCAGGCCGGGCAGCAGGTACCGGCCGCCGAGATCGACGCGCTGGGCGCCCGGCTCCGGCGCCTCGGTGGTGATCTTCTCGATCCGGCCCGCCGCGACCGCGACGTTGGCGTTGCGGCGGACCGTCCCGCCGAGCACGTCGACGACGTGCCCGCCGGTCAGCCAGAGGGTCCCCTCCCGCGGCACGGGCCGCCGCGCGGTGGTCGTTGTCGGCACCGCTGTCTCCTCTCTCATCGGGCCTCCTCATAAGGCGCGGCGGGCGCGGCGGGCTCCAGGAGCCGGTCCGGCCCGAGGTCGCGGACGTCGACCGGGGCCGGCTTCCCCTCGACCAGGCAGCGCAGGGTCTCGCCCCACAGCGGGGCGAACGTGAAGGCGTAGGTTCCGCCCGCGACCAGGAAGCCGGGCGCGCCCGGCACCTCCCCGATCACCGGCATCTCGTCCGGGGTGGCGGCCAGGGGGCCGGCCCACGTCCGCAGCAGGCGCAGGTCCCGCACGAACGGCAGGACACGGGCGGCCTGGGCGACGTTGCCGAGGACGCTGGACAGGCTGACCGGGCTCCGGCCGTCGGGGTCCAGCCGCAGGGCGGGCCAGCCGCCTCCGATCAGCAGGTTCCCCGCGGTGACCTGCTTGACCGACAGGCCCTCGCCGATGTGCTGGACGAGGTACCGCAGCGTCTCGGGCAGCCGCACGGTCACGTGCATCTGGATGGCGACGGGCGTCATCCGCAGGCCGATCCCCGCCAGCGCGGCGATCTCCCCGAGCCAGGGCCCGGCCACGTCGACCACGTGCGGGGCCTCGACGGTGAGGTCCCCGGCGGTGACCCGCCAGCCCGATCCGGAACGTTCCACGGCGCGGACGGGGCAGAACGGGTGCAGCCGGGCTCCGTGCCGCACCGCCGCCGCCAGGTAGGCGGGGGTGGTCAGCAGCGGGTTGGCGTACCCGTCCAGCGGACACCAGGTGGCCGCGGTGACGGTGGGGCCGAGCAGCGGCAGCGCGGCGCGGGCCCCGTCGCCGTCCAGGACCTCGGTGCGGATCCCGGCCCGTTCCTCCCACGCGTGCTTGGCGATCAGCTCGGCACGCTGCTCGGGCGTCTCGGCGATGGTGAAACCGCCGCTGCGGCGCAGTTCCACCGAGGCCTCCAGCTCCGCCTCGACCGAGTTCCACCGGTCGCTCGCGGCACGCTGGAGAGGCAGGAACCGGGCGCTGTCGAGCGGGACCTCCTGCCCCGGCCGCCGGGTGTGGACGGCCTGGACGTGCAGGTTACCCGCTGTTGTGCCCGATCCCTCCCGGCCCGGAGCGCCGCGGTCCAGGACGATCACCCGGTGCCCGCCCAGGGCGAGATGGAAGGCGGCCGCGCCGCCCAGCACCCCGGCGCCGATCACGACCACGTCGGCGGTCTGCGCGCTCATCCGTCGCCCCCGTCCTGCTCGCCGAGCGCGAGCAGCGTCTCGACGGGCACGGGGCGGACGGGCTGGCGCGCCGGGAAGACCGGTACGCCGCACCGCGCCCCGCCCGCGGGCGGGGCCTCCGCGGCGTCGCGGACGAGACCGGCGACGGCGAACCCGCAGAAGCGGCCCTGGCAGGGCCCCATCCCGGCGCGCGACCAGGACTTCGCGGCGTTCAGATCGCCACCGGCCCGCTCCGCGGCGGCGGAGCGCACGGCGGCGGCGGTCACCGCCTCGCAGCGGCACACGATCGTGTCGTCGTCCAGGGTGGCCGCGAGCACCTCCTGCAACCGGGCAGGGCTCGGGTACAGGGCGTCGCTCATCGCCGTGAACCGGGTGAGCGCGCGGCCCTGCGCGGCGAGCCGGGCGATCTCCCGGGGGCCCGGGGCGGCGGGGCTCCCCTCTCGGAGGAGGATGTGCGCGGCGGCCATCGCCCCGCGGACGCGGGCCCGGTGGACGCCGCCGACGCCCGCCGCCTCACCGACCACGTACACGCCGGGGCGGCTCGTGCGGCCGAAGGCGTCGGTGACGGGTTCGGCGTCGCCGGTCACGGCGTCGGCGCTGATCTCGCAGCCGAGCAGGCGGGCCAGCTCGGTCTGCGGCCGGAAGCCGTAGCCGACGCAGAGGGCGTCGACGTCCAGCGTCCGCAACGGCCGTCCCGGATCAACGGTGGCGGCGAGCGTGACCGACGTGACGCGGTCACCGCCCGCGGCCCCGTTCACCACGCGCCCCTGCCAGAGCGGAACGCGCGCACGGGCCAGGCGCGCCACGTATCCCGCCAGCTCGCGGAGCCGGGCGGGATGCCGCAGCGCCGGGGCGGCCCGCAGCGACGGCCGGTAGGGGTGCCCGGCCTCCGCCACGCCGACCACGTCGGCGCCGGCGGCCAGCAGCGAGCAGGCGACGGGCAGCAGGAAGGGGCCCGACCCGGCGACCAGCACCCGCCTGCCCGGCGGGGTGCCGTCGGCGGCGGCCAGGTGCTGGGCGAACCCGGGCGTCGTGACGCCGGGAAGCTGCCAGCCGGGGAACGGGTGGGTCCGTTCGTAGGCGCCGGTGGCCACGATCACGTGGCGTGCGCGCAGCCGGACCGGGGTCCCGTCCGGGCCGGTGGCGAGGAGCGTCCGTCCGTCGTCGTCGACTCCCCAGACCAGGTGGCCCGTCAGGCAGTCGACGCCGAGGCTCCGCACGTGCGCGATCAGCCGCCCGCCCTCCGGGCGGTGATCGCCGTGCTCGCGCAGCACGGCGGGCGACGGGCGGCGGTAGTACTGGCCGCCGAGCTCGGGCTGCTCGTCGACGAGGGTCACGCCGAGCCCGGCGGCGGCCAGCCGGGCCGCGGCCGACAGCCCCGCCGGGCCGCCGCCCACGACCAGCACGTCGCGCGAGGCGGTCATCGGACCGTCCCCGTCTCGATCGCCATGCCGGGCAGGACCCTGGTCAGGCACGCCCGCACACCGGGCCGTCCGTCGACGGTGACCTCGCACTCGAAGCACACGCCCATCCCGCAGAACGGCCCGCGCGGCTCCCCGCTGACCGGGTTGTCGCGCAGCCGCCAGCGCCCGGCGGCGACGAACACGGCCGTCAGGGACGCGCCCGCGGCGGCGTCCACGGGTTCCCCGTCGATGGTGATCCGGGTGCCGGTGGTCACGGCCGCGCCCCGGCCGCGTCCCGCTCCCGAGCGAGGGCCTTCGTCAGGCCGGACTCCTCCAGGACCGCGCCGATCGCCTCCAGCGCGACGCCGGTGACCGGCCGCAGCGGGGGGCGGACGTGCCCGCCCGGCTGCCCGAGCAGGGACATGGCCCCCTTGAGCTGCGCGATCGGCGAGCCGAACACGCCGCTGTAGTCGGGGCGGATGAGCCGTCCCGACAGGCCGGTGTAGCGGTCCGCCCAGGTGCGGGCGGCGGCGCCGTCGCGGCGCGCGACCGCTTCGTAGTACGGGACGGCGAACGGGGCGCCGAGCCCGCCCCCGTCGATGTTGCCGTCGCCGCCGAGCTCCAGCAGGACGGCCAGGCCGCGGCGGTGCAGGAAGCTGCCGAAGACGCGGACCCGGTCGGCGACCGCCTCGACCGTCGCGAGCATCCGCAGCCAGTCGCCGGTGCTGTCCTTGATCGCGGCGACGTGGGGCAGGTCCGCCAGCCGCCGGACCAGGTCCGGGTGGTCGCCGATGTCGACGGCGACGCCGCGCGGCCAGTTGTAGACCATGAACGGCAGGTCCGTGGCCGCACTGACCTCGGCGAAGAAGGCGAGAAGCTCCTCCGGCCCCGGGTGGACGTAGGGCGGCGGGGTGGCGAGCACGCCGTCGGCCCCCGCGTCGGCGGCGTGCCTGGCCAGCCCGATCGCCTCGGCCGGGGTGTAGGCGGTGACGCCGACGACCACCGGAACCCGGCCGGCCACCTCGGCGACGGCGATCTCGGCGACCCGCCGGCGCTCGGCCGGGCTCTGGCCGAACCACTCGCCGGTGCTGCCGTTGACCAGCACGCCGTGCACGCCCTGCCGCAGGTACAGCCGCAGCAGCGCACGCCAGGCGTCCTCGTCCAGCGCGCCATCCGCGGCGAACGGCGTGGGCGCCGCCGGCCAGTAGCCGTGCCATGAGACGTCGTCGCGATCCAAGATCTTTCCCCGAGTCTGTAGAGCTCATCCCGCTGGGATCGGTTGCACAAGGTTGCGGCAGAGCCAACTCGGGTGTCAAGAGTCGTCTTCTTCCTTTTTGTTGCCCTGCCCTCCCCCGTCGTCCTGTGGCATGATTGGCCCGCCAGTGGGATCGATTGCAGAAGCGGAGCACGATGAGCGTCACCCTGAAGGACGTCGCCGCCGCCGCCGGCGTGTCCCGCAGCACCGCCTCCCGGGCGCTGAGCGGCTCGTCCTTGATCGCCGCCGAGACGCGCGCCCTCGTCGAGGACGCCGCCCGGCGGCTGGGCTACCGGCCGAACCGCGCGGCCAGTTCGCTGCGGTCCCGGCAGTCGCACCTGATCGGGCTCGTCGTCGGCAACCTGGTGAACGCCTCGTTCCACACCGTCGCCGAGGTCGTCCAGCGCCGCGCCGCGGCCGAGGACTACCAGATGATGCTCTACATCACCGACGCCGACCCGCGCCGCGAGGAGACCATCCTCAAGACGCTCGGCGAGCACGGCGTGGACGGCCTCATCCTGATCGGCACCGGTTCCAACGCCGCCGCCTCCAACGCCCTGCTGGCGAGCGGCACCGCCGTGGTCAACCTCATCCGCGGCGCGCCCGAGAGCGCCGCCCCGACCGTGCTCGCGGCCGACCGCGACGGCGCCCACGAGGCGACCCGGCACCTGCTGGACCTCGGCCACCGCCACATCGGCTACATCGGCGGGCCGTCGGACACCAACTCCGGGCAGGAGCGCTTCGCGGGATACGAGCAGGCCCTGCGCGAGCGCGGCCTGGAGGTCGACGAGCGGCTGGTCGAGCGCGGCCCGTTCGAGCCGGCGTTCGGCTCCGACGCGACCGACCGGCTGCTGCGCCGCGCCCCGGAGACGACCGCCCTGCTGGCGGCCAACCACGAGGCCGTCTTCGGGGTCCTGCCCGCCCTCGTGGCCGCCGGGGTCAGCGTCCCCGACGACCTCTCCCTCGTCTGCTACGAGGACATCAGCTGGCTGCGCTGGTGGCACCCACCCGTGACCGTCGTCGACAACGGCGCCCGGGAACTGGGCGAACTCGCCATGGACCTGCTCCTCCAGCAGCTGGAACGCGGCCGGGGCAACGTGCCCCCCGCCCGAAACGGCCGCACCTACCGCGTAGGAGCCCAGCTCGTCCAGCGAGGCTCCTGCGCCCCACCCCGAGCTCGCTGACCCGCCAGACAGCCCGCGCGACGTGACACGCGGGGCCCGGCGTCAGTCGAAATGGATGCGCCTGGTGTCGGAATTCGTCCCGGGCATTCGGACGGAGCCCCGGTGGGCTCTCATGTCGACCCCGCCGGCTCGGCACCGACGATGCCGGGGCCCTTTAAATAGACAGCGATGTTTGTTAGCTTGGCCGTCTGTTGCGTGCGTGCCGGGTGGGGTGCGCTTGTGCCGAGGTCGCTGGAGCGGGGATGGGGCTGGTCAGATCGATCGCCGTCGTGGTCGCCGCCGTGGCGGGGCTGGGGCTGGTGGGGCCGGTCGCCTCGGCGAGCGGCCCGGAGTACTACCTGGCGCTCGGCGACTCGTTGTCCGTGGGCGTGCAGGCCGGTGCGGGGAGGACCGATCAGGGTTACACCGACCGGCTCCATGCCGCGTTGAAGGCGCGGAATCCCCGGTTGAGACTGGTGAAGCTCGGCTGCCCCGGGGAGACCACCACGACGATGCTCAAGGGCGGCATCTGCCGGTACGCGGCCGGCTCCCAGACGGGCGCCGCCGAAGCCTTCCTGAAGGCGCACGCGGGCCACGTCCGGTACGTGACTCTGGACATCGGGGCCAACGACACCAACGGGTGCCTGCCCGGCGGTGGCGTCGACGCGGGCTGCGCGCTCCAGGGCGTGGGCTCGCTGATCGTCAATCTGCCCCAGATCACCGCGCGGCTGCGGCTGGCGGGAGGCGGCTCCCCCGTCTACGCCGCCATGAACTACTACAACCCCGGCCTGGCGTCCTGGGTGTCGGGCGGCAGGGCCGCCGCCCTCGCCTCGATTCCGGTCATCGACACCTTCAACGCCTACGAGCACGGCGTCTACCTGGCCGCCGGGTTCAGGGTCGCGGACGTCAACGGCGCCTTTGCCGGGCACGACCTCACCGAGGTGCCGGCCCCTCCGTACGGCACCGTCCCCCGGGCCGTGGCACGGATCTGCGCGTGGACGTACCAGTGCAGCGACGACGACGGCCACGCGACGGCGGCGGGGTACCAGGAGATCGCCGATGCCTTCCTCAAGGTCGTGCCGACCATGTCCACCGAGCGGGCCCCCGGTACCGCCTGACCCCGCGGAGGGCGTCGCCACCGTCGCAACAGAAAGACATGGCCGTTCAGGTGATAGCGGACCCTTCTGGGCGCGCTATAACATTGTCATGTCCAAGACGTCGGCGGGGTCCCGCGAGAAGCTGATCGAAGCCGGGATGCGGCTGCTGGAGGAACGGGGTCCCGAGGCGCTGAACGCGCGGGGGCTCGCCGCCGAGATCGGGGCGTCCACCATGGCCGTCTACACCCACTTCGGCGGGATGGCCGGGCTGTACGAGGCGATCGGGCGGGAGGCGTTCGCGCGCTTCGAGCGGCACCTGCGGCAGGTGCCCGACACCGAGGACCCGGTGACCGACCTGCTGGTCCTGGGGCTGGCCTACCGGGAGTTCGCGATGGCCAGCCCGCAGCGCTACCGGCTGATGTTCGGGATCGCCTCGCCGGGGGCGCTTCCATCGTTCGGGCACGACCTCACCGCCGAGGGCACGCCGGCGACCGCCGCCGAGGTGAACGACGCCTTCGCGCTGCTGCCGCGGCTGGTGCGGCGCGCCATGAACGCCGGGCGGATCCGCCGGGACGACCCGGTCCTGGTGGCCGGGCAGATCTGGTGCATGATCCACGGCTACGTGCTGCTGGAGAGCACGGGGGTGTTCGGCCAGGAGGGCCGCGGCGTCCTGCACATCCTGGGCCCGCACGTGATCAATCTGCTGGTGGGGCTCGGGGACGACCGCGCGGCCGCCGAGCACTCCGCCGGGCAGTCGCTGCTGAACGTCGAGGCGGCCGCGGCCGTCGCACCCGAGCCCGCGCCCCGCCGGGGCCGGCGGCCGCGCCCCGCACAGTGACGTGACGATCGCCACGCCGATGGTCCGAACCAATCGCCGCACCGGGCCATCACATAGTAATAACCTACCCATTACAAAGTTATGCCAAGGTCCGTTGCGCTCCCCTGTACGCGCGGATCGTCCTTGATCAGCAGTTCGAAGAGATCGGTCTGATGATGGCGATGGCGATGACCTCGGACACGACGCCGGACCCGGCCCCCCGCCTGCTCGACTTCACCGTGCTGGGCCCGGTCCGGGCGTGGCGCGGGGCGACCCGGCTCGACCTCGGCCCCCTCAGGCAGCAGGCCCTCCTGGCCGCCCTGCTGCTGCGCCCGGACATGACCGTCAGCCAGCGGGAGCTGCTCGACGGCGTCTGGGGCGTCGAACCGCCGGGCTCGGGAAGCAAGATCGTGCCGGTGTACGTCCACCGGCTGCGCCGCTGCCTGGGCACGCTCGGCGAGCACGCGCAGGAGTCGGTGATCGCCCGGGAGCGGGGCGGCTACCGCTTCGTCAGCCGGGGGACGGCGGTCGACCTGATGCGGCTCGACGAGACCGCGGACGAGGCGGCCGCCGCCAGGAGGTCCGGCGATCTGGCGGCCGCGGCGAGCGCCTGCCTCGATGCCCTCGCGCTGTTCCAGGGCGAGCCGCTGGCCGGGCTTCCGGGGCCGTTCGCGGAGGCGGAACGTCTGCGGCTGGAGGAGCGCAGGCTCTCCCTCCTGCAGGAGAAGATCGAATGCCAGTTCCAGCTCGGCAGGTTCGTGGACGCCGTCGGTGAGCTGCACGCCCTGATGCCCAAGCACCCGCACAGCGAGTCCCTGACCTCGCTGCTCATGCGCGCGCTGTACGGGAGCGGCCGCCAGGCCGACGCGCTGGCCGCGTACTCGCACCTGCGCCACCGACTGGTGGAGGATCTCGGGGTGGAGCCGGGCGAGCGGCTGCGGCGGGTGCATCAGGCGGTTCTGCGCGGTGACGACGCGGCCTTGGACCTCGTTCCGCGAGACGAGGCGGGACGGGGGGCGGGCACGCCGGTTCCGCCCGCGCGGCGCGTCCCCGACGAACTGCCCGCGGAGGTCGGTGAGCTGGTCGGACGGCAGGACGAGCTGGCGCTGCTCACCGGCGGGGGCGGGCCCGCGGTGGTGGCGGTGGACGGGGTGGCGGGCGCCGGCAAGACCGCGCTCGCGGTGTGCGCCGCGCGTGCGCTGCGCCGCGACCACCCGGACGGCTGCCTGTTCGTCGAGCTGCACGGGCACGACGAGCGGCGGGACGCGGTGCCGCCGGAACGCGCGCTGCGGCGGCTGCTGCGGGCGGTCGGCGCCGGGAACGCGTCCGGCGACCTGGACGAGCTCGCGGCGTCCTGGCGGAGCGCGACCGCCGGGCTGCGCCTGCTGCTGGTCCTCGACGACGCGTCCGGCGCCGACCAGGTGCGCCCGCTGCTCCCCGCGGGGGCGGGCAGCCGGGTGCTGGTCACCGGCCGCCGGCGGCTGGTCGGGCTGGACGTGGACCGCCGGGTCTCGCTGGGGGGACTCACCCGGCAGGCGGCGGAGGCGCTGCTCACCCGGATCGTGGGCGCCGAGCGCGCCGCCGCCGAGCCGGTCGCCGTGCGGGAGCTGGCGGCCATGTGCGACCGGTTGCCTCTGGCGCTGTGCATCGCGGGCGCGCGCCTCCAGAGCCGCCCGTCCTGGGCGATCGGCCATCTGGTGCACCGGATGGCCGACGCCCGGGGCCGCCTGGCCGAGCTCACGGCGGAGGACCGGAGCGTGGAAGGGGCGTTCCGGCTCTCCTACGACCGGCTTCCGGCCGCCGAGCGGCGAGCGTTCCGCGCGCTGGGGACGGCCCCGGACGGGCGATCCGGCCATCGGGCGCTGGCGGCCGCCCTCGGCTGGGCCGCGCAGGGGGCCGAGCGGGCGCTCGAGAACCTGGTGGACGCGAACCTCGTGCAGCAGCCGTCCGTCCACCAGTACCGGCTGAACGGACTGCTCGCACTGTTCGCGCAAGAACTCGCCGCGGAGGAGTCACAGACCCCGGGCAGGGCGGGCCTGGTCGCCGTCGCAGGCACGCCTTCCGGCCTTTAGCCGCCGTTCATCGTCCATTTCTCCGGCAGCACGCGCCGAACGATTCCCAGAAGCGTTCGGCGCGTTATCGGCATGTCCATGGAATGCCAGGCCGATACGACGGGCAAGGCGGGCTCGATATTCGCTTGTCATCGTAATGTCAACGGGTCTCACTAGCGTCGCGGACACGATCGTCGAATTGTCTGGGAGACCGAATGCGAAGTCGGAAGTTCCTTGTCCGCGCCGGCGCGACGCTGGTGGCGGCGGCCGCCACCGTGACGGCGGTGACGGTGGGCGTGCAGGACCGGGAGGCCACGGTCGGCTCGGTCGGCGCGAAGACCGGGACCGGTAACGAAGTGCGGGCCGGCGCCGTCCTCCAGGAGCGCGTGGCGAAGGTCCAGGCGGAGCAGAAGCTGCCCGGCATGATCGGGATGGTCCGCAGCGGCACCAATACCCAGTACGCCGCGTCCGGTTACGGCGACATGTTCCGGCGCGTGCCGGCCGACCCGAAGGCGAAGTTCCGCATCGCCAGCAACACCAAGGCGTTCGTGGCCACGGTCCTGCTGCAGTTGGAGGCCGAGGGCAAGCTGTCCATGAACGACACCGTGGACCGGTGGCTGCCCGGCCTGGTCGAGGCGAACGGCAACGACGGCCGCAAGATCACGATCCGGCAGCTGCTCAACCACACCAGCGGGCTCCCCGACTACCTCAACGACCTGTGGATCTCGGGGTCCTACGTCGTCGACATCAACCCCCACAAGCGGTGGGATCCGCGCGCTCTGGTGAAGGTCGCCACGTCCAAGAAGTCGCTGTCGGCGCCCGGCACCAAGTTCAACTACGCCAACACCAACTACATCCTCGGCGGGTTGATCATCCAGGCCGCGACCGGGCACCACCCGGCGGCCGAGGTGAGCAGCCGGATCATCAAGCCGCTCGGCCTCACCGACACCACCTTCCCCGAGGCCGACCCCAAGCTGTACGGGAACTGGCTGCACGGCTACTTCACCATCCGGGACATCTCGTTCTCGAACGTCCAGGTGCTCGGTGCGGCGGGCGCCATCGTGTCCACCCAGGAGGACCTCGCCGACTTCACCCGCGCGCTCGCGTCCGGCCGCCTGCTTCCCCCCGCGCAGCAGCGGGAGTTGCAGCAGGTCGCGTCCGACAAGCCCTACGGCCTCGGCGTGATCATGGCGAAGACGCCGTGCGGCACCGCGTGGTCGCACAACGGCGCCGCGCTCGGCTACTTCAGCCAGTGGTTCACGAGCCCGGACGGCAAGACCCAGGCCGTCGTGGCCACCAACCGCTACAACATGATCCCCGGCAAGGCCGAGTCTGCGGTCGTCAAGGCGGCCCAGGACTCCTACTGCGCGCTGAAGGGCCAGTGATGAGCTCCGGACTGCATGCCAGAAAGCCGATGAGGCAGCGCTACCGCAGGTCGGCCATCGCGGTCGCGGTGGCCGGAGCGGTCGCGGCCGCCGCCGCGGTGCCGCTGCTGAACACCGACGGGACGGTCAACGCGGCGCGGACGTCCGAGGCCATGTCCTGCACACCGATCAAGCTGATCGTCGTGCCCGGCACCTGGGAGACCACGTCGGCCGCCGACCCCGACACGCCCGTCGGCATGCTCCGCGGCGTCACCGAACCGCTGGAACAACGGTTCGGTGACCGGATATCCGCGTACTGGGTCGGCTACAACGCGACCGCGTTCGACCAGGGCAAGACCTACAACGACTCCAAGCAGACCGGGATCGACGCCGCCCGCAAGGCGATGACGGACATCGCCCGTGACTGCCCCGGCACCCGGTTCGTCGGCCTCGGCTTCAGCCAGGGCGCGGACGTCAACGGCGACATCGCCGCCCAGATCGGGGCGGGACAGGGACCGGTCCCCGCCGCCTCCTACATCGCGGGCGGAGGCGCGGCCGACCCCGGCAGGGGGACCAAGGGCGAGGTGAACCTCGGCGATCCGCTCCCCGGCACCAGGGGCCTCGCCGGGCCGCGGCCGCAGGGATTCGGCGAGCTGTCCGGCCGGGTCGCGAACGTGTGCCTCAAGGGCGACCTGTACTGCGCCCTGCCGGAGGAGAACGAGCTCACCGCCACCCTCGGCACCGTGCTGAGCCGTGTCGGCCTCGCCAACCTCCAGGGCTCGGCCGAGCGCGAGCTCTCCACCGACCTCGGCACCGCCAACGGCAAGCCGGCCGACCTCACCGCCGTCCCCACCGGCCTGAAGACGCTGACCGGCCAGGCGCGCGGCAAGGACACCACCGGGGCGGCCGGCACCGCCGGCGAGCTGGCGAAACTCGTCGGCCCGCTGCAGGCGCTCACCCGCCTGGTCGCCAACCCCGTCCTGGTGAACACGCTGCTGAACTCCCCGCCCGGCTCGCAGAACCACATGGCGGGCCAGGTGCTCCAGGCGCTGTCCAACACCGACCTGGTGGGACTCGCCACCGACCTCGACGCGGTGCAGGCCGCCGCGAAGGCGGGGGACACGGCCGCGCTGGCGCGGGCGGCACTGGCCGCCGCCGCCAAGGCCGCGCCGCTGACCGGGCTGCCGTCCGACCAGGTGGCCAAGGTCACCAAGGTCATCCAGGGGCTCCAGCCCGTCGCGCTGCTGGCCCAGGCGAGCAACGTCATCGGCGGGATCAGCAGGATCGACTACCGCGGCATCCAGCGCGCCGCGCGGGCCGTCCCCGCGTACGCCCAGCGGGGCGACACGCGAGGCGTCTACCGTTCCCTGGTCGCGATCGAGGACCGGCTGATGCCGCTGGCCGAGACGGCCAACCGGGTCGACCTCACCCCCCTCGCCGCGCTGCTGGCCATGTGGCCCCCCGGCTCCCCGGAGCGCGCCGTCGGGGAGGCCCTCGCCGTCCTCGACCGCGTCGACTGGGTCCGGATCACCCGCGACCTGCGCGCCATCCAGAACAAGCTGGACGACTTCGACCCGAAGCGTCCTCCGGCCATCGACCCGGCCGACCCGGTCAAGTCGCTCAACGCCTTCTACGGCGTCGATCTCCTCTCCCTGGTCCCCCAGGTCACCGATCTGACCGAACACGGCCTGAACGTCGCCGGCGTGCCGCTGCCCAAGGGCACGCTCAACGGGCTGCTGAAGACCCGGCTCAACCCGAGCAACCTGGTCAAGGAAGGCCTCGACGCCGCGGTCTTCTACGGCACGCAGCGGCACGTGATGTACGGCACCGCCCCGGTCGACGGCAGCGGGCGCCCCGCGCTGGAGGTCCTTGAGAACTGGCTCGCCCAGCGCATCGAGACCGCCTGATCCCCATCGTCCGTCCAGGAGGACTCGTCACCGGCAGGCCGGGGAACGCCCGGCCTGCCGGGGAACGCCCGGCCTGCCGGGGAACGCCCGGGCTCCTGGAGGCGTGCGCGCGTGCCGCGGTGCGGAGAAACGGATCACTGAACGTGATTCCCTGGCGACTCTCCCCCGCTCCACGGTAAAACAGACACTAATGTTCTTATGAACTTGTCGCCGGACGACCGGGATCCACCGATCCCCGCCAGGGCTGCGGCGCCAAGGGCATTTCCAGTACACGAGAGTCGACCTGAAAGGCATCGCCAGATGACACCTCCATCGGACGACAGGGGCACGGCCACCAGCGGTCTCTCCCGCCGCAAGCTCCTCAGGATGGGTGCCGGCGTCGCCCTCGGCGCGGGGGCCGTCGGTGCGGGATGGGTCGGATTCAGCCAGGACGGGCGGCAGGCGACGGTGAGGACGGCCGGCGGACCGGGCGACCCGTCCAGCCCGACCCTCGCGACCAAGATCAAGAACCTGAGCGGCCCGATCGAGACCGGCCCGTTCGCCTCGCCCTGGACCGACCTCGGCATCCCCGTGCGGTGCCCGGACGGCACCATGCTGTTCGTCTGCGGCGACACCTTCAACGGCGACCACGTGCCGAACCCGGGCGAGCCCGCCGACGACTGGCGCGCCCCGGTGGGCCTGCGATCCAGCAACGGCGACGTGAACAACCTGCACATCGACGGAAGCGTCGGCGGGGGCCGTGCCAGGGCCCTCGTCGACGAGCCGCACAACCCGGTCGGCGACAAGGCCACGACCGCGATCCCGTCCGACGCGTTCGTCGTGGACGGCGTCATGTACATGCACCTCATGCGCGGCGTCATCTACGACACCCACCACACCGACTTCTGGCGCTCCACCGACAACGGCGAGACCTGGGAGTACCTGTGCCAGTGGCCGGGTGACCTGCACGGCGGCCAGTTCCAGCAGAAGACCTACGCGGTGGCCGACGACGGGTGGTGCTACGTCCTGTCGACGGTCTTCAACCGCGAGCGGGACTCGGGGATGCTGCTCCACCGGGTCCGCAAGGAGAGGCTCGGCGACCCGGGCGCCTACGAGCCGTGGGGGTACGCGGACGGCGACTGGCGTTGGGGGGCGCCTCCGACGACGGTGTTCGGCGTCCGCAAGTGGGGCGAGATCTGCTTCCGCGCCATGGACGGCAAGTACGTCCTCACCTGGCTGAACATGAACGCGCTGTCGATCCGGGCGATGGTCTTCCCGCTCCCGACCTCGGACCTGACCCGGACGCTGGAGCAGACGATGATCCTGCCGTCCGCTCCCGGCGCGGAGGCGGCCAACCTCGTCGCCAGCCCCTACGGCGGCTTCGTCGTCCCCGGCTCGACGTTCGGCAACTTCCACATCATCGTCAGCCAGTGGTTCGACCCGAAGAACTACCGGATCATGCAGTACAAGATCAACATGGTCTCCTGAGCCGGGACCGGGCGCCGTCCCCGGACGGCGCCCGGCTCCGCCCGACCGCCCACAGCCCGGGCGCCTGCCCCTCCACCGGCTGTCCCCGTTCCTCACCGGCACCGAGCAGGGATCCGCGCCAGGACGGCGGCCGGGCTCATCGGCCGCCTACCTGACCGGAGATCGGAGTTCCCCGTCCCGGTCACCGGTGGATGCGGAAGGTGTGCGCGACGTGCGGGGTATCGACCAGGGTGTGGGGCGCCAGGGCGTGGTAGGCCCAGACGTGCACCCACGCGTTGCCGGTGCGCACGGTCAGCCATGCCTTCACCATGCCGGGACCGAAGTAGGTGAGCAGCAGGAAGGCGATCGAGATGACCGCCTCCCGGAGGGAGCCGTACTCCGCCCAGGAGTCCCACACGTGCAGCGCCGCGTAGGCCAGTCCGCCGAAGATCACGGTGGTCGCGATCGAGCCGGTCAGCTTGACGAAGCGGGGCATCAGGATCGCATAGACGAAGACCATCGTCGGCAGGACCGTGCCCGCCATGTAGAGGACGAAGGTGAGCGGCGCGCCCAGTAGCAGCTGCCTGGCGCCGAGGCCGAGGATCTCCGGTCGCAGCGCGGCGGTCTGCACGGCCGCCTCGACCAGGAGCACGACGACGATCAGGCGGAGGTCGCCGCGCCGGTCGGCGGAGACCAGGTTGAGCGCCCGGGCGGAATAGCGCCGCCGGAAGTACACCAGCGGGACGATCGCGAACACCACCAGGTTGTAACCGGCCCAGGTGATCGCCTCGGCCCGCGTGACGTGGTCGTTCGTCTCGTTCATCGAGCCGGCCAAGTGCAGGCCGAACGGGTGCCAGCCGAACGCCCGTCCCACCGCGAACCCGAGGGCGAGCCCGCCCGCACCGTAGGCGATGAGCAGCCAGGTCTCACGGAGCGCGGTGGCGCGCTCGGGGGCGCGGGCCGCCAGGTCGGGCCTGGAGCGGCGCCGGGTGAGGAGGAAGACCAAGGCCATGACGGCGAAGACCTCGGCGAGCCGGAGGTTGAGGTCCACCAGATGGGCGGACGTGGTGCGCTCCGCGGCGTCGTGCAGGTCGAGCGGGAGCCTTCGATCAGCCAGGACCAGGATCAGCACGTTCGCCGACACCCATCCCAGCACGGCCGCCCCTACGGCGCGACGGCGGAAGAGCGATCGGACCGTGCCGACGCCTGACTGCGGGCCGGTGCGGGACGGACGTTGCAAGGGGGGGTCGAGGCGCATCGGCAGGTCTCCGTTCGAGGCGTACTAGTACAACTGTGCTACTTCCGGCGGATAGTAGCACGACTGTGCTACTAATGGGGGATGCCTCGATTGGTGGACGGTGAGCAACGGCGCCGGGACGTGTCGGCGGCGGTGTGGCGGGTGATCCTGCGCGACGGACTGGACCGGGCCTCGGTCCGCAACGTGGCGAGCGAGGCCGGGCTGTCGATGGGTTCGCTGAGGCACTACTTCGCCACGCAGTCCGAGCTGCTGGCGTTCACCCTGCGCGCGATCATCGAGCGGATCGAGCAGCGGATGGCGGCACTTCCCCCCGAGCCCGACCAGCGTCGCCGCGCCGAGTTGGTGCTGGCCGAACTGCTGCCGATGGACGAGGAGCGAGCCGTGGAGAACCGGGTATGGCTGGCCTTCACCGCCCGCGCGATGGTGGATCCGAAGCTGCGGGCCCTGCAAGGCGAAGGGTACGACCTCCTGCGCGAGGGCTGCCGCTCCCTCGCACGCTCCCTGGGCGTCCCCGAACCCGCCGTGGAGCACGAGACCGATCGGCTGCACGCGCTTGTCGACGGCCTGGCCGTCCACGCCGCCACCCATCCCCACGTGACCACCCCGGCGCGGATGCGCGAGATCATCGCCTTCCATCTCGCCGAACTCGGCCGTCCCGCCGGGACCGCCTGACCGGGCCGGCAGCACGGCCGTCGAGCGTTTCGGGGGTCAGGCCAGGTTCAGGTCTTGGGGGACGTCGTCAGGGGTCAGCTCGGGTCTCAGGCGGACGAAGCGGGCGGCGTGGCGCCAGCGGCCGTGTTCCACTGCGGCGTCCACGCTGATCTCCGCGACGGTGTTCGGGGTGACGCGGGTGTAGTGGATCGGATCCCTGGTGGCGGGGAGGCCGCCCGCCCAGCCTGCGGGCAGGGGCTCTGGCCAGGGGTGGTCCGCGCCCGCCTGGGACAGGGCGCCGGTCAGTGCCGTGCGGGCTCGGGGGTCGAGTGGTGTGGTGCGCGCGACCACTCGGAATGTTCCGGCGGTCGTGGGTCTGCCGAGAAGCAGGGCCTCCGGCTGTTCAAGGGTGCCGGTCACTCCGCCGATGATCGCCTCGGTCGTGGTGCGGTGCTTCACCTTCCACCAGCCGCGCTTGCCCTCCTGGTAGGGGTCGCCCGCGGCCTTCACGACCAGGCCCTCGACGCCCTGCGCGACGAGGATCTCGAACCACAGGCGGGCTTCGCCCACGTCGCGGAGTTGCGGGCAGAGGACGATGCGGGACGTGCCGGGGAGGTCGTTCAGGAGGCGCTCCAGCTCGGTGCGGCGGGAGGCGAGGGGGGCGGAGCGGTGGTCGGTTCCGCCGGCTTCCAGGACGTCGAAGACGACGTAGTGGCATGGCTCGGTGATCGGGGAGCCGGTGCGGCGTGTGACGTGACGGCGCTGGAGGGCGGAGAAGTCCAGGCGGCCGTCGCGTCCCCAGCGGACGATCTCGCCGTCCACGAC
Source organism: Actinomadura citrea (assembly GCF_013409045.1). Taxonomy (NCBI): domain Bacteria; kingdom Bacillati; phylum Actinomycetota; class Actinomycetes; order Streptosporangiales; family Thermomonosporaceae; genus Actinomadura; species Actinomadura citrea. The sequence continues at coordinate 335,909 of NZ_JACCBT010000001.1, read as the reverse complement.
CGTGCCGGGCGGGAGGGTTCCGGAGACGGCCGAGACGATCTCGGGGAAGGCCGCGTCGAGGCGCTTGAGGCGGCGCGACCAGAGCTGGACGTCGCCTTCCTCGCTCACACGCGCGACGCAGCGGAACCCGTCGAACTTCGGCTCGTAGCGGCAGCCGCCCGAGCAGGCCCTTTCCTGCGGGACGTGGTCGAGGGCGGTCGCGGCCATGGGGGCGACGGGCCCTTGGATGCGCACCGCCTCCACCCCCGATCGCGGCTCGTGTGCGAGGTACCCGCCGGTGGCGCGGCAAGTGCCCTTCGATACGGGTTTGGGCAGGTCATTGCCTCCCGCCGACCCTGCCGGGGGCACCAGGCAGACGGACGCGGGCGAGCTGTGACGTTCTGGATGATCTCGGCGCTGAATGATCACCGGGGTCGGCCTTGTGAACGGGGAAGAATGCTCAAGCGCACAGTGATCGGGACCTCGCTCGCCGCCATGGCGGTGGCGGGGACGGTGGTCTGGACGGTCTCCTCGACCTCCACGGCGACGACGGCCTCCGCGACCCGGCCGGGGCCGGGACGGGTCCAGGCCCGCCCGCTGGCGGACATGGCCACCGCGGCCGCCGCGGACAAGAGGGTCAAGGGGCTGCCGGCCGTGGAGACCGAGCCGTTCAGCCTCGTCGGCGTCACCTGGGACAAGCCCCGCGAGGAGCTCAGGGGAACCGTCCGGCTCCGCACGCGGGACGCCAAGACCGGCCGCTGGTCGGGGTGGCGCACGCTGGAGCCGGAGCTGGCCGATGCCCCTGACCAGGGTGGACGCGGCGGGACGAACGGGCTGTGGGTCGGCCCGTCCAACGGTGTCGACGTGCGCGTGACCGGGCAGGGCCGCACGCTGCCGGAGGGCCTGCGCGTCGACCTGATCGACCCGGGCGCCTCCGCGGCGGCGCCGACGCCGCGGGCGGCGGGACCGGCCGGTGGGACCGGGATGAAGCTCGTAGCGGCGACCACGCCCCTCGCCGGGCCCGTCACCGCGCCGAAGCCGGCGATCGTGGCGCGGGCCGGGTGGGGCGCGGACGAGTCCATCGTCCGGAACCCGCCGGCCTATGACACCTCGGTCAAGGCCGCGTTCGTCCACCACACCGACACGGGCAACGGCTACTCCTGCACCGAGTCGGCGTCGGTGATCCGGTCGGTGTTCCTGTACCACGTGCAGAGCCAGGGCTGGGACGACATCGGCTACAACTTCCTGGTCGACAAGTGCGGCACGGTCTTCGAGGGACGGGGCGGGGGCGTCGACCGTCCCGTCCACGGCGCCCACACCTACGGGTTCAACACCGACACCACCGGGATCGCCGTCCTCGGCACCTACACCGCCGCGAACGACCCGGACGTTCCCGGCGTCGCGCCCACCAAGGCCGCCCTGGACGGCGTCGCGAGGATCGCCGCGTGGAAGCTCGGCCTGACCGGGGTCGATCCGACGGCGAAGACGACGCTGACGTCGGCCGCGCCCAACGGGACGGGCGGGAAGTACCCCTTCGGGCAGGAGGTCGAGTTCAACACGATCTCCGGCCACCGCGACGGGTTCGCGACCGCGTGCCCCGGCGCGCAGCTCTACTCCGCGCTTCCCGCCGTCCGGACGGCCGCCAAGCAGATCACCGTCCCGGCCCTGGCCGCCACCGTGACCGGCGCGAACGCCGCCGGGGGCCGTTACTACACCAAGAGCACGGCCACCCTGAACTGGACGCCGGCGGACGGCGCGACCTACACCGTCAGCGTGGACGGCGCGACGGCCGCGACACCGGCCGCGGGCGCCGCCTCCGCCACGGTGACCCTCGCGCCGGGGACGCACGCGGTCCAGTTGAACGCCGCCTTCGCCGACGGGACGGCCTCGGCGTCCCCCGTCTTCACGGTCGTCGCGGACACGACGCGCCCCGTCATCTCGTCCGAGGCGCTCTCGCTGCGCAAGGCGACGGTCAACAGCGGCGCGTGGCCCGTCTGGCTCACCTGGAAGGCCGGCGACAACGCCCTCCTCGGCTCGCTGAAGGCCACGTCCCCTGCGGCCAAGACGTTCTCCACCACCACGACGCAGTGGGCCGCGGTCGCCAAGCCGTCCACGACCCAGACCTGGACGCTGGCCGCCACGGACGCCGCGGGCAACGCCGGCACCTCCAGCCTGAGCCGCTACACCGGCGGCCAGAGCGAGGGCGCCGCGCGCCGCACCGGCACCTGGGGTCTCAGCACGACCAGTTCCTACCTGGGCGGACGCGGCCTCTACAGCAAGTACCGGGGCGCGAGCGCGAGCTGGACGTTCACCGGGCGCACCGCGGGCCTCATCTTCAAGCGCGCCTCCTACCTGGGCGCCGTGTACGTCTACGTGGACGGCGCCAAGATCGGCACGCTGGACACCCGGGCGTCGACCACGGCCTACCGCCAGCTGATGTGGACGCGCACCTGGAGCAGCAGCGGCAGGCACACCATCAAGATCGTCGTGGCGGGCACCTCGGGCCGTCCCATGGTCGGCATCGACGGCCTCGTCTACCTCCGCTGAGACCCGGGCCGCGCCGGGACCGGGCTCTAGGGTGTGAAGGGTGACGGACGGGTCGTGGCGTGATCGGGTGATCGCGGAGTGCGTGGCCAAGCCGGGCGCGGTGGAGGACTACCCGTTCGGCGACGACGTGGCCGTGTTCAAGGTCGCCGGGCGGATGTTCGCCCTGGTTCCGCTGGGCGCGTCGCCGCCGAGCGTCAGCCTCAAGTGCGACCCGGGCCTGGCCGAGGAGCTGCGCGCCCGCCATGCCGCGGTCACGCCCGGCTACCACCTCGACAAGCGGCACTGGAACACCGTCGTCCTCGACGGCTCGGTGCCCGCCGAGGAGGTGTGGGAGCTGGTCGACCACTCCTACGATCTCGTGGTCGCCAAGCTCACGCGCGCCGAGCGAGCCCGTCTCTGACCCGCTTCTCTGCGCCGGGATACAGTTACCTTCTTCCCCTTTCCGACCATTTTTCCTTTTTCCCGGGTTTGGTCGATTCCTAAGGCCCGCTTACCGCAGTCGGCACGTGTTGCAAAATCGCACTATCCGTGTACGTTGTTCCCCGTGGCGATCATCAGACGCCACACGACAAACAAGACACGTAAGGGAAAGCCATGTCCGAAATCTGGACTCCGGGCGCGGGCGCGTCCGGTTTCGACCTCGGCGGCCTGAGGCGCCGGGTCGACGAATACCTCTCCCGGTGCGAGCAGCAGCTGATCGGCTTCCGCCGTGACCTGCACGCGCACCCGGAGGTCGCATTCACGGAGCACCGCACGACCACGGCCATCGTCGGGTTCCTGACCGCGATCGGCCTCGAGTCGCGGGTCCTGCCCGGCGGTACCGGCGTCATCTGCGACATCCGCGGGGGCGACGGTCCGATGATCGCGCTGCGCGCGGACATCGACGCGCTGCCGCAGCACGACACCAAGGACGTCCCGTACCGCTCGACGGTGCCGGGCGTCGCGCACAACTGCGGCCACGACGTCCACACCACCATGGTGCTGGGCACGGGGCGCTTCCTGGCGATGCTGGCCGAGGCCGGCCTGCTTCCCGGAACGGTGCGGCTGATCTTCCAGCCCGCCGAGGAGCTGCCCGGCGGCGCGCGGAACGTGATCGCCGCCGGCGGTCTGGACGGGGTGGAGCGCATCTTCGCGCTGCACTGCGATCCGGCGCAGGAGGTCGGATACCTCGGTCTGCGGACCGGGGCGATCACGGCCTCCTACGACAAGATCCGGGTGGAGGTCACCGGGCCGGGCGGGCACACCGCACGGCCGCACCTGACCGCCGACCTGATCACGGCCTTGGGGGCCATCCAGGTCGGCCTGCCGGCGGTGCTGTCGCGCGGGATCGACGCGCGTTCCGCCCACGTGCTGGGCTGGGGCCGCATCGAGGCGGGTTCGGCGGCGAACGCGATCCCCACCGAGGGATTCCTCGAGGGGACGCTCCGCTGCCTGGACCCGCAGAACCGGCGGTTCGCCCTGGCCGAGCTGCGGAGGCTGCTCGGTCATCTGGCGGAGTTCTACGGGATCCAGGCGGAGCTGATCACCTCGATCGGCCTGCCGCCCACGATCAACGAGGCGACGAGCGTGCAGATCTTCCGGGACTCCGGTCGTCTGGCGCTCGGCGAGGACAAGATCAACCCCACCGGTCAGAGCATCGGCGGGGAGGACTTCGCCCTGTACCTCGAACTGACCAAGGGCGCCCTCGGACGCTTCGGCGTGCGCAGGCCCGGCACGCCGAAGTACGACCTGCACCAGGGCGGTTTCGACGTCGACGAGAGCTGCATCGCGCTCGGCGTCCAGCTGCTGGTGCACACGGCGCTGAAGGCTCTGGACCGGTCACGGTCTGAGGTCTGACGCACCGACCGACCGCGATCGACCCCTCATCGATCACGGCCGAGGGGCCCGGTTCACGCCGGGCCCCTTGTCGTTTCCGCCGCGAGATTTCTTGCGGCGGAGCGATGAATCGGTGAGCTCCCCGCAGTACACACCTCGACCGATCCGGTTCGAGAAGGGACTCAAGCGATGAACAGCGACGAGACGGCCGTCCGCGAAGTCTTCGAGCGGCTGTACAAGGCGTGGGGCGACGGCGACGCCGACGCGTTCGCCGACCACTACGTCGAGGACGCGACCGTGGTGATGCCCGGTGTGTTCAACCAGGGCCGCGAGGCGGTGCGCGGCTACATGGCCGCCGCGTTCGCCGGGCCGCTCAAGGGCTCCCGGGGCGTGGACGAGCCGCAGGACGTCCGCGTGCACGGCGACACCGCGATCGTCGTCAGCAGGGCGGGCATCATCATGGCGGGGGAGCAGGAGTTCCCGCCCGAACGCGAGCGGCTCGCCACCTGGGTGCTGTCGCGGCGGGACGGGCGGTGGCTCGTCGCCGCCTACGCCAACGCGCCCGCCCGCTGACCGGAGGACCACCGTGGACGAGGATCTCGACTCCTACCGGCGCGAGCTGCTGGTGCACTGCTACCGGATGGTCGGCTCGGTGCACGAGGCGGAGGACCTCGTCCAGGAGACGATGCTGCGCGCGTGGCGGGCCCGGGACCGCTACGAGCCGCGCCTGGCGTCCGTCCGTACCTGGCTCTACAAGATCGCGACGAACGTGTGCCTGACGGCGCTGCGGGGGCGGGCCCGGCGCCCGCTCCCGTCCGGGCTCGGCGGGCCGAGCGACGACCCGGACGCGCCGCTGACCCCGTCGCTGGAGGTGCCGTGGTTGCAGCCGTTCCCGGACGCGCTGCTGGACGACCCGGCGGCGCGGGTCGTGCGGCGCGGCAGCCTGCGGTTGGCGCTGGTGGCGGCGATGCAGGTGTTGCCGCCCCGGCAGCGGGCCGTGCTGATTCTGCGGGACGTCCTGGAGTTCGGCGCGGCCGAGACGGCGGAACTGCTGGAGACCTCTCCGGCCGCGGTGAACAGCGCCCTGCAACGCGCCCGGGCGGGCCTGTCGGGCATCGCGGCGGAGGAGGAGATCGCCGAGCCGGACGACGCGGAGATCGCCGCGGTCCTCGACCGGTACGTGAGGTCGTTCGAGGCGGCCGACGTCGACGGCCTGGTGGCGCTGCTGACCGACGACGCCGTCATGGAGATGCCGCCCGTGCCGCTCTGGTACCGCGGGCGGCGCGACTACGGGCGGTTCATGGCGCGGGTGTTCGCGATGGCGGGCGCCGACTGGCGGATGGCGCGGACGTCCGCCAACGGGCAGCCGGCCCTTGTCGCGTACCGGCGGTCCGAGGGCGCGTACCGGCTGCACACGCTGCAGGTCTTCACCGTGACCCCGCGGGGTGTGGCGCGCAACGTCGTCTTCCAGGACGCCCGGGTGTTCGCCGCGTTCGATCTGCCGGAGATATTCGGCGGATGATGTCGATTCCGGCGCCGCGGCTTCGACTTCCTTTCAGAAGCCCTGAAAGGAGCACATCATGGACATCGCTCAGACGTTCACCGGCAGCGGCCGCCCGATCTGGCTGACCGGCGCGGCCGCGGCGCTGGCCGGGTCCGTCGCCACCGAACTGTTCGGCCTGGCCGCCCGCGCGGCAGGCGTCCCGATGGAGGCCGGCGGCGTCGGCGCCGACGCCACCGAGCCGATCATGGTCGGCATGTTCGCGATGGGGACCGTCATCTGCACGTTCTGGGGGACGGTCCTCGCGATGCTCCTCGCGCGGTTCGCCGGGAGGCCGTCCCGGACGTTCGTGTGGGCGGCGGTCGCGCTGACGGTGCTGTCGTTCACGACGCCCGTCGCCGCGGGGGCCACGGCGACCTCGACGAAGGTGATGCTGTGCGCCGCGCACGTCCTGGCCGCGGCGATCATCATCCCGATGTTCGCCCGCCGCCTCTCGGCCGCGGACGACCGAGTCACCGCGAGCGCGCCCCGCGCTCCGCGGCGGCGTGCCACCACGCCGGGGGCGAGGGACCGGTGACCCGGGACGTCGGCTGGTCGGGATGCAGACCGAGGTGCCGGAGGGCCTCGGCCCGCACCTGGACGCTGTACCAGCCGCGTGCGCGCCCGTCGTCGTCGCGCCCGCAGGCGAGCCCTATCGTGACCTCGTCGTCCTGGAAGGGCATCCAGTCGATGCCGCGGTCACGCAGTCAACCCCGCAGCGCGGCCGCGGGGCCCGGGCAGCCCCGGACGTTCTCGTACGTGACGACGGTGATCCACGCGTTCATGCGACCATCCTCGCAGTTCCTCCTCCCCTGGCGAAGAGGGACGAGTCCGTCAGCTCTTCTTGTAGGCGACGAAGTCGATCTCGACGAGGATGTTCATCAGCTCCGAGCCCACGGTGGTGCGCACCGGGTAGGGCTTGGTGAAGTGCTCCCGGTAGACCTCGTCGTAGGCGGCGAAGTCGCGGTGGAGGTCCTGGAGGTGGACGGTCGACTTCACCACGTCGTCCAGCCCGAGCCCGTGCTCGCGCAGGATCGCGGCCAGGTTGGCGAGGGTCTGCCGGGTCTGTGCGGCGACGTCCGTGCCGACGATCTCGCCGGTCTTCGGGTCCAACGGCCCCATGCCGGACGTGTACACGAAGTCGCCGACCACGAGCCCCTGCGAGTAGGTGCCGACGGGCGGGGCGGAGTCCGCGCTGCGAAGTTCGCGCTTGCTCATGTCTGTCTCCTCATCTGGTGACGCCGGTCATCGGGTGACGTCGTTTTCCGTGGTTCTCAAGAGTTCCAGATCGGCGCGGCCGGGCAGGCCCTCCCAGTCGCCGCGGACGGTGACGGCGTAGGCGCCCGTGGCCGTGGCCGTGGCCAGGCGGGCGGCGACGGGCAGGCCGCGGACGAACTCGGCGAGGTAGCCGGCGGCGAACGCGTCCCCGGCGCCGACCGGGTCCACGACGGGGACCCGGTGGGCGGGCCGGACGTGCAGCCGGCCCTCGCAGAACGCGACCACCCCGGCGGCGCCCCGCTTGACGAGGACGTCGCGGGGGCCCAGCGCGGCCAGAGCGGTGGCGAGCGCGCCCGGGTCGTCGCCGGGCACGACGAGGCGGGCCTCCTGCTCGGTCGCGAACACCAGGTCGGCGCGCTTGACCAGGGTGTGCAGGCATGCGCCGGCCTCGGAGGGCGTCCACAGCGCCGACCGGTAGTTGAGGTCGAGAGAGACGGGGACGCCCGCGTCCCGCGCGGTCTCGACGGCGTCGTCCAGCGCCTGGCGGGCGGTGTCGCTGATCGCGGCGGTGATGCCGGTGACGTGCAGGACGCGCGCGGTCCGGATCAGGTCGTGCGGGACGTCGGACGGGCGCAGGCGGGAGCCCGCGCTGCCCGTACGGTAGTACTGGACGCGGGTGAGCGTGCCCGAGCGGCGCTCCTTGAACAGCAGCGCGGTGGGCGCGGTGCCGTCCACCACCGTGTGGCCGAGCCGGACGCCCTCCCCGGCGAGCACCGTGGTGATCAGCCGGCCGAACTCGTCGTCGCCGACGCGGCCGAACCAGGCCGCGCTGCCGCCGAGCCGCGACAGCCCGATCGCCGTGTTCGACTCGGCGCCGCCGATGCCGAGGTCGAGCGAGCGGGCGTGCCGCATCGGCCCGACGGCGGGGTTCTCCAGCCGCGCCATGGTCTCGCCGAACGTGACGAGGTCGAGGCTCATCGGACGGCCTCCCGCGGGGCGCGCTCCCGCGGGGCCGCCGCGGCGAGCAGCGCCCGCGCCCGGTCGGACAGGGCGGTGAGGGAGCCGCCGTCGAGGGCGTCGCCGATGAGGGAGCCCCCGGCGCCGACCGCGATCGCCCCGGCGGCGATGTAGCCGGCGGCGGTGTCCGGGCCGATGCCGCCCGTCGGCAGCAGCCGGACGTCCCGGAACGGCTCGGCGAGGTCGCGCAGGTAGCGCGGCCCGAACGCGTTCGCCGGGAAGATCTTCACGGCGGTGGCGCCGAGGTCCCAGGCGCGGGCCACCTCGTTCGGGGTGAGGGCGCCCGGGTAGTAGCCGAGGCCCTGGGCTCGGGCCACCTCGGCGACCTCGTCGCGGGTGTCGGGGGCGACGAGGAAGGACGCGCCGGCGTCCACCGCGGCCTCCGCGTCCGCGCGGGTGCGGACCGTTCCGGCGCCGAGCTCGACGCCCGCGGGCAGCCGGTCGCGGGCCGCGCGCAGGCCGTCCAGCGCGCCCGGGGTGTTCAGGGTGACCTCCAGGCAGCGGACGCCGGCGGCGACCAGCGCGTCCAGGACGTCGGCGACGCGGTCGGCGCGGCGGCCGCGCACGACCGCGACCACTGCGGTCGCGGTCAGCGCGGGTCCCGGCGCCAGTCGGGGGATCATGGGATGCCCTTCTCGGAGGTACCGGTCTCAGAAGTACGTGCGGATCAGGTCGACCACCGTGTGGTCGTCGTCCACGACGGGGATGACCTGCCACTTGTCGAAGGCCGTGCAGGGGTGGGAGATGCCGAAGCAGATCAGGTCCCCCGGACGCGGGGAGGCGTCCCCCGTCGCGACGTAGGCGTGGTGGTCGTTGGTGTCGGTGACGCGCATGCCGTCCGCGGGGGCGATCGTCCCGTCCGCCCCGCGGATCCGCAGCGGGACGGGCAGGCCCGCGTCGTAGGGGGCCTCCCGCTTGCCCATCCCGACGATCGCAAGGCCGGGTTCCGGGACGGACGTGACCTGCGCCCAGATCTCCAGCGCGGCGTCCAGCGAGCCGGGGACGCGGTTGAACGGCGTCCGCTCGGTGTAGATGCCGTCGTCGTGGGAGACGTAGGCGCCGCTGCGCAGCACCACGGTGAGGTCGTGGCCGGGCAGCCAGTCGCCCGCGAGCTTCTCGGCGACCTGGTCGAAGTAGGCGCTGCCGCCGGCGGTGACGACGACGTCGCGGGGGAGCAGCGGCGACAGCTCGGCGGTCGCGTCGCGCAGCGCGCCGAGATAGGCGCCGGCCGCCGCGACGTCCGGCAGTCCGCCCTCGTACCCGGCGACGCCGGCGAGTTCCGTGCCGGGCGCGTCGGCGACGGCGCGGGCGACGGCGGTCAGTTCCGCCACGGTGCGGCAGCCGGTGCGGCCGTTGCCGTGGCCGAGCTCGACGAGCACCCGGAACGGGCGCTCGCCGGCCGCCGCGGAGATCGCCGCGACGCCCTCGGCGGAGTCGGCGTACAGCAGGAACTCCAGGCCGCGGTCGATCTCGCCGCCGAGCCAGCGCAGCGCGGTCGGGTCGAGCAGTTCGTTGGCCAGCAGGATGCGGGGGACGCCGAACGTCCGGTAGGCGAGCACCTGGTTGGCGGTCGCGGCGGTGATGCCCCAGGCGCCCGCGTCCAGCTGGGCCTGGAACAGCGTCGGCGCCATGGACGTCTTGCCGTGCGGCGCGAACGCGAGCCCGTGCTCCCGGCCGAACGCGGCGAGGGCCGCGATGTTGTGGTCCATCGCCGACCGCCGCGCCACCATCACCGGCCAGGTGAACGGGCCGCCGAACAGCGGGTGCCGGGCGGCGGCGAACTCCTCCAGGGGGACGGGCGGACCGGGCACCCAGAGGCCCTTGGTCCGCCAGTCGACGTGCTCGCCGGGAATGGTGAGGCTCACGGCTGGTTCCCTTCCTGCGGGTCGTGACGGGACGTGTCGTGGCGGGGCCGGTCGGGGCGGCGGCGGAACGGCCGGGACGAGCCGAGCACGCGGGAGATCTCCAGGCCCGCCCGCTCGACCATCGGCCCGACCTCCCGGACCCGCGCCGGCGTCATCCGGGACGTCAGCCCGGACACGCTGAGCGCCCCGACGGGCCGGTCGGTGTGGTCGAAGATCGGCGCGGCGACGCAGCGGACCTCGGGCTCGTTCTCCCGGTCGTCCACGGCGTACCCGGTGAGGCGCACCCGCTCCAGCTCGGCGGCCAGCCGCGCCGGGTCGATGATCGTCCGCTCGGTGCGCGCCGGCATCCCGGCGGCGACGACCCTCTGGAGGTCGTCCTCGCCGAGCCAGGCGAGGACGGCCTTGCCGACGGCCGTCCGGTAGGCGGGCATCCGCAGCCCGACGCGGGACGCCATCCGGACGTTGTGCTCGTTCTCCACCTTGTCGATGTAGACGACGTCGGGGGCCTCGTAGACGACGAGGTGGCACGTCTCCCCCGCGAGGTGCTGGAGGCGGCGCAGCGGGTCGGCGGCGACCGACCGCATGTCCAGCGTCGACAGGTACGCCTGGCCGAGCCGCAGCGCGCCGTGCCCGAGCCGGAACCAGCCGGTCTCGCGGTCGCGGGCGAGCAGGTCGCCGTCGATGAGCGGCTGCGCGAGCCGCAGCACGGTGCTCTTGCTGACGTCGAGGTCGTCGGCGATGCGGGTCAGCGACACCCCGCGCGCCCCGGCGTGGTCGCGGACGTGGTCGAGGACGGCGAGCGCGCGGCGCAGCGACGACGACTGGTTCCTCGGTTTCGCCTGGTCGGTCGTCATCTGGTGCCCCCCGCAAGCAGGCCGCGGCGCAGCACGTCCCGCGCAGCGCGCCTGAACCTACCGATCACGGATGACTCCTTGTGCTGGTCTGGGGCCCTGGCGGCTCGGACGAACCGGGCAGGCTCGGTCAGGCTGGTGCGAGGGCCCGTCCCGGCGGGGTCGCGGTCTCGGCGAGAACGCCGCCGGACAGGACGGGAACGCCGTTGACCACGACGTGCTCGACGCCCTCGGCGGGCACCCTGGGTCTGTCGTAGGTGGCGAGGTCGGTGACGGCGGCCGGGTCGACGACGGCGAGGTCGGCGGCGCGCCCGGTCTCGACGCGGCCCCGGTCGGCGAGCCGGAACCGGTCGGCGGCGCGTCCGGCCAGGTGCACGGCGGCCTGCTCCCACGTCCAGTCGCCGAGCTCCCGGACGTGCCGCCCGAGCATCCGGGCGAACGCGCCCCAGCCGCGCGGATGCGGGTGCCCGCCCTGGTAGATGGCGTCCGATCCGGTCGTCTGGGCCGGGTGCCGCAGCAGCGCCCGCACCGACTCCTCGCTGTTGGTCGGCGGCTGCCCGAACACGCACCCGGCCTCCAGCCGGGTCGCGACGAGCAGGTCGCAGCAGAACGCCCCGGGGCCCGAACCGGCCTGTTCCGCCGCGTCCGGCAGGGTCATGCCCTCGGCCCACCGGAACCCGTCGGCGGGCACGTGCGAGAGCGTGATGCGGGGCCACACCTCGGGGCGGTGCGCGAACCAGTCGCGCTCCAGCCTCTCCCGGACGGACGGGTCGGCGAGCGCGTCCAGCGTGGCGTCCAGGTCGGCGAGGGGGAGCCAGTCCGGCAGCGTGACCAGCGTCAGCGTGCTGGATCCCCGCAGGTAGGGGTAGTTGTCGAAGGTCAGGTCGATACCCTCCGCGCGTGCGCCGTCCACGAGCGCGGCGAGCTCGCCGCCGGGGCCGTGGTAGTGCGAGACGTGCGGAGCGACGTTCCCGGCCCGCGCGATCTCCAGCACCTCCGCCATCGCCGCGCCGGCGGCGGACTCGTACCCGCGCATGTGCGTGACGTAGGGCAGCCCGGCCGAGCCGACCGGCGCGCACAGCGCCGCGATCTCGGCGGCGCCGGCGTAGGCGCCGGGCACGTACTCCAGCCCCGTGGACAGCCCGGCCGCCCCTTCGGAGAGGCCGCGCTCGACGTGCGCCAGCATGGCCGCCAGCTCGCCGGGCTCCGGTGCCCGCCGCGCGGTCCCCATGACGCCGTGCCGGATCGTCCCGTGCGGCAGCAGGTAGACGGTGTTGAGGGGGGTGCGGCGGTCGTAGGCGGCGAGCAGTTCCGCGACGGTCACCGGCCCGCCGTCCAGCCCGGGGTGCGCGCCGTTGATCGGCGCGAAGTACCGGCTCACATAGCGGAGCGTCTCCGCGCCGGCCGGTGCGTAGGAGATCCCGTCCTGGCCGAGGACGAACGTGGTGACGCCCTGCCGCAGCGCGGCGAGCTGCACGTCGGGGTCGAACACGGCCGCGTCGCCGTGGACGTGGGTGTCGATGAAGCCCGGCATGACGTACCTGCCGGTCGCGTCGATCTCCGCGGACGCCCGCGCGCCGTCCAGGACGCCGACCGCGGCGATCCGCCCGGCGGTGACGGCCACGTCCGCGCGGCGCCCCGGGACCCCGGTGCCGTCCAGCACCGTCCCCCCGCGAAGCAGCAGATCGTACATCTGACCTCATTCACCCCTACGAGCGCGCAACCGGAGCCGTGTCGGTACTCGTGGAGGTTATGGGCCGCACCAAGCATGGCGCCAGATTTGCAACACATGATTTTGCACTGCACAACCAGCTCTTGACCTGCGACGTTACCCGACACCGGTGGGACCGGCGGCGGGGAAGGGGAGGCGCGGGTCGCCCTACGCCTTGGGGCGGCGCAGCAGGAACGGCCGCACGCGGCCCAGCCCCTGCAACGGCCGGGGACGCAGGCCGGAGGCGTCGTAGACCCCGGACGGGAGCGCCGAGACCAGGCCGGCGTCGGCCAGCACCGTCCCCGGGTAGGCGGTGGACGTCAGGCGCGCGGCCATGTTGACGGGCGTGCCGAACACGTCGCCCAGCCGCTGGATGACCTCGCCGTAGGCGAGCCCGACGCGGACCTTGGGGAAGTCGGGGTCCTCGTTGAACCGCTCCGCGACGCGCAGCCCGATCTCCGCGGCGGCGCCGGCGGCGGGCGCGACGAACAGGACCTCGTCGCCGAGCGTCTTGACCACGCGGCCCCCGCACTCGGCGACGATGTGCGTGACGGCCCACTCGAAGCGCTCGACGAAGCCGGCCAGGGCGTCACCGTCGAGGCTGCGGCTCAGCCGGGTGAACGAGACGACGTCGGCGAACCCGACGGCGAGGAGCGCGACGCCCGCGGCCGGGTCGGCCTGCGCGGTGGCGGTGGACGCGGCGGCGCGCATGCCGGCGGCGGTGAGCTGGCGGCGCCAGCCGTGCAGCAGCAGCCGCTCGAACGAGGGCCGCAGCTCCTCGGTGGCGACCAGGGCCGCGGTGACCAGGTCGGACGTCACCGGCTCGTCGGACGGCAGGGCGCTCAGGCGCTGGAGCCACACGTCGCCGAGCCAGCTGGCGAGCCGTCCCATCGTCTGGCCGACGGCGCGGACGAGCTGGAGCACGGTGTCCTCGTCCACCAGCTCGTGGGACAGGACCTCGCGGATCTCCTGGAGCGCGGCCACGTCGCCGTCGGTGAAGGCGACCTCGTCGTCCGGCGGGACCGGGAAGCCGAGCGCCTGCCAGATGCGCCGCGCGAAGTCGTCCGAGACGCCCGCCCGGGCCTCGACCTCACTGCGCGTGTAGCGCAGGGGGCCGCCGAGGAGGGTCTCCTCGATGTCGTCCGCCATGCGGCAACCCTATGTGCCATCGATCGATGTAACAATGAGGTGGGGGTAAGATCACGGCGGTCAGACGACACGAGCCGGCGGACGGGGCATGGCCGAGTACCGAATCGACGAGCTGGCGCGGCTGGCGGGCAGCACGGTGCGCAACATCCGCGCCTACCAGGACCGCGGCCTGCTGCCGCCGCCCCGCCTCGAAGGCCGGGTCGGCCTCTACGACGACACGCACCTGGCGCGACTGCGGCTGATCGGCAAGCTGCTCGGCCGCGGCTACACGTTCGCGATCATCAAGGACCTGCTGGGCGCCTGGGAGACCGGCAAGGACGTCGCCGAGGTCCTCGGACTGGAGAAGGTCCTCACCGACCCGTGGTCGGACGAGATCCCCGGCACCGTCACCTACGAGGAGCTGGTGGCGAAGTTCGGCACCGGCCTCGACGAGGACCAGGTCGCCCGGACCCTGGAGCGGACGGTCGAACTCGGCCTGATCGAGCCGGACGGGGACAAGTACCGCGTACCGAGCCCGCGGCTGCTGCACGTCGGCGCCGAGCTCGTCGCCGCCGGCATCCCGCTGGACTCCGTCCTCGACATCGCCGGGCAGATCCGCGCCGACTGCGACGTGATCGCCGGACGGTTCGTGAACCTCGTCCAGGAGCACGTGTTCACGCGGCTGGAGCGCCAGCCCGTCCCGGACGGCGACGAGGTGGGCGAGGTCGCCGCCGTGGTCCGCCGGATGCGGCCGCTGGTGAAGATGGTCGTCGACCCCTTCATCGCGCGGGCCATGGAGACCCGCGTCCAGGCGGCGCTCGGCGACCACCTCGAAATGATCAGAGACCACCTCGGGGAGCGCCCCGCCGCCGGCGGCTGAGCCGCTACAGCAGCGTCGCGCCCCAGACGACCTTCACCTCGTGCGGAGCGCCCTCGGAGTCGGTGAAGGTCAGCGTGCCCTGCCCCGGCAGGCCGATGAGCGCCGTCCGCAGCGTGATCGTCAGGCTCGTCGTGCCGTCCTCGGGCATGCCGCCCTGCATCTGCGACAGGATCAGCTGGTTCGACGACGTCATCGCCGTCCAGGACACCGGGCCGCTCTTCGCCGCAAGGCTGACCTGGGCGGTCTTCGTCCCGTACATCTCGACCTTGGCGGGGTTCACCACGAGGACGCCGGGCGGCTTGGGCAGGTTGGACGAGGGCGGCGGGCGCTGCGGCGTCTGCGCCGGATCCTCCGGGCGCTCCTGGTTCTTCTCGTGGGTCTGCGGGTCGGGCGGCGGCTGGCCGGGACGGGCCTGAGCGCCACCGCCGGGCCCGTGCGGCGCCCCCCTGCCGTGTCCCTGGCCCTCCGGCCTCTCCTGCGTGATCGACGGCTGCGGGTGCGTGCGGAACGGCGGCCACGACAGCGTCCCGTCGCCGATCCCGGGCCCCATCACGAACACGACGACGAGGGCCGCGGCCAGCGCGCCCACCATGCCGCCCCCGGTGAACAGCCACCGGCGCGTGAACGGCGACGGCACGTCCGGCTGGCTCGGCAGTCCGGACGGGGTCAGCGTCCCGCCGCGCGCCGCGATGTCGGCGCGGTAGCCCGCCAGCTCGGGGTCCGTCGCGGTGTGCATGACGCGGTGCCGCAGCGCCGCGGGCAGCACCGGCGCGGGCGCCCGTCCCAGCAGCGCGGCCGCGGTCACCCGGGCCCGGGCGCGGCAGTCGTCGCAGCCGGCGGCGTGCAGCTCGATCGCGGGGTCGACCGGGGAGACCTCGCCGCGGCGCTGGAAACGCCACCACGGCCCCCTGCTCGGCTCCGCCGGAGGGGCCTCCTCCGGGGGGGCCGGGGCGCGTGCGGCCAGGACGGGGATCGCCGCGGACCGGGACTCCTCGGCCGTGCGCGCGGCGGCGGCGCACTCCCGTCCCGCGCGGCCGATCTCCCGCTGCACGGCGGCGTCGAGCTGGGCGCGCGTCCTGCGCACCCGCGCGGCGGCCCGCCGCGCCGACAGGCCGAGCGTCGCCCCGAGGCGGGCCGCACGCAGGCCGTGCCGGTGCGTCAGGAGCATGACCTCCTGGTCGACGGGCTCCAGCCGGGACAGGCTCGCGCGCAGCAGGTCGTGCAGCTCGTCCGACTGCGGGCGGTCCGGCGCGTCGCCGTCGTCGGCACGGTCCAGAAACGGCGCGTCGGAGAACTCGCCCTCCCGGTCCCAGAACAGCACCTTGGGACGGCCGCGGCGGATGCAGCGGCGCCGCGCGGCGCCGTACAGCCAGGAACTCAGATACAGGTGGTCGCGCATTCGGGGGGCGCGGCGGCAGGCGTCGATGAAAGCGTCATGGACGATGTCGGCGGCCGCTTTCTCGTCCCCCGACATGGACAGCACGTAATCGTAAAGGCGCTCACCGTATTCGTCGTAGAGCGCGGCCAGGGCCGCCTCGTCACCCTCGTTCAGGCCCTTGACAAGCTTGCGATCGGCTGTGGGGGCGGAGGTGGTCAACCTGGGCATTCACGCTCCCGGCAGCGGAGTGTGGAAGTTGCCCCCATGGGGGCCATCCGGACATTCAGCCCACCTTGCATACACCCCCGAACCCCGCCCGCACCACTTGATCCACTGAAATCGCAACGAGAGTGACCGACGGTGAGTCAAGTACGTCTCTGAGTGACCACCCGATCAATGACTCGGCGTCAGAATCCAGTAATCGAAGCGGTGTCAATCGGCCTGCCGCCCTTCCGAATCACCACCCGCGCACCGGCGCCAGAACACCTTTCCGTCGAATCCGGCTCCCGCGGCGCGCACCGACCGCGAACCGGCGCACAGGGGCGGACCCGGCTCGCGGTCGGCCCGCACGGGGGCACGAGCACGCGGGCGACGAGCACCTCATGTGACGGCGAGGAAACCGGGGGGCCGGGTCGTCAGATGATCTTCTGCACCGTGAGGTCGCCGTCCCGGTACATCTGCCGAAGCGTCTTCTTGGAGAACTTGCCGACGCTGGTCTTCGGGATCTCCGCGACGAACGTCCAGCGCTCGGGAAGCTGCCACTTCGCGACCCGCCCGGCGAGGAACTCACGCAACTGCGCCGCCGTGACCTCCGCCCCGTCCCGCACGACGACGGACGCGAGCGGGCGCTCCTGCCAGCGGTCGTCGGGCACGCCCACCACGGCCGCCTCCACGACGTCCGGATGGGCCATGAGGTGGTTCTCCAGCTCCACCGACGAGATCCACTCCCCGCCCGACTTGATGACGTCCTTCGCCCGGTCGGTGAGGACGAGGTACCCGTCCGGCGACAGCGTCCCCACGTCCCCGGTGCGCAGCCAGCCGTCGTGGAACCTCCCGGGGTCCTCGTCCAGGTGGTAGGCGCCGGTGATCCACGGCCCGCGGATCTCGACCTCCCCGACGGCCTCCCCGTCGCGCGGCAGCACCACGTCGCCGTCCCCCACGATCCGCATCTCCAGCCCGGCGAGGACGCGGCCCTGGCTCGCCCGCGCCCGCCACACGTCCTCGCCCGCCGCCCCGGGCGGCGGGTGCGCGACCGACGCGACCGGCGAGGTCTCCGTCATCCCCCACGCCTGCACGATCCGGACGCCGATCTCCTCGAACCCGCGCATCAGCGACTCCGGGACCGCCGACCCTCCGCACGGGACGAGCCGCAGCGAGGTCAGGTCCGATCCGTGCTCCTTCGCGTGCCGCAGCACGTCCGACCAGATCGTCGGCACCGCGCCCGCGACCGTCGGCCGCTCGGCCTCGATGAGCCGGACGAGCGGCTCCGCCTGCAGGAACCGGTCAGGCATCACCAGCGACGCGCCCGCCATCACCGCCGCGTAGGGCAGCCCCCAGGCGTTCGCGTGGAACATCGGCACCACCGGCAGGACCACGTCGGACGCGCTCAGCCCCATCGCGTTCCCCGTGCACGTCGACATCGAGTGCAGGTACGCCGACCGGTGCGAGTAGACCACGCCCTTCGGGTTGCCCGTCGTCCCGCTCGTGTAGCACATCGCGGCGGCCGACCGCTCGTCTATCTCCGGCCACGCGAACGTCGCCGGAGCCGCCGCGAGCAGTTCCTCGTAGTCGTGCAGTTCCTTGCCGGCGCCCTCCAGCGGCGCGGTGTCGCCCTCCCCCACGAGCACCACGTGCCGGACGGTCTCGAGCCGCGCCAGCACCGGCGCGAGCAGCGGGATCAGCGACGCGTCCGCGATGACGACCCGGTCCTCGGCGTGGTTGGCGATGTAGACGAGCTGGTCGGGGAACAGCCGCAGGTTGAGCGTGTGCAGCACGGCCCCCATGGACGGCACCGCCAGGTACGCCTCCAGATGCTCGGTGTTGTTCCACGCGAACGTGGCGACCCGCTGGTCCCCGTCCACGCCGAGCCCCCGCAGCGCCCCCGCCAGCCGCGCGGCGCGCTCACCCACCTCCGCGTACGTGCGGCGCCGCGTCCCGTCCCCCGTCCACGTGGAGACCGAGGCCTCCCCGAAGACCCCGGCCCCGCAGCGCATGATCGTCGTAATGGTCAACGGAAAGTCCTGCATCGTGCTCCACACGGCGAGCCTCTCTTTCTCCCAGGGGGCGACCCCCTGAAACCCCCCGTCACGAGCCGGGCGATCCTCACGCCACGGCTGAGGTGGTTCGTGCCCGTGCGGGTTTGTGTCGTGTCGCTGCGGCCGCCCGGCCCTCACTGGGGCTCGGGTCCTCCTCGTGAGTGGAAACAAGTGTCCTCATCCAAGAGCGCTGGATGGGGACAAATCAACCCTCTCGGCTAAAGCGCGCCCCTGCTCCAAGAGGGTGCGAATCATCCAGGCCGCACGTTCCCCGGACATGCCGAGCTGCGCCCCTCCTGGAGTTGACCTGAGCCAGAGCACGGGCCGTCGGCACCGCGGCGTGAGTTTCGGCCGGCTCGCAACGGGGGTTCCAGGGGGTCGCCCCCTGGGAGGACACAGCTAGTACAACTCGCGGAGGCGGGCCATGGCTCGGGAGACGGTGGACTTGACCGTGCCGATGCTGACGCCCAGGACTTCGGCGATCTCGCGTTCGGACATGTCCTCGTAGTAGCGGAGCATGACGGCCAGGCGCTGGCGTTCGGGGAGGCGGCTGAGGGCGCGGCCCAGGGCGTCGCGCATCTCGCTGCGGTCGGTGTGGTCCTCGACGGGGCGTTCGGGGAGCTGGTCGGTGGGGTAGACGTCCAGCTTGCGGCGGCGCCACCAGGAGATCTGGGTGTTGACCATGGCGCGGCGGACGTAGCCGTCCAGGGCGGAGCGGTCCTCGATGCGGTCCCAGGCGAGGTAGGTCTTGGCGAGGGCGGCCTGGAGGAGGTCCTCGGCCTCGGCGCGGTCGCTGGTGAGCTGGGTGGCGGCCCTGAGCAGGACGGGGCCGCGTTCCAGCACGTACGCGCGGAACTCCTCGTGCCGCGTCGCGTTCACACCCACCACCCGACCAGGGGTTGGGGAGCCGCGCCGACTCCCGGTATGACGACGATCGCAGGTCCGGCGTCATTTCGGGCCTACTGGAACAACATATCCGGGTCAACCAGTTTATATTCTTCAACCTAGGTAGATCAAACTTCCTCCGCTCATTGACTTATCGCGACAAATCCGTCGACAGCCGGGTCACGGCGCGTGACTCTTGACTCACGGCCCTAACAGCTGTTGCCGTACGTCACGACGATCGATGCCGGAGTGCCGCGATGCCGACGACCCACCTCCGCCGGGCGGCGCACCGCCGGGCGTTGTTCGCGGCCCCCGAAGGTCCGGAGGCCGATCGCCGCACGCGCGGGGTGAGCGGGATCGTCCTGGACGCGAGCCCGCATCTGCTGGTCGTGGGCGAGGCGGGGGCGCGGGGGGCCGAGACCCGCATCACGATGAGCGAGGACACCGAGATCTGGCACGGCGGGCGCGGGGGCCCCGCCGCGCTGCGGCCGGGCCGGCCCGTGGTCGTCCGGCGGACCGGCGCCGGCCGCGCCGAGCGGATCTGGGTGGGCATCGGCCGGGTCAGCGGGACGATCCTCGCGTGCGGGCGCGGCTCCGTGGAGGTGGACATGGGGCCGCACCGCGGGCGCGCCCATGTGGTGGTCCCGCCGTCCGTCCTCGGCCCGGTGCTGGTCCGGCATCCGCGCCTGGAGCCCGGCTACCTGATCGACGTGATCTGCGTGGGGTCCCCCGGCGGCCCGCAGGCGGTGCGTCCGGGCACGTCGCAGCCCGGGTACCGGGTGGCCGACCTCGCCGCGCCGGCGGCGGCCGCGCCGGTTCCGCGGGAGTCGAGCGGGACCGCGACCTGGTTCGGCGGCGTGGAGGGGGAGTGGCGGGACGGGGCGTCCTACCCGGCGGTCGACTCCGAGGGGGACGCCGGGGGCTGCGCGGACGCCCCGTCCGGATGCGCGCCGATGCCGTACCTGTCGATCGGCAGTGAGATCACCGTCCGCAACGAGTGCGGGGGGCGGTCGGCGCCGGTACCGGTGATCGAGTGCGGCTGCACGGCGGCCCGGTTCTGCGACCGGTGCGTGGAGTGCGACGCCTCGCCGCGGGGGCGGATCGTCGAACTGACCCCGGCCGTCTTCGCCGGGCTCGGCGGCGACCTCGCGGCCGGCTGCTTCAACGCGAGCGTCCGGCCGGGCGCGCCGCAGGGGGTGGAGGGGCGATGGTGACGGCGATCCAGAACACGCAGGTCCTGCTGCTGGCGGCGGTGCTGCTGGTGGCGTGCCTGGCGAAGCTGACGATGCGGGAGCGGACGGCAGGCGCGCCGGACCACGTGCACGGAGTCCCGGTGCCGGCCGGGCTCGCGCGGCTGTCGGCGCTGCGCCGCAGCCGTGGCATGACGGTCGGGCTCGGCATCGGCGAGGGCATGCTCGGCCTCGCGCTGCTGGTGACCTCGCACCTGTCGGTGCGGCTGGCGACGACGGTGGCGTTCGCCGCCGCGACCTGGGTCGTCGGCGAGCTGCGGGTGCACAGGCCGGACGCGGGTTGCGGCTGTTTCGGCGCGCTCAGCGCCAAGAAGGTGGACCGGCGCAGCGTGCTGCGGGCGATGCTGTTCACCTGCGCGGCGGTCGTCTCGCTCGGCGCGCCGCACGCGGGCGTGGAGGTGCTGCGGGACGTCCACACGCAGGTCGGGCTCATGTTCGCGGTCGAGGTCGCGCTGTTCTTGGCGCTGTCCCCCGAACTGGCGGAGCTGGCCGGGCGGCACCGGCTGCCGCGCGCCGTCCCGTGCGAGCGGCGCCGCAGCCCGATGCCGGAGACCTACGCGCGGCTGTACGACAGCTCGGCGTGGACCGACCACGAGAACGCGATCAAGAGCGCCGTACCGCTGGACGTCTGGCGGGAGGGCTGCTGGAGGTTCGTGGCCTTCCCCGGACGGGTGCGCGAGCGGGACGTGGAGATCGTGTTCGCGGTGTCGACGTCGGAGCGGGACCGGGCCGTCCGGTCGGTGGTGGTGGCGTCCGAGGTGGTCGCGTCCGAGGTCGCCGCGTCCGAGGTGGTCGCGTCCGAGGTGGTCGCGTCCGAGGTCGCCGCGCCCGTCCAGCCGAATCTCGTGTCCGAAGGCCGGTGAGAGACCGCTCGGCCGGGGCGCCGTCAGAACTGCTGGGCGGTGCCCCCGCGCGAGCGCCGGAAGAGGAGGCGCCGGGTTCGGGCGTGCAGCGTCTCGCGCAGCCGGACCATGTACCGGTTCTCCGACCCGGTATCCGGCGGACGGCCGCCCTGGTCCTGCCGCATCGCGGAGTCGTCGTAGCCCAGGATCGAGGCGGAGATCTCGTCCTCGTCCACGAGCTCGTCGTCGGTTTCGTGGCCTCGGGGCCGGCGTCGCACTGTCATGTGTTCCCCTGGCATCGCCCAGATGCCCGCCGCGGATCGCCACCCGTCTCCTACCCGCCGACCTGGCATGGCAACACACGGGACCGCCGCCGGTGGGTCGGCTGCGCGGTTCACGGGCTGCCTTCGGGGTCCTCCTCTGCCACGTCGAACGAGACGTCGGCCGAGGCGGGGTAGTCGCCGTCCGCGCCCGGGGGCAGGCCTCCCTGCTCCTGCTGCATCGCCTCCTCGTCGTGCAGGGACATGTCGCTCTGGTCGCCGTATTCCTCCTCGACGGCGAACTCGTCCTCGACGGCGTCCTCGTCCAGACCGCCGTGCTGGTGGTCCGGGTCCTGGCCTCGGAATCGGTCTGCCATGTCTCTCCCGACGTCGGCTTCCGTGCCCGTTCGCGGGCACGCGCCGTGGCTCCTACCCACGTCGCGCGGACGACACCTGATCGCCTCTCTGCGACTCTCTAGCACTCTCTAAGAAAAGATCTAGAAAGGCTTAGAGGGCGCCAGAGGAGGGACCAGCAAAATCTACGGCTCTCTAGCACTGTCGCTAGGGAGCCGGATACTCGCCGCGACAGGGCGGCTCGATGCGGCCTTCTACCGCTCTCTAGCGCTGTCGCTAGAGAGCCCGATAGACGGATAGGTCAGGCGGGCTGGGAGCGGAGGAACTTGCCGAAGTGCGGGACGGTGAACGCGACCATGCCGCGCTCGGCGCTGTAGATGAGGCCCTTCTTGATGAGCCCGTCGCGGGCGGGCGACAGGCTGGACGGTTTGCGGCCCAGCTCGTCGGCGACGGACGCGGTGGGCACCGGGTCGTCGCCGAGCATGGCCATGGCGCGCATGTAGTCGCGCTCGGCGGGGGTGGCGCGCTCGTAGCGGCTGCCGAAGAAGCCGACGGCGAGCTCGCTCTCCGCCTCCGGCGCGGCGACCTTGATGTCGTCGGCGGTGATGGGGCTGTCGGGGGCGACGTCCCAGACGACCTTGGCGTACGCCTGGACGAAGTAGGGGTAGCCGTCGGCCGCGCCGTACAGCGCGTCGAGGGCGTCCTGGGTGAAGGTGACGTCCTCGCGCTCGGCGGGGGCCAGCAGCGCGACGTCGGCCGACTCGCGGTCGAGCCGGTCGATGCGCGCGTACCGGAAGAGCCGCTCGGAGTAGGACTTGCTCGCCGACAGGACGGCCGGCAGGTGCGGCAGGCCCGCGCCCACCACGATCAGCGGGCCGCCGACCTGCGCCAGCTCGTGGCACGCGGCGCACAGCGCGGACACGTCGTCGGCCGGGATGTCCTGCATTTCGTCGACGAACAGGGCGATGCCGACGCCGACGTCGGTCGCGACGGAGGCGGCGTCGACGAACAGCTCGGTGAGGTCGATCTCCAGATCGCCGGAGTCGGCGCGGCCGCGCGCGGCGGGCACGTCGATGCCGGGCTGCCACCGGTGCGCCCGCGCCTTGGCCTTGCCGGACGGCTCGGGCCCCGCCTGCGCGAACGACTTGAGCACGCCGAGGAACTCCTCGATGCGGTCGGGCGCGCGGTGCCGGGGCGCCAGCTCCCGGACCGCCCGGTGCAGCGCGGACGCGACCGGACGGCGGATCGACTGGTCGGGACGGGCCTCGATCTTCCCCGTCCCCCACAGCCGCTGGATCGCCTGCGACCGGAAGGCGTTGAGCAGCACGGTCTTGCCCACCCCGCGCAGCCCGGTGACGATCATGCTGCGCTCGGGGCGGCCGCGGGCCACGCGTTCGAGCACCACCTCGAACTGCCGGAGCTCGCGGTCGCGGCCGGCCAGCTCGGGCGGGCGCTGCCCGGCGCCGGGGGCATAGGGGTTCCGCACGGGGTCCACGCTCTCGGACTCTATGAGGCGATATAGCTGCGGCCGTAGATTTGCGTAGAGAACGCTGCGGCGTGTCGCGTGGTCACGCCGCCGCCCGCAGCGCGCGGAGCCCTCGGGCCCCCGTGTGGCCATGGTCGCCACCATGTCGCCTCCCGGGCGAGCGCGTTCGAACAAGGTGGTCGAACTTCTGTTCGACTGTTCGAACACAGTAGCGCACGCCGTCTTCCTCCGTCACGCGAACACGGAAGACCCCGGCCGCGGGCACCACCCCCGCGGCCGGGGAGCTCGACGTCCCGACCCGAGGGTCAGGCCAGGGGCTCGTCCGCGTCGGACCGGTGAGGGACCTTCTCGGCGGGGACGGTGCCCATGCGCCCGGCCTGGAAGTCCTCGAACGCCTGGACGATCTCGTCGCGGGTGTTCATCACGAAGGGGCCGTACCGGGCGATCGGCTCCCGGATGGGCAGGCCACCGAGAACGAGGATCTCCCAGCCCGCGGCACTGGCGGTCGGCTGGCTGTCGGCGGCGCGGACGACGAGACCGTCCCCCTCGCCCTTGTGGTGCGAGCCGGCGAACACGGCGAGCTGCCCCTCGTCCAGCGCCGCCTCCTCGACGCCGGCCGTCCCGCGGCCCGCCAGGACGTACACCAGCGCGTTGAAGTCGCGCGGCCAGGGCAGCGCCAGGCGCGCCCCGGGCGCGACGGTCGCGTGCAGGTAGTTGATCGGCGTGTAGGTGACGCCGGGGCCGTCGTATCCGGCGAGCGACCCGGCGATGACGCGCACGAGGGACGAGCCGTCGTCGGCGGCGAGCAGCTTGACGTCGCGGGCCTCGATGTCCTGGTAGCGCGGCGGGACCCACTTCTGGGCGCGCGGCAGGTTGACCCAGAGCTGGATGCCGTGGAAGAGGCCGCCCTTGGCCACCAGCTCGGGCGGCGGCTGCTCGATGTGCTGGAGCCCGGACGCGGCCGTCATCCACTGCGTGGCGCCGTCGGCGATGAGGCCGCCGCCACCGGTGGTGTCCTGGTGCTGGAACGCCCCGTCGATGATGTAGGTGACGGTCTCGAAACCCCGGTGCGGATGCCACGGGGTGCCTTTCGCCTCGCCCGGCGCGTACTCGACGGCGCCCATGTGGTCCAGGAGCAGGAACGGGTCGGCCAGGGACAGGTCGATGCCCGGGAAGGGGCGCCTGACCTGGAAGCCCTCGCCCTCCAGGTGGCGCTTGGCGGTCACGACCTTCGCGACGCGGCGCCAGTCGGTGCCCTCCTGCGGCAGCAGCGGCAGGCGGGGCAGGGTCAGCGGGTCGGCCATCACGGCAGGCATCGGGTTCTCCCTCGTCCGGGTGTCCGTCCGCGGTCGGGCGGTGCACTGGTCCCTGCAACATAGTTGATGCTTCAACTATTTCCTCGGACGGAGGCACCCGTCCTGCTAGGCTGAAGATAGCGCGAGTTAGTTGAATCTTCAACATATGGTCTATACTCGGGACATGACCGAACCTCGCTGGCTCGATGCCACCCAGCAGCGCGATTGGCGGGCATACGTGGACGGCAGCGTCCGGCTCACCGAGGTCATGGACCGCGATCTCAAGACCAAGCACGGCCTGTCGAACTCCGAGTACGAGATCCTCGTCCGGCTGTCGGAGGCGCCCGACCGGCGGCTGCGGATGGCGGAGCTCGCCGACAACGCCAGCCAGTCGCGCAGCCGTCTCTCCCACACCTGCTCCCGCCTGGAGACCAAGGGCCTGGTCAAGCGGGACAGCTGCCCGAACGACAAGCGCGGCGTCTACGCGCACCTGACCGACGAGGGCTTCGCCGCGCTGGAGCGCGCCGCCCGCGACCACGTCGAGGTCGTCCGGACGTTCTTCATCGACGTGGTCGAGCCCCAGGATCTGGAGGCCATCGGGCGCGCGTTCAGCGTCGTCCTCAAGCGCCTCGGCGGCCCGTCCTAGAGCGGGGCGGTCACGCCGGTCAGGAACCCGACGGACAGCAGGGTCAGCAGGCCCCAGGCGAGCATCATCCCGATGCCGAACGTCCGCCACCGCCCGCCGACCTTCCAGGCGAGCAGGCCTCCGAGCCCGAACGCCAGCACCAGCAGCGTCACGAACTGCGGCAGCAGGCTGGGCCTGCGGCTCATCATCAGCGGCGGGTACATCATCACGGCGTCGACGAAGACGAAGGCCGCAATGCCGGCCGCCAGCGCCTTCACGTCCCGGCCGAGGAACGCCCGCGCGCGCTCTGCGGCGACCTGCGCCCTCTCTGTCTGCAACAGAGGCTGCGCATGCGCCGCCTGCTCGACCTCCACGCTGTGCGCGACCGCGAAGATCTCGTCTTCGAGGCTGGGGAGGTCCCTCTCCTGAGGTTCCGCCATGCCGGCTCCCTGGGGCCGGACGCCACCGGGCGACATGCCCGGCGGATGGTTGGGGATCACGGCCCGTCCGTCCCGGCCCTTTTCCGGCGGGCGCGCCTTCAAACGCACCGTAGCGAATACCCGGCCCGCCGCGCGCACCCGGTGACCTGCGTATGCTGCAAAGATGCCAGGTAGAGGGGCTATTGGAACCGCGACTTTCCTCGCCACGCTGCTGACCGTGCCGCTCGCCGCGGCCGGATGTGGCCGCGGCGGCGACGACTCGGGCGAGTCGGCGCCTCCGGCGACCCCGCCGACCGCGTCCGCGCCCGGCTCCCCGTCGCCGTCCCCGTCGCCGAGCAAGCAGGGCTTCCAGTCCACGATCAAGAAGGTCACGGCCGGGGACCTCGACCACTCGTGGCGGCGCGGCTGCCCCGTGTCGCCGTCCGGGCTCCGGATGATCGAGATGACCTACTGGGGGATGGACGACAAGCCGCACACCGGTGGGCGGCTCGTCGTCAACGCCAAGGCGGCCGACGACCTGGTGAAGGTGTTCAGGAAGCTGTACGCCATGCGCTACCCGATCGAGCGCATGCAGCCGGTCGACAAGTACAAGGGCAGCGACTTCGACTCGATCGAGGCGAACAACACCTCGGCGTTCAACTGCCGCCAGGCGACCGGGTCGAGTTCGTTCTCCAACCACGCCTACGGTCTCGCGGTCGACATCAATCCGTGCCAGAACCCGTACGTCTACGCGGACGGGCGCGTCGCCCACAAGGACTGCGTCAAGTACAAGAATCGCAAGAACGACGACCCGGGCGTCATCCACGCCGGCGACAAGGTCGTCAAGGCGTTCGCCTCGATCGGCTGGAGCTGGGGCGGTACCTGGAGCGGTGCCCGCGACTACCAGCACTTCTCCAGCTCGGGCCGCTGAGCGTCACATCATCATCAGGGCGATCACGAGGACCGCGACGACGGCCACCACGGCGACGATGCCGACGATCAGGCCGATATTGGGTCCGGACTTCTCCGGCTGCGCCTGACTGGCGAAGTTCTGGAACTGGTGCGTCGTGCCTGCAGGATCCTGCGGTGTCTGCGACATGCCGAAGAGGGTAACGAACCCTTCCGCCCGAGTCGGACGATTTCACCACGAGAGCAACCCGAGTCGTCCGCGAGGACCATCAGATGGCGGGTGAGCCGAGGAGCCCGAGCCCTGGTCTTCGTCCGAGTCTTCGAGAAGCTCGCGCACCTCGATGACTTCGGTCGGGACGTCTTCCTCGGGCCAGCTCACGGCGAGGGCCTGGATCATCGAACGGTGCTCGTCGAACGTCTCGTCACGTGCGAGGACCAGGGCGGCGGCCGCCTGGATCTCCAGTTCGGGGCAGCGGGTCGCGCTCAAGAGGACGTCGACGGAGTTGTCGCTCCGAAACTCCCCCAGCAGATACATGGCCTGATTGCGCTCGCTCATCGGGACGGCTTCGTCGCACGCGATGTCCCCAAGGGCCTGGACGAGCCGGGGGTGGGAGTGGTCGACGGATCGGAGCACGTCCCTCACGGTGTCGAGGACCTGGCCGCGGAGCGAGTCGGCGCACTGGAGCGAGTCGGCGAGCACGGACAGGTCGTCCTTCGCCGCGACCCCCAGCGCGGACAGGGCGGTGAGGTGGGCTGCGAGGGGACCGTACTCGCGGCTGAGCTCGGGCGGGGACTGCGGCTGCCGCAAGATCTCCTGGATCAGCGTGTGGACGAGCGTCCTCGCCGGTCGCCGTGCCTCTTCACCACCTCGCGCGAGGGCGCCTTCCGAGTCCCACCAATGGTCCAGGGCGATGCCGACGGCGGCCACGTCACCGCTTTCCAGCATCGTGCGCATGGCGACGTGGTATGACTCGTCCGCCGTGGGGAGGCGCAGCCTTCTGTGCGCGCGACGCAGGTCCGGGTCCTGCAGCCGGTGCCCCTCCCAGTGAACGCTGTGGGGCTTCCCGAAGACCAGGTCGATGGGATTCTGGCCCCAGAAGCGCACCGGAGGACGCTCCTCCCAGCTTTCGGCCAGTTCTTCCATGACCGCACGGTGGCGGTCCAGGCCGCCGGTCTTCACCAGGTAGGAGACCGCGTGCACCTGCACGTCCGGCTCCCCCTCGCGGATCGCACGCAGAAGGACGTCGTCGGCGCCCGCGCCGAGCCCGTCGGCCAGGATCCGGATCGCCGCCTCCCTGGTGCCCTGGGAGGACGGGCCGAAGATCGCACCGCTCACCGCCTCGACGAGCCGGGCGTCCGCGGTCCCGGCCTCGTCGAAGAGCCCGTACGCCATCCAGACGGCCCTGTACCGGACGGTGTCGGAATCCGTCCGGCCGAGGATGTCCACCAGCAGGTCGGTGTCACCCGGTTCCGCGTGCTGCGCCCCGATCATGTTCAGCGCGCTCACCTCGGCGGGCGAGATCGGACGGCGGAGCACCTCGCGGGCGCGCTCCAGAACCTCCGGCAGGCAGGCGTCCGCCAGGTCGGAGTCGTCCAGGACGTGCCGCAGCCCCTCCCAGTGCTCGTAGTGGTCGAGCGCGATGCCCACGGCGACCGGGTCGTCGCTGCGCAGCAGCGTGGTGAACGCCTCCAGGCACGTCTCGTCGGTCAGCGGGAACCGCAGCTCGTCGTGAGCGTTCCGGAGGGCCGGATCGTCCAGGTGGGCGTCCTTCCAGTACGTGCTGTGGAAGCCCACCAGCGCATCACGAACGTCCCTCGAAAAGGGGCCCGCGTCCTCCGGCCAGGAGTCGACGAGCTGCTGGAGCAGCTCGCGGTGCACACGGATCTTCTTGGGCGATGTCAGCTGCCCGGCGGCACTGACCTGGACCTTGAGGTCGCCGGACCCGGTAAGGCGTATGAAGAGCGCGTCCACCTCGGGCATGTCGAGAGAGCCCAGGGCATGGATCGCGGAGCCGCGGTCCCGCGCGTCCAGGCCCTCGTCGAGGGCGATCGCGCGGACGGCCGCCAGGAGCCGAGGGTTCGGCTCCTCCGCGTCCTCGAGAGCAGTGGACGCGGCCATCAGCCCTTCCTCCCGCAGCCCGGGGTCCGAGGTGGTTTCCAGAATCTCGGCGATCCGGTCGGCGTCCTCGTCTTCACCGAGATGCCACACCGCGGTGAGCGACCAGGAGATCGCCCGTTGCCGGTTCTCGTCGTCGAGCGTGGACGACCGGTCCAGGAGGTCGCGGGCGACGAAGAGCACCTCGTTGTTCAGCGGCCGGTACGGGTTGTCCACTCCCCATCTGGTGTCGGCCTGCGCCTGCTGGTAGTCGCTCAACGCATCGCACACGACACCGAGGTCGCCACTGTGCAGCCGTTGACCGAACTCCCCGAGAAACGACGCTTCATCGCCCTCCGGCACAGGGCCTCCTCCATGATCGGCTCACCAGACTGGCAGACCGGTCAGCCCCATGTCCTCCGGTTTCAAGGCCCCCTTCGCCCAGCCGACCAGGCCGTCGTGCCCTGGGGTGAGCTTCGTCCGGCCGAACTCGGTGCGCCGCCGCCAGGGCGGTGCCCCGGTGGCTCGGCGAGCGGGAGCGAGCCGTCTACCCGGCTCACCAATGTGACCGTCAACGCTTCCGGAGCGTGAGCGGAGAGTGTGGGATTCGAACCCACGAGGACTGTCCCCAGCCCTGGGCGCTTTCAAGGCGCCTGCACTAGTCCACTATGCGAACTCTCCAGGTGACCGCCTCGCGGCGGTCATCCGCCCACGATAGCGGGCAGGGGCGGCTGCGTACGACCGCATAAGACGACCGCCTCTAAGGGACGCGGTAGCCGGGGATGGACGGCCAGCGCACCGTGAGCACCACCGACTCCTCCTCGGCCTCCCATGAGTGGTCGACGCCGCGCGCCCACACCACGTAGTCGCCCTGTTCGTCGAGGACGACGTCGCGGCCGGGGAACTCCAGCCGGAAGCGGCCGCTGATCAGCACGAGCAGGGCGGTGCGCTTCTCGCCGTCCGTCCACGCGGCGCGGCGCTCGCCCTTCGGGTGCACGCCCCACTTGATCTCGACCTCGGCGCTGTGCCGCAGGTCGCCGGGCGTCTTGAAGTGCCCGAGCAGCCAGCCGCGGTCGGCGGCCGCGTCAGGCGCCGCCTTTCCCACGTACACACCGTCGTCGTCCGTCACAGATGGCAACGGTAACCCAGGTCAGGACTGCGGGCGCTGGAAGGCGAAGCCGTCGCCCACCACGGCGGCGAGGGTCAGGTACGCCTCGCGCGTCGCGGGGGCGAGCTGCTCCAGCTCGACCTCGGCGCCCTCTTCCAGGTGGTCGTCGTAGGGGATGCGGACGACGGCGCGGCAGCGGCTCTCGAAGTGGGCCTGGAGCTTGTCCAGGTCGACCTGGCTGCGGGTGCGGTTGCGGACCATCGACAGGACGACGACGCCGTTGCGGACCAGGTGGCCGTGGTCGTGCGCCTCCAGCCAGTCGAGCGTCGCGCTCGCGGACCGGGCGCCGTCCACCGACGGGGAGCTGACCAGGACGAGCTGGTCGGCCAGGCTCAGCACGCCCGCCATCGCCGAGTGCAGCAGCCCGGTGCCGCAGTCGGTGATGCAGACCGAGTAGTACTGCTCCAGGACGACCGCGACGGCCGCGTAGTCCTCGGCGCTGAACGCCTCGCTGACCGCCGGGTCGCGGTCCGACGCGAGGATCTCCAGGCGCGCCTCGTTCTGCGAGGTGAACGCGCGGACGTCGGCGTACCGCTGGATCTGGTCGCGGTTGTTGAGCAGGTCGCGGACGGTCGCGGCGGTCTCCAGCCTGACCTTGTCCGACAGGGTGCCGCGGTCGGGGTTCGCGTCCACCGCGATGACGCGGTCGCCGCGCAGCGATCCCAGCATCGAGCCGAGGCCGGTGGTCGTGGTCGTCTTGCCGACGCCGCCCTTCAGCGACATGACGGCCACCCGGTGGTGGCCGCCCGCCACGGCGGTGCGCGCCCGCCCGATCAGGTCCTTGCGGCGCAGGTCGACCTGCGACTCGCCCGGGTGGATGCTGCCCGCGGTCGCCTTGTAGACCGCGCGCCGCCAGCCGGACGAGGGCGCGATGCGGCGCTCGCCGAGCAGGTTCTCGGAGCTGAGGCTGTCGGCGCTCTGCGGCTCCTGCTGCTGGGGCTGGGCGGGGTGGCCCGGCTGCATCATCTGGCCGAGCGCCGGCGGGTACTGCCCCTCCCCCTGCGGCGGCCCGGCCGGATACCCGTAGCCGGGTGGCGGGTAGGGCTGCCCGGTGTTCGGGTCCACCGGGGGATACGGCTGGCCGCCCGCATTCGGGTCCGGCGCGTAGGGCCGGCCCGTTGCGGGGTCCATCGGGGGGTACGGCAGGCCGGGCGCGGGCGGGCCCGGCTGGAACGGCTGACCGGTGTTCGGGTCGGCCGCCGGGAACTGCGGGCCCGCGGCGCTCGGGTCAGGCGCGTACGGCTGGCCCGTGTTCGGGTCGGCCGCCGGGAACTGCGGGCCCGCGGCGCTCGGGTCAGGCGCGTACGGCTGGCCCGTGTTCGGGTCGGCCGCCGGGAACTGCGGGCCTGCGGCGCTCGGGTCGGGCGCGTACGGCTGGCCGGTGTTCGGGTCCGCCGGAGGGAACTGCTGCCCCTCCGGGGCCGGGCCGAACAGGAAGGGCTGCGCCATGTTCGGGTCAGGCGCGTAAGGCTGGCCCGTGCCGGGGTCGACCGGCGGGTACGGCTGGCCGCCCGGCGCGTTCGGGCCCGGCTGGAACTGCTGGCCGATGTTCGGGTCGGCGGGCGGGAAGGGCTGCCCCTCCGCACTCGGGTCAGGCGCGAAGGGCAGGCCCATGGCAGGGTCCGCGGGCGGGTACGGCTGACCGCCCGGCGGGTTCGGACCGGGCTGGATCGGCTGACCGGTGGTGGGCTCGACCAGGGGGAACTGCTGGTCGCCCGCATTCGGGTCAGGCGCGTAAGGCTGACCCGTGCCGGGGTCCACCGGCGGGTAGGGCTGGGCACCCGCGTTGGCGTCGTACGGCTGGCCGGTGGTCGGATCCACGGGCGGGTAGGGCTGGCCGGACGCGTTGGGGTCGGTGGCGAGGGGGTGGCCCGTGGCCGGGTCGAGGGGGACGTACGGGCGGCCCGAGGCGTCCGTGTCCTGCGGGTAGGGCCGGCCCGTCGCGGGGTCGATCGGCTGGTAGACCTGGCCGGCCGCGTCCTGGCGGCCGAACTGGTCGGACGGGTAGGGCGGCAGCTGGTCGAGGGGCGGGGCCGCGTTGCCGTTGGCGTCGTACGGGGACGGCTGGGGCTGGTAGCCGCCCGTCGCGTACGGGGGCGGGAGCATCCCGCCGTCGAACGGCTGCGGCATCGGGCCGCCCTCGTAGGGCGCCGGCTGCGGCGGGCCGAAGTTCTCCGGAGGGTCCTGGTAGGCGGGGGGCGCCGCGAGCCAGGGCTCGGTGTTCGGCTCGGCCGGCTCGTCGGGGGCGGGCGGCGCGTTCTCCGGCTCCTCGGGCACCTGCGGCGGCTGCGCTCCCTCGGGGGCGGGGGACGGTCCCGTCGTGTCGCCGCTCATCGCGTCCAGAGAGGCCAGCCGCTCCTCCAGTGAGCGCCCGTCGTGCTCGTTCCTCGCCACCGTTTTCCCCCTCGGGCACGCCTCTGATGATCCACACGGTGCAGGCGGGCAAAAAGACCCCCACGCAGGATACCGGTGCGTCAATACCGGGCATCCCACGCGTAGATCGGCCTTGCCTCGACGGCACCCGGGGGCGGGGGACGCCTTGGAGGCGCCCGGTAGCGTGGCCGGTATGCATGCGATCGTGATTCGCGAGCCGGGCGACGCCGACGTCCTGGAATGGAAGCCGGTGCCGGATCCGGAGCCGAAGCCGGGCGAGGTGCTGATCGACGTGACGGCGAGCGCCGTCAACCGCGCCGACGTCATGCAGCGCATGGGCTTCTATCCGCCGCCGCAGGACGCTCCCCCGTACCCGGGCCTTGAGGTGTCCGGCCGGATCGCCGAGCTGGGCGAGGGCGTGACCGGGCCGAACGTCGGCGACGAGGTGTGCGCGCTGCTCGGCGGCGGAGGCTACGCCGAACGCGTCGCGGTCCCCGCCTCGCAGGTGCTGCCGGTGCCGCGCGGCGTGGACGTCGCGGAGGCGGCCGGGCTGCCGGAGGTCGCCTGCACGGTGTGGTCGAACGTGTTCATGCTGGCCGGCCTGCGCGAGGGCGAGACGCTGCTCGTCCACGGCGGCGGCAGCGGCATCGGGACGTTCGCCATCCAGCTCGCCAAGGCGCGCGGGGCGCGCGTGGTGACGACGGTGGGGAGCCCGGAGAAGGCCGAGAGGTGCCGGGAGCTGGGCGCGGACGTCACGGTCGACTACCGCGAGGACGACTTCGTCGACAGCGGCCCCTACGACGTGATCCTGGATCTCATCGGCGCCAAGTACCTGAAGCGCAACGTGGACGCCCTCGCCTCCGGCGGGCGGCTGATGGTGATCGGGCTCCAGGGCGGCGCGAAGGCGGAGCTGGACATCGGCGTGCTGCTGCGCAAGCGGGCGCTGGTGCACGCCACGACTTTGCGGGCCCGTCCGTTGGAGGAGAAGGCGGAGATCGTGGCCGGCGTCCGGGAGCAGGTGTGGCCGCTCCTGGAGTCGGGACGGATCCGGACGGTCGTCGACCGGCGGATCCCCATGGCGGAGGCGTCCCGCGCGCACGAGTTGATGGAA
The DNA here is from genome assembly GCF_013409045.1 of Actinomadura citrea. NCBI lineage: Bacteria > Bacillati > Actinomycetota > Actinomycetes > Streptosporangiales > Thermomonosporaceae > Actinomadura > Actinomadura citrea. The sequence goes on along the minus strand of NZ_JACCBT010000001.1, from coordinate 302,653 downwards.
GAAGGCGGTCATGTCGGCAAGATCCTGCTGACCGTGTGAGGATGTGGAGTTTATGAGCGAGGCTTCGAAGAAGCAGTCGGAAGAGCCCCAGGTGCTCGTCCTGGGCCCGAACGGCATCGCCGTCGAGGGCGTCGGCGAAGGCGAGTCCGAGGGCAAGTCGGTGACCGAGATGGTCGAGCAGCCGGCGAAGGTCATGCGGATCGGCGGGATGATCCGGCAGCTGCTGGAGGAGGTCAAGGCCGCCCCGCTGGACGAGGCGAGCCGGGCCCGGCTGCGGGAGATCCACCAGTCGTCCATCAAGGAGCTGGAGGACGGACTCGCGCCCGAGCTGGTCGCGGAGCTGGAGCGCCTGTCGCTGCCGTTCACCGAGGGCACGGTGCCGAGCGAGTCGGAGCTGCGGATCGCGCAGGCGCAGCTCGTCGGCTGGCTGGAGGGCCTGTTCCACGGCATCCAGACGACCCTGTTCGCCCAGCAGATGGCGGCGCGCGCGCAGCTCGAGCAGATGCGGCGCGCCCTGCCCGCGGGAATGATGCCCTCCGGCGTCGAGGAGGACTCCCAGCCCGGGCCGCGCTCGTCCGGCCCCTACCTGTAGGACGCCCGACCCCGGCCGCACCCGGCAGCGGGTGCGGCCGCGCTAGGGGAAGAGGCGCTCCAGGACCTCGGCCACGCCGTCGTCGTCGTTGCGGGACGTCTTGTGCGACACGGCGGCCAGCACGAGCGGGTGCGCGTTCGCGACCCCGTAGGACGTGCCCGCCCAGGTCAGCATCGGCAGGTCGTTGGGCATGTCGCCGAACGCGGTGACGTCCCCCGCCGGGATGCCGAGCTCGGTGCACAGGGCCGCCAGGGCGCTGGCCTTGGTGACGCCGAGCGCGCTCATCTCCAGCAGCCCCCGTCCGGAGGAGTGCGTCACGGTCACGAGGTCGCCGACGGCCTGGACCGCCTTCGCCGAGAGCGCGTCGGGATCGGCGGCCGGGTGGAACGCGAGCAGCTTGGTTCCGCCCCGGCTGACCAGCTCGACGTCGTCGACGGGACGGCCGCCGAGCGCCGCCGCGTCCCACCGGCCGAGGTTGTAGCTGGTCTCGAACACGAAGCCTGTCGGGTACTCCACCGCGAAGCGCAGCTCGGGCACGACGCCGCGCAGACGCCCGATCACCTCGGCGAGCACGTCCGGCGCGATCTCGTTGGCCTGGAGCACCGTCTCGGTGTGCAGGTCGTAGAGGACGGCGCCGTTGGCGCAGATCGCGACGCCGCGGTGGTCGACGGCCGCGGCGATCTCCGTCATCCAGCGCGGCGGCCGCCCGGTGACCATGACGAGCATCGCCCCGGCCCGCTCGACCCGGGCGAGGGCGGCGACGGTCCGGGCGGAGATCGTGCCGTCCGAGCGCACGATCGTGCCGTCGAGGTCGGTGGCGATCACGCGCGGCGAGGACTCAGACATGTCACCTTCCTGGGCAGATGGGACACACCCTAGGCCAGGGGCATGACACGCCCGACTCCCGGCATCGCCCCAGGGCCCCGGGTGACGCGAGCGGGGCCCGTCCAAGCCAGGACGGGCCCCGCTCCACGGACGTTCAGCGCTTGACCGGCTCCAGGACCTCCAGGCCCAGGAACTTCTGCAGCGCCTTCGGGACGCGCACCGAACCGTCGGCCTGCTGGTGGTTCTCCAGGATCGCGACCATCCAGCGCGTGGTCGCCAGCGTCCCGTTCAGGGTCGCCACCGGCTGGTTCTTGCCGTCGGCGTCGCGGTGCCGCACCGCCAGGCGCCGCGCCTGGAACTCGGTGCAGTTCGACGTCGAGGTGACCTCGCGGTAGGTGTTCTGCGTCGGCACCCACGCCTCGCAGTCGTACTTGCGGGCCGCGCTGGCGCCGAGGTCGCCCGCCGCCACGTCGATCACCCGGTACGGGATCTCGACCTTGGCGAGCATCTCCTTCTCCCACTCCAGCAGCCGCAGGTGCTCGGCGTGGGAGTCGGCCGGGTCGCAGTAGGAGAACATCTCCACCTTGTCGAACTGGTGGACGCGGATGATGCCGCGCGTGTCCTTGCCGTAGGAGCCGGCCTCGCGGCGGAAGCAGGACGACCACGCCACGTACCGCCGCGGCAGCTCGTCGATGATCTCGTTCATGTGGAACGCGGCGAGCGGCACCTCCGACGTCCCGACGAGGTACAGCTCTTCCTGCGGGAGCTGGTACACCTCGGCGGCGTGGGCGCCGAGGAACCCGGTGCCCTCCATCGCCTCCGGCTTCACCAGGACGGGCGGGTACATCGGCACGAACCCGCTCGCGACGGCCTGCTCCATGGCGAGGTTGAGCAGCGCGTACTGGAGCCGCGCGCCCACGCCCGTCAGGTAGTAGAACCGCGCGCCCGACACCTTCGCGCCGCGCTCCATGTCGATGGCGCCGAGGCTCTCGCCGAGCTCCAGGTGGTCCTTCGGCTCGAAGTCGAACGCGGTCGGCTCGCCGACGTGCTCCAGGACGACGAAGTCCTGCTCGCCGCCGGGCGGGGCGCCCTCCTCGATGAGGTTCGGGACGCCCTTGAGCAGCGCGTCGAGCTCCTCGCCGAGGCGGTCGGCCTCCGCCTCGCGCTCCTTCACCTGCTGCGCCAGCTGCTTGGCGCGGGCCAGCAGCGCCTGCCGCTCGTCGCCCTGCGCCTTGGACACCGACTTGCCGAAACTCTTCTGCTCCGCCCTGAGCTGCTCGAACGAGGTCAGCGCCGAGCGGCGCCTCCCGTCCAGGTCGAGCAGCCGGTCGACGACGCCGTCATCCTCACCGCGGGCGCGCTGCGAGGCGCGCAGCCGCTCGGGATCCTCTCGAAGAGCTCGCAGGTCAATCACAGACCCGAGGCTACCGGCCCGGCGCCCTCGTCCGCGCGCGAGTATCGGCGTTCGCGCCCGTTCATGGACGCCGCTCGCGGACGCCGCTAGTGGACGCCGCTCGCCAGCAGCGCGTGCGCGGGCAGCGCGACCTTCCCGTCGCCGGCCGCGTAATCGGCGACGATCTCGTCGTAGGCGGCCTTGACCCGGGCGACGGTAGGCGCGTCCTGCCGTCCGACGACCACGCCGTTCGTGCCGACCCGGGCCAGCGCGCCCGTCTCCCACCACTCCTCGGGGTCGACGAGGTGCTCCCAGGTCACCTCCTCGACCGCGACGTCGGCGAACCCGGCCTCGGCGACCAGCCGCCGGAACGCCGCCGACTCGCCGTACTCCAGGAACGGCGGCGCGGGGATGTCGTCCGGCCACGGCACGCCCGCCGCCTCGATCGCCTCCCGGACGATCGCGAGGGCGCCGCTGCCCGGCATCACCCAGCAGGTCACCGCCAGCCGCCCGCCCTTGCGGAGCACGCGCCGCAGCCGGGCCAGCGCCACGTCGGGGGCGCCCACGTGGTTGATGACGAAGTTGCCGGCGACCGCGTCGAACGTCCCGTCCTCGAAGGGGACCTCGGGCAGGACGGCGACCCGCACGTCCAGCCCGGGGACGTTCCGGCGCGCCGTCTCGGCCATGCCCGGCTCGGCGTCCATGGCCGACACCCGCGCGCCGCGCCGCGCCGCCTCCCGCGAGACGAACCCGGGCCCGGTGCCGACGTCGAGCAGCCGCGTGCCGTCCGCCACCCCGGCCGCGTCGAGCAGCGGCTCGATCATGTACCGCGTGACGTGGGCGAACCCCCGCTCGTACGCGGGGGCCCGCCCGGCCCACAGCTCCCGCTCGTAAAGGTCGAAGTCCTGCGCCACGCCCCGCAGCCTACGTCAGCGCACGTCCACGGCGTCGCCCTGCGAGACAGAGCCCAGGTAGCCGGACGTCTCCTTGTAGACCGCCTTCCAGGTACCGTCCACGGACGCCTTGAAGGACTTGGTGAACCAGCCGTCGGCATCGGTCTTGGTGGCGGCGACCTGCTTGTACGTCGTCGTCCCGGCGGCCTTGAAGTAGACGTACACGGGCGCGTTCGGCCCCGGCCCCGCCGCGTCCCGGAACCGGTAGAGCCGCCCCTTGACCGTGATGGTCCCGCCCTTCTTCACGGGCTCGGGCGAGGCGTTGAAGTCGTACCACTGCGTCCGGTACTTGACGTCGACGTAGCGAAGGTCGCTGATGACCGGCATGTTCAGATCGCTGCCCGGATAACGGACGCGCCAGTACGCGTCCTTCGTCACCGGCCTCACATCGTCGAAGGAGAAGGGCCCCGGCCGCGCCAGGGTCCGGGTCGCCCAGACCTTCCACACATGGCCGTCCAGGGAGTACTCCAGGTGCACCGGCAGGTTCGCGGCGCCGGTGTCCCCGGGCCGGAGGTCCAGCCGCCCGTGCGCGGTGATCGGATCACGATAGGCGAGCGGTCCGGGGAAGGCGTCGAAGCCGGTGATCTCGGAGCTGTTCCGGATGCTCACCGTCCCGAGGCCTGCCTGGCCTCCGGTGAGGAACCCGGTCTCCCCGAGCCGCACCGTCACGGCTCCCGACCTCCCGACCTCCCGCGCGGCGAAGAAGGCGGCGCGGAAGGTGCCGTCCGCGGAGGTCGGGGTCGACGTGACGCCTCCGGCGTCATGGAGGCCGTCCGGCACGTCGAGCTGGATCTCGAGCCCGGCCACGGGCACTGGACCTGTGGAGCCCCGCCGGACGATCCTGCCGTACACGGACACCAGCGACTGCGGCGCCACCAAAGGCCCCGGCACCATGTTCGCGGTGATGACCGTGGTCTGCCTCTCGACGGTGACGGAAGCGGCGCGCGTCGTTCCGCAGAACCGCCCTTCCCGGGGGACGGAGGCGGCGGGGGACGCGTCGCCGCCGGAGGTCAGCGTGAACGAGCCGTCCTCGCCCGCCGTCGTCTCCGTGCTCGTCCCTGTCCTGACCTTCGCGCCCGACGCCGGCTCGGGCGCGGCCTCGCGGTACTTCTGGACCGTGACCCGGCCGCGCATCGTCACGTCGGAGTGCTCGATGTCGATGACGCCCGGCGAGTTCGAGAAGTCGGTGATGCTCGTCGTGTAGCAGTCGTCGAACTCGCTGTTGCGCGTGTACGTTGCGCCGTCGGCCGTGTTGATCAGCACCTCGACCCGCGTCACGCCGGGGCGGGTCTCGATGTCCGGGCGGAACTCGGCCTGCCAGACCCCGTCGTTGTCCGTCCCGCTGCTCCGGGTGAACTCGACGGTCGCATAGGGCTCCGCCTCGGGGGTCTGATACCGCATGTTCGCGCGGACCTTCGTGACCCCGCTCGCGGACTTGGCGCCCAGCGTCAGCTTGACCACGCGGTCCTTGGCGAGCCTGTCGTAGTCGAGGGTCAGGCTGACCCCGGTCGCGTCGGCGTGGGCGGCGCCGGGCACGAGGAAGAGGGACGACGTTAAGGCGGCGGTGGCGAGCAGTGCGGACGAGCGGCGCATGGGGAACCTCTCCACTGATTACTGGCATGGAGTTGACGCCCACGATCGGTCGGCGGTTGACCACCGCCGATCACGCTTGGATCACGGCCATCGCGGGCCCGCCGTCCCGGTGCCGCATCGGCATCCCGGCGGGCCCGCGCCCGTCAGCGCACGTCCACGTAGTCGTCCCGGTAGGTCTTGGCGTAGGTGGAGGTGGCACCGGAGTAGGCGCGCCAGGTGCCGTCCTTGGTCGCCTTGAAGCCCTTGCGGAACCGGCCGATCCTGTCGGTGGCCTGCTTGCCCATGTAGACCCACTTGGAGGATCCCTTGGGCAGGAAGTAGAAGACGACCGTCTTGCCGCCGTAGGTGTACCACTTCGAGGTCTGGCGGTAGACCGTGCCCATCACCGTGACGGTGCCGCCCTTCTTCACCGGCTCGGGCGCCGCGTTGAAGTCAAGGATCTTCGTCCGGTACCGGACCTCGACGTTGTCGTTACCGCTGACCGACTGCTCGGTGCTGTCGCTCTTGGGGACCAGGGCCCGCCAGTAGCCGGTCCGGTCGGCCCTGCCCTCGACGCTGAACGTGCCGTCCCGGAAGACGCCGACCGCGCCCTTGGTGCTCCACGTCTTGCGGTCGGTGGAGAACTGCAGTTGCACGGAGGCGTTGCCGGGGGCGCCGAGCCAGCGGCCGTCCGCGAGCCGGGTCAGGACGCGCCCGTACGCCGTCACGTTCTCGCCCCGGCCGACCGGCTCGGGCGCGGCGTTGAACCCGGTGACGGACGTCCGGTACGCGACGCTCCGGTAGCGCGGCTGCCCCTCGGACCTGAAGTAGCCGGGGTAGTCGGCGGGCCAGCCGAGGGCGTCCGTCGCGAAGGAGGCCGACCATGCGCCGCCCTCGCTCGGGTTGATCAGGAACGTGAAGGCGCCCCCGGCGCCGGTCGTGGCACGGCCCAGGGTCGTCCAGACCGGCTCGGGGGCCGACCCGGCGAACTTGATCTCGACCTGCTTGCCCGCGAGCGGCGCCCAGACGCCGTTGTGGTCCTCGCGTTCCAGCCGGCCCGTCACGTTGACCCGGTCGCCCGCGACGAGGTGCTCGGGCACGTCCACAGTGATCCGCGTGTTCAGCCGCCGCATGGCGACGGTGCCGAGCCCGCTCTCGGTGGGCCGGTACAGGAAAGAGCCGCGATAGACGAGGGACATCCGGGTGTAGCCGGAGAAGGAGGCCTGCCCCTCCACCCTGCCGTCCGCACCGGAGACCGCCGTCGCGAACTGGCCGATGTCCGGGATGAGGCGCAGCGTCTCACCCGCAACGGGCACCAGTTCGCCGTTCGCGGCCCGGCTCATCAGCCGCCCCCGGAAGGTGGCCGAGGGGTTCTCGATGTCGACCACGTCCGGGGTCACCGTGAAGTCGCTGATCATCGTGTCCGCGCCGTTGTCGACGGTGGCGCGGTGGCGGGCCAGGACGGTCTGCTCGGCGTTGGTCAGCTCGACGTTCACCCACCAGCGTCCCGGATCGACGGTGACGGCCGTCTTCGTCCGCCAGACGCCGTTCGTCGCGGTGCCCTCGACGAGTTCGAAGTCGTCCGCGGTGAGCGGCGTCGCGGATCCGCCCTCGTACGGTTCCGTGACGGCGCGCACCTTGGTGATGTCCAGTCCCGATTCCGCCGCCACCTCGATCTTCGTGGTGGCGCCGGGCGACAGCACGCGGGTGCTGATCACCCGCAGGATCGCCGCCGCGTCTGCGGGGACCGCGGCTAGGGAGAATGTCACGGCCAGGGCCGTGACGAGGGCGAGCAATCGGCGCACGGGACGACCTCTCCACTGTTCACTGGTGTGAAGAGGACGTTCAAGATCCACAACAGGTTGTCGCCGGGGCGGTCGTTGATGATCTCGGTTGCGTCACGCCCGGGAGGCGTGGCCGGTCACTTGTTCGCGTCCGCCCAGGCCTGGTCGAGGACCTGCGCGAACGTCTCGGAGGGCTGGGCGCCCGAGACTCCGTAGCGGCGGTCGATGACGAAGAAGGGCACGCCGGTCGCGCCGATGTCGCGCGCGGCGCTCTGCTCGGTGTCCACCTCTGAGGCGAACTTCCCGGACGCGAGCACGTCGCGTGCCTCGGCGGCGTCAAGGCCCGCTTCGGCGACGACGTCCACGAGGGTGTCCCGGTCGAACACCGGGCGCTCGTCGGTGAAGTAGGCCCTGAACAGAGCCTCCACGACCGCGCCCTGCACGCCGCGCTGGCCCGCGAGGTAGACGAGCCGGTGCGCGTCGGCGGTGTTGCCCGCCTGGCGGCCTTCGAGGTGGTACTCCAGACCGGCCGCGGCGGCGCGCTCCTCCATCTCCCGGTTCTTCTCGGCGGCCTCCTCGCGCGTCAGGCCGTACTTCTCCGCCAGCATCTGCGCCACGTCGATCGTCGCGCCCTGCGGGAACGAAGGATCGAGCTGGAAGGCGCGGTAGACCACCTCGACCTGGTCCCGGTGCGCGAACCCTTCCAGAGCGCGTTCGAAATGCCGCTTACCGAGATAGCACCAGGGGCATACGACGTCGGCCCAGATCTCAACACGCACGGGAAAACCCCTCTCAGGACGGTCTACCGTGCCAACGCGCCCCCGGTTGATTTGATTTCCGGGCGCGGGCTCAGGCGTAGCCGGTGCGGATGCCGGTGATCCAGGCGGCGGCCTCGGTGAAGTCGGCATCGTGGGTGCCGCGGCGGATCTCGGGGCGGACCTGGTCGGCGCGGGTGTAGGAGCCGACGAAGCGGACGTCGGCGCAGACGCGGCGCAGCCCCATCATGGCCTCGCCGACCCGGGCGTCGATGACGTGGCCCTCGAAGTCCATCCAGAACAGGTAGGAGCCGAGGCCGGCGCCGGTCGGGCGCGACTGGATCAGCGTGAGGTTGATGCCGCGGACCGAGAACTCGGTGAGGATCTCCAGCAGGGCGCCCGGGTGGTCCTCGCCGATGAACGCGACGACGGTCGTCTTGTCCATGCCGGTGGGCGGCGGCGGGGGGCACGGGCGGCTCAGGACGACGAAGCGGGTGACGGCGTCGGCCACGTCGTGGATGTCCTCCGCGAGGACCGACAGGCCGTAGCGGGCGGCCGCGAACGAGCCGGCGAGGGCGGCGTCGTAGTGGCCGTCGGCGACGTGCTGGGCGGCCTCGGCGTTGGAGGTGGCGGCGCGCCACTCGGCGTCCGGGACGTTCTCCATGAGCCAGCGGCGGCACTGCGGCTGCGCGATCGGATGGGACGCGACGGTCTTGATGTCGTCCAGCGCCGTGCCGGGACGGACGAGGAGCGCGAACGAGACCGGCAGGTGGATCTCGCCGACGATCTGGAGGGGCTCGCCGGTCGCCAGCTCGTCCAGCGTCGTGGGGACCGAGCCCTCGACCGAGTTCTCCAGGGCGACGACGGCGGTGTCGACCTCGCCGCGGCGCAGGGCTTCGAGGGCGGCCGGGACGGTCGCGTAGGGGATGTGCTCGGCCCCGGCGGCACCGGGGAGGGTGAGCAGCGCCGCCTCGGTGAAGGTGCCCCGCGGACCCAGGTAGGCGTAGCGCGCTGGCCTGTCGTCTGCGGTCACTAGGGTCCCCCGGTGGGTGTTTCGGCTGTGCGGAAGCCGTCTTGCGGCAAGGCGAGAAAGCCGAGTCTACCGTCCGGGACGCCACCCCCTCAGGCGCCGGTCGGGCGCCCGTTCGGGCATCGCCTCAGGCGCTGGCCGTGGGGGTGCGGGCGCCGTTGCCGAAGTCGGGCAGCGGGTCGTCCATCGAGACGACGGGGCCCTTGCCGAGCCGGGCGGCCCGCAGGGCCTGGTTCTCCTCGGGGGAGAGCGTCTCGACGGCGTGCCCGCCCTGGACGGCCTTGGCGTAGGTCCGCGTCTCGGTCCGCCCGTTGATGGAGCTGACCACCACGCCGTCCCCGACCGCGTTGATCAGCGCGAGGGAGAAGGACCGGTGCCCGGACATCTCCTTGAGAGCGTCGTAGTGGACGATCGCGAGGTCGCGCAGGGCGCGCTCGTCCACCTCGCCGCTCGCGACCTGGAGCTGGCGCCTCAGCATTTCCCCGCACTCGTCGACGACCTGGTTGACCCGGTTGTGCGCGACCACCGCGATGGAGAGCCCCGCAATCCCGGCGACCAGGCCGGCGACGGCCACCGCGACGAGCATCACGGGCCGAGCGTACCCATGCCGACCTGGTGTTGCGAAGGATCTCGGGGGTGGTTGTCCGGATCGAGCCGTTTCACCAGCCATGTTCCGAGGACCAAGATCGAGGCCAGGGCGGCGAGTCCGAACGAATCGCGCAGCACCTGCCCCGCGAAAACCGTTACGGGGGAATGATCCGGGCCGATCAAACCCCGCGCCCACCACGGGACCGGGAACAGGAACAGCAGCCACAGGCCGAACGCGACAAGACATCTTCGCGTGTCACGCCCATCACCCACCAAAGCCCCCACAACCGCGATCATCCACACCAGGTGATGGATCCACCCCACAGGGGACAGGACGACGGACAGCAGCCCGACGATCGCGACCCCGGCGAGCAGGAGGCTGGAGGCGTCGGCGCCGGACGCCGCGTCGGCGGCGAGCGTCGCCCGGCGCGCCCAGCCGAAGCCGAACCAGGCGACGACCAGGGCGAGGGCCAGCCACACCAGCGTCCGGGCCGGCCCCTCGTCCAGGACGCGGGCCACGATCCCCTGGATCGCCTGGTTGGTGGTGCCGTCGACCGCGCCGGTCCGGTCGCCGCCCTCCAGCAGCGCGCCGAACCAGTAGGCGGACGAGTCGAACGGCAGCAGCGCGAACCCGCCCAGCGTGGCGACGACGGCGGTCAGCACGGCGTTGACCAGCGCGTCCCGCCGTCCGGTGACCAGGAAGTAGATGAGGAAGACGCCCGGCACCAGCTTGATCGCCAGGGCGAGGCCGACGAGCATGCCGCGCGGCCAGCGGGCGGTGCGGGCGCAGCAGTCGGCCAGGCACATGGCCAGCAGGAACAGCCCGACCTGCCCGAACCTGACCTGGTCGCGGACGGGGTCGAGCCACGTCATCGCGGCGACCAGGACGCCCGCGGTGAGCGGCGCCCAGCGTCCCGTCCGGCGGATGAGGTCGCGGAAGGCGTAGCAGACGACGATCACGAGCGACAGGTAGATCAGCCCCGTCCACACCCACTGCGCCGCACGCCACGGCAGGAGCGTGAACGGGACCGCCAAGGCGGCGGCGATCGGCGGGTAGGTGAAGGGGAGCAGTTGCGGCGGCTGCGTGAGGAAGTCGTACAGGGGCGCACCGCGCAGGACCGCCAGCCCGCCCTCCCGGTAGACCTCCAGATCGACGAGCCGCTGGTCGGGCTGGTTGCCGAGCCACTGGTGGACGACCGGCGCGGCGGCGGCCACGGCGACGGCGATCCCGGCGAGCAGGACCAGCAGGTCGCGGACGCCCCGCCGGGCGGGGGCGCCGGAAGCCTCGCCGGGGGAGTCGCGGGCATCCCGCGCCATCAGACCGTCCACAGCCCGCAGGATATGGCCCCTGCCCGGTGGTGGGGCTCTTGTAACCTGAACGCCATGACGTCCCGGGGAACGAAGATCGCCATGTTCCTCGCGACCCTCGCGGCGGCGCTCGCGGCCGTTCTCGGCCCCGCGGCGGCGCACGCCTCGCCCTCGGCCCCCGCCGAGCGGGCCGTCACCGGCCGCGTGGTGGTCATCGGGGTACCGGCGCTGATGTGGAGCGACGTCAACCGCGAGAACACCCCGGCGCTGTGGGGGCTGACCTCGCAGGGCTCGGCCGCGGGCCTCAGCGTCCGCACCACCCGCGTCATCACCTGCCCGACCGACGGCTGGCTGACCTTGTCGGCGGGGCAGCGGTCGCGGCTGGCGCACGGCGACTGCGCGCTGCCGTCCACGCCGGTCCTGCCCGGCCAGGCCTCCCCCTCCGGCCCGCCGCCCGCCGGCGGCGCCGTCGCCGCCGGCTGGCCCGCGATCAAGAGCGACAACGCGGGCACCAACTACCACGCGCGCATCGGTCTGCTCGGCGACGAGGTCCACCGGGCGGGCGGCTGCACGATGGCGGTCGGCCCCGGCGCGGTGTTCGGCGCCGCCGACGGCGCCGGCCGGGTCGACCGCTACGTCGCCTCGCCCGACAAGGTCACCGCCGCCGACTGGGCGCGCTGCCCGCTCGCCGCGGTCGACGTGGACGACCTCTTCCGCGCCTACATCAACGCGGGCGTCGACCCGCACGGCGACCAGGTCCCGCTGTCGGACGAGGTCCGCGCCGCCGCCGCGAAGGCCGCCGACCGGCGGGTCGCGCAGGTCGTGACCGGGCTCCCGGAGGGGACGACCGTGCTGGTCGCGGGCCTGTCCGACACCGGCGTCAACCCGCACCTGCGCGTGGCCGTGGCCAAGGGCGCCGCCTACGGGCCCGGCTACATGACCTCCAGCGCCACCCGCCAGGACGGGCTGGTCACGCTGACCGACCTCACCGCGACGACGCTGAAGCTGCTCGGGGTGAAGCAGCCCAAGCAGGCCGTCGGGTCGGCGTGGCGGTCGCAGCCGTCCACGTCGTCCACGCACGACCGGGTCGACGCGCTCATGGACGAGGACGTCGCGGCGCAGGCGATCCGGGCCGTCCAGACGTCGTTCTACTGGGTGCTGTTCGCGGTGCAGCTCGTCCTGTACGGGATCGCCGTGGTCGCGCTGCGGCGCCTCGGCGGCGACCGCCGCTCGCGGGCGCGGATCCTCGGCGGCACCCGGGTGATAGCGCTGCTCGGCGGCGCGGCGCCCGGCGCGTCCTTCCTCGCCGGGCTGCTGCCGTGGTGGCGGGCCGAGCACCCGACGCCCGTCCTGATCTGCACCGTGCTGGGCTTCGCCGGGCTGCTGACGGGCGTGGCTCTCGCCGGGCCGTGGCGCCGCTCCACCGTCGTCCCCGGCCTGGTGATCACCGGCGTGACGGCGCTCGTCCTCGCACTGGACGTGATGACGGGCTCCTCCCTCCAGCTCAACACGCTGATGGGCTACACCGCCCTCGTCGCCGGACGGTTCTACGGCTTCGGCAACCAGGCGTTCTCGCTGTTCGCGGTGGCCGCGATCCTGACGGCGGCGTGGCTGACGGAGTACCCGCTGCGCAGGGGCGGCAAGGCCGTCGCCGTCGCGATCGTGGCGGTGATCGGCGCGTTCACGGTCGCGGTGGACGGCCTGCCCGCGTTCGGCAGCGACTTCGGCGGCGTGCTGGCGATCGTCCCGGCGTTCGCGATGCTCGGCCTGATGGTCGCGGGCAAGCGCATGTCGCCGCTCAAGCTCGGCCTGTTCTTCCTGGCCGGCCTGGTGCTCGTGCTGTTCATCTCGTACCTGAACGCCCGGTCGGCCAACCCGACGCATCTCGGCCGGTTCTGGCAGGACCTCATGGCCGGGGACGCGTGGGACGTCGTCACCCGCAAGTTCAACGCGATGCTGAACAGCCTCGGGTACTGGCCCTACACGCTCGCGCTCGCCGCCGCCGTCGTGTTCCTGTTCTTCGTCCTGGCGCGGCCCACGCGGTGGCGGGTGTCGCTGCTTCAGGGCGCCTACGAGAAGAACATGACGATGCGCCCGGCGGTGATCTGCGCGCTGGCGGTCGGCGTCATCGGCACGCTGGTGAACGACTCGGGCGTGGTGATCCTGTCGGTGGCGTTCAGCCTGGCGACCCCGCTGATGCTCGCCGCGGGGCTCCGGTCGCTGGAGATCGACCTGAGGAACGCAGACACGCCGCCACCAGCGCCGTCAGGATCGCCAGAAGCGTCCACGGGACCACGGTCGGCCGAACGACGGTGAACAGCCACTCCAGATCGTCCGGCAGCCGGATGCGGGCGGGCGCGCGGGCCGGCAGGTAGGCGAGGCTGAGGGCGGTGGTGTGGGCGAGCAGGATCCAGTCGATCCGCGTCCAGGGCAGCAGCGCCAGCAGCGCCCACCCGAACCCGTCGTACCAGGGCAGCGCGTAGGGCGCGGCGAGGAGCCACGCGAGGGCGATCGCGGCGGCGACGCGCCGCTCCTCCGCGCCGGGCACGAGGGCGTCCTCCTTGGGCAGGGCCCGGACGAGCAGCAGGAGCAGCACCAGGCCGAGCAGCATCGCGCCCAGCTTGATGACGTCGCGCTGGGAGCCGCGGCCGAGCGACTCGTCCAGCAGGTGCCAGGGGGTCGCGAAGGAGACCATGTTGCTGGCCTCGCGGACCTGGTCGAGCGCGTGCGGCCCGGCGAGCGCGTAGGACAGCGCCGTGACGGCCGCTCCCCCGGCGAACAGCGCGATCAGGTGACCGACCGGCCATTTCCGGCGTTCCGTCCAGGTCCGGCGCAGCAGGCCCCAGGCGGGGCCCCCGGCCACGAGCGCGGCGGGCAGCTTGATCGCCGTCCCGAGCCCGGCCAGCGCCCCGGCCGCCAGGGAGCGCGCCCAGCCCGCCCGGCCCGCGGCCCCGCCGCCGAAGACGGCCAGCGCGGCCACCATCGGGGCGATCGCGAGGACGTCGTTGTGCGCCCCCGCCACCAGGTGGAACAGCACGAGCGGGTTGCACGTCCACAGCAGCGCCGTGCGGAGCCGCCGCTCCTCCGTCCCGGCCATCCGGTAGAGGATCAGGGCCGTCACCGCGAACGCGAGCACGTTCAGCACCGACAGGACGAAGACGGTCAGCCGCACCGAGCCGCTGCCGATCCACGCGGCGAACGCCTGCCCGCCCGTGGCGACCGGCCCGTACACCGACGGCGTCGTCCGCCACTCCTCGGGCGCCCCGGCGACCGGGTCCTTCGGCAGGTCGACGGCGCTCGTGCGGTACGGATCGTGGCCGGTCGCCGCCATCCGCCCGTAGGAGGCGTAGTTCAGGTGGTCGGTGGACCCGACCGGCGGCATGAGCATGAACGCGGCCGCCGCCAGCAGTCCCGCGGCCACCAGCGGCAGGGCCCGCACGCGCCAGCCCCTGCGGACGGCGGCGAAGCACAACCCGAGCCCCAGCGCGCTCGCGGCGATCCCCGCGACGACGAGGCCGATCACCAGGTACGGCGACGGATGGACGTCCAGCGCGTACGGCGGCTCGGTGCGCGGGCCCTCCAGCTCCGGCTCGAACACCGACGGCCCGAGGAGAGCGGTGGCGACGAAGCAGGCGACGCCGGCCCCGATCCCCCACAGCCCGCCCGTGCCGAGACGGGTCACGGGCGGCTGCCGCGCAGGCGGTCCAGCCCTCTGGTCACCGCCGGTTCGCGCACGGCGAGCGCCCTTGCCACGTCCCGGAACTGCCGGGCCCGGTGCAGCTGGGAGCGCCAGTCCGTGCCGGTGGCGCGGTGTGAGAGCGGCACCTCCACCTCCGCCACCCGGAACCCGGCGCGCAGCAGGTCGACGGTGAGCGCGGTCTCCACCCCGAACCCGGCGGCGAGCGGGAGCGCGGCGTCGAACGCGGCCCGGGTCAGGCAGCGCTGCCCGTTCAGCGGCGCGGTGGCCTCCCAGCCGGTGGCGCGGCGGATCCCGTCGCGCGACAGCCGGACGACGAACCCGTGCCCGCCGAGCTTCACGGTCGTGGTGAACACGGCGATCGTCATGTCGGCCTCACCGGACCTGACCGGCTCGACCAGCGGCGCGGCCTCGCGCGCGGTCTCGGCGAGGTCGGCGTCCAGGAACAGCAGGTGGCGGGGCCGGTCGCGGCCCTCGTCCAGCAGCCGGACGGCCTCGGCCCCGCTCTCCATCGCGGCGCCCTTGCCCCGGTTGCGGCTGTGCCGCACGACCCGCGCCCCGGCCTCGCGGGCCACCCGCCCGGTGCCGTCGGACGAGCCGTCGTCGATCACCACGACCAGGTCGGCGCCGGGAAGCTCCTGCGCGGCCTTGACCGTGGCCGCGATGCGGTCGGCTTCGTCCTTGGCTGGGATGCATACCGCTACGTCCTGCATATCCGCGATCGTAGTCGGGGACGGGCGCGCGATGCCGCAGGGCACCGGGGAACGGCCCAAGCCGTTACCCGTGCGACCGGACGGCGACCCGCGGGGTTCACCCGCGGCGCCGGCGGTAGGGACGAGTGGTCGGAAAGGTCAGCCGGCGTCCAGAACCGGCGCCGCCTCCGTCACGGTGAAGACGGTGTCGAGCCCGGTCACCTGCAGGATCCGCTTCACGGCCGGGCGCGGCGCCGCCAGTTCCAGCGCGCCGCCCTGCTCCTTCAGCCGCTTCATGGCCGAGAGCAGCACGTTCATGCCCGTCGAGTCGCAGAACTCGACGCCGCTCATGTCGACCACGATGTGGTCGGCCTGGTCGCGCAGGAGGCCCGCGAGGGCCGCCTGCAGCCGTGGCGCGGTGTACAGGTCGAGCTCACCGGTCGCCGTGACAACGGCGTGACCTCCCTGAGACGCGGTCGAGACATTTAGCTCCACGTCCGGCACACTATCTCGCGAACGGCCCGGGAGCCAGGCGGTTCGCCAAGTCCCCTGCGCCGTGGGCGTTTCCGGGGCGTGTCGCCGCCTTGCCAGTCCCGCACGCTTTGAGAACTACGCACCGTAATGTGATGATTTCAGTGACCTGAGGCGCTGATCCGGTCCGCCGATATCGCGGGTTCGCCCCGCACGATCGCTCGCAGTAGGAGAACCTGAACGGGTGCAACAGCGGCATGGTCGACTGCGCGAGCGCCTGGAGACCGTCCGGGCGCGGGCGGCGAAGTCCAGCACGTGGCGGACGTCCACCCAGATCCTGTTCCGCCTGGTGAACAAGGACGGCTTCGTCCCCGTCCGAACGCGTCTTTCCCGCGAGGACCTCGCCTTCCTCGCCGGCGCCCGCGAAGAGGTCATCGCCTTCGCCGACCTCACCCTGCGCCTCGTCGACCTGCACCGCCCGCAGGAGGCCGGCGGCGGCATCACCAGCGACCCCGACCGCCCCATCCGCCGCTGCCGCGCCTGCATGTCCCGCTGGCCCTGCCCCACCTACCGCACCATCACCGAAGCCCTGGACCCCTGACCCGCTCCCCCCACGCCCGGACGCGCAGACCCCGACCACGACAGCAACCACGCAACAACCCGGGGCCTCGCGATCGCGTCCAAAGGCAGATACGAGCGAAGCAGGAATCTGATCGCGCAGCGAGCCGCAAGGCGAGCCGAAGCGATGCCAGCGATCGCCCGCGTTTCTCGACGATGGAGGGCCGCCAGGCCCGAAGGAGGAGAAAAACGCAGAGCTAGCACGGGAGACGGACCTCGAAGCGGCAGCCGGGGCCGGTGTTGGCGACGCCGATCTCGCCCGCGTGGGCCTCGACGATGCCGCGGGCGATGGCGAGGCCGAGGCCGGCGCCGCCGCCCGGGGTGCGGGCCGCCTCGCCGCGGAACGCGACGTCGAACACGCGGGGCAGGTCGCCCTCCGGGATGCCGCCGCAGGCGTCGGCCACCGTCACCCGGGCCTCGCCGCCGCGGACCTCGCCGGTGATCTCGACCGCGCCGTCGCTCGGCGTGTGCCGGATCGCGTTCACGACGAGGTTGCGCAGCGCGCGGCCCAGCTCGCCCGCGTCGACCTGGACGGGCAGGCCCTCCCGGACGTCTCCGCGCAGCCGGACGCCCTTGGCGCGGGCCAGGGCCTCCGCGCCGGCGACCGCCTCGGCGACCAGGTCCGCGAGGCCGACGCGCTCGCGGGACAGGCGCAGGGCGCCCGCGTGGATGCGGGACAGCTCGAACAGGTCGTCCACCATCTCGGTCAGCCGCTCCACCTCGACGCGGATGCGGGCGTGGTAGCGGCGGGTCGTCTCCTCGTCGGCGACGACCTCGTCCTCCAGTGCCTCGGCCATCGCGCGGAGCCCGGCCAGCGGGGTGCGCAGGTCGTGGCTCACCCAGGCGACCAGCTCGCGGCGGCTCGCCTCCAGGGCCTGCTCGCGCTCGTGCGCGGCGGCCAGCCGGTCGTAGGCGGCCTCCAGTTCGCGGGAGAGCTCCGCCAGCTCGGCCGGAAGGTGCGCCGACGGGGGACGGAACCGGTCCGCGCGCACGGCCTCGACCAGGGTCCGGTTCGCGGCCACCAGACGCCGGCCGAGCAGGACCGACACCGCCATCGCGACCAGCCCGGCCGACGTCACGACGGCGAGCACCACGGAGCGGTCGTGGTCGTTCAGCAGCATCAGGAACGAGATCACCAGGATGCCGGAGATGGTCGCCAGCACCGTGGCGGCGCCGACGACGACCAGCTGGGTGCCGACCGAGCGGCCGCGCAGCGCGTGCAGGACGGCGAGGGCGACCGCCGCGACGGCGAACGCGGCCAGCGCCGCGTAGAAGACCACCCACAGCAGATCCTCGAAGGGGATCATGGGCCGGTCTCCGCGGGCTCGTAGCGGTAGCCGACGCCCCACACGGTGACGATGCGGCGCGGCGCGGTCGGGTCGTCCTCGATCTTCTCGCGCAGCCGCCGGACGTGGACGGTCACCGTGGAGGAGTCGCCGAACGTCCAGTCCCAGACGCGTTCGAGCAGTTCCTCGCGGGTGAAGGCCCGCCGCGGATGGCGCAGCAGGAACGCCAGCAGGTCGAACTCGCGGGAGGTGAGCGCGAGCCGCGCGCCGCCCAGCTCCGCCTCGTGCGCGCTGACGTCCACGAGGAGGCCGCCGTCGCGCAGCGGGCCGGACGGGCCGGTCGGGACGAGCGCGCCCCGCGCCCGCCGCAGCACCGACCGGACGCGCAGCGCCAGCTCGCGCGGGCTGAACGGCTTCGTCACGTAGTCGTCGGCGCCGGTCTCCAACCCGACGAGCCGGTCGGTCTCCGCGCCGAGCGCCGTCAGCATCACGATCGGGACGGTCGAGGTCTCGCGGAGCCGGCGGCACACCTCCAGGCCGTCCATCCCGGGCAGCATGAGGTCGAGGACGACCAGGTCAGGGGGTTCGTCGAGCGCCCGGCGCAGGGCGGTCCGGCCGTCGGCGACGCACACGACCTCGTGCCCGTCGCGGGCCAGGTAGCGGGCGACGACCTCGGCGACCGTCGGGTCGTCGTCGACCACCAGGACGCGCCCGGCGTGGGGGAGGGTGTTCACCCCTCAAAGCTAGGCCCCGTCCGCCGGACCCACACCGGATGTCACCACCCCGTAAGGAGTCGATCATGCAGCCCCACCGGCGGCGCCGCCCTGGTCCGGGTCAGGGTCCCGTCCCCGGGGGTCCTCAGGGTGCGCCTCCGCCGCACGGCGGTGCCCAGGTCGTCCCGCAGGCTGATGACCCCTGGGAGGCGAGCGCATACGGTGGAGTCATGGGTAAGACGATTCTGACCATCCTCGGTGTGCTTCTCGCGGTGTGGCTGGTGGTCACCGTCATCGGCGCGATCTTCTCGATGCTGAAGTTCTTCTTCTTCATCGGACTCGTCGCCGTCGTGGTGGTACTCGCCGTGACCGCGGTCTCCAAGATGTCGAAAAGCCGCTAGGCGAGCGGCCCGATCCCCTTGCCGCGATGTCACCGGTGACCGCATGATGCCGGAATAACCAGGCGGTCATCGGCGAAGGGGCCCAACGTGCCAGGTCTTGACGGAGTGCTGCGCGAACGAGCGCTCGCCTATCCCGATCGTGTCGCGTACATCGCCGGCGACACCGAGATCTCCTACCGCGACTTCGACCGGCGCGTCGACCGGGTGGCCGCGGCCCTCGCCGCCGCCGGGCTGGGCCCCGGCGACCGGGTCGCCGTCCTCGACAAGAACTCCCTCGAATACGCCGAGCTGCTCTTCGGCGCGACCCGGATCGGCGCCGCGCAGGTCCCGGTGAACTACCGGCTGGCACCCGACGAGGTCGCCTACATCGTCAACAACGCGCAGGCGAAGGTCTTCGTCGTCGGCCCCGAGTTCCTCCCCGTCCTGGACGCGATCGCGGGCAAGCTGGAGCACACCGACCTGACGGTCGTCATCGCCGGCGCCGACCCCGCCCACCAGGACCCCGCCCACCAGGACTATGCCGCCTGGATCGACGCCGCCCCCGCCGAGATCCCGGCATACGAGCCCGACAGCGGGGACGTGTTCGTCCAGCTCTACTCGTCCGGCACGACGGGGCTGCCCAAGGGCGTCATGCTGACGCACGACAACTTCCTCGCGGCGCTCGCGGCGACCAACGACGTGTGGAACATCGACGAGTCGTCCGTGCTGATGATCGCGATGCCGATGTACCACGTGGCCGGCAACGTGCTCACCGTCTCCGCGGTCTACAACGGCCTCACCGGGGTGATCACGCGCGAGCCCGACCCGACCGCGATCGCGCGGGGCATCGAGCGGAACCGCGTCACGCACATCTTCCTCGTCCCGGTGCTGCTGCAGTTCATGCCGCTGATCCCCGAGGTCACCGCGTCCGACATGTCCAGCCTGCGGCTCATGCTGTACGGCGCGTCCCCGATCAGCGAGGACGTCCTGCGCACCGCCATGGCGATGCTGCCGACCACCGAGTTCCGGCAGGTGTACGGCCTGACGGAGGTCACCGGTGCGATCACCTCGCTGCCCCCCGAGGACCACGACCCGGACGGTCCGAACGCGCACCGGCTCCGCAGCGCCGGCCTTCCGAACGACACCACCGAGCTCAGGATCGTGGACCCGGCCACCGAGGAGGAGCTGCCGTCCGGCCGGGTGGGCGAGATCATCTGCCGGACGCCGCAGAACATGAAGGGCTACTGGGGCATGCCGGACGCGACCGCGAGCGCGCTGTCCGAGGACAACTGGTTCCGGACGGGCGACGCCGGCTACCTCGACGAGGACGGCTACCTCTACATCCACGACCGCGTCAAGGACATGATCATCTCGGGCGGAGAGAACATCTACCCCGCCGAGGTGGAGAACGTCCTGATGGGCCACCCCGCCGTCGGCGACTGCGCGGTCATCGGCGTCCCGGACGAGCGCTGGGGCGAGACGCCGAAGGCGATCGTCGTGACGACCGAGGACGTCTCCGACCAGGAGATCATCGACTACTGCCGCGACCGCCTGGCCCACTTCAAGTGCCCCACCTCGGTCGAGCGCCGCGAGGCGATCCCGCGCAACCCCACCGGAAAGATCCTCAAGCGCGACCTCCGCGCCCCCTACTGGCACGGCACGGACCGAGGGGTTAATTGAAACCCCCCTCACCCGCGACGACCTGAAGTGCCGCGATCGCGTCCGAAGGCAGGTTCGAGCGAAGCGAGAACCTGATCGCGCAGCGAGCCGCAAGGCGAGTCGAAGCGATGCCAGCGATCGCTTGCGTTTATCGACGATGGAGGGCCGCCAGGCCCGAAGGAGGAGAAAAACGCGGGATTACTGGTAGCGGACTACCGCTGAGAGGGGGCGGTGGTCGGAGGTCTTGACGGGGGCCGCCGGGACGCTGCAGGAGACGGCGGCCGACTTGCCGATGAACAGGTAGTCGGTCTTGGTGAGCGCGGTGCCCTGCCAGTTCTGCCGGGTGTTCGCCCCCGTCCGGGAGGAGCCGGACTGGTCGCACTCGTCGTAGGCGGCGTAGAGGGGGTCGAGCGCCGGGCTCTCCGGGGCGTCGGCGAGGTCGCCGCCGACGAGGACGCGGTCCGTGCCCGCGAGGGTGGTGAGGGCTCCGGCCTCCTTGCGGCGCCACTGGGCGCTCTCGGTCTCGCTGAGCTGGGCGACGCAGACGCGCGTCGTCCAGGACGGGACCTCGCCGCACAGGGCGATCCGGGTGCTCCCGGAGGGGGCGGGCAGCCTGGCCTGCCGGTGCGCGGTGAGCGGGGCGTCGGTGCCGATGGCGACGCCCGCGCGCCCCTGCCCGGCCGCGCACGCCTCGTCGCCGGGCGCGAACGCCCAGCTCCACTTGGGCAGGGACGTCTTGAACGTGCGGATCTGACCCTCGCAGACCTCCTGGAGGAGGGCGGCGTTCGGCCGCACCGTGCGCCCGCCGACCTCGGTCGCCCGCATCCGCTGGACGACCTCCTTGGTGAGCTTGGCGGGCGCAGCGCCGGAGGGGCAGTCGGAGCCGCCGCAGACGTTCCAGCTCACCGCGTTGATCGTCACGGCGGCGGGGCGGGGGGCCGCCCCGTCGGCGTGGGCGGGACCTCCGCCGCCCGGCAGGCCCTCGATGCTGGCTCCGGTGGCGGCCGCGGCCACGACCGCGGCGGCCGCACAGACCGAGAGCAGGGGAATCAGGGCGCGGGGGGATCGCACACGTGCTCCAGACGGGGAATGCTGCGGGGGTGATGTCGGAATCTCACCACATCAAGATCGCATCCGCCAGCCGTTCGCGACCACTCGGTCACCGGAGGGCGGGGGTCTACCCGATCAAGGCTAAGGGGCCCCGGCGGATGCCGGAGCCCCTCTGCCGCTAGTCGAGCAACGCGGTCACGGTGCCCGCGCCGACCGTCCGGCCGCCCTCACGGATGGCGAAACCGAGCCCCTCGGTCATCGCGACCGGCTTGCCCAGCTCGACGGCCATCTCGACCGAGTCGCCGGGCAGCGCCATGCCGCCCTCGCCGAGGTCGACGCCGCCGACCACGTCCGTGGTGCGGAAGTGGAACTGCGGCCGGTAGCCGTGGAGGAAGGGCCTGCTCCGCCCGCCCTCGTCGGCGGTCAGCACCCGGACCTGCGCCCGGAACCGCAGGTGCGGCCGGATCGCGCCCGGTGCGCTGACCACCTGGCCGCGCCGCACCTGGTCCCGCTTGACGCCGCGCAGCAGCATGGCGGTGTTGTCGCCCGCCTCGGCGTGGTCCATCGTCCGCCCGAACGTCTCCAGCCCCGTCGCGACGGAGCCGAACGTCGCGCCGAGCCCGACGACCTCCACGGCGTCCCCGACCCGTATCGCGCCCTGCGCCACGACGCCGGTCACGACGGTGCCGCGCCCGGTGATCGTGAGGACGCTCTCGACCGGCATCAGGAACGGCCTGTCGAGCACCCTGCGCGGCACGGGCACGTAGGCGTCGATCGCGTCGAGCAGGTCGACGATCCGGGCCGTCCAGTACGGGTCGCCCTCCAGCGCCCGGAGGCCGGACACGCGCACGATCGGGACCTCCTCGCCGGGGAACCCGTACTCGGTGAGCAGCTCCCTGACCTCCAGCTCGACGAGGTCGAGGAGCTCGTTGTCCTCGACCATGTCGGCCTTGTTCAGCGCCACCACGACGTGCCCGACGCCGACCTGCCGCGCCAGCACGATGTGCTCGCGCGTCTGCGGCATGGCGCCGTCCTGGGCGGACACGACCAGCACGGCCCCGTCCACCTGGGCGGCACCAGAGATCATGTTCTTGACGTAGTCGGCGTGGCCCGGCATGTCGACATGGGCGTAGTGCCGCGTCGCGGTCGCGTACTCGACGTGCGCGACGTTGATCGTGATGCCTCGGTCGCGCTCCTCGGGCGCGCGGTCGATGCGCTCGAACGGCACCGGGGACGCCAGCCCGCGGTCGGCGAGCACCTTGGTGATCGCCGCGGTCAGCGTCGTCTTGCCGTGGTCGACGTGCCCCATCGTGCCGATGTTCAGATGCGGCTTGTCGCGCTCGTAGAGCTGCTTGGCCATGGTCTCGTCCTCACTGGTGGATCCGGTGAGAACCGACTGCGCGCACACAGGCGCCCAGTCCTGGACCACCCCCCTCCGCTGGTTCTCCGGAGACGGGACGGAGAGGGGTCAGCTTCGGACTGCCGCGCCCGCTGCCACTGCCGAGAAGGCAGCCGGCACCGCGCTCAGCAGGGCGATGCCTGCGAGCGTCCGGGTGCCGGCTGCGAAGAACATGCCTCGGACATTACGGCCGCCCCCGGCGGAAGTCGACCGATTATTCAGCCGCCCGCGGCGACCGGCCCTGCCCTTGGCGCAGGGCCGGTCATTGTCCTTCCGGGTTCAGCAGCCGGACGGGGTCGCGGCAGGCCCGGGACGCGGGGCCCGGTCCACGATCGCTGTGTTCAGAAGGGCACTGGACTGGGTCGTCGTGCCCGGCGGCCCGAACGGATGGCCCTTGCCCGCGATGCGCCGCGTCGTAGTGGCGGCGGCGGTCGAAGGCGATGAGGAAGGTCTCGGCGGCGACGTCTTCGGCGGCGGGCCCGGCCGCGGTGGCGAGGAGCGGCTCGTTGTCGGCATGCGCGGCCTCTCGGTCGTGGACGTTTCACCCCCTCTTGTCCGTGCGGCCGTGGGCGGGTCCCTCCGGTTCAGGCACCGTCCTCGACGACGCCGGCCTCGCGTTCGGGAGTGCGCAGGAGGAGGTAGCCGAGGAGGGCGCCCGCGAGCTGGAATCCGGCGATCGCGAGGACCAGGCCGACCGGGCCGATCGCGTCGGCGGACGCGGCGGTCAGCGCGGCGCCGACCGCGGATGCGCCGATCTTGAGGCTGCCGCCCGTGGTGTTGACCTGACCGAGCCGGTCCGGGGGCGACTCGCGCTGGCGCAGCATGAGCGTGGCCGCGAACACCGGTCCCTCCGCGATCCCCGCGGCGACGAACGCCGCCGTCGCCCATGGCATGGACGGCGTGACGGCGAGGGCGGCGAGCGACGCCCCGAACGCGACGAGCCCGGCGATCATGACGGGTTCGGCGTGCTTGGGCGTCAGCCACCGGCTGGCCGCCAGAGAGCCGATCAGCGAGCCGACCGCCATGGCCACCAGGAGCCGTCCGCCCGCGCTGGGCGGCGCGCCGATGTGCTCGGCGAGCAGCACCGCCGTGACGGCGACGCCGCCGAAGCCCATCCACGCGAGCGTCGTCGCGACGGTCAGCGCCCGCAGCACCCGGCCCTGCGCCAGCACCACCAGCCCGCCCGTGATCACCGAGACCACTCCGGCCGGCACCGGACGCGCCTCGGCGCCCGTCGCCGTCTCGATGGCCGCCGCCCGCCCGCCGACCGCGCCCGTGTCGGCGGCGGCCTCCACCGCAGCCGAACCCGGCGCCGCGCCGTCCGCGCTCGCGGACGGGCCGGGAAAGGGCAGGAACGGGAGGGTCAGGAGGCCGAGGGCGCCGACCGCGACCACGGCGATCCCGGCGTACTGGCCGCCGGCCACGGCGGCCAGGCCGGCGGCGAGGCCGGGGCCGGCGATCCCGGCGACGTTGTAGCTGGAGGCCTCCAGGCCGTAGGCGCGCGAGAGCCGGCCGGCGGGGACGAACCGGGGCAGCAGGCTGGTCAGCGCGACGACGATGGGCTCGGTGCAGCCGATCACGGCGGCGACGACCAGCGCCAGGACGAGCGGCGAGCGCCCCGCGAGGACCAGCAGCAGCCCGGTCGCGGCGACGTAGCAGGCGGCGAGGGCGACGGCGCCGCGGCGGGGGCGCGCCACCCGGTCCAGCGCGTTCCCGATCACGGGCCCGCTCAGCACGTACGGCAGCGTCATCGCGGTCTGCAGGTACCCGGCGGTGGCGGCGTGGCCCGTCCGCGCCTGGACGGTCAGGACGAGCGCGGTCGCGACCCCCTCGGCGGACACGCGCAGCATCGTCGCCGACGTGAGGTGGAGGGGAAGCCCCGCGTTCCTGCCGATCACCCTCGAATGGTGGCATAGCGTCCGCCGCCTAGACTGCGGAGGGTGACGGCAGCGAAGACAGCGCACGAGCACCGGGTCACCAGCGAGGTCGGACGGCTGCGGACGGTGCTGCTGCACCGTCCCGGCGCGGAGCTCAAGCGGCTGACCCCGCGCAACAGCGACAAGCTCCTGTTCGACGCGATCCCGTGGGCGGGCCGCGCGCAGGAGGAGCACGACGCGTTCGCCGAGGCGCTGCGGTCGCGCGGCGTCGAGGTCCTTTACGTGACCGAGCTGCTGCAGGACGCCCTGGAGTACGAGGCCGCGCGCGAGCAGGCGATCGCCGACGCCATCGTCGACCTGCGCCTCGGCGACCAGCTCCGCCGCGTCGTCGAGGACCATCTGCGCGGGCTCGACCCGGAGAACCTCGCGCACACCCTGATCGCCGGGCTCGCTCACGAGGAGCTGAAGGCCGGGCACGGCCTCGTCTACCGGCTGATGGACGAGCAGGACTTCATCGTCGACCCGCTGCCGGGCCTGCTGTTCACCCGCGACAACAGCACCTGGATCGGCGACCGCGTCGCGGTGACGAGCCTCGCGATGGAGGCGCGGCGGCGCGAGTCGGCCCTCACCGGGCTGGTCTACGCGCACCATCCGCGGTTCGCCGGGGTGGAGCCGGTCTACACGCCGTCGCTGGAGCATCTGGAGGGCGGCGACGTCCTGCTCCTGCGCCCGGGTGTGATCGCCGTCGGCACCGGCGAGCGGACGACTCCGGCGGGGGTCGAGCGCCTGGCCCGCCAGGTGATCGGGGCCGGCCTGGCCCGTACGGTGCTGGCCGTGCCGATCGCGCAGGAGCGCGCCACCATGCACCTCGACACCGTCTGCACGATGGTCGACGTCGACACCGTCGTGATGTACCCGCCGGTGGCGCACTCGCTGACCGCCTACACGGTGACGCTGGACGACGGCCACCTGAACGTCGCCGAGCCGCGCCCGTTCCTCCAGGCCGCCGCCGACGCGATGGGCCTGGACCGCCTCAAGGTGATCGACACCGGCCTCGACCCGGTCACCGCCGAGCGCGAGCAGTGGGACGACGGGAACAACACCCTCGCCGTGGCCCCGCGCCTGTGCGTCGCCTACGAACGCAACATCGAGACCAACGCGCAGCTGGAGGCGTCCGGGATCGAGGTCATCCGGATCAGCGGGAGCGAGCTCGGGACGGGGCGGGGCGGTCCCCGCTGCATGTCGTGCCCGATCCTCCGCGAGGAGATCTGAGCCTCGCCCGAGCCGCACGGCTCAAGAGCGGATTTTGTGTTCTTCCCGGCGCCGGGGGCTCAGAGGCGCGCGGCGCCGGGAAGAACCATCAACGCTCGCGATGTCGACGGGGGCACGACATCGCCCGAGCGTTGGAGAGGACCATACAAGGTCGGGCGGGGTTCCTTCCAGGCAGGGTCGCTCTATGCCGGATATGCCCGGCTTCGAGCCACTTCACTCCTGCTTCCGTTGCAGAGGTCTTCGTCCGGCTCGTCGAGCAGGTCCGGAAATGCGGAGAGATCCGGTACGACGGCGTGCGCACCGGCAGGAGCGTCCATCCGGTCGTCGCCGGACGACCTGGGCGTCCGCAGAATGGCCCAGACCGTCGTGGTGCCGTCCTCGTGGCGCACTCCCCAGCCCTCGGACAGGGCCTCGACGATGCCGAGCCCGCGCCCGCCGAGCGAGGACAGCGTTCCCGGGCCGCGACGCGGCTCGGTCATGGCGCCGCCGTCGCTGACCTCCACTTCGAGGAGGTCGCCGCGGCACAGCCAGCAGACCTTCACCTGGCCGGACGGCAGCGGCCGCGCGTGCCGCAGAGCGTTGCTGAGCAGCTCGCTGACGATGACACTGGCGTCGTCCACGACCGAGTCGTAGACGCCGGAGTCGGTCAGCTCCGAGCTGAGGCGCCTGCGGGCGACCGCGACGCTGGACGGTGCGTGTGGCAGCAGTACGACGCTCGACGCCCTCACCTCCCCGATACTCCGCTCGCTCGGACGAGTCCCGTCATCACCCTTCCGGTACGTCCGAAATGCCCTGATGGCCATGACGGGAAACCCGAACGGATCAGTTCACCACCTGCACAACGAGTCATCGGCCGTCCGGTCACGGTGATCACCCCCGGGATCGGAATCTCGTCACCAACGGCGACCAACCAAGGATCTATCCAGCCAACGGCGGATTTACTCCTCACACACGCGTTTCGTCCGTCACACCCCGCCGACACCGCACTTCTCCGCACCGTTCCCAGCCTGCCACCCCGCGAGACCGCGGAAAGCGCTGGTCACGCACGTCTCACCGGACCGCCCGGGACGGACTGTCCGCACGGTAAGTAACCGTCCGCTCAGCGCGCCGAACGCAACACGAGGCGCATGCACGTCCCCTCGCCCGCCCGTGCGCCACCTGCGGGTCCGCGCCTTTCGGTGACGGAGAGTAGCCGAGTGGTCTGCTCTTCTTCGGGGATTTCAGCGCCAAAAGTTCCGTTGTTGGAAGTTTGGGTGGGTTCGATGTGAGATGTCTCACGTCGTGCGGGATGGGCGGAGATCGTGCCGCCCTGCGCCTCCGTCAGCCGTCTGACGATGTACAGGCCGAGCCCGATGCCGCCGAACCGGCGGCGGTCCCCCGCGTCCCCCTGGACGAACCGCTCGAAGATCCGCTCATGGTCCCCGATCGGGATGCCGATGCCCTCGTCGGAGACCGTGACGACGATGCCCGGGCCCTCGCGGCGGGCCCGCACCCGCACGGTTCCGCCGTCCGGGGAGTACTTGAACGCGTTCTCCAGCAGCTGCCCGAGGACGATGTCGGTGGCCATCGCGTCCCCGCTGCACAGCGGCAGGTCGGGGTCGATCTCCAGCTCCACCCGGTGCAGCGGCGACAGCGAGCGGAACCCGGCGACCACGCCCTCCAGGACGCGGGCGAGGTCGAACGGCTCGATCGTCACGGCCAGCTCGTCGGCCCCGGCGCGGGAGCCGAGCAGCAGGTGCTCGACGAGCCGCCCGAGCGACTGGGCGCGCTCGGCGATGGTGGCGACGGCGGCGCGGCGGTCGGCGTCGGTCAGCTCGTCCCACCGGTTGACCAGCGTGGACGCGAACCCCTGCACGACCGTGATCGGGGTCCGCAGCTCGTGGCTGGTCGTGGCGAGGAACAGGTCCTTGGCCTCCTCCAGCGCCTTGGCCTCCGAGACGTCGCGGAAGTCGACGACCAGCTCGCCGGTCTCCTCGATCTCGGCGGCCAGCACGTTCAGCCACGTGCCCGACTCCAGGCGGAACGTGAGCATCTCGCCGAGCGCGGGCATGTCGAACGGCAGCGGACGCCCGATCGCGTCCTCCGGCGGGATGCCGGTGAGGGTGTGCGCGGCGTTGTTCCAGTGCCGGACGACGAGGTCGTGGTCCAGCACCGCGATGCCGTCGGCGCTGGAGTCGATGACGGCGCGCTCGTGCGCCCGCTGCCGGACGACCTCCGCGTAGGCGACGGCGTTGCCGACCGCGACCCCGGCGTGCCCGGCGAGCAGCTCCAGCAGTTCGAGCTCGGTGTGCCCGACCTTGCGTCCGGAGAACAGCGCGTACATCGCGCCGTACGGCCGGTTCTGCAGGTACGAGAGGCCGAGGGCGATCGTGTGCAGGCCGGGCAGCTCCGACCAGATCAGGTCGCCGAGGCGCCGCTCGCCCGTGGCCAGCTTGACGGTCTTGCCCGACCGCAGCAGCTCCCCGACCAGGCTCGGCCGCAGCTCGGCGCACCGGCCGCGCATCCGCTCCGGCAGCCCGGACATGCTGACCAGCCGCAGCCGATCGCCCTCGATCTTGACGAAGCCGCCGGCGTCGGCGCCGGTCAGCTCGATGAGCGCGGCGGTGATCCGGTCGAGCACGACGGCGAGGTCGAGCTCGGCGCCGAGGTCGGCGACGATGTCGTTCAGCCGCCGGACGAGCCGGGCCCGCTCGGTCATGCGGTGCTGGACGATCTCGTCGTCCTCGACCGGGTGGTACACCCCGACCCAGCCGAGCAGCGTGCCGCTCGGATCCTTCAGCAGGCTCGTGTCGATGCGGACGTCGATGAGCCGTCCGCCGCGGTGGAAGCGGCGGGTGGCGATCGAGATCTGCCCGCCGTCGCCGTCGCCCTCGCCGCCGGGCCGGGTGAGGAGCCGCTCCTGGACGGCGTTGTGCTCGGCCTTCAGCTCGTCGGGGACGATCGGCGGGACCCGGCCGAGCACCTCCTCGGCGCTCCAGCCGAACATGCGCTCGGCCGCCGGGTTCCACACGGTGACCCGGTGCCGCTGGTCCACGGCTACGATCGCGTCGGCGGCGCTCTCGATGACGGCCCGCGCGATCGGATCGTGCACGTGCTGATACACGTCTGTCATCGTGCCACCGCACTCCGGCCTGCCGCCGGGCAACTTGCGCCGAAACTTGCTTTCGACCCAAACCTTACCGTCTGGTAAGCCTGCCGATGAGCAGGGCCGCGACCCCTGCGACCAGGAACGACAGCAGCGAGGCGCTCATCCACGTCTGCGGCGTGAAGTGCAGCGCGTCCCGGACGTCCGACCAGAACGCGGTCCAGCGGGCGACCGTGCCCGGGTTGACGAGCTGGTAGACGACGAACCCGATCGCCCATGCCGCGATCATGCCCCAGCGGGACGGCGCGGTCCGCGAGACGTCCCAGCCGCCCGCCCGGCGGCGGCCGAGGAAGAAGTCGGCGGCGAGGACGCCGAGCATCGGCACGAACACCGATCCGATCAGTGACAGGAAGCCGGCGTAGTCGCCGATGTCCAGGACCAGCGCGAGCACGGTGATGCCGATGCCGAGCGCGACGCTCAGCACCCGGCGGTCGGCCCGGGGGAACAGGTTCTGGATCGACACCGCGGTGGAGTAGGTGTCGGCGAACGACTGGTCGGCCTCCCGCAGCACGAACACCGCGAAGAACACCACGCCCAGCGAGGCGCCGAGGAACGGGTCGAAGATCTTGCCCGAGTCGCCCGCGACCAGCGCCAGCGCGAGCAGCCCGAGGACGTAGGCGACGATCTGCGTGACGGAGTAGCCGACGGCCGCGGCGCCGAACGCCCCGCGCTCGGTGCGCGCGTGCCGGGTGTAGTCGGCGGCGACCGGGACCCAGGAGATCGACACGGCGAGCGCGGCGTCCGCGCCGAGCCAGAACCCGCCCCACGAGCCCTGCGTCAGGTCGGGCAGCGGCTCCCGGACGAGCCGGACGTAGAAGTACACGAGCGCGATCGCCACCGCGACGGTCACGTAGCGGCGCAGCAACCGCACCGAGCCGAGCGGCCAGACCGTCAGCACGGTCGTGACCGCGCCGGCGGCGACCACGTAGCCCCAGCGCGGGACGCCGTCCCACAGCTCGCGGGCGGCGTCGGCGATGACGATCAGCTCGAAGGTGCCCCACCCGACGAGCTGGGCGATGTTGAGGACGGTCGGCGCGTACGACAGCTTCGCGCCGAACAGGCCGCGCAGCAGCACCATCGCGGGCTGCCCGGTGCGCGCGCCCGGCACGGCGGCGAGGCCGAGCATCAGCCCGCCGAGGATCGTCCCGACGGCCATCGCGACGATGCCCGCCATGATCGAGATCGTCGGCCGGCCGTCGGCGTCCGGCGCGAGGACGGTGTAGGCGCCGGAGAAGGCCAGAAGGCTGACGCCGAGGTTCCCCCAGAAGGCGCTCTGGTCCCAGAATCCGAGGACCTTGGGGGCCGGCTCGTCGAGGGTGTACGGGACCTCGTCGCGGGCGTGCTCGCCCTGAGGGCGCTTGTCGACATCAGACGTCACGGGACACGCTCCCTACGCCGGCATTACCCGGACAGGTTCATGCGGTCGGCGACGCCTTGGAGGCCGCCCTCTCAGCCCGGCTGTGGCCCGAGCTCCCGCGGTTATCGGTCAGGCCCGATCGTACAACCGCCCGTCACGCCCTAAAAGGGGGCATCCGGGTCAGATCACACAACATCCGTTAGATCACGCGACGTAGGGCGGGCCGTCCCCCGCACCCTCCATCGGGCGCCCGGCCTCGGCCCACCCGTGCATGCCGTCGTCGACGTTCCTCGCCAGCCACCCCGCCTGGTTCAACGCGGACGTGACCTGCGCGGACCGTGCCCCGGACCGGCAGATCACATAGACCTCCCGGTCGCGCGGGACCTCCCCCGCGCGGTCGCCGAGCTGGCGCATGGGGATGTGGACCGCCGCGGGCGCGTGGCCCGCGTCCCACTCGTCCTGTTCCCGGACGTCCAGCAGGTAGCCGTCCTGCGGAACGTCCGCGGCGACCACGGCCGGTACGTCTTCCCCGAAATTCATCACACCCCCCATGGAACCGCGCGAAGCCCCCCTGCGTCGAATCACGCATGCGGTATCGGACGCTCCTTTTGGCAGCGCCCGGGCTGGCCATGCTCCTGTCCACGGCCGCCTGCGGCGACGAACAGGCAAACGGGAACTCCGCCGGAGCACCTTCGGGCACGACATCCGTGCAGCCGTCCGGCTCACCGGCGGACACGCTGACCGTGCAGGTCAAGGCCTCCAAGGAGGCGCCCGCCAAGACCTGGCGGCTGACCTGCGACCCGCCCGGCGGCGACCATCCCGAGGCGGCGGGCGCCTGCGCGGCGCTCACCAAGGTCAAGGAACCCTTCACACCCGTCCCCAAGGACCAGATGTGCACCGAGATCTACGGCGGTCCGGAGATCGCCACGGTCAAGGGCACCTGGCAGGGCAAGCAGATCGACACCACGTTCACCCGTGACGACGGCTGCCAGCTGCACCGCTGGAGCCAGATCGGCCCGGTCTTCGGGAACGTCCCGAAGGTCCGCTGACCCCGTCCCGACCCATCTCGATCCATCCGGACGAGCCATCCCCGTTCCGGCTCCGTTCACGACCCGAAGGTCAGGCCCCGGCGCCCGCCGGGGCCTGACCCGTCTCACGGCGCGTGCGGCCGCCGGTCAGAGCCAGCCGCCGATGCTGCGGTTCTGGGCGACGGCGGTGTCGAACGCCAGCGGGCAGGCCAGCACGAGCGTGCGCATCGGCTCCTGCAACTGGACGTGCAGGCGCAGGACGTAGCGGTCGGCCCCGGTGAACACCTGGGAGAGGAACTCGCCCATCCCGTCGAAGCCGCGCTGGATCCGGGCGAGCTCCTGCTGCTGCCAGTCGGTGATCCGGCCGCTCAGCAGCTCGTAGTAGCCGATCTGCCGCTCGTGCGGGTCGAGGATCTCCCAGCCGCGCATCGCCCGCTTGCGCAGGTGCCCGACCAGCCCGCCGTGCGGAGTCAGGATCTGCATCCGGGGCGTGCCCATGAACCCGTACGGCTTGTGGAACAGGAAGTACGGCATGCCGTCCGGACGGAAGATCGACAGCTTGCGCTCGGCCTTGGTCTGGCTGCCCTGGTTCATGACGCGCAGGGCCTTCTTCGCGCCGCTCACCCCCTCTTCCCGGACGTACGCCGCGGGCTGCCCCTGCGGGCTCCAGATCGTGTAGTTCGCCTCGGTGGAGAAGAACTGCGCCGGCTGGTCGTAGACGAGGATCGGCGACCCGTACAGGTCGGCGGGCTGCTGCGGCGGCTGGGGGTGCTGCGGATGCTGCGGCATGGGGTAGCCGCCCTGCTGCGGTGCCGGATAGCCGCCCTGCTGGGGTGCCGGGTAACCGCCCTGCTGGGGTGCCGGGTAACCGGGCGCCTGCGGCGGCCGGCCGTAGCCGGGAGGCGGGCCCTGAGGCGGGGACGGCGGAGCGGGCGGAGGCGCGCCGTAGGGCGGCGGCGGGGCGCCGTGACCAGGGCCGCCGGGCGGGAAGGGTGGGGGTGGGGGGTATCCCATGGCGGCTCCTGAGAACGCGATCACCGCAGTCGACGCGCGACACGATACGCCCGGGCCCTCCGGCCCACAGCCGGATTCGCCCGGCGCTACTTGAGGAGGCGGGACATGCGGCGGTCGGCGAGCGGCTTGCCGCCCGTCTGGCAGGTGGGGCAGTACTGGAGCGCGGAGTCGGCGAACGACACCTCGCGGACCATGTCCCCGCACACCGGGCATTTCTGCCCGGCGCGCCCGTGCACCCGCAGGCCGGTCTTCTTCTCGCCCTTGAGGTCCTGCGCTTCGAGGCCGCGCGAGCGCTCCACCGCGTCCCGCAGCGTGGTGACGATCGCCTCGTGCAGGACGGCGACGTCCTCCTCGGTCAGCGAGGAAGCGATCTTGAACGGGGACATCCTGGCGACGTGCAGCACCTCGTCGGAGTAGGCGTTGCCGATCCCGGCGATCACCTTCTGGTCGCGCAGCAGGCCCTTGATCTGGCTGCGCTTGCCGTTGACGATCCCGGCCAGGGCCGCGGTGGTGAACGACTCGTCCAGCGGGTCGGGGCCGAGGGACGCCACGCCGGGCACGTCGTCGGGGTCGCGGACGACGTAGACGGCGAGCCCCTTCTTGGTGCCGGCCTCGGTGAGGTCGAAGCCCGAGCCGTCGTCCAGGTGCACGCGCAGGGCGAGCGGGTTCTTCCCCCCGGGCCGGACGGGCTTGGCCGGGATCTCGTCGCGCCAGCGCAGCCAGCCGGCGCGGGCGAGATGGACGACGAGGTGCAGCCCGTCGACGTCCAGGTCGAGGAACTTGCCGTGCCGGGCCGCGCCGGTGACGGTCAGCCCGCCGAGCGCGGTCACCGGCGGGTCGTAGGTCTTCAGCGCGGAGATGGCGAGAACATCGACACGGGCGACGGCATGGCCGACCGCGCGCTCCCGCAGGAACCCCGCCAGCGCCTCCACCTCAGGTAGCTCAGGCATGGCTTCAGTATCCGCGAAGAGCAGCGCCGCCGGAACGTTCGTCCACAGCCCTGTGGACACCTGTGGAAAACCCTGGGGCCGGTGTGACCCGGATCTCGGAATCACCCATACCCCCTAGGGGTTGTCACAGGTGTCCGGTTATGGCAGCATGAGGCCGACGAGATACCCCCCAGGGGTAATAAGCGAAGGAGACGCCGATGAGCACCGCCACCTACACCGTCAGCGGGATGACCTGCGGCCACTGCGTGAGCTCGGTGACCGAGGAGGTCGAGCAGATCACCGGTGTGACCGGCGTGGACGTCGACCTCCAGTCCGGCAGGGTCACCGTCACCAGCGAAACCCCCCTCGACGACGCCCGGGTCAAGGACGCCGTCGAGGAGGCCGGATACCAGCTGACCTCATGAGCGGACCGCGCCTCGCCCCCTGGGCGGGGTGCGTCCCTCGGAACATCGAGCGGAGTGAAACGGCATGAACAGCGCGACCAGGCTAGGGGCCTACGCCGTGGGTGTGGCGGTCGTCTTCGGCGGCGCCGCGGGCGTCGGCAAGATCGTCGGTCCCGTCGGCGGCACGGCGGAGATGGCGTCCCATGAGAACGGCGGGGGCCACGGCGGTGCGGGCGAGGGCGGCGGGCACGGCGCCGGAGGACACGAAGGCACGGCGTCCCACGCGCCGGGCGGGCTCCAGGTGTCGGAGGACGGCTTCACGCTGGCCCCGGAGCGGACCGTCCTCGACTCCGGCAAGAAGACGGACTTCCGGTTCACGATCAACGGACCGGACGGCAGGCCCGTCACCGGGTTCACGCCGCTGCACGGCAAGCGCCTGCACCTGATCGTGGCGCGGCGCGACCTGTCCGGCTTCCAGCACCTGCACCCGACCGAGGCCGGGGGCGGCGTCTGGACCGTCCCGATCACGCTGGCCAAGCCCGGCGTGTACCGGTTCTTCACCGACATCCAGCCGGCCGGCGCGAAGCGGCAGATCACGCTCGGCACGGACGTGTTCGTCCCCGGCGACCTGCGGCCGGCGCCGCTGCCGAAGCCCGAGCAGGTCGCGAAGGTGGACGGCTACGAGGTGCGGCTCACCGGGGGCCTCACTCCCGGCAGGTCCACCGAGCTGACCCTCGCCGTGAGCAAGGACGGCGAGCCGGTCACCGACCTGGAGCCGTACCTGGAGGCCTACGGGCACCTCGTCGCTCTGCGGCAGGGCGACCTGGCCTACCTCCACGTCCACCCGGACGGGGAGCCCGGTGACGGCGAGACCAGGCCCGGTCCCGGCATCACGTTCTTCGCCGAGGCGCCCAGCTCCGGCGCGTACCGCCTGTACCTGGACTTCAAGCACGACGGCAAGGTCCGCACGGCCGAGTTCACGGTGCACGCCGGGCAGGTCCCCGCCCAAGAGCAGGGCGAGGAGCCCGAGCAGGGGCACGACGACCAGCCCCACACCCACTGACGTTCCGCACGATCGAAGCAGAGGAGGACGCGATGAGCACGGACGCTGTGTCCGGGCGTATCGAGCTGGCGATCGGCGGTATGACGTGCGCGTCGTGCGCCAACCGCATCGAGCGGAAGCTCAACAAGATGGACGGCGTGACCGCCACGGTCAACTACGCCACCGAGAAGGCCAGGGTCGAGTTCGGGTCGGGGGTGTCGCCCGAGGAGCTGGTCGCCACGGTAGAGAAGGCGGGCTACTCCGCCGCCCTCCCCGCCCCGCCGAAGGCCGCCGAGGACGCCGCCCCGGAGCCGGCCGACGAACTGCGCCCGCTGCGGCAGCGGCTGGTCACCGCGGTGGTGCTGTCGGTCCCGGTGATCGCGATGGCGATGATCCCGGCGATCCAGTTCGAGGCGTGGCAGTGGCTGTCGCTGACGCTCGCCGCCCCGGTCGTCGTGTACGCGGGCTGGCCGTTCCACCGGGCCGCGGCGGTCAACCTGCGGCACGGCGCGGCGACCATGGACACGCTGATCTCGCTCGGCACGCTGGCCGCGTTCGCGTGGTCGCTGTGGGCGCTGTTCTTCGGCACCGCGGGCGAGCTGGGCATCAAGCACGGGTTCGAGTTCTCCATGACCCGTTCGGACGGGTCGATGAACATCTACCTGGAGGCCGCCTCCGGCGTGATCATGTTCATCCTCGCCGGCCGGTACTTCGAGACGCGCTCCAAGCGCCGCGCGGGGGCCGCGCTGCGGGCCCTGCTGGAGCTCGGCGCCAAGGAGGTCTCGGTCGTCCGGGACGGGCGCGAGGAGCGGATCCCGGTCGACCGGCTCGCCCTGGGCGACCTGTTCGTCGTCCGTCCCGGCGAGAAGATCGCCACGGACGGGACGGTCGAGGAGGGCTCGTCCGCCGTGGACGCGTCCATGCTGACCGGCGAGTCCGTCCCGGTCGAGGTCGGGCCCGGCGACACCGTGGTCGGCGCGACCGTGAACGCGGGCGGGCGGCTGCTGGTGCGCGCCACCCGGATCGGCTCCGACACCCAGCTCGCGCAGATGGCGCGCCTGGTGGAGGACGCGCAGACCGGCAAGGCGCAGGTGCAGCGGCTCGCCGACCGGATCTCGGGCGTCTTCGTCCCGGTCGTGATCGCGCTGGCGCTCGGCACGCTCGGCTTCTGGATCGGCACCGGCGAGCCGCTCGCCGGCGCCTTCACCGCCGCGGTCGCCGTGCTGATCATCGCCTGCCCGTGCGCCCTCGGCCTCGCCACCCCGACCGCGCTGATGGTCGGGACGGGGCGCGGCGCGCAGCTCGGCATCCTGATCAAGGGCCCGGAGGTGCTGGAGTCCACCCGCGCGATCGACACCGTCGTCCTGGACAAGACCGGCACCGTCACCAGCGGCCGGATGGCCCTGGTCGACGTCATCACCGCCGACGGCGTCGCGGAGGAGGACGTGCTCCGGCTGGCGGGCGCGCTGGAGAACGCGTCCGAGCACCCCATCGCCCAGGCCATCGCGAAGGGGGCCGTCGAGCGGATCGGCGACCTCGGCGCGGTCGAGGACTTCGCCAACGTCGAGGGCCTCGGCGTCCAGGGCGTGGTGGACGGCCACGGCGTCCTGG
The DNA here is from genome assembly GCF_013409045.1 of Actinomadura citrea. Taxonomy (NCBI): domain Bacteria; kingdom Bacillati; phylum Actinomycetota; class Actinomycetes; order Streptosporangiales; family Thermomonosporaceae; genus Actinomadura; species Actinomadura citrea. The sequence goes on along the minus strand of NZ_JACCBT010000001.1, from coordinate 266,209 downwards.
CGGGCCGCCCGCGGCTGCTCGCCGAGTGGTCGCAGCACCTCACGCCCGACCTCGAACGCGCCATGGAGAAGGCCCGGGCGCTCGGCCGCACCGCGGTCGCGGTCGGCTGGGACGGCGAGGCCCGCGCGGTGATCACCGTCGCGGACCAGGTCAAGCCCACCTCGCGGGAGGCGATCGAGCGGCTGCGCGCGCTCGGGCTGCGCCCGGTCCTGCTGACCGGCGACAACGAGACGGTGGCCCGCACGGTCGCCGCGGAGGTGGGGATCGAGGAGGTCATCGCCGACGTCCTGCCGCAGGACAAGGTGGACGTCGTCAAGCGCCTCCAGTCGGAGGGCCGGACGGTGGCCATGGTCGGCGACGGGATCAACGACGCCGCCGCGCTGGCCCAGGCCGACCTCGGCCTGGCGATGGGCACCGGCACGGACGTGGCGATCGAGGCGTCCGACCTGACCCTGGTGCGCGGCGACCTGCGCGCCGCGGCCGACGCCATCCGGCTGGCGCGCCGCACGCTGGGCACGATCAAGGGCAACCTGTTCTGGGCCTTCGCCTACAACGTGGCCGCCCTCCCGCTCGCGGCGTCGGGCCTGCTCACCCCCATGATCGCCGGAGGGGCCATGGCCTTCTCCTCGGTCTTCGTCGTGACCAACAGCCTGCGCCTGAAGCGTTTCTCCGCCTGATCGCGGTCGTGGGGTGCCGGGCCCTGGGGGCCCGGCACCCCACGACCCGCTTGCGATCGCCGCATCGCACCGGCTGATGTCGGTGCATGAGGCGAGCAGCGCCACCCCCGAGGGCGGTCAGGGGCGGAGGCGGGTGAGGAAGGGGGCGAGGTTCGGGTCGGTGGCGGCCTCGTCCAGGGCCTGGGTGAGGGTCTCGGTGTAGGTGGGGGCGGCCTTGTCCTGGACGGCGCGGCCCTCGTCGGTGATGACGGTGTAGACGCCGCGGCGGTCCTTCGGGCACATGGCGCGGCGGGTGAGGCCGGCGGACTCCAGCCGGGCGACCAGGCGGCTGACCGAGCTCTGGTTGAGGCCGATCAGGTCGGCGAGTTCCTGCATCCGCAGCTCTCCGTCCTCGGCGCGGGCGAGGTGGCACAGCGCGCGGTACTCCGACAGGCCGATCCCGTGGCGGCGCTGCAGGGCCTTGGCGAGACGGTGCTCGACCCGCCCGTGCAGCACGACGATGCCGTCCCAGAGCGCCCCGTCCGCCGCGGCCTTGGTGTCCACGCCCATCACGCACCCACTTCCTCTTGACGCCAGTTTACATGCAATGCCAACATGTGCATGTACATACAACTCATGCATGTACATGAAAGTTGCCTCGCGCCCGCCCGAAGGGATGAGGACGATGACCAGCCCCCTGCTCGCCCCGTACGAAGGCCCGCACCTCAGGCTGCGCAACCGGATTGCGATGGCGCCGATGACGCGGGGCCGGGCCGACGACGTGACCGGCGTCCCCCACCCGCTGACCGGGGAGTACTACGCGCAGCGCGCCGGGGCGGGCCTCATCGTCACCGAGGGGATCTGGCCGCACCCGCTCGGCAAGGGCGGCCCCGGCATCCCCGGCCTGGTGACGCGGGAGCAGATCGCCGGATGGCGCGCGGTGACGGGCGCCGTGCACGAGGCGGGCGGGACGATCTTCGCCCAGCTCTGGCACGTGGGCCGGATGTCGCATCCGCTCAACCTGCCGGGCGGCGCCACGCCCGTCGCCCCCTCGGCGGTGCGCATCCGGTCGGAGGGCATTCACACCAACGAGGGGAACGTCCCCCACGTCACGCCGCGCGCCATGACGACCGCCGAGGTCGAGGAGACGATCGCCGCGTTCGCGGTCGAGGCCAGCAACGCCGTCCGGGCCGGGTTCGACGGCGTCGAGGTGCACGGCGCGAACGGCTACCTGGTCCAGCAGTTCCTGGCCGAGAACACCAACCGGCGCACCGACCGGTTCGGCGGCTCCCGCGAGGGCCGGCTGCGCTTCGCCCTCGACGTCGTGCGGGCCGTGGCGGACGCTGTCGGGCCGGAGCGCGTCGGGTTGCGCATCTCCCCCGACAACCCGGAGAACGAGATCGCCGAGGAGGACGCCCGGGGCACCTACCGCGCCCTCGTGGACGCCCTCGACCCGTCCGGCCTGGCCTACCTGCACGTCATCGAGCGCGGCGCGTACGGGGCGCTGGCCGACCTGCGGCCCCGCTGGTCGGGCACCCTGATCGGGAACTTCAACGGCCCCGAGCCGACGTCCCAGCGCGCCGGTGAGGAGGTCGTCGCGGCGGGCCTGGCCGACGTCTTCTCCTACGGCCGCCTCTTCATCGCGAACCCCGACCTCCCCGCGCGGTTCGCGGCGTCGGCCCCGCTGGCCCGCCCCGTGGAGGACCTCGTCTACGGCGGCCACGCCGAGGGCTACGTCGACTATCCCCCGCTCGCTCGCGTGTGACCGCTCAGGACTCCACGGACCAGAAGGCCACCTCGTGCCGCATGCCCTCCATGAAGAGGCGTTCCGCGGTGGCCGGATCGGGCTCCGCCTCGTCGATCATCTGGGCGATGCGGGCGGCGAGGTCGGCGAAGCCGGGGTCGGCGTAGGTGTCGACCCAGCGGCGGTAGCGGGGCTCGGACGGCGGGTTCTCGGCGAGGATCCGCCCCAGCGTGGAGTAGCCCCACATGCAGGGGTACAGGGCCGCGAGGCCGTCGCCGTACACGGCGGCGCTGTCCAGCAGGAAGGACGTGTAGGCGGCGCACGCGGGCCCCTTCCGGGCGCCGTCGAGGTCGGCGGAGAAGCTCGCGGAGAGGGAGCGGTGCAGGTCGAGCTCGTCGTGGAAGGTGGCGTGGGCCAGGTCCACCAGGTCGCCCAGGTGGGCGTCGGGAGCCTGCCACGCGAGGCGGGAGAAGACCCGCACGTAGTCGTGCAGGAAGAGGTAGTCCTGCTCCAGCCAGGACCGGAACACGGCCTCGTCGAGGTTGCCTTGGGCGATGCCCTTGACGGTGGGGTGCTGGAGCTGTTCGTCCACCAGCGGGCGGCCGAGTTCCTCCAGGTGCGCGGCGAGACTCATGGCGCCAGTCTGCCGCAGAGACGACCAGGCCCCGCCGGGTCGTGCGACCCGGCGGGGCCTTGGTCTGGCACCGGTGTGTGGGTCGCCTCTCGGCGAAAGGCACAACACGGCTCCAGCCGAACGGTATTCCGTGAAGGCTATAGGTGAGGCCCGGGGACACCAGGCACACCGGCTGTCATCTGTAACCGATGGGCCCCGGGGATTGTTCCCGGCCCCCGAAATCCGCGAAGGTCCCCGTCCGCCGGATGGTGTGCCAGCCCAGGCGGGCCCCCAGCAGCGCGGTCACCACGGACTGCACGACCACCAGGTACATGAGCTGCCGGTAGACGAACTGCTGGAGCGGCAGCGCCCACAGCGGGCGGACGGACTCGCCGTCCAGCCACAGGGCGTAGGCGCCGGCGGCGGCCTGGGCGGCGACGAAGAGCGTCCAGGAGACGACGGGCACCAGCGGGTCGAGGAAGAGCAGCCCGAACACCGCGAACAGGTCGATGGCCGGGGCGAACAGGGGGAGCAGCACCTGGAACACCGTCAGGTAGGGCAGGCAGCGGCGCCCGAACCGCCCCGACCCGCCGCGCTCGACGACGGAGCCGCGGTGCTTCCACATCGCCTGCATCGTCCCGTAGCACCAGCGGTACCGCTGCCTCCAGAGCTGCCGCAGCGACGACGGCGCCTCCGTCCAGGCCAGGGCCTTCTCCTCGTAGACGACGCGCCGCCCGGTGCGGCAGATCGCCATGGTGAGGTCGGTGTCCTCGGCGAGGGTGTCGCCCGGGACGCCGCCCACCTCGGCGAGGACGGACCGCCGGAAAGCCCCGATCGCGCCCGGCACGGTCGGCATGCACCGCAGGAGGTCGAACATCCGCCGGTCGAGGTTGAAGCCGATGACGTACTCGATGTGCTGCCAGCGGCCGAGGAGGCCGCCCCGGTTGGCGACCTTGGTGTTGCCGCTGACCGCGCCCACCTCCGGGTCCGCGAAGGGGGCGATCAGGTGCCGGAGGGTGTCGCGCTGGAAGACGGTGTCGCCGTCCACGAGCACGAGGATCTCGGACCGCGCCGCGGCCATGCCCGCGTTGAGCGCGCTCGGCTTCCCGCCGTTCGGCTTGCGGAGGAGATGGAGCCCGGGCAGGCCCAGGGACTCGACGATCGCGGCCGTGCCGTCGCTGGACCCGTCGTCCACCACGATCACCTCGACGGTGCCCGGGTAGTCGGTGTTCAGCAGCGTGGTGACCGTCGCCGCGATGCCGACCTCCTCGTTGTAGGCGGGGACGACCACGGAGACGGGCGGGAACGGGTCCGGCGGCAGCCCGCCCGGGGGCGGCGGCGGTCCGCTCGCGCGCCGCCGGCGGCCCGCGGGCCTTCGCACCCGGCGCATGTGGACGTGCGCGAACACCAGCAGCGCCACGAGGCGGAGCACGCACAGGAGGCCCGCGACACCGAACACCGCGCCCATGGTGCCGGTGAGCCCGGACGCGGCGCGCTGGGCGGCCACCAGCGTCCAGCCGACGGCCCGCTCGCGCGCGGGCACCGCGACCTCGGCGGCCGGCATGCCCAGCGCCTGCGCGAGCGTGGTGAAGCGGTAGCCCTGCGGCTGGAGCCGGTCGAGGATCCGCCCGACCGCCGCGACCGTCTCGGACCGGTCGCCGCCCGAGTCGTGCAGCATCACGACGGCGCCCTCGCCGCGCGCTCCCGCCGCCAGCGCCCGCCGGACGACCGTCTCGGTGCCGGGACGCGCCCAGTCCTCGGTGTCGCGATCGGTGAGGACGACGACGTAACCGTCCTCTCCCGCCCGTTCGGCCGCGCGCCACTCCGGCGCGGTCAGGCCGTCCGGGCGGGAGGAGTACGGCATCCGCATCAGCCTGGTGTGGACGCCCGCCGCGCCCGCCAGCGCGCGTTGGGTGAGGTCCATCTCCAGGCGCGCCCGCCAGCGCGGCGCGGCGGCGAGGTCGGCGTGCGTGTAGGTGTGCGAGCCGATCTCGTGGCCCTCGCGGAGGATGCGGCGGGTCAGCGCCGGTTCGCGGGCCACCTGCGAGCCGACGGTGAAGAACGTGGCGCGCGCGTCGTGGCGGCGCAGGACGTCCAGGATCCGGGGCGTCCACTCGGGGTCGGGGCCGTCGTCGAACGTCAGCGCGATCGTCTTCGCGGGCATGCGGAGGCTCTTCGGGACGCCGCCCGAGAGGTTGACGACGGGACCGCCCGCGGTCACCCGGGACGGCGCCGGTCCGGAATGCCCCGGATCGGCCCGCGGGGCCTCGCCGACGGTCCCGCCCGCGAAGCCGTCCATCAACAGGAGCACGGCCAGCACCAGGCCGCCGAGCGACAGCAGGATCCAGTGGCCCCGCGGTTCACCGCGCCGCATGCTCAGCGGCCCTTCTTCTTGTGTCCCCACGCGGGAGGGGTCGCCTGCGAGTTGCCCGGGGCACTCGTGGCGGAGCCCGTCGCCGTCGCCGTCGGCGGGGATGACGCTCTGGGCGCCGTCGGCGCCGCCGGGACCCCCGGCTGCGCGGGTCCGGCGGACACGCGCGGCGACCGGGCGGCCGGCCCGGTGGGCCGGGGACGCCCGGACGGGGCCCGCTCACCCGCCTCCCCGGCCGGGACGCTCGGACGGCCCACCTTCGCCCGCGGCTGGGCGGACGGCTCGCTCCACGGCGTCAGCGGGACGTCGGCGCCCGTGGTCATGCCGAGGCCGAGCGCGCCCAGGAACACCAGGAGCACCGCGCCGACGAACAGGCCCAGCCGGCGTCCGATCCGGGCGCGCCACCCGGTCGCGTCGACGAAGACGGGCGCCGTCTCCGCCTCCTCCCGCGGGAAGGGTTCCGTGAGAGGCCGGGTCGGGGGAGGGGCGACCGGCGCTAGGCCGGTGACAAGGAGCTCGTCCCGGTCGTGCGAGGCGTTGCCGATCATCTTCGTCCGTCATCTCGTGCGGGGGGGGCGGCCGGTCGGCCGGTCGGGGGGTTCACTCCGTCAGCGCGAACCCGCGCGTACGTGTCACACCACAACGGGAATGCCTGCACAATGGCGCGGTGGACGAGGACGAGCTCGGCCGGGCGCTGCGGGCGGCGCAGGACGGCGACGAGGAGTCCTTCCGCATGCTCTACCGCGATGTCCAGCCCCGCCTGATCCGTTTCGCCGGGGCCATCGTCGGCGCGGACGCGGAAGACGTGACGTCGGAGGCGTGGCTGCAGATCGCCCGGGACCTTCCGGCGTTCCGCGGCGACCTCGACGGCTTCCGCGGCTGGACCGCGACGATCACCCGGCACCGGGCGCTGGACCACCTGCGCCGCAAGTCCCGCCGCCCCGGCTCCGACCTGCCGGTCGAGGAGCTGGTCGCGATGGCCGCCGATGCCGACACCGAGCTGGACGCCATCGACGGCATCGCCACCGAGCGGGCGCTCCGCCTGATCGCCGACCTGCCCCGGGACCAGGCCGAGGCGGTGCTGCTGCGCGTCGTCGTGGGCCTGGACGCCAAGTCGGCGGGCACGGTGCTCGGCAAGCGCGCGGGCGCCGTGCGGACCGCCGCCTACCGGGGGCTGCGGCGCCTCGCCGAGCGGCTGGCGGCGGCCCGCGCGGACGCCGCCGACGACGCGGCGGACACCCGCCCCCTCGTGCGCGGTGACAGAAGCGGCGGCAGCGGCGCTGAAGGGGTGATATGAGCGACGACACCGAGCCCGGACGGCTGGACCCGCGCGCCGCCGAGCGGCTGCTCGACGGCGCCGGCGGCCACGCCGAGCTGGGCGAGCTGCTCGCGGCCGCCTCCGCGCCCGGCCGCCCCCGCGAACTCGCGGGAGAGGAGGCCGCCGTCGCCGCCTTCCTCGCCGCGCCCCGGCCGGCCCGCCGCTCCCGGGCCGCGGCCCTGCGCCGATTCCTGACCGCCAAGGTCATCGCGGTGGTGGGCAGCTCGATCCTGCTGTCCGGCGGCGCGGCCTTCGCGACCGGGAACTTCCCCGGCCAGGACGCGGCGCCCGCGCCCTCGCCGACGCCCCACGAGCGCAAGACCCGCGAGCAGGGCGGCGGCTCCGGGTCCCATCCCCCGCGCCGGCCCGGGACGGGGCCCTCGCCCGAGCCGTCCGAGGGGCGGGGCAAGGCCGCCGGCGAGCACGGCAAGACGTCCGCGCCCGGTCAGAAGATGAAGACCACGAGTCCGAAGGTGAAGCCGACACCTCCGCGCGGCCCGGGGAACAACAACGGCACGATCCGGCCGACCACCCAGAGCAAGCCGAGCAAGAAGAACGGCTCCCAAGGGAACGGGGCCGCCAAGGGCGCCCCGCAGAGCGGTACCCAGAGCGGTACCCAGAGCGGTGACCCGCGGACCAACGTCCCGCTCCTGGGCGGCGGCGACGGCGGGCGGTGACCGGCGGTCACAGGCAGCCCTCGAACTGCGGCACCTGCACGTCCGACAGGTCCAGGCCGGACGAGCCGAACCACTTGCTCATGAACGCCGCCATCGTCCCGTCCTGGTACATCCGGGTGATGGCCGTGTTGAGCGCCTCGCAGCCGTCGGGGTCGCCCCGCCGGATCGCGATGCCCGTCCGCCGCTCGCCGAACCGGGCGTTCAGCAGCCGGAAGCCGGCGCCCTTCCGCGTCTTCAGCCCGGCCAGGATGGTGTCGTTCGTGGTGATGGCGTCGATGCGGCCGTCCGCCAGCATGCCCATGCACTCGTCGTAGGACCGCGCCGCCACGGGCACGGCCGGCACCTGCCGCTCGACCGTCACCGCCTCGGCGGCGCCCGATCCGGTGACGGCGCAGATCCTGCGCCCTTTCAGGTCGCGGACGCCGCGCACGCCGCGCTCGCGGTCCCGGACGAGGATGTCCTGGTACGACAGGAGGTAGGGGCCCGCGAACGCGAGCCGCTGCTTCCATTCGGGCTCCAGCCAGAACGTCAGGACCATGTCGACGTCCCCGTCGCGGAGCAGCCGTTCCCGGTCCCGCGCCAGCGCCGGGACGAAGCGGACCTTCTTCCCCAGCCGCGCGGCGAGGTAGCGGGACACGTCCACGTCGAGGCCCTCGAACGTGCCGTCCGGGCGCCGGAACCCGATGCCCGGCAGGTCCGGCCGCACGCCCGCGGTCAGCGTCTCCTCGCCGAGGATGGACGCCGCGTCGCGGCCCGCGCAGCCGCCGAGCAGGAGGGAGCCCGCCAGTGCCGCCGCGATCGGTCGCCGCATCCTTCGCCCCCTGCCCACGGCCCCGGCCCGTCGATCAGGGCGCGCCCGTCATCAAGGTGGCAGGCGGCCGGACGTCCCTCCACACGGTGACCGCATCCGGCCCTCCCTCCGCCGCCCGCGGCCACGGGCCCGCCGGACCGCCGTAAACATTCCGTAAACGGTGTCCGCGAAGCTCTGAGCACAGGAAACAACCTGTGGATCGCGAGCCCGAGGGGGAGATCATGCGGAAGTTCAAGCTTCAGGTGCAGGTCAGCGCGGACGGCTACATGGCCGGCCCGAACGGCGAGATGGACTGGATGACGTTCCCGTGGACCGACGACATCGGCCGGTACATCGACGCGCTGATGCGGCCGGTGGACTGCATCGTGCTGGGCCGCAGGCTCGCCGAGGGGTTCATCCCGGCCTGGGAGTCGGGGCCCGAGGGTGAGACCCAGGAGGCCATCGACCAGATGAACAACACGCCCAAGGTCGTCATCTCGAACGGCCTCACCGAGTCGCCCTGGAAGAACGCCGAGGTCGCGGGGGGCGACCTCACCGAGATCGTGAACGGGCTCAAGGCCCGCCCCGGCGGCGACCTGATCGCCTACGGGGGCGGCACGCTCGTCCGTGACCTGATCGCCCGGGGCCTGCTCGACGACCTCTACCTGTTCGTCAACCCGACCGCGATCGGCTCGGGCATGCCGGTGTTCCCGGAGGGCGACTACCAGCGGCTCGACCTCGTGGAGTCGCGCCTGTTCGACTGCGGCATCGCCGCCATGCACTACACGCCTAAGCGCGCCTGACCGGCTGCGCGGGCCGTCCGGCCCCGGCGTCCACCGCCCGGGGCCGGTCGCCCGCCCGGCCGGTCACTGCAGGAGGTGGCGCAGCGCCCCTCCGTCGGCGACGGAGCGGTAGTAGCAGGTGGGGCGGGGCTCCCCGGACGGGAGGTTCGTGTGGCAGGCGCCGCCGGTGGTGCGGTTGACGAGGTAGAGCAGGGAGTTCTGCTCGCAGTTGACGCGGACGTCGACCAGTTCGAGGACGTCCCCCGAGGTCGCGCCCTTGCGCCACAGCTCGTTGCGGGACGTCGACCACAGGACGGCGATCCGCTCCTCCAGCGTGGCCTTGAGGGCCTGGTCGTTCGCGTATCCGATGAACAGGACGTCCCCGCTGCCCGCGTCCTGCAGGACCACCGGGACGACCCGCGCCCCGGTCGCCGCGACGCCCGCCAGCTTGTCGAAGTCCAGGGTGAGCCGGGTGCCTTCTTCGAGTTCGTTCACCCCGCCATCCTGCCAACCCTCGGCACGGGCCGTCCCCACTGACACGTCACCCCCGCCGCCGCAGGAGGGCCGCCGTGGCCTCGTCGGCGGGCAGGAACGCTTCGAGACGCAGCTCGGACAGCGTGACGTCCACGGCGGTCGCGAACGAGGTCAGCGTGGTGATCAGGCGCAGCTCGCCGTCCGGGACCCGCAGCCGGAGCGGGACGGCGAACCCGAGGTGCCCGCCCGGCGACTCCACCGGGGGCAGGTAGCCGTCCAGCTCGTCGATGAACTCCGTCAGGCCCGGGTCGGGAACCTGCCGGGCCGTGTCGCGGAGGCTGCCGGTGATGTGCCGGCCCCATTCGGCGAGGTTCTCGACGCGGCGGGCCATCCCGTCCGGGTGCAGGGCGAGGCGGAGCACGTTGACCGGCGGTTCCAGCAGGGCGGGCGCGGCGCCCTCGGTGAGGACGCCGAGCGCCGGGTTCGCGGCGACGAGTTCCCCGTACGGGCGGACGACGACCGCCGGGTACGGCATGTGCCCGGCGAGAATGCGGTCGAGGGCCTCGCGCACCGGGCCGAGTTCGGGGGCGTCCAGCCCCGACTCGGTGTAGACCGGCGCGTATCCGGCGGCGAGCAGAAGCCCGTTGCGCTCCCGCAGCGGCAGCTCCAGCGACTCGGCGAGCCGCACCACCATGGTGCGGCCCGGCCGGGAGCGTCCCTGTTCGAGAAAGCTCAGATGGCGCTGTGTCGTGTCGGCCCTGATGGCCAGGTCGAGCTGGCTGAAGCGGCGACGCGTCCGCCAGCGTCGCAGGTCGCGGGCGAACTGCCCGGGTTCCGCCACCACCCTCATGCCCCCATCCCACACCGATCGCCGCGCCGGCTCCATTCCCTGGAGGGAATCGCGGACGCGCCCCGCGACTCGCAGACTGCCGGACATGCACATCGATGTGAAGCGAGTCGCCGACCGCTACCTCGCCCAGTGGAACGAGCCCGACCCCGCGGCGCGGAGCGCGCTGATCCGCGAGGTGTGGGCGCCTGACGCGACCCACGTCCTGGTCAACCCGCCGGAGGCGGTCCGGGACGCCGCCGCGGCGCTCGCCGTCCCCGCGCCGCCTCTGGAGGTCCACGGCCACCGCGCGCTGGACGCCCGGGTGACCAGGGCCTACGAGATGTTCGTCGCGCCGGGCGAGCACGTCTTCGAGGTCGCCGAGGAGCCCGTCGTCCTGCTGCCGCACGTGATCGGGGTCCGCTGGTCGATGGTGACGGCGGACGGCGGCGAGGCCGTCGGCGGCGGGCTGGACGTCCTCTACCTGGACGGCGACGGCCGCGTCCGCACCGACCACCAGTTCGTCGGGACGCGGTGACGCGCCGCACGGGGAAGGGCGGCCGTCAGGACGGTCGCCCTTCCGCGCGCAGGGCGAGGACGCCGAGGGCGGCGTAGCCGCCGGTGATCGCCGCCAGGCCGGCCGCCGACCGGCGCGGAACGTCGCCGCGGATCACATGGACGACCCCGGCCGCGGTGTCGCAGGCGTCCACCATCAGGCAGAGCCTCCGCCAGCGCCGCCGCGCCCCCGGATCGCCCAGCAGGTAGCCGAGGCCGAGGGCGACCGCCCTGCTGCCGAAGATCCGGATCATGTACCTGAGCTCGGGGCCGTCGCGGTCGCCGATGCCCGCCAGCCTCACGTTGAGGCCGGGCGCGGCCAGCGCCAGCGCGCCCCACGCCACCCGGCCGCCCGCCGCCATCTCCAGTGCTCGTTCCATGCCGCGACCCTCCCATCACATCCCGCCACGGACCGATTACCCCGGAGGTAAAGCCGCGATCGGCTACCCGGCCAGGATCGACCGCACCGTCGCGGTCACGACCCGGCCGGTCTCCTCCGCGTCCAGGCGCTCGGCGCGGGTCTCCTCGGCGGCGCCGTGCAGGACGTACTGCACGACGTTGACCAGCCAGGTGATCGGCAGGTCGGTACGGAACACCCCTTCCTCCTGGCCCCGGCGGATGATCGCTTCGACGCGCTCGGCCGGGTCGGCGTGCAGTTCGCGGACGCGTCCGGCCGGAAGGGCCTCCTGGGCCGCCGCCAGCAGCGCCCTCGATTCGGCCACGAGGGACCAACTGGACTCCACCAGCCGCGCGAGCGCCTCTGCCGGGCTGCCGGACAGGTCGAGGCCCGACAGCACCACATCCCCAGCGCGCAAGGCGTCGACCAGGGCGGCCTCGACCAGTTCGGCCCGGTTGCGGAAGTGGCCGTAGAGCGTCATCCGGCCGACACCGGCCGCCTTGGCGATGTCGTCGATGCTCGCGCCCGGATCCCTGCTCAGGCACTCGCGTGCCGCGGACACGATGCGGGCGATGTTGCGCTCGGCGTCGGCGCGCCGGCGCCGGCCGGTGGTGGCGGAGGGCATGCCGCATCTTAACTCGTATGACGCAGTACGGGTTAATCTGCTATATCTCGTATGGCACTGTACGAGTTAAGGAGACACGATGGCAGAAGACACTCACGCCCCGGCGGCGCGGGCCCATCCGCTGCGCTGGCGCATCCTGGGATTCCTCGGCGTGGCCCAGCTCATGCTGATCCTCGACGTCACGGTCGTCGCGATCGCGCTGCCGCACATGGAGGCCGACCTGGAGCTGAGCCGCCAGGCCGTGACCTGGACGGTCAGCGCCTACACCCTGACGTTCGGCGGGCTCATGCTGCTCGGCGGGCGGACCGCCGACCTGATCGGGGCCAGGCGCGTCGTCCTGGCCGGCCTGCTGGTCTTCACGGTGGCGTCCCTGGTCACCGGCCTGGCCGGATCGGCCGCCATGCTGCTGGGCGGGCGCGTCGCCCAGGGAGTGGGGGCGGCGATGCTGTCCCCGGCGGCCCTGTCCCTCGTGGTCACCCTGTTCCAGGACGACGAGCGGAACAAGGCGCTCGGCGTCTGGTCCGCGCTGGGCGGCGGCGGCGCCGCACTCGGCGTGCTGCTCGGAGGGGCGCTGACCGCCGGTCCCGGGTGGCCCTGGGTGTTCTTCGTCAACGTCCCCATCGGGCTGGTGATCTTCGCCGCGCTCGTCCGGATGCTGCCGCGCCACCGGGCGGCCGCGGCCCGCCCCCGGCTCGACGTCCTCGGCGCGCTGCTGGTCACCGCCTCGTCCGGCGCGCTGATCTACGCGTTCATCCGCGCCGGGGACGACGGCTGGCTCGGCCTCGGCACCGGCCTGCCGGTGCTGCTCGCCGTGCTCGGCTACCTGGCGTTCGCCGCCAGGCAGAAGACCGCCCGCTCGCCCATGATGGACGTCTCGCTGCTGGTCCGCCGTCCGGTCGCCACCGGCACGTTCCTGATCGTGACGGCCACGGCCCTGATGATCGCGATGTTCTTCCTCGGCACGTTCTACTTCCAGCACGCCCGGGGCTACGGCGCGCTGCGCACCGGCCTGCTGTTCCTCCCCATCGCGGTCGCGACGATGGCCGGCGCCAGCCTCACCGGCCGGACGATCGCCGCGGCGGGACCGCGCCGGCTCGCCGTGGCCGGGCTCGTCACCACCGCCGCGGGCATGGCCCTGCCCGCCGTCTCCCTCCACCCCGTGACCGTCGTGATCGGCACGGCGGTCGCGGGCGCCGGGACCGGCGCGATGTTCGTCGTCGCCTCCGCCACGGCCCTCGGCCAGGTGGCGCCGCACGAATCCGGCATCGCGTCCGGCATCGTCAGCACGTTCCACGAGTTCGGGGCCTCGATCGGGGCCGCCGTCATCTCCAGCGTCGCGGCCGCCAGCCTCACCGGCGACACCCTCGACGGCTTCACGCACGGCTTCGTCCTCGCCGCCGTCACCGCCGCCGTCGCCACGCTCACCGCCGCCGTCCTGACCCCGCCCCGTCCGCGCCGCCTGACCGAGCCGGGCCCGGCGGACGCTTGACCCTGACGCGCGGGTCAACGGTTAGCTTCGTGGCCCGCGTCCGGGGCCCGTCCCCGGACTCCAGTCCCTTTTGAGGAGCGTCCGATGCCGTCCTTGCCCCCTACCTCGCGCGTGGTCCAGCTCGCCGACCTTCCCGACGGGCTTCCGGGGCCGGAGCATTTCGGCGTCGTCGAGGTTCCCATGCCGGTGCCGGGGGACGGGGAGGCGCTGGTCCGCAACCGCTACTTCCAGGTCTTCCCGTCGCTGCGAACCCTGATCGGCGGCGGTGTGAAGGGCACGCCCTTCCCGCCGCTGCGTCCGGGCGACACCCTGTTCGGGGCGGCCATCGGCGAGGTCGTCTCGGCGCCCCGGGACGCCGGGCTCCGTCCCGGGGACCTGGTCCGCCACTGGCTGGGCTGGCGCGAGCACGCGGTCATGCCCGCCGACCAGTGCACGCCGCTGGACGGCGCGCTGCCCGATCCGGTCGCGCATCTCAGCCAGGCGGGCGTCGCGTACACGGCGCTGACCCGGGACGCGCGCGTCCGTCCCGGCGACACCGTGTTCGTCTCCGGCGGCGCGGGCGGGGTCGGCTCGCTGGCCGGCCAGGTCGCCCGCCTGCTCGGCGCGGGCCGCGTGATCGGCAGCACGGGCTCGCCCGGCAAGGCCGCCCGCCTGGTGTCCGAACTGGGCTACGACGCGGCCGTGATCCGGGGCGGGCGGCCCGTCGCCGAGCAGCTGGCGGAGGCCGCACCCGACGGCATCGACGTCTTCGTGGACAACGTCGGCGGCGAGCAGCTCCAGGCCGCGATCGCCGCCGCCACGCCCGGTGCGCGGTTCGTCCTCGTCGGGACGCTGGCCGGGCAGCTCGCACCGAACCGCGCCGGCACCACGGCGCCGGTCGAGGTCGACACGTTCCAGCTGATCGCCAAGCGCATCGAGATGCGCGGTTTCGGCGGGCTGGACGGCACCGGGCCGCGTCCCGAGTGGGCCGAGCGCGTCGGCGCCTGGCTCCGCTCCGGGGACATCACCTTCCCGCACGCGCGCGTCGCGGGCATTGAGAACGCCCCGCGGGCGTTGCACGAACTGATCAGCGGACGGCACCTGGGAGCCGTCATCGTCGAGTTGTGACGTCCCGAGAGGAGTCCCCATGCGGATCGGCGACGCCGCGGCGGCGGCGGGAACGACCCCGCGGGCCCTGCGGTTCTACGAGCAGCGCGGGCTTCTGCCCCCGCCGTCCCGCACCTCCGGCGGGCAGCGCCGGTACGGGCCCCGCGAGGTGGCCCGGGTGCTGACCATCCGCCGGTTGCTCTCCCTGGGGCTGACCATCGAGGACATCCGCGGCTGCGCCGACCGGCTCGACCTGCTGGACGGCGACGCGCTCCCGCCCTACGGCGGCCCCGGCTGCGCGGGGAGCGCCGGGGTCGCCCGGCGCCGCCTCGCCGTCCTCGACGCCGAGATCGCCCGCCTGACGGTGCTGCGCGACGCCCTCGCCACCCAGATCGGCGGGACCGACGCGGCCGGCGCCCCCGCCGCCGGCCCGTCACGCGGGCAGGTAGGGCGCCCAGTCATCTGACAGATGAGCCGCCCGCAGTGGTCTCCGTAGCTTCGATCGTGTCAACATGCCGCGCTTCGAGGAGAGACCCTATGAGCAAGGAACCGCTGCGCGTCGCGATCATCATCGGGAGCACGCGCGAAGGACGGTTCGGGCCGACCGTGGGGACCTGGTTCGTCGAGCAGGCCCGGCAACGCGACGACCTGATCGTCGATGTGGTCGACGTGGCGGACGCGCCGCCGCCGTCCGCGCTGGGTTCGAAGGCGTCCGAGGGGTTCGAGCGCGTGACCCGGACACTGCACGAGGCCGACGCCTACGTCGTGGTGACCTGCGAGTACAACCACAGCTTCCCCGGCACGCTGAAGAACCTGATCGACACCCACTTCCACGAGTGGCGGGCCAAGCCCGTCGCGTTCGTGTCGTACGGCGGGCTGGGGGGCGGGCTGCGGTCCGTCGAGCACCTGCGGGGCGTCTTCGCCGAACTGCACGCCGTGACCGTCCGCGACACCGTCAGCTTCCACCACCCGTGGAACTGGTTCGGGAACGACGGCCGGCCGAACGACCCCGAGGGGGCCTCCGCGGCGGCCAAGGGGATGCTCGACCAGCTCGCCTGGTGGGGGCACGCGCTGCGCGACGCCCGGGCCGTCCGCCCGTACGGGGGCTGAGGTGACCGCGACGGCCGAGGCCCCGCCGCGGGGCCGGACGGCGCCGGGCCCGACGGCGATCGTGCTCGTGCTCGTCCTCGGCTCCATCATGATCACGCTGGACACGACGGTCGTGAACGTCGCGATCAACCGGCTGTCGCAGGAGTTCCGCGCGCCGCTCGGCACGATCCAGTGGGTGGCGACCGGGTACTCGCTGGCGCTCGGCGCGGTGATCCCGTCCAGCGCGTGGGCGGTCGGCCGGTTCGGCGCCCGCCGTCTGTACCTGGGCGCGATCGCGGCGTTCGGGGCCGGGTCACTGCTCGCCGGGCTGGCGTGGAACATCGAGTCGCTGATCGCGTTCCGGGTCGTGCAGGGGTTCAGCGGCGGGCTGGTGATGCCCGTCGGCATGACGATCCTGCTGCGCGCCGCCGGGCCCGAGCGGCTCGGCCGGCTGATGAGCACCCTCGGGCTCGCGATCCTCGTCGGGCCGCTCGCCGGGCCCGTCCTCGGCGGCTGGCTGATCGACGAGGTGTCGTGGCGGTGGATGTTCTTCGTGAACCTGCCCGTCGCGGCGGCCGTGGTGGCGCTGGCCGCGCGGCTCTTCCCGCGCGACGTCCCGGCGGAGTCGAAACCGCTGGACGTCCCGGGCCTGCTGATGCTCTCGCCCGGCATCGCCGCCGTGCTGTACGGCGTGACGACGGGCGGCGACCGCGGCGCGTTCGGCTCGCCCGGCGTCGTGGTGCCGATGGTCGCGGGCGGAGCGCTGGTCGCCGCGTTCGTCGTCCGGGCGCTGACGGCCCGGCATCCGCTGATCGACCTGCGCGGCTTCCGGGACCGGACGTTCGCCGCCGCGACCGGCACGCTGACCCTGTTCTCCTTCGGCTACTTCGGATCGATGCTGCTGCTCCCGCTGTACCTGCAGGTCGTCCGGGGCGAGAGCGCGACCATGGCGGGCATGCTCGGAGTCCCGTTCGCTTTCGGCTCCGGGACGGCGATGCAGGTCGCCGGCCGGATCGCCGACCGGGTGCCGCCCGGACGGCTCGTCCCCGTGTCGGCCGCGACGGCCCTCGCCGGATTCGCGCTGCTCACCGTGCAGCTCGACGCGGACGCCTCCTACTGGGGGCTGTGCGCGACGATGCTGCTGATGGGCGCGGGCGGCGGAGCGACGATGATGCCCGCGATGACGGCGGCGACCCGCGGCATGCCCCACGACCGGGCCCCGGCGGCGAGCGCGACCGTCAACCTGGTCAACACGATGTCGGGCGCGATCGGGCTGGCGACGGCGTCGGTCGTGCTGTCATCGCTGATGAACGGCCTGGTGCCGGACGGGCGGGGCGGCGCGCTCCAGGCCGTCCACGGGATGGGCCCGGATGAGCGCCGGGCGATCGCCGGGCCGCTGGCGGAGGCGTTCCAGCACACCTACCTCTTCGCGGCCGGGATGCTGGCCCTGGCCCTGATCCCGGCACTGCTGCTGCCGCGCCGCCCCACCGGCTGACGCGTCGGGCCCCCGGCCGGCCGGGGCCGGGGGCCGGCGGGGCTCAGACCTCCTTGAGGAAGCCGGAGTCGACGGCGAAGTCGGCCCCCGTCGTGCTCGCCGACCGCGGCGAGGCCAGCAGCACGATCACGTCCGCGACCTCCTGCGGCGTCGCGAGACGCCCGGTCGTGAGGCTCATCATCTCGGCCGCGCCGCCGTCCAGCACCGCGTCGCGGTCGGAGCCCATCGCCCCGGCGATGATGTCGGCGGCGCCGCCCTCGTCCGTCCACCACGGCGTCCGGACCGGACCGGGCGACACCGAGTTGACCCGGACGCCCTGCGGCGCGAACTCCTCCGACAGCCCCTTCGTCAGGTTGTTCAGCGCCGCCTTCGCCGCGTTGTAGTCGTAGTTCATCGGCCCGGGGCGCCGCCCGTTCCCCGACGAGACGTTCACTATCGACGCCGCGTCGCTCTCCAGCAGGTGCGGCATCGCGGCCCGCACCGAGCGGACCACCGCGAACAGGTTGAACTCGAACATCTCGCGCCAGTCGTCGTCGGACGGGGTCAGGAATCCGAACCGGGGGAGCGTCGCGCCGGGCGGCGGCCCGCCCGCGTTGTTGACCAGGACGTCGAGCCGGCCGAACTCCTCCACGGCCCGCGCCACGACCTGCGCCGGGGCGTCGGCGTCCATCAGGTCGGCGGGCACGTGCAGCAGGTTCGGACCGGCGAGCGCGTCCAGCTCCCCGCCGGGCTTGCGGGACACGGCCACCACGCGGGCGCCCTCGTCCAGCAGCGTCCGCGTGACGGCCGCCCCGATCCCCTTCGACGCCCCGGTGACGATCGCGACGCGCCCGGCAAGCCTCAGGTCCATGGGTTTCCTCTCATAAGGCGGGCGCGCCCACCCCGGACGCGCCTCGCCCTCTGAACCCCATCCCGCCCCCAGCGGTTGCACCGAAGAACGCGCGCTCGCCGTCCTGGAGCTAGGCGTTCGGGTTCTTCGCCTCGGCCGCGCGGCGCGCGCGCAGGGCGCGTACCCGGCCGCGGCTGGCGCAGGCAGGGGACGGGCACCAGCGGCGACGGCCGGCCGTGTCGACGAAGACGCCGCGGCAGTCGTCCTCGGGGCAGACCTTGAGGTCGCTCCGTCCAGGGCCGGTCAGATGGTCGACGGCCTGCCGCGCGATGCGCCCCAGCGCCGCCCCGGCGGTCGGGGGCGCGGACCTCGTGATCCGTCCGCCGACCGACAGGTCGACCGGGTCCTCCTCGGCGAGGTAGCCGGCGAGGCTCCGCACGTCGTCCCCGTCCGGCGGACGCCCGTCCACGGTCGCGAGGGCGATGGGACGGAGCAGTTCGCGCAGGAGGAGGGCCCTGTCCAGATCGTGCCGGTCGGGCGGCCGGACGGGAGCGAGCTCGCAGAGGTCCAGCCACTCGGCGAACCGGCCGGGATCGGGAAGGCGCTCGACCGACCGCGCGCCGAAGGCGCGGCCGCGCGTGGCGAGCAGGTTCAGCCAGGTCGCACCGCAGTCGAGCCGGAACGCCGGCGGATCGTCCTTCATGGGACAAGGGTAACGCTCGACCCGTTACGATGCTACGGTAACGACTCAAGCGTTACAGAGGAGATCACCATGCCGCTCGCCGAGCACCTGACCCGCACCCGCCTCGACCGGGACGCGGCCTACCGGCTGCTGGACGTCCTCCAGGACGAGGCCACCCAGAACGCCGCCCTTCCCGGCCTCGACGACCTCGCGCCGGGCTTCGCCGACTGGATCGTCACGAGCCTGTTCGGCGGCACCTACCAGCGCGAGGGCCTGTCCCTGCGCGACCGGCAGCTGCTCAACCTCGCCGCCCTCACCGCGATGGGCGGCGTGGACCCGCAGCTCACCGGGCACGTGACGACCTGCCTCCGGCTCGGCATGGCCCGCGAGGAGATCGTCGAGGCGCTCGTCCACCTCGCGCCCTACCTCGGCGTCCCGAAGGTCCTCGCCGGCCTGCGCGTGGTGGCGGCGGCGCTGTGAGGATCAGGACGGTCCTCGGCGACATCGCCCCCGGCGACCTCGGCGTCTGCGACGCCCACGACCACCTCTTCCTCCGCTCGCCCCGGCTGCCGGGCGAGGAGCTCGACGACCCCGCCGCGGCCGCCGCCCAGCTCCGCGCCTTCGCCGCGCTCGGCGGCCGGGCGGTCGCCCAGTGGACGCCCCACGGGATGGGACGCCGCATCGACGACCTCGCGGACGTCTCGCGCGCCACCGGCGTCCACGTCATCGCCGCCACCGGCCTGCACCAGGCCGCCCACTACGACGCCGCCCTGCTGGAACGCCTCCAGCCGGACGTCCTGTTCGCCGACGAGCTGACCCGCGGCCGGGCGGGCATGATCAAGGTCGCCACCGCCTTCCACGGCCTGGACGCCCACGCCCGGCGCGTCATGACCGCGGCGGCCGGGGCGTCGAACGCGACCGGCGCCCCCATCGGCGTCCACCTGGAGCAGGGGACGTCGGCCCTCGACGTCCTCGACCTGCTCTGCGGGGCCCTCGGCGTGCCGCCGGACCGGGTGATCCTCGGGCACCTCAACCGCTCTCCCGACCCGTGGGTCCACCACCGCGCCGCGGAATCGGGCGCCTACCTGGCGTTCGACGGCCCGTCCCGCACCCACCACGCCACCGACTGGCACCTGTTCGCCTCGCTCACCGCGCTCGCGGAAGCCGGACACACCGACCGGCTCCTGATCGGAGGCGACACGACGACGGCGAGCGCCCGCGCGGAGCTGGGCGTCCCCCACACGCTCCGGGCACTGCGCCCGCGCGTCGAACGGCAACTGGGCCGCGAGGCGGCGACGGCCATCTTCACCACGAACCCGGCCAGGGCGTTCGCCGCTCCCTGGCCCTAGTTCAGCGCCTCGTAGACGAGGGCGGCCACCGCGCCGTAGGCCAGGTGGGGGACGACATCGGACGCCCAGTCCGACGCCGACCATTCGCGGGGATCGGTCAGGCCGAGGGCGGTCATCGGGGCGCTCGACCCGGCCATCGCCAGCCCGGTCAGCACGACGGTCCCGACCGGCCGCGGGAAGCGACGGCGCCCCGCCAGCAGGCCGTACAGCAGTCCCGCGCCGAGTCCGGTGCCGAAACCGAGCATCGGCCCGAGCCCGGCCTTGCGGTTCTCGGCCTTCTCCCCCTCGCCCAGCTCGACCCCGGCGACGTCGGCCAGCTTCTCCACGCTCTGCTCGGGCGTGCTGCTGGCCGGCCGTCCCCGCACCGCCATATCGAGATAGGTCACCATGTTGAGGGCGGTGGTCCCGGCCGCCCCGGCGGCCAGTCCGCGCGTGATTCTGTCCATGCCGTCGCGCTACCCAGCATCCGCGGGCTCCCACCTCCGCCCCGCGATCGACAGGCCGCTGCGCACGAACCGTTCCCGGCCCTCCCCGCGTTCGTCGACCAGCGCGCGGTGCCCCGGGGCCGACGGCGGTGCGGCCCCGTCCCGTGCGGTACCGGCGTTCACCGGGCTCCCCCGCCGGGCGCGAGACATCTCTGCGCGGCCGGTGAGTGCGCGGACCGGGCATAATCGGTGATCGCTGATCGAGTTGGGCAGGTGGGAAGTGGGCCGGGCGCTGAGACCCATTGTGGATCCGGAGTTGCCGGAGGCCGACCGGGACATCCTCGTCGCCCATCCCCACGTCCTGACACCGGCGGGCGAGAAGCCGCCGGCGCCTCCTCCCCTGGGAGGGCGTACTTGGGCGGACGCCGGGCTCTCCTTCCTCGCGGGGACGGCGTCCGGCTTCTTGCCCGCGCTCGCGCTTCCGTTCTTGTTCGGACGGGTCGGAGCCGCCGTCGGGATCGCCGTCCAAGGCGGGCTCGTCGCGACCTGGTGGTTCGGTGGGCTCGGGTTCTTTCTGGTGGCGGGGACCATGCTCCAGATCGGCTTCTTCGTGACGCTCTTCGTCCTGTGCTGGGAGGGGCGGGCCCAGCGGCTGGGTCGCGAACACCACACCCGTTACTACGTCGAGGACGACTTCGACGACCAGATGCTGCCGCTCGTCAGGCGTGCACAGGACGCGGTCGCGGCCGTGCTGGGGTCGGCGGTCGACGCCGCCGGCCTGCTGGACGACATCGCCAACACGCTGGAGTTGCCGCGTCAGGAATGGGACGTCGCCAGGACCTGCGCGGAGGTGACGCGCATCGATCGGCGGATCCGGTCCCTGCGGGACGGCGACGCCGGGCTGGACGAGATGCTCGAACCCCAGCGCCGGGCCTTGGCAAGATCCATCGAGGGGGTGCGGCGGCGCGTGGCCGCGCTCGAGGGGTACGCGGAGCGGACGGCGGCCGCCGACGCCGCCTACCGCGAGTGGCAGGTGATGGAGGAGCTGGAGGACCTCAGGGCCGACGTGCAGGAACTGCTCGCCAGGACCGTCCAGGACGAGCTGGCCGTCGCCGAGATCGGCCATCTCGCGGAGAAGACGCCGCTGACCGAGCTGCGGAGGACGGTCGAGGAGGCGCGGCAGGCCGGGCTCGTCCTGGCCGCGGGTGAGAAGGAGCCGGCATGAGGTTCGAGCTGTCGGCGGGCGGGCGGCGGCTGGGCGGGCGCTTCCCGCTGCCCCTGGGGTTCGCGGCGGTCGCCGGCCAGGCGGTGGCGCTGGTCGTGTGGGTCGCGCACACGCCGGGGGGCGAGCCCGGACGCGCGGCGACCGCGAAGGACGACGGCACGGTCGCGATCACCTACATCGTCACCGGGGACCGTCCGACCGCGGACGTCGAGTACGACGCCCCGAACGGTTCTGAGGACCATGAGGCGCTCGCGCTGCCGTTCAAGGCGCAGTACCGGTTCGAGAAGGGCGAGACGGTGTCGCTGCGCGTCCAGAACCGCTATCAGAACGGACCGGGCCACATGATGTGCACGATCGTCGCGAACGGGGCGGTCGTGAAGCAGGCGTCCGCGTCGGGCAGATTCGCGACCGCGTCGTGCGACGGGCTGGCGGGCATGAGCAGGCCGGTGCCGGGCGCGAAGGTTCCTCCGCTGACGGCACCGCAGCTCCCGAAGGGTGAGGTGCGCCTGACCAAGGTCGTTCGGGTCCCGCGCTACAAGGGGAGCGGGTCACCGGTCCTCGGGCGGGTCGGCGATGGCGACGCGCGTCTGTCGTACGCCGAGTTGGGCGGCGCCTGGGGCCCGAGCCGCCGGTCGGACCCGGAGGTGACCGGGTATGGCCGCCGGCAGGTCTTCGACACCGATGCCTCGTGGCAGGCCGTGCTCGCATCGGGGAAGGTGAGCAGCGCCCTCATGGGCGCGTACAAAGGCCCCGACCGGCTCCGGGCCCTGACCACGGCCGTCCAGGACGCCCGTCAGCACAGCGCCTTCACCGACACGACGACCGGCCGTGATGTCGCGTCCCAGCCCATCGACGTGAGCGGCCGGAAGGCCTGGGTGATCGTCCGCGAGATGCACTTCCGGAAGGAGGGCGTCAGCTCGACGATGGATCTGTCCGCCGTCGTGGTGGTCGACACCGGGCGTCCGCGGCCCTCGTTCGTGTGGCTGGACGTGCCCGGGTCCCACAAGCGGCTCTGGCCGGACGTCAACACGTTGATCAGTTCGCTGCGCGTCAGCTGAGCGGCCGGCCGGACGCGCAGTTCACCCGCGCTCGATCGCGGGGGCCGTCGTGCCGGGGCCGCTCACCGGGCGGGCCGGCATGCGGCCCGCCCGGCGTCACGGTCGTTCCGTTCAGCGGGTTCCGAGCAGGAGGGACGAGGGCACCCGCGTGGCCACCGGTGGGAGTTTCGTGCTGTTTCCGACGGCGGCCGCCTGGGGCGCCATCGCGCTCGCGTCGGCCGGTCCCCTGGTCGCGAGCGCCGGTTCAGGGCTGTCGGCGAACGGCTGGGTGTCGCCGACGCACACCTTGCCCGCGGGCGGCAGCGTCCCGCCGACGAGGTAGCCGTCGACCGCCTTCGTCACGCACGCCGAAGTGCCGTAGGCGGTGTGCCCCCAGCTGTTGCTGGACAGCAGGCGGCTGTTGGGCAGCAGCTTGCTGGACGAGACCGCGTCGTTGTAGTTCGTGGCCGGGTCGTAGTAGTTCCCCACGAACAGGACGGGGGCGTTCGTCCGCCGGTTGAAGGGACCTGTGTAGGCGTCCTCGTCGCGGACCTTCCAGGCGTCACGGGCGCACTGGACGCTTCCCCAGCCCCACGCGCGCCCGAAGTAGGGAGCCCGCCTGTCGGACGCCGCCGTCAGCGCGGGCCAGCTCCCCGCCTTCTTCGGGTGCAGGCCGTCGGTGCAGGTGACACCGCTGAACGCCTCAAGGCCGTTGTCGTAGGGGAAGTCCTTGGCCGAGACCTTCTCCGCGGCCTCCTTCTGCCGCCTGACCTCCGCCCGGCGCTCGGCGATGCGGGCGGCGAGGGCCTTGCGCGCCCTGGCGGCCTGCGCCGCCGTCGAGGCGGGCGAGGTCGCCACCCACAGGTCGGTGACCATGGCGTCGATGTACTCGTAGCCGCCCGGGTCGTACAGCGAGCCGAGCGCGCCGCCGACGAGGTCGGCGTAGGTGACCTTCTCGCCGTCGATCTCGGCGGGCTTCGCCTTCAGCCGCTTGGCGAGGGCGTCGAAGTTCTTGACGGGGTCCCCGTAGGCGGCGAACTGGCATTTCGCCTTGCCCGCCTTGCCGCATCGGACGAGGATCTCCCGCAGCGCCTTGTAGGCGCCGTCGGCGGACCGGAGCCGGTCGTCCAGGATCTGGTTCGCGGTCCTGGGGGTGCCGACCCAGGAGACGGGGTTGATGACACCGTCCACGACCACGGCGCGCAGCCGGTCGGGGAACATGTTCGCGTAGTACTGGCCGATCGCCGTGCCGTAGCTGAAGCCCAGGTAGGACAGCTTCTTGTCGCCGACCGCACGGCGCAGGACGTCCATGTCGCGCGCCGCCTCGGCCGAGGACATCGCGCCCGCCAGCTTCTTCCCCGTCGTCGAGCAGCCCTTGCCGACCGCCTTCGCGGACTTGATGTAGGCGGCCTCCTGCTTCGCGCCGACCGGGAACGCCACGTTCATCCCCGCCAGCGCGAGCGTCTGGTCCCTGGTGGACGCGAAGCAGGCGACGTTGGAGCTGAAGCCGATGCCTCGCGGGTCGAAGCCGACGACGTCGAAGCGGTCGAGGACGTCCTTACCGAGGAAGTCGGGCGCCTGGTACGCGATCGCGGTGCCCTGACCGCCGGGCCCGCCAGGGTTGACGAACAGGCTGCCGATCCGCTTCTTGGCGTTGCGCGCCTTCACCCTCAGGAGGGCGATCTCCGTGGTCGCACCTTTCGGATCGTCGTAGTCCAGGGGCAGCCGGACGGTCGCGCATTCCGCGTAGTCATAGCACTTGTACCAGGCCGGCTTCGGGGCGGGCACCCGGTCGACGCGCTCCTTCTCGACCGTGCTCGTCGTTTCGCCCGGGGCGGCCAGGGCGGTGACCGCTAAGGCGGGCACGAGCGCCGCACCGGCCACGCCGGCCGCGAGAATCCTGTGTCCGAGACGCATGAGGTTCCCTTCGTGGGGATCGATGCCTCTCCCGCGCAATTGCACGGATTGGTCCAGTGATTCTCGAATGCGCTACCTGTCCCCGTGATCCACCGCCGGACCCGACCTCCGCTTCAGAAGATCACCCCGAAGACCGATTGACGCTCGCTCCGAGGGCGTTCTTCAAGGCAGGGCGGACGACCCACCTCCGCCGAGAAGCCCGCCCACCCCTGGCCGAACATGCCCTCAGGGAGAAAAATGATCTTTAAACGGGATCGCGGGCCCCTGATGTGCTGTAATCCGGTTGGTCCGATTCATGATCACAGCCCACGGCCGCCCGACGGCCGGGGAGAGGAGACACGCATGAGCCGTCTCGTCGACCGCCTGCTGGAGCGCGTGGCCCCCAAGGCCACCGCGTCCGCCGGCTGCAGCTACAGCAACTACTGCTACCGCACCCTGTACATGCGCCGCATGTGCTGCCTCGACCAGGGTTGTCAGTCCTGGGTGATCGGCGCCTGCGGATAGCCGTGAGACCCCTCGTGGGCGCCGGCGCGCCGCCGCGCCGCCGCCCGTGAGGGGTCGTCCTGTGAGGAGTGCGCATGGAACTCGTGCGGATCGGCTGCGCCTGCCTGATCGGGCTGGTCTTCGCCGTGTCGGCCGTATCCAAACTCCGCGACTTCGACGGTTTCGCCAGGTCCGTTCCAGCGCTGGTGCCCGCGTGGCCCGGCCGCGCCCGGCTCCTGGCGATCACCACGACCGCTCTTGAGGCACTGGTGCCGCCGCTGCTGATCGCGCCGGTCACCGCCCCCCTCGGCTTCGGTCTCGCCGCCGTGCTGCTGGCCGCCTTCACCGCGGCCGTCGCGGCCGCGGTCCGGCGCGGACGCCGCACCGCCTGCCGCTGCTTCGGCCCGTCCAGCGTTCCGCTCGGTCCGCGCCATCTCGTCCGCAACGGAGCGCTGCTCACCTGCGCCGTGCTCGGCGCCCTGGCCCCCGGCGGCCTGCCGCCCGCGGGCGGCATCGCGGTGGCCGCCGCGGCCGGGCTGGCCGGAGCCGTGCTGATCGTCTTTCTCGACGACATCGTCGAGCTGTTCGCGAGGAACCCCTGATGCCCTATCTCATCGCCGCCGTCGTCCTCCTCGGGCTGCTGTCCGCGTTCAACCTCGTCCTCACGCTCACCCTGATCCGCAGGCTGCGGGGGCACGGCGCCGCGCACCCGGGCCACGGGGAGCTCGCGGGCCCGCCGATGGCGCTCGAGCCCGGCTCGCAGATCGGCGACTTCACCGCGACGACCACCGAGGGCGAGCCGGTCTCCCAGGCGGACCTCCCCGCCCTGGTCGCCTTCTTCTCCGCGAACTGCCCTCCCTGCCACGAGCTGGCTCCGCGCTTCGCGGAGCTCACGACGGGGCTGCCCCGGCTCGCGGTCGTGACCGGCGAGGATCCCGAGCTGGTCGCGGTCCTGTCACCGGCGGTCCGCGTCGTCGTCGAGGACTACGACGGCGCCGTGAGCGGCGCCTTCCAGAACACCTGGACGCCGGCGCTCTACATCGTCGACGGCGGGCAGCGCGTGGTGGCCACGGGCGGGCGCCTGGAGGACCTGCCCCTCGAAGCCCCGGCGTGAGGGCGCCGGAAGCGAACCGGGGGGCGGGCGCGTGAGCGGACGTCCCCCCGTCCGCGGAGTGGCCGCCGCCGGGACCGAGGCGGCCGCGCTCGTCTGGCGGTCCGCGCCCGGCGGCGTGTCCGGCTACCTGCTGATCACCCTGGCCGAGGCCGCCGCGCCGGTCGCGACCGCATGGCTGATGAAGACGGTGGTCGACCGGCTGGCGACGTCTCAGGGTTCGGTCGCGGGCCCGGCCGCCGCCCTGGTGGCGGCAGGTCTGGCCGCCGCAGCCCTGCCCGGGATCGGCAAGTACCTGCGCGACCAGGGCGGCCGGGCCGCCGGAGTCCGGGCGACCGACCGGCTGTTCGCCGCGACCGAACGCCAGGTCGGGCTCCGCCGGTTCGAGGATCCGGTCTTCCTGGACCGGCTGCGCCTGGCGCAGGAGGCGGCCGGCAGCGCCGGGTACCTGGTCGACGCCGTCTGCGGCACCGCGCGCGGCGCGCTGTCCCTCATCGGCTTCCTCACCTCGCTTCTGGTGATCAGCCCGCAGATGACGGGGCTGGTGCTGCTGGCCGCCGTACCGGCACTGATCGCCGAACTCCTGCTGTCGCGGAGCCGGGCGACCATGCAGTGGACGACCGAGCAGACCCACCGCCGCGAGTTCTTCTACAGCCGCCTGCTGACGGACGTGGAGGCGGCCACCGAGATCCGGCTGTTCGGCATCGGCGCCTTCCTGCGCGCCCGGATGATGTCCGAACGCCGTCGCGGCAACCGGGCCGAGCAACGGATGAGCCGGCGCGAACTGGCCGTCCAGGGCGGGCTCACCGCGCTGAGCGCCGCGGTGGCGGGCGGCGGCCTGTGGTGGGCGATCACGGCGGCACGGCACGGCACGCTCGGCGTCGGGGACATCACCATGTTCGTCGCCGCGGTCGGCGGCGTCCAGGCGGCCCTGACCCTGCTGACGTCCTCCATCGCCACCGCCCACGGCCGCCTGCTCGTGTTCACGCACTACGTCGCGGTGACCCGCGCGGAACCGGACCTGCCGAGCGCCGCGACGGGCGAGGCACCGCGACTGCGGCGGGGCATCGAATTCCAGGACGTGTGGTTCCGCTACAGCGACGACCACCCCTGGGTGCTGCGCGGCGTAGACCTGACGATCCCGCACGGCTGGGCCGTCGCGCTGGTCGGCCTGAACGGCGCGGGCAAGAGCACGCTGGTCAAACTGCTCTGCCGCATGTACGACCCGACCCGCGGGCGGATCCTGTGGGACGGCGTCGACCTGCGGGACATACCGCCGCACGCGCTGCGCGAGCGCATCAGCGCGGTGTTCCAGGACCACATGAACTACGACATGACCGCGAGGGAGAACATCGCGGTCGGCGACCTCCGGGCGCTCGACCGGCCGGAGGCGGTCCAGGGGGCGGCCGCCCGCGCGGGCGTCCACGACAAGCTCGCCGGGCTGCCCAACGGCTATGACACCCTGCTGACCCGGATGTTCTTCTCCGAGGCGGACAAGGACGACGCCGGCACCGGGGTGGTGCTGTCCGGCGGCCAGTGGCAGCGCCTCGCGCTGGCCCGTGCCTTCGTCCGCGACGGCCGGGACCTGATGATCCTGGACGAGCCCAGCTCCGGTCTCGACCCCGAGGCCGAGCACGAGGTCCACGCCCAGATGCGCCTCCACCGGTCCGGCGGGACCAGCCTGCTGATCTCGCATCGGCTCAGCGCCGTACGGGACGCCGGGCTCATCGCGATCCTCGACGGCGGGCGCGTGGCCGAGCTCGGCACGCACGAGACGCTGCTGGCGGCGGGCGGCCACTACGCCCGCCTGTTCCGGCTGCAGGCGGCCGGATACCAGGAGGCTCCGCGGCCTTCCGAGGACATCGGATGATGTGGCTCGCCGCCGCGGCAGGCGTGCTCCTGGTGTCCGGCGCCCTCACCGGCTGGGTGCGCCTGCGGTACCTGATCACCACGGTCGACGGACCCAGCATGGAGCCGACGCTCCACTCCGGCGACCGGCTCCTCGTCCGCCGGACCCGGCGGGTGCGCGCGGGCCAGATCGTGGTGGTGCGGATCCAGCCGCCGACGCTGGACGCGCCGCCCCCCGATGCCCCCGCCCCGGACGAGGAGACCCCGGTCATGCGGGTCCACCCGGACGGGCTCCTGCTCGTCAAGCGGGCGATCGCGGTGGCCGGTGATCCCGTCCCGGTGGACCGGGTGCCGTGCCTGCGGGAGACGCGGGAGACGACCGTGCCGCCGGGTGCCCTCGTCGTGCTGGGCGACAACGCGCCCACCAGCTGGGATTCCCGCGACTACGGATTCGTCCCCGCCGACCGGTTCATCGGCGTGGCCGTCCGCAGACTCCCGGCGCCCTGACCGCGCGGCCCTTCGGGCCCAGGCCGGTGAAGGGTTCCCTTGAAGGTGCCACCCCCGTCAGTTCGTTGGCTGGACATGATGATCAGTCTGTGACGGCGTGGGGCTCCGCAGGAGATCTCGCCAGTCGGCGGGCCAGTTGGCCAGAGCGATGACGCCCATGATGACGAAGTGGGTCGGCGCGGCCCAGCTCTCCACGGCCGGGTCGTGATTGACGATGTGGGTGGTGACCGCGCCGGTGAGCACGAGCACCAGCGTCGTGGCACCGACGAAGCGTGTTCGCTTGTCGGGGATCACCAGCAGGACGGCGGCTGCACCCTCCAGGGCGCCGACCACGAAGCGCATCCAGGACGGGTAACCCCAGTCAACGAACTTCACCGAGTACGCCGAGCTGACGAACGTGTCGCCCGGCCAGTACTTGGTCACGGCGCCCAGCGCGAATTCCAAGGCCAGAAACCAGTACAGACCGGTCGTGAGCCGCTTCAACATCTTTCGTTCCTTCCGGGGAAGTCGGGCAGGGTCAGGCGTCCGCGCGGCGATTCCTCCGCCGGCGGACTCCCGCTTCCGGTTTCAGGCCCGCAGGGTGGCGATGGCCTTCTCGATACGCCGCCGACGCGTCTCGGGCCTCTTCGCGCTCTCGATGGCGCGCACGTGCTCGCGCCTGCGGCTGTCCGAGAGACCGTCGTAGGCGGCGCGGGCGACGGGGTCGTCGTCCAGGGCCCGGACGAAGTCCGCGGGTTCGACGACGACGCGCGGTTCGGTGTCGAGCTCCAGCTCCACCTCGACCTCGTCGCCGGTCGCGACATCCGCGGCCCGCCGGTTGGCGTTGCTGAGGCCGAGCAGGTGGCGGCCGCGCATGATGGCCACCCTGCTCTGCCACGAGTGTCCGTTGATGGTGATCGTCACCCTCGGTCGCGCGCCTCCGCCGAGTTCCTCCACGACCTCGGCGGGGACCTCCAGGCCGCGCATGGGCTCCGGAGGTTCGACCACGGTGCGGAACTTCATGATCTGCCCCTTCTGTCATGCCGGATCGCCGTGGACGCGCGGGCCCGGCCGTGCCGACCGGGCCCGTGCTGAGTTCCGGCGATCACGAGGCGTAGGTGGTGACCTTCCACAGGTACCCGTCGGGGTCGGCGAAGTAGCCGAAGTAGCCGCCCCACGGGGCGGGGGCCGCTTCCCTGACCACGCTGCCGCCGGCCGCGACGGCCTTGCGCATCGTCTCGTCGACCGCGTCCCGCGAGTCGGGGTTCAGGTGGAAGGAGGCCCCTCGGAATCCGGATCCCTCGGGCGGGACGCCGGCGTCCTCGGCCGCGGCGTCCCACTCGTAGAGGGCGAGCTGCGGTGAGCCCTCCCCCAGGTGGAACGAGACGAAGTGGCGGGTGTCCTTGTCGATCTCGCAGCCCAGGCCTTCGGCGTAGAACCGCTTGGCGCGGTCCAGGTCGTCGACGCCGAGCATGACGGCGCTCATCTGCGGTGACACGGTGTTCTCCTCACGGGTGCGCGGTACCGGGATCGGCTTTCTGGAGTGCCCGTGGCGGGTGCCCGGGCACGTGATGGCTCGCGCTACTCGGCGTAGGGCTGGTCCTCGCCCTGATCGCTGTGGCCGAGGCTCCAGATGTGGCCCTCAGGGTCGGCGAAGGTGCCGCCGTAGCCTCCCCAGGGCAGGGGACCGGCGGGCTTGAGGATCGTGGCGCCGGCCTTCTCGGCCTCCGCCATGACCTCGTCGACCCGCGCCCGGCTGCGGACGACGTAGGTCAGGACCACGCCGCCGAAACCGCTGCCGTCCGGGCTGGTGCCGACCTGGTCGGCCAGGCCCTTGCGGCCGTAGAAGCCGACGGGCGAGGCGCCGTCCGATTCGAAGAACACCGAGATGCCCCAGTCGTCCTTGATCGTCCAGCCCAGTCCGTCGGTGTAGAACCGCTTGGCCCGGTCCAAGTCCCGGACGCCGAGAAGGATGGAACTGACGTGAGCCTTCATGGTCGTCTCCTTCATGTGCGAGTGGTCCGCCGGATGCGGCGGGGAGGACAGCCGGGCCCGGATGTCACATCGGCGCGATCGCGCCGGTCACTTCGTATGACAGGGACTTTCGCGGGAGTGTGACAGATGGCCGAGCAGGATTGGCTGAGCGCGCGGTTCGCCGAACACCAACGGCACCTGCAGGCGGTGGCGTACCGGATGCTGGGCTCGCGGAGCGAGGCCGAGGACGCGGTGCAGGAGGCCTGGGCTCGGGTCAGCCGCGCCGACACCGGTCAGGTGGAGAACCCCGCCGGGTGGCTGACGACCGTCGTCGCGCGGGTGTGTCTGAACCAGTTGGAGGCGCGCCGGAGCAGACGTGAGGACGCCACCGGGGCACTGCCGCCCGAGCCGAGGACGCCTCAGGCGCGCGTCCATCCGGTCGGCGAGGCCGATCCCGAGGACGAGGCGCTGCTGGCCGACTCGGTGGGCGTCGCGCTGACGGTGGTGCTGGACACGCTGACGCCCGCCGAGCGGCTCGCGTTCGTCCTGCACGACGTCTTCGCGGTGTCGTTCGGGGAGATCGGCTCCATCATCGACCGGTCACCGGCGGCGGCCCGGCAGCTCGCCAGCCGGGCACGGCGGCGTGTGCAGGGCGCCGCCGGGGCGTCCGGCGCCGCGCGTTCCGCGAAACGGGAGATCGTCGCGGCGTTCCTCGCGGCGGCGCGCGGCGGCGATTTCCACGCCCTGCTCGACCTCCTCGATCCCGACGCGGTGATCGTCGGCGAGTCCCGCGGCGCCGAAGCCGTGGCGTCCTTCTTCACGGGCCGCGCCCAGGCCGCACGCCTCGCCCTCGTCGACGGGGAGCCCGCGGCCGTCTGGGCCCACCAGGGCGTGAACAGAGCCGTCATCACATTCACCGTCGAAGACGGCCAGATCACCAGCATCAGCGTCGATACCGACCCCGACCGGCTCCGCGCCCTCGATGTCGTCTTCCTGCCCTCCCACTCGGTGGAGCAGTGACGGGCGACGACCTTCGGCCGAT
Source organism: Actinomadura citrea (assembly GCF_013409045.1). NCBI lineage: Bacteria > Bacillati > Actinomycetota > Actinomycetes > Streptosporangiales > Thermomonosporaceae > Actinomadura > Actinomadura citrea. The sequence goes on along the minus strand of NZ_JACCBT010000001.1, from coordinate 234,814 downwards.
TCACGCCGCGAGCTTGAGCTTGCGGCTCTCGTCCTGCGCCCTGGCCGTCGACGACCTCGAACAGGCGCTCGCCTTCTACCGGGACGTGCTCGGCTTCGAGGTGAACGACAACGCCGCCTCCCTGGAGGCACCAGCCGTCGCACCGCCACGGCAGCCGGACATGCGGATCTTCCTCGTGCCACGCCCCGCGGACCCGTCGGCCGAGCGCAGGACGGTCGCGGACGACCTCGTGCACCGCCTCGTCTTCGCGACCGACGACTGCGACGCCGTCTTCGAGCGCCTGGAGGCCGCGGGCACCGAGGTGATGCAGGAACCGATCGACCGTCCGGGAATCCGCGACTGCGCCTTCCTCGACCCCTCCGGAAACCTCCTCCGGTTCACCCAAGCCACAGGTGAAGGTAAGGCTCGGTGATCGTGCTCTCGGTGGCGGCCCGGCTTTGCATATGTCGGCGATATGCCGTCCCGCCTAGCCTTCAGGTATGCGCGTGCTGGTCGTTGAGGACGAGCCCTACCTGGCCGAAGCCGTCCGTGACGGTCTGCGGCTGGAGGCGATCGCCGCCGACATCGCCGGCGACGGCGACTCCGCCCTGGAACTGCTCAGCGTCAACTCCTACGACCTGGCGGTCCTGGACCGCGACATCCCCGGTCCCTCCGGCGACGAGGTCGCCCGGTGGATCGTGGCCTCCGGCAGCGGCATCCCCATCCTCATGCTCACCGCCGCCGATCGGATCGACGACAAGGCCTCGGGGTTCGAGCTCGGCGCCGACGACTACCTCACCAAACCGTTCGAGCTTCGAGAGCTCGTCATGCGGCTGCGTGCGCTGGACCGCAGGCGCGCGCACGCCCGCCCCCCGGTCCGCGAGATCGCGGACCTGCGGCTGGACCCCTTCCGCCGGGAGGTCTACCGCGACGGACGCTACGTCGCGCTCACCCGCAAGCAGTTCGCCGTGCTCGACGTCCTCGTCGCCGCCGACGGCGGTGTCGTCAGCGCCGAAGAGCTCCTGGAGCGGGCCTGGGACGCCAACGCCGACCCGTTCACCAACGCCGTCCGCATCACCGTCTCCGCCCTGCGCAAACGACTCGGCGAACCCTGGCTCATCGCCACGGTGCCCGGCGTCGGCTACCGAATCGAAACCGGGACCGACCCCGTCCACCCCGGCGGCACTGATGAATAGGCGCCCAGGGCTCAGCGCCGACTGAACTGACCATCGGCTGCGCCGGATTCCTCCCCCTCGCGATCCAGTGGACGCGTGCGTCAGCCGGGCCCTACTCCTGCGGTCTTCCGGGGGTGGGGAGCGCGGCGCCGAAGACCCAGGGAGAGGTTTCGGCGATGAAGTCGTTCGGGAACCCGGGCGTGAACTCGGTGGCCTCGGTCAGTCGAGCGACGATCTCGGGCGGGAGGGTGAGATCGAGTGCGGCGAGGTTGTCGCGCAACTGATCACTGGTGCGTGCCCCGATGATGGGATGGACGATGGGCGAACGGCTCATCGTCCAGGCGATCGCCACCTGCGCCGGCGTGGCTCCCAGCTCGTCGGCGACCTCTGCGACGACGCGGGCGACGGCGTGGTCGCCGTCCGAGAGCGATGCGCCGGCGAGCCGGCCACTGGCAGTCCCCGAGCGGGTGTACTTTCCCGACAGCACCCCGCCGGCCAGCGGGCTCCACGCCGTGACGGCGAGTCCGAGCGTCTCGGCCATCGGCAGCAGGTCTCGCTCGATGTCGCGCTTCAGCAGGCTGTAGGGGACCTGGAGGGCGATGAACCGGCTCCAGCCGCGGCACTGGGCCAGTGTGTTGGCGTGCGCGACGACCCAGGCGGGGGTGTCGGAGATCCCCACGTACAGCACCTTGCCGGCCTGAACCGCGTCGTCGAGCGCGCGCATGGTCTCCTCGACCGGCGTGTGCCGGTCCCACATGTGCACCCAGTACACGTCGAGGTAGTCGGTGCGCAGCCGGCGCAGGCTGGTCTCCAGCGAGGCGCGCAGGTTCTTGCGCTGGTTGCCTGCGGCGTTCGGGTCGTCGCGGTCGCGGGAGACGGTGTACTTGGTACCGAGCACGAACGAGTCCCGCCGGCCTTCCAGGAGTTCGCCGAGGAACTCCTCGCTGGCCCCGTCGCGATAGTTCACCGCGGTGTCGATCATGTTTCCGCCGGCTTCGGCGTACTGGTCGAGCATCCGGCGGCACTCGGGCAGGGGCGCGCCCACGCCGCCGTGCTCACCGAAGGTCATCGCACCCAGGATCGCCTCGGACACCCGGAGGCCGCTGGCGCCCAGCGTCCGATATCTCACGCCTTCCCCGACCCGGAGAACAGCTGCGCGGCCTGCGCGACGACCTCCTCGTGCGGCACGTCGCGCACGTGCTGGTCCAGCGCCCACCGGTGCCCGAACGGATCCAGGAACTGGCCGGTGCGATCACCCCAGAACGCGTCGTGCACCGGCTCGAAGACCGTGGCTCCGGCCGCCGTCGCCCGCGCCCAGGCCGCGTCGACGTCGGAGACGGGGACATGCAGTGCGGCGGGCGTGCCGCCGAGGCTCGCCGGTGAGCGCATGCCGCGTTCGGGCATCTCTCCCGCCACCGCCAGCACCGTGCCGCTGAGCCGCAGTTCGACGGTCAGCGTCGCCCCGCCGGGAATCGCTACGCGGCTCGTCTCGCGCGCGCCCAACGCCTCGGCGTACCAGGCGGCGGCCTGGTCGGGATCGGTGACGACCAAATGGATCGCTATCTCTGCCATGAACCGGGACCATACACGTTGTACGGACACTGTGTATAGACATCGCGTATGATGCCCTCATGTCCGCCAAGCGCTCCTCCCGGCCCGCTCGCCGATCCGACACCCCGCCCACCTCCGGCCCACCCGGGGAACAGATCCTGTCCGCGACGCGCGAGCTGCTGCGGGAGCGCCGGTTCGACGGCCTCAGCGTGGCCGACATCCTGACCGCCGCCGGGGTGTCCCGCGCCAGCTTCTACTTCTACTTCCCCAACAAGCAGGCCGTGCTGGCCGAGCTGGTACGCCGGGCCGTGGCGCAGGGCCGGCAGGCGGCCCATCCCTGGACCGACGGACGGCAGGACCCGGTCACCGCACTGCGGGCGGGGACCCAGGAAGGCGCCCGGCTGTGGCGCGAGAACGCGGGCGTCCTCATGGCGATCGTGGAGAACTGGGCCTCCGACCCCGACCTGCGAGCTCTCTGGCTTGAACAGATGGACCTGTTCACCGACGCCGCCGTGGCGCGTATCCAGTCCGACCCGCAGGCCCTGCGACGACTCTCCGGCATGAACGTGCGCGCTGTCGCCGCATCACTGACCTGGCACGGTGAGCGGCTCTACTATCTGGCCGCAGCCGGGATCCCGCCCTTCGACGACGAGGACACCCTCGTCGACGTCCTCACCGACACCTGGACCGCCACCCTCTACGGGCGGCCGGCCGGGGAGACAACAGATCAGTGAAACGGAACCCGGCCCGTCGCAGCGGTGCGATCGGTGTGCAGTTCACGCAAGGCGGCGGCCGTGGGGCCGGGTTCGGTCGGCCGCCCGGACGGCGGGCGGGGTGCGGTGCCGGAGTGGCCTCCGGTCAGCGCAGGTCGGCGTGGCCTCGTGCGGTCGACACCGCCAGCGCCGCGACCAGAGCGGCGGCGCCGCCGAGCCACAGCACGCCCGACAGGCCGAGCGAGTCGAGGGCGACGCCGCCGACCAGCGCGCCCAGGCCGATCGACAGGTTGAACACCGCCACCCACAGCGCGGAGGCCGGCTCCACCGCGCGCGGCGCGGCCTTGATCATCCAGGTCTGCAGTCCGACCGACACCCCACCGTAGGCCAGGCCCCACACGACCAGCAGCGCGATGCCGCCGACCGTGCCCCGGCCCAGAAGCAGGAACAGCGGCATCGCGACGGCAAGGGTCAGGGTGATCACCTGCACGGTGCGGTGCGTCCGGCGGGCCAGTGCCGCCCCGGCGGCGAAGTTGCCGATCATGCCCGCGATTCCGAACCCGAACAGCAGCGGCCCGACCAGCCGCGCGTCGATCCCGGACAGCCGCTGCAGGGCCGGGCTGACGAAGGTGTAGGCCGCGAAATGACCGGTCACCACGAGGAAGGTGGCCAGTATGCCGACCCGGACGCCGGGGTTGCGCAGCTGCCGGGCCAGCAGGCGCGGGCTCATCACCTGGGAGGCGGCCAGCGGGGGCAGCACGCTGAGCAGTGCGGCCAGCGCGACCAGCGCCAGCGCGCTGAGCGACGCGAACGCGATCCGCCACCCGGTCAAGCCGCCGACCACCGTGCCGATGGGCACGCCGAACACGTTCGCCGCGCCGACCCCGCCGAAGATGATCGCGGTGGCGCGCGGCACGTGCGCCTCGTTCACCAGCCGGACCGCCAGCCCGCCCGCGACCGCCCAGAACCCGCCGATCGCCACCCCGACCACCACGCGGGACGACACCAGCACGCCGAAGTTCGGCGCCAGCGCGGACGTCAGGTTGGCGCAGGTCATCAACCCCATCAGGCCGAGTAGCAGCAGCCGCCGGTCCAGCCCGCCGACCAGCGCCGGGACCACCGGGGCCGCGATCGCCGCGACGAGGCTGGGCACGGTCACCATCAGTCCGGCCGTGGCTTCGGACACCCGCAGCGCCGAGCCCACCTCGGTGAGCAGGCCGATGGGCAGTTGTTCGGCGGTGACCAACAGGAACGTGCCCAGCGCCACCGCCGCCACGGCCGCCCAGCGGCTTGGCTCCGGCTCCTGCCGTACGGCGCGGGCGGTCCGCTCGGTACTCGTCACGTCGACCTCCCCAGGAATCCATTTGGGAGCGATCGCTCCCAAATACTGGGTCGGACCCTAGTATGGGAGCGATCGCTCCACAAGTCGGCTAGGGTGGGCGCATGGCACGACCTCGGCAGTTCGACGAGCAGGAGGCGGTCGCCCAGGCGACCGACCTGTTCTGGCGTCGCGGCTACAACGCCACTTCGGTCCGTGACCTGGGCGCCGAACTGCACCTCACGCCCAGCAGCCTCTACCGGACGTTCGAGGACAAGCACACGCTGTTCCTGCGCGCCCTCGACCACTACCGCGCGACCGAGTCCGCCCAGGCCAGGGAACGGCTGGCGACCGCCGGCCGGCCGGTCCGCGACGGGCTGCGGGACTGGCTGCTGTGGCTGGTGGGCTGCACCGCCGGCGCCGAACCCGGCCCAGGCTGCCTGGTGGTGAACACCGCCACCGAACTGGGCACCACGGACACCGAGGTCAGCGCGCGGACGGAGGCGGCCTTCGAGGTCACCCGGCGGGCATTGCGGTCACTGCTGGACGAGGGGCGTCGCAACGGCGAGCTGCGCGCCGAACTCGATCTCGACGCGGCCGTGGAGATGCTGTTCACCACGGTGCTGGGACTGCGGGTCCGGGAACGCGCCGGACATGACCCGCGGCGGCTGGCCACCGCGATCGACTTCGCCGTCCGCGCGCTGGGCCCCGCGCCGGCGGAGCCGGCCTAGCGGTCCTGCTTCGGGGCGAAGGGCCAGCGGAGTCCCACGCCCACGTGCAGGATGATGCCGGTGCCGAGGAAGCTGAGTGCGGCCGTGGTGACCCAGTCGTCGGCGGTGGCTCGCGTCCAGTCCGTGCCGTCGGCGTAGGCGGTGAGGGCGCGGTCGAGAACGAGCGCGACCAGCGCGACGAGGACGAGGGTGAGGCAGCGGTTCGGTACGGGCGGCAGGTGAGCGGCGGGCCACCCGTCGAACAGCATCGCGACGATGAGGGCGGCGCTGATCACGCAGCCGCAGGCGGCGCTGATGGCCGCCGGTTCCCACCCGGCGAGCTCGCGGAGCGCCAGGTAGGTGAGGGTTCCGGAGACGATGACGAGGGCGTTGCCCGCGAGCAGGCGCGGCGCGCGCGGGGCGAGGACGTTGACGGGCCAGCCGCGCAGGGCGATGAAGATCACCGTCTGCCAGACCCCGACCGCGACGAGCGCCGACCCGAAGTCGGCGGCGGCGATGGGGCCGCCGGGATCGCGGAGCCCGGCGGCGGTCCGGTCCGCGGCCGGGACGGCGTGGTGGTTGACGAGCAGGAGATACGCGCCGGTCCCGACCGCCCAGGTGAGCGCGAGCGCGGCGACGCCTGAGAGGAGCCGGCCCAGGGCGGCCAGCGGCCACCGCTCGCTGACCAGAGTCAGCTGGAGCATGGCGGTGAACACCGCGGCGGCCAGGGGGAGCGTCGCGGGGAACGTGGCCGGGACGGCGGGCCCGGGCTCGGCCTGGAAGATCCCGCGCGGGTCGGAGTCCTCGACGACGGCCTGCCCGGCGAACGTCAGCACCACGGCGGCGGCCGCGAGCAGGGCGGTGTCGATCAGGCCCGTCCATGGTGTGGACAGCCGGGAGCCGGGCCAGTCGTTCCACCAGAACGCCATCATGGCGACGGCGGGCAGCGCGAACGTGGCCAGCGGGCCGAGAACCACCAGCGATGTCGTCGCGCTGCCGGTGCCGAGGGCGAGGGCGAAGAACACGACCGCGGTGAGCAGCGCGCCGCCCAGGCCCGACCAGGGCTGGGCGGCCAGATTCCAGTGCCGCTCGGCGGTGTGCGCGGGCAGCAGGTGGGGCGGGGTGGTCAGAGAGGGCCGTTCGGGCAGGGGTGAGGTGGTGCCGCAGACGAGGCATTCCAGCCGGATCCGGCCGCGGGTCGTCCGGTCCCGGGTCACGCGTCCGGGACCGGCAGGTGGGCCAGCAGGTGTTCGGCGCTGATCGGCAGCTCGCGGACGCGGTGGCCGGTGGCGTGGTGGACGGCGTTGGCGATCGCGCCGCCCGAGCCCACCTGGCCGATCTCGCCGACGCCCTTGACGCCGAGCGGGCCGGTGACCTGGTCGTCCACTTCGACCAGTTCGATCTCGATGTCGGGTGCGTCGGCGTTGACGGGCACGAGGTAGTCGCCGAGGCTGGCGTTGGCCCAGCGGCCGAGGCCCGTGTCCATGCGGGTCCCTTCGAGCAGGGCCTGGCTCATCCCCCAGAGCATGCCGCCCATGAGCTGGCTGCGGGCCGTCATGGGGTTGAGGACGCGGCCGGGCGCGAACGCCGCGGTCATGCGCCGGACCCGGACGAGACCGAGGTCGGCGTCGACCGCGACCTCCGCGAACTGGGCCCCGAACGTCAGCAGCCCGTGCGGCGTGTCCAGCGGCGGCGGGTCCCAGCTACCGACGGCTTCGGCGTCGTTCATCATCTGCCGTTCCATCAGGTCGCCGTAGGTCTCGCCGGTGCCGTCGGCGACGCTCATGCGTCCGCCGGTGACGGTGATCCCGGCAGTGTCGGCGCCGTGCAGGGGTGACCGGGGGTCGCCGACGGCAGCGGCGACCATCTGGTCGCGTACGGCGATGGCGGCGTCGTGCACGGCGGCGCTGACCATCATCGCGCCGTTGGAGCCCACGGGGGAGCCGGCGGTCGGCATGTCGGTGTCGCCGTAGTCCAGGCGCACGTCTTCCAGGTCGATCCCAAGGCCGTCGGCGGCGACCTGGGTCAGGACGGTGGTCATGCCGGTGCCGAATTCCTGGGCGGCGGTGGACACCACGGCGGTGCAGTCGGGGTACAGGCGGGCGCGGGCCCGCTGGGTTCGCATGAAGAAGGCCACCGGGTACGCCGCGACGGCCATGCCGGTCCCGATCAGCCGGTTCCCCTCGCGCCGGACGCCGGGACGGGGGTCGCGGCCGTCCCAGCCGAACCGCTGCGCGCCCCGCCGCAGGCATTCGGCCAGTCCGCCGCTGGACCAGGGATGACCGGTGTTCGGGTCGACGTCGGTGAGGTTGCGCATCCGCAGTTCGACCGGGTCGATGCCGAGTTCGCAGGCGAGCTCGTCCATCGCGCATTCGAGGCTGAACATCCCCGCGGACTCCCCCGGACCGCGCGTGAACGTGGGCGTCATCGTGTTGCCGCGTACCAGCCGGTGCACGCCCTCGAAGGCGGGAGAGGCGTACACCTGGGAGGCGGCGCCGAACGCGGGCTCGGCCCAGTCGTCGAACGGCGAGGTGACGGAGATCTTGTGGTGCCGGATCGCGGTGATCGTGCCGTCCCGCCGCGCCCCGAGCCTGACCTGCTGCTCCTGCTCCTCGCGGTGCCCGCAGGAGGTGAACATCTGCTCACGCGTGACCGTGAGCCGGACCGGACGCCGGACGTGCCGGGCCGCCAGCGCGGCGAGGGTCACGTGCGGCCAGACCATCGCCTTGGACCCGAACGCGCCGCCCACGAACCGGGTCAGCACCCGGATCTTGGACGGGGACAGGCCGAGCAGGGCGGCCACGGTCAGCTGCACGGCCTTGATGCCCTGGCAGGAGTCGTACAGCGTCAGCCTGTCGCCCTCCCACACGGCGGTGGTGGTCAGCGGCTCGAGCGCGTTATGGTGGTTGGGGGAGAACCGGAACGTGGTGTCGACGTGCACGTCCGCCGCCGAGAATCCTTCCTCGAGGTTCCCGCGGCGCAGCTGGGCCGGCATGAAGCCACCGAAGATCTTCTCCGGTTCGTAGGCGTCGGCGCGGCCCTGCTCGATGACGGTGACGGACGGCGTCTCGGCGTACTCGACCTGGACGAGGGAGGCGACGTGCTGCGCCTGCTCCAGGCTGTCGGCCACGACGATCGCGACCGGCTGACCCGCGTAGTGCACCACATCGTCCTGCATCGGGAAGAACGTCTCTCCGGGCGCCGGCGCGCCCAGCAGGGAGGGGACCAGCGGCACACGGGCGACCCGCGGCAGGTCGGACCGGGTCAGGATCGCGGCGACCCCGCCGGCCTCCTCCGCCGCCGTCGTGTCGATCGAGGTGACGCGTCCGCTGGCCACCCGCGCTCCGACGATCTGCGCGTACGCCAGGTCCGGCAGGGCGAACTCTCCCGAGTAACGCGCCGTGCCGGTGACCTTCTCCCGGCCGTCCACGCGCGCGACCTCCCGGCCGACGGCTCCGCTCATCGGTCATCCCCGTTCGTGAGCATCGTCAGCGCCCGGACGATCGTCCGCTGCGCCAACTCGACCTTGAAGGAGTTCAGCGGCCGTGGCGCCGCCGCGGCCAGCGCCCGCGCCACGGCTTGGTCGCGATCCCGCCGAGCGCCAGCCGGACGTCCGCGACGGCGCCGTCGCGGATCTCCACCGCCGCCGCGACCGAGGCGAGCGCGAACTCGTAGGACGCACGGTCACGGACCTTCAGATAGACCGACCGGCGCGCCACCGGAACCGCGGGGACCTCGATCGCCGTGATCAGCTCCCCATGCTCCAGCGGATTCTCGCGCTGCGGGGTCTCCCCCGGCAGCAGGAAGAAGTCGTCGATCGGGACGGAACGCTCGCCTCCCGGGCCCCGCGTGCGCAGCACCGCGTCCACGGCGACCAGCGCGACCGCGACATCGGACGGGTGGGTGGCGATGCACCTGTCGCTCGTGCCGAGAACGGCGTGCCCGCGATGGAAGCCGGTGATGGCCGCGCAACCGCTGCCGGGCTCGCGCTTGTTGCACGGCGACACGGCATCACGGAAGTAGCCGCACCGCACCCGCTGGCACAGGTTGCCCCCCATCGAGGCCATGTTCCGTAGTTGCGCCGAGGCGCCGAGCAGCAGGGCCTGCGAGACCAGGGGAAACCTGTCCACCACCCCGGCCGCCTGCGCCACGTCGCTCATGCGTGCCAGCGCGCCGATGCGCAGGCCACCGTCCGGCAGATCCTCGACGCGGTTCAGGGGCAGGTCGTTGATGTCGACCAGCAGATCCGGCCGCAGCACGTTCTGGCGCACCAGGTCCACCTGGGTCGTGCCGCCGGCGAGGAAGGCGCCGCCCGGATTCCTCCAGACCGTCGCGATCGCCGTGTCGACATCGGCCGCCCGCGCGTAGTCGAAGGGCCTCATCGTCCCGCACCGCCCGTCGCGTCGCGGACCTCGCGGATCGCGGCCCGGATGTTCGGATAGGCCGCGCACCGGCAGAGGTTGCCGCTCATCCACTCGGCGATCTCGCCGTCGGCGGAGTGCCCCTCGTCCAGCAGCGCGACCGCGGACATGATCTGCCCCGGCGTGCAGTAGCCGCACTGGAACGCGTCATGGGCGATGAAGGACTCCTGCATGGGGTGCAGGCGGTCGCCGTCCGACATGCCCTCGATGGTGGTGACCTCACGTCCTTCGCAGGCGATCGCGAGCGTCAGGCAGGCCAGCACCCGGCTGCCGTCCACCCACACGGTGCAGGCACCGCACGTCCCCTGGTCACAGCCCTTCTTCGAACCGGTCAGCGCGAGATGCTCGCGCAGCGCGTCCAGAAGGCTCACCCGGGGCTCGATCCGCAGCTCCCGCGTGCGGCCGTTGACGGTGAGCCGGATCGTCCGGACTCCGGGTCCGGCCCCCGGCGGCGACGTGTCGTCCATCCTCATGCGGGAGTTCCTTCGGCGATCGACTATCGGTCACTATCAGTGTTCAATTATGCTCCGTCCGTAATCACGGTCACCTGTGGGGGCGGCTCTCCCGGTTGATGCCGATGGCGAAGTCCCGGCACACGAAGCCGGAGAACGTCTCGCCCCCGAGGCGATGAGCCTGTTCCTTGGTCCTTTTCGGTGGCGACGGCGGAGGCGGAGAGGAGCGTCGCGGCGGAGAGGCCGCCCCAGAGGGCGGACGCGCCGTAGGAGGCGAGCGCGGTGATGACCGCCGGGGAGACGGCGAGGCCGAAGCCCGTGGAGAGCTGGAAGCGGGAGAGGGCGCGTCCGAGGACGGGGGCCGGGGCGAGGGCGGTGACGAGCGCGGTTGCGCTGCCGGCATAGATGATCTCGCCGATGGTGCAGACCACGGACACCGTGGCGACGGCCGGGGCACTCCAGCGGTTTCCCAGCGACGTGGCCGCCAGGAAGCCGAGGTAGGACGCGGCGAGTACCACGCCGGCGAGAGCCAGCACGGTCCGCCGGGAGAAGCGGGACATCAGGACGGTGACCGGCACCTGAAGGGTGACCACCAGCACCGTGTTCGCCACGAAGATGGCCGCCGACCACATCGGGGACGCGTGCAACTGGGTCACCAGGATCAGAGGCAGCGCGATTTCGGGGACGTTGAGGCAGAAGACGTAGACCACGTTGGCGGCCAGCAACGCGCGCATCCGAGGTGCGGGCCCGCCGGCCCTGCCCTCGGCCGGAACAGCGGCCGGATGCGTGTGCAGGTGGACCGACCATGCCAAGGCCGCCGCAGCGAGATAGGCGAGCCCGGTGACGGCTGCCAGCACCTGCAGCGCAGTGGCGCCGCCCGCAAGGCATGCGGTGGCGAGGAGGGCGCCCACGCCCAGGCCGGCGTTGCGCAGAGCGCGGCCTCCCGCGAGAGCGGCGTCGCGTTCGCGGCCGTGAGCGACCGTGGCCACGAGGGCGGCGTGGGCGGCCGGCCATGCCTGGTTGCCGATGCCGAGGAAGAGCGCCGCCGCCGCGAACGGCCAGACGTGCTCTTCCGGGGCGGCCAGCAGCAGCGCCACGCCCAGCACCCGCACCAGCATCGACGCCGCCACGACCGTGCTGCGCGCGCCCCGGTCCAGCCACCGGCCGACAGCGGGCATGCACACCAGACCCACGACGATGCCGGCCGTCATGGCGATGCCGGTGGCCGACGCGGACAGCCTCAGCACCATCACCCCGTAGAGCAGCAGAAAGGGCCGCAGCAGGCCGGTGCCGAGCGCGTCCACCGCCAGGGCGACGGCATAGCGGGGGCCTCCGGAGGCCCGGACGAGGGCGCGCGGCTGGATCTTGGTGGTGGTTGCCATGGCGTCAACGGTGCGTTCGGCCGCCGGGCCGAGCGCACCGGTTGACGAACACCGTCAACCGACGCGGTCGTGGGCCGTCCGACCAGCGAGAATGAGGGGGTGACGTTGAGGATCGACATCGGCGGCCCGCCGTCCGGGCGACTGCGGTTCGCCGCCTCCCCGCTGGCCGAGCTGACCGCGATGCTGCACGTGCTGGCCGAGCCCGGGCATCACCCGCAGCTCGCCGGCTGGGCTGCGGACGTCTGGGCCGGGCTGCGTCCGGAGCTGGCCGAGCGGCTCAGAGAGGCGGAGTTCCTCTGGCGTTCCTCACGAGCCGACTTCCTGGTCCCGGCCCGTCCCCGGCCGACCCTCGCCGAGGAACTGGACGAGGTGGACCGGATCGACGACGAAACCTATGTGACCGCCGCGCTCGTCACCACGTGCGGCAGCAACCGGGTCCACTTCGCCGCGCCGTCGCCGCTCGCCGACGCGGCGGCGCGCGAGCGGGCCCTGGACCTGGCCCAGGCCCGCGGCGCGCTCCAGGAGGCCTTCGCGGAACGGCTGCTCGCGGACCCGGCCGCCGTGCGGGCGCGCGTGCGTCACACCCTCGAACAGTGTGCCGAGGCCTTCTTCGACGCCGCCTGGTCGAGCGTCGCCGTGCGACTGGCCACCGACCTGCGTCTGAAGAACGACCTGCTGAAGCGCCAGGGCATCGGGGCGGCACTGGCGTCGGTCTCCGGTGCCGTGACCCTGGCGCCGGACGGCGACTGCATCATCGTGGACAAGCTGCAGGACAGTGCGACCTCCGCCCACGGCACGGGGGTCACCTTCCTCCCCAGCGTCTTCGGCCGCCCGCACCTGGTGGCGGTCCACGCGCCCGGGTGGCAGCCGGTGGTGCAGTACCCCGTCGCCGAGGCGAGTCCGTCGGAGCCGGTATCGCTGGAAACGGTCACGCTACGGCTGGAGGCGCTCGCGCATCCGGTACGGCTCCGGCTGCTGCGCACCCTCGCCCGCGGCCCGCACACCACCGGTGAGCTGGCCCACGCCTGGGAACTTTCGCCCCCGGAAGTCTCCCGCCACCTCGCTGTCCTGCGCCGCGCGGGCCTGCTCACGGCCCGGCGGCAGGGCCGTTACGTCCGCTACACCGTCAATCTGCCCGACCTGACGGCGCTGGGAACCGACCTGCTGGCGGCCGTACTGCGCTGAGTGGCTTCGGTCTACCAGAACAAGGGCGACCGCCGCCTTCGGCGCGTGTCCATGGCTTCGGACACTCTCGTGATCGGCTGGGCGCGGCCCTCCGAAGGGCCAGGTAGAACCTCGGCAAAGCAGAGAAGCTCCCAGCTTGCCGCTGGGGCTCGCTCCGTCTGACCGGCAGCGCCACAGGGATCCTCCAGCCCGTGATCCCCGACCTGAGCGCCGCCCTGCCTCTGGGAACGCCCGCGCCCTGGGGGCCTTCGGACTCTGAACCCCTGAGGCGGTGATGTGACGCGCGTCCCTCTGGTCCGGTGTCACAGGAACCAGGCCGCCGGCATCTCTTGTCCGACCGCTCACAACAGCAGGGAGCTCACGATGACCGCTCGTTTGAACCTCTTCGGTGACCCGACCGCGACCGCCGCCAAGGCCGCCAAGCACTTCGGAACGGCAAGCCAGACGATCCTCGCGGAGTCGACGGTGCCGGCCGCGACCCAGAAGCTGGTCGTGTTGCGCGCCAGCCAGATCAACGGCGACGGTTACGCCACCGACGTGTGGAGCAAGAACGCCGCTCACGCGGGGGAGAGCGCCACCCGCATCAACTTGGTCGCGGCCTGGCGCGAGTCGACGGTGTTCACCGACGCCGAGCGCGCCGCCCTGCGGGTGGCCGAGGAGGGCACCCGCATCGCCGACGCCCACCCCGGCGTGTCCGACGAGACCTGGGCGAACGCCGCCGAGCACTACGACGACGACCAGCTGTCCGATCTGGTGATGCTCATCGCCCTGATCAACGCCACCAACCGCATGGCCGTCATCATCGGCCAGCGCGGCGGCGAGTACGAGCCCGGCGGACTCGGCTGATCCCGCACACCCCGTGACCCCTCGGCCGGTTCAGAGTCGCGCGCACGATACGCGCGCCGCCCAACCCCTCGAAAGTGAGAACCACGTCATGGAACCCCGTTTCGACCTGATGGCCAACCCGCTCGGCGCCAAGATCGCCAAGCGCATCTACAACGTCGCCCTGGCGATCACCGACTCGTCGCTGCCCCGCTCCACCCAGGACCTGGTGATGCTGCGCGCCAGCCAGATCAACGGCTGCGGCTTCTGCGTCGACTACCACACCAAGGACGCCACCGCCGCCGGCGAGGACGCCGTCCGCCTCCACCTCGTGGCCGCCTGGCGCGAGTCCACGGTGTTCACCGACGCCGAACGGGCCGCGCTGGCACTGACCGAGGAGGGCACCCGCATCGCCGACGCCCACCCCGGCGTGTCCGATGAAACCTGGGCGAAGGCACGCGAGCACTACGACGACGACCAGATCGCCGCACTGCTCTCCCTGATCGCCATGATCAACGCCAACAACCGGCTCAACGTCATGATCCACAACCCCGGAGGCGCCTACCAGCCCGGCCAGTTCGCCGACATGGCGAACTGACTCCCGGACTCCCTTCGCGGCCCGACCTCTCTCCAGCTTCACTGCCCTGCTCATCTGGCCCGACGGCATCGTCGCCTGAACACCCGCGGTCCAGCGTGACGGGCACCGTTCGGCAACATCACCAGCACCACCGGCCACATGACCAGCACCTTCACAGGCATGCCCCGAAGGCGCTCGACGCGAGTCCGGACGCTCCTGGGATCGGGTGGTCGCGGCCCTCGCGGGGGGCCAGGTGAGGCCTCCGGGAAGCGGAAGAGCCCCCCAGCTTGTCGCTGGGGGGCTCTTTCCGTCACTGTTAGGGGAGGACTTGCGTCACTGACCCCGCGTGGGCGAGGAGGGATTTGAACCCTCACATCCTTTCGGACACACGGACCTGAACCGTGCGCGTCTGCCGTTCCGCCACCCGCCCGTGGGCGCCGTCCCGTTTCCGGGTGCCTGAAAAGGCTAGCACGGGGTCCAGGGTGGTTAGGTATCCAGATACGCCGAGCGAACCTTCGCACCGATACGATCGTCTACCAGTGGGGAAGGGAGGTGCCCGTGGGCGTCATTCAGCGCTTCGAGCGACGGCTTGAGGGCATGGTCGAAGGGGCCTTCGCCCGTGCCTTCAAGTCCGAGCTCCAGCCGGTCGAGGTGGCCAGTGCTGTGCAGCGCGAGATGGACGATCGGGCGGCGATCGTGGCACAGGGCCGCACGCTCGTGCCGAACGACTTCGTCGTGGAGATCTCTCAGCAGGACGGGCAGCGGCTCCAGGTGTACGCCGACAGCCTGAGCCAGGAGCTGGCGAATCTCGCGCGCGAGTACGCGAAGGAGCAGGGGTACTCCTTCGTGGGTCCGGTGCGCGTGCGGTTCGAGAACGCGGGGGATCTCGCCACGGGCATGTTCCGCATCAGGTCGGGGGTGATCCGGGGCTCGACGGTCGAGGGCGGGGAGATCCGCCGGCCGGTGAGCGACGTGCCGCAGGGGGGCCGGGGCGGGGTGTTCGGGGGGCATCCGCGCCTGCTGGTGACCACGGCGCTGGAGGGATCGGACACGACTCAGCGCACCTATGAGATCAACACTCCCGTGACCCTGCTGGGTCGCGGTACCGACTGCGACCTGCGTCTCGTCGACCCGGGCGTGTCCCGGCACCATGCCGAGATCCGCGTAGAAGGTCCCGAAATCGCTCTCGTGGATCTAGGGTCGACCAACGGCTCGTTCGTGAACGGGCAGCCGATCCGGCGGGTCACGCTGGTCGACGGCTCCCGGGTCACGATGGGCCGCACCACTCTTGTGTTCCGCCGCGATAGGGAGTAACCCCGACTCCGATGTCCCCATTCACCCTCACGCTGATCAAGCTGGCGTTCCTCGCGGTGCTGTGGCTGTTCGTCATCGCGGCCGTCGGCGTGATCAGGGCCGACCTGTTCGGCTCGAAGGCCGCGTCCAAGGCGGCCACGCGCGCATCCCAGCCCCGTCCCCCCCGGGCGGCCAGGCAGCCGAAGCCACCCCGGCCACAGCGCAGCGCCCAGAACGGCGCCCCGACCAAACTCGTGGTCGTCCAGGGCGAACGGGCCGGCACTGTCATCGACCTCACCGGGGTGCCCATCACCATCGGCCGTGCCAATGACGCCACGCTCGTCGTGACCGACGACTACGCTTCGAGCCGGCATGCCCGACTTTTCGCGCAGGACGGTCAGTGGATCGTGGAAGATCTCGGCTCGACCAATGGGACGTATCTCGGACGCACGAAGGTGAGCCGGCCGATGCCGGTTCCCCCGGGCGTTCCGGTCCGTATCGGCAAGACCGTGATCGAGCTGCGCAAATGACACTGGGAATCCGCTACGCCGCGCGCTCCGACGTCGGCATGCTGCGCGAGGGCAACGAGGACTCGGCGTACGCGGGCGCGCACCTGCTCGCGGTGGCCGACGGGATGGGCGGGCACGTCGGCGGCGAGATCGCGAGCGCCGCGGCGATCGAGGCGCTGCGGGCCCTCGACAAGGACCTCCCGGCGACCGAGCTGCTGGCCGCGCTGGAGCACACGGTCAAGACGGCGAACGACAACCTGCACCGCATCGTGGAGTCCGACCCCGCCCTGCAGGGCATGGGGACGACGCTGACCGCGATGCTGTGGGCGGGCAACCAGGTCGCGCTGGTGCACATCGGCGACTCGCGCGCCTACCTGCTGCGCGACGGCAGCCTGTTCCAGATCACGCACGACCACACGCTGGTGCAGTCCCTGGTCGACGAGGGTCGGATCAGCCCGGACGAGGCGGCCTCGCACCCGCAGCGCTCCCTGCTGCTGCGGGCGCTGGACGGCCGCGGCGAGGTCGATCCGGACCTGTCGCTGCGCGAGGCGAAGGTCGGCGACCGGTACCTGCTGTGCTCGGACGGCCTGTCGGGCGTCGTCACGGCGGAGACGATCTTCCAGGTGCTCACGGAGGTGGACGACCCCGAGCAGGCCGTCCGGCAACTGATCGACCTGGCGAACCGGGGCGGCGGCCCCGACAACATCACCTGCGTCGTCGCCGACGTGGTGGACCTGGAGCGCCGGCCCCCGACGGGCGGCCCCGGCCACGCGGTCGGCGCGGCGGCCAACGCGGCGCCGCCGGAGCCGCCGGGCGGGGGGACGGGGCCGAACACGACCGTCGCCGACACCCCGGCGGGGCGGGCCGCGCAGCTGCGCGACACCAGACCGCATCCGCCGGTGGCGGTGGACGAGATGCCGCCGCCGCAGGCCCCGATGCCGATGGGCGACGCGATGGGCCCGCCGCCGGCGCCGGGCACCATGCCGCAGTCCCAGCGGATGCGGGGGCGGGGCGGCACGCGGCGCTGGACGTGGCTGGTCGTCGTGGCGGGCGTGGTCGTCGTGGGCGTCGTGGCGGGCGGGTTCGTGCTGCTGCAGAACGTCCGGAACGGCTACTACGTCGGCGCGAACAAGGCCGGCGAGGTCGTCCTCTACCGCGGGACGACGCAGAAGGTGCCGGGCCTCAGCCTGTCCCGCGAGGCCGCCAAGAAGGAACAGCCGAAGCAGCCGATCCTGGTGGCCGACCTCCCGCAGGACCTCCAGCAGCAGGTCAAGGACACCTACACCGTCGACGGCCCGAAGGCGCTGAAGCAGCTGGAGAGCGCCGTCTGCAAGTACTCGCTCATCGGGCAGGGCGGCAAGGTCGCCATGGTGAAGGGCCGGGAGCAGCAGAACTGCCGGCAGACCTCCGTCAAGAGCAGCGACATCCGGATCGACGAGCTGCCCGCCTCGGACGTGACCGCGGTCGAGAAGGGCACCCTCGTGTTCATCGGGCAGAAGGCGGCGCAGGCCAAGCTCGACCAGCTCGGCGCGCACCGGGAAGAGTGCAAGCAGCGCACCCCGTCCATCAAGGACTGCCCCTCCAGCGGAGGGAGCTCGTAGATGCAATCGATCGGGGAGCAGATCCGGGCCCACCTCCCGTACCAGCGGCGCAACGCCGCTTCGCTGGCCTTGCTGGCCTTCGCGATGATCCTGACGCTGTCGGCGTTCGCGGAGGTCGGCCTCGCCCGTGACGGGAACATCCCCGGCGGCCTGTTCGTGTACGGCGGCGGTCTCGCCGTGCTGGCGTTCGTCGCCTACTTCTTCCAGGCGAAGTTCACCCCCTACGCCGACCCGCTGCTGCTGCCGCTCGCGGTGGCGCTGAACGGCATCGGGCTGGCGATGATCTACCGCCTGGACCTCGACACCAGCCATGACCGCAAGGTCGCGGCGGCCGCGGGCAAGAAGCTGCTCCCGGACGCCGCCGACGCGCCCGGCCAGCTGATGTGGACGTTCGTCGGAATCGCCCTGTTCGTCGGCGCCGTGCTGATCATGCGCGACACCGACAAGCCGGACGCCCCGCTTTCGTTCCCGCCGAAGACCGCGCAGCGCTACACGTACCTGATCGGGCTCACCGCGGTCATCCTGCTGCTGCTCCCGATCGTCCCGGGCATCGGCCAGCAGATCAACGGCGCCCGCGTGTGGATCCACCTGGGTCCGTTCTCGGTGCAGCCGGGCGAGTTCGCCAAGCTGCTGCTGGTGGTCTTCTTCGCCGGATACCTGGTGAACAAGCGGCAGGCGATGTCGCTGATCGGCAAGAAGGTCGGCCCGATCAGCCTGCCCCGGGCCCGCGACCTCGGCCCGATCATGGTGATCTGGTTCTTCTGCCTGGGCGTGCTGTTCATGCAGAAGGACCTCGGCACCGCGCTGCTGTTCTTCGGCCTGTTCGTGTCGATGCTGTACATCGCGACCCAGCGGGTGTCCTGGGTGGTGATCGGTGTCGGGCTGCTGGCGGTCGGCATCTTCATCGCGACGCTGCTGCCGTTCATGGGCCACGTGAACCAGCGCATCGACATCTGGCAGAACCCCAAGCCGTACTTCGACGGCGGCTGCCTGCTGGACAGCGGCAAGGTCGTCCCGGTCAACCCCGACACCACCATCTACAAGAAGTACAAGGACCAGGGCAGCATCTCGCCGGGCTTCTCGGCCTGCGCGGAGCTGGGCGGGGAGTACTCCGACAGCGCGCAGCTGATGAAGGGCCTGTTCGCGCTCGGCCAGGGCGGCGTCCTCGGCACCGGGCTCGGCCAGGGCGAGCCGTGGCGGACGCCCCTGTCCTTCAGCGACTTCATCTTCGACTCGCTCGGCGAGGAACTCGGGCTGACCGGGTTGATGGTGTTGCTCTTGATATACGCGTTGATCGTGCAACGCGGGATGAAGACGGCCGTGGCGGCGCGGGACCCGTTCCTGAAGCTGTTCGCGGGCGGCGTGTCCTTCGTGCTGGCCCTCCAGGTCTTCGTGATCGTCGGAGGCGTCACACGGCTCATCCCGCTCACCGGCCTGACGACGCCCTTCCTGTCCCAGGGCGGCTCGTCGCTGATGGCCAACTGGATCCT
Organism: Actinomadura citrea; assembly: GCF_013409045.1. Taxonomy (NCBI): domain Bacteria; kingdom Bacillati; phylum Actinomycetota; class Actinomycetes; order Streptosporangiales; family Thermomonosporaceae; genus Actinomadura; species Actinomadura citrea. The sequence continues at coordinate 215,636 of NZ_JACCBT010000001.1, read as the reverse complement.
GATCGCGATCCTGGTGCGGATGAGCCATGACGCGCGCAAGCCCGCCCCGCAGGCGATCCAGGACGAGGGCATGACCCAGATCGTGAGCACGAGGTGACTTCCCCCCTATGAACATGGACAAGCCGGTTCGGCGGGTGGCGATCTTCGCGTTGCTGCTCTTCTTCGGCCTGATGGCGCAGGTCAACTACGTCCAGGGCAGCCAGGCGGAGGACCTGCGGACCGACGCGCGCAACAGCCGCCAGTACGCGGACGTGTTCAACTCGCCGCGCGGCCAGATCTCGGCGGGCGGCGAGGTGCTGGTGACCTCGAAGGAGACCGGCAAGGACAACCCGAAGTACGGCCGGACCTACAAGGACGGGCCGATCTTCGCGCCGATCACCGGGTACTTCAACGGCAACGCCACCCAGGTCGAGCGGGCCTACAACTCGCTGCTCGGCGGCAAGGACACGCGGATCACGCAGCAGCGCTGGTTCGACACGTTCATCGGCAAGAAGGCCGAGGGCGCGAACGTCGAGCTGACGATCGACCCGCAGGCGCAGCGCACGGCGTACGAGCAGCTGAAGGCGCGGACGGCCGGCGGCCGCCGCGGCGGCGCCGTCGTGATCGACGTGAAGACGGGCGCGGTGAAGGTGGCGGCGTCGTGGCCGTCGTTCGACCCGAACGAGGTCGCGCCGCAGACCGGTGAGAAGGGCGGCAAGCGCCTGGAGCAGCTCGACAAGGGCGACGGCGTCATCAAGCCGCTGGTCGACAACGCCCTCAGCCAGACGTTCCCGCCCGGTTCCTCGTTCAAGGCGGTGGTGTCGGCGATCGGGATGCAGAAGCTCGGCCTCAACAGCTCGTCGACGGTGAACACCGGGCAGCTGATCCTGCCGGAGTCGGGCCGCCCGCTGCCGAACTCGCACGACAGCGGCAGCTGCGCCGGGTCGGCCCCGCTGCGCGGCGCCTTCGCCGAGTCCTGCAACACCTCGTTCGCGAAGATGGCGCTGGACATGGGCATCCAGGAGCTGCACGACGGCTCCACGAGGTTCGGGTTCGGCAAGCACGTGCAGCTGGAGCCCGACATGTACGCCGCGGAGAGCGACGTCCCGGTGTCGATCAAGGACGCCAAGGGCAACACGATCGAGACCGGCAAGGACGGCACGGCGCGGTCCGGCATCGGCCAGGAGAACGTGCGGGCCACGCCGCTGCAGATGGCGATGGTCGCCTGCTCGATCGCCAACGGCGGCAAGATCATGAACCCGTACGTGGTGCAGAAGGTCCGCGCGAAGGACCAGAGCGAGCTCTACAACGTCTCCCCGAAGGAGTTCGGCGAGGCGATGAGCGACGGCCAGGCCGGCCAGCTGGAGGACATGATGCGCGCGGTGGTCTCCGAGGGCACCGCGAAGAACCTGGCGGGCATGCGGATCGCCGGCAAGACCGGTACCGCCGAGCAGGGCCCGGGCAACCCGAACGCGAACTGGTTCGTCGGGTTCAGCCCGCCCCAGAACCCGCGCTACGCGTTCGCCGTCATGACCGAGGCCCCGGGCTCCGGCGCCGCCAACGCCGGCCCCATCGCCGGGGCGATCATGGCGAAGGTCCTGCAGAAGTGAGTACGGGCCTCGTCCTGAACGACCGGTACCGGCTGCTGGAGCGGTTGGCGATCGGCGGGATGGGCGAGGTCTGGCGCGCGTCCGACGCGCTGTCGGGGCGGCTGGTGGCGGTGAAGCTGCTGCGCCTGGAGCTGGGTTCGGACATGCGGGCGCGCGGCCGCTTCGAGTCGGAGGCGCGCTTCGCGGCGGAGCTGCGGCACCCGGGGATCGCGCGGGCGTTCGACTACGGCGAGCAGGCCGGACGGACGTTCCTGGTGATGGAGCTGGTGCCGGGCGAGCCGCTGGACGAGATCCTCGCGCGCGACGGCGGGCTGCCGCTGGAGGCGGTGCTCGACCTGATCGTGCAGGCGGCGCGGGCGCTGGTGGTCGCGCACGCGGCCGGGATCGTGCACCGCGACGTCAAGCCGGCGAACCTGATGGTGGCACCGGACGGCACCCTGAAGATCACCGACTTCGGGATCGCCCGCCGGCTGGCGGCGGCGTCGCAGACCCAGACCGGGATGGTCATGGGGACCGCGCACTACATCTCGCCGGAACAGGCGCAGGGCCTGGAGCTGTCCCCGGCGGCGGACCTGTACTCGCTGGGCGCGGTGGCCTACGAGTGCCTGACGGGCGCGCCGCCGTTCGACGGGCCGACCGCGGTGGAGGTGGCGCTCAAGCACGTCCGGGACGCCCCCGCGGAGCTGCCGGGACGGGTGCCCGAGGCGGCCCGCGAGCTGGTCATGGAGATGCTCGCGAAGGAGCCGCGGGACCGTCCCGCGGACGCGGACACGGTCGCCGCACGGGCGCTGGGGATCCGCGCGTCGCTCAGCACGGGCCGGGTCGGCACGACCCGCGAGGCCGCCCGGCTGGACACGGCCCGCAGGGGCGCACGCCGGTCCCCCGCCACCAGCCCCGATCCTCATCTCGCAAGATCGTCTACTTTGTCGGGATTTGACGCTGACGAAGGGGCGGATAACCTCGCCAGCGGACCAGTGTCCGGGCAACGGCGCTCGGCAGTGGCGTACGCGTCCGTCGCGGCCGTCCTGCTGGTCTGCGTGATCGTCGTCGGCTCCCTGTGGAAAGGGCTGGCCTTCGCCGGACCGGGCGGGGACGAGCGGGAACCGCCCGCCGCCCCGGCCACCCGGCCGGTCGGGGACGACAGTGTCGACGATCCGGCCTCCACCCCCGCCCCCGGCACCCCGCGGCGGCACTCGGGCCGGAGCACTCCGAGGCCGGCTGTCCCGCCGCGGCACCGGACGCATAGGATCCGTCCGTCAACGCAGGGGCCGCCCAAGGCGTCCCTGTCACATAAGCCATCCACGAATCCGCCCCGGGCGACTCCCACCGCCCCCGAGCCCACACCCGCACCGACGGGGAGCACCACGACTCCGTCAACTCCGAGCCCGGATCCCCCGCCGACCCCGGAGGGGAAGCTAGGTTCTGGAGACAAGGTGTAGACGTACGAGGGAAAGTGCACATATGAGTCAACCTCGGCTGCTCGGCGGCCGCTACGAGCTCGAAACGGTGATCGGGCGCGGCGGCATGGCCGAGGTCTACCGTGCCCGGGACCGCCGTCTCGATCGCATCGTCGCGGTCAAGACGCTGCGGTCGGACCTGGCCCGTGACCCCACGTTCCAGGCCCGGTTCCGGCGCGAGGCCCAGTCGGCCGCGTCGCTGAACCACCCCTCGGTCATCGCCGTGTACGACACCGGCGAGGACATGATCGGCGACACGCCGATCCCGTACATCGTCATGGAGCACGTGGACGGGAGCACGCTGCGCGACCTCCTGAGGGAGAACCGCGCGCTGCTGCCGGACAAGGCCCTGGAGATCACTGACGGGATCCTGCGGGCGCTGGACTACAGCCACCGCGGCGGCATCGTGCACCGCGACATCAAGCCGGCCAACGTGATGCTCACCCGGCAGCACGAGGTCAAGGTCATGGACTTCGGCATCGCCCGGGCCATGGCCGACACGGCGTCCACGATGACGCAGACCGCCCAGGTGATCGGTACCGCGCAGTACCTGTCGCCCGAGCAGGCGCGCGGGGAGCGGGTGGACGCCCGCAGCGACATCTACTCGACCGGTTGCGTGCTGTACGAGCTGCTCACCGGCAAGCCGCCGTTCACCGGCGACTCCCCGGTCGCGATCGCCTACCAGCACGTGCGGGAGGAGCCGGTCCCGCCGTCGCAGGTGGACCCGCAGATCCCGCAGTGGGCGGACGCGATCGTGCTGAAGGCGATGGCGAAGGAAGCCGACCACCGCTACCAGAACGCGACGGAGTTCCGGCAGGAGATCCAGCGCGTCCTGCAGGGCCAGCCCGTGTCGTCGACGGCGGCGTCCACGATGCTGATGGGCGGCCAGCAGCCGCAGGGCACCCAGGTGATGGGCGCGTACGGCGGCCCGGCGCGCACGCAGGTGCGGCGGCCGCAGGACGACGGCTACGGCCTGCCGCCCGTCCACTACGACGACGAGGCCGGACGCGGCGGCGGCGGCAAGAAGGCCGCGCTGTGGGTGGGCCTCGCGGTGCTGTTCATCGGCGGCGCTGCGCTCATCGGCCTGCTGATGAGCGGCGGGGACGACGCGGCCGACCAGGTCGCGATCCCCAAGAGCATCGTCAACGTCTCGCAGAACGACGCGACGGCCCAGCTCACCAAGCTCGGCTTCAAGGTCGGCGAGCCGAGGACCGACTTCAACGACGACGTCCGGAAGGGGTTCGTGATCAGTTCCGATCCGCAGCCCGGCACGGACGCCGCCAAGGGCGCTTCGGTGACGCTGCTGGTCTCCAAGGGCAAGAAGCCGCCCACGGAGATCGAGATCCCGGACGTGACCGGCAAGCCGTACGCCGCGGCGAAGAAGATCCTGGAGGAGCGCGGGTTCGAGGTCGACAAGCGGGTCGATTCGAACGACACCGTGCCGCGGGGCAACGTGATCTCGACCGATCCGACCGGCGGCTCGAAGGCGGCGAAGGGCTCGAACGTCACGGTGACGGTGTCGACCGGCCCGTCGAGCATGAAGGTGCCGAGCCTGTTCAACAACAGCCAGCGGGCCGCCTGCGGCAAGCTGGAGGGTCTCGGCCTGAAGTGCAGCGTGCAGAAGGGCACGCCGCCGCCCGACAAGCAGGTCGCTCCCGGCTTCGTCTACGACCAGCAGCCGGGTGAGGGCGCGACGGTCGCGCCGGGCGAGACGGTGACCATCTTCGTGGCGCAGAAGCCGCCGACGCCGACGCCCGGCCCGGGCACGCCGACGACGGGCTTCCCCGGCTTCCCACCGGGCAACGGCCAGGGCTGACCGAAAGTTGTTCGAGGGCCCCGTCTCCGGCAGGAGGCGGGGCCCTCGGGCGTTTCGCAGGCCGCGTCGCGGGGGGCCGGACGGGCCCGGGCATGAGAGAAGGGCTTCCGCCACTCGGGGGCAATGGCGGAAGCCCTTCGTCATGGTCTTCGTCACGACGCCAGGGAACGTTACGTATTTCAACCGATATTTTCTAGCTTGGGACGAGATGGGAGTGCCTAGCTCCCGCCCACCCGGTGAAGGCGCTGGTCAGCACAGGTGTCGAGCCAGTTCCGAAGCAGTCGATGGCCGGCGACGGAGAGGATCGACTCGGGGTGGAACTGGACGCCCTCGACGGGCCGGCCTCGGTGGCGCAGGCCCATGACGACGCCGTCGCGGGTGCGGGCGGTCACCTCCAGGACGTCCGGCGGGACGGTCCCGGGCACGACGGCGAGCGAGTGGTAGCGGGTCGCGGCGAACGGGTCCGGCAGGCCGCGGAAGACGCCGGCGCCGTCGTGGTGGATCTCGCTCGTGAAGCCGTGGACGATCTCGGGGGCGCGGGCGACCGTCGCGCCGTGCACGTGGGCGATCACCTGGTGGCCGAGGCAGACGCCGAGGAGCGGGGTGCCGCGGCGCTCGGCGTCCCGCACGAGGTCGAGGCAGACCCCGGCGTCGGCGGGATGGCCGGGTCCGGGGCTGAGCAGGACGCCGTCGACGTCGGCGGCGTCCTGGACGGCGACGTCCGAACGGTCCCTGACCACGCAGTCGGCGCCGAGTTCCAGCAGGTACTGGACGATGTTGTAGACGAAGCTGTCGTGGTTGTCGACGACGAGGACGCGCATCGCCGGTCAGCCCGGGGTGGCGGAGCCGGACGGCGCCGGGTCCTGCACCACGCCGTGGTCGAACTGGACCTTGGGTTCGACCCACGGGAACACGACGTACCAGAGGAGGACGGCGATCGCCACGAACAGGCCGAGCGCGGTCGCGGTCTTGGTCTGCCACGCGCCGGGCAGTCGGCGCCAGATCCAGGCGTACACGAGGCCTCCTACGTCCCGGCGGCGCGGGCCGACGCCGCGCGCGGCAGCGTCTCGACCAGCTCGCCGAAGATGATCATTCGTTGGGCGGCGGAGTACTTGGGGTGGCAGGTGGTGAGCGTGAGGAGCCGCTCGGTCGGCCGCCGCTTCGGGTGGAGCGGGACGGGAGCGGTCACCTCCGTCGCCGACGGCTTCACGATCCGCCGGTCGGTGACCTGGTAGACGTACTGCTCGTCCCGGGTGTCGATGAGGATCTTGTCGCCGCGGTCGAGCTCGCCGAGCCGGTTGAACGGCGCGGAGTAGGTCGTCCGGTGGCCGGAGACCACGAAGTTCCCGACCTGGCCGGGCAGCGCGCTGCCCGGGTAGTGGCCGGGCCCCTTGCGCAGGTCGGCCCGGTCGACGCCCTCGATCACGACGAAGCGGTAGTGCTCGCCGAACCGGGGGATGCGGATCACGGCGAGGCCCTTGCCGAGCTCGACCCTCTCGGTGGTGACCTTGGTGGCCCGCCAGTTCTTCAGCATCTCGTCGCCCAGCCTGTCCTGCGCGCCCTTGGTGTACTGGCCGGTGCCCCAGAGCTCGTAAGTCACGAACAGCATGACGATCAGCCCGGTGGTGATGCACAGCTCGCCCATGCCACGGATCACCGTCCGCACCGCGTCCTCCTCTGCCGGGGGGTTCAGCCGCCTTTGGGCGGTTCCGCCGGAACCGTAGCGTGCTTCATGGTCACGTTGCCGGTGTAGGGCGGCAACGTGGCGCGTTCCACCGTCCGCACCGCGTAGCCGAGCCCGTAGGCGCGGACGTACCTGCGGTAGATCGCGATCTCGCGGGACGCGCCGAGCGCCGCGCGCAGCCGGTCCGGATCGCCGACGGCGGTGATCCGGAACGGCGGGGAGTACACGACGCCCTGGAGGATCAGCGTATTGCCGACGCACCGCACCGCGCTGGTCGAGATCACCCGCTGGTCCATGATCTGCATGGCGCGGGCGCCGCCCGCCCACAGCGCGTTGACGACGGCCTGGACGTCGCTCTGGTGCACCACCAGGTCGTCCGGGCGGACGCCGCGGGGCAGCTCGCCCGACTTCGGCGGCGGCGCGTCGTCCAGCGAGACCCGGACGGCGCGGCCGGCGGCGGGGGTGAACCCGGCCTCGGCGGCCAGCCGGTCGGCCTCCGCCTGAGCGTTTTTCACCCGGGCGTCGTGACGTCCGGCCTCCCGGGAGATACCGTCGACCTGGCGGCGCAGCCGCCGGTACTCGGCGCGATCCTGCCGGCCCCGGCGCTGCTCCGCGGTGATGAGCTCGGTGATCCTGGTCCGGCCCTGCTCGCGCAGGCTCGTGCCGCGGGCCGTGCTCGCGCTCGCCGCGAACAAGGTTCCCGCAAGGAGCGTGAGAACTGGGATGATGCTTCCCCACGCTGGACGCCGTACGCTGCTCACCAGCGACTACGCTAACCGACAAAACACCCATGCGCGGCCCGGCGCTCCGGCCGCCGGACGCCCGAGGAGATCGATCCCACCGTGGCCAAGTCCAAAGTGCGCAAGAAGGCCGTCTACACGCCCCCGCAGAAGTCCAAGGCTCCCGAGGTCAGCCCGCGCTGGCTCGTGCCGACGATGGTCGGCCTGTGGCTCGTCGGCCTGATCTGGATCGCTGTCTTCTACGTGACGGCCAGCACCGGTACGGACGTGCCGTACATGACCGACCTGCACAACTGGAATCTGGGAATCGGCTTCACCGCGATCATCCTGGGTGTGATCCTTTCGACCCGCTGGCGCTGAACGCACGTTATCCACAGGTTGAGGATCCCTCACCGCGCCTTTCCCCAGGTTTTCCACAGCGGGTGTCCACAGGCGCCGGAGCGCGGACGCCGCCGCGCGTGAGCCGTGCGGCCGGTGCGGCCCGTGCGGCCGTGCGCGGCGGCCCCGCGCACGGCTACACCGCCGGGCTCAGCTCGGCCGTCCTGAGCATCACGAGCACCGCGAGCAGCACCAGCACAGCCAGCGGCGCGCCCAAGTGGAACAGCCGGCGCCGAGCCTCGGGTGCGTAGGCGTAGGCCGCGGCCAGCGCCGCCCCCACCGCGAGGCCGCCGACGTGGCCCTGCCAGGAGATGCCCGGCACCGAGAACGTGATCACCAGGTTGATCACCAGCAGCACCACGATGGGGCCGACCGGCCCGCCGAGCCTGCGGCCGATCACGAAGTACGCCCCGAACAGCCCGAAGATGGCCCCGGACGCGCCGACCGCCGAGTCCTGCGGCGAGCCGACCAGGTACAGCAGCACCGAGCCGCCGAGCCCCGACAGCACGTAGAGGGCGAGGAACCGCCACCGTCCGAGCACCTGCTCCAGCGCGGGACCGACGGCCCACAGCGCCCACATGTTGAACAGGATGTGGGTGATGCCGAACGATCCGCCGCGCTGGTGCAGGAACATCGTGGTGAACAGCCGGTACCACTCGCCCTCGGCGACCCCGCCGACCTCCCCGCCGGGCAGCACCCCCCGGCCGAGCATCATGAAGTCCCAGACCACGCGCCAGGACGCCAGCTCGGCGAGGTACACCGCGACGCACGCGCCGATGAGCGTGTAGGTGACGACCGGCACCGCGGCCGCCGGGCCCCGCGCGCCGAGGACCGTCCGGGGGACCGCCTTGCGGGCCCCCCGGTTGCCCTCGGCGACGCACTCCACGCACTGGTGCCCCACCGCCGCGTCCCGCATGCACTCGGGGCAGATGAAGCGGTCGCAACGGGTGCAGCGCACATACGTCTCGCGGCTCGGATGCCGGTAGCAGGTCGGCACCGAGGTCTCGGGGGCGGGACTCTGGTCTGTGCTCATCAGTGGCTCCGTGGGCCGTACGTACGGTGGGTGCTCGGCTCACCCGTAACGGGGTCTCACCGTGACGAACGTCTAACGGCGCTCGATCGTCACCGACTCGATGACGACGTCGTTCTGCGGACGGTCCATCCGCCCCGTCGGGACCTTGCCGATGCGGTCGACGACGTCGGTGCCCTCGATGACCTTGCCGAAGATGGTGTGCCGGCCGGTCAGGTGCTGGGTGTGCGCGACGCTCAGCGTGATGAAGAACTGGGAGCCGTTGGTGCCGGGCCCGGCGTTCGCCATCGCCAGCAGGTACGGGCGGTTGAACTTCAGGTCCGGGTGGAACTCGTCCTTGAACTCGTAGCCGGGGCCGCCGGTACCGGTGCCGAGCGGGTCGCCGCCCTGGAGCATGAACTGGTCGATGACCCGGTGGAAGATCGTCCCGTTGTAGAGCGGCACGTCCGACTTCTGGCCCGTGCGCGGGTCGGTCCAGGTGCGGGTGCCCTCCGCCAGCTCGACGAAGTTCGCCACCGTCTCGGGCGCGTGCTCCGGGTACAGCTGGATCACGATCTTGCCGAGCGACGTGTTGAGCGTCGCGAAGATCTCGTTGGCCACGCTGGCCGCCTCCTCTTGAGATGGGTTCTGTGACAACCGGTGCGCGGTCCGGCCGGGCCCGGATTCGTCACCTTGAGTGAAAGACTCGTCACGATCGCGGTGTTTACCTTCCGTTCGCTGGGAAGGCTGCCTGACAGGACCTCGCAAACAGGGAGGTTAGCGTGTCCCTAATGATCAATATCCGCCGGAAGCCGCAGGACGAGGTCGTCAACCGGCTCGCCCTCGTCCAGCAGGCGGCCCGCCAGGGCGCCGACGCGTGCCGGCAGAGCGCCGCCGACGCGGCCGAGCGGATCGGGCCGATCGCGAACGAACGCGTGATGATCGCCCGTGGATGGAGCGCACCGAGGCTGCGGCAGGCGGCCCGGTACGTGGAGACCGGGCTCGCCCCGCGGGTGAGCTCGTTCCTGAGCGATGTCGCCGGACGGGTGGAACCGCCGAAGTCGGCCAAGCCCGGGCGCGGCGCCCTCATGGCCATGATGGGGGTGGTCGCCGCCGTCGGCGTGGCGGGCGCGGTGGCGACACGCCGCGGCGCCGTCCGTGACATGGCCAAAGGGTCGAACGAACACGCGGGCAGCGCGACCTCGGCCGACTCCATGACGGTCAGCGGCGCCGACGCGGACGGGCAGGTGCATTCACCGCACTGAGCCCCGCGAACGCGCTGAGCGCACAGGTGAAGGGTCCGGCCGCACGGCGGCCGGACCCTTCACCGTCCCCGTGCGGACGGGGGGTTGCTACCACCCGGTACGGTGAACGCCATGTCGCCAAAACGCCCCTTGCGGCAGGTGCTGGCGGCCCGCGTGAAGCAGCGGGCGCGCCAGGGCGTGCACACGGTCGTGCACCACGCCTGGGAATGGATCCAGCGGCACGGGGAGATCACCCCGCACACGCCGGGCCGCCGCGAGTTCGCCTACCTGGGCGAGGGCGCCTGCATCGGATTCCCGACCGGCGCGATCTACGGCGAGCCCTGGATCTCGATCGGCGACCACACGCTGGTCGGCACGCACGTCACCATCTCCGCCGGGTTCGTGCCCGGCCTCGACCTCGGGCCGGACGTCATCGTCCGGATCGGCGGGAGCTGCTCGCTCGGCCGCGGCACCCACATCGTCGGCCACCAGTCGATCGACATCGGCGACGACGTCTTCACCGGCCCGAACGTCTACATCACCGACCAGAACCACACCTACGGCGACCTGCACACGCCGATCGGGCGGCAGTGGCCGGAGAACAACCCGGTCGTGATCGGGGACGGCTGCTGGATCGGCACCGGGGCGATCATCCTTCCCGGCACCCGCCTCGGCCGCAACGTCGCGGTGGCCGGCGGTGCCGTCGTCCGCGGCGAGTTCCCCGACCACTCGGTCATCGGCGGCGTTCCGGCCAAGATCCTGCGCAGCCACGACAAGGAGAACGGCTGGCAGCCGCCCCTGCGCACCGACCCCCTCATGTCCCTGGACGAGCTCGCGTCCCTCTCGGTGGACGGCCTGGAGGGCCTGCAGATCCTCCAGGACAGGCTGCGCGCCGAGTCCGCCGCCCGTGAGGGCGACGTCCTCAGCGAGGAAGCCGGCTGACCGTCCGGTCGCGGCGGCCACCCGACCTGGAACGCGGAAGAGCCCCGCCGTTGCCGGCGGGGCTCTCCTGTCGTCGGTCAGCTGGTCCGGGCGGTCCGGCGGTCGCCCCCGTAGGAGGCGCCCCGGCGGTTGCCGTGGGAGCCGCCGCCGGTCCGGGGGCCGCCGCGGCGTTCGCCGGACGAGTAGGAGCGGTGCTCGCCGTGCCCGCCCTCGCCGTCGCGGCGGCGGTTGCCGCCCTCGCGGTCGAAGGTGCGCGGGCCGCGGCCCCGACGCCCGCCGCCCTGCCGGCCGCGGCCGCCCTCACGGCGCGCCGGCCGCTCGGGGATGATCGGCTCCTCGATCGGGATGCCGGACGGCTGCCGGGCGCCGGTCACCTTGACCAGCTCGGAGTCGCCGGCGGACACCCGGGTCCGGGGCGCGTTGATGCCGGCGCGGCGCGTCATCGCGGACGTGGCGCGCACCTGGTGCGGCAGGACGAGCGTGACGACGGTGCCGCGCTCGCCGGCGCGGGCGGTGCGCCCGGCGCGGTGCATGTAGTCCTTGTGGTCGGCGGGCGGGTCGACGTGCATCACCAGGGACACGTCGTCGACGTGGATGCCGCGGGCGGCGACGTCGGTGGCGACCAGCACGCTGATGGTGCCCTCGCGGAACTCGGCGAGGGTGCGGGTGCGCAGGCCCTGGCTCTTGCCGCCGTGCAGGCCCGCCGCGCGGACCCCCGCCTGGGTGAGCTGCTTGGCGAGCCGGTCGACACCGTGCTTGGTGCGGGCGAACAGGATCGTCCGGCCCTCGCGGTTGGCGATCTCGGCGGTGATGGCGCTCTTCTCCTTGGGCGCCACGAGCAGCAGGTGGTGGTCCATGGTGGCGACGGACTCGTCCACCGGGCCGATCGCGTGCGTGACCGGCTCATGCAGGTACCGCCGGACCAGGACGTCGACGTCCTTGTCGAGGGTGGCGGAGAACAGCAGCCGCTGCCCGCCGGGCTTGGCGGCGTCCAGGATGTCGGTGACGTCGGGCAGGAAGCCCATGTCGGCCATGTGGTCGGCCTCGTCGAGCACGGCGATCTCGACGTCGGACAGGTCGCAGGCGCCCTGGCGCATCAGGTCCTTGAGCCGGCCCGGGGTGGCCACGAGCACCTCGACGCCGCGGCGCAGGGCGTCGATCTGCTTGAACATCGAGGTCTGGCCGATGACGGTCTTGAAGCGCAGGCCGAGCCCGCGGCCGAGCGGCTCCAGGTTCGTCTGGACCTGCTGGGCGAGCTCGCGGGTCGGGACGAGGATCAGCGCCAGGGGACGCTTGGGGGCGGCCTTGCGGCCGGCGAGGCGGGCCAGGAGCGGCAGCCCGAACGCCAGGGTCTTGCCGGAGCCGGTCTTGCCGCGCCCGAGGACGTCGCGTCCCGTCATGACGTCGGGGATGGCGGCGGCCTGGATCGGGAACGGCGCCTCGATGCCCTGGCGGACCAGGGCGCTCACCAGCACCGGCGGGAGGCCGAGCTCGGCGAAGGTGGGAACCCTCTCCTCGTCCGCGATGGCGGGCATGGTGGGGTTCTGTTCAGCGGCAGCTGTGGTCACGCATTACCTTCCGAGAGGGGGGCACGTCTCGGGAGGCACCGCGTGGGTGTGGCCTGCAAGGACGAGCCTGGCGCCGTCGTCGGCGCCGAAGAGTGATTCCTAGAGTCTAACGTCGTCGGAGGACGACCTTATGCCCCGTCCCGGAAGGAACATGCGCCACGTCACGCTCAGCAAGCACAGGAAACACCGTTGACGGGGGCGGTGAGCGGGTCCGGTGAACGCCGCGTGACGGCGCCGCCACCGGTCTCCACGGGGTGGCCCTCCCGCGCCCAGTACTCGAATCCGCCGAGCATCTCCTTGACGGGACGGCCGAGCCTGGCGAACTCCAGCGCCGCCTTCTGAGCGCCGTTGCAGCCCGGCCCCCAGCAGTAGACGACCACGTCCGCGCCCGCGGGGACGAGCGCGGCGGCGCGTTCGGCGATCTCGGCGGTGGGCAGGTGGACGGCGCCCCGGACGTGGCCCTGCGCCCAGCTCTCGGCGCTCCGGGTGTCGACGACCACGATGCCCGGCGTCCCCTCGGCGAGTCGGGCGGCCACGTCGGACGCGTCCGTCTCGAAGGCCAGGCGGGCGGCGAAGTGCCGGAGCGCCTCGTCGGCGGTGGCGGGCACCGGGCTGACTGCGTTCATGTGCGGGCTCCCTCGAACGTGAGAAGTCTCTCGTGGCCACCTCGATCCTCCGGTGGCGGCGCCGCGCCCGGAAGTGGCGTGAATGCCGCTTATCGCTAAGATCTCGCCATGCGCGTCGCCACCCCGTCCCGCCGGCACACGGTGTCGGTGCTGGTGTTCGACGGCATGGCGCCGTTCGAGCTCGGCACGGTCGTCGAGGTGTTCGGGTTGCCCAGGCCCGAGCTGGACGTCCCCTGGTACGACCTGCGTGTCTGCTCACTGGAACGCGGCCCGATGCGGGCGGTGGGCGGTTTCACGATGACGGCCGAACACGGTCTGGACGCGTTCGCGTCGGCGGACACCGTGCTGGTCGTCGCCGTCCCCGACGTCCGCGGGGACCCGCCGCCCGAGGTCGTCGCGGCGCTCCGGGAGGCGCACGCGCGGGGCTCCCGCGTGGTGTCCATCTGCTCGGGCGCGTTCGCCCTGGCCGCCGCCGGGCTCCTGGACGGACGGGAGGCGACCACGCACTGGCGGTACGCCGACCTGCTGCACCGCCGCTTCCCGGACGTCCGGGTGACGCCCGACGTCCTCTACGTGGACGGCGACGACGTGCTCACCGGGGCGGGCAGCGCGGCGGGTCTCGACATGTGCCTGCACCTCGTCCGCAAGGACCACGGCGCCCGGGTCGCCAACGCGGTGGCGCGGCGGCTGGTCGTCACGCCGCACCGGGACGGCGGGCAGGCGCAGTTCGTGGAGGCGGCGGTGGTCCCGCCTGGGGAGGACGACCCGGTCGCGAGGGCCATGGCCTGGGCGCTCGACCACCTCGCCGAGCCCATCACTGTCGCCCTGATGGCGCGGGAGGCGTGCCTCGCGCCACGCACGTTCCTGCGGCACTTCCAGCAGCGGACCGGGACGAGCCCGCTGCGCTGGGTGGTCGGCCAGCGGGTCCTGGCCGCGCTGCCGCTGCTGGAGGGAGGCGGCGCGCCGATCGAGGAGGTCGGCGCGGCGGTCGGCTTCGAGAGCCCCGCGACGTTCCGCCACCACTTCGCCCGGACGATGCGAACCTCCCCGTCCGCCTACCGCCGCACCTTCCGCACCACCACCGCCCCCTGACCCCACGCCTCGCGCGTCGGGCACGGGCGGGAGGCGGGGCGGGCGTCCGGTTACGGTCACGAAGCGGGGGGTGTCTCCGGAGCTTCCTGACCAGCAGGAGTCACCGATGTCATGGGTGAGTTGCGCCGTGGCGGCCGGTAGTGCGCGCCTGCGGTGACCGTGAGGGGCGACGAGGTCAGCACGGCTGTCAGGGTGCGCGGGAGGGGCGCGGCGCCGAACGGCCCGAACGCCCACAAGATCATTTTGGACGGGACCGAAACGTCCGGCCGCCGGGCCGGGAAATCCGAACGCCGGCACAAAGTTCCAGATCAATCGTTGATCATCGGCCGAAGCCTTTGTTAATCTGCCCGGCAGCCAGGGGGAAGCGATCTCTTACTGCTAGTGATAGATCACTTCCGCTCAGCGACATTTGTTCATCCCACCAACAAATGGAAGCCGTTCTCAGTGACCATGGCCGACACAATCGGCCGCGCACGCCTTCAGCTACACCCGACCCTTGAGTAGTCAGGTGAACGGTACAAGTTAATGACAGTTCAACCGCAGGCGGCTCCTGCCGCCACACACGCCGGCGGCACCCTCGGAAAGCGGATCCTGGCGTTCGCCGGCCATCCGCTGTTCCGCGGTGACGCCCAGGTCGTCCACGGCCGCAACCCCTACCGCCGCATGCTCGTGCCCGGCTCGCTGGCCGAGTCCGACTTCGACCGCCCGCCGGGCCCCGGCGACTGGGCGACCCATCGCTCCCTCGCCGCACACCGGCTGCTCGGGACCTTCTACGAGGCCGAGACGGTGCTGCTCCCCGAGCAGGGGCTCGACGGCCTGTACGAGGATTTCGACCTCTTCTACGGGCGCGACCTCAAAGAACTCCGGGAGACCTCGGTCTCGGAACTGGAACGTTTCGCGTTCGGCTGTCTGGACGATGCCGTGGACGTCAGCGGCGCCGCCACGCCCGAGGTGCTGGAGGCCTACTTCCAGCACGTCGTGGAGGAGGCCGCCGCCGGGCCGTCGCCCGCGCTGACCGCCATCGCCGACGCCCGCGACCGCAAGAGCGCCGCCGACCTCTACCTGGTGCAACTCGCGCTGGACGGGCTCACCGAGGCCTCCGCCATGTCGCGCAACCTCGCCGGCGCCTACGGCCCCGAGCAGTCCGCCCTGTTCAAGATCTTCATCGATGAATTCGGCTACGGGGTCTACGACGCCAAGCACACCACGATCTTCGCCAAAATGCTGCGCAGCCGCGCGATGGCGACCCATGTGCACGCGTACTGGAACTTCTACCTGGCCGGGCCGCTGGCGACGAACAACTACTATTACTACCTGTCCCGCGACCATGCGAAGTTCTTCCGCTACGCGGGCGCCGTCACTTATGCGGAGGCTGTTTTCGCGCCCGCATTCGTGGAAATGATCAAAGTCTTCCGCAGCATATTCGGGGACACCGTCGATCTGCATTACTGCGACGAGCACGCGCACATCGACGAGCACCACGGGCGCATCACCCGGGACCAGGTGCTGCTGGCCCTGGCCGGGCGGCACGGCCCGCGGGTCGTCCCCGAGCTCCTGCGCGGCATCGCGGAGGCGCGGCTCGTCGGCGGCTGGTTCGAGGACGACACCGCGGCGCAGATCCGCTGGTCGGACGGCCTCCCCCGGCACCGGGAGCTCGCCGGTTCGGCGCGGACCGGATCCGAACCGCCGCAGCGCGTCGCGCTGACCGCCGAGAGCCCGTTCGGCACGCGCAGCCACGACGGCGACGTCGTCCTGGAGGTGGAGCACGGTGAGGCCGACCTCGTCACGACCCCCACCGGACCGCCCGAGCGGCTGGCGCGCGGCGAGGCCGTGCTGATCCCCGGCGGACGCCTCTACGGGATCCGGCCGGCGACGCCGGAGACCGCCTGCCTGCTGCACGCCGTTTCTCCCGCCTGACACTCCCCACCCCCGACGCTCCCACCGAGACTCCCGTCTCTCCCGCCCCGCCTGACAGCGCCATGCCCAGTGCCGCCCCCGCCCGTCACCGGCCGCGCCCGAAGACAAGAGGAGCCGATGGCCCGCGTCATCGTGATGGATCTGAGCCGGCACAACACCGTGATGGTCGGCCACGACCGCTATTTCGTCCTGCACGAGGGCGAGCGGTCGCTGCTCGTCCGCGACCACTGCCCGCACCGCGGCGGCCCGCTCAGCCTGGCCCGCCGCACCCCCGACGGGCGGCGGCTCAGCTGCCCGTGGCACGGCACCAAGGTCGGCGTCTCCGCCGTGAAGCGCTCCTGCCTGCCGATGGTGCGCAGCGGGGACGAGGCCGTCGTCGTCCTTCCGGAGACGGGCGCCCCCGTCTCGGTCATCCACAAGGAGATCCTCGCCAACCTGCCGCCCGATCCGACCCACGACGAAGGGGCCGAGAGCCGATGAACAGCGCACAGCCGCAGACGCAGAGCGCGGTCGCCGGGATCCGTGACGGAATGGAGCTCGGCGAGTTCCTCAGGTGGGGGCGCGACCTGCACCACCAGGGCCGCTACGAGGACGCGGCCCGGGCCTTCGAACTGATCCTCGGCATGGACGCCGACAACCAGGAGGCCCTGATCGGCCGGAACCGGGCCGTCCGGCGCTCCGTCCCCCGCTGGCACTGGGAGATGCTGCACGACGAGGAGCGCGCCGAGCTGTACGACAGGGCGATCCGGCAGGCGGTGGCGTCCGCACCGGAGGCGCTGGTCCTCGACATCGGCGCCGGGTCGGGCCTGCTGGCGATGATGGCGGCGCGGGCCGGGGCGCGCGAGGTCGTGGCCTGCGAGGGCCAGCCGTCCGTCGCCGAGACGGCGGCGCGGGTGGTCCGGGTGGCCGGGTACGACGACGCGGTCGGCGTCGTGTCGAAGATGTCCACCCGCATGACGGTGCCCGGGGACCTGCCGAGGCGCGCCGGCCTGCTGGTCACCGAGATCGTCGACTGCGGGCTGCTCGGCGAGGGCATCCTCGGCACGATCGCGCACGCCCGCGAGCATCTCCTCGCCCCGGACGCGACGATCATGCCGTCGCGGGGACGGATCATCGCGCAGCTCATCGAGAGCGAGCCGCTGCACCGCAAGAACCACGTCGGCAAGCTCTACGGGTTCGACCTCGCGCCCTTCAACCGGCTGTCCACGCTGGAGTACTTCGACTCCCGGCTGCACCGGCACGAGCACCGGACGCTGTCGGAGCCGATGACGGTGTTCGAGTTCGACTTCTACACCGCGGACGCGCGGCCCCAGCGCACCGAGCTGACGGTCCAGCCGACGGCCGCGGGCAAGATGCACGCGGTCGCGTTCTGGTTCGAGATGGAACTGCTGCCGGGGATCGTCGTCGACAACGCGCCCGGCCATGACTCGCACTGGAAGCAGGCGATCCAGTGCCTGCCCGTCCCGCTGCACGTCCAGCCGGACCTGCCGGTGTCACTGGTCGCCGCCCACGACGGCGAGTGCGTCCGCTTCGAGGTCGAGTCCGAGGAGGTGGTCGCATGACGACCGTTACCGAGGCGATCGGCGCACCGGCGACGGGCATGGTGACGACGGGTGCGGCGCCGACGGCGGCCGCGGCGAGCGCCCTCGCCGCGTACTGCTCGCAGCGGATCTTCCGGCCGGGGCCCGAGGTCCTCATCGAGGGCAACCCGTTCCGGCGCCCGATCGGCCCGCCCGGCGCCGGCGACCGGGACTTCTCCGTCCCGGCGACGGAGGCCGAGTTCCTCGGCAGCGGGCAGCTCGTCGCCGGCCGCGTGCTGTGCAACGCCTACGAGAGCGACATGATCCTGCTGCCGCCCGCCGGGCTGGCCTCGGCGAAGGACGACTTCGCGCTCTTCTACGGCGACGAGGTACGGGCGCTGCGCGACGCCGTCCGGCCGGGCCTGGAACGGTACGCCTTCTCCTTCCTGGACGACGCCGTCGCCGTCCCGCCGGTGCGGACCCTGGAGGAGCTGCAGGCGTACTTCCTCGCCGAGGTCGGCGGGGCCGGAGCGCCCGCGGACGCGTCCGGGAGCAACCCGGCGGTGGACGCGGCGGCCGAGGTGACCGGGACCATGCGGCTGATCACCGAGTGCCGGCGGCCGGAGGAGGCCGCGGCGCTGCACCTCGTCCAGCTCGCCCTGGACGCGCTGACCGAGGCGTCGGCGATGGCGCGCAACCTCGGCGGCTCCTACGGCGTCGAGCAGTCCGAGCTCTTCAAGATCTTCAACGACGAGTTCGGGTACGGGCTCTACGGCGCCAAGCACAGCACGATCTTCAAGGAGATGCTGGCCAGCGTCGGGCTGCGCACCGACCTGCACGCCTACTGGAACTTCTACCTGACCAGCTCCCTGGTCGGGGTGAACTACTTCAACTGGCTCACCGAGGACCACCGCGGCATGTTCCGCTACATGGCCGCGGTGACGTACCTGGAGTGGCTGTTCGCGCAGGGGTTCGCCGACACCGGCGCCATGCTCCGCGCCGTCTACGGCGACCGCGTGGACGCCAAGTACTGCGACGAGCACGCGCACATCGACGTCCACCACGGGCGGATGACCTACGAGAACCTGCTGCTCGGCCTGGCCCGCACGCACGGCGAGCTCGTCATCCCCGAGCTGGTGCGCGGCATCGAGGACACCAAGCTGCTGCTGCGCCTCGGCGACGCCGACTTCCGCGCGCAGATCGCCTGGGCCGACGGCCTCGACCGGTACACCGAGGCGGGCGCCGCGCTGGCGTCCTCCGCGATGGACGACGCCGAGTCGAGCACGCTCCGTCCGGACAGCCCGTTCTGTACCGGCGTGTACGACTCCGACCGGCTCGTGGAGGTCACGAGCGGCGAGGCGGACGTGTACGCGTGGGCGACCGACCACCCGCACCGGCTCGGCACCGGCGACGTGCTGCTGGTGCCGCGCGGCCGCCTGCACGGCCTGAAGGCCGCCTCGCCCGAGGCCCGGGTGACCGTTCGAACCGTCGAGAGGACGTCGCGATGACCGAGAACGCGCCGTCGGCCGGGCAGCCCGCCCCGGTCGGCTCGTACAACGAGTGGGACCCGCTGGAAGAGGTGATCGTCGGCGTCGTCGACGGCGCCGCCGTCCCGCCGTGGCATCCGGCGATCGAGGCGACCGTGCCGCCCGAGGCGTGGGACTTCTACCGCCGCAACGGCGGCGGCGGCTTCCCGGAGGACCAGGTCGAGGCGGCCCGCGAGGAGCTCGAAGGGTTCGTGTCGATCCTGGAGGGCGAGGGCGTGACGGTCCGGCGCCCCGACCCGGTCGACCAGTCCCGACCGTTCGGGACCGCCGACTGGACGTCCACCGGCGGCTCGTCGCACACCTTCCCCCGCGACATCGCCCTGGTCGCCGGCGACCAGATCGTCGAGGCGACGATGGGCTGGCGGTCGTACTACTTCGCCACCCACCCGTTCCGGACGATCTTCAAGGACTACTTCCGGCGCGGCGCCCGCTGGGTCGCGGCGCCGAAGCCGCAGCTCACCGACGCGTCCTTCAACCCCGGCTACGCCGCGGCCAAGCCGGAGGCCATGTCCCTGGACGACCCGTTCCCCGACGCCACCTCCGTCATCACCGAGTTCGAGCCGATCGTGGACGCGGGCGACTTCATGCGGTTCGGCCGCGACATCCTCGTCCAGCGCAGCCACGTCACCAACCGGTTCGGCATCGAGTGGGTGCGGCGGCTGCTCGGCGGCGAGTTCCGGGTGCACGAGGTCGCGTTCGCCGACGACCACCCGATGCACATGAACGCCACGTTCGTCCCGCTGCGTCCCGGCCGGGTACTGATCAACCCCGAGCGGGTGCCGGAACTGCCGGAGATGTTCGCCGACTGGGACGTGCTGATCTGCCCGGAGCCCGCCATCCCCGCCGACCAGACGATGTACTTCTGCAGCCGGTGGATCGCGATGAACACCCTGATGCTCGACCAGGACCGGATCTTCGTCGAGGCGCAGGAGACCGACCTGCTGCGGCTGCTGGAGAAGGAGGGGTTCACCCCCGTCCCCGTCCCGTTCCGCACGGTCAACACCTTCGGCGGCGGCTTCCACTGCGCCACCCTCGACGTCCGCCGCCGCGGCGGGCCCGAGGACTACTTCTCCTGACAACCTGCGATCGAGGTCCGTATGTCGTATGACCCGCCCGCGGGCGGCGAGCGTCCGCTCCTTCTCCTGGTCGCGAGCAGCTACTGGGTCTACCGCAAGTACATCCTGGAGTCGGTGTCGCAGCGGTACCGGCTCTGGCTGCTCAACCCGTCCCCGGCGAGCTGGGAGGAGCCCTACATCGACGGACACACCGTCGTCGACTGCCTCGACCTGGACAAGCTGACGGCGGCGGCCCGCGAGGTCGCCCGCGACCACGAGGTCGCCGGCGTGTTCTGCTACGACGAGGTCTACATCGAGACGTCCGCGCACCTCAGCGCGGCGCTCGGGTTCCCCGTCCTCGACCCGGGCGCGGTGGCGCGGTGCCGGGACAAGTCCGCGACGCGGGAGGCGCTGCGGGACGCCGGGTTCCCGCAGCCCGCGTCCCGCGCCGTGGCCTCGCTGGAGGAGGCGCGCGCGTTCGCCGGCGAGATCGGCTACCCGATCATCGTCAAGCCGCGCAACCTCGGCGGCAGCCTCGGCCTCAGCAAGGTCGAGAGGCCGGAGGACCTGGACGCCGCGTTCGCGCTCACCGACGGGACGCGGATGGGCGGCATCCGCCAGTTCGAGGACTACGTGGTCGTGGAGGAGTTCCTCGACGGCCCGGAGATCTCCGTCGAGTGCGTCCTGTTCCAGGGGGAGTGCACGCCGCTGATCGTGGCGCGCAAGGTGCTCGGCGGCAGCGGCGATCTGGCGTTCGAGGAGATCGGCCACGACGTCGACGCCAACGACCCGCTGCTCTCGGACGCGGACTTCCGCGACACGCTGACCGGCGTGCACGCCGCCGTCGGGTTCACCGACGGGTTCACGCACATCGAGTTCAAGCTGACCCCGGACGGCGCGAGGCACGTCATCGAGATCAACGTCCGGCTGGGCGGCGGGATGATCCCCTACCTCGGGCTGCTGACCTCCGGCGTCGACGGGCCGCTCGCGGCGGCGGACGTGGCGGTGGGACGCCGCCCGGCCCCGCGGTTCCCGGGGCCCCGCAGGGCCGCGTCCATCCGGTTCGCCTATCCCCCGTTCGACATGGAGATCACGTCGGCGACCGCGCACAAGGAGCTGATGCGCCCGCCGGTCGCCGAGGTCGAACTCGGCACGCAACCGGGCGCGCGGGTGCGGCTGCCACCGCACGGGCTGGCCCGCTCCGGCTACGTGATCGCGGTCGGGGAGACGCCGGCCCAGACCCGCGCCGCCATACCGGACGCCGGGCGGTTCTTCACCTTCGAGGGCACCCCGCTGGAGCAGGCGCCATGAAGTCCGCGGAGCACCCGACGATTCTCGCCACGCTGCGCGAGATGAGCGGGACCGTCCGGATCCTGGTCCTCGGCAACCTGATCAGCAACCTGGCGGCGTTCCTCAACGCGTTCCTCGTGCTGTTCCTGACCGGCGAGGGCTTCACCGCGTGGGAGAGCGGCGTCGTGCTGACCGCGCTCATGGTCGGCCGGATCTCCGGGTCCGCGGTGGGCGGCGCCGCCGCGGACCGGGTCGGGTACCGCTGGGTCATCGTCGGCTCGATGGCGGGCACGGCGGCGCTCACCGCGGCCCTCGTGCACGTGCCGAACGTGTGGATCGGCGCCCTCGTCGCCGGGGGAGCGGGTCTGACCGCGACGGCGTACCGCCCGGCGGCGATGGCGTGGGTCGTCGAGCTCACGCCCAAGGACCGGCACGTGATGGTCTTCTCGGTGCTGCGGCTGACGTTCAACGTCGGCTCGACGGTCGGCCCGATGGGCGCCGCACTGCTGCTGACCTACGCGTCCTACGGCGCGCTGTTCTACGTGGACGCGGCGACGTCGCTGGCGTTCGGCGTGGTCGCCTACGTGGCGCTGCGGTCGGACGCCGAGCCCGCGCCCGGTGGCGGCGGATCCGGCGGGGAGCGCGCCGGCTACGGGCAGGTGCTGGCCGACCGGCGGTTCATGCTCGTGGTGCTCGGCCTCTTCCTCACCGCGGTGACCTACATCCAGTCGTCGGCCGCCCTGCCGCTGTTCGTGACGGGCTCGGGTCACGACGAGCGGGTGTTCGCGATGCTGCTGTCCGTCAACGGGGGCATCGTCATCGCCTTCGAGGTGCTGCTGTCCAAGTGGCTCCAGCGGCTGCCGATCGGGGTGCCGATGACGTTCGGCATGGCGATGCTGGGCGTCGGCCATCTGATCTACACCGGACCGACGCCCGTCGCGCTGCTCCTCCTCGCGACGGTCGTGTGGACGTTCGGGGAGGTCATCGCGGCGCCGTCCATGATGGCCTACCCCGGCCTCGTCGCGCCGGCCGCGCTGCGCGCCCGATACATCGCGGCGGCGACGATCCCGCAGCAGGTCGGCTACGCCGTCGGCCCCATGATCGGTGTCGCGGCGTGGCACGCGTGGGGTTCGGGCGTCTGGGTCCTGACCGGGGTGTTCGGCCTCGTGGGCGCCGCGGCCGTCGGCGCCGGCGCCGGGCTGGCGCGGCGGCGGCCGGCGGACGAGCCCGAGCCCGCCCTGGAGCCGGCCACGGCGGCCGAGGGCGGCGATTGAGGCGAGACGGCACGTGACCTACGCCGGCGGCCGCGCCCGGAAGGACGGGCACCGCACAACGAACGGAACGAAACAGAAGGTGACCACCATGGACAAGCCAGTCGTCGCAATCGTGCGGCCCTTCACCTCGGCGGCGATGGTCGCTCCCGCGCTCCGGGAGGCGGGGTTCAGCCCGGTGGCCGTGATGGACTACACGGGGCCCGCGCTCGCCCCGCTGCACTCCTCGCACGACCCCGGCAACTACGACGCGGTCATCAACCATCACGGCGACATGGCGGAGACGATCGCCCGGCTCGGCGCGTTGAACCCGATCGCCGTCATTCCCGGGGTCGAGGCGGCGCTGCGGCTCGCGCAGGAGTGCTCGGACGCCCTCGCGCCGGAGTTCTCCAACGATCCGGAGAGGGTCGACGCTCGGCGGCACAAGTACCTCATGCACCAGGCTCTCGCCGAAGCGGGGCTGCCCGTCCCCCGGCAGATCTCCACGACCGACCCCGACGAGGTCGCCGCCTGGATCGAGCGCGAGGGGCTCGCCGGCAAGGACCTCGTCGTCAAGCCGCCGACGAGCGCCGGCACGGTCGGGGTCAGCCGCGCTCCCGGCGGGCAGGGCTGGCGCGAGCTGTTCACGGCGATGCTCGGCACCCGCGACAAGCTCGACGTGCTGGCCGAGGAGGTCCTCGTCCAGGAGTTGATGACCGGTACCGAGTACGCCATCGACACCGTCAGCCACGACGGCCGGCATTCGATCACCGACATGATCAAGTACCGGCGGGTGCCGTTCGGCGAGGGCATCGCCGTGTACGACTACGTGGAGTGGCTCCCCTACGACACGGGCGCCTACGGCGAGCTGATCGACTACGGGCTCGCCGCGCTGGACGCGGTGGGGCTGCGCAACTGGGCGGCGCACACCGAGATCATGATGACCCCGGACGGGCCGCGCCTGCTGGAGGTCAACGCGCGGCTGGCCGGAGCGGGCAACCCCGCGGTGACCGAGATCGCCACCGGAGAGAGCCAGGTCACGAGGATCGTGGACGTGTGCCGCGGCCTCGGCCCGCAGATGCCGCCCGGCTACACCCTGCGCCGCAATGTCATGGCCGTGTTCCTCATGTCGCACTCCACGGGGATCGTGCGCAACGCCGAGATCTACGATCAGGCGCGCGACCTGCCCAGCTACCACTCCCCGGTGCACGTGGTGCGCACCGGGGACCGCGTCGACGCCAGCACGGACCTGTTCGCCAGCATGACGATGGGCTACATCATCCTCGCCCACGAGGACCCGGAGCAGATCTACGCCGACCGCGAGGCCATCCGCAAGGTCGAGAAGGACCTGATCGTCGACGTGGAGGAAACCGGCTGATGGTCACCGCGAAGTACATGGCGGCGGCCGGCGAGGGGCCCCTGCGCGACGCCATGGCGGAGGCCGAGTACCCGCCCGTGTTCGCCGAGGCGTGGGGCAGGTACCTGGCGACGCGGCCGCTGTTCTCGTCCGAGGCGCGGACGCGCCAGGCGGCCGACGACCTGGCCGGGCTGTTCCGGCTGATGACGGCCCTGCCCGACCGGCTGTTCGACGGCGACCGCCGCAGGTTCTGCGCCGCGGTCGGCGCGGACGCGCGCCGCACCGACCTCATGACGCGGTTCGACGCGGAGCCGATCCTGTACGGGCGGGCCGATCTCTACGACGACGGCTCGCGCTTCCGGCTGCTGGAGTTCAACATCGGCAGCGAGCTGGGCGGCGTCGACATGAGCGAGGCCAACCGCTGCCTGCTGGCGAACAAGGAGTTCGCCGCGTTCGCCGACGAGCACGGCCTGTCCACCGTCGACACTCCGGCGGCCATCGCGCGGCAGTTCGTCGAGGCCACGCAGAAGGAGGCGCCCGTCGTCGCCACGCTTGAGGCCGTCGACGGGATGGCGGCCTACGAGTCGCTGCACCGTTCCTTCCAGGAGTCGATGAAGCGGTACGGCATCGAGCTGCTCATCGGAGAAGTGGACCAGGTGCAGGAGAAGGACGGGCGGCTGTACCTGCACGACCGTCCGCTCGACCTCGTCCTGCGGTACTTCTCCGCCCACCAGGTGGCGCGGGACCCGCGGAACGACAAGCCCGTCGAGGCCGTCATGCGCGCCTATGAGGAGGGCAAGGTCGTCCTGTGGACTCCCCTGACGGCGTCCATGTTCTCCTACAAGAGCTGCCTGCCGCTCGTCTCCGATCCCGACATGCGCGCGGAGCTGTCGCCGGACGAGAACGCCCTGATCGACCGCATTCTGCCGTGGACGCGGACCCTCACCCCCGACCTGGCCGACCGGGTCCGCGCCGAACGGGACGACCTGATCCTCAAGCCCGTCGCGGGCCTGTCGGGGAGAGGCATCCGTGTGGGCTGGGACCAGACCGACCGCGAGTGGGCCGAGACGGTCGCCGAGTGCCTGAAGGAGGACTACATCGTCCAGCGCCGCGTCGTCCCCGCCGGGGAGCCGATGCTCAACGCGGAGACCGGCGCGGTCGAGGACTGGCTGGGCGTGTGGGGCCTCTTCGTCTTCCCGGACGGCTACGGCGGCGCGTTCTGCCGGGCCGTCCCGTCCGGCGGGGCGTCGGTCGTCAACCTCGGCACGAAGGGCGCGAGGGTGACCTCCGCGTTCCACTACTGATCGCCCAGGAGGCGCCGCGGGTCCGGCTGTGCAATGCCTGCCAGATTCGCGGCGCCCTCCGCTTTCGTCCACTTTCGCCCTTTCTGTACGGCGGGGCCGTGGTTAGCATCACGCTGCCACCCCTCACTGGAGAGGACCCCCCGCCATGCACAGACGCATTCTCGGCATGCTCGCCGCCGCGGCCGTCGGCGCCGCGGCGCTGACCGCGGGCGCCGCCCCCGCCTCCGCCGCGCCCGCCGCCGCGCCCGCGCGCCCCGCCCAGGTCAAGGCCGTCGACTTCACCGGGATCGTCGCCCTGAGCAACTGCTCCGGCTCGCTCGTCCGCACCCCGACCGCCGCCGACAGCGACCCGGCGCTCGTGCTCACCAACGGCCACTGCTACGAGGGCGGCATGCCCAGTGCCGGACAGGTCATTACGAACCGGGCGTCCAGCCGCACGTTCAGCCTGCTCAACCCCAGCGGCTCGGGCACGCTCGGCACCCTGCGCGCCAACAGGGTTCTGTACGCCACCATGACCGACACCGACGTGACCCTGTACCGGCTCAACCAGAGCTACGCGGCCATCCGGCAGGCCTACGGGACGCCGGCGCTCCAGCTCTCGATCAGCCACCCCACCGCCGGCGCCGACGTGCGCGTGGTCTCCGGCTACTGGCGCAGGATCTACTCCTGCAACATCGACGGCTTCGCCTACCGCGTCAAGGAAGGGGAGTGGACGTGGAAGGACTCGATCCGCTACACCCCCTCCTGCAACGTCATCGGCGGCACCTCGGGCTCCCCGCTCGTCGACGCCTCGACCGGCAAGGTCGTCGGGGCGAACAACACCATCAACGAGGACGGCGGCCGCTGCACGCTGAACAACCCGTGCGAGGTCGACCAGTCCGGCACCGTCACGGTGCACCCGAACATCGGGTACGCCCAGCAGACCTACATCCTGGCCACCTGCATCGCCCCCGGCAGCGTCCTCGACTTCAACCGCCCGGGCTGCCTGGTCCCGCGCGCCAGGAGTTGACCCGCCGCCGCCGCGGCGCGGCCCGTTAGACCGAAACACAGACCTGCCCTGGACGGGGCGGCGCACCCCTCGCGCCGCCCCGTCCAGCCGTGTCCGGGGGGAGTGACCCAACTAACCACCGGTCGTAGTACTACAGCTCGTAGTATTTCTGACAGGATGTAGTACTACAGCTTGTAGTAGATGAGCCGGAAGAGGCCTGCGCCCATGGACACCGTCGACATCGCCCGGTGGCAGTTCGGGATCACCACCGTCTACCACTTCCTCTTCGTCCCGCTCACGATCGGGCTCTCCGCGCTGGTCGCGGTGCTCCAGACGGCCTGGCTGCGGACGGGGAGGACGGCGTACCTGCGCGCCACCAAGTTCTGGGGCAAGCTCTTCCTGATCAACTTCGCGATGGGAATCGTCACCGGCATCGTGCAGGAGTTCCAGTTCGGCATGAACTGGAGTGACTACTCCCGGTTCGTCGGCGACATCTTCGGGGCGCCGCTCGCCATCGAGGGCCTGCTCGCCTTCTTCGTCGAGTCGACCTTCCTCGGCCTGTGGATCTTCGGCTGGGACCGGCTGCCGAAGCGGCTGCACCTCGGCTGCATCTGGCTCGTGCACATCGGGACGCTGCTGTCTGCGTACTTCATCCTCGCCGCGAACTCCTGGATGCAGCACCCCGTCGGCTACCGGATCGACCACGGGTCCGGACGGGCCGTCCTCACCGACTTCTGGGCCGTCCTGACCAACTCCACCCAGCTCGTCGCGTTCCCGCACACCATGACGGCGGCGTTCGCCACCGGCGGCATGTTCATGGCCGGCGTCAGCGCCTGGCACCTGGCCCGCCGCAGGAACGTCGAGGTGTTCCGGCCGTCGCTGAAGCTCGCGCTGGCCGTCACCGCGATCGCGTCCATCGGCGTCGCGATCACCGGCGACCTGCAGGGCAAGGTCATGACCGAGCAGCAGCCGATGAAGATGGCCGCCGCCGAGGCGCTCTACGAGACCGAGCGGCCCGCCTCCTTCTCGATCTTCACCGTGGGGACGCTGAACGGCGAGGAGGAGGTCTTCGGACTCAAGGTCCCGCGCGTGCTGTCGTTCCTCGCCACCGGCACCCTCGACGGCGAGGTCAAGGGGATCAACGACGTCCAGGCCGCCGAGCAGGAGCGCTACGGGGCCGGCGACTACCGCCCGATGACCCCCGTCATCTACTGGAACTTCCGGGTCATGGTCGGCGCCGGGCTGGCCATGGCGCTGGTCTCGCTGGCCGGGCTGTGGACGCTGCGCCGCGGCAGGCTTCCCTCCAGCCCCTGGGTGTACCGGATCGGCGTCCTCTCGCTGACCCTGCCCTTCATCGGCAACTCCGCCGGATGGATCTTCACCGAGATGGGCCGGCAGCCCTGGTCGGTGTTCGGCGTGCTGAAGACGTCGTCGAGCGTCTCGCCGGGGGTGTCGGCGTCGTCGATGCTCATCTCGGTCGCCTCGCTGACCGCGCTCTACGGCGTCCTCCTGGTCATCGAGACCGGGCTGATGCTCAAGTACGCCAAGGCCGGGCCGCCGTCGGAGGACGAGGTGCTGCCGCCGCCGTCCGACGGCCCCGGGTCCGACTCCGACTCCGAGCGCTCGCTCGCGTTCGCCTACTGAGGGCCGGTCATGGAACTCACCACCGCCTGGTTCATCATCATCGCCTTCCTGTGGACGAGCTACTTCTTCCTGGAGGGGTTCGACTTCGGCGTCGGCATGCTGCTGCCCGTGCTCGGCCGCGACGACGTCGAGCGCCGCGTCGTCATCAACACCATCGGCCCCGTGTGGGACGGCAACGAGGTGTGGTTCATCGTCGCGGGCGCCGCCACCTTCGCCGCGTTCCCCGAGTGGTACGCCACCCTGTTCAGCGGCTTCTACCTGCCGCTCCTCGCGATCCTGCTCGCGCTGATCATCCGCGGCGTGGCGTTCGAGTACCGCGGCAAGCGCGACGACGCCCGCTGGCGGTCCCGCTGGGACAAGGCGATCTTCTGGGGCAGCCTCGTGCCCGCGTTCATGTGGGGCGTCGCGTTCGCGAACATGGTCCGGGGTGTGCCGCTGGACGCCGACCACGAGTTCGTCGGCTCCCTCGGCGACCTCCTCAGCCCGTACGCGCTGCTCGGCGGGCTCACCACCGTCACCCTCTTCATCCTGCACGGCGCGGTGTTCCTCGCGCTCAAGACGTCCGGGGGCATCCGGGCCCGGGCCCGCCGGATCGCCGGGCTCGCCGCGGTCGCCGCCGTCGCCGCCGGTGGCGGCTTCCTGCTGATCACCCAGCTCCAGTACGGCAGGCCCGTCACCTGGCTGACCGCCGCGGGCGCCGCCGCCGGGCTGCTCGCCGCCGCGGCGGCCAACCGGCGCGGCCGCGAGGGCTGGGCGTTCGTCGGGACCGGCGCCGCCATCGTGCTCGCCGTCGCCACCCTGTTCCTGTCGCTGTTCCCGGACGTCCTGCCGTCCACCCTCGCCACCGGCGGCCTGACCACCGAGAACGCCGCCTCGTCCGGCTACACCCTGAAGATCATGACGTGGGTGGCGGCCGTGTTCACCCCGATCGTGATGATCTACCAGGGCTGGACGTACTGGGTCTTCCGCAAGCGGATCGGCACGTCCCACATCCCGGTGAAGAAGCCGGTCGCATGAAGCCCCTCGACCCCCGGCTGCTGCGCCACGCCCGCACGACGCGCCCGTTCCTCGCGGCGTCCGTCCTGCTCGGCGCCGCCACCGCCGGACTGATCATCGCCCAGGCCACCCTCCTCGCCGGCATGCTCACCCGCGCCTTCCTGGACGGCGCGTCGCTCGGCGACCTGCGGACCCCGCTCCTGCTGCTCCTCGCCGTCGTCCTCGGCCGGACGCTCGTCGCGTGGCTCCAGGAGGTCGCGGCGCACCACTCGGCCGCCGCGGTGAAGTCGCAGCTGCGCGGCCGGCTGCTCGCCCACGCCCTGGCCCTCGGGCCGCGCTGGCTGTCGGGCGAGCGCAGCGGCGAGCTCGCCACCCTCGCCACCCGCGGGATCGACGCGCTGGACGACTACTTCTCCCGCTACCTGCCGCAACTCGTCCTCGCGGTGATCGTCCCGGTGGCGGTCGGCGCGCGGATCCTGCTGGGCGACTGGCTCTCCGCCGTGACGATCGCGGCGACGCTCCCGCTCATCCCCGTCTTCGCGATCCTGGTCGGCCTCACCACCCAGCGCAGGATGGACCGGCAGTGGCGGACGCTCTCCCTGCTCTCCGCGCACTTCCTGGACGTCGTCGCCGGCCTCCCCACCCTGAAGATCTTCGGCCGCGCCCGCGCGCAGGCGGACCGGATCCGCGAGATCACCGGCCGGCACCGGCGCGCGACCATGTCCACCCTGCGGATCGCGTTCCTGTCCGCCCTCGTCCTCGAAGTGCTCTCCACGCTGTCCGTCGCGCTGGTCGCCGTGTCG
Source organism: Actinomadura citrea (assembly GCF_013409045.1). NCBI lineage: Bacteria > Bacillati > Actinomycetota > Actinomycetes > Streptosporangiales > Thermomonosporaceae > Actinomadura > Actinomadura citrea. The sequence continues at coordinate 185,820 of NZ_JACCBT010000001.1, read as the reverse complement.
ATCGGGCTCCGGCTGGTGGAGGGCGGCCTCGGCCTGGAGACCGCGCTGCTCGTCCTGATCCTCGCGCCGGAGGCCTACCTCCCCCTCCGCCAGGTCGGCGCGCAGTACCACGCGAGCGTCGAGGGCCTCACCGCCGCCGCGCGGATCTTCGAGGTCCTCGAAACGCCGCTGCCCCCGTCCGGTACGCGGCGGGACGTCCCGGGCCCGGACCGGGCGACCCTCCGGCTGGACGGCGTGACGGTGACGTACCCCGGCCGCGACGTCCCCGCCCTCGACGACTTCTCGCTGACCGTCCACCCGGGCGAGACGGTCGCCCTGGTCGGCCCGAGCGGCGCGGGCAAGTCGACCGTGCTCGCCGTGCTGCTCGGCTTCGTCCGCCCGGACTCGGGCCGCGTCCTGGTCGACTGGGACGACCTCGCCGACCTCGCGCCGGACGCCTGGCGCGAGCGGATCGCCTGGGTCCCCCAGCGCCCGCACCTGTTCGCCGGCTCCGTCGCCGCGAACATCCGCCTCGGCCGCCCGGACGCCTCCGACGCCGAGGTCCGCGAGGCCGCCCGCGCCGCGAACGCCCTCGGGTTCGTCGACGCCCTCCCCTCAGGCTTCGGCACGCCCCTCGGCGACCGCGGCGCGGGCCTGTCCGCCGGCCAGCGCCAGCGCATCGCCCTGGCCCGCGCCTTCCTCCGCGACGCCCCGCTCCTCCTCCTGGACGAACCGACCTCCAACCTGGACACCGAAAGCGAGGCCGCCGTCCTCGACGCCGTCCGCCGCCTGGCGGAGTCCCGCACGGTCATCCTCGTGGCCCACCGCCCGGCCCTGGCCGCGATGGCCGACCGCACCGTCCCCATCACCCCCGCCCTGGTGACGACATGACCCCCTCCACCCACCACGCGTCTTCCGCCCGCCGCAGAGCCGCGCCGGCCCCGGGCGCGCCACTGGGCCGGGCTTCCACCGGTGAGGATCGCGGCTCGACGGGCGGGTCCGGTGTTGCGGCAGGTACTGCGCGGACCGCCGGTGCGGATGATTCACGTGAAACCTCCGTGTCCTGGTGCCGCACCACGGCGGAGGCTTCGGAGGACGGCAGCGGCTTCGCGGCCGAGACGGGGGTGAGGGCATGATCTTCCGGCTTCTCCGGTTCGCGCGTCCGGCGCGGGGACGGCTCGCGCTGGCGGTGCTGTTCGGGGTGCTGGCCCTCGGCAGCGGGGTCGGGCTGATGGCGACGTCGGCGTGGCTGATCTCGCGGGCGGCGCAGCATCCGCCGGTGCTCATGCTGATGGTCGCGATCGTGGCGGTCCGCGCGTTCGGGCTGGGGCGGGGCGTGTTCCGGTACGTCGAACGCCTCGTCGGGCATGACGCGACGTTCCGGATCCTCGCCGACCTGCGGGCGCGGGTGTACGAGCGGCTGGAAAGGCTCGCACCTGCCGGGCTTCCCTCCTTCCGCGGCGGCGACCTCCTGAACCGGCTGGTCGCGGACGTCGACGCCGTCCAGGACCTGTTCCTGCGGGTGCTGCTGCCCTGCACCGTGGCGGCGGTCGTCGGCGGCGCCTCCGTCGGGCTCGCCTGGCTGCTGCTTCCCTCAGCGGGCGTCGTCCTCCTGCTGGCCCTGCTGCTCGCCGGAGTCGTCGCCCCCTGGCTGTCGGGCGTCGTCTCCCGCCGGGCCGAACGCCGCACGACCGACCTGCGCGGCGAGCTCACCTCGCACGTCGTCGACACGCTGCAGGGCGCGCCGGAGCTCATCGCTTACGGCGCCGCTCCCGAGCAGCTCGCCAGGGCCGCGCAACTCGATCGCGACTTCACGCGCGCCACGGCCCGGTCCGCGACGACCACCGGGCTCGGCGCCGCCATCTCCGCCCTCGCCGGTGGTCTGGCCGTCTGGGGCAGTCTCGCCGTCGGCGTACCGGCCGTCCGCTCAGGTGCCCTCGACGGCGTCCTGCTCGCGGTCGTCGTCCTCCTCCCGCTGGCCGCATTCGAAGTCGTCGCCGGGCTGCCCCTGGCCGCGCAGTACCTGGAGCGGGTCCGCCGTTCGGCGGCGCGCATCTTCGCGGTCCTGGACCGTCCGTCCCCAGTTCAGGAGCCGGACGCCCCGGCACCCCTGCCTGCGGCGCCCTACACGCTCTCGGTCGAGGACCTGCGAGCCCGGTGGACGCCCAGCGCGCCTTACGCCCTCGACGGCGTCTCCCTGGACCTGGCGCCAGGCCGCCGTTGCGCGATCGTCGGCCCGAGCGGATCGGGCAAGACCACCCTGACGGCCGTGCTGCTCCGCTTCCTGGAGCCCGCCGGCGGCCGGACGTCCCTCAACGGCGTGGACCTGCGCGCCCTCTCCGGCGACGACGTCCGCCGGGTCGTCGGCCTCTGCGCCCAGGACGCGCACCTGTTCGACTCCACGATCGGCGAGAACGTCCGCCTGGCCCGCCCGTCCGCCACCGACGAGGAGATCCGCGACGCGCTGCGCCGCGCCCGGCTCCTCGACTGGGTCGAGTCCCTCCCGGACGGCCTCGCCACCCGCGTCGGCGAGCACGGCGCCCAGGTCTCCGGGGGGCAGCGCCAGCGCATCGCCCTGGCCCGCGCCCTCCTCGCCGACTTCCCGATCCTGCTCCTCGACGAGCCCGCGGAGCACCTCGACATCGCTACCGCCGACGAGCTGACCGCCGACCTCCTCGGCGCCACCGAAGGCCGGACGACCCTCCTGGTCACCCACCGCCTCGCCGGCCTGGACGCCGTCGACGAGATCATCGTCCTGGACGAGGGCCGCGTCGCCGACCGGGGCGCCCACACCGACCTCGTGAGCCGCCCCGGCCCCTACCGCGCACTCTGGCAACGCGAGCAGGCCACCGCACCGGCTCCCCAACTCGCGTGAGCCGTCCACCGAACTGTTCGTTTCGCCCTTTCTGAGGCGTTCGGAGAACACTTCCCGGTCCGTCCGCATCACACGGGGTACAGGATCCGTTCGATGGAACGGGGGATTCCACAGATGAAGATCTTGCGCATCACCCTCCGGATCGCGATGGTGCTCCTCGCCCTGGCCACCACGATCGGCGCCCTGGACGTCGCCCGAGCCGACGCCCCCGCCCTGCCGCGTCCCGCCGTTTCGCAGCCATGAGCTGAAGCGACGCGCGGACGGTCAGGCGCCCTCAGCGCGCCTTCACCGCGTCAGTGATCCGCTCGGCGAGCAGACGGGGAGCGGAGGCGTGGGCGAGGTGGCCCTCCCCCGGGAGGCGGACCACCCGTGCTCGCGGCATCGCCCGCTCGAACTGCGCGAACGCGGTCCCGTAGGGCGGCCGCCCCTCGTTGACCGCTCCGAGGAGCAGGGTGACCGGCACATCGAGTTCCGCGAAGGCGCCGAAGGCGGGCCGGTGGTCGTCGATGGCGCCGAGCTCGTCCGCGAGAGGCTCCGCCAGCGGGCGAAGGACGTTCCACACCGGGCTCCGCCGAAGCTCGGCGACATACGCGTCCGAGAAGCCGGACACGGCGGTGTTGACGAGCTCCACGGCACGGTCGAGGTCGTTCCGGCCGATCGCCTCGCGCAGCGGCCCCAGCGCCTCCGGGGCGAACGGGCGGGCCACCGGCTCGTACAGGGTGAGCGAGCGCAGGTCGGTGCGGCCGATCGCGGCCTCCAGCGCGATCAGGCCGCCGTAGCTCCAGCCGAACAGGTGCGTCCCACCGGAGAGACCGAGATCGCCGAGGCTTCCGAGGACGTGATGGAGGTCGTCCACCTCGGTGCGGACCGAGTAGCCGGGTCCGAGCGGTCCGCTCCCGGCCCGACCGCGGCGATCGAGCACGAGGACGGGGTTCGGAAGGTCGAGGTGCTCGACGACGGGACGCCAGGTGGCGGCGTCCGCCATGACGCCCGGGAGCAGCACCACCGGGGGGCCGTCGCCGTCGCGGATCTCGGCGCCGAGGACGGTGCCGTCACGGGTGAACTGGACGGTAGGCAAGGCAGGTCCTTCCTTGTTGCTGGTCAGAGGGTGGAAACGAACCCGGGCAGCAGGCCGAGCAGCGGGACGCCCACGAGCGTGCACACGGCCATGGAGGCCACGTTGCCGATGAACGGATGGAAGTCGGCGGGCAGGCGCCTGGAGATCAGCGCGGCCAGGGGCGGCCCGGCGACGGCGCCGCCCACCGCCCCGGCGACGACCGCCTGGACCGTCCCCCCGTAGGTGAGGACGACCGCCGGCGCGAGCGAGACGACCGGCACGAACGTCGGGTACCAGCCGGCGGCGACCCAGCGCCGGTGGTAGAGCAGGACGCCCAGCGTGCCGGCCAGCACCTGGGCGGTCAGCAGCGCGGGCAGCAGGGTGCTGCCGTACACCGGGGTCAGCGGGTTGAGCAGGTACGCCGCGAGGGTCGCGCCGATCAGGCCGGCGGAGGCCAGCTCGTTGCCGTAGAACTGGGCCTCGGTGAAGTCGGCCAGCACGCGCCTGACCACCCAGCCGGCACCGAACTCGTCCCGTCCCGGTACGGCCGCGGGCGGCTCGCCGGTCCCGGCGGCGGGGAGAGGGCGGGGCATCCACGGCAGGTGGCGGCAGACCAGGAACGCCAGGAGGGCCCCGGCCCACATGCCCGTGACGCAGCCGATGACGTTCGGCAGGTGAAGGGGCTGGCAGAAGAAGTTCGTCACGACCAGCGCCGCCGGCGTGGCCAGCGCGGCCCCGAGCACCGCCCCGGTGACCGCGACGGACCAACCCGCGCCGTAGACGAGCACGACCGCCGGGGGCACGGACACGAACGGCACGAAGGTGGGCTGCCACCGGCCCGTCGCCGGGATCGTCCACCCCCAGGCGAGGTCGGACAGCAGCAGGCCCAGCACGGCCGAGTACAGCAGCCACGGCCACAGACCGCTGCCGCAGGCCAGCGGGAATCCCGCCCAGCGCCGGCCGCGCCCGGCGGCCGTGTGCGCGAGCCAACCGCCCGCGATCATGCAGATCCCGCCGGGCGCGGACTTGTAGAACTGCGCCTCGGTGGCGTCGCCGATCCACCAGCGAAGGAACTGCGGGACGCTCGCGTACGCCTCGTCCTGCCAGCGGGCGTATCCGGGCAGGACGTGGGGGAGCCCGTCCGTCGCCCGCGTGAGGAGGACAGCAAGGACGGCGGTCGCCGAGACAAGCGCGGCGCCGGCCAGCCATCGCGCGGCCGCCGGTGGCAGGACCGGCGCGGTCGCGCCGTCGGCCCGCAGGGTCTGCGTGGTATCGCTCATGGCGTCGCCCTCAGCGGGGGAACGCGTCGCCGCCGCGATAGCCGAGCAGTGGATCGTACAGATCGGTGCGCCGGTCCCGGACGAGGTCGTTGAGGTCGTTCCAGATCGGCGCCGACCGCGCCGCCGCGAGGTCGAGATCGGCGTAGACGGTCGCCTCGCCCTCCGCGGGCGCGACGGAGCCGATCGGCCAGCCGCCCGTGCCCGTGATGAGGGAGCATCCGAGGAACCTGCCTCCGCGCTCCTCCCCGACCCGGTTCGCCGCGACGATCGGGAGGTTGTTGACGTGCGACGCGGTCATCGTCAGGTAGGCGGCCATGCACCGGCCCGCCTCGTCGAAGAGCGGCGGCGGCGTCCACACCCAGTTGTTCACGCTGCAGATCACGTCCGCGCCCTGGACGGCGAGGAGCCGCGCCACCTCGGGGAACCAGATGTCCCAGCAGATCAGCAGGCCGATGCGGCCGATCCTGGTCGGGAAGACGGGGAAGCCGAGGTCGCCGGGCTCGAAGTACAGCTTCTCCCGGTTCCACAGGTGGGTCTTCCGGTAGGTGCCGATCACCCCGTCCGGGCCGATGAGCACCGCCGTGTCGTAGAGCCGCACACCGTCGCACTCGGCCACGCCGCCGACGATGTGCAGGCCGCGCTCCCGGGCGAGCGCCGCCCACGCCCGCGTGGTGGGCCCGCCCGGGACGGGCTCCGCGTGCGCGTACGCCTCCTCGCGATCGGCGAACCCGTATCCCGTACCGGCCAGTTCCGGGAGCACGATCAGCGTCGCCCCCCGGTCCGCGGCCTCGTTGATCAGTTCGATGCTTCGCCGGACGTTCCCGTCCTTGTTCTCCAGGCCGACCTGGGGGTCGAACTGCACGGCGGCCGCGGTGACCGGGCTGACTGCGGGCATGGGCTGCTCCTTCATGGCTGCGCTGGGGTGGTGGACGTCGTCTTCGTCAGGCGGCGCGCCGCGGCGAGGAGCAGGCGCTCGGCGCCCGGCCGGGCGATCAGTTGCAGGCCGGCGGGCAGCCCGTCGACGAGGGCGGCGGGCAGGCTGACGGCGGGAAGCCCGAGCACGCTCCAGGGGCTCGTGTACGCCAGGAGTGCCGCGCGGACGTCGACCGGCGTCCCGTTCAGCGCCAGGGTCCGGGCGCCCAGCGGCGGAGCGACGACCGGAACGGTGGGCATGGCGAGGAGTTCGAAGCGGCCGAAGAGGGCCGTCACCGCCCTGCGGACCCGTTCCCGCAGCTCGCGGGCCGTGGCGGTGTCCTCGGCGGTGATCCGTCCGGCCGCGCGCAGCCGCGCCAGTACCTCCGCGTCGTAGAGTTCCGGCGCGGCCGCCATCCGTCCCGCGTGGAGCCGGTGGACCTCGCCGCTCTGGATCGCGGTGTACGCCCAGCGCAACCGCGCGATGTCGGGGACGGCGACGTCCCGCACGGGCAGCGGTCCCAGCATGGCGCGGGCCGCGGCGGTCACGCGCGGGTCGACCGGATGGACGGCGTCCGGCGCCACCCAGCCGACGCGGACACCGGAGACGTCCGGGTCCGGGGCCTCCCGCCCGGCCAGGGCGTTCCACAGCAGCAGGCAGTCGCCGGCGGTCCGCGCCATCGGGCCCACCGTGTCCAGGGAGGACGAAACCGGGAAGACCCCGTCGGACGGCACGGCGCCGAGGGTGGGCTTGAGCGCGACGATCCCGCAGCACGCGGCGGGGATGCGCACCGAGCCGCCGGTGTCGGTGCCCACCGCGAGCGGCACGATCCCGGCCGCCACGGCCGCGGCGGACCCGCTGCTGGATCCTCCGGCGAGACGCCCGTCCCCGTAGGGGTTGCGCGTCGCCCCGTTCAGCGAGCGGTCGCCCGTCGGTCCGAAGGCGAACTCGTGGGTCGTGGTCTTCCCGACGATGACCGCGCCGGCCGCGCGCAACCGGCGCACGCACTCGGCGTCCTGCTCGGGCACCCGGTCCGCGTGGTGGCGGGACCCCATCGTGGTGCGCAGCCCCGCGGTGTCGACGACGTCCTTGACCGCGATGGGGATGCCATGGAGGGGACCGCGGTCCAGGCCGGCGGCCAGTTCCCGTCCGGCGCGCTCCGCCGCCCCGCGCGCCCCGGCCCCGTCGACGGTGACGAACGCGTTGAGCCCTTCGAGCCTGGACGCCTCGGCCAGCGCCCGCTCCACCAGCTCGCCCGGCGACGACCGCCCGTCCCGGAGGGCGCCGGCCAGTTCCGCGACCGTCCGCCGGGCGAACCAGCCCGCCTCCGGCGGCAGGCCGATCACACCGACCGCCCCGCATCGACCCGTCGTGTCACGGCTTCGCCTCTTTCCCAATCGATTGGGGTGGATCTTCGGATGACCCAAACGATTGGGTCAAACGTTTGGGTTGTATAAAAGACACCGGACGGTGGCCCTGTCAAGGGGCACGGCGGCAGGAAGGCGGACGCAGTGGCCCGCAACGACCGGCAGCGGCCCGCGACGCTGCGGACCATCGCGCAGGCGGCGGGCGTCGACGTCTCCACCGTCTCCCGGGTGCTCAACGGCTCCCCCGAGGACGCCCAGCGCGCCGCGTCCCGCGAGACCGCCGAGGAGATCCGGCGCTGGGCCGCCCGGCTGGACTACCGCCCCAACCCGCACGCCACGAGCCTGCGCACCCAGCGCAGCAACCTCGTCGGCGTCCTGGTCCCCCGGCTGTCCGACCTGGTGCTCGCCACGATCTACGAGGGCATCGAGGACGCCGCCGCCCGGCACGGCCTCGCCACCTTCGTCATGAACAGCCACGACCGGCCGGAGCAGCAGCGGGCGCGCACCGAGCTGGCGCTGTCCCGGCACGTCGACGGCCTGGTCTTCGGCGACGCGCACACCGGCGCCGCGTTCCTCGACGAGATCGCCGAGCGGCGCGTCCCGTTCGTCCTGGTCAGCCGGCACACCGGCCGGCACCCGTCGGTCACCTGCGACGACCGCCTCGGCGGACGCCTGGTCGCCGACCACCTGCTCGCCCTCGGCCACCGGCGGGTGGGCGTCATCGCGGGCGAGCCCTTCGCCAGCACCGGCGCCGACCGCACCGCCGGCTTCGTCGACCGGTACCGGGAAGCGGGCTTCCCCGTGCCCGGCTCCCACGTCGTCAACTCCGGCTTCGACGCCGCCGGCGGCCGAGCCGCCGCCGAACGCCTCCTGCGGCACGACCCCCGGCCCACCGCCGTCTTCGCCGTCAACGACTTCGCGGCCATCGGCGCGCTCGGCGTCCTGCGCGACCAGGGCCTGCGCCCCGGCAAGGACATCGCCGTCGCCGGCTACAACGACACCCCCCTCGCGGCGGAGTTGCCCATCCCGCTCACCAGCGTGCGCTCGCCCATGCACGAGATGGGCGCGCGAGCGCTCGACCTGCTCGTCGATCTGCTCGCCGGACGGGCGACCCCGTCCGAGCGCCTGCCTCCCCGCCTCGTCGTCCGGGCCTCCACCGACCCCGCGCCGAGGACGGTCAACTGAGCGTGGCGCGCCCCCGGACCAGCGGCAGGAAGACCTCCTCCACGATCTCGACGAGAACGCCGTCCGGCACGGCCGGGACGCCCCGCGTCATGTACTCGTTCCGCAGCAGCGCCACCGGTGTGGACGCGACCCGCGGGTGCAGCGCCTCGGCCGCGGCCTCGCCACGAGCCACCGCCCGGCCGAGCACCGTCAGCCACGCCGCCTCGTAAGCACCGCCACCGCCGTCCCGGAGTTCGGCGAGCAGTTCCGGCGCACCCCCGGCCGCGGCGATCAGTCCGCGCAGGATCTCCCCGTACGGCGACGACCACGTGCTGTTCGCGCGGCGCAGCAGGGTCAGAGCGTCCTCACGCAGCGAACCGGTGTCCGGCACCGTGACCTCCGCGTCGGCCAGCCGGCGGTACGCGGCGACACCGAGCGCGACGCGGTTCGGCCACCGCCGGTAGATCGCGTTCTTGTTCGTCCCGGCCCGCCGCGCCACCTCGTCCATGGTCAGGCCACCGGCACCGGACTCCCGCAGCACCTCGGCGGCCGCCCCCAGGATCGCCTCCTCCAGCGCGGCCCCCCGCCGCCGCGACCCCCCACCCTCAGCCATGCCGCCCCTTCACCTGTCCCAGGGTACGAAGCGTACTCCAAACCACCTCTAGCAAAGGGAGAACGGCCACTCTATAGGGTACGGTGCGTACCGTAACTCGACGCGAAGGAACGACCATGCGCGCCCTCGGCATCAACTTCGACACGGGCTTCACCAGCGCGGGGACCACCACCCGCGAACCCTTCGACCCGGCCACCGTCCGCCGCGAGATGGACATCATCCGCACCGACCTGCGCTGCGACGCCGTCCGGATCACCGGCGGCGACCGCGACCGGCTGGAGACGGCCGCCCGCCTCGCCGCCGAGGCCGGACTCGAAGTCTGGTACTGCCCGTTCACCAACGGCCTCGCCCAGGACGAACTCCTCGACTTCCTGACCGACGGCGCCGCCCGCGCGGAGAGGCTGCGCCGCGACGGCGCCGAGGTGGTCTTCCTCACCGGCTCGGAACTCTCCATCTGCACCGCCGGCTTCCTCCCCGGCGAGACGCTCCAGGAAAGGGTCGCCGCCCTCTCCGACCCGCAGGAACTCCGCGCCGCGCTGGCCACCCTGCCCGCAGCGATCAACGCCTTCCTCGCCAAGGCCGTCGCAGCCGTGCGGGCCGAGTTCGGCGGCCGCATCGGCTACGCATCGCTGCCGTTCGAGGGCGTCGACTGGACGCCCTTCGACATGGTCGCCACCGACGCCGGCTACCGCGACGCGCAGAACGCCGCCCAGCTCCCCGCCGGGCTGCGGGCCCTCACCGCCCACGGCAAGCCCGCGGCGGTCACCGAGTTCGGCTGCGCCCCCTACCGCGGCGCCGCCGCCATCGCGAGCCGGGGCGACGAGGTCATCGAATGGAACGACCGGGCGCGCCCCGCCCGCTTCACCCGCCCGGTCGTCCGCGACGAGCAGGAACAGGCCGACTACCTGCGCGAACTCCTCGACATCTTCGAGAACTCGGGGATCGACGCGGCCTTCGTCTACACCTTCGCCCGCTACGACCTACCCCACGCCGACACCGACGCCCACGACTTCGACAAGGCGTCCTTCGGCATCGTCAAGGTCCTCCCCGACGACCGCAAGGGCACCGCCTACCCGGACATGCCCTGGGAGCCCAAGGCCGCCTTCCACGCCTTGGCCCACTACGGACACACCCGCACGCAACCGGCTTAGCACCACACGAGCGCCGCCGTGGCTCAGATACTCCGTGCCCATAGTTCGGTGATGGCATTACAGATTCGCAGTCCCTTGTGGGAAAAGTGTTGCGGTTTCCAGACAGGGTTCCGAGCCGTCCGATTCACGCGACTGTCAGGTGCCCCAACTGGGATTCGGCTCACTCATTGCCTTGCGTCACAGCACCGATCCCGCACAGTCTTCTCTAGGCCCGGTTCATCCCGGTGCCCGCCCGGAGATCTCCGGGGCTAAAACAAGAGAATAAGGTGGTTGATATATATATGGATAAGACACACAAGGGCACTCCGCTCATGGGAGCGCCTATTTGTTCACTTAGTACCGGTTGGTCCACAGTCGCTTCCGTGGCCGTCGGAGCGCTTCCGTTGCTCCCCGGTACCGGGGGCTCGGCGGTCGTCTTCGTGACCACCGAGGCGCCTCCGATCGTCCAGGCGTGCGACAAGCCCGGCCACGTGCAGGTGACCTGCATGTTCTGCCAGGTGTCGTACTGCTCGCTGTGTGACGGTCACAGCTGCTAGTTCCAGCCTGCCCTGGCCCTCGCGGGGGCCAGGGCGGTTGAGCGGCTGATCAACAGGCCGGCCCCTCCGCATCTGCGCGGAGGGGCCGGTTCCATGAGCAATGGCCAGCCGGCCGCCCCGCGGACGACGCCTCATCCTCGTTCGAGACGCGCTATCGGACGAGCCTGCTGGTGAAACCGGCCTCGACCAGCCGACGATAAGCCGCTTCGACTTCGGGCGGCATATCCTGTGGGATGGCGAATCCTCGGCCTGGGTAGACCATGATGCGCTGCGTGTCGCCCACCAGCATGTTGATCACGCGGTTCACGTCCCCGATGCTCCCGATGTACTCGTCCAAAGGGAGCGGCCGCGACGCGCAGACGACCTCGAGTTCCGGCCACAGCTTCTTGGCGGTGGAGTAGGCGCGGCGCTGCTGGTAGGGCCGAGAGATCAGCGTCGCTGAGCGAACTTCGATCCCGCGGCTCGCGAGCAACCTGCGGGTGAACTCGATGTTCTGGCCGGTATTGGTGGCTTCGGGTTCGACCAGGATCGCCTCACCGGGTACGCCGAGTCCGATGGCGTGGTCGCGGTAGTGGACGGCTTCGCCGCGCGGGAACCGCTCGATCGTCGTCGGCGCGTTGGCCCCGGTGAAGACGATGCGAGGGGCCGCCCCCTCCCGGTAGAGCTCCGCCGCGAGGGTGGCGACACCGAGATCATGGCTACCGAGCCCGATGGCGACGTCGGTGGGCCGGATCGTGTGGCACATGTCGTGGTAGTTCCACAGAATTTCCACATCGGCGCGGTACGCCTCGCCCAACGTCACCTCGGGCATGGACCTTTCGCCATTCACCAGGCGGTCCGGCGGCATCGCCACCGGACCGCACCTCAGAAAGATCTTGTGAGCGTCCGGCCGTACCGCCCGCGCGGCTCGGGCTGGGCGACCGAGGTCGGCGCTGGTCAGCCGCAGTGGACCTTCTTGCCGGTCAGCTCTCCCTTGTGCGCGCCGTCAGTGTTGATGAAGGCCTTGACGTACAGGCACCGATGGCGGGCGTAGACGTAGAGCGGCCCGGAGTACCAATGGTTCCGCTTGCTGTAACCGTCGTACTTGCAGTTGCCGTACGTGGTCCTGGCCGCGTTGTAGACGCAGAGCTTGAGCTTGATGCTGTAGAGCGACGTCGAGCCCTTGCGGACGGCCAGCGCGCAGTTATAGCCGTTGGAGGAGTTGTAGTAGACCTTGAGGTAGCCGCGGACCTTGGAGTTCACGTAGATCGAGTGGGTGCTGCGCAGGGCGTACTTCGACCCGCATGACGGGCCCGCCGCGCTCGCCGGCGTGGTGGACGCCAACACGGTCGTCAGCGTCAACGTGGGAAGCATGACAGCGGCCAGGCGCAGCGCGCGCCCTCCAATTTTGATCACGCGGTGAACCCTACGGCGACCAGGGGGGTTCCGCTAGTGCTGAGCGCCCCATCGTCCAGGACACCTCCCACCCTCCCGGCCTCGCAGAAACACCTGCGTGACGGCCACAACACAGCCCGCCTCGCCCATGCTCAGGAATGGGTCTCTTCCGGGGCCCTGCGGGGCATCAGGGTGACGAGCGGGACGCTGAGGGCGACCAGTCCCAGGACGACGATCAGGCTGATCTTCATGGCGTGGTCGAGGCCCGAGTCTGCGGCCTGGAAGAAGATCGAGGTGGCTGCGGCCGATCCCATTCCCGCGGCGAGCTGCTGAATCGAGCTCAGCGAGCCGCTGGCGCTGCCGGCCTCGTCGGGGTTGATGTCGCCCATGGCGACGTCGAAGATCGTGCTGGAGCAGCAGCCCAGTCCGAGGCCGATCACGAAGAACGCCGGGGTGAGCGACCACAGGCCGAGGCCGGTGCCCGAGGCGATGACCAGGGCGAGCACCCAGCCGCAGCCGGCCAGGACGATGGCCAGCCCTATGAAGATCAGGATGCGGCCGAGCTTGGCGACCAGGCCGCCCATGGCGGCGAACGCGGAGCCGATGATGCCCAGCGTCAGCGGCAGCAGGGCCAGCGCCGCGTCGCGCGGTGATGCGTGCAGGCCCTCCTGCAGGAACAGCGACAGCACGTAGACCAGGCCGATCGTGGCGGCGAAGACGGTGAGCCCGACGAGCAGGCCGGAGGTGAAGCCTCGGTTTCGCAGCAGGGACGCTTTGAGCAGCGGGTCGGCGGCGGTCGACTGGCGGTGGGCGAAGGCGGCGAAGAAGGCCAGGCCGGCGACGATCGCGGCGATCGGGATCGTGGTCCACCCGTTGGTGGAGCCCTCGATCAGGCCGTACAGCAGGCCGAACATCGCGGCGGCGAGCAGGCCCGAGCCCCAGCCGTCGACGACCGCGGAGTGGTCGCCGTCGTCATGGGGCAGGATCCTGACGGCCACCGCCAGACCGATCACGCCCAGGACCAGGTTGATCAGAAAGATCGGGCGCCAGGAGAGGCCGAACAGGTCGGCGCCGATGATGAAGCCCGCCAGCACCGGACCGCCGACGGTGGCCGCCCCCAGCAGCGGGCCGAACAGGCCGAACGCCTTGGTCAGCATCTCCCGCGAGAACGTCTTCGTCATGATCCCCATGCCCTGCGGGATCAGCAGGGCACCGAAGGCCCCCTGCGTCGCCCGGGCCACGATCAGCAGTGCCGGGTCGGGGGACAGGCCCGCCACCGCCGAGGCGGCCGTGAAGCCGGCCATCCCGATCAGGAAGAGCCTGCGCTGCCCGTACTTGTCGCCCAGCCGGCCGCCGACCATGAGCAGCACGCCCATGGCGAGCATGTACGCCGTGCCCAGCCATTTGATCAGGCCCTGCCCGCCATGGAGTTCCATGGCGATGGTGGGCGCGGCGATGTTGGTGACGGTCGCGTCGATCACGTCCAGCGCGTCGGCGAGCAGCACCAGCGCGAGGATCGCCCACATCGACCGCGAGGACGTCGGACGGGTCTCCGTCATGGTCGTCATCGCGATACCTGCGCTATGGCCGTCAGTTTCATGATCGGGGTTCCCTGCTCTTCAGGGCCGGCCCCTCATGGGCGGCCTCACACCCCTGCTACGAACACCACCGCCCCGATCCGACACCGCCTCCGAGATTTTCTTGCCGGACCTCGGTGGAGTCGTCGTAGCACCGCTCGAGGGCGCTACCGCAGTTGGTCGCGGCGGCGAGTCAGGTACGCGGTCTCGGCGGTGTTGCCGGCCAGTTCGATGGCCTTGTCGTAGGCCGCGCGCGACTGCCGGCTGCGGCCCAGCCGGCGCAGCAGATCGGCGCGGGTGGCGTGGTAGGCGTGATAACCGGCCAGCTCGTCCTCAAGACGGTCGACGGCCGCCAGTGCCACCTCCGGGCCGTCGAGCTCGGCGACCGCGACGGCCCGGTTGAGGACGATGATCGGCGACTGGTCGAGGCGGACGAGCTGGTCGTAGAGGGCGACGACCTGCGACCAGTCGGTGTCGCGGATGTCGCGGGCGGAGGTGTGCACGGCGTTGATCGCCGCGAGGATCTGGTAGCGACCCGGGGCCACCCCGGCGGCGGCAGCGGCGAGTCGCTCGCGCACCAGCCGGTGCCCCTCGGCGATCAGCGTCGCGTCCCAGGCCCCGCGGTCCTGCTCGTCGAGGGCGACCAGTTCGCCGCCGGCCGAGACCCGGGCGGTGCGGCGGGCCTCGATGAGGAGCATCAGCGCCAGCAGCCCGGCCGCCTCACCGTCGTCCGGCAGGAGCGCGCGGATCAGGCGAGTGAGCCGGATCGCCTCGGCGGTCAGGCCGTGACGTACCGGATCGGTGTCGGGGCCGGTCGCCAGGTAGCCCTCGTTGAACACCAGGTACAGCACCGCGAGTACGCCCGAGACCCGAGCCGGGAGATCCTGCGCGGACGGCACCCGATAGGGGATGCCGGCCGCCTTGATCTTGGCCTTCGCGCGGGTGATCCGCCGCTCCATGGCGGTCTCCTGCGCCAGGAAGGCGCGGGCGATCTCGGGCACGGTCAGGCCGCCGACCATGCGCAGCGTCAGCGCCACGCGGGTCTGCATCGCCAGCGCCGGGTGACAGCAGGTGAAGATCAGCCGGAGACGGTCGTCGTCGATGGCGCCGAGAGGCTCGGGCGGGTCGTCGTCGTACACCATCCGAGCCTCCTTGTGCTTGTCGTCGCGCTTGCTCTCGCGCCGGATCCGGTCGATCGCCTTGCGGTTGGCGGTGGTGGTCAGCCAGGCGCCGGGGTTGGGGGGCACACCATCGGCCGGCCACCGCTCGACGGCGGTCGCGAACGCCTCGGCGGCCGCCTCCTCGGCGATGTCGAGGTCGCCGAAGCGCCTGGTCAGGGAGGCGACCACCCGCGCCCACTCGTCCTGATGGACCCGGGTGATCGCCTCATCGACGTCGCTCACTGGAACGGCCGCACCTCGATCTTCCGATCGCAGACCTTCGACGCCTCCGCGGCGAGCCTGAGCGCCACGTCCAGATCGGGGGCCTCCCAGACCCAGACCCCGGCGAGATACTCCTTCGACTCCACGAAGGGCCCGTCGCTGAACACAGCCTGCTCGCCCCGGTTGTCGATGACCGTGGCCGCATCGGTGTCCGCGAGTCCGCCCGCGAACACCCAGTAGCCCTCGGCGATCAGTCGCTCGTTGAACGCGCTGATGGCAGGCTGCCTGTCGGTGCTGCCGGGATTGCTCTTGTCATCGATCACGGAGACCAGGTACCGCATCTGATGATCATCTCCTGTGTGTCAAGACTGCGTGGTTCGGTGGTCAGGGACTTCAAGCCGTCCGCCCGGCCGGCAGACCTGGATCATGACGCCCTTGGAGCCGACTCGCGACCGACCAGATCGTCCTCCATGTTCAACGCTTCCACGACGGACTCCCAGGCAGCGGCATCCTGCACCGGAAGGGTCCCCCACGAGCCGACGAACAGCTCGTAGCTCTGGCCCCCGCACAGGAACGCATCGGCGCGCAGGCAGGTCTGTCATGGTCACGGTCCCTCTGCCTTGACGCCGCCCCTTCTGGACGGCCTCACCCCTGCTACGAACACCACCGCCCCGATCCGACACCGCCTCCCGGATTTCTCCGAAGAACTTTCCGGGACGCCGATCGTCAGCGATGAGACGGTGTGACAGAAGGATTCGCGCGAACCAGGGCCTGTTTCGATCAGCGCCGTTTACTGATCCGGGCTCTTGCATCCCATGGACGGCTCGTCCTAGCTCGACCAGCGACCGGCGAAGAGTTCCACGCCCGGCGGCGAACCGGGCAACGGGTCATGTCCCGGCCGCAATCCGTCGAGCGCTATCGCGATCAGCCGTCGGCGAGCCTCGGCGGCGGCGCGGAGCAGGTCGTCCCGGCCTTGCTTGCGAAGCTGATCGACCACCGGGGAACGGCCGAGCTGCTCGATGAGCAGCGAGATATCGACCACGGTCACATCGGCGCGCAGGACGCCGGCCTCGTGTCCTCGCCGTACCAGCTCAGCGAGCAGCTCGTCGCCGCGGCGGGACCTGGCGCTCATCTCCTGGGTCACCTCGAT
This sequence comes from Actinomadura citrea, assembly GCF_013409045.1. Classification (NCBI taxonomy): domain Bacteria; kingdom Bacillati; phylum Actinomycetota; class Actinomycetes; order Streptosporangiales; family Thermomonosporaceae; genus Actinomadura; species Actinomadura citrea. The sequence continues at coordinate 169,402 of NZ_JACCBT010000001.1, read as the reverse complement.
GGCACCAGCGATGGGAGCCAGCGAGCCCTGCCCGAACTCGACACAGCAGCGCACGAATGCCGCCAGTCCGGCCCACGGATCGGGATCGGCCAAGCCCTGCTCGGCCGCCTCGTTCCAGTGGTCGAGGGACACCAGGCTGAGCTGCTGGAACAGCTCCTCCTTCGTCTTATAACGGCGGTAGAGGCTGCCGATGCCGACTCCTGCTCGGGCAGCGATGGCAGCGACGGACGCGTGCGCGCCGTCTTCGGCGAGCACGTCACGGGCGGCCTGGAGCAGCGCGCGGTCGTTGCGTTCTGCGATGTCTCTACGCGTGGTCATCGCCACAGACCTTACCAGTTGCGGAGCGAATCGCTCCGGCATAGTCTCAACGCGGAGCGGATCGCTCCGCTAGCTGAGGAGATGCGACATGGACCCCGAGATCGAGGCGATCGCGCAGGTCGTCCGCGACGCCGAAGAGCTGCAGAGCGACGTCGCCGGTTTCACTGGACTGCTGACCGAGGAGGTGTCCCTGGTCAACTTCACCGGGATCCGACTGCGCGGCCGCGAGCAGGTCAAGAAGGTCATGGCCGAGGCGCTGCGCACCCCGCTGAAGGACGTGCTGACCACGAACGAGCTGCTGGACGTCACGTTCCTGCGCCCGGACGTGGCGCTGGCCGACCTGATCAAGCATGTCAACGACGGCCGCACGGCAGCGCTGACGTTCGTGCTGGTCAAAGACGTCGGCACCTGGCGGATCGCGCTGGCGCAGACCACCCCGGTGGTGACGTCATGAGTATGGCTCTGGTCATCGGTGCCACCGGCCGGCAGGGCGGCGCCACCGCACGTCACCTGCTGCGCCGCGGCTGGCAGGTTCGCGCCCTGGTGCGCGACCCGGAAAGCCCCGCCGCGCGTCGCCTGGTCGGCACCGAACTCACGGTCGGCGACCTGGGAGACCCCGCGTCCCTGGAGCGAGCGATGCGTGGCGTCGATGCCGTGTTCAGCATGCAAGCCCTGGCCTACGAGCCGGAAACCCTCAAAGCCGAGGTACGGCAGGGCATGCTCGTCGCCGACCTCGCCCTGGATACCGGAGTCGGGCACCTTGTTCACAGCTCGGTCGGCGGCGCCGAGCGGCACACCGGAATCGAGCACTTCGAGAGCAAGGCGGCAATCGAGTCCTACATCCGCGCTCTGGGGTTGCCCGCGACCATCCTGCGGCCGGTGTTCTTCATGGACAACCTGCTGCACTACGCCGACGCCGCGGGCGAAAGGGTGATGGAGCTCCCGGTGCTCCCCGACCGGCCGATGCAGCTGATCGCCACCGACGATATCGGCCGCATCGCCGCGCACGTCATCGACCACCGGGACGACTACCTGGGTGTGGAACTCGAGATCGCCGGCGACGAGCTGACCTTCTCCGAGGTGGCCGCAATCTACGAGAAGGTCACCGGAGTGCCAACGCGCCTCGTCGCCCTGCCGGTCGAGGGCAGGATGTTCGAGTGGTTCGCCGAGAGCGGCTACCAGGCGGACCTCGCCAAACTGCGCGACCGCTTCCCTGGCTTGCTCACCTTCCAAGACTGGTTCCGCGGCCAGGTCCACTAGGGCCTGCTTCGAGGCCTGGAGTGTGTGACGGTGCGTAGCGATCTCTAAGCAGTGAGGTCTCTGGTAGACGGTTCATCGACCAAGAAGAATGAGGCCGTGATGGCCGGCGTCCGCGTTGCCGGCAGGGGCGCGGCCGTCCTCGAACCCGACCCGATCGCCTCCGGGCCGATAAGGCCTACTCCTCCCGGGCGGTCCGTGCCCACTTGCGCAGACGTGGCATCGCAGCGACGATCCCGGTGCCGGACGACCAGGCCGGTCACCGCCGACAGTGGGGCAGCCCTGGCGGCCGTCCCCCGCCTTCGACCCGGTCGACTACCGCGCCGACACGCCGTCGAAGGCGGCATCAACCGCCTCAAGCGCCACCGCGCGTGGCCACCCGGTACGACAAGCTCTCCGTCCGCCACCAGGCCGTCCTTGAGATCACCGCCATCAATGAATGGCTCCACCTACTTCGAACATCCGGCCCGCAGGGCCAGGGGGCGGCACAGGCCCTGGTTCGAGCACGTTCTACCGTCCCGACCGTGGTCCATCACAGGCGGTGCCGCGACCACGTTCGGCTGAGCGGCGGGCATCCCCAAACCACCAATGACCGTCACGGGCGCGGGATGGGCTTCCCGTAGGAGTGCCCTTGCCGGAGGCGTTGCCTTTCCCGGGAGACCGGTTGAAGACTGGGCGCCTCATCAGCTGTCGAAGGGATGCCATGCGTGGCGCGCTCGTGGGTCTGATGGCCGGTGGCTCGATGGGTGCACTGTGGGGGTCCACAAACAATTTCGGGACTTGGAACAGTGCGATAGGTGCTGGCCTGATGGGTGCTCTTGCGGGGACGTGGATCGGTTTGATCGTGGCAGCGGTGCGCAGTGCGTGGAGAAGCCGTCGCGAGGGTCGCGGAGAGCTCTGAGGCGGCGGCGCGGACCCCGTGACCGCCGGCGGCTGGGCGACAGAGCGGCGGCCGCCGCCACACGGCTCTGTGTCGAAAGACCGGTATATCGCTTGCGTCCTTGGCGGTGTTGGACGGTCACGACTGACGCTCGATTGCCGGGTGTCGTTTTCGCCAAAGAAGAGCCTCACCATGACTGCCCCCCTGAATGCCGCGCAGAAGTCCATCCAGAACAAGCTGGACCTCATCGCTGCTCTGGGCCCGATGGCTGCCGCCGGCAACCAGGCTGCCGAGGAGCAGATTCGGCAGATCACCCTGGCCCTGATCCCGGAGTCCGCCCAGGGCGCGGCCAACAAGTTCCAGGCCATCGCCGGGGTCTTCGCGGAGCTCGGCGCCGCTGCCCCGAGCGACTACAGCAAGCTCTCCGACGAGGAGCTCGCGGGCGCCTTCCAGTTCGTCACGACGGCGGCCAAGTACCTCGCGGAGCTCGAAGCGGAAGTCAGCAAGATCAAGCTCCCGCTCTGATCGGCCTGAGCCGGTTCTCACGAGATCCTTCTCCAGGACCGACTTCCAGCACACGAACCCCGGCCGCACCGGCCGGGGTTCTTCTTGGGTGCGATGGCCAAGGCTGAACTCAAGAAGGCGAAGCGATCGGGCACGCAACGGGCACGGAAGCAAAAAAGCGGTCGTGAGAGACGAGAGCCCAGGTGGAAACATGCCGTCCGACCTGGGCTTTCTGGTGTGTGGAGCCTAGGGGATTCGAACCCCTGACACCCGGCTTGCAAAGCCGGTGCTCTACCAACTGAGCTAAGGCCCCTGGTCCATTGCCTGACCTGTGGTGACGGCCGGTCGGCGTGACCGGTGACGATCGTACACCGTGGGTGGAGCGCAAGCTTTCCAGGCATGGCGCCCGGTGAGGCCTTGGCGGGTGTAGTTCGTCGCGTGGTGGGCGCGGCCGCAAGGCGACGGCGCAGCCCACGTGGCCGGAGGGCGGCGCAGTTTGTGCGACGTAGCCTGCCTGTTCCTCGTGCAGGTCGTTCTGCGGCATGCGGTCGAGGATGTGGTGCGCCCACTGGTCCAGGTTCATGATTCGCGGGCCATGGCGGGAGCGACGGGCTCTCCATGAAGCTGAGGTGGCGTTATGTCGATCCAGCGCACAGCGCTAGGTCGAGCGGGCTGCGGCGCCTGGCCGGGTGCAGGGGCTGGGAGAACTCCACTCGTCCACCGTGCCGAGCGCTTCATACCTTCGAGGGAATTGTCGTCATTCCTGGTCGGGGCCACGATCCTCGCATGGACACGAGATTCGGGATCTTGCTCCCCACCAACCGGGGTCAGTGGGACGACGCCCGCCGGTTGGTCGACTTCACCGTCCGGGCCGAGCACCTCGGCTACGACTCGGTATGGGCCAACGACACCCTGCTCGGCCCGCGGATCGAACCGCTGGCCATGCTCGCCGCCCTCTCGTCGGCGACCGAACGGGTCACGCTGGGGACGGCCGCCCTCCTGCCCGCCTTCCGCCGTCCGGTGACGGCGGCCCAGGCGCTCGCCTCCATCGACCACCTGTCGGCGGGACGCCTGATCGTCACCGTGGGTGCGGGCTTTCCCGGCAGGTCGGAGACCGAGTACGCGGTGTCCGGGGTGCCGTGGGAGCGCCGTTTCGGACGGCTGCACGACACGGTGGCCCTGTGGCGGGCGCTGTGGGCGGGCGAGCGTGCCTTCCAGGGCAAGGTGCTGCGCTTCGACGAACTGCCTGAGTCCACGCCCTCCTACCGGCCCGGCGGGCCCCCGATCTGGCTGGGCGGGGCGAGCCCGTCGGCGTTGGAGCGCGCCGGGCGGCTCTACGACGGATGGTTGCCCTACCCGCCCGACCCTGCCGACTACCGAGCGGGCCTCGCGACGGTGCGGTCGGCGGCGGCGTCTGCGGGACGTCCCGAGGACGCGGTCACCCCGGCGCTGTTCGTCACGGTGTTGATCAGCGACGACGCCGAAGACGTGGAACGGCGGCTCGACTCGTACTGCCGATCGACCTACGGCCTGCCATACGAGACGGTGCGGAGCATCCAGGCGATCGTCGCCGGCCCGGCCGAGCAAGTGGCCGCCGTGCTGGCCCGCTACACCGACGCCGGCGCGGGACACCTCGTCTGCCGCATCGCCGCGCCGTCCCTCGACGCCCAGCTGGACCAGCTGGAACTCATCGCCAAGACCGTACGCCCGGCGCTGAGCTGAACCTCTGCCTCCGAGTCGTTGAGATCACCGGCGCCTCGTGACCGGTCCGGGCATCATTCAGCGCAGGCAGGCCGCGCTCGGCGCGGGGAACTCGTCCTTGATGAGGCCGGGTCTACGCGTTCGCGGGGGTGCGGAGGATGAGGTCGGGGAGGGCGGCGACGGTGGGGAGGACGTGGGTGGCGCCGGCGGCGAGGAGGCGGTCGTGGTCGTCGGCGCCGGTGAGGACGCCGGCGACGATGGACGCGCCGGAGCGGCGGCCGCAGAGCATGTCGCCTGCCGTGTCACCGCAGACGGCGATGTGGCGGACGTCGTCCACGCCGAGGCGCAGGGCCGCGGTCAGGACGAGGTCGGGCCACGGTCGGCCGCGCGGGACGTCCTCGGGGCAGAGGGTCAGGTCGGCGCGGTCCCACCAGCCGAGGGTGTCGAGGACGCGGGCCTGCGTGCCGCGGCCGAAACCGGTGAGCAGGCACACGCGGACACCGGCGCCGCGCAGCCGCGTGAGGGCGTCGTCGGCGCCGGGTACGGGTGTGAGGCCGCGCCGGTCGATGAGGTCGTGATAGGACCGCTCGAACGCCAGGTGCGCGGCCTGGGCGCGAGGCTCGTCGAAGAGCGAGCGGAAGATGCCGATCTTCGATCCGCCGCGCGCGTCACGGAAGCGGGCGAGGGCACGGCCGTAGGACGCCGTGCCGGAGACGATCCCCAGAGTGGCGATCGCCTCGGCGAAGGCGGACTCGACGGTGTCGCCGTCCGCGACGGTGGTCCCGGCGAGATCGAGGCAGGCGACGGTGATCGGATCTGCTTCGTTCACGCCGGGGCCTGTCGCCGGCGTGTCAGTTGTCGGACGACGTGGCCTCGGTCCACAGGTCCAGCTCGGCGCGGTCCTGCTGGAGCTTGCGCCAGACGGCGAAGCCACCGAGTGCGACGACGGCGAGGACGAGCAGCTTCTTCACGGTGGGACCCCTTCACCTTCGACCATCAAGTCAGAACCCGGGAACGGCTCATCAGTGTCTGCTTCCCCCAGGCTCTCCGCAGCCTAGCAACCGCGGCCGGGCGATCAGCACCGAAGGGCCCCTCACCGGACGACACATTCAAAGAAGCCTCGCATTTCACCCTCTCGTCGGAACACCGGAACGGTCGCATAATCCGGGTGGACGACCTTCGGGAGTGCCGATGGCAGAAGACGACTTCCGGCGCTGGGAGCGCGAGCTGGAGCCGGACGTACCGGACGAGCGTCCGTCCGAGGGCCGCGGACTGGTGCTGGTCGCGGGGCTGACCGCCACGGCGTGCGCGGCGGTGATCGCGTTGGGCGACGTGCCGCTCGGCACCGCCGGGCTGGTGCTCTCGTCGATCATCCTGCTGCTGTGGCGCATCGGAATGTGATCCGCCATCATCGCGGCATGGATCTGCGCGGAGCGAACGTCCTGCTGACCGGAGCGACCGGCGGGATCGGCCAGGCGCTGGCGAGGGCCCTCGCCGCTCGCGGCGCCCGGCTGGTGCTGACGGGGCGCCGGGCCGACGTCCTGGAACCGCTGGCCGAGCGGCTCGGCGGCCGCGCCATCGTCGCCGACCTGGCGGATCGTGCGACGGCCGAGAACCTCCTGGACGAGGCGGGCCGGGTGGACGTGCTGGTCGCGAACGCGGCGCTGCCTGCGTCCGGACTGCTCTCCGAGTACTCGATCGAGGAGATCGACCGGGCGATGGACGTGAACCTGCGGGCGCCGATCGTGATGGCGAAGCTCGCCGCCGCGCAGATGGCCGATCGTGGCCGCGGCCACCTGGTCTTCGTATCGTCGCTGTCCGGGAAGACGGCGTCCGGGCACGCGTCCCTCTACAACGCGACGAAGTTCGGTATGCGGGGATTCGCCCTGGCGCTGCGCGAGGACCTGCGTCCGCACGGCGTCGGCGTCTCGACCGTCTTCCCCGGCTTCATCCGGGACGCGGGCATGTTCGCCGAGGCCGGCGTGACCCTGCCCAAGGGGGTCGGGACGCGGTCGCCCCGGGATGTGGCGCGGGCGACCGTCCGGGCCGTCGAGCGCGACATCGCGGAGATCGACGTGGCGCCGCTCGGGCTGAGGATCGGCGCGCGGATCGGCGGGGTCGCGCCCGTCCTGTCGGCGGCCGTGCAGCGGCGCGCGGGCGGGCACCGGATCTCGCAGGGCCTCGCGGACGGACAGCGCGGCAAGCGGTAGCGACAAATCGGGATCTACCGGCGATAATCCGGGCGAGCCCGCTTGATCAGCGGGAGAAGCCGGCGCAGCGCCCGGGCCGCATCCCGCCTGCCGCGCGCCCCCGCGCGAGGAGGGTCTGCGCATGTGGACGGGCAGGAAGATCGTGATCGGGACGGCGGCCGCCGCCGTCCTGTCGCTGGTGTCGGTGCCCGCGCGGGCGGCCGGACCCGCGGACGCGACCGTGGTGCCGGTGCAGATCACCGGCGATCCCGCGAAGCGCTTCAACCTGGTCGTGCTGGGCGACGGCTACACGGCTGCGGACATGCCGAAGTTCCGCGCACACCTCGCCAAACACCTCAACGACCTGTGGACGATCGAGCCGTTCAAGTCGTACCGCAGCTACATCAACGTGTACGCGGTGGAGACTCCGTCCGGCGAGTCCGGCGTGAGCTGTGACCCGGCGCTGTCCTCGCCTCGTCGCGAGACGCCGTTGGGCATGGCCTTCTGGAGCGGCTGTAGAGAGGACGGCATTCAGCGTCTTCTCGTCATGGACTCTGCGGCCGCCAAGACCTACGCGGACCTCGTCCAAGGCACGACTGTAGGAAATCGTCAGATCCTCGCGCTCGCCAACAGCGACACCTACGGCGGTGCAGGCGGCGCCTATGCGACGGCGTCCGGTGGGAACGCCTTGTCGGCTCTCATCGCGCCGCACGAGCTCGGCCACTCGCTGGGTGGGCTGGACGACGAGTACGACTACTACCAGCGGGGCGTCCCTGGTGGGACGTACACCGGTCCGGAGCCGGGCTCCATCCACCACACGCTTCTGTCCGAGGAGGAGATGCAGGCGCAGAAGCAGAAGTGGTGGCGGTGGCTCGGTGAACGGAGCGAGGCCGGGGGCACCATCGGACGCTACGAGGGTGGCCTCTACTCCAGTAAGGGCGTGTGGAGGCCGAGCCAGCACTCCATGATGAAAACGCTCGGCTACTACTACGACCAGGTCGCGCGTGAACGGATGACCCAGCGGATCTCGGGCAAAGTCAACCTCGTCCAGGCGAACACGCCCACGAACGCCCCGGTGGGGGACGACCGTGTGCTGTGGGTCGAAACGATGCATCCGACCGGTCACCCGTTGTCCGTTGATTGGACGGTCGATGGGAAGACCGTCGGGCGGGGCGCGAACCTCGACCTGTCCAGCCTGCACCTGAGGAAGGGCACGCACACGGTCGAGGCCACGGTCACCGACCCCACCGGGTTCGTCCGGGACCCGAGCATCCGGTCATCCGCCGCACTCACGCAGGTGCGTACATGGACGGTCGACACGGGCGTGACCACTCCAGCTGAAAACGTGCCAGTCGACTTCAACTCGTCCACACCCACTGACAAGCCCGTGGGAGGCGATTCCGTCGTCTACGTGGAGACGACCCACCCGGTGCAGAGGGTGCCCAAGGTGAACTGGGTATTGGACGGGCGCCGGGTACGCGGCGGCGGCCGAGACATCGATCTCGGACGGTTCCGCTTGGCGAAGGGCACGCACACGCTCATCGCACACGTCGGCTCCCACAGCCGCACATGGACGATCGACGCTCAGGCGCCGACAGTGGCGTACGAACTGTCCAAGGCGGCACAGAGCCAGGTTCGTTCTGGGCGGACGCCCGAGTACGTCTTCGACGGCCCCTTCACCATGCGGCTCACCGGCGCGGACGACCGTCCTGGCGTGGTCGTCTCCGAGTTCCGCGTGGACGGCGACGGCTGGTTCAACTACTTCGGCTGGCCGACCGACTCGTCCGCTCCCTGGCTGTTCACCGAGAACGGCACGGTCATCGACAGCCTCACCTACGGCAAGCTCGGGAAGGGCCGCCACACCATCGAGTACCGTGCGATCGACCCGGCGGGGAACCTCAGCAAGCCCGGCAAGTTCATCGCCACCCTCCGCTGACTCCAACGCCAATCCCTCACCGCAACTCCAGCGCCGCCCTACTGTCCAGTCGTAGACGCCGGCCCAGGCGGGCGGGCCGGTGTTCGGGTGGGGTCAGTGTTCGGGGGCGGGCTCCGGGGCGGGCTTCGCGGCGGGTTCGGGGGCGTGGGCGGTGGCGCCGTCGTCCGGCAGGGGTGCGGGGGCGGGCGCCGGGGACCGGCGCGCGGTGGCGAGGACGGAGCCGCCGAGGATCAGCACGAAGGACGCGATGATCGTCCCGGTGAGGGGCTCACTGAGGAACACGACGCCGGCCACGACCGCCACGGCCGGGTTCACGTAGGTGAACACCATGCCCCGGGAGGTGCCGACCTCCCGGATGAGCTCGAAGAACACGATGAACGCCAGCGCCGTGCAGACCAGGCCGAGGGCGATGAGCGCCGCGAGGACGCGGCCGCCCGGCATGGCGCTCGGCCAGGTGGCGATGGCCGGGCCGGTGTAGGCGAGCGCGGCGATCGTCAGCGAGACCGCGGCCAGGTGCAGGCTCGGGAGGTCCTGGAGGCGCCGGGTGGCGATCATCGGAGCGATCGCGTACCCGACCGCGACCAGCATGACCTCGCCGATCGCCCACGCGCTGCCGCCGCCGAGGTGCGGCCCGGCGAGCACGCCGACACCGGCCAGGCCGACCAGCAGTCCCGCCCACCGGAGGGGCCCGAGCCGCTCGGCGTCCCCGGTGAGCCGGGCGAGCACCACGCCGATGATGGGGACGGCGGCGATGAGCAGCCCCGTCATGGAGCTGGTCAGCCGGTTCTCGGCGTCCGACAGCAGCGCCCACGGACCGAGGATCTCCACCGCGGTGAACGCCAGGAGCGGGCGCCAGTGGCGGCGGACCGCGTCCAGCCGCCCGGTCCTGAGCGCCAGCGGCAGCAGGATGAGCGCGCCCAGCGCGGTGCGGGTGAACACCACCATGGGGACCGAGACGTTCTCGACCGCCACCTTGATCAACAAATAGGGGATGCCCCACAGCACGCTCATCAGCGCGAACAGCATCCAGCCGCGGCGACTCAACCCGACCTCCGTTCTCGACCGTCCCGCCCGGGCCGCCTCCCGCCCCCAGGACTTCGTGGGGCGGGCGCGTTCGCGATCGGCCCCCGGCACCCCGGGGTCCGCCCGGACGACGTTCAGAATGAGGGTCGGCGAGATGTGCTGTCTTGAACGCTGTTGCGGTAAACGCCCGGGGTGACGCCCAGCACGCGGCGGAACCATCGGGTGAGATGCGCCTGGTCGGCGAACCCGACGAGCGTCGCCGCCTCGGCCGGACGGTGTCCCGCGTCCAGCAGCGCCCGGGCGCGGGCCACCCGGTGCTGGGCGAGCCACGCGTACGGCGGCATGCCCATCGCTTCCCGGAAGGCGCGCAGCAGCTGGTAGCGCGACAGCCCGAGGTCGGTGGCGACTTCGGCGAGCGTCGGCGGAGCGATCAGTTCGTCGGACAGGCGGGTCGCGACCGTCCTCGCGATACGTCCGGCTTCGGCCCTGTGGGGTGCCGGGACAGCTTTCGGGCCGGACGCCGCATGACGCCGGACGAGCCCGCCCAGCACGCCGAGCAGCCGCGACTCGCCCTCAAGCGGGTCGGCGCCGAGCCTCAGGGCATGGTGGGCGAGGCGCAGCGCCTCACCGAGGCCCCGGTCGTCGATGATCGGGTTCGCGAAGTGCGGTGCGGCCGCGACCGGACCGGGCTCCGCGGTCGTCGCCGCGCCCAGCAGTTCGGCGGCGGGGTAGAGGCACAGGTACGCGAAGCCCTCCGGACGCGCCGGACCGCCGGTGTGCGCCTCGCCCGGCTCGACCACGACGACGCTGCCGGCCGCCGAGTAGATCCTCTCGCCCCGGTAGAGCATCGTCTCCGTGCCGTCGACGGTGACGCCGATGGCGTACTCGTCGTGGGTGTGCGGCGCGTAGTGCCTGCGGCCGATGCGGGCCGTCAGCAGATCGAGTGGCGCACCCTGGATGCCGCCCACCCGCGTCCACAGTGTCCGGTCGACTCCCCGGGCGTCGACGGGGACCCCGCCGTCCGGACGCCGATCAGGCCGAGAAGACGTGCCGGAGCCGCCAGCGGTCCTCGTCACGGCCGAGCTCCACGACGGCCACGCCCTCCGCGCCGGTGACCCGGAACCGGTAGACCCTGCCCTCCTGGGCCGATCCGTAGGTCTTCAGCACCGCGTCCACCGCGTAGCGCGTCCCCCGCCACTCGTACGCGGTGAGCCGTCCCGCCGGGTCGTGCTCGGCTCGGATCGGCTCGTTCAGCAACTGCCCCATGCGGGGAGGGTAGCACGCGTTCGAACAAATGTTCGCAGGTCGGAGAGCCCTTCCCGCGCGGCCCGGCCTTGCCTCCGGGCCGATCGGGGCGCGGAATCCGCCGTGCCGCCGGGCGTGGCGCGCCGCTCGCCTCCGTGGCGCCGGGCCGAGTCACGCGAGTCATGAACAGACCAACAGAAATCACCCCCGACCTCATCCCGATCACACTCGGCGGCCCCACGAGCACCGTCGGCCCATCTGGTGATCTTGACTTCGTCGGCTCCTGCGACGCGGGCATCGACCAGGCGCCGACTTCCTCGGAGCTCCTTCGGGCGACGACGCGCCGACCCCGCACCTTCAGCCGTCCGGGCTCCCGTCCGACGTACCCGCCCCGTCCCGGCTCACGTTCGCGGCCCAGCTCCGACGACCCCGTCGCGCGATGATCACGAATGGCCGCAAGCCCGGCACCGCCCGTGAAACGGTATTGATCATCCGGCGCTCAGAGCCGGCTGCCCGGGTCCTTCCCTGGCCGGTAATCGAAACACCGTGAGGTGAACATGTCTCCGGACAAGATCGTCGCCGCCGTGACCTTCGTGGTCGTGCTGGCTTCGATGCTCATCGCGCACAACGTCGGGGACCACTGGGTCCAGACCCAGGCCCAGGATCGAGACAAGGGTCTGCACGGCGCCCACCTGTGGAAGGGGCGCCTGGCATGCCTGCGGCACGTTGTGTCCTACACCGTTTGCACGTCGCTGACCGTCGGCATGATGTGGGCGCTCTTCGACCTGCGGATCTCGCTGCTCAGCTTCACCCTCGGACAGCTGATCTCGGCGGGCACCCATTACTGGGCCGACCGTCGGATCACCCTGCAGCGCCTGGCCGAGCTCGTCGACAGGCTCCAGGGGCTCAAGGGAGAGGCCGTGGGGTCCTTCTACAGGCTGGGCGCCCCGCGTGACGGCAAGGACGACAACCGCGTGCTGGGAACGGGGCGGTACGCCCTCGACCAGGCGTGGCACTGGTGGTGGATCTTCATCGCTTCCGTCGTGACCGCAGTCGCGGCGTAGGCACCCCCACCCGGCGGAGCCATCCACCGGCACCGCCTCCTACAACCGGCCCTCGTACTCCCGTGCGAGGGCCGTTCTTTTCTTGAACACGCCGCCGACGTGCTCGCCGACCTGTCAGAACCGGCGGTGCTCACCGGCGCAGGAGCCGCCACGCATGCCGTGCCCTATCAGGCGAGGTGCCGCATTAGTCGAGAAGCTCCAGGGGTCGTTATCCACAGGTTGTGGGTCATCGTTACGCACACCTCCACCCTCGTCACAGCAGGGCGTTCCGGCGTCGCGTCCACAGACGGATCCCCAGAACAGCCGGGCTTTCCACGGTCTGGACGGCACGTCGGCCGCCGCCTTCCCCATCATGACCGAGGTGACCCGTCCGTCCACAGAATCCACAACCTGTGGATAACCCTCGTGCACAACCTGGGTACGGCCGCGCGGCTCCGCGTCCACATTCTTCCCCAGCCCACCCCCAACCCGCGCGCTCACTTGTCCACGTCGTGGAAAAGCCGCTGACCAGCAGGAGAACCCACTCTGCGCTGAGGTTCTCCACACCCCGTTCACACCCTGTGGGCGAATTCCCTCCACAACCTCACCGCACCGGTGGACAACGTCGCCCACAGGAATCCCCAACCGTGTCCCCAGAAGCGCACTCCATCAGACCTGATCGTCATCCCGGCCCCACACCGGCGGCCGGCCCGGCGATCGACGCGGGACGATCAGCGTCGATGGTCCGGCACCTGGGGCTTTCACCTGGCACGGGCCCGGTCAGAGCGTGCCTCCGGTCGGTGAAGCCGGACCCTCGACGGGGACCGCGGCCTCCAGGTCGGCCAGGCGGCCGAGGTCATCGCCCAGTTCGGACGAGTCGGGCAGCTCGATCTCGCGGGCCTCGGCCGCAAGGGCGCGGACGCGAGGCCATTCCTCCAGGTGGGCTGCTGCGTCGGCGCGCAGGACCAGCGCCTTCAGGCGCTCGGACGGGGACAGCGCCTCACCGGAACGCAGCAGCCGATCGAGGATCCGGGCAGCGGCGCGATGGTCCCCCTTCGACTCGCCCAGGAGCGCGGCCATGTGGAAGGCCCGGGCCACCTTCTCCTCCGGGATGGGCGCGTGCCGCGTGTCGTCCGAGATGGCCTGGCCGATGCGGAGCTGGAGCCCGTCCGGGTCGCTGAGCAGGAACTGCCGGACGCCGTACGACATGTCCCGCACCGCGCTCAGCCGAGGAAGCCCCCGGGTCGGGACCCGGCCGAGGGCCTCGCGGAGCCCGCCGCGAAACGCCTCATACAGGGCGTCCACCTGCGTCGTGGTGATGTAGCACATGTTCATGGACGCGGCCGGATCATGTTTCTTCCACCCGAAGAACTGCAACTCGGCGTCGCCGCGCCGGACCGCGAGGTAGGGGTTGGGACGCGTCTGCCAGGTGGTCTGCTCGAAACCGAGCGCCCGGTAGAAGTCCCAGGTCAGCTCTATCGACCGGCACGGAAAGATCGGAATCGCCTTCTCACCCATGGTCGGAGCGTAGGAAGGGCGAACGGATTAGTCAAGTTTGATTAGTTCGCCCGACCGGTTGCCCGGCCGGCGGGGCCCACCGTTCGAGCGCGCGAACCGGGGAGGTGAGGGAGGATGTGCGTCATCGCGATCATCAGCGCGGCGATCGCCACCGCACTGAGGACGATCTTCGTGGCGCGCGACAGGGGCGGAGAGGCCGGGAGATCGGTTTCACCATCCGGCGGGCACCACTCCTGAGACCGGGGGACGTCCCCCATCGCCAGAGTTTTCCACAGGCTGTGGAAAGGGAGGCATTCGTGGACTTCAACGAGCACACTGCGACGCGGGCCGTCCAGGACAGTTTCCGCGACACTCCCGACCCGCGACTCCGCGAACTCCTGGATGCGCTCACCCGCCACCTGCACGCGTTCGTCGGTGAGGTGCGGCCGTCGATCCGCGAATGGGAGCAGGCGATCAGTTTCCTCACCGCGGTCGGCCAGACCTGCACCGACACGCGACAGGAGTTCGTCCTGCTGTCGGACGTCCTGGGCGTCTCCATGCTGGTGGAGACCCTGAACGAGCAGCAGGACGGCACGGAGAGCACTGTCCTGGGCCCGTTCCACATGGTCGAGTCACCCCGACGCGAGCTCGGCGACAGCATCGACCTGATCGGAGAGGCACAACCGTGCCTGGTCACCGGTCGTGTCCTGAGTGGCGACGGCACGCCCCTTCCTGACGCGGAGGTGGACGTCTGGCAGTGCAACGAGAAGGGCTTCTACGACGTCCAGCAGCCCGGGGTCCAACCTTCCGGCAACGGGCGCGGCCTTTTCCACACCGACCCCGAAGGACGGTTCCGATTCCGGACCGTCCTGCCCAGCCATTACCCGATCCCGACGGACGGACCGATCGGGCGGTTCCTGGAGGCCACCGGACGTCATCCCTACCGGCCGGCGCACATCCATTTCATCCTCCGGGCGGACGGCCATGCCCCACTGACCACCCACGTCTTCGTGGCAGGCAGTCCCTACCTGGACTCGGACGCGGTCTTCGCGGTCAAGCAAAGTCTCATCGTCGATTTCACCGAGTCGAACGACGCGGAGACGGCCGCCCGGAACGGCGTCCAAGCTCCGTTCCGCCATGCCGAGTTCGACCTGATCCTCAGCAGAGAGCTCAGGTGACCTGCCCCTACATGCTTGTGCGCCGCCGCACGCCACGACTCAGCCCCCGTGATCGCTGCTCCGGCGCGGCAATGTGGCAGGGTTCGAGGTGGACACCGCCCTCATCCGCATCACCAACCTCCCAGTTATCCACAACCTGTGGAGAACTGCCCTCCTTTTCTGGATAACCGTCTCCGGAGCTGCATAGGCCAAGGCCCGATCTCAAACGCCGCCAAAGCAGAGAGAAGCCTAAGCCGCCGCCTCAGCGCGCTTGCCCCCGTCGAGCGGAAACCGCTGCGCGCAGCCCGCACGTCATTCCGTCCCTGCGCCCCCGGCTCTCCGCCGCGTTCGGCCCTCATGCGCCGCCGGCTTTCGCCAATCGGAACCCACGTTTTGCCCTGTCCCGGTCCAAGAGACCATCGCCCGTGGTTTGCGGCAGACCACCCATTGGGGACCTTCAGGGCATCCCGACAGATCGCGCGGGTGATCGGCACGCCGGGAACGCCGCACACAGCGACCACGCACCCTCCTGTGCCCGGTAGCAGGAGAGACAACGGGGGAACCATGAGCGACCTGATCGCCGTCGCCTACGACGACCTGCCGCACGCCGAGCAGGCGCGCGAGAAGCTCGTCCAGCTGCACAAGGAGCACATCATCGAGCTGGCGGACGTCGTCATCGTCGAGCGCAAGCAGGACGGCAAGATCAAGCTCCATCAGGCACGCAACCTCGTCGCGGGCGGCGCGCTCGGCGGCGCCGCGTGGGGCGGGCTGATCGGGCTCATCTTCTTCATGCCGCTGCTCGGCATGGCCATCGGCGGAGCCACCGGCGCCGCCATGGGCTCCGCGGCCGACTCCGGCATCGACGACGCCTTCATGCGCAACCTCGCCGAGCAGCTGCCGCCCGGCGCCGCGGCCGTGTTCGTCCTGATCGACAAGCGCAATCCCGAGAAGGCCGTTCCGGAGATGGCGCCGCTGGGCGGCAGGCTCATCCAGACCTCGCTGTCCCCCGAGCAGGAGGAGCACCTGCGCGAGGCCGTCAAGGCCGCGCGCGCACCGCAGCCCGCCTGAGAACCCGGATCCGGCAGCGGCAAGCCCGCTCACCGGCACGGGACCGTGGCGCGCCGACGCCCCAGAGACCGGTTTCGAGACCCTCGAAACCGGCCTCTGACCTCCAGGCTCACCACAACGCCGCTCCCAGCGGCCATGGTGGAGCACCCAGTGGTCACGGCGGGCGATGAGTTCTCCCGAGGTCGCAGGTCCAAGCCTGTGCCACCGACCACGGAGAGCTTGGAGCGAACCATGACGAAGGTCATCACATCGGCGTCGATGTCCCTGGACGGCTACATCTCCGGGCCGGGTGAGAGCGGGTTCGAGCACCTCTTCGGCTGGCACCGGACAGGGGACGTCGAGGTCGCCACCGCCCGCCCCGACATGGCATTCAAGGTCACCCCGCAGACCGGCGAGCACCTGCGAAGGCTGGTGGACGGCACCGGAGCGCTGGTGGTCGGCCGCAAGCTGTTCGACCTGACGCAAGGCTGGGGCGGCAGCCACCCGTTCGGCGGGCCGGTTTTCGTGGTCACTCACACGGCACCCGACGCCTGGCCGCACCAGGGCTTCACCTTCGTCACCGACGGGGTCGAGAGCGCCGTCCGGCAGGCGGCGGAGGTGGCAGGAGGCAAGGCAGTCGGTGTAGCCGCCGGCGACATGGCACGCCAGGCCCTGGCAGCAGGCCTGATCGACGAGTTCTGGGTCGATCTGGTGCCCGTGCTGCTCGGCGGCGGCACGCCGTTCTTCAACGCCGTGACCGACGTCCCCCTCGTCCTGGACGACCCAGACGTCGTCCAGGGCCGCGGCGTAACCCACCTGGTCTACCGGCTCCACAGCCGCGCCTGAGCCGCACCGATCCGAGCGAACATCGCGGCCCCCACAAGATCCACCAGGAAGGGCGCGGTGGGGAGTCGAGAATCGGCGTGCGGTTCCGTATCCGGCGGTGAACGCGGCCACAATGGCTCCGGACGACAACGAGGAGAACATGATGGCCAAGTACCTGCTGCTCAAGCACTACCGCGGCGCGCCGGCACCGGTCAACGACGTGCCGATGGAGCAGTGGGCGCCGGAGGAGGTTTCGGCCCACGTGCAGTACATGCAGGACTTCATCGCCCGGCTCGAAGGAACCGGCGAGTTCGTCGACTCCCAGGGGCTCTCCCCGGAGGGCACGTTCGTCCGCTCCGACGGCGAGGGCCGGCCGCCGGTCACCGACGGCCCGTTCGCGGAGACCAAGGACCTGATCGCCGGCTGGATAGTGATCGACGTCGACACCTACGAGCGGGCGCTCGAGCTGGCCGGCGAGCTGTCCGCGGCTCCGGGTGCGGGTGGGAAGCCGATCCACGAGTGGCTCGAGGTGCGCCCCTTCCTGGGCGGGCAGCCCGCGGAGACCGAGTGAACGAGTCACTGCTGCGGGAGCTGGTACCCGCGGTGATCGGTGTCCTCGTCCGTCGCGGAGCCGACTTCGCGGCGGCCGAGGACGCCGTGCAGGACGCTCTGGTCGAGGCCGTGCGCGTGTGGCCGGACGACCCGCCGCAGGACCCCAAGGGCTGGCTGGTCACCGTGGCCTGGCGCAAGTTCCTCGACGCCGCCCGAGCCGACACCTCCAGGCGGCACCGCGAGGAGCGCGTCGATACCGAGTCCGTGCCCGTCCCAGGCAAGGCGGCCGACGAGACGCTCCAGCTGTACTTCCTGTGCGCGCACCCATCCCTGACGCCGGCCTCGGCCGTCGCACTCACGCTGCGCGCGGTCGGCGGCCTGACCACACGCCAGATCGCCCAGGCCTACCTCGTGCCGGAGGCGACCATGGCCCAGCGGATCAGCAGGGCGAAGCGGACCGTCTCAGGCGTCCGGCTCAACCGGCACGGTGACGTCGCCACTGTGCTGCGCGTGCTCTACCTGGTCTTCAACGAGGGCTACTCCGGCGACGTCGACCTCGCCGCCGAGGCGATCCGGCTCACCCGCCAACTGGCCGCCATGACCGACCACGAGGAGGTCGCGGGCCTGCTCGCGCTCATGCTGCTGCACCACGCCCGGCGCCCGGCACGGACCGGCCCCGACGGCAGGCTCGTGCCCCTCGCCGAGCAGGACCGCAGCCTGTGGAACACCCACATGATCGCCGAGGGCGTCGACGTGCTCCAGGCGGCCCTCGTCCGCGACCGCCTGGGCGAGTTCCAGGCCCAGGCGGCCATCGCGGCGCTCCACGCCGACGCCCGAACGGCCGCCGAGACCGACTGGGTGCAGATCGTCGAGTGGTACGACGAACTGGTGCGCCTCACCGGCAACCCGGTCGCCCGTCTCAACAGGGCCGTCGCGGTCGGCGAGGCCGATGGCCCGCGGGCCGGCCTGGCCGCCCTGGCCGAGCTCGACCCCGCCCTGCCGCGCCACACCGCCGCCGAGGCGTACCTGCGCGAGCGTGACGGCGACCCGGTCGCCGCGGCACGGCTCTACGCCCAGGCCGCCCGGTCAGCGCCCAACCTCCCCGAACGCGACCACCTCACGCGACAGGCCGCACGACTCAACGCCCGACTGCGCGATTGAGCGGCGGGCATTCACCGCCGCGACGGCGACGGGGTCAGCCCGACCGTGTCACTTGCCGTTCAAGGCCGACCTCCCCTACGCCTGGGCGCGGGCGCTGTGTACTACGGCGACCCCGACAAAGGACTGAAGGGCGACTTGATCCGCACTAACCTCGTCGCGTGAGTGATGACGTCCAGCAGGTTCAGCCGCTCGACTCCGGAATAGCCGAAGAGTGGATACGCAAGACCGATGAGCCGGACCTGCGCGCCGTCTCGGCCTCCAGGCTTCGAGCCGGGCCTTTGTGGAGCGTCAGCGCCTGGGTCATGGAGTTCATCCGCACGGACCCTCTCGAATCCGAACTGCGCCGCCGGATCGCAGAAGAGCTGAGCGGCGTCAGCGGCGTCACCGGTGTCGAGGAGGAAGACCGGGAAGTGTGGACTGTGACCGGCACTCCCACAGGCAGAGCGTTGGTCGAAGCGGTGGCCCGGGTGGTCGACGACCTGGCTCCCCAGACCCGCAAAGCTCTCTAACACGCATCGACACGACGTCCCGCACTTTGCGACCGACGAACGGACCTGTCCGGAGGGTGCATTCGCGCGAACGGCGCGCTCGCTCAGCCGATCCGGCTGCGCGCTACTCTGCGGCTCTCCTGCGCGGAACACGACGGAGGAGGTGAGATGGGCATTCGGATCAATGGCATCGTCATCGACGCCAATGACCTCGATCTTCTGGCGGAGTTCTGGAGTCGGCTGCTCGGTCTGGCGATCACCCGGCGTGAGGATGACTGGATCAGCCTTGGTCCGCACTTCGCCATGCAGAAAGTTCCGGAAGCCAAGGGTGTGAAGAACCGCGTCCACTTCGACTTGGTGGCTGACGACTTCCCCCAGGCTGTCGCACTTGCCGTCGAGCTTGGAGCGAGCCCTGTGGGCGAGATGCAAGAGGACCTCTGGCAGGTCTGGCGCGATCCGGAAGGCAACGAGTTCTGTATCTGCGTTTCCTGACGGCCGATCCGGCTACGTCCGGGACCTCCACCGCTACGGCCGCTCGGACCCATGCCTGCCGTCGGCCGGGCGCCCGGCGGACGCGTCGCGATGCGCGGCCCGGCGCTGCCGTCCGGTGTCCGGCGCCGCACGCTTCGCGCCATTGCAGTCGAAAGCCCCCACCGATCGCGGTGGGGGCTCTGAGCTGGTGGGCCTAGGTGGACTTGAACCACCGGCCTCATCCTTATCAGTTCGATCATGGTTAAGGTCGCGGGCTGGCTTCCCTGCGCTGACCTTGTGGTGGCGGCTGCTCGCGTGCGGCGGCATGTGCTGGTGTTGCTGTCACGGTTGCTGTCATTGTCCTCCCCGCGCCCCGTGTGCGCCTGTGTAGGCGTGACCACTCCGCACCACTCGCCCCGCCTGAGCTTCCCGTCTGCCGTCGTCCCGCGCTCTGCGCTGCCGGGCCAGGGCCAGGGGGTGAAGGTGGAGCGCCCCACTGGACGAACGACCTTCACCCCCTGGCCCTGGTCTGGTAGATCTCCGATCGGGACGGCGGCAGACGGGAAGCTCAGGCTTCCTACCTTCCTCCTCAGCGACCGGCACGGGCCGACCAGACTTCCCGGAGTCGGAGTGCCCCCCGCCGGAGGCATTGAACGCTCTGGATGAGCGTCCGAGCGCTACCGCCAGCGCATGAACGTCCGGAGGACTTCCAAGGCTGCGTCACGTCGGCTCTTCTTGGTCGACCAGACGGCGGGCAAGATCACTAGCCCAAAGATGAGGGCGGCGAAGATCAACCACTCATCGCCGTGGACCTCCACACTCCACCCACCGTTGACCTGGGGGTTTGGCGGCTCTGTCACCGTCGTTGGGTATCCCTGACTGGTGGGTCCTGATGCGGGGCCTAGTACCGTGAGCACGTGCGGCTCTCCTTCGAGTCGTGCGAGATGAGTGGACGGCCTCCCGTTGCCGCGGGGGGCCGTCGCCATTTCGGCGAACGACCCATGGCCGCCATGACCTCAAGGGTGCAGGTCATGCCGACATTGTCCGAGACCCGATACCCGCGCCGCAAAGCGTTCTGTGGACAACCCTGTGGACGACCTGTGGAAAAGAGTGGGCCAATCTGTGGATGGCGTGGGGGTAACCCAGGGGCTCTGGCATCCCCTATACCCAGCCTTAAGTCGTGACCTGCACGAACATCATCCACCGACTGTGCGGGAAAGAAAGTCGGCCGAAATCCACAAAGGGTGGGTACGGCACACCACCAATGACCACGTTCTGCTTGTCGCAGATGAATTAGCCCTCGGCGGCGGCGCGGTCCCCGTGGTGAGCAGTCGGGGCGGGCCGGCGGGCGTGGCGCGATGCGCGGTCCGGCGCGGCCGTCCGGTGACCGGCGCCCACGCCGCACGCTCCGGGCGGCCTGGCGCGGGGCCGCGCAGCGGCCTGAGCGCCGCCGCCCCTTGATCGATTCGGCTCCGGCTGGCGCAGGCTCGGAGGCGGGCGCGGTGGTCAAGACGCTTCCCCCGCTGGCGCGGGGCGTGCTGGAAGCGGTCGCGGTCGAGCACGGCGTGTGCATTCGGCCCGTGCCGATGCGGCGGGTGGACCTGCACACCGGTGCGGCCGAGGTCGTCTATGTGCCGTGCGGTCACACGCTGGCCTCGGTGTGCCCCTCGTGCGCTGAGCGAAAGCGCAAGCTGCGGGCCGTGCAGTGCTCCCAGGGCTGGCACCTGACCGAGGAACCGGTCATCACGCGCGCCGATCCGAACGACGAGCAGCGCGCGTGGATGGGGTTGCGGGCGCAGGCTGCGGCGGCCCGTGACAAGGCGGCTGAGGAGGGTTCGGCGGACGGGGAAGA
The DNA here is from genome assembly GCF_013409045.1 of Actinomadura citrea. NCBI lineage: Bacteria > Bacillati > Actinomycetota > Actinomycetes > Streptosporangiales > Thermomonosporaceae > Actinomadura > Actinomadura citrea. The sequence goes on along the minus strand of NZ_JACCBT010000001.1, from coordinate 148,256 downwards.
CGTCGGGTTCTGGGATGCCGTGGTGCGTGACCTGGACAACGAGCTTGAACGCACTGGGGTTCGTGGTGCTCTCAAGTCTGGTGAGGAGGGCAAAGGCCGGCGGACTCGTTCCACGCGGCGGCGGCAGGACGCGCCCGATCTGCCTCGGCGTCCGGTCGACTCCCGCACCCTCGGCAAGGTCTACCGGGGCAAGGACGGCAAGACGTTCCGGCCCTCGATCTTCCTCACGCTCACGCTGGACTCCTACGGGCGGGTGCGCTCGGACGGGACGCCCGTCGACCCGAACGGCTACGACTACACGCGGGCGGCTCGGGACGCGCTCCACTTCTCCAAGCTGGTGGACCGGTTCGTGCAGAACCTGCGCCGGTTCGTCGGCTACGACGTCCAGTACTTCGCCACCGTCGAACCCCAACGTCGTCACGCGCCCCACCTGCACATGGCCATTCGCGGAACCATCTCCCGCGCCGAACTGCGTCAGGTGGTCGCGGCCACCTATCACCAGGTGTGGTGGCCCTCGACGGATCGCGTGGTCTTCGAGGGGGATCACCTGCCGGTCTGGGATGACGTGGCGAGGGAGGACGGCGGCGGTTACCTCGACCCCAGAACGGGCGAGGTTCTTCCGACCTGGGATGACGCGCTGGACGCGCTCGGCCTGGACCAAGATGCCGAACCACTCCACGTGGTGAAGTTCGGGCGGCAGATCGACGCGCAAGGCGTCATGCCCGACTCACCGCAGTCCCGCAAGCTCATCGGCTACCTGACCAAGTACCTCGTCAAGGGCGTGGCTGAGTGCCACACCGCCGAGACGTCGGCGCAGCGTGAGCACGTGGACCGGATGGCTGAGGCGCTCCGGTATGAGCCGTGCTCACCGACCTGCGCGAACTGGCTTCGATACGGCATCCAGCCCAAGAATCCGCGGGAAGGCATGGCCCCGGGCTTCTGCAAGGGCAAAGCCCACAGGCGCGAACACCTCGGCTACGGCGGCCGTCGCGTCCTGGTCTCCCGCAAGTGGTCCGGTAAGACCCTGGCCGATCACAAGGCGGACCGTAAGGCGTGGGTCCTGGCCCGGCTGGCTGAGGCCGGTATCCCGGTCTCCAACCCGGCTGACCCGAACGCCGTGCACGTCTGGGAACGCGCCGGGCCTGGTGATCCCGACGTCAGGTCGACCGAAGCGCGACTTCTGCACCTGATCAACGAACGCATCCAACGGCGCCGCCAACTCGACGCCGCGACACAAAACGACACCCCCGAACTTTCGGCAACTGCGGAGGCAGCGTGATGGAAGAGACGGTGACCGAGCTTCGGCCGAAGTTGCTTCGGGTGCCTCAAGTCATGGAGGTGCTCCAGCTCGGTCGATGGAAGGTATACGAGCTGATGCGCACGGGCGCTCTGGAATCGGTCTGGGTCGGGCGGGATCGCCGGGTGCCTGCCGATGCCATCGACGCGTTCATCGCGGCTCTCAGAGAGGATGCGGCCTGATGGCGGAGCGTAGGAAGCCCTCCCGTCGCGCCAACGGGGAAGGAACGATCTTCCAACGGAAAGACGGGCGCTGGGTCGGTGAGGCGTACGTTCTGACCACCGAAGGTACGAGCAAGCGCGTCACGCGGTACGGCAAGAGCCGGACGGAGGTGCACAACAAGCTCGTAGAGGCTCAGCAGAAGTCGAGTCGCGGAGTCCCCGTGGCTAACAAAGCGTGGAAGCTGGGCGAGTACCTCGACTACTGGCTAGAGGAGGTCGTCCGGCCGTCCAAGCGGTGGAACACCTACAAGAAGTACGAGCAGACCACGCGGCTTTACCTCAAGCCGGGTCTCGGCAACCAACGCCTAGACCGGCTGCGGGTGGCCAAAGTGCAGACCTTCCTCAACCAACAGATCAAGGACGGTCAGTCGCTCGCCATGGTCCACATCATGCGCATGGTCCTGGGGGCGGCGCTGACTCGGGCGACGCGTGAAGAGTTGATCTCGACCAACGTCGCCCGACTGACGACGCTTCCTCCGGCTCCGGCTCACAAGTCCAAGCCGTGGACTGCGGATGAGGCTCGCGCGTTCCTGCACGCGGCTCGGGATGAACCGCTCTACCCGGCGTTCGTGCTGCTGATGGTCTACGGGCTGCGGCGCGGTGAAGTGCTGGGGCTCGGCTGGGATGACCTCGACCTCGATGACCTGGTCATGCAGGTCTCCTGGCAGTTGCAACGCATCGACGGGAAGCTCACGCGCACTCCGGTCAAGACCGATGCCGGAGACCGTCCCCTGCCCATCCTCCCGATCATCTATGAGGCGTTCATCGAACTGGCCGAACGCCAGATGTACGCCAAGCGCAGGGCGGGCGCGGACTGGAATGCGGAGTGGGACAAGATCGGCCTTGTGTTCACCACGCGCAACGGTGGGCCGATCGAACCGCGCAATCTCTCGCGAGCCTTTGAACGGATCTGCGTGAACGCGGGACTTCGCCGTATCCGGCTCCATGACCTGCGGCACGTGACGGCAACGCTGCTCAAGCGGCTGGGGGTGCCTGCGCGGGATGCCGCCGCGATCCTCGGCCATGCGAAGATCTCCACAACCATGGAGATCTACACCGACAGCAACATCGACGACCACCGGATGGGACTCGGCAAGGTGGCGGGCGAACTGTTCGGGGCTTCGGAGAGCTGAGCCGTTGCTGTCACCACTGCTGTCAAAAGCCCCCCACCGGTCGCGATGGGGGGCTCTGAGCTGGTGGGCCTAGGTGGACTTGAACCACCGGCCTCATCCTTATCAGGGATGCGCTCTAACCGACTGAGCTATAGGCCCGGAGTGTGCCGCCGCCCTGGCGGCGCAACGAGAGGTTACCCCATCTGGGCGGGCAACCGGAAATCGATTGCCGGGCGGCGGCGGCAGGCTTACTCGGCTTCCTTGAGGGTGACCTCGACACCGCCCACGAGGTCGGCGGCGAGGTTGTAGATGACGGAGCCGACCGTGGAGAGGGCGGTGATGAGCAGGACGTTGAGGGCGCCGACAAGGACGGTGTAGCCGAAGACGCGGATGAAGGAGAACCAGCTTCCGGCGTCGACGCTTCCGGTGGTCTCGCCCTGTTCCTTGGTGAGGCTGTTGACGGTGTCGCTGATCGCGTCGAAGACGCCGAGCCCGGACAGGATCACGTACAGGACGACGACGGCGACCAGCAGGACGACGAAGCAGACCAGCGACATGACGAAGCTGAACTTCATCACCGACCAGGGTTCGAGCCTGGCGAGCTGGAGCTGGGCCTTGCGGGCCGGCTTGCCGGGCGCGGGCTTGGACGCGGCGCCGGCCGGGGCCATCGCGGTGGACGGACGGTCCTTCAGGACGGTGCCGGCGAAGCCGCGGCCGCCCGAGCCGGACGAGTTGCCGGACGGCCCGCCCGCGGAATTGAACGCCTTGCCGGGCGTGTCCGTACGTCCTGTCGAGACCGAACCGGACGGCTCGGCGGGTTTGGCCCAGCCCACCGAGCCGGAACCGCCCGCGGGGCCGGATGCGGAACCGGCCGGAGTACCCGCCGCGCCGCCGACGGGAGGCGCCGGCCTGGCGGCGGGCTTGGGCTGCTCGGCGGTGTCCTTGACCGGGGCGATCTCAGGCGTGTCGGCCGGCTTGGCCGACGCGTCGTCGATCTGGGTGATATCGGCCCTCGTCTCGTCGCTGCCCTTGCCGACGGGGTCCGTCGCACCGGTGTCGATGTCGACGGTCGTCTCGTCGCGCCCGGACTTGGCGGACGCGGCGGCCACCGTCTTGCCCGGCTTCCCCCTGGACTTGCCGGTGGACTTGGCGGGGCCGGACTTGGCGCCGGGTTTCCGGTCGCCGTTCTTGCCTGCGCCGGCGGCGCCTGCCCCGTCGTTGTCCTGGCCGGGCTCGGTGCTCACGTGTCCTCCTGGCCTAGCGGCTCGGTGACGATGCAGGATACGTCACTCACCGTCGCCCCCTTCGGCTTCGTCAGAGTCCTCCATGGACTCTACGTTCCTCGCGATGGCCACCACGCTGTTCCCGTCGGCGAGATTCATCAGACGGACGCCCATGGTCTGCCTGCCGGACTGCTTGATCTCGGCGGCGGTGGTACGGATCACGCCGGCGTTCGACGTCATCGCGAACACCTCGTCGTCCGGGCCGACCATCAGGGCTCCGACCAACTTGCCGCGAGATTCCACGATCTTAGCGGTGAGAACGCCCTTGCCCCCACGTCCCTGGAGCGGGTACTGGTCCACCGGGGTGCGCTTGGCGTAGCCGCCCCCGGTGGCCACCAGGACGTCCTGGGAGGTGTCCTGCACGACCAGCATGTTGAGGACCTCCTGGTCCTCCTCGAAACGCATGCCGATGACGCCGGACGTGGCGCGTCCCATCGGGCGCAGCGACTCGTCGTCGGCGCGGAACCGGATCGCCTGGGCGCCGGTGGAGACCATCAGCAGGTTGTCGTCGGAGGACACGAGCCGCGCGGCGATCACCTCGTCGTCGTCGACGAGGTTGATGGCGATGATGCCGCCGGTGCGGGGCGAGTCGAAGTCGCGCAGCGCGGTCTTCTTGACGCGGCCCTTCTTCGTGCCGAGCACGAGGTAGGGGGCGACCTCGTAGTCGCGCAGGTCCATGACCTGGGCGATGTGCTCGTCGGGCTGGAAGGCGAGCAGGTTCGCGACGTGCTGGCCGCGCGAGTCGCGGCCGGAGTCGGGCAGCTCGTAGGCCTTGGCGCGGTACACGCGGCCCTTGTTGGTGAAGAACAGGATCCAGTGGTGCGTCGTGGTGACGAAGAACTGGTCGACGATGTCGTCCTGCTTCAGCTGCGCGCCGCGGACGCCCTTGCCGCCGCGCCGCTGCGCGCGGTAGTGGTCGGTGCGGGTGCGCTTGGCGTAGCCGCCGCGGGTGATGGTGACGACGACGTCCTCTTCGGCGATGAGGTCCTCGTACGACACGTCCCCGTCGAACGGGATGATCTGGGTGCGCCGCTCGTCGCCGAACTTCTCGACGATCGGGGCGAGCTCGTCGCCGACGATCCGGCGCTGCCGCTCGGGCGAGGCGAGGATCTCGTTGTAGTCGGCGATCTCCGCCATGAGCTTGTCGTACTCGTCGATGATCTGCTGGCGCTCCAGGGCGGCCAGCTTGCGCAGCTGCATGTCGAGGATGGCCTGCGCCTGGATCTCGTCGATCTCCAGCAGGTTCATCAGGCCCTGCTGCGCCTGCGAGGCGGACGGCGAGCGCCGGATCAGGGCGATGACCTCGTCGATGCGGTCGAGGGCCTTGAGCAGGGCGCGCAGGATGTGGGCGCGCTCCTCGGCCTTGCGGAGCAGGAACCGGGTGCGGCGGACGACGACGTCGATCTGGTGCGCGACCCAGTGCCGGACGAACTGGTCGATGCGCAGGGTGCGCGGCACGCCGTCGACGAGCGCGAGCATGTTCGCGCCGAACGTCTCCTGCAGCTGCGTGTGCTTGTACAGGTTGTTCAGGACGACCTTGGCGACGGCGTCCCGCTTGAGGACGATGACCAGGCGCTGTCCCGTACGGCCGGACGTCTCGTCGCGGACGTCGGCGATGCCGTCGAGCTTGCCCTCCTTCACGCCGTCGGCGATCTTGAGGGCGAGGTTGTCCGGGTTGACCTGGTAGGGGAGCTCGGTGACGACGAGGCAGGTGCGGCCCTGGATCTCCTCGACCTCGACGACGGCCCGCATGGTGATGGAGCCGCGGCCGGTCCGGTAGGCCTCCTCGATCCCCTTGCGGCCGACGATGAGGCCGGCGGTCGGGAAGTCGGGGCCCTTGACCCGCTCGATCAGTGCCTCGAGCAGATCCTCGTCGGACGCGCCGTAGTTGTCCAGGTACCAGCGGACGCCGTCGGCGACCTCGCGCAGGTTGTGCGGCGGGATGTTCGTCGCCATCCCGACCGCGATGCCGGCGGACCCGTTGACCAGCAGGTTCGGGTACCGGGACGGCAGGACGTCGGGCTCCTGCGAGCGGCCGTCGTAGTTCGGGGAGAAGTCGACGGTCTCCTTGTCGATGTCGCGCAGGAGCTCCATCGCCAGGGGCGCCATGCGGCACTCGGTGTACCGCATGGCCGCGGCGGGGTCGTTGCCGCGCGAGCCGAAGTTGCCGTTGCCGTCGACCAGCGGGTACCGCATCGACCACGGCTGGGCGAGCCGGACGAGCGCGTCGTAGATGGCCGAGTCGCCGTGGGGGTGGTAGTTCCCCATGACGTCGCCGACGACGCGGGCGCACTTGAAGTAGCCGCGGTCGGGCCGGTAGCCGCCGTCGTACATCGCGTACAGGACGCGGCGGTGGACGGGTTTGAGACCGTCGCGCACCTCGGGCAGCGCGCGCGCGACGATGACCGACATCGCGTAGTCGAGATAGCTCTTCTGCATCTCGACCTGGATGTCGACCGGTTCGATCCGTTCGCCCGGGTGTCCGCCCTCTGTGGTCACGTCCGTCACTCTCAAGACCTCTTCTGCTCGATGGGAAGGAAGTACGTCCGCCTGCGGGAGTCAGGCCGGGGAGCCGGCCCTGGCACGTACCTCAGATGTCGAGGAAGCGCACGTCCTTGGCGTTGCGCTGGATGAACTCCCGGCGGGGCTCGACCTCCTCGCCCATGAGCACGCTGAACAGCTCGTCCGCCTGGGCGGCGTCGTCCAGCTGGACCTGCAGCAGGACCCGGTTGTCGGGGTCCATGGTGGTGTCCCACAGCTCGTTGGCGTTCATCTCGCCGAGGCCCTTGAACCGCTGCACCAGGTCGCGGGGACGGGGGTCGCGCTTGCCCGCGGCGATCCCGGCCTCGATGATCGCGTCCCGCTCCGAGTCGGAGAAGGCGTAGTCGGCCTCGGTGCCCCGCGCGTCCCACTTGATCTTGTAGAGCGGGGGCTGCGACAGGTACACGTGGCCGGCCTCGATCAGCGGCTTCATGAACCGGAACAGCAGCGTCATCAGCAGGGTGTTGATGTGGTGGCCGTCCACGTCGGCGTCCGACATCAGGATGATCTTGTGATAGCGCAGCTTGGAGATGTCGAACTCGTCGTGCACCCCGGTGCCGAGGGCGGTGATGATCGCCTGCACCTCGTTGTTCTTCAGGATCTTGTCGATCCTGGCCTTCTCCACGTTCAGGATCTTGCCGCGGATCGGGAGGATCGCCTGGAAGTGCGGGTCGCGGCCGCCCTTGGCCGAGCCGCCGGCCGAGTCGCCCTCGACGATGTAGAGCTCGGACCTGGCCGGGTCGGTGGACTGGCAGTCCGACAGCTTGCCCGGCAGGGACGTCGACTCCAGCAGGCTCTTGCGCCGGGTCAGGTCACGCGCCTGCCGCGCCGCGACCCGCGCGCGCGCCGCCTGGGACGCCTTGTTGATGATCTCCTTGGCCTCGCCCGGGTTCTCCTCGAACCAGTCGCGCAGGTAGACGTTGCAGGCCCGCTGCACGAACGACTTGGCCTCGGTGTTGCCGAGCTTGGTCTTGGTCTGCCCCTCGAACTGGGGGTCCGCCAGCTTGATCGAGATGATCGCGGTGAGGCCCTCGCGGACGTCCTCGCCGGTCAGGTTGTCGTCCTTGTCCCGCAGCAGGCCCTTGTCGCGCGCGTACCGGTTGACGATCGTGGTGAGCGCCGCCCGGAAGCCCTCCTCGTGGGTGCCGCCCTCCGCCGTGTTGATGGTGTTGGCGAAGGTGTGCACCGACTCGGAGTAGGACGAGTTCCACTGCATGGCGATCTCGACCGACATGCCGGTGGCGTCGTCGTTGAAGTAGATGACGGACTCGTGCGCGGAGTCCTTGCGCGCGTTCAGGTAGCGGACGAAGTCCTCGATGCCGCCTTCGTAGTGGTACCGGACGACGTGCGGCTCGCCGTTGACGTGGTCGGGGCGCTCGTCCTGCAGCGTGATGGACAGGCCGCGGTTGAGGAACGCCATCTCCTGCATCCGGCGGGAGAGCGTCTCGAAGTTCCACTCGAGGGTCTCGAAGATGTCGGGGTCGGGCCAGAACGTGATGAGGGTCCCGGTCTCGTCGGTCTCCTCACCCTTCTGGAGCTCGATCTCGGGCCCCTGCCAGGTGTAGGACTGGCGCCACACGTGGCCGTCGGTGCGGACCTCCGCCTCCATCCGGGTGGACAGCGCGTTCACCACGGCCGAGCCCACACCGTGCAGGCCGCCCGAGACGGCGTAGGACTTGCCGTCGAACTTGCCGCCCGCGTGCAGCGTGGTCAGCACCAGCTCGATGGCCGGGCGCTTTTCCACAGGGTGCTCACCGACGGGGATGCCACGGCCGTTGTCGAGGACGCTGACGCCGCCGTCGGCCATGAGCGTGACCACGATCTCGTCGGCGTAGCCGGCCAAGGCCTCGTCGACCGCGTTGTCCACGATCTCGTAGACGAGGTGGTGCAACCCGCGCTCGCCCGTCGAGCCGATGTACATGCCCGGGCGCTTGCGAACTGCCTCAAGCCCTTCAAGGACAGTGATCGAACTAGCGTCGTACGCCAAAGGAGATCCTCCTGCCGGGGATGTCTGCCGCTCCGCGCCCGAGGGAGGCGCGGTGTGCCCCGTAACACACATGCGGGCACCCGGTCGGTGCTCTGGTCATGCTGGTCAGAGCCTCGGGCGCCCAATGACGGCGCAGCATCCTGAACCCGCATTCATTCTACCGGGTGACGAGGCGAAAAGTGGCACTCGCGAGCGCTGTGTGCGCGTGTGGCGGCCGAAGGGCCCCGGAGACACATCCCCCCATTGGGTCAGGGGGGTTATTTGGCCTACGTGGCGCTCGCCGCTGAACTGGACGACCCATCACCGAACAGATGTTCCCACCCGCCACTGACACATCGGCGCGGTCCGGGGCGTCGGCTCACCGGACGCGCCACGCACCCGTCCGGCGCGGCCCTGACGAGGGCCCCACCACCTTCACGCGGCGGACGGTGCCGTGGCCGAGTTCCTCGTTCAGCCGCCGCACGAGCGTGGACGACAGCAGGCGCAGCTGCGTGGCCCAGGTCGTCGAGTCGGCGGCAACGGTGAGCTCGCCGTCCTCGAAGTGCTCGGGCCGGGTGTGCTCGGCGAGTTCCGCGCCGACGATGCCGGCCCAGTTGCCGAACACCCCGCCGACGGCGGCGCGCTGCTCCCACCCGCGCGAGGCCATCAGGTCGCGGATCGCCGCCCCGAACAGCTGGGGGTCGCCGCCACGCCCGGGATCCCGCACGCGCCCGCCCCGTCCGGCGCCCTTGCGCTTGCCGCCCTGGCCGGGCATCGTGCCGCGCTTGAGCGCGTCCGCCTTGGCCTGGGCGAGCGCCTCGCGGGCCAGCTCGATCCCTGACTTGGCGGGAGGAGCCCCGTCTTCGGCGGACTTGTGCACATCCTGTGGATCACTCACTCGCTCGTCCCCTCGGAGTCACGAACGACCTGGCCGTCCGAGACGGTATACGAGCCCCCTGTCAGTTCGGCGGGGACGTCGGCGGGGACTGCCGCCGTGATCAGGACCTGCTCGGCCGGCGCCACCATCTCGGCCAGCCGGCTGCGCCGCCCGGTGTCCAGCTCGGCGAACACGTCGTCCAGGATGAGGACGGGGTCGTCGCCGTCCGCGCGGAGCAGGTCGAACGCGGCGAGCCGCAGCCCGAGCGCGAACGACCACGACTCGCCGTGGCTGGCGTAGCCGCGCGCCGGAAGCTCCCCGAGGCGCAGCACCAGCTCGTCCCGGTGCGGGCCGACGAGGCTCACGCCGCGTTCCAGTTCCTGCTTGCGCGACTCGGCGACCGCCTTCAGGATCTGCTCGGCCAGTTGTCCACGGTCTGTGGACAACTCCGCGTCCCCGAGGGAGCTCTTGTAGATCAGATCGGCCGCGTCACTGTGCGGAGCGAGCGCCGCATAGGCCTGTGCCACGAGCGGGCGCAGCGCCCCAACGAGATCGAGCCGTGCCGCCAGGAGCTCCGATCCCATGCGCGCCAGATGCGAATCCCACACGTCCAGGGTGGCGAGCACCTCCGGGCCAGGGGAGCGCCGGTGCGCGGCCGCCGATTTCAACAGGGCGTTGCGCTGCTTGAGGACACGGTCGTAGTCGGACCGCACGCCGGCGAACCGTGGCGCCCGCGCGGTCAGCAACTCGTCCATGAACCGGCGCCGCTCCCCCGGGTCGCCCTTCACGAGCGAGAGGTCCTCAGGGGCGAACAACACCGTCCGCAGCATCCCCAGGATCTCGCGCGGCCTGGGGACGGGGGACCGGTTGAGCCGCGCCCGGTTCGCCTTGCCCGGGTTGATCTCGAGCTCGATCAGCGCCTTGCGGTCATCCTTCACCACCCCGGCCCGCACGATCGCCCGCGGCGCCCCGTGCCGGACGAGCGGCGCATCCGTCGCGGCCCTGTGACTGCCGTGCGAGGCGACGTATCCGATGGCCTCGACCAGGTTCGTCTTGCCCTGCCCGTTCGGCCCCACGAACGCGGTGACCCCCGGCTCCAAAGCGACCTCGGCGGCCGGATACGAGCGGAAGTCCTGCAACGAAAGGTGGGCGACGTGCACAACACACGAGCGTAGAGCCTCACCCGCCCCCCACCACACACCTCACCCACACGGAGGGCCTGTGCACACCCCGCCCTCCCAGGGGGCCGACCCCACTCCCAGCCTGGAACACACCGCCGGGAGCCGGGGCCGGAACCCACAACTGTGGATAACCGAGGATCAGACCGAGGGAGGGTTCACGTCGGCGCCGGGGGAGTCGGCGCCCTTGGAGGACTCGACGGCGTGGCCGCCGAACTGGTTGCGGAGGGCGGCTACGACGCGCATCGTGGGGGAGTCGTCCTGGCGGGAGGCGAAGCGGGCGAAGAGGGACGCCGTGATGGCGGGCAGCGGGACGGCGTGGTCGACCGCGGCCTGGACGGTCCAGCGGCCCTCGCCGGAGTCGTTGGCGTAGCCGCGCAGGTCGTCCAGCTCGGGGTCGTCGGCGAGCGCGCGGTTCAGCAGGTCGAGCAGCCAGGAGCGGATGACCGTGCCCTCCTGCCAGCTCAGGAACGTCTCCGGCACGTTGGTGACGATGTCGCTGGCCTCGATCAGCTCGTAGCCCTCGCCGAACGCCTGCATCATCGCGTACTCGATGCCGTTGTGGACCATCTTCACGAAGTGGCCGGCGCCGACCTTGCCGGAGTGGACGAAGCCGTACTCGCCCTCCGGCTTGAGCGTTTCGAAGATCGGCATCAGCCGCTTCACGGCGTCCTCGTCGCCGCCGACCATGAGCGCGTAGCCGTTCTCCAGGCCCCACACGCCGCCGCTGACACCGCAGTCGACGAACCCGATGCCCTTGGCGGCCAGCTCCTCGCCGTGCCTCCTGTCGTCCACATAGTGTGAATTACCGCCGTCCACGACGAGGTCGCCCTGTTCCAGGACCTCCCCCAGCTTGTGGACGGTCTCCGCCGTCGGCTTGCCTGCGGGGACCATCACCCACACGGCCCGCGGCGGGGACAACCGCTCGACCAGTTCCTCGACCGAGCCGACGTCGCTGACCTCCGGGTCGCGGTCGTAGCCGACGACGGTGTGGCCGCCGCGGCGCAGCCGCTCGGCCATGTTGCCGCCCATCTTGCCCAGGCCGATGATGCCAAGCTCCATGAAACGCTCACTCTCCCCTGTGCGTGCCTGCCTGTGCGTGCCTGTCCGCCTCGTCCGCGGGGGCGCGGCTCCCCCGCGGACATCGCCACGGTGCCATGCCCTGGAGGGTGGTACTTATCCGGACAGACGGACCGGCATGATCAGGTAACGGTAGTTCGGGTTCTCCCCGTCCTGCGGCGGCTTTCCGGTGAGGACGGCCGGCTTGGTCGGGGTGGTGAAGGACAGCCGCGCCACGTCCGAGCCGATCGCGGAGAGCCCGTCGAGGAGGAACCCGGGGTTGAACGCGATGTCGATGTCCTCGCCCTCCAGGGACGCCTCCAGGCCCTCCACGGCCTGAGCCTCGTCACCCGTCCCGGCCTCCAGGACGACCTCGCCCTGGCTGAACGAGAGCCGGACGGGGGTGTTGCGCTCCGCCACGAGGGAGACGCGCTTGACGGCCTCGATGAAGGCCGCGGTCTGGACCTCGGCAAGGCCCGCGTACTCGCTCGGCAGCAGCGAGCGGTACTTGACGAAGTCGCCGTCCAGCAGCCGGGACGTGGTGCGGCGGCCGCCGCCCTCGAAACCGATCATGCCTTCGCCGGTGCCGCCCGTCCCGCCGAGCGCGATCGACAGCTCCGCGCCGGCCGTCAGCGACTTGGCGGTGTCGGCCAGCGTGCGGGCCGGGACGAGCGCGACGGCGGAGAAGTCCGGGCGCTCGGGCTTCCAGTGCAGCTCGCGGACGGCGAGGCGGTAGCGGTCCGTGGACGCCAGCGTGACGGTCTCACCCTCGATCTCCACACGGACGCCGGTCAGCATGGGGATCGTGTCGTCCTTGCCCGCGGCGATCGCGACCTGGGACACGGCGGCGGCGAACTCGTCGCTTCCCACCGACCCCGCTGCGGGCGGCATCTCCGGCAGCGTCGGGTAGTCCTCCACAGGCATGGTGAGAAGTGTGAACTTCGCGCTGCCGCAGCGGAGCATCACCTTCGCGCCGTCCGTCGTCACCTCCACAGGGTGGGGAGGAAGGCTGCGCGAGATCTCGGCGAGGAGCCGCCCGGACACCAGCGCCGTCCCGGCCTCCTCCACGTCGATGTCCGTGGACACCTGGGCCGAGACCTCGTAGTCGAACGCGGACAGCTTCAGCCGGTCGCCGTTGCCCTCGCCCCCGGCGACGATGTGCATGCCCGCGAGGACCGGCACCGGGGGACGGACGGGGAGCGTGCGCGCGGTCCAGGCGACGGCGTCGGCCAGGGCGTCTCTGTCGATGCGGAACTTCAAAGGGACCCGCCTCCTGCAGGTGTCGGACAAGGGTGAGCTGATCTCGTCCGGGCCGGGGCGCTCGGTGCGCGTTGTCCCCAGGCCCTGACTTGAGATGGATCTTTTCTTGGATAGATAAGGAGAGCAGTACTAGTAATAGGGGCCGTGGATAGTGTGGACAGAGGCCGTTGTCCCAGGTGAGACCGCGTTTCTCTGTCCACCGGTGCTGTGCATGGGCCGTGGACGGCGCGACGGCGCCTGGGGACGGCGAAATCATCCCCACACGTCATCCTCATGTCATCCCCCGGTTATCCACGAGTTCTCCACGGGTATACAGCCCGTTCGCCTGCGCTGGGGACGACGGGGCCGGTGATCTCCGGGGCCGTCCCCAGGCCGTCCCCAGCCCTTCCACCGGTTTTCCCCAGAAGGCCGGGCGGCGGTGCACACCCGGTCCACACCCGTCCACCGTTCATCCTCAGCTTCTCCCAAGGTTGCCCACAGGGTTATCCGCGAAAATCCCCAGAGTTTTCCACAAGTTGTGAGCAGCGCCGCCGATTCTCGGCTGACGCGCGCCTTTTGTCGGTTCTTTGCCTTGAACTGGGTGTGGACGGTGCGGGCGGGGCCCGTCCACAGGCGTGACGCAGGTCTGTCCACAGTGTGTACGAACAGGGGGATCAGCGCTTGCGGGCCTGGTGCTTGATGCGCCCCGTCAGCTCCGTGACCTGGTTGTATATGGCGCGGCGCTCGGCCATCAGCGACCGGATCTTGCGTTCGGCGTGCATGACCGTGGTGTGGTCGCGCCCCCCGAACTGCTGCCCGATCTTCGGAAGGGACAGTTCGGTCAGTTCCCGGCACAGGTACATCGCGATCTGCCGGGCGGTGACGAGCATCCGCGAGCGGGACGGCCCGCACAGGTCGTCGATCGTCGTCCCGAAGTACTCGACGGTCTGCGCCATGATCATGGCGGCGGTGATCTCGGGACCGGAATCGTTGGGGATGAGGTCCTTCAGGACGATCTCGGCGAGCTTCATGTCGACCGACTGCCGGTTCAGGCTCGCGAACGCCGTGACCCGGATCAGCGCGCCCTCCAGCTCGCGGATGTTCGTCGCGATCTGCGAGGCGATGAACTCCAGTACGTCGGGCGGCGCGGCGAGGCCCTCCTGCCGGGCCTTCTTCTGCAGGATCGCGATCCGCGTCTCCAGCTCGGGCGGCTGGACGTCGGTCGTCAGGCCCCACTCGAACCGGTTGCGCAGCCGGTCCTCCAGCGTCACCAGCTCCTTGGGCGGGCGGTCGCTGGAGATCACGATCTGCTTGCTGGCGTTGTGGAGCGTGTTGAACGTGTGGAAGAACTCCTCCTGCGTCTGCTCCTTGCCCTCAAGGAACTGGATGTCGTCGACGAGGAGGATGTCCACATCCCGGTAGCGGCGGCGGAACCCGTCGGCCTTGCCGTCGCGGATCGAGTTGATGAAGTCGTTCGTGAACTCCTCGGAGCTCACGTAGCGGACGCGGGCCCCGTTGAAGAGGCTCTGCGCGTAGTGGCCGATCGCGTGCAGCAGGTGGGTCTTCCCCAGGCCCGAGTCGCCGTAGATGAACAACGGGTTGTACGCCTTGGCGGGCTGCTCGGCCACCGCGACGGCGGCGGCGTGCGCGAACCTGTTCGAGGAGCCGATGACGAACGTCTCGAACGTGTACTTCGGGTTCAGCCGTGCGTGCTCGGACGCACCGGACTGCTGTGGTGGTGCCGGCGCGGGCGCACGGGGGTCGGACGTAGGGCCTCGGGGGTCGGTGCCCTCCTCGTCCCGGAAGACGCCTTCACCCCTGTAGGACTGCTCACCGCTCGAATAAGACTGTTCGGCCCCTGGGTAGGGCTGTTCACCGTTGGGGAACTTGTCGTCCGAGTGCCCGAGAGGGGCCTCATTCCCGGCGTGCTGCGGTTCGCGGCCCTGGGCCTCTGGGCGGCCAGGGCGCAACGGGCCGAGCGTCCGGTCGTTGAGGTGGGAGTGCGGCGGCCGTCCCTGGGGCTCGCCGCCGTAGCCTTCCTGCCCCCCGTAGCTCGGGTAGCCGCGGCCTTCGTAGGGCGCCGGCCCGCGTCCGCCGGGGCCCGCACCGTAGGCGGGCGGACGGGGAGCAGGCGGGTACGACCCGCGGTCGTCGTCCTGAGCCTGTGGATAACCTCCGGGCATACCGGGGTTGTGGGTAACTCCCGACTGCGGCCGGTATCCCTGGTCTGTGTACGCCTGTTCTGGATACGGGCGGTCGGGACGCTCCGCGTAGGACGACTGATCCCCGTACGGTTGCTCCCCGTACGGCTGCTCCGTATAAGAACGGTCCCGATCCCGGTCGCGCTCGTCGTGCGTCCGCTCGCCGTAGGGCTCGCCATAAGAAGGAGTGGGCTCGTGCAGACCGGGCCCTGCGCCCGGCCCCGGAATCGGCGCGGACAAGGGCTCGCCCGCGCCCGGACGGGCACCCCCAGGTGGCTCCGGCTGGACGGTCACCGCGACCCGGATCTCCCGGCCCAGTTCGCGGGAAAGGGCCTGCGTGATGAGGTTGCGCAGGCGCGTCTCAAGTGCGTCCTTGGCGAACTCGTTGGGCGCGGCGAGCAGTGCCGTTCCCTCGACGAGTGCCAGCGGGCGGACCATGGGCAGCCATGCGCGGTAGCTCGGCGACAGATCGCTCTCGGAGAGCGCGGTGAGGGTGCGGGCCCAGACCGATCCGAGATCCTGACCGTCCATGCGCAAGGTCCCCTCCCCACAACTCCGCCGAACGGAGCACCTGTACTGCCCGGCTTTCCCGCGGGATGCCACACGCCTCACAGGACACTGCCGCGACGCGGAAGACTTACTCTCTCACGAGTTGTCCACAGAGTTGTCCACATGCTGTGCATAGGCATGGGGGACCCTGTGCAAAACCCGTGAGGCGGGTTCAGGGGTGCGCGGTCGGCAAGGGGCCGGCCTTAGTGAGGGCCGGTACGGGATGGTTCTCGAACGGGGGGCTTGAGGAACGCCGACATCGGATTCTTCGAAGGAAGTGTCGGCTCGCCTCGTCGACCTTAACCGGTGCCGGACACGGCCGCAACACGGGCACCATCGATCCCGCCCGTCCGACGGAGCCTCGCGACGGGAGCCCCGCGGCGGCCGCCTCCGCTTGACCGGCCCCCTGGATACCCCGTAACGTTCTGAGGTCGAGTCGCATCGACGGAGATGTCGCGTGCCCGCCGGCTGCCCCTCAGGAAAGCTCGGGTGGGCCCCCGCTGCGGGGGACCGTACGCGGCCCTCGGTGCGAGCCTTCGAGCGCCAAGTCCTCAGACGAACCGACCGCAGCACTGGAGCCTCAAGTGAGCAAGCGTACCTTCCAGCCGAACAACCGTCGTCGCCACAAGAAGCACGGCTTCCGGCTGCGCATGCGCACGCGCGCGGGCCGCGCGATCCTGTCGAGCCGGCGTGGCAAGGGCCGCGCCCGCGTCGCGGTCTGACCCACCCCTCATAGTGCTGCCGTCCGGAAACCGGATGCGGCGGCGGGACGACTTCTCGTTGGCCGTCCGGCGCGGTCGCCGCGCCGGACGGCCAACTGTCGTCGTTCATCTGCTACGCCCGGAAGAGTTCCGACCGGCGGCGGCGCGGCCGCTGGTCGGGTTCATCGTGGCGCGCACCGTCGGCAACGCCGTGGTCCGCAACACGACCCGGCGCCGGCTCCGCCACCTGATGCGCCCGCACCTCGACCGCCTGCCAGCGGGTAGCCTGCTCGTAGTGCGCGCCAACCCCCGTGCGGGAGCGGCGCGACCAGACGAACTGGCCGCGGATCTGGAGTCGGCGCTCGACCGGCTGCTGCGGCCCGCGTCCAAGGGGCGAAGATGAGGAGTCCGCAGGGGACCGAGTTCCCCGCGCAGCACCGGACGGGCCACCCGGGTCCCGTCGCGGCCTTGCTGATCCTTCTCGTCCGCGCCTACCGCCGCTTCTTGAGTCCCCTGCTCGGGCAGCAGTGCCGCTTCCAGCCCAGCTGCAGCGCGTACGGCCTGGAGGCCCTCCAGGTGCACGGGGCACTGCGCGGCACGTGGCTGACGGCCCGCCGGATCGCGCGGTGCCAACCTTTCCACCCAGGCGGCCACGACCCGGTACCGCCGAAGAAGACGCCGGAACAGCGCGCGGCGGCTTCCTCGAACTCAGGCCGCGAGGAGAGCGGCCCCGCCCTAGCAGAGCCCAAGGAGCTGCCCGGTGCTTGATTGGTTGTACGAGATCGTCTCTCAGCTCATCGTGTGGATCCACACGGGGCTCAGTACGGTCGTCCCCAAGGACAGCGGATGGGCGTGGGGCGGTTCGATCATCCTCCTCACCGTCCTCCTGCGGCTGCTCCTCGTCCCCCTCTTCGTGAAGCAGATCCACGCTTCGCGCAAGATGCAGGAGCTGAACCCGAAGGTTCAGGCGCTGCGCAAGAAGTACAAGAACGACAAGCAGCGCCTCAACCAGGAGGTCATGAAGCTCTACCAGGAGAACGGCGCCAACCCGCTCTCGGGCTGCCTGCCGCTCCTGGTGCAGATGCCCATCTTCATCGGGCTGTTCCAGACGCTGAAGCGGATCTCGGACGCCAAGCCGGGGCAGAGCGTCTTCGCCGTCTCGTCCGACCTGGTGGCGAGCGCGCAGAACGCGAACATCTTCGGCGCCCACATCCCGGACACGTTCCTGAACGCCTGGGGCACCGACCCCAAGAGCTGGACGGCGATCATCATCACCGGCATCGCCGTGGTGATCAGCTCCGTCACGACCTTCTTCACCGTCCGGGCCAGCATGAAGCGGCAGCCCGTCGCGGACGAGGCCAACCCGATGATGCAGGCGCAGAAGATGATGGTCTTCCTGGCGCCGCTGTTCGGCCTCTTCGGCCTCGGCTTCCCCCTGGGCGTCCTCATGTACTGGGTGACGTCCAACAGCTGGACCCTGGCGCAGCAGCACTACATCTACAAGCGGTACCCACCGCCCGGCACGAACGGTGAGGCCGCTGCGGCCACGGCCAAGACGGGGACCAAGACCGGCCCCAAGGCCGCCGGGTCCAAGGCGGGGGCGTCCAAGGCGGGTGGGTCCAAGAACGGTGAGGCGGCGCCGTCGGGCATCAAGGCGAAACTGAAGAAGGAGCCGGAACCGGCCCCCGAGCCCGAGGACAAGCCGAAGGTCGTGCGCAACCAGCCGACCCGCAAGTCGCGCAGCAAGCGCAGCGGTACCCAGAAGCGCTAGTTTGGACCCCCGAGCATGTGCCGGAGAAGGAGACCCCGTTGAGCCAGACCGACACCACCGAGGTCGACGTCCAGGCGCTCGAACAGGAAGGCGAGATCGCCGCCGACTACATCGAGGGCCTGCTGGACATCGGTGACTACGACGGCGACATCGACATGGACGTCGAGGGCGAGCGCGCCATGGTCGCCGTCGTCGGAGGTGCCCTGGACGAACTGGTCGGCAAGCGCGGCGAGGTCCTGGAGGCCCTCCAGGAGCTCACCCGGCTCGCCGTCCACCGCCAGACCGGCAACCGCACCCGCCTCATGCTGGACATCGGCGGCTACCGCGAGCGGCGCCGCGCCGAGCTGACCAAGCTCGGGACGGACGTCGCGAACGAGGTCAAGCAGTCCGGCGAGCCCAAGCCCCTCGCCCCGATGACCCCGTTCGAGCGCAAGATCGTCCACGACGCCATCGCCGCCGCGGGCCTCCGCAGCGAGTCCGAGGGCGAGGAGCCCGACCGCTACGTGGTCGTCTCCCCCGCCTGACCCTCACGGCTGCACACGGCCCCGACCGGATCCCCCGGTCGGGGCCGTCGCCTTTCCGAACAGGGCCGGCATTCTTCCTCGGGCATGAGAGGGCCCCGCGCCCTGGCCGGCGCGGGGCCCTGGGGAGCTCGGTGTGCACCGCCGCCCTGGCACACCGAGCAGGCTCTCGGTGCTACCGCCGTGCGGTCCGGCGCCAGCGGCGGCGCGGGACGGCGTCGCCGGTGTCGACTGTGTTCTGCACTGCCGGGTCCTGCGCGTTGGCGGGATCCTGCGCGTACCCCGGGTCCTGTGGATGGTTGTGCGTGACCCCCCTGTCCGCCGGGTGCTCGACCACACGTTCGACGCGCTCGGCGGGACGGCCGCCGGGCGGCGGCGGGTCCTCGATGATGTGCTCCTCGCGGATCACCGTCCCCGGCTCGTCGCCGTAGGCGGGATCGGCTCCGGCCACACGTCCGGCCGCGCGGCGCGGCCGGGTGTACTTGAGCGTGAATCCCATGCTGATCAGGCCGACCAGGATCAGGATCCATCCGACCATGTGGATGTCGAGGCCGCTGAGGTCAACGCGGATGGCGAAAGCCAGGATCGCCCCTAGGGCGATGAATGCGAGACTGACTCCGATTCCCATGTGTCGGAGCTCCTTCCGGGGGACGGACGGGCGTCACGGCAGCCTGTACCCGGCCCTCGGCGATTATGCGGCGGGGTCATGTGGTTCTCGCCATAACGCAAGGGTCGTCCCACCCCGGTGTCCTGTTGTCCACGGGAACGTTGCGCGTGCACGGCAGCACCAGGTTTTGTGGAACGATTCGTCTGGTGGGGACTGCACGGGAGGTATTCGGTGACGCGCTGCCGATCGCGGAGCGCTATGCGGCGTTCCTCGCCAAGGCCGGGGTCGAACGCGGGCTCATCGGACCGCGCGAGGTCGACCGGCTCTGGGAACGCCATCTGATCAACTGCGCGGTGGTCTCGTCGGCGATACAGCAGGACGCCCAGGTCGTCGACATCGGCTCGGGCGCGGGACTCCCCGGCATCGTCCTGGCCATCGTCCGGCCCGACCTGCGGATCACCCTGCTGGAGCCGCTGCTGCGGCGCACGACGTTCCTGAACGAGTGCGTCGAGATGCTGGACCTGCGGAACGTCGACGTCCGGCGGGCCCGGGCCGAGGACGTGACCGAGGAGTTCGCGGCGGACGTCGCCACGGCACGCGCCGTCGCACCCCTCGAACGCCTGGCCAGATGGGCGCTGCCGCTGCTGCGCCCGGGGGGCGAGCTCCTCGCGCTCAAGGGCGAGCGGGCCGCGACCGAACTGGAGGAGGCGGAGCCGGTCCTGAAGCGCTTCGAGGTGCGCTCGACGGAACTGCTGCAAGTCGGGCGCGGTATGGTCGATCCGCCGACAACACTCGTCCGTGTGGTCGCCGGCCGAGGAGAGGTTGTCGGGCGACGGCAGCGCGCCCCCCGGCGCGCCAAAGGGTCGAGGAAGAGGTCTTCATGAGCACGGGACCAGGACTGGGCAGGCCTGACCGCGCCGACGAATCCCCCGACGAACAGCCGTCCGGCCCGGGCGGGCTCGGCGCGGACGAGGGCGCCCCGGCGCCCGCCTCCGGGGGGACGCGGCCGGACCCGGGATCATCGCCGGGCACCGCTCCCTCCGGGCACGCGATGTGGGGTAACACGACGTCCGGTACGGCGGAGAACGTCGGCTATGTGCCGACGAACGCCGGCGCGCAGCCGCCGGGCTCGCGCACCGGACCAACTCAGGGGGAGTCAGAACTCGTGCGAGAGGCGCTGCGGGACGCCAAGGTTTCACATGAAACAGCCGTCACCGCGCTCAAGGCGATGGCGGGCCGCAGGGAACGGGAGTGGCCGCGACCCGACCGATGCCGGGTCATCACCATCGCCAACCAGAAGGGAGGCGTCGGCAAGACCACCAGCTCGGTGAACATCGCCGCCTCCCTCGCCATGCATGGCGCGCAGGTGCTGGTGGTCGACCTCGACCCGCAGGGCAACGCGTCCACCGCCCTCGGCGTCGAGCACCACGCCGAGGTCCCGTCGATCTACGACGTGCTGATCGAGGACATGGCGCTCGCCGACATCATCGTCCCGGCGCCCGAGATCCCCAATCTCTTCTGCGCGCCGGCCACGCTCAACCTCGCCGGCGCGGAGATCGAACTCGTCTCGAAGGTGGCCCGCGAATCGCGCCTCCAGCGTGCGCTGGACGCCTACGACATCGAGAAGTTCGACTACGTGCTGATCGACTGCCCGCCGTCGCTCGGCCTGCTCACCGTGAACGCCCTGGTCGGCGGCGACGAGCTGCTCATCCCGATCCAGTGCGAGTACTACGCCCTGGAGGGCCTCGGCCAGCTGATCAGGACCGTCGACCTCGTGAAGGCGCACCTCAACCAGAAGCTGAGGGTGTCGACCATCCTGCTGACGATGTACGACGCCCGGACCCGCCTCGCCGCGCAGGTCGCCGAGGACGTCCGGACCCACTTCGGCGACGTCGTCCTCAACACGGTGATCCCCCGCAGCGTCCGGGTGTCCGAAGCGCCCAGCTACGGACAGTCCGTCATGACCTACGACCCCGGTTCGAGCGGCGCCCTCGCCTACAGCGAGGCCGCCTCGGAGATGGCCCACGGAGGAGCTGTCCAGTGAGCCAGCAGCGACGCGGACTGGGCAGGGGCCTCGGTGCCCTCATTCCCACCGCCCCGCCCACGTCCGCCGAGCCGAACGGCGCGGGAGAGCCGGGATACCCCGGCGGTCCCGTCTCGGACGGCACGGCCGCTCCCGCATCGCCGCTCGAACCGGTCGCCGGAGCCCATTTCGCGGAACTGCCCGTCCGCTCCATCACGGTCAACCCGCGCCAGCCCCGCGAGCACTTCGACGATCAGGCCCTGGAGGAGCTCGCCGAGTCGATCGGCATCGTCGGGCTGCTGCAGCCGATCGTCGTCCGCAAATCCTCCGCGGAGGAGCACGACTACGAGCTCATCATGGGCGAGCGTCGCTGGCGCGCGTCGAAGATGGCCGGGCTGGACGTCATCCCGGCGATCGTCCGCGACACCGGCGACAACGACCTGCTCCGCGACGCGCTCATGGAGAACCTCCACCGGCAGCAGCTCAACCCGCTGGAGGAGGCGGCCGCGTACCAGCAACTGCTGCAGGACTTCGGCGCCACCCACGAGCAGCTCGCCACCCGGATCGGCCGGTCGCGACCGCACATCACCAACACGCTACGCCTGCTGAACCTGCCGCCCGCCGTCCAGCGCCGGGTGGCGGCGGGAGTGCTGTCCGCCGGCCACGCCCGCGCGCTGCTCTCCCTCGACAGCGTCGAGGCCCAGGAGCACGTGGCGCAGCGGATCGTCCAGGAGGGCCTCTCCGTCCGTGCACTCGAAGAGATGATCGCGCTCCGCGAGGTCGAGGACGAGCCGAAGGCGCCGCGCCAGGGCCGCCGCAAGCAGCCGGTCGCCCCCGGCCTCAGGGAACTGGCCGACCGGCTCTCCGACCGCTACGAGACCAAGGTCCGCGTCGACATGGGCCGCAACAAGGGCAAGATCGTCGTCGAGTTCGCCACCCTGGAGGACCTGGACCGCATCATCAAGTCCATGGCCCCCGACGACAACGGAGCAGACGACTCCTAGAGCCCGCCCACCCAGAGCGCCCCGGACCCTCAAGGCTCCGGGGCGCTTCTCGTTCCCGCCCCCACGTTTCCCGTGAAACATCCTCCACCCGGCGA
The DNA here is from genome assembly GCF_013409045.1 of Actinomadura citrea. Lineage (NCBI taxonomy): Bacteria > Bacillati > Actinomycetota > Actinomycetes > Streptosporangiales > Thermomonosporaceae > Actinomadura > Actinomadura citrea. The sequence goes on along the minus strand of NZ_JACCBT010000001.1, from coordinate 126,011 downwards.
GGGAGCTCTCCCGCAGGGAAGAGGATCCGTCCTGAGCAAGTCCGGCCCATGGCGGAACGCCTACTGCGAGGCCGCGCCTCTCTGGCCTACTCTGCCTGCCGGCAGAATCGACCGGGTCGGGATAGCGACGGCCGCCTTGCCATGCCCAGCCTCACCAGACGCGGTGGCCACCGTCTGCCCGACCTCCCACCAAACGTGCCGGTATGGCGAGGCCGGACCCAGTGGAGTTCCCGGTGCGACACCCCGTTCGGCGCGGACGGCGCGGGGGCCGGTCAGGTCGTCAGCGGGACTCGCTCGCGAAAACCCTCGCGCGGCTGGCGGGCTGACCGCCGGCTGGCGTCCGGGGGTCCGGGGGGCCGTCTATCTGAGCGGCGCGCAGTGGGCGCCCCTGCGGCCACTGCTGGGATCCCCCAGCGGCCAAGGTCGGCCGTTGAGCCGACCAAACGCCAGATCAAGAAACTGGTCAACCATCACCAAGATCATGACCACGTTTCCAGAGGACGGCAGTTCCACAGCCCAGCTCCGGTAGGCGCTCCGGCCCCCGCCATACGAGGAGCGTGTTTCACGTGAAACTGAGGGTCTCGCGTTTTGAACGCCGACTGAAGGAGGATCCCCCGCAAACCGGCGGCATGGATCCCCGGCCCCCCGACTTGTGGGGCTCGGTGGCGCGGGCGACGTGGCTGGCGGTCCCCGTGAGCACGTGGCAAAGCTCGGCTCCCACCCCTTGCGCGTGAGCAGCGTGATGGCAGATGCGGCCATCCGCCAGCGTCATCAAGCCTCTGCTGGCCGCCGAAGTCGTCGACCGCCTTTATCTGCCACGTTCGGTGGTCTCCTGGCGGCGGTGTCTGACCGGACAGGACACGGGCAGAACAGGCGGGCTGCGCGGGCACGCCGGTGCTCTGGACGGCCAGGAGTCGGCCCGCTCCCGCGGTTGAGGAGAGACAGCCATCGCAGCCGCCCATGCGGTTGGCAAAGGGCAGCCGCTCGGAGCCTCGCGGCGCGGTAGGGGTGGACGTGCGGGGCTGGCGCAGTCGCTTCTTGTCCCCGTCCTGGTAAGCCGGGCGGCCCCGCGCGGCACGGCCGCAATGTTGGTGCCTCAAAGTCTGGTGGGCAAGTTTCACGTGAAACCTGCCTACCTGTGGCCCACGGGTCCGGGCGCAGGCGGCGCATGACGCCCCAGCCGTCCCCATGGATTGCCTTGACCATGTGCCCGTGGACGCACCTCCCAGAGCCTTCGCTATGTGGACGTACCCTTCACGCGCTGCGGCCGTGAAGCGGGAACTGGGGAGCGGGACGGGCCCTGCATGTTGCGGGTGGTGCCCGTAGACGAGGGCCGCCGGCGCCTGGCGGGCGCAGAACACGCGCCGATGTGTTCGGAGAAGCCCGCTTTGCGCTCCTCAACTCTCGTCTGACGGGTGAAGGCGGTCGCCGAGGAGTAGAGGCGCGTCCTGCTTGGTCGCGCTGGCGTGGTCGATAATCTCCCATTGGCCCGGATGTTCGGCGCCATCGCGGCCGCCCGGATCAGAGCCGCCGCCATCGAAGAGAAGCTGCCCGCCGCGATCACACCCACGTCGGGGTCGCGGGCCGTCTGATCGAACTCGACATACTGGTCGGCGGGCAAGCTGCTGAAGCCGAGCGCTACGTGCGCCCCGGTGCGCACCGCAGTCCAAACGTTCTCCTCGACCGCTGCGGCGCTGGTGTACTCGACGAGCACGTCGACCGGGGCACCGCGTCCAGCGCGTCAGCGACCGGGGCCGTAGACCACTCCCGTACTCCAAGGGAGCTGACGACCTTCTCCAGGCTCTTCCTTGCCGCAGCCTTCGACGCCCCGGCGCTGAGCGTCGACTGGTCGGCCCCCTCGATCGTCGCGAGCATCGGCGGGTTGGCCGCATGCGAGGGCTGCGCTGTTTCACGTGAAACGAGGGCGGGACTGTCCTGCGAGCCGTTACGTATGTGGCGGTTTGCTGGCCTTGGTGCGCGGCGAACTTCGGCCCCCTGTGAGGAGGGGGCTTCTGGTGTCGTCGGGGGGCGGTGCCCTGCCGCCCTGCGGGTTCGAGTTCGGTCAGGTTTGCTGGGCCGTGGCTTGTGCCCTGTAGGAGTAAAGGTCGGGTCGAGAGATCGTCGTGGCCGGTCGCCATCGACCGCGCAGGCTCAGGTTGAGGCCGGTGTGCGGGACGGGGTCAGCGGAGATGGGAGCGGAGGAGGGATTCGCAGACTTCGCCCAGGTCCAGGTCGGCGACGCTGATGGCTCGGGGGAGGAGGCTGGTTTCCGTCATGCCGGGGGCGACGTTGACCTCCAGGAAGTGGACCTCGCCGTCGGGGGAGACGATGAGGTCGGTGCGGGAGAGGTCGCGTAGGCCGAGGGCGCGGTGGGCGGTGATGGCGGCGGCGGCGGCACGGGCGGTCGCTTCGGGGGTGAGGCGGGCCGGGGTGATGAACTCGGTGTCGCCGGCGTCGTAGCGGGCCGTGTAGTCGTAGCGGCCGCCGGGGGCGATGATCTCGACGGCGGGCAGGGCGGTCGGGGCGCCGTCGAGATCGATGACGCTGACCGCGACCTCGGTGCCGCCGATGTAGCGCTCGACGAGGGCGGCGTCGCCGTAGGCGAAGCAGCCGACCATGGCGGCGGACAGGTCGGACGCCTCGTGGACGACGGAGGCGCCGAGGGCCGAGCCGCCGCGGGTCGGCTTCACGAACAGCGGGAGCCCGAGGCCGCGGACGATCTGGTCGAGGACGGACGCCGCGCCGAGGTCGTGGAAGACCTCCTTCGGCAGGGCGACGGAGTCGGGCGTCCGCAGGCCCGCGCGTCGCACGACGGACTTGGCGGTCGGCTTGTCCCAGACGACACGACATGCGTCCGGACGGGCGCCGACATAGGGGACGTCCAGGAGTTCGAGGACGTCGCGGATCGAGCCGTCCTCCCCCGCCGCGCCGTGCAGGACGGGGAAGACGACGTCCGGCGGGTCGTCGGTCAGGGAGTCCAGGAGTGTCGCGTCGGCGTCGCGGAGTTCGACCGGGATGTCGCGGGCACGCAGCGCGTCGGCGACGCGTCGTCCGGAGCGGAGCGAGACCTCCCGCTCGTAGGAGAGCCCTCCGGCGAGAACGACGACATGCCCGAGTTCCAAGATGACTCCCGTTTCACGTGAAACAAGTCAGACGATGCCCGGGCCCGGCGTCTGGACGCCGGTGGACGCGCCGCCGCTGGTGGTCCCGAAAGTGTCCCGGAGACGGATCTCCTGTTCCACCACTCCGGCCAGCCGGCGGACGCCCTCGCGGATCCGGTGCGGCTCGGGGAAGCAGTAGGACAGGCGCATGTGCCGATGGCCGGTGCCGTCCGCGTAGAAGCCGGTACCGGGGACGTAGGCGACGCGCTCGGCGATCGCGCGGGGGGCCATCGCCTTGGCGTCCAGCCCCTCGGGGAGGGTGAGCCAGACGAAGAAGCCGCCGGCGGGGTGCGTCCAGGTGCAACCGTCGGGCATGAGTTGGTCAAGGGACTCCAGCAGCGCGTCACGGCGCGTCCGGTACAGCTCGCGGAAGTCCTTGATCTGCTCCCGCCACGGCTGGGTGGTGAGGTACTCGCGGACGGCGAGCTGCGAGAAGTTCGACGGGCACAGGATCGCGGACTCGGCGGCTAGCACGAGCTTCGCCCGCACCGCGTGCGGCGCCAGCACCCAGCCGACGCGGAGCCCGGAGGCGATCGTCTTCGAGAACGAGCCGAGGTAGATGACGCGGTCGGCGTCGTCCGCGCGCAGGGCCCGCATGGGCTCGCCGTCGAAGCCGAGGAGCCCGTACGGGTTGTCCTCGATGATCAGCACGTCGTACTCGGCGCAGATCTCCAGGATCTGGGCGCGGCGGGCCGTGGTGAGAGTGACGCCCGCGGGGTTCTGGAAGGTCGGGACGGTGTAGAGGAACTTGACGCGGCGTCCCTGGGCGCGGAGGCGGGAGAGCGTCTCGCGCAGCGCGGACGGCACGAGGCCGCCCTCGTCCAGCGGCACGTGCACCACGTCGGCCTGGTAGGCGGCGAAGGTGCCGAGCGCGCCCACGTAGGACGGGGCCTCCGCGACGACGACGTCGCCGGGGTCGACGAAGATCTTCGTAATGAGGTCGAGCGCCTGCTGCGCGCCGACGGTGACGACGACGTCCTCCGCGGACGCCTGGACGCCCTCCAGGGACATGACCTCGCAGATGTGCTCGCGGAGCTGCTCGTCGCCCTGGGCGGAGCCGTACTGGAGGGCCTCGGCGCCCTTGCCGGCGACGAGTTCGCCGATCATCCGCCCGACGGCGTCGAGGGGGAGCGCCGAGACGTAGGGCGCGCCGCCCGCGAGCGAGACCACCTCGGGGCGGGCGACCATCGCGAACAGGGCCCGGATCTCCGACGGCACCATGCCGGCGGCACGGGCGGCGTAGCGATCGGCATAGGCATCCGTACGCGAGTGCTGTTCCACGAGGCCACCTCCGAGGCGATTCGGCTTCCCTGCAAACTACGTCATGACCACCGCGGCGAGACGCGTGGGTGTGGCGTGCCGCGGCATTGGGGAAACTCCTGTCCGATACGATGCCCGCGGGTCCCGGATGGTTGCCGGGAACTTCCGCCGCCACGGGTCCCAGGCCGGCGGGCGAGGATCGCAGCAGGGGGTGCCGACCCGGTGTCGCGTCGTCTCGTCAACATCACGCTCGACAATCTCGATGATCTGCCGCACCGCTGCCGCGGCTGCGTGTTCTGGGAGCTGGACCCGGTGAGCCGGGACCGGGCTCAGGAGAGCGGCGACGCGGGCCTGGAGAAGGAGGCGTGGGTCTCCTCCACCCTCCTGGAGTGGGGCAGCTGCGGCAAGATCGTCTACGTGGACGACGTCCCGGCGGGGTTCGTCATGTACGCCCCGCCGCTGTACGTGCCGCGTTCGGTGGCGTTCCCGACGAGCCCGGTGAGCGCGGACGCGGTGCTGCTCATGACGGCGCACATCCTGCCGGAGTTCTCGGGCGGCGGCATCGGCCGGATGCTCGTCCAGGGAGTCGCGAAGGACCTGACGCGGCGCGCCGTGAAGGCGATCGAGGCGTTCGGCGACCTGAAGGGCGAGGAGGGCGGGTGCATGGTGCCCGCCGACTACCTGCTGTCGGTCGGGTTCAAGACCGTCCGGCCGCACCACCGGTACCCGCGGCTGCGGCTGGAGCTGAAGTCGGCGCTGTCGTGGCGTGAGGACGTCGAGGTGGCGCTGGAGCGGCTCCTGGGCTCCATGACACCAGAAGGGGCGCTACGGCCCGTCTGAGGCCCTCTGAACGGCGCGTGGCCCGCACTCCGGGTTCGGAGGTACGGGCCACGCGTTTCGCGCTCGCCGCGGGAGACGGGAGGCGGTTCGGAGAAGGCTCAGATGAACTCGGCGAGATCCCTCAGCAGGGCCGCCTTCGGCTTGGCGCCCATGATCTGCTTGACGACCTCTCCGCCCTTGTAGACGTTCATCGTCGGGATCTGCATGACGCCGTACTGCTGCGGAACCTGCGGGTTCTCGTCGATGTTCAGCTTGACGATCTGGAGCTTGTCGCCGTGCTCCTTGGAGATCTCCTCCAGGATCGGCGCCACCATCCGGCAGGGGCCGCACCATTCCGCCCAGAAGTCGACGAGAACGGGCTTGTCGCTCTCCAGGACCTCGGACGCGAAGTCGGCGTCGGTCACGGCTTTCATCGGTCTCCTTCGGTTCTCGCGTGCGGGCGGGGACGCTCCCCCGCCCGTGCAGCCCACCGCGACGGCTTCGGCCCGGCGTCCGCCGGGCCGGCGTCGCAAGGCCGGTGGGGCGGTCAGGCTTGCGGGACGGTCTCGGCGGCGTCCTGGTCCTGCAGCCAGCGCTCGGCGTCGATGGCGGCCGAGCAGCCGCTGCCCGCGGCGGTGATGGCCTGCCGGTAGATGTGGTCGACCACGTCGCCGCAGGCGAACACGCCGGGGATCTTCGTCCGCGTCGTGGGTGCGTCGACCAGCAGGTAGCCGTCGGTGTCGGTCTCCAGCTGCCCGGCGAACAGGTCGCTGCGCGGGTCGTGGCCGATCGCGATGAACAGCCCGGTGATCTCCAGGGCGGACTCCGCGCCGGTCCTGGTGTTGCGGACCGTCACGCCGGTCACCCGGTCGTCGCCGTGGATCGCGGCGATCTCGCTGTCCCACAGGAACTTGATCTTCTCGTTGGCGAACGCCCGGTCCTGCATGATCTTGGACGCGCGCAGCTCGTCCCGCCGGTGCACCACGGTCACCGAGCGAGCGAACTTGGTCAGGAAGATCGCCTCCTCCATCGCGGTGTCGCCGCCGCCGACGACGGCGATGTCCTGCTCGCGGAAGAAGAACCCGTCACAGGTGGCGCACCAGGAGACGCCGCGGCCGGACAGCCGCTTCTCGTCCGGCAGCCCCAGCTCGCGGTATCCGGAGCCGGTCGCGACGATCACGGTCTTGGCGAGGTAGGTCTCGTCGCCGACCTTGACGACCTTCGGGTCGGCGGTCAGGTCGACCTCGGTGACGTCGTCGGTGATGAGCTCGGCGCCGAAGCGCTCGGCCTGCTTGCGCAGGTTGTCCATCAGGTCGGGGCCCATGATGCCGTCGGGGAAGCCGGGGAAGTTCTCCACGTCGGTGGTGTTCATCAGCGCACCGCCGGCCGTCACCGAACCCTCGAACACCAGCGGCTTCAGGTCACCGCGGGCCGCGTAGACGGCGGCCGTGTAGCCCGCAGGACCGGAGCCGATGATGATGACGTTACGGACGTCGCTCACAGTTCTTGCCTCTCCTCGTTGGCCGTCGGTGCCGCTCCGAGCCGGCCTCACAGTCGCGTCAACCGATCCTAGGGCCCGCTGATTCCCCGGTACGCGGCGCCGGGCCGCCCACCAGCGGCACGAGGGTCCGGGCGGCGCTCTAGGCTGTGGCCCATGGCACGCATTCTCCTCCTCCACTCGATGTACGGGCTCCGGCCCGCGGTGCACCAGGCGGCCGACCGGCTCCGTGCCGCCGGGCACGAGGTGCACACCCCCGACCTCTACGACGGGCGCGTCGTCGACGACGCGGAGGCCGGGATCGAGATCAAGGACGAGATCGGGCGGGACGAGCTGCTGCGCCGCGCCGTCGTGGCGGCCGCGCCGCTCACCGGGGAGGGCGGGCTCGTCTACGCGGGGTTCTCGCTCGGCGGATCCATTGCCCAGAACCTCGCGTTCGCCGACGACAAGGCGGCCGGGCTGCTGCTGATGCACGGCACGTCCGACATCGCGGAGGACGCGTCCACCGACATCCCGGTGCAGCTGCACGTCGCCGATCCCGACACCTGGGAGCCCGTCGACTGGCTCAACGCGTGGTACCTGCAGATGCGCAAGGCGGGCGCTGACGTGGAGGTGTTCCGCTACCGCGGTGCGGGCCACCTGTTCACCGACCCGGACCTGCCCGACCACGACGCCGAGGCGGCCGAGCGGGCCTGGACGACGGCCCTCGACTTCCTCGCCTCCCTCTGACGACGCGCCCCGGTCGCCGCAACCGCCGAGAAGCCCGGCACTACTGCCGCTGCTCGACGAACTTCGCAGGAAGTCCGGGCGTCCCATAGAGAGCAGGACGTCTCGGGCAGCCCATGTGCCATGTGAGAGGCCATGGACGGGGTCGGCCGTCCATGGCCTTCAGATATACGGGCGCCCGGTCAGGGCTTGGCGGTCAGGCGTTCTTCAGCTGCTTCAGCAGGTGATGGGCCTGCGGGGAGCAGTCCGGTCCGACGACCCAGATGTTCCGCTTGCCCGGCCGGTCGCCGTTCACCGCGATGATGATCGCGGGCTGTCCCTCGTATTTCGCCTGGTCGACGAGCAGAAGCGACTGCTCGCCGGCGACGCCGGTGACGCAGCCGCGGAGCCGCGGGTCGGGCGCGGCGGCCTCCGAGCGCATCTTCTGCTCGCCCGTCACGATGCCGCCGACCTGATCGCCCAGCGTGCCCGACCGGTAGTCGGTGCCGCTCTGGGCGACCTTGAACGTGGGCGCGGGTTCTCCGGGAGCCACCTTCGGCACCCCCGAGCCCGAGCCGGGATCGGTCAGGGAGCGGTGCGGGGCCGGGTGCCGTGCCGCGCTGTCGCTGCTGCTCGCGCCGTCCATCGCGATCTTGCCGACCGTCGCTCCGCCGCCGAGCACGACCACCGTCGCCGCGGCCGCCGACAGTATCCGCCAATGCCGCCTTCCGCGCCGTTGCTCCAGGCTCGCCACGGTGGCGGTGTGCATCGACTCCGCCGCGATGGCGGTGTCGATGCGTTCGGCCAGTTCGGCGGGCATGGACGGCACCGGGGCCTCCGCCAGGATCCGGGAGACGTCCGCAAGGTCGGCGGACAGGTCACGGCAATCGGCGCAGGTTTCGAGGTGTGCGTTGACGGAGGCGGCTTCGTCGTCTTCGAGAAGTCCCTCGGCCAGGTCGGCCAAGACGTCGTAGTCAAGGTGCGCGGGGTTCACTTGGGCATGCCACCTCCTTCCACACCTCCGACGTTCCTGGGCTCGCGTCGGTTCCGGTGGTGGACGAGAAGGGGCGCGAGCCGGGCGCGGCCCCGCGCGCACCGGCTCTTGATCGTTCCGGGCGGAACCTCCATGACCTGCGCGGCGTCGTCGACGGAGTAGCCCATCATGTCGACGAGGACGAGGGCGGCCCGCTGCTCGTACGGAAGCTGCTCCAGGGCGGTGCGGACGTCGAGGGAGACGCCGTGCGCGTCGGTCGGGTCGGGCATCTTGGGCGCGACGGCGTCGAACGTCGCGTCGTCGCCCATCGGCGTCGCGGGACGGACGGACTTGCGCCGGACGCGGTCGAGGCAGGCGTTCACCACGATGCGGTGCAGCCAGGTGGTGACGGCGGCGTCCCCGCGGAACCGTCCGGCGGCGCGGAAGGCCGAGAGGCACGCGTCCTGCAGCGCGTCCGCCGCCTCCTCCGGGTCGCCCAGCGTGCGCAGCGCGACCGCCCACATGCGGTCGCGGTGGCGGTGCACGAGTTCGGCGAAGGCGTGCGGATCCCCCTGTGCGTGCCGGGCGAGGAGCTCCTTGTCGGGTACTTCGCCTACGCGAGGCATGCTCACCGACGTCATGAGCGACCGCTTTCTCGTTCGGGACGCCCGGCCGGCGCCGGGCATCCGCGACCGGCTGCTGAGGTAGGCACCACGTGATCCTGGGGGGCGAGGGGACAAACTGCTCACAGGCACGATACAGACATGCGCCGCTCCACGTCACAGCTCACATCGGCCCCCTGCCGGAACGTGATCAGCCGGCCGCCCCGTAGACGGCGATCTCGCCGAGCCGCCCCTTGAACGGCCCGCCGGGCAGCTTGGTGAACCAGACGAGCACGTACCGGCCTGTGGCCTGCGGGTTCGCGGCGAAGGCCACCTCGCCGCCGTTGGGGGCCTGCTCCCCGACGCGCTTCAGGTCGGTCGGGGACTGCGAGTCGCCGACGCGGACCTGCAGCACCCCGCCGCTCACCGGGGAGTAGACCTTCACGTTGGCGACCTTGACGGGCTTGCCCATGTCGAGCAGGACGCCGAGGCCCTTGGAGTAGCGGCCGAAGTCGGAGTCGGCGTAGCTCTGGGTCTCCCAGGAGCCGCTGGGCTTGCCGTCGATGACGGACGCGAGGTTCTTGCCGATCGCGCCGTCGACGTGGCCGCCCACGGGGCGTTCGGCGGGCGAGACGCCCTGCGGGGCGAGCTTCGCGACGGACGGCTTGGGCGGCGCGCTCGTCTGGGAGTTGTCGGTGGCGCCGCCGCCCTTGGGGTCGTCGTCGCCGCCGGTGCCGGACAGCGCCCAGGCGCCGAGCCCGACGATGACGGTCAGCGCGGCCGCCGCGATGCCGATCAGGGCGGGGTTGGCCGGCCGCTTGGGGCCGCCGTGGCTGTGCGCGGGCGTCGTGCGGGTGGAGGTGGACGGCGGTGGAGGCGGGGAGGCGTGCCGCTGGGCGCGCGCACGCGGCGGCGGGACGTGCGAGGCCGCGGGCGGCTCGGGCGCGGGCTGCCGGTGCGGCTGCGTCGGCGGCGCCTGCTGGGGCGCGGGGCGCCTCGGCGGCGTCTGCCGCGGGGACGCCGGCGGGGCGTTGCCGAGCCCGGCGAACAGCGGCAGCGGGGTGCGCGGGACGCCGCGCAGCGCCTTGGCGAGGTCGGCGGGGGTCGCGAGCGGCTCGCCCGTGCCGATGCCGAGGCAGCGGCAGACGATCGAGTCGACCCCGTGCGAGATGCCGGCCTGGACCTGGCGGGGCGCGTGCGGGACGCCGTCGGACGCGGGCGCGGCGGGCAGCGCGGAGCCGTCCTCGTCGCCGGGCCAGTGGGCGGTGAGCGCCGCGTACAGCATCCGGCCGAGGCCGCGGACGTCCTCGGCGGCGGAGTCGTCGGAGCTGCGGTCGCACAGGACCGCGTCCGTGGCGACGCCGAGGATCTTGACGGTGCCGCCCGTCGTCCAGACCAGGTCGCGGGGGGTGAGGCAGAGGTGCGAGAGCCCGGCGGCGTGCGCGGCGGAGATCGCCTCGGACGCCTCGTACAGCAGCGTCGCGGCGCGGCCCGGCTCCAGCGGGGCCTTGGAGAGCATGCCCTCCAGGGGCTCGCCGGCGACCCATTCACTGACGATGTAGGCGCTCTCCCCCGAGTCGTCGGCGTCGAACACCTGGGTCAGGCGGGGGTCGGTCAGCCTGCTGGCCGACCGCGCCGACGTGACCGCCTCGGCGATCCGGGGGAACTCGGGGTCGAAGGTGCGGACGGCGACCGCCCGCGCGAGGATCTCGTCGATGGCCTTCCAGAGCGACGAGCCGCCCGAGTCGCTGATGCGCTCCTCGAGCCTGTAGCGGCCGGCGAGTCGGGTGCCGGGCTCGATGACTGACGTGCTCACGGCAACGTCCTGCACAGGTGGTCAGATCCCATGTTCGTGGCGTGGCAGCTTACGCCTCCGACCCTCCTCTTTGCGTTCCCCAGGGTGTCGCCCCGCAGGCCGTAGTCCCCCACATGGTAGTGGTTACTCGCGCGAGTGGCCGCCTTATCGCCGCGCGTCCTTTTTTACTTTGCGCGTCCCGGCAGCCGGCGTGCGAACGTGGCGATGGTCGTCTGGATCTCCTCCACGCGCATCAGCTTGGCGAACAGCACGTACAGCAGCCCGCCGCCGAGGGACCCGGCGACCAGGGTGGCCAGTGCGGGCAGCATCGTGTCGGTGCCGCCCAGGGCGTCCGCGATCGTGTGCGCGGCGTAGGCGAACCCGATCAGCGGCCAGATCGCGACGAGCAGCTTGAGATGGCCGCCGACGATGCGGCGGCCGTCGATGCCGCCGAGCTTGCGGCGCAGCACCAGCCAGCAGGTGATCGTCCCGACCAGGTTGGTGACGGCGAACCCGCCCGCGATGCCGACCACGATCCACTTGACGTCGAGGACGTTGTAGGCGGTGAACGCCATGATGATGTTGGCGGTGGTGACGACGAGGCCGACCAGGGCGGGCGTCCGGGTGTCGCCGTGGGCGTAGAAGACCCGCAGCATCAGCTGGTAGACGGAGAACGGGACGAGCGCGAGCGCGAACATCTGCATGACCCGCGCGATCACCAGGGCGTCGGCGGCGGTGGTGTTGCCGTGCGCGAAGAGCACGGTGGTGATCTCCGGTCCGAGCACCAGCATCAGCGCCGCCGCCGGCATGATGATCACCGAGGAGAGCCGCAGCCCGCTGGAGAACGCGGCGCGCACGTCGGCGGTCTTGCCCTCGGCGGCGAACCGGCTCATCCGCGGCAGCAGCGCGGTGATCACCGACACCCCGACGATCGCGTAGGGGAGCTGGAAGAGCTGGTAGGCGTTGAAGTACGGGGTGTACCCGTAGCCCTCGCCGAGCCCCTGGTCGAAGGCGAGCTTGCCGGCCCGGTTCGTCAGCGCGGTGACGACGGCGAGCGCGACCTGGGTGGCGACGACGTACAGCAGCGTCCAGCCGGCCATCCGCCCGACCTCGCCGAGCTCGCCGCGGCGGAAGTCCAGCCGGGGCCGCCACCGGAACCCGACGCGGCGCAGCGACGGCCACAGCGCGACCGTCTGCAGGACGATCCCGCCTGTCGTGCCGACGGACAGCAGCATGAGCTGCTGGTCGGAGATGGTGGACGGGTCGACGCGGCCGGTGGTGATCGCGAGGAACGCGCCGCCGACCGCGATCACGACGATGTTGTTCAGGACCGGCGCCCACATCGGCGCGCCGAAGCTGCCGCGCGTGTTGAGCACGGCCCCGGCGAACGCGCCGACGCCGTAGAAGAACAGCTGGGGCAGGAAGAACCGTGCGAACAGGACGGCGACGGCGCGCTGGTCGCCGGTGTAGCTGCCCGCAAGGACGTCGATGAACAGCGGCGCGAGCAGCACCGCCACGACGGTGAGGACGGCGAGCCCGATCACCGCGAGGGTGAACACGCGCTGCTCGTACTGCTCCCCGGCGGCCCGGTCGCGCTGCTTGGCCCGCACCAGCAGCGGGACGATGACGCTGGTGAGGATGCCGCCGAGCAGCAGGTCGTAGATCTGGTTGGGGATGGTGTTGGCGGTGTTGTAGGCGTTGGCGACCAGCCCGGTGCCGAGCGCGGCGACGATGACGGCGGTGCGCAGGAAGCCGGTGATGCGGGACGCGAGGGTCCCCACCGCCATGATCGCGCCGGACTTCAGGATGCCGGACGAGCCCTTGCCGTCCTGCTTCGGAGGCGTGTCCACGATCGTGGTGTCGGCGTCCGGGGCGCTCCCGCCGGGGAGGGGGATGTCAACCACCGTCTCGGCGGCGATGTTCCCCGCGCCCGGCGGCCGGCCCGTCGGCGGCGGGCCCGGGTACTGCGGCGGGGTCCTCGGGCCAGGAGTCTGCGGGCCCGGCCGCCGGCCCTGCGGGATCGGCCCCTGCGGGCGCGGTCCCTGAGGCGGGGGGCCCTGGGGCGGCGGGCCCGGCGGGTACCCCTGGGGGTCGCCCTGCGGCGGGTAGCCCCGTCCCGGGCGCCCCGGAGTATTCGGCGGAGGGTATCCCGGGCCCTGGGAACCCGGGCCCGGGGAGCCCGCCCCCTGGTTCCCCTGTCCCTGTCGATCCCATTCCGGTCGACCCGTCACCGGCTGCCTCCGCTTTCCGGCGGCGCCTCGCTCTGATGGCCCGCACTCCGACGCCCACGAAGAGTACGGCAAGTCCGCCGCCCGTGATGAGCAGGGCGAGCCGCCCGTATCCGGTCGTGGTGACCGTGATGGTCTCGCCGTCACCGTACGTCCGGCCGCCCGCGCCGGGAATCTGCAGATCGAGGCGGACGCCGAAGTTGCCGTTCCCGGCCGCCTGCGCCGGGATCCACCGCTGGGCCCGCTCCCCGGGCCCGAGCTCGATCACCGCGTCGTCGGGCTCCAGCTCGCCGAGCTTGAGCTTGGCGGAGTTCTCCGAGGTCACGACGAGCCGGACCTTCACCGACTGGTCGCTCAGCGTGTTCTCGACCAGGACGGGCAGCTTGCCCGAGCTGCCCCCCATCAGCACGCGCCTGTTCTTCGGGGGGACGACTCGGACCCGGTGCATGTCGTTCCTGAGCTCGTCCTCCAGCTCCTTGCGGGCCCGCTTGGCGCGGCTCGGCGACGTCCGCCAGCCGACCGACTCCAGCCGCAGCACGGCGCGCTCGTAGGAGATCTTCACCGGGCCGGTCATCACGGCCTGGAACGTCGCCGCGCGCTTCGCGATCGCCCGGGTCTGGTCCAGGTGGACGTCGCCCAGCTCGAACTTCTCGTAGTCGTCGGAGTAGCCGTGGAAGGCGCGGTCCTGCGGCTGGGCCGACTCGACCGACCGCAGCGGCACCTCGCGGATCCAGGACGCGGCCTTGGTGTAGGTGAGCAGGTTCTTGGCGAGCCCGTCGGAGGGGTCCCACAGCCGGTCGGGGGCGACGACGACGGTGCGCTGGACGCTCGGCGCCTCCGCCGCGATCATCGCGGTCTCGGCGAGGAAGCGCTGCTCGCTCATCAGCGCCCGGGAGGCGGACCGCGACCCGTCGTCGAGGATCTGGGTGACCGTCTGGTCGTAAAGGAGGGCCTTCTTGGCGCCCAGGTGCGTCTGGAGCGCGGTGGTCGCGTTCGGCTGCGCGCCCGTCGCGGGGTTCTCGAACTGGGAGCTGCTCATCAGGAACGACCCGCCGTCCTTCAGGGCGTACCTGGCGAGCTGTTCGAGCGTGCCGGGCCCGCCGACGCCGGACGCCGGCCAGGCGACGTGCGCGTCGGGCTGGCGGCCGAGGAGCTGCGCCACGAAGCCGGTGTTGCGCGCGTCGAAGGCGACGCCGATGTCGCGGGTCGCCTTGCGCCGGACCAGGGCCGTGACGTCGGGGTCGCCGTAGGGGAGGACGAAGTAGGGGTCGCCCTTGGAAGCGGTCTTGAGCGACGTCAGCCACGTCGCCGCGACCTTGCTCTTCTCCTTCCGGACGCCCTTGGCGGCTCCGGGCGCCTTGACGTAGTAGTCGCCCGACGCCATCTGCCGCACGTCGTCCAGCAGCGCCGGGTCGATCGCCCACGTGACCGGCGTGCCGGTGGTGGCGGCGGCCTCCACGAGCCGGTGGAGCCGGCCGCCGGGCGACAGCTCCTTGGTGAGCTCGTCGTCGATGAAGGTGCGGTCGTTGGCACGGTGCATCCGGTCGATCAGCGGCAGGACCCAGCCGACCGCCACCGGCTTGAAGCTCCGCTGCTTCGGCATCAGCGTCAGGAAGGTCGTCAGGCCGCCGACGACCTGCTGCGCGGAGTTCAGCACCTCGACGCGCATCGGGTACACGCCGGGGGTGGCGGCGGGGGCGCGCAGGCCCAGCTGCTGCGCGGTGGTCCGGAAGCTCCAGCCCTGGGTCACGCCGGGCCGGGTCGCCTGCGCGAGCGACTGCTGCTGCGGGGCGACGTTGGGCAGCGCGGTCTGCTGCCCGGACGCGAGCTGGTCGAGCTGGCTCCGGCTGGTCATGGGCTGGGCGCTGTAGCGCAGCCGCAGGGTGAGGCCGGCCAGCGCGTGGCCGGTGCGGTTGCGCGCCGCACCGGAAATCTCGATGTTGGATTTCGCGGTGAGGGTCTTCGGCGTGACCTTGGTGAGCGCGAGCGCCACCTGCGCGCGTGCCTGGGCCGCGGCGGGGGCGCCGGCAGGGGCCTTCGCGGGGGTCCGAGCCCGGACCCCGGCGGGGGACGCCATGGCCGGGGAGGCCGCCATCGTGAGACAGGGCAGCAGCGCGGCCAGCGCCAACGCGCGTCCGACCGCTTTCACGCCGTGTCCGCCCTCACGCCGTGCCCGTCCAGAACCCGTCCGGCGGCGCGAGGACAGGCCGAGGACGGCGGGCGTCGTTTTCCCGCACCACGGCCCCGATGGTAGTCCGTCGGTGTTCATGGCGTTGCCCGGTGCACCCGCCCGCCGGGCAACGCCGGGCGCGCGGGTCAGGTCGTCACGTGGTCCCGCCCCGGGGCGGACGCGGCGCTGAGCGGGGCCAGCAGGTCGACGGGTTTCGGGTGACAGAGGGAGTACAGCGCGCTGGCCTTGATGCCGAGCGCCGTGGACGCCTCGCCGGTCGCGGTGTAGACGACGCCGTGGGCGTGGAGCCCGTCCACGAGGCCGCGGTCGATCAGCAGCGGCATCGACTCCGGCAGGAGCAGCGGGCAGACCAGGCCCGCGGCGTACTCGGTGACGGCGTTGACCACGTCCGCGTGGGCGGGACGGACACCGCGGGCCCCCACGCCCAGCCGCACCGCCTCGGTGGACGGCCGCCGGCCTGCCGGGACGATCGCGCCGGCAAGGAAGGGGCGGCCGTGGTGGGCGCCGTCGCAGGAGTAGACGCGGGTCACCAGGCACCGCTCCGGCGGCAGGCCGAGCGCCCTGGGCAGTTCGTCGGCCCGGGACATCGCTAGGCGCAGCCGCACGATCTCGTGCGCCGTCTCCCAACCGAGAAGCGCGCGGTGGATGGTGAGAGCGTCCTTCATGTTCGGCTCCATCCCGCGGGGGGCGACCCCGCTCACCCCCGGATCTGGTTTCCCTACGGCCCCGTGCGTCGCACACTGCGGGGGGAGACCCCCACATACCCGGAACGGCAGGTCTCATCCCTGCCGCGCGGCACGCGAACCCATGCGACGCACCTCAACCGCACGTGCGGCGGACCGTGGCCCTTTTGGATCCCGCTACCGTTGTCGGTACGGGAGGCTCACCGGGTCGCGCAGGGCGTCGTCGGGGTGCCCGAAACGTAACCCGGGGAACGGGGCGTGTGAAGGGCCCCGTCCTTCTTCGGCCCCGAAAGGACTCCCGTGCGGGCCCCGGCGCTCGCCAGAAAGTCCTTTGTCAGCCCGTCAACCAAGGAAATACGCTCGATGGCCGTGCCAGACCAGAACGTGACCCCAGAGTCCTCGCGGCGTACCGCGATCGCCGAGCTGCTGCGCGGGATCGCGCCCGTCGCCGACGACCTCGGCGCCCGGTTCGCGGCGGCCGGTCACGAGCTGGCGCTGGTCGGCGGGCCCGTCCGGGACGCGCTGCTGCGCCGTCCGACCAAGGACGTCGACCTGACCACCGACGCCCCGCCCGAGCGCACCCTGGAGATCATCCGCGGCTGGGCGGACGCGCACTGGACGATCGGCATCGACTTCGGCACGGTCGGCCTGCGCAAGGACGGCGTCGAGCTGGAGATCACCACCTATCGCAGCGAGTCCTACGACCCGAAGTCCCGCAAGCCGGAGGTGTCCTACGGGACGTCCCTCGTGGAGGACCTGCGCCGCCGCGACTTCGCCGTCAACGCGATGGCGGCGCGGCTGCCCGGGCACGACTTCGTCGACCCGTTCGGCGGCCTCACCGACCTGCAGCGCAAGGTGCTGCGGACGCCCGGCCGGCCGGAGGACTCCTTCAGCGACGACCCGCTGCGGATGATGCGCGCCGCCCGGTTCGCCTCCCAGCTCGGCTTCACCGTCGCGCCCGACGTCGTGCGCGCGATGAAGGACATGGCGGGCCGCATCGAGATCGTGTCGGCCGAGCGGGTCCGGGACGAGCTGTCCAAGCTGCTCTGCGGCCGGTACCCGCGGGAGGGCCTGGCACTGCTGGTCGAGACCGGCCTCGCCGCGCACGTCCTGCCCGAGCTGCCCAGGCTGCGGCTGGAGATCGACGAGCACCACCGGCACAAGGACGTCTACGAGCACTCGCTGATCGTCCTGGAGCAGGCGATCGCGCAGGAGGAGGGCGGCCCCGACCTCGTCCTGCGGCTCGCGGCGCTGCTGCACGACATCGGCAAGCCCAAGACCCGCCGGTTCGAGACGGGCGGCCGGGTCTCCTTCCACCACCACGAGGTCGTGGGCGCGAAGATGGCCCGCAAGCGGCTGACCGCGCTGCGCTACCCGAAGGACGTCATCTCCGACGTGTCCCGCCTCGTGGAGCTGCACCTGCGCTTCCACGGCTACGGGACCGGCGAGTGGACCGACTCGGCCGTCCGCCGGTACGTGCGCGACGCCGGGCCGCTCCTCAACCGCCTGCACAAGCTGACCCGCGCCGACTGCACCACCCGCAACAAGCGCAAGGCCGACCGGCTGCGCCGCACCTACGACGACCTGGAGGTGCGGATCGGACGGCTGGCGGAGGAGGAGGAGCTGGCCGCGATCCGCCCGGAGATCGACGGCAACGAGATCCAGGAGATCCTCGGCATCACCCCCGGGCCCCTCGTCGGCCGCGCCTACGGCTTCCTCCTCGAACTCCGCCTGGACCGCGGCATGATCGGCAAGGAGGCCGCCGCCGACGAACTGCGCCGCTGGGCCGCCGCCGAGGGCATCGGCACCACGTCCGGCCGTGAGGAGGACGGCAAGTGATCCCGTTGCAGCTGGGGCGGATGAGCCCCCGGGAGACCGAGCGGATGCTGGAGTTCGACCGGGAGCACATCTGGCACCCGTACGCGCCGATGCCGGCGACGGCGCCCGCGCTGCCGGTCGTGTCGGCGGACGGGGTGCGGCTGACCCTCGCGGACGGCACCGAGCTGATCGACGGAATGTCCTCCTGGTGGGCGGCCGTGCACGGCTACAACCACCCGAAGCTGAACGCGGCCGTCACCGGGCAGCTCGGCAAGATGGCGCACGTCATGTTCGGCGGGCTCACGCACCCGCCCGCCGTCCGGCTCGCCGAGCGGCTCGTCGAGATCTCTCCCGAGCCGCTGACCAAGGTGTTCTTCGCCGACTCCGGGTCCGTCGGGGTCGAGGTCGCGATCAAGATGGCGCTGCAGTTCTGGCGGTCGCAGGGGCGTCCGGAACGGCGCCGGCTCCTCACCGTCCGGGGCGGCTACCACGGCGACACGTTCGGCGACATGGCCGTCTGCGACCCGGTGAACGGGATGCACCACATGTTCACCGACGCCCTCACCCAGCACGTCTTCGCGTCCCCGCCCCCGCTGGGCTACGCCACCGAACCCGACGAGGCGTACCTGGACGAGCTGGCGGATCTGGCCGCGAAGCACGCGGACGAGCTCGCCGGGATCATCGCGGAACCGATCGTCCAGGGCGCCGGCGGCATGCGCTTCTACGCCCCCGAGTACCTGCGCGCCCTCCGCGACATCGCCGACGAGCACGGACTGCTGCTGATCCTGGACGAGATCGCCACCGGGTTCGGCCGGACGGGCGAGCTGTGGGGCTGCGACCACGCCGAGGTCGTCCCCGACATCATGTGCCTCGGCAAGGCGCTGACCGGCGGCTACATGACGATGGCCGCGACGCTGTGCACCGACCGCGTCGCCCACGGCATCACCTCCGGCGAGGCGGGCGTCCTGATGCACGGGCCCACCTACATGGCCAACCCGCTGGCCGCCGCGGTCGCGTCCGCGTCCATCGACCTGCTGCTCTCGCGCGACTGGCGGGACGAGGTCGACACCATCGAGGCGGTCCTGACCAGCGAGCTCGACGGCGTCGCGGAGCTCCCCGGGGTGGCGGACGTCCGCGTCCTCGGCGCGATCGGCGTGATGGAGGCGCGCGAGCCGGTGGACGTCCTGGACGTCCAGGAGATCGCCATGGCGCACGGTGTCTGGCTGCGGCCCTTCGGCCGGCTCGTCTACACGATGCCGCCGTACGTGTGCACGGAAGACGAGGTCCACCACATCGCCGCCGCCATGCACGCCATAGCGGAGTCGCTCTAACGCAGGGCGTGCGCGGGCCGTTGCGTGCGGGAGGCGGCCGTCCGGTAGGCCACGGCGCCCGCTGCGTAGGCCACGATCACCGCGAGGAGGGTGAGGTCGGCGCGCCCGTCCGAGGGCAGCCAGGTCGCGGCAGCGGCGGCGGCAGCGGCGAACGTCGCGTTGAACAGCATGTCGTAGACGGCGAAGACCCGCCCCCTGTAGGCGTCGTCGATCGTCTCCTGCAGCGTCGTGTCGACGCACAACTTCACGCCCTGCGACACGACGCCGAGCAGGAAGGCGCCGACCGCCCAGGGACGCTCCGCGAACGGCATGCCGAGGACGAGCAGGCTCAGCGCGGCCCCGCCGAGCTGCCACGCCACCCACGCCTGCTTGCTGATCCGCCGCACCACCGGCGGCGTGATCAGCGCCGCCGCGAAGTACCCGGCGCCGGACACCCCCAGCATCAGCGCGAACGTCTCCAGCCCCCGGTCGGGATCGCCGGCGAAGTGGTTCCGGCACAGCAGCAGCGTCATGATCAGAACGACGCCGTACAGGAACCGGTGAAACGAGATCGCACCGAGCGCCAGCGCCGCCTGCGGCCGCCGCGCGATATGCCGCCCCCCGTCCACAAGCCCGCCCAGAACCCCCCGGATCGCCTCGACGGCCCGGGGCGCCTGCGACACCTCCGCCGCAGTGGTGACGTCCTCCGCCGCCCCGTGGGGGCCGAGCAGGCCCTTCGGAAGGGTCGTCGCGATCAGTCCGGCCAGCAGGAACAGCGCCGCCGCGACCACGAGGATCAGCGCCGTCCCGTCGTGCCCCGCACCGAACACCCGCCGGAACCCGTAGCCGACGCCCGCGCCGGCGAACGCGATGATCGTCCCGGACGTGACACTGAACGCGTTCGCCGTGACCAACTGGTCGCGTCGCACGACGTGCGGGAGCGCCGCGGACAGCGCCGCGAGGAAGAAGCGGTTCACGCCCAGCACGACGAGCACCCCGAGGAAGAAGCCGAGCCCGTCCTGCCCGCCCGCCACGAGCCCGGCGACGATCAGCACGAGCAGCGCGCGCAGCACCGGCGTCCACACGAGGATCTGCCGCCGCCGCCACCGGTCGATGAACACCCCGGCGAAGGGCCCGAGCGCCGAGTAGGGCAGCAGCGTCACCGCGAACGCGGCCGCCGCCTTGGCCGCCGTCGCCTGCCGCTCGGGCGAGAAGAACACGTATCCGGCGAGCGCCACCTGGAACACGCCGTCCGTCAACTGCGAGGCAAGCCGCGTCCCGTAAAGCCGCCGGAAATCCCGCCCTCGCAAGATCCCCCGCAACTCACCAGCCTGCATCTGATCAGGTTATGTCCTGTTTATTGCACTCCTCTCCTCCTTCGGACCCTTGGTGCCCTCCATCGTCGAGGACCGCAGCCGATCGCCGGCATCGCCCCATCGCCGAGCGATCAGGTGCTCGCAAGCTCGAACCTGCCCTCGGACGCGATCGCGTCCCCAGGTCATCGCGTGGTCGCTGCGGTGGCTGAGGCCAGCGCTGTGTTTTGCAGCGCGTACTGCGGCCGATCGAAGCACCGCTTCGCAGTTGCCTGGCGGCCGGCTCGCGATCAGGGGGACCTCCGGCGAAGCCGAGCGAAGACGCGATCGTGCGGGACTGAATCGCCCAGCGGCCCGTCCAGTGGGAACAAGGTGGACCGTCAGGGACACAACGACACCAGCCACCGACCGAAGGGGCGCTGGGACCGCAGCCGGCGCCGCAACCACGCGGCGACCTCAATGGTTGCGATCGCGTCCGAAGGCAGATTCGAGCGAAGCAAGAATCTGATCGCGCAGCGAGCCGCAAGGCGAGCCGGAGCGATGCCAGCGATCGCCCGCGTAGTTGTGGGGCGGGGCGCTCTGCGCCCCGCCCCACAACTACGCAATAAAGACCCTCGTGAGGTCGTAGGCGGCGGTGGTGGGGAGGAAGAAGGCGCCGTGGACGCGGGAGGAGCGGTAGGTGGTCTGGGCGCGGTCCAGGAGGGGGACGATCGCGGCGTCTTCCATGATCTTCTGGTCGGCCTGCTGCCAGTAGCCGGCGGCGCGCTGGGCGTCGGGGGCGGTGAGGGCGGCGTCGATGAGGGCGTTGACCTGAGGATTGTCGTAGCCGCCGTAGTTGGTGGAGTTGGGGCCGTAGGTGCGGCCGTCGAAGAGCGGCTGGATGATCGAGCGGCCGTTGTTGCCGTACCAGTCGGGGACCCAGCCAGGGGCGGCGATGTCCCAGGCGCCCTCGCGGGCGCGGGCGGGGGTGGAGAGGGTGCTGGAGTAGAAGGAGCCGCCCGAGTCGGGGGCCAGTTCCGTCTCGACTCCGCAGGCGTCGAGGTTCTGGGCGATGGACTGGGCGATCAGTTTGTGGACGCTGTTGGTCCGGTACGGGAACTTCAGCTTGAGGCCGGGGCGGCCCGCCTTGCCGAGCAGTTCGCGGCATTTGGCGGGGTCGCCGGACTCACCGGGCGTGGGGTAGTGGTTGACGGCCGCGTAGCCGGAGTTGCCCGGCGGGATCACCGTGTGCAGCGGCCTGGCCACGGACGGCCCGCCGACGATCTTGATGAGGGCGCTGCGGTCGACGGCGTACTCCAGCGCCTGCCGGACCGCCCGGTCGCCGAGCGCGCCGCGGTTGCGGGGGCTGCGCGTGTTGAACACCAGGTACGGGCTGTTGTTCGGGGTCTCCCTGATCGCGAAGCGCGGGTCGTCGCGCAGCCGCGGGATCGCCGACGTCGGGACGGGCTGGTCCCACGCGAGGTCGGCGTTTCCCTGCTCGATCTGCTGCTGGACGGTCTCCGGCGAGTCCTGCCCCAGCGTGATCTGGATCTTCGCGACGTGCCGCTCGCGCAGCGGGTCCGAGCCGGCCTGCCACGCCGGGTTGTGAGTGAGCAGGTAGGAGATGCCCGGCTTGTAGTCGGTGATCTGGTACGGGCCGTTGGAGACGGTGTGCTGCCGGAACTCGGCACTGTCCGGGACGTACCGGTCGTACTCCTGCGGCGCGGCCGCGGTGACCGGGAGCGACAGCAGGTTGAGGAAGTCGCTGGCGGGACGCTTCAGCTTGAACACCAGCGTCCGTTCGTCCTTGGCGCGGACGCCCTCGAAGCCGTGGTCGCGCTGGTAGGCGGCGATCGCCCCGGCGTCCTTGGCGTTGACGGAGCCGTATCCGCGGCAGAACGCGTCCATGCCCTTGAGGGTGGAGACGAAGTAGCCCTTGGCGGCGGACGGCGAGGCCGGGTTGCACAGCCGTTCGAAGGCGCGGACGAAGTCCTGGGCGGTCACGGGGCGCGGCGGGTTGGTGTTCCACCGGACGCCGTCGCGCAGCCGGACCGTGTACGTGCGGCGGTCCTTGCCGACGTCGCCGTTCTCGCGTGTCGGGATCCGCTCGGCGACGTCGGGCCGCACGGGGACCGTCTCCTGGAAGTCGTTGGACGCCCGGTTCCCGAACAGGGTCCGGGCGAACATGCGGACGAGCCCGTACGCGCCGACGCTGGCCACGGACGCGGGGTCGAGGTGCTCCACGTCGGACGAGCCGACGACGCGCAGCGTGCCGCCCTGGCGGGACGCGCCCTCCGCGGACGCGCCGTCCCCTCCTCCGGCGCATCCGGCGAGCCCCACCACGAGGCCCGCCAGCCCCGCCGTCACCTTGATCATTTCGCGTGCCGCCACGGTGTCACCTCACTGACTCAGAACCTGGCGCGCTAGTCACCGGCGGTGTCACAGTAGGGCCAGAGCGTGACAAAGGGCCGGTACATCACCGTTTCTCTACAGAAGTAAGGACGCCCTGACAGTGGGATGTCCACTGACAGGGCGTCCTTGGAGAACTTTGTGATCAGGCTCTCAACGGCTCGTGAACCTCGTCCCACCTGGGATGCGAGCCGCCGACCCCCGGATGGGGGAACGCTGACCGGCGCGTTGCGCCCGCCGGTCTTAGCGCTCGATCTCGCCGCGGATGAACTTCTCCACCGCGTCGTGCGCCTGGTCGTCGTTGTACTGCTCCGGCGGCGACTTCATGAAGTAGGAGCTGGCCGACAGGATCGGGCCGCCGATGCCGCGGTCCTTGGCGATCTTGGCGGCGCGGACGGCGTCGATGATGACGCCGGCGGAGTTCGGGGAGTCCCAGACCTCCAGCTTGTACTCCAGGTTGAGGGGCGTGTCGCCGAAGGAGCGGCCCTCCAGCCGGACGTAGGCCCACTTGCGGTCGTCCAGCCACGGCACGTGGTCGGACGGGCCGATGTGCACGTCCGCCTTCGCCATCTCGTGCGGGATCTGCGAGGTGACCGACTGCGTCTTGGAGATCTTCTTGGACTGGAGCCGCTTGCGCTCCAGCATGTTCATGAAGTCCATGTTGCCGCCGAAGTTGAGCTGGTACGTGCGCAGCAGCTCGACGCCGCGGTCCTCGAAGAGGCGGGCCATGACGCGGTGCGTGATGGTGGCGCCGACCTGCGACTTGATGTCGTCGCCGACGATCGGAACGCCCGCGTCGGTGAACTTCTGCGCCCACTCGGGGTCGCTGGCGATGAACACCGGCAGCGCGTTGACGAACGCGACCTTGGCGTCGATCGCGCACTGGGCGTAGAAGCGGTCGGCCTCCTCCGAGCCCACCGGCAGGTACGACACCAGGACGTCCACCTCGGCGTCCTTCAGCGCCTGCACGACGTCGACCGGCTGGGCGTCGGACTCCTCGACCATGTCGAGGTAGTACTCGCCGAGGCCGTCGAAAGTGTGCCCGCGCTGGACGGTCACCCCGGTGGGGGGCACGTCGGCGAACTTGATGGTGTTGTTCTCGCTGGCGTGGATGGCCTCGGACAGGTCCATCCCGACCTTCTTGGCGTCCACGTCGAACGCCGCCACGAACTCGACGTCGCCCACGTGGTACTCGCCGAACTGGACGTGCATCAGGCCGGGAACTCGCGTGTCGGGGGTCGCGTCCTTGTAGAACTCGACTCCCTGGACGAGTGAAGAGGCGCAGTTGCCCACACCGACGATGGCTACGCGCACCGAACCCATCCGGTCGCTCCTTCTCTGTTGCGGAACATGTGTGGTGGAGTCTCACCCGCCCCCGAAGGCGCCGGGCCACTGCTCAGCGGCCCTCGTCCCGAGGCATGTCCTGGTCAATTCGCTTAGCTGACTGTGCTTGCTGTTCCTGCTCGGCCCGCTCGCGCCCGATGAGCTCGTTGAGCCACCGGACCTCGCGCTCGACGGACTCCAGCCCGTGGTTCTGCAGTTCCAGGGTGTAGGAGTCGACTCGCTCGCGGGTTCGCGCCAGGGCGGCGCGAACGCTCTCCAGGCGCTCCTCCAGCCGGCTGCGCCGGCCTTCGAGGATCCGCAGCCGGACGTCGGCACGGGTGTGCGAGAAGAAGGCGAAGTGCACGCCGAACCCCTCGTCCTCCCACGAAGCCGGGCCGGCCTCGGTGAGGAGCAACTGCAGGCGCTCCTTGCCGTCGGCGGTGAGCTTGTAAACGATCTTCGATCGGCGGCTCTGCAGCGCCAGCGGCGCGTTCGGCTCCTCCGGCCGGTCCTCCATGATCAGCCCGTTGGCCAGGAGCTGCTTGAGGCACGGGTAGAGCGAGCCGTACGAGAACGCGCGGAACATGCCCAGCAGGGTGTTGAGCCGCTTGCGCAGCTCGTATCCGTGCATCGGGGACTCGTGCAGCAGCCCGAGCACGGCGAGCTCCAGCACGCCCGCGCCCTTCTTGGCCGCCATCCCGGTCCCTCTTCCGCAGAAGCCGATGTCTCGATCCGATGTATCGAGTGAATGTATCGACTCGATACATCGACAAGATACGTAGTCCGGCTCGTCCTGGCAAGTGGCGATCTACCTGGGACGCCCCGGACGCCCCATCGGCCCGTATCGCGAATGTGGCGATTTCAGGGTGTATGTGGTGGAAATGTGTCAAAGTTGCGTCCTGGAACCACCTGGCCGCGTCGCACGACCCCGATCCCGGGACAGCCCGGAACGGCAGCCGAGTGAGGAGGAGCCACCGACCCCTCGGGGCGCGGACCGGCCAGGGCGTCCTTCGCCGAGCACACGCTCCCCCCGCTCACCAGCCCGCACAGTACTCTTCGGACGGCGCACGAGCCGCAACAAGGGCCGGGAGCCACCCGGCCCTCGGCAACAACCGTTGTCCCCTGTTGATGAGGTCGCGTGAGTAATCCAAGCCAGCCCCGACCGGAACCCGGGTCGCAGAGGCCGGGCGGGCACCAGAACCCCCGTCCCGGTGACTCCGGCGATCACGGCTTCCCGAGCAACCACGGTGAGCCCGCCGGAACGAACGCCGCGGGTCCCCCTGGCGCGCCCCCGAACCCCGCCCCGCCGGGCACGGCGGAAGGGCCCGGTCTCATGGGTGCTCCCGGCGCGAGCCCGGGTCCGCTCGGAGGTCCCGCGCCGGCCGCGTCCGCTCCCGCGAGCCCGTCGAGCCCCGTCCCGCCGTCCACCGGTCGCCACGCCGCCCCGGGTGGACCGGTCGCTCCGGACGGACGCGGCGCTCCGGGAAACGCGCTCGTACCGAGCGGCCAGAGCGGACCAGGCGGAGCGCCCGGCCAGGGCGGTTTCGGAGGCAACGGCGGGTTCGGCCCTAACGGCGGCCCCGGTGGGACGTCCGGTCCAGGCGGATTCGGCGGTCCCGGCGGTCCCGGTTCCGGCCAAGGCGGGTTCGGTGGCCCGGGAGGCAACGGCGGACCCGGTGGATTCCAGCCGTCGGGCGGGCCCGGCATGGGCAACGCGCCCTCGGGCGGCCACGGCATGCAGGGCGGACCCGGCATGGGAGGTGGTCGTCCTGGGATGGGCGGTCCTCCCGGCGGGCACGCGGGTCCCGGGATGGGGGCGCCGGGACGGTCCGGGTTCCCGAACGCGCCCGGCATGGGTCCCGCGCAGGGAATCGCCGGTGGGCCCGGTGCGGGGGGAATGGGCCCGCCCATGGGGTTCGGGACGCCGGGGATGCCCGGCGCGGCCCCGAAGCCGGGCGTGCGCGAGAAACTCGGTGAGCTCGGAAAGGCCGGGCAGGGGCTCGGCGCGAAGGTGACCGCGAAGTTCCGCGGCGGCGGCGTGCGCGCGGCCAACCGCACAGGCGGGCCGGGTGGCCCAGCCGGCCCCGGCGGACCTGGCGGCCCCGGCGGTCCGGGAGGCCCCGGTGGGCCCGGTGGGCCCGGACGGCACGGACCGCCCGGCAAGAAGGGGTTCCTCGGCCACCTGCGGTCCCGCGAGACCGGCTGGCGGCGCTTCGTCCCGTCCTGGAAGGTCGTGGGCGGCGTCTGCGGGCTCGGCCTCGCGGCGTTCGTCACGCTGGTCTGGGTCGCCTACGCGAACACGCCGACCCCGAAGGAGCCGACGGTCGCGGGCGTCGAGGACCAGGCGTCGATCTTCTACTACACCGACGGCACCGAGATCGGCCGGATCGGCAAGAAGCGGCAGAGCGTCGAGCTGGCCAAGGTCCCGCCGAACGTCCAGAACGCGGTGCTGGCGGCGGAGAACCGCAGCTTCCGCACCGACCCGGGGTTCTCGGTCAAGGGCACGACGCGGGCGGTGTGGGACAACCTGACCGGCGGGTCGGGCGGCGGTTCCACGATCACCCAGCAGCTCGCGAAGAACTACTACTCCGACCCGAGCAACCGGACGGTCAGCCGGAAGTTCCAGGAGCTGTTCATCTCGCTGAAGCTGGAGGACGAGCACTCCAAGGACGAGATCCTCAAGCTCTACCTGAACACGATCTACTTCGGCCGCGACACCTACGGCATCCAGGCGGCGTCCCGCGAGTACTTCGGGACGGACGTGTGGAAGCTGCGGCCCGACCAGGCGGCCCTCCTCGGCGGCATCATCCAGAACCCGAACCGGGACCCGGGCGACAAGGCCAGCCAGGCGTGGGCGACCTCCAGGTACCAGTACACGCTCAACGGCATGGTCTCGATGGGCAAGCTCAGCCGGGCCGAGGCCGACAAGTACATCAAGCAGGGCCCGCCCAAGATCCGGAAGGCGGGAACCAGCGACCAGCTCTACGGCGGTCAGCGCGGCTACATGCTGATGCGCGCCAAGCTGGAGCTCGGCCGGCAGGGCATCGACACCAAGGAACTGACGACCCAGGGCCTGCGGGTCTACACGACGTTCGACCGCAAGAAGATGGCCATGGCCAAGCGGGCGGCCGAGCACACCGTCCCGCAGGTGAACCCGAAGAAGCTGGCGAAGAAGAAGATCCGGGTCGGCCTGGTCTCGGTGAACAGCGCGAACGGCGAAGTCGTCGCGTTCTACGGCGGTCCCGACTACCTGGACCAGTCCTTCGACAACGTGTGGCAGGGCTCGGCACAGGCCGGGTCCGCGATGAAGCCCTACGTGCTCGCGACTGCGCTGAAGCAGAACTACAGCCTGAAGAGCCTCGTCGAGGGACGGTCGAAGGCGCCGATCGGCCCGGACGGCAGCGTGGTGTCCAAGGACGACCCGAACGCCGTGATCGTCCCGAACAGCCATGACGTGGGCCCGGCGATCAACTTGATCACCGCGACGAAGGACTCGGTCAACACCGCGTTCCTCCAGCTGATGGGCAAGGTCGGCATCGAGGAGGCGATGAAGACCGAGACCGACGCCGGCATCGCGTCCGACCTGCTGGAACCGCACAAGTGCTGCCTGAACCTCGCGCTGGGCGTCAACAACATCCGGCCGATCGAGCAGGCGGCGGGGTACGCGGTGTTCGCCAACGGCGGGATGTACCACCAGCCGCACGTGATCCGCGTGGTCAAGAAGTCGGACGGCAAGTCGGTGCGGCTGCGGCCGACGTACGAGAAGCGCCGCGTCTTCAGCCCGAAGGTCGCCGCGGACGCGACGTACGCGATGCAGCAGGTCATCAAGGGCGGGACCGCGACGGCGGCCGCCCTGCCGGACGGACGCCAGGCCGCGGGCAAGACCGGCACGACGGACCGGAACGTCTCGTCGTGGTTCGTCGGATACGTCCCGCAGGTCTCGACCGCGGTGACGATCTACAACGACGCGATCGGCCCGGACGGCAAGAAGAAGTCGGTGATCCTGCCGCAGATCGGCGAGGTGGAGGGCGGCACGATCCCCGCCCGCATCTGGCGGTCCTACATGGCGAACGCGGTGCAGGGCATGGCCCCGCAGGCGTTCCCGGCGCCCGCGTGGGGCGGGATCGTGCAGAAGTGGGCGAAGCCGCCGGAGAAGAAGAAGGACGACGAGGGCAAGCCGCCTTGGTGCAACACCCCGGTGGGCAAGTTCGACCCGCGCTGCCAGGACGGCGGCGACGGCGGCGACGGCGGCCAGGGGAAGCCGTGCCAGTCCCCGTTCCAGAACGGCAACTGCGACCCGAACAAGCCGCCGAGCAACCCGCCGCCCCGGTGGTGGTGCCAGATCCACCAGGGCGACCCCGCCTGCCGGGGTCGGAGAGGCGGCCGCGGCGCCCAGGCCGAGACCGAGAGCCTGCGGCCCCTGCTGCTGCTGGCGAGGCCGCCCGAATGAACCGGCCGGCTCTCGCGATCCGAACCGTCCACTGGAGATGGGGGTGTGACATGGAGCATCCTTGCGAATCGCCGCACGCCGGCGCCTTTGACCGCATGCGCCCGTCCGTTCCGATGAAGGTGAGCCTTGCCTCAGCGGCCCCCTGCGCGCCGGGGGCACAGTACGCTCGGACGACGCAAAGCCGTACCCCAGTTGATGAGGCCGCGTGAGTAACCCAAGCCGATTTGGACCGGATTTCGGAGAGGGCTCTGGCCGGAGGGGCTCCCCCCGTCCCGGCTCTTCCGGCACGCCCTCGGGCGGGCAGCGCGGCGCGCCGGGCGGCTCGCCGACGCCGAGCAGGACGCCGCGCCCCGGAGGCAGGCCGGGTGGACGCGGGGGCGGGCCCTCGCGTGCCGCCGGTGCGCCCGGCGGCACGCGGCGCCGCGGCGCGCCCGCGCCCATGCGGTCGGGCGGTACTGGTCGCCCCATGCGAGGCGGCCCCGGAGGCCCTCCCAACGGCCCGGGTGGCCCCGGAGGGCCGGGTGGCCCCGGCGGCCCGGGTGGACCGGGTGGACCGGGCGGCCCTGGTGGACGCGGCGGTGGCTCCGGAGGCGGCGGCGACGACGGCTTCTGGGGTGACGAGGGACGCGGTGGCGGACGCGGTGGCCGCGGAGGCGGCCGCCGCCGCGAACGCAAGCCCGCCGACGAGGCGAACAAGAAGACGGGCTGGCGGCGCTACGTCCCGAACTGGAAGATCACCGTCGCCGCCGTCAGCGTGATGATCCTCGGCCTGGCGACGCTCGTCATCGTCGCCTACGCCAACACCCCGATCCCGACGGAGAAGCAGCAGGCCGCGCTCCGCCAGGAATCGGTGATCACCTACGCGGACGGGTCGACGATGGCCCGTATCGGCACGCACCGCGAGGACATCGCGCTGGACAAGGTGCCGAAGCACGTCCAGAACGCCGTCCTCGCCGCGGAGGACCGCAACTTCTGGCACGAGCCGGGCATCTCGCCGGTCGGCATCGTGGGCGCGCTGTACCGGGCGGGGACGGGCGGTGGCGCCGCCGGCGCCTCGACGATCACCCAGCAGCTGGCCCGCAACTACTGGGCGAACCTCAGCCAGGACCGCACGGCCAGCCGCAAGCTCAAGGAAATCCTCATCTCCGTCCGGATGGGCAAGGAGATGGACAAGTCGCGGGTCCTGGAGCTGTACCTGAACACCGTCCCGTTCGGACGGCACGCCTACGGCATCCAGGCGGCGTCCCGCGCCTACTTCCACAAGCCCGTCACCGAGATCAACGAGTCGCAGGCGGCGATGCTCGCGGCCCTGATCCAGCGGCCGGGCTACTTCGCCACCTACGGCCCCGCGTCCAACCCGGCCAAGCAGGCGCTGATCAACCGCTGGAACTACGTCCTCGACGGCATGGTCGAGAAGAACTGGCTCGACTCCGGCAAGCGCGCCCAGGCGAAGTTCCCCCAGACGCAGAAGAACTGGAGCGACGTCCCGGACGACCCCAACTCCGGCTACCTCCAGGACCGCGTCATCAACGAGCTGAAGACGCTCGGCATCGACGAGCAGATGCTGGAGACCGGCGGCCTGAAGATCACCACCACCTTCCGCAAGGACCTGCAGGACTACACCAACAAGGCCGTCTCGCAGATCCGCAAGCAGAACGGGCTGAAGAACGACATCCAGTTCGGCCTCGCGGCGATCGACCCCAAGACGGGCGGGGTGGTGGCCGCCTACGGAGGTCCGGACTACCGCAAGCAGCAGTTCGACAACTCCTTCCAGGGCATGGTGCAGCCGGGTTCGTCGTTCAAGCCGATCGTGCTCGCCACGGCGCTCGACCAGGGCATCAGCCTGCGGACGACGATGGACGGCAGCTACAAGCGGACGATCGCCGGAGCGTCCTTCACCAACGACAGCCGCTCCGAGAACGGCGTCTACAACCTCAAGCAGATGACGGCGATGTCGATCAACACGGCGTACGTCGACCTGGGGCAGAAGGTCCAGCTGGCCAACGTCGTGGACATGGCCAAGAAGATGGGCATCCCGGCGGGGACCCGGGACCTCAAGGACGACATCACGTCGCTGCCGCTGGGCGTCATCGACGCCACCCCGGTGACGATGGCGTCGGTCTACTCGACGTTCGCGGCGGGGGGCAAGCACCGGGAGGCCCACGTGATCGCCAAGGTCACCGACAACCGGGGCAAGCCCATCATGAACAACAAGCACAAGCTGCTGGAGAAGCTGCCCTGGCAGAAGCCCACGACCGCCTTCGACGAGGGCGTCGCGGCGGACGCCACGAACGCGATGCAGGCGGTCGTCACCAGCGGTACCGGTACCCGCGCCAGCCTCGGCGCCCGTCCGGTCGCCGGCAAGACCGGTACCACCGACGAGAACAAGTCGGCCTGGTTCGTCGGCTACACGCCGGAGCTCGTGACGTCGTCGGCGATGTGGCGGCAGGACAAGAACGGCAACCGCAAGTCGCTGATCGGCGTCGGCAACTACAGCCAGGTCTACGGTGGTACGGTCCCGGCCGAGCTGTTCAAGACCTTCATGCTGAAGGCCCTGGAGGGCAAGGACATCACGCAGTTCCCGCCGCCGGTCAACGGCGGCCAGCTCGCCCCGTGGGCGAAGGCGAAGCCGACTCCCACGGCGTCCTCGACCCCGACGCCGACCAACACGCCGACCTGCCAGCCGGGGCAGCAGGGTCAGCCGGGGCAGAGGCCGCAGCCCGGCTGCCAGTCGGAGACGCCGAAGCCGACGGACACGCCGACCATCACCCCGCCGGGGTCGGGCGACGTGCCGTGCAACCAGTACAACATGCCGCTCGGCTGCAACCCCAACCTGCCACCCACCGGTGACAAGACCTGGTGGTGCGCGAAACCCGAGCACAGGAACGACCCGGCCTGCCGGAAGGAAGAACCCACCACCCGCAACTAGCGGCACTAGCGGCACGCCCGCGACGCGACGGCCCGGAGCCCCACGGCTCCGGGCCGTTCCCGTTCTTGATCGCCCGCGTCTCCGGACGAATAGGCTTGCTGTCCATGTCGTCGTCTACGGAGAGGCTCACGATGTCCGCCGATAGCGACCGGGTGGACGCGCCCGGACGGCTGAAGCGGCTCGCGCCGGTGCTGACCGGGCTCACCGCCCTGACGTGCCTTCTCGGCTGGCTGCAGAAACAGCCCTGCGCGTCGGTGCGGTTCGACTTCCTCAAGACGACGGCGAACGCCTGCTACACCGATGTCTACCCGCTCTACTACGTGCGCGGGCTCAGCGACGGGAAGCTCCCGTACTTCGACACCTTCACCGGTTCCGACATCCGGTACGTGGAGTATCCGGTGCTGAGCGGCGGCTTCATGCAGCTGGTCGCGTGGCTGGTCAAGCCGTTCGGGGTGGACGCGCGAGGCCTCGCGTTCTACGACAGCACCGTCCTGCTCCTCGCCGTCCTCGCGGTGGTAGCCGTCCTCGCCACCGCGTACGTGGCCGGACGCCGCTCGCTGCGCACCGGCCTGATGGTGGCGCTGTCCCCCGCGCTGCTCCTCACCGCCTACATCAACTGGGACCTGCTGGCGGTGGCGCTGTCGGCGCTGGCGCTGGCGGCCTGGTCGGCGCGCCGCCCGGCCCTGGCGGGCGCCCTTCTCGGCCTGGCGATCGCGGCGAAGTTCTATCCGCTGCTGTTCCTCGGCCCGCTCGTCCTGCTGTGCGTCCGGGCCGGGCAGTGGCGCCCCATGGGCCGCGTGCTCGCCGGCACCGCCGCCGGATGGCTGGCGGTGAACCTGCCCGTGATGCTCTTCGCGTGGGACGGGTGGAAGGAGTTCTACACCTTCAGCCAGAAGCGCGGCATCGACTGGGGCTCGATCTTCTTCGTCCTGCAGGACCACGGGCTGGAGAAGCCCGCGTCCGACACCGACCTCCTCAACCTGTTCGGCACGGGAACGTTCCTCGTCCTCGCCGCCGGGATCGCCGTCCTCGCTCTGGCGGCCCCGCGCCGCCCGCGCCTGCCGCAGTTGATGTTCCTCGTGCTGGTCGCGTTCATGCTGCCGAACAAGGTCTGGTCGCCGCAGTACGTCCTGTGGCTGCTGCCGCTGGCGGTGCTGGCACGGCCGAAGCTGCCGGCGTTCGTCGTCTGGCAGCTCGGCGAGATCGCCTACTTCTTCGGCATCTGGTGGTACCTGCTGTCGGTGTCCGCCCAGACGCAGGGCGCCGACCTGTCCGGGACGCTGTCGGCGGTGCTGAGCCTGGACGCCCCGGACGGAGGGATCAGCAAGGACGTCTACACGCTGGCGCTGCTCGCCCGGTTCGTGACCGTCCTCGCACTGGCAGCGCTGGTGGTGCGGGACGTCCTGGTCCCGTCCGGCGACAACGTCCGGTCGGACGGGGTGGACGACCCGGCGGGCGGTGTCCTCGACGGCGCATCCGACGTGGTGGCGCCGGCACGCCGGCGCGGCGACCACCACGCCGGCGTGCCCCTGCCTTCCTGAGTCAGCCGCGGAGGCGCAGCGCGTCGACGAACCACTGGAAGAGCGGCGTCAGCGTCGGCGGGACGGGCCAGCCGTTGATGAGGGCGAGCAACTGCCAGTACCGCTCGGTGCGGGGGTCGGTGCCGATCTCCAGCCGGTGCAGCAGGTCGCGCCTGAAAGCGGCGTCGTCGGTGGCGTCCCACGCGTCGGCGTAGGCGCGGACCAGCTCGTCGACGACGGGTCGGGCCGCGTCCGATCCGGGCTCGATTCCGTCCGCGACGGCCTGCTCCGCCTTTGCCCTGGTCAGGTCGGCCAGGCCGGCGAAGTCGTCCGGGAGGGTCCCCTGCGCGACCTCGGCCGCCTGGAACTCGGCCATCCGGCGCACCGAGGCCCGGAAGCCGGGGTCGCCGACCAGTTCGGCCAGCTCGACCCAGGCGTCGACCTGCTCGGGTTCGGGATCGTCGGGCAGCTCCGGCAGCGCGGAGCGCATCTTCTCCGCGAAGCCGGGGTGCAGGTCGAGTCCGGCGAAGGACTCGTCGATGAAGTCGGTGATGATCCGGCGCCGCTCCTCGTCGGACAGCCGGGCGAGCCTGTGCATGAGTTCGATCTCCTCCGGGGTTGATCCGCGTTTGGCCACCGCCCGCAGCACGGCCCGGCGCAGCCTGAGCGTGCGGATCTGCACGTCCAGCGCGTCCGCGTGCGCCGCCGCGACCTGCCCGACGTCGACCTCCCGGTCCAGCAGTCGCCGGACGGTGGCAAGGTCGACGCCGAGGTCCCGCAGCGTTCGCACCAGGTCGAGGCGCTCGGCGGCGTCCGCGTCGTACAGCCGGTAACCGGCCTCGGTACGGCGGGTGGGCGGGACGACACCGGCGTCGGAGTAGAACCGGATCGTCCGCACCGGCAGCCCGGTGCGGCGCGCCAGTTCGCCGATCGTGTACGTGGTGTCGCCGTCCATGCCCCTCACCCTGCGGCCTCCACCCGGTGGAGACTCAACCCGGAATCGCACGCTCTCACATCGGCCATGCGAGAGGCCCGTCCGGGCGGGTTCGCCGGGACGGGCCTCAGGAGCTCTCGGGACCGGCTCAGTCCTCGTAGGCCGGGTCGGCGACGGTGGGGGTGCCGCCCTCGCGGCGGGCGCGGCGGACGTCCTGGACGAACTCGCGGGAGAACATCGCCGACAGGGTGGCGACGCCGCCGCGGTGGACGCGGATCTCCCCGTGCCGGACCTCGCCGGTGACGCGGATCGTGCGGCCGCCGCCGTTCTCGCCCGTCCAGTCCTTGACGCGGCCGCGGCCGGTGTGGCGCAGGTCCCAGTGGTCGATCCGGGCGTCCTGCGGGACGAGCAGCTTCACCATCGAGTGGTCGAGGTCGAGCTCGATCTCGATGTCGCCGTCCGGGATCCGCGGCGAGCGCAGGTCCAGCACGACCATGCCGCGGCGGGCGCGGACCTCGAAGCGTCGGTCGGTCGTCCAGTGTCCGAGCTTCTTGACGTTCTCGTAGTGGGCCTGGACGCGGGCCGGCGCGCCGGCGGTGGTGGTGGGCGTGGTGTCCATCTCTGTGTTCCTCTCGGAATCGGGCAACTACCTCGCTCCAAGAGTTGCTCTGTGTGTGAGCATCTCTCAATTCGAGAGAATAGGAAACGAGGGGATGCCTGTCAAGGGACGCCGGCGCGCCAGGGATCAGCCTCGGCTGGCTCCGGGAGAAGGAGTGGCCTGGTCAGAGGCAGGCGCGATGTGACCGGAACCTGCCGATATCGAGGGGTTCTGTAGCGAGAGTGGGGGAACGGAACGCGGCGGGCGGCACTGGTCGCCCCGGACCCCGCGGACCCGCGGGGGGAGCGGCAACTGCCGGGAGATGACGTGAACGCGGACCGAGCACTGACCGAGCTGCTCGCCGGACGGCTGAGACCGGGCGTCTACCAGTGGCGGGCGTCCCCCGTGCCGGGCGCCGTCGGCGACACGAGCTGGATGGAGCGCGCCGACGAGGCCGGCTGGCGCGGCTTCTACCTCGACGGACGCCGCGCCAGGGACAGGGACTCGTTCCTGCGGCTGTGCGGCGGCGTGTTCGAACTGCCCGGGGGCGCGGGCGCCGACTGGGACGATCTCGGCGAATGCCTCAAGGACCTGTCATGGACGCCCACGAAGCACGGCTACCTGGTGCTGTACGAATCGTGGGCGGAACTGGCCGACGCCGACCCGGCGTCGCTGCGCGCCGTCCTCGACGTGTTCGGGCGCGCGGTGAAGACCTGGCGGGACACCCCCACCCCCATGACGGTGCTGATGTCGAGCGTCGGCGTGGAAGTGGCGGGCGTCCCCCGGCTCGCCTGAGCGCGGGCCCGGATCAGTAGGTGCTGGTGGAACCGCTGCTCGCGGCGAACATCGCGATCCCGAGGATGTAGAAGAGCAGGATCAGGAGCCAGCCCGCGGAGATCAGGTAGCCGAGGATCAGGCCGGTGACGGCCATCCCGTGCCCGCCCTCGCCCGTCCGCTTGATCTGGCCCAGCGAGACATGTCCGAAGATCACCGCGAGGATGGACGTGATGCCGCAGGCGAAGAAGCCGATCAGGCCGCACACCAGCGAGGCGGTCGCCATCCCGTTGGTCGGACGGACGACCGGCATCGACTGCCCGTAGTAGTGGTGCTGCACGGCCGGGGGCTGGGAGTAGGACTGGGCGTAGGGGTCCTGGGCTCCGTAGCCGTAGGGGTCATAGGGGGGCTGTGCCATGTGCTTCCCGATCGATTCGCGCGCCCGCCGCCGGAGGGCACGCGTGCGCTGAGGGCTGGTTCCGGATTATGCCAGTGTGACGTGACCTTCGAATTTTGTCTTCAGGCTGGGCCTATGCGCGTTTAGATGCCGCACCCGCCACCGCGGTTCCCGGACACCGGCGACGATCCCGACTCTGCTTCCTCAGAGCTTCGAACGCAACCACGAGATGTCGTCGGCCTGGCCCTCCGCGGGCGTCTCCACCACGACCGGGGCGCCCGCCGCCCGCACCACGCCGAGGATGAGCTCCGGGTCGATTGTGCCGCTGCCCAGGCCGGCGTGCCGGTCGGCCCCCGACCCGAACGAGTCCCGGCTGTCGTTGCAGTGCACCAGGTCGATGCGGCCGGTTATGGCCTTGATCCGGTCGACGGCGTCGACGAGTTCCTCCCCCGCCGCGTGCGCGTGGCAGGTGTCGAGGCAGAAACCGAGCTTGGACTCAAGACCCGGCACCCCGGAGAGGACCTCCCAGAGCCGCGAGATCCGGTCGAACCTGCGCGCCATCGCGTTCCCGCCGCCCGCGGTGTTCTCGATGTAGACCGGAATCGGGCACTCGACCCGCTCGAACACCTTGCGCCAGTTCTCGAAGCCGGTCTCCGGGTCGTCGTCCTTCAGCACGTGCCCGCCGTGCACGATCAGCGCCTTCGCACCGATCGACGCGGCCGCCTCCAGTTGCTGGGTGAGGTTCTTGCGGCTCGGGATCCGGATCCGGTTGTTGGACGTCGCCACATTGATCGTGTACGGGGCGTGCACGTACACGTCCACGCCGGAACCCTCCAGCGCCTCCACGCCCTCGGGCAGGACCGGCTTCTTCCATCCCTGCGGATCACCGAGGAAGAACTGGACGACGTCGGCGCCGATTGCGCGGGCGTTGTCGAGCGGGTTGTTCTGGTCGACGTGGGCTCCGATGCGCATGCCCCCGAGACTAGCCGCGCCCCACGACAAGCTGCGCGGTCATGCCGGCCGCGCGGTCAGATCGAGAAGCCTCCGTGGCTGAGCGCGAAGCCGGCGCCGACGAACGAGGCGACCATGCCGATCACGTTCAGCCACCGCTCGTTCGTCGTCGCGGAGACCATCTGGGAGTACAGGGCGACCGGCAGGCCGATCACGCCGAGCAGCGCGCCGGGGAAGTGGGCCGCGGGGATCCACCCGAGGATCAGTGCCACGATCCCGATCGTCACCGCGGCCACCGCCAGGACGTCCTTGCGCCGATGGGGCTCGGCCTCGCTCTGGGCGCGGACGGCGCTCTCGGGTGCGCCGGCGCCGGTCGCCTGCTGGGACATCGGGCTCCTCCTCCAGCTCGAACTCCCGCGCCAGGGGCCACACGGCGAGCGCGGGACCGGACGGACCATGCGGGTAAAGCAATTCCCAGCGAAGACGAGGATCAACCGGTGGGCGGCGCGGAATGTCGGAGGCACCCGGTACGGTCGAACACGGATTCGAGAACACCGGCTCGGGTCCGTCCCCCGAGGGGAAGCGGGGGAAGAGCAGGAGGTGCAC
The DNA here is from genome assembly GCF_013409045.1 of Actinomadura citrea. Lineage (NCBI taxonomy): Bacteria > Bacillati > Actinomycetota > Actinomycetes > Streptosporangiales > Thermomonosporaceae > Actinomadura > Actinomadura citrea. The sequence goes on along the minus strand of NZ_JACCBT010000001.1, from coordinate 88,785 downwards.
ACCGTGACGAACGCGGAGTTGGGGCTCATCGGTGACGCGGAGCTCGTCGAGGAGCTGTCGATGCTGACCACCCAGGCCGCCCGCATGCGCGCCCGCATGGCGGACATCATGGCCGAACTGGAACGCCGCCGCTGTACCCGCCCCACCCAACCCCATGCAAGGCGCTAGGCCCGCCCATGCCGCCCGCCCAGACCGCCCGCCCATGCCGCCGACCGGCGCTCAGCTCCGGGAACCGGCTCGGGCGCGCCTCAGTGTTGGTAGCCTGTATCGGTCTCGCGGCAGGTCCGCCCGGCGATCCGGGTCCGGCGCCGCCGCGACGGACGCAAGAGCCCTCCTGTCACGGAGAGACCGTGACCGCATCAGTCCAGAGGAGGTAGGGACACAGCATGCGTCGTTACGAACTCATGACCATTCTCGACCCCGCCATCGACGAGCGCACCGCGGGTGCGGCGCTCGACCCGTTCCTGAAGGTCGTCAAGGACGGCGGCGGCAGCGTGGAGAAGGTCGAAGTCTGGGGCCGCCGCCGCCTGGCGTACGACATCCAGAAGAAGTCCGAAGGCATCTACGCGGTGGTCGACCTGTCGGCTGAGCCTGCCACGGTCAAGGAGCTCGACCGGCAGCTCAACCTGAGCGAGTCGATCCTCCGCACCAAGGTCATCCGCCCCGAGGTCCACTGAGCCAGGCTCAGCCCTCACAGCAGCCGGAGCGAGCCCCATGGCAGGCGACACCGTAATCACGATCGTCGGGAACCTCGTCGAGGACCCGAATCTGCGCTTCACCCCGAGCGGCCAGGCGGTCGCCTCCTTCCGTCTCGCCTCGACCCCGCGGTTCTTCGACCGCCAGGCGGGCGACTGGAAGGACGGCGAAGCGCTCTTCCTGACCTGCAACGTCTGGCGGCAGGCCGCCGAGAACGTGGCCGAGACCCTGCAGCGCGGCATGCGGGTGATCGTGCAGGGACGCCTCAAGCAGCGCTCCTACGAGACCCGCGAGGGTGAGAAGCGCACCGTCTTCGAGGTGGAGGTCGACGAGGTCGGCCCGTCGCTGCGCAACGCCACCGCCAAGGTCAACAAGACCCAGCGGCAGGGCGGCGGCGGTGGCGGCGGCTTCGGCGGCGGTGGCGGCCAGGGCGGCGGCGGCTTCGGCGGCGGCGGCCAGGGCGGTCAGGGCGGCGGCGGTTTCGGCGGCGGCGGTCAGCAGGGCGGCGGCTTCGGCGGCGGCCAGCAGGGCGGCGCACCGGCCGACGACCCCTGGGCCACCGGCGGCGGTGGCGGCGGAGGGTTCTCCGACGACCCGCCCTTCTGAGTCCGCCGCTCCGGCGCGACCAAGAGACAACGAGTACACGTCCATTCCCGCGTGAGCGGGGCTCTCCCAAAGGAGCACCACGATGGCGAAGCCACCTCCTCGCAAGCCGAAGAAGAAGGTTTGCGTTTTCTGTCAGGAGAAGATCTCCTACGTCGACTACAAGGACACGGGCCTGCTGCGGAAGTTCATCTCCGACCGCGGCAAGATCCGTGCCCGGCGGGTGACCGGCAACTGCACCCAGCACCAGCGGGACGTCGCCACGGCGATCAAGAACGCCCGCGAGATGGCGCTGCTGCCGTACACCAGCACCGCGCGCTGAGGCAGGGGGTAAAGAACATGAAGCTCATCCTGACCCAGCAGGTCTCCGGGCTCGGCGAGCCCGGTGACGTCATCGACGTCCGCGACGGCTACGGCCGCAACTACCTCGTCCCCCGCGGGTTCGCGATCAAGTGGACCCGGGGCGCCGAGAAGGAGGTCGAGTCGATCAAGAAGGCGCGCTCGGCCCGCGAGATCGCGACCGTCGAGCACGCCCGCGAGGTCGCCGACCGGCTCGGCGGGCTGCGGGTGACGCTGCGCACCCGCACCGGCAGCAACGGCCGCCTGTTCGGCGCCGTCACGGCCGCCGACATCGCCGAGGCGGTCCGCGCCGCCGACGGCCCCGACCTGGACCGCCGCCGCATCGAGATCGGGAACCCGATCAAGACCGTCGGCACCCACCGGGTCAGCGTGCGCCTGCACAGCGACGTCAACGCCACGATCGACGTCAACGTCCTCGAGGCCTGACGCACGACCACCCGACGACCCCCGGACCCGCCCAGGGCCGGGGGTCGTCGGCGTTGGCACGCCACCCGAAACCCGTCTTCGGACCTGACCGCAGGGGCCGGGGATGCGGGATCTGCCGATGTTTGCGCGGGCCGCGGATGTCCGAGTTTCCCGCGCTACGCCCGTGAATCGCCGTGTGTTTGAGTGATCAGCTTTGCGGCGATCACGTTCCGTGATCATGGTGTCGCGGAACGAAGGGGGGCGGTGGTGTTCGCGCATTCGGGGGAGGGCGCGCACGGCCGGCAGCGCACGGGCCGGGCAGTGACACGCAGGGCGGTCATCGGCGGCGTCATGGGGGCCGGACTGCTGGAGATGCTGCCCTTGGGGATATCCCGCCAGAATGAGGCCATGGCGGAGGATCTGGCGGCCGGACCGCACCGGGGAGCCGGCGACCGTGTGCTGTTCACGGCCGATGCCCCGCAGGTCTACACGCGGGCGCAGTGGAACGCGAGGGCGCCCAGGCGCGCGGCCGAGGTGGTCGACCGGCCGCCGGACCACATCATCGTGCACCACACGGCGACGGCGAACGCGCGGGACCGCTCGCTCGCCCACGCGTTCGCCCTGTCGCGCTCCATCCAGAACATCCACATGAACAAGAACGGCTGGGACGACGCGGGCCAGCAGCTCACGATCAGCCGCGGCGGCATCGTGATGGAGGGCCGCAACCGGAGCCTCAGGGCCATCCAGTCGGGCGACCTCGCCATCGGCGCGCAGGTCCTCCACCACAACCAGCACACGATCGGGATCGAGAACGAGGGCACCTACCTGTCCGCCGCGGTGCCGGGCGCCCTGTGGAGATCGCTGACGGAGGTGTGCGTCTGGCTCTGCCAGAAGTACGACCTCGACCCGTCCGAGGCCATCGTGGGTCACCGCGACTACAACAGCACCTCGTGCCCCGGGGACGTCCTCTACGCGCGGCTGCCCCAGTTGCGGCGCTCGGTGGCCGAGCGCCTGGAGGACACGTCGGGCCAGAGCTCCACGAGCCAGGGCGGTTCCGACGGCGAATCGATCCTGTCGCCGCTGCTGCCGCCTCTCGACGACCTGGGCTGAGCGGCTACGTCTCGGGTGTCGTGTAGCGGGTGCGGCGCCGGGCGATCTCGGGGTCGATGCCCTCGACCAGCGACCAGATGCCCGCCACCCGTTCGACCAGGGTCTCGGGAGGCAGGCCGGCGAGGCCCTCCGCCGCCAGGTCGTCGATCGCCTGAGTCAGCCGGGCCATCCGCTCGCCATGTGTGGAACACATGTTCGAATAGTAGCGGGAGTGACGGGCGATGCAGTGGCGATCCGAGAATCGTGCCTAACCGATCCTGTAGGCCCCGATCACGGTCTGGTCCAGCAGACCGGGGACGTTCATGCGGAGGGAGACCTGCCCGGCGGACGGGTTGGGGATCGTCGCCGTCCAGTTCGCCCCGGTCTTGTGGATGGTCGCCTTCCGCCACGCGTGCCCGTCGTCGAACGAGACCTGGAGGGACGGAGCCGCCGTCGAGCCGGCGACGTTCAACGTGATGGGCTGCGGGACGCCGGAACGCGCGTGGTTGCGCTCGTCCAGCGGGGTGCGGAGCCGGATGCCCGGCAGCGCCGTCGGCTCGCCGTCGCGGACCGTGAAGCGCAGGACGGTGTGCTGCGTCGATGTGTGGTCCGACCAGGGGGCCTTCCGGGTCGCGTCCAGGGTCAGCGAGTAGTCGCCGGGAGGCGGCGCCGGCCAGTCGTGGGCGGTGCCGGGCTCGTCGCTCTGGTAGACGACGCGGTTCTGGGCGTCCCGGAGCACCGACCGGCCGACCGTCCCGGCGTAGGGGGCGAGCATGCTCCGGCTGTCCCAGGTCGAGAGCATCGGGACGGCGAGCGAGGGCTCTGCGCCGGCGGTCGACCAGATGGCCGTGCCCGGGGTCGCCGTGAACGGTCCGATGTTCCAATCGCGGGCGTACCGTCCAGCGCGCTGCGGGGCGAACGACCGGCTGCGCTCGTCAAGGCTGTCGAACGAGCAGTCCGGCGTAGTGACGGCCGAGTCCTGCGACCAGGTGAAGCCCGGAGTGAAGTACTCGGTGCGGGTCGTGGGCAGCGCGCCGACGCCGACCCACGCGCCGATGCCGACGTCGCCCCAATCGACGCCGACATGCCCGCCGCCGCAGGCGGGGCGGCCTTCCGTGCCGTACCTGGTGCGCGCGGCCGCGAGGCCGCTCGTGCGGATCAGGGCGCTGAACGGCTCGTCCAGACGGCCCGCGTTGAGGTGCGCGAGGCCGTAGACGTAGGGGCTGGAATCGGCGGAGCCGTTCCTGGTCATGACGGCCTGCGCGCGGAGCGCGAGACCGGCGGCCGGGCCGGTCGGTGTGACGTAGAGGTCCGTGCCTTCGTTCATGGTCATGAGGGCCTGCTCGCCGCCGATCCGCTGGGTGACCATGAGGCCCGCGGAGGCCAGGCCCGCGTCGGCGCGGTCGATCCGGGGCAGGACGCGGCGGCCTTGGCGAGCGTCCAGGACGAGGTCGCCGGGCTGGACGTCCGGCAGGTAGACGAGCGTGCTGGACGCCCCGGTCGTGACCCAGCTCATCACCGCGTAGCGGCCGGCCGGCACCTCGGCCTCCAGGCGTCCGTTCACCACCGTGCCGCCCAGCCAGTCGCCGCCGTCCAGTGGGGCCAGCGTGACGAACACTTCGTCCGGGGCCTTCCCGTCGCGGTTCAGGACCGTGATGGAGAGGCGCTGTCCCCGCACCGTCCGGGCCGACGCGATCGGATGGACCGGACGGGGGCGTTCGCCATGGAACCGTGTGGCGCGATACCCGTCCCGCGGGGTGGCGCGGGCTTCCTGTGACCGTGCGGGACGAGGGTCGGCGTGGGCCGGGGCCATGGCGGTGGCCGCCGCGCCGGTCAGTGTGAGCGCGAGACCGATTCCCACGGCCGTCTTCTTCATGGACAAGGGGGTACCTCCTGCTCGGGCGTCTACCTCCGCATGTCCAGAAGAAGGCGAGCATTTCGGTATCAGCGGACGGCGCCGGTGACCATCCAGCGGTCGCCGCGGGCGCGCAGGCTCAGTGTGATCATCCGGGTCAGCATCCACAGGCCGATCGCGACCCAGAGGCCGACCAGGCCCGCGTCCGTCCGGTGGACGACGAGAGCGGCGGGCAGGAAGACGGCCGTGGCGACCAGCGTCGTCACGGCGAGGTAGGCGCCGTCGCCCGCCCCGATCAGGATGCCGTCCAGGACGAACACCACCCCGGCGACCGGCTGCAGCGCCGCCACGAGGAGCAGCGAGGCGAGCAGGAGGTTCCGGACGTCGCCGTCGGAGGTGAACAGGGCGGGCAGCCACGGCCGGATCACGAGGACGGCCAGGCCGAACACGACGCCGCAGCCGATGCCCCACCACACCATCCGGCGCGTGACGGCCCGCGTGGCGGTGATGTCGGACGCGCCCAGGTAGCGCCCGGTGATGGCCTGGCCGGCGATCGCGATGGCGTCGAGCGCGAACGCCAGCAGCGTCCACACCTGGAACCCGACCTGGTACGCGGCGATCTCCGGGTCCCCCATGCGCGCCGCGATCGACGTTCCGACGATGAGCACGACGCGCAGCGCCGCCGTCCGTACCAGCAGCCCGAAACCGGCCGTGGCAGACGTCCGCAACCCGTCCCAGTCGGGGCGGACCATGGCGCCGTGCCTCAGCGCCGCGCGCAGCACCACGGCCACGTACACGACCGCGCTGCCGGTCTGCGCGAGGACGGTGCCCCACGCGGATCCGGCGATCCCCCAACCAAGCACGATGACGAACACCACGTTGAGCAGCAGGTTCAGCGAGAAGCCGCCGATCGACACGAGCAGGGGCGTGCGCGTGTCCTGGAGGCCGCGCAGCACCCCCGTCCCGGCCAGGACGACCAGCATCGACGGGATCCCGAACAGGCTCACCCGCAGGTACGTCTCGGCATAGGGCGCCACACCCGGGGACGCTCCGAACGCGTCCACGATCCAGGGGATCAGCGGCCAGCCCGCCACGATCAGCACGGCGCCGATGGCGAGCGCGAGCCACATGCCGTCGATGCCCTGCCTGATCGCCCCCCGCAGGTCCCCCGCGCCGACCTGGCGGGCCACGCCCGCGGTGGTGCCGTAGGCGAGGAAGACGCAGAGGTAGACGAGCGTGTTCAGGGCCTGCCCGGCGACCCCGAGCCCGCCCAGCTGCGCGGTGCCGAGATGTCCGACGATGGCCGAGTCCGACAGCAGGAAGAGGGGTTCGGCGACGAGCGCGCCGAAGGCCGGCACGGCGAGGCGCAGGATCTCGCGGTCGTGCGCGGTCGCGAGCCGCCGGGGGGTCGTCATCGCGCCGAGGCTACCAGCGTGTAACTCACAAATGAAATAAAAGCCTTACATGGCGCCGGTCGGCGGACTTTCTTTCCCGCACACCCGGTGGACGAGGTCATCGCAGCTCAACGGGTGGATCCTAACGCCGTCCCCGAGGAATCCACAGAGTTGTCCACAGGTCGTGCACAACCTGTCCCGCGTGTCTGCACAGGTCGTCCACAGGCTTGTCCACAGGCCGCTTTGCCCACGGCGGCGTGCCCTCGCGAGAATGTCCGACGCGAGGGATAGACGTGAGGTGAACGGTCGGCGATGTGCGGACGGGGCCGCCGGCGGGCCAGGACGAAGGGGGTGTGGCAGTGAGCGTTGCGGATATCGGGCCGCAGGAGCATGAGTTCGAGCGCACCCCCCCGCACGACATCTCGGCCGAGCAGGGCGTCCTCGGCGGCATGCTGCTCTCCCAGGACGCCATCGCCGAGGTCGTGGAGCTGCTGCGCACCCCCGACTTCTACCGTCCCGCCCACCAGATCATCTACGACGTCGTCCTCGACCTCTACGGTCGCGGCGACCCCGCCGACGCCGTCACCGTCGCCGGCGAGCTCACCAAGAACGGCGAGATCGGCCGCATCGGCGGCGCCCCCTACCTGCACACCCTGATCTCCCTGGTGCCCACGGCGGCCAACGCCGGGTACTACGCCAAGATCGTCCACGAGCGCGCGATCCTGCGCCGCCTGGTCGAGGCCGGCACCCGCATCGTCCAGATGGGCTACGCCGCCGACGGCGCCGACGCGGACGAGGTCCTCGACCGCGCGCAGGCCGAGGTCTTCGCCATCGCCGAGAAGCGCGCCGGCGAGGACTACGTCGCGCTGAGCGAGATCATGCCCGGCGCCCTGGACGAGATCGAGGCGATCGGCAGCCGCGGCGGCCAGATGGTCGGCTGCCCCACCGGCTTCGCCGACCTGGACGCCCTCACCAACGGCCTGCACCCCGGCCAGATGATCGTCGTCGCCGCGAGGCCCGCCATGGGCAAGGCCCTGCACGTCGCCACGCCGCTCCCGACCCCGGCCGGCTGGACGACGATGGGCGAGGTCAGGCCCGGCGACCAGCTGATCGGAGCCGACGGGAGGCCGACCCGCGTGGTCGCGGCGACCGAGGTGATGCGCGGCCGCCCCTGCTACGAGATCGAGTTCTCCGACGGCGAGGTCATCGTCGCCGACGCCCGGCACCAGTGGCGCACCACCGAGGAGAACGCCTCCCGGGAAGCGTCCCGCGTTCCCGGCCGGCGACCGGCCGCGGGCGAGGCCCAGCAGCCGGTCGCCGAAGCCGCCTGCCGCGGCCCTCTCCCAGGTCGCGGGAACGCCCCGCTTCGCGCGACCGCGGGCATGGCCGGCAGGTCCGGCCCGCGCACGCATCGCCTCACCGACGCCCGCCTCGTCGTGCCTCAGGCAACGAACGCCTCCGGCGCGCGCGACGCCGAACTGGTCCACGCCGCCGACCGCTCCTCGGGGGCGGGTGACCCCGGCGGAGCGCTCCCGGGTTCACCGTCCCAGGGGGAAGGCCACGGAACCGCCTCGCCGCACGAGGGCGAGACCGTCCACCGGATCGAGACGACCGAGCAGATCTTCGCGGCTCTGGACGGCGGCCCCCGCCGCGCCGTCGAGTTCGCCGCCGTGTTCGACCTCCCCGAGGCCGACCTGCCGCTCGACCCCTACGTCCTCGGCGCGTGGCTCGGCGCCGGCGACGATGACGACGCCCGCATCACCTGCCTGGACGGCTCCGTCATCACCCAGATCGAGGCCACCGGCCAGGAGGTCGCCGCGGAGGCCGTCTTCGGGTGCCATCTGCTGTCCGGCGTACGCGGGCGGCTCGCTTCACTCGGCCTCCTCGGCGGCAAGCACATCCCGTCCCGGTACCTGCGGGCCTCAGCCGCTCAGCGACGGGCGCTGCTGGCCGGGCTGCTCGACGTTTGCGGGCACATCTCCAGGGACGGCCGCCTCGACGTCGCCGTCCCGTCCGCACGCCTCGCGGGCGACCTGCGCGAGTTGCTCGTCAGCCTCGGCCATGACGTCGCCATGACCGCCGACCCCCCCGGAGAAGACCTCTGGCAATTGAGCTTCGTCCCTGCCGAGACGGTGTTCCGGCTGCCGCGCAAGGCGGCCCGGCAGCGCGCTGACGTCCACCCGAAGGCGCCGGTGCGGTACATCGTGGATGTGCGGCCCGTCGAGAGCGTGCCGGTGCGGTGCGTCCAGGTCGACAACGACGACCACATGTACCTGGCGGGACGCTCCTGCGTCCCGACCCACAACTCGACGCTCGCCCTCGACTTCGCCCGCGCCGCGTCCATCAAGCACGGGCTGGCCTCGGCGTTCTTCAGCCTGGAGATGGGCCGCAACGAGATCACGATGCGCCTGCTGTCCGCGGAGGCGCGGGTGGCGCTGCACGCGATGCGGTCCGGCACCATGCAGGACGAGGACTGGACGCGCCTCGCCCGGCGCATGAGCGAGGTCGCCGAGGCGCCGCTGTTCATCGACGACTCGCCGAACATGTCGATGATGGAGATCCGTGCGAAGTGCCGCCGCCTCAAGCAGCAGCACGACCTGCGCCTGGTGATCATCGACTATCTGCAGCTGATGACGTCGGGCAAGCGCGTCGAGAGCCGCCAGGTCGAGGTCTCGGAGTTCTCCCGCTCGCTGAAGCTCCTCGCCAAGGAACTGGGCGTCCCGGTCATCGCGCTCTCCCAGCTCAACCGAGGCCCCGAGCAGCGAACCGACAAAAAGCCCATGGTGTCCGATCTTCGTGAATCGGGCTCTATCGAGCAGGATGCGGACATGGTGATCCTGCTGCACCGCGAGGACGCCTACGAGAAGGAGTCGCCCCGCGCCGGCGAGGCCGACCTCATCGTCGCCAAGCACCGCAACGGCCCCACCGCCACCGTCACGGTCGCCTTCCAGGGCCACTACAGCCGCTTCGTGGACATGGCCCAGTAACGCGCCCCGGCTGCTGCCGGGGGTGGCGGCCGTTGCCGGATCCCCGGGTCTGGTTGTCGGCTCTTCGCGGGTACACCTCTGAGGACAAGAGCGTTGTGAGCGCGGTCTGTTCTCGCACCGCCAGACCTTCGTTTCGTGGAGGGGCAGGTCTGCGGGTTCCCCCGTTCGTCATCCAAGCGCTCCAGCAGCTCCATGACCGGGGACTGCTCGGCGGCGCGGCAGGTGCGGTGGCCGGCCCCTGAACGTGCAGGCCGGCCCGGGCGGGTCGTGGGCCAGATCCCGGTGGGACCCATGCAGGTGCCACCGCCCGGGCCACCCGTGCGGGCGGAGTACTTTCGCCGTGCTGTCACTCCGGGAGTGGTCAGGCTCCCCGAGGGTTGCGGAACTCGTCGATCAGGACGGGGTACTGCTCCGCTCCGTGGCCGGCGGCGATCGAGCGCTCGGCCATCGCTTTGATCAGCTTCGGGAGTTCGGTGTTGACGTCTGCCGCCTCGCTCTCCTCGATGAGGTGCGCCATTGCTCCCGCGTCGGTCTCCAGGGCCGACACCTCGGCCGGGAAGGAGCCGCGGTCGATCTGCTCGGCGTATCCGGGAAGCCATCCGGCCACAACGGTGGCGATCTGCTGCGCGAACGGCGCATACGCCGCGGCGTCGACACCGGCCGTTCCGAGCAGGGCGGTGCCCTGGAGCCAGGCGTTCAGGACGCTCCACATCATGGCCAGGCCGGCCACGTCGTACAGGGACGCCAGCCCCGGGTCCTCGCCGAGATAGGTGACGGTGCCGAGCGCGCCCAGTGTCGGCTCGTGCGCCGCGAAGTCCGGTCGCGGCCCGCTGTGCAGGATCACCGCCTCGGCGGTTCCGATGGCCGGCGGGACGGCCATGATGGCGCCGTCCAGGTAGCGGGCGCCGCGGCGTTCTGCCCATCGGGCGGCTTCGCGGGCCTGGGCCGAACTACCCGAGGTGAGGTTGATGAGCGTCGTGCCGTCCAGTTCGCAGGCGTCGAGCACCTCGCGGACGGCCTCGTAGTCGGTGAGGCAGATGATCGTCAGGGAACCGGCCTTGAGCGCGTCGCCGGCCGTCGGCGCCGGCCGTGCGCCTTCGGCCACCAGGTGGTCGGCCTTGGAGGTCGTGCGGTTCCACACGGTCGTGGGATGTCCCGCTTTCAGGAACGCGCCGGCCAGTGCCCGGCCCATCAGGCCGAGTCCGATGACCGTCACGGGGATGTCGGTGTTGTCGTTGCCCATGGCAGCATCGTTAACGTTGATACCGGTCTGAAGGTCAAGTGAGGATGCGATGCGGATCGGAGAGCTGAGCCGCCGGACGGGCGTCAGGGCCCATCAGCTGCGCTATTACGAGGCGCAGGGCCTGCTGGAGGCGGATCGTGGCGCGAACGGTTACCGAGAGTACGGCGACGCGGCCGTGGTGCGGGTGAAACAGATCCGGCACCTGCTCGGTGCCGGACTGTCCTCTGAGGACATCGCGTATCTGCTGCCCTGCGCGGCCGGGGAGACCCCGGATCTGCTCGGGTGTCCCGAGCTTCTGGGCGCGATGCGGACACGGCTGCGGCGACTGGACGACCGGATGGAGCGGCTCGCTCGATCCCGCGACGCCCTCGTCGGCTACATCGACGCCGCCGAGCGGACGGACGGCGAGAGCTGTCCGCCCGTTGCCTGCGTGGAACCCCTTCCCGCCTGAGATGGGGGTGTTGTGCGGTCAGCGGTAGCCGCGTTTGAGCAGGTACCTGGCCCCTGCCTCGAAGGCTTCGGGGGTGAGCAGTGCGAAGCCGAAGGCGTCGGCGAGACGGTCGGTGACGTTGAATGCGGCGCAGACCGCCAGGGCGTCCTTGACCTGCTGGGGTGAGGCACCTGCGGCCAGCACTTCCCGCATGTCCTCGGCGTCGACCGTTCCTTCACGCGTCAGCTTGCCGAGCATCCGCAGGGTCGCTCGCAGCGGCTCATCGACGGGGGCGGATTCCAGGTCGGCCAGCACCGCGACGACGCGTGGCCCGTCTTGGTATGCCTGGCTTGCGGTCGCCGTGTGCGCGCTGATGCAGAACGCGGTCTCGTTCACCTTGGACACATAGGCGGCCATCAGCTCCCGGTCGCCCGCCGACCAGTCGGACGGCCCGCGCATCGCCTCGTGGGTGAACGCCTTGGCCCGGGCGCCGTAGAAGTCGGGCCGGTAGAAGACCAGCTTGGCGGCGTCCGGAACCGGATGCCTGGAGAACAGCCGGATGAGCGCGAACAGCAGCTTGGTTCCCGGGCCGTAGCCGTGGTCGAGGACGTCAAGCCGCATGATCGGGCCTCCCCTCGCCGGTCGCTTCCGCCAGGGCCGCCAGTCCGGCCCCGTACAGCCGGTCGGACTGGCCGACCGCAGCGCAGACCACCAGCTCGAAGACCTGGTCCTCAGTGCACCCCGACGCCTTCGCCGCCGCCAGGTCCGCCTCGGTGACCTGCGCCGGGCTGTTGACGATCTTGCCGATCAGCGTGTCCAACGGCGGGGAGAGGCCGTCGTTGCCGAAGGCGCACGCCCGCTGTTCCGCCGATGCCTTCCCCTCCCCGTTCAGCACCCGATCCACCAGGGCGCGGTGCGCTGCTCGCTTCCCGTCCTCGTCCGGCATGCCACTCTCCTTCGCAGCCGATTCGTCCGCTCCTAAGAACTAGACGATCGGTACCCCACGGAACATGACATGCGGCCGGAAACAGCGAGCACCAGCGCGTCGCCCGACACAGTGACCGGCCGGCCGTGCTCGGACGCAACGAGCGCCTGGAACCCCGGTCAGCCCTTCAGGGGGCGGCTCGTGGTGCGGCGGTCGAGGATGGTCAGGGTCTCCTCGCACCAGCGGAGGTTCTCGCGCTCGAACGCCAGGCCGCGCATGAGGGTGAGGTAGGGGCCGATCCGGTCGGCCGTGGCCAGGTACTCGGCTTCGGTGCGGCCGTTCAGGAAGCGGGCCTGGAGCCGCTCGAAGCGTGCGATCTTGGACTCTGCCCAGGTCCGTCGCTCACGGAGGGCGGCCATGACGGCCTCGGCGTCCCCCGCGTCCACCGCCTGGACCTGCACCATCAGCTCCTCGCGCATCGCGCCGGGGCGCGGGGGCCTGGCGGTGAACTCGTGCAGGGCGCTGCGGCCGGCCTCGGTGAGGGAGAACAGGCGCTTGTTGGGACGGCGTTCCTGCTGGACGACCCGCGCCTGGATCAGTCCGTCGGCGGCCATCTTGTCCAGCTCCCGGTAGAGCTGCTGGGGCGTGGCCATCCAGAAGTTGGCCACGCCGGCGTCGAAGCTCTTGGACAGGTCGTACCCGGACGCCTCGCCCTCCAGAAGCGTGGCCAGGACCGCGTTCCGCAACGACATGGTCTCGAGCGTATCGGCCCGTGATCGCCGCCACGTCGCCGCCCGGTGGACGGCCCCTCGTGACCCGGCTAGTGTAATTTGCACCTATTCAACAAGTTGGATATCTCGGGGGTGTCGCATGCATCCGTTCAGGCGGGCGGTCGAGGCCGGGGACACGGCGGCGATCGCGGGGCTCCTGGCCGACGACGCCGTGTTCACCAGCCCGGTCGTGTTCAAGCCGTACCGTGGCAAGGCGATCACGGCGGCGATCGTGCGAGCCGCCGCGCGGGTGTTCGAGGACATCCGCTACGTGCGGGAGATCGCCGGCGCGGACGGCCGCGACCACGCGCTCATGTTCCAGGCGACCGTGAACGGCCGCGAGGTGCACGGGTGCGACTTCCTCCACATCGACGAGGACGGCCTGATCGACGAGCTGACGGTCATGGTGCGCCCGCTGTCGGGGGCCACCGCGCTGGCCGAGGCGATGGGCGCGCAGTTCGAGCAGATCGAGCGCGAGGTGCTCAGCGCCTGACCGGGACCCCGGCCGACCGGCCCGGGGTACGCTGCGCGGCATGCAGGCTGACGACCGTCCTGCCCGGGACGAGGACGTGCACGAGCTGGCACAGGGAATGCCTCACGTCACGGTGGAGTACGGCAAGAGCGGGAACGCCGTGTACCAGGTGGGAGGCAAGTCGTTCGTGTTCTTCCGCACCCCTCGCCCCGACGCCGTCGACCCCGTCACGGGCGAGCGCCACCCGGACGTGATCGTGTTCTGGGTGCCGTCCGAGTCCGACAAGAAGGCGCTGGTGCAGGACGAGGCGTCGCCCTTCTTCACGACGCCGCATTTCGACGGCCACCGCTCGGTGCTCGTGCGGGCGAGCCGCCTCGGCGAGCTCACGCTGCGGGAACTCACCGAGGTCGTCCAGGACGCGTGGCTGTCGCAGGCGTCGCGCAGGCGCGCGGACGCCTGGCTGCGCGACCATCCCGGCCTCTAGCCCTGACCGGCGACCGTTGCGCTAGTCGAGCGGTCGCCCTGTGGTCGCGTCGACGTGGTGCGGCACGTCCTCGTGCCGGTCGCCGACGCTCAACGTCCCGGTCGGCTCGAACATGAGGATCGAGGCCCCGCCCGGGGCGGACGGCTTGTGCTCTATGCCGCGGGGGACGACGAACACCGCGCCCCTGGGCAGCGTCACGGCGCGTTCGCCCCCTTCTTCGCGGAGCTCGATGGTCAGTTCGCCGTCGAGCACCAGGAAGAACTCGTCGGTGTCGTCGTGGGCGTGCCAGAGATGGTCACCGGCGACCTTGGCGACGCGGACGTCGTAGTCGTTCACCCGCGAGACGATGCGCGGGCTCCAGAGGTCGGTGAAAGTGGCCAGCGCGGACTGCAGATCGATCGGTTCGCTCATCTGACCACTGTCTCGATTGGCCCCGGTCCAGCGTGAGTGCTAGGAATCGCATATGTCGCAAGGTTCCTCGCACCGTGTGGTGATGATCGTCGACAGGGGCTCGAACCCGTTCGAGATGGGCGTCGCGACCGAGCTGTTCGGCTTGCGCCGACCCGAGTTGGGCATCCCGTGGTACGACTTCACGCTCTGCGCTCCCGGCCCGGTGGCGATGCACGCGGGGATGTTCACGATGTCGGGGATTCCGGGGTTGGAGGCGGTCGAAGGGGCGGACACGGTGATCGTCCCAAACCGTCCCGACCCCGACCACGCCCCTGACGAGAGGGTCCTCGCCGCGATCCGGGGGGCCGCCGCCCGAGGCGCGCGCCTCGTGAGCTTCTGCACCGGCGCGTTCACCCTCGCGGCCGCCGGCGTGCTCGACGGCCGTCCGGCGACCACCCACTGGCGCTGGGCCGATCTCTTCCGGGCCCGCTTCCCGTCGGTGCGGCTCGAACCCGGGGTGCTGTTCGTGGACGACGGTGACGTGCTGACCGCCGCGGGCAGCGCCGCCGCGCTCGACCTGGGCCTGCACCTCGTGCGCCGCGACCACGGCGCGGAGGTCGTCAACGCCGTCAGCCGCCGCCTGGTCTTCGCCGTGCACCGCGACGGCGGCCAGCGGCAGTTCGTCGAACGTCCCGTCCCCGCGATCCCGGACACCTCGCTGGCGCCCGTCCTGGCCTGGGCACAGGAGCACCTCGATCAGCCGCTGACCGTCGCCGACCTGGCCGCCCGGGCCGCGACCAGCGCCGCCACCCTGCACCGCCGCTTCCAAGCCGAACTCGGCACTACGCCGCTGGCCTGGCTGAACGCCGAGCGGGTCGCGCTGGCGTGCAGGCTCATCGAGAGGGGCGAACTCCGGCTGGAGGCCGTCGCGCGTGCCAGCGGCCTGGGCACCCCCGCCAACCTGCGCACCCGGCTTCGCCGCCAGACCGGCCTCAGCCCGTCCGCCTACCGCGCCCGCTTCGCCGCGGCGAAACCCGAGGTCTGAACCGCGACCGCGCGAACAACGCCCCGTCCGCCATTGACCGGTCATTCCTGCCAACCATCCGTGCTCCCTGAGGCGTTCAATGGGCGTGAGTGAACCGACGCAGGAAACCGCGTACGTCACGTTCGCGGCCGCCGCGTGGAAACGCCATCACGGCTTGGCCACGTTGCTGACCGGCGACTCCCACCGCGGCGAAGAACTTCTCCAGGACTGCCTGGTGAAGCTGTACGTGCGCTGGCGCCGGGTGGCGGACGGCGATCCGGACGCCTACCTGAAACGGATGCTGGTCAACGGCAACGTCAGCTGGTGGCGGCGCAGGCGGCGCGAGTTGCTGACCGAGGCCCCCGAACGGCTCGACGCACGCTCCAGCTCCCCGCGGGAACCGGACGACGAGCTGCGCCGTGCGCTGCTCGCCCTGCCCCGCCAGCAGCGCGCGGTCGTCGTGCTGCGCCACTACGCCGACATGACGGAGGCGGCGACCGCCGGCCTCCTCGGATGTTCCGTCGGCACCGTCAAGAGCCAGCACTCCCGGGCGATGAAACGGCTCCGTTCCACGCTCGCCCTTCCGCAGACCGAGGAGATCACACGATGAGCGAGGAACGGCTGACCCGGATGCTGCGGTCGGCGACCGACGGGCACCCGATCACCGACGCGCCGATCGAGACCCTGATGCACCGCGGCCGACGCGCCAGGCGCAGGCGCCGCACGGCCGCCGGCGCGGTCGGCACCGGCGCGATCGCCCTGGTCGTGGCCGCCGCCACCGTCGGCGGGAACCTCGTCTCCGGCGACGACGGCCGCCGCACGATCACCCCCGGACGAGAGAGCGGCGTCACCCTGGCCGCGGCGACCGAGGCGACGGCGAGCACGACGTTCCACGTGAAACTCACCTGGACGCTGAGCTCGCGCGGCCGGCGTGAAACGGTGGAGACCTATCAGGGCGCCTTCGACGCTCCCAACCGGCGCGGCTACCTGCGCGGACCCGGATCGGTGCCGATGGAGCAGCGCTTCATCGGCGACGAGTGGTACGTGCGGCGCGGTGAGACATGGCGCAAGCTCGACCGCGGCCTGCGCGGGCTGACGCGCGGCACCACCGGCCCGCAGGAGCTGACCGCCGATCCCGGCCGGATGCTGCGGATGCTGGCCACCTTCGGAACGGTGACACCTCAGGGCCGGGCGGGCAGCGGGGAGACGGCGGTGCAGGTCTACGCCTTCTCCCACGCCGCCCGGCCCTCCGAGGGGTCGCCCGCCGGGACCCGGATCACCGGGACGGTGACGGTCGGGACCGCCACCCGCAAGATCCAGAAGATCGTGCAGACGACCGTCATCACCAGCGCGGACCCCGAGATCGCCGACCGGGACCCCGTCCGCTTCACCTCCGTAACCGAGTTCTCCGACTACGGGACGCCGGTGCAGGTCACGCGTCCGTCCCCGTAGGCGGACGGCGCCGGTGGGACGTCGTCAGCCGGCGCGGGAGGTCACCGTGAGCTCGGGGGAGGACGCCAGGGTCTGCAAGACGACGCAGTACCGCTCGGTCAGCCGCAGCAGGGTGGCCATGTCCTCCTCCGAGGCGTCGGTGTCGAGCTCGAACCGCAGCCGGATGGCGCGGAAGCCGACGGGCGCCTCCCGGTCCACGGCGAGCGTCCCGCGGAAGTCCAGGTCGCCTTCCGCGCTGACCGTCCCGCCGTGGACGTCCAGCTCCAGGGCCGTCGCGACCGAGCGCAGTGTCACCCCGGCGCAGGCGACCAGCGCCTCCAGCAGCATGTCGCCGGAGCACAGCAGGGTGCCGTCGCCTCCGGCCGCCGGGTGCAGCCCGGCCACCGCCAGCGCCCGTCCCGTCTCCAGCGAGCAGGTGACGCCGTCCTCCAGCGTCCCGGCGGCGCTCAAGGTCACCACGGCGGATCCGGGATCCTCCCGGTAGCGCTCCTTGAGCGGCTTCTGCAACTCGCGAAGCTCTCGGCTCTCCATCAGGCCCCCATCCGATCGCGGAACGTCTCCCCGGTGCCCGTCCCAGCGAGCCTAACGCCGCGAGCAGCGGCATTCATCGCCCGCCCAGAGGCCCTGGCGCCCGCCCCGTCGTCTTGGCGGGGTTTCCGAGGATGCTTCAGCGGGCGGGGCGTTCGTAGATGAGTTCCCGGCCGTCTTCCTCGTCCCATTGCTCGCCCACGTGGGTGAAGCCCTGACCTGCGATGGTGGCCAGGGATGCCTCGTTGTCGGGGCTGATCGTGGCGCGGACGGTGGTGACGGACGGTTCGGCGGCGGCGCGGGCCAGGAGGGCGGCGAGCATCGCGCGGGCGTAGCCCCTGCGGCGGTGGGCGGGGTCGACGGAGTAGGCGATCACGACGGTCCCGTTCTCGTCCGGAGCGCTGTGGAAGCCCGCGTGGCCGACCACCACGCCTTCCGGTTCGGTGACGGCGGCCCGGACGATCCAGGGGGCGTGGGACGGGTCGCGGTCGAGTTGGGCGAGGCGGAAGCGCCACAGGTACTTCGCGTCGTCGGTGGTGAAGTAGTCGGTGAGGGGCACTCCGGCGACCGCGCCGGCGCCCTCCAGGTCGTCCTCCAGCAGGGCTTTCATCGCGGCGGGCGGCAGTTCGGCGAAGCGGATGGCAGGCGGCACGGGCGGCTCCTCGGGTCGGGGGCGATCACTCTATGTTGGGCGCCCCAATGATCGCCACCGATTATCCGGGCCGGCGGCTCTCGGCGTGGTGGTCGACGACGCGGGTCAGCAGTTCGGTGAGACGGGTGCGTTCGTCCGGTGCGAGGGGGGCGAGCAGGTCGTCCTGGATGCGGGTGACGACCTTCTCCAGTTCCACCAGGTGGAGGGAGCCCTCCGGGGTGAGCGTGATGACGTTGCGGCGCCGGTCGGACGGGTCGGGGGAGCGGTCGACCAGGTTCTTGGCGGCCAGCTCGTTCAGGGCGGCGACCACGTCGCTGCGGTCGATGCCCGAGCGGCGGCCGAGGTCGGCCTGGCTGGACGGGCCGTACTCGTCCAGGGCGGCGAGCAGCCGGTAGTGGTAGCCGCGGGCGCCGGCGGCGGCGAATCCCTCGGCGACCAGGCGGTGGCTGTGCGCGGAGGCCAGGTTGATCAGCCAGCTCGGGGTGTGCCGGAGCCGCGTGGGCGTCCGGCCCTCGGACGTCGTCATGCGGTCCAGTGTAGGGGTTGTTGGCTCGGCCAACGATCGTTTATTGTTGGGCATGCCAATGTTGGCATCGCCAATGAAATGGGGAACCGTGGACGACCGTGCTGAACTCTCCGATCTCGTCAGCCGTCTGGGGTCGTGGCTGGACGACAAGAGCCCCGGCGACGGGCGGGCCCTCTTCGCCGAAGGCGCCGAGGCGCACACCCAGGGCGGGGTCGCGAAGGGGATCGACGCCCTCGTCGCGCAGGCGCGCCGGAACCACACGGTGCCGACCCAGCACTTCATCACCGATCCGCTCATCGATGTGGACGGCGACCAGGCCGCGATCGGCGCGAACCTCCTGGTGGTCTTCGCCCGGGAGGACGGCCTGCGCCTGCTCGGCGAGCGCTACGAGCTGCGCGCCGTCCGGACGGCGGAGGGATGGCGCATCACGCGGGTCGAGGCCCGTCCCATCTGGGAGGCCGTGAATCTCTGAGACCCGCGCTGGTTCAGGGGGACGTGAGTTCGTCCGAGATGGCCTTCAGGCGGGCGCGAGCGTTGGAGTCGTATGCCTGGGCGTTCGCGCGCGCTTCCTGGAGCCCGTCGAAGAAGCGGCCGGACACCTCGTCCAGGGCGGGGTCGGTGATGAGGCGGTGCGTCGCCCGGACGCCCTCTTCCAGGGTGCTGAGCGGCGTGACCACGATCTTGGTCGGCATGTAGGTGGCCGGATGCAGGGCGTTCGCGGTGACGCCCGTCCCGGCCAGCTCGGCGGCGAGGTCGATCGTGAACAGGATCTGGGCGAGCTTGCTCTGGTAGTACGCACGCATCGCGGTGTACCCACGGGTGATCATCACGTCGTCGAGGTCGACGGCCTGCTGGCCGAGGCTGCTGACGTTGACGATCCGCGCCGGCGCGGATGCGATCAGGGTGGGCAGCAGGAGCCGGGTGAGCAGGTAGCCGGACAGGTAGTTCACCTGGAACGTCAGCTCGTGGCCGTCCGCGCTCTCCTCCCGCGGGCCCTCGGCGGAGCCGATCCCCGCGTTGTTGACGAGGACGTCCAGGCGCGGGTGGTCGGCGCGGACGGCCTCGGCGAGCGCGCGGGTCTCGGCCAGCGAGGACAGGTCGGCGCGGTACCAGGAGGCCTTGCCACCGATCTCCCGGAGGGTCGCCTCGCCGCGCCGGTCGTCGCGTCCGTGGACGAGGACCGTGGCGCCTTCGGAGGCCAGCTCGGCGGCCAGGGCGCGGCCGAGCCCGTCGGTCGCGCCCGTGATGAGAATGGTCTGCTGTTCGATGGGACGCATGTTCTCCATGGTGCCCGGTGCGCACGGTAACCGGGCTCCGCCCAGCCGGGCACCTGGCTGAGCGGCCCGGAGCGGCGGTCAGGGGCGTTCGATGAAGTCCCGGACGAGCTTGACGAACTCGTCGGGCCGCTCCGCCATCGCCACGTGGCCGGTGTCGAGTTCGGCGTACTCGCTGCCCCGGATGCCCGCGAACAGCTCCCGGTGGTTCTCGACGGGGATCGTCTGGTCGCGGGTCGCCCCGATGACCAGGGTGGGCGCCGCGATCCGGGGCAGCAGCGGCCGGATGTCGAGCCGCTTGACGAGGTCGATCTGCCGTACCCGGTCGTCGTTCAGGCCCATGAACGCATGCTGCTGCTCGACCGCGTCATGCCCGATCTGGTTGAGGAACGCGCGGCTCAGCGCGGTGAGCGTCGCGAACCTTCCGAAGCCCTCCGGGTCGCTGGCGAGGTCCAGCCAGAGGGTCATGTGCTGCTGGATGTACTCGTCGCCCGCGTGGGACAGCCCCGCGACGGGCACCAGCCGCCGGACGAGGTCGGGGCGCAGCGCCGCGGCCGCCGCGACGGTCGGGGCGCCGAGCGAGAACCCGACCACGTCGGCCGGGCCCGCGCCGGTGTCCTCGATCACGGCGTTGACCTGCGCGCCGAGTGCCTCGATGGTGATCGGAGAGCCGTCGTCCTCGGCGGGGTCGCTGCCGGAGAGGTCGGGCAGGACGACGGTACGGTGATCGGTGAAACGGTCGAGCAGCTGGTCCCACATGCCCGAACCGGGCCCGACGCCGTGCACGAGGACGAGGACGGGCCCCGAGCCCTCGACGCGGTAGGGGACGGTGGCGTTTCCAACGGTGAGCTTCGGCATGACGGGCCGTCCTTCTCGGTGTCGTTCCTTCTCGGTGTCGTTCCTGGACGACCTCGACGCTGCCAGCGCCAGGCCACGATGAGGAGCGGACGGCTTTGGCTAGGACAACGGGTCCCAGTCTCGGATCTACGGACATTCCGGACGGGGCGGAATCATGGGGGCATGGAGATGGACCGCAAGGAGCTCGCCGACTTCCTCCGCCGCTCCCGCGAGCGGCTCCGCCCGCAGGAGGTCGGGCTGACGGCGGGCCCGCGGCGCCGGACGCCGGGGCTGCGCCGCGAGGAGGTGTCGCAGCTCGCCGGCATGTCGGCGGACTACTACATGCGCCTTGAGCAGGCCCGCAGCCCGCAGCCGTCCACACAGCTGCTCGGCGCGCTGGCCCGCGCGCTGCGGCTCACGATCGACGAGCGCGACCACCTGTACGTCCTCGCCGGCCACCGCCCGCCCGCCGGGCCGTTCGCGGGCGAGTACGTCCGGCCGAGCATGCTGTACCTGCTGGACCGGCTGCACGAGACCCCGGCGCAGATCATCGGCGACCTCGGCGACCTGCTGGCCCAGAACGCGCTGGCCGAGGCCCTTTTCGGGTGCGTCTGCACGGTGGAGGAGCCCGACCGGAACATCGTGTGGCGGTGGTTCACCGACCCGTTCGTCCGGGAGGCGTACCCGGAGGAGGAGCACGAGCCGCACGGCCGCCGGCATGTCGCCCTGCTGCGGGCGGCCGTCGCGCGCCGGGGCAACGACGCGGCCGCGTCCGCCCTGGTCGAACGGCTGCACGCGGCCAGCGGCGAGTTCACCCGGGTCTGGGACCGGCACGAGGTCGCCGTCGAGCGCACCAGCCGGATGAAGGTCGTGCACCCGGAGGTCGGCCTCATCGAGTTCGACACCGAGGCGCTGCTGACCCCGGCCGAGGACCAGCGGCTCGTCGTCTTCACGCCGCCGCCCGGCACCGGCAGCATCGAGCTTCTCGACCTGCTGCGCGTCATCGGTCCTGAGACCGCGCACCGCAGCCACCGCTGACCGGCGTCACCCGGCGGTGAGCCGCCACAGGGACGTGGTCTCGGCGGCGCGGGCCGCGTGGAGGGGGTCGTCGGGATCGGCGGCGCGCGGGTGGCGCGGGGCGGTGTCGAGCCTGCCCGCGACCCGCAGGCCGGACGAGGCGATCATCTCCAGGAGCTCGTCCCGCGTGCGGAGGCCCAGGTGTTCGGCCAGGTCGGACAGGATCAGCCACCCCTCCCCGCCCGGTTCGAGGTGGCCGGCGAGGCCGGACAGGAAACCGCGCAGCATCCGGCTGCCCGGATCGTAAACGGCGTGCTCCAGGGGCGTGCTGGGCTTGGCCGGGACCCAGGGCGGGTTGCAGACGGCCAGACCGGCGCGTCCGTCCGGGAAGAGGTCGGCTTGGACGACCTCGACGTTCACTTCCAGACGGTCGACGTTCTCTTGGGCGCAGACCAGCGCACGCGGGTCCTGGTCAGTGGCGACGACGTGCTCGATGCCACGACGAGCCAGAACCGCTGCCAGGACGCCCGTACCGGTTCCAACGTCGAACGCCGTTTTCGTCGGCGGAAGCGGTGCCTCGCCCACCAGATCGACGTATTCGCCCCTGATCGGTGAGAAGACGCCGTAGTGCGGGTGTACGCGGTCGCTGCCCAGCGCAGGAATCGGGACGCCCTTCTCACGCCATTCGTGTGCGCCGACCAGGCCGAGCAGTTCTCGCAGTGAGGTGATGTAGGGCTGGTCGTCCGTCCCGTAGGCCTCCGTACAGGCGTCCTGGACGTCTGGTGCTCGCCGTAGCGGAATCACGTGACCGGGGTCGAACGGTATGAGCAGCATGCCGAGCGTCCGCGCGCGCTGGGCGCGCGCCTGCCGGTACAGGTGGAACGCCTGGGCGCGGTCCGGTTCGGGTTTGTGCCTGCGCCGCCGTGGGGGACGGTCGATCCGGCGCGCCATGGCCTTGAGAAGCTGCCGCGCGTTCTGGAAGTCGCCGCGCCACAGCAGCGCGGTGCCCTCGCACGCCAGGCGGTAGGCGTCGTCCGCGCGCGTCTCGTCGTCGGCCACCACGACGCGGCGGGGCGGCGGCGCGCCGCTCTCCGACCGCCAGCGGACGCGATGGTCCCGGCCGTCCTCCCGCCAGGAGATCTCGTCCACAGAGGTACCGTATCGGCGTGCGTCTACCTGGGCCATTGCATGCCCTCAACGAGGGGCTCGCCTTCCTGCTGGAACTCGCCGCCATCGCCGCGCTCGCCTGGTGGGGCTTCACGGCGGGCGGGAACGTGCTGGTGAACGTCGTCCTCGGGGTCGGGGCGCCCGCCGCGGCGATCGTCCTGTGGGGCCTGTTCGCCGCGCCACGGGCCCGGTTCACGATCGCGCTGCCGCTCGTCCTGTTGGTGAAGGCCGCCGTGTTCGGTGCGGGCGCGCTCGCCCTCGATGGCGTCGGCCACGCCACGGCCGCCGTCGCCTTCGCGGTGATCGCCCTGCTCAACACAGCCCTGGCGACAATCGACCGTGACGCCCACTTCCGCGCGGCCGCCGGGTGAGCCGGCACCGGCCGTTCTAGGCGAGGTCGGCGCTGGAGAGGTGGGCGGACGTCTCGGCCAGCTTGCGCAGGGCCGCCTCTGAGGCCGAGCCCGGTTCGGCCGCGTAGAGCATGAGGCGGCTGAGGTCGGGGTCGCCGGGCAGGTGCAGGGTCTCGAACGGAAGGACGAGCCGTCCCACCTCGGGATGGTCGATACGGGCCTCGCCGTGCGTCAGGTCCGTGACGTGGTGCGCCGACCACAGGCGGCCGAACTCCGGGCTCCGCTCCCGCAGGCAGTCGATGACCGCGCGCAGGTGCGGGTCGTCCGGATCCTGACCGGAACGGAAGCGGAGGTAGGCGGCGTTGCGGCGGGCCACCGTCGGCCAGTTGTCGCCGAGCCGGGCCTTGTAGTCGGGGTTCAGGTGGATCTGGTGCGACCAGGTCCGCTCGTCCGGCGGGACGTTCGCCAGGTCGACGAAAACGGCGGCGGTGAGCCGGTTCCACGCGACCACGTTCGTGTAGTGCCCGACGACGTACGCGGGCGCGTGCGCGAACGAGTCGAGCAGGTGCTGCAGCGGTGCCCGCAGGCGCGGAGGCGCTGCGGCGGGCGCGCGGCGCGGCGGGTGGGCGAGCCGGTGCAGATGGGCGTGCTCGTCGCCGTCCAGCCGCAGTGCCCGCGAGATCGCGTCCAGGATCTCGGTGGACACGCCGTCGGCCGTCCCCTGCTCCAGCCTGATGTAGTACGCGACGCTGACACCGGCGAGCTGCGCGAGCTCCTCGCGCCGCAGCCCGGGGACCCGCCGCCGCGTCCCGTACGAGGAGAGGCCGGCGTCCTCGGGACGCAGCCGCGCCCGCCGCGACTTGAGGAACTCGCCGAGCCGGCCATTGCGCGCCATGCCGCCGAGGCTATCCGGAGCCGCCTCGCGCGCACGCCCGCGCGATCCGTGTGCTCGCCGCGATCAGCCTGCTGGACCAGGCGCACGCCGCCCGGTACTCGGGCAGGTTCGACCGCGCAGGCCCTGTTCGTGAACGCTATGACCTGAGGACCGCGGGTCAGGCGGTCCTGGTGGTGATGTCGCCGTTGCTGGTGCTGACGTCGAGCCGGTACTCGGCGGACGGGTCGTTCGGGATGCCGAGCCGCCGGTCGCCGTCGCCGGTGTGCGTGCTCACGCGGTAGCGTCCCGCGGGCATGGTGACCGTGACCTCGCCGTTGTCCGTCTTGACGCGGACGTTCTGCGGCGAACCGGGCGTCAGGGCGACGTCGCCGTTGGACGTCTCGGCGTCGACGCCGCCCTTGAGGTCGCTCCCCCGGATCTCGCCGTTGTCCGTCCTGACCTTGATCGGGCCCGCGGCGCCGTTCAGGCGGACGGAGCCCGAATCGGTGGACACGTCCACCTTGCCCACCTTCGACAGGGTGATGGAGCCGTTCGAGGTGCCGCCGGACA
Source organism: Actinomadura citrea (assembly GCF_013409045.1). NCBI lineage: Bacteria > Bacillati > Actinomycetota > Actinomycetes > Streptosporangiales > Thermomonosporaceae > Actinomadura > Actinomadura citrea. The sequence goes on along the minus strand of NZ_JACCBT010000001.1, from coordinate 64,411 downwards.
CGGGGAGGCCCGCCGGGAGTTCGACCGTGTAGCTCACCGAGCAGTGCGAGCCGCAGCCGCGCAGCGTCAGGACACCGTTCTCGATCCGGTACGTGGGCCCCTCCGGCTTGTCACCGCGGTGCTTGACCTCGCGGTGCAGGGACGTCTTGGACGAGCCACCGTGCAGCGTCACGCTGCCGGAACCTATGTGGTCCATTCGCACAGCGGTGACTTTGCCCTTCAGCGTGACGTCGTCCTCGTAGGTTGAAGCGAAGGCCACGTCGCATGCGCTGAGTGCGGTCACGCTGACTGCGGCTAGGGCGAGGGCGAAAACCTTGCCACGCACGGCAATCCTCCTGGTCGGTCTGGCTGAACGCTGCTGAGCCTAAGGAGACGGTCACCGGAAGGCCGTCACGCCAGGGAGCCAAGTTGGTTCTCCCCCGCAGGTCGCTGAGCCTGCTACCGGGAGTGGTACGAACGAGCGGGGACTGGGTAGGCGCGTCCGGCGCGGCGAGAGTCTCTGCCATGACCGCACTCACCACCGCCGTGTCCGCTCCTCCAGAGCGGATGTCGTCACGGCACAAGCTGGTTCTGACACTCCTGCTCGGCGCGCAGTTCATGCTCGCCATCGACTTCTCCATCCTGAACGTGGCGCTGCCCGTCGTCGGCAGAGGACTGGGCTTCGGACTGGACCAGCTCCAGTGGATTGCCACGGCGTTCGCCCTCCCCGCCGCCGGATTCACGTTGCTGTTCGGTCGCGTGGCCGATCTGTCCGGACGGCGCCGGATGCTGCTCGCGGGCATGGCGCTCCTGGCCGCGGGGTCGCTGGTCGGTGGGCTGGCCACCACGCCGGCGATGCTGCTCACCGGACGCGTCCTGCAGGGCCTGGCCACGGCGATCGCCACACCGGCCGCCCTGTCGCTGCTCACCACGTCGTTCCCGGAGGGGCCGCTGCGGACGCGCGCGCTCGGGCTCAGCGGCGCGCTGATGTCGGCCGGGTTCACCGTCGGCGCGATCCTCGGCGGGGTGCTGACCGACCTGCTGAGCTGGCGCTGGGCCTTCCTGGTCAACGTGCCGGTGGCGGTGCTGATCTTCGCGGTCACGCCCGTCGTGGTCGCGGAGAGCCGGTCCCGGGACGGGGCGCGGCTGGACGTTCCCGGCGCGGTGACCGTGACCGGCGGCCTGCTCGCCCTCGTCTACGGGATCACGTCCGCCGGTTCGGCCGGATGGGGCTCCCCCGCCGCGCTCGGCGCACTGGTCGCCGCCGCCGTCCTGCTCACCGCGTTCATCCTGGTCGAACGGCGGTCGCCGGCTCCGCTCGCGCCGCTGAACGTCCTCACCCGGCGCACCGTCACCTGGGGCAACGTGGGCGGCTTCGTCGCGTTCGCCACGGAGACGTCGCTGGTGTTCCTGATGACGCTCTACCTCCAGAAGGTCCTCGGATTCTCGCCGCTGGCGACCGGGCTGGCGCTCGGCGTCCTCGGCGCCGGGACGTTCGCCGGAGGCGTCGCCGCGCCCCGGGTCATGCGGCGGCTCGGCGGCCCGGCCACGCTGGTGTCCGGACTCGTCCTGCAGGCCGCGGCCACCGCCGCGCTGCTGGGCCTCGGGGAGTCGCGCGGCGCCCTCGGCCTGCTGCTCGCCGCCACCGCGATCGGGGGATTCGGGAACCTTGTCGCGATCGTCGCGTTCATGGGGATCGCGACGTCCGGGCTGCCGGACCGCGAGCAGGGCCTCGCGACCGGGCTCGCCACGATGACGCAGCAGGTCGCGATCACCCTCGGCATCCCCGTGATGAGCGCCGTGGCCACGGCGAACGCGTCCGTCATCGGCGGCGTCCACACGGCGACGGCCGTGAACATCGCGATCGTCCTCGCGGGCGCGGCCCTTGCCGGGTCGTTCCTGCGGCGCTCGTAGGGGACCGCCATGGACCTCGAACTCGAAGGCAGGGTCTACATCGTGACCGGCGCGTCCGCCGGGATCGGCGAGGCGACCGCCGCCCTCCTGGCCCGCGAGGGCGCCCAGGTCGTCGGGGTGGCGCGCTCCCCCGTCGACGTGGCCGCCGACCTCACCCGGCCCGACGCCGCCCAGCACGTCGTGGACGTCGCGCTGGAACGGCACGGACGCCTGGACGGCCTCGTCAACAACGCGGGCGCCCTCGAATCCCGGATCGGGTTCCTCGACGTCACCGACGCCCAGTGGCACGCGACGTTCGAGCTGAACCTGCACGCGGCCGTGCGCATGGCCCGCGCCGCACTGCCCGCACTCATCGACCAGGGGGCGGGAAGCATCGTGCACGTCGCAAGCGAGGCCGCACGTTTTCCCGACACGCCACTGGTCGACTATGCGGCGTCCAAGACGGCGCTCCTGTCGGTGTCCAAGACGCTGGCGGGGGAGTTCGGGCCCTGCGGAGTCCGTTCCAATGTCGTCACGCCCGGCCCGACCCGCACGCGCCTGTGGGACGAGCCCGGAGGGTTCGCCGACCAGTTGGCCGACCAGTACGGCCTACCGGTGGAGGAGGCGATCCAACGATTCGTCCAGGACGAACGGCGGCTCCCCACCGGACGTCTTGGCACGCCCCAGGACGTCGCACGGGTCATCACGTACCTGCTGTCACCGTTGGCCGCCCAAGTCACCGGTGCCGAATGGACCGTGGACGGGGGAGCGCTACGGCAACTGTGAACGGGGCGTGCCGGACGTCACGGGCGTCCGGCACGCCGCCCCGTCGGTCCGGACCGGCAACGGCCCGGGTCAGGCCGGCACCTTGTCGAGGAACCCGGTCACCCGGTCGAACCGGCCGTCGTCGTCGAACGTCGCCACGTCGAAGCCGACCACGATCGCCTCGCCGCCCTCCGGACCGAGCTCCCAGGTGAAGCGGGCCACGTTGTGGTGGGCGTCGACCGTCCCCGCCGCGCGGAACACCAGGCCGGGGAACTGCTGCTGCGCGGCGCCGACGAACGCGTCGATCGCGTCGCGCCCCTCCGCCACACCGAGCGGGTCGACGTAGACCGGGCTCTCCGTCCACAGCTCGTCGATCGCCGCACGCCGCGCGTCCGCGTCGGTCTCGTTCCACACGGCCAGGTAGCGCTCGACCCGCTGCTGCACATCGCTCATGGCATGACTCCCATCTGATCTTCGGGATCGTTCGCCCCGATGACCTCTACGCTGCCGGGTCCGCGGCGGAAGATCGATTACCTGGGACGTCATGCCCGCGCGTCCGCTGACCTGGACCGCGACGATGATGTCGGATTCCTGCCAGTGAAGACCCCTGACCATCGGTGATGCTGGAGGCATGCACGAGGACGTGGAAAGGTGCGTGCGGGCCTTCCAGGCGAAGGACGCCCGCTTCGACGGATGGTTCTTCGGCGGGGTCGTGACCACCGGGATCTACTGCCGCCCAAGCTGCCCCGTGGTGCCGCCCAAGCCGGAGAACATGCGCTTCTACCCGAGCGCTGCCGCCGCCCAGCAGGCCGGGTTCCGAGCCTGCAAACGGTGCCGTCCCGACACCTCCCCCGGCTCCCCGGAATGGAACCACCGCGCGGACGTCGTCGCCAGGGCCATGCGCCTCATCGCCGATGGCGTCGTCGACCGGGAGGGCGTTCCCGGCCTCGCGGCACGGCTCGGCTACAGCACGCGGCAGATAGAGCGCCAACTCAACGCGGAACTGGGCGCGGGCCCGCTCGCCCTGGCACGGGCCCAGCGCGCGCAGACGGCGCGGCTGCTCATCGAGACGACACCCCTTCCCATGGGCGACGTGGCGTTCGCGGCGGGGTTCGCCAGCATCCGCGCCTTCAACGACACCGTCCGGGGGGTGTTCGCGCTCACCCCGTCCGCCCTGCGCGACCGCGTCGCCAAGGGACATCCGCCCGCCGGGTCCGGTGCCCTGTCGCTGCGGCTGCCGTTCCGGGCCCCGCTGTGCCCGGACAACCTGTTCGGGCACCTCGCCGCCACCGCCGTCCCCGGTGTCGAGGAGTGGCGGGACGGCGCGTTCCGCCGCTCCATGCGGCTGCCCCACGGGCACGGCATCGCCACCCTGCGGCCCCAGCCGGACCACGTCGCCTGCACGCTCAGCCTCAGCGACCTGCGCGACCTCCCCATCGCGATCAGCCGCTGCCGCTGGATGCTCGACCTGGACGCCGATCCCGTCGCCGTCGACGACCTCCTCCGCGCCGACCCCGTCCTCGCGCCGCTCGTCGACAAGGCCCCGGGGCGCCGCGTGCCGCGCACCGTGGACGCCCCCGAGTTCGCCGTCCGTGCCGTCCTGGGCCAGCAGGTCTCGACGGCCGCGGCACGCACCCACGCGGCGCGCCTGGTCACCGCCTACGGCGACCCCATCGACGACCCAGGCGGCGGGCTGACGCACCTCTTCCCGACCCCCGCCGCCCTGGCCGGACTCGACCCGGAGTCCCTCGCCTTCCCCAAGACCCGCCGCACGACCCTGATGACCCTGGTCGATGCCCTCGCCCAAGGGGAGATCGACCTCGGCGTAGGGAGCGACTGGGACGAGGCCCGCGCGCGCTTGTCCGCCCTACCCGGCTTCGGGCCGTGGACCGTCGAGACCATCGCGATGCGCGCCCTCGGCGACCCGGACGCGTTCATCCCCGGCGACCTGGGCATCAGGGCCGCCGCCGCAATGCTCGAACTTCCTGTCACCCCTGCGGCGCTCACCCGGCGCGCCGCACAATGGCGACCTTGGCGCGCCTACTCCGTCCAGTACCTGTGGGCCACCCTCGACCACGCCATCAACCTGCTTCCCGCGAGCTGAAGGAACCGCTGTGGAAACAACGCACGTCGTCATAGAGAGCCTCGTAGGCCCGCTCACCTTGGTCGCCACCGACGGCGCTCTGTCCGGGCTCTACATGGAGATGCAGCGGCACCGTCCGTCCCAGGAGACCTTCGGTGCCCCCGGCGACCCCGAAGACGAACCCTTCGCGACCGTCGCCGAACAGCTCACCGCGTACTTCGCAGGCGACCTGACCGAGTTCGACCTGCCGCTCCGCCTCCACGGAACGCCCTTCCAGGAGCGCGTCTGGGCCGCCCTACAGGAGATCCCCTACGGCCAGACCATCACCTACGGCGAACTCGCCGTCGAGATCGGCAGCCCGTCCGCGTCCCGTGCGGTCGGCCTCGCCAACGGGCGCAACCCGGTCGGCGTCATCGTCCCCTGCCACCGCGTCGTCGGCTCCACCGGCTCGCTCACCGGCTACGGCGGCGGCCTCGACCGCAAGCGCTACCTCCTCGACTTCGAGCGCAAGGTCCGGGCCACCGAGAACGCGCTCTTCTGACCCTCGCGGAGGAATGTCGGAGCCCCGGGTTACCGTGCACGTGATGGCCGTCGAACCCGAGAAGGGCTGATCAAGGTGGAGTTCCGAGTCGAGCGCCAGACGTTCGCCGACGCGGTGGCGTGGGCCGCGCGGACGCTGCCGTCACGTCCCGCGCTCCCCGTCCTCGCGGGCATGCTCATCGAGGTCACCGAGCAGGGCGAGCTCACCCTCGGCGCGTTCGACTACGAGGTGTCCGCCCACGCCACCGACGAGGCGGCCGTCGCGGAGCCGGGCCGCGCCCTCGTTCCCGGGCGGCTGCTGTCCGACATCGTGCGCAACCTCCCGAACCAGCCCGTGGACGTCTTCACCAAGGGCTCCGAGGTCGTCGTCCGCTGCGGCCCGGCCGAGTTCGGCCTCCTGACGCTGCCCGTCGAGGACTACCCCGCCCTCCCCGAGCCGCCCGCCCGCGCCGGCACCGTCCCCGGCGACCTGTTCGCCGCCGCCGTCGCGCAGGTCAGCCCGGCCGCCGGACGCGACGACACCCTGCCCATGCTCACCGGCGTCCGGATCGACATCGAGGGCGACACGATGTGGCTCGCCTGCACCGACCGGTACCGCATCGCCGCCCGCGAGCTGACCTGGTCCCCCGAGGAGCCCGACTTCACCGCCGGCGTCGTCGTCCCCGCCCGCACCCTCGCCGACACCGCCAAGGCGATCAAGCGCGGCGCGGACGTCTCCATCGGCCTCGGCGGCACCGCCGACACCCTCATCGGCATCTCCGGCGGCGGCCGCAGCATGACCAGCCGCCTCCTCGACGACCAGTACATCAACTACAGGTCCCGGCTCACCGGCACCTGGACCTCGGTCGCCGAGATCCAGGTGGCCCCCTTCGTCGAGGCGATCAAGCGCGCCGCCCTCGTCACCGAGCGCGGCACCCCGATCCGGCTGGCCTTCACCGCCGACGAGGTCCGCATCCGCGCCGCCACCGGCGACTCGGCACGCGCCAACGAGAGCGTCGGCGCCCACCTCGACGGCGACGACATCGACATCGCGTTCGCCCCCCAGTACCTGCTGGACGGCCTGGCGGGCATCGACACCGAGTACGCCCGCCTCGAATGCACCGGCCCCACCAAGGCCGCCCTCCTCACCGCCATCCCCGAGAAGAAGGACGACGAGCCCGACCCCGAGAACACCGACACCGGCTACCGCTACCTGGCCATGCCCGTCCGCCTGACCGGCTGACCCCATCCGCGGCTCGCCCGACCCCGCTTGCACACGCTCAACCCCACGCCCGGCCCGCAGCCGCGTCCGCCCTGGTCCAGGCCCTGGTCCAGGCCCTGTTCCCGCCGGCGCGCCGATGCCCGAACTGCACGCCCAGCCCGGCTGCGTGCCCTGTGGCCGCCACCGGCCGCGTGCCACCCGGGTCCGTGCCTGGGGCCTGACCGCACGCGCGTGCTGGTTCTCACCCGCACGCAAGGGGCGAGGGCTGGTCAGAGATCGAGGACGGCTAGGACGAAGCGGACTTCCTCTTCCCCCGCGTTGCCGTAGGAGTGGGGGCGGTCGCCTACGAAGACGGCGGCCGTGCCGGCCTCGATGAGGTCCGTTCGGCCGTCCACGCCCAGGGTGAGCGCACCCTCCTGGACGTACACGATCTCCTTGGTGCCAGGTACGTGAGCGTCGCTCTCGCGCGTCTCGCCGGGCTGGAGCACCCAGTTCCACAACTCCAGCGACGGCCGCGGATCGCTCCCGGCCAGCAGCGTTCCCGTCCCGCCGTGCTCGCCCTGCCACAGCACGACGTGCCGTTCCGGCCGGAACATCCGCACCGGAGGCTCCTCCTCGACCTGCACGAGCCGGGTGAGCGGCACCCCGAGCGCGTCGGAGATCCGGATGAGCGTCCCCAGGTTCGGGTTGCCGCGCCCCTGCTCCAGCCCGACCAGCACGCCCTTGCTCACCCCCGCGCGCCCGGCGAGCTCGTCCAGGCTCCATCCGTGCCCGGCACGCAGGGCCCGCACCGTCCGCGCCACGGCCTCGCCGATCGCCTCCTGCCCGCTCAAGCGCCCTCCAGCCGCCTCGTCCCGGTCCGCCGCCCGCCAGTCTCCCGCACTCCGAGGCGCGTCGACGTCGCGCGCTCCGGCATCAGCCACGTGGAGTGCGGCCGGCCAAGGGCCGCGGACCCCGCCGAGCGCCTCGACCGCACCCTCAACGCCGGCGGTGAGATCGCCCATGCGTGGGACGACCCCCGGAGGAGATCAAGACGTGAGGTCCGCCGCCGGGACTGGAATCCGTACGGCCGGACGTTGCACCGTTTTGGACGGCCACGGACGGTCGGTATGATGATACGCGGATGTCATTAAAGTGACCGTGCGGAGGATGCGGATGCTGGAGCGGATCGTGGTGGACGAGGCCGTGCGGGAGCTGCGTCCCGATTTCGCCGTCCTCGTCATGACCGCCGAAGGACTGGAGAACGGCCCGAGCGACGAGGTCGGCGAGGGATGGCTGGCCGAGGCGGCGAAGGCGGCGGACGCTGACGATCCGCACGTCGAGGCGTGGCGCGAGGCCTACCGGGCGTTCGGGGCCAAGCCGCAGCGCACCCGGCCCTCGGTGGACGCGCTGCTGCGCCGCGCCGACGCGCTCCCGTCCATCAACAGGGTCGTGGACGCCTACAACGCGGTGAGCGTCGAGTACGCGCTGCCCATCGGCGGCGAGGACCTGGACGCCTACCGGGGCCCGGCGCGGCTGGTCAGAGCCACCGGCGACGAGCCGTTCGACGTGATCGCCGGCGGTGAGCCCGCGGTCGAGCACCCGAACCCCGGCGAGGTCGTCTGGCGGGACGACCAGGGCGTCACCTGCCGGCGCTGGAACTGGCGCCAGTGCGTCCGGACGCGGCTGACGGAGACCACGAAGAACGGCCTGTTCCTCCTCGAACGCCTTGAGCCGTACCCCCTCGACCGGCTGGCCGAGGCGGGCGACCGCCTCGCGGACCGGCTGCGGACGATCTCGCCCGGGGTACGGATCGAGACCAGGCTGATCGGCGGGCGGTGATGGTCACGGTTCTCGCCCTGGCCGCCGCCCTCGCCTACGGGGTCGCCGACTTCCTCGGCGGAACCGTGACCCGCGGGTCGACCGCGATCAGAGCGCTGACCTGGTGCGTTCCGATCGGGCTGGCGGTCGTGCTGGTGTCGGCGCTGCTCACCGGCGGGGACGTGAGCGCCGGGCCGATGGCCTGGGGGTTCGTGGCCGGCCTCTGCGGCGGCGGCGGGCTGATCGCGTTCTACCGGGCCCTCGCGCGGGGGCCGATGAGCGTGGTGGCGCCGGTGTCGGCGCTGGCCGCGGCCGTGATACCGGTGGCCGTGGGCGTCGCTCAGGGCGAGCGGCTGGACGCGTCGGTCCTGCTCGGCGTCCTGCTCTGCCTCGTCGCGATCGGCCTGGTCAGCATGGAGGCCGGCGGGGAGAAGGAGCCCGCCGCGGGATCGGGCGGGCGGCGGCTCCTGGACTCGGGTCCGGTGATGGCCGGCCTGTCCGGCAGCTGCTTCGGTGTCTTCTTCGTCCTGCTGAACGAGGCGGGGGACGGCACCGGGCTCTGGCCGATCGTCGGCGCCCGCCTCGGCAACCTCGCCATCGTGGTCGTCGCGCTGCTGTTCCTGGCGGCCCGCGGCGGCAACGCGGGCCCGAAGCTGTCCGGACGGACGCTGATCGTGCTGGCGCTGCTGTCCGGCAGCCTGGACGCGGGGGCGAACGTGCTGTACTTCCTCGCGGTCCACAGCGGCATGCTCAGCCTCGCGGCCGTCCTCACGTCCCTCTACCCGGCGATCACCGTCCTGCTGGCGAGAGTCGCCTACAGCGAGCGCCTGCGGGCCGTCCAACGCGTCGGCATGGCCGTCGCCGTGGCCGGCGTCGCACTCGTCACGGTCGGCTGAGAACCTTCGTCCGCCTCATATCAAGCCGAGGTGACCTGGAGGTCTCTCGGGCCCGCAGGCAGAGAAGGGCCGGCCAGGAGCTGGAGGATGCCCGTCAAGCGCGAAGGCCGCCGGCCCGGCGTCGGGCGGCGGCCTTCGTGGTGGCGGTGGTGGTGGGATTCGAACCCACGGAAGCTTGCACTTCACACGCTTTCGAGGCGTGCGCCCTCGTCCACTAGGCGACACCACCGCGGGAGAGCCTACCCGACTCTGCGGCGCGCGAAGAACTCGATAAGCGGGGCGGCGCACTCCTCGGCCATCACCTCGGCGATCACCTCGGGGCGGTGGTTGAGGCGCCGGTCGCGGACGACGTCCCACAGCGATCCGACCGCACCCGCCTTCGGGTCGACCGCGCCGTAGACCACGCGGTCCAGCCGAGCCTGGACGGACGCCCCGGCGCACATCGTGCAGGGCTCCAGCGTCACGACGAGCGTGCAGCCGGACAGCCGCCAGCCGCCGAGGACCGCCGCCGCCCGCCGCATCGCGACGATCTCCGCGTGGCCGGTCGGGTCGGCGGTCCGTTCGCGCTCGTTGCGGCCCGTTCCGATGATCTCGCCGGAGGCGTCCAGGACGACGGCGCCGACCGGGATCTCGCCGTCGGCGGCCGCCTCGCGGGCCGCGTCCAGGGCCCTGAGCATCGCCGGCCGGAACGTCGCGACGACCGGATCGCGCGCGTCAGTCACGGAGGTGGTCGAACTCCTCGCCGAATCCGGCCCGCTCGGCGACGACGAGAAGCGCGTCGCCGGGCAGGGAGCGCTCGCCGAGCTCGCGGAGCCGCTTGGCGTCGACCCCGAGATCTTCGAGCAGGGACGCGTCGCCCGCGGCGTCGCCGTCCGGCACCTCGCCGACGAGCTGCTGGAACAGCGAGCCGAGCCCGTCCTCGCGGACGGCGGAGATGTAGGGGCGCGGCTCGTCGTTGCCGTCGAGCCGGACGATCGCGAACCAGTCGTCGTCCTGCTCGACCAGCAGCACGACCGGGTCGCCGTAGGACTCGACCGCGGCCTCCCGCATCAGGTCGGCGACGTCGTCGACGCTCTCCGCCTCGTCGAGTACGGCCTCGGCCCCGACCCAGCCCTGGGGGGTCTGCGCGAACACGGCGGCGAAGTAGGACACGTGCTCATTGTGACCCAGACGGTCTGTCCGCTCACACCCCCCTGTGCGCGGGAATCGGTGGCCGGGGTGCCCGGAAGCGGTTGTGAATAAACTTCGCGTCTTGTCCGGTGACGGACGCCCGGCGTCCTTCCCCCGGTTCACGCGAGTCCGCATACTGCTCAGCGATCGCGATCCGGGAGGAGTGCCATGGGTGCGGACGAACTGACCAGACGCGGGTTTCTGGCGGGGACGGCGGGCGCCGCGGCGGTCATCGCGGCGGGCGCCGTCTCCGGGTCGTCCGCCCAGGCCCACGCGGCGGAGCAGGCCGCCGCCAGGCGCGCCCCCGTCGCCGAGCTGCCCGATCCAGAAGAGTCCGGAATCGACCACATTGTCGTGGTGATGATGGAGAACCGGTCCTTCGACCACTACATGGGCTGGCTGCCCGGTGCCGACGGCCGCCAGGCCGGGCTCACGTTCACCGACGCCGACGGCAACGCGCACGACACCCACCACCTGAAGGTGCCGTGGGGATGCGGCTTCAGCGACCCGGACCACTCCTACCAGGGCGGGCGAACCGAGTACAACGGCGGCAAGTGCGACGGATGGCTGCGCGCCGGCGACAACGACGTGTTCTCCATCGGCTACTACGAGGGCCCCGACCTCGGCTTCCACGGCCACGCCGCCCTCGACTGGACGGTCTGCGACCGCTACTTCCCGGCGATCATGTCGTCCACGTTCCCGAACCGGATCTTCCAGCACGCCGGGCAGACCGACCGGACCTCCAACTCCCTGACGATCTCCGAGACCACCACGGTCTGGGACCGGCTCAAGGCCAGGGGGATCTCCTGCCGGTACTACTTCAGCGACGTGCCGTTCACCGCGCTGTGGGGCCTGCGGCACCTCGACATCAGCCGGAACATCGCCGAGTTCCGTGACGATGCCCGCAACGGGCGGCTGCCCGCGGTCAGTTTCGTCGAGCCCGGCTTCCTCGGCGAACTGCTCCTGCCCGGCATGTCCGAGGACGAGCACCCGCTCGCCGACATCCGCTTCGGCCAGGCGTTCCTCAACGAGGTCTACACCGCGCTCGTCACCTCGCCGAACTGGCCCCGGACCCTTTTCGTCATCAACTACGACGAGTGGGGCGGGTTCTTCGACCACGTCCCGCCGCCGGAGGGACCCGACCCGCGGCCCGACCTCGGCACGGGGCTGCGCGGCTTCCGCGTCCCCTGCCTGCTGATCTCCCCGCGGGCGCGGCGCGGGGCCGTCGCGCACGAGGTCTACGACCACACGTCCGTCCTGAAGGCGATCGAGTGGCGCTGGGGCCTGGAGCCGCTGACCGTGCGGGACGCCGCGGCCCGCAACATCGCCGAGGTCCTGAACTTCACCGACCCGCCCGACACGCACGCGCCCCGCTACGACGCGAAGCGCCCGATCAGCCTCGGCTGCCTCGACCCCCGGCACAGCCACACCGGCGACGACTGGGCGGGTCTGAGCGACTACGCCCGGCGCAACGGCTTCCCCCGCTGACCGCCCGTCATGGCGGCGGGCGGGTCAGGGGACGGCGTCGAGGGCGCGTTCGAAGGCCGGGGCGAAACCGATGCGGCCGGCGATGCTGAGGAGCATCTCGTCCGGGTAGAGCTCCAGGTCGCCGGAGATCGCGCCGAGCTCCATCTCGTCCAGCCCGAGGTCGGCGAAGATCGACATGTCGCCGACCGGGAGGACCTGGTCGAGCTCCTCCTCGTCCGGGATGGGGATGTCCAGGTAGTCCAGCACCTGGCGGGCGAGCGGCCAGTCGACCGAGGCGGTGACGTCCGACAGGAACACCATGACCTCGTCGCCGAGCAGGCGGATCGCGACGAAGAAGTCGTCGCCGACTGAGACCAGCCCGACCGTGCCGCCAAGGCTCGGCTGCTGGCGCAGGGCATGGATCAGCCCCGCGAGGTCCTCGGTCAGCGCGACCGGAAGGATCTCGGCCTCCCAGCGCTCGTCTTCCCGATACACCACAACGGCGAAGTCCGTCGCGTCCACATCCGTCATTTCCACCCCACCGGCACGTCTCCTGCCAGGGCATGGTCGCAGATGCGGCGCGCACGCGCGTGCCCCACCACCAAACTCGCCGCCGCACCCGGAGGTGAGACCGGGAGTCAGCGCCGATCACGGTGCCCGGCGGCATGAACCTAACCGATCCGGATCAATTGATGCGGAACGTGCGGCGGCGAAGTGCCGCGTGGATCCGCGCGCGGCGCGACCGGTGCGGCGTCACGCGGCGGCGCAGCTCGCGGGCCTCGGCGAGTTCGCGCAGGAAGACCGCCCTGCGGCGCAGGTGCTCGCGCACCTGCTCGGGAGAGATGTCGCCCTGGGGCCCGGGACGCCGCGGGGCGCCCTCGGCTGTGACTTCGGTCACCGCGGAGTCGGGGGCCGGGGGGTCGCTGTCGGGAGCCGAGGCGGGAGCGGGCGGATCGGGCGCGGATTCCCGGGCCCGCGAGCCGCTCGGCTGCTGATCGCTCTCGCTGTTCATACCGCCATCCTGCCCAGCTCAGCGGCGACCTATCCTGGCGCCCCGAACCGCCCGGCGGGGTGGGCTACCGTGAGCGCATGCAGACCCTCGCCGTCGACCACCCGCTCGTCGCGCACAAGCTCACCACCCTTCGGGACGTCCGCACCGACTCCCCCACGTTCCGCCGCCTGGCCGACGAGCTGGTCACCCTGCTCGCCTACGAGGCGACCCGCGACGTCAGGGTCGCCGAGGCCACGGTGCAGACGCCCCTGGTCCCGGCGGAGGGCGTCCAGCTCGCGAGCCCGAAGCCGCTCGTCGTGCCGATCCTGCGCGCCGGCCTCGGGATGCTGGACGGGATGACGCGGCTGCTGCCCACCGCCGAGGTCGGCTTCCTCGGGATGATCCGCGACGAGGGCACCCTGCAGGCCCAGACCTACGCGACGCGGCTGCCGGACGACCTGTCCGGGCGGCAGTGCTACGTCCTCGACCCGATGCTCGCGACCGGCGGGACGCTCGCCGCCGCCATCCGGCTGCTGTTCGAGCGCGGTGCCGACGACGTCACGGCGCTCTGCCTCCTCGCCGCGCCCGAGGGGCTGAAGTACCTGGAGCAGGCGTTCACCGACATCTCGGCGCCCATCAAGGTGGTCACGGCCGCGATCGACTCCCACCTCAACGAGCAGGGCTTCATCATGCCCGGCCTCGGCGACGCGGGGGACCGGCTCTACGGCGTCGTCTGACCCCTCCGGCAGGAGTCGGTTTCCCCGACGTGACCTGCGATGTTCGTTCCTGACGGCAGGGGGTACCACCACCTCTACGGAACGCGAGCGCGCGTTCCCCTCCGCCGTCCCGGCACAGGGGACCGTCACGGACCGGGCGGCGCGAGCGAGCTTCGGGGACACATGATGGCTCACCCAGGGGACGGCGACCTGCCGCGCTACACCGAGATCGGGGAACGGCTCACCGAGGAGTTCCACGAGGTCCACAGTGCCGACACGGTGGAACGGTGCGTCTCCGCCGCGCGTTACGGCGCCGAGGAGGTGACCGGATCGGCTCCGCCCGACCTCGTGGAGCGGATCGCGCGCCGGCATCTGGAGGTGCTGGCGACGGTCGCGGCCGAGAAGCGCCGCAAGGCGCGCCGCTCCTCGCTGGACAACGCGCCCTGACCCACGGGCGGGCGCCGCGCGCCGTCGCGCTGCTTTGCCGCCCGTGTGGGCTGTGCGAAACTGAAACCGGGGTCCGTGGGTCAACGCTCCGGGAGGCAGTTGTGCCGGCCAAGAAGTACATCACGTGGGCCGCCATGGCTTTCGTGGCGTTCTACGTCATCACGCAACCGGACGGCGCGGCCCAATCGGTGGAGAACGCGGCAACGGGCATCTCCTCCGCCGCAGACTCCCTCGCCACTTTCGTCAACTCGCTCGCCTGAGGTCGGCATGAGACTCGTGACCCCCGGCGACTCCGCGCCGGCGTCCGTCAACAAGTACCTGCTCCCCCACGAGAACCAGGTGATCACGGTGCGGCGCCACCCGGCCGTGCTGATGGTCCCGGTCGGCCTCCTGCTCGGCGGCCTCATCCTCGCGGGCCTGCTGAGCCAGACGCTCGCCGAGAACGGCGGCTCGGTCTTCAGCTGGGTCTGGTGGGGCTGGCTGATCCTGCTCGCCTGGTTCGTGTGGCGGGTCGCGGAGTGGTCCGTCGACTACTTCGTCATCACCAACCAGCGGATGCTGCTCACCACCGGCCTCATCACCCGCAAGGTCGCGATGATGCCGCTGGCCAAGGTCACCGACATGAGCTTCAAGCGGACGATCGCGGGCCGCATGCTCGGCTACGGGGAGTTCGTCCTGGAGTCCGCCGGCCAGGACCAGGCCCTCACGAACGTGCCCTTCCTGCCCTACCCCGAGCAGCTCTACCTCGAAGTCTGCGAGATGATCTTCCCGAACAAGAACCCGGCTCCCGAGGAGGCGCTCCCCCCGCCCCCGCCGCCGCGCCGGCGTCCGGCGGAGGACGCCTCCGACGCCGACGCGCAGGACGCTCCCACCGCCACGCTGCCCAAGGGCGACGACCCCGACGGGGAGATCTAGCTCCGCGCCGTTCCTGACACGGGAAAGCCGGGCATCACGGTGCCCGCCTTTCCCGTTGCCGCGGGGGCCGATGAGGCGTCTGTGGTGATCTGAGACCATTGAGGACGGCCGGACGCCCCGGAAGCACGTCAGCGACCGGCACGCCGGACCCCGGGCCCCGGCGATCCGCAGGCGGCACCCGTCCGGCACCGGCCGATACCGCTGGGAGCGATCCCAACCTCGCGAAACGTGCGGCCGATCGTCCGGTACTGGCCGGAAAGCGCGGTCGGCTGATCAATATCGGCGGACTCTGCGATCTTGCCCGGACGGTCGGATACCGTCGGCGAATGACAGACGTCGCGATCGACGGGAGGGCCCGCCGGCGCGAACCGGTGAATCTCACCGAAGCGCCGTTCGCGCGGGCCTTCCGGCCGGTCTCTTCTCCTGCCGCTTCCTTGCTCTCGATGTGTGATAACCCGCAATGTGCAATCATGTCGGCACCCCAGCCGCCTGTTTACTTCCGCTAAGTGAGTCCACATGCCGGGTCCAGGCAACGTCGGCGAACGTGTCCGCAACCTGCGGCTGACCAGACGCTTGTCGCAGGCACAGCTCGCCGGTCACGACCTTTCCGACAGCTACATCTCTTTGATCGAGTCGGGCAAGCGCACGCCGACGCCGACCGTCCTGCGCATGCTGGCCGAGCGTCTCGGCTGTACTCCCGAGTACCTCGCCGAGGGCGTCGAGCCGGAGCAGCGCGCCCATCTCGAGGTGCGGGAGCGGCACGCCCATCTGGCGCTGCTGCGCGGCGACCCCGCCACGGCCGAGGCCGGGTTCGACGAGGTGATCGCCCGCAGCGACGACCCCGACCTCACGGCCCGCGCCCGACTGGGCCGCGCCCGCGCCCTTGAGGAACTGGGCCGCACCGACCGCGCGATCGAGCTGTTCGAGGAGCTGCGCGAGCAGGCCGAGCGCGACCCGGGCAGGGCGAGCTGGCTGCCCCCGGTGATCGCGCTGGCCCGGTCGTACCACACCGTCGGCGATCTGGGGCAGGCCGTCGCGCTGGGCGAGCGCGCCCTCGAACGGCTGGAGCGGCTCGGCCTCCACGCCGGCCACGAGTACACCGAGGCCGGACGCATCCTGCTGCTCGCCTATGTGGATCGCTCCGATCCGGTCCGCGCCCACGAACTCGGGCGGCGCCTCCTGCACCCCGATGGGTCCAAGGACGCCGAGCCGCTGAGCGTCCACTACCAGCGGGCCAGCATGCGGGCGCTGGACGAGGGGGCGGTCGGCGACTCCCTGTACTTCGCCGACCAGGCCCTTGCCGCCCGCACGGACACGACCCCCACGCAGGCCCACGCACGCCTCGCCCTCGCAGGAGCCAAGGCGCTGCTCAGGGGTGTCGAGCCGTTCTCCGTAGCCGCGCCGCCCGGCGCCGCACCGTCCGGTGAGTACGGGTTCGAGCGCCCGCGCCAGGAAGGGACCCGCGAAGCGGCCCACGAGGCGCTCACCCTCCTCCAGGACGTGACCGGTCTCGACGACGCCGAATCCACCGAAGGCACCATCGCCAAGGCCCGCGCGCTCGTCCTCGTCGGCGACCTGGACGAGGCGATCGCCGCGCTCGAACAGTTCCTCGACACCGGCATGGCGCTCGCCGCCCCCACGAGCGAACACACCATGGCGCTCCAGCCCGCCAACGAGCTTGGCGTCCGCACCCAGAAGACCGTTCTGGCCCGCTTGGTCCTGGCTCGCGCACGGGTGGCCCAGGGCAACACCACGGCCGCCCAGGTCGTGCTTCGCGCCGCCTCGGAACAACTGTCGACCCTTCCCGAGGGACGTCCCGCGGCGCACCTCTACAGGGAACTCGGCGAACTCTACGAACTGATCGAATCTCCCGACAACGCCGCCACCGCCTACCGTCAGGCCCTGGAGGCGGCCGGTCTGTCGGTCTTCAACCGCGTCGCCCTGAGCGCCCGGCACTAGATCGTTCGCGGGCAGGGCGAGGCGGCCGCGACAACGCGTGCCGCCTCGCCTCGCCGTCGGGTGTGCCATTCGATCACCGAGCGCGGAGCCATGACCGCTGGGATCGGCGCTGCCCGAACGTCTCCATGACCCTGAGCGGTGGGGCCGGAATAAACCGAGGGTCATGGATGTCGTATGATTAAACATGGGATGACTGGTTGACTGGAGGTTCGGGTGACTCTGCGGACGGCACGGCGGTCGTCGCTGGTCGACCAGGTGATCGACCAGCTCAGGGGGGAGATCACCGGGGGCGGGTGGCCGGTGGGCGCCAAGATCCCGCCGGAGCCGGTGCTGTCGGAGACGCTCGGGGTCGGGCGCAACACCGTCCGGGAGGCGGTGCGGGCGCTGACCCACGCGGGGCTCCTGGAGAGCCGCCAGGGCGACGGGACGTACGTGCGCGCGACGAGCGAGCTTTCCGGGGCCGTCCGGCGGCGGCTGGAGACCGCGGAACTCGTCGAGATCCTTGAGGTCCGGCGGGGGTTCGAGGTGGAGGCGGCCAGGCTCGCCGCCACCCGGCGCACGGACGCCGACATCGCCGCCATCGCGGTCGCGCTCGCGCGCCGGGACGCGGCATGGGCGGCGGGCGAGCACTCGGCGTTCGTCGAGGCGGACCTCGAATTCCACACCGCCGTCGTCGAGGCCACCCACAACCGCGTCCTGACGGACCTGTACCGCGACTTCAGCGCGGCGCTCCGGGCCAGCATCGGCGCGGCCGGGAGCCTGCTCGAACACGCCGACGTCCCGCACGGCCCCATCGCCGCGGCCATCGAGGCGGGCGACGCCGACGCCGCCACCCAGGCGACCCACGCGTGTCTCGACCAGATCCTCGCCTCGACCGTCCCCCTGTCCGGAACGGCTCCGCAGGAGACCTAGCGCGGTAGGCGCAAGCCCGCACCATGACCGGGGGCGTGACCCGCCCACCTCATGGGGCGGCCGTCAGGGTGCCCGGCGACCGGCAGGGCACGGGCACCGGAACGCAGCAGAACCAGCTCGGCGCAGCAGAACCTGTGCTCGAAGCGACCGAACAACGAAGGTGACATGAACAGCTCTACGACTCCAGGTTCCCGGGCCGCGGCCGTGTGGTCGCTCGTCGGCCTGGTGCTGCTGACGATCAACCTGCGTGCCGCGATCACGGGGATCTCGCCCGTGCTCGGCGACCTGCGCGACGCGTTCGGGCTGTCGGGCGCGGAGGCGGGCGTCCTCACCACGCTCCCGGTGCTGTGCCTGGGCGTGTTCGCGGCCGTCGCGCCGGTCGTCGCGCGGCGGTTCGGCACCGAGACCGCGATCGCCGGCTCCCTCGTCATGATCACGACGGGGATCGTGCTGCGGGTGGTGCAGTCCCCGGTCTCGCTGTTCGTCGGAACGGTCCTGGCCGGCGCGGGGATCGCGATGGGCAACGTGCTCATGCCGGCCGTGATCAAGCGCGCGTTCCCGTCCCGCCTCGGCTCGCTGACCGGGCTCGCGATGATGCTGATGGCGGCCAGCGGTGCGATCGCCGCCGGGCTCGCGGTGCCGCTGGAGGAGGCGGGGGGCTGGCGGCTCGCGCTCGCCGTCTGGGCCGTTCCGTCGCTGGTCGCAGCGCTCGTATGGGGCCCGCTCGCCCTGCGCGGCCGCCGCGCCCCGACGCCGCCGGTCACCGCCCCGCGCGCCGGAGGATCACTGCTGCGCTCCCCGACGGCCTGGTTCGTCGCCGGGTTCATGGGCCTGGCGTCGCTGATGTTCTACGTGCTGATGTCGTGGCTTCCGGAGGTCATGCGCGACGCCGGCTATCCGGCCGCGACCGCCGGGATGATGGTCTCCACCATGATGATCGTCGGGATCCCGCTGGGCTTCCTGGTGCCGGTGTTCGCGGCCCGCCTGCGCGACCAGCGCCCCCTCGTCCTCGCCGTCGCGGCCACGATGGTCGTCGGCCTGGTCGGGCTGCTGCTCGCCCCCGGGTGGACGTGGGTCGTGATCATCGGCATCGGCACCGGCAGCGCGTTCCCGCTGGCCTTCACGCTGCTCAGCCTCCGCTCACCGACCCCGGCCGCCGCCGCGAGCCTGTCGGGGATGGCGCAGACGGGCGGCTACCTCCTCGCCGGAACCGGCCCGCTCGCGGTCGGCGTCCTGCACGAGGTCACGGGTGGCTGGAACGTGCCATTGGCCCTGCTTCTCGTCCTGGTGGTCCCGGAGGTCGTGGTCGGCCTGCTGGCCGCCCGCCCCGGGTTCGTGCGCCCGGCCCACCCGGCGACGCCGCTGGTCGAGCCCAAGGCCCTCCGAGCACCGGAGCCCGCCCGTTCCCGCTGATCAGGACATGTCGACGGCGTCCAGGTCGAGGACGCGCGCGTGCAGGACGAGCCGCTGGTGCAGCGCCGCCCGGAGCGCCCGGTGCAGGCCGTCCTCCAGGTAGAGCTCGCCCTGCCACTGGACCACGTGGGGGAACAGGTCGCCGTAGAACGTGGAGTCCTTCGACAGCAGCGAGTGGAGATCCATCTCCCGCTTGGTGCTGACGAGCTGGTCGAGGCGGACCTGGCGAGGGGGGATCTTGGCCCAGTCCCGGGACGAGAGACCGTGCTCTGGATAGGGCCTTCCTTCACCCACCGCCTTAAAGATCACCCTTCGAGTCTACGGGCTCGCCAGTGCGCGGAGAAGGCGCGCAACAACATGCGTCACTCTGCTTTCCGGATTCGGTAAACCAGTTACCGCCCAGCTCAATACGTCCGTGACTTAGTACCGAACAGATGGGTGCGGCCGCTCACGACTGGTGGTCAGACCAGATGTAGGCGCCGGGAAGCAGTTCGGTCACGGGCACGGCGCGCAGACCGCCGTCCATGTCCACGATGACGCGGATGGTGGGGAAGTAGTCGAGGAGGATCTGCCGACACCGACCGCAGGGCGACATCACTCCGCGGTCGCCGTCCCCCACCGCGACGACCGTGTCCAGTTGGTGGGCGCCCTGGGCGGCGGCCGCACCGATCACGGCCAGCTCCGCGCACGGGCCGCCGGTGAAGTGGTGGACGTTCATCGCGGTGACGATCCGCCCGTCCCGCGCGCGAGCGGCGGCCGCCACCGTGTGCTCGTCCCCCCGGCTGTTCTCGGCGGCAACGCGCCCGGCCGCCCGAACAAGCTCCTGGTCGACCGTCATGTCCGCCTCCAGATGTCCAGAAGACCAGTATTGCCGGAAACAGAGCGGGACGGCGGGGTCAGCTCTCGATCACTTGCGGGGTTCTCGGGAGGCCGGTCACCGAGGTCACCGCCGAGTACAGGCCGGTCGTCGCGGTGATGAACAGGCGGTTGTTCTTGGGGCCGCCGAAGGTGATGTTGGAGACGGGCTCGGGGACGCGGATGCGCCCGATGAGGGTGCCGTCCGGGGCGTAGCAGTGCACGCCGCCCTCCAGGGCCGCCGCCCACAGCCGTCCGTCCCGGTCCAACCGGATGTTGTCGAACCGGGCGACGCCGTCGCGGGCCGCGGCGAAGACGTCGCCGTCCGAGAGCGTGCCGTCGGCGCCGACGTCGAAGACGCGGATGTGCGCCGCGCGGGTGTCGGACACGAAGAGGCGGCGCTCGTCCAGGGAGAACACGAGGCCGTTCGGCCCGCCGAACCCGTCCGCGACGAGGCGGACCTCGCCGGTCGCCGGATCGGCCCGGTAGACGTTGCAGGCGCCGATCTCGCTCTCGGCGCGGTGCCCCTCGTAGTCGCTGGTGATGCCGAAGTCGGGGTCGGAGAACCAGACCGACCCGTCGGAGCGCACGACCGCGTCGTTCGGGCTGTTGAGGCGCCTGCCCTGGTAGCGGTCGGCGATGACGGTGACGGTGCCGTCCGGCTCGGTCCTGGTCACCCGCCGATCGCCCTGCTCGCAAGTGATCAGCCGGCCCTGCCCGTCGAGGGTGTTGCCGTTGCTGTGCCCGGCCGGCGCGCGGAACGTCGAGACGGCGCCGGTCGCCTCGTCCCAGCGAAGCATGCGGTCGTTGGGGATGTCGCTCCAGACCAGCTGCCGCCAGGCGGGCAGGTAGAGGGGGCCCTCGGCCCAGCGTGCGTCCGAGTGCAGGCGTTCGAGGTGCTGGTCGCCATGGCAGCAACGTCCGGTGCGGAAGCGTTCGTCCAGAACCTCGTACATTCCGTCGGCTGCTTCCTTGGGCATGGTTTCCTCTCGCGCCTACATGACTGAATCTAGTTCAGAGCTACTTCGGGATGATCATACGCGATACAGTCATCCTGTGAGGAACGTGGATGACATCGATCGTCAGCTGCTGGAACTCCTCCAGCAGGACGCCACCCGGTCCTATGCGGCGCTCGGCACGGCGGTCGGCCTGTCGGCCGGGGCCGTCCACGAGCGGGTCCGGAAGATGCGCGAGCGGGGCGTCATCCTGCGGACCAGCGTGGACGTGGAGCCGGCCGCGCTCGGGCAGGGCGTGCTGGCCTTCGCCCTGATCGACTCCTCGGTCTGGATGGGCGACCGCGCAGCCGAGTTCGCCGCCATACCGGAGGTGCAGGAGGCCCATGTCGTCGCGGGCAGCGCGTCCGTGCTCGTCAAGGTGCGGACGTCGACGACCGCGCGGCTCCAGGACGTCCTGCGGCGGCTCTACGACATCCAGGGCGTCAGCGGGACGAAGGCGACGGTGGTCCTGGAAACGTTCTTCGAACGCCCCATCTCCCCGATCGGCCAGTGACGCCGTCCGCCGGACATGCAAGGCCGGTGCCCGCGTCGGGCACCGGCCTCGGTGTGGCGGAGGATGCGAGATCCGAACTCGCGAGCGCCTGCACGCAACACGCTTTCCACGTCTGCGGGCCAGGCTGTTGTTACCCGTAGTCAGGCGCCGGCTTCAAGGATCAGCGCGTGGGGGCGGGCGAGGTAGCGGGCCCAGTAGTCTTCCGGATGGAGCCGACGTCCCTCATCCGACAGGGTCGGACGGACCCAGGTCGCGGCACTGAACCCGCCGGCCCGGAGCGCCCGCTCATGCGTTGGCTTTGACCAGCGGTAGCCGTGCAGCAGGAAGTCGTGATCGTCGATCGACCCCGACAGGTCCACCGGCGCGCCGTCCGCCTCGTCGTCGGGCTCGCAGATGATGTCGAACCCGTACCGCTGGTAGTAGCCGGGTGCTCGGTCGTGGCCCGGATTGAGCACCGCCGCGACGAACCGGCCGCCGGTGGGTTTGAGCGCCTGCCTGGCCGTCCTGAAGATGCCGGTCAGCTCCTCCGCCGTCGCGGCGTAGGGGGTGAGGTAGACGCCGACGACCAGGTCGAAGGCGCCAGAGAGGTCCGGGCCCAGGCCGAGAGAGGCGTCGGCGGCGGCGTAGCGGACACCGAGCGGCTCGACCCGCTCCAGCTTCTCGGCGTGTTCGATCATGCCGGCGGAGGCGTCGACGCCGACCGCGCGGGCGGCGCCGAGGCGCCGGAGCCTGCGGGCGTAGACGCCACTGCCGCAGCCGAGGTCCAGAACCGCCAGGCCGTCGAGCGGCCCGATCTGGTCGAGGAGGCTGTGAGCCTCGATGTGCTCGCGGAACGGGAACCTCCGCGTGGTCTCCTCGTACGCCTCGGCGAGCGTGTCGAACTGGCTCATGATCACCTATCTCCCCCTTCGCTCACGTATAGTATCCCCTTGGCAACTCTAAGTGATAACCTTGGGATGGGATACCCCGCCGCGCCCCCCGATCGCCCCCGACACCATCGGATCACCCCGACGGCAAAGGACGCTGATGGACGACCACGCTCCCCCCGACCTCCCGCTTCGCTATCCCTTCGCCCTCGGCCCGCACGGGACCCCGCCGCCCGTCCTGGCCTGGGCCCGCGAGAACCGACCCGTCTGCCCCGTTACCCTGCCGAGCGGCGATCGGGTGTGGATGATCACGCGCAAGGACGACATCGCCCAGGTCTTCACGGACCGCCGCTTCTCGCGAGACCTGACCTATCCCGGCGCTCCGCGCTTCGTCGGCGCCGACTTCACCGTCGTTCCCGGCGTGATCTTCAACCTCGACCCGCCCGACCACACCCGGATCCGCCGCGTCCTCAACCCCTTCTACACGCCCGCCCGCGTCGAGCGGTATCGGCCGATGATCGAACGGCATGCAGACTCGCTGCTGGAGGCCATGGCTTCAGGCCGCGGCCCCGCCGACCTCCTCCAGGTCTACGCCGCGCCGCTGCCTCTGCGGGTCAGCTGCGAACTGCTGGACATCCCGATCGAGCACCGTGTGGAGTATCTGCACGCCTTCCGGACCCAGATCGCCCTCAACGTCGAGGCCGACCAGGTCGCCGCCGCCACCAAGACCACTCTGGAGTTCACCGAACAGGTCATCGCCGCCAAGCAGGCAGCACCCGGCGGCGACGACCCGGTCAGCGCACTCGTCCGGGCGCATCGCAACGGGACCATCAGCGAGCAGGAGCTCCACGGCACTGTCAGCTACCTGTTAGTGACCGGCTCCGACCCGCTGGTCTCGCCCGTCGCGACCGGAGTCATCACCCTCCTGCGGCACCGCGAGCAACTCGGTCGGTGCATTGCCCAGCCGGAGCTGTGGCCCAAGGCCGTCGAGGAGGTGCTGCGCTTCCACCACAACGGGGTCTTGGGCTATCCGCGCGTGGCCACGGAAGACGTCATGCTCCACGGAGTGCGCATCGTCGAAGGGGACGGCGTCTGCGCGCCGATGCTCGGAGCCACCTGGGACGAACGCCACTATCCCGACCCGGGCAGGTTCGACATCCATCGCACCACCGACGCCACCGCCACCTTCGGCGCGGGCCCCCACTTCTGCCTGGGTGCGGCCTTCTCCCGCCTCTACCTCACCATTTCCTTCCGGGCACTGTTCGAGCGCTTCCCAGGCCTCCGGTTGGCAGTGTCCGAACACGACATTCCCTGGCGGAACGACCTAGGGCAGACCCGTCCCGACCAGGTCCCGGTCTCCTGGTGAGGCACTCGCAGAAGGGCGGATCGATGGGACCGACGAGGCCCATGGCGGACATGCCGCGTGGAGGACCCTGCGCCGGATGGTGGGACCGCCTGTACGAGACGGACCGGCTGGAATACCTCGACCGGCCCGAGACGGCCGACAAGGCACAGCGAGTGCTCCGGGGCCTGCACCGCCTTCAGCGTCTGGGTGGGCTGTACCGAATCTGGGGCCGGTGGATCCAGGCAGAGATCGCCGGGTTGCCGGAACCACGAATCCTGGAACTCGGTGCGGGCTCGGGCGGGCTGGCCGAGCACGTGCTGGCCCGGCACCCGACCGCCCGCTGGACCGCCAGCGACATCTCGGCGCGGACCGTGCAGACCCTGCAGGCCGGACCGCTGGGGCGCCACCCTCGCGCGGAGACGGCGGTGATCGACGCCACCGGCATCGACGCCGAGACCGGATCATGGGATCTGGCAGTGTTCGCCTTCTCCCTTCACCATCTGCCTCCCACCGCGGTCCGGGCGGTCTTGCGGGAGGGTACGCGGGTGGCATCCCGCCTGCTGATCATCGACGGCTGGCGCAATCCGGCGTGCCTGGTCACCGGCATTCCCGTGGGGTTGCTCCTGGGAGGAGGGCAGCCACTCCTGCACGACTGGGTGATCAGCGCCCGCAAGTTCTACAGCGTCGATGCGCTGCACGCCCTGGCCTCTGACTGTGGAGAGGCCGTCACCATCCGCTGCAGTGTCATCATGCCCTTCTGGACGGTGGTCCGCGCCCGGCGGACCGAACAACGCACCGGGCCCTGACCGGCTGTACCTGCGGCCCCTGCAGGGACATTTCGCTGGACCAGGGAATCTCCTCGGGCGGCACCGTCGCCCGCTGCCCGTGCAGCCGTGTGCTCAGAGCCGGCAGAGCGGTGCGCAGGTCGGTACGCGTCAGGTAGACGCCAATGCAGAAATGCGTGCCGGTGCCGAACGACGATGGCCGGAATCGGCGCGGCCGATGTCGAAATCGTGGGGGACGCCGATGTGCCGCGGATCCCGGTCGTTCAACATCCCGGCAAATCCACCAGCCTTGAGATCGTCTGATCGATATCGATCTCTCGTTGGAGGCCGCCGTTCCCAGATACCGGGCGCGTTCGCCACACAGAACGAATGCAGGGAAGACGGATCCGCCACATTAATAAGTCCGCTCGCCGCCACCGATTTCCACAAACACGCCTTACACTACTCACCG
Source organism: Actinomadura citrea (assembly GCF_013409045.1). NCBI lineage: Bacteria > Bacillati > Actinomycetota > Actinomycetes > Streptosporangiales > Thermomonosporaceae > Actinomadura > Actinomadura citrea. The sequence continues at coordinate 39,453 of NZ_JACCBT010000001.1, read as the reverse complement.
TGAACGAGACATCGCGATGGGCATCCGCGGGTGCGCGAGTGCCTCGGGATGGTCCGCGATCAGGCCCCACCACGGCCGATTCGGGACAATTCCACGGGAAGCCGCCACCACACCCCTGCCCATCCGAGGAGAGCCTCGAAACACGCCCGAAAACCTCCGCAACGAACTGGCGGTCCCCCAGATGAACAAGACCTCGTCCACCCCCGCGGTCTCCTGTACGTCCACCCCAGGGATACCGATCGACGCGCAACCGTACATGCCCGCCTGCCGGCGACTGTTCGAGCAGGGCGAGCATATCCTCATCGGTGTGAGCCCAGAGAACAGCTACTTCAGCCGCGAGCGCATCGCGGCCCTGGTGAAATGGGCTCAGCCACGCTTCACCGGAATCGACATCATCTATGTCGACCAGCACATCGACACCATGTACGTCGCCTCCGGTTATACCCCGCAGAAGGCCGCCTCGAGTGCCACCCGGACCATCCGGGACACCCGGCGCCGCGTTCGGCAGGCGGTCGAGAGAGCGGGCGGTCCGGGGCCCCAGGTCCGCGTGCGCGCGCTCTCCGAGTGCATGGACCTGCCCAGCTATCAGGCGACCCGGCGGCGGATCGAGGAGTGCCTCAGCGCGGACGACCAACTCCGGCAGGCGTGCGAAGAGCACGTGCGGTACATCCTGCGGTCGCGGACCGACGACTCGCCGGCCTCCGCTGGAGCGGAGGCTGAGAAACTTCAGGCAGGACTCGCCTACCTGTTCGCGGAGATGCCCGTTCTGTTCAACACCCCGGAAATCCTCGGAGTGTCATCTTCGGTGTTCTGCTACCACAGCATCATGCCAGTCCTGCGGCACCTTTACGACTCCGCCATCCGCCACCAAGCCCAAGGTTACATCGTGGTGAAGCCGATCGAACAGGAGCTGGAGACACGCTCCTGACTCGGCGGCGAGCCCACAACGGAGGCGAATGACCCGGCAAGCAGGAAAAGGGCACGATCTCAAGCCGGCGTGCCTCCCCGCTGGGCCCAGGGTTCGGCGGCTACCGCGCCGACTGCCGAACCCTGGGACAACGGTCAACGACACGCCCGAAGGGAAGTGGCGGAGACGGGATTTGAACCACGCGACCTCTGGATAATGAGTCCAGCGAGCTACCGAGCTGCTCCACTCCGCCTTTGCCGAACACTTCTCACTGTTCGGCCGATGACATCGTATCGTCCCCTGAACTGATCTACCAGGGCCAATCGGCCTCCAAATATCCTTTCGCGTCCAGCGTTGTTTATCCAGCTCGGATAGTACGGAATGCCTAATTTCGGCGGGATGTCGAGAAGGCGGAGTCTTGTTATCCGGCCGACACCACGCTCCGCGCCTTTACGCGAAGCAGTGCCGCACCAGGAGGAGTCCGACTCGCATCCGCCTGGCGCGGACAGCCGGCCGCTCGGGTTTGACGCTGTCTGTTCCGAGACGAGCGGGGACGTCGGGTTGCTGGCACGGGGTCCTCGAACGGAGCCCTGCGCACACCGCCGGACGGCATGATCGACGGGAAGCCCACGCGCGTCACGAGCCGCTTCGTCGTCGCCGCACCTGCGGCGTAGGCGCAAGGCGCTCTGACGGGGCAGGCGTGTGCCGCCGTGCCCAAAGGCACCAGCGGTGACGATCTATTGAGACTGACGCTGTGACTAGATGCGCTGAGGGCGACACCCTCTGGGTGCCGCCCTCAGCGTGTTGTGCCTGGTGAAGCGTGGCGGAGGATACGAGATTCGAACTCGTGAGGGCGTGAACCCAACACGCTTTCCAAGCGTGCGCCCTAGGCCACTAGGCGAATCCTCCACCGGGAATCCTACCGGTTCTCGGGCAGTGACCTGACATCAATAATCGCGTCGACCGGGATCGATCCGTAGACGTGGGGGAACAGCTCGTCGCCGGCAGGCTCGTAGCGGACGGGCGCGTCGAGGCGGGAGACGTCGATGACCAGCAGGACCAGGTCGTCGCGAGGGACGTCGCCGTAGAAGCGGCCCAGGACGCCTTCCACCTGGGCGATATCGGACGAGCAGTGGATGAAGCCCTCCTCGTCCAGGGTCCGGCCCAGGGTGGACATGGTGTACGCCACGCCGGTGCTCTGGGCGGATTCCCAGTGGGTTCGTTCGGCGATGTGCAGGAGCGTGTCCTGGGGAGAGGCGGGCATGGGCGGAGACTACGCCGAATGCGTGGCGCTCCTGGGCCGGGGATGCCATAGACTTTGGTCAGACCCCTCGCACGGCGTCACCCTGTGAACCTCCCCAGGGCCGGAAGGCAGCAAGGATAAGCAGGCTCTGGCGGGTGTGCGGGGGGTCCCTTTAGTTTGACGGCGACCGGTCCGCGACGACCGGTCCACGGCGACACGGCGCTTCTGACGCTCTGCTTCTCGAGGGAGGGCGGACCCCGATGAGTCTGGCTCTGTACCGCAAGTACCGGCCAGCGACGTTCGCCGAGTTGAAGGGGCAGGAACACGTCGCCGAGCCCCTCCAGCAGGCGCTGCGCAACGGCCGGATCAACCACGCGTACCTGTTCAGCGGTCCGCGCGGCTGCGGCAAGACCTCCAGCGCCCGGATCCTCGCCCGCTCGCTGAACTGCGAGGAGGGGCCGACCCCCGACCCGTGCGGCAAGTGCGACTCGTGCGTCGCGCTCGGACCGTCCGGGTCTGGGCACATCGACGTGATCGAGATCGACGCCGCGTCCCACGGTGGTGTGGACGATGCCCGCGACCTGCGGGAGCGGGCCTTCTTCGCCCCGGTCGCGGCGCGCTTCAAGGTGTACATCATCGACGAGGCGCACATGGTCACCCGCGAGGGCTTCAACGCGCTGCTGAAGCTCGTCGAGGAGCCGCCGCCGCACCTGAAGTTCGTGTTCGCGACGACCGAGCCGGAGAAGGTCATCGGGACGATCCGGTCCCGGACCCACCACTACCCGTTCCGGCTGATCCCGCCGGGCGTCCTCCAGGACCTCGTCGAGGAGATCCTGAAGAGCGAGGACGTCCCGTACGAGACGTCCGCGCTGCCGTTGGCCGTCCGGGCCGGGGCCGGTTCCGCGCGCGACACGCTCTCGATCCTGGACCAGCTCCTCGCGGGGTCGGACGAGAAGGGCATCACGTACGCGCGGGCCGTGTCGCTGCTCGGCTACACCGACTCCGCGCTGCTGGACGAGGTCGTCGCCGCCTTCGCCTCCCGGAACGGCGCCGCGGTGTTCGCCGCCATCGACCGCGTGATCGAGAGCGGCCAGGACCCGCGCCGCTTCACCGCCGACCTGCTGGAACGCCTCCGCGACCTGGTGATCCTGTCGAACGTCCCGGAGGCCGGGGCCTCGGGGCTGCTGAACTTCCCGCCCGACGAGCTGGAGCAGATGCGGCGCCAGGCGTCCTCGATGGGGCCCGGAGAGCTGACGCGCGCCGCCGACCTGCTGCACACCGGGCTCACCGAGATGCGGGGCGCCACGTCCCCGCGGCTGCTGCTGGAACTGATCTGCGCCCGGATCCTGCTGCCGGCGGCGTACGAGGACGAAGCGTCCATGTTCGCCCGCCTCGACCGTCTGGAACGCCAGGCCGGCCAGGGCGGTTTCGGCGGTGGCCAGGCCGGATTCGGGGGCGGCCAGGGCGGTGACCCTCTGGCGCAGGCCTTCGCGGCTCCGGCCCCTGGCCAGGGTGGTCCGGGCCAGGGCGGCGCAGGTCAGGGAGCTCCCGCTCAAGGATCTTCGGGGCAGGCCGGCGCGGCGCCCGGAACGTCCGGGCAGGGCGGTGCGACGCAAGGGACGTCCGGGCAGCCGACGCAGGAGGCGTCGGAGCAGCCAGGGGCGCCGGCGTCCCGTGACGGGGGTTCTCAAACGCCCGGAACCCAGTCCCCTCCCTCCCGGGGGGCCGACCCCACTTCCAGTGTCAACCCCACCCCCCGTACGGCGCCCGCGGAGTCCGGTTCTGTGGATAACCGCGCTGCCGCCCCGGCCACCGCCCCCCAGCCCACGGCCGCCCGCCCCACGGCCGCGCCGGCCAACGCGCGCCCCGCCCCCAGCGCGTCACCCGCGCCCTCCAGCGCGCCGCCGGCACCCGCCGCGTCCGGCGGAGGAGGCGGAGGGGCCGACTTCTCCACCATCCAGCGGCTCTGGCCGGACGTCGTCGAGGCCGTCAAGCAGAAGAGCCGCGCCACCTGGATGGTCATCATGTCCGGGGTGCAGCCGATCTCCCTCGACGGCAAGGTCCTCACCCTCGGCTTCGACGCGGAGGGACGCCGCCTCGGCTTCGTCAACGGTGGCCGCGACGCCGTCCTGCGCGAGGTCTTCAAGGAGCGGATGGGCGTCGACTGGCGGATAGAGACCGTCGTCGGCGGAGCGTCCGGCGGGTCTCCCCCAGGGGGAAGGCCGGGCCCTAGCGCGGGGTTCGGTGGGGCGGCCACACCGAACCCGGCACCGCAGCCGCGGCCGCCCTTCCAGCCGTCCGCGCAGTCGTCCGCACAGCCGTCCGCGCCGAGGGCCGACCGGTCCCCGGAGCCGCCTCCGCCGCCGCCGGACGAGCCCCCGCCGCCGCCCGAACCCTCTCCCGTGGACGAGAGCGAGGAGGTCGACCCGGAGGGCGACGCCGACGCCGACGGCACCGAGGCCGAGATGGGCGGGATGGCCCTCATCCAGCGCGAACTCGGCGGTCAGATCATCCGCGAGATCGACAACTCGGCTCTCTGACCCGGCGGCAGGGGGCCTCGGCGGGGGTCCGGTAGGGCGCCGAATCCCGGATGTGCTTCCGAAATGGCGCGCTGGGGGCCTCGCGTACCGAAACGGCCTGGGAACCCGTAGTCTCGTGGGACGGACGTCCGGTGGCTGGCGGAGCGCCAGAGAGAAGGCCCTCGGGGGCCGGAAGAGGGAGTGCACCGTGGAACCCGGTGGTCAGCTGAACATGCAGGAACTCCTCCAGCAGGCGCAGGCCATGCAGGAGCAGCTCTTCAACGCCCAGCGCGAGCTCGCGGAGACCGAGGTGACGGGGACCGCCGGCGGCGGGCTCGTGACCGCGACGGTCAACGGGCAGGGCGAGGTCACGGGGCTGTCGATCGACCCGAAGGCGATCGACGTCGACGACCCGGCCGACACGGCGGAGACGGTCGCCGACCTGGTGCTGGCCGCGATCCGCGACGCCGCCCGCGAGGCGCAGGAGCTCCAGCAGGAGAAGATGGGCCCGCTCGCCCAGGGGCTCGGCGGCGGCGGGGGCATCCCCGGCGGTTTCCCCGGCCTCGGCGGCGCCTGAACCCGGACGCGGGCAGAAGACGACAGTAAAGGAGGGGTCCGTTGTACGAAGGGGTGGTTCAGAACCTCATCGACGAGCTGGGCAGGCTGCCCGGCGTCGGCCCCAAGAGCGCGCAGCGGATCGCCTTCCACCTCCTCGCCGCCGATCCGGCCGACGTCGAGCGCCTCGGCAAGGCGCTCAAAGAGGTCAAGGACAAGGTCCGCTTCTGCAAAACCTGCGGGAATGTCGCAGAAGAAGAGGAATGCCGGATCTGCCGCGACGCGCGCCGCGACCCCCACATCATCTGCGTGGTGGAGGAGTCCAAGGACGTCGTCGCGATCGAGAAGACCCGCGAGTTCCGCGGCCACTACCACGTGCTCGGCGGCGCGATCAGCCCGATCGAGGGCGTCGGGCCGGACGACCTGCGCATCCGCGAGCTGATGCAGCGCCTCGCGGACGGGACAGTGACCGAGCTGATCCTCGCCACCGACCCCAACCTGGAGGGCGAGGCGACCGCGACGTACCTCGCCCGGCTGGTCAAGCCCATGGACATCACCGTCACCCGACTGGCCAGCGGCCTTCCGGTGGGTGGCGACCTCGAGTACGCCGACGAGGTCACACTGGGCCGCGCATTCGAAGGACGGAGGCTGCTCGATGTCTGACACCAACAGCCCGCAGGACTGGAACGCCCTCGCCGAACGCGTGGCGTGCCACGTCGACAACTACCTGAACGGCCTGGAGGCGGTCGCCCGCGGCGACGGCGGGACGCACACCGTCCCGCTCCTCCTGCTGGAGGTGTCGCAGGTCATCCTGGCGGGGGCGCAGCTCGGCGCCAGCGCCGACGTGATCCTTCCGGACAACTGGGAGCCCGAGGTGGGCGACGACCCCGACCTCGACTCGATCCGGCAGGGCCTGGCCGAGCGCCTCCAGGCCATGGACGAGTACGTCGAGGTCTTCGATCCCTACAAGGACACCGAGCCGACCTCCTACCGCCTGTCGGACGACCTTGTGGACGTCGCCAGCGACCTCGTCCACGGGCTCCGCCACTACAACAAGGACCGCCCCCTGGAAGCCCTCTGGTGGTGGCAGTACTCGTACTTCAACCACTGGGGCAACCACGCCGGCGCCGCTCTGCGGGCCCTGCACGCCTTCGTCGCCAACGCCCGCCTGAGCGTCGCCACGGAAGTGGCCACAGAAGCCGCCCCCGCCTGACCCGGCCGTGCCCCGCCTAGCCGGACGTGGCGGGGCCGGTGCGTGCGCCGAGTGCCCACGCGATCAGCTCGGCCGCCTTCTCGACGTCCGAGCCGATCTGGCCGCTTCCCCCGGAGTGCCACGCGAACTGTTCGAGGTCGTCGTCCCAGGCGACCCGGGCCTCCTGACCCCGGTAGGAGATGTGCAGTAAGCCCCCGCCGCCGTCCGGCCGCGCCGTCGCCACCTGCGGAGCCCTCCGCCGCAGCGCCGCGTAGAGGGACGGCAGCGGTCCCCGGCGAACCCTCGGCAACTCGTCGAACCCGCCCATCAGCTCTCCCATCAACTCCCTCACCGCCCGCGCCCGCCCCGGGCCGAGCCGTGCCATGGCACGACACGGCGAACCCGGTGGACGAGATGACCACCGCACCCCGTCGACGCCTGCCTTTACCTAGACGCTTGACCCCGCGTCCGGGAGGTCCGCGGAAATGATCTGTACGGTGACCGAAGAGGCGTCATACCACTTACGACGCAGCAACCCTCGTGTCACCAGCGCCGCAGCGAATCCCAGCACCACCACCGGCATTGGCGGGTTTCGCCCTGGCCTCCGCTCTCGGCCCACCGAGCAGGCGGTGCGCGTCCGGCGCGGGAGCGCCGACGCGCCGGGTGCCCCGCGAAAGCGGGTTCAGGGGGTTCGGGGGGCGTGGAGGGGGATCCTGGCGGCTTGGGCGGCCAAGGCGGCGATCTCGCGTACGTCCATGGAGGCCAGGGGCTCGATGCCCAGCAGGTAGCGGCCGTAGGCGATGCCGAGGGTCTGGCTCAGCAGCAGGGCGGCGCGCTCGCGGACGGCGGGGTCGTCCGGCAGGACCTTCTCCAGGGCGGGGACGATCTCCCTGTCGAAGATGGCCTGGACGCGGGCCGCGGCGTCGGGATGGGTGGGGGCCGTCCGCAGCAGGACGGCCTCGGCGGTGTTCTCGCCTGCCTCCCAGCGGGCCAGGAAGGCCTCGACGTAGGCGGCCGCCGCGTCGTCGGCGTCGCCGAGGTCGGGGACGGCGAGGTCGATGGCCGAGGCGGCGGCGTAGAGCTCGGCCTTGCTGCCGAAGTACCGGATGACCATGGACGGGTCGATGGCGGCGTCCGCCGCGATCGCCCGGATCGTCGCGCGCTCGTAGCCGTCCTCGGCGAACCGGCGCCGGGCCGCGTCCAGGATCGCCGTCCGGGTCGCCGCGGAACGCTCGGTGAAAGCCATGCCCGCCAACCTATGCCATCAAGCGTTGGCAAACACGGTGGCAACGGTCTAGAGTCCATCACAAGTTGGCCAACAGGTGTTGGCAAACGGTCATTGGCGACAGGAGTGATCATGAAGGCTGTTCCGGAGTCCACCGGCGTGCTCGTGGTCGGCGCGGGGCCCGTCGGGCTGTCCCTCGCCGCCTCGCTGCGGCAGAAGGGGGTGGACGCCGTCCTGCTGGACCGGGCGGCGGAGGGTGCGAACACCTCCCGGGCGGCCGTGGTCCATGCCCGCACGCTGGAGGCCCTGCGCGAGATCGACGTGACCGGCGAGCTGGTCGAGCGCGGGATCATCGTGCCGCGCTTCACCGTCCGTGAGCGGGACCGCGTGCTGCTCACCGTCGAGTTCGGCGACCTGCCGACCGACTTCCCCTACACGCTGCTCGTCCCGCAGAACGTCACCGAGGAGATCCTGCTCGGACGGCTGCACGCGGCGGGCGGCCTCGTGCACCGGCCGTTCGAGGTGACGGACCTGGCGCAGGACGAGGACGGGGTGACGGCGACCCTGGCCGATGGCGAGCGGATCCGCGCGGCCTACGCGGTCGGGACGGACGGGATGCACAGCACGGTCCGCGAGCATGCCGGGATCGCGTTCGAGGGCGACGCCTACCCGCAGTCGTTCATCCTCGCCGACGTGCACCTGGACTGGGCCGGCGGCAGCGAGGAGGTCATGCTGTTCTTCTCCTCGGAGGGGGTCACGGTCGTCGCGCCGCTGCCCGGCGGGCGGCACCGCATCGTCGCGACCGTCGACGAGGCGCCCCAGGACCCGACCGCCGCCGACGTCCAGGCGCTTCTGGACGCGCGCGGTCCCAGGCGCCACCCCGCGCTGATCAAGGACGTCGTGTGGAGCTCCCGCTTCCGCGTCCACCACAGGCTGGCGGCGCGCTACCGGGCGGGCCGCGTCTTCCTGGCCGGTGACTCCGCGCACGTCCACAGCCCGGCGGGCGGGCAGGGCATGAACACCGGCATCCAGGACGCCCTCGGCCTGGCGGGAAAGCTCGCCGCCGTGATCAACGACGGCGCCCCCGACTCCGTGCTGGACGAGTACGAGGCCGAACGCCGTCCCATAGCCGAGCAGGTCGTCTCGTTCACCGACAAGATGACCAACGTCGCGACCATGGGCAGCCCGGTGCTGCGCGGGGTGCGCAACACGCTGCTGCGCACTCTCGACTGGATCCCCGCCGTCCACCGCACGATGGCGATGAACCTCTCCGAGCTGTCCACCGACCCCACCCGCCGCTAAAGCGATTTGCCGCGGGCGCGGGGGACGGCGCAGCATGCGGGGATGCGGTACTCGATCAATATTCCGAACTTCGGGGACTTCGCCGATCCGCGGACCGTGGCGCGGGTCGCGGAGGCGGCGGAGCGGGCCGGGTGGGACGGGCTGTTCGTGTGGGACCACGTCGTCCACGTGAAGAGCGATCGCAGGTCCTTCGGGGATCCGTGGATGCTGCTGACGGCGGCGGCGCTGGCGACCAGCCGGATCAGGCTCGGCACGCTGGTCACGCCGGTTCCGCGGCGGCGCCCCGAGCAGTTGGCCCGCCAGGTCGCCACGCTGGACGTCCTCAGCGGCGGACGGGTGGTCTTCGCGGCGGGCCTCGGCGGTCCCGTCGCCGACGAGTACGGGGCCTTCGGGGAGCCCACCGACCCCGTCCTCCTCGCCGAGCGGCTGGACGAGGGGCTCGGCCTGCTCGAACGCTACTGGTCCGGCGAACCGGTCACCCATCACGGGCGGCACTACCGGGTCGAGGACGTGGCGCTGCTGCCCGCGACGGCGCAGCGGCCGCGGCCGCCGGTGTGGATCGCCGGGTTCTGGCCGAACCGGCGGCCGATGCGGCGGGCCGCCCGCTGGGACGGCGCCGTCCCGCTGTTCGGCCCCGGCTCGCACGGCCGTGCGCCCGCCGTCGAGGACGTCCGCGACCTGGTCGCCTACGTCCGGCGGCACCGGGAGGGCGACGGGCCGTTCGAGATCGTCGTGGGCGGCGCCAGCCCGGCCGACGCCCGCGACATGGTCGGCCCGCTGGCCGACGCCGGCGCGACCTGGTGGGACGAGCGCCGGATCATCGGCACCGAGGAGAACGAGCGCCTCGAACCCGTCCTGCGCCGCATCGAGCAGGGCCCGCCGGCGCTCTAGCGCCACAGCCCCGGCCGAGCAGGTTTCCCGTGAAACCGGCGGGGTGATCCTCGCGTGCGATCAGCGGCGGTAGGCGAGGACGTCGCGGGCCACGGCGTCGCGTTCGGCGGCCTCCTGCTCGGCCGCCCGCCGTTCGGCTTCGACGCGGGCGTCGTAGGCGGTCCGGGCGGCGGCGATCGCGCTCTGGTGCTCCTCCGTCCAGACCACGAGCGACCGGATCGTCTCGTGGAGGGTCGCGCCCATCGGCGTGAGCGCGTAGTCGACGCGCGGGGGGACGGTCGGGTGGACGGTGCGGCTGACGAGCCCGTCCCGTTCGAGGTGCCGGAGCGTCCGCGCGAGCATCCGCTGGCTGATGCCGTCGATCCGGCGGCGGAGTTCGGTGAAGCGCAGGGACCGCTGGTCGAGCAGAGCGATGACGAGCAGGGACCACTTGTCCGCGACGCGGTCGAGGATCTGCCGCACCTCGCAGTCGTTGCGGGTGTCCCACTGAAGAACGTCCTCGTCGGCGGCGGTGACTCCGCAGTAACCAGGGGACGCGAAAGTTCCGTCTTCCATGCTTACCGATGGTGTCGGACGATGCTGCCGGTAACAAGAGGGAACCGGCATCCATCAGGGGAACCGGTGCCTCGGAGGAGAGGAGCCGGGTCATGTCCACATCCGCGTCCCGTTTGGACGGCCGCGCCTGGGCGTCCCTGCTGGTCCTGTGCGGTGCGGTCTTCCTGGAGGGGATCGACATGGCGATGCTCAACCTCGCGCTGCCGTCGATCCGGGCGGACCTGGGGTTGTCGACCGGCATGCTGAGCGGCGTCATCAGCGCCTACGTGCTCGGCTACGGCGGGTTCATGCTGCTCGGCGGGCGCGCCGCGGACCTGCTGGGCCGGCGGCGGGTCTTCCTGTTCTGGCTGGCGGTCTTCCTGGTGTTCTCCGGTCTCGGCGGCCTCGCCACCGAGGGCTGGATGCTGCTGGTCGCGCGGTTCGTCACCGGGGTCGCGTCGGCGTTCATGGCCCCGGCGGGACTCGCGCTGGTGACCGCCGCGTTCCCGGCCGGGCCCGCTCGCACCCGGGCGCTCGGCGTCTACGCGGGGACGGCCGCGGGCGGCTTCTCGCTCGGCCTCGTCGCCGGCGGCCTGCTGACGTCGCTCGGCTGGCGCTGGGTCTTCTTCGCGCCGGTCATCCTGTCGGCGCTGCTGCTGGCGGCGGCCGTCCCGCTGGTCGCCGACCCGCAGGCCGCCGGGCCGAGGAGGGGGACGCGCGACTTCGACCTGCCGGGCGCGTTCGCGGTCGCCGGAGCCATGCTGCTCCTCACCTACGGGGTCGTCCGGCTGGAGCACCCCGGCGAGGGCGCCGCGCTCACCGCCGGCGTCCTCGGCGGAGGGCTGCTTCTCCTCGCCGTGTTCACCCTGATCGAGCGCCGGTCGGCGAGCCCGCTCGTCCGCCTCGGCATCCTGCGGTCGGCCGCCCTCGTCCGGACCGATCTGAGCGCGCTGCTGTTCATCGGCGCGTTCGCGGGCTTCCAGTTCCTGATGACCCTGTACCTGCAGGAACTCCGAGGCTGGACGACCTGGCAGACCGGACTGGGCATGCTCGTCGTCGGCCTCGACACCGTGCTCGCGCCGACCCTGACCCCACGCCTGGTGAACCGCTTCGGCAATCTGCGCGTCCTGCTGGGCGGCCTCGTCCTCGCGGCCGTCGCCTACGGGCTGTTCCTGCCGGTCGGGCTGGACTGGGCCTACACCGCCATGTTCCCGATCATCGCGCTGCTCAGCCTGGCGTTCGCCCTGGCCTACGGCCCGTTGACGATGGCCGCCACGGACGGCGTCGACGAGGGCGAGTACGGTCTGGCGGGCGGCCTGCTCTACACGGCGATCCAGTTCGGCGCGGCCCTCGGGCTTTCCGCCGTGACGGCCGTCCAGGTCGCGGCGCTCGGCGGCGACGACTCCCAGGAAGCCCGCCTTGAGGCTCTCCGCACGGCTCTGGCCGTCCCCTTCGCCGCGGCGGCCGGCGCCGCCCTGATCACCGCGTTCGGCCTCCGTGCCCGTGCCGCGAAACCCACCGAACCGGCACAGGACCCCATCAAGACCGCCGTCTAGGAGCGGACGGGAAGAGTCGGCACGGCGACGGGCGTGCCATGGCCGGGCACGCCCGTTCGACGGCAGCGCGAAGAGCGCTACGTGATCGGCGCCTTCCAGGTCGCCTCCCAGGTCCGCGGTCCGACGATGCCGTCGACGTTCAGCCCCTTCTCCTTCTGGAAGGCCACGCAGACCTCCTCGGAGTGGGGGCCGTAGATGCCGTCGACCACGAGGCTCGTCCAGCCGCGCTTGAGCATCTTGTCCTGCCATGTGCGGACGTCATCGCCCCTCAGCAGGGCGAGGAACCGACCCGGCCAGGGCGGGGCCTGGACTGTTTCCTGCACGCTTTGATCGGTCATGCCGATCGCCTCCTCATGGATGGATGGAGTGTTCGCCTGTCCGCGTTCCGGGCTGCCGATCGCCGTCGCTGCTCGGCACCGGTACCGATACCGGCACCGACGTCGTCGGCGTCGCCTGCGGGACAACGCTCTCCCGTGGCGTCCTGGCATCGGCGGTCCCATGAACGCCTTCCAGCACCTGGCGGCCCTGCTTGTCCACGAGGTTGGTGAACAGTTCCTGCGAATAGCCGAGCAGGACCGCCCAGGCGATGATCTGGCCTGAAGAGTCGAGGGCGCTCAACCCCGGAACGAACTCCCCGCGCAGGAGCAGGATCCCGAGGACGGCCACGAGCGCCCCGGTGGGAAGTTTCAGGAGGGCCAGCGCCACGGGGATGCCGAAGGAGACCGAGGATCCCCGGACCTTCCGCAGAGCGGAGGCCGCCGCTATACAGGCCGCGGTGACCCCGGCGATCTCGACGATGGCGTAGTCCCCGGGAGAGGCCACCGAGCCGGGGGAGGGCAGAGGCGACGAGCTCGCGGTCCTGCTGGGGCAGGCGATCTCGTTACCGGGCGTGAAGCACAGCGGCACGGCCGACTTCCAGATGGCACCGGCCACAGCGATGCCGCATGCCAGGCAGAACAGGCCGAATGCCGTGAGCCAGACGAGGCGCGCGAAGTTCACGGCGCGCAGCCTCTCTTTCAGTGAGGCCTCTCGTGCGGCGTCGACCGCGTCCAGCACGGCCGACAACTCCGGGACCGACGGCGTGGAAGGGCCGGCGCCGCGCGTCACCGTCCACCAGTGGTGCCGGCCTGCCGCTTCGTGGGCGGCATCGTTCGCCGCACATGCCTGCTGCAACTCCGACGCGGCCTTTTCGGCGGCGATCCGGCGGGTGTCGTCGTGGGGGAGATGCTGCTTGATGATGGCGAAGAGGTCCGGCAGGTGAGGAGCGAGTTCCTCGGGCGGAAGTGTCCGCAACCACATGGTGCGAGCGGAATTGACGTGCATCTGCGCCGCCGCCACGTGTGACGCGGTCCGGCCCCGCGGATGCTTGCCGACATCGATGACCCGGCACGCATCGTCCAAGGCCAGCGAGGCATGGGAGACGAGTTGCGCGTGCTCGGCGGAGCGCGGCGGCACGTCCTTGGAGGCCAGTTGGGCGTTCAGTTCCCGGACGTTGGCGTGCACTCCCTCGCACAGGACCCAGGAGGTCCGCTCACGGTTCCATTCGGATATCCGCGACGCGAACGGAATCTGCGATAGCCAGCGCCACATGGGCACCCCTCAATACGGCATTCGCCGGTGCATCACCCTCGACTCCAGATTATTCGCGTGCATCGGCCATTAAGAATCCATGGCGCGTACATTCTGGGCCACGGTCGTCCATACCGCCCGGCCCGTCACGCGATCACTCCGGGGCGTGCCCGCCCGGCGGCCGCGTCCGGCGGCCCCGGGGGCAGGAGAGTTACCTGGTCGTGATCCATGGGGTCCCCCTCTGTAGACTCGACGACCAGAAACGCCCGACCCCGATCCGAGGAGCGCCCACTCGTGGCTCTTGTCGTGCAGAAGTACGGTGGCTCCTCCGTCGCCGACGCCGAAGGCGTCAAGCGGGTCGCCCAGCGCATCGTCGCAACGAAGAAGGCGGGGAACGACGTGGTCGTCGTGGTCTCCGCCATGGGCGACACGACGGATGACCTCATCGACATGGCCAAGCAGGTCAGCCCCCTGCCGCCCGCCCGTGAGCTGGACATGCTGCTCACCGCCGGCGAGCGGATCTCGATGGCGCTGCTGGCCATGGCCATCGCGAACCTGGGCCACGAGGCCCGCTCGTTCACCGGCTCCCAGGCCGGCGTGATCACTGACGGCTCGCACGGCAAAGCCAAGATCATCGACGTGACGCCGGGACGGATCCGGACCGCGCTCGACGGCGGCTCGATCTGCATCGTGGCCGGGTTCCAGGGCGTGTCGCAGGGGACCAAGGACATCACGACGCTCGGCCGCGGCGGGTCCGACACCACGGCCGTCGCGTTGGCGGCGGCCCTGGACGCCGACGCCTGTGAGATCTACTCCGACGTCGACGGCGTCTTCACCGCCGACCCGCGCATCGTGCCCGCCGCCCGCAAGATCCCGAAGATCTCCTACGAGGAGATGCTGGAGATGGCGGCCAGCGGGGCGAAGATCCTGCATCTGCGCTGCGTGGAGTACGCGCGCCGCTACAACATCCCGATCCACGTGCGGTCCTCGTTCAGCCAGAAGGTGGGCACGTGGGTCGTCGACAGCAGCGAGATCGAAGGACAGGACATGGAGCAGGCGATCATCTCCGGCGTCGCGCACGACCGGAGCGAGGCCAAGATCACCGTGGTGGGAGTGCCCGACAAGGTCGGTGAGGCCGCCACGATCTTCACGGTGCTGTCCGAGGCCGAGATCAACATCGACATGATCGTGCAGAACGTGTCGGCGGCGTCCACGGGGCGGACCGACATCTCGTTCACGCTGCCGTCCACCGACGGGCAGAGCGCCCTCACCGCGCTGAACAAGCTGAAGGAGAAGATCGGCTTCGAGTCGCTGCGCTACGACGACCGCATCGGCAAGGTGTCGCTGATCGGCGCCGGGATGCGCTCGCACCCGGGCGTCACCGCCTCGCTGTTCGGCGCGATCGCCGAGGCCGGGGTGAACATCGAGATGATCTCCACCTCGGAGATCCGGATCTCGGTCGTCGTCGCCCAGGACGACATCGACACCGCGGTCGCCGCGGCGCACCACGCGTTCGACCTGGACGCCGAGCAGGTCGAGGCCGTCGTCTACGGGGGCACCGGCCGCTGACCGCACGCCCCAGCGGGCCGCACGGATTCCGTGCGGCCCGCTTTGTCGTGTTCGTCCTGTGGCACACGACGCTGACGCCGGCCGCCGGGCGTGGCAGGGTCGCTGAGGGAACCGGCCGCACGCGGCGGGAGTTGGACGTGCGGACACGACTCGACGGCGAGAGGGTGGCGCGACCATGGCCCCGAATGCCCGGCCGGCCGGCACGAGGACCAGGGCGACGGGCGGGCCGACGCTCGCCGTCGTCGGAGCCACGGGGGCCGTCGGGACCGTGATGATCGACCTGCTGTCCACCCGCCGCGACGTGTACGGGGAGATCCGGCTGGTCGCCTCGCCCCGTTCGGCGGGACGGACGCTGCCGCTGCGCGGCGCGGACGTCGAGGTGGCGCCGCTGACGCCCGAGGTGTTCGACGGCGTCGACATCGCGATCTTCGGCGTGCCGGACGCGGTGGCCGCGCGGTGGGTGCCGGTCGCGACGGACCGCGGCGCCGTGGCGGTC
This sequence comes from Actinomadura citrea, assembly GCF_013409045.1. NCBI lineage: Bacteria > Bacillati > Actinomycetota > Actinomycetes > Streptosporangiales > Thermomonosporaceae > Actinomadura > Actinomadura citrea. The sequence goes on along the minus strand of NZ_JACCBT010000001.1, from coordinate 23,895 downwards.
GACAACTCCGGGGCGTTCCGGATGGCGCCGGACGTGCCGCTCGTCGTCCCGGAGGTGAACCCGGAGCGGGTGCGCCGGCGTCCGCGCGGGATCGTCGCGAGCCCCAGCTCCACCACGCTGTCGATGATCATGGTGATCGGGGCGCTGCACCGCCGGTACGGGCTGCGCGAGCTCGTCGTGTCGTCCTACCAGGCCGCGTCGGGCGTCGGGCTGGAGGGCGTCGACACCCTGTACGAGCAGATGGAGAAGGTCGGCGGCGACCGGGCGCTCGGCAACCGCGCGGGCGACCTGCGCTGCGCGGTGGGCGAGTTCGGGCCGTTCCCGGCGCCGCTCGCGATGAACGTGGTGCCGTGGGCGGGCGAGGTCCGCGACGGCGGCTGGAGCTCGGAGGAGCTCAAGATCCGGGAGGAGTCGAGGAAGGTGCTCGGCCTGCGCGACCTGCGGGTGACGGCGACCTGTGTCCGCGTCCCGGTGGTGACGGCGCACTCGCTGTCGGTCCACGCGGTGTTCGAGGACCGGGTCGACCAGCGGGAGGCGCAGGCCGTCCTCGCCGGGTCGCCCGGCGTCGTCCTCTGCGACAACCCGGAGACGCAGGAGTTCCCCACGCCCGCGGACGTCGTCGGCACCGATCCCGCCTGGGTGGGGCGGGTGCGGCGCTCGCTGGACGACCCGCGGGCGCTCGACCTCTTCCTGTGCGGCGACAACCTCCGCAACGGCGCAGCGCTCAACACCGCCCAGATCGCCGAGCTGGTCGCCGCCGAACTCACTCCCTGAGAGCCGCGAGGATGGCGGCGGTGTCCAGGTAGAACGGGCGGAACTCGCTGACCAGGTCGTCCCGCACCGTGATCCACTGCAGGACGGACGTGTCCACCTCCCGCCCGGTCGCGCGGGCCCGGAACACGCAGTCGTTGCGGACCGTGACCGTCTCGCCGTCCACCGCGTAGTGCTGCTCGCGGAACGTCAGATCCGACCACAGCCCGCTCATCACGGCCATGAACCGCTCCATGCCGTCGTGGCCGCGCCACGTCCCGCCGTAGGGGAGGCTGGGCGCCTGGTACATCACGACGTCCGGGGTGAGATGAGCGGCCATCACTGAGAAGTCCCCCTTCCCGGGGCCGCCGGCGGCCAGGTAGTCCGCCTCCGCGGCGTAGAAGCGTTCGAGCGTTTTCAGGGCGTTGGTCATGCTCGGTCAACACCGCTCACCGGCGCCGGGTTGCACCGCGCGGCGGATGTTGGCATGAGCGGGAGGTCGTACTCGGGCTTTAGGGTGGCATGCGTGACCGAGACGAAGGCCGTGAAGTCCGAGCAGACGCGCGCCCTGATCGTCGAGACGGCGCTGCGCCTGTTCCGGGAGCGCGGATACGAGCAGACGACGATGCGGGCGATCGCCAAGGAGGCGGGTGTCTCGGTCGGCAACGCCTACTACTACTTCGGGTCCAAGGAAGAGCTGATCCAGGCCTACTACGACGAGCTGCAGGACGAGCACGTCGCCGCCTGCCGGGCCGTCCTGGACGCCGAGCGCGAGTTCGCGCCCCGGCTGCTGGGCGTCCTGAAGGCCCGGGTCGACACGATGGTCCCGTACCACGAGTTCGCCGGGAAGTTCTTCAAGTTCGCCGCCGAGCCGACCAGCCCGCTCAACCCGTTCAGCGCCGAGTCCGGACCCGCCCGCGACTCGGCGGTGGCGATCTACCGCGAGGTCGTCGAGGGCTCCGACCTGAAGATCGACAAGGAGTTCCGGGCGGAGCTGCCCGAGCTGCTGTGGATCTACTCGATGGGCATCGTGCTGTACTGGGTGCACGACAGCTCGCCCGGCTGCCGCAAGACCTACCTGCTCGTCGAGCGGACGGTCCCGCTGGTCAACCGCATGGTCGCGATGTCGCGCATCCCCGGGTTCAAGTCGGTGACCCGCGAGCTGGTGGGCATCATCCGCGAGGTCCGCGCCTGATCGTGATGTCCCAGTGGTCCTTCTCGCGGGCGAACACGACGCCCTCGGGGGACCGGTGGAGCCGCGCGCCGTCCCCCCGCACGCCCGTGAACGGGTAGCGCCGCACCGCCTCGTCGACGCAGATCCCGGTCGCGATGTCGACCTTGTAGCCGTTCGCGTGGCTGTGGACGCCGCCCGCGTGGCCGTGCTCGGTGCCGCCGGTGACGGTGACCTCGCAGCCGCTCGACTCCGCGAACTCGATCAGGCTCCTGATCGTCCCCCACCGGATGCCCTCGAAGGACGTGCAGGTCGGCACCGTCCGGTCGGAGCAGCCGCCGGTGGAGCGCCAGCCGATGCCGCTCGCCCGCAGCGCGTACTCGGCGAACTGCTGGTCCAGGCGCTGCGAGTTCGGCAGGTCCGGCAGGACGTCCCGCGGTGGGACGGTCCGTTTGCGAGCGGCCTGCAACCCGACCTCCGGACGGGACGCGGGCGCCGGGCTGAGCAGGCGCCTGGCCGGGGACGGCGGTCCGGCGTCGGGTGAAGGCCGCGACACGAGTGAAGGGTGCGTCGCGGCGGACGCGCGGGGCGGGATGAGCGCGAGCATGGTGCCGGCGATGGCGAGGGCGGTCGCCCCTGCGGCCAGGCGGAACGCCGGGCGGTGAGCCAGGCCGGGCGCCCGGCGGCGCCCGGACGGCATGACGCAGTGGATGCTGCACGGCCGTGGCATGTGCGATCCCCCCGATCGGTGATGTCCGGGGGGCGAGAGCCGGTCCTCGCTGGACCGGTGGTGCGTTCGGCCGATCGGAGGGATGCCCGAAGGGGCGATCTTGTAAACCCGGGACGGGCGAGGCGGCCCGCCCGTCCCGGGGAAAGATCACGACATGCCGAGATGTTTCCGGGCGAAGCCGATCTCGGCGGCCATCTGGGTGATGCGCTCCTCGACGACGAGGGAGCCGTGGCCCGCGTCGTACCGGTACACCTCGTGCGGGTGCCCCAGTTCGGCGAGCCGCGCGAGGTAGTTGTCGATCTGGCGGATGGGGCAGCGCGGGTCGTTCTCCCCCGCCAGGACCAGCACCGGCGCCTTGACCTGCGCGACGTAGGTGATGGGGGACGACTCGCGGTACCGCTCCGGGACCTCCTCCGGCGAACCGCCGAACAGGGACCGGTCGAACGCCTGCAGCCCCTCCATCTCGTCCTCGAACGCGGCGACGTAGTCGGCCACCGGAACGGCCGCGACCGCGACGCTCCAGTCGTCCGGCTGGGTGCCGATGCCGAGCAGGGTGAGGAACCCGCCCCATGATCCGCCGGTCAGGACGAGGCGCGCGGGATCCGCGAGACCCGACTCGACCGCCCAGTCGCGGACGGCCTTGACGTCCTCCAGTTCGGTGATGCCGACGCGTCCCTCGATGGCGTCGCGCCATTCGGAGCCGTAGCCGGTCGAGCCCCGGTAGTTCACGCGGACGACCGCGAACCCGTGGTCGACCCACGCGGCGACAGTGGGGGCGAACGAGTCGTCGTCCTGCGCGGTCGGCCCGCCGTGGATGTCGAAGACGGTCGGGAAAGGGCGGTCGCCTTCCGGCTTGCTGACCAGCGCGTGGATGCGGCCGGCCAGGCCGTCCACCCACACGTCCTCGACCGGGACGGACGGCGGCGCCGTGGACCCGGGCGGGGTGAGCACGACCGCGCCGGACGTCGAGCGGATCACCGGCGGCTCGGCGGCGGACGACCAGGAGAACTCGACCGTCCCGTCCGGCCGGACGTCGGCCCCGCCGAGCACCCCGCGCGGCGTGTCGATCCTGGTCAGGTCCCCGTCGGTCAGGTCGTAGCGGTAGAGCTCGTCGCGCGCCTCGTGCGAGTGGGAGATCAGCAGCGCCGCCCCGTCCGGGTACCAGCTCGCACCGATCTCGCCGGGCAGGTCGAGCACGATCTCCTGCTCGGTGCCCGCGACCGGGTCCCAGATGAGCATCTCGTCCCGGCCGCGTCGCTCGTGGTTGACCAGCAGCCGCGAATCGCCGTCGACCGGAGCGAAACCGGCGCCGTAGACGCCCTTGCCCGGTCCGTCCCAGAGGTCGGCGATCGGGGAGCCGTCCTGCCGCACGACCCGCAGCGCCATGTGGCGGCTGTCGCCGTGCTCGCTGTGCCCGATCGCGATCAGGGACTCGTCCCGTGAAACGCCGGCGACGTGGGCGTCCTCCGCGTGGTGGTAGAGCACCTCCGGCGCGGCGCCCGCCCGGCACAGGTGGACGGTGTTGCCCTCCTCGGTCGTCCGCCCGATCACGGCGAGGCCGCTGCGGCCGAGGGCCAGCCCCGCCGGATACGACGGCTCCAGCTCCGGAACGGCCGGTGCGCTCTCGGTCTCCCCGAACGGGACGCGCTTCCACACGCCGAACTCGTCGCCGTCCGTGTCGGCGAACCACCACACCCATGCGCCGGACGGGTCGACGGTGCCGTACCACGTCCCGTTGGGGCGGTCGGTCACCTGGCGCTGCTCACCCGTCTCGCGGTCCCACGTGTAGACCTCCCACGTCCCGCTCACGTTGGAGCGGTAGATGCTGCGGCTCGGGGCGTCACGCGCCCATCGAGGCAGGCTGATCCGCGCGGCCCGGAAACGCGCCTTCCAGCGCTCGTCGTCGACCATCCCCCCAGTATCGCCGAGCCCTGGGCCGCGGGCAGCCGGTCACGGGGGTCGGCCGTATCTTGAAAACTCGGCCCCGGAGCCGCCTACCGGCTGCTCGGTGGCCGAGCACCTGGCGCGAACGCTGCCGCCACCCCTGCGACGCCGTCCCGGCCGGTCCCTCAGGTTCGGCGGTCGGCGGGAGCGAGGATGAAGGTCGTTCCCTCGTCTTCGGGGGTCTTCACCGCGAGCTGCGTCTCCGCGAGGGCTGCGGCGATCTCCTCGCGGTCGCCCGCCCAGCCGAGGTACAGCTCGTCGACCAGGTCGCCCCTGGTGTCGAAGGCGTCGTCATGGCTCTGGGTGTTCCAGAAGACGGCCTTGAGCGACTCCGCGTCCTGGGCCTGCTCGGCGACGCGTTGCCAGCATCCCGACGTGGTGGGCCAGAGGGCGGGCTCGGCGACGTAGCCGTTCGCGGCCAGGCGTTCGAACGCCCGCACGATCCGGCACAGATCGGAGGTCTCCCCGGGGACCAGGCAGGTCACCGTGCCCTCGCCCGGCCCCTGGGTGTCCTCGACCGCTGCCATGAGCCGTTCCATCGCGGCGTCGTAGTCGTCCTCGTCCTGCGGTTCCTCCTCAGGGACGCGGACCACGAGCCCCTCCCGGGCGAAGACCGCCTGGATCTCCGACGGAAGGCCGCCGCGCCAGCGGACGTCGACGTCCCGGAGTTGAACGCCGTCGCCCGAGAACGCGTCCGAGAAGTCTTCCGGCAGGGCCAGCAGTCCGTACTCGTCGGTCGCGGACGCGAACTCCTTGGCCGTGACTTGCCGCCACCCCTTCTCCTCCAGCCGGTCGAGGGCCCGGTCGAGGGACTCGCTGTGCGACTCGGCGGGCGAATGCGCCCGCTCCCGCCTGGCCGCCTCCCGCCGGAGACGGGCGACCGCCATCGCCCACCAGCTGTGCGGATGGCCGAACGCCTCGGGATCGAGCTCCGCCAGGCCCGCGGCGATCTCCGCTAGGCGGGCCTTGTCGTCCGCGGGCCGCTCCGCCCAGGGCGAGTACACGTACGCGCCCAGCCGGGAGACGAACTCGGCGAAGGACCGCAGCGTGGTGTTCACCATCTCGAACTGGGGCTCCTCGTCGCCCTCTCCCGGGGAGAAGAGCACGACGACGCCCTCGTTCACGTCGAGGAAGTACAGCATGTCGCCGTCGGGCCCGGTTCCGCCCAGGATCAGAGCCCGGTTGTCCTCGTTCAGCGGGAGGACGGCGAACAGCCCGAGCGGCCCGTCGGGGATGTCCGTGCAGAAGTACCCGCCCGCGTCTCTGGGCAGCCCGGTCCCGGTGAGAAGCATGAGGTCGTCCTCGGACAACCCGAGTTCGCTCCCCGTCGCGACGTCCAGGGTGACGACGCCCTCCTCGCCTGCGGCCACGGCGTTCCCTCCAGAGAGATGAGTTCCGGCTAGGAAGGGACCGTAGTGACCCGCTCGCGCCGTGTCTCCGGATCGCCGACATTGACGATCATGCCGCCTCCGCCGGTCAGGGGGCGGGGGCGCCCGCCACGAAGGTGCGTTCCTGGGGGGACGCCACCAGTTCCACCGTGGTGCCGGGGCGGAGGTCCTCGCCGAGGACATCGGTGATCGCGTCGGTGAGGGCGGCGGCCAGGGCCGCGGTGATCTCGGCGGCGTCGGGGCGGTCGAAGGCGGCGGCGCGGACGCCCATGAGCAGCGAGATGGTCGTGTCGACGGCCTTGCCGCCCTGCGCGAAGCGGCCGGCGGGGACGCCGGACAGGCGGATGCTCGCCAGGTCGCGGGCCCACTCGCCGTAGACGCCGACGATCGCCTCGGTCAGCGCGGTGATGAGCTCGGACTCGTTGCCCGCCAGCTTGTCTTCTGGCAGGTGGACGGTCAGATGCGGCACAGTGGTCCCCGTTCTCTTTGGCCTCAAAGGCTTTGACCTCAAAGATACTTGTGGAGGGTGCCGATGTCCACCGAATCGGGCGGTCCGGCCGTCGACGAGGCCGTCCGCACCCTGCTGCTGCTCATGCCGCGGCTCGTCGGCCGCGCCAAGCGCCTGCCCATTCCCCCGGCCCTCCAGGGGCTTGACCTGGCGCCGCGCCATCTCGCGCTGCTGGCCCATCTGGAGTACGACGGCCCGGCCGGCGTCAACGAGCTCGCCGGCCGGCTGGAGGTCGCCCCGACGACCGTCAGCCTCATGGTGAGCGACCTGTCGCGGCCGGGCGTCCTGGAGCGCACCGCCGATCCCGCCGACCGCCGCCGCCGCATCGTCGCCATCGCGCCGGCCTTCGCAGCGCCGATCGCCGAATGGCTCTCCGGCAGTGCCTCGGCCTGGGAGCGCGTCATGCGCGACCTCGCCCCCACCGAACGCGCCACGGTCGTCAACGCCCTGCGTGCTTACGAGGCCGCCCTGGAGCAAGGCCCCGCCGAGCGTCCGGACATGGGGCCGCAGTAGCGGCTCCTGTGCGGCACCGATCAGGCGTTGCGGGCGTCCTGCGATCGGCCGGGCGGCGTCGGGCGCTTCGTCCTGGCCAGGCTGTGGTGGACGGTGCGGGCCACGCGTTCGATGGTGGCGATTCCGTAGCCCATGGACGGGGTGTCCTGCGTGAGCACCACGATCATGTAGTCCTCGCCGTGCCCGTCGAAACCGCCGATGCTGTGGACGCGCCAGTGCCGTCCCGGGCGCGGCAGCCAGCCGTTCTTCACGTGCCAGGTGACGTCGGCGGGACGTCCCGCGGGGGTCCCCCACCGCTGCGCCGGGACGACCTCGTGCATCAGCCCCAACGCGTACGCGCGGGCCTTGGCGGGCAGGAGCCCGCTCGGCGAGGTGAGCTGTTCCAGCAGCTCGACCTCGTCGTGCGCGGTGATCCGGGTCAGCCCCCAGTGGCCGCCGGGATCCAGTTCGGTCTGCGTCATCCCGGCCCGGTCGAGGAAGTTCGCGATGCGGGCGCGTCCCAACGAACGCCACAGGGCGGACGTCGCGCGGTTGTCCGAGCGGGTGATCATCCTGCGGGCCCGGATCCGCTCGGTCGCCGTCAGCGGGCGGTCCTCGTCGGCCGCCCGGCGCAGCAGCGCGCCGAGGACCGTGACCTTGACGACGCTCGCCGAGTCGTAGTGCCGCCCGGCCGCGACCGCGCAGCGGATGCCGCGCCGGCGGTCGTAGACCGCGACGGACTCGGTTCCGGCGCGACCGCGCAGCGCGTGCCTGATCCGCGCGCCGAGCCGGTCGGCGGCCTTCGGGTGCCGGGACGACGAGCAGGGGCCGTCCGGGGCCGCGGCCCGGGCGGGCGCGGCGGCCGGCAGCAGCGCGGCCGCGAGCGCGAGCGCGAGCGCGGCGATGGATCGTGCCATCCGGCCACGCTAATGATCATGAAAGCCGGGGCGGGGCGTCTGACGGCCGTGCTTCGGTAAAGGACGGCTCAGGGAGTGGCCAGGCGGCCGAGCAGCTCGTCGATCGCGGCGCGGACCTGCCGGTCCATGGCCCGCGCGAAGCCGGCCTCGACCGTGACCTGGGCCCCCGGCCGCAGCCGGGCGATGGTCTCGGTGAGGGCCCCGAGGTCCCGGTCGTCGACGGCCTCGTCCAGGTGCCCGACGACGTGCGTCGTGATCAGCCGGACGAACATCGCGGCGAGGTCGTCCATGCTGCGCTGGAGCTCCTGGCCGGCCGCGAGCACGGCGTCCAGCGGCACCCCGACCCGGACCAGCGTCACCGTCGCGTCGAGCTGGCGGCGGCTCCAGTGGGTGACGCGGTCGCCGTCCACCTCGATGTGGCCGAGCTCGACGGCCCGCTCGACGGCCTCCGGGCCGACCTCGCCGGGGAACAGCGCGGCCAGCTCCTCCAGTGTCATCGTCACCGGGACCTCGTTCGACCACGGGGTCGTGACCGCCTTCTCGACGCCGAGGACGGTGCCGATGTCGCGGCCCTGCTCCCACGCGGCCAGCAGCTCGCGGATGCCCTCCAGGGTGTGCCCGCGGTCCAGCAGGTTCCCGATCATGCGGAGGCGAGCCAGGTGGTCCTCGGAGTACAGGCCGATGCGTCCCTCGCGGCGGGGCGGCGGCAGCAGCTTGCGCTCCTGGTAGTACCGCAGAGTCCGCACCGGGACCCCGGCGGCCGTGGCGAGTTCGCCGATGCGGTACTCGCGGGCGTCGGCGCCGGGACGGCCGCCCTGTTCCTCCGTCGGCTCTTCGCTCACGGCGGCCAGCATAGTTCGCGGCCGGTCCAGGCCACGTCCCGTATCGCGCGACGACGGAACGCCGGCGCGGTCGCGCACGTCAGATCCCCCGTCGTTGTCGACACCCCTGCCGGAGAGAAGGCAAAAGATGGTGAAATCCCGTTCCGCGGCCCTTGCGCTCGTCGGTCTGGTCGCCGCGTTCGGGCTGACCGCCTGCGGTCAGGACCGGTGGTGCGAGCATGACGCGACCGACACGAAGGTGAGCGATCGCTTCTGCAAGAACAACACCCCCGGGTACGAGTGGGAGTCGGACGGCGGAGGCCACAAGAAGAAGTCCTCCAAGCACAAGACGACCAAGAAGACCAAGTCGCGCCACTGACCACCCGCGGGTCAGGTGACGCGCCGGACGGTCCTGGTCCTGCGCTGCCGGCGCCGGGGCGGCTCGTCGGCGGCGTGGGACGCCTCGGCGGCGAGCAACTCGGCGAGCGAGCGGGGGAGGATGTCCTCGCGGCGGTCGGCGAACGGTGAGCGCATGATCCCTCCCGGGTCAGGCGGCGGTGGTCAGGTCGGGGTAGATCGCGTGCACGGTGCTGAGCGCCCAGCGCATCCGGGCCAGGTAGGTCTCCGGGTGGTCGCCGGCCTCCTGGGCGACGGCGGCGACCCACGCGGCGCTGTCTCCCCCGCAGGCCCCGAGCCGGGCGTTGATCGCGGTGCGGACCTGCTCGGCGGAGGGACGGTCGGACTCCTGCAGCGGGGAGGTGAACAGGATCTCGGCGAGGTCGGAAGCGTTCATCGTGGTGAAGCTCGGCGTGGTCGACATCGGACTGCCTTCTTCCTGCGGGAGACTTCCTCGTCACCCTTCTGCTGACTACGACTCTGCCTTCCTGCTGAATTCATCGCCATAGGGGAAAACCCCTATTCACGGTGGAGTCTTCCCCCTGGCCATCCCTGATCCGGACCCTGGGGACGGGCGGAGAAGGCGTCCGCGAGGGCTTCGCGGAAGGCGCGTACGGCCGGGTGGGAGCCGCCTCCTCGGCGGGACGCCGTGAACAGGTGCCGCGTGCGGTGCCCCTCCGGCAGCCGGACGACCGGCACGGCAGGCGGACCGTCCTGCCACACCAGGCCCGGCAGCAGCGCGGCGGCATGCCCGCGCTCGACCAGCCGCAGATGCAGCAGCAGGTCGGTCGACTCGAACCGCACGTCCGGCTCGAACCCGGCCTCCCGGCACAGCCGCGTCGCCCACCGCCGGGACGCCGTGCCCTCCGGCTCCATCGCCCACGGGCTCCCCGCCAGGTCGTGCAGGGCCGCGTCCGGCGACCGCGACGGGAGCGCGAGGCGGATCTCGTCCGTCCCGAGCTCCGCGTGGTCGACGCCCGCCGGGCGCGGGCTCGGGTCGCCCGGGTACTCCTCGGTGATCACGAGGTCGAAGTCGCGCGCGAGCAGGGCGGGCAGGGCGCTCTCCGGCTCCCGTTGCGTGACCTCGATCCGGAGCCGCGGATGGGCGCCGCGGAGCGCGCTGAGCGCGTCCGGGACGAGCGCGAGCGCGGCCGTCTGGAACGCGGCGACCCGCAGCACCCCCGTGATGCCGTGCAGGGACGCGGCGAGGTCGGCCTCCGCCAGCTCAAGGCGCTCCAGCACCGCCTCGGTGTGCGCGACGAGGATCTCGGCCTGCGCGGTCAGCCGGACGCGGCGCCCCACCGGCTCCAGCAGCGGCACCCCCGCCTCCTTCTCCAGGACGGACAGCTGCTGCGAGATCGAGGACGGGCTGTAGGAGAGGGCCTCGGCGACGGCGGCGAGCGTCCCCCGGTGCTTCAGCTCGCGCAGGAGCCGGAGCCGGTGCAGGTCCAGCATGACCGCTCCATTCATCGGCTTGAGTGATGATTATCGCTCGGAAACATTCGCTGGACCGATCAGATTCCGATGCGGCACGGTGTTCGCCATGGTCACGGCTCCCGCCTCGCTTGATCGGTCGTCCTGGTTCGCCCGTCCGGCCGCGCGGGACTGGACGTGCCCGCCCGCGCCGCGCGACGTCGCCGCCTTCCATCGGACGCTCCCCGGCCACGCCCCGACGCCGCTGGTGGAGCTGCCCTCGCCGGCGGCCGAACTGGGCGCCCGGCGGCTGTTCGTCAAGGACGAGTCGGCGCGCCTCGGGCTGCCCGCCTTCAAGATCCTCGGTGCCTCGTGGGGCGTCCACCGGGCGCTCTGCGACCGTCTGGGCCTCGCGCCCGGCGCCACGTCTCTCGCGGTTCTGCGGTCCGTGCGGCCGGACGTCCGGCTCGTGACGGCGACGGACGGCAACCACGGGCGCGCGGTCGCGGCGATGGCCCGGCTTCTGGGGCTGCCGGCGGACGTCCACGTCCCGCACGGGGTCCACCCCGAGGCCGTGGCCGCGATCAAGGCCGAGGGCGCGGCCGTGACCGAGATACCGGCGCCCTACGACGAGGCGGTGCGGGCCGCGGCCGATGCCGCGGCGTCCGACCCGTCGGCGCTGCTCGTCCAGGACACGGCGTGGCCCGGCTATGAACGCGTGCCGCAATGGATAGTCGAGGGTTACTCCACCCTCTTCACCGAGATAGACGAACAACTCGCTGAGGCAGGGGCCGCCCCAGCGGGCCTTGTGGCGATTCCAGTCGGGGTGGGGTCGCTGGCCCAGGCGGCTGTGACTCACTACCGCTCGGGACGATCCGCCCCCACGTTGCTCTCCGTCGAACCCGATGCGGCGCCCTGCGTGCTGGCGAGCCTCCACCAGGACAGGCCGCTGACCGTCGAGACGGGGTCGACCACCATGGCGGGCATGAACTGCGCAACTCCGTCGACTCTCGCTTGGCCCGTCCTACGTGCCGGCCTGGACGCCGCCGTGGCGGTCACCGATGCATCCACGGCCCGCGCGATGCGTGACCTGGCCGACCTCGGCGTTCCGGCCGGACCGTGCGGCGCCGCCTCCCTCGCCGGTGCCCGCGCGGCGCTGGCGCCGGACCGCCGTCCGCTTCTCGCGTCCGGGCACGAGGAGACGATCGTCCTTCTGATCACGGAGGGCCGGGCCGCCAACCCCGCTTAACGACATTTCGGAAAAGGGGGCAGCGCATCCGACCTACGCGCCGGTAACATAGCCCCACCGCATCCGCCTGGATCGGTGTGCTCTCGGCCAACGCTCCCGGTCCCGCCCGGGGACGAGCAACGAGAGGGGACGCGCCATGCAGCCCACTCTGGACCAGTTCCTCACCGACCGCCTCGACGAGATCACCGCAGAGGTCGCCGGTGAGATCGCCGAGCGCGTCCCCGCCTACACGCACCTGAGGGCACGCGAGATCCTCGCCCTCGTCCGGGACGCCCTCGCCGCCTACACCGGCGCCCGCGAGACCAGCACCGTGCTCGACGCGTTCCGCGCCCTCGGCGCCTGCGAGGCCCGCGCGGGGCACGACGTCCGCCACTTCGAGTCCGCGCTGCGCACCGGCGCCCGCGTCCTCATCCGCCGGACGGCCGGCGCCGCCGCGCGCCTCTACCCGCCGACGGCCGAGTACATCACGGTGATGGAGCAGGCCTTCAGCGCCGAGGGCCGGATCGTCCAGGCCGCCGTCGAGGGCCACCACCGAGCCGGGCGGCGCGACGGCACGCGGCGCCTCCCCACCCTCATCTCCGAGAACTAGGCTGTGTTTCACAGTCCCGGCCCACTTCGCTCGCCTGGCGGCTCGCTACGTGACCGGACCTGGGCGAACGCGGCATCGCTTCGCGATCAGCCCGGTTTCGCTCGCCTCCGGCTTCGCCGCACCGGGCAGGTCACGCGTTCGCGCGCGTGCCCGAGGCCACTTCGAGACAGGCCCTAGCCCGGAGCCCTCCCACGCACGCCATCATCGGCGTCCGGCTCACGGCGCGGGAGACCGACAACCCCTACGCCGAGCGCTCCGTGCTCATGGCCACCGCCGTCGTCCCTGGGCGGCTGAGCGGGTCATTCGCCGAGCGCGGTGGCGAGGTCGTCCAGATGGCGGGAGACCGGGCCCAGGGTGAGCAGCCCGCTCTGCGCGCCGGCCGACTCGCCCGCGGCCGGAAGGAGCTCGTCGCGCGCGCGTCGCATCGCCGTCCGGTCGCCCACGGCCACGGCGGCCTGGGCGGTGAGGCCCCACAGAGCTTCGAACAGCAGGTCGCGGGGCGGGTCGGGGACGTCCCGCAACGCTGCGGCGGCCTCTTCGGGACGCCCGCGCGCCAGCAGCACCAAGGGACGGGCCCAGGGCAGGTACGGCCCCCAATCGGCGGGCTCGGTCTGTGCGGGCAGCCGGTGCAGGACGCGCAGGCAGAGGAGGGCAAGCGGCAGCAAGCCGACCTCCAAGCCGGGCATACCGCACCCCTTCATGTGCGCGGCGGCACCGCGGTAGGCCTCCTCCGCCTCCTCGAACGAGGGCTCGCCGGACGCGGCGAGCCGCAGAGCCCGGTACCAGGTCGTGAACACGCCGACCAGAGGGCGTTCGTGCCGCTCGGCCAGGCGGTCGGCGGCGGCCGCGTGCCGGTCGGCCCCGCCGAAGTCGCCCAGCGCGCTGTGGGCCTGGAGCCGGATGAGGTGCCCGAGCACCTCGTAGCTCGACAGGTCGCCCCGCGCCGACAGGTCCACCAGTTCGGCGCCGATCTCGTCCCGCAGCGGCGCCAGTCCCGCCCGGTCGAACGCCTGCATGAACGCGCCGTTCAGCGCGAACGCCAGGAGCGCCGGGTCGTCCAGCTCGCGGGCCGTCCCCACCGCCGCCCGCGCCGCCTCGCGCCCCCGGTCATCGCGGGCGCCGCGCGACTCCAAGGCGATCGTGGCCAGCAGACGGGCCCGCGCGGCCTCGTGCCCGTCCGGCGGCAGCGCGGCGAGGGCGCGCTCCGCCGCCGCCACCACTCCGGCCGCCTGGCGCGGATCGTCCGACCGGGTCCAGATCGCCGGGACGTCGAACGCGCCGATCACCCTGGCGGTCAGCTCCGCGTCGCCCAGCTCCTCGGCCGCCGTGATCGCCGCCAGGCGCTGCTCGCGGGCCGCCTCCAGGCCCTCGGCGCCGGTCACCGCGAGGCTCCGCAGGAGGCCGACCGTCGACTCCAGCCGAGCGCGCGCGCCGGACGCCACCGTTCGGTCGTACGCCTGGGCCGCCTGCGCCCACACGCGCGACGCCGCATCCTGTGAAGGTTCCAGGTGGTCGGCCTGGCGGAGGATGTCCTCCTCTAGGCGGCGCAAGGCCGGACCAGGGTCCAACCCCAGCTCCTCGACCAGAAGGCCGCGCGCCCTTTGGAGGACGGCCAGCGCGTCACCCTGGCGGCCGGTTCGGTACAGGGCGAGCGCCAGCAGGCGCCAGGCGTCCTCGCGCCAGGGATGGTCGGCGACATGCGCGTCCAGGTCCGGTATCGCCTCGGCGGCCAGGCCCAGCGACAGTCGCGCCCCGGCCTTCCGTTCGACGGCGCGCAGCCGCAGTTCGGCCAGCCGGGAGTGCTCCGCCCGGGCCCACGGCTCGTCGGCGAACTCGGCGTAGGCGGGGCCGCGCCACCAGCTCAGCGCCTCGTCCAGTGCGCCGGCCAGCTCTGCGGCCGGACGCTCCGAGGCCACGACCCGCTCGAAACGCCAGGCGTCCACGGCCTCCGGCCCGGCGCGCAGCGCGTATCCCGGACCCTCGGTGACCAGCAGCCGGGGCGGAGTCCTCGGCGGACGACCCGGTTCGAGGACGCGCCGCAGGGCGGCCACGAAGGTGCGGACGGCGCCGACCGCGTCCGACGGCGGATCGAGCCACAGATCGTCCACGATCCGGGAGACCGGCACCACGCGCCCGCGCGCGACGATCAGGCGGGCCAGGACGGCGCGGTGCCGCGGCCCCTTCAGGGCGATCGCGTTCCCGGACCCGTCCCAGGCGGTCACCGGCCCCAGCACCCCGAACAGGACCTCCACGCCACCACGGTATAGCGCGCTCATCGGATGCTCATCCGCGCCCGGCAGCCTGGACGCATGCCAACGATCAGCGATTTCGACTACCAGCGCGTCCCCGTCGCCGAGGGCGTGTCCCTCAACGCGGCGGTCGGCGGATCGGGCTCCCCGATCGTCCTGCTGCACGGCTTCCCGCAGACCCACCTGATGTGGCGGCACGTCGCCCGCGACCTCGCCGCCGACCACACGGTCATCGTCCCCGACCTGCGCGGGTACGGCGAGAGCGACAAACCGTCCGACGGCTACTCCAAGCGGACCATGGCCGCCGACACCGTCGCCCTCGCCCGCGCCCTCGGGCACGACCGCTTCGCCCTCGCCGGCCACGACCGCGGCGCGCTCGTCGCGTTCCGCGCCGGCCTCGACCACCCCGGCACGATCACCCACCTGGCCTGCCTGGACGTCCTGCCGACCCTGGACATGTGGGACGTCCTGCACGGCGCGTCGGCCGCCGTCGGCTTCCACCTGTACCTGATGGCGCAGCCGCCCGGCCTCCCCGAGCAACTGATCGCCGGGGCCTCCGACGCCTTCTTCGGCCACTTCCTCGACGTGTGGACGAACGACCCGTCCGCGATCCCGCCCGACGTCCGCGCCGCCTACCTGGACGCCTGCCGCGCCGCCGTCCCCTCGATCGTCGCGGACTACCGCGCGTCCGCCGGCGTCGACGTCGAGCACGACAAGGCCGACCGCGACGCGGGCAACCGCCTGCGGATGCCCGTCACCGTCCTGCAGCAGGACTGGGGCGCCGCTCTGGGCTACGACGCCGTCGCGCTGTGGGACGCCTGGGCGGCCGACCTCCGGCACCAGACCGTCACGTGCGGCCACTTCATGGCCGAGGAGGCGCCTTCGGAGGTGGCGAAGTCCCTCAGGACGCTCCTGGACCGTTAGGGCGGGACGTGCGGGCGGCCCTGCGGCTACCAGAAGGGCGGGCCGCCCTGCGTCGCCGCCCACACCCACACGTAGATGAGGAAGCCGGTCGCGGCCAGTCCCACCAGGAGTTCCCAGTTGGGCGGCGACGCGCTCCGTCCGTTCCTACGGTTCATGGCGATCGTCCGTTCGTCCGGTGTGCCTCGTTGTGACTGGCCTAGCCGGAGGCGTCCCGGACAATCCCAGCGGCGGGCAAACTCAGCGGAGGTAGTCCTCGAAGCCCTTCGCCAGGGACTCGGCCATGAGCTGCCTGAACGCGGCGCTCGACATCTTGGCCGCGTCCCCCGCGTTCTTCATGTTCCCGCATTCGATGAACACGGCCGGCACGGTGGACAGGTTCAGCCCGCCGAGATCATCCCGCCGGTCGAGGCCGTCCTTCCCGAGGTAGTCGGCGTAGGGCATGTTCGTCCCCGACCGGTAGGCGTCGCGGATCGCCGTCCCCAGACGGGCGGACGGGGCGACGATCCCCGTGTTCCCTCCCACGGGCAGCGGCAGGATGACGTGGAACCCGTGCTCGGCCGCCGCCGCCCCGTCGCCGTGGATGGACAGCGTCGCGTCGGCGTGCGCCCGGTTCCCGATCGCCGCCCGCTCCGTGACGCAAGGCCCCACACCCCTGTCGCCGGCGCGCGTCAACGTCACCATGGCGCCCCTGGCCCGCAGCGCCTTCGCCAGCCGGTTGGAGACGTCCCAGGTGAAGGCGTGCTCGGCGTAGCCGTCCGCGGTGGCGGTACCGGTCGTGTTGCAGGGCTTGTAGCCGTTCCCGACCCACACCGGCTTGCTGATCACCTCCGGATGGGCCGCGTTCCCGCCGTTGTGGCCGGGATCGATCACGATCACCTTCCCGCCGAGCCGTCCCGGCGCGGCGGACCCGCTGCCCTTCGCGGTCGGCGGCGGCTCGTTCCTCGTGGCGGGCGAACCATGACAGGCGACCATTCCCAGGCAGACCAGACCTGCCGCCACGGGCCATCCCGCACGATTTTCCATGGGCGGCCTCCTCCTCGACTCCCTCCACCCTGATCTTGCGCCGGCCCCGGTGGCGCCAAACGGAACGGGCGGGAGGTCGTCCCTCCCGCCCGCTTCGTCCAGCGCCGGACTCAGCTCTTCGTGAACTGGGCGATCGCGCCGAGGACCACCGTGTCGGTGAGGTAGCCGATGTGGGTCTGGCAGGCCACGTAGTGGTTGTTCGCGCCGTTCAGACTGGTGCTGGTGTAGGGGATGATGATGCCGTCGCACGGCGAGTACCAGGTGGCGTACTGCGTGCTGCCGGGCGTCTCGTCCCCCGCGGTGATCTGCTGGACGAACGTCGACCCTGGGAGCATCTGCCGGCACGTCTCGTAGATCGTGCAGGCGCTGGCGTACGTCGTCCCGTGGTTGGCGCCCGCGATGGACGCCAGGTGCGCGACGTTCGGGTTGCCGTTCAGCACCTTCAGGTAGTACTGGCTGACCAGGCCGCCCATGGAGTGGTTGACGATGTCGACCTGGGAGGCGCCGGTCCGCGACTTCACCTGGTTCACGTACGAGGCGAGTCCCGCCGCGTTCTGCTTGTTGTCGCCGTAGGAGTTGTACTCGTAGGCGTACAGCTGGTCGCTGCTGTAGCCCGCGGCACGGAACACCGACATGGCGGTGACCCAGTTGGACGCGTTGCCGGTGTACCCGTGCACGAACACCACGGGCCGCGGCCCCGCAGCCTGCGCGGGGGCGAGGCCGACTCCGAACGCGGCCAGCGCCGCGAGCAGCGCGACGAGGGAACCGAGGACCTTTCTCATGGAACCTCCAGGGGTGGGACAGCCAACGCCCGGAGTCTGACCCCCGCCGTTCCGGCGGGCATCGGCGAAATCACCGGCCTTCGTCCGCGCGCCCATGGGCGGAGACCTGGGAGGCCCGGTCAAGGTGCGCAGGCGCGACGAGACGTCGGCCATGCGGTGCGGGAGCCTCCGGTTCGCCGGGGGCCGTCAGCGCTCACCGGTGGCGCCGCTCCGCCAGCAACCGCCGCGTCTTCGCCGGCAGATCCGCCAGCCGCCGGTAGACCTCCTGGAGCCTCCCCGCGAGCGCCCCGACGTCCGGCACCCCGAAGCCGCCCGCGATCTGCTCCAGGGTCGACTCCTTGGGGAGCTCCAGCAGGGCCAGCGGGTTGCCCCGCGTCTCGGCCACGAACCGGTCGAGGACGCGCTCGTCCAGCGGGCCGGGGAGGGACGTACGGAGAAGCTCCCGGGCGTCCTCCTCTGGAAGGCCCGTGACGGCCATGTCTGGCAGTCCGGCCAGATCCGTCATGTCCCCGGGTTTGCGGGCCGCGAAGACCAGCGCGACCGACTCCGCGCGCAGCCTGCGGGCCGCGAACGCCAGCGCCTGCACCGAGGGCCGGCCGAGCCACTGCACGTCGTCCACCAGGCAGATCAGCGGACGCTCACGGGCGGCCTCGGAAAGCAGGTCGAGGACGGCCAGTCCGACGAGGAACCGATCGGGAGCGGGTCCCGAGGTCAGCCCGAGCGCCGCGCGCAACGCCTCGCGCTGAGGGGCGGGGAGTGTGCCGAGCCCGTCGGACAGCGGAGTGCAGAGCCGGTGCAGCCCCGCGAAGGCGAACTCCGTCTCAGAGGGGACACCCGTGATTCGCACCGTCCGCAGCTTGGGCGCCCGCTCGACCAGATAGTGCAGCAGCGCCGTCTTGCCCACGCCGGGCTCACCGTGCAGCACCAGCGCCCGGCTCTCACCGCCGCGCACGCCGTCCAGCAGCGCGTCCAACTCCGCGCACTCGCCGCGTCGACCTCGTAGCACCTGGTACCCATTCGATCGGTTCCGCCCCTCCCCGTCATACCTGGTCGGGCGGGGTGGCCGGGAGTACGAAGATCACCCGCTTCAAAGAGTCGTCGCTTTGCCGTCCCCGGGGAAGGCCAGGGAGAAGGCCAGGGTCACACCCTGGTCCCCCTCCAGACCTCGTCCGGTGAAATGGATGTGAAGTCGACAGGAGGAAGCGCCCATGAGCAGGCACATTCTGGAGCCCGCGGCGCAGGAGTTCGCCGAAGCGGCCGCCAAGCCGCCGCTGCTGTACGAGCGGGGCGTGGAGGGCGCACGCAGGCTGCTGGACGACGTCCAGGCCGCCCCAGTGGAGATGCCCGACGTGGACGAGAAGTGGATCACCGTCCCGGCCGCCGCGGGCGACGTGCGGGTCCGCCTGGTCAGACCGCCCGGCACACCCGGGGCCCTGCCGGTCGTCCTCTACGTCCACGGCGGCGGATGGATCCTGGGCAATGCCGGCACCCACGACCGCCTCGTCCGCGAACTGTCGGCCGGGGCTCGCGCCGCGATCGCGTTCGTGGAGTACGACCGCTCACCCGAGGCCCGCTACCCGGTCGCGATCGAGCAGGCCTACGCCGCCGCGCAGTGGATCACCGGCAACGGCGCGGCCGAGGGGCTGGAGGCGTCCCGGATGGCGGTCGCGGGGGACTCGGTGGGCGGCAACATGGCCGCCGCCCTGGACGACCTGGCCGGCCTGCCGCCCGCCCTGGTCATCGTGGACGAGAACGACGTCCTGCGCGACGAGGGCGAGGCCTACGCCCGCCGCCTCACCGAAGCGGGCGTCCCCACCATTAGCGTCCGCTGCAACGGCACCCTCCACGACTTCATGATGCTCAACCCCGTCCGCGACACCCACGCCACCCGAGCCGCCGCCACCCAGGCCATCACAGCCCTCACCACCGCCCTGCACACCCGTCCGGCCGCCTGACCGCGCGGCCGCATTCCACGAAAGGCTGTCCCATGAAGATCGTCGTCATCGGCGGCACCGGCCTGATCGGGTCGAAACTGATCGCGAACCTCACCGCGCAAGGCCACGAGGCCGTCCCCGCCTCCCCGAACACCGGTGTCAACACCCTCACCGGCGAGGGCCTCGCGGAGGTCCTCCCCGGCGCCTCGGTCGTGATCGACGTGTCGAACTCGCCGTCCTTCGAGGACGAGGCCGTCCTGAACTTCTTCGAGACCTCGACCGGCAACCTGCTCGCCGCCGAGGAGGAGGCGGGCGTCGGCCACCATGTCGCCCTGTCGATCGTGGGCGTCGAGCGTCCCCCGGAGCGCGGCTACTTCCGCGCGAAGATCGCCCAGGAGAGCCTGATCGAGAAGTCGCCGATCCCCTACTCGATCGTCCACGCGACGCAGTTCTTCGAGTTCACGAAGGCCATCGCCGACGAGGCCACCACCGACGGCAAGGTCGGCATGCCCCCGGTCTTCTACCAGCCCATCGCGGCCGACGACGTCGCGGAGCAGGTCGCTCGGGTCGCGACGGCGCCCCCGCTGAACGGCCGAGTCGAGATCGCGGGCCCGGACCGCTACCGCATGGACGAGTTCTTCCGCGAGGCCCTGGCCATCCGGAACGACTCGCGCGAGGTCATCGTCGACCCGGACGCCCACTACTTCGGCGCTCCCGTGGAAGAGTTCAGCCTCGTCCCCCTCGGCGACGCCACCCTCGGCAAGGTGCACTACGACACCTGGCCCGGCCGCCTCCAAGCCCCGAAGTAGCCGCCACTCCGGCCAGGCTACGGACCCCACCTCGGAGAACCCCTGAACCGCCTGACCGTCAGACCCGAGCCCACGACGAAGGGCGGGTGGACAGGCGCGCCGCCCGCCTCATGACATGAGGCGGGCGGCGAGGGATGTCGCGGCTGTGGGGGTCGGGATCAGAAGGGGGAGCGGCTGCGAGCGCGCCGTCCGGCCTCCCCGCTGCGGCCGACGGCACGCGACGAGCTGCGGAACGGCTTGCTCAGCAGCCGCCCGAGCCCGCCAGGGGCCGAAGAACCCGCACGTGAGCCCACCCCCAGCACTCGCTGGGTACCTCGCTGCGGATGCCGCGAAAGCCTCGGCAGCAGGAACGCCAGAACCAACAGAACCGCACAGACGCCCACGATGGCGACAATAATCATGAAACCCGCCCTTTCTGCCGCTTACGGTCAAAGGCGCTCTACCCTCACTTGACCGAGCCATGCGGCCCATCCCCTCGGACGCCCAGCGGGCGATCACGGTCCGGGAGCCGGCCGTCCACCGTCGCCTCGGGCGGCGAGATCGAGGCCCGACGTGAATCTGACCTCGGCCATGCCGGCGGTAGACGGCCTTCTGGCGGATCTCATGCCGCCCGGGCCGGGGAGCGGAAGACCTCGCGGGCGTGCCAGGCGATGTGCTCGCCGTCCACGGTGGGGAAGGCCGTCTGGGGCGAGCTGACAGGGCGTCCGGCCAAGGCGTGGACCTGTTCGCGGGCGGCCGGACCGCGTCCGACGAAGCGCGCCGACACGGTGACCTGCCGGTCGTCGGTGATGCCGAGCGCGCCCTTGTCAAAGAGCTTGTGATGCAGCGCGCACAGGCAGATGCCGTTGGTGACGTCGTCGGGCCCGTCGAAGGCCCACCACCGGACGTGCGCGGCGTCCAGACCCACCGCGGTCCCGTTCAGCCAGCCGTCATAGCCGCAGAACGCGCACCGGTACTCGTAGGCGACCATGATCTGCTCGCGGAAGGCACGGTCGCGCCGCCGCGGCGCCACCGCGCCCGCGGCCTCGGCCGACTCCAGGTCGATCCCGGCGGCCGTGCAGATGTCGTCGTGCAGCGAAGGTTCGAAGTTGACGTCCAGAATGGCGCGGCACAGCTGCGGCAACAGGCGCGGTTCGCGGCGCAACGCGGCCGTCAGCTCACCGCTCAGCCGACCGCGGGCGGCCTGAGCCCGCAGGACGCCGACCTGGGGCCCGGGACTGCCCCCTCCATCGACGGTCCGCACCTCCCACAACCCATCGCTGGTCAGGTAGTGAAAGGGGTAGGCGGGACTGGTCTTCCGCGGCGGCCCGAATTCCCGCAGCAGTCCGGCGAGATGCTCCTCGACCTCGCCATAGAACATCGGAGCATCGCCGCACCGCTGGAAGTGCCCGAGGGCGTACAGCAAGAGCAGCGGCTTGTGCGGCGCCCGCTCCCCACCCCGCGACCACCGGCGGACTCCCGTAACCCGCTCGACCCAGTCCACCCCGGCACCCTACGGGACCGGCAATGGCGAGATCATGCCGGTTGATCCGGCGATTCGGCTTCGCTCCTCGAAGGCCGCTAATGATCAGAGGGCCTCCGCGGACGGGTGACGGCCGCTGCCGGACAAACTTCCCTTGTTCTCCGGGACCGGAGGAGCCGAATCGTAGAATCGCTCTGTCGGCATCGGGCGGCCCGCCTCCTGGAGACGAGATGGAACTGCGGCATTTCCGGTACTTTCTGGAGGTCGTTGAGCAGGGCTCGTTCACGCGGGCCGCTCAGGCCCTCCACATATCGCAACCGACGCTCAGCCAGCAGATCCGCGTCCTGGAACGCGAGGTGGGCGCGACGCTCCTCGTCCGGGAGCCGGGCGGGGTCTCGCCAACGCCGGCCGGAGTGGTCTTCCACGAACACGTCGCCGCCATCCTCGCCGCCACCGCGGACGCGGTCTCGGCGGCGCGCCTTCGAGCCGGCGGCCCGCGAACCCTGCGCATCGGCATCGCCGGGCCCTTGCCGGGTGACATCCAGATGCCTGTGATCAGCGCGTTCAAAGAGGCATTTCCGGATGTGCGGACCGCCTGGCGGGCCCTGGAACTCAACGAACTGGACCGACCGCTCCTCGACGGAGACGTGGACGTCGCCTTGATCCGCCTCCCACTCGACCCTGAGCGGCTCGACTGGGAAGTCCTCGTCGACGACGAACCCCGTGCGGTCCTGGTGCCGATCGGACACCCGCTGGGGGAAGCCGAAACGATCACGCTCGACGACGTCATCGACGCGTCCTTCGTCGCGATCGCCGACAGCGTCCCCCTGGCCGCGCAGCGCTGGTGGACCTTCTACGACGAGCGCAACCGCGAGGACGCGCGGTTCGTCGGCGAGCCGGTGGACACCGTCGCCGCCGCCGCGCTCTCCATCCGACTGAACCGCGTCCCCTGCCCCGGGCCGTTCGCGCTGCGCGACACCCTGGCGCTATCAGGAATCACGACCTTGCCGATGACCGGGCTCTCCCCGACGGTCACGGTCGCAGCCCGGCGACGCTCCGACGAGGGGCTCCCGGAGGTCTTCTGCGAACTCGCCGCACGAACCGTCCGGGAACTACGCGCAGCGGGCGCGGTATAGGCAAGCCCTATAGCCGCATAGAAAAAGAGTCTTGGCCCCCGAAAACCGATGCTCAGTAAATTTCGCCTGAGCACGAACGGGGGATCCTGTGGGAGAAATAAGAATCTCGGAGATAGGCGGGGACCTTAGCGGGACGGTGGTGAACGGCGACCACGCCCTGGTCGTCAGCGGCCACGGCTCCACGGTCAACTACGTGGGCACACCGCCCGACCCCGCCCCGCGGAACCGGCCTCACGGACGTCCCCTGCCGCGTGGTGAAGAACCACTCGGGCGCGAGCGCGAACTCCGCCTCCTGGAAGAAGGCCTTACGGACCGGGGACGCGTTCAGGTCTACGGAGAGCGCGGAGCCGGCAAGACGACACTGCTCTGCGAACTCGCCGCCAGACAAGTCAAAGCGGGCCGGAGCGTGGTGTACCTGCCGGTCGCCGACGTTCCGGCGGAAGACGTCATCCAGGAAGTGTTCAAGGCGTGCTACGCCATCTCCGGCTACCGGCCCGCCGAGGACGTCCTGGTCCGGCTGATGTCGTCGATCGAAGCGCTCCTCGTCCTGGACGACTTTGCGGGGACGAGTTCCGACCTGGCCCAACTGCTTGCCGCCGTCCCGTCCTGTGACATCGCTGTGGCAGGACCGGAACGCCTGCTGTTCGGCGAGGGCGTCGCACTCGAACTGAGCGGCCTGGACGCGGACGCCGCGCGGAACCTGCTCGTCCGGAAACTCGGCCGGGACCTCCAGGAAGACGAACTGGCCCCCGCCGACGACCTGTGGCGTGCCACAGGAGGCCGTCCACTCGCCCTGGTCCGCGCCGCGACGGCACTGCGGGCGGACGGCTTACCCTCCGCCCTCGACCCCGGCGCCCTGACCGAAGCTCTAGCCACAGCCCTCGACGCCCCGGCCCGAGCCGTCCTGGGCCTGCTGTGCGCTGTAGACGGGATCCCGATTCCGGCCCCCTTGCTCACGACCCTCCTAATAGACCCACCCGACGAGCACCAGGCCCGCGGTGACAGAACCGACACAACACCCAGCTCCAGCGGTCCCCACACGCACGCCGACGCCGCCGCGAATGCGGAGCGGACAACGCGAAACGGCGAAGGGGTGGCCGAAGCGCTGACGATGCTGGAACACGCCCGGTTGGTAAGCGAAGGACCCATCGGCTACACCACGACCGACAAAGCGGCAGCCGAAGTGGCCGCGCTGGCGGGAAGCGAAT